>NZ_WBPF01000010.1 GCF_008923725.1 Bacillus sp. CH140a_4T
AGGTTCGAGGTGGAAGCATGGTGACATGTGGAGCTGACGAATACTAATAGATCGAGGACTTAACCATATAATATGAAGCAATGTTATCTAGTTTTGAAAGAATATAAAAAACTTATTGACTTTAAAAGTTAAATAAGTTATGATAATTCTTGTCTTAAATGAATACAGTCTGGTAATGATGGCAGAGAGGTCACACCCGTTCCCATACCGAACACGGAAGTTAAGCTCTTTAGCGCCGATGGTAGTTGGGACCTTGTCCCTGTGAGAGTAGGACGTTGCCAGGCTATTTATATCATCGCGGGGTGGAGCAGCACGGTAGCTCGTCGGGCTCATAACCCGAAGGTCGCAGGTTCAAATCCTGTCCCCGCAACCAAATGGTCCCGTGGTGTAGTGGTTAACATGCCTGCCTGTCACGCAGGAGATCGCCGGTTCGACCCCGGTCGGGACCGCCATTTTATATAAAGAAAAGAACGAAACATGTTGTTTCGTATTTTTTTATTTGTTTTAACAAAAAACTAATAAAGACAGTCAAACTATCCTTAGGAAAACTCCTAAGGACTTTTTTATATATTCAAAACCTGTATAATAAAGAGCAGAGAACATTGTGAGTAAAGTAGGTGAAGTCTGTGAGTAAATATGAAATAACAACAAACTCTTCTGAGGAAACACAAAGATTATCAGAAAAACTAGGTGGACTTGCCCAGGCGCAAGATGTAATTATTTTAGAAGGAGATCTAGGGGCTGGTAAGACAACTTTTACAAAAGGACTAGCAAAAGGTCTTGGAGTGAAAAGAGTTGTAAATAGTCCTACCTTTAATATTATTAAAGAATATAAAGGGAGATTGCCGCTATATCATATGGACGTGTATCGCTTAGCAGAAAGTGAAGAGGACTTAGGTTTTGATGAGTATTTCTACGGTGAAGGAATTACCGTAGTAGAATGGGCTCATTTAATAGAAGCATTTTTACCAAATGAGAAGTTACAAATTAGTTTATTCCATGCTGGAGATGATACAAGGAAAATTGTACTCGAGCCAATTGGAGATCGATATATTAGATTATGTGAGGAGCTATTACAAGATGAAAGTACTAGCAATTGATACTTCAAATTACGTAATGGGTGTATCCCTTATTGAGGAAGGAAACGTAATTGGGGAAATCATTACAAACTTAACAAAAAATCATTCTGTACGTCTTATGCCAGCTGTAGAGAAATTGTTAAAAGAATGTGGTGTAAAACCGAAAGAATTAACTAAAATCGTTGTAGCTGCTGGGCCTGGATCATATACAGGTGTTCGTATAGGTGTGACAGCTGCAAAAACATTAGCTTGGTCACTTCAAATACCAATTGTAGGTGTATCAAGTTTAGAAGTAGTAGCTGCAAACGGTGCTAATTTTAATGGATTGATCTGTCCTTTATTCGATGGAAGACGTGGACAAATTTATACTGGGCTATATACATATGAAGGAGAGAATGTAACTTCTATAGAAGAAGACCGAATCATCCTTATTGTAGACTGGTTGCAAATGTTAAAAGATAAAGGAAAGCCGGTTTTATTTATTGGTAACGATGTTAAACTGCACAAAGAAACAATAATAGAACATTTAGGCAATCAAGCTGTATTTGCTCCTTTTACTAAAAATAACCCAAGACCAAGTGAGTTGGCGTTCTTAGGATTACAAAAAGAGGAACAAGATGTACATTCATTTGTTCCTAGTTATCTTCGTTTAGCTGAAGCTGAAACAAAGTGGTTAGAAAGTCAAAACAAGTAGGAGCTTGCAGAAGATGGATATGATATTTAGAAAGATGGAACTCGATGATATCGCTCAAATTGTAGCTATTGAAGAAGCGTCTTTTTCAACTCCTTGGACTGCAGATGCCTTTCACCGTGAGTTAACGACGAATGAACATGCGCATTATGTTGTGCTAGAAAAAGATGGTCGTGTAATTGGGTATTGTGGATTGTGGATAATTATTGATGAATCACATATAACAAATATAGCTATTTTGCCAGAATACAGAGGTCAAAAGCTAGGGGATGCTTTATTGAAAGAAGTTATTTCCGAAGCGAAAGATTTAGGGGTAAAAACGATGACACTTGAAGTACGTGTATCAAATGAAGTAGCAAAACAGTTATACAGAAAATACGGATTTCAAAATGGTGGAATTCGTAAACGATACTATGCAGACAATCAGGAAGATGGTCTCGTAATGTGGGTGAATATATAATGGAAAAAAATACGATTATACTTGGTATTGAAACAAGTTGTGATGAAACAGCAGTAGCAGTTGTTAAAAATGGAACGGAAATTATTGCGAATGTCGTTGCATCACAAATTGAAAGTCATAAACGTTTTGGCGGAGTTGTACCAGAGATTGCATCCCGTCATCATGTAGAAGAAATTACAGTTGTATTAGAAGAAGCTTTAAAAGAAGCAAATATCACTTTTGATGATATTGATGCAATTGCTGTAACAGAAGGACCTGGTTTAGTAGGAGCACTTTTAATAGGGGTAAATGCAGCGAAAGCAGTGGCTTTTGCACATGATATTCCTCTAGTTGGTGTTCATCATATCGCTGGGCACATTTATGCGAACCGTTTAGTAAAAGAAGTTCAATTCCCACTACTATCACTTGTTGTATCTGGTGGACATACGGAGCTTGTTTATATGAAAGAACATGGTTCATTCGAAGTGATTGGTGAAACAAGAGACGATGCAGCTGGAGAGGCATACGATAAAGTAGCTCGAACGTTATCCATGCCATATCCAGGTGGTCCTCATATTGATCGCCTTGCACATGAAGGGGAACCGACAATCGATTTGCCTCGTGCATGGCTAGAACCTGATTCGTATGATTTCAGTTTCAGTGGATTGAAATCAGCAGTTATCAACACTGTGCATAACGCAAAACAACGCGGGATAGAAATTACACCGGAAGATTTAGCAGCAAGTTTCCAAGAGAGTGTAATAGATGTGCTTGTAACGAAAGCATCTCGTGCAGCAGAAGCGTATAACGTAAAGCAACTGCTTCTTGCTGGTGGAGTAGCTGCGAATAAAGGACTTCGCGCACGTTTGGAAGCGGAATTTGCGACAAAAGAAAATATTGAGCTAATTATTCCTCCACTATCTTTATGTACTGATAATGCAGCGATGATTGCAGCCGCAGGTACAATTGCATATGAACAAGGAAAACGTGCTACATTAGCTTTAAATGCAAATCCAGGATTAGATATTGAAGCATAGTTATGCACAAAATTAACCACAGCTTGTGGATAAAACCCATATTATCTGTTGATAATGTGGGTTTTGTTGTGTATATAAAATGTTGATAACTTTTTTGTTGGTTGTGGATAATGTGGAAAAGTTATTTTGGGGTTTATTTTATAAAGGTGGATATGTGTATAACCTTGTGGATAAAGTAGATAAGGTCTGACCTTTACATGTATTCTTTTTTGGGAAATAAATAGCAAGAAGATATCTCTAAAAAACATTTTGAAATGTGCCCTTATTATAGAAGTGCGCTAACATTGTCAAACTTTGTCGGTTAATCGATATTCCGTGTCGAATCGTTTATACAATATGACGTTGATCCCAACTAGAAGATAAAAAGGATGTCGCATAGTCAAAAATCCCGACTTATGAGACATCCTTCTTATTCATATTCTTATAAATGTAATTCTTCCCATTCTGCCATACAAGCATCAAGTTGCTCTTGTAGTGTTTGCTTTTTCGTTGTAATTTCACTAGCCTTTTCATAATCTGCATATATTTCTGGTAAGCAAAGTTGATCTTCTAACGTAGCAATTTCTTCTTCAAATTCTACAATGTTTTGTTCTAGCTCCTCAATTTTTCGAGTGCGTTGACGCTCTAATTGTTTCCGCTCTTTTTCTTCGAGATAATTTAATTTTTCTTGAGCAACAGTTTTTTGAACAGGTGCTTGGTTTTCTTGCTGTTCTTGTTGTTCAAATGCTGCACGTTCAATCATTTCATTTTTCTTTTCAACGTAGTAATCGTAATCGCCTAAATACTCTTGTGCACCTTCTGTTGACAGCTCAACAACGGTCGTCGTTACACGATTAATAAAGTAGCGGTCATGGGAGACAAATAGAAGGGTGCCTGGATAATCAATTAAAGCATTCTCCAAAATCTCTTTACTATTTAAATCAAGGTGGTTCGTAGGTTCATCGAGAATTAATAAATTCGATTTTTGCATCATAAGTTTTGCAAGAGCTAACCGGGCTTTTTGTCCACCACTAAGAGAAGATACTGGTTTTAGTACATCATCCCCTGTAAATAAGAAGTTACCTAATATCGTGCGAATTTCTTTTTCAGGCTGCAATGGATATTCATCCCATAACTCATTTAAAACTCGCTTAGAAGATGTTAAGTTTGCTTGTTCTTGATCATAATAACCAACAGATACATTGGATCCGAAAGAAACATCACCATTTAATAGTGGTAACTTATTCACAAGTGATTTTAACAGTGTGGATTTCCCAATTCCGTTTGGACCAACTAAAGCAACGCTATCCCCGCGAGTTAAGCGCATAGTTACATGTTCAATAATCGGATCCTCATCATAGCCGATAGTTGCATCCTTTACTTGTAAAACATCATTTCCGCTTTGTTTTTCGATATTGAAGTGGAAGGATGCTGACTTAGAATCACCTAACGGTCTAGTCAATAATTCCATTCTATCTAATTGTTTACGGCGGCTTTGCGCACGTTTTGTCGTAGATGCACGAGCTATATTTTTTTGAACGAAGTCCTCAAGCTTAGCGATTTCATCTTGTTGTTTTTCATAACGTTTCATGTCTTGCTCGTATAGCGCTGATTTTAAGTCTAAATATTTACTGTAGTTACCAACAAATCGTCTGCTTTCTTTATTCGAAATTTCATATACTTGTGTAACGAGTTTATCTAAGAAATAACGGTCATGGGAAACGATTAGTATTGCGCCAGGATAGCCTTGTAAATATTGTTCAAGCCATGTTAATGTTTCGATGTCTAAATGGTTTGTAGGCTCGTCCAAAATAAGTAAGTCTGGTTTCGTTAATAATAATTTACCGAGAGCTAATCGTGTTTTTTGTCCACCACTTAATGTAGAAATCGTCGTCTGGTGCGTTTCAACTGGGAAGCCAAGACCGCTTAAAATCGAGCGAATATCTGCTTCGTACTGATAGCCACCTTGATCTTTATAATCTAATTGTAATTGGTCATAGTCAGCTAATAATCTTTCATATGTAGCCTCGTTTGAAAAGTTTTCTTCTTTTCCCATCTCTTGCTCTAGCCTTCGAAGTTTTGTCTCCATTTGCTGCAAATGTGTAAAGACGGTTAACATTTCATCCCAAATTGTTAAAGACGTTTCTAATCCGGTATTTTGAGCTAAATATCCGATTGAGACATCTTTTGGTTTTATAATTTCGCCACCATCATGAGATAGCTCACCAGCTATTATTTTTAATAATGTAGATTTTCCGGCCCCATTTCGTCCGACTAATGCGATACGATCTTTCGTTTGAACTTCCAATTTTATGTTTGCAAGAATCGTTTCTGCACCGTATAATTTCGTAAGCGCGTTTACTTGTAATAAAATCAATGTTTTCACCTCAAATAATTTCTTAACTTTGCCATGTTTATATTTCTCAATCATACTAAAAATAGTGTATAGTTTAAAATAAAGAGAGAATACTTCTTCTCTTTATTATACAGGGAAATTCATGAGTGCTAAACTTCTGTATTGGATTCAAGTATATGAATAAAGATAGGAAGAGAGGAGAGGTTATATGGATCAGCAAAAAATTCCACAGGCCACTGCCAAACGATTGCCTCTATACTATCGATTTATCCAAAACTTATCTCTTTCTGGTAAGCAACGTGTTTCATCAGCCGAATTGAGCGAAGCGGTAAAAGTTGATTCCGCAACGATTCGAAGAGATTTTTCATATTTTGGAGCGTTAGGGAAAAAAGGTTATGGATATAACGTAAATTATTTATTATCATTTTTCCGTGAAACACTCGACCAAGATGATATAACACGTGTAGCACTTATTGGAGTAGGTAATTTAGGGACCGCTTTCTTACATTATAATTTCACGAAAAACAATAATACAAAAATTGAAATGGCGTTTGATGTTAGTGAAGAGAAAGTCGGGACAGAAATCGGGGGCATTCCTGTATATCATTTAGATGAATTAGAAGAACGTTTATCAACTGATATACAAGTGGCAATATTAACAGTACCCGCTACAGTAGCACAATCTGTAGCAGATAGATTGGCAGAAACGAACGTGCATGGTATTTTAAATTTCACACCAGCGCGCTTAAATGTGTCAGATAATATAAGAATTCACCATATTGATTTAGCGGTAGAGTTACAAACACTTGTTTACTTTTTAAAGAATTATCCACAATAAAACGCAGAGGAAGCGACCTCTGCGTTTTATTATTGTTTTTTCTTTGTGAATTTAACTAAGATAAGGCGAAGTGCCAAATTAAAATCAATTGTTGCCATAACTGCAAATAGTATTGTCCACATATTCCAGATTGTATCTGTTACGTTCGTAATGGCGAAGCGTGTAAAGATACATCCTAGAAGGAAGTACAATGCAGCCATGAACAATGGTGAGTTTCTCATACTAAAAATCCTCCGATAAAGCCTTGCATTTTTTCAGCTTCTTTAATCATTTCTTGAATTTGTTCATTGCTCATTAAAACTTGAGCAACTGCAACTAATGTATTCATTGCAACATGAGCTGCGATAGGGACGATAATACGCTTCGTTTTTACATATAAAAAGGCGAATACGAGCCCCATAGAAGTGTATACCAACAAGTGAGTGAAATCAAAATGAATTGCTGCGAATACGAGAGAACTAATAATAGCAGCAATAAAGAAGTTAAACTTCTTATAAAGTGTACCAAATAAAATTTTTCTAAATACGATTTCTTCCAAAATAGGTCCTATTATAGATATAACGATAAGGAACCAAGGTGTCGTTCTTGCGATATCCATAAGTCTCGCTGTATTTTCAGATCCAGGTTTAATTCCTAATAAACGCATTTCTATCATACCGGCAATACTTTGCGAGAAAAATGCTAAGAAGAACCCGATAAAAATCCAACCGATCGTAGCTGGAACCGAAGAGCGCATTGTATCTAAACGTCTGTCACGAATATCTGTTCTAAGTAACCAAAGTACGATACATAATGCAATAAAGAAACTAATGATTGCCCAGTGGCCAGTTATGAGTTGGAATTTCTCCTCCCTAGTAAATCCCCTGTTATCATAAATTCCAGTTTTCAGGAGAAGCGGTAATCCAGCAATGGATGACAACTGCATTAAAATGTATGTAACGATAACCCACCAATATTGTTTTTTCAAATGGTTTAACCATCCTTTCTAACTCTAGTGTATGAGATAAGGTAGGATAACATGTATATATGCTACCTACGATATAAACCTCACGTAAATTATGTTTTTTTGTAAATCCTCATTTGAAATTATAATAGAAGACAGGAGAAAGTTGTCTGTGTAGCGAAAACAACTTAGGGTGTCCTTTCATATTGTAACATACGAGTAGTGGAAACAACGATTCATATGGTAAAGGTAGAAGAAGAGGGACTCTATATAGAAAAGTGTATAGCTGAATTTGCGAAAAAATTATGATTTTTTTACTTGCAAAAGAAATTGAGATTATTTATTATTAGAAGTGTGTTAGCACTCGGGTGACTTGAGTGCTAATAAAAAAATTTACATAACAAAATGAGGAGGTTATTGTTCATGCTAAAGCCATTAGGTGATCGCGTTGTAATTGAGCTTGTTCAAGCGGAAGAAAAAACAGCAAGTGGTATTGTATTACCAGAAACTGCAAAAGAAAAACCACAAGAGGGTAAAGTTATTGCAGTAGGTACTGGTCGAGTGCTTGAAAATGGTGAGCGTGTTGCTTTAGAGGTAGCAGCAGGTGATCTTATCATCTTCTCAAAATATGCAGGTACTGAAGTGAAATACGAAGGTACTGACTACTTGATTTTACGTGAAAGTGACATTTTAGCAGTTATCGGTTAATTATATAAATCTTAAAAAATCCAAGGGGGTCAATTATTATGGCAAAAGATATTAAATTTAGTGAAGAAGCACGTCGTTCGATGCTTCGCGGTGTCGACACTCTTGCAAACGCAGTAAAAGTAACGCTTGGACCAAAAGGTCGTAACGTTGTACTTGAGAAAAAATTTGGTTCACCACTTATTACAAATGACGGTGTAACAATCGCAAAAGAAATTGAATTAGAAGATGCATTCGAAAACATGGGTGCGAAATTAGTAGCAGAAGTTGCTAGCAAAACAAATGATGTAGCTGGTGACGGAACAACAACTGCAACTGTATTAGCACAAGCTATGATTCGTGAAGGTCTTAAAAACGTAACAGCTGGTGCGAACCCAATGGGTCTTCGTAAAGGTATCGAAAAAGCTGTTACTGCTGCAATTGCAGAATTAAAAGAGATTTCTAAACCAATCGAAGGTAAATCTTCTATCGCACAAGTAGCTGCTATTTCTGCGGCTGACGAAGAAGTAGGTCAATTAATCGCTGAAGCAATGGAGCGCGTTGGTAACGACGGCGTTATTACTTTAGAAGAGTCTAAAGGATTCACAACAGAATTAGACGTAGTAGAAGGTATGCAATTTGATCGTGGATATGCATCTCCTTACATGATTACTGATTCTGACAAAATGGAAGCGGTTCTTGATAACCCATACATCTTAATTACTGATAAAAAGATTTCTAACATCCAAGAAATCTTACCAGTATTAGAGCAAGTGGTACAACAAGGTAAACCACTTCTTATCATCGCTGAAGACGTAGAAGGCGAAGCGTTAGCTACATTAGTAGTGAACAAACTTCGTGGTACGTTCAATGTAGTAGCTGTTAAAGCTCCTGGATTTGGTGACCGTCGTAAAGCAATGCTAGAAGATATCGCAATCTTAACTGGTGGCGAAGTAATCACTGAAGAATTAGGTCGTGACTTAAAATCTGCTACAGTTGAATCTTTAGGACGCGCAGGTAAAATCGTTGTAACGAAAGAAAACACAACTGTAGTTGAAGGTATTGGAAATACACAACAAATCGAAGCTCGCATCGGTCAAATCCGTGCGCAATTAGAAGAAACTACTTCTGAATTCGATCGTGAAAAATTACAAGAGCGTCTTGCAAAACTTGCAGGTGGCGTAGCGGTAATTAAAGTAGGTGCAGCAACTGAAACTGAGTTAAAAGAGCGCAAACTTCGCATTGAAGATGCACTTAACTCAACTCGTGCAGCAGTAGAAGAAGGTATCGTTGCAGGTGGTGGTACTTCACTTATGAACGTATACACGAAAGTAGCTTCTATCGTAGCTGAAGGCGACGAAGCAACAGGTATCAACATCGTACTTCGCGCACTAGAAGAGCCAGTTCGTCAAATCGCAATCAACGCTGGTCTAGAAGGATCTGTAGTTGTAGAGCGTCTAAAAGGCGAAAAAGTAGGTGTTGGTTTCAACGCAGCTACTGGCGAGTGGGTTAACATGCTTGAAACTGGTATCGTAGATCCAGCTAAAGTAACTCGCTCTGCACTTCAAAACGCAGCATCTGTTGCAGCTATGTTCTTAACGACTGAAGCTGTAGTAGCTGACAAACCAGAACCAAATGCACCAGCAATGCCTGACATGGGCGGCATGGGCATGGGCGGTATGGGCGGAATGATGTAATTCCGTTCGCCCTGAAAACATCCATTTCTATATAGAAATGGATGTTTTTTTTATGTTTTTTAGAAAAGGAAATGAATTTCTGTAGAATTTTGTCGCTTTCTCTCTTGACCATATCGATACTTCATTGTTAGAATCTAGGAAGATAATATAAAACGATCCTTCATATATCCTCAAAGATAAGGTTTGAGAGTCTCTACCGGGTTACCGTAAACAACCTGACTATGAAGGCAGTGTGTCTTATATTTATAAAGAGCGGAAGACTATCTTTCTTTATAAAGCCAGACCCCTGCCTTTTCTTTGTTATGAGACTAGAGGCGGAGGACTGGCTTTTTTTATTATATTAGTAATGCTTTTTGCCAAATTGGTGAAAATATTTATATACGAGAACTAACGTTGGGGTGATTATTTTGAAGAAGCAGCATGATACAATTATCGTTTTAGATTTTGGGAGTCAGTACAATCAGTTAATAGCACGTCGAATTCGTGAGTTCGGTGTATACAGTGAACTTCATCCACATACAATTACTGCAGAAGAAATTAAAGCAATGAATCCAAAAGGGATTATCTTCTCTGGTGGACCAAATAGTGTATACGGTGAAGGCGCATTACATTGTGATGAAAAAATCTTTGAACTAGGATTACCGATCTTCGGTATTTGTTATGGTATGCAGCTTATGACACAACACTTCGGTGGTAAAGTAGAACGTGCAAACCACCGTGAGTACGGAAAAGCTGTTCTTAAAGTAGAGAACGAATCAAAATTATATGCGAACCTTCCAGAAGAGCAAGTTGTATGGATGAGCCATGGCGATTTAGTAACTGGTTTACCAGAAGGATTCGTAGTAGATGCAACAAGTGAGTCTTGTCCAATTGCTGGTATGAGCAATGAAGAGCAAAACTTATATGGTGTACAATTCCACCCAGAAGTACGTCACTCTGAGCACGGTAACGATTTAATTAAAAACTTCGTATTCGGCGCATGTGGTTGTTCTGAAGGATGGAACATGGAGAACTTTATCGAAGTAGAATTAGAGAAAATCCGTGAAACTGTTGGGGACAAAAAAGTACTATGCGCACTTAGCGGCGGTGTAGACTCTTCTGTTGTAGCAGTGTTAATTCATAAAGCAATCGGCGATCAATTAACATGTATTTTCGTTGACCACGGCTTACTTCGTAAAGGTGAAGCAGAAGGCGTTATGAAAACATTCAGCGAAGGTTTCCACATGAACGTTATTAAAGTGGATGCACAAGAACGCTTCATGAACAAGTTAAAAGGTGTGGAAGATCCAGAGCAAAAACGTAAAATCATCGGTAATGAATTCATTTACGTATTTGATGATGAAGCTTCTAAATTACAAGGAATGGACTTCCTAGCGCAAGGTACACTTTATACGGACATCGTTGAAAGTGGTACAGCAACTGCACAAACAATTAAATCTCACCATAATGTTGGTGGTCTTCCAGAAGACATGCAGTTCAAATTAATTGAGCCTTTAAACACGTTATTTAAAGATGAAGTACGTGTATTAGGATCAGAACTAGGAATTCCTGATGAAATCGTATGGCGTCAACCATTCCCAGGCCCTGGTCTTGGTATTCGTGTATTAGGTGAAATTACAGAAGAGAAATTAGAAATCGTTCGTGAATCTGATGCGATTTTACGTGAAGAAATTATTAAAGCGGGCTTAGACCGCGAAGTTTGGCAATACTTCACTGCGCTTCCTGGTATGCGTAGCGTAGGTGTTATGGGTGACGAGCGTACTTACGATTACACAGTAGGTATCCGTGCAGTAACATCTATCGACGGTATGACAGCTGACTGGGCACGTATCCCTTGGGACGTATTAGAGAAAATCTCTGTACGTATCGTAAACGAAGTAAAACACGTTAACCGTATCGTGTATGATATAACAAGTAAGCCACCAGCAACGATTGAGTGGGAATAGTATTATAAAAAAAGATCCATCTATTGCTCATGCATAGATGGATCTTTTATATTTTTAAGCTTAATACGAACGAAAATATAAAAGTTTGTAAAAATGTTCGTTTTTAAATTGACAAAACTACTTCCTCGAGTTAATATGAGTATGTAATTCAAACGAAAAGTGAATATTATGCCGTCGTATAATATCGGGGATATGGCCCGAAAGTTTCTACCTAGCTACCGTAAATGGCTTGACTACGAGGCGTTTTGATAAAGATGAGGGGAAACTTGTCTTTATTCATAGAACGCTTCCATGTATATGCAATGGAAGCCTTTTTTATTTTTAATAGATAAAAGAGGGCTAGGGAGATTACGGCGAGTAATCATATAACGGGGGAAACGTAAGATGAAACGCTATTTTCAGTTTGATGAACTCGGCACAAATTATAAAACAGAGTTCATAGCAGGTTTAACGACATTCTTATCTATGGCTTATGTACTATTTGTCAATCCTGCTACGCTTTCACTTGGAAATGTTAAAGGGTTACCGGCAGGTACAGGAATGGATCCAGGTGCAGTATTCGTTGCTACGGCATTAGCAGCAGCGATTGGTTCGTTAATTATGGGTATATTCGCGAAGTATCCGATTGCTTTGGCGCCGGGTATGGGAATTAACGCATTCTTTGCTTATACGGCAGTGTTAACGATGGGTATTCCGTGGCAGACAGCAATTGCTGGAACATTAATGTCAGGTATTATCTTTATTATTCTTACAGCTTCAGGTATTCGTGAAAAAATCATTAATGCAATTCCATCAGAGTTAAAGTTTGCAGTAGCGGCAGGTATCGGATTGTTCATTGCTTTTCTTGGATTCCAAAATGCCGGAATCATCGTGAAAAATGATGCTGTTCTTGTTGGGTTGGGGGATTTAACAAAGGGCACAACGTTACTAGCAATCTTCGGAGTTGTTACGACAATCGTCTTCATGATTAAGAAAATAAATGGTGCAGTATTCTACGGTATGATTCTTACAGCGATCTTAGGAGTGGCAACAGGATTGATTAATACTCCGAAAGCTGTAGTGGGAGCAATACCGAGTCTAGAACCAACGTTCGGTGCGGCATTAACGCACTTCGGAGACATTTTCACTGTTGAAATGGCGATTGTTATTATAACGTTCTTCTTTATCGATTTCTTTGATACAGCGGGTACACTTGTAGCGGTTGCGAATCAAGCTGGATTAATGAAGAACAATAAATTACCACGTGCAGGAAAAGCGTTATTTGCAGATGCGATTGCAACTGTAATCGGTGCGATCCTAGGTACATCAACAACAACGTCTTACATTGAGTCGTCTGCAGGGGTAGCAGCGGGTGGACGTTCTGGATTTACAGCAGTTGTAACAGCAGGGTTCTTCTTGCTAGCCCTATTCTTTTCACCACTATTAAGTGTTGTGACACCAGCTGTAACAGCACCAGCTTTAATTATTGTAGGAATCTTAATGGTTTCATCTTTAGGTGAAATTGATTGGAAGAAATTCGAGATTGCAGTACCAGCATTCTTTACAATCATTTCAATGCCGCTTACGTATAGTATTGCGACAGGGATTGCGATTGGCTTTATCTTCTATCCAATTACAATGGTAGTAAGTGGTCGTCGTAAAGAGATTCATCCAATTATGTATGTTATGGGAGTTTTATTCGTACTATATTTCATCTACGTTCGTAAATAAAAGGGGTTTTTTGAAAGGTCTAGACTTAAGGGGAGTCTAGACCTTTTTTGCGTCTTCAGAAAATCTTAAGGATTTCCGAGCGTTTTTCTTCAGAAGTTTTCCTATAATAGAAGTTAGGGATTAAAAAAGTGATGGGGGAGATATTGTGGCACACGAAACAATACTTGTCGTAGATGATGAAAAAGAAATTAGGAATCTTATTACAATCTATTTAAAGAATGAAGGATATAAAGTATTGCAAGCAGGAGACGGAGAAGAAGGATTGCGTTTACTAGAAGAAAATGAAGTGCATCTAGTTGTATTAGATATTATGATGCCAAAAGTAGACGGTATTCATATGTGTATGAAAGTAAGAGAATCGAAAGAAATGCCAATTATTATGCTTTCTGCGAAAACGCAAGATATGGATAAAATTTTAGGATTAACAACAGGTGCAGATGATTACGTAACGAAACCATTTAATCCGTTAGAGTTAATCGCAAGAATTAAATCTCAGTTACGTCGTTATATGAAGATGAATGGTTTTGCTATTCAAAATGAGGACGAGTTAGAAATTGGAGAGATGAAAATAAACATCTCCACTCATACAGTCATTATGGATGGAGAAGAAGTGAAACTGACCCCGAGGGAATTTTCAATTTTAGAATTACTAGCTCGTAATCCGGGGATGGTCTTTAGCGCGGAACAAATTTATGAAAAGGTTTGGAACGAAAGATCTTTCCAGTCGGATAACACGGTAATGGTTCATATTCGGAAAGTGCGTGAAAAGATTGAGGAGAATCCAAGGAAGCCAATATATATAAAAACAGTATGGGGAGTGGGGTATAAGATTGAAAAAGATATTTAATCCATTTACTTATGTTAGGAAATTTCGAGAATTAATTGGAAAGCTAGTGAAGAGTGTGAAACGGAGTGTGCGAATTCAACTTATTACTGCGTTTACTGCTTGTGCGTTATTAGGGCTTTTGTCAGCAAAGGCAGCAGCACCGTTTTTTGAGAATGCGAATCGAGAGGCGACGATCGATTATCGGACTGGTATGGAACAAATTAATCAACAAGCTCAAAGCGTGGCAAATAGTTCAGTTCATGAAAATAAACTAGAAGCTATATCAAGTATGATTGAAATAGAGAATCAAAATTTAGAACAAAACTCTAGAGCTTTAAAAGTATTGGTTACTGACGAGAGCGGTAAAGTTTTATATAAAACGAAGCAGGCACAAGAAGAGCAAATTGATTTGCATAATACAATTCGTAATGCATCATCGTTTGCGATTAATTATATGAATGGTAGAAAAGAATTTGAAAGTACGAGAAAAGAATTTATAGCTTTTGCACCTATTACAATAGAAGATAAGAATTTATACATGTTTGTTAGTGGGATTCCAGAAGGTGAAGTAATATATGATACGCAAGAAGGACCGTTTCCATTTTTCATAGGTGTACTTGTATTCATTTTCTCTTTCTTCTATATAACAAAGAGAAAGATGAAGCAAATTGAAGCGATGGCACAAGGTGTAAAGGAAATAGAAAAAGGGAACTTAGCGTATCGTATTGAGAAGAAAGGTGAGGACGAGATTGCGTCTTTGACTGAGAATATTAATAATATGGCAGAAGAGCTTATGAATAATATAGAAAAGGAACGTAAATTAGAGAAGCAAAAGAACGAGCTTATTACGAATGTATCTCACGATTTGCGTACACCACTGACTTCTATTATGGGTTACTTGCGATTACTTCGAGATTCTAAATATGAAAATAAAGAACAACATGATGAGTATACGAGAATTGCCTTTGTGAAGTCAGAGCAGTTAAAGAATTTAATAGAAGATTTATTTGAGTATACGAAGTTAACAAATGAGCAAGTTATATTAGAAAAACAAGAGGTTTGTATAAATGAGTTATTGGAGCAATTAATAGAAGAGTTAGTACCGCAAGCAGAAGAGCATGGACTTACGTTTGTTAAGAAGTTTCCTGAGGAACGTGCCTATGCAGCGGTTGATTCGGAAAAGATGGTACGTGTATTTGATAATCTATTAATGAACGCGATTAAGTATAGTAAAGATGATGGAGAGATAAAAGTTTCTCTTCAAAGGCAGCGCCGGGACATACAAATTGTAATTGCGAATCATAGTGAAGAGTTTACGAGAGAAGAGTTAGGGAGTTTGTTTGAACGCTTTTATAAGAAAGATCAATCTAGAAGTAGAGTAACAGAAGGATCGGGACTTGGATTAGCGATTGCGAAAAGTATTGTTGAGTTGCAAGGAGGTAGTATTCGAGCTGAATATGAGGATGGTATTATTCAGTTTATCGTCTCGTTACCAATTATAGAAAAATAATAAACGAATAGAATGCTGTATGATGAAAAGGCTTATTTTAAAAGAAATAAGCCTTTTTATATTTTTTTAGAAAAACATGTTGACGATTAGAGTATAGAGGTGTAATATAAAACAAGTCGCCGATGCAATAACGCAGAACGCGGCAAACGAAATAAAAACTTAGTTGACATTAACTAACGAAGATGTTAACATAAAGAAGTCGCAAATGAGCGACCAAGTAGTTCTTTGAAAACTGAACGAAACAAACAACGTGAAACGTCAATTTTTATTTTTAGATGCTAGACAAACTAACTTT
>NZ_WBPF01000011.1 GCF_008923725.1 Bacillus sp. CH140a_4T
TTTTTCATGTTAGTATCGAGAAGTAATACATATCGGTGGTAAAATCGGAATGTATTTCGAAATTAAATGGTTTTTAAAATCGGTTTTTGTATCGGTTGCAAGTGTATTCCGATTTTGATTGAAATGTTGATTTAATTGTGTTTTATGAGTAAAAAACGTATTCCGTTTTTGGGGGAGGAATAAAAATTGGAACTAAAATCGGAAATGCATACACCCAAAATTGTTGCGGATCTTTTAGGGGTCACAACCGATTTGTTAAAAGTATGGTCGAACGAATTTAATATACAAACGGAGCGAAGCCAGGGAGGGCATCGCAGATACTCAAAGGAAAATGTAGAAGAATTAAAAGCAATAAAAGAAAAAATACAGGTGCAAAAATGGTCTTATGATCAAGTTCGATCATGGCGAAACGGAGAACTTGATTCGTTTGTTTCAAAAGAAGAAAAATCAGAATTAGAAAAGAAATTGGATGAAGTATTAGAAAATCAGCAATTACAAAATCAGTTTAATCAAGCGCTTGTTCAGAAATTACAGGAGATTACGAATGAATTAGTTACGACGAAAGAGCATTTAGCTAATACAGAAAAAAAGTTAACAGAAGTAGAGAGTAAAAACAGTGAATTAGAAATTTTTATAGAGAAGAAATTAGAGAAGCGAGATCAGTTATTGCTTGAAAATATTAGAGAGATACAGAGTCAAAATCAGAAACAAAAACGGAAAGGCTTTTTCGGTTTGTTTAAAAATTAAATGTGGTTGCTATTCTTTGTAAGGTTTAGTGTCGGAAAAAGAAGAATAGCAATATAGTATACATATAATAAGGGAATGCAGTTATAGATCAGTCTATAAGCATTCCCTTATTATATATTTATTTATTTGTATTTATTTTTTTCTTTTTTGTCTTTTGTTATGAAGAATGCAGCTAATATAAAAGATAGAAAAGCTCCTATCCAGCCAATGCTAGGGGAATATATATATATATCTTTAAACATCATTCCACTAGCAATAAGTAGGGCGCCTAAAAATCCTAGAATTGTTGAATAGCGACGGTAATTTGTCATTAAATAGCCTCCTAATATTTTTATTTAGTAGATTTTAGAATTGTTTTTTATTTTATCATACCTTATTTCTGTTTAATTTCGAATATAATAAAAATTCTTAATTAAAAGAAAATATTGTAAATTTACATTTACTGAATATTACATTAATGGTAGTATGAATAGGAGTAAAATATAGGGAGGGTTTTTTTTTGATGAAAATTGGTAAAAAAGTACTTGCTGTTTTTATGGGGATTATGTTGTTAAGTTTTGGTTCGCTTAGTTCTATCACTAGTTATGCACAAGAGTCTAAATTAGATCAAAAAGTATACGAAAGTCTTGAAAAAGCTAAAGATCTTACTGATGATTTAGAAAAAGTTGAAGGTGAACAAGCTGAAAAATATGTAAAAAATTTAGAGAATTTATTAAAAGATGGATCTATTAAATTTAAATCGAACGGTAATGTTGATTTAGAAAATGTAATAATAATGCAAAATCAAAAAAATAAAGAGGTTGTATTGCAAATCCCTCTTTTCTTTAGCGAAGATAAAAATGAATTAGCTACAGTGTACTTTTCTTCAGAAGGTGAATTAAAATCTTATATGGAAAATCATTATTCAGCAAATTTAAAATCTTATAAAGTTCAAATTGAAACTTGGACTGATAATGAAAAAATATTAGATAATACTGTTCAATTAGAAGCTAAACATTTTGAAAAAGAACAGAAAAAAGAAGATGAAGGTTTTTTAAGTTCATTAAATCCTTTTAGTGTAAAAACTGCTAGTGCAAATTCTTTTACAGACTTTTTAAGAGGATTTAATAATTGTTTAGCATCTCAAGGAATTGCTGCATGGGCTATTACTGCTGCTGGTATTGCTTGTGCTGGTTTAGGACCTGCGGGAGCTTCAGCTTGTTATTATGGATTATCGTTCCTTACAGGTGGTGTAGTTGGATATTGTTGGACAAGCGCTAAATATTATCAATAAAATTATTCAAAAAAAAGATAGCTATTTATAGCTATCTTTTTTTTGAATAATTTATTTAAGAAGATTTTTTAATTTGTTCAAACCATTTTTTAAAGGTTTCCTCTGATTTTTCACCCATAATTCTACTTTGTTCTTCTCCATCTTTATAATGGATAATTGTAGGTGTTCCTTTGATATTATAATCTTTCCAAGGATCTATTTCTTTTTCTATATTTAAAACTTCCATGTTTATGCTCATATCTTTTGCCATAGGGACAATAATAGGCGAAATTTTTAAGCAATGTGAGCAATTTGTTTGGTAAAAATAAATAACTTTTTCTTTTTTTTCTAAGAGGTTTTGTTTTAATTCTTGTTGTGAAATTTGATTTTTATAGTAGTTTTCTTTTTTGTTGATTAATAGAGTTATAGTTACTAATAAAACTATTGATATAGTTGCAAAGATTAACATCTTTTTCATATTATTTCCCCTTTATATTTTTAATATCTACAATAATTATTCTGAATATTAAATCTATAAAATTATAACATAAAAATATCTTTTAGGGCACTTCTTTAATGTAGAGGTATTTTTTTATTTATGAATGTTTTAACTTCTTTATTTATAGTGTTTTGAATGTATACTTTTTTCTTATTTTGATGGTTTTATGGGAATAGGGATAAATTTAATGTTTTAAGGGAAAATGAATGTAAACTAATATTTAAAAGTTTACATTTGATAAAAGTAAAAAAGAGTCCTATGTTTATGGGATTCTTTTTTTAGTTTCTGATAACATTGTATTAATTGAATGTAAAGAGGGATTTAGTAAGGATTTGAATATGTGAACTATTAGTTTACATGTATTAGATTAATGGTTTCTTTATTAATTAAGGGTTTATATGTAATGATTTCTTAGAGGTGAATAATATGAATTTAGGTTCGCAATTGAAAAAGTTTCGTGAATCAAAAAGCTTTTCGCAAGAAGATGTAGCTCGAAAGGTTGGAGTGACTAGACAAGCTGTTTATAAATGGGAGAGTAATAAAAGTTATCCTGATATTGATAATTTGATTTTACTTAGTGATTTATATGAAGTAACAATTGATGAGTTAATAAAGGGATCAGGGGATGCTAGAGAGGGTTTAGATAAAAAGGATAAAAATGAGTGTGAAGATGATGATGAGGTAAATGATTTTGGATTTTTTATAGGTATTGTTCTTATATTTGTAGGGATATTTATTGGTATTGAAGGGGTTTCTTTATTTATAACTATATCAGGGATGCTAATAATGGTATTTTATAGTGATGTGAAAAAAGTAATTATTAATGAATTTAAAATAAAAAGAAGACCGAACTAGAAAAACAATCTAGTTTGGTCTTCTTTTTATAATGTAAACAAATATTCAAAAGTTTACTTTAGAAATTAAAAAAGTATGAATTCTATTAAAGGAATTCGTACTAACAACATAATTTTATCATAATAAAATCTAATTTTTAGGATTTTATAATAATTGGAATGTTAATTTGGTATAATAATTATGTACATGTAAAATGGTGTACAAGTTAATATTTCCTTGTTTCAAAAAGACCAATTCTTCACACCAGAATTGGTTTTTTTATATTTAATCAATTATAAAATTCTCTTTCTCTAAAGCTCTATATCATATCTTCTATGTTTTAATGATTTGAAAGTAAACAAAAAAGTACGAAGTCTTTTAAAAGACTTCGCACCAATAATAGATTAAAATACAGTTCATCGGAAACTGAAAGGGAATTTCATTTATATTATTATAACTTATCCATCCCCATTTTTGGTAATTAATCGGAAAATATGCAAAATTTCATATTTTATTCCCACTAAAAGTGATGGAATTACGTTTAATTTTGAATTTTCTTTTTATTTTTATTTATATTTATGGTAAACTAGCTTATGTAAGACCGAATTCCTTAAGAGCCTAGATATATTTCTATTCATTATACGCAAAAAAACCAATTCTCGTGTAATAGAATTGGTTTTTTTGTATGCAATTCAGTCAATACAGCAACTTGAACCCACATTTTCAAATGTAGTCTTATTAATTTTATCACAAATTTAAATAAATAAACGTAAAAGAGTTCTTTATATAAAATATATAAAGAACTCTTTAAAAGGATACAACCCTTTTAGGTAGATTAAGTGATGGATATGTATTATATCATAGATACTCATCATTTAATAGAATGGGAGAAGAAAGATGAACAGTAAGAGTCAATGGTAAGCGGACTGGAATGGATCAGCGGTTTATGCTGATCCATGAAAGGAGCATTAAGGAATTGACACGTGCAGCCGATTTATCACCCTCTTGGCATTTCCTCAAAACGAACCGTTTTGGGGATGCCAACCGGCGAGGGAGCCCCTCAAGGATTGAGGGGTTGGGGAGTTCGAATGATGGGGTCTGGGGAAGAGTTCCCCAGTGGGTTTGGGCAACGCCCGAGGTTTTATTTTTGCCACGTGTAATGTGGCTCGGTAAAGCCGACAAGCGTCGCAGACCCCTATCGATTTTGATGCGTTAGCGTCAAAATACGTATAGGGTTACGTTAATTGACATCATTTCGTCGCTTTGCTAGACTGATGGTATCAATTAATCTAGGGAAAGTGGTGGCACTTTATGTTGGGTTCTATCTCATTTAATCAATCCCACCAAAGTTCATTAAGTCATAATAACAGAGAAAATATTCATGGGAATCCTGGTATTGATCCATCCAGGTTACATGAGAATATTTATTTTGTTCAAAAGGATATCCGAAGTGTATACCAGGATGTCTTTCAAGAAGCGGTGGATAAATATAATGAGAAACAAAAACGGAATGACCGTAAAATTGATGACTACTATGACAAAATACATAAAGACGATAAGACGCATGAGCAACGAGAATTAGTCGTAGCGATCGGTGAAGGGAAAGATGACTCGAAATATAGGGAAGCCAAAAAGGAAGCGTTAAAACAGTATGCTGAAGCGTTTCAAAGGCGAAACCCTAATCTAGCAGTTTATAACATGGTTTTACATGATGATGAAGCGAATCCACATTTACATATTAACTATGTACCAAATTTCGAAAGTAGTCGAGGATTAACGAGGCGTGTCGGAATGGATAGAGCTTTGCAACAACAAGGTGTCGAAGGAACGGGAAGAAAGTTAATTGCACATTGGAGAGAATTAGAAACGGCTTATATTGAGCAATTGGCTAAAGAACATATTCCGAATTTTGAACGTGCTAATGTAGGTTCTCATAAGTACATGAAAGTTCGTCAATACAAGGAGTATGCAGAAGCGAAGTCAACTATTGAAAATCAAGTACAAGAAAAAGAAACAGAATTACAAACGATTGATTATGATTTGAAAAATGTTGAAGAAAAAACAAAAGAATTACAAGTAATGAAGAGTAGTTTGGAAAGTGATGTAATTGATAAACAAAAAGAACTAGAGACAGTGAAACAACAAGTAGAGAGTGAAAACGAAAAGCTGCAATTAATTGGCCAGCGTCATATAGAGTTAGAAAAAAGAGTAGAACAAATGCAAAAAGAATTAGATAGTGCTACAGATCAAGTACCAAATGAACCTGTTAAAATTCCATTCTTACATAAGGAAATAGTAGTAGAAGTACAGGATAAAATGTTTGGAAAAGCTGAAATCACGAAGAAACAAACAAGAAATTATGTGTTATCACCAGAACAATATCAAGAATTATCAAAGCAAGTGAATGCAGCCGTCATTATTAAAAAAGATTATGAGCGTTTGAGAGAAACGGATTTTGTGAAAGAGAATGAAAGTTTAAAAGTCCATGCAGAGGGATGGATGAAAGAAAATCGAACGTTGAAACAAGAAAAAGGTAAGTTGCAAAAAGAAGTTGGTGTACTAAATAGAGAAATAAGCTCATTAAAAGCTCATATAAAGGGTTTGCAGATGAATATAAGGGTTTTGTATGTACAAACAAAGAAAGTTTTTAAAGAGAAATTTAAGGCGTTTAGAGGGATTGTTAAAAATGATTTAGATAATATGGGAGCTAATAATTATTTTGAACAGGAATATAAGAGGGAAACTCATAAACAGCGAGGATATGATATGGAACGATAAAAATATATTAGGGAAACTAAAAAACATGATAGAATAAAAAAAGAGTCATGCGGCTAACATGACTCTTTTAAAAGGGTATTTTAGCGAAAATACCTAAACTCATTATCTGTTTATAGATTATCATAATTTTATTGATAGTCAAATAGAAAATAAAGGTGTTTTCGTTGTGCCCATAATATGAGAGGGGCAACAATACATGAAGGAAAAAATTATTAATTTTGGACAAGCTGAAAAAAAGGCAAAAGAAAGAGATAGTAAGATCAATAGCATTTATGAAAAACTTGAAGGTAGCGGTGGACTTTCTGAAGAAGAAAGAGCTATTATGCTACAAGTGTTAAGTAAAATGTCTGGTGGGGAAGAGTATTTTATAGGGAAAAAGAAAAAACCTACAGATCGGGTGAGATTTGTGCAGATAATTACTGATAATATTAATTATGTATGTAAAATTGGATATCTGACAAATGCTGAAAAAGCTTTTTTAATTGATTTAATACCATACATAGAATTTAAAACTAATATTTTAGTTGAATGTTCGGATGAAGATTCAGACGAAATAGATGCAGATGCAGCTACACCGAGTTACTTAGCAAGAAAGTTAGGAAAAGGTAGAAGTAATCTTTCTGTTTTAATGAATGGGTTATTAGAAAAGGGAATTTTAGCAGTTGCAGAATCAGGAATGACAACTGAAGATGGACGTATTTGTAGTTCTCGTACATGGTTTGTGAATCCTAATATTTTATGTTGTGCTCCTAAAGATGGAGTAGATAAGGCCACTATGAAGATTTTTAAGAAGTCTCTTAGAAATTTCAAGGTAGATGGAGATAAGAAAAAACATAATTTACCGATTTATTTATTTTAGATGTCATTTGTTATTGACATCTTTTTTTTATTATCATTTTCCATTTTTTAGGTGTATCTTTTTTCGAACACAGGTGTTCGAATTTTCGAACACCCTAACCCTCTCAAACCCTTGTTATTATTGGCTTTCTTCATTTCTCTCTTCTCACTCTTATATATAGGGCTAAAAGTTCCGCAAGGAACGGGTTGTATTTTTGAGAAAACCACTCAAAAATCTCCACCCTCAATATCAAAAAGTCAGTTCGTTAATCCTCACTTAAAGGCTAACGCCTTTTCTTTTTGATATTGTCCTTGCAAAACTTTTTTCGGCTCGTGTGCTTTTCTCGCCAAGCCGACAGACAAAAAGCAAAGCAATGGTTCTCGACTTGGATTAGCAATTATACGAGCCGAATCGCTTAGATCATTCGTCCAAAAATAATCTTTATTCAAAAATAGATACGTACTACGTGGGGTTTCGTCCCCACACGACGAGCCAGCACTCTAGCCAAAAAGCAATGGAAGACCTAAGAGCAAGATCCAAAGAAAGTGGGCTAGTATATAGTTTTTATTCTCGAAATTTCATTTTCCCTTAACCGTTTGTTTCTCACTTAATTCCTTGATATTCTCAATTTATATACTTATGACTTAATTAAGGAGGTTGTTCTTTGCTGACATTATTAAAGATTACATTTGGATTAATTAGTTGTATTTTAGCCGTTTACTCTTTAATAACTGATAAGTTTGAAGTAATGCCTTATATGTCTTTGTTTGTGGGATTGATGGTTTTAATGACAGGATTTTCTGATTTAAAAGAAAATCGAAAAGCTTCGGCATATACGCTATTTTTAGCATCAGGATTTATTATATTTGTTGCGATTTATACTTTCATTTTTTAACATACATGGGGTATCGTCAGCATTTCGGAAAAAAACAGATTAAGCAAAACTAGAATAAGCCGTCCATATGGACGGCTTATTTACATAAAATTCGTTAGCGGGTATCTTTGCCCATCCCCCGAAAAGGGGTATTAATACAGAATATCCCAAATATCATTTGGATTACCCTTAAAAATATATGTTTCACATCTTCTATAACTGTATCGACATGTATCAAATATAAATAAGTTGTATTTTTGAAATGAAAAACTCTACATTTTTAGCTGTTTCACAAAGTTACATTTTTTGACATCAAGTTTAAATTTCTTATGGATTAGGCTTATCCCCCTTTTTCGGTGGATGGGCATAAACAAGCAAAGAAAATTTATTATGAGGACGTGTTATTAAAAAAGGGGGGGTGTTACAAATGTTGGAGAAATATAGAAAAATATCGAAAGTGATTGTGCTTTGGGTTAACATAGTATTAAGGTAACTTTCCTAAGTAAGTATTTAAGGGGTGAATAATTTGAGTTTGACATATAAGAGACCGTTAATTTTTATTGTCCTACTGTATATTGTATTAATAGCTTTTAATTATGCAAATCATAATCAATTTAATTGGTTTGAAAACCTTATAAAAACACTATTTATAGTAGGTTTTTTTGAAATTATGATGTGGTTATTTTCTTCAAAAAAAACAACCTCTAGAAAATAAGAGGTTGTTTTTTAACTATTACCAAGTTTTTCCAGTCCATCCTTCTTCTTCATATATACATGTACCTAGATACCAAGCAAGCTGCCCAGCTAAACCAATTAAATTACCTTTGACGCCTAATCTAATCATTTTTCTAGCTGCTAATTCATATTCTTTGTTAGTAATATTAGCAATAATAGAACCTATAAAGCCTACTGATAGAAATTCTTTATAATTTGCTATAAGTTTTCTTTCTATACAGTTATCTACAGCTTCTGTTTCTTGTTTGAATGGATCCTCATAGCCAGGCGGTGTATTTACACGTTGGATTTCTTGTCTCAATTGTTCTAATTCTTCGGTTTTACCATATTTGTTTTCTATCATATCAATATCAATATCTACAACTCTTCCGTGTTTATCTTTAACTGCAGCTTCTTCAACAACAAACTTCAATTGTGCAGCTACTTCTTGTACTAATTTTTCTTCTTCACTATTAATCTCTTGAGCTTTGGAGATTCCAGCGAAAGAAGTTGTAAACAAAGCGAGTACGAGAGTCATTGATACAATATTTCTTAATATAGCCTTCATTTTTAATCCCATCCCTTTTCCTTATTTATGCTTTTTTACCGGTATTTTCTAGCACATTTCTATCTTAATACATAAGTCTATAAAAATATATCTCCTTCAGAAAGCGGAAAAATGATGGAATTCAACGATTACTCCCTTTAAAACCGTGGTTTCAAGATAATCGCAGTTTATTTATTCGAATATTCTGCGTTTTATTTATCAATTTAATTGTGAATACAAATATAATGTTAGATGGTAGATTAACTGTCTTTAAGAGCACAATTTGGGAGGGCTGATTAAAGTTTTATTGTTATCTAATTGTATGAATTTCGTAAAATGTCTGGTGCTATCTCTTATAAAAAGTGGGTACAATGACGTTTTCTTAATCCCCCTTTTCGAGGGATGGGCAAAAACACCCTTAGCGGAAGTTTATTTTTAAATTAATGTCACCCAAACTTTATAAATACATGGTTTCATAGTACACTCTTCGTCACAGAAAATATTATACTTAGGGCCACATAATGTATTAGCTCTTACTAATTCATAGATGAGAGAAGAGGCTATTTTTTCATCTTTAGTTTTGTATCCATCATATAGGTAGCCAATCTCATTGTATATTACGTTATATGCCCATTCATGAGCTTCTCGCATTGTTTCAAATGCCATTCCATCTTCATGCCATTGAATGTCCATATTAATCCTCCATTTAACATAAAACTCGTTCTAGGAAGTTATTCTTTTCTTTTACTTTGTAAGTAATCCAATAACAATTATAACAATTAAGATAATTGCCCACATGATAAAATGCTGGTTTCTTTTTACAAATTTTATTGTTGTATCAGGGTCATCTGTCTCTTCAAAGCGTTCTATTTTTCTTTTTTGTACAACCAGTGTCCAAAAATATACTGCATTTCCTATTGATAAAATCAAAAAAGCATTTCCTAAATGACCATTTTTAAAGTTATCGTATAAAGACCAAATGAGTAATAAAACAGTATAGACCATGAATGCATTTTTACTGGCTTTTTCTACATGATGTTTTTCCATTTCGTCTTGCTTTTGTATCCACATTGTTCTTTTGCTCCTTTATTTCAAGATTATTCAAGTGTAAAAATGTCTTCCATTTTTAGATCAAAGTAATGAGCTATTTTCAATGCTAATTCTAAATTTGGATTATAGTGATTGTTTTCAATGGCTACAATCGTTTGTCTTGTAACTTGTAAGTCCTTTGCCATCTGTACTTGTGTAATTTTATGTTGTACTCGTAGTTCCTTAATTTTATTTTTTACAGCCATCATTTCACCTACAATGTAAAGATATATTTACATATTATCTTGGAAAATATAAAACCCAAAGCATATTTTAATTACTTTGGGTTAATGAATATCCTATACAGGTTAAGTTAACATAACGCATTATTATCGGTAGCAACTATTTCATAGAATCGTTATTTTTATGAGGTTTCTTACTTCAATGTTTATTTATTTCTTATACAGGATTTTATACATTGTTGATGTAGCGGTGATTCGGAGGATCCCCGCTACTCTTTTTTTTGCATAAAATCTTGTATAAATAAAAAAGTTTTTCATGTTAGTATCGAGAAGTAATACATATCGGTGGTAAAATCGGAATGTATTTCGAAATT
>NZ_WBPF01000012.1 GCF_008923725.1 Bacillus sp. CH140a_4T
AAAGTTAGTTTGTCTAGCATCTAAAAATAAAAATTGACGTTTCACGTTGTTTGTTTCGTTCAGTTTTCAAAGAACTACTTGGTCGCTCATTTGCGACTCCCTTATGTTAACATCTTCATTTTTCAATGTCAACTAAGTTTTTCATTTTCTTTTTTGTCGTTTTCTGCGTTTCCGCATTAGCGACGGTTATTAATTTATCATATAATAACTATTAACGTCAACACTTTTTAATAAAAAGTTCTTTTTCTTACATAACGAATACATTCCTCTGCATTAGCGACTCTTCGAAACAAACAAAAAATGATTTTATATCTCTCTTCCATCGCTTTTTTTACAACGTTATGAATACGTTCATCTTCAAAATCAAATAAAAGTTCTTCTAACTCTCTCTTCAATATGTATTCCATTTCTTTTTTCTCTTCTTTCGTTAACATAAACCCAAGCAACTCATCACCTCAATCATTTCTTACAGAGCAATTAACGTTCCGCTCATTTTATTCTATCATCCATTATATCCACTACTTACGATATTAATCCCTTGTTCTCTTTTTTATATTTACAGCATATATGTAACTGAAAAGGATTGGACAAAGGGGCGTAATATTATGTTTTTCTTTTTTATTACGAGTAAAAGAAACTTTAAACACATTAGCTTAATAGTGATACTTTCCTTATTTACAGCATGGCTACTCTTTTTGAAAACATATTCACACGAGTCTGCTTTTTCAACTGCTACAGGACCTAAAGTCATTTACAAAGGCGACACCTCTAAAAAACAAGTTGCATTCACGTTTGATATTAGTTGGGGAGACAAAAAAGCAATTCCAATCCTTGATACACTTAAAGAAAGAGATATTAAGAATGCTACTTTCTTCCTTTCTGCTGCATGGGCAGAAAGACACCCTGATGTTGTTGAACGCATCATAAAAGATGGACATGAAATCGGTAGTATGGGGTACAATTACACGTCCTACACTTCTCTAGAGACAAATGAAATACGAAGAGATCTTTTGCGAGCACAAGATGTGTTTACAAAACTCGGTGTGAAACAAATCAAACTATTACGTCCACCTAGTGGAGACTTTAACAAAGCAACACTTAAAATAGCAGAATCACTCGGATACACTGTCGTTCATTGGAGTAATAACTCAAACGACTGGAAAAACCCTGGCGTAAACAATATCGTTTCCACCGTCTCTAATAATTTAAAAGGTGGAGATATCGTCTTATTACATGCATCCGATTCTGCCCTTCAAACAAATAAAGCTTTACCACTGCTTCTGCAAAAATTAAAGAGTGACGGCTATGAGCAAATATCCGTATCACAACTTATTTCCAACACAAGTACGAAAAGTGAAGATGTACAATAATTCTTCACACATAAAAAGCTCTACTACCTTTCATTCAGGTAATAGAGCTTTTCCATTCATACAACTACCCTGCGTAAAACCTCTCTTAATTAGGCCGACTTACTCGTCTTTCCAATTAAACGATGTAATATAAGTAACTGATATGCATTACATAATAAAAGTGGTATCACCATTAAATATAACCAATCTGTATCGTTAATCCGAAGAGCTGGTACCCACTCAAGAATTGTTACAACAACCATAAAGAACAAAGCGGGCACGAATGCCTTTTTGTTCGTTTCTTTACTTTTTATATAAGCAACAATGGCCCCAAATACAAATAATACACCAGCAACAAGTATGTTATTCCCTAGTGAAACTTCCCCGTTTGCAATCAATACAGATCTTAAATACACGAAATCAAATAAAACGAATGCAATAAAAAAGAGCTGAACTGCATTCCATAAAGAAGGTGACCGGAACATCCCTAGTCCAAAACGATGGATTGTTAAATAGGCAAAGAACCCCATTTGACTTATAACACTAAAAATAAATCCTACGCCCATCAACCAGAAGGAAACTGCTAAAATCTCCTTTGCGTCGAAATTTTGAAAAAATTTAGCGTACTTGTCCCACTCTAAAAAAAACCCAATAATGACCGTACTAATCCCACCAAGAAACAACGTCGTAAAAAATAGTCGTACCCACTTGCGGCTATTCACAACACATCCCCCATTATCCTTATATTTCTAATCAAATTGTATCAATGACAATTTCAAAAAGCTAGCCATGTTCATGTATAAATTCCTTAAAGATATTTATATTAAAAAGAGAGAACTGTGCTGAAAGGAGTTCCAACTTATGAAACGGATTCTGCTCGTTTTGACTTCTTCTTTTCTATTTTTTGTACTTGTAGCATGTGCACAAGAAAAAGAAGCAAAGTCTGAACTTGATTATGATCAAACGAAGAAAATGATTGTTGATATTTTAAAAACCGATCAAGGTAAGAAAGCCATTCAAGATGTGTTAACTGATGAAAAGATGAAACAAGCACTCATACTAGATGAAACAGTAGTAAAGAAAACGATTGAAGATGCATTGGTATCCGACAAAGGGCAACAATTCTGGGAGAAGCTCTTTAAAGACCCTGAGTTCTCATCGAAATTCGCTAAAAGTATGGGGAAAGAACAAACAACCTTAATGAAAACATTATTAAAAGACCCTGAATATCAAGCAGGCGTTATAGAAATTATGAAAAACCCTGAAGTAGAAAAAATGATGTTACAAACAATGAAGAGCAAAGAATACCGCCAATATTTACAACAAGTACTAACAGAAACTGCTGAAAGCCCACTCTTCCAAGCTAAGATGATTGATATTATTAGTAAAGGTGTACAAAAGGCCGAAAAAAGTGGATCTGATAAAAAAGAAGCAGGCGATGAAAGTGGTTCCCAAGACAGTAAAAAGGAGCAGCAGTAAAAAAAATAATTATAATAATGAGCGGACAATATATGTATCGTCCACTCATTATTATTTTATTTTTGCGCGACAGCTATTTTATCAATTACTGTCTCAGCTATCGTACGATAAATAAGACCCGTCGTATGTGTATCTTCATATACTGACGGTGCAAAGTCTTCCTTATTCCAATCAGGTTGTTGAAGCGGGATTCGGCCAAGTACTTCTGTTTGAAGTTCTGTAGCTAATTTATCTCCTCCACCTCTTCCAAAAACATATTCTTTTTCACCAGTTGTTTTACTTTCAAAATACGCCATATTTTCAACAACACCAAGAATACTATGTTCTGTACGTAAAGCCATAGCTCCAGCACGCGCTGCTACAAATGCCGCTGTTGGATGCGGCGTTGTGACAATAATCTCTTTACAAGCCGGCAACATCGAATGTAAGTCTAGCGCAACATCACCTGTACCCGGTGGTAAATCTAAAACTAAATAGTCTAAATCTCCCCATTCTACTTCTGTAAAGAAATGATTTAACATTTTCCCAAGCATAGGCCCTCTCCAAATAACCGGTGCATTATCTTCTACAAAGAACCCCATTGAGATTACCTTTACACCTAGACGCTCCACTGGAATTATCTTATCCCCTCTTACAACAGGTCGTTTTTCTATCCCCATCATATCCGGTACGCTAAAACCATAAATATCAGCATCAATGATACCAACCTTTTTTCCTAACCGAGCTAGCGCAATGGCAAGGTTAACAGAAACTGTTGATTTCCCTACTCCACCTTTTCCACTCGCCACTGCTAAAAATGTTGTTTTTGAATTTGGTGACAATAAAGATTCAATTTGCTCTTCTTCTTGTTCCGGTGCAAACTGAGCTAATTCCTCTTCTGTAAATTCTGCAAAGCGAAGCCCTACTGTTGCTGCTCCTAATTCTTTCACTAACTTTACAATTCCAGATTGCAATTGCATTTGTTCCGCTGTACCAGTTTTTACGATTGCAATTTTAACACTTACATGTTCCTTCTCAGGCTTAACTGTTACCTCTTTAATTGCCCTTGTTTCTTTTAACGTTTTATGTAAAAACGGATCTACAACCCCTTCTAACGCTTCCACTACTTGCTCTTTCGTTACCATGATTAGCCCAGCCCCCTGTATGAAAAATAACGTAATGTTAATTAAATGTATCTCTCTTTATTTTTAAATAAATGCGTTTACATTTCCAGTATAACATATTTTCGGAAAACTTCGTTAACGAGAGAAACTCAAAAAATCCTCCTTATTCTGGAGGATTTCCTTTTTCCGTGAAATAGCGTAATATACCACGATACACTGCAGCCGCTACCTTTTGCTGATATTTCTCCGAATTTAACATATACCTTTCGTTTACATTCGATAAAAACCCAGCTTCAATTAAAGCACCTGGTGTTTTCGCATACTTTAATAAATACACATGAGAAATTGTTTTAGCAGAACGATTCGTATTCTCTAAACTCGTTCTCAATTCAGCTTGTATAAATTTGGCAGCACGTTCATTTTCAATCGAAGAACGGTAGTAGAACGTTTGTGCTCCTTTTGATCCACTACTAGTTAAAGCATTTAAATGAATACTCGCAAAAAAGTCTACATCAGGTTTATTAATAATCTCTACGCGCTTTTTTAAATCCTCTGCTTTACGTCTACTATATGATTTTGTATCTTTCTTCGCTAAATCATAATCTCCCTCACGTGTTAAAATAACTAGTGCACCTTGTTCTTGTAAATAATCTTGTACCTTCTTTGTAATCTCAAGCGTAATATCTTTTTCTATAATATCTTTTCCACCAACAGCCCCTCCGTCTGGTCCACCATGCCCAGCATCTAATACAATCACCTTCCCTGATAAGGGTAAATTCCAAGCTCGCCACGATTTTGTAATTTGAAATTCTTGTTTGACTAAAAAAAACAAAACAACCGCAGCGAGTGCAAAAGAGATAATTCGAATTCTCTTCATACCTTTCCTCCTCCAGCTAGTCCCTCTAATTACTTATATGGGACAAGAGGAAAGTTTATGCTTGTCTTAATGAAGCTTTAATCGATATCTTCTTTCACCTTTTTCATATCCTTCCTGCCACCATAAGCCAATAAACTGCTGACAAGATTCAAAAAGTAATTCCTCATCTTGTAACTTAATTTCCCTCATAGTCATGCTCGTTAAAAATTGAAATAGTGTTTCCGTTAATTGTTGCTCTTCTTCTAAGGCTCTATATTTCACATCAAAGAATGATTCACCATAATAACCAAACTTACTGTATCTCGCTCCTAATAAATACGATTCTATCCCTAATTCAATACAGTAATCTTCATACTGACGATGAAGTTCCTGCATCTGAAAGGCATCTCTAATATTTGAACGTAATGTTTTTAATGATAATTCTCGCAGCATCTTCCGTTCATATTTCAGCTGCTTTTCTTTTTGTTTTTCTTGTAAGCTGACAATGACATTCATAGCACTTATAAACCTCCCTAATACGTATTAGTCTAAACTTCTAAAGAAGAAGCATACGCGAGAGGATAGCACTAAAATATTCCAAACTACAAAAATTCCAAAAGAGGAATGAAACATAAAAAAACCCCAACCAAAATGGTTGGGGTTTGTAGTTCGCAAAAATTAACGTTTTGAGAACTGAGGTGCACGACGTGCGCCTTTAAGACCGTATTTTTTACGCTCTTTCATACGTGCGTCACGAGTTAATAGACCTGCACGTTTTAGTGTTAGACGGTATTCTGGATCAGCTTTTAATAAAGCGCGAGAAATACCGTGACGAATAGCACCAGCTTGACCAGTGTATCCACCACCATTTACGTTTACAAGTACATCGTAGTTACCTAAAGTTTCTGTTGCAACTAGAGGTTGTTTCACTACTTCACGTAATGCAGCAAATGGGATATAGTTTTCAAAATCACGACCGTTAATGATAACGCGTCCTTCGCCTGGAACTAGGCGTACGCGCGCTACTGAACTCTTACGACGTCCAGTGCCATAGTATTGAACCTGTGCCAAAGTAAGCCCTCCTTTAATTAATTATCCGCGAAGTTCGTAAACTTCTGGTTTTTGTGCTTGGTGTGGATGCTCTGCTCCAGCATACACGTTTAGTTTCTTAGAAACTTGACGGCCTAAGCGTCCTTTTGGAAGCATGCCTTTAATTGCAAGCTCTAACATTTGTACAGGGTAGTTTGTACGCATTTCTAGAGCTGTTCTTTGTTTAAGTCCACCTGGGTGGTTAGTGTGACGGTAGTAAATTTTATCGTTTAATTTATTACCTGTTAAATGAATTTTCTCAGCGTTAATAATAATTACATGATCACCCGTGTCAACGTGTGGTGTAAATGTAGGTTTGTTTTTACCGCGTAAAATAGATGCTACTTCAGTAGATAGGCGACCTAAAGTTTGACCTTCAGCATCAACCACATACCATTTACGCTCAACTTCGTTAGCTTTTGCCATAAAAGTCGTACGCATGTGTTTCCCTCCTCGTTATCTTTTCCATAGAAAAAATCTATTGTTTATCTTAAACACGATTTCCTTCCGGGGCTAATCGTGGTTTTAGAAACAATACCATATGTTATGATATACTTTTGAGTTTCTAATGTCAAGCAAATGTTACACCAGGATTAGTTGTTATAGTTTACCTGCCATAAGTAAAGACCATGACCTGGAGCCATCTTTCCAGCAAACTGACGATTTTGCTTCGCTAAAATCTCTGGAATGCTATCCGGATCAAGCTTTCCTTGTCCTACGCTAAGTAACGTACCAACAATAATTCTGACCATATTATATAAAAATCCATTACCTACAAAACGAAAAATTAATTCATCATCTTGCTCAATTAGCTCAATTTCATAAATTGTTCTCACTTTATCTTTTTTGTCAGTTTTTGCCGAACAAAAAGAAGTGAAATCATGCGTTCCGATAAAATAAGGGATCGCTTTGCTTATAGAGTTTATTTCGAGTGGATATGGATATTGATATACGTAATTTCTACGGAATACATCCGCAGTCTTTGATAATAATACACGATAACGATATTCTTTTCTCTCGACACCGTAACGCGCATGAAATTCTTCTGTTTTTTTCTCTACCTGTCTGATAACAATATCATCTGGCAACATTGTGTTTAATGCGTTACTCCATTGCCACTCTTCAAGAGACAACGGTGTATCAAAGTGTATGACTTGTCCTTTGGCGTGAACGGTAGAATCCGTTCTGCCCGATGCCTGAACACGAACAAGTTCTCCTTTATGCAATTTCTGCAAAGCTTTCTCAATCTCTTGTTGAACAGTACGACGCTGCGGCTGAATTTGATAACCACAAAAATGCATGCCATCATATGCAACCGTACATTTTATTCTATCCATTTCTCTATTCTCCATTACAATCGCACCCATGCCAAAATACAAGCTAAACAAAGTAAGCTTATAATCGTTACTGTATCGCTTGTTTTCCAGCGTAGTTGCCTAAATTTAGTACGTCCTTCGCCATTTTGATACCCACGTGCTTCCATAGCAATCGCTAAGTCCTCAGCACGCTTAAAAGCACTGATAAATAGAGGAACGAGTAGTGAGATAATAGCTTTCATCCTATCTTTTATCGGTCCTCCTGCGAAATCAATACCACGTGACGATTGTGCCTTCATTATTTTACTCGTTTCATCCATTAATGTTGGAATAAAACGAAGAGAGATTGACATCATTAATGCGATTTCATGAACAGGAACTTTTATACGCTTCAACGGCTTTAATAACGTCTCCAAACCATCTGTAATCTCAATAGGTGTCGTCGTTAACGTTAATAATGTCGTCATTAAAATAATAACGAAGAATCGTATAGAAATGTATATCCCTTGCTCTAATCCTTTTTCATGTATCGAAAACCAACCAAGCTGGAATAGTACTTCCCCTTCTTTATTTGTAAAAATATGCAGGAAAAATGTAAAAAGAAAAATCCATAGAATTGGTTTTAAGCCCGAAAGTACATAACGAATCGGCACTTTTGCAAAAAATAAAGCAATGAGTGCATATAAAAATAAAAATCCATATGAAATCGCATTATTTGCTAAGAAAACAACAAATACATATAAAAAGACAATCAGCAGCTTCGTACGTGGGTCAAGTTGATGAATAAGAGACTTCCCTGGAATATATCTTCCAATAATCAACTGCTGCATGATTCATGACCACCTTTTCGTAACACCTGCACAACTTCATGAGTAAGATCCTCTAAAGATAAGGTAGCCTTTGGGATTGAAATGCCAAACTTCTCTTCAATTGCACGTTTATACTTTAAAGACATAGGAAGATCCACGCCAATTTTCTCTAGTTCATCAGCATGTGAAAATACTTCCTCTGCACTTCCTTGCAAAAAGACCGTTCCTTTATGCATGACTACAATCTGCTCCGCATACTTAGCAGCATCCTCCATATTATGTGTTACTAGGATAACTGTAAGACCTTTTTCCTTATGCAGCTTATAAAACATCTCCATAAGTTCATTCTGCCCTTTTGGATCTAGTCCTGCTGTAGGTTCATCTAATACAAGCACTTCGGGTTCCATCGCCAATACACCCGCTATCGCAACACGCCTCATTTGCCCACCACTTAACTCAAACGGTGAACGTGTTAACAGTTCTGGCTCTAACCCTACAAGTTCAATTGCCTCTCTTGCCTTTTGCTTCGCTTCTTCTACAGATACCCCAAAATTAGTAGGGCCGAAACAAATATCCTTCTCCACAGTCTCTTCAAACAACTGATGTTCTGGGAATTGAAAGACAACCCCTACCTTCTTACGTAGTGGCTTTAGCTTTTTTTCTTTCTTTCCTGCCGAAATGAAATGTTCACCAATTTGAACTGTGCCATTCGTCGGCTGCAATAAACCATTTAAATGTTGAATCATCGTCGACTTACCTGAACCAGTATGACCGATAATGGCATAATAGCCCCCACTTGGAAACGACACGTCTACATCATAAAGTGCGCGTCTTTCAAATGGAGTTTTATATTGATAACGATGTTCTACTTTTTGGAATGTAATCTCCAAAGTTCGTTCACCAAGCTTTCCATTGTAAGATGCGTATTTTGCAAGAGAATTTCATTTCTTTTTAATAATTCTGCTATTTTCACTGAAAAGGGTACATCTAATCCAATTTCTTGGAGCATATGAGAGGACTTGAAGATTTGCTTTGGAGTCCCTTCCTCTAATATTTCTCCCTTATTTAAAATAATTACACGGTCTGATTGTGCCGCTTCTTCTAAATCGTGCGTAATTGATAATACGGTAATACCTTTTTGATTAACAAGTTGTCTAACCGTTTCTACTACTTCACGTCTCCCTTGAGGATCTAGCATTGACGTTGCTTCATCTAATATCAAAATAGATGGCTGAAGTGCTAAAACGCCTGCTATTGCCACTCGCTGCTTTTGCCCACCAGATAACGAATGAGGTTCATCATTAAGAAAATCTTCCATACGGACAAGTTTGAGGGCCTGATCTAATCTTTCTACCATTTTCTCTCTTGGCATTCCGATATTCTCTAAGCCAAAGACAACGTCGTCTTGCACTGTCGTTCCAACAAATTGATTATCTGGATTTTGAAATACCATCCCAATTTGTTTTCGAACATCCCATACCGTTTCCTCAGATAAAACCATTGTATCATTTACTATAATAGTCCCTGCTTCCGGCAAAAACAAACCATTCAATAATTTTGCAAGTGTAGACTTCCCTGAACCGTTTTGTCCAATAACAGATACCCATTCTCCCTCATACAAGGAAAATGAAACATCTTTTAATGCATAAGTGGCTGCCCCAGGATATTGAAATGATATATTTTCTGTCCGAAGTTTCTCTTTTTTCAATACAAGGCACCCTTTCCTTCGCCAAGTTAGCCTATTTTTATATTTAAAAAAAAGGGCCATGACCAGTTTCTTGAAAAGAACTGTCCTGCCCTTTTAATTATCATTATACTAACTCGATAATTACCATTGGTGCTGCGTCTCCGCGACGTGGACCAATTTTTGCAATACGAGTGTATCCGCCTTGGCGCTCAGCATAGCGTGGAGCTACATCAGCGAATAATTTTTGAAGTGCATCTTGACCAGTCTCAGCGTTAGCTACTTCATTGCGAATGAAAGCTGCTGCTTGACGACGAGCGTGAAGATCTCCGCGTTTACCTAAAGTGATCATTTTTTCCACTACAGAACGAAGTTCTTTTGCACGAGTTTCTGTCGTTTGGATGCGCTCGTTGATAATTAAATCAGTAGCTAAATCACGTAACATAGCTTTACGTTGCGCACTTGTACGGCCTAATTTTCTGTATGCCATTCGTAGTTCCCTCCTTTGTTGATGGGTTTAAATCCTCAGTCGTCTTTACGTAAACCTAAACCTAATTCCTCAAGTTTATGTTTAACTTCTTCTAAGGATTTACGTCCTAAGTTACGAACTTTCATCATATCTTCTTCTGTTTTGTTCGCAAGCTCTTGTACAGTATTAATTCCTGCACGTTTTAGGCAATTATAAGAACGAACAGAAAGATCTAGTTCTTCGATAGTCATCTCAAGAACTTTCTCTTTTTGATCTTCTTCCTTCTCGACCATAATCTCAGCATTTTGTGCTTCATCAGTTAAACCAACAAAGATATTTAAATGCTCAGTTAAGATTTTGGCACCTAAAGAGATAGCTTCTTTTGGCCCGATGCTTCCATCCGTCCATACATCAAGCGTAAGCTTATCATAATTAGCCACTTGTCCGACACGTGTCTTTTCCACTTGGTAAGTCACACGTGATACTGGAGTATAAATAGAATCAATAGGAATTACTCCTATTGGTTGATCTTCGCTTTTATTTGCATCAGCTGGCGTATACCCACGGCCACGCTTTGCAGTTAAACGCATGCGGAAATGCGCATTTTTTGCTAACGTTGCAATGTGTAAATCTGGATTTAAGATTTCTACATCACTATCATGAGTAATATCAGCAGCTGTGACAATACCTTCGCCCTGCACATCAATTTCCAACGTCTTCTCTTCTTCAGAGTAGATTTTAAGAGCTAACTTTTTCAAGTTTAAGATGATCGTCGTAACGTCTTCTACTACGCCCTCAACTGTTGAAAATTCATGTAATACGCCATCGATTTGGATAGCAGTAACAGCGGCACCAGGGAGTGAGGATAAAAGAATACGACGTAAGGAGTTACCCAAAGTAGTACCATATCCACGCTCAAGCGGTTCAATTACGAATTTACCATATTTAGCATCTTCGTTAAGTTCAACCGTTTCGATTTTCGGCTTTTCGATTTCAATCATTAACTAAACCCTCCTTCAAAACGTCGAAACCCCGGTTAAACAAAGGGATACCCCCTGTCTAACCGAAAGTCCCCCTTAGGCAGTTCCCGATTGTGCACAACAAGCGATGTTTCTGTACGAAATTTCTCGATAATGCATCATATCCATTATAGACAAAAGGGAAAATTCTATACAGAAAAATTACACACGACGACGTTTTGGTGGACGACATCCATTATGAGGAACTGGAGTAACATCTCTAATTGCTGTTACTTCTAGACCTGCAGCTTGAAGAGCACGAATTGCAGCTTCACGACCAGCACCAGGACCTTTAACAGTAACCTCTAAAGTTTTTAAACCGTGCTCCATTGCAACTTTAGCAGCAGCTTCAGCAGCCATTTGCGCAGCGAATGGAGTAGACTTACGAGATCCACGGAAACCAAGTGCACCAGCACTAGACCAAGAAAGTGCGTTACCATGAGTATCTGTAAGTGTTACGATTGTGTTGTTGAAAGTAGAACGAATATGAGCTATACCAGCTTCAATATTCTTTTTCACACGTTTTTTACGAGTGTTTGTTTTACGTGCCATTGTTAGTTCAACCTCCTTTACTTATTATTTCTTTTTATTTGCTACTGTACGACGTGGACCTTTACGTGTACGAGCATTGTTTTTAGAGTTTTGACCACGAACTGGTAAACCACGACGGTGACGAAGACCACGGTAAGAACCGATCTCCATTAGACGTTTAATGTTAAGAGATACTTCACGACGAAGGTCTCCCTCAACTTTAATACGATCGATGATATCACGGATACGTCCTAGTTCGTCTTCCGTTAAATCACGAACTCGTGTTTCTGAAGAAATACCAGCTTCAGTTAGAATTTTTTCAGCAGTTGTGCGACCAATGCCGAATACGTAAGTTAAAGAAATAACAACGCGTTTGTCTCGAGGAATATCTACACCTGCGATACGTGCCATTCTGAATGCACCTCCTTCTGATTAACCTTGTTTTTGTTTATGTTTAGGGTTTTCACAAATAACCATTACTTTTCCACGTCTACGAATAACTTTACATTTTTCGCAGATTGGTTTAACTGACGGTCTTACTTTCATGTCTCGAACCTCCTTAAAGATTACGGAGTGCTATATTATTTAAAACGGTACGTAATACGACCACGATTTAAATCGTACGGAGATAATTCTACCGTAACTTTGTCTCCTGGTAAAATACGAATGAAGTTCATACGGATTTTACCAGAAACGTGAGCCAATACGACATGCCCATTCTCTAATTCTACTTTGAACATAGCATTTGGCAACGTTTCAAGAACGGTACCTTCGACTTCAATTACATCATCTTTAGCCATTCAATAGTTCTCCCTTCTTCAAATCAGTAACATTTTACACTGCTCTGAAATCCCGGAGAGCCAGCTACTTATAAAGTGGTAAGGATTTCGTATCCTGCTTCTGTAAGAGCAATCGTGTGCTCAAAGTGTGCACACCATTTACCATCTACCGTTACCACTGTCCAGTCATCAGATAGTGTTTTTACATATCGTCTTCCTTGATTCACCATCGGCTCAACACAGATGACCATTCCCGGCTTTAATCTAGGGCCTCTATTTGGTGGACCATAGTGCGGGATTTGAGGGTCCTCATGTAAGTCTTGCCCGATTCCGTGACCAACATACTCCCTAACGATCGAGAACCCATTCTCTTCAGCATGGGTTTGAACCGCATGTGAGATATTTGATAATCTTTCGCCTGGTTTTACTTGTTCTAGACCAAGATACAACGATTTTTCTGTGACATCAAGTAGCTTTTGAACAGATTCAGAAATGTTTCCAACTGGATACGTCCATGCAGAATCTCCATGGTACCCATTGTATTTCGCACCAATATCGATACTGATGATATCGCCCTCTTCGAGCTTGCGCTTCCCTGGAATTCCGTGTACAAGCTCTTCATTTACAGAAGCACATATGCTCCCCGGAAATCCGTTGTATCCTTTAAAAGATGGCGTAGCACCATATTTTCGAATCGTCTTTTCCGCTATTTGATCGAGCTCTTTCGTTGTAATTCCTGGAGTAATATGCTGTTTCAACTCTTGATGAGTTAAAGCAACGATCCTGCCAGCTTCTCGCATGATTTCTATCTCGCGAGGAGTTTTGCAGATGATCATTACGCTAAGCCTCCGATGAGAACATCGATATCAGCAAATACTTTATTGATATCTTGCTCACCATTAATGCTTTGTAAGTAACCAAGCTCCTCGTAGAAATCAAGCAAAGGTTTTGTTTGCTTAATATTTACATCTAAACGATTTGCCACAGTTTCTTCATTGTCATCAGAGCGTTGATATAATTCGCCACCACATTTATCGCACACATCAGCTTTTGCTGGTGGATTGAATTCTAAGTGGTAAGTCGCACCGCACTCTTTACAAATGCGACGGCCTGTAAGGCGTGTTAATAACAACCCTGAATCCACATTAATGTTTAAAACATAGTCGATTTTTTTACCAAGATCTTTCATAATCTCTTCAAGAGCTGATGCTTGTGCAACAGTTCGTGGGAAACCGTCTAGTAAGAAACCTCTTACGCAGTCTTCTTGACTTAAACGTTCACGAACGATTCCGATTGTAACTTCATCTGGAACAAGTGCACCTTTATCAATAAAAGATTTTGCTTGTAGACCCATTTCAGTTTCAGCCTTCATAGCTGCACGGAACATATCTCCTGTTGAAATGTGAGGGATGTTATACTTGGCAACAATCTGTTCGGCTTGTGTACCTTTACCAGCACCAGGAAGCCCCATTAAAATTAAGTTCATCCTTGTTCCCCCTCAGAGTACATGAGCATGTAGGGAAGACGATTCTTCCCACTTACTCATTGCTTGATAAACCCTTTGTAATGGCGTTTTACCAGTTGGCTTTCTAGCTGCTTCATTGTTTCTAAAGCAACGCCGACAACGATTAACATACTCGTTCCACCAATCTGTGCAGATGGAGGAAGATTTCCCAATTTCGTAAAGATAACTGGTAAGATTGCAATCGCTGCTAGGAAAATTGATCCTACAAAGGTCAAACGATACAAGATTTTTGTTAGATATTGTTCCGTATTCTTACCCGGACGAATACCTGGAACATATCCACCTTGTTTGTTTAGGTTCTCTGACATTTGCTCTGGATTAACCTGAACAAACGCATAGAAATATGTGAAGGCTACAATGAGCGCAACATATATGATCATTCCCACTGGGTGAGAATAGTTAAAGTTTGCAATGATCCACTGCGATACATCATGATTCGGGAAGAACTGTGCAATAGTTGGAGGCGTAATTAAGAATGAAACAGCAAAAATGACTGGAATAACACCCGCACTATTTACCTTAAGCGGTAAATGAGTGTTTTGTGCTCCAGCATGATTCCCATTCCCTCCTGTTACACGCTTCGCATATTGAATTGGAATCTTTCTAACAGCCTGTTGAATGAAAATAACACCAACAATAACCGCTAGCACAGCTAGTAAGATCAATGCAACTTTAACGATACTCATGAACAATTGATCTCCGATATTTTGAAACTGTTGTTGATACACTTGAGATATAACACTTGGGATCGCTGCGGCAATACCGCCAAAGATAAGGATGGAAATACCATTACCTACACCTTTAGCTGTAATCTGTTCACCTAACCACATTAAAAATGCAGTACCAGCAGTCAGTACCGTAGCAATGTATAAATAAGTGCTCCAACCAGGATTCAAAATTAATTGCCCACCTACCATACCGTTAAAACCAATTGACATACCAAACCCCTGAATAAACGCAAGAACAATTGTAAAGTAACGCGTGAATTGCGTTAGTTTACGACGGCCCATTTCGCCTTGCTTCGACCATTCCGAAAATTTAGGAACAACATCCATCTGCAATAATTGCACGATGATGGATGCTGTAATATACGGCATGATTCCCATCGCGAAGATGGAGAAGTTTTTCAAGGCGCCACCGCCAAATGTATTTAGGATACCTAAGGCATTTAATTGATCTTGTGCTTTCAGTACGTCTCCATTTGTAAATGGCACTGGGATAAACGTGCCAATCCTGAATACGATTAACATCGCTAAAGTGAATAATATTTTACGTCTTATCTCAGCAACGCGCATAAAGTTGGAGATTGTACGAAACATTAGATCACCTCAACTGATCCGCCAGCTGCTTCAATTGCTTCTTTAGCACTTGAAGAGAACTTGTGCGCTTTAACAGTTAATTTTTTCTCTACTGCGCCGCTTGCAAGAATTTTAACACCGTCATTTAACTTGCTGATAACGCCAGTTTCCAGCAATAATTCAGGTGTTACTTCTGTACCATCTTCAAAACGATTTAACGTTGATAAGTTTACAATAGTAAACTCTTTACGGTTAATGTTTGTGAAGCCGCGTTTTGGTAAACGACGGAATAATGGAGTTTGACCACCTTCGAAGCCAAGACGAACACCGCCACCAGAACGTGCGTTTTGTCCTTTATGACCTTTACCAGCAGTTTTACCGTTACCAGAACCGATACCACGACCGACACGGTTACGTACTTTACGAGAACCTTCTGCAGGTTTTAATTCATGAAGTTTCATTCCCAGGCACCTCCTTATATTAATGAGTTATCCTTAAGCTTCTTTTACAGTTATAAGGTGAGAAACTTTGTTGATCATACCAAGAATAGCAGGAGTTTCTTCCTTAACTACAGTTGAATTCAACTTTTTAAGACCTAAAGCTTCTACCGTCGCACGTTGATCTTGTGGACGACCAATTACACTACGAGTGAGGGTAATTTCTAACTTTTTCGCCATTTGTTTTCCCTCCTTAACCTAGTAGCTCTTCTACAGATTTACCGCGTAATTTTGCAACATCTTCAGCGCGCTTAAGTTCGCTTAATCCGTTCACAGTAGCGCGAATCATGTTGATTGGTGTGTTAGAACCAAGAGATTTCGAAAGAATATCTTGTACACCAGCTAATTCAAGTACCGCACGAACAGGTCCACCAGCAATAACACCAGTACCTTCAGCAGCAGGTTTTAAGAATACTTCACCAGCTCCAAAGTGACCGTTGATTGTGTGTGGAATTGTTGTACCAACTAATGGTACAGCGATTAAGTTTTTCTTAGCGTCTTCGATAGCTTTGCGGATTGCGTCTGGTACCTCTTGTGCTTTACCAGTACCGAATCCAACATGACCGTTTTTATCGCCAACTACAACTAGTGCAGCAAAGCGGAAACGACGACCACCCTTAACAACTTTCGCGACACGATTTATCGTAACTACACGTTCTTCAAGTTCTAATTTACTTGGGTCAATGCGATGCATCAATTTTCCCTCCTTTGACCATTAAAATTGTAATCCAGCCTCACGAGCAGCCTCAGCTAGAGCTTTAACACGGCCATGGTATAAGTAACCACCGCGATCGAATACTACTTCTTTAACGCCTTTCTCTACAGCACGCTTAGCAACTGATTCTCCTACTTTCGTAGCAGCTTCAGTATTGCTAGTACCGTTAAGAGCAAGGTCTTTATCAAGAGTAGATGCACTTACTAACGTTACACCATTTACATCATCAATAACTTGAGCGTAAATATGTTGGTTAGAACGGAACACGTTTAAACGTGGACGTTCTGCAGTACCAGTAAGTTTAGCACGTACACGTGCATGTCTTTTCTTACGAGTCGCATTTTTATCAGCTTTAGTGATCATTCTTGTCACTCCTTTCTCTCACCTAACGGGTTTACTTAGCAGTTTTACCTTCTTTACGACGAACAACTTCGCCTTCGTAACGAATACCTTTACCTTTATAAGGCTCAGGAGCACGTACAGCACGGATGTTAGCAGCAAATTCGCCAACACGTTGCTTGTCGATACCTTTGATTACGATTTTAGTTGGTACAGGTACTTCAACTTCAAGACCTGCTTCCGGAGTCATTTCTACTGGATGAGAATAACCTACGCTTAATACAAGTTTATCTCCTTGTTTTTGAGCACGGTAACCTACACCGACTAATTCAAGTCCGCGTGCGAAACCTGTAGTTACACCTTCAACCATGTTTCCGATTAAAGCACGAGTTGTACCGTGTAATGCACGGTGTTCCTTCTGTTCAGATGGACGCTCAACTGTTAGTGTATTTTCTTCAATTTTGATAGACATATCAGCATTGAATTTACGAGTTAATTCACCTTTAGGGCCTTTTACTGTTACAGTATTGTCTTCTGCAATTGTAATAGTAACACCTGCAGGGATTTCAAGAATCTTTTTACCAATACGAGACATGTGGTCACACCTCCGTTCGTTTTAAATATATATTACCAAACGTATGCTACTACTTCTCCACCAGTTTGTAATTGACGAGCGTCTTTGTCTGTCATTACTCCCTTAGATGTAGAAACAAGAGCGATACCTAATCCGTTAAGTACACGTGGTACTTCATCAGCTTTAGCGTAAACGCGTAAGCCAGGTTTACTGATACGTTTTAATCCAGTGATTACACGTTCATTGTTTGCACCATATTTCAGGAAAATACGAAGGATACCTTGTTTGTTATCCTCGATGTATTCTACATCACGAATGAAACCTTCACGTTTTAAAAGTTCAGCGATCTCTTTTTTGATTTTAGAAGCAGGAACCTCTAATTTCTCATGACGTACCATGTTCGCATTACGGATGCGAGTAAGCATGTCTGCAATTGGATCTGTCATCACCATGTGTTTTACCTCCTTCCCATTTGTGGGTTTTACCAACTAGCTTTTTTAACACCAGGAATTTGACCTTTATATGCAAGTTCACGGAAACAAATACGGCAAAGCTTAAATTTGCGGTATACAGAATGCGGACGACCGCAGCGTTCGCAACGTGTATACTCTTGTACTTTAAACTTAGGAGTACGCTTTTGTTTCGCTATCATAGATTTTTTAGCCACGTTTTCGCCTCCTCTACTTAGCGTTGGCTTCCATTATTTTTGGAATGGCATACCGAATTGTGTTAACAGTTCACGAGCTTCTTCATCAGTTTTCGCTGTAGTAACGATTACGATGTCCATACCGCGGACTTTGCTTACTTTATCATAATCGATCTCAGGGAAGATAAGTTGCTCTTTAACACCTAATGTGTAGTTCCCACGACCATCGAATGATTTCTTAGAAACACCACGGAAATCACGTACACGTGGTAAAGAAACTGATACTAATTTGTCGAAGAACTCATACATTTGCTCGCCGCGTAAAGTTACTTTCGCACCGATTGGCATACCTTCACGAAGACGGAAACCAGCGATTGATTTTTTAGCACGAGTTACAACAGGTTTTTGACCTGCGATTTGTGTTAATTCTTCTACTGCATTGTCTAAAGCTTTTGAGTTAGATACCGCGTCACCAACACCAGTGTTGATTACGATCTTTTCGATTTTCGGTACTTCCATCACAGATTTATAGTTAAACTTGCTCACTAGAGCAGGAGTAATTTCCTTTTGGAACTTCTCTTTAAGGCGATTCAATGAAGTGACCTCCTTTCTTAAGAAAATTATTTATCTAATAATTCACCAGATTTTTTTGCAATACGAACTTTTTTACCATCTTCTACTTTGAAGCCTACACGAGTAGGTTCACCTGTTTTCGGATCTAAAACCATAACGTTAGAAACGTGAATAGGTGCTTCTTTAGTAATAATTCCACCTTGTGGATTTAATTGAGATGGCTTAGAGTGTTTTTTAACGATGTTAACACCCTCAACGATAACACGGTTTTGCTTTGGGAAAGCCACAAGGATAACGCCTTGTTTTCCTTTGTCTTTTCCAGTGATTACCTGTACTTTATCACCTTTTTTTACATGCATCTTAATTCTGCACCTCCTTAGCAAGGCAATACCTTAAATTATAGAACTTCTGGAGCTAAAGAAACGATCTTCATGAAGTTGCTATCACGTAATTCACGAGCTACTGGTCCGAAGATACGAGTACCACGTGGGCTCTTATCGTCTTTGATGATAACCGCTGCGTTTTCATCAAATTTGATATAAGAACCGTCCGGACGACGAGCTCCGCTCTTCGTACGTACCACTACTGCTTTAACAACGTCACCTTTTTTAACAACGCCACCTGGTGTTGCTTGTTTTACCGTAGCAACGATAATGTCACCAATGTTAGCATATTTACGACCAGAGCCGCCTAATACTTTAATTGTTAAAAGTTCACGTGCACCAGAGTTGTCAGCAACTTTCAAACGAGATTCTTGTTGGATCATGTTATGAAACCTCCCTTCGGACTAAAAATTCCGATTCGTCTATTTAGATAATAACCGCTTCTTCAACGATTTCAACTAAACGGAAACGCTTAGTAGCAGAAAGCGGGCGAGTTTCCATGATTTTAACGATATCGCCAAGTTTCGCTTGGTTTTGCTCATCATGGGCTTTGTACTTCTTAGAATACTTAACACGTTTTCCGTACAAGGAATGAGTTTTGTAAGTTTCAACTAAAACTGTAATCGTTTTGTCCATTTTGTCAGACACAACACGACCAGTATAAACTTTGCGTTGGTTACGTTCGCTCACTATGCAAACCTCCCCTCAATTTATCGATTAATTCCGATCTCTCTTTCACGAACTACAGTTTTCATACGAGCAATTGCTTTACGCACTTCACGAATGCGAGTTGGATTCTCTAATTGTCCTGTAGCAAGTTGGAAGCGAAGATTGAACAATTCTTCCTTTAAAGCTTTAACTTTTGTTTCGATTTCGGCAGTGGTTAATTCACGAATATCATTAGTTTTCATTAGATTCACCACCATTTTCTTCACGTTTTACGAATTTACATTTCACAGGTAACTTGTGAGCTGCAAGACGTAATGCTTCGCGTGCTACCTCTTCAGATACACCCGCGATTTCGAACATAATTTTCCCAGGTTTTACTACTGCTACCCAGCCTTCTGGTGCCCCTTTACCGGAACCCATACGTACTTCTAGAGGTTTTGCAGTGTAAGGTTTAGAAGGGAAAATTTTAATCCATACTTTACCGCCACGTTTCATGTAACGAGTCATTGCACGACGAGCAGCTTCGATTTGACGGTTTGTAATCCATGAAGCAGCTTGTGCTTGTAAACCGAATTCACCGAAAGCAATTTCAGTTCCACCTTTTGCACGACCACGCATTTTACCACGATGCTCTCTACGATATTTTACGCGTTTTGGCATTAACATATTATTTTCCTCCTTCCTCAGAAGCTTTCTTTTTTGTAGGAAGGACTTCTCCACGGTAGATCCATACTTTTACGCCTAATTTACCGTATGTTGTATCAGCTTCAACTGCTGCATAGTCAATATCAGCGCGAAGTGTATGAAGTGGAACAGTTCCTTCACTGTAAGATTCTGCACGAGCGATATCAGCTCCGCCAAGACGACCAGAAACCTGTGTTTTAATACCTTTAGCACCTGCACGCATAGCACGTTGAATAACTTGCTTTTGTGCACGACGGAATGATACACGGTTTTCTAATTGACGAGCGATGTTTTCGCCTACTAATTTAGCGTTAAGATCAGCTCTCTTAACTTCTAAAATGTTGATGTGTACACGCTTGCCTGTTAATTGGTTAAGTGCTTTACGAAGTGCTTCAACTTCAGTACCACCTTTACCAATTACCATACCAGGTTTTGCAGTGTGAATTGTAACATTTACACGATTTGCTGCACGTTCGATTTCTACTTTAGCAACAGCAGAATCTTTTAAGCGTACAGTAATGTACTCACGGATTTTGATGTCTTCATGTAATAATGTAGCGTAATCTTTCTCTGCGAACCAACGAGATTCCCAATCACGGATAACGCCGACACGAAGACCAATTGGATTAACCTTTTGACCCATCGATTATCCCTCCTTCTTTTCTGATACCACAACTGTGATGTGGCTTGTGCGTTTGTTAATTTGGCTTGCACGACCCATTGCACGTGGACGGAAACGTTTCAACGTTGGACCTTCGTCAACGAAAACTTTTTCAACAACTAGGTTGTTAATATCCATCTCATAATTGTGCTCTGCATTTGCGATTGCAGATTTTAAAACTTTCTCTACAACTGGAGAAGCAGTTTTTGGTGTGTGGTTAAGGATAGCAATCGCTTCACCCACTTGCTTACCTCGGATTAAGTCTACTACTAAACGAACTTTACGAGGAGCAATACGAACTGTTCTCGCTACTGCTTTAGCTTGCATTGAAGTGCCTCCTCTCATTATCTTCTAGTTTTCTTATCGTCAGCAAGGTGACCTTTATACGTACGAGTTGGTGCGAATTCACCTAACTTATGGCCAACCATATCCTCAGTGATGTACACAGGTACGTGTTTACGACCATCATATACAGCGATTGTGTGTCCGATGAACTGAGGGAAGATTGTTGAACGGCGAGACCAAGTTTTAACAACTTGTTTTTGCTCAGATGCAACTAATTTTTCCATTTTGCTCATTAAGTGATCATCGACAAATGGTCCTTTTTTTAAGCTACGAGCCATTTTGGTGCCTCCCTTCGTGATTGGCGTACGGTTCTAGAAATGAACCGTACTACAATCCCATTATTTTTTACGACGACGAACGATGAATTTGTCAGACGCTTTGTTTTTCTTACGAGTCTTGAATCCAAGAGTTGGTTTACCCCATGGAGACATTGGAGACTTACGTCCGATTGGAGAACGTCCTTCACCACCACCGTGTGGGTGATCAACCGGGTTCATTACAGAACCACGAACTGTTGGGCGTTTACCTAACCAGCGAGAGCGACCTGCTTTACCGATCTTGATAAGTTCGTGTTGTTCGTTACCTACTTGACCGATTGAAGCGCGACAAGCAGATAATACAAGACGTACTTCACCAGAAGTTAAACGTACAAGTACGTATTTACCTTCTTTACCAAGTACTTGAGCAGATGTACCAGCAGAACGAACTAATTGTCCGCCACGACCAGGCTTAAGCTCGATGTTATGAACAACAGTACCTACTGGAATGTTGATTAATGGTAATGCGTTACCGATTTTGATGTCAGCTTCTGGGCCAGACATAACTTCCATACCTACTTCTAAAGATTTAGGAGCAAGAATGTAACGTTTTTCACCGTCAACGTAGTTAATTAATGCGATATTCGCAGAGCGGTTTGGATCGTATTCGATCGTAGCAACGCGTCCTGGAATTCCATCTTTGTTACGCTTAAAGTCGATGATACGGTATTGACGCTTATGTCCGCCACCTTGATGACGTACAGTGATTTTACCTTGGTTATTACGACCAGCCTTCTTGCTTAAAGGAGCAAGTAATGACTTTTCGGGTCTGTCAGTCGTGATTTCAGCGAAATCATTCGTAGTCATATTACGACGACCGTTAGTAGTTGGATTATACTTTTTAATTCCCATCTCAATTTCCCTCCTTCTTTAGTAAGAATTAAACGCCTTGGAAGATTTCGATTTCTTTGCTGTCAGCAGTTAGCTTAACGATTGCTTTACGACGACGGCTAGTAAAACCAGCGTGACGACCAACGCGTTTTGCTTTCGGCTTGTAGTTCATGATGTTCACTTTTTCTACTTTAACACCAAAGATCGCTTCAAGAGCATCTTTAACTTCTGTTTTATTAGATTTAACGTCCACATCGAACGTGTATTTTTTTTCAGCCATCATTTCCATAGAACGTTCAGTGATAACTGGGCGCTTAATGATATCACGAGGATCTCTCATTATGCAAGCACCTCCTCTACTTTTTCCACTGCCGCTTTTGTCATGATTAGCTTATCATGATGAAGCACGTCTAAAACGTTTACGCCATCAGCAGTGATTACTGTTACTCCAGGGATATTGCGAGCAGATAACTCTACAGATTCGTTTGCATCAGCAGTTACGATAAGAGCTTTCTTCTCAACAGTTAATCCTTTAAGTACTGCTAGCATGTCTTTTGTTTTTGGTGCATTTAACACTAGGTCTTCAAGAACTACAATGTTGTTCTCAACTACTTTAGTAGCTAATGCAGATTTGATTGCTAAACGACGAACTTTCTTAGGAAGTTTGTACGCATAGCTTCTTGGTGTAGGTCCGAATACCGTACCACCACCACGCCATTGAGGAGAGCGGATAGACCCTTGACGAGCACGTCCAGTTCCTTTTTGACGCCATGGTTTACGACCACCACCACGAACTTCAGAACGAGTTTTTACTTTGTGTGTACCTTGACGTAAAGATGCACGTTGCATCATTACAGCTTCGAAAAGTACAGCTTCATTTGGTTCGATACCGAAAATAGCTTCAGCTAATTCGATTTCACCAACCTGTGAACCAGTTTGGTTATATACAGTAACTTTTGGCATTGGAATTCCTCCTTCCTATTGTGAATTATTTGCTAACCTTCACAGCGCCTTGAACAACTACAAGAGATTTCTTAGCACCTGGAACGTTACCTTTTACTAGTAATAAGTTGCGCTCAGTGTCAACTTGAACGATTTCTAAGTTTTGGATAGTAACTTGGTCTCCACCCATACGTCCAGCAAGTTTTTTGCCTTTGAATACACGGTTCGGAGCAACTGGGCCCATTGAACCTGGACGACGGTGATAGCGAGAACCATGAGACATAGGTCCGCGAGATTGTCCGTGGCGTTTGATAACACCTTGGAAACCTTTACCTTTAGAAATTCCTGTTACGTCAACGATTTCACCTGCAGCGAAAACTTCAACTTTTACCTCTTGACCAACCTCTAATCCGTCCACGTCTGCATCGCGGATTTCGCGAATGAAGCGCTTAGGAGTTGTAGATGCTTTAGCAGTGTGGCCTTGTTCAGGTTTGTTAGTTAACTTTTCACGTTTATCTTCAAATCCTAACTGGATTGCATTGTAGCCATCAGTTTCAGTTGTTTTCTTTTGAAGAACAACGTTTGGATTAGCAGCGATAACTGTTACTGGGATTAACTCACCGTTCTCAGCAAATACTTGAGTCATACCGATCTTTCTTCCTAAGATTCCTTTGGTCATGAGTTACACCTCCTACATTTTTAAGTTATATGAATTATAGTTTGATTTCGATATCTACACCAGACGGTAAGTCTAAACGCATTAATGAATCTACTGTTTGTGGAGTAGGACTCACGATATCGATTAAACGTTTGTGTGTGCGCATTTCGAATTGCTCACGAGAATCTTTGTACTTATGAACAGCACGAAGAATTGTGTAAATAGTCTTCTCAGTCGGTAATGGGATCGGACCAGAAACTGTTGCCCCAGAACGCTTAGCTGTTTCTACAATTTTCTCAGCTGATTGATCAAGAATACGGTGATCATAAGCTTTTAAACGGATACGAATTTTTTCTTTTGCCATTATTTTCCCTCCTTCGTTCGCCTATTTCTAAAATAGACCTTCTCCATGGAAATTTCCCCACACCATGCCATGGCAAAGCGGCCGGGTGTGTCAGCAACCTTCCACTTCATCGCAGTCAAAGACCAACATTGTCTATTATACAATGTTATTCGTCTAGATGCAAGCATCTTTTTGTTTGCATCTGCTTTTCTCTACTTTTGCTATTATACATGGCACTTTAAAGAATTTCAAGTTTTCATCCCACAGAATTCTTTTTACAGTTTCTGGATTTTAGTTTTATTGATTTTGTATTACTATAGAAGAAACTCGTCAAAATAAAAAAAATCATTTCATTCATTATACAACTACAAACAAAAACCCCAAGGGAAAATCCCTTGGGGTTTTTTATATCAGTTAAGATTACTCAACGATAGTAGCAACTACACCGTAACCTACTGTACGTCCACCTTCACGAATAGAGAATTTAGTTCCCTCTTCGATAGCGATTGGAGCGATAAGTTCGATAGTCATTTCGATGTTGTCACCAGGCATTACCATTTCAGTACCTTCTGGTAATTGGATGATACCAGTTACGTCAGTTGTACGGAAGTAGAACTGAGGACGGTAGTTAGCGAAGAATGGAGTGTGACGTCCACCTTCTTCTTTAGATAATACGAAAACTTCAGCTTTGAATTTAGCGTGAGCTTTTACAGAGCCAGTTTTAGCAAGAACTTGTCCACGTTGGATGTCTTCACGAGCAACCCCACGAAGTAAAGCACCGATGTTGTCTCCAGCTTGAGCTTGGTCAAGAAGTTTACGGAACATCTCTACACCAGTTACAGTTGTAGAAGCATTTTCTTCAGCAAGACCGATGATTTCTACTACGTCACCAACTTTAACGATTCCGCGCTCTACACGACCAGTTGCAACTGTACCACGACCTGTGATAGAGAATACATCCTCGATAGGCATTAAGAATGGTTTGTCAGTTTCACGTTCTGGAGTTGGGATGTAAGCATCAACTTCAGTCATTAATTCAATGATTTTTGCTTCCCAATCAGCTTCTCCTTGAAGAGCTTTAAGAGCAGAACCTTTGATTACAGGAATGTCGTCGCCTGGGAATCCGTATTCAGATAATAGGTCGCGAACTTCCATTTCTACTAATTCTAATAATTCTTCGTCATCTACCATGTCGCATTTGTTTAAGAATACAACGATGTAAGGAACACCTACTTGACGAGAAAGAAGAATGTGCTCACGTGTTTGAGGCATTGGGCCATCAGCAGCAGATACTACTAAGATACCGCCGTCCATTTGAGCAGCACCAGTGATCATGTTTTTAACATAGTCAGCGTGACCTGGGCAGTCAACGTGTGCATAGTGACGAGTTTCAGTTTCGTACTCAACGTGTGCAGTTGAGATTGTGATTCCGCGCTCTCTTTCTTCTGGAGCAGCGTCGATTTGATCGTATCCGCGTGCTTCAGCACCACCAGCTTTTGCAAGAACTGTAGTGATCGCAGCAGTTAATGTAGTTTTACCATGGTCAACGTGGCCGATTGTACCGATGTTAACATGGGGTTTAGAACGTTCGAATTTAGCTTTAGCCATTCTAAATTCCTCCTTAGTTTATATAGGTTATTTTATATTTAGACTAGAAAGTGAAACTTACGTCCCACTTTCTAAGCTTACATAAGTAGTTATACTTGAACAATCGATAAAAATCAATTATTCACCTTTATTTTTTTTAATAATTTCTTCAGAAACAGACTTCGGTACTTCTTCATAATGATCAAATGTCATTGAGAATGTTCCGCGTCCTTGAGTGTTAGAACGTAATGCCGTTGCATAACCGAACATTTCAGAAAGTGGAACCATAGCGCGAACAACTTGTGCGTTACCGCGAGCTTCCATACCTTCTACACGTCCACGACGAGATGTAACGTCACCCATAATGTCACCCATGTACTCTTCAGGAATTACAACTTCAACTTTCATCATTGGCTCAAGAATTACTGGGCTACATTTAGAAACCGCAGCTTTAAGTGCCATAGATGCAGCGATTTTGAACGCCATCTCAGATGAATCGACATCATGGTAAGATCCGTCAACTAACGCAGCTTTGATGTCAACTAGTGGATAACCAGCTAGTACACCATTTTTAAGTGAGTCTTCAAGACCCGCTCCAACAGCTGGGATGTATTCACGTGGAACTACACCGCCGACGATTTTGTTTTGGAATTCAAAACCTTTACCTTCTTCATTAGGTTCAAACTCAATCCAAACGTGACCGAATTGTCCACGACCACCAGATTGACGAGCGAACTTACCTTCAACTTTCGCAGCAGCGCGGAAAGTCTCACGGTATGCTACCTGAGGAGCACCAACGTTTGCTTCTACTTTGAATTCACGGCGCATACGGTCAACGATGATATCAAGGTGAAGTTCACCCATACCAGCGATGATTGTTTGGCCAGTTTCTTGGTCAGTGTGAGCACGGAATGTTGGATCTTCTTCAGAAAGCTTAGATAATGCTGTACCCATTTTATCTTGGTCAGCCTTAGATTTTGGTTCGATAGCTACAGAGATAACTGGCTCTGGGAATTCCATAGACTCAAGGATAACAAGACTCTTCTCATCACAAAGAGTATCACCAGTAGTAGTATCTTTTAAACCTACAGCAGCAGCGATATCACCAGCGTAAACTGTTGAAATCTCTTCACGGCTGTTAGCGTGCATTTGTAGGATACGACCTACACGCTCACGCTTACCTTTAGTTGAGTTTTTCACGTATGATCCAGAGTTTAACACACCAGAATACACACGGAAGAACGTTAACTTACCAACATAAGGGTCAGTCATGATTTTGAATGCTAAAGCTGCGAATGGTTCTTCATCGCTAGACTTACGTTCGATTTCTTCATCTGTATCCGGAAGGGTACCTTTAATAGCTGGTACATCTAATGGAGATGGTAGGTAGTCGATAACTGCGTCTAACAGAATTTGAACACCTTTATTTTTGAATGCAGAACCACAGATTACTGGGAAGAATTCTACAGAAGTTGTAGCCTTACGGATACCAGCTTTAAGCTCTTCTACAGTGATTTCTTCACCTTCTAGGTACTTCATCATCATTTCTTCATCAAGCTCAGCTACCGCTTCAATAAGCTTTCCACGGTATTCTGCAGCTAATTCTTTGTGCTCTTCAGGAATTTCAACACGCTCGATGTCTGTTCCTAAATCGTTACCGTACATGTAAGCACATTCTTCAACAAGGTCAATGATACCATTGAACTCATCTTCAGCACCGATTGGTAACTGAATTGGGTGTGCGTTTGCTTGTAAACGATCGTGGATTGTTCCTACAGAGTATAAGAAATCTGCACCAATCTTATCCATTTTGTTAACGAATACGATACGAGGTACACCGTAAGTAGTAGCCTGACGCCAAACAGTTTCTGTTTGTGGTTCTACACCAGATTGTGCATCAAGTACTGCTACCGCACCATCAAGTACGCGTAAAGAACGTTCTACTTCTACTGTGAAGTCTACGTGTCCTGGAGTGTCAATGATGTTTACACGGTGACCTTTCCATTGAGCTGTAGTTGCAGCAGAAGTAATTGTGATACCACGCTCTTGCTCTTGCTCCATCCAGTCCATCTGAGATGCACCTTCATGAGTTTCACCGATTTTATGAATACGTCCTGTATAATACAGAATACGCTCAGTTGCTGTTGTTTTACCAGCATCGATGTGAGCCATGATACCAATATTACGAGTGTTTTCTAAAGAGAACTCTCTTGTCATTTGGTGTCTTGCTCCTTCCATATATGGATTGGATTTTTTTATTTTAAGTAGCAAAAAAGCCACTTTATATTGTTACACATGTCAGTATGTCCAGTACCCTCATTATGTAAAACGAGCGCCCAACGAAAGGGAGAGGCATTCTCCCTCTCCACACTTCCATAAGCGACAAATAAAGCGGTTTATGCTTACATTTATTTTACGTTGAATCCTACCAACGGTAATGAGCAAATGCTTTGTTAGCTTCTGCCATTTTATGAGTGTCTTCACGTTTCTTAACAGATGCACCAGCGTTGTTAGCTGCATCTAAGATTTCGTAAGCTAGACGCTCTTCCATAGTTTTTTCACCACGAAGACGAGCATAGTTTACTAACCAGCGAAGACCTAAAGTTGTACGGCGTTCTGGACGAACCTCAACTGGAACTTGGTAGTTAGCACCACCAACACGACGAGCACGTACTTCAAGAACAGGCATGATGTTCTTAAGAGCTTGCTCGAATACTTCCATAGGGTCTTTATCTGAACGTTCACGAACGATATCGAAAGCGTTATAAAGAATTGTTTGAGATTTACCTTTTTTACCGTCAACCATCATTTTGTTGATAAGGCGTGTTACTAGCTTAGACTTGTACATTGGATCTGGTAACACGTCACGTTTCGCAACAGGTCCTTTACGAGGCATATTGAGTTCCTCCTTTCATTATAAGTTTATTATTTTTTAGCAGGTTTTGGTCGCTTAGTACCATATTTAGAACGTCCTTGCATACGTTTGTCAACACCAGCTGTATCAAGCGCACCACGAACGATGTGGTAACGTACCCCTGGTAAATCCTTTACTCGACCACCGCGAATTAATACTACGCTATGCTCTTGTAGGTTATGACCGATACCTGGGATGTAAGCTGTAACCTCGATACCGTTTGTTAAACGTACACGAGCGTATTTACGTAACGCTGAGTTAGGTTTCTTTGGAGTCATTGTACCAACACGAGTACATACACCACGTTTTTGAGGTGCAGAGATATCAGTTGATTTTTTCTTTAAAGAGTTGAACCCTTTGTTTAACGCAGGTGATTTAGATTTCCATACTTTATCAGTACGACCATTTCTCACTAATTGGTTAATAGTAGGCATTTGATTATCCTCCCTTCGCATGTTTGTATGACCACATATCCAGGTGGTTCATTATTAGTTGAAAACAAAGTTTTTGCAAGGGAGAGCAAATGCTCTCTCCTCACAAAAACAGTTTTAACTTATTATTCCTATTGCTGAAGCTCCCACTTGAATCCCCGAAACTTTTCCAAGCTTACGAACTGATTCAACTTTGGTTATGGGTATGTTATGTTGCAAGGCGGTACGAATAATCATATGGGTTAACCGCATATCAGCATCTTCCGCAATAACAACTTCTTTAACTATACCATTTTTGATTGCCTCCAATGTGCGTTTATGACCAACGACTACATTTTCAGCATTTGACACTTTTTGATAAGACATATAAATATCCTCCAAAGCATCGTTCAGGAGCAACCTTGATTATAGTAACATTTTGACTCATACAATGTCAACTAGGATTAACTGTTTTTATACAAAATTTACGACGGAAAATTTTACTGTTCCACATAAACTTCATCGTTTTCTACATTCATGTCACCTTGTGTTGTTTTTACAAGGTCCACTTTGCGATAACGATTCATACCTGTTCCAGCAGGAACAAGTTTACCGATAATAACATTTTCTTTCAATCCCAGAAGCTCATCGCGTTTACCCTTAATCGCTGCATCAGTTAAGACACGTGTCGTTTCTTGGAACGATGCTGCAGATAAGAATGAATCAGTTTCAAGTGAAGCTTTTGTAATACCGAGTAGAACAGGCCTAGCCGTTGCTGGTTGTTTACCTTTCAGTAACACCTTCGCATTCGCATCAGTAAACTGATGGATATCTAGTAGTGTTCCTGGTAATACATCTGTTTCACCCGCATCACTTACACGAACTTTACGTAACATTTGACGTACCATTACTTCTACGTGTTTGTCACCAATTTCTACCCCTTGCATACGGTATACTTTTTGAACTTCACGTAGTAAGTATTCTTGAACCGCCGTAATGTCCGTTACTTTTAGTAATTCTTTCGGATCAATAGAACCTTCTGTTAACTCTTTACCGTGGCTAATTGGCTGTCCTAGAGTTACTTTCAGACGCGCACCGTAAGGAATAGCATACGTACGAGCTTCAACTTCACCCTGTACAACTACTTCTTGGCGATCTTTAACATCGTTGATCGCTGCGATAACACCATCGATTTCACTGATAACTGCCTGACCTTTCGGGTTACGAGCTTCGAAGATCTCTTGGATACGAGGTAAACCTTGAGTGATATCATCTCCGGCAACCCCACCTGTATGGAACGTACGCATCGTTAACTGTGTACCTGGCTCACCGATAGATTGAGCTGCGATAATACCTACCGCTTCTCCTACTTCTACGTCTGTACCAGTTGCTAAGTTACGACCGTAACACTTCTTACATACACCGTGGCGAGTGTTACACGTGAACGCTGAACGAATGTTTACAGTTTCAACACCCGAATTTTCAACGATATGAGCGATATCTTCAGTAATTAGTTGGTTTTCACTAACTAATACTTCACCTGTTTCAGGATGTTTTACAGTTTTTCTTGCAAAACGTCCAACAAGACGATCATATAATGACTCAATTACTTCATTACCCTCTTTAATCGCACCAATTAATAGACCACGATCTGTTCCACAATCATCTTCACGGACAATTACATCTTGTGCAACGTCTACAAGACGACGTGTTAAGTAACCAGAATCGGCAGTTTTAAGTGCTGTATCGGCAAGACCTTTACGCGCACCATGCGTAGAGATGAAGTACTCAAGTACTGTTAAACCTTCACGGAAACTTGATTTAATTGGAAGTTCGATAATACGACCAGATGGATTGGCCATCAGACCACGCATACCAGCAAGCTGAGTAAAGTTCGATGCGTTACCACGGGCACCGGAATCACTCATCATGAAGATTGGGTTGCGTTTATTCAAGGATTTCATCAGTTTTCCTTGGATAACATCTTTTGCATTACTCCAAATAGAGATAACACGATCGTAACGTTCTTCTTCCGTGATTAAACCGCGACGGAATTGTTTAATTACATTATCTACTTTTGCTTGTGCTTCATGGAGAATTTCATCTTTTTCGCCTAATACAAGAATGTCAGATACCCCAACTGTAATACCAGCTTTTGTAGAGTACTTAAATCCTAAGTTTTTCATGCGGTCAAGCATGCGAGATGTTTCCGTAATTTGGAAACGTTTAAATACTTCCGCAATGATGTTACCAAGGATTTTCTTGCTAAATGGCGCCACTTCTTCGCGACTAGCAATAATTTCTTTAATGTTCGCACCTTTTTCAACGAAATACTCCGCTGGTGTTTCTTTTTCAAGGTTTGAGTTTGTCGGTTCATTAATATAAGGGAACGACTCTGGTAAGATTTCGTTAAATATTAATTTACCAACTGTTGTTAATAGAAGCTTACCTTTCTGCTCTTCAGTAAATGTTACATTATTTACTGAGCTTGCAGCAACTGCAACACGTGTGTGCAGATGTACATATCCATTTTGGTATGCAAGTATTGCTTCGTTTGCATCTTTGAAGACCATACCTTCACCGATTGCGCCTTCACGCTCAAGTGTTAAGTAGTAGTTACCTAATACCATATCCTGAGATGGAGTAACAACTGGTTTTCCGTCTTTTGGATTCAAGATGTTTTGTGCCGCTAACATAAGAATACGAGCTTCTGCTTGTGCCTCTGATGATAACGGTACGTGAACCGCCATTTGGTCACCGTCAAAGTCCGCGTTGTATGCAGTACATACAAGTGGGTGAAGACGAATTGCGCGACCTTCTACTAATGTAGGTTCAAACGCCTGGATACCAAGACGGTGAAGTGTTGGTGCGCGGTTTAGAAGTACTGGATGCTCTTTGATCACAGATTCTAAAACGTCCCAAACTTCAGGTTGTACACGCTCGATTTTACGTTTAGCACTCTTAATGTTGTGTGCTAAACCTTTTCCAACTAACTCTTTCATAACGAAAGGCTTAAACAATTCAAGCGCCATTTCTTTCGGTAATCCACATTGGTACATCTTTAAGTTCGGTCCTACAACGATTACTGAACGGCCAGAGTAGTCAACACGTTTACCTAATAAGTTTTGACGGAAACGTCCTTGTTTACCTTTAAGCATGTGAGATAGTGATTTTAATGGACGGTTACCTGGTCCAGTAACTGGACGGCCACGGCGACCATTATCGATTAATGCGTCTACAGCTTCTTGTAACATACGTTTTTCGTTTTGAACGATGATGCTTGGTGCACCTAAGTCCAATAGACGTTTTAAACGATTATTACGGTTAATTACACGACGGTATAAGTCATTTAAGTCAGAAGTAGCAAAACGTCCACCATCCAACTGTACCATTGGGCGTAGTTCTGGCGGGATAACTGGAAGAACATCTAGGATCATCCAAGATGGGTGATTTCCAGAGTTACGGAATGCTTCTAATACTTCTAGACGTTTAATAGCACGAGTACGGCGTTGTCCTTGTGCTGTTTTTAATTCTTCTTTTAAGAAGTCTACTTCTTTATCTAAATCGATGTCTTGTAGTAGCTTTTTAATCGCTTCTGCACCCATAGCAGCTTGGAATGTGCTACCATATCGATCACGATATGCACGGTATTCTTTTTCAGAAAGTAATTGCTTCTTATCAAGTGGTGTATCTCCACTTTCTGTTACAACATAAGAAGCGAAATAAATTACTTCTTCAAGCGCGCGAGGGGACATGTCTAAGACAAGTCCCATGCGGCTCGGGATACCTTTGAAATACCAAATATGAGATACAGGAGCAGCTAATTCGATATGACCCATACGTTCACGACGAACTTTTGCACGCGTTACTTCAACGCCACATCGATCACAAACTACACCTTTATAACGTACACGTTTGTATTTTCCGCAATGACATTCCCAGTCCTTTTGTGGTCCGAAAATACGCTCACAGAACAAGCCATCTTTTTCAGGCTTTAACGTACGATAGTTAATTGTTTCTGGTTTCTTAACTTCACCGTATGACCAAGAACGAATCTTGTCAGGTGAAGCAAGTCCAATCTTCATATATTCAAAGTTATTTACATCTATCAAGGGGCCTACCTCCCTTTTAGTCTACAGGTTATCCCAATTATTCTTTAGTTGTCTCAACTTCGACATTCAATTTATCTGCTGATTGATGATCATCGTCATCTTCTGTATCACGCATTTCGATTTCTTTATCGTCGCTAGACATCATTTTAACGTCCATACCTAAACTTTGCAGCTCTTTAATCAATACTTTGAATGATTCAGGAACGCCTGGTTCTGGAACATTTTCACCTTTAACAATTGCTTCATACGTCTTAACACGTCCAACAACATCATCAGACTTCACTGTTAAGATTTCTTGAAGAGTATAAGCAGCACCGTAAGCTTCAAGTGCCCAAACCTCCATCTCACCGAAACGCTGTCCACCGAACTGAGCTTTACCTCCAAGAGGCTGCTGCGTTACAAGTGAGTATGGTCCAGTAGAACGAGCATGAAGTTTATCGTCAACCATGTGCGCAAGTTTGATCATATACATGACACCAACAGATACGCGGTTATCGAATGGTTCACCAGTACGTCCGTCATACAGGATTGTTTTCGCGTCATTTGCCATACCAGCTTCTTCAATCGTGCCCCAAACATCTTCCTCACGAGCACCATCGAATACTGGTGTTGCAATGTGAATACCAAGGTATCTTGCTGCCATACCAAGATGAAGCTCTAATACCTGACCGATATTCATACGAGATGGTACCCCTAATGGGTTTAACATGATATCGATTGGCGTACCGTCTGGTAAGTAAGGCATATCTTCTTCCGGTAAAATACGAGAGATAACACCTTTGTTACCGTGACGTCCGGCCATCTTGTCACCTTCAGAGATTTTACGTTTTTGAACGATATATGCACGTACAAGTTGATTCACGCCTGGTGGCAATTCATCGCCATCTTCACGGTTGAATACTTTTACGTCTAAGATAATACCGCCACCACCGTGTGGTACACGTAGTGATGTATCACGTACTTCACGTGCTTTTTCTCCAAAGATAGCATGTAATAGACGTTCTTCAGCTGTTAATTCTGTTACACCTTTAGGTGTTACTTTACCAACAAGTAAATCTCCATCTTTTACTTCCGCACCAACGCGAATGATACCGCGCTCGTCAAGGTTGCGTAATGCATCTTCCCCAACGTTTGGAATGTCACGTGTAATTTCTTCTGGTCCAAGCTTCGTATCACGAGCTTCTGACTCATATTCTTCAATATGAATAGAAGTGTACACATCATCTTTTACAAGGCGCTCACTCATAATGATCGCATCCTCGTAGTTATAACCGTCCCAAGTCATGAAGCCAACAAGCACGTTACGTCCAAGTGCTAGTTCACCTAATTCCATAGAAGGACCATCCGCAAGAATCTCACCTTTTACAACTTCATTTCCAACACTTACGATCGGACGTTGGTTGTAGCAAGTTCCTTGGTTAGAACGAATGAATTTTTGCATTTTGTAGCGATCTAAGTCGCCTTTTACTGTTTGACCGTCAACTTCTACATAGCGACGTACCCAAACTTCACGTGCTTCTACGCGTTCAACAACACCAGGATGTTTACAGATTACTGCAGCACCTGAGTCTTTTGCTGATACGTACTCCATACCTGTACCTACAATCGGAGATTCCGGATTCATTAACGGAACCGCCTGACGTTGCATGTTCGCTCCCATAAGTGCGCGGTTAGAGTCATCGTTTTCTAAGAACGGAATACAAGCTGTCGCTGCCGACACTACTTGTTTTGGAGATACATCCATGTAGTCGATGCGTTCTTTATTTGTGACAATGTTTTCACCACGGAAACGAGCTACGATATCTTCGCTAAGGAATTCTCCTTCTTCAGATAATTTCATATTCGCTTGGGCTACAACATAATTATCTTCTTCATCTGCTGTTAAGTAATCAACCTGCCCTGTTACAAGACCAGATTCTGGATCAACACGACGGTATGGTGTTTCAATGAAACCAAACTCATTTACTTTCGCGAACGATGATAATGAGTTAATCAAACCGATGTTTGGTCCCTCTGGTGTTTCAATCGGACACATACGACCATAGTGAGAGTAGTGAACGTCACGTACTTCAAAGCCTGCGCGCTCACGCGTTAAACCACCGGGTCCTAATGCAGATAGTCTTCGTTTGTGAGTTAACTCTGCTAATGGGTTTGTTTGGTCCATGAACTGAGATAACTGAGAACTTCCGAAGAACTCTTTAATAGATGCAATAACCGGGCGAATGTTAATTAGCGCCTGTGGTGTAATTGCATTTGTATCTTGAATCGACATTCTCTCACGAACAACACGTTCCATACGAGAAAGACCGATACGGAATTGATTTTGTAATAGTTCTCCAACAGAACGCAGACGACGGTTTCCTAAATGGTCGATATCATCTGTATCCCCTACTTTGTATAGTAGGTTGAAGAAGTAACTGATAGAAGCAAGGATATCACCTGGTGTGATGTGTTTTACATCACGAGTAATATTTGCATTACCAATTACATTAATTACGCGTTCGCCTTCTGACTCAGGAGCATAAATCTTAATAGATTGCAGCTCAACATCGCCTTCTACCACTCCACCCATTGGTTTCGCTGTTTTGAATCCAATGTTTTTCTCTAAGTAAGGTAAAATGCGATCAAGTGTACGACGATCTAAGATTGTTCCTTCCGCCGCTAAAATTTCACCAGTTTCTGGATCCACTAATGTTTCAGCTAAACGTTGATTAAACAATCTGTTTTTAATGTGTAACTTCTTGTTGATCTTATAGCGACCTACATTTGCTAAATCGTAGCGCTTTGGATCGAAGAAACGAGACACAAGTAAGCTCTTAGCATTTTCTACTGTTGGTGGTTCACCAGGGCGTAGACGCTCATAAATTTCAAGCAATGCTTTCTCTGTGCTATCTGTGTTGTCTTTTTCTAATGTGTTGCTTAAGTATTCGTTATCACCTAAAAGCTCGGTGATTTCTTGATCAGAGCCAAACCCTAATGCGCGTAACAAAACAGTTACAGGAAGTTTACGCGTACGGTCAATACGCACATATACAACATCCTTAGCATCTGTTTCATACTCTAACCAAGCTCCGCGGTTTGGAATTACAGTAGCAGTAAAACCACGTTTTCCGTTTTTATCCACTTTGCCACTATAGTATACGCTTGGAGAGCGAACTAACTGGGAAACGATAACACGTTCTGCACCGTTAATTACGAATGTTCCAGTCTCTGTCATGAGTGGGAAATCTCCCATGAACACATCTTGTTCTTTTACTTCACCAGTTTCCTTGTTGATTAGACGCACTTTTACACGAAGTGGTGCTGCATACGTCACATCACGCTCTTTGCATTCGTCTACAGAGTATTTAGGTTCACCTAAGCTGTAGTCGATAAATTCAAGCGATAGATTTCCCGTAAAGTCTTCGATCGGAGAAATGTCCTGGAACATTTCTCGCAAACCCTCATCAAGAAACCACTGATAAGAAGAGGTTTGAATTTCGATAAGATTTGGTAACTCTAATACTTCACTAATACGGGCATAACTTCTTCGTTGGCGGTGGCGTCCGTATTGAACTAGTTGACCTGTCAACTGCTTCACCCCTCAAATCATGAGTATTATAAATGCACAAAAAAATTTGTGCAAAATCACAAATAAATACAACTACTGCTGTTAGCGTAGTTTTTTTCTCTTAAAGATAAATACGTTGAGTCTTTCTACCTGCTCAAAAAAGAAAAATGGCTTCTATAAGAAAACCATCATTCTGTTTCATAATCTGCTGATTTTACTATCTTTTCCAAGAGAAACAAAAATATACATCTTTCTCAACGCAGAAAATCATATATTGGCATTGTATAATGTTAACATAGCCAAAAATAACCGTCAACGTTTTTTTGATTTTATGATATAATATCCTTTTTTCTTTTCTACAACTTCGACTTCAGAAAATACTTCCTCTAGTTTCTTCAGTGCAGATGGTGCGCCTTGCTTCTTTTGAATAACAATCCACAACTCTCCACCTGGAACTAAATACTCTACAGCCTTTTCTAAAATCTCATGCACGATATCTTTACCTGCACGAATTGGAGGATTAGATAGAATAGCAGCATACATACCATCTACATTTTCATAGACGCTACTTTGAAAAATGTGTACATTTCCAATTCTATTGTTAGCGGCATTTTCTTTCGCAAGCTCAAGCGCCCTTTCATTCACATCCACCATGTGAACTTTACGGTCTTGAAACTCTTTCGCCAACGATAAACCAATTGGTCCATATCCACAACCTACGTCTAATATATCACCTTTAATATCTGGCACTTGAAACGCTTCAATTAAAAGACGAGAACCAAAGTCCACTTCGTTTTTCGAGAACACCCCACGGTCAGATAAGAAAGTAAATTGAGATCCACGAAGTGTAAATTCCCATCGCTTACGATCACTTTTACTAGAAGGGTCGTTAGAAAAATAATGGTCTGCCATATGGCCACCTCTTTTCTTTACAGTTAAAAAAAAAGCTCGCATGAGAGCGAGCTTTTTTTAAAGCATCAAAAGTTAATTACTTAACTTCTACAGCAGCGCCAACTTCTTCAAGTTTAGCTTTCATTTCTTCAGCTTCCTCTTTAGAAACGCCTTCTTTGATTGCTTTTGGAGTGTTGTCAACTAATTCTTTAGCTTCTTTTAAGCCAAGACCAGTGATTTCACGTACAGCTTTGATAACTTTGATTTTTTGAGCGCCAGCACTTGCAAGTACTACGTCAAATTCAGTTTTCTCAGCAGCAGCTTCACCAGCGCCACCAGCTACAGCTACAGGAGCAGCAGCAGTTACGCCGAATTCTTCCTCGATAGCTTTTACTAAGTCGTTAAGTTCTAATACAGTCATAGATTTAACTGCTTCAATGATTTGTTCTTTAGTCATTGTAAATATCCTCCCTTAAATAGGTTTGTATTGTTTTATAGATAACAAGTAATTATCTTTTAAAAAATTAAGCGCCTTGCTCTTCCTTTTGTTCTGCAACTGCTTTAGTAGCAAGTGCAAGGTTACGGATTGGAGCTTGAAGAACGCTAAGAAGCATAGAAAGTAAGCCTTCACGTGATGGAAGAGTAGCGATAGCTTTAACCTCATCAAGTGTTACAAGTTTACCTTCGATTACACCAGCTTTAATTTCTAAAGCTTCATGTTTTGTAGCGAAGTCGTTTAATACTTTCGCAGGAGCAACTACATCCTCGTTACTGAACGCGATTGCGTTTGGTCCTGTTAAGAATTCGTTTAACTCAGCCATTTCAGCAGACTCTGCAGCACGACGAGTTAAAGAGTTTTTGTAAACTTTGAACTCAACGCCAGCTTCACGTAAGTTTTTACGTAATTCTGTTACTTCAGAAACTGTTAAACCACGGTAGTCAACAACGATTGTAGATTTACTTTCGCGAAGTTTGTCCGCGATTTCAGTTACAACTTGTTGTTTAGTTTCGATTACTTTGCTCATGTTATTACACCTCCTGTAGATTATATAGAAGATGTACCGAAAGTGCACTAAAAACCTCCATGCCCAACTTGTAGACATGGAGGCATATAGTCACAGAAAAAAAATTCCGTTTCGTATATTAACACCTAGGTAGGAAATTAAGTCTATTGACACCTACTGTCTACGGTACACTAATTAAATTCACAACATAAATGATTATATAAAAACTTCTTTATGAAGTCAACTTCCAAAATTTACGCTAATGTAGAAACGTCTACACGTACGCCAGGTCCCATTGTAGAAGCAACTGTTACGTTCTTCATGTAAGTACCTTTTGCAGCAGCTGGCTTAACTTTTTGTAAAGTGTCAGCAATTGTTCTGAAGTTTTCTACTAATTTAGCATCTTCGAAAGATACTTTACCGATTGGAACGTGGATGTTACCAGCTTTATCAACGCGGTATTCAACTTTACCAGCTTTGATTTCGTTAACAGCTTTAGTTACATCGAAAGTAACTGTTCCAGTTTTAGGGTTTGGCATTAAACCTTTAGGTCCTAATACGCGACCAAGTTTACCAACTTCACCCATCATGTCAGGAGTTGCTACTACTACATCAAAATCGAACCAACCTTGTTGGATTTTACCGATGTAATCAGCATCGCCTACGAAGTCAGCTCCAGCAGCTTCAGCTTCTTTAGCTTTTTCACCTTTAGCGAACACTAAAACACGTTGTACTTTACCAGTACCGTGCGGAAGAACAACTGCACCACGGATTTGTTGGTCAGCTTTCTTAGGGTCAACACCTAAACGGAATGCAGCTTCTACAGTTGCATCAAATTTAGCTGTGTTTGTTTTCTTTACTAATTCTACTGCTTCTGTTGCAGAGTAAGCAGCAGCACGATCAACAAGCTTTGCAGCTTCTACGTACTTTTTACCTCTTTTAGCCATTTTTATTTCCTCCTCGAATGTGGTTTTAGCGGAATAACCTCCCACGTTTACGCTTATTTCCAGGTATAACCTGAGGATGCGCGCCACCCATTTATTTAAAAACGATAATCATTTACGATAATAAAGGTTGCGAATTGGAATTCCAGACCCGCAACCTTTTTTAAAAACAAATCGAATTAGTCTTCGATAACGATGCCCATACTGCGTGCAGTACCTTCAACCATACGCATTGCAGCTTCTACGCTAGCAGCGTTTAGGTCAGGCATTTTAGTTTCAGCGATTTCGCGTACTTTATCACGCTTAACAGTTGCCACTTTATTACGGTTTGGTTCACCAGAACCAGACTCAATACCAGCTACTTTCTTAAGAAGAACAGCAGCAGGAGGAGTTTTAGTAATGAAAGTGAATGAACGGTCCTCAAATACCGTAATTTCAACAGGGATGATAAGACCAGCTTGATCAGCTGTACGAGCGTTAAACTCTTTACAGAAGCCCATGATGTTAACACCTGCTTGTCCTAATGCTGGACCAACTGGTGGAGCTGGGTTAGCTTTACCTGCAGGAATTTGAAGTTTTACCATTTTAATTACCTTTTTAGCCACGAGACACACCTCCTTAAGTCCGTGATGTGGTCAATTGGACAGTGATTTGCCCTCCCACGTCATATTTTATCTGTAAGGATAAAATCTTTCAAAAAACGTCTCCGATAACGAAGACGTACTGACTTAAAAGATATTATCACTTTTTACAATTCATTTCAAGTTTCATTTTATAATTTTTCAATTTGATGGAAGTCAAGCTCAACTGGAGTCTCGCGACCAAACATGTCCACAAGCACGCTAACCTTTTTCTTCTCCACATCAATTTCTTCAATAGCACCTGTATAATCTGCGAATGGCCCCTCATTTACACGCACTGTCTCATGAAGTTCAAAGTCGAAATCAACCACTTCGTTATCCATTCCCATATGCTTCATAATGGTAACAACTTCCTCTTCTAATAGAGGTGATGGTTTAGATCCAGAACCAGAAGAACCAACGAACCCAGTTACACCTGGCGTGTTACGTACAACATACCAAGAGTCATCAGTCATGATTAATTCTACTAATACATAACCTGGGAACACTTTTCTTTTCATTAATTTTTCTTTACCGTTTTTCATTTCTACTTCTACTTCTTCCGGGACAACAACACGGAAAATTTTATCTTGCATACCCATTGATTCTACACGTTTCTCTAGGTTTGCTTTTACTTTATTTTCATATCCAGAATAAGTATGGACAACATACCAACTTTTTTCCATTCATTTAGGACGAGCGTCCTTCCCTCCCTGACGTACATTTTTTTGCGCAAATGAAAAAACCCGTTCACCGGGCTTTTACACAGTTCTTATAAATAACATTATATCATGGATAAGTGCTTCTTATTCAAGAATTAACCAAGAATTAACCGAATTAAAGAAGAAATGCCCATATCAACCACTGCGAAGAAAATCGCAAAGAAGACAACTGTAGCGATAACAGTCGCTGTTGAACGGAGTAATTCATCTTTTTTAGGCCAACTTACTTTTTTCATTTCGCGACCTACATCGCCGAAAAAGTTCGTTAAACGCATCTACGGGACCTCCAGTGTATTATTTCAATTATTTATTTTGTTTCCTTGTGAACTGTATGCTGATTGCATGTTTTACAAAACTTCTTTATTTCAAGTCGCTCTACTGAGCTCGTATCTTTCATCGTAGAGTAGTTTCGATTTTTACACTCTTCACATGAGAGTACAACTTTTTTCCTCATTAGTTACACCAACCTTGTAACATTATGTCCCTAAAAATGTATCATACAACAAAAGACAATGTCAATGACATGCCTTTTGCACTCTCTACAAAAAGAAAACAGGTGATTTTTTACACCTGTAGTATTTGTTATGAATTTAAAGTGGTACTCTCTCTCATTTCCATATAACGTTCCAATTTCCGCTTCACCCTCTGTAAAGCGTTATCAATAGATTTCACATGTCTATTTAACTGTTCCGAAATCTCTTGATAAGAACGACCATCTAGATATAAAGAAAGTACTTTTCTTTCTAAATCGCTTAATAATTCAGATATTTTAGATTCTATGTCTGTATATTCTTCCTGGCTTATAATCATTTCTTCAGGATCCGTTACCTTCGCTTCCGAAATAACATCTAATAATGTCCGATCAGATTCCTCATCATAAATCGGTTTATCTAGAGACACATACGAATTTAACGGAATATGTTTTTGCCTTGTTGCTGTTTTAATAGCGGTAATAATTTGCCGAGTGATACACAGTTCAGCAAATGCTTTGAATGAAGAAAGCTTGTCCTCTTTATAATCACGAATCGCTTTAAACAATCCAATCATACCTTCTTGAACAATATCTTCTCGATCGGCACCCACTAAGAAATAAGATCTTGATTTCGCGCGAACAAAGTTCTTATATTTGTGAATCAAATATTCTAGAGCGTCAGTATTACCTTTTCGAACTAACTCAACGATTGCCTCATCCTCTAAATCACGAAATGTAACGTCGCCTACACTTACGAAGCCTGCTTCCACCTTGATCCCTCCGACCGCTATTTATTTAGCAATATTATACAGTAAAAAGATAAAGAGCGTCAATGCCTCAACGCTCTCCTCTTCTTAATTTTTCTAATTTTTCTGTAATATCTTTACTGAATATCTTTCGCATGGCGGGTTGTTTTTCTTTTGTGTCTTGTGTACGCCTTCTTACTTGTTGCTCCATCGATTGTACTTCCAACTCTAATTCACGTGCAGATTTCCGAAGAGCACCTTGCGCAAATATAACCCATTGTTCCGTATAATCAGAAGTCGCAACATATATTTGTGTATTTATATTTCTAAGCTCAATCGCTAGTTGCTCTATCTTTTCATCTGCAGTTTGATTCTTCCTCGTGAATATGACTTCCACACGCGATTGTTTCATCTTTTTTTCAATACCTTGGACCGTATAAGCATCAAAGACTATCATTACCTTTGTACCTGTGTAACCTTGGTAATCCGCCATCTTATCAATCAGTGCATCTCTTGATGATTGCAAATCTACATCCCGTAGTTTCTTCAAGTCTCCCCAAGCTCCGATAATGTTGTAACCGTCAACGATTAAAATATCGTTCATTTTTTATTTACCAATTTCGTGACGCTTACGATATACCTCATACATTAACAGACTTGCGGCTACTGAAGCATTTAAGGATGTAACTTTACCGACCATCGGTAAAGTAATTAGGAAATCACATTTTTCACCAATAATACGACTCATACCTTTTCCTTCACTTCCAATTACTAATCCGATTGGCATTTTACCATCTAAATTACGGTAATCCGTTTTCCCTTTTGCATCTGTACCAGCAATCCAAAGTCCACGTTCTTTTAATTCATCGATTGTACGAGATAAATTCGTTACACGTGCAACAGGAATATATTCAATTGCTCCAGTCGATGCTTTCGCAACTGATGCAGTAAGTCCCACAGCTCTTCTTTTCGGAATAATAATCCCATGAGCTCCTGTTGCATCCGCAGTACGCATAATAGAACCTAGGTTATGCGGGTCTTCAATTTCATCTAAAATCAAGAAGAACGGATCCTCGTTACGCTTCTCTGCTACTTTAAATAGATCTTCTAGCTCAGCATATTGATATGCAGCCACTTGAGCAATTACACCTTGATGGTTCCCCTCAACTAATTGATCTAACTTCTTCTTTGGTGCATGTTGTAAAATAATCTTATTTTCTTTCGCTAGCGCTAGTACAATTTGTATTTGTCCTTTGGCAGCACCTTCCGCGATCCAAATTTTATTAATATCTCTTCCTGAGCGTAACGCTTCAATTACAGGGTTACGTCCGATAATATATTCACTACTCATGATGATGTGCCCCCTTCCTTTTCTTCTAAAACAGCAATTGCCTTATATACAATTTCGTCTAATCTTTCACGATTATTTAATAAGTGATGATAGCCAATTAGCGCTTCAAAGGCTGTACTATATCGATATGTTTGTACATCAGTATTTTTCGGGACAGTACCTGAATTTGCATTACGCCCTCTTCTTAGTACCGCCTCTTCTTCCTCTGTTAAAAATGCTGTCTCTAATAAATGATAAACAACTTTCGCCTGTGCTTTTGCCGAAACAAAGCTTGTCCCTAATCGATGTAATTGATTAGGACGAACTTTCCCTTTTTGAAGTAGGTGATAGCGGATATATTGTTCATATACCGCATCACCCATGTATGCTAACGCTAAGCTGTTTAATTGCTTTGCATCAATCATTCTTATCCTCTTTTCCATCTTGTACCTTGAGCGGTATCTTCTAAAATAATATTACGGTCTTTTAAATCATCGCGAATTTGATCTGATAATGCAAAATCACGATTTTTACGAGCTTCAATGCGTTTTTGAATAAGCACCTCAATTTCTTCATCAAGCAACTCTTCTTGCGCTAATTCTAACCCTAAAATATCAAATAATGTTTCAAGTTGTTTTACGTATGCTTCAATTACAACTGTAGACGTATGTTCTTCCAGTAAATATTGATTTGCATGATTTGCTACATTATATAACTCAGTGATTGCATTAGCAGTGTTGAAGTCATCATTCATCGCTTCTTCAAATGCAGTCTGGAATTTTCCCAGTTCCGCTAACCATTTCTCATTATGATCTGTTAACTCAGTACTACTTTCCATACGGTGTTTTAAGTTACCGTAAGCCGTTTTAATTCTTTCCAGTCCGTTATTTGTGCTTTGTAATAAATCTTCACTGAAATTAATTGGGTGACGGTAATGTACCGATAGCATAAAGAATCTAATTAACTGTGGATCATATTGCTTAATGATATCGTGAACTAAAATGAAGTTCCCCAGTGACTTAGACATCTTCTCATTATTAATATTAATATATCCATTGTGCATCCAATAACGTGCAAATGTTTTTCCTGTTAACGCCTCAGACTGCGCAATTTCATTCTCATGATGAGGAAATGCCAAGTCTTGACCACCAGCATGAATATCGATTGTATCTCCTAAGTATTTACGCGCCATTGCCGAGCATTCAATATGCCAGCCTGGACGACCTTTCCCCCAAGGGCTTTCCCAGAAGATTTCTCCTTCTTTCGCAGCTTTCCATAAAGCAAAATCAAGAGGGTCTTGTTTCTTTTCTCCTACTTCAATGCGCGCACCATGACGTAAGTCTGCGATTGGTTGATGCGATAATTTACCGTATCCTTCAAACTCCTTCGTTCTAAAGTACACATCACCTTCTGATTCATATGCATATCCTTTATTCACAAGTTCTTGAATAAATTCAATAATGATATCCATATTTTCCGTTACACGCGGATGAACTGTTGCATGTTTGCAACCTAGTGCCGTTACATCTTCAAAATACGCTTCGACGAAACGGTCCGCAATTGTCGGCACATCTTCACCTAATTCATTTGCTGCTTTAATTAATTTATCATCTACGTCAGTAAAGTTAGATACATACTGCACATCATACCCTTTATATTCTAAATAACGGCGTACTGTATCAAATACCATGGGTGGTCTTGCATTCCCAATGTGAATATAGTTATAAACTGTAGGTCCACACACATACATCTTTACCTTATTTTCTTCTAATGGAGTAAACTCTTCCTTTTGACGCGTTAACGTATTATAAATGTGAATAGTCATTTTTATCCTTCCTTTCTACCTTTACTTCAAGTTGTTTTTTCAATTTATCAAGTTCTACTTCCATGATCTTTAACTTATCAAAAATTGGGTCTGGAAGGTCAGAATGATTTAATTCTTGACCGATCTTCACTCCATTTTGAATAACGACTCGGCCAGGTATACCTACAACTGTAGAATGTGCAGGGACTTCTTTTAATACGACAGACCCTGCTCCAATTTTAGAATTCTCTCCGACTGTAATAGAACCTAGTACTTTAGCACCTGTTGCAATTAATACATTATCCTGAATTGTAGGGTGCCTCTTCCCCTTTTCTTTACCCGTACCACCTAATGTAACACCTTGATAGATCGTTACATTATCACCAATTTCGCACGTCTCTCCAATTACAACTCCCATTCCATGGTCTATGAAAAAACGACGACCAATTGTTGCTCCTGGATGAATCTCAATACCAGTAAAGAAACGACTAACTTGTGAGATCCAACGTGCAATAAAGAAGAAATTCTTTTTATAAAAAGCATGTGCAATTCGATGGGCCCAAACTGCATGTAATCCAGAGTAAGTCAAAATGACTTCGAAATAACTTCTTGCCGCTGGATCCTGTTCAAAAACGACTTCAATATCTTCCCGAAGCCTCCTAAACATCGACGTTCCCTCCCCTTTATGGGCTGCTTTTTCGAGTGAACTAACTCCCTTAACTCCCTACTTATCCCCCTAAATCTTTATACACAGAGATAAAACTTATACTCATACCCATTTTTACGGTATAAAAAAGACGCCTCTGTCATATTGACAGAGACGCCTTATAAGCGCGGTTCCACTCTGTTTAGGCTAAAAAAGCCTCAAACTCATCTCTGATAACGGTGTACACCGCTTCTGCTTACTTTACGCCCTAAGACGTTTCACAAAACAATTCGCTGTTCAGCAGAAGACTCGAAGGGGCATTTCAAAAATCCGCTTATAAACCACTTCCAGCCTAAAGGTGGTTCTCTCTGTAAAAAGCCTGATTTTCTACTTCTCCTTCTCGTCGCTTTTCCTTATTAGGTTTTAAGTATACTTATTATATTTCTAAACCTAGAAAATGTTAACCAATTACTTTTTGAAGACGATTTAAAACTTTTTCTTTTCCAAGAAGTGCAATAGCATTAGGAAGCTCTGGGCCATGTGTTTGACCAGTAGTTGCAACACGGATTGGCATAAATAAGTTTTTACCTTTATGACCTGTTTCCTTTTGGACTGCTTTAATAGCCGCCTTAATCGCTGCTGGCTCCATCGCTTCTAGTGCTTCTATTTGACCAGCAAACGCACGAAGTACTTCTGGTACTTGTTCACCTTTTAATACTTCTTGTCCCTCTTCTTCATGATCAACATGATCTTTGAAGAACATTTCAGAAAGCTCTACAATTTCAGCTCCAAAACTCATTTGTTCATGATATAACGCAATTACATCACGAATCCAAGCTTGCTCTTTCTCGCTTAAAGTTTCACCTATACGTCCAGCTTTCACTAGATGCGGTAAGCTTAATTCTACCACCGTATCTAAATCTTGCTTTTTCATATATTGGTTGTTCATCCATTTTAATTTTTGAGAATCAAATAATGCAGGTGATTTTGATAAACGAGCTGCATCGAACATTTTGATAAACTCTTCTTGAGAGAAGATTTCTTCTTCTCCTACTGGCGACCAACCTAGTAGTGCAATAAAGTTAAAGATTGCTTCTGGAAGATATCCAAGCTCTTTATATTGCTCAATAAATTGAATAATAGATTCATCACGCTTACTTAACTTTTTACGGCTTTCGTTTACAATTAAAGTCATATGACCAAATTGCGGAATATCCCAACCGAAAGCTTCGTAAATCATCATTTGTTTTGGCGTATTTGAAATATGATCATCACCACGAAGTACATGTGTAATCTCCATTAAGTGATCATCTACTGCTACCGCAAAGTTATAAGTTGGAATTCCATCTTTTTTCACGATAACGAAATCACCGAAATCATTTGAATGGAATGCAACCTCATCTTTTACGATATCTTTAAACGTGTAATCGCGATCAACCGGTACACGGAAACGAATACTCGGAATGCGGCCTTCAGCCTCAAATCCCTTCATTTGCTCCTCAGTTAAATCACGGTGGTTTCCAGCATAACGCGGTGTTTCACCACGAGTGATTTGACCTTCACGCTCTGCTTCTAGCTCTTCTTCTGTCATATAACATTTGTAAGCTAAACCACGCTCTAATAAATCTACATATAATTTTTTATAAATATCTAAACGCTCTGTTTGACGATATGGTCCAAATTCACCACCAACATCAACACCTTCATCCCAGTCCATACCGAGCCATTTCAAGTATTTTAATTGGCTTTCTTCTCCACCAGCAACATTACGTTTCACATCAGTATCTTCAATACGAATAATAAACTTACCATCTTGATGACGAGCAAATAAATAATTAAATAATGCCGTACGCGCATTTCCGATATGTAAGTGTCCTGTTGGACTTGGCGCATAGCGCACTCTCACTTGCTTTTCCATAATTGGTACACCTTCCATTCTTAATGTCAACACATTCTATAATTGTACACCAAAAAAATGTGATTATCCATCTTACGAATTAAAAACCATTATTTTTTCTGTAATAAAACAACTGCTTGAGAAGCAATTCCTTCTTCTCTACCTGTAAATCCTAATTTTTCTGTTGTTGTTGCCTTTACATTGATAGTATCAATAGACGTTTCTAATAGTTCACTAATACGTTTACGCATACTTTCAATATGTGGTGCCATCTTTGGCTTTTGAGCAATAATTGTACAATCTAGATTTCCTAACTCGTAACCTTGTTCACGTACAAATTCCCAAACCTTTTGCAGCAATACAGCTGAATCAGCATCTTTAAAGGCAGGATCTGTATCAGGGAAATGCTTTCCAATATCCCCAGCTGCAATTGCACCTAAACATGCGTCCGCAATCGTATGTAACAATACGTCTGCATCTGAATGACCAATTAATCCTTTCTCATGAGGAATTGTAATTCCACCAATAATTAACGGTCTACCTTCCGCAAATTCATGCACATCAAAACCTTGTCCAATTCGAAACATTTTTTACATCCTCCTCAGGCTAAACTACAGAGCTTTATGATTCTATATTATATCGCTATCCTTATAAAGAAAAGCCCGGCTGTTGCCGAGCTTTTCTTCGCTATAATCATCACTGTCATTTCTTTTGAACATGAAGGAAACTTTCAGCAATTAACAAATCCTCTGGAGTCGTCACTTTAATATTATAGTAACTCCCCTCTACTACACCTACTTGCTTCCCGATACGTTCTACGAGGCTTGCATCATCTGTACCAAGGAAACAACCCTGTTTTGCACTTCTGTGAGCTTCTAACAAAAGAGAAACAGCGAACCCTTGTGGTGTTTGTACAGCTTTAAGCTGAGATCTTTCTACCGTTTCGACAACGATACCCTGCTCTATTTTCTTAACTGTATCTTTCACTGGTACCGCACAAATGGACGCTCCATATTTTTCCGCTGCAGTTAATACATCTTGAATCACTTTATTCGTTACAAATGGACGCGCGCCGTCATGTACAAGAACATACTCAACATCACTAGTATACTGAATGGCGTTATATACACTATCTTGTCTTTCGGCTCCGCCCTGAATAAATCGTACTGGCTTTTCAATCGGATACTTCTGCATTAATTCTTCAAAATACGGACGTTCTTCTTCGTTAATTGCCATAATAATACTTTTGCATGCTTTATCTTTTTCAAAAGCACGTAACGTATGCACAATAATCGGTACTTCATTAATAAGTAAGAACAACTTGTTTTTACCAGCACCCATCCGCTTACCTTGACCAGCTGCTGGAATAATTAATGTATACATATTAATAATCCTCTACTTATAATGCTTTTTCTAATAATTTACGTTTGGCGAAAATCATACGCCCAGCCGATGTTTGTAACACACTCGTAACAAGCACATTGAGTTGTGAACCTACATATTCTCTACCATCTTCTACTACAATCATCGTGCCATCATCTAAATATGCAACACCTTGATTTTGTTCTTTTCCATCTTTGACAACATAAACACTCAGTTCTTCACCTGGGAGTACAACAGGTTTAATTGCATTAGCTAAATCGTTAATATTTAACACCGTTACCCCTTGTAATTCAGAAACTTTGTTTAAGTTGAAATCATTCGTTACTACCGTTCCACCAGTGATTTTCGCCAACTTTACAAGTTTGCTATCCACTTCTTGAATATCATCGAAATCGCCTTCATAAATTTCTACCGGAATCGGCATCTCTTTTTGAATACGATTTAAAATATCTAATCCTCTGCGACCACGATTACGCTTTAAAGCATCAGAAGAATCGGCAATGTGCTGAAGTTCTTCTAACACGAATTGTGGAATCACAATTGTTCCTTCTAAAAACTTTGTTTGGCAAATATCAGCAATACGCCCATCGATAATTACACTCGTATCGAGAATTTTCCAATGAGTTGTAGATTCTTCTACCTCAGTTTCTTCATTCTCACTATTATTATTTTTCTTCTTCCCACGTTGTGGTAATGTAAATAATCCTAGCAATTCATTCCTCTTTTTAAACCCTACTTGGAATCCTAAATATCCAAGTAAAAGAGTAAAGAACACTTGCAACACTGTACTAATAACTGGAATTGTAAATTCACGAATTGGTATTAAAATTAAATATGCAACAATAAGACCCGAGATTAACCCTAATGTACCAAACAAAACATCCGCTACAGGCGCCTTTACAAGAGCCTCTTCAATATGCTTAATAAGTTGAACAATATAATCTACAAGCCAAAATGTTGTTAAAAATAAAATAATTGCACCAATAATTGCACGAACATACGATCCTTCCAATAAAGGAACAGCACCCATGTCTAATACATTAATAACTTTTGGGATTAAGTAAATCCCTAACGCTCCGCCAATTACTAGAAAGAAGAGCTGTACAATCCGTTTTAACATCCAACCACCTCCTACTCATTATTAACCATTGTTTCGCTAATCAAAACGCCGAATGCAAAAGCGGACGTGTTTTTTTATAAATAGTTTTATTTACCAATATACCATATCATATACCAAAAATGTTCTAGTGTCGTTATATTATAGAATCAATGTAATATTCTTAATTGTGTCTACTCATATAGAGATGCTCTTGGATTCTTTTTAGGCCTTCTCGTATTTTCTTCGCCCTGACTTCTCCAATTCCTTCCACATCATCCAATTCATTAATAGTTGCTCGACAAACACCTTGCAAGGTCTTAAATCGATTAATTAAATTTTCAATGATAAGTGGCGGAACGCGCGAAATTTTGCTTGTAATTCGGTATCCTCTCGGCGTCACACTTTCTTCTAAACTCATTTGTCCTGGGTAGCCAAGCAATTTAACTAAATCGCTATCCTCTAGAAGTTGTGTATTCGCAAGATCTTGTAACTTTTTCAAAATTTGATGATGGTCTTGTGTTTTTTCTTGATAATAATCTTTAATTAATAACGCTGCCTCTGCCTCTAAATCAGCTAGTAGTTCTGTAAGTTGTAAACGAATTAACCTACCTTCTGTTCCTAGCTCATGAATATAGCTCAATATTTCATTTTTTATACGCAGTACCATTTCAACACTATGTAACACATGAACCACCTCGGACATTGTAACGACTTCTTCAAATTCTAGAATGCCCAAATTCGTAATACCATCATTCCATACAGCCTTATATTTTTCTAACGTTTGAATAGCTTGGTTTGCCTTTGTTAAAATAACACCTATATCCTTTAGTGTATAACGTAAATTCCCTTGATATAGTGTAATTACGTTACGTCTTTGTGAAATAGCCACAACAAGACTACCTGTCTGCTTTGCTACACGCTCTGCCGTCCGGTGGCGCATACCTGTTTCAATAGAATCAATAGATGCCTCTGGAACTAACTGTGCATTTGCAATTAAAATTTTACTTCCAGTTTCATTTAAAATAAGTGCCCCATCCATTTTTGCTAATTCGTATAAACTAGCAGGAGAGAATGCACAATTAATGTGAAATCCCCCATCAACAATACTTTTAATTTGTTCATTATACCCAAGAACAATTAGTCCCCCTGTTTGTGCGCGAAGCACATTATCTATCCCTTCGCGCAGTGGTGTTCCTGGGGCCACAAGCTGTAAAATATTAATCATACTTTTGACACGTTGCTTGTTTTCTTCCATAGCCTAGCCTCCTAATGTCAAACGAAGCGCTTCCCCTAAATTAGATACACCTACTACCTCAATCCCATCCGGAATTGTCCATCCCCCCAAATTTTTTCTAGGAATAATAGCACGTTGAAATCCTAATTTAGCTGCTTCTTGTACACGTTGTTCAATTCTTGATACTCTTCTTATTTCTCCAGTTAATCCTACTTCTCCTATTACTGCATCAGTTGGTGTCGTAGGTTTATCTCTAAAACTTGAAGCAATACTTAAAGCCACAGCTAAATCAATTGCTGGTTCATCTAATTTCAAACCACCTGCTACTTTTAAATATGCGTCTTGGTTTTGCAATAATAAACCTGTTCTTTTTTCTAGCACTGCCATAATAAGCGATACACGGTTATGATCAATTCCCGTCGCCATTCTTCGAGGGTTTCCAAAACTAGTAGGGGAGATTAATGCTTGTATTTCTACTAAAACCGGTCTTGTTCCTTCCATTGAGGCAACTACTGTTGATCCTGCGACTCCAACGGGTCTTTCCTCAAGAAAAATTTCAGAAGGGTTTAAGACTTCCGCAAGACCAAGCTCTTTCATTTCAAAAATACCCATTTCATTCGTGGAACCAAAACGATTCTTCACAGCTCGTAAAATACGATATGTATGATGACGATCTCCTTCAAAGTAAAGAACTGCATCGACCATATGTTCTAACATACGAGGTCCTGCAATTGCCCCCTCTTTTGTTACATGTCCGACGATAAAAATAGGAATTCCTTTCGTTTTTGCAAGTTTCATTAATTCCGCTGTACATTCACGTACTTGCGCTACACTTCCTGGGGCTGACGTCACTTCAGGTAAATGTATCGTTTGAATAGAGTCAATAACAACAAAAGCTGGATTCATCTCTTCAATGTGCGCTGCAATTCGCTGTAGATCAGTTTCTGCTACAACAAATAGATTACTACCCTTTACATGCAAACGATCTGCACGAAGTTTAATCTGCTTTGCTGACTCCTCACCTGATATGTATAGTACATCATATGAAGAATCTGCTAATTGCGATGAAATTTGTAATAACAATGTTGATTTCCCAATCCCAGGGTCTCCACCAATAAGTACTAAGGATCCATCTACAATCCCACCACCAAGTACACGGTTAAACTCTTGGAATTTCGTTTCAATACGTGCCTCAGATTTTGTTTCTACTTCTGTTAGGCGTCTTGGTTTTGTTACTTCCGATTGAATTGCATTGGCATAATTAAGGCGTCTTGATGATACAACCGGTTCCATCTCTTCAACAAGCGTATTCCATTGACCACAACCAGGGCATTTTCCCATATATTTTGGTGACTGATAACCACACTCTTGACATGTGAATTTTGTTTTCTTTTTAGCCATATCGTTTTATATTTCACTTCACTTTCATCTATAAACAGTTTATCCTTCTCGTACAAGAAAGAGGGCTATCTCGTAGCCCTCTTAGTTTGTCTATACTTATTTTACCTTTTCAGCACTATGAATGACAAATGATTCCCCTTCAACATCAAAGATAACTTTTTGTCCTTTCTCAATAGCACCTTTTAAAAGTTCTTCCGATAGTCTATCTTCTACATGTTTCTGAATTGCTCTACGAAGCGGACGAGCACCGTATTCTCGGTCAAATCCTTTATCAGCAATGGCTGAAATCGCTCCTTCTGTTAAATGCAATTCAATCTCTTGCTCTTTTAAGCGCTTCACTAACTGATTCACCATAAGTGTTACAATCTCTTGAATATGTTTTTTCTCAAGCATATGGAACACGATAATTTCATCAATACGGTTTAAGAATTCTGGACGAAATGCCTTTTTCAGTTCATCCATTACTTTACCTTTCATATCTGAATAATCGCGGCTCTCATCTTGTACGTTAAATCCAAGATGTTTATTACGTTTTAACGCATCTGCACCAACGTTAGATGTCATAATAACAATTGTATTACGGAAATCAACTGTACGCCCTTTAGAATCCGTTAAGCGACCATCTTCTAATACTTGTAGTAAAATGTTAAACACATCAGGATGAGCTTTCTCTACTTCATCTAATAGGACAACTGAATATGGCTTACGGCGAACCTTTTCTGTTAATTGTCCACCTTCTTCATACCCAACATATCCTGGAGGAGATCCAACTAAACGAGAAGTAGAATGCTTCTCCATGTACTCAGACATATCGATGCGAATCATTGCATCCTCATCACCGAACATAGATTCTGCTAATGCTCTTGCTAGTTCCGTTTTACCTACACCTGTTGGTCCTAAGAAAATAAATGAACCAATCGGACGTTTCGGATCTTTCAATCCCGCTCTAGCACGACGAACAGCTTTTGCTACAGCTACTACCGCTTCATCTTGACCAATAACACGGTTGTGAAGAATGGATTCTAAGTTTAATAATTTATCAGTCTCTGTTTGTGCAAGTTTAGAAACCGGTATACGAGTCCACGTAGAAACGACATTTGCAATATCTTCTACTGTCACTTCTGAGTTTTCTTTTCCTTGTTGCTCTTTCCATTGACGCTTCGTATCTTCTAATTTCTCACGTAAGCGCTGTTCCATATCACGTAAGGAAGCAGCTTTTTCAAATTCTTGACTTTGCACAGCTGCATCTTTTTCTTTTCTAATTTCCTCAAGCTTTACCTCAAGCTCTTTTAGATTTGGTGGTGTTGTATAAGAGCGTAAGCGAACCTTTGAAGCAGCTTCATCAATTAAATCAATTGCTTTATCTGGTAAGAAACGATCTGTAATATAACGGTCTGAAAGCTTTACAGCCGCATCAATTGCATCATCTGTAATAGATACACGGTGATGTGCCTCGTAACGATCACGTAAACCTTTCAAGATTTGAGTTGATTCGTCTAAACTTGGCTCATCAACGTGAATTGGTTGGAAACGTCTTTCTAAAGCCGCGTCTTTTTCAATATATTTACGATATTCATCTAAAGTTGTCGCCCCAATACATTGTAACTCTCCGCGTGCTAAAGATGGTTTTAAAATGTTCGATGCATCAATTGCACCTTCTGCTCCACCTGCACCAATTAATGTATGAAGTTCATCAATAAATAGAATAATGTTTCCAGCTTGACGGATTTCATCCATAACTTTCTTTAAACGATCTTCAAATTCACCACGATATTTCGTTCCAGCTACCACTGTACCCATATCTAGTGTCATAACACGCTTATCTCTTAATGTTTCAGGAACTTCATTATTTACAATTTGTTGTGCTAATCCTTCTGCAATTGCCGTTTTACCCACACCAGGCTCTCCAATTAATACAGGATTATTTTTTGTTCTACGGCTTAAAACTTCAATTACACGTTGAATTTCCTTGCCACGCCCTATAACAGGATCTAGACGATTTTCACGTGCAACAACTGTTAAATCGCGTGCTAAGCTATCCAGTGTCGGTGTATTGGCATTTGTTGAAGAACCACCTTGGTGACCTGAACTTGCTTCATTACTTCCAAGAAGTTGCAATACTTGTTGTCTTGCCTTATTTAGGCTAACACCTAAGTTATTTAAAACACGTGCTGCTACCCCTTCACCTTCACGGATTAAACCAAGTAAGATATGTTCTGTTCCAACGTAAGAATGACCTAATTTACGAGCTTCATCCATAGACAATTCAATAACCTTTTTAGCACGCGGTGTATAATGTACAGTTTGAGAAGCTTCTGTTCCGCGTCCAATTAACGCTTCTACCTCTTTTTGAACTTTCTCTGGACTTAATCCAAGAGCAATTAACGCTTTTGCTGCAATTCCTTCCCCTTCGCGTACCAGCCCAAGTAAAATGTGTTCTGTTCCAATATTATTATGTCCAATACGAATTGCTTCCTCTTGAGATAAAGCTAATACTTTCTGTGCTCTTTCTGTAAATCTTCCAAACATCATAGAAATCGCCTCCTACTTGCGCTTAGTTTTTTCAATACGTAATCGCTCACGGATTAAGGTTGCTCTTCGATAATCTCTTTCTTCTGGTCCTAAAGGTCCGCCTGCATATTGTTGTAAAATGCCTGGTTGTGTAAGAACCATTAGCTCAGTCAAAATATTTCTCGATACACCTTTTATATATCCTAAATCAATACCAAGTCGTACATCTGATAAGCAAGTGGCCGCTTCCGCAGATTGAATTAACCGACTGTTTGCTAGTATGCCATAAGAGCGATAAACTTTATCTTCAAGCTCAATACTTGAATTTTGTACAATTAATTCTCTAGCCATTTTTTCTTGCTGTATAATTTGTTGAATCACACTCTTTAAATCTGCAATAATATCTTCTTCAGATTTTCCTAGCGTCATTTGATTTGACACTTGAAATATATTACCTAACGCTTCGCTACCTTCACCGTATATTCCTCTTACTACTAACCCTAATTTTTGAATTACTTGTATAATACGGCTAATTCTTTTCGTTAAAACGAGTCCCGGTAAGTGAATCATTACGGAAGCCCTCAATCCTGTACCAACGTTAGTAGGGCAGCTCGTTATATATCCAAGTGATTCATCAAAAGCATATTCAACCTCTTCCTCTATCCAATTATCTATTTGATTGGCACTTTGAAGGGCCTCTGATAACTGCAACCCTGAAAATAAGCACTGTATCCTAATGTGGTCTTCTTCATTAAGCATAACACTAATATGTTCGCTTTCTGACAATAGGCATGCTCCACATTCTGTGCCTGCAAGGTTAGGACTAATTAAATGCTTTTCAACTAATACTCTCCTTTGAAGAGGCGTTAATTCATTCATTTTTAATAGTTCAAACTCTCCAAAAGGTTCTACCGTTTTATTTATAAATTCCTTTTTAAATAATTCATGAATCTGTCTAGCTTCTTCTTCGTTTTGCATTGTAGAGAATTGATATTTTTTAAAATTACGAGCCAAACGAATTCGACTACTTAAAACAATATCAGAATCAGGGCCATCCCCCTTCATCCATGGACTAATCGCTTCATTCATAATTTTGTCCAGTGACATAGAACTATTCCCCCTCTCTATGCTCACTAAGCTGATTTTCAAGACCTCGAATTTTATCCCTTACTTCAGCAGCTTTCTCAAACTCCTCTTTCTGTACGTATTGTTTCAGAATGAGTTTTAGTTCATCTAATTCTTTCTTTAAGTGAAGATTTCCTTCTATACGTTCCGGAATTTTTCCACAATGATCTGTATGTCCGCCGTGCAGACGTTTTAATAATGGCTTTAAATGTTCCTTAAATGTATCGTAACAAGAAGCACATCCAAAGCGTCCCACCTTTGTAAATTGCTCAGATGTCATCTTACAATCTGGGCACCTTAATATACTTGTATTCGAAAGCCCGTTTTGTCCTTCTTCAAACATTGTTGATTCACCGTGTAATAACCCAGCGAATAAATCATGGAATGAAAAGTTAGACTGCGGTGATTGAAAGAAAGACGTATAGCCACTTTGTTCTGCACATTGCTCACAAAGATGAACTTCCGTCTTCTGTTCGTTGATTACTTTTGTATAATGTAAAGTTGCTGGTCTTATATTACAGTTTTGACAAGTCATCACTATCCCCACCTTTACAATAGGAACGATCTATCTCATAGTACTTTTCATACATTACTAGATTGTTCACTTTCCTTTATTTGTTTAAATAAAAGTGCGTGTTCTTTTTTCAAAACCTCTACAATATTTAACTGCCTTATCTCTTAGTCATTATTCTTTTACAAAAGCTATATTTATTTATATTTCAGTGTTCTTAACATTGCGCATAATATTCGAGCCCTAAGTTCATCTCGAGAAGGAACATCCATTGATAATACAGAACGATCTAGTACACTTAACATAAGTTTAGCTTCACGATTTGTTATGATTCCCTCTTCTATTAAACGTATAATCATACTCTCTGCATTCCCTTGCGCAACGCTATGATCAATCATATGAAGCATTTGATCGATCATGTCTATATCGTCATGCAATTTGACTTTTATAATGCGAATGTAACCTCCTCCACCACGTTTACTTTCTACTACAAATCCTCTTTCTAACGTAAAACGGGTATTGATTACATAATTGATTTGAGATGGTACGCACTCGAATCGATCCGCAATCTCATTTCTTTTGATTTCAATCACATTATTATTGCTTAAGTCAATAACTTGCTTTAGATATTGCTCAATGATATCAGATATATTTCTCATTTATCCGCCACCTTTATTGACTTTGACTATCTTTGACTTTAATTATATACGTATTAATAAAATTTGCAACTCTTTTGCTTATTCACTATCCTAGCCACATTCCCCTGTATTTAATCAAAATAATAATTATTTAAACACATTTTTTAATTACTATGAATTATAAAAGAAAACACGAAAAAACACGAGTCAAATGACTCGTGCTTAGTTGCTTGGCGACGTCCTACTCTCACAGGGACAAGGTCCCAACTACCATCGGCGCTAGAGAGCTTAACTTCCGT
>NZ_WBPF01000013.1:0-949187 GCF_008923725.1 Bacillus sp. CH140a_4T
GCTACTGGGCCTCAAGGTGTTCAAGGTAACACGGGCGCGACTGGGCCTCAAGGTGTTCAAGGTAACACGGGCGCGACTGGGCCTCAAGGTGTTCAAGGTAACACGGGCGCTACTGGTGCGACTGGGCCTCAAGGTGTTCAAGGTAACACGGGTGCTACTGGCGCTACTGGGCCTCAAGGCGTTCAAGGTAACACGGGTGCTACCGGCGCTACTGGGCCTCAGGGCGTTCAAGGTAACACGGGTGCTACTGGCGCTACTGGGCCTCAGGGCGTTCAAGGTAACACGGGTGCTACTGGCGCTACTGGGCCTCAAGGTATTCAAGGTAACACAGGTGCTACTGGTGCCACTGGTATAGGAGTTACTGGCCCTACCGGACCTTCTGGTGGACCTACTGGACCTACCGGGCCTACTGGACCTAGCTTCCCTGTAGCAACAATTGTTGTTACAAACAACATTCAGCAAACAATACTCCAATTTAACAACTTCATTTTTAATACTGCAATTAACGTAAACAACATTATCTTCAATGGCACAGATACAGTTACTGTTATCAACGGAGGTATTTACGTCATTAGCGTATCGATCTCTACAACTGCACCAGGATGTGCACCACTCGGCGTAGGAATTTCAATAAATGGAGCAGTCGCAACTGATAACTTCTCTTCAAATCTAATAGGCGACTCACTTTCATTCACTACGATTGAAACATTAACTGCCGGCGCAAACATTTCTGTCCAACCTACCCTTAGCGAAATCACACTTCCTGCAACAGGAAACACTAACATTCGCCTTACTGTATTTAGAATCGCTTAAATTCACTATGTATTGTTTATGGCAAATAAAAAAAGAGCGAGAAATTCGCTCTTTTTTTGTTATGTACAATAATTCATTATTACTCTAATTCAATTGAAACATTTTTTTGTGGTACAAATGTAGAAATTGCATGTTTATAAATAAGCTGTTGCTTACCTTCTGTTTCCAGTAGGACTGTAAAATTATCAAATCCTTTAATTAATCCACGAAGCTGGAAACCATTTAATAAGTACAGCGTAACAAATGTATTTTCTTTACGGAGTTGATTTAAAAACTGATCTTGAATATTGATTGATTGCTTCATGTCGAATCCTCCTCTTTTTCTCTACTTACTATTATTCGACTTTAGTTGTAACTTTCCTTCTATGTATCGTAAAATTTCTGACGTTTTTTCACCGTCTGTAACATCAAACCATGTGACATCCATCTTATTACGGAACCACGTTAATTGACGCTTTGCATAACGACGTGAATTCGTCTTTAATTGTGATACCGCTTCTTCTAAAGAGACACGATCCTCAAAATAATCATATACCTCTTTATACCCAATCGCTTGAATAGATTGACAATCTCGTATCCCGCTATTATATAATCCTTCTACTTCTTCTAATAAACCTTGTTCCATCATTATATCAACTCGTAAGTTAATGCGATCGTATAGCATTTCTCGATCCATTGTCAAGCCAATCAAGGAAACATCGTATAATAACTCATTTTCTTGTTTTTCAAGTTGATCACTCATTTTTTCACCCGTCGTGTGGAAAATTTCTAACGCTCTAATGACACGGCGTACATTATTTACATGAATACGCTCAGCGCTTTCTGGATCTACTTCTTGTAACTTTTTATGTACATATTCCACACCACGTTCTACTGCTAACTTTTCCATTTGTTCTCGGTATGTAGTATCACCAGCATCATCCGTAAACTGATAATCGAATAAAACAGATTGTATATACAGTCCAGTTCCACCAACGATAATTGGCAATTTACCACGCTCTGTAATCTCTCGAATATGCTTACGAACACGTTCTTGAAATTCGGCAACAGAAAATGATTCTTCCGGATTTTTTATATCGACCATATAATGTGGAATTCCGTCCATCTCTTCTTTCGTCACCTTTGCAGTTCCAATATCCATCGTACGATAAATCTGCATGGAATCTCCACTTATAATTTCACCATTCAACGCTTTGGCAAGATCAATACTTAACTTCGTCTTCCCAACAGCAGTTGGTCCAATGATGACAGCAACTTTTTCACGTTGCATTTCTCCCATATCATTCAACTCTCTTTATGTGATGTACTCCATCTATTGATTATATCCAATATTACCAATTTTAACGGCATAATTGCAAGTTCTTTCATTCCGGTACATGAAATTATAAATAAAAAAAGAACATAGTTTGTCCAATTCCACATATACATGATTAAAAATACCTTCGAGAGGATGAGTTGACTATGAAACAATCCACCATCAATTTTTCATCTTTAACAAAAGACCTTATTTTAGCTACTGCTACAAAAGAACAAAATTGTTCACAAGAAGAATTATACTTCGCCTTAAATTGTTTGCTACGTTCTTTTCATTCTACTCTCCAAGAAACTACATTACTTCCAGAAAATGAAAATACAGAGTATATACAAAATCAATTTTGCAGTGCATATAAAATTATTACAGGTAAAACTATTTATCCTTTTCAATAATCCATAAAAGGCAGTTGCTTACACACTTTCCAGCAACCGCCTTTTATATTAATACATATACACTACTCTATAACTTTCACTTTTACAGATTTGCGCCCCCAGCTATTCGCACTACCATCTGAACCTACTAGAACATCAATACGATTTCCTTTAATCGCACCACCAGTATCTCCAGCAATCGCTTCTCCGTATCCTTCTACCCATACTTTTGACCCAAGTGGAATTACTTTAGGATCAACAGCAATTACTTTCATATTTGGATTTGCTGTTAAATCATGCCCCATTGCAGTTAATACACGACCACCATACGTACCATTCTCACTTGGATGCGCTGTATAAGCTGTCGCTTCTACTGTTATTTCACGTCCACCAGCAGGTGCACTTGTTTGAGTGGATTTCGCAACTTGTTTCGTAGTTGACTGCTGTTTTACCACAGGTTTATTTGATTCTACATTCTTAACAGACTCTTTGTTCTTAACTACTTTATTATTTTTAACCGGCGTATTTACTCTTACTGGTGCTTCTTCTTGCGTTACAACTTCTTTCTTTTCAATTACAGGTGCCGTCCCTGTTAAAAATGGCACGTGAACATATCCTGTTTTTCCATTGTAGTCAAATTGTAACCATTCATTTTGAACTTGATTTGTCGTTTCGATTACATCATTTTTATTCAGTTTACCAAGAATTTCAGAATCAGTATTCGCTCCAGCACGAACATTTAACACGCCCGCGGTTACATAATATGTACTTTTTGTAAATTCAGCACTTACAAACGCTTCTTTACCATTTAATTTAATTTTTGTCCATCCATTTTCTGTATTTACAACATCTAATGTATTTCCACTTAACATTTTACCTACAAGCTTTGACTCTACATTTGGGTTTTCTCTAACATTTAATACGTCTGTTGTTACAATCGTTTCTGCTTTCGCAGAACCTGCAAAAATCCCAAGACCAAAAACTGCTGCCGTTGCTATACCTAATAATTTTTTCATGAATAGCCTCCATTTGCTTTGTTTTCGTATTTTCATTATAGCAACAGATTTTTAGGATTTTTAGAAATCACACAATTACAAACCATTCGTAATACACGATTAATGAGTTGTAACATAAATTTCCATATTTATGAATTCCATTTCTAATAGAATCCCCAATAGTTTTCATATATTTTCCACATACAAGCCCAGAATTTTTTTCCAGAAAAAATTACAGTATTACTTTTTTGTTACAAAAAAATCATATTTCATTACATCTTTTACCAAAATTCATCATTCTCTAATTATTAACCTCCTTTTTTGTAATAAAAAAGAGCAGCTAATAAAAGCTACTCCCTTTACATGCATTATTTAACTTTCTTTTTCCAAATTCCCATCATAAGTGCAGAAATAACTGTACCTATTAATATCGAGAAAATATATAACACCGGTTTATTTACTAATGCGATAACAAACAATCCACCATGCGGTGCTGGTAATGTAATTTGGAATAACATAGATAATGCACCCGCAATACTTGAACCAACAACACAACTTACTATTACTCGAATCGGATCTGCAGCTGCAAATGGAATCGCACCTTCTGTAATAAACGACGCCCCCATAATATAATTTGTTAAACCAGATTTACGTTCTGCTTCAGTGAACTTTGATTTAAAGACGGTAGTTGCGAATGCAATCGCTAACGGCGGTACCATACCACCAGCCATAACTGCTGAGTGAACACCAAAGTTCCCTGCTGAGATTGCAGCGATACCAAATGTAAATGCTGCTTTATTAATTGGTCCCCCCATATCGATTGCCATCATACCACCTAAAATTAAACCTAATAATATAGCATTTGTACCACCTAAACTATTTAACCAACTCGTTAACATTTCGTTTAACGCAACTACAGGTGGATTAACTACTTTTAACATAATAACACCTGTAATTAATAACCCTAATACCGGGTAAATCAAGACTGGTTTAATACCTTCTAACTGCGCTGGTAAATTAGAAAATAACTTTTTCAAACCAACAACAACATATCCAGCTAAGAAACCAGCAATTAATCCACCTAAAAAGCCAGCATTTGCTTGTGCTGCTAAAAATCCAGCTACAACACCAGGCATAAAACCAGGTCGATCAGCAATAGAACTTGCAATAAATCCAGCTAAAATTGGTACAAGGAATAAAAAGGCTCCTTTTTCTCCACCGCCAATAGTCATTAATATTTCAGCAATAGGACCTTCCGCCTTAATTCCACCGAACATAAATGCTAATGCGATTAAAATTCCGCCACCAACAACGAATGGAAGCATATTACTTACACCGCTCATTAAGTGCTTATAAATTCCTAACCCTTTTTCTTTCTCTGTGCTTTCCGTCTTCCCATCTTCTTTTATTCCTTTAAAGATTGGTGCGTCTTGTTTTACAGCTCGATTAAGAAGTGTTTCCGTTTTTCTAATCCCATCAGCGACTGGCACTTGAATAACATGTTTTCCAGCAAAACGGTTCATTTCTACTTGTTTATCTGCGGCAACGATAATAGCTGTTGCTCGTTCAATATCCTCTTTCGTTAAACCGTTTTTTATACCTGTTGATCCATTCGTTTCAACTTTAATTACGATTCCTAGCTCTGCTGCTTTTGCTTTCAAGCTATCCGCTGCCATATACGTGTGAGCGATTCCAGTTGGACACGCGGTAACTGCTAATACGTACGGTTCATTTCCTTCTGGTTTTGCAACTTCAATCTCAGCTTCCTCTTTTTCATTCTCTTTTTCATCAAATAAACGAAGAAGGTCCTCTTCATCCTTTGCATCTAATAATTGCTTACGAAACCCTTCATCCATTAATAATGTAGAAAGACGAGACAACGTTTCTAAATGCGTATTATTCGCACCTTCGCTTGCAGCAATCATAAAGAATAAATGCGCAGGCTGTCCGTCAAGCGATTCATAGTTGATACCGCTTACACTTCTACCAAAACAAATCGCTGGTTGCTTAACAGCCTTTGTTTTCGCATGAGGTATTGCAATCCCTTCCCCTATTCCTGTCGTACTTTGTGACTCTCGCTTCAAAATAGCTTCTTTAAATTCCGCTTTACTACTTAAACGATTTGCGCCGTCTAATTTCTCAACTAATTCATCTATGACAGCTTCTTTATTTAAAGCTGTCAAATTCATAATAACTGTATCCCTTTTTAATAGTTCTGTAATTTTCATTTGTTACTTCCCCCTATCGCTTAGTTACAATTACTTGCGATAATAATTCTTCTACCTTTTTCTTTTCACATAAATCAGCTGAAAATGCTGTTGCACTCCCTGTTGCAACGCCATATTGAAATGCCTTTTCAATATCTCTCGTCTGTTCATATTTACCTACAAATCCTGCAACGAGAGAATCTCCGGCCCCAACCGAATTAATTACAACACCTTTTGGAACAGTTGCTTCATATATACCTTCTGCCGTAAATAATAAAGCCCCATCTCCAGCCATTGATACGATAACATGCTCTACACCTTGTTCAACTAATTTTCTTCCATACGGTAAAATATCTTCTACTGTTGAAATCTCTACTCCGAATAACTCTCCAATTTCATGATGATTAGGCTTTATTAAAAATGGCTTATTTTTAATTACATGCTGCAACGCACTTCCACTTGCATCTACTACTACGCGAATGCCTTTCTCAGCTCCGAACACTGCGATTGATTCATAAAAAGTAGGTGGGATAGACGCCGGTACACTTCCAGCTAGTACTACACAATCTCCCTGCCTCATACTTTCGATTTGTTTCATTAATTGTTCAAATTGTTCATTTGTCACATTAGGACCTTGCCCATTTAATTCTGTCTCTTCTTGCCCTTTTATTTTCACATTAATTCGGGAATCATCGTCTACTTGAACGAAGTTTGTTGTTACACCTTCCGCCTTTAATACATCTTTAATAAATCGACCGGTAAATCCACCAATAAATCCAAGCGCTATATTTTCTACACCTAAACGATGAAGAACGCGAGAAACGTTAATGCCTTTCCCTCCAGGAAATTTCATATCTTTCTCTGCTCGATTTACTGCGCCTAAATCGAAGGAATTAACTTGTACTACATAATCAATAGATGGGTTTAAAGTAACTGTATAGATCATTATTTATCAGCCTCAATTACATTGGTTTGTCTTTTATATTTTTCTAAATCAATTTCTAAATGGTTTGTAATAATATTCGCCTCTTCAACATTGGCAATTTTCGCAAACGCAACTTCTGAAAACTTACTTTCATCAATTAAGAAATATCCTTCATTCGCTAATGTTAATGCCATTTGTTTTAAAAGCGCCTCTTCTGGATCCGGTGTTGTAAAACCAAGTTGTTCATGCACACCATTCGCTCCTAAAAAACATTTATCAAAACGGTACTTCTGCATACTTTCCTGTGCCATAGCACCAATTAAAGCTTTCGTCCTACTCTTCATCATCCCGCCTAGTAAATACGCACGAATATTATTTTCAACTAAAGCTTCAATATGCATAAGTCCATTCGTAACGACTGTAACATCTTTATTTATTAAAAATGGGATCATTTCAAATGTTGTACTTCCTGCATCTAAATAAATACAATCACCTTGTTCAACTATGTTAGCCGCATACTTCGCAATTTGTTGTTTTATTTGAATGTTTTTGGATGATTTTTCAACCATCGTTGGCTCTTGTCCTTTTCCTGTTAAAACAGCCGCACCACCGTGAACTCTTTTTAATAACCTTTGTTTTTCCAATTGTGCTAAATCACGACGAATTGTTGATTCAGAGCTTTCTGTTCTTTCCACTAATTGCTGTAATTTAACAACCTTCTGCTCTTTTACAAGTTGCAATATCATTTGATGACGTTCAGGAGTTAACATTATATTCACCTCTTCTTTGATTACAGTATAATGAAAACGATCACAAAAATCAACCATAAACATTCACAAATAACCAAAAACAGTCACAAGCAGTTATAAACAACAAAAAAGAAACCCATTTGATATGACAATCAAATGGGTTTCTTCCCTCGATTCACTTATAAAGAAGCTTTATATATGCTTAAAACATCATCTTTATTTAATTTTTTAAAGTTACCAAATTCACCATAAGCCATCGCTTTATCCGCCATTAAATCAATTTCATTTTCTCCAATAGCGTAATCAGCTAGTGTTACCGGCGCCTCAATTGAAGTCCAAAATTGACGTAACGCCTCAATTCCTTCTAACGCAATTTCTCGATCAGTCTTCCCATCTGTTTCTACATCGAATACGCGAATAGCAAACTGTTTAAAACGACTTACATTTTCATCTACAACATGCTTCATCCAGTTCGGGAATAGAATTGCTAAACCGCCTCCATGTGGTATATCATGAACCGCAGAAACTGCGTGCTCAATATTGTGAGTTGCCCAGTCTCCTTTTACTCCCATCGCTAAAATACCGTTTAACGCCATAGTACCGCAATATAAAATGGTTTCTCTATGCTCATAATTTTCTAAATCACTTAAAAGCTTAGGAGCTGTTTCAATTACTGTTTTTAAAACAGATTCACAATAACGATCTTGTAGTTCTGTATTTGTTCCATGGTGGAAATATTGCTCTAATACATGCGACATAACATCTACCATACCGTAAATTGTTTGATCCCTCGGTACAGACGCAGTATGAACTGGATCTAAAATTGAAAACTGAGGGAAAGTAACCGGGCTACCCCATCCATATTTTTCATTCGTTTCCCAGTTTGTAATAACAGAACCAGCATTCATTTCAGATCCTGTTGCCGCAAGCGTAAGTACCGTACCAAATGGTAATGCCTCACTAGCAAATGCTTTTTTCGTTACAATATCCCACACATCTCCATCATACTTACTACCAGCAGCAATCGCCTTCGTACAGTCGATTACACTTCCTCCACCAACTGCTAAAATAAATTCAACACCATTCTCTTTACAAATTTGAATTCCTTTCTTTACAGTTGATACACGTGGATTCGGTTCAACACCTGTCAATTCAAATACTTCTGCATTTATGTCTTTTAAAACAGAAAGTACATTATCATAAATACCATTTCTTTTGATGCTGCCTCCTCCATATACGAGAAGAACTTTTTTACCGAACTGTGGAATTTCAGCTTTTAACTGTTCTAATTGACCTTTACCGAAAATAAGTTTCGTTGGATTACGAAATACAAAATTTTGCATATCCCTTTACCATCCCTTCTATATGAAAAGCAACTATACTTTTGTATAACATATTTTTTTCATTTCACAAAAATATTTGCCTAACAAAAAAATCCCAGCCTACAGGCTGAGATTTTTTATTGATAATAAGGTGAGATCATTAAGTAAACAATAACACCAGACAAACTTACATATAACCAAATCGGCATCGTCCAACGTACAATTTTACGATGACGTGTTAATTGATTTGTAAAACCAAATACAAGTGCAAACAATGCAAGCGGTACAATAATTGCTGCCAGAATAATATGTGTAATTAAAATGATGAAATACACATATTTAATGAATCCTTCTCCACCAAAATGTGTTGCCGGCGCCAAGTAATGATACGATAAATAAGAAACACAAAATAGCAACGTTGTTGTAAATGCTGCCAGGATGAAACCACGGTGCATTTTCACATTCTTCTTAATAATAGAGTATAAAGCTGCTAATAAGAATACGAACGTAAAGCTATTAAAAATTGCATTTAACATTGGTAAAATTGTTACATCAAAATGTACTTCTCCTTCATAGCCAACAGGTCCAAAGAACAAAAATAAAATAATCGCATTTACAATTACAGAAAGCGTTATCACAATAGGAGCATAGCTTTTCTGATTTGTTGATTGATCCACCAAAATGGTCACTCCCTCTTCCTTCAAATATGTATACGTAACCTCACTATTTTAACATACTATTCACAGTGTAAATGTGACAATAGTTTGACACAGTAAGACAGAGCAAAGAAAAAAATCCTTCTTAAGAAGGATTTTATCGCTTTATTATTTAAATAGCAATGTAATTAGTTTTTGTTGAAAAACGTATTGCTATATGCTTGAAAAATTTCAGACACTTGATATCCCATTAATGAAATTGCTGTTAATGAAAAGAAACCAATCATAAGAAATCGAAACCACATATAAATCTCCTCCTTGTATTTAGCTTAAAAAACGTTCGCTATATTACAAGTTGAGTGGCACTCTTCATCATCACTTTCCTTTTTCTTTACAATTGCAGTTATAAATCGAATCATAAAGAATATAACAAAAGGAAAATGTTCGTAATTCACATTGGCATAGTTTAGCAACGGCTCGCGCTGCACATCGAACGAGGATGAGAAGGAATAGAACATACCTTGCTCTTCCATATATACAATTACAATTTTCATACAAAACATTATTCCTAGAAACGAAACAATATCTTGCCATTCTGTCGTATATAACAGGTTATACAGCTCTAATACGTACTCTTCCATCGTCATCCCCCCCTTCCTTTTTTACCATTTTGCTCGCCTTCGTATAAAAAGTCAAGAAAAAAGTTTATATTCACTATGACAATAGTAATTACTTGTTTCTATGATTATATATGATTCTTTTATAGCAATGATTGGATGTAACTCTATTCTAGAACAAGAAATTAGAATCGAACAGATTCCTCATTCTTACTTTTAGGATTCAACACTGTACTATTCTTATTTCTAATAAAAATAAAATAAGAAATTATTATAAGAACAGTAACAAGCATCGTTAAAAGCGCCTGCGAACGTAAAGATTCGATTGCAAGCATGGCAACTAAAACTGCTATAATAGCGGCAATTGTAACATACGTTACATACGGGAAAAGCCACATTTTCACTTTCAAATTTTGTTGTTCTACTTTCCCCATTTTTTTACGCATCTTTAAATGTGAAACCGCTATAACGAGATAAACGAGTAACGCAATCCCGCCAGATGCATTCACTAAAAATAAAAAGACTTTATCTGGAGATATGTAACTAAAAACAACTCCAATATAAGCAAAGAACGTTCCAAATAATACTGCCCGAACTGGAACACCACTACTGTTCAATTTCAAAAATGCCTTTGGAGCATCTCCTCTTTCTGCCATCGAAAAAAGCATTCTTGAGTTCGTATATAAACCCGAATTTAAACATGAAAGTACGGCTGTTAAAACGATAAAATTCATAATTTGTGCTGCCGCTGGTATCCCTATATGTTCCAGTACCGCTACAAACGGACTTTTTAGTATGTTCGCTGAATTCCATGGAAGAAGTGTAACAACTACAGCAATCGATCCAATGAAAAATACGAGAATACGCCAAATCACACTATTTGTTGCTGTTTTGACTGCTTTTACAGGTTCGGCAGATTCACCAGCAGCTACTGCAACAATCTCTGATCCCATAAATGAAAATATAACGACGGTAATTCCAAGTAGCACCGAACTTATACCATTTGGCATAAATCCTCCTTGCCCTACTAAATTCGAAGTGCCAGGTGCTTCCGTTCCTGGTACAAATCCTAGAATAACCGCGAGTCCGAGACAAAGGAACAAAACAATACTTATTACTTTAATAAATGAAAACCAATATTCAAACTCTCCAAATGATTTCACTGAAAAAACATTTGTCAACGTTAATAAAATCGTTAATATTAGGCTTAATAACCAGAGTGGGATGTCTGGAATCCAGTATTGAATAATACCAGCACCTGCTGTAGCTTCTATCGCAATAACAATTACCCAGAAAAACCAATATAGCCACCCAATTGTATACCCCGCCCATGGACCAATTGCTTCTCTTGCATATGTTGCAAATGAACCACTTGTCGGATTAATAGCTGCCATTTCTCCTAGCATTCTCATAACGAAAATAACTAGAAGTCCTGCTAATGCATATGAAACGATAGAACCTGGTCCTGCTGAATGCACAACCGCACCACTTCCAACAAACAAACCAGCTCCTATTACCCCGCCAATTGAGATCATTGTAATATGGCGTATTTTGAGGTCTTTCTTAAGATTTTTATCCAACTCTTGTACATCCCCTTCCAAACGTAATTTTGAAATTTATGTAAGAGTATTATGCGAAAAACCTTGTCCTATACTTTAAAATATATCAAAATATTCTGAATTTTACAATCATAATGCAAGCTTCTAATGAAATTATTACATTAGGTTTAATATTTTTCCATATACAATTGTTGAGAAAATTATAGTCACCTTACAAAAGAATGAATTTTCAGATATCATTAAATAAACAAGATTATACATCTAGACAACTTTTTGTATAGGAGTGTTGATATGTTAAACAAGTTCAAATTCATTTGTTGTACTTTAGTAATTTTCTTACTGCTACCACTAGTCCCCTTTCAAGCACAAGCAGCAAACAATTTAGGATCAAAACTACTCGTTGGATACTGGCATAACTTCGATAACGGTACTGGCATTATTAAATTAAAAGACGTTTCACCAAAATGGGATGTAATCAACGTATCTTTCGGTGAAACTGGTGGTGATCGTTCCACTGTTGAATTTTCTCCTGTGTATGGTACAGATGCAGAATTCAAATCAGATATTGCTTACTTAAAAAGTAAAGGAAAAAAAATAGTTCTTTCAATAGGTGGACAAAATGGCGTCGTTTTACTTCCTGATAATACCGCTAAACAACGTTTTATTAATTCCATACAATCTCTAATCGATAAATACGGTTTTGATGGAATAGATATTGACCTTGAATCAGGAATTTACTTAAACGGAAATGACACTAATTTCAAAAACCCAACGACTCCTCAAATCGTAAATCTTATTTCAGCTATTCGGACAATCTCAGATCATTATGGTCCAAATTTTATATTAAGCATGGCTCCTGAAACAGCTTATGTTCAAGGTGGTTATAGTGCATACGGAAGCATCTGGGGTGCATATTTACCGATCATTTACGGAGTGAAAGACAAACTAACATATATTCACGTTCAACACTACAATGCTGGCAGCGGGATTGGAATGGACGGTAATAACTACAATCAAGGTACTGCAGACTACGAGGTCGCTATGGCAGATATGCTCTTACATGGTTTTCCTGTAGGCGGTAATGCAAATAACATTTTCCCACCTCTTCGTTCGGATCAAGTCATGATTGGACTTCCTGCAGCACCAGCAGCCGCTCCAAGTGGCGGATATATTTCTCCAACTGAAATGAAAAAAGCTTTAGATTATATCATTAAAGGAATTCCTTTCGGAGGAAAGTATAAGCTTTCAAATCAGAGTGGCTACCCTACATTCCGCGGCCTAATGTCTTGGTCTATTAATTGGGATGCAAAAAACAACTTTGAATTCTCTAATAACTATAGAACATATTTTGATGCTATCCCCTTGCAAAAATAATAAAAAATCAACAATAGGTCATATAACCTATTGTTGGTTTTTTATTTATGTAAATTACTTTTTCACTTCTACATGATGAAAAGATTCTTTTCCATCTCCTACATAACTATTTACAATACTTAAAAGTAATTTACCACCAATTAACATCGCTCGTTCATCAAAATCAAATTGAGGATGATGATGTGGATATGTTGCTCCTATTTCTTCATTACCCGCACCTGTGAAGAAAAATGCTCCTGGAACATGTTCTAGGTAGTATGCAAAATCTTCTCCACCCATAATAGGAGGCACCTCCATCACCCTTTCTTTGCCAAGATCGTGTTCCGCAACCGTCATAAAATGACGCGTTTCCTCTACATGATTTATTAATATTGGATAACCTCGTTTATATTGAATAGTAACTTTAGCATGAAGAGACTGACAAATCCCCTCAACAACTCGGCTAAATTCCTTCTCCATATATTCTCTCACTTCAGGATCTAACGTTCGAATGGTCCCTGTAAACGTAGCAGTATCCGCAATAATATTATCCGCTTGACCAGCATGGAATGTACCAACTGTTAATACCGCAGATTGAAGCGGATCTATTTTCCGACTCACTAAAAGTTGTAACTGATTAATTACTTGTGTTGCAACGATAATAGCATCAACAGTATGATGCGGCATACCACCGTGACCGCCTCGCCCTTGAATCTTTACTTCAAAAGTATCAGCTGCCGCCATCATTGCTCCAGCTTTCGCCCCAACTATTCCTAAAGGCATTTGAGAAGATATATGTGTTCCAAAAACAAGATCTACTCCTTCTAAACAACCATCCTCAATCATAGCAATTGCTCCGCCAGGCTCTTTCTCTTCTGCATGTTGATGTATAAGAACTATTTTGCCAGAAAGCTGTTCTCTATGGTCACTTAATATTTTGGCAACGCCTAAAAGTATTGCTGTATGTCCATCATGGCCACAAGCGTGCATTACGCCGGGGACCTTTGATTTATATGAAACTTGCTTTTCATCTTGAATAGGTAGTGCATCAAAATCAGCACGTAGCGCTATCGTCTTCCCAGGTTTTCCACCTTCAATTACGCCGATTACCCCTCTTCCTCCAACACCGGTTGTCACATCAATATGAAAAATTTTTAAGATTTCGGCTATTTTTTTCGGTGTTTCTATTTCTTGAAACGATAGCTCTGGATATTGATGAAAACCTCTTCGCCACGAAACCATTTCATTATATAAACTTTCCAAGTCTTTATGCCATGTTTCTATCATAGAAATTCCCCTTTCTTTTTTAACACTTTAAATAAAAGTTACACAATATTCTGTTTTCAATCAATAAAAAAAGAGAACTTTCTCTGAAAGTCCTACTACTCTAGAATATTCTAGTTACTATTTTGCTTTAACACAAACACTGAAAGTTCAGGTACACTCCAAAATCTAATAGGCATTCGTGTTGTCCCAATACCACGATTTACGTATAAATGTAACGGCTTATTCTCCCCTTCTAATTCATACATACCTTCCACATAGCTCTCAGCTAATTTTGTAGTAATTAATGGACCTATAAAAGGAATTTGAACTTGTCCTCCGTGACTATGACCTGACATTTGAAAATCCACTGGGTAACGAGCTACTTTGTCTACAACATCCGGCTCATGTACTAAGAGCATATTAAAATCTTGTTGCTTTATATGTTTTAAAGTTGCTTCTATTTTCGGCTTCCCTAATAAAAAATCATCTAAACCTGATATTGTAATATAATTGCCGTTTTCCGCTTTAATTTTCTGCACTTCATTTACTAACACAGAGAAACCAGCTTCCTCCATATACTTTTTATAAAATAAACTACCTCCCCCACCCCTATCATGATTCCCAAACACTGCATATTTCCCTAATGGCGCATGTATTTTCTGCAAAATGCTTTTCGCTTCTTCTCTTTCTTCCTTATACGATCCAAACTTATCTATTAAATCCCCTGTAAAAACTACTATATCTGGATGCAACGCATTCATCTTCTCTACCAAATTTTCTAGTTGTTTTAGTGTAAATTCTGGGCCTAAATGCACATCCGAGAATTGTAATATCTTCTTATTATTAAATTCTTTAGGAATTGTAGAAGCTTCTATTTCATTCCACGTAACTGTTACTAGTTTTCGTTCTATTTCTGTCGCATAGAAATACAAACTTATTGAAATCATTACTATACTTATGAAACTGATTATAAATATCTTGACGATTGATTTTTTTTGTTCTTTTTTTACATGATGCGTATTCATGTTCTCACCTCTAGAAGTACTTTAAAGCCTTATTGTTACATTAATGTGACAACATAAACAATGTTAGTTATATCCAATTCTACCCTACTCACTTTGACAAATTTATACAGAAGTCATAACATATTTTTATAATACATAGATTCTTAAAAATGTTTCATCTATTCATTTCAGCATTTTATTAAGGAGAGATTATTCATGTCTGTATTTACACCAGAAGAAATTACGGAACTTGTTGCTAATTCCGGAAGAAAAAAAGCTCATTTATCATTACTCCCTATGCTAATTCTCGGCTTTTTTGGTGGTGCTTTCATAGCGTTAGGGTATTTACTTGATATTCACGTTATTGGAACAATGCCAAAGTCTTGGGGATCATTTGCTAGTTTCCTAGGTGCCGCTGTATTCCCTATCGGCCTTATACTCGTTATTCTTGCAGGTGGTGAATTAGTGACTGGCAATATGATGACTGTTTCAATGGCGTGGCTTCACAAGAAAATCGACTTATTTCACTTCATTCGAAATTTAGTAATTGTTACGTTTAGCAACTTCATAGGTGCTATATTCGTTGCTTATTTTTTCGGTCATATCGTCGGATTAACAGAAGGCGCTTTTTTAGCGAAAACAGTTGCTATTGCGCAAGCTAAACTACAAGATACACCAATGCAAGCCTTCATTTCTGCTATCGGATGTAATTGGCTCGTTTGTTTAGCTGTTTGGCTTAGTATGGGAAGTAAAGAATTTATCGGAAAGATTCTCGGCATTTGGTTCCCAGTTATGACTTTTGTTGCGATTGGCTTCCAACACGTTGTAGCCAATATGTTTGTCATCCCAGCTGCAATTTTTGCTGGTCATTTAACTTGGGTTCAATACTTTCCAAACTTCATTTTCGTTTTCTTCGGAAACTTAGTAGGAGGTATGTTCTTTGTAGCATTACCTTATTTCATATCTTATAATAAGAAACTACCTTCCAATAAAGAGCACACCGAGTTAAAGAAAAAATCTGTATCCGCTTAAATGAACCTTCTATACAGTGTATCTAAAAAAATATTACAAATTTCATTTTTTTTACGAATATATGTGCGTACACTTGTTCTCGAATGTTTTATACGTTATAATAACAACTTAAATAGCATTATTTACATATGAGGTGAAAAACATGAACAAAACAGAATTAATCAAAAACGTAGCACAAAATGCTGAGATTTCTCAAAAAGAAGCTACTGTAGTTTTACAAACTGTAGTAGAATCAATCACTAACACTTTAGCTGCTGGTGAAAAAGTACAACTTATCGGATTCGGTACATTCGAAGTTCGCGAAAGAGCTGCTCGTACAGGCCGTAACCCACAAACTGGTGAAGAAATGCAAATCGCAGCTTCTAAAGTACCTGCTTTCAAAGCTGGTAAAGAACTAAAAGAAGCTGTAAAATAATGAAAAATAGCCTTCTCGTTTATGAGAGGGCTATTTTTTTCATTACATAATTAATAAAAATCTGACCATTATGCTGTTTCTTTTGTTCCCTTATGCAAATAAAACCGTTACTTTCAAAGAAAGGTTTTGCTGTAATACTCGCCTCTGTATATATCTCTCCATCCCCCAAGTTCACTGCTTCTTTTTCTAACTTCTGTAGTATGTATGAAGCTATCCTTTTCCCTTGATAATCTTTATGTGTAAATAAACGATTTACGTAATGATCATCATTATAATCGCCAAATCCCACTATCATACCGTTATGATCCGCTACATAACTAATATTCTCCTCTAAAGAATGTAACCAGCTTTCTCTATCTAGTCGCCCTGGTGCCCATGCCTGTAGCTGTAATACGTTATAATCTTTTGCATTAATTGTATGAACTGTTTCATAGAACAACTGCAATACTTGTTCTAAATCCTCTTTCTGGAATGTTCTAATTATAATATCCTTCAACATTTATGATTCTCCTTATCAAACTAACACTTAGCTTTTCCACTATCTACGATTCAATATCTCTACTCCATTATATCTTTTTATTTTTTATACGAACAAAAACAATGCTTATTCAAAGCATTGTTTTTGTAAAAAATCATATTCAATTACTTAATTAAAACTTTTTAAGATTTTAATTTCACCCTTTGTAATCGCAATGCATTTAATACGACCGATACAGAACTAAATGCCATCGCCGCTCCTGCAACCCAAGGTGCTAAGAAACCAAGCGCTGCAATCGGGATTCCTAAGCCGTTATAAGCTAGTGCCCAGAATAAATTTTGCTTAATATTTCTTATTGTCATCTTACTCATAAAGATTGCATCAGCAATACTATTTAAATCACCACGGATTAACGTAATATCTGCCGCTTCCATCGCTACATCCGTTCCTGTTCCAATTGCCATACCGATATCCGCCGTTGCAAGAGCAGGAGCATCATTTATTCCATCTCCAACCATTGCTACTTTCTTACCTTGCGCTTGCAGTTTTTTCACTTCTTCTGCTTTTCCTTCTGGTAATACTTCTGCAATTACGTGATCAATACCAACTTGCTTAGCAATTGCCTGAGCAGTTTGTGTATTATCTCCTGTAATCATAACAACGTCTAGACCCATTTTCTTAAGTCTTGCGATAGCTGCTTTTGAAGTATCTTTTACAGTATCTGCAACGGCCACTATACCAGCATATTCTCTATTGATTGCAATAAGCATTGCTGTTTTTCCTTCTCGTTCTAGCTCTTCCATCGATTTAGAAACTTCTTCAATATCAATATCGATTTTCTTCATTAATCGACGTGTACCAATTAATAATTGTCTCCCTTCTACGACTGATTCGATACCGAATCCAGGAATCGCTTCAAACGTTTCTGAACTTGGGATATCAATTTTCTTTTCTTTAATTCCTTCTACAATCGCTTCTGCAAGTGGGTGTTCAGAATTTCTTTCTGCCGCACCTACTAAGCGTAGTATTTCTTCTTCACGGAATCCATCTGCTACAATTACATCTGTTAACACAGGCTTCCCGTTTGTCACAGTACCTGTTTTATCTAAAATAACTGTATCTAATCGGTGTGTTGCTTCTAAATGCTCTCCACCTTTAAATAAAATACCATACTCAGCTGATCTTCCTGATCCAGCCATAATAGATGTAGGCGTTGCAAGGCCTAATGCACATGGACAAGCGATAACAAGTACAGCGATCATTTTCTCAAGTGCTCCGCCAAAATCACCAGGTGTAACAAATAGCATCCACACTGCAAATGTGATAATAGCAATCACAACTACAATCGGTACGAAAATACCTGAAATTTGATCTGCTACCCTTTGAATAGGAGCTTTTGAACCTTGGGCCTCTTCTACTACTTTAATAATTTGAGCTAATGCAGTATCTCTTCCTACCTTAGTCGCTTTAACTTTTAAAAACCCATTTTTATTTATTGTAGAACCGATTACTAGATCCCCAATTGTTTTATCAACTGGAATACTTTCACCTGTTAACATCGATTCATCTATTGCTGACTTTCCTTCTACAATTTCCCCATCTACTGGGATTTTTTCACCAGGCTTTACATAAACGATATCACCAGCTACCACTTCTTCGATTAAAATTTTTATTTCTGTTCCATCTCGTACAACAGTAGCGGTTTTCGCCTGTAATCCCATTAATTTTTTAATTGCTTCTGACGAGCGTCCCTTTGCTTTCGCCTCAAATAATTTACCTAAAATAATTAATGTAATAAGCACTGCACTCGTTTCAAAATACAAGTCTGTCATATGTTCCGAAGAACCAATCGACCTAATACTTAAATACACACTGTAGAAATACGCTGCAGACGTTCCAAGTGCCACGAGAACATCCATATTGGCGCTTTTATTTCGTAACGCTTTATAAGCCCCAACATAAAACTGCCCACCAATGATAAACTGAACTGGAGTTGCAAGAGCTAGCTGCACCCAAGGGTTCATAAGCATATCAGGTAAATAAATAAATGATGTAAATGAGAAATGACTTACCATTGCCCAAAGCAACGGGAATGATAAAATAAACGAAATGATAAATTTCTTCTTTTGTCGCTCAATTTCTTGTAAGCGATGATCAGTTGATCCATCTTGCTCATCTGATTTCACTTCTAATTTATATCCTAATTTCGTAATTGCACTCTTCATTTCATTTACATTAATTTCATCAGGATTAAAATCTACTGTAGCTGATTCCAAAGCGAAATTTACTGTCGCTCCGTTCACACCTTCTAACTTATTTAAACGCTTTTCTACTCTATTCGCACATGCTGCGCATGTCATCCCAGAAACAGTAAACTCAGCTTTATCACTGACAACTCCATATCCTAACGATTCAACTTTTTCCTTAAATTGTTGCGGATTTGTTTTTTGGGGATCATACATTATTTTTGTTTTTTCAAGTGCAAAATTTACATTTGCATCATGAACACCTTCTACTTTTTTTAGACCTTTTTCAATTCTATTTGCACATGCCGCACATGTCATTCCTGATATTTGAAGATTGGCCTCTTTCTGTTCATTCATGTCTCTCACCTCTATATACCCTCATAAGGTATAATTATTAACAAAATAAATCGTACTTCCTATAAAGTACGATTTATTTCCATATCTAAAAATAATTATTGAACATCGTACCCTTGATCTTCAATTACAGCAACGATATCTTTTAACGTTACAACTGGTGAGTCGATAGTAACTTCAACAGTACCTTCTGCTAATTGAACTTTCACTTGCTCAACACCGTTTAGTTCTTTCACACTGCTTTCAATAGAATTTACACAATGTCCACAAGACATACCTTCAACTTGTAATGTTAACTGTTCCATTTAAAATCCTCCTCTTGTTTCTTCATCGTTTGTTAATCACAATTACATCTTACCATACCCCCCTAAGGTAATCAATGGTTTTGTATCATGATTTTTCAATTATTTTCTAAAAGTTTATTTTACATACCCTTTTTCACACCAATACCCCGAAATCCTATATAAAGGTAAACAAAAAAACAAGCCAGTGACATACTAGCTTGTTTTTACGCTTTTGAAAAACGTTCAAATACTGTCATTAATTCTTCAATTGCTTCGTCACCATTGCCATCTTTAATAGCACCTGAAACACAATGACTTGTATGGTTTTTTAATACAACCATCCCTACTTTTTTCATCGCTGCATTAATCGCTGAAATTTGTACTAAAATATCCACGCAATAACGATCATTTTCAATCATATTTTGAATACCGCGGACTTGCCCTTCAATTCTCTTTAATCTATTTATAATTTGTTCTTTTTCTTTTTCTGATCTATGTGTTACTGCTTCATGCTCTTTATGATCCATATTATCACCTTCTTAAAGTTTCTCTTCATCCAATAAAACAATTGCTTTTACGAGTATACCAATTATAGCATTAAATATCTACGTATGATACCCCATAAGAGTATATTTACGCTTTATGCCTATTCTTAACAACTTATTAGCTTCTCAGCCTCAATTATCATGATACCCTTTCCTTTTTTCAAAAAAATAATAAGAGGGGGTTATCCATCCCCTCTTATTATTCATCCATAAATATAAAAGTCTCAATTTATACACGTATAAATTGAGACTTTTTTCTTCCTATATATAATTATTGCTGATCACATACTTTTTCATCATTCACTACTGCAGTTCCTTCCACGGTTACCGTATGAAAACAGTCATTTACACGAACTGTCACGACATTATCTTGCCGATCAATAACGTGATATTCATTAAAATTTTTATTTAGAGCACTGCGAATTTGTTCTCCTTCATAGATTGGAATGCCATGTGATAAAACCCAAATAAGCCCAGCGATAGCAAGAATAGTTTTCATACGATCTACCTCCTTGAGAATATAGTGAACTTTTAATCCGTGCTTTTTCAGCTCTACTAATCATGAATGGAATGAAACAAGCATTTTTGGAAATAAGTTCATTTCGTCTATTTTATGTTTATGCTAATTATGACCGAATTGTGACAACTTTTTGTCTCTTTAGACGAAAAGTTGAAACAAAACGTTCAAAAAGGACAATTCTACTTGCACAAACAAAAGGCTATGGAGAATTTCCCCATAGCCTTTTGTTTGCATTTGACTAGACAATCATTTCATTATGTTTAATATTAAGTGTTTCAATTTGAATTGTAGCATGTTCAATATGGAATTCTTGTTTTAACATATCAATAATATTTTGAAGTACTTCTTGATCATCTTGCTTTTTATCAATCATTACATGGACACTTAATGCATCTAATCCAGATGTAATCGTCCAAATATGAAGATCATGTAAATCACGTACACCTTCTACTCCTTTAATCGCTTGCTTCACTTTCTCTAGTTCAATTGCAACCGGTGTACCCTCCATAAGTATATGAATAGAATGTTTTGTTACTCCCCATGCGCTCTTTAAAATTAATAAAGCTACAACTACTGAAATAATTGGATCTGCAATATACCATGAGAATAATGACATAAGTGCACCAGCTACTAATGCTCCCACTGACCCTAAAGCATCCCCAAGAACATGTAAATACGCGCTACGTAAATTCACATTATTTTTCACGTCACCTTGTCTCATGAGCGCCCATGCACTAATTAAATTTGCTAGTAAACCAATTGATGCGATTAACATCATTGGACCACTTGCAACAGTTGGTGGTTCAAAAAAACGACCAATTGCTTCCCATACGATAAGCCCTGCTACAACAAATAACGTAATACCATTAATTAGTGCCGCTAAAATTTCAAAACGATAATATCCATACGTTTTTGTAGAAGTAACTGTTCTAGCGGCAAGCCCGATTGCAATTAAACTTAATAATAATGAACTTGTATCACTTAACATATGTCCTGAATCTGATAATAAAGCTAAACTATTTGTAACTAGCCCCCCGAAAAATTCAAGAAACATAATAGTTGCTGTAATTACTAAAGCTGTAATTAATCCTTTTCTATTCCCTTTTCTACTCTCCTCAAAATGATGATGTCCATGGGAATGCCCGTGAGTATGTCCATGATGTTGGTGACCGTGATGATGTCCCATATAAATGCCTCCTTTTAATTTTGTTTTGTTTTTCATAATCCCACTATTGAATTTTCACTTTATTTACAAATGGCTTTTTTCTTATCTGAATCGAACTTGTTGGACAGCTGTTACTTGCCGCCAACATTGCTTGCAAGAAAGTTTTTGGAATACCCATGATTCCTTGGTTGTTATCTAATACACCATATGATTTTCCGCTTCCATCTAATTGATATATATCAGGTGCTATAGAAGTACATAGTCCACATGCCTCACAATTCTTTTTATTTACAACCGTATAATGTAGCAATTTAACTCACCTCTGTTACAAACATACAATACATAGGTAGGGTATGTTGAAGTGTTTATTTTATACAAATTTCCCTATTTAAATAATAGTGGCTTATCGGTTTTAAATCTTTATCCAATTCATAAACCAAAGGTGTTCCTGTTAGAATGTTTACATTTTCTATATCTTCATCTGAAATTTGATCTAAATGTTTTACTAAAGCACGTATTGTATTGCCATGGGCTGCTATAATTACTTGTTTACCAGCTCTTACATTAGGAGCTATCTCTTCATTCCAATATGAAACAACTCGTTTCTCTGTATCTTCTAAATCTTCTGTAAGAGGAAACTCATACTCTTTTACATCTCTATATTTCGGATGTGCTGCTTCATATCTTTCGTCATTTTTGGTAAGTGCTGGTGGGCGTACATTTGTTGAACGTCTCCATAAAGTTACTTGTTCATCGCCATATTTTCTCGCTGTTTCTTCCTTATTTAATCCTTGAAGCGCACCGTAATGTCGCTCATTTAATTTCCATGTTTTATGAACAGGTATCCACATCAAATCCATTTCTTCGAGAGTAATCCATAAAGTACGCATCGCTCTTCTCAAAACAGATGTATATGCGATATCAAATGAGAAACCACTAGCTTTCAGCATTACTCCGGCTTCTCTTGCTTCTTCCAAACCTTTACTAGATAAATCAACATCCGTCCAACCTGTAAACCTATTTTCAACATTCCATTCACTTTGTCCGTGTCGTATTAAAACTAGCTTTACCATACTTATTATCTCCTCTCCTTTTAAAGTTGCATTTTCATAAAGAAGTATCTTTATGAAAATGCATAATTACATATCAAGATCTTTATTCTTCATTTCACTACTATGACTAAACGCTAATTCAATTAATCCATTTACGTGAGAGTCATCTAATGAATAAAAAACAAGTTTCCCCTCTTTACGCTTTTTCGCTAATCCTATCGTTTGTAATAGTCTTAAGTGATGTGAAGCTGTTGCAATACTACTATGAATAATACTTGCGACATCACGTACACAAAGCTCTTTTTCCGTATACAACGCATAAGCAATTTTCAAACGTGTTTCATCTGCAAGTGCTTTAAACATTTTCGCTACACTACTTATATTTTCTTTCTCTAACATGTCACTTGCATGTTTTACTTTTTGCTCATCATGATAACAAAGTTCGCAATGCTCTTCCTTCATTTGTAACACCTCTTATTCAAATATATATTTGATTATGTATGTATCATACCTTATAAACGAGAAACATTCAAATGTTTATTTGAATGTTTCTCGTTTATACTAAAAATCCCACTGATTATTAACCCGCAGCTACCAATCTTATGAGATTTCCGATTGTTAATACCGGATAAATCAAACCATTTTTCTTTTAGTATTCCTCCTGAGAAAAACAAAACTTTGTAAAGAGCTCCCATATAAGTTCGTTTCTACTGCATACTCCGACCTTTTCAAAAATTGACTTGAAATGATCCTGAACTGTATACGTAGAAATACACAATTCTTTTGCCACTTCTTTCGTTGACATCCCTCTAACAATTCCTACTATCACTTCTTTCTCTCTTTGAGACAAACAATAAGAATCTGCAAGAAGAGGAAAAACTTCTTCTGGCCGCGCACTTTCGAACAAAACCCTATATCCTGTATGACAACTACTGTAACCTTCTATCCTGCTCGCACGAATAACTAAAAATTGTCCACACGTTAAACTTATACAGACTGTTACTTCTTTATTAGCTTCATTCGCTTTTACTTTCGAACAAACTGCCCGTATCGGCCTCGGAATGTCATCCTCATTCAATTGCTCATATTTTCTAAAGTTTGATAACCATATGTACCCTGTTTCATCCCAATAATTTAGTCTAAGATTGTCATTTAATATAATCATGCCCATCCCTACTACTTCCATTTGTTCTTCTGAATGGATGATAAAAGATGTTCTTAAAGTATCTCCTGCCAATAAACCCACCTTCGATAAATACTTACATTCATCATGCTGAAAAGGTACGTTTGTATTATCTCGAAACAAACTTAAGTGTCCAAAACATTTTCCTTTACTCATACAAGCCACTCTTACTTCATCTATAAAACCGGCTGGTTTTAAAATATTTCGATACCTAGCGCTTTTTATCGGAGTATCATTTGTGACAATACGTATCGCACCAACATGTGGGGACTTTCGTGCTAAATCTTTAAATTTGTTGTAATCATCCTCTAAAAATTCATTCATAAATAACTGCGAATGCAGTTGTTCAATTCTTCGATCTGTATATGCACCGGTTGTTAAAAATGTGCGCTGGTCTATAGCGGCAAAACAGGAAGCATCAAAAGGAATTACCTTTTTTAAGATATTTAAAAATTCTTTTTGAAATTGTCTAATTGATCTCTCACTTTTCATCAACACTGTTATTTTTTTCGTTGCCTGTTCATAAATCATCTTGATTCCCCCCCAGATTTATGGGATTGTTTCCTCTAACCATTTCATTTCATAATAAAGTGAAACTTCATTGTAAAAGAGGAGGCTAAAATATGAGCTGGAATGATCGTACTGTACATACATATGAACAAACAATTCCGTTGAAAATCCCTGGATATTTTACCCTTTATGAAATGGTGAACCATTTTTTATTTACGACACTCCCTAAAGAAAATATGAATCCAAATTTACTAGTTATAGGTGCTGGTGGTGGACAAGAAATTCTCTCAATAGGTAAACAAAATAGCAACTTATCTTTTACAGGTGTTGATCCATCTAAAAGCATGCTACAGTTAGCTAAAAAAAGAATTAAAAACGAAGACTTGCGAAATCAAATTCACTTTGTACATGGAACTGTTCATTCATTATTAACCAATCCATTATTTGACGCCGCTACTTGTATGCTTGTTCTTCACTTCATCCCAACTATGAAGGAGAAAAAAGAGTTACTTAATGAAATTAGTAGTCGCTTAAAGCCTGGCGCTCCACTCTTTCTCTCTTCAATAAATGGTCTACCCCATACGAGTATGTTTTCTGTACAATTAAATGCTTGGCGCAACCATATGATGCAAAATCAAATTCCATTAGAAGATTGGAACCGATTTGAAAATTCCTTTGAAACGGAAATATTCCCTATTGCCGAAACGAATCTTCTAACTATTATGGAGGAATGTGGCTTTACTCACATCACTCGCTTTTTCAGTAGCTTTTTAATTGATGGATACGTTTCCTTTAAACAATAATGAAAAAAGGTAAGCAATTGCTTACCTTTTTTCCATCTTCTATACGTGACTAATAAATCTTAATCCTTTACTTAAAGATGTGGGCACAACTGATGCATGATTCTCCCCTTCAGCCTCATAAAACGTAAATCTAAACTGATCGTGTTTTACTTGGAGAAGGCGCTCTGACAATTCGTTTGCCCCTACAACCATATGCTCTCGTTCTAGTGACCCAACTGTAAGGAACACTCCCGTTTCAAACTTGGCACTATTTAATTCACTTATAAGGTTCTCTTCTTTTTCAAGCACAGATTGGTTATTCCACCAAATAGATGGACTACTTATAAAATAATTTTGAAAAGCATTTACGTTTGTAAATAGTATATGTAAAGCAAATAGACCACCTAGTGAATGCCCAAATAACGTTTGTTTTCCTTTATTAATCTCAAAATTCTTTTCAATCTGCGGCTTTAATTCTTCTTCAATAAAAGTAAAGAAATTATGTGCTCCTCCTGTTTTAGGCCACGGTTTACCGTCTGGTTTTAAAGGCGCATCTTTTGAAATTACGCTAGGCGTAAAATCATAGCACCTTTCTTCACCTGAAAACGCCCCTTCAATTGGATAACCAATACCTACTATAATGGCTGGTGAAACACCTGTTTTTTCTGCTCTAACTGATTGTATTTTAACCGCTTCATGGAATGTTTGAAAAAAGGCATTACCATCTAATACGTATATAACAGGATATCCTGACTCTGGTGCTGGTTGCCTCGGCTTTGAAATATGAATTTGATATTCCTTACCTTCTAATTTCGAATACATTTTCCACTTTTCTGTATTAGATGTTATAATCTGCTGTTTTTCAATAGTAATATTCATTTTATATTCCCCCCTTTTAACTTGTTACATATATTTCTACTTTTTCTTCTTGAGATACAACGCTATCGTAGCCGAAACAAACAGGAGACCCATTATACGGATCAATCATGACACGCGCATCAATATGAAATACTTCTTTTAACACTTCATTTGTAATGATTTCTTCTGGGATACCAGTTGTAACGATCTCCCCTTCCTTCATTGCAATAATTTCATCTGAAAACCTTGCTGCATGGTTAATATCATGTAGTACCATTACGACCGTACAATTATGTTCTTTATTTAACTTCTCCACAATTTGTAATACATCTAGTTGATGAGACATATCAAGGTATGTCGTTGGTTCATCTAGTAGTAATACTTCTGTCTCTTGTGCTAAAGCCATTGCTAACCATACCTTTTGCCTTTGACCACCTGATAAATTGGCAATTTGTCTCGTTCGAAATTCAGAAGTTTTCGTAATATCTAATGCCCAATCAATCATCTCTTTATCTTTTGAAGTTAACTTATTTACGTTATTTCGATGTGGATAGCGTCCATAAGAAATTAATTCTTCTACTTTAAGCTCTCCTGGCGCAATTGGAGTTTGCGGTAGTAAAGCTAACTGCTTCGCAATTTCTTTCGTTGGAATTGCATTTAAATCCTGTCCTTGTAAATATACTTTACCGCTCTTTTGCTTTAAAATTCTTCCCATTGTTTTTAACAATGTCGATTTACCGCACCCGTTTGGTCCTATAATTGTCGTTACTTTTCCTTCTTGTATTTCCACATTTAAATCGCGAAACACTGTAAGCTTTTCATAACTCGTTTCTAAATTTTTTGCACTTAAAATACTCACTTTTATTCCTCCTCTTACGCTTTCGCCTTATAAAGTAAATATAAGAAATACGGTACACCGACAATAGAAATGACGATTCCAACTGGTAACTCTACAGGTGTGAAGACTGTTTTTGCAATAAAGTCTGAAGCAATTACAAGGAACATTCCGATTACTCCGCACGTAGGAATGATATGCTTATGCTGAATACCAACTAGCCTTTTCGCTATATGCGGTGCCATTAGTCCAATGAAGCCTATACTTCCTGAAACAGCAACACATGCGCTCACAAGCCCGATACTACTTAGTAGTAAAATAGATTTCTCTCTTTCTACTGAAACACCTAAACTTGTAATACTCGTTTCTTCCAATTGAAATAAATCTAATAAATAGGCTTTCTTTTGTATAAGCGGAATTAATATGATAAGCCACGGCAACATAGCAACAATATACTTCCAGTTTGCGCTATATATGCTTCCAGACACCCAAACTGCAGCCATTTCGAAATCAGTTGACTTCATTTTGAGTGATAAGTACATAGAAAATGCCCCAAATCCTGATCCAATTGCAATCCCTGTTAATAAAAGACGCTGCGAATCTAACTTACCGTTTTTCCAAGAAAACAGATAAATGATGATAGCTGCACCTAATCCGCCAACTAAACCAAACATCGGCATCATCATAATAGAAACCCAGTCTGTGCTCTTTAATTGTCCTTGAAAGAAAAACATAAAGATGACGATTGCTGTTCCTGCCCCGGCATTTACTCCTAAAATACCTGGATCTGCCAATCCATTTCTCGTAATCCCTTGAATAACAGCACCTGCAACGCCTAGGCCTAATCCTACTAATCCAGCAATTACGATGCGCGGAAGACGAAACTCAAAAATAACTAAATCATGGTCTGGTACTGGATCTATTCTAAAGAGTGTTTTAAATACATCTTTAATCGTAATATCAAACGTACCATTCGTTAAACTAATATAAATAGCACATAGTATTAAAAATATAATAATCCCCATCGTCATTCCGAAACGTTGACTTGAACTTTTAAGCATGTCTCTCTCCTCCTCTTGTACGGATTAAATAAAGGAAGAAAGGAATTCCAATTAGGGAGGTAACGACTCCAATTGGTGTTTCAAATGGATAGTTTACAAATCTACTCAAAACGTCACATAATGCTAAGAAAACGCCACCAATAACGCCTGCACATGGCAAAATCCACTTATAATCTACCCCAATTATAAAGCGAGTAATGTGCGGAATAATTAAACCTACAAAACCTACTTTCCCGACTAAAGCAACTGCTGTCCCTGTTAAGAAAATAACTGATAAAATTGCCATCGCTTTAACTAGTTTTGTACGTTGCCCTAAATTAATAGAAACTTCTTCGCCTAAAGAAAGAATCGTAATAGATTTTGATATTAACAGTGCTAAAATTATTCCAATTATCCCAAACGGTATCGTAATTTTAATGATATTAGGGTCCACTTGGTCTAACTTTGCATTAAACCAAAAACTAACATTTTGAGAAATTTGAAAATATGAAGCCATCGCGGCCGATACACTGCTTAAAAATGTTCCGATAACTGTTCCGATAATCGCTAACCTAACTGGCGATAAGCCATTTTGAAGGAGCGAACCAAAACCAAACACGATACCGGCTCCTAGTGCAGAACCAAGCATTGAACATATAACCATACCAATCGATGACATTCCCGGAAGAAAAATCATACAAAGTGTAATAACAAAGGCTGCCCCATCCGTCACACCCATAATAGAAGGGGATGCAAGATAGTTTCTTGTCATCCCCTGCATAAGTGCTCCTGATATGGCTAGAAATGCTCCGACTAAAAGAGCTGCAACTACCCTTGGTAAACGTGAAGTAATAATAATATTATGATTTACATCGCTTGAATCAAAATGAAATAATGCGTTCCACACTGTTTCAGCATCAATACTTTTGGCCCCATACAAAATAGAAAGTATAACTGTAAATAAGATGAGTATGGGTGCTATACATAATATAGTCACTGGTACTGCATTTGTTTTCTGCATATCATTCAACGCACCTTACTTATTGTATTATTTAGATAAATTTTTCACTGCTTCTTTTAAGAATGCTGTTTTACTCCAAGCTGTACCACCTTGTGCCATTGGGTCTACAACGTTTACAAATACTTTCTTTTCTTTCGCAGCATTCATACTTTGCCAAATTGGATTTTTTTCAATTTCTTCTAGCACTTTCGGGTTTTTATTTTCAGTTGTCTCATATTGTAAGAAAATATAATCTGGGTTAAGCTCAGCAAGTTTTTCAAATGAAATTTTCTCTTGTGCTTTTACAGTTTTAAGTTGCTCTGGAGCAGTTAATCCAAGATCTTTATAAATTACAGGATTGAAGTATACTCCTTCTGGATATAGGAATAATTCGTTTGCTCTAAGTCTGATTACAAGAACTTTTTTGTCTTTTAACTTATCCCCTAGTTTTGCTTTTGCTTTTTCAGCATCTGCATTGTAATCTTTAATAATTTTTTCTGCTTTATCTTTTTTACCAGTTAATTCTCCCATTAACTTTAAGTTATCTTCCCAATTTGTTGAAACGTGTGATACCGGGAATGTAGGAGCTACTTTTGTAAACTTTTCAGCTGTTTCTGCTGGGAATTTCGTACTTGATGTAATAACATCTGGTTTTAATTGAAGTAATGTTTCAAAATTCGGCTCCATTTTCTCACCAACAGATTTTGCACCTTCTAAATCTTTTTCAAGATACTTTGGTAATTTACCCCCAACAGTAATGGCACCTACTGGTTTAATTCCAAGTACTGCCGCATCTTCCATTGACTCTAAACTAGCTGTTGCAATTTTATCTACTTTTGCTGGTACTGTATATTCTTTACCTAAATATGTAATTTTTCGTTTTTCGTCTTTTTTCGTTTCCGTAGCTTTTGTCTGTTGCTTTTGCTCTCCTGAAGTCTTATCCGCACTATTACATGCTGCTAATCCTACACTTAAAACTGTAACCATCCCTAATGTAAATAACTTCTTATTCATCTTTATATATCTCCTCTCGAATTTTCAAACAATATTCTTAATAAAATTTAACTATATGAAAATTGTCTTACATATATATTTCATTAGATTAATAATTCTATCCAGAACTCATTCTCGTTCACTTCCCCTAAGCTATAATTCTTTTACACCTCATCCATTGATAACCTCTTTCACTGATAATGATTATCGTTACTAAGTATATATTTAATATGCAATTATTTCAAGAAAGATTTGAAAAATTTTAACAAACTGAGAAAAAAAGAAGTATCCGCCCATTTCCAGGAATATACTTCTTTTTTAGGAATTTATATGTAATTCAACTGGGCAATGATCTGATCCCATCACTTCACTATTAATTTTCGCCTCTGTTATCTTGTCTTTCATTCTTTCGGAAACAACAAAATAATCTAAACGCCATCCAATATTTTTCGCTCTCGCTCCCATACGATACGACCACCATGAGTATGCACCTTCCTGATCAGGATAAAGATAACGATATGTATCAATAAACCCTTCTTCTAAAATACGTGTAAATTTCTCTCGTTCCTCATCAGAGAATCCAGGGTTTTTACGATTACTTTTTGGATTTTTCAAATCGATTTCTTTATGAGCAACGTTTAAATCACCGCAAAAAACAACTGGTTTCTTCTCATCTAACCGCTTAATATACGCCCGGAAATCGTCTTCCCATTTCATTCTGTAATCTAAACGCTCTAATCCTCGTTTTGAATTCGGTGTATATAACGTTATCATGTAAAAATCTTCGAACTCTAAAGTAATAACTCGTCCTTCTTGATCATGCTCTTCAATGTCTAAACCGTATGTAACAGAAAGCGGTTCTTTTTTCGTGAAAATAGCCGTTCCGGAATAGCCTTTTTTCACGGCATAATTCCAGTATGTATAATATCTCTCTAAGTTTAAATCAATTTGTCCATCTTGTAATTTAATCTCTTGTAAACAAAATATATCAGCATTTGATTCCTCGAGATATTCTAAAAATCCACCTTTCGCGATAACTGCACGTAAACCATTTACATTCCATGAAATTAACTTCATTTATAGCCCTCCTCTTGATGTTTATTTCCAAATTTCATGCTATCACAAAATAGAAAAACAATCATATTTTCACCTTTGTAATCTTGCTCTTACATTTGTGAATACATACATACGCACTTTATTCAGGTTATACTAATTTCAGAGGTGATGTTCTTTGCACAATGAAGGAATTACATTAACAAATGAGCATTGGCAAGCAATTATTCAGAATGATTCTTCCTATGATAGCAAATTCTTTTATGCCGTGAAATCAACCGGAATCTTTTGTAGACCGTCATGCAAATCAAGAATACCGAATAGAAACAATGTACGAATTTTTCATCATGCAGAGCAAGCATTAAGTGAAAACTTTCGCCCGTGCAAACGTTGTAAGCCAAATGGACTAACTTTACCTAATGAAGAATGGGTAGAACAAATTAAAGATTATATAGAAAAGCACTTTAACGAATTATTAACTCTCGACATACTTGCGGAAATGTGCCATGGTAGCCCCTTTCATTTACAACGCACTTTCAAAAAAATGACAGGAATAAGTCCAATAGAATATATACAACAGTTTAGGATTGTTAAAGCGGCAGAACACCTTTTACAAACAAATCAATCCATTAAAGAAATTAGTACTGCTGTCGGGATAGAAAACCCCGAGTATTTTGCAACTTTATTTAAAAAGAAAACCGGCTTTACTCCTACTGAGTATCGAAAAAAGAACGAAATGAAAGAGGGATACAATAATGAATTCCTACAAAAATAATTATATATATTGGACGCTACTTACACATGAAAATTGGCAGTTTCATATTGCTGCAACTGAAAATGGACTATGTTTCATTGGATCTCAAGGTGAAAACATTGAAGAACTAAATATATGGGCTAGAAAAAAATTGCCACAACATATATTGACCTGTAATCCCGATTATCTACAAACATATACGAAAGAAATTATTGAGTATTTAGAAAGTAGGCGAGAAACTTTTACATTCCCTATCGATGCTTACGGAACTATATTTCAATTATCTGTTTGGAATACGGTACGTGAAATTCCTTATGGAAAGACATATTCTTATTCAGAAATTGCCGAAACAATACAAAAACCTACTGCGGTACGTGCTGTTGCTACCGCTATTGCTGCCAACCCTCTTCTCATTACAATTCCTTGTCATCGTGTTATTGGAAAGAATGGGAAACTAACTGGTTTTAGAGGTGGATTAGAAATGAAAAAAGAGTTGCTTACATTAGAAAAGTCGCAGGTAGAATGCATATGACAGCAGAATATACTAGCACATTAACTTTAGCAGTTCCAACAGAATTTATTTTCCAAGAGAATTTACGCTATCTATCACGTTCTAACAATGAATGTATGTTCCACATTGAAGATAACAAAATTTATAAAGTTATCCCTGTTAAGGGCGTAAATCCTTTAGTTGAAATTAGTATGAATACGGATGGATATATTCAAATACGTTTTTTAGAAGAATTATATACATCTGAAGAGTCGATACACGAAGCTGTAGCTAACTATGTGAAAGAGTGGTTTGATTTAACTACTGATTTAGCTCCCTTTTATACATTAGCTAAACATGATGTACTTCTTCAAAGGCCAATTGAACAATATTATGGGCTTCGTACTTTAGGTATTCCAGACTTATTTGAGGCACTTTCCTGGGGAATTATCGGTCAGCAAATTAATCTCACATATGCTTATACGCTAAAAAGACGATTAGTCGAACACTTTGGAAGTTATGTAGAGTGGAACGATAGAAAACATTGGATATTCCCTTCTCCTGAAACAATTGCACATTTACACGTAGACGATCTCAAAAAATTAAAAATGACGACTAGAAAATGTGAATATTTAATCGGTATTGCAAAGCTTATTACAGAAGGAAAACTATCAAAAGAATCTTTACTGCAAATACAAGATGTGAAACAAGCTGAAAAACAATTAACCGCTATACATGGTATAGGACCGTGGACTGCCAACTATGTTTTAATGCGCTGTTTACGCTTTCCTTCCGCCTTTCCAATTGACGATGTTGGCTTGCACAATGCAATTAAATATATAACAGGTTCCGAAAGTAAACCGACTAAACAGGAAATAAAAGATTTTGCGGCAAATTGGATTAACTGGGAGTCTTACGCAACTTTTTATTTGTGGCGAGTATTATATTAAAAAACCAAGTAGCACGTTTGCACTACTTGGTTCTTTTTTAAGCTTGTTCTTCGAATCGTCTTGCAATCTCTATAATAACTTGAACAGCTTTCTCCATAACATCTACCGAAACATACTCAAATTTACCGTGATAGTTTTCACCACCTGTGAAAATATTCGGCGTTGGTAATCCCATATACGATAATTGTGACCCATCTGTTCCACCACGAATCGGATGAATGTTTGGTTCGATATTTAAGCTTTTCATAGCTTCATATGCAATATCAACAATTTCTCTCACTGGTTCGATTTTTTCAAGCATGTTGTAGTATTGATCATTCATTTCTAAAACGACTGCATCTTGTCCATACTTCTCTTGCATTTGCTTCACAATATTTTCAACGTTATGTTTACGCGCTTCAAAATTTTCACGATCAAAATCTCGAATAATATAATATGCTTTATTTTGCTCAACATCACCATTTAAAGAAAGTAAATGATAGAATCCTTCATAACCCTCTGTATATTCTGGTGCCTCTTCCACCGGTAAATAGCTATTAAACTCCATCGCAAGTTTAGTTGCGTTACGCATTTTATTTTTCGCTGTTCCAGGATGTGTATTCGTTCCATTAAACGTTAACTTAGCGCCTGCAGCATTAAAGCTTTCATACTCTAAACCACCTAATGGACCTCCATCCATCGTATAAGCACATGATGCACCAAATGCTTCTACATCAAAATGCGCTGGCCCACGGCCAATTTCTTCATCCGGCGTAAATGCCACTCTAATTTTCCCATGCTTAATTTGCGGATTATGTATTAAATAGTTCATTGCCACCATAATTTCTGTAAGACCAGCCTTATCATCTGCTCCTAGAAGTGTCGTACCATCCGTTGTAATAATGGTATGCCCTTTATATGATGGTAACTCTGGGAACTGTTCTGGCGTTAACACAACATTTAGCTCCTCATTTAACGTAATTGCATTGCCATCAAAATTTTCATGAATTTGTGGTTTTACGTTTTTCCCTGTAAAATCTGTTGCCGTATCTAAATGTGCTAAAAAGCCAATTACAGGAACATCCTTATCTGTATTAGCAGGAAGTGTTGCCATTACATAACCGTTATCATCCATCGTCACTTCTGTTAACCCAATTTCTTTTAGCTCTTCCACTAATAACTTACCAAACTCAATTTGTCCAGGTGTTGTTGGTACTGTATGACTTTCTTCATTTGATTGTGTATCAATCTTTACATATCTCGTAAATCTTTCAATAAGTTCTTGTTTCAAACTCGTTCACTCCCTTTTACGTTTCTCTTTCTATTATAATCCTTAAAACGAAATATTTTAACTTTTTTGACTGCGAATATATATTTCATTTGTATTTTAGAAATTATAAATAACAGCTAAAAAGTCGTAATATTTGTACATTAAGACTCTTACATGTAATATACATAATTATAAAATATGGGAGGTATTAAAGATGAGGCTAACTCTCTTTCGCTATTTTCTTTTTTTCTTAGGATTAATTTTTTTCGGCCTTGGAAATGCTCTTGCAGTCAAAGTTAAATTTCTCGGTTTACATCCTTGGGAAGTTTTAAACATGGCTCTCTACCAACGGTTTGGATGGACCATTGGTACGTGGAGTGTCATATGTGGATTATGTCTCGTTCTCATTTCTTTACTAGTAGATCGAAAATATATAAATGTGGGTACATTTTTAAACGCACTACTTATCGGTCCCATTATGGACTTTTTCTTACAATCAAATATCCTTCCAAATGCTAGTGATTATTTATGGATAAACTTACTCATTTTATTTGCTGGTATTGCAATTACAGGTATTGGGGGAGGAATGTACGTTGCGGCTGGGATTGGTGCTGGACCTCGCGATGGATTCATGCTTACTATTTCCGACAAAACAGGACTGTCTATTAGCCGTGCTAGAATTATAGTAGAATGTGTTGTACTAGTTATTGGATTTATACTAGGAGGTCCTGTTTTCATCGTAACTTTTCTGTACACCTTTATTCAAAGTCCAATCTTTCAGCAATCATTTAAGATGTTTCAAACACTTTTACATACTTTACATAGCAAAAACAAAGAGCAAATTAATGAAAATTTATAAAACATCACTTAATACAAATAAATTCACCCTATTTACGATTCTCACCGCAAATAGGGTGTTTTTTTCATCTCACAATTTAAGAATATATACTACTCATTCACAATAAAAGTATATACATCGTTATAAATACAACCATTTACCCTAATAACGTACTTCCCAGCTTTACTAAAACGAATTGTGTATTTATTTAGCTGAATTGCTTCTTTATCTCCAGAAAGAACATCAATGCTTCTGCCACTTAATACATATAATTCATTTAGATTCATCGATACATCAATTGTATTGAAATTCTCCTCTTTCACTTGCTGTGCTTCCGCAGCACTTACACTTGGTTCTAAAAACAGTAGTCCACTTAATCCAATCGTCCCCGCTAAAGCAACTCCCGCAAACTTTTTAATCTTTTTCATCACAATGTCCTCCTTATAAATTTTGTGTAAAGGTGATTTCCCCCTCTACACCACAAAGCCTATATGTAATGAAATGAAAAGTAAACGGGGACCGTAAGACAAAATTTTACATGTTTTTCTCCAATTGAATAGAAATCCAACGTTTGGAGTTTTGTCATATTTAAAATAGTTTCTCTAAGCCCACTTCTATTTATATTATTCAGAATTTGTATAATTACTTATTGATTTAAGATTCTAAAAATAGTTGATAAAGATTCTTTATAAAAAAAAGAGTATGTTTTTAAAATATCCATTAAAACATACTCCGTATATGCAATTTCATTCTCCTGTCCATAACCTCTCTACGTTTATTAATTGTTCCCCGTTACATTCTAGCTTGTATACATCAGGCTTCGATGTATGTATAAGAAATTCAAACCCGTATTGCTTATCAAAATAATTCATCATTAAAGTCATTACAAGCCCATGCGTACCAATTACAATTTTTTGCCCTTGGAAATCCATTAATATTTCCTTTAACACTTTCACTACCCTTACCTGACAATCCTTATATGACTCTCCTTCTGTTAGTGCAAAATCTGGATCAGAGAACATCTTCTTTACAAGTGGATACACCTCTTTATCTGATATAATCTGATCCTCATTTGAAAACATACACTCTTTGAGATTTTCATATACTACTATTTCTTTTTCATAGAAATCAGCTGCTTTTTCTATCGTTAACATAGCCCTCTTATACGGACTTGAAATGAAAGTATCAATTCCCTCTGTTTTCAATAGTTCAATTACTCTATGAGCATCTAAACTTCCCTTCTCAGTTAACCCACGCGTTCTTTCATTTCCTTCTAATTTTGGTGATTCCCCATGCCTAACCATATAAATATATGTACTCATACTTCCTCCTTGAAAATATTCATTCGTCTTTTATAAACTTTGCTGATTTGTTCGTCTAATCCATTCTCCTACTAAACTCTCGAATAATTCAGGTTGTTCAATTTGCAAATTATGCCCTGCCATATCTAACACTGCTAATGTCGCTCTTGGATAATCATCAGTAATTCCTATAATATCTTGATAACCTACTGATATATCTTGTCTTCCAGCTAATAAAAGAACGAGTTTCTTATATGTCTTATGATGAAAATTCATAGTAAGAGAATAATTCTGTTGCAACCTTTCAATAAATTCATAATTAGCAATATCTAGTCCCGGCTTAATCTCCTCTTTAAATCTCGTATATGTATACTCATTCGCGACTACTGCTAACTCGCAAAACTCTTCTTTATCAGTGGAAGTTAGTGTATTTAAAAACTCCTTATCTTGTACAATTACCTGTTTATTCGGGCGAGTCCTTTTTTCTTGCTCCGCTACAACAACAGGGCATACTAATAGTAATCCATTAACTCGTTCAAACAGCTTTGTAAGTATACCTCTAGCTAAATATCCACCATAAGATTCTCCTACTAATAAAAAGTTTTTCGCTGGAATGATTTCTTCAATACATGCAATTAACAGTTCTAACATATGATCTGAACTATTTATCCAATCTGGAGCATTCGATTTCCCCATGCCAGGTAAATCAATATATATTCTTTGGTAACCTTTATATTTTTGAAATACTGATTCCATGCACCTCTGCATTAACCTATGATCAGGAGCACAACCATGTATAATAATGACTGGTTTTCCTTCGCCAATGATTTCATAATATATTTCTGCATCCTTAATCCTGCATATCATAAAAAAAGCCCCCTAGTTTTCTCTTCATCTTTACAGACAACCCTCTCAAACCAATAGGAATACACGTTCTTATTTTATAACTTTTCAGAATATAATTTCAAATTTTATTTTTCGGATTTTAAACAAAAAAGCCTTCCATGAGTATATCCCCTCAAAAGAAAGCTCTTTTACATATTTCCCCCTACTTGAACTTCAAGCTTCATTACACATTATTCCTCTAATTTCATCAACACAATTCTCCAGCCATCTGGATCCTCTATCGTTATCCCCTTGTCTTTCCAGTATGGGTTTTCAGGTTCGACCTCATCATATCCCAATGCATGCAGCCTTTTGCTCACCTTTTTCATTTCACTATCTTCACACATATAAAATACGAGTAAATTATCTTTTGTCGGAGCTGGACATGGGCTCCCATCTATATGTCTTGTAAATTCTAAATGATACTCTTCATCTGGGAGTCCAAACATGACCCCATCATAGCCTTCATGATCGTAGAATTCACCTATACGTTTTAAGCCTAATCCTTTTTCATAGAATTCTATAACCTTTTCAAATCGATCAGTTGGACGTGCTATTCGAAACTTCACCCAATTCTTCATGCTCTGCCTCCCATACTAAAAATTTTATACATGCTTACGCATTATTGTATATACGTAACATCTTTTTGAAATCCCTCATTAGTATGAGAATAGGTGCATACTAAAGTTTAGTTCATACTAAAAGTTATTTACATAAAACGGAATCTGTTATCTTTATGCAATTATGCATATTCACTTACAAACCACTAAAAAACCTTTAAACTTCAAAGGATGACTAAATATACACTTTCCATTTGAAATCTTGATGAAGTACATATTATTAAAAACAATACTTTTTCAATTTTAAGAAGTATTACACTCTTTAACACTTTCCTTATAAACATGATTTTTACAAGGAAATCTGATACAATTCTTAAGTAATATTATTATGTATAGATATTACGAATATAGTGCATAATTAAAGAAGGTGATTTTATTGAAATTAAATAAAAATTTACAACTATGTATATTAATCGCAACATTGATATGCTATTCAATCTATTTTATGTTTTTCTATCTGTTCCCTACTCAATTTTCAAATTCGGATGTACGCTTCGCTTCACTTATCGTTGAAGCCATTACATTTGTATCACTCATTTACTCTATATATTCTAAAAAAGTTAGTTCAAATCCGTTTTGGATATGTATCACAATAGCAATCGGTAGCTTTTTATTAGGGAAAATAGTATATACATATCAAGATAGCTTCTTCGAAATTCCAATACATCAATTTACTATTTCTGATGTATTTTACATGTTTTTTCTACTCTTCTGTCTTATCGCTTTCTGCTATAAAATTTTAAAAGAATGTGATAAATGGGAAAAAGCGTTCTTTATTTGTGATATATGCATCGTACTTACTTCCATATTCACATTGGAGTGGTATTTATTTAATCAACCAAATTTAAATATATTCTCTCTTTCACTAGGAGATGTTTTCCTTTCATTTCTATATCCAATTGCAGATTTATTATTTCTTCTACTAGGTGTTAGTCTTTTTTTCCGTCCAACAATTTTTAATTCCAAACGGAAAATTTACATCTTTATTTTTGTATTAATAAGTTCTGCAACTTTTAACTATATTTATTTTTACTTAAATAATCATTTATCAACTGAAACGATAACATTATTACGTCTTTTATATAGAATACCTATATTATTTATTGCAATAGCTGGATCTATTTCAGAAGATCATAATAGCCATAAAAATTATTTCATTGTTAACCCTATAATAGGAAAAAAGGCTTTAGTTGTATTTCCCTATCTTGCTGTTGCAATACTAATCGGCTTTACATTAAAAGAACAAACAGCATCTGCAACTCTCATTACAGGAAATTGTATTACTTTTATTTTCGTACTCATTCGTCATTCTATTGTACGTATGCAAAACAATTCCCTAACAAAACGTTTACAGGCATTTAATGCTCAACTAGAAGAAAAAGTTACTTTACGAACTTCTGATTTAGTTTATAAATCAGAGGCTCTATCTCAGAAACAACAAAAATTCAAATCACTATATGAATATCATCCTGATCCTATTTTTACAATTGATTTAAATGGAATCTTCTTAAATGTAAATAAAGCTGGGAGTATGTTACTGGGAGCACCAACGAATGAGTTACTCGGTGAAACTTGTTTTTCGATTATTTTAGAAGAAGATAAACATAAACTAGCATCTGCATTAGAAAAAGTGAAACAACAAGAATCGGCATCCTTACAACTTAGTTCTCAATATAAAGATGGCTTTACTTATTTTTTATACGTTACCATCATTCCTATTATGATAGACGGACAAATTTCAGGAAGCTATATTATGGTGAAGGATATTACTGCACTAAAAAAACAGCAAGAAGAAATAAAATATTTAGCATTCCATGATACTGTAACGAAAATTGGAAACCGTGCCTTTTTCCATAAGAAATTAAAAAGAGTTATAAAAAATGCTAAAACAACAGACAGTGAGTTCGCATTATTATACTTAGATTTAGATCGCTTTAAAGCAATTAACGATACACTTGGACATTCGGCAGGAGATTACATATTAGAAGAAGTAGCAAAGCGATTCCAATCATGTCTTCCATCACATACTCATCTGTCAAGAATTGGTGGCGATGAATTTACAATCTTAATTGAAAACTATACTGACGAAGATTCCTTATTCCAATTATGTAACCAGTTATTTGAATGCATAGAAAAACCGTTTATCATATATGAGCATACATTAACTTTATCACTGAGTATTGGCATTGCTATTTATCCATATTCTGGAATAGATATCAAAACACTATTAAAAAACGCTAATATTGCCATGTATGATGCGAAAGCAAAAGAACTTAACTCTGTCACTATTTATGACGATGTAATTGCTAAAAAAATTGAAAGACGATTACGATTAGAAAAAGATTTACCAAACGCAATACAAAATGAAGAATTGTTCCTTTTATATCAACCTCAAGTTGATAGCGATTCTAACAAAATTATCGGTGCTGAAGCTTTAATCAGGTGGAATCATCCCGAATTAGGCGTTATTTCTCCATATGAATTTATTCCGATTGCTGAAGAAACACTACAAATTATTCCAATAGGAAAGTGGACATTACAGCAAGCCTGTGAGCAAATGAAACGTTGGCACACACTCGGATATTCTCATTTAAAAATTGGTGTAAACTTATCTGCTAAAGAATTTGAACAAGAAGATTTTGTAAAGTCTATTTCTTCTACTTTGGCAACTACAGGCTTACCAGCCAGTTCTCTCGATCTTGAATTAACAGAACGAATTGCAATGATGGATGAGCGAGAAACATTGATAAAACTGCGCACACTAAAGGGTTTAGGAGTTCACATTTCAATCGACGACTTTGGTACAGGTTATTCTTCACTAGCGTATTTACCTTTATATCCAATAGATACGTTAAAAATCCCAAGAGAATTTATTACAATGTCTGAAACGTGTGAAGATGGAATGGAAATTATTAAAACGATTATCACATTAGCACATACATTAGAAATGTCTGTCATTGCTGAAGGTGTAGAAACGAAAGAACACGTGCATTTCCTTCAAAAAAATAAATGTCAGTTTATTCAAGGTTACTATTACAGCAAACCTATTCATACTAATGTATTTACTGAGCTATTAGAAAGTGGGATTCAACCATAATACATAGCTAATCGGGATAAGTAATAATGAATTTGAACAACTATAATAAAAAGGAAAGAAGATACCTTCTTTCCTTTTGTTTTTTCCATTTAAATTTCTACTACTTCACCACTTCATTTATTATATCTATTAATTGATGAATCCCTTCATCATTTGTTTTCGTATAGCCATTCATGTTTTGAATATATCTCTCCTTATTTGTATACAACTTATTTACTGCATGTATGAATGCATTCGTACTTACTTTGTCTTGGAGTATAACTTCTGCATATCCTTGTCGAGAAAAATATTCAGCATTTAAAACTTGATCTCCCCTACTAGAACTGTTAGTTAACGGGATAAGCAACATCGGTTTCTTCAAGAATAGTAATTCGGAAATAGCCGTAGAACCCGCTCTCGAAACTACAACACTCGCCATATTTAGTATATGCGGCAACTCTTCCCCTATATATTCAAATTGTATATAGCCTTCCATGCCAATAGATGAATCCACCTTCCCCTTACCGCATATATGAACAATATTAAAATTTAATAGTAATGTTTCCAAACTTCCCCTTACCATATCATTTATCCATTGAGCACCTTGACTGCCCCCCATAATTAACAATACTGGTTTATCATGCTGAAATTTACAATAGCTTCTTCCCCGCAATACATTGCCCCTCTCAATTTCTTCCCTTACAATTGGTCCTACATAAACTTTTTTCTCATTACTTACATTTTCTCCGGTCTGAGGAAATGTTGTGCAAAGTTTTGTAGTAAAAGGTAATGCTATTTTATTTGCTAATCCTAACGTACTGTCTGGTTCACGTATTATTACGGGTACTTTATTCATCCACGCTCCTATTACTACAGGAACGGAAACAAATCCTCCTGCCGAAAAAATAACATCTGGTTTTATTCGTTTCATTAATTTATAACTTTGTATGCAACCTTTTATTATTTTAAAAGGATCTTTAAAGTTCTCCCAATCCCAATATCTCCTAAGCTTCCCTGTTGAAATACTATTATACTTAACACTTTGAACTAATAATTTTTCAATTCCATTTTGAGATCCAATATATTCAACTCCCCACCCATTTTCCATAAATTTAGGAATCAATACCATATTAATCATTACGTGTCCGGCTGTACCGCCCCCAGTAAAGAGAATCTTTTTATTCATAGTTTTTATCCACCTTTATCATTAAAAATCTTTTTTTATACTTATCTATTAAACGTAAGTAAACTTACTATTATTTATATAAACATTTAACTCAAATCCTATATCTTGCAAAAAGTCATAAATGAGATCATAAAAATCATTTCCATACTCACTACATTCATACTGAGCTAAGACTTGGATTACAAACCTAGTCCCTGTATCCATTACCATATTTCCCCTATCACCCTTTTTCCCTTCCACATAAGCACGACATTTATTTATCGCCTCATAGAGGCGCAAAACATGCTCTTCTTCATTTTTCCAGTCCAGCATATCAACAATTAAAAGAACTAGCGTATTTTGATTATCTATTGTTTTATAGTCATTCATATATTTCTTACACCCTTTTTATTTTTCATTGAATGCAAATATCACTACACTTCACATACTCAAGTACATCTTTTAATGATTGATGAAATTGAATTTCTGGGATCCACCCTAACCTTCTTATATCCTCTATTACTAAACTCTCATTTGAGTCGCTCCCACTTTTCTCTGTTTCATCTATAAAAAAATTCAATCGTGTTAATTCTTTATATTGTTCTAGTACATCTAATAAAGATCGTTTCACTCCTGAACCAATATTATATTGTTTTCCATTTATCCCATCTCGTAATAACACATGATACGCTTTAACCGCATCACGTACATCTAAAAAATCCCTACTATCTTTTAAACTGTTTACTTCAATAACGGCTTTACTTCTACCTGATTCTATATCTATCATTTTTTTTGCGAGAATCGAACAAATGCCATTTGATATTCCTGGACCAATTAAATTCGTGGGCTTTGCAATGATAATATTTGAATTCATTAATTCACTCCACGCCTCTGCAATAATGACTTGCATCGTTTTACTTAAACTATATGGATTTGAAATTTTTATATTGCTCATACAATCTGCTTGCAAAGCAGATCCTATAACCAATGTTCTACAATGAGGTGCTTCTTGCTTAATTGCTTCTAATAAATATAATGTCCCTATTACATTAACCTCTACATATTCAAGAGCAGCTGTCCAAGACTCTATGACCGAATTCCTTCCTGCTAAATGCAATACATAATCTGGCTTTATTTGTTTCATTACCCTCATTACTTCGCTCTTATTAGTTAAATTACAAGTAATACCATTCCCAATACTTTCTCTATGTGCACGATTTTGAAACATAGGAATTACATGAAAGCCCTGCTCTAAAAAATATTGGCAAGCATGGCGTCCTGTGAAACCATTTGCACCAGTTATTAAAAGGTTCGCATTTTTTTTCATCGTAAAAACCCTCCTTTTAATAACATTTGTTTCACCTCATGTTTTGTAAGCAAGTCTTGTTGAGAACTAAAACTCTTCACATCCACTAGCGGATAACTAGCATAATATTCTTGTAGCCCTTCTATAGGAATAGTCGGTAGTACCACAAAATAATTTTGATCAAAACTTATACTTGTTTTACTCTCTACCTCAGATAAAAGCATTTCACTTAATTTTTCCCCTGGTCTTATCCCTACTTCTTTTACCTTCACGTTTTCCTTTTTCGAATCTTCAATTAACACTTCTGCTAAATCTGTTATTTTACATGCCGGCATTTTCATAACAAAGATTTCTCCACCTCTCCCCTGATATAAGGCTTTAAATAACAATCCAACAGCATCTTCAATCGTTAAGAAAAATCTAGTCATATTTGCATCGGTAATCCCTACTTGTGAAGATTTTTTGATTTGTTTTTTAAAAAGTGGTACCACGCTTCCGCTCGTCCCCAAAACATTTCCACCACGAATACAAATGAATTTTGTTTTCTTCGTTTGCCTATTCGCATGAACCATTAACTTCTCACCAATTGCTTTTGTCATCCCATACGTATTTGATGGGTCAGCTGCTTTATCCGTTGAAACATATATAACTTTCTCAACTTGCATCTGTATAGATGCTTCAATTACATTTTGCGTACCATGTATATTGGTTTTTATAGCTTCATAAGGATAATACTCACATACTGGAACATGTTTTAAAGCTGCAAGATGGAATACATAATGTACACCTTGGCAAGCATATACTAGTTGATCTTTATCACGAATATCTCCAATAATAAATTTTAATCTATCATCATTTATAAACTGTTGCTGCATTTCAAACTGAATCGTTTCATTTCTTGAAAAAATCCTAATTTCTTTCGGTGATTTTTCTAATAGTTGTTTTATAAGTTCATGTCCCCACGAACCTGTACCACCAGTAATTAAAATTATTTTATTTAGCATTTCTTTTCCTCCTACCACACATTTCAATTAAAATTGTTTTTATAAAATGTATTGAATTATTTTCAATTGATTTAAATCATAATCATCGTTTGTTACATTTAATTGACAAAAATAAAAAACAGAAACTATTAAACATAGTTTCTGTTTTTTATTTCACCTTACAACAGTAAGATTTTTTATACTTTTTGCATGATAACTAAATTCTTGTAAAAAAACACCGCTCATTTATTTCTTATACTCGTAATAAAATAAATAGAATGATTCATAGCCAGTAATCATGTTTAATTTTATGAAAAAGGGAGGTAATGGAATGTACCGAAGTAATTCAAATCATACATATAACGGACCTTCCCAAACCCTGCCTCTCTCCCTATTCGATGTGAAAAATGAATTGAAACAAAAAAGCAAACTTATTCATTCTGGCACGATGTATAAATTAACGAAAGAAGAGCAACTCATCATCAACAACATAAAAATACAAACAGAACAGCTAAATAAAAATAATGTGACAAGAACACGCGCATACTACCAATTTTACATTCAATATCCAGAAATACATTGGGCACTACTTGGGCATATGGTATCACGTAACGGCGGTTGGAATATGACTGATTTGAAGGGCGATTTATATACGAAAATTTTATCAGAAAAAGATCAAATCACATTTTTTTCTTTTTTAGAAAGAGGGAATTGGCTTATTTTCCAAGATGTATATCCTCAATTCCTGCTTTATGAACAAAGTGTAAAAAGAGCACAAAAGCTATTTCACCTTCTCCCTCACCTAAATGTTTCTACATTTATGGAAACGATGTGGAACGATTTTTGGAAAACAGGTAACAAAAAAACATTAGCCCTTGCAACTATTGTTAATGAACAAAACTACTTAGAAAAAAGAGTGATTCAAAATATACATTTTAAAAAGACTGTACTTAATAGTATTGGATTTAAACTCTTTGATTTCTTTCAGTTTAATCATATCCTTTTCCCATTCTACGAAAATGATAAGAAACACAAAGTATTACTATTTGGTGATACAATGAAACATTTTACTTCCTTACACGAACGAATCTTAATTGGAAAAAGGTTATATTCATTATTATTTCGAGACACACATGTTTTATCTCAAATAATAAGCTGGGCCCAGCACCATCCACATACAGGGTCAAGGAAAGATTACTGGCCTCATTTATTTTCAAGTGTCAATGAATCTTTTTCCCGTGAATTTTATAAACGTCGAATAAAGAAATGCCAGTTGCGTAGTGGCGCTTATCGTATATACAGTCCTGCACTCATCTATGCATGGCGAGATATGAAGCATGTAGAAGTTGACAGTGAAGATTGGTTTACGGACTGGCAAGTTGTAAATTACTTAGTAGATAAGGAGGAAAATATAAATGGACAAATTACAGAAGACTACTGTAAAACGCTCGAAAAAATTGAACTTGCCATTCTTGCAAAGAAAAACGTCCTCCTTCGAGAAGAAGAATAACCTTTTCGCATTAGTTATTACAATCTTATTCTCTTCTATTATTGGAACTTGCTTAGATGCTTTCTTTGTTGCGAAACAAATATATTCTTTCCCAGTTAGGCCATTCTCCTCCATATTTTCAGTTAACATCGGCTTTACTTTTTTTGTACTACCAATTTCAACAACGATGTTCATACAAATTTCAAAAACATTATCTGCAGTTTCTAGAATTCTATTTATTATTTCAATTGGTATTTGCGCTAGCATTTTTGAGCAGGTTGCTGAAAGATTTGGTTTATTTATTCATAGTGTAGATTGGAGTCATACATATTCTTTATTTGGCTATATGATTTTCTTTTCTTTTATTTGGAAACTATATCATTTCATACAAAAATAAAGAGACCATTATAGATCTCTTCTTAAGCATAATCTTTAGTTATTGCTAATGGTGCAAGATTTTGAAGGCTTTTTGAACGTAAACGGTAGGCAACGATTTTCTTCTTATATTGCTTAATTACATCCACATGTTCCTCGTGGCTATATAGAGAAAATCGAATCTCTTTATTCCCTTTCTTCGTGTTAATAACGATCGGTGTTCCTTCCCCTTGTGGCGCGAAATAATGTTTATCTAAAAATAAAGCCTCATTAAATTCATGAATAACTTGTAGTTTCATTTCTCCCTCTATATTCTTGCCATCTATCGATATAGAGGTATTCTCTTCCTCAAGTTTTTGATGTAATTCAAATCTACTAATAATTGATTCTACAACAGAAGTTGGCATACTAGAAACGATTACTTTAAGAGCGCCAAAAATAAATAAGGTAACTATAAACCATGTTGTCATTTTTATCATCACCATTTCATTTTAAAATATAAATTTCGTTCCATAAGGTATAAATATACTAATGAGTATTCCAGTTACAATCATCGTTACCGAACCGATTGTCGCCTCTTTCTCGCCTTCTTTCACGAGACGGCTCACACCGATAATATGTGATGCGCATCCCATCCCCACTCCTTTTCCAATCGCACTTGTTATATGGAAAAACTTAAGTACTGTCGGTCCGATCATAGCACCTGTTATTCCTGCAACAACTACAAAACTAGAAGTCATGGATGGAATACCCCCAATTTGATCCGCTAATGATATGGCGATAGGCATCGTCGCTAATTGCGGCAGTGTCGTTACTATGAGTTCCTTATCTATATTTAACATCCCGCCAATCACTACATTCATACTCGTTAAAGCCACCATACCTACTGCTACCCCGATAAGTATCGACAAGAAGTTTTTCATAAGTATGTTTCGCTCTTTAAATAAAGGGATTGCTAACGCCACAATTGCAGGACTCAATAAACTGGAAAGAATATCTCCTCCATTTTCTCGATACTCATGATGCGAAATACCTAAAATGAAAAATAAGCAAATCATACTTGCTGTAACTGTTAACACCGGTAACGTAAAGGGAAACGGGAATTTTTTATATAACTTTGTCGCCAATACATACATTACTACAGTAATAATAATTAAGAACATTTGCACATTGCACCTTGTCGATTTTATTTTTTTGATGTTACTAATAATTGACTTATATACCCTGAAACAACCAATGTTACTACCGTGCTTACAATTACTAAAAGGAATATAATACTCCCCTTACTGAAAAGAAAAGACCCGTATTCCATCAAACCTGTTGTCGAAGGAATTAAAAATAACGGTAAAAATATGATTAACTTTTCCGCACCAACTTCAAACCACTTTAATGGTAAAATACGAGTAGAAAGGAGTAGAAACAGCATTAACATCCCTATTAAACTTCCTGGCATCGATAAATGGAATACGCCTTGAATCCACGTACCAACTAAGCTAAATACATATAGCACGCCTACTTGAAGTAAAAGCGTCACGTACTTCATTTCTTTCCCTCATTTCAATATTACGCATCACTATTATGAAATCTCATGTAACGTTTCCGCAAACCTCGTCATTCCTAGGTGAATTTGTTCGGCATTTACTCTCCCAAAAGTAAAACGAATATATTCACTATTAGTACCTAAAACACTTCCCGGGACAAACGCTACACCATTTCGTATAGATTCGCCTAACAAATGATATTCATCAAACGTTCCTTGCACTTTGCACCATAAATGTATTCCACCCTCTGGAACAAAAAATTCAACCTGGTCCCCTAATATTTCTTCAAGCTTTCTAATTAACACATCTCTTCTTTCTTTCAATTGTCTACGGAGTATTGTAATATGTGCATGAAAATCTTCTGATTCTAAAAACTGATTTGCCACCCACTGCGTAAATACACTATGCCCAAAATCAACTTGCTGCTTCGCATCCGCTAAACGTTCTATTACACGCGTAGGACCAATTACCCAGCCAATACGTAAGCCTGATGCAACAATTTTTGATAATGAACTTATATAAAGAACATTACCGTTTTGATCCATTGATTTTAATGTTGGATTCACTTCTCCATTAAATGACGTTAAACTATACGGATCATCTTCTACAATAGGAATCCCAAATTCAGAAGACAGTTCCAATATCTTTTTACGTCTTGCTAATGAAAGCACAGTTCCGGTTGGATTTTGATAATCTGGATTCAAAAACACCATGCGAATACGATGTTTTTTATGCAAATCAATTAAATCATTTGGATTCATTCCATGCTGATCCACAGGTAAATGGAATATTTTTAGGCCAGCAGATTTAAACATCGGCAATGAAAAACAATAAGAAGGGTCCTCAATTGCAATCGCATCTCCTGGTTTTAATAAGCATTGAACGATAAGATTAAGTGCCTGTTGTGCGCCAGATGTAATAAGGATAGAATTCGAATCTGCTTCAATTTGTTTATATTGCTGAACATGTGCTGCAATTGTTTTTCTCAACATTTCATTTCCAAGTGGATGGTCATAACCGAGGTTTTCCATAAATGTTTTCTCTGACAAAATCGTTCGGAATCTATCACTCGGAATTAATTCTGGTGACAATTCACCACTCGCTAAATTAATTAAGTCGTCTTTTTGTGTTTCCGTTCTAATTTGTTGAACGAGTGGTACATTAGGTAAGAACGATCCATCCTCAACGTACCTACCCCAGTTCGGTATTCGTTTATGTGAAACACCCCATATGTCTGTATTCACCCTTGTCCCGCTTCCTTTTTGGCGTTCTACTACTCCAAGTGATTTTAATTCTTCATATGCAGCTACTATCGTACTTCGGTTCACCTGTAACTCTTTTGCTAACATACGCTCAGAAGGTAACTTACTGTCAGAAGGAAACTCACCTGAAGAAATACCCCTTTCAATATAATCCGCTATTTGTTTATATACAGGCGTCTTATCTGCACGATTTGGTTTCCATTCCACCTTGTTGCCCCCTCTCAAAACGAACTATCCCTTATTTAAGTAATAATAGTATGAATCAGTCACATTTTCTTATCCTTAAATGGATATATCCAAAACGGTTCTTCCTCTAACTATTCAACTGTTTCTTGCATACCTTCTTCATACACAATGTTAACCTTTTTCTTTCAAAACTATTAAATCACTACTGCATACCAAGTTACCCCAACAAGTAGTACGAAAAGAAGAAGAATATAAATAGTTGATAAGTTTTTCACATTTCTCTTTGTAGATTCCCCGTAATTCTCCTCCACATTTCGTGCAACTAGCACGGTCCCAAACAGCGATCCAATTACAATAATAACCACTAGTGAAATTGCAAAAATCATTGTATTTTCACCTCTCTAAAGACAAGCTATTTTAATAAAGAAACTCCTCTTTAAAACGTTAATAACATACTACCTTTCTTCTCTTATCATAATGGATGTTCGCAAAAAACGGACCAACCACTTTCGTGTTTTTTTACTCATCCACTTTGAAAATAAAAAGCAACTGATCCGTTATGATCAGTTGCTTTTTAGCAAAGTTAATTATATTCATTTTCACTTGAAATTGATCCGATTTAAAAGTTTAGTCTTTTCATAATGAAACATCGATTGAGATAATTCGAAAATTGTCCCGTTTACAAGACAAACTGTATTTTCAATAAGAAGCGCCGGATCACCTTCATTTATTTCTAGAAGCTTTGCATTTTCTTTATTTACTTTTTCACAACTAATTACCTTATCGGCAAAACCTATGTTTAATCGTAAATCTTCAATAAAATAACTGTATACAGAGCTTAATGCTATTTCTTCATTCAAATATGGAATAATATCCTTTTTGAAATAACTTACTTCAATAGAGAATGGTTTTCCATCTACAATTCTTAAACGCTTCAAAAAATATATCCTAGTTCCAGCTTCACATTGCATCCGCTTTGCGATTTCTTCGTCCGCACCTATTACTTCAAGTTCTAACACTTTCGTTTCAATATTTTGCGAAACGAGATTTTTCGTTAATCCACGCAAACTTCCTAAATTAATATAATCTGTTACAGAAGTTTCGCGTAAAAACATGCCACTGCCTTGCACTTGAAAAATATAACCTCTATTCACAAGCTGACTAATTACTTTACGTATCGTATTACGGCTTACTTCAAATCGATTCATTAACGCTTCTTCTGTAGGCAGTTTTTTCGTTTCATTAAAAAGCCCGTCTCGAATGTTTTGCTCTAACACATCTGCAATTTGTTTATACTTTGCACTCATACACTGTCTCCTAAAATACTCTTTTATCTGTTATAACTCTTCTCCTCTCGTTTCGATCACATGTTTATACCAATGAAACGAAAGTTTCTTCTTACGTTTTAAGTTATCATTATGATCGACAAAAATAAAGCCATATTGCTTTTTGTATCCATTTAACCAACTTAAAAGGTCAATCACTGACCATGCATAATAACCTTTTAAATTGATTCCCTCTTCAATTGCACGCTTTATTACTTTTAAATGCTCTTCAATAAATTTAATTCTCGGAACATCTACAATTTCTCCGTCAATGATTGGATCTTCATCACCAAGTCCATTTTCCGTTACATACATCTTTATGTCACCGTAACGATCTTTCAACATGTGTAATCCATCTAAGAAACCTTCGGGAGATATTTCCCATCCCCATTTCGTATATGTTTTATCATCCATTTTAACTGTTCGATAAAAACCATCAAAAGAAGGATTACCTGGAGCAAGTGTTGAGTTTTCTCGAGAATGCTCCCCGTCATTTATATCCATATCGTATCTTTCTACTCGTATTGGTTGATAATAATTTAAGCCAATAAAATCATTCTTTTCAGCATTTTGTTTAATGATTTCTAATTCTTCAACCGTCCAATTAGGAGTCCATCCTTTTTTCTTTAATTGTTGTACAACATAAGACGGATACTCACCTTTTAAAACTGGATCATAATACCAATACGTTTCATATTCATTCGCATGCCTTGCTGCCAGTATATTTTCTTTTTGACCATCCATACTATAAGCAGGTAAGAAAACATGTGTAATCCCAATTTCCCCATATTGTTTCAGCTGCTTGTACACCGCAACTGTTTTCGCATGTGCATAAAATACATAATGCGTCGCTTGAAAATACTTTGGAACATCATTTTGTATCCCTGGTGGATGTGCTCCTTTTAAATAACCTAATCCACAAAACATTACTGTCTCATTAAAAGTAATCCAATGTTTAACTCTATCACCAAATGCCTTAAAACAAATTTCTGCGTATTTTACGAAAGCTTCTGCTGTTCGTTTATTCGTCCATCCACCATCTTTTTCCAACGGTAATGGTAAATCCCAATGATATAAAGTGACAAATGGTACAATCCCGTATTTTAAACATTCATCAATTAATTTGTTATAAAATTCGATTCCTTTTTCATTTACCTCTCCATCTCCAGTCGGCAATATTCTCGCCCAAGAAATAGAAAAACGATACGATTCTAACCCCATCTCAGCCATTAAGCGAACATCTTCTTTATATTGGTGATAATGATCAACAGCTACATCACCATTTGTTCCATTGTATGTTTTGCCAGGAATTTTGGAAAACTCATCCCAATTCGTAACACCTTTTCCATCCTCATTCCATGCACCTTCTACTTGATAAGAAGCTGAAGCAGCTCCGAATAAAAAATCATGTGGAAACTTCATGTTATATACCTCCATTTCATTACAACAAATCAAATTTATATATACGTATAAAATTTATAGGTACAAATTTTATATGTATGATTATATCGTATATTTTTATTTTTTTCTATCATGAAAGTATGATATCTAATGTTGGATTTTGGAAAACAAAAAGAAGCGACGTATTTTATCGCTTCTTACTCTCATCATTTTTATTCTTTTATAAGTGACTTATTCGCTCTTATAACTTCTTGATACAACAATGGTGACCAATTTTCATTTATATAGTCTTGAATGATCCACCCTACTCTTGTAGGATTCTTTTGTTTTATATGGTTTGCAATTTCAGGGTTTATATAAGAGGCGTAGTAATATGGACTATTCCATGCTGTACCACCAGAAGACAAGCTTGTAAAATTAATATATAGATGATTTAAATCCTCACTATTGTTCATCGTTTCATGTATCGTATCTTTAATAGATTTTATCTTTTCATCATAGCCCACTTTATATTTATCTTGTACTGTTACATTTATATTTTGATTTACAGTTGTCGTAAACGTCTCATTATCTGGCCAATAAAAATTATTATATCCTCCAGATTCATTACTACCATCATATCTTTTTAGTAGTACAATTTTCCCACGAGCATCTCCAAGTTTTATATTTCCCTCTGTTTTTAAAAAGATAGGATCAACAAAATAACTTTTTTCAAATGTATTACTAAAGGAACCCTCTGCTCCTTTCATATCCTCATACTCTTTTTTTAAAGACATAATAATCGTTTCACTTGGGTTATCTTTTAAAAATTTTTTCGCTTCGTTTATGAATTCATGCAGTGTTACATAAAGATATAATGGTCCATGATGAAGGACTATCGTATTATCATCTGTTAAACGTCCTCTTATATCAAAAATACGAGCTCCATGATCCATTTGGTAACGAAAATCATATTCTTGCGTCATTCCCCATACTTGCTTTATTGGATTTTGTAATTTGAACGTCCCGCTATCATGTGTTCCTGGAATTGAAATTCGTGCTAATGGGATATTATCAGGTATAGGTTGCATCCACTTTGACCAAATTTCAAGCTCATTAACAGGGCTAGCTGCAACGACTCGCTTATCATGTAAAGCAAATACAAATGTGATAAATATCATACTACATATGAATAATTTCAAAATAAAATTATTATTGCTCACTATTATTCCTCCTTTTTCTGTTTTATATCAAACTTATTGAATATAATATAATCTAGTTCATAAAAAATAAATAACATTTCATCATTATGAAATATTGCATAGAAGTAAAGTTAAAAAATCATTCACATATATTAAATTAGCAAAATTCAAAGGAACTTCAATGTATTTTCGTATGCAATATTTCATATTCGGACTCTACACTAAATAAATAAGAAACTTATAATGATTATTTATTTTATATGTGCTAATATACTTACATTAAAATATTACATATAGACATTCTGAACTACATTACTTAATCGTTTCACCTTAATTTTTTCTAGGAGGATTTACAATGAAATTATTAAAAATAAAACATATAATACCTTTATCTGCAGCTGCAATTACATTCGTATGTAATCAAGGCACAGCTGAAGCATCTACCATTCATACAGTAAAAAAGAATGATACACTTTGGGGCATTAGTAAACAATATGGAGTTTCCATACAATCCATTAAACAGGCTAATAATAAAGGAAACGATCAAACTTTTATTGGTGAGCAGTTACATATTCCGTGGTCCACGAACTCAAATGAAATCACCGTTCGTCAAAACGCCAGACCTGCGAACATTTCTGGACAAATTATTTATCAAGTACAACAGGGAGATTCATTAGAAACGATAGCAAAGCGTTACAATGTTACCGTTCAATCTATAAAACAAATTAACAATAAAATTGGAAACAACCTTTATACAGGACAACATTTAAAAATTAACTCAAGCATTTCAGAAAAAGAAAAAGACTTAATGGCACGCTTAGTTACCGCTGAAGCAGGTGGCGAATCCTATAAAGGTAAAGTAGCTGTAGCAAAAGTTATACTAAATCGTGTAAACGCAAAAGGTTTTCCAAATACAATAACCGGTGTTATTTATGAACCTATTAAACACGGCTATGCCTTTACTCCTGTTACAGATGGAAGAATTAATCATCCTGCAAGCCCAGAAGCAAAAATGGCAGTAGAAGAGGCTATCTCCACAAAGGGAATACATTCTGACTGGCTTTATTTCTATAATCCGAAAACATCAACAGACAAATGGATTACGACACGTCAAACAGTAGCAGTAATCGGTAACCACGTCTTCGCTAAATAACATTTGAAATCATTAACAGACCTCTTCACTTAAAAGGTCTGTTTTTTTATATGTAAGAATTTATTTATCATATGACATAGTGATCTTTGAAAACTATTTCTTCTTTTAAATAAAGACATTTGTATTTACTCCATCACTCCGAAAAATTAAAGAAGCATCAAGTTCAAAAACTCCCTCTTTATTAATAAAAGCTATTTCTTAACTTCATAATATTGTTATACACTAGAGAAATAAAAACAAACTATTCGTTAGCAGGTGAAAGAATATGTATGATGTTACAATTATCGGTGCTGGAGTAAGTAGCATTTTTATGGCTTATTCACTAGCTAAAAGTAACAAAAAGGTTTTAATTCTTGATAAAGGTAAAGCACTAGAAGATCGCCATTGTCCTTTAGACGAAGGAAAAGCATGTACTTGTACTACATGTGATAAATATTTCGGATTTGGCGGTTTAGGAAAATCTGAAGGAAAATTTAATTATACAAACGGATTTGGCGGAGAACTTGAGCAAAAAGTCGGTAAAGAGGGCTTTATACAACTCATGACTGAAGTAGATGAAATTCTATGTCAGTTCGGAGGAAATTCTGTTTCGAAATATTCTACAGAAAATCTAACTCTCAATAAAAGAGCTGAAGCGTGTGGTTTACAAATGCTAACAACAGAAGTACGGCATCTTGGTACTACCCTTTCAAGCAACATTTTTCAGCGGCTCTACGAATTTTTACTTACGAAAATAAATATACAATTTCATATAGATGTACATCATATTATGAAACAGAAAGATCATTTTACAATAGAGACAACTGAAGGAACGATTCAATCTAAGCAACTAGTATTTGCAACTGGGCGTTCCGGAGCTGATTGGTTAAAAGAAATGTGCACTTCTCTCAATATTTCTCAAGAACAAACTCGTGTAGATTTAGGTATTCGAGTAGAGATGAAAGAACACCAATTACGCTCTATATTAAAAGATACATTTGAGACAAAACTTTCTTATGAGCATGAACACTTCACTGCAACTACGTACTGTATGAATCCAAAGGGACGTATTATTAGAAAGTACGAAGAAGGTTTAGTTATGCCTGACGGTCAAAATTTTCGAGAGAAAGGAACTGGCACACCTAACTTAAATTTCACTTTATTTATTCCGCGCTATTTTTCAACTCTCAAAGAAGCAAATGTATACGCAAGTTCAATTATAAAAAACATTAACCAAGGACGAGATCGGATTGTTATACAGCGCTTAGAGGACTTACTAAATAAACAGCCTACAACAGCGAATGACATGAAACATAACCGTATACAACCTACACTAAAAGGAGATTATGGAGATTTGAATACAGAAATCTCTCCATTATATATTGAAGGACTTAAAGAATTTTTATTACGATTAGAACAATTCATCCAGGAACCGATCGATACAGATACTTTATTATATGGAATTGACGGAAAGTTCTATGCTCCTACGATAAAAATCAATAACCATTTTGAAACAAGTGTAAATGGGCTATTTTTAGTTGGGGATTGTTCCGGCGTCACTCATTCCTTATCTCAAGCTGCTGCAAGTGGGTTGTATGTTGGAAAATATTTATCTCATATTTAATTTCCTTCATTACGATTGCAAGCAAATATTTTAAATTCCATAGTAATAGCTTACTATTCTCCCGCAAAGGATCGCGGTTTTATGAGATACATATTTAACAAAACCATATATGTGCAACTATTGACATTCAATTCTAACAAATTGAATGTCAATAGTTTTAAAAGCCTCTATTCATTTCCACTTTCATTTGTTCGATATTTTGTAACATCATCATAGTGTTTAATATGTTAGGATGTCTATAAGTATTTTTTACTACAACTATGACTTTTTCTATTCTATTTCAAAAAATAGATTTACACTTTAAAATTCCCCATTGTACGTATATGAATACTTCATATTATTACCATTAGTAAAACATAAGCTAAATGGCTCATTATACTCTAATAGTTATAAAAACATAATATGTAATACAGGTTAAATAAAATGTATAAAGAAGGTGTAAAAATGAAAAATAAAATCAATTTACAAATGCAAAATATAAGCTTCGTTTTAATAATTGCTTTAGCAGTATGGTTAAAAACATATCTTATCACAAGATTTAGTTTTGATTTAAAAATTGAGTCTTCTACACAAGAGCTTATTTTATTTATTAGCCCTCTTGCTACATCATTAGCTTTTGTCGGATTAGCATTATTTGCAACCGGTGAAAAGCGAAATTATATAGCGCTATGTATTAATTTCTTATTAACAATCGTACTCGTTGGAAATGTAATGTTCTATGATTTTTATAGCGATTTCGTTACGTTACCAGTACTTGGGCAAACATCAAACTTCGGTCAATTAGGCGGCAGTATTATAGAAATATTGAACTATAAAATTATACTCGCTTTCGTAGACATTATTTTCTTCTTTATTTTGTTAAAGAAGAAGGCACTAGTCTTCCAAACAGGACGTGTAACTCATCCGGCACGCTTCGTATATTTTCTCTTAACGATTGGAATATTTTTTGCAAATCTACATCTTGCAGAAAAAGAACGACCTGAACTATTAACGAGATCATTCGACCGAGTCATGCTTGTTAAAAATTTAGGACTATACACTCATCAAGTATATGATTTAACACTACAAGTAAAAGCCGAATCACAAAAAGCACTTGCAGATAGTAGTAAATTACAAGAAACTGAAAACTACGTAAAGGCAAACCAAAGTGAGCCAAATCCTAACATGTTTGGTGCAGCGAAAAGAAAAAACGTAATTGTTGTCACTCTTGAATCCCTGCAAACCTTCTTAATAGGCGCATCAGTTAACGGTCAAGAAGTTACACCATTCTTGAATGAATTTATAAATGAAAGCTATTACTTCGATAACTTTTTCCACCAAACTGGGCAAGGAAAAACATCCGATTCTGAATTTCTAATCGATACTTCGTTGTATCCATTAAATCGAGGAGCTGTATTTTTCACGCACGGTAACAATGATTATACTGCGACTCCAGAAATTTTACGTCAGCAAGGTTATTTCACTTCTGTATTCCATGCGAATAATGCAACATTTTGGAATCGCAATATCATGTACTCTGCTCTCGGTTATGATCGTTACTATAACGAACTTGATTACAAAATTACGCCCGAAACAAATTTAAATTGGGGATTAAAAGATATCGAATACTTTGATCAATCAGTAGATATATTAAAAACTGTTGACCAACCATTTTACGCTCGTTTCCTTACTTTAACGAACCATTATCCATTTACGTATGATGAAGATACAAAATTCATTGAACCATATAACTCTGGTAATGGCGTATTTGATCGTTATATCGTAACAGCACGTTACTTAGACGAATCCATTAAAAAATTTATTGAGCGTTTAAAAGCCGAGGGAATGTATGATGATTCTATTATTGTGTTATACGGTGATCATTATGGTATTTCTGAAAAACATAATCGTGCAATGGCACAGTTTTTAGAAAAAGATCAAATAACAGAATTTGATACTTTAAATTTACAACGCACACCTTTATATATTCATATGCCTGGTCAAACAGAAGGTCAAACGATTTCAAAGCCTACGGGACAAATCGATATGAAACCTACTATTCTAAATTTACTTGGGATTGATACTACGAACGATATTCGTTTTGGCCATGATATGTTTTCAGATGAATATACCGGTTTTGTCGTTTTACGTGATGGTAGCTTTATTACAGACAAGTATGCATACACAAACAATACTTTCTATGACCGCATAACAGGTGAAATTGTAGATTTACCAAAAAAAGAAGCACAAGCACTCATTAACCGTGCACAAAATGAATTACGGATGTCTGACAAAATCATCGAAGGCGATTTATTACGTTTCTCAGAAAGTAATAAAATGAAAACTGGCGAAGTACAAACTAAAATTAAAGAGACTGAAAAATAATGTAAATATGAAAAGGGAGCAACTCATTACAGTTGCTCCCTTTTACTCTCTTATAACATATGATGCAATGTCATATAAAGTGAAACTTTAATCAGTGGGGGTTTTCTTCATCCCCCACTGATTATTAGTTGAACCAATCGGACTTTAATGGGCAGTTGATCCCCCACCTAACTTCTTTGCTTTCGCTGAATTTTGAGGTGGGGGTCTTACTGCCCATTAAAGTGGGATAAAAACCTCATATATTTTACTTTTATTCTACGCTTGCTTCTAAAGTTACATCTGTATAGGTATGATCATCACCTATATTTAAAATTACTTCACATTGACGTAATCTCAATTCAAAGAGCATGATAGAATCATGGTAGACTTCAGGATTTGATTTCATTTTATGTAACATCTCTTGTTTTTCTTGTATTTCTAAATGAGTGTGTTCTACAGCTTGTTTCAAGGAGTTAAATGGATTCCTAAAGAATATATGAATATCCCTCTCTTGCGTGTTTTCAAATAGCTCAAATTGCAAGAAAAATTTCTTCATAATAGAAGCTGTTACCTCGGTATAATCTTCATTTTCTACATACTGTTTATATTTGTTATATAGCATACCTTTGTTTTTAGGAAGAACTCCAAATAATTTACCGGCACTTTTCAGTAAAAATTGTGCTGGCGTAAATCGACGTAAAATATTTACTTCATCCATTTGTATTCTAGTCGTCATTCTATCCGTATCTCTGCGCCAATCATCAAGCACTTTAAAATCACATGCTAACTGTATTCGATTTTCTCCAAATAAAGAATTAAGTCCTTCACTAAGTTCTTCTAGGTATGATTGACTTTGAAGGAGCTCATTATTAGAAGTTGCAATCCAATTTTGCATAGAAAGAGCAAGTTTAGGTAATACCGTTTGTTCTAAGTATTTATGCACCCTCTCATTCATTGCTTTATTTAGTTCCGTATCCATGTGCCCGAAATCGCTTTCTTCACTAATTAAATCCGAACAACTCTGTAATATCTTCGGAATATTTTCAGTAAGATCGTTCGTAATTTCCCTTTTCATTGTGCGATATGACTGTGTAATGATATGAATTTTTTCCTTCTCAAAAGCAGTAAGATTATTAATGCTACCGTTTAGTTTCACTAGCATATCTTCATTCCAATTAATCGCATCCACTAAATTATTTTCTTTCTCAACGCGTTTATCCAACAGATATGTAATTGTTTTTCGAATGAAAAACAATAGCTTTTCAGTACGTTCTGCATCGATATTTTTATGATTAAAGTTAAAATGAATAAACTCATTTAACTCATTTAATTGGTGATTACTTGTATATAACGAAGAGTAAGGGGAAATTCTCGCTTGCGGGAAATATGTGTTTATTCTCGCTTGCGTATCATATAATACTCTTTTCACTTCTGCTTCACTGTAAATATTATCGATTTTATTTAATAAGAAATGAATTTGTAAATTTGGTGTATGTTCTTGAATGCTTAATAGAATGTCACGTTCTTTGTCAGTAAAAGGTGAATCCGCATTCAATACGAATAGTAATTCGTCTACAGAATTTAAATATTCAAATATTTCATCCCTAGCATCGTTATTCCTATTAAAGCCAGGTGTAACTACAAATGTAAGTTTATTTTCACTTAAAAATCTGCATGGTAATTTAAATTCGACACATGCTCTATCTCTATATGTTTGATGGTGTTGAGACATCATATTATGGTAATCAGAGATATCTTCCGTTGTTGTAATTGCAGAGTCTGTTATGGCGTTAATTTCTGTATGAGCATCATTTTTTAAAACTACTACATTTGAAGTTGATTTTTCTACTATATTTTCTCCTAATATAGAATTAATAAATGTAGTTTTTCCGTTCCCTGAAGTTCCCGTTACTAAAATGCGATTTGTGCTTAAATCTGCGAGCTCGCCAACTAACCATCTAAATCGGTGACCCATTTCTATATTATGCTTTTGTGCCCACTGTGTAATAGATTCAAAAAGATGTAAACTATACTCTAAGCCATTCACATGATTAATGGAGTATAACAACAGGTTTTCAGCATGTTTTATATTTGCTGAATCTATTTTAGAAGGGAAAATCTCATCCCACGCCAATACAGCTGCTGATGGAAATACAGCATAAGATGGATTGACTACCTTTAACCAATTTGTTAACAAGTTTGGAATAATATCGTGCAATTGTTTAAGCATATATTGACCTTGAATTAATTCAAAGTACGTTCCTTCGTAAAGAGAAGAAATTTTGTCCCATATATCGGACGAATGTATTTCAATATGTAAGAAAAATTCATTTATTGTGTTAAGCCATAATAAGTAATTTTGTTCATTTTTATAACTATTCCAAAGTGATGAAACAATTTGTGTAAATTGCACTTGATCTACATTATTTAACGTAACTAATACTTCGTAAAAATAATCTGGTGAAATATGTCTAGTAAATCCTTTATCGATATATCCTTTTAAAACCTCAAACCACGGATAAGATTCTGTTCGAATTAACTCATTTACAGCAAGCTCTACTGCACTATCAAAATCTTGCTGCTCCTCATAAAAGGAACGGGCAATTTTTGTGACATTTGGATAATCCGGATTTAAAGAAACTGCTTCTTTAATAACAGCAAAAGCTGAGTCAAAATTATTTTGCTCTATGTAAAGAGAAAGTAATTGTAGTCTAATTTCGGTCATCAATATTATATTATCAGTAGCAATAGAAGTATAAACATTTTCAGCAACTGGTAATTGATTAAGCTCGAAATAAGCATCCGCAATATTTTTTTGTGCCCATGGTGCTAATTCATTACTAACTTTCTCCCATTTAAAAATAGCTGCTTCAAAATCTTGATGGCGATAATAAAATTCACCTTGTGCAAAACGAATGTAAGATCCATCAGAAATCTCATTTCTTTCTTCGTTTACATAAGCTTCTCCAAGTACGTCAAGAGCTGGTTTTGTTTCATTCTCCATTAGGAATGTTTCATAATACATCTTTTTTATTAATTGTTTTTCTACTCTCATCTTTTCCCCCACTATATCTTGAAAATACATTTTTAAGATATGTCAATACTTTTTGTATGTATGCTTTTTATCTTAACAAAGAATATCTTTTGGAAAATTTCATTTTCCTTTCATTTTTCAAGTTAGATTGAATTTTTATGAGAAAAGTTTCAGTTTTTTTTCAATTCCCTTTCAGTTATGCAACAGCATTAAATGTTCCTAATAACCTAATAACACTATAATCTCCTGCATTATATTATCAGGAAAAACCTATATAAATTACATTATAAAAACAATCTATAACGAATATATATACACCCCTAACTTCACTGACAAACAAAAAAACACATAATCGTTGTTAGATGACCTATATACCAATACATCACAATAACTAAAAAACAACAATACTACTCAACAGCTATTCATACACTATCTTTCTCAAATTATTTTCCTTTAAAATATTTCAGTAGTTATGTAATTAAATTGTTCTAACCTATATAAATAACTAGTCCAAAAAAATTCTATATGCATATCATGTTATAGTAAAGAATTCAGGAAATCCTAAAAGGAGGCATTTTCATGTTTGAAGATAAACCTAAAATAAACTACCCATATGAATTTACTGAAACTACAACAATTCCGCTAAAAAATCCCATCAATAAAAACTTCAAAAACGGCTCTGGTACACATACTTTCCCAATAAAAAAACACTATAAAGAACAGGTGTTATATACGGAAAAAATTAATAATAATAAAAATAAATAACCTTATAGACCCTTATAACAATTAATCAAATAAGAATCTATATTAGACTTTGCATAGTTATAGGTAATATATAAATCTTTCTTATACAACTCGTGTACTTTTAAAAAGTGCTGATATACGGCGCTTTTTTATACATAGATAATAGAAGAACAAAAAAGGTATGGATATTTTCCACACCTTTTTTGTTCTTTACTATTCATAAATAAAGTACATCCATGTTTATTTTACCTAGTAGCACTTTAATGGACCTCCTAGAAGTCATTGGATTGAATTTATATAATAACCTTGAATATTTTGCGTCTATTTTTTCTTAAGGGATATTTATTCGGGTTACTTATTAGATTATCAATTATATCCCTTCCGCCCCCTACTTTTTATAAGCCATTATTGCTCTATTATACATATTTAAAAATTTACCAAACGTTGTTTCAAAGCAACTTAGTTTTCATAAAATATTTTTTGTTTCCGCTGAAACGGATAGGCTTTAATCTCATCTGTATCTAAATTTTCATGAAATAAATGAATGGCTATAATTTGTCTACAATCGTAAGTATGATAATAATATGTTCCGGACTCCATACACATTACGCTTGTATAAATGGTATTATCTAATGCACCTTCTTCTGTTATTACTCCACCTTTAGGAACCTCGCAATTTGATAAAATATGAAATAGGGCCGATACTCCCTCTTCTTCACTATCTATACCTTGAATGTTTTGTTTACCATATGCTGCCCGCACAAATCTTGATGGCGGGGTGAAATCCCCTGGAAGTCCCATTGAGCCTGACCCCTGACCAAAAGCACTTAATGGTAAGTTACTCCACTCAGTTGGCGCGAATGGCTGCGATTTAAGGCCAATATATTGTCTTAAATTTTGCAAATGCCAATTAAAATCCGGACTATTCGTCATCACTCCTAGTGGGTTATCATATAATTTTAATCCTTCACTTGTCGGCTCCAGTACAATGCAATCTCCCCATTTATCCGCTAAAATCCAATGTAGTGGTGGCGTAAGTCCTAAATCCGGTAATGGTATATCCAAAAAGGTAAGGCTATCTACAGATTTCTTTAACTCTTTGACAGAATTGAATTGTGTCAGACTCCAAGTTACAAAATCAAATGGAGCCAAATTCGTTTTGTTGTCATCTATGCTTTGACTATAAGTAGCGAATCCTGGAAAATAGAGTGTTGCACATGTCATACCTGCTTCATTTACTCCGTCCGCCATAATAATCCTTCCTTGATGATTAATCCCCATTCCGACCGTAGCATGTTTCGTATTAATGATTTCACCAGTTATATTATTCCACTGGTAATGTCGAGGAATGATTATTACTTCTTGATTCATATCTAATGTGAAGTCCATCGTTCTTGCAAAAAGGTGCTGACCGTTTTTTGTCTGTAATGTCAAACTAGTACACATAAAGTACACCCCATTTTATGGTTTTATCTACACTTTACATAATTCTAATAAATCTGTAAATTAAAAACCTCTTTCTTACAAAAAATTGAGAAAGCACATATATATTACAAATAGGTTATCTCTAGTTTATAGTTGCAAAAGAATTATATGAAAAAGGAGCGACTTGTTACTATCGCTCCTTTTTATTTCTCTCTATATTTTATTAAAATAACCAGAGACCATTTTTCTCTATGAACAGTATCCCTACATAACCCTCTTAAACATCTTCTCAAGCTCATAAGTAGAATGATGCACAAGAATTGGTCTTCCGTGCGGGCATGTGTATGGATTTGTTGTTGTACGTAGTTCTTCCAGTAAAGCAAATATTTGATCGTTCGTTAAATATTGATTCGCTTTAATCGATGCTTTACAGCTCATCATGATAGCTGCTTCTTCACGTAACTTTTTAATATCAACTTTTTTTAGTTTGACGACTTGTTCCATCATTTCGTCGATAATTTCTGTTTCTTGCCCTTTCGGGAACCACGTTGGATGTGAGCGGACAATAAAGGATTGATGACCGAATTGCTCCAAGAATAGTCCAACTTTTTTCAGTTCTTCTAGTTGCTCTTCGACACGTAAAAATTCAGTAAGAGATAGGTCAATACGGTATGGCACAAGTAGTTCTTGTACTTCTTGCGCTACCCTTCCTACTTTATCCCGGAAGTATTCATAATTAATACGTTCCTGCGCTGCATGCTGGTCAATCATATATAAGCCTTTATCATTTTGAGCAAAAATATATGTTCCATGCATTTGTCCAATTGGATAAAGTGGTGGTAAGTCATTACCGTTCATCTCAATCTCTTCTATTTCTTGAACTTCTTCTTCCAATTCCTCTAATTCAAAGTCTTCATCGTTACTGTTCCACGATTTCTCTTTTTGAATTGGTTCTTCCATTATCGGTTTAGTAGATGGCTGCCAACTTTGTTCTTCTCGTACGAGCGACTGTGGTGGTTGCCATTCTTGTTTCGGCGGTTGCCACAGTTGTGCTGGCTGTTTCACAGCCAGTGGTTCTTCTTGTTTTTCATCCATACCTGTCGGTAAAATAATGTCTGGCATAGATGGCTCTTTCGGCTTCGCATGCTCAAACTGGAATTGTTCTTGCACACTTTCATCTTTTTCTTTTTTCTTCGTTGTTACACCCGCATCTGGGATGAGCTGTATTTTTTTAAATGCTGCTTGCAATGTTTCTTCGATAAGCTTTAGCAATTCTTGCTCTTTACTAAAACGAACTTCTAATTTCGCTGGATGTACGTTAACGTCAACAAGCATTGGATCCATTTCAATTGATAAGAAGCCGATTGGGTATCGTCCAACTGGCAATAATGTATGGTATCCTTGCTGAATGGCTTTCATTAATACGAAATTTCGAACGTAACGACCATTTACGATCGTTGACATATAATTACGAGATGCTCTCGTTACTTCTGGTAATGTTACATAACCTTTAATTGTGAAATCTAAAGATTCAGCTTCAATTGGAACAAGCTTCTTCGCAACTTGAATGCTATAAATCGATGCAAGTACTTGTCTCACATCACCATTTCCAGATGTATGAAGTAATTTCTTTTCATTATGAAACAACTTTAACGATACTTCTGGATGTGACATTGCAATACGATACACGATATCTGTAATATTCCCAAGCTCTGTATGAATGGTTTTCATATATTTAAGACGCGCTGGTGTATTAAAGAATAAGTTTTGTACTGTAATATCTGTTCCTTTTCGGCTCGCTGTTTTCTCCTGCTTTATAATGTCTCCACCTTTAATCATAAGGTGCGTACCAGGCGCATCACCTGTGCTAGTGATTAATTTTAATTCACTAACTGAGGCAATACTCGGCAATGCCTCACCGCGGAAACCGAGTGTTCTTATGCGGAACAGATCGTTTTCATCTTTAATTTTACTCGTTGCATGTCGTTCAAAAGCGACGATACAATCTTCTTCTGCAATGCCATCTCCATTATCAATGATGCGAATTTTTGATAAACCAGCTTCTTCTAAGTGGATTTCAATAGATGTACTATTCGCATCGATAGAATTTTCCACAAGTTCTTTTACGACTGAGGCAGGGCGCTCTACTACTTCCCCTGCCGCAATTAAGTTAGAGAGTTGATCATCGAGTTTGCGAATTTTCCCCATCTACTTACTCATCCTTTCTTTAACTTTTTCTGCAAGCGATACAGTTCGTTCATCGCCTCTAAAGGTGTCATATCCAGTAAATCAATTTTTTTAATTTGCGCAAGTACTGCCGTTTCTTTTGCATCTAGAACTGACTTGTCTTGTTTTTTCGAAGACTGTTCTCCACCAAAGAATGATAATTGCGATTCTTCCTCAGTCTCTACTTTCGTCTCTTGTATTTCTGCTGGTTCTTCTTTTACAACAGATGGTTCTGGAGCCACTTCTTGTACTTTCACTTCTGTACGCTTTGGAATAATAATTTCTTCTTGTCCTTCTAGTTGCGCTAACACTTCTTTCGCACGAGCGATTAAGCTATCTGGAAGCTCCGCAAGTTGCGCAACGTGAATTCCGTAACTTTTATCAGCTGCTCCATCTTGAATTTTATGAAGGAATACTACTTTTCCGTTCTCTTCAATAGCTGAAACATGTACATTCTTCAATTGCCCTAAACTTTCTTCTAGTACCGTCAATTCATGATAATGCGTAGAGAATAACGTTTTCGCACCAATTTGGTCATGAATATGTTCAATGATTGCTTGTGCAAGTGCCATACCATCATACGTAGATGTACCGCGTCCAATTTCATCGAATAAAATTAAACTTCTTTCTGATGCATTTGCAATTGCATTTTTCGCTTCTAACATTTCGACCATAAATGTACTTTGACCCGAAATTAAATCATCCGCTGCACCAATTCTCGTAAAGATTTGATCGAATACAGGTAATACCGCTTCTGTTGCTGGTACGAAACAACCGATTTGCGACATAACAGTTACAAGTGCTAATTGTCTCATATACGTACTTTTACCAGACATGTTCGGTCCTGTAATTAAAAAGACATCCATCTTCTCCGGCATAATACAATCATTCGGTACATACAATTTCCCGTTCAATACTTTTTCAACGACAGGATGACGACCATCTTTAATAAAGATTTCGCGCTTCGTTGTTAAAACAGGTTTTACAAACTGTTCTTCTTCACTAACTGTCGCAAAACTTTGCAGTACGTCTAGTTCACTAATTACTTTCGCTAAATGCTGTAATTTCGGAATGAATACTTTGACTTCTTCGCGAAGTGCTGTAAATAAATCGTATTCTAATTGTACAATTTTTTCTTCTGCTTCTAAGATTAATGTTTCTTTTTCTTTTAATTCATCTGTTATGAAACGTTCAGCATTCGCAAGCGTTTGTTTTCGCTCATAGCGCCCTTCTGGAAGTGCTGCAAGATTCGCCTTCGTCACTTCAATGTAGTAGCCGAAAATACGGTTGTACCCGATTTTTAACGATTTAACTCCTGTAATATCGCGCTCTCGTTTTTCAAGCTCAGCAATCCACGTTTTCCCGTTTTTACTAACGTAACGATATTGATCAAGCTTGTCATTATAACCGTCTTTAATAATATCTCCATCTTTAATAGAAAGCGGTGGGTTTTCTTGAATACTTCTTCCTAGTAATTCAGTTAAGCTCTCACATGGATCCGCACCTTGAATTAACCTTGCTGCATAAGCATTATCTAACAGACTAATCGCTTCTAAAATAGCTGGTACTTGAAGTAAAGATCGTCTTAACTGTAATAAGTCCCGTGCATTTACATTACCAAATGCAACTTTCCCTGCTAAACGTTCTAAATCATATACTTCTTTTAATTTTTCTTTTAAATCTTCACGTAAGAAGTAATCATTTACAAATGTTTCAACCATTTCTAAACGCTCTTCTACTTTTTCTTTTTGGATCAGTGGACGTTCCATCCACTGTTTTAACATACGACCACCCATAGCTGTTTTCGTTTTATCTAATAGCCATAATAATGATCCTGTTTTTTCTTTCGTTCGCAGTGTTTCTGTCAGCTCTAAATTTCGCTTTGAATGCACATCAATTTTCATAAATTGATTCGTATAATAAATTTCCACTGGTTGTAAATGGTCTAACGAACGTTTTTGCGTTCTTATCACATAGTTAAATAAGCGTCCAACCGCTTTAATTAACTTTGCTTGCGAAACGTTTTTCACAAGATGTTCTAACCCTTCCGGAATCGTTGTTGCATCTTCATACGAAATCGTCATTTTTAATGTTGCGGTTAATTTATTTAATTCATCTTTTGAAAATGTAGAATCTACAACAATTTCTTTTGAACCAGTTGCATACACTTCTAATAAAATATCTTCTACTGAACCTGTTAACAACGTTACTGTATTTTGTCCAGTCGTTAGATCATTACAAGCTAAAGCATACGATCCATCTTCAAAATGTGTTAATGCTGCTAAGAAGTTATTTTCTTTCTCATCAATAGTACGCCCTTCCATCATCGTTCCTGGCGTAATTAGTTGTACGACTTCACGGCGCACTACACCTTTAGCTGTTTTTGGATCTTCCACTTGCTCACAAACAGCTACTTTATATCCTTTTTCAACAAGTTGTTCAATATAATTTTTAGCTGCATGATGCGGTACACCGCACATCGGTATACGATCACTACTACCACCATCTCGGCTCGTTAATGTAATTTCAAGTTCATGAGCTGCTTTAACCGCATCTTCAAAGAACATTTCATAAAAATCACCTAATCGGAAAAATAAAAAGGCATCTTGATAGTCTGCCTTAACCTTTAAATATTGCTGTATCATAGGGGTATATTGCGTCATACTTTTCCTCCATAATTCTTACATAGTAATCAATTTTCATATATGTCACATTTCACGGACATCCATATCTCCTATTTCAGGAGTCTTTCCTCATTATAGCACATTTCATAAGGAATCATGTTCATTCAAGCATCACTTATGTAAAGTAAAAAGCTAGGAAGAACTTCTCCCTAGCTTTCTATTACTCTTCTTCTGCATCTACGATAAAGTTCGGATCTAATTCTTCAAACTCATCATCATCGACTTGGAAATCCTCGTCTGATTCTACGCAACCTTCAGGATTTACACTTACACAAATTTTCGTTTCCCCAACTACTTCTGTTACAAATTCACGTTCTACAGTTACAACAATTTTATTACCATTTGGTGATACAAGAGCTTCTAAACAATTTGGTGGCTGAATGACACGAGCAATAATTTCTAAATCATCACCAGAAAAGTTTTTATCACGATACCCAATACTCACTTCATCAGTGTAGTTCACACGCTCTGTTACAACTTCTGTCTTTGTATTACCATCAAATGAATACCAAGTGTTCACATCATAGAAACCTTCAATTTCCACATGCTTTCCATTCTTTCTTGCTTCGTACGAGTGGTTAATTACCCAGCACCCTAAAATACTTGTTGGCTCATTATTCGATTCACATGTATGCGTTGACTTTGTATACTTACGTCCTTTTCCAACCACTGCTTTTGTAATAATCTCTCTAAATTCGGACATTCGTAACCCTCCTCAATCACTATTCAATTAATCATATGCGTGACAATAGCGGAATGTGTCATTCTTTTTTCGAGAAGAACTTACGTTTAACCCACTAAAAAAAGAGATGTCAATTCGACATCTCTTTAACAACCACAATTTCCTTTTTTACTTTCTACCGCTGCGCCCGTTTCACCCTTCAATACATCGCCATTAGTTGAAATTAATATTTCATCTGTTACGTTGTTAGAAATCGTACTTGCAACTAGCTGTAGTAAGTCATTTACATATGTTTGTGAAGATTTAAATTCTTGCACAACTGGGATACTATCCAACTTATCTTGTAATGCATCAATTTCAGCTTCTACTTTTTTCAAAGCTTCCCATTTCCCGTAATGCTGCAAGTTTACTGCTTGTTTTTGCAGTGCTTTAATTTCATCAATTGCGCGCTTTACATTTTCATTTTTATGAATTTGTGCCTCTGCTTTCTTAAAGAAATCAACTTCTTCTGTTTCAGAAATCATTTTTGCTAATTCTTTCGCTTGTTCAACAATTTCATCTTTCGAATATGCTTTCATCTATTATTCCACCTCAATCGGCTCTTCAACTAATTCCCCGTTAAGAGACCAAGTTTTTGCTTCCGTTACTTTTACTTTCACAAGCTGACCAATTAAAGATTTTGAAGCGACGAAGTTTACAAGTTTATTCGTACGAGTATAACCTGCGAGTACTTCTGGATTATTTTTACTTTCCCCATCAACTAACACTTCTACAATTTGACCTTTGTAACGATTATTGTTTTCAATTGCCAACGTATTTACTAGTGTATTTAAGCGTTGAAGACGTTCTTTTTTCACTTCCATCGGTACATTATCTTTCATTTTTGCAGCTGGTGTACCTTCGCGCGGAGAATAAATAAAGGTAAAGGCAGTATCAAATCCGACTTCACGATATAACGACATCGTTTCTTCAAATTGCTCATCTGTTTCATTTGGGAAACCAACGATAATATCAGTTGTGAATACTGCATTTGGAATTGCTTCTTTAATTTTTCTTACAAGTTCTAAATAATGCTCACGTGAATATTTACGCGCCATAATTTTTAACATATCTGTGCTTCCAGATTGAACTGGTAAGTGAATATGTTCTACTAAGTTTCCACCTTTTCCAAGCACTTCAATTAAGTGATCATCGAAATCACGTGGATGGCTCGTTGTAAAACGAATACGGGCAATATCAACTTTACGGAGTTCGTCCATTAAATCGCCAAGTCCGTATTCAAAATCTTCAAAGTCTTTACCATATGCATTTACGTTCTGGCCAAGTAATGTAATTTCTTTATAACCATTCGCAGCTAAATGGCGAATCTCTTGGATAATATCTTCTGGACGTCTGCTTCGCTCTTTTCCACGTGTATACGGCACGATACAATATGTACAGAACTTATCACAGCCATACATAATATTTACCCAAGCTTTAATATCACCACGGCGTACTTTCGGAAGGTTTTCAATTACATCCCCTTCTTTTGACCAAACTTCAACTACCGTCTCCTTCGAGAACATTGCATCTTTTAGAATATACGGCAATCTATGAATATTATGCGTTCCAAACACCATATCTACATGCTGATTTTTTTGCATAATTTTATTTACAACAGATTCTTCTTGAGACATACAACCACATACACCAATTAAAAGGTCCGGATTTCTTCTTTTTAATGACTTTAAATGACCTAGTTCACCGAACACTTTATTTTCAGCATTTTCACGAATTGCACAAGTATTTAATAAAACTACATCTGCATCTTCAGTTGAAAAGGTTGGCTCATATCCAAGTGCGGTGAAAATACCCGCCATTACTTCCGTATCATGCTCATTCATTTGACAACCATATGTACGAATATAGAACTTTCTTCCTGTACCAAAATTACGAAATTCTTTAGGTAAGCCAAAATCCCGTTCAATTTTAACTTCTTCTTTCCCTCGTTTTTTCGCGTCTTTTAAGGAAGGTGGTTGGTATACACTTTCAAAGTATTTACTATAATCTTTCTCTTCTTTTTTCGTAGAGGAATTTGCTTGTTGACTTGCTAATCGTTGTTGCTCGTTCATCGGTAATCTCCTTTCACCCTTAACTATACACACTCTATAGTCCATTTTAATGCGCTTTGACTCACCTCAAAAATGGTTAGATAGCTTGAGAGATAACTTGTCCTTTGAAACTTGAGTAATCAATCTAATCATTCATAAAAATGAAGTCTTCCCCACACAAATAGACATTCCCTTTTCATACTTCTTTTTGTCCTATCCAAAAGCATATTGCTTTATCCCTATAAACATTACCATAGTATGAAGCGTTGCGCCAATTTTAACAAGAAAGAGGCTCTGTCTGATCTTACATTTCATCAGCAATGAACTCTCCATTTTCATACAACGATTTATATATTATTTTACCATTCTGAATTTTCTAAGTAAATAAAACTACCATATATTTTTTACTCATAAAAAAAGGTTACCAAATGGCAACCTCCTCTTCTTATATTACATAAATTCAGCAACAAGTTCATCAAACATTTTCTGATCCATATTTAAATCAGCTTGCACTAAAGGCTTCTCACTATAACCTTTTACAAGTTCTTGGTATGAAGGTTGCGCTGTATTTTGATATATTAAACCTGTTACTAATCCGTTATTTTCCATTAACGTTTGCATAGCCATCATGCGATTAGATGGATCATATCCCTCTACTGTACTTAGTTTTGTTAAATTCTCTTTAAACCAATCGTAAGTATTTACTTTATTGTAAGTAACACATGGGCTGTATACGTTAATTAATGAAAATCCTTTATGGTTAATACCAGCTTCAATAATTTGTGTTAATTCTTTTAAATCACTTGAAAAGCTTTGCGCCACAAATGTCGCACCAGCTGTTAAAGCCATTTCCATAACATTTAGTGACGGTTCAATTGAACCTTGTGGTGTGCTTTTCGTTTTAAATCCAGCTTCACTACGCGGTGAAGTTTGCCCTTTTGTTAATCCGTAAATTTGGTTATCCATTACGATGTACGTAATGTCGATGTTACGACGAATAGAATGGATTGTATGTCCCATACCAATCGCAAATCCATCACCGTCACCACCTGATGCGATAACTGTTAAATCACGATTTGCCATTTTCACACCTTGTGCAATTGGAAGGGCACGACCATGAATACTATGCACACCATATGAATTAATATAACCTGAAATACGACCTGAACAGCCGATACCGGAGATAACAGCAAGTTCATCTGGATTTAAGCCAACGTTAGCTGCCGCACGTTGAATTGCAGCTTGCACCGAGAAGTCTCCGCAACCTGGGCACCAGTTTGGTTTTACACTGTTACGAAAGTCCTTAAATGTTGCCATTTAATACAACCCCTTTTTTGCATTCGTTGTAAATCTCTTTCGGCAAGAATGGGTTCCCATCATATTTTAAAAGATTAGAAATTTTCTCACCGTTACCAAGATTCATTTTCATAATGTTAGCAAGCTGACCTGTCGCATTGTTTTCTACCACTACAACACGCTTCGCATTTTTCACAAGTGGATCGATTTCAGCTGTTGGGAACGGGTGAATTAAACGCACATGAGCATGGTTTACTTTCATACCCTCTTGTTCTAAGCGCTCCATTGCTTCTTCGATCGCACCACGAGTTGAGTTAAATCCAACAAGCAATACGTCCGCTTCTTCATGCTTAACATTTTTATAGACAGGGGTATTAAACTTCAAGTTCTCCATTTTACGGAAACGTTTGTCCATTTGATCTTTACGGTTTATTGCTGATTCAGATGGTTTACCAGTTTCATCATGTTCTACACCTGTAACATGGTGAACACCATTTTTCATACCAGGTAAAACACGCGGTGAAACGCCATCTTCTGTTACTTCATAACGCTTGAAGTATGCTTTATTTTCACGTTCTGGTAATTCCGCTTCTAAATCAAGCTTACCGCGACGAATTTCCACTCTATCTAACGTAAGCGGTTCTACAGTTTGTTTTCCTAAAGAAAGCTGTAAATCCGTTAAGAAAATAACAGGTACTTGATATTCTTCAGCTAGGTTAAATGCTTCTACAATATCATAGAAAGCTTCTTCAACTGTACTTGGCGCCATTACGATTTTTGGAATCTCACCGTGCGTACCGTAAATCATCGCCATTAAATCCGACTGCTCTTGTTTCGTTGGTAATCCTGTACTTGGACCACCACGTTGTGTATCAACAATGACTAATGGTGTTTCTGTAATACCCGCTAAACCAATCGCTTCCATCATTAAAGATAGACCCGGACCAGCAGATGCAGTTAATGTACGAACACCAGCATAGTTTGCACCGATTGCCATTGTACAAGCTGCGATTTCATCCTCAGTTTGGATTACTGTCCCACCAACTTTTGGCAATTTTTTAATTAAGTATTCCATAATTTCAGATGCAGGTGTTATTGGATATGCAGACATAAAGCGAGCACCACCAGCTACCGCACCAAATGCGATTGCATCGTTTCCAATCATAAACATGCGTTTCTTACCATCAGCTTTTTCAAGCTGCATCATGTTCACTTTCTCACCTAGCAACTCTTTCATATATTGAGAGCCACGTTTAATTGCGTCCATATTCTTTTGAACGACTTGTTCTCCTTTACGACCAAAGATCTCTTCAACAACATCTAAATAAGCTGTTTCATCTAATCCTAATACCGCACTTGATGCCCCAACAGCAACCATGTTTTTCATTAATGATGTGCCTAATTCTGAAGCAATATCTGTAAACGGTATCACATATAGATTTACATCTGTATTGTCAGGAATTGTTGGATTAAACTTCGCGTCCGCAACTACAATTCCGCCTGGACGTAGTTCGTGGAAGTTAAAGTCAATTGTTTCTTGATCAAAAGCAATTAAAATATCTAAATCATCTGAGATCGCGCGTACTTCTGTTGTACTTACACGAATTTTATTATTTGTATGGCCGCCTTTAATACGTGATGAGAAGTGGCGGTAACCGTATAGGTAATATCCTAATCGGTTTAATGCAATACAGAAGATTTCTCCTGTACTTTCAATTCCTTCACCTTGTTGGCCTCCAACTTTCCATGAAAGTTGACTAATCATCTCCTACACCCCTTTTGGCTGCATTCATTGTAGTGTATTTTTTTACAGTAATAGTTTAGCATTTTTTATACAAATAAACTACAACGGACGCAAATTATGCCTCTTCTGATTTCCCTGAATCTTTAGTATAAAGCTATTTTGTTTTTCATTCTAGTATTAGGTCTTAAAAAAAGCAATAATATCAAATGAATTTATTCTGATTTTTCTGTATTTTCAAACCGAAAATCTTAAAAGCTTATATGTTCAACAAAATTATCATATAAAAATCGCTCTACAGTAGATGCAGCATAGTGTTTACAAAGCTCATTAATTACATTTTCATACTCTCCATACGCTGATACATTTACAACTGTTTCTAATATCCCATCAAAATCCGAACCAAACCCTACATTGTTCTCTCCACCTAATGAACAGATATATTCGATGTGTTTTACTATATCTGCTATATTCGCTTGTTTTTCACTCGTTAGAAACTGTGGTACAAAAGTAACACCGATCATGCTATTTCGCTTTATAAGAGCCCTAAGTTGTTCATCGTTTAAATTACGTGGGTGCTGACAAAGTTTCGTACAATTTGAATGGGAAGCAATAGGATTTTTTGCAATTTCTATCACATCCCAAAAGCTTCTTTCATTCAGATGAGACACATCAGTCCATACATGTAACTCATTAAGTTCTTGTACAACATATTTACCAAAGGTCGTTAAACCCGCCCCACGTGTCTCTAGCGCACCATCAGCTAATAAATTGGCATAATTCCATGTTAGTCCAAAAGAACGTACTCCTAGGCGATAAAACAACCGTAATTTCATTGTATCTTTTCCAATTGCTTCGCATCCTTCTAGTGTTAATATCGCTCCAATCTCGTCCTGTTTTAACATGTTAATATCATCTTTTGTCTGAATAAACTTCACACCCGGTAATGATAAAATTTCATTGTAAAAAATATCTATCATTTGTAATGCCGCTTCAAATCGTTTTTCATATAGCACCGTTTCTGGCACATATATAGCAAAGCATTGTATACTTCCTTTTCTTTTCTTTAACTGTTCAAATGTAATATGTAATTGCGGATCGTTTTTAAAATCCTTTTTCCCCTGTGCATTCCATATCTGAAAGAGTACATCACAATGAGCATCAAAAATTTTCATTTCCATTCCTCCATTATAAAAACAACCTGTTTGCATACTGCAAACAGGTTGTTTAAACTTAACGAGGTTCTACAATTAATTTTATTGCTGTACGCTCTTCCCCATCAATCATAATATCCGTAAACGCTGGGATACAAATCAGGTCCAAACCACTAGGCGCTACAAATCCTCTTGCAATTGCTACTGCCTTTACCGCTTGGTTCAATGCACCTGCACCAATGGCTTGAATTTCTGCTGTTCCGCGTTCGCGAATAACACCTGCAAGTGCACCAGCTACAGAATTAGGGACCGACGTTGCTTTAACTTTTAATATTTCCATTCCGCGTTTCCTCCTCGTTTCTATAAAAAGTATTAGCAATTATTTCACTTTAACTTATATTCACGAGGAATGACGCGTATTCCTGCTAAATTTCTGTAATTTTTCTAAAAAATTAAAAAATAATAACTTTTCTAAAATCTATCCAGGAATTACTCAAAAAATGGCTGATCATCATTAATTAAGATACGCTGAATTTTCTTAGCTTTTCCTGTATTAGGATCCACATCAACTAACACTGCACTTAATTGTGTTCTACCACTTGTCACTTCAAATCGTACTGGTAAGTTTGTTAAAAACTTCTTCAATACCGCTTCTCGATCCATACCTAAAATCCCATCGTAAGGTCCTGTCATACCAACATCTGTGATATATGCGGTTCCGCTTGGTAAAATACGATTATCTGCTGTAGGAACATGTGTATGTGTACCCACTACTGCTGTAGCACGACCATCTACATACCAACCTAACGCTTGTTTTTCACTTGTAGTTTCCGCATGAAAATCAATAAAGATAATATTCGTACGTTTTTTTGCAATGTTAATTAATTCATCCACTTTACGGAATGGGCAATCAATCGGAGGAAGGAATGTACGTCCTTGTAAGTTAATAACTGCAACTTCTGTTCCATTACAGTTCACAAAGATAAGTCCTTTTCCTGGAGTTCCTTCTGGGAAGTTAGCTGGTCTTGCAAGATATTTTGCGTCATCAATAAATTCAAATACTTCACGGTTATCCCAAGCGTGGTTTCCAAGTGTAACCGCTTGTGCCCCGCATTCTAAAAAGTTTCGATATATTTTTTCCGTAATTCCACGTCCACCTGCTGCATTTTCTCCATTAATAATGGTTACTGTAGGTGTATATTTCTTTTTTAATGCCGGTACGTATTGTTGAATCATACCTCTACCAGGAGATCCTACTACATCCCCAACAAATAATATTCTCATATGTCTTACCCTTCCTATGTACTACATTTTTTATTACTAAAGCTTCAAGTGATTCCCTTACAATATATGTATTATAAGTTTGTTTCACTTGTATACTAATTCCCTTTATTTTAACCAATTCCAACACAAAAAAATAAAGTGGTGTTTCACCACTTTATTTTGCGTATTCCACTGCACGTGTTTCACGAATAACAGTTACTTTAATATGTCCTGGATAATCCAGTTCATTCTCAATACGTTTTCGAATATCACGAGCTAAACGATGAGCTTCTAAATCATCAATTGTATCTGGTTTTACCAGAATACGAACTTCTCGTCCTGCTTGAATTGCGAAAGATTTTTCTACGCCTTCATAAGACTCTGAAATCTCTTCTAACTTTTCAAGACGACGAATATAGTTCTCAAGAGTTTCACTACGAGCTCCAGGTCTTGCAGCTGATAATGCATCTGCTGCTGCAACTAAAACTGCAATGATAGAAGTTGGTTCTGTGTCCCCATGGTGAGATGCAATACTGTTTATAACTACAGGATGCTCTTTATATTTCGTTGCGAGTTCAACACCAATTTCAACGTGGCTACCTTCTACTTCATGGTCAATCGCTTTACCGATATCATGTAATAGACCAGCACGTCTCGCTAGTTTTTCGTCCTCACCAAGCTCTGCTGCCATAAGTCCAGTTAAATATGCAACTTCCATAGAGTGTTTTAAGACGTTTTGTCCGTAACTTGTACGGTATTTTAAACGACCTAAAATCTTAATTAAATCTGGATGTAATCCGTGAACACCCACTTCAAACGTTGTTTGCTCTCCGACTTCGCGAATATACTCGTCCACTTCACGTCTTGATTTTTCGACCATCTCTTCAATACGCGCTGGGTGAATACGTCCGTCCTGTACTAGTTTATCAAGAGCGATACGAGCTGTTTCACGACGAATTGGGTCGAATCCAGAAAGGATAACCGCTTCTGGTGTATCATCGATAATTAGGTCAATACCTGTTAACGTTTCTAACGTACGAATATTTCGACCTTCACGTCCGATAATACGTCCCTTCATTTCGTCATTTGGAAGATTTACAACCGAAACGGTCGTTTCAGCAACATGATCAGCTGCACATCTTTGCATTGCAAGAGATAAAATCTCTTTTGCTTTCTTATCCGCTTCTTCTTTCGCACGAACTTCACTTTCTTTTACCATTACGGCAATTTCATGAGAAACTTCACTTTCTACTTTACCAAGAATAATTGCTTTCGCTTGTTCGCGTGTCAGATTGGAAATGCGCTCTAATTCTGTTTGTTGCTTTTGAACTAACTCTCCCACTTTGCTTTCCAACTCTTCAATCTGTTGTTGTTTCGCTACAAGAGAATCCTCTTTCTTTTCTAACTGTAGCTCGCGTTTATCGAGCGTTTCGTCTTTACGATCAAGGTTCTCTTCTTTTTGCATTAAACGATTTTCTTGTTTTTGTAATTCGCTTCTACGGTCACGAATTTCTAATTCAGCTTCTGTACGAAGTGTATGAATTTCATCCTTTGCTTCTAAAAGCGCTTCTTTCTTAAGTGCTTCAGCCTCACGATTCGCTTCGTCTAGAATACGTTTCGCTTCATTAGCTGCACCATTAATCTTCGCTTCAGCAATAGACTTTCGAACAAAAAAGCCAACAACTGCACCGACTGTTGCAAGCAAAATGGAGATGAGTATCCAAACTGTACTACTCATGATTTCACCTCCCCTTGCTATGAATGAAAAAAGACTGTCGGCATGTACATTGAATACCAACATACAGCAAAGACCGTCGTCCCGCTTTTTAAGGGACTTTCTTCATTTCACAATTAAAATGTCATATTATTATTTCGGCAAGATTTAAGTCTTACTCCGAATATTACTTCTCTTCTTGAGAAGAGTGTTTCGTATATAAGAAAAAATATACATTCTCATTGTATCTATCGCAATTTTCATTGTCAAGCGTTGTCTACTTTTACTTTCTTTACCTTCAGCCCTAATTCATATATGAATTTAAAAAGCAGACAGCATATTATCCTGGAAAACCTTAGTAAATTCCAGTTTATTCATATAAAACATGCATATATTCCTCTTTATACATAGCCTTTTATGCAGATTAAATATTTTCTCTCCAACGATATACAACGCTTTCATAATAATTAAAAATAAAAGACACGGGACCGTGTCTTTTATTTTTTAATCTTGAAGATTTGAATCTTCCGTGTCTTCCACACCAGAGTCTTCACCAATTCCGTGATGATCACGAACAAAGAAGGCAATTTCCTCTCTTAAATCCGTATTCTCTTTTAAGAATTGCTTCGAATTTTCACGACCTTGTCCTAAACGCTCTTCATTATAAGAGTACCAAGCACCACTCTTTTGAACGATATCAAGTTCAGAAGCCATATCTAAGATTTCACCTTCTCTTGAAATACCTTCTCCGTACATAATATCAACTTCAGCAACACGGAATGGTGGTGCTACTTTATTCTTAACTACTTTTACTTTCGTTTTATTACCAACGATGTCGTTACCTTGCTTTAATTGCTCCGCACGACGTACTTCAAGACGAACTGTTGAATAGAATTTCAACGCACGACCACCTGGAGTTGTTTCTGGGTTCCCGAACATAACCCCAACTTTTTCACGAATTTGGTTAATAAAGATTGCGATTGTTTTTGATTTATTGATTGCACCTGACAGTTTACGAAGTGCTTGAGACATTAAACGAGCTTGTAAACCTACGTGTGAGTCACCCATGTCTCCTTCGATCTCAGCTTTCGGTACAAGAGCTGCTACAGAGTCAATTACGATAATATCAACCGCACCACTTCGTACAAGTGCTTCTGCGATTTCTAGTCCTTGCTCCCCTGTATCAGGTTGTGATAATAGTAATTCATCTATGTTAACGCCTAATTTTTGTGCATATACAGGATCCATTGCATGCTCCGCATCAATAAACGCTGCTTGTCCACCTTGACGCTGTACTTCAGCGATTGCGTGTAATGAAACTGTAGTTTTACCTGAACTTTCTGGTCCATAAATTTCGATAATACGGCCACGTGGGTATCCGCCTACCCCTAGTGCCACATCAAGTGCTAAAGAACCACTTGAAATTGTAGAAACTCTACGCTCCGCTTGTTCTCCTAATTTCATAATTGAACCTTTACCGAATTGCTTCTCTATTTGTTTTAACGCCATATCTAACGCTGCTTGACGATCACTCATTCAAAATTCCTCCTTAACTGAATTGCTAATCTTATTATACCTATTTTCAATTCAATTTGCCAACAAAAATCGAACATTTATTCGATTTTTTTATTTTCCATTAAACAAAACTGTATTTAAGTATTAAAAAAAGCTAGAAGAGACTTATATCTCTTCTAGCTTTTTATACAAATGATAAAATCCACATTTCACCGAACGTTCCCTAATTTGTTGACGACTTCCACTTAAATGAAGAGGAAAGACTGCAGTTGGTTCATCCTTAATCGCCAATCCAACGAATACTGTTCCCGGCTCTTTATGTTCCGAAGCATCCGGTCCTGCTACCCCAGTGAAACTAATTCCGATATCCGCGTTTAATAAGCCCTTAACATTTTCAGCAAGATAACGAGCACATTCTTTACTAACTGCACCATCAGTAGACAACACTTCCACAGGTACATGTAAAACATGTTGCTTCACATCATTATGATAACAAATGACACCGCCTTTAAATACTGAAGACACACCAGCATTTTCTGTCACTTGATTGCCGAAGAGACCACCGGTTAAACTTTCTGCACACGCTAAAGTTAATCCTTTTTTCTTCAATAACTCTATCGCCTTATCATGCAGAAACTCTTGATCATACCCGTAGAAAAATTCTCCTACTCTTTCTAAAATCAAATCTTCCGTATACTGAATGAGTTTCGCCGCTTCATCAGCATTTTGATGTTTAGCAGTTAAACGTAGTGTCACTTCTCCATCATTTGCAAGGGGGGCGATTGTCGGGTTCGTTTGTCCATCAATTAAATCTTGAACTTTCACTTCTAATTGAGATTCCCCAATCCCGAAAAAGCGAAGCACACGTGAATAAATGTTTTCTCCTTTTGTAAAGTTACGTAAAAAAGGCTCTACATAACTTACATACATCGGCTTCATCTCTTTCGGTGGTCCTGGTAATAAAATATAAACTTTTCCGTTCTTATTTAACCCCATACCAGGCGCCATGCCGTGATCATTTGCAAATACAGTTGCTCCATTCAAAACGAGCGCTTGCTTTTTATTATTCTCTGTGAACTCGCGACCTGTACGCTTAAAGTAATCGCTTATCGATGCTAATGCCTTTTTGTCATACACAAGCTCTTCACCCAAACTAGAAGATATCGTTTCTTTCGTCAAATCATCTTTTGTCGGGCCTAATCCACCTGTGAAAATAAGTATGTCAGCACGTTCTTCCGCAACTTCAATCGCCTGCTGTAATCGCTTGTTATTATCTCCAACTACAGTATGGTAGTACACATTAATTCCGATTGAAGCTAACTTTTCAGATAAAAACTGGGCATTTGTATTCGCAATTTGTCCAAGTAATAATTCAGTTCCAACCGCAATAATTTCAGCATTCATCCCAATTCCCCCATAAACTTCTATTTTGAGTTTACAAAAGCAGCTCTATTTTTCCAGAAATAATCCCACCCTGAAATAACAGTAAAGATTAATGCAATCCATATAAAGATATCAGCAACTGGGATATGGATTAAATTTAAAGGTACATCGTGTAATAAATACGCCGCAATTGCAATAATTTGTGTCCACGTCTTAATTTTCCCTAACTGATTTGCTGCCACTACTTCTCCCGTTCCAGCAAGTACAAGGCGTAAACCAGTTACTGCAAACTCACGACTGATAATTACAATAACGATCCAAGCAGGTACGTATTGCATCTCAACTAACGTGATAAGTGCTGCTGAAACAAGTAATTTATCAGCTAACGGATCAAGGAACTTTCCTAAATTCGTTACAAGATTATACTTTCTTGCGTAGTATCCATCAATCCAATCTGTAGCCGAAGCAATAATAAAGATAAGTGCCCCAACTAAATGTTGAATTGGTAAATCAACATCACCAATTGTGTATGAGCCCCAATCAAATGGTGCTAACATAATTACCATAAAAATTGGAATTAAGAAGATTCTAGATATTGTAATTTTATTTGGTAAATTCACAGCTATTCCTCCATCATATCAAAAACATTTGTTCATTGAAAAAAGTCATCGAAGCGATGACTGTTATTGTGCAGGTTGCTCTATCCCTTGGTTTTTTATCACCAATCTTTGGTGAAGTTCTTTTCCAGTATCCAATGGGTAAGCGACCACTTGGCCATTCAGTTTAACTTCAACATTCGTTGCATTCCCAATATTAAGTCGCACTTCTTTTACTGTTGATACATCATGTTTTTCTACTTGACCCTCTTGTACTGTAGTGTTTAGAATCACATTCCCCGCATCATCTTTAACATCTACATAACTCGCACCTTTACTCGATATTTCCAGTTCTAATGTTTTATTATTATGAATTTCCAAAGTAGATACTATACCAGTTGTTCCAACTACTTTCACTTCTTCTTTTCCAGTTGGCTGTGCTGGTTGTTCCTCTTTCTTTGGCTCTTCTTTCTTTGGCTCTTCTTTTTTCGGCTCTTCCGCTTTCACTTCATCTTTCTTCGTATCTAACGGAGAGTTTTCTGCTTTTTTAACTTCAATTTTCTCACTTTGAGCATTCGGAACTTTCTCATCACCTTTTCCAGTTAACACTTGGAAAACAAACCAAATTACCACTCCAAATGCAATTACTAACAGCGCAACTAAAATTTTCGGCATGTGATCTGCAATTGGCCATGATGAAGATTTTTGCATTGTTTCTTGCGTTTTTTGTCCTGTTGATACTTGTGGAACGTCGCGTTTTTCAGATTGTGGTATCGTACTCTGATATTCTACAAGCAGTTCCTCTCCATTTAAGCCAACCGCATCTGCGTATTGTTTAATGAATGCACGCGCATAAAAAGCTCCTGGCAATACATCATAATTGCCTTCCTCAATCGCTACTAAATGGCGTTTTTGAATTTTTGTAATCTCATGCAGCTGATCCATAGACAAGCCTTTCGTTCCTCTTGCTTCTTTCAGCTTTTGTCCTAATTCTGTCACTACTAACACCTCAATATTTCTTTAAAAGTCAAACATAGAGAAATTATTTTGCGTACCTTGCTCAATTTCATCTACTAAATTATATTGAATTTCTTCGTCATAATCGTTACGTAACTCGATAATATAATCAAAATCATCCAATGTGTATTCTGACTGGCTCACAAATACATCAGGATGTTCCACAACTTTCGTTGCAGGCAATCTCATAATTTCACGAACAAGCTGCCAATGCCTTTCGTTAGCACGCTTTGTTGACACGATTCCATCTAAGATGAAAATATTGTCGTCGCTATACTCGTCTTCAATCAATTGACTACGAACCGTTTGCTTAATAAGAGTAGATGATACAAATAACCATCTTTTATTTGCACAAACACTTGCGGCAACAATGGATTCTGTTTTTCCGACACGAGGCATTCCTCGTATCCCGATTAGTTTATGACCTTCTTTTTTCATTATTTCAGCCATAAAGTCTACAAGTAACCCTAATTCATCACGCACAAACCGAAATGTCTTCTTATCATCTGCATCTCGTTGTATGTACCTACCATGTCTAACCGCTAGCTTATCTCTTAGCTTTGGGGGACGATATTTCGTTACCGTTATGTTATCCATCGTATTTAAAATTGATTCAAGTCTAGAGATTTGCTCTTGATTATCGCACATAAGGAGTAATCCACGTCGTGCGTTATCTACACCATTAATTGTGACAATATTAATGCCGAGCATACCGATTAACGAAGAAACGTCACCAAGCAAGCCAGGTCGGTTTTTATGTATTTCATATTCAAAATACCATTCAATCATCCAAGATCACTCCCCTTGCTTACTTTACACCTACGTACTATATTATATGATTTCACCTTAATAGGGAAGCTAAATGTATAATCTAACCCGCGTTATTATTATACAAAAAAAATAGAGAGGAGAATCTCCTCTCTATTTTTTACTTATGCTGTACGAACTTCACCATTAAGTTTGCGATTGTATGTTGCTCTTGTTCATCAGCAACTTTCCAAAGCTCAGACAATAATTTCTCTTGATCGTTGCGCGCTTCTACTTCATTTGCTAAATAATCTCCAACACGAAATGCCATATCTGATACAGCACCACCATCAAGACCTTTTCCTGATGCCTGTTCTAAACGTTCTCCTAAAAAGCTCTTCCATTGATCAAAATTATCTAAAACTGACATGTTTAAGCACCTCACTACTTAGTAATAGAATCATGCTTAATTTGTACAGTTTTTCATTTTTTATGTAAGAAATTTTTAGCAATGCCAACCACCATTTACTCCGATAATTTGTCCAGTTATGTAAGATGCACCTGGTGATACGAGGAATGACACTGTTTTTGCTACTTCTTCTGGTAATCCCAACCTGCCTAACGGAATCTCTTCAGCAATTTCATTCTTATCCTCTTCTGAAAATACATGTAACATTTCCGTTTCAATTGCACCTGGTGCCACCGCGTTAACCCTTAATCCACTTAATGAAACTTCTTTTGCTAAAGCTTTCACATATGAATTTTGTGCACCTTTTACCATCGAGTAAAGCACTTCACATGATGCACCAATTTGGCCCCATATAGACGAAACAAGTACAATATTACCGCTTCTCCGCTGAATCATAGATGGCAATGCCATTGATAATAGTTTATAGATGCTCTTTACTTGAAGTTCTACCATATAATCCAATTCATCGTTCGTTACATCTGTTACGAGTCCAAATATACTCTTCCCAGCTGCATATACGATAACATCAAGAGGCTGTTCAACTTGTCCCCACAATTGCTCTGCTCCATCAGCAGAAGCCAAATTGGCTTGAACGGGAATCACTTCACCCCATTCTTTCTGCAACTCATTCACTTTCTCTTCACCGTTATTATAATGAACATATACTGTATATCCATCTTGAATTAATTGTTTTGAAATAGCAGAGCCAATCCCTCCGCTCCCTCCAGTTACTAATGCATACTTTTTCATAAATTCCCTCTCTTATCTCTACAAACTCATTTTCATACAACTAAATAATACCCTCATCTTATCATTTCTCTACGATAAGATGAGGGTATTATTATAAAACCTTTTATTTCTTCGGTAAAACCTGACAAACGCTCATTCTTTCTTCTGATAATAATGTTTTCGCTACTTCTTGTAAATCTTGAACAGTTAACCCTTCTAACACCGTTAATGCTTCAAACAGGCTCGATTCATTAAATGCGTATCGTGTAAACTGATTTGCAATATATTCAGGTGAATTCAAGGAGCGTAAAAAGCCACCTATTTTCTTTTTCTTTACTCGTTCTAATGCCGCCTCATCTAATTGATCATAATTTGTGTTTAATAAAATACCTTTCAAACGCCCTTCCAGCTCATCAGGTTGCTTCGTATCGCCGCCAACCATTGCAAAACCGAAGTTATTCTCTTCCGTATAATCATACGAGAACGAATCATCAATAAGCCCTTCATTATATAAAGATTCGTAATGAACGGAGCTTTTCCCAAATAAATAATCTAAAAGTAGCGTAAGCGCAATTTCTTGTTTTAAAAGGGCTTCCCCTTTTTCTTTTAAATTTGTCGCTTTAATACCAACTAAACATTTAGGTGTTTGTACAGGCATTGAAATAATTTTCTTCTTTTCATTTACCTCATCTGGCTCTTCTTCAAATGAACGTACAATTTCTGGCTGATTTTTATAATCTTTTTCCGCTTGATTTTCGCGTACTAAATCCATTGTTTTCTCTGGATCAATTGCGCCCACAACAAATAGTAACATATTGCTCGGATGATAAAACGTTTCATAACATTCATATAATAGGTCTTTCGTAATTTTACTAATAGACTCGATTGTCCCTGCAATATCAATTTTAATTGGGTGCTTTACAAACAAGCTATCAATTAATCCAAAGTATAAGCGCCAATCTGGATTATCTTGGTACATTTGAATTTCTTGTCCGATAATCCCCTTCTCTTTCTCAACTGTTTTTTCAGAAAAGTAAGGTTCTTGTACGAAGTTTAACAATGTATTTAAATTTTGTTCTACATTTGATGTACATGAAAAAAGGTAAGCTGTTCTTGTGAAAGATGTGAAAGCATTTGCCGATGCTCCTTGTTTACTAAACAGTTGGAAAGCATCATGATCTTCTTTTTCAAATAATTTATGCTCAAGAAAATGAGCAATTCCATCAGGCACACGAATCATTTCTTCTTTACCTAGTGGTACGAATGTATTATCCATAGAACCATATTTTGTCGTAAACGTTGCAAACGTTTTATTAAATCCTTGCTTCGGTAAAATATATACATCTAATCCATTAGGAAGTTTTTCATAATAGAGCGTCTCTTTTAATTGCTCATAAACAATTTTCTCCATTTATTCTCCCTCCGTTCCTTGTAAAAAGTAAATTGTATCTAGTTCAATATTTTTAGCAACTTTCACAATCTCTTCTTTCGTCACACTTTCAATGCCTGTAAGCCATTCTTCAACCGGACGCGTACGGTCTGAAATAATGCCATGATACAGCATTTCCACAAATCCGCGTGGTGTATCAATCGCCTCTAATATTTGATTTTGAATAACACTTTTCGTTTGATGCATCTCTTCTTCAGAAAAATCACCATTTTGCATCGCTAACATTTGTTCTTTAATAATCTCAACAGCTTTTTCATAATTTTCCGCTTCGATTCCTGACATGACAAACAATAAGCCTTTATGACTTTCAAAGCGGGATGCCGCATAGTACGCTAAACTATTTTTTTCACGAACGTTCACGAATAACTTCGAATGAGAAAATCCTCCAAACAGTCCATTGAACAATTGCAATGCAAAATAATCTTCGTCTTTATACGTAATAAACGTTCGATAACCGATGTGTAATTTACTTTGTTTTAATTCTTGTTTTTCAACAACTTCTTTTTCTTCATTATTTCTCTTATGAAGAAGTACATTTCTTTCCCTTGCAGGACGTGCCGAAATAGAAAAATACTTACTTACAAGATCCACTGCGTTTTCTGAAATATCACCAATAATGTATAGATCCATTTCATCTTCCGCTAACACTTTTTGATAATATTGATACAAACTTTCATTTGTAATAGAAGAAACACTCTCTTTTTTCCCATTTGCACTTAAACGATACGGTTCTACTTTGCACATTTCTTCAATTAAACGCTCGTTTGCATAGCGCATTTTATCATCATACGTAGCTTCAATTCTTTGCAAGAGCGCTCTCTTTTCACTTTCTACGATAGAAGGTAGAAAACCGTTCCCCTCTGTTGCTGGATGTAAAACGATATCCGATAACATAGAAAGCGCTTTTTCAAATAACGGTGGTGCATCATGTAAATATACTTCATTTGCAATGTCTACATAAATAGAGATAACATGGTCTTCTCCTTTTTTACTTACATCCACTGCCAAAGAAGATCCGTATAATTCTTCTAAATATTGACGAAGACGAATTACAGAAGGAAGCTTTTCTGTCGCACTTTGCAATACGTATGGCAATAGGGCACGCTCTGTCACCGTCTCCTCATTTAAAGGTGCCTTAAAACGAAATACAAAAGTATTTGTTTTATATTTATCAGTTGGAATAATATGTACTCGCAAACCACCTAATTCATGTAACTGTTGTTCCATTAGTTTCATTTATAGCCCTCCTTTACGTATGTAGGAATATTCCTCTTCAATATACAGTTTTTAGAAATGAAAAATCAACTTTTCTTCCTCACTATACTTACATTAGGCTCTTTCTAAAAACTTTCATTTGTAAGGAACATAGTAAAATTCCGTATTAAATATAGTCTATGTAAAAAAGCCCGCACTAATGTGCGAGCTTTTTTATACTTATCGTTTTCCTTTTTCATATGGCGTTCCTAACGCTTTCGGGGCTTCAGAACGACCTACAAAACCAACAAGCGCTAATATTGTGAATACATACGGTAATATCGTTAATAAAACACTCGGAATTTGATCTAATACAGGAATTGTTCCACCTGTTACACTTAACGATTGTGCAAAACCAAAGAATAACGCTGCACCTAATGCACCTAGTGGATTCCACTTCCCAAAGATCATAGCAGCTAATGCTAAGAAACCTTGTCCAGTAATAGTTGCCCCTGAGAAGTTATTAGAAATTGACATTGCAAAAATTGCTCCACCAATTCCAGCAAACACACCTGATATACAAACACCAATATAGCGCATTTTATATACGTTAATCCCCATCGTATCAGCTGCCATTGGATGCTCACCAACCGCACGAAGACGAAGACCAAACGGTGTTTTATAAATAACATACCAAACAACGAATGCTAAAATAATAGCAATATACGACGTTATCGGTACGTTAGAGAAGAATATTTTTCCTAAAACCGGAATATCCGAAAGGCCTGGAATATCAATCTTTTCAATACGGTACTGAATAAAGTCAGTCTGTCCTTTATCAAAAATCTTCTTAATTGCAAATACCGTTAATCCAAGAGCTAAGAAGTTAATCGCTACACCACTTACAACTTGATCCGCTCGGAATGTAATAGATGCTACCGCATGAAGTAATGCAAATAACCCACTACCAATTGCCGCAAATAATAACGCAATCCACGGAGTCATCGTTCCCCAAGTATCACCCATTAATAAGTTTGTAACAACTCCAATAAATGCACCAAATAGCATTAGTCCTTCTAATCCGATATTTACAACACCCGATCGTTCACTAAATACACCACCTAGTGCTGTAAAAATTATAGGTGCTGATGTATATAACGTACCCGTCACAAGAATGGCTAATATATCCAAAAAGCTCATTTATTTCCCCTCCTTGCTCATGCGTGTAAGCGCCCATCTTAACACATAACTACATGCAACAAAGAAGATGATACATGCAATAATCACATTAATAAGCTCTGATGGTACATCTGCCTCAAAGTTCATTTGAGGGGAAGCACTTTTCAAACCACCAAATAATAAAGCTGAAAGGATAATACCAAACGGATTATTCCCTCCAAGTAAGGCTACGGCAATCCCGTCGAATCCTACTCCTGTAAACGAAGACATCGCCGTCATACTTTGGAATGTCCCTAACCCTTCCATCGCTCCACCAATCCCCGCAAATGCACCAGCAATTGTCATAGAGAATACTACATTGCGAGAAACTTTCATACCAGCATATTTGGAAGCATGTTGATTAAATCCTACCGACTTTAATTCATAACCTAAAGTTGTTCGATCTAATAAGAACCACATTAAAATAGCGATTAAAATTGCTACAACAATTCCCCAGTGAAGGCGCGAACCGTCAGTGATGGTAGCAAGCCAGTCTGAAGATAATGACGCACTCTCTTTGATGTCGTACGTTTTATCATTACCTTCGTGCAAGAAACGCTTAATAATGTCATATGTTACGTATAACGCAATATAGTTCATCATAATTGTTACAATAACTTCATTAACTTGAAATTTCCCCTTTAAATATCCAGGGATGAAACCCCAAATTCCACCTACCAATGCTGCAAATAAAATTGATAACGGAATGTGAAGAACAGCTGGTAGCGAAACTGCATAACCGAACCAAACTGCCGCAAGCCAACCAACTAGTAATTGACCCTCTACCCCGATATTAAATAAACCTGTACGAAATGCAAATGCCACTGATAAGCCGGCAAGAATAAGCGGTATCATTGTACGAAGCGTTTCACCGATTGCACTTGGACTACCGAACATCCCTGTCCAAAGTGCACTATAACCAACTATTGGATCATAGCCACTTACTAGCATTACAATTGCTCCGACAAGTAAGCCGAAAATAACGGATAGTACTGGGACTAAAATATTTATCGTTCGTTCTGTTAAAAGTTTTTTAGCCATTTGTACCCACCTGCTCCTTCTTTGTTCCTCCAGCCATTAACAATCCAAGCTGTTGTTCATTCGTTTCTTTCGCATCAACAATTGCTACGATTTTCCCTTCATAAATAACAGCAATTCGGTCACTAACATTTAAGATTTCATCTAACTCTAGAGATAAAAGTAATACACCTTTTCCTTTATCCCTTTGCTCTATTAATCTCTTATGAATAAATTCAATTGCTCCTACATCTAAACCACGTGTTGGCTGTGCCGCGATTAATAAATCTGGATCACGGTCTACTTCACGTGCAATAATTGCCTTTTGTTGATTTCCCCCAGATAAAGCACGTGCTAACGTTTGCTCACTAGGTGTACGTACATCAAACTGTTCAATAAGTGCCTTTGCTTTTTCTGTAATTTTACTAAAATTTAAAATCCCTTTCTTTGAAAACGGATTTTTATAGTACGTTTGCAGAACTATATTATCTCTAACAGAAAAATCAAGAACGAGGCCGTGTTTATGACGATCTTCTGGAATATGACCAATTCCTTCTTCTGTTATCCTTCTAACAGGCCAATTTGTTATTTCTTTTCCTTTAATTGCAATAGAACCTGACTCAACTTTTCGTAAACCAGTAATTGCTTCTATCAATTCACTTTGTCCGTTTCCATCAATCCCTGCAATTCCAACAATTTCCCCCGCACGAACAGTTAAGTCAAGGCCTTTTACAGCAGGTAGTTGACGTGCATCGTGAACAACAAGGTTTGCAATTGAAAGTACCTCTTCTTTTGGCTTCGCGTCTATTTTTTCTGTTTTAAAATTCACTTGACGTCCGACCATTAATTCTGCAAGTTTATTTTCATCCGTATTTGCAACGTCAACCGTTCCAATCCCTTTTCCTTTACGAATAATCGTACAACGATCGCAAACTTCCATAATTTCTTTCAACTTATGTGTAATAAGAACAATAGATTTCCCTTCTTGTACAAGCTTTTTCATAATTTGAATGAGCTCATGAATTTCTTGCGGTGTTAACACAGCTGTCGGTTCATCAAATATTAAAATTTCTGCCCCTCGGTAAAGTGTTTTTAAAATCTCAACACGCTGCTGCATACCAACTGAAATATCCTGTATTTTCGCATATGGATCTACAGCTAATCCGTATTGTTCAGACAGTTTTTGAATTTCTTTAGCAGCTTCCTCAACAGCAATTTTCCCTTTTTTCTTCGGTTCATTTCCGAGAATAATATTCTCCGTAACTGTAAAATTATGAACAAGCATAAAGTGCTGATGAACCATTCCAATACCAAGGTCATTTGCCACATTCGGATTGGTAATGTTTACAGACTTTCCTTTAATTTTAATTTCACCTTGTTCTGGTTGATACAAACCAAATAGTACATTCATCAATGTGGATTTCCCTGCACCATTTTCTCCAAGTAAAGCATGTATTTCTCCTTGCTTTACTTGCAGCGTAATATCATCATTCGCTACAATGCCTGGGAATACTTTCGTAATGTTATTCATCTCAATTACGTATTCCATTGTGTTCCTCCTTTTAACAGGGAACATTCCCCTATTACACTATTAACTTATTAAGCAATTTGGAAGTTTTATACATACAAAGGTTAGTTCTATGAACTAACCTTTGCTATTTCTCTATTTATTTTTTTAGAGAAGCTTCATATTCTTTATACTCTTTATCTGTAGCTGGTACTTTAATTTCACCATCTGTAATTTTCTTTTCAAACTCTTCTACTTTTGTTAAAATTTCAGGGTTAACTTTTTTCACGTTGTCAGTTGTTGTTGCAATACCAACACCGTCATCTTTTAAGCCAAACGCTTCTACTTTACCGCCTTTTAATTTACCATCTTTCGCTTCTTGTGCTACTTTTTCAACAGCGATATCTACACGTTTTACCATTGAAGTTAATGTTACGTTTTCAGGCATACCTTCTTGGTTTTGGTCACGGTCAACACCGATTACCCAAACATTTTCACCTTTTTTCTTACGGTTTTTCGCTTCAGTGAACACACCGTTACCTGTACCACCAGCAGCATGATAAATTACATCTACACCTTGACCATACATTGCTGATGCAAGAACTGTACCTTTTTCAGGTTTATCAAATGCTTCCGCATATTCAGATACGATTTCAATGTTTGGATTTACTGCCTTTGCACCAGCTTTAAATCCATTTTCGAATTTACTAATTAAATCACTCTTCATTCCACCAACAAATCCTACTTTATTCGATTTTGTTGACATAGCCGCTACCGCACCTACCAGGAATGATCCTTCATGATCTTTAAATGTAATACTTGTTACGTTCGGTGCTTCTACAACAGTATCAACGATTGCGAATTGTTGTTTTGGAGATTCTTTTGCAACTTCTTTAATTGCACCTTCTAATTTATAACCGATTCCGAAAGATAAATCATACTTATCTTTTGAAAATTTCTTTAAGTTCGGAATATAATCTGCTTCTTTTTCAGACTGTAGGTAACGATAATTTGTTTTTTCCTTTAATCCATTATCTTTACCAAACTTTTTCAAACCTTCCCAAGAAGATTGGTTGAATGATTTATCATCAACGCCCCCAACATCCGTTACCATACCAACTTTGAATTCTTTATCTTCTTTCTTGTCACTGCTCGCCTTATCCGAGTTACCACATGCACCTAAAACCGTGCTTGCTGCTAATGTTAATGATAATAAAAGACCTGTTTTTTTCTTCATACTAGAAACCCCTCCTGAAATTATATATATATCTTTATTCTTACGCTGCTGTCCCTAACTTCTTGCTGTCACCTCCCTAAAATGGAACTTACCTACATACGTTTTCTTAATACGTGGAAGCTAAACTTATCAGCTCTAAAGTAATTGAGAGAATATAAGATTGGCTCATCATTTTGATCATAGTGCATTTGTTTTAAAACTAGCAGTGCCGTTTCCGGTTCACATTCTAAAATCGGTGAGACTTTTGGATGATAGCCAATTGGCTCAATGTGAGCAACTGCGTATGTGATACGTTTGTGCGTATTGTTATGTATCACTGTAAGCAATGATTCTTCGTTGTATCCCGATAAATCTGGCAAGATTTCTTTTGCAAGTTTATCGATACAATATACAACAGGTTCCCCATCTGCTGTACGCACACGCTCAATCATTACGGCATTAAAACCATCTTCACTATTAAACTTCTCTTTTTCTTCTTCTGTTAAACTTGTTGTAGATGATGATAAAAAGATAGTTCCTGGTGTTTTCCCCACACTAGAAATCATATCTGTAATACTAGAAAGTTGTTCAATCCCAGAAGAAAATAACGGCTTAGCATTTACAAATGTCCCTACACCATGTCTACGAATGACAACATTTTCTTCTTCTAAAATACGCAGCGCTTCCCTTAAAGTCGCCCTACTTACACCAAGTTCTTTCGCTAAATCAAACTCTGATGGTAACTTCTGTCTTTCTTTGTAAGCTCCATCTTTAATTTTTTCTTTAATGTGATCAATCACCCGTAAATATAAGTGACGACTATCGGATTTTACTGACATAAGACTCCCCCGCATTTCAATTATTCGACCTCTGATGTAAGACTTCTTTTCTCTTTTTTCAACTTACAACATAATAAAATTACTAAATACTAAAAATAAGCATAATTGTCGAATAAATATTAATAATTTTTTAAGATGAAATTTTCACTCTTTACTGCATAAAAAAAACTTTGCACCATAAACATTCCTCATTTCGAGAAAAAGTTCGGCACAAAGATCTCTTACATCCTTTGTTACACACTTTTCCCCTCATAGTCCAGCAATTCATGGTTGCCGGGTAGAAACTTATGGACCTTATCTCCAAGATTATATGAGGCAGTGATTCTTTTCGAAGTAATCTTACCACTTGCTCCCATACGTGTCAACAAAATTTAACATTTTTCTACATTAAATATCGAACATTCATTAAAAACGTAATCAAAGTATTCGTATTCTAAAGAATCGCTTTAAATGTAAGCCCTTTCTTTATCGCTGAATATAGTATATAACAAAACTAGCATATAAAAAAGCCTAATTGTAAAAACAATTAGGCTTTTTTTATGAACTTTTTTCTTGTACATCATTAATGAGCACTTCTCGTGGTTTACTACCTTCATACGGACCTACTACACCATTCATTTCCATTGCATCAATTAAACGGGCAGCTCGCGTATAACCTACTCTAAACCTACGTTGCAACATAGAAACAGATGCTGTTTGCATTTCCACTACGAGCTGAACTGCTTCATCATATAATTCATCTTCTACTTCCTGCTTCGTATCAGGAACATCTTGTGGAATCATATCTTCTTGATATTGCGCTTTTTGCTGACCAATAACATACTCTACAACTCTCTCAACTTCATCATCGGATAAAAATGCACCTTGTACACGTACAGGCTTCGATGCACCAATTGGTATAAACAGCATATCTCCACGACCTAGTAGTTTCTCTGCACCACCGCCATCAAGAATTGTACGAGAATCTGTTTGAGAAGATACAGCGAATGCAATACGTGATGGAATATTCGCTTTAATAACCCCCGTAATGACATCAACGGATGGACGCTGCGTTGCGATAATTAAATGAATACCAGCCGCACGAGCCATTTGTGCCAGACGCATAATCGCATCCTCTACATCCGATGAAGCGACCATCATTAAATCTGCTAACTCGTCCACAATTACGACAATATAAGGTAATTCCGGTTGTTTCGCTTCTGATTGACTATTATGCTCTTTTATATAGTCATTATATCCTTCAATATTTCGCGTGCCACTATGAGCAAACAACTCATAACGGCGTTCCATTTCACTCACAACTTTTTTCAATGCTTGTGATGCCTTTTTCGGATCGGTTACAACTGGTGTTAATAAATGAGGCACACCGTTATATACATTTAATTCTACCATTTTCGGATCGATCATCATTAATTTTACTTCATGTGGCTTTGCACGCATTAAAATACTAACAATAATACCGTTAATACATACACTTTTTCCGCTACCCGTCGCACCGGCCACTAGTAAATGGGGCATTTTATTTAAACGGGCTAATACAGCTTCACCTGTAATATCTCGTCCAAGACCAATTAACAACTTCTCTTCAGGGTGATTATTAGCTTTAGAATCAAGAACTTCTCTAAGCGTTACCATAGAGACTTCTGAGTTTGGAACTTCAATTCCTACAGCTGATTTCCCGGGAATAGGTGCTTCAATACGAATGTCTTTCGCAGCTAAAGCAAGTGCTAAATCATCACTTAAACTGACGATTTTGCTTACCTTTACTCCCATATCAGGATACACTTCATATTTTGTAACTGCAGGACCTCTATGTACTTTTGTTACTTTCGCTTTCACTCCAAAGCTTTGGAAAGTACGTTCTAATTTACGAGCATTCTCATAAATTTCCGCATTTTCATTTGTAACTTGCTTATTCTTTGGAAATTTCAATATATCAAGTGCGGGAAGCTTGTAATCTTTATTTTCTACATTTGAAAATTGCATTGGCGGGGCACTTGTTTCCGCCTCTAAAGATTCTACAATCTTTTCTCCACGCTTTTTCTTAGATTCTTCAACAGGCGGAACCTCTTCAATAGACGGTGAAGTTATCAACTCTACTTCCTGTTCTTCGCTAATTCGTTTATTCTCTTCTTCATTTACAGGATAATTCTCAGTAAAGTTCGAAATAATTGGAGGATCAATTGATATTTCTTCCATCGGCTCAACAACTTCTTCTTGTTCCACAGCACGTTCGCGCCTCGTACTTCTTGTTGTTTTTTTCTTTTCTGTTTGTTCAGCCGTTCTTTTGGATCTCCAATCTTTATAATCCCCTTGCATTACTTCAAATTGACTTCTAAGGATTCTTCCTACAGGGGCAAGCACTTCCCCAATATGCTTATTTGTTATACAAAGTATGCCAAGAATCACTAAAATAATACCAATGATATAAGCTCCTACTTCGTCAAATAAGAAGTAACATGTCGCGAACATAAGCGCTCCAAACATACCACCACCTAAATGAACGCTATCTGGACCCTTTTTCATTTCAAGAAAGAAGTTATCTTTCGTACTCACAATAACAGACGTATTTTGCACTGCTCCATCTTTCGTAAGAAGGTTAAATAATGTAATATGACTAAACATTAATATCGCCAATACTATTAAATAAAAACCGATTAACCGTTTATTTAAAAGGTTCGGCCATCCACGTTTGATAACGAACGAAACCGATAAAGCTATTACACCTAACACACCAATTATGTACCACTCACCAAAGAAGAAGCGAAAAAATAACACAAACGATTTCCCTACAACGCCTAGCTGTAAAATCGTAATGATTGAAAGTGCAAAAAGAGTTAAACCGACGATTTCATAATACAAAGTTGGCTTTATCGTGCGTCTTGCTTTTGCCTTCGTCCCTCTTTGCTTTTGTTTTGCCATTTCTTCACCTCGTGTTCTACATGTAAGTAGGGCTTCTTAAAAAGCTCTACTTATATGTCTGTTTTCTCTATTTTTTCAGGTCTTATCTCTTCTATTTTTACACTTCTTGTAAATTGTTAAATAAACAGAAGAAAGCAGCCCTATCATGGCTGCTCAACCGTCTTGTTTTTTATATTATACCATAGCTTCTAAACAAAATCCTTCTTTTTGCTAAAAGGTTATTTTCTGGCCCGGCTCAAACTCTAAGTAGTGTAACGGATCCGTACTTAACACACGTACAATCGAATAATACCCTTGTTCTTCTTCTGAAACCATTAATTCAACACCATTTATATTTACAACTTTTTGGCTTTCACATTGCGAATAATCAGCTGGATATACAAGTTGCTCTGGCATAATTGTGTATAAAATCATTGTAACATTGTCCCTTCTGCACTATCATCCATGCGAGCATCTATTAATTCATTCAGTTTTCGAATCGCATTCCCAATACCACCGACATCATCTATAAGACCATATTTCACTGCATCGCCACCAATTACATTCGTCCCAATATCTCGCGTCAAATTCCCTTTCGCAAACATAAGTTCTTTAAAACGATCTTCGGTTACTTTCGAATGTTTCGTCACAAATCGAATGACTCTTTCTTGCATTTTATCTAAATACTCAAATGTTTGCGGCACACCTATAACAAGACCTGTTAGACGAATGGGATGAATTGTCATCGTCGCAGTTTCCGCAATAAATGAATAATCCGTAGAGACGGCAATTGGTACACCGATAGAATGCCCTCCGCCCAGAACAAGAGATACTGTTGGTTTCGAAAGCGAAGCTACCATCTCAGAAATTGCTAATCCTGCTTCAACGTCACCTCCGACCGTGTTTAATATTAAAAGCAAACCTTCAATTTTCGGATTTTGTTCTATCGCAACAATTTGCGGAATAATATGCTCATATTTTGTTGTTTTATTTTGCGGCGGCAACTGAACATGACCTTCTACCTGCCCAATGATTGTTAAACAATGAATACTCGATTCATTCATTTGTGGTACATTCGTTTGTCCTAGCTGTTGAATTTTTTCCACTATCGAAGCTTCTTTCCCAGTTTCTTTCGGCTCAGCCTCTTTCCCTTCATTTGTATAACGATCACGTTCTGTCATATCGCATCCCCTTTCACTCGTATATCACTATTATTTCTTAAGTTATAAATTTCATTCGATAGAGTTTAAAAAGAAAAAAAGATCACCCGTAAAGGTGATCTTTTTTAAACTTCCATAATAATCGGTAAAATCATAGGTTTTCTCTTTGTCTCTTCGTACAAGAACTGTCCTAATAATTCACGAATATTTTGTTTTAACATAGACCATTCAATTGAATATTCTTTAATTGATTGCTCAACAATCATACGTACAATCTCTGTAGAGCGGTCAATTAATGCTTCTGATTCACGTACATACACAAAACCACGTGAAATGATTTCTGGACCAGAAACAATTTTCTTTTCATCCTTACCAAGTGTTACAACAACTACTAATATTCCATCTTGAGATAACATTTTTCTATCTCGAAGAACGATATTACCAACGTCACCTACACCTAATCCATCAATTAATACATTGCCCGCTTGCACTTTACCAACTAAGTTCGCTTCATCTTCACCAAAACCAATTACATCGCCTTTTTCTACGATAAAGATATTTTCTCTTGCAATACCTACATCTTCAGCTAAGTATGCATGTGCTTTTTGCATACGGAACTCACCATGTACGGGTACAAAATATTTCGGTTTCATTAAATTTAACATTAATTTTAATTCTTCTTGGCTACCGTGACCTGAAACGTGAACTTTTCTTTCACCGTAATAAACAACTTCAGCTCCCGCTCTAAATAACAAGTCGATAATTTTTGATACAGATATTTCATTACCCGGAATTGGAGAAGCCGCAATAATAACCGTATCACCTTTACGAATTGAAATTTGTTTATGAGCTTGCTTCGCCATTCTAGAAAGGGCCGCCATCGGTTCACCTTGGCTACCTGTCGTTAAAATAGCTACCTTTTTCTCTGGGAAATTGTCTACTTCTTGTAGTGAAATAACCATACCTTCTGGAACATCTAAATAACCAAGACGTCTTGCGATATCTACTACTTTCACCATACTACGTCCTACAACCGCTACTTTTCGTCCTGTTTCAGCAGCTGCATCAAATACTTGTTGAATACGATGTACATTCGATGCAAATGAAGCAACGATAATACGTCCTTCTGCGCCGTAGAACACTTTAGAAATTTCTACACCAACTTCTTTTTCAGAACCTGTATAGCCTGGACGCTCAGCATTTGTACTATCAGATAATAAGCATAGTACGCCTTCATTTCCGATTTGAGCCATTTTCCCAAGATCTGCTCCACTATTTCCAATTGGAGTTTGATCGAATTTAAAGTCTCCTGTATATACAATCGCACCTTTTGATGTATGGAAACAAACACCAACAGAATCTGGAATACTATGTGTCGTTCCAAAGAATGACACCGTTGTAGTATTAAACTCTACTGTTGAATTTGAATCGATTGTTTTTAAGTCTACACGGCCTAACATACCCGCTTCGCCAAGTTTTTCTTGTATAAGTCCTACTGTTAATTTCGTTGCATACACTGGAATAGATAATTTACGAAGTACGTAAACAATACCACCAATATGATCTTCATGACCGTGAGTAATAAATAAACCTTTTACTCGCTCTTGGTTTTCCACTAAATATGTAATATCAGGAATAACGATATCAATTCCAAACATTTCATCTCCTGGGAACATTAACCCTGCATCTACAATAAAGATTTCAGAATCAATTTCAACACAGTACATGTTTTTCCCGATTTCACCTACTCCACCAAGAGCAAATACTTTAACAGACTCATTCTCTTTTCTCTTCATGTTGTTGCCTGGTTTAAAAATCTTTCAAACACTGATTTCACTAAAATTGCAGAGACACCAGGGGAAACTCTACAACCACCATATATTCACCGTCCAAGACGAATGTCCTTACCGTTATGCGATATCATGTCCTTGTTTATTTTTTAAACCAGGTTTCACCTCTCTTTCATTATATAAATCAAATATCTTATTCGATATGATATGAAAATGTAATCAAATTATAATTTTTACCAATTTTGCTAAGCATACCCGTACTAAGCTACTTAGCCATATTATACCTGATACAAGAAATAGAACACAAGTTAAATCGTGCGAAAGAGAAAGTAAAAGAACGGAATTACAACAAAAGTATCGAATGTATTTCCTGTATATTTGCTTCAATTTTGTACTCCATATTATTTTGACGAAATCACCATAAATAAGCTAACTTCATTTCATAATATGGATTTTCAAAACATATTTTTCTAGAATCGAACAAAAACACTTATAAAATGAAGCTTTTTTTATGAATCCCGTCACATTTGAGACAATCCCTTTAAAAAACAGAATCGATAGTTTATTACGTTTATACAAATGTTTATCCTATAATAACTATGTTTTTTGATTCATTTAAAGGTGTACAATTATTTTCTTATACATGCTGCAATACATAATGAAGAAGTGATTAAACAAACGGAGTAATATGGTAGGTGAGAAAAGAAGGGTAAAGATTTTCATACCAATAAAAAATGACCTAGTTCTACACTAGGTCATTTTTTATTAACGAGGGATAGATTGCATAACAGATTGTAACGTTACTCTTTCTTCTTCTGTTAATGGAAGAAGTGGTAAACGTACAGAACCTACATCTAACCCAACCATTTGTAACGCTGTTTTTACTGGCGTTGGGCTTGGCGCCATAAATAATGAATCCGTTACTCTTACAAGTAATTGATGTAATTTTTGCGCCTTTTTAAATTCTCCTGCTTGGAATGCTGCAATCATTTCTTGCATTTCATTTCCGATCACATGAGATGCTACAGAAACGATACCTTTCGCTCCAACTGCCATAGCTGGTAACGTTAAACCATCATCACCGCTGTATACCGCAAAGTCGTCCGCTGTTTTTTCAATGATTTCTGTCATTGTTAACACATCGCCGCCTGCATCTTTAATCGCAACAATGTTTTCTATTTCTGATAAACGAACAACTGTATCAACGGAGATTTGTACAATAGATCGTCCTGGAACGTTATATAGCATAACCGGAAGCGGCGTGCTTTCAGCAATTGCTTTAAAATGCTGATACATTCCTTCTTGACTCGGTTTGTTATAATACGGTGCTACTAGCATTACTGCATCAACACCAACTTCTGTTGCCTTTTTCGTTAAGTCAATAGAAGCATGCGTATTATTGCTACCTGTTCCAGCGATTACGGGCACCCTTTTATCGACAACAGATACGACATGGCGATATAACGCTACTTTTTCTTCTGAAGTTAATGTAGGAGATTCTCCTGTCGTTCCTCCTACCACGATTGCTGTTGTACCGTTATCTATTAAATAATTTACCAATTTCGTTGTCTTTGCAAAATCGATATTTCCGTTTTTATCAAACGGAGTTACCATCGCGGTTGCAATTGTCCCAAAATCTATCATGGTCTCACTCCTTATTGTTCCAGTTGCTTTTCTTTTGAAAGCTCAAACGCACTATGTAATGCATTTACAGCCTCCACTAAATCAGTTTCTTTTACAAGAACCCAAATTGTCGTATGGCTATCTGCCGATTGCAAAATTTGAATACCTTTTTCAGCTAAAGCTGTAACGATTTTCGCAGTAACCCCTGGGTATCCTGCCATTCCAGCTCCTACAATAGATACTTTTGCACAATGCTCTGTCACAATTGGCTCATATCCAAGGTTTTTTAATAATTCAACTGCACGACTTGATACACTATCACTCACCGTATAAGCTACCCCAGTAGGTGAAATGTTAATTAAATCGACACTGATTCCTTCATTCGCCATTTCTTTAAACACATGCTGTTGTAAATCATATGCTGTTTCTTTTGCAAGCACTTTAATTTGCGTCACATTTGATACATGAGCGATACCTGTAACAGGACGTTCTTCTACATCACGGCCTTTTGTCGCACCGTCCGATGCTGAAATAAGCGTACCTTCACTATCAGAATACGTAGAACGTACACGAAGTGGTACTTTGGCATGCATCGCAATTTCAACTGCACGTGGATGAACGACTTTTGCACCTTGATATGCCATGTTACAAATTTCATTGTATGTTACCGTTTGAAGATGACGTGCATCTTTTACAATGCGAGGATCCGCAGTCATAACACCTTCTACATCTGTAAAGATATCAATAAATTCAGCATGAAGCGCAACACCTAATGCAGAAGCTGAAGTATCGCTACCTCCGCGCCCAAGTGTTGTCGTATCACCTTTTTTCGTTTGTCCTTGGAATCCTGTAACGACGATTACATCTACATTTTCTAATTCTTCATGTACACGATCGCAATTCATTTCAATAATCTTAGCATTCGTAAAATCCTCATTTGTTACAAAACCAGCTTGTGCACCATTTATTGCCGCTGCTTTTATACCGTTCTCATTTAACATGTTAGAGAAGACGATTGCTGAGATTAATTCTCCGCATGATAATAATAAATCTTGCTCACGATTAGAAATGCGAGATTCCTCTTGATTTACAAGACTTAACAAAGTATCAGTTGCATATGGTTCACCTTTACGGCCCATAGCAGATACGACAGTAACTACTTTATAACCCGCATCTAGCGATTTTTTTATATGATGGAGCGCGTGCTTACGTCCATTTTCATCACGTACAGACGTGCCACCAAATTTTTGAACAATAATTTTCATATTTTGCACCTTCTCTTAGCCGTTTACACTAATTGTAATTTTACTAAGCGCTCTGCAATTTGAACAGAATTCCATGCAGCGCCTTTTAATAAGTTATCAGATACGACCCAAAGATGGAATCCTTTATCGTTATTTAAATCTTTACGGATTCTTCCAACGAATACTTCGTTTTTACCTACTGCAGTAGCTGGCATTGGATATAACTGCTCTTCTGGATTATCTTGCAGAACGATACCTTCCGCATTTGCAAGTAAGCTCTTGAATTCTTCTACTGTTACGCCTTCTTTTTCTACTTCGATGTAAACAGACTCTGAGTGACCTGATACAACTGGTAAACGTACACATGTTGCCGCTACTTCTAACTCAGGCATATGCATAATTTTTTTCGTTTCATTAATCATTTTCATTTCTTCAAACGTAAATCCATTATCTTGGAATTTATCAATCTGTGGAATCGCGTTGAAAGCAATTTGGAAATGTTTCTTATCACCTGATACAGGTAAAACATTTGCCTTCACTTCTTCACCATTTAAGATTGCTTGTGATTGTTCATGAAGTTCTTCAATCGCTGCCGCACCAGCACCTGATACAGCTTGATATGTGGAAACGATTACTCGTTTTAAACCATATTGCTGACGAACTGGCTCAAGAGCTACTACCATTTGAATTGTAGAACAGTTTGGATTTGCAATAATACCATTATGTTCTTTTAAGTCGTTTTCATTTACTTCAGGTACAACAAGTGGCACGTTTTCTGTCATACGGAATGCACTTGTATTATCAACAACAATCGCACCGCGCTTTGCTGCTTCTGGCGCTAATTGTTTTGATACAGATCCACCAGCACTAAATAGTGCGATATCTACTCCTTCAAAACTTTCAGGAGTTGCCTCTTGAACTGTAAATTCTTCGCCTTTAAATACAAGTTTCTTACCTGCAGATCGTTTAGATGAAAGTAACGTTAACTTCCCGATTGGAAATTCTCGTTTCTCTAAAGTATTTAACATTTGTTCACCAACTGCGCCGGTTGCTCCAACTACAGCGACATGAAAAGTTTTTTGCTTTTCCATCACTATGCCCCTTTCTAGATACCAATCCTTCTATAACTTAGAATCAGAAGGAGTATAGAATACCCCTTCTAATCTTAATAACGTTAATTTTATCATATTCTACAGTAAGAATGATGGTTTCATCAAAAATTGTCCGTTTTTTTTCGTTTTTTAATTCATATATCTGAATTTTTCTACGACAACCGGTTGCAATTGCTTTCCTTGCAACGCTTCTAATACTGTATCTTCAAGCAGCTCCATGCGAGCTACCATTGAGTTCGGTTTTTTCTCTGGTGCATCTTGACCGAATGGGACGAAGTAGATATTTTTTGTTGCCATTAGGCGCATGAGATTTACTCCATTAAGCCCCAAAGCATCATTCGTCGAAACAGCCAATACGACAGGCTTGCCATTTCTTAGCGTCGCTTTCGCTGCCATTAGTACTGGAGAGTCTGTCATTGCATTTGCAAATTTACTCATTGAATTTCCTGTTAGTGGTGCAACTACCATACAATCTAGTGGGATTTTAGGTCCTAGTGGTTCTGCGCCAACAATTGAATTAATTGCTTTAAAGCCTGTTACTTCTTCAATCTTTTTAATCCACTCTGCTCCTTCTCCAAATCTCGTATTTGTTGATTGAACAGTGTAAGAAACAACGGGGCGTACTTCTGCTCCCTCAGCAATTAACTTTTCTAAATGAGGCATTACTTCTTCGTACGTACAATGTGAGCCAGTAAAACCAAACCCTATTCTTTTCCCTTTTAAATTCATTCCCCATTCTCCTTTCTTGCGATTACGTCTTCTGCCAGTAACTGCGAAAGAACATTCGCTAAAATTTGTCCTGCTGTTTTTGGAGCAACAATACCTGGTAACCCAGGTGCTAACAGTGCTTTGACTCCTCTTTTTTCCGCATATCTAAAGTCGGTACCGCCTGGTTTAGAAGCTAAATCAATTACTAACGTATGAGCTGGCATTTTTGAAATGACATTCGCTGTCACGACGAGATGCGGAATTGTATTAATAACAATATCGATATTTCCTACTTCCTTCTCAATGTTCTGCATATGAAAAGGAGAAAACATCATTTCTGTAATACGTGCAATATGTTCCGATCGCCTTGCTCCAACTTTGACATGGGCTCCTAATGATTGAAATGCTCTGGCAACACTCATCCCTGTTCTACCAAATCCTAAAACCATTACATTAGAACCATGAATCGTATAGTCGGTATGTTGAATTACCATCATTAATGTACCTTCTACAGTTGGAATAGAATTGTAGATTGCCACATCATCACGATCAAATAATTTAACAAGTTTGCGGTTTGTAGTAGATACGAGATTTTCCAAGTAAGGCGTACCAATACCTGAATATATAGTAAAGTGTTCTGGTGTATTTTCAATTTGTTCTTTCGTTATAGAAACTTTTTCGTTTGAAAAAATAGTATCTACTTCTCCCTTGGCATTTGTACCTGCAACTGGCAAAATAATTGCATCTACAGAAGTGAAATCTAAATTTTGTATACTTTCTTTTGCTGCCCCTGTGAAGCCATGATCTAACTGATCAAACCCTATCAATGAAAGTTTCGCATCCAATTCAACTAGCTTGCGAATTACTTCTAGCTGTCTTGCATCTCCTCCTATGACAGCAATATGCATCTCAGTCAACATTCCCTAATTCACCTTCTTTTTCTGTCATTTATAAGAAAAGTGCCTACTTTTTCTTTTTCCTCCACATCATATGTAATGTACGAGTTTTAGGTGATTGAAAAACAAAAAGCACGTATGATTTATCCAGCTCTTTGTATGCAGTAAGACCCCCAACTCAAAATCTCAATTAATATAAACTAATACTCAGAAGGGCATGAACAAAAAAAGATGACCAAAATGGCCATCTTTCACTTCGAATTTGAACGATCCGTAATATCACAAAGGATCATATCATGCCCCACTTTTTTAATTTGGCTCCACCCTACTCTTATTTCTTGTGGTTCCTTTTTAAAACCTCCCCATTTCCCAGCAGGTATGATAAGAACCTGTATTTGCCCATCCTTCTCATCAATCTCTAAATCCACATGACCTAAAACCCCCATTTTTTCGGCTCTTTCTAAATTTACAATCTCTTTACCACTTAATTCGCTTAAACGCATACACTCTCCCCCTACCGAATTATAAATTTAAGTTATCCATAATTAGTACCTATTCTGTATATCCCCAAAAAATAACCGTATCTCATTTAAAAGAGATACGGTTATTTTTACATACTTCATATAAAGCAATTATAGTTTTATTCCTTTTGGAAGTTTTCCATCTGGACTAATTAATGCTGCAGAGAATTCATCTGTAAACATGTTACGAATTAACTCATCAACATTTTCTTTTGTTACAGTGTTTACACTTTCAATAATCTCATCAAGTGAACGATGCTTACGAAGTAGCAATTCATTTTTACCATTACGGCTCATACGGCTATTTGTACTTTCTAAACTTAACATTAAGTTTCCTTTTAATTGCTCTTTACTATTAATAAGCTCTTTTTCTGTAATACCTGTATTTTTCAATGTTTCTAATGTTTCCTGCATTGTTTCATACAGTGTATCTAATTGTTGGCTACCTGTTCCACCATACAGCGTTAACATACCTGTATCTTCATAAGAAGAATGGTAAGAAAATACTGAATAGGCTAACCCGCGTTGCTCACGTACTTCTTGGAATAAACGGCTACTCATACTACCGCCTAAAACGTTATTTAATACGATTAAGTTATAAATATCTTCGTGTCCCATTTGTAAGCCTTTATATCCTAAACATAAATGAGCTTGTTCTGTTTCCTTTTTACGTGCTACCTTATTAAAATGGAAAATTGGGCTATGTACTTGTTCACGGTTTGTTGTTCCTTCATAACTACCGAAGTATTGCTCTACCGTTTGTAAGAAGGCTTCATCAATATTTCCTGCAACTGAAACAACTACATTTTCAGGTGTGTAATGATCCTTGATATATTGGCGTAGCGTATCACCTGTAAACGTATCAAGCGTTTCTTCTGTCCCTAAAATAGGATATCCAAGCGGATGCGTTTCATATGTTGCTTTCGTTAACATATCATGCACAATATCATCTGGAGCATCTTCGTACATTTTAATTTCTTCACATACGACATTCTTCTCTTTTTTCAGTTCTTCCTCATCAAATGTTGAATTAAAGAACATATCTGCTAATACATCTAAAGCATATTTAGCATGCTCATCTAGCACTTTTGCATAGTAACAAGTGTATTCTTTTGAAGTAAAAGCATTCACTTGCCCACCAATGCTATCAAATGATTCTGCAATTTCGCGTGCACTACGTGTTTCCGTCCCTTTAAAGAACATATGCTCTAAAAAGTGGGAAACCCCGTTATTTTTTTCATTTTCATTTCTTGATCCCGCATGGATCCAAATACCAATCGCAACCGATCTTACAGTTGGTATATTCTCCATAACGATTCTTACACCATTTTTACAAGTATATTTTTTAATCAAAAACTTTCCTCCTACTGCCAGTTTCTCTAAATAAGTGCTATTATTTAATGATAACAAGTTTAAGGATGAATGTCATGCAAATGTATTTAATCCACACGTTTTTCATCCAGTAATTCTGTTATATTCCCTACTTTATATCCTTGTTCCTTCAATTTTGTAATCATTGTATCTAATGCTTCTGCTGTAGATGAAGTTGGATGCATTAATACGATAGCACCTGGATGTATTTTTCTCATTACTCTCTGCAACAGTACATCTGGATCAGGTCGCTTCCAATCAATTGTATCTACAGTCCACATAATTGTTCCCATTTGGAAATCATCTGCAATGTTCACGACTTCATCCCGAAAACTTCCACTTGGCGGAGCAAACCATCTCACCTTTTGATTCGTAGCTGCTTCGATCATTCGATTTGTTTTTTGTAACTGATCTCGTATTTCATCAGACGATAGCGTTTTCATATTAGGGTGGGTATACGAATGATTTCCGACTTCTTGATTTGCATCGACAATCATTTTTGCAAATCGCAAATTTTCTTTCACCCAGCGTCCTTCTAAAAAGAAAGTCGCCTTCACATCATGTTTTTTCAATATTTCTAATATACGCGGCAAATACTCGTTTCCCCACGCCACATTTATTGTTAATCCCACCATCTTTTTATTTGGATGCCCCCTATAAATTGGAGCTGGTGATAAATCTTTTAAGTGGACACTTGGTGATACTTCCTTGAATTCAAGATGTTTTTGATCAAATTTCTTTAGTTTCTTCATATTACCATAGGATGCTTCCATATCAACTTGTCTTCCATTATATCCCGGTGTCGCTTTCCATATTTTATCAATCATCGCATTTTGAGGTGCAATCTCATATTGTTTTGCATGTTTTTGAATTTCTTCATACAAGTTATCCTGTGCAAAAACGGAATAAGAGCCTACACTGACATATAAAAAGAATATACATATGTATGCCAATATACGAGCTTTCATATAAACCCTCCCATTAACTATATAAAAACCTTTTTTCTTCTTATCTTTGTTAATTTGAGCGTTATAATGAAAACTATACCTATACTGACATAAAAATATATATAAATCATATTTTTACATAACAAAAAAAGCCAGTTTAACTGGCTTTTACTTATTGCTGCTCTTGTTTGTTTTCTTCTTTAGCAGCTTCTTTTTCTTGCTCTTCTTTTAGCAATACTTTTCTAGATAGGTTCACACGACCTTGCTTGTCAATCTCGATAACTTTAACTGTAATTACATCACCGATTTTCACAACGTCTTCTACTTTACCTACACGCTCAAGTGCAAGTTCAGAAATGTGAACTAATCCATCTTTACCGCTGAATAATTCAACGAAAGCACCGAATTTCTCAACACGTTTCACTTTTCCTTCGTAGATTTCACCTACTTGTACTTCGCGAACGATATCTTCGATAATTTTCTTAGCTTTATCATTCATTTCTTGATTTATTGAAGAAATAAATACTGTACCATCTTGCTCGATGTCAATTTTAACGCCAGTTTCTTCAATAATTTTATTGATTTGCTTACCGCTTGGTCCAATAACGTCACGGATTTTATCTGGGTTAATTGTCATTGTAATAATCTTTGGAGCGTAAGCTGATAATTCAGTACGTGGCTCTGCAATAACAGATAACATATGATTTAGAATGTGCACACGACCAACTTTCGCTTGTTGTAATGCCTCTTCTAAAATTTCACGAGATAGACCATCGATTTTAATGTCCATTTGCAGTGCAGTTACACCTTTTGCTGTACCCGCTACTTTAAAGTCCATATCGCCTAAATGATCTTCCATACCTTGAATATCAGATAAAATTGTGTAATGCTCACCAGTTTTAACTAGACCCATTGCAATACCTGCAACTGGAGCTTTAAGTGGAACACCAGCATCCATCATTGCTAAAGTACTACCACAAATACTTGCTTGTGAAGTAGAACCATTTGATTCTAAAACTTCAGATACAAGACGTACTGTATATGGGAAATCTTTTTCAGATGGAATTACAGGCTCAAGAGCACGTTCTCCTAGTGCACCGTGACCAATTTCACGACGACCTGGTCCACGCATCGGTCTTGTTTCACCAACACTAAATGATGGGAAATTGTAATGGTGCATAAAGCGTTTCGATTCTTCTACACCAAGACCATCTAAAATTTGCACATCGCCTAATGCACCTAATGTACAAATACTTAATGCTTGTGTTTGTCCACGTGTGAATAAACCAGAACCGTGTGTACGAGATAAAATGCCAACCTCTGATGCTAATGGACGGATTTCGTCACCTTTACGGCCATCTGGGCGGATTTTTTCAACTGTAATAAGACGACGTACTTCTTCTTTTACAATTTTATATAAAATCTCACTTACTTGTCCTAATGTATCAGCGTCAGCTTCCTGCGCTTCGTAATGCTCAATTACACGCTTTTTCACTTCGTTAATTGCATCTTCACGTGCGTGTTTCTCATGTACTTGAATTGCAGAATGCATATCCTTCTCAGACATTTCACGTACAGCTTGATTAAGATCAGCGTCAACTTCATAAAGTTTCACTTCTGATTTCTCTTTACCTACAGCTTGTACAATCTCTTCTTGGAATGCAATTAGACGTTTAATTTCGTCATGTCCAAACATAATTGCTTCTAACATTGTTTCTTCAGGCACTTGATCTGCTCCTGCTTCAACCATGTTGATTGCATCTTTCGTACCAGCCACAACAAGGTGAATATCACTTTGTTCTTGCTGTTCTACTGTTGGGTTAATAACGAATTCACCGTTAATACGACCAACTGTTGCACCCGCGATTGGGCCTTCAAATGGAATATCTGAAATCGATAACGCTAATGAAGAACCAAGCATAGCTGCCATTTCAGAAGAACAATCTTGATCAACACTCATTACTATGCTGACAACTTGTACTTCGTTACGGAAACCATCTGCGAAAAGTGGACGAATTGGTCGGTCGATTAAACGACTTGCCAAAATCGCTTTTTCACTTGGGCGACCTTCACGTTTAATGAAACCGCCAGGAATTTTTCCGACTGCATATAAACGCTCTTCATAGTTTACTGTAAGTGGGAAGAAATCTACATTTTTTGGTTCTTTTGATGCAGTTGCTGTAGATAGAACCGCTGTATCGCCATATCTTACTAATACTGCTCCGTTCGCTTGCTTCGCAAGCTGACTTGTTTCAACTGTTAGCTGACGACCAGCTAAATCTATCGAGAAGACTTGCTTTTCTTGACTCATTTAAGTACCCCTCTCAATTTAAAGTATTCAATTCTTCTATGTAAATGGATAGTATATCACAATATTCTACCTCTAGTATTACCGAAAATGAAGTAAGCTATAAAGGGTAGAAGATATATTTTTACCTAACAAAAAAGCGGGAATATTCCCGCTTCTTTGACTATCGACGTAAGCCAAGCTTTGTGATTAATTCACGGTAACGTGTGATATCGCTATTACGAAGGTAAGTTAGTAAGTTACGACGTTTACCAACCATCTTTAATAGACCACGACGTGAATGATGATCTTTCTTGTGAGTACGTAAGTGCTCGTTTAGAGTGTTAATTTGCTCCGTTAGGACAGCAATTTGAACCTCTGGAGAACCAGTATCAGTCTCATGAGTTCTAAATTGTGCAATGATTTCATTTTTACGCTCTTGTGTTAAAGCCATCCTATTTCACCTCCTATTAATTAAACCCCCAATTACCTAGCAAGCGTCGGTGAGTCGCAATGCCAAGCAATGGTTGTCATAAAGTACATAACATAGAATACTACTTTTCATTTGAAAAAGCAAGTATATTCTTTTCGTTCGCAAAATATTCTTGTGCTGTTTTCTTATCTTTTGCAATTTGTTCAACTAATTCATCGATGCCATTGAATTTTTTCTCTTCTCTTATACGTATATGCCACTCTACTGTAACATTTTGATCATATATGTCTTTGTTAAATTCAAATAAGTGCACTTCAATAGATAATTGACGCTCATCTTCTTTAAAAGTTGGTTTATATCCAATATTACATACACCATCGTACCATTCATCGTGAACTTTTAATCTCACTGCATAAACACCTACAGGTGGTAATAGATACTCATCGCTTAAACCTACATTAGCTGTAGGAAAACCAATTTGACGTCCACGCTTATCACCGTGTACAACCGTTCCCCCTACTGTATATGCTCTACCTAAAATAGATGGAATTTGTTCCATTTCGCCATTCCGAATTAACTTTCGTAATGCTGTAGAACTTACTTTCTCTTCTTGAAATTCAACTTTTTCAATCACAGTCTGTGTAAACTCCCCTCTTGCATGAAATGGTAAAGTCTCCATCTTTCCTTTTCCTAAACGTCCATATGAATAATCAAACCCTGCTACTACATGCTTTACATTTAAACCAATAACATAATCATCTACAAATTGTTGTGGCAATAAGCCTGCAAACGATTCATCAAATTTAATAACATATAATATATCGATCCCTAAGTTTTCGACTATTTTTTCTTTATCACACATTGGTGTAATGTACTCCGCATGCGCTTCCTTTTTTCCTAAAACAACAGATGGGTGCGGATAAAATGTCATAACTGCACTTTTATATCCCCGTTCATCCGCTATTTGTTTCGCAGTTCGAATCACACATTGATGTCCTAAATGAATGCCATCAAAAAATCCTAATGCCATTACAGTAGGTGGTAATTCTAATTTATTTTGTTCATGTGGATGAGTTAAATGAATAAGTTTCACGCTTGAATTCACCTTTTTCTGTAATAATCCTTCCAATAATTCATTATAGCTTTAGTTCTTGATTATTCACAAGTACTTTCATCGGCTTTAGCATACCAGGGTGTTTTGGATGGTGCTCATAAATTGCAAGGCAGCGATTATTTTTATCAAACACTGTTATAAATGGCGCCGTTATTTGCAATTCATTTTTTAAGAACATACCATTCTTTATTTTCTCTGCTTGCTTTTCATCTACAACCATTTTCGGGAACTTACTTAATGCTTCATCAATTGAAATGAAGATAGACTCTACTGTTCCATTTTGCACGTTTTCTTCAATTTCTTCAAATGATATGCAATCTTCTAATAAAAATTCACCAGAAGCTGTTCTTACAAGGTGAGACATATGTGATGGAAAACCAAGTTTTTCACCAATCATTACTGCTAACGTTCTTACATATGTCCCTTTACTACACGTTACACGGAAACGGAATGAAATATTTTGCCCCTCAAACACTTCACGGTCATCTAATAATACAAATTCATGAATTGTAATTGTACGAACTGGACGTTCAACTTCTTGTCCCGCTCTTGCATATTCATATAATTTTTTTCCATTAACTTTTACAGCTGAAAACATCGGAGGCATCTGTTCAATCGTACCAGTTAATGCAGCAAGAGCTCCTTCTACTTCCTTACGAGTAATAACACGATCAACATTTTTCGTTTCAACAACTTCACCAGAAGCATCTTCAGTTGTTGTTGAAAATCCAAGTGTTACTTCACCTTCATATGTTTTCGTCTCACTTGTTAAAAATTGTGCAATCTTCGTTGCTCGTCCCACACAAATAGGTAATACTCCTGTTACATCTGGATCTAATGTTCCTGTATGACCAATTCGTTTCTCACGCAATATCTTTCTTAATTTAAATACACAATCATGTGATGTCATGCCTTTTGGTTTATGTAATAATACTACACCTTCCATATATGTTCACCTCATCATAATTCTTTCATAAGTAATTATCCAAAATTTATTTTGCATTGAAAAAATGGATAGACAAATGTCTATCCATTATTCTTCACGTTTACCGTCTTTATTAATTTGATGTAAAAGTGTATCAATTCGATGACCATATCCGATAGACTCATCAAACTCAAAGGAAATTTCCGGCGTTTTACGAAGACGAATACGTTGGCCAATTTCTGAACGAATGAAGCCTTTTGCCTTCGCTAAACCTTTTAATGTATTTTCTTTCTGCTCTTCATCACCTAAAACAGAAATATATACTGTAGCAATTTGTAAATCTCCACTCACTTGTACATCTGTTACTGTAACAAATCCAACACGTGGATCTTTAATTTTACGACTGATGATGTCGCCTAATTCTTTTTTCATTTGCTCGCCTACACGGTTTGCACGTAATTTCATAACTCTTCACCTCATTCAATACCATTCCAATTGTGTTATTGTACGTTCAATTTCAGGAAATGAATCGATGTACTCGAGTACACGATTCATTTCTTTTTCACAAATAACACGATTAGAGGATACAGAAACAATTGCAATTTCTGTACGTTGCCATACATCTTGATGCCCTACTTCTGAAACAGCTACGTTAAAACGCTGCTTCACACGAGTTAGCACCCGTTGCAAAATTGCTCGTTTCTCTTTTAAAGAATGCACATCGTAAATCATACACTCGAATGAGAGTGAAGCGATAATCATCGCTTCACTTCTTCCATAATGTACGCTTCAATGATGTCCCCTTCTTTAAGATCATTATATCTCTCAATTGTAATACCACACTCATAGTTTTGTGCAACTTCTTTTACGTCGTCTTTGAAACGTTTTAACGTATCAAGTTGTCCTTCGAAAATTACTATGCCATCACGGATAATACGCACGCCACTATCACGTGTGATTTTACCGTCTATTACGTAACAACCTGCGATTGTTCCAACTTTTGTTACTTTGAATGTTTGGCGTACTTCGGCTTGACCGATTACTTTTTCTTCGAATTCTGGATCCAGCATACCTTGCATTGCTGATTCGATTTCTTCGATTACTTTATAGATAATACGGTGTAAACGAACATCAACATTCTCTAATTCAGCTGTACGCTTCGCATTCACATCAGGGCGTACGTTAAATCCAATTACAATTGCATTAGATGCAGAAGCTAAAATAACATCAGATTCTGTAATCGCACCTACGCCTGTATGGATAATTTTCACTTTTACGCCTTCAACATCAATTTTACGAAGTGATGCTGCCATTGCTTCTACAGAACCTTGTACGTCTGCTTTCACAATTAAGTTAATTTCTTTTACATCGCCTTCTTGGATTTGTTGGAATAAATCTTCAAGGCTTAATTTAGATTTTTCACCACGTTGAGCAAGTAACGCTTCTTGTGCACGTGATTCACCGATTTGACGAGCTTTCTTCTCATCAGCGAATGCCATGAAACGATCTCCCGCTTGTGGTACTTCGTTCAAACCTGTAATTTCAACAGGAGTTGATGGACCAGCAACTTTTACACGACGACCAATATCACTTACCATTGCACGAACACGTCCGAATGAAGTACCAACAACGATTGGATCTCCAACTCGAAGTGTACCGTTTTGAACAAGTAATGTCGCGATAGTTCCTTTACCTTTATCAAGCTGTGCTTCGATTACAGTACCAGTTGCATAGCGGTTTGGATTTGCTTTATATTCTTCTACTTCACTTACAAGAAGTATCATTTCTAGTAAGTTGTCAATTCCTTCACCTTGAATTGCAGAAATTGGTACGAAAATTGTATCTCCGCCCCAAGCTTCTGGAACTAATTCATATTCTGTTAACTCTTGCATTACACGATCAGGGTTTGCCGCTGGTTTATCCATTTTATTCACAGCTACAATAATTGGTACTCCAGCTGCTTTCGCATGGCTAATTGCTTCAACTGTTTGTGGCATAACACCGTCATCAGCTGCAACAACAAGAATTGTAATATCCGTTACTTGTGCACCACGAGCACGCATTGTTGTAAATGCCGCGTGACCTGGTGTATCTAAGAACGTAATTTTCTTATCATTTACATCAACTTGGTATGCACCGATATGCTGAGTAATTCCACCAGCTTCGCCAGCAGTTACTTTTGAATTACGAATAGAGTCAAGTAAAGTTGTTTTACCATGGTCAACGTGCCCCATAATTGTAACTACAGCTGGACGCTCTTTTAAGTTCTCTTCATCATCTTGCTCATCGATGAATGTTTCAAATTCAGTTTCACTTACAACTACTTCTTCTTCTACTTCAATACCATAATCAGTAGCAATTAACTCAATTGTATCTTTATCTAAGTCTTGGTTAATTGTTGCCATAATTCCAAGCATAAAGAGTTTCTTAATAATTTCAGACGGCTCTTTGCTTAATTTTTTAGCAAGCTCACCTACTGTAAGACTTCCAGAGAAAGTAATTTTATCTGGTGTTTCTACAGTTTGTGTTTGTTGTCTTCCAGCAAAGTTATCTTGACGTTTGTCTTCATTTCCTTTGCCTTTTTTCTTTTTCTTATTGCTGTTCTTTTTACTACGAACAACTTTTTCTTCTACTTCAAACTCATCTGCAACAGAAGGTTTTTCTGCTTGATATTCATTATCTAATTTGTTTACTACTTCATCGTCTAACATTGTCATATGATTCGAAACCTCGATATTCATTTCTTTTAGTTTTGTCATAAGATCTTTACTTGAGATATTATGTTGTTTTGCATATTCATGCACTCGAATTTTACTCATACCTTCACCCCCGGTAATTTGTATCGAGCATGCTACACAGCTTTTTCGCAAAGCCTTCATCTAACACAGCTACAACGACTCGCTCATCTCTCCCAATCGCATGCCCTAATTGTTGTCGATTTTCGACCTTTCTCATTGGTACGTTGTAATACGTCGTTTTATCCGTGATGCGTTTTGTAGTATTTGCTGACGCATCTTCAGATAGCAATACAAGTTTTGCTTTGCCACTTCGTACTTCTTTTAAAACAAGTTCTTCACCCGAAATAATTTTCCGAGCCCGGTTTGCTAGTCCTAAAAACGATTTCCAATCGGACACTTATTTCGACTCCTTCTCAACAAGCTCAAGAAGCTCTTCGTATAGAGAACCGTCGATTTTCGCTTTTAGATGATGTTCCAAAACATTTTTCTTTTGGGCTTGAAGAATACTTTCTTTATCTTTTGATAAATAAGCACCTCGTCCTGATTTCTTTCCAGTTAAATCAATGGACACTTCTCCCTCTTTGGAACGAACAATGCGAACGAGCTCTCGTTTTGATTTCATTTCTTGCGTTGCAACACATTTTCGTAACGGAACTTTTCGATTGCTCATACTCATCACCTCTATTCGATTTCGTCTTCAACTGAATCGAATCCGAATGCGATTACGCTATCTTCTTCTGTTACAATACCAAGTTGTTTCGCATCAGACTCACTCTTAATATCAATTTTCCAACCTGTTAATTTAGCTGCAAGACGTGCATTTTGTCCACGCTTACCAATAGCTAATGACAGTTGGTGGTCTGGAACAACAACTGTTGTTGCTTTTTCTTCTTCATCTACAAGCACTTTAACAACTTGTGATGGGCTTAAAGCATTTGCAACATATTCTACTGGATCATTTGACCAGCGAACGATGTCAATCTTTTCGCCTTTTAGTTCGTCTACAATGCGTTGTACACGTTGTCCTTTCGGTCCTACACAAGAACCTACTGGATCAACATCAATGTTCTCTGCATGTACAGAAATTTTAGAACGATCGCCAGCTTCACGTGCTACAGAACGAATTTCAACAGTTCCATCATAAATTTCAGGAACTTCCATTTCGAATAAACGTTTTAAAAGACCAGGATGTGTACGTGATACGTAAATTTGTGGTCCTTTCGTTGTTTTTTCTACTTTCGTAATGAATACGCGAATACGATCATGTGGTTTGTACTGTTCGTTTGGCATTTGCTCACTTACAGGTAATAAAGCTTCTACTTTCCCTAAGCTTACATAGATGAAACGAGCATCTTGACGTTGTACGATACCCACCATGATGTCTTCTTCACGGTCACTAAACTCAGAGTAAATAACACCACGCTCTGCTTCGCGCACTCGTTGTGTTACAACCTGTTTTGCAGTTTGTGCTGCAATACGACCGAAATCTTTTGGTGTTACTTCAATTTCTAGTACGTCACCATCTTGATAGTTTGGATTAATTTGTCTTGCTTCTTCAACAGAAATTTCAAGACGTGGATCAAACACATTATCAACAACGTCTTTACGTGCTAATACTTGAATTGTTCCCACTTCTGGGTTAAAGCTCACACGAACGTTTTGTGCTTGGTTAAAATTGCGTTTATAAGCAGAGATTAACGCTGCTTCAATTGCATCAATAATAATATCTTTGCTAATTCCTTTTTCTGACTCTAATACGAGCAAGGCATCTAACAACTCAGTGCTCATGAAGATCCCCCTTCTAACTAAAACGTAACAGCAAGTCGCGCATTTGCAACTTTGTCCATTGGAATTTGGATTTCTTTTTTACGTGTTTTAATTGTTAATAATAATGTAATTGTAATACCATCGTAGGAAAGTAGCTTTCCTTCAAACATTTTTTCACCATCAATCGGCTCATATGTTTTAATTGCCACTTGTTTTCCTACCGCTTGCTGGAAGTCTTTCTCTTTCTTTAATGGGCGTTCCGCTCCAGGAGATGATACATCCAAAAAGTAAAGATGAGGAATTGGATCCTCTTTATCTAAAGCTTCGCTTAAACGTTCACTTACCGCACCGCATTCTTCAATGTCGACTCCCTTTTCAGAATCGATGAATACGCGTAAGAACCAGTCTTGTCCTTCTTTCACATACTCTACATCTACAAGTTCAAGATTTAACTCTTCAACGATTGGCTGCGCAAATGCTTCTACAACTTCTGTGACTTTCTTATCCATAAACAGCCTCCTTCCTGCCGCCATGTACCATTTACAAGAAAAAGACTCCGTCCATAAAACGGTCTATCTTATTCTTTCTCGTTAGCTAACAAAAGCCCCTGCCGTTAAGCAGGGAATATCTGTCTTAGTATTACCAAATTTAAGAAGTAAAACTTGTAACAAAATATGTATATACGACAGAAATTTCTTACCTCTCCACATCAATAAAACGTAGATAGTAACACGAAAGAGTGGGTTTCCCCACTCTTTTTTTCACACAATATACATGACATGGTTATCTCGGTTAATAGTATACCATAGCAAATGTTGATTTGCAAAGACTTTTCCTACCTATTAGAACAGTGATAACTGGTTTTGATCAGGTAGATCGCCTAAGCAACCTTGACTATCTAAATACTCAATAATTGTTTTCGAAACCTTACTGCGCTGCTGCAGGTCTTCTTTTGATAAGAACTCTCCATTTTTGCGTGCTTCTACAATACTTAAAGCTGCGTTTGTACCAAGTCCAGGTACTGCATTAAATGGAGGAATTAAGGTATCCCCATCAATAATAAATTCTGTTGCATGCGAACGGTATAAATCAACCTTTTGGAATGAGTATCCACGCTCACACATTTCCAGTGTCATTTCTAGTACTGTTAATAAACTTTTCTCTTTCGGCGATGCATCCAAACCTTTTTGCGCAATTTCATCAATTCTTACACGTATTGATGCTGAACCTTTCGCCATCGCCTCTACGTCAAAGTCATCTGCACGAACTGTAAAGTATGCCGCATAGAATAGAAGCGCGAAATGTACTTTAAAATATGCAATACGTACAGCCATAAGTACGTAAGCAGCCGCATGGGCTTTAGGGAACATGTACTTAATTTTCTTACATGAATCAATATACCAACCTGGTACATTATTACTTTTCATGTCATCTTCCCATTCTTCCGGTACACCTTTACCTTTACGAACTGACTCCATAATTTTGAAGGCTAATGATGGGTCTAAGCCTTGATAGATTAAATATACCATGATGTCATCACGACAACCGATAACCTCACTCAGCGTACATGTACCGTTATAAATTAACTCGTTTGCATTACCAAGCCATACGTCCGTACCATGTGATAGTCCAGAAATTTGGACTAACTCAGAGAATGTCGTAGGTTTCGTCTCTTCTAACATCTGCCTTACGAATTTCGTACCAAACTCTGGTATACCAAGTGTACCTGTTTTACAGTTAATTTGTTCTTCCGTTACCCCTAACGTTTCTGGCCCAGAGAAAATTTTCATTACTTCCGGATCGTCTGTTGGGATTGTTTTCGGATCAATACCACTTAAATCTTGTAACATACGAATAACAGTTGGATCATCGTGTCCTAGTATATCAAGTTTCAATAAATTATCATGAATGGAGTGGAAATCAAAGTGTGTCGTTCTCCACTCCGCCCCTATTGAATCTGCCGGAAACTGTATTGGTGAGAAATCAAAGATGTCCATGTAATCTGGCACAACGATAATACCACCTGGATGCTGTCCGGTTGTACGTTTTACGCCCGTACATCCTGCTACTAAGCGATCAATCTCTGCATTTCGAATCGTTAAGTTATGATCATTTGCATAACCCTTTACATATCCATAAGCAGTTTTTTCCGCAACTGTACCAATCGTTCCTGCACGATATACATAATCTTCACCGAACAGTACTTTCGTATAGTTATGGGCACGTGGTTGGTATTCCCCGGAGAAGTTCAAATCGATATCGGGTACTTTATCTCCTTTAAACCCAAGGAACGTTTCGAACGGAATATCATGTCCATCTTTTACGTATGGAACATTACATGTAGGACATTCTTTATCTGGTAAGTCAAAACCAGAACCTACAGAACCATCATTAAAGAATTCTGATTGCTTACACTTCGGACATACATAGTGTGGTGGTAATGGATTTACTTCTGTAATTTCCATCATCGTTGCAACGAATGATGAACCTACCGACCCACGGGAACCTACTAGATATCCGTCTACTAATGATTTTTTTACGAGCTTATGTGAAATTAAATAAATTACGGCGAATCCATGCCCAATAATACTTTTTAATTCTTTTTCTAAACGAGCTTCTACAATTTCAGGTAACTCTTCACCATAAATGCTACGCGCCATTTTATAACTCATGTCACGCGTCTCATCATCTGCACCTTCAATTTTCGGTGTATATAGATCATCTTTCACTGGATGAACATCACCAATTAATGATGCAACCTTTTGTGTATTCGTTACAACAATTTCTTTCGCTACGTCTTCACCTAAGAATGAAAAACACTCTAACATTTCATCCGTTGTACGGAAATGTACAGGCGGTAATGAATGTCGGTTTAACGGATTGGCTCCGCCCTGCGAACTGACTAAAATTTTACGATACATCGCATCCTCTGGGTCTATATAATGCACGTTTCCTGTAGCAACAACTGGTTTATCTAACGTCTCACCTAGTTTTACTAAGTTAGAAATAATCGTTTTTAATTGCCCCTCATCTCGAACAAGTTCACGCTCTACTAAATGACGTAACACCTCTGGAGGCATTACTTCAATGTAATCATAGAACTGCGCAATTTCTTCTACCTCTTCAGGAGCTTTTTGCATCATCGCCTCAAACACTTCACCTTTATCGCAAGCCGTTCCTACTAAAATTCCTTCACGATATTTTTTTAATAGTGATCTTGGTACTCGTGGTACACGATAAAAGTAATTTAGGTGAGAATAGGAAACAAGTTTATATAAATTTTTCAACCCTACATCTGATGTGGCAAGTAACGTCATATGACTTGGACGTCCACGCTTATACGCATCCCCTTGCCCCATACTATCATTCAATTGATCGTGATATTCAAATCCCTTTTCAATCACATCTTTTAACATTTTCACAAGTAAGTATCCCGTTGCTTCTGTATCATAAATCGCACGGTGATGTTGCGTTAATTCAATATCAAGCTTTTTACACATCGTATTTAATCGATGGTTTTTCATTTCCGGGAATAAGAATCTTGCAAGTTCTAACGTATCAATAACAGGATTATTCGTTTTTTCTAGTCCAGCCTTTTTAAAACCTACGTTAATAAAGCCCATATCGAAGCTTGCATTATGAGCAACAAGTGTATGGTCGCCCATCCATTCCTCAAACTTTTTAAACACTTCGTCCACTTCTGGTGCATCCGTTAACATATCATCTGTAATACCTGTTAATTCAATAATCGTCGCAGATAATGGTTGATGCGGATTTGCAAAAGATTCAAAGCGGTCAATAATTTCGCCACCTTTTACTTTTACAGCCGCTAACTCGATAACAGTATCATATACAGCTGATAAACCTGTCGTCTCAACGTCGAAAACAACATACGTTTCCTCTGCAAGTAAACGATGCGCTTCGTTATATGCAATCGGTACACCATCATTAACTAAATTCGCCTCTACACCATATATAACTTTAACCCCAGCCTTTTTACCCGCAGAATATGCCTCTGGGAAAGACTGCGCAACCGCATGGTCTGTAACAGCAATAGCCTCATGTCCCCATTTACCTGCTTGGGCAACAAGTCTAGAAACAGGAGTAACAGCATCCATTTGGCTCATCGGTGTGTGAAGATGCAGCTCTACACGTTTTTCACCTTCTGGCGCTTTATCTTTACGAGACGGTCCTGTTATTTCATTTATATCATTTGCAATCATTACTAAATCTCGAACGAATGTATCATTTTGAACAGAACCACGCGCTTTCACCCACATTCCTTTTTTCAAGGATTGCAGCATTGGAATATCTTCTTTGTCACGCGAGAACATTTTGATCATAATTGAATCCGTATAATCTGTTATTTTTAAAGTTAATAACGTACGACCACTACGCAGCTCTTTCGTTTCTACATGGAAGACATACCCTTGAACTGTTTTTCTTCTTTCTTCATCTTGAATTTCTCGCATCGGTGTAATCTCTTCATCCGGCTTAATAAGATATCCGAGTACAACCGGTCCTTCATGCACAACGCTACTTTCTTCAGCTTGCTTCTTCGCCATTTCTTCCATAGCTTGTATAACACGTTCACGATCTTCTTGCTGCGTTTGCTCACGAAACTTTTGCATTTCTTCTGTATTTTGCTGTATATGTGTGTCTAACTGAAAACGCGGGAATCCAAAAGTTTCGTATTGATCCCCTACTGGTTTCGCAACGTTTTTCTTTAAAGCAGTAGATTCCAGCTCATTATTCACATTTATTAGCAACTTCACGCCATTCACCTGTGGAATCTGCTTCTTTAAGTAAGCAAACATAGGTGAAAATGTAATTCGTTCCGTACAAAGTGGCCAATACGCCCTCACTTCTTCTTCTGTAAATTGTTTATTCTCTGTTTCTAATGCAAATGTTGTTCTTGCAATATGAGAAAATGATTGCTTAAGCTTTGTTTCTAGCAATTCATATAATTCTGTAGGCAAAATACGTGGCACTTGTAAATCAAAATGCCAACTTTTATTCGCTTTATCAATAACGAGCCTTTCAATACCACCACCTTGTAAATATTGATTTATAAGGTCGTCTGGTATTTGCAATTGCTGGAGCAAAATTTGAAATCGCTTTTGTTGTTCATTTGTTAAAGACATAAGCACTCTCCTTCCATTTGCTATTATAAATTGAAACGTACTACAAAGAAAGATTTCTCCCTTCTTCTTTTACAAAATACGTTTACAAAGAAAGAGAAGGTACCTCATTACGAGGTACCTCTTCTTATTTTAAAATATTTGCAATATATGTTTGAAGTTCTTCTACTTTCACTTCTTCAGACTCGCCTGTAGCACGTACTTTCACTTCTACAATACCTTCGTCTGCTTTTTTACCAACTGTCACGCGAACTGGAAGGCCGAATAAATCCGCGTCTGCAAATTTAACACCTGCACGTTCTGCACGATCATCTAGTAATACTTCGTACCCTTGTTCTTGTAATGAGTTGTAGATGTTTTCACCCATTTCACGTTGTGCATCAGATTTCATATTTACTGGAATTACATGCACATGGAACGGTGCAACAGCTTTTGGCCAAACTAAACCGTTCTCATCATTAAACTGCTCTGCGATTGCTGCCACTGTACGAGATACCCCGATACCGTAACAACCCATAATAAGTGGTTGTGTTTTTCCGTTTTCATCTAGGAATGTTGCGTTCATTGCTTCACTATAACGAGTTCCTAATTTGAATACATGACCAACTTCAATTCCGCGTGCGAAAAGAATTGTTCCATTTCCATCTGGAGACTGGTCTCCTTCTTGAATGAAGCGTAAATCTGTATATTGACTTACTTTAAAGTCACGTTCTGGATTTACATTTACATAATGGAATCCTTCTTCGTTCGCCCCTGAACATCCGTTAACAATTGATGCTACAGCATGGTCTGCGATAATTTCGATATCACCCGTTACACCAATCGGTCCTAAAGAACCAACTTCACAGTTTAATAATTCTTTCACTTTTTCATGAGAAGCAAGCTCAACAACTGAAGCACCGTATACATTTTTCACTTTTACATCGTTCACTTCATGATCACCACGAACAAGTACAACTACTAATTTCTCATCTACTTTAAATACCATAGACTTAATGCACTTGTCAGCTTCAATGTTTAAGAATGCAGATACTTCTTCAATTGCTTTTTGATCTGGTGTTGCTACTTTTTCAAGTGCCTTTTCTGCTTCATCACTCTTCGTATACATAGCTACAACAGGAGCCATTTCGATGTTTGCTGCATAATTAGATGTATCAGAGTATGCAATTGTATCTTCGCCAACTTCAGATAATACCATAAATTCATGCGTATCTTTTCCGCCCATTGCTCCAGAGTCAGCAATAACTGCACGGAAATTCAAGCCACAACGAGCAAAAATGTTAGAGTATGCTTTGTATAAGCGATCGTATACTTCATCTAAGCTCTCTTGTGTAGCATGGAAAGAGTATGCATCTTTCATTAGAAACTCTCTTCCACGTAATAAACCGAAACGAGGTCTTTGTTCATCACGGAATTTTGTTTGAATTTGGTACAATGTTAACGGTAATTTTTTATATGATTTCACTTCATCACGTACAAGATCCGTAATTACTTCTTCATGTGTCGCTCCTAATGCGAATTCACGAGCGTTACGATCTTTCATACGCATTAATTCAGATCCGTAAGAATACCAACGGCCTGATTCTTGCCATAATTCTGCAGCTTGCATCGCTGGCATTAATAATTCTACAGCTCCTGCGCGCTCCATTTCTTCTCGAACGATACGTTCTACTTTGTGTAGTACTTTTAATCCAAATGGTAGAAAACTATAAATACCAGAAGCATTTTGACGCATAAAACCTGCACGAAGTAGTAACTGATGACTCTTAATCTCCGCATCAGCTGGAACTTCACGTAATGTAGGACTGAATACCATACTTTGTTTCATTTATTCGCACCTCTTCATTTTACTCTTACACGCAGTAAAACCCCTCACCTCGAGTTAGGTGAGGGATTTTATTCTACGAGCTCTATTTCATTATAAGTTTCACTTTATTTTACAAGAAAAACTTACGAATGTCATTCCAAGTTACAACTAACATAAGTAACATTAATAATGCAAAACCAATAAAGTGAACCATTCCTTCTTTTTGGCGGTCAATTGGTTTCCCTCGTAACGCTTCAATTAAGAAGAAGAACAAACGTCCACCGTCTAAAGCAGGGACTGGTAGTAAATTAAATAAACCAAGGTTAATACTTAAAACTGCTGCTAAACTTAATACACGCGTAAATCCATAATCTACAACTTGATCTGTTAGATTATAAATTCCTACTGGACCTGACAACTCATTAATAGAGAATTGACCAGTTACTAATTTCACAAGTGAATCAAAAATTAGTTTTGTCCATTGGTATGTTTGTTCAAATCCTGATTTAATAGAACCCATTACTGTTTTCTCTACTGGAGAGTAAACACCAATTCTACCTACTTCGTCTTTTCCTTCTTTATCAAGCGTTGGCGTTACTTTCACATTAAACTGTTCATTATCACGCTTTACTTGTAACGTAATTTCTTTATTTGGGTTTTCACGTACAACGGTAACAACATCTTTCCATGTACTTGTGTTTTTCCCATCGATTGCTTGAATTGTATCATTTTCTTTTAATCCGGCTTGCTCGGCTGCACTATTCTCCATTATTTTTCCGACCATTGGCTTATCAACAGGAACACCTTGTACAAATCCAAGTATCACAAAAATAACAAATGCTAAAATGAAGTTCATTGCAGGACCTGCAAAGATTGTTAAGGCACGTTGACCCAATTTCTTGGAGCCGAACTGCCTATTATACGGAGCAATTTGTATTTCTTCACCAGCAGTAATAATACGAGCCTTTTCATTCACTCGGAATGTTTGAAGCTCTTCCTCGTACTCTTCATAGCCCGAAATTGTTAAATTATGCTCTAAATCAGCTTGTTCGACTTCAATGACACGAACATTTGGATACTTTTCATATCCGTCAAAAACTAATTTCGCAACTTCGTCTTTTTCATTTAATACAAGGCCAACCTTTTTTCCAGCCTTTAACTCAACTGTGTCTGCATCTTCGCCAGCCATTCTTACATAGCCACCAAGGGGCAGTAATCGAATCGTATACACCGTTTCATTCTTTTCAAATGAGAATATTTTCGGACCAAAACCAATCGCAAACTCACGGCATAAAATACCTGCTCTTTTTGCGAAATATAGATGCCCTAGCTCATGGAAAAATACGAGTGCACCGAAAATTAATATAAAGGCAATCGCTGTATTCAATTCCATAACCACCTTTGCTAAATTTGTTCCATCACAAACCGTCTTGTGGCTGCATCAATTTCCAGAATTTCCTCTAAGCTCGGACGTGCAATGACATTGTGATGGTTCATTGCTTTTTCAATGAGGTCTTCCACTGTTAAGAAACCAATTCTCTTTTGTAAAAAAGCTTCAACAGCTACTTCATTCGCTGCATTCATTACAGCTGGCATACTTCCGCCTGCTTTTCCAGCTTCATACGCAAAACGTAGGCAACGGAAACGTTCTTGGTTCATTTTCTCAAAATGCAACGTCCCTATTTCCCATAAGTTTAACTGTTTTGTGTCTGATAGAGGCAGTCGATCAGGATATGTAAGTGCGTATTGAATTGGTACTCGCATATCAGGTGAGCCAAGCTGTGCCATTACACTACGATCTTCAAATTCAACCATAGAATGGATAATACTTTCTTTATGTAAAACAACATCGATTTGCTCATAAGGGATACCAAAAAGCCAATGTGCTTCAATTACCTCTAGCCCCTTATTCATCATTGTAGCAGAATCAATTGTAATTTTCGAACCCATTGACCAGTTTGGATGTCGAAGCGCATCTTCTACGGTCACATGATGCAATTCATCTCTCGTTTTATCACGGAAACTTCCACCGGAAGCCGTTATAATTAGTCGAGAAATTCTTTTTTCATTTTCACCATTCAAACATTGAAAAATAGCTGAATGTTCACTATCTACTGGAAGTAACGAAATATTATGTTTTCGTGCCGCTTCCATTACAAGATGGCCTGCAGTTACTAACGTTTCTTTGTTTGCAATTCCAATTGTTTTTTTCGCCTCAATTGCACGAAGTGTTGGTAACAATCCTACGCTACCTACAACAGCATTTACTACAATCTCCGCATCTGGATGTAATGCTACTTCTAAAAGTCCTTCACTACCATATACAACTTTTGTATTCCCAGAGACAGCTTGTAATTTTAAAACATCTTCCTCTCTTTGCACAGAGACGATTTGCGGAGAAAATTCTTGAATTACCTTTACTGCGTAGTCAATATTTTTCCCTACAGAAAAAGCAACGAGACGGAATTGGTCTGGGTGCGAGCGTAATACATCTAACGTTTGTATACCAATTGATCCGCTTGCACCTAATAAACTAATGTTTTTCATGACTCCAACCCCTCGTTCATTTATTAATTATATTGTAATAAGAAGTAGAGAATTGGTAAAACAAATAACCAACTATCTGTTCGATCTAATATACCACCATGTCCAGGTAAAATTGTACCTGAATCCTTTACGCCATAATGACGTTTAAATGCAGATTGTACTAAATCACCAATTTGTCCAAAAATAGAAATGATAATTGTCAACACAATTAAAATCCCTACATTAGCCTCCACTGGGAAAAACATATTGTAAACAAGCGCCACAACAATTCCACAAACGATGCCGCCTAATGAACCTTCAATCGTTTTATTCGGACTAATTTCTGGCCATAATTTTCTTTTTCCTAATGCTTTCCCTACGAAATATGCGCCTGAATCAGTAGCCCATATAACAAATAATGCGCAAAACACATATTTAATTCCTAAAATTCTCGTTTCATTCAAATATAAGAATCCCATTGCAACATATGTTGTTGCCATTAGTAAAAAGGAAGCATGGTCAAAAGTAAATGTATTCTTAGAAAGGACTGTATATGATAAAAGTAATAAAACAATCACAAATGTGATTTCTAATTTACCTAATCCAATCTGCGTAAACAGCCCTGATGCACTACTTGGAATTAAAATAACCCATAATAATACTGCAGCTAAAACTGTTGGTACTGAAATAAGCGTAAGCTTATTCATACGAATTAATTCATATAAACCTATAGAAGCAAGTGCATACACTAAAACCGTAAAAGGCACGCCACCGTAAATTACGATGGGAATGAATAGCGCGGCAGCAACCACTCCAGTAATAATTCTCTGTTTCACTACCAAACCCTCTCTTTCTACACGCCTCCGAATCTGCGCCCTCTATGTTGAAAGTCTGTAATCGCATTTAGCAAATGTTCCTCGGTAAAATCTGGCCAATACACATCTGTAAACCAAAATTCCGAATATGCAATTTGCCATAACATGAAATTACTAATACGTAGCTCTCCGCTCGTACGGATTAACAACTCTGGGTCAGGTAAAGAACTCGTCATTAAGTAGGAAGAAAGCATTTCTTCACTTACATCTTCAACACGAATTTTCCCTTCCTCACTATCTTTCACCATATGTTGCACAGCAGAAACGATTTCATCTCGACTTCCATAGTTTAACGCGAAATTAAGAATTAATCCCGTATTCTCTTTCGTATCTTCCATGGCCTTTTCCATCGCTCTGCGTGTATGCGTAGGAAGACGATCTTGTTGTCCTATTACTCGGACTTGTACGTTCTCTTCAATCAATTCTGGTAAAAAAGTACCTAAAAATTCTTCCGGAAGCCTCATTAAGTAGTCAACTTCCTTTTTCGGCCTTTTCCAGTTCTCAGTTGAAAAAGCATAAAGAGTTAATACTTTCACATTAAGTTTGCTTGCAAATTTTGTGATTTTCTTTACAACTTGCATGCCTTCATGATGTCCCGCAATACGAGGCATCGCTCTCCTCTTTGCCCATCTTCCATTACCATCCATAATAATGGCAATATGTTCTGGGATATATCCTTTTTTCACTTCTTCAACGAGATGATCAAACGATGCGACCTTTTTACTTTTAAAAAAAGGAAAGTTTTTAAACATCATTCATACCCTCCAGCAAGCAGACGTATGCCTAAAAGTGTAAAAAGACCCCCTTAAGAAGAGGGTCATATTTGCGAAAGTATCGCTATTACACTTCCATGATTTCTTTTTCTTTGTTTTTTGCGATTTCGTCAACTTTTGCAATATATTTATCAGTTTCTTTTTGGATATCTTCAGTATATCCTCTTAAATCATCTTCTGTAATCTCGCCAGCTTTTTCAAGCTTCTTAAGATCATCGTTACCGTCACGACGTACGTTACGAACAGCAACTTTTGCTTCTTCAGCATATTTTTTCACAACTTTTACAAGATCACGACGACGCTCTTCTGTTAATGCAGGGAATGCAATACGAATTACAGTTCCATCATTAGAAGGATTTAAGCCTAAATCTGCTTTTAAGATTGCTTTTTCAATATCACCGATAGAAGTTTTATCATAAGGTTGAATTACAAGTAAACGTGCTTCTGGAACTGTAATGTTCGCTAATTGCACTACAGGTGTTGGTGCACCATAGTAATCAACTTGTACCTTATCTAATACAGACGAGCTTGCACGACCTGCGCGAACTGTTGCCAATTCACGAGAGTAAGCAGCAACTGCTTTTTCCATTTTTTCATTTGAAGACTTCAATACTTGTTGTCCCATATTTATTTCCCCCTTACAACTGTTCCGATATTTTCGCCTAAAACGGCACGTTTAATGTTACCTTTTTCCATAACCGAGAATACAATTAATGGAATATCATTGTCCATACATAAAGAAGAAGCTGTTGAATCCATTACACCTAAACCTTCTTTTAATACATCTAAGTAAGTAAGTGTTTCGTATTTCGTAGCTGTTGGGTCAAGAGATGGATCTGCATTATATACGCCATCTACATTGTTTTTCGCCATTAAGATAACATCTGCTTCGATTTCTGCTGCACGTAGTGCTGCCGTTGTATCTGTAGAGAAATATGGGTTACCTGTACCTGCTGCAAAGATCACAACACGTTTTTTCTCTAGATGACGCACTGCTTTACGACGAATGTAAGGCTCTGCTACTTGACGCATTTCGATTGAAGTTTGAACACGAGTTTGAATTCCAATGTTCTCTAGGCTATCTTGAAGAGCTAATGAGTTCATAACTGTTGCTAACATACCCATGTAATCTGCTCCCGCACGATCCATTCCCATTTCACTTCCGATTTTCCCACGCCAAATGTTTCCGCCACCAACAACAACAGCAACTTCTACATCAAGTTCTGCAATTTCTTTCACTTGTTCCGCAACTGATTTAATAACAGATGGGTTAATTCCAAATCCTTGTTCGCCAGCTAACGCTTCTCCGCTTAGCTTTAATACGACACGATTATATTTCGGTTTACTCATAATGAACCTCCAATTGCTTACATCTTTATTTTAAAAAAGGGAACACAATGTGTTCCCTAATCTTTATTAGTTGCTACCTTTTACTTGGTTCATTACTTCTTCAGCAAAGTTGTCTTCGCGTTTTTCGATACCTTCACCAACAGCGTAGCGAACGAATCCTTTTAGTGTTCCGCCTTTAGACTCAACGAACTGACGAACTTTCATATCAGGGTTTTTAACGAATGCTTGGTCAAGTAAGCAAATTTCTTCGAAGAATTTGCCTAGACGGCCTTCAACCATTTTTGCAACGATTTTTTCAGGCTTGCCTTCGTTTAAAGCTTGTTGTGTTAATACTTGACGCTCATGCTCAACTTCTTCAGCTGTTACAGCATCGCGGTCGATGTATTTAGGGTTAACTGCTGCAATGTGCATTGCTACATCTTTAGCAGCAGCTTCGTCAGTAGAACCTTCAAGAACTGTTAATACACCAATACGTCCACCCATATGTAGGTAAGCGCCGAATGCATCAGCATCAGTTTTTGTTACGATTTCGAAACGACGAAGTGTAAGTTTTTCACCAATTTTAGCGATTGCTTCGTTGATGTGCTCTTCTACTGTTTTGCCGCCTTCGATTGTTTGAGCCATAGCTTCTTCAATGTTAGCTGGTTTGTTAGCTAATAAGTGAGCAGCTAATTCTTTAATTAATGCTTGGAAACCTTCGTTTTTCGCAACGAAATCAGTTTCAGAGTTTAATTCTAAGATTAAACCTTCGTTACCGTTTGTTTCGATGAAAGTTAAACCTTCAGCAGCGATGCGGTCTGCTTTTTTAGCAGCTTTCGCAATACCTTTTTCACGTAAGAAGTCAATTGCCTTCTCCATGTCGCCATTAGTTTCTGTTAAAGCTTTTTTGCAGTCCATCATACCTGCGCCAGTTTTTTCACGTAATTCTTTTACCATTTGTGCAGTGATTGCCATACTATTCATCCTCCTAAAATATGTATTTATACCTTTTATAAAGGTGTTTATACCTTAAAAAAGGTGATAAAAGGCCGAACCCCTTATCACCTTTCCAACTTTGTTACGCAGTAACAGTTTCTTCACCTTGTTTTGCTTCAAGGATCGCGTCTGCCATTTTAGATGTAAGAAGTTTTACAGCACGAATTGCATCATCGTTTGCTGGGATAACGTGATCGATTTCGTCTGGATCACAGTTTGTATCAACGATACCGATGATTGGAATGTGTAATTTGCGTGCTTCAGCAACTGCAATACGCTCTTTACGAGGGTCTACTACGAATAATGCACTTGGAAGACCTTTCATATCTTTAATACCGCCTAAGAATTTCTCAAGACGCTCTAACTCTTTTTTAAGTTGAACAACTTCTTTCTTAGGAAGTACTTCGAAAGTACCATCTTCTTGCATTCTTTCGATGTCTTTAAGACGCTTGATACGCTTTTGGATTGTTTGGAAGTTTGTTAAAGTTCCACCTAACCAACGTTGGTTAACGAAGTACATACCAGCACGAGTTGCTTCTTCTTTAATAGCTTCTTGTGCTTGTTTTTTAGTACCTACGAATAAGATGTCTCCACCTTCAGCAGCGATGTCGCGCATCGTTCTGTAAGCTTCCTCAACTTTTTTCACAGTTTTTTGTAAGTCGATGATGTAGATACCGTTACGCTCTGTGAAAATGTAACGCTTCATTTTTGGGTTCCAACGACGAGTTTGATGTCCGAAATGAACACCAGCTTCAAGCAATTGCTTCATAGAAATTACTGACATAATATAGTTCCTCCTAAATGGTTTTTGATATCCTCCGTTTACTTCATCTCTAAGCGAAACTACAAACGTAGCACCAACACTTAAATCAGTAAACGTGTGTACTTTGTACTGACACCACTGCTTACTATATCATACTGAAATATTACAATCAAGTCGAAAATGCGAACAATGTAAAACTTTCTTTGTTTACACTCGAATTCTAGTATTACCGACCTGCATTTCTTTTAAGCAAAAAAGGAAATTCAATTCATAGCTTTTCCACAGAACACGATTATGTCGCTTTTTACAAACAACATCAATCTTTTATACACAAAAAACTCTCCTCAAAAAATGAGGAGAGTTTTATAAATTAGTTTGTTTTTAATTTAGCAAGTTCCTGTAGAAACTTGTCGTTTAGCACTTTAATGTATGTTCCTTTCATACCTAAAGAGCGTGATTCAATAACACCAGCACTTTCTAATTTACGTAGTGCATTTACGATTACAGAACGAGTAATTCCTACGCGATCAGCAATTTTACTTGCAACAAGTAAACCTTCTGTTCCATTTAATTCTTCGAAGATATGCTCAATTGCTTCTAACTCACTGTAAGATAATGAGCTAATCGCCATTTGAACAACAGCTTTACTACGTGCTTCCTCTTCGATTTCTTCCGCTTTTTCACGTAAGATTTCCATACCTACTACAGTTGAACTGTATTCAGCAAGGATTAAATCATCGTCTAAGAACTCTTGACCAAGACGAGCTAACACTAATGTGCCTAGACGCTCACCGCCACCAACGATTGGTACGATTGTAGTTAAACCTTGACCGAATAATTCTCTATTTTCTACTGGGAATGCTGTGTAAGCACTGTTTACATCTAAGTTTGAAGATGTTTCTGTAATGTTGAATAAGCTTTGCGTGTATTCTTCCGGGAATTGACGCTCTGCAAGCATTTGTTTCATACGCTCATTCTCAATTTGTTGGTGAATTGCATAACCTAGTAATTTACCACGACGACTTACTACGAATACGTTCGCTTCGATTACTTCACACATTGTGTCAGACATTTCTCTAAAGTTTACAGGCTTTCCTGCTGCGCTCTGTAATAACGCATTTAATTTTCTTGTTTTTGCTAATAATTCCATTTCAAAAGTTCCTCCTACATGTTACTCACATATTTTTTCATCACTTGGAAACTAGGGCGAGTCACCTGATGACACTATTACAAAATAAACTGGCTCACATCTTTATTTTTAGCAATCGTTGCTAATTTCTCCTCAACGTATTGAGGTGTTATCGTTATTTTCTCTAACGTAATTTCAGATGCTTCAAACGATAAATCTTCAAGGAGTTTCTCCATAATCGTATGAAGTCTTCTTGCTCCAATATTATCTGTATCCTGATTAACTTGATAAGCAATCTCAGCAATCTTACGAATAGCTTCGTCTGAAAATTCAATTTCTATACCTTCAGTCGCTAATAAAGCCATATATTGTTTAATTAACGCATTGTCAGGCTCGATTAATATTTTAACAAAATCATCTGTCGATAATTTTGTTAATTCTACTCGAATCGGAAATCTCCCTTGCAGTTCCGGAATTAAATCCGACGGTTTAGACATATGAAACGCTCCAGCTGCAACGAATAAAATATAATCCGTTTTTACTGATCCGTATTTTGTCGCAACATTCGATCCTTCTACAATTGGTAAAATGTCACGTTGCACACCTTCACGTGATACATCTACGCTATTCGACTGCTTACCAGCAATTTTGTCAATTTCATCGATAAAAATAATCCCGAGCTGTTCAGCACGATAAACAGCCTCTTGTGTAACTTCATCCATATCAATTAAGCGCTGTGCTTCCTCATTTGTCAAGAGTTTTCTTGCTTCTTTCACAGAAAGTTTACGTTTTTTTGTTTTTTTCGGCATAAAACTTCCTAACGCATCTTGGAAATTCATTCCCATTTGTTCCATGCCAGTTCCTTGTAACATATCGAACATGGAAGACTGTTGCTCAGTCACTTCAATCGATACAATTTCATCTTCAAGAAGTCCTGCAGCAAGCTTTCTTTCCACGTCTTGACGTTTCTTTTCGATTTCAACATCTTCCTGTGCATCAGAAGTTTGATTCGAATTTTGAGCACCGCCAAATAGCATTTCTAATGGGTTTTTAAATCCAGATTGTTTCTCCGGACTCGGCACTAGAATTTCAACAAGACGTTGGTTCGCTTGTTCTTCTGCTTTGTCTTGTACTTTAATTACCATTTCTTCTTTCACGATGCGAACTGACGTTTCCACAAGGTCACGTACCATCGATTCTACATCTCTACCTACATATCCAACTTCTGTAAATTTGGTAGCTTCAACCTTAATAAAAGGCGCTCCAACGAGTTTCGCCATTCGTCGTGCTACCTCTGTTTTACCAACACCTGTCGGTCCAATCATTAAAATATTTTTAGGCGCAATTTCATCACGTAGATTTTCAGCTAATTTACTTCGACGATATCGATTTCTTAAAGCTACAGCAACCGCTTTCTTCGCATCTTTTTGACCGATAATGTATTGATCTAATTTTTCCACAATTTGACGCGGAGTAAAATGTAAATGCATATAAAATGCCTCCCTTACGATTCTACAATTCTTCCACAATTATATTGTGGTTTGTATAAACACAAATATCACCAGCAATGTCTAAACTCGCTTTCGCAATTTGCTTCGCTGTTAAATGTTCACTTGCATATTGCTTTAAAGCACGACCTGCAGAAAGCGCATAATTCCCACCAGATCCAATCGCTAAAATACCATCATCCGGCTCAATCACTTCTCCTGTACCTGAAACAAGAAGCATAGTTGTTTTATCCATGACAATAAGCATCGCTTCTAGCTGACGTAACATTTTGTCGCCACGCCATTGTTTTGCCATCTCAACTGCAGCACGCTGCAAGTTCCCGTTGTACTCTTCTAATTTCCCTTCAAACATTTCAAAAAGAGTAAATGCGTCAGCAACAGAACCTGCAAAGCCAGCTAAAACTTTCCCTTGGAAAAGTTTACGGACTTTACGAGCTGTATGTTTCATTACAACTGCATTTCCCATTGTCACCTGACCATCTCCAGCCATTGCACATTCTCCATTATGATGAACTGCAAATATCGTTGTAGCGTGGAAATTTCCCATAGAAAAAACTCCTTTATATGTTTTTATAGCTTTAAAAGCAATTTATGCCCGTGGGTGATGCTTCATGTAGACCGAACGCAATCTTTCTTTAGAGACATGCGTATAAATTTGTGTCGTCGACAAATTCTCATGACCGAGTAGCTCCTGTACAGTACGTAAATCTGCCCCTTCATCTAACATATGTGTAGCAAATGTATGCCTTAACATATGGGGACTTATCCGCATTGTTAGTGAAGCCTTCTTAATGAGTTCGTTTAATACATAGCGTACCCCTCGACTTGTTAGCGGCGTGCCTTTCGCATTTAAAAATACCATATGAGAGTGTTCTTCAGTTTTGTGAGCTAACTGTTTTCTCCCGTTCTCTATATAAGTAATTAAAGCATCTTGCGCATAGCTTCCGAACGGAATATACCTTTGTTTTTTTCCTTTTCCCATTACTAAAATTGTTCCCACCGCGAAGTCAATATCGGTAAGTTGTAAATTGACACATTCACTCACACGGATTCCAGTCGCATACATCAACTCTAATAAAGCTTGATTCCTTTGACCTAGCGGCGTTTCCGTATCAGCAACTTCAAATAATTCCTCTAATTCTTCAGCATATAAAAACTTTGGGATTGACAATTCTTTTTTGGGGAGTGACGCAAGTGCAAACGGATTATCTTTCCGATAACCTTCACGCATCAAAAAACGATATAAACTTCGTAAGCTTGATACTTTTCTTGCGACAGATTTACGGGCTAATTTTTCATCGTGCAACGTCGTTAAGTACAAACGAACATCCGCGTATGTAACATCTAAAAAAGAGGATATGCCTTCTCGCTCCATAAATTGCACAAAATGTTCTAAATCATTTTGATAACTTGCAATTGTATATTTTGAATAATTTCTTTCAATTTGTAAATATCCAACGAATAATTGTAACAATTTCTTCACATTCACACAATTCACCTCAATAAAGGCTACTAAATCGTATCACAACTTAGTAGCCTTTGCAAGAAATTTAACTAAATATTTACAAAATTTTGAATTGTTTCTAAAGCGCGTGTTGCATATGCTTCATTTCGTTCTGCTTTTCTCTTAATTTTCTTCTCTAACGGTGCAAACAAACCGAAGTTTGCATTCATTGGTTGGAAGTTTTTCGCGTTTGTCGCAGTAATATAATTCGCCATACTTCCCATTGCAGTTACAGGCGGTAATACAACCGGTTCTTCACCTTTCACAAGTCGAGCAGCGTTAATACCCGCTAGTAATCCTGACGCCGCCGATTCAACATATCCCTCTACTCCAGTCATTTGGCCAGCGAAGAATAAATCATCACGTTGTTTATATTGATATGTTGGACGAAGCAAGTTAGGTGAATTAATAAACGTATTACGATGCATTACACCATAACGTACAATCTCTGCGTTTTCCAGTCCTGGAATTAACTGTAACACTTCTTTTTGTGGTCCCCACTTTAAATGCGTTTGGAAACCTACGATATTGTATAATGTTCCCGCTGCATCATCTTGACGTAACTGAACAACAGCATATGGCGTTTTCCCTGTTTTCGGATCTTCTAATCCAACAGGTTTCATCGGTCCAAATACTAGCGTCTGTCTTCCTCTACTTGCCATAACTTCTACCGGCATACAACCTTCAAAGAAAATTTCTTTTTCAAATTCTTTTAAAGGTACTGTTTCAGCAGCAATTAAAGCCTCGTAAAAACGGTCAAATTCCTCTTCCGTCATTGGGCAGTTTAAATATGCAGCTTCACCTTTATCGTAACGAGACTTTAAATATACTTTATTCATATCAATGCTGTCTTTCTCAACAATCGGTGCTGCAGCATCATAGAAATAAAAATAATCTTCACCTGTTAATTCTTTTAATTGTACAGCAAGATCTGGAGACGTAAGTGGACCTGTCGCGATAACAGTAGGCCCTTCTGGAATTTCAGTAATTTCTTCATTCATCACAGTTACGTTCGGATGGTTTTTCACATACTCCGTTACCTTTGCCGCAAATTCATGACGATCTACAGCTAAAGCCCCTCCTGCTGGTACAGAGCACTCATCAGCTGCACGAATAATAACAGAGTCCATTAGACGCATTTCTTCTTTAATAACACCAACAGCGTTTGTTAATGTGTTTGCGCGAAGCGAGTTACTGCATACTAACTCTGCAAATTTATCTGTGTGATGAGCTGGCGTTTGCCTTACTGGTCTCATTTCATATAATTTTACTTGGACACCACGTTTTGCAATTTGATAAGCTGCTTCACTTCCTGCAAGACCTGCGCCAATGACGTTTACTACTTGTGTTGTCATATTTATCACCTTTCCTTTTCTTCCCGAAAAAAATGTGAGCAGTTACGCTCACATTTGTTGTTCTTCTTCATAATCACACGAAATACATTGTACTTGCACGCCTTTTTTCAACTTCTTCTCTACAAGCATACCTTCGCACTTCGGACATTTACGACCAATTGGTTTATCCCAAGATACAAAGTCACACTCTGGATACGTACCGCATCCATAGAAAAGACGTTTCTTTTTATTACTACGGCGTTCAATAATTTGACCTTTATCACACTTCGGACAAGTAACACCGATTTCTTTCACAATCGGCTTTGTATTACGACAATCTGGGAAATTCGAACAAGCCATAAATTTCCCGTATTTACCCATTTTAAAGACCATTGGGTGATCACATAATTCACAGTCTTCCCCAGCTGGTTCATCTTTAATTTCCACTTCACGCATTTCTTTTTCCGCTTTTTCTAAACGCGGTTCAAAGCCTACGTAGAAATCATCAACAATTTTTACCCAATTCGCATTTCCTTCTTCTACTTCATCAAGACTTTGCTCCATGTTAGCAGTAAATTCAATGTTAATAATTTCTGGGAAAAACTCTAAAATAAGTTCAATTACTATTTCACCAAGTTCAGTTGGAACGAAGCGCTTATTATCCAAACCTACGTATCCACGTTTTTGAATCGTTTCAAGTGTCGGTACGTAAGTCGACGGTCTTCCAATTCCAAGCTCTTCAAGTGTTCTTACTAGACGAGCCTCTGTATAGCGCGGCGGAGGTTGTGTAAAGTGTTGCTTCGGTTCTAAATCCTTCGAAAATACAGTTTCCCCTACTTCTAAAGGTGGCAACATTTTATCCTTTTCTTCAGCCCCGTCATCTTTCGACTCTACATACACTTTCATAAATCCTGGAAACTTTACAACCGATCCACTTGCACGGAACTGAACATTGTTATTAATGAGTCTAGCTGTCACAGTATCCATTATAGCAGACGCCATTTGACTTGCAACAAATCGCTCCCAAATCAGTTTATACAACCGAAGTTGATCACGACTTAAGAAACTCTTTAGTTCCTCTGGCCTTCTCATTACCGAAGTAGGACGAATTGCCTCATGCGCATCTTGTGCGTTCGACTTTTTCGTTTCTTTCTTCTTCTCTGTTCCTATGTATTCCGCACCAAACGCCTCAGTAATGTAAGTACGCACCTCTGTTTGAGCTGTTTCCGAGATACGTGTTGAGTCAGTTCTCATATACGTAATAAGACCTACAGTCCCTTGCTTTCCAAGATCTATCCCTTCATACAATTGCTGCGCGAGCATCATTGTTTTCTTTGCTCGCATGTTTAACTTACGCGCTGCCTCTTGTTGCAAGGAAGATGTTGTAAACGGTAATGCAGGATTACGTTTTCGCTCTTTTCGCGTTACATTTTCAACTGAAAACGCATTATCTTTCATCTGTTCAATTATTTCATTCACTTGCGTTTCATTCGTTAATTGAACTTTTTCACCATCTACACCGTAAAAACTTGCTTCAAACGTGTCTTTCCCTTTCACAAATTCTGTCTTAATTGTCCAGAATTCTTCAGGCTCAAAGATTTGAATTTCTTTTTCACGTTCGATAATTAAACGAACTGCTACAGATTGTACGCGTCCTGCACTTAATCCTTTTTTTACTTTCTTCCATAATAAAGGACTAATATTGTATCCAACAAGACGATCTAGTATACGCCTTGCTTGTTGTGCATCTACTAAATCCATATTAATCGCACGAGGGTGTTTAAATGATTCTTTTATTGCATCTTTTGTAATCTCATTAAACACAACTCGGCAATCTGATTCAACGTCCACATTTAACGTATTGGCTAAATGCCAAGCAATCGCTTCCCCTTCGCGATCTGGATCGGCCGCGAGATAGACTTTCTTTGCTTTTTTTGCCGCTGATTTTAAATCTTTTAAGACGGGACCTTTACCACGAATGGTAATATACTTCGGGGTGAAGTTGTTCTTTACTTCTATCCCCATTTGGCTTTTAGGTAAATCGCGAACGTGTCCCATAGACGCGACAACTTTGTATTTTTTCCCTAAATATTTCTCAATGGTCTTCGCCTTAGAAGGCGACTCCACGATTACGAGGTAATCTGACATGCTAGTGCCTCCTTAAGAGGTGGATTCAAGTCTTCATCAATCTTATTGATTTCTCTTGTTTTTGTCAATCAAGAATGAATATACCATACAGTGCCTATCTACCATTTGTCAATAATTGTTTAATAAAAACATAAAAATATAAGGTTAATTTAAAACCTCTTCCAAGATATCTTCTGCATTTCTTACTAGTTTTGCTCCTTGTTGAATCAGATGATTCGTTCCTGATGCACTATCTATAAATATAGGTCCAGGAAGTGCAAATACCTCTCTATTTTGCTCTAAAGCAAGGTCCGCAGTAATAAGTGTTCCACTTCTTGATTTCGCTTCTACAACTAAAACACCCTTACTTATACCACTAATAATCCGGTTCCTTTTTGGAAAATACCATTTTTTCGGTGCATAGTGCGGCGGATACTCTGTTAATAACAATATATATTCATTCCACGTTTCATATAAATGTCTATTCTCTTTTGGATACATATACGATAATCCATGTCCTAGTATTGCAATAGTCGGGCAATGCCGTCTTACTGTAATTTCATGAGACATTGTATCTATCCCTCTTGCAAACCCACTGACAATTAGCCATTCCCTTTCTAATAATGGGTGTAAAATAAATTTTAAACTCTCATGTCCATATAAAGTCGGTTCTCTCGTTCCAATAACCGCTAATTTATTCGCTTTATTGAGAAAATCCTTCTCTCCTTTTCCATATAACACAAAGGGGGGATCTTGTATTTCACGTAATAATTGTGGATAATCTTCATCCCATATAGTCATATAAAAGATTCGATTTTTCTCTAAATAAGATATATATTGTGGGAGATTTGAACTTTGAAGAAAATTTACTAATTCTGAAGATTTTTTCGAGGATATTCCAGTGTAGTATTCCATTTGTTTTGCATTAAAAGTGTATATTCCCTTCAATTCAGGATCGACATAGAGTAGTCTTTCCATCACCTTCCAATGATCTGCTAAAAAATAATGAAGATGTAATAATCGTTCTCTTTTCATCTTAATTCTCCTTACCCATAATTTTTATTATGTAAACAAGAATTGCGTAAAAAGACACCTTCAAGCAAGAAGGTGTCTTTCAACAGATTAGTAGTTTTTACAAGTCTCAAATAGACCTTTTTCTTTTAAGACAGAGATTAGCGTTTCACCCATAACCGCTGGAGTTTCCGCTACTTTAATACCACAAGCTTCCATTGTTTTAATCTTTTCAGCAGCAGTTCCTTTACCGCCAGAAATGATTGCCCCAGCATGGCCCATACGTTTGCCAGCAGGCGCTGTTTGGCCACCAATGAAGCCTACAACAGGTTTTGTCATATTAGCTTTCACCCATTCAGCCGCCTCTTCTTCCGCTGTACCACCGATTTCACCAATCATAATTACAGCATGTGTTTCTTCATCTTCATTAAATGCTTTTAACGCATCTATAAAGTCCGTACCGTTAACTGGGTCTCCGCCGATACCTACAGCAGTAGATTGGCCAATACCTTCTTGTGTTAACTGATGTACAGCCTCATACGTTAATGTACCAGAGCGAGATACGATACCTACATGGCCTTTTTTATGAATATATCCTGGCATAATACCAATTTTGCATTCATCAGGCGTAATAACACCAGGACAGTTTGGTCCAAGTAAACGTGTATGTTTACCCGCCATATATCTCTTTACGTTTACCATATCTAATACAGGAATTCCTTCAGTAATACATACTACTAAATCGATTTCTGCATCAACTGCTTCCATAATTGCATCAGCCGCAAAAGCGGGTGGGACGTATACAACTGAAGCGTTTGCGCCTGTTGCTTTCACTGCATCTTCTACAGTATCAAATACTGGTACACCTTCAATATCAGTGCCACCTTTACCTGGCGTTACACCACCGACAATTTTCGTACCATATTCAATCATTTGTTTTGTGTGGAATAACCCTTGAGAACCCGTAATACCTTGAACAATAACTTTTGTATCTTTATTAACTAATACGCTCATTTTTCTCCCCCGCTTTCTATTAGCCCACTAGTGAAACAATTTTTTGTGCACCGTCTGCCATAGATTCTGCTGCAACAATATTTAAGCCAGACTCATTTAAAATTTTCTTACCTAACTCTACGTTTGTACCTTCAAGACGTACAACTAAAGGTAATTCAAGACCTACTTGTTTCGTTGCTTCAATAACACCTTCTGCGATAACATCACACTTCATGATGCCACCAAAAATGTTAACGAAGATACCTTTTACGTTTTTGTCAGAAAGGATAATTTTGAATGCTTCTGTAACTTTTTCAGCTGTTGCACCGCCACCAACATCTAAGAAGTTAGCTGGATCACCATGATAATGTTTAATGATATCCATTGTAGCCATAGCTAAACCTGCACCATTAACCATACAACCGATATTTCCATCTAAAGGAATGTAGTTTAAGTCATATTTAGAAGCTTCAATTTCTTTTGAATCTTCCTCATCAAGGTCACGAAGTTCTAAAATGTCTTTATGGCGATATAAAGCATTAGAATCAAAGTTTAATTTCGCATCTAATGCCATAACTTTACCGTCACCTGTTGTAACAAGTGGATTAATCTCCGCGATAGAGCAATCTTTTTCGATAAACGCACGGTATAAGCCCATCATAAACTTCACAGTTTGTCCTACAAGCTCTTTTGGAATATTGATGTTAAATGCGATTCGGCGCGCTTGGAAGCCTTGTAAGCCTACTGCTGGATCAATATATTCTTTAAAGATTTTTTCAGGTGTTTGCTCTGCTACTTCTTCAATCTCTGTTCCACCTTCTTCAGATGCCATTAAAACAACTTGAGAAGTTGCACGATCTAAAACTAGACCAACATAATATTCTTTTTTAATATCGCAACCTTCTTCGATAAGTAAGCGTTTTACTTCCTTACCTTCAGGACCTGTTTGATGTGTCACAAGTGTAGTTCCTAAAATGCTCTCTGCATATGTACGAACTTCATCTAAATTTTTTGCAACTTTTACTCCGCCAGCTTTGCCGCGTCCACCAGCGTGAATTTGTGCTTTTACTACACATACATCCGTTCCTAATTCTTTCGCTGCTTCTACAGCTTCTTCTACTGTAAATGCAACCTTCCCGTTCGGAACGCTAACCCCATAGCTTCTAAGGACTGCCTTACCTTGATACTCATGGATATTCATGGTCCCATCCTCCCCTGTTTTCCTGTTTTACTCGAAAAGTTTTTTAATGTTTAAAAAACATTACATTGCCATTGTATAAGATGATTGGCACGCTGTCTACAATAAAGTGTCAGAAAACTGAAATCGCTTTATTCTTTTTTGAAAATAATAATGTTCGTATACCAAAATAAAAAAATAAGCTGCATATTCGCAGCTTATTTTTGAATCATATCTTTAATTGGCGCAAACGATTTTCGATGTTCTTCTAATACTCCATGCGCTTCAATCGCTTCTAAATGTTGTTTTGTGCCATATCCCATATGTTGTTCAAATCCATATGCAGGATACTTTTCCCCAAGCTCTTTCATCATACGATCTCTCGTTACTTTCGCAATAATGGATGCAGCTGAAATAGAAATACTTTTCGCATCACCTTTAATAATGGATGTTTGCGGAATTGATGTAGGAAGTTTCATCGCATCAATTAATAAATATTCTGGTGCACAAGATAAATTCGCAACAGCATCTAACATCGCTTGTTTCGTCGCTTGATAAATATTTATCTCATCAATAATTTGTGGTGATACAATTCCAACTCCAATTGCAATTGCTTGCGCTTTGATTTCATCATAAAAACGCTCTCGCTTCGCCTCACTCAGCTTTTTCGAGTCATTTAATCCTGGAATATAAAAATCTTCCGGAAGGACAACAGCTGCCGTTACAACAGGCCCAGCTAGCGGTCCACGACCTACTTCATCTATACCTGCGATATATGTGAGACCTTTTTCACGTAATGCAATCTCGTACCTGGACATTTCGAAAAACTTTTCTTTTTCTTTCTGCGCTAACTCTTTTTGTTTATGCCACTTCAAAATGAGCTTTTGTACCCCTTTTCGCTCGTCTTTCATTAATATTTGAAAGCGGTCATCTTCTTCACTCATTATTTCATGCAGTAAACGTTCCGCTTCTTGAATAGTCACTTTTTGCATTCATGCCACTCCCTTTATATACAAAAAAGAAAAGACGTACAAACGCACGTCTTATACTTCTTCTACTTTTTCTGCATCTTCTGTCTGCTCTGCAAACTCTTCTGGTGTTTCAAACGTCATTTTTCCAAGTTTTCCACCACGAAGCTCACGCAGTACAAGCTCAGATGTTTTATCATAATCGATCATTCCGCCGCCCATTAAACAGCCTCTATTTTTTCCAATTGCATCGAATAACTCCACAATATCTTCTGGAATCTCATTTAAATTATATCGCTCTTTCAAACGTTCTGGATAATGTTTCTCCATAAAACGTAGTGCGTAAACAGCAACATCTTGTAAATTTAAAATTGAATCTTTAATTGCGCCCGTTGTCGCTAATCTAAGACCCACTAATTGATCTTCAAATTTAGGCCATAAAATACCAGGTGTATCTAACAATTCCATTTCTTTCCCAACTTTAATCCATTGTTGAGCTGTTGTCACACCAGGGCGATCTCCTGTTTTAGCAATATTTTTCTTCGCCAACTTATTAATTAACGTAGATTTACCAACATTCGGTATACCTACAATTAATGCACGAATCGCTCTCGGTCTAATACCTTTTGCAGCCATTTTGTCAAATTTTTCTTTCACCAATACTTTACAAGCCGCTGCAATTTCCTTCATACCTTGTCCAGCTTGTGCGTTAATTGAAATTGCCATCTGGCCTTTTTCTTTAAAATATGCGATCCATTGCTTTGTTAAACGATCATCTGCCATATCCGCTTTATTTAAAACAACAAGCCTCGGTTTATGTGTAATAATCTCATCGATCATTGGATTTCGAGAAGATAAAGGTAATCGAGCATCTACAAGCTCAATTACAACATCAATTAACTTTAATTTTTCTGTTACTTGGCGTCTAGCCTTTGCCATATGTCCCGGGAACCACTGAATTACCATGTTGCCACCTTCTTTTTCTTTTATTTCACAATACGAGCATCTTTTAACGGCCAATATAGTATATTCGCTTTTCCAATCACTTGGTCCATTGAAATTGTACCAATCGAACGGCTATCTTTACTAAAACGACGATTATCGCCTAAAACAAATAATTGACCTTCTGGAACAGTTTTCTTCCCTGTCATTTCTTCAAGAGTAAAATCATATGTAAGCGGCCCATCAGCAATTTGTTTTTTTTGCTTGTCTAAATACGGCTCCTCATAAGCCTTTCCGTTAACATATAGTTTATCATTACGATACTCTATTTCATCGCCTGGTAGGCCGATAATGCGCTTAATATAATCTTTATCTTCCGTTGCCCGGAATACGATAATATCAAATCGTTTTGGATCTCCTATGTGATAACCAATTTTATTGACAATCATTCGATCACGATCATGTAAAGTAGACGCCATCGACACTCCATCTACGAGAATTGGTGCAAAGAAAAACTGTCTAATAACACCCGCTAATACAACAGCAATCAAAATTGCTTTGATCCATTCCCAAAGTGAACTCTTTTCTTTCTTCATGCATTTCCCCTCCACGATTATGTAAGCTGCTCGTATTATATCAAAATTTTATATAGATTGGAAAAAGGGAGCTTGTGTATTTACAAGCTCCCATACATGTCTTATCGAATTTCTTTAATACGTGCTTTTTTACCGCGAAGGTTACGTAAGTAGTATAACTTAGCACGACGTACTTTACCACGGCGAAGTACTTCAAGTTTCGCGATTCTTGGCGTGTGAACTGGGAATGTACGCTCAACACCTACACCGTAAGAAATCTTACGAACTGTGAATGTTTCACTGATTCCGCCACCACGACGTTTAATTACAACACCTTCGAAAAGCTGAATTCTTTCACGAGTTCCCTCAACTACTTTTACGTGTACACGTAAAGTGTCTCCAGGACGGAATGAAGGAAGGTCAGTTTTTAATTGGCCTTGAGTAATTTCTGCGATTAATTGTTGCATATTAAATTCTCTCCTTTAAACAGATGCTCTTATAAAGTCTTAATAAATTACAGCGGAACATCGTTAATACGGCCACTGATTTCAGTAGCACAAGTGTTATAATAGCATATTGCTAGGACTGTTGCAATAGGAAATATATCAAGCCCTTACTTGTCTTCTTTAATCTGTTCTAGCCATTTCGCTTCTTGCTTAGATAATTCTCGTTCTTCCAGTAAATCCGGTCTACGCGTGTACGTACGACGTAGTGATTCTTTGTGTCGCCATTCATCAATATTTTTATGATTTCCTGACATTAATACATTCGGTACCTTCATACCACGAAAATCAGCTGGACGTGTATAATGAGGATGCTCTAATAAACCTGTACTAAACGAATCCTCGACTTGTGAAGCATGATTTCCTAGCACTCCCGGCAGGAGACGCACGACACTATCAGTAATAACCATAGAGGCTAACTCTCCTCCGGTTAATACGTAGTCACCGATAGAAATCTCATCTGTTACGAGATGCTCACGAATTCTTTCATCGTACCCTTCATAATGACCACACACAAAAATAACATGCTCTTCTTCAGCAAGTTCTTCTGCCTTCTTCTGCGTAAAACGCTCTCCTTGTGGACACATTAAAACAACTCTCGGTTTACGGTCTGTTTCCTTCGTTAACTCTTCCACTGCATCAAAGATAGGCTGAGGGGTTAATACCATCCCAGCGCCACCACCATACGGATAATCATCTACGCTATTATGCTTACTCGTTGTATAATCGCGGAAATTGACAACACGAAGCTCTACCGCTTCTTTTTCTTGTGCTTTCTTTAAAATTGAAGATCCAAACACACCCGTAAACATATCTGGAAACAATGTTAAAATGTCAATTTTCATTATAGCAATCCTTCCATTACATGAATGGTTACTAATTTATTCTCAATGTTAACTTGAAGTACAACATCATCAATATAAGGAATTAACAGATCTTGACCTTTTGGACGTTTAATTACCCAAACATCATTTGCACCAGGAGATAAAATTTCTTTTATTGTTCCTAACGCTTCTCCTTCTTCCGTTACAACACTGCAACCAATAATTTCATGGTAGTAGTATTCGCCTTCAGCTAGTTCACCTAACTGCTCTTCTGGTACTTTTATTAAAGAACCTTTAAACTTCTCTGCTTCATCTACATTGTTGTATCCTTCAAATGTTAATAAATCAAATGTCTTATGCTGACGATGAGAAGTTACTTTCACCGGAAGGTAGTCTGTACTTTTCTCATTACTTATGTATAGCGTGTTTCCTACTTTATATCGCTCTTCTGGAAAATCAGTACGAGAAATAACACGAATTTCTCCTCTTACGCCATGAGTATTTACAATTTTCCCTACGTTAAACCATTTTGTCATAAATAGTATGTCACCCCTGGTTTCTATATAAATTAAGCATTTCCATTTCATATATGGAACATGCAACTTCTCTTTAAATGTTAAAAAAGGGAGAGGAAATAACTCCTCGCCCTTTTTACGTTTATTGAATTTCCAGTGTTACTTTTTCATCATTATGATGTCCCACTGAATACAAGAGCATTCGAATTGCTTTCGCAACTCTTCCTTGCTTTCCAATGACTTTTCCAACATCCTCAGGATGTACAGTTAATCGATACTTTATCTCTCCGTTGTAAAGTTCCTGTGTAACTTTTACATCTTCAGGATGATCGACAAGAGGCTTGACAATCGTCTCGACTAACTTCTTCATAGTCATTGCCTCAATTACTTACCTTGTTTAGATAAGTGGAATTTCTCCATGATACCTTGGTTAGAGAATAAGTTACGAACTGTATCAGATGGTTTAGCACCATTTCCTAACCATTTTAATGCTGCTTCTTCGTTGATCTTAACTTCAGCTGGTTGAGCAACCGGATTGTAAGTACCGATTTCCTCAATGAAACGTCCGTCACGAGGAGAACGAGAATCTGCAACAACTACACGATAGAAAGGAGTTTTTTTAGCTCCCATACGTTTTAAACGAATTTTAACTGCCATTTATAAAGCACCTCCGAATTTATTTCACACAGATAATTATATTAGCAAAAAGACTATTGCTTTGTAAAGTATTTTTTCTTAACAGAGCCATCTTTTTTCCTTACATGAATGGAAACTTCAATCCACCTAGTCCTTTTTTCTTACCTTTTTGCATTCCCGTCATCGTTTTCATCATCTTTTTCATATCATCAAATTGCTTGATTAAACGATTGATTTCTTGTACCGTTGTACCGCTACCTTTGGCAATGCGCTTTTTGCGACTAGCATTGATTATTTCCGGTTGTTCTCGCTCTAATTTAGTCATAGAACGAATAATTGCTTCAATATGCCCAATTTGTTTTTCATCAACTTGCGCATTTTTCAGCCCTTTAATTTTATTTGCACCAGGAAGCATTCCTAACAATTCATCAAGCGGTCCAAGTTGACGCACTTGTCCAAGTTGTTCTAGGAAATCGTCAAGCGTAAACGAAAGCGTACGCATTTTTTGCTCAAGTTCTTTTGCTTTCTCTTCATCAACTGTAGCTTGCGCTTTTTCAATTAATGTTAAGACGTCTCCCATCCCTAAAATACGGGATGCCATACGCTCTGGATGGAACGCTTCAATCGCATCTAGTTTTTCACCCATACCAGCAAATTTAATCGGTGTATTTGTTACCGCCTTAATAGATAATGCCGCACCACCGCGCGTATCACCATCTAATTTCGTTAATACAACACCTGTTAAACCTAACTGTTCATGGAAACTTTGTGCAACATTTACCGCGTCTTGTCCCGTCATCGCATCGACAACAAGGAAAATTTCATCCGGTTTCGCAACTTCTTTCACTTTCGCTAATTCATCCATTAGTTCTTCATCAATATGCAGGCGACCTGCTGTATCAATTAAAACATAATCGTGATGATCTTCTTTTGCTTTTGCAATCGCTTGTTTCGCAATTTCAACAGGACTTACTTGATCTCCTAAAGAGAATACAGGCATGTCCAATTGCTTCCCTAATGTTTCAAGCTGTTTAATCGCTGCTGGACGGTAAATATCCGCTGCAACAAGCATTGGTTTACGATTATGCTTTTTACGAAGCAAATTCGCAAGCTTACCTGTCGTCGTTGTTTTACCTGCACCTTGCAGACCAACCATCATTATAACAGTTGGTGGCCTATTAGCAACAGCAATTTTGCTTTGCTCTCCGCCCATAAGTTCTGTAAGTTCTTCCTGTACGACTTTAATTACTTGTTGTCCAGGTGTCAAACTTGTCATTACATCTTGTCCGACAGCACGTTCAGACACACGCTTTACAAAATCTTTTACTACTTTAAAGTTAACGTCCGCTTCTAAAAGAGCTAGACGAACTTCTCTCATCATTTCTTTCACATCGGCTTCAGAAACTTTTCCTTTGCCGCGGATTTTTTGCATTGTCTGTTGAAGTCGGTCGGCTAATCCTTCAAATGCCATATTGCCGCCCTCCTAATCTAATTTTTCGATAGCTTCAACAACTTGTTTCATTTCTTCATTCACATGCTCTTCTTCGCTGATTAGCTGTTTTAGCTTTGCAACAAGTCGCTGTCGCTCTTGAAACTTTTGAAGTAATACTAATTTATCTTCATATTCTTCAAGCATCGCTTCAGTCCGTTTAATGTTATCATACACGGCTTGGCGACTTACATCAAATTCTTCCGCAATTTCACCAAGAGATAAATCATCTAGATAATAAAGCGACATATAACTTCTTTGTTTTTGCGTTAACAACGATTGATAAAAATCAAATAAATAGTTCATTCTCGTTGTTTTCTCGAGCATGTTGGATCATCCTTTGTTAAGTGATTTCCCTTTACATGAATTAGTTTACATGGAGTACAAAAGAGTGTCAAGTTTTTTTCTTAACATCACATATTTTTTATAGAAAAAGAAGCGGAAAATACCGCTTCTTTCACTTACACTTCTTCTGTTTCTACTAGGTTCGCAAATAAACCATACACATATTGTTCTGGGTCAAACTGCTGTAAGTCATCCATTTGCTCTCCTAATCCAACGAATTTCACCGGTACATCCATTTCGTTACGAATCGCTAATACAATACCACCTTTAGCAGTTCCATCTAACTTCGTTAAAACAATACCAGTAACATTCGTTGCTTCACGGAATGTTTTCGCTTGACTCAAACCGTTTTGTCCTGTTGTTGCATCAATAACAAGTAATACTTCGTGAGGAGCCCCCGGTACTTCACGCTCAATTACACGCTTCACTTTCTCTAACTCTTTCATTAAGTTTACTTTATTTTGTAAGCGTCCTGCTGTGTCACATAGTAATACGTCTACTTTACGTGCTTTCGCGGCTTGTACAGCGTCATACATAACCGCCGCTGGATCAGATCCGGATCCTTGTTTAATCACTTCTACACCAACGCGATCGCCCCATACTTCTAATTGCTCAATCGCTCCCGCGCGGAATGTATCTCCTGCCGCCAATAGGACAGACTTACCTTCTGATTTGAATTTATGTGCTAGTTTACCAATCGTCGTCGTTTTTCCTACGCCGTTAACACCGACAAATAAAACAACTGTTAATTGATCCTCTTGCATATTAATTTCGTTACTAAACTCACTGTCACCTTTGTAAATTCCTACTAACTTTTCTGAAATAACAGCTTGTACTTCTTTTGGATCCTGGATGTTACGACGTTGCACTTCTTCTTTCAATTGATCAATTAATTCCATTACCGTCGAAACTCCGACATCTGCACCAATTAAAATTTCTTCTAATTCCTCAAAGAAATCTTCATCTACTTTACGATAACGATAAACTAAATCATTTACTTTATCTGCAAACGAATTTCTCGTTTTTTCCAATCCATGTTTAAATTTCTCTGTTACCGTATCTGTTTGTTTTGAAATTTTTTCTTTTAATTTTTTAAAAAAGCTCATACTGTCCCATCCTTCCTAATTACTTGCAACTAGTTCTTCTCCATCATCTAAACGAACCGAAACAAGTTTAGATACCCCTGACTCTTGCATTGTTACACCGTACAATACGTCAGACTCTTCCATTGTACCTTTTCTATGTGTAATGACAATAAACTGTGTCTCATCACTAAATTTCTTTAAATACTGCGCAAAACGGGCAACATTCGCCTCATCAAGAGCCGCCTCTACCTCATCTAGTACACAGAATGGGACTGGGCGCACTTTTAAAATACCAAATAACAGCGCAATTGCTGTTAAAGCACGCTCTCCACCTGAAAGTAAACCTAAGTTTTGTAGTTTTTTCCCTGGCGGTTGCGCTACAATATCAATACCCGTATTTAATAAGTCCTCTGGATTCGTCATGACTAAATCCGCTCTACCGCCTCCAAATAATTCAGAGAATACTGATTGAAACTCCATTCGGATTCCTTCAAACGTAGTAGAGAAGCGTTTTTTCATTTCTTCATCCATTTCAGTAATAAGCTGGTGTAATGTCGTTTTCGCTTCTTCTAGGTCATCTTTTTGCTCTAGTAAGAATGTATGACGCTCTGCTACACGCTCATACTCTTCAATTGCCCCTAAGTTTACTGTGCCTAGCTCTTCGATGGATAATTTAATTAGTTTCACCTTTTTACGCGCATCCTCTGCAGGCATCATCATAGTATACTTCAGTTTTGCTGCTTCAAATGAAATTGTATATGTTTCACGTAAATGTTGTAATCTATTTTCTAACTCTACATCAAGTCGGTTTATTTTTACTTCTTGATCTTTCAGCATCTCAAGAATGTATTTATGTTTACCTGTTGTTTCTTTCAGATTACGCTCTAAATGTTCTACTCTCTCTTGTAACGATACGCGTTGTTCACGACGAGAGCGAATTAACTCTGAAGTTTGATTACGATCATATGCTTTCTTCTCAATCATATTCGTAATCTGTTCTTCACCACTTGAATTAGATGTCATTTCTTGTTTTAAGAATGCTAAATCCTCTTTCGTTTTGACAAGCGTTGCATCCGTTTCTTCTTTTTCCTTCGTCAATCGTTCAACTTTTTCTTTTTGATTAGATAAGCGTTGCTGCTTTTCAGCCGCTAACACTTTTAACTCCGTCATTTCTTTTTGCACTTTTTCTTTCGAAGAATGCTGCTCACTTTTTTGTTTTGTTAAAGCGACAATTTTACTATCTAATTCCGTAATCTCTGCTTGAAGCGTTGCTAAAATCTTTTCTAGCTCTTCTTTACGCCCTTGTATTTTCACTTGATCTTGTAAAAATCCTTCAATCTCTAAATCGTAAATAGATAAACGATCATTAATACGATGTTCTTCTAATTCTAAGCGACTAATTTCTTCTCTTAATTTCTGTTCATCTACACGCTCTGCTTCTACACTTTGCCTTAGTTCGCGTATTTTCACTTCTTTTTCTTGAATTTCTTGCTTTACTGCTTTAACAAAGTTTTCTAACTTCGTTGTTTTTTCTTCCATATCAGTCAACTTGCTCGTCCACTCTTCTAGTTCACGTTGACGTCCTAATAAAGAAGATTTTGCCTGCTTTACCGCTCCACCAGTCATAGAACCGCCAGGGTTCACTACATCACCTTCGATTGTAACAATGCGATATCGGTATTGCAGTTGTTTCGCCAACTCATTCGCCCCACGTAAATCTTTCGCAACAATAACAGTACCTAATAAATTTGAAACTACATTTTCATATTTATTGTTATACTGCACAAGTTCTGCCGCCACACCTACAAACGATGGATGTTGATTTACAATACGTAATTGTTCAAATGATAACGATCTACTTTTAATAACAGCTTGCGGTAAAAACGTTGCTCGTCCATGTTTATTTTGTTTTAAAAACGTAATTGCATTACGAGCATTTTCTTCTTTTTGTACGACAATATGCTGCATCGCTGCACCTAGAGCAATTTCCATTGCAATTTCATATTCTTTCGGTACCGTTAGCAGTTCTGCAACAGCACCCTCGATACCTTGCAACCTATCTTCTCTAGCTTTTAATACTTCACGTACTCCTTGATAGAAACCAGAGTAATCTTCTTGCATCTCTTCTAGCATTTCTTTTCGAGAACGTGCCTGTTGTACAAATTGATACGCTTGATACAGTTTTGTTTCATTTTCACTATACTGCGTCTTGCATTTCCCAAGTGCCGCTTCTGTCTTTTGTATATTCGAAAGGATACCAGCTACTTTTTCTTTCACTTGTTCATAACTTTCCACAAGTTTCGTCTTTTTCGCTGTAATTTCCATACGTATTTCTACATATTTCGCATTTTCTTCATCGAGGCGTTCATTTTTTGAGTTTTGTTGTTTAGATTGTTCTTCAATCATAGATAACTCATTACGGTGACTAGCTTGTTGATTTAAAAGTTCAATATAGTCACCTTTTAAATTCTCAATTTGTTCCTCTAAATTGTCAGCAAAAGTTGCAAGCAGTAGCTCATTATCATGCAATTTTGTCTCCAACTCTTTTACTTGATTTACAAATTGCATCAACACTTCTGTACTGGATTCAATTTCACCATCATAACTTGTAGCTTTCTCTGTTAATTCAACAATTAACTGTTCGAGTTGTGCACAATGCGTCGTTGCATTTTGTTTTCTCTCTTTTAATAACTCACGCTGTCCTTCTAACTTTTCTAGCTCTTTACTAGAAAGAAGAAGTACTTCTTGCAAGGAATCTACAGACTCATCTACTGCTTGTAATTGTCCTCGTAATTCCTCTAGCTCTTCTTCACCTTTTTGTAAATGCGTTGACATTTTCACTTCTTCATTTTTATTATGCCCAAACTGATTTCGAAGCGCTTCCCATTTCTCATGTAATTCTTCAATTTCATGTACAATAAGCGCCGCTTCTACTTTCTCTAATTCTTCTTTTTTCTCGAGATAATCTTTCGCAATAGAAGCTTGTCTTTCCAAAGGTTCTACTTGACTACTTAATTCGTGAATGATATCTTGTACACGATTTAAGTTTTCTTGTGTGTCTGCTAATTTCACTTCAGCTTTCTTTTTACGAAGTTTGTATTTCAACACTCCCGCAGCTTCTTCAAATACACCACGACGTTCTTCTGATTTACTACTTAAAATCTCTTCAACTTTCCCCTGGCTAATAATCGAAAAAGCTTCTCTTCCCATACCAGAGTCCATAAATAAATCGATAATATCTTTCAATCTACATGATTGTTTATTAATATAAAAATCACTATCACCCAAGCGAGATACACGACGCGTTACACACACCTCATTATATTCAATCGGTAAACGTTGATCTTCATTATTTAAAGTTATTGTTACTTCAGCAACATTAACCGCTCTTCTCGTATCACTGCCTGCAAAAATAATATCCTCCATCTTTGCACCACGTAATGATTTTGCAGATTGTTCACCAAGTACCCAGCGAATCGCATCAGTAATATTACTTTTCCCACTTCCATTAGGTCCTACTACAGAAGTTACACCTGGGACAAAATCAACAGATACACGCTCAGCAAAAGACTTAAACCCTGCTATTTCTAATCTTTTTAAAAACACGAAAGGCCTTCCTCCTATTCTCCGTTGTTATAACTGTTGTCTATACAAAAACAAGCTATTATACGGATTTCCCTTCCCTTTATTCACAAACAAAAAGAAAGTTTCATTCTATGCATAAGGAATCCCCCTCATTCAAAGGGGGATTCCTTATAGTTGTTCTTTTAATTTTTTCAATGCTTCTGCAGCAGCTTGTTGCTCTGCTTCTTTTTTCGACTTACCACTACCAAGACCTAAAGCCACGTTATTTAAAGTAACACGTGACACAAATTCTCGATTGTGGGCCGGTCCTTTTTCTTGCAAAATTTGATACTCAATATTGCCACTACCATCACGCTGAATCAATTCTTGCAATTGACTCTTATAATCCATCACATGAGAAAAAGCACCTTCATTAATTTTCGGATATACAACTTCTTTTAAGAATCCCCAAACTGTTTCAAGCCCTTGATCAAGATAAAGGGCACCAATAAACGCTTCAAAGACATCCGCTAATAAAGCTGGTCGTTCACGTCCACCCGTCATTTCCTCACCTTTCCCTAATAAAACAAGGCTTCCAAATGACAACTCGTTTGCAAAACGAACAAGAGATGGTTCACATACAATAGCTGCACGTAGTTTTGTTAACTCTCCTTCGCTCATTGTCGGATATTTTTGAAACAGATACTGCGACACAGTAAGTTCCAATACTGCATCTCCAAGGAATTCGAGACGCTCATTGTCTTCATGCGGTTTTTTTCGATGCTCATTCACATACGATGAATGCGTAAATGCTTGAATCAATAATTTTTCATCTGAAAACGTAATACCTATCTCTTCTTGAAATACTTTAAATGCTTCACGATATTTTGTTTCGTATTTTTTTTCTCTATGTTTTCGGTACGGCATAGGTCCCTCCAGATATAAGCCGAGAAGCCCCGCTAAAAAACGGGACTTCACTTAAGCATTATAGATGACTCTCTATGTAAGTCACAGCATCGCCAACAGTAGCAATCTTTTCAGCATCTTCATCAGAAATTTCCATTTCAAATTCATCTTCCAATTGCATTACAAGTTCTACTACATCTAGGGAGTCTGCGCCTAAATCTTCTTTAAAGCTCGCAGCTGGTACTACTTCAGTTTCTTCTACACCTAAACGATCAACGATGATTTTTGTTACACGCTCTAAAACATCTGCCATTCCATTCACCTCCCCTCAAATATTATATTAAATATTGGCCAAAAAAACTAGTTGAAATCGATTCTTTTATTACATTACCATTCCGCCATCAACATTTAACGTTTGCCCTGTAATATATTTGCTTTGATCAGAAGCAAAAAACGTTACAGCATTTGCGATATCTTGCGCTTCACCAAACTGAGCTGCAGGAATTAATTTTAACATTTCGGCTTTTATATTTTCATCTAATACATCCGTCATATCAGTCGCAATAAACCCAGGAGCAATTGCATTTACAGTAATATTACGGCTCGCTAACTCTTTTGCTGATGTTTTTGTTAATCCGATTACACCCGCTTTAGCAGCAACATAGTTTGCTTGTCCTGGATTACCTGTTACTCCAACAACAGAAGCGATATTAATAATACGTCCATGACGTTGACGCATCATATATCGAGATACTGCCTTCGTACATAAGAATACACCTTTTAGGTTTGTATTAATAACTGTATCCCATTCTTCTTCTTTCATACGCATTAACAAATTATCTTTTGTTACACCTGCATTATTTACAAGAATATCAACTTGTCCAAATGTATCTACAGTTTGTTTCACCATATTTGTAACATCTTCAGCATTTGCAACATCTGCTCTTACTGCAATTGCATCCGAACCTAATTTCTTTATTTCATCAACTACTTCATTTGCCTTTTGCTCATTACCAGCATAATTTACTACAACATTTGCCCCTTGTTTCGCTAAATCAATCGCAATTGCACGACCAATTCCACGTGAAGCGCCAGTTACTAATGCTACTTTCCCTTTTAACATCAGTTTTCTCCTCTCAAATTTGAAATGGTATCTTTTAATGTCTCTTCATCGTATATCGCATATGCTTTCACTGATGAATCAATTGACTTCATAAGTCCAGCAAGTACTTTCCCAGGTCCAATCTCAATAAATGTATCTACCCCTTGATTCACCATGTTTTCAATGGACGGGTACCATAAGACAGGCGAATAGAGCTGTTCAATTAGCTTTTCTTGAATATGTGCACCACTTGTAATAACGTCTGCTGTTACATTTGCGATAACAGGAATATTCGTATCTTGAATTGTAATTTCATTTAAGACACTTTGGAACTTCTCCGCTGCTGGCTTCATAAGCGAAGAGTGGAACGGTCCACTTACCTTAAGTGGAATTGCTCTCTTTGCACCATTTTCTTTCGCTCTTTGAGAAGCAATCTCGACTCCTTGCTTTGTTCCAGAAATCACAATTTGCTTCGTACTATTCATATTAGCAATTTGTACTGCATATCCTTCACTTGTTACTTCTTCTGTAACTTGTTTCAGCATATGTGGATCAGCACCTAAAATAGCCGCCATTGCACCTTCTCCGCCAGGAACAGCTTCTTCCATATATTCCCCACGTTTCCTTACAGCATATACAGCGTCTTCAAAAGTTATTGCACCCGCTGCTACAAGAGCGCTATATTCACCTAAACTATGTCCTGCAACAAAGTCTGGTGTAATATCATACTCTTTCAAAGCTGTCAAAATAGCAAAACTCGTTGTTAATAAGGCCGGCTGCGCATTTGTCGTTAACGTAAGTTTTTCCTGCGGCCCTTCAAAAATCACTTCTGAAAGCGAATCTTGCAACACCTCATCTGCTTTGACAAACACATTTGCAACCTCTTTATTATTCTCCGCTAACTGTTTACCCATTCCAACTGCCTGTGAACCTTGGCCCGGAAAAAGAAATGCTAGTTTTCCCATTTCAAATCCTCCTCTTATTGGAGTGGCTCTTTCTCCATTACGCTTGAAATAGTAGGAATAACTTCTTTCGCTACCATTTCTCTCGTTTGACGAATCGCACTAAATATTGATTGGTCATTGGAAGAACCGTGAGCCTTAATGACAGGAGCTTTCAATCCAAATAATGCCGCTCCTCCATACTCCGAATAATCCATTTTATCTTTTAATACCATAAGTTTTGGCTTTAATACCGCTGCTGCTAATTTGCTCGTAAACGAACTCATTAACTGCTCTTTTAACATAGAAAATAACGCAAGTGCTGTTCCTTCTAATGATTTTAGCGCTACATTTCCTGTAAAACCATCACATACAACAACATCTGCTACACCTTGCAATAAATCTCTTGATTCAACGTTCCCAACGAAATTAATTGGGGCATCCTTAAGCATTGCAAAGACTTGTTTTGAAAGCTCGTTCCCTTTGCCATCCTCTGTTCCAACGTTCAAAAGTCCAACGCGAGGATTTTTAATTCCTCTTACTTTCTCAGCGTATACAGATCCCATTATTGCATATTGATATAAATGAATTGGTTTTGCATCAACGTTCGCTCCAACATCTAACATAACAAAACCTTCTCCATCAACAGTTGGCATTGTAGGGGATAAAGCTGGTCGCTCAATTCCTTCCATACGACCTACAACGAACAATCCAGCCGCCATTAAAGCTCCTGTACTACCAGCTGATATACAAGCATCCGCTACGCCGTCTTTCACTTGCTGCGCTGCTAGTACCATTGAAGCTTGTTTTTTTCGACGAACCGCTCTTACAGGTTCATCTGTCGATTCGATTTTTTCATCTGTATGAAGTATAGTAATTCGTTCTTCACTCGTTAAGTATTGACGAATTTCCTCTTCTTTCCCTACTAACGTAATATGTAAATCAGAATATTCCTTAATAGCTTTCATTGCTCCTAATACGACAGCCTTTGGAGCATGATCGCCGCCCATTGCATCTATTGCGATTTTCATAAGTTGTTACCTTCCTCACTATAATTACTAGATCGATACATTTCAAAAGTGCCTGTAAAAACAAGTTCTTCTCCAACAAAGCTACGCACTTTGACAACGGTCCGGCCTTTATCATTCTCTACATCTTCAACGCGCGCTTTTGCAACAACACGCTCTCCTAATTTTACAGGACGAATGTATCGAATGGTAGACTTTGCAGTTAAAGCTAATTCTTCATCAATAACCGCAACAGCTAGTGAGTTTGCTTGTGCAAACAAATGATGCCCACGGGCAATCTGATTTCTTTTAAATACGTGTTCTACCTTCACTTCAAAGATAGAAATCGCATGTCTATCTAATTCTATATCAATAATTTCTCCGACAACCTCTTCTAACGGTAAAGATTTCACATCTTCTTCATGTTGCTTTGTAGCTACATGTTTAATTCTTTCTCTTAATTCAGGAATAGATAATTCCATACGATCAAGACGTACGGTTTGTATACTCACTTGAAATTTTTCTGCTAAATCTTCATCCGTAATAAAAGGATTCGCTTCTATTGTTTGTTGTAATAATTCTTGTCTTTCTTTTTTACTTCTTCTTTTTTTCATACCGCACCATCCATTTTTATGACTAGGTACTAACAGTAGTATATAATCATTAAAAGTAGAATGCAACAAAAACTTTCGTTGCCTCCCTTTAATCGAGCTTCTCTCCTTGGAACACACCTGTCCCGTCAAGATAAGTACGCAGCGAAGCATACTGATCATTATGCCAAAACGCTTCTGAATCTACTAGTAACGCCGCATCTTGTCTAGCTGTTTCTAACGCTCGATAATCATGTACCATATCAGCAACCTTGAATTCTGGTAAACCACTTTGCTTACTTCCAAAGAAATCTCCAGGACCTCTTAACTCTAAATCTTTTTCTGACAATACAAATCCATCATTCGTTTCGGTCATAATACGCATTCGCTCTTTTCCCGTTTCCGATTTTGGATCCGCGATTAATAAACAATATGATTGTTCACTACCACGCCCAACACGTCCCCTGAGCTGATGGAGCTGCGATAAACCGAAACGCTCTGCATCATAAATAACCATTACAGTCGCATTCGGTACGTTCACACCTACTTCAACAACTGTTGTCGACACAAGAATTTGCACTTTATTTTCACTAAATTGTCCCATTATCTCTTCTTTTTCTTGAGATGAGAGTCTGCCATGCATTAATCCGACTTGACATTTCCCTTGATAATGATGAGTCAGCATACTATGTAAGTCGATCGCATTCTGTACATCAAGTTTCTCAGATTCTTCAATAAGGGGACAAATAACATATGCTTGTCTTCCTTTTTTTATCTCCTTCTCCACAAAACCGAGAACTCGATCTAACATATCATGTTTTGCCCAGTATGTTTCAATTACCTTTCTACCAGCTGGCATCTCATCGATTATAGAAACATCCATCTCTCCAAATGCAGTAATTGCTAACGTACGCGGAATTGGCGTCGCCGTCATAAATAAAACATCCGGACTTTCACCTTTCTCCCTTAAAACTCGTCGCTGCGCTACACCAAATCGATGTTGCTCATCAGTAATAACGAGACCTAACCTATGAAAGATAACTTCATCTTGAATTAAAGCATGTGTTCCAACAAGGATATCTATTTCTCCTTGTTCTAATTTTGCCAAAATCTCTCGACGCCTTACACCTTTAACAGAACTTGTTAACAATTCAACCTTCATACCAAAATGCGAGAACGTCTCTGCGAGCGATTGATAATGTTGCTCTGCTAAAATTTCTGTAGGAACCATTAAAGCGCCTTGATAATGTGCTAATTTCGCTGCATAAAGGCCAATCGCTGCAACGACTGTTTTCCCAGAACCTACATCACCTTGCAATAGACGATTCATCCGATAAGGAGATGTCATATCTTTCATAATTTCATCTACAACCCGGCGCTGTGCACCAGTTAACGGAAACGGAAGTGTATCGATAAACTCTTGCAATTCTGCTGAAGGAATTTCTTTTTTCGTCCCTTTCGAATTTTCCCTCTCCATTTTCCGTAATGTTTGCATTTTTAGCTGAAATAAGAAAAACTCCTCATATACAAAACGGCGACGCGCTTGTTTTAAATCTTCCTGCCCTGCTGGAAAATGCAACGCCCGAAGCGCTTCATAACGTGGTAATAATTTATATCGACTTAGCAATCCGTCAGGCAACACTTCAACTATAGATTCTCCATACTCCTTGAACGCTTGGGTAATAAAACGGCGCATCTGTTTTACTGTAAGTTTCCCTTTCACTGAGTATACAGGCTCTACTTCTTGTTGACGTACAACTGGTCCAAAATGAAGCTCTGATACTGCAATCGTTTGACGATGCTGATCCCATTTACCAGTAATCGTTACCGTTTCATCTAAAGTTAACTTCTGCTTATAGTACGGTCTATTAAAACATACAGCTGTAATTAAATAACGACCGACGAGGACACGAACCGTAAGACGCGACTTTTTCTTCCCATAATATTGCAGTAAAGGAGCACTGTGAACTTTCCCCTCAACTGTTACCCGTTCATCATGCTTTACTTCAGCAAGATCTTTCATCGCATAATCTTCATAACGGTACGGAAAATGTTCTAATAGATGAGAAACTGTATAAATTCCCATCTCGTGTAGTAATTCAGATGTTTCGCCTCCGATTCCCTTTACATCCGTAACAGGAACTTGTACAACTTCATTCAAGATTCTCACGCTCCGTCACATTATTTTCTTTGATTCATTATCCATTAACGCGATTTACATCTGTAATCGCTCTATTTCACCTTATATATTCTATCATAGGCATTCTAAGAGAAACTACTCAAATCCCTCATAAGCAATACGAAAGAAAAGAGCCTCACTATTAGCAGCAAGGCTCTTTTTATCTTCAATATGCTAGCCTTTTGAATAAAAACTAGTAATAAACTTCATATTACTACTTCTTATCCATCAGCAAGTAAGTAATCCATTTATTTTCAAAACGAATTTTTTCTTATTCTACAGAGAAGATGAAAGAATACACCGGTTGGTTTCCAGTATGTACTTCTACTTCTGAGTCCTCAAAGTTCTCTTCTACAAATTCAACTAACTCAGCTACTTCTTCGTCAGTTGCATCTTCACCTTGTAGAATCGTTACGATTTCAGAATCTTCATCAATAAGTGCTTCTAGTAATTGCTTCGCAGCTCCTACTTTTTCAGCATTTGTTGATACGATTTTTCCATCTGCGATACACATGAAATCATCTTTTTGAATTGCTACACCATCAATTTCCGTATCACGTACAGCATACGTAATTTGACCGGTTTTCACATGAGATAAAGCTTCTTTCATGTTTTCTTCATTCTCTTCTAACGTTCCAACTGGATTAAATGCTAACATTGCAGCCATACCTTGAGGAACTGTTTTCGAACGAATTACAATCACTTCTTGATCAACAACTGACGCTGCTTGTTCTGCTGCCATCACGATATTCCCGTTGTTCGGTAAAATAATGATTTTTTCAGCGTTCGCTTCTTCAATCGCCTTCACAATATCCTCCGTACTTGGATTCATCGTTTGGCCACCTTCGATAACTTTCGTCGCGCCAATGCTCTCAAATAAAGTTTTGATACCAGATCCCATAGCTACAGTTACGATACCGTACGGTTGTTTCTCTTTAGACTGGCTAGTCGGCTCAGGCATCATAGTCGGCTCATCTAATAAAGCAGTATGCTGTTCACGCATATTTTCTACTTTAATCTTAATTAAACTACCATAACGTTGTCCATAATTCATAGGATCTCCAGGATGTTCCGCATGAATATGAACCTTAACAACCTCATCATCTGATACAACAAGTAGTGAATCTCCGTATACACTAATATCTTCACGGAATTTTTGTTCAGAGAAATTATGTTCTTTCATTTTTTGAGGCTCTAATTTCACCATGAATTCCGTACAATATCCATACTTTATATCTTCTGTACTCAATTGGCTTTGTACACTACGGTGATGTTCTGCGCGTACCATGTCATTCATAGATGGTTGGGCAGACACATTAGAAGAAATCGTTTCTCCTTTTAAGTCAGCTAAAAACCCTTCATATACAACAACAAGACCTTTACCACCGCTATCTACAACGCCAACTTGTTTTAATACAGGTAATAAATCTGGCGTACGATTTAACGATGCATTCGCTTCTTTCACAACGTCTTCCATAAACAAAACAAAGTCGCGCTGTTTTTTCGCAACTGTCACTGCATATTTACCCGTTTCTCTTGCAACCGTTAAAATCGTTCCTTCAATCGGTTTCATAACCGCTTTGTAAGCCGCTTCTACCCCAGCATCTAAAGCTGCAGCAAAATCAACTGTTGTTAATTCTTCTTTTTGTTCAATGGATTTAGAGAAACCACGGAATAACTGAGATAAAATAACACCAGAGTTACCACGAGCTCCCATTAATAATCCTTTGGCTAAACTTACGCCGACTTTACCAGCATGCTGTGAAGGATTTGCTTTCACTTCACGTGCGCCTGAAGTCATTGATAAGTTCATGTTTGTACCGGTATCGCCATCTGGAACTGGAAATACGTTTAATGCATCAACAAGCTGAACATTATTTGTTAAATTATTCGCTCCTTGCATGATCATTTGTGATAAACGTTTCCCATCAATTTTTTGAATTGACACAGATTTTCCTCCTTAATGCACATTACAAGTTTATTACTTTAACTCCTTGTACGTAGATGTTTACTGAATCTACTGCTAGTCCTACAGTTTGATCTAATGTATATTTCACTTTCGTCTGCACGTTATGTGCTACTTCTGAAATTTTCGTACCATAGCTCACAATAATATACATATCAATATGTACTTCATCTTCATCTTTACGAACAATAACACCTCTAGTGAAGTTTTCTTTTCGTAAAATGTCTGTTAAACCATCTTTTAACTGATTTTTTGATGCCATACCTACGATACCATAGCAATCTACTGCGGCACCTCCAGCAATTGTTGCAATTACATCTGTACTAATATCAATTTGACCATACTTTGTTTTAATTTCAATTGACATCTCGTTTCCCCCTTCATAAATGGTGAAAGTGAGCTAGACTACTTTAGTTACTATCATATAATCTTTTTAAAGAAAATTCCATCGTTCTTTCTTTTCACTCTCATATTTTATGTTTTAAATCACATTTTTTATGATGAGCAAAATAGTCCATTGTTATTATACAACATGTACTACTATAATATGTCAAGTAATTTTTCTTGATTTCAACTTTTCATCATCGACATATGGTGTCAAGTAATTTTTCTTGATTTCTTTTTTCTACGGTGTTGCATTCTCTTTTTAGTTGTGTTAAATTATAGTAGTGTTTTTAGCATCGCAAAAAAGACTAACATTGAAAAATTACGTATGGTAAGGTATCAAGGGAGGGAAATATAAATGGCTCGTGTTTGTGCTATCACTGGAAGAAAAGCTCGTTCTGGTAACTCTCGTTCTCACGCAATGAACGCTACAAAACGTAAATGGGGCGCTAACCTTCAAAAAGTTCGCGTACGCATCGACGGAAAAGTTCAACGTGTTTACGTTTCTGCTAGAGCATTAAAATCTGGCAAAATCGAACGTGTTTAATAATAAAAAAAAGAGCCGCTAGGCTCTTTTTTTACTATGACAATGGAAAAAGCACCGGTAATAGGTGCTTTTTTTAATCTTTTTTGAAGGTATTTAACATGGCACGAACAATTCCACCAAGAAATTTAGGTAACTTAATTGTATAAAATCTCATGGTTTCCCTCCTAATCCCCATTACTCCACTTGTTCACTATATGATGTAAGGAGCAAAATTGTTTCTTTAATCAGTGCTTCTTATCACCATTAATATGCCAGAACTAAATGAAAAAGTACCTTTTTCCTCAACGAGTTCATTACTAATACAAAGTGTTGATCCCCATTCTATTGTTTTATTAGTTAGAGGATACTTAAAACCAAGTAATGTAATCCCTTCCACTATTTCAGTAACCGGTACAAAAGATACATAAGGGAAATTTTTATTATCTTCAATTATATGTGTACCTACTTTTTTCACGCTTATTTCATTTTTATTGTCTACAATACACATTTCTATCTCTACTTCTAACCCTCTTAAAAGCATCTGTATATTTGCTAAACCATGATCCAGCCTTCCACCGGTGGCACCAAAAATACGAATCAATGTAGGATTTTGTTCTAACGCCCAGTTAATCGCAATTTCCAAATCTGTTTGATCTTTTTCACGAGGAACAATATGTAAGTCATTTGTTTGCTGGCCCATCCATACTAATTCCTCTTCAGTAACTGAATCGTAATCTCCAAACGCAACAGCTGGAGTAATTCCTCCTTTTAATAAACGGTATACACCTCTATCAACTGCCGCCCAAACTACTTTCTCATTTTCATATCGAGAAAAATCTGCACAATATTCCGCAGGTCCGCCCGCTAAAATATGAATAATCATGTTTCCTTCCCTTTCTATTGTAAAAAGGCAACCTGCCATTCGGTAGATTGCCTTTTTACATATTTTTTCTCTATCCTTTATAAATAGTGAAAACTTACTACACTAGAAGATTCACTGGGATAAAGACTCGCTCATTCATTATCCACGAATGACACGAATTGCTTCACCGCGGTCTTTTTGATTGTATACTGCTGACCCAGCTACAAGTACATTTGCTCCTGCTTCCACACAAAGTCTTGCTGTTTCAGCGTTTACACCACCATCAACTTCAATTTCTACGTCTAGATTGCGCTCTTTAACCATTTCTGCAACTTGTTTAATTTTCGGTAATACAGAATGGATAAATTTCTGTCCGCCAAATCCAGGGTTTACTGTCATAAGTAATACCATATCGATATCCTCTAATACATGCTCAATCGTTGAAACTGGCGTATGCGGATTTAATACAACTCCCGCTTTAATGCCATGAGATTTAATTAACTGAATCGTACGATGTAAATGAGGGCACGCCTCTACATGAACAGTAATAATATCTGCTCCTGCTTTTGCGAAAGTCGGGATATAGTTATCAGGATTTTCAATCATTAAATGTACATCTAACGGTAACGATGTAATCGGGCGGATCGCCTCTACAATTAATGGTCCAATCGTAATATTTGGTACGAAATGTCCATCCATTACATCGACATGAATGTAATCCGCTCCGCCTTTTTCTACATCTTTAATCTCTTCCCCTAATTTTGAAAAATCTGCTGATAAGATCGATGGTGCAATTTTAATCATAACTAATACCTCGGCTTTCTCTCTCTAATTTCTTCTACGAATTGTTTGTAATTCTTATAACGATATTCTGTAATTTTTCCTTCTTCAACCGCAGCCTTCACAGCACATTTCGGTTCAGAAAGATGTGTACACCCTCTAAATTTACAGTATTGGCTCGCTTCTTTCAACTCCGGAAAACAATATGTAAGATCTTCTACCTCTATATCTATGAAATCAAGTGAACTAAAACCAGGTGTATCTGCAACTAGTCCACTTCCAACCGCAATTAATTCCACATGTCTTGTCGTATGTTTCCCGCGTCCTAAATGCGAGGAAATATCATTCGTTTTCAGTTCTAAATCTGGGCGTAAAACGTTAAGCATAGAAGATTTCCCAACACCAGATTGCCCTGCAACAACAGAAACACAATCTTCTAAGAATGGTTTTAAAATATCAATACTTTCCGAAGTGTTGATAGAAGTAAATAATACATCATATCCCATCTCACGATAGTCATTCGCATAAGATTCAACAGTCTCTCTCATTTTTTCATCCACTAAATCCATCTTACTAATGCAAATAATCGGCTTAATGTTATGATATTCAATCAGCACTAAAAATCGATCTAACAGTCCCGGATTAAAATCTGGTTCTACTGCTGAGAAAACGAGAATTGCTTGATCAACATTAGCAATAGGAGGCCTAACAAGTTCATTTTTTCGATCAAATACTTCAAGCACGTATCCTTCACTTGGATTATCTGCTTGAAAAACGACTTGGTCTCCTACCAGTGGTGTAATTTTATTTTTTCTGAACACACCACGCCCGCGGCATTGTGTAATCCCTTCTTCATGCTGAACATAATAAAACCCACTTAGAGCTTTTACAATTTTTCCTTCTGGCATATAATTCTCCTTTATTTTGTATAAAGTGAAGCTGTAATTAATATTGAATGGTTTAAAATTCTTTAAATACTTATTTCAAAACCCGTCATATATACAAGTTAATATATTTAATCTACCATCAAATTTAAAATATTATTTATAACAGTATCACTTTGATAGCTTTTTGAATCATATATTTTTGCCTGTTATACAGTCCACTATATGTAGACAGCATAACAGGCAAGAGTAATACATTCCATCTCCTCTAGAAAGAAAATGGAAGTCATTATTATTGAGTTGGGTATGGTACTTCTTTGTCGATAATCGTTACACCATCTCGTACAATTTTATAGTGTCCTTTTGTACCTTCTTGAATTACAAATTCTAAAGAAATAGTTGCCGACTCTGAAATTGTTCTAGTTTCAATTGGTCTATCCATTTTTTGTTGCATATCTTCTTTATAAATTTCTATCGTTTGTGGTTTTTTCTCACCTATTATAGAAGACTCATAAGGAATAGAGATATTATCCACTTTCACTGTTTTCGTTACTTTCGGCTTAGGACCCTCTGAAATGATAATCGTGACTTTATCTCCTTCTTTTAACGGCGTTCCTGGTTTTGGAGATTGCGAAATTACAAGTCCTTTATCAACAGTATCGGAATACTCTCGTTTTATATCTGGAGTTAGTTTTCTCTCATTCAAATAACCATTTACGCTATTTTCAGTCCATCCTGAAAAATCACCTGGTCTAATTTGATAAGGACCTTTACTTACCCAAATTTTCAGTTCTTGTTCCGCTTCTACTACCATTTGATCCGGCGTCGGGATTTGCTCAACGATTTCACCTTTTGGCCTATCATTTTCAATATAATTTATTGTAACTTGTTTATATTTTTCTTCTAATTCATTCCTTATACTCTCAAAATCTTTTCCTGTGAGATCACTCATCTTATTTTTCTTTTTTCCACCTGATTGATAGATAGTAATTTTAGAGTTCTCTTTCACGACTCTTCCGGCCACAGGGTCTGTTTTTATAACACCACCGACCTCTACATCATCTGTATATACGATATTAGGTTCCGTAACCTCAAAACCCTTTTCAACTAATGTATTTACTGCAGTCGTATATTTCATACCAGCCACATCAGGGACTTTTACATCTTTTGGAATAAAGAATCCTGGAATAACAGTAAGCGCTAACGTTATTCCAATCGCTAAAAGTAAAAATGTTGTAATTAAAATTTTGAGCCATTTATTACTTCGTTTTTTCTTCTTATTTAATTCTACTTCTTCTTTTCTTTTCTGTTCATCCACTTTACTTCCTTTTAAAACAATTGTTTCATCAGTTATATTTTCGAATAATTGTTCTTGTTGAATAATCGGAATCGCTTTCGTCGCTTCCATATCTTCCGGTATGTAAAATGGCTGCTCATTTATCCTCTCTGGATAAAGCGCAGTTTCAATATCTCGTTTCATCGCATTGGCAGATTGATATCGATGAAATGGATCTTTCGCAGTTGCCTTCAATATAATATTTTCAACACTTTGCGGAATATTTTCGTTCCATCTTCTCGGAGACGGAATTTCACTTTGTAAATGTTTTAAAGCTATAGCAACAGCAGATTCGCCAGAAAATGGTTGTCTTCCTGTTAACAACTCAAACATAACAATCCCTAGGGAATAAATATCTGATTGTTTATTTGCTATCCCGCCGCGTGCTTGTTCTGGTGATAAATAATGCACCGAACCGAGTACTGAATTTGTATGTGTAATTGTTGTTGCACTTGTAGCTGTCGCAATTCCAAAATCTGTTACTTTTATTACTCCATCAGCTCGAATTAAAATATTGTGCGGTTTAATATCGCGGTGCACAATTTCAAAATGATGGGCGTGTGCCATGGCGGATGTTAACTGCTCCATAATATCAAGAGCTTCTCCTATCGGTAACATGCCTCGCTCAATTATGTATTGCTTCAATGTTTGTCCTGGTACATACTCCATTACAAGATAATATATACCATCTTCTTCTCCGACATCATACATATTCACAATATTTGGATGCGACAACGTTGTAACAGACTGCGCTTCTCGATGGAAACGTTTAATAAACTCTTCGTTATTTGAATAGTCGAGTCTTAGTATTTTTACCGCTACATCTCGGCCAAGTATATCATCATGAGCTAAATACACATTGGCCATTCCACCGCCACCAATCATTTTCAGTAGCTTATAACGGTCATTTAAGCGTTTTCCAATCAGCACGTTGCACTTCACCTACTTTCGTTTGTCGAACCCGCATAATCAATAAGAACAAGGGTGATATTATCTTCCCCGCCACGATCATTCGCCAATTGAATGAGACGTTGTCCCTTAGTTTCAAGCTGTTCATTTAACTGTAAAATTTGTTGCATATCAGCTATAGAAACTTTGTTAGATAATCCATCAGAGCAAAGAAGTAACTGATCATCTTCCTCAAGCACCAATGTTTTAACATCTAATCCGACTTTTTCTTCTGTTCCTAATGCCCTTAACAAAACATTCTTTTTCGGGTGATATTCTGCGTCTTCTTTTGAAATTTCACCATGTCTCACAAGCTCATTTACAAGTGAGTGATCTTCCGTTACAAGCGAGATTTCGCCCTCTGATACCATATAACAACGACTATCTCCTATATGACCTATTGTCACAAAGTTTGGCGTACAAATCGCTATTATTAGTGTTGTTCCCATACCATTACATTCTACATGTTGCTTAGAGTACTCGTATATACGCTCATTAATAATCCCAACACTCGTATGTAACCACTCTTCTACTTTTTTTGGTTCATTCATATTATGCGTTTGCTTCCAATAATCATGGAATAATTGAATGGTCATCGAGCTAGCTACATCACCAGCTCGATGACCTCCCATTCCATCTGCTACTACCGCTAAAATATTTCCATCTAAATTGTGAAAAACTCCTGCACTATCTTCATTATGTTGACGAACTTTTCCTTTATCTGATAGAAACACGGCCTTCATCTCGTCACCTCGTCTCTTCTTTACGCTCCTTCGCACGTAACTGACCGCAGGCTGCATCAATATCATGACCTTGTTCACGGCGAATTGTTACATTCACTCCACGATCTTTTAACGTTTTTTCAAATAAGAAAATTTGTTCACGTGGCGTACGTACATAATCACGTTCAGGTACGTAGTTTACCGGAATTAAGTTTACATGACATTTTACACCTTTTAAAAGCGCAGCAAGTTCTTCAGCTTGCTCAACTTGGTCATTTTCTCCTCCAAATAAGCCATATTCAAACGTAATACGACGCCCTGTTCTATTTACATAGTATTTAACAGCTTCCATTAAGTCTGGTAGCTTATAAGCACGGTTAATCGGCATTAATTTTGAACGTAACTCTGTATTTGCAGAATGCAATGAAATCGCAAAATTAATTTGCATATCTTCTTCAGCGAACTTATAAATTTTTGGAACAATTCCACTTGTTGAAACTGTCATATGTCTTGCGCCAATATGAATTCCTTTTTCATGATTTACAATGCGTAAGAATGACATTAAGTTGTCGTAATTATCAAACGGCTCTCCAATTCCCATAACAACAAGCGAACTTACACGTTCTTCTGTTTCATCAAGTGCACGTTGCACTTCTACTACTTGCGCTACAATCTCTCCAGCCTCTAAGTTTCGTTTTAACCCACCAAGTGTAGATGCACAGAACGTACAACCAATACGGCATCCGACCTGTGTTGTTACACAAATAGAATTTCCATATTCATGTCGCATTAACACTGTTTCAATAGAATAACCATCATATAATTGGAATAAGAATTTAATTGTTCCATCAGAAGATGTTTGTTTTACTAATGTATTTAAAGTAGTAATATCAAAGGAATTCGACAATTTATCGCGTAATCCTTTAGAAAGATTCGACATGTCGTCATAATTTTTTACACGTTTTTTATATAGCCAATCAAAGATTTGTCCTGCACGGAATTTAGGTTCTCCTTGTTCCTTTAACCAATCTTGCATTTCATGAAGTTGTAAAGAATAAATTGATGGTTTCTTCGTTTCTAGATTTTTCTTTTGTTTTCTCACAGTCGTTTCCACGATGCTACACCTTCTTCCTTAAACAAGCAATATAAAAGCCATCTGTTGCAAAATAATGCGGTAAAATTCGTACTTGACCTTCATCAATATACGGATTTAACTTTTCTGGCATGCGACCTTTTATCGTAGTATCCCATTCAAATTCAGGATGCTCTTGTAAAAATTGCTCTATTACTTGTTCATTTTCTATTTTTTCTATTGTGCACGTACTATAAACAAGGCGACCACCTTGTTTTAATAACGGTGCTATTTTTTCTAGTATTGCAAGTTGAATCGTCGATAATCTTTCACTATCGCCTTTATTTTTACCTAACTTAATATCAGGTTTACGTCTAATCACACCAAATCCAGAACATGGTGCATCTACTAATATTTTATCAAATGTTTCATTCGCAAAGTGTTCTTGCACTTTTCTAGCATCTAGTGCTTTTGTTTCGACATTTTCTAGACCCAGTCGCTCTGCTTGTTGTTTAATTAAACGTACTTTGTGTGCATGTAAATCAAGAGACATAACTTGACCTGTTCCTTTTAATCGCTCTGCAATGTGCGTTGTTTTTCCGCCCGGAGCAGCACAACTATCAAGAACTACATCTCCCTCATTCGGTTCTAAAGCGCGTGCTACAAGCATAGAACTTTCATCTTGAATAGAAAGAAAACCTTTTTTGAACGCATCTGTATGCGCTACATTTCCTCTTTCAATTTGGATTGCATCCTCTGATAAATCGCCGCGCTTCGCTTCTATACCTTCACTAGCCAACAACTCAATTGCTTCGTCTACTGTTATTTTATCAACATTTACACGCGCTGTTGGTACTGGGGGTAACATGTTCACTTCACACATTTTCTCTGCTGTCTCTAAACCATATTCAGAAGCCCAGTCTTGAACAAGCCACATTGGATGACTTGTTGCAATTGCCAAACGTTCTACCGGATCTTTGATTTCATCTACAGAAGGTACACCTTCTCTTTGAATCGAACGTAATACCCCGTTTACCATACCGGCAATCCCTTTATGCCCGCGACGCTTTGCAATCTCAACTGCTTCATGAATAGCCGCTCTTTCGGGCACTCGATCTAAATAAATCATTTGATATAAAGATAAGCGAAGTAATACTCTTACCCACGCCTCAACCTTCTTTTTTAAAAAAGGCTGTAAATAATAATCTAATGTGTCACGACGTTGAATCGTTCCATATACAATTTCAGTTAACAAACCAATATCTTTTCTATCAATTGCATTTTTTTCAATTAGATTATTTAAAAGTAAGTTACTGTATGCACCACTTTTTTCTACTTGAATTAAGCCATCAAGAGCTAACTCACGAACATTTTGTCTCATGCATTTTCTCCTAACTTCGTTCCAATTTCAGGTTTTGTGCCACGTAAAAATTGCGAACAACTCATACGTTTTTTACCAGAGGGTTGCAATTCAGTGATTTTAACACCTGTCTCATTCCCTGTTGCTACAACAAAACCATCTTCTTCGATCGCAACAATCGTACCTGCTTCAGCTGATTTCGTTACAGGTACTTTTTCTCCCCACCATACTTTAACAACCTGTCCTGCTAAAGTTGTATAAGCAACTGGCCATGGATTCAATCCGCGAATGTGATTGTATACTTCTTCACCTGTTTTTGTCCAATCAATTTTCTCTTGCTCACGTTTTATATTATATGCAAACGTTACTTCTTCTTCATTTTGTTTAATTGGTTCTAACTTACCTTGAATTAGTAAAGGTACTGTTTTAGATAAAAGATGTGCCCCTGCTTCGCTTAACTTATCAAATAACGAGCCTGTCGTTTCACGTTCTTCAATTTCCACTTCTACTTGCGTTAAGATATCACCAGCATCCAATTTCTCTACCATATACATAATTGTAATACCTGTTTTTTCTTTACCTTCCATAATTGCATAATGAATCGGTGCACCACCACGAAGTTCAGGAAGTAAAGAGGCGTGGACGTTAATACATCCATACTTCGGTGCCTCTAAAATTTCATTTGGTACAATCTGACCGAACGCAGCTGTTACAATTAAATCTGGCTCTAATGCCAATACTTTTTCATATTCGTCTTTTTCACGAATTCTTAACGGCTGTAACACTGGAATACCATGTTTTTCTGCTTCAACTTTAACAGGTGTAGGTGTTAATACTTTTTTTCTACCTACCGGACGATCGGGCTGCGTCACAACACCTATTACATCATAGCCATCTTCGATAAGACGACGAAGCACCGGCACTGAAAAGTCCGGTGTTCCCATAAATACTACTTTTATCATTTAAAAACCGCTCCTTTTAATACCTATTCTAATTCGTTTTCCTCATAATATCTTGTCACTTTCGATGTAAATAACACACCGTGTAAATGATCGATTTCATGTTGAATTGCACGTGCTAAAAATCCTTCTGCTTCTAGTAAAAATACTTTACCTCGGCGATTTTGCGCACGTACTTTAATATACTCCGCACGTTCCACTTCACCATAAAGTCCCGGGAAGCTTAGACAGCCTTCGGGACCTACTTGTTCACCACGTTTTTCTAGTATCGATGGATTGATTAACTCGATTTTCCCCGTATCATCACCGATATCAACTACCGCCACTTGCAAGCTTACACCTATTTGAGGCGCAGCTAAACCGACCCCGTCCGCAATTAACATTGTTTCATGCATATCTTTCAACAATTTAATTAACTTTTTATCAAAGTTAATTACTCTTTCGCATGGTGTTTCTAACACTTCATTTGGATGCTTTACTATTTCTAAAACTGCCATATTTCCCTCCGCTACATTAACATTGTTGGATTAAAATCAATTGAGATTTGTAGCTCTTTTTGCATTTCTGCTTGATAATGTTCATTTACCATTTTGAGCACGTTCTTTAAGTTTGGTTCCCGTTTGTATTTTATCATGCATTGATAACGATATCTATCTTTTATCCTTGGAATTGCTGAAGCAACCGGTCCTAACACCATTGTTTGCTGCGTGCAGTGCGCCCGTAAATGACCGACAATTTTTTCCGTCACTTGCACTGCCTTTAATAATTCTGGATGAGATACTGTTACAAGTACAACATAGTAATAAGGTGGGTATTGTCTTGTTCGTCTCATTTGCATTTCTTGGTCAAAAAACACATCATATTGTTGGTTCTTCGCTAACTCTATACTGTAATGTTCTGGCGTATACGTTTGAATTATAACTTCCCCTGGCAATTCATGTCTGCCTGCTCGTCCACTTACTTGCGTCAATAACTGATACGTCTTTTCACTCGCTCGAAAATCAGGTAAGTGAAGCATCGTATCTGCAGTTAACACCCCGACAAGCGTTACTTTAGGAAAATCTAATCCTTTCGCAATCATTTGTGTTCCAAGTAGTATATCTGCTTTTTCTTCTCCGAACGCCTTTAATAATTTTTCATGCATTCCTTTGCGACTTGTCGTATCTACATCCATTCGAATGACTCGTGCCTCTGGAAATAATTTTGTAATTTCTTCTTCTACCTTTTGTGTACCTGTACCAAAGAAACGAATATATGTACTTTGACAAGCAGGACACGCAGTCGGCATATTCTCTTCATGACTGCAATAATGACATTTTAAACGATGGTTCATTTTATGATATGTCAGCGAGATATCACAATGCGGACATTGTACAACATACCCGCAATCACGGCACATAACAAATGTAGAATGACCTCTTCTATTTAAGAAGAGCACCATCTGTTCTTTCTTTTCTAATCGATCTGCTATTTTTTCATGCAATGCCTTCGAAAACATGGAACGATTCCCGTCACGAAGTTCCTCACGCATATCAACAATCTCTACTGTCGGTAAAGGTTGTTCATTCATACGTTTTTCCATCGTTAGTAATTCATACACACCTTTTTTCGCTCTTGCAAACGATTCAAGTGTCGGTGTTGCACTACCAAGAACGATAGGACATTTATGATATTGCCCCCTCCACACAGCTACATCCCTTGCATGATACCTCGGATTATCTTCTTGCTTATAGCTCGATTCATGCTCCTCATCAATAATAATAATCCCTAAATTTTCAAAAGGAGCAAATACAGCTGAACGTGCACCAACTACAACTTTCACTTCTTTTCTTAAAATCTTACGCCATTCATCATATTTTTCTCCAACAGACAGCGCACTATGAAGAACCGCAACTTGCGAGCCAAATCTACCTTTAAAACGATCTACCATTTGAGGAGTTAGTGCAATTTCAGGAACAAGCACAATAGCTTCTTTCCCTTTCGCGAGCACCGCTGCTATAGATTGTAAATATACTTCTGTTTTTCCGCTTCCTGTAACACCATATAGTAAAAATGGATTGTAAGTTTCATTTGTAATTGATGATAAAATCGGTGCAATAACTTGCTTTTGTTCCTCCGTAAGCGGGAATGGTTTCGTTTGTTCAAAATCATCATCGTCATACGGATTTCGGTACACTTCCACATACTTTTCTGAAATTAGCCCCTTTTTAACAAGTGCTTTAATCGGAGCGTTTGTTATTTGCAACTCTTCTGTTATTACTTTCAACGGCACACTTTTATAATTTTCCACAAAATAATAGAGTACATCTTGTTGTTTTTTACTTTTCAGTTCAAATGCTGCTAATTCCAATTTATCTTCTGACAACTCCGGTTGAACGACTCTTTGTTTCTTCTTTTGCACTTTATCTTTTACCTGATAAACAACTTCAATCGTGCCATTTTTAATTTCTTGTTGAATCGTGCGGTATAGATGCGGCTGCGTCTCAATCGCTTCCCAATCTATCGCTTCTTTGTCCTGAAATAAAAACAGTAGTTCAGGTGCTACTTCTTCTTGCTTGCGAAGTTGTAGACGCTTTTTATACGTTGCTTTTATCGCTGTTGGAAGCATGACTTGAAAAGCTGAAATCATATAACATAATGTTTCACTCGTAAGCCAATATCCAAGCTTTAATAACTCCTCGTTTATAACCGGTGTTACATCTAATATTTCATGGATTGCCTTTAACTTCTTACTTTCTACTTCAGCCGAATCTTTGATCCCAATAATAAAACCTTGCAATTTCCTTGGACCAAATGGAACTACTACACGCATGCCTGTCTGGACAATATCTTCCCACTTTTTAGGGATAATATAATCAAATGGTCGATCTGTCTGACGTGCAGGTACATCAACAATTACACTTGCAAATTTCATAGACAATCATCTTCTAACATCATTTCAATTTGCTTTAATATTTCACGAGCAACCTCTTTCTTCGTTAAAAGTGGCAACTCGATAACTTCTCCATCTTTTCTATACATTGTTACAATGTTTGTATCTGTACCAAATCCAGCTCCTTGTGCCTTTACATCGTTCGCAACAATCATATTCGCATTTTTCTCACGTAATTTTTTTGTTGCGTATTCCTCTACCTTTGTCGTTTCAGCCGCAAAACCGATAAGTAACTGTTTGTCCTTCATCTCACCTAACGTTTTTAAAATATCTACTGTTCTCTCGAGTTCGATTACAGCATCACCATTTTTCTTTTTCATTTTATTATCATGAACATATTTCGGGCGATAATCTGCAACTGCTGCTGTTTTAATGACAACATCTACGTTTTGATACTGTTGCAGAACTACTTCTAACATATCTTGTGCAGATTCCACTTGTACCGTATTTACATGTAATGGTGGGTTTAATGCTGTCGGTCCCGAAACAAGTATGACATCAGCACCTAAGTTCGCTGCAACTTCCGCAATTGCATATCCCATTTTTCCAGAAGAAAAATTGGTCATAAAACGCACTGGATCAATCTTTTCACGAGTTGGGCCAGCAGTTATTAATATTTTTTTTCCTTGCAATGGTTTTTGTTCGGAAAAAGCTTCTTCTAACCGTGCAATGATTGCTTCCGGTTCTTCTAGTCTTCCCTTCGCAACATAACCACACGCTAAAAAACCTTCTCCAGGCTCAATAAATGTATATCCTAATGTTTTTAACGTCATCATATTTTTTTGTACAATTTTGTTTTCATACATATGCACATTCATAGCAGGTGCAATCCACACTGGGGCTGTAGTAGCTAACAAAGTAGTTGTAATCATATCGTCTGCAATACCACCAGCTAACTTCCCAATACAATTGGCAGTAGCAGGTGCAACAAGTACTACATCTGCCCAATCTGCTAAATCGATATGTGCAATAACAGCTGAGTCTTTCTCATCGAATGTATCTGTATATACGTCATGGCGAGAAAGTGCTTGAAATGTAAGAGGCGTAACAAACTTCATTGCCGACTCACTCATCATTACTTTTACAATAGCACCAGCTTGTGTCAATTTACTAGTTAACGCAGCCGCTTTAAAGACCGCAATGCCTCCTGTTACACATAGAAGTATCTTTTTCCCTTTTAGCATATGGCTCGTCCTCTTTCTTTTTCAAACTTATAATACTGAAACAGAATTCCCAGCTCATCAGTACCAATATTTCTTCCCTATCGTAAAAAAATAACAACCTACTTGTAAATAGGTTGTTACCGTTACATAGAAAATTATAAAGTCTATGTTTTAGTTTGTCGAAAAGAATGTCTTAATCGATGATTTTGTCTTCGCTTGGTACATATTTTAATACTTCTGCATCGATTTCTTCTAATGATTTACCTACACATTTATGAGAAACAGGTTGCTCGATAACACAGTTATCAGCAAGTTGCATTTCACGCGCACGTTTTGCAGCTACTGTTACAAGTGTATATTTAGAATCGATTTTTGTTAATAATGAATCAATTGATGGATTTAACATAATTATAGACCCTCCGTCATTTCTTTATAATATTTTGCTACTCTTTCGCGGCGGCAATGTTCACCAACCACAATTGCTTTAATTCTTTCACAAGCTAGTTCAACTTGATCGTTTTCTACAACATAGTCGTAAGCGTCCATCATTTCGATTTCTTCTTTCGCTACCGTTAAACGATTTTCAATAACATCTTCAGTTTCTGTACCACGGCCGACTATACGGTTCTTTAGTTCAGATAAACTTGGAGGTGCTAAGAAAATAAATACACCTTCTGGGAAAGCTTTCTTAACTTGAATTGCTCCTTGCACTTCAATTTCTAAGAATACATCTTTTCCTTCTTGTAATGTTTTTTCAACATAGTCAATCGGTGTTCCGTAATAATTACCTACGAACTCAGCCCACTCAAGTAATTTTTCATTACGAATCATGTCCTCAAATTCTTCTCTCTCTTTAAAGAAATAATCCACACCATCTACTTCACCTTCACGTGGCTTACGTGTCGTTACTGAAATGGAGTACTGAAAACGTGTATCCTCATGACTAAACAGCTCTTTTCGAACCGTTCCTTTACCAACCCCAGAAGGTCCTGAAAGAACGATGAGCAATCCTCTTCTACTTCTCATAAATATGTAAAACCTACCCTTCCTCACTTAACTCTTCTTTATTATTCAAACGATGTGCAATCGTCTCTGGCTGAATTGGACTTAATACCACATGCCCATCATCCATAACAATAACCGCCCTTGTTTTTCTCCCATACGTAGCATCAAGCAAAGCATTATGTTCGCGTGCTTCCTGTACTGTTCGTTTAATAGGAGCTGACTCCGGACTTACAATAGCAATAATTCGATGAGCAGATACAATATTTCCGTATCCAATATTTAAAAACCGCATGGCCATAGTTTGCGCCTCCTAGTAAGTCTATCCGATTTCTCCACCACGTATAACTTTATATATTTTTTGAAAGCTACTCAATATTTTGTACTTGTTCACGAATTTTTTCAAGGTTATTTTTCATTTCTACAACATATTTTGAAATTGTTAAGTCATTTGCCTTAGAACCAATCGTATTAATTTCTCTATGCATCTCTTGGACGATGAAATCCATTTTCCTTCCAACAGGCTCTTCAATCTGCAGTGTTTCACGAAATTGCTCTAAATGACTTTGCAAACGAACTAACTCTTCGTGAATATCACAACGCTCTGTAAAGATTGCGACTTCTGTTAACAATCTTTGTTCATCTAGTTCTTGATTATGTAATTCTTTTAAGCGATTTTCTAATCGTTCACGATATTTTTGTGTAACAATTGGTGCATGCGGAATAATTGCATTTACACAATTGTGAATCTCTTGTAAACGATACGCTATATCTTTATGTAATCGTTCTCCTTCGCCATCTCTCATCGTTTTTAACATATGAGCAGCTTGGCGAACAGCCTCATATAAACTGTTCTCAAATTGTTCATTTACATTTTCTACTTCTTCAATCGCTGTTACTTCTGGCATTGCCATTAATTGCTGAAGTGTAATAGAATCTTGTAATTGAAATTTTCCTTTTATATCTTCCATAATCGATTGGTACTGCTCAAGAAGCGACCAATTCACACTTAATTTTCTTTCAACAAGCCCTTCACCCGTTATACTAATAGACACTTCTATACGTCCACGCCGAACTTGTTCTGCAATTATTTTACGAATTTTGTCTTCAAATACCATCATTTGCTTCGGAAGTCGAATACTCATCTCTAGAAAACGGTGGTTCACCGATTTCATTTCTACTGTAATTTGAAAAGTATCATTTTCTACTTTCGACCTTCCAAATCCTGTCATACTACAAATCATTTTTATCACATCCAAGCCATGAAATAACTCAATGAAAAAGGTAATAGAGACAAGGCTCTACTACCTTCTGTAAATTATATCACATTTTCATATCATTGACTATTTCAAGTTTAATCCCTTCTTATATAATACTGGCTTTTCCTTCTTCCCCTTTTTTCCTGTTAATAAAGAACCTACTAGTAAGAAGGTCGGAATTGATGACAAACCACCAATTAACAACCAATCTCTCGCTTGTATTGGCATTGTACTAAAGATCGGTTGTAGCGGTGGGTAATATATAACCACTAACATTAACAGTAAAGAAATGATAACCGCTCCTACTAAATACACGTTCCCAAACGGATTACGGTGGAAGATAGAATGTTCACTTCGGCAATCAAATACATGAATAAGTTGTGCAAGTACTAACGTCGCAAACGCCACAGTTTGTGCATATTTCAGTTCATTTGGATGTTGATTATATGCAATAATAAACGCCACTAACGTCACTGCTCCAATTAGAAAGCCACGACTTATAATTTTCCAGGCAAGCCCTCTAGCAAATACCCCTTCTTTCGGATGACGCGGCGTTCTCTTCATCACGTCCCCTTCCGCCTTATCCAATCCTAATGCCATCGCCGGTAAACCGTCAGTAACTAAGTTCACCCATAAAATTTGAATAGGAACCATCGGCAGCGGTAATGCAAGTAACATTGCAAATAGCATGACTAAAATTTCTCCTACGTTCGATGCCAATAAATAACGAATAAACTTACGTATATTCTCGTATATATTTCTACCTTCTTTAATTGCTGATTTAATCGTAGCAAAATTATCATCTAGCAAAACAAGAGAAGAAGCTTCTTTCGCAACGTCTGTCCCTGTAATTCCCATCGCTATCCCAATATCTGCTGTTTTTATAGCCGGAGCATCATTTACTCCGTCACCTGTCATCGCTACTATATGCCCTTTATTTTGCAACGCCTTAACAATTTTTAATTTATGTTCAGGTGATACTCGAGCAAATACATACGTATCTTCTACAACACTTTCTAGTTCCTCTACATCCATATTCGCAAGTTCTACCCCTTCAACAACACGTCCACCAGGTGGTAAAACCCCTAACTGTTCCGCAATTGCCATTGCTGTCACTTTATGATCTCCTGTAATCATCACTGTTCGAATACCAGCTTCTCTGCACTCTTTTACAGCCTGTTCTACCTCTGGTCTTGGCGGGTCAATCATTCCCTGTATCCCGACCAACATAAAATCTTTTTCAACGTCTCTTTCATGTTCAATAGAATCAGTTACTTTTAATGGCTTAAATGCAACTGCAATTGTTCGAAGCGCTTGACTACCTAAACTATGAATAGCCGCCTGTACTTCTTTTCTATACAACTCACTTATCGGTTGTTGCTTATCCCCCCATAAAATCGTTTGGCTCATTTGCAGGAGGACATCTGGCGCTCCCTTCGTAACAAGAAACTTTTTCCCCTCTCTATCTCGCACAATAACACTCATCATTTTTCGAGTTGAATCGAATGGAAATTCACGAATAATTTCAAATTTCCCTTTCAGTGCCTCACGCGTTATCCCCGCTTTCATCGCTGCAGCTACTAGTGCTCCCTCAGTTGGATCTCCATCTAATACATACGCCTTTTTCTTTTGAATAATATTTGCGTTATTACATAGTGAACCAAATGTGAGTAGTTGATACAATGCTTTTGTTTTAGCTGGATCGCATTCTTTTTCACCTTTCAAAAAAGAGCCATTAGGTTCATACCCTTGACCCGTCACTTTCCATAACTCTCCACCTGACCACATATGTGTTACCATCATTTTGTTTTGCGTCATTGTTCCTGTTTTATCAGAGCATATAACAGAAGCGCATCCTAACGTTTCTACCGCTGGTAACTTCCTTACAATTGCTCTCTTTTTAATCATACGCTGTACACCAAGCGATAAAGCTACTGTAACGATTGCTGGTAATCCTTCAGGAATCGCAGCAACAGCTAGTGACACTCCTGCTAAAAACATATGATACACTTCATTCCCTTGATACACACCGGCTAATACGACAAGCGCTGTCAAAATAAGAGCCACAATAATTAATATTTTCCCGAGTTGCTCTAATCTTCTTTGCAGTGGTGTTTCCATTTGCTCTGCATTTTGTAACATATTTGCAATTTGGCCCATCGCTGTATTCATACCAGTTGCTACAACGACCCCTGTTCCAGCTCCTCGTGTAATCATCGTACCCATAAAAGCCATGTTTTTTTGATCACCAATTGAAACATCTTGCCCCTGCAGAGCTTCTATCTTCTTCTGCACCGGTACTGACTCTCCTGTCAAAGCTGATTCTTCGATATATAAACTTGATGCCTCAACAAGACGTACATCCGCCCCAATACGATCACCACTAGAAAATTTAATGACATCACCTAAAACAAGTGCTTTAGACGGTGCTTTTACCCACTTTCCATTCCGCATTACAGTAACTTGTGGGGCGGCTAGCTCTTTTAAAGCTTCCAGTGACTTTTCAGCCTTTCTTTCTTGAAAAAAGCCAAGAATACCATTGATGATAACAATCGCAACAATCGCAATAGAATCAATGTATTCCCCTAAAAAAGCCGAAACTATTGTTGCACCAAATAAAACAAGTACCATAAAATCTTTAAACTGCGCCAAAAATACCATCAGTGCAGAAGGCCTTTTGGCTTCATCTAATTCATTTGTACCAAATTTTTTTATTCGCCCTTCTGCTTCCTTCTCTGTAAGTCCAACCTTCACATTCGTATTCGTTCTTTCTTCCACTTCGTGTGCGCGCATTCCATACCAGTTCATCCCGCTATCGACCTCCTGATTCCAGACATACTCTATTGAAAGCTTATTCAGCCTCGTCCAAAAAAATGCTATAATTAACTTTTAGTTAGAAAGGAGCTAAATACAGTTATATAAAATATAGACCAAAAGAATTTACTGAAATAATCAATATGCCTATAAGAACTTTGCAGAGATGGGATAACAAGAGTGTATTGCCTACTTACCGAAACCCTAAAGGTAGAAGATATTATACAGATAAACATTATAAAGACTATATGGGGATTCAAGAAGAAAATACCGGAGGATGAAGATTTATGAAAAGAGCATATCTAATAGAAATCCATCCGACAAAAGAACAAATAATCCAAATAAACCAGACGATTGGTGTGTGTAGATATGTTTACAACCTGTATATCTCTAAAAACAATGAGCTGTATGAAGCCGAAGGAAAGTTTCTAAGTGGGTATGACTTTTCTAAATGGTTGAATAATGTCTATACAAAAGAATGTGACCAGTGGATAAAAGGAGTATCAAGTAAAGCTGTAAAACAAGCGATTATGAATGGAGATAAAGCTTTCAAACGATTTTTTAAGGGTTTATCTAAATTCCCACGATATAAGAAAAAGAAGAAGCAAGATGTGAAGTGCTATTTTCCTAAAAACAACAAAACAGATTGGACAGTAGAAAGGCATAGAATAAAAATCCCCACAATTGGTTGGGTAAGGTTAAAAGAATATGGATATATCCCTAAAAATGCAACTGTAAAAAGTGGCACAGTGTATCAAAGAGCAGGAAGATATTTTGTATCTGTACTTTGTGAAAGAGAAGAAGTAAGGGTAAAACCAATACTTAATAACATAGGTCTAGGGATTGATTTAGGGGTGAAGGATTTCGCTACACGTAGCGATGGTATCGTTCACGAAAACATCAACAAAACAATAAAAGTAAAAAAGATGGAAAAACGGTTAAAACGTGAACAACGCTCTTTAGCGCAAAAATATGAAAATCTAAAAAAGAGAGGTGAAAAATCTGTTACTAATAAAAGAGCGAATATAAACAAAAATATTCTTAGAGTGCAAAAACTACACGCTCGATTAGCGAATATTCGACTAGAGTATGTAAAGTCTATTGTAACGAATGTGGTGAAAACCAAGCCAACGTTTATTACAGTGGAAGATTTGAATGTGAAAGATATGCTGAAGAATAAACATCTATCTAAAACAATTGCCAAGCAGTCCTTTTATGCTTTTAAAATGTGGCTTTTGACGAAATGTGAGGAATATGGAATTGAATTACGTCAAGTAGAACGGTTTTATCCATCGTCAAAGTTGTGCTCATGTTGCGGTCAAAAGAAAGAGGATTTAAAGCTATCTGACCGGTTATATACATGTGAATGTGGCAATGTAATGGATAGAGATTTGAACGCAGCTTTCAATCTTTTACAAACAAAAGAATATACAATACTAACGTAAATAGATTGTATATATGTACGGTGGGCTACATCGGAATTTACGCCTGTGGAGTGTTACAGCAAACTGTAGTAGCGAGTAATTGGCGAGACAGGACACGTAGAAGCAGGAATACTCTAAGAATATACATTTGTCTATATTTTTAGTAGCAGTGTTCATTTATGGCATTCGATGGATTATTTACAAGAGCAATTACACATGAAATTGCAAATTCTCTTTATACAGGAAGAGTTTCTAAGATATACCAACCTTCAAAATACGAGATTTTATTACATATTCGAGCAAACGGAAAAAATCAAAAACTAATTCTTTCCGCTCATCCGACATATGCACGTTTACACTTAACAAATCAAAATTACGATTCACCTTCACTTCCGCCAATGTTTTGTATGCTTCTCCGCAAGCATCTAGAAGGTGGTTTCATTGAAAAAATTGAACAAATTGATTTAGAGCGTATTATTCAAATTACAGTTCGCAGCAGAAATGAAATTGGTGACGAATCGCTAAAAACATTAGTAATTGAAATAATGGGACGACATAGTAATATCATTTTGGTAGACACAAAAACAAACAATATTTTAGATAGCTTAAAACACGTTTCTTTAGCAGTAAACCGCCATCGAACTGTATACGCTGGAGCAGAATATGTTGCACCACCAGCACAACATAAAATTAACCCACTTCAGATTGAAACAAATGATGAATTTATTAGACCGCTAGACTTTCTATCTGGAAACATGGATAAACAGCTTGTCGGCACCTTTACGGGAATATCACCGTTATTCGCAAAAGAAGTAGTGAAAAAAGCAGGTATGGTAAATGAAAAAGCATTAGCGGACGCATTTTTCTCCATACAAAAACCATTACTAACTCATACGTACTCACCAACAATGACTACTTCAAATGGGAAAGAATTCTTTTATCTTTTCCCTCTTGCACACTTGCAAGGAGAAGACAAGACATTCTCATCTGTTAGTGAATTGCTAGACCGTTTCTTTTTCGGAAAAGCAGAGCGCGATCGTGTAAAACAACAAGCTTATGATTTAGAGCGCTTTATGCAAAACGAAAAAAATAAAAATGAGAAGAAACTCATTAAACTAGAAAAAACATTACAAGATGCCGGAAAAGCAGATAAATATCAACTATTTGGAGAACTACTTACAGCTAACATGTACGCTTTGAAAAAAGGGGATAAAGATATTGAAGTCGTTAACTATTACGACGAAAATGGCGGAACTGTAAAAATTACATTAGATCCTTTAAAAACACCATCTGACAATGCGCAACGCTATTTCCAAAAGTACCAAAAAGCGAAAAATTCAGTTGTTGTTGTAGAAGAACAAATCGAAAAAACAAATGAAGAAATTCTATATTTTGATAGCTTACTTCAACAAATGGAAGCTGCTTCTTCAAAAGATATTGAAGAAATTCGTGAAGAATTAGCTGAAGAAGGTTATATGCGCAATCGTAAAACGAAAAACGCAAAGAAAAAGCCTACTAAACCAGTATTGGACAAATATTTAGCTAGTGACGGAACAGAAATTTTCGTCGGTAAAAACAACAAGCAAAATGATTATTTAACAACGAAGTTTGCCCGTCGTGATGAAATTTGGTTACATACGAAAGATATCCCTGGGTCTCATGTTGTCATTCGTTCTCTTGAACCTACCGAAGAAACTGTGTTAGAAGCTGCTAAAATCGCTGCCTATTTCAGTAAAGCAAAAGATTCTAGTTCTGTTCCTGTAGATTTCACCAAAATACGCCATGTCAAAAAACCGAGTGGTGCAAAACTTGGTTTTGTTACGTACGACAATCAGCAAACTGTATATGTAACACCAGATGCTGATACGGTAATGAAATTAAAAGCATAAATAAAAAAATGCGTTGCTTATAAGCAACGCATTTTTTTATTCGTTCTCACTAGTTCATATACCCATTTACTAATTCATAACACCTTGCTTTTGTCATCTTATATTTTTCCTCAGCAGCTTCAATATATTTCATCGTCCCATTATTTTCATCCTTAGCAATGGCTTTTACCTTACTTTCCTTTTCTTTAATCCATGCAACTTGTTTTGTTTTCAACGACTGAAACGCATCAGCTGACATCGTATTTTTCAATGTACTGTAGAGTTCATTTAGTTTATTATCCCACAGTTGATAATTTCCTTCTATTTCATTTACTATGTCATTTGTTGACGTAACATTTGTATGTTTTTCTTGGTTTTCTAAAGCAGCTAACTCATTTAAAACCTTAGTTTTATCTATTGCTGATGACGTTTCTTTTTTTGAACTAGTAGACATACTAGAATCATTCCCTTTAACTGTTTCTTGCTCTTGAACAAAATCTTTTTTCGTAACCTTTTCTTGCTCTTCATCATCTACATTGTGAGTAATAACAGAGTTTTTGGCGTCGACAGCAACTACTCCGTTACTTTCTTTAAAAACATATTTTTTATTTCCCCTATTCTCTTCTCTAACAAAAGAGACATTCTTGAAACCTTGTACTCTAAGAAGTTCTTTAGCTTCTTCTTTAGTTAACTTTAAATCTACTGACGTATTTGATGACCATCTATCCATTAACCATTTTCCATCGGTATATACGAAAATAAATTCCCACATCTCTGCTTCATTCCCCATATCATTTGCAAGAGTAAGCGTCTCAATCTTTAAAACATCATTTTTCTGTGAATAAGTTGTCCTCACGTCCGGCTCAATATGAATCGGAAATGGTAACATATCAGTTTCCCTTGATCTATTAAATGTATCAAGCAATCCTGGAAGCTCCTTCTCCACAAACTTATCTGAAACTAGCCCCTTAACGCCTTTTTTAGCTGTACCTAAATCTCCAGGATTATTTCGGCTCCATCCATTTTCTTTTTCCATCTCACTAAATGCATTTGCTATTGCATCTACACTCTTTTTTACAATCTTTTTCGCTTCTTTTTCTGTCACTTCTGGCGCTTCATCAAGCTGTTCAATCGTTTCATTTACTTGAACTTTGTTTTCACTTTTTTCACAACCTGCTACAACTAGCATACTAGCCACCAGGCAAAATGACATTACTTTACTTATTTTCTTCATGTACTCACAATCCTTATTCCTTCATATTCGTTACGTTTCCCTATTTTCGAGAGAAATCCAACAATTACCTATTATATCAACAACAACCGTATATTTATATATTTGATTTTACATTAAAACAAAGGACATACTTTCAAAATATATACTAAAAAATCTCTTATCCTTTTCTTCCATATTGTCAAAAAATTGACAGTGCTATTTCTAATTTGTATAAATTTTTTGACACCTTGTGTAGAAAGTGAAATTTGGATCGATATTTTTCTCATTCTCTCACTGATAATTGAAATAATCTGTATTTCACGAGCAGCCCACCACCCACAAATAGCGGGCAAAATTGCCTGCCTACCTAAAATATATGCAACTTCTGCTATTTTTTCTCTAAAAATATTTTTTTGGCACGGTATTTGCTTTATTCAATACTGTGAATAGGGGGAATTAACATGACTTTAAAAATTAATAAAATCCAAAATCAACTACAAAACTACGAAATTGACGGATTGCTTATTACAAAAAAAGAAAACCGCCAATATGCAACAGGCTTTACAGGTAGTGCTGGCGTCGTCTTACTCTCTGCGGATAAGGCTGTTTTTATAACTGATTTTCGCTATGTAGATCAAGCGAAATCACAAATAAAAGATGCTGAAATTATTATGCATAAAGGAAATTTAGAAAAAGAAATTGCACATCAAGTATCGAAATTAAACATTCAAAAGCTTGGAATTGAAGAAAATAACATCACATTGCAACAATATAAAAACTTACAAAAATACGTACATGCGGAAATGGTTCAAGTTTGCGAAATCATCGAAAATATTCGTATTATTAAAGACACGCCTGAAATAGAAACAATGAAAATCGCAGCTCATATCGCGGACGAAGCATTTCACCACATCCTTACGTTTTTAAAACCGGGAATAAGTGAAAATGATGTACGAGATGAGTTAGAATTTTTCATGCGAAAAAAAGGGGCTACATCCTCTTCATTTCAAATCATTGTAGCTTCTGGCGTTCGTTCTTCTCTTCCTCATGGAGTTGCATCAAATAAAATAATCGAACGAGGCGACGTCGTTACATTAGATTTCGGTGCACTTTATGATGGATATTGTTCTGATATAACTCGTACTGTAGCAATCGGGGAACCATCAGAAGAATTCAAAAAAATATACAATGTTGTACAAGAAGCGTTAAAACGTGGGACTGAAGCGATTAAGCCTGGAGAAACTGCGAAAAGTATCGATGATATAACGAGAGATTACATTACAGAACATGGATACGGTCAATTTTTTGGACACTCTACCGGTCATGGTCTTGGGTTAGAAATACATGAACCTCTTCGCCTATCCCAAGAAAGTAAGGCTACTTTAGAAGAAGGTATGGTTGTTACCGTTGAACCTGGTATTTACATACCAAACTGGGGTGGTTGTAGAATTGAAGATGATATCGTCATTACAAAAGACGGATATGAAGTGATTACGAAATCAAATCGAGAACTAATTGTTATTCCTTGTTAAAATCATGACCTTTTTTTAAAAGGAGTTTTTCTCTACACATAGAATTCTTTCTCTGGAGTAATCGTTTAAAGAGGGAGAATTTTAATTGAACTTTGTAATCGACAAGATAGATGGTTTACATCCTGAATTTTCCAAACTTGTTTCCATGATGAATTACGCTCGCTATACAACAATGCAAGCGGTGGAAGGTTTAACCATTGAAGAACTTGATTATTTATATGATGAAGAAGCAAATTCAATTGCATGTTATTGTACCATATGGCCGCTATTGAATTTTACTACCAAATTCATACTTTTAAAGACCGTGAACCAATGGAAGCTGAGTTAGAACGGTGGTTACCTACTATTGAGTTAGGAGATCTTGGACGCGAGAAAATAAAAGGAAACTCTATAGATTTTTTACATAAATACATTACAAGAAGTACGTTCCAAAACGATCGAGACTTTTCAATCGTTACCTGATGAATGGCTATTTAAAACGACAGACTTTTGGTATGACAAACCAGCAAATAACTATTTTAAGTGGTTTCACGTATTTGAAGATGAAATCAATCATCGCGGACAAATTCGTTTAGTTAAAAAGATGCAAAAAGCTCATTCAGTAAAATGAGAAAATGCCACCGAATAAGGTGGCATTTTCTTTTATTCATTAACGAATAACTTTTTGTTTACTTTTTTAGCGATTACCGCTACCGAAATTACTATACATATTAAATATAGCAATTTCGCAATAAATAACCACCCTTGAAACATTACAATTCCATCTATTATCTCATTTCCTTTCAATAACAAAAATGGAATTGTACTAATTATAATGACAAACTCGATGCTGAAAACAATTTTCTTTTTTCGGCTATACGCTTTCCATTCATTCCAACGATACATAGGTGCAAAAATCAATACTCCTATACATAATATAATCGGTATCCAGTCACTTTTAAGAAATTGTCCTGAAATAACTGATAATAGTAAACAAACGAGCACACCATAATACCCTATTTTCTCTCTCATTCATACTCACCCATTCTACTTTCCCTTTAATATGTAACTTGCTATGCTTATAACAATTTTTAGAAAAATAACTACTACAATGACAATATAAAGACCTTTTGCAGACGACATCCATTCTTGAAAAATAGACATTTTCTCCATTTTCTTCTGCCCTTCTATTAAAATAAACCCTACGAAAAATGAGCAAACAACAATAGTACCTATCATAATTCCGATACTTTTCTTACTATATTGTTTCATATCATCCCAGTTATATAGCAGTACAAAAACAAATCCGAAAACAGGTATGATACTGATCCATTCATTGCTTGTAAACATATTTAAAATGATTAATAGACTACAAGAGAGGATGAATCCCCAAAACCCAATTTTTTTGCGCATAAGCCCTCCTTAAATTCCATTTTTAGGATTAATTGTATTGTAACATCCATTTATCGTTCTTACCATTACAGTACATGAAATTTTACTTTTTTCTTTTTCCTATACTCACATACATTTACTGCTTTCATACAATAAACTACACGAATGCCTAAAGGATGTGAATGCTATGGGAGTTGAATTAACGCTATTACATGCTCTCTATATTCTTTGTTTACTCACTATTATTACCTTTTTTATTCTCCGGAAAGATACGACGATTATTTGTATCGTTTTTATCTTTTTATTGGCATTAACCGCTACAAGTTCTATCCCTCTTGCCGTTAGCGGTATTTTTCAAAGTTTCATTTACGCTATTACTGAGCTATTACCAACTATATTAATCATCTCCATTATCGTATCAATGAGCAATCTACTCGTTCATACTGGCATAAATGATACGATGATTTCACCATTTACAAAGATGATTCGTACCCCTACCCTCGCCTACTGGATTATCGGCCTTTTAATGATGACTATTTCTTTCTTCTTTTGGCCTTCTCCAGCTGTCGCCTTAATGGGAGCTATTTTATTACCCGTCGCTGTACGCGTCGGTCTTCCGCCAATTGGAGTTGCCATTGCTATGAACTTATTCGGGCACGGCATCGCCTTATCTGGGGACTTCGTTATTCAAGGTGCACCGAAATTAACAGCGGATGCTGCTGGTCTTCCTGTTTCCAGCGTTGTTTCTGCCAGTGTTCCGCTCGTTATCGTTATGGGCATTGTGACAACTTCCGTCGCATTTTTCTTCTTACGAAAAGAATTTCATACAGGCTTATCTATACAAGAATCTATCCCATCAACTGCGTCTTCTAAAACGCTCACTTCATTATCTCCTCGGATAAAAAAATGGCTCGCTATTTGCATTCCGATCGTATATGCCATCGATATCCTTTGCATGATTCAATTTAAACTACAAGGAAGCGATGCAACTGCACTTATCGGCGGGACGACTGTTATTATGATTATCATCATTTCCCTTATAGCCTACAAAGGTAATGGACTAAATAAAACGACCGATTATTTTATAGAAGGGCTCCAATTTGGATTTAAAATCTTTGGTCCAGTTATCCCAATTGCTGCACTCTTTTATTTAGGAGATAGCGGCTTTGTAAAAATTATCGGGGACTATTTACCGAAAGGTTCACACGGAATCATTAACGACTTAGGAATCGCCTTATCTCAAACTGTTCCTTTAAACCAATATGTATCAGCAGGAACATTAACTATCGTTGGTGTCATAACAGGGTTAGATGGATCTGGCTTTTCTGGTATATCACTTGCTGGTTCAATTGCCAATCTTTTCGGAACAGCACTTGGGCATGGAACAGCTACATTAACAGCACTTGGGCAAATTGCTGCAATCTGGACCGGAGGCGGGACTTTAATTCCTTGGGCGCTTATTCCTGCCGCTGCCATTTGTAAAGTAGATCCATTTGAACTTGCACGCAGAAACTTTTTACCAGTTGTAATTGGTTTAATTGTCACCACCATCGTTGCGATGTTTATTCTATAAAGTAAGCAAGTGTTCTCTTGCTTATTTTTTTATTGTGAAATCAATCATTTATTACGGACTTTCAAAAGGGATTATGTATATGTTAGCGAAGTTATATTAAGAGAGTATTTATTTTAAAACGTTTACGAGAAACAGATTACTTCCATTAGAAAAGGGGACATAACTATGAATGAATTGATTTTCGTCTTATTAATTTGTCCATTACTTATCTTTATCGTTTCTGTTATTGGAACACGCAAGACGAAAACGTATTACGTAATGCCGATTGTAACGTTTGCTAGTTTTTTAATAATAGGTGTTATCGCCTTTACTCCAAAATTTTTCTTTTGGGTTGGCATGTACAGTATCTTCTCATTTATTATTTCTTATATGACGCTATTGTTTGTACGAGGATATGAAGTTGTGGAAAACGCTAAATAGTTATTAGCAAGGAAATTGGTATATGATTTTCTTTGATATTGATGGAACTTCACATAAAATTTTAATAATAATATAAAAGACGACCGCGTTCCCCCGCGGTCGTCTTTTTTCGTGTTACGCTGTGATCCAAGCTTCGTTTGCTGGATTTTTACGCCACTCTTGTAATTTTTTCGTTTCAGCTTGTCCAATCATACCTTTTTCTGCCGCTACTTCAGTTAACGCACTGTAGTCGCTTAAAGAGTATGATGCTACGTTAGCTGATTCTAGTTTTTCTTTTCCTGCTTCTAGCTCGTATGTGAAGATTGATACGATTCCTAATACTTCACAGCCAGCTTCGCGAAGTGCTTCTACACATGTAATTGCACTACCGCCAGTTGAAATTAGGTCCTCTACTACTACTACTTTTTGACCTTTTTCAGCTTTTCCTTCGATTTGGTTCCCTTTACCGTGACCTTTTGCTTTACTACGTACGTAGCACATTGGTAAATCCATACGATCGCTTACCCATGCAGCGTGCGCAATACCAGCAGTTGCTGTTCCTGCAATAACTTCTACAGTTGGGAAGTGCTCTTTAATTAACTCTTCTAATCCAGCTGCAATCGCTTGACGTACTTTTGGATAAGATAAAGTTAAACGGTTATCACAATAAATTGGTGATTTCATACCTGAAGACCAAGTGAATGGATCATTCGGTTGTAAAAACACTGCTCCAATTTCTAATAAATGCGATGCGATTTCTTTTTTCATACTGTTACACCTTCCCACTGTTGTTTTACTGTTTTATACGCTTCAAGCGGATTTTCTGCTTTTGTAATACTACGTCCAACTACGATATAGCTTGAGCCAAGTTCCCTCGCACGTTTCGGTGTTGCTACGCGCACCTGGTCATTTACATCATCGCTTGCAAGACGAATCCCCGGTGTTACTGTTACAAATGCGTTTCCGCATACTTCACGTAATTTTGGAACTTCAAGCGTTGAACAAACAACGCCATCAAGTCCACTTTCTTTCGTTAGTTTTGCATAATGAGCAACCGCTTCTTCTAACGTTTTCTCAATGCCGATCTCTTTTTTCATCATAGCTTCCGAAGTGCTTGTTAGTTGTGTAACTGCAATACAAATCGGTCTCTCTTTTCCTTCTTGCTTACCTTCCTCTAATCCCTCAATCGCAGCTTTCATCATACTGCTTCCCCCAGCAGCATGAACATTTACCATATCAACATCTAGACTAGCTAGGCTACGCATAGCGCTTTTTACTGTATTCGGAATATCATGAAGTTTTAAATCTAGAAAAATCTTATGTCCTTTTTCTTTTAAGTACGTAATAATCGCAGGGCCTTCTTTGTAGAATAACTCCATACCAACTTTGACAAATAACTCTTCCCCTTCAAAGTGGCGCAAGAATTGTTCTACATCTTGTTTCCCCGGAAAATCTAGTGCAACAATTAACGACTGTGACATATTTGCTTCCAGCTCCTTCCTTGACATTCCGAAATGTGATCAAATCCTAATTCATCTAGTAATGCTGGTAACTCTTCAATAATTGTCGGACATACGAACGGATCGATAAAGTTCGCTGTACCTACTGCAACTGCGCTTGCGCCTGCATAGAAGAATTCAATTACATCCTCCGCTGTTTCAATGCCACCCATTCCGATAATTGGAATGTTAACCGCTTGGCTTACTTCATGTACCATACGAATCGCTACTGGCTTAATCGCAGGACCTGATAATCCGCCTGTACGGTTTGCTAAAATTGGTTTAGCTGTTTTTAAATCTAGACGCATACCAAGCAATGTATTAATCATCGTTAAACCATCTGCACCTGCATTTTCAATCGCTTTTGCAATTTCCACAATGTTTGCCACGTTCGGTGACAACTTCACGTATACAGGTACTTCAGAAACCTCTTTTACTCGCTTCGTTAAATCAGCAGCAATTTCAGGATTTGTACCAAAGGCGATACCACCTGTTTTTACGTTCGGACAAGAAATATTTAATTCTAGTGCATGGACATTAGGCGCTTTAGAAATTTCCTTTGCAACCGCTACGTAATCCTCAGCTTGTGAGCCTGCAACATTTGCAATAATCGGAAGATCAAATTGCTCGAGAAAAGGTAATTCAGAATTCATTACCTTTTCTAATCCAGGATTTTGAAGCCCGATTGCATTTAGCATTCCGCCTGGTGTTTCCGCAACACGAGGTGTTGGGTTTCCGTAACGAGGCTGTTCTGTTGTCGCTTTAATCATAATTGATCCAAGTACACTTAAATCATAGAACTGTGCATACTCACGACCAAATCCGAAGCAACCAGATGCTGGGATGATTGGATTTTTTAATGATAACCCTGGTAATTCAACTTGCAATCTGTTCATAGTACAACCTCCCCGATTGGAAATACTGGTCCGTCGCTACACACCTTCTTGTAAGAATGTCCACTCGGATCTACTTGTAAATGGCATACACAGGCGAAACATGCTCCAATGCCACAGCCCATACGCTCTTCTAATGAAATGTAGGCTTTTCTCTCTTTATAGCGTCCTTCTAATGCACGAAGCATCGCTAAAGGTCCACATGAGTATAGAATGTCAAAGTCGATTCCATAGCTATCAATTACATCTGTTACAAAGCCTTCTGTACCATGCGTACCATCAACTGTTGCAACATACGTATCACCAAGCTCTGCGAATTTCTCTTCATAGAAGACAACATCTTTCGTTTGGAAACCTAAGATGTGAATAACGCGTACTCCCTTTGCTACAAGACGCTGTGACAATTCATATAGTGGTGGTACACCAATTCCCCCTCCAACTAATAGAGCCGTTTGTCCAGCTTCTGCTTCTTCTACAGGAAAACCATGTCCAAGTGGGCCTAACACATCTACAAGTTCGCCTTGTTTTCTTTTCGCTAATGTTTTTGTTCCTTGTCCTTCCGCACGATATAGCATTGTAAATTCGTTCTTGTCTTGATCGACATTACAAATACTAATTGGGCGGCGCAGAAGGGGCGTAATGCCCTCTGCTACCTTAATGTGTACAAACTGCCCTGGATCGTTCATTTGCTGCACTAGATCCCCTTGAAGCACTAATTCGTAAATGTTTTTTGCGATTTCTTTTTGGTTAACGACGATCATATTTTGCTTTTGCATCATGCATGTACCACCTCGTGACGCTTCGTTTGCGTAATTTCTTTCATTGAATGAGCTGAGAATGTCATAGATTCTAGTACTCGTAAGATTGCTCTCGTTGTATCAAGTGATGTTAAGCAAGCCACACCATTTTCTACTGATTCACGGCGAATGCGGAAACCATCACGCGCTGGTTGTTTGCCTTTTGTTAATGTATTGATTACAAACTGTGCTTTTCCTTGACGGATAATATCAAGTAAGTTGTATTCTTCAGAATCAATTTTATTTACAACTTGCACTGGAATGTTTTGCTCTGCTAACGATTGTGCTGTTCCAGCTGTTGCTAATAAGTTATAGCCGATTTCATGGAAACGTTTTGCAATTTCCATTGCTTCTTCTTTATCTTTATCCGCTACAGTGATGATTACTGATCCGTGCGTTGGGATGTTAATTCCTGAAGCAACTAACCCTTTGTATAATGCTTTTTCAAGTGTTAAGTCTTTACCCATTACTTCCCCTGTTGATTTCATTTCAGGTCCTAATGTTGTATCAACTGAACGTAGCTTCGCAAATGAGAATACCGGTGCTTTTACATACACTTCTTTCTCTTCTGGGTGATAACCCGTTCCATATCCTTGCTCTACTAGGTCTTGCCCTAAAATAACTTTCGTTGCAACGTTCGCCATTGGTACACCTGTAATTTTACTTAAGAACGGTACTGTACGGCTCGCGCGTGGATTTACTTCAATTACGTACACTTGATCTTCGAATACTACAAACTGGATATTTAGTAATCCAACAATGTTTAATCCTTTTCCAAGTGCAATTGTATGTTCAATTATTTGTTCTTTTAATTTTTCAGATAAGCTTTGTGGTGGATATACTCCAATTGAGTCACCAGAGTGAACTCCAGCGCGTTCAATATGTTCCATAATACCTGGAATGAATACATTCTCACCGTCTGAAATTGCATCTACTTCAATTTCTTTACCAACCATGTAACGGTCGATTAATACTGGGTGATCAGCGTGAACTTTAACTGCATTTTTCATGTAGTGCAGCAGTTCTTCTTGACGATATACGATTTCCATCGCGCGTCCACCTAGTACGTAAGATGGTCTTACTAATACTGGGTAACCAATTTTGTCAGCGATTGCTACTGCTTGCTCTACAGTCGTTGCTGTTTTACCAACTGGTTGCGGGATACCAAGCTGTGTTAGCGCTGCTTCAAACTTATCACGATCTTCTGCGCGGTCTAAATCTTCAAGTGATGTTCCTAAGATTTTCACACCGTGGGCCTCTAATTTAGCAGCTAAGTTAATTGCCGTTTGTCCACCGAACTGAACGATAACACCTTCTGGTTTTTCTAAATCGATAATGTGCATTACATCTTCAATTGTTAATGGTTCAAAGTATAATTTGTCAGAAATACTGAAGTCTGTTGAAACTGTTTCTGGATTGTTGTTAACAATAATTGCCTCATATCCAGCTTCTTTAATTGCCCATACAGAGTGAACTGTTGCATAGTCAAACTCAACTCCTTGACCGATACGGATTGGACCAGACCCTAGTACGACAACACTCTTACGATCTGTTCTAACCGATTCATTCTCGTCACCATATGTGCTGTAGTAGTATGGCGTTGCAGATTCAAACTCTGCCGCACAAGTATCTACCATTTTATAAACAGGAGTTATATTGCTTTCTTTACGCATATCGTAAATTTCACGCTCTGTTTTGTTCCAAGCTGCTGCAATGTAGTGATCGCTGAAGCCCATTTCTTTCGCAGTTTGTAGTACTTCCATATTTCCTACATTCGCTTTTACTTCGCGTTCCATGTTTACGATATTTTCTACTTTTTGTAAGAAGAAGAAGTCCATTTCACACCAATTGTTGATTTCTTCTTTCGTTACACCTTGGCGAATTGCTTCTGCTACAATAAACAGTCGCTCATCATCAGCTTTTATAATGCGTTTTTTCATTGTCTCTTTATCAAGCTCTTTTAAATGCTCTAACTCTAAGTGATAAACGCCAAGTTCTAAAGAACGAATCGCTTTTAATAATGATTGTTCTAAGTTACGTCCGATTGACATAACTTCACCAGTTGCCTTCATTTGTGTACCAAGTGTTCTGTTTGCTGATTCAAACTTATCAAATGGCCAACGTGGAATTTTTGAAACAACATAGTCTAATGCTGGCTCGAAGCAAGCGTATGTTTTTTGTGTTACTGGGTTTATAATTTCATCTAATGTTAAGCCAACTGCAATTTTCGCCGCTAATTTCGCAATTGGATATCCAGTTGCTTTAGATGCTAGTGCAGATGAACGACTTACACGCGGGTTTACTTCGATTACATAGTATTGGAAGCTATGTGGATCAAGTGCAAGCTGAACGTTACATCCACCTTCAATTCCTAATGCGCGAATAATTCTTAATGAAGTGTTTCGTAACATTTGATACTCACGGTCACTTAATGTTTGGCTCGGTGCTACAACGATGGAATCACCTGTGTGAACCCCAACTGGATCGATATTTTCCATGTTACATACTACAATCGCGTTATCATTCGAATCACGCATTACTTCATATTCAATTTCCTTACAACCAGCAATGCTCTTCTCTAATAAACATTGTGTTACTGGACTATGTTTTAAACCACCTGATACGATTTCAATTAGTTCTTCTTCATTACTACAGATTCCGCCACCTGTTCCCCCCATTGTAAATGCTGGGCGAACAATAACTGGATAACCAATTTCTTTTACAAATTCATGTGCTTCTTCTAGCGTATGAATAATGGTACTAGATGGAATTGGTTCATTTAATTCCTGCATTAGTGTACGGAATAAATCACGATCTTCCGCTTGTTCGATTGCTGATAATTTTGTTCCTAAAATTTCAACTCCGCACTCTTCAAGTATGCCTGATTTCGCAAGTTCAACAGCCATATTTAGACCTGTTTGACCACCTAATGTTGGTAAGATTGCATCTGGACGTTCTTTACGAATGATACGGCTTACGAATTCTAATGTTAATGGTTCTATATATACTTTATCTGCTGTTGCAGTATCTGTCATAATTGTTGCTGGGTTAGAGTTAACAAGGATTACTTTGTAACCTTCTTCTCTAAGAGATTGACAAGCTTGTGTACCAGAGTAGTCAAACTCTGCTGCTTGCCCAATTACAATTGGTCCTGATCCGATTACTAAAATTGTGTTAATGTCTAGGCGTTTTGGCATAACTCTTCCCCTTCTTTCTTGAAGTTTTCAATCATTTCTAAGAAATCTTCGAATAAATCATTTGCATCTTCTGGTCCTGCTGAAGCTTCTGGATGGTATTGCACTGTAAATGCTGGGAACTTCGTATGACGAAGACCTTCTACTGTTCCATCATTTAAAGCGACATGTGTAATTTCAAGTTCTGTATTTCCAACTGATTCTTCTTCTACTGCGTAACCATGATTTTGAGATGTAATTGCTACTTTTCCAGTTGCAAGATGTTTTACTGGATGGTTTAAACCACGGTGACCGAATTTTAACTTACTTGTATTCGCACCAGATGCTAGAGCGAATAGTTGATGTCCTAAGCAAATTCCGAATAAAGGAACTTTACCGATAATGTCTTTTAACATTTCAATTGCTTCTGGTACATCTTTCGGATCTCCAGGTCCGTTACTTAACATAATTCCATCTGGGCTAAGACGTAAAATCTCTTCTGCTGTTGTATTGTAAGGTACTACAATTACATCACAGTCACGTTTATTTAATTCTCGTAAAATGCCATGTTTCATTCCGAAGTCTACAAGTACAACTCGGTGTCCACGGCCTGGGCTTGGGTATGGATCTTTCGTTGATACACGTTTCACGTGATCTGTAAATACTGTCGCTTTTAATTGGCTCACGATGTATTCTACATCTGCATCCATGTTACATAGACGTCCACGTAATGTACCGTATTGACGAATTTTTCTCGTTAATTTTCTCGTATCAATTCCTGCTAATCCTGGGATATTTCTTTCTTTTAAATAATCATTTAACGAAATTTCATTACGGAAGTTTGATGGGTGATCACAAATTTCGTTTACGATTAAACCATTTACAGATGGGTGAATCGATTCAAAATCGTCACGGTTGATGCCGTAGTTTCCGATTAATGGGTACGTGAATGTTACGATTTGACCGCAATATGATGGATCAGATAATGTTTCTTGATATCCAGTCATTCCTGTTGTGAATACAACCTCACCTGACTTTTCAATTTCTCCTCCGAAACCTTTTCCAATTAATACTGTTCCATCTTCTAAGATAAGTTGTCTTTTCATACTAATGCACTCTCCTTTTGCCATGCGATCTTACCACCAACGATTGTCATTACCGGCCATCCTTGGCATTTCCAACCTGCGAATGGTGTATTTTTTCCTTTTGATAAGAATGTTGTTGGGTCAATCTCTTCTTCTTGTTCTAAATCAATGATTGTAATATCAGCTGTTCTACCTTCTTTCAGGCGACCTGCTTCTAAGCCGAATGTATCAGCTGGTTTTTCTGTTAAGAATTGAATTAACTGCTCTAATGTAATAATTCCTTTTTTCACAAGGTTTGTGTATAGAAGCGGGAATGCTGTTTCAAAACCAGTAATTCCGAATGGCGCTCTTTCAATTCCTTGTGCTTTCTCTTCTGCTGTATGCGGTGCATGATCAGTTGCAATCATATCGATTGTTCCATCTAATAAACCTTCAATTAATGCTGCGTGATCTTCTTTTCCACGAAGCGGTGGGTTCATTTTAAAGTTAGGATCAGCTGATGGGATATCATCTTCACATAACACTAAGTGATGAGGTGTTACTTCTGCTGTTACTTTAATTCCAGCGCGTTTCGCATCTCTAATTACGCGTACAGAGCCTTTCGTACTCACGTGACATACGTGATAGTGGCAATCTGCCGCTTCAGCAAGCAGTATATCCCTTGCAATATGTACAGATTCACATACTGATGGGATACCGTTTAATCCGTGTTTCTCAGAAAACTTCCCTTCATGTACACAACCTTTATTAATAAGAGTATTCTCTTCACAGTGCGCAACTACTGCCATATTTAATTTCGCTGCACGCTTCATAGCAGCTAACATCATGCTAGCATCTTGTACGCCTACACCATCATCAGTGAAAGCAAATGCTCCAAGTTCTTTTAATGTTTCGAAATCTGTCATTTCAGAACCAGCTTGGCGTACTGTAATTGCTCCGTATGGTAGTACGTTGACATGCGCTTTTTCTTTAATACGTTTTTGCAAGTCTTCCATATGTTCTCTGCAATCTGGTACTGGGCGTGTATTTGGCATGGCACAAATTGTAGTGAATCCACCTTTTGCCGCTGCTAGTGTACCTGTTTCAATTGTTTCTTTATGTTCACCACCTGGTTCACGAAGATGTACGTGTACATCTACTAATCCAGGTGCGATTAACTTTCCGTTCACATCGATTACTTCAGCATTATCTGCCGTAATATTTTCTGCTACCTTAGCGATTTTACCGTCTTGTACGAGAAGATCTGTTGCTACGATTTTTCCTTCTTCATTCATATAACGACCATTTTTAAACAAGTAATTCATGTTTCATTCCTCCTAATACATTTGGTAAGGCGCGTTTTAGTACAGCCATTCTTACGTAAACTCCATTTTCCATTTGTTTAAATATGCGTGAACGCTCACACTCAACAAGTTCACTTGCAATTTCAACATCACGGTTTACAGGAGCTGGATGCATAATAATGCTTCCTTCTTTCATACGCTTTTCTCTTTCCACTGTTAATCCGTGTTTCTCATGATACTCTTTCATAATGTCTGATTCATAATGATCATGACGCTCATGTTGTACACGAAGTAACATCATTACATCCACTTCTGGAACAAGTTCATCTAATGGTTTGTATGTTCCAAATGTGCTGTCTTCATCTTTCCACTCTTCTGGACTTGCAAAGTAAATTGTTGCACCCAGTTTCGTTAATGCTTCTGCATTAGAACGTGCTACTCGGCTATGACGAACATCTCCTACTATCGCAATCTTTAATCCTTCAAATCTTCCAAACTCTTGTTTAATTGTAAGAAGATCGAGTAGGCACTGCGTTGGGTGGTTTCCACATCCATCTCCAGCGTTTAAGATTGGGATATTCACCTGATCTTTTAGTTCATCGAAGTAGCGATCTTGCTCATGGCGGACGATCACCGCTTTTGTTCCGATTGATTCTAGTGTTCTTATCGTATCGTATAAAGTTTCTCCTTTTTGTACGCTAGATGCATCCGCTGAAAAGTTTAAAACCTCAAGTCCTAATCTCTTCTCAGCAACTTCAAAGCTAAATCTCGTTCTCGTACTATTCTCAAAGAACAAGTTCGCAACAAAAGTTTGCTCTGTCGTTTTGCTCTCTTTTCCATTCGCGAAATCTTCTGCGTCTTGTAGGATTTCTGAAATTTCTACTTCCGATAATTCACTCATCGTTAACAAATGGCTCATCGTCATCCCTCATCTTTCTGATTTTTATGTTACCACTTTTGTATTTTTATAACAACTTTTGTATAAAAATACCCTAGTCATGTAAGACTAGGGTGCAAGGAAGAAGCCACCCTTTCCGGTCTCACAGGACTGAATTAAAAGGTTATTATTATGAAGCAATCTGCTTAGATTGTTTTATTTGTTTCGTTTCTGGTAGTAGTAGATTTAATAGTACACCTACAATTGCTGCTAGTGCCATTCCCTCTACTTGGAACGATTCTCCTACTTGAAGTACCGCTCCACCAATACCGATTACTAGTATTACTGATGCAATCATTAAGTTTCGTTTGTCACTTAGGTCTGTTTTTTCATCTACCATCATGCGTAATCCGCTTGATGCGATTACACCGAATAGTAAGATTGATACACCACCCATAACTGGTGTTGGTATGGAGTGGATCAGCGCGGAAATCTTACCGATAAATCCAAACATGATTGCGAATACTGCTGATCCGATGAATAAGTATACGCTGTAAGCTCTCGTAATTGCTAGCACACCGATATTTTCACCATATGTTGTATTCGGCGGTCCACCGATTAGTGATGCAATTAATGTTGCTACTCCATCACCGAAGATTGAGCGATGTAAACCTGGTTTTTCAATTAAATCTCTTTTAATAACATTTCCAAGTACAATTTGATGTCCGATATGCTCTGAAATTGTTACTAGTGCAACTGGTACCATCAAGAGTACAATCTTCCACGAAAACTCCGGAGTATATGTTACAAATGGTACTGTGAAATCTGGTACAACAAACCATTTTGCCTCAGCTACCGGCTTTAAGTTTACTAGCCCTTGGAAGTAAGCGAAGATATATCCGCCGATAATGCCCAGTAACACTGGTATGATACTGAAAAATCCCCTTCCAAATATAGAGCAGATAATTGTAATTGCTAATGTTACTAATGCTACTGAAAAGTGTGTAAAGCTATACTTGCCATCCGCACCGTTCATCGCCATGTTAACTGCTGTATGTGCTAAAGCTAGACCGATTACCATTACGACTGGACCAACTACGATTGGCGGAAGTAATTTCATAATCCACTCTGATCCTGACTTCTTGATTCCGAGTGAGATTAAGATGTACACAAGTCCTGCAAATAGACCACCGAGCATTGCTGCTCCAGGTCCACCTGCTGTTTTCGCTGTTATAATCGGTGCGATAAAGGCGAATGATGATCCTAGATAGGCAGGTACTTGACCTTTCGTTATAAGAAGAAACGCTAGCGTTCCTAATCCACTTGATATTAATGCTACTGACGGATTCAATCCTGTTAAAAACGGAACAAGCACTGTTGATCCAAACATCGCGAACAAATGTTGTATACTTAAAAATAACCATTTTCCCGGTTTCGGTACTTCATTAACGTCTAACACTGGCTTTTGTTCCATTGTTACATCCTCCTTCAGTTTAAATCTTTGCAATAAAAAAACTCTTTGTGCCTGTGCACAAAGAGTCCTACACTTTCGTATGCCAAATTTGACATATGAAAGCCAAGACCCTTTGGCAGCCTCACAGGACTACATTTAAAAGGGCTTTACTTATCGTATATGCTTACTCGATCTTGTTGATCTGTCTCTTGCAAATCAACTTCGATACGCTCTTCACTTGATGTTGGAATGTTCTTTCCTACATAATCAGCGCGAATTGGTAATTCACGATGACCTCTATCAACAAGAACTGCCAGTTGGATTTGTGATGGTCTACCTAAATCCATAAGAGCATCCATTGCTGCTCGAACTGTTCTTCCTGTATATAATACATCATCCACAAGGATAACCTTTTTCTTCGTAATATCTACAGGGATATCAGAACCTTTTACAAGTGGTTCTTCATTTTTCGATTGTAGTGTTAGATCATCACGATATAACGTAATATCTAGCTCTCCAACTTCCATTTCTTTTCCTTCAATTTGACCAATTCGTTCTGCCAAACGTTGTGCAATAAAAATTCCACGAGTTTTAATTCCGACAAGAACACAATTATCGACACCTTTATTTCGTTCCACGATTTCATGACTAATTCGTGTTAAAGCGCGGCGAATCATTTGGTCATCTAAAACGACAGCTTTCTCTTGCATGCTCTACACCTCCAAGCTTTTTTCTTGCGTGAGAGTAATGGTATAAAAAAAGTCCTCTCAGCGTGTGCGAGAGGACTTTTGAAAAAAGGGTACAGCATACCCTATGTATTTCAAACCGTTACCTTCTCAACCTCACGGGGCTGTGTTAAAGGATCATTATTTAACTGTTGTCAGTATCTCAGTTTTCTTATGATTTGTCAATACTATTTCCGTAAAATATTTAATGCATCTTCAAACACTTCTGGAATCGGTGCCTCAAACTGAATATATTCACCAGTACGAGGATGGTCAAACCCTAAAATACCTGCGTGCAGTGCTTGTCCATTTATGTCTAATGTTTTCTTCGGACCATACTTCGGATCTCCTGCAAGTGGATAGCCAATATATTTCATATGAACACGAATTTGGTGCGTACGTCCCGTTTCTAAGCGACATTCTACAAGTGTAAAATCTTTAAAGCGTTCTAACACTTGGAAGTGCGTAACAGCATTCTTACCATTTTCATCCACTGTCATGCTTTGACGTTCTTTCTTATCGCGACCAATTGGCGCATCGATCGTTCCTTTATCATGCGGAATCACACCGTGTACAATCGCTTTGTAACGTCTTGTTACTGTTTTTGCTACAAGTTGATTTACAAGTGACTCATGCGCCACATCATTTTTAGCAACCATTAATAGTCCAGATGTATCTTTATCAATACGATGCACAATACCAGGACGCATTACACCGTTAATACCTGACAGATCTGTACAATGGTGCATAAGTCCGTTTACAAGCGTACCGCTTGTATGCCCTGGAGCTGGATGTACAACCATACCACGTGGCTTATTTACAACGAGTACATCTGCATCTTCATAATAAATTTCTAAGCTCATATCTTCTGCTTGAATATCTAACTCTTCTGGATCAGGAATCGTTACGGTAATTTCATCATTTTCTTTCACTTTATAATTCACTTTTACCGATTTCCCATTAACTGTAACAACATCATCTTTAATCCATTGTTGTACTTGTGAACGTGACCATTCACTGTTTATTTCTGCAACGAATTTATCAATTCGCTCGCTTTTTTGTTCTTCTGCAACTGTTACTTGTACTACTTCACTCATTCAATTACTCCTTCGTTTTCTTTCCTTCTAATAATGTTTGAATAATAATTAATACAACACCAATACATAATGCTGAATCAGCTATATTGAATACTGGATAGTTGTACGAGAAAATATACACGTGAATGAAATCCACTACTTCTTGTCTAAATACACGATCAATGAAATTACCAATTGCTCCGCCTAATATTAGACCTAATGAAATCCCTAGAAGTTTGTCTGTTTTCGCATATTTTTGCATATAAATTACGATAAATACTACAAAAACGACTGTAATAATGTAGAAGAACCACATTTTATTTTCTAAAATCCCCCAGGCAGCTCCTCTATTTCGATGTGATGTTATGTATAATACATTATCGATAATCGGAATGCTCGTACCCAATTCCATGTTCTTTACAATTAGCCATTTCGATATTTGATCGATGGCAATGACAAATAACGCTATTACATAATATATCATTTTCATTTCCCCCACAAAGACAGTGTACCTCAAAATTTTAGCATAGCTGCAACCTTTTCACAATGAACCTTTATAGAAGAATAAAATAAATTAAAAAAAGGTAATATAATATCGTTGTGCGCATTCATACATTTACTATTTCATAGAAAAATTCATGAATGGTACGGGCAGTCGGCATCGTCTTCATTTGTTTTACCGAAATTGCTCTCCCCGTTTCCTCACAAATACCATACATATCTATTTCCATTTTAAATAATGCACGTTCTACATCTTTTAAGTCCTCTTTTATATCATGTAATAGGAGTTTTTTCTTTATCTCTTCCTTCATTTCATATCCAAGCTCTTCGCTAAACTCTGTATCATATTTGTGCATAACCTCTTTAGCTAGCCTCTCTTGTAACTCCTTTCGCATCAATTGCAATTCTTCTTTAATTTCCATATATATTTCATTCACGTGTACATTCCTCCCAGTTGCAATGTACGATTAGTGTGTCCGAAATTTCTATGCTTACCTCACACACATTTTTCCTTCATAGGAAAGAGAGTGAAAGTTATTTCAATATATCGTCAATAAAAAAACTGACTGCACTTACGCACAGTCAGTTTTTTATTATTTTACGTAGTTTTCTTTAACAACTGTTGCACAACGCTCACATAGTGTTTCATGTTCAGCATCTTTACCAATTGTTTCTGAAACTACCCAACAACGTTCACATGTTTCACCAGTTGCTTGAGCAACAACAACGGCTGTATGCTCATACTTCGGTGCACCTGCTGGCGCTTCTTCCATCATGCCACCAAGTTTATACTCAGAAACGATGAATAATTGCTTTAAGTCTTCGCTAATAGACTCTAACATAGCTTTCATTTCTGCAGTTGGATATAACGTAATACTTGCATTTAATGACTTACCGATTACTTTCTCATTACGAGCTACCTCTAACGCTTTTAATACGTCATCACGCAGCGTCATAAATGCATCCCATTTTGTTTTTAATTCTTCCGCACCATCTAATTGTACAGCTTCTGGCATATTAGTTAATTGTACACTTTCTTCTGTTACACCTGGAACGTATGGCCATACTTCATCAGCCGTATGCGGTAAGATTGGTGTTACAAGTTTCGTCAATGCAACAAGAACATCATATAATACAGTTTGAATTGCACGACGATCTTCATGGTTTGCACCTTCAATGTATAAAATGTCTTTTGCAAAGTCTAAGTAGAATGAACTTAAATCAATTGTACAGAAGTTATGAATTGCATGATACACAGCAGCGAAGTCGTATGTTTCATATGCTTCTTTTACTTTTTTAATTAAGTCATTTAATTTCACTAACATGTAACGATCTACTTCACGAAGTTCAGCTACAGCTACTGTATTTTCACTTGGCTTAAAGTCATCTAAGTTCCCTAATAAGAAACGGAATGTGTTACGGATTTTACGATACACTTCTGCTACTTGTTTTAAAATATCATCTGAAATACGCACGTCAGATTGATAGTCAACAGAAGATACCCATAAGCGTAAAATATCTCCACCTAATTGATCCATAATTTTCTTCGGTACGATGATGTTTCCAATCGACTTACTCATTTTACGTCCTTCACCATCTAATACGAAACCATGGCTTAGTACACCTTTATATGGAGCTTTACCTGTTACAGCAACTGCTGTTGATAATGAAGAGTTAAACCAACCACGATACTGGTCAGATCCTTCTAAATATAAATCTGCTGGACGTTGTAAGTCTTCGCGCTCTTCTAATACCGCTTGGTGAGAAGAACCTGAATCGAACCATACATCCATGATGTCTGTTTCTTTACGGAATTCACCATTTGGGCTACCTGTATGTGTAAATCCTTCTGGTAATAGATCTTTCGCTTCACGCTCGAACCATACGTTAGAACCGTGCTCACGGAATAACTCTGCTACATGGTTAATTGTTTCATCTGTAATAATTGGATCACCATTCTCTGCATAGAATACAGGGATTGGTACACCCCATGCACGCTGACGAGAAATACACCAGTCACCACGGTCACGAACCATATTATGAAGACGAGTTTCTCCCCATGCTGGTACCCATTTTGTTTCCGCAACAGCTTCTAATAATTCTTTACGGAACGCTTCAATAGATGCAAACCACTGTGCTGTCGCACGGAAAATAATTGGTTTTTTCGTTCTCCAATCATGTGGGTATGAATGGGTAATGAATGTTAGTTTCAGTAACGCGCCTACTTCTTCTAATTTTTCTGTAATTGGCTTGTTAGCTTTATCATAGAATAAGCCTTCAAATCCAGGTGCTTCATTTGTTAATACACCTTTATCATCAACTGGGCAAAGTACTTCTAATCCATACTTTTTACCAACAACGAAGTCATCTTCCCCATGTCCTGGTGCTGTATGAACACAACCTGTACCTGCATCTGTTGTTACGTGATCTCCTAGCATAACTAATGAATCACGATCGTAGAATGGATGTTTTGCAACTGTGTACTCAAGTTCGCTACCTTTTACCGTTTTCACAACTTCAGCATTTTCCCACTCTAACGTTTTTGCAACCGTCTCAAATAGTTCAGAAGCAATAATATATTTTTCATCATTTATTTTTACAATAGCGTATTCAAGTTCTGGGTGAACAGAAATACCTAAGTTTGCAGGTAACGTCCAAGGTGTTGTTGTCCAGATAATGAATTTCTCATCACCTTCTAATACGTTCTTTCCGTCTTTTACAGGGAATGCTACGTAAATAGATGCTGATTTTTTATCTTGGTATTCAATTTCAGCTTCTGCTAAAGCTGATTCACTCGTTGGAGACCAGTAAACTGGTTTTTGTCCTTTATAGATATAACCTTTTTTCGCCATATCACCAAACACTTTGATTTGTTGTGCTTCATAAGCCGGCTCTAAAGTAATATATGGGTTATCCCAATCTGCACGTACACCTAAACGCTTAAATTGTTCACGTTGACGTTCTACTTGTTCATATGCATACTCTGCACATAACTTACGGAACTCAGCAACTGTCATTTCTTTACGCTTTACACCTTTATTTGTTAAAGCTTGCTCAATTGGTAAACCGTGTGTATCCCAACCCGGTACATATGGTGCGCAGTAACCAGTCATTGATTTATAACGAACAATAAAGTCTTTTAACACTTTATTTAATGCATGTCCCATATGAATGTCACCATTCGCATATGGAGGTCCATCATGCAGTACAAATAAAGGACGACCTTTCGTATGTTCTTGTACCTTTTCATAAATATTCATTTCAGCCCACTGTTCTTGCATTGCAGGCTCACGTTTTGGTAAATTCCCACGCATTGGGAACTCTGTTTTTGGCATTAGTAATGTATTTTTGTACTCCATGCTCAATTCCTCCTTACATGTATAAAAGAAACACTTAAAAAACGGAATAAAAAAGAGACCTTCTCATCCCAAAAAGGGACGAGAAAGTCTCCCGCGGTACCACCCTAGTAGATCCTATACATATGTATACAATCCTCTTTATATTCTTAACGCGAATATACGCCTACGCTTACTCTATTTGTTCAGCGCGGAACTCCAGGGTGATATTCCCATTATCTCCTTATCCTGAGCTTACACCATCCTCAGTTCGCTATATAAGGTATGAAAAAGGTACTTATCCCTATCTTCGTTTTTCTTAATAAATATGTTGTTTAAAATTATATGTAATAATGAGAAAAACGTCAAGCTTACACTGTTTCTTCTTTTTTCAACAGTTCATCTACTTCGTCTTCTAACTCAATTAGTTTATCCCAATCATCGTTGTTTAACATTTCAAGCTGTGTTTCTAATAACATACGGAAACGAGTGCGGAATACTTTCGCTTGTTTCTTTAGCTCTTCAATATCAAAAGCAACTTTTCTTGATTTTACTAACGCTTCGTTAATAATACGGTCTGCATTCTTTTCAGCTTCACGTACGATTAATTTTGCTTCTTTTTGCGCATTACGTTTTACTTCTTCCGCTGCTTCTTGTGCAACGACGATAGATTTGTTTAACGTATCTTCAATATTAGAGAAATGATCTAACTTCCCTTCTAATTGAGCAACTTTTTCTTCTAAAGCTTTTTTCTCACGAATGACTAATTCATAATCTTTGATAATTTGATCAAGAAACTCATTTACTTGATCTTCATCATAGCCACGGAATCCGCGACCAAATTCTTTGTTATGAATATCTAATGGTGTTAACGGCACAACGCCACCTCCAAGTAGTTATCTAAATTTCCTCTTTCAATTATATCTTTTCTTCGACAAAATAGGAGAATTTCCTTCTAAAAAACCAATCATTTTAGTATACCATACAAAATTCTCCATTTGTCGCGCTTTGTTCTACCTTCTACAGAAAACAATTTACTTCGTCCATATCCTCTCACTGAAAAAACATCTCCCGGATAACATTCATAAGAAGTTTGCTCCACTGTTTTCCAATTCACTTTTACTAAACCATTTTTTATGAAAGGTTGTACTTTTTGTCTGGATATATGTAACATTTCAGCTAACATAACATCTAAACGAAGTGAAGAAGCCGTTCCAGATTTCTCTCCCCACGTTTCTTGCATCTGTAGAATTTTCTCTCCTTGCACTGATGATAAGGAAACTTTCACTTTCCCTATAGATTGTAAGTTCATCTCAATATAAGATACAACTTCTTTGGCAACTACAATTTGGGCACGATCTTCTTGAAGCAAAATATCACCACATTTTTCTCTCGTTAAACCAAGAGACATAAATGTACCTAATATTTGCCTATGTTCTAGTGTATAAAACTTGGAAGGATAGTCAATTTCCAATACTTCTACTTGAAATTCCTCTTCATTCACTACTAGATAGTCCGGATAAATGAGTGCTCTCTTACGCTCTGCATGAGGCGTTGCACCATCAAATTGTACAGTAACATCCCCTTGTCCTATTACCATAGTGACAATTTGTTGTTGTCTTGGGTCAAGGAAGTCTGTTAACTTCACTTGATGGTACTCCGCTGCTTGCTTCCACTCTAACACCTTATCCACAAAGACCTCTTCATCGGGTCTGAAATGTTCATAGATGCTCATTTATTTAACCTCTTACTATAAGAAATAGTTGAATATACTTATTAAACCATTCGTAGCAAGCTTTAACGTGAAAATCGCAACGAGCGGAGAGATATCAATCATACCAAGCGGCGGAATAAATCTGCGAAATGGTTCTAAATACGGTTCACAAATACGCGCAAGAATATCTCCGAAAGTTGATTCCTTTGCACCTGGGAACCATGATAGGAGAATGTAAATAATAAGTGCCCACGAGTAAATCTCGATAGCATAAACTAAAAGCCTTAAAACTGTTTCCATGGCGTATTACCACCTCTTTATATTTGTGTCTTCTTCTTCACCGAATAACTCTGAAATTGCACCAACAATATCTACATTTTCAGGTGTACACATAAATGTTTTCGGTCCTATTTTTTGAATATCCCCGCCTATAGCGTATACAGTACCACTTAAAAAGTCAACGATACGTACAGCTTGATCAGTAGACATTCGTTGTAAATTAATCACAACAGCTCGTCTACCTTTTAAATGGTCCGAAATCCCTTGCGCTTCCGAATATGTGCGTGGTTCTAATAAAACAACTTTTGAAGATTGCTTTGCCGTTTCAATGCTCACAACATTTTGTTTCGGTTGCGCTTTTGGAAACGTAACATCTTGTTGTTCTGGCGGATCTTGCTGCTTCTTCATGTCTGTTTGCTCCTTTTCATAACTATATTGAGCTGCTTCTTTTTCTTCCGGTGTATCAAAAAAGAAGTATTTTACTTTTGACCAACTCATAATAAGATTCTCCTTCCTTTTACGCTTTTCCTACTAAAATCGTCCCCAAACGAATATATGTAGCACCTTCTTCAATTGCAATCGTGTAATCATTAGACATTCCCATTGATAATTCTTTACATGGCGCATGTAATAATTCTAGCTCCTGCACCTCTGTTTGTAGCATACGTAACTCCTTAAAACAGCGTCTGATTTCTTCCTCTTCTTCTGTAAACGGGGCCATTGTCATTAATCCAACCACTTCAATCTTATCCAATTCTTGCAAACTTTGAATGAAAGAAACGGTTTCTTCTATTGCCAATCCTTGCTTTGATTCTTCAGATGATGTTTTCACTTGAATAAAACATTTCACTTTCTTATCAGCACGTTTTTGAATTTCTTTTGCAAGTGAAAGTCGATCTAACGAATGTAAATAATCAATTTCATTAATGATTTCTTTTACTTTTCTCGTTTGTAATGATCCAATAAAATGCCAATTCACTTTCTTACCGAAATGTTCGTACTTCTGTAAGAAACCTTCATTTCTATTTTCACCTAAATCACTAATTCCAGCTTCAATTACCTCGTTTGTCTTTTCAATTCCTACCGTTTTTGTAACTGCAACGAGTTTAATATCTTGCAACGAACGTCCCGCTCGTGCGCAAGATTGTTTAATTACTTCGTTTACAGTTGTTAAATTTTTTTGTACTGTCACTTGCTTTCTTCCTCCTTAAAACCTATGAAACTCAACATTCTCCCTGTCTTACCTTGATCACGACGATGAGAGAAAAACAATTGTTCTTCACAGCTTGTACAAAGAGATGACATTACAATATTCTCTTCTTTTATGCCTGCTTGTACACATAATATACGATTAATTTCTTTTAAATTAATTGCGTACTGCCCATCAGAAATTTTTTTATAAGGGACAGAACCGTTTACTACTTGCTCTGCTGCTGTTAACACTCTATCATCAACAACGTAACAACAAGATCCAATTGCTGGTCCAATTGCAACATGAATTTCATCGCTTGAAACCCCTTCTGCATTCCATTTTTGAATCATTTCCTTTGCAATCTCTTTTACAGTCCCTTTCCATCCAGCATGCGCAAGTCCTATCATACCATGTGATGGCGCATAAAAATAGAGTGGAACACAATCCGCGTAACATGATGTTAGAAGAACATCATTATTAGTCGTATAAATGCCATCTGTTTTTGAAATGCCGTCTTCATATGAATAGACGCCACTTCCTTTTTCCTCTTGTCCTACTTTTTCAACATGATGATCATGAACTTGTTCAGAGCAAATCCAGTTTTCTAATGGTTTTTGTAACTTATTTGCTAAAATGCGTCTGTTTTCATGAACGTTCTCCACGATATCATTCACATGTAATCCTAAATTCATCGCATGAAAGGAGCCCGTACTTACCCCACCATCTTTTGTCGTAAATCCAGCAGTAATGTTTCCAAGTTCTTTCCACGCTTGTAAATACAGTATACCGTCCACATATTTAAATGGTTCTCTCATAACAAAGCGGCTCCTTTTAATTAAAATAACATAAAAAAGCATGGTACTTCCTGTCTATTTTACCATACTTTTATTTTTTCATAATGCCAACAAAAAAAAAAGAGGAATTTGTAATATTCTTTATGAAATTGTCGGTGTTTGTATTGATTCTGTTACAGAATTAACAGGATTTACTCTAACAAGTATGACATCTTCCCCAATTTTCATAATTTCCTCCCAAGGAATTACAATTTCTACATCCTTTCCAAAAATTCCTAACATACGTGCCTGTTTAGAAATAATAATAGACCCGATCTTCCCTGTGTTCATATCAATTTCAATATCTCCAATATTCCCAAGCCTTTTTCCATCTGAAACATTTATTATCTCTTTCATCTGCAACTCGGAAATTCTTATCATTTTCATCCTCTCCCTTATATATGACGAATTGAAAAAACACTGTTTCTCAAATTAACAGGAAGCACCCTCTACTAATCCCATATTATTTTCATTATATGAACACAGCTTCCCTACTATGAGCGAAGACAAACTATATTACATATAAAAAGGTTTCACCATAAATGGTGAAACCTTATCCTTGAATCGTTTTATTCATTTGTTTAATAGCTGATTTCTCTAAACGTGACACTTGTGCTTGAGAAATCCCAATTTCTTCTGCAACTTCCATTTGTGTCTTTCCTTGAAAGAAACGTTTTCGAATAATCATTTTCTCACGATCATTTAAACGCTTCATCCCTTCTTTCAGTGCTAACTCTTCAACCCACTGCTCGTCCTTTTGTTTTTCATCACTTAACTGATCCATAACAAAGATAGGATCTCCCCCATCGTTATAAATCGGTTCAAATAATGAAACTGGATCTTGAATCGCATCTAATGCAAAAACAATTTCTTCATGAGTCACTTCAAGCACTTTTGCAATATCCATTGCTGTTGGTTCTTTTGAATTTTCTGCAATCAATTTCTCTCTTACTTGTAACGCTTTATACGCAATATCTCGTAATGATCGAGATACGCGAATCGGATTGTTATCACGCAAATATCTGCGTATTTCCCCAATAATCATCGGCACAGCATACGTTGAAAATTTTACATTTTGGCCTAAATCAAAGTTATCAATCGATTTCATAAGTCCGATGCAACCAACTTGAAATAAATCGTCAACATATTCTCCTCTGTTATTAAATCTTTGGATGACGCTCAGTACAAGACGTAAGTTTCCATTCACTAATTTCTCTCTTGCGCTTATCTCTCCACTTTGCATTTCACGAAATAATTTACGCATTTCATCATTTTTTAGTACGGGAAGTTTAGCTGTATCAACACCGCAAATTTCTACTTTGTTTCTCGTCAAAGTGTTCCCTCCTATCGGGAGTTGCTGTACAGTGTAAAGTATTTCCTTTGAAGGGGATTTTATGCATGCGGTTTTCTCTTCATTTTTCATTTTCGTTGTCTCTTCTCATACAACGAAAGAGAAAAAGACCAGCCTAGATAACGGCTGGTCTTTTTCTTTACACCATTTTATTAAATTCTTTTCGTAATCTTTTTATGATTCTTTTTTCTAAACGCGAAATGTATGACTGTGAAATCCCAAGCATATCCGCCACATCTTTTTGCGTCTTTTCCTCTTCTCCAGCAAGCCCAAAGCGAAGTTCCATAATTTGTTTTTCACGATCATTTAATTGATGCAATGCTTTCATTAGAAGATGACGATCTACAGTAGCTTCTAAATCCTTTGTAATAATATCATCATCTGTACCTAATACATCTGATAACAAAAGTTCATTCCCATCCCAATCGATGTTAAGCGGTTCGTCAAAAGAAACTTCTGAACGATTTTTATTATTCCGGCGCAAATGCATTAAAATTTCATTCTCTATACAACGTGAGGCATATGTTGCTAATTTTATTTTCTTTTCCGGATTAAATGTATTCACTGCTTTAATAAGGCCGATTGTTCCTATACTAATCAAGTCTTCAATATTTATCCCTGTATTTTCAAACTTTCTTGCTATATATACAACTAACCGTAAGTTGCGTTCAATCAGTAACGATCTTGCTGCCTGATCTCCTTTTGGCAATTTATTCAAAAGAACTTCCTCTTCTTCTTTCGTTAACGGTGGTGGCAACGCTTCACTTCCACCGATATAATAAATTTCATCGGTCTTAATTCCTAATTTCAGCAATACTTTATACCAAAGGTATACTAAATAAAATTTTAATTTCATCATATTATCCCGCCTCCCATTATTAAGCAATTACCATTTTTTGTGAAATCAACATTTTCGGATGCACAATACATTGATACTCTCCATTGGTTGACAACTGTTGTGTATTTAATCCAATCAATACTTTGCTGACTACAATCGAGCTACCTTCATGATAAATTTGCACACTGTCTGGCTTAATTGCCCATAAAAATTGATTCTCTACTCCTACTGCTCTGAAAGGAATTAAGCGTAATTTTGTCGCCCACCCAGAATCATTTTCTGGTATTTGAGGAATCTCTGTTTTGGAATACACTTGTTCTGTTAACCAAGCTGGCAAGCAATGCTCTAATGATGAAATATGCATAATCATAACGGGTGTTTTTGTTAACGGGTCGTAAAGTTGGTTCCCACTATCAATTAAACCTGCGAGTTCTAGTTCCTCTTCAGCTAATTGAATTTTCAATTCCACAATTTGATCATAGTGTATTTTTGTAACCTCTACGCTTTCAATACGCTTTTTAGAAAAATAATATATTACTGGAAAACCAAAAACAACAAACAACCAGCTAATTGGATCACCGTAAGAAATTGATTGAGATTGAACCAATCCATTTACCATTTCATTCGTTTGCAAAAAGAAATGAGTCCCAATTAACCCTCCACCAACCATAAAGGTTACAAAGTAAAAAGTAAAAACAGTTTGTGCATAGTTTCTAAACGTTGTGAACCCAAATGCTGTATACACAATAAGTAACGAGTACAGTAGTTTCATAATTGGATGTGTCATCATAGAAGCAAAAGGAGTAAAGGCAAAAATAACAATGGTTGAACCTATAAATGCCCCTAACACAAGCCTCCATCTTTTGATCTTCTTTTTTAACACGGTAGCTGTTAATAAAAGTAAAAGAAAATCAATGCAGGCGTTTAACAACCAAACAACGTCGGCGTAAACAACCAAACAATTCACCTCTTTTTTTAAGTTGAGACTAGTATAATGCATATCCAATAGGAAAGTGTGTCAATTTGCGGAGGTGTTTTTTTGTTATTTTGTGCTTTCTAGACAGAATCTGTCGGTAAAAAATAAAAGTATATGTTTCATAGACTAAAATATTATACTTTTTTGCTTACATATAAAGTGAAACTTTAATCAGCCCTCACCAATCGGGCTTTTACGGGCAGCCCACCCCCCACCTAACATCTTTGCTTTCGCTCAATTTTCAAGTTGGGGTCTTACTACCCGGCAAATAGCGGGATAAATCGAATTATATAAAGTGAAACTTTAATCAGTGGGGGTTTTCTTCATTCCCCACTGATTATTAGTTGAACCAATCGGACTTTTATGGGCAGTTGATCCCCCACCTAAATTCTTTGCTTTCGCTCAATTTTGAGGTGGGGGTCTTACTGCCCATTAAAGCGGGATAAAATAAAAAAAGACCTGCTTAGCAGATCTTTTTCCTGTATAAAACAAAAAAGGAGCATGAAAGCTCCTTTTCTTTTATCGTCTACGACGGTTACGTAAGAATGCTGGAATATCGATGTCATCTGAATCTGTATGACGCTCATGCACAACCGGCTCTTCACGTTTCATTTCACGCTTAACTTCACGTTGTTTTGAAGGTTGAGCTACTTGCTGTTGTTGCGTATGATTCGCAGTCGGACGAATAATTGGTTTTGGTGGCTGCGTCGCAGCACTATCATCAAAACCAGTTGCAATTACAGTTACAACGATATCATCTTTTAATCCTTCATTAATAACAGAACCGAAGATCATATTTACTTCTGGATCTGAAGCTGAAGCTACAATGTCTGCCGCTTCTTGTACTTCATATAAGCTTAAGTTAGCTCCACCCGTAATGTTCATGATAACACCTTGAGCTCCATCAATAGATGTTTCTAATAATGGACTAGAAATCGCTTTTTTCGCAGCTTCAGCAGCACGATTTTCTCCATTACCAGAACCAATACCCATTAAAGCCGAACCTCTATTAGACATAATTGTCTTTACGTCTGCAAAGTCTAAGTTAATTAAACCTGGTGTTGCAATTAAATCAGAAATACCTTGAACACCTTGACGTAATACGTTATCTGCTTCACGGAATGCTTCTAACATCGGCGTATTTTTATCAACAATCTCTAATAAGCGATCGTTTGGAATTACAATAAGTGTATCTACATTTTCTTTAAATGCCGCAATACCAGATGCTGCTTGTGTTGCACGCTTACGTCCTTCAAATGTAAATGGACGTGTTACAACACCAACTGTTAATGCACCTAATTCTTTTGCAACTTGAGCAACAACTGGAGCTGCACCAGTTCCAGTTCCGCCACCCATACCAGCAGTTACGAAGACCATATCTGCACCACGAAGTGCTTCTTGGATCTGTTCTTTACTTTCTTCTGCAGCTTTTTTCCCTACTTCAGGGTTTGCACCTGCACCAAGTCCACGTGTTAATTTTCCACCAATTTGCATTTTTGTTTCAGCTTTTGATAGATTTAATGCTTGTGCATCAGTATTCACAGCGATAAAGTCTACACCTTGTACACCGTGTTCAATCATACGGTTTACAGCATTGTTTCCGCCACCGCCGACACCGATAACTTTTATATTCGCTAATTGATCTTGAGTAGTATCAAACTCTAACATGTCGAAATCCCCCTAGAACCTCATTTTTCGTGTCCAATTTTAATCCCATAAATAACGGAATACACGTTTTACTTTTGACATCATACGGTCATCATTTTGATTATTATTGTTTTGATTACGAGTTTTTTGTTTCGCAGGTTGCTGTTGTACCGGCGTTGGTGCTGGTGCTGGTACTGGTTCAAAATGTTCTTGCTTTTCCTGCACATTTTTTCCACGTAATTTAGCTTTTTGATAAGAATGTTTAATTAATCCTACTCCACTTGTATATTGGGGCTCACGCACACCAATATAATCAGGAGTCGCTATACGAACATTTTCATGTAAAATATCATATGCAAGATCAAGAACACCCGGCATAGAAGCAATTCCACCAGTTAGTACATAGCCAGAAGCTACTTGCTTTACTCCTAACTTACGCACTTCATCTTGAACAAACATTAAAATTTCCTCTACACGAGCCTCTATTATATCCGATAATTCCAACTGAGAATATTGTTCTGTTTGATCGCTTCCCATAATAGGAACCGTAAACATCTCTTCTTCAGATGCTGTATCATAAAAAGCATGTCCATATTTCAACTTAATTTGATCTGCATTTTCTGTTGAAGTTTTCAACCCAATCGCAATATCCTTCGTTATATGGTCTCCACCTAACGGTAATACGCTCGTCGCTTGTAACTCTCCATCTTTAAAAATAGATAAAGTTGTAGATCCTCCCCCCATATCAACAAGGGCTACTCCTCTATGTTTTTCATCTGAAGATATAGCAACTGTTGCAGCCGCTAAAGGTTGAAGACAAATATCAACTATTTCAAGACCTGCTTTTTCTACACAACGAAGTAGGTTATGTAGTAAAGTTCTCGAGCCTGTTATAAGTGTACCTTCCATTTCTAATCTTACACCGATCATCCCGCGTGGATCGTTAATCTCGTCAAGACCGTCTACGATGAACTGTCGAGGTACCACATCAATAAACTCACGTTCTGGAGCAATTGACACAACTTGTGCTGCATCTAGAACGCGTAAGACATCTTCATTCCCGATTTCACGATCTTCATTTGAAACAGCGACTACTCCGTGACAAGGAAGTAGCTGTACCTGGTTTGCATTGACACCTACTACAACTTGCTCAATGTGGATTCCCACCATGCGCTCAGCTTGTTCAATTGCTTTTTTAATTGATCGAACAGTCTCGTCTATATCAACTATCGATCCCTTCTTTAAACCATTTGATTTTACATTTCCAACACCAATAATGTTTAAGCTGTCATTAACCATTTCACCAATGATGACTTTAACATTGGATGTACCGATGTCAAGACTAACATATATTTCATTGCTGTTCATTCTTTGGCACCTCCTTCTTTATTTATACCATACAACTCAATATATGGAACAACAATCGCAACTTTACTATTTATAAGAAAAATATTCAACGTCTTTATACGTTTCCCTTTTTTAACCCTATATTTTTCTTATTTTTATTTAACATTCATTTAAGAATATCGCAGTAAACTGTGAATAACTGCTTATCTTGAAATAATTCTATTTCAAGTGTAAAGATTACCGCCAAGTATAAGTCTACACTAAGATGTACTCATAGAAAAGTGAAACTTGTACCAATCCTAGTATGAATCTAAGAATTTTTACATCTTTTTCATCAAATGAACCATTCTTGTAAATTCAGATGCATCCATTAGAACGTTCGTTTCGTTTTTTCTACAGGAACGTAGTAAAAACTATCGTTCTATTCTTTTTTTTCTTCCGCTCCTAATTCTTTCGTATATGCCCCTACTTCTAAATCAATTAATACCTTTTTACCCGGCTCAATTGTTTTTAAGATAAGCGGATAAGCTTCCATACGCTTTGCGAAATTTTGAATCGTAGTGCTCACTTCGTACCCTTCGTTCATATATAAAGTAAGATGATCTTCATTCGCATTCGTCGGTGAATAACGAATTTCAGAAATAGACCTTAAAATAGTTGGTGTTAATTTTTCAAGCTCAGCAATTAACTCCTTCATTTTCTCCTCTTTAAAAGGTTCAAAAATTGGTGCTGCAACAGGAAGTTTTCCGTTCGGAAGTACATCAAGTGTTTTCCCGTTCTCTAATAACGGTTGTAATTTCCCATCTTTGTTTATATAACCAATCGTTAAATATTCTTCAATATGAACATCAATTTTATTTGGAAAACGTTTTTTTACATTTACTGCTTTAATTTCTTTTCGTTTCGTTAGGTTTTCTTCTGCTTTATGTGCTGTCACTCGGAAATAACTTGTATCATACGTCACACCTGATTCCTTCATCACTTGTTCATCTGTCATATAATGATTTCCAAACACACTTATCTTTTTGATATTGCTTAGCGGAGACCGAAAATAAATCAAAAAGAGCACTAATAAAAATAAAATTGATATGTATAAAATCAACCGATGATTAACATTTTTCTTGTTTTTCTTCTGTTGATTTTTTAACTTTGGTACACGATCCTGTAGTTTAATCACTTTACTATTTTTCATGTACGATCCCCCTACGTAACATAAAGAACGGCATGTTCCTCATGCCGTTCTTATCTTCTTATTATAACATAAATGATAATGAGCGGAACGAATAACCGTTATCTTCCAATGATTTCTACTTCTGTATGCATTTCTACGCCAAATTTATCCTTGATTGTTTGTTTTATTAATGCAATTAAAGATAAGACATCTTGCGCACTGGCTCCCCCAGTATTAATAATAAAATTCCCATGCATTTCAGAAATTTGAGCTCCGCCTATTTGATAACCACGAAGCCCCGCCTTTTCTATTAAGTCTCCTGCAAAGTATGGGATTGGATTCCGAAATATACTTCCTGCACAAGGATGATTCCACGGCTGTGTTTCACGGCGGTAATCTTTATTCTTTTGCATGACGCTTACGATTCCCTCACGCTCTCCTACCTGCAATTGAAACTCCGCTTCCAAAACAATACCAGGACGTTTCGTTTGCAATACAGAAGTACGATAGGAAAACTCCATTTCTTCATGCGTTAACCAATCCATTGTTCCATTTTCAAACAAAATAAGAGCTTTTGATAATATGTTTGATATATCCGATTTATGTGCTCCTGCATTCATATACACTGCACCACCAACACTTCCTGGAATACCACTGGCAAATTCCAGGCCGGATAATCCTTGACGACTAAGTAAAGTTGATAATTTAATAAGGGGATACCCACCACCAACTCTTACTCTATGTTTTTCGACTTCTAAGTGGTCTAATCCTTCTCCTAAACGAATAACGGCACCTTCTATACCTAGGTCAGATACAAGAAGGTTCGAACCGCGACCAATTACAGTCCACTTTGTTTTATATTTTTTTACTAACTGCAACGTTTTTTCAATACCGGCAACATGCTTTGGCACAATTAAAATATCAGCTGGTCCACCTATTTTCATAGTGGTATAACGCGCTAACGCTTCATTCACTAATACGCGACCAACATTTGCTTCTATAAGCTCATTTACTAATTGCTCCATAAACAATCTCCCCCATACTAAATATCCTTATTACAGTAGTATGCAGGGCGTTCACCTAACGTTATTTTTTTACGAGCTTATTCATTACTTCATACAGCTTATTTGCTGCATCTGGAATACCTAATTGCGCCGCAGCCAGCTTCATATTTTGTAATGTTTGTGCATCTAATAAAATCTCATCAATATCACGAATAAGCGTTTCTGCTGTTAAATCTTTTTCAAGCAACATCTTTGCTGCTCCTTTATCGACAACAGAACGTGCATTCTTTTCCTGATGGTTATTTGTTACGTAAGGACTCGGAATTAACACACTTGGCTTACCTAACGCGGTTAATTCTGCAAGTGTTGTTGCCCCCGCTCTTGAAACAACAAGATCTACACCTGTAAGTACCTCTGGCATATTATGAATGAAAGGTTTAATAATAACATTATTCGGATTCCCTTTTTGCTTCACTGCTTCCATCACTTTGTCATAATGAACTTCACCTGTTACATACAATATTTCGTAACTTTTATTTCCAAACTGTTCAATTGCCTCTACGAAAGCATCATTAATCGGTCTAGCCCCACGACTGCCACCAAAAATAAGTACGGATTTTTTAGGAAGAGATAAACCTACTGAACGTTTTCCTTTCATTCCATTCTGATCCATTACTTCTGATGCTCGTGGATTTCCTGTCATAACCACTTTTGACTGTGGAAAATGTTCTGCAGCCGCTTCAAAACAAACCGCAACTTTATCAACATAGCGGCTTAAAAATTTATTCGTTACACCAGGTACACTATTTTGTTCATGTACAATAGTTGGAATACCTAATTTTGCTGCAGCATATACAACTGGCCCACATACATATCCACCCGTTCCAATCACAATATCCGGATTAAAACGACGAATATATCGTTTACTATCTTGTACACCCTTTAGGAAACGCATCACCGTTTTCACGTTATCTAACGATATTTTACGCTTAAATCCACTTATAACAATAGATTGAAACGGTATGCCTGCTTTTGGAACGATTGTGCTCTCTAATCCACTCTCCGTACCAATATATAAAAACCTTGCTTCCGGATTTAATTTTTTTATTTCTCTTATTAGAGCAAGAGCCGGATAAATATGACCTCCAGTGCCCCCACCACTTACTAATACACGCACTACTAACTCCTCCGCTTCTCTTTTCTTATTTCAGTCGTATTTATTTCTATATACATCATGTTTCTTCGCGCACATACGAAAAACCCTGTCTTATAAAACAGGGTTTAGTAGCGAGAATGGCGACTTATATTTAATAATACACCTACTGCCATTAACATTAATGTCAAACTTGATCCACCATAACTTAAAAACGGCAAAGTAATACCCGTAACAGGCATCAATCCTGTTACAACACCAACATTAATCATTACTTGAATCGCAATCATCGCCACAATACCTACTGCTAAAAACGTACCATATAAATCTGGCGCTCCTAAAGCTATACGAATCCCACGCCATAATAATAGACTAAATAATAATAACACAAATGAACCACCAATAAAACCTAATTCCTCGGATAAGATTGCAAATATAAAGTCTGTTTGCGGTTCAGGTAAATAAAGAAACTTTTGTCTACTTTGTCCAAGTCCAAGCCCGAATAATCCACCAGGTCCAATTGCGAGTAACGATTGAATAATTTGAAATCCACTTCCAAGCGGATCTGACCACGGATCTAAATATGATGTAATACGTTTCATTCGATACGGTGCTGATGCAATTAGCCCTACAAATCCTCCTACACCAAGCAAACCAAACATTGCAAAGTGAAAGACCCTTGCCCCCGAGATAAATATCATAATAATACATGTCCCAACCATTACCGTTCCTGTGCCAAGATCTGGCTGTAACATAATCATCCCAAAAGCAAGAAATACAAAACTAAGAGCTGGTAGTAAACCACGTTTAAAAGAGGTAATTAATTTTTGTCGTTCTGCTAAAAATTTTGCTAAGAAAATAATCATCGCAAACTTCATAAATTCTGACGGTTGAATGGAAAATGCCCCGATTCCAATCCAACTTCGCGCTCCTCCTCGAACAAGTCCTACCCCAGGAATAAGAACAAGAATAAGAAGAATGAAGCAAACTAACAAAATTACTTTTGAATACGTACGCCACACCCAATAATCAATTTTCATAATTAAAAACATAGCCACTACACCAATACTTGCAAATAGCAATTGCCTTTTTGCAAAAAAGAATGAGTCCCCCATTTTATAAGAGGCCCAAACCGCACTCGCACTATACACCATAACCATTCCGATTGTTAACAACGCAAGTGTAACGATGATGAGAATAAAATCAGGCGTTTTCTTCATTACCCATAAACACCACCTCTTTAGGCAGAAACTTTTGCCCTATGTAACAAAACATCAGTAGGTGTTAGCCTACTGATGTTTTGATTTACTTTATATAAGTTTATGCACAGCTTGTATAAAAATGTCTCCTCTTTCTTCAAATGTTTTAAATTGATCCCAGCTTGCACATGCTGGAGAAAGAAGAATTACATCGCCATCTGTAGAATGAGCATAAGCTTTCACTACCGCTTCATCTAAAGTATCTACACTTTCAATTGTATCTAATCCCGCTTTTTCTGCAGCTCTTACTAGTTTTGGAGCTGTTTGTCCAAATGTTACAATTGCTTTTACATTTTTGAAATATGGAATTAAATCATCGAATTCATTTCCACGATCAAGCCCACCTGCTAATAACACAATCGGTTGTGTAAACGCAGATAAAGCTTTCTCAGTCGCTAACATATTCGTTGCTTTTGAGTCATTATAAACCTTACGATTGTTAATAGTTGTTACATATTCTAAACGATGTTTTACACCTGTAAAACGTTTTAACACCGCGGTAATCGCTTCATTAGAAACACCCAATAATTTTGCGATACTCATCGCTGCTAAAATATTTTCTAAATTATGTTGACCAGGTAAAACGATATCGCCTACTCCAACAACTTTTTCACCTTTAAAACAAAGGGCATTCTCTTTTATACACGCACCATCTTCAATTTCTTTCGTTGTCGAGAATAGTACTTTTTGCCCTTTACTATAAGCAGATAAAGCCATCACATCTGCATCATCTGCATTTATTACACTATAATCATTTTCTGTTTGGTTTTTAAAAATATTTGCTTTTGCTAAACCATATTCCTTCTTCGTCCCGTGATAATCTAAGTGGGCCTCAAATAAATTTAAAAACGCAGCGATTTTAGGTTGGAACAATTCTACTCCCATCAGTTGGAACGATGAAAGTTCTGTAACTACAACTTCATTTCCTTTTGCATCCTGTGCTACTTCACACGCTACAGTTCCTATGTTTCCTGCAATTACAGGATGCTTTTGTCCTTCTTTTAGCATTTCAAATGCAAGCATTGTCGTCGTCGTTTTGCCGTTAGACCCCGTAATCCCAACAAATGGCGCTTCTGAAATACGATATGCTAATTCAACTTCCGTAACAATTGGAATTTGCTTTTCTTTCGCAGCAACTAATATTGGATTAGAATACGGGATTCCTGGGTTTTTTACAACAAGAGAAATATTTCTCTCTAACAATTCTAAAGGATGACCACCGCATACAACGTCCATTCCTTTTGCTTGTAATTCTGCAGCAAGTACATTATCCGCTAAAGGCTTTCCGTCATTTACAATAACATTTGCCCCTAATTTTTGTAACAGCGTAGCTGCTGCATAACCACTTTTTGCAATGCCTAATACAAGAATATTTTTATTTTGAAATTCAGTTACAGTTTTCAATTACATCCACACCCCGATATAAATTCCTAACACAGCTAATAAAAATCCTACAGACCAAAACGTCACTACAACACGCCACTCTGACCAACCACATAATTCATAATGATGGTGTAATGGACTCATTTTAAAGACACGTTTTCCTGTTGTTTTAAAAGAAATGACCTGAATAATAACAGATAAAGTTTCCATTACGAATACTCCACCAATGATTACAAGTAGTAATTCTTGTTTTAATAAAATCGCTACAGCTGCAATGGCTCCACCTAAAGCTAAAGAACCTGTATCTCCCATGAACACTTTCGCTGGATTTGCATTGAATACTAAAAATCCAAGTACAGCTCCTACAACTGCCATACAGAATATCGCTACTCCAAATTGCTCTTGTGCGACTGCAATAATACTAAACGCTCCAAATGCAATAGCAGCTGTTCCTGATAATAAGCCATCTAAACCGTCAGTTAAGTTAACTGCATTTGATCCACCAATAAGCATAAATAATACAAGTACAAAATACGCCCAACCTAGTTCAAACTTAACATCTGTTCCCGGAATCATGATGTATGTGTGGAACGCTTGCCCTTTTCCAATTAAAAAGAACGCAATAGCAATAACAAGCTGACCTACTAATTTTTGTTTTGATGTTAAACCAAGATTTCTCTTCTTAACTACCTTTATGTAGTCATCTAAAAATCCAATTAACCCGTAGCCAAATGTCACTAATAATAATAACGAAACCTCTGCACCTAAATGATTAAATTTAATTGCCATAATAAGTGAAGTTACCATCATAGATACGTATATGACAATACCACCCATTGTCGGTGTCCCTGATTTTTTTTGATGTGACTTTGGTCCCTCATCACGAATACTCTGTCCGAACTTTAATTTCCTTAAAAATGGAATAAACAATGGCGAAAGGGCAACAGAAATTAAGAATGCTACCCCAGCCGTTACTAATAAACCTTGCTCAAGCACATGTAGTCCTCCTCTCACGTTGTTACTCTTCGTTGTTTAAACGCTCTGTAATTGCTTCTTTAGCGACTTCACGATCGTCAAAATGATGAACGTCTTTACCAATAATTTGATACGTTTCATGACCCTTACCAGCAATAATGATGATATCTTCAACCTTCGCGTTAGCAATTGCATGGTATATCGCTTCTTTTCTATCAATAATTACTTCATAATTATTCCCATTTGCACCCTGCACCATATCATCTAAAATAGCCCCTGGCTCTTCACTTCTTGGGTTATCTGAAGTATAAATTGCATGAGTTGCATATTTTGTTGCAACACTTGCCATGATTGGTCTCTTTGTTCGATCTCTATCTCCGCCACAACCGACGATACAATATACATCGCCTTTTGCAAACTGTTTTGCTGTTTTTAATACATTCTCTAAGCTATCTGGTGTATGCGCATAATCAACAATAACTGTATAATTTTGTCCACCATCAACTACTTCAAAACGTCCCGGAACTCCAGCTAGTTGCTTTATCACATCAATAACCGTTTCTAAACTTACACCAGAAACAAGTCCTGCCGCTGTTGCCGCTAGTACGTTATATACATTAAATTTCCCAATCAATTTCATCGTAACATTTACACTTTCATACGGTGTTACAAGCGTAAATGTAGTTCCACCACTCGTCATAACAATATCTTTGGCCATAATATCACTTGTTGTATCAATTCCATACGTTACAACAGTCGCCGCAGTACTTCTCATATACTCCGCAGTTACTGCATCATCGTTATTCAGTACCGCGTACTTTTCACGATTATGATTATAACTATTGCCAAGTTGTGCAAATAACAACCCTTTTGCATGTTTATATTCTTCCATCGTTTTATGATAGTCTAAATGATCTTGTGTTAAATTTGTAAATACTGCTACATCGTAATCACATCCGTGTACACGACCAAGATCTAAAGCATGTGACGAAACTTCCATTACTGTACTATCTACACCGTGCTCAACCATTTTTGAAAATGTCCGTTGAAGTGTTAGCGCATCTGGTGTTGTATTTTTCACCTCAAATGTTTCATCACCGATTTTCATATTAATCGTTCCAATTAGCCCCGTTTTATGACCATGTGCGCGCATAATCTCATCCATAATATGCGATGTTGTTGTCTTTCCATTTGTACCTGTAATTCCGATTAAATGTAACTTGTGTGTTGGTTGACCATAAAAATAATCAGCTAAAACCGCTAACGAACGAAAAGTGTTTTTCACAAGTACAACTGGAACGTCAACATCAATTGGTCTTTCCGCAACAATAGCAGCCGCTCCTTGTGCCGCTGCTTTCTTAGCAAAATCATGGCTATCAACCGTATATCCTTTCATACATACAAATAAGCTTCCCTCTTTCACTTTACGTGAATCAGCTTCTATAGATGTGATTTCTGGATTTTCTTTTGGAACAACTGGAAAATCATGCAAACATGATAAAAGTGTATGCAACTTCATTTCACTAAACCCTCTCTACATTGTGTATTTATCTCTTTTTTAATAAGCAACACGTTACCTCCTACTTATGTAAAATAGGAGGTAAATGCTACTGTGTCTAATAAATAGACCTATTTATAATTGAGGCTCTTACAGCCTCAATTTAAGTAACTCTTCTATAAAGAACTCACTTCCACCAATTGTACCATAAAACGTACTAGGTTACCTTTAATTCCCGAAGTAAATTCTAATTTTTGAGCCTTCTTTCACTTTAGCTCCTGCTTCTGGCGATTGTTTAATTACTTTCTCTCCGTCTCCACTTATATCAAGCTTCAAATCGACGAGTTGTGTCTGTAAGTCTTTCTTTTTCATACCAATTAAATTCGGAACTTCCACAGTTGGTGTATCGCCCCATTTATATTCTCTCTCAACTTGTTCTTGTCTCGGTTTCACTCCCATAGCAGGAAGTGCATCCCGAAGAATATTCCCAACAATTGGGGCTGCTACTACTCCACCAAACTGCGTTACACCTTTCGGATTATCAACAGCAACATAGACAACAATTTCCGGATCATCTGCTGGAGCAAAACCGATAAAAGATACTATATAATTATTCTCTAAATATTTACCATCTTTCACCTTTTGAGCTGTGCCTGTTTTTCCACCTACACGATACCCATCAATGAAAGCACCTTTACCAGATCCCTTTGCTACAACATTCTCTAATGCATACCGAACTTTTTCTGAAGTTTCCTTGGAAATAACTTTTCTTTTTTCCACAGGTGTCTTTTTACTTACAACTTGATTGTTCTTCGGATCAATAAATTCCTTAGCTATATACGGTTGATACAATGTTCCACCATTTACAGCCGCTGCTACTGCTGCTACTTGTTGAATTGGTGTTACAGAAACTCCTTGACCAAATGAAGTAGTTGCTTGCTCGACTGGACCAACTTTATCTAAATTAAATAAAATCCCACTACCTTCACCTTGCAAATCAATTCCGGTTTTCTGTCCAAAGCCGAAATTACGAATATATTTAAACAATCGGTCTTTACCAAGACGATCACCAAGTTCGATAAATCCTGGGTTACAAGAGTTTTGAACTACTTCTAAAAACGTTTGGCTACCATGGCCTCCCGCTTTCCAGCATTTCAATCTAGCTCCATCCACTTCAGCTGCTCCATCATCATAAAACGTATCTTTCTCTAAGTCTACTAAATTTTCATTCAGGGCTGCAGCTAACGTAATGATCTTAAATGTTGAACCAGGTTCATACGTACTCCATACTGGTAAATTTCTATTATACACTTCTGGAGAAACACTTTGAAAATCTGCTGGATCAAAGCTCGGCCGACTCGACATACCTAAAATTTCACCATTTTTCGGATTCATCGCAATCGCAATCATACCATCTGGATTATATGTCGACTCTGCAATATTCATTTCTCTTTCGATAATTCTATTAATACGTGCATCAATTGTTAAACCTAAATTCAAACCAGCTTCTGGTTTTTTGAAATCATCGCCAACATTAGGCATCCTTTGTCCTTTTGCATCTGCAAAGAAACGTACATGACCTTCATCACCATTTAGCTCTTTATCATAATATTTTTCTAGTCCCATAAGACCTTGGTTATCACTACCTGCAAACCCTAATACGTGTGATAAAAAGTTGCCAAATGGATAGTACCGGATAGAGTCCTCTGCGATATAAACACCTTTCAAACTTAATCCACGTACCTCTTTCGCTTTATCATGTGATATTTTCCTTCCACCTTTATCTAACCTTACAATCGATTCTTTTTTTGTAATTCTCTTATAAATCTCATTTTTTTCCACACCTAATACTGCAGCTAACTTCTCTGCAGTCTCTGCTGGTTTTTCAATTTGCCTCGGTACAACAAAGACAGTTGGGGCACTTTTATTCGTAGCAAGTTCCACACCATTTCGGTCTAAAATTTTCCCACGTTCAGGTTCAAAAGTAATATTACGACTCCATGAATCCTTCGCACGATCCGTTAACATATTGCCAAGAAAAAATTGCACATATCCAAGACGAATATCGATGATAGTGAAAATGAGTATACCTGATATGAGTATAAAAATAAGTCGTTTTCTAACCGTTACATTTGATACACGCATATTGGAACAAGCCTCCCTTACGCCTAGCTTGTTCCAATATATGCTTGTACTTATTTAATTAGAACTTCTTCTCTTTTAACCATTACTGTTTTTCTGCTTCTTGTTGTGGTTCAAGTGGCGGTACAAGTGTTACACCTAACTCTGTGCCAGGTTGTAACAATGTCCCCTCTGCCACACTTTGTTCAGTTACGTATCCGGTACCCGTAGGTTTTAAGTTAAGCTTTAATGTTTTTGCTAAATTCATAACATCACGCAGTGCCCAGCCTTGTATATTTGGCATTGTAGGTTTATCTCCTACTAAGAAGACTCGGTCACCTTTTAATGTTTGCTCCGTTGCTTTTGGCACTTGTTGCTGCACTTTCCCTTCACCTAATACAATTGGACGAAGTTTTGCTTTATCAATTGCTTTTTTCGCTTCTTCCATCGTTTTCCCGGTTACTTCTGGAACAGCAGTTTGTTGTTCTTTCACATATTTTTTCGGGTCTTTTATTTCATTTGGCTTAATCTTTAAATACTCTAAACTATTTTTGGTTACATATTTAAAAATATCAGCTAAAGGCTGTGCGCCATTCTCATCATCTTTCAATTTCGGCTGTTTAACAGCTACATACACAACAAGTTGCGGATCGTCCATAGGTGCCATCCCCAAGAATGAGAATATATAATTCTCTCTTCCCGTCATATAGCCACCTTTTCCATCCGGAATTTGCGCTGTCCCTGTTTTACCACCAACTGAATATCCATCGACTTTATAAGCAGTTCCTGTTCCTTTCGGCGATGTCACAACGCGTTCTAATAACTGTCTTACTTGCGCTGCTGTTTCTTTTGTAACAGGTTTTCCCACTTCCTCTGGCTTATGTTCTAATTTTACTTCGCCTGTTATTGGATCTACAATTTTATCAATTGTATAAGGCTTCATCATTTTCCCATCATTTGCAATTGCAGTTGCAGCTTGCACAAGCTGTATTGGCGTTACAGTAGAACCTTGTCCAAAAGCTGTTGTTACTTGCTGTATTTGCTGATCGAATATAATTGTATTTGAACCTTCACCAGGTAAATCAATGTTCGTTTTTTCATCTAATCCAAAGCTATGAATATATTTTCGGAAACGTTCTGGACCAAGTTTTTGATCTCCTAAAATCGCAAACGCTACGTTTGAAGAGCGCTCTACCCCTTCATCAAATGTGATAGATCCCCATCCAGCGCCGCCGTTATGATCTTTTATTTTTCGGTTCCCGACTTGATATGTACCAGACTGATAATAATCTTGTCCTTTATACACACCTTCATTAATAGCTGCTGCTAACGTGAATATTTTCATTGTTGATCCAGGTTCAAATGCATTTGCAATTGCGTCATTATAAAAGTACTTATTATTCTCTTGGTTCGGATCATAACTAGGCTTACTAGACATTCCTAATATTTTCCCTGTTTTTGGATCCGCAACAATCCCTATCAAACTTTCTGGTTCATAATGTTTACTCGCTTCTTTCATTGCGTCTTCTAAATAACTTTGAATACGCTGGTCAAGCGTTAAATATACATTATCTCCATTTTTAGGTGCCTCTACATTCACTTTCCCGCCGTCAAGAGACACACCTCTACGATCGCCTGTATAAGCTACTTTTCCGTTAGAAGCTCCTAAATACTTATCCAAGCTCTCTTCTAAACCAAATCGCCCTATAGCAATCCCCTTATCATCGGGTCTCGCATGTCCTACGACATAAGATGCGAAATCACCGTTCGGATACACTCTTGCATTTTCAGTAATAAAAGATATACCTGGCAATTTTAATGCTTCTATTTGTTCCTTCTGTTCTTTCGTCAAGCCCTTACCTAATTTCCCAAATTCCACTTGACTTCTACCTTCTTTATTTAACGTATCTAAAATCTTCTTTTCATCTTTTCCGAGTACTCCCGCAATTTTCTTAGCAGTATCCTCTTTATCCTTAACCGGATTCGCACCTTTTAATTCCGCTACAAGTTTATAAGAGTTTGCATCTTGCGCTAATACATGACCGTTTTGGTCATAAATCGTCCCGCGATTTGCTTCCAGAACTCCTGTTTTACTATGTTTTTGCTTAGCAAGTGCATCCAAATCATGATTATGAACTGATCCTGTTGCTTGTATGTAAAAAAATCGGGCTAACAATAGCAAAAAGAGCAGGAGGAATAAAATCATAAAATACCCTGCTCCCTTATTGGTATGAAATTTAGTCATATTTCTGTTCATTTTCCATTCACACCTATTGCCTTATTTTAGGCCCTTCACATTATTCGCATTAATTTCTAGCCCGTGTTTTTTTGCAACTTCAGCAATTCGTTCATAACGACTCAACTTCTCTACTTCAGCCTGTAACTCTTGATTTTCTTTTTGCTGCTGTACAATTTTTTGTTCTATCGTCGCTGCTTCTACATTAACTTGATAAAGGCCTGCTTTATTTCCAATAAACGCTACACAGGCATACAATAAAAAGCCAATAAATGCTACATACAACAGTTTTTCGATTCTTGTAATCTTCGCTTTAGCTTTTGGTTGAACCATCTGCTGTGGGGGCGTTTGAATCTGTACCTCTTCTTGCGCTTGTTGTTTGTACTTTACAGCTAAGTTACTCATACCTCTCTCCCCTTTTTATCGTTTTTCAGCGATTCTCAATTTCGCAGAACGCGCTCGATTATTTTCTTCTAACTCTATATCAGAAGGTAAAATCGGTTTTCTTGTAATAAGCTTTAATTTCGGCTTAAATTCATCAGGAATAATTGGTAATCCTGGTGGCAATTGTGGCGTTGTACTATTTCGCTTAAACGTCGTTTTACAAATACGGTCTTCTAAAGAATGGAATGTTATAACACTAACTCTTCCGCCTGGTTTGACCATCTCAATTGCAGATTCCAACGCTTCTTCAAATACTTTCAATTCATCATTTACGGCAATACGGATTGCTTGGAACACTCGCTTTGCAGGATGTCCACCCGTTCTACGAGCAGGAGCTGGAATACCCTCTTTAATTAGTTCTACTAATTCTGCTGTCGTTTCAATAGCTTTATTCTCACGATACGCTTCAATTTTCCTAGCTATTTGTTTTGAAAATTTCTCTTCACCATACTGGAAGAAAATCCTTACAAGTTGTTCATATGACCAACTATTTACAACATCATATGCTGTTAATGGAGCATCTTGATCCATCCGCATATCTAACGGTGCATCATGATGATAACTAAAGCCACGCTCTGGTGTATCTAATTGTGGGGATGAAACACCTAAATCAAATAAAATACCGTCTACTTCTGTTATACCTAATTCCTGTAGTTTTTCAGATAAATAACGGAAATTACTCTTTACTGTTATGAACTGCTCACCGTATGAAGAGAATCTTTCTTTCGCATTTTGAATCGCTATCTCATCTTGATCAAAAGCGATTAATCTTCCGCCTTCAGTTAATTGGGATAATAAATAAGAACTATGTCCTCCTCCCCCCAGTGTACAATCTACATATGTACCACCTGGCTTTATATCTAAGCCGTCTACTGTTTCCTTCAAAAGCACTGTTACGTGTTTAAACATTGTTGCACCTACTCTTTTTCCAATTAATTATGTTGAATGCATCTCCCCCTCCAAACGCATATTTCACGATTAGAGAACGAAATACTATGAAAGAACGACTCATTTAACTTGCCTACAAAGGCAGCATACTATACAAATCGCTATTTTCTTTTATTATATACTAAATTTTATCATCTTTTGCGGGAATTTAAATAAAAAACTGTCGAAAAAGATGATAATACGTTTACATTTTGTGCTATTTTGTCATATATTTAAGTATCCTGCATAATTACGATATTCACTGTTTTTAAATTAATAATTCAGAAAAATTTCACTTCACAGTAAATTCAACAGGACAAAAATAAAATCCTGCTCCTAAGAGCAAGATTCTATAGTTTTATAACATGATGTTTTCCGTCCCAAGAAAACTTGTTTTCCATTACACGATCAACGAAATCCAAACCGAACTGATTTAAATAGTAACATACATTCCACACACGCTCTTGCGGCGCCCCTAATGGACGAAGTGCAAATTGTATGCGACGGAATTTATTTAACTGCACCTCATGCTTTTTCTCAACATTTCTTTTCAACATTCTTTCCAACAGTTCAATTTGTTCATTAATTTTGAATTCATTTTTCCCTGCAAACGCACTTAATCCAGGATCTATTTTCTTCACAAACTGTTGTAACGACGTATGAATATCAATTATTTCTTTTTTCGCCTCTACAAATCGATCATCTATCGGTTCCTCTATTTGATTAGATAACCAGTTTTCACGCAGCGTATCTACGTTATTTAAAAACGGATCACTGTCTTGCAATTGTAAATCGTGTAAATCTGTCGCTATATCCCTCTCTATATAAGTGATTGTAATACGCGGAACGACAGGTGGCATTCGGAAACCGATAGTATGAAAGACTTGTTGCAATTCACTCCAGTAAGCTAATTCCCCTGGACCTCCAATAAACGCTAGTGTAGGAAATACATACTCTTGCATAAGAGGGCGCGTTACAACATTATTACTAAAGCGCTCTGGGCTTCTTTCCATCTCTTCCATCAATTCCTCATATGAAAAGGAATACGTCCCATCCTTCCCAACAAACTTGCCTTGATTGTCTTCAAGCAACACTCGCTCATTATCAATTTCCATGAATATATGTACTGCATTAGACTTTGTTTCAATAATTGGTTTATATCCTAATTCTTTAATTACTTCCTGTTGGTTATGAAGCCCCTCTTGCACTTCTTTATACTTACTTACAATTTGTTTAAAAAACGGCACTTCTAATTTTCTTAATTCAGGATGATGCGAATCGACAAGAATTAAACCAGAATTCACGAACATTTTCATAATAAGATGACCAAAGAAATCTACATACGTATTTGATTTCTCCAGAGAATCATCAATAAACTGCAGTACATCCTTTGTAAAATTCGTTTCAGGGTATGTTTTAAAAATTTCTTCAATCCACTTTCTACAGTCTCCCAAAGAAAGTTCGGACTCTGAAGCACTCGCCTTTTTCGGATTACGATCATGAAAAATAGTCTTTTTTATTTTTTTATTCTTCGTTACAAAAGTATGATTAATTTCATCCATATCATGGTCTTCACCAGCAATCCAGAAAACAGGAACGACTTTAACACCTAAACTTTCTTCCTTTTCCCTCGCAAGCTGTAAAACTGAAATGATTTTATGAATTGTATAAAGTGGTCCCGTTAATAACCCAGCTTGTTGACCAGCTATCACAACATATGTATTTTCATCTCCAAGCGCTTTTACATTTTGAATCGTAGCTTCTCCCGCTTGTAATTTTGTATTATATTCTAATAAATGCGCTACTAAATCTTGGCGGAAAAACTCCCTCTCACGCAAATCTTGTACACGCTGTTTAAAAGCATCTTCTTCTGTTAACATATAGTCAAAACACGACTGTATCTCTTTTTTATCGTTCATATAGTCCGCTACAACGCCTTGTTGCGGAACAGAGATTTCTTTTATCTCCATATAATTCTTCCTTTCGTATCCTGTTCTCTCACCAATCCACATTGTAGTCAATGTTGCACGTAAAAGCAAAGAATTACACTTATACTTTTACTTCTAATCCTTTTATTGCATTGAACAAAAATTGAAGTGTCGGAACGGATCGTTGCTGTTTCTTAGCTTCTTCTAATACATATCCAACAATCGCACCAATTTCCGTTTGTCTATTCGCCCTTACATCTGCCAGCATAGATGATGTATTACGAGATGTTCTTTCACATACGTGACGTACCATTTCCCATACCATTTCTTTTTCTTCTTCAACAAGAAAAACGACTTCCTGAAATACTTGTTCCACCATCCGATAAAAAAACGGGTTCGTAATCAACTCTCCGTTCTGGACTTGTAATAATGCTGTCAATGGATTGATACATACATTAACTACTAACTTTTTGTGCATGACATCCTTCCAGTCATCTTCTATTTGAATCGGAAAATGAGGAAAAGGAAAGCAATTAAATATTTTTTCAAAATGCATAGGCTGGCCGTGCACAATTCCAAACTTTGTTACACCTATCCCTGTATGATAAACGATATGTTTTTCTTCTTTTTTTGCACCGTGCTCTACAATCCCAACCGCAATATTTTCATTCCCTATTCGCTGCATAGCATGAAGGTGCGACATTCCGTTTTGCAAAAAGATTAATGAGGATTCCGCTCGTACAAAAGGTAGTATATCAGTTATATGATATTGCTTAACAGCAATAAATATATAGTCTAGCTGCTGGCCTAGCATACTTTCTATTGGCAAAACAGGTGGGAATACCGTTTCGCTTTTTCCCTCCCTCATACAAGTTACACCCGTTATATTCAATTCCCTAGCCTGTTTAGCTGTTCTTGTAAACAACGTAACATCTTGCTTACTTTTTTGTAAATAAAATGCATACAATAGACCAATAGCTCCTGGTCCAACAACTCCAATTTTCATTTTCACACAAGGAACTCATATAATCACGATACATAAGTCCCTTTTTCCTCCCCCTTTTTCTCCCGCAAACGCCTGATTGTTGCGGAATCATAATTAACTAAAGGTGAACAAATCCCACCGATTACAGTTTCACTTTATCTTTCTCCATTCCATTAACACAGTTTACAGTTTCATTGCTCTTTAACAAACAAATGCAACCTCTTCTTTCAATATGTATATACTACCTATTAATATGCTTCTACTCTTAGTTTAGCAAATCCTAAAAAAAATAATAAAAGAAATATACTATCATCTTCATAAAAATAACAAAATGAGTTATAATATTATTATAAATATTTTAACTTTTCTGCATTCAAGAAGACAAGAAAAGGATGTGATGTTATGGGATTCCCAAAAGTTGAGCGCTTGCTCATCAATTATAAAACATTAGATGAATTTAAAAAATTTAAAGGTTGCGGAGCTCAAGAACTATCCATGTTAGAAGAATTACAGGCAAACATTATTGAAAACGATAGTGAATCTCCATTTTACGGTATTTATTATGGCGGATCACTAATTGCACGTATGAGTCTATATATGAAAAGAAACGGCGGAGAACCATTCGAAATTACAGGTACTTACCTAGAACTCTATAAACTTGAAGTGTTACCAAATTTCCAAAAACAAGGATTCGGAGAAATGCTTGTAAATTATGCGAAGGCGCTAAAGTTCCCAATTAAAACGATTGCACGTATCCATTCAGCTGGTTTTTGGGATAAATTAAATTTCCATCCTGTATCAGTACCTGATGGTGATTTTTATGTTTGGAACCCAAAAACAAATTTGAATGCGATTACAAATGAAGAATCTGCATAAGAAATAAAAAAAAACAGCTACATAGCAGCTGTTTTTTTATTTCTTTAATTTTTCTAATTTCCCATTCGAACGAGCGCTATTTCTTTCTGCTACCATTACACTTCTTTTTTGATCGATATAATCAAGCAATGTTCTATATTCTTCCTCATATACTGATAATCGCTCCAAAAGACTCTCTTTCTCTGTTTGTAACGATTCAATTTGCTGTTGCAACACCATTAAAGAGTTTTCATCTTTATAATTTTGCAAGAAATCAATAACATCATTCAATGTAATTGACGTAGGCTCTAATACCTTTGTCTCTTTTACTTCATAATTTTCTACTTTACGTAGTTGCTTCGCTTCTTCAATACGTTCTTTGTATTGCTTTCTAACGCAAGAATTCCATCTAAAGCCACATGCTGCTGGTGTACGAGATAAATGTCTTCCCACTTCTTTAAAGGCAGATAATTGCGTTCCACCTTCTCGAATATGCCGGAGTACTACTTCTGCCAGAAGCAAATCTTCATCATCAGTCCAAGCATCTTGTCTTGTTGTCGCCATCTCTCTAGTCCTCCCTATGCATTTTTTATTAAGCATATGCAGTTACTAGAAAAGATAGAATACAACAAATAAAGAATAAGACAAAAAAATAAACGTAGAAGATATCTTCTACGTTTATTTTCCCGCAATTACTTGCTGATTACTTCTTTACCTTTGTAAGTACCGCATGCTTTACATACACGGTGAGCTAATTTCGCTTCACCACAGCTTGGGCACTCTACCATACCAGGTACTGATAATTTGAAATGCGTACGACGCTTTCTTTTTACTGTTTTAGAAGTTCTTCTAAAAGGTACAGCCATTCTTCCCACCTCCTTAAAAGAAATAGTTATTTTCATATGAAGGCCTAAACCAGTCTTCCGATTATTTGTCAAAAAACTTTGCAAGTCCTGCTAATCGTGGATCAACAGTCTTTTCTTTGTTTTCTTCCGAAATCACTTGCCAGTCTTGACCTTGCATCGGTGCTCCACCAGAAACATCATCACTGAAAATTTGCATTGGAATCTCCAAAAGTATATTTTCCTTGATTACGGGCAGTAAGTCAAGTACTTCTCCTTCTAAACAATGAATTTCAGCTTCAGTTTCAAATTCTTCTTGTGAAGTTTGGAACACCTCAGTTGTTTTAATGTCAAATGGTAATGTCACATCTACTAAAGAGCGAGAACATGGTAAAACCATGCTTCCAGTTATATGTAGATGGAACGTAAACTTACCGGAGCCAAAATCAACTCTCCCTGTTACATGAACAGGATTAATTTCACGAATATCTTTCTCGACCTCTTTTAGTTCACTTACATCTACCATCTCATCCAATGTCAATCCTTTATTTCTCAATTTATTCAATTGATGGATGGACCATTTCATATCATATCACCTCAAGGCAACAAACAAAATTATAGCTAGCCATTTTATATTTGTCAATGTTTTTTCTTTACACTATAATGAAGTCATCATAGTAAATAATATATAGAGTATCACGTTTTTGAAAAAGATGCTACATCGAAAGGAGAGATTACCATAAAAGCCAGTGGTATTGTTGTTGAATATAACCCTTTTCATAACGGTCATGATTATCATGTGCAACAAACAAAAAAGTTAACACACTCGGATATTACAATCGCTGTTATGAGTGGCCCTTTTTTACAACGTGGTGAGCCGGCACTCGTATCCAAATGGTATCGCACAAAAATGGCCTTAGCATGCGGTGTAGACCTCGTTGTAGAGCTTCCATATGCCTTCTCAACACAAAAGGCTGAAACCTTTGCAAATGGCGCTATTTCTATTTTAAACGCCCTTCACGTTTCTGAAATTTGTTTCGGTAGTGAAGATGGACAAGTCGAAAATTTTTATAACACCATCTCTGTGCAAAAAAATGAAGAAGAGACTTATAATCGTCTTGTAAAGCAATTTATGAACGCAGGTAATAGTTACGCAAAAGCTACATCTGAAGCTTTCCTACACATTTTACCTTCTGAAAAAAACATAGACATGTCACAACCAAATAACATTTTAGGCTTCCAATACATGAAATCAATTTTGACACAAAATAGTTCTATGCAAGCACAAACGATAAAAAGATTTGCATCTCATTATCATGATGAAACTTTTAACGACCAACATATAGCAAGCGCAACAAGTATTCGCAAACAACTTTTTAGCGAAAATAGTTCCTTTACAGAAATTGAGCCTTTTATCCCAAAAGCGACTGCTTCTCTTTTAGCAAGTTACAAACAAAACTACGGGACATTACACAATTGGGAACAATACTTTTCATTTTTTAAATACAAACTTATGACTATGTCTCCAGACGACTTACGACATATATATGAAATTGAAGAAGGTTTAGAGCATCGTATTTTATCAAAAATACAAACCAGTACCTCCTTCTATTCATTCATGGAAGCATTAAAAACGAAGCGTTATACGTGGACTAGATTACAAAGAGCTTGTACACACATTTTAACGAATACAACAAAGAAAGAAATACATAACGCAAATATAGAGCAGCATGCACCGTACATCCGTCTACTAGGCATGTCACGAAAAGGACAAACTTACCTTTCAAAAAACAAGAAAAAAATAGAGCTTCCAATCCTTACCCATACAAAAACATTTGACCATCCTACTTTACACATAGAGCGAAAAGCTAATTCTGTATATTACTCCATCATGCAAGAAGCGTTACGAACACAACTACTAAAACAAGATGCAACACATCATCCAATTCGTTATGATGAAATAACTGCAAAATTCCTATAAAAAAACCTCTCTTTTTCAGAGAGGTTTATTTTTTCTCTCCCATTTTTTCCAAATACAGTAATGCATCTTCCAGCGTATCAACTGGTACAACTTTCATTTTTGTTTTAATATCTTTCGCAGCCTCAAGTGCATCTTTATAATTCGATTTCTCCGCACCTTTTTCATTTGGCGCAAAGAACACTTCAGCACCAGCATCACTTGCAGCGACCACTTTTTGCTGAATACCACCAATCGGGCCAATTTCTCCCTTTTCATTAATCGTCCCTGTTCCAGCTATTTCATGCCCTCTTGTTAAATCATCTTCCACAAGTTGATTATATATTTCTAATGTAAACATTAGTCCTGCCGATGGTCCGCCTATTTCATGGGAATCAATTTTCACTTTCGGATCTACCACTAATTCTCTTTCCGTAACGATAGAAACTCCTATACCAACACGCCCATTTCCATTCGGAATGGTCTTTACATTTAGATTTTCTTTTAACTGTTTCCCATTCCTCTTGTACTCAATATTTACTGCATCCCCTTCTTTTTTCCCTGTCATATATTCAATAAATTGCTCCGTCTTTTCAAATGTTTTTCCGTCGACAGCTATAATGACATCCCCAAGTTTAAGCTTTCCTTCTGACGGCATCCCTTTCGCTACACCAGCAACCAATACACCTTTATTTTCAAAAGAAACAGTACGATTTGCACGTTTATAAGCATTATAGATCGCTGCATTTTGCGAATCTTTCATCGCATAATTTTGGCGAAATTGATATTCTTCATCACTTTCACCTCTTTGCAATATTTCTTCCGCTTTTGAAATATGTGTATATTTATTAAACTGTGCCGCTATTAAATTGACCACATTTGCCGGTCCCATCGAAACCGTAACAAGCATAAAATCACCAGATTCTTTTGTTCCCCCTTCAACTTGAACGTAAGGCTCTAATTTGGCAGCCATTCCTGGTTTTGTTATATAATACGGTAAACGTACGTAAACAAGTAACATCGCCAATATAACCCCTATTAAAATTGCATATATAAACCGAAAACGCTTAAACATTATGTTTCTCCTTCCACTGCTCAATTAATAAATGAATATTTGCAACATGTTTTTCCGCTTCTACTTCTCCAACTCGAATAATGTCTTCAATATTTGTAAAAGCACGTGAACTAAATTGCTCTACAGCTGGTCGCATCATTAAATCAGATGCAATTTGTCGATTCATCACAAGCTCATGTTGCATAATTTCAATACTCTGCATAATTACATCATAAATAGACGTAACCTCTCCATTCACTTTAATCGGGGATACATCAACAGCAATAACAATATCAGCACCTAACTCTTTCACAACCGATACTGGAATACGATCAATCACTCCGCCATCCACCAATAATCGTCCATCTATTTTTTCTGGTACAAACACTCCAGGTACAGATATGCTAGCTCTCACCGCCTCTGCAACAGGACCACTTGTAAAAACTACTTTTTCCCCCTTCAAGATGTCAGTAGCCACAACAGCCGTCGGGATATCTAACTCTTCTAAATTTTTATTATATGTAAACATTTTAATCATATCTTTGACACGTTTTCCAGCAATAAATCCCATTTTCGGAACCGTAAAATCTAAATAATATTTTCTCTTAAAAACATTTGCCAGTTTATACAGCCTTTCAACGTTTGAGCTAGCTGCATAAAATGTACCTACTAAAGCCCCCATACTACTTCCTGCAATCATATGAATCGGAATACCATTTTCCCTTAAAACTTTTATAACACCAATATGAGCAAAACCTTTTGCGCCCCCAGATCCAAGAGCTAAACCAATTTTCGGTTCTTTCATTTTTCTCACCCTTTAATTTTTTTCATTCCTTTTTCATACTTATGGTCTAAATTCACCACGTATCCACGTATACTGAAATGAACGTTTTTTGGGACAAAGGGGGATTTACTTACATGTATGAAAAATGGAAAACGGCTTTCCTTACCATATCAACACTGTTTTTAACCTTTTCTCTTGTACTCCACCCCCAAGCTGCTTTGCAAGCTTCCATTCGAGGGTTAAATATATGGTGGGAAGTTGTATTCCCTTCACTTTTACCGTTTTTTATCATTGCGGAACTTCTAATTAGTATTGGTGTTGTAAAATTTATAGGCATTATATTAGAACCATTCATGCGACCACTTTTTCGCGTTCCAGGGATAGGCGGATTTGTTTGGGCAATGGGAATGGCTTCAGGATTCCCTGCTGGCGCCAAATTAAGCGCTAGACTGCGTAAAAGTAATCAGCTAACACAAATCGAAGCAGAGCGCCTCGTATCTTTTACAAACTCATCTAATCCACTTTTTATTTTTGGAGCTGTTTCTATCGGTTTTTTCAATAATCCGAAATTAGGAATCGTATTAGCTGCTGCACATTATTTAAGTAACTTTGCCGTCGGGTTATTGATGCGTTTTTACGGCAATAACAACCTTTCCACGAAGGATAAACATCCTACTAAAAAACGTCCTTTTCAAAACCCTTTTTCAATCCTACACGAGACACGCATGCAAGAAAAAAGACCAATAGGAAAATTACTTGGGGACGCTATCGTTTCTTCTATTCAAACGTTACTTATGATTGGTGGATTTATTATTTTATTCTCTGTTTTAAATAAAATGATTACTGTATTTCATATTACAGCAGCACTTTCTTTTATTATGCAACATATTTTATCATTCTTCCAACTAACTACGGAATTTAGTATTCCAATCTTATCAGGCATTTTTGAAATGACACTCGGTAGCCAAATGATTAGTCAAATAAATGAAACACCCCTCCTGCAGCAAGCTATGGTAACAAGCTTTATTTTAGCGTTTAGCGGCCTTTCTATTCAGGCACAAGTTGCTAGCATATTAGCTGAAACAGACATCCGATTTAAGCCCTATTTTTTCGCACGAATTATCCAAAGTATTCTTGCTCCTATTTTTACTTTTATATTTTGGAAACCATTTTATGAAAAAGTAAGCTCTTTTTCACCTATGCAAAAAGATATCCCTGTATTTTTATCGAATCATTCTTCTATACTGCATGAAATTTGGACATCTTTTGTACACTATGGACCGATATTTACTTTATTTTGTTTATATGTATATGTTATCTTATTATTTTTTCGTAGCAACAAAGAAAAACCCCGTTCACTTTAACGGGGTTTGAAACTTTTCTTTTAATGCACGTTCTACAACAGGAGGTACAAGATCTACTACGCTTCCTCCATATCTCGCAACTTCTTTTACAATGCTCGAGCTTAAAAATGAATATTGGTTGTTTGTCATAATAAAAAAGGTTTCAATATTTTCATCTAATTTTCGATTCATAGAAGTAATTTGCATCTCATATTCAAAATCAGAAACCGCTCGTAACCCACGCAAAATCGCGTTTGCATTACGCATTTTCGCATACTCCACTAATAGTCCACTATGTGAATCTACTTTTACATTCGGGATATCCTTTGTTGCTTCTCGAATTAAATCTAAGCGCTCTTCAACTGAAAAGAAAGGTTTTTTTGAAGAGTTGTTTAAAACTACTACATATACCTCATCAAATACTTTTGCTCCCCTTTTAATAATATCCAGATGCCCAAGGGTAATTGGATCAAAACTTCCCGAAGAAATAGCTATACTAGTCATTCCGTCCCCTCACCTTCATACTTATAGATCGATATTGCTGTAATGCCATAATTCTCAGCTCGCACTTTTACAAGTCTTCCTATAGACTCAGGTAAAACTACATCATTACCATGCTCTGACATAATTAATCCATCTCTATGTAGCAATTCATGTTGATCCATCACACTAATTAAAGATACAATTTTTTGATCTTTATATGGAGGATCAATTAATATAAGATCGAATGATATTTCACGTTTTATAAGAGCCTTTACCGCACGTTCTGCATCATTTCGATATACTTCAGCTTGTTCCTGTATTCTACAACTTTCTAAATTTTGATGGATTACCTTTATCGCTTTATTATCTCGATCAACAAAGATTGCTTTATCAATCCCTCTACTTATAGCCTCGATTCCAAGACCACCACTACCGCCAAATAAATCAAGCGCGATACCGCCATCAAAATAAGGGCCTATCATATTAAAAATCGATTCTTTTACTTTATCTGTCGTTGGACGTGTTGTATTACCTGGCACCGCTTTAAGTGGGTGTCCTTTACATTTTCCTGAAACTACTCTCATCTGTTGTCACTACCTTTATTTCAATCTATCGAGCAATTATAGAAACCCTTCTCCATTCAGTAACCGCTACCAAACCATACGATTCCATTCATCTTTCAACGAACACTAGAAGAACTTAGTTTAAAATAACCGCTCTGCATTTTTATGTATTCATCTCACCATTCGCTAACACGAACTATTCGTTTCACTTTATCTTTTTTATCCTATCATAAAATAAAAAAAAGAAAAATAAAAAGCCCAACATAAAATTTAATTTCATGATGTATATCTTCATTTAGATTGGACATAAATAATTATAACAACATCACCTTCGATGTTGTTGCCAACCGCGGAGAAGACTTACGTTTCCCCATAAGTTCTTCCTCCGGTTTCTCCTCTCCCTTTGCCTTCTTACTAGTACATGCTAGTATAAGAAGGGCCCTGCTTTGCAGGGTTTTTTTTCGTTGTCTACTTTTCATTTAAAAAGTGAGATGGTACAGTAAAAGAAAGAGGAGGAAAAAATATGATTCAACGCTTTATAGAACTCGGAGAAGGCTACTCTGATTTATATGAATTACTTGAAATTGCCAAAGCAAATCAAGAACGTATAACACATATGTTACAATTTGAAACGATTAAAAATGAAAAAAAAGTGTGCTCACTTGTTGTAATATTAAAACCAACTACTACTGGTGACTTCCAACCATTATACATATGTCGTGAAGGCATTCCTGTACTTGAAAATAAAAAAAGTAAACGTGTCATATTATTTGAAGAAACGGCAGAACAACTAGGGAAAAAAGTGACTACCTTTACAGTAAAACCATCCACAACTTTCCCAGAAAAAGAACTGTTTTTCAATCATTTAATTGGTATTTTACGAATGAATAATTTCATTCCTCCAATGAAATAAAATGTTATTTCAACTGAAAAATCCCCCGCTAAAATTAGCAGGGGATTTTTTCTATTAGCTATAATCGTATTCTTTTGCCCGATCAGGACGTGAATTTTCAAATTCCGTTTTTAAATACGGGCGGTACGACTGTTCTATCTTTTTCACAAAAGGAAGTTTGTTCAACTTTTGCATCATATGCTCAATTTGTTCCATATCACAATATACTACTGCGTATTTTAAGCGTTTTGATATGTAATGTATGTTACCATATTTCCTTAAAATCTTGGCATGTTTCAATGAATGTAAATAAACAATCATACTTTGTCGTTGCCCGAACATAATCTTCTCCATCTTCTCCTTTTAAAAACATATATTTTATATTTTATGAAAACCAATCAGAAATTTATGACATTACAGGACAAACTCTGTATACGTTTTCTTCTATCTTCTAAAAAACGGGGTAATTTACCCCGTTTTACAGCCACAACCTCCACCGGTACCACAACCTCCACCACAGCCACCAGCATCGAAAAATGGATTTCCTGTTGGAACTTTGATGGAAGAAGACACCTCAGAACCGATTGCTACACTAACTTCATCTAACAACTTTTGCAAAGCCGTTTCTACTCGTTTAAAAGCTGCAACCTTATCATGTAAGTCTACAGAACGCTTTAACTCCCTCATTTTCGTCGAGACGAAAGTATAATCAGGATGGTATTTACCGAAACGTTGCACTTCTTCATATCGTTCTTTCATCGCTGTAAATTGCTGAATTAACGTCTGAACTTCCATATCTTCATGCAATTCTTTATAACACTTACGATAGTCTTCTGCTATATCTGAACAGATAATCGCTTTTGCAAGCTGCTCTGCCTTATCTAATATCAATACGCTTTCCAGCGTCGCTACAATCATGAGAGACACCTCCGAATATTCATCATACCACATTTAGATTAGAACTACTAATTGAAGTGTCTCACTAAACAGAAAGATATTACCCTAACTATTTTCCATGTAATTCCAGTTCATACTTATACATTAATATGTTCCGCAATATTATATTTCAGAACATCCCATTTCCCACTATTTTCTTTCACATAACTAATACATGCATTTTTTAATGGCGTCTTAAACGAAATATCTTCCGGTGCAATTGCATGTAAAATTGCTTTTATCGCATGTGAATGCGCTACAATGATAATACGTTTGCCAGAATGAGTTTCTGCAACATCTTTTACAGCAGCAAAACAACGAGTTACAATCTCTTCATCTTGCTCCATACCTTCTACTTTACCTTCTGCAATTAACTCCCTAACAGTCGCAACTGGCTTCCCAGAAGCTTCACCAAAATTACGTTCAACAAATCGCTCATCTAATAAAATTGATTGTAATCCAGTAGCACCTGCAATTTCCTTAGCCGTTTCTTTCGCTCTAATTAACGGGCTACTTATTATTATATCCCATGCTTCTGCTTGCAAAGCTGCTGCACTTTGACTCGCTTGCTTCTTCCCCACTTCATTAAGTGGAATATCTTCACGTCCTTGAATAATCTCTTGAAAATTCCAATCAGTTTGTCCATGTCGTACTAAACAAATTTCCGTCATGCTCATGCTGCAACTCCTTTTTAAATAATCCGCTTCTATTGTATCAAAAGTTCTGCATGACGGACATAGTTTTCCTTTCCAATTATGTTGTATTTTGCTGCTTCATATACTGAAACATATCGATCATAATGGAAGCAACTGCCAATTGATTTTGGAATTTCTCAACTTTATCTGGTATCGTTTTTTTGAAATGCTGCATAGCCGCTAACTCAAAAGCCTCTTTTTCTTTAGGGTTTCGCGTTAGTTTTCTATACCAGTACGGTTGCTCCCTAATATAGCGAGATAAATCCTCATCAGCCTTTATAAACTCCATAATTTCTGCTCTCATCCGCTTTCCCCCTAATCCTTCTGAAAGAAAAATGGATTATTTTCGGAAGTACTCTCTTCTTGCCGCGCAGGCTTCCCTTGAAATTGTTGAAAAACTTGTTGTACACTACCAATGGCACTCGTCACATTGGCTAAATGGTGTTGCATTTGTTCCACATCTAGCTTTTTAAAGAAAGAAAGCATTTGTCCCATCACATCTGCTGTTTTTTCCTCTTCAGTTCGATTATCTTTTTCTTTTTCTTTTTCTTTTTCTTGTTTATTTTCTTTTACCGAAGAAAAAGCAGGCGCTCCATCAGGTCTAAAAGTTGCCCATATCGGATCTTCTTCACCAAGTAAATACCATTCTTCATAAAACTGTTGCCAAGTTTTGTGACCACTTCTAACCTCATGAACCATTTTAGGGTGATGGTTTACAAACTCTTTAAACTGTTGAACCGATGGATGTAACGGTCCTTTTGTGGTTGGCATAATCCTCACCTCTTCATATCTATCTACTATATAGTAAGAAAAAAAAGGCGCATGGTTCGCCTATTTTTAGACGATTCATGCACCTTTTTATCCTGCTATTTGCATACGGTAAGATTCCCACCTACAATTCAGTGAATACGAAGTAATTAACCGGGAGGTGTCCCCCACAAAACTTTATTTTCGAATAAAGTTTTGTGTATAAAACTTATCGTATACCCCAACACCTAATCCTGTAAATTGTTCATTTAATAAATTCTTTCTATGCCCTTCACTATTTAACCAACCTTGCACCGCCGCAATTCCATCACTATGTTGCGCCGCTATGTTCTCACCAGCAAGTTGAAATCCTACTTTCCCGCGCTGCAAACGATCTCCTAACGTACCTAATGTAGGTGAATCATGTGAAAAGTAATTATTATCCTTCATATCTTTACTATGACCTATAGCCACATCTGCTGTTTGTTGATCCCAAGCTAATAACGGTAACTTATGACGACTTCGAATAATATTTGTTAAATCAAAAATTTGTTGCATATTCCCATTCTCTATTTGTTTCATTTTATCTGGAGTCAATGGTTGTTCTGCTAGTAATTCACCTGAATAAACAAGCTGATATGGTCTTTGGCGTAATAACGTTTCGTCATCCATATAACGAACACCAACAAGCTCATGTGTAAAATGATCAAAATATAATTGTGCCCAGCCATCTTCTACAGGTATTAATGGTTGTTCCATCACTTCCGTGTCAGATAACTCAAATTGATAACTATTCTTCCCTCTTTTTAACGAAATCTCATGAGAGAGTGGATTCTTTTTATACACTTCTTCATACTTTTCATTTATATAATAAGGCGGCACCTTAACTTGCTCACCAGCAACATACGCCGTTACAACTTTACGTTCTGCAACCCCAAATTGAACATACTGCGCTAAATCTTGATTGTATACCCACCATTCATATCCGTAAGCAGATGGCTCTATTCGAGATGGTTCGCCCCATTTTGCTAATAAATTTTCAGAGTCCACACCAATCATATTTAAAACCGTATTTGAAGAGTCTTCATTTACTTGTTTTTTCTTTTTCACAATTTTATTTTCTTGCTTTGATTGAGATGGGGTTAATATATATTGTGAAACGAGTAATTTCCCGTATAAATCAACAGCTAAAATTAAAAATGTAATCATTACGATACGCAATAATTTCTTCAATCGATATACCTCCTGCACAAAACATAAAATTGAGATATACACAAATCCTTTTCTTTCCTTTTTTGTGTGTACCGTACTCTTTTCACTATATCATATTTTCGCAAAAAAAGTCTGGATTATCCCTTTTCTCTCAATATGAATTGCGCTTTCTTACTATTCATACTATTATAAAAATAATAACGTAACATTAAACAAGGAGGTATTATAATGCAATTTACAAATACGAAATTTAATGGGGCAGTTGTTGATTTAACACTACTAACAGAGATTATGGAGAAAAACCATTTTGTACTTGCTGGACAATGGGATTATGAACGAGTTACATACGATTATAAATTCGAAATATTAAACGATGTTTATTATTTACGCGTACAAGGTTTAGCTGTTGAAGGTGACGTTGGTAGTAGACACGCTGAAATAAAACTACTTCCTCCCTTATTAGGTAAACATTATTATCCTCACGGTGTTGAATATGGTGATGGTGAAACTTTCCCAACGAATGTACTTCAAAAAAGCGAACAACTCCTACAAAATGTCGAAAAAGAGTTAAAAGAATTCCATATCATTGAATAAAATAAAAACGAGTGCATCATACTTGATGCACTCGTTTTTATTTCGTCTGTAAATACGGCGGTAATTGTTGCAACTGTTCTTTATCCTTTTCACGCTCTCTACGTGCCCACCTAAAAAATACATAGCCAATAATCGTACCGTACACTATTTCCTGGACAATTTTCATAATGATGCCACCTGTTTGTTGATCTTGTACGACCGGCATCCAGTGTAAAAATTCTGGTCCAGTTATATTTAAATCGGATAAAGTTCCCGCCGGTACACAAAGTTCCATCGCCTTCATCCAAGCAGCCGGATCCGTATAGGTTGCAAATAACGGTGCAGTTGCAAAAATTATTAACGCGCAAGCTGGCGTTAATAATATACCGTTAGCAAACATATAACCAAGTTTCTTTATATCACTTAACGTTTGATATTCTGGTAATGGATTCAGCATCGGCCACCACATCATGATTGCTGTAAAGAACAATATAGCGAGACAAATAGGATGAGCAATTTGACTTTGTTTTACTGTATCAAAAACAACTGGTAAATGATAAAAAGAAAACAGGCCATTAAATACAAGCAATGCAATAAGTGGCTTAGCAAATACCTTTAATATAATTTGAACGAACTTAAAAGAAGTAATATAACGATATAACCAAACTGGTATACCAAGCAACAATAGCGGTGGAACAGCAATATACATGACTGCCATTTCAAACATATGTGCACTAAATATAATATGACCAATTAAATCAATAGGCCCTCCCTTTACAAAATACAAAAGAACAATCCCGGTCGTAAAATAAAAAACTTGCTTCTTACTTACCTTTGTCGCATGTTCAAATCGCATTCTATATGGCCCAATAATTAAAAAGTACCCGATAAGGATCGAAAGCATAAATAGTAAAAAGATTGGACTCCATAGAGCTTGAAAACCAAATATCCACAAGTTACTCATTGTTACACCTACCTTCTTAAGGTTACCCTTTCACATAACATGAAGAGGGAGCTGTGACGACACAAGCTCCCTTATTCTTCACTTTTCAAATCCACACAATTGTCATAAAAGCTAAAATTGTAATTAACCCGATTAACAGACCAGAATAAAGAAAGAAACTCGCTGCTTCATGTCCTTTATGACTCATATGCATAAAATAATACAATTGAAAAATTACTTGTACCACCGCTAATAGTAAAATAAATGGTACTGAGAAAGTCGGACTAAAAGTTTTCGGATATGCTACTGCTGCAAATGCAACTAATGTTAAAAAAATCATTAATGCAAATGTAATAACTTGATGCTTCATTTCCTCCGCACTTTTTCTCTTCCGATAAACAAGATCAACTTTAGGATTATTCGTTTGCTTTATCGCCATTGTTTATCCCACCATTCCCATCAAATATACTACAGTGAAAATAAACACCCAAACTACGTCAATAAAGTGCCAATAAATCGATGCAACATAAAACTTCGGTGCATTGTATAAATTTAGACCTCTCTTCGCATTTCTAAAAATTAATGTTAAAATCCAACATAATCCAAACAATACGTGAAGTCCATGTGTACCAACAAGAGCATAAAACGCGGAACCAAATGCACTACTTCTCATAGTATGCTTAAATTCATGCGTATAATGATAAAACTCATATATCTCAAATCCTAAAAAACCTAAACCTAACAGCACTGTTACGAGTAGCCAAAGTTGCATTTTTTTAAAGTTAAAGTTTTTCATATGATACATCGCATATACGCTCGTTAAACTACTCGTTAATAAAAGCATCGTCATAATGAAAACGAGTGGCATTTGGAACATCTCTTGAGATGTTGGTCCACCATTTGTAGAGTTCTTTAACGCCAAATATGTGCCAAATAAGGAAGCGAATAATACTGTTTCGCCTCCAAGAAATAACCAAAAACCGACAAACTTATTTTTTCCCTCAAGGGTTGCTTTTTCAGGCTCTGCTGGAAATGTTTCATTCGTTAATTTTTCATCTACATGCATTATGCCTTGCCCCCCTTATCTTCTAAATCTTCCTTATGAATATGATATCCATGATCATCGATTACTGAACGTAGGAACATTGCACCAAATGTAATGATTAAACCGATAATTGCTACTAATAACCAAAACTTATCTTTTCCACCCTGCATATACATTGCACCGAATGCCGCTATAAACAATCCTAAAGAAATGACAAATGGTGAAAATGATGGATTTGGCATATGAATATCACCAACTGGTTCCGCCGCTGTCATCTCTTTATTTCCTTCACGTTTTTCAATCCAAAACGGATCTAACCCGCGAACAAATGGCAATTGTTTAAAGTTATATTCCGGTGTAGGTGCTGGCATTGTCCATTCTAATGTACGTGCATCCCATGGATCACGACCAGCCTTTTCTTTTGATACTGTTGTTTTGATTACATTGAATAGAAGAACAATCGTTCCAAGAGCCATAAATACCGCTCCAATAGAACTAATCATATTCCCCATTTCCAACCCTTGACCTTCAAGATATGTGTAGTAACGACGCGGCATACCAATCAATCCAAGGAAATGCTGAATGAAGAACGTTAAATGGAAACCGATAAAGAATAACCAAAATGTTATCTTTCCTAACGTTTCATTCAATACTTTATTAAACATCAGCGGCCAATAATAATGAGCTCCTGCAAGTAAACCAAATACAACACCGCCGACGATTACATAATGAAAGTGCGCTACTACAAAATAGTTATCGTGAAATTGATAATCAGCTGGTGCAGATGCTAGCATAACACCTGTAACTCCTCCCATTACGAATGATGGAATGAAAGCTACTGCCCACATCATTGGTGTCGTAAAACGAATACTTCCGCCCCACATCGTAAAGAGCCAGTTGAATATTTTAATACCGGTCGGAACCGCAATTGCCATTGTTGCAACTGAGAAAATAGCATTTGCAACTGGACCAAGCCCAACAGTAAACATATGATGCGCCCATACCATAAATCCTAAGAATCCAATTAATACTGTCGCAAACACCATCGATGAATAACCAAATAATCTCTTTTTCGAAAATGTCGCGAAGATTTCTGAGAATATTCCGAAAGCTGGGAGTATAAGAATGTATACTTCTGGATGACCGAAAATCCAGAATAAATGCTCCCATATAATTGTATTCCCGCCCAATGCTGGATTAAAGAAACTTGTTCCAAATAAACGATCTAACATTAAAAGTCCTAATCCTACAGTTAACGGCGGAAAAGCGAATAATATTAGCGAAGATGTTACAAATGTCGTCCATGTAAACATCGGCATACGCATATACGTCATTCCTGGCGCACGCATATTAATAATGGTTACAAGGAAGTTAATACCTCCAATTAATGTACCAATACCGGAGATTTGCAAGCCGAGTACATAAAAATCAACACCATGGCCTTTAGAAACTAAAGCTAAAGATGCATAAGATGTCCATCCTGCATCAGGTGCTCCACCTAAAAACCAACTTAAATTTAAAAATACTCCACCAAAGAAAAATAACCAAAATCCAAGTGAATTCAAAAACGGGAACGCTACATCACGTGCACCAATTTGAAGTGGTACAGCGGCGTTCATAAATGCAAACACGAGTGGCATAGCTGCGAGGAAAATCATTGTTGTACCGTGCATCGTTAATACTTGATTATAAGCATCCCCAACAAGAAAAGCATTGTTAGGAATCGCTAATTGAAGGCGAATAAATAGAGCTTCTATTCCGCCTATTACAAAAAACAATCCACCTGCAATTAAATAGAGAATGGCAATCTTTTTATGGTCTACTGTCGTTAAATAATCCCATATGACAGCACCCATCCCCTGTTTTTTTGCTACAGAACTCACGTTTTCAACCTCCCCTTCGCGAATAATCCCTCTTTACTTTTCAACTTTTAACGTTTGTAAGTATGCGTTTAATGCATCAATTTGATCATCCGTTAAGTTGCCATATTTACCAGTCATTTTATTTCCTGGTTTCATATTTTCAGGATCTTTCAGCCATTTTTTTAAGTTTTCTTCATTATTTTCGGCAATACCGGCAACCATATCGCGATCCGCAAAGTTTGCTAAATTTGGTGCGATACGAGCGGAAGGTGGTCTACTATCATTAGATCCAACTGCGTGACAACCAATACAGCTTTTATTAAATATTTCTTGGCCCTCTTGCGCCTTCGTTGAAGCTACTTCTTTCTTCCCATCAATCTTCTTCATATCAGCAAGCCACTGTTTGTACTCGCTTTCATCTAAAGCTTTCACTTTGAATTGCATTAAAGAATGTGATGGGCCGCAAAATTCTGTACAAAAACCATTATAAGTGCCCGATTTATCTGCCTTTAACCACATTTTGTTCACATTATCTGTATTTGTATCCATTTTCCCAGCTAAAGATGGAACCCAAAACGAATGTTTAATATCGGCACCCTTCAAATTCAAATACACTTTCTTACCTGTGGGGATGACTAAATCTTGAGAAGTTACTATTTTTTCTGATTTATAAGAAAATTCCCACCAATAAAGATTCGCTGTTACATCAACAACGATAGTATCTTTATCAATATTCTTTTTCTCCATCGCACTTACATCAGCAAGTTTGAATGTATATGTAACCGTCGGAACAGCTAAGATTAACAAAAGAATAATCGGAATAACTGTCCATATAATTTCTAGTTTGTGATTCCCTTCAACTTGCTCCGGAATATAATCTTCCTGACCTTTCTTTTGTCGGAAACGCACAATTACATATAAGAAAATAATAGTAACTACTAGTACTACTCCTACCATGATCGCACTTGCTAGTAAGAGCAGATCATATTGCATTTTTGCTACTTCTCCTTGCGGAATTAAAGTAGATTGAAAGGCTTTACCGCATCCCCCTAACAGTAAAGCCAGCAGTGAAACGAACGAAAGCAGTCGCCACTGTTTCTTCATACAAACAACCCCCACTTTCCTTGTGAATTAGATTGTACTTTATAGTTAAGTAAAGTAAATCTCAACGTAAAGAAATCCAATTATGTCGTTGTCTTAGAAGAATGTAACTACAATCATTGAAACAAATAAGATTGTTAAATAGTTTAGGGAATAAACAAACATTTGTACGGACCATTTGATGTCATCTTGCTTACGGAAGCCATAAAATCCTAAAACGATCCATCCGATGTTAAGCAGTGTTGCAATTACCATAAATGTTATCCCTAGTCCACTCATATAAAATGGTAGTGGTAATAAACATACTGTCCAAATCATAATTTGGCGTTTCGTAATTTCAAATCCATGAACTACAGGAAGCATTGGAATTCCTGCATTTCGATATTCATCAACACGTTTCATCGCTAATGCGAGGAAATGTGGGATTTGCCAAATAAACATAATTAAAAATAACATCCAAGCAATTGGATGGCCTAAAGATGGATCAATTGCTGCCCATCCAATTAAAGGTGGAACTGCTCCAGATATACTACCTACAACAGTATTTAGTGTATACTTTCTCTTTGTCCATAACGTATATAAGACAACATATGTGAAAGCACCAATAAATCCCATTAATACTGCCATTGGTGTTGTTAATAATAAAAATACGAATCCAAGAAGTAATATAACTAGTCCAAATGTAAGTGCAAATCCCGGTTTATACTTTCCAGTAACTGTTGGACGGGTTTTTGTTCTTTCCATTAACGGGTCGATGTCTCGATCAATGTAGTTATTTAAACAACATACCCCTGCCATAATTAATCCAGAACCAACGATTGTAAAGAATAGCTTATCCAGATTGTCCATCACACTTAATCCATTAAAATGTAATGCCAACCAAAATCCTGTAAATACAGTAAGTGTATTTGAATTTACAATCCCCATTTTAACGAGCGCTGATAAATCTTGTAGCCGAGTTGTTTCCGGTACACTTGTAACAGCTGACTCATCATGCAGCTCACTTGTTGCATGGTTCATCACTTTAACCCCCTCTTAAAACTTTCATCTTTCTTTTTGCGCCTATTTCGAATGAAATATTTCGCTTCTATATAGCAATATTATTACAGTAGAAATATTGTTAATCCATTCTACTACTAATCTACGCCCATACTCCAATATATTAAATCATATTTCCCGAACATTTTGTGAAGAAAACATGAACTTTTTGTGTCGAATATAAAAAACTTAATTCTTACTTGTCCTTATCATAACATGATGTTACCTTCTATAATAAACTTTTTTTGTCATATTTAACACGTATTCTCCCCATTTCTTTTCAAAATAGCCTGTTTTTCACCTAAAAATTCCCTTATATATCCTTTTTCCACACCCATTTTCTCTCTCCTGTCTGCCCCCGCCATTTCTTTGCTATTTTATTATTTTTTATATATCATAGGAACTAGCGCTTTTTATTCTATACATAATGGAATGAAAATATTTCGCAATAACTTCATAGCAGAAAGATGGTGAAATAGATTGCAACGCTTTATTAAATGGTTAGCAGTCATTACGAGTCTTGATTTATTAATAGTTTTACTAGGAGGCGCCTTAGTTACAAAAACAGGTTCTGGCCAAGGGTGCGGTAAATCCTGGCCACTTTGTAACGGTGAATTTGTTCCATCTAATTTATCAATGGAAACTATTATCGAACTAAGTCACCGCCTTACATCAGGATCAGCAGGAATCCTTGTCACTCTCCTTTGTATTTTATCCTGGAAATATTATAAACATGTGCGCGAAACAAAAACGTTAGCAATTTTATCCTTCGTATTTTTAGTTGCACAAGCATTAATGGGAGCTGCAGCAGTTGTTTGGGGACAAATGCCAGCTGTACTTGCTATCCATTTCGGTATTTCCTTAATTTCATTTGCTTCTGTCATTTTACTAACGTGTCTTATCTTTGAAATCGACCAGAAATTTGATGCACGTTCACTTATTATGGACAAAAAAATGAAATTTCATATTTATGGTGTAACAATTTACAGTTATATTGTCGTCTACACAGGTGCTTTAGTACGTCACGAACGAGCTAGCTTAGCCTGCCCAGACTTTCCTTTATGTAGCAAAAATAGACCTATGCCAACTCAACTACATGAATGGGTTCAAATGGGACATAGAGTTGCAGCGATGTTAATTTTCGCTTGGATACTATACGCAATGATTCTCGCTATTCGCCATTACAAGCAGCAGCCTGTCGTATACTGGGGATGGATCATTTCCTTTATCCTTGTTACACTTCAAGCTATCGTGGGAATTTTAGTCGTATTTACAAATGCTAATTTAGTAATGGCATTATTACATTCACTATTCATTTCTTGCTTGTTTGCTGTACTATGCTATTTAGTTATGTTAGGTACAAGAAGTAAAGTGAATGCAAAAGAAGCTGAATCAACTTCTAAACAAACAAAATAAATTTAAATTAAAATACCTTGCCGAATTGGCAAGGTATTTTTTGCAATAAAGTGAAACTTTAATCAGTGGGTTTTTCTTCATCCCCCACTGATTATTAGCCCGCACCAATCAGGCTTTTATGGGCACCCCCCCCACCTAACTTCTTTGCTTTCGCTGAATTTTGAGGTGGAGGTCTTACTGCCCGGCGAATAGCGGGCTAAAGAAAAAGAGCTGCATTTACACAGCTCTTTTCTATTTTAGTGATCTAATTCAATGAGTAAGTCACCCGTTTGAATTGCATCTCCATCGTTAACGTATACTTTTTTCACTTTACCATTGAACGGCGCTTGAACTGTCGTTTCCATTTTCATCGCTTCTGTAATTGCCATAGAATCGCCTTTTTTCACTTCATCGCCTTCTTTTACAACTACTTTAATAACCGTTCCTGGCATTGTTGCACTAATGTGGTTTGGATTTTCACGGTTTCCTTTCACACGTTGTGCCACTGTTGCTTTCACACTTTCGTCTTTCACAACAATCTCACGTGGTTGTCCGTTAAACTCCAAGTAAAGAACACGATTTCCATCTGGCTGAGGCTCCCCTATTGATACTAGTTTAACCATCAATGTTTTACCTTGTTCGATTTCCACATTGATTTCTTCACCAAGTCTCATACCATAGAAGAATGTCGGTGTATCAAGCACAGATACACTTCCATAAAGCTCAGCAACTTTTTCGTAATCCATAAATACTTTTGGATATAATGCATATGCAACAACATCAAAAATCGTCACTTCACGTCCAAGTTTATGGAATAGCTCTTCTTTTAACGCGTCGAAATCTACTGGCTCTAATAATTCACCCGGTCTTACTGTTAATGGCTCTTTCCCTTTTAAAATAATTTCTTGTAATTGTTTCGGGAAACCACCATATGGTTGTCCTAAATCTCCTGAGAACATTTCAACAACAGATCCTGGGAAGTCCATAGAATGCCCACGCTCTAAAACATCTTGTTCTGTTAAGTGATTTTGAACCATAAATAATGCCATATCACCGACAACTTTAGATGATGGTGTTACTTTAACAATATCGCCAAACATGTCATTCACACGGCGGTACATTACTTTCACTTCATCGAAGCGATCTCCTAAACCAACCGCTTTCGCTTGTTGTTGTAGATTACTATACTGTCCGCCTGGCATTTCGTGCATATATACCTCTGTATGAGGTGCATTCATACCACTTTCAAACGGTGCGTAGTATTTACGTACATCTTCCCAATAATGAGATAGTTTTTCTAATGAATCTATATTAACGTCTGGCTGTCTTTCGTTTCCACCTAATGCATAGTATAGCGTGTTCGCACTTGGTTGTGACGTTTGACCCGCCATAGAACTTACTGCTACATCGACAATGTCAACACCTGCTTCAATTGCCTTCGTATACGTTAATATACCATTTCCACTCGTATCGTGTGTATGCAAGTGAATCGGAATCGATACCGTCTCTTTTAATGCTGAAACTAGATCATACGCTGCGTTTGGTTTTAATAAGCCTGCCATATCTTTAATTCCTAATATATGCGCTCCTGATGCTTCTAACTCTTTTGCTAAGTTTTTATAGTAATTTAAATCATATTTACTACGTAATGGATCATGAATATCTCCTGTGTAGCACATTGTTGCTTCTGCAATTTTACCAGTATCTCGTACAGCATCAATCGCAACTCTCATACCTTCTACCCAGTTTAAGCTATCAAAAATACGGAACACATCAATTCCAGCTTGAGCAGAACATTCCACAAACTTTTGAATTAGATTATCTGGATAGTTTTTGTAACCAACTGCGTTTGAAGAACGAAGTAACATTTGGAATAAAACGTTTGGCATTTTTTCACGAAGATCTAGTAATCGTTCCCATGGATCTTCTTTTAAGAAACGATATGCAACATCAAATGTTGCACCGCCCCACATTTCCGCTGAGAATAGGTTCGGTAACATTCTCGCTGTCGGCTCTGCAATTTGATGTAAATCTTTTGTACGAATACGTGTCGCAAGTAATGACTGATGCGCATCACGGAATGTTGTATCCGTTAAAAGTACACGCTTTTGATCTTGTACCCATTTTACTAATCCGTCCGCTCCACGCTCATCCAAAATTTGTTTCGTTCCATTTTGAACCGGTTCTGAGTGTAATACATTCGGTATACGAGCATCCGGGAAAATTGGTTTCTCTTTTTTCCCTACTCCTGGGAAGCCATTTACTGTTACTGTCCCAATGTAATTTAACATTTTTGTTCCGCGGTCTTTACGTTTCGGGAACAGGAATAGTTCAGGTGACGCATCAATAAATGAAGTGTCATATTCTCCTGATAAGAAGTTTCTATGTTTTACTACATTCTCTAGGAATGGAATATTTGTTTTAATACCACGAATACGGAATTCTTTTAAGTTACGTTCCATTTTCGCAGCAGCTTGTTCAAAAGTAAGTGCCCATGTTGTAACTTTTACAAGTAAAGAATCATAGTACGGTGTAATAACAGCACCTTGGAAACTATTACCTGTATCAAGACGAACACCGAAACCACCACCTGATCGGTATGCCATAATTTTCCCTGTATCTGGCATGAAATTATTTAGTGGGTCCTCAGTCGTTACACGAGATTGAATCGCAAATCCATGTACAACTACTTCCTCTTGCTTCGGAACACCTACCATTTTACTATGTAATGCATGTCCATCAGCTATTAATATTTGCGATTGAACGATATCTACCCCTGTGATCATTTCTGTAATCGTATGCTCAACTTGAACACGCGGATTTACTTCTATGAAGTAAAACTCATCACCTTTTACAAGAAATTCTACTGTTCCGGCGTTTAAATAATTTACATTTTTCGTTAATTTCACAGCAGCATCACAAATACGCTGACGCAAATCATCTGAAAGCGACACACTAGGTGCAATTTCTACCACTTTTTGGTGACGACGTTGTACAGAACAGTCACGCTCGTATAAATGAACAACATTGCCCTCTTCATCTGCTAAAATTTGAACTTCTATATGTTTAGGTTTTTCAACGAATTTTTCAACGTACACTTCATCATTACCAAAGGCTGCTTTCGCTTCTGACTTCGCTCGATTATACGATTCTCTTAATTCTTCACTAGTACGTACAATACGCATACCACGACCGCCACCGCCAAGGGAAGCTTTAATAATAATCGGGTAATCATACTTTTCAGCAAATTCTCCAACTTCTTCTATTGAATTTACTGGCCCATCACTACCAGGAATAACTGGAATTTGTGCTAGCTGCGCTTGTGTTCTTGCTTTCACTTTATCTCCAAACATATCTAAATGCTTACTCTTTGGACCGATAAATATAATCCCTTCTTCTTCACAACGTTTTGCAAATTGAATATTTTCTGACAAGAAACCATATCCAGGGTGGATTGCATCTACATGATTACTTTTCGCAATCTCAATAATGCCCTCAATATCTAGATAAGCATCAATTGGCTTTTTCCCTTCCCCAACTAAATAGGACTCATCGGCTTTATAACGATGATAAGAACCACTATCCTCTTTAGAATAGATTGCAACTGTTTTTAATCCAAGTTCCGAACAAGCTCGAAACACACGAATTGCAATCTCTCCACGGTTAGCTACCAATACTTTTTGAATACGTTGCAGCTTTGTCATGATTTTCCCCCTCTACTTTCCTACCACTCTAGAGATAAAATATATACACACCATAAAGAGCGTGAAGTTCTTCACTTTCTACATTATATTATACTTAGAAAGCTTCACTTTATTTTTATCCATCATACCTTATTTTTTAACAAATGATAAGTTTTCTGATCAATTTGTTTCACAAAAATAGTATAGCATACCTCTTCCTTTTCTAACAACTTAATTGTATATCACATTTAATTAAATGTGATATATCTTTTAGTTTATACAACAATTAATGTATCATATTTAATATTTCTAAAAAAAAAAAACACATCGCGCTCTAAAGCACAATGTGTTTTTTATTTCACAACTACAAGACGTGGTCCATCTTGCTCTCTTTCTTTCATTATCTCATTTTGTTGTTTCTCTTGTCGTTTTACATGACTAGCAATATTTAATAATATACCCATCGAAATTAGATTAGCCAATAAAGAACTACCACCATAACTAATAAACGGTAAAGGTACTCCTGTAAGTGGTATTAAGCCAGACATACCCCCAACATTAACAAAAGTTTGTATCCCAATTAAACTTGCAATTCCGATTGCAATTAAGCTTCCAAATGGATCTTTACATTTTTGTGCCACCCTAAACGAACGAATAATAATAAGTAGTAAACAGATTAAAATGATAGCTACACCTATAAAACCTAGTTCTTCAGATATAATCGCCATTATAAAATCCGTTTGCGGTTCTGGTAAGTAGCCATATTTTTGTATACTATTTCCTAATCCTCTACCATTTAACCCACCTGAGGCAATTCCAATAAAAGAATTAACTAATTGGAATCCATCATTTTGAGGATCGTTAAATGGATCAAGAAAAACTGAAAATCGAGCTTTTTGGTAGTTATTTAATTTATAATTTCCGATAAAATACAACGCCGGAATCCAGACGATAGATGTTAATAAAAATCTTTTTATCCACAGGTTAACATTAACTCCTGAACAGAAGAACATAATTAACACTGTTCCACCTATTAATATGTCAGTCCCTAAGTCATTTTGTAATAAAATTAATACCATCGATCCACCGACAATAAATATAGGAGGTATTATCCCTTGTAAAAAAGGGGTTTGCCTCTCTTGTTTCTTAGCAAAAAAACTTGCTAGCGTAATAATAACTACTATTTTTACAAACTCAGCTGGTTGTATACCTAGTATCCATCCTTTTGCACCATTGATTACCTTACCGAAAAGGAAAGCTGCTGTTAGTAACCCAATACTCCCTAACCCCATCGCTGTAAGAACTATTTTTTTTCTCCAAAATTTGTAAGGGATTATAACGACAATTACAAGCATTACCGTTCCAATTGCAAGAGCAACTAATTGTTTTTTAAAAAAGTAATTTGCTGGCCAGTTATATTTCGATGAAATCGCGACAATGGAACTAGAACTATATACCATTATAACTCCCAACACACATAAGATAACAAGAGGAAGTAACAATGAGTAATCCATTGATTTCCATACTCTTTTCATTTCATTTCCTCTCTCTGTTTCAATTTAATTACTGTTGTATTCCATATGTACATTGATTCTTCCTGCTTTATTATACAAATAAAAAGCCCAAACTTTTTCAGTTTGAGCCCCCCTATTTGAACCCGTTATTGTTGTTTGTTTGTAAATGCTTCATGAAGTGCAGATAACTCACGTTCAAGCTCTCCTAACATTGCTTTCCCTTGTTCTTCTGCAATAAGACCAAGGCGAACTGCAAAATCGACCTCGCGGGATAGTCCAAACATTTGTGTGTCTAACACTTCTTCATATAATGGACATTGCGGCATTGTAAGATTGTCCATTTGCACCTTAATAAGTCTTAAAATCTTCTCCGCATCCGCTTGTAGAAGGGCTAGTGCCTTTTCCTGATGATTTGATACTGTCTCAGACGCCAAATTGATTCCCTCCGTTTCCGTCCTACTCTCTCCTATCTATTAATATTAGCGATAGTTTTAGTAAATTGCAATAGAAACATTTTTTGTGACAACCGTGTCTAATGCTATTATACTGAAAAGTGGGAGTATAACACAAATGGGGGAACAACAATGAGCGAAATTTTATTTATTAATGGAAAAGTTCGTTTTCCAATCACTATCGATCCAACTGTTTGGATCTTTGATGATCGCAAAGTAGATTTGACAACTTACTTTGATGAAACAAGAGAAAACACATCAGAACTAGAAGCTTATTTGAAAAACACTTCAGAACATTGGGATCGCGAAATCCGTGATGGTGCTGCGTTTCCACCGATACAACAAAGTGTAAAGAAATATAAAAAAGAACAGCTAATTACTGGAACGTTCGGTATACCATTTCATCCATTTCTTGCTAACGCCGAAATTTCAGATGACGCTACGCAAGTCGAAATTGAAACAGTAAATCAAACAATAATACTTCCATTAGAAACTGTAGAAAATGCTATACTTGGTTTTTCAAAAGAAGGAAAGCCATTAAAAGAGGATGGACCTGTTCATCTATATTACAATGATGGATCTAATAGACAAAATCCAATCCGTAACATCCGTAAATTTACAATTATTTAAAATGTATACTTGGAAGAAAAAGGAGTGAGCCTCAGCTCACTCCTTTTATAATAAATCTGCTGCTAGTTGAGCTAAATTCGATCGCTCCCCTTTAACAAACTTTACATGACCACTAATACGTTGCTCTTTAAACTTCTCTACAACATATGTTAAGCCGTTATTATATTCATCCAAATACGGATGATCAATTTGCTGAGGGTCTCCCATTAATACGATTTTACTTTTTTCTCCTACTCTTGTTAGTATCGTTTTCACTTCATGTTTCGTTAAATTTTGTGCTTCGTCAATTATAATGAACTGATCCGGAATACTTCTCCCACGTATATAGGTAAGAGCTTCTACTTCAATCGAACCCATTCCAGCTAAAATAGCATCTAACTCTCCTGGCTTTTTCGTATTAAATAAATACTCTAGATTATCAAAAATCGGTTGCATCCACGGTCTTAACTTTTCTTCTTTTTCTCCTGGTAAATAACCGATATCTTTTCCGACTGGAACAATTGGCCTTGCAACGAGTAGTTTTTTATATAACCCTAAATCTTCAGTTTGCATAAGCCCCGAAGCTAAAGCTAGTAATGTTTTTCCTGTACCAGCTTTCCCTGTTAACGTTACTAGCGGAATATCTTCACGAAGCAACAATTCTAATCCCATAATTTGCTGTACATTTCGTGGTCGTATCCCCCATACTTGTTCATTGTGAAAAATAAGTTTCTTTACCTTCTTACCTAAGTGATCTACAATACCAAGTGCTGAACTTGATCCCCCTAATGCATCTTTCATTACTACAAATTGATTTGGATAAAAAGGATGATTTGCAATTTCGGATAAAGGCAATTCACCTTTTTCATAAAAATAATCCAATTGCTCTTTTGATATATACCCTTCTAAAAATCCTGAATATATATTATCTACTTCAATTACACGATCACTTAAATAATCTTCCGCCTTCAAACCAATTGCATCAGCCTTCACCCTTACGAGCACGTCTTTACTTACTAAAATAACAGACTTCCCGTCCTCTTTTTCTTGTTCTTCTAAAGATAGATTTTTTGCTACAGCTAAAATTCGATTATCATTTGTTTTTTCTACAAAAATATCTTGTAGTTGAACAAATGAACGATGATTTAATTCAATACGAAATGTACCGCCGTTTTCTAGCGAAATACTTTCATGCAGCTTTCCTATTTCACGAAATTTGTCTATTAACTTAGATACATAACGAGCGTTTCGTCCTACTTCATCCATATAACGTTTTTTCGAATCGACCTCTTCTAATACAACTGCTGGAATCACTACTTCATTGGTTTCAAATGAAAAAATAGATAAAGGATCCTGCAAAAGTACATTCGTATCTAACACATAAATTTTATCCAACCTGTTACCCCCTGACTCCACTTTTAAATTTGTAGAACAAGGGTTTCATCCATAAAATATGGACGAACCATTGTTATAATTATATGTACCGTATAAACGAGGTAGAATCGAAATTCATAGCCATTAAACCTTTTATTTATTTTTTATTCATTTCTATTCAATATATTACTTTAAATTATAATTATTAACATAAAATCACAATAACTGATTACAAAAGTTAATAACTGAATTTCTTATTTATCACATTTATAATTCTTTTATTCCTACTAACACTTGGTGATCAAGCTTATTCGCTGCGCGAATGTCATATGTTTTTTCATACGTTGGTTCAGTTGCAAGTTTCGCTCCATAAAACATAACATCACGTACTTCTTGTACATTTACTTCTATTACAGTTAATTTTAGAGGAATGCCTTCCATTCTATCAGTCAAAATTTCACCTGCACCACTTATGGAAAATACGGATTCATTCGCCATTATAGTCAATACCACCCCAGTACTATGCCGTATATTTTCCACAATACGTGAACGTTGATCTACTGCAAATCGAATACTAGTTTTACTAACTGCATACACCCAAGAAATAGCACTTACGTTAGGAACTTGTTTTTCGAAGTCTGTTGTTGCTACCATAACAATACATTCTTTACGTAACGTTTGTACTAAATCACCTGTTAATGTAGGCTCTACTACATTCGCCATATTTCCACCTCCATATATACTTACTATATCCTTATCATAACTTATTTTTCGAATTGCGAAAATATTTTTTTTTCCCGCTATTATTCAAAAATATTACACTTCCATGATATACTTATACTGATAGAATTCGTATTGAGGTGACGAAATGAGAGTCAAATGTATGATTTGTGATAAAAAAGATATGTTAGATGATGAAAATCCTATGGCAAAAAAACTGCGTAACCGCCCTATTCATACATATATGTGCATGGAATGTTCGGAACGAATTGCAGAACGTACGATGGAACGTCATGCAAGTGGTAATTTCCGATTATATCGTGATAAAAAAGTCGAAGACGATTGGTAAAATGTAAATAAGTCCTTAATCATACAGATAAGGACTTATTTATATTTTTCAGGTTCACGATTCATTTGATCCAAAAAACAATCAATAGCTTCTAATGGAAACCTTGCAGATTTTTTTTCTCCATTCATTTCATATGTAATCAAATACATTTCTTCATTCTTTTTAACTTCCACATTCTTTAATTTATGTTCTTCATATATCATATTTTGAAATAACAAATACGTTTCTGTTGCAGCACGATCATCTGGACGTGCTTCGGCAACTGTTTTAATTGTTAACCAATTATATAATGCATCTTGTACTGAACGCATAAAACTCCGCCCCCTCACCCTGCTTTTTGTTGTCTTGCTTGACGCAAACGCAACCTATAAATTCCAAGTACAATTGCCGCTACAACAAGCCCCTCTCCAACAGGTAAAAAAACTGCAAAGAAAGTTAAAACTGTACACCCAATCGCTAACGATATATATATCACTATATTTTTTATTATTGATAGTTTTCTTGCAAAACCTAAATTATACACAAGTGCACTTAATATAATAATGATGCCATACAGCAACCACATCCCTAGTTCTGGATTTTCATCAACTTTACATAATTTCGCAAAAAACGACATTCTTTCTAACATCACTCATCCCCCTTTCTCACAAGAAACAAATTTTATTTATGTACTTAATACAAGAGTAACTCGCAACAAAAATACTGTCCACAAAAAAAGAGTAAATATTCTAAAAAATAAACATAAAAAAACAGCTACCTTAATTAAAGGTAGCCATTCTAATATTTTACGCTTCTACAGATTTCTTCTTCTTAGCAGCTCTTTCGCGCTCGCTCTTATCAAGAATCTTTTTACGTAGACGAATTGATTCTGGAGTTACTTCACAGAACTCGTCATCATTTAAGTACTCTAATGACTCTTCTAAAGTCATTAAGCGTGGTTTTTTCATTGTTGAAGTTTGATCTTTCGTCGCAGAACGAATGTTAGTTTGTTGTTTCATTTTTACAACGTTAACTGTTAAGTCATTCTCACGAGTGTGTTCTCCGACAATCATACCAGCGTATACTTCTGTACCTGGTTCAACGAAGATTACACCACGGTCTTCAACTTGCATAATACCGTATTGTGATGCTTTTCCTGTTTCAAGTGAAACTAGAACACCTTGGCGACGTCCACCAACTTGTCCAGCGTGTACTGGTTGGTAGCAATCGAATGTATGGTTTAAAATACCATAACCACGAGTTAATGTTAAGAATTCTGTTGTGTAACCAATTAAACCACGTGCTGGAACCATGAAAGTAAGGCGAACTTGACCGTTTCCGTTATTCACCATATCTAACATTTCACCTTTACGTGCACCCATAGACTCCATAATAGAACCAGTGTATTCTTCAGGTACATCGATTTGCACGCGCTCTACAGGCTCACATCTTACGCCATCAACTTCTTTAATAATTACTTCAGGCTTAGATACTTGTAGTTCATAACCTTCACGACGCATGTTTTCAATTAGGATAGATAAATGTAATTCCCCGCGTCCAGATACGATCCACGCATCAGGAGAATCTGTATTATCTACACGTAAACTTACATCTGTTTCTAATTGTGAACGAAGGCGCTCTTCAATTTTACGAGATGTAATGAATTTACCTTCACGACCTGCAAATGGGCTGTTATTTACAAGGAATGTCATTTGTAGTGTTGGCTCATCAATACGTAATAATGGTAAAGCTTCTTCATGCTCAACCGGACATACCGTTTCACCTACGTTAATGTCTTCCATACCTGAAACAGCTACTAAATCTCCAGCTTTTGCTTCTTCAATTTCTTGACGTTTTAATCCAATGTAACCGAATAATTTCGTTACACGGAATTGTTTTACAGTTCCGTCAACTTTCATTAATGCAACTTGTTGTCCTACTTTCATTGTACCGCGGAATACGCGTCCAACCCCGATACGACCAACATAGTCATTGTAATCAAGAAGTGCTACTTGGAATTGAAGTGGCTCTTCGCTGTTATCAACTGGTGCTGGAATATGTTCAATAATTGTGTCAAACAATGATTTCATATTCTCTTCTTGATTTGCTGGATTTGAATCTAAGCTTGCTGTTCCGTTCATTGCTGATGCAAATACAACTGGGAACTCTAATTGATCTTCGTTTGCACCAAGTTCAATGAATAAGTCAACTACTTCATCAACTACTTCATCAGGGCGAGCGAAGTCACGGTCAATTTTGTTTACAACAACGATTGGAGTTAAGTTTTGCTCAAGAGCTTTCTTTAAAACAAATCGTGTTTGTGGCATACAACCTTCATATGCATCAACAACAAGTAGAACACCATCAACCATTTTCATGATACGTTCTACTTCTCCACCGAAGTCAGCGTGACCAGGTGTATCTAAAATGTTAATTCGTTTATCTTCATAGTGAATCGCAGTATTCTTCGCTAAAATTGTAATACCACGTTCTCTTTCTAGATCGTTTGAGTCCATTGCGCGTTCTTCAATATGTTCATTCGCACGGAACGTCCCCGCTTGACGTAATAACTGGTCAACAAGTGTTGTTTTACCATGGTCAACGTGGGCAATAATTGCTATATTTCGTAAATCTTGTCGTTTTTTCAACATGTCCAACTCCTAATGTCTTTTTAATCCTTCTCTATTATAAGAGCGAAGGGGATACAATGGCAATCAAAATAAAATCTAGAATGAAAATATAGTTGTATTCTTACTTTTGTGAAAGTAAAATGAGATTGGAGGGTGAAGAAATGGAACACATTCAATATCGCTTTTTATTAACAGCAATTATCGGCGTTATCTTCTTAATCGGTATCGGCATTATGGTTGCTGAAAATAGTCCCATCGGTGTTATTATTTGCATTATCGGCACATTTGTTACAGTTGGATACGGTTTTGTAACAAAAAGAAAAATGCGTAAATCGCAATAACGTCAAAAAGTAAGAAGCGCTTATACAGCCTCTTACTTTTTTTGTTACTCCGCTATAAATCGTAGCACCTCTTCATACACCCCTGGTTTTGCAACTAATACGCTGCTCTTCTCCACGATAGAAAGCGTGGCTCCAGAGAACGTTGTCACCTTACCTCCAACTTCCTCCACTATTATCTGTCCCCCGCCAAAATCCCATGGTGATAACCTCGGTGTTACATATGCATCTATTCTCCCTGTTGCAACGTATACCATCTCTAATGCGGCACAGCCATATGATCTTGTGCCCCTTGCTTTCTTAACAAGTGCCATCATACTTTCCATATTAAGCAATGGGTTGTCGGTAAGCCATATCGCATTTAAAGCTACAATACCTTGCTCTACAGTCCCTTTTTCTAATAAAGGTATTGGTACTTCATTGCAAAATGCTCCAGTTCCTTTTAGCGCATGATATAATTCATCATGAACTGGATCATAAATAAGTCCAATTTTTCCGATACCGTTCTCATAAATTCCAATTGAAATTGCAAAATTTCTCTTTTGATGAACAAAGTTCATCGTGCCATCAATTGGATCAATTAACCAAACAACCCCATCAGAAGAAGTTACCTCATCTCCATAACCTTCTTCTCCTAAAATATTATGATTCGGGAATGTCTCTTTAATTTTCCCAATTAAAAACTGTTCTATTTCTCGGTCCATATTTGTTACTAAATCAGCTGCATTGGATTTCGTTTCTATAATAAGTGCTTTTTTCATTGATGCCATTAAACGCTCTCCCGCATCTCGAATCCACTGTTTGGCGTGTGCATCGATGTCTTTCCATACTTCTTGCATGTTTAAACACTCCGATCTATACTGTTCACAGAAAAAACGAACCCTTTATAAGGTTCGCACCAACTAATTTTTTATACATATACTATTATTACGCTTCTAAACGAATCATTTCAAGTCTTAACACTTCTAACTTTTGTACACACTCTTCTTTTTTCTGTTTATCATCTTCCATCATCGCATCATATAAAGTTGCTAATTCATAATCTAGCTCCAAACGTAGCACCGGAATTCTCTTTTCAGCATCTGTTCTCTTTAACGCATTAATCACCTGTCTCATATTATTTGCCTCCTCCCAATATTCGTCTGCCCTCGGACTAGAATTGATTCAATTTTCTGATTTTTTGTTTTATACTATACTATGTTGGATAAATCATCTATGCAACAAAATTATATTTTTTTATTTAAATTTTTTTGTGCTGTTTTTTTTATGAATAGTACAAGCTATGCTAAAATAAAAGCAAAATAGGAGTTGGAGGAACAATCATGACACTACAAACATTCAAATCAACTGATTTTGAGGTCTTTACAGTTGATGGTCTTGAAGAACGAATGAGTGCAATTAAAACGAACATTCATCCTAAGCTAGAAGCTTTAGGGGAACAGTTTGCAGCATATTTATCAAAACAAACTGATGAGAACTTTTTTTATCATGTCGCAAAACATGCACGCCGTAAAGTCAATCCACCAAACGATACTTGGGTTGCTTTTTCAACAAATAAACGAGGATATAAAATGCTGCCACATTTCCAAATTGGATTATGGGGTACTCATGCCTTCATATACTTTGGTTTAATCTATGAGTGTCCACAAAAAGTGGAGACGGCTCACGCCTTCTTAGAACATTTAAATGATTTAAAAACAAATATTCCAAATGACTTCGTTTGGTCCATTGACCATACTAAACCAAGTGTAAAATTACATAAAACACTTGAAACAGAAGATTTACAACAGATGATTGAACGTCTAGCTACTGTGAAAAAAGCAGAATTATTAGTTGGTATCCATATATCACCAGAGGAGTTTTCAGCAATGACCAACGAACAATTCCTTGCTAAGATTGAATCTACGATGCAATCACTCCTTCCTTTATATGCACTTTGTAATCGATAGTAGAAAACGGACAATTTATATTGTCCGTTTTTAGTTGTTATCACATTATATCACTTCAGTTTTTATTTTTCAAAATATTTTTACATTTTTACAAACTTTTGTTCTTCAGTTTCTTTCGCCCTTTGAATCGCACGGTATATAGAATACCCACTCACTTCTTGAAACTCTTTATCAATTTTCTTTTCTTCTGCTTTCGATGGAACAATCTCTTTAAAACGACGATATAATCCCATTAATTCTTCTCTTATAATTCCTTTTTCGTATGCTTTCTCAATTGCTTCATAAAACTTCACAATTGCAACCATTTCCTCATTTGACCAATCATAATCTAACGGATATTGATATTCCATTTCGCACCTCATTTATCATTTCTTCATATTTGAATATGCTATCTTAAAGGGATTTTTTTCTTCTTCACTATAGCCACTATGCATTATACACTATTTATTCATTGTGATGGAATTGTCTTCCTCTATAAGTTAATTGGAAATAACTATTTAACATACTCACTGTAATAATATTTTTTTCTATACATCTATAATTATTGGTGATATAATGCTTTTGTTTTATAGAAAATAAAGTGAACCTACCATCTCAAAAACGCTTTTGTGATTGGCAGAAAAACAAGTCTCATTCTAAAAAGCACTTAACTTTTTTAGAACAAGATTATATAAAACAAACTCTAATAAATATTATGAAAAAGAAGGGGTGTATAGATTGTCCCAATACGAAACACCATTGTTTACCGCTTTAGTTGAGCACAGTAAGCGAAATCCAATTCAATTCCATATTCCTGGTCACAAAAAAGGACAGGGCATGGATCCTACATTTCGCGAATTTATTGGGCATAACGCATTAGCAATTGATTTAATTAATATTGCGCCGCTCGATGATTTACATCATCCAAAAGGTATGATTAAAGAAGCACAAGATTTAGCAGCCGCTGCATTTGGTGCAGATCATACTTTCTTTTCTATTCAAGGTACAAGTGGTGCAATAATGACAATGGTGATGAGCGTTTGCGGTCCTGGTGACAAAATCCTAGTGCCACGAAACGTGCATAAATCAGTAATGTCAGCTATTATTTTCTCAGGTGCAAAACCGATTTTCATGCATCCTGAAATCGATCCAAAACTTGGTATTTCACATGGAATCACAATTCAATCTGTCAAAAAGGCACTTGAAGAGCATTCAGATGCGAAAGGCTTACTTGTTATTAACCCAACATACTTTGGCTTTGCTGCGGACTTAGAACAGATTGTCCAATTAGCTCATTCTTACGATATCCCTGTACTAGTTGATGAGGCTCATGGTGTTCATATTCATTTTCACAATGAATTGCCGATGTCAGCGATGCAAGCCGGTGCAGATATGGCAGCAACAAGTGTCCACAAATTAGGAGGATCTTTAACGCAAAGTTCTATTCTTAACGTGAAGGAAGGCCTTGTGAACGTAAAACATGTTCAATCTATTATTAGCATGCTTACGACGACATCAACTTCTTACATCTTGTTAGCATCCCTAGATGTTGCTAGAAAACGTCTTGCTACAGAAGGAACAGCACTCATAGAACAAACAATACAATTAGCGGAACAAGTTCGTGATGCTATTAATGCTATTGAGGATCTTTACTGTCCTGGGAAAGAAATGCTAGGTACGGATGCTACTTTTAACTATGATCCTACAAAGATAATTGTATCTGTAAAAGATTTAGGTATTACAGGCCATCAGGCTGAAGTATGGCTTAGAGAGCAATATAACATTGAAGTAGAACTCTCAGATTTATACAACATATTATGTCTTGTCACTTTTGGGGATACAGAAAGTGAGACAAATACACTTATTTCAGCATTACAAGATTTAGCAGCAACATTTAGAAATCAAGCCGATAAAGGTGTACAAATACAAGTAGAAATTCCAGAAATACCAGTACTAGCACTTTCTCCTCGAGATGCTTTTTATTCGGAAACAGAAGTCATTCCGTTTGAAAATGCAGCAGGTCGTATTATAGCTGATTTCGTTATGGTTTATCCGCCAGGGATTCCAATCTTTACTCCGGGGGAAATTATTACACAAGATAACTTAGAGTATATTCGTAAAAACTTAGAAGCGGGTTTACCTGTACAAGGTCCTGAAGATATGACATTACAAACATTACGTGTGATTAAAGAGTACAAGCCTATCAGTTGATAGGCTTTTCTTTCACCCTTTTTCCCTTTTCTCATACGATATTAAGTAATGTAACGTATAGGTGGGGATACTATTATGATTGTAATAGGCCGTTCTATTGTACATCCTTATATCACAAATGAATATGAGCCATTTGCAGCTGAGAAACAACAAATTTTATCGATAATGGCAGGAAATCAAGAAATTTATTCCTTCCGAACCTCTGATGAACTCAGCTTTGATTTAAATTTGCGAGTGAATATTATTACTTCTGCATTAGAACTTTTTCAAAGTGGATTTCAGTTTCGCACATTTCAACAATCCTTTTGCAACCCCCAGTATTGGAAAAGAACGTCACTTGGGGGATTCGAGCTCCTTCCAAACATCCCCCCTTCCATTGCCATACAAGATATTTTCAAAAATGGAAAACTATATGGAACTGAATGTGCCACTGCTATGATTATTATTTTTTACAAAGCTTTACTATCCTTGTATGAGGAAGAAACTTTCAACCGTCTCTTTGCAAACCTTTTACTTTATACGTGGGACTACGATCAAGATTTAAAGCTCATAACCAAAACGGGTGGTGATCTTGTTCCAGGTGATCTCGTTTATTTTAAAAATCCACAAGTGAACCCAGCTACAATTGAGTGGCAAGGAGAAAATACAATCTATCTAGGAAATTTCTTTTTTTACGGACATGGCGTAGGTGTAAAAACAAAAGAGGAAATTATATACTCGTTAAATGAACGACGAGTCCCTTACGCTTTTATTTCAGCTTTTTTGACCGATACTATTACCCGTATTGATAGCCGTCTCATGAGCCACTACGCTTCTCCTAAAACTCCACAAACATCCATAGGATTTATTCCAATTAGAGATGATGCAATCGTTGCAACAGTTGGCAATACAACTACAATTTATTAAAAAAAGCGCCTACATATGTAGGCGCTTTTTTTATTTAAGCTTTTGCATGTTCTTTATGGTCACACTCGCAATGAGTTCCACATTTTCCGTAAAGTACTGTTGATTTTTCATCTTCAAAATGTCCGATTGTTCCTTCACATACTTGGCATACGATTGTTCCCATTTTTATTTCCCCCTGAGTTTTAATAATCATTTACTTATTTATAATTAAGCTTTCGCCTTATCTTTATTAGCACAGTCACAATTTGTACCACATTTCCCGTAAAGCACTGTCGTTTTTTCATCTTCAAAATGTCCGATTGTTCCTTCACATACTTGGCATACGATTGTTCCCATTTTTCATTTCCCCCTAAGTTTATGGTCCTAAAAACTTTTAGCTGGCCATTTCCTATCAATTATTGGGCTTTTGTATGCTCTGTGTGATCACATCCGCAAGATCCACATTTCCCGTAAAGTACCGTTACTTTTTCATCCTCGAAGTGTGCAATTGTACCTTCACAATCTTGACATACGATCGTTCCCATTTTTCATTTCCCCCTAAGTTTATAATCCCAAAAACTTTTGTAACCGCTTAACTTTCTGTCTTTATTTTAATATGTTATACTTTTTACGTCAATAGGTTTTTAGTATAACACATTAAATATTTTCAATTTAAATTAGTATGCGATATTCAAACAAAAAAACAGCCATATTTATACGTACGACTGTTTTACATTAATTATTCTTCATATTCGGCATGTAAAGAAGTAGATGGGACTAAAAATTTGAAGAACTGAGCTAACTCTGTCGCTTCCTCTTCAGATCCTAATTTGAAAATTTCCTGTATATGTTGAACATTCTCTACATCATCTCGCCCAAGCAAAGTAGACCTTCCTGTTTGCATGCAAACAATGAGTGGCTTTCCAAAAAACATATTTGTATAAATAACACCAAAATCATAACGAGTATCATGTGTCATAAACCCCAAAAATCGTACCTTCACACTTTCATGCTCATCATACAATTTTTCAAACATCGATTTCCACCTTTCTCCATCACCTTTCATTTAGTATATTAAACAAAAAAAGTAATACTCCTTTTAATTGTCAAAAAATTCAGTAGGATGTAGAATGATACTATTCTACTAAGTTAGGGGGAACTTATATGCAACATGCCTTTATTACGCTTGTACCTAAATCCAATCAACAATCTGTTTCAATAGATGATATAAAACAACTTTTTCTTTACTATCAAACAGTTACTTCCAAAACCGGTGTTCAAATTAATTACGCTTATACAAATACCGCTTTTCCTTATGAAATTTTAGATACATCAGCAACAACATTAAAACTACAATCTACTCACGATCGATATGACTCCATTTATGTTGGTGTCGGTATAGAAAAGGAACAATCTTTTATTCAGATTTCTTTACCACCTAATGCAACATTTGGTGATAAAGGAAAAGCAAATGAATTTTGCCGTTTTCTAGCAAAGAAATTAGAAGGAGAATTACAATTATTTAATGGAAGAACAATGTATTTCTATAAACGTTAATTTAAAAAATAGAAAATACGATTAAGAAAAGTATGCAATTTGAACACGTAAGGAATAATGACTGCTTTCTAGTTTGCAATACAAAATATGCAATCACATACGCTAAATAAAGAAATACAAAAAATAGAATGACTTTGTAATGCAACTTATCACCATTTGACAATGCTAATACAACAGAAAAACCACTCCATAATAATAAATGATAAAATATAACATGCAATATTCTCATGGAACCTTCTCCTTTGACATGCTCTATTTTATTAATATATGGGATCAAGTTTGAATCAATTACATATTATACGAAAGCATATATAGCTTTTGGATTAATATATGCTCTAACGATTCAATTAAAGTATTACATATTCATTCGACAATTACATGTCAACTATCCCACTGAGATAAAGCGTTTCAGTGGGGGCTTGAGTTCGAACGCTAGGTCTTTTCGTCTATCGCTAGACAGTTTGACACTCTAGCATTCATGCCACCTAATGGTAACACCCCAAGTATGTTTTTGGTTGGTACTAGAAACGAACAATCGTTTCCCCACTTGCACCACCCTTTCGAAAAAGAGCAATTCTTCCTTGTGGAAGAAGCCAACATTTCGCAACGCTTTTGACAAATCAATATTTGGAACTGAACGGAGCAAAATGTGAACATGGTCTCCATCGTAATTCCTTTTGGCCCAAGTAACCGAATGATTATTATTATCCAATTTCGTTGTCTTACAATATATTCCCTCCTTATCTAAGGGCAGATTATATCGTAAGACAAAAAGAAACAAATATTCGTCCCGGAAAAATTGTTATGAATGAAACAAAAGTGTTTGGTCTACCTTCTGGCGGCAATTCATCTCCACCTGAATTTATTGGACTTCACCCGTAACACAAATCAGATGGTGTCTTCTTGCCGAAAAGGATAAAAAATAGCCCATCTCTTTAAATAAGAGATGGGCTATTTTCATTACTTAAATTATTTTACAATGTGAATTGGCATTCCAAGAGCAACTTCAGCTGCTTCCATTGTGATTTCACCTAATGTTGGGTGAGCGTGGATTGTTTGAGCGATATCTTCCGCTGTCATTCCAGCTTCGATAGCTAAACCAATCTCAGAGATAATATCAGAAGCGCCTGCACCTGCAACTTGAGCACCTACAAGAAGACCGTCTTCTTTACGTGTTACAAGTTGTAGGAAACCGTCAGTGCTGTTTAATGATAACGCACGACCGTTTGCAGCGAATGGGAACTTAGATACAGCTACTGTCATTCCTGCTTCTTCTGCTTGTTTCTTCGTGTAACCAACAGATGCTAATTCTGGATCAGTGAAGCATACTGCAGGAATTCCGATGTAATCGATTGCTGATGCATGACCACTAATTGCTTCAACAGCTACTTTACCTTCGTAAGAAGCTTTGTGAGCTAATGGTGGTCCAGGAACGATATCACCGATTGCATAGATGTTTGGTACGTTTGTACGACATTGCTCATCGATTTCGATGATGCCGCGGTCAGTCATTTTAACTCCAACTTGCTCAAGACCGATTTCTTGAGTGTTTGGACGACGACCTACAGTTACTAATACGTAATCTGCTTCTACAGTTTGGATTTCACCGTTAACTTCAAAGCTAACTTTTACGCCAGTTTCTGTTTCTTCAACGCCTTTAGCCATAGCTTTTGTATGGATATTAACGTTACCTTTCTTTTGAAGAGCACGTTTAACAACAGAGCTCATAGCTTTTTCGAAACCAGCTAAGATTTCGTCGCCAGCTTCTACTACAGTAACTTCTGTACCGAAGTTAGCATATGCAGTACCTAATTCCATACCGATGTAACCGCCGCCGATTACAACAAGTTTTTTAGGAATTTCAGGTAAGCTTAAAGCACCTGTAGAGTTGATAACACGTTTAGAGTATTTGAATCCAGGAATTTCGATTGGTGTAGAACCAGTTGCAAGAACAGCATTTTTAAACGTATACGTTTGAGCTGCATCTTCAGTCATTACGCGTAATGTGTTAGCATCTACGAAGTAAGCTTCACCGCGAATGATTTCAACTTTGTTACCTTTAAGAAGGCCTTCAACACCGCCAGTTAATTTCTTAACTACGCCGTTTTTCCATTCTTGAACTTTTGAAAAGTCAACTTTTACGTTCTCTGCAGTGATACCCATGTCATCAGAATGCATTGCATTCTCATAACGATGACCTGCATTGATTAACGCTTTTGAAGGAATACATCCAACGTTTAAGCATACGCCACCAAGGTTAGCTTTTTCAATAATTGCTACCTTTTGACCTAATTGTGCTGCACGAATTGCCGCAACGTATCCACCAGGACCTGCACCAACAACGACTGTATCTAATTCAATTGGGAAATCTCCTACTACCATTGTTATTACGCCTCCATTACTAATAATTGTGGGTCATTCAATAGACGTTTAATTTGGTTTAATGCTTTTTGAGCAGTTGCGCCGTCAATTAAACGATGGTCAAAGCTTAGAGATAATGCTAATACTGGAGCTGCAACGATTTCACCGTTTTTCACAACTGGCTTCTCAGCGATACGGCCGATACCAAGAATTGCTACTTCTGGGTGGTTGATAACTGGAGTGAACCATTGTCCACCTGCAGAACCAATGTTTGTAATTGTGCAAGAAGCACCTTTCATTTCAGCCGGAGCTAAACGACCTTCACGTGCTTTACCAGCAAGATCATTGATCTCGTTAGAAATAGTGAAGATTGATTTACGATCTGTATCTTTAACCACTGGTACTAATAGACCTTTGTCTGTATCAGCTGCGATACCGATGTTGAAGTAATGTTTATGAACGATTTCTTGAGAAGCATCGTCTAAAGCAGTATTCAACATTGGGAATTCACGTAATGCAGATGTTAAAGCTTTAACAACGTATGGAAGGTAAGTTAATTTAATACCTTTGTCAGCTGCAACAGCTTTGAACTTCTTACGGTGAGCAACAAGTTCTGTTACATCTACTTCATCCATTAATGTTACGTGAGGAGCTGTATGCTTAGAGTTAACCATTGCTTTTGCAATCGCTTTACGGATACCACTCATTTTCTCACGAGTTTCTGGATATTCACCAGCTGGGATTGGTTGTGCTTTTGGTGCTTCTTCTTTCGCTGCTGCTGGAGTAGCTTCTACTGCTGCTGGAGCCTCAGTTGCTGCTACTGCTTGTCCACCATTTGCAAATGCATCGATGTCAGCTTTTACGATACGACCGTTCTTACCAGAACCAGCTACTTTATGAATGTCTACGCCGTTTTCACGAGCATATTTACGAACAGATGGCATAGCGATTACGCGCTCATTTACTACTTCTGCAGTTGCTGCTGGAGTAGCTTCCGCTGCTGGAGCTTCTACTGCTGCTTCTTCAGCTTTTGGAGCTTCATCATGATCGTCACCTTTAAATTTAAGGTTTTCGTATCCAGGAGCATCAAATTTAATTAATGTATCTCCTACAATTGCAACTGTTCCTTCTTCTACAAGTACTTCAAGTACTTTACCTTTAACAGGAGAAGGGATTTCTACTACTGCTTTATCATTTTGTACTTCAAGAAGTACATCGTCTTCGTTTACTTCATCGCCTGGTTTAATAAACCATTTTACGATTTCACCTTCGTGGATACCTTCACCGATATCTGGTAGTTTAAATTCAAATGCCACGGAATTCAGCCCCCTGATTCATTTCATTATTATGGAATATGTACAAAAGAAACCAGCATGTGCTGATTTCTTTTGCACATGAAAAGCTAAAAATTAGAAGTTCATTACTTTGTTAACAGCTTCAACAATATCTTTATGGTTTGGTAACCATACGCTCTCAGCTTGAGAGAATGGGAATACTGTATCAGCAGCTGCAACACGTACAACTGGAGCTTCTAAGTTTAAGATTGCACGGTCGTTAATTTCCGCTACAACGTTAGCTGCAATACCAGCTTGTTTTTGTGCTTCTTGAACTACAACTACGCGGCCTGTTTTTTCAACAGAAGCGATGATTGTTTCGATATCTAATGGTTGAACTGTACGTAAGTCAACAACCTCTAAAGAGATACCTTCTTTTTCAAGTTCTTCAGCAGCTTTTAATGCAGCGTGAACCATAGCACCGTAAGCGATAACAGATACATCTGTACCTTCACGTTTGATATCAGCTTTACCTAAATCAATTGTGTATTCGCCTTCTGGTACATCTTGACGGAATGAACGGTACAATTTCATATGCTCTAAGTAAATAACTGGATCGTTGTCACGAATCGCAGAGATTAAAAGACCTTTTGCATCGTATGGAGTAGATGGAATAACAACTTTTAGACCAGGTTGTTGAGCCACTAATCCTTCTAAGCTATCAGCATGTAGTTCAGGAGTATGAACACCGCCACCGAATGGAGAACGAACTGTTACTGGAGCAGTCCAACGTCCACCAGAACGGTAACGCATACGAGCTAATTGACCAGAAATTGAATCCATTACTTCAAAAACGAAACCGAAGAATTGGATTTCTGGAACTGGACGGAAACCTTCTAATGCAAGTCCAACTGCAAGTCCACCAATACCAGACTCTGCAAGTGGAGTATCCATTACACGATCTTCACCGAATTCAGCTTGTAAACCTTCAGTAGCACGGAATACACCGCCGTTTACACCAACGTCTTCACCAAACACAAGTACGTTAGGGTCATTTTTCATTTCAACGCGTAAAGCATCAGTGATTGCTTGAATCATTGTCATTTGAGCCATGGCTTACTTCGACTCCTTTTCTTTGTAAATTTCATATTGTTCAGCTAAGTTGTAAGGCATTTTTTCGTACATGATTTCCATTAAATCAGTAACTTTTTGTTTTGGAGCTTGGTCAGCCTTAGCAATTGCTTGTTTAATATCTTCTTTTGCTTCTTCGATTACTTTCTCTTCAACTTCTTGAGACCATAGGCCTTTGTTTTCTAAGAATGCACGGAAGCGTACGATTGGATCTTTTTGTTCCCATTCGTTCTCGATATCTTTTGTACGGTAACGAGTTGGGTCATCACCAGCCATTGTATGTGGACCGTAACGGAATGTTAGAGTCTCGATTAAAGTAGGGCCTTCGCCGTTTACTGCACGCTCACGAGCGAAAGCAGTTGCTGCGTATACAGCTAATGGATCCATACCGTCTACTTGAATTCCGTAAATACCTGCTGCTACTGCTTTTTGTGCTACAGTTTTAGCTGCAGATTGCTTTTCTACTGGAGTAGAGATTGCATAACGGTTGTTTTGTACAACGAAGATTGCTGGAGCTTTGAATGCACCCGCAAAGTTCATACCTTCGTAGAAGTCACCTTGTGAAGCACCACCGTCACCAGTGTAAGTAATTGCAACAGATTTTTTACCACGTAGTTTCATACCTAACGCAACACCAGCAGTTTGGATGATTTGCGCACCGATGATGATTTGTGGAGCAAGTGCATTTACATTCTCAGGCATTTGGTTACCCATGAAATGTCCACGAGAGAATAAGAATGCTTGGTATAATGGTAAACCGTGCCATACTAATTGTGGCACATCACGATATCCTGGTAAGATGAAATCTTCTGCTTCAAGTGCGAAATGACTTGCTAATTGAGAAGCCTCTTGTCCAGCTGTTGGTGCGTAGAAACCTAAACGTCCTTGACGGTTTAAAGAAATAGAACGTTGATCTAGTACGCGAGTATACACCATACGGCGCATTAATTCTTTTAATTGATCATCAGATAATTCAGGCATAGCTGCTTCATTCACAACTTCGCCTTTTTCATTTAAAATTTGTAATGTCTCAAATTGAGCTGCGATAGCTTTCATTTGCTCATCAACATTAAATAGGGTCTTTTTTGTTTTAGTACCCATTCCGTTCACCTCTTCCTCTCTTGAACCATATTCTGAAACGCTTTCACTATCTATTAGCTAGACTGAAAACGCAACAATGTAAACCAACAAATTTATTTGTCGGTTGAGAATAATTTTGTGTACCTAACAATCTGTACTAATGTTTTTTCAGAAACATATTAATACAATCTTGATCACGTTTTTTAGTTTACAACTATTCTAATTACGATGTCAATTACTTTGGATACGTTTTTTTATAAATAATCTGCAGGTTTCTTCTACACAAACGTGTTTTTATTTTTCACATCTGTATTAGTAAGCATTTACCTACTGTTATATTATTCCCTTTTCAACTTATTTTTTCTCTTAGAATAATATGTAAACGATTTAATTCTCTTTAGTTTTTCTCTCTTTTTAACAAAAATATACAAACTCTTCTTCCTTTTATAGGTAATTACCCATACATTTCTACTCTTCGCTCCATACATTATAGTAACCGCAGTATTAGCGGGAAATGATAAAGGAGGTCATCTCATGTACGGATACTCATATTGCTATCCAACTTGTTCAAATCCTTCCTACGGTTATGGCGGTTCTTGTGGCGGATCTGGACGCGGCTTTGCCTTAATCGTTGTGTTGTTTATTCTTTTAATTATCGTTGGTGCTGCTTGCATTCGCTAATGTAAAATGAAACAACTATGGAAAGAAACAGACGGCTTTGCCGTCTTTTCTTTTTATTACATACATATTCTATAGTAGAACGCTTGCCCTACTTGTCGATGACTTTTTTCATCTCCTTTGGTAGACTAAAGGGGAAAGGAGAGATTACATATGCTTACAATGAAAGATGTCATTCGCGAAGGAGATCCTATTTTGCGAAACGTTGCAGAAGAGGTAATAATACCAACGAGCGAAGAAGATACAACTACACTTAAAGAGATGATTGAATTTGTAATGAATAGCCAAGATCCTGAAATGGCTGAAAAATATAGTTTACGCCCTGGAATCGGATTAGCAGCTCCGCAAATCGGTATTTCAAAGAAAATGATTGCGGTTCATGTAACCGATACGGACGGCACGTTATATAGTCATGCATTATTCAACCCAAAAATCATTAGTCATTCTGTTGAACGTACATATTTACAAAGCGGGGAAGGCTGTCTATCAGTAGACCGCGAAGTACCTGGATATGTCCCTCGTTACACAAGAATTACAGTGAAAGCAACATCAATCAACGGCGAAGAAGTAAAATTACGTTTAAAAGGTTTACCAGCAATCGTATTTCAGCATGAAATTGACCATTTAAATGGTGTTATGTTCTATGACCACATTAATAAAGAAAATCCATTTGCTGCTCCTGACGACTCAAAACCTCTAGAGCGATAATAAAAAAGGCGGGAGTTATCTTCCGCCTTTTTTATATGAAATGGGTTCCATATTTACTTATAGCAATCCAGCCCATTTTAAGCCATGATATATGCCGTCTTCACTAACATCCTTTGTCACATGATTTGCAAGTTTTTTCAAATCTTCATGACCGTTCCCCATCACAATACCTGTCCCAACTGCTTCGATCATTTCTAAATCATTTAAGCCATCTCCAAATGCATACACTTGTTCACGGTTAAATCCTAATTTTCCAATGAATTTCTCAATTCCTTTTGCCTTCGAACCACCATTTGGAATAATATCCATTGAATATGCATGCCAGCGAATGAAATGAAAGTCTGGATACTGATTAATAAACTTTTCCTCTTCATTCACTTCACAGAAAAGAAGTGTTTGATAAATATTACGTTCCTCATAAAAATTAGGTTCATATGCCGGATGCTCAAAATTTAAGCTTCCAAAACCTTCTTTCACATAATCATGATATTCTACTGATGCCCTCATATCTTGATGATCAAGATATACAAGTGGATACCCTTCTTGATTTGCAAACTGAGTAAATTTATGCAAGGCAGCTGGATGTAATGGGTTATTAAATACTACCTCGTCTTCAAATACAACGTACTGTCCATTAAAGCTAACATAATTGTGTATATTAAGTTCCTTACGAATATCTTCAAACATAAATGGCGCACGCCCTGTCGCAATTGCTACATGCACACCTTTTTCTTGTAACTGTCTTACTGCATCTCTTGTAGATTGAGGTATCTTCTTATCATGATCTAATAATGTTCCATCAATATCAAAAAAGACAATTTTATCATTCATTTGTCAAAATCCTTTCTGTTACTCAATATTTCTATTTTGATTATCGCTTTTCAAATTCTAAAAAAAAGTATAACATATTAAACATCTGTGAAGAAAGCGTTCACTTTCTGACCTTATTTATGAAACCTGCATATATATATTAGTAAAAAATGTGGATACTTGTTCGTATGAATTTTCTTTTCTATTCTTTCTCATACTATAGCTATAACTAACGGCTACTAATCGTTACTATAGAATAACTTTCCCTGTATGAGAAAGGACAAGATTCAACATTCACTTTTGTCTTCTTTCTTATATCAGAGACGGAGTTTTCACTAGTAATATGCATGTTTAAAATAAGGAAAGGAAGGAGTAATCATGCTGAAGAAGCTGAAGAAAAAGCTCAAGCGTTATTTAAAAGATCTAGTCCGTAAAAAGACAATCGCTTAAATTGTGCCCATTTCGGGCTTTTTCTTCATTCTCATTCGAAAAAACATGAAAATCGTGACTGTTTGCTTTATAATAAGTAACAGATAATGCAAAACATAGACAAGGAGAGGTTTTCCAAATGATTTTTAAAGTATTTTATCAAGACAAAATGACTGAGGTTCCAGTACGTGAAAATACAAAAGTTTTATATTTAGAGGCTACGTCTGAAAAGGATGTTCGTAAGAAATTAAATAAGTTCGCATATAATATCGAGTTCGTTCAGTCTGTTACTGGTGCTCATCTTGAATATGAAAAAGAAAACGCTGATTTAACATTAGCGGAAATCGTATAGTCATATGAAATTTCTAAAGAATGATCAGGCTGCCGTTTTTGCTTTAGGGGGACTTGGTGAAATCGGTAAAAATACATATGCTGTTCAATTTCAAGATGAAATTATTATTATTGATGCTGGAATTAAATTCCCAGAAGACGAACTCCTCGGAATCGATTATGTAATACCAGATTACACTTATTTTGTGCGAAACGAAGATAAAATTAAAGGATTATTCATTACACATGGTCACGAAGATCATATCGGTGGAATTCCTTACTTATTACGTCAAGTAAACATCCCGATTTATGGCGGGAAATTAGCAATTGCACTAATCAAAAACAAATTAGAAGAGCACGGATTACTTCGTAAAGCAAAACTTTATGAAATTCAAGAAGATGATGTTATTAAATTTAAAAAGACATCGGTTTCCTTCTTCCGTACAACTCACAGTATCCCAGATTCATACGGAGTTGTTGTGAAAACACCTCAAGGACAAGTTGTTCATACTGGCGATTTCAAATTTGATTTCACACCAGTCGGTGAACCAGCGGACTTAACAAAAATGGCTGAAATCGGAAAAGACGGTGTACTTTGTCTCTTATCTGACAGTACAAACAGTGAAGTTCCAAACTTTACAATGTCTGAGCGCCGTGTTGGTGATAGTATTCAAGATATTTTCCGCAAAGTAGAAGGTCGTATTATATTTGCAACCTTTGCATCAAATATCCATCGTCTACAACAAGTTGTTGAAGCGGCTGTTGAAAACAATCGTAAAGTGGCTGTGTTTGGCCGAAGTATGGAAGCGGCGATTGAAATTGGACAAAACCTCGGTTATATTCGCTGTCCGAAGGATACATTCATAGATACAGCTCAACTAAACCGCCTACCGGCTAATAAAGTTGTTATTTTATGTACAGGTAGTCAAGGTGAGCCAATGGCAGCACTTTCACGTATTGCTAACGGTACTCATCGTCAAATTCAAATCATTCCTGGCGACACAGTTGTGTTCTCTTCTTCACCAATCCCTGGTAATACAATTAGTGTAAGCCGTACAATTAACATGTTGTATCGTGCTGGTGCTGATGTAATCCATGGAAAACTGTCAAACATTCATACGAGTGGACACGGTGGACAAGAAGAACAAAAACTAATGCTTCGTCTAATTAAACCGAAGTATTTCATGCCAATTCATGGTGAATACCGCATGCAACGTATGCATATGAAGTTAGCAAACGATTGTGGTATTCCAGAAGAAAACTGTTTCATCATGGATAATGGAGATGTTCTTGCTCTTCGCTCTGATGAAGCAAGCGTAGCTGGTAAAATCCCATCTGGATCTGTCTATATTGACGGAAATGGTATTGGAGATATCGGTAATATCGTATTACGCGATCGTCGTATTCTTTCTGAAGAAGGACTTGTTATTGTAGTTGTAAGCATTGATATGAAAGAGTTTAAAGTTGCAGCAGGACCTGATATTATCTCACGTGGTTTCGTGTATATGCGCGAAAGTAGTGATTTAATTAATGATGCTCAAACATTAATTACAACTCATTTAGAAAAAGTGATGGAGCGTAAAACAACACAATGGTCTGAAATTAAAAATGAAATTACAGACACATTAGCACCATTCCTATATGAGAAAACGAAACGTCGTCCAATGATTTTACCAATCATTATGGAAATATAAGAAAAAGGACAATACCTTCATGGTATTGTCCTTTTCTCTTATCTTAAAAAGTGTTTAAAACGATCTACTTCATCGTCATGACCAATTACAATTAATATATCTCCCGCTTGAATATTTTCCGTAGCTCGAGGAGATACAATCACTTCTTTACCACGTTTAATCGCTACAATATTCAATCCAAACTTCGCACGAATATCTAATTCGATTAAAGAATGACCATCAATTTTTTTATTTGCAATAATCTCTACAATACTATGCTCATCTGAAAGCTCAAGATAGTCTAATACATTACTTGATGCAATATTATTAGCAATCCTTTTTCCCATATCACGCTCTGGGTGCACAATGTGATCTGCCCCTATTTTACTTAACACTTTTTCATGGTAATCATTTTGAGCTTTTACAGTAATATTTTTTACACCTAACTCTTTCAGAATTAATGTTGTTAAAATACTTGAATTTAAATTATCTCCAATAGCAACGACTACATGATCAAAATTACGAATACCAAGACTTTTTAATACCATCTCATCTGTTGAATCTGCAATTACAGCATGTGAAGCTATATTTGCAAACTCATTAATTTTATCCTCATCCGAATCAATTGCCATTACTTCCATACCTAATTGAGCGAGTTCTCGGCAAATACTTCCACCAAAACGTCCAAGCCCGATGACAGCAAATTCTTTCTCTTTTTCACCCACAGGAATTCCTCCAATAACATCGAATACTATGTATTTTTATTGTAACACACTTTAGATTTGCTACAAAAACCTGTATATCATTCTTATTTTTGTTTTTGCATATAAAAATACTGTTGTAAATAAAATGCGATACTGAAAATTAACATGCCAAATACAAATATGTTTCCAAATGAACTAAATGTTTCAAAAACGAATAATAACGTTTCTTGTCCGAAGAAAGCAAATAATAGTTGTATAAATGCGAATAACAATGCGAATATGTAATGATGTTGATGGAATAAATAATGCGTTGCACCTAAAAAAGCGATAAACGAAATGATGAAAATCCACCAATTTTCTAAAAACGGTTGCCAACTAGTAAATTGATATCCATTTACTAATATCGCAATAATTCCTATAACCGCCATCGTTGGCACACTCCAAAATAGTGCCCGCCCTCTAAAGAAGCGAGTTCCTTTAACATCACCTTTTTCATGTGCAATGTATGTGAGTACTACCGTGCTTATGTATAAAACCGAAAGAATTGTTAAAACGATAATGAGCCAAAAATGTAATTGATAATATTCATGCTCTATATTTGTCACAATAGCCGCTAACATACACGGAATTAACATTCCAGTCCAACCATCTACTTTTCTTTCATTCCAAAACACCGTGTTACCAATCCGTATACCTAACAACATAAAAATAATGATACCTAGTACAAATAATGTTGTTTTATTCCCTACTAAACTCGTTGAGAAAGCAATTAACCCAATAAATAAAAAGAGCACAAATCCATTCATAATTTCTAATACAGGTGATAAATATCTCTTCACCCATTTATATGTTTCGTCATATTCATGATTATCTACTAAACGGTAGGCATAAAAACTTATCCCAAAATACACCGCCGCAATAATAACATACGCATATAAGACGAAACACAACATTGCACTGCTAATTTGCACGTAATTCCCCACCCTTTTTTTCTATGTTTCACCTTGATTTTACACATTTTCTACACGAAATGTAAACACATATAAGCTAGTTAACTAATCATCTTCTCAATAAGCGATAATGAATAATGAGCAGCGGCTCAAAACCACTGCTCATTATTTTATCCATTTGTATGCCGATGTGTATCTAAAACAAATGTGAACGTTGTTTTCCTCTTGGAATTAACGAGTACCCTCTTTAAATTGTTGCAAAGTTGGGAAGCAAGTTCACTTTCTAGTTCCCTTCCACTTCACATATTGATCTAAAAATACAATTGCTTTCTCAATAGCCTCTTCATCTGGTTTTAATTTTGCATGGTGTAAACCAAATTCTGAATTTACCCCAAGCCAAAACATAAATCCAGGAATCTCTTGAAGCATATAACCAAAATCTTCACCTGTCATTGCCTCAGTACATGTAATGACATTCATATCAGTTTGTTTACTTACGAACTGCATAAACTCTCTCGTTAATGCTTCATGGTTATATACTTGATGATACATCGCTCCGTAGTCAATCACGGCTTCACATTGGAAGGAAGCTTCTATACCTGCAATAATTGCCTCAATCCTACTTTTAACACGACTCATTGATTCTACTGATAACGTTCGAATCGTTCCTTCTAACCGAGACTTTTCTGCTATGATATTTTGAACTGTACCACCTGTTATTTTTCCGATTGTAATTACTGCACTATCAAGAGGATTCACATTACGACTAATAACGGATTGAAGTTGTGTAACAAGATGACTTGCTGCAACAATCATATCATTTGCAGTATGAGGATAGGCTGCATGTCCACCTTTCCCTTTTAAATCAACATATAACTCTGATGTATTCGCAAATAATAGCCCCTCTTTTGTGGCGATTGTTCCTACAGGGTATTCAGGTGCAATATGAAGGCCGAGAATTACATTTGGCTTCCATTCTTTTAACTCTTCGCTTTCTAACATAGGAAGAGCCCCTCCTGGCCCTTCTTCAGCTGGCTGGAATAGAAACACAAGGTCATCATCTATTCTTTCTATTACAGCTGCTGTTAGAAGGCCTAAACCAATTGTTGTATGTACATCGTGTCCACATGCATGCATCATTCCTTCATGAATAGAAGCAAATTCATATCCAGTTTCTTCTGTAATGGGTAAACCATCTATATCTGCGCGATAACCTATAATTTTTTCTGGGTTTTTTCCATTTACTTTAACAATGACACCCGTTTTCCATACTTTCACTTCCACATGTTCATTCGAAATCGTTCCTATGTAATCTAAAATATACTGTTGTGTTTTCCACTCTTGAAATCCAATTTCCGGTATTTTGTGTAAGTCTCTACGAATTTGAACGAATTTGCTTACTGCCATTTTTGCACCTCTATCTATAAAAAGCGTAAGAGCCCGTTTATGCTCTTACGCTTTTTTTGTTTATTTCTCTGGGTTTAATTGACGAAGCTCTTGTTTAATTTCAGTTTTTGCTTTTGTCTTCTCATCAATCTCTTTAATTACACGTGCTGGAGTACCGGCAACAACTGTATATGGAGGTACATCTTCTGTTACAACCGCTCCTGCTGCTACAACTGCACCTTTCCCTACTGTAACTCCCTCTAACACAACTACGTTTGCACCAATTACAACATCATCTTCAACGATAACTGGTTTTGCTGAAGGCGGCTCAATAACACCTGCAAGTACTGCACCTGCACCTACGTGACAGTTCTTACCAACAGTTGCACGTCCACCAAGTACCGCGTTCATGTCAATCATAGTACCTTCACCAATTACAGCACCGATATTAATTGTTGCATTCATCATAATAACAGCGTTGTCGCCGATTTCAACGTGATCACGAATAATCGCGCCTGGCTCAATACGAGCTTTAATACCTTTTAAATCAAGCATTGGAATTGCAGAATTACGACGGTCATTTTCAACAACGTAATCAACAATGTGCTTGCTATTTTCATCAAGAATTGTCTTAATTTCAGACCATTCTCCAAATAATACACCAGATTTTTTATTTACAAATGCTTGTACCGTTTCAGGGAATGTTACTTCTTTTAAATCCCCTTTTATGTATACCTTTACAGGAGTTTTCTTTTCACTTTTTTGAATAAACGAAATAATTTCGTTAGCGTCCATCATTTTCATTCTTGTTGCCTCCTAAATCCATTTATAATGTTACTCTACCAAACGATAGAGCGAGTAGCAAGATAATAATCCTATTTTTCCATTTGAATTTCTTCTATAATTTCTAAAAATGCCCTTACTTGCTTCAATTGTCTAGCCGATTCACTCGTCAATAACCATGTTTCTCTCGTTAATTGAACAGGTGTTTTATACATATTTTCCTGTACTTCTTTTAAAACAGTAGAAGGTAAAAGAGCATAACCTATGCCATTTAAAACGAGTTGTTTGCAAGTTTCAATTTGATCAACCACAATTGTTCTCTTAGGTGGATTAGAAAATAAACCATACCACCAATTTTGTATTTGTCCATAATAAGTCGAATCACTTTTAAATTGAATAAATGGTCTATTTGTTTCTTTTAACATCGTAATATCTTTTATTTCTTTATCCACTAAATAAAGTTCATCTTCAAATAATTGCTGCTTCTGACCTTTATATTCTTGTGTCCCTCTCAATATAGCAACATGAACGTCTCCTTCATAAAATTGCTTTTGCACTTCACTACTCCAGCCAGTAAACAGCGATATTTTCACAGAAGGGTATTTATGTACAAACTTCTTCAAAACAGGAGGAAGCCAATATTGACCAATAACTGATGCAACAGCTATTTTTAACGTTCCGTGAGTTTCTGTTCTAAAAACAGCTAGCTCACTTTTAATATCCTCTTCCTTTTGTAGCATTTCTTTTGCATAATTTGCGACTTTTTCCCCTTCAGGTGTAATTGTCAATCCTTTTTGTGAGCGAATAAAAAACTTCATTCCCCATTGTTTCTCCATAGATTGTAATCGTTGACTAAGCGCAGGTTGTGAAACAAATAAACGTTCCGCCGCTTTTCTCATATTTGATTCCTGAGCTAACACAACCATCATTTGAAAATCATCAATTTGCAACTTTCTCCCTCTTTCCTTAGCTTCCATACACCTTATCTCAATAAGCTTTTCATCCTTAATTTAACTATATACTCTTATATTTTTTATCTTTTTAAATATAATACATACACAACTGATATGCACGAAAAAAAGTGACTTCTCCGCTTCTATGAAGTCACTTTTCTCACATTATCGGTTATGTTGCCTTACTTTTTTATTCAACAATTTTAAAATAGCCCGACGTGTTAAAATCCCCTCAAAATACCCATCTTCATTGACAGCGCAAATAAAAGGATGATCAATTGTCATTTCTAAAGCTTTTGCAAACGAATCTTCTAACTTAAGAACTGGAATGTCTTCCTTCATCACCTGTTCTACTTTCATTTCGTCAAGTCTTTCAAACTCAATACGTTCTAGCCCTAACATACCGTCTAAAATCATAGCAGTACTAATTAACCCATGCAATTTATACATCGGGTCCAAAACAGGTATCGCCGAATATCCAGATTTCACAAGAACGAGTAAAGCATGCTCTAAACCATTCCCCATTTGGACATGTGCTACTTTTTCTGATGAAATCATTAAATCTTTCACAAAAATTTGTTGAAACTCGTCTTTCGGAATACTAATCATGTTACATCCCCCCATCTTCCCTTTTGCCTACTTTTATTCACCGACTCTATTCACATTTTATGACAGCGTTTTCATATTATTATTTTGTCCTTACATTATTTCAGTAAAAAACAAAATTACACAGCTATTTTAGCATACAACGCAAAAAAAAGACTACCATTCCGGTAGCGCTTAATACCCTTTATTTTTTAATCTGTAAAATAACCTTGTGATTTTTTTATATTGCATCACATCTGTCTTTTTTAAACCATTCTCAATATCTGTAAGTTCCACAGCTAAAATTTCACTCGCATAATTTTGCTGAAATAAAATATCTAACAACAAACTTTCCTCTTCTTCTGTTAAAACAAGTTCCCTTTTCATATACCCCTCTCCTTATACTCGCATCGTTACCCTTATTATATAAAATTTTCAGCCTATTTAATAGATGTAATATTCAGTTTTTGGTGAGAGTATATAAAAATTGTTTTTATTTCGTATATCGATTTGCATAACTAAAAGCTGCATAAGCATCTGGCTTAATTTTTGCAGTTAATCCCATCGCTTGAATTTTCGCTGTCATATCTAGAATAAATTCTTTTGTTAAACCATCATTTCCGATATCTAAGTGAATTTCCATTATAAATCCAGCCCCATCTTGAGCATATGGATGCAATAAATCCCATATTGTTTGTATATGATTTGGAGTAAATAAGCAGGCGATTTCTTGACTAAACTGCGTTTCTAAATATATCTTATCACGTAAAGTTGCTGGCTTATCTTTTACTGATTGATGGTGTAAACATCCCCAGGCTCCTTTTCCAACGCGATGAATATGAATTGCCGTAATAAATCTCATATCCTTTTGATGCGCTTGTGAGTCTGTCCCAATGGATAAGCGATATAAATTTCGTGGATCCTTTTCAATGAAATTACAAATACGGGTAAAGACCATATCAAAATTTAAATGCCTCTCTGAAACATTATAAAATGTATGTTCACCGGCCACATAGTCACGTCCTTTCAATTAGACAGACTTTTCGTATTCTCATTGTATGGGACAAAAATAAAAATTATAACTTCCTATCCTTTATTCGTTTCAATATTCCGTATTACATACTGGCAAACTTGGCACGTATAAATTACATTTTGATTTGATTGAGCCGTTAATACATGAATAATCTCAGCAGCATTGTGACAATTAGGACAAATGATAACCGGTAAACGTTCCATACAACACACCTCCTCATTATGTTTATCCCCCTATTTACTATCCGTAAACACCAAATTGGTGATAGCTACTAATCAGTATAGAAAGAAGGATCTCCACTGATTACAATTTCACTTTATTACCATTGTAGGAAAAATGAAAAATCCCTATACATATATGCTAAAAAGTAATAGAACTAAAAAAGGTGCTGCCGTATGGCAACACCTTTTTTATATGTATCAAGAAATGATATCGTAAATCTCAATTGCAACCATGTCGATATTATCGAATTGATACACTTGAGGTTTTTCACCTTGTTGATACACTTCTAACTCATACATTTCACTTTTATCGAAAAATTTCACGCTACATTTGCGTTCACCGTTCACTTCAAAATAGCGTTGTGCTACTTCACCGCTTTCAGCTTGTTCTTGTAGACTAACAAGTCGAGTTAAAATTCCTTGGAGTAGAGACATGAAATCTCTCCTTTCTCTGATCTTCCTACCAATAGGTTTTACAGCTATACTCATTCTATCCGTCATAACAGAAAAAATGTTCCACACTCTAGGATAAAGGTTATTGGCCAGAAACTCAACTAAAAATTTGTCGAAATACGAAGGAAAAAACAGAAAGAACATCTTTTCCCTTCTTTATTGCGATTTTTATACTGGAAGAATATAATAAAAAACAGTAAAAAGGAGGAATTACAATGAAAAAAATTGAGGTTTACACACAACCTGATTGTCCGCCATGTGTCATTGTGAAAGAATTTTTAAAACATAATAACGTCGTATATGAAGAATTTGACGTAAAAAAAGACGCCGCTGCACGCAATCGTCTTTTATATGACTATGATTCTTATTCAACTCCAACGGTTGTAATTGACGGAGAAGTTGTTGCTGGGTTTCAAATTGAAAAATTACAACAACTTCTCAATCTAGAAGAGGGATAGGTAAAGACCTATTCCTATTCTTATCCCGCTATTTTCTGGAAATAAACATCCGATTGTGGCGGGTTAATACTCAGCAGGATATGTCCCCTAATTAAAGTTTCACTTTATAATTGTTGTAACCTTTTTATTTCAGTTAAAAGTTCTTGGCTTTCATGATATCCGGCCAGTTTCCATTTCCCTTGATCTCTTTGCAATGTTACAATTTGATATTGTCCACTTTTCGCCCGTTCATATACATATAAAATTTTATGCTCTTCATCATATGACATTTTCGTTTCTGAATGAAAAGAAAATGGCGCTTCTTTTGCTGGAAGTAAATATTCACCACTTTGTTTATCACTTCTACTATTTTCATCTGTAAATACTTGAAGGAAATTCTCTGTAAAATACGGTGATAACGTTTCTATCATCTTATTCATCGGCAAATGCTTCCCACGAAGTGAAAATTGGGTTTCATAGCCCTTTTGTATCGTTGTAAACACTTCTTCCCGATCGACTTTCACTTCCTCTTTTCCTAAAACAGTTGTGACACTATAACCAACTAGAAAGGCAACGCATACAAATAGAACTAACCATATTCCATATTTCCTCATTTTTTCACCTTCCTTTTAAGAAAACTTGTCTTTGTAGTATTCATTGTAACAATGATTATGCAAAGACAGGGGTGGTTTCGTTCGTAAAATCTTTACAATGATAGACAGCATTTTCATCACCATTTTCACTATTACCAATTTATGATAAAAACAAACAAAAAATGCACGAATCTCTTCGTGCATTAAAATAAAACATCTTCTTCATATAAATATTCATACGATAAATCTATAAATAAAAAGTTTTCATCATCAATTGGGAAGGAAAATGTTCGTACCATCTCACCGGTTTCAATATCAGCATATAAATCTGAAAGTCTTGCCTTATTCTCAAAACGCATTTTCATAATATTTTCTAGAAAATACGGACGCCAACTCCAGTTCTTCATATAATACTCAGGCATCACAATCCATTCCCCATCTTTTTTCATAACGTTTCCTGATTGTTGGAAACCATCTTCGTTACAAATAAATATGCGAAAACTACACTGTGATACACTTTGGCTAAATTGTAATAACCAATCATTTATATCTTCATTCTTTTTCTGTTTGGCTAGAACATCACCAATTCGATCACGTAACATTTCTGTTAAATTATAAATTTTTTGTAATTTCTTCTTCTCATGTTGAATAAATTGATGACACTCATTACCAAGTCGTTCTTTCAAAACGTTCGTTTCAATAAAATCAGGTAAGCACTCTTTCAAATAATTACCTTGATAATATCTACCACCGTTTTTCCAAGCATATTGTAGTTGATAAAAAGCATCTATTTCTTCATATAACAATGTCGCACCAATTCTTCTAGCAAGTAATGATAAAGAATATAAAATATCTTGATAAGATTGTAAAAGTGCAGTTTGCCTTAAGTTTGTTAAATCTACTTTTAAAATATCCGGTGCTAACACGCTAATACGTTCTAAATTACTTGTACCCGTTCCGACTTTATTAATCGAAATTTGAATACCGTATGTACGATAATACATAAGCAAATGATTAAATTGCTCTATATCTTCTTTACATTCATGTTCTGTAATTTCTAAAACAATGTGTTTCAAATTTAAACCTTGTTCTTCATACATCAATAAAAGTTGAAGTAAACTTTCATCATCATCGTTCATTAATACGTTCGCATTCCGATGTATAAATAATAATAGTTTTTGATCACTTTCTAAATAGCGATTTAAAGCTTTTTCTACTATAATGTTATCCGCTTCCAGTTGAAACTCACTTGGAATAGAATCATCATGAAAGAAAGAAGCTAAACTTTGTATGCCCTCTTCTGTTTGAATACGTCCTACTACTTCATATCCAATTACAGTATGCTCATCAGCACTAAAAATAGCTTGATAATAAGGAAGGACTTTATCCAAGTTACTCATTACATCTAATGCATCTATCAACGTGCTTCCCTCCCTTTACTTTTCAAAATTATAACATGATATTTACGGAAAAATAATAAAAAATCCCTTCAGTTTTCCTGAAGGGATTAGAGGGGTAAAATGCTAAGGGGAATTAGCAATTCTACTATGAAGAAAAAAGAGGTCTTAAATATAACGTATATATGACCTCTTGTAAACACTTTTCTTTCATATGTCACAATTCCGTCACATTTAACCGTAAAAAAATGAATCAAACATTCATTTTCTCATTCCTTTTAAAATGGATATTGATGTAAATGTTGTCCTCCATCCATTGTCATGCAAGTTCCATTTATGTACGCAGCTTCATCTGAACATAAATAATAAGCTAGACCTGCAATTTCTTCTGGCGTACCCAGTCTTCCAAGCGGAACACTTTGTATCGTACGTTTAGCCATTTCTTCTGAAATCCATAATTTATCAGCACCGCCCGTACGTTCAATAGGTCCTGGCGCGATAGCGTTAACTCGTATTCCATATTTACGTCCCCACTCAACAGCGAGTGTCTTCGTCATTGCTAATACTCCAGCCTTCGCTGCAGCCGAATGAATAACGCCCGGACCTGCATCCCATGCATATGTTGCTACCATGTTAATGATGTTCCCCTTTATACCTTTTTCAATCCAATATTTCCCGACAGCATGGCTACAGTAAAATGTACCGTTTAACACTATATTAATGACTGAATTCCAGCCATTCACGGATAAATCTTCTGCTGGACAAATAAAGTTTCCAGCTGCATTGTTTATTAAAACATCAATTCGTCCAAAATTCTCATCAATCTGTTCAATCATTTTCTGAATGTCATCCGTATTTCTTACATCCATTTGCACAGGTAATATTTGCCCTGGAAATTGTTCAATTTCCAACTTTGTTTCCTCTAGCTTTGCCTTTGTACGTCCTGTAATAACAACTCGTGCCCCTTCTTTTGCAAAACGAGTTGCCATTCCTTTCCCCATTCCGCTCGATCCACCTGTTATAATAACTACCTTTTCTTTCACATACATCCCCTCCCAAAAATGAATACACATTCATTTTATCATTTTATTTAATAGAAATCTTTATATTTTTAAACTTTTCTGATATTTTAACGTAAAGAGGTTTCTTTTCATTCGTTTTTTTCGTAATCTATACTACTTTTGTATTATTTAAAATATATTTTAAATAAACTGGAAGGAGATTTGAGTAACCTGTATATAACGAACACATGTAATACAAGTCAAATAGGTATACTCATATTTTTATGCAGAAAATTACAAGAAGAGATTTTTTAAAAACTGGCATGCGCACTTGTCTATATTCATTTATAACCACTAGCATCGGATACTATTACGCTAAGTATATTGAGCCTCATCTACTTTCTTTTACAGAACGTACACTTACATCACAACTCATACCGAAAAGTTTCAATGGTATGAAGATTCTTCAATTTAGCGATTTACATCTCGGATACTATTTCTCTCTTCAACATTTATCTCAAATCGTTTCTAAAATTAATGCTGTAAAACCTGATATTGTTCTTTTTACTGGCGATCTCATTGATAATTATCAAACGTATACTGACACGCCTTTCGTTGCATCTATTTTAAAAAATATACAAGCACCCTTCGGCAAATTTTCTATTTATGGTAACCATGATCACGGCGGATATGGAACAGAGTACTACGAACACATCATGCGCGAATCGGGATTTGAACTGTTACTAAATAGTGAAAAGAAAATTCGTCTACTGGATAATAGTGAAATTTCAATTTTCGGTCTTGATGATATACTACTAGGCAAACCAAAAATAGAGGAGACATTACATCACGCGAAGCAAAACACTTATAACATTGTTCTTGTTCACGAGCCAGATATTGCACCCAAAATTGCTCAATATCCAGTTAACTTACAGCTTTCTGGTCATAGCCATGGTGGACAAGTACAAATTCCCTTTTTAGGCGCAATTATTACCCCATCACTCGCTAAAAACTATGTAGAAGGTTTCTATACGATTCAAGATTTAGCTCTCTATGTCAATCGAGGCCTTGGAAGAACACGTGTCCCATTCCGATTTATGTCAAAACCTGAAATTACGATTTTCACGCTCCAACATTCGTAATAATTCGCCTATTTTCTTACATAACCTTTCTTGTACGCGCTCATCCATGTTTCATTTACCATATGATAAAAGTGAGTCCAATAAAGGAGGTTTTTTCATGTATCCATATTATCAACCAATCCCAGTCCGTTCAGCACCTATTGGTCCAGTAGGCGACTCACGCTTTTTGCCGTTTTTTGGCGTCCCATTTCTAGCTGGTATTGCCGGTGGACTGCTCGGCGGAGCATTAGCTTTCGGTCCTAGACCGTATTACCCACCATATCCACCACCTTTCCCACCGCCAACACCTTATCCTTGTTATGGTGGACCTTGTCAACAACCATACTATTATTAATGTACCGCAACAATTCTACCAATGTTATTTCCTTTCTTAACCGATTCATGATCCATTAACATGCTTACAATAAAAACTATTCTCTCTACGCATCCTTCTATTTAGAGAACGTATAATAAGTAGAGAACAAAGTAAAAAAAACCTTTTTTAAGAGGTTTTTTTTACTTTGTTCTCATTATTCAGCATCCGTGTTTTGATACGCCATCTTAAACAACTTCACTTGGCTATCAATTTCTTCTGTACTACTATTAATAACATAGTAGTAGTCACCAGATTTATTTTGTTCACGTGTTTTCACATTATCAGCTAATGTAAGTTGTAAAATCGCCTTAATTCTCGCCTTCATTTCAATATCTAATATTGGGAAAGATATTTCTACTCGCTTCTCCATATTTCGTGTCATCCAGTCAGCTGAAGATAAGTATATTTTCTCTTCTCCATTATGATGGAAATAATAAATTCTACTATGTTCTAAATATCTCCCGACAACGCTAACTACACGAATATTTTCACTTACATTTGGAATACCAGGCCTTAAACAACATGTTCCTCGAACGATAAGCTCTACCTTTACTCCAGCTTGTGATGCTTCATACATTTTTTTTATTAATGGTTTGTCTGTTAATGAATTCATCTTGGCGATAATATATCCATTTCCATATTGCCTATGATAACGAATTTCTTCATCTATTAAATCGATAAATTGCTCTCTTATATCAAATGGCGCAACCGATAAGTGATGAAAATGTGGCTTTGTTGTATAACCACTCAAATAGTTAAAGAAATTTGTTGCATCAACCCCAAAGTCTTTTCGTGATGTAATATACCCGAAATCAGTATATAACTTTGCTGTTGCATCATTATAATTTCCAGTCCCTAGATGTACGAATCTTTCGATTTTTCCATTTTTTCTTCTTACAACTAGCGTAATTTTACTATGTGTTTTCAAATGACTTACACCGTAAATAACGTGACAGCCTGCCTGTTCCAATTCTTTAGCCCAATTCACATTATTTTCTTCGTCAAATCTTGCCTTTAATTCAACTAATACCGTCACTTGTTTTCCTTTTTCAGCGGCTACCTTTAATGCCTGAATAATCGGTGAATCTCCACTTACTCGGTATAACGTTTGTTTGATTGCAAGTACATTCGGATCGTCTGCCGCATCACGTACAAAATCAACTACTGGCTGAAACGATTCAAATGGATGGTGTAATAAAATATCATGCTCAATTACTTTTTCAAAAACATCTTCCGCATCCCCTAAGTCTTGAGGGCGTTGCGGAATAAGAGCCGGATATACTAGATGTTCATATAAAGGAGCTAGTTTTTTATATAAGGAAAATAGACATGTTAAATCTAACGGTCCATCCATTATATATACATCTTCATCTTTTACTTCCAACACCTCATATAATAATGCTAATACTCTTTCATCAATATGCTCTTTGCCAACTTCTAAACGTACAGCAGCTCCCCACTTACGCTTCTTTAATTCCTTTTCAATTACCTTTAATAAATCCCTCGCACCTTCTTCATGAATCGTTAAATCCGCATTACGTGTAATACGGAAACGAGTAACAGACGACACTTTATATCCTGTAAATAATTTATGAGTAAAACCACTAATTATATCTTCTAATAAAATAAATTTATGCTTTTGCCCTTCACTTGGCAAAAATATGAAACGTTCAAGTAATGAAGGAACTTGTACAATCCCTAACTTCGTACGGTTTTCTTCCTCCACTTGTTTCTCATCATATAAAAGAGTAGCTAAATTCAAACTTTTATTTAATAACATCGGAAATGGACGATATGCATCGATAGCTACAGGTGTTAAGACTGGGAAAATTTGCTCATCAAAGTACTCTTCTATGAATTCTCTCTGTTCTTTCGTCAAATCATGGAACGTTAAACGCTCAATCCCCTCTAGCTCCAGTACTGGCAATACATAATTTTTAAACGTATCATATTGTACAGTCATTAGTTCATGAGCCTTTATCGCAATTTTATTTAATTGCTTTTTTGGTGTTAATCCAGCCTTATTTTCTGGTTGGTTAAACCCCGCACTCACTTGATCCTTCAATCCTGCCACGCGTACCATAAAGAATTCATCCAAATTCGAGCTGAAAATGCTAATAAACTTTAATCTTTCCAAGAGCGGATTCGTTTCATCCTGTGCTTCTTGTAGTACACGTTCATTAAATGCTAACCAACTTAGTTCTCTATTGTTGTAATAAGCTGTATCATTTAAATTAACTATATTCCCCTTCAACATTTCCATCCCCTTCACACTTCCCTTGAAACTTTTTTACTATAATTTAGTTACTTTCATTTTAGCAAATTACAATATTCCAAAGTGTTAATTTTTCGTAAAGACATCCGTACAACTTAACATTTTGATTCAAAGGATAAATGAATAGGCGTTTTCAATACTCTTTCCAGCTGCTTTTTTTGTTTTTCAGCTTGCACTTTTTCCGCTAATGCCGATTGCTCACATACAATTTTACATGTTAATCCTTCTTTACTTTCTGTTATAGATATCGATTCAACAAGCGATCTTTGTCTTATATTTAGAGCTGCTGAAAATTGTAAAACAGCGCCTAATAGGCGAATTTTTTTTTGTTCGTTTTTATCAAACCATCCTTCAAATGGAGACAAATGTTGTTTGAATAACATTTTTGATTTATAAGACGCAATAAGCGCTAATCTAACTCGCTCTTTATGCATCATACCATCAATTGTTTTATTCGCTAATAAATAAAACGTATGTAGGCGGCTCGCTTCTTCGTCTATATATTTGCCTATATTAAATACTTTCGCTGCTTGATGGAATATTGCCCAGTCTTTTACTGACATAGTAATTAGCCCTGTTTCTTCAAGCTGTTGACAAATCAATCTTCCATGTTTAATAAGCTGCATTACAAATTCCATATCCATTTCATATTCATGTGATAATAAATACAAACTTTCTTCCACTACGTTCGGATAATATGAAATCCCCAAATCTTTTGTCAACTCTTCATAGAAAACGCCTTCTCGTAACCCTTTTCTACTTAATACAAATGATGATGCCTCTATAACATTAACAAGCGTATGAAAAACTTCGACAGCTGGAATAATTGTATCTGCTCGATCTTTTGCCAATCCTTCCAATTTTTGAAGTTCTATGAACGACAATGCTTCCAATTCTTCTTTCACATTTTTAATATCTTCTTCTTTCATCTTATATAAATGTACCCCTGCTATAGGATAACAAATTAAATTTTGATGGATTTTCACTAAGTTCCTCGCACTACCACCAATTGCAATAAGAGGCAATTTCTTATCAATTAACCATGGTAATGTTTGAAATTGATATTCTAAGTACGTTTGAATCTTTTCCAACTCGTCTTCAGTAGGTATATCCTCTTTAATAAATTGTTGCTTTAAAGAAAGTGCTCCAAAAGGAAAGCTATGGTACTCTAGAATCTCTCTATTTCGAAAGTATGTAACTTCTGTACTTCCTCCACCAATATCTACTGTAATTCCTTCAGAGAACGAAGTTGAATTCATAACTGCTAAATAGCCGTAACGTGCTTCCTCATATTCTGATAATACTCTAAGAGTAAAGTCTGTTTGTCCTTCAACCAGTTTTTTAATTGCCTCTTGATTCTCAGCCTGTCTAATTGTTGCTGTTGCAACACAAAGTACATGATGCAACTGGTGGAATCGCGTACTTTCTTGAAATTGAAATAATGTTTGTAACAATACCTCTATTCCTTCTTCAATCAACACACCATCAATTAAGTAATTCCTTAACCGAGCAACCACTTTCGTATTTTCAATCTCCTTATAAAAACCTCCATTTTGCTTTTCATAAATAACTAAACGCATTGTATTAGATCCAATATCTATAATGGCATATTGCTGTTTTAATATTTCTTTCAAACTTCTCACTCTTTCATTATCAAATTTCTAAAACACATTCTATTACTATTATACAAAATAGTTGTTTTTTGTAACAATATTGCTTTAATATTGAAAATATATACAATCACTTTTTGCATATAATAAAAACCTCTTTTATTTATGTTATAATAATGAAAAATTGAAAGGAGATTCAATATGAAACCTTCACAACCACAATCTCAATTACAAAACCAACATTCTATTAATCGACTAGCTCAATCTATTTTCGTTGTGAATCGTCATGCTAAAGCTGCAACTAATCCGAAGTATTTATACTGGTTAAAAAAGACGGCTTTAGAACGCTTAATTGCTGAAAAAAAAGCTATTAAAGAAGGATTACATTTTTCTAGAAATCCACGTTTTAGCCAACAACAATCTGATGTTCTTATACGTTTAGGTGATTATTTTTTCCATATTCCTCCTGCCAAAGAAGATTTTCGAATCCTACCACATCTTGGTCATCTTGAATCCTCCTATCGAAATCCGAAAACAACCTTATCTTTAACAGTAGCAAAAAAAACACTTCAAGATTATATTGGTCCTGAAGCACTGAAACAAGAAAAAAAATTAAGTGAACCTGTCCCATGGTATAGTCGTACTTATACAAAAAAATAAAACAGTTTGGCCAATTGTAGGCCAAACTGTTTTATTTTTTCTCTTCTTTAATTTTAATATTTGCTTGTTTATAAAAAGCTATTTTTTCTGTATTATAAGATTTTGTAAATTCATTAAACTTGTCTTTTTCTGATTCAATATCCTTATAAGATTGATTCACTACTTTTACTTTTTCACTAATATCTTTTAATTTTGTACCTTTATCTTGTAACATTGTATATAATTCTTTTTCTTGTTTTAACGATTTATTATAGCTATCATACATCTTGTTAAATGAATCTTGTCGTTTCTCATATGTGCTTTTCACTTTATCCGCTTGATCTTTCAATTTCTTATCTTCAATTTTCTTCACATATTTATCTGCTGATTTTACTTCTTCTTGTGCCTTACTTAAAGATTCTTTTTCTTTTTTAAGCACTTTGTCTCGTTCATCTGTATTTTTCACTGCTTGGTTCAATTTTTCCTTAACAACTTGATTATTATCTTTTCCTTCTTGAACAATCTGATTATATAATTCTTGTCCCTCTTTTTCTAAAGTTTCAAGTTTCTTTGCATCTTCAAACATTGTTTTTTCTTGCTTTGCAGCATTTTCAAATGCAACATATAATTCCTCTTCTGGTTTCGGTCCGAAACAACCGGCTAATAAAGTCATTGATAATGCAGTTACAATTGCTAATTTACTATATTTCAACATCTTCTTCCTCCTACTTATATACGATCATCGTGTAAAAAGCTATGAAAATTATATATCCTTCTATAAACTCCATACTCGCACCTTTTCTACGAAAATCATTGATATTGTTTATAATGCTTGTACAAATTGTATTACTTAAAATTACATTTTACTTTTTTGAACCAATTAGCAGTTTCATATCCATCTTTTACTTAGCACTTTCTAAAGCCTGTTCATACTATGTATTACATAAAAGTACAACGGAATTCATCACAGCCATAATAATTTGAAGAACAACAGTAATAATAATTCACCTGATAAAAGATGATCGTTGTTCTCTCACGTCTATCATTCTATCATTCCCTTTCCGGCTTTCTATCAAATAATCTATTTGTTCATTTTACACAGTATAAATGCTATCTTGCAACAACTTACAATTATTCTTGTCATTCCCTAAAAAGGAAAAGTGTAGAGCATGCTTTCCTCTACACTTTTAAAATGAAACACATTGTGCAAAATGCATTGACACATCCATCATAATTATATGCTTATTCCATATATTTTTAAAGACTTTTATTACAATAAAAGTTCTTTTTGTAATAAAAGTCAAAAAAATGTTACATTCAAAACTTCTTCATATCATATTTCTTCAAATCAAAGTTTCACTCATTTTCTTAGAAATCCCTATGCTGGTACAATTGATTTTGTGCCTTTCTTAACAATTCTTCAAAAGTTTTTCCTTCTATTGGATAACTAGCAGCTCCAAATAATAGCGTCATACTTAACAAACCATTTTCTATTTCACTTTCAATATTTTTCATTAATCGATTTGTTATTGTCGACTTTTCATGTCCCTTATCAATCGCCACAATAACATACTTATTTTCATCCCACCTAGTAACGACATCTCCTTTACGAATTGTCTTTACAATCGTACTCTCCAATTTTTGTACTAACACCTCCAATTTTTTTTCTTGCACTGTTTCTTTTAGTTCTTTCCATTCTTTCACAGAAAGAATGTACACTGTAATATTATGAGAATCCCGTTCTGATAAAGCAGCTACTTTCTCAAAGAAATCAACTACAAAATCATTACTTGCCATTCCCCCTACTTCCGTATCCATACGCCCACTCGCTCTTTTATCATACCAATGTCCAAAATAATAGCTGAGTATCATTTGCAATATATAAATAATAAAGACGGTATAAAATGATCGCGAATCCAGTTTTGTAATTACATCCTGAAGCGCAATCCATTCTGTAACTGCCACTGTATTCCCAAGTAATAACCCACTAATTTTCCCTTTATGTTTCATACTTCTCCTCCTTTCTATACCAATATATGTTTCTATAACAATTATGTTTTTCTACAAAATAAAAAATGTACATATTGAGTGTACATTTCCGCTTAAGCTTGTCTACCATTTCTATTCTATTTCATATATATACTATATATCGTTTTAGAAAGAGGTGACTTATATGCTACAAAAAGAGAATCTATCAGATATTATACGTTTACTAGCAGGTTTTCTATTATCATTAAAATTACTGTTTAATTCTTTCGGAGTGAACTTTATTACAAACGATCAAATTGATGCTATTGTAAATGTTGCTTCCTTTCTTTTCATTTTATATTTTGGTTATAAAAATAATTATGTAGGAAAAAAAGGAATCGAGCAAAAAAAAGTACTCAAAAAACACAACCTTCATTAAAAAAGGAACCTTTCATACAGGTTCCTTTTTATCATTGCCGCACAACAACTTCATTTGTTTGCAGTGGACCATATGATACTCCGTTATATTGGAATGTATATGTAGCCTGAAATAATGCGTTTTTAAGTGCTTTATCTTTATTTGCTTTTATTTTACAAATTAATTCTACCTTTTCATTCGGTAATAAATTATCGATTCGCCACCTTACAAGCTGGAATAGAAACTCACTTATCCCCTTATCTGCCTTTAATGAATTTGGGATGTATGCAAAATAATCTCGAATCATATGACTTACTACAACTCGTGAAATCATTTCTATTCCTTTATTTTCAACTTCAATTCGAATAATAAGTATGTCGTTTGCATCATAGGTCAGTTCATATGAAAATTTTTCTTTATACATACTACGGATTTGCAATGTAACTGCTACATTAGGACATTCGTTTTCCTTTTTTGAGCCATCAATCCATAATACCGGTTGTAGCGGTATTGAACGCCTTCCTTGATCCGAAATTCTTTTCCATATTTTCACAATAATATTCACCCCATTTCAGATGCATCATTCATACGACCTTATTCTGCCTCTCTACACAATATTAATAAAGCTTGCTACAAACGATATATAGTTATTACTCTTCCTTTTATCCTATTCGACAATATAAAGAAAAAACCATTTTTCCTCTGTTAACTGAAAGTATTCTTGCTGAAATATTTTTTTACAATTTCCTTCATTGACTTTATACCAACATTAAGTATTACTCACTCTTTCGCAGCCCATACAACAGAATATTTTGACGGATGAAAAAGTTTGCCTTTTAGTCAAATTTGACTATAATATTCTTTATGGCTTGTGCACTTGTGTAAATTGATTTGAAAGAACTATCCTTTACATTTTTATGCGCTGCACTCAAAACTTAATATAGTTTACTTATTTTTAAAGGAGGGTTATATTTGGAATCTCAATTATCAAAAAAAGACTCCAACAAGACAAAATTTGTTGTTGCTGGTTTACTACTTGGTATTTTAATGGCGGCAATGGATAATACAATCGTTGCAACAGCAATGGCAACGATCGTTGGAGACCTAGGAGGATTTGACAAGTTCGTTTGGGTCACGTCTGCATATATGGTAGCAACAATGGCAGGCATGCCTATCTTCGGAAAACTTTCCGATATGTACGGACGGAAACGTTTTTATATCGGTGGTCTCATTCTTTTCTTATTCGGTTCCGCACTTTGCGGAACAGCATCTAGTATTGAGCAGCTAAGTATTTATAGAGCAATTCAAGGAATCGGGGGCGGTGCTCTTATGCCTATTGCCTTCACAATTATGTACGATATATTCCCACCAGAAAAGCGCGGAAAAATGACAGGGCTATTCGGTGCGGTTTTCGGGACATCTAGTGTATTCGGTCCTTTATTAGGTGCTTATATTACAGACTATATAAGTTGGCATTGGGTCTTCTATATTAATATTCCATTAGGGCTTATCTCCTTCTTCTTCATTACTAAATACTACAGTGAATCTCTAGAATTTAGAAAACAAAAAATTGATTGGGCTGGCGCTATTACACTTGTTATTAGTATCATTTGCTTAATGTTCGCCTTAGAACTTGGTGGTAAAGAATATGCATGGAATTCCACTGTAATTATCGGTTTATTTACAACAGTTGTTATTATGCTCATTATTTTCTTCTTCGTAGAACGAAAAGCAACGGAGCCTATCATTTCTTTCCATCTCTTTAAAAAACCTTTATTCGCAGCTAGCCAAGGCGTTGCCTTTTTCTATGGTGCCGCTTTTATTATCTGTACAGTTTATATTCCAATCTTCGTTCAAGGTGTTCTCGGCGGTTCAGCCTCCAATGCTGGATTAATTTTAACACCTATGATGGTTGGCTCTGTAATTGGAAGTCAAACAGGTGGACAATTAGCTTCACGCACAAGTTATCGTAACATCATGATCGTATCTGGCGTTTTCTTTGTAATTGGTATTTATTTACTAAGCACTTTAACGATGGATACACCTCGTCTACTTGTAACACTATTTATGGTTCTCACTGGACTTGGAGTTGGTTTCTCGTTCTCAGTTTTAAGTATGTCTTCTATCCACAAGTTAGAAATGCGTGACCGTGGTTCTGCTACATCAACAAACTCATTCTTCCGTTCACTCGGTATGACTCTTGGTGTAACAATTTTCGGTACCATTCAAAATCATATTTTTACTAATAAATTAAGCACGGTGTTCCCTCCTGAACTAGCTAAATTAGCTCCACAGGGCGGAGACACAAGTTTCTTATTATCACAAGGTGCTACCGAGAAGATGCCACCTGAAATATTAACTGGTATTAAAGAGGCTCTCGCTACATCTATTGCCAGCACATTCTTCTGGGCACTTATCCCTGCTGTACTAAGTATTATTTGTATTTTACTTATGGGAAATGAACGACTATTTACAGGTCCAAAAACGAAACAAAAACAAAAGCAAGTAAGTTAGTATAGAAAAAAGAAACGGCATACCCTTTATGAAAAAGGGTATGCCGTTTATAATATATAAAGTAAATCTTTGATCAGTAAGGAACCATTCCCACTGGTTATTATCCCTCACCAATCGGGATAAAGTTTCTATATACAGGAGAAAGAAACAGTAAACAAAAACATAGACAAAAGTGTGCATATATAGCAAAAAAGTAATTATGAAACAATATAAACCAAAAGAATTTTCAGAAATGCTTAATGTCTCTGTTAAGACATTACAAAGGTGGGACAATCAAGGTGTTTTAACTGCTTACCGAAACCAAAAAGGAAGAAGATATTCTACAGAAGAACAGTATAAGGAATATATGGGTATTCAAGAAGAACTTGTTCAGGATTTAATATCTATCATTCATGTATTTAGCTGTAGAATATATGGGTTGAGAAAATACAAAAAGAAAATGTCGGAGGATGAAGACTTATGAAAAGAGCATATTTAATAGAAATCAAACCGACAACTGAACAAGTTAGTAAAATCCGTCAAACTATTGGGGTGTGTCGATATGTATATAACCTGTATATCTCTAAAAATAAAGAGGCATATGAGTCGGAGGGGAAATTTCTTAGTGGCTATGACTTTTCCAAATGGCTGAACAATATTCATACAAAAGAGTGTGACCAGTGGATTAAAGAAGTGTCGAGCAAAGCGGTAAAACAAGCGATTATGAATGGAGATAAAGCTTTTAAGCGATTTTTTAAAGGGTTATCCAAATTTCCACGATATAAGAAAAAGAAGAAGCAAGATGTGAAGTGTTATTTCCCTAAAAACAATAAAACAGATTGGACAGTAGAAAGACATAGAGTAAAAATCCCCACAATTGGTTGGACAAGGTTAAAAGAATATGGGTATATCCCTAAAAATGCAACTGTAAAAAGTGGCACAGTATATCAAAGAGCAGGAAGATATTTTGTATCTGTACTTTGCGAATTGGAAGAAATGGCAACAAAGTTAGCACTCAATAAAATAGGTCTAGGGATTGATTTAGGAGTGAAGGATTTTGCTACACGTAGCGATGGTATCGTTCATGAGAACATCAACAAAACAATAAAAGTAAAAAAGATAGAAAAACGGTTAAAACGTGAACAACGCTCTTTAGCACGTAAATTTGAAAATCTAAAAAAGAGAGGTGAAAAATCTGTTACTAATAAAAGAGTGAATATAGATAAAAATGTTCTTAGAGTGCAAAAGTTGCATGCTCGATTAGCGAATATTCGAATAGAGTATGTAAAGTCTATTGTAACGAATGTGGTGAAAACCAAGCCAACGTTTATTACAGTGGAAGATTTGAATGTGAAAGGTATGATGAAGAATAAACATTTATCTAAAACAATTGCCAAGCAGTCTTTTTTTGCTTTTAAAACATGGCTTTTGACGAAATGTGAGGAATATGGAATTGAATTACGTCAAGTAGACCGGTTTTATCCATCGTCAAAGTTATGCTCATGTTGCAGTCAAAAGAAAGCGGATTTAAAGCTATCTGACCGAGTATATACATGTGAATGTGGCAATGTAATGGATAGAGATTTGAACGCAGCAATCAACCTTTTACAAGCAAAAGAATATACAATACTAACGTAAATAGATTGTATATATGTACGGTGGGCTACATCGGAATTTACGCCTGTGGAGTGTCACAGCAAACTGTAGTAGCAAGTGATTAGCGAGGCAGGGCACGTAGAAGCAGGAATACTCTAAGAATATACATTTGTCTATATTTTTAGTAGCAGTTGAGACAGAATGAGCATGAAATTAGTCATTCTCGGTTTGCTACTCGAAGGGGATAAACATCCATATGAAGTGCAACACATCATGAAAGAAAGACAAATGGATTGTTATATTAAATATGCAAAAGGATCACTTTACTACGCCTTCGAGCAATTAGAAAAGCAAGGTGCAATTCGTATTACCACGATTGTTCGAGATACGAATAGACCAGATAAAACAATCTTTCATATAACAGAAGATGGTAAACAATTATTTCACAAGTTACTATTAAAACAATTCGAGGCAAAAAATCAAATCTATAAACCAATTTATTCGGCACTCTCTTTCGCTCAGTTTGGTGACGATCAAGAGTTAGTTCCTATTTTAGAAAAAAAGAAAAATGATACCGTTCAATATTTACATAAAATGCAAGCTATTTATGATTGTAGCAAAGGACAAATTCCACGTGCACAACTATATATTTTACAAAGTGTTATTGAACATATCTCAGTTGAATTACAATGGTTAAACACCCTCCTTACAGATGCAATTGCAGGGCGACTTTCAGAAATTGATATAGATGCCGAGTGAACTTATAAAGAAGAAACGGTAAAAAGACGATAAAGTTATTTCATTTTAAAACCTAAAACAAGCACCCCCATTCTAATTTAGGACGGGGTTATGCTTGTTTAAGTTTCGCTATAAGATACTGCACTCAAAAATTTAACAAATATCTATTCATCACCAGCATCCCATAACGGAAGATTATTTCTTAAAATTCTATATAAAAAGGTTGTTGATTTTCATCCAAACTGTATTCAATTCTTTGTCTGAAATTCATAAAACTCACCATTTCTAACGCCTGCTCAATAGGATAGAAACCCACTTCCAAACTTTCTGGTGTAGTCGTTAATTTACCTCCAACTGGCCTAGCTAAAAACAACGTATTACATATTGAATGGTTCACATTTTGAAATACTCCACAAAATTTTAAAACCTCAATATCAATACCCGTTTCCTCTTTCGTTTCCCTTATTGCAGCTTCTTTCAAAGACTCCCCTTCTTCAACTTGTCCACCTGGCATTTCCCATCCTCTTCTAGGTCCTTTAATTAATAGGATTTCATTTTGTTCATTCATTACAATTGTCGCTGCTGAAACTATATGTTTTGACGGTGAATATATAGTTTGTGTACTTTGTTCCAATTGAAATTCCCCATTTCTATAAACTTAGTTTATGTATCTTTATACAGAAACCTTGTTCTTTCTTGTAATAACTTACTATTTCAAAATGAACCATCCAATTCCCTTCCTTATTCCAAAATATGGACGGATTTTCAAATATCATAACTAGCATCTTATCTCTGTACAAGTACATTCTTCTTTGTATATTTAATTGCGATTCACCTCTAAAAAATCTGAAGAATATGAATAATTAAAATAAAAAAACTTTAGAATTTTCTTATTTTAAAACAGTAGACAAAATTCCGAAAATTGTGTTAGAATTTGTTTCAATATCATATCGCTTGTTAACTTCCTTTCAAAAGGAAAATAGGTACACGAAAATTTCGTTTCGTGTTTAAAAGGGAAGCTTGGTGAAACTCCAACACGGTCCCGCCACTGTAAATGCTGAGATTTCTTTGTAGTGCCACTGTGAAAACGGGAAGGTGAAAGAAATTATATGAAGCATAAGTCAGGAGACCTGCCTGTTTTAACAACACTGATAGATTCACGGATGATGATGAGGTGTTAAAACAAAAAGGAAGGCTTATTCTCTATGCCTTTATACTTTTTGTTATAGGTATTTCCTAGTAAACGGAAATGCTTACTTTCAATTAGGGAGGAATTTGAAATGGCAATTCAAACAAGTAATTTAGGTTATCCACGTATCGGGCTACAAAGAGAGTGGAAAAAAACATTGGAAGCTTTTTGGTCCAATAAAATTGATGAAGAACAATTTTTAACTACGATGAAAAAAATTCGCCTTCAACACGTTAAAGTACAGCAAGAAAAAGGGATTGAACTCATCCCCGTTGGCGACTTTACATATTATGATCACGTTTTGGATACTGCTTATATGCTAGGATTTATCCCATCACGTTTTTCTGAGTTTACATCTTACCTTGATGTATATTTTGCCATGGCGCGTGGCTCTAAAGATCACGTAGCTTCCGAAATGACAAAATGGTTTAACACAAACTATCATTATATCGTTCCTGAATATGAAGAGGGATTACAAATCTCATTAAAAGATAATCGTCCACTTCGCTTATATGAAGAGGCGAAACAAGAATTAAGAGTAGATGGAAAACCTGTTATTTTAGGACCATATACTTTCTTGAAATTAGCTAAAGGCTATACAAAAGAGCAATTTACTACTATTTTAAAACAGTTAGTTGCACCTTACGTACAACTGCTTTCAGAACTACATGCAGCTGGTGCACAAGTCATTCAAGTCGATGAACCGATTTTCGCTTCTCTAACAAACGAAGAAATTCAACAAGCAAAAGAAATTTATGAAGCTATTCGTAAAGAAGTTCCAAATGCGAATCTTCTTTTACAAACATATTTTGATAGTGTAGAAGAAAACTATGAAGAAATTATTACATTCCCTGTATCCGGTATTGGCTTAGATTTCGTTCATGGTAAAGAAGGTAATCTACATGCTATTTCAAAATATGGATTCCCAGCTGATAAAATTTTAGCTATCGGTTGTATAGATGGCCGTAACATTTGGAGAGCTGACCTTGATGAAGTTCTTACGTTATTTACAACGTTACAAAAACAAGTCCAAACGAAAGATTTCATCGTTCAGCCTTCTTGTAGCTTATTGCATACACCAATCGATAAAACAGAAGAAACTCACTTATCGACTGAGCTATTTGATGCGTTAGCATTTGCAAATCAAAAACTAGAAGAGTTAGTTCTTATTCATTCCGCTCTGACTCAAGGTACAGAAAGCATTAGTAATGAGCTGGAAACATACCGAAATGTACATCATACAATTCGTTCATCTGCTGCACGTAACCGAGAAGATGTTAAAGCAACACGAACAGCACTAAAAGAAGAAGATTTTTCACGCCCTCTTCCATTTGAAAAACGATACGAATTACAACAAGTTGCCCTGGAGTTACCATTATTACCAACAACAACAATCGGTAGCTTCCCGCAAACAACTGAAGTTCGTCAAACGCGAAAAGAATGGCGTAACGGTGTTATTTCAAATGAACAATATGAACAATTTATTGAAAAAGAGACAGAAAAATGGATTCGTTACCAAGAAGAAATTGGTCTTGATGTCCTTGTACATGGTGAATTTGAAAGAACTGACATGGTCGAATATTTTGGTGAGCGCCTTGCTGGTTTCTCATTCACTAAAAACGGTTGGGTTCAATCATACGGTTCCCGCTGCGTAAAACCACCTGTTATTTATGGAGATGTAGCCTTTATTAGCGGAATGACTATTAAGGAAACTGTTTATGCACAAAGTTTAACAGAGAAAGTTGTAAAAGGAATGTTAACTGGACCTGTTACGATTTTAAATTGGTCCTTCGTTCGAAATGACATTCCAAGAAAAGAAGTTTCATATCAAATTGCATTAGCTCTTCGTCACGAAATTGAACTACTTGAATCTTCCGGAATTCGAGTAATCCAAGTCGATGAGCCAGCACTTCGTGAAGGAATGCCACTAAAAGAAAAAGATTGGGATGCTTATATTACATGGGCAGTACAATCCTTCCTTTTAGCAACTTCTTCTGTAGCAAATGAAACACAAATTCATACGCATATGTGTTACAGTAACTTCGAAGATATTGTTGACGCGATTCGCGCATTAGATGCAGATGTGATTTCTATTGAAACATCAAGAAGTCACGGAGAATTTATTGACACATTAAAACATACAACATATGAAAAAGGCATCGGTCTAGGTGTATATGATATTCATAGCCCACGTGTACCGAGTAAAGATGAAATGTATAAAATCGTAGAACAATCTTTAGAAGTATGCGATCCTAAATATTTCTGGATTAATCCTGATTGTGGTTTAAAAACGAGAAGAACGGAAGAAGTTATCCCGGCTTTAGAACACATGGTGCAAGCAGCAAAGGATGCTCGTTCCCTGCTAAAAACAAACGCATAACAAAAATGGGTTATCCTTTTTGAGGATAACCCATTTTTTATTCTTTACTTTCAAAAAAGAATTCGTATTGTATTTTATATAATTCATCATCCGTTGGTTCTTCAAGAGGAGTTGCCTGTAATACAACTGTATACTCACCATTCGGAATAGAGATTTGAAATTTATTTGAAAGAATACTTGTTACAACGATACATTCATTTTCAACTGTAAAAGGAACTGTAACCGTTCTAATCACTTCTTCTTTCTCAATATGTTTCCCGCAAGTCACTTTTACTTCACAAGTATAATCAGAGAGTGCTTCAAAAATAACAGTTCCATCCGCCTTCGCATAACCTCTTTCAAAATCTTCATCCGTCCAGTCTACGTAAGGCTGCTCACCATCATAGTTCATCAACATTAATTGCGAATAAGAAATTGTTAACTCCATCGTTCCCCTTCTCCTTCATTATGAAATATGCAACTACTACTTCACGTCAAATTTCACACGCGTACCATCTGGGTATTTATCTAACTTATTTCCTACCCAAGATCCTGCTCCGCGGTTATCTGCTGGACTTATATATTCAATATGTGCTCCTTTTCCGCCTTCTTTACACATCGCCATTGGCCATTCATCACGATCATACCCTTTTTTTGATGGATATGGAGCTAACGATAATTTTCTTCTATCCGCAGCACCACCACGGTCGATTGTACAAACTTCTGAATGTCCTTCTTTTATAGCATCCGTAATATGTTTCCCTGTCTCCGGATATCGCTCTTTCGGAAATTCTAGAACTTGATCATACGCATTTGTTTTTTTGATACTTGTTTCCTCTGGAACAAGTACTTCATAAACCGCTACTACAATAGAAAGAATTGCAATAATTGAAATGATAACACCTTTTAATTGCTTCATGTATACCTCCATGATTCTACCAGTTTCTTTTCCTCAGTTATTATAACAAACTTCTCCTGTATATGTTTTCAGACATTATTTTAGCTCCTCTTCGCCATTCCGCCAAAAACTCTCATTTTTCTTCATCTTTTCACTAATGCTGTAGAAAACTAATAACCTTCCGACATTCTTTTTCAAAGGAAGTCCTTATAAAAGATTGAAATGATATATACGATACTTTTTGGGGAGGAAATAACATGGAAGCTATCTATAAAACGAAAGATGTCACGAATAAAACAGGCATCCCAAAACATATAGTCCGTAAATATAGTCAACTGTTAGAGGAACATGGTTATATGATTTCCAAAACAGCTGATGCTCGTATTTATAAACTGGATGATTTAAAACTATTGAAATCTATACATGAAAGAGCTGCTACATTACAAGAAGATATTTCAGAAACGATACCTATTATTTTAAAAGAAAAAGAGGCCCCACCTGTACCCGCTATACAAGATAAGCAAGAAATACAACCGAAAGAAAAAGAAGATGGACGTAACTTTGAGGAGTTCATGTTAAAACTTGAAATGCTCGCTCAATTAAATGAAGCAATCATTCATCAAAATTCGACCCTTATTACCCAAAATCGTTTAAAAGATGAAAAGCTAGATGAATTGATGCAACAAGTTTATGTAAAAGAAGGCTCTCAAGAAAAAATGCTACAAGAGTTAGTGGATCATGCCGCTCAAACAGATGCCCTGCAAAAAGAAAAGATGGACTTATTAATGAATCATATGTATAAACGAGAATCTAAGCAAGAAGAAAAAATGAATAAACTCGTAAATCAAATTTATAATAAAGACAGTAATCGTGATACACAACTTATGCAAGTAATTCGTGAAATTCAAGAAACAAAAAGAATGGTTGCTGCCTCAAAAGAGCAAGGATTCTTGCAATCATTTAAAAGTTTATTTAGCCGAACAAAACAAGAAAAAACAAATGAATAAACAATATAAAATAAAAAGTTACCTTCCATCGGTAACTTTTATTCCTTATTTCTTACAGCTGGCAATATAATAATCGCTTCAGTCCCTTTCCCACTTTCACTTTTATATTCCAGTGTACCATTATGCGCTTGTAAAATACTAAATGTTACCATAAGCCCTAATCCTGTCCCTTTTTCTTTTAAAGAATAATACGGTTGTCCTAGCCTTGCTAACTGTTCTTTCGTCATTCCAACACCACTATCTTTAACTCTTATTACAATCGTTTCATCTTTTTGCATAGCCGTTACTTTTAAATATCCTTTATTCCCTTGAATTGCTTCAATACCATTTTTAACAACATTCATAATCGCTTGCTTCAATTTCGTCTTATCACCGATCGTATAAAGACTTTCAGAAATCTCAACTTGCAAATATACACCTTGCATCGCTGCAAATGATGACATAAGAGTTGTCATTTCTATTAATTGAGCCGATAGGCAAATATGTTCTTTCTTCTCAATTTGTGGCCTTGCTAAATTCAAATAATCTGAAATAATTTGTTCTGCCCGGTCCAATTCGGCTAATACGAGACGCATATAATCCTTATTCTTCACATCTTCCGTACTTTCTAGCAATTGAATAAAGCCACGAACAACAGTGAGCGGATTTCGAACCTCATGTGCAACACTTGCTGCTAACTCACTTACAATATTAAGCTTTTCGGACTTTTGCATCTCTGTACGCAGTATTGCATTTTCATTTAAATATTCTGTTAAGTACACCTGAAATACCATTGTCATAACCATAATAAGCGAAGCAAATATATATCCGCTATATAGGTGGGAAACATACGGTGTAAACCCCGTTTCTAACAGAACGTTAATCATCCCGATCACTAAAGTAACAAGTACGTACAATGATGAAATCATAAATGCCAAAATTAGCTTCTTATCCCTTGAAAATAGAGACCATTTCTTTGATAAAAATAATGGAACTATTAATAGAAATATTACTTCTATGACTGGAAAGAGGTTTATTCCCTTTAGCGCCCATTCATATGCAACAAAAATAACGGCCGGGATTAAACCAACAATTCCACCATATAGGAAACCACTAACAATCGGGATTGGGTGAAAATTATACCCACAAACGTCACCAAAACAAATAGAGTATGTCATGGAGAGAATGAGTGTAATGCTAGATAAGAACATAATAAAGTAGCGGTTCGGCTTCGGAGGCATTTCTTGATAACGATTTAAACGAATCGCTTCATATAAAAATAGTGGCAAAATTATGATGGCAATTTGGATCATTAAATCACGGATAAGCTCCATAGCCTCTCATCCCCTATATGTATTTTGATATGATTATATCATTTTACAGACGTATTTGTTGCAAGATTTTGATTTTTCTTAACATATTTATTAATTCTTTGTTAACAACTCATAATAATTGTTACAGATTTTCGAAATGAATGTAAACCCTGTACCAAATTTCTGCCGGGCAGTATACAATGAATACGGATTACAAAGAAAATAAAAAATACTTCATGAGACGGACAACTATAGCAAAATACAGCATATAATCCATACTATCTATGTTTACAAATAAGTGATCATCATTTTAGTAGGAGGAAGATAAATATGGCGGGTACTACACTTGTTTTAAAAGAAGAAAATTTGGTCGTTCTAGAGAATGTTGAAAAATCAGTATATGAAGAGTTGCAGCATAAAACAGGAGATGAAAATTGCACATGTGCTGTGAATGAATCAGTTGTTCACCTTGGCAAAGTATCCTCTGTACTTTGGAATGAAGATGAAATAGATTGGGAATACGGATATTAAAAGTCGCATACAGCGGCTTTTTTTCTATTATCTCTCCCTTTCTACATAACATATACGCAAGCGAAATCATAGAAAATATGTTAAAATGAACTTAATTTTCAAACGGAAGAAAGGGAGATACAATGGAACAATTCATTAATCCTAGAGTAAAGGACATCCAAATTTCTGGAATCCGTCAATTCTCTAACATGATTCAAAACTATGATAATCTTATCTCTTTAACAATTGGACAACCTGATTTTCCTACACCTTCTCTCGTAAAAGAAGCGGCAAAACGGGCTATTACAGAAAATTATACAAGCTATACACATAACGCTGGTTTACTAGAATTACGCAAGGCAGCTTGTAACTTTGTAAAAGATAACTACGATTTACATTATTCACCTGAAAACGAAACCATCGTTACAATCGGTGCCAGTGAAGCAATTGATGTTGCATTCCGAACGATTTTAGAGCCAGGAACAGAAGTCATTTTACCTGCCCCTATTTATCCAGGATACGAGCCGATTATTCGATTATGCGGCGCAACACCTATTTTTATTGATGTTCGTGAAACTGGCTTCCGTTTAACAGCCGAAGCACTAGAAAATGCCATTACTGAAAAAACAAGATGCGTCGTACTGCCGTATCCTTCTAATCCAACTGGTGTAACTTTATCAAAAGAAGAACTACAGAATATTGTAGATGTTTTAAAAGATAAAAACATTTTCGTCCTTTCTGATGAAATTTATAGCGAACTTGTCTATGAGCAAACGCATACATCGATCGCTCATTTCCCAGAAATGCGTGAAAAGACAATCGTCATTAACGGTTTATCAAAATCTCATTCTATGACTGGCTGGCGTATCGGTCTATTGTTCGCACCGAGCTATTTAGCAGGACATATATTAAAAGTTCATCAATATAACGTAACTTGCGCTACTTCAATCGCTCAATACGCTGCAATTGAAGCATTAACAGCTGCTAAAGATGCACCAAAAATGATGCGTCATCAATACAAAAAACGCCGTGATTACGTATATAATAGGCTCATTCAAATGGGCTTAACAGTTGAGAAGCCCACAGGTGCATTTTACTTATTCCCATATGTTGGCCATTTAACATCGTCATCATTTGATTTTGCACTTAATCTTGTGAAAGAAGCTGGACTTGCCGTCGTTCCTGGAACAGCATTTTCTGAATATGGTGAAGGCTACCTTCGCTTATCCTATGCATATAGCATCGAAACTTTAAAAGAAGGCTGTGACCGTTTAGAAGCCTTTCTACAACAAAAAGCTAAGAGTTAAACTCTTAGCTTTTTGTTATGCATAATGGTCGCAAGTTTGACGCTTTAGTAATTTATGAGGAATAATGATACACTTTGCAGTAGATTCCGCATTCTCTACTTTATCAACTAAAGCTTTTGCAGCTTCATATCCTAGCTGATATATATTCACATCAACTGTTGAAAGTGGCGGACTCGCAATTTCTGATAATAAAGCATTATTAAAGCTTACAATAGAAACATCCTTCGGTACAACAAATCCTTTTTTAGAAAGAGCACTTAACACACCAAGTCCAATTAAATCATCCGTTGCCACAATTGCTGTCGGTGGTTGCTGTAGTCCCATTAACTCCTCAACGGCTTGTTGACCACTTTCCCTCGAAAAATCAAAATGTAAAATATACTCTTTCGGTAATACAATGTCTGCTAATTTTAAAGCATCACTCATACCAGCCAAACGATCTCTCGTTACAAGTAAATCTGATCCACCGCCGATAAACGCGATTTGTTTATGACCTAATGAAATTAAATATTCTGCTACTTCTCTTGCAGCTGTATAATTGTCATTATCTACATATGTAATTTCATCTTTTCGATCATATGGTTTCCCAATTAAAACAAACGGGAAATTTTGTTTATGCAAATATTGAATAATCCGATCATTCTCTCTTGAATATAAAAGAATAATGCCACCAATTTGGCGCCCCTGTACCATCTTTACAACACCATTAAAAATTTCATCTTCCGTCTCACCTGTCGACATATAAAGTGCATACCCTTCCACATGTGCAAATGAACTAATCCCTCTTATAACTTCTGGGAAAAACGGATTTTGAAAAGCTTTACTTGCAGAACTTGGCATAACAAGACCAAGTGTTTTGGTTGTTTGGTTAGCTAGGTTTCTTGCGTTTAAATTGGGATGATACCCTAGTTCACTCATTACTTTCCGAACACGGCGCTTTGTTTTTTCACTTATACTTGGATTATCAGCAATTACACGAGAAACGGTAGATGGTGCTACATTCGCCTTCTTCGCCACATCTTTAATTGTAACTGTCATAAAAATCCCCCTCCTCTCACTTCTCTGCCATTTTATATATATTTTTATCTTGCACCCGTTGCAAGTAATAGGAGAAGTTATAAACTTTCATTGATTCTGTCTTGTAAAACCTATCATATTCTCCCTCTCCATGTATTGTAAGGGATATAGCTCTTTTTTCCTATACTATAATATACTATTTATTTCACTTCTTTTCATATGTGATGTCAAATCTCTTTTCATCTCCCTATAAAGCTTTTTATAGGGAGATGAAAAGAAAAATGGGACGTAATGTCCCATTTTTCATCCTTTCGTACCTCCCGCAGTTAAACCAGAGATAAAGTATTTTTGTAGTGATAGGAATAAAATTGAAATTGGGATTGCAATCAATACTGAACCCGCTGCAAACGTTGTGAATTCATTACCAAATTTCTTCGCTACCATTTCATATAACCCAACTGCTAAAGTATAATTTTCTGGTGTGCGCAAAATAACACTCGCTAAAATGAAATCTGTAAATGGACCAATGAAAGTGAATAACGCCACAACCGCTACGATTGGCTTTGCAAGTGGCATAATGATTTGCCAAAAAATACGGAAATGTCCTGCCCCATCCATACGAGCTGACTCATCCAATTCTTTCGGAATCGTATCAAAATATCCTTTCATAAGCCATGTATTCATTGGAATTGCCCCGCCTACATAAATTAAAATTAATGCAAGGTGCGTATCGATTAACCCTGTTAACTGTGCTAATACGTATAGAGCGATTAGTGCTGCAAAGTTCGGAATCATTTGCAGAATTAAAAATGTTAATAAACCATTTTTTCTTCCAACAAAACGGTATCTTGAAAATGCATAAGCAGTAAAACTAATTGCTAACACTGAGAAAATCATCGTTATAACACTTACTTTTAACGTGTTTTTATACCATAGTAAATAATTACTATTCTCTAAATCTAATAACTTACGATAATGATCTAACGTTGCATTTTGTGGAATAATACTGGATCCAGATAAACTATCACCCGGATTAAACGATGAGCCAATAATCCATAATAATGGATAGAAAATGATGGCACACATTACGAAAATAACGAAATAACTTAATGAGAGACGTAACATCTTTTGTCTTTTAATATTCATTTACATCATATCCTCTTCTTGGAATGATTTTGTTCTCTTAAATTGCCATAACGCAACTGTAATAACGATTAACGATAATATCATTGTAAGAGCTGCTGCTTTCCCGTACTGCGCTGAAGTCATCGTTAACTTATAAATCCATGAAATTAAAATATCTGTTCCACCTGCGTCTTGTCCAGCTACAGCAGGACCTCCGCCGTTAAATAGATAGATGATACTAAAGTTATTAAAGTTAAACGTATATTGCGTAATTAATATTGGTGCTGTTGCATATAGAACAAGTGGCAATGTAATTTTACGAAACTGTTGCCAAGCTGTAGCTCCATCTACTGTAGCAGCTTCATATAACTCCCCTGGAATCGATTGCAGTATACCTGTTGTCATTGCAAAGACGAATGGGAATCCAAGCCACGTTTGAATCATAATTAAAGCGATTTTTGCCCAAAACGGATCTGTCATCCAAGCAATCTTTTCGATTCCGAATAAAGCCAACACTTGATTGTTAATTGCTCCAAATGTTTCATTAAACATACCTGAGAAAACAAGAATAGATACGAATGCTGGGACCGCCCACGGTAAAATGAAGATTGTTCGAATAATTGCCTTCCCTTTAATACCAGGCTGATTTACGATAATCGCTAAGAAAATACCAAGCGCAACTTGTAATGTCGTTGCAACGAATGTCCAAATGACAGTCCAAGAGAATACGCTTAAAAATGTTTCTCTCCACATCGGTAATGTAAAGATATCAATAAAGTTTTTGAAGCCCACCCAATCTACTAATTTAGCTGGAGGAGAGTGGTATAAATCATAATTCGTAAATCCAATTAAAATTACGAAGATGATTGGAAATACAACTACAAAGATAAGTAATAGAAAACCTGGTGAAACCATTAAATATGGAAAACCTTGATCTAGTAAATTACGGTATTGCTCTTTTACAGAGTTTAATGGGGTTCCTATATCACGTTTCTTCCCGTTTTGGTATGCATCATATAAATTAAATGCATATATTCCGAGTCCAAACACGATGACAATGAGTGCCAAGATTCCTTCTACTAATAGAAAGACAGAATGGTCACGTGGAACTTCTGTACCAAGCGTTACAATTCCCCATAATCCCATATTTAATAAATCAGCAAATGCTACAATAAATGAACCTGTTAATACTAGAAAAATAAGACCTTTTACAAATTGTTTATTATACATTTGGCCCATGCCTGGAATGATTGATAACATGGTTGCCATTTTCCTATGTTTTGAACCGTTTAAGCCGTTTGCTGGTTCCATAGATGTTTGCATGTTCCTTCCCCCTTTTTTCTGGGAGAGAATTCATGCCACTCATATGAGAGGCACGAATTTCACCTTATTTTTTCTTACTATGATTTGCCTCAATATTACCTTTAATTTGCTTCACTGCATTATCAAGTGCTGCCTTTGGTGCCTCTTTTTCCGTAACAACTAATTGAAGTGCATCTCCAGCTGGTTTCCATACTTCTTGCATTTCTGGAATGTTCGGCATTGGAATCCCATTTTCAGATTGTGTTGCAACTGCTTTTGCAGCTTCATTAGCTTTAATGATTGGATCTTCCATCACTGCTTTTACTGGAGGAATTTCTTTTGTTTTCTCAAATCGGATTTTTGCGTTCTCTTCATTTGTTACCCATTCAGTGAACTTTGTAGCTAAATCATTTTGTTTAGAGAAACTTGTTACATGCCATCCTTTAACCCCAACAAATGTTTTCATCGGTTGACCGTTTGGTAATTTTGGCATTGGAGCAACGCCATAATCAATTCCGTTCTTTTCCATTGCTTGGAACGCCCATGGACCATTCATGATAGATGCTGCTTTTCCTTCGTTAAATAGTCCATCAGCAGCAGGTCCACCAGATTCACCGATAATACCTTTCGGGAATAACTTTTCTTTGTACCATTTTTGAAGATATTCCGCACCTTGTACTGCTCCGCTATTATTTAATCCAACATCACTTGCATTTGGCTTTCCGTCTTTTTCACCAAACACATAACCACCCATACCTGCCATGAATGCATTAGCAAAGTAGAAGTTATCTCCTAATGTTAAAAATCCGTACTTGCCATCCTTCGTAAATTCTTTTGAGAAGTTAAACAGCTCGTCCATCGTTTCTGGTGCTTTTGGCATTAATTTTTTATTGTAAATAAAGATCGGTGTCTCAATTGCTTTTGGTAAACCATATAATTTTCCGTTATATGTCTGTGCCGCTATTGATGAGTCAGTAAATTTACTCTTTACAGCATCATCAGCTTTCACTTCAGAAAGTAAACCTTCTGTTACTGCGTTTCCGATTTGATCATGTGGCAATGTTACAACGTCTGGTCCAGTCCCCGCTGGTCCATCAAGGCGTAACTTCTTCACTTGATCTGTCATTTGCATTTCAACAACTTTTACTTTTACTTTATATTTTTCCTCAAAGCTTTTCACTGCTGGTTCTAAACCAACACCTTTTTTATCATCTTCCCAAACGAGAAGATCGTAATCTTTCTTTGCTTTACTTTCTTCTTTTTTCCCTGAATCTTTCGGTCCACATGCAGATAACATACCAATTGATAATGCTGAAACCGTTAATAATGATAATGCTTTCTTCATCCCAAAAACCTCCCTAAGTTGTATATGTACCTTACTATTTGAAAACGTTTGCATTAAATGGTTTAATAGAAGCGCAAACAATATCTCAATCTATGAAAACGTTTGCGCTATTTGTCTATCATTATACATTCTTTTATTCATTTTGCAAATATTAATTTTAAAATATTATTACTACACTCCTTATACATTGACTTTATATGAAATGAATACTACTCTTATAAGCAATATTAAAGATATGAAAAAAGCAATCGTTTGCAACATATACTTTATTATTATACTTAAGGGAACAATATGTATGGAGATATTAAAGGGGGGATTGTCTATATGCTTAAAGAAGCCATTTACCATAGGCCAAAAGATAATTATGCATACGCTTACGATGAAAAAACGATTCACATCCGAATACGTACGAAAAGAGACGATGTTCAAAGCGCCACTCTTATTTATGGTGATCCTTATGATTGGACAGACGGGAAATGGATTACATCAAGTACACCGATGATAAAAACTGGTTCTACTGCATTGTTTGATTTTTGGTCCATTTCCATTGAACCAAAATTTAAGCGCTTACGTTACGGATTTGAATTAAAAAATGATACAGAAACGCTTATTTATGCAGAGCGAGGATTTTTTTCCAGCATCCCAAATGATGACGTTGGTAACTTTTTCTGTTTCCCATTTATTCATGCACATGATGTATTCAAGGCACCTTCCTGGATTAAAGATACTGTCTGGTATCAAATTTTCCCGGAACGGTTCGCTAATGGAGATCGTGCACTAAATCCAGAAAACACCCTTCCTTGGGGCAGCGCTGAGCCAACTCCGACTAATTTTTTCGGGGGGGATTTTGCTGGTATTATTCAAAACCTCGATTACCTTGTGAAGCTTGGAATTTCGGGAATATATTTCACCCCTATTTTCAAAGCACATTCCAATCATAAATATGACACAATTGACTACATGGAAATCGATCCGCAATTTGGCACAAAAGAAACGTTCAAAGAACTCGTTCAGGCATGTCATACACACGGTATAAAAGTAATGCTCGATGCCGTATTTAATCATAGCGGATACTTTTTCGATAAATTTCAAGATGTACTAGAAAATGGTGAGCAGTCAGCATATAAAGAATGGTTCCATATTCATGAGTTCCCAATTCAAACTGAGCCATTTCCAAATTATGATACTTTCGCGTTTACGCCGTATATGCCTAAATTAAATACAGCACATCCTGATGTAAAAGAGTATTTACTTGAAGTAGGGCGTTATTGGGTAAGAGAATTCAACATAGACGGTTGGCGCCTTGATGTAGCAAATGAAGTCGATCATAGCTTTTGGAGAGAATTCCGAAGCGAGATAAAAGCATTAAATCCTGAAGTATATATTTTAGGAGAAATTTGGCACGATGCACTACCATGGTTACAAGGAGATCAATTTGATGCTGTAATGAGCTATCCTGTTACAAACGCTCTACTGTCTTACTTTGCTAACGATTCCATTAAGGCAAATGAATTTATGAAACAAATTACAGAATCTCTACATTCCTACTCTATGAATGTAAATGAAGCAGCATTTCATTTATTAGACAGCCATGATACACCAAGAATATTGACAACATGCAACGGGGATAAAAATAAATTAAAGTTACTTTATGTATTCCACCTTTCTTTCATCGGCTCCCCTTGTATTTATTACGGAGACGAAATTGGTATGGACGGTGGTATGGACCCAGCTTGCCGCAAATGTATGATTTGGGATACGAAAGAACAAGATCATACATTATTTACACATGTACAAACATTAATTTCATTACGAAAGCAGTATAAAGCATTTGGAGGACATGGTACTTTCCAATTCATTGAAGCAAATGATGAACATAATTATATTTCTTATACGAAAACGTATGAAGATGAAACGATCTTTTTCGTTTTAAATCCGACTAATAGTGACATTACAGCTTCACTCCCTCCCCATGTTACTGGAAAGAAAATCATTAATATTTATACAAACGAAGAATTTTCAGCGGAAGCAAGTGTATTACAAGTTACACTTCCTCCATATGGATTCTCCATATTAAAATGGTAATCAAAAAATCCTTATACCGAAGTGGTATAAGGATTTTTCTTATTTCAATTTTAATACCATCGCTTCATACGGACGCAATGTAATGTTATCTACCGATTCACTCTCTACGTCGTAATTGTGTATTAATAACTCTGATTCACTATAACTAATATCCTCAGGCATTTCAAATACACGATCATCCGCCGTAAAGTTTGCAATAATAAGAAGTTTTTCTTCTCCATATGTTCTTACGTATGCAAAAATAGAAGGATTATTCTCTAATATTAAATCATATGATCCATACACAATGATCTCATTATTTTTACGTAACTCAATTAATTTTTTATAGTAATAAAAAATTGAATCTTTATTTTGGATTGCTTGTTTCACATTAATTTCTTTATAGTTAGGGTTTACCGTAATCCAAGGCTCACCCGTTGTGAATCCAGCATGGTCTTCATCATCCCACTGCATCGGTGTTCTAGCATTATCTCGTCCTTTTATATAGATAGACTGCATCACTTTCTCTATATCTTCACCGCGATCTATAACTTTTTCCTTATACATATTTAATGTTTCAATATCTCGATATTCATCAATTGATTCGAATCGAACATTCGTCATTCCAATTTCTTCTCCTTGATAAATATACGGTGTTCCTTTCATCATATGAAGCACTGTTGCTAACATTTTCGCAGATTCAATGCGGTACGTTTCATCATTACCAAAACGAGATACAACGCGCGGCTGATCATGGTTATTCCAATACAGACTATTCCATCCCGTATGCTCCAATGCTTTTTGCCACTTCGTTAAATTCTCTTTTAAAGTAAGGAGTGAACATGGTTTTACATCCCATTTTCCACCTTCTCCTGAATCTAAATCCATATGTTCAAATTGGAATACCATCTGCAGTTCTTTTCGTTCTTCCCCAGTATACATTTTTGCTTCTTCTGTCGTTACACCAGGCATTTCACCGACCGTCATAATATCATAATGAGACAATACTTCTTCATTCATTTCATGTAAATATTTATGAATGTTTGGACCGTTCATAAAATGTTTATGACCTGAAACATACCCCTCTTCTTCTGTTTCAACAGCTGGTAATCCCTCTTCTTTAGAAATAAAATTAATAACATCCATACGGAAGCCATCAATTCCTTTTTCTAACCAAAACTTCATCATTTCATAAACATCTTGTCTTACCTTTTCATTATCCCAATTTAAATCTGGCTGTTTTTTAGAAAACAGATGTAAATAATATTCATCTGTCATTTCATCATACTGCCATGCTGATCCACTAAAAGCAGCTCCCCAGTTATTCGGCTCTTTGCCTTCTTTTCCAGGACGCCATATATAGTAATCTCTATATTTATTATCTTTTGATTTACGTGATTCAATAAACCAATTATGTTCATCAGAAGTATGGTTAACAACTAAGTCCATCATAAGTTTCATATTACGTTCATGCATTTCATGTAATAGCTCATCCCAATCTTCCATTGTTCCGAACTCATTCATTATTTTACAATAATCACTTATATCATAACCATTATCGTCATTTGGAGATTCATAGACTGGCGATAACCAAATGACATCAATCCCTAATTCTTTTAAGTAATCTAACTTAGAAATAATACCACGAAGATCCCCAATACCATCACCGTTACTATCCATAAAGCTACGAGGATAAATTTGATATACTACACTTTCTTTCCACCACTGTTTTTTCATTATGCTACCCCATTTCATTAATAATTCGATTTTCTTTTTTAAGGCGCAAACGTTTTCATTAATGAATGATAACAGATTCTATCTTAATTTAAAATAGCGCTTACAACTTTTATTCTTATTTTCCCAAGAAAACATACGAAAATTACTAATATTCCTCTCATGTATGAAAACGTTTTATTTTTTTGTTTATTTTTTGAATCTATTAGTTTATAATGAACTCAAAGAAAACGTTTGCATAATTATTTCTAGGAGGAAATACCATGGCAGAACTGAAATTAGAAAACATTTATAAAATATATGATAATAACGTAACAGCTGTAACAGACTTCAATTTACACATTCAAGATAAAGAGTTTATCGTATTTGTCGGTCCTTCTGGATGCGGAAAGTCTACAACATTACGAATGGTTGCTGGACTTGAAGATATTTCAAAAGGAGAGTTTTCAATTGATGGTAAGCTAATGAACGATGTCCCTCCAAAAGATCGCGATATCGCAATGGTCTTCCAAAACTATGCTCTATATCCACATATGAGTGTGTATGATAATATGGCATTTGGATTAAAACTTAGAAAAATACCAAAAGATGAAATCGATCGTCGTGTGAAAGATGCAGCAAAAATTTTAGGACTGGAACAATATTTAGATAGAAAGCCGAAAGCATTATCCGGTGGACAACGTCAACGTGTTGCGTTAGGTAGAGCAATCGTTCGAGACGCGAAAGTGTTCTTAATGGATGAGCCTTTATCTAACTTAGACGCTAAATTACGTGTTGCAATGCGCTCAGAAATTTCTAAATTACACCACCGTCTTGGAACAACAACAATTTACGTAACACATGATCAAACAGAAGCAATGACAATGGCTTCACGTCTCGTTGTTATGAAAGACGGAAAGATTCAACAAATCGGAACTCCAAAAGAAGTATATGAAACACCTGAAAACATTTTCGTTGGTGGATTTATTGGCTCTCCAGCGATGAATTTCTTCCGTGGTAAATTAACTGAAACCGATTTCGTTATAGACAATGCAATAAAAATTAAAGTAACTGAAGGAAAAATGAAGATGTTACGTGAACAAGGCTATGTAAATAAGGAAATTGTTTTAGGCATTCGCCCTGAGGACATGCATGATGAACTATTATTTTTAGAAGCTTCACAATCTACTGCCTTCACAACAAAAATCGAAGTTGCTGAATTACTAGGTGCTGAATCTATTTTATATATGAAACTTGGAGATCAAGATTTTGCAGCACGTGTTGATGCAAGACATACATTTTCACCTGGAGATCAAATTAAACTAGCATTTGATATGAATAAAGCGCATTTCTTTGATAGTCAAACTGAACAACGTATTCGTTAAAAAATAATTTTTCCTATATCACATACAAAAAAACCGTCCACATATTTTGAGGGCGGTTTTCATTATTATACGAGGGCTTCTACTGTATGAAATGATTGTCCTTTCGTGCCAATAATACCGAAAATCGGTAAGTCACTCAGCACCACTTCTTCTTGCTGTTTCATAAAAGATGACGTTAATTGTTTTATCTCTATCCAAACGTCATTAATACAAAGCACATTGGAATCGTTCTCTTGTTGGCGTGAAAAAATAGAATCTATTTTATATAAACCAGCATTTTGAAAAAGCATATCAATGCGACTGAATGCATTCAAAGTAATGCTGATTACGCGTTGCCAATCACCTTGCTTTTCCATATCATAGGATACAAAAAGTGCTTCTCCGCCTAGATTCGTAATTTCCTCCACTGTTGCTTGTCCACTTTCTTGATCAATGTCCGTCACAATTACTTTTGCGCCTTGTTTAGCCAACAAAAGAGCTGTATTACGTCCAATACCGATGCCACCGCCAGTTACGATAGCAACTTTTCCTGCAAGCTTCATTTTCATTACCCCTTCTATAAGTCTTACCGTCATTCAGTATACTCCTTTATGAGATTAGTCTGCAAGCAAGAAAAGTTGCTTATTCATTTGTAAACGGTTACTTTTTCACTCCTTCTTTTTTCTTACTATTACGCTGATCAAAAACTAAACCGATGAAAATTAAAATCCCCCAAAAGATTACACTACCTCCAGTCATTTCAATTTCCCCCTTATTATATAAAGATATTATTTTAATTATTATAACATTTTCTTAATTTTCAATCTATTAAAACCAAAAATGATATTATTATATAAATGTATTTGTATAACAAAAAAAGACCTTCTTATTTTATGTATAAAATAGGAAGGTCTTTTTTCATTATACAAGACTTATTACTTTCGTTTTTGTAATTAAATCCTGAAAACCACAATTATCTTTGCGGAATAACATCATATATACGTTACATAATATCGGAATTCCAAGTAGTAATATGTTCGGTAATAACAATACAAAAAATCGTATCGTTAATGTTTGTAATGTTAACTTTTCACTCTTCAATGAAATTAATTTTATTCTTGTTACCTTTTTACCAAGTGTTACACCGTTCCAAATAAAGGGTACCAAAATAAAATATATCGCCATTAATATAAAAACTACTGCGAGATCATATCTATAATCACCAAAACTAATATTAAAGCGATCAAAAATAGCACTATAATTTCCAGTCATAACAGCTACTACTGCACCATACATAACCGAGATTAAAAACATGTCAATTAGGGAAGCACCTATGCGATTCATTACAAGCGCTGGACGATGCATCTTTAACTTCATTTTTATGTCGACTCCTTCATATCCTTCTTTACCCGTCTCATCGTACCACTTCTAAAAAACATTGTAAACTAGCGTTTCTCTTACTTTTCTTGTACAATGTGTTACAACAGCATTGTAAAGGAGGTTCCCATATTGAAAAAATGGATAATCCTATTCGTCGCATTCCTATTAGCCGGTTGTGCTGGAAATACAAATCATATAACGTATACGATTAACGATGAATACGAACTCATACGTACTTCTGGAAATGCATTTGAGCTTTTTCCTTCGCAAGATGCTGTATATGCCACACAATACATCCCTGCAAAAATTACAGACATTGGTTGGGATGATAAATACATTATCGCAAAACAAACTGAGGAAAAGTCAGATCCGAATAACCCTGACGCAGCAATTGCAAATAAAAAAAGTGAGCATTATTGGATTATTGACGTAAAGCATAATAAACGTTTTGGCCCCTATAATGAAAAGCAATTTAATGAACAAAAAGATGCGTTTAAAATTAAGGTGCCTTTTCAAAGTGTAGATTCATACATAGAAGAACAGAAAAAACAGTCAGCATAGTATTTTAAGTGCTGACTGTTTTTTCTTGCATACATTTAAAAACAACTTACTCAGAAAGTGAGATATTAAAAGTTTGTGGCTCTTTTACAATATCTTGCGTTTCTGTATCTGCTGCGATTACATTATCTGTTGTAAACTTAATATTCTTTACTTTTTCTTTTCCATCATCAAGTATTAAGCCGATAATACCATCTCTTGTTTCACCTGGCTTGTAGTCTTCCCTTGATACATTTTTTGTACCAACAAGCGTATCTTCATCATATAAAAAGTTTTGAGTTGCTACTTTAAAATGTTGCTTATCATTAATCGCAACATCATTCATAGAGAAAAATTGCATATTTTTATTCCCGCTATTTTCCACCTTATATGTAATTTCAACGTAACGAATTGTATCACTAATCTCTGTTCCACTTAGCGATGCATATAACTCCGCATCTTCTTGACTTACTTTATCTCCTAATCTACGCTTTACTTCTTCAGTAGTTAATGCCGTATATACTTTTAATGTATTTTTTGCATCTTTACTCATCTGTGATAAAGAGATTACTTTCACATCTTGTACGTGAATTTTCATTGGTGCTGCTTCAAATGTTTGATTCACAGAATGAATCTGTTCTAATTTAAAAGTACCCCACCCTGTTTCTTTCACTTTTTGTCCTACTTTTTTCAGCTCACGCCCGCCATATTCTTTCGTTTCAGGAATAGATTCTTTCTTCTTTGGTTCAACTTTCTTTTCTTCTTGATGGAAGCAACCACTTAACATAAGAAGAAAACTACATAAAACAAAAATACTTTTCCATGCTTTCATCATTAAATTTCTCCTAACACTATCATTCATTAATATAAATTAGTCCCTTGCTTTGTAAACTATAGAAACAATGAGAAGTCCACAAAACGAACTTGTCAGTCCAGATACTATTATACCCCCTATTTGGAAAATATGAAAATAGGGATCTACGAACGCGTGAACGATAAATATAAGAGCTGCCACAATGATTGCCGAAATCCAATACTTCCTTTTTTCTGAAGCTATCATAATATCTTTTCCTGTTTCATCTTTACACTTCCATAGTACGTATAATAGTAATAAGAAACCAACACATGTACTCCCGTGTTGCATATATTTATACACTGGAATACTATATAATTCTCTTTGTAAAAATGGTATTTTCATAACGAAATAGCCTGTATGATGAGTAAACGCATCCCAAACGACATGCGTTAGCATACCAAATAAAGCAGAGTAGCAAAATACAAAGAAATCCTTCCATGTATGAAGCCCCCACCTCTCATCTACTGCATATGTATAGTAGCCTGCAAATGGTTTAGGTAAATTTGTTATAAACGGATTTTTTAAAATGTAATGATACATATATGCTAACAGAAATACAAGTGGTAAATTTAAATATAAGAACCCCAACCATGTATGCCCAATAACACCATACGGTCTAAAGTGTAAAAAATATTCTAAATCAGGCGCCATACTCCCTAATATAAGAGCCGTTACTGAATTATATTGAGAACGCTTCTTCACAAAAGGGAGAACTGCTGCTGGATGTGCAAATGTAAACGGCATATGTTAACTCCTTTTCATCTTTTCAATAGAATACCATCTATCATAACGAGAGAATTGATCTTGATGCAACATTTATTTTCACATTGGAATATGGTAGTTTACATGTTATAATCCACATGAAATATTCAGAAAATAAGGAGGGGTTCACGTGTCATTAACACTTGCCTTTTTTCACATTCTGCTTATCTTCTTTATACTTACATACATCGGCTTTTTTATGTGGAAGCTCTTAAAAATTATAAAATATATGCCTGCTATCGTTGGTTTCATAAGCGTTCTTTTTATTTTCATATGGAAGAGAATGGCTTTCGGCTGGAAAGGTCTTGACTTTGGCGCACTCCAATATACAATACTATTTGCAAGTTGGCTTACCCTTGTATTTGCTGCTTTTTTAGAATCAAAATCCGTTATGAATTGAGGTTTATATATTGATTGACGTACCCTTTTTAAAAAATGTCACATTAAAAAAAGAAAATATCCCTAGTTTTTCCGCATATCCTTACTGTCTACCCGCTATCCGAACATTACAATCACTAGCTTTTCATCCAAATGTAACATTCATTATTGGAGAAAACGGAACGGGAAAATCAACATTACTCGAAGGAATTGCAATCGCTTTAGGATTTAATGCAGAAGGTGGAACGAAGAATTTCCGCTTTAGCACAAACGATTCACATTCATCTTTACATGAATACCTTCGAATTTCTAAAAGTTTCAATACACCAAACGACGGTTTCTTTCTTCGCGCTGAATCATTTTATAACGTTGCTTCTTATATCGATGAAATAGATGCTATAAAATCTTATGGCGGTGTTTCACTTCACGAACAATCACACGGTGAATCATTCTTTTCCTTATTTATGAATCGTTTTTCAGGACAAGGTTTATACATTTTAGATGAGCCTGAGGCAGCTCTATCACCAATGAGGCAACTTTCCATGCTCATTCGAATGCACGAACTAGCGGAACAAGGTTCACAATTTGTTATCGCGACGCATTCCCCTATTTTAATGGCTTACCCTGAATCCACAATATACTCTTTAACACAAGAAGGGATTCACGAATCTACATTAGAAGAAACCGAGCATTACCAAACAACGAAACTTTTCTTTGAAAATCGTGATCGATTATTTCATCATTTATTTGATTCTTAAAAAAAGAAGCAGCGATTGCTGCTTCTTTTTTATAGTGCTTCTATAAATAATGCTACCCCAATACCGCCACCGACGCATAGAGAGGCAATTCCTTTTTCTAAACCGCGTCTCTTCAATTCGTGAATTAAACTTACCGTAATACGAGCTCCTGTACAACCTATTGGATGTCCAAGTCCTACACCACTACCGTTTACATTCACTTTTTCACGGTCTAAACCTAATTCTTTCTCTACAGCTAGGTATTGAGCCGCGAAAGCTTCATTAATTTCCAGTAAATCAGCATCTTCTAATGACCAATCTACTTTTTCTAACCCTTTACGAATTGCTGGTGCTGGTCCAATACCCATAATTTTCGGATCTACTCCAGCTACTGAATATCCAACAATTCTAGCTAACGGTTGTAAGCCTTTTTCTTTCGCTTTTTCTTCGCTCATTAATACTAGAACCGCACTTCCATCATTAAGGCCAGATGCATTCCCTGCCGTTACAGATCCATCTTTACGGAAAGCTGGTTTTAATCCTGCTAATTTTTCCGCTGTAATATCTGCACGTGGATGTTCATCCTTCGAAAATACTATTTCTTTTCTACGTTCTTTTATCTTAATAGGAACAATTTGCTCGTCAAAATATCCAGACTCGATTGCTTGCAGCGCCAATGTATGACTGCGAAGCGCAACTTCATCTTGTTCCTCTCTTGTAATTTCATATTGGTCAACTAGATTTTCAGCTGTTTCACCCATCATAATATGGTGGATTGGATCCTCTAGTACTTCCCACACCGTATCACGAATTTCTCCGTGCTGTAGACGTTGTCCCCAGCGGTGCTGTTTTAATGCATAAGGGCTTGAACTCATTGCTTCTACTCCACCTGCAATAACAACATCACTTACACCTAATTGAATTTGCATTGCAGCTGACATAATTGCTTGCATACCTGAAGAACATTGGCGTTGGATTGTATAACCCGTAACTGTGTCAGGGAATCCTGCCGCTAATGCAGCTGTTCTTGCCGTATTTGCTTCATCAGTTCTTTGAATACAATGACCTAAAATTACTTCATCTACTTCGTGTGGTTCTACCCCGCCTCGTTTTACAGCTTCCTGAAGTACAGGAACAGCTAATTCTACTGGCGTTACATTTTTTAGCGCTCCCCCAAAAGTTCCAATTGGTGAACGAACTGCAGCTGTAATAACAACATTATGCATTTTTTACTTGCCCCTCTCTTATGTACCCTAGTCAGTTTTTAGGTGAAATTCCATAAGATGTATGTCTACCTCTATCATACTATAAACATACTAAAAAATCAAAATATTTAATATAATAAAAATAGAAGGAATTAACCTTCTATTCTGTTAATGCATATAAAAATTTTTGTAAAATTTTCTCTGTCGTTTCATTCAATTTCGGTAATTTATCTACCGGAAAATATTGAAGCTGTAATCCTTCATGATCGAGTTTTAATTCTCCACTCACATGATGTCCCTGATACAGATGAATAACATTAAAAATTTCATCTCCATTTGGATAACGGAAATATACTTCCTTTCCTGAAAGAACACCAAGAAATTGCATGATTTTTGCACTTAACCCCGTTTCCTCGAACAATTCTCTACGAGCAGTTTCTTCTGTCGTTTCTCCTAGTTCCATCGCACCGCCAGGCACACCCCAATCATATGTATCTGAACGATACTGAAGCAATACTTCTTGATTTTCATTTAATATAATAATTGCTGATCCTACTAAAATAAGTGGTCTCGTACCAACGACTTTGCGTAACTCTTCAATATACCCCAATATGTAAACTCTCCTTTCCTCACCCTCCCTTATCATAACAAAATTTTTCTCCTTTTGTTGATGTAATTTCCAAGAAAAAAAGGAAGCTTTCGCTTCCTTTTTTTCATTTCTATTTCTTAAAACTTTCATATTTTACAGATTCAAAAGCTTCTTCAATTTCATCATTACGATAATGGACGTATGTAAAACGCCCTAATTCTACTAATCTTGCTATTTCTTGTAACGCTTTATGTTGCTCATATGTTTCTTGCAGCTTAATATGTACATAAAATTTCATTAATGGATGTTCGTATAAAGGTTCTCCCACCTCTACATATACATCTTCAACCCCTTGCACAACTCTTACATAACTTGCAAATTGATAAAGAGCTTCTCTGTCTGAAACGATTTTTAATGTATACATATATTCTCCCCCTTTTCTTTACTATATCAAAAAGATGACCACACCATGTTATCGAACTATGAAATTTTTTCGACTTGTCATCTATATATTCATGTAATAAAGAAGGCATTTATCCATACATAGCACCTTTTCCCAACATATATTATAGGAAGAATTTTTTCAGTTGAGGTGTTCCTTATGGATCCATACGTCAATATATGCATTTGCATTACTCCAGGCGCCGATATTTCTAATGACCGTATCGCAAAAGATATAGCAGTTGCAGAGTCAATTTGGCACCCGATTACATTTCAAATTAAAGAAGTAATTATTTTAAATGAACTTTTCCGTTTTTCTGACCGTGAAATTAGTTATAAAAACTCTATTCAAAGTCAGGAAAAATTATCATCCTTTTTCCAAACATGCGTAAATGAAGCTCCTGAATGCGACCTTTATATTTGTTATATTGGCAGTGATTATTTCAAAGAAACAGCCGTAATTGCCTGCGCTTACTCTTTAGCAAAACAACAGCAACTTACTGGTTATATCGTGTTAACAAATTCAGCTGCTCCTATGAAAAATATATATACGCTCGCTCACGAAATCGGTCATATTTTATTTACAAGACGTGTTCACGGAAAACTTACCCACGCAGATCCTCATTCCCCAACCGGCTCAGAGCACCATCCTTCTCCATCAAATCTTATGTATCCTATCGTACCTCGTCCTGAAAACGTCCATATTCATTCCTTATTAACAAACGAACAAAAAGAGCTCTCTTTACAAAGCTCTTTATTACAAAGAAAAAAACAGTAACTGTCATGTTACTGTTTAAAACAACTTATTTAATCAACAAACCAATTCCCGGCTGCAAAGGATACACTATACACCTAATCGTAATCTCTCTTAAAATCAAAATATAGTATTTCTTTGGAAATATTTTTTGGTATATCCAGAGCAGCCACTTTTCTTGAACTACTCGTTTACACTTTTTCTCTCTTCAATTTTTAAAGACCATCTCATTAATCCATATATACTTCCATACATAAGTAATATCTTTGCAATTCCCCAAAACACATTTTTTTCTTCTAATCCTTTAAATATAAACATAATCGCTAAAGGAACAATTAGCACCAAAACACCCATCCAACCAAGGACATACACTTCTCCAACGAAAAGTAATAAAAAGATACTTGCTGCTAATATATATGTTTGCATTGACGACAATTGCAAAATAGGTGTCCCGTACCATTTATCAACAAAAATCAATAATACTAATAATAAAATGGGAACCATTACTATTATGTAAATAATCCCGAACTCTACAAATTTATGTTTAAAAGAAGACATTCTAAACGCAACAATGGTTCCAATAATCGTAATGATTAAGACGATAGGATAGCCAATTAACTGTATATTCGTTAGTGTAAATTGCTGATTTGGATTATTAAATAAAATATGAGTTAATATCCAATACCCGCCAATACCAATTATCATCGCAAGAATACTCTTTATACTCCCACCTTTATCCTTCTCCATCTCTTTCGCTAATTCTTCCGCATATTCTTTTGGTGAATCACCGAATATATCGCTTACCGTCTTTCCCTCTTTCTCGCCTTCTATTAAATGAAGTTCTGCATCCTCTATAAAAGCGTCCGCATCTTCTTCTTTCATTCCTTTTGTTATTAAATACACTTTCGTATCAATTAAAAACTTTTCTCCTTCTTTAGAAATCTGCATGATAACCCCTCCCTTATTTAACCGTTTCTCTTCTATTCGTCTTCAGCATAATTTCAAGGAAAATTAAAATAAACAAACTTCCGTATAAACATATAATTTGAAATAACATTGGTACAAGATCTTCTGATGTAAATGTTTTAAACACTAACATAATAGAAAGCGGAATGATTAAATATAAGTTTTTAAACCATCCTTCAAAATACATATTTATCGCTACTGTGATAATAAAAATAGCTCCAGCTAATATATAACTTTGCGTTTGGGTGAATGTAAACATTTTTGTAGGATATATTACATCTAATATCGTAACAACTCCTATTAAAAACATTGGAGCAATCATAACTAAAAACCACATAGAAAACCACGTTTTTGTAAAGCTTGTTACGAAGGTCATTTTGCGAAGTAGAAAATTTGGACCCATAACAACTAAAATCAATGACAAACTATATCCAACACATTGAATAAGTGACATCTGTAATAATCCGTTATTTACTATTAGGATAGAAGCAATAATCCAAAACGATACGATATTCATTACTGTAAAACCAATTTGCTTCCACGTTTCCTGTCTATCTCTTTCCATTACTTTTACAAGTTCATTTGCATATTCTTTCGGTGAGCTTCCGAAAATATCTTCTACACTTTTCCCATCACTCTCACCCTCGATTAAATGGAGTTCTGCATCTTCTATAAAATTTTCAATATCTCTTTCTTTCACACCCTTTGCCGCTAAAAATAATCTCATTTCTAATAAAAACTTTCGTGCTTCACTTGATAGCATTATTTTTTTCTCCCCTTCCCCTCAAGTAGACGCTCTACACTACTTTGCATCGCTTCCCAGCGATCCATAAATTCATTAAGCGCTTCCTCGCCTTTTTCTGTTAATGTATAATATTTTCGCTTTGGGCCAGATGGAGATTCCTTCATTACACTTGTTATTAATCCTTCCTTTTGCATTCGTATTAATAACGGATAAATACTTCCCTCACTCGCCATTGTAAAGCCATACTTCGCTAGCTTTTCACTCATTTCATAACCGTATATTTCACCTTCAGAAATAATAGCAAGTAAGCATCCTTCTAAAATCCCTTTCAGCATTTGACTTGTCGACATAATTCAAATCCTCCCACTACCTTGTTTTACAAGATAGATAAGCGTAAGTATCTTGCTTTACAAAATAGTATAGCAGAGACTATTTTGTAAAACAAGATAGCTAACAATATTTTTCCAAATCTTTGCAGGATTTTTATTATCCCCCCTCTAAATAGAGCAATATGAGAATTTTATTACGAAAGGATGTTTTTCACCATGGTTACAAATCGAGTTGTCTTTTTAACAGGTGCTGCAAGTGGCATTGGTTATGAGATGGGAAACGCTTTTGCAAAAGAAGGTGCAAAAGTTGTTATTAGCGATCGTCTTGAAGAACGTGCAAAAGAAGCTGCTGAACAACTACAAAAAGAAGGCTATCAAGCTATCGGTTTAAAATGTGATGTTACATCTGAAGAAGAAATTACAGGAGCAATTTCTCAAACAGTTAATCATTTCGGTTCATTACATATATTAATTAACAACGCAGGAATGCAACATGTTTCACCAATTGAAGATTTTCCAACCGAAAAGTTCGAACTGCTTATTAAAATTATGCAAATCGCTCCTTTTATCGCAATTAAGCATGCTTTCCCAATCATGAAAAAACAAAAGTATGGCCGAATTATTAATGTCGCTTCCATTAATGGCCTCGTTGGATTTGCTGGAAAATCTGCCTATAATAGCGCCAAACATGGCGTAATTGGATTAACAAAAGTTGCCGCTTTAGAAGGCGCTACTCACGGAATTACCGTTAATGCGCTTTGTCCTGGTTATGTCGATACCCCTCTTGTACGTAATCAACTACAAGATTTAGCTACTACACGAAATGTACCACTTGAAAATGTTTTAGAGGATGTCATTTATCCACTTGTACCTCAAAAACGCTTATTACAAGTACAAGAAATCTCTGATTATGCTATGTTTTTAGGGAGCGAAAAAGCAAAAGGTATAACTGGTCAAGCAGTTGTTATCGATGGGGGTTATACTACTCAATAAAGTGAAGGCTTTTACTGTCCGTTAATGCGGAATAAAAAATAAAGTTTGCTCACGAAGAGCAAACTTTATTTTACTTTCTATCGCGAGGACCTTCCTACTTTAGTAATTGTTTAGGGAGTTTCTCGATCGCAACAATTACCCCATCTAATTTACTTTCAATACGATGGAGTAAATATAATGTTACAACAATCGGAAACCCTACATTACCTACCATTCTGATCCACTCTTCCATCTTTTTTGCCCCCTTTCATTCTATAAATAAGAGAAAAGAAAACATTTAGGCATAAAAGACAAGCTATTTTATATTAGCTTGTCTTTCAAATAATGATGCAATTTCCAATTTATAATCCCCGCGTATAATCCCTTTTTCAGTAATAATACCTGTAATTAATTCATTCGGTGTTACGTCAAATGCAGGATTATAAACAGTAGTTCCAATTGGCGCCACTTGTTTTCCAAAAATTTTCGTAACTTCTGTTTCATCTCTTTCTTCAATAACAATTTCTGCACCTGTTTGTTTCGTAATATCAAACGTAGATAACGGAGCTGCAACATAGAACGGGATATCGAAATACTTTGCTAATATAGCTAAATTCATTGTTCCGATTTTATTTGCAGTATCTCCATTTGCGACAATTCGGTCCGCTCCTACAATAATCGCGTTTATTTCTTTCGTTTGAATAGCATGAGCTGCCGTATTATCTGTAATAAGTGTTACATTAATATTTGCCTGTTTTAATTCCCAGGTCGTTAAACGCCCGCCTTGTAAAACCGGTCTCGTTTCACACGCATACGCATGTAAACGTACACCTTTTTCTTTCCCCATATAAAACGGTGCTAATGCAGTACCATATCTAGCAGTTGCAATACTTCCAGCGTTACAAATTGTTAAAATATTATCACCGTCTTTAAAACATGATAATGCATGTTCTCCAATACTTCGGCATACCGTTTCATCTTCTTGTTGAATGCGAAGCGCTTCTTCTTCTAATATTTTGTGTGCTTCTTTTATTGTAGTGATTTCTCGAATCGATTCTCTCATACGATCAATTGCCCAAAATAAATTAACTGCTGTCGGGCGTGACGTTCCTAAATAATTGCAATCTCTATTAAATTTCTTTTGAAATTCTTCAATATGTGCTGTGTTATATTTTTTTGATGCAAGCGCCAAACCAAATGCAGCTACAATTCCAATTGCAGGTGCTCCTCGTACTTCTAGCATGACAATACTTTTCCATACCTCTTCAATCGTCGTTAACGTTTTGTATTCTGTGCTATGCGGCAACTTTGTTTGATTTAATACTGCAATGGCATCACCTTTCCAACTGACAGACCTCGGGACAGTAACAATTGTACTCATGCTTTTACCCCTCCAGAAACTGTCTGTTGAAATAACGTTCGGAACAGTTGAATATCAGCGCTCTTAGATTCATATTTTATTAGTTCTTTACCTAAGGATAGCGCTTGTTTCTTAGCTTGAATTCTCGTTTCTTTATTTGCTATTTCATCTAAATCAGCTACATTCGCTAAGCCAATTGTTCTTCGGATAAGCTCACATCCGACGAATCCAACGGCATCCGTAAAAATATTTTGCAAAATAATTGGCAACCATTGTTTCTCTTTCGTATATGCTTCTACACCTTCTCCAATCCATAACTTCGTAAAAGCTTCTACAAAATAACTCCACGTCTTCTCAATATGGAAAAATAGCACACTTCTCTGTTCTTCTTCCCTAGATAGAGCATTTAATAATAGATTTGCAATAAATTGACCCAGGTCAAATCCAAATGGGCCATATGTTGCAAATTCCGGATCAATCACTTTCGTTTCAGAAGGCGATGAAAAAATACTACCAGTATGTAAATCACCGTGAATAAGCGCTTCTTTTCTCGTTAAAAATTTATATTTATATTGTGCGACTTTTAACTTTAAATTTTTGTCACTCCACAATTCATCAACCGCTAGTTGTAACTCTGGCTCATAATCATTCGTATCGTAATGACCAAATGGATCTGTAAACACTAAATCTTCTGTAATCTTACAAAGGTCTGGGTTTACAAATGCACCTTCTAGTACCCTTTTCTCTTCTGATTCTAACCCGAAATCTGAAGTATAAAACAAAACATGCGCTAGAAAACGACCAATATGTTGGGATAAAAGTGGGTACTCCTCTCCATCTATTAATCCTTTTCTTGTAATTGTTAGCCTTGATAAGTCCTCGATGACTGTTACTGCTAACTCTTCATCATGACTGTACACTAACGGCACATATTCCGGTACATACTTCGCAAAAATTTGTAATGCTTTACTTTCAATCGTCGCTCTTTTTATAGACAATGGCCAGCTCTCACCAACTACTTTCGCATACGGCAGTGCTTGTTTTATTATAATAGACTTCTCTCCATCATCTAATTTGAATACGTAATTTAAATTTCCATCTCCAATTTCATGACAAACTACATTTGCTTTCTTTTCAAAATAACCATGTTCTTTCGCATATTGTATAGCTGTCGTTTCAGTTAATGAATAATATCCCATCGTCTTCTCCCCCTTTTAAATTCAGAGGTTTTTCTAACACAGAAAAACCTCTTTCCACTAAGAAAGAGGTTTGAAGTTTACCTTCTCCCCTCTTATCTGCCAGAAAGTTTTACTTTCTGCTGGAATTAGCACCGTGCCTTTTGGCGTCTCATAAACGCCCCATTTCACAATGGTATTACGGTCGGTTGCTGGGCTTCATCGGGCCAAATCCCTCCACCTGCTCTTGATAAGAGTTGTATAATTTTTTAGAATTTTTAACTTTATGTTGAAGACTATACCAAGAATAAAAATCGCTTGTCAACATTTTATTTGTATAATTCTGGACGACGATCTGCAAAAACTGGAATTCCTTTGCGTACTTCTTTAATTTTCTCAAAAGTAAGCTCTCCAAATAAAATGGATTCTTCTTTATTCGCTTCTACAATAACTTCGCCCCAAGGATCGACAATTAAAGAATGACCGGCAAACTCATTATTCGGATCCTTTCCTGCCCTATTACATGCAACAACATAACATTGATTTTCAACTGCTCTTGCTTGCAATAGCAAACGCCAATGTGCTAACCGAACTAATGGCCATTCTGCTACAACAAATAAAACTTTTGCACCTTTAGCGGTATGGACGCGCATCCACTCCGGAAAACGAATGTCATAACAAATTGTGCCGGCGCACTCTACATTATCTAGCTTAAATTCACCTGTACTATTTCCAGCGATTAAATATTTATGTTCATCCATAAGCTGAAATAAGTGCACTTTACTATATTCATTAATTAGTTCTCCTTTATTAGTTACAACATACATTGTATTTGTAACACCTTGCTCTGTTTGCTTCGCTATAGACCCACCGACAATATGTACACCATATTGCTTCGACCATTCTTTCAGCTTTTCTTTCGTTTGCAATCCATCCCTATCTGCAATTTCAGTAAGCCTCGTTAAATCATATCCCGTTGTCCATAGTTCTGGTAAGACAATAACATCTGGTCTTTCCTTCATCGCTTCGCTTATTTTATTTTTAGCATTCTCAATATTTTTTTCTACATCTCCAAAGACAATATCCATTTGAATACATGCGACTTTCATTTTGTCAGCCCCATTCTTAATTTTTTTCTTTACAAAATACTGGAAAGATTATATCATTTGTCACTAGAATTGTAACAACTTTCAAAAGAGGTGGAAAGTATGAAATTATTTCAACCTTCTGAGATAGTAACATCATTGCCTACACAATTTTTCGCTTCACTTGTTGCAAAAGTTAACAAAGTCGTTGCAGCTGGTCACGATGTTATTAATCTAGGTCAAGGTAATCCAGATCAACCAACACCGCAGCATATCGTAAAAGCTTTACAAGATGCTGCAGAAAAGACCATTCATCATAAATATCCGCCATTTCGCGGACATGAAAGTTTAAAAGAAGCCGTTGCAACATTCTATCAACGTGAATATGATGTAGTAGTAAATCCCAAAACAGAAGTTGCTATTTTGTTTGGTGGAAAAGCTGGATTAGTAGAATTACCACTTTGTTTTACAAACCCTGGTGATACGATTCTCGTTCCAGATCCAGGCTATCCAGATTATTTATCAGGAGTTGCTTTAGCAAAAGCACAATTTGAAACAATGCCGCTACTTGCAGAAAATAATTTTTTACCAGATTATACGAAAATTGATGACTCTATTGCCGATCGTGCAAAGTTGATGTTTTTAAACTATCCAAATAATCCTACTGGTGCTACTGCATCAAAAGATTTCTTTGATGAAACCATTCATTTTGCTAATGAACATAATATATTAGTCGTTCATGATTTTGCTTACGGTGCTATTGGATTTGATGGTCAAAAACCTGTTAGTTTCTTGCAAGCAGACGGTGCTAAAGATACAGGTATTGAAATTTACACTCTATCGAAAACTTTCAATATGGCTGGATGGCGCATCGCTTTTGCTGTGGGAAATGAAAGTGTGATTGAAACAATTAACTTATTACAAGATCATATGTATGTTAGTATTTTTGGTGCAGTTCAAGATGCTGCCCGCGAAGCACTATTAAGTTCACAGTCTTGCGTAATAGACCTTGTAAATAGTTACGAATCTCGCAGAAATGCTCTTGTTTCAGCTTGTCACTCAATTGGTTGGAATGTAGACATTCCAACAGGCTCATTCTTTGCATGGCTTCCTGTTCCGAAAGGATATACATCTGAGCAATTTTCTAATATTTTACTAGAAAAAGCACACGTTGCAGTTGCTCCTGGTGTTGGATTTGGTGAACATGGCGAAGGATATGTCCGTGTTGGTCTCTTACATACAGAAGATAGATTACGAGAAGCCATTAATCGAATTGATAAATTAAATTTTTTCAAAAAGTAATTGACAACATGAAAAATATCTGACAAAATTCAGTTATCTTAAAAATTTAAACATTTCTAAATACTTCTTATCAAGAGCAGGTGGAGGGACGAGCCCGACGAAACCCGGCAACCGATCTACAATTGTAGACACGGTGCTAATTCTCGCAGCATTACGCTGACAGATAAGGAGCTGGTTGTAAAAAAACCTCTCCTTAGCTGAGAGGTTTTTTTATTTAACTAGGAGGTTATAACAATGAGCGGAATTATAGCGACATATTTAATCCATGATGATTCACATAACTTAGAAAAAAAAGCTGAGCAAATTGCACTCGGTTTAACAATTGGCTCTTGGACTCATTTGCCACACTTATTGCAAGAACAATTAAAACAGCATAAAGGCAACGTCATTCATGTTGAGGAATTAGCTGAACAAGAACATACCAATTCGTATTTACGTAAAAAAGTTAAACGTGGGATTATTAAAATCGAATATCCGTTATTAAACTTCAGTCCAGACTTACCAGCAATTTTAACAACTACATTCGGAAAGCTATCACTTGATGGCGAAGTGAAATTAATCGACTTAACTTTTTCAGACGAGTTAAAAGAGTATTTTCCTGGTCCAAAGTTCGGGATAGATGGTATTCGAAACCTTTTACAAGTGCATGAGCGTCCCCTTTTAATGAGCATTTTCAAAGGAATGATTGGACGAAATATTGGATATTTAAAAACGCAATTACGCGATCAAGCGATTGGTGGTGTAGATATAGTAAAAGATGATGAAATATTATTTGAGAATGCATTAACACCGCTTACGAAACGCATTGTATCTGGAAAAGAAGTTTTAGAATCCGTATATGAAACATACGGACATAAAACGTTATATGCCGTAAATTTAACAGGACGGACTTTTGATTTAAAAGAAAATGCGAAACGTGCAGTACAAGCTGGGGCAGATATTCTATTATTTAACGTATTTGCTTACGGACTAGATGTACTACAATCACTTGCAGAAGATGATGAAATCCCAGTTCCTATTATGGCACACCCTGCTGTAAGTGGTGCTTACTCAGCATCCAAGTTATATGGAGTTTCCTCTCCATTATTACTCGGAAAGCTACTACGTTATGCTGGCGCGGACTTTTCATTATTCCCATCTCCATACGGAAGTGTTGCACTAGAAAAAGAGGAGGCTCTTGCTATCTCAAAATATTTAACTGAAGACGATGCATTTTTCAAGAAGAGTTTTTCTGTTCCGTCTGCTGGTATTCACCCTGGTTTCGTTCCCTTTATTGTACGAGATTTTGGTAAAGATGTTGTTATTAATGCTGGCGGCGGGATACACGGACATCCGAACGGGGCGCAGGGCGGCGGTAAAGCTTTCCGTACTGCAATTGATGCTACGTTGCAAAATAAACCTCTCCATGAAGTAGATGACATAAATTTACATAGCGCACTACAAATATGGGGAAATCCCTCTCATGAGGTGAAATTATGAGTATTCAAGTATTTTGTGATTTCGATGGCACGATTACAAATAATGATAACATTATGTCCATTATGGAAAAATTCGCACCACCAGAAGCTGAAGAAGTAAAGAATAGAATATTATCACAAGAGCTATCTATTCAAGAAGGTGTTTCTCAATTATTTCAATTAATACCTACTAATCTACATGATGATATGATTCAATTTTTAATAGAGACTGCTGAAATCCGTAGTGGTTTTCATGAATTTATACAATTTGTAAATGAAAATAATATTTCATTTTACGTTATATCAGGTGGAATGGACTTCTTCGTCTATCCACTCTTACAAGGACTCATTCCAAAAGAGCAAATTTACTGTAATGAAACAGATTTTTCAAGTGAATACATTACCGTTAAGTGGCCTCATCCTTGTGATCATCATTGTCAAAATCATTGCGGATTATGCAAATCATCACTAATCCGTAAATTAAGTGATACGAATGACTTCCATATTGTGATTGGAGATTCCATTACTGATTTACAAGCTGCGAAACAAGCGGATAAAGTATTTGCACGCGACTACCTTATTACAAAGTGTGAAGAGAATCATATTGCTTATACACCCTTTGAGACATTTCACGATGTTCAAGCTGCATTAAAACATTTGTTGGAGGTAAAATTATGAAACAACTTTTTCGTCAATGGTATGACTTAAGCGAGATAAAAAAAGAATTAACAATACGAAATTGGTTTCCTGCAACGAGTGGTAATATTTCTATAAAGGTTAGTCATGAGCCACTTACTTTTCTTATTACAGCAAGTGGTAAAGATAAAACAAAAACTACTCCAGATGACTTTCTATTAGTAGATCATCTAGGTGTTCCCGTATTAGAGAGTGAATTACGCCCTTCAGCAGAAACAATATTACATACACATATTTATAACAATACGAATGCCGGGTGCGTACTTCACGTTCATACAACTGATAACAATGTCATCACAAATTTATATAGTGATGCAGTCACCCTTCAAAATCAAGAAATTATTAAAGCTCTCGATATTTGGGAAGAAGGTGCAACAATTCACATTCCTATTATCGAAAACCACGGCCATATCCCAACGCTTGGTGAAAACTTCCGAAAGCATATACAAGGCGATTCGGGAGCAGTATTAATCCGTAATCACGGTATTACCGTATGGGGCCGAGATAGCTTTGATGCAAAGAAAAGATTAGAAGCTTATGAGTTTTTATTCCAATTTCATATAAAACTATTATCAATTCAAGGAGGCGTTTCTAATGGCGCAAATTCGTATTCATGAAGTAAATACTCGCATTGAAAATGAGGTGGAAGTATCTAAATTTCTACAAGAGGAAGGCGTTTTATATGAGAAATGGAACATCTCTAAGCTTCCTACTCATTTAAATGAAAATTATTCGTTAACAGATGAAAACAAGACTGAAATATTAGCTGTGTTTTCAAAAGAAATCGCTGATGTTTCAGCGCGCCGAGGTTATAAAGCACATGATGTCATTTCACTTTCTGATAGCATACCTAACCTCGAGGAATTGTTAATTAATTTCCAAAAAGAACACCATCATACTGATGATGAAGTTCGCTTTATTGTTAGTGGGCATGGCATCTTTGCCATTGAAGGAAAAGATGGAAAATTCTTTGACGTTGAACTTGAGCCAGGCGATCTTATATCTGTACCTGAAAATGCAAGACATTATTTTACCTTACAAGATGATCGTCAAGTTGTAGCTATTCGTATTTTTGTTACAACTGAAGGCTGGGTTCCAATCTATTAAGGTAGTTAGTTGAATAAAAGGACTTGGATCCCCTTTTCCAACCTTTTATTCACTCTACATATATACATCCTCCTATAGAACAGGCTTATTTCAAAAATGAAATAAGCCTGATTTTTTATTTTTTCAAATGTATGATCCCTTCCGTTTTTCAAGTGTATTTATTAACACTTCTTGAACATTTCTTGAACTTTTTTTGAATTTTTTCTGAAAATTCTGTTTTATATATGATATACTACAATTAACTAAGAAGGAAACGAATATCGCAAACAGAGGGGGATAATCATGAGTTTACTTATCGCACTTATACTAGGGGTTACATGTGGAGCATTTCCTGTTATTTTAGGAGCTATTATGGAAGAGTTAGAAGTTGGTGTTTTAGGATTTGTTGCATCTTGTGTAAGCGCTTTATTTTTTGGTTTATTCGGTGCTATTCCTGTTTCAATTCTGTGTGCCTTTTATATAATTCGCCATGCACGTACAAAACAATTTGGTCATAATCACATCGCTCAAGTTATTCCATTCCCAATTGAACGATGTCGCCGAGCTTCTAGCTTATAATTATAAAATTGAATATACCTTAATAAATAAAAGTCCTCAAATGAGGACTTTTATTTATTTATTTATTTATTTATTTATTTATTTATTTATTTATTTATTTATTTATTTATTTATTTATTTTCTTCTAGAAATTGAAACAATTCTTGTAGATGTAAGACGTCTTCACTATAGCTAACAGATACGTGACATATACCGTCAATCTCTGCTTGCATATAAAGGTCAACTCCATCTCGATCATATTTCAATGCTAAATAAAACTCCATTTCTTCTAGCATCTTTTTTGAAGTTCGAATAACGTAATGCCCTTGCTCATCTCTTCCATATTCGAATTCCGGTTCAAAATCATATTTTTGTTTAAAAGCTTCTCTTTGTTTGTCATTAATTTGTATACAAGTTGCTCGTTGCACAGCATCAACCATCTCATCAAATTTTTGAAGATCCATTTTATTTACCCCCTTATGTATTTTTTGTATAACACTTGTGTTCCGCTATTCTCTTCCCCATCATTGATTAGCTCTTCATACAATTTCTTCGCCAAGCTTAAACCTGGTACTGGTAATTGCAATTTTTCAGCCTCATCTAAAGCAATCTTCATATCTTTCATAAAATGCTTTACATAAAACCCTGGTTCAAAATCTCCCTTTAACATTCGAGGAGCTAAATTACTCAATGACCAGCTACCTGCTGCTCCCGTTGAAATACTCTCTAATACTTTATCAGGATCTAATCCAGCCTTTTTCGCATAAGCAACAGCTTCACATACTCCAATCATATTAGAAGCAATCGCAATTTGATTGCACATTTTTGTATGTTGTCCACTTCCAGCTGGCCCTTGCAACTGAATATTTGTTCCTAGTTTTTCAAATAACGGTAAACATTTTTCATATATTTCTTTTTCCCCACCGACCATAATTGCGAGTCTTGCTTCTTTCGCACCAACGTCTCCTCCAGATACAGGCGCATCTAACGTATATATATTCTTACTTTTACCAGTTTCATTAATACGTTTTGCCAATGTTGGTGTAGATGTCGTGAAATCAATTGCTATCGTGCCTTCATTTGCATTCTCCAAAATTCCATCTATCCCAAAGTACACTTCTTCTACATCATGTGGATATCCAACCATAGTCATTACAACATCTACTTGCTTTACTAACTCTTTCGGTGTATCACACCAATTTGCACCATCTTGCACTAAAGAGTCTGTTTTCGCTTTTGTTCTATTATATACATATACTTTATGACCGTCTCGCATTAAATGACGCACCATACTTTTTCCCATTACACCAATACCGATGAAACCTATTGATACATTTTTACATTCCATTTTCTCATCCCCTTTGTTCTAATAAATCACTTACCATCTTTCGGAACTCGTTATTAAAATCATCATCCATACTATTTTTCACATTTGAAAATAAAATAACAAAAGTACCTTTTTCTTTATTAAAATTATTGAACGTGTTCCAGCCAGATAGTACACCATGATTATGAAAATAATCTGGATATATGTAAAAACTAAATGCATATTTTCCTTCTGTTGAAGATGAAAACATCGCTTGTATACTTTGTTCAGAAAGAAGTTTCCCATTTATAATCGCTTCGTCTAACTTCTTCATATCACCAACTGTCGTATACATCTCACCGCATCCGTATAACCAGTCCATTAACAATTTTTGTGCAGGTTCAAGTACATTCTCTTTCTTAACATATCCTTTCGTAAAATGCGGATCTCCCTGAGCCATATTGCCCATACCAGATTCATGCATTTCTGCTTTAGTAAATATATTTTCTTTTATGTAATCTCCTAAAGGCTTTTTTGATATGCTTTCTATAATATAGGCAAGCACCATATAATTATAATCTGTATATCTCCAACCTGTTCCTGGTGGAAATTCTAATTTTTGGCTTCCAATCCAATTTACTAAGTTTATACGAGAAGCAGCATTCACTTTCCCTTTTCCGCTTTCCGGTAAACCTGATGTGTGTGTTAACAAATGATATAAAGTAATATTTTTATCTACTGGAAAAGAGGGAATATATTTATTTACATTGTCTTGAATATTTAGCTTCCCTTGTTCCTGCAGCTGTAAAATAGATGTGGCCACGACTGTTTTCGTAATAGAACCGATACGATATTTTGTTTGAGGTGTATTCTCTATCTTATTTTGAACATCAGCATACCCATATCCTTTATTCAATATAACATGCTCTTTACCTGTTACTAAAACCGTTCCATTAAATTGCTTTCCTATCAAATATTGATCTAACTTTTGAGATATACTAGCATAATCAATTTGTTGTTCTTCTTTTTCTTCTATATTCTCTTGTACTTCTGATTCAATAGTAGGATTTACCTTAGTTGTTAATACAGTATTTTCCTTTATACTGGGATTATAGAGAAAATAGTATACTCCAACACAAACTACAGCAGACAGCGAAGCTATCGTCATTATTTTTTTTATCATATTGCTCCTCCATAATTCCTTCGTTCAAAATCCCTCCCACATTCTATTATCGAACAATAAAAAAAAATCGCAACAATTTGTTGCGAAAAATCACTTTTTTTCTTTTCTATATACGCATACTTGATTTTTTCCATTTTTTTTCGCTTCATATAATGCAATATCCGCTCGTTGCATTAATTCTTCTCTTGTAATCCCTTTTTCATATAATGCAACTCCAAAACTCGCTGTTAATTTCGAAATTCCTGAGAATTGCTTTGTTTCAATGAAAAATCGTAATGATTCCGCAACCTGAAATGCTTCTTTTTCTACTGTATTCGTTACTAATATAATAAATTCTTCGCCTCCCCACCTTGCAAATACATGTTGCTGCTCCACTTTAGATTTCATAAGCTCTGCAAGCTGAATTAACGCTAAGTCACCAAAATCATGGCCATATGTGTCATTTACTGTTTTAAAATTATCTATATCAAATAAAATAAGTGCTATGTTTTCATTATTACGTATCGCATTATCCCATTCTACTTCTAGTATTTGTTGGAATTTCAAACGATTATAAATCTCCGTTAACGAATCTATCATAGCAAGCCTTTCTTGTTCTTGATAGATTTCATCTAATTCTGTAATCTCTGTACACTTTACAATAAATCTCGATAAATCTTCTGGCAATGGTGTCGCACGTAATAAAAAAGTTGACACTTCCCCTTCATAGTTGGACATCTTAATTCTTCTATCATATGCTAATGTATCATCTAACCATGTTATATCATGAGTTGTTGAATAGTATCCATTTTCTCTAATAAAATGTTCAGCAAATACTAAATGTTGCTCACGATAGGCGAACAAATTTTCATAGCCAAAAAACTCTAAAAAATTTGTATTGCAATCAACAATCTCATCGTCTTCTACTATGAATAATAGATCATTTCGAAAATCAAACATCGTTTGAAGTAGTTCTTGTTGCAAACTTACTTGTCGCACTAAAGAAAGCTGATACAAACTTTTATTCACTTCCTCTAACACCATTTGTGGAGTCACAGGGGCTATCACAATATTACGGATCCCTAACGTAAGCACCTCTGTAAACTCACTGGTTATTTGTTGATCCCAAATGACAATAAAAGTACTCTGTGGATTATACATATTCTTAATATATTTTATTTGAGAAAAATCTGTTACATACATAATTACAATATGTGGTTTAGTCCTCTGAAACAACAATTCTCCTTCTTCAAAACTATTTGCTATAAACATACATTTTGGATGGATATTTTCTATCGTTTGTTGATGTGTACATCCATTTTCTATATAAAGGACATTTAACTGAAGATCTTGTAATACATTTTGGAAAACCGTATTCTCTAATAAAAAATGTAGTATGTTCATCACTAGTCTTCACTCACTTCATATATCTTGTTCTACTGAATTCCTCACAAACATTTTATAAAAGACTGTTCTTTAAAAATTTTAATGAGTGAGGGATACATGTTAACAAGCTCATTAAGAATGTTATCTTCGCTTTTTCACTCTATAAATTCCTTTTTTAGTGTATGATTATAGGAATTGTATCGTTTGTATGAATGCCCTAGCTCCCACTTTAAAACTTGACAATTAAAATCAATATATTATATTCTTAAATTCGATAACTTACAAAATGTAAGTAGTATATATTACATGTATTTTTTCATTATTTGATATGTAATTTGGAGGATATATAATGACAAACGCTAACTTTTTTAATGTTCTATATGAACGCACATCTACACGTGCGTTCAACCCAGAGAAAGAAATTTCATCTACGGAGTTACACGAGATTTTAAAGGGAGCTGCTCAAGCACCTTCTGCTTGGAACTTGCAACACTGGAAATTCCTTGTATTCCAAGGTGAAGATGTACAGAAACGATTACATCCAATTGCTTATAACCAGCAACAAATTCTTGATGCTTCTGCTGTAGTCGCTATTTTAGGTGATTTAGAAGCTTATAAAAACGTCGAACCAGTTTATGGTCCAATTGTAGAACAAGGATTTATGAAAGAAGAAGCAAAAGAGCGCTTAGCTAAAAATATTGAGTCTGCATATGCTCGTGAGCAATTCCCAAGAGATGCTGCCTTTTCAAATGCATCTTTAGCAGCGATGCAACTTATGCTTGCAGCTAAAGCAACTGGCTGGGATACTTGCGCTATTGGTGGTTTCAACCCACAAGCACTTACAGAAGAATTCAATGTCTCATCCCGCTACGTACCAATTATGCTTATTACAATTGGTGAATCAACTTTAAAAGGTCACCCTGCACCACGAATGAGCGTAGAGCAAGTGAGTGAATGGGCAAAATAATAAAGTGAAACTTTAATCAATGTGAGGGTCTTACTGCCCGTTAATACAAGAAAAAAAGAAACGAAGGTAATTTCATTACCTTCGTTTCTTTTTTTCTGTTACACATCCGTAATATTACAATGTATTATTCGACATCTACGCATAGAGAAATAGTAATTTTTATGCTATTTCTCTAAATATAAATGACGTTTCGTGTCGAATTTTGTTAAATCACCGAAATATAACCGTGTGTTTTTGTTACAATTATGATACAATGATAACAAATAGATAACAAGAGAGGGATTTTCATTGAGTTCATACGGAAGCTTTATTGCACTTTTATGTTACATAGTAACTGTACTGCTTCTATATTTTATTGGCGATGCTGCAAACATTTCAGTATTACAATTTCCCAAAGAAGAAGCGTTCCAATTAGAATCAGAAAAACATACTGCACGATCCATTGTACCACTACTCTTAGCTCTTCCTGTATATATCATCGTTTTATATAAAAGTAAAAAAGTGTAAAGGCTACCTATTTCATTCATTTCGGTGGTCTTTACATTTTTTGTGATACTTCCCCTATCTTAAACATCATTCCCTACTAAATACCGACCTAGTCTTTTAAAATGAGAAAATCCCCTAGAAAAAATTCCACGCTCTGTCCAATCACCAACTACCGAACTTACATAGATTATAAGTGTGAAGGGGGTGATGAGGATTATGTTTGGATCATTTGGATGCTGTGATAACTTTAGAGACTGTCATCATCGTGAAAGAGATTGTGACCATCGTGAGAAAGAGAAAGAGGTAGTTAGACCACAACGCCCTGCGGTATGTAACTTGCTTGCTAACATATCTGTAGGAACAGAAATTACCAGTTTAATTGTTAGAGATATTGTCGACCCATTTGCTGCGGTAGTATTTGAAGGTTTTGCTAATGGTGTTGCTCTTTTCTCAACTGGTGAGGGTCTTTTACGTGTATGCCCAACTGATATTGTTGCAATCGTTATCTAGTCCTGTACTTTATTATCGTAACAAATTAACTTTTATTTTTTCTATAGAAAAAACCTGAGACCGATTTCAAATCGACTCAGGTTTTTTATTGATTATATGCTTTTAACTAGTTCAACAACTTCTTCAGCAGTTGACATCATTAATGCTTTTTCTGCTAATGTTTCCATTTCTACTTTTGACAACTTGCTTAGTTGTGTTCTTGCAGGAAGAATAGATGTTGCACTCATACTGAACTCATCTAAACCTAATCCTAATAATAATGGGATAGCAAGTGAATCTCCTGCCATCTCACCACACATACCAGCCCATTTGCCTTCTTTATGAGCAGCATCGATAACCATTTTTACAAGACGTAAAATAGATGGGTTATACGGTTGGTATAAGTAAGCTACTTGTTCGTTCATACGGTCTGCAGCCATTGTGTATTGGATTAAGTCATTTGTTCCGATAGAGAAGAAATCAACTTCTTTTGCAAATTGATCTGCTAATACTGCAGAAGCTGGGATTTCAACCATCATACCCACTTCAATAGAATCAGAAACAGTTGTACCCGCTTCTACAAGTTTCGCTTTCTCTTCTAATAAGATTGCTTTCGCTTGACGGAACTCATCAAGAGTTGCAATCATTGGGAACATAATTTTTAAGTTACCGTATACGCTAGCACGAAGTAATGCACGAAGTTGTGTACGGAACACATCTTGCTCATCAAGACATAAGCGAATTGCACGGTATCCTAAGAATGGGTTCATTTCTTTTGGTAAATGTAAGTATGGAAGCTCTTTATCTCCACCGATATCAAGTGTACGAACAACAACAGGTTGACCTTCTTTTACACCTTCAAGAACTGCTTTATACGCTTCGAACTGCTCTTCTTCTGTTGGAAGATTGTCACGGCCCATGTATAAGAATTCTGTACGGTATAAACCAACGCCTTCTCCGCCATTATCGATAATACCTTGTACATCATTTGGTGTTCCGATATTTGCAACAAGCTCAACGTGATGTCCATCACTTGTTACAGTAGCTTGGTCTTTTAATTTTGCCCATTCAGTTTTTTGCTCTTCAAATTTCGCTTTCTTTTCTTCAAAAGAACGAAGGGTTTCTTCTGATGGATTTACAATTACTTCTCCATCTAAACCGTCGATGATTACGATATCGCCGTTTTGGATTTCCTCCATAACAACTTTCGTACCAACAACAGCTGGAATTTCCATAGAACGAGCCATAATTGCAGAGTGAGATGTACGGCCACCGATATCAGTTGTAAAACCTTTTGCATACTTACGGTTTAACTGAGCTGTATCAGATGGTGTTAAATCTTCAGCAATGATGATTACTTCTTCAGAAATTGTACCAGGGTTTGAGAAGTTAATGCCTAGTAAATGTGCAAGAACACGTTTTGTTACGTCACGAATGTCCGCAGCACGTTCTTTCATATATTCGTTATCCATGTTTTCAAACATAGAAATAAACATTGATGCAACTTCATCCATTGCAAATTCAGCATTTACTTTTTCGCTATTTACTTTATCTTTTACTGGGTTTACTAGTTCTGGATCATTTAACACTAATAAATGTGCTTCAAAGATCGCAGCTTTATCAGCACCCAGCTCAGCAAAAGCATGGTCCTTAATAGCTTCTAATTCAGTTTTTGCTTTCTCAAGCGCAGCGTCTAAGCGTGCAATTTCAGCAGCTTCGTTTGTAATTGATTTCTTTTCGATGTTAAATTCAGGATTCTCAAGTCTGAAAGCCTTTGCAATAGCAATCCCACTTGATGCAGCGATCCCTTGAATGTTAAGAGTCATTATTCTCCTAATCCTTCGTTTTTCATAGTTTCTTCGATAGCTGCTAGTGCTTGAGCTGCATCATCACCATTTGCAGTGATTTTAATTTCTGCGTTTTGTTGAATGCCTAAAGACATAACGCCCATGATTGATTTTAAGTTAACGTTCTTTCCGTTATACTCTAAGTTAATATCAGAACCAAATTTGCTTGCAGTGTTTACAAGTAGAGTTGCTGGACGAGCATGAATTCCTGAGTCGCTAGTTACTTTAAAGATTTTTTCCATGATAATTTATCTCCTTTAAATTACAGTATTTTTTAGTTGTATAGACGTGAGTACTACATCATCTATTGTATATAATAGGCGATGTTCGGTCAACCACATCGCCTATTATAATTATAAACATTTTGCGTCAAATTCCTATTGAATGTCAATAATAGCGTTTTCGCCCTTCTTAACATTTCCATCTTTTTTCAATTCGACTTGTTGCCCTTGTTGTAAATTCGTAAAGACAATTGGTGTAATAATAGATGGTGCATTTTCTTTTACAAATGCAAGATCTACTTTTAATAATGGTTGTCCTTGTTTCACTTTGTCGCCTTGTGCTACAAGTGCTTCAAAACCTTCACCATTTAATTTTACTGTATCAATACCGAAGTGGATTAAAATTTCTTTTCCACCTTCAGATTGAATACCAATCGCATGCTTCGTAGGGAATACGTTTACGATTTCACCGTTAACTGGAGAAACTACTGTTCCTTCTGTTGGTTCGATTGCAAATCCGTCTCCCATCATTTTTCCTGAGAATACTTGATCAGGTACTTCTGTAATCGGTAAGATTTTCCCTTCAATTGGTGAAACGATTGTTTCATTTTCATCAACTTTTTGAGGAGCTTCTTCTACTTTTACAGCCTCTTCTTTTTCAACATGAGGTGTACGACCTGACATAATATCATGAATTTGTGATTTTAATGTGTCAGATTTCGGTCCAAAAATAGCTTGAATGTTATTTCCAACTTCAAGTACACCAGCTGCTCCAAGCTCTTTTAAGCGATCTTTGTTTACATTCTTTTGTTCGTTAACTTGAACACGTAAACGAGTAATACAAGCGTCTAAAGAAGCAATGTTTTCTTTACCACCAAGTGCTACTAATACTTCACGTGGAAGTTCTCCTGCTTCTGTTTTACCTGCGCCGTCATTCGCATTTGCTACTTCACGACCAGGTGTTTTTAAATCCCATTTACGGATTGCAAAGCGGAATCCGAAGTAGTAAATAACTGCTAGCACAAGACCAACAATAATTACCCACCACCATGCTGTACGGCCTGGTAGTACACCGAATAACATAAAGTCGATTAAACCACCAGAGAATGTCATACCAATTTTAACACCTAAAATTTGCATTGTCATAAATGATAGACCAGCGAATACTGCATGAATTCCGAATAGTACTGGTGCTACGAATAGGAATGAAAATTCAAGTGGTTCTGTAATACCTGTTAAGAAAGATGTTAATGCAGCAGAGCCTAAAATACCAGCTGCTAATTTTTTATTTTCAGGACGTGCTTCATGGTACATTGCTAATGCTGCTGCTGGAAGACCGAACATCATGAACGGATACTTACCAGTTGTAAATGTACCTGCTGTTAATTCTACACCGTCTTTTAACTGTGCCATAAAGATTTTTTGGTCACCACGGATTAATTCGCCAGCTGCATTTGTGTACTGACCGAATTCGAACCAGAACGGTGAATAGAAAATGTGATGTAATCCAAATGGAATTAATGAACGTTCAATTAAACCGAATATGAATGCTGCTAATGTTCTATTTGCATCAATCATTTGATGTGAGAACGTATTTAAGCCACCTTGAATGTATGGCCAAATGAAACACATGATTATACCTACTACTAAAGAGAATGTTGCAGTTGCGATCGGTACGAAACGCTTACCTGCGAAGAAACCTAAGTATGATGGTAATTCAATATTGAAGTATTTATTGTAGCAATATGCCGCTACTATACCGACGATAATACCACCAAACACTCCCGTTTGTAGCGTTGGAATTCCTAATACGTTTGCATATGCTGGATCTGTAAATCCAATTTTTACTGGGTCTGCTCCAGAACTTGTTACTTTCACTAGCTTATCTACTTCTAAGAACACACTCATCGTTTTGTTCATAATTAAGTAGCCGACGAACGCTGCTAATCCAGCTACTCCGTCTCCACCAGCTAAACCAATTGCTACCCCAACTGCGAATAATAATGCAAGGTTAGCGAAAATGATATCACCAGATTGTTCCATAATTTTTGCTACCATTACGAACCAATCTGCTTTTAAAGCAGGAATAACATTTGTTAACTGTGGATTTTGAAATGCATTACCAAATCCAAGTAAAATACCTGCTGCCGGTAAAATCGCTACTGGAAGCATTAACGCTTTTCCGACTTTTTGAAGAACACCAAAGATCTTCTTAAACATGGAAACCCTTCCTCTCTTATCTATATTGATACCTTCCGACAAACGCCAAAAAGACATGAGGAAAAAAAGATAGAACGATAGCTATACAAAGGGTAGTATATCCCTTTCTCTAGCTTACATTCCTTGCTTTTCTCCACTCATGCCTGATCGAATCAGTAACACGTGTCAAAAATAGGTTTACGTATAAGTTCACTATAATTAAGGCAAACGTTTTCGTTACTTACCTTAATGTGTTTGTCGAAATTTGTATAACTTTGCAATAGTTATTATACATAACTATTGTAAGCGATTCAATGATTTTTTTTAACGTTTTCATTTTAGACAAAAATATATGTCTTTTTACACATGCTCTGCTTTCACTAAGCGCTGCAGGTGCATCGTTAAATATATGCTCTCTGCTTCATACACAGGAAGTTGCAATTCTTTTTGCATGACCTTAACTAGCTTCCAAGCTAAATTATAACAGACAGGATATTCTGCCTTTAATAAATCAGCAAAACTTTGTGATTCCTCTACTTTTTCCCCTTTTTTTACCCGTTCAATTGCATATTGTAAATGACGGATAAGGCGTAAATAGTGGATACTTTCTTGGTCTAATGTAATTTGTAAGTTTGTCTCAATTAAAGATACAAGCTGTGCAATGAGACGGGAGTTTTGATTAACTGAAGATAAATCTGAATTTGTAAGCGAACTGTAAATATGGAGTGCAATAAAACCAATTTCTCCTTCTGGCAATGTAATTTGTAAACGAGAATTTAAAAGGTCTACAACACCTTCAGCAATTTCATATTCCTCTGGATAGAGCATTTTCGTTTCAACTAAAAAAGGATTATCAATTGTAAGCCCTTGCTTTAATCGCTTAATTGCAAAAGAAATATGATCTGTTAAAGCGATATGAATATGTTCATTTAATGGTGATTTTGCTTTTTCTTGAATATAGAACATAATATCATTCATTAATTCAATTAATTTTTCACTCACATGTGGCACTAACAGTTTGTATTGTTCACGATCACGTTCATTTTTTAAAACAAACATTTTTTCAATTTGTTCTTGCTCCAATACATCTTTCGCTTTTTTCCCAAAGCCAATTCCTTTACCAATCACTACTACTTCCTCGTGTTCAGGATGGCTAGCAATGATGACATTATTGTTTAAAACTTTTTTAATTTCTAGATAATTACTCATATAACACCACCCTCGTACTTAAATAGCCTGCTTTTATGTTACAGAACATCCTTCTTTGTCGTCAATGTAAAACATCTACCATTTCATAAAAATTCATTTTTTAGACATGTTTATATATGATGCGTATAATGTAAGAGCAACTGTACATAGAAAGGAGATAACAACATGATTAAAATGTTTGTAAGTGATATCGATGGTACAATGATGCAACACGGAGGGTTAATTGACGAACAAGATATTGCAGCACTTCGCAGTCTCGCTGAGCAAAATGTTATTCTTTGTTTCGCTTCTGGCCGACTTGATAATGAAATTGCAAATTTAATGCAAACTGTAAATACAAATTTCCACCGTATTAGTGTCAATGGTGTTTTTGTATACACACACGAAAATAAGCAACTATTATCTGCAACTTTTGATTCCAGTATTCTTCCTGATTTGCTAGCGATGACAAATGAAGATCCTTATTTTCGTTATGTAAGTGATGAACATAATTATTACATTGAAGAGAAAACACCGTTTATTCATGAACTTGAACAACAAGTAACAATGACTTCCGTTGAAGAACCGCATCTATTAGAAAAAATTGATGATACTATTTTCCCAAATAAAATCTCTGTCGGCGGAACAAAGGAAAGTTTACAACTCCTTCAGAAAAAAATTGATGAAAAATTCCATGGAAAAGTTAGTACCTTCATTTCAGCAGAACAATGTTTAGATGTAATGCCACCTAATATTAGTAAAGGTTCTGCTATTTCTGTTTTATTACAAGAATTTCAAATACAACCAGAGGAAATTGCTTGCATAGGGGATTCTTATAATGATATTCCAATGTTTTCTTTAACTCCTCACAGTTTTGCTATGTCTCAAGCTGATGACGCAGTAAAAGAACACGCTCACTATGTAGTAAATACAGTTAAAGATGCTGTTAACCACGTAATTGCTCATAATAAAAATACGACTCACTCCTTGTAAGGATGAGTCGTATTTTTTCTTTACATGTTAAACAATTTAACATTAACTGTACTTCACAAACTGAAATATATTATTTGTTACGTGCGATATTTGTAATAAACTTATAACGATCCCCACGATAAATACATTTCACATACTCTAACGGTACTTCACCTTCTGAATATGACCATTGACGCATTACAAGCACTGGCGCCTTTTTAGGAATATGCAGATGTTCAGCTTCATTATCCGTTGCAATTGAAGCTTCAATTGATTGAGTAGCGCTAACAAGTTTAAAGCCCAGTTTTTTCTCTAAATGTTCATATAAAGATTGTTGCAATATTTCTTCGTTAATATCTTTTACAAGAGCTGGCGACAAATATGTCGTCTCAAAAGCAATCGGTTCATCATCAGCTAAGCGAATACGCCTCACTTCATAAACCGACTCTCCCTCCTGTATTCTCAACCGGTCTGCTATTTTCGCAGTAGCTGGAACTAGGCGGAAACTAAGTAATTGACTACTTGGGTTCATCCCACGAGAAATCATATCTTCTGTGAATCCCGTCATTCCTTGCAATTTTTGTTCCACTTTCGGAAGTTGGACAAACGTACCGATTCCACGTTTCCGATATAAATAACCTTGTTCCACTAAATTATTAATCGCCTGTCTGATTGTCATACGACTCACTTCGAACTTATCGCAAAGTTCATTCTCAGATGGGATTTTATCTCCCGGCTTCCATTCGCCGTCCTCAATTAGCTGTTTCACCCACTCTTGAATCTGATAATAGATCGGAAATGGTGAATACTTGTCGATGTTCATCAGCAATCGCCTCACTGCATAAAGATAGAGCTTCTTGATCAGCGATTACGGTTACATTCGGATGACGTTGTAAAACTGTAGCAGGACACGCTTCACTATATTCACCTTGCAATAATTCTTTAACAGCTTCTGCCTTTTTAGAACCCATAGCAACAAGTAGAATTTGTTTCGCTTTCATAATGCTTCCGATTCCCATTGTAATCGCATGAGTTGGCACATCTTCTTCTTTTTCGAAGAAGCGAAGGTTTGCTTGGCGTGTAGATTCTGTTAATTCAACAATGTTTGTTGGAGAATTAAACAGTGTTCCTGGTTCGTTAAATCCGATGTGACCGTTTTCACCGATTCCAAGAATCTGTAGGTCAACTGGGTTAGCAGCTAGAATGCCCTCGTAACGTTTGCACTCTTCCTCTAAATCACTTGCCATCCCGTTTGGTACATAAGTTTGTTTAAATGGAAGATGATCAAACAACTGTTCTTGCATGAAATAGTGATAGCTGTTTTTATCTTCATGTGGTAAATTTACGTACTCATCTAAGTTTACAGTGGTTACACGGCTTGTATCAAGTTTATTTTTTCGCATTTCTGCATAAATACCTAATGGAGAGCTTCCTGTAGCCATTCCTAATGTTGGATTTTCTTTTGTTTTTACAACTTCTTCAATTAATTTATAACCTGCTTCTGCTAGTTCTTCTGGATTTTTTACAACAAGAATATTCATTTAATTACTTCCCTTCCTTCATATGAATTCCTAAACGAACCGTATCATATACATGTAAATCTTCATTCATCACAACAAAGTCTGCATCTTTTCCTACCGCTAATGCACCTTTATGATTTAATCCAAACTCTTCTGCTTGGTTAACTGATGTCATCAGTACTGCATCTTCGATTGAACAACCTGTAAATTCAATTACATTTCGGAAAGCTTGATCCATTTTTAGAATACTACCAGCTAACGTTCCATCTTCTAATCGAGCACTACCATCTTTTACATGTACTGGCTGTCCGCCAAGCTCATATAATCCTTCTTCAAGACCTTTTGCACGCATTGCGTCAGTAATAACACTTACTTTTTTCGGTCCTTTTAATTTATATGCTAATTTCACCATATCAGGGTGAATATGAATACCATCTGTAATTACTTCAACCATTACATCTGGATTTAATAACACATGACCAACAACTCCTGGTTCACGGTGATGTAATCCACGCATTTGATTGTATAAATGCGTTGCATGTGTAATGTTTCTATTTTTTAGTTGCGCATCAATTGCATCTGTATGCCCCATTGTGCCAACAACACCAGTTTCAGCAAGATACTGCTCAAACTCTAATGCACCTTCTTCTTCAGGTGCATATGTTACTAATTTAATCAGATTCCCGCTTGCTTCCTGCCATTGTTTAAATTGTTCAATATTCGCAGGAACAATATGTTCAAGTGGTTGTGCACCTGCACGTTTTTTTGAAACATACGGTCCTTCTAAGTGAATATATTCGAAATGTGCTCCTTTTTCTTTCGCTTCCTTTGCAGCATGTAGTGCCGCTTCGATTGCTTCTGGAGCTTGTGTCATTGTTGTTGGAAAGTAAGTTGTAACTCCTTCTTTTAACATTTCTTTACCTAGAGTTACTAATCCATCGCTATTTGCATCCATCGCATCAATATCGTATCCACCATGAATATGAACATCAATCATACCTGGAATCACAATCTTCCCTGCCGCATCTAAAACCGCTTCATTTTCTTGTGATACATATTGAGCCATCAAACCAATTTCTTTAATTGTTTCTGCGTAACGAATAAATCCGTTTTCCACTACTTCTTGACCTGTATAAATTTTGGCATTGATGACAACTTGCGTTTTCATTTTCATCGATCCTTTCCCATGAAATACCTACTTGTTATTATTACCTTATTCGCCTAATTCCATCTTAATATATGCACGAGTAGTTGTCTATACATTCGAATGAAATTTCCTCTTTGTTTAACAAAAAGGAAACTTAGTACGTCTCTTGCAATTATAATATATGTTATTCAGTTTTCCAAAAAGGGAGAATATCCCCTATCATATTACTCACTTAAGTAATGGCATTAATCCACTAGAGCCTATTGTAATATGCTCGCCGTCTGTTTCCATTTCTACTGTACGTTTATTTGTTCCATATATCATTATACCACGCTGTTTTAAACGTCTCACTACACTTTGATGCGGATGTCCATACGGATTTCTGCTCCCATATGAAAGAATCGCAAACTGTGGTTCTACTTTCTTTATAAACATTTCACTTGTTGAAGTATAGGAGCCATGATGTCCCACCTTTAACACATCTGCATGTACATCAAATTGCTTTAATATTTCAGTTTCCGTCCGCACATCAGCATCACCCATTAGTAAAAAATCCGCTTTCCCGTATCGTACCTTTAACACAATTGAAGATTCATTATTTTCATCTTTTGATTTCCCATTGTTTAATACTTGTATGGAAACATGCGGATCTAGCGGTATGTATTGTCCCTCTTTTACTGAAACGAAAGGAATTCCTCTTTTTTTAATATGATTCCGGTATGTGTGATAAGTAAAAGAACTATATGTTTTTCCACTATCTAATATAAGTGATACCGGCATTTGCTCGACAATCGGAATGAGTCCTCCAATGTGGTCCATATCAGGATGCGTACTGACGATAACATCTAAATGGTTAATCCCTTTTTCGATTAGTTTTTGAATGATAACCTCTCCAGCTTCATAAGGTCCCCCATCAATTAACATCGTTTGTCCATTTGGCAATGTAATAAGTGTCGCATCACCTTGCCCAACTTTTAAAAAACTCACTTTCATTTTTCCAAAATGTTGCCGCTGCATATGTAACGGAGACGCGGTATGAATAGACATCATATATCTTTTGGCCGATGCACTATTTAAAGAAAAGCATAACAAAACAGAAACTAACAATAAAATACTTCGCATACTTCTCATAACTCGTCTCCTTTTTTCAATTAGTATGGCACGGTATATAATTGATATACAAAAAAAGCTTAGCAAAATGCTAAGCTTTTATTTCGATATCTCCTGTAAAGAACCAAAGAATAAATCTGCTTCATTCATTTGTTCATTCTCTTCAGAAAGTGCTGGTAAATCATCTAATGTTTTCAATCCAAATGTATCCAAAAATTCTTTCGTTGTTCCATATAAAATAGGACGCCCTGGGCCTTCTGCTCTTCCCATTTCTTTTATAAGTAAGTGTGAAACTAACGTTTGTAGCGCCTTATCGGTTTTTACCCCTCTAATCTCTTCCATTTCAGTCCTTGTAATAGGTTGACGATATGCCACAATCGCTAATGTTTCTAAAGCAGCCTGAGAAAGTGAAGCCGCTGTTGGGATATCTATTAATTTTTGATAGTACGAAGCATGTTCTTTCTTTGTAGCAAAACGATATACTTTTGCATACTGTACAATTTGTAAACCGCGGTGTGCACCTTCACATTCTTCTTGCATTTCTTCTAAAATATCGATTACTTCATTTCCTTCAATTTCAAGCACTTTCGCTATTTGTTCTGGATAAATCCCTTCATCACCAGAAACAAATAAAAGCCCTTCAATGATTGATTTCTGTTCTTTTCTATCCATTTTACGAGCTCCTTCCTCCATTTTTCTCCATAAAAATACACATCAAAAAACCGAATCACAATCAATGCGTTCGGTTCAATATTTTTTCTCTTGTTCCAAACGATACATTCAAACCTAGCATGAGATATAATATTTCCATCCCATTTTCCATACTAACTCTATGCAGATTTAGTAGAGCTTGATACGAAAATTTCATCAAAATTATGTTCTTGTTCAATTATGATTTGTTGATTTTTCATAAGCTCAAGAACCGCTAAAAATGTTACAACCATTATTTCCCGTTCATCATCAACAAACAAATCATAAAAACTTTGACGACCACCTTGTATTTCTAACTGCTTTAAAATATCAATCATGCGCTTTTCAATTGGTATTTCTTGACGAGTAATACGTGTTGTTACAGGTTTCTTTGCTTTTTTACGGCGCATTAATTTTTGAAATGCCGCTAGCATATCATATAACGTAACATCAAGAGGCAAGTTTGTCTCCTCTTCTTGTTGCAATGATGTAAAATCAATTGGCGGACGTGTATATAGCTGTGCTCTTTCTTGTTCTCTTTCTTTTAGCTCAGTAGCAACTTGCTTATATTTCTTATATTCAATTAACCTCTCCATCAATTCTTGACGAGGATCATCTATAAAGTCATCACCGTTATCAAGTACATCTTCTTCATGTTTCGGCAACAACATTTTACTTTTAATTTGTAATAAAGTCGCAGCCATTACTAAATACTCACTTGCAACATCTAATTGTAGTTCTTTCATCGTGTGAACATAAGATAAATATTGCTCTGTAATTTCCGCTACAGGAATATTATATATATCAATTTCATAACGATGTATTAAATGTAACAATAAATCTAAAGGCCCTTCAAAAGCCTCTACTTTAAAATTATACTGCACAAAGCATCCCACCACATTTTTTCTATAACAACATAAGTATAGAGCATACTCATGTTCTATCCAACCTTTTTAAGAAATTTAATTAAAAATAGACCGATGCCTATGTCATCATGCCCACCGCTTCATATGATAACAGTGTAGTAAGAACAATGTAGGAGGTCAAAAAACTATGGGTCACGTTGATTGCGGTTTTAGCGGTGGGTTCGCATTACTTGTTGTATTGTTTATTTTACTAATTATTGTAGGGGCAGCTTGCTTCTGCTAATATGAACAATAACGACTAGGGAAAATTCCCTAGTCGTTTATTGTTCATATTTCTATGGTACACTTGTATTTATAACCGTTAAACAGGGGTGAAGAAAATGTATCCTACTGAATACATACAATTTTTAATTCATTTTCATGGAGATTATGATTATTTTGAATGTCACGAAATACTGGAAGAATATTGGAAAACAAAACCGCGAGAAAATCGTGATAATTATTTAGTCGGTCTTATTCAAATTGCAGTTTCTTTATACCATCAAAGACGCTCCAACTGGAATGGCTCAGAGAAGATGATGAAAGGCGCCATAACGATTTTAGAAAACAACAGTGCACCTTTACAACGTTTAGGAATAAATCAGACACAACTTCTATTCTTACTCAAGGATAGATTACAATCTATACAGAAAGAAGAAGGTTTTACGCCGTTATTTTTACCATTATCGGATACAGCATTAGAAAAGCATTGCATGGAATTATGTCAGAAACAAAATTTTCCTTGGAAGGACGTGAATGCTACTTCTAATGAATATATCATACATAAGCACACATTACGTGATCGAACAGAAGTCATCGCTGAACGAAACGAACAATTACAAAAAAGAAAGCAGAGATAATAAACTACTTATCTCTGCTTTCACGAATGTATATTTTGTTCCAGCCCTTTACACTTTTTGCAAAAACTTGCTGTTTGCTCATTTCCGCAAATTGTAAACTCAAGAAATTTACTCTTTAACTCTTGAACCATCTTCGTCCCAATACCCATATGACGGTGAGATGGGTTCACACTCAAATGCTGAATTTCCAACACTTGATTCTCTTTTTTTACAATCCCCATTATCCCAACAAAATCTTCGTTTTGTTTCCACAAATACAATTGCCAATCATCCTTTGCTTCATAATCTTTCATAGTCAATTGTAATGTTTTCACATCTTTTTCAGTTGGCATAAATGAAAGAAGCCCCATTGCAATCTTTTCATAACTTTTTTTAAAACGAATTAACATAACCCTTATCCCTTCTTACAAAAGTTACAAACTATTAATCCCCTCAACCACTCTTTTCATATCACATTCATTTTACAATATTTTCAACAGAGTGAGAAGAGGCTAAAACAACTTGATAATCATACAAAGCGAAAAGAAGAAAGTCAAATATATGTTTCAATACTATTTTTTCTAAGTAGATTAAAAAAAGAAACACTGTTATATGAAAGTAAAAAGAAACATCAGTTGCTCATTACCACTTCAATATTCATCACCTGAGAGCAAATGAATTCTAGCAAAATTAATTTAATAAAAAATATTTATTGAAACATGTAATCTAATGTATTCTATGTAATTTGGTAAAATTTTGTTCTCATAAGCGCCATATTTTCGCTACAATAACAGTACGACTTGTATCATATACTACAAACGAAATACCCATTCCTATTAAAAAAACAAAAAAGAGAGCCATAGCTCTCTTTTCCCATTAACTTACTCTTCCCAAACTTTAACTTCTTTCATTACATCGCCTTGACGCATGTTTAATACTGTTTCAATACCGCTTGTTGCTTTACCGAATACAGTATGTACACCATCTAAATGTGGTTGTGGCTCATGAACAACAAAGAATTGGCTACCGCCAGTGTTACGGCCAGCATGAGCCATAGAAAGTGACCCTACAAGGTGTCTATGAGGATTTCCATCAGTTTCACATGGGATAGAGTAGCCCGGGCCACCTGCACCTGTTCCTGTTGGATCTCCACCTTGGCTTACGAAGCCAGGAATAACGCGGTGGAATGTCACACCATCATAAAATCCTTGCTCTGCTAGTTTTTTAAAGTTTTCTACTGTTTTTGGTGCCTCTTCTGGGAAAAATTCTAAATCGATTTTTTCACCATTTTCCATTAATATGTATCCTAAAGTTTTCATACGTATATGTCTCCTTTCAACTATCTCAGCACTATATTACCACATTCATGACTAGAAACAAAAAGAATCCGACAATCTACATACTTCTTTTTTGAAATGTGGAAAAAGCTAGGTGACAAATAAGAAATATATACTATAATAACTGTGTTGCCCGAAAATTTTAGAAAGAGAAAGGGAGCGATTTTTCGTGAAAACGAAATTACTAGCTCTGCTATTAGCTGTAACGGTATTTATAATGCCAACAGCTTCGTTTGCAGACATCATCGAAGGAGAATCAATTGTTACACTAGGAGAAAACTTGTCTGAACAACAAAAACAAGATCTGTTACAAGAAATGAAAGCACCGAAAGATGCTACAATCATTACTGTGTCTAATGCGGAAGAACATAAATTTCTAGAAGGGATTGTTCCAAAAGCCCAAATTGGTACGAGAGCAATTTCCTCTTCTATGATTACATACACAAAGCCAGGGTCTGGTCTCATTGTACGTTCAAAAAACATTAATTCGATAACAGATGCAATGTACACAAACGCACTTATTACAGCAGGTGTGAAAGATGCAGAAATTCAAATTACTGCACCATTTAAAGTCTCAGGAACCGCTGCTTTAACCGGTTTAATGAAAGCCTATGAAACAACATCGAACAAAGCAATTCCTGAAGAAGTAAAAAAAGTAGCCAACGAAGAAATGGTGCAAACAGCCCAGCTCGGCGATAAAATTGGTGAAGAAAAAGCAGTTCAACTTGTTGCAAAAATTAAAGAAGAGATTGCCAAAGAACAGCCAAAAACGACTGAAGATTTACGTTCATTAATTCAAAAAATTGCGGATCAACTTGGTATTACATTAACGGATGAACAGTTAGATAACTTAGTTGCGCTATTTGATAAAATGAAAAATCTTAATATCGATTGGAATCAAGTTGGCAGTCAGTTAAATAAAGCAAAAGAACACGTTTCTGCCTTTTTAGGATCTGAAGAAGGGCAAGGTTTCCTAGATAAAGTTAAAGATTTTTTCTCAAGTATCATTGATTTTGTTAAATCGTTATTCAAGTAAAAAGAAGCTCGTCACTGACGAGCTTCTTTTTTATACAAGTAACGGCAATTTCATAACAGCTTCTTCAACCGAACGAACAATATGATTTGCCTTCTCCTTCACATATGGATGAGCATGATGAAGAGTAAATGAATGCGGGGTTACTTCAAACATAGAAATATCATTGAAAGAATCTCCAATGCATGCAACTTCATTTGCTTCAATTCGCAAATGTTCCATTAGTCGCCTTAAAGCACTCCCTTTACTTACTCCCCTTGGCATAATATCAACATAGCGTTTACCAGACATAAAAACTTCCGCTTCGCTCTGAAATGTATCTCGTAACTCTTCATCTAATGCTGCAATTGTCTCTTCTTCCCCAAAAACAAACAATTTCGCAGGATGTACAGTCTTACCAAATTCCTCTTCTAATGCTTCTATCTCAGCAATATGCACGCCCATATACGTCTCAAAAGTATGATGATGTTCATTCTTTCTTTTTGTATACCGTTGCTCATTTGCACAAACAATATCTGCTAGTCCCTTTTTATGGATATATCGATATATTTCCTGGGCAATCCCATCTTCAAAACTTGATTCATGAAATATTTTTCCATCCGGCAGTAACATCGTCGCTCCATTTAAACTAGTTGTGTAATACGGGAATGAAAACCTATTTACGACTTCATCGATTCGATGAGTAAAGCGGCCAGAGGCAAAACAAATATTTGTCCCTTTTTCAGCTAACCAACAAAGTGCACGTTCATCTTCTTTTTGCATATGATTCACATTGTAAACGAGCGTATCATCTAAATCACTTACAAATAATTTAATCATGTCCTCTTCCCCTTCCATACACAATATCTACTCTAAGTGTACACAATAAATGTTTGATTTTTGTTAAAAAACAATAAATTTTTGCTAAAAAAATAAACGGGTGTATAATCCCGTTTATTTTTGTCTTTTTACATTTTGAGGTTTTACAATACTTGGGCGTACTTTTAAACTAGACATCGTTGGACGGAGTAGAATTTTTGTTAATGCGCCCCAATCAAATGGTAAAAACGGCCATAAATAAGGTGTTTGTAAACTTTTTATAGACGTTAAAAATAAAATCAATATCGTCATACCAATTACAAATCCCATTTCATGAAATATACCTGTCAAAATAATGACAAATAGCTTTCCGATTTTATTCCCAAGCCCTAGTTCATAACTCGGTGTTGCATATGCTCCAATCATAGAAACTGCTACATATAAAATTACTTCTGGTACAAACAAACCTACATCAATAGCAATTTGACCAATTAATATGGCAGAAATTAATCCTGCTGCAGACGACAATGATGTCGGTGTATGAATGGCAGCCATCCTTAAAAATTCTAGTCCGATTTCGGCCATCAAAATTTGTAATAAAATTGGTAAATGCGTCATCTTGTTCGGTCCAATGAAAGCGAGACTTTCCGGTAAAAGAGTTGGATCAAAAACAAACACCAACCAAAATGGCAGTAAGAACAGCGAAAATATAACACCTAAAAAACGTACCCAACGTAAAAATGTACCTACAGCTGGATTTTGTCTAAACTCTTCTGCATGCTGTAAATGGTGGAAATATGTTGTTGGAGTAATCATAGCACTCGGTGATGTGTCAACAAGTACTAACACATGTCCTTCTAGTAGATGATTTGCTGCTACATCTGGTCTTTCTGTGTATCGAATAAGTGGGAAGGGATTATAACCTTGTTTAACTACAAATTCCTCTACCGTTTTATCCGCCATCGTAATTCCATCTATTTCAATGTTACTTAATTCTTGTTTTATTATCTTCACTAAATCTGGATTTGCAACATCTTGTACATATGTAATACAAATATCCGTTTGCGATCTATCTCCTACTCGAATCATTTCATTTCGAAGACGTGGATCTCGAATTCTCCTACGAATTAACGCTGTATTTACAACGATATTTTCAACAAATCCATCCCTCGCACCGCGTACTACTTTTTCAGTATCAGGTTCTGTTGGTGTTCGTCCTGGATAGCTACGAACATCTATTGCGAACGCTTCCGTTTCACCTTCCACAAATATAACGATGAGTCCTGATAATACTTGGAGCATTACCTCATCCATCGTTTTCACTTTACTTACTTGTTGATGGATTAAACGATTCTCTAAAAGCTTCACTGTATCTTCTTCTACATCCCTTATTTCATTTGTATCCACCGCTTCTTCTAAAATAGGGATAATATAATTTGTATCACAAAGTCCGTTTACAAATAACACACCAATTTCTTTATTTAAAATTTGAAATTTACGAATACCAACATCGTATGTAACACCCAGTCCAGCTGTTTGCTTTAAGTAATTTTCATTATCACTTATGAAAGATGAAATAGGGATTTCCACTTTTTTAGGCTTCGTCATAAAAACCACTCCTTTCCAAAATTAATTGAATCGCTTTTCTAGTAATAGGTGATCCCCTCTCCCATTCATCGTTCCCACACATCTTACCAATATCACCAACTCCCACAATGACAGGAACATTCAGATCATCTAAACAATAAATTGTATCTCCGCTAATTCTGCCAATTTCACCATCTGGAAGTCCAAATTTATCAACACCGTATTCGGTTAAATTCCCATTCCGATCTACACTTACATCTACACGTGCCCATTCCCAATGATGTGTATTAGACGCTACTGCCAAAATCCCCAGTACATCAATTTGTTTATGTGTGGCTACATATTTCAAAGCCTTTTCACCAGATCCTTCTCCAATAAATCCGCTGTCATCAAACATGACAAATACAGGGTCATATGGCGTTTGCATAATAAGCTCAACAACTTTCTTCCCTGTCAATTTGGTTGGATTACTTTGTGATGCCGAAATACACCTTCCCCCAAATTCCTTCGTTAAAAGCTCAATTGTTCGCTTTGCATATTCATCTCCATCTGTGACCAAAACAACCCTTCGTCTCATTTGATTTATCCTTTCGGTTTACATATAAGTGCTACAAAAAATGAAAATAATATCGCTGCGGAAATGCCTGCAGACGTTAAACTAAACATACCCATACCAATCCCTATATATCCGTGTTTTTCTGCCGCATGCATTGCCCCGTGTAATAAGGAATGTCCAAAACTTGTAATAGGAACTGTCGCCCCGGCACCAGCAAACTTTATAAGCTTATCGTACAATCCGAATCCATCTAAAATTGCACCTATAACTACAAAGGTAGCCATTAAATGGGCTGGTGTTAACTTTGCGAAATCTAATAATATTTGTCCAATTACACAAATAGCGCCTCCTACAAGAAATGCATATATAAAATCCACAATTCACTCTCCCTTCACTCTCTCAAATACGACACCATGCGCAATGGTTGGAATTGTTTCTTTCTGCTGCATCATCATCGGACTTAATAACGCGCCAGTAGCAACGACAAAAATTCGTTGTAAGTTCCCTTTTTGCATCTCTCTTAATAAATGGCCATATGTGACAACAGCTGAACATGCGCAACCACTCCCACCAGCAAATACTTCTTCTTGACCGGAATCATAAATCATTAATCCACAATCATTATATATATGCCCAATATCATATCCTTCTTCCAGTAACAGTTGTTTCGTGATTGGTGTCCCAATAGCTGATAAATCACCGGTAACAATCAAATCATAATCAGCGGCACTTCTCTTCAAATCTTCAAAATGTTGCTGAATTGTATGAGCAGCAGCAGGTGCCATGGCCGATCCCATATCTAAAGGATTCGCAATTCCTAAATCTTGCACTTTTCCAATCGTAGCTGCCGTAATTTTAATGGCACTTTTTTCTTTACTAATTAATATGGATCCCGCACCTGTAACAGTGGAATTTGCTGTTCCTGGCTTTTGTCCCCCATACTCGGTTGGATAACGAAACTGTCTTTCCGCCGTTGCATTATGACTACTTACCGTCGCTAAAACACGATTTGCGAACCCACCATCTATAAAGGCGGATCCGACCGCTAAAGTCTCCATCGAGGTCGCACAAGCGCTAAACATCCCTAAAAAGGGAATCCCCCACTTACGCGCAACATAATTTGCTGTCACTGTTTGATTTAATAAATCACCCGCCAAAAAGAAATCAATTTGTGATGTTTCTATATTTCCTTTTTGCACGACTTGCTGAATTGAATCTGACATTAATCTTCGTTCAGCAAGTTCCCAATTTTCCTCTCCGCAATGTAAATCATCGTATGAAATATCAAAATCCTTTCCGAGAGGGCCTTCAGCTTCTTTTGGACCGACAGCAGTACCGGTTGCATTCACATAAATATCATTTTGAAATACCCACGTTTGTTTTCCAGTCAACCTCATACTAGCCCCTCCTTTAAGACATAAAAATGTTAAAAGTATACCTTATTAACCCAATAACGTATGCACCAACGACCCCAAAAACGATAACACTTCCCGCCAGCTTAAACATATTTGTAGCAACACCAAGCACAATTCCTTCACTCTTATGTTCTAACGCAGCGCTCGCCATAGAATTCGCAAATCCAGTAACAGGTACGGCCGATCCTGCTCCAGCAAATTGACCGATTTTATCATATACACCACAACCTGTTAAAATCGCTGACAATAATACAAGAGTGGCAACTGTCGGATTTCCTGCCTCTTGTTCACTAAAATGAAAATAATGTATATAAAATTTCATCAATACTTCTCCAACAGTACAAATGAGCCCACCTACAAAAAATGCCTTAACACAATTTATGAAATAGTTTGGTTTTGGATGGTACTCCTTCACTTTATTTGCGTAATCATCCTTTAGTTTTCGCCCTGTCATTTATATATTGCCTCCTACTTTACGAAATAAATCCAGTGAAACAACGAGCCTATTACCTTCCCAAGTACAAGAGCAACGAGTAAAACAACAATTTTCCCCTCTACCCCTACTCGTTTCGCTAAAATAGGTAACACATTTAACACTTCTGTTAATGCGGCTGCGAGCATTCCAATGAATGTGCCACAAAATATTCCTAATATAACAAGCCAATATTGCGACGTTTGAAATGTAATGTTTTTCAAACTACACCAAGCTCCTGTTAACGTACCTACAATAACTGCCCACTCAAAATATTGAATGTGCTTTCCACTTCTCGTTAATTGAGCTAGACGGGGGATTATACCCAGTACAGCTAAAAATGCGACATATCCGCTACCTACTGCAATTCCTCCCGCTAAACCAATTAAAATAACAAGCCCAGACTCAATCATCGGCAAGTTGTTTCATATTGTCCTTGTTTTCATGAACGATTACATATTGGTCAAGTGACTGCTGGTATTGGAACATCTCCACTTCTAACGGACTCGGTTCTTCATTAATTCGCTTTTGAAATACATGGTTAAAAAATAAAACCATACCTAACCCAAGACCTACCGAATAAGGAATTTGAAATAGAAGTGGTTGTGCCTTAAATTCTCCCGTAATCATGTAATATAATCGCTGGTGCACTTGTTGCATGCTTACATCTTCATGGAAATAAATAATCGCAAGAGCCGCTCCAATAAAAAGTAACAACCATACAAGTCCGAAGAAAATCGGATGTACTTTCTTTTTTTCATATATAATTTCAACAAGAGTTTGTCCAGAACCGAGTAAATTAATTTGTATATGAGCCGCTTTTTGTTGAATAATCTCAATAATTTTCATAACATCAATTACAACATGTGTCTTATCATGCGCTGTTATTTTGTAAACTACCTCATCCTGTAACGACTCAACTACCACAGCATCTCCGGCAAGTTGAGCGACATCACTCAGTTTCACTTCATACGTAGGAGAAACTTTTAATCGATTACGCATTTTAATATAAATTGTTTGTTCCAATTTCCATTCACCTCTTCACTCTTCCTCGTAGTTGTAGTATGGTTATTGAATTTTTTTCTAATACAATTTTTTCATAAAAAAACATCTGTACCGTTTCGGTACAGATGTTTTTTAGTTTATGCCTTTTTCTTAAATAAATTTGCAATACTTAATACGAGTCCTCCCCAAATGACTACCATACCAATAACCATCATCATAATCGCTGATCCGCTCATTATGAAACACCCCGATCTTTCCATTCTTTTTCAAGCTTAGCAGAATCTGAATGTATTTGTGCATTCCATTTCTTTAGACTAATGATTAGTGCAACGATAAGGAACGCTGCTGCAATTGACCAACCATATGTTACGACAAACTCCGTTGGATAATCTCCGTAGTTCTTTTTAATATTTTGGATTATACCATCAATTAACATGTATCCTAACATAAGCGGGGTAATAACGAGTAAACTCACTCTCCAAAACGTCCCTAACTTAATATCAGATACGAAGTTTGCGTGATTTTGATACACTGGTAAACGGCGTAGAATAAGCCCTATCGTAACTACTTCCACTAATGCAATTGAAATTAATCCGAAGTTATTAGCGAAATAATCAACAACATCTAGGAACATAAGCCCGCCACGTGTTGCAAAAACAAGAGAAACTAGTACGAGAAGTGTCCCCATAATTCCAATTGTTTTTTGGCGGCTTAAGCTGAACTTTTCAGATACGGCAGCAAAACATACTTCCGCAAGCGAAATGAGGGATGTAATTCCAGCAACCGTTAATGATAAGAAAAATAATACGCCGAATAACGATGACATCGGTAATTCATTAATAATTTGCGGGAATACTACGAACGCAAGCCCTACACCAGCACTTGCTACTTTATCAACCGGTACTCCCATATTGTTTGCCATAAACCCAAGAGCTGCAAAGACCCCAATCCCTGCTAATAATTCAAATCCTGAGTTTGCAAAGCCAGTAATAAAGGCATTATTTGTTGTATCTGAGTTTTTCGGTAAATAACTAGAATACGTAATCATAATTCCAAATGCTAAAGATAAGCTAAAGAAAATTTGACCGTAAGCAGCAAGCCATACCTTTCCATCAAAAATACGACTCCAATCCGGTTTAAAGAATGCATCTAATCCTTGCATCGCACCTTCCATCGTCACTGCACGAACTACGATAATAAGGAACATAACAACTAGTAAAGGAATGAAAATACGGTTAACCACTTCGATTCCTTTTTTAACTCCTTTAAATGCTACACCAAGCACAATAATCCAAACGAGAGCTAATGGAATTAACACTTCCGGTACGAGCCCTCCAAACTGTCCAGGCTTATCTGCAACATGCAAATACTCTTTAAATAAAAATGATTGCGTATCTTTCCCCCATGCTCCAGTAATTGCAAAGTACGTATACGAGATAGACCAAGCAATAATTACTGCATAATATGTTGAAACGATAAACGTTACACACATTTGCCACCATCCGATAAATTCAGCACGCGGACTAATACGGAAGAACGTAAGTGGCGCGGACCCACGGTGACGATGCCCAAGAGCAAATTCAAATGCCAATAATGAAATACCAGTCGTTAATAATGCAAATAAGTACGGTAAAAAGAATGCGCCTCCCCCATTTTCATACGCTGTATAAGGAAAACGCCATATGTTTCCTAATCCAACGGCAGAGCCGACCGCTGCGAAAATAAATCCAGCACGCGTTCCCCATTGTTGCCTCGTTTCCATATTTCTTTCCCCCTTTGTGACAAGTTCATACTTGGATTATATTTTAAATTTACTAAATTATCAATAAATTCTGTTAACTTTTGTGAAAATTATAATTTTTCCATTTTCAATAACAAAAAAAATCGAATAGATAGCTATTCATCTATTCGATCTTTCATCTGTTTTAATATTTTCTTTTCAAGTCTTGAAACTTGTACTTGCGAAATGCCTATTCGTTCCGCTACTTCTGATTGGGTTTGATCTTTATAGTAGCGTAAATACACAATTAAACGTTCTCGATCATCTAATTCTCTAATTGCTTCTTTTAAAGCAATTTTATCAAACCATTTCGTTTCAGATTGATCGGCAATTTGATCTAAAATAGTGATTGGATCCCCATCGTTTTCATACACCGTTTCATGTATGGATGAAGGAGCACGACTCGCTTCTTGCGCAAGAACGACTTCTTCCGGCGTTAGTTCTAACGCTTCGGCTACTTCATTAATCGTTGGGGCTCTTCCAAATTCTTTCGAAAGCTCGTCTCTCATCTTTCGTATTTTATTTCCTGTTTCTTTTAAAGATCTACTTACTTTCACTGATCCATCATCACGTAAAAATCGCTGTATTTCGCCAATAATCATTGGAACTGCATATGTTGAAAATTTCACGTCGAAAGATAAATCAAATTTATCTACCGATTTTAAGAGCCCAATACATCCAATTTGAAATAAATCGTCTGGTTCGTATCCTCTATTAAGAAAACGCTGTACAACCGACCATACGAGACGCATATTACTTTGAACGATTGTATCTCTTGCTTGTTGATCTCCATCTTGACTTTGTTGAATTAACGCTTTTAGCTCGTGGTCCTTTAACTGAGGTTTCTTCTTCTCATTTTTGACCTCTATGTCCATAGGCTATTCTCCTTAATTGCATAGAGCGTTACTATTTGATAAGTATTTTGTCAAATGGATTGTTGTCCCGAAAGATTCGTTTGAAATAACTTCTACTTCATCCATAAAATTTTCCATGATAGTAAATCCCATTCCGGAACGCTCTAATTCAGGTTTAGTTGTAAAAAGGGGTTGTCTTGCTTCATCTAAATCAAAGATGCCAATCCCTTCATCTCGAATCGTGAGTTTCACCATTGCTTCTTCCAAAATTACAGAAATATAAACAACACCTTCTGCATTTCCTTCGTACCCATGAATAATTGCATTTGTAACTGCTTCTGACACAACTGTTTTAATCTCCGTAAGTTCTTCCATCGTTGGGTCTAGTTGCGCAATGAAAGCAGCTACTGTAACGCGAGCGAATGATTCATTTTGACTTAATGCTGAAAATTGAAGGTTCATTTCATTTCTCATTTATGCCCCCCCCAACGTCGCGAGCGCATGCGCTTCACTTTCTTCTAAGCGAACAATTTTAAATAAGCCCGACATTTCAAATAAACGCTTAACAGGCGGTGAAATTGCACAAACAACCATTTCTCCACCTAATCCCTTTACATGCTTATATCGGCCTAATATAACACCTAAACCAGAACTATCCATAAACGATAAGTTCTCTAGGCTCAAAACAATATGATGAACACCATGTGTCTCAATCATATCTGTTACTTTCGTTCGCAACTCTTCAGCAGTATGATGATCTAATTCACCCGCTAGTCTCACACATAGGACGTCACGTTTTACTTCTAATTGCATGGAAAGACTCACACGATTTCCTCCTTATGCTCAAACTTTACTCATTTACATACATAAAGATTTTCGTGATTCAACATAAGAATCCTTCCTACTGACAAAAGAAGAACTATTTCGTCATAAAGTGAAACCATTCAGCAATTATTTACTTTCATACGAATAGAAAAGCGGCAAAATGTTTGCCGCTATTTTGATGTTGAAAACATCCCAAAACTTCTTTTAAATAACTCCCACCAGCTCGCTGCAGCAACATCTTCTTTTGCTATAATTGTTTGTTTTAATAAAACATCTTTATCTTTTTTAATAACAAGCGTACCAAGTGCATCGCCCTTTTTAATTGGTGCTTTCACTTTCTTTTCAGCAATTACTTCTTGCTTTACTTTGTCCATATTTTCGCCCTTCTTCATAAGAAGAGACACATTGTCTGACGCAACTAAATCTACTTTTTCTTTTTTCCCTTTTCCTACTTGGACAGTTTTAATTTTTTCGCCTCGTGTATACAATTTCTTTGTCATATATTGACCAAATGCATAGTCAAGAAGCTTCGTCACTTGATTGTTCCGTTCTTTCGATGTAGGTGCACCCATAACAACTGAAATAACACGCATCCCATTCTTTTCAGCCGATGCTGTTAAACAATATTTTGCTTCTGTCGTAAAGCCTGTTTTCACACCATCTACTCCAGGGTAAAAACGTACTAACTTATTCGTATTCACGAGCCAAAACTTCTTATCCGTATCTTCACGTAAATAGTCTTCGTATTTACCTGTGTATTTGCGAATAAGTGGGTACTTCATTAATTCTCTCGCCATTATAGCCATATCATTTGCTGTGGAATAATGGTCTTTAGCCGGAAGACCTGTTGGGTTTTGGAAATGAGTGTTTTTCAGTCCTAAATCTTTCGCTTTTTTGTTCATCATATTTACAAAACCTTCTTCTGAACCAGCGATATGCTCCGCTACTGCAACAGACGCATCGTTTCCAGATGCAATGGCAATACCTTTTAGCATTTCATTTACAGTCATCTCTTCCCCAGGCTCTAAAAAGATTTGTGATCCACCCATTGAAGCTGCATGCTCACTCGCTCTCACTTTATCGGTCAGTTTTAGTTTTCCTTTTTCAACTTGTTCCATAATTAATAGCATTGTCATAATCTTCGTCATACTAGCAGGTGGTAATTTTTCATTTGGATTTTTATCAAACAAAACTTTACCTGTATCTTGTTCAATTACAATTGCTGACGACGCTTGTTCCGCTAACTTCGGCGTTGTTTCTTCTGTTTTCTCCTGCTTCGTTTTCTCAGATTGTGCGAAACTAACTGAAGTACCAGAAAGCAATAACATGAAACAAACAAGTATTCCAAAAACTCGCTTCATGACTAACCCTCCATTCTATATCAGACCTATTTTTTCCAATTTTTTATTTTTTAATACCATATTTTTCTAATATTTTCAGTTGACAAATACATTCATCACCTATATTGTATTAAGTGTATTACATGAAGTAGTACACCTAATACAAGTCAGAAAGGAGACATTGCTCTTGCATATTCAACTTGATCCAAGAAGCAACACTCCGATATGGGAACAAATTGTTCAAAATATAAAAGAACTCGTATTGAAGAACATGTTAGCTCCAAGTGACAAACTACCTTCTGTACGCGAACTCGCTTCTTTACTCGTTATAAATCCAAATACAGTGAGTAAAGCGTACCAAGAGTTAGAGCGACAAGGGATTATTGAAACATTACGAGGAAAAGGAACATTTGTATCCCAATCGATTGCCCCAACATTAGACGAAAGGAAAATCGCTATGGTTGAAAAGCAATTTCATCAATTACTATTAGAAGCCTCTTATCTTGGTGTTACGAAAGATAAAATTCATGATTGGATAGATTCATACTATAAAGAGATTGGAGGGAATGCAGATGCTGAAAGTGACAAGCTTGAAGAAAACGATTGATAATCAAACAATTTTAGATGATGTTTCTTTCACATTACAAAGAGGAAGTATCATCGGATTACTCGGAAGAAACGGTGCGGGGAAAACAACTTTATTACGAACGATGGTCGGCATTTTAGATCCTGATGCAGGGACTGTTACATATGAAGATACAAACATTCATCAGTGTCCTGAAATAAAGCAAAAAATCGTATATGTCCCTGATTCTACTAACATACTGAACGGATATACGGTAAAAGAAATTGTAAAGTTTTATAAAGAAGTTTATACCGCATTTGATGAAGCATATTTCTATGAACTGTTAGAACGTTTTAACTTACCAAACAAACGAATTCGTAGTTATTCAAAAGGTATGAAAGCACTACTTGCTATCATTTTAGCTGTTTCGACAAAAGCAGAATATATCATTTTAGATGAACCGACAAACGGACTTGATCCTATCGTTAAAAGGCAGATTTTACAGTTTCTTGTTGGAGAAGTTGCGGAAAAAGAGCTTACCATTTTCATCTCAACTCACCACTTAGATGAAGTGGAACAAATTGCAGATACAATCATTATATTAAAAGGCCATACTATCTCTTCTATTACATCACTAGACGATGCAAAATCACGATTTGCTAAAATCCAAGTTGCTTACGAACGTTCATTACCTCAAAAACTAGAAAACTTAAGCAATATTAAAATATTAAATCAAACAGGAAAAGTGTATACAATCTTAATTGAGGGAAATGTGGCTACAACACTGGAGAAGTTTTATAAAGAACAACCTATACTCATTGAAGAATTAACAATGTCACTTGAAGATATTTTTATCACTACATTTGAGGAGGATTCACATGTTTCATAAAGCTTTATGGATGAGGCAATGGAAGCAAGGAAAATATATAATTCTATTATTTTGGTTAATTAGTTTATATCAACTACCTTATAAATATTATCAAGCAGCACAAATGCAACTAAAACTATCAAAAATGAAATTTGGTGACTATACATATTACTACTCCTACTATTTTCAGACATCTGATGGTGCCGTCTTCTTTCAAGGAGCTACTCTTATTGCACTCGCTTGTCTTTTAATTGGATGGGAACGTAACAATCAATCAACTGATTTTCTATTCTCGATGCCTTTTAAACGAAAGGATATTTTTTTAACAAAATGGTGGCTTGGTGTTTTGAATATTATTACAGTACAAATTGTTTGCTGGATTAGCATGTACGCAATAAAGAACATGTCGTTTCACAATGAGTATCAAAACTTTGCTCCGTTCTATAGTTACTTTCTATATGCTACCGTTGTACTTATCGCTATTTATACATTCGCCTTATTTATCGGAACTATTACTGGACATATATTTTCTCAAAGTAGTTTAACTATCATTCTATTATTTTTACCATACGGTTTTGGATTATTAATTTCCGGGTTCATTTATTCTCACACACAATGGTCTTTAGATGCAATGGGAGAAATAGAGCACCATACTTATGAGTACTTACAACATATAGGTATCATTTCACCATTAGAATATTTTTCTATTACTTATGATTACCACCCGATAGAAACATTTGATGACTATGGCAATAAACTTTCTAGTGTACCACAGGACAAACCAATGGAGCGTATTTCTGTACCTTCTCCTTGGACACTATTAACACCATTTTCTTACATCATTATCTTTTTATCAATGGCAACCTTTCTATACACACGTACACCGAACGAACAAAGTGGAAAAATACTATTGTTTCCTAACTTGCAAAAATGGTTCATAATTTGCACTGTTCTATGCTTCGGACTACTTGGTGGTAGAATATTAGGCGGACGAGATGCACTTCTGTCTTATTATGTTGGATTTTTCCTATTCGCTACCATAAGTTACTTCATTTTTACACGTCTATTAAAATTGAAGTTTGCTTTTGCAGGGAAATAAATATGCATTAAGGTGGTGGATACATGTTCCCAAAAGCATCATAGATGTGAAACTATAAACACGGAACAATGGCATTGATAGAAGCTGACGAAAAAAGTCATACAATGACAAAAGAAAGATGTTAGAAATTATTTAACTCTTATATGAACTAAATAAAAAAGGCATTGCACAAGAGCAATGCTTTTTTATTATATATATCCCGATCTAAATAAAGGGGTTATTTCACATTCTCTCTTCTTTTCCCATACTCTTTTTCTTGCTTCGTTCCAAACCCGTCACCATTTGCGACGATTTGATCTGTTGGAGCAACTATGCTTTCAGCAATTCTCCATTCCCCCCCTTGTTGAATAAACACTTGCATAAAATAATTCATTCCATTTAACTGATACGAATTTTCTTTTTTCACTTCATATCGAGCTGCAACATAATACACTTGCACATTCTCAGCCTCAAACTTAGAAATATATTGTGATAATCTCGGGATGTACTGTGATGCTTTTTGAAGTGGTAGCTGCTTTACTTTTACAAGAGAAGACTTGGTTACATTACTGATCGTATCTTCATGCCGAATGTTATCACTATGATGAAATAAAATAGCATTCTGCATTGAACGAATCCATAGTTTTGAATATAAAACCGGTTGCTTATTTGAAATATGTTGTAATTCTTTTTGAACGACTTGAAGAGGCGTTGCGGCATCCACGAATTGATTAAAGCAGAAAAAACTTCCAATCATAATGAACAGCATAGAAATACGTTTCATAATTTTTCACTCCGATTCTTTTTAATTAAAGTATTGGAGTTTCAAAATGTTTTTATTCAAAAGAAAAAGGATAGGAAAGCTTTCGCTTCCTATCCTCATTTATTATAATACGCGGCCAAATAGCTCTAACACCATTTCTATTTCTTGGTCGCTCCAACCTTTAAATCTCTCTTTATAATATTCTTTACGCACAGCTTCAAGTTTTTCAGTTACTTCTCTTCCGTGTTCTGTAATTTCTAGGTACACGATACGACGGTCTGAATTTGAACGCTTTCTTTCTACAAACCCTTTTCGTACGAGACGATCAGTAACAGCTGTAATATGACTGGAGGTTACGTTTACTTCACTCGCAATTTGCGAAGCCATCTGTGGACTGTTTAAAAATAACGCGCGTAATACAGAAAATTCATTGTATGGCATATGTTCTGCAAAACGTGTATTAATATCATTTTGTAATAAACGTATCATCTTTCGGAATGATCCGGATAACTCTAAAATCAGTGTTTCTCTTTTTTCGTTCACTAGCCTCGTCCCTTTTTTATCATATTTACACATATTATAATCTATAAATACCTATGTTGTATATGCTTTCTTCCCTCAACATTCTCATTTATGTAACTTTTTTCATATAAATTTCTTTTTTGTTCACACATATACATATAAATAAGGATGGTGATGGAAGATGCAAGGTGGAATGAATCCTTATTTACACAACGTACGTACAGCTAATACTGGTAAAGAAGCGACTATTACTGTACAAGGTGAAGGTGTTGTCAAAGCAAAACCAAATGTTGTTATATTAACGATTGGTATTCGTACAGATCATAAAAATGTAAAGCAGGCACAAGAAGAGAATGCAGTGCAATCAAAACAATTATTGGATGCACTAAAACAACTAGGTATTGCCGACAAAAATATAGAAACCATTTCATATACGATTACGCCCCAGTACGAATATGTAAATGATAAAGCATTATTACAAGGATATCGTGTAGAACATTTGTATGAAATTACCGTTTTAAATGTACAAAAAGCAGGGGAAGTATATGATATAGCCGTTTCAAATGGAGCAAACTTAGCAAAAGGATTACGTTTTCGAATATCTCATCCAAATAAATATTATGAGCAAGCTCTCATTCAAGCTCTGCAACAAGCGGTAGAAAAAGCTCGTGCTATTGCGAGTACATACAATTTAAACATTAATCCAGTTCCACTCTCATTCGTTGAAGAATCTGCCCAATTACCACGGGAAGTGACGTCCTATGCTACTTTACATGCGCAAGCAGCTCCGCCCATTCAATCGGGAGAATTAGAAATCATTTCAACAATACGAGCGATTTTTACGTATTTATAAATAATTTCATTTATAAGTAAACGTTATCATTTTCCTTGTTGTAAAAACATGATGTTCTGATATAATAAAGGACGGTGAGCTCTTACAAAAGAGATATCACGGGTGGGAGAGGGATATGAAAAAGAAGGTTTAACATGAAAGGAATACTTGAAAGAACATTTAAATTAGGTTTACACGAAACATCACCAAAACAAGAAGTTTTAGCTGGAGTTACGTCATTTTTCACAATCGTATATATTATGATTGTAAATGCATCCATTTTATCCGATGCTGGCATTCCTCTTGAAGCTGGAATTTTAGCAACTGTTTTCAGTTCATTTGTCGGATGTCTGCTCATGGCATTTTGGGCAAATGCACCTGCTATTCTTGTCCCTGGTATGGGTGTAAATGCATTCTTCACGTACACTGCTGTGCATACGCTCGGATTAACTTGGCAGGAAGCATTAGCAGCTGTCTTCATCTCTGGTATTATTTTTGCAATTGCTGCGTTTACACCAATCGCTCGCGTGCTTTCAGTATCGATTCCAAAGTCATTAAAGGAAGCTATTACTGTCGGCATCGGATTATTTTTAGCATTTATCGGATTGCAAAAAGGTGGTTTAGTCGTTTCGAATCCAAATACTGCTGTTGCAATGGGTAAATTAAGTAGCCCTGTCGTTCTTGCGACACTACTTACTCTTATCGTTGCACTTGTACTATTTATTCGTAACGTACGTGGAAGCTTTTTATGGACGATTGCAATAGGAACTGGTATTGCATGGCTATTTGGTCTTGTTGATACAAGTCAAATCGGTAATAGTTCATTCTCATTCGCTAATTACGGCGATGTGTTTGGAGCTATGTCATTTGGCAAACTTTCTTCCTTACCGTTTTGGATTGCAACATTCTCCTTAAGCATGGTGCTTATTTTTGAGAACATGGGACTTCTGCACGGTTTATTAGAAGATGACCGTAAATTCCCACGTGCTTACCAAGCCAATGCAATTTCAGCAATGACATGTGGTCTATTTGGCACAAGCCCTACCGTATCAACAGTAGAGAGTGCCGCAGGTATTACTGCAGGCGGAAAGACAGGTCTGACGTCTATCATTACAGGGTTGTTATTCTTTGCATCACTATTTGCACTTCCGTTTGTCAAACTAATTCCTGATAGTGCCATTGCACCAATCTTAATTATTATTGGCGGCCTGATGATTACAAGCATTCAGCAAATTCCTCTGAACGATTTTTCAGAAGGATTTCCAGCGTTCTTAATTATCGTCATGATTCCGCTCACATATAGTATCGCTGATGGCATTGCGTTCGGATTTATTGCTTATCCTATCTTAAAAGTTGCTCTTGGAAAGCGTAAAGAAGTCGCACCGTCTATGTATATCGTTACATGCTTATTCTTAGCCATGTTTGTATTACATGCTATTGGTTAAGTAAAAACACCGAGGAAAATTCCTCGGTGTTTTTTACTTAAACCATCCTTTTTTATAAAACCAAGCCATCATGCCACCGCCAATTAGTGCCATTAGAAGTAGACAAACAAAATAACTATATTGTCCACCAAGCTCCGGCATATGCGTAAAGTTCATTCCGTATACTCCCGCAATAAATGTTAATGGCATGAAAATAGTCGAGAATACAGTTAATGTTTTCATAATGTTATTCATATGATGTGAGTTTAATGAAAAATAGCTATCTCGAATATCTGCCGTTAACTCCCGGCTTGCCTCAATCATTTCTGTCAGTTTCAGTAAATGATCATGTATATCTTTAAAATAAATTTCATGATCACTTATACCGTAAAAACGAGTCGAATTTAAAATACGATACAATAAATCACGCATCGGAATGATTGTACGCCTTAGTTTCGATAAATCTGCACGTATATCAAATACTTCTTCTAGCACACTTCCTGCTGTCTCACCCGTTAAATTATCATCAATGGCATTTAAATGATCCTCAATGTAATATACAGGCGCAAAATAGTCGTCCACAATTTGGTCGATAATGGTATGCGCTACGTGCAGGGGACTATTTTTAATACGCTTCTTTTCTCCAAGTGTTTTCCATACTCTTTCGATTGCATTGTTATGAGAAAAGTGGAAAGAAACAATAAAACGATCACTAATAAATAAATCGATTTCGTGCGGTTCTAATCCATCCTCACCAAATGCATGAAGAACTAAAAAGTTATATCCATCATAAAAATCAACTTTTGGTCTCTGTACATATTCTATACAATCTTCAATTGCAAGGGGATGGAACTTAAAATGATCTTGCAAAATGTATGTATACTCTTCTTTCGTTGGCTTATATAAATCTAGCCAATACCATGCAATATGGTCTTTCGTTGTTTCTTCTAGCGAAACATCATATAATACTTCATCTGTTTTTGTTATTGCACAAATTCTAATCATAATTTCACCCATTATTATTATAAACAAAAAATAGTAAAAAAAGCCAAGGAGAAATACTCCTTGGCCCTTTTTTATTATTCAGTAACGATGCCGTGCACTAATGTTGGTGCATCTACATGTTCGTTAGCAATCTTCATGTTCTCATAAATTTTTGCTTTTACATCTTCCACATTCTCACGGTTTGCGTAAATAGTAACAAGGGATTCACCTTTTTTCACGCTGTCCCCTACTTTTTTGCGAAGCATTAAGCCAACTGCTAAATCAATTTCAGATTCCTTCGTCGCACGTCCTGCTCCTAAAAGCATCGCTGCTGTTCCGATTTCATCTGCAACGATTTCTGATACATAACCGTCTTCCTTCGCTTCTACTTCAATTTTAAACTGTGCTTGCGGTAATTTAGAAGGGTCATCAACAACAGATGCATCGCCGCCTTGCGCTGATAAGAACGTTTTAAATGATTCTAGCGCTTTACCGTTGTTCATTACTTCAATTAATTTCTCACGCGCATCTTCTAAAGATGAAGCTTGTCCAGCAAGGTATACCATTTGACTTCCAAGTGTTAAACATAACTCCTCTAAATCTTTTGGCCCTTTACCTTGTAATGTATCAATTGCTTCTTGTACTTCAAGTGCGTTACCAATAGCCTCACCAAGTGGTTGACTCATATCAGAAATAACAGCCATCGTATTACGACCAACGTTATTACCAATGCGCACCATTGCTTCTGCTAAACGTTTTGCATCTTCATCTGTTTTCATAAATGCACCTGCTCCAGTTTTTACATCAAGAACAATTGCATCTGCACCAGCAGCAATTTTTTTACTCATAATTGAGCTTGCAATAAGCGGAATTGAGTTTACTGTTGCCGTTACATCACGAAGTGCATACAATTTTTTATCGGCAGGTGTTAAATTTCCACTTTGACCAATAACTGCGATTTTGTTTTCATTTACAAGTCGCATGAATTCATCATTTTCGATTTCAACATGGAATCCTGGAACTGCTTCTAATTTATCAATTGTACCACCAGTATGTCCTAGACCACGTCCAGACATTTTTGCAACCGGTACACCTAAAGCGGCTACTAATGGACCTAACACAAGTGTTGTTGTATCACCAACACCACCTGTTGAGTGCTTATCTACTTTTACCCCTTCAATAGCTGATAAGTCGATTGTATCACCGCTATTTACCATTGCCATCGTTAAATCAGCACGTTCTTGATCGTTCATATCTTGGAAGAAAATTGCCATTGCAAGTGAACTTACTTGATAATCAGGAATATCACCATTCGTATATCCTTCAACAATAAAGTTAATTTCTTCTGTCGTTAATGCATGTCCGTCACGTTTTTTTGCAATTAGGTCCACCATTCTCATTGTGAGGTCACCCCTTCATTTGTTTTACAATTGCTTTTACTAATGCTAAGAAGTTAGCTTTAACACGTTCTGTCGTTTCAATTACTTCATCGTGGTGAAGTGGCTGATCTAAAATACCAGCTGCCATATTTGAAATACAAGAAATACCAAGTACTTTCATACCAGCATGACGCGCTACAATTACTTCTGGTACTGTAGACATACCAACTGCATCTCCGCCAAGTGTACGAAGCATACGAATTTCAGCAGGTGTTTCATATACAGGACCTGTCATTCCAACGTATACACCTTCTTGTACTTTAATATTTAAGTCCGCTGCAACTTGTTTCGCCATTTCACGAAGTTCTGGTGTATATGATGTAGACATATCAGGGAAACGTACACCCATTTCAGAATCATTCGGTCCGATTAATGGATTTGTACCCATGAAGTTAATGTGGTCTGAAATTAACATAAGATCGCCTGGCTCAAATGATGTATTTACACCACCAGCTGCATTTGTTACAACAACTGTTTCTACACCTAGTTCTTTCATAACACGAACTGGGAATGTTACTTTTTGCATGTCGTATCCTTCATAGAAGTGGAAACGTCCTTGCATTGCTACTACTGTTACACCTTGAAGTGTACCGAATACTAGTTGACCTGCATGACCTTCTACAGTTGATACTGGGAATTCAGGGATTTCACTGTAAGGTACTGTTACTGCGTTCTCGATTTCATCTGCTAATACCCCTAGTCCAGATCCAAGGATTAGTCCTACTTGTGGCGTTTCTTGAAATTTCTCTTTTAAGTATGAAGCTGATTTTGTAATAAGTTCACGATTCATTTGTTTATCCCCCTATTTCTTTAGCTCGTTTAAGAAGCTTGTTCCGTGTTCTGGCATTTTCACACCGAAGTTTTCTGCTACCGTTGCACCAATATCAGCAAATGTTTGGCGAAGTGATAGTTCTTGTCCGCCATCTTTCATGCTTGGGCTATATGCTAATAACGGTACATATTCACGTGTATGATCAGTACCGTGGTGAACTGGATCATTACCATGGTCTGCTGTAATTAATAATAAGTCATCTTCTTTTAGTTTTTCGAATACTTCTGGAAGACGAGCATCATATTCTTGTAGAGCTTCTCCGTATCCTTGTGGATCACGGCGGTGTCCAAATAATGCATCAAAGTCAACTAAGTTCAAGAAGCTAAGACCTGTAAAGTCCATATTTAATGTATCTACAAGCTTATCCATTCCATCCATATTAGACTTCGTACGAAGTGATTCAGTTACCCCTTCACCATCATAGATGTCAGAGATTTTACCGATAGCAATCACATCGTAGTCACTATCTTTTAATTCATTCATTACCGTACGGCCGAATGGTTTTAATGCATAATCATGACGGTTTGGTGTACGTGTAAAGTTTCCAGGCTCACCAACGAATGGACGAGCGATAACACGACCTACCATGTACTTCTCATCTAACGTTAATTCACGTGCAATTTTACAAATTTTATATAACTCATCAAGTGGCACTACTTCTTCGTGTGCAGCGATTTGTAATACGCTATCAGCAGAAGTGTAAACAATTAAAGAGCCTGTTTCCATTTGTTCTTGGCCAAGTTCATCCAGAATCTCAGTTCCAGAAGCTGGTTTATTACCGATAATTTTACGACCTGTTTTTTCTTCTAATTCATCAAGTAATTCTTTGGGGAATCCTTCAGGGAACACTTGGAATGGTGTATCAATGTAAAGGCCCATAATTTCCCAGTGTCCTGTCATTGTATCTTTACCAGTAGATTTCTCTTGCATTTTTGTATAATATCCAAGTGGTTTTTCTACTCTAGAGATACCTTTCATTTCACGAATGTTACCAAGACCTAACTTCACCATATTTGGCATTTGTAATCCATTCATATGTTCAGCAATGTGACCAATTGTGTCAGAACCTAAATCACCAAATTGCTCAGCATCTGGTGCTTCGCCGATTCCTACAGAGTCCATTACGACTAGGAATATACGTTTATATTTATTCATAACTGCGACCTCCTATAAGTTCAGTTCTACTTCTTGTAGTATGTTCAAAACGCTATAAAGTGAAACTGTTATTCATAAGAATTATCTTTCGTTCTCACTGGTAAACAGTACTTCTTTAAATGATTCTCTAACCTATTTCGTTTACTTTGAAACGACTCAAAAACATTTCTAGTTTTTTCTAAGTCAGATGTCAGACATCTGATACTGATATCATAACATGTTTACGCTTTCTTTTTAATACATTTTCGTAGAATTTCTTATTTTATTCACACTTCTATTGTAATCCATTATGCAAAGAAGTGCTAATTATTTTATGATTTATTTCTTCATATAAAGTGAAAAATTAATTAACTTACAAATAACGAGATAAAAATAAAAAGCAGCTCTAAAGAGCTGCTTTTTATTTTACTTCTACTGTTTCTTCTTTATGTTCATGCAGTTCGCCTTTTTTAACATGAACTTTCACTTTGTAAGCACCGTTTTCTTTGAAAGTATGTTTCGTTTCATACTCTCCTTTATTTCCTTCTTTTGCTGGAATAAATTCGTGTTTTTCAACACCATCTTTCCAAATCTCAAGTTGTACTTCAGCACCAGTTAACGCTTCTTCTTTTTGTTTTAAATGAACTTTCATAGTCGATTCTGCATTTGCTTTTATATCACCAGCCATAAGGTGGATCATCGTATCGCTTTTATGATCGCCATGTCCTGCACCGTGATCACTATTTCCTTTTTTCACATCTTCTACTTTTGCATTTCCTACAGCAACTGTTGTTTCTGGCATAACATGCATTTCACGCGCATTTGTATGAGGAATAATATGATATACTCCATCAGTTTCAAATGTTTTCTCTACTGCATAAACACCTTTTCCTTTATGCTTCCCATCTAACATCTCGTGTTTCTCGTCGCCATCTTTCCAAATCTCAAACTTTACATCATCAGCATCCGTTACTCTTTCTTTTCCTTGCGTAACAAGTGCTTGTACTTCTGTTTTTTCACCAAGCTTAATTTCTTTCGGATTCGTTTGAACCGCTACTTTTATAGCTTCCAGTTTCTGTTCTTTTTTCGGTTCTTCTTTGTTTGTATTACAGCCAGCCAATGCTAGCATCGCGATAAATAAAGTCATAATAAGTTTTTTCATCATCATTTCCTCCTTCATACCTTATTTAGTATAGAGGAAATACATTGTAATATTCTAGTCTTCTGCTGAAAACAATGTACGAAATGTTTGTGAAGTTTTTGTGAAGTGCTATAACCTTTTGAATCTATGAAAAAAAGAGCATAGTCACTATGCTCTCGGATGAAATTGTTTATATACATCTTTTAATCTAGCTTTTGAAACATGCGTATAAATTTGCGTCGTTGAAATATCTGCATGTCCTAGCATTTCTTGCACAGCACGCAAGTCTGCTCCATTTTCTAATAAATGCGTAGCAAAAGAATGGCGCAACGTATGAGGTGTAAGCTCTTTTTCAATATTTGCTTCTTTCGCCAATCGTTTTAAAATTTTCCAAAAACCTTGTCTTGATAATCGATTCCCGTGATGGTTTAAAAAGAGTGCATCTACTACTTTTTTACCCATCAATTCTCTTCTTCCCTTTTCAATATACTTTTGAATCGCTTCCGTCGCTAAACTTCCTAGTGGAATAATTCTTTCTTTATTCCCTTTCCCTATACAACGAACAAATCCCATCGTTAAATGTACATCTTCTAAATTTAAGGCAATTAACTCAGAAACACGAAGTCCCGTTGCATACAGTAACTCTAGCATCGCTTTGTCACGAACCCCAAAAGCACTCGTCATTTTTGGTGTCTGAAGTAACGCCTCTACTTCATCGATTGATAATACTTTCGGTAATTTCCGTTCTCCTTGCGGCGTTTCAATATGTACGGATGGATCGTGTTCTACCGCTCGTTCACGAAGTAAAAACTGGTGAAAAGAACGAATCGATGCAATATGACGTGCTAATGTTTTCGAAGATTTTCCGTTTTCTTTTAAGTGCTGCAGAAAATTAACAATATGCAAGCGTGTTACTTCATGAAAGCTTTTCGCTTGTTCTACATTTTGCAAATACTTTACATAACTTTTTAAATCACGTTCATAAGATACTACTGTATTTTTCGCTAGCCCTTTTTCGACAACCATATAATGAATAAAATCTTTTAATTGATCTTCCAATCTACACTACTCCCCATTTTCATAGAAAAACATCATTCTATTTACGAAAGCATCTTTTGCCGGCTCTTCATTCCCTGATACTTTTTCTACAGTCTCTTCTTTTGGTTTTTCATAACGATGATAGCTTTCATATTCTTCATTTATCCATAGTATAGCGAAATAAAACAAAATCGTACAACTTGTAAATAATAAAAATACTTTTATCCCATCAAAAGTTAATTTTAAAGCTCGGCGCATTGTAAATTCCTCCAAAATATAAGTTATTACAACATATGCCAAGCTTTCACCAATTTATACCTTATTCAAATAAAAAACCTCTTCCTAGATAAATAGGAAAAGGTTATTTTTCATCCGTTTCATTTTCTTGACAATTTTTACAAATCCCATGGAATGTTAAACGATGATCTTTCACTTTAAAGCTCCAGTCACGTTCTACTTTCCTTTCCACTTCACCAAGTAAATCTTCTTGTATTTCTTGTACAGCACCACATTGTGTACAAATCAAATGATGGTGAAAACGCTGCGCACCTTCTTGGCGTAAGTCATAGCGTGAAACACCGTCTCCGAAGTTGATCTTATCGACAACTTTTAACTCAGATAATAGTTCTAAAGTTCGATAGACGGTTGCTAATCCGATCTCTGGCGACTTTTCTTTTACAAGGAGGTAAACATCTTCTGCGCTTAAATGATCTTCTTCATTTTCTAGCAGCACACGAACTGTTGCTTCACGTTGCGGTGTTAATTTGTAGCTCGCTGCATGTAATTGCTTCTTAATTCGTTCAATTCTTTCTTCCATTCGGTACTACTCCCTCCTCGCCACTCTTACACCATTATATCAGAAGAAGGGCTTCTGTCAAAAGAAAAACAATAAAAACAAATTGATAATTATTCTCAAAAAGTATTTATTGTTTATTAATAGCCTCAACGACTTCTTTCATTAAAATTGGTGATGCATAAGCTTCTACACTAGAAGCAAGAGCTAACACCGCTCCGATTACAAGAAAGAAGCATGTATAACGAATTAATAATGGTAATAGCGGCTCGGTTATTTTCCGGATAAATTGATGCCTAATCATGCGCAAGGAAAAGCTTGCGGCAATTGTTGTCATAACGAGAAATACTGGAATAATAATGAGATTTTGTGGCAATACAGAAACGAATGCTAATAATAATCCATTCCATCCATGCTGACTGACTAAAAAACCTACTGTAAATCCGACAACTACTCCTTTTACAAATAATAAAATAAAAATAAGTGGCAATCCAATAATTGAAATTCCCAAAATCCAAATAAATCCAATGTATTTTAATTGCGAAAAGTAACTTTCTCGAAACATTTCGCCTGCAATAGCAAATTCTCCTTTAGAAACTTGTCCAAAAAAACGTTGTAAATAAAATGATAAATCTTGTTTTTGATTTAATTGTAAGCTATTTACAAGAATGGCCCCAAATATTACTCCCATCAATAATAAAACAGCGTTAAATATATATAATGAAGAGTTTTCCTGTATGTGAGACATTACACGGTCTTGCCAAGTTTTTCGCCACATTTTTCTTCCCTCCGTTCACACTCTTACTAAAAATGTATGAAAGAAAGAAAAAAGTATGACGAATTAACATTGAAATTCCGCTCTACTTTGCTAAACTAAAAGGTAGAGAATAGGAGGGATTTCTCTTGAAACCATTATTATTAGATTTTCCAACATTATTTCAAACTGAACGCTTACAAGTTCGTAAGCCATTTCCAGGTGATGGTGCAGAAGTGTATGAAGCAATCCAAGCTTCTCTAGAAGACTTAGTACCGTGGATGCCAATTAACGCTGACACAGAGGAAAGTGCTGAAGAAATCGTTCGTAACGCTCACGGACAGTTTTTACTTCGTGAAACACTTGATTTTCACTTATACGATAAAGTATCTGGTACATTCATCGGAGCTATAACGCTCAAGCCTGAAAACTGGGATATTCCAAAGTTTTCACTTCACTTCTGGCTGCATAGCGCTTATACAAAACAAGGCTATATGACTGAAGCCATTAAAGGTGCCATTCAATTTGCCTTTGATAAGCTAAGTGCTAGAAGAATTGAAATTCGTACTGATGCAACAAATGCAAATGCATGTAACCTAGCAGAACGTTTAGAATTTATTCTAGAAGGTACAATGGAAAATGATTTCATAGCACCAGATGGTAGCTTACGTGATGCACGCGTATACGCAAAAATCAATTAAAAAAACACTCGCCTTTGGCGAGTGTTTATTTTTGTAGTTGTAAATATTGTACTGCAAACATCGTCTTCGCATCATGAATACGAAGATCTTTCATAAGAGTAATCGCTTCTTCTAACGATACTTCCATTAATTCCACAAATTCATCTTCATCTAACTCGGCTTTATTTTCTTTTTTCGTCAAACCTGTAGCTTTATATACATATAAAATTTCATCTGCAAATCCTGGAGATGTATAGAAAGAAGTAATAAGCTCCATATTTTCACATACATATCCTGTTTCCTCTTCTAATTCACGAACTGCTGTCACCTCAGGTTTTTCACCAGGTTCTAATTTGCCGGCCGGAATTTCTATAATCGCCTTTTCAAGCGCTTTACGATACTGCTCAACAAGCACAATTTTCCCCTCATCAGTAATAGCAATAACAGCAACTGCACCAGGGTGATTTACAATTTCACGTTTACTCATCGCTCCATTTGGTAATACTACATCATCAACACGAACTTTTATAACTCTACCATCAAAAATTGGTTCAGTTTTTACTGTTCTCTCTGCAAGATTACTCATACTACTTCATCTCCCTGTTCTATTTCCTATTCTTTCCTCATACATTTTACCACATTGAAAGGAGCGTGATAGAAATGAAAGTTTATATTTTACCAAATCGCGTCACTTTAGTCGGGAAAGCATGGCAAATTCGCCATAAACTAAAACAATATGGCAAAGAGTATACAACTGTACAAGAGTGGATTACAGCTAATAAAAAGTAAACGTTTGTCAACCTCTTTTTCCTTTCGTACAATAAGAGTAAGGAGGTTGACTTATGAAAAAACGTCAATTAGGAAACTCAGATTTGTTTGTTACAGAAATGGGCCTTGGTTGTATGTCTCTCGGTACATCTGAAACAGAAGCTATGCGTATTATCGATGAAGCAATCGATTTAGGAATCAATTTTTTTGATACAGCGGATTTATATGATTATGGATTAAACGAAGAATTTGTTGGAAAAGCATTAAAAGGGAAACGAGACCAAATTGTTCTTACAACGAAGGTTGGAAATCGATGGACAGAAGAAAAAAACAGCTGGTCTTGGGATCCTTCTAAAAATTACATAAAGGCTGAAGTGAAAGAAAGTTTACGTAGACTTCAAACTGATTATATTGATCTTTATCAACTTCACGGCGGGACGATTGAAGATCCTATAGACGAAACAATTGAAGCCTTTGAAGAATTAAAAAAAGAAGGTATCATTCGCCATTACGGTATTTCTTCAATACGCCCAAATGTCATCCGTGAGTATGCAAAACGTTCAAATATCGTTAGTGTGCTAATGGAATATAACCTTTTAAATCGTCGCCCTGAAGAGTGGTTCCCGCTTCTAAATGAACAGCAAATTAGCATTATTGCTCGCGGACCACTTGCAAAAGGAATTTTAACTGACAATAATGTGAGAAAGATAGAAAGAGTAAAAGAAAAGGATTACCTTTCTTATTCTTACGATGAATTAAATACAACACTAGCAAGTGTAAAAGAACGAATCGGAGAAAGCTCTTTAACAGGAACAGCTATTCAATATTGCTTACATAACGAAACTGTTGCAGCTGTTATACCTGGTGCAAGCTCTATTCAACAATTGCAGGAAAATGTACAGGCTAGTAAACAAACAGAGTTAACAACAGCAGAATATATACAACTTCAGCAAATTGCTAAATGTGATACTTACACTTTACACCGTTAAAAAGACGCTACCATACTGGTAGCGTCTTTTTATAGCGTATCATATTTATCAGGATTCGTTCCTACATGTAAATTACGATTTAACGTATTGATTTGAGTCATCTCTTCTTCCGTTAGTGAAAAATCAAAGATAGTAAAATTCTCTTTAATACGGGATGGTGTAACAGATTTAGGAATCGTCACTACCCCGCTTTGAATATCCCATCTTAATATAACTTGCGCAGGTGTTTTATCATATTTGGTAGCAATGTCCTGAATAATCGGGTGCTCGAATACTTCCCCGCCTCTCATTAATGGACTCCATGCTTCCATTTGAATTTGCTCACCTTGGCAGAAATTACGCAATTCAAATTGTGCTAACATCGGATGAAGTTCCACTTGGTTTACCATCGGTTTCACCTTACAATTTGGTAATAACAGTTCTAAATGATGTTTATGAAAATTAGAAACACCAATCGCGCGCACTTTACCTTCTTCATACAGTTTTTCTAACGCTCGGTACGTATCGACATACTTCCCTCTTATTGGCCAATGTATTAAATATAAATCTACATAGTCCATTTGTAATTTCTTTAAGCTTTTCTCAAACGCCTCAAGTGTTTCCTCATATCCTTGATCGTCGTTCCAAACTTTTGTTGTAATAAATATGTCTTCTCTCGGAATCCCTGATTCACGAACCGCTTCTCCGACACCGCTTTCATTTTCATATACAGTTGCTGTATCAATCGAACGGTATCCAACTTCTAACGCTGTTTTTACTGCTTGTTTTACTTCGTCGCCTTCTTTCGCTTTATAAACGCCTAGACCAATCATCGGCATTTTTACGCCATTATGAAGTGTAGTTGTTGGAATGTGCACAGTCGTCTCCCTTTCATTCTTACATTTTTTATAAGCCACCACTTTATTTCAACAAGATTCAACCAAAAAGTCAAAACATATGTACAGTTTACATAATAATTTTATACACTAAAACGCAAACTCAATTATTCATATTTCCTTCTCTCCATTCTTTCGCTTTTTCATCAACACTACGCACAAACTCATTTTTTCCTTCCGTATATAACGTGCCATCATATGTATATTTTTCGGCTAATTCTTTCTTTAAGGTTGCATATTCCTCTGCTTCTTCACAATGAGCCATCATATAATCACGAAACGCTAAATGCCTTACTATCTCAGGATTTCCTTTTTCAAAAACATGTAAGTGATACGAGCGTTTTTCCTCCGTTCCATGAATAAAATAACGACGTCTTGAAATACCATTTTCCCCTTTTACGATATAACCAAGCTCTTCAAAACGTTCATTCCAATGATCTACTCTATCGATACTCTCTACTTCCATAATCATATCTATAATTGGTTTAGCTGCCAGTCCTGGCACTGACGTACTTCCAATATGATGGACTTTCACCATTTCTGGCATCGCCGATTTTAATCGTTCGGCCTCTATTTGAAATTTTTCATTCCAATGATTTTCATGCGGAACGACTACAATTTTTCTCATTTTACACTCCCCTTTTCTTACAAGCTCGTCAAAAAAATGATCAGCGGTATGCACTGATCATTTTTTTATATTATTTAAAGTCTTTCCAAGTAAGGCTACTTTCACTTAACAGTTCTTCAAATGATTTATTCTTTTCACGTTCTTTTTGTTCTCGGCGCTTTCTTTCCAGTTCAGCTGCCTCTTTTTCTTCTTCTCTCACTTGCAATTCTTTCTTCTTATTCTTTAATTGCTGCATGAGTGAATCATTTAATTGATCGCCTAATGTAAGCAACTCTTTCTCTGGATTATTCACTTGCGATTGTCTTTGCACTTGCCTTTGTTTCTTTTTCTTCATGCTACTCACCTTTTACTTTTTTCTCCATTATAGTAGATACACAATGAACTCGACAATAAAAAAGGTTCGTTACTCTACTATTCGCCTTTTGTAAATATGTTAATTTTTCGAAAAAACTAAATTTTTATATAGATATAATCCTATGAATCTATTAAAATTATGTCGTATGATGTCAGATTATAAAAAAGGAGAATTACATTATGTGGAAAAAAATCATTCCTGCTGTTGCCGTTTTAAGCACCATTACTTTTTCAAGCGTATTTGCCGCTCCCCCATCCCAGATTCCAGCTGAACAAAACCGCTACGTAGACGTACAAATGCTTGGTATTAATGATTTCCATGGACAACTAGATACTGTAAAAAAGATTAATAACAAAGAAGCTGGTGGCGCTGATTACTTAGCTACTTATTTAAAAGAACGTAAAAAGCAAAACCCTAATACACTTCTCGTACATGCTGGCGATATTGTCGGAGCTAGTCCACCAGTTTCAGCATTGTTACAAGATGAACCAACGATTGAATTTTTAAATGACTTAAAATTCGATGTTGGTACAATCGGAAACCATGAATTTGATGAAGGTATCGATGAAATGAAACGCCTCATTTACGGTGGATATCACGAGAAAACAGGGAATTTCAAAGGTGCTAACTTCCCTTATGTCGCTGCTAACTTCTATAACAAATCAACTGGTCGCTTATTTTTACCACCATTTACTGTAAAAATGGTAGATGGTGTTCCTGTAGGATTCATTGGCGTTGTTACAACTGATACGCCAAATGTCGTGATGCCTACTATGCTTAAAAATGTACAGATCACTGACGAAGTAGAAGCAATTAATAAATCAGCGCAACAATTAAAGCGTCTCGGTGTTAAATCCATCGTCGTCCTTGCCCATGTCGGCGGAACAACTGATGAGTCTGGCGTGACAAATGGAGACCTTACTCGCATTGCAAATGAAACAGACTCGGAAGTTGATGTTATTTTCGGTGGACATAGTCACACGTATGTAAATGGTACTGTAAATAATAAACTAATCGTCCAAGCGAACTCTTATGGAACAGCTTTCTCAGACGTAGATGTAACAATTGATCGTAAAACAAAAGATATTGTAAAGAAAAAAGCTGAAGTGATTACAACATATCATGAAGGTGTAGAACCTGATAAACAAGTAAAACAAAAAATAGATCAATATAAAGAAAAAATCGCACCACTTGTAAATGAAGTGGTAGGAAAATCTACAGCAGCTGTTGACCGTAAACAAAACGATGCTGGTGAATCTACTCTTGGGAATGTAATTGCCGATGCACAGCGTCAAACGATGCAAGCTCAAATCGCACTTATGAATCCTGGTGGTATTCGTAATGACTTAGATGCTGGCGATATTACATGGGGCGAATTATACGGCATTCAACCTTTCGGAAACCAATTAATTAAAGTAGATTTAACAGGCCAAGATATTCGCGATATTTTAAATCAGCAGTGGCAAAAAGGTACGACGCGCATGCTTCAAATTTCAGGTATTCAATATACGTGGGATTCCCATAAACCAAATGGTGAAAAAGTTACAAATATACGTTTGACAAACGGAGAAGAATTATCTCCCTCTCAAACGTATAGCGTAGTTGCAAATGCTTTCTTAGCTTCTGGCGGTGATGGATTCGTATCATTTAAAAATGGGAAAAATGCAGAAACTGGTCCAAACGACTTTGAAGCGCTAGTCGATTACGTAAAACAATTAAAAGAACCAATTCAGCCAGTTATTGATGGAAGAATTCAAAAGGTAAATTAAGTATTTCCTTAATATGCGATCCAAATTTTCATTATAAAGGATACGCACTTATACTTGATTCACAATATTAGTAAAACCTAAAAAGGATACTCGTTCTTACAATGAACTTAGTATCCTTTTCTTTAGTTATCAAAATGGGATGTTTTGTTAAAATCATATTGTTGTAAAAATTGTTGTAACGCCTCTTCTACAAGTTTAGATTTTTGAATTCCTTTCGATTCTGATATAGCATCTAATTTTGCTAATATTTCTTTATTAATAGAAAAGGTACGTTTCTTTTTTTCTGTACTTATACTCATAATTGGCGCAATTACTTCTTCTCTCTTTCTTAATAACTCATAAATACTTTGTAATTGCTCATAAATTAATAATTGATAATCTGTTTTCGCATATTGAAGGGCTGTCGCTTCTTGGAGTTGTAAGTGACGAGGTTCTTCTCCATCCCCTACAAAAATACGTTTCTTCTGTTCTCCATCATATTCGTATCCAATCAATCTTAATTTCTTTGATAATGTATACGGGCTTATTTCAAGACGTTTTGCTATGATAGCGATGGATTCACGTCTATTTAAGCAATCTATAATTTCTCCAATCGTCACAATTTCCCTCCTCCCGTGTTGAAATGACACTAGTATGGTATGTTACAATGATTTTCTAACAGTATATGCAAAACGAATAGCCTGTGCGATTCATACGATTTTAGAAAAGGAGGTTTTCCATATGCTTTTTCGTAGCTATACCCCACAATTTTATAATGAAAATAAACAAATCATTCCTAATAGTATTGCTACGATGGAAAGCGTTACGATTCATAATCGAAAACAAACTCTCCTTATGCGCGGGCAAAACGTAGAGCAGCCAATTTTATTATGCTGTCATGGTGGACCGGGAATGGCACAAATTGGATTTATTCGGCATTTTCAAAAAGAATTGGAAAAACACTTCATCGTAATTAATTGGGATCAGCGCGGGGCAGGTAAATCCTTTTCACTGAAAGATTTCGGAGCAAATTTTACAATCGAACAATTCGTGTCCGATGCAAAAGAAGTGATTCAATATGTACTTAAAAAGTTCAATAAACAGAAACTATTTCTCGCTGGTCATTCTTGGGGAAGCATTATTGGGCTTAACATAGCACATCAATATCCACAATATATCGAGGCTTACATCGGTATTGGGCAGATTGTACATATGAAACAAAACGAAGAATTGCTATATCAGCATTTAATTCTTTCTGCCAAAAGACATGATCATAAAAAAGCGTTAGCGTCTCTTTTAAAATTAGGAAAACCACCATTTTTAGATACGAGACGTCTCATTATTCAAAGAAAGTGGCTTGGCACATTCGGAGGAGCAATACAAAACGGATCTTCCTTTTCTTTCATACGGAAAGGCTTCTTTTCTCCCGAATATACGCTATTAGATTGGTTCAAGTTTCTCGCAGGAAATTTAAAATCTGGCGTTTTATGGGAAGAAATGCTAACAATCGATTTCTTTTCTTCTATTTCAAGTTTATCTATTCCGGTTTATTTTTGTTCTGGTCGCTATGATTATCAAACTCCTTATGCACTCGTTCAGGAATATTGTGATGTAATAGAAGCGCCTATAAAAAAGATGATTTGGTTCCCAAATTCAGCACATTCTCCCGATTTAGAAGAACCAGAATTATTCGCTCAATCTTTACAATCAATTAAACAAGAGCTAGCTTTTCAGCATTAGTAATAAAAGGCTCTTTTACATTTCATAGAAAACAATTTATAATAATATGTCGCAACTATGTATAAAGTGAAACTTTAATCAGTGGGGGTTTTCTTCATCCCCCACTGATTATTAGTTGAACCAATCGGACTTTTATGGGCAGTTGACCCCCGCCTAACTTCTTTGCTTTCGCTGAATTTTAAGGTGGGGGGCTTACTGCCCATTAAAGCGGGATAAATATAGCAAGGTGCTTCATATTTACTTGCCTTAACACAATAAAATTTTGGGGAGATTACATTTATTATGAATGCTGTACTCGTCGCAGTAGCAGTTATGCTATTGCTTAGTTTGTTACGTGTCCAGGTCATTGTCGCCATCATTGTTGGAGCTTTAACAGGCGGAATTATCGGCGGACTTGGTATTTCAGAAACTATTAACACTTTTACAACTGGTCTTGGAAACAGTGCTCCTATTGCTTTAAGTTATGCAATGCTTGGTGGTTTCGCTATTTCTCTTTCCAAAACAGGACTTCCAGATGCCATGATTCACACCGCATTAAAATGGATTGGCAATGAACAAGACACGAAAAAACAAGTTTATTCTAAAATACTTATTTTATTTATCATTTTAACGATGGCTTGTTTCTCACAAAATGTGATTCCTGTTCATATCGCTTTCATCCCCATCTTAATTCCAGCACTTTTAAAAGTATTAAATGAGCTGAAAGTGGATCGCAGACTTGTTACATGTATTATTACATTCGGATTGATTACTCCTTATATGTGGATTCCAGCGGGGTTCGGAAAAATTTATCATGACGTACTGCAAACAAATGCTGCGCAAAGCGGTCTTACATTTGATGTCGCACTTATTCCAAAAGCAATGACTATTCCAGCAATCGGTATGATTATTGGATTATGTATAGCAGTATTCATTACGTACCGGAAACCTCGTACGTATGAAACAGAACAAGTTCATACAACCGCAAATGAAATCGTTCCCTATACAAAACGTAGCATTACTTTCGGATTATTATCTATCATAGCTACATTAACTGTTCAATTAGCAACAGAATCAATGATTTTCGGTGCTTTAGCAGGGATTATCGTCTTATCAGTAAGTGGTAGTCTACCTCTTAAAGAAGCAGATGCGATATTAACAAGCGGAATGCGCATGATGTCCTTTATTGGTTTTGTTATGATCGCAGCTGCTGGATTTGGCGCTGTTCTTCGAAAAACAGGACATGTTGAATCGCTTGTGCAAACGAGTGCACATATAATTGGAAATAATAAACCGCTCGCTGCATTTCTTATGCTTGTGATTGGACTTCTCGTTACGATGGGAATTGGTTCCTCCTTTTCAACCATCCCTATTTTAACAACAATTTTTGTACCTCTTTGCATGCAGCTTGGATTTAGTCCAATGGCTACAATTGCAATTATCGGTACAGCCGGAGCGCTAGGCGATGCAGGATCTCCAGCATCAGATAGTACACTTGGACCAACATCTGGTTTAAATGCTGATGGTCAACACCATCATATATGGGATACATGTGTACCAACTTTCCTGCATTATAATATACCGTTACTTATATTCGGCTTTATTGCCGCAATTACATTATAAAAGGTGCGTTTTATACGCACCTTTTACTTTTTTATTTTCCGTTTTAATTGTTGCAAAGCTATTTTCCCATTTTCTTCGGCACAACTTTCAATTTTCATGAGTGACGGGCCTATCCATTCACTGTCTATGCTCCCGTTCGATCCAATAATTTTCAACTTATCCGGTATACGGATATTTAAATTTTTCGCTGCTTGAATTAACTCAAAAGTAACCTTTTCACTTGAAGTTACAATTCCATCTATATACGGGTAAGTTTGCAATAATGTAATAAACTGTTTATTCGTATACCCTTGTACACATACTTCTCGATAAGAGATTCCTTCCTCCCAAGCAGCGTCTAAAAATCCTGATATGTGCTCTTCCGTTTCTTCACTACCTTCTCCCTCATCGAAATAAGCAAGAAAGTGACAACCTTTCTCTTTTAATAAAGAAACCGCTCTTTGTCCACTTTCATAATAATTTGCATCGGATTGTTTTTCATCAATCACAACAAACGGAAGTGGAATTTCTCCAATACTTTTAAAAACTGATCTTGTTAAAATAACACCTGCAACGTTATTTTCCTTCAACATATGTATATATCTATCTTTATTCTCTATATTACAAACAATAATTTGATATCCTTCTTTATATGCTATTTCCTCAATACAATGTAGCAAAGTGATGTTTGATGGGTTATATAAATTATCTACAAGTAACGCAATTATCGTTGAATTCTGTTTAAACAATGGCTTTGCTGTACTATTTGGCCTATAACGTAATTCCTCAATTGCTTCCTTTACTTGTTTTACTGTGCCTTCATGAACGTATCCTTTTTCATTAATAACTCGTGAAACGGTTGCGACTGAAACACCTGCCAATTTTGCAACATCACGTATAGTTGCCACATCGTCACCCCTTAATATGGTAATAGATTACAATTTTACGGTAACCTAAATTACAATATTCGTCAAGGTTAATAACTTATATTTCTGAAAATTGTTACATCAATTTATTAAACGATACTCCAACTGGATTTCATGTAAAATTGGGATGTTATCATATCCAATACGTGGAATTTCTTTCTTTATTTTTCGTGCCTCTTCCGCCGCATTCACATATAAATTAGTCATCACAAAATTACGTTTTTGGTAAAAACGTAACGCATTCATATTATCATTTGTTGTAATAAGCCAAACCCGCCCGCACTGTTCTTCTTCTGCAACTTGTAATACATAATCTACAAGTTTCGTCCCTATTCCTTTTCTTTCTTCAAAGCTATCTAAAGATACAATTTCGCACATATTTCCGGTCACTTCATACGTTATAATTCCAATTATTCTGTCATCTGAGAGCGCAACAAATCCTGGCAACTCTTCTAACTGATGCCCCTTACCACGTGAAACCATCAATGAACTCCCCCAGTTCTCACACATGAACATTCGGATTGTTTCTTTCATCGTTGGCGTAATTTTTTGTATATACACCATTTCCTATTTCTCCCCTTTTCTATCATTGTGATACAATGTAAGTGTATCACATGTAACGGTATTTGGAGGATGAGGTAAAGTATGAAACGTTTTTTTGCAGCATTGTTTACTATACTAGGTGCGATAACTGCCCTTGGGATTTTCTTTACAAATAAAGTGATGTACTTAAAGAAAAAAACAGAGGAAGAAGTACTCGAAAGAGAAACGAAAAAACATTTTCGTATAGAGGATTTTGATGCTCTTCATAAAGAAGAAATTCATATTCCTTCGCAATTCGGATATGATCTTCACGGATATTACATTCCTGCTGGTCATTCCAATAAGTTTATGATTTTTTGCCACGGCGTAACTGTAAATAAAATGAACTCTGTAAAATATGCAAGGTTATTTTTAAACAGAGGGTATAATGTCTTTATTTATGATCATCGTCGTCATGGTAAAACTGGCGGAAAAACAACAAGCTATGGATACTATGAAAAACATGATTTAAAATCTGTAGTTGACTGGCTAAAAAGTCGTTTTGGAAAAAATATAACACTCGGCATTCACGGTGAATCTATGGGAGCTGCAACACTTCTTCAATACGCAGGACTTGTAGAAGATGGTGCTGATTTCTATATTGCAGATTGTCCTTTTTCTGATTTTTACGGGCAATTACAACACCGTTTAAAGGTTGAATTCCATTTACCTAAATGGCCTTTATTACCTTTAGCAAATGCTTTTTTAAAAGTGCGTGACGGTTATACGATTCGCGAAGTTTCACCAATCGATTGTATAAAAAATATTAACAATCCCGTCCTCTTTATTCATAGTAAAGATGATGATTATATTTTAGCTGATATGACGAAAGCACTATATGAAGCAAAAGAAAACAATAAACAACTTTATATTGCAGAACACGGCACACACGCTTGCTCTTATAACGAAAATAAAGAAGAATATGAAGAAGCCGTTGATCAATTTTTAAATTCATATGTAAAAGAAACAAAAAACAGGCTTGCATAAGCCTGTTTTTTATTGCGCTAAAACGTCTGTAACTTGTTCCATATTTTCAGAAATCCATTGCACTGCATCATCTAACGTTGGAAATTCTGTCGTTTGAAATGTTACTTCATCTTGAAGTAACCAAACATCTTTTGCCTCTTGCCCTACACCTGCAATGGACCAATGTAATAAACTATATGGATGATTATCATTCAAAAATGATGCCCACGTGCGCTCATTTGCAATGTTTCGTAATGTATGTAATTGTTTGTCCATCTCTCGTCACCTTACTCTAGTCAGTTATGAAAACTATTATAACACTCTATTCTTTCTCAAACAAAGTGCTCTTTTTATATTGTCAAGCACTTCCCTTGATTATATGATGAAATTAAGCGTTTGGGAAGGAGGGATAACGTTGGCGAAAGTACAAATTAAAGTAAATGATAATGGCTCTTTTCGCGTTACAGGGGACGTGGAATTAGTCGATTCACAAGGGAATGTATTCCCAGCAAAACCGGCATTTTCTTTATGCCGTTGTGGTTTATCAAAAAATATGCCTTATTGCGATGCTTCGCATAAAGGGAAATTCGAATCTGTTGTTAGAGCACCAGAGACAGAATAATTTCACATGTGACATGCACATTTTTTTGTGCATGTTTTTTCTTTTTATCAACTCCGTTATATCCCTTCTCCTTACAACATTTCTAATACTTCTGTCTCCATTCCAGCCTACATATATTTTCACATAATTCTTCACATTCGAATATTTTTTTCTAGCCTTTTATTTTTTTTGTGCTATAATTTGAGCAAACAACATCCTTCGGGGTCGGGTGAAATTCCCAACCGGCGGTGATGAAGTGCAAACTTCTAAGTCCGTGACCCGTTTTCAACTCGAAAACGGTGGATCTAGTGAAACTCTAGGGCCGACAGTATAGTCTGGATGGGAGAAGGATATGTTTCTAGTTTTTTATATAGTGAATACACTTTTATTTCAGTATGCATATTTTTAAAGATTCATTTTGATTCTTTATATATGTTTAGTTTTCTATACTTATTTTTTATACTGAAATAAAAAGAGACAACTAGCGTTTGAAAAATTCGATATTTTGCTAGGTTTTTTCCTTATGCAAAAATATCAATCATCGTTAGGTTTCTTTCCTGTACTTTCGTATTCGAACTATATTTCTAGAAATCACGTCTCCCAAACCCCAAGGATATAAAATCCTTGGGGTTTTTTGATTTTTTCAGGAGAGGTGAAGAGAATGACAGATCAAGAATATATGAGGATTGCTCTGCAGTTAGCAGAAGGAACATCTGGACAAACAAGTCCAAATCCTATGGTTGGTGCTGTTGTTGTAAAAGATGGAAATATCATCGGTATGGGCGCCCATTTACGTGCTGGTGAAGGACACGCAGAAGTTCACGCCCTTCATATAGCTGGTGAGAATGCAAAAGGAGCTACCGTTTATGTAACTCTTGAGCCATGTAGCCACTTTGGAAAAACAGCACCTTGCTGTGAATTGCTCATCGAAAAGGGAGTTAAGCGCGTTGTAATTGCTACCCTTGATTGTAATCCGCTCGTTTCTGGTAATGGAAAAAGGAGATTAGAAGAAGCTGGCATCGACGTAACAACTGGTGTTCTTGAAGCGGAAGCGGTTTTATTAAATCGCTACTTTTTTCACTACATGAAAACGAAACGTCCATTTGTAACAATAAAAACAGCGATGAGTCTAGATGGAAAAACAGCGACTGTCACTGGTGAAAGTAAGTGGATTACAAGTGAAGAATCACGATCTGATGTTCACCAATACCGCCATACACATGATGCGATTCTCGTTGGAGTGAATACAGTTATAGCTGATAATCCACATTTAACAACAAGAATTCCTAACGGGGGGAACAATCCTATACGCGTTATTTTAGATACCCATTTACGAACGCCACCATCTTCTCATGTCATAACAGATGGTTTAGCACCGACATGGATTATTGTCGGTAAGGATGTAAATAAGGAGAAGCTAGCTTCTTATGAATATAAAAATATAGCTATATTCCAAATGAAAACAAAACATATAGAAATCAAGGACCTTCTTTTCTTTCTTGGAGAGAAGCAAATTCTTTCTCTATTCGTTGAAGGTGGTCAAACAGTTCATGCAAGCTTCTTACAAACAAAGCATTTTAATGAAATTGTAACTTATATAAGCCCAAAATTAATTGGCGGGAAAGATGCCCCTACTTTATTTGGTGGAAATGGTTTCGCAGCATTACAAGATGCACTTTCCTTGGAAATTCAAGAGATGAAACAAGTTGGCAATGATATCAAAATCGTTGCAAATGCCCGAAGTGAGGTGACGGAATGTTTACAGGAATTGTAGAAGAGTTAGGAACGATTGCAAACATGAAACAAAGCGGAGAAGCGATGAAGTTAACGATCCATGCAAATAATATTTTATCAGATGTTCACTTAGGTGATAGTATCGCGGTTAACGGTATTTGCTTAACTGTAACGAGTTTCACAACAACTTCATTCACAGTAGACGCAATGCCTGAAACGATGCAATCCACATCACTTCGCATGCTTAAACCGCACTCTAAAGTAAATTTAGAACGAGCAATGGCTGCAAACGGACGATTTGGTGGACATTTCGTTTCAGGACACATTGATGGCATCGGAACGATATTAAACAAAAAACAACACTATAATGCCGTCTATTACAAAATAGCTATTGCTGATGAATTGCTTCGCTATTGTTTGTATAAAGGATCCGTTGCTGTTGATGGAACGAGTTTAACAATATTTGATATAGACGAATCTTCCATTACAATCTCACTCATCCCGCACACAGTAAGTGAATCTGTTATCGGAGAAAAGAATGCAGGTGACATCGTAAACATTGAGTGTGACATGATCGGTAAATATATCGAACGCTTTATTTCTAAACCAGTAAAACGAACAGGTTCAATGACCGAAAGCTTTTTACAAGAAAACGGATTTCTATAAGGGGGAAGCATTATGTTTCATCGTATTGAAGAAGCTCTAGAAGATTTAAAACAAGGAAAAGTCGTTATCGTATGTGATGATGAAAACCGTGAAAATGAAGGCGATTTTATCGCTTTAGCAGAATATATTACGCCAGAAACGATTAACTTTATGATTACACATGGGCGTGGTCTCGTTTGTGTACCGATTACGGAAGGGTACGCAGAACGTCTACAATTAGAACCAATGGTAGCTCATAATACAGATTCGCATCATACTGCATTTACAGTGAGCATTGATCATGTTTCTACAACAACTGGGATTAGCGCTCACGAACGTGCAACTACGATACAAGAATTGTTAAATCCTGCATCAAAAGGTGCTGATTTCAATCGTCCTGGACATATCTTTCCATTAATTGCGAAAGAAGGCGGTGTTCTGCGCCGTGCTGGTCATACAGAAGCTGCTGTCGATTTAGCACAGCTTTGCGGAGCAGAACCAGCTGGCGTCATTTGCGAAATTATTAATGAGGACGGTACGATGGCACGCGTACCTGATTTACTACAGTGTGCAAAACAATTTGATATAAAAATGATTACAATAGAAGATTTAATTGCTTATCGCCGCCACCATGAAACACTAGTGACGCGAGAAGTGGAAATTACATTACCTACAGATTTCGGTACTTTCCATGCAATTGGCTATTCTAATTCATTAGATACGAAAGAACATATCGCACTCGTAAAAGGTGATATTTCAACAGGAGAGCCTGTACTTGTACGCGTTCATTCAGAGTGCTTAACAGGAGATGTATTTGGCTCGTGCCGCTGTGATTGCGGACCACAACTCCATGCTGCCCTTGCTCAAATTGAGCGTGAAGGAAAAGGCGTTCTTCTTTATATGAGACAAGAAGGTCGAGGCATTGGCCTTCTTAATAAGCTTCGCGCTTATAAGTTACAAGAAGAAGGCTTCGATACTGTAGAAGCAAACGAAAAACTTGGGTTCCCAGCTGATTTGCGTGATTACGGTATCGGCGCTCAAATTTTAAAAGATTTAGGTTTACAACATTTACGATTATTAACGAATAACCCGCGAAAAATTGCTGGCTTACAAGGTTACGATTTAGAAGTAATCGAGCGAGTTCCATTGCAAATGCCAACAAAAGAAGAGAATAAAACGTATTTACAAACGAAAGTAAACAAATTAGGACATTTACTAAACTTATAATAAAGGGAGAGATTCATTATGTTATTCGAAGGTCATTTAGTTGGTACAGGATTAAAAGTTGGGGTTGTTGTTGGACGTTTTAATGAATTTATTACAAGTAAGTTACTCGGCGGGGCTTTAGACGGATTAAAGCGTCACGGTGTAGAAGAAACTGATATCGATGTCGCTTGGGTTCCTGGCGCATTCGAAATTCCTTTAATCGCTAAAAAGATGGCTAATAGCGGGAAGTATGATGCTGTTATTACGTTAGGCACTGTAATTCGCGGTGCTACAACACATTACGATTACGTTTGTAATGAAGTGGCAAAAGGCGTTGCATCTTTATCACTACAAACAGACATCCCAGTTATTTTCGGTGTATTAACGACAGAAACGATCGAGCAAGCGATTGAACGCGCGGGCACGAAAGCTGGTAATAAAGGCTATGAATCCGCCGTTGCTGCGATTGAAATGGCTCACTTATCAAAACAATGGGCATAAAAAAAGAGGCTGCGGCCTCTTTTTTTATTTCTTTACTTTTTTCCGTACATCTTTTATTAATTCATCCATTGTTTTTCCTTCTGTTTGTATACGAAGCGTTTGTGCTGTTCTCCATACATTCTCTCTTTTCTTCGCTTCTTCTATAATAGTAATTTCTTTTCGTACTTCCTTTAAATCTTTCCCTTCTGTTTTCAATCCAAAATGTTCAGCTTTCGTTCGAAAATGTTGTTCAATTCGTTGTTGCATCTCTTTTTGTTCAGGATTTTCGGCGGCCTTAACTGGATCAGTACTTATTGCTTTTAGTAAAATGAGACAAGTCATTATCGCTAATATATATTTGTGCATGTAAAATCCTCCAACCCAATATAAATTACATATTTACTATGTACAATTGGGGCTTGGAAAATTCGTCCACCAAAATTCTTTTTTTCGCTCAAAAACCAATAGTATCAAGTGTTTACAACTATTTATTACATTTTATTTACAAAAAAAAGCAAACTCTTTTACAAGTTTGCTTTTATCTATCTTATAGTGCACATTCTTCAATCTCAAATCCTAAATCTTCAATCATACCCCAGTCTGCAGTCGGCTCTTGCCCAGCTGTTGTTAAATAATCCCCGACAAAGATAGAGTTTGCTGCAAATAAACCGATTGGCTGTACAGAACGTAAATTGATTTCACGTCCTCCTGAAATGCGAATTTCTTTCGTTGGGTTTACAAAACGCATCATCGCCAGTACTTTTAAACATTCTACCGGCGTTAATTCTTTTTGTCCTTCAAGCGGCGTACCCTTTACAGCAACAAGGAAATTACATGGAATTGAATCTGCATCTATACGTTGTAATTCGAATGCAATTTCAGCACGCTCTTCTATTGTTTCTCCCATTCCAAAAATTGCACCAGAGCATGGTGAAATCCCCGCTTGTTTCGCTTTTTGAACTGTATCAACACGATCGTCATACGTATGAGTGGAGCAAATGCTTTCGTAATTATTCGCATGTGTATTTAAGTTGTGGTTATAACGATGTACACCCGCTTCTGCTAAACGTCCTGCTTGATCTTCGTTTAAGAAACCTAAACAACAACAAATCTTTAAATCTGTCGTTTCACGAATCTCCTTAACTGCTCCAATTACGTGATTCACCTCTTTATCCGTCGGACGACGACCAGATGCCACAATACAATACGTACCCGCTTTACGGCGAATTGCTTCATGCGCTCCTTCTACAATCTTTTTCTGCGTTAGCCATGCATATTTATCGATCGGTGCTTCTGAAATAATAGACTGTGAACAATATCCGCAATCTTCAGGACATAAGCCAGATTTCGTATTAATAATCATATTCAATTTTACTTTCTTACCAAAGTGATGATGGCGAATGATGTAAGCAGCATTCATAATTTCTAACACTTCTGTATCATCAGCTTCTAATATAGCTATTGCATCCTCTTTCGTAATCATTTTCTCTTCTACTACGTCATATGCAAGTTTTTTCCAATCCCTTTTTGTTTGTACTTGTTTCATTTCATCTCTTCCCCTCTTTTGTTATATGCATAAATAAAGCGTGATACGTTGCCATTATCCCTTCATTTTCCGTGAAGTCTCTTTCGTATATGCGAAGCATCGCACGAAAGAGTGAGGGACTTTGACAATATGTTTCTTCATTACTATTGGTTGCTCCTACTTTTCGAATAGAATGTAGAAACTCCCTAACTTCTGTAAATCTTTCTATGTAACATGTTTCAGAAACATGTACATCCCCTGTTTCTATTTCACAAATATGGCGCAACTGATTTTTCGAATAAAACCGTTGCCCAATCGATGTTTCATTTTGTATATTTTTTTCTTCTTTCGCCCGCTGGAACGAAGCATGCAACTCTTGAAATGTTTCCTGTCCAAACGTCGAAAAGAGTAATATCCCATCTATAGATAAATGATGAAATAAATTTCTTATCACTTGTTTTAAATCATTTAGCCATTGAAATGTGGCATTTGAAATAATGACATCATACGTTTTTTCTAGTCGTAATCGTTCGATATCCTCACAGTAAAATGTTACATTGTTCACATTTTTTCTAGTTTTTGCAACTGCAATCATACTTTCAGCAAAATCAATAGCTGTAATATGTGCTTTCGGAAATAAGTTTGATAATTGCTCTGTAACATATCCTGTCCCGCATCCAAGTTCTAAAATACGTATCGATGCATTTGCACTATATCGCCGATTCAATGTAGAAAGTAATGACTGTGCCATCTTTTTTTGTACATTTGCATATTGATCGTAGGATACAGCTGCCACGTTAAACCGTTTTTGTAGTAACGTTTTGTTGATCATGTCGTATCCCCTCTACAAATTGAGTTATCTCAATTCCGCAATATTCAAAATTCGTTACGCATAATGCGTGTCCAGCCTCCTTTACTACCTTGAGCGTTGCAGTTGCAGTCTCATTCTCAGCCATACTAAGCGCTGCAGAAAATGGACATATTACATCCTGCTCTCCGTGAATAAGTAGTATAGGTACTTTAACTTCTTTCAACTCTTCTCTCATATCTGTTTCTATTAAGTAATCTAAACCTAATTGTAAAGACTGAATACAATCACCTTTAAAGTGTTTTATTATATCGTCAAACCTTTTATTCCCTTTCAGCTCATCTTTCGTAAACATATTTTCATAAAAACGCTTGAGCGTATCTTCTTTCTTTCTCGCCAAATTCTTTTTCAGCCGTTCTACATGCAAAACGTTCCATCCACTCGTGTAGTCGCTCGTATTTGTAAATTTGGCAGTACCACCAATTAATACGATACCTTTTGCCTTAATCTTTTTATGAGCTTGAACTGCCGCTAACGCCCCTAGTGACCAACCAACTAAAATTACATTTTCATCCTTTGCTACCTCTATTATTCGCCCCGCAAATTCACTTTGTTCTTTCACATTACGCCAATTGATACATTGAACAGAATACCCTTTAAAATACGGCAGAACTAAAGTCCAAACATCTTCTTCCATTCCCCACCCAGGAATAAAAATAATCTTTAGCTCTTTCATACTAAAAACCCCTCTTCTTTACCAATGTGTATAATATGCTGAATAGCCCAGTTCAAATCAGCTATTGTATGTTGGGACGTAACTGCAAAACGGATCCTTGAACTATTAACTGGAACCGTTGGTGGACGAATTGCAATTGCTGCAATACCTACCTCTTGCAACCTTTTACTAAACCGTAAAGCTGTTTCATTTGAACCGACTACAATCGGTACAATATGAGTTGAGCTATTCCCAATATCAAAACCAGCTTCTCGTAAATGGTTTCTGAAATATGCCCCATTCTCTACAAGTCTCTCTCTTCTTTCATTATCTTCTTTCACAATTTCAATTGCTTTTTGTACCGCTCCCAATGTTCCTGGCGGTAATGCAGTAGTAAAAATAAAGCTTCTCATCATATTTTGTAAATACTCTATATAAATTGCATCGCCTGTCAAATACGCACCATAACACCCTAAAGCCTTGCTAAACGTCCCCATATGTATATCAATTTTTTGAGCAATATCTTTTTCTATATGGGACAACCCTGCTCCATCCATTCCATATATTCCACTCGCATGTGCTTCATCAACTATAATTATTGCTCCGTATTTCTGTTTAATTTGCACTAGCTCTCTTAAATGTGCAGTATCACCATCCATACTAAAAACAGTATCCGTTACGATTAATTTCTTCTTTTTGGGTGGCGCTACTTGCAACAGCTTCTCTAAATGATCTAAATCATTATGACGATATCTTTTATGCTCTGCCCCGCTTAATATAATTCCATCAACGATGCTTGCATGATTTAATTTGTCACTAAACACAATATCCTGACGACTGGCTAATGAAGAAATCACTCCAACATTTGCGGTATATCCACTATTTACAACTAAGGCTTTTTCAGTGCCTTTCCAATCGCATATACTTCTCTCAGCCTCTTCATACAGTGAGTAATTTCCTACAACGAGCCTTGATGCTGTCGCCCCAGTTCCATATTTTCTTGTGCATGCAATTGCAGCTTCTTTTAACCTTTCATCTCCAGCTAACCCTAAATAATTATTTGATGCTAAATTTAGCATCCTTTTCTCATCTCGAACAAGCCATGTCTCTTCTGCTTGCTCTGTTACATGTAAATTGCGATACTGTCCTTGCTTATTTAATTGTTGCAATTTAGATTGAAGATGTGTGCGCCACGTTTGATTCATTTCGGATAAGCTCCTCTAATTTTGAAATCATTATATATTCTTTAGCAGATTCCAAGACTTCTTCTTTTGTAAACTCACCTTCAAAGAATGGTAATAAACCTAAAACTGGTACCCCACTTAACTCTTCAATCATTTCTTTATTTTCTTGTACTCTTTCCATTTCGCATTCTTTGCAGCCAGATAAAATGACACCTGCTACTGTTAAACCATGTGCCTTTGCATAAGCAACCGTTAAAACTGTATGATTTACTGTTCCTAATGTAGGACGTGCTACTACAATGAGAGGAAGCTGTAATTCTTTTGCGAAATCAATTACTAAAGCGTCCTCTGTATACGGAACAGCTAATCCACCTGCTCCTTCTACAAGCAGACTATTAAACTCTTTCAATCTTTCATTATAGTGATGAATAATGTCTTTTAACGTTACTGTCCTTCCAGCTCTTTTCATGGCAAGTCTCGGAGCAAGCGGCTCTTCAATAGAATAAGGGCAAATTTCATCTTCTTTCGTCGGTACACCTGATAATGCCTTTAACCTTGCTGCATCTCCCTCTGGATTTGATGCAACATGTCCACTTTGCAACGGTTTATATACCCCAATGTTATATCCCAATTCTCTAAATACACCTGCTAATGCACCGGCAACGACAGTTTTCCCCACTTCAGTATCCGTTGCTGTTATAAAAAAACCGCTCATTATTCTCCCTCCGTAACATCCGAGATTGCTTTATACAAAATACGTAACATATCATTAATCTCATCAATTGTAGAAGCAAGAGGTGGCATAAATACAATCGTATTACCGAGCGGTCGCAAGATCATGCCTAGCTCTCTTGAGCGTTTACATACTTGAACACCGACTCTCTCTGTCCATTCAAACCCTTCTTTCGTTTCCTTATTCTTCACAAGTTCAATTCCAACCATTAATCCGCACTGACGAATATCCCCTACATGTTTATATGCAAAGAGTTCTTCTAATTGCGTCGCCACATATTCTGTTTTACGTGCCACTTCTTCTATTAAATTTGTTTTCTCATATAGTTCTAAATTCGCAATTGCTACCGCACACCCTAACGGATTCCCTGTATAACTATGACCGTGGAAAAACGTTTTTTGTTCTTCATAGCCTCCTAAAAAGGCATTATAAATTTCATCTGTCGTTACAGTGATTGCAACTGGTAAATATCCGCCCGTTAAACCTTTTCCGGCTGTTAAAATGTCCGGCGTTACATTTTCATGTTCACATGCAAACATTTTCCCGGTACGCCCAAATCCAGTCGCTACCTCATCTGTAATAAATAAAACGTTATATTTTGCACATAAATTACGTAGCCCTTTTAAGTATCCTTTTGGCATTGTAATCATACCGCCAGCACCTTGCATTAAAGGCTCTACAATAATCGCCGCAATTTCTTCATGTTTGTCTTTCAGTAACTCTTCCATTTCTTCTAAATGTTTTTTTACAATTTCCTCCTTATTATTTCCATAAGGAGAACGATATGTATATGGATAAGGCATTTTAATGGCTTCAAATAAAAGTGAACTATACACTTGGTGAAACAAGTCTATTGCTCCTACTGAAACAGCTCCAATTGTATCACCGTGATACGCTTCTTTTAATGTAACAAACCTTTGTTTCTTCGGTTTTCCTTTATGCTGCCAATATTGAAAGGCCATCTTAATTGCAATTTCAACAGCGCTAGAACCAGAGTCTGAATAAAATACTTTCTTCAATCCTTCTGGTACAACTTCAATTATTTTTTCTGCTAACAAAATAGATGGAACGTTAGCAAGTCCTAGCATAGTAGAATGGGCAATTTTATTTAATTGTTTACGAATTGCCTCATCTAGTTCCGGTACTTGATGCCCATGAACATTTAACCAAATAGACGAAACACCGTCCCAATATTCATTTCCATTTACATCGTATAGCTTTCTGCCCTCTCCACGTTCAATAATGACAGGATCTTCTTCTAAATAATCCTTCATTTGTGTAAATGGGTGCCATACATAGGCTTTGTTTTTCTCCGATAGTTCTTCATATGTATAAGACGATTTTTCAGTCGTATGTCTACTAAAAGTCACAATTGCCACCCCTAATGTTAACTAGTTTATAAATATAGTTAACATTAAATCTAAATGACTGTCAATTATTTTTAAATCAAGTAGTTCTTAAAAAAGAACAACTTATCATACGATAAGTTGTTCTACTTTCCATGTTGTATCTTTCCAATTTCTAAAATAATCTCTTCATCTTTTTTTCCTTCTGTATCAATTCCAAGTTGTTTTGCATGTTCAATCAATAAATCATGGCGCTTCTCAAATCTCGCGGTATTTACTTCTTTCGTAACCTCTTCTTTTGTTTTTCCTTCCGTAGAAACCCCTAGTTTCTCAGCTGCTTTTTCCATCGACTTCTTCTCTTCAGTTTCTTTCGCTTTCTTCACTTCTGACTGCTGCATTTGCGTTTGCTTCGCCTGCTCTGATTCAGCTGCAAAAGTCGTGTAAATTCCAGCACTTCCGCCAATGACTAGTAAGGTGGTAAAAAGAATTATTTTTTTCTTCACTCTTTCCTCCCCTTTCAAATTCATTATAACGCACATTTTTCGGCGTTAAAACCTATCTCCTTTATTTCCCTAAAAAAATATTACACATTTTTATTGACATGTATGATGAATATATGATAAAAATTTAACTAACATCATATGAATCGGCATTGATAGGATTTAGTAGTATTTCGATTTCTGATTTCAGAGAGCTGGTGGTCGGTGCGAACCAGTACAGAGCGAATTATGAATTACCCCCTGGAGCTTCTTTTGCGAAACGTAAGGAGTAGTGAAAGACGGTTATAGACCGTTATATCTAAAGAGTGGTGAAATGAAACTGTTTCACAATTTAGGGTGGTACCGCGAATTTTTCGTCCCTGCATATATTGCAGGGGCGTTTTTTATTTTATTAGCGCATATCATACGACCCTTTATTTTGTGATACATTCATTTCACAAGCTAGGGTGGTACCGCGATTTCTTCGTCCCTGCATAATTATATGCAGGGACGTTTTTTTATCCAATCATTTCCGTATCATATTGAAAGATCAACAATTACCGGTAATTTGTCACAAAATTCTAAATTTTAGAAGGAAATAAACAATATTGGCGAATTTTATATAAAAAAGAGCTATTTTAGATTACTTAGGAGGGAAAAACAATGGTTTCAAAAATTGAATCTGTTCTTTTAACATTATTTATCTTTTTCTGTATTGGCTTTAGTGTTATTCAATTAGAAGTTTCACCACACATCCCAATTTTATTTGGTATCGTGCTTTTATTAGCATTTGGATTTATGAAAAAAATCTCTTGGTCTACTATGGAAAAAGGGATGATTAGTAGTATTTCGGCTGGTATTCCATCTATTTTTATTTTCTTACTTGTAGGCGTATTAATTAGTGTTTGGATCGCTGCTGGAACAATTCCAACTTTAATGGTATACGGCTTCCAGCTTGTATCTCCTAAAATTTTCGTTCCAACTGTTTTTGTTGTTTGTGCAATCGTTGGAACAAGTATCGGTAGTGCCTTTACAACTGCCGCAACTGTAGGACTTGCCTTTATGGGTATGGGTAGTGCTCTCGGATACGATCCAGCTCTAATCGCTGGTGCAATTATTTCTGGTGCATTCTTTGGAGATAAAATGTCTCCTTTATCTGATACAACAAACTTAGCTCCTGCTGTAACAGGTGTAGATCTATTTGAACATATTCGTAACATGCTTTGGACAACAGTTCCGGCTTTCATTATTGCTTTTATCGCATTTTTCATTTTAGGAAGCGGTACAAGTGGAGACGTGGACTTTACAAACTTTATTAGCACATTAGAAAAAAACGCAACGATTTCTATTGTTACACTTATTCCAATTTTATTACTGTTCCTATTCGCATTTAAAAAAGTTCCAGCAGTTCCAACATTGCTTGCTGGAATTGTAGTAGGAATTATTATTCTCTTTATTTTTAAACCTAGCACTTCTTTAGCTGATTTAATGAAAATTATGCAAGACGGCTACGTTTCTAAAACTGGTATAAAAGACATTGATAGCTTACTATCTCGCGGTGGTCTACAAAGTATGATGATGTCGATTGCCCTTATTTTCCTAGCTCTTTGTATGGGAGGATTATTACAAGGAATGGGTATTATTACGCAGCTGATGAATATCATCTCTAGCTTCGTAAAAAATAGCACACGCTTAATTATTTCTACTGCTTCAACTGCAATTGGTGTAAATTTCTTACTTGGGGAGCAATACTTATCCATCGTTTTAACAGGACAAGCATTTGCTAATAAATACGATGAAGTCGGTTTAGAACGTAGAAATTTATCACGCGTACTAGAAGATGCAGGTACAGTTATTAACCCGCTCGTACCATGGGGAGTAAGTGGTGTATTCTTATCGAACGTCCTTGGCGTTCCGACATTTGATTACCTTCCATTCGCAATTTTCTGTTTAGCTTGTCCAGTCTTAACAATTATTGTTGGTTTCACTGGATTTGGCCTTTCATGGAAGAAAGAAAAAGCAGTAACAATTTCATAATATACTAAAAAGGATTACCTGAATCGGTAATCCTTTTTATATTTCTTGACTATCTATTTGCTTTCTTTCTTCTAAATAACAGAAGTAATCCCGCTCCAACAAACGCTAGACCTGCCCCAATTGTAGAAACAACACTTGTACCTGTTTTCGGTAAATCACGTTCTTCTTTCTTTTCACTTACAGTTGTTGTTTCTTTTGAGTTTTCATTACCCGTCGTAGTTTGTCCAGATCCTGCATTATTTCCATTATTACCTTCATTTGTTGGTGGTGTCGTTGGATTTTCTCCATTATTCCCTTCACCTGTTGGCGGTGTCGTTGGATTTCCTCCATTATTCCCTTCACCTGTTGGCGGTGTCGTTGGATTCCCTCCATTATTTCCTTCACCTGTTGGTGGTGTTGTTGGATTCTCTCCACCAGTTTCTTTACCCTCATCGTTCTTCTTCGTTATATCAATTGCATATTTAGCAAATTGATTTTCAGACGGTCCAACATATGATATTTTCCCATCTTTCTTTATATACTTTTGTGCATTTGGTGAAGAATCGAATGTTGTATTTAATTTATCTGCAACAATTGGTTTAAACGTCCAATTTTTATCTGCTGCTGGATCAATCACTGGTGTTTCTTGCATATACTTCACAATGATTTGACGTGTTTCATCTTGTGATTGGTATACAACTTCCCCTTTACTTACACCTGGGAACGTTTGGCTACTTCCACGATAGTTATTTGTAGCGACGATGAACTCTTGATTGTCAGCTACTGGTTTACCTTCATACGTCATATTTATAATACGATTCGTATTTGCATTTACAACTTTTCCATCTTTATCGTATTTCGCCGGTTGTGTTACATCAATTTCGTATTTTAAGCCATCTAAAATATCGAAGTTATATGTAGGATAGCCTATATTTACTAACGGCTGTTCTTCTATTTTCTTTGGATCGATTTGATTAAACTGACCTGCAGACATTTCAAGCCATTCTTTCACTTGTGCCCCATTTACTTTTACAGCATATAACGTATTTGGATATACATATAAGTCTGCAACGTTTTTAATTGCTAACGTTCCAGCTGGAATATCTGTATAATATGTAGCACCGTTTCGGCCACCTGCTTTAAATGGTGCGCCCGCAGATAAAACTGGAATTCCTTTATATTTGCTATACTGTCCATTTTCAGCAAGTAACTTTTCTACATACCATTTTTGTGCATTTGTCACAAGTTGTACAGAAGGATCATCTTGTACTAATGAGAAATAACTATTAATTGGCGCTGTCGTTTTTCCTACAGCTGTATTCACATAATCAATTGTCGCTTGATGATCATCTTTAATTTCATTAACTAATGTTTCATCAGATTGTACTAATGGGTTCCCTTTACTATCAGCAATCGGACGAAGTTGCGGCTTCGATTGCTCTTTTTGTACTTCCCATTTTCCGTTTACCTTTTTCAATTGCATATCAATAATACCTAAATTACTTCCAAAGACACCAGGCATTACGACTGGAACACCATTAAATATATCCTTCACTTCAGTATGTGAATGTCCCATTAATACTGCATCTACACCAGGAACTTCTGTTAAATAATACGACGCGTTTTCCATGCCAACGTTGTATCCACTCTTATCAACACCAGAATGCGCTAGTGCAACGATAACATCTGCACCTTCAGCTTTCATTTTCGGCACCATTTTCTTCGCTGTTTCAACTATATCTTTTGCTTTCACTTTTCCTTCTAAATTTGCTTTATCCCAGTTCATAACTTGAGGTGGAACAAATCCCATTACGCCAATTTTCACTTTTTGTTTTTGCCCTGATTCATCTTCTACTTCTTTTTCAAAAACATGATATGGTTTAAAGTAGTTTTGGTCGTTCTCTTCATTATTATCTTTATCATCTTTATAGACGTTCGAGTTAATAACCGGGAACTCTGTTTTACTAATTACTTTGTTTAAATAGTCTAAACCGTAGTTAAATTCATGATTCCCAAGAGAGATGACGTCATACTTCATTAAATTCATTAAACGATATAATGGATGTGTATAACTAGGATCCACAGGCTTCTTCGGATCATTTATTTTATTCGCTACATAATCTCCTAGCGGTGTCCCTTGTAATGCATCCCCATCATCAAATAGGACAGAGTTCTTCGCTTCTTCACGTGCTTTATTAACAAGTGTTGCCGTTTGTACGAGACCTACTTTATTATCGGTTTTCGTTTGATAATAATCGTAATTCATTAAGTTAACGTGAATATCTGATGTTTCTAGAATTCGTAAGTTAACTGTACTCTCCCCTGTTTTCTCATCCGCATAAGCTGTTGTTGGCAATACTTGCGGTGCTATTACACCAATAGCAAGCGTTGCTCCAGCTAGCATTTTTTTTGACTTTTTCACAAAAAATCCCCCTTATACAATTACCAAAAATAATGAGATGAATCTCTCTTTTTCTCTAACCACATACCTTTTTTCTTCTATTAGAGATAAGATTTTCATTTCATCCTGCGCTAATGAGTAGTCCCCTTAAACGCTTGATTAGTGAGACTTTAATTAGCTGGAAATATAGCCCTACTCATTAAAGTTTCACCTTATCTGACATTATCATATATAATGTACTTTCATATCGTCAATATTTTTTGACATACTTCTACAAATTTTCTGTAAAGTTATTGTAAACTTTTCATAAACATATAATATGCCCTTACATTGTTAATACTGCTGAATATGATACAATTACCAATTACAAGGAGGATGAATATATGAAAAAAGTCATCTTAACAATTGTTTGTCTCCTCCTTCTAATCATTTCTTATTCTTACTTTGAAAAGAACGATGAGACAAAACAAAATGAACCCGGAGAAAAAACAGAAAAAACAGAAAAAACATCTACTCCAAGTTGGATTGATAAGCAAACAAACGATTCCTTTTATCATCTCGTATTAGGTGATTCACTCGCCAAAGGATATGGATCAACGCAAGGGGGATTTGCTGAATTAGCTTCTAGACAAATAGAAACACAAATTCATAAACCAATTACAGTAGAAAACCTTGGGATAAACGGCCTTACAACTGATCGTCTCGCTAAAAAAGTTCAATCAGAAGATGTAAAGCAAAAAATTAGAGCGGCAAATATCATTACAATTAATATTGGGGGAAATAATTTATTTCGTTTAAATCGTGATGTCGGTGTTATAGATGGTATTAAAATGTTAAATAAAGAAAAGGCTCATTTTGAAGCGGATGTAAAAAATATTGTAAAGACAGTTCGAGATCAAAATCCGGATGCTTTACTCATTCTTTCTGAACTCTATAACCCGTTACAACTCGATGACTCCATCGCCAGTTATGCAGATATGTTTTTAGATGGCTGGAATGAATCCGTTTATTCCATTGCAAAAGCAAATCAACCATCTATCGTTTTACCCATTCGTAAATTAATATCGAATGATAAAAAAGAGTTATTATTTGACCAGGTACACCCTAATGATAAAGGCTATACGATTATTGCCGATTCATTTACAAAAAAAGTGTTGGCCTACAAATATTAAAGTTTCCATGAAACAATTCTATTTTTATAACATGTCTTTTTTGTTACAATGAGAGTGGAAGGGGGCCTTTATATGGAATCACGCGAGTGGGAACGTATTGTTGATCATCTTCTTTCGCTAGTGCCTCTTTTTTATCGCAAATTTATGCTTCCTGGAGAATTTTCTTCTCAAAGACATATGCCGCCATCACATACACAAGTATTGCTGCTTCTGCATGAAAATGGCACATTAGCAGTTTCCGAAATCGGCAAGCGGCTAGCGATTTCACGGCCTAACATGACACCTCTATTAAACAAACTGATTCAAGAAGAACTAATAGAGCGTCATTATAGCGAAAAAGATCGACGGGTCATTTTAATTTCCCTAACAGCTGAAGGGAAATTGTTAGTAAATCAGTATCAACAATTCATTTTAGACAAATTAAAAGAAAATTTTCAAACATTATCTGAGGAAGAACGTGAAAAACTCATTCACTCTCTTCAAACCATTCAAAATTTAATTTTGAAAACAAACGCATAAAGCTGCTTCTAAATAGAAGCAGCTTTATGATTCGTAATAATTACCATAGTATACATTTGAATACGGCCATGTCGTTAAATATGGTTTTTGTTCTTGCGTAGGCTGTTGCTGTGGTATTTGCGGTATTTGCTGTAATTGTTGTTGTCGATATAATTCGTATTGTCTATTCATATCATAAGCCGGATAATAATTTACATATGGATATACTTGAGGTACGTAATAATAATACATTCATTCTCTCCCCCTTTTTCTTAAACATATTCAAAGGAGAAAATGAGTGTGACACTCTTTATATTTGCACGAGTGGTTCTGTCACTCTTTTTTTTCTGTTCTTCAAACGTAACTTACGGTTCTTTTCGTATAGATAATGCACCACGAAATATGAAACTACACCAAACACAACTCCTAAAATCGTCATTCCGATTAATACATACACTTCACTCTGCAATAACCCCTTCAATATCGTAAAAATATGACTTGAAAACAAATCCGATATTGTAAATGGTTCATGATGTATTTTCTGTACATGAAATGGATAAATCATTTTCCCTAATGCATAAGCAAGTGGAAATAAAACTACTGGTAGAAACGAAATCTTTCCAATAATATTGCCAATCACCGCAGCAGGAAAAGATCCCTTTGCTAACCTGACGATTGGATAAAATATTAAATAGACGAGCGATGCCGTATATATAACCAACATCTCTAAACCAAAACCAATCGCAAACCCTAACGATACTTTCTTTGCGCCTTCTGGCGACCGAAGCAACTTATAATATTGAAACTTTAACATTCTCCACATCCGCTGAAAGAACGAATATGTTTTCTTAGTTGTTTTCACCCTCATCATCTCTTTAACTATATTTTTATACCTAGTATGCCCTTACACACTCCGAAAAACAAATTTCATTCTCTTTTATTATAGATGATATCAAAATGGTTAACTAAATATACATATGACATTTCACTATAAAAAAATACGTGTATCAACTTATTTCTACGCTGAAACCAAAAAAGCTCTTGTTGCCTTTAATCGACAATCAAGTACTTTCAGTTCATATTGTTTTTAAGTTGCACTAGATTTTATCTTAACCTTAAAACTTGTATATCTTGACAATTAATATTCATTTTCTTTTCTGTTCACTTCAAATATATTTTGCTTTAGCTGTATTAGTATTTATGTTTTTATAGCTGTACAGTAACAGACACTTAAAAAACATGACTGTATAAACTACCCCTTTAAAGCTAATATCTCTTCTCTATTATAGTCGATCATTGCTAAAAAGTACTCGTCAAAATTCTCAAATCTATCTATTTCTTCACCCGCAAACCAAATTATCTCTCCTGGTCTAGAAGAATTAGGTAAACATAAAACAAATAAATCCCTATCAAATTCAGAAACTGCTATTGGTAATAGCTCCTGTCTTAAAACACCGCTTTCTTCTAAAACAACATCATCTATAGCTTCTAATAATACCTGAGCATAATCCATTATAGATGATTCCTTTAATTGCTCCGTACCAAATAAATCCACCGTTTGATAAAAGCCTGCCCAACCATTGGCATATTGAAGAAATTCTCGATACATTAAATCAAGCTTATATCCCAATTCTTGTTCAATAGTGCGAATAGATTTTTCATTTGCTCCCACCTCTGGAAAATGGTGTGGCCATATTCTTTCTACATCTTGTTTCATTAGCTCCTGCTTCACTAAAATCATTGTAGCTATCTTAGCTTTCCAATTATTCATCATCTACTCCTCCTCTACAAACTTAAATTTTGTAGGTTTATAACCAATTGGGTATTTATTAGCCTGTCCACCTATGCTCATATTAACTTTTGGGTCAAGGTCTAACCAACTATGAGGATCCGGTTTCCCCATCCAAGTTGTATCAGGAACATGACCAACATGTCCCTTGTATGCTTCTCCATTATCAGCAGCTCTCTTACCTTCTAGTCTTGCCGCACGTGAAGCTTCTTGTCTTAATTTACCTTTAGTTGATACCCTTCCTGTTGGTGATAAAGCACCAGCTTCTAAGGCTTTATTAGATTCCTCAACATAAGCCTTAACTTGTGCTATCTGTTCATCTGTCGCTCCAGGAGGTGCTTTGACCTCTACAGGTCCCCCAGCCCCCTTAACTCCATTGACTTTCTCCACAGGTACTTTTTTAGCTTTATTCACAGCCTCAGTAGCCTTAGCAGTCATTTTAACTCCTTTGCCTACTTTAGCTATCTTTCCAAAGGGTGTAATCCCTGCTACTGCCATTCCTCCAGCAAATACTCTATCCAAAGTAGATAGTTTTTCGCCAGTAGATGGATCAATACCATTCCAAACGCGACGAATATCATACTCACCACTTATTTCACCCACTATATCCCTAGCAAGTTTTTCACCATCAAAATCCTCTTTTTCTGATGATAGTGGTCCACACATCGCCCCTCCTTCCATTGTAACATCTTGATTATCTGTATTGCGGAATTTTTCAGCAATTCGTTTCAAATCTTCTTCTACTTTTACAAGTGAATGAATAGATGTAAAAGCTTTTGGTTTCGCATCATTGAACATTTGAATGAACTGTTGATTAGAGGCACCAATCCACTGAAAACACAATTGATCTATTTCATTACATAAATTATTATGTATAGATTCTAATGCGATTCGGGTATTACTTGCACGATTCGCAACTTCTTCTAGCATTTCAGGTATTACTTTAATTTGAACCATTTTTTCCTCCCTCTCCCAATTAAAATTATGAGATAAAAAGAAAAAATGTGAATATAGAAATTTCAAAACATATAAATATCTTTATATAACACAAAAACTACTTAACAGCAAATAAAGCCTATGTGTATGTGAAGTAAAGGAAAGAACCTTCTTAGTGAACTGGACCCAAAAAGTTAGATGAAAAATTAACCAACTGTTTCTCTATTAGATGTCCCTTGTCTATCCATATAATTAAGCACTTTCATTTTATACTGAAGGGAATACCTTTTTTCATTTACCTTTTCTTCTAGTAAGAGTTTAGACCTAAAAAAATACACCTCCAATTGTTATTCGTGTCTAACAACTGGAGATGTACATTATTTAAGAAAGCTCTTCTACATTTTTAAATAAACTTACTAATAATGCTTTTTGCGCATGCAATCGATTACCAGCTTGCTCAAAGACGATAGACTGTGGTCCATCTATAATTTCTCCTGTTACTTCTTCTTCACGATGGGCAGGTAAACAGTGTAAGAAACGGTATGTTTGCTTCGCATGCGTAACAAGTTCTTTATTGATTTGGTAAGGTTGAAATAAAGTATATTTCTCTTCTTCTCCCTCTTGCCCCATGCTCATCCAAACGTCAGTATAAATGAAATCTGCTTCATTCATCGCTAGTTCAGGGTTATGCAAAATTTCAATTTTCGCTCCTGTTTGCTCGGCAATCGCTAACGCTTTTTTTACAATCTCTTCATTCGGTTCATATCCTACAGGCGTTGCAACAGTCATATTCATCCCGACTTTCGCACTCGCTAACAACAATGAATGACATACGTTATTTCCGTCACCTACGTAAGCCAATTTTATTCCTTTAAATGTATTTGTTTCTTCATATATTGTCATTAAATCTGCCAACGCTTGACAAGGATGATGATCATCCGTTAATCCATTAATTACAGGAATGCTCGATTCTTTTGCAAGCTCTTCTACATCCGCATGTGAGAATGTACGTATCATGATCCCGTCAATATAATGAGATAATACTTTCGCAGTATCTGAAACGCTTTCCCCTCTTCCAATTTGCATCTCTTTCCCACTTAAAAACATGCCATGTCCCCCGAGTTGTACCATTCCTGCTTCAAAAGATACGCGAGTACGAGTTGAATGTTTATCAAAGATAAGGCCTAATATTTTGCCTTGTAATAAAGCCTCCTGCTTATTCTTTTTTAAATAGATAGCGAACTCAATTAAGGAAATAATTTCTTCTTGCGTCAATTCTTCTAGTGTTAAAAGATCTTTCGTATTTAATTTCGGTACTTGTACAGTTGACATGGAACTTCCCCCTTATATAATTGATACGTTTTTCATACAAACTACTTTTTTTATCATATATACTGCCTGTTCTAACTCTTCATTCGTTACAATGAGTGGTGGTAATAGTCTTATCACATTAGGTCCTGCTTGTAATACGAGAAGTCCTTCTTTCCCTAGTTGTTCTATAAAACTTGAAACCTCATGCGTACACTCAATTCCAATCATAAGCCCCTTACCACGTATATTTTGAATACATTCGACATGTCGTAATTCCACTTGCAACTTCTGTAATACGTACTCGCCCTTTTCCTTTACTTCTTTTAAAAACGATGGTTTCTTAGTTATTTGCAATACTTCTTTCGCTGCAGCCATTGCAATATAATTCCCACCAAACGTTGAACCATGTGATCCTGCAGGAAACGATGTTCCAAGTTCCTTCCGGCCAATCATCGCTCCAACTGGAATGCCATTTCCAAGCGCCTTAGCGGTAGTAACGATATGAGGATGTACTCCCATTTGTTCGTAAGCAAATAATGTCCCAGTTCTTCCAATTCCAGTTTGTACTTCATCTATAATAAATAGGGAACCGGACTTCTTACATAATGTTTCAATCTCTTTCAAAAAGGCTAGATTAGCAGGTACTACTCCTCCCTCACCTTGAACAACTTCTACCATTACTGCCGCAACTTCTTCATTCATTACCTCTTTCAATGCCTTAATATCGTTAAAAGGAATATGTAAAAAAGATGGAAGTAATGGACCAAATCCCTCTTTCACTTTATTTTGCCCCGTCGCACTCATCGTTCCGAATGTTCTACCGTGAAAAGACTGCTCGCATGTTACGACGAGAGACTTTTCAGTATGCTTACGGGCTAACTTCAAAGCTGCTTCATTCGCCTCTGCCCCGCTATTACAGAAGAACACATAATCTAATGCAATATTTTCTGTTAATAATGACGCGACTTCTTCTTGTAAGCTGTTTGTAAACAGGTTAGATATATGCCATATTTCATGCAGTTGCTCTTGAACAGCTTTCATAACAGTAGGGTGACAATGTCCTAAATTACATACGCCAATTCCTGATGTGAAATCTAAATATTGCTTACCATTTTTATCAATAACTTTCGTTCCACTCCCCTTTACAAGCTCAATATTTCTTCTCCCATACGTTTGAAAAAGATGACTTGTCATACGATACTTACTCCTTTCGTTACCGTCGTTCCGATACACTCTCCCGTAACTTCAGTAAAATCTTTTGTACCGTTCACAATACTTATCTTTTGCACTCCCATTTTTAATGACGCTAGTGCCGCCTGTACTTTCGGAATCATTCCGCCTGTAATAACTCCTTTTTCTATTAAATTAATAATTTCCAATTCATCCGTTTTCTTTACTAACTTTCCTTCATGTAATATCCCATCTACATCCGTAATAAAAATGAGTTCTTTTGCGGATAATGCGGCCGCAATTCCAGCTGCAGCGGTATCCGCATTTATGTTATAAATCTCATTATCATTTATGCCGACCGGAGCAATAACAGGAATATAATTCAAATGTATTAATCCTTTTAGTAAGGCCGTTTCGACATAACTTACTTCTCCCACATATCCTATTTCTTCGCTGACAGGTTGAACTTGAAGTAACTTGCCATCACACCCTGAGCAACCTACCGCAAGTAAATTATGCCTTTGCAACTTCATCACAAACTTTTTATTCGTACTTCCGCATAGCACCATTTGAACAATATCCATAACTTCTTTCGGTGTTACTCGTAACCCATCTCTTTTTTCTACTTTGATGTTACAATCTTTTAGTTTGGCATCAATTTCTGGACCGCCACCATGGACAATCACTACTTTATACTTTTGTTGCAATTTCTTTATGCAATCAAAAAACACATCATTTAATTGATCCAACATACTACCGCCGCATTTCACTACAATATAATCGCTCATCTTCCCTCTCCTTATGTACGATAACAAGCGTTTATTTTCACATATTCATAGCTTAAGTCACAGCCCCAAGCTGATCCCCACTCTTCTCCTAAACGTAAATACACATTAATCATAATTTCATGTTCTTTTAATTTCTTTTTCATTTCCTCTTCAGAAAATATTTGGGGTTCACTATTTTTTAACACAGTGATCGATTGAAGAGTAATATCAATTGTATTTGGATTAATTTCTACTTCACTTTGTCCAATACTGCTAATAATTCGCCCCCAGTTTGGATCTTCACCATGTATTGCTGTTTTCACAAGACTCGAACCGACTATTTGCTTTGCAATTTTCTTTGCCTCTTCATTCGTTCGAGCTCCTAACACATTTACTTCTATTAACTTCGTAGCACCTTCACCATCTTGTGCGATTTTTTTCGCTAAATCTTCACATACCTTCTGTAAAGCAAATACGAAAGTTTCCCAATCTGCATGTTCCATATTGATTGGTTTCGTTTCTGATAATCCACTTGCCATAACGATGACCATATCATTCGTAGAAGTATCCCCATCTACCGTAATTTGATTAAATGTATGATTCGTTATTTTTGATAATGCTGTTTGCAATACGTCATGCTCTATATGAGCATCTGTCGTAATAAAACTTAGCATCGTTGCCATATTTGGATGAATCATCCCTGAACCTTTCGCAACGCCAGCAATCGTCACTTTCTTCTCATCAATCATCATCTCATAGCACGTTTCTTTCGTTATAAGATCCGTCGTTAAGATTGCTTCAGAAAAAGAATGAGCTTCATTTTCTTCCTTCGTCGGGATAAGAGTTGTAATTCCCTTTCGGATTATATCCATCGGCAGTGGAACACCAATTACACCTGTTGAAGCTACTGCAACGTAATGTTCTTTCACGGCAAAATGTTCTGCCCCTAATGCACGCATCTCGTAAGCATCTTGTAATCCTTTCATTCCTGTACAAGCATTTGCATTTCCACTATTGACGATAATAGCTTGCAATTTCCCCTCAGCCGTTATACTATCTTTCGTTACTTGCAACGGGGCTGCTTGTATTTGATTCGTTGTATAAACGGCGGCACATGATGCTGGCACTTCACAAATAATTACACCTAAATCCTTTTTTTCTTTTTTCAAACCATTTGCAGTACCGATTGCCGAAAAGCCTTTTGGTGTTACAATTGAACCATTTTCTAATTTTGTAATAGACTCTACTTTAATCATCATGTCCCCCTTATAGATAAAGCGGCATATGTTGTAAACCTGTTGTTTCTTCTAGTCCCGCTACAATATTTGCATTTTGAACCGCTTGCCCAGCCGCACCTTTCATCATATTGTCTATAACAGAAACGACTGTTACCCTTCCTGTTCTTTCATCGTAAGCTATCCCCATATCACAATAATTTGAGCCCCTCACTTCTTTCGGACTTGGAAACTCTCCTTGCATACGAATTCGAATAAAAGCCGATTGTTCATACGTTTCTTCATATAATTTTTGAAGTTGCTCTATTTCCATTTCTCGTTTTACTTTCGCATAAAGTGTAACCATAATCCCCCTTGATATCGGTATTAAATGTGTACTAAACGTGATTGGCTTCGTTTCCCTATTCCACTCTGCAAGCATTTGCTCAATCTCAGGAACGTGTTGATGCTCATTCACTTTATAAATACGCAAGTTATCATATAACTCAGGAAAGTGAGTCATTGTTGTTGGTGTTTTACCTGCTCCAGATACTCCTGATTTCGCATCAATAATAATAGAATCTTCTTCAACCATGCCGCTACGAACTAACGGTAATACCGCTAATAATGCAGCTGTAGCAAAACATCCTGGGTTTGCAATTAAATTTGCATTTTGTATCTCAGACCTTTTCCATTCACTTAACCCATATACAGCTTCACTAAGAACCTCTTCTTTTGGAGCTGCCCTTTTATACCACTGTTCATATATGAAAGGATCTTTCATACGAAAGTCTCCAGATAGATCAATTACTTTTAAACCCACTTCTAATAATTTTGGAGTTAGCTCTGCTGATACTCCTGCGGGGGTTGCCAAAAATACAATTTCTGCTTCCTTCACTATTTCCTCCGCATTAATTTCTTGTAATGTATGAACAAGAACATTTTGAAAATGCGGATATACATTTGTTATACACTCACCAACTTGCGAAAAAGAATGAAGAGATGCTATCGAAAAATATGGATGTTGCTCTAATAACCGAATTAACTCAATACCTCCATACCCAGTTGCTCCAATAATCGCGACTTTCATATGCCCCTCCTCATATCGATTCTTTAAATTAATTATGATTATAATATTGTATATTTATAGAGTCAATTAAATATTTATAAATTTTATAAACTTAAAAAACTTAATTTTACTAGAAAAACAATATACGAAATAGAATTTTTATACACAAATAGTGCATGGTAGTTTTTTCATTTCACTTCAAGTACAATAAAACAATACATGTATACATATAGGCGGGGAAAAACATGAATGAGAAATTAATTGAGAAAATGATTATAAAAAGTTTTCAACAATATCAATGTAATCCTATGTCAAATGAGGATCAGGAAATGCTTGTTAAACATATTCAAACGATAATTCATTCAAATACTGAAATTGATGTATACGAGGCAGTTGAGGATATCGTTTACGATTATGTGACTGGAAAATAAAAAAATAGGAGATTTCCATATGGAAATCTCCTATTTTTTACTTAATGATTTGCCTGCAACACGCTCAAATAAACCTGGGAATAGTGCATAAAGTTTTGGACCCATGCCCATCCACTTCGGTAAGTTTACTTCACGCTTTTTCGTTTGCATCGATTTTACGATTTGCTCTGCTACATATGTTGGTTTTAACATGTACCGTCCCATATTTTTCACATATGTACCGGATTGATCAGCTATTTCAAAAAAGTTCGTATCTATCGGACCTGGATTAATCGCTGTTACGAAAACATTTGTACTAGACAACTCCATGCGTAAACTATTCGTAAATCCTAATACTGCATGTTTCGTCGCTGCATACGCACTCGATTTCGGAGTTGCAATTTTCCCAGCAAGTGAAGCAATATTAATAATATGTCCTTCGTTCCTTTTCACCATATAGGGTAGTACCGCTTTCGTACAAGCTACTAATCCAAATACATTTACTTGGAACATATCTTTCACTTCATCCATTGAAGCATCTTCAAATGTTTTAAAAATACCAAATCCCGCATTGTTTACTAATATATCAATACGTCCCACTTCTTGTAATACCTTTGAAAAAACAGATTGTACTTCCGTCTCTTCACTTACATCTAATACATAATAATAGCAAGGCGTATTATAAGTTTCTTTAATTTTGTCTGCTAACGCTTTTAATTTCTTTTCTGTTCTAGCCATTAATACTGGAGTCGCCCCCTGCTCTGCAACTTGCATTGCAACTTGCTCTCCAATTCCACTAGAAGCACCTGTAATGACGATTACTTTATCTTGTAAACGTCCTGTCATTGCTGTCACCTACTTTGCATAATAAATCAATTGTTGCGAAGATTCATCAATCATCACTTGTTGATTATATGCTAAAAAGTCTAATTGTCCAACAGTTTCTGAAATAGTAAGCGGCAATTGCTCCTTATATAATACCGGAAATAGTTTTACACATACTTCAAATGCTGTCATTGGTTTTTCCTTTAATAACTCAAGCACTTTAAACGCACGTGTTTCTTGCTTTTGTAATCTTGTTTCAATAAGTTGTTTCACATTTAGAACATCTTCTCCATGTCCTGATAAAATGCGCGAAATATTCATTTCACTTAAACGCTTTAACGTTTGATTATATTGTAATAACGGACGCGCCCTTTCCGTTTGTCCTTCATATGGTGGTTCTAATATGGGATTCGAAGAAATATGACTAATGAGAGCATCCCCGCCAATTAATATTCCATCAGATTCTCTATATAATGAAATATGAGTGGAAGCATGACCTGGTGTTTCGATTACTGTAAACCCAGGCATTGAATCAATACGATCTCCCTCTCTCACAGTATGCGTTAACGATCTATTACAAGAATATTTAAGTGTCTTCGTCGTCAATAACGCCTCGTCTTTCAAAAATGCTGCTGGGACACCAAATTGCAAAGCTGTCTCTCTAAAAAACTCATGATACCACTTTAAAAATTCTGGATTTTGCGTGATCCAAGGCTTATTCCAAGGGTGTCCAATAATGTTCGTTTTCTCAGAAAATATATTTAAAAGCCCACAATGATCCGCATGATGATGCGTAATGACTACTGTTTCAATATCTTCTATCGCATATCCTAATGCACCTAATTGCCTTTCTAACGAACCTCTTGCCTCTTCTGTATTCGTCCCTGTATCAATTAATGTTAACGTCTCCCCCTCAACTAAAAACACATTCACAGTTTCAACTGCAAATGGCACAGGAATCTCCATTCGGTGAATCGCCGTCATGCTTAGCCCCCCTGTCTCTTTCCGGTTCAAAAATGAATACTTCTTCAGTTTACAACTTCTATATATTTTTGTCATTATTTTCAGATAAAAAGAGGTGTTTCCTATAAAAAAACGAATGTATGTACATTTATAAGCATTTCTAACCAAATTTAAAGGAGGAACATCATTGTCTACTCAAAATATTTCCTTTCTCGGTGCAGGCTCTATTGCTGAAGCTATTATTGGTGGCTTGTTACATGCAAATGTTGTAAAAGGCGAACAAATTACTGTAAGTAATCGGTCTAACGAGACAAGGTTGCAGGAGCTACATAACAAATACGGCGTCAAAGGTACGCATAATAAAAAAGAGCTACTTACTAATACAAATATTCTTTTTCTAGCAATGAAACCGAAGGATGTTGCAGAAGCGCTTACCCCTTTTAAAGAAGACATACATAATAACCTGCTTATTATTTCGTTATTAGCAGGTGTTTCTACTCACTCGATTAGAAACCTACTTCAAAAAGACGTTCCGATTATTCGTGCAATGCCAAATACATCTGCAGCTATTTTAAAATCAGCTACTGCTATCTCACCTTCAAAACATGCAACAGCGGAACATATTCAAACTGCCATAGCTTTATTTGAAACGATCGGTCTCGTCTCTGTTGTAGAGGAAGAAGATATGCATGCTGTCACTGCATTATCTGGAAGTGGGCCTGCTTATATTTATTACGTAGTAGAAGCGATGGAAGAAGCTGCAAAAAAAATCGGTTTAAAAGAAGATGTTGCAAAGTCACTTATTCTTCAAACGATGATTGGTGCTGCTGAGATGCTAAAAGCAAGTGAAAAACACCCTTCTATTTTGCGAAAGGAAATTACTTCTCCTGGTGGAACGACCGAAGCAGGTATTGAAGTATTACAAGAACATAAATTTCAACAAGCGCTTATTTCTTGTATTACACAGGCTACACAACGATCACATAATCTTGGGAAAACATTAGAACAACTAACAAAAGAAAAATAAAGAAATGGAGCTCAATCTTACTTGAGCTCCATTTCTTTATAAACATATATTTTTTAGTTATTAATCTTCCCAAAAATCTCTTCTTGCAGACGGCGACCAGTCGGTGTTGCTGCAAGTCCACCTTCTGCTGTTTCACGAAGTGCTACTGGCATCGTTTGTCCGATTCTAAACATTGCCTCAATTACTTCATCACATGGAATTGTACTCGTTACGCCAGCTAATGCTAAATCAGCTGAAATCATCGCATTCGCAGCTCCTGCTGCATTACGTTTTACACAAGGTACTTCTACAAGCCCTGCAACAGGATCACATACTAAACCAAGCATATTCTTTAATGAAATTGCCATCGCTGTAGCTGCTTGATCTTGTGTTCCACCAGCCATCTCAACTGCTGCTGCTGCTGCCATTCCACTTGCTGAACCTACTTCAGCTTGGCAACCTCCTGCCGCGCCGGAAATACAAGCGTTATTCGCAACAACCATACCGAAAGCTCCTGCTGTAAATAAGAATTCAATCATTTCTTCACGTGTAGGCTGTAACTTCTCTTGCAGTGCAAACAGTACACCTGGCACTGTTCCAGCAGAACCTGCTGTTGGTGTTGCACAAATAATTCCCATCGCTGCGTTTACTTCATTTGTTGCAACAGCTTTACTCACTGCGTCCAAAATCGTATCTCCAGATAAGCCTTTTCCGCTATTCATATACGTCTGAACTTTTACAGCATCTCCGCCAGTTAAACCAGTTGGTGATTTCACACCGCGAATACCACGTTCTACTGCTTGCTCCATCACGACTAAGTTCTTTTCCATACCAGCAATTACTTCTTCACGTGAAATACTTCTTGTTTCCATTTCACATTGAATCATAATTTCTGCGATTTTTACATTTTGTTCTTTAGCTTGCGCCACTAGTTCCGCTGCGTTCCGAAACATGGTGTGTCCCCCCTGCAATTATTCCATAATAGTTACTTGACAAATATTTTGTTGCGCGTTTATTTCTTCAATCACTTCATCTGCTAATAATTCATCTGTTTCAATAACCATCAGCGCTCTTCTACCTTTTTCTTTACGAGAAACACTCATTGTACTAATGTTAATTTCATGTTTCGCAAGGATTGAAGCTACTGCTGCAATAGCACCGAAGCGATCGTTATTTACAATAAGTAGTGCTGGACTCGTGCCTGTTAATTGAAGATCGAATCCGTTTAATTCTACAACTTCAATTTTACCGCCACCAATTGAGCAAGCAACAACTTCAATTTCTTCTTCACCTTTATACAAACGAATTCTCGCTGTATTTGGGTGAGGTGCATTTGCATCTTCTTCAATGAATTCCACTTCAATTTCGCGCTCTTTTGCTATGTCTAGCGCCTCTGGAATACGTAAGTCATCTGTTTCAAACCCTAATATCCCACCGATCAGTGCTACATCTGTACCATGCCCACGATACGTCTTTGCAAATGATCCATATAATGAAATGCTTACTCTTTCTGGTTCATGACGAAACAGCTGGCGAGCAACTTGCCCCATTCTTGCTGCGCCTGCTGTATGTGAACTTGATGGGCCAATCATAACTGGACCAATAATATCAAATACTGAGCGATACTTCATCATAACTCCCCCTAAACCTCTATGAAAAAAATTTTTACTATTCTATTAAGCTACCAAATCGGTTGCTTTTCTAGTTGTACTACGAATTTATTCCGCTGTACGAATTGGATCGTTTTTGAATAACAGTGAAACAATATATCCTGAAATAATACTAGTGACCATAATAAATAAGAAACTTAGCATTACCTTCATTTAAAAATAATATAAGCTAATCCACAATAAAGTCCGGTAGCAACCCAAAGTTTAACACAGAACCACTTACAAGGATAGCATAAACAAGTGAAACTTTAATTAGTAGGGATTTTGTCCATCCCACTGATTATTAGCCCGCAAATAGCGGATAAAGTGAAACTTTAATCAGTGGGGGTTTTGTTCATCCCCCACTGATTATTAGTTGAACCAATCGGACGTTTACGGACAGTTGATCTCCCACCTAACTTCTTTGCTCCAACTGAATTTTGAGGTGGGAGTTTTACTGTCCGTTAACGCGGGATAAATTATAATCTGCCCTCATTATAGCTTGTTTTTAATAAAACGCTTACTTTTATTGAATTTTAAAAGTTCTGAATAACAATCTGTTTTTACCATTTGTACCACTCGTATGTCGTCTGACTTATATAACAGTTTTTCTAAATAATCGCTACTATGTATTTTTATCCTATATCTTCACATCATTAAAACTTTCTGTTTCATCCCCTATAAGTATAAAATGATAACAGTTTTATTTTTGATTTTTTTTAGAAATAAAAAAATGGCAACCTCTTGTCGCCATTTTTTCATACCATTATTACCTTTCTACTGGAAATGATTTCAAATCCGTAGCTATTTCTGTATTAGAAAATAACTCTCTTGCCTCTTTCAATAATTCCTTATATGTATCTCCTTGATAACGAGAACTAATATGAGTCAATATTAAACGTTTTGCATTTGCCTGAAGTGCAATACTCGCAGCTTGCTTAGATGTGGAATGAAAATAATCATACGCTTGTTGTTCATCTTCTGCCGCGAAAGTTGCTTCATGAACAAGTACGTCAGCGTCTTGTGCTAGCTCTCTACTCGCTTCACAATATCTTGTATCACCTAAAATGGTAATAACTCTTCCCTTTTGAGGTGGGCCGATAAAATCTTTTCCGTTTAGTATCGTACCATTTTCTAATTCAACTACTTCTCCATCTTTTAAACGTTTAAAGAGTGGACCTGGTTTCACACCCATCTCCAGTAATTTATCGACTAAAAGGGCACCTTGTATATCTTTCTCTATAATACGATACCCAAAACATTCAATACCATGTGACAATCTTTTCGTTTCTACATGAAATTCATTATCTTCAAACACAGTACCTTCTTCTGTTATCTCAACAATTTCAAGTGGATATTTTACATGTGTCGTACTTACTGATAATGCCACTTCAATAAATTGTTTAATTCCTTTTGGTCCATACACTGTTAAAGGTGTAGTCCCTCCTTGAAATGAACGGCTTCCTAATAAACCAGGCAAACCAAAAATATGATCACCATGTAAATGCGTAATAAATATTTTTTCAATGCGGCGTGGGCGTACTGATGTATGTAATATTTGATGTTGCGTCGCCTCGCCACAATCAAATAACCAAGTCTGTCCTCGTTCTTCTAACAATTGCAAAGCAATTGCTGAAACATTCCTTCCTTTCGAAGGAACACCTGCACCAGTTCCTAAAAATACAAATTCCACTTTCTTTCCTCCAGCTCTTTATATAATCTACCTTTCATCTTACGGAATGTTATTTCAAATGGCAAATCGAATTTACATAACCAATCATCTAGACAACTATATAACACGAACATTATACTCAAAAAACTTAGATATCGTTCGTATTTTGTGTTAAAATAATTATACTACATGTTAAGGGAGCGTTTTATTATGAAAGAAGCATTTCGTTTACAAACTGATTTTTCATCTTCATTTGATCGCTGGGTAAGTTCTTTCGTGTCAGATCACCCAGCACAATTAGAATGGACGACTTTGAAAGAATTAATCCATGAATATACAACAACACATACAAATGATTCGTTACCAACATATATTTCTTCAGCTTTAACCTATTACGCACAACGCGTTTCAACAACAAACAGTTCAGAAATTGTTATTTTTGAAAATGCTACAATCTCATAATCTATAATAAAAAAGCACTGTAATCAGTGCTTTTTTATTTATACTTATTTAGCAAATCATCATATTCCGTCCAAAAATCTGTATACATACTTTGATCGAACTCATCTAAAATTATCTTTTCACTTGAGTGATTAAATAATTCTTTTGCTTGTAGTGCAAAAGAAACAATTTGTGTTCTATATTCACTTTCCTTCACTTCTATATGAATTCCTTCATAGTATGTAGCTTTTTGACAAGTAGAAATCACTTTAACAAAATCTTTTAAAAGCACGTTTTCGCCTATATAATTTACAGTCCAGTGAATTGAAATTGGGCATCCTAACATTAACATAGTGCCACATCCATGCAAAATAAGCCCCTCTTCATTTTCAATATCACAAGTATATTCTTTATCTAAAGTTCGTAACAGAGCCAAAGCTGATTCACTTATTCCCCATTCCTCATCCATACCTGTTTGTGTAATAATCGTTCCATCCACATTTAAATAAATTTCTCCGTGAGAACATAAATCTTCCTGCTCATTAAACAACCACTTTTGATTCTCAATATTTATAATAAATTTTTGTGGTACCATTACAAAATTCCCCTCTTATAAAAAGATTTATTCTCCATATTATTTATAAACGACATAATGTATTTCATCTCGAATATCTATTATAAATCTATATAATATTTTAAAAACACAGACAAAAAAGATATTGACACTATAAATTCACAGTGCTAACATTCAAATTGTAATAGAATATGGTCTCTGTTAGGTGAGGCTCCTGTATAGAGAAACGCTGCTGCCCAAAAATGTCGAGAGACGCCAATGGGTCAACAGGAAAGGTCGGAATGAAGGCCTTTTTTAACGTAGCTGGTTTCAGTACCTATGCTATACAGTGCTAAAACTCAACGAGGGAGAGGTGCGTATATTTTGTCATACACAAAAACTGTTTTTATCTATGTTTACTAACAGTATTTGTTGTGGACTCTTTTAACTGCGAATTCAGACCTTTACTCGTTTTGAGTAAAGGTCTTTTTATATGCACCTTACTATGAAACAAACATAGCATATTCAGAAACTACTAAATTGTACGGAGGTGAGGAACAGTTGGCAATTGATGATTCGGCCCAGATACCCATATGTTTTACGTTAATATTTCATCATGTAGGTAGGAAAGAAGCTGTTCCTCCTAATTTTAAATAGTCGAGTAACAGATTGTTTCCTCCTTCATGAAAAAGGAGGAACTACCGATGTTAAATTTACAAAGACAAGAAACAAAACATTCTTACAATCAAGATCGTATGAACACAAATAACGAATTATTGCTGGAAGTCGCAACACAAGGTGCAAAAAAGGCGTTACAACTTTTAGAAACAACAGAAGATGGACTCTCTAAACAAGAAGCGGCTCGTAGACTTACTTTATATGGCCCCAATGAAATCGCTCATAATAAAATATTGCCGTGGTACGTTCAATTTCTATTAGCATTTAAAAATCCGTTTATTTTTGTTTTATTAGCTCTCGGCGCACTCTCTTTTTTCACAAATGACATACAAGGAACCCTCGTTGTATCTGTCATGGTAATACTTAGTGCAACGATTCGCTTTTTACAAGAATTTCGTTCTCAAAAAGCTGCGGATCAGTTAAAAGCTATGGTTCGAACAACGGCGAGCGTCTTTAGAATAGATGGATTTGTACACGAAATAAAAAACGTAATGAATTTAAAGCAAAATAATACAACGGAAATTCCAATTGAGGAACTTGTACCTGGCGATATTATTTCACTTTCAGCCGGTGATATCGTTCCGGCTGATGTGCGTATTTTATCAGCTAAAGATTTATTTGTGAATCAGTCTTCTTTAACTGGGGAAGCACTTCCTGTAGAAAAGTACGAAAACTGTTACCATACAGAGAATCAACATATCTTACCGAAAAACACGAAAAAAAATTACAATCCACTCGATATGGAAAACCTTTGTTTTATGGGTACAAATATTGTAAGTGGTAGCGCAAAAGCTGTTGTCATCTCCACAAGTACCGATACGTATTTCGGTTCTTTAGCAAAGAAGGTAATTGGTAAGCGCGTAGAAACAAGTTTTGATAAAGGAGTAAACAAAGTAAGCTGGCTCTTAATTACATTCATGCTTATTATGGCACCTATCGTACTTCTCATTAACGGATTTACAAAAGGGGATTGGCAAGAGGCTTTCTTCTTCGCTATCGCTATTGCTGTTGGTCTCACACCTGAAATGTTACCAATGATTGTAACTGCTAATTTAGCAAAAGGTGCCGTTAACATGTCTAAACAGAAAGTAATTGTAAAACAACTGAATTCTATTCAAAACTTAGGTGCTATGAACATTCTTTGTACCGATAAAACGGGTACTTTAACAGAAGATAAAGTTGTACTTGTCCGGCATTTAGATCCAAACGGTAATACATGTAATCGTGTATTACACTTCGCCTATTTAAATAGCTTCTATCAAACAGGATTGAAAAATTTAATAGATAAAGCCGTTATGAAACATACAGAAGAAAACCAAAAGTTTAATCCATCCATTTTTCAAAAACTAGATGAAATTCCATTTGATTTTGCTCGCCGGCGTATGTCTGTCATCGTGAAAGATATTTCAGGTGAACATACAATGGTTTGTAAAGGGGCAGTAGAAGAAATTTTATCTATTTGTAACTACACTGAAATAGATGGAAAAGTTGTTTCTCTTACCGATGACATGCGCTCAAATGTAAAACAACTAAGTGAAACATTAAATAGTGAAGGTATGCGTGTTATTGCTGTAGCTTATAAAAAAGATAGACCAATAAATGATACAGAGTACGCGGTACAAGATGAAAATGATATGATTCTCGCTGGATATATTGGCTTTTTAGATCCACCGAAACCATCTGCAGCTACTGCCATTCAAGCATTACAGAAACATGGTGTACAAGTAAAAATTTTAACTGGTGATAACGAAATCGTGACAAGAAAAGTTTGCAAAGAAGTTGGATTAAATATCGGTGAGCCTGTCCTTGGTTACGAAATTGATTCTTTACCTGATAAAGCATTAGCAAAATTAGCCGAAGAAACGACTGTATTTGCTAAACTAAATCCAATGCAAAAATCTCGCATTATACAAGTATTACAAGGAAACGGACACACTGTAGGTTATATGGGAGATGGCATTAACGATGCGGTAGCGTTACGTGAAGCTGACGTTGGCATATGTGTTGATACTGCAACTGATATTGCAAAAGAGTCTTCCGACATTATTTTACTTGAAAAAAGTTTAACGATTTTAGAAGCAGGTATTTTAGAAGGACGCACTACATTTGGTAATATTTTAAAATATATTAAAATGACAGCTAGCTCTAACTTCGGAAATGTATTTAGTGTGTTAGTAGCAAGTGCTTTCATCCCCTTCTTGCCGATGCTTGCCATTCACCTTTTAATTCAAAACTTACTTTATGATATTTCACAACTGTCTATTCCATGGGACAAAATGGATAAAGAGTTTTTAGAAAAACCAAGAAAATGGGATACTGCGAACTTACGGAACTTCATTATTTGTATCGGTCCTATTAGTTCCATATTTGATATCATCACATATGTAGTCATGTGGAACGTCTTCGGTGCGAATACAACTAGCAATCAATCATTATTCCAATCTGGTTGGTTTGTCGTTGGATTACTAACACAAACTTTAATTGTTCACATGATAAGAACACAGAAGATTCCGTTCATTCAAAGTACTGCGTCAATACCGGTTCTTTTATTAACCGCTTGTATTATGGCAATCGGAATTTATATTCCATTCTCACCACTCGGAGCAGCCGTTGGATTACAAGCATTACCACTTAGCTACTTCCCTTGGTTAATAGGAATACTATTAGGCTATGCTTTCTTAACACAGTCCCTAAAAAAAGTTTATATTAAAAAATATCATAGCTGGTTATAAAGTGAAGCTTTCATCAGCCCGCAAATAGCGGGATAAAAATGAGAATGAGCGGGTCCCCCACTCATTCTCAAAAACATAACATGGACTTATATGTATGGAGGTGACCATGATGGTATGGTATGACATTGTATTAAGATTATTTATCGCCATTATTGTAGGTGCTTGCATCGGAATGGAACGGCAATGGAGACACAGGATGGCTGGACTACGGACAAATGCTCTCGTATCACTTGGTGCCTGTATATTTGTTTTATTATCCGTCATGCTTGATCACGATGCTAGCCCCTCACGTATTGCCGCTCAAGTCGTTAGTGGGATTGGTTTTTTAGGAGGCGGCGTTATTATCCGCGATGGTTTTAGTATTAGAGGGCTTAATACGGCAGCTACTCTATGGTGCGCAGCTGCCGTTGGTACTCTTACAGGCGCTGGTTTCCTCATTGCAGCTATATTAGGTGCAACTGGCGTTTTACTAGCAAATATACTACTTCGCCCAATCGCTCTCTTTATGAATCAGAAATCAAAAGAAGAATCACCTGAACAAACGAACTACTTACTGTCTCTTACTTGCTCAGAAGAAAATGAAGCCCACATTCGTTTTTTACTTATGCATATGGTAAGTTCTGAAGGGATCGGTTTAAAAGAATTATATAGTGAAGACGTAAATTCTAAGCAAAAAGTGTGTATACAAGCTACATTACATTGCAGTACAAATGCAGCAGTCTTAATTGAAAAAATAGTGAGTAGAATGCTATTAGAATCTGGCGTTACTGCAGCTGGGTGGAAAACTTCATTCAATTTAGAAGCAAGTTAAAAATAAAAGGTGTCATCATATTTATAGCTACATGACACCTTCTACATAAACTTATTTTCTAATTTTTGCTGAAAAGACTTTTCTTGCTTACGTAATAATTGACTACCTCGTTGTAAAATCGGCATTCCATACTTATCATTAATTTGATCAATGACAGCAAGTAGCGGCTCTTCTTTCGCATCTTCTTCAAATGAAAACAAATCTAATTGTTTCGCCGATTCTGTCTTCCACTCTATTTCAGTAGCTGTAACACCTAGTAAACGGACGGAATCACCGTCCCAATGTTGCTTCCATAAACGAGATGCTGCCTGAAAAATATCTCGTTCTTCCCAAATGGCATTTTTCAATTGCTTACTCCGCGTTACTGTCCGCCTATCATGATATTTAATCATAATTTGAATATTATAGCTGACAAGGGTTCGCTTTTGTAATCTTTTACTCACTGACTTGGATAGCCTTTCTAACATATCAAGTAATTCTTTCTCTTCATCCATATCCTTTGAAAAAGTCATCGAATTACCGACACTTTTATGTTGTCCCATTTGACTCGGATCAACTTCCCTATCATCCACACCTTTTGCCCGCCTTTGTAAATCAACACCATGCTTTCCAATTTTAGCGCGAATGATATGTTCGTTCCCTTTTGCTAACTGCTCAATTGTTTGTATATGAATATCATTTAATTTTTCAGCTGTTTTTTCTCCAATTCCATGCATCGCTCCAACCGGAAGTGGCCAAATCATTTCTGGAATATCTCGTTTTCGAAGCACAGTAATCCCGAGGGGCTTTTTCATATCAGAAGCTGTTTTTGCTAGGAAAAGGTTTGGAGCAATTCCAATGCTACAGGGTAGCTGTAACTCTGTTAATAACGCCTGCTGAATCATCTTTGCTATTTCAAGAGGCGAACCGAGTGCGTAGCAATCTGTAATATCTAAATATCCCTCATCTATAGAGACTGGTTGTATTTTTTCCGTAAAACGGGAAAGGATTTGAAACATTTGAAATGAAGCTTCACGATATAATGTAAAATTAGGACGCCTTACAACTAATTGCGGGCATAACCTTTTTGCTTCCCAAAGAGGCATCGTTGTACGTATTCCAAATTCCCTCGCCTCATAACTACATGTTATGATGATTCCTTTTCTTTCTTTTTCATTTCCAGCAACCGCTAACGGCTTTCCTTGTAATGATGGGTCATGAGCAATTTCAACAGATGCGAAGAAACAATTCATATCTACATGTAAAATAACACGACCATTTTTCGGATACATTTCTCGCATAGTACTCACTCCCTAATCAGAACATTCGTTCTTTTATTATATCAAATTTTGCACAATAATTATAATAATTCCTTGTTCTTTTCTATCATATTCATTGCTATAATTTAAATAAAGTGGATATATTTGTAATTAGGGGTGATTATTATGAATTCAACTGATAAACTCAATTATACGTTTCTCGTAATTATACTAATTGTCGCAATCAATTATTTACTTCTTCCTATTTTTGATATTAACATAGCTGGTTTCCTCCCTCGGCTAGTCCATGTAGTAACAACTTACATACTGCCATGGATTTTCTTGTATTGGCTTATCCGCCTTGTAAAAGCAATCGAATCAAAAAAAAGCGTGTAAATCCATTGTGATTTACACGCTTTTTCTATTACATTATTTCGCTACTTCTTCAATAATTGCGACAACTAATTCTGCTGTTTTCGCTAATTCCTCAACAGGGATCTTTTCGTTTGTTGTATGAATTTCTTCATAACCAACCGCTAAGTTAACTGTTGGAATACCGTGTCCTGCAATTACGTTTGCATCACTTCCGCCACCACTTTGGTGAAGGGAAGGTGTACGACCAATGTTTTCTGCTGCACGTTTTGCAACCTCTACAACGTGGTCGCCATCAGCAAATTTAAATCCTGGGTACATAACGTTTACTTCAACGTCTGCGTGACCGCCCATTTCTTTTGCAGTTGTTTCAAATGCTTCTTTCATTTTCGCAACTTGTACTTCCATTTTTTCATTGATTAATGAACGCGCTTCTGCAAAAATTTGTACATGATCGCAAACGATATTCGTTTGTGTACCACCTTCAAAACGTCCAATATTTGCAGTAGTTTCAGAATCAATACGACCAAGTGGCATCTTCGCAATTGCTTTCGCTGCAATAGTAATTGCAGATACACCTTTTTCTGGTGCTACACCAGCGTGAGCTGTTTTCCCGCGAATAATTGCATTCACTTTCGCTTGTGTTGGAGCTGCAACAACGATTTCACCAACTTTTCCATCGCTATCTAATGCGTAACCGTATTTCGCTGTAATGCGCTCACGATCTAATGCTTTTGCACCAACAAGACCAGATTCTTCTCCAACTGTAATAATAAATTCAATTGTACCATGAGGGATATTTTTTTCTTTTAAAACACGGATTGCTTCAAACATCGATGCTAATCCTGCTTTATCATCCGCACCTAAAATCGTAGTACCATCTGATACGATATATCCATCTTTAATAGAAGGCTTAATTCCATTACCAGGAACTACTGTATCCATATGAGAAGTAAAGTAAATTGTATCAACACCATCTTTTGTTGCTGGTAATGTACAAATTAAGTTACCTGCACTATGCCCAGTAACAGCCATTGTGTCATCTTCAAATACTTCTACACCTAAATCTGTAAATTTCTTTGTTAATACTTTGCAAATTTCTGCTTCAAATTTCGTTTCAGAATCTACTTGTACTAATTCCATAAATTCATTTACTAAACGTTCTTGATTAATCATAAGACTGCGCCTCCTGCACTACCATTATGTATGTAACACTATTAATTATAACAGAATTTCGCAAAAGTTTCGAAATACAAGACAAAAAACAGACGGTTTATATGTCTAGATAACCATCTGCTTTCTATTACTCATTTAACAATACCCAGCGCATATGATCTTCCCATACTCCATTTACCATTAACATCTTCCTAGACACTCCCTCATATTGAAAGCCTATCTTCGTCACTACTTGTATAGATGCTAAATTTCGCGGCATAATCGGTGCTTCTATACGATGTAATTGAAATTCCTCAAAAGCAACTTGAATCGCTTTTCTAAGCGCTTCTGTCGTATAACCTTTGTTTAACTCTGCCTTATCTAATTTATAACCGAGTACACAAGATTGATAAATGCCGCGAACGATTAAATTAAATGAAATACATCCAATTATTTTCGTATCATCACCCTTTTTAAAAATCCAAAGCCTGATGATTTTACCTTCTGCAAACTCTTTTCTATCCTTTTGTAACTTTTTCTTTTGATAATCTAACGTAAAAAAATCCTCTGGTCTATACTCTTCCCAAGCTTTTAAAAATTCACGATTTCTGTCGTAATATTGAAGAACTTTTTCAGCATACGACTCATCGATTTCCCTTAAATGTAAACGATTTGTTTCATATATTTTCATCATCGTATCTCCATTCTTCAGCTTGCATAACAAAAAACTTAAAATCTATCATTTTATATATTCTCTACATACATATGAATTTCCTGTTATACTTTACACACACTTCTCGAATTTTGTCATTTCTCTCCCCTTGTCCATAATATCATTTCTCGTTACAATGATATTGTACTGATTTGCAAGGAGGTATAACGATGCATAAAAAAGCTCAAAAAGTTATGATTTATGTAATGCTAATTTCTATGCTTGTAACAACATTACTTGCTGGCGCGAGTATGTTTTGGTAAAAAGGACGATGTATTCGTCCTTTTTTTACGTTTTACACATAATATAACAAAATAAACCATCTCGATATCGAGATGGTTTATTTTATATAAAGCACAACCGCTACAATACTAAAGGAAAATGACATTACAAGTGCTATTATAAAGCTTGTATATTGTTTCTGCTGAAATGCCCCAATAACAAAAGTAAGATTGAGTAATGCCATACATACAAGTGCTACAAGATAAGAACATATATTAAAAGTTGCCAACATGAATGTAACAACAAATAGAAATCCCATAAAGAACTGCATATACGAAAGCTTTGGATTCAAGTACATATGAGCAACCCCTTTATCTAATTTTTCACCCCGATTGGTGAGGGCTGATATTCAGCGGGTAATAACATCCCACTGATTAAAGTTTCATTTTATCTTTCTATACTCCCATTAACTCATGGTTATGTACACATGTCAAGACAACTTGTTACAATAGAAAAAGCCAACCTTTTCGTTGGCTTTTTCATATGCAATGGCTCCTTTTTCTTTTGCCAATTGCTGAAATGATTTTTTCGACTTCACAATCCATACTTTCGTTCCAATTGGAATGCGATCAAATAAATACTCCACATCGTTTTTCTTCATTCTTATACATCCTTGTGAAATATACTTTCCAATTGAACTAGGTTGGTTTGTTCCATGTATTCCATATTTACTCCCATCAGTTCCTCTTGCATTAAATCCAATCCACCTTGACCCAAGTGGATTTTTCGGTGATCCACCGGGAATATCCTTCGCAATATAATACGGATCCTTTGCTTTCATTACAACATCAAAAGTTCCCTCTGGAGTTAATTCATTTGTTTTCCCTGTCGCTACTGGAAAAACCTTTTGAATCTTTCCATCGTCAATATAAGCTAGTTTATTCGTCGCTTTATTTACAATAATAAAAGGATCTCCGGCACGTGGATTATCACCAAGAGGCCAAATAGGCGATAAAGAAAGACATAATATGAAAGAGAGAAGATACGGCATAAATAATTCCTACCTTCTATATAAGTTCTTTTATATTATCCTTTCCCTTAAAGCGGCTTTTAATGAGTAAATATTGCTCCATTTCATATACAAGTTGAACAAGTTTCGCACGTATCTCAAATTCTTCACGTGTAGCCGGCAATGGCATATCCCTAAATAATTCTCGCATTTCTTGAAGCTGTCTTAAGGAGATAACCCCAGTACTCTCAGGGCTAATGGCATTTCCAATGTTCTCAACCACATCCGCAATCATATCAGCTTGTTCATATGTCCATGATAAAGAAGCTGCTAACGGTATCATCCGCTCTAAAATTTCGAACTGTTGCATGCGCATATTAAAATAACGATAGTAATAGCCATCTTCTCGCATAAATGCATTCTCAAGTTTCTTAAACGATAAATCCCTTGCTTCATTTAGCATATTTTCAGTTTCAATAAGCTCTGCCCCGCTCCAACTACTTTCTCTGTTTCGTAGATACACAACCATTTCAAACAAAATCGTTTTAAAATTACTTTCTATTGTATCCTGATACTCTTTTAGCTTATTTTCACTACTTGGCATATACATATTCACTAATAATGCCACGCTAATCCCTATCGTTAATATCGCAATTTCATTTCCAACAATAAGCCATGTAATTTGTTTCAATGAATATAGATGCATCACAATAACTGAACTCGTGACAATACCTTCTTGAATTTTAAGCATAACTGCAGTCGGAATAAATGTAAGTAATAATACGCTAATTGCTAGTGGTGTATATCCAATTGTTTCAAAAATACAAAACGCGAATACCATTGATAATACACAAGCTAAAAAACGATGTAACGATACTTGAAGTGATTTACGTTTCGTATTTTGTACACATAATATAACTAAAATACCCGCTGAACTATAAAATTCTAATCCTAATAACTGAGCAATAAAAACCGCTGTGCCTGTCCCTATTGCTGTTTTTACTGTACGGTATCCGATTTTGAACATAGCATTGCTCCTATATGTATAAACGTATTTACAGTTAGTATAAAAAAAGGATGACACAATGTCATCCTTTTCTACTTATTATTCACGTAACCTTTACAGATTACAATATTTTTTGTAAAAATTGTTGCGCACGTTCACTTTTCGGTGCTGCAAAAAATTCCGCTGGCGAACTATCTTCTACAAGCTTTCCACCATCTAAAAAGAGAACACGATCTGCTACTTCTTTTGCAAATCCCATTTCATGTGTAACAATCGCCATTGTCATTCCTGTCGTAACTAATGATTTCATAACTTCTAACACTTCTTTTACCATCTCTGGATCTAGTGCTGATGTTGGTTCATCAAATAACATCACTTCTGGTTCCATCGCTAACGCTCTCGCAATTGCTACACGTTGCTTTTGTCCTCCCGAAAGACGATTCGGATACGTATCTTTTTTATCTAATAAACCGACCTTTTCTAAAAGTTTTTCGGCTTTCTTTTCAGCTTCTTGTTTCATTACTCCTTTTACATTGATAGGAGCATACGTAATATTTTCTAATACAGTCATATGAGGAAATAGGTGAAAATGCTGAAATACCATTCCGACATTTTCACGAACGTGCATAATATTCGTTTTCGGATTCGTTACTTCTTCCGTTCCAATCCAAATATGACCATTTGTCGGTGCTTCTAACACATTCATACAACGTAAAAATGTTGATTTCCCTGATCCAGACGGTCCAATAATTGCTACTACTTCCCCTTTTTCAATCGTTGTTGTAATTCCTTTTAATACTTCATTTTTTCCAAATGATTTATGAAGGTTTTCAATTTTAATCACTTTTCTTCATTCTCCCTTCAATTGCCTTCCCGACTAATGTAAGAATAATGACTAGCATATAATAAATTAGTCCAACAAAAAGTAATGGTTCAAGATATTTAAACGTTTCACCGCCTACGATGTAAGCACGGCGCATTAAATCCGTCGCTCCTATTACTGTTACTACAGCCGATTCTTTCGTAAGTGTCGCAAACTCGTTCACAAGCGCTGGTAATATATTTTTTAATGCTTGAGGGAAAATAATATTTCGCATCATTTTCCCGTAAGGAACCCCTAATGCCATTGCTGCTTCTGTTTGTCCTTTATCAACCGCTTGAATGCCCGCGCGGATTACTTCTGACATATATGCACCTGAATTCAAACTAAATGCTAATACAGCCGCTAAGAATGCTGGTATTTCATAACCAATTATTTGCGGGACACCGAAATAAATAATCATTAATTGCAATACAAGTGGTGTACCACGGAAAATTGATGTATAAAGATCAGCCGCTATATTTAATGCTCGTATTCTAGCAATTTTGCAAAGCGCTAATAACATTCCTAAAATAAATCCTACTAGCGCTGATACTGCTACAATTTTCAAAGTAACTTCTAAGCCCTTTAATATATATGGGATCGAAGGCGTAATCGCCGAAAAATCTAAGTTCATTCTTTTCATTCCCCTCACAGAAAAGTGAAAGGCAGCTTATTTTTCGCTGCCAAACCATTTCTTCACTAATTTATCCATTTCTCCATTTTCTTGCATTTTTTTAATTACTTTATTAAATTCAGCTGTTTTATCACTGTTTTTTGGAAGAGCAATTGCTGCTCCAACTTCTTCTGGCGCTTCTTTAATTTCAATTCCTTGTAATTCTTTCATTTTTTCTAAATAATTTTTAGCAACTGTATCTTCTATAATTGCAGCGTCAAAACGACCTGCTTTAATTTCTTGTACGATTTCTGGTATACGGTCACGTCCCTCAACTTTGAAATCTACTTGTTTTTTAAATTCTGCTGCTTTCTCTTCTTGAATAGATCCTGTTTGTACCCCTACTTTTTTCCCTTTTAAATCCTCTACAGATTGAATGTTTGAATCCTTTTTAGAAACGACCATGTTTTTCGCAACGAAATAAATATCTGTGAAATCAACATTATTTTTACGCTCTGCAGTTGGCGTCATACCTGCCATTACGAAATCAACTTTTCCTGAGCTAAGAGATGCTAATAAACCACCAAAATCCATATCTTTCACTTTCACTTCATAACCAAGTTCTTTTCCGATATATTTAGCAACATCAACATCAAAGCCGATAATTTCATCACTTTTTGAAGCTTCTACGTATTCATATGGTTTATAATCTGCTGAAGTCCCCATAACCAATACTTTTTTATCTTTTCCAGTAACCTTTTCTTCCCCATTACTACAAGCGCTGAACATACTTACAACTAAAATAAGTGCAAACGATATTGATAATAACTTCTTCATCTTTCTTCCCCCTAATGATGTATATTTAAAAGTTTAATAGAATATTTATTCGATGTTTGTATTGTATCAGCACTTTTATTTTTATGCAATATATAAAATAAAAATAAATTAAATAACAATATTAATAATGTTTGTCGTGTATAAAATAATGCATAAAACAACATGACTATGCATGTCCCATAAATTTTAATACTAAATAAAAAAGGCGGTACACCCACTTAATTGTGGACATACCGCCTTTTCGTTTATTTTTATAGTTCTTCACAATTCTCTTCGAAATAAGATTGTAGTTTTGCAATAACTTGCATCGGTTCATGACCTTCAATTTCATGACGCTCTACCATCGTTACAATTTTTCCATCTTTTAATAAAGCAAATGATGGAGAAGAAGGTGGATACCCTTCGAAATATTCACGAGCTCTTGCTGTTGCTTCTTTATCTTGACCTGCAAACACCGTTACAAGATGGTTAGGACGTTTATCATAATGTACAGAATGCGCAGCAGCAGGACGAGCAATACCACCTGCACAACCACATACAGAGTTTACCATTACAAGTGTTGTTCCATTTCTTTTAAACGCTTCTTCTACTGCTTCTGGCGTCGTCAATTCTGTATATCCAGCAGAGACAATCTCTTCACGCGCTTGGCGGACAACATCATTCATAAAAAAGTTAAAATTAATCAATCTTTTCCCTCCTCTAAAACTACCTATTAGTATCTTACCAGTTAATGTTTATGAAATACAAGTAAGTTTACTTGTATTTGGGTATAGAAAAGGTGTTAGAACCCTGTTCTAACACCTTTTCTTAATGACCACGATGTTTTTGCTTTGCTTTTTGTACTTTGATTAAACGTCTTCTTTGTTTTTCAGCCTCTCGCTTCTCCTTAGATTGCACTTTCTTTTCTTGTTTATGCAGTTCATAAGATAAGCTAATTGCCTCTTGCGCCTTAGTAAAGCGGTTTACATTTACTTCTTTTGCTGCTTGTCGTATGATCCGCTTTATATTTTTGGGACGCTGTTTTTCTTTCACTTCCACGCCACATTTTGCAAAGTACTGAAAATACGCTAACATTGAACCGTTCACAAATATAAGCACTTCTTCGTCTGAAGGTTCCGTTCCAAAGATATACCTCGCTCCATACAACTTCCCTTTTTCTTTACATGTAATGATTCCAACAAAAAATTGGCCATCGTGATATACTGTCAACTCCATTGACAGCCCCGCCTTAAAAAAATTAGAAATACGGGACATCCCGGAGGGGAAGGTTACTGACATGAAATCATGCGTCTGGACTACCAACCAGAACTATGTTTTTGTATTTCTTTCACTATTATTATATCTTTTTTTCCATAATCTTCGTATATTCCGCAATCATTTTTTTATGCGATCCTACAATATAGTCAGGTAGTTCTGTTAGTGGGAAGAATTTAAGCTGAACTGCTTCTTCTTTATTCATAACAAAATCACCTTCGTATTCATCCGTATAATAAGCTGTCGTTACAGATTGAAATTCATCACCGTTTGCTAGTTTTGTAAAATAGTTCGCTCCAGAAAACACATTGATTAATCGCAGGTTCTTCACTTCTATTCCTGTTTCTTCGTATACTTCACGGCAAGCTGTTTCTTCTGGTGATTCACTAAGCTCCATTAATCCGCCAGGCAGCCCCCATTTTCCGTAAGGCTCTGTTCTTTGTTGTAATAATACATATCCATTTTCATTTATAACGAGTACAACAGCACCAACTAAAATTAAAGGGCGATGACCAACTATTTTTCGTAATTCTTCTACATATCCCATCGTATCGCCTCCTTTTTCGTTGTCCACACTATTGTATCATATGTACGAAACGACAAAATGCGTATATTTTTCATTTTTTTTAACAAAATATTTATTTTATGCGCTTCATCTACTGTAGCTAACATACTGTGAAGTACAACGAGTATGAACGTTGTACTCATCGAGCCGAGTAATCCCATTTTTTCATCAGATAATGCATTAGAAATATTCCCACCAAGCAATAACACTAATACGACATCTAAAAAACGAAGTTGTGCGATGGACCTTTGCCCCATCGCTTTCGCAACTAATATTAAAAATATGTATGCTATCATCGCCCGAATAACCCATTCATTATTAGAAAGATGCCGTGCCCCTTCAAAAATATGCATATGCATTACTTTGCACTCCTTACCCATCTCAAACTGCTATTCTGTTTTAGTTTGCAACGTTTAAGAGCATATATGTAAAAAGGCTGGTTCGTATTTACACGAACCAGCTTTTTTACTTAACAGAAAACATATACTTTTTATACGTTTTCCGTACCGATAATATGAGACCCATCATAATCATATTCGAGAACAAGGAACTTCCCCCATATGATAAGAACGGTAATGCAATCCCTTTTACAGGCATTAATCCAACGATCATACCGATGTTTTGGAATATTTGAACCGTTAATATTCCAATTGCTCCCGCACATAATAATGTACCGAATAAATTATCAGCAGAATAACCAATAATAATTGTTCGATATAGTAGTAATAGGAACAAGAATACAACTAACGCGGCTACGATAAATCCACCTTCTTCGGCAATTGTAGCAAAAATAAAGTCAGTATGCTTCTCAGGTATATAGACGTTCCCTTCGCCAAATCCTTTTCCTTCCATACCACCACTACCTACAGCTAAAATTGATTGCTGTGTTTGATAACCTTGATCTGCATTTTCAAATGGATTTAACCAACCTACAATACGTGATTGTTGGTGAGGTTTTAGTAACGTAACTAAATTATTAAAGAAGAAATCCTCATACCTTACGTAAATAAATATTAACGTAGATAATACGGTCACCGGAATAACTGTACATAACGCTATCAATTTCTTCTGAATACCTGACATAAATAAAATACATGCAATAGCAGCAGCGTATAAGAACACCATCCCTGTATCCGGTTGGCTATATACAACGGCCATAGGCGGGAGGGATACTAGCACAATTTTACCTACTAATTTTAAGTCCGTTTGGAATGTCCTTGCCATATACTGCGCATTATGTTTCACTGCTATACTTGCTACTACGAGAAGCAATGAAATTTTGAAAAACTCAGATGGTTGAATTTGTCCAACTAATGGAAATACAAACCATCTTTTTGCACCTAATTTTTCAGGTGTGAAAGTGGAAACCGGTAGTATTTTCAAAAGAATAAGTGAAGCAAATCCAACGATATAAAGTGGCCAAGATAATTTTTGTAATTGATCTAAGTCAATGCTTGCAACAAGCAATAACAATACAATCCCAATTATGTAGTTCAAACCCTGTTTCATCGCAAAGTTTGCCTCTCCATATTGGCCAGTTTGCTGACTGCTATATATAGCAGCTATACTCGTAACACATAGTGCACACAAAATTAATATTAATTTTACATCTAAACTTTTTAGAAACTCGGTACTTCTTTTCATGACATCCTCCTGAAACATTGTTACAGCAAAATAAAAAACCAGGAGTCAACATTCTTCATGTTTTGACGACTGATTACACATTATCTATAAAACACTTATATAGAATAACTCTCTTTTTCATACAATACAATATATTATACTACAGTTTCATCAGTAAGATTTGCCAAAAAAATTATTCTTTCCTTATTTTATATCTATATACCATATATCAGCAATGTATTTTCATAAATTCCTAATACATACTCGTTCATTGTAAGATTGCTGGGAAAATTGTTGTACATATAGTAGGATGCAAATGAAGAAATAAGACGATAAAAAGCTCGCATAAGCGAGCTTTTTATTAATATACAGATGTATTATTTTCTGACGTATTTTCTAGAATTTCTTTTACACGTCCTAAGAACTTACCACAAATTAGGCCATCTAGTACACGGTGATCAAGTGATAAACATAAGTTAACCATGTCGCGAGCACCGAACATACCATTATCCATAATTACTGGGCGTTTTACAATTGATTCAACTTGTAAAATAGCCGCCTGTGGGTAATTAATAATACCCATAGATTGAACAGAACCGAATGATCCTGTGTTATTAATTGTAAATGTTCCGCCTTGCATTTCGTCCGCTTTTAACGATTTCGTACGTACTTTTCCTGCAAGCTCTGTAATTTCACGAGCGATACCTTTAATCGTCTTCTCGTCCGCATGTTTAATTACTGGTACAAATAATTCATCCTCTGTTGCAACAGCGATAGAAAGGTTAATATCTTTCTTCTGAACAATCTTATCGCCAGCCCACATTGAATTGATTTGAGGATATTCTTTTAACGCTTGTGCTACTGCTTTTACGAAGAAAGCAAAGAACGTTAAGTTAAAGCCTTCGCGTTTTTTGAAATCACCTTTAATTGAATTACGGTATGACACAAGGTTTGTCACATCTACTTCAATCATCATCCAAGCGTGTGGCGCTTCGTGTTTACTACGTAACATGTTCGCTGCGATTGCTTTACGCACACCTGTTACTGGAATTTCGATATCGCCAGGCATTGTTGGTACAGAAACTGGTTTTGCAGCTTCTACTTTTTGTGCTACTGGCGCTGCTTTTGGTGCTTCTGGACGAGCTTCTACTACTGCCGCTACCGCTTCCTCTTTCTTCGCACCTGCTTGCGGAATATTTCCAGATTCCACTAGCTTTAAAATATCTTTACGAGTGATACGACCATTTGCTCCCGTACCTTCTACTAAATCTAAATCAACATTATGCTCACCCGCAAGTTTTAAAACAGCTGGTGAAAAACGTGGTTTTCCATCAGTTGGTTGTTTTGCTTTCGGTGCTTTTTCAGACGTAGCTACTTCTGCCTTTGGTTCTTCTTTTGTTTTTTCCTCAACAGCTGTCGCTGCTACTTCATCTGCGCCTTCTACTTGAATAACACAAACTATTTCACCTACAGCTAACGTCTCACCTTCACCAGCGATTAATTCTTTCACAATACCAGTGAAAGAAGATGGTACTTCAGCATTTACTTTATCAGTCATTACTTCTGCAAGCGGATCATACTTGTTTACGTGATCGCCAACATTAACGAGCCATTTACTAATTGTACCCTCTGTAACGCTCTCCCCGAGCTGAGGCATTGTGATATTTTCTACAGCCATGTATAGTCCCCCCGATTAAAATTCCGCAAGTTCACGCATTGCTTTTTCAACTTTATCTGGATTTACCATAAAGAATTTTTCCATTGTTGGTGCATATGGCATTGCTGGAACGTCTGGACCTGCAAGACGTGCGATTGGCGCATCTAAATCAAACAGACAGTTTTCAGCAATAATTGCTGCCACTTCACTTATAATACTTCCTTCTTTATTATCTTCTGTTACAAGAAGAACTTTACCTGTTTTAGAAGCTGCTTCAATGATTGCTTCTTTATCTAATGGATATACAGTACGTAAATCAAGAACATGTGCAGAGATGCCATCTTGCGCTAACTTTTCAGCTGCTTGAAGAGCGAAGTGAACACATAATCCGTACGTGATAACAGTAATATCATCACCTTCGCGTTTTACATCTGCTTTTCCGATTGGTAATACGTAATCATCCTCTGGCACTTCACCTTTAATTAAGCGATATGCACGCTTATGCTCAAAGAATAATACTGGATCTTCATCACGAATTGCTGCTTTTAATAAACCTTTTGCATCATATGGTGTAGAAGGAATAACAATTTTTAAACCTGGTTGGTTCGCAAACATCGCTTCCACAGATTGTGAATGATACAATGCACCGTGAACACCGCCGCCAAATGGCGCACGAATTGTAACTGGACAAGTCCAATCGTTATTAGAACGATAACGAATTTTTGCTGCCTCAGAAACAATTTGGTTTACTGCTGGCATGATGAAATCAGCAAACTGCATTTCAGCGATTGGACGCATACCATACATTGCCGCACCAATTGCTACCCCAGCAATTGCAGATTCTGCAAGCGGTGCATCAAGCGCACGATCTTCACCAAATTGATCATATAAACCGTGTGTCGCTTTAAATACGCCACCTTTTTTACCAACATCTTCACCTAAAACGAATACTTTCTCATCGCGTTCCATTTCTTCGCGCATTGCTAATGTAATAGCATCAATATAAGACATTACAGCCATGAAACGTTCCCCCCTATTCTGCGTATACGTGCTTCAATGCATCTTCAGGTGCTGCATACGGAGCATTTTCTGCATATTCTGTTGCTTCATTTACGATATGCATAATTTCGTCTAACATTTGTTTTTCAGATTCCTCAGTTAACACGCCAGCTTCTTTTAAATAAGCAGCAAATGTTATAATTGAATCTTTTTTCTTTGCTTCTTCTACTTCTTCTTTATCACGATAAACACGATCATCGTCGTCACTAGAATGTGCTGTTAAACGATATGATACTGTTTCAATTAAAGTTGGGCCTTCACCACGACGGCCGCGGTCTGCAGCTTCTTTTACAGCTTTATATACTGCAAGTGGATCGTTTCCGTCTATTGTATATCCAGGCATACCGTAACCAATTGCACGGTCTGATACATTTTTACATGCTAATTGTTTTTCAACTGGAATAGAGATTGCGTATTTATTATTTTCACACATGAAAATAACAGGTAGTTTGTGTACACCAGCAAAGTTTGCCCCTTCATGGAAATCACCTTGGTTAGAAGAACCTTCCCCGAATGTAACAAACGTTACTAAATCTTTCTTTTCCATTTTTCCAGCTAATGCAATACCAACTGCATGTGGTACTTGCGTTGTTACTGGAGATGATCCTGTCACTATACGATTTTTCTTTTGACCGAAGTGACCAGGCATTTGACGACCACCAGAGTTTGGATCTCCAGCTTTCGCGAAAGCAGACAACATAAGCTCTTTAGCTGTCATACCAAACGCTAGTACAACACCCATATCACGGTAGTATGGTAATGCATAATCTTTCGCTCTATCAAGAGCGAATGCTGCTCCAACTTGTGCTGCCTCTTGTCCTTGACAAGAAATTACAAATGGAATTTTACCAGCTCTGTTTAATAACCACATACGTTCGTCAATTTTACGTGCAAGTAACATCGTACGGAACATTTCTAATACTTGTTCATCACTTAAGCCAAGCTCTTCATGGCGCTTTTCTTTTACTTCTGCCATTTTTCATAACCTCCTAAATCCACATTTTTATGCGTGTAACGCTTTTCCATCTACAGCTAATGCTGCTTCACCAATCGCCTCAGATAATGATGGATGCGGATGAATTGTATGTGCTACTTCCCACGGTGTTGCATCAAGTACTCTTGCAAGACCAGCTTCAGAAATCATATCTGTTACATGTGGTCCAATCATATGAACACCAAGAATGTCATTTGTTTCTTCATCAACTACAAGTTTTACGAAACCATCTGATTCGCCGTATACAAGTGCTTTTCCGATTGCACGGAATGAGAACTTCCCTACTTTTAACTTATAGCCTTTTTCTTTCGCTTCTTGTTCTGTTAAACCGACAGAAGCAACTTCCGGACTGCTATATACACATTTTGATACCATAGAATAATCAATTGGTGTAACTTCTTTACCAGCAATATGTTCTACTGCAACAATTCCTTCATGAGAAGCAACGTGAGCAAGCTGTAAACCACCGATTACATCACCGATTGCGTAAATATGAGATTCTTTCGTTTGATAAAACTCATTTGTTTGAATGTATCCTTTTTCCACAACGATATCCGTATTCTCTAAACCAATATTTTGCGTATTGGCTTGTCGTCCTACAGATACAAGCATTTTTTCTGCTTTAAATTCTTTATTCTCACCGTTATGTTCAGCTTGAATTGTTACTCCATTATCTTTTACCAATGTTTCTGGTAATACTTTTGCACCAGTTACCACTTTAATACCTTTTTTCTTGAATAGACGTTGCATTTCTTTTGAAACGTCCTGATCTTCTAGTGGTAATATCGTTTTCGCATACTCTAATACTGTAACTTCTACACCAAAGTCAGCAAGCATAGATGCCCACTCAATACCGATTACACCGCCACCAACGATAATGATCGAACTAGGAAGCGTTTCCATTTTTAGGGCATGATCGGAAGACATTACATACTCTCCGTCTAATTCTAAACCTGGTAATGAATTCGGACGAGAACCTGTTGCAACAAGTACATTTTTTGGAATTAACATTTCATTCTCTTCTCCACTTGCAAGTTCAACTGAAATTGTCCCTGGCATTGGAGAGAAAATAGATGGGCCAAGAATACGACCGATACCTTCAAACACATCAATTTTACCTTGTTTCATTAAGTGTTGAACACCTTTATGAAGTTGCGTTACAATCTTCTCTTTACGCTCTTGCACTTTCGCAAAGTTTAGTTCTACATTACTGGCAATAACTCCGAACTCTTCGCTTTTTTTAGCAGTTGCGTATACTTCCGCACTACGTAAAAGAGCTTTACTAGGAATACATCCTTTGTGCAAACAAGTACCACCAAGATTTTCTTTTTCAACAAGTGCAGTTTTTAAACCTAGTTGTGATGCACGAATAGCAGCAACATATCCACCAGTACCGCCGCCAACGATGACTAAATCATATTCTCTTGCCATTATCTCAACCCCTAGCTACTGTTTGTTTTTCTCGTACAACATACTCTTTCGGCGCTTCTTCTTCACGTAATACACGAAGTGCTCCTTCTGCCAATGCTTGTAATTCATCTTCCCCTGGATGTACGATAACATCTGCAATCCAGTCAACACGTTCTTTTATTTCATCAACAAGAATTTTACTGTATGCAAGTCCACCAGTTAAAACGATTGCATCGATTTTCCCGTGAAGTACAGCGCTAGCTCCGCCAATCTCTTTTGCAACTTGATATGCCATTGCTTTATAAATAAGAGTTGCTTCCGGATCACCTTTTTCCACCATTTGTTCTACTTTGATCGCATCATTTGTACCGATTAGGCTTACAAGTCCACCTTGTCCAACAAGTTTTTTAACCATTTCGTCACGGTAATACTCACCAGAGAAACACATCTCAACTAATTGTCCTACCGGTACTGTACCCGCACGCTCTGGGCTAAATGGTCCTTCTCCGTTTAAGCCGTTATTCACGTCAATAACTTTTCCTTTTTTATGAGCACCAACTGTGATACCGCCACCCATATGTGTAACTAATAAATTTAAATCCTCGTATTTGTGATTTAATTCTTCAGCCACTTTACGAGCAACCGCTTTTTGGTTTAATGCATGGAAAATACTTTTACGTTCCATACCAGCAATACCGCTTATACGAGCAATCGGCTCCATTTCATCTACAACGACAGGATCTACTATGAATGCCGGAATATTTAATCCAGAAGCGATTTCATATGCTAAAATGCCTCCAAGGTTTGAAGCATGATGACCGCTAAACCCATTTTTTAAATCTTCTAACATCGAATTGTTCACTGTGTATGTTCCGCCTTCGATTGGACGAAGTAATCCCCCACGCCCACAAACTGCGTTTAACTTTGAAATGTTAATACCGTGAGAATGTAGAACTTCTAAAATCGTTTCTTTGCGAAACTCATATTGATCGATAATTCTTTTATATTTTCCAATTTGTTCTTCATCATGACGAATAGTTTCTTCTAAAACGGGTCTTTCATTATCAAAAACACCAATTTTTGTGGATGTACTACCCGGATTAATAACAAGAATTCGATTTAAAGACACTGTTGCTACCTCCACTAATAAATTCAAAAGGAAGTGGAAACCTCATAAGAGGTAACCACACCTTTTGTAAAAGTTATATATGAATGATTAGCGACGGCTAATAATATCGTGACCGTTGCGTAAGTACGTGCTACGAGAGTTTTTCAAGCTTGCAATGCGCTCTTCAGCTAGACGATCTGCTGCTACATAAGTTGCTATGCCATCACGTTTTGAAATTTCGATTACTTTTGCAATTGTGTCATAAATAGACTCAACACGTTTTAGTGCACGTTCTCTATTGTATCCATATAACTCGTCTGCTACGTTAATTACACCACCAGCATTAATAACATAGTCTGGTGCGTATACAATACCCATTTCATGAATCATGTCGCCGTGACGATCTTCTTTTAATTGGTTATTTGCAGAACCTGCGATTACTTTTGCTTTAAGTTGTGGAATAGTTTCGTCATTAACTGTTGCGCCTAATGCACATGGTGCGTAAATATCACATTCAACACCGTAAATTTCATTTGGTTCAACTGCTGATGCACCGAATTCTTCTACCGCGCGTTGTACAGCTTCTTTATTAATATCTGTAACGATTAGTTTTGCTCCTTCAGCGTGTAAATGTTTGCATAGATGATATGCTACGTTACCAACGCCTTGAACAGCAATTACTTTTCCTTCTAAATTATCAGTACCGAAAGCCTCTTTCGCAGCTGCTTTCATACCACGATAAACACCGTATGCAGTTACTGGAGATGGGTTACCAGAAGAACCGAATGATGGTGAAATACCTGTTACAAAGTCAGTTTCTTCGTGAATAATATCCATATCATCTACTGTTGTACCAACATCTTCAGCTGTAATGTAACGTCCGTTTAGTCCTTGAATATATCGTCCTAATGCACGGAACATCGCTTCGCTCTTATCTTTACGTGGATCACCGATAATTACTGTTTTCGCACCACCTAAGTTTAAGCCAGCTGCTGCGTTTTTGTATGTCATCCCTTTTGCAAGACGCAATGCATCTTCAATCGCCGCTTCTTCAGAATCATATGTCCACATTCTTGTTCCACCAAGAGCTGGTCCAAGTGTTGTATCATGAATTGCAATGATTGCTTTTAAACCAGATTCTTTATCTTGACAAAATACTACTTGCTCATAATCATATTTCTCTAAGTATTCGAAGATTTCTAATGTCATTGTCGTTTCCCCCTAGTGTTTTACCCTTTTTGGTTTATTTTGAAGCAGTCGCAACTGCCAATGCTAATGAATATACTTTTGTTTCTGCTGAATCAGCACGAGATGTTAAAACAATCGGTGCTTTTGCGCCAGCAATCATAGCTCCTACTTTTGCATCCGCAAAGTATACGAGTGATTTGTATAGCACATTTCCAGCTTCAATCGTTGGGACGAGTAAAATGTCTGCCTTACCTGCTACATCACTTACTATGCCTTTATGTTCTGCTGCAATTTGTGATACTGCATTATCTAAAGCAAGTGGTCCATCAACGACACAATTTTTAATTTGTCCGCGGCGATTCATTTGAGTTAACATCGCTGCATCAATTGTCGCTTGCATCGCAGGATTCACAACCTCTACCGCTGCAATTGGTGCTACCTTAGGCAAATCTATTCCTATTGCCTGGGCAACTTCTACAGTATTCTGTATAATAGCAGCTTTTTGTGTTACATCAGGTGCAATGTTCATCGCTGCATCTGTAACAAATATAAGACGATCGTAATTTGGAACTTCAAATGCTGCAATGTGTGAAAGTACGCTGCCTTTACGAAGTCCCCACTCTTTATTTAATACAGCTTTCAAAATATTTGCTGTCGGGATGTTTCCCTTCATAAGCACATCTGCTTCGCCATTTCTTACAGCTTTAACAGAAAGTTCTGCAGCCCCAGCACTTGACGTTGCTGCAATCACTTCAATATGTTCTGAAGTTTGTAAACCATGTTCTTGTAGCATTCCCATTATTTTTTCTTGATTTCCATATAGACGAAATTGAGCTAGCTGTAATGTAATTGCTTTCGCTACAGCTTCAATTACTTCATGATCTTCAGCTACTGCTACAGCCACAGTTTTTTTAGGCTGTCCTGCTGCTTGATCAATTAAGTGTTCTAACTTCATATTTTGTAATCAACCCTTTCCGTCGTCCCTCGTCTATTTATAAAGCAAATACCGTGCCAACTTTTAAAAGTGGTCTTACCAATAATGAAAACGCATTCAAAATGCAGTAAAATCAATGTTTTGGAAAATAACGAAATATTCTGTCTTGTTTTGTCGCATTTTGTATACCATGCAATAAATTGCATGGTACGCAATTTATTGCATGCTATTTTTTGCACACTCATACTTTTCTAGCTTGTAATATAAATTCCGAACCGAAATTCCTAATGCTCTTGCAGTTTTTGTTTTATTTCCATCTAACCTCTCTAAACATTCATGAATGATATGCCCTTCAAACTCTGTCACCAAATGTTCAAGTGGCTTTTCTTCTAATTCAGGTAATAAGTTATTTTGTTTTACCTCAGTCTGCTCTTCTGTATGTAAAGGGGGTAAATGATGGACATCAATATATATTTCGTTATAATTCATAAAGATAATAGCTCGTCCTAAAATGTTTTCAAGCTCCCTCACATTCCCTGGCCATTCATATGATTGTAAATATGAAATAGCCGCATCAGTAAGCCCCTCTACATTCCGGCCATAATCTTGGTTAATTTTTTGGATCAATCTGTCTGCAATTGCCGGTATATCTCCTTTTCGCTGACGAAGAGACGGAATTTGAATTGGAATTTTATTTAATCGATAATATAAATCCTCTCTAAACTCTCCTTTTAGAATGCCCTTTTCTAAATTCACATGTGTTGCTGCAATTACTCGGACATTTATAGGTATCGCTTTCGTTCCACCAACTTTTACAATTTCTTTTTCTTGCAACACGCGAAGGAGTTTCGCTTGCGTATTTGCAGACAATTCTCCTATTTCATCTAAAAAGATACTACCGTTATTCGCTTCCTCAAAAAAACCTCGTTTTCCGCCTCTTTTTGCTCCTGAGAATGCCCCTTCCTCATAACCGAATAATTCACTTTCTAATAAAGTCTCGGAAATAGCAGCACAGTTTACCCGGACGAATTTATTATATTTTCGATTACTTCCATTATGAATTGCATGTGCAAACAATTCTTTACCCGTTCCGGATTCTCCGCGTAGTAATACTGTTGCTGGTGTATTCGCCCCAAGTTTCGCCTGCTCAATAGCAGCCGTTGTTTCATCTGAGTTTCCGACAATGTCATCAAATGAATATTTCGCTTCTAACGTTCGAATAATTTGCCTTGCTCGATTCAATTCATTTGTTAACTTTTGAATTTCTGATACGTCACGAATTACACCAACGCTTCCTTTCAATATCCCATCCACTATAACTGGCGCTACGTTTACAATTACATCACGCTTCTTTTGTCCAATCTTCATATGTATTCCGCGTACCGCCCTACGCGTTCGAAGTACTTTCATATGCATACTTTCACCTTCTACAATATCGGTTGTAGCCGGTTTCCCAATAATGTCCTCTTCTGTTAAACCTGTTAATTTCGTATACGCAGGGTTAATTACTAATCCTCTTCCTTTTTCATCCACGACCGAAATTGCTTCCTCAGACGAGTTGATAATCGCCTCAAGTAACGTTTGGATCTCCTTTAAATCTGTAACTTCTTCCGCAAGATCTACAACTTCTGTTATATCTTTAAAAATCGCAAATGCCCCTTGTACCTCTCCTCCCTCTTTTAATATTGGAATACGTGTTGTAATAATTTTCTTTTCATTCTCTAATGTCAGTTCATAATTTACTTCTATTTGTTTCGTACGTATAATACGAAGCAACTTACTAGTCGGAATAACTTCTAAAATATATTTCCCTACCGCATCTTCTTTTTTATATCCGATAATGCGCTCTGCACTTTTATTAAACAGGCGAACTTGTCCCTCTCGATCAATCACAATCATACCGTCATGCGTAGAATTTAAAATTAAATCCCCTTGCTGCGTCTGTTCTTCTAACTTTCCAATTAAATCTTCCTTCTCATGTGCTAATCTCGTTACAATTTTTGCAATGTCACCTGGTATAAGAAGCGTATCTTTATGCTTTTTCTTTAATAAAACTTTATGTAAATCAGCATCACCTGTCATATCGAACATTACATCAATATCCATAGAAAGAAACGGCGTTACACTCTCTCCAATCGTAACCCCGTATTCCTTAGCCATTTGTAATCCTTTTGCTATCGGATTTATATCAATAATCCCTATAATTTGAAATATATTCGAACTTTGTAACAGATTCAGCAGTGTACTGCCACCTTCACCTGCACCAACAATTAAAACTTTTTGTTTCATTTATTACACTTCCTCTCGAGTATCTCTGCAAAATTTTTCACACCCTTATCTTACTCGTTCAGTCCCCTCTTGACAAACCCCCTTTTCATATAACATCATTAAAATAAACAAAATAATCTGAAAAGGAGCGTTTATATGCAGCGTTACCTTGCTCTATCATTAGCACTCATCCCTATTTCATTAGCTGTATTTGGCATTAAGTTAATGAGAGATACTGTATTCGGGATTCTATTTCCTCCACTCTCTATACTATGGTTACAATTTTTAATCGGCGCTCTCTGCTTCGGGCTCGGGTTTTATATCTTCGGAGGCTTCGTCTTACACCGAGACCGTAAACGAAATAAAGTACAAGCTCGCTTTAGAAGATAGGAAGGCCCCACTATTTATAAATAAAAAATGAGACCGTTACACACGGTCTCATTTTTTTATTGGCAATAACGTTCTTGCTGTTTCAGGATAATCAGTAATAATCGCTGAAATATTCATATCAAAATATTTACGCATAAGCGTTTCTTCATTTATTGTATAAGGGCGAACCTCTACATCACTTTCCATCGTTAATTCGGCAACAGCATCTTGAAGATAACGATAATTAGGGTGCACTGCTGTAGCGCCCATTTTTTTCGCATACGACCACGGACTATGCAAACCTTCGCGATATAAAATCGCTGTTTGAATATCAGGAGCCATCATATGACACCTTTTCATACTGTAGTGATTGAATGAAGAAAATATAACACGATCTTCTAGATTACATTTCCGTACAAGCGTTATAACTTCTTCCTCTAAACCTCTGTATGGGATTTTATTATTTTTAAGTTCAATATTAAGTAGCATCTCTGTTTTTTCAATCCATTGTAATACTTCTTCTAAAAGGGGTATTTTACAAAACCCTACTTTATCACCAAATTTATAGCTCGCATCTAATTTACATAAATCCTCATATACATAATTTCGAACCGCACCTTTTCCATTTGTTGTCCTGTTCACTGTTTCATCATGAATGACGACAACTTTTCCATCTTTCGTTAATTGAACATCAAGTTCAATACCATCTGCTCTAAAAGATTCCGCTGCTTCAAATGAAATCATCGTATTTTCTGGGTATGTTCCTGCTGCACCACGATGTGCAAATATAAGAGTCATCCTCACTCCCCCAATCTTATGCTATACTATACGAAAAAGGAGGTACTTCTATGAGACCATTACAAATTTCTCCAGACACTGCAGTCCGCCTATCAAAAGCATTAGGTGTTCCGCTTGAACAACTTATGCATATGCCGCAGCACATTTTAATTCAAAAGTTAGTTGAATTAGAAAAACAAAATAAAGACGAAGAATAATACAGTCCTGTTTTGCAGGACTTTTTATTATTTTCTATTATATCACGGATGACTTCCCTGCTAAAATTCTTTAACGGATGCACTATGATTCCATGTAATCTTTTCTCAAAACATTTATATTCAATTAAATGAAACCCCCTCTTTTAATAAAAGAAGGGGTTTCTTACTACTTGTTTCAATTACTCAAATTATGCATTTTTCTTTTCTTTGTTAAAAATCATAAACAATTTATACAACCCTAAAGAAGCTGGAATATTCATAAATGCAAATGCTTCATACGTATAATGAGGAGCTGTTTCCCATAGTAACAAGAAAGTAAATACTCCTAATGTACTAATCATCGCAATTCGTATAACTTCCGATTCATTTTCATCTTTCTTTTTATAAAGAATAATAGCCGCCAGAACAGCTACATAAACGAATAATTTGATAACATACGAATATATAGTGACGATTTCATAATTCGTTGTATTATAGTTCGATACGTAATTAGTTATCGTGTCATTCTTCTGCTCAAACCATTCTCCAATACGGTACATGGAGAACTGACTTGATACCCATTCTCTAGTTATTTTTTCATTTAAATGTTGTACATAACCCGTTACACCAAGTTCACTGAAACGCTGCACTATAACTTCTTTATTGTGTTCATTCAAATCCTTCGTATTCTTTATGTTTTCATCATCAATATAATCTGCATCTGCCTGATTCCACACACCATACGTATCTTTGTTCAGCCCCATTTTCACCCAATGAGTAAATGGAATTTTTTCAATTTCATTATCGGTGCTGAGATTTAACTTTGTCGTTATACCTTTAAAACTTACAATAAGGATTAAACAAAATAAAACACTACTTAACACCTTTATAGAATATTCCTTACGAAACTTTAAAATATTTTCAATTAAAATCGCTAAAGCTACAGCCAATGCTGTTGGTCTTATAATATAAGTACAAGCTGCGAAAACCCCTAATAAAATCCATAAAATAATCTTCATTCTTTTTGTTTCCGCCGTTTTCAAGCACAAATATGTATACATCGTTGCTGAAATAAAAAATATTACTAATGTATGCGTATAGAAAACTGGTGCCTGCCAATATATAAAAATGTTTAGCACAGATAACACGATCGATATGTGAGCAACTTTAAAGTTTGTAATTTTCCTTACAATTAATACATTTAAAATAATACTACCTGTTATACAGGCTATCGGTAATATTTTTATCGCTAAATCTACACTTCCTACCAATCTAGCAAAATATCCTCCTAATAATACGATATGTGTATTATATGGATAAAATAGAAGCTGTCCCATTTCTAAGAATTGATCATCTCCATTAAACACAGAGACAATCCCTTGTTTAAGGATAGCATAATCTCCTATAACAGGGTTAAATGCTATGGAAGTAATAAATATTTCCATCATCAAAATGATTATACTACCTAAAGTAATCATAATATTTGTGTGTGTTCTTTTCATTTTATTAATAACCCACTTATAATACATAAAGAAGAGCGCAAATAAAAGCAACGTCACCGCTATAACAGCACCGACTTTTTCAAGAGTATACTCCTCAGTCGGATAAGGAAATTCACCACTCATCAAAATTGTTTTCGGGATAAAAAATTTACTTACTATCATTGAAAATACAAATAAAAACACCGTTATAACAATGATTGGGTAAGCTCGATTCACTATTTTTGTTAAAGTCATTCATCCATTCTCCTATATTTCTAACTTTTCCCAATCAATGATACGTTATAGAGATTATGTTGTCAAACCTACGTATCTCCTGTGCACACCCTATTTTCACTGCATTTTTTATATACATATGTATTCCTTCAAAATTCTTAAATCAAAGCAAATAAAAAGACCAACGAATTCTAACATTCATTGGTCATAAAATAAAAAGTTCATTGGTTTTAAATTTAATATCGAGTATCAATTTCAAGAATTATTAAGCTTTACTAAAACTTAAATCACTTACTAATTCTAATCTCAGCTAGCCTTATGTTCAAGTCTCAGCTTATCCGCAACCATTGCGATGAACTCGGAATTCGTAGGTTTTGCTTTTGACATGGATACTGTATAACCGAATAAAGACGAAATAGAATCAATATTCCCACGACTCCATGCTACTTCAATCGCGTGACGGATTGCTCGCTCAACACGGCTTGCTGTTGTATTATATTTCTTTGCAATATCTGGATACAATACTTTCGTAATAGATCCAAGTAATTCGATATCGTTGTACACCATAGATATTGCTTCCCTTAAGTACATATATCCTTTAATATGAGCAGGCACACCAATTTCATGAATGATACTCGTAATGCTTGCATCTAAGTTTTTCGGCTTTCCATCTATAGTCGTTGCTGAACGGAAAGATGGCAGTGGACGTTTAATGGTAGCGTTCGCTTTACCGCTTACTTGACGAATATGACTCGTTAAATTCTCCATATCAAATGGTTTTAATATGAAATATGAAGCACCTAAGTCAACTGCTTTTTTCGTCACATCTTCTTGTCCAAATGCTGTCAACATAATTACGCTAGGCTGTCTTAGCCTTTCAATATGTCGCATTTTCTCTAGTACAGCTAAACCATCTAAATGTGGCATAATAATGTCTAAAACAAGTACATCCGGCTGCTTATCATTTAATAAATTTAAACACTCTTGACCATTATAAGCAGTACCGATTACTTCCATATCATCTTGAGCAGCTACATAACTCTCTAGCATTGATACTAATTCTTTATTATCATCCACAAGACATACTTTAATTTTCTCCACAGCTTTTCCTCCCTTACCGAATCGATTCTCCGACATGTGTATCCTTCTAGGCTACATGAATTGTTCGACAATTGTGTGAAAATTCCCTTTTAAAGTTTGTTACTTTCCGATAAAATCACAAAAAAATATGTTTATCGCTCATTTATTCCCTTTCGCAACACATTCCATCATAGAAATACAACGAAACGTTCAACCCTTTTCTTTTATTTTACAACAAAAAACACCTCTTGCGGAGCTTTTACAAAATTTCAACGAATTTTTCATCAGAAAAGCGAGCTAATTAATAATTAGCTCGCTTTTCTTTCTTGTTCATAAATGTTAATTCCAGCCTCATGTAACATCCATTCAATATGAACACCATATCCTGATGTCGGATCATTTACAAATACATGTGTAACAGCGCCAATTACTTTCCCATTTTGTACAATTGGACTTCCACTCATGCCCTGTACGATACCACCCGTTTTCGCTAATAAACGTTTGTCTGTTACTTTTATTACCATTCCTTTTGTAGCCGGAAACTTTTGTGGTACTGTACTAACAACTTCAATATCAAACGACTCCACTTTATCTTTATCAATAACTGTTAATATTTTTGCCGGTCCCTCTTTTACTTGATGAGATAGTGCAATAGGCATTGCTTTATCCATTACGCCATTTGTCATATTCGCATTCAATTTCCCGAATATACCAAATGGACTATTTATTGTAATATTACCAATCACTTCACGATCTGGTGAAAACCTTGCTAATTTCTCTCCTGGATTCCCATGACTACCTCTTTCAATTGATGTAACTGTCGAACGCATAATTTGTCCATCTTCGACTTGAATCGGCTTTTTCGTATCGTTATCAGAAATGACATGACCAAGTGCCCCATATTTCATAGAATCAGGATGAACAAATGTCATTGTTCCAATTCCAGCTGCGGAATCACGAATATATAAACCAATGCGATAAGACGATTCTCCACTGTCTTTTTGTGGTGTTAACTTAGTACGGATATGTTTTCCATCTCTTAACAAAACAAGATTAAGCGGTTCACCTGTTTCACCACTATTATGAATAAATGGTGCTACATCACTCATTCTTTCAATTGTTTTCCCATTAATTTCAGTAATCATATCTCCAATTTGCACACCAGCTGTTTCACCAGGAGACACTTTCCCTTTTTCAGTTTGAATTAAATGATGGCCTACAACAAGTACCCCTTTTGTGTTTAACTTCACACCAATTGATTGTCCACCTGGAATAACTTTGAAATCTTTTAATACTTTCACATTTACTTTTTTCACTGGAAAACCAGCAAGTTGAAACACCATATCTGCTTCACCATTTTGATGAGAATTTACCATAAGTCCTTGTTTTTGTTCATTTGAACTTACTGTAAACACATGACGATCTGTAGATGAAGCTTGAAATACTGGTAATGAAGCTATTTCTGATTGTTGTCCTTCAAAAACAACAAGTTGCTTCGGGGATGAAATAAACGTCCGAAGCGGTTTAAAACACCCTATAAAAACTAAAGAAACAAGGAGGAAAATACCTATTATTTTGCGAAATCTTTCTAATTTCAATTTGTTCACTCTCCTCGCTCCTACCCCACATTCAGCCTCTTGGCTTCACTTTTTAATCTCTCCTTGCAGTGCTTTATTTATAACCGGAAGAATTAAGAAATCATCTTTTGAGAAAAAAAGCTATCCATTACTGGATAGCCTCTGCTGTCTGTTTAAAATGATGTGCTTGCGTAAGTAATTCTTTCGCATGTTCTGTCGTTAAATCTGTAATTTCTACACCAGAAATCATTCGAGCTATTTCTGTTACTTTATCCTCCATAGTTAAAACGGTAACTGATGTAATTGTGCGATCATTCGCTACTTGTTTTCGAATAAATAAATGCGAATCCGCCATTGAAGCGACTTGAGGTAAGTGCGTAATACAAAGTACTTGTGAGTTTACTGATACTCGATAAATTTTTTCCGCAATAGCCTGTGCGACCCGGCCACTTACACCAGTATCCACCTCATCAAAAATAACTGATGCAACACCTTGATGCTTAGAAAAAATGCTTTTTAAAGCTAAAATAATACGAGATAACTCTCCGCCAGAAGCGACCTTTGAAAGTGGTTTTAGTGGCTCACCTGGATTTGTTGAAATATAAAATTCCACATGATCGTAGCCATCCGCCGTAAGTCTTACCGGCGCTCCTTCTACAAGAGGCTCTTCAGCATTTCCTACTCGCTTCATGATTCTCACTTCAAATTTTGTTTTTTCCATATATAATTCTTTTAATTCCTGATGAATGGCATTTGTAAGATGCTCTGCAAGTTCATGACGCATATTACTTAACAACGTTGCTTCTTTCAGAATAACACTTTCTAATTCCTTTAACTGCTTCTTCGTCGTTTCAATATGAACGTCTTTATTTTCAATCGTAAAAATTTCTTGTTCAATTTTATCAGCATACGCTAAAATCTCTTCTACAGTATTTCCATATTTTCTCTTTAGCATACGAATTTCATTTAAACGCGTTTCAATTTCGTCTAAACGATTCGGATCATATTCCATCATATCGAGCTTTTCTCTTAGTTGATACGCAACTTCCTCTAATAAGTAGTAGCTATTTGCAATTGAATCATGATTTTCTTGATACATTTCATCTAAATGTGTAATACTCTCCATTTGTCCCATTGCGCTTCGTACATTATCTAATCCTTGTCCGTCAGCACTTAACGAGCGATATGCATCGCCTAATGCTTTGTAAATTTTTTCGAAATTAGAAATTTGCAAACGTTCTTCAGTTAATTCATTTTCTTCATCCATCTTTAAATCCGCCTTACGGATTTCTTCATGCTGGAATTGAATTAAATCTAAGCGATGCGCCATTTGTTGTTCATTTTCACTTAACGATTTTAACTGTTTTTTTAACTTCTCATAGTCAGTGTATACGTTTTGGTATATACCCAGTTGTTTAACAATACGATCTCCATCAAAATGATCAAGCATAAATAAATGACGCTCTTCATTCATTAAATCTTGTGTTTCGTGCTGCCCATGAATATCAACAAGTGTTTTTCCAATTTCTTTTAATATACTAAGGGTAACTAGTTTCCCATTTACACGACATACGCTTTTTCCGTTTGCAGCGATATCACGCTTCAAAATAATCATGCCGTCTTCGATTTCTATGTCCAACTCTTCTGCCTTTTCAATACACGGATGCTTATCATCTTCTACATAAAATAGCCCCTCTATCTCAGCTTTTTCTGTTCCGTATCGAACGAATTCCGCTGAACCACGACCACCTACAAGTAAACTAATCGCATCAATAATAATCGATTTTCCAGCTCCTGTTTCCCCACTTAAAACCGTTAATCCTTTTTGAAAAGAAATATTTAATGCCTCAATAATAGCAAAGTTTCTAATCGATAGTTCCGATAACAATGCCCCATTCACCTCGTTATAAACTAATCCCCTATTCAGGGCTTTTCTCAGTTCTTTATTCAAATAGTCATACTATATGTTTGTATGTATAAATTACTTTTCTAACCGCTCCATTGTACCAAACATTTGTTTTACGGGTCAATCCACCTATTTCCTAATTTTATTCACAGAAAATATTATATTACAATTAAGAATTCACGTTTTTAACCAATTAAAAAATCCTGTTCACTTTCCACTTTACAGAGGAAAGCAAACAAGATTTTTTTGTTACAGCATATTTAAGAAACGATCAGAGACAACACCTGTATCTTCAGGTGTGCGGCAAATAATTAAGCAAGTATCATCACCACAGATGGTTCCGATGATCTCATCCCACTCTAAATGATCAATAAGTGCCCCAAGTGAATGAGCGTTACCAGGCAATGTTTTTAGCACAAGCATATGTCCTGCCGTGTCTAATTTTACAAATGAATCCACTAGATTGCGTTTTAATTTTTGTAACGGGTTAAATCGTTGATCTGCTGGCAAGCTATATTTATAGCGACCATCATGTAATGGCACTTTCACTAAGTGCAGTTCTTTAATATCGCGCGATACTGTTGCTTGCGTTACATTAAATCCCTCATTACGTAAAATATCAACTAATTCATCTTGTGTTTCAATTTCTTTGTTTGCAATAATTTCCCTGATTTTAATATGGCGCTGACCTTTATTCATACATTTGCACCTCACACTATCTCTTACCATAGTTTAAACATTGGTATACTTCATTATTTATGTTAACTTATAATTCGTTACTTGTACACAATTGTTTTTACAATCATTATACAATTACAACAAAAAGAGGAACAACATATGTTATTCCCCTTTTCCTTTTTGTTTTAGGATATCATGCGCCTCTGTAACTACTTGCTCAACAGAAACCGGAGAATGATTTTCGCCATTCTCGCGTTCACCATGCCATTTCAGATGAATTAAAAATTCAATATTACCATCCCCGCCTGTAATTGGTGAGAATGTTAAACCTTCTACGTCGTATCCTTCTTTTATAGCAAAGTCGACAATCATTTCCACGACAGCCTCATGTACTTTCCGATCACGAACGATACCTTTTTTCCCAACTTGCTCTCTTCCAGCTTCAAACTGTGGTTTAATTAACGCTGCTACATCCCCTTTAGGCATAAGCATTGTTTTTAAAACCGGCAGTATAAGCTTTAATGATATAAATGAAACATCGATACTAGCAAATTGCGGTAAACCACGTTCTAAGTCTGCTGGTGTCACGTAACGGAAGTTTGTCCGTTCCATTACGACAACACGCTCATCTTGACGCAATTTCCACGCAAGCTGATTGTATCCTACATCTAATGCATAAGATAATTTCGCTCCGTTTTGAAGCGCACAATCTGTAAAGCCACCAGTTGATGAACCAATATCTATCATAACTTTATCTTGTAAATTCAGATGAAATGTCTCTAATGCCTTTTCAAGTTTATAACCACCACGGCTTACATACGGCATAACTTGTCCCTTCACCGTAATCTCTGTATCTTGTGGGATTTTCTCTCCTGGCTTATCAAGTCTCATCTCATTCGCATATACGAGTCCCGCCATAACGGCGCGTTTTGCTTTCTCACGTGTTTCTATAAGCCCTCGTTCTACTAATAGTACATCTACTCTTTCTTTTTTTGCACTCATTTGTTACGCCCTTTTTTGTTTTGATGGAATCATTGTATGAATACGGTCTACAACAGCATCTGTCGTTAAACCAATTTCTTCTAATAATTTTGTTACACTACCGTGCTCTATGAAACGGTCTGGAATACCCATTCGTTCAATTAACGCACTATGGTACCCGTTCTCAGATGCAAATTCAACTACTCCCGTTCCAAAACCACCAATTAAGCAAGCTTCTTCAATCGTTAAAATCGGTATATTGTTCCCTAAGAGATCATGTAAATATGCTTCATCCATCGGTTTAATAAAGCGAGCGTTCACTACTTTCACTGAAACTCCAGCCTTTTCAAGACGCTCAGCTGCTTCCATTGCCATTGGTATTGTCGTACCAAATGTTAAAATAGCCGCTTGTGTACCTTCTTTTAACGTTTCCCAAGTACCGATTGGAATCGCCTTTAATTCTTCATCCATATGAACACCAAGTCCATTACCGCGCGCATAACGTAATGCGATTGGTCCATCTTCATATTGCATCGCCGTATATACTAAATGTTGCCCTTCATTTTCATCTTTCGGCATCATAAGTACCATATTCGGCAAATGACGTAAGAATGAGATGTCAAATACACCTTGATGCGTTTCACCATCTGCTCCTACTAAACCAGAGCGATCGATTCCGATGAAAACATTTAAATTTTGGCGGCATATATCATGAACAACTTGATCATATGCTCTTTGTAAAAATGTTGAATAAATCGCTAAGAATGGCTTCATTCCTTGCGTTGCCATACCCGCTGCCATTGTTGTAGCATGCTGTTCTGCAATACCTACATCAATCATACGATCCGGGAATTCTTTTTGGAATTTCTCAAGTTTCGATCCAACAGGCATTGCAGGTGTAATTGCAACGATACGCTCATCCGTTCTCGCTAGCTTAAGTACTGTATCACTAACAACAGCACTCCATGCTGGTGCAACTTCTTTCGGTTTAACGAAGTCACCTGATTCAATTTTATAAGGTCCTGTTCCATGCCAAGTTCCAATAACATCACTCTCAGCTGGTTTATAACCTTTTCCTTTTTTCGTAATCACATGAACAAGCACTGGGCCTTTTGTTTTCTTTGCATATTGCAACGTTTCGAATAACTTTTCATAATCGTGCCCATCAACTGGACCTAAATATGTAAAGCCTAATTCCTCGAAAAAGACACCAGATACTAGTAAATATTTAAGACTATCTTTTATTTTCTCTGCTGTCGCAGCAACTTTCCCACCGACTGCTGGGATTTTCTTTAATATATACTCTAGTTCATCTTTTACCCAATGGTATTTCCCTGCGGTACGTAGACGTCCAAGCACATTATGAAGCGCACCAACGTTTGGTGCAATTGACATTTCATTATCATTCAAAATAACAATCATGTCTGTTTTTTCATGTCCAATATGGTTCAATGCCTCTAAAGCCATTCCGCCTGTTAGAGCACCATCTCCAATGATTGGTATAACATATTCTTTCGTTTTCTTTAAATCACGTGCTAGAGCCATTCCCATTGCAGCAGATAATGATGTCGAGCTATGGCCAGTTTCCCATGCATCGTGCTCACTCTCACAACGTTTTGGGAAACCACATAGCCCTTGATATTGCCTTAATGTACCGAATTCCTTTGCACGTCCTGTTAAAATTTTATGTACATAGGATTGATGTCCTACGTCCCATAAAAATTTATCTTTCGGACTATCAAATAATTTATGCAGAGCAATTGTGAGTTCTACTACACCTAAATTAGGTGCAATATGTCCACCTGTTTGAGAGAGCTCTTCAATTAAAAACTTACGAATATCCTCACTCAATCCCTCTAGTTCACCGATAGACATATCTTTCAAAAAACTAGGGTTTTGAATTTGCGTTAGATCCACATGGATCACTCACTTTCATTTCATAATCTGTCAACATGTCAAATATTATAAAAAACATTTACACAAAACAAGAAATTATCTTTTTTTATTTTTCACCTTGTCCTGCAATTAACCAGTCTATTGTGCCCTAATCCTATTATAAACCATATTTCTTTAGGCGATGAAAAAAATAGCCGCTAACACGAAGTGATAACGGCAATGTAATCTACATATATTTTTGCCAATAACAAGAAAAGAAAAACCTTTTCCTACATTTATATCATAAAATGATGAATGACTCAACAAATGGAAACGCTGTTATATTAGTTATTACGTTTTGCAATCAAATCGCAAATAGATAGTAAATATTCATCTTGTAATTGCAAGGAACCAATAGCACCTTTTGCTTTTGCAATTGTATCTTCTAAAATATCCTTTGCTCTATCTACAGTAAATAACGTCGTATATGTGCTCTTTTCGTTGGAAACATCACTACCAATCGGTTTTCCAATCTCTTCTTCGGTTCCTTCCACATCTAAAATATCATCTCGAATTTGGAAAGCTAAGCCAATATATTTTGCAAACGCAAGTAACTTTTCTTCTTGTTCTTCTGTGGCATCAGAAAGTATCGATCCTGCAAGTACAGCGAATTCAAGTAGTTTCCCAGTCTTATGCTTATGAATATACTCCAACTCATCAATCGTAAGCTGTTTCCCTTCAGCTTCCATATCTGCCACTTGTCCGCCAACCATCCCTTCTGGTCCTGCCGCTTTTGCAAGTTCAAGTACAAGTCTTACTTTTTTTTCAGCAGAGATTTCCTTTTGTTCATATGCCATAATAACTTGAAAAGCATACGTCAACAAACCATCGCCTGCTAAAACTGCCATCGCTTCACCAAATACTTTATGATTTGTGGGCTTCCCTCTTCTTAAATCATCATCATCCATACAAGGTAAATCATCATGAACCAACGAGTATGTATGTATCATTTCAAGAGCACAAGCTGCACCTATTCCTAGATTTCTTTCTTTACCAAACGCTTGTAATGTCGCAAATAAAAGTAAAGGGCGGAGACGCTTTCCACCCGCTTCCAAAGAATATGCCATCGCTTCACGAAGTACATTTGGACATTGTAATTCATTTGCATAGCTTACAAGCTTCTCTTCTACGAAATTTTTACTTTCTTTCAAAAAAGTATCAAAAGCAATAGTCACTATGCTTCATCTCCTAAAGCAGTAAACGGTTCAAGCTCTCCATCTTCCCCAAGAATAACTGCCATTTGTTCTTGTACGTTCTTCAACTTCTCATCACAAAGCTTAGATAGTTCCATACCCTCTTTAAAATAAGAAATTGCTTCTTCTAAAGGTACGTCACCTTGCTCCAGCTTAGAAACGAGATGCTCAAGTTGCGAAATTGCCTCTTCAAAGCTTAATTTATTTTCCATTATTCAATTCACGCTCCTCTATGCCTGATACGCTACAATCTAGTATTCCATCTTGTAATTGAACTGAAACAGCATCTCCAAGGCTGACATCTTTCACACTTTTTAACACTTGCTTCTCTTCATCATATACAAGCCCGTACCCTCTCATCATTACTTTAAGCGGACTTAACGCTTCAAGTTTTTGAGCAGCTCTTACAAAGGAAAACTCTTTCGTTTGTAATAATGTTTGCATTTCACGTTGCAGTTGCTTTTGCAATGTTTCAACCGCTACCTTCGTTTGCATAATTTTTTGAGATGGGTGGTGCTTCTCTAAATAGAATGAAAGCTGTTTTAACTGATTTACCTTTTTATCAATATAGCGCTCTTTCGCTAAAACAAGCTGTTCTAACGCTCTATCTAATTGCTCTTCTTTTTGCTCATATACTTGTCTTGGATAACGGAACGCATAAGATTTTTGCAATACTTGTAGTTTTTCTTCTTTTTTATGTACTAACTCTCTCATTGCTCTTTGCAATCTTAGAGTTCTTTGTAATACCTTTTCTTGTAACTCTATAATGTTAGGCGCTGCCAGCTCAGCTGCTGCAGTCGGTGTTGGCGCACGTAAATCGGCAACAAAATCCGCAATTGTAAAGTCCGTTTCATGGCCTACTGCCGAAATAATAGGGATCTGACTCTTAAAGATTTCCCTTGCTACCATTTCTTCATTGAAAGCCCATAATTCTTCAATAGAGCCTCCCCCGCGCCCAACGATTAGGACATCTATCTCTCCCATTTCATTCGCTGTACGAATCGCTTGTACAATTGAGGGAGCTGCTGACTCCCCCTGTACAAGTACCGGAAACACAATAACATTTCCAATTGGATAACGACGTTTAATCGTTGTTATAACATCACGAATCGCTGCCCCTGTTGGCGACGTAATCACACCTATTGTTTTAGCATACGGAGGAATTGTTTTTTTATAAACTTGAGAAAACAAACCTTCTTCCTCTAAACGAACCTTTAATTGTTCGTAAGCTAAATGCAGGTTTCCGACTCCGTCAGGCTGCATGTCCTGAATATAAATTTGATAAGAACCACTCGCCTCGTAAACGGAAATTTTCCCTTTCACAAGTACCTTCATCCCATTTTCAGGTCTGAATTTAATATTACGATTATGACCCGCAAACATAACCGCTGCGATTCTTGCATTTTCATCTTTCAATGTAAAGTACATGTGGCCACGACTATGATTTTTAAAGTTGGAAATTTCACCTTTTAACCAAACAGACTGCAGATGCGGATCATATTCTATTTTTGTTTTTATATAGCGTGTTAACGCTGTAACGGTTAAATATTGTTTCTCCATTTCTCTCTCCTCATAGCCGACTCAAATTATTTACAAACGACACCTGCACGTTTAGCAGATTTAACAGTATTATGAAGAAGCATTGTGATCGTCATTGGACCAACACCCTTTGGCACAGGTGTAATGTAACCTGCAACATCTAACACGTTGTCAAAATCAACATCACCACAAAGTTTGCCTGTTTCTAAACGGTTTACACCAACGTCGATTACAACCGCTCCTTCTTTCATATAATCAGCTGTTATCATCTTAGGTCGTCCAACTGCTACGATTAAAATATCAGCTAACTTCGATAACTCTTTCATATTTTGCGTCTTAGAATGACAGTATGTGACAGTTGCATTTTCATTTAAGAACAATTGTCCCACTGGCTTGCCGACAATATTACTTCTTCCAATTACTACAACATGTTTTCCCGAGATATCAAGATTTGTTTCTTTTACTAATTCTACAATACCGTGCGGTGTACATGGAAGGAATGTATCTTGTCCCGTCATCATACGTCCCACGCTGATTGGGTGAAATCCATCTACATCTTTTTCTGGTGAAATTCTTTCAATGATAGCTTTTTCTTCAATATGTTTTGGTAAAGGTAATTGCACTAATATGCCATTAATACGGTCATCGCCATTTAAGCGATCGATTTCAGCAAGCAAACGCTCCTCAGTAATTGTTTCAGGAAGTTCAATTAGCTCTGAATAGATTCCTACTTGTTCACAGCCCTTTTCTTTTCCTTTTACATAAGAACGAGATGCTGGATCTTCTCCAACTAGAATAACTGCTAATCCTGGTACAATCCCTTGCTCTTTCAACTTCACAACTTCTTCTGTTAATTGTGCTCGTTTTTTCTCCGCAACTTCATTTCCTTTGATGATTACTGCTACCATTTTAAGATTCCCCCTTAAAGAAATTACAGTGTATCTTTTATATTAGATAAAACGCCGTTAATAAAACGACGAGATTCCTCATCCCCAAATGTTTTAGCAATTTCAATTGCTTCGTTAATTGTTACGTTGTGTGGAATTTCTTCCATATATTTCATTTCATACACAGCTACACGTAAAATACTGCGATCAACAATACTAATACGCTCAAGCTTCCATTTTTTTAAGTTTTGACGAATCGCTTCATCAATTACTTCTTTATTTTCTACAAAACCTACTACAAGTGATTCTAGAAATTCATTTGTTTCTTCACCTTCATCTAGCGTGTTTTCCACAGCTACTTTCGGTTCTAATTCACCTGTAATATCCATTTGATATAATGCTTGCATCGCTCTTTCTCTAGCCGTCCTACGTTTCATTGTAACTCTCCTTTATGCTTCAAGTCTTTCCTTATGCTTTGTTATATTATTATAATTTATAAGCCGTCAATTCACTTACTCTTACAGTTTTCATTGATTTTCCAACCTTATAATACAATGATAATAACACAATTTATCGTTTCACACACGGGTTACAAGGCTGAAAAATAATAAAAAGATTAACTTCAAGTTCCATATCTTATCACAATGTACGTTTTTTGGAAAAACGAAACATTTCCTTTTTGATTTCTTTTTTTTTGAAATAGTATAATAATTAGAGGGTTTTAATTTGTGAAGAAATGAAACGATAAAAAAGGTGCCTATGTTACTAGGCACCTTTTTCATTCTTACACTGGTTCGATTTCTGTTTTTTGTGTTTCGAATGTTACGCCAACGATGTGAACATTCACTTCTTTTGGCTCAAGCCCTGTCATTGTAAAGAGTGCCTGGCGAATGTTGTCTTGAATCTTTTGTGCAACAACTGGAATTGCTACGCCAAAATACATCACAACATAAAGGTCAACGATAATATCTTCGTTTGCTAATTCAACCTTTACACCTTTACCATGATTTTTCTTACCTAACTTCTCAACAACATCTGTAGCAAAATTACCACGCATTGCCGCTACACCTTCTACCTCAGCAGCTGCAATACCTGCGATTACTTCAATTACTTCTGGTGCAATTTCTACTTTACCAAGAGTTGTATCTTGACCCATATCTAACATATGTTCAGCCATGAAAAAAACCTCCTTTAATGTATCACTGCGTCACAAGTTCATGCTCTTCCAAAAATTTCGTATTAAACTCACCTTTTACAAAATCAGGATGATCTAGCAATTGCAAATGGAACGGGATTGTTGTATGTACGCCTTCAATGACAAACTCACTGAGTGCACGCTTCATCTTTGCAATTGCCTCTTCACGTGTTTTTCCGTGAACAATTAATTTAGCAACCATCGAATCATAGAAAGGTGGGATTGAATATCCCGGATATACAGCTGAATCGACGCGAATACCAAATCCGCCTGGCGGCAAGTACATTTCTACTTTACCTGGAGATGGCATAAATTTTTTGGCAGGGTTTTCCGCATTAATTCGGCATTCAATTGCCCAACCATTAAATTGTACTTCTTCTTGCTGTAACGATAACTTTTCTCCAGAAGCAACACGAATTTGTTCTTTAATTAAATCCACCCCTGTTACCATTTCAGTAACTGGATGCTCAACTTGAATTCTCGTATTCATCTCCATGAAATAAAAGCTTTTCGTTCTATATTCATAAATAAACTCAACCGTACCAGCACCTGTATAATCAACCGCTACCGCCGCTTTAACTGCCGCATCACCCATCTGCTTGCGAACATTTTCATCAAGTGCAGGTGATGGACTTTCTTCTAGTAGTTTTTGCAAGCGGCGCTGAATTGTACAATCACGCTCTCCTAAATGAATGGCATTTCCATGTGTATCTGCCATTATTTGAATCTCAACATGGCGGAAATCTTCAACGTACTTTTCTAAGTATACACCAGGGTTCCCAAAAGCGGTACTAGCTTCTTGCTGTGTAATTTGAATTCCTTTTACAAGCTCTTCTTCATGGCGTGCAACACGAATACCTTTTCCGCCACCACCTGCAGTCGCTTTAATAATAACTGGATATCCAATTTGATTAGCAAGCTCGATCGCTTCTTCGGTATTTTTAATAATCCCTTGTGAACCTGGTACAATCGGAACCCCTGCTTCTTTCATTGTATCACGAGCAACGTCTTTTGTGCCCATCTTTGAAATAGCTTCTGGACTTGGTCCGATAAAAATCAAGTTACATTCACGGCATAGCTCTGCAAAATCTGCATTCTCTGCTAAAAATCCGTATCCCGGATGAATAGCATCACAGCCTGTTAACTTCGCAACACTAATAATGTTCGTCAAATTTAAATAGCTTTCTTTCGAAATCGTTGGCCCTACACAATACGCCTCATCAGCAATTTGTACGTGAAGTGACTCTCTATCTGCTTCTGAATAAATTGCGACTGTTTCAATATCCATTTCTTTACAAGCACGAATAATTCGTACAGCAATTTCCCCACGATTGGCTATTAATACTTTTTTTATCATCACAAAGACTCCCTTATTACGCTTTTACAAGAAATAGCGGTTGTCCATACTCAACAAGCTGTCCATTATTAACAAGAATTTCAACAATTTCGCCATCTACATCAGCATCGATTTCGTTAAATAACTTCATAGCCTCGACAATGCATACGATAGAATCTTTCGATACTCTGTCTCCTACACTTACATATGCAGGCGTATCAGGCGAAGATGAAGAATAGAATGTACCTACCATCGGTGATGTAATTTTATGTAGGTTTTCATTTTGAACCGCTTTTTTCTCTTCTTGTTTTGGTACTTCCACTTGTGCTGCCGCTACTGTTGTTTCAACTTCAACAGGTGCTACTGGTTGCACGACTTGTTTTGCTACAGGTGCTTGCACCGCAACAACTTCATTACCACGCTTTTTCATTTTGATTGTCGTACCATCTTTTTTGTATTCAAATTCATCAATATTAGAGCTATCAATTAATTTAATTAATTCACGAACTTCTTGAATTTTAAACATGTAAAATCCACTCCCATACTCTTGTTTGTCCCGTTTTTACAGATTCTCATCACTAAAACTAGATTGACTGTAAAAATACGATGTACTCTATTAGAAAATGTATTTCATTCACTAATAGAAATAATTACTATTTCCATCTTACGATAAATTTTTTAAACATTCCAATTTATATTTCTTTATAATAAATCGAAATTCCTGTAAAAATATTATTTCAATAAAAATTTATTACCTAGTAATAATACCAAGTTTCACACAAAATTGGCAAGACCACTTCCTAAAAAACATTCTTTACTTTTTCAAAGTGTTACACAGTAAACGTTTCATTACCGCTCCACTCTTCACCTCATCTATAGTCAATAACATATTTTTACCAAATATTATTTTTTTGTTTACACGTCGTTCATCATTCCTTCATATAAGAATAGTATGTTCAAAGTGTAGAAAATATATTGTATCGAGGTGTGGACATATGATATGGCTCATTCTCTTCTTACCTGCCGTAATGGTCTGGGCATTCGTTCTCTTCATCCACGTCAAATCTGGAAAAAGTAATCATCGTTACCATGAACCACTAATCTTTTACTCACAACGTATTTCTCCATTCCGAGTTGAGCATAATAAAAGCAGCTACAAAGACGAAACAGAAAAAAGCTATCGAAAATGATAGCCTTTTCCTATTATTATTTTTATCTAGCTATTTTCAAACAATCCGATTCGCAAAAATTAATAATCCGCGGAGGATTTCCCCGCGGATTATTAGCTTTTATTTTGTTGGTGGATCAAATTTCACACCTACATCTTTTGATCCGCCTTCACTTCTTACAAGCTGTATAATTTTATTCGCCTCTTTTTGTGAATGCTTTGCTGCTTTCACAGTTACTTTAATGTCAGTTCCATCAGCTCTTACAAGGGCATCTTTATATCCTCCTTGAGACTTAATCACTGTCTCAAGTAATTCTTGTTTCGTTTCCATTGTAGTAATTGCATCAAAATTATCTTTCGCTTTACTCTTTTCTGTTGCTGAAGATTTTGCTGAATTCATCACTTCTTGTAATCTTGATTTTTGTTCACTTCGCTGATCTTCCATTTGCATACGTAACGCTGTGAAATTTTCATCACTTGATTGAACTGTTACGTTAGCATCTTTTTTACTTGTTTCTTTGTTAGCACTCTCTTTTTTGTCTGTTTCTTTATTTGTTTCTTTATTTGATGTTTCCTTGCTTGTATTTTCTTTATTTGTAGATTCTTTTGTTGTTTCTTTATTTGGTATTTCATTTGTTACCGCTTTATCAGTACCTTGTTTTTCTTGTCCAATCTTTTCACCTGTTGCTGGTGATGCTGTATTCATTTTGTCAGGAGTTGTTACGTAATAAACAGATAGTACAACAACTAAACTTAACATCGTTAATAACCAAACCGTTTGTTTTTTTAACACTTTATTTCCTCCCTATCAATTTTTCGGTGATACTGAAACGCGATGAGCTGGTACATCTAGCAGCCGTATGACTGCTTCTTTTACCATCGCTTTAACTTGTATATTATCCACTCCTTTTGCTACGACAAGGACACCTCGCACTTTCGGTTTCTCTGTTCGTAAAACAACGGGAGTTTCTTTATCCCCTTCACGTATAATGACTGTCTTTTCATCAAGAGACTCATCTTCCACTTCTCTTTTACCACCTGTTTTATCTGTTTCACCTGTTGTTTGTGAACGTTTCACAGTATTTTTCTCTAATATTTTTTCTTCTGATGAATCTAAATTCACTTTAATCGTTACATCTTTTACTCCTGCTATTTCTTCTAAAGCTGCTTTTAATTCTTGTTCATACGCTTTTTCATACTTTTCTACATTTGACATATTATCATTGTTTTTTTGTCCGAAAGTTGGTACGTCTTTTTCTTGATTTTGAGTTTTTTGTTCTTTAAATACAGGTACTTCTTCTTTTTCACTTGAAAATAAACTACTAGAAAACATAAGCAAAATTCCAAGTATGAGTAGGACAAGTAAAAACTTAGGTGTCACCTTTTTTCCCTTCTCATTGCTTTCTTTTTCATCCCCATTCAATAAGTTTCGAAAAAATGAGAACTTCGAATTTTTATCTTTATTGTCCATTTACTCTACCTGTCCTCCCTTCCATTTGAACTTGGATTTGTTTATTCTCTAGTTGCCACCTGCTTGAAAAGAAATCTTTCATTTCTACATTCGCTTCCTCTACTTTTTTCGGTGGTTCTTTCGTATTAATTTCAACTGGTTTTACTGTTTCGATTGCATCATTTTTACTACGTTCTTTTTCTTTCAACGTCACAACAACAGATTGAATATCTTTCGCTGACTTTACTTCCGCTGTGCTTTCCGCTGCGACTATTTGTATTTCAGAGACTGTCATACCATACTGTTTCTCAAACTCTTTTCCTACTTCTTTTTTCATTTTGGTAGCCATCTCTTCTAAACTATATGCACGTGTTAGAGCTTGTATTTCTTTTTTCTTCGAATCTATTGAATTTTTTACAGATCCTTCTGCTACGTACTTCTCCTCATTAAAATTTGCGATTACTTCATTTACATCTGTTTGCAATAGTTTAAATAGGGGCGTTAAGATTAAAACTACTAATAATAGACTTACAACGAATTTAACGTACTTTTGCAAATTAGAATTTGGAAGAATAAGATGAAGCATTGTCGCTAAGAGTAAAAAAACGATAATATTTCGAATCCACTCTGTAACAAATTGCATACCCTTCACCTCCTACCGCATCATAAGTGTAATATTCCCCGCAGCAATAATAATTGTGATACTTAAAAAGAACATAAACGATACGATAGCTAAGCAAGCAAATACATAAATGATGCTCCGGCCAATGATATCTAAACATTGAATAATTGCTCCGCTGCCAACTGGTTGCAATACTGCTGCTGCGAACTTATAAATAAATGCGATACAAAAAATTTGAATCGCTGGAAAAGCGACAATTAAGCATAGAATGACGAGCCCGATAATTCCGACTGTATTTTTTAATAATCCCGATGCACTAATAACAGTATCCGCTGCCTCGGTAAACATTCTTCCTACTACGGGAATAAAGTTCCCTGTTACAAATTTAGCTGTTTTCACAGCGATTCCATCAGCAACAGCTGTCGCTGTTCCTTGTACAGATAATACCCCTAAAAAAATCGTTAAAAAGATACCTATAATCCCAACGCTAACGTTTTGCAGAAGCTTGGACAATTTCGTAACTTTATATTGATCGCTCATCGTACTTACAATGCTTAATATCGTTGCAAGTAATAAAAGTGGTAGAACGATATAATTCATCAAAAGCCCACTCGTATTCATTAAGAAGATGATAATCGGATGAAAAAACGATACAGATACAACACCGCCCCCTGTCGCTATGAGTGCAAGCAAGATTGGCAATAGCGCTAATATGAAATCTACCATTGTTTGTATCGTTTCTCTTGCATATGTCATGACGACATAAAAGCTGTTTAAAGCGAAAATAATCAGTACCATATATACAACTGCATCGGCAATTTTACTTACACTACTCTTTGAAAATGCAGATTGCAGTGATTGCAACAATGCACTAAAAATTGTGAGCATAATAAGCGTTCCAAGTAGCTTCCCATTTGCAACAAGCTCGTGAAATAAATACTTTAATAAACCTAGCATCCACTCTTTTATAGAAAGTTCTTTTTCTCCCTTTACAAACTCCATAAAACTACCTTTTTGACTCTCTGGTAAGTAACCTCCATATTTTGTAACAAGCCCGTCCCAAAATTGCTTCACATCTTCAATTCCGAGCTTATCCAATTGTTGATCAACGACGTTTGTTTCTACAGGAGAAGCTTGTACAACAACCGGTAAAGAAAAGAAAAGGAAGCAAGCAAATAGCAGCTTAGCTCCAAAGCCCCTCAACATTCACTCCCCCTTATCCCGTCGGTAAAAATCCGAGAATAGTTTCAATTACAACCGTCAAAATAGGAATCGCCATTACGAGAATTAAAATTTTTCCGGCTAATTCGATTTTCGAAGCGATTGCACCTTGCCCTGCATCCTTTGTAATTTGCGCTCCAAACTCAGCAATATAAGCAATTCCAATAATTTTCAGCAACGTTTCTACATATACGTTGCTAACTTTCGCTTCACTCGCTACTCTCTCAATCATTTGTAAAATAGCGTGAATTTGATCAATTAAAAGAAGAAACATCACGCTACCTACAAACACAATAAATAATGACGTAATGCTAGATTTATGCTGATTCAATACAGCTGCTAAAAACGTAGCAACGAGGCCTAATCCGACAATTTGTATAATTTCGATGCGAACCGCCCCCTTTACTGGAAGAGAAAGACACTTTTAATCTTGTCGAATAACGTATTAATTAAAAATGCGACGTGAAATAAAATAACGACAAAACCGACGAGGATAACCCAATTTGCAATATCCTCACGCTTTAATTCTTTTAGTACGGTATGAATGAAAGCTAAAACAATGCCGATTCCGGCGATTTGAAATATTAATCCAACATCAATGGACATCGCCTTTCTCCCTCCTATAGCAGTAAAATTACGATAAGTAGCCCTGCTAGTACCCCTAAGCTCTTAATCATTTTTTCATATTGTAGTTGTAATGCTTTCGCCTCTTCTTCTTCTCTCTCTAAATGTGTAATACATAAGCGAATATGTTTTTGTTGTGACTCACGATCATGTTGTCCGAGCGTTTCACCAAATTGCTGCAAAATCTCATACTCAGTTTGCTGAAATGCTGTTAGCTTCCAATTTTCTTTCAAACTATCTATCCAAGCTTCTCTTACCGTTTGTTCTCCGCTTTCTAGCCCGCTGGCAAAACTTTGAAATATCCAATTTAACGGCTTCGGCATTTGTTTCACTAATCGCTCAGCAGCTTCAGACAAAGGTGTATGCCCATACATAATTTCTGCCTCTAATGATTGAAGTGCCGCTTTTAATAATCTAAGTTGCCTCGGTCTCTCACTATATCTTTTAGCGTATGAAAACCCGAAAAAGGTGCTGACCGCAACGATTAACACTGCACCAAATATTTTCACCATACGCCCTCAGCCTTTCTATGAGGTAATACCGATTTTCCATTCTTATCTTTCACTTGCATAACTGTTCCTGGCCCTCTTGCTTTTGATAGCTCCACAAACCTATCAAATATGCCGAGCTCTAGCACCGCCTTTAGTGATGGACGTTTCACAACATCATCATAAGAAAATCCATGTGCACTTATAAAAAGCTGAACCCCAGCATGCACCGCTTCCATAATTGCTTCACTATCTTCTTTACGTCCGATTTCATCTACGATCAAAATATCTGGACTCATAGAACGGATCATCATCATCATTCCTTCAGCTTTTGGACATGCGTCTAACACATCTACTCTTGTGCCAAAGTCATATTGCGGAATGCCTTTCACACAGCCAGCAATCTCTGACCGCTCATCAACAATCCCCACTTTACAAGAAGGAATTTTCGAATCACTTACCCCTTGACTCATGCAACGTGCTACGTCTCTTAAAAGAGTTGTTTTCCCCGTTTGCGGCGGGCCAATTACCATCGTATTTAACCATCGTGATTCATACAAATACGGCAAAAGTGGTTCTGCAATTCCGATTTTTTGACGAGCAATACGAATATTAAACGAAGAGACATCTCGAATCATTTTCACTGCACTTTTTTCTGTAATAACCTTTCCCGCCAAACCGATTCTATGTCCTCCTCGAAGTGTTACATACCCACGTTTTAACTCCTCTTCCATCGTATAAATTGAGAATTGACTTAACTTATTCAATAAGTAAATAGCATCCTCTACTGTAACGATATAGTCATAAAAAAACACTTCGCCATGAGCAATACACTCTAGCGGTCTTCCAATTCGAACACGAATTTCCTCTAGAGCATCATATTGCTTACAACTTTCCACTAGCTGCTTCATCGTTTTCGGTAAAACTTCTAATACTTCTTTCATCAGCTTCTCCCCACTATACTCGACTTACTATTTCAACAACGCGATAAAAATACAGCCAATTCCAAGCGCTAGAAAAAAGAGTTTCAAGAAAGAAATCTCACTTGCCACACTCGCTATGCCTATTGTCATTGTTAAAATTAATACGGTCGGTCCAACAAACGCCAACATACCATTTATAAACAATGCTTTCTTCGCATCATTTACATAAAGCATCAGCAAAGCGGCGAATATTTCCGCGCTACCTGAAAACAACCGAAGTAACCCCATTACGAGCACGGATGTTTCCATTGCCGCTAGCCACTGTTTCATTCTCCCACCTTCTCCCATAACGGTTACTAATGCTACATTCCAAAAAAGAATATATTTGTACAACCATATGCAGGGGTTGTCTATTTCAGAAGTAAAAACATCATTTTTCTCTATCGTCTTTTTATAGTCTGAATATTCGTATTATTAAATGGAGTATTATGGTATATTTAATAAGGATAGGGAGTGCAGACGATGTAGCATGAGAGACAGAACTAAAGTCATCTCGTGTACTACATATCGTATCGCGCCCTTTTTTTAAAATTGACTATATGTACAAAATGAGGGGGACAATATGAAGGTATTGAAAATTAGTTTAACAATTGTAATAGAATTAGCTCTTATTTATCTTTTTTCAAAATTGGTCGGTTGGTCATTTATGGAGGCCTTTTTCCTTGATAGTTTAGCGATATTTGCAATTACGTGGCTAATGATTATGAGTAATCATAGAAACAATATTACGGATCACGCAATCAGTAAAACACTGATTGGCGTTGAGACCGGCGAGATAAAACCATTTCAAATTGTTTTGACTCCGTACATTATGGGTACTCTTTCACTTGTCTTAGTTAGCTTTGTTATAACGGCGATTTATTATCTGCCCTATTTCCTATAAAGTAAAACTTTAATCAGTAGGGGTTTTCCTCATCCCCCACTGATTATTAGTTGAACCAATCGGACTTTTATGGGCAGTTGATCCCCTACCTAAATTCTTTGCTTTCGCTGAATTTTGAGGTGGGGGTCTTACTGCCCATTAAAGTGGGATAAAAAAAGCACTCGTGATAATCACGAGTGCTTTTCTACTATGCACGAGAAACGTATTTACCTTCACCAGTGTTGATGATAAGCATTTCGCCTTCGTTAATGAAGATTGGTACTTGTACAACAAGACCAGTTTCTAATGTAGCTGGTTTTGTTACGTTAGAAGCTGTATCACCTTTAATACCAGGCTCTGTTTCTGACACTTTTAATTCAACTGTGTTCGGAAGTTCAACACCAAGTACTTCATCTTGGTATGTCATAATAGATACTTCCATGTTTTCTTTTAGGAATTTAAGTTCGCGCTCGATTTGGTTTTCACCAAGTTCGATTTGCTCATAAGTTCCGTTATCCATAAATACGTGAGACTCACCGCTCGCGTATAAGTATTGCATACGACGGTTTTCGATGTGTGCTTTTTCTACTTTTTCACCTGCACGGAATGTTTTCTCTTGAACAGATCCTGTGCGAAGGTTACGTAGTTTAGAGCGAACGAATGCAGCACCTTTACCTGGCTTTACGTGTTGGAAATCCATTACTTGCCAAAGGGCATTGTCCACTGAAATTGTTAAACCTGTACGAAAATCGTTTACTGAAATCATGTAAAAAAATCCTCCTGTATATTACAAAATAATAAGTTCTTTTGGTGATTTCGTAATTACTTCATTACCTTCACTTGTTACAATGATATCATCTTCAATACGTACGCCGCCAATACCTGGAATATAAATACCTGGTTCTACTGTTACAGCCATTCCTGGTTCAAGTACTGTATCAGAACGGAACGCTAAACCTGGTGCTTCATGGATTTCAAGACCAATTCCATGCCCAGTAGAGTGTCCAAAGTATTCACCATATCCTTTTTCCGTTATGTAATCGCGCGTTAACGCATCCGCTTCACGGCCTGTTAAACCAGCTTTAATACCGTTCACACCACGTAGTTGTGCTTCTAAAACGATATTATAAATTTCTTTTAATTTATCAGATGGTTCACCAACTGCAATCGTACGAGTAATATCAGAGCAATATCCTTTGTAGTAAGCGCCGAAGTCTAATGTAACGAAATCTCCTGTTTCTATCACTTTTTCAGATGCCACGCCGTGCGGTAATGCCGAACGAAGACCTGAAGCAACGATAATATCAAACGAAGAAGATGTTGCTCCTTGTTTTCTCATGAAAAATTCAAGTTCATTTGACACTTCAATTTCAGATACTCCCGGGCGAATGAATGATAGAATATGTTCAAAGGCAGCATCTGCAATCTGTGCAGCTTCCTTTAATATCTTAATCTCTGAATCAGTCTTTATCAAGCGTAACTTTTCTACAAGCCCAGAAGTTGGGATAAATTCAGCATCGATCGCTTCTTTATGTGCTGAATAAGAACTATATGTAAGAGTATCTTGCTCAAAGCCAAGCTTTTGAATTCCCAGTTCCTTCACTTGCTTTGCAACTTCATCAATGATTAATCCTGCATGCTGTACAATCTCGTATCCAACCGCTTGTTTACTAGCCTGCTCTACATAGCGGAAATCTGTAATAAATTGAGCACGTTTTTTCGAAATCAGTACAACACCAGCTGTTCCTGTGAAGTTAGCCATATATCTACGACTATGTTCATTTGTTAACAAAATACCGTCAATACCAGCCTCATCAAATGCGCTTCTTACTCTTTCGATTTTCTCCATTCCTTTATGCCTCCCTCAATTTCTCCATTAATGCAAATAACGCTAACTTATAGCCATAAAAACCAAATCCAACAATTTGTCCCGCACAAACAGCTGCCGTCACAGATTCGTGACGGAACGACTCACGCTGGTGAATGTTAGAAATATGTACTTCAATAACAGGAATCGAAATGCTCGCAATTGCATCTCGAATCGCGTAGCTATAATGCGTAAATGCTCCAGGATTTAAAATGATCCCTTCATATATATCTTCCGCCTCATGAATACGATCGATAATCGCACCTTCATGATTCGATTGGAAACATTCTAACTCCACTCCCATTGTTTCTGCTTCTTGCTTCATATCTGCTTCAAGTGTCGCTAGCGTGCCCTTTCCATATACATTTACCTCCCTGACACCGAGGCGATTTAGGTTAGGACCGTTTACGAGGAGTACCTTTTTCATATGTTTAAAACTCCTTAGTATTAAATATCTATACAACATTTTAACATAGGAGTTACTTATTTGAATAGTTCGTCTTCTCTTCCCCTTCTCGCTCAGCTTTATTGGTATTTACTGCGTAGGAAACAGAGTATGCTATAAACACACCATACAATATAAAAATACATATCGTCGTCACAATTGTTTCTTTCGGTAAATGGAGTGCACTTTTAATGGCAGGCGCTATTAATCCCATTCCGAAAAATAGTAACGCCCACCAAAATAGCCCATAAATCATCCCTGGAATAATCCCTTCAAACTTTGCCAAAAACACTTTATACAAAAAGGCAATTAAAATCGAAAGTAGTCCCATACAAACAATTCCTGACACATTGCCCCATACCCCTTCTTTCCAGCTTCCAAAGGCAAATGGTAAAAGTAAATAGTTCGGTCCTGCTTCCGTAAATGAAAATATATGAAGGAAATACCATATCCCTCCCCAAAAGATTCCACCAAATAAACCAATTTGTACAAAATTCCTTGTTCCTAATTGTTCTTGACTCACATCGACACCTCCGCTCAATAGTATGCCCGAAACTATTTTGAACCATGTTTAAATACTGCGAAATTTGTCTATAAAAAGAATAAGAAATGTCCGACTCTCGTAACATTTTTCCTTGTCATATACTTGTATTTGTCGATAAAATAAAGGAAACTCGGTGATTGTCTTATTTCAAAATGACAGAACCCAGTATGACAATTGCCTCTTTTTCTACATAAGAGAGAAACAAATACAGGTTGGTGTTAACATGGCAGAAGAGTCAAAACAAATATATGGCGGGCAAGCAGTCATAGAAGGAGTTATGTTTGGCGGTAGAGAATATACTGTTACAGCGGTTCGTCGTAAAGATAAATCGATTGAATTTTATCGATTACCACGCGTTCGTAATAAAGCATTATCTATCCTGAAAAAAATTCCATTTTTACGAGGGATTGCCGCTATTGTGGATGCAAGTGCGAATGGAGCAAAACATTTAAACTTTGCTTCAGAACGATTTGATGTCCACCCAGAAGAAGACGAACAAATTGCAAATAACAAAGAAGAACAATCGAAATTAACGATGGTATTAGGAGTTGCAGCAGTTGGCGTTTTATCTTTCATATTCGGTAAAGTCATTTTCACAGCAGTCCCTGCACTACTAGCTGAATTAACAAGACCGATTTTCCCTTCTCATACAGGGCAAATCATTATCGAAAGTGTCATTAAGCTCATGCTATTATTGAGCTATATATACTTTATTTCTTTAACCCCACTTATTAAGCGGGTATTTCAGTACCATGGTGCGGAGCATAAAGTAATTAATGCCTATGAGAATAATCTTCCAATGACTGTAGAAAATGTTCAAAAACAAACTCGCCTTCATTATCGCTGTGGCAGTAGCTTTATTATATTTACAGTCATTATTGGAATGTTTGTTTATTTCCTTGTCCCTACAGATCCACTTTGGGCCAGAGTCGTAAACCGAATTTTATTAATTCCAGTCGTTCTCGGCATTTCTTTTGAAGTGTTACAATTTACAAATCGATTACGCGATATTCCAGTATTACGCATACTTGGATATCCCGGATTATGGCTACAACTATTAACAACGAAAGAACCAACAGATGATCAAGTGGAAGTAGCCATTGCATCGTTTGAAGAATTATTACGTTTAGAAAACAAACAATAATTATTTAAAATTGGTGTTCAACTCCTTTCCTCATCGTTAATATACTAATTTTAATATATGTTTTTAGGAGGTGTCCCTTATGAACGGTCGTTCGTTTACATTCGCTATAGTTATGCTTATTATCGGATTAGCAATATTCGGCCTTGTTTCATCTGTCATTACAAATCCAATGGGTGTATTAAGAAATATCGGGTACATGTTACTTGTTGTCGGTATCTTTTATTTGCTATACAAGATGTTTACAAATTCTAGTGGTTCTGCAAATTCGCAAAGCTCTTATAAGCGTGCTGCAAAACAATCGAACCGCAAACATGGGAAACAAAATGTAGCACCCCTAAGCAATTCTTTCTTGAAATCAAACGCTTCTAATGACAAAGGTAAAAAAGGTGCTCCTTCCACTTTGAAGCGAAAAAGAAAACAATCTCATTTAACTGTCATTGAAGGCAAAAAAAACAAAAAGAAAGACCGTGCTTCCTTTTAGGAAATACGGTCTTTTTTTATACTTTGAAGCACTTCTTTCAGACTTTTATCTTCCATACTTTCAATTCGAAGGTGATGATTTTCAAATGGTAAATTCCGTGTCACATCATTAGGTACAACAACGCACTTTAATCCTGCTGCAATCGCTGCTTTTAATCCGTTTAACGAGTCCTCAAATACAACAGCCTCAGACGGATCAATCCCTAAATCTTCTATCGCAACTCGATAAAGCGCTGGATCCGGTTTTACCTTCTCAACATCTTCTCTCGTTTTAATGACTTCAAAATAATCTCGAATTTTTAGCTCTTCCAAAAAGGAAGTAACCCATTCTCTAGATGAACTGGAAGCTAATGCGATTTTCAATCCCATTTCTTTCGCTTCCTCTAAATATTCTTTTACTCCGTCACGAGCTTCTGGTATTTTCATTTTCTCTTTATGTAAAGTTTTCACTTTTTCTTTTAATGCTTGCTGGTTAAAATTCTCTTTTAATTGCTCATTTAAATATGCGTAAAGCACATCGTCTGTCGTCCCAATACATTTCGCAAATTCCGCTAAAGGTAACTCCCCACCGTACTCACGAACAGCGTCTCTGAAAGAGTGAAACCATATTGTTTCTGTATCCACAATTAATCCATCAAAATCAAAAATAATTGCTTTCATAATTCTCCCGTCCTTTTCGATTGAAATAAAAAAGGAAACGCCATACGTTCCCCTTAATTACTTTTCTCTTCATTTGCTTTTTGAACGCCACGAAGTGTTTCCACGCGAACTTCATCTTGTTCAAAGTATTGCACTAAATCACCAATGCGGTCAATTGCTTCCCAGCTTAAATGATGTTCAATTCCTTCTACATCATTGTAAATCTTGCTTTCATCCACACCGATAATACGCAGAAATTGCTCTAGCAAGTCATGACGGTATACAAGACGTTCTCCGATTTTTTTACCTTTTGATGTTAATACAAGCCCTCTATATTTTTCATAAATTAGATATTCATCTTTGTCTAATTTTTGCACCATTTTTGTTACAGAGGATGGATGTACACTCAGCGCTTCAGCAATATCAGATACGCGGGCATAACCCTTTTCATCAATCAACAAATAAATTTGTTCAATATAATCTTCCATACTAGGGGTAGGCATCGGTTTCCTCCATCCAATTTCATTTTGCTCATTCCGTACGAAGCAATCAATAAAATGATACACCAGAAAGAATAACGTGACAAGTTGAAAACAAGCCTAAATATATAAAACAAAAAAGAATCTGTATTTGTATACAGACTCTTCTTAAGTAAAGTATTGTATTTCTGCATCAGGAAAAAACTCATGTATATAACCTCTTATTGTTTCTTCTAATACTTCCGCATCATCTTTTTTATAAACGTATTTTCCGATTCCGTATCGTCCCCATTTATATTTACGCTTCTCTTCATCCATTTCAAGTTTCGTATTCGGATAACGCTCTTGAATGACCTTTTTTGCCGGTTTTGTAAAGCGATGTTGAATTAATTCAAACGTTAAATTCGGTATCGACAAATCTTTTAGCGCATTGTACAGTCGCTCAAATAATTCACGGTATCCTTCGTCCCACCCTTCATGCATATAAAGTGGCGCCACAATAAACCCAAGTGGATAACCCGCGCCTGCTACTTTACGAGCCGCCTCAATTCGTTCTTCAAAGGGTGATGTCCCTGGCTCAAAATTTTTAATCACATACCGTGAATTAATACTAAACCTGAAACGAGTTTTCCCGTTATGTTTTGCATCTAACAAATGATCAACGTGCGAATATTTCGTAACGAAACGTAAACGCCCGTATTCACTTTCTCCAATAAACTCTATCGCCCGCTTTAATGCATGTGTTAAATGATCAATCCCAACGATATCTGATGTACAAGCCGCTTCAAATCTTGTTATTTCAGGTGCTCTTTCATCCATGTATTGCTTTGCCTTCTCAAATATTTCATCAAGATTAACATACACGCGAACGTAAGGCTTACTCCCAAGTGTCGTTTGCAAATAGCAATAATGGCAATGCCCCATACACCCTGTTGCGAGCGGGATTGCATATTCAGCTGACGGTTTTGACGTATCAAACTTTAATGTCTTCCTCACCCCAACAACAAGCGTTGCCTTTGCATTACGATACTTTTGCAAATCATTTTCACCTGGCAAATTTCTAATTTGATTATGAGATGTCGTTTCACGAATTTCTAATCCCATCTTCGTAAACTTCTCGTACAGCTCTTTTCCAAGCGGATATTCAAGTGCCTTCGGTTCAAAGTACACGATTTTTGGCATAAATGGTTTCATACGCTTCCCTCCTCTCGTTAGTATGAGAAACATTGAAAAATTAACACGCATTAAAGTTTTCCACTTCAGTAACTTGCGTTGCAAGTTACTGAATGTTATAATCTGGATAACAGGTAACTTGCAACGCAAGTTACCTGAGTAAAAGGTGGTGAAATCATGCACAGCCAAATGTTAAAAGGCGTGCTCGAAGGTTGCATCCTATACATCATTTCACAAGAAGAAGTGTACGGATATGAACTGAGTACAAAATTAAATAAACACGGATTTACATTTGTAAGCGAAGGAAGCATATATCCGTTATTGTTACGTATGCAAAAAGAAAAATTGATTGAAGGAACATTAAAAGCCTCCTCACTCGGTCCAAAGCGAAAATATTATCACGTAACTGCTAAAGGATTAGAACAGCTTGAAGAATTTAAACAAAGCTGGGGAATGGTTTCAACGACCGTAAACAAATTATTACAAGGGGAGTGATAGGGATGAAGGCGAAAGATTTAATCGAACTAAATAACGAAAAGCGTAAATTATTAACTACAGAAAATGAAACCGCCTATAGTGACATGTTAATATACATCCGCTTAGCTAAAGTGCCCGAATACCAAGCGGAAGAACTGCTAATTGAAATTCTAGATCACCTTATTGAAGCACAGCAAGAAGAAAAAAATGCTTATAATATTTTTGGCGAAGACTTACAGACATACTGTGACGAACTAATTGCCGCCCTACCGAAGCCAAGTTTATGGGAACAATTATCGATTCCTTTATTTATAACTAGTTATCTATTAGCAATATACTTTGCTGTTTCTTCTGTCATTGCATTGGTAGTTCCCTTATTTTCAAATGAAGCACGTTTTAAATTTGTACACATTGATTTCATTTATCTGCTCGCATTTATATCGTCCGTGCATCTTATGATACGCTTTGTTTTCGATTTTATTAATACTGATTTATTTAAAAATAAAACAACTATTTGGAGGCATATTGGAGGGTTCTTAATGCGTCATAGCCTATGGATACTATTAATCAGTATTTCCTTTTTATTTATTAAACAGCCCTATACTACATTACAAATTTCACCTTGGATCGGTGCTTTGCTAGCCATCTCTTGCTATGCACTATACAAAATCTTCTTCAAAAAAGAATATTTAGCTTTTAAAAAGGAGTGACGATATGATGACCGAAAAAGAAATGGTTAAGTTGAACAATGAAAAAAGAGAATTATTAACAACTGAAAACGAAGCTGCTTATGGTGATATGCTTATTTATTTACGCTTAACTAGCGTTCCACAAAAGCAAATGGAAGAATTACTTTTAGAAATATTAGATCATCTTTTAGAAGCGCAAGAAGACGGTAAAAATGCACATGATATTTTCGGAGAAGATTTAAAAACTTACTGCGATGAATTGATTAACTCTTCAGAACACCAAAATACTTTCCAACAAACTGCCGTTATTGGATTTGCAGTTAGTTTATTATTAGCTATTCAAATTGGGTACGATACATTCACTACTCTTATGCAACAACTATTTACAGACACAAACACTTCAGGAATTCCATTTAGTGTTCCTGGAACCATATTATCTGCTATTGTTTTAACAATGGGAGCTTTCATAATTTTTTCGTTATTTAGACGTTTTTCTTTTACAATACTAGTTTCCTGGAAGCAAAAAGCACTCCTTTTATTATCAGTATTCATACCTTTTGTCTTATCAGTTTTTTCAAACGTATTTTTCAAAACACAACCATACTTATTTTATAATTTGTCTATTTGGCAAGGTGCCCTTGTGACAATTTCTTTTTATATTTTGTACAAATTTTTATATAAAACATCTAAATTTTAACAGCCCTTCAAAAGGCTGTTTTTCTTCTGTCTAATTTTACAAATTGAAAAATTTCATAAAGAAAATAAGAAAAATGCAAAATAATTAAAGTTAATTGTTGACGTGATGCTTTTATTATCGGTATCATAAATCTTCGTGAGCAATTATTTTTCGTTATACGATTTTTTTATTATTACTGAATTTTTGAGAGGAGAAATTAGATGTCAGTTAAGAAGAAAACGCAAGTACGCACCGGCAAAATGGTACGTGAACTAATGTTAGCAGACGAAGATGTAAATGCTTCGCTAATTATGGTATATAGTGAAAACGGTGTAAACGCAGAAATTAAAATCGAGGGCTTAACGCCGAAATGTAACGAAGAATTATTTTTGAGCGGAAACGTGGATTGGAACAAGAGTGTTATTTATAAAATTGTTGATTTCACTGGGAACGCTGAAGTTGGTAAAGTTACATTAACAGCGATGAACAAAAACAATGTTTCTCTAGAAGTTGAACGCGTTATGTGGAGCAAAGAGAATAAAGAAGCTGCTGAACAAGAAGAAACAGTTGTAGAAGCTACTCCGAAAAAAGAAGTAGTTGTAGAAGCTCCAAAAGCAGTTACACCTGCTCCAAAACCTGTTACGCGAGTAGAAACACCTGTAGCACCTAAACCTACTCCGGTACCAACGCCGAAGCCAGTAAGTGTAGAAGCAGCTGTGGAATTATCTACTCCAGCACCTGTGAAAAAAGCAGTACCAACTCCAGTTACAAAGCAAGAGACAGCACCGGTCGCTCCTGCAAAACCGAAGCAACCTGCTTTGACTGAAACAAATACAAAACTACAAGAAAATTATGTGAAACTCGTGAAAAAGACAATTGAAGTTTGTCAAGATTACGAGCTTGGCATCGACATAGATGATTCTATTGAAAGCTTAAAACAAGAACTACAAAGCCAAGGTATTAGCGTTACATTTGACAAAGAAATTATGGACGTTGTAAATCGCCTTCGTTCTTTACAAGATAAAGGAATCAAAGTAGAAAAAGTACTTAATTTACTATAAGAAATAAGAGGTGGCAATTGCCACCTCTTATTTCTTATAATTCCATTCCTTACTTTCATACTTCTCTTTTGCTAATGTTTGCACTTCATGTAACTGTTCTTCTGTTAATTCATACGGAACAAGCTCTACATCTAATCCTTTTTCAAACCCAACCTCAAACGCTTTAATTAACTGTTCGATTGTAAACGTACGGTCTGTTAATTCATTAATTGCTACCGCTTTAGAAGAGAACATACTCTTCATACGCTCTTTCACACGTTCATTCGGGAATAAAAACAGATCGTATAACTCATCTAAATCTATTTCTAACGGAATCGATCCGTGCTGCAAAATCACACCTTTTTGGCGTGTTTGAGCACTACCTGCGATTTTTCTTCCTTCTACTACAATTTCATACCAAGACGGTGCATCAAAGCATACGCCTGAACGTGGATTTTTTAAATTTTCACGGTCTGCTTCTGTTTTTGGAACTGCATAATACGCTTCTAATCCTAATGCCTTAAAACCATCTAATAAACCTTGCGAAATAATACGATACGCTTCTGTAACTGTTTTTGGCATATTTGGATGATCTTCAGACACAATAACACTGTACGTTAATTCTTTATCATGTAGTACACCCCTGCCGCCTGTTTGACGACGAACGAATCCATATTTCTTTTCGTTAACTACATCCATATTAATATCTTTTTCAACACGCTGGAAATACCCAACTGTTAATGTTGGTACTTCCCATTCATAAAAACGAATGGTTGGTGGCATTTTTTTTTCACTTTGCCAATTTAATAAACATTCATCTAACGCCATATTAAATGCCGGCGAACATTGACCAGAGTTAATATAACACCATTTTTCTTTTCCCATCCTGCACCTCATATAACCAATTATTTTTCACATTCTCTAGTCTACCAAATTCGACAAAATTTGTGAAAGAATACGAAATTTCTTCTTATTATGCAAATGAATCTGTTGCATAAATACATACGGGCATTATAATATTGAAGTAGGATAAGAAAAAAGGGAGCGATAGAACCGTGTCAACAACTTGGATTATTTTATTAGCCGTAATCGTAGCGTTCATCGGCTACACTGTATGGATGTATTTCTATCAGAGAAAATTAATTAAAACACTTTCAGAAGAAGAGTTTCGCGCTGGCTACCGTAAAGCACAGCTTATCGATATTCGCGAAGCAGACGAATATACTGCAGGGCATATTTTAGGCGCACGTAACATTCCATTATCACAAATTCGCCTTCGTCATAAAGAACTTCGCAAAGATCAACCAGTTTACTTATACTGCCAAAGCGGATTCCGTACTGGTCGTGCAGCTCAATACTTAAAGAAACAAGGCTACAAAGATTTCTACCAATTACAAGGTGGATTCAAAACGTGGACTGGAAAAATTAAAAAGAAATAATAACATACAAAAACTAGCTGAATGATTCAGCTAGTTTTTTCATTCCATATTATTTGCAATGTATAATAAATTTTTCTTAATCACATCTTGATCATTCTCTTGTGCATTACGATACAAGAGCTGATATTCAAGTCCTTTCTCTTTCCATATAAGCGTAGCAAATTCATCTCCTTGCCCAGAGTCATCCTTATTTTTAAAATAAGCGAATGCTCCACTATTCAATTTCATTTGTTCTTGAAATCGCTTCTCTTCCACGAGATCCGGAAAACTATAAGGAAAATTCGCAACATTTAACTCAATATACTCATTCCTACCTGGCTCCTGCTGTTTATATTTAATCATTAAGACAACCTTCTTCTTTCCAATCGTTCTGACTTCCCCCTTCACATCACTCGTAATGTCATACGGTAAAAACGCCGGAACTTTAAATTTCACTGGAAAATATTTTGGAAGCTCCTTCAGCGGAATAGGATCCGTAACACGATCCATAACTCCCCCTGTTGTTCCCACAAAGTTTTTTTCTTCTTGCATCGTTTGCTGAAACGAACACGAACTAAGCATGAAACTAGAAAACACGAAACAAATGATTCTTTTTTTCAATTTGTTTCCGCCCTTTCATACCGCTCTCTTAACGAACGAAGCGTTTATATGCTCTTCATATTCGCTTCGCTACCAAACTCCACCTTTGAAAACTTTCCACGTTATTCTCACACATTTTGACAAAACTATTTTGCAAACAAAAAGACCCCTATCATTCTTACGCCCAAGTCAAAAGGTTACGCGAATAAAAAGAAGCCTTATTAATACCATAGATTGTGAAAAGCTTTTCAGGTCAAGATTTTTTCATTCTTATTATTTTCCCTTTATAATAAGAGGAAGAGGTGATACATATGGCCAATATAAAACAAATTGCAAAAACCGCTGGTGTATCCATATCAACTGTTTCCCGCGTCCTTAATAATCACCCTTACGTAAAAGAAGAAAAACGTAAGCGTGTTCTAGATGCTGTTGAAGAATTGAACTATGCAAAAATATAAATGCTATTCATTTAATAAAGGGAAAAACATATACGATCGGTGTTATGCTCCCTTTCATTAACCTTCCATACTTCAGTACCATTATTGAAGGAATCGGAAACGAAGCGTTAGCAGCTGGATATCACATTAATTTATGCCAAACAAATTACGATAGCCTCGAAGAGATTCGTGTTCTTGAAATGATGAAAATGAAACAATTCGACGGGATGATTATTTGCTCTCGAACGAGTTCTTGGGAACAAATTGAACCTTTCGCAAAATTTGCTCCTATTATTTCATGTGAAAAAATGAACCACCCCCTCATTTCATCTGTCTACGTAGATCATTATGAAGGCTTCCGTCTCGGCACCGCCTATTTACTTAGTAAAGGCCATGAAAAAATCGGGATTTGTTTAGCAAGAAAAACAAGTGTAAATTCCATGGAACGTGAAAAAGCGTTTGCTGATACACTTCGTAACGAAGGTAAAACGTTACATCCCGAATGGATTTTTCATCAATGCTATACAATGCAAGACGGTGCACAAATACTCCATCGTATTTTAAACATGAAAAATCGTCCAACCGCTATTTTTACAGCGAATGATCAAGTTGCAGCTGGTTTATTAACAGAAGCGCGAAAACAAGGTCTTCGAGTCCCTGAAGACCTTGCTATCCTTGGATTTGATAATCATGAAATTTCAAAGGCGTTAGAAATTTCAACAATTGAACATCCCGGTCTCGCAATGGGCTCACATGCTTTTTCTTTATTCCATAAACAGATCCAAAGCGAGCAAATTGCCGGTAACGCAGAAGAGCTTTCATTCCATTTAATTGAGCGAGATACTGTCTAAAAAAAGAGCGTTACCTATAGCGCTCTTTTTCAGCTCTTCACCTATTGACTTTATATTTTTACTCGCATATAATGAACCTAACGAACGGTAGGTAGGGGATGAAAATGACAGCAAACCGCATTAAAGCTGTAGCACTTTCTCATTTCGCACGCTACGGCTATGAAGGAACTTCATTAGCAAATATTGCTCAAGAAGTTGGGATTAAAAAGCCATCGATTTACGCACACTTTAAAGGAAAGGAAGAGCTATATTTTATATGCTTAGAATCCGCTCTTCAAAAAGATTTACAGAGCTTCACTGACGATATCGAAAATTTTTCAAATTCGTCTACTGAAGAATCGCTCTTACAGTTACTAAAGGGCTACGCAAAACGATTTGGTGAAAGTGAAGAATCAATGTTTTGGTTACGAACTTCCTATTTTCCGCCCGATGCATTTCGTGAACAAATTATTGAAAAAGCGAATGCGCACATTGAAAACGTTGGAAAACTTTTATTCCCTATTTTTAAACAGGCAAACGAGCAAAGTGAACTCCATAACATTGAAGTAGAAGACGCTCTAGAAGCTTTCCTATGCTTACTGGACGGACTTATGGTTGAACTACTATTTGCAGGTTTAAATCGCTTTGAGACTCGTTTAAACGCCTCTTGGCAAGTATTTTGGCGAGGTCTTTCAAACTGACGGATTGCTCCTTTGCAATGCGTCGTTTTTAAGCCCTTTACCTAACGACTGGTAGGAAGGAGAAATGACATATGGCATGGATTTATGTAATCATTGCTGGTATTATTGAAATCTTTTGGGTGATTGGACTTAAAAAAGCGGAGGCACCACTTGAATGGATTGGTGTTGCGTTATTAATTACAATTAGTTTCGTTTTATTATTTAGAGCTTATAAAGATTTACCTGTCGGCACTGTGTACGCCGTCTTTACAGGAATTGGAGCTGGTGGAATCGTTCTTACAGAGATTTTCATCTTCGGAGAACCTTTCTCTATCGTAAAAGTGTTATTAATCGGCTTAATCTTCTTCGGCGTAATTGGTTTAAAACGAGTAACAGAAGAAAAAGAAGCGAAGGAGGCCGCATAAAATGGCTTGGGTATTTTTAATTCTAGCTGGTATTTGTGAAATTATTGGTGTACTCTTTATGAAAGTAGCCACTGAAAAGAAAGGCTGGGCACCAAAAGTTATTTTAATCGCTAACTTCAGCGTAAGCTTCTTCTTCTTATCTCTAGCGATGGATACATTACCGATGGGAACTGCTTACGCAATTTGGACTGGAATCGGAACTGCCGGAAGTGCGCTTCTAGGTATTCTTATTTTCCGTGAATCAGCGGATTGGCGCCGTCTTGCCTTCTTAAGCTGCATTCTATGCGGCGCTGTTGGCTTAAAATTATTAAGCTAACGTGAGGTGAATGTCATGTGGAAAGAAAAAGGAAAACAAATGCTAGCATGGATTACACTCGGGATCGTCATTCTACTGCAAATCAGTTTTCACATAATAGAATGGTTGTTTCATAAAGTAATATCCATTCTTACATTTCTTCCTAACATGGCACTTGAAATTGCATCTATTGTTTGGTCAGTTATTGCCTCCATTACAATCGTCATTATATGGAGTATCGCCAAACTATGGAATAAAATATATAAAAAGGACAGTACTTCTGAAAAAGAGTAACTGTCCTTTTTATATTCATTCGGAATTTCTGTAGAAGTTTGATGTGATAAGACAAAGAAGACCAACGATGACAATACTTATTCCAATTCCTTTATGCAAATTAGGAATTGGTGATGGGATATCTGAGTAAAAATTTGCTAATATGAGACCGATTGAAAATAAAAATACCCCTATTCTATATAACCATTTTCTTTTACTCATCATTCTCCCCCTATCATTTTTCATACACTCCTTTCTTTTGGACATACTACCTAAAAAAGGAGTGAATAATATGCAAAATTCTATACATAAGCAGATCCTATTTTTATTTTTCCTCTTTCTCATTCTCGTTATCGTTTTCAGCTTTATATTACATACTCCAAAAGATGTTGTACCAAACAGCCTCTCTGTTTATAAACTCTTACTTTCATATTGTCGTTATTGAATAAGGTGCCTTATACAAGGCACCTTTTAAAATTCTCTCTTCTCATATAATTTCACTGAAACGAAGATAGATACTATGAACATGCATATTGAACTAACGAATAACATGCTGTTATATAATTGAATTTGTTCCATGCTGATTTCAAAGAACATGGTACCAATTGCTGTCGGTGCTATTAGTATGAAAAGCGTAATAAAAGAAGCTTTTTTATACCCAAACCAAAACAATATCGGTAATACAGTGCTTAAATATATAAAAACAAAGCCAGAAATCGTAATTACTGTTGTCGTTATAAATTCAAAAGTTCCATCTTCAAATCGATTGATTACTACAGGACTAGACACTATCATACTTATAATAAAAATAATAAGTGCCATTATGTATTTAGCTAACACAATTTGCTTTTTCGCTAGCGGTAAACTATTTACTATTACTTCACTATTATATTTTTTATCGTCATTGAATGTTTTTAAAATTGCTATTACTGGAATTATAGCTGACATAATTATGTAAAAACTTTTAATATCTATTAATGTCATATACAAGAGAAGAGGATAGATTAAGTGCCATATTAAATACTTCCATTGCATGATAAAGTCTTTTATTATAAGTTGCTTCACAATCGCTCCCTCCTTATAAATCACGCTCATTGTACAAATGAATTGAGATAAACATAGACATAACATATAAAAGAAGCAATCCTGCTATAAAACAACTATTTACAACAAGACTCGTGTTCCAAACATTCTCTACATCTAACCATACGTTACTTACAATCAGTCCACTTAAATACCCAAATGCAATTCCGATGAAGGGAGCAATTTGTTTTGCACTGCTATATCCTACTGAAAATTCAATTGGGGGTACAATTATGCTATAAACCAATCCTCCCGTTATTCCGCCAAGAATCTCTCCCCATAACATAAACGCAGTTGTATTTTCATTTTGCAACTGGATTAAACTAATCACAAGTGAGAAAAAAACACCTAAAGTAACTAAAATACTTATAAATATGTATTTTGCTATGACAATTTCCTTACGCTGAAACGGTAAACTATTTATTACCATTTCACTTTTATTCCTATCCTCATAAATCATCGACAGCATCATGCCAAGAACAGGTATAAACATAATAAATGTCATCAAAAAACTATCACTACGAAAATCAACAATAGCAAGGAAGAACAAACATATTAAATACACAAAACTTAACTTTCTTTGCAACATCATATCTTTTAAGACTAATTGCTTGATCATGTTTTTCCCTCCTAATATGAAAATGCCCCTTCTATAACTCTGCCTCCTGAAACATTTTCATTGAGAGCAACATTGATATGACTATACTTACTAACACTCCGATACCAAGAACACTCATTGATAATGTAGCGTCTTCAGAGTGAAGTACTTTTAACATGATTATTTCATCACCAAAAATATTGCACATAAAGCCAATCATACCCATTAAAGGAAAAATCATAATCACATTCAAGACAGTAATAGCTTTATATCCTCCAATGTAATTAGTAGGTATCGTTACTACACAATAAATCAAAGTTGCTACTATTGCTGAAAATATCGCATATCCAGGAATAACTATATCTCTGTCTAATAAAACATTTCCTAATATTATGACTATAAAAGTTATACTCAAACCAGCTATAATAAATAATGAGCTTGAAATATATTTAGCTATAACTATCTCTTTTCTCGTTATAGGCAAACTCACTAATACTTTTTCTGTTTTACTTTTCTCCTCATGATAAAAAGAAATATAAATAATTGTACTACATGTTATAAATAATCCTATTGCAATCCCCATTGGTTGCACGGAATCCCTAAAAATAGATAACATAGGGATTAAAAAATAGAAAGGAAACATCTTCTTCTGTAAGAAAAACTCCTTCAAAATCAACTGTTGCATATGAATTCCCCTCCCTACAAATCACGCGCTTCATAAATTTTAATTGTAAGAAACATAGAAGCGATATAAATACTGACTAATGTAATAAACCCAACTATAAATATACCAATATGCAGAGGATTCATAATCCACTCAAGGAATGAAGGTGCTACTTCCTTCAGCCCATCACTAATAAATATCCAAAGTATCCCCCCAACTAGTATTGAAGTTGCTGCTATTATACTTATTACCGCCTTTGATTTTGCAACATAATAAATAGGGAAAAAAGTGGCCATCCAAAATACGGCGTAAACTATTCCATTTATTACTTCATACCATGAAATTTCAATATAAAGTTTAGGATAGTATGTAACGATATCACCAATAACAGCGATACACCTTATAAGAAAAACAACTAGCATAGTGGAAACCATGCCCCCTACAATGAATATTGCACAGGAAATATATCTAGCAATTATGATATCCTTTCTACTTAACGGTAAACTATTCATAATAATTTCACTTGTATTTCGTTCATCTATTGCGACTAATATCATAACTGCGGAAAGAGTTACAAATAAACAACTCATAGGAAACAGCATTCCATCACCGTTTTCAAATAAAAAGAATATAAAGGGTATAATAAGATACACTGGCCATATTCCCCGAAAAAAGAACAAATCTTTATATACGAGCTGACGCATAGGCACCTCTTCCTTTCGCGGTGTAAACGATGATATCATCTAATGTAGGCTTTTCTAGTACAACTTCATTTCCAAACCAATCGATAATTGCTTGTTTATCCTTCGCTAAACCTTCGAAACCAAATTTATTTTTTCGTAATCCAACAAATAGTTCTTTTCCTTCTCGGTCTAATAAATCATTACTTCCTTTTACGACTACGTAGTTCTCCATTAAATCGTCTTTTTCACCAGTAAATATAATTTCTCCATCATTGATAAACGTAATATAATCTGCCATGCGCTCTAAGTCTGTTGTAATGTGCGTTGAGAATAATACAGATACTTCATCTTCCATTACAATTTCTTGTAACATATCAAGTAATTCACTTCGAACAACTGGATCTAATCCTGCTGTCGGTTCATCCATAATGATAAACTCTGCGTGATGTGAAAGTGCGATAGCAATCGCAAATTTCATTTTCATCCCTTTTGATAGTTCTTTAATTTTTTTATACTTCGGAACTTGCAATCTATGCATATACGATTGATACTGCTCTTCGTCCCACTTTTTATATAAAGGTGCAATAATACGTTTCATTTGTTCACACGTTAAATCTTCGTAGTAATGATTTTCATCATATACAAAACCGATTTTTTGTTTTATTTCCTTTTCGGCTTTCTTATTGTCCTTGCCAAAAATTTTTATATCGCCGCTATCTTTCCTAATTAGATTCATAATCATTTTGATCGTCGTACTTTTCCCTGCTCCATTCGGTCCAACAAATCCCATAATATATCCGCGTGGTAACGTAAAACTTATATTTTTCACTGAAAAGTCTTGATAACTTTTACAAACGTTTTTTAGTTCTAACATCCCTTATTCCCCCTCATATAAACACGCAATCATCTGCTGTAAATCTTCCAGTGAAAGCTGCAACGCTTTACTTTCATTCACAATCTCTTCCGCTTTACTTTCCAATAGACGAAGCCTTTGTTCTTTGAGTAGTTCATTATTTTTACGTGAAACATAAGTCCCCTTCCCAGCAACAGTTTCTATATATCCTTCTTTTTCAAGCTCCTCGTACGCACGCTTCGTTGTAATTACACTAATTTGTAGCTCCTTCGCTAAGCTACGAATAGACGGTAATTGATCTCCACCCTTTAAATCACCATTTAAAATAAGCTGGCTTAATTGTTTTCTTATTTGTACATAAATAGGGTCTTGGGAAGAATTCGAAATAATAATATTCATGTTTTCCTCCAGTGTGTATATACTGTGTATACCTTATATATACAGTATATACACAGCGCCCTATTTTTGGCAAGAAAAAAAGACCAACATTTTCCTGTTGGTCTTTCGTATATGTATCACTTTTCAAAGCGATCTAACATCTCATCTCTCATTCCGAAACTCACTACCGCAATTCCTACATACATAAACAGAAGGAACGCCGGATGAACTGTGTTGTACCAAGTGCTATCAACAATTAAATAAATCGTTAATGCCACAACAAGAACAAACGCTAAGATAAACATATAAAAGTGTCTTGTGCTACCCATAATAAACTCCTCTCTTCTCACTTCACCATTCAACAGTATATTTTATCGAATAATTCGATATGACTCAAGGTTAACTTTCTGTTATGTAATCAAGTTCCACCTTTACAATGTCCTCACATGCTATTGAAATAATCGTTCCTTGCTTATCAATTGCCGTCACTTCTCTATTATCCATTACACGATGCGCTACTCTTTCTAGTACTTTTCCTTGGTCTCGATAACAAAATTCTTTTACATCTTTAATCGTTTTTCCGTTTTCTAAATGGTATATCATTCTATAACACCGATATCCCACATTTTCACCCCCAGCTTGCTCGTTTTTTCACATATACATAAAAATGAGTCATTCCAATCTCATTACATCTTCTTAATTTCAATAAAATTCTAACAAAAATAAATACTTTTATCAAACTGACTTTTTCAACAAAATCACCTATGAAACTGCCTCTTTACACCATTATGAAACAAAAAATATAAATTTTTAACATTTTCTTCACTAATTCTGCACAGATTCTCCATACAAAAAAAAGAACCCGCATATAGCGAGTTCTTCCTTTGTTATTCTAATCAAACTTGTACAGGAGCTAGCTTTTCATAACGTAAAACTGGTTTACGTGCAGCCATCGTTTCGTCTAAACGTTTAATGACTGTTGTATGAGGTGCTTCTTGTACAACTTCTGGATTTTCTTCTACTTCTTTAGCAATTTGAATCATCTTATCAATGAAACCGTCTAATGTTTCTTTTGATTCTGTTTCTGTCGGCTCAATCATAATACATTCTTCCACATTTAATGGGAAGTAAATCGTTGGTGGATGGTAACCGAAATCAAGCAGGCGTTTTGCGATATCTAATGTACGTACACCAAGTTTCTTTTGACGACGACCTGATAATACAAACTCATGCTTACAATGTCTATCGAACGGAAGATCATAGAATGGTGCTAATCTTCTCATCATATAGTTCGCATTTAATACCGCATACTCCGTTACTGCACGTAGTCCATCTGGACCCATAGAACGAATATATGTGTATGCACGAACGTTAATTCCGAAGTTACCATAGAATGGTTTTACGCGCCCAATTGCTTCTGGACGATCATAGTTAAAGTGGTAGCCATTTTCCGTTTTCTCTAAAATTGGTTTTGGTAAGTACGGAATTAAATCAGCTTTCACACCTACTGGACCAGAACCTGGGCCACCGCCGCCGTGAGGACCTGTAAATGTTTTATGAAGGTTTAAATGCACAACGTCAAATCCCATATCTCCTGGGCGAGCTTGGCTTAATACCGCATTTAAGTTTGCACCATCATAGTATAATTTACCGCCTGCGTTATGGACGATTTCTGCCATTTCTAAAATGTTTTCTTCGAATAAACCTAATGTATTAGGATTTGTTAACATAAGTGCTGCTGTTTCTTCGTTTACAACACGTTTTAAATCTTCTAAGTCAACAAGACCATTTTCATTTGATTTTACTGTAATTGTTTCAAAACCAGCTACAGTTGCAGATGCTGGATTCGTTCCGTGAGCAGAGTCAGGAACAATTACTTTCGTACGGTTAAAGTCACCATTTGCTTCATGGTATGCACGAATTAACATTAAACCTGTCCATTCTCCGTGTGCACCAGCTGCTGGTTGCAATGTAACAGTATCCATACCTGTAATCTCAATTAAGTGCTCTTGTAAGTCGTACATTAATTCCATTGCACCTTGTACTGTGTTTTCGTCTTGCAACGGATGAATATTTGCAAATCCTGCGAAACGAGCTACATTCTCATTAATTTTCGGATTATATTTCATCGTACAAGATCCAAGTGGATAGAATCCAGAATCAACACCGTGGTTACGGTTTGAAAGTGCTGTATAGTGGCGCATAATATCAAGTTCAGATACTTCTGGTAGCTCTGCATCTTCTACTCGAATATAATCGCTCTCAAACACATCTTCTAGTTTCACTTCTTCTACATCTAATTTTGGTAGGCTATATCCTATGCGTCCTTCTTTACTCACTTCAAAGATAAGTGCTTGGTCTTGATTCTTCATTGGATAGCCCCCATTTCGTTTACAAGTGTGTCAATTTCCTCTTTTGTACGAAGCTCAGTTACTGCTACAAGCATATGGTTCTCATGCTCTTTATAATCACGGCCTAGGTCGTAACCGCCGATAATATTCTTTTGTAATAATGCATCGTTTACTTCTTTCACTGGACGCTTGCAATCTACAACGAACTCATTGAAGAATGGTCCAGCAAATGTTACTGTGAAACCCTTCGCTTCAAATTGACGTTTTGCATATTGTGCTTTAGAAATGTTTTGACGTGCCATTTCTTTCACACCTTGTTTACCAAGTGCCGTCATTGCAACAGAAGCTGCTAATGCATTTAACGCTTGGTTTGAACAAATGTTAGACGTCGCTTTATCACGGCGAATATGCTGTTCACGTGCTTGTAACGTTAATACGAATCCACGTTTACCATCTGAATCTACAGTTTGTCCGACAAGACGTCCTGGAATTTTACGCATAAATGCTTTCGTTGTTGCAAAGTAACCACAGTGTGGTCCACCAAATTGCGTTGGGATACCAAATGGTTGTGCATCACCGATTACAACATCAGCACCAAATTTTCCTGGTGGTGTTAATGCGCCTAATGATAATGGATTTGAAGAAACGATAAATAATGATTTTTGTTGATGAACGATTTTTTCAATATCAGCTAATTTTTCAACTTGTCCGAAGAAGTTTGGATATTGAACGATTACACAAGCAACTGTATCATCTACTTCACTTTGTAATACGTCTAAATCTGTTACACCATCTTTATGATTAATTTCAACAACTTCAAGATGTTGACCTTTTGCATACGTTTCAAGTACTGCTCTCGATTCTGGATGAACTGCACTAGATACAAGAATTTTCTTTTTACGAGTATGGCCAGCTGCTAGCATTGCCGCTTCAGCTAAAGCTGTACCCCCATCGTACATAGAAGAGTTCGCTACATCCATTCCTGTTAATTCACAAATCATTGTTTGGAATTCAAAGATTGCTTGTAATTCCCCTTGTGAAATTTCTGGTTGGTATGGCGTGTAAGCTGTATAAAATTCTGAGCGAGAGATAACGTGATCTACAATTACTGGAGCGTAATGATCGTATACGCCTGCTCCTAAGAAAGAAGCGTACTCTTTTAAGTTAGCATTTTTACTAGCCATTTGAGTTAACTCTTTTAAAAGCTCTGGCTCTGATTTTGCTTCTTTAATTTTTAAATCCCCTTTAAAACGAACACTCTCTGGAATATCAGAGAATAACTCATCGATCGTTTGAACGCCGATCGTTTGTAACATTTCTTTTTTGTCTTCTTCTGTCATTGGAAGATAACGATGCAACATGAAATCTACCCCTCTCCCCGTTACTTTGAACGTTTATAAAATGGTGTTGGAACAACTACTGCTTTGACGCGTTTATTACGAATTTCAATTTCTACTTCTGTATCAACTGCTGCGTATTTTACATCAATTAGTGCTAAACCAATGCTTTTCTTTAACGTTGGAGATTGTGTACCACTCGTTAATTCCCCGATTTTCTCTTCTCCAATAAATACAGGATAATGCGTACGAGGAATTCCACGTTCGATTACTTCGATGCCGACTAACTTACGAGGCGCACCGTTTTCTTTTTGCTCTTTTAACGTTTCTTTTCCAAAGAAGTCTGCTTCTTTATTTGGTTTTACCGCAAAGCCAATTCCAGCTTCAATCGGTGTAATATCTTTTGATAATTCTTGACCATAAAGTGGTAATGTTGCTTCGAAGCGAAGTGTATCACGAGCACCTAAACCACATGCTTTTAAACCTTCTTCTGCTCCAACTTCAAGAAGTTTCTCCCAAAGTTTTGCAGCATCTTCACTCTTACAGTAAATTTCAAATCCATCTTCACCTGTGTAACCTGTACGAGATACAAGTGCTGGAATTCCATCTACAAGAATATTGTTTTTAAATTTAAAGAACTTAATTTCTTTCAAATCTTCTGACACAACTTTTTGTAAAATGCCTTCTGCTTTTGGTCCTTGAATTGCAAGCTGTGCAACTTCACTAGAAACATTGACTACTGTCGCATCGCCAATTACATGGCTAGCTAACCATTCGTAATCTTTCTCGATATTTGATGCGTTGATTACTAATAAATAGTCTTCTTCACCACGTTTGTAGATTAATAAATCATCTACTGTACCACCATTTTCGTAGCACATAGCTGTATATTGTGCGCCACCTACCTTTAAGGTAGAAACGTCATTTGTAACAACACGTTGTAAAAATGCTAAACTATCTACACCTTTTACCTCAACTTCTCCCATATGAGACACATCGAACAAACCTGCAGCCGTACGTACAGCTTCATGTTCTTCTTTAATGCTTGAAAATTGAACTGGTAATTCCCAACCACCGAAGTCGATTGTTTTTCCACCATACTTCGCGTATACATCAAATAACGGTGTACGTTGTAATGTAATCATGCTCTCTCCCCCTTATGCTTTGACAAATCAATAAAAGTTGCTCGCCATATCTAAACATTTTCACTCTGAAAAGATAGGATATACGGAATCTCATTATATTTTTTTATGAAAGCGTAAATAAAAAATCACTTTCTTGGATAAAATACGAAAGATTCCACACATTTCACACCATTATCCTAACATCATTCGCTATATTTCATCAATATTCTAGCATAAAAAATAATTTAGAATTTTTTATTCTTAATCTTATTAAATACAACTTTCAAAATTTAATTCTTTATCTTTGCCTATTCTTTAACTTTCAGTATGTGTAATAGCGCCTTATTACAAGGTTTATATAATAAAGATTTTTTTAATAATTACTTTAGTTTATAAAAGGTGGGAGAGTCGTAATGAATGTCGATATTTCCGTAGATCGAGCGTGGCAAAATAATTTTTTAAATAGAATTAACGAGGATGGTCCTTGGACAAACTGGGATTTATATCATTTAGCTTATAAAACAGAAAAATCGTTACTTGTTCCTACTTTCGATGGATTACAAGCACCGAAACATTTATCTCATTTCACACCACTTCCGCATCAATTAGAAGTCGCTCAAAATGTCATTGAACAAATGAATGGTAAAGCGATACTAGCAGATGAAGTGGGACTTGGGAAAACGATTGAAGCTGGGCTTATTTTAAAAGAATATATGGTCCGCGGCCTTGTGAAAAAAGTACTTATACTTGTCCCTGCCTCTCTCGTATCGCAATGGGCATACGAATTAAACACAAAATTTTTCATTCCAGCTGTAGCCCAAAAGAAAAGCTACTCGTGGGAACAAGCCGATGTGATTGTATCATCAATTGATACTGCAAAACGTTCACCGCATCGCGATATCGTTTTGAACTTAGAATATGACCTTATTATTATCGATGAAGCACATAAACTTAAAAATAATAAAACAAAAAACTATGAATTTGCACAGCGTTTAAAAAAGAAATTTTGTTTATTATTAACTGCTACCCCTGTTCAAAATAAGATTGATGAAATTTTCAACCTTGTTTCTTTATTAAAGCCAGGACATTTAGGCAATCAATCCAACTTTGAAGAATATTATGCTTCAAAAAATCGTTCAGCCGAATCTGATGAAGATTTAAAAGCTCTTATTAACAAAGTGATGGTCCGAAATCGACGGCATAATACCGGAATTGATTGGCCAAAGAGACATGTACGTACAATTTTTGTTGAGTTTAATGAAGAAGAGCAAGCTTTGTATAATGGTATTGAAAATTGGCGAGGACAAGATGCCTTCACATCTGCTTTCTCATCGTTAACTTTAAAACGGGAAGCGTGTAGTAGTCGTGAGGCTGTGTACTATTCATTAAAAAAATATGTGGAAAAAAGGCAGAAAGAAAATGAGCATTACATAAAAGACCCACATATTGATGTGCTAATGGACAAGATTAATCATATTCCGTTCAACTCAAAAGCCAATAAAGCTCTTGAGCTTATAAAAGAAATTGACGATAAAGTCATTATTTTCACTGAATATAGAGCTTCACAAATGTACTTACAATGGTTTTTACAACAACACGGTATTTCTTCCGTTCCATTCCGTGGCGGGTTTAAACGCGGGAAGAAAGACTGGATGAAGGAGCTTTTCCAAAACCACGCACAAGTATTAATCGCAACTGAAGCTGGTGGTGAAGGGATTAACTTACAGTTTTGTAGCCATATGATCAATTATGATTTGCCATGGAATCCAATGCGTCTTGAACAAAGAATTGGACGTATTCACCGTCTTGGTCAAAAGAATGATGTTCATATTTATAACTTAGCTACAAAACACACTGTGGAAGAACATATTTTGAAACTGTTATATGAAAAAATCAATTTATTTGAGCGTGTTATCGGTGAACTTGATGAAATTTTAACGAGAATTAATATGAAAAACATCGACGCGCACATTCAAGAAATATTTGCGCAATCAAAAAGCGAAGGAGAAATCCGAATTAAGATGGAAAACTTAACATCTATTATCGACTTTGCGAAACGAAATGAAGCTGAGGTGCAAGGCTATGCAGCAACATGAAATTCATAATTACTTATACAATTTTTTTGAGGCGAATAACTGTGAAATTTTAGAACGTTCTCCTCATTTATTAGATGTGCAGTTAACAATTGAGATGGATAAATTATTAATGAATCGCCCTTTTTATTGGCACTATCTTGAGAAAACAGGAGGCGTGCCGAATCCGATGCGCCTTACTCTTGTTACAAATCCAGAAAATGAAGAAAACGATGGTGAGCTGATTCACTACGGTTCCCCACGCCTTCATCAAATTTTCCAAACAACAAAAGAATTAGGCTCTTACATACGTTTATATGAGGAAGTACGGCATAGCGGAGCAACACATACACCGCTCCATCCGTGGCTCGGTGTAAATATTAAAGTTTCCTATCAATGCGATCGAAAAAAAGACATTCTTCACTCCATTGGGATTCATCTCATTTCTGGCACAATGATTGCAAACTTTCATGAGACATTAGCTAAAATTAAACTGACACCGAAAATACCTGACTTTTGTTTTACGCTCTCGCCTATTATTAAACCGCAAAGTGGTTTACAACGTATAGAGGATGCTTTAAAAAATATTATTGCAGAAGATGACCATACGTGGGCGAAAGAAGCAAGAGTACGCTGGAATCACGATTTAGACCTTTTAAATCGTTTTTATGAAGAGAGTGATGAACTTCCCGAAAGCTATGAAATTGAAAAACAAGCACTGCAAGAACAATATGAACCACGCATTACAGTGCAAATTATTAACGGTGGGCTCTTTTATGTTACCGCAAATCATTTTCTATCTTAAAAAGCTCCTTCTATTTTAGAAGGAGCTTTTTTTGAGTTATCCTCTATCGCCATTACGCTCTTGTTGTTTTTGCTTTGCCATACGTTTTTGATACGCACGATCCTTTGCACTCACATGATTTGCATCAGTTGGAAGGTTTTCTTTTGAACGGCCAATTCCATTGCTCATCTTTTCCACTCCTCCTTATGTCTTTCAAAATACACCCTTATTTTCAGCTAGAGATACAATCTTTATACAAAAAAATAAGAGCAGCCATTGGCTACTCTTACTCACTCACGTATTTTTGAAACATATCATGGATGCCTTTATTTACTAGGTTCGAGATCTGCTCGTCAGATTTATTCGGATAACGATCACGTAATCTGATAGATGCCTTCACCATTAAATTTTCTAATACAGAACGGCCACCTTCTCCATAAATAGTTTCAGCATACTTAACAAGCCTTCCATCCTCTACTGTTGCTGGATTATGATTGAAGAAAAATTTACTCATTGTCTCCACCTCTCTCTTTTTGATAACGTTTACATTTATATAGATTATTTATGTTATTTATTTCACAATATTGTATGCATGTATATTTAATTAGTTTCATTATAAAGCAACATATCGATAGTAAATATGTGATTTTCCGTCCATTTTGTGAACAAACCAAAAAATGAAAGCGTTTCCTTTATTATATACTAAAAAAACTTACTACGCTAGGGGCAATTTTTTCAATCTACTAATCCCTCAAAAATTGATATATTTTTTCTTTTCCCATTAAACCTTATACAATTTTCAGAAATTATATTATAAAATATATGTATGACTTAAGGAGGATTTGTATGAATCAAAATAAAAAAGCTATATTAGATCTTGTCTTTTATCTCGTAATCCCATTCCTCATTTGGAAATTTGCAAAACCTTATATCGATCCTTATTACGCGATGTTACTTTCCTCTGTTCCGGGGATTATTTATACACTGTATACCTTTAAAAAAGAAAAACAGTTTAACGTGACAGGGTTCTTTATTTTAATTACACTCATTTCTAATACAACGGTAGATTTATTATCTGGATCAGCTGAACGAATGTTATGGAACGATGCGTATTATCACATCGTACTCGGCATTATCGTCATATGTACAATTTTTATAAAGAAACCAATTATGTTATATTTCGCAGCAGATATTGCCGCACTGCAAGGGCATGACCGTGATAAAAGTCGTGAACTGTATCGTGATAGTCGTATTTATCCAGCACTACAATATTTAACGCTATTTTTCGGTCTACAATTCATATTAAAAAGCTTCTTAAAAATTTATTTTATCTCTGTTTTCGGTGTAGATGGCTATGGTGAAATGAGAGCGATTATGACCGCTGTTGGGTGGGGCATTTCCATTTGTATCGGAATTGGATTTGTTTGGGTAAACAATAAAATACATGCCGTTACAGAAGAAAAAGAATCCGTGCAGTAAATGAAAATCCCCTAGTAGTATGATGCTACTAGGGGATTTTCATTTTGCTACACATATTACGAAATCGTTAACTTGATTTTTTTCTTTTATTTTTTACGTTTCGATAAAACAAAGCAGCACTTAGCGGCATAACACCAAACCACTTATTCATAAATGGCTCTTTTTCAGCACGGCGTTGTTCTTTCTTTTGTTTACGATCTTCTTTTGGAGCATCCATATACGACACAAACTGCTGTGTCACAAAGCGAACATAATCATTAGTAGACATATTATCATCACCTCTACTTGATTAGTATGTCCACTTTTTTATTCATTAATCTTTTCTTTTAATTCATTCATAATTTGCTTTACAGACTTATTTGTCGTATCGATATGAATATGAGCCTCTTCATAATAAGCTCGGCGCGATTCAAATTTTGCCACAAATGCCTCTATATCTTTCTTCTGAAATAGTGGCCGTGTCGTATCTTCACGAAGCCTTTCTGCTATTACATGTGGATCACAATATAAATACACGACAGTTCCATTTTCCTTCATCCACTTTCGGTTTTCCTCTCGTTCAATGATGCCGCCACCAGTTGTAATAATTACATTACAACTGGGTAGTGAACGTAACATTTCACTTTCATATTCCCGAAAAGCCATTTCGCCTTCTTCAGCAAAAATATCAAGAATTACCTTCTCCTGCTTCTCTTCAATTTTTTTGTCTGTATCGACAACATCCATATGAAGTTCTTTACTTAATGCTTTTCCAACTGTTGTTTTCCCAGCTCCCATATAACCGGTTATGTATATAGATTTCATGTTCGTTCCTCTCAATCATCCGTTATTATTTGTTATTATAACGAATGATTACATTATTTAATAAAAAAACGTTTTGTTCTTCTTATAAAATGAAGAACAAAACGTTTCATACACGCTTTTACTTATAAGCGCCTCTTCTTACCCACTGCGTTGCAATCCATTTCTCACCTTTCGTTACAGGTGCCCCTCCATGTAACGTAAGCTCATTTAGTGATTGGTCTTGATAAAAATACTCAAAGTATACTGCCATTCCCTTTCTAGGGTGCACAGAAAGATTTAATTTCGGAAAGAACGTTTCTCCGCCTTCTTCTACATCATTTAAGTACATAACAAGCGTACTAATACGATTATTAGCAGCTGATCTACTATGTTCCGCAAAATAATCATAATGCGCTTTATATTGTTGATCCACTTCATAATTTAAAATGTGTAATCCTTCTCCATGCGACACAGGAATATTCATGATAGATGAAATTCGTTTTTCAATCTTCGCAGTAAGTTCATTATCGTCCAAAAATGCACCACTACTCGTTCGAATATCATTTACATCACGTGATGAACCAACTTTAGAACGCTTCATTTTACTTTTAGACAATTCAATCAATTTGTCGCATTCTTCATCGCTTAATACATTTCCTAACACGACAATAAGAGGTTCTTCGAATTTTGAAATAATGTGTATTTCCCTATCTTCTGTCATAATTGCATTTCCTTTATGATCAAAAATAGTTTGTTCCTTATTTTCACCTATTTGATTGTTATTTGTCATTTCCCTATTCTCCCTAAAAAATATGTTTGGATAGCTTGAATATATCATATTCTTTCTACCTTTCTCTTTTTTGAGAAAATTTAAACTTTAAACTATTTTATTTATCCATTTCCTTTTAAAAAACAACCTATTACAAAATGAGAAATTATGGTTTTCATCCGTATATTTTACATACTATCCTTCTATCCAATCGAATATTTTTTCATCCTTTTTTCTATACCGAAAGCTTACTTTATAGAAAACTTCTTGTTTGATTTTGCACTGCAACGAAACGAGAATGGAATCATTTTCAAAGACGTAATTCCCACTTGCTTCGCCCTTTTCATATTGAAAGAAAAATGTATCTTCCTTTTCTTTTTGCTGTAAGTCTTTTTTTATATTTGTAATCGATTGACTTAGTAGTTCCTCCAGTACAAACTTTTGCTCTATTTCAATATAAAATTTTTTATCTATAAGTAACATATTCGTTTCGTATACAAAGAACGAAGTTAATAATACAAGAAAAATGATTGTTCCTGGCATCGTAAATCCATCTTGTTTTCTCATATATTTATTTCCATCTCGCTATACCTTACAGCTACACCTTCATATACTTTCCCACTCATATCTTTCACATTTATAAAGAGCAAGTGAGGGGTTACTTCATATGAAACCCTTTCAATATTTTGTAATATAACTTCTCTTCCGCGCATATTCACTTTTCTTATAAGATGATTATTCAATTTTTCGTACGTCACTTCATCTCCAGTACGAAGGCGGAAGCGCAAAAGATTATCTTTATTTTCAGGGACTATTTTTTCTACAAATGATACTTCACGAAATTCTAATTGTACTTGTCCTATAAACACATCCCATTCCCAATTATTTAATCCTTTCGATTGTTTGTTTTCTATTCCGATAAAGTTTAAACGTGGCAAGAGTAAAAAGAACAGTGATAACATAAAAAAACATACGATCATTTCTATTAAAGTAAATCCAACTTCTAATTTGTTTTTTCTCCTGCATAAAAGCATTGTTCCATCATTCTTCCTTTCACATCTTTCCACATAGCACAAACTTCATTTCCTCCCCAATATGTGTAATATACATTTCCATTTACGACTTTTTCTTTCTGTTGTTTTTCCTCATTCTCATACATATATAAAGCTGCTTCTCTTTTTAATAATACAAATGCATTATAACGAATTTGTATGTTCTTTCGTTCTTGCATAATTAATACTGTTTGCGGAAGTAGTAAAGATACCGCCATCATTACTATACTTAATGCCACAAGCATTTCAGCCATCACTGACCCTTTTTGACATTTCACGATACGTAAATCTCCCTCTTCCAAGCTGAAATACAACCTCATATTTATAACTTCGATACGAAAGTAAAATTGTACCACCTCTATTAATATTTCCACTCGGATTATATGTCATCGGATTGGGAAAAGTATTCAAATCAATTTGTATATCGCTATCATATTCTCTTTTAATGATAGCAATATTCGTACTCGATTCCCCTATATAGTACATATTTCTATCTTTATACCATCGTAATGTATAATGTTTTTGACGGTTTATCGCTAATTGTTGCATATACAAAATATCATTTGAAAACTGTCTCAAAAATTGTTCTATTTTTTGTTTTTCATATAATGAATGTACATTGTAATACATGACCATACTTAGTACAGAAATTGCAAAGAGAACGAGTAGCATTTCTAACAGAGTAAAACCTTTTTCTTTCACAGTTTCCCACTTGATACTGTTCCATCATTTGAAATATGAATGGATTCACCATTCGGACACTTATCAGATGTAATATATTTTTCATCACTTAGCTCTTTTAGCGAGGGAATTTTATTATGTTGTAATTGGTATACTTGTATTTGTGCTTCTATAGATTTCACATAAGCTTTACATCCTTTTCCTTCGACCGATGAACGCTGTGTAACTACATTAGGAATAATTAATAGTAATAATACAGTTATTACGACCATAACTAATAACATTTCTAAAAGGGTAAATCCCTCCTCATTCTGCATGTAAATACCTCCTAAATAGAATTCATCATTTGAAACATTGGCATAATCATCGCTAAATACATAAGAACGACTATTCCTCCAATACACGTAAATAAAATCGGTTGAATGATCACTAACATACGTTTAACTTTTTGCTCCATCTTCTCCATTATAAGATCGCTATAGTCACCTAATTCAATCGCCAAATTACCGTTTGCTTGTCCATGCGTAATAATATAAGATAGCTCTTCCTCGTAATATCCGCTTTTTGCAATAATAAATTGCAACGGTTCTCCCGCAATTAATTGGTGTTTAATTCGGCCCGCTTCATACTGAAAGAATGGATGATATTTTTGCTCCATCATTATTGTTAGAGCCTCAAGTACTGATAGTCCTCCGTGTAATAAGCCGCTCAATTGAGTGGCGAAATAATGCGAATGCTTTAAAATAAGAAATGTTTTTATGAGGGGAATACGAAGCATAATTTTTATCTGCTTCATATGCGGGAGTTTCCGAAAGTAAAATATATATACACTACAGCCAATTAAGACGATAAAAATAGTGCTAATAATAAGATAGGGTAGCAGCTTAATTGCACTTAATATTTGTTCTGTAAGTAAAGGTGCTGTAGAACCAAACGAACTATATACCATGTCAACCTGCGGTAATAAAATGCGGTTAAAAACAAAAATCATGATCATTAAAAAGAACGCCAAAAACATAGGGTACTGCATTATTTTCATCATATCTTTCCTATACTTATCCTTTTTATAAAGAAGTGAGCTCCCTTGTTGCAATGCAAAAGAAATATCACCATGTTGCTCGGCATAAAATAAATAGCTTAACATCTCCTGATGAAACTTTAATTGATGAAAAGAATCGTGTAGACTTTTTCCATCTTTTAACCCATCAATCATGCGCTGTAATTGTACTTTCTTTTCTAAAGGTAATTGAAACCGTAAAAATTCTAATGCCTGCAAAAGGGAGTATCCTTTTTCTAATAGTTCTCCTAATCGTTTCAGTAATACTACTTGATCACTTAAACTCCATATTTTCTTAAACATACACATCCTCTTCTAAAAATCCTAAAGCGTATCCTTTTCGTAGCGAAGATTCCAATGTCTCATGCTCGTATGTGACACATTCCCCGTTTGCTTCTTTAATCGCTTGTTTTAACTCATATCCATATAACAACTCATAAATACTCGCTTGTCTTACTTGCCTCATTGATTTACATAAAGTTGAACACTTTCTTTTGCAAAACGGACACTTCAATTCAACAAGTCGCTGTGCAGCTATTGCCAATAAAGATTGTTCAATCTCTTGCCTCGTTATGCCAAAGTCCATAAACCGGAGTATCGCTCCTTTCGCATTATTCGTATGCAATGTCGTCATTACTAAATGTCCAGTCAAACTTGCTCTTATAGCAATCTTCGCTGTTTCTTCATCACGAATTTCACCGACTAAAATAATATCTGGATCATGGCGTAAAATAGCCTTCAGTCCCGCCTCGTATGTGATACCTGCTTTTTCATTTATTTGAATTTGTAATACATCGTCCTTTCTTTTTTCAACTGGATCTTCCAGTGTAACGATGCGACGTGTTTTCTTTTTTCTAATTACCTCTAATAATGCATACATTGTTGTTGTCTTTCCTGAACCAGTCGGTCCCGTAAAGACGAGTAACCCATGCGAATAATGCAAAAAAGAAAGTAGTTTCTTCGCTGTACTTGGAAATAACGAAAGATGAGATAACGGCTGAATAGATGCTTGTAAATGAAGACGAATAACGAGACTTTCTTGATATACGGTTGGAAGCGTGGAAAGGCGCAAATACACTTCTTGTCCATCCATTTGTAAATACAATGAACCATTTTGTGGCTTCCGCCTCTCCCCTATATCCATGGATGCTAAAAATTTAAAGTGTGAAACAAGTTTTTCTCCAAATTCTTTTTCGATACGGTGTTTCGTCATTAAATCTTTTCCTATACGTAATTGAACCGCTACATCCTTCTTCCGGGGCACAATATGTAAATCCGAAGCTTGTACCCTACACGCCTCTTTCAAAATCATATTCGCAAAGCTTTCAATTCCATTCATCATTTTCCCTCCCCACTATGTATATAGCATGAAAAAATCCATAAGAAAAATTAACACTTTTGTATTTTCACTAGCGGAAAAAGGAAAAATATGTTTGTGAAATTATGAACAATTTCCGAATTATTGTCTGAAATTACCTATATGGAAGTTTATCTGTATTATAATGTTATTATCTTGGATAAAGTGATAAAGGTGGAGATCCTCATGGAACAAGCTTTAAAAATTACAGGTGTTTTAGCTGACCCAACTCGTTATTACATTTATAAATATATTTCTCAAAAACATAGTTACGTAACTGTACAAGAAATTGCAGATGAGTTTGACATTCATCCAAACGTAGCTCGTTTGCATTTATCTAAATTAGAAGATGTTCATATGCTGAAATCGGAAACGAAGAAAACTGGAAAAGGCGGAAGACCAAGCAGATTATATGTGTTATCTGAAGATGTAATCCAATTGCAATTTCCATTCCGTGATTATCAATTGTTAGCAAGAATAGCGTTTAATTCTTTACTTAGCCTTGGCGCTGCTGGTGAAAAAGCGCTATACGAAACAGGAAAACAATTCGGGGCCGAATTAATGCAACAACATATGCAGCGTTTACATGTGAATGAAGACGCTTTAACAGTAGAGCAAAAAGTCCAAATTGCAAAAGAAGCATTCTCAACAGCTGGTTTATCACCTGCATTTGAATTAAGTGCAGATGGAACGAAAATTTTCTATGATGTACACAATTGTCCATTTAAAGAAGTTGCTGTTCATCACCCAACTGAAATTTGTAATATGCACGGAGATATGATGAAAGGGATTTTTGAAATCCTATTCCCTAACACGGAATTAACACGAAATGATAGTCTACTAGATGGATGTAAATCTTGTAATTATAAGCTAACGATATAATTTCTCATATAAAAAGAAGTCATTTATAAATGGCTTCTTTTTATATGAAAGAATATTTACAATAGTAAGAAAAATAAACTATAATGAGATGAGGTTTACTTTTTTAGAAAAGGAGGGAGATGGCATGGAGCGCATGTTTCGCGTTCTCGGCTTTTGGACTGGAATTTTCTCGGTTATGTTTTACGTAGGGGATATGCAAGAGGCTGCACTACTATTTTTAGGACAAACAGGTTTCTTCGTACTTTTAAGCTATTTAAAATTAACAGAGCGTATGTATATATACGTATTCGGGGCATATTTAACTGTTTTCTTCATAGGATTTACATACTACACGACTTTCTTACATGTCCCTGGGGCTGGACATTAAAGATGGCATTTTGCCATCTTTTTTTTAATTCCGCAATTTCCTAGTTGACTTATAGGTTTTATTACCTTATATTCTATATAACAGATTGGAATTAGGGGGAATCAACATGAATACACTGCTTGTCGGAATTAACGTTGCAATCATGCTCATCTTAGTTGGCGTATTATATTATATGCAACGTAAGCATGTATCTTTTAATAAACGTGTATTTACTGCTTTAGGAGTCGGAATTATATTCGGTCTTATATTACAATTTATTTATGAACCAACTTCTAAAGTAATTATTGAATCGAATACTTGGTTTGGCTTAATCGGTAACGGTTATGTGAAATTACTTCAAATGATCGTTATGCCACTTATTTTAGTATCTATTATTTCAGCATTTACAAAATTACAGTTAACGAAAAACCTTGGTAAAATTAGTGGTCTTATTATCGGAATTTTAATTCTTACTACAGGAATCGCTGCAGCTGTTGGTATCGCTGCAAGTGCAGGATTTGATGTATCAGCAACAGGCCTACAACAAGGTGATGCAGAATCTGCTCGTCTGAAGCTAGTTGAAGAAAGATTTACTTCTATTGAAAAAACAACAATTCCAGATAAATTATTAGAGCTATTGCCTACAAATCCGTTTCTTGATTTAACAGGTGCTCGTCCAACATCAACAATTTCTGTTGTAATATTTGCAGCCTTTATCGGTATCGCCTTTATCGGTGTAAAACGAAAATATCCAGAACAAGCAGAACTATTTAAGAAAATGCTTGATGCTGTCTATGCAATCGTAATGCGTATGGTAACATTAATTTTACGTCTTACTCCATACGGCGTATTAGCTCTTATGGCAAAAACAGTTGCTGGTAGCGATATAAATGCTATTTTAAAACTTGGTAACTTCGTGTTAGCGTCTTATGTAGCACTTATCGTAATGTTCGTTATCCACTTATTATTAATTGCTCTATCTGGTTTAAATCCAATTCAATATTTAAAAAAGGTGTTCCCTGTATTAACATTTGCATTCACATCTCGCTCTAGTGCTGGTGCAATGCCATTAAATATTGAAGCGCAAAAAGAAAAGCTTGGTATTTCCGAAGGGATTGCCAACTTCGCAGCATCATTTGGAGTATCTATCGGGCAAAACGGTTGCGCAGGTATTTATCCAGCAATGCTTGCAATGATGGTCGCTCCAACTGTAGGAATCGATCCATTACAACCACAATTTATTTTAACTTTAATCGCTGTCGTTGCTATTAGCTCATTCGGTGTTGCCGGTGTTGGTGGCGGTGCAACGTTCGCAGCGTTAATCGTACTATCTACAATGAACTTACCAATCGGTATTGTCGCTCTTGTTATCTCAGTAGAACCATTAATCGATATGGGTCGTACAGCTCTTAATGTAAGTGGTTCGATGACAGCAGGTCTTATTTCTAGTAAATGGCTTGGTGAATTAGATCAAGATACGTACAATCAAGATGATACAAAACCTGGTGAAATTGCTTCATAATAAAAAGGACGCTAACAAAAACTGTTAGCGTCCTTTTTTAGTTCTTTCCATCTTTCTCTTTATCTTTTATACATAAGGCATCACGTATAGATATAACAAAAATATACCATTTTTCATTTTTTAATAACTATTAATTTTAAATTAAAGACTAACTATTATTCCTCATCTGCAAACTGTAAAAACTCTTCCAACCGCCCCTTTAACTCCTCCTCTATCTCACAATAAGATTCATCAACAAGTTCACCACTTAGCTTACTTCCCCAAAACCTTATTTGAAGCGGTACTCCTAAAAAATAATTACAACATTCCCAGATAGGAACTGTATAAAATTCAATCATCTCTCCTTCTTCATCTAATACAGCTATCGAAATGGATGAATAATATCCTGTTTCAAAAGGATCTTCTTTATCTCTGATGAGTTCTATAAATAATTCCATGTTTTTTTCTATGTACAAATGTGAATAATCTTTAAAAAGTTTAAATGATATTCTCTCTATTTCCTTCTCCATACACTGAATGTTCTCTTTTAACTCCAATGTAAAATCTTGTTCTTTATACTTCATTCTCGCCTCCTAAAACAGTGAAAAAAGAGAATACCAATCTCGTATTCTCTCATTCTTATGTTGCTACAATTATTGTTATTATCTCACAGCCCGTCCTTTTCACAAATAACCATTTTGTTCGCACCATGTATGAAATTGTCCTACATCTACTCCAACTAACACGATATCCTTTAGCTCTACATCAATGATTTGTTCTCCAATTGCAATAGCAAACTGCGATTCTAATTTTGTCTCGCTGTTCTTTACAATTCCAATTCGGTTCCGATGCGGTCCATCTTTTATATATGCTTTTTGTCCTACAATATCAAAGTTCAAGATTCTCACCTCTTTTATTGCGCTTTAATTTGAAATACGAACTAAAATTCGGAAAATTTCCTTTCATTGCACTATTTCTCTATATATATGACGAAACAATAAAAGAGTCCTTCCTTCTTTACAATTATTTTTTCTTTGTTTCATTTTTATGATTGAAACGTAAAGTTTATAATAAAATACACTTGGAAGCGCTTTCTATGTAATTTTTTATGTTATAATGTATAAGTAGAACTTCGTAAAGAGGGTTAAAAAATGAATACAAAAATAATAAAAAAAGTAATTGAAGCATTAAAAGTATATGGATTTCAGGATGTATCATTCTGTGACAAAACGAAGCAATTTTTATTTCATAACGAAACCGATATTATGAGCGGTTATGCAGAAATAACATATAGTAGTCAATTTGAAAAATTCAACGTACAAATTCATCCAATTGAAACACATCACCAAGCAGAGTTACAAGAGGTTGAAAGACATATACAGGCTTGTATAAGAAAAGTGGAATATTTAAATGCACTTCTTAGCGGGCAAACAAAACTCGATGACAAAATACTTATAATGTAAAAAAGAACGTGAGACTATCACGTTCTTTTTTACATTATACGTTCATCTTTTCCTTCAGTTGTAATCCTGTAATGGACTCTAATACATCCATTGCTTCTCCAAATGTCATATCAAAAATTGTCTTTTCTTCTATGTATGGAAATTGTTTAAAACGCTTTTCTAACATTTTCACGGCGTCCGACGTAAAGTGTGCACTATCAATGCCAAATTCTGTTTCAACAAGAACGATCCAATCTAACACGTGAAAACCTAATCCATTTACGAATGAAATAAGTTTTTCTTCTGGTTGTGAAGATAAGAATACGTATCGTTCCATCTCACTAAAAAGTTCTTCTCCTAAAATATCAGCTAATTCCTCATCATGTTCGCGTTCAATGATTTCTTCATAACCATAATCATCAACAAGCTCCTCAACTTCTTCACTATCCTCACAAATCAATTGACTAAGAAGTGCCTCTTTCTTAAATTCACTATTTTGTACAACTTCTAAAAAGCTCGTTTCCCAACCATTTTCTAATTTCATATTATGTACTCCTTTATATACGTTTCTTATCATCACTGTACCCAAAAGATCACTTTTATAACCTTTTATGTAGTTACTATTATTTCACATGATTCATAACATGAGACGCAAATTCAGTTGCATCTCCTTCAAAAATATTTATTTCTGGCAAATGATAGAACGTTGTTTGAAGCGGGTTTCTTTCATGATATACATATATCTTTTTTTCTAGCGCAATCGCCATTCCAAACTCTGTATGGCTCCCGTTTCCGCCATCTAATATAAGTAAAAATACGTCCGCATCTTTAATAGCATTCTTTTCTGCCTGACCAATGTCTCTTAATTGTTCTTGATTGACTGCTCTTTCGTTTCTTGTCCAATCATATGTATGGTTCCATCCTGCATGTTTCAGTTCATTTGCTATGGAACGTACAAGATGTTTATTTTGGAAACCTGAGGCGATATAAAAATTCATTTATATACACTCCTTCATTATGTACGGGAAACTCCTTTTAGCGTTACTTGCTATTAACATAATAAAGAACAACTTCAAAAAAAATCCCCATCTTTAAAACTTATTTGCGTTTAAATGATGGGATGCTTCATGATCTTCTTTTATTTTTTGTTTTTTATAACTTTCATCAGCTAACATTTCTAGTTCAGCTGTTATTTCTGATTTTTCAAGCTCTCTTTCTTGCGAAAATTTCCTTGAAATATAAACAATAACACTACCAACGTACAACACAAAGCATATAATAAGTGCAGTATTTTCATAGAGACTTAGCTCCAACACAGTCACTCCTAATCCATTCGTATTTTCACGCTTCATTAATTGGAATTTCCCTACTAATCCATTCATTATTGTAACATAAAAATATCAATCCTTGGAATCTTTCATCCTACTAAAAAAGACATGAGTGTTTCATCATGCCTCTGAAATATGTTGAATGATTGTTTGAATTGCTTCTTTTCCATTATATTTTTTTAATGCTGTTTTATACATCTCATTATTTTGATTTAATTCTTCAACATGCTTTATAAGAGAGTTCACAGTCACATCTTCTTCATACAATACGGAAGCATATCCTTGTCTCTCAAAAGACTCCGCATTTAGTATTTGATCTCCACGACTTGCAAATTTCGATAGCGGAATTAAAAGCATCGGCTTTTGCAATGTTAAAAACTCAAAAATGGCATTAGAGCCCGCACGTGAAATAACAAAATCTGTTATCGCTAATATGTCTGGCAGTTCTCCATGTACATATTCAAATTGTCTATATCCTTCTTTATTTTGTAAACTTTCATCAAGATTACCTTTTCCGCAAAGATGAACAATTTGATACTTTTTCAGAAGTTCTGGTAACGCTTCTCGAACCGTTTCATTAATTTTCTTTGCGCCCAAACTTCCTCCCATAATGGTAATAACCGACTTTTTACGTGAAAAACCTAAAAATGCTAAACCCTTTTCCCTATTTCCCTTTAGCACTTCTTCACGTACAGGAGATCCTGTATAAATTACTTTTTCTTTCGGTAAGTGTTTCGCAGCTTCTTCAAATGTAACAAATATTTTCGAAGCAAAACGGAGCGCAATTTTATTTGCTAGTCCTGGCGTCATATCAGATTCATGTAATAAAACAGGGACTCTGTTTAGCCATCCTCCAATTACGACTGGTACAGATACGAAACCACCTTTTGAAAAAATCACATCCGGTTTTAGTTTTCGAATTCTTACATATGCATCCATAACACCGATACGATAAACTTAACTAAATCTATACAATTCAATCAAATTTACACGAGTTAGTGCTTCATCGTGTTCTCGCAGCCCCAAAGGGACGAGGGGTATAACACTCCACACGAGGCAGTATCGTTACCTCCTATTATCAAGCATTTATTTTACCCATCTTGATAAATTTATCGCAGCATTTACATCCCTATCGTGATGGCTATTGCATGAAACACAACACCACTCACGTATTTTTAAACTCCACTGTCCTTCTGGTTGAACTGAATGGTCGTATTTTACGCCGCAACATGAACAAATCTTGCTTGAGGCGAACCATTTATCAGCTTTTACATATGCAATGCCATACTTCTCGCACTTGTATGATAAACATTGAAAGAAGAAGTGTAATTTTTGAAAGGAAAATGCTTTCGATAGTTTTTTGTTTTTTAACAGGTTTGAGATAGATAAGTCTTCCACAACAATCCTCATTGGTTTGGTTTTCACCAATTTAGCTGTTGCTTGATGGATATGGTTATTTCGGATATTCGTAATTTTCCTAGATAACCGCAGGTGCTCAGCTTTCGCTTTTTCATATCCGGCAGATTGAATTTTTACACCTTTTTTAAATCTCCTAGACATATCTCTTTGCGCTGACTTTTTCCTTTTCAAAAGTTTTTTAACCTTGGCATCTTTGTTTATATTTCGTTCTTTCATACCATTAGAAGCTACAAACAGCTCTTTTAACCCAACATCCACACCAATCGACTCATTGGTTAGTTCTTGGGATTCAAAATCTTCTTGGAACCCTACACTAATCCACCAGTGACGACCGTCAAATGTAACTCTTGGATTGGATGGCTTTTTGTTTCTTGGTAGTTGTTGACTTGTTTTCACTTCACCAATGGACTGAATATGAACCACTTTCTTTCCTATAACCAGTCTTTCATAATTGGCATAAAATCCTTGGATTACATCTTTTTTGGATTTATAAGAAGTGTGAGAACCATTTTTGTACTTTTTGAACGAATGTTTTCTCGCCGTATCAAAATCTTTTGAAGCCTGTTTGGGAACTTGTGCATTGATGTCATGTAACCACTCATATCGCTTTCGCTTCTTGATCTTTGTAAATCGTTTCTGTAAAGCTAACTGTGAAACAGATTTTCCAAATAGCTTATAGTATCTATCACTCATTCTTTTACAATAGTTATAAGCGAATCTTGCAGCACCAGCATGGTTTCTAAGCACTTGTTCTTGTTCAGGCGTTGGAATCAGTCTGACTTTCTTCGCCAATATCATCAGAATGTAACTCCTTTAATGAAAGATTTGTTCTTCTGAATCGTAGCGTGTTCCACCAGCATTCTCCTGAGACTACTCGGATGCAAACCTGTTAATTCTGATACTTGACTAACTCGTAAAAATTTCATTATTATTCTTACCTCATCAAACTCACAATAGCACATACGTTCGATAGATTCAATGAGGTTGGATAGATTTAATTAAATGTATCTCGTTCAACTAAGGGCGCAATTCCTTAGCCAGTTCTCTTATGAACTTCTCATGTTTTCACATGAGCGCAGACTATATGTTTATCTCTTTAGAGATAGAGGATTTTTCCACCACCATAGGCTTGTGATGTACTCTCGTCAGTTATACGAGATAGTCGTTGAACGTTCATCTTATCACTTTTGACTTAGATGATTCGAGGCGGAAGACCCATTGTTCTAGTGTTTAGGATTTAACCTTGCACCATCTGATTGATTTTTTCTGCTTTCGCGACATTCACGCTCGCTATTTTTAGCCACGTTGTAGTTCAATCAGCTTTAGGGATTGCCCGCAGTTAACCCTCACTACTAGCCAATCACTTGACTAGCAGGGCTTACTGATAGATTTAATTAACTTTCGTTATAATTGGTTAAATAAATCGTAACAGTTAGTTACCCTTCATTACAAGAAAGGGATCTTTTATATTTTTCAAATCAAAATAACGGCGTAGCTTTCCGCTTGCAATACTATGATACGGAATGCCTTCCTTTTCTATAATCGTTTTCTCAATTCCTTGATGAGAACCAATATAAGAAATATCCCAATTTTGTTCTTGTAAATGTGGAATGATGGCTAAATTAGGTGTTACATGCCCTGCCGAACCGCCACCTGTAAAGACTATTTTCTTCATACGTCTCCCCCTTCTACACTATAATACACTAAAATATCTTGCCTCAGGGTGAGAAAATACCATAGCCGTTACAGATGCTTCTGGCTCCATCATAAATCCTTCCGTTAATGAAATACCTATTTCTTCTGGATGAATAAGGTGGAATAATTTTTCTTGATCTGCAAGTTCTGGACATGCTGGATAACCGAAGGACACGCGTATCCCTCTATATTTCGTACGGAAACGTTCTTCCATCGTCAGTTCAGGTGAGTCCGGAATGCCCCAGCGGTCACGGATAAGCATATGTGTTTTTTCAGCAAGTCCTTCTGCTAGTTCAAGCGCTAACGATTGAATCGCATGGCTGCGTAAATAATCCCCCTTCGCCTTCCACTCTTCAGCAATGTCCCGAACACCTTCCCCAACCGTAACAGATAGGAAAGCAACATAGTCCATTTCATCTCCAACTGGTCGTAAATAATCACCTAAAGTACGATATGGCGCTTTTCCTTGTCTTGGGAATGTAAAACGTTCTATAACACGCGTATGATCTTCTGGATCATATATAACAATATTTTGTCCGTCGCTTTGTGCTGGGAAAAATTGATACACTGCTTTCGGTTTTAACCAAGATTGTCCTTCCTGCAATAATTCGTCTATTAAATCATTTAATTCGTGTGCTCTTTTATCTCCCTCTCGCAGAAGCTTCTTCACATTTCCTTTTAATCCAAGGTGATGTCCAAGTAACATCTGCCTATTTAAAAATGGAGCGAGATGAAGGGCTGGAATATCACTTAATACAATCCGCTTTGTTGAATCAGGCACGATAACCTCTGCCTTCGCTAATGGCTCAATTACTGCTGGAATCTCTACTTTCTTCTCCTCTTTTTCTACGATATGAAGATGACGCTCTTTTTTATCTTGTTTCATCTTCTCACGCTCTTCTTCCTTTTGAAGCTTATTAATAATATCAAGACCAGTCATCGCATCACTCGCATAGCATACGAGCCCTTTATATGACGGTGAAATACGGTTATCTGTAAACTTTCTCGTTAACGCTGCCCCGCCTACAACGATTGGAACATCAATATTTGCTGCTTTTAAATCTTCAGCGGTCGTTACCATTTGTTGCGCTGATTTTACTAATAAACCAGAAAGACCGATAATGTCAGGCTTCTTTTCTTGTACTTCTTGTACAATTCGATCCGAGCGAACATTGATTCCTAAATTAATAATCTCATATCCATTATTCGATAAAATAATTTCAACGAGGTTTTTCCCAATATCATGTACGTCACCTTTAACAGTTGCTAATAACACTTTCCCTTTTTTCGCACTATCACTAGATTCCATATGTGGCTCTAAATAGCTTACGGCAGCTTTCATACTTTCAGCACTTTGCAATACTTCAGCAACGATAAGCTCATTATTATTAAATAATCGTCCCACCTCATCCATTCCTGTCATAAGTGGACCATTAATAATATCCAAAGGTTTTCTTCCTTCTGTAAGTGCAAAGCTTAAATCTTCTTGTAATCCTTGTTTCGTACCTTCTACAATGTAATTTGCTAGCCTTTCATCAAGAGTTAATGTTTCTTGGATAACAACATCTTTCTTTTTTGCCGCGCGATAAAAATTCGTAAATTTTTCTAACGTCTCTTGCGTCGTTTCAAAAAGCAATGCATCTGCAAGACGTTTTTCTTCCTCTGGAATTGACGCATACCGTTCTAATTTTTCCGTATTCACAATCGCATAATCTAATCCTGCTTTCGTTGCATGATATAAAAAGACGGAATTTAATACTTCGCGTCCAGCTGGTGGTAAACCAAATGATATGTTACTTACACCTAAAATCGTTAAACACTCTGGTAACGCTTCTTTAATAAGACGAATTCCTTCTATCGTCGCTGCCGCCGAACCGATATATTCTTCATCACCTGTCCCTACAGGAAATACAAGTGCATCGAAAATAATATCTGACGGACGTATACCATATTTCGTCGTCAATAACTCATAACTTCTTTTCGCAATTTCGAGTTTTCTTTCCGCACTTACTGCCATACCGTCTTCATCGATTGTTCCAACTACAATTGCAGCACCATATTTCTGAAGAAGTGGTGTCACTTTTTTAAATCGTTCTTCTCCATCTTCTAAATTAATTGAATTAATAACAGCTTTTCCTTGAATATAAGTAAGAGCTCGCTCCATCACATTTTCATCTGTTGAGTCAATCATAATCGGTACTTTTAATACTTTCGTAACTTCTGCCAAGAAGTTTTCCATATCTTCTATTTCATCGCGATCAGGATCTGCCATACAAATATCAATAATATGAGCATTTTTCTTCACTTGTGCTCTTGCGACTTCAGCAGCCTCTTCAAATTTCCCTTCTGCTACTAATCGTTTAAATTTACGTGATCCAATAACATTTGTTCTTTCACCAACAAATAACGGTCTCATAGAGTCATCATATTGAAGTGCCTCTAATCCACTAACCCCGTGTCCAGTTCTTTCGTGGTGTTCACGCGGCTTAAGAGAAGCTAACACAGATTTCATTGCTTTTATATGTTCTGGTGTTGTACCACAACAACCACCGATAATATTAATCCATCCTTCTTCAGCAAATCGCTTTACTTTTTCGGCGAGAGAAGATGGAGATTCATGATAATGTCCATCTTCATCAGGAAGACCAGCATTTGGATAACAAGAAATGTAACACTCCGACAAATCAGATAGTGAACGAATATGGTCTCTCATAAACTCTGGACCAGTCGCACAGTTTAATCCAACAGATAATGGCTTCATATGTTCTATCGATAAGTAAAAAGCCTCAATTGTTTGCCCAGCCAGAGTCGTCCCCATCGGTTCAATTGTTCCCGAAATCATGATAGGTACAATTGTATTTAGTTCGTCAAAAGCTGCTTGAATTCCAATATACGCAGCCTTCACGTTACGCATATCTTGACTCGTCTCAACGAGTAATACATCAACTTCTCCCTTCAATAATCCTCTTGCCTGCCGCGTATAGGCTTCAATTAATTCTTCAAACGTCACACCACCAGTAACACTAATCGCTTTCGTTGTCGGCCCCATTGCTCCCGCAACATATACTTCCTTCCCGCTTGCTTTGACCGCTTGCTTTGCTAAACGTGCTGCCTTCTCATTTAGTTCCTCGTCTAAATGAGACAACGCATAATCACTTAATACAATATTTGTCGCCCCAAATGTATTTGTTTCAATAATATCCGCTCCAGCTTCAATATAAGCTTTATGAATCTTTAAAATGACATCAGGCCTTGTTTCTACTAAATATTCATTACACCCTTCGTACTCTTCTCCTCCGAAATCTTCCGCAGTTAAGTCCTCTTGCTGGATCATTGTTCCCATTGCACCATCTAATAGTAAGATGTTATTTTGTAATTTTTCTTCTATACATTTCATCAGTTAATACCTTCTTTCACTTCTTGCTTTTCTCTCACATATTTAACAAGGTGTTCTGTAATTTCATATTTTAGAAATGGTGTAATAAGATAAATGCCGTTAAAATATTTCATCGCCGCATCGATCAATTCTTGCGAAATGCGAATCCCTTCCTCAATTGCTGCCTCTTTCGTTTCATGTCCATCCATTCTCTCCCTTATTTCTTCAGGTAACGTAATTCCTGGCACCTCAAAATGAAGGAAATCTGCATTCCTTTTACTTATTAGTGGCATAATCCCAATAAAAATAGGTTGTTCCAAATGCTTTGTCGCTTCATACACTTCTTCAATTAACGCGATATCATAAATTGGCTGAGTTAAAAAATATTCGGCTCCAGCTTCTATTTTCCGTTCCATTCGCTTAACCGCTGCTTTTAAATGTCTTACATGCGGATTAAACGCACCTCCCACTGAAAACCGTGTTGCTGGACCTATTGATTTCCCTAAAATCGAGCGCCCATCGTTCATTTCTTTAATCATTTTAATGAGCTCAATAGAGGACAAATCATATACAGAAGTGGCACCTGGAAAATCACCGACGCGTGCTGGATCACCAGTTAAAGCTAACACTTCTTCCATACCTAACGCTGATAAGCCTAGTAAATGAGATTGTAGTCCGATGACGTTATGGTCTCTACACGTTAAATGCGTCAATACTGGAATATCATGCTTCGTTAATAATGCCCCCATTGCCATATTCGAGATGCGGGGCGATGCTAATGAATTATCTGCTAGAGTAATAGCATCTGCCCCAACTCTTTTCAATGCTCTTGCGCCTTCAAAAAATCGCTGCGTATTTAACGTTTTCGGTGGATCTAATTCCACTACTACTGTCGTTTGTTTTTTTGCTTTCGCTGCTAATGTGACATGAGCTTTCGAACGTTTCTCGTGTTTATGAACTACTTTCGGTCTTTGAACCGTATCCTTTTCTATTACAGGTGTAATATTTGCAATTGCACGCTTCATACTTTCAATATGTTCTGGAGTCGTGCCACAACAACCACCTAATAACCGAATACCTTGCTCAATAAACTTCGGCGTCATCGCTTCGAAATAAGCTGGACTTCCCTCATATACGTAACGTCCCTCCACATAATTAGGGAGACCTGCATTTGGATATGCTGACAAGTAGCCATTTTGCGGAATCGATATCATTTTAAAAGCTTCCGTCATATGAAGTGGTCCTAGTTGGCAGTTCAATCCAACGACATTTGCACCGTAATCTAAAAGCTGTTTTAATATTTCATTTACATCATTTCCATTTTGAGTCGTACCTGCCTCATGTAACGCTAATTGAGCTACAATTGGAATTTTCGTTTGTTTTCGTAACACCTGAACAGCATGAAGTAATTCAAATTCATCATAGAAAGTCTCTAATAGCAGCCCATCAACCTGTTCTTCTAGTAATGCACTTGCCTGCTCAAGTAGCATAAATTCTCTTTCTATATCAGTCGTTGTAACAGCTCCGATATGTTTCATACCACCAATTGTTCCTAAAATTGCATTTCTATCTGTAACAGATGCTTTCGCCAATTTTACTGCCGCTCTATTAATTTCAGTAACTTGATTTTCTAAACCATACATACGTAATTTTGCTTCATTTGCTCCGTACGTATTTGTTTGAATCACATCTGCCCCAGCAGCTACATATTGCTTATGAATCGATATAATTAAATCTGGATCAGATATGTTCAATTCTTCAAAACTACTTTGCAAACCATGTGAATGTAATAACGTCCCAACCGCACCATCACCTATTACAATTCCTTTTGATAATAAATCTAGTAATTTCACAAATCTCCCTCATTTCTATCAATATAAAAACCCCCTCTTCACTTTGAAGAGGGGGACATAATCGTTCCTCCTCTTATTATGCAAAACAATCGTTTTGCAGGTATTAGCACCGTTTCAAACATTTCGTTTGAAGGTTGCCGGGTTTCACAGGGCCTTTCCCTCCACCGCTCTCAATAAGAGTTTGTCTTTATTATTTTATTTATGTAGCTAAAAGGAAATGCGTTCCCCTTTTAACAATGTTTGTTAATTTTTTAATAAATTTAGCACGCACAAATACAAAAGTCAATGACACTTGCGGAAAAATAAAAATTATTTAAAATAAAGTTGCAATTCAATTATCTTTTGTTGTAAAGTTAAAAACATAATAAAATTTCATACGAACATTCTTATCTAGAGAGGTAGAGGGACTGGCCCTATGACGCCTCAGCAACCATTAACATTTGTTAATAAGGTGCTAATTCCAGCAAATTGTGAAAGATTTGACAGATGAGAAGAAGACTCTATTCAAACCGAAAGCCTTCTTCTTTAGAAGGCTTTTTTTATTTTACCCCGCATTAACGGGCAGTAAGATTCCCAACTCAAAATTCAGCTGAAACAAAGAAGTTAGGTGGGAATCAACTGCCCGTAAAAGCCCGATTGGTTCAACTAATAATCAGTGGGGATGAATCCCTCACTGATTAAAGTTTCACTTTACATTCACTTAATTGTTCATTTAAAAAGGAGGAATTTTTATATGTCAACTATTGAAACAAAACTAGCACAAATCGGAAACCGGAGCGAAACTACAACAGGAACTGTTAACCCACCTGTTTATTTTTCAACTGCTTATCGTCACGAAGGAATTGGTAAATCTACTGGCTTTGACTATTCACGAACTGGCAATCCAACTCGCGGTCTTTTAGAGCAGGCAATCGCAGATTTAGAATACGGTGAACAAGGTTATGCCTGTAGTTCAGGGATGGCAGCTGTTTTCCTCGTCCTTTCCCTATTCCGTTCCGGAGACGAACTTATTGTATCTGAAGATTTATACGGGGGCACTTATCGATTATTTTCTGAGCACGAAAAAAAGTGGAATGTTCGATGTAGATACGTAAATACACAATCTATTAAACAAATTGAAAAAGCTATCACAACTGAAACGAAAGCTATTTTCATAGAAACCCCAACTAATCCATTAATGCAAGTTACTGATATTGCCGCTGTCGCAACTGTAGCGAAAAGACACGGACTACTTCTTATTGTAGACAACACATTCTATACGCCTTATATACAGCAGCCATTAACAGAAGGTGCTGACATTGTACTTCATAGCGCAACGAAATATTTAGGGGGACATAACGATGTACTAAGCGGTCTTGTCGTTGCAAAAGGAAAGGAACTTTGTGAGGAGATCGCTCATTACCATAATGCCTCTGGTGCAGTCTTAAGCCCATTTGACTCATGGCTATTAATTCGTGGTATGAAAACGTTAGCGCTTCGTATGAGACAACATGAAGAAAATGCAAAAGCAGTTGTTGCTTATTTAAATGATGAAGACGGGGTGACAGATGTATTTTATCCCGGAAGAGGCGGCATGATCTCATTTCGTCTGAAAGATGAAACGTGGATTAATCCATTCTTACAATCTTTATCCTTAATTACATTCGCTGAAAGTCTTGGTGGTGTTGAAAGTTTAATGACCTATCCAGCAACGCAAACGCACGCTGATATTCCTGAAGAAATCAGAACAGCAAACGGTGTATGCAATCGTCTTCTTCGATTTTCCGTTGGCATTGAAAATAATAACGATTTAATTCAAGACTTAAAGCAAGCCATTAAACTTGTAAAAGAAGGTGTAAGAATATGAGTTATTCTATTGATACACTCTTACTGCACAACCAATATAAACATGACTTGCAAACAGGAGCTGTTAACGTTCCCATCTATAATACATCAACATTCCACCAGTTTGATGTAGATACGTTCGGAAAATATGACTATAGCCGCTCTGGTAATCCAACTCGTGAAGCTCTTGAAGATATCATTGCTTTATTAGAAGGCGGAACAAAAGGATTTGCCTTCGCATCAGGAATTGCAGCGATTTCTACTGCATTCCTCCTTCTTTCACAAGGTGATCACGTACTCATTTCAGAAGACGTATATGGAGGCACTTATCGAATTATAACTGAAGTTCTCTCCCGTTACGGTGTTTCACATACATTTGTTGATATGACCAATTTAGAAGAAATAAAGCAAAACATTAAGCCAAATACAAAACTCTTTTATGTGGAAACACCCTCTAATCCACTTTTAAAAGTGACAGATATTCGTGCTGTGTCTCAACTTGCAAAATCTATTGACGCCCTTACTTTTGTTGATAATACATTTTTGACACCACTATTCCAGAAGCCACTTGATCTTGGCGCCGATGTCGTTCTTCATAGTGCCACAAAATTCATTGCTGGTCATAGTGATGTTACTGCCGGATTAGCAGTTGTAAAAGATGCCGAACTCGCTCAAAAACTTGGATTTTTACAAAATGCATTCGGTGCTATTTTAGGTCCTCAAGATTGTTCTCTCGTACTTCGCGGGCTAAAAACATTACATGTACGTCTTGAGCATTCAGCTGCTAACGCCAATAAAATTGCACATTATTTACAAGAGCACGCTAAAGTTAAAAATGTCTATTATCCTGGCTTACAAACACACCTTAGATTTGATATCCAACAAGCTCAAGCTACATCAGCCGGAGCTGTCCTATCTTTCACTTTACAATCTGAAGACGCACTCCGCCAATTTTTATCAAAAGTAAAATTACCCGTCTTTGCAGTTAGTTTAGGAGCTGTCGAATCGATTCTTTCCTACCCAGCTAAAATGTCACATGCAGCACTATCGCAAGAAGCTCGTGATGAAAGAGGGATTTCTAATTCATTACTTCGGTTATCCGTCGGCCTTGAAAATGTTGACGATTTAATATCCGATTTTGAAAATGCCCTTTCTTATGTAGAAGAACCTGTAAATGCATAAAGAGAAAAGAAGATATGAAATTAAGTTATCATATCTTCTTTTTATGCTGTTGCGTATATTTTACTTTTCGTATAGTTCATAAAAAAACGAAAGAGCACCATCTATTTCCAAGTAATGAATTAATTGATATATTAAGAAGTAAAAAAGGGGCAAAAATAATGGATACTTGTGCAGATGTTTTAATCGTTATCGATCTACAAAACGGAGTATGTTATAGCGAAGAACATTTATTTGATTTACAAAACTTACTTACAAAAGTAAATAACAGAATTTCTTCATACAGAAAATCAAATAAACCAATTCTTTTCGTTCAACATTGTGATGATGATTTAGTACCCGAAAAAGAACTTTGGGCTATTCATGCTGATCTAGATATTCAAGAACAAGATTTTTTTGTAAGAAAGACACATGCCAATTCATTTTATAAAACAAATTTAAAAGAGATTTTAGATCAATTATCTGTACATCGTATTGAATTTTGTGGTGCCCAAACAGAGTACTGTATGGATGCTACGATTAAATTCGCTCATGGACTAGGATACGAAAACTTCATGGTACAGAAAGCAACCTCTACATTAAATAATCCATTTATGTCCGCAAAAGAGACAATTGGTTTTTATGAAAATATATGGAATCACAGATTTTTAAAATTGATACAAGGTGACGCTAGAATACATAACTAATGTCTTGGTAATTCTAAGATTTATCAGCTATATTCAAACATTTCGTTTTCATCATCAAGAAGCTGACTACATTCAGCTTCTTTTCTTTTAACCTGTTTTATATTCTATATATATCATTATAATTCCTTTGTCATATTATTTTAAAAATTTTGTATATTCATTTGAAAGAATAAGAAAATCATGGTAAGATTGTGTTACAAATATATCTATATCTTTCAATTTTTAAAACGCATCTAAATTTTCACCCAAAATTGTCATTTTACAAAACCGTGCTAAATCATCTACTTTATTTACATCAGGGTCTCTTTTCTTACAATTTCTTTACTTTAGGACTTTTTTTCTGCAACAACTGTTTTCTTTTCTTTAATTTTTTGGTATGTATAGTATGGTATAACAGCTCACACGGAGGTGGAAAAGAACATGTTAGAAACCTTTCAAAAAGAAATTGAACTATATGAAAGCAATGCAGAATTATTGAAAGTACTTGCTCATCCTGTTCGCTTATGTATTGTAAAGGGATTAATTGAACGTGGTCCAAGCAATGTTTCAACAATGTACACTGGCTTAAACATGCCACAATCTACAATTTCACAGCATTTAGCAAAGTTAAAAAGTGCTAAAATCGTTTCAAGTGAAAGAAAAGGATTGGAAATTTATTACAAAGTAGAAAACGAGACAATTATTCAACTCGTTCGCGTATTATTGGGTTAGGGACTCATAAACAGAGAAAAAGGACGTATTCTATATTTTTCATCTCATATCTTTAATATAAATATATATCATGAGAGGAAATATATGATGCTACATAAGTCGTATTAAAAAACAAGACACAGAAATATGCTGTGTCTTGTTTTTTATATTTTCAAATACCGATTCAAGTGTAACTGTTGCATATGTTTCGTATGTATCACAACATCAAACGCACTCCCTAATCCTCCGCTCAAAATCATAGAACGAACTGCACGATTTTGTTTTTGAGTTTCAGAAAAAGGATTTCTATCTTGGTGACCCGTAAGCTGATCTAATATTCCTGCTGCTAACAAAAACTCAGATTGCTTCTTATGCCATACTGTATGCATACCTTGCAGGCTAAACATCTCTTTCAGTTCGTCCCAATGAATATGAGTAGTAAGATCCATTTCACCTGGATGCGCTAAAGGATTACGGATTAACTTATGATCGTAATATCCTCGTAAACTTCCTTCCTGATGTGCAGGATGCATCCATTCTTCTTTTGTATATCCATAATCAACTGTAATACATACACCTCGTTGAAACCATTTCGCCATTTCTTTTATATATTTTTCCATCGCAATCGGCACTTCAAAACGCTGACCTTCAGCAAGATGAATATTATATTTCAATAAGTATCGACCAATGCTTTTATGTAACGGTCTACATACTTCTGCAAGTTTCCCTTCCCCTGTATACGTAACACGTACTTCATACAATATTCCATTTCTCTTCTCAATTACCTCAACAGGAAATGCATCAAATAACTCATTCGAAAAAAGAATTCCTTCGAACGATTCTCCCATTTCACTATGCGACGTATAATATGACACATTATAAAACGAACAAAGATTTTTCTGCTGTAATTTTCTATGAAAAGGGCTCATTTCAATCATTGAATAGTTTAAATCAATAAAGGTTTCCGGTGATAATTGTTTCCATTCTTGTAAAACATCATAGGCAAACTTCCCTGTTCCCCCACCAATCTCACAAATCTGTGGAGCAACTTCACCATTTTCAACAAGACGAATAAAAAACTTAGCAAAAGTTTTTGCAAACACAGAGGATACATTGCTACTTGTAAAAAAATCCCCTTGTCTTCCGATTTTTTCACGTTCTTTCATATAATATCCATGTTCCTCTGCATATAGTGCGAGGTTCATATATGTACTGTATGAAATTGAATAATCCTTTTCTTTTTCCATCCATTCTTTTAAAATGAGCTCCATCTCCATACTAGCTCCTTACTGTAAAAATGGATTATTTTCTTTTTCAAAACCAATGCTTGTTTCTGGACCATGTCCACATAGCACCGCTGTTTCATCAGGTAATACAAATAATTTCTCTTCAATACTTCCAATCAATTCAGCAAAACTTCCACCAGGTAAATCTGTTCTTCCGATACTCATTTGGAACAATACATCTCCAGAAAATACAGCACTCGCCTCTTTACAGTAATAAGAAATACTACCCGGAGAATGTCCTGGCGTTTCAAAAATTTCAAAATTAAATGAGCCAATTGCTAATGTACCTTCTGCATCAATAATATGATCTGCTGGTTTTGCTGTAATACTCCGATTCATCATAAAAATTTGAGAACCATTTACAGTTGCATCGCCTAACCAATCTGCTTCTTCTTTATGTACATACACAGGAATATGAAAAGCGTCTCTGACCGCATCAACAGCGCCAATATGATCAAAGTGAGCATGTGTTAATAAAACAGCCAGTGGCTTTAATTGTTCTTCTTGTAAATATGTAACGAGCTTCTCTCCTTCGTGACCAGGATCAAAGATAATACACTCATTTTGCTCATTCGTTAAAATATAAGCATTTGTTTGTAATGGGCCTAACGGCATTTGTATCCATTTCATATGAAAATCTCCTCCAATTATTAAACTTACTTTCAATGATACAACATTTTTTTCTCTTAGGAAAAGAAAGGATGCTATCTCGACAATCATTTTTAAAACATGTACAATATAAAAGAGTTAATATTCTAAAAACTCATATTTAGGAATGGGTAGACAGAGGAGGATATTGTATGGGCCTTGTTATTATTTTTGCACTAGTCACTCTGTTAGCTGTATTTGCTACGCTTAGAACACTTCGCGAAAAGAACTTTTTCGCAGGCGGCTTTGCAATTGCAACTGTACTCGTTTTCGGATGGTTTACGATTATGACTGTTCTATATAACGGGTACCCACCAGCAGCTTAATTCATTTACATGTTATTCTTCATCAAGATTGTGCGCAAAAAGAGGAAGGGGTTTCCCCTTCCTCTTTTCATAGTTCATAACTTATACCATCTTTGCTTCGTATTTGTGCTTTTTTACAAGCCAAGCTCCTCCGATAACACCTGCATCATTACCAAGTATTGCAATCGCTAACTTCGTGCTCTTTACAGCACGTGAAAAAGCATATTGCTCGAAATAACGTTGAATTGGCTCTAATAGTGCATCTCCAGCTTTAGACACGCCGCCGCCAATAACAATTTTCTCTGGGTTCAACGTACTAGCAAGGTTCGCTACAGCTAATCCTAAGTAAGAAGCTACTTTTTCTACTACTTCGCCTGCTAGCTCGTCACCTTGTCCAAGTGCTTCAAACACATCTTTTGATGTAATACGCCCTTCTTCTGCTAACATAGAACGTAGAACACTTTCTTTATCAGTCTCTTGTATTTTTTGCATAGCAACACGCACAATACCCGTTGCAGATGCTACAGTTTCTAGGCAACCAGACTTCCCGCAATTACACGGGAAAGCATTCTCTGTAACGACTGTAATGTGTCCGATTTCACCAGCAGCACCGCTTACGCCGTGTACAATCTCACCATTGGCAATTACACCACCGCCAACGCCAGTACCAAGAGTCATACAAATTAAATCTTTCGCTCCTTCACCAGCACCTTTCCACATTTCACCAAGCGCTGCTAAGTTTGCATCATTATCAATAACAACAGGTAATCCTGTTTCCACTTCTAATAAATCTTTTAACGGATAGTTTTTCCATCCTAAGTTAACCGCTTCATAAATCATTCCAGACGCCACGTGTACAGGACCAGGAGCTCCCATACCAATACCGATTAACTTACTTTTTAATTCGCCTAACTCTTCTAACTTTTTATCAATAGCTTTCGCTACATCAAGTGTAATATGTTTTCCTTGCTCATTTGTATTCGTAGGGATTTCCCACTTATGTAAAATTTCACCGTACACATTAATAAATGCTAATTTAATCGTTGTACCACCAAGGTCAACACCAACTAACCATTTCTCTTCCATGTTGCTTACCTACCTTTATCTAATTCTTATTTAGCTCTTTTTGAATTTCTTGCTTCAATAAAAATAAAGCTGTTTGATAGTCTTGTGGATCGATTAGCTGTGATTGATTTAATTCACGCAATTCATCTTGCATTAATTGTAAATCTGCAATTCGATCACCCGTATAAATAATCGTACCAAATTTCTTTAGCAATTGCTGAATATCATAAATAGATACCATTTTATCACCCTCTATGCTCACTTACTATAAAAAATTATAATAAGAAAACGTTCACATATTTTATTATAATCAAGAAGAAAAAGTCTCGTCAATTTTTATTTGTCTATACAAGCCCATTTTTAACCATTGTTCCTTTTTCTGTAATAATTTTTTCTATATTTTTATCAAACGGCTCTACTGGAATATGTTCTACCACTTGAAAACTATAAGCTAATGATAGCGTTTTCCCTTTATAATGCACGAGATAACGATCATAATAGCCACCGCCATATCCAATTCGTTCTCCTCGCTCTGTATAAGCTACGCCCGGCACGATTTGAAGATCAATTTCATCTGCATTCACTTCTTCCGTAAGTGCTGGAATTGGTTCACGTAAATTCATATACACCGTTTCTAATTGATCAAAATTACTAATTTTCCTAAAGGACATTGTTCGTGTTCCTTTATTACACTTCGGGACAACAACTTTCTTGCCCTCTTCCCAAGCTTTTTCGATAATAGGATATGTATTCACTTCATTTTCCATTGAGAGAGTGATTCCGATTGTTTTAGCTTCAGTCCACTCTTTTTGCGCATACAACGAACATGCAATTTGCTCTGATAAAGTTGTATACCGTTCTTCTGATAAAGAATTCATGTGCTCTATTATTCGTTTACGTAAACGTACTTTCTCTTCTCTCACACATTTTCCCCCTCACAGTGATACTTTTCTCTACGATGATAGTGTATCACTTTTAACAGAGGAATCGAATAAAAAAAGAAACAGTAGGAAAATATTCCTACTGCTTACTTTGTTTCACGGTGTAACGTAGACTTCTTGTCACGCTTGCAATACTTTTTAAGCTCGATACGCTCAGCGTTGTTACGTTTGTTTTTCTTTGAGATATAGTTACGATCTCCGCATTCTGTACATGCTAGAGTAATATTCACACGCATTCTTATTTCCCTCCAGTACTAATAACTTAAATCAGACTATACTATAATACCACTTTTAAAATAAAAATTCTACACCTTTTGATATTGTCTAATTTTTTCTATAAGGTTTTTCATGTTTTCCCTTGCTATTACTGGGTTTCTAGCATGTGAATACACTAAAAATTTCGGTTGTTTTGTGTCAGAAACGATATAAGACCACTCTTTTTCCGTATATTTGAACTGTACTCCTTCAAATATACCGTCTTCCTTTCTTTCCATATCAGCCAATAATTTCCTCATCACTTTCCCTTTTTCATTCCATGAACATACAACTTCATCACAAAGTAGATAGAGCGGAGGCGATTGCTCTACTATGCTGAGAAATGTTTTTCCTTGCAATGCTATTAGCTCAAATAATTTTCCTATTCGATATAAAATATCTCGCTTCCATCTCGCTTGAAACGACTTTTTTTCATCCTGCGTATAAAATAGAAGGTAACACTCTCCTAATTTCAAAGACATTGGGTAAATATTTCCTGTCGATTCAAGTAATAAATCTGGAATATCTACCTCTTCAAAATCTGTTCCTTGGTAAATATTACTGTGATTATCATATAACTCGAAATAATTTCCTTGCTCTGAAAACATAAGAGCCATATTTGCTTTACTTGATTTCATCAAAGCTTTCACATGATCCTTTTGTTCGCCCGCATAAATCCAAGTAACTGTACATCCGAGCCTTTGCAAAAAGAGCATAAGTAAATGTTGTAACATATCATTTCTTTTATTAATAAGAAGATGAAACTTCTGTTTTTGTATTTTCTCAATATCAATGCGTTCTAATACAGCCTCTATATAATCATGTAAAGAAACGTGGACTAGCTTATTCCGCCCCATTTCCTTCTCACATACGTAATAAAACGACTCAGACATATATACTTGTTCTATCGCTTTTTGCTGCTTATACGTTAATTGTACCCCATCCTTGCCATACAACTTTATAACAACCTCTTTTTCATTTTCTACTTGAATGAAAACCCCGCCTGCACATTGTAAATCCTGAATACTATACTGAAAAAGCGACTCGTTCATTTCTTTGCATTCCATCGTATGAACTCCGATACCATGAATCGCATGAAGAAAGAGATTTTTATAAGAGGTCGTTTCTATATGTTCTTGACTCCCGATTAATATACTTTCTCCTTTGGCAAAAAGAGATCCGTACGCCATCGCAACCTTTACAATAAATTGAGGAGTGATTTCAACATTGCCTCTTCCTACAATGCGGCTTTTTTGCAACCATCCTGCACTCTTTTCACTTTCTTGAACACCAGCCGATCCGACTACCGAATAGCTGTCAATCGCCTTATATGGCCATAGTTTTCCCTTTTGCTTAATTACCGTACTTTTCCCGATATGACAATGATCCGCTACAATGCTTTTTTGAAACAATGTAACGTCATCTTCCACCATTGTATGCTCTCCTATTGTCGTTTCTAATAACTCGCAATATTGCCCAATGTGAACATTTGCAAAAACAATACTTTTTTGAAGATGAGAATAGCTTGAAACAATACTATTTTTCCCGATAATGGAGTACGGTTCAATTACAGCTCCAGCACCAATCTTTGCTCCTTCTCCAATAAAAGAGGGACCGTGAATTTTCGTTCCTTTTCCAATCGTCACTCCTTCCCCCATCCATACCATCGGTAATACTTCCGTGTAAGGAATAGGTACTTGTAATTTTTTCGTTAACAAATCAAATTGTGCTTGTCGATATTGATCAAATGTACCAATATCTAACCAATAGCCTTCTGACAAATATGCAAATAACGCGTTCTTATTTGCCAATAACGGAAACACATCTTGACTGAAATCAAAAAATTCTCGGGGCGGTATGTAAGAGAAAATTTCTGGTTCCATAATATATATACCTGTATTCACAATATTAGAAACTACCTCATTCCAACTTGGTTTTTCTATATATCGTGTAACCTCTTGTTCTTTGTTCATTACAACTAAACCGAATGAGAGTGGATTTTCTACTTCCTTTACAAACATAGTTACCATTCTTTTCTTTTGTTCATGAAACGCAATGCCTTCTGATAATTGAAAATCAGTTAACGCATCCCCGCTTATGACGACAAACGTTTCATCCAGAAATTTTTCCGCTTGTTTAATACTCCCTGCGGTTCCAAGCGGTGGAGAGTCTTCAAAGTAATACAAATTGACGCCCCATTTGCTACCGTCACCAAAGTATTGTTTAATGGCCGTACTCATATACTGAACAGTAATGGCAATCTCACGAATACCATGCTGACGTAATAATTCAATATTGTATTCCAAAACTGGCTTCTCTAATAATGGCAACATCGGCTTTGGAGTATTACATGTTAATGGTCTAAGGCGTCGTCCTTTTCCTCCAGCTAAAATAACCCCCTTCATATACTTCAGCCTCCACTTATATAATGTTCAGTAACTTCATATACGATATGTATATTATCTAACCCGAATTAACTAGCAGTATAAAATGAAACTTTAAATTGTAGGGATTTTTTCATCTCCCGTTGATAGCTGACAAGCAGTAAAACTCCTTATATCCCCGTACCTTTCAGATACAAAAAGAAAGCGCTTACCATTAACTTAGTAAAATATTACTTACTAAATGAACAACATATATGTCCTATTTTTTCCATTATATTATGATACATCTTATCATCATAAACTAAAGGAAACAACGAGCTTTTTTTGTCATGTTTTGACTAAAAAAAGCAGGTGATGTTTCACCTGCCTTTTTACTTTATTCATTTAATAAGTAATGCTTCCCTTTTACTAAATAAAAAACATTTTCAGCAATATTTGTAATATGATCTGCTACACGCTCGATATATCTCGCCACAAAGGATAATTGTGTAATTTGTGTAATCGCTTCTGGTTGTTCTGGAACTGAAGATATAAATTCACGAATCGCTTTCCCATACATTTCATCAACTGAATCATCCATTTCGGCAATTTGTTTCGCAAAAGTTAAATTTTCTTGCTCATATGCTTCCAACGCTAACTGTAACATCTTATTTGCAATTGCAAACATTTCATCAAGATTGTGCAAACTAACAACCACTTCTTTTTCCCCAAGACGAATTGTTGATTTCGCAATATTAACAGCATGATCTGCAATACGCTCTAGATCTGTCGCTGTTTTAATTGAAATGAAAATCCTTCTTAAATCACTTGCTACAGGTTGCTGCTTCGTAATAAGCATAAGCGCAAGATCATTTATTTCCTCTTCTAAATTATCCATACGATAATCACCATCTATTACCTCTAATGCTTTCTCTACATCCCTTTTATGAAGACCTTCCATAGCAAGCAATAAAGCTGCCCTCGCTAGCTCTCCAAGCTCAATCACCTTTTGCTGTAACGTTTTTAAATCACATTGAAACTGTTCTCTTACCATTGTTTCTTCCCCCTCAATATTATGTGCCATTATATATAGATTCCCTACCTAGCCTACTTGTAATAAACCTTAAGATAGGAGAAGTATTACTTCTCTAATGAAATGAGGTAAAAACAAGAAATACCCTCTGTTAAGAGGGTATTTACTCTTATCCTTGCAACGATATCAACCGAATCGGCCTGTAATATAATCTTCTGTACGCTTATCTGAAGGTGTCGTAAATAATTTATTTGTATCTGTATATTCCACAACTTCTCCACTTAAGAAGAAAGCAGTTTTGTCTGAAATACGTGCTGCTTGTTGCATGTTATGCGTTACGATCACAATGCTAAAGTCTTTCTTTAACTCTTGAATTAATTCTTCTACTTTTAATGTTGAAATTGGATCTAGTGCCGATGTTGGCTCATCCATTAAAATAACGTCTGGTTCAATCGCTAAACAACGTGCGATACATAGACGCTGTTGCTGTCCACCAGATAAACCGTATGCATTATCATGCAAACGATCTTTTAACTCATCCCAAATCGCTGCTCCACGTAAACTTTTTTCAACAATTTCATCCAATGTTCTCTTATCACGAATACCATGAATTTTCGGTCCATATGCTACATTTTCATAAATAGATTTCGGAAATGGATTTGGCTTTTGGAACACCATTCCCACATGAGTTCTTAATTCTTCAACTGGGTATGATTTTTCAAATATATTGCGCTCTCTATATTCAATTACACCTGTAGTTCGCACGATTGGTACTAACTCTACCATACGATTTAATGTTTTTAAGTACGTTGATTTACCACAACCACTTGGCCCGATAATTGCTGTAACTTCATTCTCATGAATGCTTAAGTTAATATCTTTTAAAGCATGGTCTTCTCCGTACCATAAATTTAAGTTTTTCGTATCAAATACTACTTTCTTTGGTGCAGTCTCGATTTTCTCCTCGTTTTTCACCTGTACATTTACTACTGTTGCTACCATTTGAATTCCCCTTTCATCCATTTCCAACTTATTTTCGATTTCGTAACCATAAGACAAATATATTGATAAAGAGCAATAAACCTAATAAAACAATCATCCCAGCAGCTGCTACATACTGAAATTCTTCTTGCGGTCTACTCATCCAATTAAAAATTTGAATTGGTAAAACTGTAAATCTATCAAACATACTAAATGGAACATAATTTGCAAATGCAAGTGCCCCGATAACTAATAGCGGTGCCGCTTCTCCAATCGCCCTTGATATCGCTAACGTACAACCCGTTATAATTCCCGGGAAAGCAGATGGCAATACAATTTGATACATCGTTTGCCACTTCGTAGCACCTAATCCGTAAGAAGCTTCTAATAATGACCTTGGTACAGATCGTATCGCTTCTTGACTTGCTACAACAACTGTAGGTAAGACGAGTAAACTCATCGTCAGTGCCGCCGCAATAATACTCTCACCTAAATGAAGAGCATATACAAAAATAGTTAAGCCGAGTAATCCAAATACAACGGAAGGTACTCCTGCTAACGTTTGATTATTAATTTCTATTACCTTTTTAAATATAGATTCCTTCGCATATTGCTCTAAATAAAGAGCAGTTCCAACTCCAAATATAAAGGAGACTGGTATAACAATACTCATAAATAATATCGTTCCTGACAAAGCTGCAGCAATCCCAGCTTCTTTCGGATTACGCGAAGCGAAGTTTGTAAAGAAATCTAACGAAAGGTAACTTATACCTTTTTCAAAAATTTGAAAAAGCAAAATAAACAGTATTACTATTGAAAACAAAATAGCTATATAAAATAACATTTTGTAAACTCGATCTTTTAAAAAACGTAATGCCATATTTTCTTGTATTTTTTTATGATTCAACATTCGCATATTATGTCACCCTCCTAAAGCGGTGCATAATAAACTGCGAAATGATGTTCATTATAAAAGTAAACAAGAATAACGTTGCGCCTACAGCGTACATGCTGTAATACGTAATTGTTCCATGCGGAGCATCACCTAAACTCACTTGCACAATATAAGCTGTTAGCGTTTGAATAGAGTGTGTCGGATCGAGCGATACGTTCGGCGTGGATCCCGCTGCAATTACAACGATCATCGTTTCACCAATTGCCCTGGAAGCAGCTAATATAATCGCTGCCATAATCCCTGTAAAAGCCGAAGGGAACACGACTTGTTTTACCATCTCAAACCGAGTCGCTCCAAGTGCTAACGAAGCTTCTTTCGTCCCTTTCGCTACAGCTCTCATTGCATCTTCAGACAGAGATGCAATTGTCGGGATCATCATAAAGCCAATAACAATACCCGGACTAATCGCATTAAAAAACTGTAAATCTGGTATAATCCGTTGTAAAAGCGGTGTGACAACTGTTAATGCAAAGAAACCATATACAATTGTCGGAATACCTGCTAATAGTTCTAACATCGGCTTTAATACTTTCCTTGCACCGCCCGAAGCATATTCGCTTAAAAATACGGCACACGCTAAACCGATTGGAATTGCTACGAGCATAGCGATTGCTGTTACAAGTACCGTTCCACATATAAGTGGTAATATACCGAATTTAGGATCTTCAAAAAAAGGTAACCATTCTTTCTCTGTCAAAAAGGAGAGCAATGGTATTTTTTGAAAAAACATCATTGTTTCATTTGCCAGCGTAAAAATAATTCCAAGTGTCGTCACAATAGACACGCTAGCAATTATTTTTAGTAATAATGGAACGATTCGATTGATTCGCTGCGTTTTTTTTCTTTGTTTTGTATTTCTTTCAATCAAATGTTGTACAGAAAATGTAATTTGACTTTTGTCATTATGAGCCAAAGATGAAAACCCCTTTCCACCCTGACATTACCTTTTTATTCCTGTTAACATCCGCAGCTGTTCATTGTATTTTTCTTTTGGTAATTTTACATATCCTACCTCTTCAGCAAGATTACCAACATGCTGAATCATAAACTCAACATAATTTGCTACATTCATTTTATTTCGGATAGATTTATCATTTACATAAGCAAATAGCGACCTAGATAATGGCTTATATTTACCTGATTGAATCGTATCTTTCGTCGGAAGTACACCATCCACTTTTATTGCTCTCACCTTATCTCGATTGGCCATATAATAAGCATATCCTACAAAAGCAATGGCATTTTTATCATTCATTACCCCTTGCATAATAACTTGATCATCTTCAGACAAAGAGACTTTTTTTACAATGCGATTTTTTTGTAAGATGACATTTTGAAAATAATCATACGTACCAGAGTCTACACCTGGCGCATAAAACTTCACCTGTTCACGTGGCCATGAAGAATGAATTTGTGACCATCGCTTTTCGTTTCCATCTTCACTCCATAATAGACGTAACTCGTCTACTGTCATATTGTCTATCCAAGTATTTTGGCGATTCACAACGATCGTAAGACCATCGTAAGCAACTTCAAATGGTGTAAACTGAATGGAGTTTCTCTTCATTTCATTTTCTTCCACTTGTTTCATTACTCTCGAAGCATTATTTATATCCACTTCCCCTTTACTGAAACGATTAAATCCTCCTCCTGTTCCAGAAACACTGATGGAGATTTTCACGTTCGGATGCACCTTTGTATATTCCTCCGCTACCGCTTCTATAATAGGAAAAACCGTTGAGGATCCATCAACTCTCACTTCTCCCATTTCATTCACAGCAAATGCAGTAGACGTGCCAACATAAAGGATACATGTCGACAGTATGAAAACTTTAATCGATGCACTTATCCATTTCACGTGTTCTTCCTCCTAGAAGTAACCGGAAATAACAGGATTACAGATATAAGAATACTGCCAAACTATTAATTCGGTTTTAATTGTTTGTAAAAGTTTTGTAAAGTTCCACAAGAATCAACATAAGATGAAATTTCAATCCGTAGCTACCGTTCATCTTCACTGATGATCAGTCCATAAAATCGTTATCCTACATGGAGAATGCATACGTATCATTTATGAGGCCCCTTAATTTTCCGATATAATATGCTTGTCCACCTTATTAAAACGTATGCATGAATTATAAAAAAAAGCACACTATCTTTTCAGATAGTGTGCTTTTTTTACAACTTTTTTATTCATCATTTTGCTCTTTATTTTTCTTATCTATTTCATCTTGTGTAGCTTCACCATTTTCTACTTTTTTCAAATCAAAGTACGCATCCATAATGTCACGGCTAATATAACCGTTAATACCTGATTTATCATCTACCCAAGGCACAACAACAGAAAATGCTACTTCAGGGTCTTCAAGTGGCGCATAACCTACTAATGTTAAGTTATATGTCTCTTTGCGCTCACCTTTTGCATTTCTACCAATCTCTTTATCTCCGCCATACACAGTTTGAGCTGTACCTGTTTTACCAGCAGCTTTATATGGTGCACCTGCAAAGTATTTCGTAGCTGTACCACCAGAATCGTTAAATACTTGTCTAAATCCTTCCTGAACACGTTTAATTTGTGATTCAGGCATATCTACACGGTTTAGTACTTTCGGTTCCATTGAATGAACAACTTTTCCAACTTCATCTTGTTTCGCTGCCGGTTGACGAATTTCTTTTACAACTTGCGGCTGCATACGGTAACCACCATTTGCAATTGTTGAAACATATTGTGCTAATTGAAGTGGTGTATACGTATCATACTGTCCAATTGATAAATCTAATAGGAAACCTGGCATTTTATCTGTTCTACCTCTTTGTCCAGCCGTTTCATTCGGTAAATCAATTCCAGTTTTTACACCAAGTCCAAACTGACCGAAATAGTAACGCATCGTATCGTATGATTTTTGTTGTATATCTAACGTACCGCCTCGTACATAAGGAACACCAGCGATATTCATCGCTGTTTTAAACATATATACGTTAGAAGACATTTTTAACGCTGTAAGATCATTAATATAGCCCATTGTCTTCCAAGACGATTTTTTTAGCGGTCCTTTTAATACAATTGGTTCATCGAGTTGAACGGAACCTGGCTGAATCGCGCCTGTTTGATATCCAGTAAGTATCGTCGCACCTTTTACAGTCGATCCCATCGGATAAGAACTTGTCATCGTTCCTAATGCGAAATCTTGTACTTTCGTTTCGCCATTTTCATCCACTAATTGTTTTCCTGCCATAGATAAAACTTCACCATTTTTCGGATTCATCATTACAACGAATGCACGATCTAAAAGTGGTTGTGTACCTTTATATTTCAATAAACTTTTCGTGATAATTTCTTCTACACGCTTTTGTAATTCCATATCAATTGTTAAATTCAGATCATTACCACTTTGTCCTTTTGATACATTAATCGTTTCTAAAATATTACCGTTTTTATCTGTAATATTTTTCACTTCTGCTTTCGTACCGTGCAAACTATCTTCATATTGCTGTTCAAGATAACTTTTTCCTACTCGTTCATTTCGATTATAGTCACGAACAAGATAGTAATCTAGTCTTTCTCTAGGCAAACCTTCATCAGACGTTGACACCCCGCCAAGTACACTTCGGAATAAATCATCATAAACATATTTTCGATCCCAATCAACAGTCGTATCTACACCCGGTAATGCTGCTAGATTTTCACTAATAATCGCATATTCTTCTTCTGTAGCATCTTTTTTTATAACTTGTGGTGTCATTGCATATCCGCCGTCCATTTTGCTTTTAATCGCTAATATTTCTAAATCTTTTGCGGATAATTGATTCACTTCTTCTTCTGTCACACGACTTCGTTGACGCTCATCTAATTCTTTATCGTCAATTTTTTTATCTTTAAACTCTTGACGATCTTTATTCGTAATTTTGTCTTTAGCTTCCTCTTTATGCATAGCAAGCCAATAATCTTTTTTATCGCGATCTGTTAATTTATCTGTCGGTACTTCAATCAAATCTGCTAGCTTTTTCGCTGTTTCTAAGCGAGCCTCTGCAGTTGATCCTTTCATTTTTGTAAATGTAATCGTACGTACAGCTGCATTATCTACTACAGCTCGCCCATAACGGTCAAATATTTTCCCACGTGGTACAGGATTACTTATCGTCGAGTTCTCTTTCCTCTCCACTTCATTCTTGTATTCCTCACCGCGAACAATTTGTACATATCCAAGCCTTACAATAACCGCGGAGAACATTAAAAACACGCAGAAAAACAGCACGTTTAACCGAAAAGGAACGTGAGTCTTTTTCTTTTGTTGTTTCTGCTTCTTGCTCATACAAACCCCCTCTACCAACAGCTATGTAATGTGAAAGGGACACCTTCATACAGGTGTCCTCACTGCTGTCTTACATCTTTTTCTATTCTAGCATAAAACAACCGAGAAGTTAACCTTCTGGTTCTGTTTGATTCTGCGCAGTTCCTTGCGCTACAACACTTGTTTTACTCGCATTTCCCTCATCATATTTGACATTTTTAACTGCAAAATAAATAAGAAAATGTCCTGCACCTAAAATACATAATAAGTAAGGCAAACTTTTTTCAGGAGGAAAGAATAGTACAGCACATAAAAAACTTAGAATCGAGCAAATTCTTCCTGCATTTAACCATAATTCCCGGACAACTACATACTCTACACGCCACTCTCTCGCACTTTTCGCTCTACCAATTACATCATATGTCATGGACCCGTACGGAACGAGCAAAATAGGGTATGCAATCGCGATGCACGCTGCATAAATAAGTAATTTTGCGTATGTAACGTTGAATATAACTAAAAATACGACAGCATATAAAATAATGCCTCCAAGCAATATTGCTTTTTTCCGCCACTCTTTCTTTAACATACGAGTGACTAGGTAGTAACACACAAATGATACTGCCGAATTTACTAAGCTATATTTTCCTAATGCAAGCTCGCTATCCGTTGCTAAATACACGTACACGGAAATCACAAAAATAAACGTTCCCTCTCTTAACCCTTGAAAAAAATGAGCACGTGTAATTCTTCCCCAATTTTTATCAATTTTCCGCTCTTTCAATACTTGTACAATTTCATACCGACCTTCACATTCTCTCTTAGATACAAAAAAGCTTAAAATAACAGCAATTGCAAATAACAGTAACGAAAGAAAGAATATGACCGTATAGCCACTCCATTTTTCCATACGTGAAATTGTGTATCCAGCTGCTATCGGTCCAATCATGCCAGAGAAGGATGTAAGAAGTCCAAGAAACCCATTAAAGAAATCTCTTGTTTCTGGTTCTGTAATCTCAAATGTTAATAAGTTAAACGCGAGCCAGTAAAAACCATATCCAACTCCTAAAAGAGCCCCCATTAATAAAATATAGTGAGAAGCGCTTTTTCCCGCTACTAAAACAACGATAAAAAAAATAGCTAACGTCCCTACGCCTATTCGCAACAAGATTGAGCGATCAATACGCTTCGCTAATTTCCCACCTATAAGAAATGTGAGAGGCTGTAATACAACGCTGGCCAAATTATATAAGCCAAGATTCACATAATTTTGTGTTTGTTTCCATAAATAAATGTTAACAAACGTATTCGATAAAGAAATTGCGAGCGTGTATAAACCTCCAATAAGGAGCAATAACACTAAATCCCGATTCACTTCAACGTCACCAATTATATGTTTCCACTTCATACACACCTCTCCTTTACTTCATGTTCTAGTCTTCCAAAGACAGGCTCAATTATGTAAAAGGAAAGCACAGAAAAAAGCTAGGAGCATGCTCCTAGCTTTTTTCTATCGTTATTACAATTATTTTGCTTCTTGGTAACGTTTTTCAGCAGCGTTCCAATCTACAACATTCCAGAATGCACCGATGTAATCTGGACGACGGTTTTGGTAATTTAAGTAGTAAGCATGCTCCCAAACATCTAAACCTACAACTGGAGTTTTACCTTCAGTTAGAGGAGAATCTTGGTTTGGCGTGCTTGTTACTTCTAACTCACCATTATTTACTACTAACCAAGCCCAACCAGAACCGAAACGAGTTGCGCCAGCTTTTGCGAATTCTTCTTTGAATGCATCGAAGCTTCCAAATTTCGCTTCAATTGCAGTTGCAAGTTCGCCTACTGGTTGTCCGCCACCGTTTGGAGATAAGATTGTCCAGAAGAATGTATGGTTAGCATGTCCGCCACCATTGTTACGTACTGCTGTACGGATTGCTTCTGGTACTTCGTTTAAGTTTGCAACTAATTCTTCTACGCTTTTGTCAGCTAATTCTGCATGACCTTCTAAAGCAGCGTTTAAGTTTGTAATGTACGTGTTATGATGTTTTGTATGATGGATGTTCATTGTTTCTTTGTCAAAGTGAGGCTCTAAAGCATCATACGCATAAGGTAAATTTGGTAATTCGTGTTTTGCCATTGTTATATTCCTCCCAGTTTATGTATTGCCACTTAAGTGACATACAACTTCATTCTACCCTAATTGCCATAGGGTGCAAACAAATAAATCACATTGTCTTGCTATCATTAAAGTAGCAAAATTCCCACTTCTTTTCAATTAAAATGCTCATATATTCCGTAAAAAAAGCTCCCTTCTACAAGGAAGCTTCTTGATGACATAATAAACATGTGAAATGGATATGGACCCTGTAGGACTCGAACCTACGACCGGACGGTTATGAGCCGTCTGCTCTAACCAGCTGAGCTAAGGGTCCACAATTATGTATGTAACCATATATTAAATAAAGGAATTCCTATCGGATATATCCTTTAAGAAATGTAAGATAAATTTACCATATAAAAAAGAAAAGTGTCAATTGTATTTTTCTCATTCAAAAGAAGAAAATTAATAAAAAGAAATTTAGTTATCTCCACTATATGTAAATATAATATATCTTGAGATTCCCTAGATTCCTACGTTACAATGATTTTATACATACATAAAGGAAGTGAATCTATGTCCATATTTACCCAATTAGCCAAAAGCGTATATTCGCCTAAAGATATGGCGCTATTCCGTTTTCAAAAAATCGGAAAAACCATTTTGTATATTATGCTACTTTGTCTAATCACTACTATTCCAAGAACATTCTTTTACGGTAGCTTTATTCAAGATAGTGTTACCATGGTAAATCAAGCAATTGAAAAAGATTTACCTGATTTTAAAATTGAAAATGGTGAACTTAAAGCTGATATTGAACAACCTATTCAAAAGGAAGAGGGAGATGCTCTTTTCGTATTTGATCCAAATACAACAGATATAGAAAAATATCAGAACAAAACTGGTTTATTTATTTTAAAGGATAAAGTAGTTTCTATAGGAAATGGTCAAACACAAACATACTCCTACAATGATTTATTAGGGACATCTCTTGAGAAGAAAGATTTGCAAGATTTCATTTCTGTATTCGATAGTATTTATCCAATTTTATTAGCCGTTATCGGCGTATTAGTGTACCTATTCCAATTATTTATTACTTTCTTAGGAATTACTTTACTTGCGTTTATAGGTTCTGCTATGAGTGGTCAACGTAAATTATCTTATAAGCAAGTATGGACGCTAACTGCATACAGCTACACAATTCCAACAATCTTCTTTATGATCATGGATTTATTCAAAATTGTTGTACCTGGTTCAACATTCATTTATATCGCAGTTGTTTTAATTGTTCTATACTTAACAATCAAAGAAGTTCCAAAACCGAACGAAAAAAATGCCTAAATAGGCATTTTTTTTTTGGACAAGCATATATTCCTAGCAAAGGAGTGAAGAATATGAAAAGATTAGGTGTATTCTTATTCGTGCTTGTTCTTGGTTATATATTTTATTACGATATAAAAATCGGCACTTTACCGATGTTAAGTTCATATAAAAAAACAACCGCTGCCCAAACGATAAAGCAAGAAAATACAGATACAAAACAAAATAAAGAGAACAAAGCAGAAAAAGAAACAGATGTCACTTATAAAACAATTGAAGTCAAAACAGGTGAGACAGTTCTTTCTATTACCGAACAAATTAATAAGAAAAAAATCCCTTCCATCGAAAAGGTAATTGATGACTTTAAACAACTAAACAAAAGTACATCTGCTACAAAAATACAAATTGGAAAGTCTTATAAATTCCCGTTATATCAATAAGCAATCACTTAATCCTTGTCAATTACATAAAGGCGCTGATACAATAGTAAAAGTGAAACCGAGCACTTCGGTTTCTATAGCCCTGTATCACGTATACTTTCATTGATATGAGGGACTAAATAAGAAACTTCTTTTATAAGGAGAGCGATCTATTCGTGAATGAAATGACTCATCGTACAAAAACACGTCCAGTTAAAGTCGGTAATTTAACAATTGGCGGTAATAATGAATTAATTATACAAAGTATGACAACAACAAAAACACATGATGTTGAAGCAACAGTTGCTGAAATTAAACGTTTAGAAGAAGCTGGCTGTCAAGTCGTCCGTGTTGCTGTTCCAGACGAACGCGCAGCAAATGCTATTGCTGATATTAAAAAACAAATCAACATTCCACTTGTTGCTGATATTCATTTTGATTATCGTCTTGCTTTAAAAGCAATTGAAGGTGGCATTGATAAAGTACGTATCAATCCTGGTAACATTGGTCGTCGCCATAAAGTAGAAGCTGTTGTAAATGCGGCAAAAGAACGCGGTATTCCAATTCGTATCGGTGTAAACGCAGGTTCATTAGAGCGTCACATTTTAGAAAAGTACGGATACCCAACTGCAGATGGTATGGTTGAGAGTGCCCTACATCACATTAAAATTTTAGAGGACTTAGATTTCCACGATATTATCGTATCTATGAAAGCCTCTGATGTTAACTTAGCGATTGAAGCATACGAAAAAGCTGCTCGTGCTTTTGATTACCCATTACATTTAGGTATTACAGAATCTGGAACATTATTTGCCGGAACTGTAAAAAGTGCCGCTGGTCTTGGAGCAATCTTAAATAAAGGCATCGGGAACACATTACGTATTTCATTAAGCGCTGACCCAGTTGAAGAAGTAAAAGTTGCGCGTGAACTATTAAAGTCATTCGGCCTTGCATCTAATGCAGCAACACTTATTTCTTGTCCAACTTGCGGTCGTATTGAAATTGATTTAATTAGCATCGCTAACGAGGTAGAAGAATACATCTCTACACTAAAAGTACCAATTAAAGTTGCAGTACTTGGCTGCGCTGTAAACGGTCCTGGTGAAGCTCGTGAAGCTGATATCGGTATTGCCGGTGCACGTGGAGAAGGATTATTATTCCGTAAAGGGCAAGTTGTTCGTAAAGTACCAGAAGAAATAATGGTAGAAGAACTAAAAAAAGAAATCGATGTAATTGCTGCTGAAATGGCTGCTGAACGAGAAAAAGAAAAAGAAAAAGAAACACAAGAACAATAAAAAGAAGGTTGCCACAATATTTGTGGGCAACCTTCTTTTTTACGTAAAAAAAGCTCGTCAGTTATGTAACCGACGAGCTCTTATTTTGCACATTTTGGACAACGGCCATATATTTCAAACTTATGACCAGTTACTTCATAACCGTTAAAATCTTTATTCATAAAATCCATTGGGCAGGAAGTAATCTCTTTCGTCCCCCCGCAATCTAAACAAATAAAATGATGATGATGTTCCATAATAGAACATGTAAAACGAAAATGTTTTTCACCATTTAATTCCGTTTGTTCTAAAACACCGATTTCAGCAAACACCGTTAAGTTACGATAAATCGTATCAAAGCTAAGGCCTGGATAATCATCCTTCATATGCTCTAAAACGTCTTTCGCCGTTAAATAACGATTGTGAGCTGCAAATAACCTGAGCATTTCTTCCCTTTTCCCAGTATGTTTGTATCCTTTATCTTTCATTAGGCGTAAAGCTTCTGTTAGATTCATATCTATCCCTACTTTATGCAGTTTTTTTCTTTTTCCATAAAATCGCACCAATTAAAATAAGAACTGCTATCATAACAATTGTACCACCTGGTGCTAGATCAAGTTGATATGAAGCAAACATCCCACCAATTACTGCAATTTCACCAAATAAAATGGAAAAGAAAATTGTTTGTTTAAATCCATTTGCAATACGAATACTTGCTGCAACTGGTAACGTCATTAATGATGATACGAGAAGAACCCCTACTACACGCATTGATACTGCAATGACAAGAGCAACCAATATAATAAAAATAAAGTGAATCCACTTTGCACTCAAACCAGTTGATACAGCGTATTCCTCATCAAACGATAGTAAAAATAACTCTTTGTATAATAAAGTAATCGTTACAATAACAACAATTGCTACAATGCCGATGATTATTAAATCCGTACTTGTTACAGCACTTACACTCCCAAATAAATAACTAAATAAATCTGTGTTAAATCCATTTGCAAGTGAAATAAAAATAACGCCAATCCCCATTCCTGCTGAAAGAATAATCGGAATTGCTAATTCTTGATAATGTTTATATACAGTACGTAATTTTTCAATTAGTAACGCCCCACCAATAGAAAAAACCATTCCCATATATAATGGATTTAAAAATCCCCCTGTGAAAATTGTTTTTTCTAGTAGTAAACTTGCAGCAATACCCGATAATGTCACGTGGCTTAATGCATCCGCAATAAGCGACATTCGGCGAATGACAACAAATACACCGATAAGCGGCGCAACAAGTCCTATTAAAATCCCTGCATATAAAGAGTTACGTAAAAAGTCATATTGTAAAAAATCTTGTATCATTATATCCTCCCGTGATGCTCATGCTCGTGTTCTAAACGATGAACATGATGTCCATATAAGACGGACATTTCTGCATCTTCTAACTCTCGGAACTTCTCTACATTTCCATGGAAATGTAGATGTTGGTTTAAGCATGCAACATGTGTTACCTTCTCAGTAACAGCTCCCATATCATGCGTAACGAGAATTAATGTGATTCCTAACCTTTTGTTTAAATCCTCTAATATCTCATAAAAACTTTCTACATTCTTCACATCGATTCCAACAGTAGGCTCGTCCAAAATAAGTAATTCAGGATCACTAACGAGCGCACGAGCAATAAATACACGCTGTTGTTGTCCACCAGAAAGTTCTCCAATATTGCGCCCTCGGAACTCACTCATCCCTACATCAGCAATTGCTTTTTCTACCTTTTCCTTATCGCTTTTCGTGAAAAAGCGAAACAGCCCTTTTTTCGAAACGAGTCCCATTGACACAACTTCAAAAACAGTTGCCGGAAAACCAGAATTAAAGCTATTTGCCTTTTGCGACACATAACCAACTTTGTTCCATTCTTTAAACTTCTTACTATCAACACCAAACAAACGAATACTTCCCTGTTTTGGCTTTAAAACACCTAATAAACATTTTAGCAAAGTTGATTTCCCAGAACCATTTGGGCCAACTAAACCTAAAAAAGCTCCCTTCGGAACTTGCAAATTAATATCTTCTAACACATTTCGATCTTCATATCGAAATGACAATCCTTCTATTTCCAATATATTATTCATAGCATCTCACCTATTTTAATTCAGAATGATTCCGATTTATATCTACTTGAATTATAGTATAGCTTATTATAGTTGTAAACCAATCTGCATAAAATATATCAATTTTTTCAAGAAACCTTACTATTATAACAAAAAGCAGAGAAAAATTCTCTGCTTTCGAAAAATATTCCTATAAAGTAAAACCTTAATTAAATGAGTCCATCCCCTATCGATTATTCACCCTCAAATAGCGGGATACATGTTTTAGTGAATAGCCGATTTAAACTTACCACCATTTGTCTCTTGTGTATTCATAATCGTAACAAACGCATTCGCATCAATTTCATACACAATTGATTTTAACTTTGTCACTTCCAGACGCGTTACAACTGCATAAATCACTTCTTTTTCTTTATCCGTGTAACCGCCTTTCGCTACAAGCTTTGTAGTTCCACGACCAAGACGATGCAAAATCGCATTTGATACTTCCTCATATTGATCTGATACAATTAAAACCGCTTTCGTTTCATCTAAACCTTGAATGACTGTATCAATGGTTTTGAATGCGATATAGTACGTCATAACAGAATACATAGCTTGTTCAACACCAAATACAAATGCTGCCCATGCAAAAATGAATAAGTTCACAAACATTACAAATTCGCCAACAGAGAAAGGTAATTTCTTCGTTAATAAAATACCCATAATTTCTGTTCCGTCCATTGATCCACCATGGCGAATAACGAGCCCTACACCAATACCTAAAATAAGACCACCAAACACTGTTGCTAAAATTGGCTCTGTTGTAAATGGCGGAACAGCATGTAACGTTGATTCAATAAACGCTAAAGCTACAATACCGAACGCGGAAGATAGCATGAATGTTTTTCCGATTTGCTTATAACCCGAATACATAAATGGGATATTGAGAATAACGACTAAAGTAGAGAAACTTAACCACCAAATATTAGGAGTAAGATAATCTAATATAAGAGAAATACCAATAATTCCACCATCAATAATTTTATTTGGCATTAAGAATAGTTCAATCGCTACCGCTGCGCATGCTGCCCCAAATATAATCATAACTAAACGATAAATAAGATGGATAACACTTTCTTTTCGATGTTGCTTCTGCTCCATAAGTCCTCCTTATACTCTTTTTCTATAGTTTTGTCCTTATATTATAACATACGCTTCTTTTTCTCATGAAAAAGAAACTCTATACGAATATGTACAAGCTACGTACTCATATATTTCGATAGAAGAACGCGTGAAGGAGGATAACTCGATGAATCTCATTAAACAACTTGTAAATAAAAAATTAAATCATATTTCTACAAAAGAGTTATTGAAATATAGTAAAGAGTATGAGGTTTCTATTACAACTGCACAAGCTGATCAAATTGTTTTACTTATGAAAGGAAAGAATATTAATATTTACGATAATGACGAACGGCTAGAGCTCTTAAAACAAATAGCAAAAGTAACCTCCCCTGCTACTGCCCAACAAGTAAATACTTTATTTCAGCAATTACTAAAATAAGGAGGGGGAAAATCCCCCTCCTTATTGCTTATTGCGCTTTAATTTTCTCAAGAATTCCTTCATCAAAAGTACCATTTTTCAGCATTTCGATTTCTAATTTATATGGCGGCTTCTTATCTTTTTTATCTTCACCTACATATGGCGTTTCAAGAATTTTTGGTACGTGCATTAACTGTGGATGATGTACAATATGATGCAACGCTTTATAACCGATATGACCGAAACCGATATTTTCATGACGGTCCTTTCCTGCGCCGCGTACATTTTTACTATCATTAATATGAAGTACTTGTAAACGATCAATACCAACAATCTTATCAAATTCGTTTAATACACCGTCAAAGTCATTTACAATATCATATCCTGCATCGTGCGTATGGCACGTATCAAAGCATACGGATAGTTTTTCATTATATGTTACACCGTCAATAATCTTTGCAATTTCTTCAAAGCTACGACCGCATTCTGTCCCTTTACCTGCCATCGTTTCTAACGCGATGTTAACCGTCTGATCTGGCGTTAATACTTCATTAAGCCCTTTAATAATTTGTTGAATACCAGCATCCGCTCCTGCCCCAACGTGCGCACCTGGGTGAAGAACGATTTGTTTCGCCACACCTAATGCCGATGTTCTTTCGATTTCCATGCGAAGGAAGTCTACACCTAATTGGAATGTTTCTGGCTTCGTTGTATTCCCGACATTAATAATATATGGCGCATGTACGATAATTTCCTCAATACCGTTTAGTTCCATATGTTTTCTTCCTGCCTCTATATTCAATTCTTCAATTGGTTTTCTTCTTGTATTTTGCGGTGCACCTGTATAAATCATAAACGTTGTTGCACCGTATGAAACAGCCTCTTCACTTGCTGCTAATAACATTTTCTTACCACTCATGGAAACATGAGATCCAATCTTTAACATACAATCACCTCTTCAATATACAATAGATATAATGATAGCATAATTTGTAGAAATATGTAGCGAATTGTTTTTTTCCATTCTCCACTGATTATTATCCCGCAAATAGCCGGATAAAGTGAAACTTTAATCAGTGGGGGTTTTCTTCATCCCCCACTGATTATTAGTTGAACCAATCGGACTTTTATGGGCAGTTGATCCCCACCTAACTTCTTTGCTTTCGCTGAATTTTGAGGTGGGGGTCTTACTGCCCATTAAAGCGGGATAAAAAAAGATAAGGGGCTCCCCTTATCTTTTTTTATTGCTGTATTTTTTCTTTACTTTGTCACGTTCTGTTGCAAGTTTACGTTTATAGTTTGGTTTTACTTTTTTCGGCTTTTTAATAACTTTTGTTGCCATAACGTCAAGTTCATCATTTGGTTTCTTACGGCTCTTACGACGACGACGTTCACCTAAATCTGCCCACTCATCTCCGCGTAACTCTACATGCTTGAACTCAATATGACGTTGTTTTTCTAAACTATCTAACGCTTCTTCGTTTGCTGGGTCATAAATCGTCACTGCAATACCTGAATGCCCTGCACGTGCTGTTCTTCCAACGCGGTGAACGAAGAAATCTAGGTCTGATGGAAGTTCGTAGTTAATAACATGACTAATTCCTTCTATATCAATACCACGTGCTGCTAAATCAGTTGCAACAATATATTGGAATTCAAGATCACGAATTTGTTTCATCATTTTTTTACGATCACGCGGTGATAAATCTCCGTGAATTCGTCCAACTTTTAAGCCACGTTCCATTAATCCGTCAGCAACCTGATCCGCCATCTTCTTCGTATTCGTGAAAACAACTGCTAAATACGGTTTAAATTGTAGCAACATTTTGTTCACTAAATCGATTTTGTTACGATGTTTAGAAGGTACTAAATAATGCTCAATATTCCCAGCCGCAACTTGTTTTGGATTGATATGAATATGCTCTGGATTCTCCATATATTTCTTCAGAAACGGTTTTAGTTTTTGAGGAATCGTTGCAGAGAAAACTAGCATTTGCAAGTTTTTAGGCATGCGTGATGCAATTTTGTCTACATCATGAATGAATCCCATATCAAGCATTAAGTCTGCTTCATCGACAATAATCGTATTTGCTTTATGAACAAATAGGGCTTGCGCTTCTACTAAATCTTTAATACGTCCTGGTGTTCCAACTACAATATGAGGTTGTTTTTTCAACTTTTCAATTGATCGTTGTTTATCAGTTCCACCAATTAAACAACGTGCTGTAATCATTTGATCTTCCGCACAAAACTTTGTTAATTTCACGATTTCTTCGTAAATTTGTTGTGCTAACTCACGAGTAGGTGCTGTAATAACAAGTTGTACTTCTTCACGACCCGGATTAATTCTGTTCAATGTAGGAAGTAAGTATGCATGTGTTTTCCCAGAACCTGTTTGGGATTGTCCAATTACACTTACGCCTTTTTTCACGACCGGGAAAATTTTCTTTTGAATTCCTGTCGGCTCTGTAAAGCGTAGTTCACGAACTGCATCTATTAAAAATGGTTTAAAATCATACTGTGTAAAAGTTTGTTGTGTCATAAGTTACACCTTCTTTCTAAATTTCTACTGCGCGCACAAATCAGTCAAGTCTACATTATATCGAAATCTACAAGTAAAATCCATCTTTAGTTTAGGTTTTTATTTCAAAAACTAACCTTCTTCCCTCTTATTGCATATTGTATGTGTATATACCTAACTGAAGAAAGGAGGATTTCTCACATGTTTCCAAAACCCCATATAAGGCAAATGTATCCGAATCAAGGACAGCAACCTTATACACCATATCCAATTCCACAACTACCACCGGTGGCACAAAAAAAGAAAGGCTTCCTTGCTAAGCTCTTTAAAAAACACGATCCAACCGAGCCTTTCATGCAAATGGTTCCGCCTTATCGACAAATGGAAGGGCCGCCACCAATGATGCACCAGCAACCGCCGCCCCAATATCAACAGCACTACCAACAACAATACCCGCAGCAATACTCAGAGCAATATCAACCATACATGCAGCAGCATCCAGAGCAAATGATTCCCCCTCAAATGTATGAATCAAATGAAACACGCGGCGGTGCAACAACTACAGCAACATCAAGTAGTGGCATCGGCAGTTTTTTTGCGAATTTAATTTCGAATCCAACTAATATGATAAACAATATTGAAAAAGTATCCCAAGTCGTTCAATCTGTAAGCCCTGTCGTCGAACAGTACGGTCCTATTATGCGTAACCTACCCAACATTGTTAAAATCCTCACCTCTGGAAAAAGTACGGACGAAGATCCAACTGAAAATCCAGCTGAAGACATAACAGAAAAGGTTGTGGTAGCAACTCCGCCTCCTCCACAAAAAAAAAGAAAAAGAAAAAAAATAGTGATTGAGCCAGTCATAGAAAAAGAAGTACGAGAGGAGCCTGTTCAAAAAATAGCAACAAAACCAAAACTATATGTGTAACAATCCTTTGTTTTCTATCCACTCCTCCTTTATAATGTAAAAGACTATGCACAAAAGTATCCCTTGTTTAGAAGGAGAGGATTACTCATATGAAAATTGTTAAAATTTCCCCTCGTGGTTATTGCTACGGTGTTGTGGACGCGATGGTTATTGCACGTAACGCCGCATTAGATACATCATTACCAAGACCTATTTATATTTTAGGTATGATTGTTCACAACAAACATGTAACAGATGCATTCGAAGAAGATGGCATCATTACATTAGACGGTCCAAGTCGATTAGAAATTTTAGATAAAATCGATTCTGGTACTGTTATTTTCACTGCACACGGTGTTTCTCCAGAAGTTAAACAACGTGCAAAAGAAAAAGGTTTAACGACAATCGATGCCACTTGTCCAGATGTTACAAAAACACACGACCTTATTGAAGCAAAGAAAGCTGAAGGTTACCATGTCATTTATATTGGCAAAAAAAATCATCCAGAACCAGAAGGCGCAGTTGGTATTGCACCTGATATCGTTCATCTTATTGAAAAAGCTGATGATTTAAAAACATTAGAAATTCCAACAGATAAAATTTTAGTTACAAACCAAACGACGATGAGCCAATGGGATGTTCAGCATTTAATGGAGGACATTCAGAAGAAATTCCCAACAGCAGAATTCCATAAGGAAATTTGTTTAGCAACTCAAGTTCGCCAAGAAGCTGTTGCTAAGCAAGCTGATGTTGCAGACTTAACAATTGTCGTCGGTGATCCGAAAAGTAACAACTCAAACCGTTTAGCACAAGTATCACAAGAAATCGCTGGTACGAAAGCATATCGCGTTGCAGATGTAAGTGAAATCAAATTAGAGTGGCTACAAGGTGTAGAAAACGTAGCTGTTACAGCAGGTGCTTCTACTCCAACGCCAATTACGAAAGAAGTTATCGCTTTCTTAGATCAATATGACCCAATGAATCCCGCTACATGGGAAAGAATTCGAAAAGTACCGTTACAAAAAATATTACCTCGTGTAAAAGTGAAAAAAGAACAATAATAAAAACCGTTGCCTATGTGAGCAACGGTTTTTATTTGTCTTATACAAATGTAAATGGATCTGTATGTAACTGCGAAGCATGAATGTGTACATTCAGTTTCTTTGCATCTACTTCTTCTTGTAATTGCTTTTGTACACCTTGCTTCATTACCTTTTCAACATTATGTCCTGGATCAACTATATTTAAACCGAGCATCATCGCATCATGAGCAACATGATAATACATGTCACCTGTTACATATACATCCGCTCCTTTAAATTTAGCTTGATTGATGTATTTGTTACCATCGCCACCAAGTACAGCTACTTTACGCACTTTATCATCTAATTTCCCAACAACTCGTGCACCCTTCACATCTAATGATTGCTTTACATGTTCCGCAAACTGTCCAAGTGTCATTTCTTCTTGTAAATATCCTATTTTTCCAAGCCCTAATGTTTCGCCTTTGTTATCAAGTGGATACACATCATATGCTACTTCTTCATATGGATGTGCCGTTACCATTGCTTTAATCACTTTTCGCTGTAGTGAAGCTGGAATAATCGTTTCGATTCGCACTTCTTCTACACGTTCTAACCGTCCAGTTTCCCCGATATAAGGATTTGTTCCCTCTTGAGGTACAAACGTGCCTGCACCCTCGCTACTAAACGTACAGTGGCTATAATTGCCGATATGACCAGCACCTGCGTCTCCCAATGCCTTCCGTACTTCTTCTGCATGAGTTACTGGCACAAACACAACAACTTTTTTCATTTCTTCTGCATATGTCGGTGCCAAAACTTCTGTATTTTGCAATCCTAACGCCTCAGCAAGTAAATCATTTACCCCGCCCTTAGCAACATCCACATTTGTATGCGCTGCATAGATTGCAATATCATTTTTAATACACGTTTCAATAATTTTCCCATATGCCTTATCTGTATGAATCGCTTTTAGCGGGTTAAAAATTAAAGGGTGATGCGCAATAATGACATTCGCTCCTAATTGAATTGCTTCATCTACAACTTCCTCCGTTACATCTAACGCAATTAATACGTGCTGCACGGGTTTATTCAGCGCGCCAATCTGCAGGCCAATCTTATCCCCTTCCATCGCCAAATGCTTCGGATACATACTTTCAAATAAAGAAATAATTTCATGGCCATTTGGAATTTTACTCATGATAAAACCTCCTCTATCATTTTCATTTTCGCTTCTACTTCCGCTCGCTTCGTTTTTGTTTCTTCAGAATCAGCCGCACGTTCTAACTGCTTTAAAATATTTTGGAAGTTTTTTAGTTCTCCTTCCCATTTTTCAACGAAAGCATCACTTTTTTCTTTTGTTAAAAATGGTCCCATAAATAATTCAGCTTGTTTATTTTCGGAATAAGGCAATGCGATGTTTCCTCGCTCTCCTACTAAAATCTCGTAAATTTTCCCATCTTCTTTTACGATTTTTTCATGGATAAGCTCCCATCCATTCTCAATAAACCATTCACGAATATGATGCGCTGCAATATTCGGCTGTAAAATTAAACGTGTTACACCTTCTAATTTCTCTTTACCACTTTCTAAAATGTCACGAATTAACGCTCCGCCCATTCCGGCAACCGTAATTACATCTACTTCTCCTGGCGCTATAACTGCTAATCCATTCCCTTTACGCACATCTACTTTATCTTGTAAGCCACTTTCAGCTACAGTTGCTTGAGCAGAGCGAAATGGTCCATCTACAACCTCTCCTGCAACTGCTTTTGTAGCAATATTATTTATAATTGTATAACACGGTAAATACGCATGATCCGATCCAATATCAGCAACTGTAGATCCTACTGGTATTTCACGCACAACTTCTTCTAATCGTTTTGAAAGCTTTACTTCATTCATGTATTTCCATTACTCCTTCTCTTGTCAGTCTGTCTCCATGATAATGAATTTATAGTAGTTGTTGCAAGCCTATAACAACAATTCACTTCTCTATCACTCATCGTATTTTAGAAAATATAGAAAAACAAGCCCTTTGCATAAGCAAAAGGCTTGTCATACGAAACCTTATTTTTTCTTCGCTAACCAATCAGCTACTTTAGCGGCTTGATCAGCTGGAACTAAATTAGGTGGCATATTTCCTTTTCCTTTCGAAATAACTTCTTGAATCTCTTCTTTCGAAAGTTTCCCACCAATTTTTTGTAAATTAGGTCCTACTGCTCCTTGTAACTGATCACCGTGGCAGCTCGTACAGCTTTGCTTCACAATATCCTCTGGTTTTGATGCTGTTTGCGCTGGCTTCCCGCCATTTTTGGCATCAGCTAACTCTTTAGATTTATTTAGCCCCTGAAATGAAAATACAAACATAACGATAATACCTAATGCTGCAATAAGAGCGAACGGAATCAGCGGATTACGTTTCATATCTCTTCTCCCCCCTCTATACCCCTAAATAGTTAGATGATTCAGTCATTTCCATTGTACTTGAAAACGCTCTATCAGAAAAGAGTAAACTACTAATCGTTAAAAATATTCCATAAATTCAGTTTATTGTTTTTTATTGTTATATCGCTTATTATTTCGATAATTATTAACGTTTCTCATCATATTTTTCACTATTCTACATATATTTTTGTATATAATAAACAAAATTAATCGAAAAATCGAAAAATGAGCATTTGCAAATCAAAAGACAATTCTGTAAAATAAATTACAAGAAATTGTAATCGTTGCCGATAGCTAAAGTTTAACAAAAATTAACAAAATAAAAAAGTTTACTTCACAAAGGTGAAGTAAACTTAAAAAGAACCTATTCTAAGAAATCCTTAAGACGCTTACTACGGCTTGGATGTCTTAATTTACGAAGTGCTTTTGCTTCAATTTGACGGATACGTTCTCTCGTTACGCCGAATACTTTCCCAACTTCTTCAAGCGTACGAGTTCGTCCATCATCTAAACCAAAACGAAGACGTAGAACATTTTCTTCACGATCTGTTAGTGTATCTAACACATCTTCTAATTGTTCTTTTAGCAATTCATACGCTGCATGGTCCGCAGGCGATGTTGCTTCTTGGTCTTCAATAAAATCACCTAAATGGGAGTCATCTTCTTCACCAATCGGTGTTTCAAGAGAAACTGGCTCCTGTGCAATTTTTAAGATTTCGCGTACTTTTTCTGGAGCAAGATCCATTTCTTCACCAATCTCTTCAGGAGATGGTTCGCGTCCTAAATCTTGTAGTAATTGACGTTGTACACGAATTAACTTATTAATCGTTTCAACCATATGAACTGGGATACGAATTGTTCTTGCTTGGTCTGCAATTGCACGTGTAATCGCTTGGCGAATCCACCAAGTTGCATACGTACTAAATTTGAAACCTTTACGATAATCGAACTTTTCAACCGCTTTAATTAGACCCATATTCCCTTCTTGGATTAAGTCTAAGAAAAGCATACCACGGCCCACGTAGCGCTTTGCAATACTTACTACAAGACGTAAGTTTGCTTCTGCAAGACGACGTTTCGCTTCTTCATCGCCTTCTTCAATACGCGTTGCAAGTCGAATTTCTTCTTCTGCAGACAGTAAATCTACACGACCAATTTCTTTTAAATACATACGAACAGGATCATTGATTTTAACCCCAGGTGGTACACTTAAATCATTAAGGTCGAATTCTTCTTCCGCTTTTGTAATTTGGCGATTATTAGGACCTTCGTCATTGTCATTGTCACCAACTAAGTCAATCCCTTGTTCACCTAAATATTCATAGTATTCATCCATTTGATCGGATTCAATTTCAAATCCATTCATGCGTTCTGCAATCTCTTCATATGTAAGAACGCCACGTTTTTTTCCGAGCTCAGTGAGTTGTTCTTTCACTTGCTCAAGGGTCATTTCAGTTTCAATTTGTTTAGAACGAGCTGGTTTGTCAGCCATCTGTTCCCCTCCTTACGCGAGATACAAACATTCATTATACTAAAAATTTATCAAAAAAGCTATTTTCTCGCTTTTTGATTTTGTAAATATGCTACATAATATTTAGCAGCCTCTACAGGATCTGTTTTTTCCATTTGTTTTACCTTAAAGATGATTTCCATCTTTTCAAGTTTTTCTTGATGACGTCTGAGCGTCTCCAAATGGCCTTGTAACACTTCTTCGGTGTATTCTGGATTAATAAATTCATCCGTCGAAATATCAGTGATAATATTTTTCAACTTTTCATCAGAGAGCCAACTTAAAAATGTTCCGACTGAAGGTTCATTTCCCTTTTCATAATATGCGTATAGTTCATATAAAATCCCTTTATGTTCTTCTGTATGAAAATCTTCTATGTGGGATTCCATACGAACAGCCACTTCTGGACTTTGCAACATATGGTAAATAATTTCTCTTTCTGCCCTTTCAAAACCTGTTAACTTCGGTTTTGTTTGGACAATTTGAGATGGCTTAGAAACCTGTTTTACTTGTTTTTGCTGTACCTTTTGTTCTTTGCGATATTGGTGCAATTGATTCAAAAGAGTTTCCATTGAATACGAAAATTCTTGCGATAATGACTTCAAATATGATTCTGCCTGCATCGCATCCTGTAACAACGATAACTCTTTTAAAACACTTTTCACATATTCTTCTTTGCCAGACTCATCTTGCAAATTTTTCCCTAAACGCAAATAATTTATTTTAAAACCAACAAAACTTATACTTGATTTCACAAGATTTTCAAAAGCAGTTGTCCCATATTGTTGCACATATTCATCAGGATCAAGCTTATCTGGCAAGGATGTAACTTTCACTTGGCAACCAACTTTTAGTAATAATTGCCCTGCTTTCATCGTTGCTTCTCGCCCTGCTTTATCACCATCATAGCAAAGAACAACAGTTTCAACGTTACGTCGCAGAAGTTTTGCTTGTTCTTCAGTTAGAGCTGTTCCCATTGTCGCAACCGCTTCTTCCACACCACTTTTTACCGCAGCTAGTACGTCGGCATACCCTTCAAAAAGGACCACTTGCCCACGTTTTCTAATAAACGGCCTCGCTTGGTGGAAGTTATACAACAATTTACTTTTATGAAAAATCGGTGTTTCAGGGCTATTTAAATATTTCGGAGTGTCATCTCCTAACGCCCTTCCACTAAACGCTATCACTTTACCTTGTAACGTATAGATTGGAAACATAACCCTTCCACGGAAGCGATCATAATGACTACCATCCTTCTCGCTTCTTATGAGAAGACCAGCTTGTTCCATACTAGACAGCGACAAACCTCTTTTTTGTAAAATTTTCGTTGCTGCATCCCAAGCAGGTGACGCATAACCAATTTCAAACTTCTCAATCATCTCTTTCGTAATACCACGTTTTAACAAATACGAAAGTGCTTCATTTCCTTCTTCTGTATTTACTAATAAATGATGATAATACTTTTTCAAAAGTTCATGAGCCTGTTGCATGATGACAGTGTCATCAGATATGTCTTCTTGTTGTCCTTGCCCTGATGTATACTCTGCAACCGCAATTCCATTTCTTTCACCTAGCTTTTGAACAGCCTCGGTAAAAGCCAATCCTTCCATTTTCATTAGAAAGGAAAATACATTTCCACCTTCTCCACATCCGAAGCAATGAAAAATTTGCTTATCAGATGAAACAGAGAATGAAGGAGAATTCTCACCATGAAATGGACAAAGGCCGAAATAGTTACGCCCCTGTTTTCTAAGTTGAACGTATTCACCAATCACTTCTACAATATCCGATGATGTCCGAATCTGTTCAACAACTTCTTCGGGAATTCTGTTCCCCATAAATCCATCTCCGTGTCGTATTTTGTATTCGATAAAAATTTAAAAATTCCTTTATAATTCGACAATATTTTTTCTAAACTTATTAGAAATTGTTGTCGATCACGTTATCAAACGATTTTGCAGGCCCTTTTCTGCGTAATTTCACAGATACGTACCTACTATATAAAATTGTATCCATTTGCCCATCTGTTACAAATGTACCTCCTAGAGACAATACATATACAATTTTTTTACAAGAAGACTAGCAAGCACCATATCCTATGTGATCACGAGATCTGTTTTTTGCATGTTGATACATATAAAAAATCAACTTTAGCTTATTCAGTATCTACATAGATCCAATTTTCCTTGCTACTTCCTTAAACGATGAGCATACGATGTGACAAACAAAATTTCGACATGAACTTTCGTTCCAACTTGCACAATTTTCAGCATTCACAGGATATGCATCTGCATCAACTAATACGATATTGATGTTTTGCATATTTCTGTATTCTACATCCCTTCTGCGAATCCTTCCATAATATGCGTTTTCTTGTATAGATTTTGTCGATTTAACGTAATTACATGTCTTTTCGTAAATCCTATCCCTAGTTTATTCTGAAAAATTAAAGTCTAAACGTAAAATATAGGTTTTTATCACAATTTTTTATTATAATATATTTTCTTCAACTACGCTACATATCCCTTTATTTTTTCATCTTCTATTTCAGGATAACGAAACCCTGCCTTTAACATAATAAAAAGAGAGAAGAATATAAGTATAACCACTCCGCTATAATCTATTACGAAATCAATAGGCATAGTATTTCTCACGAGCGAAAAAAGCACATTCACCTTTGGTAAATGTGCTAAAACAATTTTTGGTTTTGCACTGCATTCACAATAATGTTGGCTGTTTCTTCAATCGCTTTATTCGATACATCAATTACTTGACAATTTATTTTACTAACTACATTCTCAAAGTGATCAATTTCTTCTTTAATACGATTAATATTGGCATATGTTGCACCGTCACTTAATCCAAGTGATTTCAATCGCTCTTTTCGAATATGATTCAACTTATCTGGCGTAATTTTCAAACCGAAGCATTTTTCTTTAGCCACTTGATATAATTCTTCAGGCGGATCTACTTCTGGTACGAGCGGTACATTGGCAACTTTCAAACGTTTGTTATGAGCTAAATATTGAGAAAGTGGTGTTTTTGATGTGCGCGAAATCCCAATCAACACGATATCTGCTTTTAAAATACCACGTGCGTCTCTACCATCATCATACTTTACAGCAAACTCAATCGCTTCAATCTTTTTAAAGTATTCTTCATCTAATCTACGAACAACACCCGGCTCATATCTTGGTACTTGCCCTGTAATTTCTTCAATTTGATCGATAAGAGGCCCGATAATATCATATGCCTCTACTCCTTCTTTCGCAGCCTCTGTCACTAAATACTGACGCATGTCAGGCTTTACTAACGTAAAACAAATAAGCGCTTGATTGCTCTTAGCAATTGAAATTACTTCTTTTAATGTCCCTGTATCTTCTACATACGGTACACGTCTAATATCAGGAGCAAATGGGAATTGCCCCATCGCTGCTCGAACAACCAAATCAGCCGTTTCTCCAACAGAGTCAGATACGACATATACGATTTTATTATCCATTACATTACCTCACTTTAAACAAATTACACTTATTCGTTATTTACTAAGTTTACAAACGCGCGTGTAATATTTGTTTTTGTAATTCGTCCAATCACTTCTAAACCTTGTTTCGTATCTTTTACAACTGGCATCGCATCAATCTGTCTTTCTATTAATTCCATCGCAATATCATATAAAGAATCTTCTCTACGACACATCGCAATGTTTGGCATCCTTGTCATGATAATATTAACCGGAAGAGAGGTTAAATCCTGCTTTCCTAGGCTAGCTCGTAATAAATCTTTACGAGATACAACGCCAACTAATAGAGTCGATTGATCTACAACGAATAATGTACCTACATCCTCTAAAAACATAGTACAAATCGCATCGTATACTGATACATTTTTATCAATTACAGCTGGTCTAGATTGATAATCTTGTACTTTAATTTTCTTAACAGCTTCAGATAATAGCTGCCCCCCAGTTTTACCCGTATAAAAATAACCTACGCGTGGACGCGCTTCTAAATAACCAGCCATCGTTAAAATTGCTAAGTCTGGTCTTAGCGTTGCACGTGTTAATCCTAATTGCGCAGCAATTGACTCCCCTGTAATAGGACCGTGATCTTTTACAATCTGAATGATATGTTCTTGCCGTTTATTCAGCTCTATGATAATCACCACCTTCAATGCACAACGAAAAAAGTTATACTATCTCTTAAATATTATATACTAAATATGCTATTTGAAAAAGATAGGATGTAAAAAGGACCGTATACGGCCCCAAATTATATTTGAAACTTATCAAGTTGTTCTAAGAAACGTCTTGATTTCAAATAAATCCCGCAATATTCATCATAATATGTATTCAATACTAAACGCATTTGTTTTTTTGTGCTATCCTTCACTGATACATTGCCAAGCCTATGTAAATCGAAGTGGTAGAAAAGACGTAATAATTTATGAACAGCTTCCCCCACTGGTATACGATACTGGTCTTGCTCAGCATGACGTGCGCACAGAAAACCGCCTTCCCGGACAGAGAAGGCGACAAAATCTGTTTCTTGATGACAAATCGCACATGTATCAAAGTACGGGCGCATCCCTAATACCGGAAGCATTTTCGTTTGATAAATTAATGATAATACTTCTGAATCAACACCCTCACACATATAATGCAACGTTTGATATAACATTTCAAATAAATATGGATTATGTTTTTTATCTTCTGTTGCTTTATCAGTTAACTCAACAATAAATGATGCATAAGCAGTTAAAAATATATCCTCGCGAATTTCTTTCATAGTTGAAATAATCTCGCCTTGTTGCAAAGTTCCAAGTCCAGATCCCATTTGGATAAGAAAATTACCATGGGTCATAAGTTGCGAAACAGATGCTAACCGGCTTTTCGGTTTTTTCGCTCCTCTTGCCATTGCACTTACCTTACCCAATTCTCTTGAGAATATGGTAACAATCTTGTTCGTTTCTCCGTAATCTGTCGTACGGATAACGATGCCCTCAACTTTTTGAAACATGTTCGTCACCATCCAAGGTTTGAACAAAACGGGTCAAGAAATTGGAGAGTCTAGATGCGCTAGCTCCTCTTCATGTTGATCCATCTCATCGTTTACGTCTTTTTCCATTTCTTTCAAAAGCAAGTACGTTTCAATGCTTCCTGTTTTGGAGAAAAACTTCCAGGTAAAATCTAGCATAAGAATCCACCTTTCTCAATAAGCGTAGCCTATAAACCAATTTCCTTTGTTGTTATTAAATTGACCCATTTTGTCCATTTTCATGTGAGAAAAATTTTTCCTAATTTATCAAAACTCATAAAAACCAATAATCAGCGGATGAACAAAACATCCGCTGATTACAGCTTTACTCTATTTTAGTACTCGTCTTCGCGGAAACCAAGGTCACGAAGCTGAGACATTTTATTACGCCAATCTTTTTGCACTTTTACCCATACTTCTAAAAATACTTTAGAACCAAGTAATGCTTCAATGTCAAAACGAGCTCGCTTACCGACTTCTTTTAACATCTTTCCTTGCTTACCTATAATAATTCCTTTTTGTGATGCACGTTCAACAACAATCGTTGCGTTTATATAAACCGCTCCGCCCTCACGTTTTTGAATTGCATCAATAACAACTGCTACAGAGTGCGGCACTTCTTCACGTGTTAAATGTAATACTTTTTCACGAATAAGCTCTGAAATAATAAATCGCTCTGGATGATCCGTTACTTGATTATCTGGGTAGTATTGCGGTCCTTCTGGTAAATACTTTTTAATTGTTCCAATTAAAGCATCCACATTATTGCCGTCTAATGCAGAAATTGGTACAATCTCTGCAAACTCATATAGTTTACGGTATTGATCAATTAACTCTAATAATTGCTCTGGATGAAGTTGGTCAATTTTATTAATTACTAAAAATACTGGTTGTTTCGTTTCTTTTAATTTCTCAATAATGAATTCCTCACCACGACCAAATCCTTCAACTGCATTGACCATAAACAGAACAATATCAACTTCTTTTAATGTCGTTTGAGCCATCTTCACCATGAAGTCGCCTAATTTATGTTTAGGTTTATGTATTCCTGGTGTATCAATGAAAATTACTTGTGAATCATTTTCTGTATATACGCCTTGAATTTTATTACGAGTTGTTTGTGGCTTGTCACTCATAATGGCAATTTTCTGGCCGATAATACGATTTAAAAATGTAGATTTCCCAACATTCGGTCTGCCAATAATAGAGACAAAACCTGATTTATAACCTTTTTTATTCATGTAAATCCTCCGCTAAAAATGCTCCTGGTAACAATTCTCCGACTGTCGTCTCTTGAACGTCACCATGTAAATTTGATAGGTATACTTTCGTATCCTGTTTACATAATTCTACCATAACTTGTCGACATGCTCCACAAGGAGGTACTGGACGCTTTGTATCCGCCACAATCGCGATTGCTACAAACTCTTTATCTCCTTCAGAAACCGCCTTAAATAAAGCTGTTCTTTCTGCACAGTTACATAAGCCATATGATGCATTTTCAACATTACATCCACGATACACTTTTCCATCCTGTGTTAATAATGCTGCACCTACTTGAAATTTAGAATATGGTACGTACGCTTGTTTACGCGCTTCGATTGCTTCTTGAATTAATTGTTTACTATTCATATTCCCGCATCCTTCCTGTCCACAGCTGTGAATAGATACACTCTCTTATTAAAGGCCTTTACGGCACTTTCAAAGCTTAATAAAAGCTTTGGAATGCAACTATACCATATACGGCAAAAAGATAATAGCACCAATTATAACGGCTATTATCGCAAACAATAAAACCGCTCCGGCTGCGACATCCTTTGCAATTTTCGCAAATGGATGTATATCGGTAGTCGCTAAATCTACTGTTTTTTCCACAGCCGTATTTACCATCTCTAAACTCATTACGATTCCTATTACAATAAGTAATACCATCCACTCTACTTTCATAATTTGGAAATAAAGGCCGCAGCATATAACAATGACTGCGGCTAAATAATGAATTTTCATATTTCGTTCATGACGAAGACAAAAGAATATACCTGCTATAGCATATCCAAAACTATTTATAAGTTTTCCTTTTTTCATCGACCTAATCCAAATGCCTCTAAAATTTCTTTTTGTCTTCCAAACATTTCTTTTTCATCCTCTTCTGTCATGTGGTCATAACCAAGTAAATGTAAAAAGCCATGTAACGCTAAAAAGCCAAGTTCACGATCAAAAGAATGTCCATACTCTTCAGCTTGTTCTTTCGCTCTCGGAATAGAAATAATAAGGTCACCTAACATACGAGGCATCTCTGCACCTACAATTTCCATTTCTCCCTCTCCCATTTCTTCCATAGCAAAGGAAATGACATCAGTAGGCTGATCCTTATCTCGGTAATCACGATTAATCTCGCGAATGCGTTCGTTATCTACAAATGTCACTGATAACTCCGCACCATCCTCTATTTTTTCCATTTGAGCTGCTTTTTCTAATATCTCACGAATTAAATTCACATATTCTTCTTTCACTTCTTCTGTTTCATCAATGAAATCAATTAATAAACTCATTCTTTCTCCTTCTCTTCCGGTGGTTCCGGATATGTAATACGCGAATGGAAAATACCATTTAACGTTTCACATAACGTTTTTCCAACGATTTGTAGTTCCTTAAACGTCAAATCACATTCACTAAATTGCCCATCTTGCAGACGATCTTTAATAATACTTTGTACTAAATTATTAATTTGATCTGGCGTTGGGTGATTCATAGAACGTACCGCCGCCTCAACACTATCAGCAATACCAACAATTGCCGACTCTTTAGAAGTTGCTTTTGATCCCGGGTAACGGAACATCTCTTCTGTATATTTTTCTTTATCTTCTTTAATCGCCTTATAATAAAAATATTTAAGTAATGTTGTACCATGGTGTTGTCCAGCAATATCGATAATTTCTTGCGGAATATGGTATTCTTCGAGCATTCTGACCCCATCTGTTACATGAGCAATGATAATATCTTTACTCGTCACAGGGTCTAATTTATCATGTGGATTTTCAATTCCCATCTGGTTTTCAATAAAGAATTGCGGTTGTACTGTTTTTCCTACATCATGATAATACGCCCCTACACGTGCTAATACACCATTTGCTCCAACCGCTTCACAAGCCGCCTCAGAAAGATTCGCTACCATTACACTGTGGTGATACGTTCCTGGCGCTTCTAACAGAATTCTACGCAAAAGCGGATGATTCGGACTTGATAGTTCCATAAGCTTCATGCTTGATACAATTCCAAGTCCACTCTCTAAATATGGTAATATCCCCATAGCCAAAACGGATGAGATAATTCCTGAAACGGAAGCCATCAATAATTGCGTTCCAATTTCAAGAGGTGAAAAATTCCCATTACGTAATAATAATAACGCGGCTAAGACGACTACATTTAAGATAGAAACGAGTATACCAGCTTGCAAAATCATCGTACGACGATTTTTTTCCCGTAAGAAAATGCTTACTGATAATGAACTTAATAACACATAAATACCTACACTATAATTCAGTGTACTTGTTACCCCTTCATTAAACATAATACTTCCGCACACAGAAAAAATCATACTTGTTAAAAATACAAACCGATCGCCAATCATTAGTTTTACAAGTATTGTTCCCATCGCAACTGGGACAACATACGCAATTCCTGCATATTCAAGCTTTTGAAACAAACTAATCGTTTTCATTAAAACAATCGTGATAGACAAAATTGTAATATACGCCAAAATATACGGTCTATCTTCTCTTTTTCGCTGTAAAAACACTTCAAATTGCTTATGCATAAAGTACAGTAACACACCAATAAGCACTGCTAATCCAACATAAGGCTGAAAACTATTACCTTTCTCTAATAAACCGACTAATTTCAACTGATTATACATATCACTTGAAATTGTTTCACCTTCTCTAACAATAACTTGTCCTTGAAGAATATAAACAGGTGGAACTAAATCTTCTTCCGCTTTCTTCTTCTCTTTCGTTACAACCGGATCATAAAAATAATTTGCTGTAATCGCATATGATCCTAGCGCATTCACAGCTTCCTTCAATCCGCTATTCACATTGAGGCTTTTCATTTCATTAACAAATCGCTCTTTTGCTGCTATTTCTTCGGACATTTTAATATTTCCACCCATAATAACACTAACAGACGTTAAAGCCGCGTTCTTTGCTAATTATAATTGATCCGGTTCTGCATTAATAAAGTATAATAAATTCTCATCAGATAGTTCCTTTGTTAAATTAGATGGCAACTTCTTCTTCAACTTTTCTAATTTATTTGCATCGGTCATCTTTTTTTGCTCTTCAGGTCCAGCAGCTTTCATCTCTTGAATTACTTCATTTACCTTAGCAAAAACATCATTTACAATATCTACTCTATTTTGTTTATATTCACTTCTATATGTATATTGATCCCCAACTTTTTGAGCGGCCTCTTGTTTTTTTCTATCCGTTATAACCTTATCTTCAATTTTAATAGGAGAATGAATTGTTTTTTTCGCAATAGAATACATATCAACATCTAATTGCTCTGGTTTTACATTATTCATAAGTGCAAAAAACAGCACCGCTCCTAATAAAACGTAAGAAATCCAACTTAGTTTTTTCGAATGTTGTAAATTACGAAACCACTTAGAAATTTCTTCAGATCTTAACATGATTTCAATACCTTCTCCTCTCCAGAAATAAAGTGAAACTATTTATAGCTTTCATTTCTTCTAGCCAACGATACTTTTAGGTAACATTTTGATACACCAGTACCTATAGTTTATTTCTCTTATCTTTTATGATAGTAAAAGATATGCCGTTCGCCAACCTTCATACAAAAAGAAATGATCCTGACAAATAGGATCATTCCATTTTATCATATGCCTCAATAATACGTTGCACCAGCGGATGCCTCACAACGTCCGTTTGTTCTAATGTAATGAATGAAAGACCTGATACACCAGATAAAATGTTAGAAGCTAGCGAAAGCCCTGATTTTACCCCTTTTGGTAAGTCTACTTGTGAAGGGTCCCCTGTAATAACCATTTTAGAACTAAAACCCAACCTTGTTAAAAACATTTTTATTTGTGCACCCGTTGTATTTTGCGCTTCATCTAAAATAACAAATGAATCATCGAGCGTACGCCCTCTCATATAAGCAAGAGGCGCGATTTCAATTACACCTCGCTCCATCATACGTTGCGTATATTCTTGTCCAAGAATATCGTGCAACGCATCATACAATGGACGCAAATACGGATCCACCTTCTCTTTCAAATCTCCTGGTAAAAAGCCTAAACTTTCTCCAGCTTCTACAGCCGGTCTCGTTAAAATAATTTTCTTTACATACCCTTGTTTTAAAGCTCTCACAGCCATTACTACAGCTAAGTATGTTTTACCAGTCCCAGCAGGTCCTATTCCAAATACAATATCATTCTTCTTCATTGCATGAATATATCTTCTTTGCCCCATTGTTTTTACACGAATGGATTTACCTTTTGCCGTTTTAAAGATTTCTTCTTCATATAACTCTTCAAATTGAGCGATTTTCCCTTGTTGTGCGAGCTGAATTGCATACGCAACATCTCTTTCTGTAATTGATACACCTTTTCGAATAACAACAAGTAATTGCTGTAAGATTTTTTCTACGAGTGTCACAGTTTCAACTGCTCCAGATGCATGAACAGTTTCACCTCTAGTTACAATCGATACATTCAGTTCCCGTTCAATTACTTTCAAATGAGCATCATTGACTCCAAAAAGAGCGATTGCTTCGTTAGTATTTTCCAATTGTTGGTTCATTTCTACTAATTGTTCTGCCATTACTCAGTCTCCTTGAATATCGGATTCGGATATTGGTTGTGGCTCTGCAATATTTTCAATCACAGTATAATGCAATGTGACTTTTAGTTGATCCGCCTCAACCTCTTTACTCAAAATCTTATCACTTACAATCATAGCATGTTCATCCAATTTTTTCTTTAGTTCTTTTTCAGCCATCTCTTTCGCTACTTTCATTGCCTGTTTTTCTGTATATTCCCGATTCGCTTCTTCCTCTTCTCGCACGATATCTTTTTCGTACGCGATCGGCAGTGTAAAACCAAATAGTTTCACATCGTGTTTTACACTTTCAGTACGAGAGCGTTTATACTTATCATGTTGAAATCCCCATATTTTTATTTTCGCACTCCCAAATGTAAGGTAATGTTCATTATATGCATTGCCAGTATATACTTGAAATTGCGTCTTTAGTGGCACATTCACCTCAGATGTGTACCACGTTTCTCCATATACAATACCTTTCGCCGAAACAATCATCGGACTCTCCTCATTACCGTATATCCCTGATACGAGAAGCTGTCCTTTTTCGACATGGTCATTTTTCAAGACAACTGGTTTTCCTACTTCAACAAATGTTTTTGTCACAATCGCTTCTTTTTTTGCTACTAAATTTTGTGGCCTTTGTTCCTTTTCTTTTTTCGGCTCGTTTTTTTCAACAATTTTAAAATGGTACGTCGTTCCTCTTATTTCTAGTCCCGCCCAAGTAATCGCATTAATATTGTCTGTCAAATGACGTTGTACATCTTCTACATTAGGCATTTGGAATTGTAATTTCCCTTTTTTAATACCCATTTTGTCCAATTCTTTCATCAATATATATTCCGTTTCAGGTTTCGCTCCTGTAATTTCAATTTTCCAAACCATATTTGATAATGCAATCATGCCAAAAAAGAAAATTAAAAAACCAATTAAGAATCCACTATTTTTAATTAAACGCTTATTCAAAAAAGGAAAACCGTAACGCCCAATAAAATATAGTTTACATTCATTTTTTCTATAAATTGGTTTTATTTTCTTCACATCTCGTAATAACATACAAAAAACTAACGTTTCATCAGCAACCTTCTTAACATCCCAAACTAATAATTTTCTACGCACACATTCGTTAACGAACCGTTCCGCTCCTCTACCTTCAATTCGTACTTTTACATATCCAAGCCACTTTATAAACCATTTATTTTTCATCTACTCTCTCCACTACCTTTCCAAAAGTATACACACTACTTTTCTCTTCAATTAGCAAAATAGCTCGTACGAAAATGAAATAAAGAGTTCTACCGCCCATAAATAGCGAGATAAACTGAATAGTAAGGTCGAATCACGAAAATAACGAAGAAAAACTTCACATATGGAAGTTTCCCTCACTCCTCTTTTTTTTCGTTTTCTAAAAACGTCACTTGCTCAATTATCCCTTCAAGCAAAAGTTCTTCCGGAAGGATTGTTTTAATAATAAAGGATTGCCCCTTAATTAATAATTGACCGTGCTTTAACAACAATCTTACTTCTTTATCTGAAAACACTAATAAACCCCGATGATTTTCTATATAGATATGCACTTGCCCAACAAGCGTAATCCGAGGTAGATCCATTAGTACATCCACTGGCAGGTCTATTTGCTTCGTTAACCAATTCTTCATTTGTTCTAATTTTTTCATCTCAAAAGACCCCCTCTCATCCCATATGTATGAAAAAAGAGCTTGTAATATCACGTCCAAACTGAAAAAAAGCATAAAAAAAACGTCTCATACGAAATGAGACGTTTTTTTATGCTAATAGCTGGATAACCAGCTTATTCACAAGTGATCCGTCTGTTTTACCTTTTACTTTCGGCATAACAGCAGTCATCACTTTACCCATATCCGCTTTAGAAGTCGCACCAACTTCAGAAATAACTTGCTTAATTACATTCGCTAGTTCTTCTTCTGTTAATTGCTCCGGCAAATATGCGCTTAAAATCTGAATTTCACTTTGCAGTTTATTAACAAGGTCTTCACGACCAGCTTTTTTAAATTCAAGGAGGGAGTCCTTATACTGTTTTACTTCACGAGCTAAAACTGTTAATTCCTCTTCTTCAGTAAGAGTATGTTGCAGTTTAATACCTTCATTTTGTAAAGCAGCCTTAACCATACGAATAACGGTTAATTTTTCTTTTTGTTTATTCTTCATCGCTTGTTTCATATCATCGTTTAAACGACCGAGAAGACTCATAACTTACACCCTCTCTTAGAATTTACGCTTTCTTGCCGCTTCAGATTTCTTCTTACGTTTTACACTTGGCTTTTCATAAAACTCGCGCTTTCTTGCTTCAGCAAGTGTACCAGTTTTAGAAACCGATCTTTTAAAACGGCGAAGTGCATCCTCCAAAGACTCGTTTTTACGAACGACTGTTTTTGACATTCTCTTTCCCTCCCTCCGAAACATCACACTTACATACTAATTTCAGCATGCAAAAAGAAACCCTTCTTCAGCATGTCTTTTACGATTATAATACATTTTATCACTTCAGGTCAACTATTTGGCAGAATAAAAGAAGAATAGATGCCCTTCCCTGTTCAAAAGCTATGCAGATAGCTATTATCCTTTTGCCCTGAAGACAACTATATTTTTATCATTACACCTTTTTTAATACAAGAAAGCATTAAATAACTACTCATTCGACGTACTTAACTTCTCTACGAAAAAAAGAAAGCATGCAAATCGTTTCCGTTTGCATGCTTTTTTTATCCCGCTATTTGCCGGGCAGTAAGACCCCCACCTCAAAATTCAGCGAAAGCAAAGAACTTAGGTGAAGGCCGGGCTGATAATCAGTGGGGATGAACCCCTCACTGATTAAAGTTTCATTTTATGCGCTTGCTGATTCTTTTTTTACATCATCTTCAAGAACACGAACAAATTGCGCTTCGTTATATGGATAACCAGCTTTCGTAATTTTCACTTTCACTAGCTTACCAATTAATTCTTCTGATCCTTCAAATACAATTTTCAAGTAGTTATCCGTATAGCCTACATATAACCCTTCACGGTCGCCCTCTTTAAATTGCTCTTCCGGAATGATTTCAAGCACTTCACCTTCAAACTGTGACGCATACTCTTTCGCTAATTGGTTAGATAGTTCAATTAAACGATGAACACGATCATTCTTCACATCTTCAGGAACTTGATCTTCCATACGCGCTGCAGGTGTTCCTGTACGCTTTGAGTAAGGGAATACGTGTAACTCAGAGAAGCGATTCTCTTTAATGAAATTGTATGTTTCCATGAATTCTTCTTCTGTTTCACCTGGGAAACCAACAATTACGTCCGATGTAATCGCAAGGCCTGGCAATGCTTCTTTCAAACGATCTAAACGTTCTTGGAAAAATTCCATCGTATACTTACGACGCATACGCTTTAATACAGTATTAGATCCAGATTGCAATGGAATGTGTAAGTGACGTACAACTACTTCAGACTTATCTAACACTTCAATTACTTCATCTGAAATCTGACTCGCTTCAATAGAAGAAATACGAAGACGTTTTAATCCGCCTACTTCCGCTTCCATATCACGAAGTAATCCAGCTAAGTTATAATCTTTAATATCTTCACCGTACCCACCTGTATGAATACCTGTTAATACGATTTCTTTATAGCCTGCATCTACTAATTGCTGCGCTTGTTTAATAACTTCTTTCCCATCACGAGAACGCATTAAACCACGCGCCCAAGGAATAATACAGAATGTACAGAAATTATTACAACCTTCTTGTATTTTTAAAGATGCACGTGTACGATCCGTGAAGTAAGGTACATCCAGCTCTTCGTATACACGTGTTTTCATAATGTTGCGGACAGCATTAATTGGCTGACGCTCTTTACGGAATTCTTCGATGTATCCTAACATCTTTTCACGATCTTGTGTACCAACTACAATATCTACACCTGGAATCGCCATAATTTCCGCTGGAGATGTTTGTGCATAACATCCTGTTACACAAATAACCGCATCCGGGTTTTGACGAACAGCACGTCTAATAACTTGACGACTTTTCTTATCTCCCGTATTCGTTACTGTACACGTATTAATAACGTATACATCAGATTTCTTTTCATATTCAGTTCTTTCATATCCACCTTGTTTAAACAATTGCCAAATGGCTTCTGTTTCATAGTGGTTTACTTTACAACCTAACGTATGGAACGCAACAGTTGACATTGATCATCACCCCATCAATTCAAAATGATACGAAGCAGCACTTAACGCGTATAACGGCGCCGTTTCTGTTCTTAAAATTCTTGGTCCTAAACTACATGGTACAAATTTATGTTCACGAAGCGTTGTAATCTCTTCCTCAGCTAAACCGCCTTCTGGGCCAAATACAATCAATAGCTTTTGACCTGGTTTCATCGTCGTTAAAGCTCTCGCAAAGTTAGATTTCTCGCCTTGTTTTGCTTCCTCTTCGTAAGCAACAAGACAAACATCATACTCACCACTCATTGAAAGCAATTGTTTAAACGATGCCGGAGCATGTACTTCTGGAACTTCACTTCTATGTGATTGTTCCGCAGCTTCTTTCACAATTTTTCTTAAACGCTCAACTTTTTTATCAGCTTTTTTCGCATCCCATTTTACGATAGAGCGAGATGCTTGAAATGGTAAAAATGCGGCTGCCCCAAGCTCAGTTCCTTTTTGGAAAATTAACTCTAGCTTGTCTCCTTTCGGCAGTCCACTTGCAATCGTCACGAAAACAGGAAGTTCACTTGACGCCTCTACCCATTCTACAATAGCCGTATTAATAAATTCACTGGTAATTTCATCAATTGAACATACTGCTGTTTTTCCGCTTACACAGCAATAAATGTGATCACCAGCTGACATACGCATCACTCTTGCGATATGATGTACGTCATCACCTACAATGCGAATACTTGTCTCATTTACATATTTCTCTTCTACAAAATAACGTTGCATATAATCACCTTAGTAGAGTTTCGTTCCTTTCGTAAGTCAACACTTACGAAAAGAACGAAACATTATCATTTTTTCATATAACAAACGGCAAGTCCCTCACCTTATAGTGAGAGACTCCCCTTTTCATTATAAACTAAAATCTATATTACGCATTTCGTGCAATAATTGCTACCCAATCTTCCATTCGTAATACTTCTTCAATTGTAAATCCAGCTTTTTCTAGCGCTTCAGAAATTAACTTTTCCTTCGCTGCAATAATGCCCGATGTAATAAATAATCCACCCGACTTCACAACTCTCGCTGCATCCTCAGGGAATAAAAGAATAATTTCTGCTAATAGGTTAGCTACGATTAAATCAACAGGACCTTCAATACCTTCTAAAAGACTATTTTGCCCAACAGACACGATATCATCTGTTTTATTCAAACGTACATTCATTTCTGCACTTTCCACTGCAACCGGATCTAAATCATACGCTTGAACAGAAGACGCACCTAATTTTGCCGCTGCAATACTAAGTACACCAGAACCTGTTCCTACATCAATGATAGTATCACCTGGCTGAACTGTTTTTTCTAAAGCACGAATACACATCGTTGTTGTCGGATGAGTCCCTGTCCCAAAGGCCATACCTGGATCTAATTCAATAATTTTTTCTTCCGGAGAAGCTGGTGTATACTCTTCCCACGTCGGCACAATTGTGAATGTATCAGAAATTCGTACTGGATGGTAATATTTTTTCCAAGCAGTAGCCCAATCTTCTTCATTGACTTCGTTAACGGTAATATTTCCAGTACCAATTTCGATGTCGTAAGATGGAAGCATATCAATAGATGATTTTACACCCGCAATCGTTTCCTGTAAAGAATCCGTTTGTGGGAAATATGCTTTTATTAATACACCTTCCGCCGGATATTCATCTGGGTTCAGTGCATAAATTTCACCATATTGTTGCTCGCGCTCTTTCGTCAACTCCGCTGGATCCTCAATCGCAACTCCACTAGCACCAGCTTCATGTAAAATATGAGAGACAGCTTCTACTGCTTCTTCTGTTGTATGAATACTAACTTCTGACCATTTCACAATTTACCAACTCCATTTTTTATTTCCATTATTCCCCTTTGAAAGCACGTTTAAGCTTTCCAAATAAACTATCATCCTGCTCTTCTTGTCCCGCAAATTCACGTAATAACTCTTTTTGATGTGAAGTTAATTTCGTCGGTACAACAACACGAACGACTACATATTGATCTCCTTGACCGTATCCACGTACGTTCGGGGCACCTTTTCCTTTTAAGCGGAATTCTGTTCCTGTTTGTGTTCCTGCTGGAATTTTCAGCTTCACTTTCCCATGAACAGTAGGAACTTCCACTTCAGCACCAAGTGCCATTTGCGCAAATGTTAGTGGCATTTCACAAATAATATGATCTCCTTCACGCTCAAAGAATTCATGATTTCTTACATGAACAACAACATATAAATCTCCTGCCGGTCCGCCATTTACGCCCGCTTCACCTTTTCCAGATACACGAATTTGTTGACCATTATCGATACCCGCTGGAATCTTAACGTTGATTTTTTTACGTTTACGTACTTTACCAGAACCATGACATGTCGTACATTTTTCTTTAATCATTTGACCAGTTCCTGAACAATGACCACAAGCTTGACGGTTTACGATACGACCAAATGGTGTATTTTGTTCTACACTTACTTGCCCTGATCCCGAACAATGTTTACATGTTTCTTTTGAAGTTCCTGGTTTCGCTCCGCTACCTTTGCAAGTATCACATGGATCTTCTACCGGAATCTCAACATTTAATTCTTTACCAAAAATAGCTTCCTCAAACTCTAAAGTAACTTGATATTGTAAGTCAGCACCTTGACGCGGAGCATTTGGATCACGACGTCTACCACCGCCGCCGCCAAAGAATGAACTAAAGATATCTTCGAAACCGAAGCCACCGCCGAAGTCTCCTCCGCCGCCAAAGCCACCGAAACCTTGATTTGCACCAGCATGACCAAATTGATCATATTGTGCGCGCTTTTGATCGTCGCTTAATACTTCGTAGGCTTCTTGTACTTCTTTAAACTTTTCAATTGCATTTTCTTCTTTACTTACGTCTGGATGGTATTTTTTAGCCAAACGACGATACGCTTTTTTTATTTCATCTTTTGAAGCACCCTGGCTAAGTCCAAGGACCTCATAATAGTCTCGTTTACTCATAAATTTACAACCCCCGAATCTTTCACATAAACGTAATTTTAACACCGAAAGAAAGTGCTTTGCAACAAAGTTTCCTCACTTACAGTATGCAAAGTAAAAAACTTAAAAACCTCACACTTTTCTTTTCATTCGTGAAAAAAGCCAAAGCCAAGGCACGCTTGACTTTGACTTTTTGTCATCTTACTTATTTATATTACTTATCTTCTTTTACTTCTTCAAACTCAGCGTCTACTACATTATCTTTCTTCGCGCCAGCATCTTGTGCTCCTTGTGCACCTTCTGCTTGCCCTGCAGCTGCTTGAGCTTGCTCGTATAATTTAACAGTTAATTGTTGTACGATTTCTTGTAAAGCGTCTTTTTTCGCACGGATTTCCTCAAGCTCGTTCTTCTCAATCGCAGCTTGTAATGCTTCTTTCGCTTCTGTTGCTTTTGCAACTTCAGCCGCATCCACTTTACCTTCTAAATCTTTTACAACTTTATCCGTTTGGAATACAAGTTGGTCAGCTTCGTTACGAAGTTCAACTTCTTCCTTACGTTTTTGGTCAGCGTCAGCATTTGCTTCTGCTTCTTGTACCATACGATCTACTTCTTCATCAGAAAGACCTGAAGAAGATTGGATTGTAATAGTTTGCTCTTTGCTTGTTCCTAAGTCTTTTGCACGTACATTAACGATACCGTTCGCATCAATATCGAATGTTACTTCGATTTGTGGAATACCACGTGGTGCTGGCGGAAGGTCTGTTAATTGGAAACGACCTAACGTTTTGTTGTCAGCTGACATTGGACGCTCACCTTGTAATACGTGAATATCTACTGCTGGTTGGTTATCAGCAGCTGTTGAGAATACTTGTGACTTACTTGTTGGAATTGTAGTGTTACGCTCAATTAATTTCGTGAACACACCACCCATAGTTTCAATACCTAAAGAAAGTGGAGTTACGTCTAATAATAGTACGCCTTCTACATCACCAGTAAGTACGCCACCTTGAACTGCAGCACCTAATGCTACAACTTCATCAGGGTTTACACCTTTATATGGTTCTTTACCAGTTTCACGTTTAATAGCTTCTTGTACAGCTGGGATACGAGTAGATCCACCAACAAGGATAACTTTATCTAATTCGCTTGGAGCAAAACCAGCGTCTTTTAATGCACGACGAGTTGGCTCTAACGTTCTTTCAACAAGACCTGCTGAAATCTCTTCGAATTTCGCTCTTGTTAACGTTAATTCTAAGTGTAATGGACCAGCAGCTCCAGCACTAATGAATGGTAATGAAATTTGTGTTTGTGTTACGCCAGAAAGATCTTTTTTCGCTTTTTCAGCTGCATCTTTCAAACGTTGAAGTGCCATTTTATCTTGGCTTAAATCAATGTTATTTTCTTTTTTGAACTCAGCTACTAAGTGGTCAATAATAACTTGGTCAAAGTCATCTCCACCAAGACGGTTGTCACCAGCAGTTGAAATAACTTCGAATGTTCCATCTGCTAACTCAAGGATAGATACATCAAATGTACCGCCACCTAAGTCATACACTAAGATTTTTTGCTCTTCATCTTGTTTTTCTAAACCGTAAGCAAGTGCTGCTGCTGTTGGTTCGTTAATGATACGTTCAACTTCTAAACCAGCGATACGACCAGCATCTTTTGTTGCTTGACGTTCTGCATCGTTGAAGTATGCAGGTACTGTAATAACAGCTTTCGTTACTGTTTCACCTAAGTATGCTTCAGCAGAAGCTTTTAAGTTTTGTAAAATGATTGCAGAAATTTCTTGAGGTGTATAATCTTTACCTTCAACTTCTACTTTGTAGTCTGTACCCATATGACGTTTAACAGACATGATTGTATTTGGGTTTGTAATTGCTTGACGCTTTGCAACTTCCCCAACTTGACGCTCTTCATTTTTGAAAGCTACAACAGAAGGTGTTGTACGGTTTCCTTCTGGATTTGGGATAACCTTTGGTTCTCCACCTTCCATAACAGCTACACAAGAGTTTGTTGTACCTAAGTCAATACCGATAATTTTACTCATGGCGAATCCTCCTACTTTTATGTAAATTATTGATTTACTTTTACCATTGATGGGCGAATCACACGGTCTTTTAGTTTATAACCTTTTTGGAATTCTTCAACTACCGCGTTTGATTCAAATTCACTATCTTCCACTTGCATAATTGCTTGGTGTTCATTAGGATCAAACTGTTTACCAACAGCTTCAATCGCTTCAACACCTTCTTTAGTCAACGCTTCTAGCAATTGACGATGCACCATTTCCATACCTTGTAACAAGGATTTTGTTTGCTCATCAGTCGCTTCCACTTGCATCGCTCTTTCAAAATTATCAAGAGCTGGCAAAATATCTGAAACTAGACTTTGTGCTCTATATTTTTCAGCAGCCTGTTTATCCATTTGGACACGGCGCTTATAATTTTCAAAATCAGCTTGTAGACGTAATGTGCGGCCTTCCGTTTCCGTTAGTTTCGCTTGTAACTCATCTACTTTTTCTTGTAAAAGAGCAGCCTCACTTTTTTCTTCTACAGTTTTTTCACTGTTTTCTGTCGTGACAGCTTCTTCAACTTGCGCTTCTTTTACTTCTTCTACCACTTGTTCGTTACGCTCTTCCACAATATTCACCTCCTTAAAAGGTATTAGGTATTATGCTGAACACAATTACCTAAGCATTATATATTACACACAGCAATGAAAATTTCATTACTTGAGCGAATGTATTACTCTCATTTACTTTTTAAGTCCATCAGTAAATTGTCTCGTAAATAACTGTAACAAACTAATTACCCGAGAGTATTGCATTCTTGTCGGACCTAAAATAGCAATTGTTCCAAGCTGTTCTTCTCCAATCGAATACGTTGCAGAAATTAAACTACAATCTTCCATGGCCGTCGCAGAGTTTTCCCTACCAATTTTCACTTGAATACCTACTTGTTTATGACGCAAAATGTCATAAAACTCAGCTTCATTATCAATCATCGTCAGCAAGGATCTTACTTTGTGAATGTCATGGAACTCTGGTTGCGAAAGCATATTTGCTTTTCCTCCAAAGTATATCTTTTCCGATAAAGGAACTTGAAATGTACCATCTAACATTTTTATTGCACTATCGTAATTATGAACATACCCACGTAAAACTGTAACAATCTCTTTCAAGATTTTGTTATGCAGTTCTGCCATTGGTATGCCCGACAGCTTTTCATTTAAAATATTAACCATTTTTTCTAAATCTGATAAATCAACAGATTCCGGAACGGTAATCGTTTTGCTTTGTACATGCCCTGTATCCGTTACAATAATAGCGACTGCAGTTTGACGATCAAGCGGTACAATTTGTACGTTTTTAAGTTTATTTGTGCTTAACTTCGGTCCAAGAACAATGGCCGTATAATTCGTAAGCTCTGATAAAATTTGAGCCGATTGCTGTGCAATCTTTTCCGCTTCAAAAATTCTTTCAGCAAATAAATCTTTAATTTGTACAATTTCATCGTTCGGTAAGTTTTGCGGCGCTAAAAGATGATCTACATAAAAACGATATCCTTTTTCAGAAGGAACACGTCCTGAAGAACTATGCGTTTTCTCAATAAATCCTAGTTCCTCTAAATCAGCCATTTCATTTCGAATAGTAGCTGAACTAAACGTAATTTCATCTTTCTTAGCCAACGTCCTCGACCCAACAGGTTGCGCTGATCCAATAAAGTCATCAATAATTGTTTGTAAAATTAAGAGCTGACGTTCCGTAAGCATCTCATCATCACCTCTGTTAGCACTCTTTACCTTCGAGTGCTAAATCTATTAATAACTTACCAAAATTGACATTCAATTGTCAACGGAAACGTCACGAAATAATGAAACTTTTTCACGTTTATGGAACATTTAATTAGTCAATCAAAAATGATTGGAATACTTCATTCCCTAATAATTTTCCTTTTCGCGTTAAACAAACATATCCATCTTTCTCTTCAAGCAATCCTTGTTCTTGATTTTTTTGCAACTGCTTCGCGAAAACTTGATCCATCTCCATATTAAATTTCTTTTGAAACGCTACTTTAGATACACCTTTTGTTTTTCGAAGTCCTAAGAACAACTCTTCTTCCATTTTTTCTTTCTCCGTCACCGCGTGAACATCTAAATACGGAAATCCAGTTTCATCGATTTTATTGAAATATTGCTTGAGCGGCCCTACATTTTGGATACGTTCTCCATTTACATAACTATGCGCTCCAGCTCCAAATCCATAATACTCCTCATTATTCCAGTATGTGAGATTGTGTCTACTTTCATTATCACCTTTTGAGAAATTGCTAATTTCATACTGGGTATAGCCATGTTTCCCCATTTCATCCATTACCATTTCATACATTTTCGCTTCATGATCTTCACCTGGAAGTCTTAATTTCCCTTTATTCATTAAGTTATAAAACACAGTTTTCGGTTCCACAATTAATGAATATGCCGAGAAATGTTGTACACCGAGCGTAAAAGCAATATCTAATGTTTCTTTTACATCTTCTATTGTCTGCCCTGGCAGAGCATAAATAATATCTACATTTATATTTTTAAAGCCCACTTCCTGCGCTTCTCTAATTGCTACAAATGCATCTTCCCTCGTATGCTTACGCCCAATTTTCTCAAGCAACTCATCCCGAAATGTTTGCACACCAAAACTAATTCGGTTCACTCCACCTTCTAGCAATACATTTAACTTCTCTTTCGGTAAATCACCCGGATTCGCTTCAAATGTTAATTCACAATTTGGAGCAAACGGACGTAAGCGGCGGTTTATAATATCTAGTAACTTTTTTGTCTGCTCCATATTTAACGCTGTCGGAGTTCCTCCACCAACAAAAATCGTTTTCATACTATCAAACGGTACTTTTTGAACTGTATTTATTATTTCTTTCTCTAAATACTCTAAATATTGATCGACCGGTTGGCGTTCAATAAACACTTTATTAAAATCACAATAGTGACAAATATGCTGACAAAATGGAATATGAATATATGCAGCTTGTACCAAATATAACTCCTACCTTTCTAAAAAGAAAACCTCCGCACTCCGGAGGAATCTTTACTTCTCTAACGTATTACGAATTTGTTCCATTCGCATTTTTCCCCAATCATACATCATTTCAACGATCGGTAAAAGCGACATGCCTAATTCCGTCATACAATACTCTACTCGCGGAGGAATTTCTGGATATACCGTGCGATCAACAATCCCATCTTCCATTAACTCTTTTAATTGGTTCGACAAAACTTTATGAGAAATGCTTGGGAATAATCGTTGTAATTCACTAAAACGATGAGGCCCTTCCACACCAAGATGCCACAGTATCACAACTTTCCACTTCCCGCTAATAATAGAAAGCGTCAATTCCTTTTCACAATTAAAATTGCCATTTTGTATTTTCTCGCGAATATCTTTTCGAATATTTTCGGACATTAATAGTCTCCTAACTCTATATCAATCATTCATAAATATAGCCACCTCACTATTGTAAATGAGAGAAGCTACGTTGTCTAAAAAGTAATTATACATAAAAAAGAAGCCGTATAAACGGCTTCTTTTTTTATCTCAATTCGTACGAAATAACAATCAATTATTAGTTGTCATCCATTTTCAGTACAGCCATGAATGCTTCTTGCGGTACTTCTACAGAACCAACAGACTTCATACGTTTTTTACCTTCTTTTTGCTTATCAAGAAGTTTACGCTTACGAGAAATGTCACCACCGTAACATTTCGCAAGTACGTTTTTACGCATCGCCTTAATTGTAGAACGTGCTACAACCTTGTTTCCGATAGTCGCCTGAATTGGTACTTCGAACTGTTGTCTTGGAATTAATTCTTTTAATTTCTCTACGATTACTTTACCACGGTCATACGCTGAATCACGGTGTACGATAAATGATAGAGCATCGACTTGTTCATTATTTAAAAGAATATCCATTTTCACAAGTTTCGACGGTTTATAACCAATTAACTCATAGTCAAACGATGCATATCCTTTTGTATTTGATTTCAACTGATCAAAGAAGTCATATACGATCTCTGATAACGGAATTTCGTATGTTAGTGTAACACGTGTTTCATCTAAATATTGCATATCAATAAACGTTCCACGTTTACCTTGGCAAATTTCCATTACAGCTCCAACATAGTCATTCGGAACCATAATTGACGCCTTCACAAACGGCTCTTCTACACGATCGATAGACTGTGGATCCGGCATATTAGATGGGTTATCAACAATAACATCTTCACCGCTCGTTAAATAAACTTTATAAATAACACTTGGCGCTGTTGTAATTAAGTCAATTTTGAATTCACGTTCAATACGTTCTTGAATGATTTCCATGTGAAGAAGTCCTAAGAAACCACAACGGAAACCAAATCCTAGCGCTTGAGATGTTTCTGGTTCAAACTCAAGAGCAGAATCGTTTAACTCTAATTTTTCTAACGCATCACGTAAGTCGTTGTAACGTGCAGAATCGATTGGATATAAACCACAGAATACCATTGGGTTTAATTTACGATAACCCGCTAACGGCTCTGCAGCTTGACGTTTCGCGTGTGTAATCGTATCACCAACACGTGTGTCACCCACATTTTTAATCGATGCTGCTAAGAAACCTACATCACCTACTGTTAATTCGTCACGTTGCGTTGTTTTCGGTGTAAACACACCTACTTCTGTTACTTCAAATTCTTTTCCAGTTGCCATCATACGTACTTTATCGCCAACTTTTACCGTTCCGTTTACAACACGGATATATGCAATTACACCGCGGTATGGATCATATAAAGAATCGAAAATCATACATTGTAAAGGCTCTTCTGAATCACCTGTTGGAGCCGGTACCTTTTCAACGATTTGTTCTAAAATATCTTCAATACCAATACCAGCTTTCGCTGAAGCAAGTACAGCTTCCGATGCATCTAAACCAATTACATCTTCTACCTCTTGACGTACACGTTCTGGGTCCGCACTTGGTAAGTCAATTTTATTAATAACCGGTAAAATTTCTAAATTGTTATCAAGCGCTAAGTATACGTTCGCTAATGTTTGCGCCTCAATACCTTGCGCTGCATCCACAACAAGAATTGCACCTTCACAAGCCGCTAAACTACGAGATACTTCGTACGTAAAGTCGACGTGTCCTGGAGTATCGATTAAGTGAAGAATATACTCTTCACCGTCTTTCGCTTTATACGTTAGTTGTACTGCATTTAATTTAATTGTAATACCGCGCTCACGCTCTAAATCCATAGAGTCAAGCAATTGAGCCTTCATTTCACGTTGTGTTAACGCGTTTGTTTTCTCTAAAATACGGTCTGCTAACGTTGATTTTCCGTGGTCAATATGAGCAATGATAGAGAAATTACGGATTTTGGACTGTCTTTTTGCTCTTTCTTCTTTGTTCATCTATGTTCTCAACTCCTAATAGTCTCGCCAATATACACTAGCACTGATTATATCAATAGAGCAGCAAAGATTCAATGAAAACTCGTGCTGCTTACAATACAAATCATTCTATCTATATCTTATGCGAACAAACCATAAGAGACAAACCTTTTTCAAATTAAAAAACGGCTGTCTTACAAATCTGTAAAACAGCCGTCCTCCGTTTGACTCTTAACTAAAAATTTCTTTTACTTTCCCGACAACTATATCTGTTCCAAACCTTGTTATTTCATAGGCAACACTTGCTATCGCCATACCCATCCCTTCTACAACATTAAAACTTCTTAAACTTTCTAATTGTTTTTGTTTTTCAGTAGCGGAAAATGAACCCTCCAAAATTTCTGATTCAGCAGCCTCACCTTTTGTTCCTGTCATATGAGCGATTTGTTCATACGACATTTGCTGATAACCTTTCATACTTTTCAAACCATGATTAGCAAGTGCCACCCCTGCTATTATCATAAGTAAACATAAGGCCGCACTACATATACATAAAAGCGAAAAGCGGCTTAAACGATTATCGTCTCTTCCCATCAATGTGTATATGCTCCGGTATTATCTTGGTCAATTTGATGATGCAAGGCTGCATTTAAACCACTCGCTATTACATTTGCCATATCTTCTATGAATGCATCCACTTCTTTCGGAGTCACCATTAAATTATGGCCAAGAGGAGATAACACTTCATAAATTAATTTTCTCTTCTCTTCATCTTCCAGTGTACCTACAGCACCTAAAAACATATTCCGACTCTTTTCATCCGGCATATCTTCTTCTGTTAATTTTTTCTTTTCTCCAAATGTAAAACCAGCTGGTAACAAAGAACGGGAAGGTTTGTTTCCTTCTTTCATCTCCCGTCCAAAATGTTTCAAAATAAAATCAATTGTATCGCTTGTAATCGAAACTGCATCAACCACAGTCGGAACACCAATCGCGATAACAGGAATACCCAATGTTTCTTTACTGAGTTCCTTACGTTTATTCCCAACACCCGATCCTGGATGAATTCCCGTATCAGAAATTTGTATCGTACTATTTACTCGTTCAATAGAACGGGCAGCTAATGCATCAATTGCAATGACAAAGTCTGGCTTTGTCTTCTCAATAATTCCATAAATGACATCGCTCGTTTCGATTCCTGTAATTCCCATTACCCCCGGCCGAATTGCACTAACAGGTCTAAACCCTTCTTCTACACTTTCAGGCTGCAATTGAAACAAATGTCTCGTTACCAATACATTTTCTACAACTATCGGCCCAAGCGCATCTGGCGTGACATTCCAATTCCCAAGACCAACAATTAAACAACTCGCTTCCTTCGTAACGCCAACTTCTTCTAAGAAATAAGAAAATTCTTTTGCAAAAATGCGCTCTACTTTTTGTTGCAATTCCGTATCTTGTTGACGTATACCTTGCACTTCAAGCGTTAAATAACTCCCAGGTTTTTTTCCCATCGATTCAGAGGCAACTTCATCAATCGTTACTTTCGTAATAGTAACACCTTCTTCTTCCCTCTCTTTTACAATAACTCCTTGTATCCCTTTTTGCTCTTCTTGACGCTCTTGCAACATTTGATGAGCCTCTACAGCAAGGTCAGTTCTAACGCTATATTTACTTAAATCTAATGGTTCTTTCATCGTATCGCCTCCGTAATTCATAGTAAATATCGTTAGATTTCCCAAAGTTATATAAGGTCATTCTTTCCTTTACGTGAAATTTCATTGATATACTATTGCAATTCTCTTCACCGTTTGATAGAATATCACTTGTTCTATGTTAAGAATCGAGTCATTCGATTGCACCAGGGAGGTGAAAAGTATGGCAAACATCAAATCTGCTATCAAACGCGCTAAACTTAGCGAAGAGCGTCGTTCACATAACGCTTCTATCAAGTCTGACATGCGTTCTGCTGTTAAAACTGTAGAAGCTTTAGTTACTAATAACGATCTTGAAAATGCTAAAGAAGCTTTCAAAACTGCTTCTAAAAAACTTGACAAAGCAGCTCGTAAAGGTCTTATCCACCAAAACGCTGCAGCTCGTCAAAAATCTCGCTTAGCGAAACAAGTAAACGCGTAAGGCGTTTAAAAAACGATCCATTTGGATCGTTTTTTTATATACAAAAAAGTTCACGTGCTTAGCACGTGAACTTTTTGTTTCATCACATATGATTTAACCGCATTAAGAAAAACTCAAGCACAAGTTTCTTATCCATTTTTCCTGTCTTCATACTATAATCAGCTTCCGCTAATTCTATAATCACTTTTTTTAATTCTTCAAAAGAGAAAAACTTCGTTTGATTCATCGCTAACTTTACACGATATGGATGCACACCAATATGAGACGCAATTTGATTTTGTCCATAACCACGTTGCTGTAACTCTTTCACTTGATAGAGCAAGCGGAATTGACTTACTAATAATGCAAGCAGTTTAATGGGTTCCTCTTGCTGCGTAAATAATCCATCCAAAATTTGCATCGCACCCGCGATATCTTTTTTCACCACTTTTTCTGTCAAAGCAAACACATTTTGTTCAACCGATTTTGGCACAAGTTCTGCAACGAGTTTCGGTGTAACCTCTCCGCCCATACCGACGTATAACGTTAACTTGTCCATTTCCTTCGCCAACATCGTTACATTACTTCCCACAAGCTCTAACAACAAACTAACAGCTGCATTATCAATATGTACATGCACTTCATCTGCACGAGCAACAATCCACTTCTGAACATCCTGCACTTGCATCGCATTCGCTTCTACTACATCCGCTGTTTTCTTTAATAGTTTTGTAATTTTTTTTCGTTCATCAAGTTTTTCGTAAGGCGCAACAAAAACAAGAATAGAAAATGGAGAAGGCTCCCCAATATATTCTTCTAAAATTTTTATATTTTGCTCTAATTTTTGTTTTTGTGAAGTTAAAAATAGTGGTGATTTTATTAATATCACTTTACGTTCTCCGAAAAAAGGAAGTGTACGTGCATCCTCAACCACATCTTCTAAATACGCTTCTTCTAAATCATATGTCACAACATTAAACTCGCGATCTTCCTCTTCAAGCGCTTCTGTTGTAATAAGCTTTATCGTTTCATTTATAAAAAACGCTTCCGTTCCATATAGTAAATACAACGGAACAAACTGCTTCTTTTTAATCTTTTTATGTATATCACTCATACTTTTTCCTACTCCCTAACTTGGCAATATATATTTATACTAATGCCCTAGCTTTTGTTTTACAAGTACAAAGGAACAGGCTGTATAACCCGTCCCTTTATTTATATTAAACGCCACGCAATAAGCCCCGGGTTTCTTATTGGTGTGCGGTAATCACCTTCCCTTTATTATTCACAATAAAAATTCGAGTATAAGTGCCAACTGTTAACATGCTTGGAAACAAAAAACTCACGTTACTTCATGATCTAAAAGTAGTAAAAACGCTCTATTTCTCTTCATATGGAAATTGTAGATTTTTTTCTGACAATATTTTATACTAAAGTGGAATGTTGGGGAGGGATTCTAAATGAATGATTTTGAACAAAATGTTCAAAGTAAACGCAATGACGCTATTGATTCAGGGGTAGGATTTATCGTCTCATTTGGTTTTTTCGCAACACTTTTCATCATTGCAACTGTTATTAAATTTATCGGTTCTTAAAGACTGCTGCTTACTGGCAGTCTTCTTTTTTATCTATTATGTGTTTCATCATATGTGATTTTGCTACGAAAGGTTCCCCTTTCCCCTTTAAAAACATAGGAAATAGCACCTTGCTTATCCGTGCGCCATATTTCAATCCCCATCTTCTCAAAACGCTCTATAACTTCCTTATGAGGGTGCCCATACCTATTACGCTCACCGGCAGAAATAATCGCTATATTAGGCTGTACGATGCTCAGAAAAGGCGCTATAGACGACGTGTTACTCCCGTGATGAGCAACCTTTAAAACATCCGCCCGTAACTCTGGATACGCCGCTACTAAAAAATTCTCTCCTTCTTCTTCTAAATCACCTGTAAATAGCCACGTTATCCCTCCTAACTTTGCCCACACTACAATTGAAGCGTTATTTTCACTTCTTTCCTTTCCTGTTGGAGCTAGTACGAAAAATTCCGCTTCATTTACGCCCCAACTCTCTCCTTCTCCCACTTCTCTTATTTTCACTTTCTTTTCTAACGCCTGTTTCTTTACTACTTTTTCTAATACTGGATCTTGTTCCTTTCGGCCAAATACGACTTCTTTTACGGTTATATTTGATAATAACTCTTGCGCAGCACCTATATGATCCGCATCGCCATGCGTTACGATTAATTTATCGATTTTTTTAATACCTTCCTTTTGTAAATACGGAATCAAAATATCATTTCCGACAGAAAATTCATGCTTTTTTAGTTGCCATTCTTCTTTGTTTACACGAATTGTTCCACCAGTATCAATGAGGTAAATCTCTTTATCGTACGGGAGACGGATTAATATCGCATCTCCCTGTCCAACATCAAGAAATGTAACACTTCCGCTTTCTCGAAAATACGGATATACATAATGACATGTACTAATAAATAGAAATATACCTGAAGCTATACACATAATTCCCTTCGACATTCGCCTTTCCCAAACCATCAATATACTAATAATACTCACGCAATATAGGGCTACAAGAAGTAGAGGTGTTTGCCCGAAATTAAGACGGATAAATGGCAATTTTTCACAATAACTTAAAAAATCATTAGAAAGATTCAAACCTATTGATAGTACATTCGCAAGTCCTTTTGCAAGAAATGGGACGATCGGTATACATACCAAAATGATAATACTACACGGCAATACAATGAGAGATAAAAACGGAACGTATAGGATATTAAGAAAAATACTATATGGAGAAAAATAACCGAAGTGATATAACAAAATTGGAGTACTAACGAGCTGTGAAATAAAAGAAATATAAATAGAATTTCGGATTACTCCATTACTATTCTCTAGTAAAAGCGGGGCAGATAAAAGTAAAGCAAAACTACCAACGAAAGAAAACTGAAAACCAATATTAAACACGAGATATGGATCAAATATAAGCATACATATAGCTGTTACACTTAAAGCATCTAAGCTAGATAAACGAATAGAACACATAAAAGCAATCAACATTAAAACACCTGTTATAGAAGCTCTTATAACAGACGGTGACGCTCCTGCTAAAATCATATATAGAGGAATACAGAAGATAAGACATACTGTCGCTACCTCCCTCGTCACACCACTTCTTAGCAAAATAAAATACACGATCACCATTAACAATACGATATGCGATCCTGAAATCGCCAACAAATGTACAAGACCAAATTGCTGATATTGCTCTTCAACTTCATACGTCATTTGTTGTCTATCACCAAATACTAATGCATTCATAAAAGCACCTGATTGCCCTGGAAACATTTCTGTAATGCCCGAGATCGCTTGCTGCCTTAAAAGAAGGATCCATTGCACGAGTGACAATGATGTTTTATGGCATTCAGAAATATATGTAGCCTCCAATATGAAATGAATATTTTGCTTATACAAATAATCACGATAATTAAAACCATGAAAATTCCGAGCTATTGGCGGTTCTTTCCTCTCACCTTCGAATACACATGATGCTCCTGCATGTAATCGTCGCAGTTGTTTCTTTTCCGAGGCTGATTTAATTTTGTAACTTAACTGCACTATATTTTTATACTGATCTTCAACTTGAAATGATAGGCGATCCCCGTTAATAAGAGGTGTATTGTATATCACTCCTCTTGTAGCTTCGTAGGACTCTCCTAGAGGCTTATTTTGCCCTTGAATATACATAGTGTACATAGCGCCACTAAAACACGCTATCATACAATAAAGGAAGGTTTTACGCGAAGTACGATACAAACAAAAGAAAACATATAGAACAAGACAACAAATCAGCAATAAAACCGAAGAGGAGAAGGCAATTGCAATCCCTATGATAAATGAGATTGCAACATAGCCCCATTGTCCTTGCAATTCATACTCACTCCTTATAGCATCATTTTTGCTTTCGTGAATACATACTGTAATTCTGCCATTGATAAGTTTTCTTTTTCTAAAGATGCAAATAGTTCTTTTAACTCCATATGACGCTTTTGATCCTCTAATGCTGCAATATTATATTCTAGCGGAACGTGTTTCACTGTTACATTCGCTTTTTCAAATAACTCTACGGCATATGGATGATTTTTATAATCCTGCGCATAATAAACTGCTGTAATACCACTTTGAATAATCGCCTTACAGCATTGTAAACAAGGGAAATGCGTAACATAAATTTCCGCTTCCTCCGTTTTTACACCAAACTTTGCACATTGTAATAAAGCATTCATTTCTGCGTGAATTGTACGAACACAATGATTATCAATAACGTAGCATCCATCATCTATACAATGTACACCACCTTTAATTGAACCATTATATCCACCAGCAATAATTCGTTTATCACGAACGATTGTCGCTCCTACTGCAAGCCTTGTACATGTACTACGTAAAGATAGCAGATGGCTTTGTGTCATAAAATATTGATCCCATGAAATTCGTTCCATATTTTTCACCTACTTTTTTGTCTACTTGTAGTGTAGCGAATGAAGAAAAACTTCGTCAATCTTTTACGGAATAATAATTTGATCTTTTATTTTTTCCAATGACTTCACACCGATCCCATCAATCTCTAACAAATCCTCTATTTTCTGAAAAGGACCATGTTCTTCTCGATATTTCAAAATACTTTCTGCTTTCCGAGAACCAATACCTGTAATTTTTTCAAGTTGTTCTTTAGAAGCTGCATTTATTTGAACTTTCCCCTCTTCCTTTGAAACAGCAGCTACTTCTTGCACTTGCTCGCTTTTATTCGGTACATAAAGAATCATTTGGTCTTGTACCATTTGTGCTAAATTTACCTTCATCCTGTCTGCCTCGGGCAAAAAACCACCTGCCTTCTCAATAGCATCCTTGACCCGGTCCCCTTCTTTCATTTCATACACTCCCTCTTTAACAACAGCCCCTTTCATATCAATTACAATTATTTTTTTCTGCTGCTTTGTATCCGATATTTTCGGTTTACTTTTTTTCTCCATCTCTTTCGCTTGAACATCCGTTACAATGATCGATTGCTCTGTATGCTCGTTTGTTTTCCAGAAAAGAAGAAAAAGTACAGTTCCAATAATAGCTACTAATCCTAACCATTTCTTTGGAAAATCCCACATCATTTTTCACCTCTAATCATAAATTTATAACATCATTCATATTGTTTAGGAGAAAGCTGTTACGAAGGAGGGATGAAACATTGAACATAGGAATTATAGGGACAGGGAACATGGGGAATATACTAATCGACGCATTTTTAGAAACCCGTGCTGTCAAACCTTCGTGCCTTACAATCATTAATCGAACGCCCGCCAAAGCATATCATATAAAGGAAAAATACCCTTCTGTTCATATAGCCAAAACTATTGATGAGGTAATCGAACGATCACATCTTATTTTTATTTGCGTAAAGCCGATAGATATATACCCGATCCTACAAAAATACGCCGAACATTTTTCTGATGAAAAGTGCTTAGTTTCTATCACAAGTCCAATATCTCCATCACAATTAGAGACACTTGTACCTTGCCACGTTGCCCGTATTATTCCAAGCATTACAAACCGCGCCCTGTCTGGCGCATCACTATTTACGTTTGGAAGTAAATGCTCTGAAGAGTGGCAACAAAAACTATTTCGCCTATTCAAAAAAATTTCTACTCCCCTTGTAATAGAAGAAGATATAACGCGCGTTTCATCTGATATAGCAAGCTGCGGCCCTGCATTCTTTAGTTATTTATTACAAGGTTTCATTAACGCTGCTGTAGATAAAACAAATATTACACATGAAGAAGCCACTACTTTAGTAAGTGAAATGGTCGTTGGAATGGGGAAATTACTTGAAAAAGGGATTTTCACATTGCCTACTTTACAAGAAAAAGTATGTGTGAAAGGCGGCGTTACAGGAGAAGGTATTCGTGTTTTAGAAGAACATGTTGGAGATATGTTTCATAAATTAATCGAGCGGACACACGAGAAATTTGATGAAGATTTAAAATGCGTTGATCAGCAATTCAATAAACACACATAATAAATACGTCATCGTCATTCCAATTCCTTTTTATAAATACTTACTTTTTTACATTACATTTTCACTTAAACTAGTATTTTCACACTTCACGTATATCATCTTCTTATTATTCTAGAACAAAAATTACAGCTTCTTTACAAAACAAAAGCAACCTTCTCGGTTGCTTTTGTTTTACCCGTTTTTCTTCGCCATGAAGAAAATACGTTCTGTTTGTTCGGTAACTTCAAGTCTCTCAAAGTCACCAGTCACGCGAAGCACTGTAAAACCAGCTTCTTCAAGCCATTTCGTTAACTCTTCAACCTGATATGCACGTTGCACGTGACATTCGTCAAAGCGATGGTACACATCTTCTTCTGGGTCTTGAACAAAGAATGTTAAATCATGTTCTACACTATTTGATTCTTCACCAGGGAAGCAATTCCAAATAAGAGATATTTCTTCTCCATTCACTGTGTATGTTTCATTTTGAAATACATGATGTATTTTATATAAAGAATGTACATCAAATAAAAACAAACCATCTTGACGTAAATGGTGAAACACTCTTCGAAATGTTTCTTGCACTCCATCTTCTTGCAATACATAATTTAATGAATCACAAAAGATAGTTACACAGTCAAACTCACCCGGAACATCAAGCTCTCGCATGTCTTGTTGGTAAAAAGGAATAAAATATCCTTCTCCGCCTAATTTTTGCTGAGCGACCGTTAACATTTCTTCTGAAAGATCAACACCGATTAAATCGTAACCCTTTTGTACAAGCGGAAGTGTTACATTACCAGTACCGCATGCTACATCAAGAATCTTCGCCTCTTTCATATCCGCTTGTTGTAAACTTTCCTCTGTGAATTCCACCCATTTATCATAAGGAACATCATTCATTAGTTCGTCGTACAACAATGCAAATTGTTCGTATTTCATTGGTCTAGCTCGTCTGTAATATCCTCACGCGGCACATCGCCCCAAAGACGCTCTAAGTTATAGTGATTACGCTCATCTTTATGGAATACATGAGCAACTACATCTCCAAGGTCAACTAATACCCAGCGTGCTTCGTCAAAACCTTCCATACGTTGTACGTCGATTTGGAACTCATGTGCTTTTGATTTAATTTCACGTGCAATTGCTTGCACTTGCTTATCTGAGTTACCGTGACAAATAATGAAATAATCTGCAATTGGTGAAATACCTTGCATATTTAGGACAACCATATCTTCTGCTCTCTTATCATCAGCCGCTTTTGCTGCTAATACTAATAAATCTTTATCGTTCATTTACTAATTTCCTCCTTGATAACTGCGTTGTATGTTTGGAATGTTAATGGATAAATCGTTTGATTTTTTTCCATTAAAAATTGAATTGTTCGCTTTAACGCAAATAATAAAGCTTGATTTATATCCGCATATGCGAGTTTACGAGCTTCCTCCACCCCTGGAAACTTTCGCCCAGGCTCAATGTAATCAGCTACATAAATTACTTTATCTAACATCGTCATTTTCTCATGACCACTTGTATGATATGTAATAGCTTGCAGGATTTCAGGATCCGTAATGCCTACTTCTTTTTCTACTAAGTATGCCCCAACAGGTGCATGCCATAACTCTTTGTTATAACAAAGTAAATCTTTCGGCAAATCTTCACTTTTAATAATCTCTTCCATCTCAGAAATCGCTCTACACTTCGCATAATCATGGAATATAGCCGCAACTTCAGCCTTTTTTTCATCCACACCGTATAACTTAGCAAGTTCAATTGCTGTCTCCATTACACCAATTGTGTGTATATAACGTTTTTCATGCATTTGTTGTTTGACAATATGAAGTGCTTTCTCACGATTCATACAACCCATTCCTCTCGATATATACCTGTACTTTTTCAGGAAGTAAATATTTACATGTTTTCTTCACTTTATATCTCTCACGCAATAAAGATGAAGAAACTGCAAACTCCGGAATTTCCACAGTGGTGATAGGATAAGGTGTACGCAATGTATAACCAGGTCTTGCAACCCCAACAAACGTTACAAGATCAAGTAACGCTTCAATGTTATACCACTTTGGTAAATACTCAACCATATCTCCACCAATAATAAAGTGAAACTGCACATCCGGATACTTCTTCGTCAATTGTAACATAGTGTCATACGTATAAGATGGGCCCTTCCTGCTTAGCTCTTCTAAACAAATAGAAAAATGTTCCTCTGCCTCAGTCGCAAGCTCTAACATTTGCAAGCGATTTTCTACACTTGTAATATTCCGCCCTTGTTTATGCGGTGGAATTTGGTTCGGTAAGAACCATACTTCTTCTAAATTCAAAGCATGATATACTTCATTTGCAATGAGCAAATGTCCATAATGTGGCGGGTCAAATGTACCGCCAATGATGCCAATTTCCCTCAAAAGAAACGCCCCTTCCTTTTACGTACAGCAACTCTCTTCATCCCTATCCGAAGAGAGTTCACTGTTAATAAAAGTTCAATTGGTTTCGCTCTCTACATCATTACGTACTAACGATAAAAAATAGCATATGCTAGTCTTTTTATCGTGGAAGTTTAATTTGTTTATTTTCTCTAGATTCTTTGTATAAAACGATTGTACTTCCAATTACTTGAACGATTTCAGCACGTGCGCCTTTTGCAAGTTCTTCTGCAACTTCACGACGATCAAATTCACAGTTTTGTAGTACGCTCACTTTAAATAGTTCACGAACTTCTAATGCTTCTCCAATCTGCTTCACCATATTTTCATTTACGCCACCTTTTCCAACTTGAAAAATCGGTGTTAAATGATGTGCCTTGGCACGTAAAAATCTTTTTTGTTTTCCTGTTAACATATATGTTAGCCTCCAAGCTTTCTTATAACTAATTGTTTCATTCTATCGATATTCGGTACACGTCCTGTCCACATTTCAAATGCAAGTGCCCCTTGATAAACAAACATATCAATACCATTTTGAATCATTGCACCTTGCTCGTTTGCCTCACATAAAATTTTCGTTTCAAATGGATTATAAATTATATCTGATACAATCGTTCCTTTTTTTAACGAAGAAATTTGTAATGGCGTATGTTCGACACGTGGATGCATACCTATTGTTGTCGTCTGAATGATAATATCATAATTTCCTTGTTCTTCTGTTGCTTTTTCTAACGGTAAAGCAACAGAATTAACATGAGCCGTACATGCAGCAATAAGTTCTTTCGCCTTATCTACTGTACGATTAGCTACATCAATCTCTTTCACACCTACATCAGCAAGAGAAAAATAAATAGCTCGACTAGCACCACCTGCGCCAAGCAATAAAATACGTTTCTCTTGAAGTGGTTCACTACTAACTGCCTGCAGCGCTCGGACAAAACCAATTCCATCTGTATTATAGCCAATCAATTTTCCATCCTTATGAACCACTGTATTTACTGCACCAATTTGTTTTGCTAGCGGGTCAATCTCATCCAAATAATCCATAATAGCAACTTTGTGCGGAGTTGTTACATTAAATCCTGAAATACCTAATGCTTTTAAACCTCTTACTGCTTCCCCTAGCACTTCCTCTTTAACAAGAAATGCATGATAATGGGCATCCATATTCAAGTGTTCAAATGCATCGTTATGCATAACGGGTGATAATGAATGTCCAATTGGATTTCCGATTACACCATATAATTGTTTCATAAATCCCTCTCCATATTAAATTAAAGATTTACGTAGCGAAACACTTACTCCTTTTGGTACGTGTGCAACAATTTTTGCTCCCGGTTCGTTCACAGTAACCCATCCTAATCCAGAGAATACAACATCCGTTTTTGGTTCACGAATATTAAATTCGTATTTCACTAGATCTGGCATATTTGCTAATTCTTCTGGTGTTGGCGGGCTTAGTAAATCCCCAGCATGATTTTTAAACAATTCATCTGCTTTCTCAAGCTTTGTACGATGGATTGTTAAACGATTCGAGAAGTGACAAGTAAATGCACGACGACCACCACTTACATAATCAAAACGTGCCAATCCACTGAAGAATAATGTTTGTTCTTCATTTAATTGGAACACCATCGGCTTAATTTCTTTTGTTGGTGTAATAAGCTTTAAGCTTTGTTTTCCAACATAATGAGCCATTTGATGGTGGTTAATAATACCTGGCGTATCATATAAAGAAGATTCTTCGTCTAACGGAACATCAATTAAATCAAGTGTTGTTCCTGGGAAATGAGATGTTGTAATTACATTTTCAGTCTCATCACTAAATTCTTTAATCATACGATTAATAAATGTTGATTTTCCTACATTCGTACATCCTACAACGTAAACATCTTTTCCGCCGCGGTAATACTCAATAGCATCTGCCAGTTCAGCAATCCCTTGCCCTTTCTCTGCACTAATTAAAAAGACATCTTCTGGCTTTAATCCTAGCTGCTTTGCACTATAGCGCATCCAATGCTTTACTTTATCATGTTTTACTGACTTAGGAATTAAATCAGCTTTATTTCCAACAAGTAATACTTTATTATTTCCCACGAAACGATGTAAGCCAGGTAACCAGCTACCATTAAAATCAAAAATATCTACAATCTTAACTACTAACGCATCTGATTTTCCAATTCCATTTAGAATACGTAGGAAGTCATCATCTGTTAATGATACATCTTGAATTTCGTTGTAATGTTTCAAGCGAAAACAGCGTTGACAAATTACTTGTTCTTTCTCTAAAGATGAGGTAGGAGCATATCCCACTTCGTTTTTATCTTCTGTTTGAATTTCTACACCGCAACCAATACATTTAATTGTTTCAGTCAAACTTTATTCCTCCCAGTTAATTAAACCTTTTTTCTTCATATTTCTCATAATTCTTCGTTCAATTTTTCGATTAAAGCGCGTTACTAATCCGTCCGTTTGTGCTACCGGTACAACTAAAATTGTATGAAGTCCCACTCGGTTTCCACCTAACACATCCGTTAGTAACTGATCCCCAATTACTACAACTTCATCTGGTTGCAGATGCATCTCTTGTATCGCACGCTTAAATGCACGAACAAATGGTTTACGCGCACTATGAATAAATGGAATACCTAATGGATCAGCAAAGTCTTTCACACGTTGCTCATTATTATTTGAAACGACCGTTACTTGAATGCCTTGCTCTTTCATTTCCAAAAACCATTCTTCAAGTTGCGGCGTTGCATTTGGACGATCCCATTCAATTAAAGTGTTATCTAAATCAGTAATAACACCTTTAATTCCACGTTTTTTCAAATCTTCTGGTTGAACATGATATACATTTTTCACATATTCATTTGGTAAAAATAACTTCAATTTCTTTCACCTCTTTGAGGAGTTTTCATAAAAATTTTTCGACAACATATTTCGATATATAACCTGTGGATAAAATTGTACACATTTTCCACATTAATTTTTCAGTCAATTTGGAATTTACTAACATTCTATACACATTTTATCCACCTAGGTATGTGGATAACCACCCGTTTGTGACTGTCATATTTTTTTGGTACATTAAATGCAACAACGAATCAATCCTTATATTATTAGGAGGTGACTCACCTTGAAAACAAAACATATGGAACAGTTATCTACTGAGTTACTCACTGAGTCTTATTATAAAGCAAAAGAACTAAAATTAAATCCCGACTTCATTTTACTTATAAAACAAGAAATGATTAGACGCTCATTAGAGGACAAGCTTGTCAAATCGTCTTGATTACATATAAAGTGAAATTTTAATGAGCTAACTTGTAAAAAGAGCCATCCTGCGATGGCTCTCGAATAAACAAGTACTCCCATCTAGGGAATTTCATCATTAAGCATCTTTGTCCATAACTCTTGCTTACAGTTATAAAATCTTTTCTTTACTTATGGGCCAATCGAGTAGCAATTTTTTCACCAAGACGAAGCTCTTGCCCACTCTTCAAATTCTGCACTACTTCTATCATATCTTTTTCAAACAATAACACAACTGTTGAGCCAAATGTAAAGTATGCCATTTCTTCACCTTTTTGAACAGTACTTCTTTCATGCAAAAGCTCAATACTATTAACAAACATAGCTCCTACTTTTACAAGCGCCATATGTTCACCGTCACTATTTACTTCTGTAACAGAGCGATAATTTTTTGATAATGGCTCTTTCCCGTATTCCATACCAGCTGCATTTACCGGATATGATTTTCTACCAAGTACAAACCTTTCAGTCACAGAACCAGAAAGCGGGCTATGAATACGATGATAATGACTTGGGCTTAAATAAATAACCATGTATGTACCACCTGCATATCGCTTTGCACGTTCTTCATTACCTAGCATATCCACGATCGAATAACGCTTGCCTTTAATATCAAATGTTTTTGTGTCCTCAATAGGACCGTGATCAGCAAAAACACCATCAACAGGACTAACGATACTCGATGCACCTGTATCAACACTACGCTTTCCTTCTTTTAGCTTACGCGTAAATAATTCATGCAATGTTCTATATTCCTTCAAACCCTTTTCCATCTCATCTTGATTAATTTGAAAAACTTTCGCATACGATGGAATAATGATAGAGCTCAAACGAGATTGTGCAAATTTACGTAATATATAAGAAGTAAAACGACCATTTGTAAGTTCGATCATAAGTCGATATAATGTACGTCGCAAATTGCGAAACCTCCTAATCAGCCTATAACTTTAGCTTCCCCTTCTTTTCCTTCTATATCATATGTAAAATTGGTTCTTATTTCCACATATCATATAGAACTGTTTCATTGATACATGCGGAAAACTAAGTATGGTATTATTCTTAAATTGTTTAGCACCCTCTAATATTACAGATAGAATCCGTCATTTTCAACAGTGAACATGGATTTCTTCTGAACACAACTCTTTTTCTTTCCTTATTTACAAAAAGAAAAGCAGCCCATTTTAAAATATGGCTGCTTGCAATGTACATTATTCTTTCGCTTTTTTCTCTTTCTCTGCTCTTACAAATTCATGGAACATTTTCATTAAAGCACGCTTTTCAATTCTTGATACGTAGCTTCTCGAGATACCGAGTGCCTTTGCGATCTCTCGTTGCGTTTTCTCTTTATCAAGCCCCAGTCCAAAACGCTTCACGATTACTTCTTTCTCCCGTTCGTCTAAAATATCGATATACTCTTTAATCTTTTCTAACTCCATACTAAGCTGAATCATATCAATTACATCTTCAGACTCTGATTTTAATATATCAATAAGCGATATTTCATTCCCCTCTTTATCTTGCCCGATCGGGTCATGAAGTGAAACGTCCTTTTTCGTTTTCTTTAGTACACGTAAATGCATCAAAATTTCATTTTCAATACAGCGTGCTGCATACGTCGCAAGTTTTGTGCCTTTTCCTGCCGAATAGCTCTCGATCGCTTTAATAAGCCCTATTGTACCAATTGAAATTAAATCTTCTGCATCTTCCCCTGTGTTTTCAAACTTCTTAACGATATGAGCTACAAGCCGTAAATTATGTTCAATTAACAAATTCCTCGCTTGAGCATCACCTTGCTCCATTAACTCTAAGTACTTTCTCTCATCGTCTGATGATAACGGTTGCGGAAACGCATTGTTCTTTACATAAGAAACAAAGACAAACACTTCTCGAACCATATATCCAATTGCGGCGAATAGACTCAAACCTTTCACCTCCGCCAAAATAGTGGTCTTTACTATGTGTATGTGGGCGTAAGGTTGTTTGTGTCTGTACGATATCATTCCAACATCTTTTTAAGCATAATTCTTGTCTCACGAAGCTTTGCTACGTATACTTTAACAACAGATAGGAGGGGGAAATGTGAAACATTTTACTACCTTCTTGTGCATAAGTAGCTTGTAAGAGATGAACTCCTTGTACGCTCTTGCAAGCTGCTTGTACTACAAGGAGGGATTACAAATATGAGATTTGAAAGAACACGTGCTTTTACGCGACACCAACGTCAACGTACAATGCGCCGAAAGATGAATATTGCAAAACACGCCTGGGGATATACTCCTGAAATTGCCGGTATTTTTGCGAAAGGAAAAGTCCACTGTTCTTGCGGAATGTGTACAACAAAGTGGCGAACAGAAGGACCACCTGCTAGTGTACAGAAGTGGTTATACAAAATTGATACATACGAAGAATAATCGTTCTTTCTAAAAAAGGTCTTCTCTCGAAGACCTTTTTCCCTATTGAAAAGCTTATTTGCTCCAAATTTTCTTCCCTGTGTTGGCATCAATATAACGCAGTTCTCGACTACAATCGAAGGATTCTTTATAATTTTCATCCGTTGTTTGTTTATACAATAATTTATATACCGTTTCTTCTGCATCATTATCTATGTCCCATTCTAAATTAATTCGGATGGCCTCTTTGTATATTTGTAACGCTTTTTCTTTTGTTACTTTTGGTGTTGTTTCATATGTAAGCAATTCTTTTATAAAGTTGCTAGATTCTCCAGAGTAGTGTATCACAGCACCATTTTCCGCATTTATATTGACCATAAATTGCTTACACTCTGCTGGAATACCATTCACATATACGGAAAAGATAAACCTTTCAATTCCATCTTCTGTTGCTTCACGTTCTTCCCAAAGACGTAGATATTTTGTGACATCTGGAATAACTTGTTCCAAAAATTGAAGTGCTTTTTGTAAACATTCCTCTCTAGACAATATTTGCTTTACTTCTTTATCGTCTGTCAGTTTTATAAAACCAGTTAATTCATTGGTAGATTTATCAACCGTAATGCCAAGTAAATTATTATATTTTAACATCGGTAAATGCTTCTTAAAAAATTCATTCATTAAATATGGATTTTTTTCTTCTTTGTGTTTCTGTAATTCCTCTTTCGGAACAAATTTCATCCTGATTTCATCATCATTTTCCGTCTCAGCTACTTTTGTAAAACTTTCTTTATCCCAGTCAAACAAATCGAATATATCATCTTTTCGGCTACCTTTTTTCAGTTTTTCAACAGCTATAGTTGGAGGCCACTTATAGTGATCCGATCCAAACAAATCTTTACCTGTACTTGCTTTAATAAACGCATGGCTAGGTTCTGGTTCATATACAAGATGGTACCCTTTTACTTCCTCTCCATTTTCATACTCACATGAAGAGTATGTTAAATCCACAAATACAAGTCTCATATCTTGTCTAGCTTTCAAATTTTCTAAGACGACGTTCTCTTCAACGATTTCACTTGGCCATAACGGTTTTTTCTCGATAGCTTTTTGTCCATTATAACGAAAATGCACAACATTACCTGAAGAATGAACTCGCACAACACACCCTGTATTTGGCAATGGGTATCCATTCACTTCTTGCATATAATTTACTTCTTTCCAACCGCGCCTGTCGTCCTTAACAGTTACATATGTATAAAATTCATATCCTTCTTTTGTATATTTTTTTAAGAATACATTTGCAATCTCTCTTGCTTTATTCTCCTCTATCGCTTCCTTACCACTCGAAAAAGAATTTTCATCATCTATACTAAATTCAATTACATTACCAGTATGTCTATTCAGCGTAATTTGTATCGTTTTCTCCTCGTCCTCTTTATGCTCCCACCATAATAGATGATACGGGTCATCCACGCCTTCTTGATCATCTACAACAAGACTATAATCATCTGGAATGTCAATCATATGAGCCACTTGCTCTTTTCTTTCTTTATCTTTTTGATTCATCATACCTCTCCTTTATTACAATTTAAGGTAATTATAACAAACAAAACCAAAGAACTATAAACAAAAAAGACTAGAGATATCTCTAGTCTTTTACTTTGTCTCACGATGTAGCGTTACTCGCTTTAATCGCGGACAATATTTTTTTAGTTCGATGCGCTCTGGATTGTTTCGTTTATTTTTTTTAGAAATATAATTACGATCACCGCACTCTGTACAAGCTAATGTAATATTTACACGCATATGTAGTTCTCCTTTCTTTCAAAGATCGCAAACTAAAACGTAACGATTACGATTTATATGTTATATAACTTTATTCTCTTTGTCAATTGCAAAAAAAGACAAAAATCTGAAACAATTAGTTCATACGAAATTCACACGAATCTATTAATATAGGAATTGTACATAGTGAACTTATTAACAATCACGTTTATTTATATAGAATTTTAATCGAAAGGAGTTGAAAGTATGAAAACTAAATATCGTTTTATGATCTCATCATTTGCTGCTTGCGCCTACATGATTTGGTGTTTAGTATAATAACAACCTCACTTGTAAATAGGAAAAGGTGTGTATATAAATGGAATATAATCAATCAACAGTTAACTATTGGAAAGCTTTTGTACTACCATATACATTCGCTTTAGAAGAGTTAAAAACTAAATTTGAAATTATGAACCGGGAAGCCCAATTTTTAGAGGATTACAACCCGTTTGAACATATAAAAACAAGATTAAAACAGCCTGAAAGTATTATTAAAAAGCTTGAACGTAAAAATTTATTACCGACAGTTGAAAATGCGCAAACACATTTACAAGATATCATCGGCATCCGTATTACATGTTGCTTCGTAGAAGATATTTATCATTTAAAAGAAGTCATTCAAAAGCGTGAAGATATGGAAATCATAGAAGTAAAAGATTATATCGCTAATCCAAAGGGAAACGGATATAAAAGTTTACACATGATTATTAAATATCCTTTATCACTGAATTCTGGTACAAAAGATGTATTTGCAGAAATCCAGTTACGTACGCTAGCAATGGACTTTTGGGCAAGTTTAGAACATAAACTTTACTATAAATATGAAGGGAAAATACCTGAGTATTTAAAAGATGAACTTCATGATGCGGCAATGAAGGCTGAAGATCTTGATAATAAAATGGCAACAATCCGCCAAGATATTGATGATATCGAAGCATGTTCAAATCAAATTCTGTTACCACTATAAAAAAGGTTCTCTCCAATGAGAACCTTTTTTTCGCTATTTACGGGCAGTAAGACTCCCTGATTAAAGGTTCACGTTATTTTTTCCCTATCGTACGAACTTCTTCAATTTTCCAGCCATCCTCTTCTTTTCCAAGTGCATACTGTACATTTTTCTGAAGAGTGACCTCCCCCTCTATTTCCTTTTCCTTTGTTTCAACTACCACATACCCTTCTTTACTAGCTTTCATGTCTATATGTTCCAATTGAATTTTCTTATTTCCCTTTTGAAAAGCTGCTTCTTTTTGTGTTTTTAAATCTTCAGCACTAGGCATCTTCTTTGAGAATAACTCCATATGTTCAGCAAGATTTTTTTCATTTGTCGTCTGTACAAATTTCTCCATAACATCTTGAATCGATTTCTCTTCTTCTTTCGTTATTTGTACCTTTTCCTCAGTTTTTGTAGTAGTAGATTTTTGTTCTATATGATTCTCCTTGGATTGACATCCAACTAGTAATAATACACCTATTAGAAGGGATCCTATTCCCCTGAAAAAAGAACTCATCTTCCCATCTCCTAAAAAGAAAAGTGAGGCATTTCGCCTCACTTTCATTGATAATTAGCGTCTCCCTTTATTCGGATCGCCACCGCCAACTATATCAAAGACACGTTTAGCGATATTTGTATTCTCTTGAACGCCAGAGAACAAGTATTTACCTGGGCCAAATGCATATACATTTACATCTTCCCCTGTATGTCCACCTGTCGTCCAGCCTGTAACCGAACGTTTATTGAAAATATCTTCAATCGCATTATCAATCTTTGTTACATCTTTTGAAGGAGCTATATCATTTACCGCTTTAATTTCTTCTGGTGTTAACTGTAAATCAATATATTTTTTCAATGTTTCTTCTACATTTGCACCTTTTGCAATCTCATTTGCCATGAAGTCTGGTGTGCGTTTTGCAGCTTTAATTGGATCTACTTTAAAGTTATACTCGCCATTCGCACCTAATGATAATCCACCAGTAGCGTGGTCTGCCGTTGCAACGACTAACGTATTTTTATCTTTTTTCGCAAACTCAATCGCTGCTTTAAATGCTTTTTCAAAGTCTTCCATTTCACTCATTGCACCAACGATATCATTATCGTGTCCAGCCCAGTCGATTTGACTTCCTTCAACCATTAAGAAGAAACCATTTTTATTTTTGTTCAAACGTTCAATTGCTGCATTTGTCATTTCTTCTAATGAAGGTGTTTTATCGGTACGGTCAATCATTTTATCTAAACCGCCTGGTGCAAATAAACCTAGAATTTGATCGTTTTTATCATTTAACAATTGATTGCGATCAGTCACATAGCTATAACCAGATTTCTTAAATTCTTCTGTAAGATTGCGATCTTTTCTAACAAAGTTATTTACACCGCCGCCAAGCATAACGTCTACTTTATGCTTCCCTTTAATTTTTTCATCAAAATAATCATTTGCAATTGCGTCCATATTTTTACGACTAATGTCATGCGCACCGAAAGCAGCTGGTGTTGCATGTGTAATTTCAGAAGTAGCAACGAGTCCCGTTGATTTCCCTTTTTCTTTCGCTTGTTCAAGAACAGTTTTCACTTCTGCTTTATCATTATCAACTGCAATTGCTGCATTATATGTTTTAATTCCTGCTGACATGGCTGTTGCTGCTGATGCAGAGTCTGTGATATTTTCATGTTCATCTTCCGGATATGTCTTTTGTGTTCCTACAAGATGTTTATCAAACTCTGTAGATTCCATCTCGAATGTTTTTGGATTATCTTTCATATAACGATGAGCCGTCATGTATGAAGGGCCCATACCATCTCCAATTAACACAATAACATTTTTAATCTTCGCATTGCTTCCGCTCTCATCTGCATTTACTTCACTAGAACGTGTAAAATTCCATGTTGCCACCGAAGTAACTGCTAACGACGCCACAACTGCAAATGGCCATGCTTTTTTCACAAACTTTTTCACTGTCTTGTCCCCCTAATTAGGTTATTCATTTCCCACTATCAAATTTAATGGAAGACTATTAAGAGAAAATTAGTTATATGTAAATTTTTTGTTAACTTATGTAAATATCAGTTATAATTTGTATAAGTTTGTCTGTTCATATCAACCATCTTCCCCTTTACAATCGAAATATAAACTAGTTGGATTTCATTTAACGTAAATCTCTTAATTAACATTTTCAATCTACTTTTATGAGAATTAATAGAAATGTGGTGAACATTTATGAAAACAATAAAGCTAGATGAATCTTTTATCTTTGATTTACTCGACCTTTGCAAAGCTATTGGATGGTTACAAGATAAAGCATTTATGAAAAAACAATTCGAAATGTACCTTTCTCTCGGCACACTTATCGGTTATATACATGAAAATAAATTGATTGCAGCTGGAGGAGTATTTCCTTTTAAAAATAGTTTTTCTACGATTGGCATGTTAATCGTCCATCCTAATTTTCAAGGCCGAGGCATCGGGCGGATTTTGCTAACTCGTTGCTTAGCACACACTCACCCAAAACAACCAATTGCACTTATTGCAACAAAAGCCGGCGAGCCTCTTTATACATCATGCGGATTTCAAACAGTAACGACGATTCATCGTTTTGAAAAACAAACTACTAAGACACATATTACTCCTACACAACAAGTGAAAGAACAAGATCTTGTATCACTTATTTCTCTCGATCAAATTACAACTGGTGCGAATCGTTCTTTACTTTATTCATCGCTATTACCAAGAACGAGCCATTCTTTTAAAATTGAGAGAAATAACTGTATAGAAGCTTTTTCCTTATGTATACAAAAAGGTAATATATTATGCGTCAATCCACTTATCGCAAAGCGAGAGAAGGATGCTATTCAATTATTCAAGAAAATCTGTGAATGTTGGAGTGGCACAGTAAGGATTGATGTCCCCCATTCACAATTTTCATTTCGTCAATTTCTTCAAACAGAAAATTTCCAAGAAACACTCCTTTCACCTCTTATGACGAAAAATGGTAGTCAACTTCCTGGAAATCGTAACATGCTATTTGCTATGATAGATACAGCGTTATGTTAGAAAGGGGACACCTCATTGAAGCGATTTAGCTATTTTATGGTAGGTTGTCTTACTCTTACACTATTAGTAGGATGTAGTGCAGCAGAAAAGCCAGTAGAACAAGTAAAACAAGTTAAAAATACACTTACAGCGAAACTAGCTACCGAGGAGAAAATGGTAGAAATAGATGGTCAAACCATTTACTTTAAGAAGATTGGTAATGAAAAACCACCTTTACTTATGATCCATGGATTTGGAGGATCTTCAGATGGTTTTCAAAAGATTTATTCAGACTTAGCAAAAGATCATACAATTATTTCTGTAGATGCTTTAGGGTTCGGGCGCTCATCTAAGCCGATGGATTTTTATTATTCTTTCCCAACCCATGCAAATTTGTATTATAAATTAATGAAAACACTAGGTTATGATTCATTTGCAATACTGGGACACTCAATGGGTGGAGAAATCTCCCTTAATTTAACGTATTTATATCCTGAAGCCGTTACTCACCTTATTTTAACTGATGCTACAGGCGGTCCGCATACACTCGTTAATAAACAAGGTTCACCAAAACCACAATTGTCGACCGATTTAAATACCGTCTCTGCTATTGCAGATTACGATGAGAGCAAAGTGAAATTTAAACGTAATGATGAAGAGCATTACAATAAAATGAAATTATGGCCTAGACGTCTTCAAATCAATGCAAATGAATTGAATCAACCAACCTTAATTATATGGGGAAGAAATGATAGTAGCGTTTCTTGGAAAGAAGGAGAAACGTATCATCAATTCTTAAAAAATAGTACTTTCCATATTATCGAAAAAGGTTATCATGCACCATTTCGTCAAGAGCCACAAGAATTTGTAGGTTATGTAAAAGAATTCTTTAAGAACAATCCAATGAAAGTTGAAAAATAACATAAGCGGGTATCTCATTTTGAGATACCCGCTTTCATATATTAAGCAGCTTGCTTTTGGCGTTTTTGAGTTTTTGATCCTAATACTTTCGGAATAACGAAACCATCTATTCCAAATTTACCAGCATTCATACCAGAGACTAGAACGAACATTGATAGAATAACCATTTCAGGGTTTACACCAATTGACCCACTAAGCATATAGGAAAAGTTCATTACAAGGCCGAAAAAGACCGCTGTTTTTGTTAAACAGCCTACAATTAAACCAATTCCGACTAAAATTTCGCCCCACGTTACAAGTGTATTAAACAAATCTACATTTGGAATTGCAAAATCTTGTAAAAATGATGCCCACCAAGATTGAACAGCCGGTTGTGCTCCTTTAGATTTTTCAATTGCCCCTTGTAAATAACCGGTTGCATCGAACCCTTTTCCTTGTAGTTTACCTATTCCAGCCATTAACCATGTGTAACCAAGATACACTCGAATTACTGCTAACACAAAAGAAACTGCTTTGTTTTCTCTTAAAAATTGAATAACCATATCTTCCTCCTAAGGTTGTAATTAATTTAGTTACAGATAATATAATAACATTAGTTACTTATTTTTTAAATGTAAATTACGAAAAATTTGTGACGAACATAAAAAATATTGAATACTAATGTATAGTAACTTCTATTACCCGTAAAAACTTGAACATATCATACCATAAGTGATAATGGTTTTCATTGAAGAAAATGTAAAAAAAATGTGAGTTAAATGTGAAACACGTTTATTCGAATATAGAATAAACGTGTTTTTTCTATTTATAGAATTGAAATGTACGTGTCTCCTCATCGATTAATTTCGCCTCTTGAAAAGCCTCTTTTAACGTTTTTTCATGGTTAATAAGCCCGTAAAATAAGCGTATTGTAAACATAATTGCTGCATTCCCGTCTACATAATCTATCGATCCAATATACGATTTCGCTCCACTACGTAAAAAAGATTCTGCTAGTTTTCGCTCCCCTAACGTACACCCACTATTTACAATATGTGTATTATGCAATTGTGCATATTTATAAATTTCTGCTGCGCCAAAGTATCCTCTCGGTTCATCTTGTTCATATACATCTTCACCTAACTCTTCCATCACAAACTTTCCTTCCTCACCATGAAAGCAAAAGACAACATAATCGATATCATTATATAAACCCTTTCCAGAAAGAATATCGATGAACTCTTTCGGTCTACCAATCCAGTATGTTATAACTTTTGCTCCAAAATATTCAAGCGATGCTCGGATTGATTGCGCCTCTAAATCAGAGTTAAAGCCAACTACTATTGCAACATTCAACATACACCCTCCATCCTATCATTAGATCTCATCAATCAAACTTGTAAGGGATAGATCCATTTCATATATACCCGTTTCTTGCAAAAAATCAGATCTAGTTAAAACGACTTTCTGTAAATATTGCCTATATGCTGTAATTGTCCCATCGTGAGATACAATGCAAATTCTTTCAGCCCCCAGTTCATAACACCAGAGAAGAAATTCATCTACTATTTTCCGAAAACGATTCTCTGAAATAGTATTTATACCTTCCGTCCATAACTGCTTATTTTTAGTTTTCTCTATCGAAAAATGTGGAAATAAATTTGTTATTATTCCCTGTTCTACTATGTGATCACATGGTAATGTTTTCGCTCCTTCTCGATAAGGAAAAATACGTGGGGATACATATGTATAGACGAGCTTTTGACAGGCTACTTTCTCACTCCATATTGTTGCCGTTTGTAAAGTTCTAAGTGTAGGGCTAGCAATTAATATATCTGTTTCTTGTAATGGCACATTGTATTGAAGTAATTTAGCCTGATTCCTTCCCTCATCTGTTAATGACGGATGCAACACTTGTAAACTTACCGGCAAATCTTTTGTATGTTCTCCTTCACCGTGCCGAACAAAGACGAGTTTCATATCCATCCTCCTCTCTCTATGAAATCCTTCAACATAATTTCTTCCCTATCTCATCCATTATTCCTGCTATATGCAAAATGGGTATGTAAAAAAAATTTAACACAATGAATTAGAAAATATTACAATTATATATGTAAAATACTTTTTACACGAGAGAGGGGAATCATAAATATGAAATGGATAACCATCTTAATTGGAATGATCATATGGGTATATATAAACGGATTTTTTAGTAGTGATAAAACTGCTAATCCTTGGATTACAGATGATGAACGGGAAACAAAAATTAAGCAGAAAGCAATTATTGCAAGCTGGTCTGGTGTTTTTATGTTTTGTATCATTAACCTCTTAAACAAATGTTTAGGTTTAGAAACGAGCAATGCGTCACCTTACTTACCACCTTCTGTCGCAACTATTTTAAAAGAAAACGTAGAGCTACAAATTTTATTTATGCTATTTATTACGTATGGCATATTTTACGTATACTATCGAAGAAAACTAAGTGCTTAACTTTTATTTCATGATTATCCTCCTAAATGGTTATAGTAATTAGGACGAAATGAAAGGAGCGATATAAAAATGAGTAACTCAAATGATTTTTTAGATACATTGCATGAAAAACAAGCAAAAGATGAACAAAACAGAAAGCGTCAAGGGAACGGAAACCCAGCGAAAAAAAAACCAAATAAAACACATAAATAACAATAAAAAAACGTGCCTAAAATTATCTTTTAGGCACGTTTTTTATTCTTCTTTCACCGAAATAACATTTCCCCAATTCCATTTCTCATAATACCACTCTGGTACATCTATATTTTCAATCAACTTCTTTTCTTGTTTTCCATCACTATTTGCAACCCATACATTTGCTTTCTTTCGGTCTGAACGTATCCATATTAATTGATTGCTCTTCTTCATGAATATTGGATGATAATCACCTTGCTTATGAGGTGGCTTTGTGATTTGATGTTGTTCGTCGCTTGTACTATCGATCTCATATAAGGATGGCAGTGGCCTTTTCTCCGGCGGAGTTTCTATCCCTGCCTCTTTCGCGCGTGAAACGATAATTACTTTATCATTTTTCCACGCAAAATCCCAATCGACATATCCTTTCGGCGTAAAAGTGTTCTGCTGAAGTGCCGGCAGTTCTTTTACTTTTAAATGTTTATTCTCTAGCGCAACTCTCCCGCTTCCTTCAATATAAGCTAATATATTCTTGCCTGGCGCCCATTTGAACCATTGTGTGTTTAATAACATTTGATCTATCTTTTCAAACCGGCTGCCATCTGCTCGAACTAAGCAAAGCGTATTACTATCAGCTGACCATGAAGCTGTCGGTACTGCTAAAAATGAAATCCACTTTCGATCCCGTGACCATTCAAACCCACTTGCAACTAACGCTAGAAAATCATCATGCTCATTTGGTAATGCGTACAAATGCTTCATTTTATGAGGATTCATATGTGCATCTTTTTGCACTTCATACAGTTGTGCTCCTGTCCATCCCGTTGGAAGCAAGTGTGCTTCAGAAGATACAAGAAACTTCTTTCCATCAGGGTACCATGCATAATCACCTACACCAGCTGATACATTTTCAAAATCCGCATTCTTTTTTTGAACGTCAAACGTATTTAACGTATTCGCAAATACAAATGCAATTATATTCTCTTTCGGTGACCATTGAAAATTCGATACTTCAGATTGCAATGGCCTAACTTTCTTTCCATCTTCCAGTTGGTACAACTCCAAGGTGCTTTGCTTCTTTCCTTTAGCATAGGCAATCCATTCTCCATCATGAGACCATTTCGGTCCTATTATGTACTCACCTTTTGTTATTTGTTTTTCCTTCCCATCAATTTTAATCCAAAGGTCATGGTGACGGATAAAAGCAACTTTCACCCCATTATTTTCTGCACTGGTACTAAAAATTGAAGATAAAAAAATGAATAAAGCCACACTACTACTCACGATAATTTTTTTCATACGTTCCTCCATTTTTCTTATAGCATTCCTCATATTCCGCTTACTATATGTGAATTTCGCTCCGTATTAATTGCACAGTTGTTGTGAATTTATACCCAGTCATTACGTTCTTCCCCCACTGAATATTAGCCATTCGACATAATCACAAAAAATTTCCCAAGAAATTTTAAATTCATAGAGGATTGGTATGAATTATGTCGAAAGTATAGTTTAGCCAACATTCGATTTTATATTTCATAATAAAAATGTAAGATGACTTTTCGGAATATTGACACTTTTTATTAGGGGGGAGTTTCAATGAAAAAAACTGCATCTACACTATTAAGTATGGCGCTCGTCTTTTCTAGTTTTGGAGCTTTAAGCGCACATGCTGAATCGCTGCAAAAGGAGAAGCAATTTAGTCCACAGTTAAAAGCGAATATTGAACAATGGGGCGACAACAAAATCGCGCAAAATGTTGAAACAAAAACATCAAAAGAAATTTCAGTCATTGTAGAATTGCAACATGCTCCGCTCGCTTCACAAAGTAACATTCAGCATGCTCCAGATTTTAAAAAAGGCAATGTGCAATCATACCATGCACAACTAAAAAAGGCACAAGAGGATACAACAAAGAAAATTAAAGAAAAAGCACCGAAAGCCAAAATAAAAGAAACGTATAGTACATTATTTTCTGGATTTTCTATTTCTATCCCAGGAGATCAAGTTGCTGCTTTAGCTTCTTTACCTGAAGTAAAGGCTGTTTATCCGAACTTAACATATAAATTGCATGAAACAGCAAAAAGCACTACTAATGAAGAAGCGCCAAATGTCGGTGGACCGACAATCGGTGCACCTGAAGCATGGAATTTAAAAGATCCAACTGGAAAACCGCTTGATGGAAAAGGAATGAAAGTCGCTGTTATTGATTCAGGTGTAGATTATACCCATCCTGATTTACAAGCAAACTATATCGGTGGATATGATACAGTCGATGAGGATAATGATCCGATGGATGGCAACGTACACGGTACTCATGTAGCCGGCATTATTGCTGGTAACGGAAAAATTAAAGGCGTTGCTCCAAATGCATCTATTCTAGCTTATCGTGTAATGAATGATGGTGGCACTGGTACGACCGATGATATTATTCAAGGTATTGAGCGTGCTATTCAAGATGGTGCAGATGTTCTAAATCTATCTCTCGGTCAAGATTTGAATGTCCCTGATCAACCTGTAACAATGACGTTAGAACGTGCAGCAAAACTTGGTGTAACTGCAGTCGTTTCAAATGGAAATGATGGACCAAAGCCTTGGTCTGTTGATGCTCCTGGTAATGCAAGTAGCGTCATCTCTGTTGGTGCATCTACTGTTTCTATTCCATTCCCAACATTCCAAGTAGCTGGTTCTAATAAATCTTATCAAGGATTACCGTTATCAAAAGCAGATTTCCAAGTAGGAAACGATGCTCAGCTTGTCTATGTTGGCTACGGTAATTCAAGCGATTACGCTAAACAAGATGTGAAAGGAAAGTTTGCCCTTGTTTTACAAGGAACTTCGAGCGCATTAGTAAAAGCAGAACAAGCAAAACAAGCTGGCGCTCTCGGTGTGCTACTAATTTCTAATGAAAAAGAAATTGACCTTATGCCAGAATATTTCGGACGTGCAGACATAGCTCTTCCAGTTATGCAATTATCAAATACAAATGGCGAAGAGTTGAAAAATTCAATTGCAAAACGAAAGAAAAATATAAAAATTGGACAACCGAACCAAACAGAACTTATTGGTAACTTTAGTTCAAGAGGACCATCACAAGGAAGTTGGCTCATAAAACCTGATGTTGTTGCACCTGGAGTAAGCATTACAAGTACAGTACCAAGAGGTGGCTATGAATCTCATCACGGAACAAGTATGGCTGCGCCACAAGTAGCAGGAGCCGTTGCCTTACTACGTCAAATGCATCCTGATTGGACGACAGAACAATTGAAGTCTGCTCTTGCCAATACTGCAAAAACATTAAAGGATGTCAATGAAAATACATATCCTATTATGGCACAAGGATCTGGTTTAATTAACATTCCGAAAGCAGCTCAAACGGATGCATTAGTGAAACCGAACAATGTAAGTTTCGGTCTTATTAAACCGAATAGCGGCAAAGTAAAACTAACACAAAATATTACGTTACAAAATCTTTCTAGTAAAAAGAAAAGTTTTTCAACTCGTGTCGAGTTACTAGATGCAAATACAAAAACAAAAGTAAAAACTTCCGTCCCTTCGTCAATTAGCATCCAGCCAAATAGTAGCACCGAAAAGCCATTTACGCTCACAGTCGATAGCTCACTACCACAAGGCGTATATACTGGCAATGTATACGTAAAAGACCAGGGAACAAAAGAAGAAACGCGTATTCCATTTACATTTAGCATCGATCCGAAAGAATACAAGCGTATTGATGGCGTTGAAATCGTTAATTCTACTTTTAGTCCAAATAATGACAAAATACTAGATGACAACTTAATCAATTACTATCTAGTTACACCAGTTGAAGATATAGCGTTCCATGCTAATTTAATTACGAAAGAGCATGTGACATACCAAGGCATGGTATACCAAGGTAAAAACGAAAAACCTGGTTATAAATCTTTCAAATGGAATGGTACAAGAACGGACGGATCTCCGTTGCCTGATGGCTTATACCAAATCGAAGCTGTCGCTTCTAACTCTGGCGGAGAAACAAAGCAAACAGGAGCTGTATTTATCGACCGAACAGCACCTAAGTTAACACACGAAATTGATCAAGAAAATCTTGTTATTAGAGGAAAAGTTGACGATATTCTACTAGATTGGATGACAGAATCTGGTTGGGTTGCACCCGGTATTCCAGTGAGAATGCAATATGAAATTAACGGTAATGGCGTGTGGGAAAGTGCGTACCTGAATCCTTGGGAGAAAAACTTCGAAATTTATTTCGATCGTAATCAATTACAACAAGGAAAGAATACTATTCATATTGTAACGAGCGATGCAGCTGGAAATACGACTAATTTAAATGTTGATTTAGAAGTAAAATAAAGTCGTACCACTATTCTTTTGCCCCTATCAAATGTTCCGATAGGGGCTTTTTCTATTTCTCACATAAACAAATGTTAAATAATTCTGAATGTTATGATAGAATTTTTATAAGCGCTTTCAAATTTGGAAAGAGGTGATACAAGCTATACGAAATCAATATGTAGTTTTATAGAAAAAAGGAGGATGTTTAAATGACAAAGAAAACAGAAATTCCATCGCATTTAAAACCATTCGTATCCACACAGCATTATGATCAATACACACCGGTGAACCACGCTGTATGGCGTTACATTATGAGACAAAATCATAGTTTCTTAAAAGACGTTGCCCATCCAGCCTACGTGAACGGATTACAATCATCTGGTATAAATATAGATGCAATTCCTAAGGTAGAAGAAATGAATGAATGTTTAGCACCAAGTGGCTGGGGAGCTGTAACGATTGATGGACTTATTCCCGGTGTCGCATTTTTCGATTTTCAGGGGCACGGATTATTACCAATTGCAACAGATATTCGTAAAGTAGAAAATATCGAGTATACACCTGCTCCTGATATCGTTCATGAAGCTGCAGGCCACGCACCAATTTTGCTTGATCCTACATATGCACAATATGTAAAACGCTTTGGACAAATTGGTGCGAAAGCTTTCTCTACAAAGGAAGAACATGAGGCGTTTGAAGCTGTTCGTACATTAACGATTGTAAAAGAAAGTCCTACTTCTACACCTGAAGAAATTGCAGCTGCTGAAAATGTTGTAATTGAAAAACAAAACTTAGTTTCTGGTTTATCAGAAGCGGAACAAATTTCACGTCTTTTCTGGTGGACAGTAGAATACGGATTAATTGGAAATATAAATGCTCCAAAAATCTACGGCGCTGGCCTCCTTTCTTCTGTTGGTGAAAGTAAACATTGCTTAACAGGCGCTGTAGAAAAAGTTCCTTTTTCCATTGAAGCTTGTACAGGAACAACTTATGACGTAACAAAAATGCAACCACAATTATTTGTTTGTGAATCATTTGAAGAGTTGACTGAAGCACTTGAGAAATTCTCTGAAACGATGGCCTTTAAAACAGGTGGTAAAGAAGGTTTAGAAAAAGCGATTCGCTCTGAAAACTATGCAACTGCTGAGCTAAATAGTGGACTACAAATTACAGGTACATTCAATGAAACAATTGAAAACGATGCAGGTGAAGTGATTTACATGCGTACAAATTCGCCAACTGCATTAGCAATTCATAATAAACAACTAGCGAATCATTCTACCGCTGTACACAGTGATGGCTTTGGAACGCCAATTGGATTACTTACTGACAATATTGCATTAGAAAATTGTACAGATGAACAATTACAATCATTAGGAATTACAATTGGAAATAAAACATCCTTTACTTTTGCAAGTGGCATCCATGTAAATGGAACGGTAACAGATATTGAAAAGAATGATAAAAAGATCGCTCTTATCTCCTTTATTGATTGTACCGTTACTTATAAAGATCGTTTATTATTTGATGCTTCATGGGGTGCTTTTGATATGGCTATTGGCTCAAAAATCACTTCTGTATTCCCAGGAGCTGCAGATGCAGCATCGTTTTTCCCAGCTGATGAAGAAATAGAAGCAACTCCAGCGCCTCTTACATTAACTGAGCTAGATCGTATGTATCAAACAGTTCGTGATATTCGAAATGAAGGTATTTTACACGACGCGCATATCGAGCAGTTAGTAGCAATTCAAGAGGTACTAAATAAGTTTTATGCGAAAGAATGGCTACTTCGCCTTGAATTATTAGAATTGCTTTTAGATCATAACAAAGGGCATGAAACATCCGCAATATTATTACAGCAACTTTCTACTTTCACAACTGACGAAGCTGTAACACGTCTTATTCACAATGGCCTTGCACTACTACCTGCAAAGGATGTGAAAAATGATGCTACGATTAACTGAGGAAGAAGTTCAAGAGGAATTATTGACAGTAGATAAATGGATGATAAAAGATGAAAAATGGATTGAACGAAAATATATGTTTTCCGACTACTTAAAAGGAGTCGAATTTGTCTCTGAAGTCGCCAAACTATCAGAAGAACATAATCACCATCCATTTATTCTTATCCAGTATAAAGCAGTCATTATTACTTTGTCCTCATGGAATGCAAAAGGTTTAACGAAACTCGATTTTGAGCTGGCGAAGCAATTTGATAAACTATTCGTCCAAAATGAAAAAGCCATTATAAGAAAGTAAAAAAAAAGAGAAGCCTTTATTAGGCTTCTCCTTTTATTTTGAAATGAATACTATGTCCAAATGGATCCTCGACTTGTAATATTCCATCCTTGTACGTAGCAATTTTGCCAATATTTTTTAAGCTTTCACATACTTGCTCTTTTTGTTTTTCATCCGCTAGTACAATTGTGAAATATTTCAATCCAACGGAATTTGGCATTTGCGGTGGTATCCCTTCACCTTGCCACGTATTTAAACCGACATGGTGATGATAGCCGCCTGCTGATACGAACAACGCACCATTGCGAGCTGGGATTGTTACTTCAAAACCAAGACCATCCACATAGAAACGTTTCGCTTCTTCTAAATCAGCTACATGTAAATGAACATGCCCCATCACAGTACCTGCCGGAAAACCCTTCCATGTACTTCCTTGCTGCAATAATTCTTCACCAGCTAACGGGTTACTAACAAATGGTAGTTCTCCATTCTCATCACGCCAAACTTCTTTTTGGCGATCATGATAAATTTCAATCCCGTTTCCATCTGGATCAGCTAAATAAAGAGCCTCACTAAAGTAATGGTCAGCACCGCCATGCAGTGGATACACCATTTCTACAAGATGACGAAGAATATTCGCTAAATCTTGTCTGCTCGGTAATAAAATTGCGTAATGATATAACCCCGTTCTCCCTCTTTGCTTTGGTAAGGCTTCTTTCTTTTCTTCAATGATAAGGAGTGGTTCGTTATTTTCATTACCAAATGTAACGACTATTTCATCTTGTTTTAATACTTTCATACTTAGTACTTCTGTATAAAACTCTAGTGATTTCTTTATATTTGATACATATAAATGAACAACATCAAGTGTTGTATCGGGATGAAGTTGAAAACTCATCTTGTTAGCCCCCCATTTAATTTAGTTCTTCTTTAACATTTTCTCTTTGATGAAATTATCTACAAAACCGTCTGCTTTCGCAACAAATAAGTACGCACCCATCGCTAACAATGCAAGCTCTAATTCGAAGCCAGGATTTTTTCCATCTCCTAATAAACCAGCTGACCATTTTACTTTTACAATTGCGCCAACCATAACAAGTGCGAATAATAATCCAATATATCTTACACCTAAACCTAAAATTAATAATAGACCACCAACTACTTCCGCTGTTGCTACACCGTATGCAAGTCCTCCTGGTAAGCCAATGCTTGTGAACCACCCTGCAATATTGTCAATCCCTGATTGGAATTTTGTTAAACCGTGCATAAAGAACGTTACCCCTAACACGATACGAATAATTAAGTTACCGATATGTTGATTCATTTCTTTCTCTCCTTTATAGTTTTCTTATACAAAACTTTTATTCACATTACAAAACATACACTAATTTTTTTTATTCGTCAATTCATTTTCACTGGGAAAAAATATATTTTTTTTGCTATGATACAAATAGTTGTTTACGAAAAGGAGCTTGATTTTATGAATATTGGTTCTGCAATACGTGAAATTCGTCAACGTAGAGGCATAACAATTGCACAAATTTGTGAGGGAACAGGTCTTTCTAAAGGATTTATGAGTCAGGTTGAAAATAATAAAACATCACCATCTATCTCCACTTTAGAAACGATCTCCAATTTTTTAAATATTCCCTTGCCCTATTTATTATTAGAACAAAAAGATCGGTTGAAAGTTGTCAAAAAGGTAGAGCGTAAATATAGTGTATATGGAAAAGATGAACAAAGAATTGAACATGTTGCAGAGCAAGGTGGCCTTCGCCTAAACCTCGTAGAAATTCCTGCTGGGTTTCCGAAAGAAAACACACCAAATGCCCATGAAGGGGAAGAGTGTCACCTTGTATTACGCGGAAAACTAGAAGTTCAACATGGAGAAGATATTGCAATTGTAGAAGAAGGGGATTCTTTCTCCTGGAATGCATGTGTTCCTCATATCGTTCGTAATATAGGGGAAGAAACTGCATTATTACTTATCTCTAGTCATGCAGAAAATCGAAAACGTGTTTATTAAATAAAAAAGAAGCCTGTAACTCAGGCTTCTTTTTATCCCCTTATAACTCCATAGCTTGTCCCAACTAGTACAGTCTTTTCGTCTTGATTGCGATAAACTGACTCTATTGAAACCTTTTTGTATCCTTCCATCTGTTCAATATTTGTTAAAGTTAATTCACAAGTGATCGTATCTCCTGTAAAAACTGGTCTAATAAACTCACTTACTAATTCTCTTGCTATGTAATGTAATTCTTCGCCTACTTTCGTTCCAATACTAGCAGTCAATAAACCATGAACCATTAAACGTCCATTTTCATCATATTCCATATGATGCCTACCTTTATCTCCTGTAATATTTGCAAATTCAAAAACCTCTTCCTCAGTGAATCTTCTTTCGTATTTAAATACATCCCCAACCTTTATACTCATTTTTATCCCCCTAATAATAAACAGAATTTTCTTTCATTTTATCATAAAATGCGTCTTAGTTCAGTTTATATTATTAAAATAGCGAGTCTTTTTCCATACTACTGTTTCTCTTTATCGGTGCCCATCTTTTTTTGCTATTTGATATCCATAGTACGCACATGTTCCATTTCTCGATAGCTCTCTCACCTCAAAACCACAACTTCTATAAAAATCAAAATTACTTGCAGATGTATGTGCAAACCAGTCTCCATGTGGCAGCTTTTGCAAACAAAGAGCGACAAGTTTCTTACCTAGTCCCTTCCCTCTATATTCACATTTCACAACTAAATTTACTATGTTCGCGACCATGATTCCATCAGAAATGACCCTAACCATCGCAACCATCTCTTCTTCATCCCATATTGTGAATGCCCACGTTGAATTTTCAAATGCTATCGTAAATTTTTCAATTTGCCAAGAAGGGATATTATCATTGCTCCAACCGGCATCTTCGAATAAGGTTTTAATTGCATATGCAGGTACACCATTCGTTCCCTCACGAATAATAAGTCCATTATGATAAATGTACATGTAATCCCCCCTTTATTTTTATATACCATTCTTCAAAAGATGCAATTTACCTTTTTTCACCCAACTCGCTTAATAGAATACACGAGAATATCCATCCCATGAAATGAAGTTGTCTTCTCATAACTAAGCCCAGTTTTTCTAGCAACAAATATTGAGGCGGGATGGTCTGGATTAATAAGAGAAATTAACTTATTCATTCGTAACGCTTGGAAGCCATATTCTCGAAATGCTGCCGCTGCTTCTTTCGCATAACCTTTTCCCCAATACTGAGGCAATAACCAATAACCAATTTCAATTTCCTCTTTTCCATCTATTTGCTGCTTTACTAATCCTGCATGACCAATTCGTATTCCCGTTTCCTTTTCAATCAATACAAATAAACCGAGACCGTTTTTATAGCTAGGAATCACCCATTCCTCCAAACTTTTTTTACATTGCATATATGTTTTTAACGTCCCATTTCCAATATAGCGCATTACCTTCTCATTTCCCCATAGTGAAGCGTAGAACTGTAAATCATCCATTGTATATTTGCGAACTTGTAAACGCTCTGTATGAAACATCTCTGCACTCCTTCCCACGAATTTGTACTTAACTACACGAGTTTTGGATATATACTAAATGTTACTATCTATTATAAAGTGAAACTTTAATCAGTGGGGGGTTTTGTTCATCCCCACTGATTATTAGCCTTCACCAATCGGACATTTACAGACAGTGGACCTCTCACCTAACTTCTTTGCTTTAGCTGAATTTTGAGGCGGGAGTCTTACTGCCCACAAATAGTGGGATAAAGGAACTAACGATAAAATACAGAATATTCAATCTAGAAAGAATTAAAAAAGACAGTAGACAAATGTTGTCTACTGCATCCATATCATAACTAGCATAAAGAAAACTACAATTGAGGGGGGTGTAGGATTTTCAATTATACTAGATACTTATCCCGTTCTAACGGGCGGTAAACTTTTCAATTATATGAAAGTGAAAAGTTTACCGCACATAAGAACCTTTGCGGTCATTAAGAGAGCACCGTTAAGTACTCAAATACACGCTGTGCTTTTTCTCCACCCATTCGTGCATGCTGAAGAAGGGAAATACCATGTGGACCAGATGCACGTAATGCTTCTGGTTGTGCTACTAAAATAGCTTGTACAACTTCTAATTCACCGAGCATAGCGGCCGCGAAAATATCCATTCGAGCACCCTTTTCTAATAAATAAAGAGCAATATCTTTACGACCTACATGTGCCGCTGCTCCTAACGCACTTTCCCAATCTGATCCGCCCCAATTGTAAGAGGCATGAAGTAAGCTTGGCGATTCAGCCAACAGTTCTTGTACTTTCTCTAAATCTCCGTGAGCTGCCATAACAAATTCTCTTACTAACTCAGTGGTAATACGTTCTTCTGTTCGCATCTTGCTCCTCCTTTTTTAGAAATTCGTTTTGGTGTAAAAAATGGCTTGTCGCTACCTTGAAAAATATCTACCTCTATGCCGAACACACGTTGAAACATTTCATGACATAACACTTCTTCTGGTACACCGTCATACTGAAGCTTCCCTCGCTTTAATACGAGTAAACGATCACTATATTGAGCCGCTTGGTTAATATCATGTAAAACCATTACAATTGTCATACCAAACTCCTCGTTTAATCGTTTCACAAGTTCCATGACTTCCAACTGATGAACGATATCTAAAAAGGTTGTTGGCTCATCCAATAATAAGACATTTGTACGTTGTGCTAGCGTCATTGCAATCCAGGCACGTTGTCTCTCTCCTCCTGATAAAGATTGTAAAAGACGATATTCATACCCTTCAAGATTTGTAACAGACAATGCCCAATCAACAATTTCTTCATCTTCTTTATTAAAGCGACCACTCCATGATTTATGCGGGCCTCTTCCAAATTCGATTAATTCTTTCACCGTTAAATCTAATTGATGATCATGCATTTGTGGTAACATCGCTAATTGCTTCGCTACATCGGCACTTTTCATCGTATGAATACTTTTTCCATCTAAAATGATATCCCCTTCGCTTTGTTTAAGTAGTCTTGCCATTAAACGAAGCAAAGTAGATTTCCCCGATCCATTCGGTCCAATTAAACTAACGACCTCTCCAGCTTTAATATGTACATTCATATTTTGCATTTGAAATCTTTCAGAATGTGCGTAAAATACTTTATTAACGGAAATCACGTCGTTTTCCTCCTCTATGAATTAAATATAAGAAGAACGGACCGCCTAAAAAGGATAATAAAATACCTACAGGCAATTCAATTGGATCGAACCAACTTCGAGCTATCGCATCCGCGAAAACAAGTAATATCCCTCCGCCAAGGCATGATAATGGCAGTAAATATTTATAATCATTTCCAACTAATAAACGTAACATATGTGGTACGACAAGACCGACAAATCCAATAAGGCCAGAAACACTAACTGCAATTCCAGCTAATAGTGTACTAACTACTATTAAATAAAAACGGCTTCTCTCCACGTTATAACCTAATAATTTCGCCATCTCATCTCCAAGCATTAATACTCGAATATGCTTAATACCAAAGAAGGCTAATATAATAGCGAATATTGCATAATAAATAATCATGTTTAAATGTGCCCAACTTACACCACCAATGCCACCCGCTAACCACGGTAACACGGATTGTACTTTGTCACTATGTAATAACATTAACGCTGACGTCGCTGCACCAATTAATGCATTGATTGACACACCTACTAAGACAATCCTTGAAGGCGGTGCCCCTTTTTGCCATGATAAAGCATAAATGACCATCGCTGTTATGAAAGCTCCTAAAAACGCCCCGAGCGGTAAAAATGCCATATGCTGAGGGAATAAAATCATAATTACAATTGCTACAAGACCTGCTCCAGATGAAACCCCGATAATACCAGGGTCTGCAAGAGGATTTCTCATAACCCCTTGTAGCAGTGCACCAGATGCCGCTAAACATGTTCCTACTATAAATCCAACGAGCACTCTCGGTATACGAAGGTCCCATACAATTCGATGGACCGTCGAACCTTCATCTTGTATGCCTGTTAGAATATCTTGTAAAGAAAAGGATAGACTTCCTGCGAAAAGACCGTAAAAAAGGCCTAAAATCGTTAATACAACTAAAGTAATTGCTATTATCCATCTTTTTTTCGCAAAAGGATGTTCCTTTTCCCTTACTACTTCACTACTTTCCATACTTATCATTTCCTTACATCTTGTATACTTTTATACATAAAGTCCATTGCTTCTGTAACTTTTGTTCCAGGATTTGATCCAAATAAGTCAGGTGGCAAAATAACTACACGATTTTGTTTTACTGCATCTAAATTTTTCCACGCTTCATTTTTCATCATTTCGCCTTCAAATGCTTTTTTAACGCTATTTGGATCTCCATGTGTAATCAAATAAATCACATCTGGATTTGCCTCAATAATGCGTTCTACGCTTAGCTGTGCATATTGCGGATATTCCTTCATTTCTGGAAAATCAGCTGCAATATTTTTCCCGCCTGTTTTTTCTAAAATATCACCTGATAAAGATGTTGGTAATGCCGCTAAATAAGTACCCGGTGCTCCATACACTAGCAATGCTTTCACATCGCTCTTTTTCTCATATGTCTTCATTTGATCATTAATTTTTTGGTTCAGTTCTTTTGCTTTATCTTCTTTCTTCATTATCGTTCCATATAGTTCAATACTCTTTTGAATATCTTGTACAGAATTCGCAGAAGAAATCATTACTTTCGTTCCCTGTCCTTCAACCGTTGGAACATTCTTTTGGAAACCATTGTTAGCAATAAGTACATCAGGCTTTAAGCTGGCAATTTGCTCAAAGTTCGGCTGATGTGCATTCCCAATTACTTGTACTTTCTTTATATCCTCTGGAAGAGTTATTTTTGCATCCGGACGACCCACTATTTTTCCGCCCAACGCATGAATAATATTCATGTCTCCCATACTTAATGTTGCAAAACTCTCTGGCACTTTATCGAATGTTACCTTTCTTCCTGACAGGTCGGTAACTTCGATTTTCTCTTTTCCTTTTTCTGTTTTTGTCGCAGATGCTTTTTCGTCTCCCTTTGCATTGCAACCTATTAACAAGAAAAAAATAGATAAAATCGCTGTGAATAGCGTAATAGATTTTTTCATTCTTTCACCTCTAACTGATAATGATAATCATTAACTACTATTCTACTTTAATTGATAAGGATTATCATTGTCAATATAAACCGCATACATTTTTTACAAAAACAAAAAGCACTACAAAAAGATTCGTTCTTTTCGTAGTGCTCTATTTCATAATATTACTCACATTCATTTCCCTCTAACTGATCTCGCATCACTTTCACACGCTGAAAGAAAAAGAATGATAAACTTAAAAATATAATGGTGCTCCCCATCATAACAAAAGATTGTATTGTTTCTTTTGCTCCATTCGGAATCAATAAGCCAACCATTAACAATGTACTTACAGCGAGAAGGATTTGTCCGAACCGAGTATAATCTTCTATTTTCCCTTGTAATTCTTTCATTATATTCTCACTCCCCTATTTCACTGTATCATATTCTATTAAACTTAAAGACCAGTAAATACAGCCATTCTGGGAGATGTTTTCCAAATGAAAAAGAGCCGCTTTATTGCGACTCTTTCATAACCATTACTCCCCTTTATATGCTTCCATATAAATTTCTTTCAACTCTGAAATAAGAGGTAATTTGGGATTAGCTGTTGTACATTGATCTTCAAAAGCTCTTTCTGCTAATAATCCAACACTCTCTTCAAATTGGTCTTTAGCAACTCCTTGTCCTGCAATACTCATATTTATATTTAAGCTTTTTCCAAGCTCAATAATTGCTTGGACGAGTGATTCCACACCTTCTGCTGTCGAGCCTGCTGGAAGCCCAAGCATTTTCGCAATATGTGCATAACGTTCATCAGCTACAAAGTGCTCATATTTTGGGAACAACGCATGTTTTCTTGGCTTAATAGCATTATAGCGAACTACGTGCGGCATAAGAATTGCATTCGCACGCCCATGCGGAATATGAAATTCTGGTCCAATTTTATGTGCTAAGCTGTGATTAATACCTAGGAAAGCATTTGCAAATGCCATCCCTGCGATTGCAGAAGCATTATGCATTTTTTCTCGTGCTTCTTCGTCATTCCCATCTTTAAATGCTCTTGGTAAATATTTAAATACGAGATCAATGGCCTTTAATGCTAATCCATCTGTATAGTCATTTGCTAGAACAGACACATACGCCTCGATTGCATGTGTCAATACGTCCATACCAGTGTCTGCTGTTACATGTGGTGGTACTGTCATTACAAACTGTGGATCAACAATTGCTACATCTGGTGTTAATTCATAATCCGCGAGCGGATACTTTATATTATTTTTCTTATCTGTAATAACCGCAAATGGTGTCACTTCTGATCCTGTTCCTGATGTTGTTGGAATGGCAACAAACTGCGCCTTACTTCCTAATTCCGGATATTTACATGTACGTTTTCTTATATCTAAAAACTTCTGTTTAATTCCATAGAATGTTGTTTCTGGGTGCTCATAGAAAAGCCACATCCCTTTCGCTGCATCCATAGCTGAACCACCACCAAGTGCGATGATTACATCTGGCTTAAAACTTCTCATCATTTCCGCACCTTTAAACACAGTTTCATCTGATGGATCTGGCTCGACCTCAAAGAAAACTTCGACTTTTACATCATTTGCATGTTTACGTAAATAATGCGTAACCGTATCTACATATCCGTGCTCAACCATTCCTGGATCCGTTACAATAAATGCACGTGAAATGTTAGGCATATTCGCTAAATATGCTGTCGCATGTTTTTCAAAATAAATTTTTGGTGGTAATTTGAACCACTGCATATTCTTTTTTCTATTTGCCAACCTTTTTATATTTAATAAATGCGTCGCTGTTACGTTTTGAGAAACTGAGTTTTTCCCATACGAGCCGCAACCAAGCGTAAGTGATGGAATAAATCCATTATATATGTCACCGATTCCACCTTGTGATGAAGGGGCGTTTACAATAAGACGGCAAGCTTTCATACGTAATCCAAACTGCTTTTGTACTTCTTTATTTGTAGAATGAATAACTGCTGAATGACCTAAACCACCGAGGTTTAACATTTCTTCGCAATATGTAAACCCTTCTTCTAATGAATTTGCTTTTACACAAGCTAATACTGGACTCAGTTTCTCACGAGATAGTGGATACGCTGCTCCGATACCTTGTATTTCAGCTACAAGCATTTTTGTATTTTTAGGTACAGTAATTCCAACTAATTCGGCAATGTACTGCGCTGATTTCCCTACAATATCACTATTTACTGCACATGTATTTTCATTAATAACTAGCTTTTCTAATTTTCTTCTCTCTTCTTCTGTTACAAAATAACAATTGTTTGCAATCATTTCTGTTTTTACATCATCATAAATTTCCTTGTCTATAATGATTGCTTGTTCTGATGCACAAATCATACCGTTATCAAATGTTTTTGATAAAATTAAATCATTAACAGCTCGTTTTACATACGCTGATTTCTCTATATAACATGGTACATTACCAGGACCTACACCTAGCGCTGGTTTTCCAGTAGAATAAGCTGATTTCACCATACCTGCTCCTCCAGTTGCCAAAACAAGCGCAACACCTTCATGGTTCATTAATTGTTTTGTTGCTTCGACAGAAGGTTTTTCAATCCACTGAATACAATGTTTTGGTGCCCCCGCCTTCACTGCTGCATCATATACTGTTTTCGCCGCTGCAATGGAACAGTTTTGTGCTGAAGGATGAAATGCGAAAATAATTGGATTTCTCGTTTTTATCGCGATCAATGCTTTAAACATTGTTGTCGATGTTGGATTCGTTACTGGCGTTACCCCAGCTACTACACCGACAGGTTCCGCAATTTCTATTATTTCTTCATGAGGATCTTCGTGAATAATCCCTACTGTTTTATCTTTCTTTATGCTATGCCAAATATATTCAGTAGCAAAAATATTTTTAATGCATTTATCTTCATATACACCACGACCCGTTTCTTCAACAGCCAACTTCGCAAGCGGCATATGTTGATCAACACCTGCTAATGCCATTTCATGAACAATGTTGTCAATTTGCTCTTGTGTAAAACTTTCTAATGCTTGTAAAGCCTTTCGACCGTTATTCACTAACGTATCAATCATCTCTTTTACTTCCTGCATTTCATTTACAACTTTCTCTTTGACTACCATGTAAATTCCTCCTATTCTGCTATCATGGACTAAATAAGACCTTATAGGTCATAATAAGTCCCGATTAGCGCAAAAAAAATAGAGTTGCTTTCCTACATGAACCTCATTGTTTGTGAAATATTTCACAAGTTTGTTCGTGAGTAACATTTCATGAACTTAATATACATGAAATTATTTCATTTGTGTATGTCTATTTTGTGAAATGTTTCACAAAATAATATAATAAAAATGCACCGCCTATATGAGCAGTGCATTTTTACTATGCTAGCGCTTGTGCTAGATCTTCAATTAAATCTTCACCGTCTTCAATACCGACAGAAATACGAATTAATGTATCTGTAATTCCTAATTCTTTACGGCGATCTGCTGGGATTGATGCATGTGTCATTTGAGATGGGATAGAAATTAAACTTTCTACTGCCCCCAAACTTTCAGCAAGTGTAAAGTATTGTAATTTCTCAAGTACTTTATTTAATGTTTCTTCACTATCTACATCAAATGAGATAATAGCACCAAATCCATTTGCTTGTTCTGTTGCAAGTTCATGGTTTTGATGTGATGCAAGACCTGGGTAATATACTTTATTTACTTTTGGATGGTTATTTAAAAACTCGGCAATTGCGCGTGAATTCGTTTCATGCTCTTCCATTCGAATTCCTAATGTTTTTAAACCACGAAGTAGTAAGAAGCTATCTTGTGGGCCAAGAATGCCTCCTGTTGAGTTTTGTACAAAGTGAAGGTCTTCTGCTAATTGCGGGCTATTTACAACTACTAGGCCTGCAACTACATCACTATGACCTCCTAAATATTTCGTTGCACTATGAAGTACAATGTCTGCTCCTAAAGTAATCGGCGACTGCCAATATGGCGTCATGAATGTGTTATCGATAATTGTTAATAAATCTTTCTCTTTAGCAAGAGTAGATATTTTCTTAATATCAGTAATTTTCAATAATGGGTTCGTTGGTGTTTCCACATAAATTGCTTTCGTGTTTGGACGAATTGCTTCTACAACTTCCTCTAAGTTGGTTGTATCTACAAATGTATGCTCAATACCGAAGCGATTTAATACTTTCGTGATAACGCGGTACGTTCCACCATACACATCATCTGTTAAAATAACGTGGTCACCTTTTGAGAACAACATAATTGTAGCTGTAATAGCAGCCATTCCTGAACCAAATGCAAAACCAGCATGACCGTTTTCTAATACTGCAATCATTTCTTCTAAAGCTGCACGTGTTGGGTTGCCTGTACGTGAATATTCATATCCTTGATGCTTACCAACCGCTTCTTGTTTGTACGTACTTGTTTGATAAATCGGTACATTTACAGATCCAGTTGAAGGTTCTCCTATGCGAATACCATGAATTAACTTTGTCTTTGCTCTCATTTTTTATTCCCATCCTTTGTATATGTCTTTACTTAAATAACGCTCACTACTATCAGGAAAAATCGTTACAATATTTGTACCTGGCGCCGCTTGCTCTGCTTCAAGTAAACTTGCATGAAATGCCGCTCCTGAAGAGCTCCCAACAAGCAGTCCTTCTTTTTGCGCTAATTCCTTTACTCGTAAAAATGCATTTCGATCAGAAATTGTATGAATTTCATCAAAATAAGATGTTTTCAAAAATGGCGGGATGAATTCAAGGCCGATCCCTTCTGTTTCATGCGAACCAGCTTTACCACCATTTAAAATGGATCCTTCTGGTTCCACAATAACCGTTTTTATATCTACATTTTTTTCTTTCAAATAAGATGCAGTCCCCATGAATGTACCACCAGTTCCTGCTCCTGCAACAAATATGTTAATCTCTCCGTTAAGTGCCGACCAAAGTTCAGGACCTAGTGTTTTGAAATAAGCACGCGGGTTTGCTTCATTCGCAAACTGACTTGGAGAGTATGAATTCGGTATTTCATTTACTAATTCTTTTGCTTTTGCAATTGCACCGGTCATTCCTTGCTCAGTTGGTGTATGCACGACCGTTGCGCCTAGCGCTTTCATTAATTCTTGTTTTTCAATACTAAATTTCTCTGGTACACAAACAATAACGCGTAAATCATGTTGTAACGCTGCAAGTGCCAGTCCAATACCAGTATTTCCAGCAGTCGGTTCAATAATTGTTCCACCCTGGGTAACAAGCCCTTTTTCTAGCGCATCTTCGATTAATTCTCTTCCTAAACGGTCCTTAACGCTTCCACCTGGGTTATAAAATTCAAGCTTTGCAAATAAACGGACCCCTTCTGGAAGTGAAAAACGAGTAATTTCTACAATTGGTGTATGACCAATCAACTCATGAACTCCACGATATACATTCATCGTGTTCTCCCCCTTATTTGCCAATAAAGAAAAGGCAACTGTATGTATTTTCTTTATATGAGACAGTTGCCTTTTTGTTACATTACTTTAACTCTTCTAGTACTTTTACGATAAAGTTTGTAGAATGAAGAGCTGCTTGATCTAAAAATTGATCAAATGAAACATTTGATTCTTTACCAGCAATATCAGAAAGTGCACGAATAATAACAAACGGAACTTGATATTGGTGGCATACTTGTGCAACAGCTGCTGCTTCCATTTCTACTGCATAAAGATTTTCGAATTTATCACGAATTGCTGCAACGCGGTTCGGATCACTCATAAATGAATCACCTGTTGCAATCATACCTTTTACAACTTGAATATTTTCTTCTGTCTGCATACATTTCTCAGCTAATGCAACTAATGCTTCATCAGCCTTGAATCCAGGAGGCATTCCTGGTACTTGACCATACTCATAGTTAAATGCTGTTACATCTACGTCATGATGACGAACTTCTGTTGAAATAACTACATCTCCAACGTTTAGAGAATGATGGAAGCCACCAGCTGAACCAGTATTAATTACTTTTTCAGGCTTATATCTTTCTAATAAAATTGTCGTTGACATCGCTGCATTTACTTTACCAATACCAGACTTTAACAAGATTACTTCATGTCCTGCTAATTGCCCTTTCGTAAATTCACAACCCGCAACCGTTTCTGTTTCTGCTTGTTCTAATTTGTCACGTAAAATACGTACTTCTTCTTCCATTGCTCCAATTACAGCAATTCTCAATCTAATCCCTCTTTCTATTGCTTAGTTGCCTCCATTACCCAAACGAAATGATTTAATCTCGTAAACGTTACATGGAAGCCATTGTTTTCAAAAATAGACTGCATGACTGGAATACGTGTATAGTATTCCGTTTGCAAATCGTTTGCTAACTGATGAAAACCTCTTTGTTTTGCTGTTTCAACAGTTTTATCATATGCATCTTGATCTGCAAATATCGTATCAGCAAACACTATTTTACCACCTTTGTTTAGCAATTGACTATACTTCGCAATCGCTACATTTTTTTCATCATCTGTTAAATGATGAAATGCATAGGTGCTTACTATGGTATCAATTGAATTTGGGACTTCAAACGAAAGAAAATCACCTTCTGTAATAGAAAACTCTTGCGGCAATTTCTCTTTTGCAATCATGCGCATTTCACGTGACGGCTCTATACCGTAAACTGTGCGGCCAGCAAGTAATAATTTATTTGTTAAATTACCAGTACCAACACCAAATTCTAATACATTACCAAATGACTTGTTAACTACATCCTCTAGAATGTCCTCATAATGGGCGAAAACTTCTTTATATTGTATATCTTCGCCTTGTACAAATGAGTCGTACGTATGAGCCCACTCATCAAATAAACCATTAAATTCTGTACCCATAAAAATTCCCCTTTTTCTTATCGGTTTTATCAGTATGATATGCCCTCTTTCTAAAAATGTCAATTGAAATGTACATGGCATTTCCTTCTTTTCTTTGTTACACTATAGTTGATTACATAGGAGAGGGGCCGTCTTCATGTCATTTACCTTTGAAATGTTAGAAGATAAAGTAGAGTTTTTCGAAGCAGGAGACTTAGCTTCTTTGGAACGAAAAATTAGTGAACAAGTCGATAATAATAAAGCACTTATGCTTGAAGTTCATCACATCTCGCATCAAATGGTTATGGATCCCGAAAGCAAAAGGCCATATTACAGCGCGGTTGTTCATTTTAAATTAAAGAAATTACGCTAACTAAAAAAGAGAGGCTCCTTAGGAGCCTCTCTTTTTTAGTTCAGAGTTTGAACAAGTACTGGTTTCCAGCCCTCATTGTCTACCCAATCAATATTCACATAATATTTTTTACCCGATTGTTTATCTTGTACGTTACCGTAAGCTTTATTTTTACCGTTATTTCCGATTCGATGAATAACTAATTGCTCTACTGGAACGTCAATTGCAGCTGAAATAGCTTGATTCATCTCATTCCAATCTGCTGTACCTTTTTTAAACGTCATCGCAGGTGTTGCACCTTGCTCTGTACCTACTGGCTTCCAAGAAGATTTCGTATAAGCATCTGTTGCCTGTGACTGTGTTTTTTCAGCTGGTGCTTTCTCGTCAGCTTTCGCTTCTTCTTCTACTTTTTTCTGTTCTTCTTCAGCCTTTAGCTTCTCTTCTTCTTCTTTCTTCTTAGCTTCTGCCTTATCTTGCTCGTTCTTCTTCGTCTCTTCTTTGCCTTTAGCTTTCTCAGACTTATTCTCTTTCGTTGTTTGCTGAGCTACTTTTTTATCACTAGAAGACGCTTGTTCTTTTCTTTCAGGAACAAACAATTGATATGATACAATAGCTACTAATATTAATACAATTGCAATTGCAATATTTAAAACACCGTTTTGACGACGTTTTTGTTGTTTCTGTTGGAATCTAGATCCTCCTGCCATTCTTCAAACCTCCATGCAGTTTTTCATACTTGCTATTGTAACATTAAATCTAGAAAGGTTGAACATTTACAATAATATTTTCACGAAATGAAAACATTTCACTATGAATTGCAAGATTACTTTTCATTCTCTAATCGATAGATTGATTCTACGATAGCTTTGAAAATAGGTGTAACTTTATTTACATTGCTATTCGTTTCTATATCCACGATAACTAAAGCATATCGTGGATTTTCATATGGAAAATAACCTGCAAACCAACGATTCACTTTCGTCCCTTTTCCTGTTTGCGCTGTCCCAGATTTTCCAGCGACACTTAGTGGTAACGACCTGAATGCTGCTCCTGTTCCTTTCTCCGTTGTTACAACGCCCCTTAATAACTCTTGTAATGTTTTCACCGCTTCATACGAAAGCTGTTTCCCGCCTATTGTATGGTCTTCAAATGTATAAAAGTCCGCTCCATTTTTATACATTATTTTTTCCACAGCTTTCACTTCCATCTTTTCTCCATCTCTAGCAATCGTTGCCATCATATTTGCAATCGCTAGAGGTGACATACGTACATCTTTCTGTCCAATTGCTGTTTGCGCTACCGCCTTTTTACTATTCTTATTTCCTTCACTACCCCAAATCGTAACCCTCTTCTCCTCTGGCATTTGCTCAAAATGAGTTGTATGAAATACAGAACCTTTCCATCCAACCTTACCAGCGGCTCCTAACGCTGCTACGTAAGTTTCTAACACCATCTTATCCTTTTGTATTAGCTCATTACCTAACTCTGAAAATGTCCTGTTACAGCTTCTAGCAAAGCTCTCTTTAAAACTAAGTGTACCCATCATAACTTGTGGGTGGTCTTCACCATATAAATCTTGATTACAATTAAATGTACGATTAAACACATTTTCATTTTGATCAATCACTGCCGCTGCAACTATTGTTTTAAAAACAGAACCGGGAAAATGTGGTGTTAACATTTGATTTTCAAGTGTAGTTGTATATAAACGCTTATCCTTCACCTGTACAGATGGTTTACTGACCATCGCTAAAATTTCATTTTTCTTTACATCAAGTAATACTAATCCCCCCTTCTTTATTTCGCTTGCTTCAACCACTTCTTCTGCTTTTTGCTGTAACCCGTTATGTAAAGTAGTTTGAATCGTCACTGGATAAAACGGATTTCCAGGCGCAGTATATTTCGCTTGTTTTCCAAAAATCGGTTCTCCTTGTCGGTCTACTTGATACAATACTTTCGCCTCTCCATCGGTCAAAAGAAATTCATCCAATGATTGCTGCAATCCTGAAATACCAATTGGCGTTTGCCTTGAAATTTTTCTCACTTCTCCGTATCGTTTTTGAAATTCTCGTTCATTCTCCCCCACATCGCCAATTAAATGATTCATCGCACCAGTTTGCCGTAAACGAACTTCAGCTGCTACAATACCTAATACATTTAATTGATTTACCTTCTCCATCTGCTCTCGTGCCAAGCGAAATGGACCATTTCCCCTTTGCATGATAAATGCACTTTTCTTGTCTTTCATTTGAATTTCAATCTCTTGTCTCGACACACCAATGATATGCGCAATTTTCTCTAACATGTCATTTTTTATTTGTAGAAATGGAAAAACAATTAAAACAGGATACTTTTCCTCACCTATTTCCTTACCGTTCCGATCTATAAAGTGACCTCGTCCATCATCTACCGTAATGGATTGCGTCCGTTGTGTAACACTTTTTTCAATTAAATTTATCTTACGATCTGTAAATGATTCTGTATCTATAATTTGTATTTGAATTAAACGACAAAGTAAAATAAACATGATACATATAAAACAAATTAAAACAATTGTAATTCTCCGTTTTATTTTCATAAAAAAACACCTCGTCTATTATAGTTTGGACGGAGTGTTTCATCTTTTATACAAATAAAAAAATCACTCGCTTTTACACGAGTGATTTTTTATTATTTTACAGAGATAATCTCTACTTGCATTTCTCCACCTGGAGTTTGGATTGCTACCTTCTCACCAATTTGCTTACCTAATAAGCTTTTTGCGATTGGAGAATCGTTAGAAATTCTTCCTTCAAATGGATCTGCTTCTGCGCTACCTACGATTGTGTAAGATTCTTCATCTCCACCTGGTAACTCTTTAAATGTTACTGTTTTACCTAATGTAACAACTGTAGATTCTTCGCCGTTATCTGTGATGATAACTGCGTTACGAATCATGTTTTCTAATTGCGTAATACGTCCTTCTACGAATGCTTGCTCATCTTTCGCTGCATCGTACTCAGAGTTCTCAGAAAGATCTCCAAAGCTACGTGCAATCTTAATTCGCTCTACAACTTCTTTACGTTTTACCGTTTTTAAATCTTCAAGTTCGTTCTCTAGCTTTTGCTTACCCTCTTGCGTCATAGGGTATGTTTTTTCTGTTGCCATATTTTCCACTCCTTTTATATACCAATCCCCCGAAAAAAAGAGGAGTTCCATATGAAAACTCCCCCACTTATATATAGCGGAGGTTTCTAGCACGCCTGTACTAGCGGAGTTGTCACACACAACCCCGTATTCCAAATTCTTCTTTATATAAAGAAGATATGTATGGAAAGTTGATATAAATATGCCCTCACCTATATATAGATGAGGTTGCATGTTTCATTGTATTCGATAGGAAGGGAAAAAATCCCTTCCTATCGTATATCTTTTACTATGCTATTACAAATTTACTTTTTGTTCAAGAATTGTTGCAATTTTTGTCACCATAATATCAATTGCAACATGGTTTTGTCCACCTTCAGGGATAATAATATCCGCAAATTTCTTAGAAGGCTCAATAAATTGATTGTGCATTGGACGTACAACACTTACGTATTGATCAACAACTGAATCCATCGTACGACCGCGTTCTTTAATATCACGCTGCATGCGGCGTAAAATACGAAGATCTGCATCTGTATCAACGAATAGCTTAATGTCCATTAACTCACAAAGACGTGGGTCTTCTAAAATAAGAATTCCTTCTAAAATGATTACATCTTTCGGCTCAACTGGAATAACTTCTTCTGAACGCGTATGCAATGTATAGTCATATACAGGCTTATCAATTTTCTCATATGCAAGCAACTGCTGCAAATGTTCAATTAACAGATCATTATCAAACGCAAGCGGATGATCATAATTTGTTTTTAAACGCTCTTCCATTGGTAAATGGCTTTGATCTTTGTAATAATAATCTTGCTCTAAGATTAAAATAGAATGACCTTTAAAATGGTCAAAAATCGCTTTCGTTACACTCGTTTTACCTGATCCCGAACCACCAGCAATTCCAATTACAACAGGCTTATTCGTCCCCATTCGACTATCACTCTTTCTTATTGAAGTATGCTTTTGCGCATCATATTATTCACATACACTGGTTGTTCCACTTTGAATTTCACGATTTGCAACGGATGTCTCGCTGCATCTAATTCGTTTCCATCCTCATCCCAAATTTTCTCCACCGTCTGCGTAAAGTTTTCTATTTCTGGTCCAAAGAACTCCACTTCATGTCCTGGTTTGAAATGATTACGTTGCTCAATCGTTACAATGCCCGTTTCTTCATTATAATCTAACACTAAACCAGCGAAATCATACGTTGTTTTCTTACTATGATTTCCAAACATTTGCTCTTGATGTCCTGGAACCCCTTCAAAGAATGCAGGAGCTGTATCACGATTTGCACATTTATCAAGCTCATCTAACCATTCTTGTTTAAACTCAAAATTATCCGGATCCGCACAATACGCATCAATTACTTTACGGTATACCGTCGCTACAGTCGCTACGTAATGGATTGATTTCATACGTCCTTCAACTTTTAAGCTATCAATTCCAATTTCAATCATTTTCGGAATTGATAAAATTAAATTTAAGTCTTTTGGACTCATTGCAAAGTGAGCATCTTCTTCTTGGAATAGAGGCAGCTCTTTTGCATCTTTATGTTGTGATACTGTTTGAACTAAATCATAGTCCCAACGGCAAGATTGACAACAACCACCACGGTTAGAGTCACGTGCTGTCATATGGTTACTTAACGTACATCTGCCTGAATATGCGATACACATTGCACCATGGACGAATGCTTCAATTTCAATATCCACTTTTTCTTTAATTTCTTTCATTTCTTCATAGCTTGCTTCACGAGCTAATACAAGACGATGTAAACCTTCTTCTTTCCAATACTGTGCTGCTTTCCAGTTGGATAGTGATTGTTGTGTACTTAAATGCACTTCAACAGAAGGTGCTACACGTTTACACGTCTCGATAATAAGCGGATCAGCAACGATAATTCCCGTTACGCCAGCTTTTTCAATCCCTTTTAAATATTCCTCTAGCCCGTCCATATTTTCATTATGTGCAAAGATATTTGTTGTTACATATATTTTCGCTCCATATTTTTTTGCAAATCCAACACCTTCTGCCATATCTTCCAGTGTAAAGTTACCTGCATTCGAACGAAGACCAAATTCTTGTCCACCTAAATATACAGCATCTGCCCCGTAATGGATAGCTACTTTTAATTTTTCTAAGTTACCCGCAGGGATTAACAGTTCAGGTTTCTTCACAATAACGCGTTTGCCATCGACTACTCGTGAAATTTCTTGTACAGTCATTTCCTACACCCTCCTCGTTTAGTAAACCGTCTCTTTAAAGAAGAATCCTGTATCTAACGGACGATTTACTGGTTGCATTTCTTCTATCTCTTTATATAAATCGTCTTTCACGTCATAATATGCATCACGATCTTCTACACATAAATCAATTGCTTTACGATATTTCTTCGTTACCTCAATAATGTATGCAGAGCTTTTTAGTACACCATCAACTTTTAAGCTAGCGACTTCAGCGTCAATTAGTTCTTCTAACTCATCGATGAAACAAATATCGTTTGGACTCATAATGTGAGTACCATTTTCATCTTCATAAATTGGGTATTTATTGTTACGCTCTGGGTCATATAAGAACATATTCTCTTCATATTTTTTCTTTTCAATGTCAAGATTACGTCCTTGATACTCAAAGTAGTTTCCTACTAAGGAACGCTTTGATTGGAACATACAAGTCATACCGTGAATTTGCACTTCAAGTTCCACTTCAGCATTTTCTTTTAATTCAACAATTTCATCTAAGCTAAGTTCACGAGCTAATACAGCACGTTTGGCCCCTCTTTGTCCCCAGTAGTTACAAGTAAACCAGTTTGTTGCTGTTGTCTCTGTATTCCAGTGCAATTGCATATTTGGCGCTACTTCTCGGACCGCCATTAATACTGCTGGATCTCCGAAAACAATTGCATCTACACTTACTTCGTTTAAAAATGCAACATAATCTGTTAATTCGTCTACTTTATCATTGTGGAACATAGCGTTCATTGCTACGTATACTTTTACACCATTTTCATGCGCAACCTTCACAGCTTGTTTCACATCTTCACGTGAAAATTCCCCTGCTAAACGTAAACCAAACTTTTGCTCACCGATCATTACCGCATCTGCCCCTGCTTTCGCAAGAGGTTCGATATCCACCACTGCTTTTGGCGTTACTAACAATTCAGGTTTCTTCATACCTTGGTCACCCTCTCTTTTTACTAACAGCTACTCCATCACCAATTGGGAAAATCGTTGTATCATATCCTTCATGGTTCATTAGCCATTCATTGTACGTCTTAATACGACGGATTAAACCACGTGTACGTCTGTTTTCAATTTTCTCTTTCGTTGTTACAAGGCCATGGTACATAACATTGTCTGAAATAATTACGCCACCAGGATTTAATAACGGTTCATATAAGTCAAAAAAGCGACGATATTGTCCTTTTGCTGCATCAATAAAAATAACATCAAATGTTCCATGTTCTTCTACTTGCTCACCTGTTTCTAAAGCATCACCGTAAATAACAGAAATACGCTCTTTAACTGATGAACATTCTATATATTCAAGTGCTTTTTCATATCGATCGCGATTGCGTTCAACTGTCACAATGCGAGAATTTGGAATAGCTTGCATCATACGAATACTAGAATAACCAATTGCTGTACCAAGCTCTAAAATGCTTTTCGGTCCAATTAAACGTAAAAATTGCAACATAAATTCCATTCCAAGTCGATCCATAATCGGCACATGATTTTCTTTCGCATAATCTTCCATTTCAAGAATTAATTTATCTTTTGGATCAATAAATGATAATAGGTACTCGTTAACTGCATCCTCCATAATGGTCCTCCTTATTTACATGGAGAAGTGCCTCTATGACGTCTTTTCACACATAGAATGCAATAAAAATACAAGCCAGTTTTACCCTTAGCTTGTACGTTCCGTTTTGATATTAAAAACGATTCTTCTGCCAGTTTTTAACCCGATATATTTTACCACAAAAAAGAGGGATGTGCGACCTTTTTCGCTATCCCTCCCCATTTCACTGTTTTTTCGTAATATATTTTTGCTTTAATGCATTATGCTCTTCTAATGTTTTCGCATAGTACACTTCACCAGTTGGTGCAGCTAAGAAATAATAATAATCTGTTTGCGCAGGCTCTAACGCCGCTTCCACTGAATGTTTACCCGAGTTTGCAATCGGACCAACCGGCAACCCTTTCACAACATACGTATTGTACGGTGAGTTTATCTTTAAATCTTCGTATAATACACGTTGCTTATGCTTTCCAAGTGCGTATAACACCGTTGGATCCGTTTGCAGAGGCATACCTTTTGCTAAACGATTATAAAAGACACTAGAGATCTTTTGACGATCTGTAAAGCCTGTTGCCTCTTCTTCAATAAGTGAAGACAATGTTAAAAGCTGATGAACATCCCAGTTTTTCGCTTTCATCTTCGCCTCATTTTGAACAATGATTGCATTCGTTTTCTCAAGCATCGGAATTACAATTTCTTCTAACGTCGTATCTTTTTTATAGAAAGAGTACGTCGCAGGATATAAATAACCTTCTAATGGATATTTAATATTGCTATCAAAGATTTTATCCGTTAATAACTTTGGATATTTTTGCTGCATTTTCTGAATAAATGCTTTATCGTTCAATTGACGTACAACATCATCTTTATTCCACTTTAATTCGTTTGCAACCGTTTCTGCAATTTCAGTTACTTGTGCACCTTCTTTTATCGTTACTTTATAAAGTGCTGGACGATGTACATTACCAGATGACATTTGTTCAATAACATCTGAGGCACTCATTGAAGGATTTAATAAATATGTACCCGCTTGTAAATTTTTAGATTTAGCCTTTGTATAAAAACTAAAAACTGTACCGTTTTTCACAGCACCCTTTTCTTCTAAAATCTCACCAATTTTACTAGTAGATGATCCTTTTGGAATTTCTACTTCAATCTCTTTTTTATTCCCGCTATCAACTGGTCCTAATGCGGATGAAATATACGCATAGACTGAACCACAAACTAAAAGCAGTGCAATAATCGAAAATAAAAAAAGACGTCTACGCTTTTTTTTCGCTTGATTCTCTATCAACACTCTTCCTCCTTAATTAAATTGTAGACCGGATGTATATCTTTCTATACAGCACGATATAAAAACACAATAAATTTATTTATCTTTTTTAGATAGACATTTTATTTTTCTACAATCCGTCTCATTATACTACAAAGGATTGCGCAGTTTCGACAAAAAATCTTTCATTTTACATATAAAAAAGGTGGACGATATATCGTCCACCTTTTCAGTACTTATTATTCAGCTTCTTGCTCATCAGCTAGAGTGTTGAACATTTCTTGTACCATTTCCCACTCTTCTTCCGATTCGATTGGAAGTAAACTTCCGCCCTCTTCTTCATTTTGCTCATAAGCCATTGCATCGTAAATTGGGTCTCCATCTTCGTCTACTTCACCGATTGGAGAGAAGACTACGTATGATTTTTTGCCAAATTTTTCAGCATCAAAAGTGAAAATAATTTCACATAAATGTTCGTTACCTTTTTCGTCTACAATTGTAATTTGATTTTCTTCCATTTTGGTCACCTCTTATTTACTATCTAAAAATCCTTGTAAGATTACGACTGCAGCCATCTTATCGATTACTTGCTTTCGCTTCTTACGGCTTACATCAGCTGAAATGAGCAGACGTTCCGCTGCCATCGTTGACAAACGCTCGTCCCACATTACAACGTCTAATTGTACCAGCTCTCGTAGGTTTTCTGCAAATTGTTGACACGCTTCACCACGTGGGCCAATTGTACCATTCATATTTTTAGGCAAACCTACTACTATTTTGTCCACATTGTACTGCTTTACTAACTCAGAAATACGGTCAAAACCAAAGTGGCCTCGTTCTTCGTTAATCCTGATTGTTTCCAGTCCTTGTGCTGTCCAGCCCATTTCGTCGCTCATTGCAACTCCGACTGTTTTTGTACCTACATCTAAACCTAATATCCGCATAAACTACTCCTCACGATGATGTTTCAAGTAAGACTTCACAAGCTCTTCAATTAACTCATCACGTTCAAGCTTGCGAATGATGCTTCGTGCATCTTTATGGCGAGGTATGTATGCTGGGTCTCCACTTAATAAATAACCGACGATTTGATTAATCGGATTATAGCCTTTTTCTTGAAGTGCATCATACACAGTTAAAAGTACATCATTAACATGGACACTCTGTTTTTCATCTTGAATGCTAAACTTCATTGTTTTATCAAAACCGTCCATTTCAAGCACCTCACTTATATAGTAAGTATAGGGAGAAGAACTTCTCCTCTCCCTACCATTGTACACTACTATCTCTTTATTTTGAAACAGATTTAACGTACTCTTGTACAAATGCTAAAGCTTCCTCAACTTGCGCTGGGTTTTTACCGCCCGCTTGTGCCATATCAGGGCGGCCACCACCGCCACCGCCACAACGAGAAGCTACCTCTTTCACAAGTTTACCAGCATGGTATCCTTGGCTAATTAAATCTTTCGTTACGCCAGCTAAGATGTTTACTTTGTCATCATTTACAGACACTAATACGACAACTGCAGATTCTAATTTATTTTTTAGGTCATCCATCATCGTACGTAAGTTGTTCATATCTGCAACATTTACTTTTGCCGCTAATACGTTTACGCCATCAACTGTCATTACTGAATCCGTTAAGTTTCCAGCTTCAATATTGCTTAATTTCGCTGCAAGAGATTCGTTTTCTTTTTGAAGTTGTTTTACTTCAGCAAATAAACCATCTACTCTTGTTAAAATGTCTTTCGGATTTGTTTTCATTTTTCCTGCTGCTTCTTTTAATAAACCTACTTGGTCGTTCATTAATTCATAAGCAGACTTACCAGTTACCGCCTCAATACGACGAGTTCCTGCACCGATACCAGACTCAGCAACGATTTTGAAAATACCGATAGAAGCTGTGTTATCAACGTGACAACCGCCGCAAAGCTCTAAGCTGTAATCGCCTACTTGTACAACGCGTACAACATCACCGTATTTTTCACCGAATAATGCCATTGCGCCCATTTCTTTCGCTTCTTCAATTGCTTTTTGAGAAATCTCAACATCAATACTTTCCCAAATTTTCTCGTTTACCATACGCTCAATTTTTTCTAATTCGTCAGCTTGTACTTGACCGAAGTGAGAGAAATCAAAGCGTAAACGTTCAGAAGTTACAAGAGAACCTGCTTGGTTAACATGCGTTCCAAGTACGTCTTTTAATGCTTGGTGTAGTAAGTGAGTTGCTGTATGGTTTTTCACAACGCTACTACGGTTTTTCGTGTCGATAATAGCTTTCACAGCCGCATCTTTCGTTAATGTACCTTCTTCAACAACAACTTTGTGTAAGTTTTGACCATTTGGTGCTTTTTGTACGTCTTTTACAAGTACTTTCACGCCGTCAGCAAGAAGGTAACCACGGTCTGCAATTTGCCCACCGCTCTCAGCATAGAATGGTGTTACATCAAGCATTAATTGTCCTTCTTCGCCAGCTTGTAAGCTATCTGTGTATTCGCCGTTTTTCACAAGTGCAACAACGTTACTTTCTGTTGCAACTGTACCGTAACCAACGAACTCGCTCGCTACTTTCACTTCTCCAAGGACACCACCTTGAACTTGCATAGAATCAACGTCTTGACGAGCAGCACGTGCGCGCTCACGTTGTTTTTCCATTTCACTTTCAAAGCCTTCCTGATCAACTGTCATACCAGCTTCTTCTGCATATTCTTCTGTTAATTCAATCGGGAAACCGTATGTGTCATATAGACGGAACGCATCTACTCCAGAAATAACAGTTGTTTTTTCTTCTTTTGCTTTTGTGATAACTTCAGCTAAAATCGCTTCACCATCATGAAGTGTTTCGTGGAAACGCTCTTCTTCGTTTTTCACAACTTTTGCGATGAAATCTTTCTTTTCAAGTACTTCTGGATAGAAGTCTTTCATTACTTCTCCAACAACCGGTACTAATTCAAACATGAATGGGCGGTTGATGTTTAATTTCTTTGAATAACGAACCGCGCGGCGTAATAAACGACGTAATACATAACCACGGCCTTCGTTAGATGGAAGAGCACCGTCACCAACAGCGAATGTTACTGTACGGATATGGTCCGCGATTACTTTAAACGCCATATCTTTTTCTAAGTCACCATTGCGATACTTCTCACCAGAAATTGATTCTGTTGCGCCAATCATTGGCATGAATAAGTCTGTGTCAAAGTTTGTAGGCACATCTTGAACGATAGATGTCATACGCTCTAGACCCATCCCTGTATCAATGTTTTTCTTAGGAAGTGGTGTATATGAACCGTCTGGATTATGGTTAAATTGAGAGAATACAAGGTTCCATACTTCTAAGTAACGCTCGTTTTCTCCGCCTGGATATAATTCTGGGTCACTAAAGTCATTACCGTAAGCTTCTCCGCGATCATAGAAAATCTCTGTATTCGGTCCACTTGGCCCTTCACCGATATCCCAGAAGTTTTCTTCTAAACGGATAATGCGCTCTTTTGGAACTCCCATTTTCTCATTCCAAATTGTGAATGCTTCTTCATCTTCTGGATGGATTGTAACGGATAGTAATTCTTTATCGAATCCGATCCATTTGTCGCTCGTTAAGAATTCCCAAGCCCAAGTAATTGCTTCTTCTTTAAAGTAATCACCGATTGAGAAGTTCCCTAACATTTCAAAGAATGTATGGTGACGAGCTGTTTTTCCTACGTTCTCAATATCGTTTGTACGAATTGATTTTTGAGCATTTGTAATACGTGGATTTTGCGGGATTACACGTCCATCAAAATATTTTTTTAATGTTGCTACACCACTGTTAATCCATAAAAGAGATGGATCCTCATGTGGAACTAGTGATGCACTAGGTTCTACTGCATGTCCTTTTTCTTGGAAAAAGTCTAAAAACATTTGACGAATTTGTGCGCCTGTTAGTTGTTTCATTGTATTTTCCTCCTTAAATATAAAAAACTCCCGCCCCTATAAAAGGGACGAGAGTTAACTCGCGATACCACCCTAATTATGAATTGATTATTATACAAATCAATTCATCACCTCATGGTGCCGTAACGTGGCAAGACGGCAGTGATTAGCTGCTCTCAGGATTAGCTTTCTGTTACCCTTCATTTAAAGCTTCTTTCAGCCATATGGAAGCTTCTCTCTATAAATGGACTGTAACGTACTTGTTCCGTCATTGATTTAATGTATTATATGACTAAATATAATAGAATTCTCTTAAGTTTGTCAATGTAGATAATGATTTATATTATATCAATTGCTTATTAATCCTAGCTATTCTACTATTCATTCTTAACAGCCTTTTCATATATTATGCATGTATGAATAAATTGTACTACCTCTACGCACCTTTCTGAATATTGTATTTTTGTTATAATTAAATTATCAATAACAAAGGAGCGATTGTAATGACAACCTTATTGAACAAAGCTAAAAATATATTAACGACTGACGAAACGATATTATTTTACATAGCATGTTCGTTAAATATATTTATTTATCGTTCCGTCGCAAGGCCAGGACTGTTAATTTTAACGAACAAACGGCTCTTCTTTTATCCTTTTCGGCAAGAAGACTCCATCTGATTTTTGTTACGGGTGAAACCCAACAATTCAGGTGGAGATGAATTGCCGTCAGTCAATAAGGCTGAACTCTTTTTTTCGTCCATAACAATTTTCCAGGGGAGAATATTTGTTTCTTTTTGTCTTACGATATTTCGGAAATAAGGAGGGAATATATCTTAAGATAACGAAATTGGATAATAATCATCATTCGGTTATTTGAACCAAAAGGAATTACGATGAAGACCATATTCATGTTTTGTTCCGTTTCGTTCCAAGTATTGATTTGCCAAAAGTAATTAATAAGTTTAATGAACCCTCTAAGACAGTTGGTGAAAATAATGGCTAGAAAGAAAGCAGTGAAAGTATTACGTAAACAAAAGAAAAGAGAAAACATGCAACGATTCACGCAGAAACAAAATATCGGACGAGCTTGTCTCACGGCTAAAGAATTCCGCTTACTGCAACGTATGTCACATAGTTCAAAAGCGTTACGAAATGTTGGATTGTATACCATTAAACAAAGTTATTTGAACCATAATCAAATAGCTACTGTAAAAGAAGTAGACACTGCTATGCAAGCCGATATGAATTACTCGGGCATGCAATCAAACTCTGTGCAGGCTATTCGTAGAGCCTTATTTACAGAAGTGAAGAGCTTTTTTAAAGCAATGGAACAGTGGAAGAAAAATCCTGAGAAGTTCACAGGTCGTCCTAAGTTTCCGGATTATTCTCGTTCAACTGACAAACGAATCATTGAAATCTATCAAGTTCCAAAAGTAGATGAGAACGGGTATTGGACGATTCCGATGAATGTGGCATTTAGAAAAAAATTTGGTTCCATTAAAATACGTATGCCTAAAAACGTAAGACATAAGAAAATCTCTTACATTGAGATTGTACCGAAGCAAAAAGGTCTGTTCTTTGAGGTGCATTACACATATGAAATGTACGTGTCCCAAATGAAGAAACAACCCACGACTACGAGTAACGCTTTAAGTTGCGATTTAGGTGTAGATAGATTAGTAAGTTGCGTAACCAATACAGGTGATACATTTTTAATTGATGGGAAAAAACTAAAATCTATTAACCAGTACTTCAACAAAATGACACGTAATCTCCAATTGAAAAATGTGGAAAATGGACTTTCTAAACGAGTTGTGACGAACAAAATGGCTGCACTTTGGCATAAACGGGAAAAACAAATAAGTGGCTACATTTCACAAACGGTAGGTCTGTTGTTCAAAAAAGTGAAAGCATTTGGCATAGATACGGTTGTCGTAGGGTATAACGCTGGTTGGAAACAAAAATCTGACATGGGAAAAAAGAATAATCAAACATTTGTTCAAATCCCATTTCATAAACTGATTGCAGCAATTGAGAATAAATGTGTAAAAGTAGGCATTCGATTTTTGAAACAAGAAGAAAGCTATACTTCAAAAGCTAGCTTTCTTGATAAAGATCCGGTTCCAGTTTGGTCTAAGGATGATAAGACTTATTATCGCTTTAGTGGCAAACGAATCACGCGCGGTCTGTACAAAAGTAAATCAGGGAAATGTATTCACGCTGATATTAATGGTGCGCTAAATACATTGCAAAAATCAAGAGTTGTACAATTGGATGACAACCTCAAAGTAAAAACGCCGATTCTATTAGAAGTGCAAAAACGTAAGGCTGTTGCTTCGCGCATAGCTTAGTGGGTGCGTCAACCATCCATGTGTACTCGACTTGTCGGGGCTTGTAGCACACGCTAGATTCATCTGAGTGGTGGCTTCTTCCGCAAGGGAGAACTGCTCTTTTTCGAAAGGGTGGTGCAAGTGGGAAAGCGATAGTTCGTTGCCAGTACCAACCAAAAACTTACTTGGGGTGTTACCATAGGGTGGCATGAATGCTAGAGCGTCAATTGTCTAGCAATAGACGAAAAGACCTAGCATTCGAACTCAAGCCCCCACTGAAATGATTCATCTCAGTGGGGGTAGTTGACGGACCAGATGTAAGTAAGAACCCAATATTTGAAGAGTACTCTTTCGCAAACATTTCTAATCTAAAAGAGCGAAAACGTCTTTTCAGCAAGCAAATTATATTTATGTATGATAATGAATGGAAAAAAATAAAACATATTCAAACAAATGATGTAGGCACTCTCGTTCAACAAATAAACGAGCAACTCTCAAAATAATGAAAGCCCTCTACCTTTATAAGTAGAGGGCTTTCCTATTACACATTTTCTTTTTTCCAAAGAGGCCTTACATGAACGATCACTGTACGAATGACCGCTAAAACAGGAACTGATATTAATAACCCTACAATTCCCGCCACTTCTCCCCCAACTAGTAATGCAAGCATAATAATAACAGGATGCATACGAAGTGACTTACCAACGATGTAAGGTGATAAAATGTTACTTTCTAAAAATTGTAAAATGGCAATCGTAATCCCCGCCTTAATGAGTAAACTCGTTGATACCGTTGCCGCAATCATTAATGTCGGGATCGCCCCTAAAATAGGACCGAAGTATGGGATTATATCCGTTACCCCAATAATAATGCCGAGTAATAATGGATATTTCATACCGATAAACCAAAAAGAAAGAACAGATACGCCCCCTAACACTAAGCAAACAAATAACTGTCCTCGAATATAACTTCCGAGTGACTTATCAATTTCTTTCGCAAGCATTTGCCCCGTACTACGCCACTTACTCGGGACTAGTTTCCAAAAAATATGATAGAACTCACCGTAATCTTTTAATATGTAAAATACAATGAACGGTATTAAGAAAATAATAAGCAACGAGTCCAGTACGCCACGGGCTGTGCTCATTACTTTATTTAAAAGTGATTGTATCTTCGTTTCTACCCCACCAAAAATTTGTTTCACCTTTTCATGAATAAATGACGGGAAGTTCGCTGTTTGTTCCGTAACGCCATCCATCCAAGAATCATACATTTTTGTAAACTGCGGAAATTGTTCATTAATCTCTTGTAATTGCTTAATAACAATTGGGGTTCCTTTATAAATCCCATAACCAATCCCACCAAAGAAAAGGATGTAAATAAGCAAAATAGCGAGTGTGCGTGGCATCCCTTCCTTATGAATTTTTTCAATTAAAGGATGCAATAAATACGCAATAAAACACGCAATAAGAAACGGTGTAATTGCCACTTTAAATACAAAAATAATCGGTGCCCATAGCGGCTTAATTTTTAAAAAGACAAGCAAACAAAGAAATACGAGTAACAATAACCCTAAACGATATATCCAAATGATTTTAAGATTCTTCACACGAAAAACCTCCTCCACCTTTATTTTGAAAATAAATAGGGTAGGTTATGTGCGAAAGTTTTAAAATCTTTTTATACAGACCATACTGTTTTGTAAAGACGTACATATACATAACATAATAAGGACAACCACCCCTGAGAATGCAGCATGAAACAATATAATCAGGAGGGCTCATAATGGTTTTATTTATGCTCGTATTATCAGCACTTTTTATGATTCTTGAATGGGTTTGTATCGGGTTTGGTATTTGGAAAGGTTTCTTTATTCGTTCTTCACGAAAAGAAAGGGCGAAGCAATTATTTCATTACGGAATGCTTGGCGTTGGATGTTACGGCCTATCTTATCTCTTCTCTGAAATCGGACTTTTATATTTGCATACAAGTGCATAAAAAAACTCCCTTATGATGAAGGGAGTTTTTTACGCTTATAGATAAGATTTAATCATCTTACGTGCCTTTTTCATATTGCGTTTTGAAAATACATCTTGCTTGCGAGCATATTGATATGCTGCCGCTCCAACACCTAATGCGATTAATGAATTGCGTAGATTCAAAGTAAATCCCCCTTTTCGTTATCCGATTGTTCTTTCGTTCTCATCAAATAAATCATCAAGAGAGCTTAATGAACCATCTTCCTCTACTTGATGCGTATGGATTTTCCCCTTTGAAACCGATAATTCGATATAACAATTCCAGCAATAAAATTGGTTGACACCTATTTTTCCAATGTCTTTTCCTTTGCAATTTGGACAAATGAACATATGGCTTTCATCTCCTTACAGTCTCCCGGATTCTATTCGCCATTATGTCCAAACCGCATTCATTTATACATTGCTGGAGCCTTTCAACGTTATACGTTTGAAAGTTTCACTATATAATTTCACCTTGTTACATGAAATCATACGGTGAAATGTTTTCCACGTCCATTTCTTCGCCATTAACTGTTACCATCTGTACTTCTCCTTGTGATTCTTGCAAGCGACTCGCTAAAGTCGTTTGACGCATTGCATCATCAAGGCGATTTACACCAGACTGGAAAGCTGCTTCCTCCCCGCAAATAATAAGGAACTTCTTACTTCTTGTAATGCCAGTATAAATTAAATTACGACGCAACATACGATTGTAACTTTTTACTATCGGCATAATCACAATCGGAAACTCACTACCTTGCGATTTATGAATCGAACAGCAATAGGCATGTGTAATTTGATTTAAGTCTGGCTTTGTATACGTTACTTCAATTCCATCAAATGAAACGATAATCATATCTTGTTGTTCAACGTTCTCTTTCGCATAAAACACCGAAACAATTTCTCCGATATCACCATTAAACACTTGGCTCTCCGGCTGATTAACGAGTTGTAGTACTTTATCGCCTCGTCGGTATACAACATCACCGTAAGCAAGTTCTTTACTCTTTTCCCTCTTCGGGTTAAACACTTCTTGCAACGCTTCGTTTAGCACATTAATACCGGCAGGGCCACGGTACATCGGGGCAAGTACTTGTACATCTCTTGCGCTAAACCCTTTTGTCTTAGCATTTGCACAAACCTTCTTAACAACCTCAACAATTTGAGCTCCTGTACAGCCGATAAATGAACGATCTTTTTGATTTTGCGCTAAATCTGGCGGGAGCGTTCCATTTTTTATCGCATGAGCGAGTTGAATAACAGATGACCCTTCCGCTTGACGATAAATTTCAGTAAGCTTTACTGTTGGAACTGCACCTGCATTCAATAAATCTTTCAACACTTGCCCAGGCCCTACAGATGGCAATTGATCTTCATCACCTACAACGATAACTTGAATGTTAGTCGGCAATGATTTAAACAGCTGATTTGCAAGCCAAATATCAACCATTGAAAATTCATCAATAATGAGCAATTTCCCTTGTACCGGATCCGTTTCATTACGCTGGAAAGACCCTTCTGGCGTCCAGCCAAGTAAACGGTGAATTGTACAAGCCGGAAGCCCTGTTGATTCACTCATCCGCTTCGCTGCTCTTCCTGTTGGGGCCGTTAATAATATCGGAAATGGATTATCATCACTGTATTCATTTGGATTTAACGATAATCCGTGCAGTGATGCATACATTTCAACAATCCCTTTAATAACTGTTGTTTTCCCTGTTCCTGGTCCACCTGTCAATAACATCATCGGTTTATGAAGTGCCGTTTGAATCGCTTCTTGCTGAAACGGTGCATACTGTACGTTCAGTTGTTCTTCAATTTGACCTAACGTCTTTAACACTTCCGCTTCAGGAAATGAAGGCGTTTCTTCTTGATTCATGAGCCTGCGAATAGACTTTACAACACCTTTTTCAGAGTAGAATAACGATGCTAAATACACTCGTTCTTCTTCTATGATAACTTTCCCTTCACTTTGCATCGTTTCAACGCAAACTACAATGTCTTCCTCCGTCACTCGTCCTTCTTGATTATTTAAAAGTGACATCGTTTCTCTTACAAGTTGATCTTTTCCCATATAAACATGACCAAGCTGCAATGATACATTTTCTAGCGTATAAAAACACCCCGCACGTACACGGTCGTCGTGATTACCCGATATCCCTAACGCACGTCCGATATCATCCGCTCTTCCAAACCCAATCCCGTCCACTTCTTCAATAAGCTGATATGGATTTTTACGAATCACTTCTAATGTCATCTCTTTATATTGCTGGTAAATCTTAATAGAAAGCTTCGTTCCAAAACCGTAACCATTTAAAAAACTCATTACTTTCTCTAGTCCTTGATGTTCAACAATTGTCTCATATATTTCTTGCGCTTTTTGTTTATTGACAACACCATTTAAAGCATCAGGATCATCCATAATTTTAGAAATGGCATGTTCCCCGAGATGGTCCACAATTTTTTCAGCTGTACGCTTGCCTATCCCTTTAAATAAATCACTCGCTAAATATTGCACCATACCAGCTTTTGTTTGCGGCAATTCTTTCTTAAATGTTTCAACTAAATATTGTTTTCCATACTTCGGATGGTCTTTAAAATGCCCTGTCAATGTAAACACTTCATCTTCATGCATGCGGGGAAAATGACCGTTTATCATCACTTTTTTTTCGTCGTATGTTTCATTCGTTTCAATGACTTTCATACTGACAACGGAATAGAGGTTTTCTTCGTTGTGGAAAATGGTATGAAGAACTTGCGCTTTTATAAACTTTTTCTCTTCCTCAAACAAATCCATTGCATGTTGATTTCCCATCTTTCCTCTCCTTTCCGGTTCGTTTCACTTTAATGAGCAGTACATCCCCCACCTATTTAGATGAGGGATAACTACCCATTAAACTATATTTTCATCTTATTCAGCTTCTTGCTCTAATAAACGAACACCATTACCAGCTAAAAAGTGATCTGCCTGAATTTCAGTTGCTTTCTTAAATAAAGCAAGAGCTTTCTCGTTATCTTCTTCAAATACGTACGCAACACCTAAATTATAATACGCATCTGCATGCTCTTCATCCATTTCTAATACCTTTTCAAAATAAGGTTTCGCTTCTTGAATATGTTCTAATCGTGCAAAGCAAAGTCCGCACTGGAACACAGCTTCTACATCGTTTTCATCTAATTCTGTTGCTCTTTGTAAAAACGGCAGTGCAAGACGATCATTTCCAAGTTGTACATGTGTAATACCTAACATAAATGTTACATCCGCTGATTGTAATCCCGCTTGCATCGCTTGTTCAAATACAGTTTTAGCCTCTGCAAATTGCTCTTGACCGTAATACACATTTCCTAATCCATAATAAGCAGCCGCAGATTTATCATCTAACTCTAATGCACGTTTATAAAATAAAATTGCTCTTTCACTATCACCTAGTACATCTAATAAGTTCGCAAAATTAATGTATCCAAGCGCATCTTTCGGATTTTCTTCAATTGCTTCTGTGAAATTTTTAGCAGCTTCTTCCCAGTTTCCTTCTTGCATATATTGAATACCTGTTTCAAGTTTGTTTGACATGTCCTTCACCTCTACAACAAATTATAACAAAGAATGTATTTTCCAAGCGAACGAAAAATCGCTTTATGTAAAAGAAACCTCTAACCGCGAATCGGCAGAGGCTTCTCGTTTTATCCTAAATAATCCAATTTCTTACCGCTACGGTATACTTCATCAATTGTAGCACCGCCCAAACACTCATCTCCATCATAGAAAACAACTGCTTGTCCTGGTGTAATTGCACGAATTGGCTCGTCACAAAGAATACGAACTGTATTTTCATCAACGATTTGAACCGTTACTTTATTGTCTTCTTGACGATAACGGAATTTCGCTGTGCACTTAAATTCCTTTTCTTTCGCTTCATTACTTACCCAGCCGATATTCGTAGCAATAACTTCATCACCATATAGAAGCTCGTTATGGAATCCTTGATCAACATATAAAATGTTTTCTTTCAAGTTTTTCCCAACAGCAAACCACGGATCACCGTTACCACCAATACCAAGGCCATGACGTTGTCCAATTGTATAGTACATTAAACCGTCATGTTTTCCTTTCACTTCGCCAGATAATGTTTGCATTACACCTGGTTGTGCTGGTAAATAGTTACTTAAGAAATCTTTAAAGTTACGCTCACCAATGAAGCAAATACCAGTACTATCTTTCTTCGCCGCTGTCGCTAAACCAGCTTCTTTCGCCATCTCACGAATTTGTGGTTTCTTCAGTTCACCAAGCGGGAACATTGTTTTTGATAATTGCTCTTGGCTTAATTGATTTAAGAAATACGTTTGGTCTTTATTATCATCAACGCCGCGAAGCATTTTATATTCGCCGTCCATATAAGCAACGCGTGCATAATGACCTGTTGCTACATAATCAGCACCAAGCGCAATGGCATGCTCTAAAAATGCTTTAAATTTAATTTCTTTATTACACATTACATCTGGGTTTGGTGTACGACCAGCTCGGTATTCATCTAAGAAGTACGTAAATACTTTATCCCAGTATTGTTTTTCAAAGTTTACTGCATAATACGGAATACCAATTTGGTTACACACTTCAATTACATCATTGTAATCTTCGGTTGCTGTGCAGACACCATTCTCATCTGTATCATCCCAGTTTTTCATAAAAATTCCGATTACATCATAACCTTGCTCTTTTAATAAAAGAGCTGCTACAGATGAATCGACGCCACCGGACATCCCGATGACAACGCGTGTTTCTTGAGGTAGTTTGTTCATCATGTCACCTCCCATGCTAATTTTGTGTTAATCGCTTCACGATTTTCACTGTTTCGTACGCCGCTTTCTCAATTTGCTCTTTCGTATTTCCAAGTCCGAAACTAAAGCGTACGGATGAACGTATTTGATCGGAGTCTTTTCCGAACATCGCTACTAATACATGTGATGGATCAATCGAACCAGCTGTACACGCCGAACCACTTGACACTGCAATGCCAGCTAAGTCTAAGTTCACAAGGAACGGTTCAATGTTCATTCCTGTAAAACTGATATTAAGCACATGTGGTAAGCGATATTCTAAGTTTCCGTTTACCTCGAAAGTAATGTCTTCATTTTTGAAGACAGATACCATTATATCTTTAAAATCTTCATATTGGGCATTTTTTTGCTCACGAGTTTTTTCAGCTAGCAAAATTGCATGTTGCAAACCAACGATACTCGGTACATTTTCAGTACCAGCACGACGTTTTCTTTCTTGCTCCCCGCCTATCAATAACGGTTCAAATTTCACATTTGCACCAGCGTATAGGAACCCGACACCTTTTGGCCCGTTAATTTTGTGAGCTGAAATTGATAATAAATCAATGCCGAACTCTTTCACATCTATTTCTACTAATCCGTAAGCTTGTACCGCATCTGTATGAAAATAAGCTTGATGCTCTTTTAGCAACTTCCCTATTTCCGCGATTGGTTGCATTGTCCCAACTTCATTATTCCCAAACATAACGGATACGAGAATTGTCTCTTCTGTTAATGCCTTTTGTATGTCAGAAACTTGAACGCATCCGGTTTTATCAACAGGTAAATATGTCACTTCAAACCCTTCGCGCTCTAACAATTCACACGTATGCAAAATTGCATGATGTTCAATTTGCGTCGTTATAATATGGTTACCTTTATGACGGTTCGCACGTGCTACACCTATAAGTGCTAAATTATCAGCTTCTGTACCACCGCTTGTAAATATAATTTCATTCGGATTCGCATGAATGCTACGTGCACACAAGCGTCTCGCCTCATCTACTGCATGGCGAGTTTGACGTCCATAAAAGTGAATACTAGACGGGTTACCAAATGCTTCTGTCATATATGGAATCATCTTTTCGACCACTTCTGGGTGAGTCGGAGATGTCGCAGCATGATCTAAGTAAATGCGTTCCATTAAATCTCCTTCTTTCCAAATCGTTTCACAAGGAATTAAATGTAAAACATATAGCCCCCGTGATTTTCTTCCTCATAACGTACTAAATCTTCTAACGTTGTGCTATCTAACACTTCTTGCACCGCATCACGAACACGCATCCATAATTGGCGTTGTGCTGGTTCTTCTTCTTCTATCATTTCTACAACACTAATTGGACCCTCTAATACACGGATTACATCCCCAGCTGTAATGTTAGCTGGCTGATCTGACAATACATATCCGCCATATGCCCCGCGCGTACTCTTTACTAGACGAGCGTTACGAAGTGGTGAAATTAATTGCTCTAAGTAATGTTCCGATAAATCATGTGCCTGCGCAATTGACTTTAAGGAAATTGGACCTTCACCAAACTTTTTTGCAAGATCGATCATAATTGTTAAGCCGTAACGGCCTTTCGTTGAAATCTTCATCTATTTTGCACCTCTTTTCAAATTTTCACTTCTATTGGTTATATCTTATTTATAAAAGAACACAATTTAAAATCCTATGAAATTATAGCATAATATAGTATTATAAGAAATTTCAACTTGTGTATCAAAATGATAACATAAAATCACATTGAAAAACTCGGAAATTATTACAATTGAAAGAAAAATGAAAATATTCATATTCATTTTTCCCACAAAACAGCATCCTCTTTCAAATTCCACTAAAAAAAATGATACGATAGAAAGAGATTATACTTTAAGGGAGACGGTACAAATGAAACAACCACTCGCACATCGAATGCGCCCTACAAATATTCAAGAAATTATCGGACAACAACATTTAGTTGGTGAAGGAAAGATTTTATGGCGAATGGTGCAAGCAAATCATTTTCAATCTATGATTTTATACGGTCCTCCAGGCACTGGAAAAACATCCATTGCGAGCGCAATTGCAGGAAGTACTGGAACCCCTTTTCGCCTATTAAACGCTGTTACTCATAATAAAAAAGATATGGAAGTTGTCGTACAAGAAGCAAAGATGCATCGACACCTCGTTTTAATTTTAGATGAAGTACACCGTCTAGATAAAGCAAAACAGGATTTTCTATTACCTCATTTAGAAAGCGGACTCCTTACCTTAATTGGTGCAACGACGAGTAATCCGTTCCATGCTATTAATTCTGCTATTCGAAGTCGTTGTCAAATCTTCGAATTACACGCATTAACAGAAGATGACCTTTTAGTTGGCTTAAAACGAGCACTTGAAGATAAAGAAAAAGGTCTTGGGGAATATGATGTAACTGTTACGCCTGAAGCATTACATCACTTTGCAAATGCATCAGGCGGAGATATGCGTTCCGCTTATAACGCACTTGAACTAGCTGTTTTATCTAGCTTTACAACAGATGACAAAGCTGCGGAAATTACGCTAGAAATTGCAGAAGAATGCTTGCAAAAAAAGAGCTTCGTTCACGACAAAGGTGGAGATGCTCATTATGACGTATTATCGGCATTTCAAAAATCGGTGCGCGGAAGTGATGTAAATGCAGCACTTCACTATTTAGCACGTCTTATTGAAGCTGGTGATTTACAAAGTATTGGTAGACGTCTTCTTATTATGGCATATGAAGATATCGGACTTGCTAGCCCGCAAGCCGGACCGCGTACACTAGCAGCTATAGAATCCGCTGAACGAGTTGGCTTCCCAGAGGCACGCATACCACTTGCAAATGCTGTTATCGAGCTTTGCCTATCACCAAAATCAAACTCAGCTTATAAAGCACTTGATGCTGCATTACACGATTTACGTAACGGTCAAACAGGCGACATTCCAAGTCATTTAAAAGATAGTCATTATAAAGGTGCAGAATCACTTGGAAGAGGCATTGGATACTTATATCCACACGACCAACCAAATGGCTGGGTACAACAACAATACTTACCTGATAAAATAAAAAACAAACAATATTATAAACCGAAAACGACAGGGAAATTTGAGCAAGCACTTTCTACTGTATATGAAAGATTACAAAGTTCGAATAAAACGAAAAATAAAGGGTAACATAAGCGAAAACGTCACCATTATGGAGGCTTCGCTTATGAAAACACGTCAAGATGCATGGACAAAAGAAGACGATCTCCTTTTAGCAGAAACTGTTTTACGACATATTCGCAGCGGCAGTACACAAATAAAAGCATTCGATGAAGTCGGCGATACATTAAACCGCACTTCAGCAGCTTGCGGATTTAGATGGAATGCTGAAGTAAGACCGAATTACGAAGATGCGGTGCAACTTGCAAAAAAACAACGTAAAGAATTAAAACGCTCTGAAGCTAAAATAGAAAAAGAGCATTTCACGAAAACGAAACAACTCGTAATCGATGCCGAGTTTTCAGAAGATATTACGCCAAGTAAACAAGAACTTACACTGCAAAATGTTATCTCGTTTTTGCAGAACTTAGAGCATACCGATCCTTCACTCGCAAAGCTACAAACTGAAAATGACGTATTACAAACTCAGCTCACTTCCTTACAAAAAACGAACCATGAACTGGAAGAAAAATTAGCGGTACTCACAAAAAAACAACAAGCAATCGAAGAAGATTACGCAATGCTTGTTAGAATTATGGACCGCGCTCGAAAACTCGTTTCAGTTGAAGAACAAGAAGAACAGATCGCTCCAATTTTCAAAACAGATCAAAATGGAAATTTAGATATTATATATTCTGCAGAGAATTAAAAAAGGAATGTCACTTTTTTGACTAAGTGACATTCCTTTTTGTTTCTTTGGTGGAGAGTATATATGTGCGTGCATGTATCGGTAAATGAAATTGTATCGACGATTCGACAAAGAATATCGATTTACCAACAAAAATTGACGAAATATCCCTCCCCGTCATACAAGGAAACTCCTGAAATTAATTGGATAAGATTTACTAAAATATCATTATAAACATATACATTTAAAGGGAGATGGTTGCTATTTCAGTAATACTCTTCAAAATAACTCTTGGCCTTCTCGTCCTGACTTTAGCTCTTTTCACCATTAACAGTTTTAAAAAAACGTCCGCCTATCAATCAGATAGATATGATCATTACTTACTAGCCTTACTTACATTTGAACTAGTAGTGATGCAAATATCCATATTTCTTTAATACATGTAAAAAAGCATATATCCGAAATGGATATATGCTTTTACTTTATTCTTGCCCTACACGCTTCACTTCTACATTTTTAATGCGTTCACGTACAACGTGACTTGCCATAATTAAACCTGCCACAGATGGTACGAATGCATTTGATGAAGGCGGTAATTTCGCTTTACGAATTTTTGCATTTTCGTCTGGTACGATTTCTTTACGTACTTCTTCACGAATTACAATTGGGTTTTCGTCAGAGAAGACAACTTTTACACCTTTTTTAATACCATCTTTACGGAGCTTCGTACGAATCACTTTCGCAATTGGATCTGTATGTGTTTTAGAGATGTCCGCAATACGGAAACGAGTTGGGTCCATTTTATTTGCTGCACCCATGCATGAGATAATTTTAATTTTTCGACGTAAGCACTGTTTAATTAAATGAATTTTGAACGTAATCGTATCAGATGCATCTACTACGAAATCCAATCCATGTTTGAAGAACTCTTCATATGTTTCATCAGTATAAAACATTTCTAGTCCAATTACTTCACACTCTGGATTAATGTCTGCGATACGCTCTTTCATTAATTCTACTTTTGAACGTCCTACAGTAGATACTAACGCATGAATTTGACGGTTTACGTTTGTAATATCTACAACGTCTTTATCGACTAATACGAGACGTCCTACACCAGAACGTGCTAACGCCTCTGCCGAAAATGACCCTACGCCGCCAATTCCTAAAATACCGACTGTACTATTTTTTAATATTTCAAGTCCTTCTTTACCGAAGGCTAATTCATTACGTGAAAATTGATGTAACATTCAGCTCTACACTCCTATTACAAAAATGGTCTACCATGTATTCTAGCGTTTTTCCGACTATTTGTATAGAAAAAGTTATAGAATTCCTAAAAATACATATTTCGAGAATAAAAACATAGCGTAAACCGACTTTTCTTTCTTCCTAAATATACGTTTTAAAAAGGAGGATTTAGAGAACCGAGCAGATCGAGGCACGTATGCTAGGAGGAGCGCAGTGTAGAGATACTACTCGAGCACCGGACTGGCATACGTAACGATGAGATGCGACAGTTATCTAAACCGGACTTTTTAAACTTCCGTTCAATACACGTTTAAAAAGGAGGATTCAGAGGACCAAGCAGATCGAGGCGCTGAAGCCAGGAGGAGCACAGTGTAGCGTTACTACTCGAGCACCGGACTGCAAAGTAACGACGAGATGCGCCTGCCCTCTGAACCGGACTTTTTAAACAACCTCTCAAAAAAAGCCTAGATGGTATTAGTATAACCATCTAGACCCTATTCTTACTTCTCTTCTTTTAAGCTTAATTTTAAGTTTAACTCTTCAAGCTGTGCTTCTGCAACTGGGCTTGGAGCTTCTGTTAATAAGCAGCTTGCGCTTGCTGTTTTCGGGAATGCAATTGTATCACGAAGGTTCGTACGACCTGCAAGTAACATAACAAGACGGTCTAAACCTAATGCGATACCACCGTGTGGTGGCGTACCGTATTCGAATGCTTCTAGTAAGAATCCGAATTGTTCTTGTGCTTCTTCTTGTGAGAATCCAAGTGCTTTGAACATTTTTTCTTGTACGTCACGCTCGTAAATACGAAGTGATCCACCGCCAAGCTCATAACCATTTAATACAAGGTCATATGCTTGTGCACGTGCTTTTTCTGGTGCCGTTTCTAATAGCTCAACGTCTTCACGGAATGGCATTGTGAATGGGTGGTGAGCTGCGAAGTAACGATCTGCATCTTCGTCGTACTCAAGAAGTGGCCAATCCGTTACCCATAGGAAGTTAAATTTACTTTCGTCAATTAACTCAAGCTCTTTACCTAGACGTAAACGAAGTGCACCTAAGCTATCTGCAACAACGCTCTTCTTATCTGCTACGAATAGTAATAAGTCGCCAGCAGTAGCTTCTAATGTAGCCATTAACGCGTTTGCTTCTTCTTCACCGAAGAATTTCGCGATTGGTCCTTTTAGACCGTCTTCTTCCACTTTAAGCCAAGCTAGGCCTTTTGCACCGTATACTTTCACGAATTCAGTTAATGCATCGATATCTTTACGAGAGTATTTGCTCGCAGCACCTTTTGCATTAATTGCTTTTACTTGTCCGCCGCTTTCTACAGCACTTGTAAATACTTTAAAGCCACAACCTGGTGCAAATTCAGATAGGTCTGTTAGTTCCATTTCAAAGCGTGTATCCGGCTTATCAGAACCGTAACGAGCCATTGCATCAGCATATTTCATACGAGGAAATGGTGCACTCACTTCTACACCTTTTGCATCCTTCATAACTTTCGTCATCATGCGCTCCATCATATCTAAAATTTCATCTTGTGTTAAGAATGAAGCTTCGATATCGATTTGCGTGAATTCTGGTTGACGGTCTGCACGTAAATCTTCGTCACGGAAACAACGTGCTACTTGATAGTAACGCTCAAATCCACCGACCATAAGAAGCTGTTTAAATAATTGCGGAGACTGTGGTAATGCATAGAATTCACCATCATGTACACGACTTGGTACTAAATAGTCACGAGCTCCTTCTGGTGTACTCTTCGTTAAAATTGGTGTTTCCACTTCTAAGAACTCTTCTGTGTCTAAGAAGTTACGAATTGTTTTCGTTACGTCGTGACGCATTTTGAATGTGTTAAACATTGCAGGACGACGTAAGTCTAAATAACGATATTTTAAACGCACATCTTCTGATGCATCTGTATCATCAGCAATAATGATTGGCGTTGTTTTTGCTGCATTTAATACGTTTACTTTCGTTGCTTGTACTTCAATACGACCAGTTGCCATATTGTCATTAATTGCGCCTTCACCACGCTCAACAACTGTACCTTCTACGTGCAATACGTATTCACTACGAATAGTTTCTGCTATTTCTAACGCTTCTTTTGATGTTTCTGGGTTAAATACAACTTGCACGATACCTGTACGGTCACGTAAGTCGATAAAGATTAATCCACCTAAATCACGGCGTTTTTGTACCCAACCTTTTAATTGAACTGTTTGTCCAACTGCTTCTACTGTTACTTTTCCACATGCATGTGTTCTTTCAGCCACTGTAAGTTCCCCCTATATTAATTTCTCTGCTACGTATGAAGCAAATACATCTAATGCTACTTCTTCTTGTTCGCCTGTTGCCATATCTTTTAAGTTAATGATGCCTTTATCTAGCTCATCTTCCCCTAATACAGCTACAAATTTCGCCTTTAGACGATCTGCTGATTTAAATTGTGCTTTCATTTTGCGGTCTAAATAATCTTTTTCAACTGATAATCCCGCTTTACGAAGATCAAACGCAACTTTTGCAGCATGGTCTTTCGCTTTTTCACCAAGCGCTACAACATAACAATCAATGCTATGTTCAATTGGTAATTCGATGTTTTCAGCTTTTAGCGCCATAATTAAACGTTCGATACTCATCGCAAAACCGATACCTGGCATTTCTGGTCCACCGATTTCTTGTACAAGTCCGTTATAACGACCACCGCCGCTTAATGTAGTGATAGCACCGAAACCTTCTGCCTCACTCATGATTTCAAAAACAGTGTGTTGATAGTAGTCTAAACCACGTACTAAGTTCGGATCTTTTTCAAATGGAACATCCATCATCGTTAATAATTCTTGAACTTTGTCGTAGTATACTGCTGAATCTTCGTTTAAGTATTCTGTAATAGATGGTGCTGTTCCCATTAATTCATGGTTACGGTCCTTCTTACAATCTAAAATACGAAGAGGGTTCTTTTCTAAACGAGATTGACAGTCAGAACAGAATTCGCCGATACGTGGCTCAAAGTGTGCGATTAACGCATCACGGTGCGCTTGACGGCTCGCTGCATCACCTAAGCTGTTTAATACAACTTTAATATTTTTCAAGCCCATGCCGCGGTAAAACTCTACAGCAAGTGCAATTACTTCTGCATCAATTGCAGGATCGTTACTACCGATTGCTTCAATACCGAATTGTACGAATTGACGATAGCGACCTGCTTGTGGTCTTTCATAACGGAACATTTGACCGATATAGTATAATTTCGTTGGTTGTGTTGCATCACCAAACATTTTGTTTTCAACGTAAGAACGTACAACAGGTGCAGTACCTTCTGGACGTAATGTTAAACTGCGCTCTCCACGATCTTGGAATGAGTACATTTCTTTTTGTACGATATCTGTCGTATCACCAACACCACGTAAAAATAGCTCAGTGTGTTCAAAAATTGGTGTACGAATTTCTTTATAATTGTAACGACGGCAAATTTCGCGAGCTTGCCCTTCGATATACTGCCATAACTCAACAGTGCCTGGAAGAATATCTTGCGTTCCGCGTGGGATTTGAATAGACATATTCAGTTCCTCCTCAAATTGTTTTAATCTTAATAAAAATAAAAAAACTCCCGCCTCTACTGTTTGAACAGTAGGGACGAGAGTATTATACCCGTGGTGCCACCCTAATTGAAGCACGTATGCTTCCACTTTTTTAATAACGCTTAAATGTGCGTTCATCCCTACTAAGCATATATGCCGTTCAAGTTGAAACCTCTAGAGTGTCATTCAATTAGTCATCATGTAGAAATGTTTTCAGCCTAAGACATTTCTTCTCTTTCCATGTGTGTCTCATTTACTCTTCTCTATCAACGGTTATATTCATATGTAAATATAAAATTACTATACGTTTGTTGAGTAGGATTGTCAAGTGCTCTAAGAGCGTTCAATTTGCTTCTTTAGACGCTTTACATCTTGAAGAGAAATTCCAAACTCAGAAGCAAGCTCCATTGAAGTATTGTTTTGCTCTTTCGAAATAAAATCATGAAAACTCACGTTAAACAGTTGATTTGCACCATTTGTAACAGAGTGCCCTTTTTCATTCATACGCATACGTATATCCCTCACATTCAATATGGATGTTTTACTTTTTATTGTTCCATATTGATCAGATAGTTATACATAAACGAAAAAGCTATTAACGCCAAAGAAAGTGAACCTTTAATACACGGAGGATTGTCCACAAATAGCGGGATAAATGAACAAAACATACAACAATGTATAAAAATGAGAGGATGATATCATCCCCTCTTTTTAAGTAACACTATTTACTATCCACAATTAAGGTCACCGGACCATCATTGATTAAAGAAACATCCATCATTGCTCCGAACGTCCCTGTTTCTACATGCAATCCTTGCTTACGAACTTCCTCATTAAAGAAATCATATAAACGTTCTGCATAGTCAGGTTTGGCAGCATCCATAAAGTTTGGACGTCTTCCCTTGCGGCAATCTCCGTATAATGTGAATTGCGAAATTGATAGAACTTGTCCTTCTACATCAAGTACAGAATGGTTCATCTTTCCGCTCTCATCTTCAAAAATACGTAAGTTCGCAATTTTTTCTGCAATGTAGGTTGCATCTTTTTCTGTATCTTCATGCGTAATGCCGACTAGTAATGTTAAACCGAACGGAATTTGTCCTACGATCTCACCGTCTACTGTGACAGACGCTTCTTTTGATCGTTGTAAAACAACTCTCATCTTTTCTACACTCCCTATTAATGCATCATGCGTCGTACTGCATAAATTTCTGGAACGCGTTTAATGCGTTCTACTACTTTTTTCAAGTGCTGTAAGTTACGAATAGAGATTGACATATTAATTGTCGCCATCTTATTACGGTCACTTCTACCAGAAACTGCCGAAATGTACGTTTTCGTCTCTGTAACAGCTTGCAATACTTCATTTAATAAACCACGGCGATCATAACCTGAAATTTCAATATCAACGTTATACTCAATTTCTTTTTCAGGGCTACCTTCCCACTCTACTTCTAATAAACGTTCTACAGCTTCTTCTGTATGAACATTTACACAATCACGGCGGTGAATCGATACGCCTCGGCCTTTCGTAATATACCCAACGATATCATCACCCGGTACTGGGTTACAGCATTTTGATAAGCGAATTAATAAATTATCCGCACCACTTACTTTAACGCCAGAATCCCATTTTCGAATTTTCATCGGTTTACGAACTTCTTTAACTTCAACAATCTCTTCTTCTTCACGTTGCTTACGGAACTTGTCCGTTAGTCGCGTAACAATTTGTGATGCAGTGATGCCATTATATCCAACTGCTGCAAACATATCTTCTTCATTTGCAAAGTTAAACTTCTCAGCAACACGTTTTAAATTGTCAGGAGCTAACACTTCTTTCATCTCATACTCTAGGCTACGCACTTCTTTCTCAACAAGTTCACGACCTTTTTCAATATTTTCATCTCTACGTTGCTTCTTAAAGAATTGACGTATTTTGTTTTTTGCATGAGATGTTTGAGCAAGTTTCACCCAGTCTTGACTTGGCCCATACGAATGTTTCGATGTTAAAATTTCAATGATGTCACCTGTTTTTAATTTATAATCAAGCGTCACCATTTTGCCGTTTACTTTTGCACCAATTGTTTTATTTCCAATCTCTGAATGCACGCGATACGAAAAGTCAATCGGAACAGATCCAAGTGGCAATTCCATTACGTCGCCTTTCGGTGTAAAGACGAATACCATGTCAGAGAATAAATCAATTTTTAATGACTCCATAAACTCTTCTGCATTAGAAGCTTCATTTTGCCATTCTAATATTTGACGGAACCATGTAAGTTTCTTCTCTAATGTACCTGTTGTTTCTGCTGTTTTTCCTTCTTTATACGCCCAGTGCGCCGCGATCCCGAATTCTGCAATCTCATGCATTTCTGTCGTACGAATTTGCACTTCAAGCGGATCGCCTTTCGGTCCAATTACAGTCGTATGAAGAGATTGATATAGATTTGCTTTCGGCATCGCAATATAATCTTTAAAACGACCTGGCATCGGCTTCCAGCACGTATGAATAATTCCAAGTACTGCATAACAATCTTTAATACTATTTACAACGACACGTACAGCTAATAAATCGTAAATTTCATTGAACTGTTTATTTTGCAGTGCCATTTTACGATAAATACTGTAGATATGCTTTGGTCTTCCAGAAATCTCAGGTTGAATTGCAACTTCTTTTAATTTCTCACGAATACCAGTCATTACTTCGTCTAAATATTCTTCACGCTCTGCACGTTTACGCTTCATTAAATTTACAATACGATAGTATTGCTGTGGATTTAAATAGCGAAGTGACGTATCCTCTAGCTCCCATTTAATAGTACTAATTCCGAGTCTATGTGCTAAAGGTGCAAAGATTTCTAACGTTTCATTCGCAATGCGACGCTGCTTCTCTTGAGGCAAATGTTTCAATGTACGCATGTTATGAAGACGGTCAGCTAGTTTAATTAAAATAACTCGAATATCTTGAGCCATTGCTATAAACATTTTGCGATGGTTTTCTGCTTGTTGCTGCTCATGAGATTTATATTTAATCTTTCCGAGCTTTGTCACACCATCGACAAGCATAGCAATTTCTTTATTAAATTCCCGTTCAATATCTTCTAATGTAATTTCTGTATCTTCCACTACATCATGTAAGAAACCTGCTGATACTGTAGCTGGATCCATGTGTAAATCAACTAAAATACCTGCAACTTGAATTGGATGAATAATGTACGGTTCACCCGATTTTCTGTATTGTTCGCTATGCGCATCACGTGCATATTCATAGGCACGTGCCACTAGCTCAATATCTTCATCTACTAAATATTGACTTGCTTTCTCGAGTACCTGTTCAGCTGTTAGTACCTGCTCATTTGCCATCGAATCACCTTTTATTGAAAATTGACTTTATCTTAATTAAGTAGAATAAATTATATTCTATCATTATAACCTAATGATTGTGAATTGTGAAAAGGAAAAGATTTTACTGACATTTCACCTTATTTTTTTGTGCAATTATACAAAAGTACCCGCTCCTCTCCAAGAGATTCACGGGTACTTTTTATCACCGTAGTTTTACCTATATAGTGATTAGTATTTTTCTAATACTAATACATCGTAACCATCTAACATTTTACGACCATCTAAGTAAGTAAGCTCTACTAAGAATGCAATTCCTGCTACAACTCCGCCAAGTTCTTCAACTAGCTTAATTGTCGCTTCAATTGTTCCACCTGTAGCTAATAGATCATCTGTAATTAATACGCGTTGACCTGGCTTAATTGCATCTTTATGGATTGTTAAAACATCTTTACCATACTCTTTACCGTAGTCAACTGTAATTACTTCACGTGGTAATTTTCCTAATTTACGAACTGGTGCAAAACCTACTTCTAGTGCATAAGAAACTGGGCAACCGATAATAAAGCCACGTGCTTCTGGCCCTACTACAACGTCAATGTCTCTTTTCTTTGCATACTCAACGATTGCATCTGTTGCTGCTTTGTATGCTTTACCGTCGTTCATTAACGGTGTAATGTCTTTAAATACAATACCTTCTTTTGGATAATCCGGTACAATTGCGATATGTTGCTTGAAATCCATATTTCTGAATCCTCCTCAGATCTAAAAGGTTTGTAAATACAAATCCTTTACCCTAACTGTTCTACTTCTTTATGATTACGAATCGTTTCAAACCATGTATATAGTTGCTGATATGTGCTATAAACCAATTCTTTTTCTAATTGTAAGTGGTTCATTTTCTCACGATATGTGTTCGATTCAATTAAATCACGCTTTTGTTTTTTGTCTGCCATAAAAATGACGCCATCTTTTATTGTAACAAATTCTAACTCAAAAAACACCTGTGTCATGAAATTTACTGTATCTTTTGACCAACCTTTATGTCGACATAGTTGTTCTCCATATTGTCTTAAAGAAAATGGTGCTTTTTGGTTCAAGAACGAATAGTACCATTTAAAATGTTCCCTCGTTGGAACAGTACTAAATAAATGATTATTCTCTTGATAAAATAGCGTATAAATTCGCGACGGGAACCCCACTTTAAATAAATCTCGTAATTCATCTGTTCCTTTTGGCAAATCAAGTAACACGATGTATTGATCGTCTAAATGAGTTACTTCTGATGCATGCATAATATGCTCTTTATAGTCTTCTAAAGAAAATTTATTCAACACCTCTTCAGAAAAATACACCATCGTTATTTTTTCTTTCGGAAGTTCTGCTACATTCGCTTCTACGTTACGCATACTACGCCAATCAAATAATTGCCACGCCTCTACCGCAATATCTTGTACCATTAATTGCGGCTTCTTAAAATTATTCCATTCATTGATAGATGCTTCCCCTATTACAGATACCTTTGCAACTGGAGAAATTTCTTTCGCATACGCACCAAAACCAAATCCGATTGTGTCCAGTGTTGCTTGTCCATCACGAAGAGCCATTTTCAAATGAGAACCGTCGGATCCGATTGCTCGAATACTTTCTAGCTCTGCATCCTTCACTGCAATACGTGGTTTTGGATTTCCAACACCAAATGGCGCTAACTTTTGCATATCTTCAATTGCTGCAAGTGTTACATCTTCCACTTTACAAAAGACATCAACAGATGTAATTGGAATAAAATCTTCTTCCGCTAAAATTGTATCCGCTTGTTCATTTAAGCGGCGGCGTAATTCATCTACATCATTCATATGTAGCGTCATTCCCGCTGCCATCGGATGCCCTCCGAAGTGTGGCAATAACTCTCTACAATCTGACAAGTTTGCGAACAAATCAAATCCTGCAATACTACGTGCTGAACCTTTTGCTGTTTCTTTTACAGGATCAATGCTTAATACAATCGTCGGACGATAGAAACGTTCAACTAATTTAGAAGCGACAATTCCAATTACACCTGGATTCCATCCTTCTTTTGCAAGCACTAGTACTTTATTGTCTTCAGGCGGAAAATTATTTTCCACTTCAGCGATAGCTTCTTCTGTAATTTGCTTTACAATATCTTTTCGCAGTTTGTTCAGCTCATCAATTTCTTCAGCCAGCTCTTTTGCTTCTTCTGGATCATCTGATAATAAAAGATGTACAGCCGGCGTAGCATCTTCTAAACGTCCAACTGCATTAATACGCGGTGCGAGTGAGAAGCCAATACTCTCTTCTGTAATTTCACTTTGCGAAACGTTAGCAACTTTAAATAGCGCCTTTAATCCAATATTTTTCGTCATGCGCATATGTTTTAAACCGCGTTTCACTAGCAATCTATTCTCACCATGAAGTGATACTAAATCGGCTACTGTACCAATCACTGCAATTTCTAATAAATGTTCTGGTACACGGCCTAATAGTGCATGTGCAACTTTAAACGCAACACCTACACCAGCTAAATAGTGAAACGGATACACACCGCCATCTAATTTCGGATGAATAATTGCAAGTGCTTCTGGCAATTCTGGTGGCGGCTCATGGTGATCTGTAATAATAAGATCTACCCCAAGTTCCTTCGCTACCTTCGCTTCATGTACTGCTGCGATACCAGTATCGACAGTAATAATTAGTGAGAATCCTGCGCTATGTGCCCAACGAAATGCTTCTTCGTTTGGTCCATATCCTTCTGTAAAACGGTTTGGAATATAAAATTCTACGTCGGCACCTAATTCTTGCAAGGCAAGATATAACACAGTCGTACTACTTACTCCGTCCGCATCGTAGTCACCAAATATTAATATTTGCTCTCCATTTTGAATCGCCTTATTTACACGTTCTACCGTTCTATCCATTCCTTCTAATAAAAATGGATCATGAAATTCTTGATTTTCTGTATTTAAAAAATCTAAAATCTTATCTTCTGTATCTAATCCTCTACCGAGGAATAACGAAACGACAAGTGGTGATAATTGTAATTTACTTGCTAACTCACTCACTCGCTCATCATTATATTCTTTTTCTTTCCAACGCGTCTTCGGTTGTAACACGAAATCACCCCTTAACCTGTTCATTATACAAGACAGATTAAGGGGTGACAATATAATGCAAACTACGCTGCAATATCTATATACCAAAATGTTAATGATATTTAATTTGGAGAATACGGATTTATATGTACAAACACATTTTGTACGTTATCTTGTTCCATAAGCGTTTCTTTCACATGCTTTCCAATGCGGTGCCCTTCTTCTACAGTAATGTATGGATCTACAGAAACTTTAATATCAACAATAACGTAATGACCATGCTCCCTTGCATATAAAGAACCGATTTTTTTCACACCATCTATTTGAAGTACTGCTTCTCTAAGCGGAACAACATCTTCCTCATGAAGAACATGATCAAGCGTTGCATGAATTGCTTCTGCCCCAATACTCCATGCCATTTTTGCAACAAGAAGTGAAACAAATAATCCTGCAATTGGATCGGCATATACAAGCCAATCTAACCCGAAATTACCACCCATAATCGCTGCACAAATACCGATTAAAGCTGCAATTGAAGAAAACACATCCGAACGATGTTCATATGCATTTGCAATAATTGCATCACTATTTACCCTCTTCCCTAATCGGAATTTATATTGAAACATTCCTTCTTTTACGACAATCGAAAGAACAACAGCAAAAATCGTAATTCCCTTCGGTGGTTCTAATTCTTGTGAAAAAGCTTTTATAGATGAAATCGCTATCTCGATTCCCACAATAAATAACAATACTGCAACAATAATTGCTGAAATCGATTCCGCTTTACCATGACCATACGGATGATCTTCATCAGGCGGCTGCTTTGCTGCTCGCAATCCAAAAAGCACAGCGAGCGAACCAATTACATCTGATGCAGAATGCACGGCATCCGCTAATAGTGCTTTACTGTTCCCAATATAACCAATTACCGCCTTTACAATCGCTAATATAATATTACCAACGATTCCGACAATAGCACCAAACTCGGCCTGTTTAAAACGTTCATCTTTTTCCATAATTAAAATCCCTTCTTTTCTTAACCTATCTTTTTATTGTAGCAAAAACAGCGATAACACCACCACTTTCTTCCATCTTCCTTTTGTTAAAAAGTTGCTATCTTATTGTATCCACAAACGAAAAAAGAGATGCCTCATAAAGAGACATCATCTTTTTTATACTTGTGGTTCAGATTCTACTTTCTCAACCTTCTTCTTGTTTTTTCCCTTTTTCAAACGACGGTTTTCAAGCATTAACCAAATTTGAGAAGCAACGAAAACAGAAGAGTACGTACCTACAACTAATCCAACAAGTAACGCAAACGAGAAGTTACGTAGTGACTCACTACCGAAGATAAGTAACGCAATTACTGGGAATAACACTGTTAATACGGTGTTAATCGAACGACCAAGCGTTTGACGAATACTTGCATTTACGATTTCTTCTAAGTCTTTTATATCGCGAACTCGTTTTTTCTGTTTGTATAATTCACGGTTTCTATCAAATGTAACAATCGAGTCATTAATAGAATAACCGATGATCGTTAACACCGCAGCGATAAACGTTAAGTCTACCTCTAATTGGAAAATACTAAATATAACAATCATAACGAACGCATCATGTAATAATGCAAGCACTGCAGATAATGCATACGTAAATCGGAATCGAATACTTACGTATAAAATGATAACCGCAGAAGCAATTAATACTGCGATAAATGCATTTCGTGCAATTTCTTTACCAATTGTCGGTGAAACTGTACTTACGTTTGGATCTGTACCGTATTTATCATGGAAGAATGTTTTTGTTTTCGCAATTTCATCTTTTGATAGAACACCTAAAGTACGAACGGCGAAACCTTTATTGTCATCTCCAGTCGGTACAATATTTTCTTCCTTCACATCAATGTTCAATTCTTTAAAATCTTTATGAACATCTGATACAGTAACTGATTGTTTTGATTGCAAGTCGATACGTGTACCACTCGCGAAGTCAATACCAAGATTCAATTTGAAAATTGGTAAAATAATTGCACCTGCAATTATAACTACAATCGAGAAAACAAGGAATTTATGACCGATATTTACGAAGTTAATACGATCAAATCTTGTCGGTGGATGTACTACACCTTTTGTTAATGGAATAATATCTTTTTGTTTCACACCAAAGTAGGCTGGTTTTTTATCGAAGTAACGGCTCTTTACAAGTAAACTTAGTAAGAAACGAGTACCGAATACGTTCGTAACGAAACCAACTAAGATACTTACGATTAAACTTGTTGCGAATCCTTTTACAGAGCTATTACCATAAACGAATAACACACCAGCTGCTGCAAGTGTTGTAATGTTTGCATCTAAAATTGTTGCTAATGAACGATGGTTACCAGCACGGAATGCTGACATCATTGACTTACCAATTTTCAGCTCTTCTTTCAATCTCTCGTACGTAATAATATTCGCATCAACCGCGATACCTACCCCGAGCACTAACGCCGCAATTCCTGGCAACGTAAGAACCGCATGCATCCAGTTAAAGACAAGTAATGTAACGAAAATGTATAAACCTAACATAATCACCGCTACAATTCCTGGTAAACGGTAGAATACAAGCATAAATAAGAAAATAAGAGCGATACCAATCGCACTAGCAAAAATCGTTTGCTCTAACGCTTGTTGACCAAACTTCGCTCCAACAGATGTTGAATACATTTCTTTTAAATCAACAGGAAGTGCACCTGCATTTAATAAAGATGAAAGTTGTTTCGCACTTTCCACTGTGAAGTTTCCACCTACGATAGATACTTCAGCTTGGTTAAACACTTGGCTTACTGTTGCTGCTGATAGGAACTTCGGATTCGGCTTTGCAGATTCTGCTTTATACGAATCTTTTCCTTCTTCAAAATCAAGCCAAATTACCATTAAATTCGTTGGTGGTGGCATTTTTGAAATTTTTTCAGTTACTTCACGGAATTTTTCAGCGCTCTTTAGTGTAAGACCTACGCTCGCACGGCCTTGCTCATCAAATGTTTGTTTCGCTCCGCCGCCTTTTAAATCCGTTCCGTCCATAAGAAGGTTGTCATCTACATCGCGGAATGTTAATTTCGCTTGTGTTGATAACATTTCACGTGCTTTTTGCTGATCTTGTACACCAGCAAGCTGTACGCGAATTCGATCTTGCCCTTCGATTTGAATGTTCGGCTCACTTACACCGAGAACATTGACACGATTTTCAAGAGCGCCTACTGTACTGACAAGTACGTCTCGATCGATTTTATCACCTTTTTTGGCTGGTTTTACTTCATATAGAATTTCAAAACCACCGCGAAGGTCTAGTCCTAGACTAATTCCTTTTGCTATGTCTTTTCCTGCCGCACCAATTACTCCACCGATTAATAAAACGATGAGGAAAAAGGCGGCAATTCTCGTACCACGCTTTGCCATATGTACCCTCTTTCTGCTACTAACACTTTAAATAAATCTCTTACGATTTACTTTTACACGTGTGCATACGCCTAGTTAGTAGACTTCCTTTCTATAATTTTGCTAGTTCATCACTAGCTGTGTCGGTAAGTTTTCCACAATACCTACACTTTCATTATTTATTTTTTCTCTTCACTACCCCCTTTATATATAATCTTAGACATAATTATTTCCTCATTATCAATACCTATCATTATACTGCAAAAGGAAGAACAAACCAATTGCAGTTGGTTATTTATTTTCATATTCATCAAATGACCAAAGTGGCGCTTGATATGCTTCAACAGTTAAATAATTCATATATTCATTAGTACTTACTCTTAATACATCATTTACTAATTCATATAATCTAACATTACCGTTTATTTTTTTCCACTTCTTCACTTTAAGAAACTTCCAAATATCATCATCTGTTACTCGGTCATAACCGAACATGTGAAACTCTTCTACTTTGCTTTCTAAAACGACTTGTAACTGTCCGCGGTATGATTCTACCAAAGCCTCTTTTTCTAACATACATAAACATCTCCTTCTTATTTCAGCACGAAAAGTCGCTTTTAATCCCGCTCTAATGGACAGCAATAACTACTTTCAAGAGCACTCTCACACTTCACTCTCTTAAATGCTTGTCATTCTTGTCTCATACGTGCATATAAATTATTGTAAATCATTCCACTGATTTTGAGAAGGTAGGAGAAGACCATGACGAGACAAAGCTTTTTAAAAGGCGCATTTATTTTAATGATAGCCGGCTTTATTACCAAAATCCTTGGATTTATTAACCGGATTGTAATGGCACGTATTTTAGGAGAAGAAGGCGTTGGTCTTTATATGATGGCCGTTCCTACATTCATTCTAGCAATTACATTAACACAAATCGGCCTTCCTGTCGCAATCGCAAAATTTGTAGCAGAAGCGGAAGCTGTGAACGATAAACAAAGAGTTAAAAAAATATTAACAATATCATTAGCTGTTACATCCGTTATTAGTATCATTTTAACAATTGGAATTATGCTCCTCACACCTATTTTAGCAAAAACATTATTAACTGATGAACGAACGTACTATCCATTAATGGCCATTTTACCTGTCGTTCCTGTTATTGCCGTTTCTTCTGTTTTACGCGGTTATTTCCAAGGGAAACAAAATATGAAGCCTAGCGCTTACGCCCAAGTTATAGAACAAGTTGTCCGCATTACAATTATCGCTGTATGCATTCGTTTATTTTTACCTTACGGCGTAGAATATGCTGCAGCTGGCGCTATGTTATCAGCCGTTCTCGGTGAAGTTGCATCGTTATTATTTTTACTCACTTTATTCCAGCGCGAAAAACATTTATCTATACGCTCTGGATTTTTCACGACTGTAAAGGAAAGCAAGGGTACATTTTATTCTCTTATGGATATTGCACTTCCAACTACAGGAAGTCGTTTAATCGGCTCCGTTTCCTATTTTTTTGAACCTATCGTCGTTATGCAAAGCTTAGCGATTGCCGGCGTTGCTGCCTCTGTCGCAACCCAGCAATACGGTATATTAAACGGTTATGCATTCCCACTTCTATCACTGCCAGCCTTTATTACATACGCTCTTTCTACAGCACTCGTTCCATCTATTAGCGAGGCAATGGCCAAAAGACAGCATAAATTAGTGGAACACCGCTTACAACAAGCTCTTAGAATCTCATTAATTACTGGTGGATGGTCAGTCGTTATATTATATGTATTCGCTTCTCCTGTTTTAACTCTTATGTATGGATCGGATAGTGCAACAGCATTCATCCAGCTTCTTGCACCTTGTTTTTTATTTCATTATTTCCAAAGTCCACTTACCTCTGTTTTACAAGCTTTAAACTTAGCACGTGCGGCGATGATGAATACATTTATTGGCGCTATCGTGAAATTAATCGTTATTTTTGTACTAGCTTCAAGGCCAGATTTTCAAATGATGGGGGTTGCACTCGCTATCGCTGCAAATATAGTAACGGTAACATTCCTTCATTACGCTACTGTTTTAAAGAAAATTACATTTACCATTTACGCAAAAGACTATATTTTCGGTGGACTTGCTATCGGTATTGCGGGCTCTTTCGGTTTTTACCTTCATAAATATATGATTTTCTCTCATTCACTCGGCGTACAAACATTATGGGAAATCACTTTAACAACAATCGTTTATATTGTCCTCCTCTTCACTTTCAAACTCATTCGAAAAGAAGAGTTAAGCCGACTCCCAATCATTCGAAAACTTTCATTTTTGAAGTAAACGGGCTTACTATTTCATATAGTAAGCCTCTAGTTTTCTTTCAAATCAACAAAAAATTGTCCATTTTGAAAGCTGCAGTATAAAATTTGTTTGATATCGTTATAACCTATGTTTTTTAATTTGCCAATGAGCCATTCGTCTGTATGTTCAATCATTTGTAAATGATTCGATTGAATTTCTCCATCAATAATAAGAGGAAGAGTAAACTGCAATGCATCCTGTTTACCTTTTTGTTTTTGAAAGACAGATAACTTCCCAGATGGTTCTAAAATAGCGTATTCTACATCTCGGATATCTCCAACTCCCTGCTCCCTTAATTGCATCATTAAATCATCTATATTATAACGTTGCTTTCTCATCTTCTTTTCATCAATTTTCCCCGCATTTATAATAATCGCCGGTTCACCTTCTATTAAATGCCGAAATCGCTGAAACTTTAGTGAAACGACTGACAAAATGATTTGTATGCACATCAGAAAAGTCATCGGAACTAATTGGTGCCAAAGTGATTTATCGGTATTTTCAATTGCGACTACAGCCATTTCGCCAAGCATAATGAACACGACTAAATCTAATACACTTAGCTCTCCAATTTCACGTTTACCCATAAGACGAAAAATAATTAATATGATGATATACAAAAGCATCGTCCGGCCAATGATTGATACCCATTCCATTTCTACATCTCCTTTTTTACGTATAGACTCCCCTATCAAAAAGAAACTAGTCTAACTTAGGCAAAAGGAAAATATGCTTGTATTAAAAAGGGGGAATGTATAAATGGGTGGAACGAAAAAATTATCAACTGCAATCGGCTTTGGTATTATTACCTTATTAATTCTTGCATCAATTATTAGCATGGTTATGGCTCTTTTACTAAAGTTTACAGATATGACTGAAGGGACATTAGCCATTACTATTTTTATACTAGCTCTTTTATCTATGCTTATATCCGGATTTACTGCCGGCAAAAAAGCACAAGGGAAAGGTTGGCTAGTAGGTTTCACAACAGGTCTTACATTCGCTATACTTGTTTTTCTAGTTAACTATTTAGGCTTCTCTCAAACTTTATCGAACTCCCAGTTACTTTATCAATTAGCATTAATGGGTGCGAGTACACTCGGTGGGGTTTTCGGGGTAAATATGTCAAAACAAAATAACTAAAAAAGGCCCTGCATATTTCATGCAGGGCCTTCCTCATTAGTTTTTCACAACTTCACGAATCGCATTGCGATCGAAAGTTAAGTGTGAACCACCAGACTTAATAACGATTTTCGTCTCATCTACTGATTCGATTGTACCGTGTAAACCACCGATTGTTACGATAGCATCACCTTTTGCTAACTCATTTTGCATTTGAGCAACTGCTTTTTGACGCTTTTGTTGCGGGCGAATTAATAAGAAATAGAAAATCGCAAACATCGCAACGATCATAACGATATTCATCATACCTGGATTCATCTTTTGTTCCTCCTTTTAAATTATGTATTAGAAGTTTTTAGCATTCGGTTTATTAAAGCCATACTGTTCAAAGAACTCTTCGCGGAAATCGCCAAGACGGTCTTCACGAATAGCTTGTCTCACCTGCTCCATTAAGTTTAACAGAAAATGAAGGTTGTGATAAGACGTTAAACGAATTCCGAACGTTTCATCACATTTCATTAAGTGACGAATGTACGCACGAGAGTAATTTTTACATGTATAGCAATCACAATTTGGATCAAGCGGACCGAAGTCTCTTGCGAATTTCGCATTCTTTACAACAAGGCGACCTTCACTTGTCATACATGTACCATTTCGAGCGATACGAGTTGGAAGTACGCAGTCAAACATATCAATACCACGAATTGCACCATCAATTAATGAGTCAGGCGAACCTACTCCCATTAAGTAACGTGGCTTATTATCTGGAAGAAGTGGTGTTGTAAACTCAAGTACACGGTTCATAATATCTTTCGGCTCACCTACAGATAAACCACCTACAGCGTAACCAGGGAAGTCCATTGAAACAAGGTCTTTTGCACTTTGACGACGAAGCTCTTCGAACTCTCCGCCTTGTACAATACCGAATAAACCTTGATCTTGTGGGCGTTCATGCGCTTTTAAACAACGTTCTGCCCAGCGGCTTGTACGTTCTACAGATTTCTTCATATATTCAAAAGTAGCTGGGAATGGCGGACACTCATCAAATGCCATCATAATGTCTGAACCTAACGCATTTTGAATTTCCATCGCTTTTTCTGGTGATAAGAATAATTTATCTCCATTTAAGTGGTTACGGAAGTGAACGCCTTCCTCTTCAATACGACGGAAGTCACTTAAACTGAATACTTGGAAACCACCAGAATCCGTTAAGATTGCACGATCCCAGTTCATAAATTTATGCAAACCGCCTGCTTCACGAATAATTTCGTGACCTGGGCGTAGCCATAAATGATACGTATTACTTAAAATAATGCCAGAATCCATTGCTTTTAACTCTTCTGGTGACATTGTCTTAACTGTTGCAAGTGTACCAACTGGCATAAACGTTGGTGTATCAAATGAACCGTGCGGCGTATGTACACGTCCTAAACGGGCACCTGTTTGTTTACAAGTTTTAATAAATTCATAACGAATTGCTGTCATAATTTACTCCTTTTATTTGTTTCCCATTTTAGCGTGAGATGCAACGAACATTGCATCACCGAAGCTAAAGAAACGATATTTTTCTTTTACTGCTTCATTATAAGCATGAAGTACATTATCTCTGTTTGCAAATGCACTTACAAGCATAATTAATGTTGATTTCGGTAAATGGAAGTTTGTAATCAAACCATCAATTGCTTTAAATTCATAACCTGGGTACATAAAAATGTCTGTCCAGCCAGAAGCAGCACAAAGCTTGCCATCATGATCTGTCGCAATTGTTTCTAACGTACGAGTTGAAGTCGTACCTACCGTAATAATACGTCCACCATTCTCTTTCACACGATTTAATAATGCTGCTGTCTCTTCAGACATATGGTAATATTCTGCGTGCATATGGTGTTCTTCAATCGTATCGGCAGAAACTGGTCTAAATGTTCCAAGCCCTACGTGAAGTGTAATGAAAGCTAATTCAACGCCTTTTTGTTTTAACTTCTCCAGTAACTCTTCTGTAAAGTGAAGTCCTGCAGTCGGCGCCGCTGCTGAACCGACCTCTTTCGCGTATACTGTTTGATAGCGATCGCGATCTTCTAGCGTCTCTTTAATATATGGAGGAAGTGGCATTTCCCCAAGTTCATCTAAAATTTCATAGAAGATGCCGTCATATGAAAATTCAAGCTGACGTCCACCTTGATCTGCAGTTCCTATGCAAGTTGCTTTTAATTTCCCTTCGCCAAAAGAGAGAACAGTTCCTTCTTTTACGCGTTTCGCTGGCTTAACAAGCGTTTCCCACTTATCGCCTTCTTCTTGTTTTAAAAGAAGTACTTCAATGTGTGCACCTGTATCTTCTTTCACACCATGCAAACGAGCAGGCATTACTTTCGTTTCATTTAATACTAAGCAATCTCCCTCATGTAAGTAAGAAAGAATGTCTGTAAAATGTTTATGCTCAATGTCACCTGTTTCACGGTCTAACACCATTAATCTTGATGTTTCACGATCTTCTAATGGGACTTGTGCAATAAGTTCTTCTGGTAAATGAAAATCAAACAGATTTATATCCATAACTATATCCACCTATTTCTTATTTAAATCGATTTATTATATACATAATAAAAGATAATACAATACTTATCACAATACATGTAATGATAGGAAAATAAAAGGTAACGTTACCTTTTTTCACAAAAATATCGCCTGGAAGTCTTCCAATGAACTTCCAAGCTAAGCCAACAACGATGAGTAAGATACCTGCTGTAATAAGCAATTTCGGCATCTCCGTCATACTTTTGGCATCTCCATTCCGAAATGCTCATATGCAAGCGGCGTTACGATTCGGCCTCTTGGCGTTCGTTGTAAAAAGCCAATTTGTAATAAATACGGCTCATACACATCTTCAATCGTATGAGATTCTTCTCCGATTGTTGCCGAAACCGTTTCTAACCCCACTGGGCCACCGCGGAATTTCTCAATAATACCAAGCAATAATTTATGGTCAATATGATCTAAACCTAATTTATCTACTTGCAGTAGCTCTAATGCCATTTGTGTAATTTCCATCGTAACCGTTCCGTTACCACGAACTTGCGCGAAATCACGTACACGTCTTAAAAGACGATTCGCAATACGAGGTGTACCACGAGCACGTCTTGCAATTTCTAGTGCAGCTAACGAATCAATTTCAACTTCGAATACTTCTGCTGTACGTTCAACAATCTCAGAAAGCTGATCTACTGTGTAATATTCTAATCTCGAAAGTACACCGAAACGGTCACGCAGCGGTGCTGATAATGCTCCCGCACGTGTCGTTGCTCCAACTAATGTAAATGGCGGCAAATCTAAACGTACAGACCGTGCTGACGGCCCTTTTCCAATTACAATATCAAGACAAAAATCTTCCATCGCAGGATATAACACTTCTTCAATCGATCTATGCAAGCGATGAATTTCATCAATAAATAATACATCCCCTGGCTGAAGCGCTGTTAATACAGCTGCTAAATCTCCTGGCCTTTCAATTGCTGGTCCTGAAGTTGTTCTAACATTTACGCCCATTTCATTGGCAATAATATTGGCAAGCGTCGTTTTACCAAGACCTGGTGGTCCATATAGAAGCACGTGATCTAACGTTTCTTCACGCATTTTCGCCGCTTCAATAAACACCTCTAAATTATGTTTCGCTTTATCTTGGCCAATATACTGACGGAGCGTCTGTGGCCGTAATGAATATTCTAAATCCGAATCTTCATATGCAGATTCCCCTGAAAGGAGACGTTCGTCCATTATACTCACCTCTTACCATTTAGTAAAAGACTAAGTGCCTTTTTAATATACTGATCCGTCGTTAATGATTCTTTTAATAACTCTGGTACAACGCGAGAAACTTCTCGTTCTGCGTATCCAAGTGCGCGCAGAGCTTCCAGCGCCTCATCAAGCTCAGCTGATGAACCTTTCTTCTCATCAAAACGTTCTGTGTCTGAGAATAAATCAACAAATGCATCTGGCACGACATCAGCTAGTTTTCCTTTTAAATCTAAAATCATTTGGCGCGCTGTTTTCTTTCCGACGCCCGGGAACTTTACTAAAAACTTCTCGTCTTCATGTTCAATCGCTTGAACGACCTGTCCTGTTTGACCAGAAGCTAAAATTGCAAGAGCGCCTTTTGGTCCAATACCAGACACACCTAACAACTTTGTAAATAATAAACGCTCTTCACGGGTTTTAAACCCGTAAAGTGCCATAATATCTTCTCTCACATAATGATATGTATAGACACGGATTTCTTGCTTACTTCTTTGAAATACATACGGATTTGGTGTGAAAATTTGATAACCAATTCCATTATGGTCAATTACGACATATTCCGGCCCTACATACTCCACGTAACCTGTAACATATTCAAACAAAATACGATCTCTCCCTCTTAAATCATGTATTCCATTTTAACATATTTAATGATAGAAAAGCGAGACTACCCCAACAAATGTTCTCCGTTTAAAACTTCTGTTATTTTCCATTGACAGAAAGTATAAAGCACCTTAATATACAGAAGTCGATAATGATTATCAATACTAATTAAAGGGGTTACATCAGGATGAAACAGAAGCTATTTATCTTATTTACTATTATGCTAGTTGTTCTTTCTATCGTTGGCTGCTCTTCTCAAAAAGAAGAATCAAAAGCGAAAGAACAACCGAAAACAAAAGTTGTAAAACATGCTAAAGGGGAAGCTACAATTCCAGTAAATCCGAAGAGAATTGTTGACTTATCTGGATCAACAGAAGAGTTATTACTTCTTGGACACAAACCTGTTGGTACAGCAAACACATATAAAGATAAAATCCAAAATCACTTAACAGAAAAATTAGATGGGGTAAAAGCAGTAGGTTGGTACTGGGCACCTAAAGTTGATTTAGAAGCTGTTACTGCTTTAAAACCAGACTTAATTATTTTAAATAATCGTCAATTGAAGATTTATGATCAGTTAGAAAAGGTTGCACCGACAGTTGTTTTAGAAACAAACTTAGAAGACTGGCGCGGTAAGTTTAAAGAAGTAGGTAAACTATTTGACGAAGAGAAGAAAGCAGACAAATGGATTGCAGACTACGATAAAAAGGCAGACTCTTTATCTAAAAAGATAAAAGAGAAAACAAAAGATGAGAACTTTATGTTCGTCGCAGTTACACCACAAAACTTCCGTGTATACGGTAGCTTCGGATACGGTGACATCATCTTTAACGACTTAAAACTCCCTGCAACAAAAGGGACAGATTTAAAACAAACGATGGCGCAGGTATCACTAGAAGGTCTTGTTGCATTCCAGCCGGATCAAATGTTTATTGTAAACTTCGGCGGCGAAGCTGATAAAGTGTACGAAGACTATAAAAATAGTGCCGTTTGGAAAGACAATAAAGCGGTAAAAAATAATCACGTATATGAAGTGTCAAATGAAGTCTTCAATACGAAAGCATTCAATCCAATCGGAAAAGACATGCTAATTGATGAAATCGCAAAACAAATTTTGGAAAAGAATAAGTAATAAAAAAGCAGCTCACCATGAGCTGCTTTTTTTCTTATTTTGCACTGCGTATTGCTTCATTTTTTCAATTGTCTTCACGAATCCTTCTTTTGACTTAATACGGATACCACGCTTCAACTTCGCCCGTTCATAACTCTCTAGCTTTTTCATATCAATTTGAAAGAAGGAATGAATCGCATTATCACTTTTCGGTACACCTTTAAAAATTTGTAATATCCCTTCCTCTGACACACCAAAATAGCCGCTTGTCTTTAATAACGGAGAAATATCATCAACTTTCTTTTGTAATACGATTTGTACATCATCACGATCAACAAGCTGCCATTCTTTATATTGCTGTAAAAACTTTTCTAAGTCCGCCACTTTTTCTGTAAATATTTCCTCGCTTACTTCTCCATCAACATACATTCGCTCTAATAAAATTGTAACTTCCGGCTCTTTTTCTGTTACTTCTGGTACTGGTCCTTCCGCCTTCACATTCGTTTCATAAACGAAACAAAACATCATAACGAAAGCTTGCATCGCAATCAGTATCCATTTCATTTCCGTTCACCTCTTTTAGGCAAAATCAAACTTTCATTAGTAGCTTTTCCGGAAATGGGGGTTTTATCCATATAAATGACCATATTACATTTCTCTCGAAAATAAAAAAATGCAGATAAAGTTTTATACTTATCTGCATTAGCATTTGTTTTTATATAAAATGAAAGACGCCTGCAAAGCAGGCGTCTTGATGCGTTTACGGCGAGAGACCAGGCGACCACATTCGCGTGTTTAGCACTTAAGCATATCTCTCGTCTTACGTAAATTAGCTCATCGCTTTTCTAATATAACATTAATAAAGTATAAGTGCAACATGTTTATAAAAATAATTCATTTCCTCTTTCATCCAAATGAACCGTATGTAAATTATAAATTGATAAATGCAATATATATGTTACAATTGATGTAACAGCGAAATCATAATAAACAGGAGATGGATATTATGAAAAAAATAAAGGATGAACGCCTCATTCTGCAAACGTTAAAAAACGTACGTATTGCCTTTCTTTTTCAATCACTTGGTATAATTGGAATTTTAGGCTATATCGGATTCACTGAAGGAATGGATCAAATTACGAAATCTCCATTGTGGCTATTATTTATTCTTACGAGTATCGTACTTAGTTATTTACAGTTAAGTGTTTCAATTGATGTAGAAGAAAGTGAAAAGGAAATAAAATTAACTCCTTATTACAAAATTGTTTTACGTTCTCTTATTGTAGGAATCGTTATGGCTATTATTTATATTATTTTCAGTCCAGAAAGACCTCTCTTTGAAGCTATTTTAACAGGTGGTATTCTCTTCATATGCTTTTTAGGTTCTTATTCCGTTAGTTATTTCATTAAAAAACGTCGTTTACAAGATGACGATGAATAAAGAGAAAGGGCTAGCCCTTCCTCTTTTGTTTTACTATCGCATAGTACCAGTTAAACCGTAACGGATGTCTCGGAACATATTTGTTATGTCACGGTTGAAATCGTTTGTAACTGTACCGTTACGCAGTCGTGTACTCATTGCATCGACACGTGTAAACATGTCATTTCTTACAGAAACATATACGTTTCTGTTTCCAACTTCATTTGCAACAGCTTGACGAACTTCATTTGCCATCGCTGTTTCATTTGTTACTGGATTACGCGGTTTTACCGCAATCGCTACATCGTTTCCATATACAACTGTAGACACACGGTCTACGTTATTCATACGTTTCACACGATTTGTAATTTTTTCTGCTGTTTTACCATCATTGTTAATGTATGAATTGTTCATTGTAATATTACGAGTTGGATGCGGATTCGCAATTTGCCCGTTGTAATTTACATCACGGTAATAATTGTTATATCCTGTACCGTTACGACCATTTCTATATGTTACATAATCTGTATAACGATCATTACGCGTTACATTATCACGATACTGGTGTGTATCATTATAAGATGTACGGTCGTAATTGTAGTTACGTCCATCCATTGCATTGTTATCTTTCGGTGTACCACATGCAGCTAATGCACTGGTAACTAACAAAGAAGCAGCAATCACTTTTACTTTCGTATTCAATACAAAAACCCCCTCTGTTAGAATGAGCTTCTCCTCTGAAAAGCTCCCTCTTATGATGAGTAACAGAGAAGGTTTTTACACTGTTAATATTTCACTGGGGATTTTCTAACATTTGATGTAAATCTTCCGTTTCCAGAACGACTCTACATACAAAAAAGGCGGGAATACTCCCACCTTTTTTAAACTTCCTCTTCGTCCTCTTCTTCTGAAACTGGATCTCCAAATACATTTGCTGGATCTGGTTGGTAATACATCGTTCCTGGCTGCGGTGCATATGCCGATTGAGTTGGTTGATAATATAAAGGATTTGCATATTGCGGACCGCCTGGTTGTGGACTATATAGTCTACTTTCTCCTCCGCATCCACAATCTTCCTCACCTTGTACGAGCGGCGGCATATTATTATCCATTGGCATCATATTTGGATTTGGCATAGATGTATATTGCGGTCCAAACGGCGCTCCTTGCTGATACGGCATTTGATATGGATTTTGTTGTTGATAATACGGATTTGGCGGCATCATAGGTTGGTGGTATGGCATTTGATATGGCAGCATATTCGGTGGTTGATTGTTATCCATGATTGGCATCATATTTGGCATTTGATTGTTATCCATGATTGGCATCATATTTGGTATTTGATTATTATCCATGATTGGCATTATATTCGGTGGTTGATTGTTATCCATGATTGGCATTATATTTGGCATTTGGTTATTATCCATTATCGGCATGATGTTTGGTATTGGGTTATTATCCATGATTGGCATTATGTTTGGTGGTTGATTGTTATCCATGATTGGCATTATATTCGGTGGTTGATTGTTATCCATGATTGGCATTATATTCGGTGGTTGATTGTTATCCATTATCGGCATGATGTTTGGTGGTTGATTGTTATCCATGATTGGCATTATATTCGGTGGTTGATTGTTATCCATGATTGGCATTATGTTTGGTGGTTGATTGTTATCCATGATTGGCATTATATTCGGTGGTTGATTGTTATCCATTATCGGCATTATGTTTGGTGGTTGATTGTTATCCATGATTGGCATGATGTTTGGTACTTGAATATTTGGCGGTATAACTTGTGGAATCACTACATTTTCTTTCGATACATTTGGTGACACAATATTTCCTACATTTTCTTTCTTCACTTGCGGTGACACGATGTTTCCTACATTTTCTTTCTTCACTTGCGGTGATACGATGTTTCCTACATTTTCTTTCTTTACTTGCGGTGATACGATGTTTCCTACATTTTCTTTCTTTACTTGCGGTGATACGATGTTATTTTTTTTCGTTTGCGGAGAAATGACGTTATTAGGTTTCATCTTATTAATTTGAGGAGCAATTAACTCGCTTCCTTTTTTAATTACATCTGAAATTTTATATTCTTTTTTCGCTTTTATTGGTGGTTGCGGCGGCTGTGGTAAAACATTTACTGAGAACTTCGTGTTTTCTTTCTCTGCTGGTTTTTGTTTTTCTATAACAGGCGGTTTTTGAATAACAGACGGTTTTTCAACTGGTTTTTCTATTTGAATTGGCTTTTCTTTTTGCACTTCTTTTTGCGGCTTCACTTGCATTTCCTTTTGTGGTTTTACCTGTACTTCTTTTTGCGGTTTTACTTGCACTTCTTTTTGTGTTTGTTGCATAGCAGGCTGTTGTGTAATTGGTGCTGATTGATACGTAACTTCTTCTTCATCTTCTATTCCAAGCGGAGTTGGCGTTGCTGCAAATTCTTTTTGTTGCACTTCTTTTACATATTGTTTTGGAGGTGCTGAACCTGCTCCAGCCTGCTGTTTTACATGAACACTGTTTGATGGCACTTTAATTTTCATACCTGGCATAATTAAATCTGGATTACTAAGTTGTGTATTTGTTTTTTTCAACGTATCAAAATCCACTCCGTACTTTTTCGCAATTTTCCAAAGGGTATCCCCTTTTTGCACGATATGAATTTTCAAATTTTCCCCCTCCTGTATAACTTATCTATAAGTAACAAACCTCATGAAGTAACACCTTCTAAATAACATGAACTTCTTTTCACTTTTAACACTTCTTCTATTTCCAATTTAGTTCGAAGTGAAATAAGCATCAAAAAAATCGCAATGATTTCTTCAAAACAATGTATGCCCATTTCGTTCTCGTTATGATTATATGTATGAAAAAAGCAACGGGAATCCCGCTGCTTTACACACGCTCTAACATACGATTTAATGCAAGAACCGCTTCTTCGGTCACTTGTTTATCAACGCTAATAACGTTAATTTCTTCTCCTCTTTCTACCGTTTCAAGCGCCCATAATAAGTGCGGCAGATCAATTCGGTTCATCGTTAAACACGGACACATAAATGGATTAAGTGAAACAATTTCTTTATCTGGATGTTGCTGAATAATTCGGTTCACTAAATTCATCTCTGTACCAATTGCCCATTTACTTCCAGGTAGCGCCGCTTCAATCATATCAATAATATATTTCGTTGATCCTGCGTAATCCGAAGCAGCTACAACTTCATAGCAACATTCCGGATGTACGATAATATTCATATCTGGATGATTTTTCCTTACATTCTCAATATTTTTCACTGTAAAGTTTTGATGTACTGAACAATGCCCTTTCCATAAAATGACTTGAATTTCTTCTATGTCTCCATCGTACTCTAATGAATCTATATGCGGGTCCCATACTGCCATTTTATCTAACGGGATACCTAAATCGTAAGCTGTATTTCTTCCTAAATGTTGGTCCGGTAAAAAGACAAGGCGCTCTTTTTGTGTAAATGCCCAAGATACCATTTGTTTTGCATTAGAGGAAGTTACTGTCGCTCCGCCATTACGACCGCAAAACGCTTTAATTGCAGCTGTAGAGTTAACATACGTTAACGGAATCATCGTATCTCCAAATAATTTTGTGAGCTCTTTCCACGCTCTTTCTGTTTGTTCGATATCTGCCATATCTGCCATCGAACAACCTGCACGCATATCTGGCAAAATAACGATTTGATCATCTGTCGTTAACATATCTGCTGTTTCTGCCATAAAGTGTACACCGCAAAATACAATATATTTTGCTTCTTTATTACTCGCTGCAACTTGTGCAAGCTGAAGTGAATCTCCTGTGGCATCAGAAAATTGTACCACTTCATCTTTTTGGTAATGATGTCCTGGAATAAATAGTGTTTTCCCCATTTTTTCTTTAATTTCACGAACGCGCTTTTCCATATCTTCTATTGTCATCGTGTAATAACGCTCTGGTAACATCGTTTCAATCGGTTGAACTTTTTCTAAAATACTCATATCCCTTTCTCCCCCTCTAAGCCACTTTCCTTACACCTCTATGTTGAAACTAATATCAAGTGCTTTCACTGAATGTGTTAACGCTCCAAGTGAAATATAATCTACCCCTGTTTTTCCGTATTTCGATAAATCTTCAATTGTAATGCCTCCTGATGCTTCCGTAACGATGGCACTTGGTACAAGTTTTGAAAACTCTCGAATCTCATCTGGTGTACGGTTATCAAACATAATAATATCTGCACCAGCAGCTACAGCTTCTCTCACTTGCTCCTCTGTTTCTGTTTCCACTTCCACTTTCACCATATGCCCTAATTTTTCTTTCACCGATGTAACAGCTTTCGTAATAGAACCAGCAAAAGCAATATGATTGTCTTTAATCATGACACCGTCATATAAACCGAAACGGTGATTAAATCCGCCTCCGCACACGACTGCATACTTATCAAACATACGTAGACCCGGCATTGTTTTTCGCGTATCGCAAATACGTGTATGGCTGCTATTTAAAGCAAGAACAACTTTATGTGTCATCGTAGCTATCCCGCTCATACGCTGGATAACGTTTAATATAACGCGCTCTGCCGTTAATAACGAAGCAATTGGCCCTTGCGCAGTTGCTATTATTTCGCCCTTTTCTACAAGATCTCCATCTTTTTTATGGAGCTCTACTTCAATTCTTTCATCAATCAATTTAAATCCTTCTTCAATTACTAAACGCCCCACAAAGACACCTGTATCCTTCGCAAGAAACGTTCCTTTTGAAAGTAAATTGTCTGGAAAAATAAGCTGAGATGTTACATCTCTTTCTCCTATATCTTCTAGAAAAAATCGATTTAATGCTTCTTTAACTTTAATCGTGTTCATAAAGCCCCTCTTCCCTTCATCACACAAGTTGTAGTTTTCTTTTCATTCGAACGATCTCTTTTTTCACGCTATTTCTATCTGGATAATCACTTCGGTAATGACCACCAATACTCTCTTCTCTTTGCAAAGCTGATACGACTATAAGCTCACAGACTGTTACCATATTAATAAGCGTTATCTCTTCATTTGTAAGAGCATCATGTTGTAATATCATATTTCGAACACCGTACTTACTAAGCCATCTCTTTGCATAAGATAAACTTTGCTCTGTTCGCACAATCCCAACATATTTCATCATGCATTCTTGTATTTCTTCTTTCGCCGGCAAATGATTCAGAACAATAAATTTCTTTTCCTTCTCAGCGAAGTTGTTCAATCCGTCTTTTGCCGCTTTCGTTAAAATATGTTTTCCTATTCTTTTTCCAAACACAAGACCTTCTAATAATGAATTACTGGCTAACCTATTTGCTCCATGAACACCGTTACAAGCTACTTCACCGACCGCATATAAATTTGGAATGGACGTCTCCCCATCACAATTCGTTTTCACGCCGCCCATATGAAAATGAGCACCGGGTACGACCGGAATACGTTTTGTATTTATATCGACACCATTCTTTTTACACAATGATGATACAGTCGGAAAACGTTCTTCAAAATTTTGGATAGACTCGATGTTCAAATACACTTTTTCACCCGCCAAAAGCTGTTCATGAATCGCTCTTGCCACTACATCACGCGGAGCGAGATCGTGATCATGGTGTATATCCATCATAAAACGCTGCCCTTTTCCATTTATAAGGACAGCTCCTTCACCACGGACAGCTTCAGAGACGAGGCCGCAGCATCGCCCGTTCGCGTATAACATCGTTGGATGAAATTGTACAAACTCTAAATCTACGAGCTCCCCGCCTGCGCGGTATACCATCGCAAGTCCATCACCCGTAATTGTCTTATCGTTAGAAGTAAAAGCGTATAAACCGCCAATCCCACCTGTTGCTAACACTGTATAATCTGCAACGTAACGCTTCAGTTTCCCTTCACTATTTCGTGTCAAAACTCCAACACATTTATCATTTTCTATAATAAAATCGAGCACCATTTCCTGTTCCACTACCGTAACGTGCGGAGCTACTTCTTGAATGAAATGCTCTAATAAATTCTTTCCTGTTGCATCGCCACCTGCATGTAAAATGCGACGCTTTCGATGTGCACCTTCTTTTCCAAGATGAGGACCCGTTTCATCTCCATCAAATTTCATTCCATTTTCAATGAGATTATTTATTTCTTTTGGTCCTTCCTTAACTAAATAAAGAACCACTTCTTCATTGTTATAATGACACCCTGCTACTAACGTATCTTCAAAATGATCATTTGGATTGTCATATGTAGCAACCGCTGCGGCAATTCCGCCTTGCGCTAAATATGTATTATTATTACGGTTCGTTTCCTTTGTGATAATAATCACATTCTTTTCGTGACAAATCTCTTTCGCAATACGAAGTGCCGCAACGCCACTTCCAATAATTAAGACATCTGCACTTGGCATAATTGTTGCCTCCTACTTTACACTTTTCAACTGTCTTGACACCTATATTTACATAGTTTTAAAATAATGACAAGAGTTTTTTTATAATTCTTATTTTCACTACCATTTAAAAAATAAAAGAAATGTAACTCTTACTAGAGAGAGGACCTTACATGATGATATATCTTGACTATGCAGCTACTACACCTATGAGCGTGGAAGCATTACAAACATATATGAAAGCAGCATCGCAATACTTCGGAAATGAGCAAAGTTTACATGATATTGGAGGAACAGCTTCTTCTTTATTACAAGTTTGCAGAAAAACATTTGCTGATATGATTGGAGGAAAAGAACAAGGGGTATTCTTCACGAGCGGCGGCTCGGAATCTAACTATCTTGCGATTCAATCTCTTCTAAATGCCCGAAATAAGAAGCATATTATTACGACACCTATGGAACACGCATCCATTCGAAGTTATTTTCAATCCTTACAATTAGAAGGGTATACAATTACTGAAATTCCTGTTGATAAAGATGGGCGAATTCATTTAGATGATTTAGAAACAGCAATTACAGAGAATACTGTTCTAGCAAGTATACAGCACGGAAACTCTGAAATCGGAACCGTCCAAAACATCCTAGAAATCGGGGCACTTTTAAAAAAATATAACGTTTTATTTCATTCCGATTGTGTGCAAACATTTGGTAAGCTTCCTATCAATGTTTTTGAGATGGGGATTGATAGTCTTTCTGTTTCAGCACATAAAATTTACGGACCAAAAGGTGTTGGCGCTTGCTATATAAACCCGCAAGTTCGCTGGGCACAAATATTTCCGGGAACTTCTCACGAAAAGGGGTTTCGCCCAGGTACAGTGAACGTTCCTGGCATCGCATCTTTTTTAACAGCTGCTGAGAATATATTAAAAAGTCAGCAGGAAGAAAGCTTACGTTTTAAAGAGTTACGATCCTACTTTTTAGAACGATTACAAGCACTTCCTCTAGAAATTCAAGTAGAAGGACATTCTACTTCTTGTTTACCACATATTATTGGGGTTACAATAAAAGGAATAGAAGGTCAATATACAATGCTAGAATGTAATCGCCACGGTATTGCCATTTCTACCGGAAGTGCTTGCCAAGTCGGTAAACAAGAACCTTCGAAAACAATGCTTGCAATTGGAAAAACGTATGAAGAGGCAAAACAATATGTCCGCTTCTCTTTCGGACAACAAACAACGAAAGATCAAATTGATACTACTATTCATGCACTACACACAATTGGAAATCAATTTTATAGAGGTGTTAAATCATAATGAAACAAAATGACCAAAAAAAGATTTTAGGTGAAGAAAGACGACAACTTATCCTTCAGTGGCTTCTCACTGCAAATGAACCGTTATCTGGGAATGAACTATCGAAAAAAACAAATGTAAGCCGACAAGTTATCGTGCAAGATATTTCCTTGCTTAAAGCACGAAACGAACCAATTATTGCAACTGCTCAAGGATATTTATATTTAAAACCACAAGAGAAACAACAAGCTTTCGAACGCGTAATTGTATGCCAACATAAACCAGCGGAAGTACGTCAAGAACTTACAATGCTTGTTGATCACGGCGTTACGATCAAAGATGTAAAAGTTGAGCACCCTGTATACGGTGACTTAACAGCATCCATCATGGTAAGTAATCGCTTTGATGTAGAGCAATATTTACAAAAAATCGAAAACACAAATGCTTCCTATCTTTCGCAACTAACAGATGGTATTCACTTACATACAATTGAGGCAGATTCAAAAGAAAAGTTAGACGCTGCTTGTGAGGCACTAGATAAAGCAGGATTTCTCGTTTACTAATTCATGTAAAGCACAGATTTTTTTATCATTCTCTGTGCTTTTTTAATGCTATAATATTGTAATCAATTGTAAAGGGGATCAAAAATGGGAATTGAACTCGTTCACTTTAGCATTGGCAAACCGAAACAAATGAAATATAGCGAAGATAAAGAAATGATTACTGGTATATGTAAAGAACTTACAGAAGAAGCTTTTCTCTCAAAAGATGGATTTCGTGGTGATGATGTAGCGGATTTAAAACACCACGGGGGACCTGACCGCGCAGTTTGTGTGTACCCACACGAGCATTACGCACTATGGGAAGAAGAATTTCAAACTACGCTTCCAGCTTCCACATTTGGCGAAAACATTACCGTAACAAATATGTTAGAGCGTGATGTTAGCATTGGAGATACATATCAACTAGGTGAAGCAATCATTCAGGTCACACAAGCAAGAGTACCTTGTAGCACTATTTCAAAACGCCTTGGTATTCCTGGCATACTTCCGCGCATTGTAGCAACTGGATTTACTGGTTACCTATGCCGCGTTCTTCAAGAAGGTATTGTACGTAAAGATTCTAAAATTACATTACTAGAACGTCAACCGAGCAATGTATCTGTTTTGTTCTCTAACGAAATTTATTTTCATAATAGAAAAGATAAAGATGGCATTGAAAAGATTCTTGCTGTTCCAGAACTAGCTGATGTTTGGCGTGGTCAGCTAGAAGATCGTCTTGCGAAGTTAAAATAAAGAATCCCACCATTTATAGGTGGGATTTTATTTATCTATCACAAGGTATAACCTAACTCCCCCTTACAACCAATAAGAAGAATAACTCCCCAGCACAGTAACAGAAAAGCCGAGTGCTTCAAGTTCCATCGTTACGCCTGGCAATAATACATCATCGTATGCTTTATCGACATCGATTAAGAAAAAGTAATTTCCAAGACCTGTTTTCATCGGACGCGATTCGATTTTTGATAAATTTAATTTTCTCCATGCGAAAGCTGATAACACTTGATATAGTGCCCCTGCATAATCAGCAGGTAACGTTATCATAAGCGTCGTTTTCTCTCCTCGGTTTTCTCCGTTATTTGGGAGTATTGCTTTCTTTTTCTTATGGAGCACTAGGAAGCGTGTATGATTATTTTTATGTGTATGAATGCTACGTCTTACGATCGTTAATCCATATTTTTCTGCGGCTGCTTCATTTGCAATAGCAGCGATTTTTTCTTCAGGATGTTCTTTCACATATTGCGCAGCGGCACTGGTTGATGTCATATCTCGGACGGTTATCCCTTTTAATTCTTCATTTAAAAATTTATGACATTGCGCAATAGCGTGTGGATGAGAATGCACTGCATATACTTCTTCCCACACTTCTGCATACTGCGGATGTACAAGTAAATGTTGCTGAATTGGTACTGTAATTTCTCCTACAATAGAAAGTGGTTGCTCATGTACGAGATAATCAACTGTTATATTCACTGAACCTTCTATGGCGTTTTCTAGTGGTACCACTGCATAATCTACATTTCCATTTGCAGCTGCATCAATGCAGTCTGGAATCGTTCGATACGGTACATGCTCTGCTTCCGGAAAAAAACGACTCACCGCCATATTTGTAAATGTTGCTTCCGGTCCTAAATATCCTACTCGAATCATCGTCTTTTCCCCTCTTTTTCGTTTTCTTACTGTTATACCATACTTTTTTATATTCTTCTATGTAAATTTAGAATATTTAAAAAAGACTAGCATTCGCTAGTCTAAATGTTTCCTATATTCTCTTTGAGCGAAAAAGAAATAAACGATGCATGCAGCGATATAATACAGAATAAACAAGCCTACTTTTCTTAATGAACCATCCATAAAGATCGTATTATGAAACGTATATAACGCAACTGCACTATGCATACTCCCAACTAGAATTGGCGCAAAAAATAGCATACACAATTGCCAGCGAGAAATCTTCCAAACTTCTTCCTTCGTCATTCCCAGTTTAGAGAGTGCACCGTACTGCTTTCTATCCGATGAAATGTTATGAAACCATTTAAAATATACGATGCTACATGAAGTAAGAAAGAATAATATACTAATGAATGAGCCTACAAATAGAGTAATATCGCCGCCTTCTTTCATATTTACATATAACTCCATATTACTTCGAAACGCATTATTATTATCTTGTTTCATATGTTTCCGTAAATCTTCATTTAATTTCTTCGTCTTTTCGATATTTGGTAATGTGTAGCCTCTATATATCATCTTTTCAGAATCAGGAACCTGATTTGCTATACTGTCAAAGTCTTCATCATTCATGACGAAGAACAGACCATTAATGTGCGAAGGGTGATGGTTAAATTGTACCCCTTCCTTCTGACCATTAAATACGGATGAATATGTTTGATTCATTACTTGCAATTGAATCTCTTTTTGATTATATACATTCGAATTATTGTATTTATTATAATAAACGAGTGTCACTGTACCTTTTTTAGGACGATATGTTTTCTGTTTTTGTTTCCTCGCTTCTTGGTTATATTCACTTTCTTTTATAAGCGGTGCTATTGTTGTTTCTCCTTTATTAGACTGAAAGGATGCATACACTCCAACAAAACTCATAGATTGAAAGTCATCATACCCATATTGATGCAATAATTGTTCAACCGTGCCTTCCGTAAAGACTTCATGAGAAGAAGTACCTTTTTCTATGTAAGAAAATGAGTGCACGCCCCCGCCCCGCCACATATCTTGCATACCAGAAAAATATAAAAACACCGTACCTGTTGCGGTAACTACAAACGTCGTTGCCATAGACATCAGAAAGAAAAAGCGACCATTTTCCTTCATTCGATGTGACAATTGATTCACTATAAATAAATACGGATATGTATACATAATCTTTTTATTTCGTTTTATCATTTCTAATATTTGAGCAGTGCCATGTGTAAAAGAAAAATACGTTCCGAAAAAGACAAGTATAGAAACAGGAAAAAAGTATAACGCTATCGTTGGCATCGTCGCTTGTAACGCTAATGCATATCCTATCCCTAAACAAATAAAGCCGAATATACAAAGCCACATCGATGTTTTCTTCTCTTTTTTATCTGTTCGAAATTCTTTCAATAACCGAATGATTTTTATATTCCATATACGTAAAGCACTTATAAAGGATAAGACAACAAATACGACCATATACGCAATAAACGTTCCCCCAATTGCTCTCACGTCAAATATGACAGGGAGTTCTTTCGGAAGCCCCAGTAACATACTAAACACCATGAAAAAGAGCTTTAAAAAGATCATACCAAGCCCAATACCGAAAATATTAGCAAATACCCCGCTCAATATTTGCTCGGTCATAATCACTCCTATTACGTTAGATTTCGTTGCTCCCATTAACATATATAATCCTAATTCTTTCTTACGTGCCTCTATGAAAATAGAAGTGGAGTACAAAATAAATATGACGAAAAAAGAAATAATTATAACATTACATACGATAAGTCCCCAGCGTACATTTTGATACCACATCGTCTCCTGCATATACGGATGTACAATGACAGACATGTATGCAAAAGACGCAAATATCGCAAAACAACTACTTAAGAAAAACACTTTATAATTACGCCAATTTCCTTTTATATTTTGCAGCGCTAGTTGCCGAATGTTCATTTATCGTCCCCCTATAACTTACTACATAGGCAAAAAGCTAGAGGTTTCTCTAGCTTTGCACGTGTTTCAAATATCCCCTTTGCGCGATCATAAAGTAAATCGCAGAAGCTACAATGTATGCCCCAATTACAATCGCACCTGATTTCCATAAATCGATATACAGCATTTTCCCTAACGTATGAAGAGCAAATCCACTATGAATTGCACCGATTAAAATTGGGATAAAGAAGATAACACCCATTTGTCGAATTGCAATTTTACGAATTTCTTTATCTGTCATACCAATTCTCTTTAATGATTTAAATTGAATACGATCTTGTTCTTTATCGTTAAACCATTTAAAGTATGTCATACTACAAGCGAAGAAGAAGAACAGTACAGCTACAAAGAAACCGATAAACATTGTAATTGCTCCCGATTCCCTTATATTTTTATAAGTGAGCACCGAGTTATTTAATTCCGCTTGCTTATCTGGTGCAATTTCCTTTTTCAAATCTAACACAAGGTCTTCCGTACTTTTCCAGTCTTCTATATAATAACCGTAATATTTCGTCTTTTCTTCATCTGGTACGAGCTTTGCATATTTCTCAAAATCTTGATTATTCACAATGAGATATTCACTATCATTAAAAACAGAAAATGAAGTTGGCTTATTCAGTTGAACAGACTGCGTTTGTCCGTTAATTTTAATTTCATACGGTTTTGCAAGATCTATCTTCATCATATCGTTCGCCATATCCATTATGACCATCGTTGCACTACCTGGTGCATTATGAACTTCTCTAACTTGCTCTCTCTTTTGTTTACGTACTTCAGCGTTATATTCTTTTTCTGAAACAATCGCCATCGGCACTTCATGTTCACTGTTAAACATCGTGATTTTTTGAGTTCCAGGAAGTTTTACGTACGTTACTTCTCGCGCATCTTCAAACCCGTGTTTTTTTATTAATTCTTTTGTTTTTCCTTCTTTGATGACATTATGTGTATGAATGCCTTTTTCCTCATACGAAATAGCATGCGGGGTACTAGTTACTGCCTTATAACTCATATCCTCAAAAAATACGTACAGTGTACCAACTGCTGAAGATACAACGGCCGTAATGATAGAAATTACAAATAGAAAACGAGCATTATCTTTCATTTTATAAATAAGATTGCTAAGTACGAACATATTTGGATATGTATAAAAAGATTTTTTTCGTTTTTGTAACGCCTTTAATACGACTGTACTACCTTGTGTAAACAGCAAATAAGTTCCGCCTATCGTCAGCCCTACAATCGGTAAAAACAGAATGATAAAATTCATAAATGTCACTTGGAAGCTAAGTACATATGCAACAATAATACATCCTATCCCCGCTACACATAACCATGTAAATGCAAAAGGTTCTACTTTTTGTTTTCTTGCTTCTCTTAATAAATCAATAATTTGCAAGCGTCCTACTGTCCAAACGCTAAACAATGATAGGATTAAAAATAGAATAAAGTATACACCCGCTGTAATCAAAACTGCTTTACTATTCCATACGAGTGGAAGTGTTTTATCTATTTTCAATATAACGCTTAATGCTTGGAAAAATAATTTTGAACAAAGCATACCAAGCCCAATGCCTACTACAATTGCAATGCTACCTAACATAAGCTGTTCTAATATAATCATTCGGCCAAGTTGAGATTTCGTTCCGCCTATTAATGTTAATAAACCAAACTCTTTTTTCCTTGCTCGTAAAAATGTTGAATTTGCATATAAAATAAAGAGTGCTGAGAAGATGACTACAATATAATTCATCGATTCTAACCCTGTTGAAATCATCTCCCTCATACTAATATTGCCGCTTACGACATCCGGATGATAAATGAAGGAAGCATACATAAAAAATACGACTATCGATAAACAACTACTTATAAGAAAAGCTTTATAATTACGCCAATTTCCTTTTACATTACTAAGCGCGAGCTGGCGAAAGTTCATGATATTCTCCTCCTAGCATCGCAAGTACGTCCAGAATTTCTTGGAAAAAGGCTTGTTTCGTTCTTCCTTTATGTATTTCTGAGAAAATTTCTCCGTCGCGAATGAAAAGAATACGTTCGCAATAACTCGCCGCTACTGGATCATGCGTTACCATTGCAATTGTCACTTTCTTTTGTTCATGTAAGTCTTGCAACGCACTCATTAATGATTTTGCTGACTTCGAATCTAAGTTTCCAGTTGGCTCATCCGCTAAAATTAACGTCGGTTCATGAATGATCGCTCTCGCTGCTGCTGCACGTTGTTGTTGTCCGCCTGATACTTCATATACTTTTTTATTTAATATTTCTTCGATATTTAAAAACTTTGCAATCTCAAGCACTTTTGCATCGATTTCATTTACAGATTTCTTCGCCATTACAAGTGGCAAAATAATATTTTCTTTAATCGATAACGTATCAAGTAAGTTAAAATCTTGGAAAATGAACCCTAAATGTGTACGGCGAAACTCTGCTAATTTTGCAGCACGCATTTGATTAATTTCTTCGCCATTTACAAGCACATGACCTGAAGTTTGCTTATCAATTGTTGCTAATAAATTTAAAAGCGTTGTTTTTCCGCTTCCTGAAGGACCCATAATCCCTACAAATTCGCCTTCTTCTATTTTAAAATTTATATCATTTAAAGCAGTCGTCGCTACCGAACCTTTTGATTGGTACACCTTTGTTAATCCTTTTACTTCAAGAACACTCATTTCTAATCCCCCTATGTGTTTGCTTCTTACATTTACTATAAGAAAAATAAGAAAAAGAAACGAGTGATTTCCCTTACAAAATGTTTTGTTATCTTACAGTTTTGTCATTTTTCTCATTAATGTATGATATTCTTCATCTTTTGCAAATTGGAACGTGAATGTTGTCCCTTCTGCTTCAGCCGATTGCACATAAATACTGTGATGTAAATTATCACAAATTTCCTTTGTAATATATAAACCCATTCCAGTTGCTTCTCTCGTTTTACGGCCATTTATTCCCGTAAAGAATGGATCAAATATACGCTTTACATCTTGCTCCGGAATACCGATTCCATTGTCCTTAATATGTAATAACACTTTTTGATCTTTCTCTTCAATTTGAAATTGAATTTCCTTTTTCTCTGCTTCTGAAATTTTCGTATACTTAATTGCATTTACAACAATTTGACCTATAGCAATGCTCAGCCATTTTCTATCAGATGCAACCATACAAGTATCTTCTTCAAACATTACTTTCGGAAATACAGACGATTGAATGAAGGATTTTCGATTTTCATTAATAATACCTCGAATGATATCTATCACATTTACTACTTCTACTTTATAATCTTTCGCAAATTGCTCTAACCTTGCCATATGTAGCGCTAAATCTAAACCATTTAATATACGATTATTTTCTTCACGAATACTTTCAATTGTTGCTCTTGCTTCACGATGCTCTTTACCAAACTTTTGTAATAGCAATTCTATAACCGATACTGGTGTTTTCATTTGATGAATCCATTGGTTCATAAATATCATTTGCTGTTGTTCTTTCGCATGTTGTTTATGAACTTCATTCATATATTGCTGTCTTAATAGCGTAAACGATTCAACGACCATCTCTTGCTCTGACGTATAAGAAGTATCAATAAGTAAAGAGTCGTGTAATGTATTTCCGCTGGCAACATATTTTTCAATTCTTTTTAAAAATACACTTCGTTTTCGATAATCGTAAATGAGGTATACGATAAATACAACTGTTCCTAATAAAAGTCCATATAACCACGTACTCCAATCAATGGATCTTTTTTCTAAAAGACTTTGCAACTGCAGTACAAGCCCAAATAAACAAAGGCTAACAATATAAGAAAGAAGTAGAGAAAAGCGGTCCAAGAGGTAATTTTTAACCTTCATGCCCTTCGCCCCACTCTGTAAGAAGCGCATAACCATATCCACGTTTCGTCACAATGGCATTTTTAATGCCTAGCTCCTCTAGTTTCTTCCTTACGCGTTTTACATTTACGGTTAATGTATTATCATCAACAAAAGCTACCTCATCCCACAGGGCTTCTAACAGTTCTTCACGCGTTACATATTGATTTGCTTGTTTCATTAAACACTCTAATAAGTAAAATTCATTTTTTGTCAGCTCCGTTTGTTGCCCTTGCCACTCAACAATGTGCTGAGACGGAAATAACAACAGTCCATTTACACCTAAACAATCACTCTCAGCAACAGAGGCGTACTCACCATAGCCACGGCGAAGTGCACTTTTCACCTTTGCCATTACGATATCTAAATGGAATGGTTTTGTAATGTAATCATCTCCGCCATTCTCGATTGCCATTACTTGATCCATTTCCCCTGTTCTTGCAGAAACAAAAATAATCGGTGCATTCGATACAGTACGAATTTGACGACACCAATAAAAACCATCAAAATATGGTAAATTAATATCCAGTAATACGAGATGAGGATTTATTTTCACGAACTCATCTTTTATATGACGTAAATCACTTACTCTAAATGATTGATAGCCATACCTTTCTAAATGCTCCTCTAATATTCCTGCTATTTTTTCATCGTCTTCTACGATTAATATTTTATACATGTTCGTTTTCTCCCCATAAAAAATTCTTCCAAAACCACTCCTTGTTCTATTATAAATTGAAAATTTAATTAGTGGGTATTTTTTCCTATATGAATCAGACATTTGCAATAAAAAAAGACTGCCATATTTCGGCAGTCTTAATCGATAAATTCAAATTGATATTCAAGAATTTTTACAATATCTCCGTCTACTGCACCACGTGCACGAAGGGCTTCATCAATACCCATTCCACGCATTTGACGAGCAAATCGGCGTACAGATTCATCACGTGAGAAGTCTGTCATTTTGAATGTTTTCTCAATATCATAACCAGAAATAACAAATGTGCCATCACTTTCGCGTGTAATTTCAAAATTAGATTCAGATTCAAATTTGTACATTACACTTGCTTCAGATTCTTCCACATCATCATACATTGGGAATTCTGGTGTTGTTTCTAATAAGTTCGCTACTTCAAATAGTAAGTCACGAACACCTTGTTTCGTTACAGCTGAGACTGGGAAGATTTTTACTTCGTCTCCCAATTTTTCTTTAAATGCTTGTAAGTTTTCTTCTGCACCTGGCATATCCATTTTGTTTGCAACAACAACTTGCGGACGCTCAGTTAAACGCATATTGTATTCTTTTAGCTCACTATTAATTGTTACATAATCTTCATATGGCTCACGGCCTTCTAAACCAGACATATCGATAACGTGCACGATTACACGTGTACGCTCAATATGACGTAAGAATTGGTGTCCAAGTCCGACGCCGGCATGTGCGCCTTCAATTAGTCCAGGAAGGTCAGCCATAACGAAGCTGCGGTTATCACCAGTTTCAACAACACCAAGATTTGGAACAATTGTTGTAAAGTGATACTCTGCAATTTTCGGACGCGCTGATGATACAACAGATAATAATGTAGATTTACCTACACTTGGGAATCCAACAAGTCCAACATCTGCTAGCACTTTAAGTTCTAGCGTGACATCACGTTCTTGACCTGGTTCCCCGTTCTCAGCGATTTCTGGCGCTGGGTTCGTCGGTGTTGCGAAACGTGAGTTACCACGGCCACCGCGGCCACCTTTTGCGATTACAGCTGTTTGTTCATGCGTTACTAAATCGGCAAGAATTTCACCTGTTTTTTCATCTTTTACTATTGTTCCCGGTGGAACCTTTACGATTAAATCTTCAGATTTACGACCGTGCTGACCTTTACTCATTCCGTGCTGACCACGATCAGCTTTGAAATGACGTTGGTAGCGGAAGTCCATTAATGTACGTAAGCCTTCCTCAACAACAAAAACAACATCTGCACCTTTACCACCGTCGCCACCTGCTGGGCCACCTTTAGGTACATACTTCTCACGACGATACGCAACCATTCCGTTACCACCGTCGCCGCCTTTTACATATATCTTGACCTGATCTACAAACATTATTTCACCACACTTTTTTCAATTGGTTGTAATATAACTGAGACTTCTTCGTCTCGTACTGTATAAGAAATGGAATACCATTTATTGTTTTGGTTCGCAAGCCAATTCTGTAGTTCTTCTACACTCGTTAGCTTACCACGAAAATCAAAAAAGAAACGAGCATTCTCCGCGTCACATTCAATTGTGATACAAACATAATTTTCAACATATACGTCTAAACTATGCTGAAGTATTGAGAAAAATTGATTCGTCCATATACATACAGTCTCATCTAAGTGAGATAAGTTATGTAACTTTCCTAATACTTCGTACTCCAATAAGCACGGCTGCTGTTTCCAATTATATGTTAAAATCCACTCTGAAAATAAAGGCATTGATAGCCCTATCAGATTGGATTCTTGTCTCGCTTCTTGGACAAAACGATCGATGAGACTATGAATCTCTTCCACTTTTCCAAGGGAAAGGTTTCCTTTCACCATCTGCATACGATTGAGCCAATCATGTCTTGAATGACGCAATGCATCTATAATTGTCCATTTTTCATTCATTTAGATACCCCTTAATATAGAAAAACTCTAACCTGCACTCAGGTTAGAGTTTTCCGTGAGTTCTTATGCTTCTTGAGCAACAGGATATACGCTCACTTGTTTGCGGTCACGGCCAAGACGCTCAAAGCGTACTACGCCGTCAACTTTCGCGTATAAAGTGTCATCGCCACCACGACCAACGTTAACACCTGGATAAATTTTTGTACCGCGTTGACGGTAAAGAATTGAACCACCTGAAACCGTTTGACCATCTGCGCGTTTAGCACCAAGACGTTTTGACTGAGAGTCACGACCGTTCTTTGTACTACCTACACCTTTCTTAGATGCGAAAAACTGAAGATCTAATCTTAACATACGTTACACCTCCTGCACTTTTTCTATTAAACGGATATACTTTCCGTAATCAAGTTCGATCGTCTTAAGCGAAACAACCAATCCTTCTAAAAGTATCTGTGCTTTTTCTGCTGTATGAACGTCTAAATCATTAGGCAATTCATACGTTAAGAATCCGCCATCACTTCCGAGTTCAATAGTTGCCTGCACATTACAAAGTTCTTCCACTGCATTTATAGAACCAAACACAACCGCTGTAGTTCCAGCACAGACAAGATCTTGTCCATGTGGCGCATAATTGGCATGTCCAGTCATCTTAAATGATTGGATACTTCCTAATTTCGTGCGACTTATCGTAATTTTAATCATGTTAACCTGAATTAAGCGTTGATAGCTTCAACAACTAGCTTAGTGTAAGGTTGACGATGACCTTGTTTCTTACGATTGTTCTTTTTCGCTTTGTATTTGAAAACGATGATTTTCTTAGCGCGACCTTGTTTTTCAACTTTCGCAGTAACTGTTGCACCTTCTACAACTGGGCTACCAACTTTAACGTTTTCGCCACCAACGAAAAGAACTTTGTCAAAAGTAACAGTTTCACCAGCTTCAACATCTAATTTTTCAATGTAGATTGCTTGACCAGCTTCAACTTTAATTTGTTTTCCACCTGTTTCGATAATTGCGTACATACTTGCACCTCCTCTTAATTACTAAGACTCGCCAAAAACGAGGTAGACATAAATGCCTTTAGGGAACCTGTCTTGTGCGGTTGTAGCATATAGCCGTTTAGGTGCTATAAACTATAACATAAAGATGTTATCATGAATCATAGACGGTTGTCAATAAATGTTCTACTAACTATTTTTTCCGTTCTACAATTTCTTTTTTACTTCCAAAACGGACAATTGCATACTTTTCGATCATATCATCTTTGAAATAAATTTCAAATGGAATATTTTTTTGTAATTCTTTTTGCAAAAATTGTTTTTGTAATTCTTTAGGTGCAGCGATTAATACTGCCTCATCCTCTATATCGCCATATGTAATTAGCTCTCTCTCTAACTCATACGCAATTGTCTCATATGACATCACATACCCCGTCGCTTTGCAAGGTACACATTCTTCTAGTAATACGTCGCGTAAAGAATGTTTTTTACGTTTACGTGTCATCTCTAAAATCCCTAACTCTGTGAATCCGAGTACCCTTGTATATGTGCGATCATTTTGTATAGCAGCCATGAGACATTCTCTTACCTTTTCTTTATCTTCTCTTCTTTTCATATTAATAAAATCAATTAATATCATACCGCCAATATCGCGCAGTCTTAATTGTCGTGCAATCTCTTCAGCTGCCGCCTCATTTGTACGAAGGACTGTGTCTTGTAAATTCTGTTTTCCAGTAAACTTGCCCGTATTCACGTCAATTACAGTCATCGTCTCCATTTGTTCCACAATTAAATACGCACCATTCGGGAGCCACACTATTTTTTGAAGTGCTTTCTCGATCTCACGCTCTATTCCAAAATGGTTAAACATTGAAGATTTTTCATTATAAAAAGATACTTTTTCTTTTCCGACTTTTTCTTCTAATTCTTTTACAATACTTCTTGTATCTACAACTACTTTTTCAATCGTTTCAATTGGATTCTCTTGAAATACACGATCTAAAAAGGTCGCCGGTCGATGAAGTAGTAACGGTGCCTTTCCTTGGCCCTCTTTTCTTTTTAACTCTTCATATAGCTGCTGTAATCTTTGCATTTCAGCCTGTATTTCTTCAATTTCTCCTTTTTCAGAAGCAGAACGGAAAATGTACCCACCTGTCCCTTCTACTTCAATTTGGAGTAATTGCTGCCTTCTTTTATTGTTTTTTATTTTCCGAGAAACGGCACGCATTTCATCATATGGCATATAAACGACATATTTCCCGGTAAATTCTATGTTCGCTGTCAATTTCGGCCCTTTCGTATCAATTGCCTCTTTCACAACTTGTACGAGTACTGCCTGCCCTTCATGTATACGATAAGAAGACGGCACATCATCGTATGAAAGATACGCATGTTTTTCTAAACCGATGTTTACAAATGCTGCGTTCATTCCAGCAATCGTTCTTACGACACGTCCAATATAAATATGCCCAACAATCTCTTGTTCTTCATTTCGTTTCCATAAAAACTCAACAATTTTTTTCTTCTCTTCAATTGCAACGCGTTTTTCCGATCCTGCGTAGTTCATATATAACGTTTTCAAAATTCTTTCCTCACTTTATAATCTTCTTTGCTTTTACAATAATAAAAGGTTAGTGCTATCGTCAACACTAACCGATTAATTCTTCAACAGATGAAGTTGTTCGTTTTTCAGTAAAATACGCATAAAGCAATTCATTTTCATCCAATGTATAATGTTCTTTATATTTTCCATGGACGATAATAGAGTGCTTATACCCTCTACGAAATTTTGTGAATATCTTATATAAATGATCTTCTGATTGCACTTCAATGGGTGCAATCTTTTCAATTCCTCTTTTGTTCCCATAATATCGTTCTAATAAAAAACGCATAAAGGCATAACGTCTTTGTTTCCATTCTTGATATAACGACACCGCTAAAAATAGGAGTAGTACCCACATCATAATATTATTACTATTCCAAAGTAACTGCCACACTAGTATTACACTAAAAAAAACACATGATAATTTCATCATCTTTTCATGTGCTTGTAAATAAGGAAAACGATATGATAATACGTTAAACAATACTTTCCCGCCATCAAGCGGCCAAATAGGAAGTAAATTAAATGCTAAAATAATTATATTATTCCATATAAAGAAATAATATAAATCCGCACCTAGCCAACCAGTTTCAAACAATATATAACCTACCGCCATCATCCAAATATGCTGAATAGGTCCTGCAATTACAACAACAAGTTCCTCTTTCAATGACTTATTCCCATGTTCCTCAAGCTCAGCCACACCACCAAATGGTAACAGTTGAATCTTTTTAATACGCCAATTGTAGTGTGCCGCCGCAAACGCATGCCCAAGTTCATGGATGAGAACGATACAAAATAACAGTAGTAACTCCTTAAAACGTGCCGTAAAAATACCAATGACTATAATAACCCAAAACAACGGATGCACTGAAATCTTCGTTAAAACTTCTCTATATTTAATCAAATGAAATCACCTGAATCGGGTCAATAAATTTTTCATTCTTTTTTATCGCGAAATAAAACTTACCATTTTTATTATTTGCATCATTATTCACCGTTCCAATTTTTTGTTTCTTTGAAACGTAATCATATAATTTCACTGACATGTCATTTAAATTCGCATACCATGATTCTGTTCCATCTGCATGCTGAATTTGAACTGTATTACCAAGTTCCTCTTTCTTGCCTGCAAAAACAACAAGCCCTTCATTCACTGACTCAACAGTTGCATTTGTAGCTGTTTGGACAAATACACCTTGGCCATTTTTTTGAAACCCTTGCATCACCTTTCCAGAAGCAGGAATTGCATAATCTTTTTGCTGAATCGTTCCTTCTTTTTTCTCAGTAGGCGAATAAAATACGAGCGGTTTTCCAAACTGCTTTTCGTACCATTTCGCTACAGTAGCAAACTGAAATTCTTCTTTCATCACTTTTTCTGTAACTGCTTTCGCACCGCCAAACGAAGAGGGTGCATTCTTATATAAAATAGCGACAGAAAGAACTAATATTGCTGATAACAAAACTTTGAAGAAAAATACTTCTTTTCGAAATAAAGGATGAATCTCCTTTTCTCCATCCTCAATAAATACTGTTTCACTATCAAAATTCCCTCCAGCAAAATACTGCTCTTCCTCCATCCTTTCTTGCTCTGCCTTCCTTTTCGCAATCCGTTTTTTAATTTCTTCTACACGTCTATTCTTCATACTGTCTCCTTTCTTTCGTTAAGCTAATTTAAATAGAAACAGTTGTATACAGTTTGTACATATGTATGAGCTAAGAAAGGAAGATATTCGTGCGAAGAAAAAAGAAAGCACTTCGCATATGTGCGAAGTGCTTTTAACGGATTCCAAAGAAGTTTTTCACCTTTGTAAATACCGATACCTTTTCTTGTCCAAATGCTTGCAATGGTACATTCTCACCCAACAAGCGTCTTGCAATATTACGATAAGCTAACGCTGCTTTTCCGCTCGGTTGCAACGCTACAGGTTCACCTGTATTTGTAGCACGAATAACTTCATCATCATCCTCGACAACACCAAGAAGCTCGATTGACAATGTACGTACGATTTCATCAACATCTAACATATCCTGCTCATGAAGCATATGACTACGCACACGATTAATAACAAGTTTTGGTGGTTCAATATCCTCTTTTTCTAAAAGCCCGATAATACGATCCGCATCGCGCATTGAGGATACTTCTGGCGTCGTAACAACGATTGCTTTATCCGCACCAGCTACCGCGTTTTTAAATCCCTGCTCAATCCCCGCAGGACAATCAATTAATATGTAATCATAATCTTGACGTAATACTTGTATTAATTCATCCATTTGTTCAGGTGTTACCGCTGATTTATCACTCGTTTGTGCTGCAGGTAATAAATAAAGATCATCAAAACGCTTATCTTTAATAAGAGCCTGAGGTAAACGGCAACGCCCTTCAACGACATCAACAAGATCAAATACAATACGATTTTCCAGCCCCATTACTACGTCTAAGTTTCGAAGACCGATATCTGTGTCAATTAAGCACACTTTCTTTCCAGATAACGCTAGGGCTGTACCAATGTTCGCAGACGTTGTAGTTTTACCTACTCCGCCTTTTCCAGATGTAATTACTATTGCCTCTCCCACAGCTATACAATTCCCCTTTCTAACTTTGTTAAATTAGGTCTAAGATGAGTGAGAAGTTGCAGTCGATCGACAACAATGTGATTGTTCTCATTAATATACGCACATTCTGCCGCCTCCGCTCCGTCTTCTTTCTCTTCCGGAGCCCGCATTGCCACATCACTAATTCGAAGTTGCATCGGGTTCATATCAGATGCAGCGATTACAGCATCCGAATCCCCATAATACCCAGCGTGTGCAATTCCTCTTAATGATCCTACGACAAAAATATTCCCTCCAGCGATAACCGTTCCGCCTGGATTAACATCTCCAATTAACAATAAATTTCCTTTTACATGTAAAACTTGTCCAGAGCGAACAATTTTGGAAATAGGGACAATTTCTGTTTCTTCTTTCCAAGCTATTGCTTCTGCTTTCGTTATAACATCACTTTCAATTGAATCCACAACAAGATTCTTTTTATTACGAATTAACGTACGAATCTCTTCTTGTTGGACTTCTGTTAAATAACGATTTCCCACTTTCACATGCACTTCAATTAAAGAGCGCCCATCACCTTCATAGTAATGAGTAGAAAGCTTTTCATCCAATTCCTTTAACAGTTCAGAGAATGAACAACAATCATCTAAATGAAGCGTTATTCCGTCTTTTGTCCCTTTTATTGTTACATTTTGTTGCTTTTTTTCTTCCACTAAAGTTCACCCCACCGATTCAATTCGACATAAAATTAGAAAATCCTTTTTTCTTTTTCTTCCATCGCTTTTGAAAGACGCACTAAATATCGTCTCAGTGGGAAACAAACTATCAATAAGAAAATTGCATTTAGCAATACAGTAGACAGGAGACGATCTGTGAAAAAGACATACGCTGACATATGAGTACGTCCTAACAAAGTTAAAAATCCATACACATAATACTCTAGTGCTACTATGCTAGCTAGTACGATAGAAGCAACAATAAATAAATTCAATTGTAGTACTTTCATCACACTATAAACTAAATAAGCTAAAATCGGATACGCAAAAATATATATACCGACAAGTTCTGTGTATACGGTATCAAATAAGAAACCAAATAATAGTCCGTAATAAATCCCTTGGACCGGACTATAGTACACAGTAATAAAACATAACGCAATTATAAAGAAATGAGGTGCTGCTATACTGTTTTTCCAAAAAACCTCTGTTGGAACAATAGTAGCAAACATATTTTCAAATAGAAAAACAAAAAGGAGCAAAAGAGGAAGAGCTGCTCTTTTTAGAATCTTCATCATCTCTTCTCCCCCTCCTATTCTAATGGCGCTGAAGGCGTTGCACGTTTAGCAACCATAATATGCTCTACGTCATTCAAATCAGCGGCCGGTTTTACATAAGCTGTTTTTGTTAAGCCGTATGGATCCGGCTGAACATCAACGATCGTTCCAATTACAAGACCTTTCGGGAAAATATCACCAAGTCCAGATGTTACAACTAGTTGATCTTTATCTACCTTAGCTTCAGAGCCGATCTTTGTGAAAAGAAGTAAGTGCTTTTCTTTGTCATAACCTTCAATTAATCCAAAGATTTTCTCATTACCTTGTACGATAGCAGAAACACGATTTGTTCGGCTCATAGAGCTTAGCAATTCTACTGATGATGTAAACTGAGATACACTTTTCACTCGTCCAACTAAACCTTGTGAAGTTACTACAGCCATATCTTTTTTAATTCCTTGCTGTGCCCCTTTATCAATTCCAACTAAATCGTACCATTTATCCGGGTTACGAGAAACGACAGTAGCTGGAATTTCAGTATAATCACTAGGCAACTCTTTTTTACCAGTTAACTCTTGTAACTTCTTTTTATCATCTTCTAATTGTTTTACTTGACTTGATAACTTTCCGTAATTATCTAATTTTGCTTTTAATTCTTTATTCTCTTCATACGTGCGCTTTACATCCTCTACATTTTCGAAGAATCCAGCTACGTATTTCGCTGGCTTTTGGAATACACGTTCTACAACACCGACAGTGTCTTTAACAAACTGCTCTGGCCATGTTAAACTGTTCCGTTCTTTCAATGAGATTCCAATCAATGCCACGAGAAGAATAATACTAACTAACAAAACAATTAATCTTTTGTTTAAGAAAAACTGTGGCACGTTCACACCCTCTTAATTTCATTGATTTTTATTTTGCAATATTATCGAGCAGCAGTTTTGAAAAGATCGATATTGTCTAATGCTTTACCCGTTCCAATCGCTACGCAATCTAATGGGTCTTCTGCAACAAGAACTGGCATATTTGTTTCTTCACTAATCACTTTATCTAAGTTACGTAGTAATGCTCCGCCACCTGTTAATACGATACCACGGTCCATAATATCTGCCGCTAATTCAGGTGGAGTTTTCTCTAACGTATTTTTAACAGATTCTACAATTGCATCTACTGTATCTTTTAATGCATCTGCAATTTCTTCTGGCTGAATTAGTACTGTTTTTGGTAAACCACTTACTAAATCACGACCGCGAATTTCCATAGGCTCAATACCTTCTGGCTCGCCTGCAGAACCGATTTCTAATTTTAATGCTTCAGCTGTTCTTTCACCAATCATTAAGTTGTAGCTTTTCTTAATGTACTGAATGATTGAATCGTCCATATCATCACCAGCAACACGAACTGATTGACTTGTTACAATACCACCTAAAGAAATGATTGCAACTTCTGTTGTACCACCACCGATATCAACAACCATGCTACCAGTTGGTTCCCAAACAGGTAAGTTTGCACCAATTGCTGCTGCAAATGGTTCTTCAATTGGATAAGCGTCACGAGCACCAGCTTGACGAGTCGCATCAATTACTGCACGTCTTTCTACAGCTGTAATACCAGATGGTACACATACCATTACGTAAGGCTTACGTGAGAAGAATCCATTTGATTTTTGAGCTTGTTGAATGTAATATTTCATCATTGTTGCTGTCGTTTCGTAATCAGCAATTACACCGTCTTTCATTGGGCGAAGTGCCACAACGTTTCCTGGTGTACGACCAATCATTTGTTTTGCATCGCTACCTACAGCAACGATTTGTTTCGTATCAGTTTGTAACGCTACTACTGAAGGTTCACGTAATACGACACCTTTTCCTTTTACATATACAAGCGTGTTCGCAGTTCCTAAATCTATTCCAAGATCGCGAGTAAAGCCACCAAATCCAAACATATTATTTATCTTCCTTTCTTGTTTTCACGGACTCATTTTTTCTTACTTTATATTATAAAAACAGTACGTTTTTTATATCTTTATCCTTCTTGTAGATAAATTTCTACAAAAAACTCATAAATCACATTATAAAACAAAATAAGTAAAAAGCATAGTCTTAAATATGACCTTTTTCCTTTAAACTCACGAATTTATGGTCACCTATTATAATATGGTCAAGCACATATCCCAACAAAAAAGAGCGAGTTATAGAACCCTATCATTTCTTTAAAGAATCCCTTCTAGAGGCAATCTGTATAGTGGATTCTTTTTACGCCCCTTTTGTAAGAATTGTGCTAAAATTAATGCAACGTACTCTTAAAATTAAATCATCCTTAGAATAGGGGCAAATTCTTTTAAAACATTTAACTATATAATAGGATGTGGTGAACATATGGATTTATGGTCTAATGGAGACACAATAAAATTCGTTAAAAGGGAAGTGCCCATATACCGAAAGAAAGGCAATGAATACATTTCAGATAGTCGATATATAATTGGCCTTTTGATAGAAGAAGAGATTGTAGTCCCTCACCCAGTCACAGACTTCCTTGATAAAAAGTACTATAATGAATCAGGTTCAATAAACAGCGAAAAAGCCGTTGCAGATACCTTGGTACAATTTCTTAACTATATACTCCATCAAAAGAGGAGCGGTCATTCAATATTTAAAGAAATTAGAGGTATTGCTGATTTACAATTATGCCATATGGAATCTTTTCTCGAGTATTGTGGAGAAAAAGGAAATCTAAGAGATACTGTTAAACGAAAAGAACATTACCTTCTACATTTTTATTACTTTTTTGGAATCCAAAAAAAAGTTTTAAAGAATACACCTCCAATAAATAAACCAAACCATTCCAACAGTTTAAGTCATAACAAATCATACAGAAAAACAAGTACCTTCAATGTAAATCTCTATTATAAGAAACCCAAACAACAAGACTATGACCTTGAAGTAATTAAGAAAAAAGATTTCCTAACCCAAAAGTGGACAACACCACAAGAAAAACAAGCCATACGTTTAAAAATAATAAGAGAATTTTTAATGATAGCGAAAATAGAGTTTCCTCATATAGCATTTGCAGTTTGCTTACAGATATTCGGTGGTTTACGTGCAGCCGAATGTATGAACCTTGATATAAATTCTGTATTATCTCAAAATAACTCACAATATGGGGAGAAAGGATTAATTTTAAATATTAGAGATAGACAACCAAATCTATTTCCTTTATATTCTCCTCAAAGTAACAACCAAGTGAAACGTCCACGGGATCAAGCTGTTTTACTAGATCCACTTGTTCCTTACTTATACAAAAAACATTTAGATTGGTTGAATAAAAAGCATCATTCAATGAAAAGGAAAAGTAATTTTAAAAGTAATTTAGCTTTATTTGTTAATAGCCGTGGGGAAGCAATGCAGACTCATACTTACCGAAATATATTCAATAATTTGAAACGTTTTTACTTAGGAATGTTAAAAAATACAAATGGGAGATATGAAGATTTTAAAGAGTTTCGTGAAACAAAATGGAGTACACACATCGGACGTGGTGCCTTTACTAACCTTTGCTTAGATGCTGGTTATAGTGCTGTACAAACTGCTATCTTAAGAGGAGATAGATCACCTCAAGCAATGTTAGACTACACCGATATTTTAACTGCAACAAGTAGCATTATACATGCAATTGATACTATATCTCCTAAATCTATTTATTCATCCTATGAATTTGAAGAAATCGAATTAAATAAAACATGGAAGGATGTCATGCACTTTGCTAATACAGATAACAGATACACAGGACTTACAGATTAAAGAAGCTTTAATTAGCAGTGAACAATTTGCAGAAAGAATTGGCTTAAACCCATCCGCACCTTTTTTTTCAAAATACCTGTATACACAAACACTAAGACATTTAGCCACTGCAAATATTCTAGATGTTTGGGAGACAAATGATACAAAACTTTTTCTGAATCAACATGAAGACTCTGCCTACCTAGCGAAACACATGTCTGGTAAACAAATAATGGATAACTGTAATATTTCTCCTCAAACATTAAGAAAACTATGTAAAACACATAATATTCCTCTACATAAATTCAACACAATATACAAAGATATTTTTATTCCACTAGAATTCATTGAAAAGTATATAACCGACGATAAATACATTACTGGATATGATTTATTAAGAATAAGCTCTATAGATAAAAAATCAAAAAAAAACTTTCCACGCCGGGCATTACTAAGTGTGATTAACAACATTCAAAAACACAATTTGAATAGCTTATTGGGTTACAAGGAACTTACAATACCTTTATATTTCAAAAATACACCTCAGCCTCAACACCATGTTTTTCTTCGTGAGAAAGTCATTAATTTTTTTGAGCAACATGTGAGTATCAACAAAGTATTAAATGAATTATCTATGAGGCGAAGCAACTTAGTCACCCTCTTGCCTAACATTAATATAGAAATATATACGCTTCATGGCAGTAGCCACGATGGCAAATTTATTTCAAAAAACGATTACCAATACTTACAGACATATAGAAAAGGAATTACCAGCGGAGGAAATGGCAGTTACGCTCAGCGCAATGACAAATATATTGAGTATAGGGAAAAGTATTATACAAAGAAGCAAGTAATGGATTACCTTTCACTCAGCGGTGATTACATAAATATTGTATTAGATAGCTATGACATTAAACCCGTAGAAATATTAGAATACAAATTCAATACAGATAAAATAAGTTTTATTTACTTCTTTTCAAAAGATGAAATCCATAACTTAATCGAAAAACAAACGCTTCTAAAACGTCAATATAAGCAAGAATATTACACAATCCAGGAGATTAAATTACTTATGGACAAAGATGGTTCTACTACAAATTTTTTGTATTCCTATATACCCAGAAACAATATTCAACCTACTGAATGTCCCTCTTTATTAATGGGTGTATTAAAAAGATACAATGGCAGTAAGAATTTATTTCGAAAAGAAGATGTTCACCAATATTTATTAGATCGTAAAAACTGCAAAAACCTAATTAGTATCGAAATGGACGACCCTTTTAAAGAGTTCATTTACAAAACAGAAACACTTTTACAAATTTCTTTTTCAAAAAAGTTAATACGAACTAAAGATCTGTGGCTTCAATATGTTCGAAAACAATTACACGCTACCAGAAGTTCAAATATTAGCATTTACATTAACCAACTCTCAAAAACAAGTTTCCATTTAACAGATTTATTAACTAAAGAAATCTATAGTTATTCTGCGTCATCCTTAAACAAATTATTTTTTGAAGAAAACTCAAACATACCTCGTACTTACCAGCGCATCCTATATCATTTTTGCCGAGAAGTTTATGCTTCTATTTATGAGGTTACACAAAAACCACCTTACACACTGGACAAACTTACTAATCCTAACCATTTTTTAAATCAACGTGATGTAGATTTATCTAGATATACCTATGAGGAGTACAAAGATTTATATCGATTTGTCAATGACTTATCAATACACAAACTTACTGCAATTCAAAATGTCGAATCTTTTCTTAAGGGAAACAAATACTGTAATTATGACAGTTATTGGTTATACATATTAATACAACTTACAAATAATTGGCGCCATGCAACAGTCATAACTCAAATTCCAGAAGTAGACTTATCGAATACTTCGATTACAGACCTAGATTGGTTAAAACAAAATAACCCTTCAATAGATGATGCTAACTCTATAATCTTCCAGGTAGGTCGTTATGTAAAAAAGATCCACAAAACTGGCGCATACAGCATTTTTCGGATTGCTGATCCTTTAAAAATCGCTTTTGCAACCGCCATAAGTATTTGTCAATTACGCGCAAATGCTTATCATATCGTTACTCCAAGTTCAAATCAAAAAAACACTGTACCTAAAGATGTAGGTGCTTTAATATGGCTTAAAACTCGTCATATAGTTCAACCAAGACATACAGCGCATAAAGTCTTTTTTAAACATTTCAAACATGAATTTAAATTTTCTAACCGAAAAATGAATCGTACGCTTACTACTTTGATTTGGTCAGTATTAAGATCTTTAAACGCCGCTAGGGTCTCAAGGTCTCACTTTAATGAAAATTCAACGATGCACTACATTAAATTAGATGAAAAGCAACTTACTCATTTAATAGAGCAAATCTTTGAAAGGAATTCCTTCGGCTATATAACTCAGCTATTAACCAACAAATTATTTGATGGATTAAATATTGAAAAAAATGTAGAAACACAAAAAATGCTAGAGTTAACAAAGAGGTTTGGTGATGTTCAAAAAATAGAGGTTTCTTCTGGTCTTATAGATCGTCTAGCAACTGAACAATGGGAAGTTATAGATTTAATAAACAGCTTAAAAAAAGAGGAAATTCAACATCTACTTTCTCAAGCAACGGCCAATACATTATATTCTAAACAAGAATATTACCAATGTGTCTTTTCCCGCTGTAAATATGACGATATAACCAGTAATAGAGACTGCACCTGTTGTCCATTTTCTATTGTTAATGTATATGCCTTATCAAATTTAATGGACACGTATCTAAAAGGAATTCATCATATAATTTCTCATTTTAATAGTGCTAAAGAAGGAGAAAAGAAAAAAATGGCCAATCATTTCTACTTACTCTGGCTACAAGTTCAATCAGCTAAACTACAGTTTGGTGATTTAATATATGATTTTGTTGAAGGTGGCAAAGAGAAATTCTCGCTCCTTTCTCAACAATTACCAAAGACTAAAGAATATTTGACAGACGGTGTCTATTAAATACAATTGCATAGCGGAGGAGGATTGGCTTGTTAAAAATTAATCATAAAGTTTTAGAAGACCTTTCAACCCTTGATAATGCATTTGATATTAATAAAAATATTATAGAGGCTCAACAATTATTTAACGAGTATTTCGATATAAAATCTTTTAACCAAACAAAAGATTTCGAAAGTAACATCTGGTCATTCGCTGAATTAGTCAATGGTCAAACTTATTATTTCAACTTTGAATCTTTTCAACCATTGCTTAAGTTCAATAGTAATTTAGTAATTAGTGAATGTATACTAGCTTTAAAATGTTGGATTATTTTACATCTAAATTCTAAGTCCCCCTCAGTAACATATAAACTTTTTAGCAATCTATATTCTATTTGTCGACTAACAAAAGGGTTTCAAACGAACTACGAAAAGTTAATCCAATTAATTAACTCTGGTAAAGTCTATAGTAGAAAAAACTCTAAAAGCAATGACTATGTAACCAAAACTGTCGCTCCAGAAACCATACTACGGTTTATAAATAGTTTTCTTAGCTTTTCAAAATTTTATACAGATCTCCCTATAGATCCGCATTACATTCAGATACTAGAAGATGAAAGAGCTAAAATAAAATCATCTAACAGCAATCGTGATTTGCCTCCACCAAAAGATATCTTAGTCTTTAAAGACTGTATAGAATATTTTTTTATAACCCACCAAGACAAGATAACAGACAAATTAAAATTCAATAAACTGACTAAATTCTTTCCAGTCATCCTATGGTGGGATATAACATCCATTATACCAATGCGCCCTAGTGAATTTTGTTTAATTAAGAGAGATTGTCTCTCTCTTACAGAGAATACCCTAACCTTCCCTCGTCTTAAACAAAAACGAAATATAAAAAACAGAACTGAACTAACATACGACACATTACCAATTCCAAAAGAATTACATGGTAAAATTATACAATATTTACAACTAACATCAGAATATGAATCTTCCGAATACCTAATATCTTTCGCAGCCTTTAAGGAATTAACATTAAAGAACATAAAGAGCTCTATAAACTATGAACAAAAAATATTTACTCGAGAATATTTACAAAAATTAATTGAATGTTTTTATATGGAGGTTATTAAAGAGGAATATAACTTAGAGATTAGCAATCAACTTAAACCCGGTGACTTAAGACATATAGCCATCATATCACTAATGATGCAAGGATATGACCGAGTCGAGATTGAGAGGCTGGCAGGCCACTTTGACCTTAACACACAATATTCTTATGGAAACCATATGAAATTTTGGATCGACACAGATATACAAAGATTAACAAACCAATTTATATTACAAAATACAGAAAACTTCGTGTCACCACAAGGTGTTCAAGAATATGAAAAACTACTCGATGAAATTGCTTATAGTGAATTTAACACCTACAGTCATGATGCATCTAGTAATTTTATCGAATTAAACCTGGGTTATTGTAAAGATACAACAATGCCCTGTCCCTCATTCAATTGGAACTTTACAGGGTGTTATTTCTGCAAACATTGGGGTATATCACTACATGATTTGCAAGAAAAACGAGAATTGATTATTAAAGAAATTAGTGTAATTTATAACAATCTCCAAAAAAAGATTAATTACTTAGTAGGACTATATAATTTACACCATTTAGATGAATTCGGAAAAATTAATCCTGAATTAAAAACTGAGCTAAGGACAACATTTGACAAAATAGAATACGACAAAACTTCTCTCGCAAGATTACAATACCTATTAGGAGTGGAGATTGATGAACTCAAATAAAGGACCTGGCAGACCAAAAAAATATGAAATCAATGAAAAGCTTAAGCAAGAGATATTATATTTACTTAGAATTTATAACCAAAACCACAATCCTTACCCTCAAATAAAATATAAACATATTTGGGAATATGCCACTAATCTTTATGAACAAGGGGAATTCTCTATCAAAACGAGCTATGACTTTTGGAAAAAGAAAGATCGTATCGGCCGTCAGCTAGTCGATACAGTTAATACTATACAGTCACAAAAAGTTTCTATTTCTCAATCGATAGAACTAGACTTAATTGATATTAAAGAATTAATTGATAAGTATGGTGGAAAAAACAAAGAGTTACTGTGGGAATATTTAGAGCCTTATGATAAACACCTGTACAATATTGCTTCAAAAATTAAACAATTGGAAGATAAAAATAATAAATTACAAAATAAATTAAATAAACAAGAATCGGTCATTCAGACTCTGAAACAAAAAAATTATAGAATTCAAAAATCATTATTAGCCATGTTTACTTATAGTAACAAAGAAAACGAACTCGTAAATATGCTAAATACAGGTAACTCTAAATCACAAATCATAAACTTAGCATTACAAGACACCTTTGAAAATCCAACATCATTTATACAAGAATTAGAAAAGCATTTAGATTATCAAGCTATAAAACATTTAAATCCTTCTAAAGTAATTCCTTTACATTCAAACAACAAAAATCCAGACAATCCCCCAGAGTATGATCTATGAAATAGATATAATAAATTTGTTATATCTCACTGTTTGTAGTTTTTAAAGATTATTTTATAAAAGTGATAAACACAAATAACACCACCGGCATTCACGAAAAGTGTTATTTGTGTTTATAGTCTTCTAATCAAACAACGCTATTGCCTCTGCAAATTAGACTCTTCTTTATGAATAATATAATCATTGTCCCAAACGTTTGCTTCCCCCTTGAGATTGCCCATATCTTAACCAATCATATAAATGAGAGCTTCATTTCAAAATAATGTCCATAAAATAAAAAAGTCCCAAAAACATATGTTTTTGAGACTTAGACAAATTATACATACAAACGTTTCAATACTTGCTTCATTTCTGGTTTGATATTAATGATTGAACGTATTTCTTTTGCTTTTTCTTCCGCTTCTTCTACGTTAGATGCATGCCCTAATTCTACTAATAATCCGGTTGCAACCGTACCTGTACGATTTCGTCCACCAGAGCAATGGAAAAATACTTTTTCCCCTCGCTCTACAGCTTCTTTAACGGCTCCAATTGCATCTTTAACAGATTCATCTTCCCCTTCTACACCTTCTACAATTGGGTAAGCATGTCGCTTAGCTTCAACTGGGAATCCTTCTGGTTCTTGTCCTCCAGAACGTAAGTCAAACACTTCTGTAACTCCATGCTTTTTTACTGCGTCTTGTATAGCGTCTACTCCACCAATATATACTTTTCCTTTTACAAGTTCGTGATAGTTCGTCATGTTTGTTAGTCTCCTTTAATTTATAATTTAGCAGCAGTTAGATTCACCACTGATAACAAGACCTGCACCTTGTTGATCTTCTACATAGTCTAGTGTTAGTGTATTTACAATTTCAGCTACCTTTGGATCCATAGCAACTTGAATACCGTTTACTGTTTCTGTGACATCATTTTCTTGTGCTTCACCTAAATTAATACCGTAACTAGGGCCACAGCATCCAGCACCATCAAATGTAAAACGTAATGTTGAAACACCGTTTTCTTTCATAGCAGTCTCAATAAATTCTTTTGCTTTATCTGTAATATTCATTTTAACTTCCCCCGTTTTATAAAGATTGACTCCAATCATGCACAGCATGATTTTCTAAGAACCGTTCAGAATCCAATGCAGCCATACACCCAGTTCCTGCAGCCGTAATTGCCTGACGATACTTATGGTCTTGCACATCACCACATGCAAATACTCCTGGTATATTTGTTTCTGTCGTGCCTGGTTTTACAACAATATAACCAGCTTCATCTATCTCTACTTGACCATTTAAAAATTCTGTATTTGGACGATGGCCAATCGCAATGAAAATACCATCCGTTTCAATTATTTCTTCTTCACCGGTTTCGTTATCTTTCACTTTTAGACCTGTAACTTTTCCATCTGCTAGTACTTCTATCGGTGTCTTATTTAATCCCCAAGTAATTTTCTCGTTTGCTTTTGCACGATCTTGCATAATTTTAGATGCACGTAGTTCATCTCTACGATGTACAATATGAACTTCTGTTGCAAACTTTGTTAGGAAGTTTGCTTCTTCCATTGCAGAGTCTCCACCACCAACTACAATGACTTTTTTACCACGATAGAAGAATCCATCACATGTTGCACAAGTTCCTACTCCACGGCCCATCTGTTCTTTCTCACCTGGAATCCCTAGCAGTTTAGCAGAAGCACCTGTAGAAACAATAATAGCTTCCGCTTCTACCTCTCCCATTCCAGTTACAGTAATTTTAAATGGTCGCTTGGATACATCCACTTTTTCTACCCAACCATTTTTAAACTCTGCACCAAATCGCGCTGCTTGTTTCCTCATATTATCCATTAGATCTGGCCCCATAATACCATCAGGGAATCCTGGGAAATTCTCTACTTCTGTTGTCGTAGTTAATTGTCCACCTGGCTGAGTTCCTTCAATAATAAGTGGATTCATATTCGCCCGTGCTAAGTAAATAGCTGCTGTTAATCCGGCTGGTCCTGTTCCTAAAATAACGACTTTATGCATAGTGAATGCCTCCTAATGAACAATTATTGAACGGTCAATTCTTTTAGTTTCTCATATCCAATAACATCTTCTGATTGCCAGGGAATAATTACATAATTATGTTGTGATTCTTTTTGAACTTCTTGAATCCATGGCACTTCAGATTGTGATCGTCCCTTTAATACTGGGTCTATCGTATGCGTTGCATAAAAGCTTTGATTAATGACCCACCATTTCGGATGAATTTCTGCACGTTTTAAATCCTCTTGTAGACGACTTGCTTCATGGACTGGTGTCGCTTCTGCTAGCGTTACAATGACAACACTTGTTTCTTCTGGATTGCGAAGACGTGGTAATAAATTTTTCACAGATTGTGGTACTTCACCAGAAGACCTTGCGATTTCCTTATGGTACGTTTGTGCTGCATCTAGTAACAATAATGTGTGACCTGTTGGTGCGGTATCAATTACCACAATTTCATCATTTGCTTTTTCAACAATTTCAGCTAAAGCACGGAATACAGCAATCTCCTCTGTACAAGGCGAACGTAAATCTTCTTCTAAATACGCTAAACCTTCTTCATCTACCGTATCTTTAGCCTGTTCAATCACTTCTTTGCGATAGTTTTCTACTTCCAGCTTTGCATCAATACGACTTATCGTAATATTCCCTTGTTCCCCATGCATGACATAATCAATATGTGCTGCTGGATCCGTTGTAGTTAAATGTACACGATGCCCTTTTTCAGCAAGACCAACTGCAATGGCTGAAGCTACAGTGGTTTTTCCTACTCCACCTTTTCCCATTGTAAAAATAACTCTTTTTCCTGTCTCAGAAAGATCTGCAATCATGTTTTGCAGAGGAGATATAGCAATTTCTTCTTGTATCTCATCTAAAATTGAGATACTTTCAATTGGCCGAACCAACTTTCTCATATTCTCTATTCCGGTAACATTAAATGGCACTAATGGAAGTTCATAAGCTGGAAGACCTTTTAGCTCTTCTGACATGTTTTCTAATGCACGTACTTGTCTCGTAAACAAAGCTTTAGAAACAGCATCATTTTGCATATAATTCGTTAAAACACCATTTATAAGCAAATATTGATTGCTAACTCCAAGTTCTTTTAATTCTTTAGCTGCACGATCTGCTTCTTGCAACGGTGAACTATCAGGACGTGTCACAAGCAATAAAGAGGTTTGTTTCGGATTCGATAACGCTTCAACTGTTTGACTATATAATTCTTTTTTATCTCCAAGACCTGCTAATGGTCCCAAACAAGAAGCTCCATGAGTACTTTCTTCTAGGAAACCACTCCAAGCCGTAGGAAGTTGAAGAAGACGTAACGTATGACCTGTTGGCGCTGTATCAAATATAATGTGATCGAATTTCGATGTTAATTCTTTATTTGTAAGTAACGTAGAGAATTCATCAAATGCGGCCATTTCTACTGTACAAGCTCCAGATAATTGCTCTTCCATCGTCGCAATGACAGCATCAGGGAGCTTTCCACGGTATGGACCAACAACACGTTCTTTATATTCATGTGCTGCTGTTTCAGGATCTAAGTTTGCTACTTGTAGATTTGGTACACTGGGAATTTCTTTCGGTTTATTCGTAAGTTCTATTTCGAACACATCTTGTAAATTAGAAGCTGGGTCAGTACTTATTAATAAGACTTGTTTCCCCATATCAGCTAACGTAATAGCTGTTGCACATGCAGTAGATGTTTTTCCTACGCCGCCTTTACCAGTAAAGAATAAAAATGGTGTGAATGCTATTGCGTTTGGGTTATATAAGTTTGTCATTGCCTTTCACTTCTTTCTCTATTTTTTCACGTTTAACTTTAAACGTACGACTGGCTTTTGACTCAACTCTTCTTCTGTTACATCTGTTAATTGTGTAAGTTCTTCATTTGTCAGGTGACTTTTTTCTTTTACTACTTTTCCATCTACCAAAGTTACAGGCAATACATCTGGTCCTTTATCTGTTAATAGTTGACTGATAACAACATTATTGGCAAATGCATCTGGTTCACTTGCCAAATTATAACGAGTCACATCAATTCCTTTATTCTTCAAGTTGTTAACAGCAACTGATACACGAATTAACTCTGGATCAACACTTGGTCCGCAAACCCCAGTAGAACAACACATTGCAGGATCAAAAATTTCTATCTTCTTCATCTTTGATTTCTCCCCTTCTTTACAAAATAAGCCGAGAAAAAGATTCTCGGCTACAAATATTTAATTTTCAATTATTCTCCTGTTTCAGCGAATTTTTTAATACGTTCGCCAATCTCATCACGAACTTTTTGGAATACAGACCAATCTTGACCAGCTGGATCATCAAATCCCCAGTGGACTCGTTTTACGTGCGGTGGAGTTGTTGGACATACATCATTTGCGTGACCACAAAGTGTTACAACAAGATCCGCTTTATCTAAAATGTCACGGTCAATGGTATCAGATGTTTGATCTGTAATATCAATGTCTACTTCGTTCATTGCTTTAATTGCATTCGGATTTACTCCGTGCGCCTCAATACCTGCAGAAAGTACATTCCATTTGTCACCTAAATATTTTTTGCCCCAAGCTTCTGCCATTTGGCTACGACAAGAGTTTCCTGTGCATAAGAAGTAAATTGTTTTTTTGTTTTCCATGATAATTCCACCTTTTTTATGAATATTTATTTTGGTTGTGTTTGAAAGTATTTACGCTGGAACCAAAGTGCTACATTTACAAGTGCTATCATAACTGGTACCTCAACTAAAGGTCCGATTACTGCTGCAAACGCTGCACCAGACTGAATTCCAAATACCCCTACAGCTACAGCGATTGCTAATTCAAAATTATTACTACCAGCTGTAAATGCTAATGTTGTTGATACCCCATAACTTGCACCCACTTTTTTGCCCATATAGAAGGAGACAAAAAACATGATTACAAAATAAATGAGTAATGGAATTGCAATACGTACAACATCAAATGGTACGCTAACAATGACCTCTCCTTTTAATGAGAACATCACAACAATTGTAAATAACAATGCGATTAATGTGATTGGACTAATCTTTGGTATAAGTACTTTTTCATACCACTCTCGGCCTTTTGTTTTTACAAAGATAAAACGTGTTAACATTCCTGCAATAAACGGAATTCCTAAGTAAATAAAGACTGATTTTGCAACCTCTGCCATTGTAATATCTACAACAGCTCCTTCAATTCCTAGCCATTCTGGAATGACTGTTACAAACACATAAGCGTATACTGAGAAAAATAACATTTGGAATACAGAGTTAAAAGCAACTAATCCTGCCGCATACTCCGTATCACCTTTTGCTAGGTCGTTCCAAACGATAACCATTGCAATACAACGAGCTAGGCCAATCATGATTAATCCCACCATATATTCTGGCTTATCTGGCAGGAATATAACAGCCAAGGCGAACATTAATACAGGTCCAATAATCCAGTTTTGCACCAGTGATAATATCAATACTTTTACATCTTTAAAAACGCGCCCCATTTCTTCATAGCGAACTTTCGCAAGTGGTGGGTACATCATTAAAATTAATCCAATCGCAAGTGGGATAGAAGTTGTTCCTACTTGTAAGCTATTCATTCCCTCAACAAATCCAGGGGATAGATAGCCAACTCCAATTCCTACTGCCATCGCAAGAAAAATCCAAAGGGTTAGATATCGATCTAGGAAAGACAGACGTTTTTTCCCCGTGTTGCTCATCCTTCTCACTTCCCTTTCTGACTATTTATTAACAACCACACCGGAGTGTAGGATTGCTCTTCTCAATTTGTTTAATTTTCTCTGTTTGGTCTGGTACATGCGCTAAAACATCTTCTAAAATTGTGTATAAATCACTTGCTTGATTTAAAGAATAATAAATCCACTGACCTCTCCGCTCTTCTTGTACTAAACCTAAATCCTTTAATTTCCTAAGATGCTGACTAATAGAAGGCTGACTCATATCAAATACTTCAAGTAATTCACATACACAACACTCACGTTGTTTGAGAATTGATACTATTGTTAGCCTTGTTTTGTCTCCTAGTAGCTTTAATAACTGTGACACTCTTGTTAATTCTATAACCGTTTTTTCCATATCTATACCTCCTTTTCATAATTGTATAAGCATATACTTATATGTTGAGTAAAAATTAAACGTAATATTCATTAAATGGATTCATATTTAATTTTCTCTCCCTCTTGAAATAAGTATATAATTAACCGCTTATATAATCAACTGAAAAGCTCATTTTTTACAAAACATTTACAATACTTCTTTACAGCGTATTCTTACAGACCGTTGTATCTCTTTCCACATAACAGGTATAAAAGGAAACCGAATAGTCCTGTTAAAAAAACAGCAACTAACCATACTACATAATGATTTCTACTCATTTTATGCTGTTGATACTCTAATGTGATATATGTACACATAAAAATGATTAGTAGGTATATCCCCACAATAAATAATTGATCAATCAAAAATATCCCCCCTTTTTATACATTAGCTCATCCCTTTTGCAACGATTATTTTGGGAATTCTTCCCTATAACAATAACATAAGTATATAGTTATATACCTAATAATTTATTTTTTCTATTCATGGCTTGATACTAAAATCCACACTAATATTGGGGTACAGCCGAGATACGTGTAAAAACAGATCACAAGGATACATTATTTACCAATGAGTGTTTTTTTAAGATATTTGTAACATAAACGTTCCGTTTTTTTTACAAGGGAGAGTACATTTTTATTTTGAAAACAAAAAAACCACCAAATAAAATGGTAGTTTAAAACACAATTATTAATTTTATAATAGTGATATTAGTGTACCACCAACAGCACCTGCCACTACAATAACCCAAGGTGGTAATTTCCAATACACTAACATACTAAATAATATGGCAGCGAAAGCAAAATCAACAGGTTGTAAGATTGCACTAGTCCAAATCGGATGATAGAAAGCTGAGATTAAAATGCCTACTACTGCCGCATTTACTCCCATTAAAGCACCTTTGATCTTAGGATTTCGTCTTAGTTGATCCCAAAACGGTAATGTGCCTAAAGTAAGAAGAAATGCTGGTAAGAAAATAGCTACAGTTGCCAATAATCCACCTTGCCATCCACCAATAACAGCGCCAATATATGCTGCAAATGTAAATAACGGTCCAGGCACAGCTTGAGTAGCACCATAACCTGCTAAAAATGACGCCTCATCCATCAAGCCTGTAGGTACAAATTCACGTTCCAGTAACGGTAAAACAACATGACCTCCACCAAAAACTAAAGAACCTGAGCGATAAAAACTATCAAACATTGCAATCCAATTTAACGATGTAACCTCTCTTAGAATTGGAAGGAAAACAAGCAATCCAAAAAATAGTGATAAACAAATTACTCCTAACTTTCGAGAGATTGGGAAGCTTAGTTTTGCTTCATCATTATCTGCATGATTTTTGTAGATAAGATAGCCAACTAGACCTGCTAATAAAATGACACCAACTTGTGTGAAAGCTGTTTGCCATAATAAGGTTCCAACTAAAGCAAATAATGCGATTGATTTACGTTGTAAATCTGGTGTCAATTTTTGAGCCATTCCTAAAATCGCATGCGCTACTACTACTACCGCTACAATTTTTAGCCCGTGAATCCAACTAGCATCTCCAATGTTTAAACCTTGTAAAACTAATGCAAATATGATTAATGCTATAACAGAAGGAAGAGTGAAACCTATAAAAGCAAGAATTCCTCCTAATACACCTGCACGCATTACACCAATACCAATTCCAACTTGACTACTAGCAGGGCCAGGTAAAAACTGACATAACGCAACTAAATCAGCATAACTTTTTTCATCCATCCATTTTCTTTTGCGAACATACTCTTCGTGAAAGTAACCGAGATGTGCTATCGGTCCCCCGAAAGATGTAAGTCCAAGTCGAGTAGAAACAAGCAGTACTTCTAATAAAATCTTAAATCTGCTTTGTTGTGTTGTATGATTCATTCTACACGTCCTTTCTTATTAGTCTTTAATTTCTTTAAAAAGTTCGTATGCTTTCTTTCGTGCTTCCACTAGAACATCTTGCCCTTTTTCGGTAGCTGTATAATATTTTCTAATTTTCCCAGCTACATTACGATCCTCTTTATTTAAAAGACCATCACTTTCCATTGCATGTAGAATAGGATATAAAGTACCAGGACTTATAGTATATCCATGTTCCCTCAGTTCTTCTAACATCCATGCACCAAAAATAGGATGTTCCTTAGCATGATGTAAAATGTGGATTTGGATAAATCCTAAAAATAACTTTCTTAATAATTTATCCTCCAAGTTTTCCCCCTCCTATAGCATCAAAATCGTAAAGCAATATCGAACTTCGTTATTAATTTATCATTGGCATATCACTTTTTCAATTGATTATAAAATAATTTACAAAGCCTTTACAAAGTAATGATTCCGTATTATTTGAACATTCATCCGTAATACGTTCAAAGATAATCAAAAAGTCACTTTCCTCAGCGTACAGGAAAGTGACTTTTTCATGATTAAAATTTCTTATTCAATTTTCTAAATATCTATATAAAGTTGATTTGCTGATTCCAGTTTCTTCTCGTATTTCAGCTAAACTATAGTCACCACTTTGATACATAACAATCGCACGTTTCACATTTTCATCAGGCTTTCTAGGACGCCCTGTTGTAACTCCCTTTTGTTTCGCTTCATACAATCCTTTCTTCGTTTTTTCACTAATTACATCACTTTGAAAATCTACAAGATGTTTTACAATATCTCCAAAATGATACCCATTTGCATTACTGGTATCAATATCTTCTTGAACAAAGTAAATGTAAGCACCTTTATTATCAATGACTTGTAATAACTCAACAAGATGACGTGTTGAATCAGCTAATGTGAAAAGTTTTGTAACAACAATTTTATCATCTTGTTTTAGGTTATCTATCATATTTTTAAGTTGTACTCTTTTTTTTGCCGATGAATGTTCCTCTGAGATAATCATCGTACAATTATATTTCTCTAAGCTTTTAAGTTGTTCTTCACATTTCAAGTCATCTTGATATGGTCTCATATATCCGATTAACATACATGCTCTCCTAACAATTTAGATGTTTCTTTTATCATACCATAACTTGGAGTTGTAATATTAGTATCAAAAAGGTTCCTTTTTGGGACGATAAGTGTTAGACTGTTTTTATTAAATCGTGAACGCGGCTTTTATGAGACTTAAAAGCCACAAAATAAATGATATGAGGTGTATAAAACAGTGGTAGAAAAATTAAAAGCAGAATGGTTCTCAAATGTTAGAGCTGATATCCTTGCGGGGATTGTAGTTGCACTAGCATTAATTCCAGAGGCAATCGCATTTTCCATTATTGCAGGTGTAGATCCGATGGTGGGATTATATGCATCCTTTTGTATTGCAGTTATTATTGCCTTTGTAGGTGGTCGTCCTGGAATGATTTCAGCAGCAACCGGTGCAATGGCATTACTTATGGTTCCTTTAGTAAAAGAGCACGGGCTAAATTATTTATTAGCAGCAACAATTTTAACTGGTGTTATACAAATTATTTTTGGTGTATGTAAAGTAGCACGATTAATGAAATTTATCCCACGTGCTGTCATGATTGGTTTTGTTAATGCTTTAGCAATTTTAATTTTTATGGCTCAAGTACCACATTTGATTGGCATTTCCAATCTGACATATGTATTTGTGGCAATTACATTAGCAATTGTCTATATCGTACCGCGATTTATTAAATCCATTCCAGCTCCATTGATAGCGATTGTATTATTAACAGCTGTTGCGATTTATATGCATTTAGACTTACGAACTGTCGGTGACTTGGGAGCAATTACAAGAACATTACCATCGTTCTTTATTCCAGACGTACCATTTACGTTTGAAACACTACAAATTATTTTCCCCTATTCAATTGCGTTAGCAATTGTAGGATTATTAGAATCTTTACTAACAGCATCTATCGTAGATGATATGACTGGAACCGATAGCAATAAAAATCAAGAATCAAGAGGACAAGGAATTGCCAATGTTATCAATGGTTTCTTTGGTGGTATGGCAGGTTGTGCAATGATTGGGCAATCTGTAATCAACGTAAAATCGGGTGGACGTGGTAGATTGTCTACGCTAATTGCAGGATTATTTTTAATGTTTCTCATCATCGTATTAGGAGATTTAGTTGTACAAATCCCAATGCCTGTTCTAGTAGGTATTATGATTATGGTTTCTATTGGTACATTTGATTGGTCTTCATTCTCATATTTAGTAAAAGCTCCAAGAAGTGATGCAGCAGTTATGTTAGTAACAGTTATTATTGTCGTTGCAACACACGATTTATCAAAAGGTGTAATTGCTGGTGTATTACTAAGTGCTATATTCTTTGTTGCTAAAATCTCAAAAATAAAAGTTACAAAACAACCAGATGGCTCAAATATGATATTTGATGTGGATGGTCAATTATTCTTTGCATCTGTAGAAGGATTCGTAGAATCCTTTGATTTCAATATTAAAAATAGAAGCATTGTCATTGACTTCTCAAATACCCATATTTGGGATGATTCAGCAGTCGGAGCTATCGACAAAGTGGTTATTAAGTACCAAGAAAATCAAAATATTGTTACCATTAAAAACTTAAATTCTTCTAGTAAGAAACTCGTAGAAAAATTAGCAGTATATAATAACCCAAATAGAAAAGCTTCTTCACATTAATTCATGATTAGGAGTGGAAAATATGTATAAAAAAATCCTATTAGCTGTAGATGGCTCTGAACATTCCTTATGTGCTACTCAAGAAGCAATGAAAATTGCATCCTTATCTAGCGGATGCACAGTTGAAATTGTATTTGTAGTCGATTATGCAAAAGCAAAGAATGAAGTTATTCATGCACAAGGGAAAGAAGAATTAGAGTTATCCCGTCGTAAGAGACTTTTACCAATTGAGGAAAAATTAAAAGCAAATCGTATTTCTTATGAAGTTAAAATATTACATGGTGAACCAGGTCCAACCATTGTAGACCATGCGAATAAAGGTCATTTCGAATTAGTGGTACTTGGTAGTCGGGGACTCAATGCGTTGCAAGAAATGGTACTTGGTAGTGTGAGCCATAAAGTAGCTAAAAGAGTTCAATGCCCTGTGCTGATTGTAAAATAATATATTTTTTGTATGATTCCTGATTTTGAAATTTCTTATTCAAAATCAGGAATTTTTATCATAAAGGAAGCTTGAAATATTTTAATATATAAGGAGTTGGCACATGAAAACACTACAAAGTGGAAAAACAAAGATTTTTGCTTTAGGTGGCCTTGGAGAAATTGGGAAAAACATGTATGTCATTGAGTATGAAGATGAAATCATCATTGTAGATGCTGGATTTAAATTTCCTGAATCTGAACTATTAGGTATTGATTATGTTATACCTGATTATACGTATCTAGAAAGAAATAAAGACAAAATAAAAGGATTATTCATCACACACGGACATGAAGATCACATTGGCGGGGTTCCCTTTCTATTTAAACGCATACAAGTACCGATATATGCTGGGAAACTAGCTGCAGCATTAATTAAAAGTAAATTTGAAGAACATAGTATCCGCCATGTTGAAATAAGAAATATATTGGATGAAACAGAAGTTGAATTTCAACACACGAAAGTACGATTTTACCGAACAACACATAGTATTCCTGACGCATTTGGTATAGTAGTCACCACTCCAAATGGAAATGTTGTACATACTGGTGATTTCAAATTCGATTTTACACCCGTTGGTACAGAGGCGAACCTACACAAAATTGCTGAAATCGGAAAAGAAGGTGTATTGTGTTTACTATCCGACAGTACAAATAGTGAAGTTCCTGGCTTTTCAATGTCAGAAAAAAAGGTTGGGCAGTCTGTAAAGGAAATCTTTTCAGGGGCTCAGGGACGTATCTTATTTGCCACTTTTGCATCTAACGTTCACAGATTACAACAGGTTGTAGAGGCTTCTATTTTGTATAATCGTAAAATTGCAGTTGTAGGAAGAAGTATGGAAAAAACAATTCAAATAGGAAGAAACTTAGGATATATCCAAGCTCCAGAGGACATATTCGTTGGTGTACATGAAATCAATCATATTCCCAGTCATCAAGTAACTATCATATGTACAGGAAGCCAAGGGGAACCACTGGCTGCATTATCAAGGATTGCATATAGTAATCACCGACAAATTCAAATTATTCCAGGGGATACGGTTGTCCTTTCTTCCTCTCCGATTCCAGGGAATGTGTTAAGCGTTAACAGAAATATTAATCAACTATATCGAGTAGGTGCAAATGTAATTCATCACAAAATAAGTGATATTCATACATCTGGCCATGGAGCACAAGAAGAACAAAAATTGATGCTCTCACTTTTAAAGCCAAAATATTTCATGCCTATTCATGGAGAATACCGTATGTTAAAAAAGCATGTAGAATTAGCTGTAGAATGTGGTGTACCTATAGAAAATTGCTTTGTTATGGACAATGGGCAAGTACTAGAAATCTCCAAAGGAGAAGCTAGAATTAGTAATAAAACCATCCCTTCTCAAGCTGTGTATGTTGATGGGAGTGGTATAGGTGATATTGGAAACATTGTTTTACGTGACCGTAGAATTCTATCTGAAGAAGGAATCATTATTATAAGCCTGAATTTAGATTGTAAACAAAAGCGATTAGTATCTCAGCCAGCAATTGTTACAAGAGGATTCGTATATATGCGTGGATCAGAAGAACTCATGAAGAAAATAGAAGAGATTGTAGAAGAGTGTATATGTAATTTACTAAATGAAGGGATAATAAATTGGGCACAAATAAAACAAACACTTGTAGACGTATTAAGTCCATTCTTATATTCCAAAACCGGACGTCGTCCAATGCTTCTTCCTATCATTATGGAAGTTTAGAAAGAAAACATTCATTAATACTTTATTTTTAAGAATGCCAACAATTCCGGTTCTAAACTATTAAGATACTAAATTAATAAAAATCAAAAGCCAGTGATTAAGTGACATCACTGGTTTTTGATCTTGGATTTGAAATCATTGCAATATTAGCCTAATAATTTTTCCATAATCATAACATCGACATGCTCTCCGTCCATGATCCCCTGTTTTTCAAACACTCCTACTTCCCGATAACCCATTTTACGATATAACCCTTGACCAAGATTATTAAAAGAAAAAGTGAATAAAACAAATTTATAAAATTCATTTTGCTGTCCATTTTTTTCTAAAGCTAAAAGTAAATTCTGTCCCAAACCTTTCCCTCTATATTCTCTTTTTATGTATATAGATAATTCTCCTACTCCACGGTAGGCGCATCGATGACTATATGGATTAATGGAAGCCCAGCCAACGATATGAGAATTCTCTTCCATGACAATTACTGAATATCTTTTTTCTCGTTGAAATAGCCATTCCATCACATATTTATCTGTTTTTATTTCTGTCTCTAAAGTTGCAATACGATCCTCGATACCCTCATTATAAATAGTCGTAATTTCTCGTACATCTTTTTCGGTTGCTTTTCTAATCTTCATACTTACCTCCTCCTAAATCTCCCTTACCCTACTTTTGATTTTGGACTTAAGTTACGGAATTTAAAAGGAATATTAACCAAATCCCCAGTAAGTCATGGTGTTACTTTCATTCTCTAATACATTCATTTTTCTAAGTAGCTTATTAGCTTTCTCACAACAAATTTAGCATCCGCCCCAACTCCCCTTAATGTTGCAGAAGAAAACGAACGTTGACCTTCCAAACCAACATAATATACCCCTTGAACTTCTGTACTTACACCACCTATTTGTAGTGGTCTTCCTTCTGAGTCCAGTGCGCCAATAGCATTGAAGTAAGAGAGATTAGGATGATAGCCCGTTGCAAAAATGACCGTATCGATTGGCTCCTTCTTCCCATCAGGCCAAACTACACCATCAGTGTAAAAAGATGTAAACATAGGCCTTTGATCTGGATTCCCCCTAGCTAATCGTTCCTTGTAATCACCTAAATCGATGACTCCACCTGAACTCGGTGCTGTTTTTCCAAATCGCCAAAACGGAAAGGTATCTATGCCTAATACCTTAAGCCAAAAATGTAAGTCCTTCCCCCACACTTTTTGTTTCATAAGTTGAACAGGCTTTCGTACAGCTAAAGATACTTTACTTACATCGGCCAGTTCGAGCGCAATTTGGACAGCTGAATTTCTCCGCCCCACCACCACTACTCTTTGATTAATATAATGATTCGGACTCCGATACATAGCCGAATGTATAATATTCCCCTTGAATTTCTCTTGATCCGTTATTATCGGATTAGACGGACTGTGAAAAGAACCAGTTGCATTTATAATAGTTCTAGCCTGAAATATCTCTCCAGACCCTGTTAGAACTTTAAATATTTCGTCTTCTTTTTCTACAGATTCTACTCGCTGATTTAACATAACTGGTAGCTGAAAATTGTCCACATAATTTTGCAAGTAACCAATTACTTCGTTCCTCGTGGGATAATCATCAGGATGACCTGGGAATTGCATACCAGGTAACGATGAAAAACGTGCGGGAGAAAACAATTTAAGACTGTCATAATAGTAAGGCCAAGACCCAGCTATTCTCTCACTCGCTTCTAATATTAAATACTGTAATCCTTTTTTTTGAAGGTGATAACCAGACGCAAGACCAGCTTGCCCGCCTCCAATTACAATGGAATCTAATATTTCTTTCATCTTTATCCCACCTCTGATTTACTTATTTAATTAGATTGTTTCAATTCTTGATACGCTTCAAGGAAACTCTGATAAGTTTTCTTTCCTAAACTGTTTTTTTTGAGTCTGAACATACTTTGAAAAACATAATCCTTTGCATCTTCAACATTACATTGGTGGGCATTCATTATTAACCTTATATAGGATAAAAAATAGTCTTTTTTTAAATTACCCGCATGATTAATAATCATTTTATTGTGTTCTCCTTTCAAACTTAATTCTTCTGTAAGGAGGCGTAATATAAAATTACTACTCCTTACAGTCAGTCTCCTTAACAACAAGGTTCTGTACCACAACATGAATCATCTACTTTATTAGGCTTTACATTCACACTACAAACACCAGTCTCTGGCAAATCTAGTTCTACTTTTCCAGCTGCCTCATAATCACCAGTAAGGTAAGCAACTATAGATCTAACTTGTTCATAGCCTGTCGCCATAAGGAATGTAGGCGCTCTTCCATAACTTTTTGAACCTACAATATAGAAATCTTTCTCTGGATGTCGAAGCTCTTTTTCACCATGGGGGCGAACAGTGCCACAACTATGAAGGTTAGGATCGATTAGCGGTGCTAAAGCACCTACACTTTCAGTAGCAGTATCAATAGAAGTACGTATTTCACTTATCATAGATAAGTTAGGGCGATTTCCTGTATTTACAATCATCTCTTGGATATCTGTAATTTTTATTTCTTCCTCATCCTGATGACCTACAATGTCCATTCCATTTTTTGTACTAACTACGTATTGAATTTTATATGGTGTCATTACTTCCACGATTCCCTCATCAACCAATTGATGAATGCGGCTACCTAAGGTTCCGCGTGCTTCAAGAGCATCTTTTTCCTCTCCCCCGTATGCTTCTTCCACACGTTGCTTTCTCATAATCCATACAATCTTAGTTCCTGGATAAGATTCTTTTAATTTTGCCAACTCCAATAGAGCATTGATTGCAGAATGACCACTTCCAACAACAGCTACATGTTTATTGGCATATCGCTTTTGTTCGTTTCCTAATATATCTGGAATACCATAAAAAATATGCTCGTTAAGGGATTGCTCTTCTTTCAACCAGATACCATTAGAATTTGCCGGATTTGGATTTCCCCACGTACCTGAAGCATCTAATATTGCTCTAGCTTCATAAACTTGAAGTACACCTTCTTTTTCTGTATAGATCATGAATGGCATTTTTTCACGATTCGTTGTTTTCATTTTATCTGTATCTTTCTTACCTATAGATAGTACTTTAGTATTCAAATGGATAAATGGTTTAATTTCTGGAAGGTTCGCAAGCGGTTGTAAGTATTGTTCTACAATTTCTCTTCCTGTTGGTAATGCGTTTATGTCTGGTGATTCCCAGCCATGTTGTTCAAGAAGAGCTAGAGCTGCTTTATCTATGTTATATTGCCAAGGTGAGAATAACCGTACATGGCCCCATGTACGAATGTTTGACCCTATTTTTTCTCCAGCTTCTAATAAGATAAATGATTCACCATGTTTTGCTAAATGTGCTGCCGCTGCCAACCCTACGGGTCCGCCCCCAATAATGGCTATTGGTAACTGTTTTAATCTCTGCATACCAATATTGTTTTGTAATGTTTGATTTTCCGTTCCGCAACACTCTTGTACTTTGAATGAAAGTTGAATAGGTTTCATAAAAAATCCTCCTTATTTTAGCTGAAATTGTAAGTATAGTCCCTTAATTGGATTATTTAAATCAAAAAAAATTGATTTAAAATCCAGAATGATTATTCAAGTTTAATCACTTATCAAAATGTTATATTGATCAAGAAAAATTGATTAAATATATATTAATACACTATTTCGTCCCAATCAAAGTTATGACATGGGACGAAATATACAGCATAATTGCTCAGATAATAGTGCGTCTACTTCTTTTTTATTAATGTTATAGTAACTCCATGTTCCTTTTGTCTCTTTTGTAATGAGATTTGCATCAAGTAAAAGTTTTAAATGATATGAAAGCTTTGATTGTGGTAAACCGAGAACACCTGTTAAATCACAGACACAAGTTTCCCCACGTTGGCACAATTCGTATAAGATGTGTAGCCTTCTTTGATCTGCCAATGCTTTGAACTTTTTTTCGTATGTCTCAAATGATTGGTTAGTTAATTGATTATACATTGCTAGTTCTTTCATAGGTCTTCTCCTTAAATCAAATTTTCTTGATGTTTTTATTATATGCTGATGTTTACAGTTTTACAATTGTTAAATCAAAAAAAATTGATTAAATTACTTTCTAAAAACGATGCGTTTGTAAAGGTATACTTTAAAGTACTTACAACAAATTTTAAAATAGCATAGGGCAAAAATTAGATACATGAGTATTTTCAGCTCCAATATAATTTTGCCCTATATTTTTTATTAAGATAATAAAACTTCAATTCCGATAATCTGGCCGCATTCTACTAACCGTTTTGTCACTTCAATATCTTCTCGGCTCGGCGTGGGGTCTCCTGAGGGATGGTTATGAAGGCATATGATAGAGGCTGCTGCACGGCGGAATGCTTCTTTAAAAACTTCCCTTGGATGTACAATTGATGTGTTTAAACTTCCAATGAAAATCGTTTGCCTATGTATAACTTGATTTTTTGTGTTCAAATATAAACATACAAAATGCTCCTGCTGTAGGAAGCGCATTTCTTCCATTATATATCTCGCGCAATCTTCTGGGCTTCGAATGCTGTATCTATTTTGATATTCTAAACGTACCATTCTTCTACCGAGTTCAAAAGCAGCTATAAGCTGGGTTGCCTTCGCAATGCCAACACCATGTATACTGACAAGCTCTTCTAACGTTGCATCTTTCAACATACGCAAACCATCAAAGTGATGTAAAATTTTATCTGATAACTTTAAAACTGTTTCTTCTTTAGAACCTGTTCTGAGTAACACTGCAAGAAGCTCCCGATTCGATAAACTTCCAGCTCCTTCTAACAATAAACGCTCCCGTGGCTGTTCTTCTTTGGCAACATCACGAATACCGTTCATTTCTCCACCCCTTTATTTGTTCTCTCAAAGAAAATCCCATGCAATTTTACGCATGGGTTATATCATTATTAAATTGTTTTAATTCCCGAACAAGACGTGAAATTGGTAAACCGACTACACTATAGTAATCCCCTTGAATATGTTGAACAAAAATAGATCCTTTACCTTGAATTCCATAACTTCCTGCTTTATCAAGAGGCTCTTTTGATGCAACGTATGCGTCAATTTCCTCTTCTGTTAATTCCCAAAACGTAACTTCTGTACGCTCATAAAAAGTGACTGTTTTATCTTTTGCTATAATTGCTACACCAGTATACACTTCATGTGTTTTCCCTGATAATAATTGTAACATCTCTTTCGCCTCAGCCTCATTAGAAGGCTTTCCAAGAACACGCGAATCATACGTAACAATTGTGTCTGCACCTAACACAACGTGATCACTATTCGTTTCTGCTACCGCAGATGCTTTTTGCAGGGCAAGGGACATAACGATATCCGAAGGTGATGAGTACGCACCAATCGTCTCTTCTACTTCACTTACAACGATTTTAAATGGTACACCAGCTAACTCAAGCAATTCCTTCCTGCGAGGTGATCCTGAAGCTAAAATAATTTTTCTCATATTTTCTCCTTCCTTTCTCACATGAAGCAGAACAATTTATATCAATCGTATCAAAGGAATAGTTTGTCCACAAATGATAGAAATATTATTTTCTCTAAGCAAAATAATACTTCTTTACTAAAATACGATTATAGTCCTGCCATAGAGAAAGCACTTTGCTCTAAATTCATAAGAAAAGGAAGAAGTACCTATACTTCTTCCTTCGTCATTTCATTATCCTATTAATTCACCTTTTGGGAAACAATTTTTTCATATGAAAGTATACCATCAATAATAACTTGATTTAATTTCGCCAAAGATTCCTTATCACCTTTTCCATCCTTCACTGTTTGTACAGCTACTGACGTATACATATACAATTTCTTTGCTTCTTCCTGCTTCATACTTTTCCCTTCTTTTTCAATTGCTTTCCACTCTTTTTCAATCCCACCTATATCTTTTGCATTACTTTTTGCACTAGCTTGTACGCTAGAAGCATATTTTGCTAAATGAGTATATAATGGCTGTACTTTTGTTAAGAACGCACCAACTTCTTTATCCTCTTTAAGTAACGCTTTATCTGTTATATCCCAGTTCTTTTTCAATACGGAGACATTATCATTTTTATACTGCGTCATTAATTGATTTATGCCCTGTTCATCGCCAGCAATACCAACAACTAATGCATACTTATCACCGCTCGGTTTTAAAGCTGCAACGCCTCCATTACCTTTCCACTCTTCAAGAGCGGCCTGTCCCTTTTCTTCGGAAGAATAAACCCCTCCTTGAACATAAAATAATTTCATTGGATCTAATGACGTTCCTGTTTGTGCTTTTTGTTTTTCCTCATTCGGTGCTGGTGTTTGTTCCGCCGTTCCACCCACCTTTGATTCTTCATTTTGTATCTGCTTCGAAGCTGTTACTCCGCTTCCTCCTGTCGCCCCCTGCCCTGTAAGTAACTGTAGCATTCCCATCCCAAACGCCGTACCGATAACAATCGCAGTTGCAACGATTGCAATTAACGTATTGCTCCACTTCTTTCGTTTTTTTTCCGTAGACATTAATTTCGCTTTTTGAAACGGAACAACGTTTTTCGGTCTTTCACTTTCTACTACCATCCATTCAAATTCATCTTTCTTCTTCTCCTCATACTTCGCTTCTGTTCCATTCACTTTCACTGAGATCGTTCGTGATTGCTTGTCCATACACTCACACCTCACCTCTTATCGTTGTCCGCATCATATCATATTCACTTCGCAAAAAAACGAGATATTTGTCAGAGGAATTCGCCAAATAACCCTATATATTTATCTTATATGTATGCATTTGACTTCATTTGTAGAACAAAAAAACTAGATAGCAAAGACTATCTAGTTTTTCTCGCGAATATATTTTCGAACTTCCGAAATGAAATAAAGAGAACCAGTTATGATAAAAACATCATTTTCTCCAATCATTTCAACCTTCGTATCAATTGCCTCTTTCCAATTTTCAAAAACTAATTTTGACTCTTTCTTTGAATACGATGCAAGCTGAACTGCTGAAATAGCACGATCAAATGCGAATGTTGTAAAAATAATTTCATCGGCGACGGTTTCTAATTGACCTACCATATTATGCAATTGTTTATCACCAAGGGCAGTAAATAAAACTATTACATTTTTATCTTTGTAATGTGATTCTACCGTTTTCACAAGACTTTCGATACCTTCTGGGTTATGAGCACCATCTATAATAATATCTGGCTTACTTTGCAGTTTTTCAAAGCGCCCAACCCAGTACGCTTCCTGTAATCCCGTTCTGATTTCTTCTTCCTCAATTAAAAATGATAAATATGTTTTCACATACATGACTGCCATAAGCGCAAGTGCTGCGTTTCCTACTTGATGACTGCCTTTCATCGAGATTCGCACATCTTCAAAAAAGGCGAAAGGACAAGTGAAATCGAACTGTTCTCCATCTTCGCTAGACTGTTTATGTAACGCTGTAAAGTGGTTCCCTATCTCGTATAAGTTTGCATGATTTTCCTTTGCAACCTTTTGAATGACTTGCAATACTTCCTCATCTTGTACACCAGTAATAACTGGAACACCAGACTTAATAATCCCCGCCTTTTCATATGCAATTTCTCCTAGTGTATTCCCTAAAATATGCATATGATCGTGGCCGATATTTGTAATAATCGTGAGAACAGGATGAATAACATTCGTAGAATCAAAGCGCCCTCCAAGCCCTGTTTCAAATAAAACAACATCACAGAAATTAACTTTACCGAAATAACAAATTGCCATAACAGTAATAATTTCAAACTCAGTCGCTTCCCCTAAATCCGTCTCATCTAGTTTTTCAACGATTGGCTTTACTATCTTTACAAGTTCAGTAATCTCTTCATCTGCAATTGGTGTCCCGTTCACACTAATACGTTCGTTAAATGTTTCGATATACGGAGAGGTAAATGTCCCTACCTTATACTTTGCGTTTTCTAACATGTAGCGCATATATGTTAACGTTGAACCTTTTCCATTTGTACCAGCAAGATGAACACATTTAATGTGACGCTCTGGATTTCCGAGTTCTTCTAGCATCCATCTCATTCTTTCTAATCCCGGTTTAATACCAAACTTCAATCGGCTATGAATCCACCCTATCGCTTCTTCGTATGTATGTATCACGTATGCTTTCTCCTTTCAAAAGACAACCTTCATACTCCTATTATACGCAAAGAAAAGAGACTCACCAATATAGTGAGCCTCTAAAAAATATTTTACTTTTCAAGATCTGCTAGACGTTGGCGAACTGCTTCACGTTTTTCTAGGTAGTCTTGCTCTTTCGCACGCTCTCCATCAATAACTGCTGCAGGAGCTTTCGCTACGAAACCTTGGTTTGAAAGTTTCTTCTGTACACGTTCTACTTCTTTGTCGAACTTCTCAAATTCTTTCTCAAGACGTGCTCTCTCTTCATCAAGATTGATAAGATCAGCTAACGGTAAGAATAACTCTGCACCTGATACGATTGCAGTCATTGCTTTTTCTGGCGCTTGTAAATCCGTTTGAATTATTAATTCGCTTGGGTTACAGAAACGCTCAATGTAAGAGCTGTTTTTTGTAAGTTGAGCAAGTACATCCTCATCTTTTGCTTTAATTTGCATTTGAACTTTTTTGCTCATTGGCGTATTAACTTCTGCACGGATGTTACGAACAGAGCGAATGATATCAACTAGAAGGTGCATTTCTGCCGCAGCTTCTGTATCTTGTAAATCTTCGCGAACTGTTGGCCATGCTGCTACTGTAATAGATTCGCCTTCATGCGGTAAATGTTGCCAAATCTTCTCTGTTACGAATGGCATGAATGGGTGTAATAGACGCATTGTTTGGTCTAATACGTAAGCTAAAATTGAACGAGTTGTTTTCTTAGCTGCTTCATCTTCACCGTATAGTGGAAGTTTCGCCATTTCAATGTACCAGTCACAGAAATCGTCCCAAATGAAGTTGTATAATGAACGACCAGCTTCACCGAACTCATATTTATCCATGTTACGCGTTACGCTTTCGATTGTTTCGTTTAAGCGAGTTAAAATCCACTTATCCGCAACTGATTTTTCACCAGTTAAATCGATTTCTTCATACTTCATATCATCCATGTTCATTAATACGAAACGTGATGCGTTCCAAATTTTATTAATGAAGTTCCAAGTAGATTCTACTTTTTCCATGCTGAAACGTAAATCTTGACCTGGTGCACTTCCTGTTGATAAGAAATAGCGCATTGCATCTGCACCGTACTTCTCGATAACATCCATTGGATCAATGCCGTTACCAAGAGATTTACTCATTTTACGTCCTTGCTCATCACGAACTAAACCGTGAATTAATACATCTTTAAATGGACGCTCGCCTGTAAACTCTAAACCTTGGAAAATCATACGAGATACCCAGAAGAAGATGATGTCATAACCCGTTACTAGTGCATCTGTTGAATAGTAACGTTTGAAGTCTACTGCATCTTCATTTGGCCAGCCAAGTGTTGAGAATGGCCATAACGCTGAACTGAACCATGTATCAAGTACGTCGTTATCTTGATTCCAGTTTTCAATATCTGCTGGCTCTTCTGTACCTACGTATACTTCACCAGTTTCTTTATGATACCAAGCTGGAATGCGGTGTCCCCACCATAATTGACGAGAAATACACCAGTCGTGAATATTTTCCATCCAGCGTAAATATGTGTTTTCGAAACGCTCTGGTACGAACGTTACTTTCTCTTCTTCTTTTTGTTGAAGCGCTACTGCCTTCTCAGCAAGTGGAGCCATTTTTACGAACCATTGTGTTGATAAGTAAGGCTCAACAACTGCACCACTACGCTCACTATGACCTACTGAATGCATATGAGGCTCGATTTCTACTAATACGCCCGCTTCTTGTAAATCTTTCACTAACGCTTTACGGCATTCAAAACGATCCATACCGTTATACTTACCAGCTTTTTCGTTCATCGATCCATCTTCGTTCATTACTAAGATACGTGGTAAGTCATGACGGTTACCTACTTCAAAGTCATTCGGGTCATGAGCTGGTGTAATTTTTACAACGCCTGTTCCGAAATCTTTTTCTACGTACTCATCAGCAATAATCGGGATCTCACGGCCTACGATTGGAAGTGTAACTGTTTTTCCGATTAAATGCTTGTAACGATCGTCTTCTGGATGAACCGCTACTGCTGTATCACCAAGCATCGTTTCTGGACGAGTTGTTGCAAGACGAATATGGCCAGAACCATCTGTTAATGGATAGTTCATATGGTAGAATGCACCTTGAACTTCTTTATGAATTACTTCAATATCAGAAAGGGCTGTGCGTGTTGCTGGGTCCCAATTGATAATATATTCACCACGGTAAATTAAGCCTTTTTCGTATAATTGAACGAATACTTTATTAACCGCATCAGATAAACCTTCGTCTAATGTGAAACGTTCGCGAGAATAGTCTAGTCCTAAACCAACTTTCCCCCATTGTTGACGAATGTGAGAAGCGTATTCTTCTTTCCACTCCCAAGCTTTTTCAAGGAATTTCTCACGGCCAAGATCGTAACGTGAAATACCTTCTTCACGAAGTTTCCCTTCTACTTTCGCTTGTGTTGCGATACCCGCATGGTCCATTCCTGGAAGCCATAATACATCGTAACCTTGCATACGCTTCGTACGAGTTAAAATATCTTGAAGAGTTGTATCCCAAGCGTGACCTAAGTGTAACTTACCAGTTACGTTCGGAGGTGGAATTACAATTGTATACGGTTGTTTCTTCTCGTCTCCTGTTGCTTCGAAATATTTGCCTTCTAGCCACCACTGATAAAGGCCTTCTTCAACGGACATATGATCATATTTAGTTGGTAAATTCTTTTCCGTGTTTGACATTATTTTCCCTCCTTAAAATAAAAAATGCCCCTCATCCAAAAAAGGACGAGGGACATCGCGGTACCACCTTTATTTACAAACAAATTCAGAATTTGCTTATACTCTTAATTTGATAACGGACAAATCCGTCTTTTCCTAATGAGAACTATTCCGTTCAGAAAAGATGCTCCAGGGCTACCTTCTAACATAACTATCTAGAGAATCTCCCAGCTAATGATTCTCCTCTCTGAAGACGTTTCTTGTTATACTCTTCCCCTTCAAGGCATTTATATGATTGTTAATTATTATATACAATAGTGTAAAAAACGAAACCCTATTCGTCAAGATAAATTTCATACTACGTCTCTTCAAGCGAACGAAAAAAAAGATAAGTAGAGATACTACTTATCTTTTTATCCGTTCCCTTGCTGGGCAGCTTGTAATTGCGAAAGGAAATATTCTATATTGCTAACGAGCCAATGCGATTGTTGCAAGCTCTTTACTCCGAGAAGTTCATTTTCCTCAGTACGACTCTCTCTTCTTTTCTTATAAGACTGGATTTGCCGAATAAATTGCGATGGATACGTCATATACGCAAACATGAGTAGTTGCTCTTCTTTCGTAAAAGGGAAATTTTTTTGGTACATTTGATACCATTCAAACCGATCACTTCGCGCAATTGGATACGTGTTTAAAGACCGAGAATAAAACCCTACTATATCTTGTACGGGTGTTGCAAACTTCGATTTTTCTAAACTAATAAAATAGCCGTTCCGTTCATAATCAAATAAGAAATGATTAAGTGATACGTTACCATGCACAAAAGTAATACGTGTTTTTTCTTTTTCTTTCATCGCATCGTTCCACTCAGTTAATTGCTTCGTTGCAAACTCACGCGCCCTCATTACATGATGATAGTACGTACAATATTGCAATTCAAACGGAGACATATACCACTTCGCTTCAGATTCTACGAGGAACTCTTCTAACATCTCACCATCATTCTCCCAGCGATCGGATATATTTGTATAATGTTTTTCTAAATCTTCTTCTGTATACGTTTCTTCTTTCACCGTTTTTTGATGTAATGTTCCGAGAGTTTGAAACATTTTATGGTATTGATCATTATCCTCGCCGTTGCCTTCCGCACGTTCTAACCAAGGCATTAAATAATAATTATACGTCCCGTCACTTAAAATATAATTTCCATCCGTCGCATGGTATATAGGTACATAATTTGAAAAACCTTTCTCCTTCAAATATTGAATATGATGCAGGAAGTTATTCCGCTCTAACTTCCTGCCTTCTATTTTCTTGAGCGCATACGGACCTTGATTCGTGTAAATTTTCGTTACACTTCCGTGCTCTTCCATATGCTGTGTATCCAATCTATATTGCCTTACAATGGGTTCATAGCGATTTCGTAATTCCATATCCATACGAATAACCCTTTCTATTCAAAACATAGCCTTTAGAAAAATAAGTGAGTGAAAACACTCACTTATTTCGTTTTTGCTCTTGAAACAGGAATATAAATAATTTGTCCTGTAGTTAAATATATATCTTCTGTTTGATTGACACGGTATAAGTTTTGTACAGACGTTTCATAACGTTCTGCAACAGATTCGATCGTATCTCCTTCTTGCACGAAATACATTCTTAACTTTGTAAATTCTTCTTCCGGTTCCTTCGTAAATAATTTCGTTAAATACAGCGCATTTTCATCTCGCTGTGAATACGTTTCTTCTTCTTGCTCTTCTTGTTTTTTCGCTTTTTCTTTCTTGAAATCTTTTCTTCCAAACAATTCAAATTGCGGCGTTGTTTCTTTCTCTTCTTCACGCTCTACAAATTCATGTTCTTCTATTTCCTCTTCTTGTACTCCCTGCTCTTTTCTTTCTTCTAGTTGGAACGGTTCAAATGCGTAATCTTCCCACTCATCTGATTCCTTATAGACTGGTTCTTCTACGTGCGGCGCAGGTCTATTTTCATCCTCTTGTACTGAATCATCTTCTAACTCAGCATACGCCGTTTCTTCCTCTTCATCCTCGATTCTTTCTTCATCACATAAACCAGTGATAGATATATCCGCTAATAATTGTAAGCAACCATTTTCCTTTAATTCATAATCAAATTCCTCAATAGATACATATAGTTCTTCAATTACTTTCACACGGTTTCTCGGAATTGATATTTCAAGCGGGAAGGAATGAACAAGTTCATTAACCCCATCTTCCCTTGTTTCTACATAATCAATTGACTTCGCTGGCGATAGATCTCTTAATGAATAAGCCGAATCATCTTGCCGCGCAACATACTCTCCCGTTAAATCTAATTGCCCTCTCACGATAACTTCATGATCAAGCTCTTCTATCTCAACGTCTGGATCTAACGAAATTGACAAAAGTTCTTCGACTTCCTGTCCTTTTTGGAACCAAACAGATTCTTTTAATGAAAAACGTAATGAATGATCTGTTGCCACTTCTTTTCCCCCTCCCAAACTATATGTCATTACAGATTTATGTATGGAAAGCTGACTTTATGAATAAAAAAAATCGCTCCCCTTATGGAGAGCGATTTTCTTTCAACAATTAAGCTTTTAATTTTGACATTGCAATTTCAGCCGCTGCAATCGTCGCTTCAATATCTGCATCACTATGTGCTGTCGATAAGAATAGACCTTCGAATTGAGATGGTGGCAAGAATACACCTTGTTCTACCATTTCACGATAGTAAGCCGCAAAGAATTCTAAGTTTGAAGATTTTGCTGCATCGTAATTAATAACTTGTTCATCTGTAAAGAAGATACCAATCATAGAACCCGCACGGTTAATATGATGCGGAATGCCATGTTTTTCAGCCGCTTTACGTAAGCCAGCTTCTAACATTTCAGCTTTACGCTCAAATTCTACATATGATTCTGGCGTTAACTGTACTAACGTTTCATAACCTGCTGCCATTGCAAGTGGGTTACCTGATAAAGTACCTGCTTGGTAAATCGGTCCGCTCGGTGCAACTTGGCGCATAATTTCTGCTTTACCGCCGTATGCTCCTACTGGTAATCCACCACCGATTACTTTACCTAAACAAGTTAAATCAGGTGTTACACCGTAATAACCTTGTCCGCAATTATAAGCAACTCGGAATCCTGTCATGACTTCATCAAAAATAAGCAACGCACCATTTTGCTCTGTTACTTCACGAAGACCTTCTAAAAATCCTGGTTGTGGAGGAACAACACCCATATTCCCTGCTACTGGTTCTACAATTATACAAGCAATATCATCACCGAATTGTTCGAAAGCGTATTTCACACTTTCTAAATCGTTATACGCTACTGTAATCGTATTTTTCGCTACACCTTCTGGTACACCAGGGCTATCTGGTAAACCTAGCGTCGCCACACCAGAACCCGCTTTAATTAATAACGAATCACCATGACCGTGATAACAACCGATGAATTTCAAAATTTTGTTACGACCTGTATAACCACGAGCTAAACGTAGCGCACTCATTGTTGCTTCTGTTCCAGAGTTAACCATACGTACAATCTCAATTGATGGTACGCGCTCAATAACAAGTTTCGCTAATTTATTCTCAATTTCCGTTGGGGCACCGAAGCTTGTTCCTCTTTCAGCAACAGATTTTAAAGCTTCAACAACACGATCATTCGCATGACCATGAATTAAAGGACCCCATGATAATACGTAATCGATGTATTCATTCCCATCGATATCATATACTTTAGAGCCTTTTCCGCGCTCCATAAACAACGGATTCATACCAACAGACTTAAAGGCACGAACGGGGCTATTTACGCCACCAGGCATTAAATCTTGTGCCTCTTCGAACGCCGCAATCGACTTATCAAACTTTTTCATTATTTAGCGCCTCCTTCTTGTAACCATCTTGCTGCATCTTTTGCATGATACGTAATAATTAAATCTGCTCCTGCACGTTTCATGCTAATTAATTTTTCAAGTACAACTTCTTTTTCATTAATCCAACCATTTTGCGCTGCAGCTTTAATCATCGAATATTCACCACTTACGTTATAAGCAACGACTGGTAAATTAAAGTTATTTTTCACATCACGAACGATATCTAAGTAAGAAAGAGCCGGCTTTACAATTAAGAAATCTGCCCCTTCCATTACATCTGATTCTGCTTCACGGAATGCTTCCATACGGTTCGCTGGATCCATTTGATATGTTTTACGATCACCAAATTGCGGAGCACCGTGCGCCGCATCACGGAATGGTCCGTAAAATGCTGATGAATATTTCACAGCGTACGACATTACTGGTACGTGTCCAAAACCATTTTCATCCAATGCGTGGCGAATTGCTGTTACGAATCCGTCCATCATGTTTGATGGCGCAATAATGTCTGCTCCTGCTTTTGCTTGGCTTACAGCTGTTTTCGCAAGAACTGCAAGAGACTCGTCATTTAAAATAATACCATCTTCAATTACACCACAATGACCATGGCTTGTGAATTGACATAAACATGTATCTGCAACTACTACTAGCTCAGGGAATTCACCTTTAATTTGCTTAATTGCACGTTGCACAATTCCATGGTCACAATAAGCTGATGATCCAACTTCATCTTTTTCAGCAGGTAAACCAAATACAATAACAGAACGAATACCTAAATCAACAACCTCTTGCATTTCAGCTTGCAATAAATCTAAAGACATTTGGTATACGCCTGGCATAGAAGGCACTTCATTACGAACATTTTCTCCTTCTAATACAAAAATAGGATAAATAAAATCTTCCGTATGTAAAAACGTTTCACGCACAAGCGCACGCATATTACCGCTTTGTCTTAAGCGACGATGACGATTAAATTGTAAAGAGTTCATAGATTTCTATCCCCATTCTTTTATTTTATAGATTCACAAATGCATTGTAGTAATGCTTCTACAGTGTACTCTTTCGGCATAATAACATGCGGAAAATAAAGGCTCGCCTCTTTTTCCGTAATGGGCCCTATACAAGCAATTGTACATTTTTTTGTCCATTCTCTCCAGTTTGTACCCTCAAGTAAACGAACAAAACTAATAACAGTTGAAGGGCTCGTAAATGTAATAATGTCTACTTTCCTTACTTCTAACGCTACTATAAGCTCTTGCCTTTTCTCTACATTCTCTTTCGTACTATATACGATTAGCTCATCTAGAGAAACACCAATTTCGCGAAGTGCAACTGGAATTACATCTCTTGCTAAATTCCCTTTCGGAAATAAAATGCACTCGTTTCCACTTAGTCTTTTTACAAACTCTTCTGCAAATACTTCTGCAACAAATGAAGTTGGAACGAAGTCCACTTGGTAGCCCCGCTTTTCTAACTCTAACCTTGTTTTCACGCCTACTGCAGCAATTTTAGTCTTTGCGGGTAGCTTCTTTCTCAAACTATCTAGAAAAAAAGCTACCCCATTTTTACTCGTAAAAATAACCCAGTCATACGAATGTAGCTGCCCTGCTATATGTTGAATTTGCCTATGAGATATACCTTCCATACGCAAAAGCGGAATTTCCAATGGAATTCCGCTCTTTTCTTTCACCGCTACACTCATTTGTTTCGCTTGATGCTGAGCACGTGTAATTAATACCGTTTTGCCAGCGAGAGCGTTCATATTTATTGTTGCCCCTTATTTGCAGCAAGAATGAGTTCTTTTGCGCCTTGTTTAATTAAACGGTCCGCAGCCTCTAATCCTACTTCCTCTGGATTAGTTCCTACTACTGTCTCTTTCAATAAAACAGAACCGTCCATAGAACCGACAAGAGCTGTTAATTCGATTACATCATTTTCTGTAAGATTTGCATATCCAGCGATTGGAACTTGGCATCCACCTTCAAGTTTATGAAGAAATACTCGTTCTGCCGCCACTGTTCTTTCTGTTACTGCATCATTCATATGCGCTAACAACTGTAGTAAATCCTTATCATCCTCACGGCACTCAATCGCTAATGCACCTTGTCCTACAGCAGGTACACATAACGTCTCATCTAAATGTTCTGTAATAACTTCATTATCCCAGCCCATTCTTTGTAATCCAGCTGTCGCTAAAATGATTGCGTCGTAATCTTCTTCTTGTAATTTACGTAAACGTGTATCGATATTTCCTCGAATCCACTTCACTTGTAAATCTGGTCTCGCAGCTAATAATTGTGCACTGCGTCTTAAACTACTCGTACCTAAAATAGCGCCTTCTGCTAAATCTTTAAACGATGCTCCGCTTTTTGAGATAAAAGCATCACGAGGGTCAACACGCTTTGGTGTACAACCAATCATTAATCCTTCTGGAAGTACGGCCGGCATATCTTTCATACTATGTACAGCCATATCAATTTCTTTCGTAAGTAACGCATGTTCAATCTCTTTAACAAACAAGCCTTTTCCGCCTACTTTTGAAAGAGTAACATCTAAAATAACATCACCTTTTGTGACGATTTCTTTCACTTCAAATTCATATGGTAAACCTAGCGCTTTTAACTGATCAATAAACCAGTTTGTTTGCGTTAATGCTAATTTACTCTTTCGTGACCCTACAATAATTTTGCGCATAATTCTCTCTCCTCATTATAAATACCAAAAGTGGAAGTTGGATAAACTACTTAATAGAAAAATATTGATTAGCATTACGAGAAATGCTCCGATATTCCACTGCACGATTTTCTTCCCTTGCAACACATCTGCCACTCGTAAATATAGGCCAGCACAATATACAAATAGAACAACAAAAGACCCGATCACTTTCGTATCGTACCAATGGAAATTGTCCAATTTCGTATATCCCCATATGCATCCTAATAAAATAGCTAGTAAGAAAAATGGAACAGAAAATAAATTTAATCCGTAAGACATCGATTCTAGCTTCGGTAAATTCCCTAACCTTCTTAATCTCGCATTCCATTTTTTCTTTTTTAATAGGCGATATTGCAATAAATACATAATAGAAAAAATGAACGATACAGTGAAAGTTGCATAAGAAATAATAGCCATACCGACATGTACATATACAAGTTCTGAAACTAATTGCTCAGCCAGTACCGGCGACATCTTTCCGAGCGGTGTAAAAATAGAAAAAGCGCTTACGCCAAATGCGACAACATTTGTAAAAAAGACTAGAAAATCAATTCTCATAAATCGATTAATGACTAATGACATCGTAATCAATAGCCAAACATAAAAATAAATCCCTGATAATAAAGTTAATATAGGGTTCGTTTCTGAATCTGTAGCCCTAAGTAACATAAAGATAGACTGCAGAACCCATACAATCGAAAGTAACCAAAAAGCAAATCGGTTCGCCTTTCGGTTACTTTGGAAATAATCTATAAAATATAAACTAATGCTACAAGCATATAAAATAATTGCAATATGATAAATAATACTGTTATTTAAAAAACTCATCCGATCATCCTTCCAAATTATAAAGATGGAACGGATGGTGTCCATGCTCTTTTATGTTCTACTTCTTCCGCACAACTCTCTACATCTTCCATTTCTAAGTCGAAAATCTTTGCAAATAACGCTAATTTTTCGTCTGCTCCCTCTTCAGCAGCTATTTCTTTCGCTACTAAAATGGGGTCTTTTAATAATTGATTAATAATACTTTTCGTATGCTTACTAATTACTTTTCTCTCACGATCACTAAGATTCGGTATTTTTCGTTCCAAACTATCCATCGTTTCACTTTGGATAGCAAGTGCCTTATCACGAAGAGCTGCTATTAACGGAACAACACCAAGTGTACTTAACCACGTTTTAAATAAAACAATTTCCTCTTCAATCATAAATTGAATTTTCTCTGCTTCTTTCAAACGCTCAGCACGATTTGCTTCCACTACTCCTTGCAAATCATCAATGTCATATAAGAAAGAACCTTCTAGTTCATCAATCGCTGGATCAATATCACGCGGCACTGCAATATCCACCATAAATAACGGACGACCAGAGCGCATTTTCTCTACCTTTGTCATCATCTCTTTCGTAATGACATATTCAGATGCACCAGTTGAACTAATTAAAATATCTGCTTCTAATAATGCACATTGTAATTCACTTAAAGGCTTTGCATGTCCCATATATTTCTCAGCCATTACTTCCGCTTTCTTAAACGTCCTATTCATGACTGTTACTTTTCGAGCACCGCTTCCATATAAGTTTTGTAGTGCCAGTTCACCCATCTTACCAGCACCAAGAATAAGCACATGACAATCTGTTAACTCACCAAATATTTTCTTTCCGAGCTCAACAGCAGCATAGCTAACAGATATCGCACTTTCACCAATCGTCGTTTCTGAGTGCGCACGTTTCGCTAACGTAACCACTTGCTTAAACAACTCATTAAAAATTGTGCCTGTCGCTTTTACTTGTTGCGCTTCTAAAAAGCTATCTTTTATTTGGCCTAAAATCTGTGTTTCTCCAACTACCATAGAATCTAAACCGCACGTCACGCGGAATAAATGATCTATTGCACCATCTTGTTCAAAAATAGTTAAATATGGTGCGACTTCTTCTATTTCAAGCTGAAACCAATCAGCTAAAAACTTCTTAATATAATACCGTCCCGTGTGTAATTGATCGACAACAGCGTAAATCTCAGTGCGATTACAAGTTGATACAATGACATTCTCTAACACGCTCTTTTGATTTTGTAATATAGTCATTGCTTGCTCTAGCTCTGCTGCCTGAAATGTGAGTTTCTCACGAAATTCTACAGGGGCTGTTCGATAATTTACACTAACAACAAGAATATGCACGCAGCATGTCCCCCTTCACCCGTTTTATCACTTTATCTACTATCATAATACAACTTTCCTCTTATGAATCTGACAATCGTGTGAACAACCGATTATTTTTTATTTATTCTCCGTATGTAATAAAGGAGATTCAGTAAAAATAATAAAGGCTTTCTACTTTATAATGATTATAAATTAATAACTCTATTTGTACGTTACCAAAAAAAGCCCTCATAATCAAGTGATGGAAACCATTCCATACGAATTATAACATCATCTTTCCTATCTTCTTTCATCATGAAGAAAAATATGTATGATTGTTCCAAATTGTAGCACAAACTTTCTCAATACAATGTATTTGACATTGTATTTCTTTTTGGTTATATTGATTTTACAAAATTAAATTGTGCACAACTTAATTAGAAGGGAGTTATGTATGACAGAGAATTCTTTACATCTAGATAACCAACTTTGTTTTTCTATTTACGCCTGTTCTAAAGAGGTTATCCGCTTTTATCGACCATATTTAGAAGAGATGGGTATTACGTATCCCCAGTACATTACTTTACTTGTACTATGGGAACAAGACGGACTAACAGTAAAAGAAATTGGAGAACGTCTATTTTTAGATTCCGGTACGTTAACACCTATGTTAAAACGAATGGAATCATTAAAACTTGTAAAACGCGTTCGTTCCAAAGAAGATGAACGCAAAGTTTGTATTGAATTAACAGAACAAGGTAAAGATTTAAAAGAAAAGGCTTGTTCATTGCCGACAACCATGGCAACAAATTTAGGAATTACAGAACAAGAATATCGTTCTTTATTAATTCAATTAAATAAACTAATTGAAACAATGAAAACAATAAATGATAGAAAAGGGGAATAAACATGGATAAATTATATACTGCTTCAGTAACTGCTACAGGTGGAAGAAACGGAAAAGTAATTTCAGATGATGGCATATTAAATCTTGATGTAAAAATGCCGAAAGCACTAGGTGGTGCAGGCGGAGAGGCAACAAATCCAGAACAACTATTTGCTGCTGGTTATGCCGCTTGTTTTGATAGTGCATTACAACTTGTCATTCGTACAAAACATATGAAAGTAGAAAGCACAGAAGTAACTGCTCACGTTTCTATCGGAAAAGATACAGATGGTGGTTTCGGCCTATCTGCTGTACTCGATGTACACGTTGCTGGCGTCTCTCATGCCGAAGCACAAGAACTTGTAGAAGCCGCTCACGGTGTATGTCCTTATTCAAAAGCAACAAGAGGTAATATTGAGGTTACATTAAACGTAAGATAAAAAAATTTAGTAAATAAAAAAAAACGCGCGACATTCGTCACGCGTTTTTTGTTTTTGTCATTCTATGAATTGCCTTCCACGCTTCTTCTTTTCCAAGTCCTGTTTCAGAAGAGAATAGAACAATTTCATCGCCAATTTCAACAGCAAGCGTTTCTTTTACAACTTTTAAATGCTTTTGCCATTTCCCTTTCGGAATTTTATCGGCTTTCGTCGCAATAATAATTGTTGGGATTTCATAATGCTTTAAGAAATCATACATCATCACGTCATCGTTTGTTGGTTGGTGACGTAAATCAACTACTAATACAGCTGCGTCTAATTGCTCACGTGTTGTAAAGTAAGTCTCAATCATCTTGCCCCATGCTGCGCGCTCTGTTTTAGATACTTTCGCATATCCATAACCTGGAACGTCAACAAAATGCATCATCTCATTGATTAAGAAAAAGTTCAACGTTTGCGTTTTTCCTGGTTTAGAAGAAATACGTACTAACTTTTTACGATTTAAAATTTTATTAATAAAGGAAGACTTCCCGACATTTGAACGACCTGCTAATGCAATTTCTGGTAAATCACTGTCTGGATATTGTTCTGGTTTAACAGCACTAATTACAATATCTGCTTTTGTTACTTTCATTGTTTCACTCCTACTAATGCGTGCTCCAATACTTCATCTAAATGAGATGCAAGTACAAACGTAAGGTTTTCTTTTACGCTTTCTGGAATATCATCTAAATCTTTCTCGTTTTCTGCTGGCAAAATAATTTTTGTTAAGCCTGCGCGGTGAGCACTTAATGTTTTTTCTTTTAAACCACCAATTGGTAATACACGACCACGAAGTGTAATTTCACCTGTCATTCCTACTTCTTTACTTACAGGAATACCTGTTAGTGCAGAAATAAGTGCCGTTGCCATCGTAATACCTGCTGACGGTCCATCTTTTGGAACTGCTCCTTCTGGAACATGAATATGAATATCATTTTTCTCATGGAAATTCGGATCAATCTGAAGCTCTTCTGCACGAGAACGAATATAGCTAAACGCTGCTTGTGCGGATTCTTTCATAACATCCCCAAGTTTCCCTGTTAAAATTAATTTCCCTTTACCTGGCGCTACAGACACTTCAATCGCAAGTGTATCACCGCCTGCTGCTGTATACGCTAACCCTGTTGCCATACCAACTTGGTCTGTTTTTTCGGCTTGCCCATAACGGAATATGTGCTTACCAAGTAAATCAACAATGTTTTTCTCTGTTACTACAATACGCTTGCGTTCTGCTGTAACGATAATTTTTGCTGCTTTACGACAAACTTTTGCAATTTGACGCTCTAGTGTACGAACACCAGCCTCACGTGTATAATAACGAATAATTTCAAGAAGTGCTTCATCACGTACTTGTAAATTACCTTTTCGTAAGCCATGTTCTTTTAATTGTTTCGGCAATAAATGTTCACGGGCAATGTGAACTTTTTCAAGTTCTGTATAGCCAGCAATCGAAATAATTTCCATACGGTCAAGCAACGGACCAGGAACACTTGAAAGTGTATTCGCAGTTGCTACAAACATAACTTTCGATAAATCATACGGTTCTTCAATGTAATGATCACTGAAGTTATGGTTTTGTTCTGGATCTAACACTTCAAGTAATGCTGCTGATGGATCTCCACGGAAATCGTTAGACATTTTATCAATCTCATCTAATAAAAAAACTGGATTAACTGTTTTCGCCTTTTTCATACCTTGAATAATACGTCCTGGCATCGCTCCAACGTACGTACGACGGTGACCACGGATTTCAGATTCATCACGTACACCACCAAGGGATACACGGACAAAATTACGATTTAATGATGTTGCAATCGAACGCGCTAACGAAGTTTTCCCGACCCCAGGAGGTCCTACTAAGCAAAGGATAGGTCCTTTTAATGAATTCGTTAACTTCTGTACAGCTAAATATTCAAGTACGCGCTCTTTTACTTTCTCAAGTCCGTAATGATCTTTGTTCAAAATCTCTTCAGAATGAGCAAGGTCAATCATATCTTCTGTCGCTTCTGTCCACGGAAGTGCTAATAACCAATCGATATAATTGCGAATGACACCGCTCTCCGCAGAACTTGCTGGTAATTTTTCATAACGGTCTAATTCTTTCAGTGCAGCCTTCATTGTTTCTTCAGGCATTCCCGACTGTTCAATTTTCTCACGAAGTTCTTCAACTTCCCCGCCCTTACCTTCTTTATCGCCAAGTTCAGTTTGAATCGCCTTCATTTGCTCACGTAAGAAATATTCTTTTTGCGTGCGCTCCATTGAACGTTTCACTTTTTGTCCAATTTTCTTTTCTAAACTAAGTAACTCTTGTTCATCTTGAATAATTGAAATAAGTGTATGTAATCGTTCCTTCACAGATACAATCTCTAAGATTTCTTGTTTCTGCTTCGTTTTAATCGGCAAGTGAGAAGCAATTAAATCAGCTAATCTTCCTGGCTCTTCTACATCAGCTACCGTTGCAAATGTTTCATTTGAAACTTTTTTCGAAACTTTAATATATTGTTCGAAATGCTCTAGTAATGTACGCATAAGAGCTTTCTCTTCTAGATCATCTTCCACTTCTTCAGTTACCGTTTTGATAGAAACCTGCACTACATTTTCTTCTTCGATAAACTCTACTACTTCAGCTCTATGTAAACCTTCTACAAGGACACGAAGCGTACCGTTCGGCAATTTTAACATTTGCTTCACTTTCGCTACTGTACCTACACTATATATGTCATCTTCTTTCGGATCATCGATATTCATTTCTTTTTGCATCGCTAAAAAGATGATATTTTCATCCATTGCCGCCTGCTCTAATGCTTGTATCGATTTATCACGTCCTACATCAAGATGCAGAACCATCGTTGGATATACGAGAACGCCTCTTAATGGTAGGAGGGGTACGATTCTTTCATTCGTATTCATACTAGACATAGCACCTCCATAATAAATTAAACTCCTGTTCAACTATTTTATATTACAATACATCTAGATGCAATTGCAGAGATTTTCCGCAATTGTAAATCTCTCGTTTTTTCTCCCTTATAAAAAGGAAAAAAGACTCCGCTTAAGCATACAAACTTAAACGAAGTCTGGCAAATTTTATTATCGTTCATTCTCACATTGATTGCGCATCTGTTTCGTCCACAGCAGTATGTATATCAAGGTCTCGATGCATGTTTTCCTGCATAAATGTTAGCTCAAATACTTCTTTTAACTTACGAACGGGAATGATTTCAATTCCTTTTATTGTGTACAAAAACGGTTGCATGTTTTCAGCAGGAATGATGACTTTCTTAGCACCTGCTTTTTTCGCGGCTTTTATTTTTGCGTACACACCACCAATAGGTTTCACTTCCCCGTGTATACTTATCTCACCGGTCATCGCTACTTCATTACTCACATACGTACGATGCACTGCTGAATATACACCTGTTGCCATAGCAATACCTGCCGAAGGCCCATCAATTGGGATACCACCTGGAAAATTAATATGTATATCGTACCCTTCTGGCAACACATCTAGAGAACGAAGTACCGTTAATACATTATCTACAGAACCTTTCGCCATACTTTTACGGCGAATGGATTTCGTTTGACTACCAATACTTTCCTCTTCCACAATTCCGGTAACATTTACCGATCCTTTATCTTTCGCCTTGATTGCAGTTACTTCAATTTCTAATAACGCGCCCGTATTTGGTCCATATACAGCAAGTCCATTTACAAGACCTATTCTCGGAATCGGATAAATACGTTTTTCATATTTCGGTGTAAGTTGACTAGAATGAACAACCCACTCTATATCTTCATCTTTAATAAAAGAGCGTTCTTCATTTATTGCCATACCAGCAGAAATTTGTACAAGGTTAATCGCTTCTCGTCCATTTCTTGCATACATCCCGATCATTTCAATACCATTTTCACCTATTTGCATTTCCACTTTATCAGCTGCATTCTTCGCTACTTTTTGAATCTCTTCTGTATCTAACTCACGAAAAAACACTTCTAAACAGCGTGAGCGAATAGCAGGAGGAATCTCCTCTGGCGAACGTGTCGTCGCCCCAACTAAGCGAAAATCGGCTGGCAAACCTTTTTGAAAAATATCATGTATATACGTTGGAATCATTGAATTTTCTTCACTATAGTACGCACTTTCCAAAAATACTTTCCGGTCTTCTAACACCTTTAACATTTTGTTCATTTGAATTGGATGTAATTCACCAATCTCATCAATGAACAAAATACCACCATGCGCATCTGTTACAGCCCCTTTTTTCGGCTGTGGGATACCCGCTTGCCCCATTGCACCTGCCCCTTGATAAATCGGATCATGGACTGAACCAATTAATGGGTCTGCAATACCACGTTCATCAAACCTTGCTGTTGTCGCATCAAGTTCGATAAATGTTGCATTCGTACGAAATGGAGATTTCGGATTTCGTTTCGCTTCTTCCAATACAAGACGTGCTGCCGCTGTCTTCCCGACACCTGGCGGACCATATATAATTACATGTTGCGGGTTCGGACCACAAAGAGCCGCTTTTAACGACCTAATTCCGTCCTCTTGCCCTACAATATCTAAAAAGGATGTAGGACGTACCTTTTCCGCAAGCGGCTCTGTTAAAGAAATCTCACGCATTTTACGAAGCTGTTCTAATTCTTTTTTCGATTCTCGATCAATTGAAACTTTTTGTGTTCGCTGATTTCGAAGTAAATGCCAAAAATATAATCCGACAATTACACCAAAAACAAGTTGAACAAGTAAAAATATATTTGTCCAGCTCATAATTTATTTCCTCCCGCAATGTTTTATCACTTAGTATTTCCGCGGAGGAACATAGCTAAACATAAAGAAAAACAGCAATTATAAAAATTGCTGTTTCTTCTTCGCACTATGCAGATGTTTTTGTATCAAGTACAGTACCGTCTTGTAACACCAATTTCGGCGGTTCATTATCAGCTACTGTTTCTTTCGTCAGAATACACTTCTCGATATCTTTGCGAGATGGAAGTTCGAACATTACATCAAGCATTAAGCCTTCAATAATAGAACGAAGTCCACGAGCACCTGTTTTACGTTCAATTGCTTTTTTCGCAATTTCAATTAGTGCACCTTCTTCAAACTCTAACTCAACATCGTCAAGCTCCAATAGTTTTTGGAATTGCTTAACAAGTGCATTTTTCGGTTTCGTTAAAATATCTACAAGAGCATCTTCATCAAGTGGCTCTAGGTTCGCAATAACTGGAAGACGACCGATAAACTCCGGAATTAAACCGAATCTTAAAAGATCCTCTGGTAAAACGTGAGATAAAACATGCTTCTCATTTACATCAGCATTTTTCTTCTCAGCACCAAATCCAATTACTTTCTCACCAAGGCGACGTTTAATAATTGGCTCAATGCCATCAAACGCTCCACCACAAATGAATAGGATATTCGTTGTATCAATTTGAATGAACTCTTGATGCGGATGCTTACGACCACCTTGAGGTGGAACGCTCGCTACAGTACCTTCTAAAATTTTCAGAAGTGCCTGCTGTACGCCTTCACCAGATACATCACGTGTAATTGATGGATTTTCGGACTTACGTGCCACTTTATCAATCTCATCAATATAAATGATTCCTTTTTCCGCTTTCTCTACATCATAATCAGCTGCTTGGATTAATTTTAGTAAGATGTTTTCTACATCTTCCCCTACATATCCAGCTTCTGTTAAAGATGTTGCGTCCGCGATCGCAAATGGAACATTTAAAATACGCGCTAATGTTTGTGCCAATAATGTTTTACCACTACCAGTTGGCCCAATAAGTGAAATATTACTCTTTGCTAATTCTACATCATCAATTTTACTGTTAGAATTAATGCGTTTGTAATGGTTATATACCGCTACCGCTAGTGCTTTTTTCGCGTTATCTTGTCCGATGACATACTCATCTAAGATTTCACGAATTTCTACCGGTTTCGGTACATCTTTGAATTCTACTTCTTCGTCCTTCGCAAGCTCCTCTTGTACAATTTCAGTACAAAGTTCGATACACTCGTCACAAATGTAAACACCTGGACCTGCAACTAACTTTCGAACTTGCGTTTGTGTTTTACCACAGAAAGAACATTTTAATTGACCTTTTTCATCATTAAATTTAAACATATTTTCACACCCCTTACAAAGTGCTAACCTCTTGCCTTCGTATGTACACGATAAATGTATCGTATGTAAATACATATTATGTCACTACGTGGCGAGAAATACAAATAATATGACTAGTTATGTACAAATAAAAAAATTTTAAAACTTTTGAAATATGTATATTCGACTTGTAAAGGAAGTTTTCCTTCTTCATCGAAAAGTTTTATAAATATATTTCTATATTTATAAAACAAGGCACGATTAAAATCGCGCCTTGTTATTTTATTATGCAGCGTTGTCTACTAAGAAGTCTACAGCTTTACGCACTTTAAGGTCTTCAGATAAAGCGTCTACGCTTCCAAGAGCTTGCTTGATAGCGTCTACTGGCATACCGTACATTTCAGCCATTTTTTCAACTTCTGCAGTTACTTCTTCTTCAGTAACTTCGATGTTTTCAGCTTCAATGATAGCTTCAAGAACAAGGTTGATTCTTACGCGTTTTTGAGCGTCTTCTTTCATTTGCTCTTTTAACTTGTCAGCGTCAGTACCTGTGAATTGGTAGTAAAGCTCAAGGTTCATACCTTGTTGGCTTAAACGTTGCTCAAATTCACGAACCATACGATCTAACTCAGTGTCGATCATAGCTTCTGGAATCTCGATTTCAGCGTTAGCAGCAGCTAATTCTACTACTTCGTCACGTACTTTGTGCTCAGCTTCGTGCTTTTTGCCTTCTTCTAAGTTTGTACGAAGTTTTGTTTTTAATTCATCAAGAGTTGCAACCGCTTCGTCAGCTTCTTTAGCGAACTCGTCGTTTAACTCAGGAAGTTCTTTTGTTTTGATTTCGTGAATTGTTACTTTGAATGTAGCTGGTTTACCAGCTAATTCAGCAGCGTGGTACTCTTCTGGGAATGAAACTTCAACTTCTTTAGAATCACCAGATTTAAGACCAATTACTTGCTCTTCGAAACCAGGGATGAAAGTACCAGAACCGATTGCAAGAGAATAGTTTTCGCCTTTTCCGCCTTCAAATGCTTCGCCATCAACGAAACCTTCGAAGTCGATTACAGCTGTATCACCGTTTTCAACAGTTCCTTCTTCTTTAACAACTAGTTCAGCTTGACGCTCTTGTAAAGATTTTAATTCGTTCTCTACATCTTCGTCAGTTACAGTTGTTTCAACTTTTTCTACTGCTAAACCTTTGTACTCACCTAATTTAACTTCAGGTTTCACTGTAACTTTTGCAGTGAAGATAAGGTTAGCATTTTTTTCGAACTTCTCGATGTTGATTTCAGGATGATCAACTGGGAAGATACCAGCTTCATCAATCGCTTCACCATATGCTTTTGGTAAGATGATATCTATAGCATCTTGATATAAAGATTCGATACCAAAGCGTTGTTCGAATAACGGACGAGGCATTTTTCCTTTACGGAAACCTGGTACGTTGATTGTTTGTACTACTTTTTTGAACGCAGCGTCGATAGAGTTGTTTACTTCTTTAGCATCAACTTCGATTGTTAAAACGCCTACGTTACCTTCTAATTTTTCCCATTTTGTAGCCATTTATTCTTTCCCTCCAACTATAATAATGTATGCACATACCTCTATAGATTAAAATCTTCATTATCTCTTTTTTGAAATAACAAAAGTACAAATAATCCTCTAGCAAAAGCTTTCAGATATAATGTTCCAATCTACTAATTGCCTAAAAGACAACTACGGTATATTTTGTTCGAGAATAATATGAAACATATTAAGTAAGAGAATTACACTTCTCTTCTCTTACAAACAGGCAGATTTCTGCCTTTTGCAACCCTTACATTATAACATAGAATATGCTCGTTTCAAGAACCGAACGATTCTTTTTCATAATTATACGGGCAAATATCCTTCTCTTTCAACACGTAATAACCATTGATAGGCAATATGAAACTCTTCTAATTCAATATTATACGCTGTCATAAGTTCTTCTTCATCAATAGTCAATCCGAAACGCTTTCTTCCAATTCTCTCTAAAACAGCAGCCCAAATCTCCACTTTATCCATTAATAGAGCGAATGGGAAAACGCTAATTCGCAATTCTTTCCAATATGTAACCATCGCATCAAATATATCGGGATATTTTTGCTCTAATCGGCTTGATAATGTATGTATAATGTTATCGGATTGCTCCTCATTATGACCTGTAAATGCTGGAATCACCTTAATCGTATTCCCAAACTTTTCTACCTCTATCTCTTCTTCTATTTGATTTTCTATCATTTTATATAAAATAGAAGTTTTCAAATAAGGGTGCTGTTTTTCGTCTATTAAAAATTTCTTTAAAACAGGTAATGCAAGATCCAAGTCTCTTAACGAAAGTTGCTGAATAGCTCTTAGCTTTTGCCCAAAGTTTTCTCCAAACATTTCATTAGTAAACTCATCCAATTCAAAATTCGAATCGACTAGTGACGTATCTACTTCATTTAACATACCTTCTGCAAATAAAGCGAGCTGTGCTAATTTTTCCTTTTGCTCAGGCATTACATCTTTCGTTTGCAAAACCTTTTCAACGATTTCAATGACACCTTCATAATCATTTGTTTGAACTAAAATCGTCACATATGTTTCAAGAATATCACCAAATAATACAGCCCCTGTTTCAAGTAACTGTTCACATTTGTCTTTCGCTTCTTCCATATGTTTTAATTCTAACAAACAAATAACAGAAGCGAGTTCCGTTTGTTCCGTTTCTGCATTATACTGACGTAATATTTCAAAGCAGCGCAATGCATCTTCGAATTTCCGCTCTTTCAGTGCTAAAAAACCTTCATCAATATATCGCTCTGATAGTTGCGGAAACAATACGACCGTATTTTCTTTTTTATCCATACGTCCGCCTCTTTTTCTAGATTTTAATTATCTTTAAAGTAAATATATCAAATGAGTAATAAGAACACAACATCCCAAAACCCTTTGTTTGAAATATGGAAATATTTAATTTTTATATTTCAATATAAACAAATCCTTACTAAAAATTAAAAATGCGCAAATAAAAATCCTCAGCAATTAAAGCAGAGGATTCATCATTAATGGAAAGCTTTTATAATAGTGGGGTATATAACAAGGGTAATAATTTGGAGAACAATAATTGCCATAACAATCATGCTACAATAGAAGATTGGTTTACTTCGCTTCATTAAAAACATAATAATAAGCATCGTACAAGCAAACAAACTTAAGAAGAACAAACTCGTTGTCGAACTAAGTATACCACTCGGGACAAAGAACAATAACACCACACTACAAGTACCTATAATTCCAAATAACCATTCCATTCATTCACTCATTCCCTTTCCCTCTCATGGCAGTTTTTTACTAAGCGATTAAATGTTTTACAACATCAACTACATACGTTAATTTCTCATACGCTACAAATCCAAAGGCAACTGTTAAACCCGTTACGATTAACCCTTTCATCATTTCTTCCTCCTCGTTTTATCGTTGTTACCTTCATTATAGAGGATTAGCAATTTGTTACCATCGAACTTCCTTACAGTTACCTTACAGAATTGTAAGATTTCAAAAAAGGTATAAAAAACAACTTATATCACTTGAGGGGACTTCATGGAATTTCTCTATAATCACTTGCAAAATCAACTTTTTTCTCAGCACCTTTTTACATATTTTTAAATAACATTCGTTACTTTTCTCAACTTACCTTCAAACGTTTTTAATTATAAGAAAACACTTTATTAAAATCGTGTTAATATATTTTTGTACAATCAAAAATTTAAAAGGGGGATTATATATGTTTAAAAAAATGGCTGCAGATGTATTAGGACTAAGTGATGTAGGATCTGTCATCACACCGAAAGATTACGATAAAGTTGATGCTGATGATTATGTGATGCATGAAGACGGGGAGAAAATTTATTTTCTCATTAAATCAAAATCAGATGAATATTGTTTCACAAACAAAGGATTAATCCACCTAGATGGCACAAGCGCAACAAGTAAAAAACGTACACTACGCCGCTTTAGCTATAGTAAATATCAAATTAAAAACGTAGCACTTGAAACTGCTGGAACGATTGATTTAGATGTAGAAATTAAGTTCCAAATGGGAGATGAGCATTATTCAATTGATGTTCATAAAAAACATATTGAAGAATTAAAAGATTTATATAAAGCTTTACTTAAAATAGAAGAAATCTCATACGACAACGATATCACATTGCAATATGCACATAAAAGTCTAGATATGGCATCTAACGCTTTCAGCCGTATTTCAAACGCACAAGTAAATTTAGCAGAGCAGTTTAAAGAAATGAACGAAATCGCCTTTAACTGGCTCGTTGATACGAAGAAACAATATAATGTGAAAGATTATGGTTTTGTCTTCGAGAAGTTTATTAATAACTAAACAAAAACCCTTGTTATCAAAAGATAACAAGGGTTTTCTTATTGTTCCAGGTGAGATTTGAACTCCCGCCCCGCCTATTTCCACACTATTTTATATATTTCGATCGCAGTCTTAATATATCTTCCTCTTCTCGAATGCCTGCCGATCCCTTCCTCACATTTTTTACAACAGTCCAATCTGGGTTAGTTTCATCACCGATGTTCTGTACTGTAAAGTTGCCATCACCATATTTCCGGTGACCTTCTGCCAACTTCTCCGTTAAATCATTCTCATTTGATCTCGCCATCTTTGCGCCATCTCCCTTTTTTATAAAACCTTCTTAAACCGTCTAACCAATCACAGGTCCAGTCAATTGGAGATTCTTGTTTTCCGCATCTATTAATTGTAACACACTGTCAGAGATAAGTTCCGATAACGGCTGCTCAATCGTACTAGAATGGTAAAAAGTTTTATAACATTCTAAGTGATTAATTAGGAGAATCTGGATATGGATTTGAGTTCCATCATAAACCTATTGATTCTTTAAATTAAATAAGAGGAATAGGGCGCATAAATGGCGCTCTTTTCTTAATGTACTTCAATCTGTAATATATAATAATTATCATATATTACGTTATATTTTACACCTCTTGCACATACATCAATTTATAGACAAACAAAAAACCTTGTTATCAAAAGATAACAAGGTTTTTTTAGCGTCCCAGGAGAGATTCGAACTCCCGACCGTACGCTTAGAAGGCGTATGCTCTATCCGGCTGAGCTACTGGGACATGGAGCGGGTGAAGAGAATCGAACTCTCGACCAGAGCTTGGAAGGCTCTTGTTTTACCACTAAACTACACCCGCATATGTTATTTTATTTTTCTTCGTTAGCGCTGTTGCCCTATCGACAATATTTATTATATGTATAACCATACATAAAGTCAACACCTTTTTTAAAAGAGGATAATTTTTCTTATCCTCTTTTAAAAAGTGCTTGTTCAACTAGTTGTCCGTCTAATGTTTCAAAACGAACTTCCATTTGGTTTTCATCCATTTCTAATAAAGCAAATGTCTTTTCTACACGCTGACGTGGCAATAAAATACTGCCTGGATTAATAAATAATACGCCGTCGATTAATTCCGCACCTAATACGTGAGAGTGTCCGAAGCATGCAACTTGCGCCCCTACCTCTTCTGCGTGGTACGCTAATGTTTGTAATGTCATTTTCACGTTATGACGATGGCCGTGCACAACTACGAAACGAATGCCATCTACATCAGTTACAATTTCGTCTTGAAAGTTAGCATAATCACAGTTCCCTTTTACAACATGGAAACCTTGCAGCTCTTCATGAACAGGCGTTAGCTCTGAATCACCGCAATGAATCATGACATCTACTTTTCCTTCATATTTCTCTTTCAACTGCTGTAATTCCTTCACAGAGCTATGACTATCGCTTACGATTAAAGCTTTCATCAATCTCTCTCCCTTATTCTCCTAAAAACCATTCAGGGATTTTTTCTTCTAGCTTACGAAGAGCACGTCCGCGGTGGCTAATGGCATTTTTCTCATCTGAACTTAGTTCCGCCATCGCTTTTTTATATTCTTCCACATAAAAAATCGGATCATATCCAAAGCCGTTTTCCCCGCGGCGCTGTTCTAAAATATACCCTTCGCACGTCCCGTTTACAATGACAGGCTTTTTATCACCTTCAGGGAAAGCCACTGCTAGTGCACAGTAGAAACGAGCTTTACGCTTTTCAAACGCTACGTCATTTAATTCTTGTAAAACCTTATCAATATTCGCTTGATCATCTTTCGGCTCTCCAGCAAAACGAGCTGAATACACGCCTGGTTTTCCATTTAAAGCATCTACAATAAGACCTGAATCATCCGCAATTACGATTGCATTCAGCTGTTTGCTCAGACTATCCGCTTTTAAAATCGCATTTTCTTCAAATGTTTCACCAGTTTCTTCGACTTCTTCTATATGAGGAAAATCGTGTAATGATTTCACCTCTAAATCAAATTGCTCAAATAACTCAGCAAATTCACGTACTTTTCCCATATTTTTTGTCGCTATAACAACTTGTTTCATACTTTCCACCTCTACTCTATATGAGATACGATGTCACCTAACGCTTCTTTTTGCATTTCTATCAGTTGGAAAATACCTTGTTCTGCAGCATCAAGTAATTCATTTAACTGCGCTCTGCTAAACGTCGCTTCTTCTCCAGTTCCTTGCACTTCAACAAACTGGCCTTTTCCAGTCATAATCACGTTCATATCAACGTCTGCTTTAGAATCTTCTACATAGTTTAAATCTAAAACAACACCTTGCTCTTCAACAATCCCTACTGACGTTGCTGCTAAATAATCTTTTACTGGAATTTTAGATACTTTTTCTGCTTGTAATAACTTCTCAAACGCTAATACCATTGCTACATATGCACCTGTAATAGAAGCAGTTCTCGTTCCACCATCCGCTTGAATAACATCGCAATCAATCCAAACTGTTCTTTCACCAAGTGCTTCTAGGTCAACTACCGCACGTAAAGCTCGTCCAATTAAGCGCTGGATTTCCATTGTACGTCCTGTTACTTTCCCTTTACTTGACTCCCTAATTGTACGTTGTTCTGTTGCACGTGGAAGCATCGCATATTCAGCTGTTACCCAGCCCTTTCCTTCTCCACGCATAAACGGTGGGACACGCTCTTCAATTGTCGCTGAGCAAATTACCTTTGTATCCCCAACTTCAATTAATACTGACCCCTCTGGATTTTTTAAATAATTCGTATGAATATGTATATTGCGTAATTCTGTTTTCCCTCTACCATCTACTCGCATAAAAATAACCTCCTCATAACTACTTGTTAGTATAGCCAAATTTAAATGTATGATATGTATACAATAAAAGAAGGGGAACTCAAAAAGCAATTCCCCTTTCTTACTTAAGTATATCAAATTATTCACGATTAAAAACTACCTGTATTCACGTTTTCTGGACGATCGACAGGTTTTATTAACTTTCCGCCCTTTTCATCTATAAGATTTGCTTTACCATTTACTTCAATAGAAACACTTTTCACGCCTTTCTTTTCTGTTAAAGATAAAACTAACGACTTCAATACGTAATTTGAAACCATATTTTTATCTGGGTTTATAAATATATTTTCATTAAAGTTTAATGTAAGATTTCCATCTTGTAATTTCGGATTCGTAATAAGCTTAACGCCTGGATTAAAATCATTCAGAAGCGATTGATGAATCGGTCCTTTTACAAGTTCATCTATAATTGCTGCATAATCATTTTCTTTTCCTTCTACAACGCGGCGTGTTACTGGTACGTAGTATTGCTGTTTATTATTATTTTGTGCCATAAAATAAAGTGTAACCGGTTTTGTATTTGTTACATCCGCTACTTGCTCGTCATCGAAGTTGATACCGTTAGCACGGCTCACCCCTTCACCAAGCGGCGTACCCCCAACAGGCATCTTCGCCAATTTCTCACCATTTATTTGGAACTGCACTTGTTTTATTTCTTTAAATTGCGTCAACGTCCACGCTATTGACTCAACAATTTGACGTTCTTCTTCTTTTGCATAGTTTTTCATTTCATTAGAGAAATCAATGACTGCCGTCCCATCTTTTTTCAAATTTAGGGTCATCGATGTATTCGCTGGAATGACTGCACGGAACCCATTCGGTAATAAATTCGTTACCGGTCCATCTTTCACAAGGTACTCTAACGTTTGCTGAATAACCTCATTGGCTTTTGGAGTAGGTACAGCTAACGTTTGCGGTACAACGTAACCATTTTTATCAACAAGGTATAGTTCTCTATTTACCATTTGTCCTTGCTTATCTTTCTTAGCTACTTCTTTCTTTCCACCCTCTGTATACGTAACTTGTTTTGGCGGATCAATTTGTTCCGTTGCTTTCTCCTGATTTATAAAGCCACACCCTGTTAGTAAAACAGCGCTCACAGTAGCACCAACAACCCATTTAAAAGTGGATTTAGGCATGCCATTCCCCCCTAAAATCTAAGTTTGTACTATTATGTATACGAGCTGTTTCATATTTTAGAACTAGCTGTACTCCTTATAAAGTGAAACTTTAATCAGTGGGATAAACAAAAAACTCCTGATTTCTCAGGAGCTCACTTATATGAATTCTACTATTATTCTTTTTCTAAATGAATATGTTTCACATTTTCAATTGGTTGACCGAACCATTTCGATGCAATTTCTTTAAATAGACCTATTTTCCCTGTTGTTAAGAAGAGATGATCACTTTGTTCCTCTCCCTCATTCAACATTTTACTATGGTATAAAATTGTACTTACTTCGCGCGCTGTTTCATCACCTGAACTAATTAGTTGTACCTTATCTCCCATTACTTTTTTAATAACAGGACCTAAAATTGGATAATGTGTACAACCTAAAATAAGTGTATCAATATCAGTGTTTTTCAGCGGTTGCAACGTTTCTCTTACAACTTCATACGCCATTTCACTTTCAAAATTCCCACTCTCTACAAGCTCAACGAAAGGCGGACACGCTAAACTTTCTACCATAACACGGTTATTAATAGACTTTAACGCTTCTTCGTATGCACCACTTTTCACCGTTCCAATCGTTCCAATAATCCCAACATGATACGCGTTTGTCACTTTTAAAGCTGTACGTGATCCTGGGTGAATAACTCCTACCACTGGAATTGGTAATTGTTTCTGCATCTCTTCTAATACAACCGCAGTTGCTGTATTACACGCAATAACTAACATTTTGATATTTAAATCTAGTAAATGCTCCGTCATTTCCCACGTAAATTGACGCACTTCTTCTCGAGAACGTGGACCATAAGGGCAACGTGCTGTATCCCCTAAATATATAATACGCTCTTTCGGCAACTGACGAATTAATTCCTTCGCTACTGTTAAACCGCCAACTCCTGAATCGATAACACCGATTGCTCTATTCAACTTCATCACCCGTTTTCTCATTCATCATCTTATTTTATCATTATATTTTACACACTTTACGTTCGCTCACTTAAACTGCTTCTGTATGAAAATTTTCATTTGTACCTGTATAGACTAGGACCTTTTTTATTTTGCTCCTTTTTTTCAGAATTTGCAAGACAGAAAAATAACCGACCTTCTATATGAAAGTCGGTTTCTTCTATATAAAGTGCATATTTATTGCTCCATCTTTTTTTGGAAAGAAGACATTCCTATTAATAAAAAGAAATGAGCAGAAATTAACATGACGATTAAAATAAAATTCAAACGATAACTATTTGTAGATTCCATAATTTTGCTCGCTACAGCTGGTCCAAATGCCATACCGAAAAAGTTAATTAAATTATATAAACCAAGACCGATTCCAACTTTAGCTGGATGTAATGTTTTCGGTATAAATGTGTTTACCGATACTTGAATGGCTGAATAACTCATAAATGTTAAAATAATCGCCACTAAAATAACAATTAAGTTCCCATTCGGAACAAGCCCTAAAATTAAAAAGCCAATGATCATAATGACAGACGCTACATAAATCATATTCACATTTCCAAACGAAGGGACAATTTTCCCAGTAATAAAACTAGATACAATACCAAAGAGTGATGCAATAAACAATGCAATTCCGATAACGAATGGAGACAATCCGTGCTCTCTTCCTAACAGTAATGGTAATAATAATAAACTAGCACATAGCGCCACATTCATTATAAATCCGACCGCTATTAAACGAAGAAATGGTTTATTTGTAAACAACTCAATATCAATAAATGGATGCTCTGCGTTCTTCATACGAACCGTGAATAAAAATAAGAAAGCTACCGATAACACAAATAGCCAACTATTAATATTTACACCTAATAAAACAGTCGTAATGAATGCAAATAATAACGCCGCTCCAATGTAATCAAAATAAAACGCTTCATCCGTATGCTGCGCTTCTTCTGGCATAAATTTTATAAGCAAGAAAATCCCAACTACTGAAATAACCATAAATAAAAATAAATATGGCCACCCCAGTGTATTTGTAATAGCCCCGCCAACTAAAGGACCAATACCTATTGCTAATGCAATAGAAGAACTAATCATCGCTAACGCACCAGGCTTCTTATCAGGAACAACCAATTTTGCCACTGCAATCATACTAAGCGCAATAAACGCCGCGCCCCCACTCGCCTGCACTAATCTTGCAAGAATGGTAATCGCATAAGAGTGATTCATAAATCCAATAATAGAACCCGCTACAAATATGATAATTGAAATAATTAATAGTTTTTTTACACTATAGCGATCAGCCAACTTCCCATAGATCATCGAACCAATACCGACAACTAAGGAATACCCTACTACAACCCAACTTACTTTCGATTGACTAATGGATAAATCGTTAGCCATATCTTCTAACGCTACATTAAATAAAACCGCATTCGTTGGTCCTAATAAAACGATAAAACATAATGTAAGAACAAACCATTTTGAATGGTTACTTATATCTTTCCCCATGTGTAACACCTCTCCTGATTGTAGTAACTGTAAATGAAAGATAAAGTTGTTTAACTCCGCTATCACCACTAAACAACTTCATCAAATGTATACATTCATGGCGCGACAAACTGAATTCGAAACGAAGCATGTATGTTGTTCGATATTCATGGAACTATCATAGTTTCAGAATTACAGTTTGTCAACGAAAAATATACAAAGTAAACTAATTTAGTGTTTTTAGTTTACTTTGTATAAAAATTGTTATACACTAATTTCGAATCCGATATAAGGAGGACTGACATGGTTATTCAAGTTTGCAATTTCTAACTTAATAAAGTGAAACTTTAATCAGTGGGGGTTTTGTTCATCCCCCACTGATTATTAGTTGAACCAATCGGACGTTTACGGACAGTTGATCTCCCATCTAACTTCTTTGCTCCAACTGAATTTTGAGGTGGGAGTTTACTGTCCGTTAACGTGGGATAAAACCAAATAAATAAAGAACTTTTATATAGAAGAAATATTACAGGAGGATTATGATGAAGAAAAAAATGTTAGTCGTATTAACGAGCGTAGAAAAATATCCAAATTTAAATCGAGCTACTGGTCTTTGGCTTGGTGAAGCTGTCCATTTCGTTAAAAAAGTTGAAGAAGCTGGTTATGAAGTAGATTATGTTAGCCCACAAGGTGGTTATACACCGATTGATCCGCATAGTTTAGCAATGGCGGAGAGCATCGATTGGGAATGGTATCAAAAGAAAGAATTTATGAATCGTCTCGGTTCTACAATGAAACCGAGTGAAGTGAATCCAGAAGACTACGCTGCGATTTATTACGCAGGCGGTCACGGTGTAATTTGGGACTTCCCAGAAAATAGAGAACTTCAAATGATTAGCCGCAACATTTATGAAAATGGCGGAATTGTTTCCTCTGTTTGTCACGGAGCTGCTGGTTTATTTCACATCACATTAAGTAATGGGAAACGTTTAATTAGCGGTAAAAAAGTCACAGGATTTTCAAACGAAGAAGAGAAGCTAGCCGAACTAGATCAATTCGTCCCATTTTTAACAGAAGATGAACTCATTAAAAATGGAGGCCTTTACGAAAAAGCTCCGCAGCCTTGGGAAGCTTTTGCTGTAGAGGATAATCGTTTTATCACTGGTCAAAACCCAGCTTCAGGTGGTCCAGTAGCTGAATTAGTATTACAACACATAAAAAATAACAGGTAATAAAAAAGCAGGTTTTCCATTACTATAGGAAAACCTGCTTTTTTACGAAATCATTTGCAAAATAGCAATAACTTCTTTTTCAATTTCCGAATCATCAATTGCTCCTATATACTCTGGTTTAAACAGTTGATACTTCTTCAATTGATAAAAATCAAGTATCGCTTTCTTTAACGTAATATCGTACTGAATACAAAAAGAATGATCTATAATACGTCTTAACATCACATCATCTTGTACCATAAATAATTGTGCGTTCATTTTATTAAAGTAGCCTTGTTCCATACCCGCTTCAAAAAACATTTGCAAATTATGATTACGATTTTGTTGTGCAGCGACTAACTGATCAGATAAGTGCGGATATGCCTCTTTCAAATCTTGTAAAAAGACATCAGAAATATATGTCACACATTTTAATGAGTGAATAAACGTCTTTTGGAAACGTTCTGCAAAAGACATACTTTCATCTTGATTATCCGCATCTCCTTCAAGAAGATAGTTTATAAAATCTTCTACCACCGCTTCAATAATCTCATCTTTCGAAGAAAAACGTTTATATAAAGTAGCCTTACTAATATCCATATATTTCGCAATTTCATCTATTTTCAATTGGCTAAAACTCGTTTTTCTAATAACGGGCTTTATTTTATTAATATAAGTATTTGCACACGCAACTTTTCTCATTAAAAGAGCCTCCCCTTTTGTCCATACAAAATAGTATAGCAAATTCACGATTAATTATAAATGAAGTCATTATACTCAATGCATCTTTTTAGTTTAAAGGATTTTTAATCTACACTATAGAAAAAACGCCCGCTACCTTTATGAGTAGCGAGCACTTTTTCTATAATTTATTTACAGCTCTTCTTATAGCTTTCCCTATTTCCATACTAGACTGTGGGTTTTTCCCTGTAATTAAATGCCCCTCTACTACAACAGGCGGCGTGAAATTTGGAGCAACATAAAACAAAGCCCCTTCTTCTTTCAATTTACTTTCTAATAAAAACGGCACTCGCTTTTCTAAACGTACAGCTTTTTCCTCATCATTTGTATAACCTGTTATACGCTTACCGGCAACAAAAAACGATCCGTCCTTATTTTTCACACCGACTAAAGAACTTACTCCGTGACAAACAGCCGCTACAATCCGGTTATTGTTGTACATATTCTCAATTAAATTTGCAACATATGGATTACCTGAAAAATCTACAATTGCCCCGTGCCCACCACCAAATAAAACCGCATCATAATCCGAAAAATGAACATTTGAGATCGGCTTCGTATTTTGCAATAAAGAAGCGACATACTTAAATTCACGAGGTATGCCATTCGGAATAGACACTCTATCAATAGGGACTCTACCGCCCTTTATCGATACAATATCAACATCGAACTTAGCCTTTTTAAACACATTATAAGGAGCTGCGAGCTCTTCCAGCCACAAACCAGTCGGGTGTCCATTCATATCATGAGCGCTTGTTGAAACTAACAATATCCTTTTCAACATATCCCCTCCTTACTACCTATCTATGTATGGAGTGTTCTTATCATTCATATAGAACATGAAACGGACAGAAAAATAGCCGACTCTTCATATAAAAGTCGGCTTTCTTTTTATAGTTCGAGCTCTCCCATGCGAAGAAGCTCAACAACTGCTTGTGAACGTCCTTTAACTCCTAGCTTTTGCATTGCGTTTGAGATGTGATTACGTACTGTTTTTTCACTGATAAAAAGTTCACCTGCAATTTCCTTCGTTGTTTTATCTTGAACCAGTAATTCAAATACTTCTCTCTCTCTCTTTGTGAGTAACGGTTTAGATTGATACGCTTTTTCCTTCAACTGGTATAACCCTCCTTGCTTAAGCCAGAGCCGTGTATGTGTAAGTTGGGTGTTTATTTAGTCAAGATATTGTATGAACGAAATGTGCGGGTGGTGAATGAAAATGGGCTTTATTTCACATGTTATTTTAGACTTTTATACAGTTCGCACACTCTTTGTATCCACTCACTTTCCAGTACGCCATATTTGTTCCAGTAATATACTGACAACTGTACCTACGAACAATCCATTTCCGAATATATATTGCATAACAGACGGCAGTGATTGGAGTGCTCCAGACGGTAAAAACATAACACCGCTTCCAAATAATACAGCAACTCCTAAAACCGTTACATTCCGTTCGCTCATTGGCACTTGTTTGATATTATGAAAACCAATCCCAATTAGCTGTACGAACGAAGCCATTAAAACCGCAGATGCGACTGCAGATGGTAACGATGCTAAGTAACGAATAATATTTGGAAACAGCGACATTATGACTAGTAACAGACATGCTAGTAAGAACGATCGTATATATTTTTGTTTCGTTAAACGTATAAATCCTGCCGTTGCTGGTAACGGCACGACACCTACAGTTGAAAATACAGAAGAAATGATATGCGAAATTCCACCAACCCACGTACCATCCTTCAACTGTTTCTGTTCAATAGTCCCTTTTTGAATGGTAGCTTGATTGATTGCTATAATAGCTGCCACTGTATTTGAGACTAAAATACATACCATAACGAAACTGGATACAGCCATACCTGTATTCCACTTTGGAAGTCCCCAAGCAAATACATGTGGAAGTTGCACAAAATGAGTTACTTGAGATGGAATCGTCACTTTTCCTGCAATGAGAAAGAGAATCCACCCACTAATTAATCCTATTAAAACTGCATAACTTTTGACAAAACCTTTTCCGAAGTTAGATAGTATAATAACGAAAAGAAATATGCTAAACGCGATTATCGCTGTAAATCCATCGATTTGAGAAGCAGTAGCAGTAATTCCTAGCATTCCTTTTAGGAATACACCGCTTAATTGTAAGCATAATAAAAGTAAAAACGTCCCTGTCACAAGCGGCGTGAATAAAAATAAAATACGTCCGATAAAACCAGTTACTCCTAATCCTATTAAAATAACGCCGGAAATTATCATTCCTAATTCTAAAATTTGCAACGTACTATGTAATTGATCTTGCCCGACAGTTGCGTAAGCAAGCACGGTAAATACTCCAACCCAAGATCCAGCTGGTCCATCCGCAATTGGTAGTCTATGTCCAAGCCACCCTTGTAAAAAAGAAGATATACCAACTACAAAAAATGTACGCTGCATTAAATAAAATATTTCTTCCGTCGTAAGATGAAATAATCCGCCAACGACAATTGGTAATGCGATTGAATTGGCTAATAAAAATATAAACCACTGCAAAGTTCCCATAATATGATTTTGATTATGTTGATTGTCCAAACTTTTCATCCTTTCTAGCTAACCTATAAGAAATATATTGTAAGCATAAAAAAGAAAGGTTCTACACTCACAATTAGAACCCTCCTCAAAACATTCAAACGATTCTTTTACACAAGATTATTTAATCCCACCTCATTTAAACTGCCAACAACAATATTTCCTTTATGCACGACTAAACACTTCTCTGTTTGACGCGCTACCGCTTCAGCAGTACATGTTGCATTCGTCAAAACAAAACTCGCTTCATCTCCTACATTCGGCCATGTTCGCTTCCCTTCATTGTTTAACGTTTCTTTTCCTCCCGTAATAAAGCGAAGAGCTTTTCCTAAAGACCTTTCGTCACTCCATCCAAAACGTTCCGCTAATCGATTTGCCTTTTGCAGCATATCCCCCGTTCCAAACGGTGACCAATGATCAGTAATACTATCATTTCCTAACGAGACTTTCACACCTTTCTTATCTAATAACGGAATTGGGATTACTTGTTTCCCAATTGGAACGGTTGAAGTAATATCAATGTTTAAAGCAGCTAGTCTTTCCGCCACTTCTTCAGCTTCTTTATCCGTAACACCACCGAGTCCAAGCGCATGACTAATCGTTACGCGACCTTGCCATCCCGCTTCTTCTGTTAGACTTGCCAATCTCTTCATTGTAAACGTTCCAAGATTATTCGCATCATGCAGGTGAATATCAACATCTGCATTAAATTCTACTGCGATATCCATAATAGTATGTAATGATTTTTCAATATCGTTATCCACTGTAGCTGGATCCACACCACCGACTAGATGCGCTCCCATACGCATCGCATCTTTCACAAGTTGCACAGAATTACTGCGCAATAATCCATGTTGCGGAAAAGCAACGATTGTGCCAGAAACCTGATTTTTATATGTTTCCAACGCTGCTAACGTCGCCTCCAAATTACCAAGTCCAATAATTGGATCAACATTACAATGCGTTCTTATATTCGTTGCACCATTTCGAAGCAATAACGCTAGCATATTTTCCGCCCTATCTTGAGCAGTCGCTAATTGCTTCGGCAAAATTTCCTCTTCTTCATGAAAACGTGTGAAAATATTCTCTGCTGGCATACAAGCTTTCCAAGGACCACTATAATACGTCTTATCAATGTGAATATGCATCTCTTCGAAAGCAGGCAAAATGAATAAACGATTAGCATCAAGAATTAGTACCCCTTCCTCTTGAACAGCTCCTCCTATCATTTTTTTAATTCGTCCATCTTCAACGAGTAAACTACATAACTCTGTTTCTGTTTGGGAAATCCTTCCCTCTTCATACGTATAGCCTGATTCAAGCATTACATTAGTCAACCAATATGCTGTCATCTCTATTCCCCCACCCTTTATTAAAAGTTACCTCTTACTATAAGTTTAATATCTACTGAAAATTAAGACAATTAATACGGCTGTTCTCTAAAAAAAAATGTAATACAACCTCATAGTCTTCTCATAAATTTCCATATAGAATAGAAGTATATAGCTTGTCATAAAAAGGAGTGGATTGGAAGATGTCAAAAAGATTATATAAATCCGAAACTGATAAAATGCTATTTGGTATATGCGGTGGTTTAGGAGAATATTTTGATATTAGCTCTACTCTCATTCGCATACTTTGGGTCATTGCTATTTTATGTTTTGGGACGGGGTTTTTAGTTTATTTCATTTGTTTATTACTTATGCCACGCTCTTACTAATAACATTCTTTCATTTATTTGAGCATAGCGTACAAAAAATCTCCTATAGAAAATCTATAGGAGATTTTTTCATGAAGAATATTTCATCGTTAAATGTAATACCGCCACTTCATCTTCTTCATTTTTATAACTATGTTTCTTATTCGCTTCAAATTGAATGGAGTCAAACTCATTTAATTCGTATACATCGCTTTCTACTTGAATTGATACTTTCCCTTTCATCACTGTTACAAGCTCAATAGCACCTTCATGATGAGCTTCTGGTTCATATATACTATTCGATCTTAAACAAGCACGGTGCATTTCCATCCCCGTTTCTTTCGTATAACGGAACATCGTTTCTAAATGCCATGCTTGCCCTACATCTACTGCAAATCCTTCTCCACAGCGCGCCACAGCTACAGGTTCTCCAACAACCATCAATCTCGATAAAGGAATCGATAATCCTTTCGTTATTTTCCAAATGACAGCTAACGTTGGATTTGTTTCGCCTCTTTCAATCTTTCCTAATGTTAATTTACTAACTCCTGTTTTTTGGGCTAATTCTTCTAAACTTAATTTTTGTTCATTTCGAATTTGTCTTAATAGCTGACCTACTTGCTGAATGACTTCTTTCGTTTGCATATCTTCATGTTCTTTCATCTATAAAACCACCTCAAAGTATAAAATAGTTTACTTTTATTATTTTTAAGTATATTATACTATACATAATTATCAAATTCCGAAAGGAGTGCTATACTTCATGCGCGCAATTTTATTAGGCCTTTTATCATCAGCCTTTTTTTCCGCAACCTTTATTATTAATAGAGCGATGAATGTATCTGGAACGAGCTGGGCCTGGACAGCTTCCTTCCGCTTTTTATTTGCTCTCCCTATTTTATTCCTTATCGTTTTATTTCGCAAAAACTTAAGGGGTTTATGGGAAGAATTAAAGAAACATCCATTAGCTTGGATCGGATGGGGTTCCGTTGCTGGTATTGGTTTCTATTCTTTATTAAGTTTCGCAGCTGTCTTTTCTCCGGCTTGGCTCGTTGCTGGAACTTGGCAAGTTACTATATTAGCAGGTTTACTTTTATCACCATTATTCTTCATTAAAATAGAAACGAAATCAGGCACAAAACTTGTACGTGGAAAAATTCCACTTCGTAGTTTATATGTCGCATTATTTATTTTACTTGGTGTAATTTGTATGCAAGCGACTGCAGCAGGTCATATTACAATGACTCAGTTCATTTCAGGTTTTTTACCTGTCGTAGTAGCAGCCTTCTTATATCCGTTTGGCAACCGAAAAATGATGGAACTTGTTGGCGGACGTCTCGATACGTTCCAACGCGTATTAGGAATGGCTATAGGAAGTCTACCTATAACCATTTTACTTGCCATATACGGATTTTCTACTACTGGTATTCCAACATCCGGCCAAATGCTGCAAGGATTTTTATTGGCATTATGTTCTGGCGTGATTGCGACGATGACATTTTTCTTTGCTACTGACTTAGCCAAAGATAACTTCGCTCTACTTGGAGCTGTTGAAGCAACACAAGCTGGCACGATGGTCTTTACCGTACTTGGCGAAATTGTTTTCTTAAATGGTTCATTCCCCGGTGGTCTTTCCCTACTTGGAATGATTATTATTATGTTAGGAATGGTTGCAAATAGCATTTTAAACCGTTCTATTCCAGTCGTTAAACAGAAAAAAACAGCATAAAAAAGAGTATGGTTCTATACCAAAGAACCATACTCTTTTTTATTGTCCCCCTATTTCGCCTTATCAGAATAGTATTTCATTAGCTGTTTATACTAAAACCTATGTTATAATACGTTTCATGTGCAATAATAGGAGGTAAATTATGTTAAAAAAAGCAATCGCTGAATTTATTGGTACATTTGTACTTGTATTATTCGGAACTGGAGTAGCTGTCATTGGCGGCGGAATTGAAGGAATTGGAACATTAGGAATCGCTATGGCTTTCGGTCTATCTATTGTGGCTATGGCATATAGCATCGGAACAATTTCTGGATGTCACATTAACCCAGCAGTATCAGTATCTATGTTCATCAACAAAAGAATGAACGCTATGGAACTTTGTTATTATGTATTAGCTCAAGTTTTAGGTGGTTTATTAGGAACTGCAACATTGGTGACAATTTTACAATCTGCTAAAACACCTTTAGATAATTTAGGACAAAACGGTTTTGGAACTCTTGGTTTATCTGGAGCATTTCTAGTTGAATTTATTTTAACTTTCGTATTCATTTTAGTTATCGTTGCTGTAACAGGCAAAAAAGGAAGTTCTTCTCTAGCAGGATTAGTAATTGGTTTCACATTAGTTTTAGTTCACTTATTAGGTATTCCGTTAACTGGAACTTCTGTTAACCCAGCTCGTAGTATCGCACCAGCTTTATTCGCTGGCGGAGAAGCACTTTCTCAACTATGGGTATTCATCGTTGCACCAATTCTTGGTGGTATCGTAGCAGCTATCGTAGGTAAATTCATTTTAAATACTGAAAAATAGAATTTTCAATATTTCTGAATAAAAAAAGGCGAGCCCTCATTATGAGGATGCTCGCTTTTTTTATTCTTTCATTTTAGACTTTAAATTTGTAACTAATTGATCTACCGTTACATTTGCAAGTACGTTTTCCATCGCTTCTTGCGCTTGCATTAAAATAATTTCTAATACTGATTGAATATTAGCTCCTACTGGACATTCAATGTTGGGATTTTCATGGAAAGAAAATAGCTGTCCTTCTTCTACAACTTCCACTGCTTTATATACATCAAGTAATGTAATTTCTTCTAAATCACGAGCAAGTGTCGTACCACCTTTACCAGCTTGTACATCAACAAGTCCTGCTCTCTTCAACATTCCTGTAATGCGACGAATCACAACCGGATTTGTATTCACACTACCAGCAATCCATTCAGAGGTACAGCGAGAGTTTCGATCAATCGCAAGTAACGTTAACATATGAACACCTACTGTAAAACGACTACTAATTCCCATCTGCACACCCTCCTTTGCATTCATTCTATTAAAAGACGACTCTTATTATTATATACTATTTTTAATTTATACATAAAGAAAAAGCATGATTCCAATAGGAAATCATGCTTTTCTCTCATTATTGACGCTTTATAAATTTCGCTAAATCTTTAAATTTCACTTTATCTGAGTAATTCATTACACCGTTTACGTAAATGCGACTTGTAAGCATATTGACGATAACAATAGTCACTAATAAAATTACTAACGTCACAATAATTTCTACAGTACCCGCTTCACCAGATACAAGTCTTGAAAAAGTAACCATAGGTGTAAAGAATGGAATATATGAACTAACTATAGCTAATGTACTATTTGGATCAAATAATGATTTAAGGCTAATAAAAAATGCCGCCATACCTAACATTGTAATTGGGAACGAAAGAGATTGCACATCCTCAATTTTTGATACAACAGCACCAACCGCTGCATATAGCATTGCGTATAGTAAGTAACCCGTAATAAAATACACAAAGAACATACTAATTACTACAGCATCCAATTTAGAAAAATCTAGTGTGAGTCCTATTAAAGATGCATTTTCTAAATCTACCCACCCTAATAAATACGGTACAAGAAAACCGAAGGAAGCAATAACAAGTAATAGTAAAGCACTAGAAACAATTGCTAAAATTTTGGCATGTAGCATTGTTAATGGTTTTACTTTCGGAAGCATTAACTCCATAACGCGGGATGATTTTTCAGATGCTACAGTTGTTCCAATTGCAGCACCGAAGATAATAATAAACATATATAAAGCAAACGAGAAAACATAACCAATCCCAAAGGAAGATGCATGATCTTTTACTGCCTCTTGTTTTAACGGAATTTCCATTTGCAACTGTTTTGCTACTTCTGCAGATACATTATTTTTTTCAATCATTACCGCTGTATACTGTTCCTTTAAATAACTTGCCATAAGTGTAGCCGTTGATTGGCTCGGAAAACCACTATACATATACGTCACTTCTGGAATACCATTCTTTTCTGTAATATGGAATAAACCGTCTAAATCCCCATCTTCCACTCGCTTACGTAGCTCATTAAATTTATCCTTATTTTCTACAGTTACTTTAGCAGACGGAAGTAACTTTGTTACATCACTTTCTTGCACTTTATAAGTATCGCTTTCTGTTACTACAGCAAATTTTTCTTTTCCTTTATCGTTATCAGCCGTGAAATGATTAAAGGCAAAAAGTCCAAACACAATTAAAAATAAAATCGCACTCGTAATTAATGATTTTTTAGATAAAAATGCTTCTCTAAAATAAAATGAAAATACGTGAGAAAATTTACGCATCGTTATTTCGCCCTCTCTACAAAGATTTCGTTTAACGTCGGCTCTAACATTTTAAATTGTCGTAAGGTAACGCCTTGTTCTTGCAATTTTTGTAAAATATTTAGAGCTTCTGCATCATCTTGTACTTGCACATAAAGAAGGCCTTGTTGCTTTTCATACGATACATGTATAGCCGCTAATCCCTTCTCATTCTCTTCTGTATCTTCAATCGTTAAATTACGGAAACCGTATTCTTTTTTAATATCGCTTAACTGACCTTTTACAACTGCTTCACCTTTTTTCAAAATACATACATGTTGGCAAAAAGCCTCTACTTGTTCCATACGATGACTTGATAAAATAATCGTCTTTCCGCTCTGTACTTGTTCTTCAATAATGCTAGCTAACATTCCAGCATTCACTGGATCCAGTCCGCTAAATGGTTCATCTAAAATGAGAAGTTCAGGATTATGAAGAAGAGCAGCAATTAATTGGATTTTTTGCTGGTTTCCTTTCGAAAGCTCTCCTGCCGTTTTAAATTTATATTCCGGTATTGCTAATCGCTCTAACCAGTGATCAATAGCAAGATCTACTTCTTTTTTCGTCATTCCTTCTAATCTACCAAAATATCGCAGCTGGTCTATTACTCTACTTTTTGTATATAAACCTCTTTCTTCTGGTAAATATCCAATCGTTACTCCGCTAGTCCCAAATGATTTTCCATCCCATGTAATAGAGCCTTCATTAGGCGTTAATAATCCGAGCAGCATTTTGATTGTCGTTGTTTTCCCTGCACCATTTCGTCCAAGTAATCCTAGCACTTCACCTTTTGGTAACGAAATTTGCAAACTGTTAACTGCTTTTGATTCCCCAAATACTTTTGTTAAGTTTTGAATTTGTAAACTCAAAGTGTAAAGCCTCCCCTTTAGTATCATTCATACTCTCTTTCAAAGACTATGTTTATTCAGGATAAAATATAGCAAAACGCTTTATCCTCTTAGTATGTAATATTATCTTAATCCATCATTTGTTCTATTTAGTTAAAATTGTAAATCGAATCACATAATTTGTCAATTATAATTGTCATTAAGACAATTATAATTGTCAAAATAACTTATATTTTTTTACTCATCTTTCTAATATAGGACAAACTACTATATATACAAAAGACAATATGCAAATGTTCATAAAAAAATTTTATATTTTAATATATAATATAAAATGATTTTCTAACATCAAGGAGGATACATATGAAAATGAAGAGGGGTATTACCACTTTATTATCTGTAGCTGTTCTATCTACATCGCTTGTAGCATGTTCAGGAACACAAGAGAAAACTGTGGTGAAAGAAGAGAAGGCAAAATTAACAGACCAGCAATTAATGGCTGATTTATGGTATCAAACAGCTGGTGAGACGAAAGCACTTTACTACCAAGGATACAATATCGGTCAATTAAAGCTCGATGCAATTCTTGCAAAAGGGACAGAGAAAAAACCTGCTATCGTACTGGATTTAGATGAAACTGTTTTAGATAACAGTCCTCATCAAGCAATGAGCGTAAAGACAGGAAAAGGCTATCCTTACAAATGGGATGACTGGATTAATAAGGCTGAAGCTGAGGCTCTTCCAGGCGCAATTGATTTCTTAAAATATACCGAGTCTAAAGGTGTAGATATTTACTACATCTCAAATCGTAAAACGAACCAACTAGATGCAACAATTAAAAATCTTGAGCGTGTAGGTGCTCCTCAAGCAACGAAAGAACATATATTACTACAAGATCCGAAAGAAAAAGGAAAAGAAAAACGCCGTGAACTCGTTTCTCAAACACATGATATGGTCTTATTCTTCGGTGATAACTTATCTGATTTCACTGGTTTTGATGGGAAATCTGTAAAAGATCGTAATCAAGCAGTAGCAGATTCAAAAGCACAATTTGGTGAGAAATTTATTATTTTCCCTAATCCAATGTACGGTGATTGGGAAGGCGCTTTATATGATTATGATTTCAAAAAGTCAGATGCAGAAAAAGATAAAATCCGTCGCGACAACTTAAAATCATTTGATGCAAAATAAAAGAGGATGGCATTCGCCATCCTCTTCTATTTTACTTTCTCTGTTAAAGGCAAGATAAATACTTCCACACGTCTATTCTTTGCCTTTCCTTCTTGTGTATCGTTTGGAGCAATCGAACGGTATTCTCCGTAACCAATCGCACTAAATTTTTCTGGTTGTAATTCTTTATTTTGCAGTAATACTTGCATAAAATTAACTGCCCGCTGCGTACTTAATTCCCAGTTTGACGCAAACTGCGCATTGGCAATAGGGACATTATCCGTATGACCCGATACTGTAATTTCACGAGGTGACGCTGAAACAAGTAAGCTAGACATCTCTTTTGCAATCCCTAAAGATTCTAATTTCACATCTGCTTTCCCCGAATCAAACAGTATATTCTCTAATATTGTCACCATTAATCCCTTTTCAGTTAATTTAGTTTGAAAAGAAGAGGATAATTGTTTTTCATTAATATATTGATCAATCTTTTTTTGTAATGCTTTCAATTCATCCATCTCTTTTTTTTCTTTCGCTCTAGCTTCTTCTTGTTTTTTTGCTTGTTCTGCCTCAAGACTACTTGCCGATAACTCTTTCTCTTCATTCGGCTTTTGATCACTCAAAAATTCTTTATTTCCTGTTCCACCGGCTAATTCACTTCGAAAAGCTACTGCCATCTGTTTGAACTTCGCAGCATCTATACTACTCATCGCAAATAACACGATGAACAATGCAAATAACAACGTTAACATATCAGAATAAGGGATTAACCAAGTTTCATCGATATGTTCATCATGTTTTTTCTTCTTACGTCTTCTATTTTTTTTACTCCGCATTTTTTTCTGCCCCTTTTTCAAGCTTTTTACGCTCAGTTGCAGAAAGTGCACCTAAAATGCGGTTCTTCATAATAAACGGATATGTACCTTCTTGTAACATTAATAAACAATCAATAATTAAACGTTTTTTCTCTAATTCAGCTGCAGATTTTTGCTTTAATTTATTTGCAAATGGATGCCATAATACATAACCTGAAAAAATACCAAAAATCGTTGCAATAAACGCACCCGAAATAGCGTGACCTAACTTTTCAATATCAGTTAAATTGCCAAGTGCAGCTACAAGACCAATAACAGCACCTAAAACCCCTAATGTCGGTGCATATGTACCAGCTTGAGAAAAAATTGCCGCTCCTTTTGCATGCCTTTCTTCAATTGCTTCTAATTCAGCTTCTAAAATCTGCTCTAAATCTTCTGCGGATACGCCATCAATCACAAATTTCATACCACGCAAAAGAAATTCATCTTGAATTTTATCTAATTGTTGCTCTAAAGACAAAATACCGTATTTTCTACTTTCTGATGTCCAATGAACAAATAATTCTAGCAACTGTTCATAACTTAAATCTTTTTTATTAGAACCAAAAAGAACTTTAAATAATTTCGGAACCCTTTTTAGTTGATTCATCGGAAATGCTATACATACTGCAGCAAATGTACCAACAAAAATAATTAATGCTGCGGCAGGATTAACTAAGGCCATTACGTCAGCGCCCTTGACGACCATCCCTACTACTACCGCCACTACTCCTAAAATGAGTCCAATAAGTGTTGCAAAATCCATTCCCATTCACTCCTAGTCTATACAAGAAGTTCTTCATTCTCGATAATCGCTACATCTTCTTATATATATATATTACATAAAAAATGAATTTCATGAAAGATAAGAAATGAATTATATGAAAAAATACTACAATTTCACACATTTTCTGACATTTTCTTTGCATTTCTATTACGTTATGACTCTTATATTTCTTTTTCAGTAAACTAGACTTATAATAAAAAACGATACATATTTTATTAAGAAAGGACTGTGATTACAAGGCATCATGAAAAAGATAATCATTATTTCTGCCACTACTATTGTAATCGGTATCACTTCTTTCGCTTACTTTGGTTCTAAATCACAACTGCAAAATGAGGCGAAAGCTGTCGAAAATCAACAGCATAGTAACCACCAAAAAGAAGAGATTCCTGCTTTTCCAAAAGCTGATCATAATGCAAAAAAATTAGACAATGATTTTTCCGTTGTAACAAATCCAGAGTCTAATCTTGTCTTAGTTAATAAACATCGAAAACTACCAGACGGATACACACCTGAAGACTTAACAAGACCGAACGTACCATTTACTAGTCCAAAAGATAAAGAAAAAACACTACTGCGCAAAGATGCTGCAGATGCGCTTGAAAATATGTTTGAAGCGGCAAAGAAAGAAGGGCTTGAACTTACAGCTGTATCTGGTTATCGTTCATACAAACGCCAAAAATCATTACATGATACATATGTTAGACGTCAAGGAAAAGCTGAGGCTGATTCAGTAAGTGCCATTCCTGGTACGAGTGAACATCAAACTGGTTTAGCAATGGATATTAGTTCAAAATCTGCTAAATTCCAATTAGAGCCTATTTTCGGAGAGACAGCTGAAGGAAAATGGGTTGCAAAACATGCCCATGAATTTGGCTTTGTCATTCGTTATTTAGAAGATAAAACAGAAACAACAGAATATGCATACGAACCGTGGCATTTGCGCTACGTTGGCAATCCATACGCTACATACATATATAAACATCATTTAACATTAGAAGAAGCGATGGAAGACAAAAAATAAGAGAGCAAATTGCTCTCTTATTTTTCTTTCACTCTATCATTGTAGTAATTTTTTCTTCCACTCTTCAGGCCACGGTTCGCCTCTTCCCGTTTTTTTCGATGCTTGAACCATCATTCCACGACCAACTAAGCAAACTTTTCCTTCTGCATTCTTCACCATATAATGCAAATCTAAAGAAGAATTCCCAACCGATCCCGCTTTTACATACACCTTCAACTGTTCATCAAAATATATTTGCTTAATAAAATTACATTGTAAATCTGCAACAACGATCATCGTTTCTGAAGATTCATGTGTCCATTCTTGCATAAATCCAAGTTCTTTAAACAATGCGATACGTGCTTCTTCAAAGTAGGTAAAGGCAACGACATTATTTACATGCCCAAACATATCTACTTCACCAAAACGAACTTTTACAGGATTGTAAAATGAAAAACCACTTTCCCATTGCTCAAAGTCTTCGATATAAGAAATCCTCTTCATTGTTCCCTCTCCTTTTCGTCTTCAAAATAAACAGAATAAACAGAAAAATAAAGCTATAAATATTGCCTCTTCAACATGAAGAGGCAATATTTATTAATAGTTATTGTCGCTACCAAAGAAATCTTTGAACGATTGAATTGTAGTATCGCGGTTTAATGCTGCAATTGAAGTTGTTAATGGAATACCCTTTGGACATGATTGCACACAGTTTTGAGAGTTACCACAGTTTGCAAGTCCTCCATCACCCATAATTGCACGTAAGCGATCTGCTTTATGCATTTCACCTGTTGGATGTGAGTTGAATAAACGAGCTTGTGATAACGGTGCTGGTCCAATAAAGTCAGATTTACTATTTACGTTTGGACATGATTCTAAGCAAACACCACATGTCATACATTTTGAAAGCTCATAAGCCCATTGACGTTTCTTCTCGGGCATTCTTGGTCCTGGTCCTAAGTCATACGTACCATCAATTGGAATCCAAGCTTTAACACGTTTTAGAGCATTAAACATGCGACTACGGTCAACTTGTAAGTCACGTACAACTGGGAATGTCTTCATCGGCTTTAAGCGAATTGGTTGTTCTAACTGGTCAATAAGAGCTGTACATGATTGACGTGGTTTTCCGTTAATCACCATCGAACATGCACCACATACTTCCTCTAAACAGTTCATATCCCATGCAATCGGAGTCGTTTGATTTCCTTTTGAATCAACAGGATTACGACGAATTTCCATCAGTGCCGAAATAATATTCATATTTGGACGATACGGAATTTCAAACTCCTGGTCAAACTCTTGTGCATCTGGTCCATCTTGTCTCGTAACGATGAGGCGGATTGTTTTCTCAGACATGTTGCTTATCCCCCTTCTCTTCACCCTTAGCAGCTACATCATGTTTTGAGGAATAGTCACGTTTACGTGGTTTAATTAATGAAACATCCACTTCTTCGTAATGGAATGCTGGTGCTTTTCCTTCTCCCTCAAATTTCGCCATCGTAGTTTTTAAGAAGTTTGCATCATCACGATTTGGGAATTCTGGTTTGTAATGTGCTCCTCGGCTTTCATTACGGTTATATGCGCCAATTGTAATAACACGTGCTAACTCAAACATATTTGCAAGTTGGCGTGTAAATGAAGCACCTTGGTTACTCCATCTCGCTGTATCGTTAATGTTAATGCGTTTGTAACGCGCCATTAACTCTTCAATTTTCGCATCAGTTTCTAGTAGCTTTTTATTTTCACGAACTACTGTAACGTTATCTGTCATCCATTCTCCAAGCTCTTTATGAAGAACATATGCATTTTCGTTACCATCAAGCGTTAAAATATTGTTGAATTTCTCTGTTTCGATTAATTCATTTTGCTCATATACAGTAGATGAAACAGCATCAGATGATTTAGAAAGACCTTTCATATACTCAATCGCGTTCGGTCCTGCTACCATACCACCGTAAATTGCTGATAATAGTGAGTTCGCACCAAGGCGGTTACCACCGTGCATAGAATAATCACACTCACCTGCTGCAAATAAACCTGGTATACTTGTCATCTGCTTATAATCAACCCATAGTCCGCCCATTGAATAGTGAACTGCTGGGAAGATTTTCATTGGTAGTTTACGAGGATCATCACCTGTAAACTTCTCATAGATTTCAATAATTCCACCAAGTTTAATATCTAGTTCTTTCGGATCTTTATGAGAAAGATCTAAGTACACCATGTTTTCACCGTTAATACCTAGTTTTTGCTCTACGCAAACGTCAAAGATTTCACGCGTTGCAATATCACGAGGTACAAGGTTTCCATAAGCCGGATATTTTTCTTCTAGGAAGTACCATGGTTTACCATCTTTATATGTCCAAACACGGCCACCTTCACCACGTGCAGATTCACTCATAAGACGTAATTTATCGTCTCCAGGAATTGCCGTTGGATGAATTTGAATGAACTCGCCGTTTGCATAATATGCGCCTTGTTGATATACAGCAGAAGCTGCTGTACCTGTATTAATAATAGAGTTAGTTGATTTTCCAAAGATGATACCAGGGCCCCCTGTTGCCATAATCACGGCATCAGCTTGGAAACTTTTAATCTCCATTGTTTGTAAGTCTTGTGCAACGATTCCTCGGCACACACCTTCGTCATCAACAACAGCTCGTAAGAAATCCCAACCTTCATATTTCGTTACAAGTCCTGCTACTTCGTGACGACGTACTTGCTCATCTAATGCGTATAGTAATTGCTGTCCAGTTGTTGCACCAGCAAATGCTGTACGGTGATGTTGCGTTCCACCAAAACGACGGAAGTCAAGAAGTCCTTCTTCCGTACGGTTGAACATAACACCCATACGGTCCATTAAATGAATGATACCAGGTGCTGCTTCACACATTGCTTTAACTGGTGGTTGGTTCGCTAAGAAGTCCCCACCATAAATTGTATCGTCAAAGTGGATCCATGGAGAATCCCCTTCACCTTTCGTATTTACGGCACCGTTAATTCCACCTTGGGCACATACAGAATGCGAACGTTTTACTGGTACTAAAGAAAACAGTTCAACATTTACTCCTGCTTCCGCCGCTTTAATCGTTGCCATTAAGCCAGCCAAGCCACCGCCGACTACTATAAGTTTCCCTTTCATGCTCTCCCACTCCTTACTGGTTTGCTAGCTGTGGATCGATGAACGCTAATAATGCACTCACACCTACATAAGATAGACCTAAGAAAATAGCTAATGTTACATAAGTAGAGATTCTTTGTGAACGTGGAGATACTGTAATTCCCCAGCTGATGCAGAATGTCCATAGTCCATTTGCAAAGTGGAAAATTGTTGAAACAACACCGACTAAGTAGAATGCAAACATAGCTGGATTGTTTAAAATATCTGCCATCATATCATAGTTTACCTCTTTACCTAACATTGCTTGAATACGAGTTTCCCAGACGTGCCAAGAAATGAAAATCAGCGTAACGATACCTGAAATTCTTTGGAAGACGAACATCCAGTTACGGAAATAACCGTAAGAAACCGCATTGTTCTTAGCTGTAAATGCAATATATAAGCCATATATAGCATGGTACAGTATCGGTAAAAAGATGATGAAAATCTCTAGCGCGTACCGGAATGGAAGGAGCTCCATAAAGCCTGCAGCTTTGTTAAAAGCCTCTGCTCCTCGTGTTGCAAAGTTGTTTACAATTAAATGTTGCGTCAAAAAGACACCAACCGGGATGACCCCCATTAATGAGTGCCACTTACGAAACGTATACTCGCGGCCTTTCATGTCCCCATTACCCCCCTTGAATGTTTGACTGCTGTTTTCAGATTAGTTTACAACAATAATGTTTTTTCACTATTGGCATAAGAAAAACTGAAAAAATTATTCGAAATATTTCAGCATAATTTGATACCAAGTTCATTTTACTCCTATTTTTGTCGAAGCGTCAAGAAAACGTATACATAATTTGCATATAATTTGCCAATTCTTTTTTCCTTTTTATATATTCAGATTTTCCTAAAGAAAAATCTGTTTTTATAAATGAGAAATGTTATATAATAATCCCTATAGAAAGAGGGGAATATTGTGAGTAAAAATACAATCGATACAACATCTTTAGAAGATGTTTCATTGAACGCCTTCGCTTATGAATTGCTACGTGAAGAATTACTACCTGATTTAATCGGTAACGATTTAGATGGTATTTTATACTGGTCCGGTAGAAACCTTGCAAGAAAATATCCACTAGAAACAATTGAAGAAGTCATTCAGTTCTTTGAAAAAGCTGGCTGGGGCACTTTAAGCATTATTGAACATAAGCGTCGTGAAATGCAGTTCCAACTTAAAGGCACACTCATTGCTGAACGTCAAAAACAAAACAGACATTCTTCTTATCAATTAGAAGCTGGATTCATCGCTGAACAAATTCAAAAGCAACGAAACGTCGTTGCAGAGTCCTACGAAGAAAAGAAAAAACGTTCAGACTCTATTACATTTCTTGTGAAATGGGATATAAAAGATCTCATTGAAGTGTAGCATTATCTACAGTCAACTAGACATATAAGTTTAGTTGACTTTTTTGTATTTTCATTCAGTTAGGTTTATTTTAAATCTTCAGAAATTATACCAGGAAATAGAAGACGTTGTAAACTACAACGTCTTCTTATCCGCTAAATAAGTATAAATCGTCTCTGCGACATTTTTCGGCATACCCGCTTCGACAAATTCCGTTACAGAAGCTTCTTTCATCTTTTTTAGCGATCCAAAATGTTTCAATAATATCTTTTTTCGTTTATCCCCAATTCCAGGAATATCATCCAGTGCTGATTGAATGACAGATTTCCCGTGTAATTGACGGTGGAATGTAATCGCAAATCGATGCACTTCATCTTGAATGCGCTGCAATAAATAAAATTCTTGGCTATTTCTCTCAAGCATCACAGGTTCAGGTGGATCTCCAATAATTAAATGGGAGGTTTTATGTTTGTCATCTTTTACAAGCCCTGCCATCGGAATATATAAACCGAGTTCATTTTCTAGAACATCACTTACAGCTGCCAGATGACCTTTTCCACCATCAATAATGATTAAATCTGGTAAAGGCAAACTCTCTTTCAATGCCCTTGTATAACGGCGCCTCACAACTTCTCTCATAGACTCATAATCATCTGGTCCTTGAACCGTTTTAATTTTATATTTCCTGTATTCTTTCTTAGCTGGTTTCCCATCAATAAAGGCAATCATTGCAGAAACAGGATTTGTCCCTTGAATATTTGAGTTATCAAACGCCTCAATACGATAAGGTGTTTCAATCCCAAGCTGCTTCCCTAAATGATCTACCGCTTTAATCGTTCGCTCTTCATCACGTTCAATTAAGTAGAATTTCTCTTCAAGAGCAATCTTAGCATTTTTATTTGCTAATTCTACAAGATCTTTTTTCTTACCACGTTTCGGCTGTGTCGCTTCAACTTCTAAAAAACGCTCTACTAACTCTGAGTCTATACTTCCTGGAACGACAATTTCCTTCGGCTTAAAATGACTGCTGTTCTCATAAAATTGACCGATAAACGTTAAAAATCCCTCTTCTGGTTCATCGTAGATTGGAAACATAGAAACATCACGTTCAATTAGCTTTCCTTTTCGAACGAAGAAAACTTGAACACACATCCATCCTTTATCAACTGCATACCCAAACACATCACGATCCACTAAGTCACTCATAATCATCTTTTGTTTTTCCATAATCGCATCAATATGCGCAATTTGATCACGTAACTCTTTTGCGCGTTCAAATTCTAGTTTCTCTGAAGCTTCATACATCTTTGTTTCTAATTCTGAACGAACTTCTTTATGTCCACCATTTAAAAACTTAATAATTTCATCTACAATTTCTTTGTTTTGTTCTTCCGTCACTTCTTTCACACAAGGTGCTAAGCATTGACCCATATGATAATATAAACAAACTTTATCGGGCATATTTGAGCACTTACGAAGCGGATACATACGATCTAGCAATTTTTTCGTTTCATGAGCTGATTGTGCATTCGGATAAGGACCAAAATACTTCCCTTTATCCTTTTTTACGTTTCGCGTAATAAGTAATCGCGGCTGTTTTTCAGCTGTAATTTTAATAAAAGGATATGTTTTATCATCTTTTAATTGAATATTATACTTTGGATCATGTTTTTTTATTAAATTTAACTCTAAAATGAGAGCCTCTAGATTTGAGGAGGTTACAATATATTCAAAATCTACAATTTCCCCTACAAGCCGAAGTGTTTTTCCATCATGCGAACCAGTAAAGTACGAGCGCACACGATTTTTAAGCACTTTTGCCTTTCCGACATATATAACCGTTCCTTGCTTATCTTTCATTAAATAACAACCAGGTTGATCTGGTAAAATAGCCAACTTCTCTTTTAAATGTTCGTGCACTCGTCACCCTCCATTTCTACATGCTTAGCATTTTTATTTTCACATGAAAACATACTATGCCAAAACACCCAACATACGTTCTTTTATTGTAACGGAAAGGTGTAAAAAAGGAAAATAAAAAAAGCTACCAAATGGCAGCCCCTTTATTTTAGAAGTGTTTAGAAACTAATTCTACTAACGCTTCTTTCGGTTTGTAACCTAACGCTTGATCAACTACTTTACCGTCTTTTAATACGAAAAGAGCTGGAATGCTCATTACTTCGAATTGACGAGCAGTTTCTTGGTTTTCATCCACGTCTACTTTTACTACTTTTACTTTTTCGCCTAGTTCTGCATCAATTTCCTCTAATACAGGAGCGATCATTTTACAAGGTCCACACCAAGGTGCCCAGAAATCTAATAATACAACACCTTCGCTAGTTTCAGCTGCGAAGCTTTGGTCATTTGCGTTTACAATTGCCATTTTATTTCCTCCTTCAAGTATATTCTACCAAGAGTATATCATTAACTCATATACGTGGCGAATAATATGTATCGTTATGTATTGTAACAAAAAAGTGTTCCTTTATACTATATAAAAATACGGATTAAATACTAAAAAGATGAGAGACAGGGGATCTCTCACCTTTTTCTATATATAGGGGTACTTCACTTGGAACTCAAGGGTACTCAAATCATGAATGTACTTTTAACTTTTTAAACTCTTCTGTTAAAAGAGGTAAGACTTCAAATAAATCGCCAACAATACCATAGTCAGCTACTTTAAAGATACTTGCTTCTGGGTCTTTATTAATCGCAACGATTATTTTCGAGTTAGACATACCAGCTAAATGCTGAATCGCACCAGAAATACCGCATGCAATGTATAAGTCTGGCGTAACAACTTTACCAGTTTGACCAATTTGTAATGAGTAATCGCAATACTCAGCGTCACAAGCACCTCGAGATGCTCCAACAGCGCCGCCCAATACATCAGCTAACTCTTTTAATGGCTTGAATCCTTCTTCACTCTTCACGCCGCGTCCGCCAGCGATAATAACTTTCGCTTCAGAAAGATCAACACCTTCTGCAGTTTTACGGACGACATCTTGAATGATTGTACGTAGGTCTTTCACATCTACTGTAATAGAAGATACGTCACCACTGCGAGACTCATCTTTTTCAAGCGTTGCAATGTTATTTGGACGCACTGTCGCAAATAAGATACCGTCTGTTACAATCTTCTTCTCAAACGCTTTACCAGAGTAAATTGGACGAGTGAAGATAATATTTCCACCTTCAACATCTAAAGCAGTTACATCAGAAACTAGACCAGCTTCAAGCTTCGCTGCTAATTTTGGTGATAAATCTTTACCAAGTGCTGTATGTCCAAATACAATACCCTCTGGCTTTTCTTCAGCATGTACAGCTAAAAACGCTTGTGCATACCCATCAGATGTATATGATTTTAATTTATCATTTTCAACTGTCACAACGCGATCTGCACCGTAATGAATCAATTCATTTGCAAAAGAGGCAACGCTGTCTCCAACTAGAAGACCTACTACTTCACCGCCTTCTGCAATTGTTTTTGCTGCTGCTACCGCTTCAAACGAAACGTTACGTAGCGATCCATCACGAACTTCACCCATTACTAATACTTTACGAGCCATAGATTTTCCCTCCTGCATATATAATTTCGTATTTTATTAGATTACTTTCGCTTCTGTATGGAGCAACGATACAAGTTCTTTTACTTGATCTTGCAGCTCGCCTTGTAACACTTTTCCTGCATCTTTCTTAGGAGGCAAATAGATTTCAATTGTTTTTGTCTTTGCTTCCACATCATCTTCTTCTAAATCTAAATCATCTAATTCTATTTCTTCTAGTGGTTTTTTCTTCGCTTTCATAATACCTGGAAGCGATGGATAACGAGGTTCATTTAAACCTTGTTGTGCTGTTACTAAAACTGGTAATGAAGTTTCAATCACTTCCGTATCACCTTCAACATCACGCTCAATCTTCACGTTTGTACCGTCAATTTCAAGTTTTGTAATTGTCGTTACGTACGGAATATTTAACGCTTCTGCTACGCGTGGACCAACTTGTCCAGATGCACCATCAATTGCAACGTTCCCGCCTAAAATTAAATCTGCATCTTTATCTTTTAAATATTCAGCAAGTACTTTTGCTGTCGTGAACTGGTCACCATTTTCAACATCATCTTCGATATTAATTAATACCGCTTTATCGCAGCCCATCGCTAATGCCGTACGAAGTTCTTTCTCACTATCTTCGCCACCGACTGTTACAACAGTAACTTCTCCACCTTGTGCGTCTCTTACTTGAATTGCTTCTTCAATCGCATATTCGTCGTAAGGGTTGATGATGAATTCCGCTTCGCCATCGTAAATTGCACCGTTTTTAATTACGATTTTTTCTTCTGTATCAAATGTTCGTTTCATGAGTACGTAGATGTTCATTCCATTTACCCCCTTGTTTTTCAGAAAGATTCTATCAATTTTAATTTTCTGTTAATTTATATTAAAAAAATAATTGAACTACCTGCTACTAAATGAAGGTTTACGCTTTTCTAAAAACGCTGCTACACCTTCTCTTCCATCTTCACCCGTAAATACTTCACCAAAGATTTGAGATTCGCGTTGTACACCTTCATAATAATGAGACGATTTCGTCGTTTGCAATAACTCTAGTACAGCACGAGTCGTCGCTGGGCTTTTTCCAGCAATCTGTTTTGCAACTTTAAGCGTATCATCTAAAAATGTTTCTTCAGCAAAAACTCCGTTAACAAGTCCCCATTTTAATGCTTCTGCACCAGTAATTGGTGTACTTGTTAACATCATTTCACAAGCTTTCGCTTTCCCAACATAACGTGGTAATCGCTGTGTACCTGCAAATCCAGGAATTAATCCAAGTGTTAATTCAGGTAAACCAAGTTTTGCACTTTCAGTTGCAAAGCGCATGTGGCAAGACATAGCAAACTCAAGGCCGCCGCCAAGTGCCGCTCCATGAATTGCCGCGATAACTGGTTTTGAACATTTTTCAACACGCTCAAACGTAACTTGTCCAAGCTGCGCTAATTCAGTCGCTTGCTTCGCTTCAGTAACAGATGTAAATTCTTTAATATCTGCTCCTGCTGAGAAGAAGCGCCCTTCACCGTGAATAACAACAACACGAATGTTATCATCCTTCTCCACTTGATCAATTAATTCAGTAACGTCATGCATAACTTGTGAAGACATCGCGTTAGCCGGCGCATGATTTAACGTCGCCACCGCGATATGATCTTCAACTCTTACAGATAGGAATTTCAACATGATCCCTCCCATTATTGACGATAACCACAAGCTGCAATAAGTAGCCCATGTACCGTTTTTGAAAGTGCGACCAGATCATACTTATGATCGCTCATTACCCAATTGGTCACAACTTCATCTACTGTTCCAAAGATCATTTGTCTTGCCACGCGAACATTTAAATCCGCTTGGAATTCACCTTGCTTTATACCTGTCTCTAAAATCTCATCCATAACTTGTAAGTAGCCTTTTAATACTTCATTTATTTTCAGGCGTAAGTCTTGATTGGACTGTCTTAGCTCTAATTGCGTAACGATAGCAAGAGGATCATTTTGCGACAACAGCAAGAAGTGCGTTTCTACCAACATGAACAATTTCGATACAGCGCTTTCAATTCCTGCTGTTTTTTGACGAATTGTTTCGACAAATTCTCCCATCTTCTCTTGGAATAAGGATATTAATATATCTTCTTTATTTTTAAAATATAAGTAAATCGTGCCATCAGCTACCCCAGCTTGCTTTGCTATTTTAGAAACTTGCGCTTGGTGGTACCCATTCTCCGCAATCACAATGACTGCCGCATCAATAATTTGATTGTATTTCGGTCTATTTTTCTTCACTTTACTGTCCCCTTCAAGAAGATGACTGAATGAATAGTCATTCATATTCTTATAATACTGACTATTTAGAAAAGTGTCAATCCTATTTTTTTCAAAAAGAAAGGGCCTTAGCCCGTTTGCTCATCCTCATTCTTTCTTTTCTCTTCATCTATTAGGACACGGCGTAAAATTTTTCCGACTGTCGTTTTCGGCAGTTCATCTCTAAACTCATATACTTTCGGCACTTTATAAGCCGCTAAATATTTACGCGCAAACTGGTTTAATTCTTCCTCAGAACACTCCGCACCTTCTTTTAACACAACAAATGCTTTAACTGTCTCCCCCCGGTACGGATCGGGAACTCCAATTGTCACTACTTCTTGCACTTTTTCGTGCTCATATAATACTTCTTCTACTTCACGAGGATACACATTAAATCCACTCGCAACAATCATATCTTTCTTACGATCTTTCACATAGAAAAATCCATCTTCATCCATGTAACCGACATCCCCTGTATGGAGCCATCCGTCTTGTAATACAGCTGCTGTTTCTTCAGGCTTATTCCAATACCCTTTCATAATTTGAGGACCCTTTACAACAATTTCACCAATTTCACCCGGAGGTAAAGCCTCTCCAGTTTCAAGTGACATAATGTTTGCCTCTGTATCTGGCCACGGCACACCAATACTTCCTGGCACACGTTTTTCCCACAAAAAATTCCCATGTGTAACTGGCGACGACTCCGTTAATCCATAACCTTCTACCAATTTTCCACCTGTAACTCTCTCAAACTCTTCCTGTACTTCTACAGGAAGCGGAGCAGATCCACTAATACAAGCTTGAATAGAAGAAATATCATATTCTTTTAAGAGGGGACTATTTAATAGAGCAATATAAATGGTCGGTGCCCCTGGAAATAGTGTGACTTTATGTTTTTTTATCGCTTCAAAAACCATTTTCATATCAAACTTCGGAATCAGCACCATTTTATATCCTTGCATAATACTTAAATTCATTACAGCTGTCATCCCATATACATGAAAGAACGGAAGGACACCAAGAATTACTTCTTCTCCTTCTTTACAATTATATAGCCAATGAGCTCCCATTAAAGTGTTCGAAACAAGGTTTTTATGCGTCAACATAACGCCTTTCGGAAATCCAGTTGTTCCTCCTGTGTACTGTAAAAGGGCTAGATCATTTTCAGGATCACAAGGAACTCCAACATTAACATTACTTTCTCGTTCTACTGATTTCCATAGATGAATCGTTTCGCTTTCCGACACATTCACAACAAGATTTGCCTGCTTTTTTTGTACAAATGGATAAAGTAAATTTTTAGGGAAGGGTAAAAAGTCCGCAATCCGAGTTACGATAATATGTTCAATTTTTGTAGCAGATTGAACATTCGTTACTCTTGGAAACACTAAATCGAGACAAAGAATTACTTTGGCTCCCGAGTCATGAAGCTGGTATTCTAATTCTCTTTCTGTATATAGTGGATTTGTTTGTACTACGATACCTCCCGCAAGTAATGTACCATAATAACCAATTACAGATTGCGGACAGTTCGGCAACATAATAGCAACTCGATCACCCTTTTCCACACCGAGCTTTTGAAGATAATTTGCAAACCTCTTCACCTTATCGTGGAAGTCTGAAAATGTAATATCCTTCCCTAAAAAGTGAAGCGCTTTCTTTTCTGGATAACGGGAAGCCACCTGTTCCACATATCCATGAAGCGGCTGAATATCATAAGAAATCGTACTTGGAATTTCTTCTGGATAACTTTTCAACCATGGTTTTTCCACCTTCATTCCCCCTTCAAATACATAAAAATAAATGAATGTTCATTCATGATGGTTGTTTTCATTATATTATAGTCGCCATAACGTTACAATCATAATATTCTGACTTTTATATAACTATGCTTCACTCCATTAACTTCTTATTATATGTATAAACTCTCCTAATCTTAAAAGAATAAGAGAGTTATTATTTAGCTTAACCTTATTATCGTTAACACAGCTCCTGGTGTAGTTGTTGATAACGTTGCAACAGCTAACAAACCAAATAGTTGCAAACTAATGGCACTTCCAGCCGCAAGAGTCGTAATAATTGTTGCACTAAATGATGTAGTTGCTAACGCAGGAGAATTGATTGTTCCAGCAAGAGGTGCACCATTAATTGTAATCCGCGAACTGACTAATAATGAAGCCGTTATATTAATCGTATATGAAATATAATAATTCCCAGCATTTGCAGCCGTAAATACTGTATTCCCCCCAGAAACAGTAATACCTGGACCAATATTTTGATTATTCGGAAGCGGGACATTCGTTCCACCAAGAAGTACCGATATCGCTGTTCCCGATGTATTATTTGCAAAAGCGTATGTTGCCGTTATACTTGTGCCAGTTGCTCCGGTTGGACCCGTTCCCCCTGTTATTCCTGTCGCTCCCGTTGGACCTGTTGCCCCCGTTATTCCTGTTGCTCCCGTTGGACCCGTTCCCCCTGTTAGGCCGGTCACTCCCATTGGACCCGTTGCTCCTGTTAGGCCAGTCGCTCCCGTTGGACCCGTTGCTCCTGTCGAGCCCGTTGGACCTGTTGGACCCGTTGGACCCAGCTTAGGAACTGTCCCATCACAACTAAAACAGCATGAATCAACATGTACACCATTTTGATTATTACACCCACAATATCCATTTATATTATTACTCCATGAAGACATGTTGATCACTTCCTTTACATTCGATCTTTTAAGTACAATCACCGAATTAGAAAACACCTATCTAAATAACAAAGAAATACTTTACCTAGTGGATACACACAGATTTATTCCATACATTCTAGTAATTATTACATGCGATTCGCTCTCCTTTTGCTTGTACTTTCGCCCCATCTCCACAGATTATTAACCATACACATTACACTTTCGTACACAGCCAAGTCTCCATTTAAACTCCCCCATATTCACCAATTTTTTTAGTAAAGAGGCTTATTCTTCATAAATAGCGACTATAGTATATAAAAATCCGTATAATTTGTTGTTTTTCGTCAAAATTTTAAAAAAATATTGACACTTAAAATATCCTCATAGTATGATTTGGGTGTTGTAATTGATAACCATTTTCACTTATGGCGCTAATTACAAAAAATACTTAATTTGGGGGCAGAAGATGAAGAAAATTCTCAGTATTTTCATAGTAGTTCTTCTATTCGCTGTTGGATGCGGACAGCAAAAAGAGGAGAAAAAAGAAACAAAGACAGACGATAAAAAGCAAGCTATAACAATTAAGCACGCTGAAGGGGAAACAAAGTTAGATAAACCAGCGAAAAAAGTTGTTGTACTTGAGTGGGTATATTCAGAAGACTTATTAGCACTTGGTGTTCAGCCAGTAGGGATGGCAGACATTAAGAATTATAATAAATGGGTAAATACAGCAACAAAACCAGGTAAAGATGTTGTAGACGTAGGGACGCGTCAACAACCAAACTTAGAAGAAATTAGCCGTCTAAAACCAGATTTAATTATCACAGCTTCATTCCGTAGTAAAGCTATTAAAAACGAATTAGAGCAAATTGCACCAACAGTTATGTTTGATCCATCAACAAGTAATAACGATCACTTTGCTGAAATGACAGAAACATTTAAACAAATCGCAAAAGCAGTTGGAAAAGAAGAAGAAGGTAAAAAAGTATTAGCTGATATGGATAAAACATTCGCTGATGCAAAAGCAAAAATTGAAAAAGCAGACTTAAAAGATAAAAACATCGCAATGGTACAAGCATTTACAGCTAAAAACGTACCAACATTCCGTATATTGACTGACAATTCTACAGCTTTACAAGTTACAAAAAAATTAGGTTTAACAAACACTTTTGAAGCTGGGAAATCAGAGGCAGATGGTTTCAAACAAACAACTGTAGAATCTTTACAAAGTGTACAAGATTCAAACTTCATTTACATTGTAGCGGATGATGATAACATTTTTGACACGCAACTAAAAGGTAACCCTGCTTGGGAAGGATTAAATTTCAAAAAAGAAGACAAAATGTATAAATTAAAAGGCGACACTTGGATTTTCGGTGGTCCTGAGTCTGCAAAATCTTTAGCAACACAAGTAGCAGATGTAATGACAGCGAAGAAGTGATTACACGATGAATAGCTTACAACATACACTTCGAGTAAGTCTTGTATTCGGAGGAGGAGCAGCTCTCTTGCTCCTCCTTTTCTTTATTCATATTGGACAAGGTCAAGCAAACATTTCCTATAATATGATTATTGATGCTCTTATCTCACCGAACCAATCATTAGAGCATCAAACTTTAATCATGCTTCGATTACCTAGAGCTGTAATTGCCATTTTAGCTGGAGGTGCTCTTGCTGCATCTGGGGTCATTTTACAAACGTTAACGAAAAATCCACTTGCTGAATCCAGTACAATGGGTATTCATTCTGGTGCATATTTCTTTCTAGTAGCGGCTACAATTTTCTTACCGAAAGGTCTGCAAATCAACTCACTTCTTTTCACATTTATCGGTGGTGCTATTACTGCTTTATTTGTATACCGTATTTCTGGTGGAAAAAAGGGAACCCCACTTAGAATGGCACTAGCTGGGATGGTCGTTACATTAATGCTTTCTGCCTTTACTGGAACGATGCAGCTTTTCTATGAAAATGAAACAGCAGGTTTATTTTTATGGGGAGCTGGATCTCTTATTCAAAATAACTGGGATGGCGTTCAATTTGCTTTTCCATTTATCATTATTTCTTTCCTGGTTTTACTATTTATGTCTCGTAAACTCAACATTCTCTTACTTGGTGATGATGTTGCTGTTTCTCTTGGTGAAAAAACAGCAGTAACACGTCTTATCGCCTTCATTGCTGCAATCTTTTTAACAGCAGTAATTGTAACTGTTGTTGGACCAATTGGATTTGTTGGCTTAGTTGCACCACATTTAATGCGTCTTATTGGCTACCGACAACACTTTACTCTTCTTCTCTCTTCTTTCTTATGGGGAGCTGTACTATTACTTGGAGCTGATGTCGTTGGTAGACTAATAGATCCAACCGGTGCTGAACTTCCTGTCGGAGCAGTCACAGCAATGATTGGATCACCTTGGCTTATTTATTTAGTGTATCGAATGATGAAATCGAAACAATATATGAATGATAACGGAGCGAATGCAGCTGGAGCTAGTTCTCGCTATTACTCTTATAAAAAAGTAATCATTATCTCTATCACAATTTGCATTGTGACGATTGCTCTTGGTGTTACAATCGGTAGTAACGCTTATATCGAAAGTATTACAAATGTTATATCTGGACAATTAACACAATTTGATAAAAATATGATGATGAACCTTCGTTTACCAAGAATGCTCGTTGCTGCTATTGCTGGCGCATGCCTTGCAATAAGCGGGCTTGTTTTCCAAGGTATATTACGAAACCCACTCGCCGATCCTTCTATTATTGGTATTTCATCGGGAGCTGGTGTTGGTGCTTTAACTATTATGTATGTCTTTCCCGCACTTCCTGGTTTCTTCCTACCAATTGGTGCATTTATCGGCGGACTACTTGCAGTTGGAATTGTCCTCTTCTTCTCATGGAAATCAGGATTTAGCCCAACAGCCCTTGCTTTAATAGGAATTGGCATTTCAGCTCTCGGCTCAGCGATTATTCAAATCTTTATCGTTAGAGCAAATTTGAACGTGGCTGCTGCTTTAACATGGCTATCAGGTAGTACGTATGCAAGAGGATGGAATCACTTAGAAAATATCATTCTATATCCATCACTTATTCTCGTACTCATTATCTTTTTCTTAATAAAACAACTTGACGTTCTCGTACTTGGAGACGATTTAGCAACGGGACTTGGACAACCAGTAAATAAAACGCGCCTTTCCCTCATTGTGTTAGCAACACTACTTGCATCTGTAAATATCGCAGCTGTCGGTACGATTGCCTTTCTAGGTCTTGTAGCACCTCACTTAGCACGAATCGTCGTTGGTATGAATCATCAAAGATTATTCGTTTGCTCCGCACTGTTTGGAGCAATCCTTCTTGCCATTGCTGACTTACTTGGACGAACAATTGCATACCCGAAAGAAATCCCTTCTGGTCTTGTCGTTGCTGTACTTGGAGCACCTTATTTCTTATGGTTGATGAGGAAGAGTGGGAAGAAGGTAAGTTAATAAAAAAGAGGCTTCTCATATGAGAAGCCTCTTTTTGTATTCGTTCACTTAGCTAAAGGAAACTATCTTTTTTTCACGAATGTAACCTATGAACATAACTAGGAGGGATAACTATGTACCAAACTATTGAAGGCTTTCTACAATCATGGAAATACGAGGCTGAGTCTACTCAAAAGATGCTCGATGCATTAACAGATGAGTCTTTATCACAAGAAATTGCACCTGGGCACTGGACATTAGGTAGAGTTGCTTGGCATATCGTAACGGCAATTCCAGTTATACTATCTGGTACAGGGCTTAAGTTTGAAGGAGAAACGAAAGATTATCCTGTTCCACCTTCTGCTAAAAAAATTGCAGATGGGTATCGTAAAATGAATGTGGCTTTTGTCGAAGGGCTTCAAGGCGAATGGACGGATAAAGACTTAGCTACTATTAATGACTTCTTTGGTCGTCCTATGCCAAATTCTATATTTTTAATGACACTTATTAATCATCAAAATCACCATCGCGGACAAATGACGGTTTTAATGCGACAAGCTGGCTTAACAGTCCCTGGCGTATATGGCCCAGCAAAAGAAGAATGGGCTGCAGCTGGAATGGAAGCTCCTAAAATGTAACTACAGAAAAAGACAAGGTGTTTACACATCTTGTCTTTTTCTGTAACTTGTTTCATGTGAAACTTTATAATACATCTTCCTTCTCTATATTTTTAATTCCGTAATATGCAATCACAACTCCAATTGCTGCCAATGCTAGTTGAAGGGGAAGAAAAGTTGCTGTAGGAAACATTGGGTTGCTATTCATTGCAATTGAGACAACGATAAGAGATGAAACAATTGTAGTTGGCACTGAACGTTTACGCATTCCAAAATATAATGGGATTAAACTCATTCCCGCAGTTGCAATAGCTAAAGGAACCAGTTTTATTCCTTCTTGCATCAATTGATCTACTGTAAATGGATTAGGAAGAATTGAAAAATAACTATCTATCCCAAAGAAAATTCCTACTACTAAAATGTTAGATAAAATAACTGTTAGAAATGTTAATATTGCTGTAATGGCCAACTTACTACTCATCATTTTCCTCCGATTAATAGGATAAGAAAACATAAGTAGGATTGTTTTGTTTTTATATTCACTAATTATTAACCTTGCGATTAACACACTACCAAAAATAATAAATGTTGCTCTTACTAATGTACTAGCCGTTAACAACATCATCTGCGGATCCCTTATTTCCGGATCACCTTCTACTTGAGCAACGATGCTCGTAAAGATCATTAATGCCAGTATAGCGATATTTGCAATAATCGCTCCCCTTACATACCATCCCAGCTTAAATTTCTTCATTTCTAGCTTCATAAGACGTAGCATAATAGTCCTCCTTTCATTTACATTTTAATCGATATAAATCGCTCCTGTTTTACTTAAAATCTTCACTTCGTTTTTTGCATCACCAATGGTTCCCGCTTTTATTTTTTCTGTATTTTTATTTTTCTTAAGTCCATTTACATTCACCATTACGTCAGACGAATTACTTTTATCCGTAAGTTTTAAAGATGTCGGAACGCCTTTATACCGTACGCCAATATCTCCTGACTTTGTTTCTACAAATAATGATTTTCCTTCTTTCATATCTTTCAGTAATACTTCACCGGATGTTGAAGTGATGTTCATATTTTCGTTTTTTATATTTTTTACATAATTATCGCCAGTAGTAGAAGTTATATTTACTTCTTGTAACGAACTATCTTTTAACATTAAATCTCCACTTTCGGATGTGAATTCACCCTTATCTGCCGATAGTCCTATAACCATTTCATCTCCAGACTCACTTTTTGTCACAATATTTTTCACTTCTATATCCCTTATTTTCACATCACCCGATTTATTATTTAATACAATTTTATCTATTTCTTTCTTCGGAATAGCTATACATATACTATTTTTCTTCCGAAACGTAAAACCATTAAAAAATCTGGTCGCCTTTTGTTGTTGCTTAATCACAATTTTTTCCGTTATTTTCCATTTCGATGGAATCTATCTCTTGATCTACTTGTTGACCTTGGGCGGAAATTACTATTTTATTAGCGTCTGTACTTTTAAATTCAATATCCCAGTTTTCATTGTCCACTTCTATTTCTTTTATATGATTTATCTCAAAAGACTTTTCTTTCTTAAAATCTTTCCCCTGAAATACCTTAAAACCAAAAACCGTACTAGCAATTGTAATGAATAATATTGCAATTACTATTATTTTTTTCACCATTCATACCCCAGTTCGTTTTTTGTTTTAGGCTTGCTTCACGCCACATCGATCTTGTCGATTTTACGAAACGATAGATAACTAATGAAAATTCCTAATAAACAGAGCACTATTGGGATAGCTATAAAATCAAACATACTTACTTGACCGTTTCCAGAACCAAAGTTACCACTAACCAGCATACCAATTATTACTGCCGAAGTAATCGTTGTCGGTGTCGATTTCTTTCTCATTCCAAAAAACAAAGGAATTAAACTTATACCAGATATCATAAATGCACTTATAATAGTACCTGGAACGATAGCTATTATTTCACCTATCGTAGCAGGTGTTTCAATCAGTCCCATCATTGGACTCACAAAATATACGAGCAAACTAATAATGAAAGTCGCGATAATCGTGCTCACAAAACAAAAACAAAAAACAATTGTTAATTTCGCACTCATTAGCATTTTCCTTTGTAGCGGATACATAAATGATAGTTGTATCGTTTTGTTCTTATACTCATCAATTACTAAACGTGATAAAATGACCGAACTAAAAATAATGAATGTTATCCTAATAAAAATATTTGCTAAAGCCATGTTCTGTGTGAAGTCAGAGAAGAGCACGTCTCCCTCGGCTTTCATTCCCAATGCCATAAGGCTTACTACAGCGAAAATTGCTATAATACAAATTGCTACACTTTTAAAGTAACTAGATAATTGATGTTTCTTCCATTCGAGCTTCATTAATTTAAACATATAAACCACGCCTCCATTCTTTATATACCTGTCTCTACACTGCTAACATTCTTATTCCGGCAGTAACTACGCTTAACATTCCTATCATTAGTAGAACTAACAACCATTTCCGCTCTGGTTTCCTATAATATAAAATCCCACTTATGAACATTACGACCAATCCACTTACTAGATTCACTAACAATCCATTAAGCATGAATGCCCTCTCCATCCATTATATTTAAGAAATATTCCTCTAAGGAACTATGTTTCTTATTAATACTTTCAATTTCCACATCGTTCATAATAAGTGCTTTTGAAATGGCTTGCTGCGTCACCTTCAATTCATACACACGAACCATATTTCCACTCATTATTTTGTAATTTTTTATACCGAGTTTATCTTCTAAAATATAAGCTGCACGCTTCACATCAGGAACAGTAATTTCAATGTACTCTGTTTGTTTTCCGTTAATACTCTTCATTGAAACTTCTTTTATTAGTTTTCCATTTTGAATTACACCAATTGTATCCGCCATTAGTTCCATCTCACCTAAAATATGACTAGAAACTAGTAATGTAATGCCATATTCTTTGCAGAGCATTTTAAATAAGTCTCGTAACTCTTTAATGCCAATTGGATCTAAACCGTTAATTGGTTCATCTAAAATAAGCAATTCTGGCTTTGTTACGATTGCCCTTGCAATACCGAGTCGTTGTTTCATTCCTAATGAAAAATCTTTTACTTTTTTATTATCTACCCCTTGCAGCTTCACTAAATGTAAAGCATGGTCAATTGCGTTTTTATCGTAATAGCCCATATATTCACAATGTAATTCTAAGTTTTCCTTCGCCGTTAATTTATCATAAAAGATTGGATATTCGATAATTGTTCCCATTCTTTTTAATACTTCATAAGATGTATCTGTTAACTTCTCACCGAAAATTTCAATATCACCGCTCGTCGGTTTTATTAAATTTGCAATCATTTTCATAATCGTTGTTTTACCAGCACCATTCGGTCCTAAGAAACCGTATATCTCTCCTTTTTTCACATGCATGTTAACGCTAGAAATAACTTCTTTTCCTTTAAACACTTTCGTTAACTGGTTCGTTTTTAATATATAGGTCATGTCATTTTCCCCTTTCGCGCTGCTCTATATTTCTATAATAGACAACGGAAATCTCTTTTTTCTTACCCGTTCCTTACAAATTCCTTACGCTGAAAAAAAAGCTTGTAGAATTTACTTCTCTACAAGCTAAAACTTCATCTTTGTTAATACAACTGTAAAAATCGTTTTTTCATATGGCTTACTAGAAAGATGAATCTTTCCATCCATCGCTTCCACAAGCCTTTTCGTAATCGTTAATCCCAGGCCGCTTCCTTGGTACAATTTATTTCTTGAGTCTTCAAGTGTGTACATACGCTCAAACACTTTATCAATATGAGATTCATCAATTCCTTTTCCTGTATCCCATACATCTATATACACACTCGTTTCATCATCTCTTAACGTCACACCAAGTGTCTTTCCATCGTCTCCATATGTAATTGCATTTGATATTAAATTATTCAATACTCTACCTAATACTTCTACATTTCCAAGTGCATATATATTTCTTTCTGGTATATCAATATGAACTTGAAACCCTTTCGTCGTCACTAAATCATAAAAAGATAAAATCTTCTCACGGCAAACTTCATTCATATTTACTTTTGTCATCTCGATTGCTTTGTCACCAGATTCTAGTTTTGCTAAATCAAAAAACTTATGAATCAGTTCCATTACTTCTAGTGTTTTCGTATGTACTTTTTCAAGTAATATTTGTTGTTCTTCTTTATTTATCGTTTTATCCTTATTTAGCATTTCTATATATCCAAGAATAACTGTTAGTGGCGTCTTTAAATCATGTGAAATATTGGAAAGCATTTTTCTCATCGAAATTTCTACTTTTGCATGATCTGCATTCGTTTTCTGTTTTGCATCTAATAAATGATTAATCGCCACTAATAACTTTTGTAATTCTAGATCATCTGTCATAACGAGTAACTTCTCGCCTGTTTGTTCATTTACAATGCTCTCTAACTTTTCATATGTGTATCGTAAATTTTTACTACTATTTTTTCTCATTTTATATTGTGTATAAATGACACATAACAATATAAAAATAATGCCTAGTAACAAATTGACCATATTACATCACTTCCAACTTATAGCCGATGCCCCATAACGTTTTAATATATTCTGGATTAGATGGATCACTTTCGATTTTCTCACGCAATCTTCTCATATGAACATTTATAACATTATCATCACCGTAATACTCTTCGTTCCAAACTAACGTATATATTTGCGCTTTTGTAAATACACGATTTTGATTCTTTACGAATAGCTTTAAAATCTCAAATTCTTTTAAAGTAAGTTTGAGGGGCTTTCCGTTTTTTTCAACCGTAAAATTAATTGCATCAATTGCTAAATCACCAATTTGAATCATCTTTTCTGTTGTTTCTGTAGCCGAATATTTCGTAGACCTCCGAATACCCGCTTTTACACGTGCAGCCAATTCGATCATAGAAAATGGCTTACAAATGTAATCATCTGCTCCAAGTCCTAATCCAACAGCTTTATCAACATCTGTATCTTTTGCCGACATCATTAAAATCGGAACTGCACTCTTCTCACGAATAATACGTACAACCTCTAAGCCATCTAGCTTTGGCATCATAATGTCGAGGATAATCAAATCAAATGAACCTTTTAAATATGTGTTCACGCCCTCTTCTCCATCAGATGCGATTGTAACTTGAAATCCTTCTTTTATTAAATACTTTTCCACCATCTCTTGAATTGAAATATCATCTTCAACTAATAAAATATGATGTGACATATGTCTATCCCCTTTTTTACAAACATTAACATTTCAATTGTATCGTAACGAATGAATACTGTGAAGAATTATATGAATTTTCAAACCAACTTCCCTTCCTTCCATAACAATGATATGATGAAATTTACTACCATAGTTCATAATTAACTTTATATAAAGGAGACTTATCATGTCAGAAAACAAAAAAGTAAGCTTAGCTGATTTAATGCGTGAACAACTTGCAAAGAAAAAGCAAGGAAATGGAAATGGTTCAAATAATACAAATCAAAGCCAAGAAACGAAAAAATTACAAAACCAACAGACGAAGAAAACAAACAACCAACGTAGACGTACAGGTGTATAAATGAACGGACAAAAACGTTCTAACATCGCACCCGGTCTTGAAGTTGATATTGTATTAAAACAAGATCAACGAACAGGCAAATTAACACGTGGAATTGTAAAAGATATTTTAACAAACTCCCCTTCCCATCCGCATGGTATTAAAGTGCGATTGCAGGACGGGCAAGTCGGTAGAGTACAAAATATCGTTCAATAAGAAAAGGAGCTCAAGTAAACTCGAGCTCCTTTTTCTTTATTAACCTTTAATTTTTTCGATGAAAACTACTTTTAAATAGTCTCCTTCTTTAAATTGATCAATGGTACGGAAATCTTCTGGTAATGAATGTTCTTCTAATATTTTATATTTGCCATTCATTTCTTTAAATGCCGTATCGATAAAGCCTTTAAACTTTTTCATATCGAACGCACTACAATTTGTAGAAGCAACGATAATCCCGTTATTTTCTGTAATGGCAATTGTTTCTTTTAATAAGTTTTTATAATCTTTCGCTGCACTAAATGTATATTTTTTTGAGCGTGCAAAGCTTGGAGGATCCAGTACAACCATATCAAATTTCATCTTTTTCTTAGCTACATATTTGAAGTAAAGAAATACATCTTCTACAATAATATCTTGCGCTTCATAATCAACTTCATTTACACTAAACTGCTCAATCGTTTTACTTAAACTACGATTTGCAAGGTCGACACTCGTCGTTTTACTCGCTCCGCCAAGCGCTGCAAACACAGAGAAAGCACCTGTATAAGAGAACATATTTAATACTGTTCTCCCCTTTGCATATTTATCACGAATTTGTTTTCGAACGTTACGCTGATCTAAAAATACACCAACCATCGCTCCGTCATTTAAATAAACAGCAAAGTTCACACCGTTCTCTTTTACGATAAGCGGGAACTCACCGCGCTCTCCTGCTACGAAATCATCGCCTTCAATGTATTTCCCTTTCGTATCAAAACGCTTTTTCTCATAAATACCTTTAAAGTTTGCTACTTTTTGAAGAGCTGCTATAATCTCATCTCTGAAAGTATAAATCCCTTCACTATACCAACTGACTACATAATAGCCGTCATAATAATCGATAATTAAGCCTCCAAGACCATCACCTTCACCATTTAGGGCACGGAATGCTGTCGTATCACTTGATTTGTAAAATTGCTTTCGTTTATGTAAGGCAGATTTGATTTTACTTTCAAAGAAAGATTGATTAATTTGTTCACTTTCTTTTCTCGTTAAAATCCAGCCGTACCCTTTATTTTGTTTTCCATAATAACCTTTTCCAATGAATTGGTTCTTCTCATCTACTACTTTAATGATTGTTCCTTCTTCCTGAACATCATTTAAATTTTGAATCGCATCTTTTAAAATAAGCGGATATCCACTTTTAATTTCTTTTATAAATTTCGGTTTTATTTTTACAGTTACTTCTGATCGCATATAATAACTTCCTTTCCATTTCATGCTTTCTAATTCGTAGGAAGCATATAAAAAACGAGGCTAAAAATAACCTCGTTTCACTATACCATATTATTGCTTTGCTAGTACAACTCGCTCATTCTCCCGCTTAACCGCCACATATTTACTACATTTTGAAATGAAAATCTTACTCTCCAAAATAATAAAAAAAACTTATATATTTCACATTTACCATTGACAATGATAATGATTTTCATTATCATTTAATGTATATGAGTTTTCGAAAATAAAGGCTACATTTATAGGAGGAATAAAACATGATTATTGTTACAAATACAGCTAAAATTACAAAGGGAAATGGACATAAATTAATTGATCGTTTTAATAAAGTAGGTCAAGTTGAAACGATGCCAGGCTTTTTAGGATTAGAAGTTCTTTTAACGCAAAATACAGTTGATTATGATGAAGTAACAATTAGCACACGCTGGAATGCAAAAGAAGATTTCCAAGGTTGGACGAAGAGCTCAGCATTTAAAGATGCTCACTCACATCAAGGCGGGATGCCAGACTATATTCTCGATAATAAAATCTCTTACTATGATGTAAAAGTTGTACGTATGCCAATGGCTGCAGCACAGTAAACATATTTCTTTTTTTAAGTATAGAATACGAGAAGCATTACCACTTCTCGTATTCTATACTTTTTTTACTGTCTTTTTACTAGTTTCGCATGTACGACTAACCTTCCTGCTTCCGGATCAAGTGCATAGTCACAAGTCGAAAGTGTTACGATTTGATCACTTGCTGTCAATGTTGTATCCGTTTTGTAAAGCGATTTTTCTTGAATTTTCTCCAAAAATGATGTGTATTCCGTATCACTGCTAAAATCCGTTTCAATGTAATAAAAATCAGTTGTTGTTGTATACACCGAGAACACTTCAAGATCATATCCTTCAAATAATGTATCGTAATATAACTTACGATGCGACATGAAGAAATCTTCATCTAACATTTTCTTTAAACTTCCAAACATAGAACCATCTTTCATACGGTGACCATATAAAATAGTATTTCGATTTTGAGATTTCACATCATTACGATAGTCCATAAAGATGCTTCCTGCTCTCATATCTTCACCTTTATAATTACGAAATAAATAGTAATCATTGTCTTTCGCTTGAACGATTGGATAATTAATTTGTGTATCGTCCATCGTAATCCATCCAACTATTTCTTGGTTAATTTGCTGCAGAGCTTTGAACTGTTTACGTACTTCCCCGTCTTGTGATTGCTCTTCTATCGGACTTTTTTCATAAATGTTTTGCGCTTCGGCCATTACTTTACGATTTTCATAGTAATCCATGAAAATATCACCTAATTCATATACTGAATAGAAAAAGGTACCTAAAAAAACAACTGTAAGTATTCGTTGAAAAAAAGAATTCTTCTTCCTTTCTTTTTTACTACTCAAATTATCACCTCAAAACGGATTGTTCGTATATTCAAATGCCCATTGGGACCATATACAACCCTGTATCTTCATCTTGCTTTACAACGACATCTACACCGTATATCGTCTTTATCATACTTTCTGTCACAACATCATCCGGATTACCTTTCGTAACAATTTCACCGTCTTTCATAACGATGATATGATCACTATAGCGAATCGCCTGATTAATATCGTGTAATACCATAACAATCGTCAATCCATGTACTTCATTTAACTCTTTTACTAGCTCTAATATTTCAAGTTGATAATAAATATCTAAATAGGTTGTCGGTTCATCTAAAAAGAGCATTGGTGTTTTCTGAGCTAACGTCATGGCAATCCAAACACGTTGTCTTTCTCCACCAGATAAAGCATGAATCTCTTTATCACGTTTACTTAGCAAATTCGTACATGCTAAAGCCCTTTCGATCGCTTCTCTATCTTCTTCGCTTTGCGAAGAAAAAATATTTTTATGCGGCATACGACCATAACTTGTTAATTTCTCCACCGTCATATCTGCCGGTGCTTCATTTTGTTGATGGACAACAGCTAACTTTCTAGCAAACTCTTTCGGTTTATATTGGCTAATCGCCTTCCCATCCAGTATTACCTCTCCGCTACGAGGATCGTGATTTCTTGACATTACGCCAAGTAATGTCGATTTCCCGCAACCGTTTGGACCAATAATTGTTGTAATTTTACCAATTTCTATTTCACTACTAACCGACTTTAATCGATCCGTTACATTATCATACGAAAAGGTTACATTTTTAATTTCCATGAACTTTATCACTCTTTCTAAGCAAGAATATTAAGAATGGCCCACCAATAACTGCCATAATCGTCGCCGCTGGAATTTCGTTAGGCGGCACAATTAACCTTCCAATCGTATCCGCCGTCAAAATTAATAACGCTCCTGCAAGAGCAGAAAATGGAATTAATACTTTATGATCTGAACCGACTAGTTGCCTTGAAATGTGCGGAACGAGTAATCCTACGAAAGCGATAACACCTGCAATCGCTGTTGATACTGCCGCTAAGAGTACTGCAATAGCAGAAATAATAAGACGAACTCTCGTCACGTGTAAACCTAAATTTTTTGCAGTCTTGTCTTGTAGCGATAATAAGTTACACCAAGCTCCTACAAACAGAGCAAGAATAAGACCAATCGTTCCATACGTAACCATTATTTCTACATCACCCCACGTCTTCATCGTTATATTAGAAGTCGTCGTTTGCTTAATACTCTTAATGAAATATCCGCAAATCGTAATGAACGATTCATTTAATCCAGTGAACATCGCATTAATAGCTATACCAACTAAAATAATGCGAAGTGGACTTAACCCTGACTTCCATGAAAATGCGTAAACGAGATAACATGCAAACGCACCACCTAAAAAGGCGAATACTGGTGTCCAGAAAAAGAATTGCGGGAATAACGTAATAATAACAAGTGTCATAAAACTTGCTCCTGAAGATATACCGATCACTCCAGCATCGGCAAGTGGATTTTTCATAACAGCTTGAAAAAGCACACCTGAAACAGCAAGAGCCGCCCCGGTGAACAGCGCAATAATAATACGCGGAAAACGTAAATCTTTAATTACTTCCACATCTTCATTGGTCCCTGTAAATATCCCTTGTACAAGGTCCACTATCCCTATTTCTAAACTTCCTTTCGTCGCTGACAATGACGTCATAACAATAAGCAATGCAGTAACAATGAGGAAACTCCAAGTTTTTTTATTCATTCCACTCTTCCTTTATATTAAAATGCATCACGGATACATCATTTTTTTCAATTCATCTAACGCTTCAATTGCTGCTAAATTGCCTGTCGTCCCAAATAAACGCTCTTCTAAATCATAAACACGATTATTTTTAACTGCTGCGAAATGTTTCCAAATATCATTTGTTTTAAATTCTTTATCAAACATTTTTACAACTTCATCAGGCATACCATGCGCTGCTCGTAAAATAATGTCTGGATCTGCCTTTTTTAAATACTCTGTATTAGAGGCTAAATACTCTACTTGCTCACCTTGTACAATGTTTTTACCGCCTAATTGTTTCACTAAATCTCCAATGTAAGAATGCTCTGTTGCTACTAAATAACTCCCCGGTACACCTAATAAAATAAGCACTGTCGGTTCTTTCTTTCCCTTTACTGCTTTTTGAATCTCTGCAACCTTGTTATCTAACTTCGTTACAACTGCTTCAGCCTGCTTTTCACGTCCATATTGCTTACCTAAATTACTAATGGTATTTTGCATATTTTTTAAACTAGTTAAGTCTACAAAGTTTGCTTTCATACCTATACCATCAAAAACTGGCTTTAATTCATATTCAAGTGTTGTCACGGACAATACTTCTGACGGCTTTAACGATTTTACCTTTTCCATATCAGGACTCATCGGATTCCCGACTTCAGGTAAACCTTTATATCTCTTTGGTAAATCTTTCGTACTCGTTGGAACACCAACTAAATCTACTTCTAACGCATCCATAATTTCAGTAACAGCGACTGTCGTTGCAACAACTCTCTCTTTACTCTCACTCTTTACCTGCTTCGCTGCTTCTTTTTTGGGCGCCGAGCATCCAGCTATACTCACTAATAAAATGATAGCCATTAGTACACTAGCAATTTTCTTCACTCTCAATCACCACTCCTTTCCAAACAATATGAAACAAGTCTTGATGCATGCGAACATGCATCAAGACTTCAAAAATTACAATCTACCTGCTCTATATTTACGAACTAGTAAAGCAAGTGACCCAAGCAGTAGCACCATGTATAAACCTAGTTGTGCTGTATCTGCTGTTTTTGAGTTTTTCTCTTTTTTCGGATCATTTTTTTGGCCTTCTTTTTTCTTCTTATCATCTGCATTTCGGTTAAAATCAGGATTATCTACTTTTTTTACATTATCTACTTTCGGTGTAATCACTGGATTGTTCGGATCATTTTTCGGATCTTTTTTTGGATCCTCTTTAATCGTTCCTAACGCACCAATATTATTTGTATCAAATTGAATTTGGACATCGTAGAAATGATGGTAGTTCATTTCGTTGATATCAACTTTTACTTTTGCATTTAATTTTGCAAATAAATCACTTACTTCAAATTGCACTACTCTCGTATTTGCATTTTTATCTTCGCTTACTACTTTCGCATCAGCAAAAAGACTGTTATTTTCCGTTTGGAATTTTGTAATCCATGCACTATTTTTCAACGTCATCTCAATGTACTTTTTACCATCTTTAACGATTAATTTTGCTGGATGTACAGTATAGTCATGCATCTTTGAAAGCTCATTTGTTTTATCTTTTAACACTTTAAATGGAATATCATATTGACCATCTACTAAATTTTTCGGATCAACTATTACTTTTGGTTTATTATTTCCGCCTTGGTTGTCGTTTCCACCTTGGTTGTCACTTCCGCCTTGGTTATCGTTTCCGCCTTGGTTGTCGTTTCCACCTTGGTTGTCGTTTCCACCTTGGTTACCTAAAGCTTTAATACTATCTTGATCAAATACAAATTGAACATCGTAGAAATGGTGATAATTCATCGTATCAATATCTACTTTTACTTTTGCATTTAATTTTTTAGATAAATCCTCTACTTCTAACTCTACTACTTTTGTATTTTGCTCTTTATTCTCACTTAACACTTTTGCGTTAACAAAAGAACCATTCTTTTCAAACTCAAATTTTGTAATCCATGTACTGTTCGTTAATGTAAACGATACATACTTCTTACCATCTTTCACTTTTAGTACAGCTGGACTCTTTGTATATGTGTTCATCATTGAAATTTCTTCTGTTTTATCTTTTAGAACTTTAAAGCCAATGCTGTATTCACCATCTTTTAGTGCTTTTGGATCAATGGTTGTGTTATTACCTTGGTTGTCGTTTCCACCTTGGTTATTGTTTCCGCCTTGGTTGTCGTTTCCACCTTGGTTATTGTTTCCGCCTTGGTTATTGTTTCCACCTTGGTTGTCGTTTCCACCTTGGTTATTGTTTCCACCTTGGTTGTCGTTTCCACCTTGGTTATTATTTCCACCTTGGTTATCTAACGGTTTAATGCTACCTTTATCAAATGCAAATTGAATGTCGTAGAAATGATGATAATTCATTGAATCGATATCTACTTTTACTTTTGCATTTAACTTTTTAGATAAATCGTCTACTTCTACTTCCACTACGCGTGTATCAGCTTTCTTATCTTCACTTAATACACTTGCATCAATAAATGAACCATTTTTCTCAAATTCAAACTTTGTAATCCATGAGCTATTCGTTAATGTGAATGATACGTATTTTTTACCATCTTTCACTTTTAACACGCCTGGACTCTTTGTATACGTGTTCATCATTGAAATTTCTTCTGTTTGATCTTTTAAAGCTTTGAAATTGATGCTGTATTCACCGTCTTTAATTGTGTCAGCATCTGGATTCTTGTTTTCATCTGGTTTTTCTACTTCCGGCTTTTTATCACCGTCTGGTTGCTTTTCTTCATTCTTAATTGGCTCAAGTTTATCTTCATTAAATTGAAGTTGTAATTCATGCGTTTGTTTATAATTTTGTGATGCCACTTCAATAAATACTTTTGTATTTAACTTTTTAGATAAACTGTCTACTTCAAATTCTACTACTCTTGTATTTTTCTCTTTATTTTCACTTACTACTTTTGCATCAACAAATGAACCATCTTTTTCTGTTTGGAAATTTTTAATTGATGCGTTATCTGTTAATGTTACAGTCGCTTTTTTCTTACCGTTTTCTACTTTTAATACCGCTGGACTTATTATCTTATCTTTCATTCTAGATTCTTCATCTGTTTTATCTTTTAACACTTTAAATGGAATGCTGTACTCTCCATCTTTAATTGTTTCAACATTTGGTTTTTCTACTTCCGGTTGTTTCTCTTCGTTCTTAATTGGCTCAAGTTTATCTTGATTAAATTGAAGTTGTAATTCATGCGTTTGTTTATAATTTTGTGATGCCACTTCGATAAATACTTTTGTATTTAACTTGTTAGATAAACTGTCTACTTCAAATTCTACTACTCTTGTATTTTTCTCTTTATCTTCACTTACTACTTTCGCATCAACAAATGAACCATCTTTTTCTGTTTGGAAATTTTTAATTGATGCGTTATCTGTTAACGTTACAGTCGCTTTTTTCTTACCATTTTCTACTTTTAATACTGCTGGACTTATTAACTTGTCTTTCATTCTAGATTCTTCATCTGTCTTGTTTTTTAACACTTTAAATGGAATGCTGTAATTTCCATCGTTAATTATGTTAGAATTGGGTTGTTGATCTGGGTCAGGCTTTTGGTCGGGCTTCTGACTTGGATCCGGTTTTTCATTTGGATCTGGCTTATTCGCTGGGTCCTCTTTTTCATCTGGTTTTTCTACATGAATTGGTGTAATGCTATTTTGATCAAATACAATACGAACGTCATATTCATGATGATAGTTTAAAAAATCAATATCTACTTTTACTTTCGCTTTTAATACCTTCTCTACATCTTCCACATCAAATTCTACTACTCTTGTATCTTTTACTTTATCTTCACTAATTACATTTGTCTCCACAAGCTGACCTGCTTTTTCTGTTTCAAACTTCGTAATCCATGAACTATTTTTTAATGTAAAGGATACTTTATTTTTCCCATCCTTCACTTTTAAAACCCCTGGACTTTCAGAGTATTCATTCATCATGGATACTTCATCCGATGTATCTTTAAGTACTTTAAAACCAATTGAATATTCACCATCGGCTAATTTAGTAGCTGCTTGAATTGCAAGAGGTTGTAATGTTGAGACGAATGTAAATACCATTAAAAACATAGCAACAATAATTTTCACATACCTGTTCAATGGAACGACTCTCCCTTTTCGAAATTTTTTAATTATTTAATACTGTTCCCATCAAATACAAAACGAATATCATATGAAGCATTATAATTAATAATTGGGATATTAATTTTCACCTTGCCATTTAGTTTTTTTGACAAGTCAGCAACTTCAAATTCTACTACTCTAGTATTCTCTTTTGTATTTTCACTTAACACAGTAGCTTCTACGAATTGACCATTTTTTTCTACTTGTAAACTTTTAATAGAAGTACTATCTTTCACCTTGAATGAAACATATTGTTTTCCATCTTTAACTGTTAATGTTGCCGGACTTTCAAAATAACTATTCATTCTAGATGATTCATCTTTATCGCCTTTCCATACAGTAAAAGCAATATTATATTTTCCATCAGCCAATTTTGTAGCAGCCTTTGTATCTTGTAAACCTAGTGTTGCTATAAACGTAAATAAAACAGCAAATACGGCAATAATCATTTTAAATTGTTTAAACATATATTCATCACCCTTCAAAAGATTTATTTATTTACTTAACTTCACTTTACGAATTAAGAAAACACCTGAAATTAGAATTAGCACTGCAAACAATCCAATACGTGCTTCATCGCCTGTTTTGGGGTTATCTGTTTTTTCAGCTTTTCCATTTTCATTTTTTGTTTCTTTGTTCGCTTCTTTAGTTGTTTCCTTACTCTCTACTTTTGTTTTCTCTTCTTTTACTTGTGTATCTGTTTTCACTTGATCATTATTTTTTGTTGTAGCAGCTACACCGTTATCGCCACCTACCGCTTTTACATTTGCATCAAACGCAAAGCGAATTGTGTAATGATGGTCATAATTCACATCTGGTACAACAACATGAATTTTTGCAGCTGCTGGTTTAGATAAATCATCTATTTTAAACTCTACAGTTCTTTTATCTGCTGATTCATCTTTACTAACAACTTTAGCGTCAACAAAATCCCCGTTCTCAGGTGCTTTAAATTCTGTAATCCAAGCACTATGATTCATCGGAATTTGTACTCTCATTTCGCCATTTTTCACAACTAGCTTAGCTGGTTTCTCAAAATAATCATTTGCCATAGATGCTGAGGCATTTTCCGCTTTTTGAATGACATAGTTAATATCATACGTACCGTCAGCTAGTTGAGCTGAAACTTTCCCATATGGCATGACAAGAAAAGCTAGCATACATACGAACGTTATAATAAAAGCGGGTAATACAGAAATCTTTCTCATTTGGCTTACTTCCTCCTTGTTTATCCTTTATCCATGCTTTTTTGAAAATGATAATTATTCTCAATTTATGAGAAAAAAATAATAATCCTCTATCATTATTTAATTGTAATTTTTTTATGTAATGTAGATATTATTGATTATCATTCTCAATAAATGTTAAAAATAATATCCCTCCTTATTCCTTATAAAGAGCGATTCACATTTTAACATAAGTTCCTATTTATTCTGTTGATTATCATTCTCAATAAATCTCAAAAAAAATAACGCTTACCATTCTCCTACTCTATCACCTCTATCTACAAAATGATATCGTTATAGAAAACCTTATACCTTTCACTCCTCACTTTCCTTCCAATATTTCCACAACTAAGTCAATCTTAGCCTAATGCTAATTTTTTTGTCAACTATATTACGTATAAAATTTTTAATATCTAAATTTCCCTATATGCAATTTTTTCTACAAAAAAAGAGGCTTTCTTTCATAGAAAGCCTCTTTTCTCTATTTTTCTACAGCAACTTCTTGCTTTTGGAACAAAGAAATGACATATCCAATTACAATACCTACTAGAGCAGGAACTAACCAACCAATCCCCACACTATATAATGGGATTTTATTTAAAATAGGTGCTAATGCGGCAATTTGAAGATTCGCATTGTGCAATCCATCAAAGAAGCTAATCATGAATGCTCCTACAATACCACCCACATACATTACTAAAGGAAGACGAATATAGTTTTCTACAAGGGATAATACAATCAGTACGATACCAATTGGGTAAATTGCAATTAAAATCGGTAATGCTAATGCGTTTAACTGAGTTAACCCAAGGTTTGCTACCATAAATGCTAATACACAGAAGATGAAAACAACCTTTTGATAAGAAAGCTTTGGTAATAAGGAAGAAAAATATTCCCCACAAGCTGCAACAATACCTACAGAAGTTGTTAAACATGCCGCTGTAATTGCGATCCCTAATAATAAAGTTCCGTAACTACCAAATAAATGATTTACAACATTTGTTAAAATAATTCCTCCGTTTGCTCCCATTCCAAGAGACACACTAGAAGCTCCCAGATAAGCAAGTGCTAAATAAACAAGTAGTAAACCGAGCGCTGCAATAAATCCTGCAAAGATTGTTACTTTTGCAATGCTGTTCTTATTTGTAACTCCTTTTGCTTTTAAAGCATTAATAACAACATTTCCGAAAACAAGTGCTGCAAGTCCATCTAAAGTTAAATATCCATCAATAAAACCTTTAAAGAGCGGAGCGTTATACGCTTCTGTCGGTGCACCAAATTCTCCAATTGGTGTAATAATTGCTTTACCTACGATAATCGCTATAACAGCTAACAAAATCGGAGTTAATACTTTACCGATGCGGCCCACTAATTTCGATGGGTTTAAAGCTAAATAGAAAGTTACTGCAAAGAAAATGAATGTAAAGATAACAAGTGGATAAGATTGACCAGCTATCTCACTTGGTAAAAATGGTGCAACACTCATTTCATAAGCAACTGTTCCTGTACGCGGAACACTTACGAATACGCCTAAACATAAATAAATTGCAGTGATAAAAACAAGTGCGAATACAGGGTGTACACGTCCCGCTAGCTCATTAATATCTCCTTTTAGAGCTATAACAATTACCCCTAATAAAGGTAATCCAACACCTGTTACGATAAAGCCAAATAACGCGATCCATACGTCTGTTCCAGCACCTTGCCCTAAAGCCGGCGGGAAAATCATATTACCCGCACCGAAAAATAGTGCAAACAACATTAAACTTATTGCAAACATCTCAGAAAACTTTAAAGATGATTTCATTTCTACTAACCTCCTACATATTTTTAGATTAACAAAATATTCTGAATTGAATACCGTCACATATCCTCTTTCAAGCATACTTCCCCGTAAAAGAACGCAAAAAACACCCGTCCCTAACAAAGGGACGAGTGTTGAAATCGTGGTTCCACCCTTATTCTAATAAAATGAATTTATAACAAAATAAGCTCATTTTATAGCTCGTGTAAATTGATAACGGTTTTATCCGCCAAGAATTACAATGCATCATGCAGTTCACTCTTGAAGTTTAGAGGTGGTAAGTTTGCCTTTCCGTATTAGGAAGCTCACAGCCTAAGGCTTCCCTCTCTGAGAATCGTCAAAAACAACTCATGTCCTCATCATTACTTTTATAAAATATCTTGTCGAAACTTGTTGTTTTTTATTATATGGGCTATTTTTTAAAAAATCAATAGTTTTATTTTTTCTGACAAAAAAATATAGGGAGAAAATTTTCCCTCCCTATAACTGCCCTATTAATATTTCTAATTCCTCAGATGTAACGCTCCGCCATTTTCCCACTTCAAGATCGTCTAGCCCTATATTCATAATACGAACTCGCTTTAACTTTGTTACAGTAAACCCGAAAGCACGGCTCATTCTGCGAATTTGTCTGTTCATTCCTTGCGTTAGAACGATGCGAAATGTAGAGTGATCCACTCTCGTCACTTTACATGGCTTCGTCATTCCATCTTTAATCTTTACACCGCTGGACATCTCATTAATAAACCAATCTGTAAACGGCTTATCGACAGTAACAACATATTCTTTCTCGTGCTCATGATCACCATGTAAAATTTGATTCGCAATCCCGCCGTCATTCGTTAATAAAATAAGTCCTTCCGACGCTTTATCTAATCGTCCAACAGGAAAGATACGCTCTGGATAATTAATATAATCAATAATATTATCTTCAATATGATCGGCTGCTGTACAAGTAATGCCAACTGGTTTATGAAAGGCAATATACACCTTTTCCTTCTCTTCCTTTGCAATAACCTGCCCATCAATCGTTACAACATCACCATCGCTCACAAGTGCACCGTGCGTACACATTTCACCGTTAATACAGACGCGTCCTGCTTTAATAAGGCGGTCTGTTTCACGTCTTGAGCAGGATTTTGCTTCACTTATGTATTGGTTGATTTTCATGTTTTATTCCTTTTCCTATATATTAAAAGCGTCAATCTATGGCAATATCACTCTACCACGATTGACGCTCTTTTACTTCGCAAAAACAACTAAATAAATAACCCCAATCACCAAAAATATTCCACAACAAGCTAACAATACTTTTGCAAGTTTGTCCATAAACATATAATGGTTCCCCTTTGTTTCGTTGTTTGCTATTTTAATTCGACAACTGTTACGCCTAGGCCTCCCTCGCCCATGTCACCGTAACGGTAATTCTTCACACCGCGGTGCTTCTTCAAGTAATCTTGTACACCTTGGCGAAGCGCTCCTGTTCCTTTACCGTGAATAATTGATACACGAGGATAGCTTGCAAGCTGTGCATCGTCTAAATATTTTTCAACGCGCATCATTGCATCTTCATAACGTTCACCGCGAAGATCAAGCTCTAACGAAACGTGATAATCTCTACCCTTCACACTTGCAACTGCTTTTTTCTCAGTTTGCTTCGGTGTATTAATGTATTCCATATTGGATTCTTTCACTTTCATCTTCAGAATACCAATTTGTACGCTCCACTCTGTATCACTTACCTTTTCAAGTAATTGACCTTTTTGACCGAACGTTAATACTTTTACTTCATCGCCTGCGCGTAATTGTTGTTTTGGCGCTGTGTTTTTCACGTTTACTTTTTGTTTCTTCACAAGCTCTGGCGCCGCACCTTCTAGACGGCTCTTCGCTTCAATAAGCTCATGGTCTTTCACGTTTACAAGCTGTGCTTTACGCAATTGACGAAGTTCTTGAATAATGCCTTCTGCTTCTTTCTTTGCAGCTTCGACTTTTTCTTCCCCTTCTTTTTGCGCTTTTAATAATTTTTCATCGCGCTCATCATTAAATTCAATAATTTGACGCTGTAATTCGCGATGCAGTTTTTCAGATTGCTTGCGAAGTGCTTCTGCTTCGTTCCAGTCACGTTCTGCATTCTTTTGACTTTCTTCTAACTTCGCAATCATATTTTCAATTTTGTTTGTATCTGTACTAATGTGGCTACGAGCTTGATCAATCACGCGATCAGATAATCCAAGGCGTTTCGAAATTTCAAAAGCATTACTACGTCCTGGTACACCGATTAATAATTTATACGTTGGGCTTAACGTGTTCACGTCGAACTCAACGCTCGCATTAATAACTTGCTCACGGTTATATCCGTATGCTTTTAATTCTGGGTAATGCGTCGTAGCAACAACGCGAGCACCACGATTACATACTTCATCTAAGATTGAAATTGCTAATGCAGCCCCTTCTTGCGGATCTGTTCCAGCACCTAATTCATCGAATAAAACTAAGCTTTCAAAATCAGCTTTTTCTAAAATATCAACAATGTTCACCATATGTGAGGAGAACGTACTTAAACTTTGTTCAATCGATTGCTCATCACCGATATCGGCAAAGATATTTTTAAATACACAAATCTCTGACTCATCCATTACTGGAATGTGAAGGCCAGATTGCGCCATTAATACACAAATACCAACTGTTTTCAGCGTAACTGTTTTACCACCTGTATTCGGTCCTGTAATAACAATTGTCGTGAAATCTTTACCTAACATAATGTTATTTGGCACGATAATTTCTGGATCAATAAGCGGATGACGTGCTTGTCTTAAATCCATATAGCGCTCGTTATTTACGATTGGCTTCGTTGCTTTTATACGCTTCGCATAAAAAGCTTTCGCAAAGATAAAGTCAAGATTCGCAACTACTTCTACGTTAGATAAAACGATATCCGCTTCTACTGCCACTTCTTCTGTTAACATGAATAAGATGCGTTCGATCTCTTGTTTTTCTTTCACTCGTGCTTCTTGAAGCGCGTTATTTAATTCTACAATGACTTGTGGTTCAATAAATAACGTTTGCCCAGAAGCTGATTGATCGTGAACAATACCGCCATATACGCCGCGGTATTCTTGTTTTACTGGGATTACGTAACGTTCGTTACGAATCGTTACAATCGCGTCAGACAGCATCTTTTGCGCGTTGGAAGAACGCGTCATGTTTTCTAACTTTTCTCGAATACGGCTTTCCGCAGTACGAATTTGAGTACGAATACCACGCAGTTTATCACTTGCGCTATCGACTACTTCACCGCCATCACCGATGCAATTTGTAATTTTCTTTTCTAAATCATATAAAGATACAATTTGAGCAACATGAGTTTCTAAAATTGGAAGCTCGACACCATTATCAACCATATCTTCAATGAAACGTTTCATATTGCGACTACCATACATCGTATTGGCAATATCAAGTAGTTCATTCGGGCTTAACATACTTCCAATCTTTGCACGCTTTACATTTGAGCGAATATCCGTAATACCACCTAATGGTGCATTACCTTTCAAACGAATGACTTTTGCTGCTTCATCCGTTGTATCTTGCATTTCTACAATTTCTTCAAAATCAGTGCTCGGCACTAAATGCTTCACTTTGTCACGGCCAAGTGAAGAGGCTGTATGTTCAAGTAATTGTTCTTTTACTTTATTGTATTCTAATACACGCAACGTTCTTTCTAACATGTTGCAGGTCCCCCTTGTGTTACTTATTACGTTTAATATAGTCTAATAAACGTTCAATATCCCACGTGTTAATCACGTTATCTTTTTGAATCCAACCTTTACGTGCTGCCGCTACACCTGTTTCCATATCTTCTAACATTTCAAGCGTATGAGCATCCGTATTAATCGCTACTTTTACACCAGCATCTTGTGCTTGTTTTAATAATTTCGCGCTTAAATCTAGACGGTTTGGATTCGCATTTAATTCTAAAACTGTATTTGTTTCTTTTGCGAGCTGGATTAATAAATCTGTATCCACATCATAGCCCTCACGGCGTCCAAGAAGACGTCCTGTCGGATGCGCAATCATTGTGACATGTTTATTCTCAAGCGCAGCACGAAGACGTTTCATAATCGTTTCACGGTCTTGTGAGAAGCTAGAGTGAATTGCTCCAATGACATAATCTAATTCTGCTAACACTTCATCATCAAAATCAAGTGTTGCATCCGGTAAAATGTCCATTTCAATTCCGCGTAAAATTGTAATGTCTGGATACTTTTCGTTCATACGTTCAATTTCTTTCGCTTGTTCACGAAGGCGCTCTTTCGTTAAACCGTTCGCTACTTTTAAGTATTGTGAATGGTCGGTAATTGCCATAAATTTATAACCACGAGCACGACATGCTTGAACCATTTCCTCAATTGAAAAGGCACCGTCACTCCACGTTGTATGCATATGTAAATCACCTTGTATATCAGAGAACTGAATTAAGTTTGGATACTCTTTAATTAATTCAATTTCTTTTCCATCTTCACGCACTTCTGGCGGGATAAATGGAAGACCGAAATGAGCAAAGAATTCCTCTTCTGTTTCAAATGTCTTCACTTCGCCTGTTTCTAAGTTTTCTACACCGTACTCACTAATTTTCTCGCCTCTATCTTTTGCGATTTGGCGCATTTTTACGTTATGGTCTTTTGATCCTGTGAAATGGTGAAGAGTTGTAATAAATTCTTCTGGTTTTACTAAACGGAAATCGATTGAAATATCATATTCATATTGAAGACGAACAGAAACTTTCGTATCTCCACTTGCGATTACTTCAATCATATTATCAAATTGCAGTAAATGCTCACGCACTGCCGCTGGTTCTGTCGTTGCAATGATAAAGTCTAAATCTTTCACCGTTTCACGAACGCGGCGCAAACTACCAGCGCGAGAGAAACGAATTACTTCAGCAATATTCGACAATTTCTCCTCTATTTCCACGGCAATAGGCAATACCATTGAGATTGGTAAACGCTCTGGACGAGATCCTACTTGATCAATTGCTTCTAATATTTTCTCTTCTGTCTTCTTACCGAAACCAGCTAAAGCTTGTACTTTATTTTCCTCACAAACCGCTTTTAGCGATTCCATATCAACAACACCAAGTTCTTTATATAACTTAGCTACTTTTTTACCACCAAGACCTGGTAATTTTAATAACGGTAATAAGCTACTTGGCACTTCTTTTTCAAGCTCTTGTAATACTTCAGATGTTCCCGATTCTATATATTCTTGAATAACTGCTGCTGTTCCTTTTCCAATGCCCGGAATCTTCGTAAAATCTTCAATCTCAGAAAGACTACGATCATCACTTTCTAATGCTGCTGCCGCTTTACGAAATGCAGATATTTTAAATGGATTCGCGCCCTTTAGTTCCATAAACAGGCCGATTGTCTCTAATAATTTAATAACTTGTTTTTTATTTACCTTCATCATTGCCCCGCCTTTCTTTCATAGAAAAAAACTCCTCTTTCCGAAAAAAGAGAAGTTATACTCTGCTACCTGTCTGCCATAGTTCCTTCACCTTTTCAGAGAGAATCGGTGTATCGTCTACAATTATTTTGCTAATTGATGATTTTTGTAATGGTGTTTGTATTTGTTCAATTGGAAGAATGTTTCCAACAATAATTAAAACAAACAAAATAATATATACTTCTAAAAATCCGAGGATTGCCCCCGCAAACGCATTGACTTGCTTTAAAACCGGTATTTCTGCAAACATATTTAACAAATTACCAAGTAATGAAAGTGCAATTTTTGTAATAATAAACAATATGATAAACGCAAGTGCTTGATAAAATACTGTCTCAATATTATTTGCATCAATCCATTCTGGAACAGATACGTTTTTATCAAATGGATACGGAATAAATTTCGCAAGTGCTGGCGCTAAATCTTTACAGTACCAGTATGCAACAAGGTATGCGATAATAAAGCTTGTTAACTTTACAAGTTGCAGAATAAACCCTCTGCGTAAGCCGAGGAAAAATCCCATAACAAGCAGTAAAATGATAATAATATCAATCATGTTATTCCATTCCTTTTTTTGTCATACTTTCTTTCAATTTCTCATGTTCTTCTTTTAATTTTATGTAATCGTGTATGACGTTTACCGCCGTCAATACCGCTAGTCTACTCGTGTCAAGCGAAGGATTCTTGGCATTGAGTTCGCGCATTTTATCATCCACAATCGCTGCTACCATGCGGATATGACTTGTACTTTCATCGCCAACAACTGAATATTGTTGACCATAGATTTCTACATTAATTCGACTTTTCTTTCCCTTTTGTTGTGACAACTCACCGGCCTCCAATCACGTACAGAATCCTAAAGTTTATCATACCATGAACCTTCATAATATGGAAACAGAAAGAACAATCCGATATGATAAAAATAACAATATAAAAAAGGAGTGACCATCTTGTCAAATTCTATCGTAATACAAACAAGTTCTACAGTAATTGAAGACATGAAACAACAATATAAACAAGCGCTTAGCCCAAAAACCCCACAAGGCGGAATCTTCATGGCAAAGGTGCCATCTTGCACGATTACAGCTTATAAATCTGGAAAAGTAATGTTCCAAGGAGGCCGTGCTGAAGCAGAAGCTTCTCGTTGGCAAACTGTCTCTCAAACACCGAAAACAGCTGTAAAAAAATCTGTCGATTCACACCGTTATGCACCCCCTGCTTCCATCGGTACAATGTCTATCGTAGGGTCAGATGAAGTTGGTACTGGTGATTTCTTCGGACCGATGACAGTCGTTGCTGTATATGTGGATGCGAAGCAAATTCCACTGTTAAAAGAACTTGGTGTAAAAGACTCTAAAAACTTAAATGACGATCAAATTACTGCCATTGCGAAACAACTTCTACACGTTGTTCCTTACAGCTCTCTCGTTCTTCATAATGAAAAATATAACGAGCTATTTGATAAAGGAAACAACCAAGGTAAGTTAAAGGCTTTACTACATAATAAAGCTATTACAAACTTATTAGCTAAAATTGCACCTACAAAACCTGAAGGCGTCTTAATTGATCAATTCACACAACCTGATACATACTACAAATATTTAGCAAAACAAAAGCAGGTACAGCGTGAAAATGTTTACTTCGCGACGAAAGGTGAAAGTGTCCATTTAGCAGTAGCCGCTGCTTCCATTTTAGCCCGTTACTCATTCGTAAAACAGTTTGATGAACTAAGCAAAAAAGCTGGTATGCCACTTCCAAAAGGTGCCGGTAAACAAGTTGATATCGCCGCTGCTAAATTAATTCAAAAGCTTGGTAAAGAACGATTACCTGAGTTTGTGAAAATGCATTTCGCTAATAAGGAGAAGGCGTTTCGCTTATTAAAATAGTATCGACAAAAACAGGAGGCTACAAACTCCTGTTTTTTTGTTTCACGCTACTATTGTCCTTGTATTTTTGTTACAATTAAAATATACAGATTATTGTAACATAGGAGGAGATTCCCATTGCTACTTCTACAAATGATTCTAAATATTTTACTAGGTGATCCACACGAAAGACAGTTTGAAATTAGAGAAAACATTCAGCTACTAAGTGAACAACCATCGTTCAACAATTTAATAGAGCGATATGGTCGATCTTTCTTATTAAACTTTCGCATTCGAAGATTTATCGGGAAACACGATGCCCGCTTGTTAATACATAATCCAGCAAAACTACAGCACTTCTGTGAGGAACTTGAGTTTATGATTAGAAGAAAAGGATTGTTTACATAAGGAGGGAATTCATATGAACGCTGTAAAAGTTAAAAAGTTATTATATGTTCTCGTACACCTCGTGGGCCCGCTTTCTTACCTCACTATTTCTACCATTTTGGGAGCTTTTTTCACTTCTAAATCCACATTCGAAAATATATCTGATAATCTTGGTGTGATGGCCATCTATTACGTGCTCATGAGCTTACTGTGGTTTTTCTATTTAGATCGATTAGACAAAGATGTAGATAACATTACAAAAGAGATTAATGATAATAAGAGATAATACATAAAAAAGGAGAGCCGCCAAGACTCTCCTTTTTTATGTTAGCTTCGTTTCTGTTTCTTATTTGATGAAGATACTTTATGAGAACCTGTTTCATGCGTCGTCGTTCCTTGTCCTTCTACTTCTGGAGAACCAAGGCTTGATCTTGAATGATCTTTTTTCACTTTTTTACTCATTTATATTCACCCCTTCGCGTTACTTTTTGCTATGGGAGAATAAACTATACAATATACAAAATAAAAAAGCGAGAGGAAATCCTCTCGCTTTTTTATATTTTAGAACTCAGAAGAACCTGGAGTTCTTGGGAATGGAATTACGTCACGGATGTTAGCCATGCCTGTGATGTACATTAGGAAGCGCTCGAAACCTAGACCGAATCCAGCGTGTTTTGTACCGCCGTATTTTCTAAGTTCTAAGTACCACCAGTAGTCCTCTTCGTTCATGCCTAGTTCTTTAATTCTATCTACTAAAACGTCCATTCTTTCTTCACGTTGGCTTCCGCCGATTAATTCGCCGATGCCAGGAACTAGAAGGTCAGTAGCAGCTACTGTTTTTCCATCTTCATTCATACGCATGTAGAACGCTTTAATGTCTTTCGGATAGTCAGTTACGAATACAGGGCGTTTGAAGATTTCTTCTGATAAGTATCTTTCGTGCTCTGTTTGTAAGTCAATACCCCATTCTACTGGGTATTTGAAGTCAGCACCTGACTCTTGAAGCACTTTAATTGCTTCTGTATATGTGATACGACCGAAGTCAGAGTTAATTACGTTATTCATGCGCTCTAGAACTGTTTTATCAACGAAGCTGTTGAAGAATTCCATTTCTTCTGGTGCATGCTCTAGTACGTATTTCATTGCATATTTCAGCATATCTTCTGTAAGATCCATTACATCGCCTAATTCAGCGAATGCAATCTCCGGCTCAACCATCCAGAACTCAGCAGCGTGGCGAGTTGTGTTTGAGTTTTCCGCACGGAATGTAGGTCCGAATGTGTATACGTCACGGAATGCTAATGCATAAGCTTCAGCGTTCAGCTGTCCACTTACTGTTAAGTTTGTTTCTTTGCCGAAGAAGTCTTTTGATTCATCAACTTGTCCGTCTTCGCCTTTTGGTACGTTGTTTAAATCTTGCGTTGTTACGCGGAACATTTCGCCTGCACCTTCTGTATCACTACCAGTGATGATTGGTGTGTGAACATGTACGAATCCACGCTCTTGGAAGAACTGGTGAATCGCAAATGCTGCGACAGAACGTACACGGAACGTTGCAGAGAATGCATTTGTTCTTGGACGTAAGTGAGCAATTGTACGTAAATATTCAAACGTGTGACGTTTCTTTTGAAGTGGGTAATCAGAATCTGATAAGCCCTCGATATCAATTTTTTCTGCTTTAATTTCAAATGGTTGCTTCGCTCCAGGCGTTGCAATTACTTTACCTTCTACTTTAACTGAAGAGCTAAGTGGAAGTTTTGCAATTTCTTTGAAGTTTTCTAACTCTGTATCGAAAACGATTTGAACGCTTTTGAAGAAGCTACCGTCGTTTAATTCGATGAAACCAAATGCTTTTGAATCACGTAAGTTACGAATCCACCCTGATACTTGTACTGTTTGACCTGCGTATTTATCTGTATCTCTATACAGACTTTTTACTAATGTGTTTTCCATAGTGAAATTCTCCTTTGCACATATATTTAAATACAAAAAAACCTTTCATCCATAAAGGGACGAAAGGTTAAACTTCGCGGTACCACCCAATTTGTCATAAAGACCAACTTTAACTCGTATGTAATACATACTTCCCGGTTTGTAACAGGCCGGATTCCCGTCTAAGCCTACTCTTGAATATAAGTTTCAATTTCGGTTAGCAACTCCAAGGTGTTCTTCACATATACCGCCTCATCAGGCTCTCACCGTCCCTGACTCGCTTTGGATTATAGTATATACTACTTTTCCTTATCATCGTCTTTCATTTTGTTAAACTAAAATTAATGTACTACATTCGAGAGAAAGATGCAAGATACCTTAATATTTATCGGCGATTTTTATCATATATCGTCGTGCCATAAAAAAATTGCCGGAATTAATCCGGCAATCTTTTATTACTTACGTAACTCCGCACCAAATTTCTCTTCTACCGTTGTTAATACACGGTTATGTGCTTCTGTTACTTCTTCGTCTGTTAACGTACGTTCTGCATCGAAGTAGGTCATAGAGAATGCAAGTGATTTCTTGCCTTCTTCCATTTTTTCACCTTCGTATAAGTCGAATAACGTTACGTCTTTCAGAAGTTCTCCACCAGCTTCAGCAATGACTTGCTTCATTTCGCCAGCTTTTGTTTCTTTCGTTACGACAACAGCCATATCACGTGTCATAGATGGGAAACGTGGAATTGCTGCGTAGTAAGTTTCTTCTGCGTCTGCACCGAATACTTTTACAAGAGATAGTTCGAATACGAATGTATTTTTCACATCTAATTGTTTTTCTGCTTCTGGGTGCAATTGACCGATGAAACCAATTACTTCGCCATCTAATACGATGTCAGCTGTACGACCTGGGTGCATACCTTCACGTTTTGCTGGTGCATATGTGATTTGGTTTGCAACGCCAAGTACGTCGAATAACCCTTCTAGTACACCTTTCACAACGAAGAAGTCTACTAATTTCTTCTCACCTTGCCATGCATGGTGAAGAGCAAGACCTGTCATAACACCTGCAAGATGTTGTTCTTCTTTCGGAAGTTCTCCTGCTTCTGTTGGTAAGAAGATAGAACCTACTTCGTATAAAGCAACGCTATCGTTTTTACGTGCAACATTGTATGAAACTGCTTCTAACAACTGTGGCACTAAGCTTAGACGAAGTTGGCTACGCTCTTCACTCATTGGAAGCGCAAGGTTTACAGGCGCCTTTTCGTTTGGCTCAACCATATATTGTTTCGCTTTGTCAGCGCTTGTTAATGAATACGTGATTGCTTCATATAGACCCGCACCTTCTAAGAAGCGACGTACTTTACGACGTTTCGTTTGTGCTGCTGTTAATTTACCACGTGTCATTGTTCCAGAAGGTAATGTAACTGGAATGTGGTCATAACCGTATAGGCGGCCCACTTCTTCTACTAAGTCTTCTGAAATTGTAATATCAGGACGACGTGCTGGTACATTCACATGGAATGTTCCTTCTACTTCTGTGAATGGGAACTTCAAGTTTGTGAACATCGTACCCATTTCACTTGCAGAAATATCTGTACCTAATACACGGTTTACTTTTTCAGCAGTAACAGATACTGTACGCTCTTGTACTTGTAAGTTGTCAGCTTCTACTACACCTTCAAGTGCTTCTCCGCCAGCGTATTTCGCCATTAAAGCAGCTGCGTGTTGAATGGCTTCAAATGTACGTGTTGGGTCGATTCCTTTTTCAAAACGTGCACTTGATTCACTGCGAAGACCTAAGTCTTTTGATGTACGGCGCACTGTTTGACCTGCAAAGTATGCAGACTCGATTAAAACGTTCACTGTCTCATTTGTAACTTCAGAATCCGCTCCGCCCATTACACCAGCAACAGCTAAAGCTTTTGTTCCGTTTGTAATTACAAGGTGGTGGCTTTGTAACGTACGCTCTTGATCATCTAACGTTTCAATTTTTTCGCCTTCTTTTGCAAGACGAACAACGATTTCTTTTGAACCTAATTTATCGTAATCGAATGCATGTAACGGTTGACCGTATTCCATTAAAATGTAGTTAGTAATATCAACTACATTGCTAATTGGACGAATGCCAGCTGCCATAAGGCGCGTTTGCATCCACATTGGTGATGGACCAATCTTTACGTCCTTCACCATTTTTGCAATATATAATGGGTTTTCTTCTTTAGCTTCTACACTTACAGAAATGTAATCAGAAGTTTTTTCTGCTGTTTCTTGTAAGCTGATAGCTGGAAGTTTTACTTCACGGCCATAAATAGCAGCGACTTCATATGCAACACCTAACATGTTTAAGCAATCTGCACGGTTTGGTGTTAAACCAAGCTCAAGTACTTCATCATGTAAATTTAAAATTTCAAGTGCGTCTGCACCAACTTCAGCGTCACTTGGGAAGATGAAGATACCGTCTGCGTATTCTTTCGCAACTAACTTTCCATCAATGCCAAGCTCTTGAAGCGCACAAACCATACCGTGAGAAGCTTCACCGCGTAGTTTTGCTTTTTTAATTTTGAAGTTTCCAGGAAGTACAGCGCCAACTTTTGCAACTGGTACTTTTAAACCTTTTGCAATGTTAGCAGCTCCACAAATAATTTGAACTGGCTCTTCTTCACCGATATCGATTAAGCATTTGCTTAACTTATCAGCTTCTGGGTGTTTTTCACATTCTAATACGTGACCTACTACAACACCTTTTACACCTTTATTTAATACTTCAACACCTTCTACTTCAATACCACTTTTCGTGATTTTGTCTGCTAGTTCTTGTGCTGTTACATCTTTAATATCTACATACTCTTGTAACCAACGATATGATACGAACATACTTATCCTCTCCTTCCCTTACGCTCGTTTGAATTGTTGTAAGAAACGTACATCATTTGTATAGAAATGACGAATGTCATCTACGCCGTATTTCAACATTGCGATACGCTCTGCGCCCATACCGAATGCGAAACCTTGATATTCTTTTGAATCATAACCAGCCATTTCAAGTACGTTCGGGTGAACCATACCTGCGCCTAAAATTTCGATCCAACCAGTTCCTTTACAAGTGCCGCAACCTTTGCCGTGACACATCATACAAGAAATATCCATCTCTACAGATGGCTCTGTGAATGGGAAGAAACTTGGACGAAGACGGATTTCACGATCTTCACCGAACATCTTTTTCACGAATACTTGCAGTGTACCTTTTAAGTCACTCATGCGAATGTTTTTATCAATTACAAGACCTTCAATTTGCATGAACTGGTGTGAATGCGTCGCATCATCATCATCGCGGCGATACACTTTACCAGGACAAATAATTTTAATTGGGCCTTTTTCTTTATTATTTTCCATCGTACGTGCTTGCACAGAAGATGTATGTGTACGTAGTAACGTTTCTTCTGTAATGTAGAATGTATCTTGCATGTCACGCGCTGGGTGATCTTTCGGTAAGTTTAATGCTTCGAAGTTGTAGTAGTCTTTTTCTACTTCTGTTCCTTCAGCTACTTCATAACCCATACCGATGAATACATCTTCAATTTGCTCAACAACAGCTGTTAACGGATGGTGACAACCTGTTTCAACAGGACGACCTGGTAATGTAACATCAATTGTTTCAGTAGCTAATTTCGCTTCAATTACTGCTTTTTCTAAGTTACCAATTTTGTCGTCTAAACGCGTTTGAATTGCTTCACGTACTTCATTTACTAATGCTCCCATACGTGGACGCTCTTCTGCTGATAATTTTCCCATGCCGCGTAATACTTCTGTAATTGGACCTTTTTTCCCTAAATACGCTACGCGTACGTCGTTTAAGCCCTTTAGCTCTTTCGCTTCTTCAATAAGCTCTAACGCTTTTTGCTTTAGCTCTTTTAAACGTGCTTCCATTTGGAACCCTCCTAATTTTAAAAATAAAAAAACCTCGCTCCCAAAAAGGGACGAGGTAAATTCGCGGTACCACCCTAAATTGACAGACCAGGTCTGCCCACTCATTAGTTATAACGATCAATTCTGACCGGAACGCCTTTACATATATATGGTCCTGGCGTCAACTCAAGAGGTGAATTCACTTCCGTCTACCATAAGAATGCTTTCAGTCTAAGGCATTCTCTCCCTATATGGCGATTTTGTAAGTTACTCTTCTCTATCAACGTTTTTCGTTATTTAACTTTTAATATAATATACTTCAACTTATTATAAGAAGTTTTTTATTTGTTCGCAACTGGGCTTTGTAAATAATACGTTAAAATCCCTGCTGCAACCGCAACATTTAATGATTCTGCCCCGCCGTAAATCGGAATATACAAGTTTTGATCACTTTTTGCAAGAATTTCTTGGCTTACGCCGTTCCCTTCATTTCCTACAATTAATGCAAAACTACCAGCTGGTGTTACTTCACCATACGGAACCCCATTTTCAAGAGCTGTTCCATATACAGGAACGTTATTTTCTTTTAACTTGTCTACCCATTCTTCTAAGTTACCTTTTACAACTGGTAAATGGAAAATAGAACCTTGTGTAGAGCGAAGCACTTTACTATTATATGCATCAACGCATCCTTCTCCAAGCACAACGGCATGAATACCAGCTGCATCAGCTGTACGAATAATTGTCCCTAAGTTGCCTGGGTCTTGAAGACCATCTAATAAAAGAAACTTCCCATCAGCAAGAGCTACTGCACTCTCGTGTTTCTCACAAACAGCAAATACCCCTTGCGTCGTTTCTGTTTCACGAAGTACTTTTACGATTGCTTCAGGTACGATATACATTTCCACATCATTAACTGTCCAATCTTTCGGAAGATCTGTCTGATCAGAAACGATAAGTTCTGTTACAACTCCCGCTTTTAAAGCTTCCTCCACTAAGTGGAATCCTTCTACAAAAAATAAACCTTTTTTATCGCGCTCTTTTTTCGTCTGCAGCTTTTTCCACTGCTTCACACGCGGATTTTGCACTGAATCAATGTTTTTCATAATATGTATTTCCCTCTCTTCTTGTCTTATCATTATAGCCTATTTTTCATACATATTTACATAAAAAAGAACAAAAACTAACGTCAGTTTCAATTCTGAAGAAGAGGTGAAGATAATGAGTTTTAATTTACGCGGTGCTGTATTAGCGAATGTATCTGGAAATTCACAAGATCAATTACAAGAAACGATTGTCGATGCAATTCAAAGCGGTGAAGAAAAAATGCTTCCAGGTCTTGGCGTTTTATTCGAAGTCATTTGGAAAAATGCTGATGAAAATGAAAAACACGAAATGTTAGGAACACTGGAGCAAGGTTTAAAAAAATAAACAATAAAAGGTCACCTTAGAAAAAAACTAAGGTGACCTTTTATGTCTATAAAATTTTTCTTCTCCTAAACATTTCTACTTTACTAACGCTATCCCGATGGAGTACAATATTCAAAATACATTTAAACCGATCGATTTTCTTATAGACACCATTAGATAAAAAGGAGTGAATGTTTTATGCAACGTATTACGCTTGAACAAGTTTTTAAACATCACATTACACAAAAATATGTAAACCGTTCTGGAATGGTCCACGCGATTGCTGTCGCTTACCATGCGTTTCACTTAGCGAAAAAGCATCATGCCTCAGTCGATGCTGCAACAAAAGCTGGTTTCCTTCATGATATCGGACATCACACATGGTACAGTGAGGGAGAATGGGACTATGACTTGTATAAAAAGAATGATATACATGCAATTAAAGGAGCAGAAAGAGCTCATAAATTGCTTATTAGATTAGGAGAACATCCGAAACTAGCAAAAGAAATTTCTATCGCGATTCTTCTTCATACAGATTCTTTCTTAGTACAGCAAGAAATTGAAAGAACATCTCTTCAAAACATTATTAAATGGGCAGACGAAGCAGATGAAGAACCGGGCGGAGCGCACCATTATAGAACGATTTCTTATGAAAAAGCACTTAAAGCTATTCAGCAGTTAGACCGATTGGTAGAGCGTGAATTACAAATAGAGCGATCGAAATCTAATAACAAGGCAGAACATAGTTATCAATGAGAAAGAGGCATCACTATAGGGTGATACCTCTTTTATTATTTTATGGAAAATACACCTTTATATGTAATATTTAAATATTACATATAAAAACAAAACACTTTATAATTAAATATACAAATATAAAGAGGTGATTTTATAAATGCAACCCGCTACACAACTTTCTAATGAACAGAAATACTCTATGTCATGGGGACAATTTATTAGCTCCGTTTTATTCGCTTTTTTCGGAACCGGACTTATTACTGTGTTCCTCGCAATGCCCTTAACAATTTATACAGCTGGTCTTACAGATAAAAAACAAATTGCCCTGTATGAATCTATTGCAAATACTGCAAGTATCGTATTACAACTAGCCGTGTTGTTATTCTTCATTTTTAAATTCGAACCCGCAAAAAAATTACTACTACAATCTTTTAACTTTAAAGCACTTAAAGAATGGCGTACATACGTATACTTACTTCTTTTCTTCGCTATAAACATTATACTCAATTACATATTGTTAAATTATGTGTTCCAAGACGCAACAAAGCAGCAATCTTCCGCATTAAACTTAGACGTTTTTAAACAGTATCAAATATTATTACTTCTCGGTTTCGCAATACTTACACCAATTTTTGAAGAGCTTATTTTCCGTGGCTTTATACTTCGCTTCTTCTCAGAGCGCTTTCCATTTTCGATTGCAGCCATCATAACAAGTTTCTTCTTCGGTATCGCTCATACATACTCACTTGGAGTAATGGTAATTACTTTCTTCATGGGATTATTAATGGCTATTTTATGTAAAAAAACAAAATCCATTATTCCGGCTATGTTATTTCATATTATGAATAATATGTTAGCATTCTTGAGTTAAAAAGAGGTATCATCACGATACCTCTTTTATTAATTCGTATCATTACTTCTCATTTCTATCAATTTATACACATTTATTAATAATACCTAAAATAAACCTTATGTAGTAAAATATAACTCATTACATAGAAGGAGATTACATATGTTTAGCTTACTTTGGATTGTTTATATGCCACTTCTTGTTTTATGTGGATTTTTCGGTGGTATTTTTTTAATTGTTACTAGCATGAAACATCGTAAATTATTTGTTGGTTTAATGGGGCTACTTAGCCTATCCTTCGTCACACTACCTTTTGTTTTTTTAAGTACAGGGATTAATATCGATACAATCTTCCCTATTCCAACTTCTCTATACTGGACGCTATTTTCTTTAACTGGATTATTCGCAGGATTAAGTGGATTACAAGCAAAAATTAAAAGTATACGTAATATGGGATTCATTATTTTTATCGCTGGAATATTAGGGGTTATCTTCTGGGTACTTATGTCTGTAGGGGATTCATTCTATATATAATATTTTTTAGAACCCCATAAATCGGAGGTAATACAGAAGTGTTCGGAATATTAACTTGGATGATTTTAGCTCTTACTTTAATGCTATGCGCATTTATCGTTAGCAGTTTTTTAATCATTGTTGGCATTACACAGGTAAAAAGAAATATATAGCTGTAAAAACAGCCGTACAAGTTACAACATCAATGGGTGTTTCACCTAATGGTTCTTCTGCGGGAGGAGTTACACTTGGAGAATAAAATAAAAGGGGTAAGTTCGTATGGTAAATTCCATGTGTTTAATACTTTTATTTATCAATGGTTTAAATCTAAAGTAAATGAGGGACATACATTAGTCTCCTATATTCCTTTTATTACAAATGAGAGTCAAGTTGATGAAATGCGTCCATTCTTTGAGGAAGTAGAAGTGAATGTAGAAGATAATGATATTCAAACATCTCATATGACACATGAGGCAATGGATTTGATTTATAAAACATTAGTTGATAAAGAATGGGATTCTTCTTATTCAGATATTTTTTCCTTTTTTAATGATGAAGCAAATAAATTTGCTGTGTTAGATTTTGATTCTTTGCATAAAAAAAGAGAAATTTTTTTTTATCGGAGAGGTTCAAGTGCCCCATTAAAATTTGATGATTTTATATCCAATCTAAAGGTTGCAGATGAAAATGCGGAAAATTTTGAGGATGAAGGTACATTTTTATTCCCACCACCACTTATCGTAAATGAAGAAAAGATAAATAAAATGATGGATTATTTATCTAAATTTGGCATCACTGTTAAGATACGTACAGTTTCTACCGATATTAGAGAAGAGTATTGTTTGGACTATATTAGTGTGAAATTTAATGGTTAAAAGTAAAAAAGCAGGGAAATTAATTCCCTGCTTTTCTATTTGGTTTATTGCCTGACGGTAAGAAGAACGATAATACCCAAGCAATACCTGCTAATATCGTTGCAATTAAGAAGGCATCGTTAATACCGTTAATTGCAGATAGCTTTGAAATTTGTCCGAATAATAGCTGCGTGCTCATCGCATCTCCTGCTTGAGCTGATCCGGCAATCGCTGCTAAACTTTGGCCCATACCGTGTACTTTATCAACTAAAATTGGGTTTGACGTCGTTAACATGTTGCCGTAATCTGCTACGTGAGCAGTCGTTTGTTGCGTCATAAGTGTAATTAATATCGCCGTTCCGATTGAACCAGCTACTTGTCTTGACGTATTTTGCGTTGCTGTACCGTGAGAAATTAATTTCATCGGCAGTGCGTTCATACCAGCTGTCATAATTGGCATCATAATGAAGGACATACCAATCGAACGTATAATATAATCCATCATAATAACGCTATATGGTGTATCCATCGATAACGTTGTGAATTCATATGTCGCAAATGTTGTAATGGCTAATCCGACAATTGCTAACGGACGAATACCATACTTATCAAATAGTTTACCTGCAATAGGTCCCATGATACCCATAATTAATGATCCTGGTAGTAATAATAAACCTGATTCAATCGGTGTGAAACCGCGAATGTTTTGCAAGTATACTGGAAGCAATAACATACCTCCGAATAATGCCATCGTAACGATTGCATTAATTACTAAAGTAAAAGTAAATACGGGGTATTTAAACACTTGTAAATCAAGCATTTTATTGTCCGTTGTTAACTCTCTCCAAATAAATACCGCAATACCTACTACACCAATGATAAGCGAAATAACAACCTCTGCACTAGTCCAACTATTATTTCCTGCTTCACTAAATCCGTACAATAAGCTACCTAATCCAATACTTGAACTAACAACACCGAATACATCTAATTTCGTTTTAGATACCGGCTGAGCTAGTGTAAAGAATTTTAAAGATAGGAACGTAATAATTAAACCAATTACAAACATTCCGTAGAACATTAAGTTCCAGCTGTAATTTTCAATTACCCAACCTGTTACAGTTGGTCCGATAGCTGGAGCTAAAATCATCGCTACACCTAGTAATCCCATCGCCGCTCCACGCTTATGAGGCGGGAACAATGTCATGAAGATATTCATACCAACCGGCATTAAAATACCTGCACCAACCGCTTGAATAACGCGGCCCGTCATCATCATCGTAAAGTTTCCTGAAGTAGCACAAATGATAGATCCTACCGTGAAGAATAACATGGCCGCTACGAATAATTTACGATACGTAAATCGTGAAACTAAAAAGGCACTAATCGGTACTAAAATACCATTTACAAGCATGAAACCTGTAATTAACCATTGTGCTGTTGAAGTTGATACGTTAAATTCATTCATTAACGGAGGTAATGCAACGTTAATGATTGTTTGATTTAAAATAGAAACGAACATACCGAGAATTAATACAGCTACAACTGCTTTTACGTTCACATTCTCTGTAGGCGTAAACATTTGTTTTTTCGGCACTTCTTCTTGCTTCCCTGTTTCTAACTCAACTACATTAGAAATTTCTACTTCTTGCTTTCGTTCAATTTCCTTCTCTTCTGTTTCTACTTTACTTACTTCTATTTTATTTACGGCTGGGACTTGTTCTTCTCCCACATTCGTTTTTTTCTTTCGTAAAAGACGATTTACAAGGAAGAAGACGATTATACAAAATAGTGCATATCCTACAATTACGATTGAGGACATCTCATCTCCCCCTTACTTATGAATACGAACTGTCACATTCATGCCAGGAACAATATTTACTGATTTGCTATGATCTAAAGAAATTTTAACTGGTACTACTTGTGTTACTTTCGTATAGTTCGCTGTTGCGTTGCTTGATGGTAACATAGAGAATGTATTCGCTGTTGTTAATCCCACTTGCTCCACTTTTCCTGATAACGTTGTATCTGGGTATGCATCTACATACACATCTACATCTTGACCTTTTTGTACATCGTCAACATCTGTTTCTTCAATGTTTGCTGTTACCCATAAGTTGTTCATATCAAATGCATAAGCAATTGGGCTACCTGCTCCAACGAAAGCATTTGTCGTCGCGTTTGATTGTACAACTGTTGCATTTTGCGGAATTGTTACGTCTACTGTTTGCTCTCCATTTGCTGCCGCTACAGTAACAGCACCTAATTTATCATTCTCGTTGTAGTTCTTTCCTACTTCAGCTTTCCAGTCAGTTAATTTACCTGCTACTGGTGATGCAATCGGAATTACTTTTCCATCAATTTTTGCATTTTCTGTTTTCAAATAATTTTCCGCTTGATTGTAATAGTAATAACCGCCAATACCGCCGCCAACTAGTACAATTAATGTGATAATGTTGATAATCACCATTCTTCGAAACTGATTCATTGCATTCCTCTCCTTATATCGCATATAATTTTTTCTAAACTATTCACGTCCTTATTGTTTAGACTGTTTAATTGTTAATTATATTAACTTTTAAACAAAAAAATCACACCATTTACAGCGTAAACTAAAATATGTCTACCTGCGAGCGGTGCTGATTTCTGAAGGACTATCGTTTATAATTATAAATAATTATTTTGAATCTACAACCAACAATTTACGTATGAAATGTCGCTTAAACAACAATATAATACCATCGTGTTGTTTAAGTGTGAAAAATTAAACGAGGAGAAGCAAAAATGTCTATTAAAAATACAAATGATCCACGTGTAAAGCGGACGAGACAACTCATACAGGATGCTTTTGTCGCTTTAGTAGGCGAAAAAGGGTTTGAAAATGTAACTGTTCAACATATTGCAGAACGTGCTCCTGTAAATCGCGCTACGTTTTATAGCCATTACCATGATAAATATGATTTATTAGACAAAAGCATTGAAGAAATGTTAGAGAAGTTAACGGAAGTAATCAAACCGAAAAATAAAAATAAAGAAGAATTTCAACTTACATTTGATTCACCAAATCCAACCTTTTTAGCTTTATTCGAACATATTGCAGAAAATGTGAACTTCTATAACGTTATGCTTGGTGATAAAGCCGCTGGAAACTACTCTTATAAAATGATGAAAACAATACAAACACATTTAACATTAAGCTTGTCTATTTCACAGCCAGATGATAAAGACCTTATGGTTCCTCGTGATATTTTAATTAGTTATGTGACAGGAGCTCATATCGGGATGATTATGTCATGGTTAAAAAGAGGGATGATTTATACCCCGCATTTTATGGCCATGCAATTAACTCGTTTAATTATTTTAGGAGCTCATACTGCTGCAGGATTAGAAAGACCTTTTTAAAGCAGAAAAAGCGAAGGAGAATCTCCTTCGCTTTTTCTATTAATTAAATGTAATGTTATGTACAGCCTCTTTATCAAGACGTTTAATAACTTCTACAATTAACTTCACTGCATTCTCATAGTCATCACGGTGTAACATTGCCGCATGAGAATGAATGTAGCGTGTCGCAATCGTAATTGCCATAGACGGAATACCATTTACAGAAATGTGAATTGCGCCTGCATCCGTTCCACCGCCCGCTACTGAATCATATTGATACGGGATTTGTAGTTCGTCAGCAACATCAACTACAAAGTCACGTAAACCTGTATGTCCAATAACAGAAGCATCATATAAAATGATCTGTGGTCCATCGCCCATTTTACTTTGCGCTTCTTTTGCCGTTACACCTGGCGTATCTCCAGCGATACCAACATCTACTGCGAACGCGATATCTGGTTTAATATAATTCGCAGATGTTTTCGCTCCACGAAGACCAACTTCTTCTTGTACAGTCCCTACGCCGTATACAATGTTTGGATGCTTTTCATCTTTTAATTGTTTTAATACGTCGATTGCAATTGCACAACCAATTCGGTTATCCCATGCTTTTGCAAGTAACATTTTTTCATTTTTCATCACTTGGAATTCAAAGTAAGGTACAACTTGATCTCCTGGTCGTACGCCCCACTCCATTGCCTCCTCTTGGCTAGAAGCACCAATATCGATGAACATGTCTTTAATATCAACTGGCTTTTTACGCGCTTCTGGCGGTAAGATGTGCGGTGGTTTTGAACCAATTACACCTGTTACATCTCCTTTACGTGTTACAATTGTCACGCGCTGCGCAAGCATAACTTGTGACCACCAGCCACCAACTGTTTGGAAACGAAGGAAACCTTTGTCATCAATTTGCGTAATCATAAAGCCAACTTCATCTAAATGACCTGCAACCATAATTTTTGGACCGTTTTCTTCCCCAACTTTTTTCGCAACTAAACTTCCTAAATTATCAGTAGAAAGTTCGTCCGCAAACGGCTCAATATATTTCTTCATTACTTCGCGTGGTTCACGCTCGTTACCCGCAATACCACGTGCATCTGTTAATTCTTTTAGCATTGTCAATGTCGCGTCTAATTTTGTCATTGCCAACACCCTCCTTTTTCTTGAGTCACTTCATTATACAAAAGGAAATTGAAATATTCAAAAATTAAATCAGTATCCTTGTGTTTGACGCTGATGATTCACTTCATTTTTATCTAAATATGCCTTTTCAATTTCTTCTTGCTCAAACTCTAGCGCTTGTCCAAGTCGAAGGTAGCTTGTAAATAATTCAATATAGTTCGTAATAGATGGTTGATCTGTAAAACGAATTACTTTCGCATATGTGTCTAAGAAAATTTCTACTTGCGTTTTATTCGTTTGTGCACATTTATAGAATAGGAAGTTTTTATCAATACCTAAATCAATTCCGATTGATAAAATAAAATGCAAGCCATCTACGTATTCTTCTAATATTACTTCACGTTCTGATGCTGGTTTGTTGCTCCAATATTTAAAACAACGTGTTTCATTTGCAAGTTCTCCAATTTCTACAAGAAGAGCTAACATTTTTTCTTTTAACAACTTTTTCGGTTGTAAGTCATGCTCTTTCACAATACGGTCATCTAATTCTTTTTGTAATTTAAATAGTTGTAGTAAGTCCATTCTATTGTCCTCCTCCAACATCGCATTTTACGCAACAATGTTGTTTCATCTCAAAGTTCATTATTATTTTTTGTTTCTTATTAATAAGTCAGCCATTTATCTCTTTACAAAATAGCTTGTCCTTAATTTACAAATACGTTTCAATCATCACTATTAGATTGTTCACTCCGATTGGTGATAGTTAATCATTATCCGGGGATTGTCCACTGATAAAAAATTTATTTTATCTGATGAAAGTTCCATATCATCTTTCCATTATAGCAGTGTCGTTTCAGGTAGGAAAGATACTCTTCTTTCCAAAGGGGGATAATTGAAAAAAGCCAGGAGAATTTTCTCCTGGCTTCATATATATTCTTCTATATCGCTATAGCTTTTATATTGATTTTGTCATATCGATAACGACATACTTCTCTTTGCATACAAATAAAAAACCTTAGAAGAAAAATCTTCTAAGGTTTCAACTAATTAATTAGTTAATGTTGTTTTTTGCAACTGTTGCTAATTCAGCGAAAGCTTTTTCGTCATGAACAGCTAAGTCAGCAAGCATCTTGCGGTTAACTTCGATGCCAGCATTTTTAAGACCGTGCATTAAGCGGCTGTAAGAAAGACCATTCATACGAGCTGCTGCGTTGATACGTGTAATCCATAATTTACGGAAGTCACGTTTCTTTTGACGACGGTCACGGAATGCATACATTAGAGATTTCATAACCTGTTGGTTAGCAACCTTGAATAATGTACTCTTAGAACCGTAGTAACCTTTTGCTAATTTTATAACTTTTTTACGACGTTGACGAGTAACTGTACCACCTTTTACTCTTGGCATAATATTACCTCCTAATTGTTCTATATATCAGCCGAACTTATTTTAAGTTGTCAAGCATTTGACGAATGCGTTTGAAGTCACCAGCGCTTACTACACCAGCTTTACGTAGTTTACGTTTAGCTTTTGTAGATTTGTTAGCGAATAAATGGCTTGTGTAAGCGTGAGAACGTTTCAGTTTACCTGATCCAGTCTTTTTGAAACGCTTTGCAGAGCCGCGATGAGTTTTTTGTTTAGGCATAGGTATTTCCTCCTCTATCTATTACTTATCGTTTTTCGGTGCTAAAACTAAGAACATACTACGTCCTTCCATTTTAGGTTTAGATTCAATTGTACTAACTTCAGCACAAGCTTCTGAGAAGCGATCTAAAACACGTTGACCGATTTCTTTATGAGTAATGGCACGTCCTTTAAAGCGAATTGACGCTTTAACCTTGTCGCCTTTCTCTAAAAACTTGATAGCATTACGAAGTTTTGTGTTAAAGTCGTGTTCATCAATTGTTGGACTTAAACGAACTTCTTTCATGCTAATTACTTTTTGATTTTTGCGCTGTTCTTTTTCTTTCTTCTGTTGCTCAAAGCGGAATTTACCGTAGTCCATAATGCGGCATACTGGCGGTTTCGCATTTGGAGCAACTAATACTAAATCAAGATTAAGATTTGCAGCTAAGTCTAAAGCGTCATTACGAGACTTGATTCCAAGTTGATCGCCATTTGCACCAACTAAACGTACTTCACGTGCACGAATTTGCTCGTTAATCATCATATCCTTGCTAATAGTAAGCCACCTCCAAGGTTTTTTCAGAACATATTTTGTAGTCATAGAACCCGACAAAAAAAGTGCGGGCATACGACACCCACACTTGTAAATTCTTAAGTAAGAAATACATTTACCTGTAAACTGCGAATGCGTCCATCAGGTGAGAAGCGGGTGCTTCTACTTGTTCCACAAAACAATATTCTATTATCCTTGATGAGTTTATCATAGGACATGACGTCTGTCAAGAAGACGCGATGTGTTTTACTAACAACAAGAAATATTGTAACAAACAACTAACATACTTGCAATACTTTTTTATGATAAGTATAGTTTGGTTATTTTTTCTAGTTTTTCTTTTTTATAATACATACGAAAGCCGCGGTATACCGCGGCTCTGTCTTATCGTTTTCCTTCTACTTTAATCATATCAACAAAAGCATCTAATGCAATTGTTTCTGATTTTTGTTCACCATATTTACGTACGTTTACGCCGTTTTCAGTTACTTCATTGTCACCTACTACAAGCATGTACGGAATTTTTTGCATTTGTGCTTCACGGATTTTGTAACCAATTTTCTCTTCACGAGTATCTAATTCAACACGGATACCAGCACGACGTAATTCATCTTGTACTTTCTTCGCATAGTCTAAATGTACTTGCGGAGAAACTGGAATTACTTGCGCTTGAACTGGAGCTAACCAAGTTGGGAATGCACCTTTGTATTCTTCAATTAAGAAGGCTACGAAACGTTCCATAGTTGATACAACACCACGGTGAATTACAACTGGACGATGTTGTTTACCGTCTTCACCAACGTAAGATAATTCAAAGCGTTCTGGAAGTAAGAAGTCTAATTGTACAGTTGAAAGTGTTTCGTCTTTTCCAAGAGCAGTACGAACTTGAACGTCAAGTTTTGGACCGTAGAATGCCGCTTCACCTTCAGCTTCATAGTAATCAAGACCCATTTCATCCATAGCTTCTTTTAACATACCTTGTGCTTTTTCCCACATCTCGTCATCAGCATAGTACTTTTTAGTATCAGCTGGGTCACGATAAGATAGACGGAATGAATAGTTCTCTAAACCGAAATCTTTGTACACTTCTAGCGTTAAGTTTACAACACGTTTTAACTCTTCTTTAATTTGATCTGGGCGAACGAAAATGTGCGCATCGTTTAAAGTCATTCCGCGTACACGTTGTAATCCAGATAATGCTCCAGACATTTCATAGCGGTGCATTGTTCCAAGTTCCGCAATACGGATTGGTAATTCACGGTAGCTGTGAATATCATTTTTATAAACCATCATGTGGTGAGGGCAGTTCATTGGACGAAGTACTAACTCTTCATTATCCATTTCCATTGATGGGAACATACCATCACGGTAGTGATTCCAGTGACCAGAAGTTTCATAAAGCTCTCTGCTTCCTAGTACTGGAGTGTATACGTGATCATAGCCTAAGCTTGCTTCTTTATCAACGATGTAACGCTCGATAATGCGGCGGATAGTTGCACCTTTTGGTAACCAAAGTGGTAAACCTTGTCCTACTTTTTGGCTATTAGTAAATAGTTTTAATTCTTTACCTAATTTACGGTGATCGCGCTCTTTCGCTTCTTCAAGCATACGTAAGTGCTCATCTAATTCTGCTTTCTTAACGAATGCAGTACCGTAAATACGTTGTAGCATTTTATTATTGCTATCGCCGCGCCAGTAAGCACCCGCAACGCTTAATAATTTAAACACTTTAATTTTCCCTGTAGATGGAAGGTGAACACCACGGCAAAGGTCGAAGAATTCGCCTTGCTCATAGATTGAAATAACTGCATCTTCTGGAAGATCGTTAATTAAATCTAATTTTAACTCATCGTCGATTTCTTCAAAGCGACGAAGTGCTTCTGCACGCGGTACTTCATGACGAACGATTTCTAAGTTTTCGTTCACGATTTTTTGCATTTCTTTTTCGATTTTCTTGAAGTCTTCAACTGTAATCGCTTCTTCCATATCAATATCGTAGTAGAAGCCATTTTCGATTACTGGACCAATGCCAAGCTCAAGCTTAACATCTTTATATAAACGTTTTAACGCTTGTGCTAATAGGTGGGCTGTTGAATGGCGTAAAATGTATAAGCCATCTTCAGAATCTAATGTAATAATAGAAACTGCACCATCTTCTTCGATTGGTGTAACAAGATCGATCATCTCATCGTTTAATTTTCCAGCCACAGCTTTTTTCTTTAAGCCTGGGCTAATAGAAGCTGCGATTTCTTCAGTTGTTACGCCTTTTGGAAACTCCTTCACAGCTCCATCAGGGAAAGTAATTTTAACTACATCTGCCATCACTGGTCACTCCTCTTTTTTTTCAAAATAAAAAACACTCATCCCGTAAAAAGGGACGAGTGTTGAATTCGTGGTTCCACCCTTGTTCCAATTAACCTTATTGTTAATTGCTCAAGTTCAACATAACGGTGTTGTCCGTTAGCAATTACTAGAAAAAACGTTCACTGCTAAAGTTTAGAGGTGGTAAGTAATGATCCCGTACTAGGAAGCTCACACCCAAAGGCTTCCCTCTCTGAAAATCGTAGAAAACTACTCATGTCCTCATCATGACATTTCAATATATTTCATTTATGTAGGTAATTATATGCTCAAAAACTTAGAAAATCAAGGGCGTTACCTTTATTTTTTAAATTTTTCACATTGCGCTCAAACTCATGTAATCCATGTAATTGTACCCGTTCTTGAAATACATTTCGCAAAGTAATAATCATATTATGGTCTTGTTCTTTCGTATATAAATAAATTTTTTTCGGCGAAATAGAAAGAAGTGGTGCAATTACTTTCGTATCAATATATACATCCTTTTGCTTTAATAATTCCTCATCTATATATTGGACCAATTTTTCCTGTTTTAAACGTCTACCTTTATCGTCATAGAAAATAAAGCTTTCATCAAAAATAAGATGCACACAGGACAAACGTGATTTTCGGCTGCGCACTTGTTGCCTTAGCGTCTCAATAAACATTTGATATTCTTGTTCCAACTTATACTCATCAATCGACAATTCAGCAAGCTTAGCTACCATTTCCCTATATGTACGAAGGCGAAAACGAACATATGATGAAAACGAGAACGAAAGCGGATCACAAAGCCAGTTATTTAAAGAAGATTCAATATATGATTCAAATGCGTGACGTGTTAATTCACGAGCAATCCCTTTTCTTCTTCCCTTTAAAATCTCTTGTGCCATATGCAATATTTGATGACATTCTTCCTCTTCTTCATAAAAAAACTTCTCTTTTAAGATTGTATAAATCCACTCATTTTGTTTTACATTCACAATGAAATATACCATTACCGGCAATAAAATCTTTTCAATATAATTCGATTCACATACTGGTATGTGAATCACCACTTTTTGTTCCTGTAAATACACACTCGTTTCCTTATATAACAGTTCCGCTCTTTTCAATAGTTGTCTATATACATGCATAGCATCATTTTTTTCTTCGAAGCAAATTTCAATCACTTTTGTCCCCCCTTTTATCCCTGCTCTAAAGGATTGTATCTATACGTTACAAATCCTATAAGAGTCCATTCCGCGTGAAGTTCACCCTTAGTAGAATTACATTTCCTATCGTTAGAAAATCCACTCGATATGGCTTGCTAATTTTATATATATTAAGGGAGGGAGAAAAAAATGATACAAGCTACAATGAATTTTCCATAAGAACTTTTTGTTTTACAATTCACCTATTCTGAAAAATGTTCAAAACGAAAAAAGAGCAAGCTTTTCAGCTTACTCTTTACTTATGACGTCGGTTTTTCCCGCCGATCGGAATTGGCTTCGCTAAATATTTAATTCGTTCCATAATACGCGCTGCTTTCATTTGTTCTGCTTCACCACGCTGTGTATACGTTAAATGATGTTCCAATTCCTTGAAATCAAAGTTAGACGTAAAGAACGTCGGTAAGTTTTCTAACATACGGAATTGCAAAATTGCACCAAGCACATCGTCACGCACAAAGCTTGACATCGCTTCTGCTCCGATATCATCTAGCATTAAAACTTGTACGCGTTTCACCGCATCAATCTTTTCCCCAATCGAATTATCTTGAATCGAACTTTTAATTTCACGTAAAAATTCAGGAAAGTATACGAGCATCGAACTTATTTTCTTTTGAGCAAGTTCATTCGCCATTGCTCCTAACAAATACGTTTTCCCTACACCAAATTTACCGTACAAATATAAACCTTGTACTTTTTTACCAGGTTCATATGCACTTAAAAATTCATTAGCCGCACCAATCGCATCAATACGCGCATCTAAATCTGAAGGATCTAAGTTTTCCATCGTTGCCTGTAAAATGTCCGTTGGCATATATACACTTTGAACGAGTTTTTCATATTTCTTTCTCTCGTCATATGCTACTTTTCTAACGCAACGATCGTATTGAATATCAATCATCTTCCCTTGGATAACGAGCTTTGGCTCATATCCTTGCAGCATGTTTTTACACGAACCTAGATCCGGACAATCCGCACAACCTACACTTTGTCCAATATATTCGTATAGCTTCACAAGGCTGCGCTCAATCATAGAAGTTGTTACTTCACCTTGATGTTCGTCTATAAATTCTTTCACACGCGGATGTGCCATTACTTCCGCCTTTAATACTTCATATCTATTTTTAAAATTTTTATTTTCCATTAACTTTGCAAATGAATTTTGAATATGCTCCATTTTCTCACCTCAAAGAGCGTTCATTCTCTTCTATTAATCACGCTTATATTTTTTTAACACTTCTTCTAGTCGTTTTCGTTCATCATCTAACGTACTTGCATCTTTTTTCTTACTTACATCTTTCTTCACTGTTTCTTTCTCTTGTTCTTTCGGCTCTTCTTTCAGCCAATCTGGTACCATTTCTTGTCGTACCGTTTTCTTCGACGTACGGCCTTTTTTCTTCGTCTCAGCCCATTCTTGATATTGACGATTTTCTTCTTTCGCTAACGCCATTGCTTCAGCTACTGTACCGACCTTTTTACGTGCCCAATGCCCAGCAATTTTCTCCACATACGTTTTCGCAAGTTTCATATCTGAGCGTAGCATAACGTAATAAATAAGTACATTCACAACACCTGGTGTTAATTTTTGATTAATCATTACATCTTCAACGATTTGCAAGTCAGCCTTTGTCGCCTCTGCACCACCAGAGATTTCTTTCAATAGTTGTTTTGGTGAGATTTCCTCTAACTGTTTTATTAACATCTCTTCTTGCGTAGAAGGCTCTTTCCCTTTCATCATACGTGCAGCGTGAGGCTGTACTCTTTCACTTAATACAGGTAACGCTTGACCGTTTTCAAACTGATACCAATCACGTGCTCCTTTTCTAAGCCTTTCGATATCAATTGTCTGCATCTCTGTCACCGTACCAAGAACGATATTTTGCATCGATAACACATCTACATCGTACACGTAAGCAAGTTTAATGACACATTCTCGCACTTGATCTGTAATCGCCTTTTTAGGAACAAGAGCGGACAAGCCATCTACAAATAAGGAGAAATCAAAGAAATCATTCCAAACTTTCGGAGCGTCTCCCTTCTCGTTACTTGGCATAGCTGTCGTTTTTGGAATACGAAGATCTTCTTGCGCATGCTCAAGCTGTCCTGGATTAAACGAACCAAACACATCATTGAAAGAACGCGTAACATTCTCATAAGAATCAAAATCAAATTCTTCTTCTAAGAAATATTGCTTTACTTGATTATATTTTGTCCGACTCAATCGATTGTATAAAAAGATGCTTAACACAATATCATCAAAAAACTGCTTCGGAGATAAAGGTGGTTGCAATTCGTATATAAACATTCGAATATCTTTTTCTTTCTTAATATATACCTTCAAAAGCCCAATTGCCTCTAACTTTACTCGTTCTTCATATATTTCGGGAAGCTGCATTTGCATGGTCACCATAAGGGAATGATGTGTATTCTCTTTTCCAAACACACGATCTTGCTCTAACTCTCCCCATAGCGTCATGTACAAGCTAAAAGCTCTACTACCTATTAACGGCTGATACAACATCGTTAACACTTTTCGGTCATAATTATGCAGTAACCCTTTCGCACTTACTTTATAACGATCAATTGGCAATAGCTCCATCCATGACTGTTTTTCCATTCTTGCTTTTCCTTTCTCTCATCCAATCTATCCTCTACTTCATTCGTTCTATCTTCATTATATAATTTCTTAGCGAAAAAGAGCTATTAGCTTTCGCTTCTAGCTCTCTTATCTTATTACTTACTGTATGTAAAGAGAATAAAATACAACTTCTACTCTCTTTCTTTTTGCAGTATATCTTTTAATTCTTCAATAAATACATTTAAATCTTTAAATTGGCGATATACAGAAGCAAAACGCACGTAAGCAACATCATCAATATCACGCAGTTCTTCCATAACAATTTCACCAATCATATCACTTTTCACTTCTGATATACCTAAATTACGAAGTTCACGTTCCACACTTTGAGTTACTTCTTCTAATTGTCTTAAAGATACTGGTCTTTTTTCGCACGCTTTAATTAAGCCGCGCAAAATCTTTTCTTTATTAAACTCTTCTCGTGTGCCTTCTTTTTTTACAACGATAAGAGGTGACTCCTCTACTCTTTCAAATGTCGTAAAGCGACTTAAACAACTTTCACACTCTCTCCTTCTTCGAATAGAGCGTCCCTCGTCTACCGGACGCGAATCTAACACTCTTGTACCATTATGAGAACAGGATGGACAACGCAATATATTCACTCCTTTACACTATACTCTTTATTTTTTCTCTACTTACTTCATCTGACAATATATATACAATATTATATAACTCATTCTAACTCTCTTACCACTTTAAGTTTAAGCACATTATTTTATCATCTCGTTTTCAAAAATAAGATGGTAGATGAGGTGCTAACTTATTCGTAAGAGCTCAATTTATTTACCTAACGAGTACGTTATATTTTTCCTTTTTTATAAACTAAAAAAGAGGTGCATTATACACCTCTTTACATTTTAAATCAATTATGTTCTTTTTTAAAGAGCTTTTGTTTCTCTCTGCTTAATTTCGAAGCTACCAGTGCCTCGAGGAAGCTCGATGCTCTCACGCGTTTTCGCGTTTAAACCTTCTGCAATATATTCTGCAGCAACATTTGGATCAATACGATCCCCACAAGTATAAACATCGATACTTGCGTAACCGTGCTCCGGAAAGCTATGAATTGTTAAATGTGATTCCGAGATAATTACTACTCCACTTACACCTTGTGGTGCAAATTTATGGAAAGCAACCTCACGCACTTCAGCACCAGCTCTCAGTGCTGCATCCACAAATAATTGTTCAATATACGGCATGTCATTAAGCTTGTCGAAATCGCAATCCCAAAGTTCAGCGATCACGTGACGACCCATCGTATCCATAGTATCCATTCTACAGTTCCCCCTTGTAAATTTATTCTAACTGTTCGAATTGAAAACTAATTTGCAATTTGGCTTGCTCCACTACCACGGGGGAAAGTTAGTCCAGAGAGGTCCTAACCCTTTAAGTAGTGACTACGTACCTCAGCTCTTAAGTTTACGAGTGTTAGTATACTTTGTTTATTTTCATTTTGCAACAACAGTTTTTTCGATTTTCTGTCATATTTTCCTCTTTACTTTTCCCTAAAAAAAATAAATGATTCACAAATACAGTAATCACAACGTTTCGTGGTATGTCCACTTCCAAAAATATACTCCTATAATTTTTTTCCTTTTCAGAAAAAAATAAAAAAAAGAGGGCAAATATTTACTTGCCCTCTCCGTTATTTACTTAAATATGTTGCATTTTTTTTTGCTTCGCTAATTCGTCAACAACTAACGTTACAAGATCTACAACACGACGAGAGTAGCCCCACTCATTATCATACCAAGCAAGTACTTTCACTTTACGATCACCCATTACCATTGTAGATAAACCATCAATAATAGCTGAGTGTGTATTTGTATTAAAGTCAATAGATACTAAAGGCTCTTCGCTGAATTCTACAATACCTTTTAATGAACCGTTTGCAACCGTTTTGAATGCTTCATTAATAGCTTCAACTGTCACATCACGTTTTACATCTACTACTAAGTCAACAAGAGACACGTTTGGCGTTGGTACACGAAGTGCCATACCATGAAGTTTTCCGTTTAAGTGCGGAAGAACTTTTGCTAGCGCTTTCGCAGCACCTGTCGTTGTCGGAATGATTGATTGTCCGCAAGCACGCGCTCTTCTTAAATCTTTATGTGGGTTATCAATATTTTTTTGGTCATTTGTATAAGCATGAACAGTCGTCATTAAACCGTTTTCAATTCCAAACTGCTCATCTAACACCTTAACAACAGGCGCTAAACAGTTTGTTGTGCAAGATGCATTTGAAATAACAGTATGTTTTGTAATATCTAACTCGTCTTCGTTCACACCAACTACAATTGTTACATCTTCATTTTTACCAGGCGCTGTTAAAATAACTTTTTTCGCTCCAGCTTCAACATGAAGAATTGCTTTTTCTTTTGAATTAAATTTACCAGTTGCTTCAATTACAACTTCAACACCTAGATCTGTCCAAGGCAATTCCTTTGGATCGCGGTTGTTTAAAAGGCGAATCATTTTCCCATCAACTAATAAGTGATCTTCAAATGCTTCTACTGTTCCGTCAAACTTGCCGTGAACTGTATCATATTTAATTAAATGTGCTAACGTTTCAGATGGATAGCTTGCATTGATTGCTACAATTTCGAATGCGCTTTCTTTTATTGCCTGACGAAATACCATTCTCCCAATACGTCCAAATCCATTAATTGCCACACGAGTCATAATATGTTGTCCCCCTTGAATGCGTTATACTATTTATCTCCAATCCCAATAATAGTATAACACAAAAAGGAGATATGTCACTAAGCATTTTCATTAATTTCACAATTTTTTAGTCAATAATGTTCCAATTCTTTAAAATAACCTGTAATTGTGTTTTCGTTCCCATAATTGTGCCATCATTATTTATCACTTCATCTGCATGTTTCACTTTTTCTTCTAACGGCATTTGAGATTGAATACGCGCTATTGCTTCTTCTTCTGAAAAATTATTTCGTTTCATTAAACGCTCTAATTGCGTATGCGGCTTAACTGCTACAACTAAAACGCGGTCAACGAGACTTGTTAATTTGCTTTCAAATAAGAGAGGAATATCTAACACAACCGCTTGCACATCTTCTTTTATGTACATTTCCTTTTGCCTATTCATTTCCTCACGCACTGCAGGGTGAACAATTTTATTTAACTGCAATCGTTTTTCTTCATTATAGAAAACAACACTTCCTAATTTTGGACGATCCAGTTCTCCATCTTCTTGCAATACTTCCGTTCCAAACACTTCTACAATTTTGTTATATGCTGGTTTTCCTCGTTCTACAACTTCTCGTGCAATAATATCTGCATCAATAACTGGTATACTCAGTTCACGAAACATTTGAGACACTGTACTTTTTCCACTTGCAATGCCTCCCGTTAATCCAATTACTACTGTCATCATAATCCGTTGCCATAAACTTATAAAAATCTATAAATTTTGTTTATTTCCCTGTTCTACGTGTCCGATTTTGCAGAAAGCTACTTTCGTTTGATCTAACACTCCGAGGGCGTAAATTCGGATACAACGAATCCTACATATTAGCCGTAACCTTTTTAGATGTTAACTAGCTAATTCATACCGTGACAAATTGATAGCCGCATTTAAATCCCTATCCATTTCGTGAACACAAGTGCATTTGTATACACGGTCAGAAAGTTTTAGTTCTTTGTTGATACTTCCACAATTGGAACACATTTTTGAAGAAGGATACCATGTATCAGCTTCTACAAATTCAATACCATATTTTTCACACTTGTATTGAATTTGTCTTTTGAACTCATATAAACACTGCTTCGCAATCGCTTTAGCTAGGTGTCTATTCTTCATCAGATCTTTCATATGCAACGTCTCCATCACAATACGAAATGGCTTGGTTTTCACAATTTCGCTCGTTGACTAATGAAGATGATTCTTTCTGATATTTGATAACCTTCTATGTAGTTGTCGTATCTCTTGTTCGATTTTTATAATGTTGCTCGTTTTGACAAAACGGTTTCCCTCCCTGTTCATTTCATATTTACGAGAAACTTGACGTTGCAACCTACGAAGGCGTTTCTCTGCCTTTCTTACCACCTTTGTTTTGTTGATATTTTTCTTTTTCTGACCATCAGAACAATATGCTAATTCTTTGATTCCAATATCTATTCCTAACGAAACAGCCGTTAACTTCTCTTTTGTAAACTCCTGTTCGATACTGACAGATAAATACCAATACTTACCGTCCTCCCCTCCTCATAATAAAAGGCGCGAAACTAATGTTCCACGCCCATACTTACATTTTCCAAATTCCAATAATAATGAGTAATACCCCAGGCAGGAATGTAAATTTTTGTAACCATTTCATATTTGATAAAACCGTTCCAAGTTTCATTCCAATAAATAAAAACAAAGAACTCATAACCGCAACTAATATCGCCATCATAGCAGGGGCATACCCTAATAAAGATGCACCAATTCCGGCACCGAACGAATCTATAGAAAGAGCGATACCAAGAAGTAATGCTTCTCCTGCAGAAATAGTGCCTGATTTATCAAAATCTGCTACAGTCGGTTTCCGTAAAATTTGAATCACTAGCCCAAGTGAAGCAATTTCTAATTTCCAAACCTTCTCCTCTTGCTTCGGTTCTTCCTTTTTCTCACTTCGAAAAAATTGGTATAATACCCAAATTCCTATTCCAATAAGAACAAGCCCACCGATACGCGTTGCAATAACAGGTGAAAATGCTTTCGCGATCATATGTCCAATTCCCATTGAAACAAGCATAACAGCTGCTGAACACATTCCGATAATTATAATTGATCTTAGTGGAATTCTTACGCTTCTTAAACCATATGTTAGCCCTACACTACAGCTATCTAAGCTTAATGTAAAAGCTAATAAAATAAGAGATAAATAAAGGTACATCGGTAAGCTCCTCCCTTATACATAGCTCTGCTGTATGTATATGACAAATGCCTATCCGATGTTATCTCTTTTCTATATTCTTGGCTGACAAATTGGGCAGTAATGCGTTCCTCTTCCGCCAACAACTGTTTTTTCTAATATCGTACCGCAAGTCACACACGGCTCTCCTTTTTTTCCATATACATTTAGAAGCTCCTGGAACGAACCAATTTGCCCTTGCGAGTTAATATACGTTCGAATTGTACTTCCGCCACGCTTCACCGCTTCGCCTAGCGTTGTAACAGTCGCCTCATAAATCCGCTCAACTTCTTCTGCTGTTAAAGACGATGCTTCTCGCTCTGGGTGAATTTGCGAACGGAATAAAACTTCATCTACATATATATTTCCAAGCCCCACTAAAAGACGCTGGTCTAATAATACGACTTTTATTTTACGATTTGTCTTTTGCAATCTCTCTTGTAAATACTGTGGTGTCAATTCAGCATCAAATGGCTCCGGACCTAAGTCAGCAAGAGGCATTTGATTCAACTCTTCACCCTTTTTAAAGAGATGCATCGTACCAAACTTTCTCACATCTTTATAATGTAATTCAGTTCCATCTGTAAATAAGAAACGGACGTGCGTGTGCTTATCAATTGGCTCATCCTCTTGGTGTAGTAAAAACTTACCTTCCATACGCAAATGTGAAACAATAACATAATTCGTTACATATAAAAGCAAAAACTTTCCTCTTCGCTTTATATTCTCAATCTTCTCGCCTCTAAGCATTTCTTTAAAGATTTCTACATCATCCGGTCGTTTTACTATTTTTGGATATGTAACAATAACATCTTCAATCGTTTTTCCTGTTACAAGATTTTCAAGTGTCCGTCTGACGTTTTCAACCTCTGGTAATTCAGGCATTTCATCACTTCCTTATTTTGCGTCGTACCAAGTTGGACCGTAAGAATAATCAACTTTTAGCGGAACTGCAAGTTCAATTGCATGCTCCATTACTTCAGGTACAAGCTTCTCTAATTTTTCAATTTCTTCTTTTGGTGCTTCAAATATCAATTCATCGTGTACTTGCAGAAGAAGACGCGCTTGTAATCCTTCTTCTTCTAGACGATTTGCCATAATAATCATCGCTTTTTTAATAATATCTGCTGCAGTACCTTGAATTGGTGTATTCATAGCCGTGCGCTCCGCAAAGCTACGTAAATTGAAATTACGACTCGTAATTTCTGGAATGTAACGGCGGCGATTTAATAATGTAGCCACATAGCCTTTTTGTTTCGCATCTTTTACGATGTCACTCATGTATTCTTGTACACCAGGGAAACTTTCTAAATACTTTTCAATAAATTCCGCGGCTGCTTTTCTTGTAATTCCTAAGTTTTGTGAAAGACCGTAATCACTAATACCATACACAATTCCGAAGTTAACAGCTTTTGCTTGTCGTCTCATATTCGAAGTTACTTCATCTTTTTCAACGCCAAATACATCCATAGCCGTTTTCGTATGAATATCCATATCATGTTGGAACGCTTCAACTAGCCCTTTATCATTTGCAATATGAGCTAATACGCGAAGTTCAATTTGTGAATAATCTGCCGCGTACATAATCCATCCTTCTTCTGACGGAACAAATGCCTGACGAATTTTTCTTCCTTCTTCTAATCGAATCGGGATATTTTGCAAGTTCGGATCCGTTGAACTTAATCGACCTGTTTGCGTTAATACTTGATTGAAACGAGTATGGATTTTAGATGAATCTTCATGTACAACTTTTAATAAACCTTCAATATAAGTTGAATTTAGTTTTCCTAATTGACGATAATGTAAAATGTTTGGAATAATTTCATGGCGATCCATAAGCTTCTCTAGTACATCAGCTGACGTAGAATAACCTGTTTTCGTCTTTTTAATAACTGGTAAGTTTAAGTTCTCAAACAGAATAACACCAAGCTGCTTCGGTGAATTAATATTAAATTCTGTTCCCGCAAGCTTATAAATTTCCTGTTCCATTTCCTTTAATCTACCTGCAAGTTCTTCTCCCATATTACGAAGACGCTCCGTATCAACTTTTACACCTTTTACTTCCATATCAGCTAATACACGCGCAAGTGGTAATTCTAACTCTGTAAACAGTTCATATTGCTCATTCTTTTGTAACTCTTCAACGAATGTTTGCTTTACATCATATAATACGTGCACTTTACGAGCTACATGCTCCGCTACTACTTCTAGCTCTGGAACAGCACGCTTCGCACCTTTTCCATAAATTTCTTCATCGGATTTCACAGCATGCGTTTCTTTCATTTTCGCTACAGTACGGAAATCTTTATCCGTATCGGCCGGGTCAAGTAAATAAGCAGCGATTAATAGATCAAAGTCAATCCCTTGCATATCTATCCCATTCCACTTAAGTGCAACGATTGCACGCTTCGCATCAAATGTATGCTTTCTCATTTCTCCATCTGCAAGCCACTCTTTAAAAGCGTCTGACTTAAGAGCAATGTCTGTTTGAATAAAGTAACAGCCATTTTCATTTTGAATACCAAAACCTTGAATGTCCGCTTTATGATAGTTATCTTCTTGTACTTCAACAATAAGCGCACTATCTTGCCCTAGCATTTCTTCTGTAACTTCTTCCACAATATCAAACGTAATATCATCTAATTCAGCTGGAGCCGTTTCTTCTGGCGTAACACCTAATTTATTTAAAAGAGATGTAAATCCTAAATTCTCGAACATTGGAATGACATCACTTGCTTCATACCCTTTATACTCCATATCATCCACATGCACTGTAATCGGCGCATCTGTAATAATAGTTGCAAGATCTTTACTCATAAGAGCTTGGTCTTTATTTGCTTCTAACTTTTCTTTTAATTTCTTCCCGCTTACTTGATCTATATTCTCATACACTGCCTCGACCGTTTCAAACTGTGTTAACAATTTAATCGCAGTTTTTTCACCAACTCCTGGTACACCTGGAATATTATCTGACTGGTCTCCCATTAAACCTTTCATATCGATAATTTGCTTTGGTGATAAGCTGTATTTCTCAAATAAAGCTTCTTTCGTATATTCATCCACTTCTGTAATCCCTTTGCGAGGAATACATACGAGTGTATTATCTGAAACAAGTTGTAGTAAGTCTTTATCTCCTGAAATAACTTTTACATGAAACCCTTGTTCACTCGCTTCTTTCGCTAACGTCCCCATAATGTCATCCGCTTCATAATTTTCTAATTCATAACGCGGTACGTTGAATGCATCAAGCATCTCACGAATAAACGGGAATTGCTCTGATAATTCAGGTGGAGTCTTTTGACGTCCTCCTTTATACTCACTATACGTTTTATGACGGAATGTTGTTTTACCCGCATCAAACGCTACTAACATATGCGTTGGTTTTTCTTCCTCTAATATTCTCATTAACATCATTGTAAAACCGTAAATGGCGTTCGTATGTATACCTTTGTCGTTATTTAAAAGCGGTAGTGCAAAGAAAGCACGATACGCGATATTATTACCATCTACTAATACGACCTTTTTTTCCAAATCAGAAACCTCCCCATACAAATTTGAAATGATTTTTTTCACAGAAAAAAAACCGTTCCTTTCCTCTCTCTATATTAACATGACTAATAGAGAGAAGAAAAATAACGGCTATTTTCTATCATATATACAAACGTTTACTAACATAAAAGGGAAGTGACGAGAACAGCATAACTATTCTCGTCCAAAATTACTCCTTGGATGAAGGGGTTTTCATGTATTATATTAACAGACCTTTATTAATATTTAATTAAGCCATTGTTAATATATTGTAAACATCCTTCATCCTATTTTTCGGTTGCTGATTTTGGTAAAGCAACTGTAAAGGTTGTCCCTTCCCCAACTTCACTATCCACTGTAATCGTACCGTGATGTGCCTCAACTAAATGCTTTACAATCGATAATCCAAGGCCTGTACCACCAGTATTTCTACTTCTCGCTTTATCCACTCGGTAAAAGCGTTCAAAAATACGCGGAATTTCATCTTTACTAATACCAATTCCCGTATCCGATACTTTTATATAAGCATTATATTTATCTTCTGCTAATTCTACAGAAACAACGCCTCCAGCCGGCGTATATACGATTGCGTTATTCATTAAATTAATAAAGATTTGCTTCAAACGACTTGGATCTCCAATGACCGAGACTCCTTTTAGCGCATTTACTTGTAAAGAAATTTCTTTTTCTCCCGCTTTGTTATCAAGCACCATATGAATGTCTTCAAGAAGTCCCTTCATATCAACGGTCCCCATACTCAATTTAAATCCTTGTTGCTCAATCTTTGATAAATCTAATAAATCTTCAATTAACCCTTGCATGCGTTCACTTTCTTTTAAAATAATATGCAAGAAATGTTCGCAGAATTTTTTATTATCCATCGCACCGTCCAAGAGCGTTTCTGAAAAACCTTTAATAGAAGTAATCGGTGTCTTTAGTTCATGAGAAACATTCGCTAAAAAGTCTTTTCTCATTTGTTCTAATTTCTTTAGCTCAGTAATGTCATGAAATACAAGGACAATCCCTTTCCATTCATGGTTCGTCCCGATAATCGGTGCTCCATATACTTCGAAATGCTTTCGCTCAATTCCAAGCGGCAATAACATTTGTTTACGCACTTTCACTTCTGTCATAAAGATTTCTTCCACGAGCTCTATAATTTCTGTATGATGAAACGACTCATAATATAAACGATCTAAATATTCTTCATCTGTTACGTGGAAAGTCTCCTTATACGAACGGTTTACAAGGTTTATATACCCGCGGCTATCAATTAAAATCATTCCGCTTCCCATATTTTCAATTAACGTATGCAGACGATCTTGTTGCATTTCTTGCTCAAGTGTCATCTCTTGTAAATTACGGGCTAAAATATTTATCGCTTTACTCAGCATCCCCGTTTCATCCGAATGACTTTCATAAGCGCGTGCTTTATAATTTCCCTTCGCTAATTCGATAGCAACTTTCGTAACAGATTCAATTGGCCTAATATATTGCCCTGTAATTTTCATACCTAAAAATACGACTACGAGACAAGCGATAACAAATCCGATAATTAATAATCCCCACGTTTTTTGATGAACAGATTTCAAAGGCTCAATTGTACTTTTCACCAAAATATACCCTTGTTTCCCTGCTACATCTTGAACGAATACCGCATGGTAAAATTCATTATTCTGATCTGTTTCTTTCGTAATGACTTTGTTTCTTTGTTTCGTGGTTTCAGAAGAAAGTTCTTTAATTATCTCTTGACTAAAAGCAGACTTTTCTCCTCCGCTATATTGAACTTTCTTTTTTTCATCTATAAATGCAATAGAAGCCTGTATTTTTTCTTCTAACTTTTCAAATACATATGGATTTTTTAAAACATCATCAAAACCCTGTTCTTCTGCTAATACCGCAACATACTCTGTCTCTTTTACCATTCTCTCTTTGGCATGATCTATATAGTAGTTTTCAAACACAGTTTCTAGCAATAAACCTAGTCCAACTAAAATAAAAACAATAAGAGAAACAAATGTAAAAAGAAGCCTGGAACGAAATTTATTCATCCCCTTTTGGCTCCTCTAATTTATATCCTAAACCACGTATCGTTTTAATGTACGTCGGTTTTTTCGTATTTTGTTCAATTTTATCGCGCAAATGGCTAATATGAACGTCAACAATTCGTGTATCACCAGCAAAATCATAGTTCCATACAGCACTTAATAATTGATCACGTGTCAACACGCGACTTTTATTTTTCGCAAGATAAACAAGTAGTTCAAATTCTTTTGGTGTTAATTCAAGCTTTCTTCCTTGGAAATAAGCCTCATAAAATTCCGGCAAAATTTTAAGTTCAGCAATTGTGACGCTCTCTTCATCTGACGCTTCTTTAACTTGTTCTTCTTGTTGTAATTTCGTGCGGCGCAAAATTGCCTTCACACGCGCAACAACTTCCCTTGGGCTAAATGGCTTCGTCATATAATCATCTGCCCCAAGTTCAAGACCTAGCACCTTATCAAATTCATCATCTTTTGCTGTTAACATTAAAATCGGCGTCATAACGCGCTGCAATCGTAATTCTTTACACACTTCCATACCATCCATTTTTGGAAGCATTAAATCTAATATAATTAAATCTGGGCGTTCTGTTGTCGCTTTTTGAAGCGCCATTTCTCCATCCATCGCTGTTATCACTTCAAACCCAGCTTGTTGTAGATTAAATTCAATTAAAGTTAAGATAAATTCCTCATCATCAACTACTAAAATACGATTGTTCATTCTTTTCCTCCAAGTTATAGACTTGAAACCTTCTTCATCCTAGTATTTTCCCCGTTATTCTCATCATACTAGAAAACATGGTCCCTCTCAATATAATTGTCTATACATGGAGCTGATTTGTACTATCATTATTCCTAAAAACAATTACACTCGGCTTAATTAACTTATTGTTATCCATACTTTATACACTTCTATAGTTTCATTAAATTCTACTTCCGTATAAATATTAAATTCTCGATTTTGCGCTAACAAAAACGCAAGAGCATACGCTACTTTATAGTCTAGCGTTTCATATCCATCAAATGCTCTTCCATACATTTCATTCGCGATTGAATCTGCCCACACTTCAGCTTCTCTTATCGTTTCAAAGATAGTTTCTTCTCTCTTCCACTTCATCTTAAAAAAACACCCCTTTCATTGACTTCAATCACCAATAAATATATCATTAATTTAAATATACAAATAAATATGATACAGGGGGGCTATTATGCGAATATTACTACCTATTTTAACTTTAGTAGTAACATGTTTCCTTACTTTTAACGTACCAAGCTGGGACACGATTAAAACAGGTTGTTCCGATTTCGCCGAAGGATTCACACAAGGATTCTTCAACTAAAAATAGCGCTAGCCCCCTTATAGAAAGGTATGCTAGCGCTATTCATATTTTTACTTTTTAAAAATTATCTAATGCTTTTTCCATAATAGAAACTGATTTAAAAGGCGGCGTTACTGTTAAAGAACCCTTTACAACCGTTTCTCCTTTTTCATCATGAGCAGATACAAGCATATCAATTGTATGTTCCTCCTCAGAAACAGCCACAACTTCAAAGTGGATTTGTAACGTTTCATAATGGTGAACATGCTTCACGAACGTAAGGTCCTTCCTCGTAATATGACTACCTGGACCTGGTAAATATTTCGTGACTGCCGTTGTAATCATTCCCGTTAGCATAATGCTTGGTACAATCGGCTTTTCATACGGAGTTTGGGATGCGTAATCATGCTGAATATATAATGGATTGGCATCATTCGTTAACCCTAAGTACAATAACAAATCTTTATCCTCAATTTTTTCAGTGATAGATAATTTCTCTCCTACTGTAATTTCATCCATTCTACGACCAATTTGAACTTTTTTCTTTAACATGTTACAACCCCCTCCGATTTTTTCACCTTATTATCCTACTAGCAGCGATACCTGATCCAAATTTTACTATGATGAGGGAAATGTATAGTATAAATCTATAGTTTCATTATAGGATACACCAAATGATAGCGTTTTCATATTATTTCAAAAAAACATTTGCATATATAGTAGAAAAAGATTCGGGGCCCCGAATCTTTTTCCGCTTATATTTAATTATTAAACAAGAACCTTCATAACATTACGTACAGATTCTACAGAGCGATCTAACGCTTCTTTTTCATCTGCAAGAAGTTCTAATTCAATAATTTTTTCAATTCCGTTACCACCTAGAATTACTGGTACCCCTAAATAAAGGTCGCTATAACCATATTCACCTTCAAGGTACGCAATAGCCGGTAATACACGGCGTTGATCTTTTAAGATTGCTTCTGTCATTTCAACTAAAGAAGCAGCTGGTGCGTAATATGCACTACCGTTTCCTAATAAGCCTACAATCTCACCGCCACCTTTACGGGTACGTTCTACGATTGCTTCTAAACGCTCTTTCGGAATTAACGTTTCTAACGGAATGCCACCTGCATAAGAATAACGTACAAGAGGTACCATATCGTCACCGTGGCCACCCAGAACAAATCCTGTAATGTCTTTCACAGAAAGATTTAATTCTTGTGCAATAAATGTACGGAAACGAGCTGTATCTAATACGCCCGATTGACCGATAACACGCTCTTTCGGGAATCCTGCTTCTTTAAATACAGAATATGTCATTGCATCAACTGGATTTGTTAATACAACAATAACCGCATTTGGTGAATGTTTTGCAATGTCGCGCGTAATACTTTTCATAATTTTAGAGTTTGTTGCTACTAAGTCATCACGGCTCATACCAGGCTTACGCGCAATACCTGCTGTAATAACAACAACGTCAGAATCAGCCGTATCTGCGTAATCAGATGTTCCAATAATGTTAGCATCAAAACCTTGTACTGGGCTCGCTTCTAACATATCTAACGCTTTCCCTTTTGTTGGATTTTCCAGTTGTGGAATGTCCACTAATACAACATCTGCAAGTTCTTTTTGTGCTAATAAGAATGCTGTTGTTGCTCCTGTAAATCCTGCACCGATGACTGAAACTTTCTTGCGTTTGATTGTCATAATTTACCCCCCGCTTTAATTATGCGTTTTTGATTATCGCTACATCCATGTTTTTAATAAGTTCATTAGCGAACTCAGAACAGTTCACTTCTGTTGCACCTTCCATTAAGCGTGCGAAATCATAAGTTACTACTTTTGAAGCAATTGTTTTCTCAACTGAAGCAGTTACTAATTTCGCAGCTTCGTTCCATCCTAAGTGCTCTAATAATAATACACCAGAAAGAAGAACTGAAGATGGGTTTACTTTATCTAAACCTGCATATTTTGGAGCTGTACCATGTGTAGCTTCAAAGATAGCATGTCCAGTCACATAGTTAATGTTTGCACCAGGTGCAATACCAATTCCACCTACTTGTGCAGCAAGTGCATCAGAGATGTAGTCTCCGTTTAAGTTCATTGTTGCAACAACATCGAACTCACGTGGACGAGTTAAAATTTGTTGTAAGAAGATGTCTGCAATAGAATCTTTTACGATGATTTTTCCAGCCACTTCAGCATCTGCCATCGCTTTATTCGCTGCATCTTTACCATCTTTCTCAACGATACGGTCATATTCAGCCCAAGTAAATACTTTGTCGCCGAATTCTTGTTCCGCTACTTCGTAACCCCAGTTTTTGAAAGCACCTTCTGTAAATTTCATAATGTTTCCTTTATGAACTAATGTAACAGAAGAGCGTTTTTCATTAATTGCATATTGAATCGCAGCACGAACAAGACGCTTTGTCCCTTCTTCTGAGATTGGTTTAATACCAATACCAGATGTTTCTGGGAAGCGGATTTTATTAACACCCATTGCTTCTTTTAAGAAAGCAAGAACTTTTTCTGCTTCTGGAGATCCTTGTGCATATTCAATTCCAGCATAAATGTCTTCTGTATTCTCACGGAAAATAACCATATCAGTATCTTCCGGACGTTTTACAGGTGAAGGAACACCATCAAAATAACGAACTGGACGTAGACATACATATAAATCTAATTCTTGACGAAGTGCTACGTTTAGAGAACGAATACCACCGCCAACTGGAGTTGTAAGTGGACCTTTAATCGCGATTAAATATTCACGGATTAAATTTAAAGTTTCTTCTGGTAACCACTCGCCTGTTTGGTTGAATGCTTTTTCCCCTGCAAGCACTTCTTTCCAAACAATTTTCTTCTCACCATCATAAGCTTTTTCAACTGCTGCTTCTAGTACACGAGATGCAGCTGCCCAAATATCAGGACCAATTCCATCTCCTTCGATAAATGGAATAATCGGATTGTTTGGTACATTCATAACACCATTAGTTACAGTAATTTTTTCACCTGTCGTCAATGTGATAACCCCCATGTTTGAAATTTCATATGTATGAAACTGAGGGAATAACCCCTCAGTTCAAACCGTTATTCAAATTTAAATATTCTAATCATTACGTCTTTCCGAAAAAATCAGACTTTTGAAAGCGTATTTTCACTATCAAAATAGTGTTTTTCGCTTATCGTTGTGCAATTGGAACGTACACTTGATGTGTTGGTCCATTATAATCAGCACGTGGACGGATTAAACGGTTGTTTTCATATTGTTCTAGAATATGAGCTAACCAGCCTGACATACGGCTAATTGCAAAAATAGGTGTAAATAAGTCATGGTCAATTCCTAAGCAATGGTATACAGAAGCTGAATAGAAATCAACATTTGGTGGAAGACCTTTTTCTTTTGTTACAATGTCTTCAATTTTGATAGACATATTATACCATTTGTCTTCTCCTAAAAGCACGCATAATCTCTTGGACATTTCACGTAAATGTTTTGCACGTGGATCACCCTGCTCATATACACGGTGGCCAAAGCCCATGATTTTCACTTTATTTTGAAAAGCATTATGAATATATGATTCTACATTTTCTTCTTCGCCAATTTCCGTTAACATCTTCATTACATTTTCATTTGCCCCGCCGTGAAGAGGACCTTTTAACGCACCGATTGCTGCTGTAATACCAGAATATACATCTGAAAGTGTAGCTACACAAACGCGTGCAGTGAATGTAGAAGCGTTTAACTCATGATCTGCGTGAAGTACAAGCGCCTTATCAAAAGCTTCAATTTCAACTTCATTTGGCTCGCGATCATTTAACATGTACAAGAAGTTTGCAGCTAATGATAAATCGTTTCTAGGCTCAACAATATCTAAACCTTTACGAATTCTTGCATAAGCAGCAACTAAAGTTCCCACTTGAGCCTGCAATTTAACCGCTTTCAAATAGTTGGACTTCTCATCCATAATTTCAGCGCTCTCATCGTATAATGATAGCATGGAAATTGCAGTTCGTAAAACAGACATCGGATGTGCGATTTTTAAATCTACTTGTTTCAAATATGTTAAAATCTCACCTGGGACTTTATAGTATTCCGATACAGTCTCTTTAAATTTCGCTAGTTCTTGTTCATTAGGAAGCTTGCGATGCCATAATAAGTACACTACTTCTTCAAATGTAGCATTCTCAGCTAAATCATCAATATTATACCCAACATAAGTTAATGTATCATCAATAATAGAGCTCACAGATGATGTTGTTGCTACTACCCCTTCTAAACCTCGAATAACAGTCATGACATTCTCTCCTTTTCCTGAAAATTCTCCCAACCTTGCTCCTTATATCTATTTGCTCTCCTTTTGAATTATGAACGCCCGTTCACTCTTTAGGCAAGCAAAATGCACGATCATGCAAATCTGTTGCAATGTTCCCCTCTTATGTCCATTGTCTACATGGAGAGCATGAGCGTGAATGTCTCCCCGAATCCTCACGCTCAAAACAACAAGTTAGTGAGGAAAATGAATTCCGAAGAGTTTTATGATAAAAACAACATAAAACAATATCATTATAAAATTGTTTTATGTTGTTTTTATTTTATCTGGTGTAAAGTCTCTGCTGTTATGTAACTTTTCAAAGTTTCTAATCCTATTATAAACAATTATCTGACTTTTGTGAACAGAAAGAATTCAAAAATTTTATATTACTATAAAATTCCTTATTTAAACATCTGTATAATACTCATAACTGCATAGGCAATTCCAGCCCCAATTAATGGACCTACAGCAACTCCATTAAATAAAGCAACCGCTATAATTGTCCCGAAAACGAGCGCAGTTGTAATATGAGGATCCGTCGTCAATAATTGTACGCCGCCTTTCGCTAACAAAGCAACCGCTACCCCTGAAGCTAAAGCAATCCATGCATAATACGATTTGGCCGCTTCTCCAAGTTGTTTAAAACCTATTTCCCCCGTCGCAATCGGTACGAGTACTGCTATTGTAATAACCGTAACACCGAGGTTAATCCCTTTCGTTTGTAGATAAGGAAAGACTTTATCCCCTAGAAACGTAAACTTCAATAAAAATAACACACCAATAGCTACAGTAAGCGATTGGTTTTTAGCAACAAGTCCGATAATAAGTAGTATGAATAAAAATAACGTTGACTGACTAATCATGTTTGCACTTCCTTTCTGAAAATAATGAACTCATTTCCAAACAAAAATACCTTTAAACCTATCGTTATACATGCTATATCGATGCCTATTCAACATAAAGCACTTCATTTTTTTATGTATTTTAAAATGACAAACTGAGACTTTTACCATCAAATTTTAAGCATGTATACATTTTAAAAAACGATCGTCTCTCCTTTCTTTTCTAATAAGAAACAGGTAAAATAAAAAGAAGAGAAAATGAAGTTTTTACCATATAGTAGAAGCATCAACACCAAGCTTTCCCAGTCACTCACGTACTGAAAAAGCAGGAAAAATCCATCATTCCACTATAACATAAAGTTCAACTAATCGGGCTTTTACGGGCAGTTTATCTCCATCTAACTCCTTTGATCCAGCCGCACTTTGGGTAGGAGATTTACTGCCCGTTAATGCGGGGTAAAGTGAAACTTTAATCAGTGGGGCACACTCGTTATAAGTTGAACGAATTAGGATAATCCAAATTGGAATGGGAGGTATACATCTTTGAATCGAAACTTACTATATATGATATTGCGACTCATATTTGTCATTGTAGCGACGGTAGCCGGGTTCTATGCATTACTATATTTGTCAGGACTTATCTACCCTTTTATTATCGCTTTCGCATTTGCTTATTTGATTAATCCTGTCGTCAATTTCCTTAATCAAAAACTACAATTTCCTCGCGCACTCGCAGTACTCGTTAGCTTAATTCTCGTATTCGGAGCTATCGTCGGACTCGTTACATACCTTGTAACCGAAGCAATATCTGCCACAACATACTTACTACAACTTGTTACAGTAAAGTTTCCGGATATCGTTGCATTCGCTCAGCAATTTGCACTTAATCATATTATGCCTCTCTATGATGATTTAATTTCTAAATTTAATCATCTTGGGGAACCACAGCGCTATACGATTACACAAAACATTCAAAACTTAGGAACAGAAGCAACGACGCAAATGAAAGAACTTTTAACTGCTATTATAAGCGGGTTAACAAATTTCATTAGTGCATTACCAACAACTTTAACTGTCCTTGTATTCGTTTTATTAGCCACTTTCTTCATTAGTTACGATTGGCACCGTCTTGCTCAGAAAGTAAGAAAATTTTTGCCCAATCGTGTTCATGGCTATGGAAAAACGATTTTTGTCGATTTAAGAAAAGCTTTATTTGGTTTTGTTAAAGCGCAACTTACACTCGTATCTATGACAACTGTTATTGTACTAATCGGACTTTTAATATTACGCGTACCATATGCCATTACTATCGCGATTATTACAGGGGTTGTAGATTTACTCCCGTATTTAGGAACAGGCGCCGTCTTCGTTCCTTGGGTTATATACGTATTTTTCACTGGTGACACCGCTTTCGCCATCGGTCTTCTCATCTTATACATCGTCGTGATTGTCCAAAGACAAATTATGGAGCCTAAAGTACTTTCCTCTAATATCGGTCTTGATCCATTAGCAACACTGATCGCTCTATTTGTCGGCTTTAAGCTTTTTGGCTTTTTAGGATTAATTATCGGTCCAGTCATCTTAGTACTACTTAATACATTGCACAAAGCTCGTGTATTTCATGATTTGTGGAAATATATTAAAGGCTCACCTTCAAAATAATAGTTTCTATTTCATATACAACAAAAAACTTACATGTAATCAGTGGGAAATTCCCACTGATTATTCCTTGTACTTATTTTTCACACTCATTACATGCAACGAGAGGATTTCCCTAAAAAAAGGATAATCCTCTTGTTTTTTGCATAGAAAATGTATATTCCGAAGTATTTTTACATATTTATTCTATTATTTTTATAATTATTACTTACATTTATTGCTTTTTATGTAAATGAATAAATATACAAAAACATAGAATTAGACTTAAACTAAGCTTTTTACTACTCTCATTTAACTTTTTCACACTAATTAATTCTTTTCACACACAAAAACAAGCTTAAGTTCAGAAATTTTCTCTTAAAATACATTCATTAAGAGCTAATAACTCCTCCTATCACATATCCAATCGAAAAATACACAACAAATAAAACTTTAACTTAAGGATTTTGTCCCCACTCATTATTAATCTTCACCAATCAGACTTTTATCGACAGTCCGATCCCCCTTCACACTCACCAGATTTTAATCAACAACCCTTTCACCATCCCTTCACCCTTTTGTAGACAAAAAAAAATAGCACTTAGATCGCTATAATCTAAGCACTATTTCTGCACAATAATAGTAGAGTTCTTTCTAAACTTCCATTCCATCCACTTCATAACAAATGGCTTCAACAAAGCCCTCGTCATAGGGATAACAAAGATAAAACCCATTATATCCGTTACATATCCAGGAAGTACTAAAAGAATACCTCCTACAAAGATAAAAATACCATCCAGCACTGCCCCTCCTGGCATCTCTCCTCTATTCAACTTAGATTGAATCTCTCCAAGTACTTTAAATCCTTGCCTTTTCGCCAAATAAACACCTACAACACCCGTAAATACAATCATAGCGAACGTAGACCATAAACCTATTACATGACTCGATCCAATTAAGACCGTAATCTCAATCGCCGGTATTAAAATAAACAAGAATAGTAACCACTTCATAGTTCTACACTCCTCTCACATACCATCACTTTAAACATCCTCACAACGCCCATATACACCACATAAAAGCCGAATGCATTTCACATCAAACTTCATAATAAACAGCTTATAAAAGCAATTTCAGACGTCTCAAGCTAGCTAGTTTCACCTCATTTTGTGTAAAAAAAAGAGAAGGACTCCGATCCTTCTCTCCGTATTACTTATAGCACTTCCGCATGTCCATTATAAACAATTCCGCGTGCTGCATCAACTGTTACTTCTTGGCCACTTTTTAAAGTTGCTGTTACGCCGTTTACACCAACGATAACAGGAATACCGATTGATACACCTACAACAGCCGCGTGGCTTGTTAGACCGCCTTCTTCTACAACTAGAGCAGCAGCTTTTTCAATTGCAGGAATCATATCTTTATCAGTGCTTGTTGTAACAAGGATATCACCTTTGTTTACGTTCGCTACAGCTTCAGCAGCTGTTTTCGCTACAACTACTTTACCTTTTGCAGCTTTACGACCGATCCCTTGTCCCTTCGCAACTTCTTCACCAACAACATGGATTTTCATTAAGTTTGTTGTACCAGTTTCAGCAACCGGTACACCAGCAGTGATTACTACAGTGTCTCCAAGTCCGATTAGACCTGCATCCATACCTGTTTGAATTGCAGTATCTAACATTTCGTCAGTAGACGCTGCACGTTTTCCAGCCATAAATGCTTGTACACCCCAAACAAGTGCAAGACGACGTCCTACTTGCTCGTCAGATGTTACAGCTACGATTGGAGATTTTGGACGGTATTTAGAGATCATTTTTGCAGTATGTCCACTTTCTGTTGGAGCTACGATTGCAGCTACATCAAGAGCAAGTGCTGTATGCGCAACAGATTGGCTAATTGCATCTGTAATTGTTGGAGTGAACTCTTTAATACGTTTTTTGAACATATCTTCATATTGTAATGATTTTTCAACACGTACTGCAATGTTAGCCATCATTGTTACTGCTTCTACTGGGTATTGACCAGCAGCTGTTTCACCTGAAAGCATGATTGCATCTGTACCATCGAAGATTGCGTTAGCTACGTCACTTGCTTCCGCACGAGTCGGACGTGGGTTACGTTGCATAGAATCTAACATTTGTGTCGCAGTAATAACTGGTTTACCTAACACGTTACATTTTTTGATTAGACGTTTTTGTACTAATGGTACTTCTTCTGGTGGAATTTCTACACCCATATCACCACGAGCTACCATTAAACCGTCAGAAACTTCTAAGATTGAATCGATGTTATCGATACCCTCTTGGTTTTCGATTTTTGGTACGATTTGGATGTATTGAGCGTCATGCCCTTCTAATAATTCACGGATTTCTAATACGTCAGACGCTTTACGTACGAATGAAGCTGCAATGAAATCAACTTTTTGCTCGATACCGAAAACGATATCTTTTACGTCTTTTTCAGTGATACCAGGAAGCTTAATGCTTACGTTTGGTACGTTAACACCTTTTTTATTTTTTACAGTTCCGCTGTTTAAAACTTTTGTACGGATGTTTCCATCAGCTTTTTCGATTACTTCTAGTTCGATAAGACCGTCATCGATTAGAATACGAGAACCTGGGTCTACATCGTCATAAAGACCAGCATAAGATACAGAGAACTTCTCTGCAGTACCTAATACTTGCTCAGTAGAAAGAACTACTTCCGCACCTGTTACAAGCTCAGCTTGTCCGTCTACGAAGTCGTGAGTACGGATTTCTGGACCTTTTGTATCAAGTAAAATACCAACTGTTTTACCAGTTTTCTTTGAAGCTTCACGAATGTTTTTAATACGAGCGCCGTGCTCTTCATGGCTACCATGAGAGAAGTTTAAACGAGCAACGTTCATACCTGCTTCGATTAATTGCTCTAATTTCTCAATACTTTCACTAGCAGGACCTATAGTACATACAATTTTAGTTTTACGCATATTGCACCTCCGAAAATTATGAAACCGTTCCCAAATAAAAGACATTAAGCCGATTAGATGGATAATTCTTTAGATAATTGATACATATCTTTATCGATTGTATGCTTTTGAGCTAACGCTTCGATAATATCATGATCAACAAGTTTATTATCTTGAATACCTACACAACGTCCACCTCTACCAGCAATTAATAATTCAACTGCTCTCGCGCCAAGACGACTTGCTAATACACGGTCTTGTGCACTTGGTGATCCACCACGTTGTACGTGACCTAATACAGTTACACGCGTATCAAAGTTTGTTGCTTCTTCAATATGCTTACCGATGTCAATTGCACTTCCAACACCTTCAGCCACAATGATAATACTGTGTTTTTTACCACGTTCACTACCGCGCTTTAGACGAGCAATAACATCTTCCATGTCATACTCTTCTTCTGGAATTAAGATTGTTTCGGCACCATCAGCTAAACCAGCCCATAATGCGATATCTCCAGCATGACGTCCCATTACTTCGATAACATATGTACGTTCATGAGATGTAGCTGTGTCACGAATTTTATCAATTGCATCAATAACAGTATTTAAAGCTGTATCGAAACCAATTGTGAAGTCTGTTCCAGGAATATCATTGTCGATTGTACCTGGTACACCAACACATGGGAATCCTTGTTCAGTTAATTTTTTAGCACCTTGGTAAGAACCATCTCCACCAATAACAACAAGTCCTTCGATACCGTGTTTCTTTAATTGCTCGATACCTTTTAGTCGTACTTCTGGATCTTTAAACTCAGGACATCTTGCTGTATATAATTTTGTACCACCACGGTGGATAATATCGCCAACAGAACCAAGTTCTAATTTTTCAATATGACCAGAAATTAAACCAGCGTATCCATGGTAAATACCATATACTTCAATATCATGGAAAATCGCTTTACGAACAACTGCACGAATGGCAGCATTCATACCAGGTGAATCTCCACCACTTGTTAATACACCAATACGTTTCATTTGTACTCACCTCATAAAGATTATTTGCCTTATAATAAAATAACACGAAAAAATATAAAAACACAATGGAGAAGATGTGTCTTTTCATAATAAAAACGTGCATTCGCGAAGAGGAACGCACGCTTTTATTATTTTATCCCAATGGAAGCGTTTGAAAACGAAACTTGCCCAATTTTCATATATTTTTCATAACGTTTTTCGATTAATTCATCTTTCGAAATTCCGCTTAATTGTTCAAAAGTTTTCTTAAGCATTAAATCTATATTTTCTGATTGTTTTAAAATGTTACGATGTGCTCCGCCCTTTGCCTCTGGAATAATTTCGTCAATTACACCTAATTCTTTCAAATCTAATGCTGTAATTTTCATCGCTTCTGCAGCTTCTTTTGCTTTACCAGCGTCTTTCCAAAGAATTGCCGCCGCACCCTCTGGTGTAATAACAGAATACGTGGAATTTTCCAGCATATGAATGTAATCTCCTACTCCAAGACCTAACGCACCACCACTACCACCTTCACCGATAACAATACAAATAACAGGTACAGTTAAACCCGCCATTTCAAATAAATTACGGGCAATCGCCTCACTTTGACCACGTTCTTCAGCAGCTTTACCAGGATAAGCTCCTTTCGTATCAATAAAACAAATAATAGGACGATTAAACTTTTCCGCCTGTTTCATTAGACGCAGTGCTTTTCGATATCCTTCTGGATGAGGCATCCCAAAATTACGGCGAATATTTTCCTTCGTATCTTTCCCGCGTTGATGCCCAATTACAGTTACAGGCATTCCTTTATATTTCGCAATGCCGCCGACAATCGCTGCATCATCGCCAAATAGACGATCTCCATGACATTCAAAAAAATTAGTAAATAAGTGCTCAATATAATCGAGCGTTGTCGGTCGTTCTGCATGACGAGCAATTTGAACACGGTCCCATACTTTCATATTGCCGTATATATCTTCCTCTAATTTTTCTAGCTTGTCTTCCAAAATACGAATCTCCTCACTGAAGTCCATCTGGCTGTTTTTCGTATAGTCTTTCAGTTCACGAATCTTATTTCTTAGCTCAACAACTGGTTTCTCAAATTCTAGCTCTGCCATACAGCCATTTCCCCTCCTTGATGAACTTCTAAAATCTTACGGAGCGATTCTCTCATATCATCACGATGCACCACTGCATCTAATTGACCGTGCTCTAATAAAAATTCTGCCGTTTGGAAATCCTCCGGTAGTTTTTCACGCACTGTTTGTTCAATTACACGTCTACCAGCAAATCCGATAAGTGCACCTGGCTCTGCAAGATTGTAATCACCAAGTGAAGCGAAACTCGCTGAAACCCCGCCCGTCGTTGGGTGAGTCATAACAGAAATAAATAACCCTCCTGCATTACTATGCTTTTTCAAAGCTACGCTTGTTTTTGCCATTTGCATTAAACTTAATATCCCTTCTTGCATACGGGCACCACCCGAAGCAGTAAAGATAATAAATGGAACCTGTAAGTCGTATGCTTTTTCAACTGCACGGGCAATTTTCTCTCCTACAACAGAGCCCATGCTGCCCATTCGAAAACGAGAATCCATTACTGCAACAACAACAAGCATGTCATCAATTGTTCCTTCACCAGTTACAACCGCTTCGTTCAATTCAGTCTTCTTACGATCGCTCTCTAGTTTCTCTTCGTATCCTGGAAACTCGAGTGGATTTAATGAAACCATTTCTTTGTCATACTCACGGAATGACCCTTCGTCCAATATACTATCAAGACGTTCCCACGCATTCATAGGATGATGATATCCACAATTCACACATACTTTTAAATTTTTTAGAACCTCTTTCGTATACATGATTTTTTTACATTTCGGACATTTTGTCATAACGCCATCCGGTACATCTTTTCGTACTTGTTCTGAAGGTATTGCAGCGTACTTTTTCTTTTTCACGAATAAATCTCTTAGCACAATTTGACCCCCTTCGTTGAGAGCTAAGGTTAACGTAAGAAGAAAATTGGGCTAACACCAAAGTTTGATGTTAGCCTTATCTTCTCAATCTGTCTAATAACCTCACTCTTTACGTTTAACTTTAACCGCTATGCGATAGAATGTTTGTCATAACGTGTCATGGTCATTTCGACAAATTTTATACATTACGAGTGAAACTGTATATTCTCTACTAATTCATCGTAAATTTTTAGTGCATCATTTTCTTGTTTTTCTTCCAAAGTAGCATAAAGCTTTCTATACATATCGATAGAATCTCCTGAAACTTCACAAGAAAGAGTTGATACGTAATCATTTACGATCATCCAAATACGATATAGTAAATAATTATCGACTTGTTCAATAAGTGTTTTAAAGAACGTTTGATGAAGCATCGGAATTGAGTTTTCATTTTCTTCAAGCACTTGATTTAATTTTCTTAGCACTTTAGAAAACGTTTCTTTCGGTAAATTACATACAATTCGAATCATATCTTTCTCAAGCAATCGTTTTGTTTGTAATAAATCACGAATTGTTTTCTCATCTTGCAGCAAGAACGGCGCAATCAATTGTACAAGACCGTTATCGTAAAAGTTTCGAATAAACGTCCCTTCACCACGTCTCGTTTCAATCAATCCTACCAGCTCTAAAGCACGCAATGCTTCTCTTACAGAGGAACGTCCTACGTTTAAACGTGAACTTAACTCACGCTCAGACGGCAGGCGATCCCCCGCTACCAATCCATCTTCTTCCATAATGGAACGGATTTTTTTTACAATTTCGAGATATACTTTTGTATTTGATGATGTCAATGGAAATTCCTCGCTTATTCTTTACCAATCAGCGCTAATTGTTTTGTTTTCTCAGCAATCTCATTTGGGTCTACTTGACGGCGAGCTACTCCTGTCTCCATTGCAGCTTTCGCAACGTAAGCTGCCACTTGAGGCGCTACACGCGCGTCAAACGGTGCCGGAATGATATAGTCTGCATTCAACTCATCTTCTGCTACAAGCTCAGCAATAGCCTGTACAGCTGCCATCTTCATTTCTTCGTTAATTTGTGTCGCATGTACGTCAAGTGCACCACGGAAAATACCAGGGAACGCTAGTACATTATTTACTTGGTTTGCGAAGTCAGAACGACCCGTTCCAACAACAGCTGCGCCCGCTGCTTTTGCCAATTCTGGCATAATTTCTGGAACTGGATTCGCCATTGCAAAAATAATTGCATCGTCATTCATTGTACGAACCATCTCTTCTGTTAATGCACCTTCTGCAGATACACCAATGAATACGTCCGCACCTTGTACAACATCAGCTAAAGAACCTTCGATACGATTCTTATTTGTATATTTTGCAACTTCATCCTTCACCGGATTCATGCCTGTAGGACGACCATCATAGATTGCCCCTTTACGGTCACACATAATAATGTCGCGTACACCATAGCGATATAAAAGTTTAATAATTGCAATACCTGCTGCACCTGCGCCATTTGCGACAACTTTAATGTCAGACATTTTCTTTCCAACTAATTTTAGCGCGTTCACAAGACCTGCTACTGTTACGATAGCTGTTCCGTGTTGATCATCATGGAAGATAGGAATATTTGTTTCTTTTTTCAAACGTTCTTCAATAATGAAGCAGTTTGGTGCTGCGATATCCTCTAAGTTAACGCCGCCAAAAGTTGGCTCCATTAATTTTACAGTTTCAACAATTTTATCTACATCGTTTGTATTTAAGGCAATCGGGAATGCATCTACACCAGCAAAGCTCTTGAATAATACAGCTTTACCTTCCATCACTGGAAGAGATGCTTCAGGTCCAATGTTACCAAGACCGAGTACAGCCGTGCCATCTGTCACAACTGCTACCATATTTCCCTTCATCGTATATTCATATACCTTACTTTTATCGTCATAAATTTCTTTACAAGGTTCTGCAACCCCTGGAGAATATGCAAGACTTAAATCTTTTGCATTTTCTACTTTTACTTTTGATACAGTTTCTAATTTTCCTTGATGCACTTTATGCATGTGAAGTGCTTCTTCACGAAGTGTTGACAAACTATCCACTCTCCTCAAATTATTCTAGCTGATATCAATTTCTCCAAGTGGTCTGACCACGAACACTACTACTATAATAATCGAAGTGTAGGGAAATTGTCCATTATATTTTCACAACCACATTTTCTTCCCCGACAATTTCACGAAGTGCTCCTAAACATTCTTCACTTGGATGAATCGATAAACTTCGAGATAATTGTACCATTTTATGTTCCTTTTCATAATAAATTAGTACTTTCGCAAAACCTGAATAGTCAAACAACATTTTAGTAACCTGATTTAAAAGCTTTTTCTCATACTGAGACGGCAATTTCACGTAAACAGATGCGTCTTTCTTTTCTTCATACACATCCATTTCTTCTAGTGGATATAGTCCGTTTACAATCCATTGTAACTTATGATTTCTTAGCTCAATCATACCGTCAACTAAAACAATTGCTCCTTCTTGTAACTTATCTGAGAAATGTATATACGTTTCAGGGAACAGAACTGCTTCCATTTCATCATTTTGATCACAAAATGTAATAAACGCCATCTTTTGCAACTTTTTCGTACGAATCACTCTCACGCTTGTTATATACACGATAGCCCGTTGTACTTTTTTCTTATGTCGCATTGCCTGAGCAAGAGATGGAATTTCTAATTCTTTCGCTAACTTCACATACTGCGCTGTCGGATAGCTTGATAAATAAAAACCTAGTGCTTCCTTCTCTTTATTTAACTGTTCAATGAAAGAGAGCTCTTCTCCTTGTACGTATTTTGATTTTGGAACAGCATCTCCTAAATCACGTGCAAGATTTGCGTACTCTAACGCTCCTTTAAGGCTTTTCCATAAATTCGTTCTCGAAACACCAAAATCGTCAAAACACCCAGACCAGACGAACGCCTCTAGATTTCGCTCTGTTACAAACTTTGATGGCATGCGAAGACAAAATTCAAATAAATCTTCAAACATTTTTTTCTCTCGTTCTTCTAACAAAGCTGTCACTGTAGCCATTCCGATGTTTCGAATTGAAAGTAAGCTGTAACGTATCGCATTACCTTCTATTTGGAAATTGTAACCACTTCTCTGAAGAGACGGCGGCAATACGTGAAAACCTTTCCGCTTCGTTTCTCGTATATACTGCACAATCTTATCTTCATTTCCAATTGCACTTGATAATAATGCTGTCATAAATTCCAGCGTATAATTCGCTTTTAAGTAAGCAAGCTGATATCCAATCATACTGTAGGCTACAGCGTGACTTCGGTTAAAACCGTAATCCGCAAATCTTACAATTAAATCGTAAATTTTCTCTGCGGATGTCTCATCATAACCATTTTGCAAACAACCTTGTACAAAATGCTTACGCTCCTGATCTAAAATATCACGATTTTTTTTACTCACTGCACGGCGTAATAAATCTGCTTCTCCGAGCGAGAATCCCGCCAACTTCGACGCAATTTGCATAATTTGTTCTTGGTATACAATTACACCGTATGTTCTTTCTAAAATCGGTTTTAAATCCGGGTGTAAATATTCAATTTTTCTTTTTCCATGCTTTGATTCAATAAAGGTTGGAATTTGTTCCATTGGTCCTGGTCTATATAACGAGTTAACAGCGACAATATCTTCAAATTCATTCGGTTTTAACCCGCGAAGTACATTTCGCATACCACCTGATTCAAGCTGGAATACACCTGTTGTATCCCCTCTCCCTAACAATTGGAACGTCTTTTCATCTTGAAGTGGTAAATTTCTTAAATCAATTTGTGTCCCCGTCTTTTTCACGATAAACTTTATAATATTTTCAAGTAACGTTAAATTACGTAATCCTAAAAAGTCCATCTTTAACAAACCAAGTTCTTCTAATGCATCCGCTGGATATTGCGTAACATACACATCGTTATGCCCTTCTTGAATCGCAACACTTCCTGTTAATGGCTCTTGACTCATAATAACGCCAGCTGCATGAATAGACGTATGACGCGGTAAGCCTTCTACACGTTTTGCAATTTCAAACACACGCTCATGTAACAGATTCCCTTGTATGAACTCACGGAGTGATTGCGATTCCTCATATGCATCTTTTAACGTTATACCAAGCTTTGATGGGATAAGTTTTGAAAAGATGTCAATATCTCGCGGCGGAAGCCCCATTACACGAGCAATATCTCTAATTGCCGCTTTCGCTGCAAGCGTCCCAAACGTTACAATTTGAGCAACACGAAGCTGACCATATTTATCTTTCACATATCGAATCATCTCATCACGTCTTATATCGGGAAAATCGATATCTATATCTGGAAGTGTCACACGTTCGGGGTTTAAAAATCTTTCAAATAATAGATCATATTCAATCGGATCAATATCTGTAATTTCTAATACGTAAGAAACGAGTGAGCCAGCTGCCGATCCACGTCCTGGTCCTGTTAAAATATGATTTTCATGCGCATACTTCATAAAATCCCATACGATGAGAAAATAATCACTAAACCCCATACTAGAAATAACGTTTAATTCATGATTCAAACGCTGTATATGTACTTCTTTCGGCGTACCATATCTTTTCTGCAACCCTTCTTCACAAACGCGGCGTAAATACATATCATTCGTCTCGTTAGCCGGAACAGGAAATTTCGGTAGTTGATTTATATGAAACGGTATTTCCACTCTGCAACGTTCTGCAATTTCTACTGTGTTATAGATCGCTTCTTCTAAGTGAGAAAATAGTGCGTCCATTTCATCTGATGATTTTAAATAATATTGATCCGTTTTCAACCTCGGTCTATCTGGATCAGTCATTTTCGTTCCACTTTCAACAGATAATAAGCACTCATGAACAAGTGCGTCACTTTGATTGATGTAGCGTACATCGTTTGTTGCAACGACTGGAACATTTATCCTACTCATAAATGCAGGTAATTTCTCTTGCAGGAGCAGTTCATCTTGAATCGCATGATGCTGCAAACTCATATAAAAATTGCCGAACATACTTTGGTACATGCGAGCTACTTCTTCAGCCTGACTCTCTTTGTCTTCTAATAATAACTGTTCAATTTCCCCATCTTTACCTGGTGAAATAGCAATTAATCCTTTCGCATAATGGGCGAGCCACTTTTTCGGAATCCCTTCTTTTGACTTCGTCATAATGCTACTAGAAATCTTTAATAAATTTTGATAGCCTATTTCATTTTCAGCAAGTAAAACAAGCGGATAAGATTTTTCGTCTTCTTCACTAAAAATAGAAGCTGTTAAGCCAATAATAGGCTGTATACCATGTTTCTTACATGCTTTATAAAACGGAATAACGCCATACATAACATTTTCATCAGTAATAGCGAGTGATGAAAAACCAAGTTCTTTCGCCCTGACTACAAGCTCATCAATTTTACAAGCACTTTTTAATAAACTAAAAACGGTTTGACATTGTAAATGCACAAACTTCACTGTTGTACCCTCTCTTTACCAATTTGACTACTTTTATTATAGGTGATGAGGAAAGCGGAAATCAAAACATACTTCTTATACTTTGTCCATATATATGAAGAAGAAAGGGGAATGACGATGGATGTAAGAGAACACACTTTTTTCTCTCTGCTTATTATTAGTTATTTTATTGCCTTTGGAGTGATACTCGGTGGTTCATTAATTGGCGGCTTTGGTGCATTTCTTATCGGAAAACCAACTCTCACTTACATTAATCAATTCGCCCAAAATTTAAGAATTTGGGCACTCGTTGCAGCAATTGGCGGAACATTTGATACTTTTTATAGCTTTGAAAGAAGCTTCTTTGGCGGAGATATGAAAGATATCGTAAAACAAATTCTCCTTATTCTTTTCGCAACGGGTGGTATGCAAACAGGTCTTATTATTATTAAATGGCTAACGCAGGAACATGCATGAGAGTACCAAGTGCCAATACAGCAAAAAGATGGTATTTAGTTTTAGCTGGTGCTGCTGTTGGAGGTGTATTGAGCTGGTTTATTTTTTTGTACATATACGGTGTTTTTCAAGAAGAACAAGCTATTAAAATAGCAGAACAAAAAGAAATTATTGAAAAACAAGAAGCAAAGCTCCACGTCCTTCTCGAAGATCAAGAAAAATTGAACACTGAAAATAAACGGCTCTTAACCATTCAAGAGATTAAAATAAAAATAATAAATCGAGAAAAATACGATTTAGACAATCTTACACTAGAAAATATGACTACTTCTATCCATAATGACCTCCAGCATCTTTTAACGAAAAACATTCAAAGTATCGCCAAAAATAAAGACCTGCTCAAAAAGGTAATCGAAAACAAGACGTACAAACATTACGATCGTCTATATCGTTTTAAAGTCGATACAATATCTTTTGATACCGTGCTTGAAATTAGCATTGCTATAGAAAAAGAAAAATAAAACCTCTCCACCTTATCGACATACATAATTCGATAGATGGAGGGGCTTTTTATTTTATTATCGTCATAACGTTTCTGCCTAATATGAAAGTTCCGCTAGATATTACAATGTACTCCGACGTTCTCTTTGTATCATTAACTCTACTAGTACGTTTCAAACATTCGACCTATTCAGAACGATTCAAATATATATCAAACCTTGTCCCTACCCCCACTTCACTCTCAACCTCTATCTTCCCGTTATGATTGTGTATAATCTCTCTACATAAAGCCATACCTAATCCCGTTCCCTCCTCTTTCGTTGTGAAGAAAGGAGTGTACAAATTTAATAGAACTGCGTCATCCATTCCTTTTCCATTATCATTTATACTAATCTTGATATATTCATTTTTTTGAATTACCTTTATACAAATATACCCTTCATTCTTATTGGGACTGTCTTCAATCGCTTCAACACTATTTTTAAGTAAATTGAGGAATACTTGCTTTATCTCTTGAGAATCCATCTGCGTAGCACAATTCGAATCCACTTGTTCAAGATTTATAGAGATTTTAATATTTCTTAATAAAGCTTCACTTTGTATCAGTGCATCAATTTCTGCAAAGAACTGTTTTAAATATACTTTCTTCTTTGAGGATTCGTTGAATTTTGCAGCGGTTAAAAAATTTTCAATAATATGATTCGCACGATTTACTTCAGAAATAACCATCTCCGCATAATCCTTTTTGTCGATTCTCTCCAAATCTTTATGTAATAATTGCATAAAACCTTTTATAATCGTTAAAGGATTTCTTACTTCATGAGCAATTCCAGCAGCGAACCTGCCTACTAAACATAATCTTTCTTGATGAAAAATAATATTTTTCAAATGAGCGATTTGCTCTTCAGCTTCTTGATATTTTTTTTGTATGCTTTCTACTTGGGGAGATATGTGGTCTGGAAATGATGATGTTTTATCCTTAAATGAGGTGGTTTTGTTCAGAGTATTATTTTTCCTTCGAAATCGATGCCTAAAATTATGACGCATATACATTCCCCCATCAAATTAATAGTTCAAAGTGAGTGTTGATGTGTATTTGTGAGCTTCTCCACCATTAAAACATAAAAAAAGACGATGTTGGGATTTTTTTATTATTTCATCAAATTAATTCCATTAATAACAAAAAAAATCTCTACCTATTAATATTTAGATTCAAAAACAAAAAAGGAAGGCCTCAGCCCCCTCCTTCTCTTTCGTCCAACATCCATTTTTTTATCTACATAGCTCACGTAAATCAGCAAAAAGACGATCCGCTTCTTCCCAAGAAGATGCTTTTGCACCAGAAGCCATCGGATGTCCTCCGCCATTATATTGCATTGCTAATTTATTTATAACTGGTCCCTTTGAACGAAGACGAACACGAATCACATCATCTTCCTCTAAAAATAGAACCCACGCCTTTAATCCATCAATATTACCAAGTGCTCCAACAACGCCAGATGCCTCAGAAGGAAGTACATCAAACTTCTCTAACACTTCTTTCGTTAATTTAATGTAAGCTGCTCCTTCTTCTACCATCGTAAAGTTTTGTAAAATATAGCCGTTTAAACGAGCAATCTTTTCTTTCGTCTTATACATTTCATTGTATAAATCTGTGAATTTCACATCCATATCAACAAGCTCACTTACATAACGAAGTGTTTTCGCTGTTGTATTCGGGAATAAGAAACGACCTGTATCCCCAACAATACCCGCTAAAATAAGACGAGCTGCTTCTTTTGTTATCTGTAATCCTTTATCTTTTCCATAACTGTAAAACTCATAAATCATTTCACTTGTAGAACTTGCTGTCGTATCTACCCACGTAATATCTCCGTATGGATCTTCATTCGGATGATGATCAATTTTAATTAACATCTTCCCTTTTGCGTAGCGTTGATCACAAACACGCTCTTGGTTTGCTGTATCACATACGATAACAAGTGCATTTTCATATACACTATCTTCAATATCATCCATTACTCGTAAGTATGCTAGTGACGGTTCATTGTACCCAACCGTATAAATATTTTTCTCTGGAAACGATTCTTGTAGAATGGTACTAAGACCGCCCTGTGAACCTAACGCATCTGGATCTGGACGTACATGACGGTGAATAATAATTGTATCAAACTCTTTAATAGCTCCTAAAATTTGCTCATGCATATGTATAATCTCCTTTTTACTCAACTTCTTTACTTTAACGTGCAGTAAAAGCCCAATTGGTGCGGGCAAATCATTAGCGCAGAAACATCCTCACACTAATTAAAGTTTCACTTTATCCTCCATTATAACGGAAAGTATTTCATACATGCGAACAATTGCTTTATAATAAAAGTTAGAAAGTTTAGATATCTTTTTCTCCACTATTATTTTTCACAAAGCGATGGGAGTGTGCATTATGCCAGTATTAGTCTTCTGTATTATCGTCTCATTTATGTTGTACCTCTTCTACAAAACAAAATACTTTCGTACAAACCGCCCAATGGAGAAAGGTTGGCTCTCAGGAAAATCCGCAATGGCACTCGGTTCATTCGTCTTATTCTTCGGGATAAACCAATTCTTTTTAGAACTTTCAACCGCTCGTATTATCGTTGGTGTCTTATTTGTTCTATTTGGTAGTGCAAGTATATTTAATGGATTTCGCCAATACAAACATTTCTTACCATTAGCAGTTGAAGAAGCTGAATCTATCTGAAGAAACGTAAAAAAGCATCAACATTGTGATGCTTTTTTACGTCCCCTAACTTTCAAAATCATATATGCAACAAACGCGGATGGTATATTAAAGGGGTTACCTTGTACGTGAAAATGTAATTGTTCTTCCTCAAAAGACATTTTTTCATATAGTTCTCGCTGAGATAATCCTGTTCGTTTCTTCTTTTCATGTAAACCTTGTAAGTATAAATATTGAAACGGGATCATCACAAGAAAGTAAAATAGTGCGATTCCACCAAAAAAGAGTACTTCTGATGACATAATGCATACGGCCTTCCCGAAATCCATTTTCTTACAATATAATCATAACATAATATATAACCTAAATGAATTACTATTCTGTCTTTTCTTTATATAACTGTTTCTCCACATAACTCTTTTTCAGCATACTGAACATATCGCCGAATAAAAGCGCCAGGATCTTTTCTAATAGGTTCGATATCAAGCCTTAACGGAATCTTTCCCGCCATATAAAAAATTCTCGAAGCAGTCCCAAGTCGAATGGCTGGTTCTGAAATATTTTCCCCATATCCCATCATGAAATTCTCCCATACGTCTTCTAGTTGCCCCGAAGCAATTAAATGCAATCTCGGAACACCAATATCAAACTCTTTATACCCAAATCCACCTTCATCAAAATCGAGTAAATACCAATCCTCTTTGTCTACAAGAACATTACCAAAATGCATATCACCATGAACAAATTGTTTGTCTCCTAGTTGAGTTGAATTTGAGAGCTCTTGTATTCTTTCTGCAATTCTTATGCACGTATACTTATCTGCATGCGATAGAAATGAAGCATGTAGTAATCGTTGTAAAGGCTCGCGGATTATCTTTTGCTCACTATATATAGGCCTTTCATATCCTCTCCAAGTTTGCGGTGCTCTTTTGAGCACTTCATTTGTTTTTTCATGAAACATGCGCATTAATGATCCAAGTTTTTCATAGTCCCTATTCTTCGGTTCTAACACTTCACTTCCGTTTATAAACCTAAAAACAACAGAATACAGAATACTCCCATCATCTTTCGTAACATATGTAATCCAGTTACCATTTTTATCTTCAACTACTTCTGGTACTAACATTTGTTTTTGTAAAGCTATTAACCAATGTATTTCAGCCTCTATTTGCTCGGCTGTATAACGTCCTTCTCTATACTGCCTCACTACAAATTTATTTTTGTCCAATTCGAATATATATGTTTGATTTTCTCCCCCATGCAACAATGAAACTTTCGTAAGACTATTTAAATTATATTGCTTACATAACTGCTCTTTAGTGTGAAAATCCATTCTTTTCCCCCTAGTGAAGCATCGTTTCCCTATCCAATTACACGATTGTTATCTCTTAACAATTAGTAGTGCAATCGACTAACAACCAATTTTCTATCCACATTAATAAATATCCTGCTATTTTTTCACTTCTCTACCCGAACTCTTGCGTATCTTAAATAATAATTTCAAAACCAAATAAAACAAAATAAAGTTAACGAAAAAACCTAACGGATGAAAAGAAATTTCCCATCGGCCATAATAAATGAAATTTTCTGCTGGTATACCAAAGTAAAGAAAATCGCTCTTATTTTCTCCACTTATAGGGATAAAGGAACAAATAATAGCGAAAATCAAACTTACTACATACAATTTCTTTTTATTTGCATCCATTCTTCTATGTGTTAACACATGAAAAGTTATTGCAAATACTCCCCCTAAAAAAAGAACTATTACTCCCATTCGACACCTCCACAATTATTGTTCAAGCATCTTCAAGTGATTGCGTGCCCCTACTTATAAAGTGAAACTTTATAAGTAGGGGTTTTCTTCATCCCCCACTGATTATCAGCCCTCACCAATCGGACTTGTATGGGCAGTTGATCCCCCACCTAACTTCTTTGCTTTCGCTGAATTTTGAGGTGGGGGTCTTACTGCCCATTAAAGCGGGATAAATATGAAGCAGAATGTGATAGATTCAGTTGCTAACTAAATTTAAAAACTCCCTATTGTAGCGTTCTTAAAAAAAATGGAACAAACCAAAGCGGCTTGCTCCATCTTTTTATTTATCGATTAACTGCACCATAAGTAATGCTTTTCCAACAACATTACCTTCATGATGTACTTCTACATCCACCTTACCAAATTTACGTCCAATTTCTAATACTTTCGGATGAACCGATACAACATTGTCAATTTGAACTGGTTTTACGAAATAAATTGTTAAGTTCTCAACAATTAAATCACTCTTCTTTTGCGCACGAATAACGCGATTCGTTGCTTCCGTCACAATCGTTGCGAATACACCGTAAGATAACGTTCCGATTGAATTCGTCATTTGTGGTGTCACTGAAAATTGGTATAAATGTTCATTTTTCGCTTCTTTCGGCGTCATAAATTGATTCGTTACAATATCATCGATTGTTTCCCCAACTTGTGGTTGACGCTGAATCATTTGCAACGCCTGAAGTACATCTTGACGGCTAATAATACCTTGCAGTTTATTTCCTTCATCAACAACAGGAAGTAACTCAATACCTTCCCACACCATCATACGTGCCGCAGCCGCGACAGACATTTTCCCATTTACCGTAATTGGATGTTTTGTCATCACTTTATCAATCGGTGTTTCTTTTGCAACACCGATCATATCTTTTGAAGTTACAATACCTAATACCTTTTTGTTTTCATCAACAATTGGATATCTTCCGTGCATCGTCTCTTCGTTATACGCATGCCATTGCTGCACTGTATCATTCGGCTTTAAATATAAAGTCTCTTCAATTGGCGTTAAAATATCTTCAACGAGTACAATTTCTTTCTTAATAAGCTGATCGTAAATTGCACGGTTAATTAACGTTGCAACTGTAAATGTATCGTAACTACTTGAAATAATCGGCAGTTTTAATTCATCTGCTAATTTCTTCACATGATCTTCCGTATCAAATCCGCCCGTAATCAATACCGCAGCTCCGGCTTCTAACGCTAATTGATGTGCATTCGTACGGTTACCGATAATCAGTAAGTTTCCTGCTTCTGTATAGCGCATCATCGCTTCTAATTTCATTGCCCCGATTACGAATTTATTTAACGTCTTATGTAGTCCTTCTCTGCCCCCAAGTACTTGACCATCGACAATGTTAACGACTTCTGCATATGTCAGTTTTTCAATATTCTCTTTCTTCTTTTGTTCAATTCGAATTGTTCCGACACGTTCAATCGTACTAACATATCCTTTATTTTCTGCATCTTTAATTGCACGGTAAGCTGTCCCTTCACTTACACTCAAATCTTTCGCAATTTGCCTTACAGAAATTTTATGCCCTACTGGCAGGCCATTAATATGTTCTAAAATTTGGTTATGCTTGGTAGCCAAATGGTTTCACCATACTTTCTTTTCCCTAAATTCTTCATGTGTTGTATTTTCAGTATACTATATTTTCAAAACTGTTACACTCTCTCTTTATATATCTGTACTATTTTTTTTATAACAAAATACGCCTTACATTACACCGCTGCTTCCATTACAACAATGTAATGGTATTGTCATCTCGTTCGATAGTTTCTCCAGCCGCTTCAATATACAATTAAGACAAGAAATGAAACAAAGGAGCGGATACATGATGAAAAAATTATTAGAAGTTGTAGGTGCTGTATTTTTAGCTTTCGTAGACGGGAAAAAAGTTGCAATGGAATTGAATGAAACACCTGAACAGCCACTTCCAAAAAGGAAAGAGTCACCAAAACAAGTACAAACTTTAAAAGCTGTCCTACACACGTAAAAACCCTTCACTTGTCTTTTCAAATGAAGGGTTTCTTTTCTATAGTGTAATACTTTCTCCAGCTTCTAATACTTTCCCTGTACAATTTTGTAGCTTTTCTACAAATTGATATGGATCTTGTTCAATTACTGGGAACGTATTGTAATGCATCGGTACAACAGTTTTCGCCTGAACCCATTTTGCTGCTAACACAGCATCTTCTGGTCCCATTGTGAAGTTATCACCAATTGGTAAAAATGCTACATCAATGTTATTTAGTTCCCCAATTAATTTCATATCAGAGAATAGAGCAGTATCTCCTGCATGGTACACAGTTTTCTCTTCTGCTGTAAATAAAATACCTGCTGGCATACCTGTATATGTAATCGTCTTATTTTCTTCATCAATATAACTAGAACCGTGGAATGCTTGTGTAAACTTCACTTTTCCGAAGTCAAATTCATGCGAACCACCAATATGCATCGGATGTGTATTTACACCTTGCCAACTTAAAAATGTCGCTAGTTCAAACGGTGCCACAACAACTGCATTATTTTTCTTCGCAAGCTCTACTGTATCTCCAATATGATCACCATGTCCATGCGATAAAAGAATCGCATCTACTTTTACATCTTCAGCCTTTAAATCTGTTTTCGGATTGCCCGTTAAAAATGGATCAATTAAAATCACTTTTCCATTCGTTTCGATCTTTACAACTGAATGCCCATGATAAGATACTTTCATTATTACATTCCTCCCCTATTCACATTCTCACTTTTTATTCTACATGATTTTTCAATTCCCTGTCTTTTCTAACATCGATTTACTTGTCATAACACTTTCCTACGATGTAAAGTTATATTTGTAATTAAATATCTCGGGGGTGCCAATCGATGAATGCTAGATTAGAAAATTTAATGCAATGGCTAAAAGAAAAAAACGTAGAAGCTGCGTTCTTAACTTCTACACCGAACGTCTTCTACATGACAAACTTCCACTGTGAACCACACGAAAGACTTCTTGGTATGTTCGTATTCCAAGAAAAAGAGCCTATTTTAATTTGCCCTAAAATGGAAGAAGGCCAAGCACGTAACGCTGGCTGGGCACATGAGATTATCGGATTTACTGATACTGACAGACCATGGGATATGATTGCAAAAGCAATTAAAGACCGCGGCATCAATGCAAACGCAGTTGCAATTGAAAAAGAACATTTAAACGTAGAACGTTACGAAGAATTAACAAAACTATTCCCAAATGCAGCTTTCAAATCAGCTGAGGAGAAAGTTCGTGAACTTCGTTTAATTAAAGATGAAAAAGAACTTTCTATTTTACGCGAAGCAGCTAAAATGGCGGACTACGCTGTTGAAGTTGGTGTAAATGCAATTAAAGAAGATCGTAGCGAGCTAGAAGTATTAGCAATTATCGAACACGAATTAAAAACAAGAGGCATACATAAAATGTCATTTGATACGATGGTATTAGCAGGCGCAAACTCTGCTCTTCCACACGGTATTCCAGGTGCAAACAAAATGAAACGCGGCGATTTCGTACTATTTGATTTAGGCGTAATCATTGAAGGTTATTGCTCTGACATTACACGTACAGTAGCATTTGGTGACATTTCTGAAGAGCAAACTCGTATTTATAACACTGTACTTGCTGGACAACTACAAGCAGTTGAAGCATGTAAACCTGGTGTTACACTTGGCGCAATCGACAACGCTGCTCGTTCTGTTATCGCAGATGCAGGTTACGGCGACTTCTTCCCGCACCGCCTTGGTCACGGACTTGGAATTAGCGTACACGAATATCCAGATGTAAAAGCTGGTAACGAGTCTCCATTAAAAGAAGGTATGGTCTTCACAATCGAGCCAGGTATTTACGTACCAAACGTAGGTGGCGTTCGTATTGAAGATGATATTTACATCACAAAAGACGGATCAGAAATTTTAACGAAATTCCCGAAAGAATTACAATTTGTGAAATAAGAAAAAAGGCAGCGTGGTTGCTGCCTTTTCCTATTCCTCTACTATTTTAAACTTCTCTACAATCATTTTTGCTGGATAGCTTTCAAGCATTTGAGAAGACCATACTTTTATTTTACTCCCTGTTTTTAGTTTATTATATGCATCTTTAACCTTAAAACTTAGGACTATATGTGATGGATGATCTTTATTCATTTGTTGTTCTATATAATTTTGTAGCTCTACTTTCGTTTCAAACGTTTTATCACTGACAAAAAATACCGTGTCATTTTTTAATATGACATATCCTTCTTTAAGTACTTTTTTGACGGCTACTCGCTCTACTGGCTTTGTAGTGCACGCTGATAATATGATTAGAAATACACTAAAAAATATATACATAGCAGCTCTCATATTCCTATTCATTTTTAACCCCTCACTCTACACTATTTCCGCTTTAACACCATCTTCTCCTCATACTTATCATCCCATGTAATCACAACCTCTATCGGTTCATCTTTAGATAGAGGCGCACAACTTACACAAGAAGACTTCATTTCAACCTTTGCTCCTTTATGAACTTCTGAAGTTTGTGTCATTGTACGAAAGGTTTCATTAATAGCAATCTCTAAATTTTTAAATTCGGTATTTCCATCTCCGCCTTTATACTGAAACGTAAACATTCCATCTTCGCTGTCATCCTTAATATATCCTTTATATTGCCCCGTCCAACTTTTGCTCTCGCTAGAAAAAGTAACATACGAAAGCGAACAGCTTCCTAAAAAGAAAATACTGATGAAAAAGAATAATGTTCTCTTCATCATGCCCCTCCATTCCAAAGCCTTATTTATTGTCTATTTCTTCCTCTTATTATATTAGAAAAATACAGAATTTTCTAAAAATGGAGGTTTATATGTTACAACAACAGTTAGAAGACATTCGTAATAATAATTACATACTGGATAACACAATTAATACGAATTCTTTAAGTTCCAATATGCTTGAGCACATCGGTGTTACCGATAGCTATTTACGAGACAAACTTATTTACTCTACTTTTTATCATCTCATCAAAAAGGACTACATTTCACATACACACTTACAGAAATTATTATTAGAAAGCATCAGCGAAAACTATTTATTTTATAGAATTCATTCAGATGACGAAGATGCTGTATTCACCCGTGCATTTACAACATTATTAATGGTGCTCATTATTGATGCTGATACAAAATATAATTTCTTATCACAGACTGATTTTTTGACTGTAAAAGATCAATTAATTCTATATATGAACAACGAGCATGATTTCCGTGGATACATTCAAGACCAAGGCTGGGCACATAGTATCGCTCATGCTTCTGATACATTTGAAGCGCTTGTTCGTAGTCCTAAACTGGAAACTTTACATTACGAAGAAATATTACAAACTTTATTAAACAAAGTTTGTGTTCATTCCATCTATTACAAATACGAAGAAGATGAGCGTCTCGTTTATCCTATTGTCACAATGCTGCAAAATAGTCTAAAGGAAGAAATACTCATAGTAGCCCTTCATGACTTGGTAGCCCAATTACCCGTCCAAAAACAAACATTACCTATTAAATCGTACGAGTATCTATACGGAAATATAAAATCTTTCTTACGTAGCTTATTTTTCAGATTACGTACAATGTCTATATGTAAAAAAACTGAACGTGAAGTTGAAAAATTACTACAAGAACTTCATAAATATTATTACTAAAAAAGAAGGCCACTCAAAAAGTGCCTTCTTCTATTTCACTAATATTTAATTGAAATTTCACGATCCAAACTGAGAAAAGGTGGACAAGAAGCGCAAACGCCATACATGCTCCGCTTAAAAAAGTTAGTATAGGATGGGAATACACGTGCCCTAATCCATAGGATATCGCCACGAAAAACATTGTTATGTAAATATAAATTGCTCCATGTATTTGCCTCATATGAACCTCCTTTTCCCATATTATAACATAAATTTTCTGATTATTCAAATTAATCTCTCGTGATCAATATTTCTCAACTGTTACACCTCTAACAGCAGCCTTAATATATGGTGCTCCTTGTAAACTTTGTAAATCTTCTGTTTTACCTGTTACAACTACACCGTATATTGGTAGGTCTTTTGGTTTCGTATTTTTTATTTCTTTATAGTTTGTCCTAAAAGATTCTTGATATCCCCTTTTATTTTCACTTAAAGATATCCAGATACAGCTTTTCTAAATGTTTATTATAATAAAAAGCACATCTATTTTGATGTGCTCTACACATATACTTTAGTAACATATGAATCATTTTTTTGAAGCAAAAACTCCCACTCATCTCTCCCCAAACTATCGTTATGACTTAGTTGCCATAATAATTGAACGAGGATAAAACCCCAGCTTTTCATAAAACGATACAGCTTCATTTCCGTACACTACTGTTAATTCAATTTCATCTATCTTCTTCGCTTTAAACCATTCCACTGCACTATTCATTAATTTTAAACCAAATCCGTTTCTTCGGTATTTTTCATCAACCAATAAAACTTCAATCTTTCCGCTTACACTTTTACTATACGCTATACAAAATCCTAATATATCAGCTGTTTCCGCCTCAACTAATAATTCAATTCTATATTCTCCGTACTTTGAATTCTGTTTATAATTTTCAATACGTTCCTCAAATGTCATTCTTGGATAATCACCAGAAAAATGTTTTGATTTATTATTATGATATTCATGCAATTTATTTAAGGGTTCTCTTATTATTTCTATTTCATCGAGAGTGATATATTTATTACTAATTCTCATCTTACAGCATCTCCAATAATATATATTCCAACAAAAAAGAAGACCTTTTTACGTTTATAAAATACCAATCTATTATTTCATCGCGTCCTTCACAACATCTTGAATCATAACGACTTCTGTTTTCATATCAACAGACGGTACTTCTTCATCAATGCATTCATACCAAAACGCTAAGTGCTTTTTATCAATTTCATGATAAGAATTTTCGACAAGAGCCCCGCCTTCTCCTTGCACAGAATACCAATATAAGTACTCTTCTCCATCTCTTATTTCCCGGAAAATTGTCTCAACGTACATCTTTTCGTCGTTTAGTGTCAAGAGCACTTCTTTCATATTGTCATTAAGAAGCTTCATCCATGCATCTACACGCTGACTTTTACCTTGTTTCACTTTAAATCTCGTTAACTCTACATTCATTTTTATTCCCCCGTTTTCTTACGTACAAACAATCTATATTCTATTGGATTATGAAAACTTAATTTACTAGCTAGTTTTTGCGAAGGAATATTGTCTACATAACAATCCCAGCATGGTGTAATATCATTTTGCATGCAATATTCAATGAACCGCATTGCAACAGCTTGGGCTAAACCTTTCTCCTGATATGCTTCATGCGTTACAATATCAATTTCAGCAAATCCATTTCCGTTAAATATCGAAACACATTCCGCTACAATTATCCCATCTTGTTCTATACAAAATCCAAAGCCATTATTTAAAAACACTTCAGTTGATCCCCAATATTCTTTATAATATGCCTCTGTAAATTCATTGCTTTGTGCTATATCTTTTCTATCAATACGCTTCACTTCATATGTATTTTTGTTTGCATCTTGTTTTCTCTCTTTAAAGGTTACGCTTTGAAATTTCATTCGTGGGATGTTCCGAAGTGTATTACTAAATCGCTCTTCTATCATCATTTCCCACTCTTCACTTGAAGTAAAGAGTGTAAATCTCTTCTCTGTTTTTTCAATAGCCATTTTTAAATATGCAAATAAACCTTCGTTATAATTGTGATCATCCGTATCACCAAATAAATAATAGATACCGTTAGCTGTAATAATTAATCCTGCTGTTAACTTCTCGTTTGTAAAAACTTCACCATCTATCATTTGATCACATATTGCATAAGCAAACGTCGTTGTTCTTGTAAGACTTTCTAAAATCGGAAGGATTTTTCTATACTCAGCTACAGATAACTTTTTCATAATTGCTCCACTTTAATCGTATCAGCTTCTATAATTTCAAAACAAAGATTTACTGTTCTCTTTAATGCTCTCGTTCTATGAATCTTGCACGCTGGAATTAAGATAGAATCATTTGGCTTTAAAACCGCCGTTTCTCCATCTTCAAAATCGATAAGTAATTCTCCCTCTAGTACAATAAATAATTCATCCGAATTCGAATGATAGTGCCAATCATATTCACCAGTAAATACAGCGATTCGTAAGCAATGACTATTTACATTTGAAACGACGAAGTTTTTATGTTGATCTTGAATGTCCTTTGTTAATTCTAATAAATTCACAGTCTCCATATTTCGTCTCACCCTTTCATTAATCGTTTTTCTGAAAAACTAGCTTAGTCTCCACCACCACTTGAGCTGTTACAATCATTGCTACTGTAGTCACCGAATCCACTTGATGAGCTTGAAGCATATGAAGATTTTTTGCTCATTTTTCTTTGCTTATCTTTCTTACTTTCATGACTAGGCCATACTGTAGCAAAGAGTATAACGAATAAGGCTAATTTTATTACGACAAGTGTAAATTCTAGAATGCTCTCAATAATATTAGAAGTTATCTCAAAACTGTAAAACACTCCAAATGAATACATACACAAAATTACATAAAGAGCCATACAAATATACCGAAATGTTTTCTCTATCATAATGACTATTTTTTGTGAAAGAGGTATGTTCTGTTCCTGTTTTTTCTTTATATACTTTTGTCTTTTAACTTGCTTTTTCTTTCTCTTTTTACTCCCCATCAAATCTCCTCTTTTAACTTCTTTTTTCATTTAATTCCAAATTATCACAAAAAATAACATTATAACAAGCTATATTTCACGTAAAGTTTTGTTTACTTTTTGTAAAGTTTTATTTACTTATTACCTAAAAATGGATATGATAAATGTAACAAATTTACAAAAAGGAGACTTTGTATATTTGATTAAAAATAAGGTGAAACAATTCCGCGTCGTTAGAGACATCACCCAAGAACAATTAGCTTCCTCTGTTCAAATCACTAGACAATCCCTCATCGCTATCGAGAAGAATAAATACAACCCAAGTTTAGAATTAGCATTGAAATTATGTGAGTTTTTCAACTGTAAAGTAGAAGATTTATTTCAATTAGATAAAACTGGGGAGGAAAAAGAATGAAAAATACTTTTAATCAAGAGTTCATTTCGCATCTTACCATTTTATTGTTAGGTTCAACTTTTCTTTATTTCAATAGTAATGATGAAGAAAAAATTAGTTCTGTCCTTCTATTCGCTGGCGTCTACATACTCTTAGCCTTAATACTATTCGTAGTGAAACGGATATTCTTTAAGAAAAGAAAGAACGATGCAGAGAAATATCCATTACCTGAAATGGATGAAAGAATCGAGAAGATGAGTTTAAAACTTATGGCACAAATTTTCGGTCTCTCTCATTTAGTCGGCTCTGCGATACTATTTATTTTATATATCACTGACAAAAACTCGATGATACGAGTTGAGTATGCCTTATATTACTTGTTCGGCATTCTTTTCTTTACAATGATGTTCGGATTGAGAATTGTAAAGAAACTAGACAATTAGCCTAAATAAAGTGAAACTTTAATCAGTGGGGGTTTTGTTCATCCCCCACTGATTATTAGTTGAACCAATCGGGATTTTACGGGTAGTTGCCCCCACTAACTTCTTTGCTCTCGCTGAACTTTGAGGTGGGGGCGTTAATGCAGGGTAAAAAGCCCCTCCTTACGAAAGGAGGGGCTTACATGTATTTCTATTATGATAAAGCTGGAGCTTTTTCAAGAAGCTCTTTCGCATCAGCATATTGTAAACCGTGCGCTTCTGCAACTGCTTCGAATGTTACATATCCGTCTAATGTGTTAATACCTTTTAATAATGCAGTGTTGCCTAGGCAAGCATCTTTGTAGCCTTTGTTCGCAATTTGCACTGCATATGGTACTGTTACATTTGTTAATGCAAGAGTTGATGTACGTGGAACCGCACCTGGCATATTAGCAACTGCATAATGAACAACGCCATGTTTTTCGTAAGTTGGGTTGTCGTGAGTTGTAATACGGTCAGTTGTTTCGAAAATACCACCTTGGTCAATCGCGATATCTACAACGACAGAACCTGGTTCCATTGATTGAATCATTTCTTCTGTTACAAGTTTTGGCGCTTTTGCACCTGGGATTAATACTGCACCGATTACAAGATCAGACTCTTTTACAGCTTCTGCAATGTTGTAAGGATTAGACATTAACGTTTTTACTTGGTTACCGAAAATGTCATCTAGTTGACGAAGACGTTCTGCACTTAAGTCGATGATTGTTACATCTGCACCTAAACCTACTGCAATCTTCGCTGCGTTTGTACCAGCTTGACCACCGCCGATAATTGTTACTTTGCCGCGTTTTACCCCTGGAACGCCTGCAAGTAAAATACCTTTACCGCCTTTGTTTTTCTCAAGGAATTGTGCACCGATTTGAGCAGACATACGACCAGCTACTTCACTCATAGGTGCAAGTAATGGTAGTGAACGATTGTCTAATTGTACTGTTTCGTATGCAATTGATACAACTTTGTTATCAATTAATGCTTTCGTTAATTCTGGTTCTGGAGCTAAGTGTAAGTATGTGAATAAAATTAAACCTTCGCGGAAATAACCATATTCACTTGCAACTGGCTCTTTTACCTTCATAACCATATCTTGATTCCATGCTTCTTCAGCAGTTTCAACAAGTCTTGCACCAGCTTGTACGTATTCTTCATCCGTAAAGCCAGATCCTAAACCTGCTCCTTTTTGAACAAAAACTTCATGACCATTTTGTACTAAATGTACTGCTCCCGCTGGCGTCATTGCCACGCGGTTTTCATTGTTTTTAATTTCTGTTGGAATACCGATACGCATTATTAGTTCCCCCTTGAGTTATGAAATGACCCCTGAATCATTTTTTAAAGCGCTTTCTATGCTCTTATATTTTAACATAATATCTCAATATTTGACAAAAAATAATACAAGTTTTCCGATAGATTTAATCTTACATGAAAGGACAGTATTATCCGCGCCTCTCAGCATAAAAGATAAACTGTCCAATTATTCGAAACTTCACTTTATTTCACTCTATCGATGTCTATGAATAACATCTACTGCACCAGTTACTTCAATAATTGTACCGGTAATCATATCGGAATCGTCCTCACATAAAAATGAAATGGTTCTTGCGATATCTTCACCTGTTCCAGATCTACCAATTGGTGTGTTATGTTCTTTCAACTGACGTGCTTCTTGAATTGTCGCTTCTTTCATTTCACCAATAATATCACCAGGACATACCATATTTGCAGTAATACCATATTCTGCTTCTTCATAAGCAACTGTTTTCGTTAATGAAACAAGTCCTACTTTCGCTGCTGCAAAAGCTGAACGATAAATCCATCCCGGCGCGCTATCTGCCCCTTGGAATCCGTAATTAATAATACGGCCAAAGTTCTGTTTTCTCATAACCGGAACGACAAGTTTCAACAAATGAAACACCGCTGTTAAATTACCCTGAATCATTTCATTCCATTCGTCTTCTTCATAATCGACTAACTTTTTTCGTTCAAATACATATGGACCAGCATTATTAATTAAAAAGTCAATTTTGCCAAAACGGCTTATCGCTTCTTCTACTATTTTATGTAAATCTTCCTTTTTCGTGACATCCGCTTGCACGAATTGTAGACGCTCTTCCATATTTTTATATGTTTCTTTCATCGTTTCCATAGCCGCTATATCGCTATGATATGTTACTGTTACTGAATATCCTTTAGCCAGTAACTTTTCTGTTACTTGCTTTCCTAAACCTTTCGTACCGGCTGTAATGAGCGCATGTCTCACAAAAAACTGCCTCCTTTTAAATTGCCATAGTTCATATGTAACAAGTTCTCGCACCAATTACAACTAAAATGAATTAAAATGAAGTTTTCAAAATTCTGTAACGTTTCCGACAAGCACATTACCAAAATTTGTTTTATAATAAAGTTGTAAACAGTAATAAAAATGATTGGGAGGAATTTACTATGAATAATACATATACAAATATTTTAATCGCTGTGGATGGTTCTAAAGAAGCAGAAAAAGCCTTTAAAAAAGCAATTCAAGTCGCAAAACGCAACAATGCAACATTAACAATTGCTCATATCGTTGATGTAAAAGCATACTCAGCAGTAGAAGCTTATAGCCGTGCAATTGCTGAACGTGCAAATCTATTTGCAGAAGACTTATTAGAAGACTACAAAAAAACTGCGCTTGAAGCTGGCCTTGAAAAAATTGAAACTGTATTAGAATTCGGTAATCCTAAATCTAAAATTTCAAAAGAAATCGCTCCAAACCATAAAGTAGATTTAATTATGTGTGGTGCAACTGGTTTAAATGCTGTTGAGCGTTTCCTAATTGGTAGCGTCTCTGAACATATTATTCGCTATGCGAAATGCGATGTCCTTGTTGTTCGTGGCGATGAGGAGCAAGGCGATCTTTAATTTATAAATAAAACACCAAGTCCACATGTTTTACTGGTGGATAAGGGAAATGAAGCTTTAGGCTTGAATGAACAATAAATACATGTTGTTAAATAATGATAAAAAAGGAGTGGGTAATCCACTCCTTTTTTCACGACTGTGTAAGAAGAATAAAGATGTTTAATGTTACTCATAACAATAAATCTTCTCTGTTTTTTCTCTACTCTTGCATGGATTTTAAAATCCTCATTTTTCAATCGATTGTTTAATCAAGTTTAAACTGTATTCTACTTAATTCTTTGAGCAATTGGATGGTCATCTTTTAGTTGTAACAAATCCCATAAATTCCCGTACAAATCCTTGAATACTGCAACTATTCCATATTCTTGCTCTTTCGGCTCTCTCACAAATTCTATTCCTCTTGAAATCATTTCATTATAATCTCTCCAAAAATCGTCAGTATTTAAGAAAAGAAAAACTCTGCCGCCTGATTGGTTACCGATAAAGGAATCTTGCTCAGGTTTAGATGCTCTAGCCAGTAATATTGTGGTGCCGACTGAACCAGGAGGAGATACCACTACCCATCTTTTGTTTTGCTCTGGCTGATATATATCTTGGACTAGTGTGAAATTTAGTTTCTTTGTATAGAACTCTATTGCCTCATCGTAGTCTTTTACTACTAATGCGATATGAACTATTGATTGAACCATTATTATCCCTCCTATTATTACTAAATAAGCAAATTGTAGTATAACATTTCTTGCTTTAATCTATCTATTAGCTTAATAACACAGGCTCTTGTTTTTCTTCATTTCACATACTTCACTATAAATACAAGACAAACAACCACTACAACAGCTACTGCCAACACATATGGCGGTAAGAACTTCAAAGACCATAATGCCATCATGATCGTCGCAACCGTTAAGTACGTTTGCTTTGCATCTTCTGTCATTTTTTTACGAAGCAAGAACACATACAAATAACCGATTGGCGGCGTAATGAAGCAAAGAACATATATGATTTTAGATTTTAAATACCATTTTTGTTCTCCGAGTTTCTTTATATCTTCTTCTATTCTCTTATGCTCTTGCTCTCTCGCTTCTTCTACAAGCGGATCTTCCTCTTCTCCTCGCTTTTCTTTCATATAAGGAAGAAAGTGCACGAAAAAATAGTATGCGAATACGAACGCTCCAAATCCAATACCGAATCTTTCCAATGGAATATTCTCACTAAAAAAAGCAGCAGCAATCGCTAAAGAAAAACAATACGTCATCATCCAAAATGAACGTTTTCTCTTTTTCCGTTCCATTTCTTTTTTATCTTGTACATGTTTTCTTTTCGAAAGCCATATTGAAATACAGCAATCTACTACAAATAGAATAAAGATAAATATCCCAACGTGTACTGTTTCTACATCCTTAAATGAAAAGATGTTTGGGAATGCAACATGTAATACAATTAGCGTGTACAAAATTATCCCTATAAAATAAATACGTCTCATTTTCCATTCCTTTCTGATTTCCTAACTTTAGGTTAACATACATTTTTTAGAAATAGACGGACAAAATATATATGTTAAAAAAGGAGGATGCTACATGAATGATTCTGAACGTATTATTTTAGATGTGAACGGGAAAGAGCTCGAAATGTTACATACAATCCGTACACATTTTAAAGAAAAACATGGTGTGGAACTAAGTAATGGTGCATTACTACGTGATTTGATGGATATTGAGTATATTCGAATTACAGAAGATCGGCATAAGTATGATTAACTTTAAGCTATAAAAATCACAAAAAAGGTACGCTTCTCTCTACTAAGATTCGCGTACCTTCTGCCCTATAAACCAATCAACTTCCAACGAACTCTCTAACTAATCCTTTCGCCTTCTCCAAAGCTTTTTCAATTTGCTCAAACCCTGTTCCGCCAGCACTGTTACGACGTTTCACAGCTGCATATGGTGAAAGAACTTCATATAAATCTTCTTCAAATAACGAACTCATCTCTTTATACGTTTCAAGTGGTACATCTACTAAATAAATTCCTTTTTGTGTACAGTGTAGCACTAGCTTCCCAACAATTTCATGAGCTTGACGGAATGGTAGTCCTTTGTTTGCTAAGTAGTCAGCAATTTCTGTGGCGTTGGAGAAATCTTGCTTCACAGCTTGGCCCATTTTTTCTTTATTTACAGTCATCGTTTCAAGCATGCCGGCCATAATATGAAGGCACCCTTCTACTGTTTTTACTGTATCAAACATTCCTTCTTTATCTTCTTGCAAGTCTTTATTGTAAGCGAGCGGTAATCCTTTCATGACTGTAAGTAAACTAAATAAATTACCGTACACTCTGCCTGTTTTACCGCGGATTAGTTCCGCCATATCTGGATTTTTCTTTTGCGGCATAATGCTGCTTCCCGTTGCGTATTGATCGCTCATTTCAATAAATTGAAACTCTTGGCTACTCCATAAAATAAGTTCTTCGCAAAAGCGTGATAAGTGCATCATGAGCATAGATGAGTTACTTAGGAACTCCAGTATGAAATCACGATCACTTACTGCATCTAAACTATTTTCATAGATTCCATTAAATCCAAGAAGCTCTGCACTATATTCTCTGTCAATCGGGAATGTTGTCCCAGCTAACGCTCCTGCTCCTAATGGTGACATGTTAATGCGCTTTAATGAATCTTCATAACGATTTACATCACGCTCTAACATCCAAAAATAAGCGAGAATATGATGCGCAAATGAAATTGGCTGCGCACGCTGCAAATGCGTATAACCAGGCATAATGGTTTCAATATTATTTTCTGCTTGATGAACAAGAACCGTTTGCAATTGTTTTGTAGCTTTAATAATATGTTCTACTTTTTCTTTTAAATATAAATGCATATCAGTCGCTACTTGATCATTACGGCTTCGGCCTGTATGAAGTTTCCCTCCTACTTCGCCAATTTGTTCAATTAACATTTTTTCGATGTTTAAGTGAATATCTTCTGCTTCTACTGAGAATTGAAGCTTATTCTCTTTTGCTTCTTTTAATAAATACTGAAGCCCTACCTTTATTTTCTCAGCTTCTTCTTTCGTAACGATACCTTGCTTTGCTAGCATTGTTACGTGTGCAATACTCCCTTTTATATCTTGATTTACTAATTGTTGATCGAAGGAGATGGACGCTCCGAACTCCTCAACCCATGCTTCCGCTCCTTCTGTAAAACGTCCGCCCCAAAGTTTACTCACGCTTCCACCTTCTTTTGATTCACTTGGCTGTATACTTTCGTTGGTAAACCAAATAATGAAATGAATCCAACCGCTGCATCATGATTGAATTCATCCTGGGCAGTATATGTTGCTAGCTTTTCATCGTATAGAGAATACTCAGATTTACGTCCTTCTACAATCGCATGGCCTTTAAATAATTTCACACGCACTGTACCCGTTACGTTCTTTTGCGTTTCTTGTAAGAATGCGTTAAGCGCTTGTTTTAAAGGTGAGAACCATAAACCGTTATAAATAAGTTCTGTTATTTTCTGCTCAATCATCGGTTTAAAATGCGCTACTTCTTTTACGAGTGTTAAATCTTCAAGTTCCTTATGCGCCGTAATTAATGTCATCGCTGCTGGGCATTCGTATACTTCACGCGATTTAATACCAACAAGGCGATTTTCTACGTGATCGATACGTCCAACGCCATGTTTTCCAGCAAGTGCATTTAACGTTTTAATAAGTTCTGAAAGTGGATATGCAGTGCCATTTAAAGTAGTTGGTACGCCTGCTTTAAAACCGATTTCTACAAATTCTGGTTTATTCGGTGTATCTTCTAATGCTAATGTCATCTCATATGCATCTTCTGGCGGTGCTGCCCATGGATCTTCTAAAATCCCACATTCATTACTACGTCCCCATAAATTTTGATCGATTGAAAATGGGCTATCTAAATTAATTGGAATTGGTACATTATTTTCTTTTGCATAGGCAATTTCTTCTTCACGTGACCATTTCCATTCACGCACAGGCGCAATTACTTCTAAGTAAGGATTTAATGCTTGAATAGAAACTTCAAAACGAACTTGATCATTTCCTTTCCCTGTACATCCGTGTGCAACTGCAGTCGCCCCTTCTTGTTCTGCAATTTCTACTAATTTCTTCGCGATAAGCGGGCGTGATAACGCAGAAACGAGAGGATATTTCCCTTCGTATAACGTGTGCGCTTGCATCGCCATCAATGCATATTCATTTGCAAATTCTTCTTGAACATCAATCATATATGATTTAATTGCACCTACTGAAAGTGCCTTTTCTTTTACAAATGCTAAGTCTTTACCTTCCCCTAAGTCTAAACAAAGCGCGATAATATCATAATTCTTCTCTTGTAACCATTTAATTGCAACGGAAGTATCAAGACCTCCGGAATATGCTAATACCACTTTTTTCTTCTCCATTTTGCATCCCCCTAAAGAATAAATATTCATTTTCTTTTATAATAATTCACACTTTAACACCTTTCACAAAATGTATCAAGAGTCATTTTCAATTTTTTTCAAACAATTTCGTCGAACTTCTTTCTGTTTTTATGTAAAATATAATCAGGAAAACGGGGGTGAACTTATGGAAAAGTATTTCTTATACGATGAACATCTAGGAATTGAAATTCCGCATTTACAAGAAGACTGGGAAAATATCCCCGAAAAAATGCAGCATGCTATTTTATTGAAATGGGAACAAGTTCGCGGAAAGATTCCTGATCGAATAAAAGAACTCGAGCACTCTATTAATGCAAAACAGCATCATTTAAATAACGAAGAAGACTTCGAAATTTCTTGCAAACTGAATTCAGAAATTGCCGATCTCGCTTCCATCATTAATGACCTTTGGCTTTGGTATCGACTCACTCAAAATGTATCTGAGGGGAAAGCACACCAATGAAAAAAGCATGCCCCTCAATTACTTTGGGTCATGCTTTTTTGTCGTAACACGATTTACAATATATTTCTTGTGCTGTTTTTGCCAAACATACATCAAATGGACCGACTAATATACTTTTTTCTTTCGGCAACTTTACAAAAGCGACAAGCTCTTCTTCGTATTGAACCTTTTTCTTACATGAAATGCATGTTAATTCTTTTCTTTTGAACATGTCTTTTAGCATATCTTCTCTCTCCCTTTCATCTATCTATACTGATATAATCTCATAACAATTAAGACTTGTAAAAAAAAAATGAAACATTCTGAAACAAATTATTCATATACTATGTACAAAAGGAGGTCTCAATTTTATGCGAGCTTTCATTATTATCGCTTTAACTTTTTTAAGTGTGATTAGCTGGGATGCGTTTTTTAAAGATAAAGGTGACCAGAAAGATACAACTGAATAAACGCCATCTCTTTCTTACTTATTGGACAAACTTTTAAAAACTGTCCGATTTTACGAAATAACTTAGGCTTTTCTACAAAAATATTTAAACATAACAATTTTTGTAGATTCCCTCCGTTTATTGTCGGTTTCCATCCGCATACATTTTTTGAAAGTATGATATAATAATATAAATCTTGAAGGAAGGGATTTTGATATCATGATCGCTCGAAGGAGCATGTGGCATCGTATTGACGAATCATACACGTAGCGTATTTTTCAGCTCAGATACTTTAGTCTAGCGAAAAAAATACGAGAGTGGGGAAATTATGATTGCCCGAAGGATAATTTGGCAAAAAAAAGACTCTTCTTACACATAGCGTTTTGTTTAGGACTTAATTGTTACTAGCTAAACAAAACAAAGAAGAGCAGGATTGCTAAATGAAGAATCCTACTCCGCGTTTTGTTTAGTCGTTTTAAGACTTAAACTAAAACGAAGGTAGGGAGAATTGATGGACGAGAGGATTATTCGTTATTTCTTCAGCGACATATAGCGTAGTTAGTTTTTTTCGTAAACTAACTGAAGCTACATGTGAGCTCGTAGTTAGTTTACAACACAAAAAGGACTACTAACTACGGAAAGAAGGAATAACGATGAGGAACATCCAAAGTCGACAAATTATTAAAGAAGTTTTTATGGTTTTAATCGGTTCATTTATTTTAGCAGCAGCGCTATATCACATTCACTTCCAAAACCACTTAACAGAAGGTGGCTTTGTAGGAATTGCACTATTTATCCAAAATTTTTATGATATTTCACCATCTATTTCAACTGTAATCATGGATATCCCAATTATTTTACTATGTGCTTCATTTTTAGGTAGAAAAATGGTTGGCTACTCATTCCTAGGTTCCATTTCATTCGGAGTATTTTATTCTCTTATGGAGAATTATTCTCCATTTACGGTCGATTTATCAAATAATTTATTTATAGCTGCAGTAGTTGGCGGTGCATTAGCTGGTATTGGACTCGGTTTTATATTGCGATTTGGCGGTGCAACCGGCGGAGACGACATTTTAACAATTGTATTAAGTAAACGAACTCGTTTTACAATTGGGCAAATTTTCTTCGTCTTTGACGCGATTGTTCTTGCGCTTTCATTATATTATTTAAATTGGACAGAAATTGCTTTTACTATTCTTTCGATCGCCGTACAGGCAAAAACATTGGATTTAATTTATTATCCAAAAGCAGAGAAAAAAGCAGAAAAGCAACCAGTATCTATTCCAATGTCCAAAAAGCATGCAACAAATTAAAAAAAGCGAAAGGCTTCGGCCTCTCGCTTTTTTTACGCTCTTTTTTCATTCTCGACTATGTGGCGCACTTGATAAAATCTATTTGCAAATTCAGTAACGCTTCTTGTTAAACGATAGTTCACTGTAGACCCGATTGCCATTCCAATGACCGGAATACCTTGGAATAATTTACGACGAAGAGCATAAATTGAAAATGTTTTCAAAATTTGTTTTAACACAACTTCAGTAGAAGCTGGCTGTAACACCGCTTCGTCTCCTTCATAGAAGAATGAATCTTCTTGCTCTAGCTCTTGCAGTAAATTGTACCATGCGTATTGCTGAAGCCTTCCTGGTAGTAATGACGCATGAAACACCTTTAACGCAAGCATCATTTCATAAGGCTTGTTCACATCATGTCCAAATGATGTTGCAATAAGTTGAACAGCTTTCACATTTAACGCGATCATAACCGGAAAATCAGCTGTTAATAATAATAAACCTCCAGCACCCGTTGCTCCGCCTTGTACGAATGAATATAGACGATGTCTTGCTGTTTGCTGCTCTGCTATGTATGTTAACTGATCAATAGATAATGCTTTCAAATCTTCTAGTTGCTCAATCGATTCATTAAACAATCTCGATGTTCCTAAAATACGATTACGCGCATCTAACTGTGATTGTGAACTTTGAATCAATGCATGCAAATGAAAGAGCCATCCATCTGCTTTCGTAAAGAAATCTTTTCGTTTTTTCTCAGGCAATTTCGCAATTGTAGTATGTACCCATTTATCAAACATTTTTTGAAAATCAGTCGCTTCTTGCTCAACTAATTGCGATTCCCATTCTTTTATATTGTCTAAAATGGCTTGTTCTCGCTTCGATCGCATCGTAACAACCACCTCGTTCGATTTTTTTCTATTGTAACATATTTGCAAATATGCTTGTACATCGCATGCTTTTTATTTTACAGCAACAATCTATCCAAATATATGTTATCAATTTCTACTTAACTATATATAATCATCCTTATACAGAAGAAATAAGGAGTGATTATATATGTATCCACGTGCAAAAGCTTTTGGCATTGCTATACATCACGATCGCCTTCTCGTACAAGAATATCATACAGGCGATGAAACATATTACCGACCTCTTGGGGGTTCAATTGAACTTGGTGAAAAATCAGCACATACCGTTATTCGTGAGTTTCAAGAAGAGCTTCATACAGAAGTGGAAATCACCAATTATTTAGGCTGTTTAGAAAACATCTTTCATCTAGGTGAGGAAATTGGTCATGAAATCATTCAGCTATATTCTTTACGTTTATTAGACACATCACTATATGAAATGGAAATACTGAATATACAAGATGAACAAACAATATCATATGCAAAATGGATTTCCCTCACTGCATTCATTCAGAACGAAAAATCACTATATCCTGATGGGATTTTGAAATATATCCAACAGAAAAAAGACGAGATCCTATAGGATCTCGTCTTTCTTTTCATATAGTATATTAACCAATATCTCCAAGACGTAGTACGTCACGAGCGATCATAACTTCTTCGTCAGTTGGAATTACGATAATTTTTACTGGAGAGTGTGGGAAGCTGATGAATGCTTCTTCACCAAATACGTTATTACGTTTTACGTCGAAGTATACGCCCATGTACTCAAGGCCTTCTAATACGCGCTCACGAATAACTGCACTGTTTTCACCGATACCAGCTGTGAAGATGATTGCGTCTACACCTTTCATACGAGCTGTGTAAGAACCGATGTATTTGTGGATACGGCTTACGAATACATCAAGTGCTACTTTCGCACGGTGGTCGCCTTCTTCTTCTTTCGTGATGATGTCACGTAGGTCACTAGAATAACCAGTAAGACCTAACATACCACTCTTCTTGTTCAATACGTTAACTACTTCTTCTACTGTTTGGCCTGTTTTTTCCATGATGTATGGAATTAACGCAGGGTCAATGTTACCAGAACGTGTACCCATTGTTACACCAGCAAGTGGAGTGAAGCCCATAGAAGTATCGATAGATTTACCGCCTTCTACTGCTGCGATACTTGCACCGTTACCTAAGTGACAAGAAAGTAAGCTTAAGCTTTCAAGTGGACGACCTAATAATTCAGCCGCACGCTCAGTTACATATTTATGAGAAGTTCCGTGGAAACCGTATTTACGGATGCCAAATTTCTCATAGTACTCATATGGTAAGCTGTATAGGAATGCAGATTCCGGCATTGTTTGGTGGAATGCTGTATCGAATACTGCTACTGCTGGTACGTTTGGTAATACTTCTTGGAATGATTTAATACCAACAATGTTTGCTGGGTTGTGAAGTGGTGCTAAATCGCTTAATTCTTCGATATCAGCTAATACTTCATCAGTAATTAAAACAGAATCAGCAAATTTTTCGCCGCCGTGTACAACACGGTGACCGATACCGCCAATCTCATCAAGAGATTTTACGATTCCGTTTTCAGTTAATTTCTTAAGAAGCATGTTAACTGCTACTGCATGATCTGGGATGTTTGTAATTTCTTTTTGTTTTTCGCCATTTACAGTAATTGAGAAGACACTATCTTCTAAACCGATACGTTCTACTAAACCTTTTGTTAATACTGTTTCACTTGGCATTTCAAATAATTGGAACTTTAAGGAAGAGCTTCCTGCGTTAATCGCGATGATTTTTGACATCTAGTCTTTCGCCCCTTTTTCTCTTGGTAGTTGTGTGGATATGTCCACAAACCGCTCGATTTTATCTAATTAAATTCACTCAATATGAAAACGTTTCATCATTAGTAAATTTTATACTCACGATTTTAATTTAAACATCGTCCGACATATATTTCAAGTGAAAAAATTGTAACACCAAGAAAAAATATATATTACAGATTTCAAAAAAATTCAGTTTAATCTAGTATATATTTAAAAATATGACATATCATATAAAACTGTACTACATGAATTACTAACCCTGTTACATATACCTTGCCTTATTTGTGGGTTGCAAACCAAGTATTTAATTGATCCATAATGTTCTCCATCGCCTTCATGTTGGAGAATTTAGGTAACTCCACTAATAACGCCTGTTTTGGCATTGTTACACTAGGACCTTTCTTTTGGAGAACAAATATACTTTTTGCATTTTTCTCGTTTTTAAACATGGAAACAGGTAGCTGTAATAGCCCTTGAATAAAACACGTTTCTTTAATAAACGCATGTAATTTTGGCGCTTGATCACTTTCAAAAATGAAGTTTGGTACTAGGAAGAATAAGTATCCGCCTTCTTTCGTATGTTTCACACTTTGTTCAATAAATAGGTGGTGGGCATACGACATTCCTTCATCTGCTTTTAACTTATATTCACTTGCACCGATTTCATTTGGATAGTAACCAATCGGTAAGTCTGAAATGACTGCATCAACCGGATCGATATAAAGTGGCGCTAGTCCATCTTGATGGAAGAATTCGATTGCATGCTTTTGTAAATTCGCATTTACTAAAGCAAGTTTAATTAGCACTTCATCCACTTCTACACCAAATCCACTCATTGCTAGTCCTTCTTTGGCGCTATTAAACACTGTAGTCATTAAGTTACCTGTTCCAATTGCAGGGTCTAACACAGTAATTTCGTTTTGACCTTGCATAAATTTATGGAATAAGTAGCTCATGAACATGCCAACTGCATCAGGCGTCATTTCGTGATTCGCTTGTACGCCTTCTTTCATTCCTTTTAAAATGGCTAACTGAAATGCTTTACGAATTTCTTCACCTTTATATGTTTCTTCATTAAACGTACTATATTCACGATTCAGCCTTTCAATTGCTGATTCGGATAATTCCTCTTGTAAAATTGCTCCTTCAAACAAGTTATCACCTGTTTCTACAAGCGCCTCTAAATATGTTACATCTAATTCTTTACGTAAAACTACCGCAGAAGAATCAAAAATAGAAAATAATGTTTCTACTGTCTGACTCACGTACATTCCTCCTTCTCTCTTTTACACATAACTTATATCATACCACAAAGTGTTTTTTTCCAAAAAGAAAAAGCGACCTCCTGCAAAGAGCTCCCCTTTAAGTTATATATGATATAACGTTTTTTCTCATATATTGGTACCATTACGCAGCAATATATGAGAAAAAACGACCTCTTTATAAGAGGTCATTTCCTTCACATTATTTTGCCGATTTAGCTGCTTCTAATGCTGCTTCATAGTTTGGATGGCTTGTACCTTCGCTTACGTACTCTGCGTAAACTACTTTGTCGTTGCTATCTACTACGAATACTGCACGAGCAAGTAAACGAAGCTCTTTCATTACTAAGCCGTAAGCTTCACCGAATGAAAGGTCGCGGTGGTCAGAAAGTGTTACAACATTTTCTAAACCGTTTGCTGCACACCAGCGTTTTTGAGCGAATGGTAAGTCAGCACTAATTGTTAATACTTTCGCGTTTTCAATACCTGCTGCATCTTGGTTAAAACGACGTGTTTGTGCATCACACACACCTGTGTCGATTGAAGGTACAACACTAATTAATTTTACTTCGCCTTTGTATGTTTCTAAACTTACTGGAGATAAGTCATTTGCTAATACTTGGAATTTTGGCGCTTGATCGCCAACTTTAACTTCTGTTCCAACTAAAGTCATTGGATTACCTTTAAAAGTTACGTTTGCCACTTGAAAATCCTCCCTTATTTAAACAAAATATGTACAATGTAAATGATAGTTTGTCCCTATTGATAATGCAAATAAAATCGCTTTATTTATAAAAAAAATAAAGAAGCTAATCCATTGATCAGCTTCTTTATTTGTTAAATTTGAAATTCAGGATCTTCTTCTTTTCGTTTATCCATCATTTCCTTCACTTTATCAACAGCTTGTGGCGCTAATTCAATTATTTTATCGATGACGTGTGTTTGCTTATCTAAATGCAATACTTTTACACCGTCTCCATTTATAACAAGAAAAGCAACAGGATTAATAGAAACTCCTCCACCACTTCCCCCGCCAAATGGATGACGGCCTGCCTGTTCTTTACCAAATTCACTTCCACCAGCGGCAAATCCGAAACTAACTTTCGAAACGGTAAGAATTACACTTCCATCTGCCGCTTTAATCGGATCACCAACAATTGTATTTACATCAGTCATTTGTTTTAAATGCTGCATTGCGGTTGTCATTAAACCTTGAATTGGATGGTCCATTCTATATCCCCCCTATGCTTGAACAGATTTTTCTGTCATACCTGATCTTTGCTTTCTCATAAAAATGAGTAATTTTACCGCTGTTTTTACAGTACGGAATATACGAAAGGATGCTGTTAATTCACATCGTGACGCAAATCCTTTCCCTTGAAAAACAGGGGTAATTTCAAATTCTGGTACATCGACAATATGCATATATTGTCCTACAACTCCAGCAGCCATTCCTTTTGTCCCCCATGCATACCCAGTGAGAATTCCAGTACTAGCTGCATCACCTGCACCAATTTGCGTATGCCATCTCCAACCATTGATTTTCACTCGTTTGAGAAAATCTTTAACAATAGTATGAACTTCTTGCAGCTTTTTTATCAGCTCTCCCATACTATCAAGTTGCGCCATAATTTTATTATCTAATCCCCCATCCTCTTCAGCCTTCTTGATTTTTTGTCCCGTCTTCTTCTGTTGCTTTTCAATTCTTTCCAACACATCGAATGTATATCGAATCATCCATATTTTCACTTGAAACAAACATTGCTTTTCCATTTCTGAATATAAAAATGTCACTTTAAGCTTTATTTTCGACAATAGTATAAGCAAAATAAAAAGGAGAAGAATTATTATTCCAATTACGAGCCACTTCATACGTATCATCCTTTCACTCCGTACCCATTATCGACAAGTTTATTCATCATTAAACAGAATTCCATAAGATTGAATATAAAAATTTTTCTAAAAATAAAAAAGGATTTTGACATTTTATATCGAAATATATTATTTGAACATATCGTCGGGGAACGTATTCTGATGATATGTAGCACGAAGAACAGAAAATTTAACTGCAGTGGAGGGATACATAATGGCAGATCGTCGCAATTTATTTTTCTTTTATGGTGATGATAAAGCAACGCTAGTTGAAAAAATGAAACCAATCTATCGTATTTTAGAAGAGAATGGATTCACCATATTAGATCATCCAAAAAATGCAAACGCTATCGTCAGTGTTGGAGATGATGCAACTTTCTTACAAGCCGTTCGTAAAACTGGTTTTAGAGAAGATTGCTTATACGCAGGGATTTCTACGAAAGATGAAATTTCGTTCTACTGCGATTTCCATATTGATCACGTTGATACAGCCCTTCAAGAAATTACAAAAAATGAAATTGAAGTGCGAAAATACCCAACAATTCAGGTAGATGTAGATCACGGTACATCTTTCCATTGTTTAAATGAGTTCTCATTACGTTCTAGCATTATTAAAACATTCGTTGTAGATGTTCACGTTGATGATCTATATTTCGAAACATTTAGAGGGGACGGTTTAGTCGTTTCTACCCCAACAGGAAGTACCGCTTACAATAAATCGTTACATGGTGCGGTTGTTGATCCGCTTATCCCATGCTTCCAAGTAAGCGAACTAGCATCATTAAATAACAACACATACCGTACGCTTGGTTCACCGTTCATTTTAAATCACAAGCGTACACTAACTTTAAAACTAAAACCAAACGGTAACGATTATCCTGTTATCGGTATGGATAATGAAGCGCTTAGCATTAAACAAGTGGAAAAAGTTGTTGTACGCTTAAGCGATAAACAACTTAAAACAGTTAAATTAAAAAACAATTCCTTCTGGGAAAAAGTACAGAGAACGTTTTTATAGCATGAAAATAACCGCCGAATTATGGGATTCCATAATTCGGCGGTTATTTATTTCTCTCGCTACCGGCCACTATTCTTGTTAGCTTTTTTCGGTAAGTCGATATATTTTCACGCGTCTTTCCTATACACAATCTTTCCATCAATTACGGTCATTTCTGCTTGTACTTCTTTTATTTCTTCTGCCTCTATTTCAAATATGTTTCGGTCTACTATCGTAAAGTCTGCCTCATATCCTTCTGCTATTTTTCCTCGCTTCGCTTCTTTTCCGATTGCATAGGCACTTCCTGTTGTAAATAAAGAGACAGCCTCATATACTGTTAATCTTTCCTCTGGCATATAGCATACGCCGTCAATAAAACTTCTGCGTGTAACAGCACTATATATGCCTAAAAACGGATTCACTTGTTCAATTGGTGCGTCAGATCCACCGTTGCAGTGTAATCCTGCTTCCAGTAACGTCTTCCAAGCATACGCATAACGAAGACGATGCTCACCTAGCTTTTCAATGACTGACGGGAAATCTGATGAAACAAAGACCGGTTGTATATCAATAATGGCTTGCAAGTTTTTCATTCTCTCAATCAACTCTTCACGAGCAAGTTGACAATGAATAATGCGGTCACGTAATCCTTCTGCTGGTGGATATAATTCAAGTGCATCAATGACATATTCTAGCGATAAGTCACCGATTGTATGAATCGCTACTGGCATATGTAAATCTCGTGCTTTTTTCACTAACTCTGTAAGCTCTTTGCGTGAGAAAATCGCAACTCCATTTGTTTCCTTCGCATCTTCATACGGTTCACTTAATAAAGCTGTTCTTCCGCCAAAAGAGCCATCAGAAAAAATTTTCATCGCCCCAAATTCAATATAATGCTCATTTTCATATTCTTTTCGTTCATGTGCTACTTCATGGTGAACGAGTAAATGTGCTTTAAATGGCATTTCCTTTATAACATGAGAAAAAGCATTGTGCGTTTTTCTAAAACCACCGTAATAATTTAAATCTTCCGTATGCCCGCCAACGAGTCCATATTGCCAGCAGTCTTTAATCGCTGTTTGCAGAGCTCTTTGTAAATAAGCTTCATCAATTTCTGGCTGCACATGTTTCATTAACTCTTGCCCTTGTTCATATAAAAGCCCTGTTAACATATTTGATGAATCCCGGCCGATTTTCCCGCCTTTCGGGTCTTGCGTCATTTCTGTTATGTTCGCTTCTTGCAATATGTATGAGTTCACCCATGTAACGTGGCGACACACTCGTTTTAATAAAATCGGATGTTCTTCAGAGATTTCATCTAGATCACGTACGTGAACTTGTTTTGTATCTGTAAAGTTATTTTCATTCCAGCCTTCTCCAATAATCCAAGAACCTTTTGGCGCTTCTTCTACTCGTTTCTGAACGAGAGTAAGCATCTCGCTATAAGATGTACAATTTGATAAATCTAGACGAAGTAACCTCTCCCCATGACCAATAAGATGCATATGACTATCAACGAGACCTGGGATCATAGTTTTCCCTTTTAAGTCACACAGCTTCACGTCTGAATATTTGCTTGCTAACTCTTCCTTACTTCCAGTATCAACAATCATGCCATTTTCAACATAAATGGCTTGTACTTTTTCATTCTCTTCTCGCATCGTATAAATGGTGCCGCCATACCAAATTTCTCCCATATGCTCATCTCCTTTTCCCTTTAGTCTACGAAATTCGTTCGTATAAAAAAAGCACCATTTCGATTAAAAATGGTGCTTTTCCAAAAATTAATTTTGTTCAGTAGGATTCGTTGTAATTTGCCATTCAATGCTAAATTTATCTTTTAGTTGTCCGTATGCTGGGCTCCAGAATGTTTCTTGAAGTGGCATAATAACTTCTCCACCTTCTTGTAACTTTTCGAATACTTCTTTCGCTTTTTCTGCATTACTAATTTGAATTGCAATTGTTACTTGAGATCCGATTGCTTGCCCTTGACCTGGGAATGTATCAGAAATCATAAGTTTCGTATTACCAACTTGTAAAGTAGCATGGGCAACGCGCTCTTTTGCCTCAGCTGGAATTGGGTATTCTGGATTTTCAGGCATCTCACCAAAAGTTTGCATGATTTCTACTTTTGCATCTAACGCCTCTTTATAAAGTTGTACAGCCTCTTGTCCACCACCATCTAAAACTAAGTACGGATTAATACCTAAAATCATACGGACACCTCTTTTTTAATTTATAAAATCGAACTAATGTTCGTTTTTATCTTATCATTGTTTGCCATTTCATTCAACTATTTTCGAAATTATTTTGAAGGAATCTCCATCTCTTGTTTTCTAAGTTCAATACGGCGAATTTTTCCAGAAATCGTTTTTGGTAGTTCATCTAAAAATTCAATTTTGCGAGGGTATTTATATGGTGCAGTGAGTTCCTTGACGTGTTGTTGGAGTATTGGAATTAATGTTTCTTCGTTCTTTTCTATATTCTCTCTTAATACGATAAATGCCTTCACGACACTTCCGCGAATTTCATCAGGACTTGCGACAACTGCGCACTCTCTTACGTAAGGATGTTTTACAAGCGCATCTTCGACTTCAAACGGTCCGATTGTATAACCAGAGCTAATAATAATATCGTCTCCGCGTCCTTCAAACCAGAAATAGCCGTCTTCATCTTTCTTCGCTTTATCACCGGTAATATAATAATCACCGCGGAATTGCATCGCTGTGCGCTCATCGTCTTTATAATATTGTTTAAAGAGGGCTGGTGTTTCAATGTGAACAGCGATATCACCAACTTCTCCTATCTTTACCGGCATGCCTTCCTCATCTACAATATCAACGTGGTTGCCTGGTGTTGGTTTTCCCATTGATCCTGGTCTAATATCCATCCCTTTCATTACACCAACAAGCAATGTATTTTCCGTTTGTCCATAGCCGTCTCTTACTGTAATATTAAAGTGCTTTTGGAACGTTTCAATGACTTCTCTATTTAACGGCTCACCTGCGGATACAGCGCTATGTAACGCCTCTAAATTGTATTCACTTAAGTCTTCTACCTTTGCCATTAATCTATACTCAGTCGGCGTACAACAAAGCACGTTCACCTTATTATTATCTAATAAATTTAAATACGTTTTTGGTTCAAACTTACCGTGGTATACAAATCCTGTTGCGCCTGATCCGAGAGTTGCTACAAACGGGCTCCAAATCCACTTCTGCCAACCTGGACTAGCTGTCGCCCACACAACATCATTCTCTTCAATTCCGAGCCAGTTTGGAGCGCTCGTACGTAAATGAGCATATGCCCATGCATGTGTATGAACAACACCTTTTGGATTTCCTGTCGTCCCTGACGTGTAAGATAAAAAGACCATATCTTCTTTCTCTGTCTTCGCCATTTCTAACAGGTCACTTTCTGTTTCTAACGCTGTTTTTAAATTAATCCATCCATCTACTGACCGCTCGCTCAGAACGAATTTTTGAAGAGATTCCATCGCTTCTATATCGTCAAACTGTCCAATGTATGGCTCATAGCTTACGATTGCTTTTACTTCCCCGTGCCCAATGCGATATTCTATATCCTTTTTGCGCAACATTTCCGAACTCGGAATTACGACAAATCCTGCTTTAATCGCAGCGATATACGTCATGTATGCTTCAATTAAACGCGGCATCATAATGAGGAGCTTGTCCCCTTTTTGCAGACCACTCTTTATAAAAGCGTTTCCAATTTTATTCGCACCTTTCATTAACTCAGCGTATGTAACTTCTCGTCTATTCCCTTTATCATCTTGCCAAATTAAAGCAAGCTTCTCTTCATCACCTGTATATTTCTCTATTTCAGAAACTAAATTATAAGACGCTGGCGCCAACAATTCTTCTCTCTTCATACAATATCCTCCTCCATTTCTATGCCTCCCTTATATAATAAAGAATTTTCAGTTAATTTTGAACCCTCTTCTTTTGACAAATTTTTTATGTCTATGTCGAAATAAAGTGAAACTTTAATCAGTGGGGGTTTTCTTCATCCCCCACTGATTATTAGCCCTCACCAATCGGACTTTTATGGGCAGTTGATCCCCCACCTAACTTCTTTGCTTTCGCTGAATTTTGAGGTGGGGGTCTTACTGCCCATTAAAGCGGGATAAATGTATAATGTGCAAACAACAAAAAGAAAGAGCGGGAGAACCCGCTCTTTCTAAGCCATCATATATGGGATTATTTTTGGAAACCGCCTAATTGTTGCTCAGCTAGTGAAACTAGACGTTTAGTAATTTCGCCACCAACAGAACCGTTAGCGCGAGCTGTTGCATCAGCTCCAAGTTGAACACCAAACTCTTGAGCGATTTCGTATTTCATTTGATCTAATGCTGCTTGAGCACCAGATACTGCTAATTTATTTGTGCTTGCCATGTTGTATCACCTCCTTGTGAGTATAGAGTGTGATAAACAACATGACTTCATACATATTTTAGATATGGTAATTTATGGTTTTAGAAAAGTTCTTCGAATTTTTCTTCTTCCGCCACTACTTCTACCGTTTGTAATACCATTGTTTCTTTGTTCGCTACAGCTTCATCAATTAATGGTGTGAAATCGTATTTCGCTTCAAAACGATTCGCTTTTTCACGCTTCGGCTTCGTCGCTGGGCTTGCTGGTGTGAATACTGTACAGCAATCTTCGTACGGACGAATTGAAATATCATATGTGCCGATTTCTTCAGCGATTTTAATAATTTCTAATTTATCCATCGTAATAAGTGGACGAATAACTGGATAGTTTGTTACTTCGTTAATCGTATGCATACTATCTAACGTTTGGCTTGCTACTTGTCCAAGACTTTCACCAGTTGTGATTGCAAGTGCATTACGCTCCTCTGCGATACGCTCTGTAATACGCATCATCATACGGCGCATAACTGTCATTGAATAGCTAGATGGAATTTCTTTATTAATCGTTTTTTGCACTTCTGTAAATGGAACAAGGTGAAGCGTTACACGTTTACAGTACTTCGTTAACTCTTGTGCTAAATCAATTACTTTTTGTTTCGCACGCTCGCTTGTGAAAGGTGGGCTATGGAAATGAACTGCTTCCACAGACACGCCGCGTTTCATCGTTAAGTACGTTGCTACTGGGCTATCGATACCACCAGAAAGAAGTACCATTACTTTTCCGCCAACGCCAACTGGTAAACCACCAGCTCCCATATGCTCACCACACATAATGTAGCTGTAACCACTGCGAATTTCTATACGTACATTCACATCTGGATTATGAACATCTACTGTGATATCCTCTGTATTTTCTAAAATGTGCCCACCGATTTCTGGAAGTAACTCCATCGTCTTCATTGGGAAGCGCTTATCAGAACGGTGCACTGTAATTTTAAATGTTTTCACATCGCCTTTTACTTGTAAGAAAGCTGCTAATGCACCCTTTTTAATATCTTCTAATTCTGATGGTACTTTCATCGCTAAGTTAAACTTATGAATACCAAATACATCTTTCAATCTTTCAGAAATTGCTTCATGGTCTTCGCCATTTAATTGAATGTACATACGGTCATGCGTTGCATCGATTTTAATATTTGGGAACTTTTTCAGTTTGAACTTTACGTTATCTTTTAATGTGCTTACAAATTTAGATCGGTTCTTACCTTTAGTCGTCATCTCTCCATAACGAACTAAAATATATTCATATGTCATCATATTCCTTTACCTCATCACTTCATGTAATTTTGGCATCGTCTCTTTCACAATACCTTCAAATTGTTTTACTTCTTCCATCGTGTTTTCTGGTGCCAAACTAATGCGAATAGCACTTGCAGCAGCGGCATGCGGTACTCCCATTGACACTAACACTCTGCTCACTTCATTTGCTTTTGAAGAACAAGCAGACTTCGTCGATACATATACACCGTGCTCTTCTAAAGCATGAACGACCACTTCTGGTTTTAAACCAACAAATGATACATTTAAAATGTGCGGTGCTGCATATGCAAGCGACGTATTGATCGTTACATCTTCCATCTCTTTAAAGAAACGGACAAGCTCTGTTTGTAAATTGTGCAAATGAGCTATCTTTTCTTTCACTTGTTCCATTGTCATGCGAAGTGCTTTCACCATCGCTACAATGCCAGGTAAGTTTTCTGTACCAGAGCGATATTTAAGCTCTTGTTGACCACCTGATAAAATTGGATCTAACCTTACGCCATCACGTACATAAAGAAGACCTGTTCCTTTTACACTGTGGAATTTATGTCCAGATATTGAGCAAAGATCAATATGAGAAGCATATAAATCAAGCGGTACTTTTCCTATCCCTTGTACATGGTCCACATGGAATCTTATTTTCGGATAGTTCGATAATAACGTTCCAATTTCAGCAACAGGCTGAATTGCTCCAGTCTCGTTGTTCACGTGAATAATTGACATAAGAATCGTATCTTCACGAAGTGCTCGTTTTACATCCTCTACCGATACAATACCATGCTCATTAACCGGTAAATATGTTACATCAAAACCGAGATCTTCTAATTGTTTATATGCTTCAAACACAGACGCGTGTTCAATATTTGTTGTAATGATATGTTTACCGCGCGAACGATTCCTCATCGCTATTCCTTTAATCGCAAGGTTATTCCCTTCCGTTCCACCTGATGTGAAAATAATCTCAGAAGGTTTAACATGAAGAAGCTGCGCTGCAATCGTTCTTGATTGTGTTAATAGACGCTCTGCCTCTCCCCCAAGCGAATGAATAGAAGAAGGGTTTCCAAAATATTTTCCAGCAACCGTTACGTACGATTGAAGGGCTTCTGGATATGGCTTCGTCGTCGCACTATTATCAAAATAGATCATCGTTCATCCCCTTTCAGCGCTGTCACATCATATAATCATATCACAAATACGTGTCATTACGCTAAGACTACTAAAAGGTTCCGTTATATTTTAAAACGAATAACCTTACTGTATTCCGCTATTCATTATAGCAACATCGCCCCTAAAATTACACAAAAAAACAAACCCTTATGAAAGGGTTTGTTCATTGTCTACATATTCAGCTATTTTTTGAACAACGCCAGGTTCAAGTTGCTCTAGTACAGAAGCCGCTTGTTCTAAAGCTGCATCGTATTGATATTCACGGAATAATTTCTCCGCATAATTTAAGCTCTCTGCAAGGTTCTCATCATGACTGCGGTAACGATTACCGTATTGAATTAATTTTTCAACTAAATACGCTTGTCCAATTAACTCTTCTGTCATTTCAGCTACACCATTAACAGTTGTGTACGCTTCTTCTAAACTGATATTTACAGCGTTCATATTTAACGGTTTCACTTCTAACTGATCATATACGGCTTGCATTGCCATTTGTCCTCTTTTTAAATCTTCCATAATGCTCTCTGGAAGACCTGGCAAATTCGACTTTTGCATAAAACGTTTCGTTTCAAAAATGATATTTCGCATTTCTTGTAACTTCTCACGCGCTTCAAATTCCTCTTTACGCATCGTTTGCAGCATTTCTTTATATTCTGCATGAAGTACTTTTAACGTTTCACATTGCTCATAAACCTCTTCTAGTTCCTCACGAATAATAGAGAAGGCAATATCTTGTTCCGCAACGCGTAATTGCAGCATTTCAAAACGTTTCATTAAAATGTGCATTTGTTTTTCAATTACTTTTTGAGACTCAATATCCTTATCTTGTAACTGATAACTTTGTTTCACAAGTTGTGTTTCTGCTTTGGTTTCAATCGTTTCAATGCGAATTTCTTCTAAGTCTTCATAAACAGAAAGTGTTTTTTGCTCCACATAATGTCTCGCATGTACTTCTTGTTCCAGCTGATCATAGAAGCCATCTAAACGCGTTTTTAAGTTTTCTACTTTTTCAGCCGCTTCCGTTATATGAAGCTCCTGTATATCCATTAAACATGTGTGTAGTTGTGTCGTCATATCACGAACTTCTTTAGGGACTTCCAAATACTCTAATACATAACCTTGTCTTACCATATCATTATGTCCGTGTAATAAATCTTCCAGCTGAACTGGTAACGTCGCTTGACACTCTACCAATAAATCTGGAATTTGGTGAATAACGATTTCTAAGTTTGCCAAACCTTCTTCTAAACTAATAACAATTTCTCTCGCTTTTAAATAGTCGCCATTATCTGTTGCCTCTTCAAAGCTTTTAAACTTATTAGATTCAGCATCTAGCATCTCTTCGATTTTCTGCTCTGCTGCTCCATACATATGTCTATGAGCAAGAACACTCTTCTTCATACTACGATATGTATCACGTAACCCTTCAATTTCCGAGCTGTTTTTTTCATGGCTTTCTAACAATTGCTGTAATTCATTTAAAATGTCTGTAATACGATTATCAGCGTCATCTAAACCACTTATGGATTCATTCATCGCATGCTTTGCTTTTCGGAAGGAGAATTGCGAGGCGAATTTTCGCGCTTGCGCTAAATCTTTGTCTGCTTTCGGAAGGGTTGTTGATACAATCTCATCCCATTCTTCACGCCATTTACCAAACAGTTCTTCTGTTTGACCTGTCATATTTAAGTCTTTCACCCGTTTTAGTTCATCTGCCACAGGTTTATCTTTTATCTCTTGTTTCCACTGCTCAAGTGCTTCAATATCTTTATATGAACGATTTCTTATCACAAGCTCTATCATGAGCAGCACTAGAATAGAGCTTACTACAATGATAACGATCGTCAGGATAGAATCCATGCAAAAAAGCCTCCTAGTTATATCTCTTTTTTTGTCCGTTCCGTTTATGAAATGGAAGGCATTATGTATAAAAAGGGAATTCCCCTATATTTAACAACTAACAATGTACTAATCATACCATGTAATGGCTTGTTTTTGACCTAGTTTTTTTTAAAATTTCATGTTTCTTTCAATGCAATTGTAATCTTTCTCAATCTTCTGCTTGCTCCTCTACCTATCCTCAAATGATTGTAGTAGCAGGTTCCCTTTCATATGAGATGCGAAATAAATTTTGCGCACAAGTGGTGGTTCAATAGAAATTGCATGCACATTTCCTTGCTTTACCGCTTGCTCTACTGACATTTCTGGAAGTAACGTAATACCAAGTCCAGCACCGACCATCGCAAGCATCGGTTCTGCATAAGAAGTTTCAAATGCAATGATTGGTTTCGCACCTATCCCTTGAAACATATCCGTAATCATTTTCCTTACATCACAAATTTCTGGATATACGATTAACTTTTCATTTTGCAAATCTTCCATCCGGATTACTATTTTCTCTTTATAAAGATGATTACTTGAAACTACACAAACAATTTTTTCTTCTCGCATTTCTTTTATACACGTAGCGCCTTCTACTACTGAATCGACGAACATCGCTTCAATCTTCCGTTCTTTAAAGAGTCCCAGTAGTACTTTCGTATGCTCAATTTTCCATTCTACTTCGAATCCGTCACCTAATATATCTTTACATTTTGATATGTAATGCGCTGCTAAACTTGGCAATATGCCTATAGAAATTTTCCGCTTCTCTTGGAAATTCTTCATTTCGGCTTTCACTTCATGTATGTGTTCCAAAATGGGTAACATCCTTGTTATAAATAACTCTCCAGCCTCTGTTAACTCCACTCCTTGCGCGGAACGCTTAAGTAAAGTAACCTCTAAATCCGCTTCTAACCTTTGAATTTGCTTACTAAGCGCCGGTTGAGAAATATGTAACAGCTTACTCGCCTTTGATAAACTTCGCGTATTCTTCACTTCAAGAAACGATCGTACTGCCTCCAAATCCATCGTACACACCTCTAACAAAAAGTTATAACTGTCATAAAAAATCGATATTTCCTTCTATAAACAATTACTCTTTATACTTATTTCATCAACTTACTATAACGAAATGTAAAGGGGAAAGATACTCATGGACAAAAAACAAATGCTACTCGGATCCCTCCTATGCTTACTTGCCGTAACTGCTTGGGGATTTATGTTTCCTGTCATGGCAAATGCCCTGCAGTTTATCGATCCGTTCTTCTTCACAACTATCCGATACGGATCAGCAGCTATTATTTTTCTTATTTTTCTATTCATTACCGAAGGAAAAACTTCACTCCGCTTAGAAAAAAGAGCACTTTCGTTATTCTTTTACGGAACAGTCGGTTTCGCTGGATATGGTTTTCTCATTTTTTACGGCCAACAACTTGCCGGGCCTTCTGGGGCCATCCATGCTGCGATGATTCAATCTCTTATGCCGCTCATCGCTTTATTATTGCAGTGGATAACAAAAAATAAGCGCCCACAAAACTACACATTCCTTTGTATGTTCGTTGCATTGCTCGGTGTTATGCTTGTCATTTCAAAAGGAAATATTCACTTATTATTTGGAGCTGCCAGTCACCTCTCAACAAATATACTTATGCTATGCGGTGTTACTTGCTGGGTCATTTACACGAACGGTGGTGCTCGTTTTCAATCTTGGTCACCACTCAGGTATACGACGTTAACTTGTTTATTTGGCTCGATTTCACTCATCGTTATTGTCACTTTCTTCACTTATACAAACATCGTTACTGTACCGTCGTTACGTACAATTATGAACGTTCGTTTTGAACTCTTATATATGTCAATTATTGCAGGTGTTATCGCTGTATTTTGCTGGAACACAGGAAATCGCTATATTTCATCTATTAACGGCATATTATTTATGAATTTAGTTCCTATACTTACACTTATCGGTTCCATCTTTCGAAGTTATACAGTCGACAAATTTGAAATTGCCGGAGCCTCCTTAACAATTATCGCGCTATTATGCAACAATGTATGGCAAAGGAAAGAAAGCACAAAAATCCCCACCTCAGTTCGTTAGGTGGGGATTTTTCACATATGAACAGCTCTTGGCAATTCATAGTACATATTCGTTATACATAACGTTTGTTCCATCCATTGTTCAATTTCTTTCGTGTACATTTCTATGAAAAATGTCTCCGACGGAAAAGAATGCAGCACTTCTGATATATATTGCGGATATAAAAACGGCATATTCATCATGCCTTTTAATTGCGTCATAAACATTGTAAAAGATACCTTTTTAAATTCCTGCTTCATTTGTCCCTGCCTAATCATTTGCTCTATATAATATCTTTCTTTAGAAAAGTAAATGGTCATCACTTCACGAATTAATGTCGTATCAAGTGAAAGCTCTCGGTAGAAGAAACGTGTCAGTTCCCTATTTTCAAATTGATATCGCAAAATCCCGCGCATCATTTGCACCATCACATCTTTAGCCGACAAATATTCTCTCTGTTCGAACGACATTTCAATCACATGAATATACCCTTCTAAAAAGTCAGTAATAAGCTGCTCTAATAGGCCTTGCTTTCCAGCAAAATAATATGAAATATTCGCTACATTCACATCCGCTCGCTTTGCAATTTCTCGCACCGACGTTCCATCATAACCTTTCGTGTTAAACAACGATATTGCCGCATCAATTACTTTTTGTTTCGTCTGTTTCATGCGCTCACTTCCTCTCACTGAACAGCTATAATTTAAATTTCTTGACTTTTAAGACAAATTCCTTTAATTTTCTATCGACAAAGTCATGTGAAATACATCGTATTTTGCTAATATTTTACACATCTCGATAAAAAGGGAGTTGTTTCCATGTTTACAAAAGAAAGTTATGCAGGTTCTCGTGAAGAGCAATACGGGACAGTAATTAAACAACTGGATGCATTATTAACTGGCGAACCGAACGTAGTCGCAAACTTATCAAATGCGTCCGCATTATTAAATCAATTTTTAGATCGTGTGAATTGGGTTGGCTTTTATGTAACAGAAGGAAATCAGCTTGTTCTTGGACCTTTCCAAGGAATGCCTGCTTGTGTGCGCATTCCATTTGGACGAGGCGTTTGCGGCGTTGCAGCTGAAACGAAAACAACGCAGGTTGTAGCAGACGTACACCAATTCCCAGGACATATCGCTTGCGATAGTGCTTCGAATTCAGAAATCGTTGTACCGATCGTGAAAGAAGGAACTGTCATTGGTGTACTTGATATTGATAGCCCTGAAAAAAATCGTTTTGATGAAGTAGATCAGCGTTTTTTAGAAAAGTTTGTGGAAACACTCCTAAAACATATTTAAAAAAGAAAAGAGCGAGTTATCGATTGCGTACATCACGTACGAAACCGATAGCTAGCTCTTTTTTATTAATTACTAACAGTAGATATTTTCTTTAGTGCCTGTTCTAAATCAGAAACGATATCCTCCCATGATTCTAAACCGACAGATAAACGTATTAAATTATCGTAAATACCCATTTCTTGTCTTAGCTCAGCTGGAATCGCAGCGTGCGTCATCGTCGCTGGATGCTGAATTAACGTTTCTGTATCCCCTAAACTTACGGCAATTGTAATAAAGTCAAGGTCATTGATAAACGCTTGCGTCTCTTCTTTTCCGCCTTTTACTGAAAAAGAAACCACACCGCCGCCTCGTTTCATTTGGCGAGATGCTAACTCACCTTCTGGATACCAAACACCTTCTACTGCATCATGATTTTTCAGAAACGATACAATTTTTTCTGCATTATCACAATGACGGTCCATCCTTACCGCTAGTGTCTTTAATCCGCGTAACAATAACCACGCATCAAACGGCGCCATAATACCGCCGATATCTTTTCGCATCGGGCGAATTTTTTCAGCTAACGCTTTCGTTTTACAAATCGTTACACCCGCCACAACATCGCCATGACCGCCAATATATTTTGTCGCACTATGAACAACCGCGTCACAACCAAGCTCAAGCGGTCTTTGTAAATAAGGTGAACAAAACGTATTATCAACAACGACAAGTAAGCCATTTCGCTTCGCAACCTGAATCACTTGTTTTAAATCGATTAATTTCATTGTTGGATTAATCGGTGTCTCAACGAAAATAACCTTTGTATTTGGACGGATTTTATTTTCGACATCAGCCTCTGTCTCCATATCACAAAACGAATGCGTAATCATAAATTTCTCTTCTAACACTTCTAAAAAACCGTACGTGCACCCATATAATCCATTTGAACAAATAATATGATCTCCAGCTTTTAGAAAACCAATTAACGTTGCTGAAATAGCTGCCATACCGGATCCGAAAGCAAGTGCTTCTTCTCCTCCTTCTAACACCGCCATACGTTCTTCAAATAATTTTACAGTTGGATTTCCTAGTCTTGAGTAAATATAAGACGGATCCACTCCCGCAAAACTCGCCTCTCCTTGCTGCGCAGTCTCAAATGTAAATGTAGACGTTTGAAATAACGGTGGTGTTAAACTTCCTTTATATTCCTCTGATGTATAACCGTGATGAATTAACGCTGTCTCCATATGCTTCTTTTTCATAAAAACATCCCCTTTTATGTTTTTATCCCGCATATTCATCAACAAAAAATTAATGAACATCTTTTACTGCATTTTATGTAAGCGTTTTATTTATGTTTCTATCACTTCTTTTATATCGTTTTAAATTCCTTCTTGTTCATTTCCAAAATTTATATGCATAAAACAAAAACGTACTCGCTTGACGAAACTCTGGGTAAAAGATATAATAGCGTTTGTGTAAAATAAAAAGGCAGCCTTGTAATGTGAGTTTATCGTTTGTATTTTGTTCCTCTACGGAGGTGTATCTCGTAACTCCCTGCTGCTGGAGCGAAGGTACATGAAAACAAAATGCCCGTAAATATCGATTACGTCTGTTTTTATTTTACGTAAATAAAAACATTTTTAAAGGAGGAGTCAACTATGGCTCGTTATACAGGTCCAGCTTGGAAACTGTCTCGTCGTCTTGGAATCTCTCTAAGCGGCACAGGAAAAGAATTAGAAAAACGCCCTTACGCACCAGGTCCTCACGGTCCTAACCAACGTAAGAAACTTTCAGAATACGGTTTACAATTACAAGAGAAACAAAAACTTCGTCACATGTACGGCATGACTGAGCGTCAATTCCGTCGCACATTTGACCAAGCAGGTAAAATGCCTGGTAAGCACGGCGAAAACTTCATGATCCTTCTTGAAGCTCGTCTTGACAACTTAGTTTACCGTATGGGCTTAGCTCGCACTCGTCGTGCAGCTCGCCAATTAGTAAACCACGGTCACATCACAGTTGATGGATCTCGCGTAGATATCCCATCTTACCGTGTAAAACCTGGTCAAACAATCAGCGTTCGCGAAAAATCTAACAGCCTTGTTGTTGTTAAAGAAGCGATCGAAGTTAACAACTTCGTACCAGAATACTTAACTTTCGATGCTGATAAGTTAGAAGCTACTTACACTCGTCACGCTGAGCGTTCTGAGTTAGCAGCTGAAATCAATGAAGCATTAATCGTAGAGTTCTACTCTCGTTAATGACAAAAAGCCAATCCTCTGGATTGGCTTTTTTCGTTTATATATAAAATAAAATTATTTATTTTCCTCTTTCTGAACATATACATAAGCATCTTTCTGCTCTTTATGTACATCAACCTTCGAATTCTCTGCAAGCTGACCCGCGTTTAGCAAAGAAAAAATAATGAGCGCTTCTAGTGACATTTTGTTTTACCACTCCTTTCTATTTGTTATATATTTATCATACCGCTTACATGTGATTTCCGTATGAACTCGAAAAGAAGATTAAAACAAAAAGTCAAAAGATTACAAACCACCATCTACACCTTTATTTCTTTATAATGTATTATTGCGTTATATATTTAAAACAGGAGGTGTTCATTTTGACAATAAACCAAATGGTTCAGTTAGGTAGTTCATTTATGCTATTTATTACTTCAGCACTTATTAGTTGGTATCAGGGGAGTAATTTGATAGATTATCCTGATGAATGGAAATATAGTGCTAAGTTTACGAATTACTTTAAAGGCACCGTTTCAAATTACCAAGATATTTATCAAATTGATTTCTTTATATATGCGGCAAAGTTTTATCCAACAGCATTTATTGTTATGCTCATTAGCTTACTTTATATGATCGTATTAATTCTTCATATTCTATTTACAAGAACTCGTAAGGTAATCTAAATTCATACATAAAAACCCCGAATCATAAACTTTTCAGCCTACAATTCGGGGTATTATTTGTTTTATATTCGTTTCTGATTAGTAACGAATTAAGAAATATTTCTTTTTACCGCGGCGAATGATTGTGAATTTACCTTCGATGCGGTCGTTTTCTGTTACAACGTAGTCTAATGCTTGTGTACGCTCACCGTTTACATAGATTGCACCATTCGTTACATCTTCACGTGCTTGACGTTTTGATGGAGAAATTTTGCTTTCTACAAGTAAGTCGATTAATACTGTATCTTCTGCAGTACGTTCTACAGATGGTACGTCTTTGAATCCTTGCTCGATTTCGCTTGCAGTCAGTTCTGCTACAGAACCGCTGAATAATGCAGCTGAAATTTTAATCGCTTGCTCTAATGCTTCTTCGCCGTGAACAAGTTTTGTCATTTCAGAACCTAATGCTTTTTGTGCTGCACGTTTTTCTGGTGCTTCAGCTACTTGCTTTTCAAGCTCAAGAATTTCTTCATGAGATAAGAATGTGAAGTATTTTAAGTATTTAACAACATCACGGTCATCTGTGTTAATCCAGAATTGGTAGAACTCGTAAGGAGTTGTTTTCTCTGGATCTAACCAAATTGCGCCGCCTTCTGTTTTACCAAACTTCGTACCGTCAGATTTAGTAACTAGTGGAATTGTTAAACCGAATGCTTTCGCATCTTCTTCTGATTTACGGATTAATTCAAGACCAGCTGTAATGTTACCCCATTGGTCACTACCACCGATTTGTAGACGGCAATTATGGTTTTGGTATAAGTTTAAGAAGTCGTATGATTGTAAAATCATATAACTAAACTCAGTGAATGAAATACCAGTATCTAAACGAGATGCTACTGTATCTTTTGCTAACATATAGTTTAAACCGAAGTTTTTACCGATATCGCGTAAGAATGAAATAACATCTAAGTTACCAAGCCAATCATAGTTATTAGCCATCGTTGCTGGGTTGTCCACGTTTTCGAACTCTAAGAAGTTTGAAAGTTGGTTTTTAATGCTTTCTGTGTAGTAAGCAACTGTATCTTTCGTATTTAATGTACGCTCTGCTTTTTTACCACTTGGGTCACCGATCATACCAGTACCACCGCCAACAAGTGCGATTGGTTGGTGACCAGCTAATTGGAAACGACGTAACATTAATACTGGTAACATATGACCGATGTGTAAGCTATCCGCTGTCGGATCGAAACCACAGTATAATTTAACGCTTTCTTTTTCTAATAATTGCTCAAGTCCCTCAGCATCTGTTTGCTGATTAATTAGACCGCGAAATTCAAGATCTTGTAAAATACCCATATCCTACATACTCTCCTTTAAGTTCATTACTGGCGTGAAGGTTGAAAACATAAAAAAATCGCCCCTTTAAATAAGGGACGATTTTGATTATCGCGTTACCACCCTAGTTGCAGGCAAAAAAAAGCCTACCACCTTATTTACATAACGGCTTAGCACCGTCTTTTCCCTTTTGAAGACAATTCAATCGAAAAAAGATGCTCTAGGGGCGTAATTCGCGATCATCTATGTGCTGATTTTCACCGGCCATCAGCTCTCTAAAACAGGGAAATGATCACTACTTCTCCCTTTCCACGCTCAATTATTCATATACTTTTCTTTATACCATCATTTATATAGGCGTGTCAAATAGAGGTAGGTGTTCTCTCCTTACCAATCCTTTACAACGTCGCAAAGAGTATCGTAATAAGAGAAAGAATTGGAACTCCAACTAATAGCGATACATGAAACACAACCGATAAATCATTGCCAATCGTCGCCTCCACAGGATCTTTCGCTGGAGAACCAAGAAATCCGATTAATCGATCGAAGCGACTTACCGTTTTTGGAAAATCTGGTATTTCTACATGATCACTATCTAAATGATGCTTTAATTTATATTCACTCTTAAAGGGATTTTCGCTCAATTTCATCCACCTCCAGCAATTGCTTCAATTTCTTTATTCCGTTATGAAGTCTCGACTTCACTGTTCCAATTGGAATATTTAGTATCTCTGCAATTTCTTTTTGCTGCATATCATGATAATAAGAAAGAATAAGGACAGCTCGTTGCTCTTCTGGAACTTTCAAAATTGCTTCTCTTACTGTGAGCCGATCTTCGTGAGAAAATTCTTTTTCCTGCATCGGCACTAAAAATGGCAAAAGCGTACGCCACTTTTTTCTTCTATTTAATTTATTAATCATAAGACGATAACCAATTTGGAATAAATACGTTTTTATTTTTCCTTTTTCAGGTTCATACATATGTTTCTTTCGTTCTAACGTCAAAAATGTATCTTGCACGAGATCGATACTTAATTGTTCATCTCGGTTAAATCGATACAAAAATGTGTATAGCGCTGGTTTGATTAAAACATATAGTTTTTCTCCCGCCTGTTTATCTCCACTTTGATACGCAAGCATGAGTTCCTCCTCAATCCCAATCTGCGCCATGATTTTTGATCTCCTTTATTCCTTTTAACGTTAATGAAATACGGGAAATTAAATATGCACTTGCGACAATAATCCATACTTGCGATTGATTCGTAAAAAATTGAACATACGGGCTTTGTATTGTATGACCTGTTGAAACTAAAATATTTAATACCTGCACACATATGCATGCATACACTGCAAGACAAGCTGAAATCGTATCAAATACATTCCAGCGAAAATACACTTTTGTTTTTGTAAAATCAATTTTATATCCTTTTTTCCGTACTATATGTTTTCTATCAAACGGAATAATGATGGAAAACATAACAATCATCATGACTCCAGCTGTAATCATTGATACTTTAAATCCGATTGGCATCGGTAATAGCAAACCACAAGAAAATACGACTATAATTCCAATTACAGCAAAAGTAAGAAGTAATTTATTAGACATAAAAAAGCCTCCCTCATCTATTCTTTCATAAATGTATACAGACGAGGAAGGCACTTCGTTCAAATATTATTTTATTTTTTTAATAATTTTCGCAGGATTCCCGCCAACTACTACATTATCTGGCACATCTTTCGTTACAACGGCGCCAGATGCGATAACAGCATTATCTCCAATTGTTACACCAGGATTAATAATTGCTCTTCCGCCAATCCATACGTTATCGCCAATTGTAACTGGTTTTCCGTATTCTGATCCGCTTATGCGCTCTACCGGATCAAGCGGGTGTGTTGCTGTATAAATGTGAACACCTGGAGCTAACATACAGTTCACTCCGATTGTTACTGGACATACGTCTAAAATCGTACAATCAAAGTTCGCGTAAAAATTTTCACCAACGTGAATGTTATAGCCGTAATCACATCTAAAAGAAGATTCAAGGTGAATGTTATCTCCTGTCGTTCCGAATAATTCTTTTACGATTTCGCTGCGCTCTTTTAATTGTACTTCTGGCGTATCATTTAATTTTCTCGTTAGTATACGAGCTTGCTCTCTCTCTTGTACTAAAACTGGATCAGCTGGTAGGTACATTTCCCCTTGTATCATCTTTTCTTTTTCTGTTTTCATTTTATTACCCCCTTCAACTTATATATATAAGTTTATAATAACATAAAAAAAGGTCTGAACGTTATTTCGTTCAGACCTTCCTCTCTTAATCTTCCATCGTTGATAAGTCACCTGTTGGTAAGTTTAACTCCCACGCTTTTAATACGCGGCGCATAATTTTACCACTTCTCGTTTTCGGTAATTTATCTCTAAATTCAATTTGTCGTGGCGCTGCATGAGCTGCTAGGCCTTTTTTTACAAATTGACGAATCTCTTCTTTTAATTCATCAGATGGTTCATATCCCGCTCGAAGCGCGATAAATGCTTTAATGATTTCACCACGTACTGGATCTGGAATACCGATTACACCAGCTTCCGCAACAGCAGCATGCTCGATGAGTTTGCTTTCTACTTCAAACGGACCAACTCGCTCACCTGACGTCATAATTACATCATCAATACGTCCTTGGAACCAGAAGTATCCATCTTCATCCATATAAGCAGAGTCACCTGATACGTACCAATCTCCTGGCATGAAATAAGACTCATACTTTTGCTTGTTATTCCAGATGCCACGCATCATCGCTGGCCAACCCTTACCAATTGCTAAGTTACCCATTGTGTATGGAGGAACTTCATTTCCTTCATTATCAACAATCGCTGCTTTCACACCTGGAATTGGTTTACCCATTGAACCTGGACGAATTTCCATACAAGGGTAGTTACAAATAACTTGTCCACCTGTTTCTGTCATCCACCACGTATCATGAATACGAAGTCCAAATGCGCTCATACCCCAGCGAATTACTTCTGGATTTAACGGTTCACCAACGCTTAATACGTGGCGCACTTGTGATAAATCATATTTTTTAATTGCGTCTTGTCCAGCACCCATTAACATACGGAATGCTGTGGGCGCGCTATACCAAACTGTTACACCGTAATCTTGTAGCGCTTCATACCACGCTTCTGGACTAAAGCGCCCGCCTAAAACAACATTTGATGCCCCAACTAACCACGGTGCGAAAATACCGTAAGCTGTTCCAGTTACCCAGCCTGGGTCAGCTGTGCACCAATATACATCGTCTTCTTTTAAATCTAATACCCATTTCGCCGTTTGATGGTGCTGCACCATTGCATTTTGCGCATGAAGCACACCTTTTGGCTTACCAGTAGAACCAGACGTGTAATGTAAAATTAAACCGTCTTCACGACCTAACCATTCAATATGTAATTCTTTTGAAGCTTGTTCAAATAAAGGATTGAACGCTACTGTTTTACCGCCTTCTTCTACATTATCTCCAACAAGGAAGACTGTTTTTAAAGCAGGTAAATCATTTAATGGTACGCGCTCTAACAATTCAGGCGTTGTAATTAACACCTTTGCTTCGCTATCTTCTAAACGATCGCGAACTGCGCCTTCCATAAATGCTTCAAATAGTGGACCAACGATTGCCCCTAATTTCACTGCACCAAGAAGTGCGAAATATAATTCTGGAGAACGCGGCATAAAAATAAAAACGCGATCGCCTTTTTCTACATCGCCATAATTTTTCAGGACGTTTCCTGCTTTATTAGAAAAATCCTTCATTTCCTTAAATGTATACTTCTCTTTTCGCGATCCATCTTGATAATAAAGGGCTACTTTATTCTTTCGATCGGATTTCGCATGCTTGTCAATTGCCTCATACGCCATATTTACTCGGCCTGTCTCATTCCAAGTAAAGTTTTTATTAACCTCTTCCCAGTTAAAATTCGCGTATGCCTCATCATAATTCGGCAAATTATTTTCTCCTTTAATGACAGGAAGCGTTTCTACTTTCATACTTTACATCCCCCTCCTATGTATTCTATTATCTATTATAATAACATTATTTAAAATTTTCAGTATTTTTGTTGATTTTTAGACAAATTTTTAATGACAAATTTCGATTCACATCGCATATATTATAAAGTACGATATTAATAGATTCACAAACCCTCAAGGTGGTGAGCAATACATTGATTCATAAAAAAATATATAATGCCAGAAACTTGAAAACAGCGAAAGGCACTTTAATTATTGAAGGTCCTGTCTCTACACATAACTTAGAAATGTATGAGTTTCATCCAGATTTAGTTGCGTTTCGTCCTGCCGAGCAGCAATATAAAGCAATTGTCGAAATTTCTAAATTACCAGAAGCTCGTCTCATTATTGCGAGACATGACCAAACGATTGTTGGATATGTTACATACTTGTATCCTGATCCACTTGAACGATGGTCAGAAGGAAAAATGGAAAACTTAATTGAACTCGGGGCGATTGAAGTTGTCCCTGCCTTCCGCGGTTGCGCTGTCGGAAAGAACTTACTAGAAGTTTCAATGATGGATGATTATATGGAAGATTACATTATATTGACAACTGAATATTATTGGCACTGGGATTTAAAACAAACAGGCTTAAATGTTTGGGAATACCGAAAAGTAATGGAAAAGATGATGAATGCCGGTGGCTTACAATGGATGGCTACAGATGATCCTGAAATTTGTTCACATCCTGCTAACTGTTTAATGGTCCGCATCGGTAAACGTGTTGATACGGATTCTATTCAAGCATTTGATCGTCTACGTTTTCACAATCGTTTTATGTATTAATAAAGGGGGCAACTGGAATGATTGTAGAAGAAATTATGAATCAAGCTGTAGTGACACTACATCCAAACGATACAATCGAAACAGCAATCCGAACGATACGCACGAAAGGCATTCGGCACATTCCAATTGTCGATCAAAATAACCATGTCGTAGGCATTATTTCTGATCGGGATGTAAGAGATGCAAGTCCGTCTATTTTAGATGAACAAGTTTCACTCGATATGCTGAAGCAACCACTTGAACTTATTATGAAACATCCTGTAATGACTTGCCATCCTCTCGATTTCGTTGAGGAAATTGCTACTTTATTTTTTGAAAATAAAATTGGCTGTCTTCCTGTTACAAAGGCTGGGAAGTTAGTTGGAATCATTTCTGAATCTACTGTGCTGCACACGTTAGTGAAATTAACAGGAGCACATCAACCGAGTTCACAAATTGAAATTCAAGTAAAAAACGAACCTGGTATTCTCGGAAAAGTCGTTGCCATTTTTAGTGAGTTACAAATCAATATCGTGAGCGTTCTCGTCTATCCAGCAAAAGATGAGAATGATAAAGTACTCGTTTTCCGCATTCAAACGATGAATCCGCTAAAAGTGATTGATGCACTTGAAGCAGAAGGTTACCGCGTATTATGGCCGAACATTATGGGGATGCAAGCATGAGTAGCGCGTTTATTTATTCGGATGACTTTCGGGGCTATTCGTTTAGCCCTGATCATCCTTTTAACCAACTGCGCGTCACACTTACGTATGATTTATTACAAAAGGGTGGTTTCATCTCTCCTTCTCAAATCATCTCACCACGGATGGCTACAGATGAAGAGATCGCCTACGTTCATACAGAGGAATACATAAATGCGGTAAAACGTGCTGGAGAAGGTAAGTTAGAAAAATCAATTGCGATGACATATGGACTCGGAACAGAAGATACACCGATGTTTCCAAATATGCACGAAGCAAGCGCATTACTCGTTGGCGGCACATTAACTGCTGTCGATGCTGTTCTTTCCGGGAAAGTAAAACACGCACTTAATTTAGGCGGCGGCTTACATCATGGCTTCCGCGGCAAGGCATCTGGCTTTTGTATTTATAACGATAGTTCCATCGCAATGAAATATATACAGAAAAAATACGGTTTACGTGTTTTATATATTGATACAGATGCTCATCACGGTGATGGTGTACAGTGGTCTTTTTACGACGATCCTAACGTATGCACCATTTCACTACATGAAACTGGGCGTTATTTATTCCCTGGAACTGGCGCTGTAAATGAACGTGGACAAGGGAATGGCTATAGTTATTCTTTTAACGTTCCACTCGATGCCTTTACAGAAGACGAATCGTTTTTAAATTCATATCGCACTGTCGTAAAAGAAGTTGCCGCATACTTTAAACCGGATATTATTTTAACGCAAAACGGCGCTGACGCACATTATTACGACCCACTTACACACCTTTGCGCAACGATGAATATTTACCGTGAAATACCGAAGCTCGCTCGCGAAATCGCTAATGAATATTGCGAAGGTCGCTGGATCGCTGTCGGCGGCGGTGGCTATGACCACTGGCGCGTCGTCCCAAGAGCTTGGGCGCTTATTTGGCTCGAAATGAACAACATCCAAAACATCTCAGGTTATCTCCCTCCAGAATGGATTGACGCTTGGAAAGGACAAGCTGAAACAGAACTTCCCCTCACATGGGAAGATCCAGACAACATGTATAAACCGATCCCCCGTAAACCAGAAATTGAAGAAAAGAACGCATTAACTGTAACGAAATCCCTTGAAATTATTCGGAATAATATGACAAAATCTTTGTACTAAAGAAAAAGGAGGCTCGTTTTTGAATAGCCTCCTTTTATTTATTTTCGGTTTTTGTCGGTAAGTCGATATATTTCGAGTTGCGCTGATATATTTTATTTAATAATTAACTGGTCCAACTTTTATGAGAAAAGGTCGTGATATTATGTGGACACAACAAATAATCAACACGAAACGCGGCACATTTGAACTCTTTACAAAAGGAAATGGCGAACCACTTTGTATTACACATCACTATTCACAATTTAATGAAACTGGTGATTACTTTGCGGATGTTTTTACTGCTACGCATCGTGTATTGCTCATTAATTTACGAAACGCTGGTAACTCAGCAAAAGCCAATTCAGCAAAAGAATTACGTATGATTGAAACAATTCACGATTTAGAAGCTATACGAGAAGCTTTACAACTTCCAACATGGCACTTCGCCGGTCATTCAACAGGTGGTATGCTTGGACTTTTATATGCGATTACATATCCAAATCCCTTACAATCATTAGTCGTGGCCGGAGCTGCAGCAAGTAACTATACCGAAACATCATTTTGCATTTATAACCGCGAACATCCACATTTTCATTATATGCAACAACTCATAGAAAACTTAAAAAGCCCTCACCTTACAAGTAAAGAACGGAAAGAACTATCTACTGAGAGAACAAAATTATCATTGCATAAGCCAGAAAAATACAACTCTTATTTTTGTAAACCAATCAAAAAAACTATGTCCGCTAGCCGAATGAACGCTTTCGCCAATGAATATCCTTCATTTGATTTAAGAGAGCATTTACTTTCTATCCAAACAAAGACTCTCATTATATGCGGAAGACATGATGTACAGTGCCCGATTCAGTATTCTATCGAGATGCATAATGGTATACGTAATTCTATCTTCATTCCATTTGAGAACAGCAACCATTATCCTTTTTTAGAAGAGGCTACTCTTTTTGGTTCTACTACTCAAACATTTTATAAATCGTTACACCAGTACCGTTATTATTAAGGAAAGCTCACAGTCTCTATAAGACTATGAGCTTTTTTCAAAAGAAATATTTCACACTAAAAACAGCAAAAAGAACAAAAAAATCATTAAACCTACATCAATGAATATCGACTTTTTATCTCCTTCTTTTATACTCATCATAAAATTAGAAATTATTTTAATTCCAAAAAAGACCATCATAAATAACCCGCCGAAATGATCATTTGTAGGGTCTTCATCATAAAACATTTGTATTGCACCGATAATTAATAAGATAAGTATGATATTGGTTCCAATCTTTAAAGCCTTGTTTAATTTATTATCTTTTAATGTATCTCCCAAAATGTAGCACGCCCTCTCATGCTCTCCTATGTTTTATTTCTCTTTATATTTTAACATAAATTACCTATTATTACCTTTTTGTTCGAATAACATAAAAAACCTACCAATTACTTGGCAGGTACATTACACGTTAAAGCGATAACCAGCTCCCCATACTGTTTCAATATATTGCGGGTGAGCAGGATCTCTTTCAATTTTTTCACGTAGCTTTCTAATGTGAACAACGACAGTGGCTAAATCGCCAGCTGAGTCTAGTCCCCAAATACGTTCAAATAACTGTTCTTTATTTAATACTTGGTTTGGATGCGTTACAAAGAATGTTAATAAATCAAATTCTTTCGTTGTAAAAGCAATTTCTTCATTGTTTATAAAAACTTTTCTCGCTCGCTGATCAATAGAAATTCCATGAATGTATAACGTATCGCGTTGCTTACTCACATTTCCTGATAATCTTTCATAACGAGAAATATGCGCCTTTACCCTTGCGACTAATTCACTTGGACTAAATGGTTTCGTTATATAATCATCCGCTCCTAAACCGAGTCCGCGAATTTTATCTATATCTTCCTTCTTTGCTGAAACAAGTAAAATCGGAATGTCTTTTATAGCACGTATTTGTTTACAAATTTCAAAACCGTTCATTTTCGGAAGCATAATATCTAAAATAATTAAATCGTAGTCTTCTTGCAGAGCCATTTGTAAACCTGTCTCTCCAGAATGTTCTACATCTACTTGAAAATCACTAATTTCTAAATAATCTCGCTGTAATTCTGCAATGCTTATTTCGTCTTCTATTAGTAAAATTCTTTTCATCCTACTCACCACATTCCTGTACTTTTTTCAATGAGAAGAAAATACTTGTACCTTCCCCAAGCTTACTTTCCACCCAAATTTCCCCGCCATGCTCTTCAACAATTTGCTTCGCTATCGCTAAGCCAAGCCCACTCCCACCTGTGCTAGAATTTCGCGATTGCTCTGCACGATAAAACCGCTCAAATATATACGGCAGCGTATCCGCTTCTATACCTGATCCAGTGTCCATCACTTTTACAATGACTGTATTGTTATCACTCAATACTGTTACAGTAATTTTCTTCTCTTCTTTATCCATGTATTTCACACTATTATGAATTAAATTGGATATAACTCTATTTATCTTTTCGCAATCGGCCGTTACATATAATGGTGTTGACTGTAATTGTAAATAAACTTCTATACCTTCCTCACTTAAATCCATCTGCATCTCTTCTAATAATTCCTGCATAAACATGTTTAATTCTATCGTTTCAAACTGAAAGGGAACTCGATTCAAATCTAGCTTCGAAAACAAAAAGAGCTCATCAATGAGTGTATCCATATGTTTTGCCTTCGTATGAATCGTTGTTAAATACTTATCCATTTTTTCCGGCGTATTTGCGACTCCATCTTTTATTCCTTCCACATATCCGATAATAGATGTAATCGGTGTTTTTAAATCATGAGATATGTTTGAAATGAGCTCTTTTCGATTTTCTTCATACTGTGTTTGCACTTCAATCGATTCTTTTAATTTCTTTCTCATTTCCTCAAACCCTTGATTTAATTGCCCGATTTCATCATGGGATGTAACTGGAATTTGAAAATCTAAATCCCCTTCTTTAATTCTCCCAGTCGCATCTTTCAATACAAAGATTGGTTTTATTACACTTCTTGAGACTAAATAACTTAATAGTCCTATAAGTAAAACGGCTAGCAGTAAAAGCGCTCCGAACAAAATCGGAAATAACTTTTGTGTAAGATCGACAAATGAACTTTGCCTTTTTAGTACAAATATACTCCCTTCTTCATCCCCTGGAAAATAAAAATCAAATTTTACATATCGATAAAATGTATCGCCTAGTTCTGTTGTACCACGGCTATTAATATTGGCTGATTCAAATTTCGGAAGGGCTTCTTTTAAAGATACACTTTCAAATACTTTTGTAGCATAAGAAATGGTTTCTCCCTTTTTTACAACTATTTTCACACCTTCTTTTTCAAGTGATGAAACGAACGATTCATCTAATAGTTGTGATTGATTTTTCTTTGCCGCTAATTTCAATTCAATATACGTATTCTCTTCTTCTGGCGTAAGCGGCTTTTGAATATAGGAACTTTTATAGAAATTTTTCACTGATTCCAAGTCTCCTGTTATGGAAAAAACAATTAAAAATCCCGCGACTAATATGAGCGTGATGGAAACGAGAATAACAGCGATATAAGAGAATAAAAATCTTGTTTTAATAGACATATGTTACATCCTCACTTTACCAAACCTTATTACTCATAAGCATAAAAATATATGTTCAAATACTCAAGCGATTTTATAGTAATTTTAGCGTCAGTTTATAAAAATTTAATGTTCTTATTTTACAGTTGAAATGAGGAGGTTGAAATTCCATGTTCAAAAAAACAGTAAGCATGATCTGTTGCGTAATTTTTTTGCAAGGATGCTCGCAAGAACAAGAAGTTAAAAAGGAGATGACAAACATGGAGACAGCGCTACTAGCAGCTACTGAGAAACAAGAAACGAATACTATTATATCGTTACTCAAAAAAGGGGCTAACATAAATATAAAAGACAATAAAGGACGTACTCCTCTTATGATTGCTACATACAAAAATGATGTAAAAACCGCAAAAGCGCTTATCGAAGCTGGTGCTGACGTAAACATCCAAGATGATATGAAAAATAATCCTTTTCTATACGCCGGTGCTGAAGGTTACTTGGATATTTTAAAACTAACGATTGATGCTGGTGCAGATCCAGCGCTTACGAATCGTTACGGCGGAACAGCCCTTATCCCCGCTTCAGAACATGGCTATATCGATGTTATTAAAGAACTCCTTACGCGAACAACTATTGATGTTAACCATGTAAATAATCTCGGATGGACTGCTTTAATGGAAGCCATCGTACTAAGTAACGGAAACGAAACACAACAACAAGTCATTCACCTTCTTATTGAACACGGTGCAGATGTAACTATTCCAGACAACGATGGTGTTACCCCACTAGAGCATGCGCGCGCTCATAACTTTGAAGAGATAGAGAATATATTATTAGAAGGGCGTAAGTAAAAAACTAATCTTTGCCTTCCTCCCCCGCCCTATGCTACATTTAAGCCGTTACATCAATATTAATAGGGTAACTAACTGTTACGATTTATTTAACCAATTATAACGAAAGTTAATTAAATCTATTAGTAAGCCCTGCTAGTCAAGTGATTGGCTAGTAGTGAGGGTTAACTGCGGGCAATCCCTAAAGCTGATTGAACTACAACGTGGCTAGAAATAGCGAGCGTGAATGTCGCGAAAGCAGAAAAAATCAATCAGATCGTGCAAGGTTAAATCCTAAACATTAGAACAATGGGTCTTCCGCCTCGAATCATCTAAGTCAAAATGGATAAGATGAACGTTCAACGACTATCTCGTATAACTGACGAGAGTACACCACAAGCCTATGGTGGTGGAAAAATCCTCTATCTCTAAGTAGATAAACATATAGTCTGCGCTCATGTGAAAATATGAGAAGTTCATAAGAGAACTGGCTAAGGAATTGCGCCCTTAGTTGAACGAGATACATTTAATTAAATCTATTAAATCCCATTGAAGCTACCGAACCTATGTGCTATGGTGGATTCAATGAGGTAAGAATAATAATGAAATTTTTACGAGTTAGTCAAGTATCGGAATTAACAGGTTTGCATCCGAGTAGTCTCAGGAGAATGCTGGTGGAACACGCTACGATTCAGAAGAACAAATCTTTCATTAAAAGGAGTTACATTCTGATGATATTGGCGAAGAAAGTCAGACTGATTCCAACGCCTGAACAAGAAAAAGTGCTTAGAAACCATGCTGGAGCTGCAAGATTTGCTTATAACTATTGTAAAAGAATGAGTGATAGATATTATAAGCTATTTGGAAAATCTGTTTCACAGTTAGCTTTACAGAAACGATTTACAAAGATCAAGAAGCGAAAGAAATATGATTGGTTAAAAGACATCAATGCACAAGTTCCTAAACAGGCTTCAAAAGATTTTGATACGGCGAGAAAACATTCGTTCAAAAAGTACAAAAATGGTTCTCACACTTCTTATAAATCCAAAAAAGATGTAATACAAGGATTTTATGCCAATTATGAAAGACTGATTATAGGAAAGAAAGTAGTTCATATTCAGTCCGTTGGAAAAGTGAAAACAAGCCAACAACTACCAAGAAACAAAAAGCCATTCAATCCAAGAGTTACATTTGACGGTCGTCACTGGTGGATTAGTGTAGGGTTCCAAGAAGACTTTGAATCACAAGAACTAACCAATGAGTCGATTGGTGTGGATGTTCGGTTAAAAGAGCTGTTTGTAGCTTCTAATGGTATGAAAGAACGAAATATAAACAAAGATGCCAAGGTTAAAAAACTTTTGAAAAGGAAAAAGTCAGCG
>NZ_WBPF01000013.1:949579-1008188 GCF_008923725.1 Bacillus sp. CH140a_4T
ATTTCAAAAATTAAACTTCTTCTTTCAATGTTTATCATACAAGTGCGAGAAGTACGGCATTGAGTATGTAAAAGCTGATAAATGGTTTGCCTCAAGCAAGATTTGCTCATGTTGCGGAGTAAAATACGACCATTCAGTTCAACCAGAAGGACAGTCGAGTTTAAAAATACGTGAGTGGTGTTGTGCTTCATGCAATAGCCATCACGATAGGGATTTAAATGCTTCGATAAATTTATCAAGATGGGTAAAATAAAAGCTTGATAATAGGAGGTAACGATACTGCCTCGTGTTCTCGCAACCCCTCGTCCCTTTGGGGTTGCGAGAACACGATGAAGCACTAACTTGTGTAAATTTGATTGAATTGTATAGATTTAGTTAAGTTTATCGTATCGGTGGGAATAAACATGAACAAACCTAAAATTGGGATGATTGGACTTGGAAGTATTGCACAAAAGGCCTATCTTCCAACACTTACAAAAGAAACAGATTGGAATTTTGTAGGAGCGTTTACACCTAACGCTGAGAAAAGAAAACAAGTGTGCCAGCAATACCGCATTCAAGATTTTCATTCTATTGAAACGTTAGCTTCAGAATGCGATGCAATCTTCGTTCATAGTTCAACTGCTACACATTATGAAATCGTTTCTGAACTTCTGAAAAAAGGAATCGACGTTTATGTTGATAAGCCGCTAGCAGCTACAGTAGAACAAGCTGAGAAACTAGTCGAGTTGAGCGAAAAGCATAACCGAAAATTAATGGTCGGATTTAATCGCCGATTCGTTCCTATGTATGTTGCGGCAAAAGAGCAAGCTCACAATATTTCATGGGTTCGAATTGAAAAGCACCGTACAAATAAAGTCGGGCCATATACGTATGACTTTACTATGTTAGATGATTACTTACATATTGTAGATACTGCTCGCTGGTTAGCTAACGATGACCTTAACGTCGTTCATAATATGATGCAAACTAATGAAAAGAATGAACTTCTTTACGGACATCATACATATACAACGCCAAGTGGACTGTTGCTTTCTACTGCAATGCATCGCCATGCTGGTACAAATTTAGAACAAATTGAACTTGTAACGACAGGGAAAATCATTCGCGTAAAAAATATGAACACATTTGAAGTTGAGCAGGAAAATTCCGTTTCTCAAATTGGTTCACCATCATGGGATACAACGTTAAAACAGCGCGGCTTTGAAGATGCTGTTCATCATTTTATCGAATGTGTACATGGAGATACAAAGCCTGTTGTAGATGGATTAGAAGGATTAAAAACACAACAACTGCTGCAATCTCTACTAGATGATATAAATAAAAATTAAAACGGATACATTTTTCAGAATTTACTTTCATTCCCATTTCCCCTTTATTTCTGTCACAAATTTCTATAGAATATGTTGATAGGAATTATAAATTTCATATTGAATCGTGGAAAGGATGGGATTAACACATGTGGAACGAGTTTAAAAAATTCGCATTCAAAGGGAATGTAATCGATTTAGCTGTCGGGGTTGTAATTGGTGCTGCATTCGGTAAAATCGTTAGTTCTTTAGTAAAAGATATTATCACACCATTACTTGGTATGGTATTAGGTGGCGTTAACTTTACAGATTTAAAAATTACATTCGGTAAATCATCTATTATGTATGGTAACTTCATCCAAACTATTTTTGACTTCTTAATTATTGCAGCTGCTATCTTTATGTTCGTTAAAGTATTCAACAAATTAACATCTAAAAGAGAAGAAGAAGAAAAGAAAGAAGAACTTCCAGAACCAACAAAAGAAGAAGAACTTCTTAGCGAAATTCGCGACTTATTAAAACAACAAAATTCTTCAAAAGATAGAGCATAATTGAACGGATAAAAAGGCATGTCCCGAGGGACATGCCTTTTCTATATGCTATAACGTTTCCGAATTCATATGAATAAATAAAATAATACCAGCAACCATAAGTACCATGACACTACCTGCAAATAGTGTAATACCGATAAACATTAAACTCGTGCTCATGTCCACTGATACACTTTCAATAAAAATAGAAATTACATACGTGATAAGGGCAATTCCTGCAAGAATACTTCCTGGAACTAATCGCTTTAAGCCATTTTGTTTTAACGTCATATATGCAAAAATAGCAGTCATACAAAGCGTAATTATCCAAAGAACGATCATCTCTTCTCCCCCCTCACAAGCCTTTTCTTTCTATTATACATGACATTGCCCTATAATAGTTAAATTTGCACTTATGTGACATATAACAAGGAATCACTCCCACAATAGCGAAAGCATTACAACATACACTTACACAATAGGGAGGCTTTCTTTTGGAATACACTACCATATGCAATTTGGAACTAACCGAACGATTTGATTACGTTACGATTGACTTAGAAAAACAATCTTTTTATATCGAAGTTGTAAATTTACAAAGCAATACAACTGTACTAAAAATATCAATTAACTTGGAAAAAGACGAAACGATAGTAGAGGGAAATATAATTCAGTACGATACTTTTCACATAGAAGCATTATTACAAGGATTGAAACATACCGCTCAAACATGTATTGAACACAATTTAAGAAACCAAAGGGAACTGTTCGCATTTTTAGAAGAAAACTAGCTCCGAAAATGGTTATTTTTTATTTTTATTGATATAATTACCATATACAAATATTCTTTATAAGGGAGTGTTCATAATGATTTGGATTTCACTAATCGTATTAGCCTATTTCATCATTCTCGTCCCAATACAGTATAACTATATTAAAATGCTCAAGACAAAACAGAAAAAAATGAACATGTCACAAAACGAACTATATGACAACATGTCTTATGAAGAATCTCAAATACACTATCATTATCAAAGTAACGTATTTACAATACCTGCTTCACTTGTCGCAAGTATTATTTATAGAGTGAAACATGCAGCATAATATGTACGCTGTAAAATTATTGTTTGAATCTGTTCATTCTGGTGAGCCTCATCCTACGAAAATTGATGAGCATTATGAAGAAAGTCACGATACACTTTTTGAAGAAAGTATTATTCTTGTTAAAGCAAACAGTTTAGAAGAAGCTCACAAACTAGGTGAGAAAATCGCTATGCAATCTGAAGATACGTACGATAACATGTATGATGAGCAAGTGACGTGGACGTTCCGGAAAGTGTTGCATGTGTTTGAATTAGATGATACACCATTTGAAACTGGAAAAGAATTATACGCAAGATTTTTACACGTTAAGAAAAATGAAACGGTAGATACAGTAGTAGAAAAATACTACCATGAATACGAATAAAAGCTCACAGCAATCGCTGTGAGCTTTTTTATACTTACTTCGTTGAATCTCTAAATTGGATACGGTGAGGTAAGATAACAGTGTGATCTTCCACTTTTTCTTTGTTCATATACTTTGTTAATAGACGCATTGCTACTGCACCGATATCATACATTGGTTGTACAACTGTTGAAAGTTGTGGACGAACCATTAATGCAAGGCGTGTATTATCGAAACCAAGTACTTCTACATCAGTTGGTACGTTTAATCCAGCGTCTTGTGCTGCATGGATTACACCTAGTGCCATTTCGTCAGAAGATACGAAGATCGCTGTTGGCTTCTCATCATTACCCCAAAGCTTTTCGAATGCCTCGATACCTGAATCATATGTGTAATCTCCATCGATTATAAGATTTTCATCATATGAAATACCTGCTTCTTCTAAAGCTTTTTTATAACCTTGTAACTTCTTCGCGCTTCCCGCTTTATCCATGAAAGGACCAGAGACGAAACCGATACGCGTATGCCCTTGCTCAATAAAGTGCTTCATTGCGTCGTAAGCTGCTTGTGTGTAATCAATATTTACTGATGGCGTTTCATTTTGCTCATCGAATGACGCTGCTAATACGATTGGTACTGGAGACTTTTTGAATTCTTCAATGTGAATGTCTGTAATATCTTCACCCATGAAAACAATTCCGTCCACTTGTTTTCCAAGCATCGTATTTAATAAATGGAACTCTTTCTCTTTGTTTTGGTCAGAGTTACTTAAAATGATGTTATATTTGTACATTGTTGCAATATCTTCAATTCCACGAGCAAGTTCTGCATAAAACGTATTTGAGATATCAGGAATAATAACACCTACTGTAGTTGTCTTCTTACTTGCTAATCCACGTGCTACCGCATTTGGGCGGTATCCTAAACGATCAATTGCTTCTAATACTTTCTTTCTTGTTGTAGGCTTTACATTTGGGTTACCGTTCACAACGCGTGATACGGTAGCCATTGAAACGTTCGCTTCGCGCGCTACATCATATATTGTTACGTTCATCTCATCGCACACTCCTTCTATTTTTGTTATCTATTTTTATGTATCGGTTACTTGAATGAAAAAAAGACATCAACTCTATTTGCAGATGCCACCAATCGTCCCGAGTTCTTCCTTTTACTAATGATACGATAAAAACGCAGGCTCATACAATATTTTCCCGCAAAAGTTTCGAAAAAATTCGCTTCTTTTCTCGTATTTTCGTATTTTTTATGAAAAAAAGGGCATTTTTTGTAAAAATATAGATATTTCATAAATAGAAACTGTATATTAAGCCGTACGTTAGTATATGAAATTTATATCGGCGATTTTTCAAATATATCAACCACAACTCAAAATATATCAGCGATTTTCCAAATATATCGATCACAACTCAAATTATATCAGCGATTTTTTTAATATATCGACTTACCGACAGAAACCGACAATGGTAGTTATTTGATATGCTAGATCTGGAGGTGCGCGGTGCCCTGTAGAATGCGTTATATCAAGAACGACAGGGATAACTATATTTCATCCTTTAAAATTGGCACAGCGTAAATATGACGCGCTCTTTCCCATCGTACATTTTCACTTACAATATAAAAAAGACAGTTTAAACACTGTCTTTTTTACAAGAAGGAAACAAATGGTTTTTCGCTGTTTTTCTCTTTTATAATAATTGCCTCGATTTTACTCTCGGACTTGATCTGCAATTGTACTTTCGCATCTTTAGGTAATTTTTCTAACATACTTTGAGCAGCCATTTGGGTAAGGGCCATTAATTCTGTTTTACCGTTATATTTAATAACAATATTCATATTTAATGCATCCATTTGATTTTTCTTATAAGACACTTTAGCATTTACTGGGATAAAATCTCCAGGCGAAAACAGTTTCATTGCCTTAGCGAAGTCAGTTATTTTTGTATTATCTTCTCCATGCGCTTTTGTAAATTCATCAGAAGGATATGAATACGCTTGCTCATCGATTGTACTCCAATTTCCAAGATTCGTATCATTCTTTTGAACGGTAGCACTAGCAATATATGTACCATTTTTCAAAGAACTCGTACTTTCTTGCTTAAAGATAGCAAACGTAATTGGAGATTTGTTATACTTGTCATTTTTATTAATAGCGTCTATAAGTTGTCCAGCAACTTCAGTACCTTTAGACATTGCTTCTTCATTTGATACAGTTGACGACATTGCTAACCCGATCACAACGCCAGATAAACTTAATTCATTTGAATTCTGCTTCCCGAAATAGTCTTGTTCTATAATATTTGTCAAAACTGGCGCTTTTACTTTTGCGACTAGTTCATCAATTAACTTCTCAGGGATATACTGATTTAATTGTAGTACGTGATTTTCTGTATCGAATTGCTCTTTTGCAATATTCATTAAACCATTTTCATACTCTGCTAAATCTAATTTAGAATTTGTTGTTATATTAGCTGTATTTATAACCTTTTGTTCTTTTAAAGGAATTACAGTTCTATAATAATCTTTCGAAACAGCAGTTCTCGGAATCATGCTTTTTTCTTTCGTATCTTTCTGTATAACTTCATCCTTCTTACTAATCGTATCATTACTATTACTACAAGCTCCTAGTAATAAACTTACGACCGCGAAGGATAATGCCATTTTCTTCATTACTTAAAACCTACTTTCAACAATCTAGTTATTTAATTTGAACTAATAACAGTGTACCATTAAATATATTTCAACAAAAACAAAAAAAAGAAGCAAGCACCTTTAGCTTGCTTCTTTTTACTTAATATTCTCTTCTAAAGCGTCTTTTTTAATGTTCCAATGGGACGTATTCCATACTACCATCCCATCTTTTATGTATAACACTTGCGGAGATTCATGTTTTATGCTGTACTGTTCTGCAACACGATTCGAAACATCTCTCGCGTCTTGTACGTATAAATAATACGCTGGTACTGCTCTTTCTTCACTACAATACGCTTGAAATTCTGTATAGGCACCATGACTAATCGGGCATGTCGTACTATGTTTAAAAAGAACATACGGCTCGTTTTTTTCTACTAATACTTCAAGCTCTTCAATTGTTTCAACTTTTGTCATATTCATCACGATTCACCTCTCATACGAAGTCTAGAGCGCTTCTCTTTCTTTTCAGCTTTTTTCTCAAGTCTTTCTAATTTACGCTCTTCTTTTTCAACCTTTTTCTCTTGTCTTGACGCACGATAATGGTTGTATACTTCAATTGCTGCGCTACTCCACTGTACAACTTGCGCTACTTTATCCGCATTATTTTCAATTTCGTCCGTAACAGACTCTGATACATTACGAAGTTTCGTATTTAAAGAATGGATTGTCGTTCCAATTCCATCTACACCTGATACTACTTTATTTAACGATTGTGACTTCTGTTGAATGTCATCAGCTAACGCATTTGTTTTATGTAATAATTGCTCCGTCTCTACGCTAATCCCTTGCATTTGCTTTTCTAAACCTTCTAACGTGCTTGCAACGTTTTCTAACGTCTTCTGAACCGATAACAACGTTCTGCATACATACACTACTAATACAGCGAAAGCAACCGCGATAATAGCCGCACTTACATATAAAAGAACTTGCATTTCATCACTTCCTTTATCTTTTTCTTACTTTCTCCTATTATACAATCATTTTCCGTTTCGTTCTAATCCCTATCTTTTCATTAGAATTTTCATACTTGTTCGTTAACTTTAACATAAATCATTCAACAAATTCCACTAAGTAGGTTACAATAAGAGAGGATACATAATTAGTAGGGAGGCTTTACATATGAAAGATCCACGCATTGAAAAGTTAGCATACAATTTAATTAACTACTCTATCCGCTTACAAAAAGGCGAAAAAGTATTAATTGAAAACTTTGGCTTACAAAAAGAACTTGTAACTGCACTTGTAAAAGAAGCATATGCAGCTGGTGGTTTCCCATTCGTTTCTTTAAAAGATCATCAAGTAGATCGCTCTTTATTAATGGGTGCTACTGAAGAACATTTTGAACAAATCGCTGCATATGAAGCAAGCGTAATGAAAGATATGGACGCTTATATCGGTCTTCGCTCTGGCGATAACATTAACGAACAAGCTGACGTACCAAGTGAAAGAATGCAAATTCACGGTCAAACAGTTGGTAAGAAAGTTCATAGAGACATCCGTGTTCCGAAAACACGCTGGGTTGTTCTTCGCTACCCAAATGCTTCTATGGCGCAGCTTGCTAAAATGAGCACAGAAGCTTTCGAAGACTTCTACTTCGAAGTTTGTAACTTAGACTACGGTAAAATGGATAAGGCGATGGATAGCCTTGTTACATTAATGAATAAAACAGATAAAGTTCGCTTAACTGGCCCTGGAACTGACTTAACATTCTCTATTAAAGACATTCCAGCTATTAAATGCTCTGGTCATTTAAACATTCCAGACGGTGAAGTATACTCTGCACCAGTTCGCGATTCTGTTAACGGTACAGTTTCTTACAACACACCATCTCCTTACAACGGTTATACGTTTGAAAATGTACAACTTAAGTTTGAGAATGGCCAAATCGTTGAAGCAACTGCAAACGATACAGAGCGCATTAACAAAATCTTCGATACAGACGAAGGCGCACGCTTCGTTGGTGAGTTCGCAATCGGCGTAAACCCATACATCTTACATCCAATGGGAGACATCCTATTCGATGAAAAAATCGATGGCAGCTTCCACTTTACACCTGGACAAGCTTACGACGATGCATGGAACGGCAATAACTCGAACATTCACTGGGATTTAGTATGCATCCAGCGCCCTGAATACGGCGGCGGCGAAATTTACTTCGACGACGTACTAATCCGTAAAGACGGACGCTTCGTTGTATCTGAATTAGAAGCTTTAAACCCTGAGAACTTAAAATAATAATAAAAACGCTCGGAATTTTCTCCGAGCGTTTTTTTAATACTTTAATAAGTCTTTCGCCACATCTTCTGGCACTTTAAAACTCATTTTCTTATTTTTCATTTCAACTTCAACATACGGAACATCTTTATATACTGTCATAGTACCAATTTCATGTAATTCCTTTTTATCTTTACTCGACTCTGATAATTTTGGTGTATCTTCTTGATACATTTTAAATGTTTTCCCTTGCGGAGTATGTAAAGGCGCCGATTGCATTTCCCACTTATCCATTTTCATGACTTCAAACAGCTTTTCAATTTCTTTCTTATCGGTAATTACTTTTTTATCATTTGATTCTGTAAGTGATTCAATCTCAACCTTTTGTGCCTTTTCAAAGTTCATATCAGCCTTTTCCTTCTTCGCACTACACCCTATTAAAAGAACGGATGCGGTTAGCAAAAGTAAAAATAACGTAAGGACTTTTTTCATTTCTAATCCTCCTAACTACATAGAGCTACTTTTTTCGTTTTTTGTTTGCTGAAAATGAAAATAATATAAAAGCGCCACTGCAATAGTACCTATTAATATCGGTACATATAAGGGCAGATCCCATTTCATATATACTCTAGTGCAAATAGCAAGCACCAACAAAATTTCCAAACAAAACAAAGGTTTTACATATTTCATTTCTTACCTACCATTTCTATTTTTACATGTGGATTCTCTTGTTCTACAAGCGATAAAAACCGCTCCATATGTTGCGGCATCGCAACCATATGTACTTTATATGCATTCGTCGTAATTTCAAGAGATTTCCCAACTTGACGAATGATTCTTATCTCTTTCAATACGATATCGTCATTTAAAATGCCGTACTTTAATATACCATTTTCTACTTTATGCTTTTTAATAAATACTTCCCAAACGAGTGGCACATTGACAATGAAGCATAAGCCCATTCCAATTAACGCTGACATCCACTTTTCTTGATTGGTGAAAAGTATGACAAGTGGATACACAAACATAAAAGCTAATGTGAGACCAACGAAAATTACTACTGACTTACTTCTTTGAATTGGAAAATTCATACCTACACCCCTAACTAAATTATACCATTATTTCCATTTTAGTTCATAAAAAAAGGCCATTTCTGAATGACCTTCTTAAACGATATACATATAACATTTCTTACTTACCTTGAATCTCTTTCCACTCAGAAGCTAGTAAACTATATACAGCGATATCATGAAAATGATCATATAACCATTCATCATCTCTTAAAATACCATCTAACTTAAAACCTAAACGCTCTGGAATAGCGCGACTTTTCACATTTTCAACACCGCATCTAATTTCCATTTTATTTAATTTTAAACTCTCAAATGCATAGTGAAGTACAGCCTTCACGCTACGCGTCATAATACCTTTCCCACCAGCATCTTCCGCAAGGTAATATCCGAGACTCGCCGCTTTCTTTCCCCAGCTTACCGGATGAATGCCTACCATCCCAACGAGCTTTCCTTTGTAACGTATGCCACTTTCAAAACCGTCTCCCTCTGCAAACTTCTTTAACCACATCGGACAAATCTCATCATACGCACCAGCAGATTTTACCCCATCTACCCAAGGAAGCCATCTTCGTAAATGATTACGGTTTTGGTCTATTAATTGATATAGATCCTCTTTATGATGCTTCTCTAATAACTGTAATTCGATTTCATCGTCTACTCGAAGTGTGAACATGTTTTTTAGCTCCCTTTTAGTTTTCTTATTATTCTAACACTTACAGATGTAAATTGTTAAATATTAACACTTTCTTATAATTTTATATATGAACAACCACTATATATGATTGATATCTAGATATGAATCATATATAGTTAAAGCATGGAAAAAAATGATAATTTTATAATTCAATTACGTAAAGGTGTTTTTGATCTCGCTATTTTGTCTTTAATAAGTAAACAACCTATGTACGGATACGAAATTACAAGTGCATTACAAGATATCCCTGTGTTTCATATCCCAAACGGTTCGATTTACCCTATATTAAATCGAATCACGAAAAACAATTGGGCTGTTTCCTATTGGGAAGAGTCCGGTGATGGCCCAAAAAGAAAGTACTATCGCATTACAGACGAAGGGAGAGAAATTTTATATAGTCGCTTACATGATTATGATGCAGTTTATCAAGCTCTAATGTTACTAGCTAAAGGAGAGGATAAAAAATGAACAAGGAACAATTCTTCGCAAATGAACTCATTACTTCTTTCTTACAGGATTTCAACAAAGGTTTAATGAACTTACCTACACCAGCAAGAGAACAACATGTGCTAGAAATCAAATCTGATTTATATGAAAATGCATTAAGTAAAGAAAGTGAAGGGATACCATTAGAAATCATCCCTTCACAAGTGATTGAAGAATTTCTTCCTCCAAAAGAGTTAGCAAAGGAAATTGCAGTAGAATATACAGATGTTATTCAAAATGCACAGCAATCTACAAATACATTTATCAAATACTTTACAGGTCTATCAGTTGCTCCACTTGTTGCTTTATCAGTACCTATCGCACTTGGCTTTATAAATATTTCAGCTAATTTACCATTTTTATTAGCCTTTATCGCAAGCAACATTTGGTTCATCTGTAGAGAAAACCATTGGAATACACAGCAATTAAAATTTTTAAAAACAATGATTTCCTTTAGTACTAGCGTTTTAATCGCACTTCCATTTGCATTTTTTGCAATTCGAATTATGATAACAAAACAATTCGATATGTTTTCATTCTATTATTTAATTGGATACGTACTTTTTAGTTCAATTTATATCGTTTTGTTGAAACAACTATACAAAAAGAATCAACAATACCAACATATCAACGCTTTTTAAAATATATCGAACACAACAAAAAAGACGCACAGCCACAGCTATGCGTCTTTTCTATTACTTCTCTGCAACTTGAACTTCTTTTACGTAAGCTGCTTCGAATTTTTGGATGTCTCCTGCGCCCATGAAAATTAGAACACCGTTTTTATGTTTCTTTAATACATCCGTTGTTGTATCTGTAATTAGTTCTGCACCGTCAATACGCTTTTGCAGATCTTCAATTGTTAATTCGCCTTTGTTTTCGCGCGCTGATCCGAAAATATCACATAAGTATACTTGATCAGCTTTGCTTAGGCTTTCAGCGAACTCATCTAAGAACTTTTCTGTACGTGAGAATGTATGTGGCTGGAATACAGCGACAACTTCACGCTCTGGATGTTTTTGACGAGCTGCTTCAATCGTTGCATTAATTTCTGTCGGATGGTGTGCGTAGTCATCGATAATAACTTGCTCTCCCATCGGCTTTTCATTAAAGCGACGTTTTACGCCTTCAAAAGTTGTTAGCTGATGCTTAACTGCTTCTACATCAACGTTTTCATAATGGCAAAGCGCGATTACTGCTAATGCATTTAACACGCTATGGTTGCCGTATCCTGTAATTTTGAACGTGTCATAGTACGTATTACGAACGAATACATCGAAAATAGTACCATCTGTTCTCTTTTGAATGTTACGTGCTTGGAAATCATTATCTTCTCCAAATCCATAGAAAATAACAGGTACTTTCGCTTGAATTTTTTGAAGTTCTTCATCATCTCCACATGCAATAATGCCTTTTTTCACTTGCAATGCCATCTCTTGGAATGCATTGAATACATCATTGATATCTGTGAAATAATCCGGATGATCAAAATCAATATTTGTCATAATCGCATAGTCTGGATAATAAGACAAGAAATGACGACGATACTCACAAGCTTCAAATACAAAATACTTACTATTTTCTACCCCATGCCCTGTTCCATCTCCAATAAGGTAAGATGTAGGGTGTGCACCTTGCATTACATGGGCTAACAAACCAGTTGTTGATGTTTTTCCATGTGCACCAGTTACAGCAACGCTTGTGTATTGGTTCATAAGGTCACCTAAGAAGTGATGGTAACGATGTACTGGGATGTTTAATTCTTTTGCTGCTACGATTTCTTCATGCGTATCAGGAAATGCATTTCCTGCAATAATCACTTGTCCTTCTTTTACATTATTTTTATCAAAAGGAAGGATCGAGATATTACGCTTTTCCAACGCTGTTTGTGTAAAGAAACGCTTTTCATAATCAGACCCTTGAACAGTATGCTTCATGTCATGAAGAATTTGAGCTAATGAACTCATTCCTGTTCCTTTAATTCCTACAAAATGGTAAACTGTCATCTTAAAGAACCTCCAACATTTCGAACTAATACAACGGCCTATCTATAAGACAGTATATGAATCTTTTCTTATTTTGGTAATCATCATACATTTTTGATGTAGTGAAGTTATTCTTTCCCTTCACTTATCAGGATAAACTCGTACGTACTTTTTATGCCCATAACAAATCCATTATAGCAAAAAAGAAGCCGCTATACTATGATAACAGAAAAACTGATAGGGTCAATCACCTATCAGTTTTTCTCTCTTTTACATATCTTCTCTTTTTTCTAATTGAACACGCTCTAGACGTGGGTTTGGACGATATTTACGACCAGCTTTCGCTTCTGGTTTTCCATTTAATTCTACGTTATCACCAGTAAAGCCAATATTCATTTTTAATAAGCTACTTCCTACTCCGTATATATCAACAGGTACGTTTTGAGCTTCAAATTCACGAATACGTTTCTCATCAAATCCACCAGTTACAACGATGTCTACATGCTGGAATCCTTCTTCATCAAGTGCTTTACGAAGTGCGAATACAAGCGATGGGTTTACACCACGTGGATCGAATGTTCCAAGTACTTCTGGGTGGCGAATGAAGTATTGATCAATCATCGTGCGCGACGTATCTACACGTACACCTTTTAATGTTAATCCAAATTCACGCGCTACGCGAAGTGCATCTGTAATGACATCATTGTTGTAATCAATTAATACAACTAATTCATCTTCTGGGAATTTCTTATGATATGCTTTTGCCGCTTCCACAACATCACCATTAAACATTTGAATTAATGCGTGAGGCATTGTCCCCATACCACTTCTGCCCCACCATTCATTCATCGCATGCGTCGCTTGTGCACTCATACCTCCGATGTATGCTGCATAACCGTCACCAGCTTGTTGTGTATAATGATCGTCACGATCTCCCATGAAAATAACTGGTTTTTCTTTATCTACACTACGTGCAGCTTGGACAACGTTATATACGTTTGTCGCAACTGATGTACGACGAGCTAAAATCCCATCAATGACACCTTCTAAAAATCCGAAATTTTCATAAGGACCATGAATTGTTAACACTGTTTCAAACGGACTAATATTATCGCCATCTTTTAAAGAGTTAATTTCAAGTTCCTCAGGATTTTTAGCGAATGTTTGTAGCAATGCAATCACTTCATCTGTTCCGCAAAGAACTGCATTTTCCTTTTGGAAAAATTGCATCGTCACAACACTTTTCGGGCGAAATTCTTCAATGATTTCTCTAGTCTTTAAAAAGTAAACGGCAGAGAACCAACCTTCTCCAACACGTTCGTCAAATTTAAATGTTCTATTTGTTAGTCTATTTATTTCACCTTTTAATTTTAATTCAATCTCTTTCATGTCGCTTTACTCCCTACTTTACTATCCAACATTTTCTATTAGTATACAGCAAAACCGTTTACTATACATTTGTTTCCTGCATAGCAGCGAATTCATCCTCAGAAATAAGGACGTCTCTCGGTTTCGTTCCTCTTCCTTCAGAAATAATCCCTTGCGATTCCATCTCTTCAATGAGACGTGCCGCGCGATTATAACCGATGCGGAATTTTCGCTGTACAGAAGATGTGGACGCTCCCCCTTGTTCTACAACAAATTGACATGCATCAAAGAACAATTCGTCTTCGGACTCAGCCTGTTCTGTTTTCGCTAATAAATCCTCTTGCTTAAATAAGTAATTCGGCTTCATTTGCTTTCTCACATGATCAACTGTCTTTTCAATCTCATCATCCGATACATATACACCTTGTACACGAACTGGTTTAGACGTACCGTTTCCTAAAAATAGCATATCACCACGGCCAAGTAATTTCTCCGCGCCTCCAATATCAATAATCGTACGCGAATCAACTTGAGATGATACAGTAAACGCAATACGCGTTGGAATGTTTGACTTAATTAAACCTGTAATAACATCTACAGATGGACGCTGCGTCGCTACTAATAAATGAATACCACACGCACGTGCTTTTTGTGCAATACGACAAATCGCTTCCTCAACATCACCAGGTGCTACCATCATTAAGTCGGCTAACTCATCAATGACAATAACGATATAAGGTAATGTCTCTCCCGGAATTTCTCGCCCACTTACAATCGTATTGTAACGGGTTAAATCACGAGCACCAGCGTGCGCAAACAATTCATAACGGCGTTCCATCTCTTCGACTGCCCACTTTAAAGCCGCTGTTGCTGCTTTTACATCCGTAATAACAGGTGCTACAAGATGTGGAACAGAATTGTATGGTGCAAGCTCAACCATCTTTGGATCGATTAACATTAACTTCACTTCATGCGGTTTCGCTTTATATAAAATGCTCGTTAAAATTGCGTTAATACACACACTTTTACCAGAACCAGTCGCACCCGCAATAAGTCCGTGTGGCATTTTTCGAATATCCGTTACGATTGGATCACCTGAAATATCAAGTCCAAGCGCAACAGTAAGCGGTGATTCACTCTTTGTAAACACAGGACTTCTTAAAATTTCACGAAGAAATACTGGCTTACTTTCCTTATTCGGAACTTCAATTCCAATCGCACTCTTCCCTGGAATTGGCGCTTCAATACGAATATCTTTCGCTGCTAAACTCAGCTTAATATCATCGCTTAAGTTTGTAATTTTATTTACTTTCACACCTGGGTCTGGCTGTACTTCAAAACGAGTTACCGCCGGACCTTGTGACACATTAATAACATGTGCACCAACATGGAAATTATTAAACGTTGTATCTAATAATTCTTTCTGTTCATCCAACCACTCCGTATTATCCAACGCCGCTTGCTGCGGAATTGATAACAATGTTAATGGCGGAATTGCATATGTCGGTGGTGTTTGCAATACATTTCGCATATCGTTCTCTCTTTGATTTACAACATATGCTTTCTCTTGTACTTCCTTACTTGAAAGTGACTTTTGTACTTGCTCTACCACTACTTGCTGCACTGGACGTTCTTCCACTTGTGGTTCTACTGCCACTTGTTGCACTGGTTGTTCTTCCACTCGTGATTCTACCACCACTTGCTGCATTGGTTTCTCTTCCACTTGTGGTTCTACTGCCACTTGTTGCACTCGTTGTTCTTCCACTCGCGATTCTACCACCACTTGCTGCATTGGTTTCTCTTCCACTTGTGGTTCTACTGCCACTTGTTGCACTGGTTGTTCTTCCACTCGTGATTCTACCACCACTTGTTGCACTGGTGTTTCTTCCATTTTCGGTTCCACTACTTCTTGTTGCACTAATGTTTCTTCTACTTGTTGTATAGGCTTATTCTCTACTCGTTCGCTCATAGAAGATTGCATTGCATTCGCTCTAGCCGCATGTCTTTCCATTAATCGCGTTCTGTCTTGTTTCAACATAACAACATTAAATGGTACGTGACGCTTCTTCTCACGTTTTGGTTCTTCTTTTTGTACAATTGGTTGTTCTTCTGCAATCGGTGCTTCTTCTACAACTCGTTGTTCTTCTTCAATCGGTGCTTCTTCTACAACTTGTTGTTCTTCTTCAATCGATTCTTCTTCAATCGATGCTTCTTCTACAGCTTGTTGTTCTTCTGCAATTAAAACATTTGCAAAGCTTTGAACATCTTTTTTCGTTTGTTCATCAGCCTCAGCAACATGTATGAATTCATTCTTTTGTTCAATTGCTTTATTTAACAACATTTCTTGCTGCGTTTCCTCAAGTGCTACAGGTTCCGCTTCTTTTGCTTCTGTAATTACTTCCACTTCTTCTGACTCTTCTGCTTCTGCAATTACTTCCACTTCTTCTGACTCTTCTGTTTCCGCAATTACTTCCACTTCTTCTGACTCTTCTGTTTCCGCAATTACTTTCACTTCTTCTGACTCTTCTATTTCTGCAATTACTTCCACTTCTTCTGACTCTTCTGTTTCTGCAATTACTTCCACTTCTTCTGGTGCTTCTGCTCCTGCAATTACTTCCACTTCTTCTGACTCTTCTATTTCTGCAATTACTTCCACTTCTTCTGACTCTTCTATTTCTGCAATTACTTCCACTTCTTCTGACTCTTCTGTTTCTGCAATTACTTCCACTTCTTCTGGTATTTCCACGATGATTGTTTCTTCAAGTTTTTCTTCTGCTTTGACAATCACTGATTCTTCTGGAGCTTGCTTTTCTACTTCAATAGTAGGTTGTTCTATTTCTGTATTACGTTTAATTTCTTCTGATAATATTGTATCCTCGTGCTCTACTTTAGAATCTACTAATTCTGTTTGTAGAATGTTTTTGGCCACTACATCACTTTCTTGCTTCGCATCTTCCATACGCTCAACAATTGTTTGATGAAGTAATTCAGCCGCTGGAACTTCCTGCGGTGCACTAATTTCTTGAACCACTTCTTTTTCTTCTACTATAGGCTCTTGGCGTTCAATTTCATAACCGTTTTTCTCTAGCCATTGATCGACAACTGACTTTTCTTCCTTTTTATTTTGTTGATCTCGCTGATCAACTCCTTCATGACTGGAAGAATTCGTTGCTTGTCCTTCTGAGAAATCAGATAATGTATATCCTTTTTTCTCTAACCATGCATCAACGACTGATTTGCCCTCTACAGATATTTCAAGGTCTTCTCTTTCCTTTTCTTCCTCCTGCTTTTCTACCTTTTTCTCTACAGAAGGACGATTATATCCATAAATTGGCGAAATCATTTCTGTTGGACGAAATGGTCTACGGTTACTTTCTTGCGAAGGTGCAGATGCCTTTTTTACGACTGGCTCTCGTTCCGGTTCATATTGTACTTCCGGCTCTTCATATGTAGAAACTACCTTCTCCACATACTGTCGTCTACTTCTTTCCACTTTGATTCCTCTTTGAATAGGTTGCTCTTCATATACTTCCCTTTGAACAGGTTGTTCTTCAAAGTGAGGTAATTCTTTTACATCATCCTCATCGAACCCATTATCCGGTACTAATGGAAAACGGCATTTACCTGCATTCCTACTTGCCATTTGTGCTTCTCTTGCTTCAGTATAGTGGTTTACACGAGGAATTTTCGGCTGACTTTCAATTTGCTTTGGTACTTCTTTATTTATCGCTGTTTGTTCTTCCTCTTTGTTAAACAGCTTTTTCATCCAATCTAACATGCTTACCACTCTTTCTACTAAATAGTAACATCCTTTATTGTATCAGCATTCGGCAAAAAGTGCAGGTAAAATTAAGCATGTCATATTTATCCATAATATTCTAATTTACGAGTGTTTTCATATAGAAAAACGCACCCTTACATGTAAGACTGCGTTTAATCTTTACTCTTCCGATATTCATCTACACTATCCGTTACACTTTGCAATAAAGAATTTACATACTGCGGGTCAGATAATTTTTTATCTTCTTCAGGATTTGACATAAATCCAAGTTCTAATAGTACGCCAGGTACTTTGGACCAATTAAATCCAGAAAGGTCATCCCTAAATTTAATTCCATTTACTTTCACTTGCTGATTCTCTCTCATTTTATTTACTATCGTTTGAGAGATTTGAAGGCTTTCCGCATAAATCTCTTTCGTATACGGACTTCCTTCGGCCGGTGTCAATACAGCAAATCCACTTTGATTCGGATTTTCAGAACCATCTGCATGAAGACGTAAAAATACATCCGCCTTATGATCATTCGCCAATATCGCACGTTCTTTATTACTTATATCCACATCTTGTGACGTTCTTGTCATTAATACTTGCATTCCCTTTGCTTCTAACTTTTCTTTTAATACGAAAGCCATTTCCAATACAAGAACAGCCTCTCTTTTTTTCGTCACAACACCAGTTGTACCATCTGTCACTTTATATTTTTGCGTCGTCGCTCCTGGCCCAATCGGCTCTAAATTTAAATTCGCTTTGTGTTGATGGCCCGGATCAATAACAATGAGAAACTTTCCTTGTTTTTCATTATTCTCTACTTTTGGTTCATTATTTTGCAGTGGTTGCTCTGCTGGCTGTACTGGCGTAGCTTCCTCTTTCTTTTCTTCGGCCAGCACTTCTTCCTGCTTCTGCTCCACTTGCTCATTCGTTTGAACTGCTTGCGGTTCTTCTTTCTTTTCTTGTTCTTCTTGCTGCTTTTCTACCGGTGCGTCTTCCTTGTTATCTTTGTTTGCTTCCTGCATAGAAGATGTTACTTCTTGTTTTGGCTCTTCTTGCGAACAGCCTCCCATATATATTCCAATGAATGCAATCATGCTCATTATTTTTATATACTTCATATTTTTCTCCCATCACTTTGCACCGGTCTCAAAGTTTTTCTTATAATTGTTTTATAATCTCATCCATATTTCCAATGTGAACAGGTTGCCACGTCTCTGTACCACGCTCTGCCGTATAAACTAAATACGCATCATCGGCCACATTTACGAAAATCGGATCCCCCATATCTGTTTCATATCCGATAACAATCCATTCCTCTTTCCATTTTCCATGTTCTTCACTTATTAATGAATTTTTATGTTTATCATATCGATAACCGATTTGTCCTTTTTCTAATTCATTTTCACTAAACAAATATATTTCATAAGAACCTAACTCGATATCTTGCTGTTTTGAAGTTTCAATTCGTTTCAGAAGTTCTGCGATTTTTAGTTGTTGTTTCATACGTCTATCCCCTTCTTTTTTTCTAAATTTTAACTAGATTGTTTATAAAATACAATATAGATTTTGTGAAAAATGGTGACATCCTTATAATATGAACAATTTTTTGAATATATCTGTCACAACTCGTAATATATCAACGATTCAATAGAAAATATAGATTCCCCGGCGAAAAGTGAAAATAAAGAAAAGAGAGGCTGCCCAAAAGGACAACCTCTCTTTCCTTACATCAATTAAAATTTGAACTCTTGTCCAACTTCAAAGCTATCTTCTAATACAAGAATACCTTTTTCTTGCGGAGCATCTGGAAGCTCTAACTCACGTGCTGAGCAAATCATTCCAGAAGAAGGAACTCCGCGAAGTTCAGCTGGTTTAATTAGCATACCGCTTGGCATTACAGCGCCGATTTTTGCAACGACAACTTTTTGTCCTGCATCAACGTTCGGTGCGCCACATACGATTTGTAATGTTTCTGTACCGATTTCTACCTTACAAATGTTTAACTTATCAGCATTTGGATGCTTCTCTTTTTCAGCTACATAGCCTACAACAAATTTTGGAGAAAGATCTGCTTCTACTTTTTCTTCAAAGCCGTTCTTCGCTAAAATTTCATTGATTTTTTCTACAAGTTCTTTCGTTAATGTAAGGTTACCTGTTTCTTTTACTTCTAAGTAAGAAGATGCATTAAAGATGTTGAATCCTGCTGTTTCGTTGCTTTCACGGTCATATACGCGTGCAACATCTCCTTTGCGATCAAAAGTACGGTTCTCTAAAGTAATATCTTGTAAGGCAACAATTAGAGTGTCACCAATTCCTTCAAGGTTGTAAAAAACGTTCACTTCGTTCATCCTTTCTCTTTTCCATCTGTCTTCTTCCGATTCTTCGCTAAAATAAAGATTGGTTCAAAGTCCCCATCTTCATATACGAATGAAAGTGATGTAATCGGAACATGCCCTTCGGCAAAAAATTTCATTGTCATTTGTGCAATAATATCATAACCGATTTCGTTGACGATATCAGCAATAATTAATACATCTTGGTGAGGAACAGCAACAACCATGTCACCAGAAATCTTTTCACGCATCGATTGTAGTAACGATTCGTTTAAAATACGCGTCGCATCATACCCATCATTTGTGTTTAAAAAGTAGAATGTATTCCCTGCTACGGTTTCTTGTTTAAATTCATAACCTAGTGAGCGAGCGTTAAATAATGCCATTTCACGCACTTGCTGCTCTGTAAGTTCTAATTTCTGTAATAGACGCTCATCAATTAGTCGATATGTTTTATTCGAATCTAGCGCATAGTAAATACGTGTTTCTGCCGTATGATCCGTCATAATAAACGGATTTCCTTCTTCTGCTTGTTTCGGGAAAGAAGTAGAGCGAATAACAGGTAGAATTTTCGCCGCGCTATTTTCTTCTCTATGCATCGCAATTAACGCTTCTTGTACGTAATAGGCAACCTCTTCAATCGCCTTTTCTTTATTCACTTCCCATTTTGCTACAACTCCTGGAAGCGATACGTTAATACCTTTTTTCGAGTCTTTCTGTTCTATACGTAGAACTTCTTTCTCGCTATCATACTGAAAGTCCCATTCTGGGCGAGATAATTTCTTCATTAACTCGTCTTTCATCTTTTTACTTGTCATCTTCATCTCTTTTTCCTCCCTTCCAAAAAAACAACCTCCCCCGCGAAGGTAGAGGTTGTTTTACAATTCAATTGGCAAATTGCCTTATTTTAAACCTTCAATGAACTCTTCGATTTGTTCTTGTGTTTTACGATCTTTGTTTACATAGCGACCTGTTTCTTCACCTTTATTGTACGCTACAAAGCTCGGAATGCCAAATACGTCTAATTTTATGCATAGATCAATAAACTCATCACGATCTACATAGTAAAATGAGAAATCACTATATTTCTCTTCTACTTCTGGCATAAATGGATCTACAAAACGGCAGTCTGGGCACCATTCTGCTGAGAACATAAAGACTACATTCTCTTCATTTTTCAATTGTTGGAATTGCTCCATGCTTTCTAATGATTTCATCTATATTTCCTCCTCTAACGAGTGCATTTTTTCATGTTATAATCTTTCTTTTATACTACCATACATCGCGCACGGTGCAAGGTTTATGCTTGCTTTTCGTCATACTTATATTGCCCAACAAGTAACTTAACAACGTGTACAAATAATTCCGTACGGTCGACATAATCATCTGTAAAAATACCGATAGCACCTTCGTGGCTACGAATATCTTTTCTCTGCACAAACTCTTCCATCACTTCACTTAACTCTTTGCCATCTTCAAGAGGTGCTAAAAAATCATCTGGTAACTTAATACGTGCACCGCCGGCAACGAATGTTTTACCGTCACTTGTTGCTAGCGCGCCCCAGTTACACATAAATAAACCGTGCTCCATTTTCATTACGCCGCCCTCTAGCCCAATACCAATTTGAGCTTCTCCTTCTTGCAGCGCTCGCTTCGCTCTATTAACCGCTCCTTGCATCGTCTCTTCATCTGTAAACGGCTGGCTCGCTACCCCTGAAGGAACAGACAGAGATGTAATTGTAGCATCGCTCCAAACCTTCTCCACAGCACCAACTTTCGTTTTATTCTTCGATCCAACTACTACTTTCATTTCGTTCACCTCTATATACATTCATCATCTTACCTTAATCAAATTACTCTTTATACATGGGAGCACGGCCACCATACATCGCTAGGGCATCTCTCCCACCTAAAAAAAGAAAGGCTCTTCAGCCCTTCTTCCTCTCTACGCGTTATTCTTAATTGTTTCTAACGTCGTTTTATCCGTTGCTCTTACAAGCTTCGTAATGAGTTCTTTTGCTGCCGCATAATCATCAACATGCAAAATAGAAGCATGTGTATGAATGTAACGCGCACAAACACCAATTACTGCTGATGGGATACCTGAGTTACTTGTATGTACACGGCCCGCATCTGTACCACCTTGTGAAATAAAGTATTGGTACGGAATGTTGTGTGTTTCTGCTGTATCTAAAATGAATTCGCGCATTCCTCTATGCGTTACCATCGTACGGTCGTAAATACGAAGAAGAGCACCTTTTCCTAATTGACCGAACTGTGTTTTATCACCAGATGCATCGTTCGCTGGGCTTGCATCAAGCGCATAGAAAATGTCTGGTTGAATCATATTTGCAGCAGTTTGTGCACCGCGAAGACCAACTTCTTCTTGTACAGTCGCACCAGAGTATAATGTGTTTGGTAATGTTTCGTCTTTTAATTCTTTTAACAATTCGATTACAAGGCCACATCCGTAACGGTTGTCCCAAGCTTTCGCCATAATTTTCTTTTCGTTTGCCATCGGCGTAAACGGACAAATTGGCACGATTTGTTGTCCTGGTTTTACACCAATCTCAATCGCATCTTCATAGCTATCTGCACCTATATCAATTAACATATTTTTTATATCCATCGGTTTTGCACGTTGCGCGTCACTTAATAAATGAGGAGGAATAGAACCAACAACCCCAATAACAGGGCCATTCTTCGTCATAACTTGTACACGCTGTGCTAATAGTACTTGGCTCCACCAGCCGCCTAACGTTTGAAAACGAAGCATCCCGTTTTTCGTAATTTGCGTAACCATGAACCCTACTTCATCCATATGACCTGCTACAAGAACACGTGGGCCAGTTTCGTCCCCTTTTTTCAGACCAAATACGCTACCTAAACCGTCTTGCACAATTTCATCCGCATATTTGCTTAATTCTTGCTTCATAAAACGGCGTACATCATGTTCGAAACCTGATGCACCTTGTAATTCTGTTAACGTACGAAATAATTGTAATGTCTCTTTATTCACGAAGTCCCCTTCTTTCAAACCTTAGTAGAATACCTCTTTTATTGTAACGAAATTTTCGAAATGTTTCTAGTTTCTTCTTTTTTAGCTGTATTTGCTTTATAATTATTATTGGTACACTATTTTTATTTTACAGAATTGAGGTGAATATATGAGCTGGAAAGGTTTAGTAGCAGGTCTTGGCGTTGGATTTGCAGCTGGTTATCTCGTTGCAAACAAAGTACAAGAACAATCCCATATTTCTTCAGAAAAAGCATTGAAAATGGTGAAACAAGCATTAAGTCATAAAGGTGAAATTACTGGCTCTTGGGTACATATGGTTCCAGAGACATTTGAAAAATATGATGTCGCATACGAAGTTTATCGCGGCGGTCTTACAACGATGTTAGATGATATACAAGAACGATTTGAATTTTTAGTTGATGCTAAAACAGGTACTGTTTTAGAGGTTATAGCAGCATAAAAAGGAAGGTTCCCATTAGGTGAACCTCTTATTTTTTTATCGTGGATAGTAATTGAAATTATATCGACGATTTACCGAATATATCGACTTACCGCCAAAAAACGAAAACAAAAAGGAGACTGCCCCAACAGACTTCCGGAACAACCTCCTCTTTTTATCCCGCTTTAATGGGCAGTAAGACCCCCACCTCAAAATTTAGCGAAAGCAAAGAAGTTAGGTGGGGGATCAACTGCCCATAAAAGTCCGATTGGTGAGGGCTAATAATCAGTGGGGGATGAAGAAAACCCCCACTGATTAAAGTCTCACTTTATGCTTCTATACTCGTTTTCCGTTCTATTTTTTCTACAATCTGCCCTTCTTCATTCCACTTTACTGCACGGTAATACGCGTCATGATAAAACGTGAACCAAGCATTGTTTTCAGCACCGTACTTCATCCACTTTTGTTTATTTTCAATCGATGTCATTGGATAGTCATCGTAGGCCATTACCCATAGTACATTTTGATGTGCGTGCGTCGGCAAGAGATCTGCTAAATGAAGCATCGTTTCACCTTTGCTTTCTAAAGCAATAACTGCATGTCCATCACTATGACCGCCCGTATGCGCCATTTTTACTTCATCTGTAATTTCTATTTCTTGCTGAAACGTAACAACTTGATCTACAATCGGCTCCCAATTTTCCTTCCAGTATGTATTACGTGATCTAATATTTGGGTTCCTCATTTCATTCCATTCTGTTTCGCTTACGTAAACTTTCGCATTCGGAAACGATGGTACAAGTTGATCACCTTCCCATTTCGTTAAACCAGATGCATGATCAAAATGTAGGTGTGTCATTAAGACGTACTGAATATCTTCAGGCTTTAATCCTAGTTTTTCTAATGATTCATAAACTGTTGATTCTTCAGTTACACCTTGATTCCGCTTCATCTTCTCATTCAATTTACCGTTTCCTATTCCGGAATCAATGAGCATATTACCGTCTTTCGTTTGCAAAAGTAACGGATCTGTTCGTAAATAAATATGATTTGTATCATTATGTTTATATTTACGTGACCAAAGTACTTTCGGCACGACACCAAACATCGCTCCCCCGTCTAAATGTGTGTTCCCGCCTTTTAGCCACGTCACTTTTATATCTCCAATTTGTAACTGTTCCATTTTTCATCCCCCTTTCCTTTCAATACTAACATAAAATTCTGATTATTTTAGGTACAAAAAACCTATGCATTACTGCATAGGCTCTGTGCGATATTTTGCTTCCACTCGGTAAATACGGTGACCTTTACTAGAGAATTTCTCTTCGTATTCTGTCATAATGTTTCCTTCATAATCACTATTATGAAGATCTAGGCTCAGGTAAGTTAATAACATACCGTACTCAGCCATACTCATTAGAGAGTATTCAAATAAACCTTGGTTATCTGTTTTGAAATGAATTTCTCCGCCTTCTACTAACACTTCTTCATAATTGCGTAAAAACGTTTTATACGTTAAACGACGCTTCGTATGACGTTTCTTTGGCCATGGATCTGAGAAGTTTAAATAAACGCGATCAATCTCACCTTTGGCAAAGAAAACTGTTAAATCTTCAGCATCTTTATTAATTAACTTTAAGTTCGGTACTTCTTCTTCAATTAATTTATCAAGTGCATCTACAACAACACTTGTGAATTTTTCAATTCCAATATAATTAATATGTGGATTTGCTTTTGCCATATCATACATAAAGCGGCCACGACCTGTACCTACTTCAATATGAATTGGTTGTTCATTTCCAAATACTTCTTTCCAGTTACCAGCGCGCTCCTCTGGGTTTCCGATTACGATATGTGAATACTCATTAATTCGATCCATTGCATACGGTTTATGTCTTAAACGCATAGATGTCTCCCTCTCTTTACATAGCTATTTTAAAGGAATAATTCCTTCTTTCTGTTTTAATCAATCTACCAAACAAAAAACCAAGTACGTACGAGCACTCGGTCCGTTTATTTCAAGTATAAGATGTACCATTTTGATAAAAACTACATACAGCATTAAACATTCCATGACGAAACAGCTTTTTCTCTTACATTTGAAGAGAAAAACAATCGAAAGGATGATCCGTTCATGCCAATTAATCAACAACATCAATTAGAAGTGCTGAAAGATATTTTAGTCAATCACCAAAGTGATTGTTGCGGGACAGTTTCTGAATGCGAGCAATTAGAGCGTCTCATTCAATCGTTACTCGCAAACGATAGTATAAGTAGTGATGCTAAAGCAATGCTAAACGATGTATATTCTTATAGTCAATCGGGTAAATCTTCCTCTAATTTGGACAACCACATTTCCAATAATCAAGAACAACTTACTCAGTGGATTGCTGGAATGGACAATTTTTCTTAAATATTACTCTGAAGCAAGTAGCTGCTGTAAATATTGATGCCAATATTCAGCTTCTGCTTGCTGTTTTTTTGTTGTGTGCCATTGCATAGACAAAATCGTTTGTGCTATTACATACCATCTCATACGTCTAAGCAGCGATTCATCCATTTCAATATCATAATATTCGAGCCACTCGCTCCATTCGTGGCGCGGAATGTACCAATATAATAACATACCGAGGTCTAGAGCTGGGTCAGCAATTACAGCTCCATCCCAATCAATTAAAAACAACTCATCTTCATCCGACAATAGCCAGTTGTTATGGTTTACATCACAATGGCATACAACGAATTCGTTGTATTCAATATCTTTTAATGAATCCATTAAATATTGAAGGCCTTGCTGAATTGTTTCATCATCCCTTATATCTCCTCTTAAAACAAGTTGCAGTTGTTGTAATAACTCTTGTGCGTGAAGCGGCTGCTTCCCAAGTCTTTGAATCATCTGTACAAGCGCTTTAGAGGAGTGTATTTTCTTCAAAAGTTTTGCAACACGTTCTAGTTTCATATCCTCTGGCTCTAGCTTCTGTCCCGGAAGCCATTTTTGAGCAGAAATTACATCACCGTTCGTTACCCTTCTTGTCCAAAGTAATTTTGGAACAATTCCTTCTGCTGACAATACCGCTAAAAAGGGCGATGTATTCCGCTTTAAAAATAACTTCTGTTGTCCGTTTTGCGCAATATATGCATCGCCCGTTACTCCACCAGCCGGTACAAGACTCCACTCTTTTCCTAATAATTGTTCCAACCATTCCATATTCATTACCCGTTAACAAATCCTTATCTTTTATAGTTATGAAAAGAAAACCGCAACATTTCTACACATGTTGTGGATTCATATATTTTACTGTAAATGAAAAGAAAATTTGGCATAAGCCAAAAACTCTCTATTTTATTTTACAAAACCAGCCATAGAATGACAAATTATCAAAATCGTCACCTTTGTCAATTCTACATTTATTACATTCTCATCGTCAAGTAGCGATTTGTCACATTATCGTCAATATATACGTGCTAATTGGAGCGAGCCTAAGTTCCTTTCCTCTAAATGAAGAAATTGGCTCTATTTTCGCTTGCTTTTCGTTTACTAACACATGCCACATTTCTTCTTTCGGAAGTTGCACCGTTTTAGCTTCTAAACCACTATTAAATAAAACGACAATCTCTTTCCACGGCCCAAACGCTTCTACATGCTCTAGGTGGTATGCAAGTACTTCTGGAGATGTTTGCAAAAAAGTCATATGTTTTTTTATAAGATCTGCGTTTTGTAATCGGAATGCTCTGTGCTCTTTGCGAATCGCAATTAAACCTTTTATATAGTGAACGGTCTCTATCTCTTTCTCTTTTTGATCCCAATCTAATTGATTAATTTCATCATTGGCATTATAACTATTTTCATTCCCTTGCTTCGTACGATAAAACTCTTGCCCAGCATGTAAGAAAGGAATACCTTGCGACAGAATCACCATTGCGCTCGCTAGAAGGTGGCGTTTTTTCAAAATCTCCTCTGGCTCTTCATTACTGCGCATTAGTTTATCCCACATCGTCATATTGTCATGGCATTCTACATAGTTAATGCTTTGCACAGGCTCTAGAAACAAACCTGTTTCTTTCATACGCAAAAGGCTTCCTGATGCTATATACTGCAAATGATTACAGTCTACATGCCCACCAAATGCAAAACCACGTTTATTTATATGAAAGGTACTCCCTTTTATCCCATCACGAAATTGATCATTAAATTGCGCAATATACGGCATTTTCTTTGCATTATTTAACGTTGCTTTTTCTTCGGCAGGAAGTGGTGTTTGTAGCTCCCACCCTTCTCCTAATAACAATGCATCTCGCTTTATGTTTCGCACTTCTTTTTCTATTATATTCATTGTATCAACATCTATAATTCCCATTAAGTCGAACCGGAATCCATCAACATTGTATTCAGTAAGCCAATATAAAATAGACTCTACAATGAATTTCCTTATCATTTTTCGTTCAGATGCTATATCATTCCCGACTCCCGTCCCATTAGAAGGCATACCATTTTCACCATGACGGAAATAATATCCTGGGACAAGCTTTTCAAATGATGATAGCTCTCTTTCATAAACATGATTATATACAACATCTATAATCACTCTAATGTCATGCTCATGAAATGTTTCAATTAACTGTTTACACTCTACTATCCTGTTATATGGATCAGAGGGATTTGTAGCATAATATCCCGTTGGCGCATTGTAATATAATGGATTGTAACCCCAATTATAGGCAGAGGAAGGATTCGCCTCATCTACACCACCGAAACAATATAAAGGTAATAACTCAACATGTGTAACACCTAAATCTTTTATATGAGACAAGCCTGTCAACGTCCCATTTTCCCCTGTTGTTCCTTCTTCCATTAGCCCTTTATACGTTCCTTTTTTACTCACTCCACTATTCGGATGAATAGTAGCATCACGAATATGCAGTTCATACAATATAGCATCTGTCATTGACTGTAATGGCGGTAATTGCTCTCGCTTTGTTACATTTGTCTTTTCCAAATCGATAACAATGCCGTACTTCCCATTTACAGTCACTGACTTTGCGTAAGGATCCACCGCTTCATTCCATATTAAATTAATACAAACAAGAAATGTATACTTTGCTCCGGCTAAATCGCCTTGTAATGTATGAGTCCAAACTCCATTTTCTCCTCTATACATTTCATGATCGATATACTCTTTATCACTTTTATAAATCCTTATTTTTGCAAGTCTCGCAGTTGGAGCCCATACTTTAAATATAGTTGCTTCTTTTTGATACACAGCACCTAAATCAGTACCTTCGTAATAATACTTTTCATCAAAAATCGCCGTTCTTATGACAGCACCTATTTGTAAATCTGTTTCTTCATTCCGTTCATCTCGTACTGTATAATACTTCCCCACATCTAGCGGCTCTTCTATAAAGCACTCATACTTCGTTGCATCCGGAAGCGCAATTGTATGAGCAATCGGTAAATCTTTCACGTTACTTCCTTCTTGCAAACGAAATGTCCGGCTTGTTCCATACGCATGTGGGAGCAAAATTGTAATTTTATTCATTTCATCTAAGTAGGCATCAAATGGACGTTTTACTTTCAGCATAAAAAAATCACCATCATTCTTAAAGTTAAATGAAACGAGCTGCAAATGATAAGGCTTTTCTTATCAGCAACACCCTATACAGTAACACATTGTTCTTTATAGTATATTCACCTGTATAAAAAACGTTTTCATACATTCTATTTTTGTAATTTTATTTCAGCAATTGCTTTATACTTCGGTGTCTCCTTCACGTGAGATTCGTATAAAGTAATCGTATCCGCTTGAAATGATATTTCAGGCACTTCCTTTATATGTTCTAAATCAAACTTCTCTTCTCCTACCCATTTACGAGCAACAGTAATATGCGGATGATACGGGCGAGTTTCTAAAGAAAAGCCATTCCCTTCACAAATAGCGTGCACTTGCTTTTGTAATTGAAACAAATCGTGATTCTCGCTTACCTTCGACCAAAAAATACGCGGTCTATCTTCCATACCGAACGTTGAAAATCCTTGTAATGTGAACGATAGTTCCTTTGTTTCTGTAAGTGTTTGTAATCCATTCTGTATTCCTTCTAATTGTTCCTCTGTCGCACTACCTAAAAATGAAAGGGTAATATGATAGTCTTCTTTATGTACCCACGAACGAAATGGCAATTCCTCTTTCATTTCCTCTTTATGAATAGACAGCACTTCTTTTATATGATTTGGTAAAGTAATCGCGACAAAATAATGCGGCTCCATGTACATCTTCTCCTTCTTTCTATTGTTGCTTTTCTTTCTTATCTCATTCAAGCGAAAAGAATCAAACTTCCCTACAAGTCTAACCAAATTAAGGTTGGGCTAATAAATCAAATTATATCGGCTTAACAACAAACAATACGTAACAGAAAACCGTCCCAAAGTATGTATCGGGACGGTCTCCTATTATTTATATATCTATTACTTCGCTAATTCATGAATTGCTTGCGCGTAAATTGCTGTTGCTTTTAATAAGTCTTCAATTTCAATGTACTCGTCTTTTTGATGCGCAAGTTCTTCTTTTCCAGGGAACAACGGACCAAACGCAACACCAGCTTTCAATGAACGAGCGTAAGTACCGCCGCCGATTGCTAATAGCTCTGCTTTTTCTCCTGTTTGTTCTTCATATACGCGTTGCAACGTACGAATTAACACATGGTCTTTATCAACGTGATGCGGGCGAGAGTTCGAATAGTCCGCTACTTCAAATCCATGAGTACCAACGTATTCTTTTAACTTCGCAATCATCTCTTCAAAGTTAGTCGTAACTGGATAACGTACATTTAATCCTAAATTACCACCAGTCTCTTTCGTATAAGAAAGACGACCAACATTTACTGTTAACGGACCGCTAACTTCATCTTTATAGGCGATAGTAGCCTTTTCACCATAAATATCACCAGTAAATGTTTCTATTGCAAATGTTGCAAACGAAGCTCCTTTTCCATCAAGAGCGACTTTCGTTAAGAAGTTTGCCAGTAATAAACCGGCATTCTCACCCTTCTCCGGAGTAGATCCGTGAGCTGAAATCCCTTTAATTTGCAACGTCACCTTATTACCTTCTACAATGGCTTCACCTATTTTTTTAGCAGTTTGTAAATACTCCTCATATGCTACTGTAAGTGCATTTACATCTTCTCCTATAATAATTGCTTCTGCAAAATCAGGAACCATATTTAAACGGCGACCTGATTCAAATGAAACAAGTTCATATGTACCTTTCTTCTCTTCACTACCACTTTGCACAACTTGTATATCAGAAATTCCTTTTTCTGCATTAATAATTGGAAAATCTGCGTCTGGCGCAAAACCGATTGTTGGCATTTCTTCATTTTTAAAGTAGTGATCTACACATTTCCAATTGCTTTCCTCATCTGTTCCTAAAATCATGCGAACGCGTTTTGAAAGAGGTAAACCTAATTCTTTCACAATTTTCATCGCATAATAAGCTGCCATCGTTGGGCCTTTATCGTCAATTGCACCACGCGCAAAAATCTTTCCGTCGCGAATATCTGCACTATATGCAGGAGTCGTCCAGCCATCTCCTTCTGGTACAACGTCAACGTGACAAAGAATACCTACTAACTCTTCTCCTTGTCCCATTTCAAGATGACCTGCATATCCTTCTAAATTTTTAGAAGCAAAGCCTTCTGTTTCCCCTTTATGTAACATAAACGATAAAGCTTTTTCTACACCTTCGCCGAATGGTGCGCCCTCTTTCGCCGATTCTTCTTCCCATACACTTTTAATTTGTAAAAATTGTTGTGTATCACGAATTAAATCATCTTTTCGTTTTGCAACTTCTTCTGTCCAATTAATTGCTGACATCACGCATCCATCCTTCACTATATTGTTTCTTTCATCATAACAAACCGAAATCTCTTATGCTATACACGAAAACCAAATACCGAACAATTGTAATATTTCAGATATTTCTTATTAGTTTTTCTTTTATTTTCCCAAAAAAATTTGCAGGAATTTGGCGTTTTACGTAGAATTTTATGTGTTAGTTGACTGACCATATATATAATGTCAACTACCAATATTTTTCTATATGAATATTTGTTAAACTTTTGTAAAATTTAAGTAGATTAAAGCATGAATTTTATCATGTAGAGTACAATGGTAGTAACGACCTTCTTTCCTGAATGGGGTCAAAAAAACTAGTAGAGGAGTGGTTTTCTCTTGAAACCTACAACTACTCGTATGCTAACACGCATTAAATCAATTTATATGTACATCAATGAAAACGGAACGGTAACGACGAAAGACCTTGTAGATGAGTTCGGGATCACACCGCGAACGATACAACGTGATCTAAATGTGTTGCAGTTTAATGAACTCGTGTATAGCCCTTGCCGCGGTAAGTGGACAACAACAGGAAAGAAAGTGAGAATGACCTCATAATGAAAAAATAATTGTATGTAAATAAATACATACCCCTTTCTAACTCATTAGAAAGGGGTCTTTTCTGCGCCGAAAAACAGCACTATTTCTCAGTATCTACTTGATATGTTTTTAACATCTCTACTTCTTCATCTGATAGCTCTCGGTATTCTCCAAGTTCTAACTCTTCATCTAATACTAACGGTCCCATCTCTGTTCTCTTTAGGTAGACTACTTTTTTCCCTACCGCTTCAAACATACGCTTCACTTGATGGAACTTTCCTTCTGTAATGACAAGCTCGATTTCAGAAATCTCCTCACTTTTTAATATTGTAAGTGCACCTGGCTTTGTTTCATAGCCATCATCTAAAATAACACCTTTAGCAAACTCTTTTACATCCTCTTCTGTTACTACTCCTGCAACGTGTGCATAATATTTTTTCGGCACATGCTTTTTCGGAGATAACAATTGATGTGATAACTTCCCGTCATTTGTTATCAATAAGAAACCTTCCGTATCAATATCAAGTCGTCCAACTGGGAACGGATCAAAGATTGCATCTTCTAACTCTAATAAATCTATTACTGTTTCATGATTATCATCTTCTGTCGCTGAAATAACGCCTTGTGGTTTATGCAACATTAAGTAAACAAACTCTTTATATTCCACAACTTCTCCGTGAATCATAACTTCTTGCTCTTCTACATTTACATGAACCTTCGCATCTTTCACTGGCGTTCCATCAATTTTCACAACGCCGTCTTTCAATAATTTCTTTACTTCTTTTCTACTTCCATATCCCATATTTGCTAATAATTTATCTAATCTCACGTTTTTCACCTTCTTTGTTTATCATAGAAAAGGGGACGTAATTACGCCCCTTTTGATTTCAACTTTATTTTGAATCTATTGCCAAGTTTACGCTGGATTTTCTCTAACGCTTCTCCGCCAAATACTCGTTCAAGTACTCCTGTGCGAATTGCTAACAATCCGTACACAAGACCACCAATACCTGCACAAACCACAACTGTAATAAGAGCACCCATTCGGCCATCAGGCGAAATCATGAAGGACAGAATCCATTGTGATAACTTTACAGTAATGACCATTACAAGTGTTAATACTGCAATTTGGAATGTTCTCTTATATACAACACCAAATGAATAGTGTACATGTTTTTTGATTTGTCTATTCGTATACCATACGGAAGCTAAGAATCCGACTGCAGTAGCTAAAATCGCTCCAACTGTACCGAAATAACGAATAAAGATTACGTTACATACGAATTTCAAAATAACACCCATAATAAGCGCGACAATCGCATGTTTTTGTTGGTTGATTCCTTGCAGAATTGCTGCTGTTACTGTAAATAAAGCGAATAACAACGCAACCGGTGCATACCACATTAACACTTGTCCACCTAGTGGATCTGAGTCATAGAACGCAGTATAAATTGGGTATGCAAGTGTTGAAATACCCACAACTGCTGGCAATGTTAAGAACATATTTGCCTGGAATGTTTGTGTAATTTGTAACTTTAAATAACGGTATTGTTTTTCAGTAAATGATTTTGTAATCGCTGGTACAAGCGTTAAACTAAACGCTGTTGCAAGTGATACAGGAATCATAATTAATTTATGTGTCCACATTGTGAAAATACCAAGCGCTCTCTCTGCAATATCACCTTGGCCAATCGCCTGCATAATTGAGTTAAATGTCAATGTATCAATTTGTTGATATAAAGGAATTGTTAACCCAATTACAACGTAAGGAATCGCATATGCAAATAATTCTTTAAATAATTGAACGGTACTCACTGTCGATTCTGGTACAGTTTGTTCAATTAAATATTGATCCAAATGTTTTTTACGTTTTAACCAGTACCAAATAAGTACACCGAGCGCTCCAACTGCTGAAACGAACGCAGCAAATGTCGCTACCCCAACTGCTGTTGCAACTGTACCGCCAAGTACTTTAATAACGATAAAACTACCCGCTAATAAAAAGACGATACGAATAATTTGCTCAATAATTTGCGAAACAGTAGTCGGTCCCATCGATTGGTGACCTTGGAAATAACCACGAATTAAACTCGCTGCTGGTACAACAATAAGAGCAAAACTTACAAGACGAATAATCGTCGTAACTTCTCCTATATTACTGTGTACACTTTGTTTACCAAGCATTGCTTCTGCAAACAGTGGCGCTGTCATGTATAGAACTAGGAACGAAAGAACTCCTGTTACTATCATCATAACCATTCCCGAGCGGAACATTCTCCGGCTCGTTTTATAATCGCCAAGCGCATTATATTTGGAAACAAATTTTGAAACAGCAAGCGGTACCCCTGCCGTTGCAATACTTAAAAAGATCGTATATGGAATGTATCCATATGTATAGAGCGTTCCGCCTTCTGTACCTACTAATGCATGAAACGGAAAGACGTAAATCATGCCTAAGAACTTTACTAAAAATGTCCCTAACGTAACAATAAGCGTCCCGCGCAGAAATTTCGAATCGGACATACAAAAATCCTCCTACATCTACATAAAGTGAAACTATAATTAATGGAACTATTCGAGCATTTACGGGCTGCCAAACTCCCTATTTATTTCTCTTACATCTTAAGGTTTTAGTCTTATTACCCGCAAATAGCAGGATAGTGCTGAACTCTAACTTTTGTATTGTACCACAATTCTCTCCTTAAGCAGTACTTCACTCTATTTTTCTTTTAAGGGAAAACATGCTATTCTTTTAGGCAGGAAATGTAGAAAATGAGGTCGATATATTATGCATTATGATGTTATTGTCATCGGCGGCGGGCCTTCTGGTCTAATGGCTGCAATCGGTGCTGCAGAAGAAGGCGGAAATGTCTTACTTCTTGATAAAGGAAATAAACTAGGGCGTAAACTTGCGATTTCTGGTGGTGGCCGTTGTAACGTAACGAACCGTCTACCACTTGATGAGATCGTTAAACATATACCAGGAAACGGCCGCTTCTTATACAGCGCTTTTTCTATTTTCAATAATGAAGATATTATTACATTCTTCGAAAAGCTTGGCGTGCAACTAAAAGAAGAAGATCATGGTCGCATGTTCCCTGTATCAAATAAAGCACAATCAGTAGTAGACGCACTTTTAACACGATTAAAAGACTTAGGTGTAAAAATCCGTACAAATACACCTGTTGAAACGATTGAATATGAGAATGGTCAAACGAAAGCAGTCGTACTGCAAACTGGCGAAGTGTTAGAAACAAATCATGTCGTTATCGCTGTTGGCGGAAAATCTGTTCCTCAAACTGGCTCTACTGGAGACGGATACGCTTGGGCTGAAAAAGCTGGGCATACAATTACAGAGTTATTCCCAACAGAAGTACCGATCCTTTCAAACGAACCATTTATTCGTGATCGCGTATTACAAGGCCTTGCTTTACGCGATGTAAACTTAAGCGTATTAAACCCGAAAGGAAAAGCTATCATTTCTCACAAAATGGACATGCTCTTCACTCATTTCGGCCTATCTGGTCCTGCCGCTCTTCGCTGTAGTCAATTCGTCGTGAAAGCACTAAAAAAGTTTAAAACGAATACAGTTCAAATGAGTATCGATGCATTGCCAGAAGAAAATAGTGAACAACTATTCCAGCGCATGCTGAAACAAATGAAAGAAGATCCGAAAAAGGGAATTAAAAACGTTTTAAAAGGTTATGTACCTGAACGTTACTTCCTATTCTTATTAGAAAAAAATGAAATTGACGGTAGTGAACAAGCTGGACAAGTTTCTCACGAGAAGATTCGTGCACTTGTAAAAGACTTTAAAGAGTTTACTGTGAATGTAAATGGTACGCAGTCAATTGAAAAAGCATTCGTTACTGGCGGCGGTGTATCCGTTAAAGAAATTAATCCGAAAGAAATGTCTTCTAAATTCACGAACGGCGTATATTTCTGCGGAGAAGTTCTTGATATTCACGGTTATACTGGTGGCTATAACATTACATCTGCTCTCGTTACTGGTAGAATTGCCGGAACAACAGCTGGAGAAAACGCAAAAATGCAGTATTAAAAAAGAAACAGGGATTCCTGTTTCTTTTTTTATAGGTACATGAAATTATATCGGTGATTCCTCAAATATATCGACTTACCGAAAAAAAGCCACAAATATACGCTCCACTTAACTTCCCATTGCTTTTTTGTTGCTTTATATACCTTAGTACCTTTATATTTTATATTGTTGAATATTTAAAAAAGGGTAAGGGGAAAACATATGAGAAAAAAAGTCATGATGTCTTTAATGCTAATGACGTTTCTTTCTGCGGTAGAAGGAACGATTGTTAGTACAGCAATCCCTCGTATAACGAGTGATTTGTCAGGCGTCGAACTTGTTAGTTGGGTATATGCAATTTATATGCTTGCAACAGCTGTTTCGACTCCAATATACGGAAAACTCGCTGATTTATTCGGGCGTAAAAAAGTTTTACTCATCGGAGCTACAATCTTCTTAATCGGTTCTGCGCTTTGCGGAGTCGTTACATCGATGGAACAGTTAATTTTCTTCCGCGCTCTTCAAGGTATAGGTGCTGGTGCTGTTATGCCAATCACAATGACGATTATTGGAGACTTATATAGTGAAGCGAGAGACCGCGCAAAAGCACAAGGCTGGATGAGTGCCGTTTGGGGTGTATCTGGTGTTATCGGACCGTTAGTAGGTGGATTTTTAGTGGATTCCCTATCTTGGCGTTATATTTTCTTCTTAAACGTTCCATTCGGAATTATCGCTTGTTTAATGATTGCAATTTATTACAAAGAATCTATTAAGTCATCTAAGCAACATATCGACTACCTTGGTGCTACAGTCTTTTCATTAAGCACAATCGCTTTACTATACGCATTATTAACAGGTAGCAGTAAGCAAAACTGGGGAGACATAACAATTATCGGTCTATTAATCTTCTCTGTCGTTTCATTCATTATTTTCTTATTCATCGAGAAAAAATCTCCGGAACCATTAATTCCGCTAGCACTTTTCTCTAATCGTACACTATCTACGATAAACATATTAACGCTTATTGCTGGCGCAATGATCATTAGTATTACAATGTACCTTCCAATTTGGAGCCAAGGTGTATTAGGAAAAAATGCAACGGAAGCTGGACTTATTTTAATGCCTATTCCTGTTATGTGGACATTTGGCGCTATTTTCTCCGGTAACTTAGTAGGCAAATTAAAAACGAAACAAATCATTTTACTTGGAGCTAGCATTTTATCAGTCGCTACGTTCTTATTATTTACATTATCAACACATTCACCATCGTTCCTTATTTATGTAGCAGTCGGATTATTCGGCTTAGGAATGGGGCTTGTGACACCAATTTATATGGTAACAATTCAAGCAGCCGTACCAGCTCATACACGCGGAACAGCCGTTGGTTTAAACACATTTATTAATACATTTAGTCAAACGTTAGGTGCTGCAATCTTTGGCACAATCTTCAATACGATGATTCACGCACGCGGCATTAAAAACCTTGATCTTGTATCTGGTGGACACGGCGGAACTACAGCAAATGTAGCAACTGAATCGCAATCCGCATTAGCAGCAAGTGTACATGTCATTTATATGAGTACTTTCGTATTAGCAGTATGTACATTAATTATCGCTTGGCTTTTACTAAAGCCAGCTACACAAACAAGTGAGCAATAATAAAGAGGATGACCATTTCGGTCATCCTCTTTATTATTCTTCATTCTCCACAATATGTTTCAGCATGGACAATTTATTATCCCAAAAACGTTCATAATACGAGAGCCACTGTTGTAATTCCTCTAATGGTTCTGGATGCAAACGATAGATCTTCTCTCTTCCGCTTTTTCTTCCGCTTACTAAATTTGCTTCCGAAAGTATATGAAGATGCTTTACAACCGCAGTACGACTCATCGGAAAATGATCCGTTATTTTGGAAATCGGTAACTCTTTATCACTTAATAACCGTATTACTTCTCGGCGGGTTGGATCAGCAATCGCTTGAAACACATCATATTTCGCTGCTGATGAGGACACTTAACCTTCAACAACCTTTTTCAGTTTTTCATTTACAATCGCTACCCAGCCACCGCTCATTCTATCGCGAATAATAGAGCTCTTCGCATTCGCTTTCAGAAGAATTTCATCAGGATGTTTCCAACCGCCGTGAATTAACGTAAATTCTGTTTTATTATCTCCTAGGTCTTTCAGATTAAATGAAACGACCCAGCCATCTGTATCCCATGAGAAAGATAGATAGTTTGGCTCATCGATTTCTAACACTTTACATGGTGATGGCCCGAATGGGGATTGCACATGAAATTCATGCCCTACTTCTAATTTAAAATCATTTGGCATAAACCATGATGAAATTCCTTCTGCTGTTGATACTACATTCCATACTTTTTGAATAGACGCGTTAAAAACAATCGTTTGTTTAATATCAGTTAATGTATTTTGTTGTTCCATTTTCATTCTCCTTTATTCGGCGTTCAAATATGACACCTTTTGGTTACATTCAGATAATATAACACCTTTTGGTTATATGTCAACATTGATATTTTCTTACTGTTGAGAAATTCTCAACATTTTTTCAACAGGACAAACACCCTCTGAGCATTTCCTCATAATATACTCACAAAGGCAACAAAAAATAAAAACTTCTCTCAACATGAAACTCCATCATTCATCTTGAAAGAAGCGCCTTACGTATATCATGCGTATTTCGTCTCTCCTCCTTCCCTCAGGGACACTACGCGAGATATGAAAAATCAGAAGGAATATGCCCACCATTTGAGTAGGTAGTTATTTCTCTTCTCCTCAACATTTCCTTAGGAGCGAAATGACTACCGACTCACTTTTTTCAAACAAAAATAAAAAGGAGATGAAAGCTATGTTCTATTGCATTAACTGCTCTGATATTCATCATGAAAAACATCCGAATGATAAAGTATTCAAAAACGGTTTTTATATTGATCCATTTTTAGGTGATCGTTATCACCTTGGTATGTGTACAGATGCCCAAAATCATGAAACTGGGGAGCCTCTTTTAACGACAAAGAAATTAGACGCACCCCCATCTATTATGAACGTATTACCGACACATGTTGTCCCAACATAAAGCATAAAAAAGAGCTGGCTCCCCAGCTCTTTTTTATGCTTTATAAACAATCATTGCTGAAAAACAATAAATTTGGTTCTCATCATCGTTAATGGAAACACCGACTTGGTACTTAATATCTACAAAGTTACTATCATCAATCTTTTTCAAAAACACATTTACAGCGTCTTCTAAGTCTTTTTCGTGACTTTCATCAAACACTTTCACACGAATCATGTTAACACCATCCTAGATCGCAGCCCTCCGCCGCTTGATTATTGCCACGGTGCGTATCTATGATGCGATAAAATTTTCCGTCTTCATATATATATCCGTCTTCTAACACATATTGTTTACCTTCAGTATAGACATAAAACTTACCTATCATAAATTTACTCGTATATAATTCCAAACAATCTGGTCTAAATTTAGCTACAACTTTATTTGTAATATCAATTTTTATTGTGCGCCCCACCTTCTCTCCCTCCTTTGCAAAGAACGGATTTAGGTATATTGTATTAGCGATTTTATATTTTATGCTTAAAAATAAGTGGATATGCCTACCTTCCTCACCTGTACTATTTTTCTAAAAAAATCATAGGTAAGTAAGAGCAAAAAATATATATAAAAAAAGAGCTTTTACTTATTGACTCGAACATAATTATTATGGTATTATATAAAATTTGACATTTTTATTCACTTATGTTATCATTAAAGATGGTTACCACATATGGAGGTGGATGATTTGTTTCAAATTGGTGATAAAATCGTTTATCCAATGAACGGCGCAGGAGTCATCGAAGCCATTGAAGAGAAAGAAATATTAGGAACTATACGTCAATACTGTGTGATACGTATCATTAGTAAAGATATGCAAGTAATGCTTCCTATGGATCAATTACAAAAATCAGGTATTCGTTATATCGTAGATAAAGGTACGTTAGATGATATACTTCTTGAATTTCAAAACGGGGAATCAGATACATCACTTTCCTGGAAACAAAGATATACAATGAATATGGAAAAAATGAAAAACGGCAATCTGCAAGATAGCGCAGAAGTTGTTCGGGATTTGCTTCGCCGCAATAAAGAGAGAGCTTTAAATGCGAGCGAAAAACAAATGCTAGATAATGCCCGAAAAATGATGATTAGCGAAGTTGCACTCGTACAAAATGTTTCTGAACATCAAGCAACAGCATATCTTCAAGATACAATTAATCATTAAATTTAAAATAGCCGACCGCTATTTTTTTTGCTTAAAAAGGACAAAGAGATAAACCTCTTTGTCCTTTTTTATTACCCGCGTCCTGCTTGGAACGATGGATATAACGTCATTCCACCGTCTGCAAATAACGTAATTCCAGTTACGTAGCTTGCCTCCGATGAAGCGAGCCACGTTGCGACTGCTGCAATTTCTTCCGGTTTTCCGATGTAACCCATCGGTATCATGCTTTCTACGTCAGCACGTTTTTTAGGATCAGCAAACTTCTCTGCATTAATGGGCGTATTTATTGCACCTGGCCCAATATTATTTACTCGAATGCCTTTTGGTGCGTATTCTAGCGCTAACGTTTCTGTCATCAGTTTAATGCCGCCTTTACTCGCCGCATAGTGCACAAATAGTGGCCACGGAATTTTCTCATGAACACTCGACATATTAATAACAGATCCTTTAATATCGTGCTCTACAAAATATTTAATCGCTTCACGGCTTCCTAAAAAAGCACCTGTTAAATTTGTATTGATTACTTTATTCCAATCTTCAAGCGGCATTTCATGCGATGGTACCGCATTTTCTATCCCTGCATTATTAATCATAACATCGAGCGTACCAAATTCTTTCACAGCAGATTGAATGAGGTTCACAACATCAGACTCAACCGTCACATCACCTTTTACAGCAATCGCTTCTCCGCCTACTTTCTTAATTTCTTCTAATACATCATGCGCTTCTGACTCTCGTGAGCGATAGTTAATCACTACTTTCGCTTTCTCCTTAGCAAACCTCACTCCCATCGCTCTTCCAAGACCAGTTGCCGATCCTGTAATAACGACAACTTTCCCTGCTAAATCACTATACATTTCCATACCTCCTTTAACTTTTTGCAATACCTAACATAATTCCAGCTGCGATAATAAAAACGATACCGATAACAATACCCGTTAATTGGCGTTTCGTTTTTCTTTCACCTAATATAAGAATCCCACCAAGCGTTGAAATAATAATTCCCATTTGTGATAGCGAGAAACTTGTTGCCACTCCAACACGCGGCTGCGAAATGAATAAAAACATATTTCCAGCTGCCCAAATTAATCCTGGAATAATATTTCGTATTGCATATTTATTAAATGGATGATGTTTAAAAGTAAGCAAAATGCCCCCTAACACCATACCGACTGCTTGTGGCAATAAAGCTGACCAACCATCTACGTTAAATAGTCTAATTACTACTACATAAACTAAATAACCGACTGTTGAAATCAATAAAATGATAATGCCTCTTTTAAAATTCCCCGCTTGCTCTGCACTCTTTTCTTCTTCACTTTGAAGTGATGTTAAAATAACACCGATAATAATACAAATGAGCGCCAATACACCAAGGACAACTGATATCGTCGTGGACCACTCATGAAATACGATGACTCCAAATAAAGTCGTCGCAACTAATTGAAGTCCTGTTGAAATGGGCATCGTCCTCGAAACGCCCATTAAATCAATACTTTTTAATTGATTCGCCTGACCAAGTGCCCAAAATAAACCTGACACAATCCCAACCCCGATAACAGTAGGAGTTAATACGGGCTTCATAAAAATATAAACAACAATCGAGAAAATAAGTGCACCAAACGTTGTACCGAGCGTTTGACTATACGGTCCTCCGCCCAGTTTCACGTTAAATAGCACAATACTCCCCCAAAATAGAGCCGGTAAAATCGCTAAAAGTATGTCCATCGCTCATTACCTTTCTTTACTGAGTGTCATAGATTATCACTCTGAATCATTAGAGTGAGCTTTTATTTTTTCTCTTTCTCGTTCACAAACTTTTTCTGCAATAGAACCAGAAACATTCTTTTCTCGCTCTACTTTCTTTATCTTTACGTGATCTAAATGATCTTCCAAAGTAAGTGTAACTTTATCATTCGGCGGATTATGTGCACCTTGGAACGTAAGAAATTGTAGCGTAATTTCAAATCTAGGAACGAACTCACCATTCTTGCCGAGACGTTTTGTATTTATAACCGAAGCACATTCATATTGATCTTCTGTCACTTGTCTAATAACCGAATAATACCTATTCGATAATGCACTCTCTAAAAGCTGTTCCCTTGATTCTTTCGCGAAAGAATCGCTTGGAGAAGAGAAAAAGACCAAACATATCATTATAATAACTACACATATTTTTTTCATAACACCCTCCTTGTTCTATACGTTAGTGTTCACAAAACTGCTATAAAAAAACGACTTCCCCAATATAGGAAAGTCGTTTTCATGAATCCAATATTAACCACCGCTCACCGGTGGGATTAGTGCAACAACATCACCAGATTGGACCGTGTCATCTTCATTTGCATATTCTTCATTAATTGCAACCATAATTGGCGCTGTCATTGGTACATTATATTCTTTAGCAACAACATCTTTTAACTCTGCAACCGTAATATTTTCTTTCTCTATTTGTAACTCACTTGTTCCAGCTTCCTCTTGCAAGTACGCGAATAACAATACTCGAATCATACTTATAGCTCCTTCCCAGGCTCTCCCGCCGGATATGGCGTTTTTTCTAATTGATCACCAATCCATGAATCTCCATCTTCCCAAAACTCTTTTTTCCAAATCGGAACAATTTGTTTTATGCGTTCCATAATATATTCATTCGCCTCATAAGCCGCTTTACGGTGCGGCGTTGAAACTGCAACAACAACCGCGATATCAGAAATTTGCAGTGTTCCGGTGCGATGTGTAATCGCAACGTATGTACCTGGCCACTTCTCTTTCACTTCTGAACCAATTTTCTCTAACATCTTTTCTGCCATCGTTTTATAAGCGACATACTCTAAGTATAATGTACGACGCCCTTTCGTAAACTCTCTAACCGTTCCAATAAAAGTTGTAACAGCACCGCATTCACGGCGTATAACTTTCTTCGCTACCTCTTCAATCGAGATTTCTGACTCAATTACTTCATAATACGTATTTGTCATTTCGTACTCCTTACCGTTTGTAAAAACCAGTCTATATACAACTCTTCTTCTGTTATATGAAATACTTTATATTTTTCTCGTAAGTTTGCGGAGGCATCATGCCACGTAATAACTGCTACTATATTTTCTACTTTATGTAAAAGTTCAACATCTTCCGCAGAACGAAGTAACACTACTTTCGGATAGTTCTCTTTTTTATAGCCCTCTATTAAAATTGTATCCACTTCAAAAAACTCATATAAGCGAATAATTTCTTGCAAGGACCATTCCTCTCTTAATGACGACAGTGAAAGTAATCCAGCGCCTTCTACACTACTAACGACAGCACCAGCCTTTCGGTGCCTTTCACTATCTTTTTGCACTACTTCCGGCAAACCTCCGTGCCCATGATGTTTAATGGTAGCAACTTTCATTTTCCGTTCAGCTAACGCATGCACTATTTTCTCAACAAGCGTTGTTTTCCCGCTATTTTGATATCCTACTATTTGTAAGATTGAAGGGGCTTTGCCCATGGCCAATCACATCCCTCGTTGTGCTCTAACAATAATACAGATACTTTCATCCCTGCCTCAAATCCTCTCGTTCCTCCAGGCAATACAATAAAAGCATTCGCATCTGCGAGTGAAGATACCGCACTCGATTTATCTAAACCGACCGGCATCGCTTGTAATACCCCTTCCGCGATTGTCACCTTTGCTCTTACAAAACGAGTGAACGGATTTGGCTTTGGAAAATCTTTTTGTAAAATAGCATCTGCTCTATATACGTGAGGCTCCTTCGCATACAAATATGTTTGGATCACCGGATGCACAAATAACTCAAAGCCTACGTAACAAGCTGACGGATTTCCTGATAAACCGAAAAGTAACTTCCCATTAACTTCAGCTACTGTCGTTACACTTCCTGGCCTCATCGCTATTTTATTAAAGAGTACATTCGCTTGTAATCTTTCATAAATGGCCGGCAAGTAGTCATAATCTCCTACCGACACACCGCCTGTCGTAATTAAAATATCAACCTCATCCATCGCTGATTGAACCGCTGTAAAACATGCATCTAACTCGTCGGCAAGTTGGCCATAATAACGAACTTTCCCTCCGGCTTTCATAATTTGAGCCGCAATCATATAGGAGTTGCTATTTCTAATTTTCCCCGGCTGTAACGACTCATGTACTTCTAACAATTCACTTCCTGTCGTCACAATACCAACAACAGGCTGTTTTACAACTTTCACAGTACTATATCCAAACGTCGCTAATAAAGCGGCAACACCTGGATTAATTGCAACGCCTTTTTGAACGAGAACTTGATTTTGTTTTATATCTTCTCCTTTAAATGACACATTGTCACCACTATGAAAAGGACGCTTTAACTTCATATATGTTTTTCCGTTCTTCTCAAAACCCTCTGTCAGTTCTAGCATTACGACTGCATTACAATCCTCTGGAATAGCTGCTCCTGTCATAATACGAACTGCCTGAAAAGACCCTACTTCTTCTGTAAAAACAAATCCCGCTCCGATCTCTCCTATTACTTCAAACTCAATCGAATTCTCTTGATTTGCTTCTTTCGTATCTTCTGCCCGGATTGCGAAACCATCGTAAGGAGAACGATCAAAATGAGGAACGTCATGATCAGAGACAACATCCTCCCCAAGAATTCTCCCGTAACTTTCCGTAATAGAAACCTCTTCTACTTCACCATTCTTCGCACATTCCATTACCCTCTCTACTGCCTCAGCAACTTGAATCGGAATTCGTTTTTCTACCATCGTTTCTCACCTCATATTTGCAATTTTTTTTATCTCGATTAAACTTTATATATTAAATAGAAATTACTTCAAGGAGGAATTCCATGTCTTCATTTACACACTTTAATGACCAAGGACGCGCGAAGATGGTTGATATAAGCGACAAAAAAGTAACCGTTCGAACAGCAATTGCGTGCTCTAGCATTGTCGTTACAAAAGAAATTTATGATAAAATCACTCACAACGAAATCGGGAAAGGTGACGTATTAGCAGTTGCACAAATCGCTGGTATTATGGCTGCGAAACGCACTTCCGATATTATCCCAATGTGCCATCCTTTATTATTAAAAGGTGTTGACGTTTCTTTCGATTGGAAACAATCCGAAGAACAATATCGATTACTTATTGAAGTAAAAGTTAAAACAGAAGGTAGCACAGGTGTCGAAATGGAAGCTTTAACAGCCGCTTCCGCAACCGCTCTTACCGTGTACGATATGTGTAAAGCTGTTGATAAAGGTATGATTATTGGCGAAACGTACTTACTTGAAAAAACAGGTGGAAAAAGTGGCGATTATACGAGAAAATCTTAATCTTCTCTCTGTTGAACCTAAAGGATTCCCCTTTAGGTTCAACCTATATATCTTGCATATAAACGTTTTGCTACATTTATATCATTCGTCCCATGAATAAACGCCCTGCCATCTGTAAATAAAACAAAACGAAATTCCTCTACCAGAAATGATAATAAATACGGAGTAGATTTTACATCCACACTTCTTTGTAAGCGCTTTTTAATTTCTTCTAAATTAAATTCATTCCTCACACCTGGACGGATTTGTACTGTATTTCGGCCACATAACACTTCTGTTTTCGTTTGTGCTTCAAACGTTAAACTCGGATATGTACGTAATCTTCCGCAAGATAGACATGTGTCTTTTTTCTGCCTATTCACTTTAAAGGCCATCTGTTGATTATTCCAAAGATCAAACGATAACATCGTTTCGCGAAGTGCCCCATAGTCTTCTACTAATATTTTCAGCGCTTCCGTTATTTGATGCGCCACTACTAATTGTACTGCTGGCTGTATAATACCAGCCGTATCACATGTTGCTCCGCTCGCCGGATGCTCCATTAAACAGCGGAAACACGGTGTTTTTCCTGGTAAAATTGTATACGTTACTCCGTAGCTTCCGACACAACCACCATATATCCACGGAATATTATACTTTTGTGAAATATCATTAATAAGAAGACGCGTTTCAAAATTATCTGTCGCATCTAATATTAAATCTACATCATTCACTAGCTCTTCCATTTCTTGCACTGTTACATCAGTCACAACCGGATTTATTTCCACCTCAGAATTAATCGCTTGTAAATGTTCTGCCGCTGCTACCGCCTTCGGTTTATACTGCTTTGCATCTTCTTCTGTATATAATTGTTGCCTTTGTAAATTGCTCCATTCTACATAATCACGATCCGCAATTGTTATTTTTCCAACACCTGCTCTAACAATCGCTTCTGCATTTGCTGCACCGAGAGCACCAGCGCCGATAATAAGCACATGCTTCTCTCTAATTTTTCTCTGTCCTTCTTCTCCAACACCAGAAAATAATATTTGTCTTGAATATCGCTCCTGCATACGATATCCCCCTTTCTTATCCTCCTATATAAGACATTTCAATTTTCGGACGATTCTTTGCACTTTCTTCTGTCCGTTCATCTGAATACCTATCTTTTCTATTCATCCATACATCTTGTATAACGTTTACTAACTCATCATCCGAAAGATTTCCTCTAAGAAGTTCCCTTACATCCAATCCTTCTGTCGCAAATAAGCAAGTATAAAACTTTCCATCTGCCGAAATTCTCGCTCTCGTACAAGAAGAACAAAATGACTCAGAAACAGAAGTAATAAAACCGACTTCGACATTTGTTCCAAGATAACGATATCGCTTCGCAACTTCACCGAAATAATGCGCTTCAGCTGGCTCAAGTGGATACACGCTATGAATCATCTCAATTAACTCTCGCTTTGTAACAACTTGGTCAAAGTTCCATCCATTTGTACTACCAACATCCATAAACTCAATAAACCTAAGCGTGATTCCTTGCTCTTTAAAATAAGTAGCCATCGGAAGTACTTGATGGTCATTCATCCCTTTTTTCACAACCATATTTACCTTTACATCAAGCCCGGCCTCTTTTGCAGCCATAATTCCCTTTATAACAGGTTTCGTATTAATATTCCGGCCATTAATGTCCTTAAATACATCGTCATCTATTGCATCCAAGCTAACATTTACTCTATGTAATCCAGCTTCTTTTAATGCTTTTGCTTGTTTCGTTAAATGAATCGCATTTGTCGTTAACCCTATATCTACTAACCCTTCAATTTTCACGAGACGTGCAATAAGTTTTGTTAAATCTTTACGAAGCAGTGGCTCGCCACCAGTAATTCTAATTTTTCGTACACCGATGCTAACAAATAATTTTGCCAAACGCTCAATTTCATCAAACGTCAGTAAAAACTCATCTTTCAAAAAAGCATAATCTGGCCCAAACACTTCCGCTGGCATACAATATGTACATCTAAAATTGCAACGATCAATGACAGATATGCGCAAATCTTGAAGTGGGCGTCCAAAAAAATCTGTAACCATCTCCTGCATCGCCACCCTCCCTTTCTGCCAAATTTCTCTCTTTTCATTCTATTATAATATATTTTCGAACTGCGATGTTTTTGCTCAAGTGAATAAAGTGAAACTTTCCTAACCAATTAGACTTCCTACTTATAACGAGATAAAAAACCTTGAAGCATAAAAGCCCCAAGGTTTTCTCCCTATTAACTTAACCTAATAATAGTTAGCGTAGCTCCTGGTGTTGTCGTAGATAATGTAGCTATTGCAAGTAATCCAAATAACTGCAGACTAATAGCAGCTCCAGCAGGCAAATTAGCAATGATTGTCGCATTAAACGAACCTGTAGCTACTGCTGGTGAATTAACCGTTCCTGCAAGTTGAACCCCATTTACAGTTATACGTGAACTTACGAGTAAAGCTGCCGTTATATTAATTGTATAAGCTATATAATAATTCCCTGCGTTCGCAACTGTGAATACAGTATTCGTACCATTAACAGTGATCCCTGGACCAATATTTTGATTGTTCGGTAACGGTACATTCGTACCACCTAACAGAACAGAAATAGCACTTCCTGATGTATTATTTGCAAATGAGTACGTTGCAGTTGTACTAACTCCGGTGGTTCCTGTCGCTCCTGTTGGACCTTGGATTCCTTGCGAACCAGTTGGACCCGTATTCCCTGTTGGACCTTGGATTCCTTGTGGGCCTTGGATTCCTTGAGGACCGGTCGCTCCTGTTGCTCCCGTGACTCCTGTTGGACCTTGAATCCCTTGTGAACCTTGTGTTCCAGTCGGTCCTCTGTCCCCTGTTGGGCCTTGTGGACCTTGCAATCCTTGCACGCCTTGCGGACCGGTTGGACCTATTTCTCCTTGTACTCCTTGAATTCCGGTTGGGCCTTGTGGACCAGTCGGACCTTGCACACCTTGTATCCCCTGAATTCCCTGCGGACCTTGTGCTCCGGTTGCCCCTGTCACACCTTGGATTCCTTGGGGGCCTTGATCTCCTTGTATCCCTTGTGGACCCGTTGGACCTTGAATTCCTTGTGGACCTTGGATTCCCTGTGAACCTTGATCTCCTGTCGCCCCAGTTACTCCTTGTATCCCTTGGGGACCTTGAACACCTTGCGGGCCTGTTGGACCTTGGATCCCTTGCACTCCTTGTATTCCTTGCGGGCCTTGTAAACCCGTAACCCCGGTTGCTCCCGTTTCTCCTGTCGCTCCTGTCATTCCTGTTGAGCCCGTAGCCCCAGTATCTCCCGTTACTCCTGTCGAACCTGTTGCCCCTGTCGGGCCAGGTGGGCCACCGGATGGACCTGTCACACCAGTCGGTCCTGATGGCCCCGTCGGACCAGTCGGGCCTGCTGGGCCTCCAGAAGGACCAGTTACCCCTGTTGGACCAGTTACTCCAGTTGGGCCTGTAGTTCCTTCCCCTGTCGCACCTGTTGTACCCGTATCCCCCGTTACTCCTGTCGGACCTTGGATTCCCTGTATTCCTTGTGGACCTTGCACTCCTTGAGCACCCGTTGCTCCTTGAATTCCTTGAATTCCTTGAATTCCTTGAACTCCTTGTGGCCCCATTGGACCTGTTGGGCCAATCGCTCCTTGAGCACCTTGAACTCCTTGCGGGCCCTCTGGACCTGTTGCACCTATATTCCCTTGTACACCTTGAATTCCAGTTGCACCTTGTGCTCCCGTTGCTCCGGTTTCACCTTGAGGTCCTATAGCCCCCTGTATACCTTGTGGACCTTCTGGACCAGTTGCTCCTATCGGTCCTTGAATTCCCTGTATACCTTGCGGACCCTCTGGACCGGTTGCTCCAGCTGGTCCTGGCACCCCTTGTATTCCTTGCGGCCCTTGAAGTCCTTCTGGGCCTTCTGGTCCTGTTGGTCCTATTTCACCCATCGGACCTTGTATTCCTTGAACCCCTTGTGGTCCCGTTTCTCCTGTTGGCCCTGGTACCCCTTGTATACCTTGCGGACCTTGATCTCCTGTTGCTCCGGTTTCACCTTGAGGTCCTATAGCCCCCTGTATACCTTGTGGACCTTGATCTCCTGTTGCCCCTGTTATCCCTTGAATTCCCTGAACACCTTGGATTCCTTGTGAACCAGTTACTCCCGTCGGACCAGGAATACCTTGAATACCTTGCGGACCTTCTGGACCCGTTGGTCCAATTGGCCCTTGAACCCCTTGTATTCCTTGCAGGCCCTGTGCTCCTGTTTCTCCTGTACTTCCAGTTGGACCTGTATTTCCCGTTGCTCCAATTGCCCCTGTAATTCCTGTTGCTCCCGTCGCACCCGTACTCCCACTCGGTCCACCTCCTGGACCTGTCGCACCAGTTGGCCCTGTCGGACCTGGAGGACCTCCAGATGGACCCGTTATCCCTGTTGGACCTGTTATTCCAGTTGGGCCTGTAACACCTTGACCAGTTGCTCCTGTTGTCCCCGCATTTCCACTCGGTCCTTGTGGGCCTTGCATCCCCTGCGCTCCTTGTATCCCTTGTGGACCAGTTGCTCCAGGTACTCCTTGCACACCTTGAATCCCTTGAGGTCCCTCAGTTCCTGTTGCACCAATTGGACCTTGTAATCCCTGTACACCCTGTATTCCTTGTGCTCCAGTCGCTCCCGTTGGACCAATCGGACCTTGTAACCCTTGCACACCTTGAACTCCTTGAGATCCCGTTTCTCCCTGTGGTCCTCTCAATCCTTGTGGCCCCTGCTGTCCTTCTGGTCCTGTTGCCCCCATTTGCCCAACTGGTCCTTGAATCCCTTGGACACCTTGAGGTCCTGTCGGGCCCATCTCCCCCATCGGACCTTGTAATCCTCTTGGTCCCTGTGGGCCTGTTGGACCTTGCGGACCGGTTGGGCCTGTAATCCCTATACCAGTAAATCCCGTTGGAACGGGAGGAAAGGTAGGTCCAATAAGATTTGGTGAAATTCTGAAATTAGAGTTTAATGAATTTTGTTTATCGCGTTCTTTCACACTTTCACCACCTACACACCATCTTTTTTACATTAAACAAACCTCTTCTTAATATGTATTTACAAAAACAATCTCAAAGACTATTTTTATTTTGAATAATAAAAACTCCCTTAATTCCTTAAGGGAGTCCGGCAGTTGAATCCGTATTATCTGTATTCGGGACGGCTTGTGCTATACCCGATGTATTTACACTTTGCCCCATATTGGTTCCTGTTACAGTACCAGCAGGAGTACCTCGTGTATATGTTGTCGTCACCGAATCACCTGGCTGTAAACAAAGCTTCGTCTCCGTTCCTATTACTGTAACAACATCAATCCAAGTACAACCCATTGAACCACTATACGATTTCGTAGCAGTAAATGAATTATCACTCAAATTATCACCGGTAAATATATTCCCAGTGTTATTTACAATAACAAACTCTTTTATATGAGCAGGCATAATTACACTCTACCTTTCCTCTATGAACCTAATGTACGTGTACTCGTTGCCAAAGGCGGAAGAAATACTGATGTTCGAATCACCGCTTCTGGCTGTCTTTTCCCATTTAAAAAAATAGCCGCACTCGACCCTCCAGCACCTGCATATATTTTTGCTACAGCTAAAGGTGAGATATCATAACAATCGCCGACATTAACAGCCCCTGTATTATTAATAATTTTTACCTTCCGCAAGTTAATCCCCATTTACCTATCCCCCTTTTGTACACTGTATGCAAAAGAAAAAAACTTGAAACAAACACGTTTCAAGTTTTTTAAGCTACTTATTTCGTTTCACCTTCATATTGAAGCATACCGCCAACCATGTTCACTGTTTTAAATCCTTGCTCATTTAAATAATGGCATACATTTTCACTACGCATTCCCGAACGACAAATAAAGATATATTCATTCTCTTTATCAAAGAAGTCTACTTTATTTGGGATATCGCCCATTTTAATATGTACAGCTTCTGGAATTTTGCCTGCCGCTACTTCTTCATCTTCCCTTACGTCTACTAAAAATAACGTTTCTCCGCTTTCTAAACGCTCTTGCACTTCTTCTGTGGTAATTGTTTTAACTTCTGTCATATGTCGTTCCTCCTTATATACAATAAAACCTTTAATCTCTTCCTTAAACAAGCATGTCTAATCAATTTTAGCATGCGAAAGAAAGAACGCAAAGAACGGAAAATTTATTTCTCAATTTTCCCGCAAAACTTATTCTTTACAAATCTAACTCCTGCATTGTATCCTCAATATACTTGTTTTATGAAAGGAGTCAATGAAAATGACACTTTTTCTTTTCATTATGGGCATCATTTTCTTAATCGCCGCAATTATTGCACTTAGTATGAAAAATAATAAAAAGATAAAATCACCACAAGAAATGTCATTCTTATTTCTATTGCTTAGTATCGCATTCTTCGGTATAGCAATTGCCACATATATTTTCCGTCTACAAATCATGTAAAAAAAGGTGCCTACTACATACATTGCACCTTTTTCACACCATTTATTTTCTACACCAAACTAGATACTTTCCGATTTAAAAATTCATAAACTTTCTTTTCAAATAAATGAATATCAAACGCTCCCGCCATATGCCCATTTATACTTTCTATCTCATACACTTCCGCATATTTTCCTTGTTTTTGCAAAATATCTACCATTTTATAATTATAACGTGACGGCTGAAGCAGGTCTTGTTTGCACGGAATCATAAGTACATTCGCTTCTATGTTAGACAGTGCCTCTTCTAAAGACGAAAATCCATGCGCAATATCATGTAATAAAACTGCTTTCGCAGTGTACATCCACGAATTTGCATCTACTAACTCTATACTTTTATATGTCACTTTATTTATTTCTTTCTCAAATGATGTTAATGTAGAAAACCTTTCATAAGGGTCTACTTCTATACTATTACGAGGGAATGTTGTTTCATAAAAATGCTCATCAAATGCATTCATAAACATCATTCTGTTTGCTAAATGAAGTCCCTTCATTGGCTGCTCTTCTCCATATTTTCCGCCCTTCCAACTTGGATCCAGTTGAATAGCCTCAATTGCATTTTGCGCTACATTTACCGACGTAATAATTGGATTTTGCGGGTTCGTAATAACACCAATCATCCGCTCTACCATATGAGGATAATGAACAGCCCATTGCTGCGCAATCATCCCGCCAGCTGACGGTCCCATTACAGCATGTAGCCTTACGATTCCCATATCTTTTATTAACTCATATTGCATACGAGCTACATCAAGAAATGTAAAAACCGGAAAATCCATCGCATATTCATCTCCAGTTTTCGGATCAATTGATTTCGGTCCTGTTGTAAACACATAAGGGTTTTTCACCTGCACATTACAAAGATTATCAGTACATATAACAAAGTATTTATTTGTATCAATTGCTTTTCCCGGTCCAATTAAACCATCCCACCAACCAGAATCCTCATCATGCGCTGTATATTTTCCTGCCGCGTGACTCGTTGCACTAAAATAATGGCATACCAAAATCACATTTGACCTTTCTCTATTTAAAATACCATACGTCTCGTACCCCATTTGAACAGGAATTTCCCTACCATTTTCAAACGTAAACTCTCTTAAAATAAACTTTTCTTTTTTTACAAATTGCACAGACTCGCCCTCTCCCCGTCATAGTATGAACTGCTTACTAAAGGATTTTTTCTATGCAAACCAATCTCCTCCTTCTTTTCATAAATAAATGAATAATATACAAAATTAGCCACAAAATAGCACTATATTACACAATCAAAGAGGGCATACATATGATTTGGAATTGGCTACGTAAGAAAAAAAAATCAAATACGACAGAGAAAAGCGAAACAGATAACTCGGAGCAACAACCTAACAACCAAGAGGATGATAACAAAGAACAGACTAGAAGTATGAAACATAATAAAGATAGCAAGATCGAGCAACAAAAAGAAGAGCATAAGGAGTCTTCCCAGGATCAGCAGCATCACTCTAAACAAAAGGATTCGAATCAGGATAAACAACAAAGCTCTAAACAAGATGACTCGAATCAGGAGAAACAGCAAAGCTCTAAACAAGATGACTCGAATCAGGAGAAACAGCAACATTCTAAGCAAGGCGATTCAGCTCAGGATAAACAACAAAGCTCTAAACAAGATAATTCGAATCAAGGTAAACAGCAAAACTCTAAACAAGGTGACTCATCTCAAGATAAACAGCTACACTCTGGAAATAATAGTATTTATGATTTTACGAAACCAGAAAAAGACCGTATTCATTCTCTACAAGATTTAATAGAGAAGCTCAAACAGTCTAGTGATTTTGTTAATTATCACACATCTGACGATGAAACGATGCCTTATTGGATTTCTTACTATCGTCCTTCGCTTGATGGAGAGAAATTGCAAAAGTATTTAATGCCTACTCTTTTAGAACGACCTAACGCTTCACTAGAAGAACTGAAAGAACATATTCCAATGAGCGGCATTACAATTACAAACGATTTACAAAAAATTGAGGACATGGTTTTAAAGGGGCATGCGATTATTCAGTTGAATCAGAAAGATCAAAAATGTATGCTCGCAAACATTGCAATTGATAATTATCGCGCACCAACTCCTCCTTTAAATGAATCGACTGTTATCGGTCCTCAAGAAGGTTTCGTGGAGGATATTGATACAAATATTAATTTAGTACGAAAACGTCTTCCAGTTTTAGATTTACATACAAAAGAAATGATTGTCGGCGAGTTTTCCAAAACAAAAGTTGTCATGATGTATTTGGATAACCTTGCTGAAAAAGAGAATATAGATTTTCTAGAAGATTCATTACGCGCTCTTGAATATGATCAAATTAATGATAGTGCTTATATACAAGAATTAATGGGAGAAAAGTCGATTTTTCCTCTCTATATCAATACAGAACGTACTGATAGAGTTACAAAAGCACTAATTGATGGAAAAATCGCTATTTTTGTTGATGGTTCTCCAAGTGTTTTACTAACACCTGTATCCTATTTCGACTTTTTCATTTCACCAGAAGACTATAACGTCTCTTGGCTATACGCTACATTTTCAAGAATTTTACGCCTTATCGCCGTTCTATTCTCGATATGTGCTACACCATTATACGTTGCAGTTTTAAATTATCATTATGAACTTATTCCGAGCGATTTACTTGAAACTTTAATTTTATCAAGGGCACAAGTACCATTCCCCCCTTTAATTGAAGCACTATTTTTAGAACTCGCAATTGACTTATTAAGAGAAGCTGGCGCGAGGTTACCGATGAAAGTTGGTCAAACGCTCGGTATTGTAGGCGGTATCGTAATCGGGCAAGCATCTGTACAAGCTGGTTTAACGAGTAACATTTTATTAATTATCGTTGCCTTATCAGCACTCGCTTCCTTTATTACACCTATTTATAAAATGGGTAATGCTGTTCGATTACTACGTTTCCCATTTCTCATATTTGCAGAAATAGGAGGACTGTTCGGGATTTCTATTGGATTTATCTTTTTATTTACTCATCTATTTAGACTTACCTCCTTACGTAAGCCTTACGCCTTGTTTTACCCGACAAGACAACAATCTGTTAAAGATTCTTGGATTCGTTTTCCTTTAACAATGATTGATACAAGAGATGTACAAGCAAGGCCACAACATGTAAAAAAAGCAGCAAAAGGAATTTCAACAAAACATCGATCAGACTTTGATGATTAAGGAATGAGGTGCATTGATGAGTAAAGTTCAAGAAAAATATCAAGTATCTCCTGTCTTTGTTTTCTTCTTAATTCACGGTGCACAGTTTGGAGCTGGCGTTCTCGGGTTCGCTCGAATTATCGCAAAAGCTGCTGGATACGACGGCTGGATGGGAGTTTTAATCACAGGAATCTGTATCCATATTCTTATATGGATGATGTATGTCTTATTAAAAGAAACAAACGGAAATTTAATTGATTTACATCGACAAACATTTGGAAAATGGCTAGGAAATGTGATGAACCTCATTTTTATGGCTTATTTCTTAGCCGTCAGCATTTCTGTCATTCGAACATACGTTGAAATTATTCAAGTATGGATGTTCCCTACCGCCTCTACCTTTATGTTAACAATATTTTTATGCTTAGTGAGTTATTACATTATTTCTTCTGGTTTTCGTGTCATTACTGGCATTTGCGTCATCTCTGTTGGCGGTACATTGGGATATTTGTTTCTTAGCTTATTCGTTTTTAAATACTCTCATTGGCCTAATTTACTACCTATGTTCACACATTCTTTTTCAGATATCTTAAAAAGCGCTCATATGTCAATCTACAGTATGACAGGATTTGAGATTTATCTTATGGTATATCCATTTGTAAAAAAGCCTATGCAGTCTCATAAATTCGCTCAATACGGAGCACTATTTTCAAACCTTCTATATTTATTTAGTACCCTTTTAGCCTTTTCGTTTTTTAGTGAGAAACAATTGTTAAAAACAATCTGGGCCCAACTTTCTATGACCCAAGTCATTCAATTACCATTCATAGAAAGGCTAGAATATATTGCAATTTCAGCTTATGTACTCGTTATTATTACGAGTTTTATCCTGCCTTTATGGGCGGCAACAAGAGGAACTCATGAAATATTTCGTGTAAAACAAAGAGGCATTTTAATTGCTTTTATGCTTATTACACTTATTGTTTCACAACTTTTAACAAACAGACACGATATTAACAATTTTATTAGTTATGCATCAAGAGTTAGTTTTTGGCTCATTTATGTATACATCCCAATTCTATTTATTATTGTGTGGGTGAAAAGAAAATGGAAAAAATCAAAAGCACAAGCAAATTAATACTTATTTCTTGTATAACACTCTTCAGTTTAACTGGATGTTTACAAAAAAATATTATCGATGATGTACATCTTATTCAAGGAACGGTTTTTGATGTAGCAAAAGATAATCAGGTAAAGGTTACATTCGTTTGCCCTGTTCAACAAAAAGGAAATAAAGTTCAAGTTTTTGAAGGATCCGCAAATGCAGTAAAACAAATAAAAGCAAACACATCTTTAGAGTCTTCCCAACCATTTGCAAGCGGACAAATGCGGGTCGCTCTATTTACTACAAGAATTGCAAAAAAAGGAATGGCCCCTTCCTTCGATACATTAATCCGCGATGTGAATATCGGGAATGCGTTATATGTCGCTTTGCTTGACGGGAATGGTACTGAGCTTTTAAAAGGAAAATACACAACTTCATCTAACGTTGCAATTTATATAAAAAAATTGCTAGAACATAATATGGAGACTGGTCCTTTACCAAGGGACAATCTACATTTAGGAGCATTTCGTTATTATCAAGAAGGTCGCGACTACTATGTTCCAATTTTGAAAAAACATAAAGATAAAATAAAAATTATCGGCATTGGTCTTTTTAAAAAGGATAAATATGTAGGTAAAATCAAGGAACAAGATATGTTTGTATTTAAGGGATTGTTAGAAAAACATAAATTAGATTCACATGAATTTAAAGCCAATCCCGGGTACGTAATGATTAATAATATCCGTTCAGTTCCAACATACGAAGTAACAATAAAAAATGGGAAGCCTTCTTTTTTCATTCATGTAACACTTGATGCCCGTATTCAAGAATTATCGAAGCAAATCAATTTAGACAATCCTAAAAACACAAAAAAAATTGAAAAAGCTATCCAAAAGCAATTGGATACACAAGGTGACAAACTAATTAAGCAGTTTAAATCTTTAGGCGTCGATCCGCTCGGGCTAGGAGCTAAATATAAGCAACATTATCGTCCATTCAAGTTAGAAGAGTGGAGACGGATGTACAAAGATGTCCCTGTTACTATAAAATACACCGTAAACATTACAAATTCTGGTGTGATCGAATGAGAAATGATTGAACTCCTCTCTCCGGCATGATACAACGGAAAGAGGAGTTTTTATTTTAGATAGAGAGAGAAGATATTTATGGGGGAGCCTATGTCTAAAAAATTAGTAAAGCCTATTTTAAACGGTATTTTATTTCTCGGCGTCTTTTTATTTGCTCATACATACTTAAAAAATGTTTCCTTCACACGTTATTTACTTGTCGTTATACCAATGTTGCTCGTTGGTATGTTTGGCATCGATCTTATTTTATCCATTTTAATAAAAAAAGAAGAATAGCGCGCAGGGCCGTCCCAAAAGTATTCTGGGATGGCTTTCTTTTATTAACAGGTTATGTTTTGTCGTGAAGTCGATATAACCTTTCACTATCGCTATCTGAACTAAAAGATGAAACTTTTGGACAGTCCCTTTTTATTTCATAATCACCTTATGTTACAATGAGATTCGGCACAAAGCGAGAAAGGATGAAACAACATGACAAACGAAAAAGGTTTAGATAAAGGATACGAACTTGTTGCAAAAATGCATGAAGTATTCGGACATCCTGTGACAAATACTCCAACAAAATTAACAGAAGAACGTGCAAAAATCCGTGCGAGCTTTATGCAAGAAGAGCTAGAAGAATTTCTAGAAGCAACGACTGTTGAAGATCAATATGATGCACTGATTGACCTTATTTACTTTGCATTCGGAACGTTTGCAGAAATGGGCGTACGTCCAGATAAAGGCTTCGAAATTGTAAATGATGCAAACATGGCAAAATTATTCCCTGACGGGAAACCTCGATTCCGCGAAGGTGATGGCAAAATTCTAAAACCAGAAGGCTGGCAAGCACCAGAACCACAACTTCGTGCTGAAATCGAACGTCAGCGCCAAGAAGCTGAAAAAAACTGCTAGGATTTCCTAGCAGTTTTTTATTATGTCTTTTTTTCTGCAATTCATTAATGACCCACGTGTCCCGCATGTCCTGCTGCTCCACTAATGCTAGCCGCTCCTGCCGCTGCTCCTGCTGCTCCCGCTCCAATTCCACCTGCCCAAGGAGAAGATTGTTGCTGTTGTTGATATTGTTGGTGATGTTGACCTTGGTGACCGTGTTGGCCTTGATGACCTTGTTGGCCTTGATGACCGTGCTGACCTTGATGACCGTGCTGACCTTGATGACCGTGCTGACCTTGATGACCTTGGTGACCTTGATGACCGTGCTGACCTTGATGACCGTGCTGACCTTG
>NZ_WBPF01000013.1:1008528-1141838 GCF_008923725.1 Bacillus sp. CH140a_4T
GCTGACCTTGATGACCGTGCTGACCGTGTTGGCCGTGCTGACCTTGATGACCGTGCTGACCGTGTTGGCCTTGGTGACCGTGTTGGCCTTGGTGATGGTGATGGCCTTGGTGCGTTTGATAAAGAACAGCTTGCGGATGAATGTGATGGTGTCCATGGTGATGTACTTGTTGGTGATGACCATGATGGCCGTGTTGACCTTGGTGATGGTGATGACCATGATGGCCGTGTTGGCCTTGGTGATGGTGATGACCATGATGGCCGTGTTGGCCTTGGTGATGGTGATGACCATGATGGCCGTGTTGGCCTTGGTGATGGTGATGACCATGATGGCCGTGTTGACCTTGATGATGATGTCCATGATGGCCATGAAGACCATCAATAACTTGCGGATACCCTCCTATTCCCCCAGCTACAACACCTACTCCCGGTACCGGAAATCCTGTCTGCACTCCTCCAACAAAAGAAGGAAATGTAGTTGGTGCTCCTACTGGAATTCCTGTCTGTACGCCAGCTACTGATGTCGGAAACCCTCCCATTAATGCGGGCATTCCAGTTTGCATGCCAGCTACCGATGTTGGAAATCCTCCTGTTGCTCCCCCCATCCAGCTCGGAATTCCACCGTATCCTTGTTGGCCAGCTCCTCCCATTAACATCATTTGTTCATAACTACCCGATCCACCTCCGAAGAAGCCATGTGGTGCATTATTGTCCATCCCTTTCATTCCTTTCACCTCTTCTACTCAATTTAACCTACCTTTTTTATCATATTTCCTAGTCAAGAATAGGTGTTTGTCTGTATAAGAATTCCTTATCTTTTTCCTTATCCATGGTAGAATTGATGCACTGATTATTCTTTCTTCAATATTAAATAGGAGGTATTTCATTGAAAAATGTTACGAAAGCTTTAATCGATGATTTAGATGCAATCATACATATAGATATCGATGTAATCGGAGACGATAGTAGAAGAAGTTATATCCAGCACACTATCAATGAGGGCAGATGCGTCATTGTAAAAGAAGACAATTCTATCTCTGGTTTTCTAACATACGATACAAATTTCTTTGGTTGTACTTTCCTCTCATTAATCATTGTTTCGCCAACTAAAAGAAGGCGAGGCTATGCAAGTTCGTTAATCTCATATATGTTAAGTCATTCTCCTACTCAAAAAATATTTTCTTCAACGAACGAATCGAATGAAAGTATGCAGAAAGTATTTAACGCGAACGGTTTTATACGCAGTGGAATGATTGAAAACTTAGATGAAGGTGATCCAGAGATGATTTTCTACACAAAAAAGCTCAGAGTATAAATACTCTGAGCTTTTATTTAGAATGAATTAGTTTGCAACAACGTTAACAAGTTTTCCAGGAACAACAATTACTTTACGAACTGTTTTCCCTTCAATTTGGTCTTGAATTGCTTCAAGTGCAAGTTGTTCCATTTCTTCTTTTGATGCGTCTTTACTCATTGTTAGTTTCGCGCGAACTTTGCCCATAATTTGAACAACGATTTCAACTTCATCTTCTACAAGTTTAGACTCATCAAATGTTGGCCAGCTTGCATATGTGATTGTTTCATTGTATCCAAGCTTGCTCCATAGCTCTTCCCCGATATGAGGTGCAACTGGTGCAATCATTTTTACGAAACCTTCTACATATTCTTTCGGAAGTGTTTCAGCTTTGTATGCATCGTTGATGAATACCATCATTTGAGAAATCGCTGTGTTGAAGCGAAGCTCTGCATAGTCTTCTGTTACTTTCTTCACTGTTTGGTGGTAAGCTTTTTCAAGCTCTTTATTTGGTGCATCAGTAATTTTCTCACTTAATTCACCGTTCTCTTGAACGAATAGGCGCCATACACGGTCTAAGAAACGACGAGCTCCGTCAAGACCATTTTCAGACCAAGCGATGGAAGCATCTAACGGTCCCATGAACATTTCGTATAGACGAAGTGTATCTGCACCGTGGCTTGCTACGATATCATCAGGGTTTACAACGTTACCTTTTGATTTACTCATTTTCTCGTTGTTTTCACCTAGAATCATACCTTGGTTGAATAATTGTTGGAACGGCTCTTTCGTTGGAACTACACCGATATCATATAATACTTTATGCCAGAAACGAGCATATAGTAAGTGAAGTACAGCGTGCTCTGCTCCGCCAATATAAATATCAACTGGAAGCCATTGTTTTACTTTTTCAGGATCTACAAGTGCTTCGCTATTGTTTGGATCGATGTAACGTAGGTAATACCAGCAGCTACCAGCCCATTGTGGCATTGTATTCGTTTCACGACGACCTTTTTTACCAGTTTCAGGATCAACAACGTTTACCCACTCGTCAATGTTAGCAAGTGGTGATTCACCTGTACCTGAAGGACGAATGTTTTCTGTTTTCGGAAGAACTAATGGTAATTCTTCTTCTTTCACAGCTGTCATTGTGCCATCTTCCCAGTGAATTACTGGAATTGGCTCACCCCAGTAACGTTGACGGCTGAATAACCAATCACGTAGACGGTACGTTACTTTTTGATTTCCTGCGCTCGTTACTTCAAGCCATTCAATCATTTTTGCAATTGCTTCTTCTTTATTTAAACCATCAAGGAATGCTGAGTTTACGTGCGCACCATCACCTGTGTATGCTTCTTTCGTAATGTCTCCACCTTTTACAACTTCCTTCATTGGAAGATTGAATGTTGATGCGAATTCATAGTCACGCTCATCGTGAGCTGGGACTGCCATTACAGCACCTGTTCCGTAAGTTGCAAGAACGTAGTCAGCAATCCAGATTGGTAATTTCTCACCATTTACTGGGTTAACCGCGTAAGCACCAGTGAATACACCAGTTTTCTCTTTCGCAAGTTCTGTACGCTCTAGGTCACTCTTCATTTTAACAGAGTTAATGTAAGCTTCTACAGCTTCTTTTTGCTCTGCTGTTGTAATGTCAGCAACAAGCGCATGCTCTGGAGCAAGTACACAGTAGCTCGCACCAAATAGTGTATCAGGACGCGTTGTGAAAACTGTGAATTTCTCGTCTGTACCATCAATATTGAAGTGTACTTCTGCACCCTCAGAACGACCGATCCAGTTACGTTGCATATCTTTTAAGCTTTCTGGCCAATCAAGCTCATCTAAATCTTCTAATAGACGATCTCCGTAAGCTGTAATTTTTAACATCCACTGTCTCATCGGACGACGCTCAACTGGATGTCCACCGCGCTCACTCTTACCGTCAATGATTTCTTCGTTCGCAAGTACTGTACCAAGTGCTGGGCACCAGTTTACAGGTACTTCATCAACGTAAGCTAAACCTTTTTCAAATAGTTTTAGGAAGATCCATTGTGTCCACTTGTAGTAGTTTGGATCTGTTGTATTTACTTCACGATCCCAATCGTAAGAGAAGCCTAATGCTTTAATTTGATTACGGAACGTATTAATATTAAGCTCTGTAAATTCTGCTGGGCTGTTTCCAGTATCAAGTGCATATTGCTCTGCTGGAAGACCGAATGCATCCCATCCCATTGGATGAAGAACGTTATATCCTTGCATACGCTTCATACGAGATAAAATATCTGTCGCTGTATAACCTTCTGGATGTCCTACGTGTAGGCCTGCACCTGATGGATATGGGAACATATCTAGTGCATAAAATTTTGGTTTTTCTGTCTCATCTGGCGTACGGAATGTTTTATTCTCTTCCCAGTACCCTTGCCACTTCTTCTCAATATTTTGATGATTAAAGCTCATGAGATACCCTCCTTGAAATTCTATTTATTTTCACCGCCCAAAATACAAAAAACCTCTCATCCCTAGAAAGGGACGAGAGGTTATAGATTCCCGCGGTACCACCCTAAATTAATGTAAAAATATACATTCGCTTAGATCCGTAACGTGGATTAACGGCAATTGCTACTACTAGTTTCACAACTGCAACTCAAAGGCGAGTTCATAACGAAACGTGGATTGACTTGCACCGACCGTCAACTCTCTAAACCAGCTTCTATTACTACTACTCCTTCTCACTGTTATTACAAATATAAGTTAATGTGAACTACCCACCACTTCGTATCTCTTAAGAGCTTACTTAAAGCGAAGGCTTCTCGGTTAATCGTTATTCTTACTAACTAACGAATTCGTCTTAGGACAGCCGAGCTATCTCCCTTGTTCCAAAGGTTGTTTTATTTAAATATATTCTAAAACATGTTACATGTTCCGTCAAACTAAACTGCAATTTTTTCTTCAACTGTTTCTTCTACTTTTACTCGCTTATCGTACATGCTCGTTGCAATAATCGCTACTACAAGCATTACCATGATCGCTATAAACAATACTTCCATATTATATAAATCAACAATTGCTCCGCCAACGACTGGTCCGAACATTTTCCCTACAGTCGCCGCGCTATTTACAACGCCTTGATAAAACCCTAACTTATCTTTTGGCGCAAGTATATTTGCAATGGTCGGAACTGCTGGCCATACAAATAACTCACCAATTGTTAATGTTACCATCGCAACGAGGAACATCGTAAATTGCTGCGCTTGGCTTAACACAATAAATGACGCCGCAAAAATGACGATTCCAATCATAATTTGTTGTTTTAAAGAACGCTTCATCCAGCGAATTAGCATACTAACTAGTGGCTGCGCACAAACAATCATCGCTCCGTTTATCGTCCATAATAAGCTGTAGTGACGAAGGCTAATGTTTAATTCTTGCATATGTGTTGCAATTGCCCCTTGCCACTGTACGTATGTAACCCAGCATAAAGCGTATGCTACACATACGATAAGAAGTGCTTTGAATCCAGGTGTAAGCGTCCAGCCTTTTTTCGTTTCGACTTCTTTTTGCACGCCTGGCTCTTTTTTGTCTTCCATACCACGGAATCCGATAAAAGCAATCAAGAAGAAAACAAAGTATAAAATAAAGTTTGCTAAGAAAATATAATCAAAGCGATACGATGCAACTAATCCACCACACGCTGTTCCGATCGCAATACCAACGTTTTGTCCAACATACATCGCATTAAATGCTCGTCTTCCGCCCTCTGGCCAAACCGTACCGACCATCGCATACATCGATGGGAAGACCATTCCAGAACCAAAGCCGATTAATGCTAGCCACACAACATATAACGGCCAACCATGGAAGAACACAAGACCTAAAATCGATACGAGTGTAATAACAATCCCTACTAAAGTTGATTTATAGCCGCCCCATTTATCAAATAAAACACCGCCGAGCAAGTTTCCGATTACACCAGTAAGCGAGTTGATCATTAATACCATTCCGGCCACAGATAAAGATTTTCCTAGGTGATCATGCAAATAAATTGTATTAAAAGGCCATAAAAAAGAAGCACCCGTGACATTAATAATCATCCCAGCTACTAATAGCCATACTTTCCTTGGCATAGTCTCCCCTCCTATTCTATTTTTTCGTTCATCTATAACAGTAAAATTGTAGTCGTTTTTAAATAGGAAGGCAACTGATTAATAGTTGATGAAATTCAGATAACGGTTTTTCGGTAAATGAAATTATATTGATTGCCGCTTAAAAATATATGAGCGATTATTAAAATATATCGGCGATTTCCAAAATATATCAGCGATTATTGAAATATATCGACTTACCGACAAAAAACGACATTAGTAACAATGTATAAATAAGGGGAGACCGCCTGAACTTCACGCAGTCTCCCCTTATTTATACTATCCAACTTCTTTTTCTCGCTTCGCACGTTCTTTCGCACTCCATTTAAATATCTTATCTAATAGAGAGTATATTCTCCCAGACTCTTTCGTTAATAACGGTCCTAACGATGCTAATATTAAAACGTACAGCGCTGAGAACGGTTTAATCGTTGCCATTAAACCGCCCGCAATCCCGATATTCGCGACTATAATAGAAAATTCTCCGCGTGATACGAGGGTTAATCCAATATTTGTGGAAGCCTTATGCGATAAGCCAGCTTTACGTCCGGCAAGCATTCCCGCTGTAAAATTACCGATGAGCGTAATCAAAACTGCTCCTAAAGCCAACCACACTGCTCCTCCAAGTGAAAACGGATCTATACTTAAACCGAAGCTGAAAAAGAATATGGCTCCGAAGAAATCACGAAACGGAACGACGAGATGCTCAATCCGATCGCTATGCTCTGTTTCAGAGAAGACGAGTCCTAGCAATAACGCTCCAATCGCCTCAGCAACATGAATTGTTTCTGAAAATCCTGCTACAAAGAATAAAATAGCGAATATTACGATAATAAAAATTTCATTTGACGAAATATCAAATATTTTATTTAAGAACGGCGTAGCTTTTCTAGCGATTACAAAGAATAGGAGCATATACCCGACTGCGATTAACACCGATGTAAGAGCACCTACAAATGATGTTGCACCACCGAGTACTAATCCTGAAACGACTGATAAATATACAGCTAAAAAGATATCATCAAACATAATGATTCCTAATATTAATTCAGTCTCTTTATTACCAGATCTTCTTAAATCAACAATTACTTTTGCAACAATTGCACTCGATGAAATTGTAATGATTCCAGCAATAATTAACGTTTCTAATAAGGGGAAGCCCATAATATATCCATAAAGTAAACCTAATATGAAATTAAGCGATATATGAACACTACCCCCAAAAGCAATCGACTTTCCTGATTTAATTAATTTTTTTATTGAGAATTCTAAGCCTAAGTAGAATAAGAGGAATATGACGCCAACACGGCCGAGGAAGGAAATAACTTCTCCGCTTTCAATAAATCTTAAATCGATAAGTCCTAAATCTGGGGCATGAGGCCCCACTAACATACCGAGTATAATGAGAAACGGAATAATCGAGAACTTTAACTTCGCAGCGAGGATAGCTGCAAAAGCTACTAATACTAACGCAGTTCCAACTTCAAAGATTAAAGTATCCATCGATTAGGAATCACCTCCTGCTGAAAGCAATTCATTAATAATTCTTTTCACTTCATGTCTTTCACCCGACAACACGAGCATATCGCCAGCTTCAATAATAGAGTCTGGACCTGGATTAAAGAATTTCTTCATATTCTTTTTCAAAATAGCAATAATCGTTACGTTATATGTTTTTCTGACATGTAAGCTACCAATTGTTTGTTGTACTACTGGTGCATGATTCTCCACCTTAAACCATTCAATTGATAGTCCTTCAAAAGCCATCTCAATTGTGTCTAACGCTTGCGGTCTATATACCATTCCGCCTAATATAGCGGCAATTTGTCTCGCTTCAGAATCACGAAGAGAAATGCTTGAAATACTCTCATCATGATCCGCATCAAAATGATACATTTCTCTTCGGCCATCATCATGAATAACGATAACCATTTTCTCATTACCTTTTGTTATCACTTCAAATTTACATCCAATGCCCGGTAGTTCACTCTCTCTAATATTCATATTTCCGCCTCCTAAAGTTTTTAGTTACGGCTTTTACAAATCGACATCAATCTCAGTTTTAAACTTCTCATCTTTTGAGATTCCTAAATACTTGAGCGTCTCTGATGGAGTTGCGTGATGGAAATGCTTTTGCAATAGCGCGATCGCTATTCCTCTTTTGTACGCATGAAATCCAAATGTTTTTCGCATTGAGTTCGTTCCAATCTTTCCAACAATTCCAACCGCTTCAGCTGCACTATGGATCACGCGATACGCTTGTTGGCGTGAGATTGAATTTGTCGTTTTATTAGATTGAAATACGTAGTTTTCTCTTTGAGCATCGATAGATTGTACGTACTCTAAAAGTGCTTCTTTTACTTTTGTATTTAAATAAATATCTTGTTTAAATTTTTCATCTTTTACAGGAAGAGAATAAAACTCTTTAACAGTCTTATCTTCATTTAATACCTCTTCAAATTTCATACTAAGTAACTCGGTAATTTTTAATCCTGTGTTAATTCCAATAACAAATAAAAGATAATCTCGCTGCGAGTGCTCTTTTAAATACTTTTTCATAGCCTCAATTTGTTTTATATCTTTTAATGCCTCTACAACTTCCATACATGTATCTCCTCATCTTATGAACGGTAATTTTCTCATTATCTTGTCCATTTTACCTTATCATGCTATGAGATTTCCATGTATTATCCATTATTTTCACAATATACTCTTACGACAATTTTTCATTTGGAAATTTATGATTGTACAAATACGGTGTGGGTAGAAATAATAGGGGGAGTACAAGTTCAGCTTCTTTCTACAGATCAGATTCCTCCTTTCATTTTTCGGTTGCTGATACTTACATACTATGTTACTTATTTACATTATATTATATATTTCAGTAACATTAAAGTGTTTTTTCTGAAAATACAAAAAGCCGAGCACTTTCACTCGGCTTTTTACGTATTAATCTTCTTTCGGGAGAACAATTCCTTTATACAATTGAACTGTAATGAAGTAATATATCGCATAAATAACTACGAAAATTACGATTGGCACCCAAATACGGAAGTACGGATCGACTAAAATAAATCCGAAAATATTCATACCAACTAATACGTGAGCGATACCCAAAATTGCTGGGAATAAGAATACTAAGAATAACTCTTTATAAATCGATTTCGTTAATAATTCACGACGCACACCGATTTTACGAAGCATTTGATAACGCGTAATATCTTTTGATGCACCAGAAAGAATTTTAAACATTAAACAACTTGCCATCATTGCTAAGAACGCAATTCCAAGGAAGAATCCCATAAACACTGTTCCGCTCGCAATGCCATAGAACCCATTGTAAGCTTGATATTTACTATCCATTCTTTCAGCTTTTACATTTTTATATTTAACTAGCTGCAACTCGTCAAGTTTTTTCCACTCTTTTGTATATGTTAAGAAGTCATCTGTTTTTCCGATAAATGCTATACCTTCTTTACCATTTATCCCATCGTACATTTTTTGATCTACAATTTTAATTGCATGATCTTCGTATAAATAATATGGATGGATTGTACTAAAAGCATCAACCCATTCTGCTGAAAGTTCTTTAGTATTCGCATCTTTTTCATTCATTTCTCTAGAAACTGCACCTACTTGTAGTTCCTCTGAAACGTTCTTCGTATTCACTAAATCTTTCATTGACTCCATATTTGCCATATCTCTTACTAAAGGACGATTTTTCTCTAAATCTTCTTTTACATAGTAAACGTATTTATCATCTAATTTGTAACGATATTCACTTTTCTCTTTAAATGTAATACCGTCCAAAATTTTCTTTTCTTCAGCTGTTGGATTATGGACTACTGAATCATATATTACTAAACCATCAACCATTTTTATAACGTTATTTTTAAACGCCATACCACCTGAAATTGCACCAGCTCCAAGAGCAACTAACATCGCTACGGTCGCAAGCACCTTTGTTAAGCTATTGATTCGGAAATTTAATTGAGCAAATGTAAAAGCGTTAAGTCCTTTTTCACTACGTTTTTTATTACTCTTTAACTTTTTAATAATAACCGGAAGAAGTGATCCAAATAGCATGTAAGTACCAGCTGTTGTTGTAACTAACGCAATAAGGATTCCCATTTCTCTTAGTTTTTCCATATAAATCATTGATGCATAGCCAATTCCTAATAAAATCACTGCAAGGAATGCAACTAAACCTGTCATTTTCCCTTTTACTGCAACGCGTTCTGTTTGTGCATCTGCATGTACAAGTTGTAATACAGAAATACGTGATAACTTAATACTGTTCATAATTGCTGATAATACAAATAGTGCAAAGAAGAAGATGCACGTAACAGTCATAGATGGAAGGTAAAATGCTTTATATCCTTCACCAGCAAATTCGAGTTGTTTCATTAATAACTGTCCAATACCTTCTGCAAGTCCTACACCAACTGCAATACCAATCGCAAGAGACGCAGCACCTAATACGATTGTTTCAATAAACATAAGTAATGTAACTTTATGTTTTTTCGCACCTAACATCATATACATACCGAACTCTTTTTGACGAAGAGATAATAAGAAAGAGTTTGCATATAAAATGTAGAAGAACGTTATAATTGCTAATAAAAATGAACCAGCTTGGAATACGAATCCAATAGATTTAATAACTGAATTAGATTCTAAAAATGCTTTATTCAGTGCTAACGTTTGGAACATGTAAAAAATTGAAATCGACATGACAAGACCAACAAGTAAGACGATGTAATCTTTCAGCTTACTTTTCAGCCCCGACATGGAAAGTTTAAATAACATACTGGAACCTCCCTTCTTACGCTTTTTGTGTACCTAAGTCTGCAAGTACATCTAAAATTTCTTTGTAGAACTCTTCACGCGTACCACCGCGATGAATTTCTTTATACAGCTCACCATCTTGGATGAATAAAATACGCTGACAGTAACTTGCGCTATATGGATCATGCGTAACCATCATAATCGATACGCCTTGATCTTTATTTAAGTTCGTCATCGCATCAAGTAAACTTGCTGCATTTTTAGAATCAAGAGCTCCTGTTGGCTCGTCCCCTAAAATAATTGCTGGCTCGTGCACAAGTGCGCGTGCTGCCGCTGAACGTTGTTTTTGTCCACCAGATACTTCAGATGGATACTTTTGAAGTATTTCTGTAATCCCTAACATACCTGCTACTTTTTCTACTTTCGGTCCAATATTTCGTGATGGAACACCTTGAAGAGAAAGCGGAAGTGCAATGTTTTCATAAACAGATAAGTTCTCTAATAAGTTAAAGTCTTGGAAAATGAACCCTAATTTTTGTGAGCGGAAATCAGAAAGCTCACCTTGTTTCATTTTCGTAATGTCCGTACCCGCAATTTCAACAACGCCGCCCGTCGCTTTATCAAGCGTTGAAATTACATTTAATAATGTCGTTTTACCAGAACCAGATGGCCCCATAATCCCAACAAACTCACCCTCTTGAATTGAGAATGAAACACCTTTTAACGCGTGTGATTGGTTCTCACCTTTTTTACCGTACACTTTTTGAACGTTTTTCACGTCTACAACTGGTTTCGTCATATATATCCTCCTACGCTTGTTTTTCCATTACCTATTTTGCGCCTTTTTGGGGTGAACTGCTATTTGTTAACATTACAGTTTCCTTACACTTTTGTAAGATAAAAAAGGGCACGTGTAAGGTTAGCTTTTAACACTAGTTCGCTTTTCGACACATCAAAACGGTAAATGAAATTTTATAAGCGGTTTTTCAAATATATCAGCGATTACCAAAATATATCGACTTACCGATAAAAGAGGACAATAAAAATAGGCTGTTCCACAAAGGAACAGCCCACTTCTCACTTTATTTCTTTAAAGGTGTTACCGTCCAGTACGTAATAACACGCCAAATCCATTCTAGTGGACCCATTTTACAGATTTTCATCCAAATTACACTAAACACAATTTGAATTGCATAAATTGCGATACACACATATAACGTCTGTATGTACGTTAAGTTTCCTGCAAAGTTAAATACACTACCTGCAATTAAGATCATTGCAGTTTGTCCAATATAATTCGTTAACGCCATACGACCATAATATTTCAATGGTGCTAACAATGTTTGAACTGGTTTTAGCTGAAGTAATAAAATTAATGCTCCAACATAGAAGGCTGAAATAATTGGTCCAACTGTAACACCAATCTTTAAAAATTGACCTGCAGCATCTATCGTTCCATCTTCATTCATGATTATCATATTTACAAATGGCTCAGCAGGAACGTGCCCATATTGATACCATAAAGCTACCGCACTTAAAACAAACATAACGCCTGTAAAAATAGCGACTTGCTTTATTTTCGCTGATAGATTTTCAAATACTTTGTACTGCCCTGCAGCAAGACCTAATAAAATTAGTCCTAGTGGTAATAATTCTTTAAAAGCTATAATACTAAAAGCTATTGTAAGAATAAGACCAATTACTACATTCACTTCTTTTTTCGCTTTATAAAACGGTAAAACGATTAATCCACAAATTGCGTATAACGCCAGTGCTTCTCCAGGCTGAAACATTTGATGAATTAAACCAAAAATAAATAGTGCAACTAAGCGGCGTAAAAATAGGACATATCCATTCTTCCCTTTCGCAATTGCTCTTGTAATGAAGATATAGAATCCTACTCCAAATAAGAATGAGAAAATCGAGAAGAAACGACCTTCTACAAATAAGTATAGAAACCTTTGATAGCTAGCGTCTACTGTATTAGGATCTGGAATTTTAATATGAAGTAGTGCTAGAATATTTACTAAAATAATCCCCAGTAATGCGAAGCCACGAATGTAATCTAACTCATCAATTCGTTTGTTTGTAATGTTGTTCCCCATAAAGCAACTCCTTGTCCAAAATTTAATCCTCCCTTACTCTACTGGAAAAGTAAGCTTACAACTATCGGTAAACCTTACAGAAATCTTACATTATTGTCATATAGCAAAATAAAACCAGGTCATATTGCGACCTGGTCTACTCTGATTGCTTCGATCTTTGAGGTTGTCCCTTTTTACTATTACGCTGTTTCACTTGAACAACTGGATCAAGCTCATTTGAAAACTCAGCGTTATGTCCATTTTGTGTTTTTTGCTCGGGATTATTTTGATCTGAACGTTTCGCCATTACATTCACTCCTTATTAGCGCGGTGTAATAATCATTTGATGTTGCAATTGGCGAATTGCCATACGTGCTCTATTTAACTGCTCACGTTGCTCATCATTCGCATGTTGTTGCATCGTTTGTAAATCGTTATATGCTTGCTCTAATTGTAACTGCGCATCCGAATACTCCATCGTATTATAATGCTCTTGTCTCATACCTTGGTCTAATTGTTCTTTTGCATATTCCACCGCTTGTTCCGCTTGTGTAATATACGATTCAAGTGATTGACGCTCTGCCATAATTGTCCCTCCTTGCTTCAATTCCCCTTTAGTGTGTCCCTTCCATCTCTACCTTATGAGTATGTTATAATGGATTTTGTTTCATTTTGACTCGGCTTAGGAGGGAAAGTAATGAAGGTTCAAAACCCTTTTCCATATACAAACGACAATAAACGTTATCATACATGGAATTACCATTTACGAAATGAATTTGGTGAAAAAATCTTTAAAGTTTCATTAGATGCTGGCTTCGATTGCCCGAACCGTGACGGTACAGTTGCTTATGGCGGTTGTACATTTTGTAGTGCTGCTGGATCTGGTGACTTCGCTGGTGATCGCCGCGATGATGTTATAACGCAATATCATGAAATGAAAGAAAAAATGCGCTCAAAGTGGAAAGACGGAAAATGTATCGCTTATTTCCAAGCGTACACAAATACACATGCACCACTTGAAGTGTTAAAAGAAAAATTCGAACCGCTTCTAGCAGAAAAAGACGTTGTTGGTCTTTCTATCGCCACTCGTCCAGATTGCTTACCAGACGATGTTGTTGAATATTTAGCGGACTTAAATAAACGCACATACCTTTGGGTTGAACTCGGATTACAAACTGTTCATGAACGAACTGCAAACCTTATTAATCGCGCTCACGATTACCCTTCTTACGTTGAAGGCGTAAATAAATTACGTAAGCACGGCATTAGAGTTTGCTCTCATATTATTAACGGTCTTCCCCTTGAAGATTATGACATGATGATGGAAACAGCCCGTGAAGTAGCGAAGCTTGACGTACAAGGAATTAAAATTCATTTACTTCATTTATTAAAAGGAACGCCAATGGTGAAGCAATATGAAAAAGGACAACTACAGTTCCTTTCTCTTGAGGATTACGTAAGTCTCGTTGTTGACCAGCTTGAAATGATTCCAGAAGACGTAATTGTGCACCGCATCACAGGTGACGGTCCACCTGATTTAATGATTGGTCCAATGTGGAGCTTAAATAAATGGGAAGTATTAAATTCCATCGATGCAGAATTTGTACGCCGCGGAAGCTGGCAAGGAAAATATGCAAATGAGGAGAAACAACAATGAAATTAGAACGTGTATTACCGTTTGCTCGCTCGCTTCTGCAAACGGCTGTTAAAGAAGGCGATTACGCTGTAGATGCAACACTTGGAAATGGTCATGACACTTGCTTCCTAGCCGAAATTGTTGGCGATAACGGAAAAGTATTTGGATTTGATATTCAAAAAGAAGCAATTGAAAGCTCTACTATCCGTTTAAAAGAAAAAGAGCTTTTCGAACGTACTGTTTTAGTTCACGATAGTCACGACACGCTTCTATCCGTACTACCAGAAGACGCAAAAGGAAAAGTAACAGGCGCTATCTTCAACTTAGGTTACCTTCCTGGCGGTGACAAGCATATCGTTACAAAACCGAACTCAACAATTTCGGCAATTGAACAATTACTAGACGTAATGGCACCTGAAGGAATCATCGTCCTTGTCATTTACCACGGACACCCAGAAGGACAAGTAGAACGCGACGCTGTTCTCAAATTTGCAGAAGAGCTAGACCAAAAACAAGCTCACGTATTGCGATACGGCTTCATTAACCAACAAAATAACCCGCCATTTATTGTGGCGATTGAGAAACGATAATATATCGACGATTTTTCAATTATATCTATCGTAACTCCGGATATATCAACGATTCGACACACTATATCGACTTATCGACAAAACATAACAAAAAAAGACGTGCACTCATTGCACGTCTTTTTCTTATTCTCCTATATAATGGATGTATACAATATTTGAAGAAAGAAGGATAGAACTTTGCTAGTAGAACTAAGGGGAATTCAAAAGAAGTATGGCAAATCACTTATACTAGACAACATCGATTTATCCATTCCAGAAGGAGAGGCACTCGCTATCATTGGCGGGAACGGGACTGGAAAAAGTACTCTACTCAAAATAATTGCAGGATTTATTTCACCTACAGCAGGGACACTTCAAAGAAAAGAACATATACAAATCGGCTATGTACCTGAACATTTTCCTGAAGGGATTCGTTTTACATTAGAAGATTATTTATATCATCTCGGCCATATTCACGGTTTATCAACAAAATATTTAAAAGATAAAATTCCGATGCTTCTTGAATCTTTTCATTTACATCATGCAAGACATTCCGTTGTACGAAACTTTTCAAAAGGCATGAAACAAAAAACAGGCATTATGCAAGCATTACTTACAGACGTCCATTTACTAATTTTAGATGAACCACTTTCTGGGCTAGATCCTAACTCCCAACAAGAACTAGAACATATTTTACTGTCATTAAAACAACACGGCATATCTATACTCTTCACATGTCACGAAAAACAACTACTCGAAAACTTCGCCGATAGAATTGTGTCGTTAGCAAATCATACAATCACGGAAGATATCTCTGTGCAAAAAGGGGCAGAACAAGTCTATATTGAAGCAATCGTTCACGACACATTTTCAGCGATAGAACTACGAAAGCAATTAGGATTTATACACGTTGCACACAATTCAAATCAAAACCTTATTCAATTACAAATCGAAAAAGAATATACAAACGAAATGCTTCAGTTTTTATTACATAAAAAAGCATCTATCACACTGCTACAACCTAATTTTTAAATCGAAAGAAGGTTTATTATGTTTGCGCTTATTCGTTACCATTTTCTCGACTATACAAAATCGTATAAATACGTCCCTCCTATTGCGATGTACTTTGTGAGCTTACTTTTTGTATATACATATAAACCAACTCCTATTGTACCGACATACTTGGAAACGGCACTCGCACTTTATTTATTATCTGCTTGGATTACGGTCACAATTTTTCATACTGAAGACCCTGTACAAGAACAAATTACTATTTCTCACACAAATAATATTTCCGCACTATATGTTGGTAAATATATTACGGCTCTTCTCATTTGTTCTGTTTTATCTTTTATATCCGTAATCTACCCAATTATTTTACAAATGTTTAATGAAGAAATGACAGTTTCTTTATTTTTAGTTGGATTTCTCGCTCACATGTCTTTCTCTATACTAGGAATTTCAATTGCAACTTTATTTACTAGAAATATCATTCAAAAAGCAAGCACCGCTTGGCTTAGCCTTACATTTATATTACTTATAACAATCGCCTCCATCCGGTTTAAAAAAGAGTTACTATGGTTTTTACCACCTGTCGAAAGCTTTCTAATGCTTGGACAATACAAATTTAATATACTGACTCACACACTATGGCTCACAGCTTGGGCTATCGTATATTCATTTTTATTACTTACTTTATTTCTTTTTATCGTTCGCAAAAAACGTTTTTAATTACATGTTAAAGGAGACGAAACAATGATCGGAATACTAGCAGGAATGGGGCCAAAATCAACTGGACCATTCGTCGATACAGTTGTAGCAAAGTGTCAAACAATATACGGAGCAAAGCATGATATGGACTTTCCTCATATGATGATTTATTCTTGTCCAACACCGTTTTATATGGATCGCCCTATTGATCACGAAGCAATGAAAAAAGCGATTATTGAAGGAGCACAAAAACTCGAAAGTACTGGCGTAGACTTTATCGCTATGCCGTGCAATACAGCACATCTTTATTTCGAGGAATTACAGCATTCTCTATCCATTCCGATTTTAAATATCGTCGATGAGACGTTACAAGCAATTCCCGAAAATACAAAAAGAGTCGCTCTTCTCGCAACAGAAGCGACAATTCAAGCTGGTATTTACCAAGATGGGATTATAAAACGTAATATAGAGTACATTCATCATGAAAAATGGCAGGAAATGATTAATCAAATTATTACTTATATTAAAAACGGAGAAGTTGAAGAAGCTCGCAAATTATGGAGTACGCTCGTCTTACAATTAAAAGATGAAGTAGATACCGCTATTATCGCATGTACTGATTTGAATGTTGTGGCGAGTGAAGATTTTGTTGATTCCGCTCAATGTCTTGCTGAAGCGGTTGTTGGGATGTATCTATCAAATACAAAGAAATCTTCATAAACATAGAAAACATCCCTTTTGAAATGTGTTTGTTGTTTAATAAAAATCCCAAAAACTTTTAACATTTTTCACAATTCCTTCAAAATATCCACACTTAATCTCGCTATATTAAAATGAGGAATCTATTCATATAGGGAAGGTTAGGGGAACTGAAAGTATGAAAGTAAATCGTTCGCTTCATTACATTTTTTGGCGTTGGCATTTTTACGCTGGGCTTTTTATTACGCCGCTTCTTATTACGTTGTCACTGAGCGGAATTGGGTATTTATTTCGGGAAGAGGTTGAAGATTTCATCTATAAAGATTTATATTTTGGGAAGAGCGCCCAAACGGAATCTATTTCGATGTCTGATTCTATTTCCTTAACAGAGAAAAAATATCCACATTATAGTGTGGCGAAAATTAGTGAGTTTAATGGGGATTATAATACGAGAATTACAATTGCAAATGAATATACAGGGCAACAAAAATATGTGTATTTAGATAGTAATAATCAAATTGTTGGAGATCAAAACGCAAGTGAAACGTTTGCTAATATAATGCGAGAATTGCATAGTTCTCTTTTAGTCGGTGGCACTGTCGTCAACTATATTGTAGAGCTTGCGGCATGCTGGACAATCTTTTTAATTGTGACCGGGTTGTATATGAGTATACGCCAGTTCAAAAATACACCAGCATCCAATAAGCGAGAAAAAGCAAAACGACGTCATTCTATTATCGGTATTATATTTACAATTCCACTCGTTTTGCTAGTCGCATCTGGATTGCCTTGGTCAGGGTTTATGGGTAACCAAATTTATAAAATTGCATCGTCGAATGAATCGATTGGATATCCGAAATTGTATATGGCACCGCCTGAATCCAAAGTAAAGGAATTACCGTGGGCAACAAGAAAAGAAGCTCCTCCTGAATCGAATTCAAATGAGCCAAAAGCCATTTCAATTGATGAATTACAAAAAGAAATTGAAATAAAGAAGCCATACGTTATCTCACTACCCGCTGACCCAAAAGGTGTATTCACTGTTTCGAAATCGAGCGGTTCTGGTATTACGGGTATGCACGTCGCACCAAATGAGGAAATAACAGCTTACTTTGATCAATATAGCGGAAAACTCATTTCAAAAACGGACTATCGTGATTATGGCTTATTTGCACAATGGTTCACTTACGGTATCCCGCTTCACGAAGGACATTTATTCGGATGGCCAAATAAAATATTATGCTTACTAACGACATTATCTTTATTACTTCTTATTTATTATGGAATAAAAATGTGGTTAGCAAGAAAGCCGAAAGGAAAATTAGCAGCACCGCCAAAGCAAAGAGATAAAAAAAGCATAATCGTTTTCTTTATCATGATGGTTATACTAGGCGTTGTCATGCCTTTATTCGGACTATCTGTTTTAGTTATTTTCGCAATTGAGCTTCTCATATATGTATTTTCAAAAATACGATCATAATAAAAAGCATTTGTACTCTCTTGTACAAATGCTTTTTATTTACTATTCGTTTGTTTCTTTCTATTACTTATTAAAAAAACAATATCTACAATAATAATTGCGCCAATTAACACTTGTGGCACATAATCCATCATAGTAGGACCACTTGGCCTATTCATCATCATATACATTCCCATCACAAATGAAATGGAAAGTAGCACGAGTAATGTTACTTCAATATGGTCATATAGCTTTTGGAACAATCGCTTCATTTTCATCACCCCTTTACCATATTATAACAAAAAACCACTCTACATGAGTGGTTTTCTTCATCACTGCGCCATTTTCTTTCGGTACATCTTCCCGTTCCAATAGAAGAATCGTGAAGTGAGGCCTCCATATTTTACAATGCGCCGTGCCATTTTGTGCATATTCTTTTGTGCTGATACTTTTTGGTCTGATAAATAAATACCAAGTAACCCTCGGCTTATGAGACGATGAAACTTCGCATGAGGCAAATCACCAATGCTCTTCTCTGCTTCTTCTACAAAATGTTTCATCCGATCTAATATCGCTTGCTCATTTTCATAATAACTACAGAAATTCAAATCCCCACCTATACGGTCTTCTTCTTGATCGATGAAATAATCAAGTAAAATGTGAAGTCCTTGTACGTAAGGGAAGTACCCTTGTCTAATTTTCGCAATATCTTCATCATGTAATTCATCATGAAATGCATATGCGACAAGACAGAAAATTCCAAGCGTAGAACCTGCACATGCTGAAAATTCAAACCAGCTCATTTCAGGTAAGTTTTCTTTATGTGCTTCAAACCATGTTTGTAAGCGCGGTTCTCTTTCTTCTAATTTCACGTGTTTATGAATTTGCAAATCACAATAATAACAAGCAAGTTCATGAAGAACAGGAGCAATTTTGTCATAGTGTTTCGTTTTCTTTAAAACGTCTTGGCATGTTTCAACAAGTTCATCTAAATAACCACCATCGTCTTGATCATCACGATAGCGATAATAATTACCGCCACCTTCTACTTCAGGTGATAATGCCATTAACATCGATTCATGCAGTGCGGCAAAATCATTTGGGTCAAGTGATGTACTGCGGTCACATAAATTATCTAAATAATCGCTGATTGTTTGATACGCTACGATAAAACGAATGCATTCCTCTCGGTGCTCATTTGCTAGCAGTGCTAAAATACCACCGCCCTCACAATGGAACGTTTTATTCTCAATACTTGCGATTGCCTGACTATGAAGCTCATCATTCGGAATATGGTAGGCACGCTCTTTCCACACCGCTAGCTCATGGTGTACAACCGGAAACACATCACGGTATACTTTCGCCATGAGCGTTATGGGATTACTCGGTACGTTCACTTCTTCCTTCATCTCCTCTATTCAATGTACAAATAATTTACTTATTTGTTTCTATTATGTTATTGATGCGTATTTCAGTAAATGACTGAATATAATTCAAAATTTCATCACGCTCATACTCATTTAATAACTCGTGATAACAATTCGGCCATTCTTTAAAAGCCTTATCACTCATTTTAACATTATCAAACCACATGCGGACACGTGTTTTATCTACAAGTTTATCCTCACACGCCTGCATTAGCAAGAGCGGAACATCTGGAAAATCATCTATTTTTTTATGAGCAATTTCGATAGACTTAATCAATTCACTATACCAACGTACTGATACTTTACGCAAGAACAATGAATCATTCTCCATCGCGTCCCGAACTTCATGATTACGAGTTGACATTTCCACTGTAAGATTCGTTGCAAATTGCAATTTCGGAGCGATAACATTTAATATTTTTGAGGCAACTTGAAGCGGTGCAGAAGGTCCAGTCACTACTCCTAGGCAAGGTGAACTTAAAATAATGCCGTCTACATCTTCTCTCTTCGTTTCTTGCATCATACGAATAACAATAAGACCACCCATACTATGACCAAATATAAAAATAGGTAGCCGATACTTTCTTGCCTCTTTCACCCACAATTTAACTTCCTCTATGTATTCATCAAATGAATCAATATGTCCTCTATTTCTCGAAGTCGTTCCATGTGATGGAAGGTCCCCCATTACGACGTGGTAGCCGCTATGATTCCACATTTCCGCAACGGCTTCGTAACGTCCGTGATATTCCATTGCGCCGTGCACGATAACAACGACAGCTTTCGCTTCCTCTGCTTCATAATTCCACATACGGCTCTCCTCCATTTCACTCTTTCTCATAATTTGATACACTGAAACTAGTCTCTAGGAAAGGAAGGCTTTACATGATATACCCTTACAAAGAAAAAAATCCAAAAATTGCGAGTAGTGCTTTTATCGCTGACTACGTTACGATTACAGGCGATGTTTCCGTTGGCGAGGAATCAAGTATTTGGTTTAATACAGTCATACGCGGCGATGTGTCACCAACAATTATTGGAGACCGAGTAAATGTACAAGACCAATGTACACTTCATCAAAGCCCGCAATATCCTCTTATTTTAGAAGACGATGTTACAGTTGGGCATCAAGTTATTTTACATAGCTGCCATATTAAAAAAGATGCTTTAATTGGAATGGGATCTATTATATTAGATGGTGCTGAAATTGGCGAAGGAGCCTTTATCGGTGCTGGGAGTCTCGTTTCACAAGGAAAGACAATCCCGCCAAATACGTTAGCGTTCGGTCGTCCGGCGAAAGTCATTCGTGAATTAACAGAGGAAGACCGTAAAGACATGGAGCGAATTCGCACACAATACGTCGAAAAAGGTCAGTACTATAAATCATTACAGAAATAATTTTATCGCTGCCATAAGATTGGCAGCTCTTTTGTATGAAAAACTAACTTTTTCTTTACAAAACATTATTACTCCCTCAATAAAATCTTATTAAAATAAAAGCTAATATCTCCATATATATGTAAGCGAGGGAGGAGAATTTCCATGAAGGTCAGTGGACTGTATAAAATAGAATGTTACATTTTCAAAGGAATTAACCGATACTTTGATCAAAAAACATTAAATATCTTTTTCAGCAATATTACTCATATCGGCGGTGCTACTTTTTCAATCGCACTCACACTTTTCTTTTTAATTTTCGCAAAAGGAACTTTGCATCAAGCTGCAATCGCAACTGCTATTTCTTTAGCAATTAGCCATATTCCTGTACAAATATTAAAAAGATGGTATCCGCGAAAACGTCCTTATTTAACAATTCAGGATGCGAAATATCCAGTCCATCCATTAAAAGACCACTCTTTCCCGTCTGGTCATACAACAGCCGTTTTCTCTGTCCTTATTCCATTTATTTGCTATAATCCAAGCTTATTTGCTTTTCTATTACCGTTAGCATTATGCGTTGGTATTTCTCGCATTTATTTAGGACTTCACTATCCGTCTGATGTATTCGTCGGTATGTGCCTCGGCACTTGCTCTGGCATCATCTCTTTTTATCAATTCATCCCACTTTTCACATAAAGGAGTGATATGATGAGAGTCGCCATTTTTACCGATACTTTTACGCCACAAGTTAACGGGGTTGCGAAAACATTAGAACGATTAACACGTTACTTTCAGAAAGAAAAGATCGCCTATTCTGTTTTCGCCCCTCAGCATACAGCTGAAGATAATTTCGTAGCTAATGTGAATAAGATGAGAAGTATCCCATTAACAATATTATATCCAGAATGCCGCTTTTCTTTTCCTACTCCGCGCATTAAACGAGAACTTCTTTCCTTTAAACCTGACATTATTCACATTGCTACACCTTTCAACATGGGACTTTGTGGATTGTATTATGCAAAAAAGTTAAACATCCCAGTTGTCGGTTCTTATCATACTGATTTCGATGCTTATTTACGCTATTACAAAATTGAATTTCTCTCTAATATGCTTTGGAACTATTTAAAATGGTTTCATAGTCATATGCAAAAAAATTTCGTTCCTTCTTTTGCAACGTTACACCAACTAAAAAATAAAGGATTTCAGGCCCTCTCCATATGGGGACGTGGTGTAGATTGCACACTCTTTCATCCATCTTACAATACAGACCTATTCCGAAAAAAATATAATATTACAGCGAAGTATGTCCTTTCCTATGTTGGACGGATTGCCCCTGAAAAAGATATTGATACGTTGCAACACCTTATCTTGAAAACGACTCATACTCGAAACGACATTCATTGGCTCATCGCGGGAGACGGTCCGCTAGCAACAAATTTGCGTGAAGCTGTTCCGCGTACAAATATCACTTTTACTGGATATTTACAAGGGAAGGATTTAGCTGAAGCATATGCTTGTTCTAATATCATGGTATTTCCATCCGCTACTGAAACATTCGGAAATGTCGTACTCGAATCACTTGCATGCGGTACACCTGTCATCGGTGCAAATAGTGGCGGGGTTAAAAATATTATTACAGATGGAAAAACGGGAGTTCTTTGCCCGCCCAAACATGCGGATTCATTTCTATCATCCATCCATTCTTTATTGCAAAATGAAGAGCAACTTTTGCAAATGGGCATAGCGGCTTCGTCTTATGCTAAATCAAAAAGCTGGGATGAGATCTTTCGTGGCTTACTTAATCAATATGAAGAAGTCCTTCAGCACACCGCATCAGAATTACTCGCTTAAACAGAAAACCCCTCTTCATAACACGAAGAGGGGTTATTACATAATTGGAAATTTTAGCTTAATAAATGATACACAAGGTGAAGCATCATATTATTCTCATATTTATTATAACAAAAAGACACACAACTAAATATACTTGTAATAAAAACCCATAAAAATTAATATATGGTTATACAGTATTTTTTTACTGTATAGTGATTTTAAGAGATTCCCCTTAAAATCAACTTACTCACATACCTTTATACAGTAATTGTTCCCCAATTTCTGTATATCAAAAAACCTTTCATTCATTTGAAAGGTTTTTTTGAGCTTGTACATATTCTTCTTTCGTATTCACATTTATAAACCAATCTGCATTCGTCTGTACCTCTTCACCAGTAATATACTTCACATTACATTGTGATAAAAGTTGGCCTATACTTCTTTTTTCTTCTTGAAGCAAAGCATAAATTTTTTCTTTCACACGGTTATGGTACGCCGCAAGTAACGGCTGTTTTCTTCCATTAATAATAGGGACAATAGCATCATATTCATTGCTCGTTTGCTCTAGTAAAATGGTAAGCCATTCATGTGAAACATTTGGCGCATCGCAAGGCATAATAGCGTACCAATCTGCTTCTATATATTCCATTCCTGATACAATTCCAGCAAGTGGGCCATTTCCTTTATAATGTGGAATATCTTCTATAACAGGAACTTGTACGAGTTGCTCTACTCGCTCCTTTATATCAGTATGACTAATGACTACAACTTCTTGCAAAGTACTTGTCATCACTTTCGCAATACGCTCAACGAAAGTAGTCCCCTTCCAAATTGCTAATGCTTTCGGCTCACCAAATCTACTCGACATACCGCCTGCTAATACAATTCCAGCCCACTTACTCATTGGCGATGCAGCTCAAATGTAATATGACCTAATTCCGGTAAAATTAATTTATTCATCGCAAGACGAACTGCTCCGCTTGATCCTGGCATTGAAAAGACAACTTTGCGGCCAATTGTACCGCCAATCGCTCTACTTAACATTGCGCTGCTTCCGATATCTTCTAAATAACTAATCATACGGAACAACTCACCAAACCCGACAATTTCTTTATCTAATAGCGCTGATACCGCTTCAATCGTCACATCACGTTTCGTAATACCAGTACCGCCATTTGTTAACACGACATCAACATCTTCTCTATGATAACCAGCTAACACTGCTTGCTGAATACTCTCTTTATCATCTTTTACAATTTCATAAGAGGTCACTGTATGGCCTGCTTCTTTTAACAATTCATGTAATAGTTGTCCGCTCTTATCTGTCTCTTCCGTACGTGTATCGGAAATCGTCACGATCTTACAACGCACTTCTTTTGGTGCTTGTTTTTTATGTTCATTGACACTCATTTTTCATCTTCCCTTTCATTTTCTTGTAAAATTATGTATGAAGCAAAGAATTCAACATGATACAATATAAGTATATTTATCCATATACAGGAGTTTTTTTATGTTTTATAACATAAAACGATACGTAGCCATTATACCATTCCTAATTATATTATCCCTTTTTCAATGCATCGCTTACGGGTTCGATATTAACTTTTTAAAATTGTATGTACTTTTGCCTGATGGTGGTATTCGTTACTATGTGACTAGCACATTAATTCCTCTCGTACTTGCCTATATAATAGATTTTATTTTTAAACGTTCTATCTCTAAATAAGGAGGTCTACATATTATGGAACTTTATAAAAAATTAACAACAACATTCATCCTCTTATTCGTCGCTTCCATTACTGTTGGCTTTTCTCTAAAAGGCGCAATTCCATACGCTACATTAGTAAGCATTATATTCGCAACCCTATTTTTACTAAGCAGTGCCTTTTGCGCGGGTAAAGCACGTCAAATGAAAGGTTGATTACATATGTTCAAGAAGAAACCAGTCCTTTGTAAATCATGTGAAAAGGAAATACAAACATATGAAAAAGCATGGATTCATATGCCATTTCCGGCAAGTGGTATGACAAATGTGAGAAAGTACATTGAGCTAGATGGAGAAGTTTATTGTGGTTCTTGCATCCAAGTGGTAAATAAAACAAAATAAAAAAAGCTTTGCGCTCACGGCGCAAAGCTTTTTTTCATATATTATAGACCAGCTTGCTCTTTTAAAGCTGCAGCTTTGTCTGTACGTTCCCATGTTAGATCTACATCAGTACGTCCGAAGTGGCCGTAAGCTGCTGTTTGTTTGTAAATTGGGCGACGTAAGTCTAGCATTTTAATAATACCAGCTGGGCGAAGATCGAAGTTGTTACGAACTAGTTCTACTAGTACGTCTTCAGATACTTTACCAGTGCCGAATGTATCAACTGAAATTGATACTGGTTGTGCTACACCGATTGCGTATGCAAGTTGTACTTCTGCTTTGTCAGCAAGACCAGCTGCTACGATGTTTTTCGCAACATAACGAGCTGCATATGCTGCAGAACGGTCAACTTTCGTTGCATCTTTACCAGAGAATGCACCGCCACCGTGGCGAGCGTATCCACCGTAAGTATCAACGATGATTTTACGTCCTGTTAAACCAGCATCACCTTGTGGTCCACCAATTACGAAGCGGCCAGTTGGATTAATGAAGAATTTCGTTTCTCCATCCATTAATTCTGCTGGAACTACAGCTTTAATTACATGCTCTTTTAAATCGCGATCGATTTCTTCCCATGTAACATCTGGATGATGCTGTGTAGAAATTACGATTGTATCTACACGTACAGGTTTACCATTTTCATCATACTCAACTGTAACTTGCGTTTTTCCATCCGGACGTAAGTATGATAATGTGTCATCTTTACGTACTTCAGTTAAACGGCGAGCTAATTTGTGAGCAAGTGAGATTGGAAGTGGCATTAATTCTTGTGTTTCATTACATGCGAAGCCAAACATTAAACCTTGGTCTCCCGCACCAATTGCCTCAATCTCAGCGTCAGTCATTAGACCTTCGCGTGCTTCTAGCGCTTGGTCAACACCCATAGCGATGTCAGCAGATTGCTCATCGATAGATGTTAAAACTGCACAAGTTTCTGCATCGAATCCGTATTTTGCGCGTGTGTAACCAATGCCTTGAATTGTTTCACGAACGATTTTTGGAATATCTACGTAAGTAGAAGTCGTAATTTCCCCCGCTACCAATACTAAACCAGTTGTTACAGTTGTTTCACAAGCTACACGTGCATTCGCGTCCTTTGATAAGATCGCATCTAAAATTGAATCAGAAATTTGGTCACAAATTTTATCTGGATGTCCTTCAGTTACAGACTCAGATGTGAACAGATGACGTTTTTTTGTCATGTGGTAAACCTCCCTACAGTAATTGTATATATTGTACGGAACTCATCCTTAATTTGCCACAAACTGCGACATACATTTATTCTCCCACACAAGCATACAGAAAAACCTTTCCTACTTTACATAGAGGAAAGGTTTAATTTGCTACTTGCATACTGCTTTTTGCCCTTTGCTCTTATCGTTCGAGACCGTTAGCCTCGCACAGGTTTTAGCACCTATTCACCTGTATTTACCACTACAAATGAGGTTGCTGGGCTTCATCGGGCCTGTCCCTCCGCCAGCTCGGGATAAGAGAGTATCCGTCCCAACCTATACTAAAGAAATGATATTCATTTGTCAATTAATATTCACATTTTCCTGAAAGTTTTTCTCAATACGCCTGGAATGAAATATTAATAAGGAAATAATACATTCACACAAACAAAAAGAAATAAATAGTATACATTATTTATATAATTGTGTTATACTCTTGTTGGGGATTACGAGAAATATTTCATTAAATGAAAAGGATGGTATATAAATATGAGTACTGTGAATGTCCAAATTGGTTTACACGAATTATTGAACGGAAGCAATGCACAGATTCAACTAAGTGTTCCGCAATTAGTGGAAAAAGTATTAATGCGAAATGAAGGGAAATTAACTTCTACTGGTGCAGTTTCTGCTTCAACAGGAAAATATACAGGACGTTCTCCTAAAGATAAATTTATTGTGAAAGAAGCATCGGTTGCTGACAAAATTGCTTGGGGAGCAGTGAATCAACCGATTTCTGAAGAACATTTTAATAAATTATATACTAAAGTTTTAGAATACTTAAAAGAAAAAGAAGAGTTATTCATCTTCAATGGATTTGCAGGCGCTGACCGCAATTACCGCCTACCAATTCAAGTTATTAACGAATATGCATGGCACAATTTATTTGTACATCAATTATTCATTCGTCCAACTGAAGAAGAATTAACAACTCATGAATCAGAGTTCACAATTGTTTCTGCACCGAATTTCAAAGCTGATCCAGCTGTTGACGGTACAAACTCTGAAGCATTCATTATGGTTTCATTCGAAAAACGTATCGTACTAATTGGTGGTACAGAATACGCTGGAGAAATGAAAAAATCAATCTTCTCTATTATGAACTTCTTACTACCTGAACAAGATATTCTTTCTATGCATTGCTCTGCAAACGTAGGTGAAGAAGGCGACGTATCACTATTCTTCGGTTTATCTGGAACAGGTAAAACAACATTATCTGCTGATCCAAACCGTAAATTAATCGGTGATGATGAGCATGGTTGGTCTGATAACGGTGTATTCAATATTGAAGGCGGTTGCTACGCAAAATGTGTAAACCTTTCTCACGAGAAAGAACCACAAATTTTCGATGCAATCAAATTTGGATCTGTTTTAGAAAACGTTATCATTAATAACCAAACGCGTATCGCAGACTATAACGATACTACTTTAACAGAAAATACTCGTGCTGCATACCCTATGCATGCGATCGACAATATCGTACTGCCAAGTGTTGCTGGACACCCAAATACAATCATTTTCTTAACTGCTGATGCATCTGGCGTATTGCCTCCAATCAGTAAGTTATCAAAAGAACAAGCTATGTATCATTTCTTAAGTGGTTACACTAGTAAACTAGCAGGAACAGAGCGCGGCGTTACATCCCCGCAAGCAACATTCTCAACTTGCTTCGGTTCACCATTCTTACCACTTGATGCGTCTCGTTATGCTGAAATGCTTGGTGAAAAAATCGAGAAACACGATGCGAAAGTATTCTTAGTAAACACTGGCTGGACTGGTGGCGAATACGGCATTGGTAAACGTATGAACTTAGGCTACACTCGTGCAATGATTCAAGCAGCATTAAGCGGCGAACTTGCAAAAACTGAAACAGCTAAACATGACATCTTCGGTCTTGAAGTTCCACTTCACGTACCAGGTGTACCTGACGAAGTGTTAATGCCTGAACAGACTTGGGCTGATAAAGCTGCTTATAAAGCGAAAGCAATCGAGCTTGCGAACGAGTTCAAAGCGAACTTCAAAAAGTTCGACAGCGTTTCTGAAGATATTATTAACTTAGGCGGTCCAATCGCTTAAGTACAAACTTTCTGTTGGAATAACCCTTTTACTCATATGAATAAGTGTCGTGTAACCGTAAAGTTCCGCGTACTCACCGACAAAACCCAATGCGGCTTAACGGTTATACACACTTACATAAAAAAGAAGCTTACGTTTTTTACGTAAGCTTCTTTCTATATCTTATCTCTTCATCTATAGCTTAGTTCATAAAATTACAGAAAATTCATTTTATAATCATTCATTTTTTAATTTCCCATGATATAATTTACATATACAGGAAAGGGTGAGACCTATGAAAAATTTTTCTCGTACAGGAAAAATTTTATTCAGTTACGGAGTGATCCAAATGTTTTGGGGACTTGTGATGCTTAACGTTAATTTATTTGAGCATACTAGTGAAACGATAAAATACATTATTCTAATTACCGGAATAGTTTGTTGTATTATCTCCAACTTTTTTAAAGAACATAAGAGTCATACTAATAAGTGATTTCATGTTAACTTATTGGAAGCAGAAACCTATATTTTATAAAAAGTTACGCTTCCTGTTGTACTATCCATCACTAGATTCCTCATTTTCACACATACAAATCACGGCTTCGAACATATAAATTATATCTCTACTCACTACATCACTCTGGTTTCACACCGCATGGGGCTAAAAAAGTTTCTGACCGCTTCTATCCTTCGCTGGATCCTCTATTCCATCTAAAAAGAGGCTTTTTATCTTTTTATCTTTTTATCTTTTTAGTTCTTCGTTAATTCTTCCTCATCTTTCATACTATAGTAGCCTAAATTCACAACGATTAAGAAATAGCCACCCAGAATCCCTACTGCAAATGCCCACATAACCATATGGTGCTCAATTTCGTACATAATAATAGCACCCAAAATAGCAGCGGCAAAACGGTTAAACATACCGAGCGTCGGTGCTTTCGTTTTCTTTACGATACTATCTCCAAGCTTCTCAATTCGTCTCCCTAAAAGCCAAACACAATACATACTTACAATAAGTCCAATTCCTGCACCTAGAAAATGTGCTGAAAACGGTGTTACCATCCAGCCTAGTAAAAGAAAACCTAGTAAATAATACGATTGAATTTTAAACGATCTTAATGACATACTAATCATGCTGTTCTCCTCTTCAGTAATTTTTATCTATCCAACAAAAAAATTTCTTTCCAGTTTATACTGCTTACATCCATTTCACTCAAATTAAAAACAACATAAACAGTACGTTTATGTTGTTTAAATATTTTTAGGAAATAATATTATACAAGATTTCAAACATCATATCCTCATAATTTGTGACGTTTTTTCAAACGTTTTTCGTCCATTTATAAAAAAAATGATATCAATCTATGAACATACGGATATGATGTAATAAGCACACAAATAAAGGGGGCGTCTAATGATTTATTTTTTAATGGCTCTCATTCACCTTATTATCCCTGCACTTATTGGACTTTCATTGTATTGGTACACGAAAAATCATAGTATTTTCTACGCTGTCCTCGGTGTCCTTCTTCCAGGTATTATTCTTATCACACTCTTCCGTATTCCATTTTTAAACTTAATTCCACTTATTACTGCTATCTTATTTCTCGTCTTCTTACCAAAAATAAAAAAATAGGAAAGCAGATCATAGGTGATCTGTTTTCCTATTTTGATATAGGTTCCTCCGCAATAGAATGCACTTTTATTTTCTCCGATTTCACAAACCATAGACCGAAGAAAATAATAATTCCACCGATTATTTGTTGAAAAGATACATATTCATTTGCCCAAATAGCTGCAAATAAAACAGCTACAAGCGGCGTTATATACATGTATACCATCGTATGTGACGCTCCAATTTTTTGAATACCAACATACCACATCACTAAACCAAATACTGTTACAAAGAAAATCGAATATAGTAAAGCAAATAGTGTCATTCCGTGTGTAATATGAAATGGCATTATAAGTACACGTGGTCCACTTAACAATAAGAGCGGAATTGCGCCAACTAACGCTGACCATGCTGTAACACGTAATGCTGAATACTTTTTAATTAATGGTCCCGCTAAAACAGGATAAAGCCCCCAGCATATCGATGTAATGAGCCCAATTCCATTTCCGTAAAAAGAACTAGCAAGTGAATGCCCTGCTACTAAAACTAACGCTGCACCACCAAAGGCAATGATAGAACCGATGAGCTTTCGAGAAGAAAACTTTTCTTGTTTCAAGAAAATCGCAAATACAGTTGTAAAAATAGGTGAAATAGAAATGAGTAAAGAGGCATTTGTAGCGGATGTATATTTGACAGTTTCCATAAATAATGTTTGATACAGTACAATACCTACAACGCTAACGATGATTAATCTAGGTATATCCCTTCGCTCCATATAAACCGACTTTTCAATAAAAAATGTAAGGAGTAACATAAGTGGTGCCGCCGACATCATTCGAAGCGCAGTAAACTCAATGGCTGTAAATTCTAAAAGTCCATATTTCGCAATCGTAAAATTAATCCCCCAAATAATAACGACACTTAAAATTAATAACTCCATCCCCCATTTTCTCATGCGTATCCCCTCCGCAATAAGATTATACAGAAAATTCAATCATATGTACATTTCATTATGTGAAAAAATCTTCGTACTGTATGGAGAGGTTCTCTTTTTTGGTGCATGAAATTATATCGACAATTTTTCAAGTATATCAGTGCAACTTGAATTATATCAGCGATTTTCCTAATATATCGACTTATCAACAAAAAACGATACTAATTGCACCTTATATAATAAAAAAGATGGTCCAAAATATATTTTGGAACCACCTTTCCTTTACTACACTCGAACATGTAATTTCATATTCGGATTATAAAATTGGCTCGGGCTCTTCAGCTGAAAAGTTCCTCCACTTTCATGCCAATCAACTGTTAACTTATCATCCATAAATACAAGCTTTGTGCGATCTGCGATAAAGTTCATTGTGCTAGATTCGATATCCACATCGCGCTCATCTTTTTCTGCTACAGCTACTAAATCGATAATTCCGCTCATTACACAACCGCAACCTTCATTATCGTAAAATAACTTTATATATTTCGCTTCATTTGGAATCGTATCCATAATCTTTTTATATGCTGCTTCTGTTACAGTAACGTACATATGTTAATGTTCATCCTCTCTTCTCGTATCCTTCATATATTGTACCACCATTTTTCTTAAAAAATATATACAGAAAATTAAGACTAATATACAATATATGTTATAAAGGAGGTCATATCACTCATGTTTAAATTACTGAGATACCCCATCTTCTTAGGTCTACTCGGTAGCTTTTTTATTTCTAGTGGAATGGTATTACAACATATGCTTCCCTATTCTCCTTCTATTGGTTGGATTTTAGGCTTTATTTGTTTCCTATCTGCTTCCTATTTTGCTATAAAAAATAAGAAAAACTAACAAGGTAAGAATTGTTTTAAGCGGGAGAAACAAACCTCACTGCCCCTACCTCTAGTTACATCCTATCTACTATCACCTTAACTACCACAGACAAAATTACTGGAACTATGGTATTTTCAATTAAACCGACAGATACTGGATCGGGACAAATTCAAGTATTTAATCCTACTCCAGCAATAGGTCCTGCTACTGTAACTTGGACTAGTATTACAACTGGAAATCCCGTTTCAAGAGGCGATGCTATATCCCTTCATATTACCCCTGGAATTACTGCGAGTGCTGTATATTCTATTTTTCTAATCACTGATCTATAACCCACACTTAAAGCAATTCATTCCACAAAAAAGGAGCTCACTCCCAAATAAGTGATCTCCTTTTTAAAAATAATTTTTCATGATATCGGCAATATAACCTTCACCGTAGTTCCAACCCCAACTTCACTTTCAAAACTCATTTTACCATTGTGGTCTTTAATAATTTTTTCTGTGACTACTAAACCTAAACCTGTTCCCGTTTCTTTCGTTGTGTAAAAAGCTTCATTTAGCTTCGGAATTTTGTCTTTTGGGATACCGCATCCTTCATCCTTAACTTGAACAATGATTGCATCTTCTACAGTCACTTTAATCGTAATCGTTCCGCCAACTGACATTGCTTCAATCGCATTTTTAATTAAATTAAAAAATACTTGTTTTAATCGTTTTTCATCACATGTAATCGATGGTATATCTTTACTATAAATACCTTGTATGTGCACTCCTTGCTTTAAAGCAGGCTTCCCCATAACTCGGATAACATAAGCGATAATTTCTTCTATACTATGAACTTCTGATTCTATTGATTTAGATTTCTCAAATCCACTAAGTTCTGTAGCGATTGTATGAATTCGTTCTACTTCTTGTTTCATAATATCACTATATATTTTATCCTCTGGATATTTAATCGCTTGCTTATTAACAAATTTATCTAAATTAACTAGAGGTCTTCTAATTTTGTAACCAATAACTGTAGCCATTTTCCCAACAGTTGCTAGCTTTTCTGTTTGTTGTATTTCTTTATCCATCATCTCAAGCGTACGAACGTAAGATTGAAACCTTAAAAACATAATCCAACATATGATAGTAAATACGCTATATAATGCCATCGGGATTAAAACGAGTGACGAGTGAATAATGATTCCTATAAGAGCGTATTTCCCAACAAGTATGCTCGGAACTAACCAAAAATATCTTTTATTCACAAAGAGTGGGGCAAATAAAATAAAAAATCCTTCTACTATATTTCCACCATCAAACTCAGCATCACTACCGTAGTAAATCATAAAATTATGGATAAAATCTAATAGGTTATATCCAATTAGAATAATATATTTCACTGCAAATGGATTCTTCCATTTCATGAAGTATACTCCAATACAAAACAAAATTACCATTAGAAAATAGAGCCATAAACCTAAACCATCTTCAAATTGTCCTACTCCTTCTTGCTCTCCTCCTATTAAAGGTACAATGAATTCGTAGGCAAGATCGTATACAAAAAATATAACAAAAAATAAACTTAAAAATATTTTCAATGCCTTTATTTCTTCATTTTTAAATATATCATCTTTATTCATATGGTAACTCCTAGCGTTTCTCCCACTTGTATTGCATTATTTCTACGTTGCTTCGGGAGCACGATATCTATTTTAGTTCCAATATCTCTTTCACTTGAAATATGTAATTCACCAAGATGCTGCTCAGTAACAAGCCGATTCGCTACCGTAAGTCCTAGGCCAATTTTATCTTGTTTCGTTGTATAAAAGGCCTCTTTAACACGAGCTAAATTTTCTTTCTTAATACCGTAACCATTATCAATTACACTTAGCATTACATAATCTTGTCCTTTGTTTTCTAACCGTAACTCTAATGTGCCACCTTGCTCCATTGCCTCCAGAGCATTTTTTATGACATATAGAAAGACTCCTCTTATTTTCCGCTCATCACATTCAACTTCTATCTTCTTTTCTTCCACATTAGAAATAAACTGGACGCTAGATTCATTCATTTTTTCGCGAACAATTGTTACTGCTTGTAATGCAATTTCACCTATATTATGTTTCTTATAAACAGAAGGTTTACATGTAGCAACTTCCATTAACTCACTTATCATATTATTCATATTTTCTATTTCAAAAATCATCTGTTTGTAAATAGGGTCCTCCCCATGCTTCTCTCGTTGTAATTGCGTAAACCCTTTTAATGAAGCAAGTGGATTTTTAATTTCATGTCCCACTGTCGCTGCCATTTTTCCGATTACTGCTAATTTTTGTGATTCACTAGCAATCTTAATACTTTCCTTTACCGCTGAAAGGTATTGTATAAATCGATTTAAAATGATGTATGCCGCTATTAATACGAGTGTATACATAATGAGGAACATAAACCCTTTTACTTCCTTTAATACAAATAAATAAATAACATATTTCCCTACAATGGTCGAAAGTAAAAAAACAAAATATTTTTTATTTAAAAATATAGGTACAAAGAAGATGAAAATAATTTCTATTATATTTACTCCATCAAACGCCGCCTCATTATAAAGCATATACGAAAGTATATTAACGATTTCTATTCCTATGTATGCAAATACACATGTATATTTAACAAGGCTCGCTTTCTCTTTTTTTATTAAATATACATTCACACCGAGTATTGCAGTTCCGCAAATAAATTGCCATAGTATACTATGTCCCTTATCCGTTAGCGATTTATTCTCTAATACGATTGCGTAGAAAATTTGGTATGAAACAACAATGACATATAGCACCCATAAAAAAATCTTTGCATTCCTTTCTTCTTCTTTATATGATAGAAAACTTCCTTTCACTTCAACACCCCTTCAAAATAATATCTCGAAGAATACCATTTATTATAATAAATGATTTTCATAGACAAACAAAGATAAATCGAACATTTGAGGAAAATCATCCCAATAAAGCAAAGCATCTTCAGACTATATATAAGCATAAAAGCTATAAACAATAATACGTATATTATGGGAGGTGTTTTATATGGACGGCAAAAAAAATAAAAAAACAGAACAACTGGAATCCTTCACCCGTGAGAATGAAGGAAAGAAAATGACGACAAATACAGGTGTCACAATTTCAAATGATGAAAACTCTTTAACCGTTGGCGATCGTGGTCCTACCCTTCTAGAAGATTTCCTAATGCGAGAAAAGCTTGCTCATTTTGATCGTGAACGAATTCCTGAAAGAGTCGTTCACGCACGTGGATACGGTGCACATGGTATATTCGAGCTATATGAATCTTTAGAGGAGCTAACAATGGCCCACTTTTTACAAGACCCTTCAAAAAAAACACCCCTTTTTGTTCGATTCTCCGAAGTGGCTGGATCAAAAGGGGCGAATGAAACCAATAGAGATGTACGGGGGTTCGCTGTTAAATTTTATACAGAAGAAGGAAATTTTGATTTAGTAGGAAACAATATTCCCATTTTCTTCATTCAAGATGGCATTAAATTCCCTGATCTTATTCACGCCCTTAAACCTGAACCGCATAATGAGATTCCACAGGGACAAACAGCACATGATACATTTTGGGACTTCATCGCCAATAACCAAGAATCCGCTGCGATGATGATGTGGATTATGTCTGATCGTACCATTCCAAAAAGTTTTCGAATGATGCAAGGGTTTGGTGTTCATACATTCCGCTTAGTGAATAAAAATGGAAAGTCGCGATTCGTAAAATTTCACTGGAAACCGAAGCTCGGCATTCACTCATTAATTTGGGATGAAGCTCAAAAATTAGGTGGTGCTGACCCAGATTACCATCGCCGTGATTTATGGGAAAATATTAATGCTGGAAACTATCCTGAATACGAACTTGGCATTCAAATTTTAGAAGAAGAGGATGAATTTAAATACGATTTCGATATATTAGATGCGACAAAAATTTGGCCTGAAGAAGATTTCCCCGTTAAAATCATCGGAAAAATGACATTAAATCGCAACGTCGAGAATGTATTCGCTGAAACAGAGCAAGTCGCACTTCATCCTGGAAGTATCATCCGCGGTATTGATTTCACCAATGATCCGCTCTTACAAGGTAGGCTCTTTTCTTATACAGACACCCAATTGGCACGCGTCGGTACAAATTATCAAGAATTACCGATTAACCGTCCGGTATGTCCATTTCACAACAATCAAAGAGATGGTGCGTCTAAATATATAATTGATAAAGGAAAAATCGCTTACCATAATAATTCCTTAGCAAATAACACGCCTTACACTGTCCCCGGTACAAAAGGTGGATTCGTTACATATCCTTCTACTGTATCAGGGCATAAAACGAGAGAAACAGCCGCCAGTTTCAAAGATCATTTCTCTCAAGCACGTTTATTTTGGAATAGTATGAGTAACGTCGAAAAAGTTCATATTATGCAAGCCTTCTCCTTTGAATTAGGAAAAGTAAAAAGTAAATCCGTCCGTCAACAAGTCGTAAATATGATTGGACATATTAGTACTGAATTAGCTACGTTAGTCGCTGAAGCGGTCGGAGCAAAAGTCCCAAATATCCAAGAATCGAGCGTTACGAAATCATCCCCAGCACTCAGTATGGCAAATACGACATTTAGTCCTAATACATTACGAGTAGGTGTCATTGTTGCAAATGGATATGACGGACAAAACGCGCAATATATACTAAATCAATTCAAACAAGTTGGGTTGCAACCAGTGATCGTTTCCGAACGATTAGGTATTGTACAAGGAACGCAAAATGTACGTTGGGACGTGAATGATACTTTTTTAACAGGATCCTCACTTCTTTATGACGGGCTACTTCTTATTGGAGGAAACCTCGATGAACAGTTTCTTAATAAAGCGAGTTCATTTGTCGTAGAATCATATAATCATTTTAAGCCAATTGGTGCCTTCCAAAATGGATCTACTGTTATTCAATCTTTAAATATTGAAGGAAAGCCTGGTGTCTTACTAGAACAAAATCCTACGCTCCTGGCGAATGAATTTATTAAAGCTATGACGAAACAACGCTTTTGGGATAGAGCATATGAATAGAATAGGATAGGAGGATAATTGATGTTTGTTACTACCGAGAAAGATGTGCATATTTTTGTGCAAGACGTTAATCCCGGACCCGGTAGCAAAACCGTGTTCTTCGTCCATGGCTGGCCTTTAAATCATCAAATGTACCAATATCAACTCAATGTGTTACCACAACACGGTTTCCGCTGCATCGCTATGGATATACGCGGAAACGGGCAATCTGATAAACCTTGGACTGGTTACACATACGATCGTTTAGCAGACGATATCGCCATTGTTCTAGAAGCACTTCAAGTCGAAAATGCTACATTAGTCGGGTTTTCAGTAGGTGGTGCTCTTTCTATTCGGTACATGTCTCGCTATAATGGTCACCGTATTTCTAAACTTGTATTAGTCGATGCCGTTTCCCCCTCTTTCGTTAAAAATGAAGAATCTCCCTATGGTGTCCCAAAAGAACAAGCAGATACCCTTATTAATCAAATGTATGCCAATCTGCCTAAATTTTTAAATGATGTATCTTTATCATTTTTCAATAGAAATTTAGGGTCTGCTACGTTAGAATGGTTTTCTTATCTCGGTATGCAGTCTGCTTCCTACGCTCTCATCAAAATATTGCAAGCAGCCGCAAATGAAGACGTAACGAAAGATTTAAGTAAAATTAACGTCCCAACAAAAATATTCCACGGTGTTCACGATCAACTTATCCCATACAAAAGCGCTGAACTCACGCAAAAGCGGATTAAAAATTCTCAGTTACACCCTCTTACAAATAGCGGTCATGGCTCTCCAATCGATCAAGCGGATGAATTAAATGAAGAACTTATAAAGTTTTTGAATTCATAAAAAGTCTATGCCAAATCGTATGATAGGAATGCAGTTTTTGAAAAGACTAAAATTCACATATTTCTCACAAATCAATCAATAAAACGGTTACATTATCATTTATACTAAATGTACAGGTAATACTCCCTAACCCCAGCTTGTCTGGTTACCCCGTTAAATACTATAAAAAAGAACTTGTATCGTTATACAAGTTCTTTTTGTTTTTCTATTTAAAAAGTATATCTTTACTATACTGCTTTCCAGCAAGTAAATCATATTGGATCATTTTATATTGCTCTAACATTTCTTTTTGTTTCTTTGTTAAATCTGTTATCTCTTCTCCATCTTTATTAACCTTTAACTCATCTCTAAGAACCGGTATTTCTTTATGCATTTCCGATAAAAATTGATAAAACGGTGATTGATTTAGTCCTGCATAATCCAAAACAAGATTAGAAAAATAAATTGGGCTTACTAAACCTAGGTTGTCATTTGGCAAATCGAAATTTGCATACATTAACAATGGCGTTTCTGACATAAGTAATCTTTCTCTTACTGTCTCTTCATTTTCTATATATCCTGCTTCTTTATAAATAGACTTATTCGTTCCTAACATAGGCAAATGGTCTCCAAAGAATACTAATAAAGTAGGCCTGTCTAAATCATCCAGCTGCTCGATTAAATATTGCAACGCTTCATCAGACAATCTTACCCCTTCTGTATATGCTTCTAACTCTGCCTTTGATTCCTCTTCTGTTAATCCACTAATCTCTATTTTATTTTCTCCAAACATATTTGGCGTATATGGAAAATGATTTTGCATCGTCACTGCATGAATAAATGTGGGTTGTTTTCTCTTATTTAATTCATCTATGATTTCTTTACTCATAGATAAATCACCAATGTTGTCTCCCACTACTTCTTTATTTTTCATCGTATCTTCTGCATTAAAATTATCAAATCCCAACGTTTTATATACATCTTCACGTTTATAAAACGATCGATTAAAAGCATGAATCGCACTTGCATAATACCCTTGTTTTTTCAATTCACTTGCAATAGATGGCACTTCTTTCTGGCTTGGAATAGCTTGTTGATATGGTATAGACCCAGGCATTAAAAGACTCATCGAGTAACTCGTTAACGCTTCAAATTCTGTATTCGCTGTATTTCCTCCAAATGTAGGAGCTATCGTTTGGCCTCCTGGAAAATTCTCCATATAATGATGTAAATTTGGCACTGGATCTTCGCTAAATGACAGATTTGTTAATTTTGTCGGATCCCAGAATGCTTCACTCATAATAAATATAATGTTCGGCTTCTCTGCTTTTTTTTGCGCTTTTACTTTACCGCCATATTGTTTTTCTATATCTTTTGCAATTTGCTGCATATTTTCCTTTGAATACTTCTCTGGCTCTTTAATAACTGTCGTATCTAAGTTACTTAAAAATCCAATAACAAAACCATTCACCTTATAATTTGTAGCTTGATTCCACGCACGGATGTCTACCCCAGCTTTTGTAAATATATTATTCATAAAGGTAGTAGGATAGTTACTATATGCATACAACATAAACGCAGAGCCACATATGAAAATAACCCTCATAATAATATGTGATTTTATAACTGGAATATACTTTCGTATATACATAACTACAAACACAATCAAAACAATGCTAATTATTGTAAAAGATATAGTCCTAAAACTGAAATAATCCATAACCATTGGTATAACGGAATCCATATGACCAACCTGTGTGAAATCAGACGGATAAAATGGTTCTCCTCTAAAAATGAGCTTAAAATGATTCACCATCACAAAAATAATTAAAACTAAGCTAGTTATCGTTGTACTTAAGAAAACTCTTCCAAGCAAATTATATGCAAAAACGTATACCATATAAATAAATAGCAGGCTTAATATATACTGGCCATATTGTAAATACACCCATGCATTTACTGCTATAAGACTCATATCTTCCTGCACGATGATATACATCCAATTCATTGTATGAGCAATTAAAAATAATACGACATAAACTCGAATAGCCGGCCTAAGCTTATGACCAATACCTTTATTTAAATGAATGATGTACAGTAGTACACCCCACAAAATAATAATGAGTATACTTAGCTGTATTGTTCCATTGAAAAATTCTTTAGTTCTCTCAAATTCGAAAGACCTTAACATAACAAACAATAGCGTTTCTAAACAGATCGCCCACATTCCACTAAGAATGATAGAAATTAATAGATTATTTCTCGGTTGCTGAGCCGAAAAACTAAAATGAAATTCATCTCTTCTTCGTCGCTGTGTAAAAACATTAAAACGCAATTTATTCCCTCTTTCCTTTACCCCTTCGTCTCGCATCCACAAACATATTGTCATATACAAAATAACATATTTGTATACAGCTAGTCTCCCTATGTGCTTGTAATATACACATGTATCCTTAATTTCCCCTTAAAAAATACAACTTTTTCATCTCTTCTATATTCTAGTAGCATAATAAATGAACTATAATTCATGAAAATATTACCATAAGAAAAGAACCTACCAACACTGACAGGTTCTCCTTCATTCTAACAGACGTGGGCATACGTATTATATAAGAGAATACATCCATACTTTCCATATAATACATACAAGTACGATAACTACAAAATCAAAAAGATCTAATCTCGGGCCCTTTTTCATATTCATCTCTAGCCACATATGAATCCATTTTATTTCTGTATATTTTTGAATGTTTTTCTTTGCAAATCGGTAAACGAGTACTTGCATTATAAAAAATCCGACTACGAAAATGAACAATAAAATGAGAAAATCGACCACAAAATTCCTCCCTATTTTTGCAGCGATTTTTCTACTATTTGATTTCTCAAAACCCACTCTTCAAATTGAGCACTTCCAAATTCCCAGCTAAGATCGCGAGCATGTACAGAAAAAACGTAATGACCAGCATATTCGTCCATAAATCTACCTGTCTCGATTTCATCTTTCTGAAGACCATATGCACCAAAATTAAAATACACATCCCATACGTCTTCATTCTTCCTTTTATAAGCAATCGATTCCATATCACATTCTGCTCCGAAATAATCAAGATGTAAATGTACGCTATCATCATATTCGTACTCCATTTTATCACCCCTTATATTTGTACTTCTTTATCACCCAAAAAATTCCTGCTATCTATACTCACATATGGGCACTTACCTACATATCATGCTTGTAGAGTGACTTCTAGGAGGTGTCATATAGTGAAAAAATTAATAGCTGTTTTTTGTATCATGTTACTAGCTGTTTTCACATTTGCTGCTTGCAGCAGTAAAAAAGAAGGTACGAAAGAACAAACGCAAAACATTCGCATCGGCGAAGTTACCCATTCTCTCTTCTATACCCCGTTATATGTCGGGATTGAAAAAGGATTTTTTAAAGATGAAGGATTAAATATCGACCTACAAACAACAGCTGGCGGAGATAAAACGATGACCGCCCTATTATCTGGCGGCATTGATATTGCTCTCGTCGGTTCAGAAACGTCCATTTACGTTCATCAACAAGGTGCAAAGGACCCTGTCATTAACTTTGCACAACTTACACAAACAGATGGAACCTTTTTAGTTTCGCGTAAAAAATTAGACTCTTTTAATTGGAATGACGTAAAAGGTGTTACGTTTTTAGGACAGCGTAAAGGCGGCATGCCGCAAATGGTTGGGGAATACGTTTTAAAGAAAAATGGTATTAATCCTCATAAAGATACGAACTTAGTTCAAAACATCGAATTTGCTAACATTGCAAATGCCTTTGCATCTGGTACTGGGGAATTTGTACAGCTCTTTGAACCAACTGCAAGTATATTCGAAAAAGAAGGAAAAGGATATATCGTCGCTTCGTTCGGAAATGAATCTGGTACTGTTCCGTATACAACATTCATGGCAAAAGAAAGTTTCTTAAAGAAAGATAAAGCTGCTGCTGAAAAATTCACACGTGCTCTCTATAAAGCACAACAATGGGTTGATACACATAGTCCAGAAGAGATTGCTAATGCCGTTTCTCCATTATTTAAAGACACTTCAAAAGACATTACAGTAAAAGTAATTGAACGGTATAAAAAACAACATTCTTATGCGACAAATCCGCTATTAGATGCTGAGGAATGGAAACAGCTCCAAACGATTATGAAAGAAGCTGGCGAATTACAAAAAGAAGTTCCACATGAAGCGCTCGTCAATACAAAAATTGCCGAAAGCGTTATTAAGAAATAGAGGCGAAGTGTATGAGCTTTTTACAAATACGTAACGTTTCTCACTGCTTTTTCGCAAAAGAGAATGCCAAACTGATTCTCGAAGATATGAGCTTACAAGTGGAAGAAGGCGAATTTATTTCTATACTCGGTCCAAGTGGTTGCGGCAAAACGACACTCCTCTCCATTATTGCTGGGCTACTTGATCCAATTGAAGGTATCGTCTTTTTAGATGGTGAGCCCATTACAACAAAAACCTCATCTATGGGGTACATGTTGCAGCAAGATTACTTGTTCCCTTGGAAGACAATTGAAGAAAATATTATGCTTGGACTTCACACCCGAAAAATTTACAATGAACAGACGAAAGAACATACTTTACAGCTTTTAAAGCAAGTCGGTCTACATGATGTAGAAAATCAATATCCTCGTGAACTGTCCGGCGGTATGCGTCAACGTGCCGCTCTCGTTCGAACGTTAGCGACCGATCCGAAAATTTTATTGCTAGATGAACCTTTTTCGGCTCTCGATTATCAAACAAAGTTGAAACTAGAAGATCTCGTCTTCACATTATTACGTAACTTTAAAAAAACGTCACTACTTGTAACACACGATATTGAAGAAGCCATTGCAATGAGTGATCGTATTTATTTACTACAAGCGAACCCTGGAAAAATCGCAAAAACATTTATCGTCCCAGAAAGCATCCGTTCCTTATCACCGTTAGAATCACGCCACCACCATGATTTCCCAAACCTCTTCCAAGATATATGGAAGGAGCTGGAGCGCCTTGGATAATATAAAGCAACTACATGAACAGTTTCGGAAGGAAGAGCGTAGGCGCGCATGGTTAGCACGCTCACTGCAGCTTTTACTGCTCATTCTTTTCTTTGCACTATGGGAAATAGCTAGCAAAAAAGAGTGGATTGATCCTTTACTCTTTAGCTCTCCTTCAAGTATTTGGACTCTCTTCCTTAGTAAATGGCTTGACGGTTCGCTTTGGGTCCATATATGGACGACATTACTTGAAACAGGAGTAGGTTTCATTCTTGGAACAGTGCTCGGGGCTATTATCGCTACTTTCCTTTGGTGGATGCCACTTCTCGCCCGTGTACTTGATCCATATCTCGTCGTCCTAAACGCCATGCCAAAAGTGGCACTTGGACCTATTATCATCGTAATCTTCGGCCCAAATATTTCTTCGTCGATTGCAATGGGCGTAATTATTTCCATCATCATTACCATTCTCGTTATTTACAGCGCATTTCAAGAAGTCGATTCTAACTATATAAAAGTGATGGACACATTTGGCGCAAATAAATGGCAATGTTATAAGCAAGTCGTTCTCCCTGCATCCTTCCCAGCAATTATTTCAACGTTAAAAGTAAACGTTGGGTTATCATGGGTCGGTGTTATATTTGGCGAACTTCTCGTCTCTAAACAAGGTCTTGGTTACTTAATTAGCTACGGATTCCAAGTTTTCAACTTCACGCTCGTTTTACTGAGCGTACTACTCACCTGTGTCCTCGCAACACTTATGTATGTGTTTGTTGAGGCATTTGAAAAACTTCTAATTGGAAAACGAAAAAGAAGCTGACTTAGGACGATAAACTATAGTCAGCTTCTTTCTTTACCTTTTATCACACATCTTTGTTTCATTTGTAACGTTGCCATCCGCAACTGTAACTGTATGGAAACAATCTTTCACACGTACTGTAACGACATTTTCTTTTCGATCTATTACATGATAATCATCATACTTTTTATTTAATGCACTACGAATTTGCTCTCCTTCAAAAATCGGAAAACCGTGAGACATTACCCAAATGAGACCAGCAACCGCAAGAATCGTTTTCATACGTTTCATTACCTCCTTGAGAGTAAACTTATAGTCCCTACAATATGCGCATTATAATTGTGTCTAATTTGTGACATTTTTATACTAATTCTATTTTATAGCTCTAGTTCCTTCTTCTTTTTAACAAAAAGACAGAATTTTCAATTTTATCAACAAAAAAACGCAAAGAACTAAAATTCTTTACGTTTTCTTAGTTAAATTATATAACTCGCATTAGTGTCCACTTTGCTGTTCTATCGTTTTCGAAACATCATATAATCCCGACAACACTTCCGCTCTCATTTTTACAAGCTCAGGGAACTGATAGAAAAACGCAATTTTTTTATACTTTAACTCCGATCCTTCTTTCACCTTTTTTGAATCTTGCAAAATAAATGCTGTAAACGTATCTGCAATATCTTCCGCTACATTTGTCGTGCCATACTGTGATACAAACTCCTCATGCTTTTCTTTAAAAAATTCAATTTGAGTTTCTTCGCTTTCTTCCACTTTCTTTTCTGTCCACTCCTGCTCAATGTCCTTCCAGAAAGAGTTATAAAATTGATTAATATAAGATTTCTCCTTCGCACATCCCTCTTGTAAGAAGAGAGTTTCACAGTTATTTCGGTACATTGAAATATCTTTATCTTCTTCAAAAGCCTTTACATAGTTTTCATCGACTGGTATTTGCTTATGCCCGAGCGTCAACACGTGAGCCGTCTCATGAATTAATGTTTTCATCACTTCATCGATATTTACCGCCGAATCAAGCGTATCTAAGCTAAGAACCCAATCTTTCGGATCTTCCATACTAGGCATAACATGGGCAACAACACCGTCATAACCGTCCGTTATTAAATCAAATTCTGTTATATTCCCGCGATATTTAGCTGGAATGAGGGTGTGGTACATATCCCATAAGTCTTCATGATACCCTCTATCTTGACGTTGTTGTAGCACCTCTTCTTTCGCTTCTTTATCCTCAGCGAATACTTTATTTAAACGTTTCCGTTCTATTTTTTCAAAATAAGGATCTACAATTTCATCACCATCAATATAATAAGAAGCTAAAAAGAAATAATTTTCATCATCTTCTTTTTTCTGTTCTGCTTCTTTCATATCCGCACTTTCATGCTCTTCTATATCATAATCTTCTACTGCTTCAAGCTCAGATAATCCATCTATTTTTTCATATACTTTTTGCAGTTTATTATCTCCTATTTCCACGCATTCTTCTTCTGTCTTACAAATTTCTTTTTCTTTCACGCTCTTCATAGAACTATCGCATCCTGCTATTAAACCCATTGCGACGATAACTCCTACTAACTTACCATACAGTCTCTTCATACAAGCCTCCATTATTCCATTCTACAAAAATATCATAATCATTTTTTGACGAATATGCGATAATTAATTATGAAAACTGTAAGGAGGTTTCTCATGATTCGAGCAGTCTTATTCGATTTAGATGGAACACTATTAGATCGGCGCCAATCTCTAGAACAATTTATTTACGATCAATATAATCGCTTCGCCTCTCACTTAATGAACATAGAAAAATTCGAGTATTGTTCTCGATTTCTTGAACTTGATAATAATGGATACACCTGGAAGGATAAAGTATATGCTACTCTCCTTTGCGAATACAATATTACCACTTTAACGCCAGAGCAACTGCTGCACGACTACATTACAAATTTTCAACATCATTGTATTCCTTTCCAAAACATGCATGAATTACTTCAACTTTTAACACAACAAAATATTAAAATTGGCATTATTACAAATGGCTTTACTGACTTTCAAATGAACAATCTCCGCGCACTAAACATACATACGTATGCAAATACAGTTCTCGTTTCCGAAGCGGAAGGAATTAAAAAACCACATCCTGAAATTTTCGAACGAGCTTTGCAAAAGCTAGACGTTAAGGCCGCAGAGTGTCTTTACGTTGGAGATCATCCAGAAAACGATGTGCTTGGTTCTGAACGAGTAGGAATTCTTGGTGTGTGGAAGAGAGATTTGTTTTGGGGTGACTTTGAACATTCGCGTGTGGTAGACGATCTATTAGAAGTTCTTTCATTTTTAGCTGTGGAAGTAAAACATTACAATAGTAAATAGATTATATCAGCGATTTTTACAATATATCGACTTACCGACAAAAAATGACAATGACAAAAGGAGATCACTACTCTAGCGCCTCCTCTTCCTTTATGATTCATATACTGTAAACTGTGGTTTGCTTGGGTGATCTTGAACTAGCGCATCATCTGGAAACTTTGAAACCTTTTGATATAGGGCAATATCACCTATACAACCTGCTGTTAGTAAAATTCCTAAAAATGAGAGTGGCTCCAGATTCATAGCTAATCCCAATACAATTGGCAAAATTCCAGTTGGTAAAAACGGCAGCATTAACACTTTCTTCATTTGCTTTACTGTAATCGCCTGTTTAGAATGCGCATATGCAACACCTAATTTCCAATTAACGCCCCATTTTAGCTCACTCCATGGAATGCCTCCGATATAGCGAAACCCTATTAAATGTATCGCTTCATGAATACAAATGAGAACAAGCATTGTAATAATAAAAAGAAATATAGTTGGTAACGTAAATTCCAATTGAACCCCGTCTGAAAGAAATGCATGCAAAAAACTAATTCCAAATGCTAAAACAAATATGATAAGAAATGCATAGATATTTAATTTAACCATCGAAATAGTAACAGTCGTTTCTTTTCTTTTATCCATCTTTCCCCTCCTGAAATGTAAATATATCTTTACAAAATTGCATAATATTCCAAAAATAATATAAAGATATATTTACATTTATTGTTACACACAAAAAAAGAAACCGGCCACTTTACTTCGTAAAACAGCCGATTTCTTCTATATGTTTCATCGTGCGCGCCAATACATCGTCGCGCATTATAAAGCTAAATTTTCTATCCGTTTTAATGTTGTCAGGAATGTCTGTTAATAAAACAGAGCCTTTCGTTTCTTCGTAATGCGTATGTTCTTCTACCGCACTAATTGTTGCAAAATAAATGTTTTTAATGATTATTTTGTCTTTTCCAGATACTTTATATTGTCCTAAGTAAGTTAAATCAGAAACTATGCCGCCGGTTTCTTCATGAACCTCTCGAACTGCCGCTTCTTCCGGTGTTTCCCCGAGTTCCACTTTACCACCTGGAAATTCAAGACCGCGACGTAAATGATGTGTTAATAACCATTGATCCCCATACCGGCATACAACCCAAACATGCTTTGGCTCAGGAGAAAATGGATAACGTTCAAACGATAATTGTACAGTGTTGTGGTAATAATCTTTAAATTTGTACATGCCATTACTCCCCTATTGATGGTTACAAGTTTTTCCTACCACAAATTGTAGCATATTCTCGCTTTTCTGCATAATATTATCCAATTATAATCCATTGATTATTCCCATTTGCGCGACTAATTCTTTCGTCTCATGATTTCCTAAATCGTAAATCATTTTATATGCTTTTTGTAGTTGTTCATCATATCGGTCATTATTTGAATCGTGATGATACTCAACAAATGGAACGTGAGAACGTACAAATGAACCTAAATCCTCTACATATGCTTGATCAAAGTACTCTCTTAACTCCGTAATTTCCTCATCACTTGCGGAAATCTCAAAATTATACGTATCCGCCGTCTTCACTTGTGAAATTTGACCATTTCCTATTGATATATAATATGTTTTTTTCTGCGCCATGTAACACCCTTCTTTCATCCTTTTAATTTCTATTGTTTTCATCAATTACAAAATTATGTAAAATAAAGAAAAGGAGGGATTTCATGTTCAAAATATTAATTATCGGTATTATCATCGTCCTAGTCATACTAGTGCTCTCCGTCATGACGATTAATAAAGGCTATGCATATAAACATTCTATTGATAAACCAGAAGATAACCCTTATGCAAAAAATAATAAGGAGAGTTCATAATATGCTTCGTGTATTTCGTATTCTAATCGCACTCACTGTAATAATTATGTCCGCAATTGGACTCTATACAGGTCAAAATAACTTTCTACCAATTTCACAATTTCTATTAGGAGCTTTACTATGTCTCATTGCAATTGAACAAATAAAGAAAAAAGATTCAGGAACAGGCTTTATTTGTATTACTGCTGGAGCTTTCTCTTGGATTGTCCTCATTATTACCTACATAAAGTGAAACTTTAATCAGTGGAGATTTTGTTCATCCCCCACTGATTATTAGTTGAACCAATCGGGCTTTAACGGGCAGCCCGACCCCCACCTAACTTCTTTGCTTTCGCTGAATTTTGAGGTGGGGGTCTTACTGCCCGTTAAATGCGGGATAAAATAGAAGGAGGAGACTTTATGTTAAAAGGAGCTCGAATTACTTTTTCACTTATCGCCTTATCTATCGCAATCTATGGTTTTATTAGCGGTAACAGAGAAATTATTATGCCTTACATGTTCATTTTCTTAGGGGCTATGGCTTTCACTATAGGGATGGAAGAAATAAAAAAGCATAGACAATCCAGCAGCATACTCGCTTTTATGTCTGGAGCTGGTGCTTTACTTCTTGGCTTCTCAGAACTATTTCGGTAAATTATTTATTTAAAAGGAGGGCTACAATGCTAACTGGGTTACGGATTTCTTTAGCACTTCTCATGCTTCTCGGACTCGCTCTGTGCACTTATGCTTTTTTTACCGATAATTTCACACTTCTCCCCTACATGCAATTCGTCCTTAGTTGTAGCTTTATTCTTCTAGGAATGAATGAATTAAAATCCGGACGGAAATCAATGAGTATTCCGTTTTTTTTTGTTTCTGGCCTTATATTCTTTGTTTTAATATCGAACTACTTTCGCTATATGTAGAGTGAAACTGTAAGCAATTTAACAATTATACTTGTTTTCTCTCGGTAACTATTTTTTCTACTAAGGAGGGCTAAAATACATATTAGACAAATACAACTCATCATCGTTTTTATTACTTTGATCTTATGTTTATACAGCACATTTACAATGAACTTTCAAATCTTTTCACCTATCATTTTGCTCCTCTTTAGTTTATATGGCATTTTAGTAGGAATTGAGACGATTCAAAAACAGCAAAAACAAATTGGAGCTATTAGCACCGGTTTAAGTCTTTTTACGATTATTTTTGTTATTCCATTTATACTGTTCTTTTAAAGGAGGATTACATGTTAAAAAATATTCGAATTATAATAGCCACTATCGCTCTTTCTCTTGCCCTATTTAGCTTCTTTGCAAACTTCACCATCCTTTTACCTTACGTCTTTATCCTTTTAAGTATTATGTTTATCCTTTTTGGAATTGATGAAATAAAAGAGCGGCAAAAAGCAAAAGCATTTGTTTATTTTGTTGGTTCCGCCTTTGTTTTATATGTTGGGGTGTCTACTAGTATACTTTCATAAAAAAAGAAGAGCATGTTTCGCTCTTCTTTAACTCACCATTTTCAACCCAATAATCGTCCCCATAATTCCAACGATACAAATAATCCGAAAAGCATTTTTCGGTTCTTGAAAAAATAAAATACCGACAACCGCTGCCCCGAGCGTCCCAATTCCAGTCCAAACTGCATATGCGATTGATAATTGAATTTCTTGCAGTGCCATCGTTAAAAATTGAAAACTAATAATAAAGCCACCTATTAAAATAATATTATTCGTCCAATTATTATTTTTTGCTACTTTCTTTATCCCAATTACACCGACGATTTCAAAAAGCCCAGCTATAATTAAATACATCCACGCCATTTTATTTCACCTCTTCCTTGTCGCCACTAAATTTCAATCCGATAATAAATAATGCTAATAAACAAACAAGGAAAATTTTAATAAACGAAAATGGCTCTTTAAAATACACAATATCTACTACTATCGTTCCCACTGTCCCAATTCCAGTAAATACTGCATATGCCGTTCCAATTGGAATTCTTTTAGTTGCTTCAATTAATAGATGAAAACTAGCTAAGATTGCAATAAGTGTCAAAATACTCATCGAATTTGTTTTTAATCCCGTTGCCCAATATATTTCGATTAAGCCTCCAAATACTAAATACAGCCACGCCCTATTTGTACTAATCTCTTTTTTCTTTTTCACTTCTTCTTTTACCTCTTGTCGTATTTCTTGTTTTGAAGAGCTACGTTTCTTTTTCGGAAAAAGAATGTAAGACATCGCCCATATAAAATGAATCATAAGTACCGATGTCCAAACACTGACAATGGTATTAACAGTTTCATTTTGATAAAAGCCGATTTGTTTGTTCAAAATCCATTCTTTCATATGAAGAAAATAAGAACCGCTTGGCAAATCTTGAGCTGGTACAAGCCCTACTACAAAAATAAATAAAAGCTGTGCAAGAATGAAAATGCCCACATGTTTATAAAAGTATTGCCGCTCTAATCGTGCGTGTTCCTTTCCATATAGCTTCTCTTTTTGCATAGCTGTCATTTATCTTCCTCCTTTTTCAAATAATACTCCACCATTTCATCTATATACTTCATTGTTTCCGAATCAAGTCCATACACTTTTGCCATCTCTCCCTCTTCAGGTCTAATTAATTCCCAATATTTATTTATTAATTGTTCATCTTCTTGAAATACATGCATGGAGAAATTCACTACTTTTTCCGCCAATTGTTGAACTTCTGGTGAATCTATTGGTTCATTTATACGCTCGTGAATTTCTCTTAATACTTGCAGCCACTCTTTCGTTCTTTTATCGTTTTCTTCAAATGTTGGTAAGCCTTGAATAATCTGCTGCTCTTCCTCATTAAAATACCTTTTCCAAAATTTCTCCCTCTGATCAATTCCTTGTACTGATTTTATAAACAACATTAAATCTTCTGTTCTAAGCTCTCCTGTCAATTCAATGGAATGAAATGTTGTATATAGTAGCTTTTCTAAACCCTGTAACCTTTTTACTTCCCCTTGTATTGTTTGAATTTCATTTTGAATCGCACGTTTCCATCTGTCCTCTTCTGAAATCCCCTTTTCTTCTTTTAATACTTCTTTTATTTCTGAAAGCTTAAAACCAAGCTTTTTAAAAGTTGTGATTTGTTGCAATGTAATTACGTCATCTTTTGAATAGTAACGATATCCTGAATCAGCAACATAAGACGGTTTTAACAATCCAATTTCCTCATAATATCTAAGTGTTCTCGTCGTTACACTCGTTTCTTTTGAAATTTCACCAATACTATACTTATCCATCATTTCCTCCCTTTACTTTATTTATCTCTACTATAAACTTTGACGTATACGTTAGAGTCAATACACTTCATAACATACATTTCTACAAATAAAAAAACTGCCCTTTCACAGGCAGTTTTTCTTTATCCAAACACTTTCTCAAGTTCATCTTTATCTTGGCTTAACCAGAAGTTCATTAAGCGTTGTGCTCCTTCTAAATCGTGAAGCTTCGCTTGGCCACATTGTGTTTCATTTGCAGCCGGAATTTCTGTAATTTGAACCGCATCTTTTAATGTTAGTTCTAATAAATCAATGATTTCTCGAACTGTCGGTGTTCCGCTTACTACAAGATAGTATCCTGTTTGGCAGCCCATCGGTGAAATATCGATAATATCAAAATGCGGATAACGATCAATATATTTACGTAAATTAAATGCTAATAAATGTTCTAACGTATGAATAACATCTGGTTTCATTGCTTGTTTATTCGGTTGGCAAAAACGAATATCGAATTTATTTACAATACCGTCACTACCTACGTTGTGAACTCCGCAATGTCTTACATAAGGCGCCTTTACAATCGTATGATCTAATTCAAAGCTTTCTACTGATGGCATACAACATCTCTCCCGCTTTTAATTTAATTCCTTTATAACCAATATGATATAACGGAATTAGACATTAGTAAAGTATTATGTACAGTCGTGCTATAATACTTTAAGACTATGCTGAGAAGGAGACCATTATGAAACAGATTTTTATTGGGATTATACGCTTTTATCAAAAGTTCATTTCTCCAATGACACCACCAACGTGCCGCTTTTATCCAACTTGCTCTCATTACGGAGTAGAAGCGTTTCAAAAACATGGTGCACTAAAAGGTTTTTGGCTTACATGTAAGCGTATATTAAAATGTCACCCTTTCCACCCAGGAGGATTTGATCCTGTCCCAGATAAAAAGGATGACAAAGTAAATTCTTAATTGTCGTAACCATTCACAACTAAATCTAATTTTCCTGTGTCAGGATCGATAACAAGACCGTGAACAGGTACTTCTTCAGGAAGTAACGGATGGTTACGAAGTACTGATACGCTATGTTCTACACTTTCTTCTACACTAGAGAACCCTTGTAGGAATCTTTCTAAATCGATTCCAGAATAACGAAGTGTATCTAATTTCTCTTCTGTGATACCGCGCTCTTTCATCTTCTCGATTGTACTACTCGCTTGAATTTTAGCCATACCGCAATCATGGTGGCCAACTACACATACTTCATCAGCACCAAGCTCGTATACAGCAACTAAAATACTACGCATAATACTTCCGAACGGATGGGAAATAACAGCTCCTGCTACTTTAATAATTTTCACATCACCGTTACGCATATTCATTGCTTTCGGTAATAGTTCAACAAGACGAGTATCCATACAAGAGATAATTACCATTTTTTTATTTGGGAATTTTCCTGTTTCATACTCTTCGTATTTTTTCTCTTCAACGAATTTCTCATTGTATTGTAAAATCTCTTCTAATGACTTCATAGTAAAGAACCCTCTTTTCTCTCATTTACATTACGTATATAGTGTACCAAAATTTAAAAAACTCAAAAAGGATATTGCTTTATAGTAAAAATAAGATATTTTCAGATAACCGCCATAATTCTTTCAAAATATACACACAGCTTTGTAACAAGTCCCACATGATTTACCACTATTTTCTCTATAAACTAACTGTAGATAATGTTAAAAAGGAGTGAATATTTATTATGTCCGACGTTCTGTTACTGAGCCGTTTTCAATTTGCAATTACTATTTTTTATCACTTTTTATTTGTACCTTTGACAATCGGACTAGTTATTTTAGTGGCATGTATGGAAACTCAATACGCCCGCACATTGAATCCAACATACCGCAAAATGGCAAATTTCTGGGGGAAATTATTTACAATTAACTTCGTAATGGGGATTATAACTGGGATTACAATGGAGTTCCAATTTGGAACAAACTGGTCTGAGTACTCCAAATATATGGGAGATATTTTCGGATCACCTCTCGCAATCGAAGCACTCGTTGCCTTCTTCTTAGAATCTACTTTCATGGGAATATGGTTATTCGGTAAAGACAAAATTTCACCAAAGTTCCGTGCCTTCTGTATGTGGATGGTTGCACTTGGAACAAATATTTCCGCACTTTGGATTATTACAGCAAACGGTTTTATGCAAAATCCGGTTGGCTACGTCGTACGTAACGGCCGCGCTGAATTAAATGATTTCTGGGCACTTGTAACAAATCCATATGCTTGGAACATGTTCTTCCATACTGTAATTGGTTGTTATATCGTTGGTGCTTTCTTCGTTATGGCGATTAGTGCCTATCACTTATTACGTAAAAATGAAGTTGAATTCTTCAAAAAATCATTTAAGTTTGGTTTAATGTTAGGATTATTCGCCGCAACAATTACACCGTTTATGGGACATCAATCTGGTGTATCAGCAGCTAAATATCAACCAGCTAAAGGTGCTGCGATGGAAGCTGTTTGGGAAACTGGAAAAGGACAAGGCTTCTCGATTGTTCAAATTCCTGATGTAAAAAACGAAAAGAACTTTGAATTCCTTACGATTCCGAAACTAGGAAGTTTCTTCTATACAAATTCATTTGATGGAGAAATTGTTGGGTTAAAAGATATCCCGAAAGATGAACGTCCAAATGTTAACCTCGTGTACTATAGCTTCCGCTTAATGGTTGCACTTGGTATGTTCTTTATGGCATTAACTTGGTACGGTTTCTACTTAAACCGAAAAGGAAAACTAGAAAACTCAAAACGTTATTTAAAAATTACAATATGGTCTGTTTTACTACCATATGTCGCAATTAACGCTGGTTGGATTGTTGCTGAAGTAGGGCGTCAACCATGGACAGTTTATAAACTAATGCGTACAGCAGAATCTGTATCACCCATATCCGTTCCACAAATTTGGTTCTCATTAATTAGTTTAATCTTGTTCTACACTTTACTTTTAATCGCAGACGTATACTTAATGCTGAAGTTCGCGAAAAAAGGACCAGCAGCATTAGAAGAGCCTGCTACTGAAGGAGGTACAGCTCATGTCTCATGATATGCTCGCAATTATCTGGTTCGGTTTATGGGGTGTAATTTGGACAGTTTACTTCATTCTTGATGGCTACGCACTTGGTAACGGAATGATTTTCCCATTCGTTGCGAAAGACCGACAAGAACGAAATCAATTACAAGAAGCAATTGGCCCGTTCTGGGGTGGTAATGAAGTATGGTTAATTACAGCTGGCGGCGCAACATTTGCTGCCTTCCCAATCACATATGCAAATATGTTTAGTTACCTATATACACCACTATTTTTAGTATTACTTGCACTGTTCGCTCGTGCTGCTGGACTTGAATTCATGCATAAAGACGATTCACCAATTTGGCAAAAAACTTGTAAATGGGCATTTACAATTGGTAGTTTCCTAATCGCCTTCTTATTCGGGGTTACGTTCGCTAACCTGTATTACGGACTACAAATCGGAAAAAATGGCTATGAAGGAAATTTACTTAGCTTACTAAATCATTACGGTATTTTAGGAGGTCTGTTCTTCACTGCTATATTCGTCGTATCTGGTGCCCTTTGGATTATGATTAAAACGACTGGTGAAGTATCTGATCGTGCTTATAAAATCGCAAGACCATTTTCAATGGCAGCTGCTATCATTTTAGCTATTTTCTACGTAGCAACTGCTAACCGTACAAACCTATTCCAAAACTTCACAGAATATCCTGTACTATTCATTCTTCCAGTACTTGCAATGTTAATGAGTGTACTCGCACTTATTATGGTGTACAAACATAAAATTGGCCTTGCATTCACATTCGTTTGCTTAACAATCGCAATGTTTATGACAACTGGCTTTGCAGGTATGTTCCCAAGAATGTTACCATCTCGTATTAACGACGCTTATAGTACAACGTTATACAACGCAGCTGGTAGTCAATTAAACTTAAAAATTATGTTCTTCGTAGCAATGGTCATGGTACCAATTGTCATTGGATATCAACTTTGGAGCTACAGTATCTTTAAAAATAAAATTCATAAAAACTCTGCTAAAGGGTATCACTAAAATGAAAAAAGACACTTCTTTTGAAGTGTCTTTTTTATACGTATGATTTTTGATAGGATGTTATATTTCTAATCTAACAACTACAATACAGAAGAATCATTAACAGCTCACAGCTAGATTGTAGCACAGGACAAGTTCATCATTTTATGCAATTTTACATATTTATCTACAAAGTAAATTGTATTCCTTGATCATTCGCATCGCTATCTCCTACATCTGCTGTACTAATCCCACTAAATGTTTGTACTTTTTTTCCTGTATTCGATGATCCCGATCCATTATAAGCTTTCGTTTTTTCAATTGGCTGCACGTTATATTTATCACCTAAGTTAATTGTTCCGTTACAATTTTCAATAATAACACCTTCCACAACTGACGGCATTTTGTCACCTACTTTCATTTCCTTACTTTTAGTTTATGAAAACCGCCTACAAAAATAGCATGTTTCCATAAGAAAAAGCACTCATCCTGAGTGCTTTTTCTTATTTACCTTTTTTCTTTTTTTCACAAGCAATTCCATCGCCATCACGATCTAAATGCTTACCATAATACGGGCTGTCTCTTGTAATATCATAATATCCAGCATCGTTTGCTTCTTTACAATTAGCAAAACGTTTCGGATCAGGCTTTACTTCTGGCTTTACTTCTGGTTTTACTTCTGGTTTTACTTCTGGTTTCGGCTGTGGTTGTTTTGCTCCTGGTCTTTCTTCAAGTGGTAACGTTGCATTATATAAGAACTGAACGTATTGCTCACGACTTACATGCATTCTAGGTGCGAATGTACCATCACCAGTTCCAGCTGTAATATAATTTGATTTAATTGCAGTAATCGCAGGGTTCGCCCATCCATTTCTATCTACATCCGGGAAATTATGATTCCCTCTTATTTGCAATTGGAATCCCTTTGTCAAAATTTGTGCCATTTCATCGCGAGTTAACGAATCTTTCGGTCTAAAGTTTCCTGTGCCATCTCCAGTAAATACACCCATCTCTGTTAAAGCAAGAATCTCTTTTTTAAACCTAGTTGAACGATCCGTAACATCCTTATATGGATTATTATACTGTTCTTTTACTGTCGGTTTTAATTGACGGAACATAAGAGCAGCAACTTGCTCACGTGTTACATCATCACCAAATCCAAAAAGCCCATTTCCGTATCCAGCAACAACGTTTTTATTTGCTAAATCCATAATCGCTTTATAAGACCAATGATTGTTTGGAACATCTTTAAAATCTGCACTTGCCTGCGCTGTTCCAATTGAAGTAAATGCTGTAGTTGCAACAAGTGCACCTGTTAAAATTAATTTTTTAAATCCCATATTTAAGTCTCCTTCTCTTTCCGATAATAACCATTTAACAATATAACAAATTATATAAATGTAATTTGTCATATTCTGTCGAACACAAAAAAGAATCCAGCAGGATTCTTTTTTGCTAAGCATGAATAGCAAGTTTGGAGACAGTTGACTTCTTCAAAATTTTATTAGGGGTAATATTTTGAAAAAGAAAGCCTTTCATATGTAGGTTAACACTACTGGAATATATAGTAAATTGATAATCTTTATACGGAAGATTGCTAATGTTTAGTATAGATAATTTCCACTATATTAACAGTGGAAACTCATCTACATTAAAACAACAAAAAAAGTGCCTTCAAAGAAGACACTTTCATAAACAGACACTATAAAACAGAATTATTTATTGTTATACGATTGTTAGATACAAAAAGTAGAGGGAAATGTTTGTATAAAATTCTGCTTTATAAAGTCTGTCTACACTTCATATTTTAATCCTCTTCACTTGAAAATAAATATAATATGCATAATTACATACAAAAAAGAAAAGACACTCCATAGAGTGCCTCTTCAACCATTTTACTTTTAATATATCGCCTTGAATACATTGTAACATATGTATCTATATATTTTATTGAGAAAATTCAAAATCATTTTTCCTTTCATTTTCAATTATAACATCATGTATTATAGAAGGTATGTCAAATTATTATACAAATTGAGGTGTACTATATTTATGATGTATTTAGGAATTATTCCCCTTATATTGTTTATTATTTTTCTTATTTCTTACTTAAAGGATCCGCGAAAAATAATAAACGGTTTTTTATTTAATGCCTTTTTCTGTTTTTTCCTTCTTTTTTGCACGGCTGCATCTTATGACTCTGGCAATGATGCCCTACGCTACATTATATTTTTACCCATTTTAGCACTTATCATTATGCTTCCTTTTGCAGTTATCGCTTTAATGGTTGGGTTATTTCTTAATGCTAGAATTTTAATGAAACGCGAAGGAAGACGCTTCACGAACTGTTTAACACTTATTGCGGCTTTAGGGATTTTATTCTTGATGTTAGTCCCTATTATAAATCCAGCAAGCTTAGTTTCACCGCAGTTAACGCCTATTTTTGCTGGAATTTCTCTTATAACCGTATATTTCTTTATACATCTATCTAACTTCTTAACAGCTTATTTCCTATATCAATTCAACAGACCAAGACGTAACCAAGATTTCATCATCGTTCTCGGTAGCGGCTTAATTAATGATAAAGTACCGCCTTTACTTGCAAGTCGTATTAATAAAGCAATCGACTTTTATTGGAAGCAAGCAGCTGTGAATACAGCGCCAACAATCATTTTCTCTGGTGGACAAGGTCCAGATGAAGGCCTTCCAGAGGCAGAAGCGATGCAAAAATACGCTATTGAAAAAGGGATTCCGCTTGAACATACAGTGCAAGAAAATCGCTCTGTAAACACATATCAAAATATGTCGTTCTCTAAAAAAATTATGGATTCTTTAAAGCCAGAAGGTAAATATAGAAGTATTTTTACAACAAATAATTTCCACCTTTTCCGCGCTGGTATATATGCAAGACAAGCGGGTCTTAATAGCCAAGGAATCGGATCCAAAACTGCCTTTTATTACTGGCCTAATGCAATGATTCGTGAATATGTCGCAATTGTTGTGATGGGACGTAAACGTCATATGAAGTTTTGCGGAGCTATTTTAGGATTCTCCTTATTCGTATCCGTAATCAGTATTATATTTTCATAGCAATGAAGAAAGTCCCCTATCTATAGATAGGGGACTTTCTTCATTCAAACAAGTAACATAACCGCATACAACACATTAATAATTCCAGAAACTATTCCAACAATAGCAAATGTTTTACTCGTGCCCGTCACATTTTTATTTAAACCTAATATAGAGAATACGATAGCTACACTACCAATAAGCCCCCATAAGTTAATAAACCATGATATTAATCCGGTTATAAAACCAACTAAAGAAAAAATTTCTATACTACTATTAGAAGTGCTATTCACAAAACCTCCCTCTACCGTTTTATATGTAAGACCCTGACCGCACTGTCCACAAAACTTGTTACCGTCATTCGTTTCATTCCCACATTTCGTACAATATCTCAAAGAATCTCCCCCTTAAGATCAGTGGTCAAAATATACATATCATACTATTATATTTCAATTGAAAACATTCCTATATGTATGCGCATCAACCATATAAGAATGCATTTTAAATAAGAATATGGTGATAATATTCCCTGCATACATCCATTAAAGGAGAATTTTTTCAAATTAAATGTTAAAATGGAATTTAGGTGTGAATTACGTAACAAATAAGAAACTAGTTTGAATCGAGGAAATTATATGGATAAAATTATCAAAAACAAACCCAATAAGCTAAAAATTGCTTCAAAAGCTTTAATGATTATTATTGGGGCATTTATCACAGCGTACGGATTAGAAGCTGTATTAATTCCAAATAACGTATCAGACGGTGGCGTAACTGGTTTAAGTATCGTTAGTTCAAGATTATTTGGATTGCCATTAGGAGCTCTAATCGCAGTTATTAACATTCCTTTCGTTTGGTTAGGATATAAACAAATTGGTAAAAGCTTTGCAATTTATTCTATTATCGGGATTGCTTCATTAGCAATAGGTACCGTTCTCATGCACCACGTACCAACGATTATCGAAGGCGATACACTTTTAGTTACTGTAGTCGGTGGTATTATTATCGGTTTTGGTATGGGACTAGCATTACGTAACGGCGGCGCATTAGATGGAATCGATATGCTAGCTGTATTACTTTCTCGTAAGTTACCTTTTGGAACGAGTGACCTTATTTTATTCTTAAACATGTTCGTATTTATTTTCGTATCAACAGTATTCGGTCTTCAAGGTGCTATCCTTTCGGCAATTGCTTACTTTATCGCTTCGAAAGTCATTCATATCGTTGAAGTTGGTTTAAGTGGTTCGAAAACATTTAAAATCATCACGAAAGAACCTGAATTAATGGTAGAAACAATTCGCGATCGTTTAGGACGAAGCGCAACATATAACGAAGTATATGGTGGTTATTCAAGAGAGAAATTTAAAGAAATTTCTTGTGTAATTAACCGTTTAGAAGAAAGTAAAATGAAAGAATTGATTCATGAAATTGATCCAAATGCCTTTATTACAGTTTATGATGTAGCAGAAGTAAAAGGCGGTAGCTTTAAGAAACGTGATATTCATTAATCATTATGAATAAAGAGGGTGTGCCAACAATTTGGCATACCCTCTTCTTATTATGAACTTGCTATCGTTGTCAGTTTTTGTCGGTAAGTCGATATATTTCAATAATCGCTGATATATTTTGAGTTGTGGTCGATATATTCCGATAATCGCTGATATATTTTTACTCTCCCCATCTTCCCCCGCTCTTAATCCATGCTACGTATTTTTGAAAGGCCGGCACTTCTTGTTGAAAACGCAGCGGAACATATAGAAAGAGAGTACATGTACAAAGTATCCAGAGAATACCTACTACAAAGTGAAATTTCATCGTTGTGCTAATAAACAAACTGAGGAATAAGACGAGGAACATAATTAAACTAAACTTTTTATATGTAGTCATACTAATCTCCTCCTTATAACTTAATTGTACCAGCTACAAGGAATTAATTTCCATAATAAAAAAGACCGAAAAGCAAATTCTACTCTTCGGTCTCTATACCTATCTTCTCTTCGTAATCTTTCCTGAACCACCAACCCTCGTTTTCGGGGGAGATGTATTCTTTGGCGGCGTTTTAATAGATGATTTCGGCTTCACATCTGATCCGCTCGAGCCACCTGGTGTTTTTGTAATTTTCCCTTTGCTTCCAGTAGAAGGCGGAGGTGTACTACTTCCTTTTTTCGTAATACTTCCTGTATCTCCTACCGAAGATTTCGAATCTACATTATCGCCTCGCTTAATGATAGATCCTTTCCCTTCCTTCGTAATTGGAGGTGGGGTTTTCTTTTCTTCTTTCGTAGGCGGTCTCTCTGGAACAACTGGCTTATGATTTTGCCTGTCATTATATCCTCGGTAATCACCGTATGATGATTTTCGTGAACCAAATATATCGTTTAAAATACTCCCCATAATATATCCTTGCAGGAAGGATGGTTGGTAATTTTGACGAACAAATTCTTCATTACTTACTTCAATTAACGTATCAGATGGTTTCTCTTTATCCTTTTGAAGATTGTATATTTTATCAGAATAAACGAGGAACATTTGATTTTCGTCTTCTTTAGATGCTTGCTTCGGTTTCCTTTCAGCTATAAGTTCCTTTGCGACTTCAGGAACTGACCGATTGGCGGCCCTATACACGTAAGATTCTTGTTTACCTTCCTTTGCGACAGATTCAAGCGGATAACGGTCTTGCATCGATTTTGTCTGCCCGCCTTGACAACCTGATAAGGCATATCCAGCAACAACAAGTAATATAACGATAGCAAGTATAGGGATCACGAACGATTTAATCATGGTAAACAATCGGTTTGACATGATTACGCCCCCTTACGTTGCTCTTATAATTTGTACATCAGCAGGAATAATTGCTTCTCCCTCATACATCATTGTGCGACCATTTTGCCATTCAATACGTAATAATTTTCGGTTATCTGATTGAAATTCCCATACGTGCTGTTCTTCTGAAGCAGAGAATGGTGTTTTTCCCATCACAACGACACGTCCGTTATATTGCTCTTCCATATGGTACTCTGTATCATCCATTTCAATGGTCGTCGGAATTTCATCAATCGAATCTAAGCGACCATCAATTGGTGTATATAATTTGTAATACGTATTTTCACGGTCTTCAATTTTTAAATACCGAATATCTTTCCCGTCTTGCAGTGTTAAAACAATTTCTTTACGAGAATGCATACTCGTTTTCCCCGTTAATTCGTACATGATTAATGAAACTTCAACCATATCGCCAGGAGCTAACGTTAACAAACTCTTCTCCGGTTTCGGTGGCTCTGGGCTCTTCATTATATTTTTAATTCGTTTAAATAAACTCACGATCTACCCCCTCCTTCTCTCTTTATAAACAAGCACCTAAAATAAGTGCACCAACGATATGTAATGATCCGGCCAACATCGCATGCGCAACACTGCCTTCTTTCGTACCTTCTTCTAAATCTAAACCAGACATTTTCTTTAACACAAATTCGATAAACATTTCTACCACTAATAAAATAACGAAAGAAACTGCTGATGCAAGTAACGCTTGCCATAAATCATTTGCTTTCGTTATCGATTGAGATAAAATGTACCCTTGCGCGAATAATTTCATAACGAAACGCGTTGTTACAGCTGTATTCCCATTCTTTATTTCTTTTAAATCATTGTATTTCGTAAAAATTGAATCAACCCACATAATTGCAAATAACAGTACTGCACTCGCTCCAGTCCATACAAGCATGGCTAACACATTTGTCCATGTCATTGCAAAACCTCCTCTAAAAAGATAAAGTGAAACTTTAATCGGTGGGGAAATGTTCATTCCCCGCTGATTATCAGCCCCCACCAATCGGGCATTTACGGGCAGTTGACCTCCCACTCCCACCTCTCTGCTTTCACAAAATGTAGGAGTGGGCGTCTTACTGCCCACAAATAGCGGGGTAATAGAAAACCGACATGAATTCTCTTCAGACATGTCGGTTTCTTTGTCTATTCTATATTATTTCTCGTACTGCTTCATAATACGAGCTAATTCATCGTCAACAGCAGAATTTTTGTTTAAGCTTGCGAATTCATCATCTAATGACTTTTCTTTCTTGTAAATTTCACCGCTTGCTTCTGCTTCAGCCTCTAATTGAAGAGCTTTCTCTTCCATACGGCTTAAACCAGCTTTTGCTGAGTTTGAATCAAATCCAGACATCGCCTGATTAATATTCTTTTGTGCTTTTGCCGCATTTACACGTGCTACAAGTGTTTCACGTTTATTTTTCAGCTCTGTTAATTGCTTACGCATTTCTTCTAGCTTCAGGCGAAGGTTATCAGCAGCAGCTTTGTTTTGCTCATAGCTTGCCTTATACTCATTCATCTTTTGCTCTGCATTTTGTTTTTCTTCAAGAGCACGACGTGCAAGGTCAAGATTGCTTGCTTGAACAGCCATATGAGCTTGCTCTTCACGCTTTTTCACAAGTGCTTCTTGCTCTTCAAATAATATTTTGAATTTCTTCTCAAGCGCGATTTGAGCTGCTACACTTTTCTCAGCTTCTTGTACATCCGCTTGCATATCACGTAAATATTGATCCGTCATCTTAACTGGATCTTCCGCTTTTTCAATTAATGAATATACATTCGACATTGTTAAATCTCGTAATCGTTTAAATACAGACATCCAAATTCCTCCTATGATATACCTCATATTTCAAATTCACTACTTGGAAAACTGAAAAATCTCCCTTTACAGTAAAGAATATTCATTTTTACAGCCTATGTGTTTATTATAACAAAACAAAGATGTCCTTACATGTTATTTCCAAAATACATCCAATATAATATGACATTCTAGATACAATATTGTTTTCCCAATATATTCTCATTAACCCTCTTTAGAATTGACTAATTTTAACCTACTTTCACTAAATTACATTATTGTAATGTTACTGTAAGCTAACTCGATAGTTACGTTTCAATATTTCTTATACACTAATACCAGAAGCAACAAACAAGCTTCTCATCATTTCAGAACTAATACAAAAACGTATTTACTATAAAACATATAAAAGGAGAAATCATCATGAAAAAATTAGTAGGAATCGGATTAGCAGCAGCAATTTCACTTGGAGCATTATCAGGTTGTTCTTTATTAGGAGAAAAAGCGAACGGATTAGTATTATACGGATCAGAAGAGCAAGTTCAAAAAATTACAGATCAAAATAAGAAAGAAGTAAAAGAAAAAGACTTCTATAAAATGAAAATGGCAACATTAGAGGGTAAAAAAGTACTTGTAATGGATAAGAAAACTGGTGATGAACTTGTTAAGAAAGCACTACTTAAAAAAGTTGGTAAAAATGATGATACAAAGGCAATCGATAAATTACCAGCTGTAACAGCAGAAGAAGGCGTGCTGTTTGCAAAAGAGAAAGTAGAAAATGCTACGCTTGATGGAGCAAAATTAAAATATGAAGGCAACACAATTATCGGTGATGGCCGTTCTTATGCAGATATGTTTGCTATCGTTGATGATGCAACATATGTAAATGTAAAAGGTGAAGAAAAATCTGTAGGTATTTTGAAATTTGATAAAGACCCAAGCAAAGAGCTACCTGGAGCAAATGGAGTAGAAGCTTCTCAACTTGTAAAAATTAAAAAATAATAGAAAAAAGCTTTGCGAAATTCGCAAAGCTTTTTTCTATTTATTATGAGCCACTTGCTCCATATCCGGACTACAAGTTTGCGACTGACATGATTTATGTAAAGAACATGCTGCGCATTTTCCTTTTTTACTTCTCTTTACAAAATTAACTAACGTGTATGCTGCATAACCAAAAATGATAGCGCCAATTATAATATTGACCATCACCCTAATACATCTCCTTCTAGAATCCGAGTAAGGATCCAACTTGGTATATAATGAACGTTAATACATAAGCAACGACGAGCGGATACACGACAGAGAAAATCGTCCACTTGGTTGACCCTGTTTCACGTTTAATAACGGCTACTGTCGCTAAACACGGAACATATAATAAAATAAAGAACATAAATGCATATGCTGATAACACAGTATAATGTGCTCCCATTACATTACCTAGCACATCTTCTTTCACCGCATAAATAATTGCCATTGTAGAAACGACAACTTCTTTCGCTAAAAATCCTGTTAACAAGGATGCCGCAGCTTGCCACGTTCCAAAGCCGAGCGGTGCAAATAGTGGTGCGATAAACCCACCAATCATCGCTAAGAAACTGTCTCCCATATCAACACCAAATCCTGATGGACCTGCATAGTTTAATAACCAAATGACAACAGAGCCGCCGAAGATAAATGTACCTGCTTTACGAACAAATCCTTTCCCTTTCTCCCACGTACTTAACCATAACGTTTTCGCTTGTGGCACGCGGTAAGGCGGTAATTCAATGACGAAAATAGATTTTTCCGCTTTTAAAATAGTAAGTGACATAATTTTTGTAACGAGTAATGCAAGAACAATACCTGCAACATATAAAGAAAATACAACCGTTGCCTGACTATGAGGGAAAAATACTCCCGCAAATAACGCATATACAGGTAAACGTGCCGAACAAGACATAAATGGTGTTACAAGAACTGTAAGTAAACGTTCTTTTTCTTGTTCAATCGTTCTCGCTGCCATAATACCTGGAACATTACATCCAAAACCGATAATCATCGGAATAAACGCTTTTCCGTTTAAACCGAAGAACTCCATAATTCTATCCATAACAACTGCAATTCGCGCCATATATCCTGAGTCTTCTAATAATGAAATGAAAAAGAAAAGTGCAAAGATTTGTGGAACGAATACTAATACCGCACCAACACCGGCGATAATACCTTCTGTAACGAGCGCTTGAATAAAGTCAGAAGCACCAACACTTGTGAGTCCTGCCGTTACCCAATCCGTAAGCTGTCCGCTAAAAAATCCATCCAACATATCAGATAAAGGTGTACCGATCCACGTAAACGTAACCTGAAAAATAAAAAACATAACTGCTAAAAAGATTGGAAGTCCTAAAATTTTATGTGTAATTAACCCATCGACTTTTTCCGAGAAAGGAATTTTCCCTTCTTTCTCATGCTTCATAACATTTGTTTTTAACTTTTCAATATACGCTTCACGAGTTTTGTAAATGTGCTCTTCTAACGTACCATCAAGTTTTCCTTCTAGACGAGATCGAATGGCTACAAGTTCCTTATAAATTAGTAATGCTTTCATTTCTTTTTCTACTATTTCGTTATTACTTAAAAATTGAAGGGCTAACCATCTCGGATGCTTATAATTCGCTTTCTCTAAAAGAGAAATTACCTCTCCAATTCCTTCATCCATTAGTACACCATATGAAATAATGAATGGCTTTTTCTCGTTTTTGTCATTTTCTTTAAGCGTTGCAAGTAGTTCTTCACAGCCTTTTCCGCTTCTTGCAACAACAGAAACGACTGTCACACCTAATAATTCTGATAATCGTTTTACATCAATTACAATGCCTCGTTGCTTTGCCACATCGACCATATTTAATCCAATTGAAACCGGTTTTCCAAATTCAAGTAATTGCAACGTTAAATGCATATTTCTCTCGAATTGCGAAGAATCCACTATATTTAACATATGCTGAAATTCGTCTGTTAGTAGAAAATTCGTAACAACACCTTCATCACGCGAAACTGGATTTAAATCATAAACACCCGGTAAATCAATTAAGGTTCCTTGTTTATCTTTTAATTTACCAACCTTCTTTTCTACCGTTACACCGCTCCAGTTTCCTACATACTCATAAGAACCAGTAAGTGCATTAAATAATGATGTCTTTCCTGTATTTGGGTTCCCTAGCAATGCTACCTTATTCACGCTAATTCCACCTTTATCATTTTCGCGTCACAATGACGAATACTAATTAACTGTCCACGACACTCCAATGTACAAGGACCTTTGAACATCGCTTTCTGCTTCATACGAAGTTCGCTTCCTTCAGAAAGACCGAAAGCAGCCAGTCTTCTCTTTAGTAAATGATCTAAAGACTGCATACTTTTCACTAGCACTTTCTCACCGATTTTAATATCTACTAAACTCATAACCTTCCCCCTCCGAAGAGAATGATAATTATTTTCAGAAGAATTATAGCACACTCTATTTCTCGAGCACTATCCCCCTTGCCTTCATATTTATTAACATTTTTCTACAATTTTATTTCAATAATTGTCATACGTTATTCATTTGCCATTCTCATCCATTTCGCTTACAATAAACAATAGCAAATAAAGAATCTCGTTATCACTGGGGGAGCCATGTCGCTGAGAGGGAACACTTCGTTCCGACCCTTCGAACCTGTTAGTTAATGCTAACGCAGGGATTGTGCAAACGTTCGAAATACATACCTCTTTTTATTTACGTATTTCGTATCCTCCTATGATACCTATTCTTTTTTGTATAACTTGGATGTAGGGGGAGACAACATGCGTAACACCAATTTACAAGCGATGATCGAATCTGCTATTCTTGCAGCCTTCGCCATGATTATCGACATTTTACCATTATCACTTAAACTTCCAACAGGCGGTTCCATTTCATTTGCTATGATTCCTATTTTTATTATTGCATACCGCTGGGGCTTTAAATCCGCTTTCTTAGGTGGTTTAGTTTGGGGACTATTACAAATTGTCGTGGGAGATGCTTACATTTTAACACCTATTCAAGCATTCATTGAGTACTTCATTGCCTTTGCTTTTATTGGATTTGCTGGTTTATTCTATCGTCCAATCCAAAAAGCACTTTTGACGTCCAATGAAAATAACTTAGAACAATCCAGTTTAGGTAGCCGTAAAGACAAACCTTCATCAAAACAAAACGAAGGAAAGAAAGTTATTGGTTACATTATCCTTGCTACATTTATTGGTAGCTTTGCTCGCTACTTCTGTCACTTCATCGCCGGTATTATTTTCTGGGGACAATATGCACCGAAAGGTCAATCAGCAGTTCTATATTCATTAATCGTAAATGGTAGCACAATGATTGGTTCCTATATTCTATGTACCGTTTTACTTATCTTTTTATTTCTTACTTCACCACGCTTATTCAAGAGCATTGATGCTTATCAACTGAATTCGAAGAAAAAGAGCGCTTAATGAGCGCTCTTTTTTCATATCGTAATATCAATTAAAAATACAATAAATGCACAAAAGAAAATAAATACCATTATACTTAGCCAATTGCTATGCACGGTTCATCGACTCCTTACATAACCTCATTTTCTATCCAAAGTATACTGTTTAAAAATAAAGATTAGGTAAAGATAATATGAAAATAAATTAAAAAAAGCGTAGCATGTACCATCTACGCTTTTTTTGGTAAGTAGAAGTAAAATAATACACCGTCTTCAGTATTCTTTACCCCATATTCAGCATCGTGTAATTCTAAAATATTTTTAGAAATAGCTAGCCCAAGACCCGTTCCACCTTGTGAACGCTGACGAGCTGCATCCACACGATAAAAACGATCCCAAATTTTATCTAATTGCTCTTCTTCAATGTGAGTACCTTTATTTTCAATACACACTTTTATACGATCCTGCTCATCTATTGTGGAAATCATAATATCCTCTTTATTTGGTGTATAACGTATAGCATTCGTAATGAAGTTTACGATGACTTGTTCAATCCGACTTTGATTTGCCATCACTCCAACTGAACATATATTTTTATGCACACGAAGTTCTTTTTTCTCTATCTCCACAGAAAGGTATTCACATATATCTTCAATTACTGAATCAATATAAAATAAATCCTTTTTCATTTTATATGTACCAGATTCAAATTTAGCTAACTCAAGCATATCCAAAATTAAAGTATCCATTTTGTCTACTTCTCTCTCCATCGCTTGAAAATAATACTCTTTTTTATGCTCAGCTACCCCGTCTTTTAAAATGGAAATACAACTTTTCATAATACTCAGCGGTGTTTTTAATTCATGCGAGACACCAGAAATAAATTCTTTCCGCGTATTTTCTAACTTTCTTTCCTTTTCAATATCTTGTTCTAGCTGTCCAATATGCGAATGGAGTTTATTAGATAGTGTATTAATATTTTTCGATAAATCACCAATTTCATCTTTTGAAGTAATCGGAATTTTTTCTGTAAAATCTAAATGAGCTATTTTCTTCGTCGTATCATTTATTTTTAGTAACGGTTTGGCAATTTGTTTTGAATAATAGAACGAAGCTAGGAAGATGAGAACGACTACAAATGCAATGATGTAGATATAGTAATCTTGCACCATTTGTACAGCCTCATCTACAGGCTGTAAAGAAGCCATTGCATATATATATGCTACTGATCCGTCTTTTTCTTCTATTGATTTAATTAATAATTTATATTTTATATCATTTTTTTCATAGTCCATTATTCGTATTGCATCATCTATTTCCTTACCTTCTTTTAAAAATAATTCGGTTTGAAATTCCTTTATATTATCCAAAAATAAAGTGTTTTTATAAATTGGATTTACGGGGCCTTTTACATCTGGAAACTGTACTTTCGTAACACGCCCCTCTATGTAAACATCTCTTTCTTGGATAACTTGCTCCTGAACGGCTGGCTTCTTTTCCTTACCAACTTGTTCCATAGCTGCTTTCTTTTTCTCTTGATCTAAATTACTCATTTTCTCATTAAACGCTTTTTCTAACGGTTTATTAGATCCGCTTAAATTTTGCTTGCCTAGCGTGAAAGAGAATGGAATATAACTATCATCTTTTTGCACGCCAGAAAAATAAATTTCTTGTCCTAAAAACTGCCCTGATGATTTATTATCAATCTCCTCTATATTGACGAGATTACCTAAGGGAATCTTGAATATTTGTTGTCCAAAGCTCTTTTGTTGCATACGATTTATTGTTACTTCAAAATAAAAATCATCCACATGTTTTAAATTCCCATTCTGATCTAATGTCGTAATCCACGTATTATTTTCCCTAAAAAAGTCTTGCTCCAGCTTCTGAATTCCTTCTGCATTTCCTACATAATTTAAATAATTCTTTTTAAAGGAATCTAAGTTCACTTTAATATCTTCTACTTTTCGATTTGCATAATATTGTTTAAAAAATATCGTTTGTCCAATAAATATCGTCGCTAAAATTAACATGCATAATGCTGTTGTGAGGGTAAATAATTTTAGTACAATCCCTTTTCTCATACATTCCCCTCAAATTTATAACCTGTTCGTACTACAGTTGTAATGTACTTTGCTTTCTCTCCTAATTTATTTCTTAAATTACGAATATGACTATTAACCGTTCGATCATCACCAGCAAATTCATATCCCCAAATTCTTGAAATTAATTGTTCCCTTGTTAGTACAATTCCTTGGTTTTTCATGAAATACACTAATATTTCAAACTCCGTATGCGTTAAACTAACATCTGCCTCATCAACAGTAACAGTACGTGACGGAAAATGGACGTGGATGCCATGAATCGATAACGTATCATCTTCGTTCTCTAAAGGTTTCTTCGATGCTTTTCTACTTTCTAATAATCGTTTCGCTCTTGCTAATAGAATGGGTGGACTATACGGCTTCGTCACATAGTCATCTGCCCCAAGTTCAAAACCAAGTAACGTATCATCTTCATCTACGCGCGCCGTCAGCATAATGATAGGAACTTCAGACGTCTTACGGATTCTTCGGCAAACAGACCAGCCATCAAGTTCTGGCAACATAATATCAAGAATAACTAAATCTACCTCTTCCTCCTCAAATACAACTAAAGCTTCTTTCCCATCTCTTGCTTCAAACACTACATATTGCTCGCTCAAAAAATAATCTTTTAATATTTCACGTAAAATATCTTCATCTTCCACAATTAAAATATTTTTTGACATAGCTTATGTATCCCCCTTCCGTTTTCAGAAACTATCACTTCATTTTGAATAACTAGCCGTTAACTTCGCCTCGATAATATATCTATCTGGTGCATCCCCTATATAATCAAATGGATAGCAAGTCGTCAGTGTTAATATCGGTTCTTCTTTTTTTATAATAACAGTACGATCATCTGCATGGGTAATCCATGTCTTTTGAATTTCATATGTGTAAATTTTATTATCATACTCTAAAACAAGATTATCTTTTTCTTTTAACTCTCCTAAATCGGTAAATACAGTATCCCGGTGCCCACTCAAAACAGTATGTCCACCTCCAGATGGTGTTGTCGTTAAATCACTAACGAACATTCCAACGCCTTTCTTCAAAGTTGCATCATCCGCTCCCCAATATATAGAAAACTTCTTCTTTATTTTCGGTATATGTAACATCGCTACCTTTTCTCCTTCTTTATGTTCTGTTTGAGAAGAAGGTACTTGGGAAGTTACAGGTGTTTCGGAAGAAAGTTGATTATCTTGTATATTTTCAAGGCTCTTTAGTTCTTCTTTCGTTAATTGTTGAGCAGAGCTTTTTCCTTTATACCATTCCATAGCGTAATATGATCCCATAAACAATCCTACGGCCATCAATATGATCCCGATATAATTGAGTAACTTCATGTTCCATCCCTCCATGCCAAAAATGGTAGGAATAACCTACCATTTTTAATATATGAAATTATCCCATTCTTTATAGGAGAATATTTGATTTATGCCTTAACTTTATTACGACGCTTCAAACCAAATAATGTCCCTATCCCTACAAGACATGCGCTTAGTGCCATCATTGCTACATTATTGGATGCTGTGTTTGGTAATTTTTCACCTTGTACAACTGGCTTTGCTACTTCTTTTTTTACTGCACCATTTTTTTGTTGTACTTGTGCTGCTTCTTTTTTCGCCATATCATTTTTCAATTGTTCTTGCGCTATTCTCTTTTTCTCTTCTTCACTTTTTTGCTGTTCTTTAATCAATGCTTCTTTTTTTGCCTTATCATTTTTCAACTGTTCTTGTGCTATTCTCTTTCTCTCTTCTTCACTTTTTTGCTGTTCTTTAATCAATGCTTCTTTTTTCGCTTTATCTTGCTGCAGTTGCGCCGCTTCTTCCTTCGTTACTGTTCCAGTATCCGCGCTTGCTACTGAAGAATATCCTACTGTTAACAATGCCATTGCACAGATTGGTAATAGTTTCTTTTTCATCTTCAATTCTCCCCTTATACTTTATTCACATCAACTCGCATCGGATGTATTACTAGCATAAACAAGAGATATAAATATAAAATGCAGATGAAATATATTTCATTTAAAGATTTCATTGTAGAAAAATAAAAAAACATCGCAATATATAACGATGTTTTTTCGGGTGTGTGTCTCAATATTTACATGTTACTTTCGCGTGATGTAGAAGTAGAATGGGCCGGAGCGATAACTAATTGTCTCGGCTCAGTTTTCTTTAAGTGATTTTTGACGTTACACTTACGACGTTGAACAACCCAGGCTTTAATAGGGTTAGTCAAAATAATCTTTTGCTCTTCGTTAGGGGTCTCTTCTTCAAACCTACAACTTTCGCTCCATTTATTCCATTTCATTGTAAATTTAGAAGAAGAATGATCGTTTTCTCGATCAAACAAGTGCAAAAAATCCATTTCGCCAGCTAGCATTACGGTGTTGCTAGTTGCTAAAAAAGAAAAGGTCGTCCAACGTTTCTCCATGCCCTCCTACTCCTTTTTCACATATAGAGTGCCTAAAACTTAATTTACCTAAAATATGCTTGCCTTTTACCTTACACCTATAGTTTATCCAAAACACTACTAGGCAACTATCGATTTGCCTTACAACTACCTTACATTTTTGTAAGAAACAAAAAACCTTCACTCTCTATACGTGAAGGTTTCTCATTTCTCATCTATATGATCTTTCATATGATCGACTCCAGCTTCTTGCAACTGTGACATCATACCGTGGGAAATTGCGCCTAATACTAAAGTCATTCCAATTAGTGAAATCCGAATCGCTGGTACATCAATTATGTAAGCCAAACTACCAAGAACAATTGTTAAAAGCAATGCTTTTATAAATGTTGCACTTGTATACTCTTTCTTTTTCATCATAATCACCCTTTTTGGAAGCGTTTTCTTAATAAAATCAGTATATCATATCATCTGACTATTTTGTGGGGATTTTTGTAAAAAACTTATATCTTCTTTGACTTTTTCCTTTCTATCCTTTACAGTCGAAATGTTCGCAAGTTTTACACTGTAGGAGGACTCCAATGAATATTGAAATAAAAGACACTTTAATTTCTGAACAACAATTACAAGAAAAAGTAAAAGAACTAGCACTTCAAATCGAACGTGACTTTGAAGGAGAAGAAATCGTAGTAATCGCTGTATTAAAAGGATCTTTCGTATTCGCTGCTGATTTAATTCGTCACATTAAAAACGATGTAACAATTGACTTTATTTCTGCATCTAGCTACGGAAATCAAACAGAAACAACTGGAAAAGTAAAACTATTAAAAGATATCGATGTAAACATTACTGGAAAAAACGTAATTGTCGTAGAAGACATTATCGATTCTGGTTTAACACTTCACTTCTTAAAAGATCACTTCTTTATGCATAAACCGAAAGCATTGAAATTCTGTACGTTACTTGATAAACCTGAGCGTCGTAAAGTGGACTTAAAAGCTGAATATGTTGGCTTCCAAATTCCAGACGAATTTATCGTTGGCTATGGTATCGACTGCGCTGAAAAATATCGTAACTTACCATTTATCGCTTCAGTTGTAACGAAGTAATATAATATAATATAATAAACTTCCATCAGTTATTGATGGAAGTTTATTTTCTATCACGATTCGTAAAAGACAAAGGGAGAGAAAAAAATGACAAAAACAAAATTTGAAAAAGTACTCCTCATCGTAAATCCAAAAGCAGGACAAGGCGATTTACATACGAACTTAACGAAAATCGTACCACCTCTTGCAGCAGCTTTTCCTGACTTACATATCCTTCATACAAAAAAACAAGGTGATGCAACAAAATATTGCCAAGAGTTTGCTAGTAAAGTAGATTTAATTATCGTCTTTGGTGGTGACGGCACTGTATTTGAATGCACAAATGGCTTAGCACCTCTTGAAACTAGACCTACACTTGCAATCATTCCAGGCGGAACTTGCAATGACTTCTCTCGCACACTCGGTGTTCCGCAAAACATTGCAGAAGCAGCAAAACTTATTACAAAAGGACATGTAAAACCAGTTGACGTCGCAAATGCAAACGGACAACACTTCTTAAACTTCTGGGGCATTGGACTTGTCTCTGAAGTATCAAACAATATTGATGCAGAAGAGAAAGCAAAGCTTGGTAAAATTGGTTACTACTTAAGCACTATTCGAACTGTCAAAAATGCTGAAACATTCCCAGTAAAAATTACGTACGACGGACAAGTATATGAAGACGAAGCTGTCCTTGTTATGGTTGGAAACGGGGAATATCTTGGCGGGATCCCGTCCTTTATTCCGAACGTAAAGTGCGATGACGGCACACTTGATATTTTCGTCGTAAAATCAACAGGCATTCAAGCGTTTAAAGATTATATCGGAAAGAAACTATTTGAAGACTCAAATGAAAACGACATCTTCCACGTAAAAGCGAAATCCATTCATATTGAAACAGAAGAAGAAAAAGAAGTAGATACAGATGGAGAAAGCTCGCTTCATACACCTTGTCAAATTGAACTATTACAAGGACACTTTACGATGATTTATAATCCTGCGGTTGTGTAATACAAAAAGACGAGCTAAAGTTTCAACGCTTTGGCTCGTCTTTTTTATTAGCAATTCATTTTGATTTACTCTTTAATTTTTAATATAAATTTTCGTTAAAATATTAAATTACATTTCGAACAAAAAGGAGCGGAATTGCCTCTCCTAATTTTCGCATCACATTTTGGGCAATATACATATCGCTCTTCTATCTTTTCTCGCTCTATCATATGTAAAGATACAATTCTCATACTACACATAATCCCAATTAATATAAGGCTAATGATGAGTAGCATCACTCTCTCCTCCCCTCACCAAATTTTACCATAAAATAACAAAACCGATTCCCACATTGAGAATCGGTTTTATATCTATAATCCTAACTTCACCTTCGCTCCATTAGGAATTTTATCTATCGTTACTTGCACTTTATCATATAAGAACTTACCTCTCGTAAGCACATGCCAGTATAAACCTTTTGGTAATTCATCTGCTCCGTCAATTGTAACTTCTTTTTCCTTACCATTTTCATCATAAGCTTTCACTTTATATTCACGACCTTTATTTCCATCTACTTCTTTACCATCGTTATCAATTATTGCATAATGGTGCTCTATATCAAGAAATGGATTCATTCTATCAATCCCAGTACTCCCATTTAATAAATATGCCGCTCCTGCGACGATAACAAGTAATGATCCAAAAATAAATCTTTTCATATATATTCCGCCTTTGATTATGTTTTCTTTAAGATGTTTCTAAGTATAGGGAGTATTTCTTAATAAAAACTCGTACGGTTTCTTAATATTTTCTTAAACTAGAAGTGAAATATTAATTAGTAAGCTCAAGAAATAAAAAAAGAATTCCCCACACCACAATTGACAAAATTACACCTTTAGTGTAATTTTACACTATATTAAAAAAGGAGCTGTATGATGAATAAACAAGAATTTATTGAACTCGTTAATTCCAAATTAAAACTCATCCGTGTTGAAAATGATTTATCACAAGATAAAATGTCAGAAATTATCGGTTTATCGAAGAAAACATTAGTAGAAATTGAAAAAGGCAGACGTACGCTAACATGGTCAGGTGCAGTTTGTGTCGTAACACTCTTCGAACAGAGCGATACAGTCCAGATGACATTTGGGGATGATGTGAATGAAATTATAAAAACAATTGCTTTTACACATTACAATACGAATTTCCCGAAAACGTTGGGAGGAAAAATGTGGTGGCGACAAATAAAAGAATTACACGGTTATCAAATACAACAAAATATTTTATCTCAACACTATCGAATTTTAGATAATGAAGACCGCAGAATATGCCATTCATTCGAATTGAATGAAATTGAAAAGCGATTTATGGAAATGGCAAAAACATCTCAATAAATTGCAACTTTAATTAGTGGGGATTTTACTGCCCACAAATAGAAGGCTAAAATAAATTCCGGAGTATAATTCAGATGAAGAAACAGATACATATCACTATTTTAAATACGTTAATCATTAGCACGTTAGTATTAAATTTATTTATTTTCACATCAAGAATGAGCTTTTTACCTTGGTATATTGAAGATGGATGGGGATATTTAGGATTATTATTTACATCCTTTATTTTCTTACTTTGCTTCTTCCAATCTTCGAAGCTTCATAAAAGTGGAAAGTTAACTACACTACAAAAGTTTATTCCACTTGCTTCTGCCATACTTTCAATCTTCGTTCTTATCACTCCATCAAGTGATTTTATGACTGTATTAGCTAATCTAATCAATACAACCATATTAACAATTTATATAACTGTATTTCAGACTACACCTAATATAAGTAATGAGGAACTATTACATTAAAAGGGAGAGTTATTTTACAAAATAACTCTCCCTAAATGTAAACATTCATTCTATTTACTTACTCATCACTGTACTGCTTCTTTGCTTATACAAATAAGTACCAATCGCAACAACAAAAACAATCCCGCCAAAATACACGCCATATTCTATCGCAATCGCTACAATCTTGTTAATGTGTTGTCCAAATAATGAGCCGAGCACAAAGTAAACGAGTGTCCAAACAAATCCTGTCGTATAGGAATACAAAGCATATGTCTTAAATGACATGTTATTCATTCCAACTAAATACGGTACAATATGTCTTACCACTGGTATGAAGTAACTTGTGACTAACGCATAATGACCATACTGCTCTACCATTTGTTGAGATTTCAAAAGATATTTCGCTTTTTTCTTTTTCATTAGCTTATTAAGTACTTTCGTACCAAATATTTTCCCTAATATATAACCTAATGATAGTCCAGATACAACGCCTAAATATGTTAATAAAAATGCTGGAATGACACTTAATATCCCTAGTGACGATACAAAACCACCACTCATTACGATCATTTCGTCTGGAATTGGCATACCGATAATACCTAACCATAAACAGAAAAATAATGCCCAATAACCGTATTGTTCAATATAAGATAATAATTCATGTAATTCCATTATGCATACGCTCTCCTTAACTCTTTTTTACAACTAAAGACGTACGCTGGTGGGAAATTGAGCCACACTTTCTCTAGCGTAATTTCAGGAAAGAAATGCTGTATAAATCCTTTTTTCACAAGTGAATATTGAAATGTAATAAATTCACCGTTCTTATGTATCGCTTCCATTACATTGTTTAAAATACGCTTTGAAACTTCTTCTGGTAAAGAAGCAAAAGGTAATCCCGATAAGACGTAATCAACGCATTCTATATTGAACTCTTCCATATACTTCTTTATATTTTCAGCTGAACCGTGTACAACAATGACGTTCTGCTCATTTTTAAACTTTCTCTTCAACTCTTTGCAAAATACTTCATTAATTTCAATAAGAAGAAATATCGTTTCCTTCTTCTTTCTCTTCATAATTTCTTTCGTAAAAACCCCTGTACCAGGCCCTAACTCTACGATGCACTTCGCTCGATGAAAATCAATTACATCTACCATTTTCTTTGCTAATATTTTTGAACTTGGCGCAATTGCACCAGTATGTTTCGGATGCTTAATAAATTCATGTAAGAATGTTATGAGTTGCATGTAAACCTCTCCTCATTCGTTCAATAGTTTTTAACTTGTTTCTAAGTATAACTATCGTTTCTTAACAAAAATTGAGGAGATTTCTTAAGATTTTATGAAGAATGAAAAAAACAGCTACCGCTTATAGCGATAGCTGCTCCCTAATTATTTCACACTCACAATCTTATAATAAGAACGAACTGTTATGAAGTAATATCCGATATAAATGATACCATATACTCCGATACTAATTAGGAGCGGAATCATAATTTCGAATGGTAGTAAGTTCGCTAAACCTTTTAGTGCAAATAAGCTGTGCAGAATTCCGATTACTAACGGAATCGCAAAGATAAAGCTTACTTGTTTTGCGATAGCTTTTTTCATCTCTTGTTTCGTTACACCAACTTTACGAAGTACAACGTAACGCTCACGGTCAGCATTTGCTTCCGTTAATTGCTTGAAGTAAATGATAGAGCCTGTTGCTAGTAAGAATACAAGACCTAAGAACATTCCAATAAACATCATTAATCCTGTTCCTTCAAGCCCCATATGGAAACCAGTATAGAAATCTCTAAACGGTGCTACCATTTCTGATTCTCCAGCTGGCATCACTTTTGCTAGTTTTTCTGTTAATACTTTACTGTTTCGTTCATCTTTTACATCAATATTTTTTACAACGCGTGTTCCAAATGCTTGCTTCGCTTGCTCATACATTTCATCTGAAACGACAACAACTAATTCACCTAAATTTGTAAGCGCAACGTCATTCGCACCTTGGATTTTTAATTGCTTCGTTTCCTTTCCAATTTGGAATACTGCCTTGTTTCCTTTATATTTTGGACTAAACTCATGCCCTTCAATATAAGAACTATCATATATAAATGCTTCCCCAGCAGCTACATTCACTGTTTCCACATCAATTTTTTTAGCAAGTTTATTAAATTCTGACTGAGACATAAACTGATACTTCCCTGAAATCGTATAGTTCATATTCAGAAGGAAATCAACTTTATCTCCTTCAAACTTCCCTTTTACAGGAACCGTCTCAATTTCAAATTGGTCTTTGATCGGGTGATCCTGCTTCTCTTCTGCAAAAATCGCATTTACTTTCTTATCAAGCTCTGCATCTTTTTTCTCATAAGAATAGCTGTAGGGCGCTACTGCTTTTGATTGCGTAAATGTGTTGTAATACATCGTAACTGACGTACCAACTGCTGTTAATGTTACCGCGCTTAAAATAGAAATTGTCGCAAGTGACTTTGCATTTCCTTTAATACGATATAGTAACTGTGATGTTGTTACCATATTCATACCGTTATAAAACGATGATTTATTATTTCTTGCACGTTTTAATACGAATACTGTAAAGAACATAAATAGTAAGTACGTACCTAACACTGTTGCCAGTAAAATGTAAAGTGCGACTGTCATAAAGTCTGCATACTTAAGTGCCTTCACGTACATTAACGCTAAGAAATAACCTGAACCGATTAAGAAAACTGAAATTAATGCCATCACTACTGATCCTTTTGGCATTGCTTCTCCTTCGCGTTCCGCCCTGAAAAGTTCAATTAGCTTAAATCGATAAATTAAACGATATCCTTGAAGTGATGTATACAAAATAATCACAAAGAAAATAAGTGCTGTATCAACAATTGCAGCCATCGGTACTTCAAAATGTACATTTAAGTTTAATCCCATCATGCTTACTAGCAGTTCAAGGAATACTTTCGAAAGGACGCTACCAATCGCAATGCCGATAATTAAAGACATTAATCCCATTAACATATTTTCATAAAAGAGCATTTTACCAATCTGTCTTTTTCGAATACCTAATAAGGAATATAGTCCGACTTCTTTTTTACGCTTCCTTGTAAAGAAACCGTTTGAATATATAATGAACACCGCTACGAAAATAATTAGCATGACACTTGAAACTTGAAATGCTCCGCTAATTTTTTTAGAAGCTTCCGCAGCTTTTTCCATTTGTGAATTATACTGTAACGCCTTAAATGTAAAATAAATGACGATACTAAAGATCATAGATGCAAAATATACAAAGTAGTCTTTAAAATTCCGCTGTATGTTGCGGAGGGCAATGCTAGATAAGGTCATCAGCCATACCTCCAGAAATAGAAGACATTACGTCCACGACTTTTTGGAAGAACTGTTTACGTGTTGATTCACCGCGGTGCAATTCTTTATATAACTCACCATCTTTAATGAAAATAACTCGTTTACAATAACTCGCCGCAAACGCATCGTGCGTTACCATTAAAATGGTAGAGTTATCATATTCATTTAACGACTTCATGCTTTCTAATAAATCTGTCGCTGATTTAGAATCAAGAGCTCCCGTCGGCTCGTCCCCGAAAATCATACTAGGATTCGTAACGATTGCACGCGATGCTGCGCAGCGCTGCTTCTGCCCGCCCGACACTTGATATGGGAACTGACTTAAAATATGATCAATACCAAATTTCTTTGAGATTTCAAGAACGCGGCGATCAATCTCACTCGCTTTCACCTTTGATAACGCAAGTGGTAAAGCGATATTCTCTTTCACTGTTAACGTATCTAATAAGTTATAATCTTGGAAAATGAAACCTAAATGATCGCGGCGGAATAACGCTAACTTATCGTCATTCATTTTCACGATATCTTTGCCATCAATTAAAATTTCACCGTTCGTCGCATTATCAATTGTAGAAAGAACATTTAGTAAAGTCGTCTTACCAGAACCAGAAGGTCCCATAATTCCAACGAACTCACCTTCTTTTACTTGTAAGTTAATACCTTTTAACGCTGCAAATTTGTTACCACCCGTGTCATATACTTTTTCAATATTTTTTGCTTCTAACACTGTTTTCATCTCGACATCCCTCATTTCTTCTATTCTCTATTTTCAACTATATACACTCTCTACTCTTGCCACTATCGATGTTTCTTACACAAACATGACAGTTATGTAAGGCACATAAGTAAAGAAATCAAAAAGTTAACATAATGAATTAAAGTACTTTGTTACTATAACATTGGGATATCATACCATCCATTCATTCTCCTTACAGGAACATTACAATTTTGTAAGGTGAAAAATGTACCCTACAAAGTTGTGCACGAAATGTCGGATGGAGCTATTTCATTCCTGCTATTCTATGTACAGAGGAGGTCATAATATGGATTCACTTAAAAATATGAATGCTGCAATGCAGTATATCGAAGACAACCTTACACATGAAATTGATTTTAAGGAAGTCGCAAAAATAGCTTACTGCTCCGAATATCATTTCAAGAGAATGTTTTCTTTTTTAGCTGGCATATCACTATCAGAATATATTCGCTGTAGACGTCTTACTCTCGCTGCCTTTGAACTAAAAAACAACAATGTAAAAGTCATTGATATCGCTATAAAATATGGCTACAACTCACCAGATTCATTCGCTCGTGCATTTCAAAACTTGCACGGTATAACACCTTCAGAGGCCCGAAATAGTAGCCATTCTTTGAAGGCTTATTCACCAATGACCTTCCAATTATCTATTCAAGGAGGAAATGAAATGAACTATCGAATTGAAGAAAAAGAGCCATTTCGAATTATTGGTATTACAAAACGCGTACCGATTGTATTTAACGGTGTAAACGAAGAAATTGCTTCTATGTGGAAAAGTTTAAACCTAGAGTCCATTCAAACATTAAAAATGCTTTCAAATGTGGAACCGAATGGAGTCATTAGTGCTTCTACTAACTTTTCTGAAGGAAGAATGGAGGAAAAGGGAGAACTCGATCACTACATTGGAGTAGCCACAACGAAAGATTGTCCAGAGCAATTCGCGCAACTTGAAGTCGCAGCCTCAACGTGGGCCATATTTGAAGCTGTCGGTCCATTCCCTGAAACATTACAAAATGTATGGGGACGCATTTATTCCGAATGGTTTCCTTCCTCAAACTATGAACTAGCGGAAGGACCGGAAATATTGTGGAATGAACAGAAAGATGTATCCTCTCCAAACTTTAAAAGTGAAATTTGGATACCGGTTTTGAAGAAGTGATAACAAAAGAAAAAGAGCTAAGCATTGCGCTTAGCTCTTTTTACATATTTACTTACTCGTAAAAGTGTATATATTTCATCAGTTCTTCGATTCCTTTTAATTGAAATAATAGTTGATTGTTCAAGTTTTCTAAAGCCAACTGAAAGGAACACTCGACTTCTCCATAGTGTGCTGTGTCTAAATCCTCTAGCAATCTTTTCATATTTTCTATATAGTACACGGTTTTTCTCAAACTACTTATGACTAGTATTTTACGCAATTCAGATATTGAAAACATTCTATAACCGTTTTCTTTATTTCTTTCTGAGTGAACTAATCCTTCATGTTCCCAATGACGGATAGCCGAAGTATTTACTCCTGCTATTTCTGCCGCTTCTCCAATACTCATACGTTCATTTAACTCTACATTTTTATATTTAGTAAAATCAGTATTTCGAATCATGTTTAGTATTTCTTCTACTCGTTTTTTCTCCACTTGAATATTGAATTGCTGTTCATTAACTAACCAAAGTGCTTCTTCAAATTTTGCGTTTTTAATCATTCTCATGACTTTGTAAACAATAGGTATGTCATATCCTTTTAACAATGCTCTAATGGTAATAAATGCTTGGAAGTGTATCAATGTATAGAAACGGTGATTACTTTCCGTTCTTGGTACAACAGGAATGAGATTTTGTTCTTCATATCTTCTCAAAGTTGTTGTGCTAACATTTAAGACATTTGCAATTTGTTTAGGCCTATATATCTCCATTTATTAACTCCTTTTTAAAGTAAAACCTTCAAGTGCTACAGTAACATATTTCAAATAAAATCCGGATATATACAGGATAGAAAAACATAAATCTGGAAGATTGCATGAATGTTATATGATTTTAGTATAAACAATTTAGGAGTGATAGAAATGGAGAAAATCATAAAACTTACGGATGAATCAAAATTAAAGGTTGGTTTGGTTGGAAATCCAAAATTTAGAACAATCATGCTCCCAGTTGCTAAAGAATCTGTATATGGACAAGATGCTGAAACCTTAAAGATGTGGGGATTAGATCCTGAATTTGGAAAACATTTTATTGATGGACTCATGGATAAGTTTCAGATTTTATATTTTGACTACGAAGGCCATCGTTTGCAACATCCAAACCCAGAGAATCTCACACCTGAAAATATAGTAAAAGACCTATTAACAATTGCTGAGGAAATGAACGTTAATAAGTTTAGCTATTATGGTTACTCTTGGTTAGCTTTAGTTGGATTACAATTAGCCATTCGAACAGACAGATTAGAAAGCTTAATCATGGGTGGTTTTCCACCAGTAGATGGTCCATATAAAGAAATGATGGTGGTGACAAATAAAACATACGCACAAGCTGTGCATAATCAACATTCTCCTGTTATTCCTCAAGAACATATTAGTCCCGAAAAAATTGATTGGGATAATATACAGATAAAGATCGACACGAAGCAAACTAAACAGTTTGTTACAATGTACGAAAATTTGATCGAGTTTGATGATCAAGACATTCAACATAAATTAGTTATTCCGAGATTGGCGTTTGCTGGGGAAAAAGACACTATTGTTTATGGAGAAAACTTTGGCAGTGTAGTAGTCGATATTATCGGTATACTTCAAGAAAACAAGCAAAATTTAGAACATCTTGGATGGGATATAGAAATCTTAAAAGGAAACGATATGGATCATACTAAAGCTATGCAGCCTATAACAGTTCTGTCATTGATAAAGCCTTGGTTAATTAAAAATTTAAATATTACTTATTAAAAGCAGCAATCCGAACACCCTAACAAATAAAGTTGCTCTTTCCTAAAAGGAAAAGCAGCTTTATTTACATTTTTAGTTCTTTTTTATAAGCGACATAGGAATATACCATCGTTAGCCCTACTGCATCGATAACTGTCAATTAATATATGCGCCCTTTTTACTTTCCTCACTTTTGACCTATACTGTTTACTAGCTTATCTTTCAACATAATGAAAAGACTTGAAACACATGATACACTATAGCTACAATTGTTTTTTTAGGAGGAATATACATATGTATAAAATTTTAATCGTTGAAGACGATCCAAATATTTCATCATTACTACAATCTCACATTCAAAAATATGGCTATGAAGCTGTTGTTGCCGAGAACTTCGATGATATTATGGAATCGTTTAATGCAGTGAAACCACACCTTGTTTTACTTGATGTAAACTTACCGAAATTCGATGGTTTCTACTGGTGCCGTCAAATTCGTCATGAATCTACTTGTCCTATTATTTTCATTTCAGCACGTGCTGGTGAGATGGAACAAATTATGGCAATTGAAAGCGGTGCGGATGATTATATTACAAAACCGTTCCACTACGACGTTGTAATGGCAAAAATTAAAGGGCAATTACGTCGTATTTACGGTGATTATGCACCAAATATTTCTGAACGTATCGTTGAAGTAGAAGGTTTAAAACTATTCCCAGAACGTCCAGAAATTCATTTCGGCGCGGAGCAAGTTCTTTTAACGAAGAAAGAAGCAATTTTAGCAGAAATGTTATTATCTAAATTCCCTCGTACAGCGAGCCGTGAAGATTTATTAGCCGCTCTTTGGGATGACGAAAGTTTCGTTGAGGAAAATACATTAAACGTAAACATTACGCGTCTTCGTAAAAAGTTCAATGAGCTTGGCATTGAAAATGCTATTGAAACAGTACGTGGACTTGGGTATCGTTTTAACGCAACTTGGAGTGAATAAGCATGAAGCTATTTTTACGTGATCATTTTGCATTTTTCCTACTGTACATATTAAACTTCGGTATCATTTTCGTTCTTTATGATGCAGTAGATGGATTCCAAAATAATAAGTTTTACTTCATCGTTTTAAGCTTATACTTATTCATCTGTTTCCTTGCTTACCGTTACGTTCGTAACCGTAGAATGTACCATAGATTAAGTGAGCAACCAGAGAAAATGGAAGATGCTTTTATTGAGAGAGCAACTGCTCCGATGCCTCACGGTGTAAATGAACTCGTGCGTACGCAATATCGTCTATTCCAAAAAGAGCTACAATCGTATGAAGTAAAACAACAAGAACATCAATTATTCATTAACCACTGGGTGCATCAAATGAAGACACCTGTTTCTGTTATGCAACTTATGGTGCTCGAAATGGAAGATGAACATTTGATTCCGAAATTCAAAAAAGAATTAGAACGATTAAATCAAGGACTCGATATGGCTTTATATATGGCAAGGTTAAACAACTTCCATGAAGATTTCCACGTTGAGACGATTTCATTAAAAGATGCAGTAACAAAAAATATTAATGGATTAAAAGAACTATTCATTCGAAACGGCGTCTTCCCTGTTTTAGAAGTTCATTCCGATTTAAAGGTTGCTTCTGATGCGAAATGGCTAAAATTCATCATTTATCAGTTAATGACAAATGCAGTTCGTTACTCTGGTGAGCGCGGAAAGAAAGTTTTCTTATCTGCTTACCGAAACGGAAAAGATATTATTTTAGAAGTTCGCGATGAAGGCGTTGGTATTCCGCAAGAAGATATTCGAAGAGTATTCGAACCATTTTACACTGGGAAAAACGGTCGCGCATTCGGAGAATCTACTGGTATGGGACTTTATATTGTAAGTAAAATTTGTGATTATTTAGGTCACTCTGTGAAACTAGACTCTGAAGTTGGTAAAGGAACGACGATTAAAATCATCTTCCACAACGCTGCAAATAATCAAGCAGAAACTACGGAGAAGGTGACCGAAGCATGATCGTAACATATGCTAGCAAAATGTATGAGAACTCACTCTCATACATTTTTTGCAATAAAACTACATATTCGCCTTCTAGCGGGAGGTTCCTATTATGACATTTTGGCAATTTGCATTTAAAAATGTAACGCGCAACTCAAGAGCTTATTTTGCCTACTTTGTAAGTAGTGCCTTTTCCATTGCCGTTTTCTTTTCATTTGCCGTTTATTTATTCCATCCGAAATTACAAAATTTCACTATGATAAATGAAGTTTCAGGATTAATGATATTTTCAGAAGTAGTAATTGTATTCTTCTCTTTCTTCTTTTTACTATATTCCATCGGTACTTTCTTAAAAGTCCGGAAAAAGCAATTTGGCGTATTAACTGTTTTAGGAATATCTAAAAAACAATTACACCGTCTCGTCTTCATGGAAAATATGTTAATCGGTATTTTATCTATCTTTTTCGGCATGCAGTTTGGGCTTGTCTTTTCGCAATTTTTCTTATTAGTGACAGCAAAAATCACGCACGTGCCAGGCATATATTTATACTTGCCTACAAATGCTTTCATTTTAACAACAATTGTTTTTCTTAGCCTTTTTATCGTTGTATCTACATTTACACCAATGCTCATTCGAACGAAAAAAACAGTGCATCTTTTAAAAGCAAATGGCGGGAAGCAAAAAGAACGAAAGCCGTCCATACTCATTTCTTTATTTGGTGCTACATGTTTATTAGGTGGCTACGCTTTAGCTAGTAAACCAACATACTTCGTATCAATAAGCCCACAAATAGGGATGGTCTACATGTTCTCTAGTATTTTTGTTATTCCGGCACTCGTTTCAATTGGAACGTATTTCTTCTTTTCACAAATTAGCTTCTTGCTCATTCATATTTTAAAAAAGAGAAGAAAATTTTATATGAAACGGATTAATATGCTCTGGATTTCTGATTTAGCTAGTCGCATTCGATCCAATATTAATATGCTTTTTGTTGTAGCAATGCTATCTACAATTGCTTTTACGATGATCACATTTTTATATGGATTCGGGAAATTTATGAAACTTGATGTTGAACGAAATTCACCATTCGCATTTTCTTATTTCTCATATGATGAAAATCCATTTACTTCTCAGCACTTAAATTGGCTCGAAAAGCATTTACAAAATGAGAAATTTTCTTACGATAAAATTAAAGTAGCTCTATATGATACACCTATAAAATCAGAAAACAGCACAGAAACTTATGGTGGCACATATGCCATCAAACAAAGTGACTATAATAAGCTCGCTACGTCATTACAATTACAAAAACTATTTATGAATGACAATGAAACATATGTATTATTTGGAGCGTCATATGTCCCATTGTTTAGTGCATTCGATCCAAATTACAATAGAACACATATTACACTCGCTAATACGAATGATAAGCTACAAATAAAAGGGACCATAGTAGATAATGCGCTCCCATCTACTTTTACTTATGAAACGTTAGTAGTACCTGATTCTGTCGTTAACAATTTGCCAAGTAATACACAACATGTAACAGCCTATAATTACAACGTAGAAAACTGGGGGCATACATATGCTATTGCGGATGAGTTTGTAAAACGGACAGATAAAGACCGTGCGAGTATGAAGCATGAAGGACCTATCTTCCGCGTTTTCGAATCGAGCAACTCCCTATACCGGATCAAATCTGGCAGTGCTTCCTACTTCCTAATTGGAACGTTCCTCGGAATTATTTTCTTTATTGGTGCTGGTAGCGTACTGTACTTCCGGATGTATACAGATTTAACGAATGAGCAAGAAAAGTATGTAACGATTACGAAGATTGGTTTAACAGAATCAGAAATGAAACGTTCTGCGACCATTCAACTTGGAATCTTATTTTTCGTTCCATACATTATGGCTTCTATTCATACAATGTTTGCAACGAAGATGCTACAAGATGTTATCAATTTATCACTATTCGCTGAAATTACAGTTGTACTTGTCATTTTTGGAACGGTTGAAATTATCTTCTTTCTATTAATTCGTTCACTTTATATGCAAAAATTAACGCAACATATTAAGTTTTAAAAAATAAAAAGAGTATGAGGAAAACTCTCCTCATACTCCTTTCACATTAACTCTATTAGGAGGTTTAGGTGAATGACATTTTGGCAGTTTGCATTTAAAAACGTGACCCGGAACGCCAGAGCTTATTTCGCCTATTTTGTAAGCAGTGCGTTTTCCATCGCAATTTTTTTCTCATTTGCAGTTTATTTATTTCATCCTAAATTGCATATGACAGACGTGAATGTTGCTCTGAACATATTAATGACACTTTCAGAAGTTGTCATTGTATTCTTTTCGTTTTTCTTTTTACTATATTCAATCGGTACTTTCTTAAAAGTACGAAAAAAGCAATTCGGGATTTTAACAGTACTTGGCATATCTCAAAAGCAATTAAAGAGACTCGTATTTCTAGAAAACATGCTAATTGGTGTTCTTTCCATATTTTTCGGTATTCAACTTGGACTTGTCTTCTCACAGTTCTTTTTATTAGTTACCGCAAAAATTACACATGTGCCTGGTTTATATTTATATTGGCCTACAAGTGCCATTATTTTAACTATGATCGTCTTTCTAGGACTCTTCATTCTCGTCTCATCTTTTACGCCGATGCTCATTCGGACGAGAAAGGCTGTACGTCTTTTAAAAGAAGGAACACAACAAAAAGAAAGAAAAGCATCCGTACTCATCTCTCTATTCGGTGCGACATGTTTAATAACTGGATATGCATTAGCGGCAAATCCGTTATATTTTATGTCCCTAGGTGATATGATTGGAATCCTATATGCCGTCTCTAGCATATTTGTCATTCCTTCACTTGTTGCAGCTGGAACATATTTTTTCTTTTCACAAATTAGTTTTTTACTCATTCGTATATTAAAAACGCGAAGAACATTTTATATGAAGCGTACGAATATGCTTTGGATTTCTGATTTAGCAGCGCGCATTCGGACAAATATTAATATGCTCTTTATTGTAGCGATGTTATCGACGCTCGCTTTTACAATGATTACATTCTTATACGGTTTTGGGAAATTTACGAAATTTGATGCAATAAGACAAAACCCTTTCCCTTTTACGTATTTATCACATACTGAAAATACGTTAGCGGATGAACATTTAAATTGGTTAGAACAAAAATTTAATGAAGAGCACTTTACTTATAAAAAAATTAAAACGGATATATATGAAGTATCTTCGGCAGAAGAGAACCAAAAGCCCTATTATGCAATTAAACAAAGTGATTACAATATACTTGCTAAGGCGTTAAACTGGGAACATCTCAACGTAAAAAATAATGAATCTTATATCCTTATGAAAGACATAAATGATCAATTCATTGGCACAATTTATGATACGGAAAGGAAAGATATTCTTACACTTACTCAAAACAGCCTACAGCTACAAGTAAAAGAATATAAAAATTATAGCCCTTTCTCAAATAGCTTAATACCACAATTACTCATACTATCTGATAAGAATGTAGAAGCATTATCAACCGTTTCAAAACAGATGAGTGTGTATAGCTTTACAGTTAACGATTGGGAAAAAGCACATAACATTGGTTCGGCATTTATTACAAAAATTGATAATGATAATGAAGCAATTAAGGCTGAGCACCCACCATTCCATGCAAGTGAAGCGAGCGATTCTCTATACACAACAAAACTAAATGTCGCTTCATTCTTCTTAATTGGTACTTTCTTAGGTGTTATTTTCTTTATCGGCGCTGGCAGTGTTCTTTACTTCAGGATGTATACAGATTTAACAAATGAGCAAGAAAAGTATGTAACGATTACAAAAATCGGTTTAACAGAAGCCGAAATGAAACGATCTGCTACCATTCAACTTGCGATTCTTTTCTTTGTTCCATACATTATGGCATCAATCCATACGATGTTTGCGACAAAAATGTTGCAAGAAATATTACATCTCTCGTTCTTCGCTGAGATTACAGTCGTACTCATGATTTTTGGAACAGTTGAAATTTTATTTTTCCTTTTAATTCGTTCCTTCTATATGCAAAAATTATCACAACACATTAAGTTTTAAGATAGAAAGGTGATTACTATGGAAGAAGTTTTACACATAAAAAACGTCTCAAAAGTGTATGAGGGAAAAGTCCCTCATACTGCTTTAAAAAATATAAATTTACATGTAGATAAAGGGGAATTTGTCGCTATCATGGGACCATCAGGGAGCGGTAAATCTACGTTTTTAAACGTTATCTCTACAATTGATTCCCCTACTTCTGGTGATGTCGTTATTAACGGAAAAAAACCACACACATTTCGTAGAGAGAAGTTAGCTATTTTCCGTCGCCAAGAGTTAGGATTTGTTTTCCAAAACTTTAACCTACTAGACACACTGACAATCGGTGAAAATATCGTACTACCTTTAACATTAGATAATGTTCCATTAAAAGAAATGGACGAAAAACTTGATAACATTTCAAAAAAACTTGGCATTGATCATATTTTAGACAAACGTATTTTTGAAGTTTCTGGAGGACAAGCACAGCGTACCGCAGTAGCACGTGCTGTTATTCATCACCCGTCACTTCTACTTGCCGATGAACCAACAGGAAACTTAGATTCAAAAGCGGCAATTGATGTAATGGAGTTATTTACGAAATTAAATAAAGAAGAAGATGCAACGATTTTAATGGTTACGCACGATCCATTTGCAGCAAGTTATTGTAACCGCGTCATTTTCATTAAAGACGGCGAGCTTTACAACGAACTTCACCGCGGATTATATCGCGAGAAGTTTTATCAAGAAATATTAGATGTTTTAGCATTATTAGGAGGAAGACGTGGATGACATTTTGGCAATTTGCATTTAAAAATGTCTCTCGTAATTCTAAAGCATATTTCGCTTATTTTTTAAGTAGCGCATTTTCTATCATGGTTTTCTTTTCATTTACTGTATATGCGTATCATCCGCGCCTACAAAGTGTACAAAGCTTTCAAGAACGTGATCCTCTAATGAACTTAGCTAGTACGGCACAGCTTGTAATCGTTATGTTCTCGTTCTTCTTTCTCTTATATTCGATTGGAACATTTTTAAATGTACGGAAGCAACAATTTGGGATACTCACTATTCTTGGGATCTCACAGAGACAATTAAAAAGACTGTTATTTACCGAAAACATGATTATTGGGATATTATCTATCTTTATCGGAATACAAGGTGGCCTTGTATTCTCTAACTTTTTCTTATTAGTTACTTCGAAATTAACAGGTGCGAAAGGTCTCTATTTATATTGGCCAACAGAAGCAATCATCGTTATAACAAAAGCAATCATCGTTACAACCGTAACGTTTATCATTTTATTTTTCATCGTTTCTACGTTTACACCGATGTTCATTCGTACTCGTAAAACAGTCCATCTTATTAAAGGTAATAAGAAAATAACAGCTGAAAAAAGACCATCTATACTCATCTCTTTATTCGCTTTAATTTGTTTGGGCCTATGCTATTATATTGCCGGTTACCCGCGAGGCTACATAACAGAAGAAAATGTAAAAAATGGATCTGTCTTCTTTATTATGTTATCTATTTTGCCGCTCGTAGTAGTTGGGACATATTTATTCTTTTCACAAACATTTCTTCTTTTTATCTATATTTTAAAGAAGCGTAGAAAATTTTATTTGAAACAAATAAATATGTTATGGATTTCAGATTTAGTTGCTCGTACTCGCAGTAATATTAATGTACTCTTTATCGTTTCTATGCTATCTGCACTTGCATTTACGATTATTATTGGATTATTTGCTGCGAATAATAATACGAAAGCATCGATATTAGAACGATATCCTACTCCCTTCACATATACATCAGAAGGCAATAATTCACTTGAGCAAAAGCACATTACTACCATTGAAACCGAGCTTACAAATAGCAATTTCGATTACAAAAAATATAAATTTACAGTATTAAAAGATACAGCTGCAAAAGAAGACATTATGCTTATGAAAATGAGTAATTATAACGCAATTGCTAAACAATTGCAGAGACCAGAAATAACGCTAGATTCTACACAAGTTTATATTATTTCCCGTCACTCGCCAGAGCTCTTAAATCTTGTCTCAAATCCATTTGCAAAACAAAATAAACTGACAATCGGATCTAATAAAAAGGAATTTCATATTAAAGGATTTATTAATAAAGGGATAGAACCATCATTTGCATTTCCCTATATAATTGTTATACAGGATTCTGTGATTGATAATATGATTCCTCACATTGAAACAACCACAGTTTATAACTACTTCGTTGAAAACTGGGAAAACGCAATTGTTCCAACGAAAAATATATTAAAAAATATTAGTAATGACACCGAAAAAATTTACGAAGCACATAAAGACGATAAACATGCTTCTCCCGTCCCTTTCAGCATATATACGGCTACCGATGAACTCATTCACAGTAAAGAAAATGCAGTTGCTCAATTCTTTATTTGGGCATTTCTTGGCTTTATTTTCTTTATCGGTGCTGCTAGTGTTTTATACTTCCGTATGTATAATGACTTAACAACTGAAAGACAAAAGTATATTACGATTACAAAGCTTGGCTTAACTGAATCAGAAATGTTTCGCTCTGCAACGATTCAATTAGGAATTTTATTTTTCGTTCCTTACATCGTTGCTGGTGTTCACACGTTATTTGCAGTTAAGTTTTTACAAGGCATGTTTTCTTTCTCGTTACTTAAAGAAACATGTATCGTACTCACTTTATTCGGGATTATCGAGATTATTTTCTTCTTCTTAATCCGCTCTCTTTACATCAATAAGTTATCACAGCACATTAAAATATGAATAAAATAGCCTTGTGCAATATGCACAAGGCTATTTTCAATAGTTTTTAAATAATTAGCAGCAATATCCACCATAGCCGCCAGCATAACCGCCGTAACCACCATAACCACAAGAACCGCCACCGCCGAAGCAGCTAGCACCGATGATGATTAATAAAATAAACAATACGATTAGAAGCGCAAAACCGCCACCGCATCCTTTTCTACGGTTACAATCATCATGTCTGTGTTCATAATTTTCGCCCATTACTCTATTCCTCCTTTAGTATCATTCATAACAAGTTCACCTTGCTCTAAATGAGGGGATTCCATTTATAGTATGTTTTCAGGGCGAATAGGAAGCTTGGCTTACGTAAAAACGGGCTTGTTTTTAGAAATGGGCTTCATCAAAAAAAGATACCAATTAAGGTATCTTTTAAATAAACATATTCAATAAAAGCACAAAACCAAATGCAATAAATGATAACAATGTCTCGAGTACCGTCCACGTTTTAAACGTTTCCTTCACCGTTAATCCTAAATACTCTTTTACAAGCCAGAACCCTGCATCATTTACGTGAGAAAACATTAATGATCCTGCACCCGTTGCAATAACAAGCAACTCCAAATTTACACCAGACATGTGCTGAATAACAGGTGAAACAATACCTGCTGCTGTCGTTAATGCGACTGTCGCTGAACCTGTTGCAATTCGAATTAATCCAGCTACCATGAAAGCTAATACAATTGGTGATAACGATATATGTTCTGCCATTTGTGCAATCGCCGTTCCAACGCCGCTCTCAATTAATATTTGTTTAAATCCACCGCCTGCACCAATAATTAAAATAATGGAACCGACCGGTAATAAACTTTCGTCCGTTAATTTTTTAATGACCTTTTTATTAATTCCTTGTCTTATTCCAAGTAAATAAAACGCTGCGAAACATGAAATAAGTAAAGCAATTACTGGACTTCCTATAAATACAAAAAATTCAGTCATCTTTTTTCGGTAATGAAATATATGGTGCAACTACTGATAAAATCATTAATACAACTGGTAATAAAATAATAAAAAATGAAACTTTACGACTCGGTAAATCAGTTGATACAGTCGTAACTCGAACAAGCTCTGGTTCATTTTCAGGTATAACTCTCTTATGTACCCACTTTGCAAATATCGGTCCTGCGATAATGGCTGCTGGTAACGCGATAATTAACGAATATAAAAGTACCTTTCCTAAGTTCGCGTTATAAATACCGATTGCTGTCATCGCCCCTGGATGTGGTGGCACGAGCCCGTGAACAATAGATAATCCAGCAATAACAGGTAACGCAATTAATAATATATTTTGCTTCGTCGTTTTCCGAATTGAAATAACAAGTGGTAATAAAATGACGATCCCCACTTCAAAAAATACTGGAATCCCTATAACAAAACCTGCAAATAACATAGCCCACGGTAGCTTCTTCACACCGAAAAATCGAATAAAGAAATCTGCCACTTGCATGCCAGCCCCTGAATCGGACATCATTTTTCCTAAAATTGTTCCGAGAGCTAAAATACCGACTAAATGCCCTAGTACACTACCAACACCAGTTTCATAGGCAGTCACTATTTTCGTTAAATTCAGTCCAGACATAATAGCTAAAAATAAACTAGCAACTGTTAAACTAATAAATGCATGCCATTTCCACCATGATACCCCTAAAATAACAATCGCGATTGCAAGTAACGTGACGATTAATAAGTATATATCCATCTCTCATTCCCCTTACTTTTCCCTCGTATTTATGGACAGTAAACATCCGATTGGTGTGGGATGAAATTAAAGTTCACTTTATAAAAAAAGAGGGCAAATACCCTCTTTTTTATACGTCATAATTCACTACATAATGCTGCATTTCTGTATTGTAGTAGCCTTCGCTATATTCAATTACTTCGCCAACTTCATCGTAAGAATAGCGCATACGTTTTAATAGCGGTGTCCCCTCTTTTTCACCTAACGCTTCTGCAACAAAACTAGGAGCGGCTCCGACTGCGAATTCATCTCTGAAATTTTCTAAATGTATGCCTCGGTCTTCCACTAAATCGTAAAGCGATTGCAAGTCAAAGTCCGATAAATCTGTACTTGCCATGCGTGCTGAGAAATAGTGCGTATAATGAATGTACGGTGCATCATTTAAAGCGTATAGACGCTCAATACGAAAACTCTCCTTACCGAATAATCGAAATGGCACTGTTCCTTCTTCATTATGAACGACTTCTGCTTTTAACAATTTCTTCTGTACTTTATATCCTTCTTCCACTAACACTTCTGTAAATTTCTTACCCTTTGATAATTTTGTCGCAGAAGTATTACGGATGACTTTCGTTCCTTTACCGCTTTTCTTTTCTAAATACCCTTCTTGAACGAGTTCTTTAATCGCATTTCGTACTGTAATTTTACTCACTTTGAACTCTTCTTCTAACTGCGGTTCGGAAGGAATATTTGTATGAATTGCATATACACCATGCAATATTCGATCACGAATAATATTTTTTATTTGTAAATATAATGGACCTCTTTTTCTCGTTACGTTCACCGTTACACCCACTACCTTTCTACATCACCTACTGATGCCGTCATTGCCCGAAGTATATCTTTCTCTGATGACATTGGCGTATCACCGACGATTGTATGTGCAAGCATTCCAGCTGCTGACGCAAATGAAACAGCTTTCTCTGGTGCAAACTCTTCTATCTCGCCATGAATAATCCCGCTCGTATAAGCATCTCCAGCACCTATTCTATCATATACAGAAAACGTAAGTGTTTTTGCAAAAGTGAACGCACCATCTTTACATATAAACCCGCGAAGTGAGTGTGTATTATCACTATTAATAGAGCGATGTGTACCAGCAATTGTAGCGATATGATATGTTTCAGCAACCTTTGGAATAAGGTCAACAAGTTGCGCCTCTCGCTCTGTCTCTTCTGTTTTCATTCCAAGAACGAACATTGCATCTTTTTCGTTCATCATAACGATATCAGCAAGAGCTAACATTTCTTCATAGTGCGGTTTCGCCTGCTCATATCCATCTTCTCCCCAAAGAGATGGACGATAATTGCAATCAAAAACAACAGTGCCTCCGCTTTCTTTAACTGCTTTCGCTAAAGATTTCATATGATGTCGCACCTTATCATTCATCGCAAGTGTAATCCCGCAAAAATGAACGATATCAATTTCCTTGGCGATTTCTTCAAATTGATACACCTCTTCACATGCTGTATTGAAGCTACTTTCTAATCGATTCGAATATGTAACGCGGCTTGCACGTGCTCCAAATCCATTTTCTAAAAAGTACATGCCGACATATTTACCGCCTCTTGAAATAAACGGCGCCTGAATGCCTAACTTTTGAATATGTGATACCGCAGCATCCCCAACAGAGTTCTCTGGTAAAGTTGAAATAAGAAAGCCTTCATGCCCTAGATGAGAAAGTGCTGCTGCAACGTTCACACCTGTACCAGAAAATGAGTAATGTAACGTGTTAGCTTGCGATAACAATTCATATCCTGGTACTTGCAGACGCATCATTACTTCGCCAAATGCTGCAATTTTCTTACGCATTTTGATCAACTAACTTCTTCACTACCGCTAATAATTCGCGAACATCTTCTACTTTCGTATTGCCAGTTTCTTTATCAATAATAGAAGAGTACACGTGCGGGATAACTTGCTCTACGTTTGCCTCTAGCGCAATACGTACAATAGTTTCGAAGTTTTCTTTATCAATTCCGCCTGTTGGCTCTAATGCGAATCCTTCTTCCGCACAAGCTTTCGCAACTGCGCGATATTCTTCTTCATGAGCTAAACCTTTCATTGGGAAGTATTTCAATGAATTTCCGCCCATATCACGTACAAGTGCGATTGCGGTTTTAATTGGAACGATTGCTTTTTCTTCTCCTGCTGCACTAATTGGACCAGTAGAAATATTTACGTACCCCACTTTTCCTGTTGGTGATACTAAACTATTAATCCAGCTATCTTTTCCGCCAAGATTTGCACGTGTCGCTCCAACTGAAGGGAACACTTGGTTAATATGGCTACCAGGATAATGCTTCGCAATTGCAGCTACAACTGCCGCTTGGCGATTATCTCCTGCTCCTAGTCCGATTGATACAGCGTCATCAATTTCTTTTCCGTATGCTTTCATCGCTGTCACTGCTTCTTCCACTGTTGGGTAGTCTTTTGATAACACTCCCACTACTACATAACCTTCTGCTGCTTCAAAAATATCTTTTGCATTTTGGATATTGTTCGCTAATACATTTAATGCTACGCGGCCTTTATAAAAACGCTTTTGAATGTTTGTCATTTTAATTTCCCCCTACAATTTCTCTCAATTTTTCTTCAATCACATGTATGTCATCACCTTGAAGTGGACGTGGATCAATATCAAAGAATCCTTGTCTTACTCCGTAATCACGTGTGTAAATGGCAATTTCCCCTTCTCGTAATGCATTTACAACGTCTTTTGCTGATTTATTTAACTCGTTCTCGTTAATATGAATACGTGCTCTAAAAATTGCTCTTCCTGCTTCATCTTGTACGATCGTTACATTTACACCGTTTAATTCTTTTAGCAGCATAAGTACTTGTAGCAACTCTTTTTCTTGCTCACTCTTATCTTCTTTTACTCCGTACTCATCAAGCGCTTGAAGTAAACCAAATGTTGTTTCTTTCCCAACTTTCATACTTCTTCCGATGCAATGTAATTGCACTTTTAGCCATTCGATATATTTTCGTTTACCGCCGACAATACCAGAAGTTGGTCCTTCAATTGCCTTTGAGCCACTATAAATGGCAAGGTCTGCATACTTCACATATTTTTGAATATCTTCTTCAGCTGCCGCATCAACAATAAGTGGTACGTTATTTCGCTGCGCAACTTCCCATGCTTCTTCAACAGAAATCATATTTTTTTGCACGGCATGATGGGATTTCACATACAGAATCGCTGCTGTATGTTCACCAATCGCATCTTCAATATGCTCTGCTTTCCCTTCATTTGCGTAGCCAACTTCTACAAGTTTACCGCCGCCTAAATAAATCATCGTTTCAACAGGAGCACCGTATTGAACGTTATGACCTTTTAACATAATTACTTCGTTTTTCGCGATGACCTCTTGATGAAGTCTTTCACTTTTACGACGATTTCCTTCTGTAACGATACCAGCGATAGAAAGCGCAATTCCGCTCGATGCTGAATTTACAACAACCGCTGCCTCTGAATCTAGAATTCTCGCAATATGGTCTCCTGCTTTATCTACTAAATCAGCAATTTCCACATAATTTTGTCCACCATGTTTCATCGCATCCATAACTGTATCTGTAGGAGCGGATACACCTAAAATACTCATTCTACCGCTCGCATTAATTACTCTTTTTAATCCGTACTTAGCATTCAATGAATGATCCATTGATTACAACCCCTTTCGTATCAATTCTTCTTTCAGCAATGCGCTGATCCCCTTCTGAATCAATTAACGTAACCTTCTCATCTTTCACCGTAAATAAAGTTAAGTTTGCAATATCTCCTTCTTGAATACGGCCAAGCTCCGGTTTCTTCAGCCACTCTGCCGCATTTTTCGTAACCGCATCAATTACTTCTTCTAGCGGATACCCTAAGTAAAGGAATTTCGAAAGAACGTGAGCCATACTATACACTGGACCGTGTATACGATTCTTTCGGTAAATATCTGTACTAATTGTATTAAAAGCAATATCATGACGCTTCGCCGCCTCTGCTACTTTAAAAGAAAAACTAGCATTACCGTGACCAACATCTAAATGAACACCGCGGTTCACTGCATCTAGTAACACAGGTAGCGGTTTGCCTTCTTCATCAAATAAATTATTTTCTTTCCCGTTTAAGTAATGTGTAATGACATCATCTTTTTCTAAAAGAGGTACAACTTCCTCAATGCGAGGAGGCGCTGAACCGATATGTACCATAATTGGTAATGATGTGTCACGGGATAAAGAGCGTGCAACATGAAGCGGTTCAATTCCACTATCACAAACGACACTTTTACTCATTCTCGCCTTTAATCCAACGATTACATCTTTATACTTTTCTACTGCTTCTATTACTTTCTCTTTATCTATCCATTCCATGTTGGATAATTCATCAATTCGTTTCAAACCGATGCGAGAAATATTTAAAAAGGCAAATAGATTCGTTTTCGCCTGCTCTCTACTTTTTACTAAATCTGCAATACGATCAGCTCCGCAGCTACCCGCATCAACAATTGTCGTTACCCCTTGCTTAACGCCAATTTCATCCAGCTCATCGCCATACGGATCAAACTCTGGAAAAGCGTGAACGTGCAAATCAATCCAGCCACTCGATACGTAAGTACCTGCGTAATCAAGAACCTTTCCACCCTCGCCAGCACCAGCTTTCGTCACCTGTGCGATTTTATTATTTTCAATTACAATGTCAATCTCTTCCCCGTTCACACGTTTCACATTACGTAGTACGAATCGTTCTGTCATTGTATTTCCACCCTTTTCTATAAGAAGCCATAAGAATACGCTTACATTAAAGTTTCATTTTTATATCTCTTTCACATGTTTAGCGTAACATAAAAAAAGGGAGAAGTAAATATAACGTTATAATGTTTAAATTTATATTAAAATATGAGTTTCCATTACATATTCGGACACCCTATAAGCAGGAGGGATATTCTTGGGATTTCGAATTTTATTATTTATAATTTTAATCACTTTGTATGTACCAACAACGGTTAGCGCAGCCCCTCCATCACTCACGGCTGCATTTATCCGGGACCATCAGCTATGGATAAAGACAGGAAATCAAGAAATACAAATCACAAAAAATCGATATGTGTATTCTCCAAAATGGTCTTATGACGGTAGGTTTATTGGCTATATTGATAGTGATGAAACCGGTAAAAAATCTAACTTATTCATTTATGATACGGAAGAGAAAATAAACTATCAGCCTTATGTAAGGGTCGTAACATCTGACTTTAAGTGGTCACCTAATAAAAATCAATTGGCTTACACTGATCAAGGTTTATTAAACGTTACAAAAATTAAAAACGGTCGCCCACAAGGTTTTGAAAATGTATCACTTGGGGTTAGCGATTTCGAATGGTTCCCGAACGGAAAGGAATTTATCGTCTCCTCACAATCCTGCTTGCGTCCTACTGGTTGGGGCAAGGTCCCGCTTTATAAAATTCCAGTAGATGCAAATCTTGATACAGATAAAATAAAGCCTTTTTATACGATTCAAACAAATGAAACTGATTTATTTGCGATTAACGCTAACTATTTCAAGTGGAGTTCTGATGGGAAATGGATTAGTTTTTTGGCCAGTCCTACTGCCTCCTTGGCAATGGATAGCAATACATTATGTGTTATCTCATCAAAAGGGAAACACTTTCGAACGATTGGTAACATGCTATGGTTCAAAGACTGGATGAAATGGGCTCCATCAGCCAATCAACTGGCCTATATTTCAGGAGAAGGAAGGTTTTTTGTAGAAAATAAAAAATTTACAGTTGCAGACATGGTAACAGCAAAACAAGAAAAGGTCTACACACCTATCGGTTATGTTGACCTTGATTTAGAATGGCTTTCTCCAAATAAAGTGGTTGTGGCTCGTGCAAAAGAAAATAAGACATGGAAAGAAGGCCCTGTCCCGACGATGTTTACAACACTTTATATGATCAATATAAAAACAGAAGAACAGAAACAAATCTCGTTCCCAAAACAGAATGAACGTGATGAAGACCCTCAAGTTATTGGATCTTATCTTACTTGGCTTCGCAAGAAAGCAAATATATAAAGGCGATATCTGGGTGAAGGATAACTTACATAGTCAGGAGTATATATGGCTGAAGAATATTGATGAGGTTCCGACCTTTTTTACTCGGAATGAAAGTCATTGAAAATATGTTCATTACAATCCTCGTCATATAAAGTGAAACTTTAATCAGTGGGGGTTTTCTTCATCCCCCACTGATTATTAGTTGAACCAATCGGACTTTTATGGGCAGTTAATCCCCCACCTAATTTCTTTGCTTTCGCTGAATTTTGAGGTGGGGGCCTTACTGCCCATTAAAGCGGGATAAAAATTTGTATCTGTTCCCCTATTTGATACCCCCATAATAGAGCACTATTATGGGAGTATCAAGATTATCTATTCCTGTACCGTCACAATAACCCCGTCCATATTGTTCCCCGAAATTTCATACTGCTTATTCGCTGGAACATTCACTTTCCTGTTCTCTGACACTTTATAATAAGAAACCGTATATTTCTTACCTTCCACATTCGTTGTGATTTCCTTTTTCTCTTTTAAGAAGTCTAAGTATTCCTCTAATGTAATTTTCTCTTTTTGCATAATGGCACTATGAGGTAATCCGACATAACGTATGTGCCACGGCTCATATTGAATGCCTGTAATATGACTTTTATTTTTCGGATAACGTAAAACAAAGCCATGCTTCCATACATTCTCTTCAATCCACTTTCCTTCAGGGGCTCTCTCCATTTTCTTTTGCGTAGATCCAATGTCGAGTGATAACCCTAAATTATGTTCACTGTATCCTGCTGGAAGTGCATAGTCAGATCCCATTTCTTTATACAATTTACTTTGCTCTTGAAAATCTCGATACCCGCTACTCATTAAGAAGTGCTGTACTCCATCTTTTCCAGCTGCATCTACAACGTTCAAAAACTTTTTTACAACCCCCTTTGATAAGCGAAGATTTCTATCAAATATTACATAACCTCTTACTAATTCATTATTGTGATTTACATTTATAATGTCAGACCTAATGCTATCTTTTTTAACTGGGTAATCTTTATTAACTAATAACAGATCACCTTTATAAATTTCTTCTTTTGTAATCTCTATATTTTCAGTATTCGCAGCTCTTACCGTATTATCTTTGTCCGCAATTTTAACATCGATCTCTTTTTGAAATAACGGTGATATATAAAAGCCTACGCAGATTGTGCATGCTATAAAAAGAGAAATAAATACCCACTTTTTCATTTCTAGTTCCTCCTTCACGTAACTTACGTATAGAATAGAAAAAACTATTAAAATAAAAAGTGGGGTAAAGTTTAAATTTTTATTAAATTGCTTCGCTCTCTTCTTTTGGCAATCTCACTTCAAATATCGTTCTAATTACATTACTTTCAGCAGAGATCGTCCCGTCATGCTGCTCGACAATATTTTTCGCAATGAATAAACCAAGGCCTGTACCACCTTGCTGCTCTGACCTTGCCTTATCACCTGTATAAAACATATCAAAAAGATACGGTAAATCTTCTTCTGGAATGCTGTCTCCGTAATTAATAATTTGAACGACTACCTCTTCACTCTCAATATATCCGTTCACATCAACAAACTTTCCATCATACCCGTAGCGAATCGCATTCGTTAAAAGATTTTCAAATACCCTTGCTAATAATTTCCCGTCACCGTTAATAGGTAAATGCGGCGTGATATGCAATCTCGCTTCCAAACCCTTCTTTTCTAATAACGGATATAATTCTTCATCCAATTGAATAAGCAATTCCCCTATATCAATTGACCTTTTTTCTAGCTGCAACATCCCATAATTCATTCTTGTGATTTCAAATAATTCATCAATTAAACTTTCCAGCCTTTCAGATTTCGTAAAAGCAATTGTGGAAAAATGTTTAATTTGTTCCTTCGTCAAATTCTCATCTTTAAGAATTAAATCTAAATATCCTAAAACAGATGTTAACGGTGTTCTTAAATCGTGAGCTAAGTTAACAATAAGCTGATCTTTACTACTTTCCGCAAAGTCTCCTCTTTCAACCGCTTCCTTTAATTTTTCACTTGCTACATTAATTTCGCCGGCGATATATCCAAACTCATCATTTGATGAAACGCGTACTTCATTTGTAAAATCTCCGTTCGCCAAATGATGAATCCCGTTTGAAATCTCATCAAAATATTTTACATAAGGCCTAGTAAGAAAGAAGAAAAACATAATGGACAGAGGAATGAAAATAATTAAAAAGAAATTAACATCCCCAATTTGTCTTACCATGGAACGAAATTGAGCTAAAGGATCTTCATAACGAACGACTAATTTATAATAAATCCGTAATCCTGCATAAATGATATACGTTACGCCACCAGCAAATATCATACTTAACGCAAATAGCATAACCATCTTCGAGCGGAAGCTTCTCATCTTTTTAGCCATTGAAAGTATACCCTACTCCCCACACTGTTTTTATTAACTTATTCTTTCTTTTATCTTCCCCAAGTTTTTTCCGCAATGTACGAATATGTACCATAACTGTATTTCCGCCTTCAAAATAATCATCGGCCCATACTTGCTGAAAAATATTTTCCACATTGTATACTTTCTTCGGATGGCTCGCTAATAAATATAAAATATCAAACTCTTTCGGTGTTAATTCAACTTGTTCTCCGTACACATTTACTGTTCTTCGCTCAGGATCGATAACAACTCCGCCTACCGCTAAAGCAGATTTACTCTCCGCTACTTTCGGCTGATTTAACGTCAGAAATCGGCGTAATTGTGCATTTACACGCGCAACTAGTTCAATCGGTGTAAAAGGTTTCGTCATATAATCATCTGCACCTAATACTAAACCTGTCACCTTATCAAAATCAGACGTTTTCGCACTTAAGAAAATGATTGGCATATGATGCTTGCCGCGAATTTGACGCGTCACCTCATATCCATCCATCTTCGGCATCATAATATCTAAAACGACTAATTCGATTGGCTGCGTTTCAATAATATGAATTGCCTCTTCTCCATCAGCCGCTTTTACGACGTGGTAACCCTCTTTTTCTAAATGTATCTCAATTAAATCAGCAATTTCTGCCTCATCATCCGCTATTAAAATTGAAATGCGCTTCATTTTACTCCCCCTGTTTCTCGTTCCCTTTTTATACGATCGATTTTAAACTAGTCTACCCAATTTGTACAATACGAAAAGGTTACTCACGGGAGTAACCTTAGTGAATGAAATTATATCGGCGATTTTTCGAATATATCAGCGCAACTCGAATTATATCGACTTACCGACAATTAACGACGAAATTCGCCCGCTATTTTAAAGATTCAATTCACCGCTCCAAAACTATCCGCTGCTTCGTAATTTCCGCCAGCCTTCCGCGATTTACTTCATACTCAGCGGCAACGCTTTGTGGTACAATCACTTTTCCGCCCTCAAGCATTACTTCCGGTGAAATAATATCCCTCTCCCAGTGCCTACTAGAAGCGGATATATCGCCAGGAATCGTAAAGTTCGGCAATGAAGCAAGTGCAACATTTTGCGCTCGTGAAATCCCCATCTCGACCATACCGCCGCACCAAACAGGGATGTTGTGCTCCATACAATAATTATGAATTTGAATAGATTCTGTTAATCCACCCACTCGTCCTGGTTTAATATTAACGATGCGGCAACTGCCAAGCGTAATCGCAACACGTGCATCTTCTAAACTATGGATGCTTTCATCTAAACAAATCGGCGTTTCGATTTTCTTTTGCAACTGTGCATGGTCGAGAAAATCGTAATCCGCTAACGGTTGTTCAATCATCATCAATTGAAATTCATCTAGTCGTTTCAGCTTCTCCGTATCTGCTAACGTATAGGCTGAGTTTGCATCAGCCATTAACGGGATGTGCGGGAACTCTTTACGAATTTCTTTCAATAATTCGTAGTCATGCTCTGGCTTTATTTTCACTTTAAAACGCTCATATCCTTCTTCCGCATACTTCTCAATTTGTTTTAACATAACCGGAATTGTATTGATACCAATCACAACACCAACTTCAATTTCAGTCCTAATGCCTCCAAGTAATGCCGCTAACGATTTCTTTTCACGCTTTGCATATAAATCCCAAACAGCCCCTTCAATTCCCGCCTTTGCCATTCGGTTTCTTTTTATATGCTGGAACAAACCTGGCACTTCATTCGGATGGGAAATTTCAGCCTTTAATAAATCAGGTAATAAAAAATCCTGAAGTACATGCAGCGCTGTCTTCACTGTTTCTTCCGTATACCACGGTTCAGAGAACGCAACGACTTCGCCAAATCCAATGTGTCCATCCGTATCTTCTAATTCAATGACGATACTCTCACGCTTTTCATACGTTCCGTAGCTTGCAGCAAACGGGATTACGAGTGGCATTTCCGTTATATGAAGGGTCACTTTTTTGATTTCCACTTACATCTCCTCCACTAATTGTCTTAACTCTCGTCTTAACAATTTTTTCGAAGCATTTCGTGGTAATTCCTCTAAGAAACACGCTTTTTTCGGCACTTTATATTTCGCTAATTTCTCCTCGCAAAAATGAAGAATTTCTTCTTCTGTTACCTCTCCGCTTTTTACAACAAAAGCAGCGGGTACTTGGCCCCATTTATCGTCAGTCATGCCGACAACACCAGCTTCCGCTACCATCGGATGAGAAAGCAAAACTTCTTCAATTTGAGCCGGATATATATTCTCTCCGCCAGAAATAATTAAATCACTGCGTCGATCTAATACGTATAAAAATCCTTCTTCATCTAAATAACCGAGGTCGCCAGTATGAAGCCATCCGTTTTGAATTGTTTCACGCGTCGCATCTTCACGGTTAAAGTAACCGCCTGTTACGTTCGGTCCTTTTACTACGATTTCGCCTTCCGCTAACGGCGGTACTACTACGCCATCCTTTTCAATACGAAGTTGGCACTGAAATAGTGGTTTCCCAGCCGATCCTACTTTCGTTAACATGTAGTCTGCGGATAACGTACAAATTTGCGACGACGTTTCCGTCATACCGTACGTTTGATACACAGGAATTCCTTTTTCTACACACGTTTCGAGTAACGGTTTCGGTGCTGGTCCTCCGCCAAGTAACATACATCGTAAAGAAGATGGATATGTCTCTTCTCCAAGTCTCTCTAATAAATCAGTTAACATTTTAGAAACGACAGAAATAATCGTTACGCCTCTCGTTTGAAGTGCTTTATGAATAAAATCAGCATCATATTTCGGAACGAGTAAAATGCGCATGCCGTACATAATATTTTTCATTAAAAGAGATAACCCGCCAACGTGGAACATGGGCATACAAGCTAACCAGCAATCATCATCACGAAGCCCTAAATTAAGCGAAGAACCAACTGCGCTTGCCCAGTGGTTACCGTACGTTAAAATAACGCCTTTCGGTTTCCCTGTCGTCCCAGACGTATAAATAATTGTCATCGCTTCTTCTAAAGAGAATTCTTCTTGTATAGAGGCTTCCGCCTTCGGTCCTTTCATTATTTCAGCAAACGAATAGACGGCAACACCCTGAGCCTCAAAATCTTGATCCGTCACTAAGCATGCAACTTTAGCATCATCCATTTGCCAAAGTAGCTCTTCTCTTGAAAGACGCGTATTTAAAAGTACAGCTACTGCACCTACGTAAGATAGGGCGTGAATAACTGTAATCATCTCCATACCATTTTTCATCAGAACAGCCACCTTTTGCCCACACTTCACTCCTACATGAGTGAGGTGTTCACAAACAGATACTACTTTTTCATGCAGCTGCATAAAAGTAATTTTCTCTTCCTCTATTTCAATTGCAGTGCGATCTGGTGTTAAAAATGCACGTTGCTTTAACCAATTCGGCATTGTCTCCATCATCCATTCTCCTTTCATGAAAGAAAGAGACTTGATATGACATCAAGTCTCTTAGTTGTTTTGTTTCCGGTTTGATCTCATCTAGCTGCAGCGGCTAGAATGTTCGGTGGCTTCGCTTCTTCCTATGAGGCAAAAAGCGTCTCTACGTCAGAAGCTCCATCCCCCTCACATTCTGAACGAGCTGCTTCCGCTTTTGATCAAGGGAAACGAGGGAATTGACCGAAGTCCGGACTGCGTTTTTCTTTGAACGCGTCGCGACCTTCTTTTGCTTCGTCAGTTGTGTAGTACAATAACGTTGCATCTCCAGCTAGTTGTTGAATACCAGCTAGACCGTCTGTGTCTGCGTTGAATGCAGCTTTTAGGAAACGAAGTGCCATTGGGCTGTTTGCTAAGATTTCTTGTGCCCATTGTACTGTTTCTGCTTCAAGCTCTTCTAATGGTACTACTGTGTTTACTAAGCCCATATCAAGTGCTTCCTGTGCGCTGTATTGACGGCATAGGTACCAAATTTCGCGAGCTTTCTTGTGGCCTACCATACGAGCTAAGTAACCAGCTCCGTATCCACCGTCAAAGCTTCCTACTTTAGGACCTGTTTGTCCGAATACAGCGTTGTCTGCAGCGATTGTTAAGTCACATACGATATGAAGTACGTGTCCACCACCGATTGCATAACCTGCTACCATTGCGATAACTGGTTTAGGAATTGCGCGAATTAGACGTTGTAAGTCTAATACGTTTAAACGTGGGATTTGGTCGTCACCTACATATCCACCATGACCGCGAACTTTTTGGTCGCCGCCTGAACAGAATGCACGTCCACCTTCACCTGTTAAAATGATAACGCCAACATTTGCATCATCACGAGCGTGTGCAAAAGCATTGATTAACTCCATTACCGTTTTAGGACGGAATGCGTTATGTACTTCAGGGCGGTTAATCGAAATCTTTGCGATACCATTGTATGTTGAATAAATAATATCTTCGTAATTGCCTTCTTTTACCCATTCAATAGCCATTACAACTACCTCCTTGTATATTTCTGATCTCCTCTATAAGTGTAGCTTCCTTCTTAGATGAAAAAGCATCACTGCATAGTTTTTAGAAATCCCTTTACTATTGTATCAAACTTTTCCGGTTGTTCCACATGAATTGCATGGCCAGCACCATCAATTTTGAAAAATTTCGCGTCAGAGACGCATTTTTCGATGTTTTTTAATATGCGAAAGAACTTTTCATCATGCTCCCCGTTCATTAAAAGAACAGGCATTTTTAAGTTGTGAAGCTCGTTCCACCATGAAGGCTGAGCCCCTGTTCCCATGCCGCGCAAGCTATTTGCAAGTCCTTTTGGATTGTTAGCAAGTCTTTCTTTTCGCACTGCTTCTTGTACGTTTTGTGCTAAACTTTTTTGCGTTTCAAATAGCGGAATATTTTCCCACATCGTTACAAAACTATTGATGCCTTCTTGCTCAATTTTATTCGCAAGTCGCTCATCTTTTTCACAGCGTTCTTTTCTGTCCTCTTCACTTTCAAGCCCAGCTGTACAATTTTCTAATAAAAGAGAATGTATATACTCTGGATATAGGCATGCCATCGTAATCGCCAGTCTACCGCCCATTGAATAGCCAAGTATGTGCGCTTTTTCAAAATGAAGGTAATCTAGTAGTTCTTTCATGTGCAATGCTACATTTCGAATATCATAATGAGTCACACCTTCAGGACTTTCCGTTTTTCCGTGCCCAACAATGTCTACTAAAATGACTTGAAATTGCTCGCTCCAAGAAGGAACGAAAGAACGCCACGTTTCCATACTTCCCGTAAAACCATGAAGAAGTAGAAGTGGTTCCCCGCTTCCGACTACTTCATATTCATACGATACACCTTGCAGCGTTACATTCATTTTGATTCACCTTGCAACGATGTAGTAATTACGTCCTGCGTTTTTGCCCATAATTTACGGTGCAATGTTAAGTTTTCATCACGGTTCGTACAAATTTCTACAACGTGTAAACCTTCCGTTGTCGCTCCTTTTTGTACCTCTTCTCGGAATTGCGCCCAACCATTTACACGGCTAAATGAACCACCGTACATTTTGACAACATGTTCATAATCAAGCCCAATTGGAGTACCAAATAATGATTCGAAGTGTTCCTTTTTCTCATACTGTGGCAAGAATGAGAAAATACCGCCACCATCATTATTTACAACGACAATCGTTATATTTAATTCATGTAATTTTGCGGCTAACAGTCCGTTTAAATCGTGATAAAATGATAAATCACCAATAACTAATACGAGCGGATCGCAAATCATGCTCGCTCCTAAAGCTGTCGAAATGATTCCGTCAATCCCATTTACACCGCGGTTTGCCATCACTTGAATATTTTTATCCGATGTGAAGAAGAATGAATCTGTATCACGAATTGGCATACTATTACTCGCAAATAATGTTGCCCCTTCTGGTAGTACGCGGACGATATCCGTAATCACTTTCCCTTCAAATGCAGTTTCATATGTTTCTATTTCACGAAGCGTTTCCTTCGTTTTTTCGTTTATATGTTGCCACATTCCGAACCAATCATTCTTTTTCATAGCTGGCATTTTTTCTATTAGTGCGCTGCAAAATGCAATATCACTTGCCTGTACAACTTCTGTCGCAACGAGAGCTGGATCTCTCCATTGTCCAGATTCTTCAACAACGATATGAACGGCTTTCGCTTGTTTTTTGATGAACTGCGTTAATGCTTTAGAAACAGGCATACCACCAAAGCGAATTAAAACGTCCGGCTTCCACGTTTCTTTTAACAGTTCATTTCGTAAAAATGTATCGTAACAGTCGATTACCATCGTTTTATCGTGCTGTCCGCTACGCATGTTAGAAAGTGGATCCGCTAATATTGGATATCCCGTTTTTTCAGCTAGTTCTGCGGCAAACGCTGCGATTTCTGAATGACTATCATCTCCACAAATAATAAGCCCCTTTTCCATATGTGAAAGGCGCCCTACAAGAGAATCTACATATTCACTCGGCATCGTCACGTTCCCTTGCTGAACTACTCCTGTATATTCACCACGTCCTTTATCCCATAAACCTTCTAATGAGAAATCTGGGATAAGCGGCTCGCGAACTGGAAAATTAAGATGAACAGGTCCTTGCGGCGCTAGAAGTGCACTTGCTATCATACGCTGCGTCGTCATGCGAGCGTAATGATACATCGCTTCACTCGCTTCTGGAAGTGCCATCTCTGTAAATTGCTTCACAAACGTACCGTATAAATTAATTTGATTCATCGCTTGTGGTGCACCGACATCTCTTAATTCATGCGGTCTATCAGCCGTTAAGACGATAAGCGGCACTCGCGAATGAAAAGCTTCACATACAGCTGGATAATAGTTCGCTGCTGCCGTTCCTGACGTACATAATAATGCAACAGGACGTTTTTTCGCCTTTGCGATACCGAGCGCAAAAAATCCTGCAGATCTTTCATCTACATGTAAATATGTGTTCATTCCTTCATGTTGTTCCATTAGTAGAGCAATCGGCGTTGACCGTGAGCCTGGACTAATGACAACATCACATACATTTAGACGCGTCAGTTCATCTACGAACGCGCCTAAATAATATGATAATGCTTCTATATGATTGTTCATTTCATTAATTCCTCCAAAGCACCAAGCATCGGTCTAAATTTCAAACTTGTTTCTTCATATTCAAGTTGCGGTACAGAATCAATTACAATCCCGCAACCGGCAAATAAGGATGCTTTCGCGCCATTTAATAATCCGCAGCGAAGTGCAACCGCAAATTCACCATTTCCTTCATCATCTATCCAGCCAATCGGTGCGCCATATAATCCTCTGTCTAACAATTCAACATCACGAATCAGTTTCATCGCTTCCAAACGAGGTGTCCCGCCAAGAGCTGGTGTTGGATGTAATTCTTCTACCATTGTTAAAAGACTCGCATCGCCTTTTGCCTCTACAGGCGTATATAAATGAATTAAGTTTTTCGTTGTTAATAAACCCGGACTTTCCGGAATATTAACGGATTCGCAGTGCTCATTTAATACTCCTCGAATCATGTTCACAACATAACCGTGTTCAGCTAAATTCTTTTCATCATGAAGAAGCGCATTACTATTTCGTTTACTTTCTTCTATAGATTGACCATGACCAGTTGAACCAGCAAGACACATCGAAGTAAACTTCTCATCTTCTTTGCGAATTAGTCTCTCTGGCGTCGCTCCTAAGAAGCATGCTCCTTTATAATCAAAAGAAAATACGTAACAATCCGGTTGCCCAATGCGAAGTGCTTCTAAAACAAGAGCAGAATCAATACGTTGATTCATCTCTACTTTTAACTCCCTCGCTAATACAACCTTCTGCACGTTCCCCTGCTTCATTTCATCTTGCACTTTCTCAATGGCCTTCATCCAGCCTTTCGGATCCACTTCTACTTTAGAAGTAACAGTTAATTTTGATCCTTCTAGTGCACATTTACTCTCTTGTAAAACTTTCTCTTCTAAAGAAATAATTTCGTTATAAAGAGTTTCTGCACAATCTGTTGCTGAAACGAATGTATTCATTGTTAACCATGCTTTTTCATTTTTTACAGTTAATAAAAATGCTGGTAGTGAAAATGTCGTATCATCAAATTCTTTCCATAATTCCGTTTTCTCTTTTTCTTGGTCAAATGAAAATCCACCAAATAAAAGAGGACCTGTTCCAAATTCGTATCTTTCTCTTTGTACAAATGCTTGCTCTTTTACTTTATCCCACTCGTCACGAGCAGTTTGAAAGCGTTTGTGAGAAGCAGTTGCTATAGTGAAAACAGAGCCAATTCCAGCAAATATTACATGCTGAGCTGGGTCTGCAAAATAACATCTATTTTCGAATGAGATCCTTTTTCCTGCTGCATAAAACAGAAGCGGATCCATCCAGTCTATTTGTTTTACGAAGCTAACCAATATTTTTTCATCAGTTGCACGCTTAATAGCTGCACTAAGAGCTTCTTGCAAGCCTATTTGTTTCGTTTGAATCACAATTGTCTCCCCCCTATGGGCGAAAAATAGTCATAATTACGCTTGATTTTAAGATACACCTCAAACGAAAGGCCTGTCAACGTTTAGCATTTCTGAGAAATTCACCTTCTCTTCCTAGAAAATAAACGTTGACACTAAATGATGCTTTTTCTACACTTAGTTGTGTACAATATGTGACCAAAGGAGGATTCAACATGGAAATGAACGTCGAAACGAATTCCTCTCCTACGGCGCCAAAGCCAAGTAAGCAAACAGGCTGGCGCATTTGGTGGAGTTTACTACGTCCCCATACATTAACAGCAGCTTTCGTTCCTGTTTTCATCGGAACAGCCTATGCGATGCAGGTCGGAGGTATAAATCAAATACATCTCCCTCTTTTCCTTATGATGCTTCTTGCTTGTCTTCTCATTCAAGCAGCAACAAACATGTTTAATGAATACTTTGATTATAAAAGAGGACTCGATCACGAAGGGTCAGTTGGTATCGGCGGCGCTATCGTTCGCGATGGTATTCAGCCAAAAACAGTGCTTAACTTAGCATTTGGATTTTTCGGCATCGCAATACTATTAGGTGTTTATATTTGTATGAATTCTAGCTGGTGGCTTGCTGCAATCGGTCTTGTTTGTATGGCCGTTGCTTACCTTTATACAGGTGGCCCACTTCCAATTGCCTATACACCATTTGGAGAGTTAACAGCTGGATTATTTATGGGTGTCATTATTATTGGAATTTCATTCTTTATTCAAACTGGAACTGTAACATCAGAAGTCATTTTACTATCTATTCCAAGCTCCATTTTAATTGGTGCCATTTTACTAGCTAATAACATTCGTGACTTAGATGGCGATAAAGAAAACGGCCGTAAAACGTTAGCAATTCTCGTCGGACGCGAAAGAGCCGTTGGTGTACTCGCTTCTATGTTCATCGTTTCTTATATTTGGACAATCGCTCTAATTATCGTTAACATCGTATCACCATGGATGCTTATCGTATTTTTAAGTGCACCGAAAGCATTTAAAGCGACGAAAGGTTTTATCGGCAAAAGCATTCCAATGGAAATGGTACCTGCAATGATTGCAACAGCAAAAACAAATACAATCTTCGGTCTCCTCATGGGAATCGGATTATTGCTTGGATATTTCCTTTAAAAGGAGCTGCTGACGCGGCTCCTTTTTCATATACCAATTTTAGCTCATAATTCCTACTCGCAACGCTCATACTATGTAAAGAAACTGAATTGTAGGAAGGTGGACGACTATGTTAACTCCACAACAAATAAATCAATTTAAATCCGTTTTAGAAAAACAAAAACAAGAACTAGAGCAAACGATACAAACACATGAAAATGAAGATCGTGCATCTGAACGCGATTCTGTTGGCGAATTATCTAGCTATGACAATCATCCAGCTGATATGGCAACAGAACTATATGAACGTGAAAAAGATTTCGGGCTCATCGAATTTTGGCATAAGCAGCTAGAGGATACGAAACACGCCCTACAAAAAATAGAAGCGGGTACGTATGGCATTTGCGAAGTGTCTGGCGAAGAGATTCCGTTTGAAAGATTAGAGGCAATGCCAACCGCTACAACGTGTATTCAGCACACTACAAATAAATTAAATATGAACACGCGACCAGTTGAAGAAGAGGTATTGGCTCCTTCTTTTCACAAGTACGACGAAGATCATTCTGTAGAATACGATGCTGAAGATGCATGGCAAGATGTCGCAAATTACGGGACATCAGAAACACCGTCCGATTTAGAAAGACAGGATTCCAAAAACTATAATGGCATGTACGTAAATAGTGAGGAAAATGTTGGGTATGTAGAGGATTTCGAAAACTTTATAGGAACAGATATGTATGGTAAAAATCCGAAAGTTTTCGCCACAGAAGAACATGAAGAGTATGAACAAATGCTTGATGACTTTGAAGAGCGTACCTTTAAGGGCGAATTATCTTCAAATGAATCTAGTTCCAAAGAATAAAAAAAAGCATTCCGAAAATCGGAATGCTTTTTATCGCTAGCTAATTAGTTTTTTGTAACGTTAGCTGCTTGTGGTCCGCGGTTTCCTTCAACGATTTCGAAAGAAACTTCTTGACCTTCTTCTAAAGTTTTGAAGCCGTCGCCTTGGATAGCTGAGAAATGTACGAATACGTCTTCTCCGCCTTCAACTTCGATGAAGCCAAAACCTTTTTCGCCGTTAAACCATTTAACTTTACCTGTTTGCATGTCATGTACCTCCTAAATAAAAATGAAACTATGAATCCACATGAAAAGGTGGATATAAAGGACATGAATGTATAACAAGCTTACAGCCTTTAATTCAACGTGCTTTATTTCCGTACCACATTATGTAGCTCAATAGTGTTTTCACTATATCATGCTATGTCAAAAACGTCAAATGAGAACACTTTCAAACCATCGTTTTTTATAATCCTAGTATAACCTTAAATTTTCATTCTAGTTTTATTCAAAAATTAACAAATCTACAGTATTCTAATTCCTTTGATTTTTGTACAATATAATTACTACATATGATGGGGTGAAAAAATGCAAGCACATGAAATTGAGTATAAATTATATGGCGATGATATGCAGTTTGTTGAAATTGAATTAGATCCAGAAGAAAGCGTTATCGCAGAAGCTGGCGCAATGATGATGATGGAAGATCATATCGAAATGGAAACCATTTTCGGTGATGGTTCTGGCCCATCTAGTGGTCTATTCGGTAAATTAATGGGCGCTGGTAAGCGTCTTGTTACAGGTGAAAGTATGTTTATGACTGTCTTTACAAATACAGGTCATGGCAAGCGCCACGTATCATTCGCCGCTCCTTATCCAGGAAAAATCATCCCTGTTGATTTAACACAATATCAAGGGAAAGTCGTTTGTCAAAAAGACGCGTTTCTTTGTGCAGCAAAGGGCGTTTCTATCGGAATTGAGTTTACGAAAAAAATTGGAACTGGTTTCTTCGGTGGTGAAGGTTTCATCATGCAGAAACTTGAAGGTGATGGACTCGCTTTCATGCATGCAGGAGGGACTGTATATAAGCGTGAATTAAAACCTGGCGAAAGACTTCGCATCGATACAGGTTGTCTCGTTGCCATGACAAAAGACGTTAACTACGATATCGAGTTCGTTGGAAAAGTAAAAACAGCTCTATTTGGCGGCGAAGGTTTATTCTTCGCAACGTTAGAAGGTCCTGGAACGGTTTGGATTCAGTCCTTAACACTTAGCCGTTTAGCAGCACGCCTGACAAGCCCAGCAGCACAAAACAGTGGTGAAGGCAGCGTTTTAGGTGGACTTGGTCGTTTATTAGATGGAAAAGAGTAAACAGTGCCCTTATGGGGCGCTGTTTTATTTTGTTATTATCCATCAACATCACTTAATATATTTATTTAGATAAACAATACAAACTATTCCCCCTCCAAAAGAATGAATCAAGTCCCTCACTGCATATATTGAACTATACCTTTTCGTAAGGAGGGCTTCCTTAATGCGTACTCCTTTATCCTTCGATAAAGATACTGCCATACTGTTAGCTTCTTGTTGTGAGTTAACGTATGAACAATATAAACAAAATGGGATTTTCGAAATACCAGATGGTTTTCAATATGTACAAGGCTTTCAAGGAAAAACGATTCAAACGACAGAATGGTTCGGATTCATACTAGAATCTGAGGATACCATTATTGTAGCTTTTCGCGGAACACAAACAGATACAGACTGGATTATCGATTCACTCGTTAACCAAAAACCATACCCATATGCTTTAAATAGCGGAAATGTCCATAACGGCTTTCTTTCCATTTATGAATCTTGCCGAGATTCTATTATGGATATGCTCGTATCACTACCAGCCCATAAAAAACTTCTTGCAACAGGCCATAGCTTAGGCGGCGCGCTCGCTACACTACATATACTTGATGCGCGTATCAACACCGCCTTCGCACAGTACGGTCTTTATACATTTGCCTCTCCAAAAGTGGGCGATATTGCATTTCGTAATTATTATAAACTACAAGTAGCTAGTAGCTTTCGCTTTGTTAATTTATTTGATGTCGTTCCTCTTCTCCCTCCGCGCAATGTCCATTTTAATGAACAAGACTGGGAATATGCACACGTTCATCACAACATGACTTTTACAAAAAACACAAAATCTATTACAAATAATCATGCCATGAAAACATACAAAACATGTCTGACTTCTCATTTTTAACCAGTAAACAATTGGAAATAAAACATCCTTATACTATAATAATATATGAAATTATTTTCGGATGAGGGGACCTTACATGCTAAAATTTATCTTTGCACTTTTTCTCATTATAATTTTTTCGTTTACAGGTTTCTTTACATTTTCATACTTTGCGACAGGAGAATATGGTGGAACAGGTATAATATATACCGCTATTCCATTTCTTTCTTAAGCAAAAAAGGAAAACCGAGCTTAATGAATTTAAGCTCGGTTTCTTTATTAGTGTCAATTTTTGTCGGTAAATCGATATATCTTAAAAATCGCTGATATATTTTAAGTATTGGTCGATATAATTTGAAAATCGCCGATATAAGTTAAGAATCGCTGATATATTCAAAAAATCGCCGATATATTTTCATATCGTCTTTTCCGACGTAGCAACCACTTTAATACTGTGTAACCGCATTACCAATACCCCAAATCTCATTACTATACTGTAAAATCGTTCGATCACTCGCAAAATGACCAGATTGTGCAATATTTAAAATCGACATTTCTAGCCACTTCGTTCGATTCTCGTAAGCTCTACCAACAGCTTCTTGCCTTTCCGCATATGGACCAAAATCTCGCAGAACGAAGTATTCATCATTTTGAATTACGAGAGAATCATAAATCGCTTCAAATTCAGCTCCCGAATGTGCAAAGAAGCCATTCGTTAACTGATCTACTACTTTTTTAATATGCATATTGTGGTGATAATAATCACTTGCACGATATCCACCATTTTGATAGTAATGAAGAACCTCTTCCGCTGTTAAGCCAAAAATGAAACAGTTATCATCACCGACCCGGTCTTTTATTTCAACATTAGCTCCGTCTAACGTTCCGAGTGTAATCGCACCATTCATCATAAATTTCATATTTCCTGTTCCTGATGCTTCTTTACTCGCAGTTGAAATTTGCTCACTAACATCCGCAGCTGGGAATATATCTTCCGCTACAGACACTCGATAGTTTTCTAGAAAAATAACTTTCATATATTGACTCACGTACGGATCATTATTCACTTTCCTTGCGAGTTCATTAATTAATTTAATAATTTTTTTCGCATAGTAATAGCCAGGTGATGCTTTTGCTCCAAAGATAAAAGTACGCGGATAAAATGTAAAACTAGTATCCTCTTTCAAACGGTTATACAAATATAAAATATGAAGAACGTTTAATAATTGTCGTTTGTAAGCATGCAGTCTTTTTACTTGCACATCAAAAATAGAATTAGGATCAATCGTAATCCCTATTTTATTATGAATACGCTCCGCTAATATCTCTTTGCGCTCTTGTTTTACCTCTGCAAATTTCTCTTGGAAACTTGCATCATATTGAACTAATTGTAGCTCTTGAAGCTTAATTGGTTCTTTCTTCCACTCTGTTCCAATCGCCTCTGAAATCAGGTTCGTCAGCTGCGGATTCGCCTTCATTAACCAGCGTCTATGAGCGATTCCATTCGTTTTATTATTAAACTTATCTGGATAAAACTCATAAAACAATCGCATTTCACGTTGCTTTAAAATTTCCGTATGAATTTTTGCAACACCATTTACGCTATGGCTACCGACAATTGCTAAATGAGCCATTTTTACAAGATCATGTGCAATAATCGCCATCTCTTCAATACGATGCCATTCATACGGATAACGTTCCCAAAGTTCATGACAGAAACGTTCATTAATCTCTTCAATAATCATATAAATTCTCGGTAATAACGGTTTGAAAATGTGAATTGGCCATTTCTCAAGTGCTTCTGATAACGTCGTATGATTCGTATAAGAAATCGTTTGCGTCGTTATGTGCCAAGCTTCTTCCCATGCTAGTTTTTCTTCATCTAATAAAATACGCATCAGTTCTGGAATCGCCAAAACTGGATGTGTATCATTAATATGAATCGCAATTTTCTCATGTAATTGACGCAGGTCACCATATCTTTCTCTATGCATACGAACGATATTTTGCAAACTTGCTGATACGAGGAAATACTGTTGTTTCAAACGAAGTATTTTTCCCTCATCATGCGTATCATCTGGATATAAAAACTCCGATACCGCCTCTGTTTCACGCTTATATTTCAAAATATCTTTGCAATTTTGCGGGAAAGGAACTGGTTCCGCATTCCAAAGTCTAAGTGTATTTACAGTGCTCGTCTCATAACCTACTACTGGAACGTCATACGGTACTGCCATAATCACTTCTGCATTCGTATGTCTGAACTCTAAACGACCATCAATGTATAGCGATTCAACATTGCCGAAATAACTTACTTCTACAGCTTGATCATGTCTTCTTACTTCCCATACGTTTTCATGAAGAAGCCACTGTTCTGGAAATTCAACTTGATAACCATCAACAATTTTTTGATCAAATAAGCCGTGTTTGTAACGAATTCCACAGCCATGACCTGGTAAGTTTAAAGATGCAAGTGAATCAAGGAAACAGGCTGCTAATCGTCCAAGTCCACCATTCCCAAGACCTGCATCTGCTTCCACCTCTTCTAATTGTTGCAACGAAATCCCAAGCTCAGAAAGTCCTTGCTCACATACATCCCTGATGCCTAAATTTAATATGTTACTTCCAAGTAAACGCCCAAGTAAAAACTCAATGGATAAGTAATACATTTGCTTTTGCTCTCCAGACCGATAACTTTCATTCGTTGCAATCCATTGACTATTCATATACTCACGTACCATGTACCCAAGCGTATTGTATTGATCACGAGTTGTAGAGTCTTTGAAACTTTTACCATACATCGTCTCTAACTTTTCTAGAAAAGCTGATTTGAAACTTTCAACATGAGTAAACATTTCTTCACCACCTACATGTTATTCCATGAGACTTTTATATAATTTCTTATAGGCAAGAGCTGATTTCTCCCAGCTATAATCTTCAGTCATCGCTTGTTTTACAAGTTGCTCCCATACTGGTTTATCATGATAAAATTCAATTGCACGAAGAACCGTGTGCAACATGTCATGTGCATTAAAGTTCGTGAAACTGAAACCATTTCCTTCTCCAGTTTCTTCGTCATAAGATTGTACAGTATCATTTAATCCGCCTGTCTCTCGTACAATCGGAATCGTACCGTACGCTAATGCGATAAGTTGTCCAAGTCCACACGGTTCAAATAGTGATGGCATTAAGAATAAATCACTTCCCGCATATACTTGGTGAGCTAATTCTTCATTAAAGCCGATATACACTTTTACCTTCTCAGGATACTCGTATGCCATCCACTCAAAGAATTGTTCATATTCAGAATCACCTGATCCTAAAATAATACATTGCACATCTTCCTCCATTATTTCGCGAAATACAGTACGTACTAAATCAAGACCTTTTTGCTTCGTTAATCTCGTTACCATCGATATAATTGGTGTATCTTCTTTTTCTGGCAAACCAAAATAACGCTGCAATGCGCGTTTATTTTCATTCTTTTCCTCTAATGACTCTGCATCATATTGAGCAGTAATATACGAATCCGTTTCTGGATTATATACGCTCGTATCAATTCCATTTACGATGCCGCTAAGCTTACCATTATGTTTTCGTAACAACCCATCTAACTTCTCACCGAAAAACTCATATTGAATTTCCTCTTTGTATGTCGGGCTAACCGCTGTAATTCGATCAGAAGCGATAATCCCACCCTTCATAAAGTTCACATTTCCATAAAACTCTAGCTGCTCACTACGGAAATATTCATCACCAAGTTCTAACAAGTCGTACATCACTTCAGGAGGAAATACACCTTGGAACTGCAAGTTATGAATCGTATACACCGTTTTAATATGCTCATATAATGGGTTATCTTGATACTTTTCACGCAGTAAGAAATTCACCATAGCTGTATGCCAATCGTGGCTATGAAGAACATCCACTTCGAAATCAAGATGCGGAATACACTCTAAAACTGCTTTCGAGAAATAAGAAAAACGCTCTCCGTCATCATAATGACCATACAGAGAATCTCTCTTAAAATAATATTCATTATCTATTAAGTAATACGTAATCCCGTCCTGCTCACCTTTTAAAATTCCGCAATATTGATTTCTCCACCCAAGCGGGACGTTAATTACTTTATGTAACGTACATCCATCCCTTAATTTTTGCGGAATAAGACTATAATTTGGAAGTATAACGCGAACGTCCACACCTAATTTTTTTAGCTCTTTTGGGAGCGCACCTGCTACATCAGCTAATCCTCCCGATTTAACAAATGGTACACATTCTGATACTGCAAATAAAATATTCACTTGTTGTCCCACTGCACGAAAAGCTTATACGACTTCCCTTGCAGCTTCCTCCCTTCGAGTTTTCATTTAAATGAATGCTTTAATCAGCGGAGGAAAAACCCCCACTGATTCTTTTAAGAATAACTATTAATCGTACTGTTTTGAATGCTTCCTTTTTCTACAACATATGGCTCATCGGCGTTTCCTTTTAGTACAACACCGTCACCAATTTTCACGTCTTTATCAATAATAACACCGTCTATTATACAGTTATCTCCAATTTTGCTCTTTTGCATAATAATGCTATTACGAACAATGGAACCTTTTCCAATTTTAACAGAACGGGAGACAACACTATTTTCTACTTCGCCTTCGATAATACTGCCGTTTGCAATCATTGTGTTTTTCACGGCTGCACCCTTCAGGTAACGAGTTGGTGGTTCATCTTTTACTTTCGTAAAGATCGGTGCTTCTTTCTTAAATAATTGCTTCCAAATAGCAGGCTGCAAAATTTCTAAACTATGTTTATAGTAACTTTCAATCGAATCAATAATAGCTACATATCCTGTATGCTCATACGTAGCAATATGCAGTGATTTTCCGCGCTTTTCTCTCACTACATCAAATAAACTGTATTGCTCCACATCTTTATATGTCTCAAATAAATCTAACAATAATTGTTTCTTTAGCACGTATGTTTGAAGCGAAACCCCTTCATGGGAAACTTCAGTAATATCAGCTGCCGTATGTACATGTCGCTCTAACACTGTTTGAAAATTTAATGCTGTTACGAGATGGCTATTCGTAATAACAACGTACTCTTCTCTAGCTCTTAAAAAATAATCAATATGTCTTCTAAAATGTGCAAAAGACCCAAATTCATCTTGATCACATTGGCAATTTGGCGGGAATAAAAACAGTCCGTCTCTTTTTCTATCTAAATCCCACTGTTTTCCTGAACCGACATGGTCCATTAGTGAACGGTTTTTATGACTTGTAAAAACCGCTACACTATGAATATTAGAATTCACCATATTTGAAAGCATGAAATCAATGAGTCGATAACGGCCCCCAAACGGTAATGCCGCTAGTGAACGATGCCCTGTTACTTTCTTTAAGGAAGGAAAACTTCCCGTTGCATTAATAATTCCTAACATTTTTTCTCCCATTCATTCCATCCCCCTTTTCTATTTCCCTTCAGCAATGAGTACTACATCGTCGACATTTTTTTCTGGACGAATAATTGTTCCATCTTCAATAACCATTTCCGAACCAACGATTGCTCTTTCAATCACAACATTTTTACCAATCTTCGCTCCTGGCATAACGACAGAATCAATAACCATACTACCTTCTTCCACCGTCACCCCTTGGAATAACACAGAATGCTTCACGTCCCCTTCAATGACGCATCCTTCGTTAATAAGTGATTCTTCTACTTTTGCCTTTTCTGCAATATATTGAGGTGGCTCATTTGGATTCACAGAATAAATACGCCAATTACGATCGTTTAAATTCAGCGATGTTTCATCGCGAAGTAAATCCATATTCGCTTCCCATAAGCTTTTCACCGTTCCAACATCTTTCCAATATCCTTCAAATGGATACGCCATCAGCTTTTTCCCTTCATCTAATAAAAGCGGAAGTACATCTTTTCCGAAATCATTACTAGATTCAGGATTTCTTGCATCCATCTCTAAATACTCTTTCAAAATTGCCCAGTTAAAAATATAAATTCCCATTGACGCAAGATTACTTCTTGGAAATTGCGGTTTCTCTTCAAATTCAACAATCTCCATCTCTTCGTTCGTATTCATAATACCGAAACGACTCGCTTCATCCCAAGGTACTTCAATAACAGAAATCGAAACGTCCGCTTCTTTCTCCATATGGTAATCTAGCATTTTACTGTAATCCATTTTATAAATATGGTCGCCTGATAAAATCAGAACATACTCTGGTTCATACTGACTTAAATAGTTTAAGTTTTGATAAATGGCACTTGCCGTACCTGTGTACCACTTCACACCTGAAGACTCCGCATAAGGAGGTAACACTGTGACTCCACCGCTTACTCGGTCTAAATCCCACGCATTGCCGATTCCGATATAATTATGAAGTTCGAGTGGTTGATATTGCGTCAAAATCCCCACCGTTTCAATACCAGAATTTGCACAGTTACTTAGCGTAAAATCAATAATGCGATATTTACCACCAAATGGAACAGCTGGCTTGGCTAAATTTTTTGTTAATGCACTTAATCGACTACCTTTTCCCCCTGCTAGTAACATTGCTACGCACTTTTGTTTTTGAGCCATCTTGTTTTTTGCTCCCCTTTCTCGTCTTCACTGGTCGTAATATGGATACGCCAAATGGTGGAATTGTAATTTCTACATGTGCCGCTTGATTATGATACGGTTCTGGAATCGTCTTGAGGCGTTTCTTATTCACTTGCCCTGATCCGCCATATTGCTCAGCATCACTGTTTAAAATCTCGTTATAATACTCGAAATCTGGCAAACCTACTTTATAGTTTTCATATGTAGCTTTCGTAAAATTACATACGACAACTAACGCATCTTCTTGTTTATCTCCTTGGCGAATAAACGAGAAAATACTTTGCTCATGATTATTAGCATCTATCCACTGAAACCCTTCAGGTGAATGATCAAGCTGCCAAAGTGGTTTGGAGCGCTTATACAATGCTATGAGCTCTTTAAAGTAATCATGCATATAACGATGCATTTCAAAATCATGTAAATTCCAATCTAAATCTTCAAGGTCTTTCCACTCATCAAACTGCCCGAATTCTCCACCCATAAAGAGTAATTTCTTACCTGGGTGAGTAAAGAAATATCCATATAACAAACGAAGTTGAGCAAACTTATCCCAGTAATCTCCTGGCATTTTATTTAATAACGACTTTTTCCCATGAACGACTTCATCATGAGAAAGCGGTAATATGAAATTTTCAGAGTAGGCATATATTAAAGAAAACGTCATTTTCTCATGAATATGCTTCCTGTACTCAGGCGCACACTCCATATATTTCAGCACATCATTCATCCAGCCCATATTCCATTTGTAATTGAACCCAAGCCCACCTTCATACGTTGGGGCTGTTACAAGTGGCCAAGCTGTTGAATCTTCTGCTGTCATAAGAAAATCTTCATCTTCTGCAAACACCGCTTCATTTAACTCTCGTAAAAATGAAACAGCGTGCTCATTACTTTGCTCTTGTCCTTCTTTATTCCAGTACAGCATGTTCGCAACTGCGTCCACCCTAAAACCATCAATGTGGAAATACTTCATCCAAAATAACGCATTTGAAATTAAGAAATTACGTACTTCCCTCTTGCCTAAATCAAAATTGACAGTTCCCCATACCAGGTTTTCTTGTACATCTATATCTTTATATTCATAAGTCGGTGTCCCATCAAACAAATATAAACCGTGAGCATCTTTACAAAAATGCCCCGGCACCCAATCTAAAATGACACCGATTCCATATTTATGACATTCATCGACAAAATACATCAAATCATGTGGCGTGCCGAATCTACTTGTCGCTGCATAATATCCCGTTCCTTGATATCCCCAAGAACGATCATATGGATGCTCAACAAGCGGCATAATTTCAATATGTGTAAATTGATGTTCCACCACATACGGAATGAGCTCCTCGGCCATTTCTCTGTAAGAATACAGAGCGCCATCTTCTTTCTTTTTCCAAGAACCGAAATGTAATTCATAAACTGTCATCGCTTCTTTATAAATCGATTTTTTCTTTCTCTTACGAATCCAGTTTTTATCATTCCATTCATATCCCTCTATATCAAAAACTACAGATGCCGTATTTGGTCTTACTTCTGCATATACTGCGTAAGGATCTGCTTTTAAAATCACGTCACCGTCCATCGTTTCAATCGCATACTTATATATCTCATTCTCTTCAATATGCGGTACAAACAAGGACCAAATCCCCTCTTCTGTCACTTGTAGCATCTTATGTTGCTCATAATCCCATTCATTAAAATCTCCAACAACACTCATTGCTTTCGCATGAGGAGCCCATACTGTGAATCGTACACCTCGCATCCCATCTTCCGTCACAATATGTGCCCCAAAGATGTTATAACTGTCATAGTACTTTTCTGTATGAAACTCATCTCGTTTCACTTCTTCACAATTTATTACATCCAATATGTTCACCTCACTAAGATGACAGAAATTTTTTACTCTTTATCATTTCTGCGAAAAACTGAAATATCCTTGTTATTTTTTAAAAAATATTCGTTTTTTTCTTTAATTTCGCTTAAAATATTCAAATTTACTGTGTAAAATATCGAATTTTGACGAATATTCATTGCAAACGCTTCATTTCTTACTAGTCTTTCATCCTATTATTTATTTCTCAACCTTTATTTCATTAGATTTATCCTATTTTACTCGCTAGTTATCACTTAAAATCGCAACAAAATAATCTGTCATAAAAAAATGTTTCTCAACATTTTTTGTCACAATTTCATTGAAATGGAAAATTCATAAGCATATACTTGTTCTCAATAAAGAACGTCGAACTCTCGCAAATATAATTCATACTGAAACACTATGTTTACTCTATCCATACTCCAGGCGAAAGGTTGATAAAAAATTAAATTAGGGGGCTTTCTTATGTCATTAAAACAAAAGGTCGGAATGGGAGTTGTCACAGCTTCACTTGGCTTATCCCTTACATTCGGCGGTGTATTCGCCTATTTCAGTGATTCTGAAACATCTAGTAACTCATTTCAAGCTGGTACACTAGATCTTTCTATTAACCCAAGTGTAATTGTTAATGTGAAAGATTTAAAACCAGGTGATTTGATTGAAAGAAATTTCAAGCTTGAAAACAAAGGAACATTGGATATTGCAAAAGTAGCACTTGAAACATCCTATGAAGTTACAGATGCAAAGCAAAATAATGATAGTGAAGATTTAGGCGATCACATCATCGTCAGATTTTTAGTGAATGATGGAAAGCCATCTAATCCAAACGATGATCATGAAATTTTGTGGGAAACAAAACTATCAGAATTAAAAACTATGAAACCTGAAGATGTAGCTACTTCTCTAGAACGTCATAACTTAATAGATGGTATTAAATCTGGTGAAACAGATTCCTTACACGTTCTCTTCTCCTTTGAAGACAACGATCAAGATCAAAATAAATTTCAGGGTGATTCCTTACAGCTAAACTGGACATTCCATGCAGAACAAACACCAGGCGTGGAGAAATAATTTTTAAAATATAAATTATCGGAGGCCTATACATGAAAAAGAAAAATCGTTTTGTTACCGGAATTGTAACGGCTGGTGTTCTATTTTCAACTGCCCTTCCGTTCAATGTACTTGCTGAAAATCCTATTAATCAACTTGACTCTTCAAACGCCCAGTCTTTACTATCGAAACTTTCTAAAGAACAGCGCCAGGCATTACAAACGTTAGATGCCAATCCTGGTTTTACTATTTCACCAGATATTAATACGAGTAGTTCCGAACCAGTAAATATCATTGTAGAATTTCAAACTGCGCCAGTAAAGATTAATGAATTAAAACAAAAAGAAAAAGGGTTACAAGCTGCTCCTGAAAATATAAAAGCACGCATTGATCAAGAACATGAGGAATTCCAAAAAGGACTAAAACGTCTTCATCAATTCAGTCCATCAGTAAAATCAGGGAATTTCCAGTCTGTACAAATTAAACGTTCTTATAAACATGCGATAAATGGTGTTGCGCTGACATTACCTGCAAATACAGTTGAAGAATTGTTACGAATTGGCGTTGTAAAACGTATTTGGAAAGATTACGAAGTAAAATTAAATTTACCAAAACAAGCGGAGCAGAAAGCACCTCAAAAACTAACAGATAGCATTCCGCAAATTGGGGTAGATAAGTTACATAGCGAGGGCATTACCGGAAAAGGAATTAAAGTTGGTGTATTAGATACAGGTATTGATTACGACCATCCTGATTTAAAAGATGTTTATAAAGGATACCGTGCAAAAAATGGCGAGGACTCTAGTAAAATAGATCCAAACTCCGTAAAAGGTTGGGACTTTATTAATAACGATGCAGATCCGATGGAAACAACTTATGCAGAGTGGCAACAATCTGGCGCTCCTGAATTTGATGATCGTGGCTCTTCCTTCTACACCGCTCATGGTACTCACGTAGCAGGTATCGTTTCTGCTCAAAAGAAAAACAAATCCGATTCCGCAGTAAAAGGTGTTGCACCTGACATTGAACTGTATAACTATCGTGTACTCGGTCCTTATGGAAGCGGAGATAGTTCTGGTATTATTGCTGCAATCGATAAATCTATTTCTGACGGTATGAACGTCATTAACTTATCGTTAGGTGACGATAGCAACAATCCGCTTGATCCAACATCTATCGCTGTCAATAACGCGATGCTTTCCGGTGTTGTTACAGTCGTTGCTGCCGGGAACTCTGGTCCAAATCCAGCGACACTCGGCTCACCAGGTGCTTCTCCATTTGCTATTACAGTTGGAGCAAGTGATAGCTCTATTTCCTTACCGAAACTATCAGGGCATGCTGGACAATTACAATTCCCTAACCTCATTTTATTTGGCAAAAACTTCACTGATAAAATAGAAGATTTCAAAGGACAATCTCTCCCTATTGAATCTGTAGGAATCGGTACTCCTGACGAGTTTAGTAAAAAGGATGTAAAAGGAAAAATCGCTCTCGTTGCACGTGGTACAATCTCATTTGATGAAAAGATTGCGAATGCGAAACAAGCTGGTGCAAAGGCAGTTATTATTTATAACAATGTGGATGGAGAAATTTCTTACTACATTGGCGAAAGCACAAAATACATTCCAGCATTCCGCCTAACGAAAGAAGATGGCGAAAAACTAAAAGCTCAAATCGAACAAGGCAAAACATCCTTAACTTTCGATGAAATCAATTACATTCAAACAGAAGGCGATCATCTTGCAGACTTTAGCTCACGCGGCCCTGTTACATCAAATGATGATATTAAACCTGATATTACAGCGCCTGGTGTGGCAGTACTTTCAACAGTACCTGAATATATTAACGACCCACAAGAGGGCGAAAACTACGATGTTTCCTATGAACGTATGCAAGGAACATCCATGGCATCTCCTCATATCACTGGCGTTGCTGCTCTTATTTTGCAAGAACACCCAGAATACTCTCCATTCGATGTAAAGGCTTCTCTTATGAATACTGCTGACGATTTAAAAGAAAAGTATTCCGTATACGAAGTTGGAGCTGGACGAGTAGATGCTTATAACTCTGTTCACACGGAAACAAGCTTTAAAGTGTTAGATACGACAAAAACAATTGTGAATGATGAAGTGATTGAAGTACCAGAAGAAACTGGATCCATTGTATTCGGTAAATACTATCAAAAAGATGGGGAATCTCTTGAACAAAAACGAAAAATTAAAGTTAAAAATCGTAATAAACAAGAGAAGAAAGAATTGAAAACAAAAATTACTTACACACCAGCATCTTCTGCTATTAACGACGCTACCGCAAACGGTGTAAAAGTTTCTACTGCTGAAACAATTACGATTGATGCCGGAAAATCAGATGAAATTGAAGCAAAAATTAATGTTCCAGCTGGTGCAAAGCAAGGCCGATATGAAGGATATATTCATATTACAAATACGAAAAATAAAGAAGAAACGTATCAAATTCCGTTCTCTATTCGTGTATCAGAACCTGGTATTGAAAATGCGATAGTATCAAGAAAATCCATTTCAACTGATACATCTAAATTTAACCCATATCGTGAATCATATTTACACGGGGCATTCCAATTAAACAGCGAACTTGAAACGTTAGATCTTATCGTGAAAGATTCAAAAACGAATAAGGCTCTCGGCTTCATTGGAACGTTAAACACGAGTGGACTAAAAACGGATGTGTATTATTACTTAGAATCCTTCTTTAACGGAAAAGTGTATCCTTTTACAAATGACCCTGCAAAACCAATTGGTAATGAGAAAATTGATTTACCTGAAGGTGATTACACAATTGAGTTTGTTGGCTATGATAAAGCTGGAAAAGCACGTGTGAAAGGTGATTATGTCGTAATTGATAATACACCACCGGAAGTGAAATTAACGGGATTACAACCTGGTATTTATGAATTAAATGAAGAAAACTATACAGTAGAAGACGGTAAAAAAGCACTATGGATTAAAGGAAATGTATATGATTCTAACGTTGACTACTTAAAAGGAAAAGGATTAAATATTACACAAGAAGCGAACGGTGTTATGTACTATGATTATTCTCCATACTTGTATAAGTTTTTGCCTATTAATGCAAATGGTGACTTTAAAGTTGGCATTACTCCTGAATCCTTTAAGGTGGAAGGCCCAATGAACACAGGCGTATATATTTTCGATTATGCAACTGCAGGTCCTGACTACCCGAGCGGTGTAAATAACTATTGGTTTATCCCGCAAGGTGCTCAATATGCGCAAGCTAGTTATGATAAAAAAGAATTATATAAAGATGATGAATTCACTTTGACACTAAACGCCAAACATGTAAAACAATTTGTATCTGGAGAATTTAACGTGAAGTTCCTAGAGAAGAACTTCAAATTTGCAAATGCGAAATTGAATCCTGCTTTTGAAAAACTCCTTTCTGAAAAAGGGGTAACGGCAAAAGTATATGAACCGAAACTAGAAGAAGGTTCTGTTACAGTGGGCGGAGCTATTGATGACAAAAACTTCGCTGGATTAGATGGTGATTTCCCGTTCATTGATGTAACTTTCAAAGTAGAAAACGATGAATTTTATGAAGCAAATGCCCAATTAGATTTAGCAGTGTTTGCTTACTGGAAACAAGGTGAATCAGAGCCAAACAGAATGCGTGTACTTCAAGATCAAACATTCTCAGTAATGTCATTAAACTCACTCGTAGAAGGTAATATTAAACCTAGTGCATTCTTAAATGAACGTGGCTATTTAGATGAGAAATTCGATTACACAAAGCTTGGCGTAAAAGTATATGCAACAGATTCTTACCGTCATAAGTTTGAAGGCTCACTTGATAAATACGGTTACTTCAAACTGAATGGACTTCCTGTTAATAAACGCAACTATAACTTATATGTAGAGGTTCCAGGACATTTAACAAGCCGACTAACAACGAAATTAGGTACCGAAAAAGATGGTAAGCTACTTGGCCAATATTATTATGCGCGCCTTGATGAAAGCCTTGCAGGTGATGTAAATGGAGATAAAGTGATTGATGTGAAAGATGCAGAAATTATCGCTAGCAACTATGGTAAAAAAGGACTATCTGTGAAAGACGGCGACCTTAACAAAGATGGCATTGTCGACGAAAAAGATATTCGCTTCGTTGAAAAGAACTTCTTGAAAAAAGGACCGGATGCATCTAAATCACAAACGCCTGTTGAAAAATCAAAAAGCGGTACACTTGCAGATATTTTAAAGAAATTAGGATTAACACCTAAAAAATAATAATAAAGAGCACTCTATATCAAGTAGAGTGCTCTTTTCTATAAACGACCCTGATCCAGCAAAAGGGGTATATTGGGGATATACAAGGGAAACCGGAAAAGGAATTTATATTAAATTATATAAAAACTCAGAGGTAGGAAGCAGTTTCCCGCCCCTGAATTATTTAGCAATTATTATAGTACTGGTGCCATTGTTTCTTTTAATACTTTTACAGAATGAGCGAATTTCGCTTTTTCTTCTTCATTTAACTCAAGTTCTACGATTTCACGTACACCTTGGCGGTTAATAACAGCTGGAACACCTACGTAAGCATCTTTCTCACCATACTGACCTTCAAGGTATGCAGATACAGTTAATACGCTGTTCTCGTTGCTTAAGATTGCTTTAGTTACACGAAGTAGTGACATACCGATTCCGTAGTAAGTTGCACCTTTGCGCTCGATGATATGGTAAGCTGCATCGCGTACATTTTCGAAGATTTTATCTAAGTCTTCTTGATTGTACTGCTCGTTGTTAGCTAAGATTGTTTCTAGTTTTTGTACACCTACAGTAGCGTGGCTCCATACTGGAAGTTCAGTGTCACCGTGCTCACCAACGATGTAAGCATGAACGTTACGTGGATCTACATCTAAGTAGTCACCTAACATGTAACGGAAACGAGCAGAGTCTAAAGTAGTACCAGAACCGATTACACGCTCTTTTGGTAAACCAGATTCTTTCCAAGTTACGTAAGTTAAAATATCAACTGGGTTTGTAGCGATTAAGAAAATTCCATCGAATCCGCTATCCATAATGCCGCGAACGATTTGTTTAAAGATCTTTGTATTTTTCTCAACTAAGTCTAAACGAGTTTCACCTGGCTTTTGTGGTAATCCAGCAGTGATAACAACTAGATCTGCATCTTTACAATCTGCATAGCTACCGCTCCAAACTTTTGTTGCTGCTGGAGAGAATGGTACCGCATGGCTTAAGTCCATTGCTTCTCCTTCTGCTTTTGCTTCATTAACATCTACTAATACGAATTCTTCAGCTACACCTTGGTTGATCATTGAGTAAGCGTAACTACAACCTACAGCTCCTGTTCCTACTAATACTACACGATTGATACCTTTTTTCATGTTAATTTCCCCTCTCTATTGTTCACATATATTTTTTTATGATTGTTTAAGTAATTAATTAAAATACTAATTTAATGTTGTTTAACTTCTTTACATTCATATTGTAGCACGTATCTTTGTGAATTACTTCACAAATTATGACCTAATTGTGAACTTTTTCACATAGAGTGTAAAGTTATTAAATCAAGTATGAAATCAATCTCAATGAAGGCGTTTTCTTTAGATTGTGAATAAAAAGAATGTGATTTGATTATTCCCTACAACTAAATTCAATTTCTATAATCAAACTAACACATTATCCCCTTATAAGCTGGACGTCAGTTGACCTATATAGAATACGGTGAAATAAAGTGAAACTTTAATCAGTGGGGGTTTTCTTCATCCCCCACTGATTATTAGTTGAACCAATCGGACTTTTATGGGCAGTTGATCCCCCACCTAACTTCTTTGCTTTCGCTGAATTTTGAGGTGGGGGTCTTACTGCCCATTAAAGCGGGATAAATGAATTAGCCTATACTTTATCACCTCCCTTTTACCCATTACTACATATTAAAAAATATCCGTTAAAATTACACGTTCTTTTCTAGTAATAAACCATCCAATATAAGTGATAGGCTATGCAAAGCTTTAGACAACTGCATCTCTGCATCTTCAGAATTCGCAATCCAACAAGCAAGGTCCACTAGTCCGCCATTTATGAATCTTGCTAAAGCTTCACAGTCCGTTTTTTCAATAATAGATTCCTTCATTAATTGTTGAAGTATCTCCGCCATTGTCGTTAAACATTGCGACTGTGATGATTGATAATAACTATTTCCTAATACTGCTGGTGCATCTCGAAGTACGATTCGCTGAATTTCTGGATTAAGTGCCATTGTTAAATACGCACGACAACGTCCAACAAATCCTTCCCATTTTCCTTCGGCCTCATCTGATACTTCCCCTAATTTATTATCCATTTCCATGTCAATTTCTTTTACAACCGCTTCTAACAATCCTTTTTTATCACCAAAATGATGATAAATTGCACCACGTGTTAAACCGATAGATGCTGTAAAATCATCCATAGACGTGTTTACATATCCAACTGTACCAAAAGCCTCTCTTGCTGCACTCAGCAATTTAGCACGTGTTTCAGTAATCATTTCTGCTCTCGTTTTTTTAACCATCTTTTCCTCCTATTTCTATTCATTCTCTTTATTCAAAATAAATCGCATTATAGTATCGTTCTCTATGTAAAAGAATAACTCCTTTGAACGTCAGCTCTCTATCCAGAGATAAAACATTTCAATTGACATACGCACCGTATGTTAATATGATATTGGCATACGGTGCGTATGTCAATTATTTCTAGCCTACAAGATAATATAACGTCTTACCCATACCTACATTGACTCACTGTCCCTTTTTATAGAAGGTATTAATGAAACAGAGGAGGAGTTAAAAGAATGAAGAATGTATATGTAAACGTCAAATACTTTGGTGATTATTATGTTTAATTCCTACCGTGAAATTTTCAGTGCTCCTGGTACAAAAGGATTCTCATTAGCAGGATTTATAGCTCGGATGCCCATATCAATGATGGGCATTGGTATTGTTACAATGTTATCTCAGTTACGTGGGGACTATTGGCTTGCTGGAGCAGTTGCAGCCACCTTTACATTATCATCAGCTTTACTAGCTCCTCATATTTCTCGGATGGCCGATCAATTAGGGCAATCTCGCATACTTCTTCCGACTACAGGTATCAGTGTTTTCTTTACAATCCTCTTACTTCTATGTACGAAATATGAAGCTCCTTATTGGACGCTATTTCTATCCGCCTTATGTGCAGGTTGTATGCCCAACATGTCAGCCATGGTGCGTGCACGTTGGACTAAACTATACCGTGGATCCCATAAATTGCATACAGCATTTTCCTTCGAATCGGTCGTCGACGAAATTTGCTTCATAATTGGTCCTGTATTATCTGTCAGTTTAAGTGTTATGTTCTTCCCAGAAGCAGGCCCACTTTTATCATCTGTTTTTCTCACAATTGGGGTATGCCTATTCACCATGCAAAAAGCACAGAACCGCCTGTACACCCTCACGACATTACAAACAAAGGAACAGTGTTTAAAATTGGTTCTGTACGAGTACTAGTATTCACACTCATTGCCATAGGTACTATATTTGGTACAATAGATGTCGTTAGTGTAGCTTTTGCTGAACATCAAGGAAACACGGTAGCTGCTAGCTTTGTGCTTTCTGTCTATGCAATCGGTTCATGCCTTGCAGGTCTAATTTTCGGTACTCTTAAACTCAATACTCCACCCTATAATCAGTTTTTAATAGCAGTCACACTTTCCATGATAACAATGCTGCCACTAGTTTTCGTAAACACTATTCCTTGGCTAGTAGTTATTGTTTTCTTTGCAGGGTTATCTGTCGCTCCTACTATGATTATTACTATGGGTCTTGTGGAAAAAATCGTACCTGAATCAAAAATAACCGAAGGAATGACTTGGGCAATTACAGGACTTGGTATTGGAGTCTCCCTAGGATCAGCGGTAGCTGGTTTAGTTATTGATAACTTTGGAGCTCGGGCAGGATTTAGTGTGGCTATTATAGCAGGAGGCCTTGCCTTAACTATTGCACTTTTAGGATACAAAACTCTCCACTCCGCATATAGTCATGCTGCTATGAAACCAGATGAACATTCAGCAGAGAGTTAAAACATATAAAAAGTAGGATTACCTTTTCTTATTCATCAGAAAAGGTAATCCTACTTTTTGATGTTTCTATAATGACCTTTTCATACTCCATCGCTCTCTCCTTTCTACTAGTTAGACGATCTAAATAGAAAAAAGTATACAAGAAATCTATAAAAAAAAGCAGACTATCCAAAGTCCACTTTTACACAACAAAAAAGAGATAGCAGATTATGCTATCTCTTTTAGTATGACCCGTACGGGATTCGAACCCGTGTTACCGCCGTGAAAGGGCGGTGTCTTAACCACTTGACCAACGGGCCAATTCTGGCAGAGAAGAAGGGATTCGAACCCTCGCACCGCGTTCGCGATCTACTCCCTTAGCAGGGGAGCCCCTTGAGCCACTTGGGTACTTCTCTATAATATGGCTCCGCAGGTAGGACTCGAACCTACGACCGATCGGTTAACAGCCGATAGCTCTACCACTGAGCTACTGCGGAACAATTATGGTGGGCCTAAATGGACTCGAACCATCGACCTCACGCTTATCAGGCGTGCGCTCTAACCAGCTGAGCTATAGGCCCATAATTGAAAAGCGGGTGAAGAGAATCGAACTCTCGACCAGAGCTTGGAAGGCTCTTGTTTTACCACTAAACTACACCCGCATTAAATTGTAAATGGTGAGCCATGAAGGATTCGAACCTTCGACCCTCTGATTAAAAGTCAGATGCTCTACCAACTGAGCTAATGGCTCATTTTGAAAGTGGTGCCGACTAGAGGACTTGAACCCCCAACCTACTGATTACAAGTCAGTTGCTCTACCAATTGAGCTAAGTCGGCTTGCGACTTCAAAATGGTGGCTCGGGACGGAATCGAACCGCCGACACGAGGATTTTCAGTCCTCTGCTCTACCGACTGAGCTACCGAGCCTTTATGTAAAAAAATGGCGGTCCCGACCGGGGTCGAACCGGCGATCTCCTGCGTGACAGGCAGGCATGTTAACCACTACACCACGGGACCATTTGGTTGCGGGGACAG
>NZ_WBPF01000013.1:1141848-1142759 GCF_008923725.1 Bacillus sp. CH140a_4T
ATGAAGGAAAAAATAAAAAATTTATTATTATATGTATCTAAACCATTTAAAAATAAAATGGAGGAGGTAGAGGGATTCGAACCCCCGCGCGATTCTCACCGCCTGTCGGTTTTCAAGACCGATCCCTTCAGCCGAACTTGGGTATACCTCCGAGACATATAATAAATAAAGTGGAGCCTAGCGGGATCGAACCGCTGACCTCCTGCGTGCAAGGCAGGCGCTCTCCCAGCTGAGCTAAGGCCCCATGTTTTTGGGAATATCGGGAAGACAGGATTTGAACCTGCGACCCCCTGGTCCCAAACCAGGTGCTCTACCAAGCTGAGCCACTTCCCGTAAATAAAAGCGCGCCCGAGAGGAGTCGAACCCCTAACCTCTTGATCCGTAGTCAAACGCTCTATCCAATTGAGCTACGGGCGCATATGGTGCCGAGGGCGGGGGTCGAACCCGCACGGTGGTCACCCACCGCAGGATTTTAAGTCCTGTGCGTCTGCCTGTTCCGCCACCCCGGCATGTCATATTGAAAATTGGAGCGGAAGACGGGATTCGAACCCGCGACCCCAACCTTGGCAAGGTTGTATTCTACCACTGAACTACTTCCGCAAGACATGTTTGAGTTATTTTATTAAAAGTGCGGGTGAAGGGAGTCGAACCCCCACGCCAAAGGCGCTAGATCCTAAGTCTAGTGCGTCTGCCAATTCCGCCACACCCGCATATTTAAGTTAAAATGGTGAGCCATGAAGGATTCGAACCTTCGACCCTCTGATTAAAAGTCAGATGCTCTACCAACTGAGCTAATGGCTCTTGCAATAAAAACTGGTGCCGACTAGAGGACTTGAACCCCCAACCTACTGATTACAAGTCAGTTGCTCTACCAATTGAGCTAAGTCGGCTAAATGGTGGAGGATGACGGG
>NZ_WBPF01000013.1:1142769-1143339 GCF_008923725.1 Bacillus sp. CH140a_4T
AAATATTTAATTTAGAAAAAATGGAGGAGGTAGAGGGATTCGAACCCCCGCGCGACTCTCGCCGCCTGTCGGTTTTCAAGACCGATCCCTTCAGCCGAACTTGGGTATACCTCCGAGATATAAACCTTTAGTGGTGGACCTTGTAGGACTCGAACCTACGACCGGACGGTTATGAGCCGTCTGCTCTAACCAGCTGAGCTAAAGGTCCTTTATGGTAGCGGCGGAGGGGATCGAACCCCCGACCTCACGGGTATGAACCGTACGCTCTAGCCAGCTGAGCTACACCGCCATAAATGAAATTAAAATAAGTGGAGCCTAGCGGGATCGAACCGCTGACCTCCTGCGTGCAAGGCAGGCGCTCTCCCAGCTGAGCTAAGGCCCCATGTTTTTGGAAAATCGGGAAGACAGGATTTGAACCTGCGACCCCCTGGTCCCAAACCAGGTGCTCTACCAAGCTGAGCCACTTCCCGTTAATAAAAGCGCGCCCGAGAGGAGTCGAACCCCTAACCTCTTGATCCGTAGTCAAACGCTCTATCCAATTGAGCTACGGGCGCATATGGTGCCGAGGGC
>NZ_WBPF01000013.1:1143483-1143841 GCF_008923725.1 Bacillus sp. CH140a_4T
AATTATTTTAAGAAAAATGGGGCGACTGATGGGAATCGAACCCACGAATGCCGGAGCCACAATCCGGTGCGTTAACCACTTCGCCACAACCGCCATGATTTTCTGGTGCCGACTAGAGGACTTGAACCCCCAACCTACTGATTACAAGTCAGTTGCTCTACCAATTGAGCTAAGTCGGCTAAATGGTGGAGGATGACGGGATCGAACCGCCGACCCCCTGCTTGTAAGGCAGGTGCTCTCCCAGCTGAGCTAATCCTCCATTTGCCTGGCAACGTCCTACTCTCACAGGGACAAGGTCCCAACTACCATCGGCGCTAGAGAGCTTAACTTCCGTGTTCGGTATGGGAACGGGTGTGAC
>NZ_WBPF01000013.1:1143851-1144124 GCF_008923725.1 Bacillus sp. CH140a_4T
GAATTGCCTGGCAACGTCCTACTCTCACAGGGACAAGGTCCCAACTACCATCGGCGCTAGAGAGCTTAACTTCCGTGTTCGGTATGGGAACGGGTGTGACCTCTCTGCCATCATTACCAGACTGTATTCATTTAAGACAAGAATCATCATAACTTATTTAACTTTTAAAGTCAACAAGTTTTTTATATTCTTTCAAAACTAGATAACATTGCTACATATTATATGGTTAAGTCCTCGATCTATTAGTATTCGTCAGCTCCACATGTCACCATG
>NZ_WBPF01000013.1:1144134-1144399 GCF_008923725.1 Bacillus sp. CH140a_4T
TGGTGGAGCCTAGCGGGATCGAACCGCTGACCTCCTGCGTGCAAGGCAGGCGCTCTCCCAGCTGAGCTAAGGCCCCAAACAATTATCGGGAAGACAGGATTTGAACCTGCGACCCCCTGGTCCCAAACCAGGTGCTCTACCAAGCTGAGCCACTTCCCGAAAGAAAACGCGCCCGAGAGGAGTCGAACCCCTAACCTCTTGATCCGTAGTCAAACGCTCTATCCAATTGAGCTACGGGCGCATATGGTGCCGAGGGCGGGGGTCG
>NZ_WBPF01000013.1:1144409-1144851 GCF_008923725.1 Bacillus sp. CH140a_4T
TTTAAAATGGTGAGCCATGAAGGATTCGAACCTTCGACCCTCTGATTAAAAGTCAGATGCTCTACCAACTGAGCTAATGGCTCTTAATGGCTGGGCTAGCTGGATTCGAACCAGCGCATGACGGAGTCAAAGTCCGTTGCCTTACCGCTTGGCTATAGCCCATTAATTAAGAATGGTGGAGGGGGGCAGATTCGAACTGCCGAACCCGAAGGAGCGGATTTACAGTCCGCCGCGTTTAGCCACTTCGCTACCCCTCCGACATATATGGTGGAGGATGACGGGATCGAACCGCCGACCCCCTGCTTGTAAGGCAGGTGCTCTCCCAGCTGAGCTAATCCTCCATTTTGCCTGGCAACGTCCTACTCTCACAGGGACAAGGTCCCAACTACCATCGGCGCTAGAGAGCTTAACTTCCGTGTTCGGTATGGGAACGGGTGTGACC
>NZ_WBPF01000014.1:0-25162 GCF_008923725.1 Bacillus sp. CH140a_4T
GGTCACACCCGTTCCCATACCGAACACGGAAGTTAAGCTCTCTAGCGCCGATGGTAGTTGGGACCTTGTCCCTGTGAGAGTAGGACGTCGCCAAGCAAAAACCTAAGTCGATTCGACTTAGGTTTTTTTGTGTTTATTTTTATTTACCAACTGTCATAATCCATAAATTTAATAACCCTAAAGAAGAAAAAAGAATGAAAATGGGCTATTTAAAGTAATAGCAATGATTTTTTGTTTTCAAGGTTTTCCGAGTGCTCCTAAAATAATTCCTATGATAGGAAACGTTAACAGTGTGATGATATAAAGGAGTATTCGATCATTATAACAATGACTGCGATACAAAGGAATAAATGTGAAAGAGTGTAGTTATTTTTTGCTATTGTTCTCCTTATAAATAAAATGAATATAAACGATTATATGTGCGATAGATCTCTAGAAATATATATTCTAATTTCTTATCCTTCTTGCATATAGTTACAATTATTCTTTTGAATATAACTAAAACACGAACGTTATTGGTAAGTAATAAAAAAACATTCGATTATTTGTTGACATTGTTTATGAAATATTGTTAATATAGCCATAGAAAGAATAATATATAAGACCTCATATAATCGCGGGGATATGGCCTGCAAGTCTCTACCTAACGACCGTTATTCGTTAGACTATGAGGGAAAGTCACTCGGTATTTTTCTATTCACAAGGGATACGTATGCCTGAGTAGAGCACTTTCTCTCATAGTAAAAGAGAAACTGTTCTATTTCAGGCTTTTTTTATTTGAATCGGGGGGATTCTAATATGAAATCACTAGTTGGAGTCATAATGGGAAGCACGTCAGACTGGGAAACAATGAAATATGCTTGTGACATTTTAGATGAATTAAATATACCGTATGAGAAAAAAGTTGTATCTGCTCATCGGACTCCGGATTATATGTTTGAATATGCAGAAACGGCTCGTGAACGTGGGTTGAAAGTTATTATTGCTGGAGCTGGTGGAGCAGCGCATTTACCAGGAATGGTTGCAGCAAAGACGAATCTTCCTGTAATCGGAGTTCCAGTTCAATCAAAAGCGTTAAACGGCTTAGATTCATTATTATCCATCGTCCAAATGCCAGGAGGGGTTCCGGTTGCAACTGTTGCAATTGGTAAGGCTGGTTCAACAAATGCTGGTTTACTTGCTGCACAAATACTTGGATCATTCCATGATGATATACATGATGCATTAGAATTGAGACGAGAAGCAATTGAAAAAGATGTGCGCGAAGGTAGTGAGCTAGTATGACGAGAATCATTTTACCTGGAAAAACAATCGGCATTATTGGAGGCGGCCAGCTTGGAAGAATGATGGCATTGGCAGCTAAGGAGATGGGATATAAAATTGCTGTTTTAGATCCTACAAAAAATTCACCATGTGCACAAGTTGCTGATATTGAAATTGTTGCACCATATGACGATTTAAAAGCAATTCAGCATTTAGCAGAGATTAGTGATGTTGTCACATATGAATTTGAGAATATTGATTATAGATGTTTACAATGGCTAGAAAAACATGCTTACTTACCGCAAGGCAGTCAGTTGTTAAGTAAAACGCAAAATCGTTTTACAGAAAAGAATGCAATTGAAAAAGCGGGATTACCAGTAGCAACGTATAGATTGGTTCAAACTCAAGAGCAACTTACTGAAGCAATCGCCGAGTTATCATATCCTTCCGTCTTAAAAACAACGACAGGTGGATATGATGGGAAAGGGCAAGTTGTTTTAAGAAGTGAAGCTGACGTTGATAAAGCGCGAGAGCTTGCGAATGCAGCAGAGTGTATTTTAGAGAAATGGGTGCCTTTTGAAAAAGAAGTATCAGTTATTGTAATTCGTAGTGTAAGTGGTGAAACGAAAGTATTTCCGGTAGCGGAAAATATTCATGTGAATAACATTTTGCATGAATCTATCGTTCCAGCTCGCATTACAGAAGAACTTTCTCAAAAAGCGATTGCTTATGCAAAAGTGCTCGCGGATGAACTAGAACTTGTGGGAACACTAGCGGTAGAGATGTTTGCTACAGCTGATGGTGAGATTTACATTAATGAATTAGCACCAAGACCTCACAATTCAGGCCACTATACACAGGATGCATGTGAAACGAGTCAATTCGGTCAACATATTCGAGCAATCTGTAATTTACCTCTTGGAGAAACAAATTTGTTAAAACCAGTTGTCATGGTAAACATTTTAGGCGAACATATAGAAGGGGTCCTAAGAAAAGTGAATAGATTAACCGGGTGCTATTTACACTTGTATGGAAAAGAAGAAGCAAAAGCGCAGCGAAAAATGGGGCATGTTAATATTTTAAATGATAATATTGAAGTCGCTCTAGAAAAAGCGAAGAGTTTGCATATTTGGGACCATCAAGAACAACTGTTGGAGGGAAAAAAATGATTAGTCGTTATACACGCCCAGAAATGGGTGCAATTTGGACGGAAGAGAACAAATTTAAAGCGTGGTTAGAAGTTGAGATTTTAGCTTGTGAAGCATGGGCTGAGCTTGGCGATATTCCAAAAGAAGATGTTAAAAAAATTCGTGAGCATGCATCATTCGATATCGATCGTATTTATGAAATTGAAAAAGAGACACGTCATGACGTAGTTGCATTCACTCGTGCTGTATCAGAAACACCAACATTAGGTGAGGAACGCAAATGGGTTCATTACGGTTTAACATCTACAGACGTAGTAGATACAGCGTTATCTTATATCTTAAAACAAGCGAATGAAATCATATTAAAAGACTTAGAAAACTTTGTAAGCATTTTAGCTAACAAAGCGAAAGAGCATAAATACACGATTATGATGGGAAGAACACACGGTGTTCATGCAGAACCAACAACATTTGGTTTAAAACTTGGTCTTTGGTATGAAGAAATGAAACGTAACGTAGAGCGTTTCAAGCAAGCTGCTGATACAGTTCGCGTTGGTAAATTATCTGGTGCGGTTGGTACATACGCAAATATCAATCCATTCGTAGAAAAGTATGTTTGTGAAAACTTAGGATTAGAAGCAGCACCAATTTCAACACAAACATTGCAACGTGATCGCCATGCTCATTACATGTCAACACTTGCACTAATCGCAACATCTATCGAAAAGATGGCAGTTGAGATTCGTGGTTTACAAAAGAGTGAAACACGTGAAGTTGAAGAGGCTTTCGCAAAAGGCCAAAAAGGTTCTTCTGCAATGCCACATAAACGTAATCCAATTGGATCAGAAAATATGACTGGTTTAGCTCGTGTTATCCGCGGTTATATGATGACAGCGTATGAGAATGTTCCATTATGGCATGAGCGTGATATTTCTCACTCTTCGGCAGAACGCGTAATTTTACCAGATGCTACAATCGCATTAAATTACATGTTAAATCGCTTTGGTAATATCGTTAAAAACTTAACTGTATACCCAGAGAATATGAAACGCAATATGACAAGAACATACGGCTTAATTTATTCTCAGCGTGTAATGCTTACATTAATCGACAAAGGTATGGTACGTGAAGAAGCTTATGATATCGTACAACCTAAAGCGATGGAAGCTTGGGAAACACAAGTGCAATTTAAAGAGCTTGTAGAAGCTGATGAGCGTATTACGAGCAAGTTATCACAAGAAGAAATTAATGAATGCTTCAACTATGAGCATCATATGCAACATGTTGATACAATCTTTGAACGCCTTGGATTAAACGAAGCGTAAAATTTCATATGGCACAGAATAGAGTCATTCTGTGCCATTCTTTATAAAAATATTATTCACATTTTTCAAACTACAGGGGGCTTGCGAAATGCAAAAGCTAGAATTGCTGTATGAAGGTAAGGCAAAAAGAATTTATCGTACAGAATCAGCAGATATGGTTTGGGTAGAGTACAAAGATAGTGCGACTGCTTTCAATGGGGAGAAAAAAGAGACGATTACAGGAAAAGGTCGTTTGAACAATGAGATTACAACTTTATTGTTCAGAAAGTTACAAGAAGTAGGAATAAAAACACATTTTGTAGAGAAGTTATCTGAAACAGAGCAACTTGTTAAAAAAGTGAGTATTATTCCTCTAGAAGTTGTCACAAGAAATGTAATTGCAGGAAGTCTTTCAAAACGATTAGGAATGGAAGAGGGAACTGTACTTGCAGAACCAATCGTAGAATTTTACTTCAAAGATGATGATTTAGGAGATCCGCTTGTAACGGAAGATCACATTCGTGTATTAAAAGTTGCATCGCCAGAGCAAGTAAGCGTATTACGAGATATGGCTCTACAAATCAATCAAGTATTGATTGATCATTTCGCAAGCTGTCGTGTAAGACTAGTAGATTTCAAGTTAGAGTTTGGTGTAACAGAAGAAGGAGAAATTATTTTAGCGGATGAAATTTCACCAGATACTTGCCGTTTATGGGATGAAACGAGCAATGAAAAGTTTGATAAAGACGTATTCCGTCGCGATCTTGGAAATTTAACAGCTGCTTATGAAGAGATTTTAAAACGTTTAGGGGGAATTTCACATGTATAAAGTTAAGGTATATGTAACATTAAGAGAAAGCGTATTAGATCCACAAGGAACAGCGGTAAAAGGAGCACTTCATAGTCTTTCATTTACAGAAGTACAAGATGTTCGAATCGGAAAGTACATGGAACTAACAATTGATAAATCGGTATCTGACCTTGACGCAAAGGTAAAGGAAATGTGTGAAAAACTATTAGCAAACGTTGTAATGGAAGACTTCCGTTATGAAGTTGAGGAGGTTGTCGCACAGTGAAATTTGCCGTAATAGTATTTCCAGGTTCGAACTGTGATGTTGATATGTTCCATGCAATTAAAGATGAGCTCGGCGAAGAAGTAGATTACGTTTGGCACGATACAGAGAATTTAGATGAATATGATGCAATTTTACTACCAGGTGGATTCTCTTACGGTGACTACTTACGCTGCGGTGCTATTTCTCGCTTCGCGAATGCAATGAAAGCAGTGCAAAAAGCTGCTGTGCAAGGAAAGCCGATTTTAGGTGTATGTAATGGATTCCAGATTCTTGTTGAATCAGGATTACTACCAGGAGCGTTAATGAGAAACGAAAACTTAAAATTTATGTGCCGAACAGTTCAGTTACGTGTTGAAAATAATGAAACGATGTTTACATCACAATATGAAAAAGATGAAGTAATTAATATCCCAATTGCACATGGTGAGGGGAATTACTATTGTGATGAAGAGACTCTTAAACAATTAGAAGAGAATAATCAAATCGCATTCCGTTACGTAGAAAACCCGAATGGAAGCGTTTCAGATATTGCTGGTATTGTAAATGAAAAAGGAAATGTACTTGGTATGATGCCACACCCAGAGCGTGCAGTAGATGAATTACTTGGCGGTGCTGAAGGGTTAAAAGTCTTTCAATCTATCTTAAAACAGTGGAGGGAAACATATGTCGTTAATGCTTGAGCCAAATCCAACACAAATTAAAGAAGAGCGTATATATGCGGAAATGGGGCTAACAGACGAAGAGTTTGCCATGGTTGAAAAGATTTTAGGACGTCTGCCAAATTATACAGAAACAGGGTTATTCTCTGTTATGTGGTCTGAACATTGCAGTTATAAAAATTCAAAACCAGTGCTTCGAAAATTCCCAACAACAGGTGAGCGCGTTCTGCAAGGACCTGGAGAAGGTGCTGGAATCGTAGACATCGGTGATAATCAAGCGGTTGTATTTAAAATGGAAAGTCATAACCACCCTTCTGCTATTGAACCATATCAAGGAGCAGCAACAGGTGTTGGTGGTATTATCCGTGACGTATTCTCTATGGGAGCACGCCCAGTAGCCCTATTAAACTCACTTCGATTTGGGGAATTACAATCACCACGTGTGAAATATTTATTCGAAGAAGTAGTAGCAGGGATTGCAGGATACGGTAACTGTATCGGCATTCCAACTGTTGGCGGCGAAGTACAGTTTGATCCATGTTATGAAGGAAATCCACTTGTAAATGCAATGTGCGTAGGCTTAATTAATCATGAAGATATTAAAAAAGGGCAAGCGCACGGTGCTGGAAATACAGTAATGTACGTAGGAGCATCAACTGGTCGTGATGGTATTCATGGTGCGACATTCGCATCTGAAGAGCTATCTGAAAGCTCAGAAGCGAAGCGTCCAGCAGTTCAAGTAGGTGATCCATTTATGGAAAAACTTCTTATTGAAGCTTGCTTAGAACTGATTCAGTCGGATGCACTTGTTGGAATTCAAGATATGGGTGCAGCTGGTTTAACATCATCTTCTGCAGAAATGGCAAGTAAAGCAGGTATGGGTATTGAAATGTACTTAGATGATGTACCACAGCGTGAAACCGGAATGACACCATATGAAATGATGCTATCTGAATCACAAGAACGTATGTTAATCGTTGTGAAAAAAGGTAGAGAGCAAGAAATAGTAGATTTATTTGAGAAGTATGGTCTTGCAGCCGTTACGATGGGGAAAGTAACGGAAGACAAAATGCTTCGCTTATTCCATAAAGGTGAAAAGGTAGCTGAAGTACCAGCAGATGCTCTTGCAGAAGAAGCGCCAATTTATCATAAACCATCAAAAGAAGCAGCATACTTTGCTGAATTCCAGCAGATGAAAATGGAAACACCAAAAGTAGAAAATTATAAAGAAACGTTATTCGCTCTATTACAACAACCGACGATTGCAAGTAAAGAGTGGGTTTATGATCAATATGATTATCAAGTTCGCACAAGCACAGTTGTTACACCAGGTTCAGATGCAGCAGTTGTACGTGTACGCGGTACAGAAAAAGGATTAGCAATGACGACAGATTGTAACTCTCGCTACATTTATTTAGATCCAGAAGTGGGCGGTAAAATTGCAGTAGCAGAGGCAGCACGTAATATCGTATGTTCTGGAGGAGAGCCACTTGCAATTACAGATTGCTTAAACTTCGGTAATCCAGAAAAACCAGAAATCTTCTGGCAAATTGAAAAATCAGTAGATGGTATGAGTGAAGCTTGTCGCACATTACAAACGCCAGTTATTGGCGGAAACGTATCAATGTATAACGAACGTAGTGGTGAAGCTGTATACCCAACACCGACAGTTGGGATGGTTGGACTTGTACACGATTTAAAACATGTAACAACACAAGAGTTTAAGCAAGCTGGCGATTTAGTTTATGTTATCGGAGAGACAAAAGCTGAGTTTGGTGGAAGTGAGTTACAGAAAATGATTCACGGCAAAATTTTCGGCCAATCACCAAGTATCGATCTAGACGTAGAATTAAAACGTCAAAAACAAGTATTAGCAGCAATTCAAGCTGGTCTTGTTCAATCTGCTCATGATGTTGCTGAAGGTGGTTTAGCGGTTGCAATTACTGAAAGTGCCATTGGTGCAAAAGGTTTAGGTGCTACTGTGAAATTAGACGGAGAAGCTACAGCAGCATTATTCGCTGAATCACAATCCCGCTTCGTTATAACAGTAAAACGTGAAAATAAAGAAGCGTTCGAGAAAGCGGTAGAAGCAATTCAAGTTGGAGAAGTGACAAATACAAATGAAGTAACAATTCATAATGAAGAAAATGAAGTATTACTTACAGCAAATGTAGATGAAATGAGAAAGGCTTGGAAAGGGGCAATCCCATGCTTGCTGAAATAAAGGGGTTAAATGAAGAATGTGGCGTTTTCGGAATTTGGGGGCATGAAAATGCAGCACAAGTTTCATACTACGGATTGCACAGTTTACAGCACCGTGGCCAAGAAGGCGCAGGCATTGTCGTAAATAATGGTGAGAAAATCGTCGGTCACAAGGGGTTAGGTTTAATATCCGAAGTATTTTCAAGGGGTGAGCTAGAAGGCTTAAACGGAAAATCAGCAATTGGACACGTACGATATGCGACAGCTGGCGGAAGTGAAGTTGCTAACGTTCAACCTTTATTATTCCGTTTTTCTGATCATAGTATGGCATTAGCTCATAACGGAAATTTAATTAACGCAAAGATGCTTCGTCGTGAATTAGAGGCAGAAGGAAGTATTTTTCAAACGAGTTCAGATACAGAGGTACTTCTACATCTCATTAAACGTAGTACGAAAGATACTTTAATTGAAAGTGTAAAAGAGGCCCTAAATAAAGTGAAAGGTGCCTTTGCATATCTTTTACTAACTGGAAATGAAATGATCGTTGCGCTAGATCCGAATGGATTCCGTCCTCTTTCAATTGGAAAGATGGGAGATGCTTACGTTGTAGCATCAGAAACATGTGCTTTCGATGTAGTAGGTGCAACATACATTCGTGATGTAGAACCAGGTGAATTACTGATCATCAATGATGAAGGAATTCACGTAGATCGTTTTACAAATGAAGTAGATCATGCAATTTGTAGTATGGAGTACATTTACTTTGCACGTCCGGATTCTAATATTGCAGGTATTAACGTCCATGCAGCACGTAAAAATATGGGGAAACGTTTGGCGGCAGAAGCTCCTATTGAAGCTGATGTTGTTACTGGTGTACCAGACTCTAGTATTTCAGCGGCAATTGGTTATGCGGAGGCGACAGGAATTCCATATGAGTTAGGATTAATTAAAAATCGTTATGTTGGACGTACGTTCATTCAACCTTCTCAAGAACTGCGTGAGCAAGGGGTTAAGATGAAGCTTTCAGCAGTAAGGGGCGTAGTTGAAGGAAAACGAGTTGTGATGATTGATGATTCTATCGTAAGAGGAACGACGAGTAAACGAATTGTTCGTATGCTTCGCGAGGCTGGAGCGACAGAAGTCCATGTAAGAATTGCTTCACCACCTCTTAAGTATCCATGTTTCTATGGCATTGATATTCAAACGAGAAAAGAATTAATTGCAGCAAATAATTCAATAGAAGAAATCCGTCAAATCATCGGAGCAGATTCTTTAACGTTTTTAAGTGAAGATGGATTAGTAGATGCAATTGGACGTCCATATGAAGGGAAATACGGCGGTCTATGTATGGCGTACTTCAATGGGGATTATCCAACAGCTCTTTATGATTATGAGCAAGAGCTTTTAGAAAGTATGAAATAAGAAGAAAAAAGCTTCTACTTCTTTTGATGTAGAAGCTAGCTTCTTTCTTAAAACAGCCCGCCCTGAATAGGGAGAAATTAAAAGACGAGGTGTAGATAACGATGGCGAATGCATATAAGCAAGCAGGAGTAGATATTGAAGCTGGATATGAAGCGGTATCTCGCATGAAAAAACACGTACAAACAACAATGAGAAAAGAAGTACTAGGCGGTTTAGGCGGTTTTGGAGGTATGTTTGATCTATCAAAATTTGCATTAGAAGAACCTGTATTAGTATCTGGAACAGATGGCGTGGGAACGAAATTGATGCTCGCTTTTATGGCAGATAAACATGACACAATTGGTATTGATGCAGTAGCAATGTGTGTAAATGATATTGTTGTCCAAGGAGCAGAGCCGCTTTTCTTCCTTGATTATATTGCTTGTGGTAAAGCTGAACCTAGTAAAATTGAAAACATCGTCAAAGGTATATCAGAGGGCTGTCGCCAAGCTGGTTGTGCATTAATTGGTGGGGAAACAGCTGAAATGCCAGGAATGTATTCTACAGAGGAGTATGATTTAGCTGGTTTTACAGTTGGAATTGTTGATAAAAAGAAAATTGTAACAGGTGAAAAAATTGAAGCTGGTCACGTATTAATTGGCTTAGCATCTAGCGGTATTCATAGTAACGGTTATTCTTTAGTACGAAAAGTATTACTAGAAGATGGAGAACTATCTTTAGATCGTATTTACGGACGCTTAGAACTACCCCTTGGTGAAGAATTATTAAAACCAACGAAAATTTATGTCAAACCTATTTTAGAACTATTGAAGAAATATGAAGTATACGGTATGGCGCATATTACAGGTGGCGGGTTCATTGAAAATATTCCACGTATGTTACCAGAAGGAATCGGTGCAGAAATTGAATTAGGATCTTGGAAAATTCAACCGATCTTTAATTTACTTCAAGAAGTTGGAAAACTAGAAGAGAAAGAAATGTTCAATATTTTTAACATGGGTATTGGTATGGTAGTAGCAGTGAAGGAAGAAGAGGCAAAAGATATCGTTCGTCTTCTTGAGGAGCAAGGAGAAACAGCTCGTATTATTGGACGTACTGTACAAGGGGCTGGCGTTACCTTCAATGGGGGCACAACACTATGAGTAGATTAGCAGTTTTTGCTTCTGGAAGCGGCTCTAACTTTCAATCTCTTATCAATGCGGTAGAAGAAAAAAGATTAGAAGCCGATATTAGTTTATTAGTATGTGATAAACCAGAAGCACGTGCTGTTGGACGGGCACATTATCATCATATTCCATGTTTCGCTTTTTCAGCGAAAGCATATGAGTCAAAAGAAGCATTTGAAAAAGAAATATTAAAGAAGTTAGAAGAGTATGAAATTGATTATGTTATTTTGGCTGGATATATGCGTTTAATTGGGCCGACATTACTAGAAGCTTACGGCGGGAAGATTATTAATATTCATCCATCACTATTACCAAGTTTTCCAGGGAAAGATGCTGTTGGTCAAGCGTTAGAAGCAGGTGTGAAAGTAACTGGAGTAACGATTCATTATGTAGATGCAGGTATGGATACAGGACCAATTATTGCGCAAGAAGCAGTAGTTGTTTCTGAAGGGGATACGAGAGAAAGCTTACAAAAGAAAATTCAACAAGTTGAACATAAATTATACGTAAATACAGTGAATCAAATTGTTCAATCTGTGAAAGAACCAACTGTTAACTAACATACAACCAGGGGTGAAGGATAAATGAAAAAGCGTGCATTAGTAAGTGTTTCAGATAAAACAGGAGTAGTGGAATTTGTTAAAGGTTTACTAGAACAAGGAATCGAAGTTATCTCAACAGGTGGTACGAAAAAATTACTAGAAGAAAATGGCTTACAAGTAATTGGTATTTCTGAAGTAACTGGGTTCCCAGAAATTATGGATGGCCGCGTAAAAACATTACATCCAAACATTCATGGTGGTCTATTAGCAGTTCGCGATAATGAAACGCATGTAGCGCAAATGAATGAATTAGGTATACAGCCAATTGATTTTGTTGTTGTTAACTTATACCCATTCAAAGAAACAATCGCTAAGCCTGATGTAACATTTGCTGATGCAATTGAAAATATTGATATCGGTGGTCCAACAATGATTCGCTCTGCTGCGAAAAATCATAAATTTGTATCGGTAATTGTAGATCCAGTAGATTACGATGTTGTATTAGCAGAACTGAAAGAGAACGGTGAAGTAAAAGAAGAAACGAAACGTAAATTAGCAGCGAAAGTATTCCGTCATACAGCGGCATATGATGCGTTAATCTCTAACTACTTAACAGAGAAAATGGGTGAAGAAAGCCCAGAAACATTAACAGTGACATTTGAGAAAAAACAAGATTTACGCTATGGAGAAAATCCACATCAAAAAGCAACATTCTATAAAGCACCATTCGCTGTAACTTCTTCTGTTGCATACGCAGAACAATTACACGGTAAAGAATTATCTTACAACAATATTAACGATGCAGATGCAGCACTTAGTATTGTAAAAGAATTTACAGAACCAACAGTAGTAGCAGTAAAACATATGAATCCATGTGGTGTTGGAGTAGGAACTGATATTCATGAGGCATACACACGCGCTTATGAAGCAGATCCAGTATCAATCTTTGGTGGTATTATTGCAGCAAATCGTGAAATTGATAAAGCTACAGCAGAAAAGTTACACGAAATTTTCTTAGAAATTATTATTGCACCTTCTTTCTCAAAAGAAGCTTTAGAAGTGTTGCAAAGTAAGAAAAACTTACGCTTACTAACTGTAAATATTGAAAAAGCGACAAGTGCAAGTAAAAAATTAACTTCTGTACAAGGTGGTCTTCTTGTTCAAGAGGAAGATACGTTATCATTAGATGAAAGTACAATTTCAATTCCGACAAAACGTGAACCATCAGAGCAAGAGTGGAAAGATTTAAAACTAGCTTGGAAAGTTGTAAAACATGTGAAATCAAACGCAATTGTTTTAGCGAATGATAACATGACAGTTGGTGTAGGCGCGGGACAGATGAACCGTGTAGGTTCTGCAAAAATTGCAATTACACAAGCTGGCGAAAAAGCACAAGGTAGCGCACTTGCATCGGATGCTTTCTTCCCAATGCCAGATACAGTAGAAGAGGCAGCAAAAGCAGGAATTACAGCAATCATTCAACCAGGCGGATCAATCCGTGACGAAGACTCTATCAAAGTGGCAGATAAGTATGGGATTGCTATGGTGTTCACTGGCGTACGCCATTTTAAACATTAATAGAGTAATTGTGGAAAAAACAAACTAGGAGCAGCATAGCTTCTAGTTTGTACTTATTTAAGTATTGGGGGATGAAATATGAATGTTTTAGTAATTGGCCGCGGTGGGCGTGAGCATGCTTTAGCTTGGAAGTTTGCGCAATCTGAAAAGGTGGAAAAGTTGTATGTAGCACCGGGTAATGAAGGTATGCGAGATGTTGCAACACCAGTTGATATTGATGAGAATGATTTTGATGCATTAGTTTTATTTGCTAAAGAGAATCATGTTGAGTTAACTTTCGTTGGACCAGAAATTCCGCTTATGAATGGAATTGTTGATCGTTTTAAAGAAGAGGGACTTCGTGTATTTGGTCCAAATAAAGCGGCTGCTGTTATTGAAGGTAGCAAAGCTTTTACGAAAGAATTGATGAAAAAGTATAATATTCCAACTGCGGCATATGAAACTTTTACAGATTATGAAGAAGCAGTACAGTACATTCAAAAAGTTGGCGCGCCAATCGTTATTAAAGCTGACGGCCTAGCTGCTGGTAAAGGTGTAACGGTAGCGATGACGCTTGAAGAGGCATTACAAGCTGTGAAAGAGATGCTACAAGATGTGAAGTTCGGCGAAGCGAGCAAGAAAGTCGTTATTGAAGAGTTTTTAGATGGACAAGAATTTTCATTAATGGCATTTGTAAATGGAACAACTGTGCATCCGATGGTAATTGCTCAAGATCATAAACGAGCTTTTGATGGTGATAAAGGTCCAAATACAGGCGGAATGGGTGCATATTCTCCAGTACCACAAATTCCGGAATCAGCAGTTCAAGAGGCGATAAAAACGGTGTTACATCCAACTGCTAAAGCGATGATTGCAGAAAATCGTTCGTTTACAGGGATTTTATATGCGGGACTTATTTTAACAAATGATGGCCCAAAGGTAATTGAATTTAATGCACGCTTTGGTGATCCTGAAACGGAAGTAGTATTACCTCGCTTAGAAAATGATTTAGTTGATGTATGTAACGCTGTATTAGATGAAAGTGAATTAACGTTACAGTGGTCAGAGGAAGCGGTAATTGGTGTTGTGCTTGCTTCGAAAGGATATCCGGAAGCATATAAAAAAGGTGACATTATTAAAGGATTAGATGCACTGAATGATGTAATTGTTTTCCATTCAGGTACAGCGATGAAGCATGGTGACTTTGTAACAAATGGTGGCCGTGTACTATTTGTTGCTTGTAAGGCGGACAGTTTACAAGCAGCGAAAGATAAGGTATATAAAGAAATTGGTAAAATTGAGAGTGATGGTCTATTTTACCGAAGTGATATAGGATATCGTGCAATTGGGCATGAGATGACGAGAAGCTAGTAATATTAAATTTTTTGAGGTAAGAAAAGCGGAGAATGATGTAGTTCATTCTCCGCTTTTCTTATTATTTTATTTAGGAACTTTTATAAGGTCGATAATGTCAGGGCAGTGTAATTGATAGGTTATTGCTGTTGATGAAACTTTCTTTGAAATTTTTTGACAAGTACTATTGGAATATTGAATGCCTGCATTTTCTTTGTCATGATCACTCGTTTTTGAATAGTCGACATCATAATACAAAGAGGTTGTCTCTTTTCCTTTTTTTACTGTTAAATCTATGATAAGGGGCTGATCTTTTTCGTTAAATCGAGTGATTCGAATGGCGTGACTCTTATTTGAATTATATTTTTTAATGAAGGTATCTAATTTTTCGATATTGTAAACTGTATCATTCTTTTGAATGACATCACCATATTTTTCGGCGGTTTCAAAACTATATTCTTTACTGGATGTGTCGATCGTTGGTCGTTTATTTGAGCAAGCGACAAGATTGAATGAGAGTAATGTAATAAAGAATAAACTCGGTTTTTTATAGTAATGTTTTGTAGGCAAAGCGAACCACCTCTATTAATAATGATATATTTATATTTTACAATATAAATATAGAGAAAACATCATCATCGAAAAATATTTAGTAATATAGTATTTAAAAATCCCGCTGATTTCTCAGCGGGATTTTTATGCATCTTTATCTTTTTTCAATTTTCCTTTTTGCTTTGCCATTTCTCGAAGTAAATACTCGATGTGTGCATTGACGCTACGAAACTCATCATTCGCCCATTTTTCGATGACTGCGTGTAATTCAGGATCAATACGTAATGGAAAGCTTTTCTTTTTAGCCATAATGATTTACAACCCTTTAGTATAGGCTTCCTGTATTAATAACTGGTTGCGCACCTTTATCTGAAACGATGGCAACTAATAAGTTGTTCACCATATTTGCTTTACGCTCGTCATCTAATTCAAGTACGCCTTCCTCATCTAACATATGGATTGAATCTTTCGCCATCTTCACAGCACCTTCAACAATCTCTTTTCTAGCAGCTAATACTGCTTTTGCTTGTTGACGTTGGAGCATTGCATGGGCAATTTCTGTTGCGTAAGCTAAATGTGTTAAACGAGTTTCTAATACTTCTACGCCAGCGATTTCAAGGCGTGCTTCTAATTCACGCTTTAATTCTTCAGAGATTTCTTCCGTATTTCCGCGTAACGTGATGCAAGTTTCATCTTGGAAATTATCATAAGGATATTTTGTTGCAACGTGGCGGATTGCTGTTTCACTTTGAATTTCTACAAATCGATCGTAATGTTCAACACCGAACATTGCTTTTGCAGAATCAACAACTTTATATACGATAACGGCTGCAATTTCAATCGGATTTCCCTCAACATCATTTACTTTTAATTTCTTACTATTAAAGTTTTCAACACGTAATGATACAGTTTGACGGAATGCGAACGGAATCGTTAAAAATAAACCGTTTTGACGAATTGTTCCTAAGTAATTACCGAAAAACGTAATGACCTTCGCTTGGTTTGGTTGAACAATACCAATACCTGTAGCAAGAACTGCGGCTAAAATAATAGTTAATGCTGCTCCTATGAAAATTTCTTGTATAAGGAAAAATACACCGATAGCGGCTAAAATCAAAATTCCAATAATCCCAAGAAAACCATTAACATAAAATACTTGTTTTTCTTTCATATGATCGCCTCCTGATATAAAAATGATATCACTTTTATATCATTTTATGCAAGGGGTTTACACCTAATTTTCTGAAATTTATCGATTAGGTATGTCTTATGTATATTTTAAGATTCAAAATGAGAATGTACGTTCTGTTTTGTGGTAAAATAAAGAAGACTTAACCGCCCACTGCAGCAGCTAAGTCTTTCTGAGAGCATCTTGCATCGTGACAAATGATTCAAAGCGGTTTTGCCAGGATTATATCTTCAATCGCTGACTCAATCTCTTTGTCAGAAGCGTCAAAACTTCCATTTGACCGTGGTTTGTCGTGATTGGAAGTTTGATTCACTTCTTCTTTAGCATGTCCCTTTTCAGCAAAATTCATGCTAGGCATTTTAAATGCCCCCATATTCATGTATTTTCCGAATTTCCACATTTCAACAACAGGGCAGAAACGAACAATTCCCTCTGCAATTTTCATTGCACCAATCCATAGCAAGACGTTAGACCAAGTGCACCACGGCTTGCGTACAAGTTTAGCGCTACTACAGCCGAAGAGGATAAGTCCGAGTGTAATTCGAATTAGGGCATTTATTGTACCGATGTTTTGCTTCATTAGAAAAACACTCCTTTTTATGAAAGTTGAAATAGATAATACTATTTCTCTTATTAGTATCCCGTGTGATTTTTAGGATATGTAATCCAACATTTGACGTTGAAAAAGATGTTGGAATGTGCGTGTGTGCAAGTAGCTTTTTTTGTTATAATGAAAGAATGCATAAAAGGAAGTTCAAAATTAAATCCTCTCGTTTGAAAAAATGTGTAAGAGGGAATTCCAAACCTAATTCTCCGTTTTAAACAAATATTTAAGGTGAAGTTAAAAAAATCCTAATGAAAATAAACTGTTATTTTGAACAGAAATATACATAAATAGAGAAAAGAAAGGGTGTTTTCATGTACGATATTTCCGGGTGGAAACATGTATTTAAGCTTGATCCAAATAAGGAGTTAAGTGATGAACATTTAGAAATGATTTGTGAGTCTGGAACAGATGCTGTTATTGTAGGCGGAAGTGATGGAGTAACAATTGATAATGTACTACACATGCTAGTTAGCATTCGTAGATATGCAGTTCCTTGTGTGTTAGAGGTTTCTGATGTAGAAGCAATTACACCAGGGTTTGATTTTTATTATATCCCAAGCGTTTTAAATAGCCGAAAAGTAGAATGGGTAACAGGCGTTCATCATGAGGCTTTGAAAGAATTTGGGGATATTATGGATTGGGACGAAATTTTCATGGAAGGGTATTGTGTTTTAAATCCTGAAGCGAAAGTAGCACAGCTTACAGATGCGAAATGTGATGTAACAGAAGATGATGTGATTGCATACGCGCGTTTAGCAGACAAGCTATTACGTTTACCGATATTTTACTTAGAATATAGCGGTACGTATGGAGACAGTGAACTTGTTAAAAATGTAAAAGCAGAATTAAAACAAGCGAAGTTATATTATGGCGGCGGTATTTCTAATGCTGAACAAGCGAAGGAAATGGCACAATACGCTGATACAGTAGTTGTTGGAAATATTATTTATGATGACATAAAAGCAGCGTTAAAAACAGTTAAAGCAGTAAAAGGAGAGTAGGTGCAGGCGTATATGAGTAAGACAGATAGGTTATTAAATGGTTTAAATCCGCAGCAACAAAAAGCAGTACAAACAACGAACGGACCACTTCTATTAATGGCAGGTGCAGGTAGTGGTAAAACACGTGTGTTAACACATCGTATTGCATATTTACTTGGTGAAAAAGGTGTAGCACCATGGAATGTACTAGCTATTACCTTTACAAATAAAGCGGCTCGTGAAATGCGCGAGCGTATTGATACACTTGTCGGACCAGAAGCAGAGGATATTTGGATTTCTACGTTCCACTCTATGTGTGTACGTATTTTACGACGTGATATCGATCGTATTGGTATTAATCGTAACTTTACAATCTTAGATTCAGGCGATCAGTTAACTGTAGTCAAAAAAATTATGAAAGAGCGCAATATTGATCCGAAGAAATTTGAGCCGCGCTCTATTTTAGCTGGTATTAGTAATGCGAAAAATGAATTGTTATCTGCAGATAAATATGCGAAAAAAATTACAATCGCTGATCCATATGAAAAATTAACGAGCGATGTATATACAGAATATCAAAAACGTCTTCTGAAAAATAACTCATTAGACTTTGATGATTTAATTATGACAACGATTCAGCTATTTGAACGTGTTCCAGAAGTACTAGAGTTTTATCAGCGTAAGTTCCAATATATTCACGTGGATGAGTATCAAGATACGAACAAAGCGCAGTACCTTCTTGTAAAACATTTAGCAGCACGTTTTAAAAATTTATGTGTTGTAGGTGACTCAGATCAATCTATTTACCGCTGGCGCGGGGCTGACATTTCTAACATTTTGTCATTTGAAAAAGACTATGAGAATGCGCAAGTTATTCTGTTAGAACAAAACTATCGTTCGTCACAAAATATTTTAAATGCAGCGAATGCTGTTATTGAAAAAAATTCAAACCGTAAACCGAAAAAATTATGGACAGACAATCAAGTTGGAAGCAAAATCTCATATTACCGTGCTGCGACGGAAAAAGACGAAGCATATTTTGTTGCGAAAAAAATTCGTGATGATATTCAAATGGGAAAACGAAAATATACTGATTTTGCAGTGTTATATCGTACAAATGCGCAGTCTCGTATGGTCGAGGAGATTTTCCTGAAATCTAATATTCCTTACAAAATTGTCGGCGGTACGAAGTTCTACGATCGTAAAGAGATTAAAGACATTTTGGCGTATTTACGTTTAATTGGGAATCCAGATGATGAGATTAGTTTCGCACGTATTATTAACATGCCAAAGCGCGGAATTGGTGCGACTTCTATCGATAAAATTATTAATTACGGTGTACAAAATGGAATTTCATTAACTGCTGTATTCGATGAGATTGAGCATGTTGGAGTAAGTGCAAAAATTACAAAGGCAGTAAAAGAATTCGCAGGTTTATTACACAACTGGGTAAATATGCAAGAGTATTTATCTGTTACAGAATTGGTAGAAGAAGTTATTGAAAAAACAGGCTATCGCGATATGTTGAAAAACGAGCGTACTTTAGAAGCAGAAGGTCGTTTAGAGAACTTAGATGAGTTTTTATCTGTTACGCAAACATTTGAGTCTCAAAGCGAAGATAAGAGCCTTGTTGCATTCTTAACAGACTTAGCACTTGTTGCTGATATTGATCGTGTCGATGAAGATCCAACTGCAGGTGAGGAAGTTATTTTAATGACGATGCACTCAGCGAAAGGGTTAGAGTTCCCAGTTGTCTTTATTGTTGGGTTAGAGGAAGGAATATTCCCGCATACTCGTTCTCTAATGGAAGAAGATGAAATGCAAGAAGAGCGTCGCCTGGCTTATGTAGGTATTACTCGTGCAGAAGAAGAGTTATATTTATCCAATGCACAAATGCGTACTTTATTTGGTAGAACAAGTATGAACGCTGCTTCTCGATTCATTACAGAAATCCCGGCAGAGTTAGTAGAATCGTTAAATGAAACAGCGCCAAAGCGTGAAACTTCGTTTGGTGCAAAAGGCAGAACGACAAGTACAAGTAAAATGACAACTACAACCACAACACGCTCTCGTTCAGCTTTCGCACGTCCTGCAGCTAAGACAACAGGCGGCGAGCAAATTGGCTGGGCAGTAGGCGATAAAGCTTCCCACCAAAAATGGGGAGTCGGTACAGTTGTCAGTGTAAAAGGTGAAGGTGATGCAAAAGAATTAGATATTGCGTTCCCAAGCCCAATTGGTGTTAAACGTTTGTTAGCAAAATTTGCACCTGTGACGAAACAATAGGAAAGGAATGAGGATATGTCAAAAGAGATAGCAAAACAACGTATAGAAGAACTGCGTGATTTGTTAAATACATTTAACTATCAGTATCACGTATTAGACAATCCTTCTGTTTCTGATGCGGAGTATGACCGTAATATGCAGGAGCTTATAAAATTAGAAGCAGAGAATCCAGAGTTTATGAGTGAAGACTCTCCCTCCATTCGCGTTGGGGGAACTGTTCTTGATATATTTGAAAAAGTAACACATAAGTCCCCGATGTTAAGTTTAGGAAATGCGTTTAACGAAGGTGATTTACGTGATTTTGACCGAAGAGTACGTCAAGGAATTGATGATGCGAATGTAAGATATATATGCGAATTAAAAATTGACGGACTTGCTGTTTCGCTTCATTATGAAAAAGGACGCTTTATTCAAGGGGCAACACGTGGTGATGGCGTAACGGGTGAAGATATTACTCAAAACTTGAAAACGATTAAAGCGATCCCGCTTCGTTTAAATGAAGAAGTAACGTTAGAAGCTCGAGGCGAAGCTTATATGCCGAAGCGTTCATTCGTTAAGTTAAATGAAGAAAAAGAGCAAAATGGTGAAGATGTATTTGCGAATCCGCGTAATGCGGCAGCAGGTTCAATACGCCAACTTGATCCGAAAATTGCAGCGAAGCGTAACTTATCTATGTTTGTGTACGGTCTTGCGAATGTAGAAGAAAAAACAATTCCATCGCATAGTGAATCGCTTGATTTCTTAGGTGAACTTGGGTTCAAAACAAATCCAAATCGTCGTACATGTGAAACAATCGAAGAAGTTATCGCTTATGTAGAAGAATGGCAAGAAAAACGTCCGCATCTTGATTATGAGATTGATGGAATCGTTATAAAAGTAGATGATGTTGCTCTTCAAGAAAGTCTAGGAACTACAGCAAAGAGTCCAAGATGGGCAATTGCTTATAAATTCCCGGCTGAAGAAGTTGTAACAAGATTAACAGGTATTGAATTAAGTGTTGGCCGTACAGGAGTTGTAACACCGACTGCAGAGTTAGAGCCAGTGCGAGTGGCTGGTACTATCGTTCGTCGTGCTTCTTTACATAACGAAGATTTAATTCGTGAAAAAGACATTCGAATTGGTGACTACGTAGTTGTAAAGAAGGCCGGAGATATTATCCCTGAAGTTGTGAACGTTATTTTCGATAAGCGTACTGGTGAGGAAGAAGAATATCATATGCCAACGCATTGCCCAGCCTGTGAGAGTGAACTAGTTCGTTTAGAAGAAGAGGTCGCACTTCGTTGTATAAATCCAACTTGCCCAGCTCAAATCCGAGAAGGGTTAATCCATTTCGTTTCAAGAAATGCAATGAATATTGATGGACTTGGAGAGCGTGTCATTACACAACTCTTTGATGCTGATTATATTCGTACATTTGCTGATTTATATTCGTTGACGAAAGAGCAATTATTGCAGCTAGAACGATTCGGTGAAAAATCAGCAACGAATTTAGTACAAGCAATTGAGAATTCTAAAGACAACTCATTAGAGCGATTATTATTCGGTCTTGGTATTCGCCATGTCGGAGCGAAAGCAGCGCGCACATTTGCAGAGCATTTTGAAACGATGGATGCGCTTGTGAAAGCAACGGAAGAAGAACTAAAAGCAATTAACGAGATTGGGGAAAAAATGGCTCAATCTGTCGTGACGTATTTTGATAATGAGGACGTATTAGAGTTATTACAACAATTTAAAGAGTATGGCGTGAATATGGCATACAAAGGTATAAAAATTGCTGATTTACAAAATGTTGAGTCGTACTTCGCAGGAAAAACTGTCGTTTTAACAGGGAAATTAGAAGTGATGGGACGTAGTGAAGCGAAGAAGAAGATTGAGGCATTAGGTGGAAAAGTAACAGGCAGTGTTAGTAAAAGTACGGATTTAGTTGTTGCAGGTGAAGCGGCAGGTTCGAAATTAGCACAAGCGGAGAAGCATAATGTTGAGGTTTGGAATGAAGAGAGGTTCTTACAAGAGCTAAATAAGTAAGAGGTGCAAACTTACCATGAAAAAAATAGCATTAGCGGTATTAAGCCTTGGCCTACTCGTAAGTGGGTGTAGTGCAGGTGCCGATAAAGATGAAAAAGTGGTTGAGAAATCGGGGAAAGCAAAAGAGCAAGCAATCGTTCCGAAGTATGCTATTTCGGATGAATATTATAAGGCGACTATTCCATTTGAAGCAGGCGCAGCACGCGGTTTAGTTGTACAAGGCGTAAGTAATCGCCTTGATATAGATGAATTTGAAACAGGATTAATGCGTATTGCAAAAGAATCCTTTAGTACGAAAGATCATTTCTTTAAAGGTGGAAGTGCTCTAGATGCTCAAAATTTGCAGATGCTTGTTAAAAGAAAGCGTACAGATGCTGAACAAAAGGAACTAGAGGACAAATTAAAAAAAGATGCCGTTAAATTTCCAAACATTGGGTTAAACCCAGCGTTAGGTGGAGGATCTGAATCATTAGAGGCAAAAAACAAAAAAAATCCAATATATATTTCAAATATTTTAGAGCATGATTATTATGTGAAAAAAGGCGAAACAGATGAACTCCAAGGCATTGTAGTTGGTTTAGCAATGAACTCGGTTCATTATTACGAGCAAGAGAATGGTTATCCGCGTGAGGCTAAAATCGAGCAAGAAAAAATGTTAGCTGAAGGGAAAAAAATGGCGCAAGAAGTCTTGAAATTTATGCATGAAAAAAAACCTGACACAAAAAATGTTCCGATAACATTTGCAATTTATCGTCAGGCTCCAAAGGCTTCACTCGTGCCAGGTAACTTTGTTTCTTATGCGAATGTTGAAAAAGGCAGTGAAACGGTTGAGGATTGGAAACGAATTAATGAGAAATATTATTTGTTCCCATCTGAACAAGCGAAAACAGATAATAAACGTGAAGACCTTGCGAGAGTATCGAACTTTAAAGCAAAACTAAGCGATTATTTCCAAGGCGACTATACAGCTGTTATCGGTACTGGTATGTATAGAGACGATGAATTAAGAGAAGTAAAGCTTGATATTCCTGTCCAGTTTAATGGAAAAGCGGAAATAATTGGTTTTACACAATATGTAGCCGGGCTTGTTATGGAATACTTCCCGAATTATATGAAAGTACAAGTAACGATTAAATCTGTAGAACGTCCAGAAGCGATTATTATACGTGAAGCGAAGCAAGATGAACCGTTTGTGAAAATTTTAGATTAAATAGAAGGGCCGTTCCTTTGTGGAACGGCTTTTTTTCTTGAGGAATTTTGTTATAATTTAAAATGTTATAAATAATGGGGGTAAGGGGTAAAGCGCATGGACGAATTAAGTTTTCAAGTCATTATTTTATTAATTGCATTCGGCTTTTTAGCAGCTTTTATTGATTCAGTTGTTGGCGGTGGAGGATTAATTTCGCTTCCGGCACTTATGTTTGTTGGTTTACCACCAGCTTCGGCAATTGCAACGAATAAATTAGCCGCAACGATGGGGACTTTTACGAGTGCAATTTATTTTATTCGATCAGGAAAGGTCGATTTTAAAATTGTAGGAAAGTTAATCCCGTTAACTATTATAGGAGCAGTGGCAGGTGCTTTAGTAGTAAAGTTTATTCCGCCGGATATTTTACGTCCGTTAGTACTTGTGATGTTGGTGCTTATTGCCATTTATATTATTGCGAAAAAGGATTGGGGAAGTGTATCTACCTATAAGAAGATGACGAAAAGAAAAACATTAATATTTTTCTTTGTTATTTTAATGATAGGGTTTTACGATGGATTTTTTGGACCAGGAACAGGATCCTTTTTAATTTTTGCATTTTTATTAATTGGTTTGGATTTTATTCAAGCGGCAGCATCTGGAAAACTTTTGAACTTTGTTAGTAATATCGTATCTTTAATTACTTTTTTATTTTTAGACGTAATTCATTTTGAATACGGTATTATTATGGGATTTTCGATGATTTTTGGCGCTTATTTTGGATCGAAGTTTGCAGTTCAAAAAGGTGTTGGATATGTAAGAACTTTATTTTTGTTAGTAACTATTTTATTAATCGGAAAAAACATTTTGGAATATACTCATATTTTGTAGAGTTATACGTATGTATAACTCTATTTTTTTATTATATTTTAAAAATTAATTAATTTTTAAAATATAAGTCTAGGAATATTTGAATAAATCTAAATTATCGTGTAGAATAATGTTGTAAAATGTAAACGTTTTTCTAAGGGGAGGCTAAAAAGATGGTAGTAGCATACAAACATGAGCCATTTACAGATTTTTCAGTGGAGGCTAACAAATTAGCGTTTGAAGAAGGTTTAAAGAAAGTAGAATCTTATCTTGGACAAGACTATCCATTAATTATTGGGGGAGAAAAAATCACTACAGAAGACAAAATTGTTTCTGTAAACCCTGCAAATAAAGAGGAACTTGTTGGTCGCGTTTCAAAAGCAAGCCGTGAGTTAGCTGAAAAAGCAATGCAAGTAGCGGATGAAACATTCCAAACTTGGAGAAAATCAAAGCCAGAAATGCGTGCAGACATTTTATTCCGCGCTGCAGCAATCGTTCGTCGCAGAAAACATGAATTCTCTGCTATTCTTGTAAAAGAAGCAGGTAAACCATGGAATGAGGCAGATGCTGATACAGCAGAAGCAATCGACTTTATGGAATATTATGGTCGTCAAATGTTAAAATTAAAAGACGGAATTCCAGTAGAAAGCCGTCCAATTGAATATAATCGTTTCTCTTACATTCCATTAGGAGTAGGTGTTATCATTTCTCCTTGGAACTTCCCATTCGCAATTATGGCAGGTATGACAACAGCTGCTTTAGTTTCTGGTAACACAGTATTACTAAAACCAGCTAGTACAACTCCTGTAGTAGCAGCGAAATTCATGGAAGTATTAGAAGAAGCTGGCTTACCAGCTGGCGTAGTAAACTTCGTTCCAGGTAATGGTTCTGAAGTTGGTGACTACTTAGTAGATCACCCTCGTACACGTTTCGTGAGCTTCACTGGATCTCGTGATGTAGGTATCCGTATTTATGAGCGTGCAGCGAAAGTAAACCCAGGCCAAATTTGGTTAAAACGCGTTATTGCTGAAATGGGTGGTAAAGATACAATCGTTGTTGATAAAGAAGCAGATCTTGAATTAGCAGCTAAATCTATCGTTGCATCAGCATTCGGATTCTCAGGACAAAAATGTTCTGCATGTTCTCGTGCAGTAATCCATGAAGATGTATACGATCACGTGTTAAATCGTGCTGTTGAATTAACGAAAGAATTAACAGTTGCTAACCCAGCTGTATTAGGTACAAATATGGGTCCTGTTAATGACCAAGCTGCATTCGATAAAGTAATGAGCTATGTTGCAATTGGTAAAGAAGAAGGTAGAATCTTAGCAGGTGGCGAAGGAGACGATTCTAAAGGCTGGTTCATCCAACCAACAATCGTTGCTGACGTTGCAGAAGATGCTCGCTTAATGAAAGAAGAAATCTTCGGACCAGTAGTAGCATTCTGTAAAGCAAAAGACTTTGACCATGCACTTGCAATTGCAAACAATACAGAATACGGTTTAACAGGTGCTGTTGTTACTAACAACCGTGACCATATTGAAAAAGCACGTGAAGAGTTCCATGTGGGTAACTTATACTTCAACCGTGGATGTACTGGTGCAATCGTAGGTTACCAACCATTCGGTGGCTTTAACATGTCTGGTACAGACTCTAAAGCTGGTGGCCCTGACTACTTAGCGCTTCACATGCAAGCAAAAACTACTTCTGAAACTTTATAAGAAATAGTAGAAGAGATCTTCGCAGTCTGCGAAGATCTCTTTTTTTTTTTTTTTTTG
>NZ_WBPF01000014.1:25371-81419 GCF_008923725.1 Bacillus sp. CH140a_4T
GTATATTATATTTGTTGAATAGATTCTCTTTAAAGACAAGAAAAGTAGGTGAACAAAGTGGGAAAATATCAATTGGATTACAAAAGTCAGGTAGCTGTGGCAAAGTTTCATGAAAAACAGACGCCTGTCAAATTTGATAAAAAGCAGCAAATTGAAAATTTGCGTGCGGAGTATTTGAAAAAGAAGCAAAAACAAACAGATAAATAATATGTTACGTTTTTGATAGGAGAAACTAGTTCTAATTACCATATATTACTATTCGTTAATTAGAACTAGCTAAACCCTATTAAGATCGGGATAAACATGTAAATAGAAACAAAGCAACGAGAAAAGTTGACTTATTAGTCACATTTTTTAGTATTCATTTTAAGGATTTCCTGTATAATACAATTTGAAAGAAAATCTATGGTTTGACAAGAAACACTCCTTTCGGTTTTGCTCACTGAAGGGAGTGTTTTTTTGTAGCTACAAACTCCGCTGTACTCATTACAGTTGCATATACGCCATCTAAACTAGCCAAAATTGTGTTATGAATATAAACGGCTGGTATAGTAGCATTCTTAAAAGAAAGATCTTTTGTAGCACAAGCATCATGTATAACGGTACATGGAAAGCCGAAATCAAAAGCAGCCCTTACGGTAGCATCGATACACATATGAGTCATCATCCCGCATATGACGACGTGCTCAATGTCTAAACGTTGTAATTGTTCTAGAAGATCAGTTTCGCGAAAACTATTTGGATAATGTTTGAGTATAACGGTTTCTTCTCTAAGTGGACGTACGCTTTCATGAATATGTACACCTTCTGTATTGGGCAGGAAAAAAGTAGCGTCATCTTTTATTGCTACATGTTGGATATGAAAAATAGGTTCGTTTTTCTTTCTAAAGAGTTGTAGCAGCTGACTAGCATATTCGCTTGCTTCTACTGGATTACGCAATTCCATCTTTCCATGTGGAAAATAATCATTTTGAATATCAACGAGTAAAAGAGCTGTTTTCATATATTTATCTTCCTCCGATTTCATATTCAAATAATGGTATTCAATTTATCCGACATTAACGGGCAGTAAAACTCCCACCTCAAAATTCGGCTGGAGCAAAGAAGTTAGGTGGGAGATCAACTGTCCGTAAATGTCCGATTGGTTCAACTAATAATCAGTGGGGGATGAACAACCCCCCCACTGATTATAGTTTCACTTTATAGAGAGGATTCTCCTTTTAAAAAATATGAAGGAGGAGAATTTAACATAACTTTAAAAATTATTATTGTATGTGATTTTTTATTTGAAAATTTTAATAGAAAAATAATTAATATTTTTCTAAAAAATGTATTGACCCCTATTATTCTGAGTTCTATAATGAGAATTAATTAAACGACAATTAAATCGATACATTCTTATCCAGAGAGGTGGAGGGACTGGCCCTACGATACCTCAGCAACGGGTTTTTTAATACCGTGCTAACTCCAGCAAGCCTATAAAGGCTTGGAAGATGAGAAGATGTGAACGAGTACATATAAGTGCTCTCCTTCTTATCTTTATGGTTGATAAGAAGGAGAGCACTTTTTATTTTACCTCGAAAGCTCTACTTCAAGTCTTTACAGCATATAGGAGGGAAGAAAATGATTTCTTTTAACAACGTAAGTAAAGTATATGAATCAGGTGGGCAATCTGTTCATGCGGTGGAAGATGTAACATTATCCGTTGAGAAGGGCGAAATTTTTGGCATTATCGGTTTTAGTGGCGCTGGAAAGAGTACATTGTTACGCCTAGTAAATATGTTAGAGAGACCGACGGCGGGAACGATTTCAATAGATGATAAAGATATTACATCACTATCGACGAAAGAATTACGGAAGCTAAGACAAAGAATCGGAATGATTTTTCAAAGTTTTAATTTATTTAATTCAAGAACAGTGTTTGGGAATATTGCTTATCCATTAAAGTTAGCGAAAGTACCAAAGAATGAGATAAAAGAAAGAGTAAATGAACTGCTGAAGTTTGTAGGGTTAGAAGATAAAGCAAACTATTATCCAGAGCAGCTATCAGGCGGACAAAAGCAGCGTGTTGGTATTGCAAGAGCACTTGCAACATCGCCAGATATTCTTATATGTGATGAGGCAACATCAGCTTTAGATCCAGAAACAACGACAGAGATATTAAACTTATTAAAGAAAGTAAATCGAGAATACAATGTAACAATTCTTCTTATTACACATGAAATGCATGTTGTGAAAGAAATTTGTCACCGTGTAGCTGTAATGGAGAAAGGAAAGGTTATTGAAGAAGGAAAACTGTTTGACGTTTTCACACAACCAAAAACAAAGACAACTCAAAACTTTGTACGTTCTATTATTAATGATCATTTACCAGAAAGTGTTCTAGCGAAAATTCAAAATGGTGGACAGATTTATCGCTTAACATTTACTGGTGAAGAGACAGGACAGCCAGTGCTATCATATATCGCGAAAAACTATAACGTCGATGTAAACGTACTGTATGGAAATATTATTGAACTTCAAAATGTGCTATTTGGAAATCTACTTGTAGAACTGCAAGGTGAGCAGAAAGAAATTCAAAAAGCATTACAACATCTAAGACTACAAGTGCAGCTGAAGGAGGTAGAAGCTCATGCGAGTTGATTGGAGTATATTTTGGCCCCGCATAATAGATGCGACGGGGGATACCCTCTTAATGGTAATTGTAACCCTTATATTTGCTACAATTCTTGGTATACCCCTAGGTTTACTTTTATATATAACGAGAAAAGGAAACTTTTTAGAAAATAAATGGGTCTTTTCTATTCTTAATATCATTATTAATACAATCCGTCCGATTCCATTCATCATCTTCTTAGTAGCTTTAAGCCCACTAACAAGAAGTATTATTGGAACGACGATTGGAACAGCAGCAGCAATTTTCCCAATGACGTTAGTTGCATCAATTGGTATTGCGAGAATGGTTGAAACAAATCTTGTTTCTGTTCCGAAAGGGGTAATTGAAGCAGCTCAAGCGATGGGTGCTTCACCAATTAGAATTGTTTTTGAAATTCTTGTCCCAGAAGCGTTAGCGCCATTGATTTTAGGGGTTACATTTATGACAGTTGGTTTAATCGAATTTTCTGCAGTTGCTGGGCTTGTCGGTGGTGGTGGTCTTGGTGACTTAGCGATGACATATGGTTATCTACGCTTTGATACATCAGTTATGTTCGTAACGGTCGTTTTACTGATTATTCTCGTACAGGTAGCTCAAAACTTAGGAAACTACTTTGCGAAAGTCTTTTTACGCAGATCATAAAAAGGAAGAGGGGAAAAGGAAATGAAGAAAATTTTAGCATTTGCATTATCAGCGATTGTAGGGATTTCAGCGTTAAGTGGCTGCTCAAGTGGGGACACGGGAGCAGGAGCGAAAGAGAAAACAGTTCGTGTAGGTGTAACCGGCACAGATGGAGACGCTTGGGAAATTTTAAAGAAAAAAGCTGAAAAAGAGGGAATTAAAATTAAACTGGTTGAGTTCTCTGATTACACAACGCCAAATAAAGCGTTGGCTGATGGGGATATTGAATTAAACTCATTCCAGCATATTGCTTTCTTAGAGCAATTTAAAAAAGAGCATAAGCTAGATATTACAGCTGTTGGTACAACGCAAATTGCACCAATGGGCTTATACTCTGAAAAATATAAGAAAGCAAGTGAAATTCCAGATGGCTCAGAAATTGCGATTCCAAATGATCCAACGAACCAAGCTCGTGCATTAAAACTTCTTGATGCAGCTGGATTATTAAAGCTTAAGAAAGACTTTGGCTTATTCGGAGATCCAGACGGCATTGCTGAAAATCCGAAGAAGTTAAAAATTACACCGGTTATCGCACAGCAAACACCTCGTGTATTAAAAGATGTTGCAGCTTCAGTTATTAATAACGGTGTTGCTGGTCAAGCTGGATTAGATCCAGCGAAGGATCCAATTTTCTTAGAAGATCCAAAGAATGAAAATTCGAAGCCATATATTAATATTTTTGCAGCTCGTACGAAAGATAAAGATGATCCAACACTGAAAAAAGTAATTGAACTCTATCATTCAAAAGAAGTAACTGATGCAATTAAGAAAGAAACAAATGATGGTTCCATTTCAGTAGACCTTTCACTTGATGAGCTTGAAAAAATCGTAAAATAACTATCGGGTTTAACGATTAACAGTAGGAACCCCTCCGCTGTTAGTTCGTTCAACATATAATCTACTTAACAAACAAAACCCTAATTCTGTACCTTCCAATTCTGTATAACGTAGAATCCAATGTTTGTTAAGTAGAGTGATGGACCAGGAGTTTTCCTGGTCTTTTTTTATGAATGAAAGTAGTTAGCGAATAGTAAGGTAATCCAAATTATAATAGGATAAGAAAATAAGCTGAAAATGAGTGTAATTACGAATTTCTTTTGATAAATTAAGTGTTTTTGGGATGAAAAAAAGAAAATCGAAAAGATGAAAATGAAAGCTGCCGATATTACGCCAGGGTTATAGGAACGGTAAATGAAAAATAAAATAATATGTTGAACGGAGTTGAAGAATATAGCCCCTTGTATAAAAATAACCCAGTATATAGAAGACAAGAAGTTTAGTTGATATAGAAAGACGATAAGTAAGACAAAGATTGTTAATGCGGAAATAGCAATGAAAAATTGTTGGCTTGTTATAAAATGAATTGAAAATTGATTAGCGAGATATTGTGGCATTTGGAAAGATTCTTCTAGGTTATGAATGAAAAATAACAAGGGAATAACCCAAAGCATAATAGTGGAATGTTTTTTCAACAACTTAGATCACTCCAATATGGAGATAGAAAGCCTACAAAGGCCCTCTATCCAGAGATGTTCATTCAATTATGATACTTTTTAAATTATCTTCATGATGCTCTTGTTCTTTCGGAGAAGCAGCTAGCTCTTCTTGTAAAATATTTAACATTTGCTTAGCTGATTGCTGGATTGGGGCAGGTAACTCTTCTAATATATTCATGCCGACTTTTATTTTTGTACGAATTACCTTCCTTAGTAGTTCCTCACGCATGCACTACACCTCCAAATCGAATGTTGAGTACATCATCTTCGAATTTTGCTCCTTGAATAGAAAGGTGTGTTAACGTTTTTGGTAATGTGATGTTCCGCTTAACAGACCCAGCTCGAATGATAAGCTCATCACCTTTTTGATTTAATGAAAGTTCACTTTTGCTTGAGAAAGGAATGGACAGAACGAAAATATACTCATCGCCATCTTTTTTTACATATTGAGTACGGCCGTTAAATTTCACTTCTGTAGGAGCAGAGTCAGATTTAAATAAAGCGTCTCCTACACGTTCTAACATAGATAGACCGACAACCTCTTGTTCAAACATTGGAGCTTCATAAATAGGAAGGGGCTGAAAACTATCTTGAATTAATGTTTTATATTTCTTTTGCGTATCTTTCCATGCTTGAAAATAAGGATCGGTGACAGTGTTAGGGATGACGCGGTTAATCATAATGGCATCTACGTTATAATCGTATAAGTTTAAATAAGTAAAGCTACGCTGAGCCTCTTTAATGACCATTTTTTCGGGATTTACAACGATGCGGATACTTGTTACGTCTCGGTTTGATAAAATATCTCTCATTTCTCCGAGCTGTTCAAGTGTACTTGTTAATTCGTCCATAATATCATCGGTTGGAAGGGGGACACCAAGAAGTGGTTGAGCTACAGGGCGAACAACTTTTAAAACTTTTCTTTTAATAGGAAAGAGTTTTTCCATCCACCAGCCGAGCATGTCTGGAAAACTGAGCATGGCTAATGTTTCTCCTGTTGGAGCGCAATCAATGATAATAACATCAAATGTGTTTTGTTTATAATAATCGAGTACGCGAAGTAAGCTAATTAAATCTTCCATACCAGGGAACATTGTTAATTCTTCTGTTGTAATATCATCAGCTGCTTTGGAAGTGAATAACAAGGTAATGTATTTCTGTAACTTTCCCCAGCCTTTTTCCATCTCATAAATCGTATTAATCTCTTGTGCCCACAAATTTTCACGAATTTCTAATGGCTCAGAAGAAAGTTTTATACTAAATGAATCTCCTAAACTATGAGCAGGATCTGTACTCATCACTAAAGTTTTTAAGCCTTGTTTTGCGCTTTGAAGTGCTGTTGCTGCTGAAATGCTAGTTTTTCCTACGCCGCCTTTACCTGTATACAAAATAATTCTCATCATTCTATCCCCTTTGTTTCGAGTTTCGAATATTACGAGTTCCGAAATAAAATATTGAATAAAAACCCAACTAGGGTTTTATTCAATCGGAATGTTTTTCATTTTAGGTGTAGAAACCTTTTCTTCTGTATTTTGCTGTGACGTAGCAATGTGATTCATAATCTTTTGGAAGATTTGCAGTAAGAATGCTTTTTCTTCTTCCGATAATGCTTCTGTCACTAGGTTAAAGTAATGGGCTGCATTTTGTTTTACTTCTTGAACGAGCATTACGCCGTTTTCTGTTAAACGAATTAATACAATGCGTCGGTCGTTTTCATGACGGTACCTTTCAATACATCCCTTTTTTACAAGGCGATTTACAACACCTGTCGTTGTACTCATCGGTATATCAAGAAGGTCAGCAATTTTTGTCATTGTAATATCTGTATTTCGCTCCATCCAAAGTAAACAAAATACTTCTGTTTTAGAAAGTGTTAAATCTAGGCTTACCCATTCCTCAGGATAGAAAAGTTTCTTGGCGTTATCTAGCAGTAAGTCTAAAAAATGTTCATATTGCAACAATTATTTCCACTCCCGTATATTTCGAAGTTCGTAATATTTATTTTTAGTTTATGTGGAATTAAAATAAATGTCAATTATTTTAATTGTTTTTTCAGACTAGACAGAAAACTAACTTTAAAATACTATTCTTTTGTGATAGATTTATAAATATAAAACTAGAATTTACATAAAAATCCATCATGGTAAATATACTTATCTATAATGGATGTACAGCTAATGAGGGGGAGAACGATGAGAAGACGTAATACGCAAGCGTTCACGTTTTTAGCATGGACTTCATTTGTTTGCGCACTTTCAGGTATGCTAATTGGAATTTATACGTTAGATGCAACGCTTAGTGTAAAAGGATACTATTTATTAGGAACATTATTTTTAACGATGTCTTGTTTTGTATTACAAAAAACAATTCGTGATAATGAAGAGGATAACGAGAGATTTCCAAAAAATGAACCACTAGATAAAGATTAAATTGTAAAGAAAGGCATTTGCCTTTCTTTTTTTATGTAAAAATGCCGTAAGTGCCGTGTGTTGACTTGCTTGAAGTACTGAAAATTTGGTATCATCAATAGTATTGTAGATTGAACGATATATTATGGAGGTGGCCTAGCCGTGTCAAGAATTTCCGTTGAGAATGTAAAGCACGTAGCACATTTAGCACGTCTTGCAATTACTGATCAAGAAGCAGAAAAATTTCAAAAACAACTAGATGCAATTGTTACATTTGCAGAACAGTTAAATGAATTAGATACAACTGATGTAAAACCAACAACTCATGTATTAACTATGAAAAATGTTATGCGTGAAGATGTACCAGAAAAAGGTTTACCAGTTGAAGAAGTATTAAAAAATGCACCGGATCACAAAGATAATCAAATCCGTGTTCCAGCAGTATTAGAATAGAGGAGGGGAATTTCGATGTCATTATTTGATCATTCAGTATCAGAGTTACATAAGAAATTAAACAACAAAGAAATTTCCGTTACGGATTTAGTAGAAGAATCTTACAAACGTATTGCGGATGTTGAAGATAACGTAAAAGCTTTTCTTACATTAGATGAAGAAAACGCACGCGCGAAAGCGAAAGAATTAGACGCAAAAATTGGTGCTGAAGATAATGGTTTATTATTCGGTATGCCAATTGGTGTAAAAGATAACATTGTAACTAATGGTCTTCGTACAACTTGTGCGAGCAAAATGTTAGCAAACTTTGATCCAATTTATGATGCAACAGTTGTGCAAAAGCTAAAAGCTGCTGACACAGTTACAATCGGTAAGTTAAATATGGACGAGTTCGCAATGGGTTCTTCGAATGAAAACTCAGGTTTCTACGCTACGAAAAATCCATGGAACTTAGATTACGTTCCAGGTGGATCTAGTGGTGGTTCTGCAGCAGCTGTAGCAGCAGGAGAAGTATTATTCTCTCTAGGTTCTGATACGGGTGGTTCTATCCGTCAGCCAGCTGCATATTGCGGTGTTGTAGGTTTAAAACCAACATACGGACGTGTATCTCGTTACGGATTAGTTGCATTCGCATCTTCACTTGACCAAATCGGACCGATTACACGTACAGTAGAAGATAATGCATACTTATTACAAGCTATTTCAGGTATTGACCGTATGGATGCAACTTCTGCAAACGTTGAAGTAGGAAACTACTTAGCTGGTTTAACAGGCGACGTTAAAGGTTTACGTATTGCTGTACCGAAAGAATACTTAGGAGAAGGTGTTGGCGAAGAAGCTCGTGAGTCAGTACTAGCTGCTTTAAAAGTATTAGAAGGTATGGGCGCAACTTGGGAGGAAGTATCTCTTCCACACTCTAAATACGCTCTAGCAACGTATTACTTATTATCTTCTTCTGAAGCATCTGCTAACCTGTCACGCTTTGATGGCGTACGTTACGGTGTTCGTTCTGATAATGTAAATAATTTATTAGACCTTTACAAAAACACACGTAGCGAAGGTTTCGGTGATGAAGTAAAACGCCGTATTATGCTTGGTACATTTGCACTTAGCTCTGGTTACTATGATGCATACTACAAGAAAGCACAACAAGTACGTACATTAATTAAAAACGACTTTGAAAATGTATTTGCTAACTACGATGTTATTATTGGACCAACAACGCCAACTCCGGCATTTAAAGTGGGCGAAAAAGTTGATGATCCAATGACAATGTATGCAAACGACATTTTAACAATCCCAGTAAACTTAGCGGGTGTTCCAGCGATTTCTGTTCCATGTGGATTCGGTGCTAACAACATGCCACTTGGTTTACAAATCATTGGTAAACACTTCGATGAAGCGACAATTTACCGCGTTGCACATGCGTTTGAGCAAGCAACAGACTATCATACAAAAAAAGCAAGTCTGTAAGGAGGCGAGCATAGATGAATTTAGAAACAATTATTGGTTTAGAGGTTCACGTTGAGTTAAAAACAAATTCGAAAATTTTCTCTGCGAGTCCAACAGAATTCGGAGCGGAGCCAAATACACAAACAAGTGTAATTGACCTAGGATACCCAGGGGTACTTCCTACTTTAAATAAAGAAGCAGTTAACTTTGCAATGAAAGCTGCAATGGCATTAAACTGTGAAATCGCAACGGAAACGAAGTTCGACCGTAAAAACTATTTCTACCCAGATAATCCGAAAGCTTACCAAATTTCTCAATTCGATAAGCCAATTGGTGAAAATGGTTGGATTGAAATTGAAGTAGACGGTAAAAAGAAACGTATCGGTATTACACGTCTTCATTTAGAAGAAGATGCTGGTAAATCAACGCATACAGCTGATGGTTCATTAGTAGATTACAACCGTCAAGGTATGCCTTTAATCGAGATCGTATCTGAGCCAGATATGCGTACGCCAGAAGAAGCATATGCATACTTAGAGAAGTTAAAATCAATCATTCAATACACGGGCGTATCTGATTGTAAGATGGAAGAAGGTTCCTTGCGTTGTGATGCGAACATTTCCCTTCGTCCAGTTGGACAAGAGAAGTTCGGTACAAAAGCGGAACTGAAAAACTTAAACTCATTCACTTACGTACAAAAAGGTCTTGAGCACGAGCAAGTGCGCCAAGAGAAAGAATTGTTATCTGGTGGTATCATCCAACAAGAAACACGTCGTTATGATGAAGCAACGAAGAAAACAATCTTAATGCGTGTGAAAGAGGGATCTGACGATTACCGTTACTTCCCAGAGCCAGACTTAGTTGAACTTTACATCGATGATGAGTGGAAAGAAGAAATTCGTGCTTCGATTCCAGAACTTCCAGATGCACGTAAAGCTCGCTACGTTGCAGAAATTGGCTTACCAGCTTATGATGCACACGTATTAACATTAACGAAAGAAATGTCTGATTTCTTTGAAGCAACTGTTGCGGACGGTGCTGATGCGAAATTAACATCAAACTGGTTAATGGGGGAAGTGCTTGCATACTTAAACAAACAACAAAAAGAATTAAAAGACGTTGCATTAACGCCTGCTGGTTTATCTAAAATGGTTCAATTAATTGAAAAAGGTACAATTTCTTCTAAAATTGCGAAGAAAGTATTTAACGAATTAATTGAAAAAGGTGGAGACCCAGAGGAAATCGTTAAAGCAAAAGGTCTTGTTCAAATTTCTGACGAAGGTACACTTCGTAAGGTTGTAACAGAAATTCTTGATAATAATGAGCAATCTATCGAAGACTTTAAAAACGGTAAAGACCGTGCAATTGGCTTCTTAGTTGGTCAAATTATGAAAGCTACAAAAGGACAAGCAAATCCGCCGCTTGTTAACAAAATCTTACTTGAAGAGATTAATAAGCGATAAAATAGTAGTAACTTTTAAAGATTAAGCAGAAAAACACCCGTACATGGGTGTTTTTCTAGGTTAATCAAACGTTTGTTTAAATGAGACAAAATCGTTTAAACAAACGTTTGATTAACTGTCAAAAGTGGAAAAATGTTTGTATAGCAACTATGGTATGATAGTTGCAAAAAGGTGGGAATAATGATAAATCTAGACATAGAGGTTTTTTTTTCATCTCATGAAATAATAGATAATTATTATTCGTTATATGTAAATTGTTGTGAGGAAATAGATAGACATAAATTTTTTGTCAAATAAAACAAAACCATTGAAATGAATATTTACTTTTGATGGACTACACGAATCGGGTTCTTACTGCCTGTTTGAGCGGGATAAAAGAAGGATAGGAAGATGAGAGGAGGTAGGCATAGGAATACTGAATAGAAGTTCGGTATGTTCTTTTTGATATATAAAGAAATTTCCTGTGCTAATAAATGATGAAACGAGCAAGAATTATTTATAATCCTACTTCTGGGCGCGAGCTATTTAAGAAGAGCTTACCGGAAGTATTACAAAAATTAGAACAAGCTGGATATGAAGCGTCTTGTCATGCGACAACTGGTCCTGGGGATGCGACTGTGGCAGCTAGGCAAGCTGCGGATCGTAAGTTTGATGTTGTTATCGCAGCTGGTGGTGATGGTACATTAAATGAAGTGGTGAACGGTTTAGTAGGACATGAACATCGTCCAAAGTTTGGAATTATTCCAGTTGGAACGACAAATGATTTTGCGCGTGCGATCGGTGTACCTCGTGCTATTGAAGAGGCTGCGGATATTATTTGTGAAGGGAAAACAGTTCCGTTAGATCTTGGTAGAGCGAATGATACATATTTCATTAATATCGCTGGTGGCGGCCGTATTACAGAATTAACATATGAAGTGCCAAGCAAGCTAAAAACGGTATTAGGCCAACTTGCTTACTATTTAAAAGGAATCGAAATGTTACCATCATTACATCCAACATATGTTGAAATCGAGTATGATGGAAAGTTACTACAAGAAGAAATTACGATGTTTTTAATTACGAATACTCGTTCAGTAGGCGGCTTTGAAAAGGTAGCACCATATGCATCAATTAACGATGGCTTATTTGATTTATTAGTGCTGAAAAAAGGTTCTATCGCTGACTTAATTAAAGCAGCAACACAAGCGCAGCGTGGTGAACATATTAACAATCCAAAAGTGCTATACACACAAGCAAATCGAATTAAAGTACATTCACCAGATAAACTAATGATTAATTTAGATGGTGAATACGGTGGAGATGCACCGATGGAATTCGAAAATATATATCATTGTCTTGAACTATTTGTTCCTGAACATCAAGAGGATGCCCTGTAAAGGCATCCTTTTTTATTATATAGAGGAATTGTAAATTGGAAGTTAGTTTGATTTTTATGGTATTTTTACAATTCGTTTATTTTATATCCATACTTTATTGATACACTGGAGGAGATAAGAAACGAGAGGTAGTGTGCTATGGAGAAGGTAAAAGCAATATTATTTGATAAAGATGGGACATTAATGGATTTTCATTCAATTTGGATAAAAGTAGCTGAAGAACTTGTCGCTGAATGTATAAAATTATATCAACTCCCACAGTCAATGCAGCAGGATTTATTAAAAGAAATCGGTGTAGATGGGGTATTTGTGAACCCTCGTAGCGCAATAGCGGCAGGAACAAGCCTTGATGTTGCAAAGGGGCTTTGTAAGTATATTACGTCATCTAAGGAAGAGGAGATGCATGAGTGGGTAAGTGAAAAGTTATTTTCTCTTATGTACGAGCATCGTTCCTATATGAGAATGACTGCGGATTTACCGAGAATTTTACAAGGTTTAAAGGATAAAGGATTTATTTTAGGTGTTGTTACAGCTGATGATTTCGCACCGACAGAATTATTTTTAAAACAATATCAATTAGAGTCTTATTTTGATTATGTTGTAGCGTCAGATACGTTTCCAGCACAAAAACCAGATAAAAAAATTGTAGAATCGTTTTGTGAAAGGTTTCATCTAGAGGCGTGTGAAGTAGCGGTCGTTGGAGATACACCAACTGATTTATATTTAGCGAGAAATGGCGGCGATTGCTATGCAATTGGAGTACTATCTGGTACGGGAGATCGTCAAACATTAGAACCACTTGCTGATTTAGTAGTACAATCTGTTGGGGAGTTTATTTCTCATTCGGGTGAGTTAATTTGGGAACAAGGAAAGTCTAATGTGTAGGAAAAATAAGTCTATAAGGACTCTCAATGAGTCTTTATAGACTTATTTTTTATGTCGACATAGAAGGTAGGTAGGATGAATGCTGGAAAAGAATGTTGGCATACATTTTGCAATGAAAAGAGAAAACAATGTAAAGAAAAGGATGGGGTACGTAATGAACACAAAAAAATTTGCTAAAGTAAATGAAAAAATTCCTGGACCGAAAGCAGCGTCTTTATTAGAACGCCGCCAAAATATAGTACCAAAAGGAGTAAGTAACGGCATCCCAACGTTTGTACAATCTGCAAATGGTGCTCTTGTAACAGATGTTGATGGCAATCAGTACATTGATTTCGCGGGAGCAATTGGAACAATTAACGTAGGACATTGTCATCCAACTGTGAAAGAAGCGCTTCATAAACAAGTAGATCAATACATTCATACTGGATTTAATGTCATGATGTATGAGCCATATATTGAATTGGCGGAAAAACTTGCGGCATTAGCGCCAGGAAGTTTTGATAAGCAAGTACTATTTTTAAATAGTGGTGCAGAAGCAGTTGAGAACGCGGTGAAAATCGCTCGTAAATATACAAAAAGACCTGGTATTATCGCATTTTCTAAAGGTTTCCACGGGCGTACGTTAATGACAATGACGATGACAAGTAAAGTAAAACCATATAAATTTGGATTTGGTCCATTTGCTCCAGAGGTATATAAAGCGCCATTCCCGTATGAATACCGTCGCCCAGAAGGATTAACTGAAGAGCAGTATGATGACTTTATGATTGAAGAGTTTAAGAATTTCTTCATATCAGAAGTAGCGCCAGAAACAATTGCAGCTGTTGTAATGGAACCTGTTCAAGGGGAAGGCGGATTTATCGTTCCAAGTAAGAAGTTTGTGCAAGCAGTACGCAATATTTGTTCAGAACACGGCATCTTATTTGTAGCGGATGAAATTCAAACAGGATTTAGCCGTACAGGAAAGTATTTTGCCATTGATCATTATGATGTCGTTCCAGATTTAATTACAGTATCTAAATCATTAGGCGCTGGTGTACCGATTAGTGGTGTTATTGGGCGTAAGGAAATTATGAATGAGTCTGCACCAGGAGAGCTTGGGGGAACGTATGCAGGAAGCCCACTAGGATGTGCGGCAGCATTAGCGGTACTTGATGTAATAGAAAAAGAGAATTTAAATGATAGAGCGATAGAATTAGGAAAAGTCGTAATGAACCGATTTGAAGAGATGAAAAATAAATATAATTGCATCGGTGATGTGCGCGGTTTAGGGGCAATGTGTGCATTCGAGCTCGTTCAAGACCGTAAGACGAAAGCGCCAGATAAAACATTAGCGTCTAATTTATGTGCAGAAGCAAATAAACGCGGATTACTTCTACTATCAGCAGGAACATATGGAAATGTTATTCGTGTGCTCATGCCATTAGTGATTACAGATGAGCAACTTGAAGAAGGATTAACAATCATTGAAGAATCATTGCAAGTCTGTTATGAGAAAGCAAATACTGCTCGTGTTTAAAAGCTAAATAATAAATCGCAAACATTCTAGCTGACTCTATATAAAATGCAGAAAATTCACTTTATAATAAAGGTAGTGAAGTGAATCGATGGATTGGAAGTTAGGGGTGGCTAGGATGGTTGCAGAAAAGGAACGAGTGTTAATGGATTTACAAGATGTATTTGAATATGCGTTTGACGAAATTTTTGTGACTGATGAAAAGGGAATCGTTGTGCGTGTAAATAGTACATGTGAAAGGCACTATCAATTAGCTGCTAAAGAGTTAGTAGGTAAGCATGTAAAAGAGTTGCAGAAGGATGGTATCTTTTATCCATCGGCAACGTTAGAAGTAATTGAAAAAAAGAGACCAATTGAACTCGTCCAAACGACAAAATCAGGAGAGTATTTACACGTTCGTACAAGGCCTGTTTTTGATAATGAGGGAAATTTAAGAAGAGTAATTAGTTATTCTCGTGATCTTACAGAACTCTACCAATTACGTCAAAAGGTAGAGGAAATGGATAATCAGTTAAAAACATATAAAAAAGAATTAAGAGAAACATATGAACATGAAGGACTTATTTTTAAAAGTATCGCTATGCAAAAAATAGTCGAAACAATCAAGAAAGTGTCCGTGGTAGATAGTACAGTTCTCGTATTAGGTGAGACAGGAGTAGGGAAGAGTCGATTAGTACGCCATTTACATGAAGTGAGTAACCGGAAAAACGAAAGTTTCTATGAAATTAACTGTGCGGCATTGCCAACGAATTTAATTGAATCAGAGCTTTTTGGATACTCAGGTGGATCTTTTACAGGTGCGAATCGTGAGGGGAAAAAGGGATTATTAGAATCCGCGCATAAAGGAACTCTTTTCTTAGATGAAATTGGCGAAATGCCGCTTGAAATTCAAGCGAAGCTTTTGCAAGTGTTGCAGGAAAAAACGTTTCGACCTATAGGCGGAAGAGAATTAAAAAAGGTGGACGTTAGAATTGTAGCGGCAACAAATCGAGATTTAAGTATGATGGTGAAAAAAGGGACATTCAGGAAAGATTTATATTATCGTCTGAATGTCATTCCAATTGTAATTCCACCACTCAGGGAAAGAACTGAAGACATTTTACCGCTCATTTATCATTATTTACAGCACTTTAACGAGAAATATGGCCGGAATGTAAAATTAGCGCCTAGCACATTACAAATGTTTGTTAGTTACCCTTGGGAAGGAAATAATAGAGAAATTGAAAATGTGATTGAGCGAATTGTTATAACTGCTGACGATATCGTTACGATAGAAGATTTGCCGATAGCGATGCAAGAATCAACGGTTGAACAGTCCGGCCAAAGTCTCTATAAAATGTTAGAAGAAGTAGAACGGAATATTATTTTGAAAGCATATAAAACATATGGGTCGAGCTATAAAGTAGCGGAGTTTTTAAAAATAAGTCAATCTGCTGCCACGAGGAAAATAAAGAAACTTATAGAGGAGGAAGAAAACATTGGATAAAAAAGCGATGTTTGTAAATGTAGAGAAAAAGGCGATGTATATAAATGGTGAGTGGATTACATTGCAAGAACAAATCGAAGTAAATAATCCAGCAACGAAGGAAATATTTGCGACGGTACCTAAAGGCGGGATAACAGAGGCAAAGCAAGCTGTTGATGCTGCCCATGAAGCTTTTAAATCATGGTCTAAGTTAACAGCAGCAGACCGTGCAGTGAAGTTGAAAAAATGGTTCACACTTATTGATGAAAATAAAGAAGAGATTGCAGCAATCATGACGAGAGAACAAGGAAAGCCATTTGCAGAAGCACTTGGTGAAGTGAATTATGCAAATAGCTTTGTTGAATGGTATGCAGAAGAAGGTAAACGCGTATATGGCGAAATGATTCCTGCTTCTCATCCGAATAAACGTATTTTAGTTATGAAGCAACCAGTTGGAGTTATGGCCGCTATTACACCTTGGAACTTCCCGGCTGCTATGATTACGAGAAAGGTAGCGCCGGCGCTTGCAGCAGGATGTACAGCGGTTGTAAAACCTGCAAGTCAAACGCCGTTAACTGCGTTAAAATTAGCTGAATTAGCTCATGAAGCAGATATTCCAAAGGGCGTAATAAATATTGTAACAGGTAGTGCGAAAGCAATTGCTGATACGTGGATGGAAGATGGACGTGTTCGAAAGGTTTCCTTTACAGGATCAACGGAAATTGGGAAAGAATTAATGGCCAGTGCTGCACAAACGATGAAAAAGGTTTCACTTGAGTTAGGTGGTCACGCGCCGTTTATTGTTATGAATGATGCGGACTTAGATAAAGCGGTAGAGGCGGTAATCGGTTCGAAATTCCGTAACGCAGGACAAACGTGTATATGTACAAACCGAGTATTTGTTCAGGAAGAAGTGTATGAAGCGTTTGTAGAGAAGTTCCAAAAGGCAGTAGGGCAGTTGAAAGTAGGAGACGGTTTCGGTGACGGAACGACTGTAGGACCACTTATTGACGAGAATGCAGTTTCGAAAGTACAGGAACATATCGAAGATGCTATTAAACAAGGTGGAACAGTTTTATATGGTGGCCAAAAGGTTGCAGAGCTAGATGGACACTTTATGCAACCAACTGTAATTGGATTGGCGAACGATACGATGCTTTGTATGAATGAAGAAACATTTGGACCAGTTGCGCCAGTTGCGAAATTCACAACAGTTGAAGAAGTAATCGAACGTGCAAATCAGACACCATATGGATTGGCTGCTTATATCTTCACAAAAGATATTAGTCAAGCATTCCAAATTAGCGAAGCGTTAGAGTACGGAATTATCGGTTTAAATGATGGGCTTCCATCGGTTGCACAAGCACCGTTCGGTGGCTTTAAAGAGAGTGGTATTGGCCGTGAAGGAGGCCATTTCGGTATCGAGGAATATTTAGAAATTAAATATATTTCATTAGGACTATAAGTAGTATACTAGAATCTCTATAAGGTAACAGAGAAGGAGATTCTAGTATGATATATTGGCTATTATTACTCGTAACAATTATTTTTGAAGTAGCTGGAACAATTGCGATGAAATTATCGAATGGTTTAACAAAGCTCGTTCCAAGTGTACTTATTTTCGTATTTTATGGAATTTGTTTCAGCGTATTTGCTATCGTTGTCAAAAAGATTCATTTAAGTATCGCTTATGCTATTTGGTCTGGAGTAGGAACATTACTTATTACAATCATTAGCGTATATTTTTTTAAAGAGCACATTAGCTTATTCCAAGCGTTTTGTATTCTCTTTATCGTTTTAGGAGTAATTGGACTTAAGGTTTCATCGGCATCATAAAAGGCTATCTTCCGGTGTGGAAGATAGCCTTTTATTTGTATTAAAATGCCCAGTTACCTTTACGGAAGATTGGTTCATGTCTTCCATCATCTGTAATACCATCGATATCAAGCTCGGCTGATCCGATCATGAAGTCGTTATGTGTAATACTATTGTTTGCTCCGTTTTCAGCAAGTTCTTCTTTAGACATTGTTTTTCCACCAACTAAGTTGAAAGCATAAGCACTTCCGATTGCAAGGTGGCAAGATGCGTTTTCATCAAATAGCGTATTGTAGAATAAAATATTTGTGTTTGAAATTGGTGAGTCATGAGGTACTAACGCCACTTCTCCTAAGAAGTGAGAACCTTCATCTGTTTCTACTAAATGTTTTAAAGCCTCTCCACCAGTTTCAGCTTTATAGTCTACGATACGTCCGTTTTCAAATGTTAACGTGAAGTTATCGATAATGTTACCTGCAAATGCTAACGGTTTTGTGCTAGATACTTGACCGTTTACACCTGTTTTAAGCGGCATTGTAAATACTTCTTCAGTTGGAATGTTCGCCATAAATGGTACGTTCTTTTCATTTAAGCTACCAGCACCAGCCCATACATGCTTTTCTGGAAGTTCGATCGTTAAATCTGTTCCAGGGCCTGTATAGTAAAGAGCTTTATAATGTTTTTCGTTTAAGTAATCAACTTTTGTATGTAACGTTTCATCGTGTTCTTTCCATGCTTCCACAGGGTTTTCTAAGTCAGCACGAGTAGCTTTGAAAATAGCATCCCATAGTTTTGCTTCTTGTTCTTCTGGTGCAACGTCAGGGAATACTTTCGCAGCCCATTCTTTCGTAGGAACAGAAATGACACACCAGCTTACTTTATCAGCTTGTACGTAATCACGGTATACTTTCATTGCTTCACCAGCTACTTTATGAGCTGTTGCGATACGCGTTGCTTCTACACCTTTTAATAAATCAGGGTTTTCTGCATAAATAGACATAAATGCAGCGCCTTCTTTTGCTAATTCTTCACGAGCGTGTGCCTTCCAAGATGGGAACTCAGCGAATGCTTCTTCAGGAGCTAGATCGAACTTTAAGCGTGTTAACGTCTCATCATTCCAATCCACATATACGTGTTTTGCACCAGATTTATATGCTTTTTCTGTAACGAGGCGTACAAATTGTACAGCTTCAAGAGGTGCACTAATTGATAATGTTTGCCCTGGTTGAATATTAACACCAACATTGACTGCAAGAGCAGCATATTTCTCTAACGTTTGTTCAAATGACATATGTATAATCTCCTTTAATTTGAAAGATTTCTTACTATATATAATACAAGAAAATTCAAAAAATATATATAAATATAGCGTAAAAAGAGAGCTCAAAATATATTGAGCTCTCATCGTTATTTAATCGAAGAAGCAAATTGTTCTACAGTCGTCGAATTGTGTATGCGAACACGTTTCATTTTTAACAACTCATCGGGTTCACCTTTTGTGATGAACTTTCCGGGTTTTGTTGTCGTCGCAAATTGATAATATTTCTTCGTTTCTGCAACGACTTTATCATCTACATGGCCGAATGGATAAGCAACTGCGATAACAGGCTTACCTGTTATTTTTTCTAGCTTTTCTTTCGATTCCTTTAATTCTTCTTCATAGTTTGTAATCTTCGGTAAGTCTGCATGTGTTGCAGTATGAGATTGCATAGAGAAAATGCCGGAATCAACCATTTCTTTTATGTCAGATGTAGAAAGTGATCCTTCTACATCAACGTTATCAACAATCATATATTCTGTTGCTGTAGGTTTAAACGTATCGTCTTTTAGTTTTTGTAAAACATGAAATGCATTCATATTATTTTTCATACCGTCATCAAATGTAACGAAGATAGGTTTATTTACTTTATTAATATCGCCCCAGCGTTCAAAAGTTAGTAATGTATAGCCGTTGTCCTTTAAATATTTCATTTGGGCTTCAAAGTTAGCAGGTGAGACGAATAAATCTTTAATGCCTTGTCCGTGATAATCATCGATTGCATGATACATAAGAACGGGAACCTTTTGCTCGAAAGTAATAGTAGATTTTGTGAGCGGAATGGTTTTCCCATCTTCTTTTATTCCTATTGCTTCAATTTGGAACTCACCGCGTTTTCCTTCAAATTCTTTTATGTCAAAAGGAAGTGAAAATTGCTTTTCTTTTTCTTTAGAAGACAAAGATTTAGCAGTTTCCTTTCCGTCAGCAGTGCGCCAAATTTTATATTGTACCTCAGTTAAAGGATCTTTTATATCTGCCATGTGAATAGTAGTGTTAGTAGATTCATATGTAATTGGGTTATAAGCAATTTTCCCTTGTTCTTGTACGGTCACTTCCTGTTTCTTAGTTTCTTGAACCTTTTTCTCTTTTTTAGGCTCTTGACTTACATTGCTAGTAGTACAACCTGCTAGAATAGCAGACGTGCATAAAGCGATGGCTGCGTATTTTCTCATAAAATCACCTTCTATTGTGTATTATGTTGCATACTTATATTTAAAATCCCCACAGCTGTAAGAGCGGTGGGGATTTACCCTTGTTTATCATATCATTTGAAGAAAATGAGGGGAATATGATTTTTAGGAGGAGCTATTAGGGCGCTAGATTAATGACTTTGAATCGATGTATTCTTTCGTTTCTTATTGGAATTGCTAATAATATAACCTACTACAAAAATGAGAGGAATAATAAAGACATAGATAGGTATTCCCCATACATAATAGCTTTTCATGCTTAAAACTAGTAAATGTAAGAAGTCGAAAAGGGCGTGGGCTTTCATAATATCCTCCAATGTATTTTTTGCAAATTATAACATTTTTTATTTGTGATTTGTATATTTTGGTAAATGATTTAAGTTAATTTTAAAGTAAGAGAAAGGTCTATTAATATGAAATGCTGCATATATAAAGTAGTTTTTATTGAAATATCAGGATTTTGGACTATAATAAGAACCGATATAAATGTAAGCAAGAATGATGTACGGAGTGGAGAACAGAAATGAAATATAAAAAAATAGTATATATTCTTCTCGTATCGCTATTCATAGTTGGTTGTCAAAGTGAAATGAGTAAGGCGAATAGTGTAGAGGAGTATATTCCACCGCACCTTATGAATGCGGAAGTTACGGCGGATATTATGACGATTGAGATGGATCGTGATACCCGTAAAAAAGTAGAGGCTATTACTAAAAAAGTGAGAAATCATGTGGAAAATGATCAAGAATGGTATGTAAACTATATATCGGGGCATATAGATAAACAGGTGAAACCGTATCATCCTAATTTTGGGGTTACGGAAGAAGAATATAACTTTTTTAGGAACGCCGTTGAGAATAGTAGTTTATCTAATACAAGTGACGGAAAACTACTATTTAAACAAAAAAGTAACCATGAGATAGAAATCGTTTCAAGTAAAAATCTAGAGCTATTTCGAAATATAGTAATTGATACGGAGAAAAATATAGTAAAAACTTCGTTTGGAGAATGTCAGTATGTTGGAGAAGAGAAAACACCTTTGAAACAAAAGATAACGGGCCCCTGGCATGGCAAGCAATGGATGCTAAAAGAACAAAATTTAATTTACTTATTTTCTTTGGGTAAACTTGAAGGAGAGAATAAATCCATTATTGATATTTCAGTAAAAGGTATACACGAAGGAAAGCTTATTAGTAAAGAGGAAGTAGTTGAATTTCGTTCGGTTTCATAAAGAATCAAAAAAACCACCTTACTTAAACAAGTAAGGTGGTTTTTTATTAAATAAACAATCCAGCGATTGTTGCAGATAAAATAGAAGCAAGTGTTGATGCAAATAGCATTTTCCAACCAAATTTCGATACGATGCTTCCTTGTTTTTCAGAAAGGGCGCGGATTGTCCCAACGATCGCACCAATTTGGCTAATACTTGCGAAGCTAATTAAGAATACTGTAACGATGCCAACTGTACGCGGAGATAATGTTGTTGCAACATCTTTTAAATCAAGGATTGCTACAAACTCGTTTAATACAATCTTCGTACCCATAATTCCACCAGCTGGGATAATATCTTGAGTTGGAATACCCATTAAGAATACGAATGGAGCAAGTATATAACCGAAGATTTGTTGTAAAGTAACAGCATATCCCATTGCACCTGAAGCTGCGCTAATTACGTAGTTTACAACTTCCATCACACCGATGAAGGCGATCATTAATGCGGCAACGATACCAGCTACTTTTAAACCATCAAGCGCACCGTTAATCATTGCGCCGATAAAGCTGTCTCCGAATAAAGTTCTATCAAATTTTTGAATCACTTCATCTTCTTTCTTCGTATCAACTGGTGTTAATAGCGAACAAACGATCAAGCTTGAGAATAAGTTTAGCGGAAGAGCTGCTAGTACATATTTCGCATCTAACATCATTACGTATGATGCTGTAACAGAAGCAGAAACGGAACTCATTGCAGAACAACAAATGATAAACATACGATTTTTGTTAAAATGTTGTAAATCGTTTTTAATAACGATTAACGCTTCACTTGAACCGAAGAATACAGAGTTTACTGCGTGGAATGACTCGACGCGTGGTAAACCAGTAATTTTTGAAATTGCACCGCCGACAACGCGAACGATGAATGGTAAAACACCTAAATAACTAAAGATAGAAAGTAGTGCTGAGAAAAATACGATAATTAATAGTACGTTTAAGAAAAAGACAAAATCTCTTTGAATTCCATTAAAGAGAAAATCGACACCTGTCGTACCAAGTTTAATTAGTTTGTTGAAAACTTTACCAATGAAAATAATGATTTGTTGACCAATCTTTGTGCCAAACATAAACCAACCGATTAAAATTTGAAAACCAATCATAATAGCAATTGCACGGAAGTTGATTTTACTTCTATTGTTTGACAAAGCAAAGCATAAACCTAAAACGACAAGAATACCGATAATGCTCATTACATATTGCATGTAGTTGCCCCTTTCAGAAGTTCGTATAAAGTTTGTACATAAAACGCTCGTTATATTACTAAAAATAAAACAAAGAGGTTTTATGTCATACGTAAGATGTCTGACCTTTTAGAAAAATGAAAATAAAAAAAGACCCATATGGATTCACTTTCATCTATGAGAGAAAGCTAATCAATATGAGTCCTTTTTTGCACATAGGCTAATATTCATTAGTTTTCCCCATAGTCCAGCAATTTAAGGTTGCCGGGTAGAAACTCTCAATCCATATTATCGAGTATATATGAGGTAACATCGTCCGTATTAAATTAGTAGTAGCGTAACATTAACAGAGAACTATCGTCAATAGCTTTTTTTCTTCCGATAGAAATAGACCATATAAGTATGATAAAATGTAACGCAGTGTTATGAAAAAGAGAGGTCGGAAAATGAGTACAAAAATGACGCCACCAGTTGAGAAAAACGAGTTTATAGATGTAGTATTTGAAGATTTAACACATGATGGTGCCGGTGTTGCGAAAGTAAAAGGCTATCCTATTTTCGTTAAAAACGGATTACCAGGTGAAGAAGCACAAATTAAAATTATTAAAGTGAAGAAAAACTTCGCATTCGGTCGTGTAATGAAGCTTCATACAGAGAGCCCCTATCGTAAAGATGCAGAATGCCCAGTGTACAATCAGTGCGGCGGTTGTCAGCTTCAGCACTTAACATATGAAGGACAATTACAAGCGAAAGAAAAACAAGTACGTGACGTTATGCAGCGCATCGGCGGATTAAGCGATGTTCCTGTGTACCCTGTACTTGGCATGAAAAATCCGTGGGTATACCGTAACAAAGCACAAGTACCAATTGGAGAACGTGAAGGCGGACTTGTAGCTGGTTTCTATCGCCAAGGAACACATGACATCATTAATATGGAATCATGTTTAATTCAGGCAGAAGAAAACGATACATTAATCCAGGAAGTAAAACGTATTTGTGAAAAATACGGTATTCCAGCGTACAACGAAGAGCGTAACAAAGGAACACTTCGCCACGTAATGGCACGCTATGGACAAGTAACAGGGGAAATTATGCTTGTCTTCATTACTCGTACAGCAGAATTACCAAACAAAAAAGCAATCATTGAAGAAATTGCTGCAAAATTCCCAGAAGTAAAATCGATTGTTCAAAACGTAAACAAGAAACGTACAAACGTAATCTTCGGAGACACAACGACAGTACTGTACGGATCAGAATATATTTATGACTTTATCGGTGACATTAAATTTGCGATTTCAGCACGTTCATTCTATCAAGTAAACCCAGAACAAACGAAAGTGCTATACGATAAAACGTTAGAATATGCAAAATTAGATGGCAACGAAACAGTAATTGATGCCTATTGCGGAATTGGATCAATCTCCTTATTCCTAGCACAAAAAGCGAAAAAAGTGTACGGCGTTGAAATCGTCCCAGAAGCAATCGAAGACGCAAACCGAAACGCAGCACTAAACAACATGACAAACGCTGAATTTGGCGTAGGAGAAGCAGAAGTAGTCATTCCAAAATGGTACAAAGAAGGCGTAATCGCTGACACAATGGTCGTAGATCCACCACGTAAAGGTTGTGATGAGGCACTACTAAACACAATCATCGACATGAAACCAAAACGCGTCGTATACGTATCATGTAACCCAGCAACATTAGCACGAGACTTAAAAGTACTAGAAGAAGGCGGATATAAAACGCAAGAAGTACAACCTGTTGATATGTTCCCGCATACGACTCATGTAGAGTGTGTAGCTTGGCTTAAGTTGGTATAATAGGAAAGCAGTTGATATAGGAAAATCTATACCATCTGCTTTTTGGTTTATTGAGAGTTTGAAATTGTATTCATAGTGAGAGGATTTGAATTTGAAATGATAGATAATTTTTGGCGTGATTTACCACGACCATTTTTCGTACTTGCACCAATGGAAGATGTGACAGACGTTGTTTTCCGTCACGTAGTAAGTGAGGCTGGTCGCCCAGACGTATTCTTCACAGAGTTCACAAATTCGGATAGCTATTGTCATCCAGAAGGTATGAAAAGTGTACGTGGCCGTTTAATTTTTACTGAAGATGAACAGCCAATGGTGGCGCATATTTGGGGAGATAATCCTGAATATTTCCGTCAAATGAGTATTGGTATGGCAGAGTTAGGATTTAAAGGCATCGATATTAATATGGGTTGCCCAGTACCGAACGTAGCATCAAGAGGAAAAGGTAGTGGCCTTATTCTACGTCCAGACGTTGCGGCAGAACTTATTCAAGCAGCAAAAGCGGGAGGACTACCTGTCAGCGTAAAAACAAGACTTGGCTTTAAAGAGTTAAGCGAGTGGGAAGATTGGTTAACGCACATTTTCAAACAAGATATTGCGAACCTTTCTATTCACTTACGTACAAGAGAAGAAATGAGCCAAGTGGATGCGCACTGGGAGCTAATTCCGGAAATTAAAAAATTACGTGATCGTATTGCACCAAATACGCTCCTAACAATAAATGGTGACATTCCTGACCGTAAAACCGGGCTGGAACTTGCTGAAAAATACGGCATTGATGGCGTAATGATTGGACGAGGGATCTTTAAAAATCCATTTGCTTTCGAAAAAGAACCAAGAGAGCATAGCAGTAAAGAACATTTAGATCTTTTAAGACTACAACTTGATCTTCAAGATCAATATGCAGAAGTACTGCCACGCTCCATCACTGGGCTTCATCGCTTCTTCAAAATTTATGTAAAGGGCTTCCCTGGAGCTGCTGAACTAAGAAATCAATTGATGAGCACAAAATCAACTGATGAAGTACGCGCATTACTTAATAAGTTTGAGGCGAGTGTTAATGTGGTAGAAGGTAGTGAAACAGTGTAACTTTTGAAAGTTACACTGTTTCATTTTAATTAAGGTAAACCGTATCATAAGTAAGTGAGGTATTCTATGTAAAGAAGGGTAAGAAAAGAATACAGGAGAAAAGTGAAAATGGTTGGTCTTGATTTTCAATGATAGTATCATGTTTATTTTATTATGCCTATAATTGGAGGCCATGTGAATGTTAAGTGATCAGGCGAGATATTCTAGGCTCGCGAATATAACAAAAATAATAAATACAAAATTAGAACTACGTGAAGTGTTACAGCGTGTAACAATAGCGATATCAGAGGAGATTGTTAAGTGCAACGCTGTTGGAATTTATTTGCCTCAGGAAGATGGAACATTTAGAGGGTTTGCAGGAAAACCAGAGACTATAAATGGCGTAACGCTCGATACGCAGGTAATTGATCCTGAAATAGACTTACTGGCAAAAGAAGTTATTGAAACAAAAAAAACTATTTATATTCCTGATACCTCAAAGGATCACCGGCCAGATCCGAGACCAGTTGCTGCGTTCAAAATTAAATCCTTATTAGCTTTGCCCATCTCATTTGAGCAAGAGTTATTTGGTTTGGTTTTTTTATTTGATTATGGAGTTCCAATGAACTTAACAGATTCAGAAATTCAAAGTGTTGAAGCTTATGTAAATATGGCTGCGGTCGCAATTCAAAACGCAAATAATTTAACACAAAAGGAAAACCTTATTGCCGAGAAGCAGCTGTTACTAAATGCTACCCGTGATTTATCAATGTGTTCCTCGGTACAGGAGAGTTTTGATAAATGTTTTTTTTACTTAGGACAGATTTTAGATAGTAAAAACATGGCTGCCCACCTTTTAGACCCGCTAGACAAAACAATGATTAAAACAACGAAGTTAAGCAAGGATTGTGATTGGACAGAAACGGATTGGATGGAGAAAAGCTATGAATCCAAGATCCAAGAGGTTATTCAAACAAAAAATATAGATAGTAAGGGTCTACTGATGATTCCATTGGTTTCAATGGGAGAAGTATTAGGGGTGATTGTTGTTGGTAAAGAGGGAGAAGCTCACAATTACGATAATTCCCAAATGCAACTGGCAAAATCTATCGTTGATGCCACAGCTCCTACGTTTTCAAACTTGTTATATATGGGTCAACTTGAAAGCATGGTGGAAGAACGAACGAGAGAACTAGCTGTTGCTAATGAAAAAATTACAAGTGTGATTGAAAGTATTACAGATGGATTCTTTACTTTGAATAATACATGGGAATTTACGTACGTAAATAAGCATCAATATTTTCCGCAAAGAAAAACAGCAAAAGATGTATTAGGTAAGAATATATGGGAGGTTTTCCCGAATAGCGTCGAAGAAGTTATGTATAAGGAACTTCATCGTGCAATGTCAGAGCGAACTACAGTTTATTTCGAGTTTTTTTCTACCGCTGATGAATATTGGCACGAAGTTATTGCATACCCGTATGATGATGGTATTTGTTGTATTTTTAAAAACATAACGGAAAAAAAGCAATATGAGCAGGAATTGAAAAGGTTAGCCAACATAGATTTAATAGGGCAAATGGCAGCAGGTATTAGCCATGAGATTAGAAATCCAATGACAACAGTACGAGGATTTTTGCAGTTATTAAAAGAAGAGCCCACCTATGAGAAACATAATAAGTACTTTAATTTAATGATTGAAGAACTGGATCGTGCCAATTCTATTATTACTGAATTTCTCTCAATGGGTAATACAAGGAAATCAGATTTGCAGATGTTAGATTTAAATTCAATTATCCACGATATTACCCCTTTAATAAAGATTGATACGTATAATCAAAATAAATATATTCAAATCGATACAAATGACATTCCGGAATTACTTTTAAATCGTAATGAGATACGGCAATTATTAATAAACCTATATCGTAATGGCTTAGAAGCGATGAGCACAGAAAAATTTCTAACCATTAGCACCTACAAGGAAGGTCAAAATTGTGTGGTGCTTGCAGTACAAGATCAAGGAAAAGGTATCAGGCCAGAAGTATTAGAGAAACTGGGTACGCCATTTTTCACGACTAAAGATAATGGAACTGGATTGGGATTAGGGATATGTTATGCCATTGCTGCCCGTCATAATGCAAAAATAGAAATTCAAACGGGATCCGAAGGCACTACCTTTTTTGTTAAATTTAATTATGAAAATAATGAATAATAACCTCATACCAGTTACGGTGAACCGTTCCATAAATATTTATGTTTAAGTTGCATAAAAAGAAATGGACAAACCTATATCAGGTTCGTCCATTTTTTAAATGTGATAATTAATAGTGAATTATTCCAGAGGTTTCGTTCATCATCTTTATAACCAATCAGATAATTCAATATTGGTTTCCTTTCATAGTAACTCTAGTATTATTATAATTCACTTGGTTTAAAGTGCCCAAACAACATATGTTGCTGTTTTAAAATTCCCCCACAAGCATTAATCCACCTAAGACTACAAAACATGCCCTTAAAATGTTAAAGTAGTAACTTAACGACATTCATTTACACATGCTAAAAGCATTACGATAATCAACATTTCAGGAGGCAAAACAATGGCAATGAGCAACAACGATATATTAAAAAGAGTAAGATACGCTTTAGATATAAGAGATATAGATATGGTAGAAATCTTTAAACTTGGCGGAATGGAAGTAACGAAAGAAGACGTAGTTGATATGCTTACAAAAATAAAGAGAGCGCCTCAGCATGAAGCTGAAAATGATGAGGTAGCTGAAGATGAGTACGTATTAACATGCGATATGATGATGTTAGAAGTATTTTTCAATGGATTTATTACTTTAAAAAGAGGGAAGCAAGATCCGAAACCAGGACAACCGGCACCTGTACAAAGCAAAGAGAGTGCTAACAACCTTCTTCTAAAGAAAATGAAAATCGCACTATCATTAACGAGTGAGGATGTACTTGATATATTAGATAGCGTAGGCGTTACGGTGACTAAGGGAGAACTAGGCGCTCTGTTAAGAAAAAAAGGCCATAAAAATTATAAAGAGTGCGGCGATAGATACGCAAGGAATTTCATTAAGGGATTAGGTGTAAAGTATAGAGGGTAATGGGTCCGTTAAAGCGGTAAATGATATAATAGGTAGAGTAGGGCGTTCGTGTCCTATTCTTTTTTATTTGTAAAATAATACACTAGGTGATGAAATGGTACATACATATTTAGGTGAAACGATTAATTTTCATATAACTTATAAAAAGAAAAAGTCGGTGCGTCTTTTTGTAGATTCGTACGGAAATGTGGAAGTGCAGGCTCCAAAGGGAACACCTGTTGAATACTTAGTCCAGTTGCTAGAGGAGAAATGGGATTGGATTCAGAAAACACGTAAGGAAATGCAAGAGCGAGAGCTTGGACCACAGGAAAAGGATTATGATCAAGGAGAGGGCTTTCTGTATTTAGGAAATACGTATCCGATACAAATCTCCCAAGATGCAAGTATTACGCAAGACAATGCAGTGTTTGAAGGGAATAAGCTACATATTTATGTGAAAGAGCTTAAGGATGAGAAAATACAACAAGCGTTAAAACGATTTTACTATAAGCAGTGTAAGTCATTAGTAGAGAAGAGTATTAAAGTGTATCAAAGTAACTTCAAAACAAAACCTCGTTCTATTCGTATTACAGATAGTAGTCGTACGTGGGGAACTTGCGATTCAAATTTACAGCTAACATTCAATTGGAAACTAGCGATGGCACCACAGCGAGTAATTGATTATGTAGTTGTCCATGAAATGTGTCATATGGTTCATTTAAATCATGATCGCTCTTTTTGGCGTCTTGTCGGGAAGATAATGCCTGATTATAAGGAAATGGAGAATTGGTTAGCGTTATCTAGTTGGAAGATGACGGTTTAGTGGTGCGCCGATATATCTCGAAAATCGCTAATATATTTGGAATTGCGCCGATATATCTCAAAAATCGTTGATATAATTGGAATTGCAATTGCAATCGATATATCCAATGAAGAAAAGTAAAAGGAGATGTCACAGCAGACATCTCCTTTTTTGGCGTAGCAATTATCGTCCAAATTTCACAACAAAATCTTCGTCTACTTTCTCCATTTCATACCCACGATAACCGTCCGAAAGTAAAGCTTGCTGTCCAACAGCATCATTTATCGGAACGCTCTTAACATCCGTCCAATCTCTTTCCTTGTCCTCGCGTAATTCCTTCACAAAAATATACCGCATACTCCCACCATATTTCTCTTTCAATGCAGCAATCTCCATTCCTTGCGCAAATTTATCCTTCAAACTTGGAATGTTAAAAGGGGCAACGGTGCAGCAAACATAGTCGTATTTGCTATCTTCTTTTTGTAATTCATCCATAATAACTGTAGCTAATATTTTTTGCATCCCATTTCCTCGGCTGTTCGGGTGAACATTTGAGATTTCTTGATAGATGACGCGATGTAGTTCGCTTTCTAGTATGCCAATATCAAGCCCTAAATGTTCTTCGTCGATAGGAGGGACGAGTAGGGCACGAAATGCGATGAGTTCGTTTTCGATAAAAGCACCAATCATCATGCCGTTTCCTTCTAGAATGTATTGAAATTCTTCTAAAGAGAGTGGTTGTAAGCGACTTTTATCTTCTAGCGCTTCAACTACAACGTTTTGTAGTGATAAGATTTGCTCGATGTTCTCTAGTGATAGTAATGTAACGTGAAATGTCTCGTTATTTTGTTTTAATGGTCCTTTGTATAGAACTGTCATGTGTTAGTCCTCCTTTAGCGTACAACGTCTTGAAAGACGGTTAGTTCTTGTAATGTATCTTCATTTATTTCAATGCCGAGTCCTGGCTTTTCGTTTAAGCGAATAAATGGTACGTCGTAATGTAAGTTTCCGATGTCTTTCGTGAACTTTAATGGACCTGTAAGTTCAACGCTCGTAATGATTTTTTTCGAAAAAGCAACATGGAATCCTGCGGAAGAGGCAACAGATGATTCGACCATGGATCCAACTTGGCATTCAATGCCTGCCATTTCTGCTTGATGAGCGAGTTTTACAGCGGGATATATGCCGCCGCATTTCATTAGTTTTATGTTCACTTTATCAGCCGCGTCTAATTTAATGATTTGGCGCATTTCACGAGAACCTTTTAATCCTTCATCAATCATAAGCGGAAGGTCTGTTTTAGAACGAATGTGAGCCATTGCGTCAATATCGTCTGCGACAACAGGCTGTTCAATCCAGTCGATGTTTACATGACCTAATGAACGAAGTGCCGTTAATGTGTTTGCGCTATTTTTCCAACCTTGGTTTACATCAACGCGAATAGCGATATCATTTCCTACACGTTCACGTACCGCTTCAATTCGTTTTACATCTTCTATTACATTTGTACCGACTTTCATTTTGAAAGATTGGTAACCTTTTTGAATCATGGAAGCAGCTTCTTCAGCCATGTCTTCTGGGGCTGCGATACTTAAGACGTGAGTGACAGGGAAGTCTTTATGGTAGCGTCCGCCAATTAATTGATATACAGGTTGATTTAGTTTTTTGCCCATTATATCAAAACAAGCAATATCAATCGCGGCCTTCGCAGTAGGCACACCGTAAATTGTATTGTCCATCATATCGTGTATTTTCTCGATATTCATTGGATTTTGCCCAATAAGAGCAGGAGCAAGTGTATGTTTTAAAGTATGAAAAGTACTTTCCCATGATTCGCCTGTAACGTGATCATCAGCAACGCCTTCTCCGTAACCGATCATGCCTTCATCTGTTTCCATTTTGACGATAATAGAAGGCATATCAGAATAAGAACCATAACTAATAACAAACGGATTGCGAAGTGGTAAACGAATTGCGTAAAGATGAATAGCTGTAATTTTCATTGGGTAGAGACCCCTTCCTGTTTACAATAGTTTTGTACATTTGATATAGTTGACGTTAAATAGTCGTTAATTAATGATAAGGAGTTAGAGAAATGATGATAAAAATTGCAGTTGTCGGTTCAAAAGAGTTTATGGAGACACTTTTACCTGTTGCTCATAAACTAGAAGAAATAGAGATTGATCCATATATTTACCTTCATCCGGCAGAATCTTCTGAACTATTGAAGCGTTTAAAGCCTTGTGATTTCATCTTTTTCTCAGGTGCTTTACCTTATTATATGGCAAAAGAAATAAGAGAACAATTACGAATTCCGAGTACGTACTTGCAACAAGACGAGACAACTGTCGCATCTTCCATTCTTTCTGTCATGTATCACCGAGGAATTCAACCACATAAAATTTCAATTGATTTAGTAGACCGCTCATTCATTACAAATGTGTTCCATGATATTGGTATAAAAGAAAATCCACAAGTGTTAGATTATGAAAATATGCTGTGGAGTAAAGAAGAAATAAATAGAGTTACGGATTTTCATATAGCTAAATATCAATCAGGAGAAGCTCATTTAGCTTTAACTAGTATTCATGCTGTCTATGATGAACTTCAAAAAATAGGTATTCCTTCAGAGCGTATGATAGATCCGAAGCAATCGATTATACATGGGTTAAAAGATGCAAAAATAAAAGCTGAGTTAGCCAAAAGCCATTCAGCTACTGTCGGTGCTTGTATGATTACTTCTTTAGAATTACGAGAAGGTTTGCTTGAGCAATTAGATGTCATTTCAAAAGAACTACGTGGTTCATTTAAAAAAGTTGATGAAATGACGTTCATTTTGTATACGACTCGTGGTGATATTGAATCGACTATAAAAACAAATATGATAAATCATTTATTTGCGAGTATAGAAGGTGCGATAGCTATTGGATTTGGTTACGGAAAAACTGTGAAGGAAGCGGAGCAAAATGCTAAAATCGCTCAAAGTTTCGCGAAGAATAATCCAATAGACCACTGCTTTTATATACTAACAAGTGATAAAGAACTATTTGGTCCGTTCCCGAAAGAACAGAGAGTACAAAGTTTGAAGAATGACAACCCAGAACTCATGAAAATAGCGAAAGAAACGAAACTTAGTCCAGCAAATTTATCAAAAATTATTCAATTTAGTCAATCACATTCTTCATTGAAGTTTACTGCAGCAGATCTTTCTGCATACTTACAAGTGACTCGCCGATCAACAGAAAGGTTATTAAAGAAACTAGTTGATTATGGATATGCTCATATTTGCGGCGAGGAAATGCCTTATCAACAAGGACGCCCTCGCGCAATATATGAACTGAATTTACCGTTATCTTTAAGCTTCTAATTGAGCTTTTTGTTTTTTTAGTAGTTCTGCTTTTTCAATATCAGATAGTTTTGTAATTGTGAGACCAGTTATACCATAAATGATCGAGATAATAGGTACGATGAAATTCAATATAGCATAGGGAGCATATTCGAATGCGCCAACTCCAAGTGTTGCGAGTATAAATACACCACATGTATTCCAAGGTACGAACACAGAAGTTAATGTTCCGCCATCTTCTAATGCTCTGGATAAATTTTTAGAATGTAGTCCCTTTTCTGTGTATGCATTTGCGTACATTCTTGAAGGAACAACAATCGAAATATATTGTTCAGAGCAAGTAAGATTGGTTGCAAAGCAAGATGCGATAGTAGAAGCGATAAGCCCTTTTGCTGATGTCGCTAATTTTAAAATTTGATTTACAATGGAGCGAAGAATACCAGTATGTTCTAGTACTCCGCCAAAAGTCATAGCGACAATTGTCATAGAAACAGTATTCATCATCGAATCTAAGCCACCGCGGTTAAATAGTTCGTCTACTAGCTTGTTTCCAGTATCTATGACAAATCCAGCTTGGAGTGCACCGACAGAGGCTGAGACAGAACCACCTTGAATAAAGACTTGTGATAAAAATCCTAAAATAATACCTACAAGAATAGCTGGTATAGCAGGGACTTTTTTAGCGACCAATACCATAACGACTACAGGTATGATTAATAGGAAAGGCGAGATAACAAAGTTTTGTTGCAATACTTGTAACGTTTGATCGATACTTTTTGCATCAATATTGTTAGCGCCGAAGCTTCTTCCTAAGAGTGCATAGACGATAAGAGTAATAATTAAACCTGGAATCGTAGTAAATAACATATGACGAATATGCGCGAATAAATCTGTATTTGTTAATCCTGCGGCCAAGTTTGTTGTGTCTGAAAGCGGTGACATTTTATCGCCGAAATAAGAACCGGAAATGATAGCACCGGCAACCATCGGAGCTGGGATTCCCATACTTAGGCCAATACCCATTCCTGCAACACCAATTGTTCCCATTGTAGACCAAGAGCTACCGATCGCTAATGCAACAATAGAACAAATAATTGTAATTGAAACTAAAAATAGTGATGGAGTTAAAAGATTCAAACCGTAATAAATCATTGTTGCGACGATTCCGCCGCCAATCCAAGCACCGATCGTTAAACCTACTAGAATAATGATAACGATAGCGGGTAATGCGAGGCGAATTCCTTTATACATTGCTTCTTCAATATCGTGCCATTTGTAACCGTAACGCCAAGCGACGATAGAAGCAACGGTTGTACCGATAATAAGTGGGACGTGAGGGCTTTGTTTTAATACAACAATTGTAACCATCATAACTGCAACTGTAATGATAATAGGGATTATTGCTACGCCAAAAGGTATTTCTTTTTTCATAAACTGCCTCCTCATTATGTATGTTTTTCTATTTTTAGAATTGTCGCAAAATAGACGCTATTAAGTTATAATAACTAAAAAGTTATATAAGCGTCAATAAAAAACAGAAAATAACGAATGTTCTATCGTTATAAAATGAGTAGGAATAAGTTGTCGATTACATTTGAAAATAAACAATTGACTTTTTTCTTAAAATTCAATATGTTCATAAAAACATCTGTTTTTCATAAGTATAATTAACCTGAATGGTTTTGGAATTTGGGAAGGAGAATGTTGCTTTGAAAACATTAGAACTACAAGAGCGTTTAACTGAAATTTTTCAGCATTTACATGAAAACCCTGAAGTGAGTTGGAAAGAGTATGAAACGACAGCGTATATTACTAACTTTTTAAAAGAAGAAGGAATTTCATATAAAATATTTGATGATTGTCCAGGCGTGATTGCGGAAATCGGAAGCGGAAATCCAGTTGTTGCAATTCGTGCCGATATGGATGCACTATGGCAAGAAGTAGACGGAGAATTTAAAGCGAATCATTCATGTGGTCACGATGCTCATATGACAATTGTGATGGGGCTTATTTTACAATTGAAAAATATGAGATGGGATAGTGGAACGGTTAGATTTATTTTTCAGCCGGCAGAAGAAAAGGGAAATGGCTCTTTAAAGATGGTAGAGAAGGGTGCTGTGGATGATGCTGACTTCTTGTTTGGTGTTCATTTAAGACCAATTGAAGAACTGCCTTTGAAACAAGCAGCCCCATCTATTCGTCACGGAGCAGCAGGATTTTTAGAAGGAACGATTCATGGAGATGATGCACATGGGGCACGCCCGCATCAAGGGATAAATGCAATTGATGTCATTTCTATGATCAATATCGGTTTGAAAAATATATGGCTATCGCCGCAAAGTTCATATTCAGTGAAGATGACAAGGTGCCAAGCTGGTGGAGATAATTTAAATATTATTCCGGGGAACGGCCATTTTAGCTTAGATGTTAGGGCAGAGAGTAATACATTATTAGAAGAACTAAAGAAAAAAATAGAACATGTAATAGAATCAGCCGCATCGATGGCATCTGAAACTTCATACAAATGGATTGATCTCGCACCAGGAGCTGAAGTTTCAGAAGAAGCTGAGCGCTTTATGCGAAAAGGCATTCTTGAAGTATACGGGGAAGAGGGGTGCACTGGACCGCTGTATACGACAGGAAGCGATGATTTCCATTACTACACAGTGAAGAGACCACATTTAAAAGCTGTCATGCTTGGACTAGGGGCTAACCTACAACCTGGATTACACCATCCGTATATGAAGTTCGATCATAGTTGTATTATGGATGGGGTAGAAATATTGAAACAAACTGTATTGAAAGTGTTAGAAGACAGGGGCTAGAGAGCTCCTGTTTTTTTATGGTGAATTGTCGGTAAATCGATATTCTTTTTCGAAACGTCGATATATTGAAACAAACGTTGAAATATTTGAAATTACGATAGATATATTCAGAAAATCGTTTATATAATTTCACGTACCAGTTAACTTGATGAAAAATGAGTCTCCTGTACATGGTGTATAATAATAAGTACCATTTCTTAATAGGAGAAAATCAATGAACGAACAATATTATGATGCAGTTTTAAACATAAAAACAGTCGGTGAGCAAAAAGGGTTTAACAAGTCTATGCATTATCACCGTTATGAACCGACGCCGTATAGCGGATTAGATGAGCTATTGAATCAATATGAAATAAGAAGTAGCGACCGGGTTGTAGACTTTGGATGCGGAAAAGGACGATTAAATTTTTACATGCACCATAAGTGTGGTGCTTCAGCGGTTGGAATTGAAATGAATGAAGAGTTTTATAAAGACGCGTTGGATAATCTTGATCGTTATGCGCGAAAGGTAAGAAACAGCAAAGATAAAATTGGGTTTGAATGCTGTTTAGCGCAGGAATATGAAATTGATCCACGTGATAACCGGTTTTATTTCTTCAATCCATTTTCTGTACAAGTGTTTATGAACGTAGTAAATAATATTTTACTTTCGGTAGAAGAGAGGGAGAGAGAAGTGGATATTATTTTATATTATCCTTCTGAAGATTATATTTTCTTCTTGGAGAATCAGACTGCGTTTGAGCTGAAGAGAGAAGTAAGGTTGCCTGGGGCTTATGAGAAGAATGGGAATGAGAGATTTTTAGTATATAGATTGGAGTGTTAATGTATGGGGGCTTGGGGAGTAGCAATATTATCAGACGATATTGCTGAAGATATTAAGTTACTGTATAAGGATTTGTTAGCAAATGAATATTCAAATGAGGACGCAAGTAGGATTGTAATTGAGGAATACAAGAATGAATTAGATGATGAAGAGATTATTGTTTTTTGGTTAGTATTTTCTTCCATACAATGGAAGTTAGGGAGACTTCAAGAGAATGTTAAGCAGGAGGCATTGCAAATAATAGAGAGTGGTGCAGATTTAGCCAGCTGGGAAGAAGAACCTAAATTACAGAAGAAACGTGAAGTAGTTTTAAATAAACTAAGAGAACAGTTACATTCTCCGCAGCCAGAAGCTAAAAAAGTGCCGAAGAGATTTATAGCTAATACTTCTTTAAAAGCAGGTGATGCTGTTAGTTATGAATTAGTATCAGGGAGTTATATTATTCTTAAAGTCATTGAGATTATTGAGGAATGGCACGGAGATCGGTATCCTCTATTTGAAATATGTGACTGGGAAGGAAGAGAAGTTCCTTCAAAGGAACAAATTAACCAATTCGGTTTAAAGAAAAGGATTTATGAAGGTGGAAAGCAAGAAATGATGAAACTTGCTATTTATCCTTCAGGAAAAAGAGATAATCCAACTAAGAGAATGCAAGTAGTAGCAGAAAATGTAAAAGTAGTATTGAATATAGGAACACCTTATACAGTAATGAGTGGGAAGGAACTTGATAACTATTTACATGAAATATAATAAAAAAGACGCGCTACCTATTGGTAGCGCGTCTTTTTTATTAGTTACGGATTAAGTAATCAAATGCACCTAAAGCTGCGTTTGCACCTGACCCCATAGAGATGATGATTTGTTTGTACGGATTATTTGTACAGTCACCTGCAGCAAACACTCCTGGTACGTTTGTAGCGCCGTGCTTGTCTGTTACGATTTCACCGCGAGCGCGTTCAACTGTTTCGCCTAACCAATCTGTGTTTGGAACAAGACCGATTTGTACGAATACACCTTGTAATTCAACGTGATGAACTTCTTCAGTTTCACGATCGATGTAAGAAATACCGTTTACTTTATCAGTACCAGTGATTTCTTTCGTTTGAACGTTTTTCAGAACAGTTACGTTTGGTAAGCTGTTAAGACGCTCTTGTAATACGGCATCAGCTTTTAATTCTGGCATAAATTCAAGAACAGTTACGTGCTTAACAATACCTGCTAAGTCGATAGCCGCTTCAATACCAGAGTTACCTCCGCCGATAACTGCTACGTCTTTTCCAATGAATAATGGACCGTCACAGTGTGGGCAGTATGCGACACCTTTATTTTTGAACTCAGCTTCACCTGGTACGCCAACGTTACGCCAGCGAGCACCTGTTGAAACGATTACGCTCTTACTTTTCAGAATAGCGCCGTTTTCAAGTTCCACTTCAATAAGTTCTTTTTTCTCTAAACGTTTTGCACGTTGTAGATTCATTACATCGATGTCGTATTCTTTTACGTGCTCTTCAAGACTTGCTACTAGCTTAGGACCTTCAGTACGTTTTACGCTGATGAAGTTCTCAATACCCATAGTATCCATTACTTGACCACCGAAGCGCTCAGCAACGATACCAGTACGGATGCCTTTACGTGCTGCATAAATCGCTGCACTTGCACCAGCAGGGCCGCCACCAACAACAAGAACATCGTATGGATCTTTATCAGAAAGCTCTGATGCATCTGGACCGTTACCCATTTTAGCTAAAATTTCTTCAAGTGTCATACGACCGCTTCCGAAAGATTCGCCGTTTAGGAAAACTGTTGGTACTGCCATGATGTCTTTGCTTTCTACTTCCTCTTTGAATGCAGCGCCATCAATCATAGTATGTGTAATACCAGAGTTTAGAACGCTCATTACGTTAAGAGCTTGTACAACATCAGGACAGTTATGACAACTTAGGCTGATATAAGATTCAAAATGATATTCGCCTTGAATGTTTTTAATTTGATCGATTAATTTTTGTTCAACTTTTGGAGCGCGTCCACTTACTTGTAGTAAAGCTAACACTAATGAAGTAAATTCGTGTCCTAATGGAATACCAGCGAATACAACACCAGTGTCTTCACCAGGGCGATTTACGCTAAAGCTTGGTGTTCTCTCTAATTCAACTTTTTCTACTGTAATCTTAGATGACATAGTAGCTAATTCGTCTACTAGAGCTAACATATCTTTAGATACGTCGTTGTCTCCAGCGCTTACTTTAAGTAAAATATCGTTCTCCATTAACTGAAGGTATTGGGATAATTGTGTTTTTATATCTGCATCTAGTATCATTTTGATCGAACTCCTTAGATTTTGCCTACAAGGTCAAGGCTTGGTTTAAGTGTTGCAGAACCCTCTTGCCATTTAGCTGGGCAAACTTCACCTGGATTGTTACGTACGTATTGAGCTGCTTTAATTTTGTTAACAAGAATGCTTGCGTCACGGCCGATACCGTCAGCATTGATTTCCATAGATTGGATAACGCCGTCTGGATCGATGATGAATGTACCACGAGCAGCAAGACCTTCTTCTTCCATTAAAACGTTGAAGTTTGTAGTGATTGTGCGAGTTGGGTCACCAATCATAATGTATTCGATTTTGCCGATAGTTTCTGAGCTATCATGCCATGCTTTGTGAGTGAAGTGAGTGTCTGTAGATACAGAGTATACTTCAACGCCTAACTCTTTAAGAGCTGCGTATTGGTTTTGTAAGTCTTCAAGTTCAGTTGGACAAACGAATGTGAAGTCAGCTGGGTAGAAACAAACTACACTCCATTTTCCTTTTAAACTTTCGTCAGTAACTTGGATAAATTCTCCATTATGGTAAGCATTAGCTTTAAACGGTTTTACTTCTGTGCCGATTAATAACATATTAAAATTCCTCCTAAATGTTGGTTTTGAGCATCAAAAAATAGTGTGCTCATAAAATATATTTTTTAATTAACTATAATAATTCTAATTCGATATTAATTATCATATAGAATTGGTTATTTTGTCAAGAGAATAAACCAACTTTATATCGATTTAATTAATATTTATTCTCAATTAAGGTTGTTAAGGAATGAAAAGGTAGTTTTCATATAATAGATTTTCAATGAGTATGTAAAAGAGTAGTGTGTATGTTAGAGATATGTTGTAAGTATAAATTGATAGGAAGGGAATAATTCTTAGAAGTTGTGGATTTGAAAAGGGATTGCTTATTTCTATTTTACAAAGAATTGTGTGATAAATAAAATAAAATGAATTAAAATCTTTTTGAACAATTTTTGTCATCTCAAATATACAACTAGGAAGTATATTGCAGTGGATATAGAAGCATTGACTCAAAGGGCAAACAAGATATAATAAAACCTAGATATACCTTTCAAAAAGAAGATATAATATAGGCTGTTTAACCTATTATTTTTTATAGCTTTTAGAAAACGCTTACAATTAGTGTGGAGGGGAAACCATGTCTAAGTTCACGAAGTATTTTTTAATGGAAGCTAACGATGTGATTGCATATGTGCAAGAGAAATTCTCCAAGTTTGAGGATGCAAAGGGGTTACAGTGTAAAGAAATAGGCGATGGTAATTTAAATTATGTATTCCGCGTTTGGGATGAACAAAAGAATATTTCTGTCATTGTAAAGCAAGCTGGGGATACAGCACGTATTTCAGATGAGTTTAAGTTGTCGACGAATCGTATTCGTATAGAATCAGATGTTTTGCAGTTAGAGGAGGAGTTAGCACCTGGGCTTGTTCCAAATGTATATTTGTTTGATAGTGTGATGAATTGCTGCGTAATGGAAGATTTATCAGACCACACAATATTACGTACAGCACTTATAAATCATCAAATGTTTCCAAAGCTTGCAGATGATTTAACGACCTTTTTGGTAAATACACTCTTATTAACATCGGATGTTGTAATGAACCATAAAAAGAAGAAGGAACTTGTGAAGAATTATATTAATCCTGAATTATGTGAGATTACAGAAGACCTCGTATACGCTGAGCCATTTACAAATCATAATAAGCGTAATGAGTTGTTTCTGTTAAATGAAGGATGGATTAGAGAGCATATTTATAGTGATAAAGAGCTTCGTATGGAAGTAGTAAAACTTAAGTTTTCTTTTATGACGAATGCACAGGCGCTTATTCACGGTGATCTGCATACTGGTTCTGTTTTTGTGAAAAATGATTCCACAAAAGTTATTGATCCTGAGTTTGCTTTTTATGGACCGATGGGATATGACGTTGGGAATATAATGGCGAATTTAATGTTTGCTTGGGTAAATGCAGATGCAACCATGCCGCCCGGTGCTGAGAAAGATACGTATATGGATTGGCTACAATCGACAATGGTAGAGGTAATTGATTTATTTAAGAAGAAGTTTTTAGATGCTTGGAATATTCATGTTACCGAGATTATGGCAAAGGAAGAAGGCTTTAACGAAGTATATTTACAATCTGTATTAGAGGATACGGCTGCAGTGACGGGCCTTGAGTTAATTCGTCGTATTGTTGGGCTAGCAAAAGTAAAAGATATGACTTGTATCGAGAACGAGGAAGCACGTGCTAGAGCGGAACGCATTTGTCTTCAAGTAGCGAAGAAATTTATTTTACAGGCGAATCAATATAAAACAGGCACAAGCTTTGTAGAAACGTTAAAAGAACAGTCCATGCACTATGCGAAGTAAGGGGAGAAGATGATGGAAGAACAATTAATACCAATTCAGTGGAAAGATGATGCTTTAGTTTTATTAGATCAAACATTACTACCGAATGAGGTTGTTTATGAATCTTTCAAGACAGCTGAAAGTGTGTGGGATGCCATTCAAGTAATGAAAGTAAGAGGGGCGCCAGCGATTGGTGTTTCGGCAGCTTATGGTGTGTATTTAGGAGCCAAGGAAGTTACTCAAAATACGGTGGAAGAATTGATAGAGGAAGTAAAAAAGGTATGTGCATACTTAGCAACATCAAGACCGACAGCAGTAAACTTATTTTGGGCACTTGAAAGAATGGAGGCAGTCGCGACAGAGAACGCACACTTATCAATCGCTCAGTTGAAAGATAGATTACTAGAAGAGGCAAAAGAGATTCATAGAGAAGATGAAGAAATTAACCGTCAAATTGGAGAGCATGCATTAACGTTATTCCATGATGGAATGGGAGTATTAACACATTGTAATGCAGGTGCGTTAGCGACGACTAAGTATGGTACCGCAACAGCTCCAATGTACTTAGCGAAAGAAAAAGGATGGGACTTAAAAATCTTTTCGGATGAAACACGCCCTAGATTACAAGGTTCAACGTTAACAGCATTAGAACTAAAACGAGCGGGAATTGATGTTACTGTCATTACGGATAATATGGCCGCTATGGTCATGTCACAAGGGAAAATTGATGCGGTAATTGTTGGATGCGACCGTGTGGCAGCAAATGGTGATGTAGCAAATAAAATTGGGACATTAGGCGTATCTATTTTAGCGAAATACTACAACATTCCGTTTTATGTAGCAGCACCAACACCGACAATCGATTTAAAAACATCGACAGGAAAAGAAATTCCGATCGAGGAAAGAGATGCCTCTGAAGTGATTAATCGCTTCGGGCAATATTCTGCTCCGAAAGAAAGTAAAGTATATAATCCGGCATTTGATGTCACGCCACATGAAAATGTAACAGCGATTATTACGGAAAAAGGGATTGTAAAAGCACCGTTTACGGAGAACTTAAAAAAGCTATTTCAATAAGTAGATAGATTTAAAAAGTCAGTCATCATAAGCTTCATACTTAGGGGGATGTATATGTTATTACAAAAAGAAAGAGAAGAAATTGTAGCGTATGGAAAGAAAATGATTTCTAGCGGTTTAACAAAGGGGACAGGCGGCAATATTAGTATTTTCAATCGCGAGCAAGGTCTTGTTGCAATTAGCCCAAGTGGTTTAGAGTATTATGAAACAAAACCTGAAGATGTAGTTATATTAAACTTAGATGGTGAAGTGGTAGAGGGAGAGAGAAAACCATCAAGCGAACTAGATATGCATCTTATTTATTATAGAAATCGTGAAGATATAAATGCGCTTGTGCATACACATTCACCTTATGCGAAGACGATTGCGTCATTAGGATGGGAGCTTCCTGCCGTTTCATATTTAATTGCTTTTGCAGGCCCGAATGTTCGCTGTGCACCGTATGAAACATTTGGTACGAAGCAATTAGCAGATGCTGCTTTTGAAGGCATGATTGATCGTCGTGCCGTTTTACTTGAGAACCACGGTTTAATTGCAGGTGCAAATAACATAAAAATGGCGTTTACTGTTGCGGAAGAAATTGAGTTTTGTGCGCAAATTTATTATCAAACAAAAAGCGTCGGAGAGCCGAAGCTATTGCCAGAAGATGAGATGGCGAATTTGGCGAAGAAGTTTGAAGGGTATGGGCAGCAGTAAATGAAAAAACACCCTCAAGATTTGACTCTTGAGGGTGTTTCTTACGCCTTTTTAAGCAACAAATACATAAAGTAAGGAGCGCCAATTAAAGCAACGACAATACCTGCGGGGATGCCATTAGGTTCAACGATGTTTCGTCCGATTGTGTCTGCTAATAGCAATAGCCATCCGCCGATTAAAAGGGCGATAGGCATGAAGATTTGATGTCTTGGACCTACTAAAGATTTCGCGATATGAGGAGCCATTAGCCCGATAAAGCTAATTCCTCCTGTTACGGAAACTGCTGCAGCAGCAAGCGCAACGGCTGCAACTAATAAGTATCTGCGTTCTTTTTCAATTTCAATTCCAACACCGATTGCGACTGGTTCGTTTAATGCTAGAATGTTTAATCGATTTGCTTTATAGAAAACGAACGGAATTAATACGATTAACCATGGCAGCATTGCTAAAACGAAGACCCAGTCATCTCCCCAAATGTTTCCGGCAATCCACTTGGCGATAAAGTCCACTTTCATACGATCAGCGGATGAAATAAGGACAATCATCATTCCAGATAGTGCAAATGAAAAACCAATACCAGTTAATGTTAGTCGAATTGGCTGAAGCCCAGTTGATTTGCTATATGAAAATACGTAAATTAGAACAGCTGTCAGAAATGCTCCGACAAATCCAACGACAGGTAGTAAGTAAAGAAATGAACCTACATCTATTGGAAAGTATAAAAAGAAAATAGCGACAGCAACACCGGCCCCAGAGTTGATACCGAGAATACCAGGTTCTGCTAAATCATTTCGGGTAATCCCTTGGAAGATAGCCCCTGATAAAGCGAGAGCCATACCAGCTAATAATGTAATAACAATTCTAGGTAGTCTTAAAGAGTATAAAACAAACTCCTCTTTAAAAGTCCCTTGTCCCATTAAGGTTGGGAGTAGTCGATCATAAGATAAAGATGCTGCACCAAGTCCCATTCCAACTACAATGGTGGTGATGGTCAGTATTAGTAAAGCGAGTATAATAAGACGTTGTTTTCTTAGAATAGATTGCATCATGAGAATGTTTTTCCTCCTTTACGTACAACGAATAGGAAGAATGGTAGCCCTACAATTGCGACAATAGCGGCAACTGGTGTTTCATACGGAGCGTTAATAGTACGTCCGATTGTATCTGCAAGTAGCATAAAGGAAGCTCCAGCAATTGCTGACATCGGTATAACAAATCGGTAATCTGGACCGACAATTGGGCGTACCATGTGAGGTACCATTAAACCGATAAATGCCATATTTCCGACAAGCGCTACAGAAGCACCTGCAAGTAAGATAATAATGATAAATAGAATGGTTTTAATAACAATAATTTTTTGACCTAGCCCAATAGCCACTTCTTCACTGAAACTAAGAACTGTCAATTTTTTCGCTAGTAAGATAGCGATAAAGATACTAATTGAAATGACTGGAATAATAATTTTCAATTGGCCCCAAGTTGTTCCAATTACGCCGCCAGCAGTCCAAAGTGATACCTCTTGTGAAATTTTAAAGTAAATGCCGACGCCTTCTGAAATTGCAAGGAGAAATGCTGAAACGGCAGCACCAGCTAATACAATTCGAAGGGGGGACAGCCCACCTTTTTTCACCATACCAATGCCAAATACCATAATCGCGCCAATTGCAGCACCAATAAAGCAAGCAAATGTTAAGTAAAGATAGCTGATGGAGGGGTTGAAGGCTAGCGTTAACGCAAGTGCAGCATTTGCTCCACCAGATAATCCTAATAATCCAGGATCTGCAAGTGGATTTCGTGTTAATCCTTGCATAATTGCTCCAGAAACAGCAAGTCCAGCTCCTACAAAAATAGCAGCTACTTCACGTGGTAAACGAATTTCGCGAATAATAGATATTTTGTCTCCTTTAGCGGAGGATGTGAGCGCTAACCATACGTCTTTTATTGAAGTATCTGCAGCACCTAATACCATTGCCACCATAAAAATAAGAAAGAATGCAATTATGCTCAACATGAGTTTGTATGTAAAAGCTATAGAACGTGGATTGTCGTGATTTTTTGTCATTCGTTTCACATCTTTTCTGTTCATAGAATAAAGGAAGAGGAATTCTTAAATTAAGAATTCCTCATGTTTGTATTATTTACCAAGAAAGCTCTTCTTGAAGAAGTCTAGTTGGAAATCTAATGTAAGTGGATCATTGAAATAGAATTCCATCATGTTTGCTTCGTATACGCGATTATTTTTTACTGCTGGGATGTTTTTATATGATTCTGTCTCTTGGAATGAGTTATCAGTATCTTTGTTCTTACTTACGATTAAGTAATCACCAGCAAATTCAGGTAATACTTCAGTAGATAATGCGTAGTAACCTTCTTTTAATGCTTTTTCTTTTACTTTTTCAGGCATTTTTAATTTCATTTCTTGGTACAGAATTTCTGTTCCACGGCCCCAGTTCTCGCCGTATACATAAAGCTGTTTGTTGAAGTTTTCTACAACAGAAACTGTTGCATCTTCACCGATTTTTGCTTTAATTTCTTTACCAGCATCTTGTGCACGTTTCTTGAAGTCATCAACCCAAGTTTTTGCTTCTTTTTCTTTGTTTAATAACTTACCGATTTCTAAATGCTGTGTTAAGTAATCAACTTTTCCGTAAGTGTATGTTACAGTAGGAGCGATTTTCTTTAACTTATCAACATTTTTAATATTTGATAATCCAATGATTAAATCTGGGTTTAGTTCAGCGATTTTTTCAACGTTTTCATCTGATACTTCAGCAACATCTTTCAGTTTGCTATCAAAACGTGGGTTTTGTTTAGACCATGAATCTACCCCAACAAGATTTACATCTAATGACATTACGTTACCAGCGAATGATGATAAAACAACAACGCGTTTTGGATTTGCAGGAACCTCTACTTTACCATTTTCAGATTGGTATGTAATTGTTTCTGATTTACTACCTTTTGCATCGTTCTTTTTGTCTGTAGAGCCATTGCTACAAGCGCTCATAACAAGAACGAAAAGAACTGTTAGTGAAATAAATAACTTTTTCATTGTCTTTCTCCTTTAACATAGATGATATGTGTATACAATAATTTGTTTAACTGTAATCTTTTTGAGAGAGTAGTGGTAATGCAAAATGCTTATTGAAAATCTTGAATATGAGATTCTACAATATAGTATTAACCATATTAATAAAAGAAGATGTAATCTCAAATTTGCTAATTATTAACAAATTGATAATGATTATCACTACTGATTCATTAAATAATATAATTTTATCTAGTTGTATTGTCAATAGTAATTTTAATTGTAAATTTTGCAGAAACAGGTTATATTTTATTGAGAATGATAATCAATGATTAGTAGCTGAGGAGTGAAGGTGGATGAATAGAGAAGAATTGTTTGATGTAACCGTGATAGGCGGGGGACCTGCAGGGCTTTATTCAGCTTTTTATAGTGGACTCAGAGAGATGAAAACAAAAATAATCGAATTTCAACCACAGTTAGGTGGAAAAATACATGTTTATCCGGAGAAAATGATTTGGGATATTGGCGGATTATTACCGGTTACTGGTGAAAAGTTAATTGAGCAACTTGTACAACAAGGGTTAACTTTTCAGCCGGAAGTTGTATTGAATACAAAAATAGAATCAATTATTCGTAATAAAGATGGTATTTTTACGTTAAAAACAAGCACTGGAGAAGAACACTTTTCAAAAACAGTGATCGTTGCAACTGGAAGTGGTATATTGAATCCACAAAAGTTATCAATTGAAGGTGCGGAGCGATTTGAAGTATCAAACTTAAATTATACAGTTAAATCTTTGAAACGTTTCAAAGATAAAACGGTCATTATCTCAGGCGGAGGTAACTCTGCAATTGATTGGGCAAATGAGTTAGAACCAATTGCGAAAAAAGTTTATTTAACATATAGAAAAGAAGAATTATCCGGTCATGAGGCACAAGTAAAACAACTTATGAACAGTTCAGCAGAATGTTTCTTTAATACATCGATTACAACATTAATTGCTGGCGATAATCATGAAGCGATTGAATATGTAGAATTAACAAATCACGAAACAGGAGAGGTTTCTCAGTTAGCTATCGATGAAGTTATTATTAATCATGGATATGAACGTGACATTACGTTATTAGAAAATAGTGAGTTAGACGTTGCGATTATAGATAATTATTATATTGCAGGTAATGCGAATAGTGAGTCTTCTGTAGATGGATTATATGCTGCGGGAGATATTTTAAAGCATGAAGGGAAATTACACTTAATTGCGGGGGCATTCCAAGATGCTGGAAATGCTGTAAATAAAGCGAAACAATTTATTCAACCAGATGCAAGTGAGTACGGAATGGTTTCTTCGCATAATGAAGTATTTAAGAAGAGAAATCGTGAATTGATTAAGCAGATGATGAAATAAGAAAGGAACAAGTATACCCCCATTTACTTCTCTATTCGAGTGACGAGAGAGGTAAATGGGGGTTTTCCTGTTTACTATATTTTCAATCATTATAATGACACCGGTTTCATCAGTTCATGTAATATGAACGTTTTATTTGTAAATCTATCTATAAAACAATGAATCTATGTTTTGCTGCCGCAGAGCAGTAGTACATTATGCTGTCCCTTTAGCTCGTTCGTTAGGAAATGGCATATTTAATATAGAAGCAATGTACTGTTTTCCATGCATTCGAGCTAATGATTCTAATATTTGACGGACGCGTTTTGTAAGATGTCCTTGTTCCTTTATAGCTTCACAATATGCGTCATAGAAAGCGTATTTAGCCCAAAGGAAATCATCTTGTTGGAATAAAAAGTGATTTCTGTACCATTCCCCAATTGTATGGTAACAATTGTTTTCATGTATTGCTGCGCTTTGAGAAAGAATGCGATCAGATAAAGATGTAGTTAAATGAGACATTGTGGTTGCTGTTTCAACCTGTAATGTTTTTTCTAACATTGTAATGATGTGACGAGTAGCCATATGTTAACTCTCCTTTGTGTAAATGGGTAATACCATTCTATATTTAAAAAATTCTTACTATATATTAGTATACAATATATGGAATGCATCTACCTGCTTTTTAAGCTGCATTTACAAAATCTTTTTTATTTGTTTACAAAAATAAAGTAAGATACAGTATATAGGAAAAAATAATAAAGGAATGAACGCGTTGTATATAACAATAGAAGAAGCTGCGGATTATTTGAATTTACCAAAGTCGTATATTGAAGAACTAATTCAGCAAAAGAAAGTTCGCGCAATATTTGATGGAGAGCAATATTTATTAAATAAAGAACAATTCAATACACATTTAGAACAAATGGAGAAATATAAGCAATTAGTGGAAGAAATATTAAACGAACCAATTCCAGAAGATATGGATGTTAAAGACGAAGATTAAACGATGGGAAATCCTTTTATATGTTGTACAACTAATGGAAAGTTATGCAGTAAAATATAGAGTACGATTTCATTTGCAAGTAGATGGAAATAGGAACGAAAGTAGAGATTTTTTTACCGAAAGTATAATGGGCTAGAAGAAAATATTTTTCAGAAAAGTGTTCTTGTTGTGTAAATATAAACATTTTATAAAATGTTTCAAGAAGGGTTTTTTTTATAAAATACTTCGTTTATAATGGAGGAAAATATCGACATGAGATTTGTTATTCATGTAACGGTTCGGTAGTGTTAGAAAAAGAAGGGGTGCACACGCATCCTTTTTTCTATGCAGATATTATAAAAGAGGTGGTATTGATGGAATTAACATTAAATTCGACTGTATGTTTACACACGATTCAATTTAGAAAAGAGCAAAAGAATTATATTGTAAAAGATACAATTACAGGAGAAAAATATGAAATGCCGCCACTTTGGATTGATGCATTGGCAATGATGCGTGACGGTTTTTTATTGGGGGAAATTGAGGAGAAATTAAAAGAAGAGTATCCTGACGAAGAAATAAATATGTTAGCATTTACGAGGCAACTGTTAGAGCTAGAGCTTGTCGAAATGGTAGATGGGGAAGAAATAGCTTGTACAAAGAAGAAAGAGAAAGATTATTTAGCTTGGTTACGTCCTCGTGTTGAGCAATTCTTTCTTAATTTAAATAAAAAAAATAGAAGCAAAGGTCAATGATGATCTTTGCTTTTTTGTATAGCTTGTTTAAAAAATTACAGCGAATGCTCTTGCGAAAGCACCGTCGCTATCTTTAATTTTTAAAGGTGCCGCTGAGAAAAAGAAACGCTTCGTGTGTATGGCATCTAAGTTTGTTAAATTTTCGATTAAATAAATATTATTCCCAAGTAGTATGTGATGAATCGGTGATGTTACTGTCGTTACCTCATCAGGAGAGATGAAATCTAAACCGACTGATTTTACTTTTAAGTGAACTAGTTCTTCAGCTAATTCTTCAGAAAGATAAAATGCTTCTTTCTCATACGCCTCTGTATTCCATTTAGTAGATAGATTGGAATGGAAAATGACAATATCACCTTCTTTTATGTCAGCACTGTGCAATACTTCTTTAGGTAACTTTCGTTCTTGAATATGAGTTACATCGATAAGAACAGCTTCACCTACAAATTGATCTAGGGGTAATTGATCAATAGTCGTTGCGCCTGAAATGAAATGGGCAGGAGCATCGCAATGCGTACCAACATGAACGACAGAATGAAAATCTGTAACTTGATAACCTGTTTCTTTAACACTTGTAATGGCTTCTAAATTGATTTTTGGTGTGCCAGGAAATTGAGACATATTGTTTTCAAATGTTTGTGATAGGTCAATTACTTTCACTTTAAATACCTCCAATATATGTTTTGAAATATAAAAAACTCACCTTTCATAATCAAGACAGATGAGTTTTGTACACAATAGTTACGTTGTATCTTTCAAAATGCAGTGCATTTTGCAGGAATTAGCACCTATTCAGTTTATATAAACTGAGGTTGCTGGGCTTCAAAGGGCCGGTCCCTCTGCCTCTCTTGATAAAGATATATTAAGTTTTTGTATTCTGAATATTCATTACAATAAAATTGTAATTAATTTCCTTTTTTTGTGCAATAACAAATAGGTATTCACCCAAATAAAGCTACTCGCATATTGTAGCTTATGTAAATAGAATGCTGCGAAGGAGTGAGTGCAGTGAAAGGGAATGTACTGAATTATTATGCTGGTGGAAATACAGCTAGAGGGTTTCATAATTTATACGAAGAGAACTTAAAAGGACTCAACAGATTATTTATTTTAAAAGGGGGGCCTGGAACCGGGAAATCTTCTTTAATCAAGTCAATAGGTCGTGAGTGGGTTGAAAAAGGATATGATATTGAATTTTTACACTGTTCTTCTGATAATAAATCGGTTGATGGTGTCATTATCCCGAAGTTAAAAGTAGGAATTGTTGATGGAACATCACCGCATGTTATTGAGCCGAAAATGCCAGGAGTTGTCGAGGAGTATATCAATTTAGGAGTTGCCTGGGACTCAGATAAATTAAGAAAGCAGAAGGTGGAAATTGAACGATTTGTTTCAGAAGCAAGCAAAGCTTTTCAAGCGGCTTACGCTCGTTTCCATGAGGCGCTGATTATACATGATGAGTGGGAGAAAATATATATTAGTAATATTGATTTTAATAAAGCGAATGAACTAACCAATCAGCTAATTCAGAAGTTATTTACAGATAAAGGCGGGAAACAATCGCTTGTGAAACATCGGTTTTTAGGAGCAGCTACACCGAAAGGAGCAGTTGATTTTGTTCCGAATTTAACAGAAGGATTACCACATCGTTATTTTATAAAAGGACGCCCAGGCTCTGGGAAATCAACAATGCTCAAAAAATTAGCTAAGGCAGCAGAAGAAAAAGGATTTGAAGTTGAAGTATATCATTGTGGATTTGATCCAAATAGTCTTGATATGGTTATCGTAAGAGAATTAGGGTTTGCAATTTTTGATAGCACTGCGCCACATGAATATTTTCCGAGCCGCGAAGGTGATGAGATTATAGATATGTATGCCCTGATCGTGACACCAGGGACAGATGAGAAGTACGAGGCGGAAATTCGCGACGTCTCCATTCAATATAAAGCAAAAATGAATGAGGCGATGTCTTTCTTAGCGAAAGCAAAATCAGTTCGTGATAAATTAGAACGAATTTATATTGCTGCTATGGATTTTTCAAAAGTAGACGCATATAAAGAGGAGATTCAAAAGGAGTTTGAACGAATTGCGGTTAGTGTAACAGAAAAGAATAAGTAAAAATAAGGAGGGGTGGCAAGCTGTCGGGAATTTTCTGACAGCTATTTTAGTATGTAGTAAACTTAGTAGTATATTTGTCGAATTTCCAAGGAAATAATCAAAAAATGGAGAGGGTATGAAATGAGAGAGAAAATTAGAGCAGAGCTAGAAAGAATTGAAAAAGAGAATGAAGTGAAAATTTTATTTGCAGTGGAATCAGGGAGTCGTGCTTGGGGATTTCCATCGAAAGATAGTGATTATGATGTTAGATTCGTTTATATGCACCCGGTCGAATGGTATTTATCAATTCATGATAAACGAGATGTAATTGAATATCCGATTAGTGATGATTTAGATATAAGCGGATGGGATATTAAAAAGGCATTACAACTATTCACGAAGTCAAACCCAGCTTTACTTGAATGGATTCGATCACCAATTTTTTATTCAAAAAACTCTAATTTTCCAGAGCAACTTCAACAAATGAGTGAAAAGGATTTTGATCCAAAAGCAACGATATATCATTACTTACATATGGCATCAAAAAATTATCGGGAATTTTTGCAAGGTGAGAATGTAAAGCTGAAAAAGTACTTCTACGTATTACGTCCTATTTTAGCTTGTAAGTGGCTAAAGGAAAAAACAACTTTGCCTCCTGTAGAATTCAATCGATTGATTACAGAATTATCGTTAGAACGTAGCGTATTAGATGAAATTGAACAGTTGTTAATAAAGAAAAAGGCAGGTACTGAATTAGATATTGGATTAAAAATTGAGGTTTTGAATCAATTTTTAGAAGAACAAATTCATTACTATAAGCAATATGTAAAAGGAATTGAAAAGGGATCAGGGATCGAGATTGAGAGTTTAAATACATTGTTTCGAGATATGTTGTTTGCAGTATATGAAAAAGAGCACAAGTAAGTTTGTGCTCTTTTTTTATTTTGTAGGAATAAAAAAAACAGATATTGCTGCAAGAAGACCGGCAAATGAGAATAAGTAAAAATTCCATGCTAAGTCGTATTGCATTGTCATAATAATACCGACAAGAATAGGACCAGCAATTGCACCAACTCGGCCAAGTCCAAGTCCCCAGCCTAAGGAAGTAGCCCGAATATGGGATGGGAAGTATTGTGTTACATATGCATTTAATATTTGAGTAATGCCGACTGATCCAATTCCAGCAAGACCAATTAAAAGATAGATAATTGTAACAGATGGTTTAATTGTTAATAGTCCAATACATATTGCTGCCATAAGATAAGAGATGCTAATAACAATTTTAGCTCCAATACGATCCGCGATTGCTCCAGCAAATAATGCACCGATAGCGGCAGTAATGTTTAGCATAAGTAGAAATGATAAGCTAGATCCAAGAGGGTATCCTGCTTGGCGCATCATCTGAGGTAACCAAGTATTTAAACCATATATTAAAAACATTCCCATTATATAAGTGATCCAAAAAAGTAGCGTTGCTTTTATGTATTCTTTTGAGAATAAAGTAAGGAATCCATTTTTCTTTCGTATATTAGGTGGGGGTTGATGAGTTTCATCGTTTTTATGGAATTCAATTTGAAAACGATGAAGGATTTTGTCTACTTCTTCTTGGCGATTACGTGATAATAAAAATTGAATGGATTCAGGTAAATAACGGATAATGAAAGGAATGAGGAGCAGTGGAATCATTCCGATGCCAAACATAGTTCTCCATCCGAAATCTTCTAACATAAACATAGACAAAATAGCGCCTAATACGATACCTAAAGGATAGCCAGTAAACATAAGGGCATAAATAAAAGATTGCCGCTTTTTTGGTGAATATTCAACGGTAAGTGCTGAAGCTGTTGGAATAACACCGCCTAATCCGATTCCTCCGATAAACCGAGATAAACCAAATAATTCGGGAGAAGGCGCAAGTGCAGCTAGACCCATTGTGATAGAAAAAAGTGCTAAACAGCATATAAGTGTCCATTTTCGCCCAATTAGATCTGTAATGGTTCCAACTAGAATAGCGCCAATAAACATCCCAAATAAAGCATAGCTAGCAATTGTACCAGCGTGTGCCGGTGAAAGTGCCCAGCTTTTGTCTTCTAGGAGCTTTGGCAGAACGGCACCGTAAATACCTAAATCATATCCATCAGCTAGAATGGCTAGCCAACAAATAAAAACAACAAGTTTTGTAATAGAGCTTGAAAAGATAGTTTCTGTAGATTCTAGATGAGGTGGAGCTGAAGGTTGCATAATATTCCCCCCTTTTAATTTGTAGATGAATATATTATTTTATTTTATGTTAATATTTTCCTTCTTGTATCGAAATTTATCTGAAAAGGTTTTATAACAAATAAAGAAGTTCAACAGGAAACCTGGTGAACTTCTTTATTTGTTTACTCATTATCAACTCGTTTTAACGGTTGATCTGCTGGACCTTCCATAACATCGCCCTCAATTGAAAAGCGGGAACCGTGGCAAGGACAATCCCAAGTACAATCGCCATTATTCCATTCAACTTCGCAGCCGAGATGTGTACAAGTTGTATCGACAAGATGTAATTTTCCATCTTTGTCCTTATAAGCACCTGCTCGTTTCCCGTTAACATGTACGACAGATCCTTCGCCAACTTCGAGATCTTCTGGCTTGCGTAATGCGGTTTCAATCTTTCCTTCAATTAAATGTTTCGCAACATCAATGTTTTGGGAGAAGAACGTTTTTATATCTGGATTTGCATGGAAGCGTGATGGTGCATACAGTTCTTTATATGGACTGTGTACTTTTAGAATGGAATCTTTCAGTAAATGAGCAGCAGCAGTTCCAGTTGTCATTCCCCATTTACGATATCCAGTTGCAACAAATATATTTGGATTTCTTTCGTTAATATGTCCGATATAAGGTAGCTTATCTAGCGTGATTAAATCTTGTGCTGACCATCTATAAGGAACTTCATCTACTCCAAACGTTGCTTCCGCAAAAGAATACAGTGCTTCGTAATGAAGCATCGTGTTTATTCCTTGTCCTGTTTTATGACTTTCTCCGCCAATTAAAATTAACTTTTCACCATTGTTTGTTGTATAGCGTAAGGAGCGTTTTGGATCATCAATACTTAAATACATGCCACCTGGATAATTCGTTTTTGCTTTGATTGCAAGAGCATAAGAGCGTTCTGCATACATTCGCGTAAAGAAAAAGCTATTCGCATCATAAAAGGGGAAATGTGAACAAGAGACAACATATTCACAAGTGATGCGATGTCCGCCCTTTGTAATGACTTGTGGATCATCCCCTTTTTCCACATCAATAGCTGTTGTTTGTTCATAAACTCTTCCGCCCATCTCAACAAACTTTTCTAAAAGTGTTTTCAAATAAAGGATGGGATGGAATTGTGCTTGATTTTTCATGACAAGTGCGGATTGTATGGGAATCGGAATCGATAGAGATTGAACATAGTCACAAGGTATATTTAATTTTTGATAGGCTTCATATTCTTTCGATAAATTTCTTAATCCATTATCAGTAGTTGTATATAAATATGAATCTTCACTTGAGAAATTACAGTCGATTTTATATGTTTGCACAGTCTCATTGATGAATTGTAGAGCATGATTATTTGATTCATAGTAAAGCCTCGCTTTTTCCAAACCGAAATGATTGATTAATTCATCATAAATAAGATCATGTTGCGCTGTTACTTTTGCAGTTGTATGCCCAGTCGTTCCATTTAAAATAAGACCAGAATCAATTAAAGCAACATCGATTCCTTCTTTCGCAAGTAAATAGGCAGTAGTAATACCTGTAATACCAGCACCGATAACAGCAACTTTCGTCTTTATATTTTCAGATAAATGGGGAAAAGCAGGGATTTGAGTAGATTCAATCCAATAAGATAATGGGAATTGTGGAAATGTATCGCTTGTCATTATAGAAACCTCCCGATTTTAGAACAATTTTTCTTTTAATATTTCCATATGATAGGAATTTCATGTGTGCTGTTTTAGAAGGAGTCTATTTTTATTAAAAGAAAGATAAAATTATTTTAATATAATTATTTAATGTCGTCGGTATGAAGAGGTAGGAGTTGTGTAAAGCTAGATCAAGGTGAGTTTATTTGTTGTTTACATAGAGAATTCTTGAATAAGTTAGAGTCTATAGTATGTCAGTGTATGTAGATGCATAATGGGCGAAACCTTATAAATCCTATGTTTTTTCTTTAGTGAAATAAAGTATGATTATAAAAATATAACCAACTTTTATTACTAGGTCATAAAAGTTGTTGACAATATAGAAATTCTATTGATATGATTCATCATGTGGAAAGGTTGATAGAGAGTAAAAAGAGAAATGTTTTTCATTGATAATAAAAGCGAAAAAATAAGTGACGATAGAGTGAGTATATTTTCCTTATAATAGATGCTTTTTTGATCACCTAGTAAAATCAATCTGGAAGCAAGAATTGATGTATGTAAGTTGCGCAAGGCGCGGCATAAGAAAGGGGCAAAAGGATGAAGGAGCTTCATACGTTTGGGTGGTATGCAGCACGTGTATCACCACATTTGCCGAAAAAAGCATTTAAACCAGTTCCTACTCGTTTATTTGGTGGACTGGCTTATTTGCTTGTGGCATTGGCGGGGTTAATATCGATTGGTGTATTTGAATTGAATGTGTGGGCGAATCTAGGAATTGCGATTGTTCTTGGATTATGTTTTGCTTCACTTGGGTTTTTAGGGCATGAAATTTTACATGGAACTGTTGTAAGAAAGGCATGGCTTCGAGATTTCTTAGGAGCAATTGCGTTTATGCCATTATCAACAGGACCTAAACTTTGGAGAAAGTGGCACAATGCAACGCATCACGTTCATACACAACATGAAGAGAATGATCCAGATGCATGGCCGACACTTGAGAAGCTTAAAAAGAGTAAGTTTTTGAGCTGGGTAT
>NZ_WBPF01000001.1 GCF_008923725.1 Bacillus sp. CH140a_4T
TTTTAGTTTGGTTAAGTTAGAAAGGGCGCACGGTGGATGCCTTGACACTAGGAGTCGATGAAGGACGGGACTAACGCCGATATGCTTCGGGGAGCTGTAAGTAAGCTTTGATCCGAAGATTTCCGAATGGGGAAACCCACCATACGTAATGGTATGGTATCCTTGCCTGAATACATAGGGTAAGGAAGACAGACCCAGGGAACTGAAACATCTAAGTACCTGGAGGAAGAGAAAGCAAATGCGATTTCCTGAGTAGCGGCGAGCGAAACGGAACATAGCCCAAACCAAGAGGCTTGCCTCTTGGGGTTGTAGGACATTCTATACGGAGTTACAAAGGAACGAGGTAGACGAAGCGACCTGGAAAGGTCCGTCGTAGAGGGTAACAACCCCGTAGTCGAAACTTCGTTCTCTCTTGAATGTATCCTGAGTACGGCGGAACACGTGAAATTCCGTCGGAATCTGGGAGGACCATCTCCCAAGGCTAAATACTCCCTAGTGATCGATAGTGAACCAGTACCGTGAGGGAAAGGTGAAAAGCACCCCGGAAGGGGAGTGAAAGAGATCCTGAAACCGTGTGCCTACAAATAGTCAGAGCCCGTTAATGGGTGATGGCGTGCCTTTTGTAGAATGAACCGGCGAGTTACGATCCCGTGCGAGGTTAAGCTGAAGAGGCGGAGCCGCAGCGAAAGCGAGTCTGAATAGGGCGTTTAGTACGTGGTCGTAGACCCGAAACCAGGTGATCTACCCATGTCCAGGGTGAAGTTCAGGTAACACTGAATGGAGGCCCGAACCCACGCACGTTGAAAAGTGCGGGGATGAGGTGTGGGTAGCGGAGAAATTCCAATCGAACCTGGAGATAGCTGGTTCTCCCCGAAATAGCTTTAGGGCTAGCCTTAAGTGTAAGAGTCTTGGAGGTAGAGCACTGATTGAACTAGGGGTCCTCATCGGATTACCGAATTCAGTCAAACTCCGAATGCCAATGACTTATCCTTAGGAGTCAGACTGCGAGTGATAAGATCCGTAGTCAAGAGGGAAACAGCCCAGATCGCCAGCTAAGGTCCCAAAGTGTGTATTAAGTGGAAAAGGATGTGGAGTTGCTTAGACAACTAGGATGTTGGCTTAGAAGCAGCCACCATTTAAAGAGTGCGTAATAGCTCACTAGTCGAGTGACTCTGCGCCGAAAATGTACCGGGGCTAAATACACCACCGAAGCTGCGAATTGATACCAATGGTATCAGTGGTAGGGGAGCGTTCTAAGTGCAGTGAAGTCAGACCGGAAGGACTGGTGGAGCGCTTAGAAGTGAGAATGCCGGTATGAGTAGCGAAAGACGGGTGAGAATCCCGTCCACCGAATGCCTAAGGTTTCCTGAGGAAGGCTCGTCCGCTCAGGGTTAGTCAGGACCTAAGCCGAGGCCGACAGGCGTAGGCGATGGACAACAGGTTGATATTCCTGTACCACCTCTTTATCGTTTGAGCAATGGAGGGACGCAGAAGGATAGAAGAAGCGTGCGATTGGTTGTGCACGTCCAAGCAGTTAGGCTGATAAGTAGGCAAATCCGCTTATCGTGAAGGCTGAGCTGTGATGGGGAAGCTCCTTATGGAGCGAAGTCTTTGATTCCCCGCTGCCAAGAAAAGCTTCTAGCGAGATAAAAGGTGCCTGTACCGCAAACCGACACAGGTAGGCGAGGAGAGAATCCTAAGGTGTGCGAGAGAACTCTGGTTAAGGAACTCGGCAAAATGACCCCGTAACTTCGGGAGAAGGGGTGCTTTCTTAACGGAAAGCCGCAGTGAATAGGCCCAAGCGACTGTTTAGCAAAAACACAGGTCTCTGCGAAGCCGTAAGGCGAAGTATAGGGGCTGACACCTGCCCGGTGCTGGAAGGTTAAGGAGAGGGGTTAGCGTAAGCGAAGCTCTGAACTGAAGCCCCAGTAAACGGCGGCCGTAACTATAACGGTCCTAAGGTAGCGAAATTCCTTGTCGGGTAAGTTCCGACCCGCACGAAAGGTGTAACGATTTGGGCACTGTCTCAACCAGAGACTCGGTGAAATTATAGTACCTGTGAAGATGCAGGTTACCCGCGACAGGACGGAAAGACCCCGTGGAGCTTTACTGTAGCCTGATATTGAATTTTGGTACAGTTTGTACAGGATAGGCGGGAGCCATTGAAACCGGAGCGCTAGCTTCGGTGGAGGCGCTGGTGGGATACCGCCCTGACTGTATTGAAATTCTAACCTACGGGTCTTATCGACCCGGGAGACAGTGTCAGGTGGGCAGTTTGACTGGGGCGGTCGCCTCCTAAAGTGTAACGGAGGCGCCCAAAGGTTCCCTCAGAATGGTTGGAAATCATTCGTAGAGTGCAAAGGCATAAGGGAGCTTGACTGCGAGACCTACAAGTCGAGCAGGGACGAAAGTCGGGCTTAGTGATCCGGTGGTTCCGCATGGAAGGGCCATCGCTCAACGGATAAAAGCTACCCCGGGGATAACAGGCTTATCTCCCCCAAGAGTCCACATCGACGGGGAGGTTTGGCACCTCGATGTCGGCTCATCGCATCCTGGGGCTGTAGTCGGTCCCAAGGGTTGGGCTGTTCGCCCATTAAAGCGGTACGCGAGCTGGGTTCAGAACGTCGTGAGACAGTTCGGTCCCTATCCGTCGTGGGCGTAGGAAATTTGAGAGGAGCTGTCCTTAGTACGAGAGGACCGGGATGGACGCACCGCTGGTGTACCAGTTGTTCTGCCAAGGGCATAGCTGGGTAGCTATGTGCGGAAGGGATAAGTGCTGAAAGCATCTAAGCATGAAGCCCCCCTCAAGATGAGATTTCCCATAGCGTAAGCTAGTAAGATCCCTGAAAGATGATCAGGTTGATAGGTTCGAGGTGGAAGCATGGTGACATGTGGAGCTGACGAATACTAATAGATCGAGGACTTAACCATATAATATGTAGCAA
>NZ_WBPF01000002.1 GCF_008923725.1 Bacillus sp. CH140a_4T
TTTTTCATGTTAGTATCGAGAAGTAATACATATCGGTGGTAAAATCGGAATGTATTTCGAAATTAAATGGTTTTTAAAATCGGTTTTTGTATCGGTTGTAAGTGTATTCCGATTTTGATTGAAATGTTGATTTAATCGTGTTTTATGAGTAAAAAACGTATTCCGTTTTTTGGGGGAGGAATGAACATTGGAACTAAAATCGGAAATGCATACACCGAAAATTGTTGCGGATCTTTTAGGGATAACACCAGATTTATTAAAAGTATGGTCAAATGAATTTAACATACAAACGGAGCGAAGCCAGGGAGGGCATCGTAGATACTCGAAGGAAAATATAGAAGAATTAAAAGCAATAAAGGAAAAAATACAGGTACAAAAATGGTCCTATGATCAAGTTAGAGCATGGAGAAATGGAGAACTTGATTCGTTTGTTTCAAAAGAAGAAAAATCAGAATTAGAAAAGAAATTGGATGAAGTATTAGAAAATCAGCAGTTACAAAATCAATTTAATCAAGTACTCGTTCAAAAATTGCAAGAAATTACGAATGAATTGGTTACGACAAAAGAGCATTTAGCGAATACGGAGAAAAAGTTAACTGAAGTAGAAGGTAAAAACAGTGAGTTAGAAGTTTTTATAGAGAAGAAGCTAGAGAAACGAGATCAGTTATTGCTTGAAAACATTAGAGATATGCAGAAGCAAAATCAGAAACAAAAACGGAAAGGTTTTTTCGGTTTGTTTAAAAAATAAGTATGATTGATATTCTTGTAGGGTTCTAATGTCGGAAAAAGAGGAATAGAAAAATAGCATACATATAGTAAGGGAATGCAGTATAGATCAGTCTACAAGCATTCCCTTGCTATTAGTATGTTATTTTTTTATAGAGTTTAAGTTATTACGATATAGGCTATGTATAGTAAAGATAAAAAGATAAATATATCTAGTGTTAAAAAAACGTATAAAATTATTTTTATTTTTTTAGATGTATCATTTTTAATTATATAGATAATGAATAGAATTGTGATTGATTGAAATAAAATGGTGAAAAATAAAAAGCTAATAGAAAATACTATAACGTTTGGTGCAAATCCGGTATTTGCAATAAGTAGAGTACTGATTATGTTAAGGATAAATGTAGTTATGATAAAAGTATATTTATAGATTTTTTTAATTTTGATCACCTACTTTAATTTTTTGTTTGATAATATAGTTGTTTATTTTTATGGTTATATATAAGTATTTTGTTATTGCTTTCGTCTACAATGTAAACATCTTTTTCTTGCCAATCTATCCCGTGAGTTATATCTTTTTCGATTGAAAATAAAACGTCTTTATTTCTAAAAGGAATTGAATTTCGATGGGCGTGAATGTTTATTTCATGATCTTTTGTTTCAATGCTATAATCTCCCGAATAATTGGAGAAGAAAGGTGTTAATTTACTATAAATATATAGAATTTCTCTTTTATCGCTTTTTTGATAAAAGTGGGAATTAATAACCTTTAGATCTGTTGTTTTTATGTCCTTTGGCATAAGTAAAAAGGCAATGAGACAATAAAATATAACAACAATAGTAATTAAAGAATACATGTAGAGAGAAGCTATTAATAAATATCTTTTATAATTGCTTTGTTTTATTATCTGATTTTGCAAATTTGAATCCTCCTTTAATAAAGAATCAATTGAAACATTAAATAGATTGCTTAAGGCTAATAAATTGGTTAGATCGGGAAGACTTTTTCCTAGTTCCCATTTCGATATAACTTGTCTTGAAATAAATAATTGGCTGGCTACATCTTCTTGTGTCATGTTATTTATTAATCTTAAATGTTTTATTTTTTTTCCAATGTCCATATATGTACCTCCTTTAATTACTTTAATTATTCTAATGTTAAATAGTAAGAAACGCATCGTAGCGTTATAAAAAAGGCATGCAACATTGTGTTGCATGCCTTTTAATTGTGATTTATTGTCTTAATAATTAAGCATTAGGAAAAAGATAGAGTAAAATGAAGTAAGAAAATGTGATGAATAGCTTATGTATTTTAGAAGATAATCTTAAAAAGGAATCGTGGAATAAAATCATAGGACGGTTCTGAGTTATATAAAAGTATAATATAATAATAAATGATTTTAAATGAAAGGAGATTTTGTTTTGTTTGAGAATAAGTTATTAAAATTCTATAAGAAGCGTATGTCTATTTGGTCATTTGTTTTTAAACCTGTCCAGAAGAGATTTGTTTGCTATGTTGTAGTTCAATTATTGGCTTTAATTGCTTTGTTTTTTGTGTCTGTATATTATGCTGACAAATCTGGTAAAACAAATCTTTGGTTTATAGGTTGTTTTTTGGGATTTGAAATATGTTTGTTTTTTTCTTTTGGATTTTTTATTTTTAAACCAGCTAAAATTAAGTTGTTTAATAAATATCGGATTGAATTGTATGGGGAGGAATGGGAACCTTTTCGACATTTACTTTTAAAGAAGTTTTTAATTAAAGAAAAGATTATGAATGGGTTAGATGGAAAAGATTCTAAAAAGAAGGATGAAGTTTCATTAGATTTTTGTATAGAAAGATTAGAAAAAAGACTTGAAAGAAGGAAGAAAAATAGATTTTTTACGATTTTATCATCTTATAGTGCGATATTTGTAGCCCTTGTTGTACCTGTTTGGGCTTCATTTAACAATTGGTTATATATGAAAAGTACAGATGTAACTCTTGGATTAGCAATTAGTTATTTAGTTTCTGTAATTTTTATTATTATAAGTTTTTTTGCTCTCTTTATTGTGTTTAGGCACTTTTTTATAGAAGATTTATTACAATGGGATGATCAGAGGATTGCTTATTTGATTGAGATGTTGCAAAGTATAAAATTTTCATTGAATCATTCTAGTTATTTAGGTCCATTTGAAAAGAAGAATCATATTAATGAAAGTATTACAAAGGTTTTAGATGAGTATGAATTAGATAAATTAAAAGAAAAGGAAAAGAAACAATCTGTTTGGTGGAATTTTAGTAATATTGATAAAAGTGTTAATGCTGTCGAAAAAAATGAATAGATATATAGCATACATAAAATAAGGGAATGTGTTATAAATTAGTTTACAAGCATGCCCTTATTTATTATTATGTTATATAAATAAAAATAGTATGCCGCAGTTACGGGTTCGAGTCCCGTGCTCCTCGCCAAGTCTTTAAACATTGCTTTAAGTAGTGATTTGTGGGTTGTTGGTATCTTCATTGCCAATACGTTAGCAATCATTATGGCAACTTCATGGGAAGCTTTTTCTGTAAAAACCAAGGAGATGATTAAAATGACAATGTTTATTAGTAGTATTTTGTTAGTAATCCTTGCGGCTTCCGAGGAGCTAGTTTAATTGGTAAAACGGTTGATATAGGAAAACCGGGATTACTAACGTTTTAAGCAAACCACCATATATTTATATGGTGGTTTTTCAGAGTGTACGAATTTTGGGTTATATTGATGAGCATGTATAGTGACCCAAAATAGCATAATAAAAGCCCTGTTTTTGCTTGTAACAGGGCTTTTTTATTTACATAAAGTTCTTTTTATTGCCTTTTGTTCCAAAATTGAACGTATCTATGCAAGGCCTCAACGCTTTTTAATCCTAAAAACGCTTTAATTTCAATGGGTTTCATGCCATTCTGTAGCGCATTTAGTATAAAACGGTTCCGTAGCATAGTAGGGGTTATATGAATTTCAGCGCGTTTTGCTTCTTTCTGTAACATGCGTTGTACAGCGATTCGAGTTAAAGCGGCGGGTTGGTCTTTTTCATAATCCCAACGGAACGTTTGCGGGCCGAAATCAAACGCCACAAGGAAGGGATCGCCCGTTTGTTGGCGCGGCCTAACAAGACTAGGAATCTTGTTGTAATACGATAAGGCAAGTTTTACATGCTCTTTTGAAAGGGTAATAGATCGCTTGTAGGCGTGCATCCCTCCTGGGGTAATGGTATTCGTCCCAAAGTGTATATCATGCATAGAAAGCGTAAGAATGTCCTGGATAGACAGCCCATAATCTAACATGAAATGAATTAATAAAAGATTACGTTCTAGAATAAACTTTCTTCCTGTTGCTTGGTAGTCGGTTAATCCGTTATAACTACGCATGACGCGGAATAGTTTTTTTGTTTCTTGATCCGATGCAAAGTGTTTAGAAGTTAGTCCAGGAGGGGAGATATCACTTTTTAAATCCTGGGCCGCACCATGAAATTGTAAAAAGTTAATGAGAATACCTCGTACACGCTTGATATTAGAAATTGACGCTCCACGTTCCTTTTTAAGAGCTTTTAAGTATCTTTCTAATGCATTTGCATCAAAAGAACGAAAAAACGATTCTGGGGGTAATTTGACGCGTCTCTGAATCCATGATGTGAAAAGTGTGAGATCGTAGCGGTATTGTTTAACGGTGGAAGATTTACGGCCATGTTTTAACAAATCAGCAAGGAAAACATCAACAGAAAGTTCCCAAGTCATGTTTATATACTCCTTTGTCCTAAAAATTGTGTACCGCAATTATATACGAGAACCATACAAACAAGCAATAGGGGATTCTAGGTCGAGGTGTTTTCTTTGGGGCTTGGTGGGAGTCCAGGGCCAGGACATTGCGGGGCTATGCGGAGACATGTGGGCATGGCTAGACAGGGCGTGGAGTTGTGGTATAGGTGGATATATATATGTATTGGAGTGTGTGGAAGGCGAATGATGGGCCGATGTTGAAGGAGGACGATATGCGAGGAATGGGAATGGCCGCCGCCCCGCCTACGTAGTTTTTTGAAAATCTGCCTGGCAACGGAATCTGATTCATAGCTGAATCAAGATACCCTTACCAGGAGAGCTTCGTTTTTCTTTTTCTTTATGTAAGTAGAATAAAGCTAGTGTATATGTATATCAACCTCAATTTGCACTTATGCCGAAATGATGCCGCTTTTCATTATGTATACATAACATAGACATTACATTTGCAACACTTTGGCATAACATAGACATCAGTATTTTTACTGTATAGTTAGATAGAATTAGATATGATAATGGATAAATGACTATCATGATATGTAGAAAAATAAACGAATAAAGCCACTCATAAATAGTGTGTTTGTTCGGAAATATGTTGAGCATCTAAAATATTGCAGATTTGCATATTAAGAGAAGATAAGATTTGTATTTTCGTATATAGATCAATTTTAGGATGATATGTAGAAGTTTATAAAAAAAAAGACACTCCCAATATAGGATACTTTTTATAATAAATCTTGTTTTAAAAAAAATTAAAATGATTAAATACATTAGGATTTATTTTAGCTCAATAAGCCTTACTCTCACAAGGGATTAGAAAATTCTTCTTATTTAATTACTGATTTAAAAGCAGGTTCAATTCGAGTATAAATTCATAGTGGATTTGTTGTGAAAAACGCCCTTAATTCACAAAGATATAATAGATTGATAATATGTTTAATCTATTAAAATAAAGAATGGCATGACAAAAAGCCTTGTTAGGGATGAATTTTTTGAACAAGGCTATAAAACAATTATTTTTTTGTGGAAAATGAGATTTAGGCGTTTGGATCAATCATTTTTTTGAATAAATCCATTGATGGTATGAGACTCTTCATTGGTTTTCCAAATACCATATCTGTTCTACGTCCTTTTGCTTGTTGCTCTCTACGCTTTCTGTTTGCAGCCAACTGTTTTGTATATGTTGTTATGAAATGTGCAGGTGTACTTACTTGCGATTTGTTTACTTCAAACAACTGTACGCAGTCCTCAAAAGTCTTTCTTGCTTCCCAATCTACGCATGGCGGCATACGTAATGCGATTGTATAAGCATCCTTTTCAGTGATATTTGTATCTTTACTTATGATATACATATAAAGTTTCTTTTGATCTTCACTCATAAACTCATCCATTTCGCGGAATCGTAGTTCTAGTTTTTCACCCAAATTAGGGGCATTCTCTGGCTGTTTTTCTTCTACTTCTTCATTTGTAGAAACAACAGCATCTAATATATCTATGCCCTGGCATGTAGGCACAGGTGGTTTTTCGGCTTGTTCTGTAGATTTCTCCTGTTTTTTACTTAGTTTTTTAGATAGAAACTTTGTAAATGTAGAAAAAATATCAATTGAAAACGCCCATTTTTGCTTAAAATATTCAATGATTTTTAAATAATTTGTATTGAGGCTTAATATGTAAATAGATGGTGCAATCTTACCATGACGTCTTGTTTTGATTTGATGGCATACTTCAAGGTCCTCTAACCATTTCAGAATAAAGTTGATAATCGGTATAGAAATACCCGATTTTTGACTGATTTGTTCTTGTTTCATTTGAGAGTATCCTTCTTGTACTAGGTAAGATAAAACAACTTCCAATGCCTTATAGCGGCGTGGTGTTTGTATGAAGAAATCTTTAGTGGTTTTACCTTCATGTTCGAACAGAATAATATCAATATTTTTAATTACTTTTTGTACTGTTTTATTGATAGCACCTCGCGGAACATGAACCAGGTGTGGACTTAATTCTCGTTTTGCTGTACTTAGCAAAAAGTTATTTAGTAGCATAAAAAAACCTCCTATTTTTCCACCACAAATAAACAGGAAAAACAGAGGTTTTATATTCACAATAGATATACGTTATGGTATAATTTTAGTATCAAGTTTGATACTAAAGAAAAACACATATAACTATAGTGTGAATTTAAAGCCCCTATCTCTTGGAGTTTTTAATTGGTTTGAGTTTGGCGACCTGATCCAATTAAAAACGATGCGGTGGGGTTTTATTTTTTTATAATTAATGTTTAAAACTAATGAATAGGCTTTTGTTAAAATTTAGTTGTTTAAAGTACATATCTTTAAGAACTATTTTACACATACTTTTTTTAAATATCAACTAGTAATAAGTTAGAAGTTACCACCAAATACGAATATAACTTTCTTAATATTCTGAAAACAATGTAGAAATATACAAAATTTCATACTGGAACGAAACTTTTTCTAATTTCTGTTAGAATATATTTACAGAAAATTCTTTTAATATAAAAGCTTTTTTATATTTATATATTAAAAGATGAGAGAGGGTGTGACAAGGGGTATGATTTTAGAAAAAATTCAAAAGGATTTAACTAATAGAGGTATTACTAATAGACAGCTTGCTGATTTGTTAGGCATTAGCCATTCTAAAGTGAATCAATCTATTTCGGGTAAGAGAGAATTTGACTTTTCTGTTTATGCAGAAATACTAAACATGTTATATCCCCATGATTATTCTTTTCGAAAGACAGAAGTGTTTAACTATTGTAACCAAGCTAAACGGAAAGTTAATTTAAGAGTAGCGTTTGAATATATAGACATGTGCGGTGAATTAGAATTATTAAATCATTTAATTGATCGAGAAAAACAATCAAATAATTTGTTGAATCGTAAATTTGCGAGTGCTTATGAATTACTTTATTTACGAAATGCAGATGAATTTAACCCGTGCGAATTTTTGAAAATGGTAAAGGGAGAAATGGGAAAGCAAAAAAATGCAGAGGATATAAGTAAAATTCCTATGGAGTTTGCTCTGATTTACGCTTTTTTTGATTCAAGAAGTTACAATTTAGTAAGTGCAAATATTGATGAGTTAAAGGCTGAAATTGAAAAAGTGAAAAATCCATTTTTAAAATCTTCATATGAGTTAAGAACTATGGAGTTATTAGCCACATGTTTTCATAGGAATAATGAGTTGGAGAGAGCAAGAGAATTATGTGATGATATGATTTCCAGAAATGGAAGAGTATCTTTACTTCCAAAGGCTACAGCGTATTGTATTATGGGTGAGACATATATATTAACAGACTACGAATTGGCTAAGTATTATTTAGACAAAGGGTTAAGTTTGGTGGCTTCACCAAGTAACCAAAAAATGCGTAAAAAACAACAAATGTTACAAACAACACTTGATTTTCTAAACATTCATTTTGAAAAGAATTTAGATCATATAAACCCTATAAATCCGACAGAAAGGGGGTATTTATACATAAAACAAAATATGAAACAAAAAGCAGATTCTCTTATGGAAGAAACTAAAAAACAAAATGGTTTTCTTACACCACTTCAACTTTTTGTTCAAGCTCTAGCAAGAGAAGATATGAACTTAATGAGAGAAGCTTTATTGGCCTTTGAACGGAATAATGATTTGTTCTATGCGGAACTTCCAAAAAATGTGTTAAAATAAATTCAGAGGTGGTTAAATATGAAGGGATGGGCAAAACGATTATATTTATTTGCCACGATAGCGGCTTTAACAGCACTTCCGATGCAAGGAAGCGCCACTAAAATTTTACAATATATGGTAGACCCTGGCGGAGGAGCTGGGTGATTGATGTTAAAAATGACACTACTTTTGTAGTGTCATTTGTCGTTTAAGGAGTGGAACACTTGTTAGTGTGGCATAAAGTTCCGTTCCACTTGTACATAAAAAATTTCGTAAAAGGGGTAATTAATTTATGAAAAAGAAGAATTTATGTAAGCAAGTTGATTATGACTTTTTGGTGAAAGTATTGTCACAAACAGGTAATTATGTTGAATTGCATAGTAAATTACAGACTTATATTAAAGAAAATAGAAACTTTAAATCTAATATTAGACAAAAAGCTAATTAAAAAAGCAAAGAATTTATTTCTTTGTTTTTTTTAATTTATAACCTAGAAATTCCAGATATTCTAATAGTCCTTTTTCAATATCATTGCGTTCATCCTCTGGAAGATCGTCCAAGTCCTCATATAACTCTTTTGCTAAACGACTTATTTCATTTTTATTGACGTCATTATCGTTTCCTACTAAATAGTCTACAGATACACCAAAATAACGTGAAATTTTTACTAACATTTCATAACTGGGTTCATATCCAGAGTTTTCCCAATTCGATATAGTTGTTTGTGCAATTCCAAGTGTTTTTCCAAGCGCGGTAGCACTAATGTTTTTCTTATTTCGCAACTCTCTCAATCTTTGTCCAAACATGGTTCCAACTCCTTTTAACTTGTTTGATGTTAAGAAAATAAAAAGTTAACACTTTTAATGTTGACTTTCGGCTTAAAGCCGAATACAATGTAATTAAGGGAAGGGAGGGTGAAAAAATGCTAGCGTCAGAAAATAAAACCATTGTACGAGAATATAGGGAATCCAAAGGTTTAAGTATTAAGGAAGTTTCTAAAGGCGCTAAAATTCCAATCGGCACATTATATGATGTTGAAATTGGGAGAAGGAGTCTCAAAGCCAACAAAGCCAAAAAAATGGCTGATTTTCTTGAAGTTCCGATCGAGAAACTTTTCAGACCAACATATTATCGTGCAATATCCATCACAGATTGAATTAACCTCATGTTATTGATTACATCTATTTTGTTCATATTCCTACTAAATGTATTGTAAATGAAATTCGGCTAAAAGACGAAATAATTATCACTAAAGTATAACTTTCTATATTTAGAAGATTAAAATTCTAAATATTCCGTCCTTTGAAAACTGAATAATCCTAAAGGAGCTGTAAAAAATGGTTTTGAAACGATCGTATCAAACACTACTACTCTTTACGAGTGTACTTTTATTCGTTATGAGCTTCTTGATTCCACTGAATCAAGCCAGTGCGGAGGTAATCAATCGAGAAAAGTATCAGTTGGATTGGGCCTATAGTCCGCAATATGGGAAAGATGTTCGCACAGAGCTACTAAAGAATGCTAGTGGTCAAATTGCGTACTGTCTGGTATACGGTTTAAAATCCCCAAATGGAGAGGATTTACCCGAAGCAGGCAAAACAGATGATGTATCCTATCGTGTTTTAATGAATGGGTATCCACAGAAAACACCAGAAAATTTAGGGGTTTCCACTTGGCAAGAAGCCCATTATGCGACGCAATTAGCTCTTTGGAATGCACTTGGCCAGATTTCCGTTGATGAATTACAATTCAAAAATGCGGCTGTTCAAAAAGCGGCTAAAAACATTATTCATGCGGCAAATCAAAGTCAGGACACACAAGATGTCTGGATGAATGTCATTCCAACGGATAAACAACAAGCACAATTAAACGGTGAATATTTCGAAACAACAACATACACCGTTCAAACAAATGCAAAAAAAGGTACATTCCAAGTACAAATGAACAATGCACCACAAGGAACACGTGTTGTCACAGAACAAGGTGAAGGGAAAGAAACGTTTCAACTAGGAGAAAAGTTCCGTATCCAAGTACCAAAATCCTCTAAGAGTAGTGAACTATCTCTAAAAGTCGTTTCAAATCTAACAAATGTTCATGCAGTTGTGTATAAAGGAACAAGTACGATTCAAGATGCAACTGTATTATTAGAGCATAGTACAGAACAAGTGAGCACAGACTTACAAGTATTCTGGAAAGCAAATGGCGCCTTAAAAGTGATGAAAGTGGATGAAAACAAAAAGCCACTATCAGGCGCAGTATTTGAAATAGCAGACAACAATCAACAAGTTATGGGAACGATTACAGCTGATAAAAACGGTATCGCTGAAATGGGTAACTTAGAACTTGGCACATACACTGTAAAAGAAGTAAAAGCACCTGTTGGATATGTGCTAGATGCTACACCAAAGCCTTTTGAAGTGAAAACAGGTGAAGTTGCTGTTATTGAAATGAAAAATGTACAAATCAAAGGCAATATTAAAATCAAAAAGGTAAGTGACACAGGCAAGATTCTCCCAGGCGTTGAGTTTACTGTATTTACGCCAGAAGGAAAGGCAGTCACAAAAGTAACAATAAATCAAGAAGGGATTGCGAAAGTAAATTCTCTTCCGTTTGGAAAGTATTACTTCCAGGAAACGAAAGGATTAGAAGGTTATTTATTAAATCAAACAAAGTATCCATTTGAAGTAAAAGAGCATAATCAAACACTTACATTCGAAGTGAAAAACGATCAAGTAAAAGGAAATGTACAGCTCGTAAAAGTAGATGAAGATGGGAAAACCAAATTAGAAGGTGCTGTTTTTATCCTAGCTGATGAAAAAGGCAAGAAAATCAGTGAGCATAAGACAGACAAAAACGGGTTAATCAAAATTGATAATATCCCATTTGGAAAGTACCAATTCATTGAAAAGACATCACCAGCGGGCTATGTTCTAGTAAAAGACCCGATTCCGTTCAGCATTACTGAAAACGGAAAAACAATTGAGCTAGTTGCAAAGAATACGAAGATTAGAGGATCAATTGAAATTACAAAAGTAGACGTAGCTGATGGAAATAACAAGTTACCAGGAGCAGAGTTTACGATCTATAACGAGCAAGGCCAGGAAGTCGTGAAAGGAAAAACAAACGAACAAGGCATTGTGAAGTTCGATAAACTCCCAGCAGGAAAGTACACATACAAAGAAACACTTGCACCACAAGGTTATGTGTCACATGAAGAAACATTCTCCTTTGAAATTAAAACGGATGGTGAAATTATTAAGCACATCGTAAAAAACAAAAAGATTGAGGGTAGCTTAGAAATTACAAAAGTAGACGTAGCCGATGGAAATAACAAGCTACCAGGTGCAGAATTTACAATCTATAACGAGCAAGGCCAGGAAGTCGTGAAAGGAAAAACGAACGAACAAGGCATTGCAAAGTTTGAGAAATTACCAGCTGGTAAATACACATATAAAGAGACATTCGCACCAGAGGGATATTTAATCAATGAAGAAACATTCTCTTTTGAAATTAAAACAGATGGTGAGATTATCAAACATGTTGTAGCAGATCAGAAAAAAGAAGTTCCACCAACACCAGAAACGCCACAACCAGAGCAACCGGAACAACCACAGCCAGAGAAAACACAACCAGAGAAGCCACAAACACCACAGGTCATTGAAAAACCTGTACCAACACCAGAGAAACCACAACATATTGTAAAACAACCACAACCGATGAAAGAACAACCTAAGAAAGTAGAAAGTCATCTACCAACAACAGGCGGCAAAGCTGAAAATCCATATTGGAAATGGATTGGTGTTACATTTGTCGTTCTTGGTAGCATCCTAGCAATTTACGCATTTAGAAAACATAAGAATCAAGAAGTATAAAACACTCTCAACTGATAAGGGAGGGCGGGATCATGTGCATATTTGATGTACATTATCAAATCAATGATAGGAAATATACGAAATCATATTTACTTGCATTGGTGGAAGATGGGTTTCAGTTGCGAAAAAATATCCAACATGTTCTGTTTCAAGAGCACCAACAAGAAATTAAGATTCTTTCTACTGATTTAGAGGAATTAGATTTAGTAGCTTGATAAAAAACTGATACGAATGGAAAGGTGAGATTGCTATGTGTGGAACATTTATTGGAAGAAGTGCACAAATCCCAGCATTTATAAAACCAAAATGGTATGACATGAGTAAGTCAAATTCCATTGTCATAGAGAATGAAGGGAACAAAATGAATCCTCAATTTGTATTTGGAGAAGAAAATAGAAATATCCTGGTACGAGGTGGAACAGGAAAAGGAAAAACAGGTTTGATGAAGCAACTTCTTACCCTTGTCATGGCGGATAATCAACAAGCGACTGTCTTAGATGGGGATGGAGAGTATAAAGAATACGAAAAAATGGGTGCTCAAATTATCACTTTTACATCAAAAGATTCTTTTCTAAGCAAAACCGAAATAGAAACATGCAAACAATCGAATGTCGTTATCATAGATGAAGGATTAAGGTTGTATTCCAATAATCCAGAGGGATTCATCAATCTTTTAGAAGAACTAGAGGAACTGAATGTAAGAGTTTTTGTGAGTTTTCAAGCGATACCAGAAGAGTTATTGCACAGATTTGATGTGTATTTAGAATTAGACCCACTCATCGCTTAAAACTATACAATATTTCTATTTAACGATATAGAATGATAAAACAATACAGGAGGTTTTCTTATGAAACCAATTAAGCATATGCGAAGTAAACGCGGTTTTTATATCGGTCGAGTTCCTCATACAACACATACACCTTCAACAAATAAGCGTACAGAAGAATGGGCAGGAAGAATGGGAAAAAGCATGATTTTCTCTTCTCTCTTGGTCACGCTAGCCCCTTACAAAAAAGCACGCAAATCATAATATTCATGGGAGGACATTCTTTCACTGAATATCCTCCCCACTTAAAAGGAGGAAGCAAGATGGGAAAACAAGCGTATCAAAATCGTCAAGAATGCTGGGAAACGTTCTGGAAAGAACAAGTAACGGTAAATGGTGAATTAGATATCGAACAAGTGAAGCAAGAACTCTTCAACTATAAAACACTCTTAGATCAAATTAATCAACCTCAAAACGGGATCATGCAACCTCAAATTTTGATTCAACTAGCCGCAGAAGAACGAACACAAAAACATCGTGAAAAACTATTCGCCCTTGCATAAGGCCATTTCAAGGATAGAAAGGAAGTGAAGAAGTGGCGCACAGCAAGTTAGATAGAGAAATTGAAAACTTCATTGAAAAGAACTGGAAAATGCTTTTAGGTATAGGAGCTGTTGCATTTGTCTGGTTTTCTAAAGAAAAAATCCTCACAGAATTGATGAAGCTGGTGCCAACTGTAGTCGGTGTGTTTCGTGGGATTGCTTTATTGATCCTGTTGGGAATTGTCATACGGATTGTCTTACATGGCATCTATTTATATCTAGAAAAGAAGCGGTATCGATACGTATTATTCATTCCGCACATAGATGATGAGGTCACACCAGATAAACTAGGGCAAATGATTCGGCATGTACATGGTTCGGGTCGAAAGCCTTTAGAACGTCTGTTAAAAGGTCGCGATTGGTACCGTATGACGATGTATCGTCCAGAAGGAGAAAATGAGCGTGTTCGCTTTTATGTGGGTGGTCCAGAGGATAAAATCAAACAGGTTGTGCAAGCCATACAAAGCGCCTATACCCACAGTGAAATTTATACCGTCCCAAAGGAAGAAATGCCATTTCCAACAAGAAAAGCGGTAGGAGGACGGATGGTATTAAAGAGAAAGCGGCTAGATGCCACGTTATCACTAGCACGCTATACACGTGATGTATTACCGATGTTAGGAAGTGCAATGGAAGAAAAGACATGGGTTGATGTTGCTTTTACACCAGATAACGGGTATCAGCTGACAAAAGGGATTCGAAAAGCAGAAAAGGCCATTCGAAAGAAGAAAAAGCATGGGCTAGATGCCTTTGAAAAAGAAGAAATTCGCGCATTAAATAAACGTTTTGCAAAAAATGAAGTGGCATTTCAAGTATCTGTTTCATTTGCAAGTGACTATTATCCTGGTGTACCTATTATTAAGAATTTAGGGCATATGGTAGCAAGTATTATGGCCGATGTGAATGAGCTTAGATACAGAAGGTTAAGACGCAGTATGCCAGCTGTACCACATCCCGTATACGGGAAAATGATATGGACGGGATCAGAGCTATTAAACTTGTTCCATCTACCTAACGTAACAGGGGATAAAAACAGCAAGACAGAGCGCAACATTTTGTATCTAGATAAAGGGGAAAACATGATACCAAATGATTTATTGGCCGAAGGCATTTCAATTGGCCATGTGATGCATCCCTATATTAAGGATCGATTAGTAAAAATTCGAGAAGACTTTTTCAAGAATCATGGTTACATTACGGGGAAAGTTGGGTCTGGTAAAAGCACCATTGCCATGAGATTGATGCAAAGTGTCATTGATAAATGGCTAGAAAATCCGAAAGAAGCGGGTGGATTATCTCTATTTGATCCAACCGAAGATTTGGCATATGTAGCAATGAATCGACTATTGAAAGCGGAAAAGGATGGGAAAGAAGTGGATTGGAGTAAGGTTCACTTTATCCGTTTTAGAAACACAGATCATCCGCCAGCTTTGAATTTGTTTCATCGTTTTTCAAATGAAGATGTCCAAACAGTGGTTGAATCCATTATGGAAATGATTAAGTTAATGATTCAAGGGCAAGCACAACAAACAGAACGATTACTAAGGGCGATTATTGGGACGTTACTTTGTGATAAGAGTCAAATTCATACGATTTTAAGTATCCCATTATTCATAAGTGATGAACTGTTTAGAGCAAACGTAATAGCCAATTTACAAGGGCCAGAACAAAAATATTACTCTCACTTTTGGAAATATGAAGTAGGAAGCGCATTAGAAGACAGCACACAGGCGATTTTAAACCGATTAGATATCTTCCGTAATACGCTGTATTTAAAGCGTATGTACGGGCAAACAGGCTTTTCCTTAGAAATTCGGAAGTGGATGGATGATGGCCACCTTATCTTTTATGATTTAGCGGGCATGGGAAAAGAAGATACATTACTAACAGTCGGTTACATTTGTAATCAATATCACCGTATCGCCCAACAGCGGCCGCATGGTTCAAAACTACATTTAGGAGTTATAGATGAAGCCCATGACGTGCCAGTACCTGTTCTCCCTAAAATTATTGCGAAGGATCGAAAGCATGGATTTGGACTATGGGTGATTACACAGCAAGTGTCGGGACAGTTAGACAGAGAGCTTACAGACATGTTAACAGAGGCGGGCGGAAATTACTTTGTATGTAGGCAAGGTCATAATTCCGCAAAAACGTTAGAAGGCATTATGCAAAAGCAATTCCGTACAGAGTATTTGCAAAACCTTCCTAACTTAGTTGTAGCGATTCAAACACAAGATTATATCAGAGGTGAAGCAAAAAATGTATGGTGTACCATACGAGTTCCACCATTAGACCGATATCTACCAAATGGAAAAGCGGCGAATTATAAAAACGAAAAAGAAATTCATGCATCAAATGAATGGACCAGAGCAAAGATTCATTCTTTAGAGCAACAAAATGGGAAAGCAGGATTAGAAATCGACAAGGAAATTGATGAGTTTCTATATGGAAAAGGCAAGTATCAACAAGCCGAAAAAGTCAATTTAACCAAAGAAGAACCTGTTGTGACATCGGGGCTAGATGAATTAGAAGAAAAATTGTCTTCCAATGAAGAAATGAAAGAACCTGTTTCGGAAACACAGCAAGTCGAACTCACACATCAAGCGCAAATTATCCCATTCCGAAAACAAGCTACGACAACAATAGAAGTAAAGAAAGAAGATAAGCCAGTAAAAGAGCCTGTTATAACAATCGAAAAAGAACAAACAGTATCAATTGAAACAGAAAACGTAGAAATAAAAGAGGATACACCACAAGAAGAAGTGAGCATTTTCGACATGTGGGAAAAGGAGTAAGGGGCATGGGAAACATTTTATTTCAAATTTCAGATGAAAAACTACTCATGAGTTTGCATACACACATCTACTTGGATATTGAGTACATTCATCAAAAGGTGTATGCAAATTATACAAAAAAATCTGTAACAAATCGTTTATATAAGCTAGAGCAAGCGGGCTATATCCGTTACGAGTATTTACCTGTTACCTCACCACGAAATCAGAAACGAAAATTTGCGAAACCACAACGAATTTATACGTTAACACCAGAAGGAGTCGAGATGGTTCGTGGGTTTCGAGGGGAAGTGCATTGGAAAAATAGTTGGTCCAAACGTTCAGCATCCTTTGTGTATCACAGTTTAATGTTAGCGAAAATTGAATGTGCCATGACATTAATATCTAAACGAGAAGGAAAGTTGGAACTAAAGGAATGGATTAATGAACCGCGGGCAACGTTTCAATATGCAAAAGGAAAAAATCGCGTTATACGCCCAGATGGGGTTGCGGTAATTGGATTAAAAGAAGCAATCGATAAAAACATCGGTGTATTCATGGAAATGGAACGTTCTTACGGATCAAAAGAAGTATTAGAAAAAAAGATTATCCGTTATAACGACTTCATGACGCAAGAAGGAAAAAAGGCAGACTATCGGATACATGCTGGTATGGGATATGAAATACCGATATGGCGCCTAGTATTTGTCGCAGGTAGTGAAAGTAGGGAAAAAGAATTGATTCGCTACTTAAAAGGGATAAGTAGTCCAGAAATTCCAGTGTATATCACACTGTTCCAAGATATATTACAAGACCCATTCGGGAATATTTATCAGAATATTCAAAATCCAACAGAGAAAGTGAGGTTCTAAGAATGTGTTTCGGTTTATTTTATCGATAAGCGCCAGTATTTTTCTGTTAATTGTTTTTTCAGATTGGTTATTTGAAAGAGTACCAGGATCGAGAGAAGCCTGGGAAGTGGTAAAAAGTAAAGTGGTGGAAATTTACTATACGCAAGGATGGGAAGGCGTGTTACTTCTCTTCCTGGTGGTAGTGGGAATATGGAAGATGGTCGATCATAAGGGGGGATGACAATGGATATATTGGAAGGTTTGGAGTTTGTAAGGGGGTTTCGGGCTACAGATGGAACGTCCTTTGAAGTAGGGAGGGATGAAGACAAACGGTATGTGGTTCATGCTAGATTTCCATATATCACAGGCAGTCAAACGAAACTCAACAATTTTATCAATTATGCAAGAAATGAAATACAAGATGAATCAACAGCGGTTGGCATGGCGTCATTTGCTTGTGATTGCTACGAACGATCTTTACGCCAGTACCGAAATTGAAGGGGGGATAAATATGTTTCAAAAGGTGAAACAGTGGTTTGCAAAAACATTTGAAAGTAAACAAGGAAAGGCAAGGAAAGCCACAAGAATTCCTTCTTATAAAGGCCGCTTAATTGGAAAATGGGCTTTTTGGCTCCTGTTTTGTTGGATGCTAATTGTATCCGTCACAACCGTAGTAAAAGGAAAGGGAGATACACAAGCAAAGGCCAGTACCACTCCAAAGGAAGTCACACAAAAACAAAACCTTGCCTCGCGTCCAGAAGCGATTGAATTTGCGCGCGGATTCGCAAAGGAATACTTTACGTGGCAAAGAGGGGATGAGGGAAAGAAGAAGCGTTCAGAGCGCTTACAGCCTTATATACCGAAAGCATTTGATCCACAAGTTGGTTTAGATTTCGTAAGTATGCAATGGGATTCGAATTTTCTATATGCAACTGTATTAAAGGTAGATGAGGTCACAGATAAAGAAGCAAGCGTAATTTTTAAAGTGAAATACAAATTAAGCCGCATGAAAGCAGATAATAGCGGACCAGAGGATAAGGAGGTGATCCAGCAAGTGTCGGTTCCTGTTCGGACAGATGGAAAGGCTTTTGTGATTAGTGGATTCCCTCAAATCGTCAAGGTAAATGAAAAAGCAGAAGTACCAGAAGAAAAAGCAGGAAAAGAACGAGAGGAAATTCATGAAATCACTGTAAAAGAAGACATTCGAGAATTTTTACCAACCTTTTTTAAATCCTATACCACCGCAACACAAAAAGAACTCGCGTATGTTTTAGCCAATACAGATATTAAAGGGTTAGAAGGAGCCATGAAATTTGAAAATGTACTTTCCTCTAAGATTTATCCAGGAAAAACAAAAGGCACATATGAGGTACAAACAGAGGTATCTATGATTGATCCACATTCTGAATCGAAAATGAAAACAGGTTATACGTTGTTTGTAAAACAAGATGGAAAGCAATGGATCGTAACAGACTTAAAAACAAAATAGGAGAGGGGCATGTATATGTTCAATATAAATCATTTTGTGTTAGGAATCGGGTTAGAAGGATTTTTCGAAATGATGAAGACACAAGGAACATACGCGTTATATTGTGCGTTTATCATTGTTATCTTGATCGTAGCGGCAAAGCGCGCATGGGGAAAAGCGATTACGTTAATTGTTGGCGGCGGGATTGTTGTATTCTTCATTAACAAACCAGATGCATTAAAAACAATCGGAACGTGGTTAGGCGGATTGTTTGGCGTCTAAGTAAGGGATGGAAAGGAAGAGGGCTACATGAAAGAAAAAGAATCAAAATCTATCATTGTCTATTGTTTCGGAAGCTATATGAACTATATGCGAAGACAGTACGAAATTATGGGGTATCGTCTTCCGCGTGCGGTTACATGGAGGGCACTTGGTTATTTTGCGGCGGTAGAAGCGGGGCTTGTAGCCTTCCGCTTCCTTCCTCCCTTTAAATGGATATTTGGGGATATGATCGATCAAGTTTGGCTCATGTATTATGGTGTGATTCCTCTTTTCCTCGTATGGGGAGCAGATAAATATAAAACGGATGGAAAATCACTTTTCTCTTTTGTTCGGTCCTGGATCACATTTCGTTTACGGAAGCATCAAAGTAGTCGCTTGGTGAATGTACCCAAACTTAAAAAACATGTGTTTTATGGTCATGTATGTGTACAACATGACGTCAAAGATTTACCAATCGTACATTCATTCAGTGAAGAAGAGAACGACATACACGCTTATGATGTAACATTTTTACCCCAAAAGGAGGAAGTTGAATATGTTGAAAACGATGAAAAGACCACCATTAAAGCACGTTGAAAAGAATTTAGCGTTTAGTACAGACGGAAAAGTATCCGCAGTGTATGAAGTAGACGGATTTGAATACGATCATCAAGACGAAAGTACGAAAAAAGTATATTATCGCAATCAACTCGCTCTATTTACCCATCAAGAATATGATATCCACTTGCTTGTGATTCCTCGTACAACAAATTCAGATGAAATTCTGGATGAACATATTTCCACTTTAAAAGGGCCGATGGCACCAACAGGACGCTTTCTTTTCAAAAAGGTAAAAGAATACTTAAAAAATGCGGCCATTGCGAAAGAGAACATGGAATATCGCTTTTTCGTTTTAGTACAACTGAATATGGAACAGAAAGAAAGACAAATTCGTAACCCTGTCGTAGAAACATGGAAGTTTATGAAGAAGGTTAGAGAAGGATTTGCAGAGACAGCTCAAAACATATCGGGTATGAATGTGACGGATATTTTAGAAGAGGAAATTGAAAATTATTTAGAAGTAGAAGACGTGTTATTTAGCCAGGTTAGAGGGGCCTTTCCTAATACAAGACGTGCGAAACCGTCAACAACGCGCTTTTTATTCCATCATAACTTCAAACGTGGCATGAAAGAGCTGAATCGGAACCAAAACTGGAAAGTAGGTTCTACGGTTACCTTGAAAAATGAAGAAGGAAAGGCGGTAAAAGTACGTCGGCCAGATTTACAAGAAATGGTGCACTTAACGGATACGGTGATTGATGAAAGCCCAGGACGTTCTCTTATACTCGAAAGACAAAATGAAGAAGGGGAAATTGAAACCTCTCATGTTGCTTTTCTTGCGGTGAAAGATATGCCCGAAATATCGGCGTTTCCTGGTGGAGAGTGGATTTATCGCATTCAATCGCATTCGTTAAAGTTTCCTATTGAAATGAGTATTCGAGCGTATCACTTAGAAAACCAGATGGTCACACAAAAGCTATTAAATAGTGAATTGGAATTAAACGATCAACGTCAACAAGCAATGGTAGGCGGTCGTACAACAGATTTAACAATTGATCGTAAAGCAAGAGGCGTCAAAATTGTAAAAGATCGCTTTGAAACAACGGGAGCACCTGGATATGAATTAAGTGTACTGTTTTGTGTATATGCAGAAGATGAGAAAACATTAAAATCACGCGTCAATACGCTGATTACAGAATATCGCAAAATGAAAATTGAATTGGTCAATCCATATGGAGAACAATTAGCATACTTCTACGAGTTCTTACCAGGCTCTAAACGTTATAATACGGACTTTAAGTTATTTGTGGAACCAGGCGTACTTGCAATGGGCATGTTTGGGGCCACAACACAAATTGGTGACAATCAAGGGTTTTACATTGGAAAGACAAAGAAATTAAATCGTCCTGTTTTTGTTCGTCCAGAACTCGCGGCGAAAGCATTAGATAACATTGTAACAGCGTTTGAGAGTTTATCAGTTATGTTTGCAGGGCAAACAGGGAAAGGAAAATCCTTCTTAATGAATTTACTCGCTTTCTGGATTGTGATGAGTGGGGGAAGGGCATTTATAATCGATCCTAAAGGGGACCGCACAAGGTGGCCAGAATTATTGCCAGGGTTCAATGAGGATACCTTGCAAGTATGGACGCTTGGGAAGGATAAAAAGGATGCGGGCTGTTTAGACCCATTCCGAATAAGCGCAACAATAGAAGATGCAAAAAGTTTAGCGCTTGAAATTTTAACGTTCCTATCGGATGTAGGCTTAGAGGATATCCGATATGACTATTTATATAAAGCGATTGAACGAGTGGCGAAAAAAGAAGACGCATGTTTAACTTTGGTTCGTAAAGAACTAGAGGAAATGAAGAAAGAACCAAACTTATTGCCAACTGAATTAGAACGGTTAAATGCCCTTACAAATCGTTTAGCAACCTTAGAAGGCATCCAGCTAGGAGACTTATTGTTTGGTAGACCTGGTCAAGATTATCGCGTATTAAGCCTAGAACGTCCGTTACAAGTATTACAAATTCAACATTTACGCATTCCAAAATCAGAGGAAAAGAATGAGAGTGTTACAGACAAATTATCTCGTAGTATCTTAATTGCATTAGCAGCATTTGGTAAATCCTTAATGCATTCTGATCGTAGTATTTTCAAAGTATATCTACAAGATGAGGCATCTAGTATTTTGAAAAATAAAGAGGGTGCGGCGTCTTCTGACAAAATCATTCGAGAAGGACGTTATCACAATATCGGCTTGTATTTAGGAACACAAAACGCATCCGATTATCAATCTGAAAATAAAGAGGTTGCGAATGTGGGTATGAAGTTCTGTTTTGCGCTGAAATACGATAAGGAAGCGGAAGAAATGTTGCGTTACTATAACTTACCGGTCACAGAAGAAAATATCTTAATGTTACGCCAGCTTAGACGCGGCGAAGCCTTGTTCCAGGATATTTTTGGGCGAACCGCGGTTGTAGAAATTGATCCTGTTTTCCAAGAATTAAAGACTGCATTTGATTCCTCTACGAAAACAGACGAAGAACGCGCACAACAATTGGCGTAATTCGTATTACAATACAGATAAGAGTATTCTAAATTATCTGTATATGGAGGATGGAACGATGAAAAAATTACGTATGTTATCTGGATTATGTGTAGCAGGAATGTTGATGGTAACAGGGGTTGCGGGTTGCTCAAATGAAACGAAAAGCAATGCAAATCAACAAGAGAGCCAGAAAGAAAGGGATATAAAAGAAGCAGATAAAGCGGTTATGGATTATGTTAAAGCTGAAATTGAAGTGGACTACGGAAAGTTAGCAACGTTAGTTTATGAACCATTAAAGGATGAGGATAGAAGTGTACGTCATCCAGGAGCTAGTAAGGATATGGGAAGTAGATACGATTTATATAGATATGATTTAGAGGAAGGAAAAAATGAACTCTATTACGCAGTAAAATTCTATGATCCTGTAAAAGATGGGACAGTAAATATAGAGTTGAAAATGGTGAAAGATGAAAAAGATGGGAAATGGAAAAATTATAGCTGGACTTGGAATTGGGAACATAATATCAAGGACATAGTTGGGAGTGTAAAACCTATACATGTCCATAAATGGGGGCAAAAGGAATGAAAAAACTTTTCTCTATTTGTATGATTCTTGTATTCTTTTTACTACCGTTAGGGCCTCATGTGGCCCTAGCGGAAGATACAAAAACGGAAGAAAAACAGGAACAAAAAGGGGCGCGAATTTCTGAAAATCTATTTAGTGGGTACACAGATGGGATTTACAAAGATAAATATTATGAGATTGATACGTACCAGCCAAAGGAAGATGAAAAAAATGTATTTCAAAAAGTTGGTGGGTACTTATTTGGTGATGATAGTGTAGGCAAAGATTTACAAAGGATGTTGTATACAACTTGTCAATGGTTTGCGAATATGGCCTTTCAGTTAAATGTGATTCTCGGCCAATTAACTATTTTTTTAGTCGATCAAGCGTTGAACCTGGATATTGTAGATACTGTAGCGGATAAATTAGGTGCGGCTATGCAAAATATCGCTGGTATTGGAAAAGGTGGTTTTTCATCTTCTGGACTATTTCCAGCAATTATCGGCATTGCTTGTGTGTTATCGGCTTGTTATGCGGGCTATATTTTCTTTATTAAGCGCCAGCCCTCAAAAGGTTTAAGTGAGTTAGTAAAAACAGTTTTGGTTATTGCTTTTATTGTTACGTACATTGGAAATGCAGGTGCGATTTTAAAGAGTGCAAATACGATTAGTTCTGAAATTAGTGTAACGGTATTAGCAAAAGCAACAGGAACGGTTGCAGGTGATCCAGGACGTTCCAAAGCGGATGCAATCTTTTCAGTAAAAAAGCAGATTTGGGATTTGTTAGTTGAACGACCATATTTGTTTCTACAGTATGGAGAGGATTCAAAAGAAAAATTAGGTGCTAAACGAGTAGATGAACTATTAGCAACGCCTCTTGGAAAAGATAGAGATGAAAAGATAAAAAAGGAAGTTAAAGACGGAAATCAAATGATGGTGATTTCTTCTGTAGGAGAGCGCCTAGTATTTACAGTCATGTATTATGTCGTGAATACATTCGCAGGTGTTCCAGTAATCGCGTTTTGTTTACTGATTGTAGCATTCCAATTATGGTTCCTTGTCATGAGTATTATCTCACCAATCGTCATGGCGGTGGCTCTATTGCCAGGACATCGTAGAGTCATTGAAAGCTGGGCTTCACAATGGATTCGCCCTTTGGCATTAAAAATCTTTATGTCAGTTATGCTTGTTATTATCTTTACGGTGGCAGAATTACTATATGTATTGCCAGAAGCGGGCGTTGCAGGGTATGTATCTACAATGATTTTTCAAATTCTTGTTTTTGTTCTTTGCTACCTGTTTAGAGGAAATATTGTTGCGGCCTTTAGTCGAGCACGTGGCGTGTATGAGACAGTCACAAATATATCTCTTATGACTGAAAACTTTGTAGATAAAGGAAAAGAGTACGCTGGAAACACAATGTCTTATATTGGAGACAAAATGGGAGCACATTTTAACAGCGCGGCTGAATTAGCGGCGGCAGGCGGCCAGTTAGAAAATGCCGGGACAGACGACGAAAAGACAAAAGCCAACCCGTTAGTGCAAGCGAATATACCGAATGATTTACCAAATAATCAAACGGAACAAGAAAAAGAAGAGAATAAAAAGAAAGGAAATCTTATTTCCTTACAGGATCGTGATAAAGAAGGGAATTTACCACAGCAGGAAGAGGAAGGAAAAGAACAAACGACACCAAGTGAAGAAGAGGCACCAATGCAACAAGACCTTATCAGCTTAGATAAGGAAGCATTAGAACAAGAAATGGAAGAACAACAAGAAGGAACAGAAATGGAAGTTCAACCAGAACTTGTATCTTTAGAAGATGAGGAAATTCCAACAGGAGAGGAAATGCCAGCTGATATAGAGGGATATGAAGAAGTTCAACCAGAAGTGCCAGAACAAGAGGTACCATTAGAAGATATTCCGACTGATATAGAAGTATATGAAGAGGTACAGCCAGAAGTACCAGAACAAGAGGTACCATTAGAAGAGGTTTCAACTGATATGGAAGCATATGAAGAAATCCAAACAGAGGTACCAGAACAAGAAATGCCACTAGAAGAAGTTTCAAGCGATATGGAGGCATATGTAGAGATTCAAACAGAAGTACCAACACAAGAACTTCCATTAGAGGAAGTGTCATCAGACCATGAAACATTTGAAGAAATCCCATCCGATATCCCACAACAAGACATTCCAACAGAAGAAATTCCGATGGATATTTCAAGAGAAGAAATACAACCAGAACAGGAAACTTCAACAAATATTCCACAACAAGAAATTTCAACGCCAATTGAAACAGAGGCAAATGAACCTTTAATACCAGATACAATTCGTGCAGATGTAAATGAGGAAGGTGTCATTGTACCTCATACACCAGAAACAACAAGTGCAGATATTCCAGATGCTATTCCTGCAGAAGTGAATGAAGCGGTGGAGATTGTTGCAAAAAAACCTGATATAGATGTCGAGTCAACTATACAAAATACAAATTCATCTGACTCATTTATCCCAACGGAACCTATTTCTTCTGATTTGACACCAGTAAATGAGAAAGAAGTAAGCAAAAATGAGCCAATTCAAGAAAAAGCAGAAACAATCGATACGCCAGATATACAATATGGAGCTGTAGCCGCGGGAAGTGAAAACTGGATGCCTTCTACTGATCCGCAAAACTTAGATAATTTAGATGATTTGGAGCCACAAAAAAAAGATGAGTAGAGTCCTAGTCTTTTAGGACTTTACTATTTTTTTACGCAAAAAGGAGCGATTTATCTATGAAACACTGGGGATTAACTTGTATGAAAATGGTGAATATCAGTATTTTTCTTTGCATTGGGTGTTTAGGATGGATGAACATAATTATTCTTTTCATACAAAGAGAATGGGCGACAGATTTATTAGGATGGATTGGTTTAGGATTACTTATCTGGTATACACTCATTCTTCTCACTCTTCAAATTATCCATAGTGAGTTACGTTGTCGTATAGATGATAGAGCGAAACTAGCCTTTTTCATTTGGTTTGTAGGAATCGGTCATTTTGGATTACTACAATTTATACAAGACCAGCAATCTACTGTTTTAACGCTACTATTTCATGTTTTTGCGATTATACCCATTCTTTTGGCCCTTATATATGGGCTGATTGTTCGAAAGTATTTCAATCAATCTTGATACATGTTGCAAAGGGGGAGGGATGATATGAGACCAGAAATAAAAGAAGTCGTAGACAAAACGATACAAGAAGATATTGCACAAGAACAAAAAAAGAAGAAGAAAAAGAAATCCTGGTTACTGACACTTCTTTTTGGAAGTTCTACTTTCACAATAGGATTGTTCGTCTGTATTGGATTTATTTTATTTATCGTTTTGGCGCAAGGCATTGGCAAAAAAGAAGAGGAAGCGCCAGCAACCATCCCAAGTAATGGAATGACGGTTTGTCGTCCAGGTGGAAAAACAGTGGCACCAGAAGAACTACAACCCCACCTGGGCGGCGTTTTTACGGGGAAAGCACAAGCCTTTTTAAATGCAGGAACACAAAATCAAATCGATCCCGTTTTACTAGCGGCCATTGCAAGATTGGAAACGGGGAACGGTACTTCTAACGCAGTAAAGAATTATAACAACCCTGGTGGCCTCATGGACCCTGGTAGTTCACAAATGAAAGGTTTCATGAAATTTGCCACCTTAGATGAAGGAATCAACGCTATGGCCCGAAACTTATATAAAAACTATATCGGTATGGGGATTACAACTATAGAAGCAATTGGAGCGAAATATGCACCGCCAGGAGCCGCAAATGATCCGCATGGTACAAATGGTTTATGGCCTGTATTAGTAACAAAGTTTGTGGCGCAAATGGGCGGCCTTACTTTTAATTGTGAAGCGGGAAAGCCAGGCGGCGTTGTAGATACGGGATCAGCAAGTTCACAAGGATTTATTCGTCCTATCGCTCAAACGACGATTACAAGCCCATTTGGACCACGCTGGGGCACAATTCATAAAGGTATCGATTATTCTTGCCAGGACGGTGTCACCGCAATTGCCGCGTCGAAAGGTGGCGTTGTAGAGTTGGCGGAATTTGGCGCAGGCGGAAGTGGCTTCGGCGGGTACGGAAACGTAGTTGTAATCAATCATGGAAATGGATATTGGAGTCTATACGGTCATATGTCATCCATTACCGTACAGAAAGGGCAAAACATTGGAGTTGGTCAACAAGTAGGCGTTTGCGGAAGAACAGGGCAAGTAACAGGGCCACATTTGCATTTTGAAATTAAAACAGCCTTTAAATTTGGGCAAGTCGACCCCGCACCATATTTGCCGAAATAAGCGGAAAAAAAGGGAGGATTAGGGATGAAACAGGGAATCGTTGGTTTAGTCATACTTGTACTGGTAGGTATCAGTGTATGGCTATGGAATCAAAATCGCACTTTACAGCATAAAGTCGAGCAAACGGAAAAGAAATGGACGGAACAAGTAAAAGAGCTAAAAACAGAGAATCGAGCATTGGAAAAGCGCGTAACAGTTTTAACAGAAAACACGCAAGATAAAGGGCAAGAAGTAGCAAAACAGTTCGTAGAGTTGTTAATACAGAATGATAACAAGCAAAAAGAAAAGCCAGGATTTGAAAAGATCAAAGAAATGATAACGGGCGAAGCAAGAAACAAATTATTAAATGCGCCAGAGGATGCACATAACCATATAGAAGATGATGGCTCTATGCACATTCAAACGAAAGCAAAGATAACAGATATGTACTACATCAAAACTGCTGATAATAAAGCGGATGTAACGGTTAAATATGATTATCTTGTAACGGTTGATGGAACAGAACAACAAGAAAAACACACCATGAAATTAAATTTACTATTAGAAGGTGAGAAATGGTTTGTAGAAAATTATGAGTTCCAAATCAATACAGGAATTGAAGGACCATAGGGAAAGGAATGAGGGGAGTTGGTGAATCAAAATGTGTTGCATCATATCGGGTATGAAATATTGCAAGAAACGTTTGTATTGATTCGAAATGTATTTTCCTATTCAAACCAAGATGAATCCAGTGTGACATATGTGCGAGAAATTGCGGATGCCTTGCATAATATTCCGCATTCCATTCAGAAACAACATGATAAATTCCTAGAATTTGAGTTCAAACTGTTAGAAGAAACATTAATGCAAATGGACTTTGGAAAGGTTGCCGCGCAAAACATTCCCTATTTTAAAATGTATGCGGTACGTGTACAGCAATTGTTACAGAAGCGCTATAAAGAGGTGTAATCGAGTGGAAATGGGGCGATAAAAAATGATCGTATTGGGAATTGGGCTGTCAGTTTTGCTGATAGCCTTTTTATTTATCCAGGTATATCCGTTCCAGGAACAAAAGTTAGAACAGAGAAAATATGATGAATATGGAATCTGGATCATTATTTGTACAGGGGTATGTCTCTATGTTTCGCATCATTTTTTACAGGAAAACACATGGCAATGGGGATTAAAAATCATAGGTGCAACTTTTTTTACAGGGTTTTCAATTGGATGTGTTGGAAAACAAAGTATTTATGATTTTCAACACAAAAGGTTTCCATTCCAGAAAAAATGACGTTTCAGATTCGTTTGTAATTGATTTTAAAGAAACTGTTAATACATTTGGTATCGAATGAGGTTACGCTCTTTATTCGGTCTTTCAAGTGGCTTAAATGATTTTTTAGAGGGGAAGGGGTGTAGGAATGCTTTTTTTAAAGGTTATTGCATATATTTTGTTAAGTATAGGAGTTTGTACAGTTGTTTTAGCAGGAATAGCCGCTATTGTAAAGAAACAAATGATAATCGCAAATATAAATCTATTATTGGCCATGTATTATTTTTGTTCGGGAAGTCTTCTGTATTTGTGCACGTTATGGGAAACACAAGATATTTTCCTACAAGCCTTTTTGATTTTAATTGTAGGAATTACGATCATCCGATTAAGAAAAAGCTGGTATGTACCGCAAATACGTACTCTTCAAAAACTACAAGAAGAAGCGACAAATAAGAATGATCTGTGAGGAAATCCATGAAAAAAGGAGTGGAGAAAACTTGATACATCAATATGAATTGAACTTTTCAGTGATGTATAGTGGCAAGGTAACAGGCTCACAATCTACAATTATTCCAGCAAGTTCTTTAGAGGAAGCAAATGAAAAATTACAATCAGAAGTAAAGCGGCGATTAGGAAAATGCAGTATAAAAGTGAATACGGCAAGTTTATGTGTTTCGGAGGATAGTCGGTATGTAATCGAACAAAAATAAAAGAGGAAAAGTCTTGTTTCTACAGCAAGGCTTTTTTATTATTTCATGAGCTGATATTGACGTGAAATTTTTTATTGTAAAAGGGTATTAAGTTGCGGTTTTGAAAGCTGTATAATTTGTTGTTTTTTTGAGAGGTAAGTGTTAAAAAGTGTTGAAATGACAAGGTTTTTCCGTGATACAGGTATATGTACTTAAGTTATGCACCCTAAAATAGACTTAAGCACATATATCTAGATATATGTGCTTAAAGGTATGTGGCTATTATTATGTGAAAGTTGGAGAGTGATTTTAAAAAATAGCGCACAAAGTCCTTTTGTTTGGATAAGAAATGAAGCAAAATGGTGCTTTGAATCATTGGATTGGATAGAAATTTAAGTGTATTGGACAATATTTTATGAATGTATGTATTGGAATTTTTGTTGGTATTTTGTATACTAAACGTGAGTTTTTCTTACAGTAGGCAATCTTTCAGTTTCTATGAAACGCAACTAATCTGTTAATTATGTATGGTGTCAAACAAGCTCTTATGTCAATGGATATAAGAGCTTGTTTGCATGTGTATCCCTCTTTTATGTACAATGAAAGAAAAACATCTTATGAGATGGGGAGAGGAAAACCCATGTCCAATCAACAATTAGTGAATTTACGCATTGATTTTGCTTTTAAACAATTATTTGGCACAAGTGGAAATGAAGATATTCTGATTGCTTTTTTAAATGCTCTGTTACAAGATTCTTTAGAATCCCCTATTGTTTCCTTACAATTAGAAGACCCACACTTGCACCGGGAACATGAAGAGGACAAATTATCGATTTTAGATATTTCTGCAACATTAGATACGGGAACAAAGGTAAATATAGAAATTCAGCTCAATAATAATCATGATATGATTAAGAGGAGTTTATATTATTGGGGAAGGCTATACACATCCCAACTACAAAAAGGAATGCCATATAGTTCTCTTCATAAAACAATTACCATTAATTTATTAAATTTTGTGATGTTTTCAGAATATGAAGCATTCCATACAACAGGAGTCTTATGGAATCAACAACAACAGAAGGTATTAAGTAGTGATATCGAAGTTCACATCGTAGAGATTCCAAAACTCATGCAACAGTGGCGAAATGAACAAGTAAATCCCTGGGAAGATTCATTTGTTCGTTGGTTGTTATTACTTCCAGCGAATGAGGATGAACAATTAACCCAAACATTGGAGGATATTGCGATGAACCAAGACCCAATTTTACAAAAAGCGATGAATAAATGGGAACGTATGAGTCAAGATTCTTCTTTCAGACAAGCATATGAAGCAAGGGAAAAAGCGTTGATGGATGAAGCTGCAAAGTTTGCCCATGCTCGCAATGAAGGAATTCAAGAAGGAAAAATACAAATGATTAAAGGTATGCATGAACTTGGCGTACCAATTGAAACGATTGCAAAAGCAAGTAAATTAAGTATAGAAGAAGTTCAACATATTTTAAGTAGAAATTCATAATAAACAACTAAGAAAACAGGTTGAATTTTTTAATCTGTTTTCTTAGTTGTTGAAATTTATCGGTTCATTCTTTGGTTATTATTACTTTCAGGGATTGAAGATGAATAATTAATCCAAACATTGGAGGATATTGCGATGAACCAAGACCCAATTTTACAAAAGGCACTGAATAAATGGGAACGTATGAGTCAAGATTCTTCTTTCCGACAAGCGTATGAAGCAAGGGAAAAAGCGTTGATGGATGAAGCCGCAAAGTTTGCTTATGCAGAACAAAAAGGGATTGAAAAGGGGATTGAAAAAGGAAAAATGCAGCTTATTCGTGGTATGCACAAAAACGGAATGCCAATAGAAGATATTGCAAAGTTTACAAATTTACACATAGAAGAAATACGAAATATTTTACAATCCTAAATGATTAAAAAATAACACCTACAGTATTTGTAGGTGTTATTTTTTAATGGCCACCGCCACCAAATTCGTAATGATAGCGGATATTCATATGGATATGCTTTCTTCAACCACACATTTTTTACATTTTAAACAACTTTGCAACAGAACCTTCTGATTCATCTTGAATTAATTTAACTTTAACTAGCTGTTTGTAGAAAATTTCTTTACCTTATGATTGGACTTTGTAAAATAGCTCTCATATTTTACAAAGTCTATTCATTATGAAGCTATCCAATCATAAAACGGAACTTTCCCTGTATATTCATGCTCTGAAAGTGTACGAGTGATTATACTTCTATCTAGCTTGTCTTCTTGTAATTGTTTTTTCGCATTTTCTTTTATTCTACGAATCTCTAACTCTTCAATTTTATTAACTAACGCCGTGATTAAATAGTCCCTAAAATTAGAGATTTTCCCTTGGTTGTATTTATCCATAACTTTTTTTAATACAGCTGTAAAGCTTCGATCTGTTAAATCATCTTTTGTAGCTTCTCTAAGAGTATTAACGATTAAATTTATTTGTTCTTCGGTTAGAGAAGAGAAACTTCGCTTATCATCATCAAATTTTGCTATATCATTTATAAATATATTGGTATTTTCTTTTTTAGTATTTTTTCGTTGGTATTTTATATTGTACTGAAAATCCGAATTCGGGTTTTCCACATTCGGATTTTCAGTAAGTGGATTACCGAACGCCACCTCAACTACATATCCTTTAAACATTTGTTCTTGGATTGTTTCATTTAACATTTCAGCAACGTCTTCTTTTATTTGTCCATAAATGTAGATTTGTTCTTTATATTTCCCTTTTTCTAATACTTTAACGCGAGCAACGTATTTGTTATGTATTAACTCTTTAAGTGCACTATAGTGTGCATCACGTCCATTTTTTGAGCGCTTAATAATATCAGGCATGGTAACCTTCCAATATCCGTTACGATGTGAACAAAACTGAATAAGAAGATATTTTGCCATTCCTGTTAGGTTACAATCGTCAAGTAATGCGTTCTCTACAACGCTATGTCCGCGTTTTCGCGCATGTTTAAATATATCATTTGCCATAATAAAAAATCCTCCAATTTTCATCCCGACAAAAATTGGACATGACAAAATAGAGAATTCGTATTTACGTTTTTTTTTAGTTATGATAATATTTAAGTATCATAACTAAAAATTGTATTTACAAATCCTCTGTTTCCGGTTTTTAAATAGTATCGGTCGCCAAACTGTCAACTATCTAAAAACTTCCGTCGGGGGGTTTTTTTAGTTTATTTAAAAATATTTGTTTAAAAGTTCTCGTTTCTATCCTTCATCTTAGCAGATTACTGACGAAAAATGAAGAATCAAGAAGAAAAATATGGAAGAATAGTATAATCCTCCTTTCTATATGTTTTAGTTTTAATCCAGTTTTAATTAATATATATTGCTTCTATAAATAAAGAAGTATGGTTTTTTTCGTACAGCCCAACAAAGTATTCTATGAATAGAAACGGTACATAGCATTAAAATAGGATAACTGTCTTTACGAGACAAATCTATCTAAAATCAAATGCAGTCCATTCATTAACCTTGTTAATGTTTGAATGTAATGATGAAACAAGTTCCTTTCCCTTCTTCACTTTTAATATCGATATATCCGTCATGGGATATGATGATTTGTTTTGCGATGGCTAAACCTAATCCAGAACCTTCTATATTCTTTGTATTACTTCCTCTAAAATAACGCTCAAATACTTGCTCTAATTCTTTTTTTGGTATGCCTGGTCCATTATCTTCAATTATAATTTTTGTGGTTTTTTTAGTGTTACATATCTTTACTGTAATATGTGTTCCTTCAGGAGTATGAACTATAGAATTCATCATGATATTATTTATTGCTCTTGTTAATAGTATTTCATCGACTTTTAAAATAATATTCTGTTGATTTGTAGAGAAATCAAATGTTTTTCTTTTATAAGACGGGTTGTTAAGACAGGTAATAACTAACTCTCTAACTATCCCTACAATATCTTTATCTTTTTTTTCTAAAGGGATTGTAGCATTTTTCAATTGATAGGTGAGTCTTAAATCGCCTATCAGTTGTTCTATGTATAGGGCTTTCTTTTTAATTACCGCTACATATTCTTTTCGTTCCTCTATAGTAAAATTATATTGGTCATCAGTAAGCAGTTCACTGTAGCCTTTAATAGAAGATAAAGGGGTTTTTAAATCATGAGTAAGATTAGTAATCCATTCTTGTCTCATGATTTCTAGACGTGATCGGTCATTCTCTACATTTTTTAGTTTTATAGCTAACTTATTTAAAATTGTAAATACATCTTTAAATAGGCCCTTATTTACATCTTTTTGCGTATATAACCCATTAAATAAATTTGTAATGTTATGAATGAGAACCAATACAGGTTTTGCAAAATACCTAGCGATAAAATACGAAAAAATTAATAAGCATAATAATGCAGAACCTATTGAAATTAAAATACCATAAGGATAAAAACTAAGGACATTATCCAAATTTAAATAAATCATATATCGAGACACTTTGTTAGAAGGAAATGCTATTAAGTAACTCCACTTCTTATCTTCTATTTCAACTTCACTAATAAAATAGGTATATCCGTCTACCGCATACTTATATAACATAGCAATATCTTTTGCATTGTAGTGTTGTTTAGATTTATTGGGTGCATACATATCACGAACAACATTGCCATTTGAATCTATAATTTGAAGCCAAGCGTTGTTCGCATTTAAAATATTCTTTCCCTCATTAGTTATAGAAATATCTTGATTATCTAGATTTAAATATTTTCCAAATTCTAATGCAATGTTTTCTGGAGTAGATTGTTTGTAATTATTTGAACCTTGACTAAACACAAAATAAGTAGCAATTATGAATTGGACAATAAATAAAATGAAAATTAGACTTATAATTGAAGCTCCGTATAATAATGTGATTTTCAATTTCATTCTACGTTACCCTCGATGCTCATCTTATATCCTAGTCCCCTAACATTGAGAATATATTTTGGATTAGAAGGATTGTCTTCTAATTTTTCCCTCAAATGCCTAATATGGACCATAATAACATTTTCACAACCAGTACATTCTTCATTCCAAACGCTCTTGTAAAGTTGCGGGAGACTAAATACCTGATTGGGATTCTTGATAAGGTATAAAAGAAGATAGAATTCTTTTGCTGTTAAAGAGATAGGTATATTGTTTTTTAAAACAGTACCTTTTTTTTCATTTAAAACAACATCTCCAAAATTATACAAACCTTTATCTGTGTTTTTTTCTTCCTGATGGTGATACTGTTCTCGGCGGAAAAATGCTTTCATTTTAAATGCAACTTCTTTCGGACTAAAGGGTTTGGTAATGTAATCGTCCCCTCCGAGACTTAATCCAATTAAACGGTCCGAGTCTTCTTCTTTAGCAGATAAAAAGAAGATAGGTGCCAATGTGATATTTCTTAGTTGTTGGCATACGCTAAAACCATCAATATCAGGTAGCATTATGTCTAATATAATTAAATCGTAATCAACTTCTCTACACATCTGTATTCCTTTTTTTCCTAATGAAGCCTTATCAATATGATAAAACCCTTCTTTTCTAAGGACAATTTCTAATATCTTTAGAATTTCCTCTTCATCATCAATTAATAATATTTTTTTAGATTTTAAATATTTAGGATCAATAAACAAGTTCTTCACCTTCTCAATATTTATTCGTAAGTTTCTTTTTTGAATTTCTCACAATGTGAAAACCAACATATTCCAATATAATTTTAAAGTAATAGTATCCATATATTCAAGTTTTCATTGTTTTGGGTTATATTGGGATTCCCTTTTAATTCAATAAAAAGTAATAAAAAGTAATAAAAAGTAATAAAAAGTAATAAAAAGTAATAAAAAGTATATTTTTTCAAAATAAAGGGTTTACATTACCATAAATTAGTATTATACTTTGAAATGTGATATCGCAAAATCTAAATAATAAGGGTGATAAATATGGAAAAGAATTTTGAGCTAAAAGCTTTAGAAGCAATTAATGATTTAACAGATGCAGAATTAGAAAACGTAGTAGGCGCAGACAAAGGTCAATTCGACACAATTTCTCATGAGTGTCATTGGAATACATGGCAATTCCTGTTCACTTGCTGCAGCTAAGCTGAATCTACAAGAAAAGAACGCTCTTATTGAAGGGCGTTCTTTTCTTGTAGATTAATTAAAAAATATAAATTACTAATTATATAGAGTGGGGGATATCATTTGTTAACATCTACAGATTCCTTAAATAATATTAATGAGCTATTGGATAATTCCACATGGGCTCATGCACTATATTTAAATGAGAGAGAAAACATAGAAATTAATAATTCTATTAATGAAGATAGCGTAACTGAATGGCTTCAAAAGTTTAATAATAATAAGGAATTATTATTAGAACGTCTTGATCAAGAAAAAATAACATATTCTCAATTTACATCTATCCTTTCAAGTCCACAGGTAGATCACACATATAAAAAAATGGAATGGTTTTTAACAATTAAAGAAATTTTTTTACAAACCAAGGACGAGCACAATGATGGAGAATTCGATAAACTTTTTTCAAAAGACGTTCCTTTTATTTCTTTTATAATCCCATTTGTTAATTATGTAAAAGAGAAAATATTTAAAGAAATAGATCAAACAAATACATTACATATCTTTGAAAAAAAATGCATAGAAGAAACTATAGTTAAATTGGTTTCTTCAACTATTTTCAAGTACTCATTAAAAACATTGATATATGAATTAAATAAAGCAAGAATTCAAAACGAATTATCTGGAGATACCCCAGAGGAGAGATATAACTACTTCGAGAAGGAGAAAATTGGTAAATCATCTCAAATTTTAGCGGTACTTTCTCAATACCCTGTATTAGCTCGCTTAATATCTGAAGCTATAAGTAATATCATAAATAATCTAATTAGATTTATAAATCAATTTACGAATGATTATAGAGAAATTGAAACTACGTTTGAGATAAGTATTACCAAAGTAATTAATATTCAGGCGTTGGGCGATTCACATAATAAGGGTCAACATGTCCTAAAACTTGACTTTAATGATAACCAATCAATAATTTATAAACCTAGATCATTATCGATTGATATACATTTTCAACAATTTTTAAATTGGATAAATGAAAAAAATGAAATTCACAACTTTAAAACTATAAAAGTTATCAATAAAGGAACTTATGGCTGGCAAGAATTTGTTACATATAAGGATTGTACTACAGAAGAAGAAGTACGTCGTTTTTATGAAAGACAAGGGCAATATTTATGTGTTTTACACTTCTTAAATGCAACAGATTTTCACTATGAAAACTTAATTGCTCATGGTGAACATCCAATGTTAATCGATTTAGAATCGCTATTTCATACTACAATAAAGAACAATCAATCCTTAAAAAGTCCAGCTAATCGTAAAGCCATAAATATCCTAAATGATTCCATTGCAAGAACTGGTCTATTGCCAATTTTTGTAGATAATGATTTGTTTGATATTGATGTTAGTGGTATTGGTGGCGGAAAGAAACAGCAAGTAGAAAGATATAAAATAGATAAAGTAAAAACTGATGAAATGAGATTGATTAAGGGTTCAATATATTTAGAAGCAGGGTTAAATTCGCCAAAAATTAATGGAGAAGTTTGCGAGGCCTTTAATTATACACAATCTATTAAAGAAGGATTCTACAAAACATATAAATTACTAGAAAATTATAAAGAGGCCCTTCTGTCAACAGATTCACCAATCCATGCATTTAGTAAAGATAGGGTAAGAATAATACTTAGAAGTACTATAGTATATAGTCATCTTCTTGACGCGAGTACTCATCCTAAGTATTTAAAATCTGGCATTGATAGAGTGAAATTGTTTGATTATATGTGGTTACTAGTTGATTATATTTACAATCGAAAAAACGCGGCTATATGTGAATGTAAGGATCTATTAGCAGGTGATGTCCCTTATTTCTATGTAGACGTTGATTCCACTAAAATATTAACCCATCAAAATTTTGAGATAAAAGATATGTTTGCAAAAGATAGTTTTAATATGGTATTAGAAAAAATAAAAAATATGGGCGAAGAAGATTGCAATCGACAATTAGACTTTATTGAAAAGTCGCTATTAACAAAATATTATTTGGATATCAATAATATGAACAAAGCTATTGAAGATTTTAATAAGAAGTCTTCTTACGAAGGTACATTGTTAAACAAAGAGGCATTCTTAACAGAAGCTATTAGAATTGCTAATGTATTAGAAAAAGAGGCAATCTGGGCAGAAGATTTTTCCGATGTAACTTGGATTGGAATAGGTATGAGTTCAGATGAGAAATTAAACTATAAAGCGATGGATATGGGGATATATGATGGTATCTTAGGTATGGCCATTTTCTTTGCATACGTTGGAAAAGAAAGTGGGATTCCTAAATTTAAAAAAATTGCAAAAGCCTGTCTACAAACAGCTTTAAATGAGAAGAATGCTACAAAAAAAGCATACATATCTGCCTTTTCAGGATATTCTTCAGCGGTTTATGTGTTAACTCATTTCTACAAATTATGGGGTGAAAAAGAACTATTAGATGAAGCAATCAATTTCATTAATGAAATTGAACCACATATAGATAAAGATACGACGTTCGATTTACTTAATGGAAGTGCAGGAACTTTATTAGTACTTTTAAACTTCTATAAAGTCACTGGTTTTCAAAAGGCTTTAGATATTGCTATAAAGTGTGGCGATCATTTATTAAAAAATGCCGTGAAAGTAAATGGAGGCACAGCTTGGACTATTTCTCCTAAGCATACCCCCTTAACAGGATTATCTCATGGAACATCTGGCATTGCATTAGCTCTTATTCGATTAACTGAAGAAACAGGCGATCAAAATTATTTAAATGCAGCATTACAAGCTTTAAATTATGAGAATAGCACTTTTTCTTCTAAAGAAAACAATTGGCTAGATCTTCGTCAAAACATGAATAGGGATACTCCTAAATCTGTTATACATTGGTGTAATGGAACGGTTGGAATAGGAATGGCACGATTGAAAATCTTAGAACATTATCAATCGGAGATATTTGTAAGAGATTTGGAAAAATCTATAGAAATTACTATGGAGCGTGGTTTTTTAAATCCTAATTATAGCCTTTGCCATGGTGATTTAGGAAATTTAGATTTACTATTATTAGCTGCTACACGTATTGATAAGTATAAGCCATTGTCAAAATTTGTTTATGAAAAAGCAAGTAGTATGCTTCAATATGTACAGGAAGATAATCAAAATTGGAAGTGTGGAATCCCCGGTGGACAACAAACTCCTAACTTTATGGTAGGTCTTTCAGGAATAGGTTATCAGTTGCTACGTCTTTATAATAGTGAACTACCATCCGTTCTAACTCTAGAATAAGATATAAAAAAGTATGGTACTCAATATAAGGACAATTATATTGATTGCCATACTTTTATTAAATTTTAACGATTTTAATTTTTAGGGGGAAAAGATTTGCAATGAAATGGAATATAAGAAATAAAAAATCAAAAGTTCCAATTGTTGAACAAATGAGTCAATATGAATGTGGAATTTGTTGTTTGAATATGATTTTAAAGTATTATAATTATGAAATAAAACTTTCTGAATTAAGGCCTTATTTTGAAGAGAGTAGGAATGGTACTACTTTGTTAAAAATAAAACAGGTAGCAGAAAAGTTTAACATGCATTGTATTGGAAAAAAGGTATCAATAGATTTTCTACTAGAATATCAAGATTTGCCATTACCATTTATGGTGTTTTTCGAGAATAAACATTATGTGGTTTTAGAAAAGGTTACGGGTACACATTTCTTTATTGCTGATCCAGCTATAGGACATGTAAAGATGACTAAAAAAGAGTTTGAAGAGAAATATTCAGGTACCATTTTTATTATGATTCCTAATGAAGATTTTGTTCCCAAAAAACAAAAACAAAAATCAAGTATAAAAAAGATTATAGTTGAAAACAAAAAACCATTATTATATTTAGTACTGTTTTCACTTCTAATTCAATTAATTTCCGTAGGTGTACCAATAATTATGAAAACATCTATAGATTTAATTGTAATGCAAAAAAAATACGCTATGATTTCAACATTTATAATTTCTTTTTTAATACTTTGTATTTTTCAAGTTGGTTTCAATTTGTTTAAGGATTTCATACTTATTAAATTACAAAATAGTTTAGATTATAAACTTACAAATAAATTTGTATCGCATCTATTAAAGTTACCATACAAATTTTTTGAGAATCGTTCCCGAGGGGACTTAATCTTACGTGCTAATAGTAATGTTAGAATAAGGGAGTTCTTATCTCAAAATCTTATTATGTCTTTAATTAATATTTGTTTAGTATTTGTATTATTTACTTACATGTTCATAGAATCGCGTCTTTTAGCATTGGTAGTATTATTAATTGGGATTATACAAGTTCTTACCATTGTATTTACAAAAAATAAGCTGAAGTATTTAACAAAATCACAGATTACTAGCCAAACACGTTACAGCAGTTTTATGACTGAGATGTTAGGTGGAATGTCTACGATTAAATCTTTAGGTATCGAAAATAATATATATAAAAATTGGGAGGAATTATTAAGTAAGCAGGTTGAAGCAAATAAAAATAAGTCCTATTTTCAATTGAAAGTAGATACTATTACAAAAAGTTTATTTTTTGTTGCTCCATTAATTGTCATATGTATAGGTATTTATCAAGTTGTTAATGGACAAATAACAATTGGGACGCTTTTTGCATTTCAATCAGTAACAATTTCTTTCTTAACACCCCTCAATTCAATTGCTATGTTATTAAATGATATTGTAACTACAGAAACATTATTAGATCGAATTGATGACGTATTAACAGAAGAAAAAGAGCCTACTCCTGATAATGATGTATTCATTAAATTAAAAGGGGATATAAAGCTGGACGATGTATCATTTAGATATAGTAAGTTTGGAAATTACAATTTAAAAAATATTTCTTTAAATATCGCATCTGGTCAAAAAGTAGCAATAGTAGGGAAGTCTGGGTCAGGAAAAAGTACCTTAGCAGCACTACTATCGGGGCTATATACACCTACACATGGTAATATATATTTTGATGATACTAATCATAGTACTCTTAGTAAGGAAACTTTGAGAGGGAATATAGGTGTTGTACTGCAAGAAAACTTTCTATTTAATAAAACCATTTTGGAGAATTTAACTATTCATAATAATGATATTAATATGGATGAAATTTTATTTGCTACTAATTTGGCCCAAATACATGAAGATATTCAAGTTATGCCTATGGGATATCATACAGTCATTTCTGAAGGTGGATCAAATATATCTGGTGGACAAAGACAAAGGCTTTCTTTAGCTAGAGCATTAATTTCTAAGCCATCAATATTAATCTTAGATGAAGCTACTAGTGCTTTAGATACGATAACAGAAAAGAAGCTTAATGAAGGAATTCAAAACTTAAATTGTACAAGAGTTGTAATTGCTCATCGTATAAGTACCATCATAGATTCAGATATAATTGTTGTTATGGATCAAGGTGAAATTTTGGATAGTGGAACCCATGAGCAGCTACTTTTACGATGTAATTATTATAAAGATTTCTATTATAGTAATTTTCATGATAGTAAACAATTACAAAAAATGTAATACTTATTCTCCTAATTCAATGTAAGCAATAACATACGGACATTTCATATTTAAATCTCTAACAGATTTTTAGATACGAAATGTCCGTATATTTATGACTTACATCTTATTGAACATTTAATGTGAAATTTTAAATTATAAAATGATAGTAGAAATTATTTAATGTCCTTACGTGTCATTCTGCGTATACCTATAAATAAAAATACTGTTGTGTAAAAAATGTTCATAATGAAAAAGAAAAATGTATTCTTGAATCCTTGAATACCATGTAGTTTTATTGGATCCATCGCTAAAGCTGAGTAAGAAAAAGGCCATATATATCCAATGCCCATTAAATAAAAAATAATCCCTAAAAATGTAAAAGCTACTCCAATACCTATTGGAACTACAAAACTCTTTAATGATGTAGAAAGCCATAGCTGAAGAGATGCTATAGAAATAGTTCCAATCCAAGCATAAAATACCCATTTAAGTAGTACCATAGGGAATGGATGAGAAAAATCTAAAAAATTCCCTGAAATTATATAGAGTATTACTAAAAATATCTGGGTAACCAAAGAAAGTAATGAGATAACAATAAGCTTTGAAAGGTAAATATTAGTTATAGAAATAGGCAATGATAATATTTTATTCCAATTATTACCTGAATCTTCATATCTGCAAACCAGAGAACTATAAACACCTATTAATATAGGAAATAAAAACATACTATACAACATACCTATTTGTGTCCAAGCTTGCATCCATTCATTTTTACCAGCACCTGCAAGTACTTCTCGATTAAACTGGAAATTTAGTAGACCCAATAAGATACAAATAAAAGGTATACATAGCATAATAATCCACATCTTAGATCTTTTTAATTTTAATAATTCTGTAGAAATAGCTAGTCTAAGCATAAAAACAATCCTTCCTTAGTTAGTATCTTTTTTCATAAAATGTTTTAATCCTACTAGAATTAGGATGATGCCTACTACAATACTTAAAAATAAATTGGATAATGAATTAACATTTGGTTGATACGTCATTTGGTTTCCGACTACTTTAAGCATGAGAGGACCAGTAATTGATGGATACGTCCAAATAAGAAATTTACTGATAGGTATCATTTGTCCCAAATAACCTAAAAAAGATCCAAGAATACCTACTGTTAATGAAAATGCTTGATTTTTTATTAAGACAGAAACCCAAGTTTGCAGAGCTACAATCGCAATACTAGAAATCCAAGTTGTCGCTAGGAATTTTAGTATTAAATTTACTGGAAAAGATCCAGGGTAATCTAAGACATTACCTATTATTAACATACTGAAAAATAAAATAATTAGAGGTATTAAAAGTAAAATCATAGTCGTAATTATTTTACATATATAAAGTGATGCTTTATTAATAGGCGTAGCCAATAGCATTTTCCATGTATTCTCTTTATGTTCTACATCAACAAGCCTAGATACAATTGTGGCAATCATAATTGGCACAAATAAACCGTTTAGTATGCCGAAGTTTGATATTAAGTTATCCCAAATATGAAATTCCTGACGGGCCTTTGCTGTTAAAGCAAAAACCCAAGCAATCTCTAATATACTCATTAAAATAATAACAAATATAAAACGTTTTCTTTTTAACTTAAGAAATTCGCTTCTTAATAGGGATATCATTACAGACTTCCTCCTTTAGCTGTTAACTCAAGGAAAATATCTTCTAATGTACGTTTCTCTTCTTCAATTCTATAAACTGACATATTATTATTTATCATCAGTCGGTTTGCTTGGGCAACTTGTTCTTCAGTATATGTATTTAAAACTAGAGAGTCACCTTCTATTTTGGAGAAAATCTCATTTCTTAATAGAATTTTGTGGGCATCGCTTAAGTTATCGACTTTCATTCTAATAATTGAATTACTTTGCTGTCTTAATTTTGCTATGTCATCCTGAAAAATTAAAACCCCATTTTGAATAATTCCAACTTGAGTAGCTATATGGTCTATTTCACTTAATAAATGACTTGAAATAATGACTGTCATACCATATTTACTAGGTAATTCTTTAATAAGTTCACGTATTTCATGTATACCTGATGGGTCTAGACCATTAGTTGGTTCATCGAGAATTAAAAGTTTTGGAAATGCTAAAAGTGATGAGGCAATACCCAACCTTTGTTTCATACCTAATGAATAATTCTTTACTAATTTCTCTTTTTGATTTTTTAATCTTACTATTTCAAGGACTTCATCTATATTTTTTCGTGGAACATTAAGCATTCTGCGGATTATCTCTAAATTTTCATATCCCGTTAAATGTCCATAATAAGAAGGGGATTCAACAAGGGAACCAATTTGCTTTAAAATGTTTAGCCTATTTGTTTTTAAATCTTGGCCAAATATTTTGATGTCACCGTTTGTTGGTTTGACTAGTCCTAATAGCATCTTTATAGTTGTTGTTTTTCCAGCTCCATTTGGTCCTAAAAAACCATAAATCTCACCCTCGTTAACTTTTAAATCTATATTATTTACATTAAAAGTATCTCCGTGTTTTTTGGAAAGGTTATGTGTTTGCACAATATATTTAGACATATAAATACCACCTCATCATTTTATATTTATTAACTTAATATCATTATACAATGATAATCTTAAGTTAAAATTCAGCTTACCTTAAGATTACCTTATGTATGTAAATAAATTATCTATTTGGGGTACCGCCCACATTTTAATGAAAATATACGCTAAGCAAATTTCGACATAAAAGAAGCCGAAAATAGAAATTTATTGAATTTTATAATTAAAAAAGCGTTCATTAAGTAATAAAATTACTCGAACGAACACCTTTTTTAATTATTCAGTTTGATAATAGAATTAATCAAAAATCACATCAATATCACTAATATAATTACTTTGTTTCTTTAAAGAATCCTGCCAACCAAATGACATGAAACTCACGCTAAGACATTTTTGAGTAGAAAAAGCCTTGACTATCTTATGCTAAGAAAAATCACTTACCTAAAACAAAAAAGACTGTATCCAGATGCTACATGTTACTATGTATCTGGTTTTTATTTATATGATTATATTTTACCTACCTGTATGCCTAAAAATGCTAACAATATACCAATGATATAAGAAGCACCTATGTATAGAAAGAAAATCCCCCATCTCTTATTTGCACCAAGTTGAATAGACTCCAATTTAAATGTAGAAAAGGTAGTGAAAGCTCCCATGAATCCTGTTCCTAATAGTAATTGCCAACTTTTATCTATTCCTTTACCAAGGATATACCCTAATAGAAAAGCTCCTGTCAAATTAATAAGAAAGGTAGCAATCGGAAAAGATGATAAATTTCTTTTCTTGAACCAATTACTGATACCAAAGCGGGAGATAGCACCAAAGAAGCCTCCAATTGCCACCAATAAAGCATGATATTCTGTCATTACTTTATGCCTCCTTTTGACTGTAGAACAGATTTCTTTTGAGTGCGTTTCACAAATAAAGTAATTCCAAGCTTATAGCCTATTCCAGACATCAGAAGTCCACCTAACATACTGAAACATACATATAAAATTGCAAATATCCATTCCGCATGGTTAATTAACTTAACAGTTTCCACACTAAATGTGGAAAAGGTAGTAAATGATCCTACAAAACCTGTTCCAATTCCTGTGACAATCTCTGAAGGAAAAATGTTCAAGCGGGAAATATAAGTAGTAATCCAACTTAATACAAAACATCCAATTAAATTGATTAACAATGTAGCTAAAGGGAATGAATGATGCCAAAATGTATCAATATTTAATCCTAAATAATAACGAGAAAGAGCACCTAATACCCCAGCTATACCAACAATAATATACACCATTTTCTTCACCTCTTTTATAGTCTGCTCAAAAAAATAGACTCCTACCAGTAAATACTTGCTTACTGGTAGGAGTCATCAGCTCTAAGGCAATTAAGGCGAACTCCATCGCCCATGCAGTTATATTAGCTATTGTAGCAAATAAATGTTATTCTGCCTACTGAAATAAGAGGTATACTTTGAGGTTCATACCAAAAAAATTATCACTACTATAGAGAGGCATGGTTAATAAAACCTCAATTATATAATTAGTAAAAAATAAGATGAAATAACTAAAATAACTGCGATAACTAAGGTTGATAGCCATATAATCAATGTGGTATGTGCACGAAATGTTTGTGAGTTAATGTTTTGGCGTTTAATTAAATATTGTAGTGTTGCAATAATAATAATACCTATGCCAGCAATAACTGATCCTATTCCAATTCCAATCGCAACTTTATTGTTAAATGTGGAAAGCTCTTTTCGAACGGCTAAATGAAGATTAGCTACAAGAAATCCTAAACCAGCAATAGCAATGGCAGTACGTAACCAAGCTAAATATGTTCTTTCGTTAGCTAAATGTTGCTGAATATATTTTGAATCCACTGTTTCGAAGGCTTTTTCTGTCGTTTTCTGTTGTCTCATTACATAGTTTCACTCCATTAATCAGCAGTATAGTGTAGGTGTGCGTATCCTTTTTTACGTCTATACCATGCAATAAGAATACTACAAATGATACACCCAATTGAGACTAACTGAGCTATCCTTATATGAGATGTTAACATGAGGCTATCTGTACGTAAGCCTTCTACAAAAAATCTTCCTACGGAATACCATAATAAATAAGTTAGAAAGATTTCTCCTCTTTTTAAATTAGCTCTTCTTAATAAAAGCAATAGAGCTACGCCTGTAATATTCCAAATAGATTCGTATAGAAAAGTTGGATGATAATATGTGCCATTTATATTCATCTGATTAATAATAAATTCTGGTAAATGCAAAGATTCTAAAAAACTTTTAGATACAATCCCTCCGTGGGCCTCTTGGTTTATAAAGTTTCCCCATCGTCCAATTGCTTGTCCTAAAAGTAAACATGGAGCTAAAATATCCGCCATTTTCCAAAAAGAAAGATTTCGTTTTTTTGTAAACCATATAGTTGTTAATACAGCCCCAATAATACCACCATGGATTGCAATTCCGCCATGCCAAATTGCAAAAATTTCCCCTAGGTTATCTTTATAATAGTTCCATTCAAAGAATACATAATATATTCGTGCTGAAACAATTGAGATAGGTAAAGCCAGAAAGATTAAGTCGTAAAATATATCTGAAGGAACCCCACGTTTTTTCCCTTCATGAGTGGCTAAGATAAACCCTAATATAGCTCCTATACCAATAATAACTCCATACCAATGTACAGCAATGGGCCCTAAGTGAATTGCAATAGGATCTAAGGGGTGGGTTTGTTCTGTCATTAAAAAGCGCCTCCTTTTATTTAAAAGTATAACAATATATACATTTTAGATTATGTTTATTATAACATTGAAACTTACCCACATATAAACTTCCTTTTCTATCATTCGTATTAAATTGCAAATGATATCCCAAGAGTATTAAACATCTTTACGCCGTCCCAAAAACGATTATTTTCGGGACGATCGAATATCAAGCGATTTTCGCTAATTTTTTTCGAAAAACTTTCCCAAAACTCATCTCAAAAACTCTGTCGCTGATACGTACGTTTATGAACCATAATATATTGGAATAAAATAACTTTATCAACAAATGTTATGGATAAATATATACAAAGAGCAGCAGTTCAAAAAGTAAAATGGTGATTCAAGTTGAAAAACTACTCATTTGGGTGTTTTTTTCTCTGTCTTACATACACAAAAGGAGATTGCATCTTGAATATTATCGACTTAGAACTAGTACGAAAGCGAAAAATAAAGGGAAATAAAATGATTACAATACCAATTATTGAACGGGTCTTTAAAGTAAATGAAGAAATTCAGTTTGAAGTAACTGGTGAAAAAGAACTTCCTATTGCTTGGCTAGAAAAGGAATAGATACTTCTGTTCTTGTTTATTTTTTTATAAAAACGAAAGTGGAATTTTGAATATCAGTCATATATTTTTCATAATTTAATGCAAATAAAGTAAAACTTTAATCAGTAGGAAGGCTATTCATCCCCGCAGATTAATAGCTCTCACAAATGAGGCTTTTACGAACAGTTATACAATCAATAAATAAGGAAAAGATTTTTATCATTACCTTGAATTCTTTTTACAAATACGCATCGAACCACAAAAAGAACCAGCTTACAACTGGTTCTGATTCAGTGTACGTTCATATTCCTTGATTATTTTATAAAAGGTATTTTTCTTTAAATCTAACATTTCCATAAATTGAACTCCTGTTATTTTTTTATCTTTCCACTTTGGATAAGTTTCTTCTATTATATATAGCTGCTTTTGGCTTAAGGATGAGAGGTTAAATTGAGGACGCCCTAAATGTTTTCCTTGAGATTTAGCTACCGCAATTCCTTCAGCTTGTCGCTGTCGAATTTTTTTGCGCTCTTGATCTGCAACATAGGAAAGCAAAGATAAAAATTGGTCTTCCATTAATCGGCCCATATCACCCATCTCACGAAATTTCCGGCTATCAAACAGGGTTTCATTTTCTAAAACTACGATATCAGCTTGTAATTGTCTTGTTATATACTTCCATTCTGAAATTACCTCATCATAATTGCGGCCCATACGATCTAATGCATCTATGTAGACAATATCACCTGTACTTAAAATTTTTCGTAATAATTGATATTGAGGACGATCAAAATGTCGTCCACTTGCTTTATCAACAAAAATGCGTCGAGCTTCCACTCCTCGTTCCATCATCTTATGTAATTGACGTTGTTCATTTTGATCTTTTGTACTTACACGTATATATCCGTAAACATTTGACATTTTTTATATTCTCCTTACATTTGTTACCACAATTATATCATTTTTGTTTATAAAGATGTTGATTAAAAATAAACGTTTATAAATCTAATTTAATCACCTTTGTAAACTTGATATATCAACGTTTCATAGATAGAGCCTCTTAGTTTATAAAAGTATACCTTTACAAACATCATGCGGAAGAAAAATACATTTCGTATTAATTAGTAAAACAATCAAAAGTAAGGTGAATTATACCATTTGTTTGGTACTAGATGTAATTTGGTATAATTGTATTTAAACAAATTATTGCTAATAGGTAGAGGAAGGAATATAGAGAGTGAAAAAAACATTTCAGGCCAAAAGATTCTTAATATCAATTCTAATGGTAGCCCTAGTGTTAATTATTTATTTTGTGATTCAATCAATTGTATCACCCGCAAGAGGGGTAACAAACCAAGACAATCCAATTCAGCTGGTAGGCGAACAGCCCAACGTTGAGATAAACAAACGAGTACCTAATCAATTTAACGGTCAAATACGGAAAGTTGCATATCTTACATTTGATGATGGACCAGGAAAGTATACAGCTGAGCTTTTAGATATACTAAAACAGCAAGATGTTAAAGTAACTTTTTTCTTAACTGGTAAGAATGTAAAGGCATATCCTGATTTAGTAAAACGAGAAAAAGTAGAAGGTCATTATGTGGGTATGCATAGCATGACTCATGATTTCAAAAAATTATATACAAATGGTGACTATGTTAATGAAATGACAACAAATCAAAATTTAATAGCGAACATTATTAGAGAAAAACCACAATTAACCCGACCTCCTTATGGTTCTATGCCTGGATTAAATGAAGAACTTCGTAATAAGGTAGTAGATGGTAGATTTAAAGTATGGGATTGGACAATTGACTCCCTAGATTGGAAGTATAATAACGTACCTATAGAGTCTGCTTCAATGAATATTGCTCAAAATGTACTTACTAATGCAACGAAATCCCAAGAAGTTATATTAATGCATGATATTCACCCTCAAGCAGTTGCAGCCGTACCAGCCATTATAAAAGGATTAAAGGAAAAAGGGTATGAATTTGAAGCATATCACGAAAACAATCACTTCCCTTTAAATTTCTGGCAGGATCCACGTATTTAAACAGTGCCACAAAGCTCAAAATTATAAAGGTTCCACGTTATATCGTAATCTCAAAAACTCTAAAAGCCCCTGACTAAGTAGATACATAGTCAGGGGCCATATAAATTATCAATTTGATAATGAGGTATTACTCATCATCATTATCTCCAAAGAAATCTCCTAGGAACGATTCTTCTTCTTCAATGCCTAGTTCTTCGGTTGCTTCTTCTACCATTTCCTCTACACCTAATCCATCGATTAATTCATTCAATAACATGCCACCTAATATTCCGACAGCTAAACCACCAATCATACCTGTAATTGGATTTCTTTCATTACTGCTCTGATGGGCTTGTTGTGTTTGATATGAGAATGGTTGTGCATAAGCATGCGGAGCATTTACCATTTCATTTATATATTCTTTTAAAATATTAGCTATTTGTCTACTTTCTTTTAATACATCTTGTTCAATGAAAAATTCACGTCTTGCTTCCATTTCCCCATGTCTAGTTCTGCAATCTACTTCCATCCAAATGCGAATCCCTGACTCTTCATAAGCAAAACGAATCTCTATTTCATCAACTTCGTTTACAAATAATTCTCTTGGGAAAAAGGAAAACTCTTGGCCCCATGTATCTAATTTACCCGATGTAGATTTTTCCTGGAATCCTAATCGATTCAATGCATAAAAAACATTTTGCACTTCTTCCGGTACTTCAATAACAAGACGATCAAAGTCTTTTCGATCTACGCCACCTTCAATGTCTAAGTGCGTATCGAAATAGTAAGAAACTCCACCTCTAGATACAGGCAGGTCTCTTGGGATATCATAAGAAAATGAGATTACCTTGGACTCCTCTGGAAGAATGTTATAGAATCCGTTCAATGGAATTGTTGCTACCTTACGTGTAACAGATCCTTGTTTTGTTACAACACTCATCATGAAGTCTGCTGTAAGGCTATTCATTTTTTGTTCAACTTGACCGCCTTCAATCCAAGCTTCTCCATGCAGTGTTTCGCCAGCAGAATAAGATGGTTTTTTAAAACGTAAATCTACTGTTGCTGCACCTTTACCGAATTTAGCCAAAATCTTTTTAAACATTTTGTCTCTCCCTTTTTCCTTATAATGTATTTATTTTATTCATTAGAGAATCCAAACGGTAACTACTCTGTTACCGTTTGTTTAATTTCATCTTCTTGTTCATGCTCTTTTGCTTTTTGAATTTCTATTCGTTTTATATGATGTGAGTCTTTCGAAATAATTTTAAATTCATATCCTTCGGATTCAACAGACTGTCCTTCTTGCATATGATAATTCTGCATCATGACCCAACCACCAATGGTGTCTACATCTTTATCGTCTAAATGTAAATCTAGTAAGTCATTTAATTCGCTTATTAATACTTTTCCATCTACAATCTTATGAGTTTCACTGATATGTTGGATTGGAGCATGTTCATCTTCATCATATTCATCTCGGATTTCTCCTACAATTTCTTCAAGAATATCCTCAATCGTTACAATACCTGCTGTTCCACCATATTCATCATATAATACGGCTAATGGAATACGTCTCTTCTGCATTTCTAACATTAAATCATGAATTGGAATTGTCTCAATTACTTGAATAACTGGACGTGTATACGGACGAATTGTATCAAATGATTCTGTACTCTTGTTTATATAACGAATAAAGAAGTCTTTTACATTCACCATACCGATAATTTCGTCTTTATCTTCTCCAAATACAGGATAACGCGTATATTTTTCACTTTGTATTGTATTAATATGTTCCTCTAGAGAATTATCTACGTGTAAACCAATAATTTCTGTACGGGGTACCATAATTTCTTTTGCAATACGATTATCAAATTCAAATATGTTATTTACATATTTATACTCTGCGTGATTAATTTCTCCACGCTCATAACTTTCTGAAAGGATAAGACGTAACTCTTCTTCTGAGTGAGCTACTTCATGTTCAGATACTGGTTTTAAACCAAATAATCCAGTTAACATCCTTGCAGATCCATTTAATAATCGAATGAATGGATACATAATTTTATAGAACCAAATAAGTGGGGTAGAGAGTAATAATGTCACTTTTTCAGCTTTTTGAATCGCGAAAGTTTTTGGTGCCAATTCACCAACTACAACATGTAGATAAGTCATTAAAGTAAATGCAATTGCTAGAGATAAAATACCTGCAAGAGAGGAATTGATATCCCATCTTTCAAATAAAGGATGTAACAATCTCTCAATCGTTGGTTCACCTAACCAGCCTAATCCCATTGCCGTGACTGTAATTCCTAATTGACACGCTGACAAATATTCATCTAAATTTGATGTTACTTTTTTAGCTGCTAAGGCACCCTTCTTACCTTCTAACACAAATTGATCCACTTTCGAACTTCTAATTTTTACAATCGCAAATTCGGCTGCTACGAAAAAGCCTGTAAAACCAATTAAAACTGCTACCAACACTAAATTTAATATTTCCAACTAATACCTTTAGTTTCGAAAAAACTAAAGGATCCACCTCCTATAAAAAGCATTCTTATTTATATACTTTTAGTCTTCTTCATTTCCTTGGAAGAACATCGTTACATATTTTACCAGCTCCAGAACTTCCATCGGATGAAAGAACATCGCTTCATTTCTCCTTTAACTTAAAAATAAAACAAGCGTTTGAATCAGTGTCGTTGCTTGACCGGATAATCCCTTCATATAAAGTTTCTTTTGTTCTTCTGTCAGATTATCCAATAGCGGCTTCAAATGCATTAATTCATGTTCTAATTGCTGAAGATGCCCCGACACATCATTCACTTGTTCTGCAAGTTTATGGTTTAATACTGTTTGATTTTGTTGATTATCTAATACTTTTCTAATCTCACTGAGTTGCATATTTAATTGTTTGCATTTTTCAATGAATTTCAAACGATCCACTGCTGATTGATCGTAGTAACGATAATTTTTATTGGAACGTTTTGCTTTTAATAAGCCTAAATTCGTATAATAATCAATGGTTCTTTTCGAAACCTGAGCCAGCTCTGCCACCTCTCCGATTCGATATCGGTTCCCAATGATCCGTCACCCCTTCACTTAAATTAGCTAAATAGTAGCATACAGAAAACCGTACAGTCAAACGTTATAGTTTTTATTTTTCAAAAAAATTAATTCTGTTCAAAAAGTTGACATATTATCTCTTTTTTACATTAAACTGCCATATTCAATTACTAGTGTACCAAACGTAATATGCTTTGAATAAGTCTTGTCTGCATTACATAGTAATGTACGAAGAATGCTATTAGTCCACCTAACATAATTCCTACTAGCACATCGAATGGAAAGTGTACATCAATCCAAATTCTTGATACAGCACCCCCACTAGCTGCAATAATGCACAAGAATCCAAACTGTTTTCGATAGAACCAAATGGTAACAGCAATTACCAAAGCACGCGCTATATGATTGCTAGGGAATGAGCTATTAGCTGTATATTCTAACAGTTGATTTACATCGTAAGAAATAAAGGGACGATTTCGATAAAAAGAAATGAATACTTTTACTGATTACGACAGTTAAACCAGCTGCTAACAAGGCTTGAAAAACAATTTTTTTGTTTCTAGAACCCAAAAATAAAAAGAAACCTAGAATTAAAACAAAAGCTAGCGGAGATCCGGATTTTATTAGCTTTAATGTAATGGAAGATAAGTCCGCTGCAACGGATCCTACTCATTTCTCTGGTGTATTAAGCGGCAATCGAACAAGTGTTGTATCTAAAAGATCTCTTTATATTGCCAACCCTAAGAATGCTACCTCTGAATTTACTGTAATTGTATCTGCTATGGTTCAATAAGTAAAATCAGAAAAGAGACTATGAAATATTTTTTAGTCTCTTTTTTGTCGGTTACTTCGTCGCTCTTGGTTTATCTTTAATTGGTGGGGGGACATATGCTTATTTTAGTGATCAAGTTGTGTCGAATAACACATTAGCCGCGGGGACATTAGATCTTACTATGCAGCCTACAACTTCTCTCAATTTAGATAATTTAAAACCGGGGGATAAAATTTTAAAAAAGTTCAATGTAAAAAATAGTGGTACGTTAGATATTAAAGATGTTCTAATGAAAGTAGATTATACCGTGAACGATTTGAAACTAGATAATCAGGAAGATGATTTTGGTAAACATATTAAAGTACAATTTCTTTGGGATTGGGATCCAGCAAAAAGTCCTATATACGAAACAACTCTTGCAGAATTAAAATCACAAAATCCGGAAGTCGCGTCTCATAAAGTATTCCTTTCAAAATGGGCAGAGACGGGTGGATTAAAGGCTGGTAAGATGGATTGGTTCTGGATAAGGTTTATCTTTGAAGACAATAAAATGGACCAGAATATGTTCCAGGGAGATAGTATTGCGATGAAAATGGAGTTCCAAGCGAATCAAACAGACGGACAAGAAAGATAATATTGCAAGACCCATATATGGTACATCTAAGACTTCTAAGATATAATATTTTTATTTTAGAAGTCTTACTTTAATATTTAACACCGGGGTAATATTTGGGGTACAGCCAACATTTCGGAAATTTTGTACGCTAAGCAAATTTTAACCTCAAAAAATTGGTTCCTGTACGATAAGAAACCGACTTTTTAGGCTGGTTTGTTTAACTATCACACCGTTTAAAAGAAAACTCTATAAAAATTCTTCTTCAATCTCCAATATCACCTTCCACTACAATATCTAATGGTTTTCTATCATATTTGAATAGATTTGACAGCAATATAATCCAGAGTAAAAATTAGCCTAATGAATAAATAAGAAAATAATAAAATTTTTTTTGAGAATAAACTCTTAGACAGTTCGTTGTACTTTATGAAAAAGCTTTTTCAATCACATAAGGAGAAAAGTAAATGAAAAGTTCATCGACAAACTTTATCAGTAGATTAAAAAAACAAAAAGAAGATGCACTCGAGTATATCATTGATGCATATATGCCACTCGTGAAAACCATTGTTACAAAAATTTTACACAATATGAAGAAAACAGATGTTGATGAATGTATCAATGATGTTTTTCTAACTGTTTGGCAAAATGCTCATCAGTTTCAAGGTGATACACAAGACTTTAAAAAATGGATTGGCATGATTACGAAATACAGAGCAATTGATCGATACCGTCAAACTAAAAAGCAAGTCATACATGAACAACCGGACAAACCACTAGAACAGAAAGCAAGTGATTTACAAACTGAAGTAACTGTCTTGAAACGAGAAGAAAAAAATGCATTGTTATTTGCGATTAGTCAATTGAAGGAAATTGACCGCGATATTTTTATAATGAAATATTATTTGGAGCTTTCAAATAGTGAAATTGCTGACAATCTAGGTCTATCGAAAGCTGCGGTCGATAATCGGTTGTATCGAGGTAAGAAAATACTAGCTACAAATACCAAGTTAAAGGAGTTATTTGCATGAGTATGAAGGAATGGATAGATATGGATATCGATCAACTTGAGTTACTAGACGTAACAGACATCGAAAAGACACGCGTCAAACAACATGTACTCAAAAAACGCAAAAAAGCACCGATTTGGCGTAATATTGCCGTCGCTGCTGTTATTGTTGGAGCAAGTACAGCAACAGGTTTTGCATTTCCGTCTCTTGCAGCACAAATTCCGTTTATGGATCATGTCATTAATTATTTTAATGACGAAGAGCAACACTATAAAAATTTCGAGGCCTTCTCTACTGATATTGGTCTTGCACAGACGAGTAATGGTACTACGGTCATGATTGATAATGCCGTATATGATGGGACGAATATTACAGTATCCTATGCAATTGAAACCGAGCATCCATTTGGTGAAAATCTCGATACACTTGCACCTCACTGGTTTGATGTAAAGGGGTCAATAGCAAGTGGTGGTACGGGTAAAATTACAAAAATTAGCAATACTCGTTATGTTGGGATTGCGACACTTACACCTCACTTCAAAGATGATGTATATCCAGAAACGGTACAGGTAACTTGGGAGCCTACAACATTTACGAATCATGAAGGAGTAGAAGTAAAAGGTGATTGGTCATTCGACTTTTCATTAGATCGTTTAGAAGGAGATATACAGCTCGTGAATGAAACTGTACAGAGGAAAGATATGAATTTTACCTTAAAATCGGTTGAATTCACGGATGTTTCGACAGTTATTGCCTATGAGCAAGTCGTGACAGACGAACTCCTTGAACAATGGCCAAGTGTAACACCAGTATTTCGAGTTTCAGATGATCTCGGCCATGTGTACATGAATGGCACCGGTGGTGGTGGCGTTTCAACTGATAATGGGAAAAACTTTGAAGGAACGACAGCATTCGGTCCAATCCAAGAAGGTGCTAGTCAGCTTATTATCCAACCGGTTGAAATCGCAAGTCTTATGTCTGGTCAAGGTCACACCGAAATCGAACTCGATCCGGTTGTCATTGAGTTGAAAAAATAAAATTGATATCCTCTGTAGAAGTTGATTAGTTGTCAAGTTTTACAGGGGTGTATTTTTATGGACTTTAAAGGTTTAAGCCATTAGATTCTTTTTGACTAAGAATATAGTTAAAGAATGCTGTTCCGTTTACTTAAATACACTTTTTCATAATCTCTTATTTATCTTAACGTAAATATCCATTTTCTCTTTCTGAAAAAGATACCATAAACGAACTTTATTTACATCTATCAAAACTGACTGAAATATGTTTGAAACCTAGTTCCAAAACTCATTACCAAAAACAAAGTACCAAACTAAACAACAAATACCGTTTAAGGAACCTTCTTAACGTACGGAAAAATCAAGTTTTTTAAATGGAAAATTCCTTAGCGTACGAAATTTGCGTTATGTTGGCGGGACGCCATATAGAATAAATATTTTTATAATTGATTTAATACTCACCTTTATGTAAGTACTTGTACTAAAAGTGCATACTTACATATTTACAGTGTTCACTTTATTATCAAGATATAAATAATACTTAAGGAGGACAAATCTTTGAAAACTCTTGTCATTGTAACACATCCCAGCATAGAAACTTCCGTCATTAATAAGCGGTGGATAGAAGAACTGAAAAAATATCCGGAAAAGTATACTGTTCACGAATTGTCTAAGGTTTACCCTGATGGAAACATAGATGTGCAAAAAGAACAAAAAATGGTTGAATCACATGGTAATCTGATTTTGCAGTTCCCTATACATTGGTTTAATTGTCCGCCTCTCCTTAAAAAATGGCTTGACGATGTTTTAACTTATGGATGGGCTTATGGTTCAAATGGAGGGGATAAATTAAAGAATCGCAAAGTTGCTTTAGGTGTAACTGCAGGAATCAAAAAAGAAGATTATAGTAAAAATGGAAGATATCAGTATACACTTGAACAAATATTAGTTCCATTTAAAACGACATTCCTGTATTGTAATGCAGATTATCGTTCGTACTTTGCGTTTTATGGTAAAGAAAATAAGCCGGGTGGAAACGAAGAAGAAGAAAATGAGCCTGGTACAAGCGAATTGGAAAAAAGCGCTCAAGATTATTTGAATTTTGTTGAAAACCTGTAATAGGTAGCTTTATAAAAGCTATAAAAAAGAAGTATCTCCTTCTTGAGGAGATACTTCTTTTGATTTAAACAAAATACTAGCTACCGCTGTACATTCTCCATAGCGGATGCTTTTTTTCTTTGTTATATAAAATTTATATAATAAATAAGAAATTAACTAAGCGGACAATTGAACACTGAACTCATCATACCTCACATATTGATTCATAACTAATAAATGTTTGTTTAATTTTCCTACACCTAATTTCTTCATCTCATAAATAAAAAAGATAAGAACCCCCCATTTATATATATTCAAGAATTATAGTTAGTTACAATATGAACTTCATTTTATTATAGTTAATGGATACTAAATATAAAGATACATCTTTCTGTAAGAATCCTACATTCTTCTCTATTTACCTAAACCTATATTTTTACTAATTTATTATAATATCGACATTGATTTAAAGTGGTTTATATAAAATAAATAAGTGAGATTTTTAGGAAGAGAAGATGGAATTTCACTATCATTTATAAATTCACATAATTTTCAAATATTAAAAATCCGAATGTTAATATTTGTTATATAATGAAATCAAGCCATATGTAAGATAGTTTCCCCGTTACGAGTAATGAGATAGTTTGATTCATCTTTTATACATTATCTGAAAAAGAACTTGTAGGAATCCCTCAAGTTCTTTTTGTTGAATAAATAATTTTCAATGATTCTAAGATACTAAAACTGTATAAGGTGCTGCATAGACTATTCTCCCAAGGAGGAAGAAATGTAGTTATATTATATTTTAAATGACAATGAATCAAATAGTTCATAAATAATATGTATTTATAATGATATTCCAGATAAATATTCTAAATCGATAATATTTTTATCTTAAATATGGCAGTATATGTTGTTCGTATAGTGACTTTACAACTTCAGCATATTTCATACTTTTAGTGTTAGGCGAAAACATGTTCATAGGCATTGATAAAGAAAGATTGTACTCCTGATCTATCTCTACATTTACTGAGCCATTCATACTATTATCATTACTGCTGTCCACGTACCGACCAACTGAAAACTGGATTTGTTTGATTGAACTAAATAAGCTTCCTAACCATATTTTTAAGTTACCGTAATTTTGACCATTCAAATAAAATGAATATATAACCTTATCATTTGTTATATTTTTCTTTTGATAAATAAATGTTGAATTTTGACTTTGTAAAATATTTAAAATATCATCTAAGCCATTGATAATAAGATTAAAGTTTTCTTCGATAAAATAATTTTTTTCTAAATCTGTTGGTGGGCTTAATCTAGGAACCGTCACATCATTTAAAACAGGTCCAGTAGAATTATCCTGTGCTTTAGGTTTTCGTAGTTTTTTTTCGCCAATAGGACCTAAATCGAACATCGGAACTTTTTGTAATCGATAAATCAATTCTTCAAACTTATTATCAAATTCTGCTGAATTTGAAAAATCTATATAATTTATTCCCTGCAAATGAAATGGAATAACTTTTTGAAGAACAGCAGGTTGACGAGTTAAAATGATTAATTTATCAAGATGTTGCTGAATAATAGGCAATGAAAGAATTGTTTCAAATCCCACTCCGCCTGCAAATCCATCAGCTTTGACTGTATATTTTTCAGTTAATACCATTATAATATAATCATCATCTCGCATATGTTCTACCATCATTTGATTTAAATTGACTGTTGAAGTAGATGTAATACCTCGATCGAAATTCGCATCATAACCTTCCGAACGAAGTTTTCTTACCAACTCTAATACCCATAGTTTGTGTTCTTCTGAATCCCAACTATAACTAACAAAAACTTTTTCAGGACTATTATGCATTTAAACCCTTCTCCCTTTTCATAATTGATACAATTTCGATTTGCTGACTTCCTAAGTAAAGAAATTCCGGTCCTTTTTCTTCATTAAAATACTCAATATTCATAAAAACAGGTCTTAATGGAATTGGTTCATTTACAAAAGATATGGTCCCCACTATCTCATTAAGAAGATCAAAAATGACTGTTAAATCTAATATTTGTTTGAACCTATAATTTGATCCTGTTGGTAGATACTTGTTACAAAACGATGACCATAATTTAGCGTAGATAGTAAATGACTGGTTATTATAATAAACTTTTTCATATTCATATGAACCAACGATTTCATATTGTTCAATAGAACCTTTTTGAAACATAATAAAGTCCCCTGATATATAACGATTATTAATTGCAATTACTAATTTTAATTCGTTCTTATCCCTTGTTATATGTTCTAATAACCCATTGTAATGCAATTTCTTTAAAAGGTAATCCATAGCTTGTGCCTCTTGTATTGAGTACATACCAGAGCCTCCTAACAATTAAAATACTAATTCAAACTTCATCTGTGCCAGTAATTTCTTCTTTTTTCTTAATAATACCAATACTTAGATATTCTTACTTGTATTATATAGAATAGAAAGAAAAGATGTGGTGAAATAACATTTTTTAACACCTTGTTTTTCATATAACTTATTTATATTTTCATTATAAAAAGTACAATCTTTATAACGTGTTTAATATTTTTAAATTAAATGTTATTTTAATAAAATATATAGAATATTAAACTCATGAAACCCAGTAATATCATACACATATGCTGATATCACTGGGTTTTTATTTGGATATTTAATGACGTATTTAACAGATTATAAAAAGATATAAACTTATTTTTACTTTTTACATATGAACTATCATTTATATAGGTTTACTTTTATAAACATTACCATTTTGAAGGCTATGCTAATTCACTTTTTAAGATTTTTAATAAGGGTTGATGTCTATTATCTATAAAGGCTCGGAATTGACTGTTCATTGATTTAGAGGTAATCATGTATGGCTGAAATAAGGAATTTCGTATACTCCAGTCAAAATACTTTAATTTTTCTAATGCTAATTCCCAATCTGGAATCCATATTAAATCTTTTTCAGACTCAACTATAATCTCTTCATGTAGATAAAATGCAATTGCATTCTGCAATCCTTCATGGCCTAATACATATTTCATAACATCTCCAGGTATAGGAGGAAGCACATCAAATAAAACAGTAAAAAATTTGTCCAAAAATGCTAATATATCATCATACTTGTCTTGTATTAATTTTTCACCTTTTTTACCTATCTTAATTTTTCCAAATAACAAAGCAATAATAAAATTTTTCAAACGTGCACTAGTGAAAAGTAAAGTATTATTTGGTCGTACAATTCTACTTTTACTTAACTCTACCCCTGCAATTTCAAGTGCTTGACACGTACTATAAGTATCCCTCACCAATACTCTCATAATATCTCTGGTATCGTATTGAGTTATTAATGACATAGATACCCGTTTAGCATTAGAATTAATATCCACAAAGACACTTTTTTCGTCTATATCTTTTAATCCAAAATATATTTGGGCAGTCAAAGTGCTATCCAATATATTTTCTCTTCTTTGTATATCACTAGTATCTCGTATTAAATACTCTAGACCTTTAATACGATGTTGGCCATCAATTACTTTTAATTTCACTTCTGGATCTATACGCAATTCTTTCTTTTCCTTGTCATAATACTTTATTGGGTCTTTAGTGAATGAAAACACAAGAGATGGTAAAAAAATACCAATATTTGAATCGAAAGAATCTATATATTTTGAAAGGGGCTTTAATCTCGCATAATTAATTTCTCTATTAATCGAATTATCAATCATGAAAACTTTTAGCAGATCCCTCACAGTAATTTGTGTAGTCATAATAGCTTGATTATTACCATTAATACGATTAATAAGTCCTTTTAATCTCACTTCAAACATTTAGCACCATCCCTGCATTTCTTTCATATCGTTTTAATAACATATCGGAAATTTTAGTTGTTATACGAGTACCTACTGTAAATCGATATTTTTTAGTTTGATTATTAAATGGAATTCCAACTTGTTTCAATTCTTTATTTTTATGAGACCAATCAGTTAAACGAATAGATTTGTGAAATAATTCCTCCATATCAAATTTTTCATCTTTTTCTCTTAATAAGTGAATGCATTTAGCAATTCCACGTAAACTGTTTGGATTCATAATAAAATATTTATTTCTATCTAAACATTGATCTGGAGCGTATTTCATAAGTAGGGTGAGAAAATCTTCAACATTTTTTCGATATAACTCATAATTAGATTTATCAATTTTACTTGTATAACTGTTTGTAATAATAATTCCATCATTTAAAGTTAGACATATATTATATAAAGTGGCAGCTGTCATTAATTTAGTAGTTGTTGTTTTAGCTCGAACTTCAAATTTATCTGGGGAAATGGATGGATGATTATAAATAATATCCTTGACTAGATTTCCACATAAATCATTTTCTTTATACATAACTAAAAGAGTATTACTTACTCTAGATGACTTTGTATTAACATCTGTAAATAGTTGACGTTCTTGATCAAAAGTTAAGTTACTAAATATTTGAATTGTTAAAGGGAAATTTTTTATGTAATTGAGTTTTTCTCGATCTTCTGAATTACGACTATTCTCTAATCTTTTCTTCAAAATTTTAAAAGCATGAATACGATGTTGTCCATCTAATATAACCATTGTGTCATCTGTTTTTAAACGAAATTGGTCTTGCTCCTCATAAAAACTCCCTTTTCCTCTTGCAGAAAATATTAAAGGTGGAAAATAAATATTATTACCATCCAAACCGTATTGAATATATTTACTAATATTAGATACTTGCCTTTCAATCATTTCTCTCTGGACTGATTTATCAATCTCTAGAAATTTCAAAACATAGTCCACAGTACATTGTGCTGAAATAACTTCATGACCAAACTGTTTCCCTTTGATACCATGTATTGTTATGTAATTACTAGTAGAGTCAATTATGTCCTCAAAATTCATACAATTATACCTCCTCTGGTTAATAGTTCCATCTGTGTAGTTAATTTCTTTCTGTATAGTTAAATTATACAGATTTTTAAGAATATAAAGCAAATAAAATCATTTTATTATCCCTAAATGTAAAAGTTTTATTGAGTTTTAAAATAAATTGTTAATATATTTATTTTAAACAGTATCAAAAGGTACACCTTTTGGTTCACTGCAAATACCAATAAAAACACTGTTCCAAAATATCATATTTTCACTTTTGGAACAACCCATAATTAACATATACCTTTCGGTTCATTTTTTGATATAATCGTAGACAAATAGATTAGAAAAAAGAATGTTTTTCAGGAAGGTTGTAATTATTATGACTAGTAAGAAATTTGGATATGTTCGAGTTTCAAGTAAAGATCAAAATGAAGAACGTCAAATTGTTAATATGAGAAATATTGGAATCGGGGAACGGGATATTTTTATCGATAAAAAAACAGGAAGTAATATGGATAGAGAAAAATATCAAATAATGAAACACATGGTTCGCACTGGTGACACGATTGTCTTCGATTCATTAACAAGGCTTGGAAGAACCATGAATGACATTTTAGAAGAGTTTAGATATTACGAGGAACATAAGATAAATTTAGAATTTCTAAAAGAACCATTTATCAACGTAATTTATAACGGAGACGCCACAAATGATATTATTCAAAGTGCTGTACAAAAAGCAACTGCAACCATCCTATCAGCTTTTGCTGAAAAAGAGCGCCTAGATATCAAACAACGACAAGCTGAAGGGATTGCTTTAGCAAAAGCTCAGGGAAAACATTTAGGTAGACCACGGACGGAAATTACGCAAGAATTTAAGGATGCTTATAAAGAGTGGAAAGAGGGGAAAATCACAGCTAGAAACGCCATGAAAAAATCCAGATTCCCATCCACCACATTTTATCGACTCGTTAAGAGATATGAGAGTGAGAAATAAGGTGGATAACATATATAATAGAAGGAACTAGAAAAACGAGGTTGGAATCTACTCGAAATAAGCATTTTAAATGGTATTAAACATTAAAAGTAGAGGAGACTGTTATTTATGCAAGAAATCCAGGATATAATACAAGGCTTCTCCACTTATTTATTAAACAAAGGAAGAAAGCCCTCAACAATTAAGCGCTACATATATGATGTAGAAAGTTTCATTCAATGGCTGAACCAACCAAAAAAAATTCTGAAAATAATATTTTTGAATCCCTACATAAAAAGGATTTTGCAGCCTTTTTCAAATATTTAAAAGAAGATCGGCAGTACTCCGACAAAACTATACACCGCATATATATTGTCTTAAATAGGTTGTACGAATACTTAGATTTACCAAGTCCCATTGAAGGAGTTATTCAAATAGATCCACCTGATCGGAAATTAAGTAAGGAGGATTTCGTTTCTTCCCAGGAAGGGAAACGCTTAAAAGAAGTCATTTCTTCACTAGAAGGCCTTACAGAAAAACAACGATCAACACGCCCAATGATCTTAGAGCGGAACGTTTCTATCGTTACATTACTCCTGGATTATGGACTATCTTTAAAAGAACTTGTTTCTTTACGAATGACACATGTTCATTTCGAAAATAACACTTTATCGATTCCTGAAGACTCAAAAGTAAATAGAATCATTCATTTGAAGGAAGAAGATAAATTACACTTATACAATTACTATAAAACTATCCCTGAACCTGTACGTCCTAAATATCACAGCAATGATCCACTATTTATTGCTTTTGATTTTACACGTGTGACATATCATTGGAGTTATGATAATGATACACCAAAATTCCTAACTGAAATATCAATACAAAAAATGATTCGTTTAGAAGTGAAACGTGCTAATCTCCGAAAGGGAATTTCTTCTCAACATTTTCGAAACACCTATATTTTAAGAAGAATTCAAGGGAACAGCACACCTGAACAAATCATGCAGCAAATAGGATTTAAATCTAATTTATCCTTAAAAAGATATTACGATTACTATAAACGAACCACAGCAAATACAGACTCACGTTCTTCGCTTAATGTATAATTATTACACATCTACAGAAAATTAATGAATTAAATGAAAACAGAGGTTTAATAATGAGAAAAAATGAGGAATCCTATTATATGCATCTATACACTTTGCTGGATAAGACTACTAAATCTATCAAAATCGAATCCTGGCGCTCACTAAGAGAAGAAATGCAAGTCTTGGGCATAAAGGACAGTGACATCTTTCAAATTCAAATGATAAAAATAGATCCAAATAAAAAGTAGCATAGCGCTGAAAAATGCGGTGGGATTGTCCTGAATCGGACTGCTACAGGCGATGAATTATTTTCTTTAGAAGATAAAAATGAAAAATATATACACAGTGAATCCGAAGTGTAACTTTGAAATAAAGTTTGATAAAAGTGAAGTCACAAACCCTTATTTAACAGCAATACAAAAACTCCATTTTGAAAAAAGATTGATCAAAATGGAGTTACTCTTTTTAGCTAAGTATGAGATTTTTTTAAAAAGTTAATCAAAATTCCTTTTTGTTTCAAATAAACCTATTAATAGAAACGGATGATTTTCTACGATAAATCAAGTCGATGAACTAATATTTCGTCTTTCTTCAAATTCAGACCTTTTATTCATACTTCGATGTATCATATTAAATAAAATTGAAGCCACAACCCCTATCGCTAAATATATTAACCAAGACCAAGAAACATGGTTGAATTTATTTAACCAAGCTCCAAGATAGTTTCCTAAGGAACCTCCCAAAGCCCAACAGGCTTGAAACATTCCAAAAAACAAACCTGCAGGTTTGTTGGCACTAAATTGTGCCACTGTCATTTCAGCTCCTGGCAGTGTCAGTGTTTCTCCTAACGTATAAAGAAAAACACAAAACAGCATCCAATAGATAGATGGAACAAGAGGAATCATCCCTATTGCTACTCCCATAATCAAGACACCCAGTTTCACCAAAATCATAGGATCTTGGTTAATAAATAATTTTCTTAAAAAAAACATTAAGAGTAATCCTGAAACCCCGTTTATTATGAAAATGGAACTTACTAATTGTTTGTCTCCAGATAAATCATATGCTTTAATTGGAAATGAGATATTTAATTGAGCAAACATAATCCAAAATAAAGGCATTATACATATAAATCCTACAAACAATTTATTTGAAACAACGGCTTTCAAACTAGATAATACTTTTTGATTGTCCTTAATAGTTCTAGGATATTTACTACGATAGATAAAAAGAATAACAGATAAAACTAACATAGCAATACCCGCAATAGTAAATGGGTATACTGGATTAAACTTAACCAATAACGCTCCAACTAACGGACCTATAATCACTCCTGCGTTAAGCATTTGGTTAAAATAAGTAAATATTTTTTTTCGAACTGTTTCTTTTTGCGATGTAAAAAAAGCAGTAACAGAAGGATCAAATAATGCTCCTCCAAAGCCAATTAAAAACGCTGCAATGGTCACAGACCAGAAACTGTTAGCAAAAACAAACGCTCCAAATCCTAATGCTCTTACCATTACTCCTACAATTACATTTACTGTATGGCTTACACGATCACCTATAAAGCCTGTAAATATTGGTAGCCCACGCTGTGAAACGAGGATTGTAGTTAAAATAGTTCCCACTTCCCAAGAAGAGAAGTGGAGATCATTTGTTAAATATAGCGCTAAAAAAGGCATGATCATAAAACTTCCTGTATTCATAAATAACACAGCTGTAAGTAATACCTTGATGGGAACAGGAATTTTTTCATTAATCATTTATTGTTACTGCCTTCCTTTTCTCTTCTAAATTACGTAAGAATTTCTCTTTTTTTACAACGGCTCTCTCATGGAAACCTCTTAATATTTGAGAACTTTCATCAAATGCTTCTACTTCAAATAAAAGCTTATTTTTATCCATCTTTATTAACTTGGAATGAATTGTTATTTTTTCATTAAGTAAAGATGGAGCTAAATGTTTCATTTCATAATGTCCAAGCCCTAGTGACATATAGTTTTCTTCAATTTGATCCTTAATTGCATCCATGCATGATACTTCCGCTAACCAAAGTAGAACTGGTGTTGCTAATACATCTACATCATTCTCCCAGTTACTTGCTAAATCTTTTTCTTTTACTATATATTCATACTTACCTATAGAATCAATTTGAAAGTTCATATTCCATTTCCTCCTGTTGAGAAAGTTTATTTAATTGTTGAAAAATATTAATTCTTTGAATATCACTTGTGCCACCAGCTATTACAGTACCCACTGCATCACAGAATTTGCGGGATATTTCACCTTTCATATACCCTTTATGTCCATGTAATCGAATAGCATTCTCAGTATTTTTGTACAACCCTTCACTACCCACTAACTTTGCAAGAGAACACATCATAGATGCTTCAGGATCATCATTCATTAATTTTTGAAGTGCGCCATACGAAGTCCAACGACTTGATTCCATATTAACTTTTATTTCAACAAGTAATCTTTGAATATATTGTTTATCAATAATTGGTGATTTAAAAGCAGTACGTTCTTTTGCATAATTCATACATTCTTCTAAAATATGCTCTGAGTAACCAGCGGAAATTAATCCATATAATAATCTATCTAATGAAATCATGTTATAAAGTGTATTTAAACCATCACCTTTATCTCCAAGGATATTCTTTCCTTCAACTTTAACATTCGATAAAATAATGTCGCCTGTTGGGCTTGTATGGTTCCCCAACATGTCTTCTGCTGGCTCAAAACTTAAACCTTCATATTCTCTTTCAACAATAAACAATGTAATATCCTTTTCTCCGAGTTTAGGAATACGCCCAACAATAACCATAATGTCAGCTACAGGTGCATTCGTAATATGAGCTTTTCTACCATTTAAGAGATAGAAGTTATCATACTTTTCTCCAGATGTCTTAATTCTGGCCACATCTGAGCCTCCAGTTTGTTCAGTAATTGCTGTTGCACCCACAGAATGGTTCATTAGTTTAGGTAAAAATAATTTCTTTTGTTCCTCTGATCCATAATTTAATAAAACTCTTATACACCCAATGTGAGCAATTGTTGAAAGAAGAAACCCAAAATCCTTTGCAGTCTTAGATAACCCTTCTAAAGCTGCAGCAAATTCCCACCAACTTTGACCTAAACCGCCATATTCTACTGGTACTGGAATACGCCACAGATTAGCATCTGAGACTTTTTTCCAACTTTCGAAGTCGAATTGATGATTCCAATAATTATCTTCAGTTTTTTCAGATATTAAGTACCCTAATTTTTTGAACTCCTCAATATATTTTAATTGTTGTTCATTCCAATTCATTTCCATTATTTTATCCCCTTTTCTACTAAATAATTTTCTAACATCGTCATTGATTTTGTTAATATATTAAATAATTCATCTACTTCATCTTCTGATATAGTAAATGGAGGAGCAATTAAAAAAGCATCTCCTTCTGAATAATTAACCATATTCTTTACCGGGTAAATTAATAATCCATTTTCTAGAGCAATATCTACTATAATATCTGCAATATTAAGATTTCTCGAAAAAGTGGTGCGTTGCTCTCTATTTGAAACTAATTCTACTCCCCACAGTAAACCTTTTCCTCTGACATCTCCGATACATTCAAATCTATTTTTTAATTCGTTTAATTTCTTATTAAAAACCTCTTCCTTATTTTTAACCTTTGTTACAAGATCATTAGATTCTATATAATCCAAAACGCCTAATGAAATAGCTGCTGATCCTGGATTACCACTATAAGTATGTCCGTATACGGCTACTCCCGAGCCTTCGTTAATTGCATCATAGATTTTTTGATTAAACAGTACACCTGAAATTGGTGTATAACCTGCGCTCATTCCTTTCCCTAAAGCTATGATGTCCGGTTCAACATTCCAATTATTAATCCCAAACCATTCTCCAGTTCTTCCCAAACCGGTCATTACTTCATCACAAATTAGGAGAATATCATGTTTATTGCAAATTTCTCTAACAATTTCAAAGTAACCATCTGAAGGTGTAAGAGCCCCACCTGAAGCCCCTACAACAGGTTCCATAATAATTCCTGCAATTTTATGACTGCCAATTTGATTAATTACAGTTTCTACAGCTCTTGCACATTCTAAATTACAAGTTTTAGGGTCTTTAGAGAATGGACATCTGTAGCAATATGGGGTTGGGATAGCTGGATTATAAGTTAAAAGTTCTTCAAATCTTATTCTTCGATCACTGCCTGACATAGAAAGAGCACCTAATGTTACGCCATGATAACTAATTTTTCTTGATAGGATTATATTCTTCTCTTGTTTCCCTACCTCTTGCCAATATTGTATCGCTAAACGTAAAGCAGTTTCTGTTGCTTCTGAACCGCTATTAGAAAAGAAAATATGACTAAGATTCGGAGATAGATTTGTAATTTTTTCCCCTAAATCTTCTAGAGGCTGATTTGTGAACTGTGTCCTATAAGTAAATGCAATTTTAGATAGTTGCTTATATCCTATCTCAGCTATTTCTTTAATACCATGGCCGATATTAGCGACTATAGCTCCTGAACAACCGTCCATATATTTTTTATTATTTTGGTCATAAATATAAATCCCTTCACCATATTCTACAATTGGATATGATTTGTGCATATTTGGTTTTAAAACGGATGACGTTGAAATACTAGATATACTCATTAGAAAATGTTCACTCCTGTATTATCGATTTATCCCTAAATAAAGGTCTGCTAATGCTGCTAGTGCTAATAACTCATGACTTGCATCTTTATTTGAAACCAACACGCGCTCTTTAAAAGGGGGATATTTTCCTTTCTCTACTTGGACCATTGGAATGATTACATTATCCAGTTCTATAGAACCAATTAAATGAATTTTCACGTTTTCTTTTTCTACAACAGCAATATAATCATTACTACTATATTTAATTACACAAAAGCAATCGCTTTCATTTTTCAAAATATTAATTAGTTGTTTTTCTAGATCCACTTTAACAAGTGTAGCCATATTTATTCCCCCTACAGTAATTCAAGATGATAAAGCCCTTATTTTACTTTATAAATTGATTTAAGAACTTTCTAAAATTATTTTCTAAATCATAAGCTCTCTCTCGAGTCTCTCCTATAATCATATACTCAATTGATTTACTTTGATTTTCATCATTTAACAGCACTACACCTTCTTGATCTTTTAAAGCTAATAAGTTATTGATTTTGAGTTCATTTAATAGTTCACCGAATCCATTATTACCAATATTCACTTTATTTTGAGTTAATATTGTATAATTATCTCCATAATTTTCACCATATAAATGATTAGCAACTACATGTACATGTGTTGATCCACCTGTTCTTCCATTAATCTCAGAAATCATGACTTTTCCATCGCTAGTCAAAATACCATCAATATTTATTAATCCTATATATCCTCTTTGCATAACAATTTCAGTAAGTTTTGTACAATTAGAAACAAATTCACCTATAGCATATGGTTTTAAAGAAACTGTTGGAATTTCAAATCCATTCCATACTGGTTCCATTCTCATATCTCCGAAGTTTAATAGATAAGGTCTCAGAACTCCTTCTTTAACTTCTAACTCCGCATAGAATACAGAAACTGTTTCATAATAAGCTTCCACTACCAACTTTGTATTTAATTCACCAGTCAAATCATCCCAAATTTTCATATATAGCTCTTCTAGCTGAATCTCCTGTTCAATACATAAAGTTTTATAGGCACCAGGGGATTCTGTTCTTTGATCATATGTAATTACAATATTACCCTGTCCGCTTGCGTTTGTGTCCTGTTTTATAATCACTGATCCAGTTATATCAATAAGTTCTTTAATAGCCTGATATACTTCACTTGGTGTATAACAATTTAGTCCTTCTGGAACAGGAATATTGTAAGCACCCGCAATTCTCCGATATTCAATTTTACTATTTAAAACTTCAGATCCACCTTGACGAAAATAATCTAAAATATGAGGTTTGATTTTAACTGGTAAATCCTTAACTAATTGTGCTACAGCTCTATCAAAGAAATACGGTATTACGTCCCATGTTTTTCCTGCCATAAGGGTTGTTAATTGCGCTTTTAATGTATCGTTATTTAAAGTCTCATAAGTTAATAATTCTTTATGATGAACATTTTCTGGCACTATGACATGCACATCTTCTTTTTGTAGTCCCTTGATAGATAATATATAAGTTAAAAATTCTTTAGAAATTTGTTTTGGTAGTAATAAAATATCACCTTTTTCTAGCAACCAAGCTAAGCGGTAAGAAAAAGAAGACCACATCGAACCAGCTTTTTCAGATAGTTTATCAGGTTCACCTACTAATGATTCAGCACCTACATTACCAATAATAAGTTTTGGGTATTTACTCAGGGAAAAAGTTTTTTCTTCTAAAATTTCTGCAATATTTAGTTCCATTATGTAACCTCCTGTATTGTTGTATTAAAAACTATTTATCTTTATAAATAGATGAATAAATTTATAATACACTGAATTCTAAATTTTGTAAATATTGTATTTTAATAAATTTTTAGAATATTTTATTTATGTATTATCACGTGTAGTACAACTTTCATAAAGTGATCATGGTAATCTTGACTATTAGTTAAAATATTTCTAATTAACTTAAGACTCTCATAACACATAGCATCACCACCTTAAAAGTCTAACTATGATACAACCCTGTTAACCTTTGTTAATTTTTAATGGTTAACAACTTCTTTCATTATGTTACCAATGATTGTATAATAAAGTCAATATAAAAAATTAAGAGGTGAACAGGGTTGATTAATAATCAAGTAGCACCAGGGGAGCTAGAAATTGTCCGTAGTTTCTTAAATACTTGGGAGATTCCAAATGATACACGTAAACCATTAGAACATTTAAATTGTGAAGAAGATATTAAAAATTTTATATCAAAGAATCTTAGTGGTATTAAATTTTCTGGTAAGCTAGAGGATGTGCATCAATTTCGGAAAGATGTTCGCATGTCATTAGAAACAAATAATGTTGATAATTTAACCAAGTGGTTAACGAGTTACCCTATAAATATATCTATTTTAGATATAGATAATATTCAATATAATGCTGTTAAACAACATGACTTTTTTAGTGAAGTTTTGATTATAATTGTTAAGAGCATCTCCTTAAGTCAGTGGAAACGTCTTAAAGCATGCCCAGATTGCAAGTGGGTTTTTTATGATAATTCTCGAAATGGGAGTAAACGTTGGTGTGGGATGTATGCATCCGAACCAAAAGGGAGATCATGTGGTACTATAGCTAAAGTGCAACGACATAGAAAAAAGAATAAAGCTAGTTCAAATGTATAGGGATATATATCTTTTACGCAGATATATAACATGGTGTTTTTGCCCATCCCCTCGAAAAGGGGGAATAAGAAAAAACATTGCGAAAAACCATTATTTATAGGGACTTTTAGTTACTCATATAATATATTTTTCACAATATATACAAATATATTGACGTGTTTCAAATATGATTAAGTTGTATTTTTGAAATGAAAAAAGCTAGATTTTTAGCTATGTCATAAAGTGTACTTTATGACATAGTGTATAAATTTAACTAATTCCCCCATTTCGGGGATTTGGGCAAAAACACCCAAGCAGTAAAAAACAAAAGGTGGAGATTTTCAGAAGCGAAGCGGAAGAAAATACGACCTGTTCCTTGCGGAACTTTTAGCTCTTTAAAGAGAGTTATTTTATTATTACTATTTTTTGAATATTCAAAACGGAAGAATGGTATAATTGAGAGGAGAAATTGGGCGAGTAGTGTGTGTGGAGTTTTGGGTTAAAGATGGGTGAAAACGAAAATAAGTAAAAGTGAGGGAGAACAGTGAAAAATCATGTCATCGTGAATGGTCAAATTCTCCAAACAAATAAGAAGTGGTCACACCTTAAACAAGGTCAGAAAAATTCGATCGCTGGATGGTTAAAAGCAGAATATCAGCAATTTATAGAAGTGCATCTTCGAAAACCAAAGCGGTATGAAGAGGAATATATAATAGATAGTGTGATGGAACAAATCAATAATCATAACATTTTGATTCCATATCAAGAAGTGAAAACGTATTTTATAAACAAAAAAGGAAATTGGTATCGTAAATTAGAAAGTGAATTTGAAAACAGACGAAAAGAAGATTAGAGCGTTATAAAGAAACAATATGATGCCAGGAGGACTGTTCAATGAAAACTAAAGTACAAACTTCTCAACAGGTAAAATCTAGGGATATGCTATCTTTACAGGAACAATTGCTACAAGAGGCGTTTCAAAAGCGGCAGAATATCACATTGATTCTGTTAAAAGGATTACATGTAAAAGGAATGATAAGAGGATTTGATACTTATTCTGTTTTAATAGAATTTGAAGGAAAGCAACAGCTTGTATATAAACATGCAATCTCCACGATTAGCTTTTAAAATAAAACAGTAGCATGAATCCTAATGATTTCATGCTACTAAAGAAGGAAAAAAGAAATGAGGAGGAAAAGAAGATGACAAATGTTTTCCATATGGAACCGAACGAATTTGAATGTATTTCAGAAATATTAAGGGTATTGGCACATCCTGTCCGTCTACGAATTGTACATCAATTACTAAAGAAAAAGACTTTAAATGTTTCTGAATTACAACGGTATCTCTCCATGCCACAATCGACTGTTTCGCAACATCTTAGTAAGTTAAAAATACATAAAGTCGTAGCATATGAACGAAAAGGATTAGAAGTATTTTATCGAGTGGATGATGAAAAGGTGAAACAAACACTCAAGATACTTACATGTTAAACACATGGATTTGTTTATATGCCTAGTAATATGTACTTATGCAAATAATAGGTAGAGAAGGGAGCGCTTCTATGAATAAAATTTCACAATATAATTATATAACAGTGAAAGAACTTATTTTTATCCATGCCTATGTAACAGGAGAAGAAATCTCAGATCGGCAAGCATTACAGATTCTAAAACAAATACCAGGCACAATCAAACAAAGCCGTAGGTATTGTATAAGGAAAAATGGAGAAGAGCTTTTCGAATACTATAGAAAAAAACAGCCGAAATTATTTGATAAACAAAAATTATACACGTATGAAGAGTTGAAACATCGAGCGGAGTATTATTGTTCCTCCTATTTGATGATTCACCTCTAATTCAGATGATTCACTCCTTGTACATTTTTGTAAATGCATAAAATAACTATTTACTTTGCGGAGAAGGTAAAAACGACCTCTCAAATTCCCTTCTAACGAAAGAAAAAGATAAGAGTATTCACCCTAGAAAAGGTAAAAACAATAAATGTAAGATAACAAAGATGTTTAAAGGAACAGAGAAAAAAATCGCCCCTAGTAGAAAGGGAGATATATCTAGGTAGGTGAGGAGAAATATATAATTTCACGTACCAAAATGATTAATAAAAATAAAACCGACCAACCTACTCCTCAAGGGTTGCTTCTTCTCTTCATTCTTCGATACAATAGACATACAGAATAACCACAAAGAAAGGTGACTCTAACCATGAATCAACCTTTAGTCAATTTACGAGTCGATTTTGCTTTTAAACAATTATTCGGTGTGCAAGGACAAGAGGAATTATTAATTTCTTTTTTAAATGCAATCTTGCATGAGTCTTTAGCTACACCGATTGCATCACTGAAAATTGAAGATCCACATTTGCATAAAGAATATGAAGAAGATAAATTATCCATACTAGATATACTTGCTACACTTGATGACGGAACAAAAGTCAACATTGAAATCCAACTAAGAAATACACAAGAGATTGTAAAGCGTTCCCTTTACTATTGGAGTAAACTCTATACATCTCAACTTGAAAAAGGAATGTCTTATCGGTCGCTCCGAAAAACGATTGCAATTAACTTATTAGATTTTCATCTCTTTCCTGATTATGAAGATATGCATACAATTGGACAGTTTTGGAGTAAACAGCAGAAACAAGTCTTACTCGATGATTTGGAAATCCATTTTATTGAGATTCCTAAGTTGCTTCAGCAATGGAGAGAAGAAAAAATTAATCCGTGGGATAATGAATTCGCTCGTTGGTTACTGTTGTTACCAGCACATGAAGATGCGCATTTAACCCACACGTTGGAGGACATCGCCATGAAACAAGACCCGATGTTACAAAAAGCGATCCATAAATGGGAGAACATGAGTCAGAGCAGTTCTTTCCGCCTGGCGTATGAGGCCAGAGAAAAGGTTTTATTTGATGAGCAAGCTAAAATAGCACATGCTCATGAGGTTGGAAAAGAAGAAGGGCTTCAAGAGGGCATGGAAAAAGGTAAAGAAGTAGGCATTCAAGAAGGTAAATTAGCCGAAAGAGAACAGTTAATCCGAGGCATGCATAAAAATGGCATGGATATAGAAGATATTGCGAAGTTTACCAATATGGATATTACGGACATACGCCATATTTTAGTATAATAAAAGGTAGACATCTCCTTTATAAGAGATGTCTACCTTTTATTGCCTTATTATTCGGAAAACTATATATATGTGTGTGTATCTGGAAGGATCGTTAGCGCTGCAATGTATAGTGATCCATTACTTTTATTAAAATATCTGCGATTAACTTTCCACTTTCAAAAATAATTTGATTCTTCGTATATACGTCTATATATTGTTCTAGTCCTTCACTTAACATAATTTCCAGTTCATTATTATCTAATATTTTACCAGTCAAAATGGTAGGATGTTTACTAAACGCTCGATAAAAACTTAAATTTTCAGCCAAAGATGCCACTAAGGGCCTCAACATTTCTTCATAGTATGGAAGCATATCCGCAGCTATTTTCTCATTTAAAACAAAATCTATTCCGTTATCTTTTAAATCAAATCGATATAAGAAAATTATTTTTACCGCACCTTCTTTTACTTCTTTTAACTCAAGCTTAATCTCCATCAACAATCTTAAAATTGCATCACCTTTGTTCATAGACAACATCCTTTTATAATACGCCTCTGAGTTTGTATCATTATATCACATATCCTTGGAAACCCTTAATCCAATTATTAAGGGTTTTTGTTCGTAAATGTACATCTTTTGGAACATATTTAAAAATTATAAAGAAAAATGAGTTTTACAAAACATACAAAATGTTAAACTCATAAAAACCAGCGATATCATGCGTTTTTCTATGGTATTACTGGGTTTTTTCTCTATAAAATGAAAAGAAAAAGATTGTAAGTTTAACAAATTATGGTTATAGTTAAACTAAGTTTTACATATTATAGCTTACAACATAGGTTTAGGAGGTCATGTTTTATGACGAAAGGGGGACGGAAACCTGGGGCAAAAGAGCCAATTCGTTCAATAGAAAAAATTGAAGAAATGAAAGATTGGCTTTTGCAAAATTCCTCATATCGAAATTACTTTTTATTTTATTTTGGAATTAACACAGGTTTACGCATTAGTGACATTTTACGGTTGCGTGTAAAAGATGTTCGAGGGAAACATGTTATAAAAATTAAAATGGAAAAAACAGATACAACGGTAGAAGTATATTTCAATACTGTTTTACAACAAGAAATTGCGAAGTATACAAGTAATATGGCAGATTCCGATTGGTTATTTCCAAGTCGTCAAGGAGATAAGCCAATCACAAGACAAATGGCTCATACGTTTTTGCATAAAGCGGCACAGGCTTGTGGGATTGATTCAGAACATTGGGGAACTCATAGTATGCGCAAAACGTTTGGCTATCAGTATTATAAAAAAATGAAAGATGTGTATTATTTAATGAAGTTATTTGGTCATGCGACACAAAGACAAACACTACAATACATCGGTGTAGAAGCTGATGAAATTCGTAAAACAATGGAGGATTTTACGCTATAAGAGCTAAAGGGGATGAAAAAGTGAAATTTCACAATCAAGGGGAATATGTTTCTGATTCACAATTAAACCAATTGTTTGAGCTTATGCCAATAGAAATGAGGACATTACGAGTTGATGTTTATATTGCAAAATCAGAAGAATTTTTTATAAGTAACCGTTTGACGCCAAAATTTGAAAAAGATGTGCGGTCAGTTTTAAAGACTGGGGCCGAAGGTGGTTTTTTTGGAAAAAGTAATAAAAAGAATAAATGGGATAGAGATACTGTTATTGTATTTGAAGATTTAATTGTAAAAAGATATGACGTGGATCAATTATATTGGACTTTTGTATTCTTGTTAATACATGAATTGAGACATTGTGAGCAATTGAATTTCTTTAAAGAAAGATGGCCACTCTTACAAAATGATTATCAATTAAATTATATGGAGACCGCAAATACTCTAGAAGATATTCACTGGTGTGAACAGGATGCTTATACATATGCGTATCGATTTTTAGAGAATAACAAAAGTGAGATTAAGGTAATTTTTCAATTGAAAACAATGCATGATATCTCACCGATAGATTTTGATATAGATATGATGATGATCTGGAAAGCACACAAGAAGAAACTAAATGTAGTTGCTCGCACTCTATGGTTTATTGCTGATTTGAGTTGGCCAGTAAGGCAAATGAGTAAACAACATAAACCAGATTCCTGTCAATCACATGACATAAAATCCACGTAATACATTTTTGTGAAATTAAAGCCTTTAAAAAGATATAAGAAATATTCTAATTTAAGTAATAAAGAATAGGAGGATTATAGATGAAATATGTGGAGTTTGAAGCATTAAAAGAATACGGATTACCAACGGTTTACTTTTGCGAACATGAGATGAAACATAGTTGTTTGATTGCAATTCCATCCTGGAATTGGAGTTTCTTAATGGATTACACGGTTAATTTTATAGATGAAAAGCCTATGTTAATGAAAGCATTGGAGAAGTATGTTTCTTATCATCTTGTGGAGAATGTTGCAGATGCATTTTATGACTATGTTTTTAGCGAATTCAATTAAGATTTTCATAAGGGGGAGCATAATGAATTTTAAAGGGGCTGTAAGTAGTTTTTTAGTAATGGGATTACTATTTTCGGGATGTTCAGCAATTCAAAATCCAAATCATGCGAAACAAACAAGCGGATCACAAGATATTGCACAAGTTATAGAGTTTCCGTCCAATAATTATCCAGAAACAGCGGCACATATTAAGGATGCAATTGCAAGCGGCAAGACAGATATTTGTACAATTGATCGGGATGGGGCTGCTGAAAGAAGAAAACAGTCTTTAGCAAATGTTCCAACGAAAAAAGGATATGATCGGGATGAATACCCTATGGCAATGTGCAAGGAGGGCGGGAAAGGTGCCGATATTAGGCACATAAAACCAGCTGATAATCGTGGCGCTGGTTCATATATAGGTAATAGAGTGGAAAAATTACCAGACGGTGCTAAAGTGAAAATTGTTATAAAATAGAAAATACAGATGCATTTTAAATGCATCTGTATCTTTAAAAACAGGAGTACATAACCAGGATTATAAAATTAACAGAATAGGCTGATGAACTCTAGTGGTATATTAAAATCTTAGTTTAATCAGTATACGGTGTTACGCTATTATTTATGTAATCCCTTTTGTTTGAACTCTCTCCATATGTCTTCTATAAAGATGCTAGGATGATAATAGTCAGCATGACGCAATAATTCTATATACTCTCGATTTTCTTCGAAAAATTGAGATGAATAAACCTTTCTCAATGAAGCGTTCGTAGCATTTTTAAATTTCGGATCGTCAAAAATAATTTCTTTTAATTCGTTTACTTCCTTGTCAATTTTATTCTTACGTTGACTCTTAATTTCTTCTAGCATTTCTTCTGGAGTTTCTTGCACTACTTCTTCAAGGATTACATCCACCATATCTTCATATTCAAGGAGATCGACAATTTCTTCTCTTTCTGTAACATTGAAAAATAAAAATCCTTCTTTTATATAATACATGAATACAGCCGAAGGCTTATCAAAATCAATTTTATCTATTATTTTATTATATTCATTAATTTTTTGACTTACTTGTTCCTGGATTTCCTTTTCATACTTTTGGTGGTACTCGTCAGGAATAATATAATTTTCTTTAGGATCATAGGAGTAAGAATAAAATAATAATTTATTTTCTACATGTACATGAAAATCTAGGAATTCATCTAGATTAGGTATTTCTATTAGAGTGTCTTTTTCTGAATTTATATGAGTTCTTCCATTAATAAGGGAAAAACCTTTTGTTTCAGCTATATTTTTTAAGTTTTCTTTAAGCCATAGTTGATATCCCATAGTAAATCCTCCTTGATGAAATTAAAATCTATTTCTATGATACCCCTAATAAAGTTGGATGTGAAAACTTAAATTTAATGAATATGGGAATACATCTTGCTTTATTTGTCGAAAAAATTCGAAAGAAAATAAACAAAAACACTTGATTTAAGTAACTTAAAACATTAAAATAAAAGTAACTTAAATCAAGAAAGGAGCTACAATGCAAAAACATGGAGGTAAAAGAGAAGGAGCTGGTCGCCCATCTCTTGGAATTACTAAAAAAGTTTCCATCACTTTACCAGAAGATGCCTGGAAACGTATTGAAGATAGCGAAAAATCCTATTCACAGTTTTTCAGGGATGTAACGCTAAAAGAATTAAAAAAGTAAAAGTGTATAAGAAAAAGCCCTTCCCAGGTCTGCCAACTTAGTAAGGACTTTTTCAAAACCTATAAACTTTGATTCAAGAAAGGATGAATTGTGTTGACAAAACCCTTTTTAAAAATCAAAAGTGGTGAGTTAATTTTAACACAACCCCTCCACAAATTTAAATCCTCCAAAAAATTTTACTCAATTATTTCAGAAAATTACAAAAAGTTAAATCTTTATTTTGGTATTGAAGAAAATGTTTCGGATCAAATTTGGTTTTATGGCTTCTTTGCAACCTCAATTTTTATGATGCTTTTCACCTACTTATTTTCGGGTATCCTATATGGATTTTAGAGGAGAACCACATGTAAGAAAGATTGTTTTTAAAACAATTCCTCTAGAAAGGAGCAATCACATGGAAGATTACAAATGTAGGGCGTGTGGAGAGATTGCCGCCGAAGGATTTGCGTTAGGAAGACTATGTTATTACTGCATTGAAGAAGTTGTAATTTACATGAAAAAACAGATAGAAGAAAAAGAAATTTCTTGTACGCATGTAGATAATCAAACAATCGAAATTAAAGGAACAGATGAATCTATAACGGTTTGTCATGAGTGTGGAGAAGAATTATAAAAGGGAGGCAAGAAAATGAAAATTGGTGTATCTGTATGGAGAGTTCTTTGCAAAGAAACAAAGTTAAAATTGCTTCAAAATGCTATGCAAGAGAGTAAAAGCCGCTTTACAAAACAATCCCTTTCCATTGCTATAAAGCAACAGAAAGGGGAAGTGTGATGAGTGATCGTATTGGTGAAGGGCACAAGAAATAAGATGCCTTCAAAATATTTTAGCATGTTCATTTAGGAAATAAAGGGGGAATTTAATGTGATGAAAACAGTTCAATTATTGAAAAGTGAAGAATTTGAAATTGGTACAACGGATAAAAACGGGCACAAATTAAGACAGTCCGATTTTGTTGTCACACAAGATGATTTTGAGGGTATTAGTATCTGTCAAATCTTATACAACAGTATTGCAAAAGAGTTTGTGGCCATGAGTGATTCTAATTGGTGGATACCGTATGATGATTTATCTGTTGCAACAGAAAGACTAGATTATGTCATTGCAAAAGAGTTTTTGGGGCTAGAAAATTGCGGTACATATTGGGGCAAGAATCGTACACCATTTATTAGAATGCCGATTGAATATTTCAATCTTGTTGAGGAATCCACTTTTATTTTAGAAAAATTAGGGAGGCAATATGATGATCTATTGAGTGTAAAAGAAAACGGGTGCTGGTACCTAACGGTGAACAAGAAAATATATAGTGAAAAACGTCTAGGGATAGCCGCATGTTTAGCCGCTGTTGATACTGTAAGAAACTATAAGTAGGGATTTGATTATAAGGGAGAAATACAAATGATAAATAGGGGGAATAAAAATGTTACATGCAGTAAGACAAGAACAACAATATTGGAAAGGGCAAAAACAAAAATTTCGAAAGGAAAATAAAAAACTGTTGATTTCACTAGAACCACATTTTTATAAGAAATTGGAAGAATTAGCACTTTATAATGAAAACTTAGATCAAATTGCATTGGAGTTAATAACAGAGGGATTAGACTACATTTATATGGAAGATGTACCCGTTCAGCAATCTCACGCTTTTCAGCATTTTATCGAATTTGAATTAACACCATTTCAACATAAACTCCTACAGCAATTAGCACTCAAACGAGGATGTTCAACAAGAAAAATGGCATACACAATATTACGTTTCATGCTCCGAACAAAGTAAAAGAATCCAACTATAAAAGAAGGATTCCTTCACCTGGTATTCGTTGGCAAATGACTTCATCTCAGGAATTGAGTCTGAACCACTCAATTCCTTTTTTATGTTATAAAAAAGAAGGTCATTTGTCAAAATCATTTGCTATAGAATCACAAATGATTTTTTAGAACTTACACAGAACACTTTCAGAACGTATTTAATTTGTTTGCCCTTTACCTCTTAGTAAAATGAAACCCTAAGATAATCATAATAACATAAAATATAACGTTTTTGTCTCACAAAAATCTATTGATTTTGTATGAATTTTTTATATACTAAAAGTGAGTTTCCGACTGTAACTAGGCGGCACTTTTATAGTAATACCAATCTATTGTATGTACGGAAAAAGAGACCGGGTATTCCGATCTCTTTTTCGCGTAAGGGTTAAAGATTAGTTGCTACTCCAACTCATATTCATTTTATGTAAAATAATAAGAAAATTCAATCTTATTATTTGTTTCTCAATATATTTCGTTTATTTTTATATTATAATATGGTTAATTCTTTTTATTTATCTCTGTATATCTGTATCTTCCTGTTATGAATCCTTAAGCCGAGGGTTCATTTTTTTATGGTATTCTTAAACTTTTCTATTACTTCATATATTAAAAGAAGTTACATCGCCAAAAGTGAAAAAATGTATGTCTAGAAACAACCCTTTAAAAATCTGAATTTTCATTATGTTTTTTCTAAAGTTTTAATCTGTTTACATATTTCGGAAAAATACTTACTGTTAAATTATGGTTTAACAAAAGAAAAGGAGTGGATATTGTGAAAAAGATTTTATCTATATTATGTTTTTCTTTTATTATGTTAATTAGTATTCTTCCTACTTCTAATGTTTTTGCTCAAGAAAATATTGAAACACCAAAAATTCCAGAAAACAAAAAGGTTCCAACTAGTGTTACTGAATACAATATAGTTCCTAAATTTGCTACAAACCAAGACCCTCAAGCCTCTCAAGACCCACAAGAAGCGCCAGCTAATGGAGGATATGCAACGGTTTCTTGTTATGATGGTGGTCATACTATTGCGGCTTGTGATACTGAGTATAGATTATATAACGACCAAATTAGAACTGTATCTGCTACAGTATATCTTTATCAAGGACAAGGTATCTATATCGATTCTGAAAAAGAATATTATAATCATGGTGGGAAATCTAGCACTGTATATGGGCAAGCGAATATGGTAGTTCTTCCTGGTACATATTATTCAGAATTATGGGGTACCGTAACTGGTTTTAAAGGACCATACACTATTAGTAATATTAAATCTAGATCCTTTACTGTAAAGTAAAAAAAGAAAACTAGCATTATGCTAGTTTTCTTTTTTTACTCTATCTTCAATATATGAGTCTATTGCAAATTGACTTGTAAGCTTATTTTCTATACATAAATTAGCTGTAGCTTTCAAAGTGTCTACAACATCATCAATATCATAAGGATATTCATGAATATTTCCTGCTGTTATTACCTTATCATTAATTACATCTATTGATATTTCTAATAATGTCGCTTTAGTTTTAGCATTAACTACATGTGCTTTGAAAAATTCGTTGTCTAAATCTATAGTAACGAATTTATAAATATATGCTAATTCCAAATTAGCATAACTTGTAATAATTTTTTCCTTCATGTACTCGCTCCTTAAACGTATTTATATATTTACCTTTTCGTCAAATATAAAGAAAATCCTATGCCAATAATTATTAGGAATTGATTTAAATAGCTCGACAGATGAAAAATTTATAATTGTAAGAATTTTATAGTATTTTATAAAGAAATGGTTGAAATCGCTTGTTTATAAAGGAATTGTTGCTGTCCATTGCTTAAAATTAATGCTGAAAATTTATCATAAGCAATAATTTGCCCAGGTACTCTAACACCGTTTATTAGATAAATTGTTACCTTTGTCTTTTCTTTTATCAATTTTTCATAAAAATTTTCCTGTGTATGCATCATTTAGATGGTTGCAACTCCTCTCCTTTTTTGGAACGGTTCATAGCTTCTAAGAATACATATTCTTTTACTGTTAGCTTAACCGTTGGGCAATATTCAACCTTCGATAATTCGTGAAATAGAGAAAGGTTTTTGTGTAGTTTTTGAATCATTTCATCTAGAGTGATGTCTCCTACACCATACTCGATTACTGGATTTAAAAATACGTCTATATCTATTAAACTTGGTTCAATTTGGGAAACAATTTCTTGTACTTTTGGCAAAAAAATTGTGTCATAACGTTGTTTGAATAGTTCTAAGTCTTCTGGTGCGGGTTCATTTTCACATAGCTTTTTGAAAGATAGTACACGAATATCATTTTGTAATGAATCGATACGCTCTTCATAAAACGCTTTGTCGAATCCTTCTTTGTCAGCAATATCATAATGAAGTTCTGTTTGTGATCTACGTTTTTTCTTATAAGAATCCATAAGGATTTTCTCTTTTGCATTAAACATCATAATAAAAACAGTACGCTCTAAATTCATGACTTGGTTTGCGACGCTTAATGTTTCATCTAACACTTTTGCGCGTTCTTCTTCACTTAACTTTTTTATAGAGGATGGAACAAGTTTTTTGACATTCTCAAACGACTCTGAATTTGTAATGTGTTGAAGAGAAAATTGAGCGACCTCTGGTAAACAAGGATCAGTGGTTTTGTCTAAGAGTAACAAATCTTTAATCGTTCGCACTGTATTTTTAATCTCTTTTTGAGCTTGGCGAACTTTTTCTATGCTTCTTTCCATGTATTCTGGTTGTTTGAGACGATTGAAAATGTATTCTCTTCTTTCTTCAAAATGTTGTTGTAAAAGTGACATAGTTGTTTCCTCCTCTATTTTCTGAATTGATTTAAAATTATTCTTTTATTGTATCATTAAAGTTTATGAATTTGGGACGGTAGCAAGGTTTATTTGCAAAGACAAGGTTTGGAATTGCATATCAGACAATCAGTCATACATATTCTTTACCAAAGTAATTACCAAAGTGGATATCAAGCTTGTAACCAAAGAGTCTATCATGATAGCACTATCAAAAGAAATCTTCGATTATCACATGTTTTTAGGGGATTTTGAGTTTTGTTTATAGTAGGAGGAATGGAATGAGAAAAGGAGGGGGAACAATGAATAATTCTTATGAAATTATCGGTAATCAAATTAAATATTATTTGAGGGATGATCCAACGAGAGGATGGAACAACATACCTAGTCCACAATTTCGAAGTGTGAAAGAAATTACAGAATGGTGTGGAAGTTCAACAAATGAAATTATGTGTGGGTGGGATGCGCTCAATCAAAATGCAATGAGCGTAACGGATACAACAGATTTCTTATATAGGTGGATTAGTTGGTATGTGACCGAACCCTTAAATAGTACAGCACAAGAAATACGAAAGTTACCAGATGAACTTGCGAGTTTCATAACACATGTACCTGTTGATGCATTTGAACTCATTAAGAATACCTCTCATATGGTGCTAGATTGTATATGCTTTGTTTTGGACTGGATACCAAATTTGTTAACGATATTCTTTTTTTAGGAGGGGAAACATGCTAAAGCGAAAAGAAACAATTTCTTTTCAAGCCTTTATGGACCAATCTTATAAGAAGAAAAAGCAAACAAAAATATATAGCATTGGCCCTATTAGTCCATTCGCATTTTTTCATATGTCATCACCGCTTATTCATACGTATGTAGCCTTGGGAATAGTAGGCGGCCTTACAATTGGAGCTGTTTTGTTGGAAAAATACTTAGTACGAAATGATTATGTTTTTGCATCCAATCTCCTTTCTAATGGTCTGTATTACGGTGTAAGAATTGGAGGAATTGGGTTCATTGGTTATGCGTTTATTCGCATTTTACTCATGTTATAAGGAGGGTTACTAATGAAAGGATGGTTAAAAAAGAAAAAATATAAATATCAGTTAGAAGAAGTATTTAAGAAAGCGAAGCTATATGATGAGCACATGACACGAGGTGGAAAGGTCCCCATTTATCCTACGATTCATGATGTTTACGAAGGGAAGGAAAGTGTACGGTACACTTTTACACTACCTAATGGCGTTGATCCAGCTCAAATTCATAAGAAATGGTTCTGTTTTCAGCAAATACTGGGTGAAAATCTAATGATGGAAGGTACTATTAAAAAGTTCGTACTCCATGTATTTCATTCTAATGCAAGTTTACAGCCTTACGATTACAGTTATAAACAATGGCAACCATTATTAAAACCATATCGTCTTCCTGTGGTAGTAGGGCGGGACCAATTCGGAAATGCAATTGTGTATGATATGGTTGATTCAAATACACCTCATTTACTAATTGCGGGAGAAACAGGAAGCGGAAAAAGTAGTATGGTGCGTGTGATTTTATCCACATTAATCCAACATATGTCACCAGAGCATTTACATTTGTACTTGGGGGACTTAAAAAATTCAGAGTTTCATTTTTTAAGAAGAGTGAAGCATGTGAAGTATGTTTGCATGGAAGAACACGAAATGACAAGTATGTTATCAAAATTGTGGAAAGAGGTATTGCATAGAAGAAAGTTAATGGAAGAATATGAGCTGGGTCATATTGATGAATACAATCAAATCATAAAAGATAAACCCTTACCCTATATTTTTATTGCCATTGATGAAGTAGCAATGCTACAGGACGAAAAGGAATGTGTCACCATAATAGAAAAAATATCGGCTGTCGGCAGATCGCTTGGTATCTTCCTCATGCTAAGTATGCAACGTCCAGATGCAAAAATACTTGATGGTAAGTTAAAGCTCAATTTGACGGTAAGAATGGGCTTTAAATGTGCGGATTTAATCAACAGTAACATTGTGGGGACGCCTGGATCAGAAGACTTAAATCAATCTGGTCAAATGATTTTAAAATTAGATGGTTTAAAAAAGGTGCAGGCTCCTTTTTTGGCACTGGACCAGGCAAAAGAAATAATAGAACCGTATCGTTTATCTAAAGAGCAAAGTGTAAAGAAGAAAGATCAAGAGCATCAAGAAGACAAAATCTTTGGGGTGTTAGATGATGCTAACGAATAGAGATAAGCAAATTATAGGTCATTTACAGCAATTTCGATGTATGTCGCGTGATGATATTATTGATCTCCATTTTAGAAATGTAAAAAATGCAGTAACATGCTGTAATACTGTTACAAAGCGGTTAAGCCGCGAAGGATATATCGATGTAGATACATCACAACGTCCATACGTATATTTTCCTTATCCAAATACAATTCGTAAAGGAAGCCAAAAGATACGTCATTTTTTAGCGATTGTAGATGTATATAAGCAGTTATTACGAACCGAAAGACCGAAGATATTTCAAGTAGAACCTAAATATAAGAAAGGTTATATGGAACCCGATATATTTACCATTTGGCGTAAAAGCCCATTTTTTATAGAAGTCCAGAACTCCATTTATAATAAGGCTACGATCCAAACAAAAATAAAACGTTATGAATCGTATTTTCGTAGCATGGAATGGAAAAAAGAATCCTGGCAACCGAAACAAAATATGGTATTTCCCTCACTTTTAATCCTTACTGACCTCAAATATCCAATCTCTAGTTCTAATTTCCGTATTTTTCAAGCGCCCTCTATTCAGCATTTTCTTACACAAGTACAGCAACCTAAAAACATTTCAGTTCAAATCGGTTCAGCTAAAACGCAATTATAAAAGCACAAGATACCGTTTCTTGTGCTTTTTACATATCCCAAAAATCATTGATTTTGGCATGAGGATCAATTTTTCTAATAGTATTTAATATTTTTTTCATGATATCAGGTTTTGGGATGTAATCTGTATCTCTACATGCTTTACTGATGGTTTGAACAGAAACCTTTGACTTTTTGGCTAGTTCCTGTTGTTCAATTCCTTGCCGATCTAACCATTTTTTTAATTTAGTCCTATTTTTGCGGAAAAACATTTATCTCACTCTCCTGTCCTGAATTTTTTATTTACAATTATGGACAGGAAATTAAATTCATATACAATTCAATTCAACTTAAACTTAAGTAAGATACAAGAGAACGAGATTCATAGAGTATTTACACGAACGATTTATTGATAATTTCAATTGGAATGAGGTATACATACAATGCAAAGATTTGACTTACGCATCATACAACAAATCTTTGCAAAGCACTTTCCAAAGAAATTCAACTTAATCTGTATCTAGAAAACATGAAAAAGGACTGTTTTGTTTTACTTGTATAAGATAAGTAATTGGAAAATGGATAAATAGAAAGGGTTTGGGCATATTACGTTTTGAGCATTAACTCAAAATTGTTATTGGAGTGGAAAAAATGACAGGTTTATTTGTTGTATTGGGTTGCGCAATTATATTTTTTCTTTTAGCACAAATTCTCACTCCATCATCTACTTATAATCCCAATAATGATTCACAACGGGCGAAATGCTCTAACAAATTAGAAAAGCGAGTATATGATGCCTTGCGCTTTAAAGGTTATTATCCAACTGTACAGTATAAAGTACCTAATAAACGTTTTAAGTTAGATTTTGCGTTTTTTTCTCCAAATGGTTTAAAAATAGACGTAGAAATTGATGGGCCTTTTCATCGAACACCAGAAGGAATCAAACGAGACAGCAGACGGGATAAATATATGAAAACAAATGGGTGGAAAGTGATTCGTATTACTGACATTGCGTTAAATAAGGAGTTTGAGAAACAAATACTTTTGTTGGTGGCAACATTAAATGAATTAGGGATAGAACCTTCTAAAGAATCCGATTTTGTTTTGTTAGAACAAAAATAAAGACGTATGATGAAAGTTACATCATACGTCTTTATTTTTTGAAAAGAGCCTAGACCAGAATCCTTGTTTTTGTGATTCACGCACTTCATCAAAATCTCGTTTTAAGAGTATATCAATGCTATAGCACAAGGTGAATGCATGGTTATTAAAGAATAAACTAAAGTAATGGGAAGAAAGAAAAAGGTACTTTAAGAATTAACAGAGTAATTGAATGAAATTAGGGATCCCCATAACAAAGATTAAAATTAATATGTGCTATAGTATCGATACAGGTACGCTGAATCACTAAAGCGAAGACTAATAGAAAAGAATGCGAAGCGCTATGGGATTCCCTTGCAAGTATTAAGCAGAATTTAAAAGGTGAAAAAATCTTGCTTGCAAGCATAATAAAAAGTGTACAATGGGTATTAAGGATTAGTAAAATGATACTGTGGTAAGAGTGTAGCGATACTATAATGGAGGTGGTTGAATGGAGAGAAAAGATGATGTTGTAAGTGAAGAGTACTTAAAAACAATTGATGTCTCCCGTATCACCAATCTAGCAGAAAGTACAATCAGAAAATATAGCTTAGAACTCGAAAAACAAGGCTATGAGTTTAATAAAGATGGCGATACAAGACTGTATCATGCCGATGATGTGACAGTTTTTAATACTCTAAAAGAAATTAGAGAAAAAACTAAGGTCTCATTGAATCACGCTGTTAGCGTGTTGATGACACAGCAAACACGTACGACACAGGGTGTAGCGCGTTCAGAAGTTGCTGTGACAAGGTCTCAGAGTGAAGAGGAGCAATACGCGCTACAATCCATATCGAGCGAAATTAGAAATTTCTTAGAAGATATCAAGACTGAATTTATAGGTTTTCGAAAAGAACTTGAAATTGAATGTCAAAGCAATGATTTATTTAAACAAGAGCTTGAAGCGGAGCGTAAAAAAAATCATGAACTAGAAAAGAAACTTGATCTTATTATGACGGAATTAGAAAAAATCAACGCTAAAGCTGATATTTCTAATCAAGAACCCAAAAGGAAGAAACTATTTGGGATATTTTAAGTTTATACAAAACAAAAAGAGTTGCCTATATGAGAGCAACTCTTTTTGTTTTAGAAATCAGGATCTTCTAAATCGTCTTCATCTAATGATCCTGTAATGTTGGTATTAGTTATTAATTGTCCCATTTTGCCTACGTCTTTTAATAAATCGTCCACCAGAGAATTATGGGTATTCTCATCGCTTTGCATAAGAACAGCAGATACGGGAGCCACCTGGAGATCTGAAATTGTTTGTGTAATTTGTTTTATAGCATTCATCATTTGTTCTTGGTTTTTTGAGACATTTAGAAGTTCTTTTTTTGCATCAAAGGGCTCTTTTTGTGTTAAGTCTTGTTCAACTAATTGAATAATATACGTTGCAAGCTTTTTTGAGCGAGCTTTTTGCTCAAGGTGATTATAAACTTCTTCGCTCATGTGATCTGTTCGAAGCCCAAAGACTGTTTGTTTCTCGGTCTTTTTGGTACGCCCCATAATGCGGCTCCTCCTTTCTGGCTATACTTATTTCTCTGTTTTTTGCAGCATTTCGCCACGACTTTTTACTTCAAGCCCATATAGATTTAATTTGCGTGAATCTGGTAAGAAAATATGATTTGCTTGAGCGATTTCAGCTCCATACATTTCTTCAATGACTTCATGAATGCTAGTTTCTAGTATTGGGGCAACACCACCGAAATAAACATATTTATAAACTTTATCAGCTGGTGCAGGCATTACATCTTGGATTTTTAAAATTAGAAACTTAGCAAACTCTTTTAAAGAAGAGCGAACTTTATCCGTTAAATCTACACGCTGGCCAGTGTTTCCATCAACTAATTCCATTTTAGGTTTTTGGAAATTGTTTACTATAAATGTTTCAAATGAACGTAAATCAGAGAATTTTTCTAGGAACTTTTCTTTTCTTAATTTTTCAATATGAGATAGATAAGATAATTTGTCTATCGGTTGCATAGAATCACGGTTCTTAGGTGATTTTAAACCGGCTGGTGATAATACTAAATCAATTGTTCCGCCGCCAATATCAACAAGTACTGTATCGTTGTTATCAAATTGTCTTGCTTCTTCACGATCTTCTAATTCAAAATTCTTTTTAATTGCTAAACGTGCAATTTCTCCTTCAATACGACAAGTTGCTTTTTCTACAGTTATTTTTAATGTTTTTTCCATTCCTGGTGTATGTATTGTAACTTCATGCTCTCCAGCAAATCTTTCTGCCATTGCATTTTGGGCTTCACTAAATTTGGCTGTTCGTTTCAGTAACCATATAGGTAACATTGTTTGGAAATATTCAATTTCAACTGTATTGTCATCCGATTCGCGAGTTTCATTAATAGCATGATAGAAAGAAACAGCTGATAAAAACATTACGTAAGGGATAGGGCTTGTAATTTTATCATGAAGTTTATTGACATGGTTGTTAGCTAATGCATGTTTTGCAGCTTCGTCGCCAACTAAGAAGAATCGTTCAGTGTCTTCTCCTGGGATTGTTGTTGAAATAAGTAGGCGAGATAATAATTCTTTAGGATTAGTAATGGTTGCTACAAAATGAGAATCAGCTTCGTCTTTACTGATTTCTACAACGTTTGTAGGAGTTTCAATATAGAAACCATCAATTAAATTCATATCAAGTGAGTTTCCAGAATCCTTATTCATCATAGTAATTTTCATTAACTATTCACTCCTTTAGTTATCTTGTTAACAATATAACATTTTTTTATTTGTGTTTAAAGGTTATTTTTAAATTTTGTTAACAAAATTTAAAGGTGATAAACTCTTTTGTTTTAAGGTTTTATTTTTATTTTTATTTGATTTTTTATATTAAAGTTAACTATAAATTGTTTTGTTAACTTTAATGTTAATATGTATGTATTTTTTACTAGATATATGTTTGTACCTTTGAGTTTTATTTTATGAAGCAAGAATTATTAAGGAAAGTATTAATAATTTGCAAATTGCGTCGCTATATCTGTTGCACCTTCTTTATTTAAATGATAAATGAAATGGAATCATCTCCAATCTTTTGCGTATACGCTTCCTCAAAGTGTTGTTTCCCATAAAAAATAATATTTAAAATTTATTTTTTTATACATCCAAAAATCTTATTAATTCTTTTTTTCTCTATTCTTCAGACAAAAATTAAGCAAATTTTTAGATTCTGAAATAGGTGGTCTACCTTCCATTTTTTCTCTAAATAAGTACACAGATAAATAGAGATAATAATGGTTATCAGGAGGTGATAAAACATGAACAATCAAACAAAATATATAAATACAGAGAACCCAGAACAAATCTCTTCCTTTGAGGGAAGCTCATGTCATAATCCAGGGGCTGAAGTTTGTAGAGGTGATATTAGGTACGTTTGTGAAGAGGGGCATTGGAAATCTACAGGTGAATATTGTCTGGAAACAAATTTGCCACAAAGCTCCGGACAAAATTTTCCCATTGATGATATGGGCCCATGTGAAGGAGAAGGTTCGACAACTTGCATTGGTGATATAACGTATAAATGTAAAAGTGGTCGTTGGAAACCTACCTACGAATATTGTCAAGATGATAATACACCCACATAGATACCGGACTTTAAAACAAGTGCGGTAGCACCAAATCACTTCCAGTTAAGATTTTGAGATGCCCCAAAACGAAAATTTTAACTTTTCATAGTTATTTTTGAAAATGCGGCTCATTTCTTTCGTTTTAGGGTATTTGCTTTTCTTAACTTGATAGCGATGGGGTACCGCCAGCATTTCGGGAAAAAATCACGCTAAGTAAAAACATACAATAAGCTGCCCATATGGACAGCTTATTTACATAATTCTCGTTATTGGAAGTGTATGTGTTGAATTATCTCCATCGAGCTTTCTTCCACTTAAAATCATTGCATTCCCTAATACTTTTTTGTTTAATAAAAGTTTTGGTAATTCCATTTCTTCAGTAAGCTTGTAGCTATTTAATTCAGATACACCTTGTTTTTTTAAGACATTTAAAAGTTCTTTTTCATCTCCAAATATTTTTTCATCCATAAACAAATCTAAGAAAATAAATTTACCACCAGGTTTTAACACTCTTAATGCCTCTTTAATTACTTCAGTTTTATTTTCTCTATCTTTTACTTCATGAAATGTTAGACAGCTTACAATTGTATCAAATTCATTATCAGTAAAAGGGAGTTTTGCAGCACTTGCTTTTAGAAAATTAATTCTATCAGAGACCCCTTCTATTTTAGCATTCTGTTGGCATTGGGATTTGGAATATTCCCAATTTCCGCCCCAATAATCAACTCCAGTTAAAAAGGATTTAGGAAAGGTCTTTGCCAGTTTAATAATTAGTGAACCGCTACCAGTTCCTATATCTAGTATTTTTCCTTTTCCATCCGAATTCACCTTGGTAACAATTAAATTATGTATTTTTGACTGATAATTCCCACCAAATGTTGCAAATTGGTAAACTGAATAAGAAAGTATAAATGCTATATAAATAAAAGGCACCGCAAAAATACCTGACAGGACTCGCAGATATAAATTAACAGGTAATAATGTTATCAAGAGAAGAATAAGTGAAATAACTAAAAAAATAATTAGTTTGTAAATTCGTATCCAAGTTTTATATTTAGCTTTTGTTTTTAACATATTAACCATCCTTAAATAACCTATCTTTTGTTTGTTGTAATTATATAGGAAATCAATAATTGTGTCCTATAGTTTAAATACATTACTTCATAAGCTGGTTCTGTTTTAACATTAATATCCAATTATTTCAGGAGAGTCCCTCCATAATTTGATCCGATTACTGAACAAGTATCACATGTATATGATATACAAATCAAGTTAACATAACGCATAATTATCGGTAGCAAATATTTCATAGAATCGTTATTTTTATGAGGTTTCTTACTTCAATGTTTATTTATTTCTTATACAGGATTTTATACATCGTTGATATAGCGAGGATTCTAGGGATCCTTGCTCTTATTTTTTTGCATAAAATCTTGTATAAATAAAAAAGTTTTTCATGTTAGTATCGAGAAGTAATACATATCGGTGGTAAAATCGGAATGTATTTCGAAATT
>NZ_WBPF01000016.1:0-712188 GCF_008923725.1 Bacillus sp. CH140a_4T
GGAGGTATACCCAAGTTCGGCTGAAGGGATCGGTCTTGAAAACCGACAGGCGGCGAGAGTCGCGCGGGGGTTCGAATCCCTCTACCTCCTCCATTTTTTTAAAACATTATATTGTCGCGGGGTGGAGCAGCACGGTAGCTCGTCGGGCTCATAACCCGAAGGTCGCAGGTTCAAATCCTGTCCCCGCAACCAAATGGTCCCGTGGTGTAGTGGTTAACATGCCTGCCTGTCACGCAGGAGATCGCCGGTTCGACCCCGGTCGGGACCGCCATTTATGTTGGCTCGGTAGCTCAGTCGGTAGAGCAGAGGACTGAAAATCCTCGTGTCGGCGGTTCGATTCCGTCCCGAGCCACCATTTTTTTATGCCGACTTAGCTCAATTGGTAGAGCAACTGACTTGTAATCAGTAGGTTGGGGGTTCAAGTCCTCTAGTCGGCATCCTTTAGGGGCATAGTTTAAAGGTAGAACTGAGGTCTCCAAAACCTCCAGTGTGGGTTCGATTCCTACTGCCCCTGTTAAAGTATATGGGCCTATAGCTCAGCTGGTTAGAGCGCACGCCTGATAAGCGTGAGGTCGATGGTTCGAGTCCATTTAGGCCCACCATATATATTATTCCGCAGTAGCTCAGTGGTAGAGCTATCGGCTGTTAACCGATCGGTCGTAGGTTCGAGTCCTACCTGCGGAGCCATGGCCCGTTGGTCAAGTGGTTAAGACACCGCCCTTTCACGGCGGTAACACGGGTTCGAATCCCGTACGGGTCATAAAAAAAGAGTCAGCAATATGCTGACTCTTTTTTATTTTGTAGAATCCTCCTTTATCAACTGATTTTCCTGAAATAAATAAAGGGATTTAGGAAAAGCTATGGTATGTATAAAAAGGAGGAGACAAAAATGACACGAGTGAGAGATATTATGAGTACTCATATTGTACATTGTACACCGCTAGACAATGTATATGAGGCTGCTGTAAAGATGAAAGAAGAATCGATTGGATTGATTCCAGTTGTTGAAAATGAACAAGTTGTTGGGCTTGTTACGGACCGAGATTTAGTTGTTCGAGGGATTGCTGAGAAACATCCTGGATCTAATAAAATTACAAATGTAATGACAACAAGCATTGTTTCAGTCTCTCCAGATGATTCTATTGAAAAAGCTACAGAGTTAATGGCACAGTATCAAATTAGACGATTACCAGTAGTGGAGGGTGGTCAACTGGTTGGGATGCTAGCACTAGGTGATTTAGCTATAAGAGAATCGGCAGATGATCAAGCTGGATTTGCTTTAAGTGAAATTTCGGAGCATACGGAATGAAGAGAGACTTTCATTAGTGGGATAAGTTACGTATAAAAATCAGATGCATTATTCTAGTATATATGGATTAAACTAATATGTTAGCATGATGTATCTGAGACATTATATAATATAAGTATACAGTTAGTAATTTCGAAAGTTTTTTTAAATTTGTCATTCCTAATTTTAAATAACAGAAAAAATGATATACTGATAGATATAAGTATTATGAGAAATTTCGAATATAACAATATTCATTGTTAATGATGTAATAATGGATTAATATTTCCTATGTAGACAAAAGGGAAGGGGAATTATATGAGGGCTGTACAGCGCGATCCAAATTGGAATTTGGTTACAGATACATATATAGAACCAAATAATTTCGCTGAATTATTTTCTTTGCTTGTACCTTGTCATCCAAAAGGTGAAGGGAAAGAACGAACTATATTAGTTTGGAAAGAAAAAGAATTTTATAAAGAAGAAAATTTAGCGTCATTTATCGTATATGGAATGAATAAAGTAAAGAATTTACCGCAGTTTCATAAAGATGAAATTCCAACTTTAGTACGTATTCTTCGTTTATGCCAAGAGATTGGTTGGTATGAAGAAGCAAATACTTTTATGGTAACTCAAGGACTAGCTGAGTTTGTTCATACTTCATTGGAATATGAAACGTGGGATCTTTTGACGCAAGCGGTTGCTTTAAACTATTTAATTATTAAATATCGTATTGGTGAATTGACTGATGGGGATGTAGAAATTTGGGATAGAGTTAAATTTAATGAGAAATGTATAACGGATTGTAAACATCTATTATCTCATAAAGAAGTATTGGAATTTACATTCTTTTATATGTGTAAGAGGGCTAAATTACTATCAAAAGAACAATTGAATAGTGATATGATGAGTCTAGCGATGTATTGTAATACGTTTGTGTATGACTTATACACACATGACTTATTACGAAAATATCGTAAATGTACAGACTTTCTATCATATTATGGACCTAGTCAAGCGGTGTTAGCTTGTCAAAGAGCTGTACTTTCTCAAATTTCAGATCGATTAGACCCATTGAAAACTACTCATGTAGATGATTATTTATATGTAATGAAAGAAATGATGGAGCATATGACGATAGGAATAATGGATCGATATGATCATTTTATCGGAAAGTTATTATCATATGTGCCATTTTTCGAAATGATTCAAGTTCCACAACATGCATATTATTGTGAAGAATTACTGTATATTTGTAAGGGCATTGAATATAAAGAAGAAATATTACGCAATTATATATTTATACAATTACATGATTGTTTACCATCATTCTTTAAACTATTTCTTAAAAATAAACGTTATGCAACGATTCATGACATTCTGTTCTATTGGTGTGATGATGAACAAAGAATGAGCTTAGAGAAAAAATATAATCTTAGCTTTATTTATGAAAAATATGCGTGCGGATAAAGAGCATTTTCAATATGAAAAATTAATATAAATTAAAAAGGATCTCAAGTTTATGTGAGATCCTTTTTTTATTAGTAAAGCAAGGAGAACGTAATTAAGACAAGAAATAACATGCCATAAAGGAGAAATTGTGCAGTATAACTTCCTTGTATACCAAAAAAACTATTTACTTTTGCATATAAATTCAATATATATTTTATCGGATTATCTTTGAAAGATTGGTACAAAGTGTCTCCTCTTTCTAAGCTTCTTGTTCGTGTTTTTTGTTAGTAGGAACATGAATGTATCTAGCTATGAATAATAAAACAGCCATAAAAAATACAGGAAATACGGTAGATAAATAAAAACCATTACTAATAATATTTGCTATTAGGGCACTTAATAGAAAGATGGCATTATAAATATGGGCAATTTTTTGTTTAAGTTGAACTTGAAAAGATTCCATCATAATTTCTAAAGCAACAAAAGCAATGATAATAGATAAAAATACAGTATTTGTATTGTAAATGATTAAACAACAGATTAAACCTAAAAAGGCTAAGTATTCAATTAAGAGAGGTATATTGATATTGCGTGACATACAATTTACCTAACTAAATATGGCAGTGGGTTTACTGCATTTGTTTTTTCAAAATTCCATTCTCCATTGTGTAATTCAAAATGAAGATGTTGCCCGTATGAATGACCTGTGTTTCCCATATGACCTACTAATTGTCCAGCTTGTACTTGATCACCAGCTTGTACAGTGCGATCTTTCATGTGAGCATAGACTGTTGTATATAATTTCCCGTTTATTTGATGGGCGATGAACACAACATTGCCATAGCTAGCTGAATAATATGATTTCACAACTTTGCCTGCAGCCGCCGCCTGGATAGAGACATTACCTGGAGCTGCAATATCTATACCGTAATGCATCTGTTCCCAACGCATATCAAAGGTTGAGCTAATTCTTCCTTGAGTAGGGAATTTGAAAACTGCTGGAATGGAAGCAGTTTGGGCTTTTTGAACTTGTGCTTGATTTTGCACTACATAATGTTTTGCCACGTATCCGTATCCTGTGCCAAAACGAATTTTATACCAAGTTCCTACAGTTTCCACTACTTGTAGTTGTGTTCCATTTTGTAATGAACCAAGTAGTGCACTACTTGTACTAGCGGTGCTACGTACATTAAGTTTAGGTGTTGCAACTGTGTATTTTGTATTATTTTGAACTGTGATACCTTTTACTAAAGGCTGTGAACCATTAGAAACGAATGCTTTTTGTACGTAACCTGTTTTGCCATTATGTAAAATTTTATACCAATCGCCTTGTTCTTCTTGAATGGTAACGAATTTTCCATTTGGTAATACATCTAAAATTGAAGATTCTAAATTAGGTTCAGATCGAACATTTAATGCATTGGCATTAACGATATATTGATTATTAGATTGAAGTTTGTTTTTTAGTAGAATAGAATCTTTTTGTACGTAACCTACTTTATTATTAACAGATACTTTATACCAACCATTAGTTGTTTCAAGTATGTTCACCTTCGTATTAAAGCGAATTGTATCAATTGATGAGCTATTTGCGTTATCTTTTGTATGTAAGGCTACCTGATCGACTTTTACATATCCAGTTTTCACATTAGATAATTGTTCAGCGTTGGCTGTTTGTACATTTGTTTCTCCCATAGAAGGAAGTAAAGAAGCAATTGCGACAGTAGTTGCTGTTAAAGCAGTAGCTTTCATATTCATATAATAGAGACCTCCTCTAGTTGTATAGTTGTAATTTTATTATAGTATAAAGATATAATATAGTGGGTTTATTCACATAAATGTAATATGAAATCAATATAAAAATAAATTTTTTGAGGATAATGATTCCTTTTTACCTAATTAATTAGGATAATAATTTCTAACATAGAATATATTATATAGCTTCGTTATTTTGTTGATAATTGAGAAAATTAAAACAGTTGATGATGTCTTATTACGGTGTTATACTGACAGTGTTAATTTCATAGTTTGCTAGGAGAGCTGGTGTTGCCAGCTGAGAGTAGGCCGTAAGCCTTTGATCCTTTTCATTACCTGATCTAGATTATGCTAGCGTAGGGAAGCAATTCGGACACTAATAATGAGTCCCCGTTTCTTTGCGTATAGAAACGGGGCTTTTTTATTTGAAAATTTCATATTGAACCACTAGGGGTGCTTGTTGTGCTGAGAGAGGAATAATCCTTAACCCTTACAGACCTGATCTAGGTAATACTAGCGAAGGGAAGTGGAGCAACGAATAAATTATAATTTTGTTTGCTGTAACCACTTCTTATTTAGAAGTGGTTTTTTATTTATATACACATACCGGAAGGGGATAGGGAAATGAAATTTTGCGATAGATTATTAGAAACTGTACAACCAGTTTGGGAGATGAGTCATAATCATCCGTTTGTAGTAGGTATGGGGGATGGCACGTTAGAAAAAGATAAGTTTCAGTATTATATTATTCAAGATTATTTATATTTGTTAGATTATGCAAAGCTATATGCGATTGGTGTTGTAAAGGCAACGAATCCACAAGTAATGGGGAAATTCGCTGAACAAATTGATGGAATATTAAATGGAGAAATGACGATCCATAAACAGTATGCAAAAAGACTTGGAATTTCTATAGAGGAGATAGAGTCAGCAAAACCATCTGCTAAAAATTTAGCTTATACAAATTACATGATGTCTGTATCTCAAAATGGCACACTTGCGGAATTAATAGCAGCACTTCTTCCATGTATGTGGAGCTATTGGGAAATTGGAAAGCGTTTAAATGATATTCCTGGAGCAAGAGATCATGAGTTTTTTGGTGAGTGGATTCAAGGATATAGTTCTGAAGAATACGGTAACCTTTGTATTTGGTTAATAGATTTATTAAATGAAATGGCAGTTGGAAAGTCTGACAAAGAGCTAGATCGATTAGAGGAGATTTTCCTATATTCCAGTCGATTTGAATATTTATTCTGGGATATGTCCTACCGTAAGGAGATGTGGGGATTTGAGGAGCAAGAACATACTACAGTTTCATAATGTTTCTTTTCATTATGATGAGAAGCCAATCATCAAGGAATTAAATGCTTCTATACAAGATAAAGAGTTTGTAAGTATTATCGGACCGAGTGGATGCGGGAAAAGTACTCTATTTCGCCTTATTACAGGTTTAGAAGAAGCAAGTACTGGGCAGATAGAGCTGACAGAAACGAAGAGCCATCCTGTAGGATATATGCCCCAAAAAGATATGCTCTTGCCGTGGAGAACGATTATTGAGAATGCTGCCCTGCCGCTAGAGTGCCAAGGTGTACAGAAGAAAAATGCACAAATAAAGGCGAAGGAACTGCTACATAAATTTGGACTACAAGGGTATGAGACTAAATATCCGAAAGATTTATCTGGTGGTATGAGGCAACGCGTATCCTTTATCCGAACTTTATTAACAGGCGGGGAGATATTGCTGTTAGATGAACCGTTTAGCGCGCTGGATGCTTTAACGAAGGCATCTTTGCAAGAATGGTTGTTTGAACAATGGAAAGAGTGGGAAAAAACAATTTTGTTTATCACTCATGATGTGGAAGAAGCATTATTTCTTTCTAATCGAATTTTCGTTGTAGAAAATCAACCGATAACTACTTTAACCGAGAGGATTGTACCGCTTGATTGTAACCGGACAAGAAAAGATTTATATAAGCCGGAAGTGTTAGCGCTGAAAGATGAGCTTCTTAGTATGTTACAAAGGCAGGTACTCGTATGATGAACCGGTTGAAGGAGCTATTACCTGCTCTTACACTTTCTAGTATTTTACTTGCCCTTTGGGAAGTAGGAGCAAGAATTGTAGATGAAATGTACATTTTACCGTCACCGTCTGCAATTGTAGTGAAGATATGGAAACTAAAAGATATATTATTTACGGTTCATTTACCGGCAACCTTATCCGTCGTTTTAATAGGGGTGGCTATTTCTATCGTACTTGGGGTAGGGATAGCGATGTTAATGAATGCGAGTAATTGGATGGAGAGAGCATTTTATCCATTATTAGTCGCTTCACAAACAATTCCTATTACAGCACTTGCTCCGCTTTTTGTTTTATGGTTTGGATATACAATTTGGAGTAAGGTTGTTGTTACGGTTTTAATTACGTTTTTCCCAATTGCGGTCAATACGTATGATGGACTACGCAGTACGAAAAAAGAATGGGAGGAGCTCTTAGTTACGTATGGAGCAACGAAAAAAGATGTTTTTCTTAAATTAAAGTTGCCATCTGCTCTTCCTTATTTTTTCTCAGCTTTAAAAATTGCAGTTCCGCTTAGTGTGATTGGAGCAGCAATTGGTGAATGGCTCGGTGCACAAGCTGGGCTAGGATATTTCAGTAAAAGAATGATGACGCAGTTAGACGGAGCAGGTGTATTTGCACCCATTGTATTGTTATCATTATTAGCTATTTTCTTCGTCATACTTATTTCGGTATTAGAAAAGAAATTTATTAGTTGGAGGAAGCATTCATGAAATTATTAAAACGCATCTTTGTGTTTACATTATTAGTTGCAATGATCGCTGGATGTTCTAGTAATTCGGCATCAGAGAAGAGTAAAAAAGAAAAAGAAATAACGGTCATGCTTGATTGGTATCCAAATGCGGTACATAGCTTTATTTATGCGGCTATTGAAAAAGGCTACTTTAAAGAAGAAGGAGTAAAGGTGAATATTAAATTCCCTTCCAACCCGACTGACCCATTAACTTTAGCAGCTGCAGGAAAAGTAACAGTGGGCCTATATTATCAGCCAGATGTTGTTATGGCAAAAGCAAATGAACAAATTCCAGTGAAATCAATTGGAGCTGTCGTACGTTCACCATTAAATCATGTTATATCGCTGAAGTCAGCAGGCATTCAATCGCCAAAAGATTTAGAGGGGAAAACAGTTGGATATTCTGGAACACCTTTAAGTGAGATGTATTTAAAAACGATGATAAAAGAAGCTGGTGGTAATCCAGATACAGTGAAAGTAGTCGATGTTGGCTTTGATTTAGTACCAGCAGTAATTACGAAAAAAGTGGATGCGGTAACAGGGGCATACATTAACCATGAAGTACCTGTTATGCGTCATGAAGGTCATGAACCAGCATACTTTAACCCAGCAGATTACGGTGTACCGAATTATCATGAACTTGTATTTGTAACAGGTGATAAAACGTTGAAAAAAGATAAAGAAGCGTTGCAAGCCTTCTTACGTGGTACGAAAAAAGGATATGATTTCATGAAGAAAAACCCAGATGAAGCATTAAATATTTTATTAAATCATCAAGAAAAAGAAAACTTCCCGCTTGTACCAGAAGTTGAAAAAGAAAGTATGAAAATTTTATTAGAGAAGATGGAAACGAAAGATGAGCCATTCTTATCGGATTCAAAAGAGTCATGGGAGAAACAAAATAAATGGCTAAAAGATAAAGGAATGACGAAAGAAATCGTTCCGGCCGAGGAGTTATTCGAAAACATTTTAAAGTAGGCGAATGAATATGAAAAATGAGCTTCATGTAATCTCAAATGGTCACATGTCATTCCAAGAGTTAGTGAATATAGCAATGCAAATTGAGAGTGAGATTGATTATTTGCATATTCGTGAGCGTGAGAAAAGTACGAAGGAATTGTATGAAGGTGTGGAAAGTCTTTTGAAGAAAGGCTTTCCGGCATCGAAAATAGTAATAAACGATCGAATTGATATTGCTATTTTATTAAACATTCCGCGCGTGCAGCTAGGATATCGAAGTGCAGATGTAAGGTCAGTGAAAGAAAAGTTTTCTTATTTGCATGTCGGTTATTCTGTGCATTCTTTAGAAGAGGCGATTGATGCATTTAAGAATGGAGCGGATTCACTTGTCTATGGTCATGTATTTCCGACAGATTGCAAAAAGGGTGTGTCAGCGAGAGGGCTTGAAGAAATTTCAAACATTGCAAAGTGTTTATCCATACCGATTACAGCAATTGGAGGAATTACCACGGAAAACACCGGGGATGTTCTTACTAACGGCGTCAGTGGTATTGCTGTTATGTCTGGGATTATAAGTAGTAGTAACCCGTATAACAAAGCGAAGTCTTATAAGGACTCAATAAGAAAGTGGGCGGAAAAACATGTGTAAGAAGTATGATGTAGCGATAATTGGCGGTGGTGTAATTGGTAGTTCAGTTGCACATTTTCTAGCAGAAAGAGGATATAAAGTAGCGATTGTAGAGAAGCAAAGAATTGCATCTGAAGCCTCGAAAGCAGCTGCTGGTTTACTTGGGGTTCAGGCAGAATGGGATGAATATGATCCGCTATTTGAACTTGCTAGAGAAAGCCGTGCTATATTTCCACAACTTGCAGAAGTTTTACGTGAAAAAACAGGCATCGATATTGGATATGAAGAGAAAGGCATTTATCGCATTGCTCAAAATGAAAATGAGAAGGAAAGAATTCTTCGCATTATGGATTGGCAGCAGAAAACAGGTGAAGATTCTTACTTTCTAACGGGAGATCGTTTACGAGAGAAAGAGCCGTATCTATTTGAGTCAATTATAGGGGCTGTATATTATCCAAAAGATGGTCATGTTATTGCATCAGAGCTTACGAAAGCATTCGCACATTCCGCATCATTTTCGGGCGCTGATCTATATGAACAGACAGAAGTGTTTGATATTCGTATTGAAAATAATAAAGTGACTGGAATTGTGACAAGCGAAGGTATTATCACTTGCGAGAAAGTGGTTATTGCGGGTGGCTCATGGAGTACGAAGTTACTAGGTTATTTTCACCACGAATGGGGTACATATCCAGTTAAAGGAGAAGTAGTAGCGGTAAGAAGTAGAAAACCACTTTTAAAGGCGCCTATTTTCCAAGAAAGATTTTACATTGCACCAAAGCGCGGCGGACGTTACGTAATTGGAGCAACGATGAAGCCTCATACGTTTAATAAAACTGTGCAACCGGAAAGTATTACTTCTATATTAGAGCGCGCGTATACAATATTGCCAGCTTTAAAAGAAGCAGAGTGGGAAAGCGCATGGGCAGGGTTAAGACCACAATCGAATCACGAAGCTCCTTATATGGGAGAGCATGAAGAAATAAAAGGTTTATATGCTTGTACGGGCCATTATCGAAACGGTATTTTATTAAGTCCTGTTTCCGGTCAGTATATGGCGGATTTAATAGAAGGAAAGCAGGCGAATCACTTGCTAGATTCATTGCTTTCTAAAACAGTTTAGAAAGGGGATGGAAGTTTGAATTTAAAAATTAATGGTAATCAAATTGAGGTACCAGAGAGTGTAAAAACAGTAGCTGAGTTACTTACACATTTAGAGTTAGAAAACAGAATTGTTGTAGTAGAGCGTAATAAAGATATTTTACAAAAAGATGATCATACAGATACATCTGTTTTTGATGGAGACCAAATTGAGATTGTAACTTTCGTAGGAGGCGGTTGATTATGTTAAACATTGGACCATTTTCATTTCATTCTAGACTTTTATTAGGAACAGGAAAATTCCCTGATTTTGATGTGCAGCAAAAGGCAATTGATGTATCTGAGGCTGAGATTTTAACGTTCGCAGTACGCCGTATGGATATATTTGATGCAAAGCAACCAAATTTATTAGAGAAACTTGATGTGAAAAAATATAAGTTATTACCGAATACAGCTGGAGCAAAAAATGCTGAAGAAGCTGTTCGTATTGCAAAATTAGCAAAAGCTTCAGGGCTTTGCGACATGATTAAAGTAGAAGTTATAGGTGATGATAGAACGTTATTACCTGATCCGGTAGAAACATTAAGAGCATCTGAAATGTTATTAGAAGAAGGATTCATAGTACTTCCATATACATCTGATGATGTTGTATTAGCACGTAAATTACAAGAACTAGGTGTGCATGCAATTATGCCAGGAGCATCACCGATTGGATCAGGGCTTGGTATTGTAAATCCGTTAAATTTAAGCTTCATTATTGAACAAGCGAAAGTACCAGTTATAGTTGACGCTGGTATTGGTAGTCCAGCTGATGCAGCATTTGCGATGGAATTAGGAGCCGATGGTGTGTTATTAAATACTGCTGTGTCAGGAGCAAAAGATCCTATTAAAATGGCACAGGCAATGAAATTAGGTATTGAAGCAGGCCGTTTAGGATTTGAGGCAGGTCGTATTGCACGTAAACGTTGTGCAACAGCAAGTAGTCCTTTAGAAGGAATGAGCGTAGTTGAATAATCGATATTCTCGCCAAGAATTATTTTCTCCAATTGGAGAAGAAGGGCAACGAAAGATAAGAGAAAAGCATGTACTCATTATCGGTGCAGGTGCATTAGGTAGTGCAAATGCAGAGATGTTTGTAAGAGCTGGTGTAGGCGCAGTAACGATTGTTGACCGGGATTATGTCGATTGGAGTAATTTACAAAGGCAGCAATTGTATGCAGAGAGTGATGTGGAAAATAATCTTCCGAAGGCTGTAGCGGCAAAGAAACGCCTAGAAGAGATCAATCGTGAAGTAAGAGTAGAAGCTCTCGTTCAAGACGTAACAGCTGAAGAATTAGAAGAACTCGTTACAAACGTTAATGTAATTATTGATGCAACTGATAATTTCGAAACGCGTTTCATTGTAAATGATATAGCACAAAAACATTCTATTCCATGGATTTACGGAGCATGTGTAGGGAGTTACGGCCTTTCTTACACAATTCTTCCTAGTAAAACGCCATGTTTATCTTGTTTATTACAATCGATTCCGCTTGGCGGGGCGACATGTGATACAGCGGGGATTATATCACCTGCTGTATCTCTCGTCGTTTCTCATCAAGTAACGGAAGCTCTTAAACTGTTAGTAGAAGATTACGAATCGCTTCGAGATGGACTTGTATCGTTTGATGTATGGAAGAATGAATATTCATGTATGAATGTGCAAAAGCTTCGTAAACACAATTGTCCTTCGTGCGGAGAGAATGCGATATACCCGTATTTAAATAAAGAAAACACATCGAAAACAGCAGTGTTATGCGGGAGAAATACAGTTCAAATTAGACCACCTCATAAAGAAGAAATGGATTTTGAACGATACAAAGAGCTGCTGAATGATCGTGTGAATGATTTAAATGTAAACCCATATTTATTATCATTTTCTGTGGAAGAAAAGAGATTAGTTGCTTTTAAAGATGGGCGTGTACTTGTACATGGAACGAAAGATATAAGCGAAGCAAAAACGATTTATCATCGCTATTTTGGATAGAAAAGGATGAGTGGGATGAAAGTAAATAAAGCTTTAACAATTGCAGGATCCGATAGTGGCGGCGGTGCCGGCATTCAAGCAGATTTAAAAACATTCCAAGAGCTTGGTGTGTATGGGATGACGGCTATTACGGCAATTACTGCTCAAAACACGCTTGGCGTTCAAGGTGTATATCCAGTTCCGTTAGAAGGTATTACGGAACAGCTGAATTCAATTGGTACGGATTTAACACCAGATGCTGTGAAACTAGGAATGTTATTTAGCAGCGAAATTATTCAAATTGTAGCAGAACATATTAATAAATTTGGCTGGAATAATATTGTGCTAGATCCTGTTATGATTGCTAAGGGCGGTGCATCATTATTACAACAAGAAGCAGTACAAGCATTAAAAGAATATTTATTACCAGTAGCAACCGTTGTAACGCCGAATGTTCCTGAGGCAGAAGTGTTAACTGGAATGGAAATTCATAATGTTGAAGATAGTAAGGAAGCTGCGAAAGTACTGCATGAATTAGGTGCGAAATACGTGCTTATGAAGGGCGGACATGCAGAATATCAAGGTAATGAGGTAATTGATTTACTCTTTGATGGAGAAACGTTTATTGAATTTAGAAGTAAACGAATTCCTTCAAAGCAAACACACGGAAGCGGGTGCACATTTGCTTCAGCGGTTACAGCAGGACTTGCGAAAGGATACTCAATTGAAGAGGCAGTTCAAGAAGCAAAACGATTTATTAGTATAGCAATTGAAGAGCCATTAAATATTGGAAGTGGTCATGGACCGACGAATCATTTTGCGTATAAATTGAATAGAACAAGAGCATAAAGAAAGGAAAAGTCAGTTTTATAACTGGCTTTTTTTCTGTTTACTTTTTCCAAATACAGGAGTAATATATCAGCCAGAATACATTTTTTTGTAAACGCTGAGTCCAAATATAAGGAGCGGAGGAACCAATTTGTGCAGTGTCACTAGGGGTGAATCTTTCAATTTTGAAAGTAGGGCTACTCTCAAAGTCCGAATCCGACAGCTAACTTCGTAAGCGTCTTGAGAGAGGACGGTGCCATGATGGATACATCACTTCATCGATCTGATTAGTATAGGGGAATATCAATCTATGTTTGAGTTCTTTTATGCTAAGGAGGATGAGGTACATGGAATTAACACTTATTTGTGTTGGAGAAGAAAGTAAGGTAAATAGTTTAAGAGATTTAGTAGCATTTCAACATGAGTTAATTATTTTTACAGCAAATGAAGAGATAGCGGTTGAAGTTAGGAATTGTGGGTTTGATTGGACTTATAGCTGTAGTAAGGCGCAGGATTTTACTAGTATTTGTGAGTGTATTAAGAAGGTGATTTTACTAGGGGATGAGCTTCCAATCGTTAGTTTCTTCACAGAACACATTCGCTTTTCTTTTCGAGCACCTATTACTGTTGTTACAAGGAATAAACGATATCCAGCGAGGCTCTATGAAACAATTGGAGCTACATTTGTCGTGTTTACGAATTGTGATAATATTTCTTTTTTATTTTTTGAATAGGGCGGGGGAAAAGAAGATGAAGGTGTTTTTATTAGGAGATATAGCGAATCGTTGGGCAGTATCAGTAGATCGAGTTCAAGAATTGGTGGTGCTTGATCCTATTTTTCCAAGGCCCTATATCATATTGCCATCAAAAGACGCTTTATATTTAAAAACAGATGTTATCGAATATGAGCAGCTACATGCAGAATTGTCACAAGTTTATATTCGCGGGAGAAATTTACGTACTTTTTTACGAGGAGAATAAATAGTGAATGAAAAAAGAGCGAATGCTAAGTGCAACAAGCTATGCACTTTATGTCATTCGCTCTTTTTATTTCGTATTTAAAAGATCATTTCTATGAAAAAGAAAGAAAAGACGAGAAAATAGATGAAAGGATATTAATAATACTCAATGTAAGCGTTTAAATAGATGGATATTTTCTTATTTTAAGTAATTTGCCTCTTTACAAGTGAAATATAGAGGAGTATATTTACTCTCATAAATCATTCATAAAATTTCCAAAAAAACCTAAAATCGCTGAGTTCCAGAAATGGAGCGGGGGAACCAATTTTGTGCATCGTCACTTGGGGTGAATCTTTCAGTTTTGAAAGTAGGGCTACTCTTTAGGCCCGAATCCGACAGCTAACCTCGTAAGCGTTTAGAGAGGAGGTTTACTTTTTGTTGTTCATTTTTTGAACACTGAGTAGAGCTCAGTGTTCTTTTTTAATATTTCTATGGTAAATTTTAACAAAAGAGAGCGAGGGATAGCTATGTTAGATGTTGTAATGATCGGGATTTTTGTTGTGTTAGTCGCATCGATGGCAAGTCTTGCAAGTTGGTCAGATAAAGTTGTGAAAGAAGGGAAGCAATCATGACGATTGCCTTATCGGTTATTGTTGCAGCAATTACGGTGTACTTAGTGTATGCATTATTAAATCCGGAAAAGTTTTAATTAGGGGGAGTCATTCATTATGATCTGGGTCGCAGTTGTTATTACAATGCTGTTGTTTATTCTTGTGGCAAAGCCAACGGGAATTTATTTAGAGAAAGCTTTTCAAGGTAGTAAAAAGCTAGATAAAGTATTCGGGCCTTTTGAAAAACTTATTTTTAAAATTACGGGTGTAAAAGAATACAATCAAACGTGGAAACAGTACGCATTGTCATTAGTTTTATTAAATGGATTTATGATTGTTGTCGTATATTTCATTTTCAGACTACAAGGGGTATTGCCATTAAACCCAGCACACATTGAAGGAATGGAGCCTACGCTCGCTTTTAATACAGCAATTAGTTTTATGGCTGATACAAATTTACAGCATTATAGCGGTGAAAATGGTTTATCTTATTTATCACAATTAATCGGAATTACATTTTTAATGTTTGCAGCACCAGCAACGACGTTAGCACTCGTTATGGCATTTATAAGAGGGCTCGCTGGAAAAGAACTCGGTAACTTTTTCGTTGATTTTACGAGAGCATTAACGAGAGTATTTCTTCCTATCGCATTTATTGCGGCGCTAGTCTTTGTCGCACTTGGTGTACCACAAACGTTAGACGGTGCCGTTAGGGCACAAACGATTGATGGGGCAAAGCAAAGTATATTACGCGGGCCTGTTGCATCATTCGTTTCCATTAAGGAACTTGGAAATAATGGCGGTGGATTTTTCGGAGCAAACTCTACACATCCTTTCGAAAATCCAGGACAAATGAGTAATATTTTGCAAATGATGCTTATGATGTTATTGCCAACAGCACTTCCGTTTACGTACGGACGAATGGTAGGAAATAAAAAACAAGGTCGTATCCTTTTCGTATCACTATTCATGGTGTTTCTACTAGGGTTTATAACGATTACGACATCTGAACTACATGGAAATCCAGCGTTAAATGGAATGGGGATTGAACACATACAAGGAAGTACGGAAGGAAAGGAAGTACGATTTGGAACAGTATTTTCTTCCCTATACGCAACAGTAACGACAGCTGCTGAAACAGGAGCCGTTAATACGATGCATGATACGTTAACACCAATTGGCGGGTTAGTACCACTCGTAAATATGATGTTAAATACAGTATACGGCGGCGTTGGAGCAGGCTTTGTGAACATTATTATGTATGCGATTATCGCAGTCTTTATATCTGGATTGATGGTTGGACGGACGCCAGAGTTTTTAGGTAAGAAAATTGAAGGGAAGGAAATGAAATTAATTGCGGTAACGATACTATTTCATCCACTGCTTATTTTAGGGTTTTCAGCATTAGCTCTTTCAACAAGTTTAGGAACGGATGCTATCTCGCATTCCGGTTTCCACGGTTTGACGCAAGTGGTATATGAATATACATCGTCAGCTGCGAATAACGGATCTGGATTTGAAGGATTAGCGGATAATACACCGTTTTGGAATATTACAACTGGTTTAGTTATGTTTTTAGGACGCTATTTCAGTTTAATTACGATGCTAGCTGTTGCAGCTTCATTGAAAGAAAAGACGGTTGTACCAGAAACAGTCGGAACGTTCCGTACGGATAATAGTTTATTTGGCGGCATTTTTATCGGAACAATTGTAATTGTCGGTGCATTAACATTCTTCCCGATGTTAGTACTTGGTCCAATTGCAGAATTTCTTACATTGAAGTAATGGAGGGTAAATAATGAGACCGGTAGTAGTAAAAGAAAAAAGAGTAAATGAGTCACAAATACATGCTGTAGAGGATGAAGTTAGACAAGCGAAAACGATGGATCGTGATATCGTGAAACATGCGATGAAACAATCCTTTGCGAAATTGAATCCGAAAGTCATGATAAAGAATCCGATTATGTTCGTTGTAGAAATTGGATTTATCATTACGTTCATTTTATCTTTTCTTCCAAGTCATTCTAGTAGTGTACCAGGATGGTTTAATATAACAGTTTCTCTCATTCTATTATTTACAGTTTTATTTGCTAACTTTGCAGAAGCGTTAGCGGAAGGGCGGGGGAAAGCGCAAGCTGATTCTTTAAAACAGTCGAAGAAAGATGTGTTTGCAAATGTTGTAAAAGAAAATGGAGACATTGTTCAAGTTTCAGCAACTGATTTGAGAAAAGATGACGTTGTTATTGTAAAACAAGGAGAAATGATTCCGAGTGATGGAGAAGTAATAAAAGGATTAGCGTCTGTTGATGAATCTGCGATTACAGGGGAATCAGCTCCTGTAATAAAAGAAGCGGGCGGTGATTTTTGTTCCGTAACAGGCGGAACGATGGTCGTAAGTGATGAGATTACAATTGTCATTACGAGTAATCCTGGTGAATCATTTATTGATAAAATGATTTCGTTAGTAGAAGGAGCTGCTCGTCAAAAAACGCCGAATGAGATTGCCTTAAATACAGTATTAACGAGCTTAACGCTTATTTTCTTAATCGTCGTTGTGACGTTACCGATTTTTACAAACTATTTAGGGTTTCAAATTGATACAGCTGTACTTGTCGCGTTGTTAGTTTGTTTAATTCCAACGACAATTGGTGGTTTATTATCAGCAATTGGTATTGCTGGGATGGACCGGGTGACAAAGTTTAATGTGTTAGCGATGTCGGGTAAAGCAGTAGAAGCTGCAGGTGATATTAATACAATCATTTTAGATAAAACAGGTACGATTACTTTCGGAAACCGAATGGCACATACATTGCTTCCTGTAGGAAATGAGACGATCGAGCAAGTAGGGAAATGGGCTGCGATTAGTTCAGTTTTAGATGAAACACCAGAAGGTCGATCAGTTATCGAATATGTAAAAACGAAATCTATATCATATAATCGAGAAATTGCAGAACAAGGTGAGTTTGTTCCGTTTAAAGCAGAAACGAGAATGAGTGGTGTTGATTTACAGGACGGAACGAAAGTGAGAAAAGGTGCTGTTGGTAGCATTATTGAATGGGTTAGGTCACAAGGTGGAACGATTCCGAAAGATGTAAATCAAAAAGCAGATTCCATCTCCAAAGAGGGCGGAACACCATTGGTGGTTGCAGTGAATAATCGTATTTACGGTTTAATATATTTAAAGGATACAGTAAAACCTGGTATGCGTGAGCGTTTCGAACAATTGCGCCAAATGGGGATTAAAACGGTTATGTGTACTGGTGATAACCCGTTAACAGCAGCAACGATTGCAAAAGAAGCAGGGGTAGATGAATTCGTTGCTGAGTGTAAACCAGAAGATAAAATTGCGGTTATTAAAGCAGAGCAAGATAAAGGGAAACTTGTAGCGATGACGGGTGATGGTACAAATGATGCGCCGGCATTAGCACAGGCTGACGTTGGATTAGCGATGAATAGTGGTACGACAGCTGCGAAAGAAGCTGCGAATATGATTGATTTAGATTCGAACCCGACAAAAATTATTGAGGTTGTAGGAATCGGTAAGCAATTGTTAATGACGCGTGGTGCATTAACGACGTTTAGTATTGCGAATGATATAGCGAAATATTTCGCTATCATTCCAGCGATGTTTACACTTGCAATTCCGCAAATGGAAGCATTAAACATTATGAAACTAACATCACCACTGTCAGCGATTTTGTCAGCATTACTATTTAATGCGGTTATTATTCCATTACTCATTCCATTGGCGATGAAAGGTATCGCATATAAACCGATGAGTTCGAATGCACTACTTGGCCGAAACCTACTTATTTATGGACTTGGCGGGGTTATTGTACCGTTCATTGGAATTAAAGTAATTGATATAATTGTCGGCTTGTTCATATAAGGAAGAGGGGAAAAAGATGGCGAAGAAACAAAGTATACTATCACCAATCATCCGTATTACTTTTACATTTTTAGTGTTGTGCGGCCTTGTATATCCGCTTATTGTAACTGGTATTGCACAAGCAGTAATGAAGGATAATGCGGATGGAAGTCTAATATATAATGATAAAAATGAAGTGATTGGTTCTAAATTAATCGGTCAAAATTTCACAGATCCACGTTATTTTCATGGACGTGTTTCTAGTATTGAATATAAAGCAGAAGCATCTGGTTCAAATAACTATGCACCGTCTAATCCAGATTTAGAGAAACGAGTAGAGAAAAGTATTGAAGAGTGGAAGAAACAAAATCCCACTGTTCCAGTTACAGAGGTGCCGATCGATTTAGTGACAAATTCAGGTTCAGGGCTTGATCCTGACATTAGTCCGAAGGCAGCTTCCGTACAGGTAGAGCGCATCTCGAAATTGACGAATATTCCGAAAGAAACGCTAAATCAATTGATTAAAGATCAAACGGAAGGTGCGGCACTTGGTTTATTTGGAGAAGATCGCGTGAACGTCTTAAAATTAAACTTAGAATTACAGAAATTACTGAAATAGTAACAGTGCTACCTCAATCTAACGGATTGAGGTAGCGTTGTTTCGAAAGAAGGGTTGTGAATGTTTTGTATGCGGATGATTATAAACCAACTTTTCAAAGGCGAACACCAGAAGAGTATTTAGAATATATTCTTCAGCAAAATCGCGGGAAGTTAAAGCTATATGTAGGAGCAGCTCCAGGAGTAGGGAAAAGTTATAAAATGCTACTTGATGCTAGAGAGATGAAAAAGGATGGTACGGATATTGTAATTGGTTTAATTGAAACGCACGGAAGAAAAGAGACAGAAGACGCAATTGCTGATTTAGAAAAAGTTCCTTTAAAAGAAATACAGTATAAAGGAAAAGTATTTTACGAACTCGATGTGGAAGGAATTATAAAACGTACACCGCAAGTCGTTGTTGTGGATGAACTCGCGCATAGTAATATTCCTGGATCTAAAAATAAGAAACGTTATATGGATGTACAGGAATTGCTAGATGCTGGTATATCCGTCTTATCAGCGTTTAATATTCAGCATTTAGAAAGTGTTCATGACATTGTTGCTCAAATTACGAATGTAAAAGTAAGGGAACGTATCCCAGATTTTATTTTACAAAAAGCAAATGAAATTCAGCTTGTTGATGCAACGCCGGAAGTATTAAGGAAGAGATTAATAGACGGAAAGATATATAAGGAGGGAAAAATAGAGCAAAGCTTACAAAATTTCTTTACGCTCAATAATTTAGGGGCACTAAGGGAATTATCGCTTCGTGAAGTTGCAGATGATATGGACGAGAAAATTAGCCAAACAGTGATAGAACCGATTGGCGTGAAAGAAAAAATTCTCGTTTGTGTACAATACAGTTCAACAGCAGAGAAATTAATAAGACGGGGATGGCGCATGGCGGATCGGTTAAACGCTGAATTGTATGTCTTAAACGTAGAAAGGGAAAATATAGATTCTCTATCAGCAGGGAAAAAGCAAACAATTGAAGAGTGGAAGTCGCTAACGAATCAATTTGATGCAAGTTTTGTATTAGAAGAAGCAAACGGTAGAAAGCCGGCTAATGTTATTATTGAAGTTGCGAAAAGACTACAAGTAACGCAAATTTTACTCGGACAATCGGCAAGAACAAGGTGGGAAGAAATTCGAAAAGGTTCAATTGTAAATGAAATTATGAGAGAAACGAAGTATATTGATATTCATATCGTCGCGGATCAAAGAGCTTAAAATAGAGACCATCTATAGGTCCCTATTTTACTTTTTGTACAACATGAAAACGTAGCATTTTCATCGCATATAAGATTATGAGTAGAAACATAATTGCACCTAGGAAGAAAATCCAAAAGTAATTTTGATTAAATACAAGAAATCCACCTACAAGTGGCCCTGTGCCCATGCCGAGATAGCGGATGAAGTTGTACATACCGATAGCGGTTGCGCGTTCTTGCACGAATTCTTCCGTTAATAAAGTAGTGTGAGTTGGCATAGAAAGTCCCATACTAAAACCGTATAAAGATGTAACGATAATGATGAATGGAATATTGATGCTATATGTGAAAGAGAATAAAGTGACACATATAATATTGAAGAAACTAGTGATGAATAAAGCTTGCTTTGTTGTGAGGCGTTTTTGCAAAAGCTTGTAGCAATAACTTCCTAACATAATAGAAAGGGACATCGGTACAAATATAAGACCAATTTTACTTGCAGTTAAGTGAAATGAATTTGTTAAAATGCTTGGTAAAAAAACGAGGAAGCAAAAGTAAATACAAAATTGAATGAAGCCAATAAGAGTAATAGAAAATCCAGTTTTATTTTTTAAGATAAACCAGTAACTCTTTTTTGCTTGCGGTTGCTTCATTACATTTGGTTTTGTTTCTGGAAGTAGTGAAATATTTATAATTAATAAGAGAATGCTGAGTATAGATAAAAACAGAAATACGGATAAGTGGCCATTTATACTACCGAGATAACCACCAATGAGAGGACCGATTGCAGGTGCGAAAGCAAGTAACATTTGATACAGGCTCATCGCTTCTCCGCGCTCTTTTCCTTCAAATAAATCACCGATAATCGTTGCTGCAACTACAGGGATAGCTGCTATTCCTATAGCTTGAACAGCCCTAAAAAATAGAAAAAAATAAACGTTCGCCGAAAAAGCACATCCGATTGAACCAATTGTACTAATGATTAAACTAGGGATAAGGACAGATTTTCTCCCTTTTGTATCAATTAAAGGTCCATATATGAGCTGCATAATTGCAAGAACGAATGTGAATAGTGAAACTGTTAAATTTACTAGATAAAGAGAAGTGTGAAAAGAAGCTTGAATCATAGGCAAGATAGGTGTGTAAATATTTTGAGCGAAGGAACCGAGTAAGGCACTCATACAGACAACGTATAAAATGAAATGAAGTTTGGATTTTTTCATTATGTTAACCTCCTTGTAATTTAGTTTCCTCGGAAACTAAATTTATTTTAACATGTTTTTCTCACTTGTAAATATGAAAAAATGATTTTAAAATGGTATATAGTTAAATTGTTTCTTTGGAAACTTAGGGGGCGAACGGATTGGATCATGCAACGAAACAAATGGAAATACTTTCGGACATTCGTACACTTTTACATAAAAAAGAAGAACATTTGAAAGGACAAAATGAGAAGTTTCTTCGTGAGACAGGTATAAGTGGTATGTCTTTATCTGAGTTACATGTGATCGAGTGTATCGGCAAAAATGGTTTGATGAATGTAACTGCTATTACGACAGAAATGGGAATGACGAAGGGTGCAATTTCTAAAATTTGTACAAAGTTGTTTCAAAAGCAATTCGTTGAGAAGATGCAAATATTAGATAATCAAAAAGAAATATTCTTCCGCTTAACGGAAAGCGGAAATGAAATATATAAAGCTCATGATAAACTGCATAAACAAGCTGAAGAAAAGTGGCTGCTACTGTTAGATGGATATACGGAAGAAGAGCAAGATTTTATTCAAAGGTTTATAAAGGATGTCTCCAAACATTTGGAAATATAATTGGAAGAAAAAACTCCTTTATTTCAAGCCTTTTGAATATAATTTCTAAAAAAACTCATATATAATAGAGAAAGATACTTAACATAGTGAATAATTAAAGAGTCAATATATAAAGAGGAGAGAATAACATGCTTGAAAATACGGGATTAGTATTAGAAGGCGGCGGTATGCGTGGTGTATATACGGGCGGGATATTAGAATACTTTATGGAACAAGATTTATATTTTCCATATGTAATTGGTGTATCAGCTGGTGCTTGTCATGCAGCGTCGTATCTTTCCAGACAAAGAAATAGAAATAAAACAGTAAATATTGATTATGCATCACACCCACAATATTTATCGTATAAAAATTTATGGAGAAAACGCCAGTTATTTGATATGGATTTCATTTTTCATGAAATTCCAGAAAAACATGTCCCATTTGACTTTGAAACATACTTTAATAGCCCAGAGCGTTTCCTTGTAGGGACGACGGATTGTGAAACAGGAAAGTCTATTTATTTCGAAAAAGAGGGAACGAATGATGATGCATTAAATTTATTACAAGCATCTAGTTCATTACCTTTCATTGCACCTGTAGTAGATTATCGTGGTAAGCAGTTATTAGATGGCGGGATTTCTGATCCAATTCCAGTTCGTAAAGCACAGGAAGATGGGTTTAAAAAATCAGTCGTTATTTTGACGAGAAATCATGGTTACGCGAAGAAAAAGTCAAAGTTTGGATGGGTGGCAGCGAAAGCGTATAAAAAATATCCGAACCTTGTTAACACGATGCTAAATCGTTATGAAGTGTATAATGAAACACTTCACTACATTGAAAAAGAAGAACAAGCCGGGAATTTATTTGTTATTCGCCCAGAAGTGCTGCTTCAAGTAGATCGTATGGAAAAAGATACAGCAAAACTACAAAATCTATATGAGCAAGGCTATGAAGATGCAAAGAGACAGTTTGCAGATTTACAGTCGTTTTTACAAAAATAAGTATTAGGCTGTGGAGAAAAATTTCTCTGCAGTCTTTTTTATTATTGGTTTGAATGTCGAATAACGGTTATACACTTCTAGTATCATGGTATAATATGGATAAAAGTATGTGGAGAGGTGATACATATGGAAAATGTATATAAAGGGCTTAGACATACTGGATTTACTATGATGTTTATTTTTGGTGGCGTATTTTTATTACGCTGGTTCACTCATGATGAAATGCTACTAGATCAGCTTATTGGATTTAGTGTAGGGATGGTAATGGTTATTTCATCCGTTTTCATTCAAAAGTATAGTAAAGAATTACAGGTGAATGAAAAATATTAATAAGTTTTAACTTCTTTTATCTTTTTCATAGTTTAGGAATAGTGGAGGCTTTCGTATGGTTTTCTTATTTGCAGTATATTTTATGGTCATTATGACATTAGTAATTACATTTCTTCTTTCAAAAAAATCATATAAGAAGCCTGTTATGAAATATATACCAACGTTAATATTGCTTATTTTGGCATTCATTTCTTCTGTTATGTTTGTATTGAATAACGGAATGGGAGAGCTGATGATAGCGGTATTTTTAGGGATTGCAGCAATAGTGAACTGTCTTTTACTTCTTGTATTGAAAGTAGTTCGTTTGATTGTTGCAAAAGGAAAGTAGCGTATCGAAATTCGATGCGCTACTTTTTTATTTACGCTTCTTTTTAATAAATGAAAAGGCTAAAGCTGTAATTAAAATACTGCCTTTAATGATATCTTGTGCATAATAAGGAACGTTCATCATTGTAAGTCCATTTAATATGATTCCAATTAATATAGAACCGAGGAATGTTCCGATGACATTTGGTTTCTTGGCACCAAACATTGCGTAACCGATATAGGCAGCTGCAACTGCATCCATTAACAATGGGGCACCAGCCGAAACTTGCCCTGTTCCAACGCGGCTACATAGAATAATTCCGCCAATAGAAGCTAGTAAACCACTAATCATATAAGCATATACACGGTAACGATCAGTAGGGATACCTGCTAATCTCGCAGCTTCTCGATTCCCACCTGTCATATAAAAGAAACGACCGTACGTTGTTTTTTCTAAAAATAGATGTGCAATTAAAACGACGATAAGCATGATAATGACAGGGACTGGAATTCCTAGCACAGAACCTTGACCGATAAATAAAAAGGATGGAATAAAATGTCCTTTAGCCCCAGACATTCCTTCATAAATAGAAGATCCTTTTGAAAATGTTAAGTGTAGTCCGTTAACGATATACATGATACTTAGTGTAGCAAGTAAATCTGGTAGTTTAATTCGGATAACGAGTAGTGCATTACATAATCCAATTAATAGCCCGCAAAGAATAGGAACAAGGAGTGTAACTAATAGTTCTTGTCGATATAAAACGAGACAGGAAGCAGCGGCAATTGTTGCTAAACTAGCGGTAGAGCCGACCGATAAATCAAATCCTTCTACAATTAATGTAAAGGTAACACCAATTGCGAGTAACGTTACGATAGAAATAGAGCGTAAAATATCACTAATATTGTTGTATGTTAAAAAAGAATCATTGACGATAGAGAAAAAAATTGTAACACCTATAATGATAGCAATTGTACTAAATTGATAAAAAAGATGAGTAGGTAAATATAGTTTCTTAGTTTTATGAACGAGATTCAATGGAATAACTCCCTTCAGATAAATGTAAAAGCTGTTCAGGAGATAGTTCGTTTGGTAAGTATTCACCTACAAATTCTCCGTTTGCCAGTATAAGAATACGATCAGCGATATGCAACGCCTCATCTTGTTCTCCTGTGAAATAAATTACGGAACTTCCGTTTTCTGTAATGTTGCGAATGAATTGAAAAATGTCTTGTTTCGCAGCGACGTCTACACCTTTAGTTGGCTCGTCTAAAAGAAATAGATTAGGTTTGAATCCACTCCACTTTGCAATTGAGACTTTTTGTTGGTTTCCGCCACTAAGTGAATGAATAAAGGCCTTTGGGTCAGTTGGTGAAATACCGAAAGAAGAAATTGCTGTAGTAGCATTATTTAATTCAGTTTGTTTTCGTCGCCATCCTGATTGGTGTAAATTTGTGTGACTTATAATATCTTCCGAAAGAAATACGCCTTGTTTTCTCCTTTCTTCTGGTACAAGTGCGATTTTCGCTTTAATCGCATCTCGTGGTGTTTTAATCGTTAGTTTTTGACCGTCTATTTCTGCGTGATAAGTATGACGAGCACCAAATAACGTTTCAGCAAGTGTTGTTTTTCCACTGCCAATTAATCCATATATCACGACTGTTTCGCCTTTCCGTACGGTGAGAGAAAGGGGAGAATGACCTTTGTGTAATTGAAGTTCTGGTATTTTAAATAATTCTTCTCTTCCGGTTTTTGGTGTTGTATTAATTGGAAGCGTAAGTTGTTTTCCAGTCATTGCTTCCACAATTTGTTGATCCGTAATATTTGTAATAGCTTCAGAAAGTGCAACTTTACCGTCATGTAATACAGTGACATCATCCGCAAAGTTTCGAATCTCTAATAGACGATGAGAAATTAAAATAATGCCAATACCTTTTGATGTTAAATCTTTTAAGAGCTTTCCAAAGGTTTCAACTTCTTTTGGCCCAAGAGAAGAAGTGGGCTCATCTAATAAAAGATAATTTGTATTGTTAGATAAAGCTCTTGCGATAAGAAGTAACTGTTTTTCATGTAATGAGCAGTTTGAAACGTCTTCCAAAACATTTAAATCGACCTGTACAGTTTGTAAGTGTTGTTTCGCGAGTGCGACTAATTTTGATTTTGAAAATAGGGCTCTGTTTTGCATTGCTAATTGATCGATTAGTACATTTTCTAAGACGGATAATCCTGGGATAAGTCCGTGATCGACTTCTTGTGTGACGAAAGAAATACCGTGCTTCTTTGCATCTCGTGGTGAAGTAAAGGAAACAGACCGATTATCAATTTTTATATCGCCAGCAACTGGTTGAATTTCACCAGTTGCTATTTTGAGTAAAGTACTTTTTCCTGCGCCGTTCATTCCTAGTAAAGCGTGCACTTTGCCTTTTTCAATATGAATAGAAATATCTTCTAGAACAGGTGTAGCTACGTGATAAGAATGTGTAATGTTTTGAAGAGAGAATGCCATTATTTTTTCTCCTTCTCTAATTTTTTCATCCAAGGAGAATACCCATCCTTTGAATCTCCCCAACCATTTATATGTTTTGATAAATGATCCATTGTTAAATTTTCTTTTGGTAAATTATTTTTCCTCACTAAATAAGGTTCTAATGAATAAATATCTGGAGTTTGTTCACCAGCGATTTTTTTATATAAAAATCGTACTTGAACTTTACCTACCTCAGCTGGATCAGTTGCAGCTGTAGCAGTCCAAGGTGAGTTTTCTTTTTGCATGAGTTGCAAATCTTCATTGCTTAAGTCAATGCCGTATACTTTTATATCTGTACGACCAGCTTGTTCGAGCGCTTTGACAGCCCCCTTAGCAAATTCATCCCATGAAGCAAAGATAGCTTGTAAATCTCCTTTTTTCGGATATTTTTTTAGTAAAGCTTCTACTTGTGTTTGTGTATCAAGCGGTGTGTTATTACTTGCAGTACCGAATCGTGCAACTTCTTTTATATTTGGATAACGTTTATAAAAAGCATCAATGATAATATTGCGACGTTCCATTGGAGCGAATCCGCCAACCCATACGACTGCGATATTTCCTTGTCCATTCAAATCTTCCGCTAATGTTTTTAATGATTTCCATGCAAGACTATAGTCATCTTGATCAATAATAGTTACGCCCGGCAAGCGTAGATCATTATCAAATGCTACTACGGGAATGTTCGCTTGTATTGCCTTTTCGACTCCAGGTTTTAGCGCTTCTGATCGGCCATGATCAATTAAAATACCATCCACTTTTGAATTAATGGCAGTATCTAAATTTGCCGCCATTTTTGCTAAATCGTTATCAGAATTATAGACTTGTACACTGCCGCCAAATAGCTCGGCTTGTCTTTTGACGCCCTCAATATATTGAGAGGAAAAAGTTCCGATAGACATTTGCATAATTAATGCAATTTTTAATGGTTTCTTTATTTGGTTTGGAATTTCTGTTTGTAAATGATTTTCTACTGTTGTAGTCACTTTTTTTACAGTTTGTTGCTTTTGTGAAGAGACAGCGTCTTGTTCATTTGTACAAGCAGTTAATGTAAGTAAGAGAACAATGAGTACGATGGAACACAATTTCTTCATAAAAAAATCCCTCCTAAACTAAGAAGAGAGGGGAGGGAGTGAAAATAAAAAACGCCTTTTCATATAGAAAAGACGTCTTATCATATTACTCTTATCTTTCAACACAACGTGTTGTAAGAATTAGCACCGTGCCCATAAATGGGTCGGTTGCCGGGCTTCGTAGGGCTCATCCCTCCACCTGCTCTTGATAAGACATCGAATATTCAACTATTTTGAATTATTCCACAAGTTTATGGTGTTGTCAAATGATTTTTTATAAAAAAAATCCCTCTTTATGAGGGATTTTAATGTGGTAAGAAAATCAATTGATAAGCGAACAAGATTCCGAATACATACACAAGTGGGTGAACAGAACGGAATTTACCTTTTGCCACTTTCATAAGTGGGTATGAAATAAATCCAAGTGCGATACCTGTTGCGATACTTGATGTAAGTGGCATGCTTAAGATTACTAAGAATGCTGGGAATGCTTCATCAAATGCGTCCCAATCGATATGGCGAACTGAGCCCATCATAAGACTACCAACGATAATTAATGATGGTGCAGTAATAGCTGATACACCAGAAACGGCACTTACTAATGGTCCGAAGAATGCTGCTAGTGCGAATAGAACAGCTACTGTAACAGTTGTTAAACCAGTACGACCTCCAGCTGCAACACCAGCAGATGATTCAATGTACGCTGTTGATGGTGTTGTTCCGAACATAGAACCGATTGTTGCTGAGAATGAGTCAGATAGAAGAGCTCGTCCAGCTTTTGGAAGCTTTCCATCTTTCATAAATCCACCTTGTTGAGCAACGCCAAGTAATGTACCTGTTGTATCGAATAATGTAACAAGGAAGAATGAAAATACAACGCCGTATAATCCGTAGTTAATTACATCAGATACAGCAGTAATTGGATTGGAAACGATGATTCCTTCTGGTAATCCAGGCATTGATGTAACACCGTTTGAGAACGATAATTGTCCTGTGAAGTAAGCGATAATACCAGTTAATAGCATTCCGATAAATAGTGCGCCATTTACATTTAAAGACATAAGGACAATTGTAATTCCAAGTCCAGCTAATGCTAGTAGTACTGGAGCAGAGTGAAGATCACCAAGCCCAACTAAGTTTGCTTCATTTTTTGTAACGATACCTGTTAAACGTAAACCGATAAAGGCAATGAAAAGACCGATACCAGCAGTAATTGCATGCTTTAAGTTTTCAGGAATTGCTTCCATTAATTTTGTACGGAAAGAAGTGAATGATAACAAAATTAAAATCATACCTGCTACGAATACAGCAGAGAATGCAATCGCGAAAGTCATGCCTTCATGAGCTTTTACAACAGAGTAAGAGAAGTAAGCATTTAATCCCATACCTGGTGCAATTGCGATTGGTAAGTTTGTAAAAATCGCCATAAATAATGTTCCGACAACAGCAGCAATAATTGTTGCTGTAAATGCTTGTTCAAATGGAACTCCTGCATCCCCAAGGATGACAGGGTTTACGACAATGATATATGCCATTGTTAAGAAGGTAATAATACCTGCCATAATTTCAGTTTTAATAGAAGTTTTATGTTTTGAAAGGTTAAACATATAAACATCCTTTCTGTTTACGAATAATTTCCACAACAGTTATATATAATATTCGTTTTTTAACTATTTTGCAATAGTTTTGCATAAAAAGTTTACAACAATTCATATTTTGTGTCTTAAATTCGAATGTTAATCGTAAAAGTACGTGTGAATTGTAGTTTTTTATTGTGTGCATTATAAGGAAAAGGAGTTGAATGAAGATATGCCGCAGCAAAAAAACTTTGTAACAATGCCTGCTCAACATCAAAATAAACAACCTGGTATTGAATCGTTAATGGATCCACTTCCGCAGTTTGAAGATCCGAATTATAAAGGTAGCGAAAAGTTAAAAGGAAAGAATGTATTAATTACAGGTGGAGATAGTGGAATTGGACGAGCTGTTTCCATTGCTTTTGCAAAAGAGGGAGCAAATATTGCGATTGCTTATTTAGATGAAGAGGGAGATGCAAATGAGACGAAGCAGTATGTTGAAAAAGAAGGTGTAAAGTGTGTATTGTTACCGGGAGATTTAAGCGATGAACAACATTGCAAATATATTGTAGAAGAGACCGTCCAGCAGCTGGGTAGTTTAAATATTTTGGTGAATAACGTTGCTCAGCAATATCCGCAGCAAGGGTTAGAATATATTACGGCAGACCAGTTAGAAAAGACTTTTCGTATTAACATTTTTTCTTATTTTCACGTTACGAAAGCAGCACTTTCTCATTTCAAACAAGGGGATGCCATTATAAATACAGCGTCTATCGTTGCGTATGAAGGAAATGAAACGTTAATTGATTATTCCGCGACGAAAGGAGCGATTGTTGCTTTTACAAGGTCATTAGCTCAGTCGTTAGTGCAAAAAGGTATTCGTGTAAATGGTGTGGCTCCGGGACCAATTTGGACGCCACTTATCCCATCGAGTTTTGATGAGAAAAAAGTTTCTCAGTTTGGGAGTAATGTCCCGATGCAAAGACCTGGTCAACCATATGAATTATCGCCAGCATACGTATACTTAGCATCTGGCGATTCATCCTATGTTACTGGACAAATGATACATGTAAATGGGGGCGTTATTGTAAATGGATAGTTTTCTTCGATAAGAGCAAAGTAAAGCTAATTGCATTTATTATGATATTAGTGCTAGGGAGGATTTAGATGAAGAAAGTATTGTTTATCGTAATCCTATTTTTCATCCTGCCGGTTAGTGCTTTTGCTGATACAGATCATTTAATATTAGTGAACCTTACGACGAATCAGCTGTCTTTCTTTGATGAGGGGAACTATACGAAAACATTTCCGATAACGACTGGAAGAGATCGTACACCTACACCTGAAGGTAATTTTTGTATTATAACTAAATATAAAAATAAAGAATACCATCGAAAAAAAATACCTGGTGGTGCACCGAATAATCCCCTTGGTACGAGGTGGCTTGGATTAGATAAAAATGAATATGCAATTCACGGGACAAATCGAGAAGGGACAATTGGTAGTAGAGAATCAAATGGTTGTATTCGTATGCATGACAGAGATATACAGTGGCTATATGACCGAGTACAGTTGCAAACAAAAGTAATCATTGCTCGTTTTCATACGAGCCCTGAATATGAAGCGAATAAGCTTGGTTATCGCGTTGTGAGCTGGAATGGTCGTAAAGTAGAAGAAGAGCAAATTGGTATGCTTACGTTAGTAGATCGCGTGGGTATATATTGGCAAGAACCAAATGGGCAGTTAACGAAAGTGAAAACGGTATTGCCAAACGAAAGATATCCAGTGTATTCAAAACGAAAAGATGGAATATATTATATAGGAAACAATTTGTATATAGTGGATGAAACAGGAGAAAAAATTCGTTATGAGCAAATTCCTTCTTCGGCTTTAAGTAATATATATAAACGGAAATATAATGTTCCATAATGGCTACCGTATTATAGACGGTAGCTTATTTCTACTTTGAGTTTAACTGCAACTATTGGATTTTGCTGAATATAATACAGTACAGATAGGGGGGCGGTTACATTATGAAAAGTGAATTCGCTTTTAAAATTTTCTTAGTAACGACCTGTTTATTTATGGTGTATTTGTATGCATTTCTCGTCTTTTCTTTTTATGTTCCATATGTTGATTTAATATTATTCTTCGGATTTATTTGGGCATTTGTGAAAGCAAGAGAAGGAGAGAAGAGTATATACCGGCGCATTACCTTATGTGGGACAGTTGTTCTCGTTATTTTGTACTTTTTTATCATGCATGATTTTTGGAGAGGAATGTAAAAAAGCATACGATTACTCGTATGCTTTTTATGTTTAATATTTTGGCTTAAATGTATGACAACAAGTTTCTACACTCGTTGTTACAGAACTTTCTAGCGTCTCGTTTGTTAAAACCGCGCCTGTATATGAATCATTTGCATTCGAACCAGTTTCTTGTGCATCTGGTTGCACAACGATTGCAGTTGCTTGACAAAAGTTACCTTGTCCCCAAAATGAGCAATTGGAAACAGAGCATTTTACTTCTGGCATAAAACCCCCTCCTTATACATTAGTTTGGGATTTTACGCCCACTTTCATGTGTAGAAGGAGTTTCCTTTTCTCGTTATTTTTTCGTTTGCTCAAGCCATTCTTTTAATTTGTCTTTCGGTTGTTCACCACTAATACGGCTTACTTCTTTGCCATCTTTGAAATGAATAATTGTTGGGGTTCCTTTAATTTTATATTCATCCCAAGGAGCATCTATTTTTTCAATATCCATAACTTTCATATCAACGTTCAAGTCTTTAGCCATCGGTACTAAGACAGGAGATAGCTTTTGACAATGAACACAAGATGTTTGATAAAAGTATACTGTTTCTTCTTTTTTCTCTTTTAAATTTTTTTGAAGATCTGCAAGAGAGATTTTGTTTGTATAGTAGTCAGGACCATTTGTTGTACTACCAGTAGCATTATCAATTTTTTGGCTAGTAGCATTTTTTTCTTCCATTTGTGTGACAGCGAAAATTGCTGCAAACAAGGCGATAATAATACCACCAAATATAAGCATTTTTTTCATTTTTTCATCTCCTTATTTGTTTTTTATTACAATAAAACTACATACAGCGATTGTAATAAAGCCGATAAGTGCTAAAAACGGGATTGTAATAAAACCAAACCAGTTTATGAATTCTCCGGTGCAAGGTACACGGCCGCAAGCTGCCCCAGCAGCTGAAAATGCTGCGACTTTTTGAATGGCATAGTGATATAAAGAAATACAAGCACCAACACTTGCAATTGGTAAAGAATAACTTGCGATGCGATAATCTTTCTTTGCTACAGCGATACCAAGCCATAAAACGAATGGATACATAATAATACGTTGATACCAACAAAGTACACAAGGCTCAAATTTCATGATTTCGGAAAAGTACAGACTTCCTAGTGTAGCGACAAAAGAAGCTCCCCATGCGGTAAGTAAAGCATATTCTTGCTTTTTTTCTCGTTCCATATTTTATACCTCTCTTATAATAGTTACATACTAAATTATAGTATGAAGTAGCACAGAAAAGAAAGAAAAAATATGTTTATCAATAAAAGTTTTATAAGGGGAAACTTTTATTGATATAAACATTTTAAAAAGCGCTATTCTCATAAAGAGAATAGCGCTATATTTTACATTTGAATTTGCTCTACTTCTTCTATATGTGACTTTTGGGATGCGTGGTCAATATATTGAAATAGAAGCTGCAATTGTTTATCAACTTCTGGCATTTCTTTACTGTATTGATAAGCGTGTAAAAAATGTTCAATACGCTTAGAAAATAATTGATCGTTCGTTTGAACCATAAGAACGAGTAATTTATCCCAATTACAGCAATACGTGTAATAGAGAGCTTTATCATAGTCGTTATATGTTTGCACTGTGTACCCTCCTTACTGAGGAGTTATATATAGTGTGTGACAAGCAAGGAGAAATACACTTGAAAGAATTTGTTAAGAAAAAATGTGAATGAAAAGAAAAAACGAGGTGTTTCCTCGTTTTTAAGCTTTTGGCATTGGTGTAGGTGTTGGTTTTCCATATCCTTCCTTATACTTATTGTCAATATAGTTGCGAATTTCCAGCGTTGATTTTCCTTTTTGTTTCATGGAAGCAGATTCAACTGCGATTTCTAGGCAATTGACACAAGTCGTTGCGTGGGAATCCCAAACAACTTCACCATTCTTTTTAATTTCACGAATAAAGCAGTTTTTATTATTTTTATGTCCTACACTCTCACCACAACCGCAGTAACATGGAATCCAATCTAATAGCTCTGCATTTTGTCCAGCGACAGTGTAGATATCTTTCATTTGTGGATCAAGCTTGTCTAAGAAGGTAGGAAGTACGTCGACTCCTTTTGTTTTTTCTTGAATGTCAGCTTGCTGAGTATGTGATGCGTGGTCATGCTCTTCTTTTGATTGCGATGATTTTTTTTCGTTTGTACTAGTAGCTCCGCAACCAGCAAGAATTAAACTCAATACTGCAAGTAAAGAAAATACATATTTCTTCATACGCTTGTCCCCTTTACAAATGTATTAATCAAATTGTATCAGACTAAAACACCTAGGGAGAAGCTTTTTTTGAACGATTTTTGAAGTGCCATCGTAGTGAATGAAATAGAAATAAAATTGGGATATAAGCGTATACAATATACAAACCAGCTTGAGATAGCACTGTATTTAATGTGTTGATACTTTCGCGGTTTGTGAAAAATAAGGACGAAATAAAGATGGCTGCGATAAAAAATGGTAGTGTAATTTTAAAAGGTATGCGAAACGATCTTTTACTAATGCAACAAGAAGACCAAATTGTTAAACAAAGATTAGGTAAAATAATAAGATACCATATGAAAATAATGATGTACTCAAACCTTTGGATGAAAGGAACCTTTATGATTTTTAGCATCGTTAATGTTGGCCAAATTGTATGGTGTAGTTGCCCTTGGCTATAGTACATAAGGGAAACGATGGCTAGTATTACGTATAGAATCGTTGTAAAAGCAATACCACCGTGCGCCCATTTATTTAAAGATTTTCCTTTTTTAATAAATGGATAAAAAACAAGGATTGCTTCAAATCCGAGAAATTCTAATGCAGATGCTTTCGCTGCAGTTAAAATGTCTAAAGGTGAATGAGTTAGAATTGGAAAGATGTTACGAACATGCGCATATTTCATTGGGAAAACTAAGAAGAATAGGACGAAAATCGGTATGACAACGCCCCAAAAACATATTCCTGTTACAGAGCGAAAGCCGCCTCTAATTACGTAATAAGCTACAAGTAAAAATAATAAAGTTAATTTCCACGGCTTAATTGTAGGAAAGACCCAAACTTGAATAACTTCAATATATGTACGAAGAACAGTAAGACAAAACAATAGAAGGTATGCGGCGAAGCATACAGAAAAAAATGTTCCAATCCATTTTCCGAAACATGTCGTATGAATATCCATTAAATCATTATCTTTTTCTAACATTTTAAGCATGCAAAATAATATGATATGAGTTACAATGCCGGCAGCGATAAGGGAAATCCAAGAATCATAACCGGCGTATTGTGCAATAATTCTTTGGTATCCTAACACACCTACTCCGACTTGAAGAGAGTGCAATAGAAGGAATGTGAAATAAGGGGAAACAGTATGTGTTTTATCTTGTCCAGCCATGATAGCACCTCACTATTCTCCGATACCAGATTGTACGACATTAATCTGCACACTAACAGCAACGTCTACGTTAGGATACATTTCTTGAATTTGTTTCATGCTCCATTTTCTTGAGTGACTACGAATTTCTTCACGTATACCTATTGGATCGATTTCTTTTTCTTGGAATTGTTTTATTAATTCGTTTAAATGTTTTTCAATTGTTTTTTCCACATGTTTTTTTACGTAAGTTATATTTTTGTTTTTTGATAAATCGAGCCAATCAGGCGCATTTTTTATGAGTCCATTTAATTTTAGGCGAATGTGAAGTTTCGGAATGTCACCAATTTCGGAAAGAGAACAAACACTCTTTCCAGATAAATTTTGAGTGGCGATTAATCCTTTATGTTTCCCTTGACGTATCGGAACTTCATAACGACCATTATTAGTAGGATTAATAAGTAATTTAAATAAAAAGGCCCCTTTTTTATCTGTATACATAGCCACTTTATCCTTTTTTAAAAAAGCGAGTCCTTTAATAGAAGCAGACTTGTCTTCTGCAACTTGAATGTAAGGTAGAAACGGATCGCAGCCAGATGAATAAAAATTATATAAAAAAATATTTAAAGCTGTCCGAGGGATTGTCTCACTGTCTATATTTTGCTCCAGTAAATCAGAAAGATATAGGGATCCATTTGTTTTGACATGCTTGAGTAGTTGTTCAGTTGAGCCGTCTACAAGTGCTAGTTGCACATCACGCCCTATGTTAGGATCGCGTTGTAAGTTGTTAATAATATTTCCAATTCCACGTTCGCCAAATGATTTTCCAAATAGAACAACACGCATTTGACCTACAGCGATTGTATGTGGCGATTTGGCATTTAGCAGTGAGGAAATTGTTTCAATCGTGCCAGCGGTAGTTGACTGTGTTTCTGGCTTTGATTGCACACCTTTTGTGTAATCAGGATATAAAATCGTCCCGCGAAATGTTTTATCTTTCGTTATATCAAATCCACCTACATGAATAATTCGCTGTGTGTCTACTATATTAGGTTGTGTACAGCCGGATTGAAAAATTAAAATGATAACGGAACAGCATAATAAAATATTTTTCATTTTTCTTCACCATCGTGTTTTTCTTTCGCTTTGTTCGGATCATAGCGCCATTTCTTTTTCGGTCTTAGAAACGAAGCACGTCCTGCAGTTTGACTAAATGGAAGGCGAAGCAGTCCTTCAGCTGTACCTAACCCGCGAAATGGGTATAAAGGTAGTAAATAAGGTGATCCAAGTGATTTTAAGCGAATTAAATGAGCTAATATAAATACAAAGCCAACAATGAGGCCTACCCCCCCAAATGCTCCAGCTAAAATGATGAGTGGAAATCGTAATATCCGGATAGTGGATGACATTTTTACTGTTGGTGTTGTAAAAGACGCAAGCGCAGATAACGCAACCGCGATTAATAAAATGGTACTTGTTAAAGCAGCCTCAACAGATGCTTGCCCGATTACAATCCCCCCAACAATACCGATCGTTTGGCCGACTTTAGTCGGTAAACGAGCGCCAGCCTCCCGCAGCAGTTCAATGGTAATTTCTAAAAAAAGTGCTTCCAAAACAGGTGGAAACGGTACATTAGCTCGAGAGTAAATAATAGGGCCAAGTAAATCTGCAGGAATCATTTGATAGTGATACGTTAATACAGCTGTATAAATAGCCGATGAAAATAGTGAGAATGCTGCTCCAAAAAAACGAACCATTCTAAGAAATGAGCCTGCTATCCATGGCAAATAATAATCTTCTGGAGAGACGAAGAAATCGAGTAATGTCGCTGGTCCAGCTAATGCGTACGGTGAACCGTCTGTTAAAATGACAACTCCTCCATTCAATAATGAATAAACGGAGCGGTCTAAACGCTCTGTAGGTAGTAAAACAGGGAAGGGGGAGTTGCTATTATCGCTAATTAACTGTTCAATCATAGTTGCATCGAATGGAAAATCAAAGTCAATATCTTGCAGGCGTTGCACTGCAGTATTCACATGCTGTTCATTTGTAATATCCGCCATATAAGCGACTATAATTTTTGTTTTTGAGATAGAGCCAACGGAAAGCTCCTTGAAAATTAATTGCTCTGTTACAATGCTTCGGCGAAGTAAATGTATATTCGTATCAATATTCTCAACGAATCCAATTTTAGGACCGATGACACTATATTCATTTTCTGTGTCGTTATATAATCGTGTACCTAAAGCTAAACTTTCAGCGCGAATAAGTGCATATTCGGCTGTTTGAGAATCAATTTTTAGCTGCAAAAGTACATAGCCACCTAATAGTTTTTCACGGATATCATCAATAGAAGGAGTGGTGATAATCTCTTCAAGTGTAACGATATTAGCTATGTCATTTATATTTTGAATGCGATCTAATTCTTTTTTGATAGGTGTTAAAATGAACCGATTAATAATAAGTGATTCAACTGTAGATTTATAATAAAACAAACATAATGTCCCATCTTCTATGACGTTATAAGAAGAAAAATCGCTTGATTCTTTCATAGTATGGATAAATTCTGGAATAGAACAGACTGTTTGTTTTTTCTTTTTTGATGTTACACGAAACATTTTCACACCCCCCTGACATATATCATTTACTTGTGTTAGTTTTTGGGAAAGACGGGAATTTATACTTGAAAATTGAAAGTTCATAAAGAAAAGGAAGAGTATTGAAAATCTCTTCCTTTTTGGCATGTTAATTTGTTTTCTTTTCTTTAATAGACTTCACTAATTCCATCATTTCCGCTTTTATATCTTCTTTTTTTACATTTAGTTTTTCAGCAATTTGTTTAATGTCCATTCCATCTTTTTTCATTTTTAGCACATCATCAAGAGGGGTATTACTTTTTTGAGAAATGATTGTTAATACCGTGAGCTGCCGCAAGCCGATATTATATTCCTTCATTTTTTGCTTTAGCTGATCCGGTGTGGATTTTTGCATAGTTGCTAAATGTTGTAGCAGTGCTTGCTTTGTTTCTTTATTCATATGATGCTTTTTCAACTTACTTGGATCTACACCGAAATGCTCGGCTGTTTTCTCCCAAGATTTATTTTGTTTATAGTAAGCTAAAACGTCTTTTATTTCTTTTTTACTCATTCTTGCAATATGAGCAGCTTTCCAAATTTCATGTTTGTTATAGCCGAGTTTTTCGAACGACTGCATTTCTTCTTCTGAAATAGGTTTATGATGGTGCAATGTTACTTCTTTTGGCGTGGCAGCGAAAGTAGGGAAGACGGTTGCCCCGAATAATAATGTTACCATGGTCATACTTACTGCGATTTTTTTGTACATATAAACTCCTCCTAGATGGATAATGTGGAAAACTGTACGCATATCATTTCCATAAAATGTGAAATACTTGTGAACAAATCAAGTTTTTTTATTCACAAGTATGAAATGACGTTTTTAGAAGTTTTCCAACATAAAACATTGATTAATAGTAAAAAACTAGGGTATAATCGAAATTGAAAATCAATATCAATAACAAACTTATACATATAGATAAAATAAGGGAGAGAAAAATATGACTACATATACTTCCATCGCAAATGTGATTAAAGAAAGACGTTCTGTTCGTACATTTACAGATAAAGCAGTAGATAAAGAGTTATTAATTGAACTATTAAACGACGCAACGTGGGCACCGAATCATAAACACCGTGAACCATGGAATTGTAAATTATACATTGGAGAAGGCCGTCAGAAATTGGTCGACGCAGTATTAAACTCTTTCACAGAAGAAGAAAGAGCGAAACGCGGTAAAATTTTATCAGATCGTTTCTTAAGCACGCCAGCACAAATCGTTGTATATATAAATGAGGACCCTCGTCAAATTCAACGTGATGAAGATTACGCTGCAACATGTGCATTTATGCAAAACTTCCAACTGCTTGCTTGGGAACGTGGATTAGGTTGTGTTTGGAAATCAGGCGGATTAAACTACAATCCATTATTTATAGAAGGACTGGGTTTAACAAGAGGTCAACGTATCGTTGGAATTCTCCACCTTGGCTATTTCGATAAAGCGCCAGAAGGAAAAGCTCGTACACCGATTACGGAGAAAATGGAGATTATTGAAGGTTAATAGATGAGACATTCTCGTTTTTATGAGGATGTCTTTTTATTATGCAATCAATCCTCATGAAAGCTTGTTCCTCGTCATACACTTTCTTAAGGGAAAGTGTAAGGAGGGAAAATAATGAGAGCAAGTGACGATAAAGCACTGCAATATGCGATTGCGGAAATTACGGAAATTGCGACTGGATTTGGGCTTGATTTTTATCCGATGCGTTATGAAATATGTCCAGCGGAAATTATTTATACATTTGGTGCATATGGGATGCCGACGCGGTTTTCACATTGGAGTTTTGGAAAACAGTTTTTCAGAATGAAATTACAATACGATTTAGGTCTTAGTAAAATATACGAACTCGTTATTAACTCTGATCCATGTTATGCCTTTTTATTAGATACGAACTCGCTAATTCAAAATAAATTAATTGTAGCGCACGTTTTAGCACACTGTGATTTCTTTAAAAATAATATTCGCTTCTCTAATACGAAACGGGATATGGTGGAGAGTATGGCAGCAACGGCTGATCGCGTGAAAGCATATGAGCATAAGTACGGAAAGGCAGAAGTAGAAACATTTTTGGATGCCGTACTTGCTATTCAAGAGCACATTGATCCATCGCTTATGCGTCCAAAACTTGCGTGGAGTATTGAAGATTTAGAAGAGGAGGTAGAAAAGAAAAAGATATCACAGTACGATGATTTATGGAATTTAGATGATCGAAACAAAAAGAGAGAACGACCTAATATGCATAAAAAGAAGAAAATTCCGCCGCAACCAGAGAAAGATTTACTACTCTTTATTGAAGAATATAGCCGTGAGCTAGAAGATTGGCAACGCGATATATTAACGATGATGCGCGAGGAAATGTTATATTTCTGGCCGCAGCTTGAAACGAAGATTATGAACGAAGGTTGGGCTTCGTACTGGCATCAACGCATACTCCGTGAAATGGACTTAACATCTTCTGAAGCAATTGAATTCGCAAAGCTTAATGCAGGTGTCGTTCAGCCATCAAAAACGAGTATTAACCCATACTACCTCGGTATTAAAATGTTTGAAGATATTGAAGAACGCTACAACAACCCGACAGAAGAAATGAAACGACGCGGTGTAAAACCAGGATCTGGTCGTGACAAAATCTTTGAAGTACGCGAAATTGAGTGGGATGTATCATTCTTAAGAAACTACTTAAATAAAGATCTCGTAATGAGAGAAGATATGTACTTATTCCAACGCCAAGGAAAAGAATATAAAGTAATAGATAAAGAGTGGGAACAGGTACGTGATCAGCTCGTAAATATGCGTACAAATGGAGGTTTCCCGTACTTAGTAGTAGAAGATGGGGACTACTTAAAGAACGGAGAATTATACATTAAGCATAGTTACGAAGGAATCGAGCTTGATTTAAAATACTTAGAAAAAGTACTGCCATACCTTCATCAGTTATGGGGAAGAACAGTGCATATGGAGTCCATTGTGGAGAGTAAGGGCGTTGTGTTTTCTTATGATGGGAAGATGGTGCATCGGAAGTATGTGTGAAGGAAAGAACGGACATAGAATGCTATGTCCGTTCTTTTTTATTTGGAACAAAGTCAAATATGCTATTCTTGAAGAAAAGGAGTTACATATAGAAATGGAGCAATTCAAATGAGCAAAGTAGGGGTTTGCAAGGTAGATATTACGCCGCCTGTCGGTATTGATTTTGTTGGATACCATAGAGAGACAGGAATAAATAATATTGAAGAGCGTATTTATGGGACAGTTTTTGTATTTGAAAAAGATGAAATGAAAACTGTGTTTATAAGTATTGATAATATTGGAATGTTAGTAGAAGATACGAGTATCATTCGTGAGCGAGTAGCTAGTAGGCTTCATGTGCCATTCGAGCGAATAACAGTTGTTTATACACATACACACTCTGGTCCGGAAACTGTTGGTGAGCAACCTTTAGTAAAGTCGTATAAAACAATTTTAGTAAATAATGTAGTGCAGAGTGCTGTTACTGTTAATAACAATTTGAAGTTATGTGAAGTGGGCTGGGGTGTTACGACAGGTGATATTGGGATAAATCGAAGAGAGAGAACATCTGATGGAAGAGCAAAGATGGGAACAAATATAGAGGGCGTTGTAGATAAACGAATTGGCATGTTAGCAATAAGAAATGCTGAAACGAAGGAGCTATTTGGTATTGTAGTATTTTGTACTGCGCATCCGAATGTTTTAAAAGGTGATAGCGATGTATTATCAGCGGATTATCCTGGAATGACGAGGGAGATTCTTGAGAAGATCGTAAACTGCCCTGTTATTATTGTGCAAGGAGCTGCTGGTAATGTAAATGCGAAGTATCGCGGTTCAAGGGAAGCATTAAAGCAAATGGCTTACACACTTAGTGGACATGTATTAACGATGTTGCCAACAGTTACATACAGCCCAATTGTAAATTTAAGAACAGTTTCGAGTACGATGCAAATGAAGTTGAAAGATATTCCTGAAATGAATGAGATACGAAGCATGGCTCAATTAGCGGAGAAGCAGTGGGGTGTGAATACGGATGAATGGCTTACTATCGTTTTAGAGAAATATAAGCAAGGTATTCGGCAGTTACGTATTGATTTAGAAGTTCAACTGTTTCAAGTTAATGATGGTATGTTCTCTGGTATACCGATGGAACCTTTTTCAGAAACTGCGTTAGAAATGAAAGAGAGTCTTCAAAATGAATTAGCTTTCTTTGGTGGATATACGAATGGATATCTTGGTTATTTACCAATAAAAGAGGAGTATGCATATGGCGGATATGAAGTGGACTTAAGCCCTATTGTGTATGGAATGGTTACAAATTTGTTGATGCCACCGAAGGAGAATACGGCAGAATTAGTCGTGCAGAGAGTTAGGGAATTATATAATGCGTAAAATATAGACTCTTGCATATTTGATATGAAATTTAACAGAAGCAATAATTATTAATAAAACTGTAGAAAACGAATCCATTTTGAAAAAGACTGATCAAAGTGGATTCGTTTTTTATATGGAGTGTTCGCTTACCAAACAGGTCGTATATTTGATGATAATTTCTCTGTATTTTCTTTAGCGACGAATGTTGTTAAATCCTCTTTCAGCATTTGCATTCGTTCTGCACCTATATTTTCAATCCAGCGCAGCTCTATTTCAGCTACTATTTTCTCTTTCGCTTTCATTACGGCTAAACCACGTTCGGTTAAAATAATGATTTTACCTCTTTTATCAGTAGGATGCTTTTTGCGCGTGACATAACCACTGTTTTCAAGAGAATCGATCATTTTGCTTACAGCTTGCTTAGAAACCCCTAAATACTCAGCTAATTCTATACCTGTTGCTCCATTAGGAAGGATACGTTTGAACATAAAACCGTGTGCTGGCCTAATATCTTCAAATCCCAATTCACTTAATTTGTCATGCAGTTCAGTAATTAATGTACTGAAAGATAATGATAAAAGTGAAGTAAGGTCTAGTTCGTTAAATGTTTGATGATTCATGTATATAACCTCCGAAACTATAGTCAATTAAGTTGACTACATATGGAACCTATTGTACTATACAGGATATAGTCAATCAAATTGACTATATCCTGTATAGTACAAATAATAATTTATATAAATAGAGTTAACGGAGGTTTCATATGGTTAATATCGTAAAAATTAGAGCTAACGTATTTATTCCAATGTCTTGGACAGAACCGAAGAAGGATATGGAAACAGGAAAAATAATTCAATTCGAAGGTGATTCACGCGAATTTACACCACATGCGGTAAATACTATGCGCTCTAGAGTTGAGCAAGAGGTAGTAGTTGATTTTTATAAAGAAGAAGTGTTTTCATATGCGAACACGGGTATTACGACAGAGAAGGTTACGAATCCAGATGGTTCTGTGAATAAAAGAACAGGAAAAGCGAGTACTGAAAATATTGTGTGTACGAATATTGTATGGAATCTTGATAGTGTGCAATTTAAAATGAGTGCGAGCGCAAGTAATCCGTTAAATATATATGCACCTCCTGTAGATTATGTATTACATGTATGTGTGAAAAAGGATGGTAGTATTGATATGCAAGGAGAGCATGATGGATTCCCTTGTTTTGAATTTTATAAGCAAGTAGATTTCGGTTCATTTGAAAAAATATATACACATGATTTTAGAGAAACTGGTGATACAGCTGCAGCACTAGGTGGAGAAATGGATTATAGTTTTACAAAGAGTTTATAAGAAATAATAATGCAGTGTAGTTGAGAAGTGCAAAAGCCAATAGGATCAGTGGCTTTTGCATTTTTACTATACGTTAGTAAGGTTCAAAAAAACAAAACGCTTTACAATATACCCTTAAGGGTATATGATATTATACAAAGTTACAAAGTAATGTATAATATAGTTATAAATACGGAGGTGGGTTGCATTGGAATACAATCAAGATATGAAAAATAGATTGAAACGTATTGAAGGGCAAGTTCGTGGTGTACTTCGTATGATGGAAGAAGGAAAAGATTGCCGAGAGGTTATTACACAGTTAACGGCATCTCGTTCTGCACTTGATCGTACAATTGGACTTGTTGTGGGAACAAATTTAGAGCAATGTTTACGTGAGCAGTTTGAAAGCGGTAATGGTTCAAATGAAGAGTTAATTAAAGAAGCGGTTCAATTACTTGTAAAAAGCCGATAATCTGTCAAACATAAGTGTTGACAGATTTTCAAAAACACTTTATTATACCCCTACAGGTATATGTATATAAATTATGGAGGAATCGACTATGAGTATAAAAGTGGATATGAGTTTAGATTGTAAAGGTTTGGCTTGCCCGATGCCGATTGTGAAGACGAAGAAGGCGATGGAAGGTTTGACATCAGGGCAAGTGATTGAAGTTCAGGCAACAGATAAAGGGTCTACTGTAGATATACAAAGTTGGGCGAGTAAAGTAGGTCATCAATATATCGGGACGAAACAAGAAGGCGATCTATTGATGCATTACGTTAGAAAAGCACATGAGCATGAAGTGAATGAAGTAGTGAATTATCCTCAAACAATTACAAATGCGGAATTGCAAGAGATATTATTAAGTGGTGAAGAGTGCATTGTATTAGATGTTCGTGAAGCGGCTGAATTTGCTTTTGGTCATATTCCATCGGCTATTTCAGTTCCGTTAGGAGAACTGGGCAGTGCAGCATTAGATCAGACGAAGCAAATTTATGTTGTTTGCCGAACTGGTAACCGTAGTGATGTAGCTTGCCACATGTTGAAAGAGAAAGGGTATGCAAATGTGAAAAATGTCATTCCAGGTATGTTAGAGTGGCAAGGGAATGTGGAAAAATAAAATTTTTTAAATAAAAATATACCTATGGGGGTAATTAGATGGGCATTAAACCGTTATATGCAAAAGATGTTGCAGAGAAAGTTTTATTCGGAGAGTTGTTCATTTTAGATGTTCGTAATGAGCCGGATTATGAAGATTGGAAAATTGAAGGGAAACAAATTTCTTCTATAAATAAACCGTATTTTGATTTATTAGATGGTGTAGATCATATTGCAAGTGAATTGCCGAGGGAGAAAGAAATATTAGTCGTATGTGCAAAAGAAGGTTCTTCACTGTTTGTTGCTGAGCAATTGTTGGAGGCTGGCTTCCAGAATGTTTTTTATTTAGCTGGCGGTATGAAAGCATGGAGTGAGTATGTGAAACCGCTAAAAGTAGGAGATGTACAGGGCGGAGGAAGTATATATCAATTTAACCGCCTTGGAAAAGGCTGTTTATCTTATATGGTCGTTTCAAACGGAGAAGCAGCAGTTATTGATGCGGTAAGAACTGTTGAAGCATATGAAGAGTTTGCGAAAGAGCATGGCGTTACGATTACGAATGTAATGGATACACATTTGCATGCAGACCATATTTCTGGAGGACGTAAGTTAGCTGAAAGCGTAGGTGGCACGTATTGGTTACCGCCGAAAGATGCGGAGGAAGTTGTTTTCTCATATAAACCGCTTGTTGAAGGGTCTGTTATTACGGTGGGGGGTACCACAATTGAAATTGACGCATTATACTCACCGGGGCATACGATTGGAAGTACATCATTTATTGTAGATGATTCCTATTTATTATCAGGCGATATTTTATTTGTAGATTCAATCGGGCGTCCAGATCTTGCTGGAAAGGCTGAAGATTGGGTGAGTGATTTACGAGAAACTCTATATGACCGATATAAAGTACTATCTCAACAATTAATTGTGTTACCAGCTCATTATTCAAAAATAAGTGAAATGGATGAGCATGGTGTTGTGAGCGCAAAGCTAAAAGATTTATTTGCGTATAATACAGGGCTAAACATTGAGGATGTGGGAGAGTTTCGTAAAGTTGTAACAGAGAATTTACCACCTCAGCCGAATGCTTACGAAGAAATTCGTCAAACGAATATGGGTAAAATCCATCCGAGTGCGGATGAAGAGCGTGAAATGGAGATTGGTCCAAATCGTTGTGCAGTGCATGAATAATGAAATAAACAAATAAAAAATGGAGGAATCGACGATGAATATAAAACAAGTATTAGATGCGAAAGGTTTAGCATGTCCAATGCCGATTGTAAGAACGAAGAAAGCGATGGATACTTTGCAAACTGGAGAAGTGTTAGAAGTACATGTAACGGATAAAGGGTCAGTTAAGGATATTCCAGTGTGGGCAAATAAAGGTGGTCATGACATTGTAAAGCATGTAGAAGAAGCTGATGTGCTGAAATTCTGGATTAAGAAGGCGTAGCATGTTTATAAATGTAGAGGGGTTGGTTATATGAATACAATATTAAGTACGCTTTTCATTGTACTGGCTGCAGTGTTTGTTATTTCACGTTTTTTACCGGTAAAAGGTGTTCAAAATATAAGTGGGAAAGAATTAAAGAGTATAGCGGGGAAAAAGGGGAAACAATTTATCGATGTTCGCACAGTAGGTGAATATAGAGGAAATCATATGAAAGGATTCAAAAATATCCCGCTAAATGAGTTAGCGAGTAAGGCAAGTCAGTTAGATAAAAATCAGGAAATAATCGTTATTTGTCAGAGCGGGATGAGAAGTAAGCAAGCGGCAAAAGTACTAAAGAAATTAGGATTCCAGCACGTTATCAATGTTTCAGGTGGTATGAATGGTTTGTGAGGAGGGAATTTGAAATGAAAGAAATGACAGTAAAAGAATTAGAAGAAAAATTGTTACGTAAAGAAGCAGTAAATATCGTAGACGTACGTGAAGTAGAAGAAGTCGCCGAGGGGAAAATCTCAGAAGCGTGTAATATTCCACTAGGATTATTGGAATTTCGAATGCATGAGTTGGATAAAAAGAAAGAGTATATTATCGTTTGTCGCTCTGGCGGAAGAAGTGCACGAGCAGTTCAGTTTTTAGAGAGCTACGGTTTTCAAGCAATCAATATGGTAGGTGGTATGTTAGCGTGGGAAGGTAAAGTCATATGAAGTAAGTGATTTGAGCCTTTTTATAAACAAATGAATACCCCTATAGGTAATTGGAGGGAGAACAACATGGAACAACAGAAGAAAACAACAATTGTTTTATTTAGCGGAGATTATGATAAAGCGATGGCTGCTTATATAATTGCAAATGGTGCAGCGGCGTATGATCAAGAGGTAACTATTTTTCATACTTTTTGGGGATTAAATGCTTTAAGGAAAGATGAACATGTGAAGGTGAAGAAAACTTTCATAGAAAAAGTATTTGGAAAAATGATGCCGCGTGGTGTGGATAAGATGGGATTATCCAAAATGAATTTTGCCGGTATGGGACCAAAAATGATTAAAGGTATTATGAAAAAACAAAATGCGATGCCTTTACCAGATTTAATGGATTTGGCGAAAGAACAGGGAATTAAACTTGTAGCTTGTCAAATGACGGTAGATTTATTAGGGTTAAAAGAGGAAGAGATTATGGAAGGGGTAGAGTTTGCAGGAGTAGGAGCTTATTTAGCAGATGCTTCGGATGGGAATGTAAATTTATTCATTTAAATCACCTTCTTTTTAGAAGGCGGGGGATATAAGGTGAGTTTAGTCGTATTACTTTTTATAATTGGGTTTATAGGATCGTTTATATCAGGAATGGTTGGAATTGGCGGTGCGATTATTAATTATCCGATGATCCTATACATTCCGGTATTGCTAGGATTTACTGGCTATACGTCACATGAAGTGAGTGGTATTACAGCGGTGCAAGTATTCTTTGCAACTTTTGCAGGGGCATGGGCCTATCGGAAAAGTAATGATATGGATAAAACGCTAGTTATGTATATGGGAGCTAGTATTTTAATAGGAAGTTTCATAGGGAGTTTTGGTGCTAATGTATTAGAGGAACATACGGTCAATCTTGTTTATGCCGCATTAGCAACAATTGCTGCTATTATGATGTTCGTACCGAAACGAAATAATAGTGATGAAGTGAAATACAATAGATGGTTAGCAAGTTTGTTAGCGTTTATTGTAGGAGGAGCATCAGGCATTATAGGTGCTGGAGGTTCTTTTTTATTAGTTCCGATTATGCTAGTTATTTTAAAATTGCCGATACGTACAACAATAGCGACATCTATCGCTATTACGTTTATTTCCTCAGTAGGGATTACGACTGGAAAAGTGATAACTGGTCAAGTAGTTGTAATTCCAGCTCTTATTATTGCGGTTGCAAGTATCTTTGCTGCGCCGCTTGGAGCGCGAGTTGGGAAGAGATTAAATCAAAAAGTATTGCAATATATGTTATCAATTTTAATTGTAGGCACTGCTGTTAAGATGTGGATTGATATGATATTGAAGTAAAAAAAATGGTGTTGCTTAACGTGCAACACCATTTTTTTCTTATGCCCAAATAACTTTCATTAAGTTTTTATATTCGTCATTTGCTAATTTATATAGCATTCTCGTATGTTCAAAGACAAGTGCTGGATTAAAGTTTGGTTCTGAGAATGCAAGTGATGCTGAAATATCAATTGCATTTTGCTTGTTTAATGTGAATTTTGCAAATCGATAAGATGTGTTTAATTCATTGATAACGTGCAAAATATCATTTGTTGCTGTTGCATCCGGTACGTGAGCAACATTGAAGCAGTATATATCTACAGTAGGATGTTCGTTTTGGAAAGCAGCGATAAGTTGAATTTTTGCGCCAGCTTCTGTCTCTAATCCTACTGAAAAGTGAACAGATCCATCATTTTCATCTATATTTTCTTCCATGAATATATCGTTTGACTTTAAGTAGTCTTTAAAATCTGAGATGTTATGTTTTACTGCAGCTTTCATATGTATGAGCCCCCTGATAATTGGAATAGATTGCTACTATTTATTATAATTTAAAAATATTAAAAAAGATAGTTAGAAAGTTCTGATTTTTGATTTCGAAGAAATAAAAAGAAACAGCTCTCTACCTCCATAGAGAGCTGCTTCTTTTTTATTCATTGTCATTAGACGATGTTTCTGTGTCTTCACTGCTATTTTTATTTTTCACTTCATTGTTACTTGATTCGCGTTCACTTGAATTTTCAGACTTAGATTCTTTTGTTTTCTCTGTGCTTGTTTTCTTCGAATTAGAGTCTGTTTTTGTATATGCAGGTAATCCAAGGTGAGTACGAAGTTCGTTTGTAACAGTTGCTAATTCTTTTTTATCTGGATTGTAGTAATACGTTCGGCCGCCACCAGCAGATTTGCTACATGTATCGTCACCTTTTTCCATATAGCAGTCTTCACCTTGAATTTGTAATTTCTCAATTTCTGAATCCGATCCGTACTTGTAGAATGAAAGCATATCATCGAATGTTAAGTTAGTAACGAATTGTCCGTTAATATCATCAATGATGTTACCAACTTTTGTTACAGATCCAACGCTTGTTAGTTTCTTTAAAATTGCTTCAATAACGAGTTGTTGACGTTGTCCACGCATTGCATCACTATCGATGTGGCGCGTTCTAGCAAGAGCAAGAGCTTCTTCACTGTTTAGCTTTTGAACACCTTTCTTCAGATGAATTGCATCAGCATTATCATTGCTATCTTGTTCAGTAAATTCAACTGGTACATCGACTTCAATCCCGCCTAAATCATCGACAATTTTCATAAATGATTTGAAGTTAAACTTTACAAAGTAATCGACAGGAACATTCATTAATTTTTCAACTGCATCAATACTTGCTTGTGGTCCACCATCTTTTCCGTTTTTAGTAGAACCGTATGCATGAGCGTGTGTAATTTTATCTTTTTTCTTTTCCACTGGGATATAAGTATATGTATCTCGTGGAATACTTAATAGTTTTACAGTTTTGCTATCCTTATTAAATGTTGCAAGTAATAGGGCATCCGTTCTTATAGCTTCACCATATTCTTTCCCACGGACATCGCTTTCATCAACACCCATGACTAAGACAGAGACGTTATTTGTGATAGGTTTTACAGCTTTATCACGTAAATTAGATTTATCACCGCGCGCTAAATCGTGTGCGGCATTTCGAACAGCAGAAGATGCTTTATTTACTAAAAACCAAGTATAACCGCCACCTATTATTAAAAAGAATAGAATAACGCTTATAATAATTTTTGTTTTTTTCTTACCTTTTTTCGGTTTACTGCGTGTATTTTCTTGCAAAGATGGGTTTTGCTCCATTTCTTGTACTCCTTCATTTGAATTGAAATACGACACTCATATCCCCTTATTATAATGAAATTTGACGAAAAAAAACATTACAAATCATTTACATTTCGTAAAAATTCAATATATTTATAAAAAGTCAGATTTTTTATATTTTATTTTTCAGATGTAGAATAAGTATAAGTTGTTTTAGTAGAAATGGAAATATGTATTGTGAGAAAGTAATAGAGAAGTAAGATTTGTTGAAATATAGCCAAGAAGAAATGAGTAGGTTTACTTATTTCTTCTATATAATAAAGAAGAAATTTACGGATAGAGGAGAGGGCATAGTGAATCATACATCATTCCGAGCAATCGTTGTGAACGAAACAGAAAGTCAGCAGTTTGTAAGAAACGTTGTAGAGAGAGAAGTAAGTAGTTTACCTGAGGGAGACGTATTAATACAGGTTCATTATTCTTCATTAAATTATAAAGATGTGCTTTCAGCCACGGGTAATAAAGGTGTTACGAGAACATATCCTCATACGCCAGGGATTGATGCAGCAGGAGTGGTTGTGAGTAGTTCAGATGAAACCATTAAGGTAGGAGATCAAGTCATTGTAACGGGATATGATTTAGGTATGAATACTTCTGGTGGTTTCGGAGAGTATATTCGCGTGCCAGCATCTTGGATCATCCCTTTACCAGAGGGAATGTCATTAAAGGAAAGTATGATGTACGGAACAGCAGGTTTTACAGCTGCTTTATCAGTATATAAGCTTATTGGAGCAGGCATAACGCCTAGTATGGGAGATGTTTTAGTAACGGGTGCAACAGGCGGCGTAGGGAGTGTAGCTGTTAGTATTTTAAGTAAATTAGGATTTAACGTAGTAGGAGCGACAGGAAAAATGGAAGAGGAAGAGATGCTACTACGTCTAGGAGCGAAAAAAGTGATTCATCGTGCGGAATTGAATGATGAATCAGGAAGGCCGATGTTAAAAGGGATATACGCCGGGGTTATCGATACTGTAGGTGGAAGGATGTTAGAAACAGCTTTAAAAACGGTAAAGTATGGTGGTTGTGTAACGACGTGCGGTAATGTGGCAGGGCAGGAACTACAAACGACGGTATATCCGTTTATTTTGCGAGGTATAAGCCTTTTAGGAATAGATTCTGTGCAATGCCCAGTGGATGTGAGAAGAGATGTATGGACGCTTTTAGCAAGTGAATGGGAAAATAAAGAGCTACGATCTTATACAGAAGAATGTACATTAGAAGAGTTAGATGAAAAGTTTACACTTATATTGCAAGGAAGGTTAAAAGGAAGAACAGTTATAAATATGAAATGAAAAAAGAGACGCTTACATTAGCGTCTCTTTCCTATTATAATGATTGTTTTAAATTGATTTTACCTTGTTCACCTAAAACACCATCAGCAATATTTACAGCGTGATCACCAATACGCTCTAAGTTACTTACCATATCAACGTAGATGATACTTGCATCACCTGAACAGCTACGTTCGTTCAGACGTAATACATGACGTTTACGAAGAACACGTTCCATTTGGTCAATTTTACGTTCTTTTGCAATAACCGTTTGAGCTAGTTCAGTGTCAAAGTTTGTTAAAGCGTTGATTGCATCTTGTAATGTTGAAATTGTTAACTCAAGCATTTCATTTAATTCAGCTAGCGCTTCGTCTGATAGGGAAACACGGTTTGAAATTTGGAAGTCTACAAGTTCTACAAGGTTTTCTACATGATCACCGACACGTTCAATATCTCCAACAACACCTGCTAAAACAGAATGCTTCTCAGAGTCTGTTGGTGAAAGTGGTTTTTCTGATAGTAAAACTAAATACTCGGTAATTTTTTTATCTAAATTGTTAATAGCTCCTTCTAATTGAGTAGCCATATCAGCGTGTTTTTTGTCTTGTGTATTTAAAAATTTGTTTGCTTCTTTTAATCCATGTAATGAAAACTCAGCCATACGGATGATTTCTTTTTGAGCTTCTGTTAAAGCGATAGCTGGCGATTGCTCAATAAAGATTGGATTTAAATGTTGCGGTTTGAAATCAATAGCAGAATCTTCGCCGCGAATAAGTTTTGTTACAATCCATGCTAATACAGCGATGAACGGGAATTGAATAACTGCATTTGTTATGTTAAATGTTCCGTGTGCAAATGCAATTGTCATTTCTGGATTTAAATTTAATGACGTTTGGAAATATTGAATTAAGCTTGTAAATGGTACTAATAAAATCGTAAATATGATTGTACCGACGATATTAAAGATAACGTGAACTAATGCTGCACGTCTTGCTGCAATTGAAGTACCGATTGCTGCTAATACAGCTGTAATTGTTGTACCGATATTATCACCGAATAATACAGGAAGGGCAGCTTGTAAATCGATTGCACCTTGACCGAATAGTTCTTGCAAAATACCGATTGTGGCACTTGAACTTTGTACAATTAAAGTGAAGACTGTACCAACAACAACTCCTAAAATTGGGTTATCACTCATGCTAACCGTTAACTCTTGGAATGACTCTAAAGAGCGAAGAGGTTTCATACCTGCACTCATTAATTCTAAACCGAAGAATAACATACCAAAACCGAATATAACTTGACCTAGAGAATGTACTTTTTTATTTTTAAAGAAGAATAGTAAGATAGCTCCAACTGCCATAATTGGGAGAGCGTATTCTCCGATTTTAATTCCGATAATAAAGGCAGTAACTGTCGTTCCGATGTTCGCACCCATAATAACACCAATTGCTTGTCTTAATGTCATAAATCCGGCACTTACAAGTCCGACTGTTAAAGCGGTTGTTCCTGAACTTGATTGGATTAATACAGTAACTAACATACCTGCTAGTACACCCATAAGTGGGTTTGTTGTAAAGCGATCTAAAATATCGCGAAGACGATCTCCAGCTGCTTGTTGCAGTCCATCGCCCATGTATTTAATACCGAATAAGAAAATACCTAATCCACCAATGAACTGGAAGATCATATCTTGAATATTGTATTCCACGCATTCCACTCCTTAAATTTCATGTACGATGTAATTATTAACTAAACCTTGAGGCACTGTAAACGGTTTATCAGTAAAATTTACACTAAATTTACAAAGGGATAAAAAGTTTACAAATCTTTAAAGAAACAGCTGGATTTAATTGGTTTTATCCTTATATAAACGGTGTTTTTGTAAAGAAATCACACTTTTTAGAATAGTGTTTTTCAATTAAATATCAAGGAAAGCGTCTGCGAGTTCATCGTATATTTTTTGATGAAAGTTAAAAAAATATGTAGGAAAATGCATGTAGTTTTATAACAGCAAAAATACGATAAAAAAAGCCACTGAAATTATCCAGCAGCTTTTTCTCTGTTTTTATCTCCATGCTTTTGCTTTCTTATACTTGTAATGTAAATGAATAGGAAAGCAATAAGTAATAGAGAGGAATAACGATATACAGTTGCGTAGTTTGTAAAATGTGCAATGAATCCAAATATAATTGCGCCAGCGCCAATGCCGAGGTCAAATGCTGAGAAGAATGTAGCTGTTGCGACTCCTCGTCGGTGCGGTGCTACTCGGTCGATCATCCATGCTTGTAGTGCAGGTTGAATCGCTCCAAAACCACTTCCGTAGCATGCTGCTGCAATAATTAAACTCGGAATGGTAGTTGTATACGACAATAAAATAATACCTGTAAACGTAATGATAACCCCTGGAATAATAACGAATGCATGACCTTTCGCATCGTATAACTTTCCAGAAAACGGACGAGTGACAGCGATTGCAAGTGCATTAAATAAGAAGAAGAGGCTTATATCAGCAATTCCGACTTCCGTAGCAAATAATGTAATAAAGCTCCCGATTCCGCCGTACATTAATGTAATACATAATATTAATAATGAAGGAAGTAAAGCTTTGCGCTCAATAAATCCATCGAGAAAAGTACCAGATGTTTGCTGTGGTGGTTGCGGCGATTTTTTGATTTGAAGTAGTTTCGTTAATATTAATGAAACAATTGTACATGAAAGTGCACATAAAAAAAGAATCGTGAAGTTATATGTTTGCATAAGCCAAAGTCCGATAAGTGGACCGAGCGCCATTGCAATTGTTCCAGAAAGACCGAAATATCCCATGCCTTCGCCGCGTCGAGCTTGCGGAATTAAATCTGAAACGACAGTTCCATATGTAGTCGTTGTAATACCAAAGCCAGCTCCGTGTAAAATTCGAACGGCAAGTAATAGGAAAACGGTTGAAGCGAAAAGATAACTACCCATAGCGAGTAAACAAATAGCAGTACCGATCATTAAAATGATTTTTTTATTGAATTTTTGCAAGGCGTTTCCAGTTAGTGGTCGAACAAAAAGTGCCGCCACGGTAAACATGCCTACAACAAATCCGATATTAGAACTTGTGCCACCAATTTCTTTCACATAAACAGGTAAAGTAGGAATTAACATTTGAAACCCTAAAAACATACATAAGTTTGCAAAAATTAAAGCGACAAACTCTTTCGTCCATAACGATTCTCGTTTTACGAGTATTGCTTCTCCCATATATTCATCCCCTATATAAAATTTCTCTTTTCTTTCGAGTATATGTATTGGTCAATGTAACAGTCAAGGAAGGTGCCTTGAAAACGTATAACAATTTTCGAGGTGGAAAAACTGACAAATTTGTGTAAAAGCTACACAACTATGAAAAAAAGTTGTAAAGTATAGATGTATAGACTTGTAGTTGTTGTGAATGATAGAAATTGTTTTTTCTTTAAAGAAAGCGGATTCAAAAAGTGGTGAATGAGAAGGGGATATATACTTTTTCACTACATATATTTGAAAAGGTTTACAAAACAATGAAGAAAGAGGCGTGTACATATGAGACGATTAGGTATTTCTATTTATCCAGAACATTCAACAGTAGAGAAAGATAAAGAATATTTAACAGTAGCAAGTAAATACGGATTTACACGTGTATTCACATGCTTATTGTCTGTAGATGGAGAGAAAGAGAAAATTATAGAAGAGTTTAAAGAAACGATCTCTCATGCAAATGCATTAGGGTTCCAAGTATTAGTTGATATTAGTCCAGCTGTCTTTACACAATTAGGTATTTCATATAATGATTTATCGTTCTTCCATGAATTAGGTGCGTACGGTATTCGTTTAGATGTTGGATTCTCTGGTTTAGAAGAATCGATTATGACTTACAATCCATATGGCTTAAAAATTGAAATTAATATGAGTAACGGCACGAAATATGTTGATAATATCATGAGCCATAGACCAAATCGTGAAAATTTAATTGGTTGCCATAATTTTTATCCGCATCGTTATTCAGGATTATCATACAATCATTTCATTAAATGCTCGAAACAATTTAAAGATTACGGTATGAGAACGGCTGCTTTTATTTCATCATTTGATGCAACATACGGACCTTGGCCAGTAACAGAAGGATTATGTACGTTAGAGCAGCATCGTGAATTACCGATGACAACACAGGCGAAGCATTTGTTTGCGACAGAATTAATTGATGATGTTATTATTGCGAATGCATATGCATCAGAAAAAGAATTAGAGGCATTAGGTGCATTAAATAAAGAAAAACAAACTTTTGATATAGAGTTATATGATACAACAACAGAATTAGAAAAAATTATCGTATTAGAGGAACCGCATTTTTATCGCGGAGATGTATCTGAATACATGATTCGCTCGACACAAAGTCGTGTGAAGTATAAGAAAGAAGAGTTCAAACCACATAATACACGCGAAATTAAACGCGGTGATCTTTTAATTGATAATGAACAGTATGGTCAATATAAAGGTGAATTACAAATTGCTTTAAAAGATATGGTGAACACAGGAAAAACAAATGTAGTTGGCCGAATTGTGGAAGAAGAAATTTTCTTATTAGATTATTTACAAGCATGGGATAAATTCGGGTTTACATTAAAGAAATAGATTAAATAAAAAAGGAAAAAACTACTGACCTCAGCAGCTTTTTCCTTTTTACCCCGCATTAACGGGCAGTAAGACCCCCACCTCAACATTTAGCGAAAACAAAGAAGTTAGGTGGAGGATCAACTGCCCGTAAAAGCCCGATTGGTTCAACTAATAATCAGTGGGGGATGAACAAAACCCCCACTGATTAAAGTTTCACTTTATATAACTGCGAGAGGAAGAGCTATGACAAAAGTGCATCAGCGATTAATTTCTATTTTAGAGGAGTTTTTAGAAGAGAAATCGATGTTAAATCGAGCTTTTTTAGCGAGCCGTTTACATGTATCAACGAAGACGATTCAAAAAGATATAAAATTATTAAATGATATATTGGAAGAAAACGGAGCAAAAATAGAATCGCAAAGAGGGACTGGATACGAACTAGAAGTTATACAAATGAAGAAGTTTGAAGAGTTTTGCGTGGGTCTATTTCAAAAACAGACGGAAAAGATCCCAACTTCTTATGAAGAAAGGATAGCGTACATTCTGCAACGTATTTTAACGACAGAGGGGTATGTGAAGCTTTCACAGTTAGCAGAGGAGATTTATGTAAGTAAATCGACTGTAAATTTAATTATGAAAGATGTTACAGATATATGTGGTCGTTATCAATTACAAATTGAAAAGAGACCGTATTATGGTATACGTATTGTGGGAGAGGAGTTTCATATTCGTTCTTGTTTATCACAATATGGTTTACCGCGTTATGACCATACTCCGTTTCATGAACAATTTGAGCAGAGTGATACATATGTATCGTTACCTCATATACCGCTTATCCGTTCGGTTATATTAAAGTATATCGAGGGAGGAACGATATATTTATCAGATATAGAGATTGATAATTTAGTCATTCATATTGCGATCGCGTTAAAGCGTTGTGAAGATCAACATTATATGAAAGGGCTAAATAAGGAGCAAGCTGAACTTATCATAAAGAAAGAATATACAATTGCGAAAGAGATTGTAGGGGATTTAGAGAAAGCGTTGCATCTTTCATTTCCCGAAGAAGAAGTTTTATATGTGACGATGCATTTATTAAGTACTGCCGTTACAGCGAAAGATCGTTATGAAAATGTGGAAGAGTTATTAGGGAAAGATCTATATGCATTTATGCAACATATTCTTTTTAAAGTAGCGGAAGAACGGAATCTTATTTTTTATTATGATGAAGAATTATTATTTGGATTTGGTGTTCATTTAAAAACGTTATTAAACCGTTTGAAGTATAAGTTAAATACGAGAAACCCTCTTTTGGCAGAAGTGAAAAAGAATTATCCGTATGCTTTTGAAATTGCGGTTCTCGTTGGAGATATAATTGGTGAATATACAGGAGAATCGATTCCGGAAAGTGAAATTGGTTATATTGCGATTCACTTTGGCGGAGCGATGAGTCGTTTGCAGGAGCAGAATCAAAAGAAAAGATGTTTATTAGTGTGTGCGACTGGTCAAGGAAGCGCCCAGCTATTGAAATATAAAATTTTATCACAGTTCCGAGATAAATTAGAGATTGTAGGGATTACAGGCTATTATCAATTGAAAGTAGAAGATCTTTATAAAGAAAAGATAGATTGTATTATTAGTACGATTCATATACCAAGTGGTTTGCCTGTGCCTGTTATAAAAGTAAACTCAATATTTGATGATAAAGAGATTAAGTCAATCGGTCAGCAGTTGTTTACGCATGTGAATACTAGTGTGCAGCAGTATATAAAGGAAGATTTAATCTTTTTAAATCATAGTGCTTCTACGAAAGAAGAGGTTATCCAATTTTTATGTGAGAAAGCCGTTGAGAAAAACTATGTACCAGAAAACTTTTATGATTCTGTTATGGAAAGAGAGAATACATCTCCTACAGCGGTTGGAAATTTAGTTGCGATTCCACATCCGATGCAGTTATTAAGTGAGAAAACATTTTTAATGTTTTGTACACTCGATAAAGCGGTTGACTGGGGAGATAAGAAGGTACAAGTTATTATTTTATTTAGTGTAAAGCGCAATAATAATGAAGATTTACAAAAGCTTTATGATTTTTTATATGATATTATGTCTAGTCAAAGTGCGATAGAGAAATTAACGCATGCTGAAGTAATTGAAGATTTCCAAGAGGTATTACTGTCTATATAAAAAAGTATGTAAAAACTTCCGTTATACAACGGAAGTTTTTTATGTTTAATTGTATGCGTTTTCATAATAAGATAACAATATAGAAAAAAGATAGGTTGGGGGAATTTAAAATGACTGATATGCAAACTCCATTTGCGTTAATTTTACATGGTGGCAACGCGAGAAGCGCGGCGCTGGAAGCAATCGCTTTTGCAAGACAAGGAGATTTTGAGAATGCGAGTGAAAAGATGAAACTTGCTAGTGAAGAGATTTCAGCAGCTCATCGCATTCAAACAGACTTAATTCAAGAAGAAGCAAGAGGAAATCATGCAGAAATCAGTTTACTGTTAGTGCATGCGCAAGATCATTTAATGAATGCAATTACAGTGAAAGAACTTGCTGAAGAATTTATCACTCTTCATAAACGAGTAGAAGAGAAAGTGACAGTATAAGATGTACATTTTATTATGTTGTGCAGCAGGCATGTCAACGAGTATGGTTGTCAGAAAAATGCAAGAAGAGGCAATGAAACAAGGGAAAGATTATAAAATTAAAGCAGTTGATTCAGAACTTGTGAAACTGGAAATAAAAAATGCTGATGTTGTTTTAATCGGACCACAAGTGAAGTATTTGTTTCCAGCGGTACAGTTTCTTGCGAAGTCATACGATATACCAGTCGCAATAATAGAACAGCGAGACTATGGCATGTGTGATGGTTTAAAAGTACTGAAACAAGCAGAACAATTAGTTTTAACATAATTATATTTTTTTAAATATAAACATTATAATGTTATAACTTTATTTCATTCTTTCGTAGTAAAGAGAAAGAGGAGGGGTATTGATGAATGGTTTTATGAGTTTTATGGAACAAAAGATTATGCCAACAACGCAAAAGATTGCAGGACAACGACATTTATTAGCAATTCGAAACGGAGTTATTTCTACATTGCCGTTAACGATTGTCGGATCATTTTTCGTTATCTTTTTAAATTTACCAATTGATGCATATATGGAGTGGATTGCACCGTTTCGCCATATTTTAGATATTCCATTCCGATTTACAGTAGGTTTAATGGCGTTATACGCAGCATTTGGAGTAGGAGCTTCACTCGCGAACTTTTATCAGCTCAATCAGTTAAGTGCAGGGTTATTATCTGTACTCGCCTTTTTACTAGCATCGGTTGAACCAATTCAAATTACGAAAGCTGTACCAGGTGTTATTGATGCAGGTAGATATATTTCAGTAGGAACATTAAGTGCAACATCTTTATTCGGAGCAATTGTTACAGCATTAATTGCAGTAGAAATTTATCACTTTATGATTAAGCATAATATCTCGATTAAATTACCAGATAGTGTACCACCAGCAGTTTCAAATTCGTTTGCAGCATTAATTCCAACTTTAGTCGTTATTCTTTTATTCTGGGGTATTCGTTACGGTTTAAAATTTGATGTAAATACAACAATCACATATTTAATCGCACCACTAAAATCAGTATTAGTAGGAAATAATTTATTCGGCGGTTTATTAACAGTATTCTTAATCGTGTTCTTCTGGTCATTCGGTATACATGGCCCTGCGATTTTAGGACCAATCATTCGTCCGATGTGGGATTCAGCAATTCTTGAAAATATGGAAGTATTCACAGCTACAGGAAATGCACATCAATTACCAAACTTATTTACAGAGCAATTTATTCAATGGTTCGTATGGATTGGCGGATCAGGATCAACGTTAGCTTTAGTTATTATGTTTATGTTCTCTAAATCTAAATTCCTAAAAGAGTTAGGTAGATTATCATTCGTGCCAGGTTTATTCAATATTAACGAACCGATTATTTTCGGGGCACCAATTGTAATGAACCCAATCTTAATTATTCCATTCGTTATAACACCGTTAGTGACAACGACAGTATCATATTTCGCAGTTGTTTCAGGCATGATTCCGCTCATGATGGCGAAATTGCCATTTACGATGTTAGCACCAATTGCAGCGGTTATTAGTACGGACTGGACAATTATGGCTGGTGTACTTGTACTGGTTAACTTTGTTATCTCATTCGTTATTTACTATCCGTTCTTCAAAATGTACGAGAAACAACAAGTAGCAGGAGAGGAGAAAACAGAATGCTCGGAGCAATTATCATCTTAATTACATTCGTAGCGGGGCAGTGTATTGCACATTATTCAAAATGGGTACAAAGTAAATCGTTATTAGTTTTACTACTCGTATCAATTTTATTTATCGGTAGTTCAATGGGTGCATATGTAATGCTAAGCTTACAATCACCGTACGTAATTATTGTACCAACGATTTTATGTGCAACATGTTTATCGGCAAAATATAGATTTACGAGCATGGCATTAATACAACGTGTAAAGGAGATGCAAAAGCATGGAGCGTAAATTAGGAATTTCACTTTATCCAGAGCATTCAACGAAAGAAAAAGATATGGCATACATTTCGGCAGCGGCACGTCACGGTTTTTCAAGAATATTCACATGTTTATTATCTGTGAATCGTCCGAAAGAAGAAATTGTAGCTGAATTTAAAGAAATTATTAATCATGCAAAAGATAACAATATGGAAGTTATTTTAGATGTAGCTCCGGCAGTATTTGATCAACTTGGTATTAGCTATAGCGATCTATCATTCTTTGCAGAGTTAGGTGCAGATGGTATCCGTTTAGATTTAGGTTTTGACGGTTTAACAGAAGCGAAAATGACGAATAATCCGTATGGCTTAAAAATTGAACTGAACGTAAGTAACGATATTGCATACTTAGAAAATATCCTTTCGCATCAGGCGAATAAACCAGCTTTAATTGGTTGTCATAACTTCTATCCGCAAAAATTCACGGGTCTTCCGTACGATTATTTCATTCGCTGTAGTGAACGCTTTAAAAAACACGGTATTCGCACGGCAGCATTTATTACGTCACATGCAGCTAACATCGGTCCATGGGATATTAATGACGGATTATGTACGCTAGAAGAGCATCGTAACTTACCAATTGAAGTACAAGCGAAACACTTATGGGCAACAGGGCTTATCGATGATGTTATTATCGGAAATGCTTATGCGAGTGAAGAAGAGTTAGAGAAACTAGGAAACTTAAATCGTTACATGTTACAGCTAAAGGTAAACTTTGTAGACGAAGCGACTGAAGTAGAGAAGAAAGCGACGCTGCAAGAATTACACGTAAGACGCGGCGACATAACAGAATATATGGTGCGCTCTACAGAAGTACGTAAAAAGTATAAAGACTATGACTTCCCAGTGCGCGAAAGTGTATTACAGGAAAGAGGGCAAGTTGTAATTGGGAACAACTCATTTGGTAAGTATAAAGGTGAACTACAAATCATTTTGAAAGAAATGCCGATAGATGAACGGAAAAATATTGTCGGTACAATTGCAGAAGAAGAGTTATTCTTACTAGATTATGTAGGAGCTTGGACACAGTTTACTTGTGTAGAATAGGGAAAGAGAGGATGCTATGGCATCCTCTTTTTTCTGTTTAAATAGTAATCTATCTTATATAGAATGCAAAGAGGTAGATTTAATTTGGACGGGAGAGAAGGAGATGGAAGAGTATATAGATGATTTATTAAGGCGGATGGATGATGAAGAAGCAGGTATTCGACAATGTGCGTATGAAGAAGCAAGGCAGTTAAATGATTTATCACTTTTTTCTTGTTTCCAAGAGAAAGTAACGGAAGCACGAAAAGTATATATAAAAACAAACCTTTATTTTTTAATTACACAACTTGCAATAAATACTAAAGAGATGTACATTGCAGATTATTTGATAGATCGGTTAGAAAGTGAAGGAAGCAGGATAGTGTTAAATAGCATGCTCATAGATTTAAGTAAATTATCTGAAGCAAGCAATGCCCATAAAATTATTCCTTACATATATCATAAAAATAGTGGAGTCCGTTATTCTGCTGTTATCGCTTTAAAGTTGTGTAAATCGTTGGAAGCAGAAGATGCTTTATTGAAATTACTTACAGTGGAAGAGAATCGAGAAGATATTGTAAATATCTGTGCCACTTTATATGATATTGGAACAAAGCGATCAATTCTATCTTTAACGAAACTTTTACACTGCGATAGTGCGTATATTCGTTCAGCAGCTATTGAGACTTTAGCGGAAATTGGAAGAACAGACTTACAAATAGTTTATATTGAGGCTTTACAGGATACAAATGTAATGGTGAAATATGAAGCTGTGCGAGCTATTTATGCATATGGAGACGAAATGGCGAGTAAGCCAATTTGCGAACGTGTGAATAAAATTGTTTCCAGAAGACGTAAAAATGAAGTAGAGCCTACCGATGAATCAGAGATTATTATTGCTCTGCATTTCTTACATAAGTTTGCTGATTATGAAGAAGTTTTAAAGACGTTTGATAAAGTATATAAAAAATGAGGGAATTTATTTATGTCAGAGTGAAAGTGGCTTCGGGATCATATTAGTTACTTTCAAGAGAAAGATAGAATGTAAGAATCATAAAAAAAGAGTCAGTCTCATTATTGAGACTGACTCTTTTGCGTAATTAGTTTAAAACTTTTACTGTAACTGTTTTACGTCCCCAGTTACTTGATGTGCCTTTATCTGGCATTAAAACGTCGATTTTATTTCCTTTAATAGCTCCACCAGTATCACCAGCGATTGCTACTCCGTAACCTTCAACCCATACTTTTGAACCTAATGGAATGACACTTGGATCAACTGCAATTAGTTTCATGTTTGGATTAGCTGTTAAGTTATGACCCATAGCTGATTTTACTTGGTCGCCTGCTTTATAACCATTTTCAAGTGGATCTGCTGTGTAAGCTGTTGCTACAACACGTAATTCACGAGAAGATGATGGTGCATTTGTTTCAGTTTCTTTTACAACAGGTTGTTGTGTAGCTGGTTTTTGAGCTTTAGCTGCCTCTTGAGCTTTAGCTGCCTCTTGAGCTTTAGCCGCTGCTTGAGCTTCAGCTGCTGCTTGAGCTTTAGCTGCTTCACGAGCTTTAGCTGCCTCTTGAGCTTTAGCCGCTGCTTGAGCTTCAGCTGCTTCTTGAGCTTTAGCTGCTTCACGAGCTTTAGCTGCTTCTTGAGCCTTAGCTTCTGCTTGAGCTTCAGCTGCTGCCTGAGCTTGAGCAGAAGCTTGAGCTTTAGCTGCTTCACGAGCTTTAGCCGCTTCTTGAGCTTTAGCTTCTGCTTGAGCTTCAGCTGCTTCACGAGCTTTAGTTGCCTCTTGAGCTTTAGCTTTTGCTTGCGTTTCAGCTACTTCACGAGCTTTAGTTGCTTCCACTGCTTTAGCTGTATCTTGAACTTTAGTTGTTTTTTCTACTTTAACTGCTGGTTGAACTTTAACTGGAGCTTTACCTGTTAAGTAAGGAACATGAACATAAGCTGTTTTTCCGTTATATTCAAATTGAATCCAGTCATTTTGTACTTGGTGTGTTGTTTCAATTACATCATCTTGTTTCAATTTACCAAGAATTTCTGAGTCTGTGTTTGCACCAGCACGTACGTTTAATACGTTTGCTGTTACGTAGTAAGTGTCTTTTGTATAGTCAGCGCTAATGAAAGCTTCTTTACCGCTGTTTAATTTCACTTTTGACCATCCGTTTTCTGTATGTAAAACGTTAACTTTATATCCATCTAATAACTTTCCGACAACTTGTGATTCAGTAGTTGGGTTTTCTCGTACGTTTAGTACGTCAGTTGTTACAATCGTTTCTGCTTTAGCAGATGTTGTGAAAATCCCAAGACCAAAAACCGCTGCTGTTGCTATACCCATAATTTTTTTCATAATAGCCTCCATTGCATTTGTTTTCGTTGACCTCATTATAGCAACCATTATTTTCTTATTTGCGGAAAACACAAAACTACAAAGCATTCGTAACGGGTCATTAATATTCTGTAATAATTCCAGTAATATCCTAAAAGCGCTTTCTTATAGTTGTTAGGGGAGGTTAGAGCATGTGATACATAAAAATGAGAGTATTTCAATTTCTAATGGATTAATAATGTTTCTGTAGTATTACGTAATTGTTTCTTAATCGTTACAAAAACGACGTTTTTTGCTGTTGGAACGGGAGATTAGTTATGTAAAAATAACTATTTTAGTTGTGGAGAAATATAAATGAGGTGAAAATCAATGAAATATCGCCATAATTGTTACAAAATAAGTCGAGGTATGGAAAAAATTACGCCTTGATTTTAATCTTTCACATATTATTTTTGCAATAATAGGATTCTATAATAGCTTTAGTACGCTAAAATAATTAAAGGTGTTTATAACGTGAAACATATATAATAGAAGAAACACGATTCAATAGATAAAGTGAAACTTTAATCAGTGGTTTTTTTTTCATCCCCCACTGATTATTAGTTGAACCAATCGGACTTTTATGGGCAGTTGATCCCCCACCTAAATTCTTTGCTTTCGCTGAATTTTGAGGTGGGGGTCTTACTGCCCATTAAAGCGGGATAAATAAAAAGCGTAGGAGTGTAAACTCCTACGCTTTTTATTTATTCATATCGTAAACATTCAATTGGATCTAGTTTTGCAGCTTTGTTAGCTGGTAGTAGACCGAATATAATACCGATTAACATGGAGATACCTACTGCAAGAAGTCCAAGTTCTTTTGAGACAACGAGTGGCCATCCGGCAAAGATGGAGACGATCCAAGCGAAGAAGATACCGAGCATGAATCCGATGAAACCACCGAGTCCTGTTAAAATACAAGATTCAATTAAGAATTGTGTTAATACTTTACCGCGCGTTGCACCAAGTGCTTTACGAATACCAATCTCACGTGTACGTTCTGTTACAGATACAAGCATGATATTCATTACACCGATACCACCAACAAGTAAGGAGATCGCAGCAATACCACCGAATACCATTTTCATCATACCGATAGATTCGTCTAATTGCTTCGTAAATTCACCTAAATCTTGTGCTTCGAATTTGTGCTCAAATTTAGGAGCTTTCATTTCGTTTAACACAGAAACGGCTTGTTTTTCTACACTTTTACGTTCTGTTGGAGAGGTCATTGTTAATCTTACAGAGTCATACTCATTTACTCCTGAAATGACAGGCGCGTTTTCAAGTGACGTATAACCTTCAGGCATAGGCATTCCGAAGTCGTTTTTCGTTTCGTATACACCGACTATTTTATACGGCTTTCCTTTTATATCTGTGTATTGATTTGATTCCCAACCACTAAATAATTTGTTGAAAGCTTCTTCATTTAATATAACAGCAGGGATTGCTTGGTTTAATTCGCTGTCGTTTAATTCACGACCGTGAACTAATTTTATTTTCGAATCTGTCATAAAGGCGCCTGTTCCACCTTTTAAATCAAGATTTACATCTTTTGAACCAGCAGATGCTTTTACTTTCATACTTACATCTGGATACACATCTTTAACGCCTGGTACGGTTTGAAGACGGTTTAGCATATCAGGTGTGATTTTGGCACTATCTGTTCCATAGTCAGGATTGTTGTAGTAAATGGTTATTTCATTATCTTTTCCTTGGCCTAATTCTTCTTTAAACTTTGCATTTGTACCATCACCCATTGAAATGATAGTAATAATGGCACTAATACCGATAATAATTCCTAGCATCGTTAAGATAGAACGCATTTTGTGGGCAAAGATAGAGGAAAGGGCCATGCGTATATTTTCACTCGTATTCAAAATTAACCTCTCCAATCTTGGACGATATTTCCGTCACGAATTACAATTTGACGTGCTGCAGCTTCCCCAATTTCACGATCGTGGGTAATCATAATGATTGTTGAGCCTTGTTTGTTTAATTCGTAAAAGAGGTCCATAATTTGTGTACTTGTTTTCGTATCAAGTGCCCCCGTCGGTTCATCGGCTAAAATGAATTTTGGATTATTTACGATTGCACGTGCAACTGCGACACGCTGTTTTTGTCCACCTGACAATTCGTTCGGCAGGTGAGTAGCGCGATCAGCTAAACCTACTTTTGTTAAAGCGGCTAATGAGCGCTCACGTCTTTCTTTTTTATCAACTCCAGCGTAAATAAGAGGTAGCTCTACATTTTGAAGTGCTGTAAGTCTCGGTAATAACATGAAGTTTTGGAATACGAATCCGATCTCTTTATTACGAACGCGTGCAAGTTCTGTTTCAGACATGTTTGAAATATTTTGACCAGCTAGTTCATACGCGCCTGTCGTCGGTTTATCTAAGCAACCGATAATGTTCATTAATGTTGATTTACCAGAACCAGATGGTCCCATAATAGAAGTGAATTCTCCCTGGTTCAGTGTTACGTCAATGCCGTGTAATATTTGAACGGATTCTGCACCATTTTGGAAAGATTTCGTGATGCCTTTTAAGTTAATCATTCAACGACAACCTCCATACCATCTTTTAAGTCTTTTTCAGGTTTAGAGATAATTTGTTCTCCTTTTTTCACTCCAGAAACTTTTGCTTCGCTATCTGTTTCGAATTCAACAGTAACCGCTTGTTCTTTCGCTTTACCGTCTTTTATAACGAAGACAACATTTTTGTCACCTTTTTTCACAATGCTGCTTTTCGGAACAATTGTGCCAGTTGCTTCGCCAGATCTACTTGTTACGTAAACGTGGAAGCCGTTTTGTAATTCTTCACTATTGTCTAATGTGACAGTGAATTGATAGTTAGAAACTGTTTTGTTTTCGTCCATGCTCTTTAATGGTGTAGAACCGATTTCTGTTACTTTTCCTGTCCAAGTCTTACCAGCAACCGTTTTTGATGAAACAGTTACTTCTTGCCCAACTTTCATACTAGCAAGCTCATATTCAGAAAGTTGACCTTTTACTTTAAATGGACCAGCGTGACGAAGTGTAATGCCGCTCATACCTGTTTTTTCATCAGCAATTTTTACGATGTCATCAATTACGCCATCAGTAGGGCTCGTTACAGAAAGTGTGTTTACTTTCTCTTTTGCTGCTTTAATCATTTCATCAGATTTTTCAACTTCAAACTTTTTCATTTCAAGTTGTGATTCTAATTGTTGTACTTCGATTTCTGATGCTTTTAATGCTTCAGCAGGAAGGCCTGCATTTTTATCTTTTTGTAATTTTTGTTTCGCTGCATCAATTTGTTTTTGGAACAATGTTACTTCTTTTTGTGCGATTTTCTTTTGCATTTCTGCTTCTGTTACACCTTGTTTCGCAGTTGGGTCATTATATTTAAAAAGGAGTTGACCTTTTTTTACTTCATCACCTTTTTTTACAGCTAATTCATACGTACCTTTTGTTGGATCAAATGAAATTGTTTCGATGCCGTTTGGAATGACTTCACCGCCAAATTTTTGCGCGTTTTCAATTTGTTTTTCTGTTACTTTATATCCGCTATATGCCATTGCTACTTCTGAACCACCGCCACCAGCAAATGCAAAATATGATCCAGCTGCAATTCCGATTGCTACTACACTAGTAATTAACACTTTATTTTTCTTCTTCATCTATTTATCACCTTTTCGTTCGTTTTAGTATCTACATTTAGTATAAAAGAGGTGAAGAATCTGACAAATCGTTTTAGCTTACAATAACCTTACAGTTTTGTAAGGTATGAATATGTAAATGTAAGGTAGAGCTTGTCCAAGTGTGAGCAAATGAATTGACTCGTCGTTTTTTTCTTACAATAATATTGTATGAAAGAGAGGAGGAGGGAAGATGGAAGCTTATTTTAGTGCGCATCCATTAAAACCATTTATTCCATACTCAAGGCAACACGTCCTTATATTATTTATTATGTTGGTGGGGATATTTTTTCTGTATCAATACCAAGATGTATTACGGCAAAGTGAGTGGAATATAACGGTTCGATATGCGATTGCATTTTTATTTATTGGAAGTGAAATTGGACTTCATATGTGGGAATGGAAAGCAGGGATTTTTGAACTAGCCACTTCATTACCATTTGAGCTATGTACGATTAGTTTATTGTTAGCGTCGATTATGATTGTAACGAAAAGTTACCGCATATATGAGATTGTATTTTTTACAGGAATTATCGGTGCATCACAAGCTATTTTAACGCCGAACGTGCAATATGCTTTTCCGCATTTTCGCTTTATAGAATTCTTCGTTGCACATATATTACTCATTTGGGCACCACTCTTTATGACGTGGGTAGAAGGATATAGACCGACTTTGCAATCAATTAAGCGTACGATGATATTTTTAAACATAATAATTCCAATCGTCTCTTGTGTGAACTACAAAACAGGAGGCAATTATATGTTTTTAGCTCGTAAGCCAGAAACTGCTTCATTACTCGATATGTTAGGGCCGCATCCTTACTATATTATTTCATTAGAAATAGCTGCGCTTATTGGATGTTTTATTTTGTATATGCCATTTGTGAAAAGAGAAGGGCATGCGCATAAAGAATCACTAGGATCATAAACTAGTGATTTTTTTATAAGAATATTTACAATTCAGAAAATTAAGAATAAAATTAGAGGGTAAATTATATAAAGAGAGAAGGGAAAACGTGGTCAAAAAAGTTTTTCTGAATGGGATGGAAGTGACGGTTCAATTTATTATTTCGATTTTGGGTATTATTTGTTTAGGGGCATTGCCGAAATTGTTTTACGGATTTGAGTTGCATGCATCAGAGTACATACAGAGTTTAAAAGAAGTGTTTGTGAACTTAATGGATATTTCCAATTTGCAATATGTGAGAGGGAAATTTTTATTTCCGCAGTTGTTCGTCCATTATAAAGAAACGATTATTATTTTTTTGGCTGCTTTTTTCATTTCATTATTTGTAGCATTTTGTATTGTTTATGTCATTATGAGTAGTTCACCACGTATACAACATCGTATTAAATCATTTCTTATCTTCCTAGAATCTATTCCAGATATTCTTCTTATTTTAGTATCACAAATATTAGTTGTATGGTTTTTTAAAAGAACAGGTTTTTTACCTTTTCAAATTGCGTCAATTGGGGGCGAGTCGATTAGAGGATTGCCAATATTTTGTTTGAGTATACCGACTACGATTCTGTTTGTAAAAATGTTAGTGCTTCGTTTTGAAAATGAGCTAGAAAAAGATTATGTACTATTTGCTAAGGCGAAAGGGTTGAATCGTTTTCATATTTTAAATCGTCATGTTTTACGAAATGTGTTGCTTAGTACACTTTTCTTTGCGAAAACGAATATCTTTTTTATGTTATCAAATTTATATATTATAGAATGGATTTTTAATACGGGTGGTATTTTTATGTTTTTGAAATCGTATGAAGGTATTAGGGTAGAAGTTTTTATCGTTAGTGTGCTGCTTATTTATATTCCGATTTTTATTTTGTTTAAGTTGTTTCATTATTTCATTCCAGCTGCGATGAAGGAGAGACTATAATATGTGGACGTATATAAAACGCGATAAAAGATTTTGGATAAGCATTGGTTTTCTTCTCCTATTAGTTCTTTTGAGCATCGGAAATACGATATGGAATGATGGACATATTAGACAAGTTACATTGCAATATGATGCGGATGAAAATCCACAAGTACCACCGTTTTCACCTTCATTACAATTTTTACTTGGGACCGATCGGAAAGGGTACGACCTGTTACATTTAGTCATTGAAGGCGCAAAGTGGACGATTGGTATATCTATTTTAATTGCGGCACTTAGAATGGTAATAGGTGTGTTTTTCGGTGTTGTGCTTGGAACATATGTAAAAAGAGGGTTTTCGAAAATCGAGGCTTTTTTTGATAGTTTTACAGTTATTCCAACAGTTATGATTGCGTATTTCTTTCTTCACTTTGCAAATACATTTGGGAGTGGAGAGGAAACAACAACTTTTTTTGAAAGGGCTTCGTTTCAAGTTTTATTACTTGTCATGCTTGTGATGCCAGTTATTGCATTGTATGTTGCGAAGGAAGTTCGCAAATTGAGAACCGAAGAATTTATTGAAGCTGCGTGCATATTAGGTGGATCAAGAAAGCACATTGTTATAAAACATATTTTTCCGCATCTTTATATGACGTTTATACTTGTATTTTTCCAGCAGTTTACGCAAACTCTTACTATTTTACTGCACTTAGGATTACTGGAAATATTCTTTGGTGGAACGGTTAAGTTTTTAGGACCGATAGAAGAAATAGAGTCATACACACATGAATGGTCAGGTTTAATTGGAGTCTATTTTAGATCATTAACAGTTCATCCGTGGATTCCGCTCGTTCCCATTACATTTTTTGGACTTACTATTTTTTCAGGAAATATGATTGTAAAAAGTATAGAAGAGGCGATGATGAAAGTAAGGTTAGGAGGAGAGATAAAGAAGGATGTTGTAGAAGAGGAACAATCTGCTGTGCAGTCAAAAGAAGAGTTATTTACTTTTAAACATACGATGTGAAGAGCCTAGGAAACTAGGTTCTTTTATTTTGTTATATTACAATATCGTAAGAGAGATGTAATGAAAATCGATAGGGGAGAAATACAATTTCGTATACACTTCATGTATAGAGAAATGCGAGAGCGGGTGAAGGTATACGATGGATTTTTTAGAAGTATCAAAACGTAGTATAAAACGAAATATGAAAGATTATTTTCTATACTTTATTTCATTAGTAGGCAGCATTATTATTTATTTTACATTCGTATCGATTAAACGAAATGAAAGTGTAGTAGCTCTTTTAAAAGAGTCGGATAAAGTGGAAACGACATTTACGTTTGCACAAATATTGTTAATTATCTTTTTAACGATATTTATTTTTTATTGTAATAGCTTCTTTTTACGAAAGAAGAAAAAAGAAATTGCGCTATACAGTTTATTAGGTATCCGTAAAGAAGAAATTGCGAAGTTACTTTTTTATGAAACGTTATTAGTTGGTGCTGCGGCAAGTGTGTTAGGTATTCTTGCTGGTTTATTTATAGCGAATATGTGCGCAGGGCTTCTTGTGAAGTTAATGGGAAGTGCGTTTACTTTTACATTTACGATTTCATTTTTATCTATAGTAGAAGTTCTTATAACGATAGGTGCAATTTTCTTTATTGCATCATGGAAAAGTAAAAAGTTAATTTATGAGCATCGTTTAGTTGAATTATTATATGGTGAAAATCAAAAAGAAGAGGCACCTACGTATTCAAGTAAGAAGGCAAAGCGAGCGATTGTTTTATTAATTACAGGTTATATCATTGCGCTACTTACACAAGTTTTTGGGTTTGGAGCCATTTTTATTACAGGTCTACTGATTTTTGGTTGTATAGTAAAAGGTACGTTTTTACTATTTGAGCAATATACAGTGAAAGCACTCCATAAAATAAAAGAAGATAAAACGAAATATTGGAATGGAACGAACATTTTATCGATTTCTTCATTGTTCTTCAGAATAAAAGGAAACGTAAAGATGCTTGCGCTATTATCTTTATTAAGTGCGGTAACATTATGTACCATTGGAATTAGTTCTAGTATGTATTATGGCGCGCAGAAAACGGCGGCATTAATGAATCCAGTTAGTTATGAATATGTAACAACTGGAAAGGAATTAGATAAGAAGGTTAGAGAAAAAATTCAAAAACATGAGTTAGCGATTAAAAATGAAACGTCTGTAGCGATGCTCTCTATGCAAGGGAAGATAGATGGAGAACAAATATTAACTGGGTACTTAATAGGTAATGGCAATGTACAAATGATAAAAGTGACAGATTATAATAAATCAGCTTCTAAGTTAGGTAACAAACAAGTTATTCTCGGTTCTGAAAAGGAAGTTGTTTTATTAGATCCGTATAAGTCGTATAACATAGAAAAGAATTCGCTTGAAGGAAATAATGTGTCCTTTGAAGGGATGAAGAGTGGTTTAACAATCGTTGATCACCGCGAAGAAACAGTTGTTAGTGTGAAACTTGCACCAGTGGGGCTTGTTGTTCGAGATTCGTTATTTAATAAGTTGCAGAAAGGAAAGGATGTTTCAACAGTTAGTGGATTTATCGTTGAAGGAAATGGTAATAGCGAACTAACGAAAGAGCTAGGGACAATCATTCCTAAAGAAGCGAAATTCCAATCATTTGAAGAGGCGAGTCAATCTGAATTGCAAGATGGTGCAGTGTTATTATTTGCTAGTGTATTTTTAGGGATTGTCTTTATTTTGGCAACGGGTTGTATTTTATACTTTAAACAAATAACAGAAGCGATGGCAGAGCGACCAGCGTACGGAATGTTAAAGAAAATTGGACTAACGAAAAAGGAAGCAACAGAGTCTGTAAGAAAGCAAGTAGGGGCGATATTCATAGTACCATTACTCCTTGCGATTTGTCATACATTCTTTGCATTTTTAAGTTTGATGGGCTTTACAGGTATGTTTGAATATAGTCTTCCTTTACTAGGCAGTATAGGCGTGTATATCATCATTTACTTTGGTTACTATATGTTAACGGTACGTTCGTACACAAATACTGTATGTAGCGATAGAAAATAAAAAAAGGAGCAAGCATGGATTTCATGCTTGCTTCTTTTTATTTTGTAGAAACTTCACCTTCAGCTTCTGCTTGCGGAATATAGTATCCGATTATGCCACCGATGATTGCTGGAATAATCCAGCCGATTCCTAAGTTGTAAAAAGGAATGGTGTGTACGATGTTAGCGATAAAGTTTGGTATCATTTCCACATTATCAAGTGCATGAACACAGCTAATAATGAATGCTGCAATCATTGCTCCGATGTAGACAGAAGGTTTACGTTTCGTATATTTATCAATAAATGATACGAAAATTAAAATGATTGTAATTGGATACAAAATGATTAATACAGGTAATGTAATTTTTATTAGTAAGCTTAATCCTAAGTTTGAAATAACGAAGCTAAAGATACAAACGTATAGTACAAGCTTCTTATATGAAACGTTTGTAAGTACTGTTGCGAAATAATTGGCGAATGCACTTACAACACCAATTGCTGTCGTTAAACAAGCAAAGATAATGGCGATGCTTAATAAAACATTACCGCTTGTCCCAAAGAATTGGTACATAACAGTAGCTAATAGTTGACCACCGTTTTCGAATTGTCCTATATTGCCGTTTGAAGCGCCAATATAACCGAGTAAGAAATAAACAATTGTTAAGAATAGAGCTGCGATACTTCCGCAAATAATTGTATATTTTGCAATCGATTTCTTCTCTTGTATACCGTTTTGACGAATTGCATTTACAACAATTGTTGATAATACGAGTGCTCCAATTGCATCTAACGTTAAAAATCCTTCAAGAAATCCTTTGAAAAATGGAATTTCTTTATAGTCACCAACAGGTTCTGCAAACGTTCCTGGTGAAAGAATCGCTTTTGTTGCCATAATTGCAATAATTCCAAGTAAAATTGGCGTTAATATTTTTCCGATATGATCCACTAATTTTGATGGATTTAATGATAAGAAGTAGACGACTGCAAAGAAAATTGCACTAAAGACTAACATAGAGTACCATTGGTCCGGGAAAAGTGGTGCAATCCCAATTTCATAAGATACAGATCCAGTTCGTGGAATAACAAATAGTGGGCCGATTGAAAGATAAATAATGATAGCGAATATTGCTGCGAATTTTGGATGAACACGGCTTGCTAACGTATTAAAACTACCACCGGCAAGGGCAACAGCGACGATAGCAAGTAAAGATAAACCGACGTCTGTAATAATAAATCCTGTAATGGAAATCCACATATTTTCTCCGGAAGAAAGACCGAGAAGGGGCGGGAAAATCATATTACCAGCACCGAAGAAAACCGCGAATAGTAATAAACTAATCGAAAGTATTTGCGCTGGTTTTAAAGTTGTACGCATATAAAGAAAATCCTCCTAATGAGTGTTTTTGTCGAAAATTCAAATAATTTGTCGAGTAACTGTTACTATTTTAAAGGTCTGATGACTAGAAAGCAATAGGGAATTTTGAAAATATTAAAAAATAATGCATTAAATCGAATAAATATACTATTTATATCTTTAATAGGAAGGATTTAACTTTTAACGTAAAAAAACACATATCGCTAGGATACGTGTATTAAAAATAAATTTTTCGATCGCGTTCTTCTTTTAAAATTTCTACAGCTTCTCGGAAACGTTGTGAATGGACAATTTCTCGTTCACGTAAAAATCGTAAGCTGTCATTTATGTCAGGATCGTCAGATAAATCAATGAGCCATTGATAAGTTGCTCTTGCTTTCTCTTCAGCAGCAATATCTTCATATAAATCTGCGATAGGGTCTCCTTTTGCTTGAATATAAGTAGCAGTAAAAGGAACGCCACCAGCATTATGATAAAACAAAGCACTATCATGATTAGCGTACTGTGTGTCTAATCCAGCAGCTTTCATTTGCTCTGGTGTTGCATCTTTTGTTAATTTATAAATCATTGTCGCAATCATTTCTAGATGCGCGAATTCTTCGGTGCCAATGTCGGTTAGTAAGCCAACGACTTTGTCAGGAATTGTATAGCGTTGATTTAAGTAGCGAAGAGCAGCAGCAAGTTCGCCGTCCGCACCGCCATACTGTTCAACTAATAATTTGGCGAGTGCCGGATTACAAGTACTCACTTTAACTGGATATTGTAATTTCTTTTCATAAATCCACATAGTTTCTCTCCTTTATATTTGCCATGGCCAAGGTCCTTTGCTCCATTCCCATGGAGCGTTAGAATAACTATTTCCAAACTGCTGAAGCGGCCCGTATTTTTCTTCGATTTTTTGTTGTAATACTCTTCGTTTATAAGAAAAATCATTGAATTGATTTATAGCGGCAGTATCGTCGGGGTGCGTATCTAAATAGAGGGTAAGTTCGACTAATACAAAGTCTAGTTCTTGTAGTTCTTCAATCCATTTGTAATATTCATCAGGCAATGTTTGTGTCACGTTTTTATTCACCGTCCTTTTTTGTAAGGATTTTCATAAAAATCATAAAAAGCAGGCCATAGGGTTCCTTTTCTTAAAGCTTCTTTTGGTGGGAATTGTGGTAAGTTAGGTGGTTGAAAGCCCATAAATAAGTGTGGGGGAGTTGAGTAATATTTCTTTCCAATTGGAGGGCAAGGGTCGTTTGGGCCATGAAAAGGTATGTAAGATCTCATAAATTTATCCATGTTACACGCCTCCTTTATAAATGAAATATTCATCACTACGTATTGTATTCGTACATAATTGTAAATTATGACTCATATAGAAAACTAAAAGGGGCAGGGGGAGTGTGGATGGAAAGCGTTACAACATGTATTGTATTAGAATCTAAAAACTTAAAGGAAACATTATATTTTTATGAAGGAATTCTAGGGTTTAAACCGAGCAAGGAGAGGCCACAGATACGTGTAACAGGTGTGTGGTATGATATCGATTCAACGAGAATTTGTTTTGTTGTAAATCGCCTTTTAGGTGGGCCAGAGAAGGATGTTAAAGATTCATACGAGGTTTTAACATTTACGATTTCTAACATAGAGAAGTTGAAAAAGAAGCTAGCATTTTATGAAATTTTATATACAGAAAATGAATGTGCAAAGAGTATTGTAGTAAAAGACCCAGATGGATATAAACTTGAAGTGATAGAAAAGGATGAATAGATGGAGGGGTTTGGTGGAGAGAAATTATGAAGAAAGTGCGTTGTTTGAGCATCAATTTTGGCTAAAGGTGCTGAGTGATCATGCCCAGTTTTTACTTGATGCGTTAGCTCCGAAGGAAAAAGAGGATATAAAAAAAGCTACTTACTTTGTTGAAACATTTACGAATCTGTTAAATAAAGTTCAGAATGTGAATCTGATGGCATTTTCAAAAGAGGCAGAACAAGCTGCTAAGGAGATTCGGACGTTTAAATTAAATATTATACAGAAGCAGTTAGAAGGGAAAATTACCATTCATTTTACACCAACTTTTATTAATCATATGGTAAATGAAGTAGAGGAGTATATAACGGTGTTAGAATTTTTAAAGAAGGGGGAAGTTCCACCAGTTTTTCATGAATTACATTATCATCTCGTGTGGTTAACCGATGCAGCTGGTCATGCAGGCTCTATTTCTAGTGGGTTAGATCTTGTTGAAAAAAGGCTGAAAGAGAAGAGTGAGGAATTTACGAAGCACTTTGAACAATTTTATTTGAAGGCAGTTGAAATGACTGGGTATTTACGAACAGAGCTACATCATTTTCCTGCATTAAAGAAGTTTACAAAAGATGTTTCGCTTGAACTAAAATTATTTTCACATTTTTTACATGAAGTTGAAGAATTGGAATTATCAAATGAAATATTAAGTTCACTATCAGCGAGAATGGCAGATCATATGGCAAGAGAGGAATGTTATTACGTATTAAAGTTGGCACAATCGTCTGGAATTGAAATGCCGAAATGTAATCCGCTTTAAAGAACAAGAGGCCAATTTCATTTGGCCTCTTGTTCTTTGTTATTTCCTTTTTTTATTTTTGCTTGCTCAATACTTGCCTGTAATGTCTCCATAATATTGATGATGTTTGGGGCTGGAGAGATTGTTTCGGTTTTTTCCTGTTGTTCAATTTTATTTTCGATTAATTCGGTAAGAGCTTCTTTATACTCATCTGTATACATTTCTTGTTCAAAAGGATTTGTAAGGTGGTGGATTAGATTGATTGCTGCGGTGAGTTCTTGTTTTTGGATAGGATAAATTTCGTTACTTGGTAAGTTAGGTGTTTTTGTTATATCGCGAATTTCATTAGGATAGTGGATGGTTTGTAACATCAGTCCATCTTCAAAGTTACGGATAATAGCTAAATGTTGTTTTTTTCTAATAGAGATATGAATAAGCCCAAGTTTATTTGTACGGTCAAGAGCTTCTTTTAATAATAAATATGATTTTTCATGTCCTGGGGTAGGGCCTATAAAATAAGAGCGGTCATAAAGAACAGACTCGATTTCGTTATTTTGGACAAAAGATATAATCCGAATGGATCGTGGTTCGTGATTTTTTTGCAACGCAGCTAATTCTTCTTCATCAATAATGATATATTTATGAGGTGCATATTCATAGGCTTTTACAATATCTTTATCATCAATTTCTTCATTCGTACAATCAGGGGCAAATTTTTTATATTTAATAGGTGTTAAGCATTCTTTATGGAGACTTAAAAACTTTATATCGTTTTCTTCTACGGCGCTATATAGTTTGATTCCTATATTTAATAATCCGAGTGAAAGAGCACCTTTCCATACTTATTCTTTTAAATGAAATTTCTCCTTTCATTTAAAAGAATAAGTATGTATATTATGAGATAGTAAGAAATTTCCTATACGTTTTTTGTTTTTTAGTGAAGAGTAAGCGGAAGAGCTTTGGATATAAAATATATTGACAAGCCCTTCGAAATATTTTAATGTGATTGTATAAAATTGTGTATATAAAGGGGAGTAACTTATTACAGTAAAGTCGTCATTACAGGGAGAAACCCTCGGCTTTATTGGCAACGTTTCGTTGTTAGTGAGACCTTTACCAGCAATGGTAAAGGCCCCTTATTGTCTTTTTGAGGACCCTTACCATATTTGGTAGGGTCCTTTTCGTATACAAAGAGAGGAGAAATAAAAATGAAAAAACTTATTAGTAGATTAAGAGTTGTATTTCATGTTCGCCGTTTCGTTCCATTCCTATTTGACTTTTTTACTTCAAAAGAGGTTTCAATAAAGAAGAAAATTTTATCTGTTGCTTTTTTAGTTGGGTATGTAGCGATGCCGCTTGATTTCATTCCAGACTTCTTGCCGTTTATCGGTATTTTAGATGATATTGGAATTGTGTTATTTATTTTGAACCGAATTGTAAAGATGGCGCCAGTGCAATTACAAGAAAAGCATAATGTAAACGTAGGATAGGAGTTAAAAATATGGAGCAAATGATTTTAGATATAATCGAGTTTTTAAAGCAGTTTTCTTATTTTGGAGTTGTACTAGCATTAACGTTTGAATTTATTCCAGCAGAAGTTGTTTTGCCCATGGTTGGATATTGGGTATACGAGGGTGATATGAATTTTTGGTTAGCTGTATTAGCTGGGACACTTGGCGGAACGACAGGACCATTAACGTTATACGCACTCGGTTATTACGGTGGCCGTCCTCTATTAATAAAGTACGGGAAATACTTCTTTATTAAAGAAGAACAAATTCAAAAAGCAGATGATTTCTTTGAGAAATATGGACCAGTTGTAGCGTTTGTTGGACGCTTTGTGCCAGGAGTTCGAACGCTTATTTCTGTTCCATGTGGTATGGCAAAAATGAACATATGGAAATTTAGTATATATACATTTGTAGCAATGTTCCCGTTAACGACTTTATATGTCTATTTTGGAATGAAATTAGGTCCGCATTGGGAAAAGGCTGCGGATGTTGTTGGACAATATATGCTACCGATATTACTAGTCATAGTTATTGTTGTAGGTGGTATTTTAATCTATAAATTTATGAAAAAAAGAAACAGAACGGAATCTATCTAGACATTAGTGCAGGAGTCGTCTTATTTTTTGAAAATAGATGAATAGTACAGGCAAAAGACTCTGAAGGACATACACATATAGGGAATATAAAAGAGAGAGGGGAAACAACTATGTCTTGTGAGTGCTCAGGGTCAGCATTAACTTGTTGTCCAGATAAAAATTATGTACAAGATAAAGTGTGTAGTCCGTGGTCTGCTACTGTAGTTGCAACAGCAATTGATAATGTTCTTTATACAAATAATATTAACCAAAACGTAGTTGGTACTGGTTTTGTTAAATATGATGTTGGTCCAGGTCCAATTACTGTAGAAGCGCTTGATTCTGCTGGGGCTGCAATTGATACACAAACATTAAACCCAGGAACGAGTATTGCTTTTACGTATCGCCGATTTGATAGTATACAAGTTGTGTTACCTGCAACACCTGCTGGAACGTATCAGGGAGAATTTTGTATTACAACACGTTATCCACTTTCATAGCAGAATAGGAGAGGATCAAAATGGGAATGAGAAGTTCCAGTTTGTCTTGTTGTTCTAATAAAACACTTGTGCAAGATCAAGTATGTACAGACTGGTCTATTACAGGTGCTGGTACTCAAATTGTATATACGAATAATATTACACAAGAAGTATATGGTTCAGGTTACGTGAAATATGATGTAGGGGCGGCTCCGATTACAGTTGATTTTTTAGTAGGTGCAACAGTAGTTGACACAATTACTGTACAACCACAAAGTAGTGGTACTTTCACTGTCCGATATTTTACGACTGTTCGAATTACTACGACAGGAACAACTGTTAATCAAGGAGAGTTTTGTATTACTGTACGTTATCCTATTTCATAAAAAAGCATACCATAAATGGTATGCTTTTTTTTATGGAGAAAGTAATGAAATTGGTATTCTATAAGCAACATGTAAATTGGCAACAGTACTTGCCTTCTAAATATAGTGAAGGATTACTTTGTATATTAATAATACTGACTGATTGCAAGTCTTTTCCTGTGTAAGATATCGTATTGCCGGGAAACACAGTAAAAATATTGGTTACTGCTCCAACGATTTGAATTGTAATTGCTTCTGTGCTGCTAGTACTATTGTAAACCGAGACAGTACCTGATATAAGTAGTATCCCATCACTTTGCCACAGTATCATTGATTGTAGTGCATCTTTGGTAGAGGGGATGGTGTTGTTAGTTATGAGGAAATTCCCTGCAAATTCATTTGTTACTCGCTCACAACTTGGATTTGGAGGAGGGGGCGGTGGACAAGGGTCTGGACAAATAATAGATAAAGGAGCGAAACAGCCAATGTTTTTTTTATTCTTCAATACAACCCCTCCTTTTTAAGTTGTCTTTTACTACTATTAAATGTAGAAGCATGGCCGATGTGTTAAGAAAAGAAGAAAATTTTAAAAATTAAGATTGTCTAATAGGCTTAAACCTTAACTTATCATTATTGTTATAGAAAAGATTATATGTGAATAGTCATAGGAAAAGAATGATCAGACTCTTTTAGACAAAAGGTGGTTGTATATAAGTACGGGGAATGTTGGACTTAACCTCTAATTAACTGTATATTTACAAAAATCTAATAAAATTCATTTGTTATTTAAACGACATTAACATGTTTTAGATAAAATAGCCCTTGTAATGAATCAATTATTATGAGGAGGATTCACGTGGAAAGAACAGCTTTACGAAAAGTAAAAGGTCTTATTGGATTATTAATGGTTTTTGTATTAGCATTCGTATCATTTCCGTGGAGTACATCAATCAAAGCGGAAGAGAAGAAGCAAGAAAAGGCACCAAGTGAAAAGAAGATCGTTTTTCCAGTTGTAAGTGATGTACATATTAAAAATAGTGGAACGGATGATACGTTTCGCTGGAAACGAGCGATTGAACAGCTCAATACGCTTGCACCAAAGCAAGATGCGTTTGTTATCGTAGGTGATTTCACAGATACAGGGTCACTGCAGCAATATGATCGTTTCATGCAAGTATACAATGAAAATGCAAATAAAGATGCAGTACGCATGAATTCTCTAGGAAACCATGATTATTGGAACGGTTTATCTGTAGAGGGAGCGCAGAAGCGTTTCTTAGAAAAAACAGGAATGGAATCGATTTATTATCATAAAGTGGTGAAAGGGTATCACTTTCTTGTTATGTCTCCAGAGAACGGGACAACTCATGGATATTATTCAGATAAGCAAATTAATTGGTTAAAAGAAGAGATGACGAAAGCACAAAAAGATGACCCAGAAAAACCGATTTTCGTATTTTTACATCAACACATTAAAGAGACAGTATACGGTAGTCATGAATGGGGAACACAAGATAGTGCAAAAATTAATGAGGTATTAAAACAGTACCCACAAGTTATTACGTTTTCTGGCCATTCACACTATCCGTTAGATGACCCAAGATCGATTCATCAAAAAGATTTTACATCAGTTGGTACATCTTCTGTAAGCTATATGGAAGTTGAAGGTGGTAAAGTACAAGGGAATATCCCACCAGGAGCAAGTACGTTAAGTCAAGGTTTATTAGTAGAAGTAGATGATAAAGAAGTAACGATTAATCGACGCGATTTCCATACAAATTCTTGGACAGGCGAACCGTGGAAAATTCAGTTGCCATCAAAGAAAGAAACATTTACACATGTCGAAGATCGTGATAAAGAAAAGCCTAACTTTGCAAAAGATGCAAAGTTATCAGTATCAAATGTAACAGAAAATGCAGCGACAGTAACATTCATGCAAGCATTGGACAATCTCCTTGTTCATTCTTATCGTGTACAAGCTAGAGATAAGCAAACGGGTGAAATAAAGAATAAATTGTTGGCATTCTCAGAGTTTTATCGTGACCCAGTGCCGAAAGAACTGACATTTACACTGGCAGGATTAGATGGTGGGAAAACATATACACTTGAAGTCGTTGCGATTGATTCATTTGGCAATGAAAGTGTACAGCCGTTAACAGCAGAAATCACTACGAAAAAAGATAATATTGATCCGAATGTAAAAGTACCAAAGGCAGACGTCTTTGATGTGAATTTTTTAGATGGTACATTTAAAGATAACTCATCGTTTGGAACGAAAGGCGATGTAAAAGGGAATGTATCTATTGCATACGATAAAGCTTTAAAAACAAATGTAATGAAATTGAATGGACAAGCCAATACATTTGGATACCTTCCGTTTTCAGCAGCACAAAAAGAGAAAGTAGCAAATACGTTTACGTTAGAAACTGTATTTTCAATGAATCAAATCCGTGGACAAGGTATTTTGCAAAATACAGAGAGTGGCGGAATTGGTTTTGAGTCTACAGGAAGTGGCTATGTAGAATTATGGGCTCATATTGGTGGAAGTTATAAACGTGTCGGTGTTCAATTAGAGGCAAACAAAACGTATCATTTAACAGGAACGTATAACGGAAGTGAAGTAGCAATTTACGTAGATGGTAAAAAAGTAAATAGCCAACCAGCTAAAGGGAAAGTGTCTCATCCGAACGTACCATTTGCACTTGGGGCAGACCCTGATAGTAATGGGAATGGTGGTATTCCGTTAAATGGACAAATTGCGCTTGCGAAATTATATAGTAAAGCGTTAAGTTCTTCAGAAGTATTAGCAGCGTATAATGAGTTTTCTAATCGTACAAAGTTAGAAGAAGTAAACGCGTTACATGAAGAGCTTGGAAAAGTAAAAGAAGTGTTAGCTGGTACGTATGAGTTTGGTGACAAACCAGGTCAATATTCAAAAGAAGCTTTTCAAGAATTAGAGAAAAGCTATAACACTGCAAAGCAAGCATTTGAAAATGTAGGAAGTACTGGAGAGCAAATCGTTCAAACATATAACGAATTAAAAACAGCCAATGTAACATTTGTACAATCAAAAGTGGCAGAAGAACAGCCGAAAACACCGAAAGAAAAATTACAAATCAATATTGAATCTGCAAAATCGGTAGTGAAAAAAGCACAAGCTGCAAATGTAACGGACGGTTCAGTGAAATCATTGAGTCAAAAAATTACAGTGGCAGAATCTGTGTTAAAAGATGCGAAAGTAAAAGATGCACAAGTAGAAACGATGAATCGTACGGTAGAATATGCGATTTCACTCGTTGAAAAAAGCATAAACAAATAAGAGAGAAGAAAAAGAAGCTTATCATGATAGGCTTCTTTTTTGTTATACTAAAAGTAGCATAGAATGAAGGAGCGAATAATTTGGAAGAGAAAAAGCTGAAAAGAATTCTTGAATATGTATGGATCGCGGTTGTGCTCCTTGTAGGATATTATTTCTTAAAAGAAAAAAGTATATGGGTTCTATTTTTAATGACGTTTTTATTAGCGGGTTTAGGCACGTTATTTATTAACTTCTTCTTTGATAGTTTAAATGCATGGAAGAAGAAAAAGAAGGGAACGAAGTAAAGGAGGGAATATATGCAAAAGTGGAAGCTACTATATCAGGTGATTATTTTCTTAGTGCTTGTTGGTATTGGAATTATTAAATACGCAACGCCAATAGGAAATTGGGCATCGTTTACAGCTTGCATCGGCATATTTTTCATTTTACAATCGTTAACGAAAAAATATAATAGTACAGAAAAATAGCTCGCCGTTTTACCGGCGAGCTATTTTGTTATGCTTTTTTCTGTCCATCATTTGTTTTTTCAGTAGCTAAATGACTATGTTTTCTAGAGTAGAAGAAATAGAAGCATAAGCCGACTATAAGCCAAGCTATAAAGCTAATCCACGTCGTTTTAGATAAATTAACCATCAAATATAAACAGCAAAGAATTGCGACAACTGGTAATACAGGTACGAAAGGTGTCCGGAATCCGCGTTTTAAGTCAGGGTGTGTTTTTCGTAAAATAAGTACCGCGCAGCAAACGAATGTAAAGGCTGTTAACGTACCGATGTTCACTAAATTAGCTAATACGTGTAGATCTAAAAGTCCTGCTAATAAAGCGGCAACAACACCAGTGATCCATGTGTTTAATAAAGGGATTTTTACTCTTTTATTTACACGTGATAGCGCTTTTGGAAGTAGACCGTCGCGGCTCATCGCATAAGAAACGCGAACTTGTCCATACATAACGACTAGGAGAACGGTTGTCATTCCAGTCATCGCTCCAACAGCGAGTAGTCCAGCAATTGTATCTTCGCCAACGAAATGTAAGGCAAATGCAACTGGATCAGAAACGTCTAATTGTGTATACGGAACCATTCCTGTTAAAACGAAAGATACAATCATATATAAGACAGTACAAATAAGAAGGGAACCGATAATACCAATTGGCAAATCACGCTGTGGCTTTTTCGTTTCTTCCGCCGCGGTTGCAATTGCATCAAAGCCTAAAAAGGCGAAGAATACAGTGGCAGCCCCAGTAATAATACCGTCGTATCCGAATGGAATGAACGGCGTCCAATTTTCAGGTTTTACATATTTCGCGCCTGCTAGGATAAAGGCGATAATAACAGCTAATTTGATAAGAACCATAATATTATTAATGCGTGCGCTTTCGCGTATACCGAAACTTAATAGACCAGTAATGAGTAGTAAAATACAAACAGCTGGTAAATCGATAAGACCACCTTTTCCTACGCCAGGTGCCGAGGCGATTATGGCGGGCAGATGGATGTTAAATCCTTGTAGTAAAGATTGTAAATAACCAGACCAACCGACAGCTACTGCCGCGACTGCAAGTAAATATTCGAGCATTAAACACCAGCCGACGATGAAGGCGACGACTTCTCCGACTGTCATGTATGCGTAAGTATACACACTTCCTGAGACAGGAATAGAAGAAGCAAATTCGGCATAGCAAAAGGCTACACAAGCACAAGTAAATGCAGCAATAAGGAATGATAACATAATACCAGGACCAGAATGTTTCGCTGCGACAATACCTGTTAATACAAAAATCCCTGTCCCAATTACGGCGCCAATTCCTAAAAACGTTAAATCAAGTGCAGTTAATGTTCTATCTAACTGCCGTGGTGATTCAGTACTAAGCGCTTTTTTTCGTAATAATGACTTCACTTTGGACTCTCCCCCGTTTTTTCATTTCCATAACTGCGAATATAGTAGGAGCCCAATAGAAAAGAGTATGTAAGTAAATGGAGGTACAGTTATGGTATATGGTTTTTAAAATTGCTGGATTAATCTTAATATAATTCAGAATATTTTGTAAAATAAAAATGTGACAAATAAAATGCGAATGAATAGGGGAAACTACTGGCAGGAATGGACGAGGGTTAATAATCTACTTTGGATGGAGAAACCCCACTGATTAAAGTAAAGTAGGAGCAGATGCTATGTTATTTTATTTTGAACTAGTTGTCATTTTACTTTGTACGAAATTAGCTGGTGATATTAGCGTTAGGCTTGGCCAGCCTTCTGTACTTGGTAAATTAATTGTTGGTATTATTATCGGTCCGGCTGTACTCGGTATTATTAATAGTTCTGAATTGATCGATGAACTAAGTGAGATTGGTGTTTTACTACTTATGTTTATGGCAGGGCTTGAAACAGATTTAGAAGAGTTAAATCGGAATTTGAAATCTGCATTCGCAGTAGCGATGGGAGGAATTATTTTCCCATTCCTTGGTGGATATTTAGCGGGACTTGCGTTTGGAATGTTACAGTCACATGCGATCTTTTTAGGGTTATTACTTTGTGCTACTTCGGTTAGTATTTCTGTTCAAACATTAAGAGATTTAGGGAAAATGAATACGAGAGAAAGTACGACGATTTTAGGTGCAGCTGTATTTGATGATGTAATTGTTGTTATTTTATTAGCATTTGTGATGAGCTTTTTAGGTACACAAGATGTAAATGTAACGCTTGTCATTGCAAAGAAAATTATCTTTTTTGTAAGTATCGTTTTCATTTCTTGGAAAGTTGTTCCATGGATTATGAAAATGCTCGTACCACTTCGCGTAACAGAAGCATTAATTAGTGCAGCTCTTATTATTTGTTTCTCTTTTTCGTATTACAGTGAAATGATGGGGATTGCAGGTATTATTGGAGCATTTGCAGCAGGAATTGCCATTTCGCAAACAGAGTATAAGCACGAGGTAGAACATAAAATTGAGCCAATTGCTTATGCGATATTTGTACCAGTGTTCTTCGTAAGTATCGGAATGGAAATTACATTTCAAGGTATCGGAAGCCAGATTTGGTTCATTATCATTATGACGCTTATTGCAATTTTTACAAAGTTAATCGGATCAGGTTTAGGTGCAAGACTAACAGGATTTAACCTTCAATCTTCTATTAGTATCGGTGCGGGGATGGTATCGCGCGGAGAAGTGGCACTTATCATCGCAGCGAATGGACTTGCGGCGAATTTATTAGCGAAAGAAAATTTCACAGCGGTTGTTATTGTTGTTATATTAACGACGATTATTACACCACCGCTTTTGAAGAAGTATTTTGTATAGAGAGGAAGGGCTTATCTGATGTAGGTAAGCTCTTTTTTTATTGGAAAAAGCAATATACATATAGCGTGAATAGGTTGTAATTATGGTAAAATCTACGTATATGATAAGTCGAGGGGAGAAAAAGTGTGAAGATTACGAAGGGGAAGGTTATCGGTGTAATCATACTTACTGCAATATGTATACCATTTACTGCATGGAAAGAATCAAAAGTGAAAGACTTTCCAGTTTCTATTTTTTCTTCCTATGTAGAAGACGAAAACCCGAAAGACTATAAGTACACTGCTTTTGTACCTGATTTTGCAATTTGGATACATGGATGGGAAGAACAGCAATCTGAAGGTGAAATAACGTCATATAAAAAAGGGGATCAAACTGTAATTGTTCACCATCCTCCTGGCGATGATGGTTTTTATCTTTTTGAAGCAAGAGAAAATAAGTGAAAGCAACCGCAAGAAGTGGAGGTTAAATAGTGAAAGCTTCAACATTACTATTTAAAATTGAAAGTAATATGGATCTATTTTCACCAGCTGAAAAGAAGGTTGCCATGTACATAATGGGGAATGCAGAGATTGTTCCGAACTTAACGACGAAAGAAGTGTCAACGAATGCAGGCGCAAGTGAGGCGAGTGTTGTTCGCTTTTGTAAGTCGATTGGGATTGGGAGCTTTAAAGCATTTAAAATCGCGCTCGTTCGTGAATTGACGATTGCTGATTATAATATTAATGATTTTTCAGTTATGAATACGGAAGATGGACCGTATGACTTGTTTAATAAAGTTACGTATGTGAATAAAGCTGCAATTGAGGCGAGCGTTACGGCGATAGATAAGAAAGAACTTGAGAAAGCTGCAGATCGTATTGTAAATGCGGATAAAATTATATTTTACGGAGTAGGCGGATCAGCTACTCCGGCGATGGACGGGGCTTATAAATTTACAAGGCTCGGATTTACAGCGATGATGCTATCTGATTTTCATATGATGTTGCCGCTTGTAACGAATTTAAAAGAGGGCGATATATTTGTTGCGATTTCAACATCTGGTCGTACGAAAGATGTACTTGAAATGGCGCAATATGCGAAGAGACAAGGTGCAACTGTTATTGCGATTACGAAGCTTGATCAATCATCACCGTTATATAAGGAGGCGGATATTCGTCTTTGTATGCCAGATGTAGAGCAAGATCATCGTATTGCGAGTATTGCTTCGAGAATGACACAGCTGAATATGATTGATGCTTTATATGTGATTACTTTTAATCGTATTGGTAATAAAGTGCTGGATCAATTTATGGAGACGCGAGAAGAAGCAGTGCGGTTACGGAAGTTAAAGTAGAAGAAAAGATGAGGGGACTCATCTTTTTTATTATCTTTGACACAAATATGTCATTTTATGAAATTTTATTTCATAAAATAAGAAATTGATGTTGATTTTTAATTTCTTAAAGTTATAATAAAAGTGTGAAATATAATTTCAAAGAGGGTGGCAATATGTTAGAAAATTTATCGACAGAACACCGTAATGAGAAAACGACGAATCTAGATGAGATGAGTATAAAAGAAGTGTTACAGAGTATGAATGAAGAAGATCGAACTGTTGCGTTAGCAGTTGAAAAAGAGATAGAACAAATTGAAAAGGTCGTACAGACTGTTATTAAATCTTTTGAAGCAGAGGGACGATTAATTTATATTGGGGCTGGTACGAGTGGTCGTTTAGGTATTTTAGACGCAGTGGAATGCCCGCCGACATTTGGCACAGAAGATAAAATGGTGCAAGGATTTATAGCAGGTGGATTGAAAGCGTTTACTAAGGCGGTGGAAGGTGCCGAAGATCGCGAAGAGTTAGCAGAAGAAGATTTGAAAAGTATTGGATTAAACGAGAAAGATACAGTGATTGGTATTGCCGCAAGTGGTAGAACTCCTTACGTAATTGGCGGATTGAAATACGCACATAGTGTGGGAGCTAGTACGGCGAGTATTTCTTGTAATAAAAATGCTGAAATAAGTAAGTATGCAAAACTCAATGTAGAAGTGGAGACAGGCGCAGAAATATTAACAGGCTCAACACGTTTGAAGGCTGGTACAGCGCAAAAATTAGTGCTTAATATGATTTCAACAGCGTCAATGATTGGTGTAGGAAAAGTATATAAAAACTTAATGGTAGATGTTCAATCTACGAATGAAAAGTTAGTAGAACGATCAAAACGAATTATTGTGGAAGCAACAGGAGTTAGTTATGAAGTAGCGGCAGATTATTACGAAAAAGCAAAGCGTAACGTGAAAGTTGCTATCGTTATGGCATTACTACAGTGTGAGTATGGGGAAGCAAAAGAAAAACTAAAAGAAGCGAAAGGCTTTGTGAAGAAGGCATTATAAAGTGAAACGATAAGAATAGGGAGGGGGATTCTATTATGAAGAAAGAAGAGAGAATGGCCAAAGAAATTTCGGAGCAACTTGGGGGAGTGAAAAATATTCGCGGCATTGCTCATTGTATGACGAGACTGCGATTAACGCTTCATGATGAAAGTAAAGTGAACATGGACCTTTTGAAAAAGGTTGAAGGGGTTATGGGCGTTATTGAAGATGAGACGCTTCAAGTTGTTGTTGGACCCGGGACAGTAAATAAAGTAGCAGCTGAGATGGAAGGTTTAACGGGACTGCGAATTGGTGAGGTTGCAGATCATCATCTTGAAGATATTGGTCAAGAGATTAAATCAGAGATGAAGAAGAAAAATAATACACCAGTGAAGAACTTTTTACGAAAAATAGGTAACATTTTTATTCCGTTAATACCTGGTCTTGTTGCGTCAGGAATTATAAACGGGGTTGCTAACTTCGCGAAAAACGCAGGTGCTGATCCGAATGCAACATGGCTACAAATGTTACTACTTATTGGCGGCGGTATCTTTACATTTTTAGGGATTTTAGTCGGTTGGAATACAGCCAAAGAATTTGGCGGGACACCAGTTCTTGGAGCGATTGCGGGTATTTTAATTTTCAATCCAGCGATGGCAAATGTGAAATTATTTGGTGAAGCAATGGTACCCGGGCGGGGCGGATTGTTTGCAGTTATTTTTGCAGCGTGGCTTATGGTTGTAGTGGAAAGACAAGTTCGAAAAGCAGTGCCAAATGCAGTTGATATTATCGTGACACCACTCATTACTGTGTTAGTCGTAAGTATCGTAACGATGTTAGCTATTCAGCCGGTAGCAGGTTTCTTATCTGAAGGAATTACGAGCGGAATTAATGGGATTTTAAGTATTGGCGGAGCGTTTGCTGGAGCAGTGCTTGCTGGAACATTTTTACCTCTCGTTATGGTCGGATTACATCACGGTTTAACACCAATTCATATGGAGTTTATTAATCAAACGCACGTAACGCCTTTATTACCAGTATTAGCAATGGCTGGTGCTGGGCAAGTAGGAGCAGCGATTGCCATCTATGTAAAAACAAAAAACAAACGACTTCGTAACGTAATTAAAGGTGCATTACCAGTTGGTTTTTTAGGAATTGGCGAACCGTTATTATACGGGGTTACATTACCACTGGGGAAACCGTTTCTTACAGCTTGTTTAGGAGCAGCTGTTGGTGGTGCATTCCAAGCAGTTATGAAAACAGCCGCACTCGGAATTGGCGTATCAGGATTATCATTAATCCCGTTAATTGCCGATAATAAATATTTATTATATTTCCTTGGGTTAGTAGTGGCATATACTTTTGGATTTATCTTTACGTACTTCTTCGGATTCAAAGAAGAAATGGCAGACAACATATAGAGAAAGGGATTCCTTTCTCTTTTTTATTTATAGAAAGGGAGATTCATATGATAGGAGTTTCAATTTATCTTTCAAAAGAACGAGTAAAGAAGCAAGAAGAGTGGCTAAAAATAACGAAAGAAAACGGGTTTTCATCTATTTTTACATCACTTCACATTCCAGAAGATGATTCAAATACGTATAAAGAGTTAATTCAAATACTCGGGAAGCAAGCTCTCGAAAATGAAATGGAATTAATGGTCGATGTTTCTCCAAAATCGTTACACCATTTAGGTATGACGTACGAAAATGTCGAAGAGTTAGTAGACTGGGGCATTACTGGTTTACGAATGGACTATGGCATCACGCCGAAAGAAATCGCACGCGTATCTCATAAAATGAAAGTAGCTTTAAATGCGAGTACGATTACAGATTCATTTTGGAAAGAGTTAATTACTGAAAAGATACGGGTAGAGAATGTAGAAGCGTGGCATAATTTTTATCCGCACCCAGAAACAGGACTAGCAAAATCATTCTTGCAAAAACAAAACGAATACTTACATGAGTGTGGAATAAAAACGATGGCATTTATTCCGGGAGATGGTGAAAAACGTGGTCCGCTATACGAAGGCTTACCAACGTTAGAAAAGCACCGGAATATGCGCCCGCTGGAAGCGTACTTAGAACTTGTACAAGATTGTGGTGTCGATAAGGTGCTATTCGGAGATATAAGTGGAAGTGTAGAAAGTGTACAAGAGATAGCGAGTGCGAGTAGAGGGATTATTCCGCTGCGATATGAACCATTGATAAAGAAAAGTGAAGTATTAAAAATGGTAGAACAAGTGCATACAAATAGACTAGATCCAGCTCGTGATGTCATTCGTTCTGTAGAATCACGAGAAGAAAATAAAGTCATGTTACAGCCGATGCATACCATTGTAAGAAAGAAAGGCAGCATTACAATTGATAATGAATTGTACGGTAGATATGCTGGAGAGATGCAAGTTGCCAAACATGATTTGTCTAAAAATGAGAAAGTGAATGTTGTTGGCATGGTTGTAGAAGAGGACTTGTCTTTATTGCCGTATGTTGGTGCTGGAAAAATGTTTCAACTTTTTTGTGCGATAGAGTAAAAGCTTGAATTAGCGCTATTTTGTAAGAAAACATTATCCGTAAAAGGGATAATGTTTTTTGTTTTCTTAAAAAAAGTATTTGACGAATGAAATGAAATACCGTATTGTTTTGACTTGTAAATAAAAGTTCACCATAACAAAACAAAAAGGAGAGTTCAAAATGAACCAATATATTGGGAATTTAATTATTCGCATCGTGTTAGGAGTGACATTCTTTGCGCACGGTTTAGCGAAGTTTCAATCAGGTATCGATAACGTAGCAGGATGGTTTACAAGCATCGGCTTACCAGGTGGTCTTGCATACGGCGTAGCAACTGTAGAATTAGTTGGTGGTGTATTATTAATTATCGGTTTAGGCGTAAAATATGTAGGATTGTTATTTGCACTTATTTTAGCTGGAGCTATCGTAAAGGTAAATGGAGCAGCAGGTTTATTAGGAGATGGAAAGAATCCAGGATATGAATTAGATCTTGCATTACTAGCAATGGGTGCGTATTTATTCGTTGTAAAAGCAGAAGGATATGTAGATCGTTTCTTAAAAGAGAAAGTAATGAAAACGAAGTAAACTTATTTATAAATTGTTGACTTGAATTATAAATGTAACTATAATGATTACAACTAATTGATTAAGAATGAAACAATTTAAATATTTTTTCACACAAGTTGTAACTATTCTTGTTACAACTTGTGTGAAAAATAAATAAAACGGGAGGAAGTAACATGCCTAAATCAAATTTAGAAATTATTCGAAGCACGTATGAAGGATCAGCTTCTTCAAATGCAAAACATTTAGTAGAAGCACTCTCTGAAAAAGTAGAATGGACAGAGGCAGAAGGTTTCCCGTACGGCGGAACTTATATAGGTGTAGAAGCAATAATGGAAAATGTATTTAGCCGATTAGGATCAGAATGGGATGATTATAAAGCGAGTGTAAATATGTACCATGAAGTAAACGGAAAAGATGTAATTATTGCTGAAGGTGTTTATTCAGGAGTTTATAAAGAAACGGGAAAATCATTTGAAGCAGATTTCGTTCACGTATGGCAACTTGAAAATGGAAAAATCGTGAAGTTTAAGCAGTATGTAGACAGTTATATTGTTAAGGAAGCGATGAAGAGTTAATGCTTTTTAAATGGATTGTAGGTATATGTATTACAATTATGGTAATTATCTCGTCTATAGTTGGCGGAAAGAAATTGCTGGCATATGTAGAAAGAGAAAATAAAAATATTCAAACCCAGCGAGTAGCAAACGAAAAAGAGAAGAAAGTTGCAGAAGAAGCTCCACAAGTTAGCGAAGGTGAAATTATTTCTACTATGCACAAAATGGTACACCAAAAGGTAAAATCCTCTGAGAAATGGGGATTTATAGAAATGACAACAAAAGAAATTTATAGCGTAAAGAAAGGTATTGAAAATAGTATAGGTTTTCAATATAAAACGAAGTTACTTTCTATTATAAATAGATGGGAAAAAGGAGATTTTTCTCAAACTGTTGAGGAGCATAACTTTTTATGGGGCCTTCAAGGTGGTGATACTGGAAAGGCAACAGAACGTTTATCGCCAGAAGAAGAAAAGCAGTATATAAAAGAAATGAAGAGTAAATAAAAAACATCGCCACTCGGATGACGATGTTTTTTCATTAAGAATGTTTCCGCATTAAAGCTCTAGTTGGTTGAACCGCAACTGTTTTGAAATGAGAAAATAAATAACAGCCTGTGACAACGATCATTGTCCCGAAAATTTGTATCCACGTTAGTTCTTCACCGAGGAAAAGGAATGCTAAAATCGCTGTGAAAATCGGGTTGAAGTTTAGAAAAATCCCGGATGTCGTAGCTCCTAATTTTTGTACGCCAATATTCCAAAACACCATGCATAGAACGGTAGAAATAAGTCCTGTATATAAAAGGGATGTGATGAAAGAAGTATTTATATTTGTAACAGTGAAGCTCCCGATGTTAAATGGCAGTAACAAAATAACACCGAAAATACCAGAGTATAATGTTGCCATGAGCGGTGTCGTTGTTTTTGTTGCCCATTTACTACAAACAGAATACATTCCCCAAATACAAACAGCCGCAATCATCCATAAGTCGCCGCTATTAAAATGTAGTGAAAATAAAAGTGCAAAGTTACCTTTTAATAGGACAAGAATAACCCCGAAGAATGAAAGAATCATGGATAGAATTTGAAGTGTATTTACTTTTTCTTTTAGAAATAATACTGAAAATAGTGCAATGGAAATCGCATTTAATGTAGAAATAAGCCCTACATTCGTTGCGGATGTTTTTTCTAGTGCTAAAAACTGAAAGATGTTAAAAAGAGCGACCCCTGAAATCCCCATTAGTAGTAACGGCAGTATTGCGGCACGAGGCGGAATGATTTTCTTTTCTTTAAACCATACCATCGGTAATAAACAAACGATCGCAATCATCCATCTTAAACTTGTAAGTGTCATCGGAGATGCGTGATCAACGAGTGATTTTCCAACGACGAAATTTCCTCCCCATAATAAGCTCGTTAATAATAGTAAAAAAACATAAAAATAAGGCATATTAAAATCCCCTTTGTTGTAATCAATGTGAATTGTAAATAATTTTAGCATTTTTCTTTATTATGTAATATATTCTTTTGTATAATGGGGAAAATTCGATAAAATATTTTGTCTTTAATGTTATTTACGGAAAGATATTCAGTTTTATGTAGATTATAAAGTGTTTTTTCGAATAATCATCGGTAATAAAAAGGGGGATTTTGATGGAATCGTCAGTTATTAAAGTGTTAGATGATTTAGACGTACAAATTTTAGATATATTGCAGAAGGAGTCTCAAGTAAGTAATGCAGAGCTTGCGCGACGCGTTAATTTATCACCAGCTGCGATGCATGCGAGAATAAAAAGATTAGATGGAGAAGGGTTCATTGATAAACAAGTAGCCATTTTAAATCAAGAAAAGCTTGGTTTTGATTTGTTATGCTTCATTTTTATGAGTACGAATATTCATCAATCGGATAAGCTTGAAGTGTTGGAGAAAGAGTTAGAAGCGATGCCTGAAGTGTTAGAATGTCACTGTTTAACAGGAGAGTATGATTATTTATTAAAGGTTGCAAATCGTGATCGTAAAGAGCTGGAGCAGTTTATTAGAAAGCTGAATAAGCTTGGTATTACAAGGATACAGACGAGTTTAGCACTTCGTGAAATTAAATATTCGACCGTATTACCGATACGAAATGAGGAACCGAGCATCGATTAGATTGCTTGGTTTTTTGTTTGTATAAAGTGATTGACGAGGAGATAGGAGAGATGTATTATTATATAAAATTATGTATTAAAATTCATTTAAGTTTATAAATATTAATATCGGGGGCAAGGGGATAGAATATGAAAATCTTTAATGCAGTTACGAGTGATGTGAAAGAAATTTATAGTCTCATTGAAGCTTATGCAAAAGAGGGAGTGGTTTTACCGCGTTCTCTTTTATCTCTCTATCAATATTTACAATGTTTATATGTTATGAAAGAAGGGGAAGAAATCGTTGGAGTTGCTGGTTTACATGTGTTAGGAGAGGATCTTGCAGAAGTCCGGTCATTAGTCGTTTCGCATACATATGCAGGGAAGGGAATCGGGCGGATGTTAGTGAACCATGTAATAAATGAGGCAGCGAAAATAAAAGTGAGTAGAGTTATTTCTTTAACATATGAAACGGAATTTTTTCAAAAGTGCGGGTTTGATTTTGTGAAGAGAGGGGCGTTACCAGAGAAAGTATGGATTGATTGTAGGCATTGTCCGAAGGTTGATTATTGTGATGAGGTGGCGATGATTCGGTATGTTGGGTGAAACAAATGTAAAAAAGAGCAGCTAGCAAACGCTAACTGCTCTATTAAAGGGATCTCTCCAAGGGGGAGTGGAGAAAATATTATGTTACTAGCAGTATTAACAGATTATTAGGAAATATACAAATCGGATGAAATAAATTTAAAATAAACTTTAGGCATTGACAGCTTTTAAAATATTCATGTACAATGTTTATGAATGACATTCAGTCATTTTAATGTGACAGGATGTAGTTTGCTTGGAAACGGAACAAATACAATGGTAAATGAGGATGATAGTTGTTTATATATAGTAGTGATGAAGGAGTATATTTTTTTAAAATAAAAATGACTGATAGTCAGTCATAAGAGGTGAGAGGTATGAAAAATAAAGCTTGGTTATATGTCATATTAACATGTATCTTTGAAATTTTTTGGGTGTTTGGTTTTAATACGGCCGATACTTGGTGGCATTGGATTATTATTTTAGGAGTTATCGCTGTTGATTTTTACTTCCTGTCTAAAGCGTGTGAACATCTTGCGACAGGGACTGTATATGCCATTTTCGCTGGAGCTGGTACGGTAGGTACTTTCTTAATGGATGTATTCCTTTTCGGCGGAAGTTTCAGTGTAGGGAAATTATTCTTTATCGTAATGGTTGTAGCTGGCGTTATCGGTTTAAAGCTAGCTGATAATAAGGAAGAAACTGTGGAAGGAGCTGCTTAAAGATGGGTTGGTTTTTCGTATTTTGTGCTGCAATTAGTGAAATAGTCGGTGTGATCGGTCTTAAAATGTATAGTAAAGATAAAACGTTAGCAAACGGTGCGCTTTATATAGGCGGGTTTGCTACATCCTTTGCATTCTTGTATACATCTTTCTTATTCTTACAAGTCAGTGTCGCGTATGCGGTTTGGATTGGTATTGGAACAGCAGGTGCCGTTTTATTAAACATGTTCCTGTTTGGTGAGTCAAAAAGTAAAGCGCGTATCATTAGTGTGGCTCTTATTGTATGCGGAGTGACAGGATTAAAGGCTCTTTCGTAAAGATATATTGTATCTCCTAACAAGTTGTTAGGAGATTTTTGTTATAAAAAGTGCACGATAATTGACAGTACAGCTAGTTATTTTATAAAATGAGTGACAGTCATTCAATACGCGTTTGAAAGGGTTTAGATGATGAATAAAAAAGAGAAAATTGTCTATGCAGCTATTGAAGTGTTTCAGGAAAAGGGCGTTGAAAAAACGAAGATTTCTGATATCGTGAAATTGGCTGGCATTGCACAAGGAACTTTCTATTTATATTTTCCTTCTAAGTTATCTGTTATGCCTGCAATAGCAGAAGTGATGGTTGAGAAGATGATCCTTGCAGTGAAAGAAAAAGTGCAAAATGATGCGCCTTTCTCAAGTAAAGTTACGCAAGTAATAGATGCGGTGTTTCACTTCATAGCTGAGTATCGTGAAATACAAGCTTTAATGTATGCAGGTCTTGCATCTACGGAACATATAAAAGAATGGGAAGCTGTGTATGAGCCTCTTTATATGTGGCTAAGTGAGTTTTTAAGTGCGGCGAAAGAAGCTGGTGAAATTCGTGATTCGGTTCACGCAGAGCGAACAGCGAAGTTATTTATCGCTCTTGTTGAATCAGCAGCAGAACAAGTTTATTTATATGATCATAAAGATGAAGAGCAAGTCGAGCTACAAAAGGTAGAAGTACTAGACTTTTTAACACATGCACTGCATATAAAGGAGTAGTAAAATGAACCTGTCTGAAAAGGTAGGTTTATTTTTGAGGGAAAATGAATGATAGTCATTCACCTAATGCTTATGTATGTGTGGAAGGATAGTGTGAAATTCTAATGAGTGGAGGCATCTCTACTCATGATTAGCCCACAAATAGTAGGATAAAGAAAAAGCTTCTTGGGCATTATTTTTTTTGAGAGGAGCTTACGGGAAGAGGTGTTAAAAAGTGAAGAAACCGATAAAAGAACAAAAGATGGTATTGGTCATTCTTTTGAGTAATATATTTATCGCTTTTTTAGGGATTGGATTAATCATTCCGGTTATGCCGTCCTTTATGAATGACATGAGTTTAACAGGGAAGACGATGGGGTATCTCGTTGCAGTGTTTGCAATGGCTCAGCTTATAGCTTCACCTATTACAGGCCGGTGGGTCGATCTTTACGGTAGGAAGAAAATGATCATCATTGGATTATTTATTTTTGGTGTTTCAGAACTTCTTTTTGGATTAGGAAAAGATGTGTGGATGCTTTATGCAGCACGGGTGTTAGGCGGAATTAGTGCCGCATTTATTATGCCTGGTGTTACGGCATATGTTGCGGATATTACATCTATGCAGGAACGTCCAAAGGCGATGGGATATTTATCTGCGGCGATTAGTACTGGGTTTATTATAGGGCCTGGAATTGGCGGATTTATTGCAGAATACGGTATACGTGTACCGTTTTTCGTTGCAGCAGCAATTGCTTTTATAGCATGTGTAATTTCTATCTTTATTTTAAAAGAGCCGTTAACGAAAGAAGAGCTTGCAGAGATTTCTTCTAATACGAAAGAATCAAGTTTTATTGGTGATTTAAAGAAATCATTACATCCAATGTATGCAATTGCATTTATTATCGTATTTGTACTCGCATTCGGATTATCAGCGTATGAAACTGTGTTTAGTCTGTTCTCTGATCATAAGTTTGGATTCACACCGAAAGATATTGCGGCGATTATTACAATTAGTTCAATCTTTGGGGTAGTTGTGCAAGTATTTATGTTTGGCAAATTGGTCGACATGTTCGGTGAAAAAGTGTTAATTCAAATCTGTTTAATTGTAGGTGCAGTATTAGCGTTTGTTTCAACTGTAGTCTTTAATTATTGGATTGTACTTCTCGTTACTTGCTTCATTTTCCTTGCATTTGATTTACTACGTCCAGCTTTAACGACGTTCTTATCAAAAGCAGCTGGAAAAGAGCAAGGATTCGTTGCTGGTATGAACTCGACTTATACGAGTTTAGGAAATATCGCAGGACCAGCGATGGGCGGAATATTATTTGATATGAATATTCATTATCCATATGCTTTCTCAGGAGTTGTTTTAATAGTTGGTCTCGCTATTACATTTATGTGGAGAGAGAAACAGCTAGCTGAAAGTTTTGCGAAGTAATGAGAATAAAGAGTTATTGGAAAGCCCCTTTTTGTAAGGGGCTTTTTGCATGTGAATGCGGGACTCGCTTTTTATATAATTTTTAAAATGGATCAACTTCAGCTAAATTTGGAGTAGTTCTAGGCTTTAGTAAAAGATTTTTTAAAGTTCCTACTTCAGAAAGAGCTACTAATATGTAGCCGCTAATCAGTACGATAAGCCCGATAACGCGTAACGTTTGTAAGCTCACTTCACGAGTATTTGTTTCAGTAGGATTTGGGGGCGTTGAAGGTGGAGTGTTATTCATAATTAAGGCTCCCATCTTTTGTATTTATATATGTGTAAAATCATGAGTTAACTTATGGATAGGAATGGTATAGTCATTTTCACTATATGAGAATTGCCTATGAAAAGTGATTAGAAATTTTGGGACGAGAAAAGAGTGTAAACCAAAAGGTCATTAAAACTGCACTTTTGGATTACACTCTTTTTATTTATCCCGCTATTTGTGGAGGTCGGATTGCCTGTAAGCGACCAGTTGGTGAGGGCTAATAATCAGTAGGGGATGAACAAAACCCCACTGATTAAATTTTTTTCATACAAATAAAATGAGGTTAGCCAAAGTAACTATCCTAATATACGCAATGATTCTTCAATAAACGCGGGGATATCCTCCGGTTGTCTACTTGTTACTAGCTGATTTTGGCATACGACAACCTCTTTGTCATGAAAATGTCCACCAGCATTTTTTAAGTCAACCTCAATGGATTTATAGCCAGTCACATCGCGTCCTTCAAGTGTTTGTGCAGTGATGAGTAATTGGGGTCCGTGACAAATAGCAAAAACAGGTTTTTTCGCATCCATACATGCTTTGCTAAATCGAACAAAACGTTCATCTGCACGAAGTATATCTGGGGAAAATCCGCCTGGTATGAAGAGGGCATCAAAGTCCTCTGAAGAAACATCATCGATACCTTTATCGATTACGACTTCACTATTTCCTTGTTTACCGTGTACTGTTTTACCTTTTTCTGCTTCAATAGTTGTTAATTCATATCCTTTTTGATGAAAAGCTTCCACTGGCTCTGTGTATTCTGTATCCTCGAAATAATCCGTTATTAAAATAGCAATTTTTTTACTCAGTGCAATCAGCTCCTTATATTGTATTATCGGTTTCAGAATCGTCCTTGAGCAATGTCTTTTATAAAGTGAAACTTTAATTCATATTTTTCCATTCCCTTCAGTTCCTTTGCCCTGTTAATTTAATACATACCCTTTTTATTAGGACGTAAACATGTATTATCATCTTTGTATGTAAAAATCATAGAATAGCGGTTGTTGCGGTAATTCTTGTTTGAGGAAAAAAATAAAAAAGCCAAGGAGATAATTTATTTTCTCCTTGGCTTTTAAGATACTTCTTTTCGTTAAAACGAAGAAACGCGTTGCTTCGTTTTTGGTACAATAATAAATTTGATCCAGATTAACCCGATAATCATAATGATAAGGCTATGTAAAAATTGACCTGTAGCAATGAGTATAACAGTTGAAAATACAACGAGTTGAATACTTAGTAATATAAAGATTAAGCGAAGAAATTGATTCATTCGTTTTTCAGTATCAATCGGATATAATGCTACGATAATATTTCCTGAAAAATATTTCCACAAGGAACGGAGCTGCATAGAAATCATATATAGGACGATATATGCGATAGCGCCTTTTACGTATATGTTTGGTATAAAATATAAGGCGAAGGCACCGATCAATCCTAAGCGAATATATATACCGAAATAATCATTTCCGCGTAAAAATGCTAGTGTATGTAAGTAGAAGAAAGTTGCTCGCTTTTTATGTAATAAAGGTTCAATCCAATTTGTAAGCCATTTTCTTTTATTTACTTGCTTATTTAGTTGCGGCACATCGGTGAAGATGCTAGCAAATTGATAAAAACGAACGTTCATTTTTTCTTCTTGTTCAATTATGTAATCCCACGGTATTCGTTTTGTTGGCTGCTTTTTCGTATATAGAAGCAGGAAAGCAAGTAGTAAGAGTAATCCGCCTAATATGAGAACATTTGCTGAGTAAAACAGCATGTAAATAATTAGTGCGTTACAAGTAATCCGAATAATGAACCATATGTTTTTTTCGTGACTATCACGCCATATCCAATGTATGTACATGTTCCAAGCTTTCGTAATCATTAAAACGAGAAAGATTGTACATAAGAAAGGTACCGTTAATTGTAATGACTGCAATGCAAGTGGAACGAGAATAAGGAACGTAAATAATAATGGGAAAAGCTGAATGATGTAATTATATAGAAGAGATTTTTTGAAATAAGATGTTAGTTTCTCTTCTAGTGCGAGTAAATAGACAGCATCAGGTTTCTGAATAAATGTACGGATAGGGCATCTCGTTATAATCGCTGTTAGGACGATTGTAATAAGTAATAAAGATAGTCCTTTAGCAGGAGCTGTCTTAAGAAACTTTGCGTAATAGTAAGCACCTATACAGACAACGAAGATAAAGCTATATAGTAAACCGTTAATCATACGTGCAAAGTATGTAATGATATTTTGAATATGTTGTTGGAAGCGACTGCTCCATAGCGATTCGATTGACATGTTTTTCACCTCTTTGTTCTATTATATATGTTTTATAAAAGAAAAAACGAGCAAATTGCGTTACGCAACTTGCTCGTTTTTCTTTTCGTTATTTTTTTTCTGATCACGATTCATTAATGGATAGAAGGCAAAGCCGATTACGAATAAACCAATTCCGAGAAGGAACGTTTTTATATCGGATGCACCTGTTTTAATAACCCATAGTGCGTAACAAAGTGCGATTACTGCGACTATGCCATCTGTAATTCTTGCTCGCACTTCATTTTTATATGTTTCACCAGTTGCGACTAGTTTTAACTGGAAGATTGGTGAAACGAGATATGGAATGAGGTAGGCTAGTGTTGATACGGTAATAACGAATGTATAAGCTTCCGCAATCGTTCCTGATAATGTTGAGAATAAGAACACTTGCGACATAATGTTTGTTAATCGTAATGAGTAAATTGGACTTCCTTTTTTGTTCGTTTTTGTGAAGAAGGAAGGGAAGAAACCTTCTTTTGCTGCTTGATACGGTACTTCCGAGCTTAATAAAATCCAACCTAAGATAGAACCGAATAGGGAAGTAAGAGCAAGTAATGCCATCAGTTTCCCGCCGCCATGACCCATTGCAGCGTTTAATGCGTCTGCTAATGGACGTTCCGAAGCTTGTAATTTATCAACGTGAAGTACACCCATTGTTAAAATGGTAATTCCTAAGTAAATCGCAACTGTAATAAGTAATCCAGCTACTGTTGCGCGTTTTACCGTTTTAGGAGAGGTAGCACGGTTTGATAAAAGTACTGCTGATTCAATTCCGATAAACGCCCAAAGCGTCGTAAGAGCGGCTAAATTTACTTGTGAAAGAAGGCCGTGTGATACACCTGATTTATCGATCATCGGTGTGTACCATTGTCCAAACTTAGAAGCTTCGAATGCAAATAACGTAACGACGATGAATAAAAGGAATCCAGTTACTTTCGTTGTTGTTGCTAAGAAGTTTAGCTTTCCAGCTCCGCTTACACCGTTTGTTAATATAATATGAGTTCCCCAAAGTAAGATGGAACAAATAGTAAATGTAATGAGTTTTCCAACTTCTATATCGAACGAGCCGATTGAAAATAGTAGTCGTGTATCTTTCATAATTGGGAAGAAGAGTGATAAATATCCCGCGAAAGATGTAATGATGGCAACGTTACTTGCCCAGTTTGCAACCCAATATCCCCATACCATACTGAAACCAGCCATTTTTTTCTTTTTTGGTGATGAGAATAAAGCATATGCATGACTTTGTGGTCCTGTCGTTAAATCAGGACGACGAATTGCTAAATTACCGAAAACAAGAGCTAGCATTAAAACACCAAACCCTGTTGTTAACCAAGCTAAAGTGACACCGAGAGGGCTTGCTGTTTGTGCCAACGTACTTGGCACCATGAAAATCCCAGCGCCAACCATGTTACCGACAACGAAAGCTGTTAGTACCCAAAAGCCCCATTTTTTTTGTTGCATAGAAAATACCTCCAAAGTTAGTATAACCAAGTCAAGCGAGGAGATATGTATGTCTTCTTAGTAGAGAAGAGAAGTCCCAAACAAAACAAAAAAAGCACGTAATTTGCCGCTACATGCTTTCTATCTTATAAGAAACCCACGACATACCTCTCGATAGCTCTCCACAAACGAAACGTTTGTGACAGTTCTGCACTTATTAAATGCAGACCCAGCAAGCGTGCATGGTGGACACAACTTACTTCGGCAATCATTCCTTTCTCATTCCTTCATCAATGCCACTACATCTCCTGAAACGATACTCTTAATGATTGCAACCTCTACCTCACCGAGATACGAATGAGGATTTAAATATTAAATTAACGTCTTTAAGAGTAACAAATGTATTTTTATACGTCAATGGATATAGTAATAATCAGATTATAGAGAAGAGTTAGTCATTAGGAATGGATAATTATTTGATATAAAAGAAGCTGATCTAAAACTAGATCAGCTTCTACATATAAGATTAAACTAAGTTTAATACAGTTACTTTTTCACGTGTCATAGACTCAAGGCTCTTACGAATACCTTGTGCGCCCATACCTGAACCTTTTACACCGATGAATGGGAAGTGGTCAGGGCCGCGCTCTGTGCGTCCGTTAATTTGAACAGAACCAGTTTCGATTTTGTTAGCAATTGCAAATGCTTTGTTAATGTCTTTTGTGAAGACACTTGCTTGCAGACCGAACTCTGATTTGTTAGCAATTTCAATTGCTTGCTCATCTGAAGAAACACGGATGATTGGAAGAATTGGGCCAAATGGCTCTTCCCAAGCAACTTTCATTTCTTCTGTTACGTGGTCGATTAATGTTGGATAAATTAAGTTACGCTCACGTTTGTTACCGATAACGATCGTAGCACCTTTTTCTACAGCGTCGTCAACTAAACCTTGAACGAAGTCAGCAGACTTGTCGTCGATTAATGGAACGATTGTGCTATCTTGTTCTGGAGATCCAACTGATAGTTCAGCTACTTGCGCTTTTAATAAGCTAACAAGCTCGTCTGCTACGTTTTCGTGTACAAGTACACGTTTAATAGCTGTACAACGTTGACCAGAGTAAGAGAATGCACCGCTTACGATATGGTTTGCAGCATCTTGTAAGTCAGCATCTTCACGAACGATACCAGGGTCTTTACCACCAAGTTCTAATACAAGTGGAATCATTGCAGCTTTTTTCGCTAAATGTTTACCTGTGTTTGTACCGCCTGTGAACGATACCATATTGATACCTTCGTGTTCTACTAAGTAGTCACCAATTACAGAACCGCGTCCTGTCGCTACGTTTACAAGTCCTTTTGGAAGGCCAGCTTTATGAAGTGCTTCCACCATTTTAATACCGCTAATTGCACCTTGAGTTGCTGGTTTGAAAATAACAGCGTTACCCATAATTAATGCTGGTGCAAGTTTTGCAGCAGATAAGTTTACTGGGTAGTTAAACGGTGCGATTGCTAATACAACACCAAGTGGTGCGCGTTGGATGATCGCAAGTTTAGATTTCGTTCCGCCAGGGAAGCTATCGCCCATCATGCTTTCTCCGTGCATATGAAGAGCTTCTTCAATCGTGTAACGAATGAAATCAGCTGTACGAACAACTTCTTTCTTCGCATCTTTATATCCTTTACCGACTTCTTTCATAATGATATCGGCAATTTCGTCTTGCATATTTACGAGCTCATCAGCCCATTTATATAAATATTTTGCGCGATCTTGTAGAGAAGCTTCTGCCCATGATTTTTGAGCTTCTTTTGCAGATGCAATTGCTTCATCTACTTCTCCGCGAGTAATTGCTTGTACTTGTCCAATTACTTCGTGTAAGTATGGAGATGGAATTTCGATTGTTTCTCCTGAAGAGCTTTCTCTCCATTCTCCGTTTAAATAAAATTTGTACGTATTGCTAGTTGTCATGATTAGTCCTCCTAAAATAGCAACTTGTAAGAGTGAGTATAAGGTGATTGTAGGGTGTTTGATAACATTTTTCAAATGAAATGTTTGTGAAAACGATTTCTTATTCTTTTTTTATTTTGTATGCCCTTTCTTACAGAAGATTCCCTTATTTCAAAATGAGGTAGCGTATATTTTTATTCGGTGTGTAAAAAAACAATTGACAGAATACTCAATAAAGTTGTAAGATTATAAATGGAAAATAAATGAAGGGGGTGTGCGTAATGATTGTAATCGTAAATGTAATGGGCTTAGCTCTGTTAAATGGCAGAAAACATTCATATCATTACGCAACCCGTGCGGATATATAAGGCATCTTTGTCTTATAAAAAGCGTACGTTGCGTATATCGTAACGTACGCTTTTATGCATTTTTGTGCATATCGTCAAGCGGCGGTATGCTTTTTTTTGTTTTCCACGTTACTATATAAAACTTTGGAAGGTGGAAAAATGTGATGAGATTGTATGGATTACGAAATGTAAATGTGATGGATCTGGATAGTGGGTAAAGAAATGAGAGTGAAACGAGAACGAGAAGGGAGAGGTCACATTGTTATCAGTATTACTAAAGTTAAAATGGTTTTTTAAAGAGCATTGGAAGAGATATAGTATCGCCATTGGAGCTCTTTTGATTGTAAATATAGTTGAAGTTATTCCTCCGAAAGTGTTAGGGGTTACGATTGATAATATAAAAACAGGAACGTTAACGAATGCAGCGATTATGCAATTTATTCTTATTTTAGTAGGGGTTACGGTAATTGGATATGGTCTTACTTTCGTTTGGCAACATCAATTGTTTGGCGGTGCATTCGTACTGGAGAGAACGATGCGCTCTAAATTTATGGGGCATTTACTTAAAATGACACCGACGTTTTATCAAAAAAATCGTACTGGCGATTTAATGGCGAGAGCGACAAATGACTTAAAAGCAATTGCTATGACAGCTGGTTTCGGTATATTAACGCTCGTGGATTCGAGTTTATATATGCTTACGATCGTTTGTATGATGGGATTTACAATTAGTTGGGAGCTTACATTTGCGGCACTTATACCGCTTCCGATTATGGCGTATGCGATGAATATATATGGAAAGAAATTGCATGAAAGATTTACAGTTGCGCAAGATGCATTTGGTGATATGAACGATAAAGTACTTGAATCAATCGCTGGTGTGCGCGTTATTCGTGCGTATGTACAAGAGAACGCAGATCAAGAAAGATTTCATCATTTAGGAGATGACGTCTACGAAAAAAATATGAAAGTAGCAAGAATTGATGCATTATTCCAGCCGACTGTGAAAATGCTTGTTGGCCTTAGTTATTTAATTGGTTTAGTATATGGCGCATATCTTGTATTTCAATCAAAGGTAACACTTGGTGAACTCGTTTCTTTTAACGTGTATTTAGGGATGATGATTTGGCCGATGTTTGCAATTGGCGAATTAATCAATGTTATGCAAAGAGGAAATGCTTCGTTAGACCGTGTGAATGAAACGTTAGCGTATGAACCAGATGTAAAAGATCCAAAAAATCCAAAGCTTGTACAAGAGCCGGATTATATTCAGTTTGATGACGTTACCTTTTCATATCCTTCATCAACTGAAACAAATTTAAAGAAGGTTTCGTTTACATTAAAACAAGGAGAAACGCTAGGGGTTGTCGGGAAAACAGGAAGCGGAAAAACGACGCTTGTACGTCAGCTTCTGCGTCAATATCCGCTTGGTGATGGGGATATTGCGGTCTCTGATGTGACGTTAGATAAAATAACAAATGAAAATGTACTCGGATGGATTGGGTATGTACCTCAGGAACATATTTTGTTCTCAAAAACAGCGAGGGAAAATATTTTATTCGGAAACCGAGAAGCGACTGAAGAAGAACTCGAGAAAGCGATTGAAATTGCGGCGTTTACAAAGGATTTAGAGTTTTTACCAGAAGGGTTAGAAACGCTCGTTGGAGAGAAGGGTGTTTCTTTATCAGGAGGGCAAAAACAAAGGATTTCAATTGCGCGAGCTGTGATTCAAAATCCAGAAATTTTAATTTTGGACGATTCTTTATCAGCTGTTGATGCTCGTACGGAAGCAGCGATCATTGAAAATATAAGAACAGAAAGAAGCGGAAAGACGACGATTATTACGACGCATCGTTTATCGGCCGTACAACATGCGGATTGGATTCTCGTTATGGATGAAGGCAAAGTTATGGAAGAAGGTACGCATGATCAGCTTATCCGAAGCGGGGGTTGGTATGCTGAGCAGTTTGAAAGGCAACAAGGGGAAAGTGAAAGTGCGGATAATGGGGTGAAAATATGAGCGTTTCAAAACGATTGTTTCAATATGCGATGAAAGTGAAAGGGGCAATTTTTGCAGCGATGCTAATGTTATTTATTTTCGTCATCGCAGAGCTTGCTGGTCCTTTCGTCGCGAAAACGATGATTGACGATCATATCGTCGGGATAGAGAAACCTTGGTATGAAACAGAAAAGAGTGAAGAGGCTGTTTCGTATAATGGCGCCTTTTATAAGCGAAGTGATCGCTTCCAGGAAGGTGAGAAAAAAGGAAAAGAAGTACGCGTGATGCAAGTCGGTTTTCAATATTACTTTGTACCAAATAAAGTGAATGCTGAAGGGTCACGTACTGTAAAAGATGATATGATTACCGTCCAAAATGGTAAGGCAGTGCAAGTGTATAAAGCGAAAGCATTAACGAAAGAAGAAGTGTTTGCATTTTATAAACCAGAAATCCCCCACCTATTATTACTTGGTGGTGGTTATTTCGCTTTATTAGTAGTTGTCTCATTATTTGCATACGGAAAGCAATTTTTCTTACAGAAGGCAGCGAACAAAATTATTCAAATTATGAGGGAGGATGTCTTTTCTCATATCCAAACGTTGCCGATTCGTTATTTCGATCATTTACCAGCAGGGAAAATTGTATCGCGTGTAACGAATGATACGGAAGCCATTCGTGATTTATACGTAACGGTACTAGCGACATTCGTTTCTAGTATCATTTATATTATCGGGATATTCGCTGCGCTATTTTTACTCGATGTAAAATTGGCGACGTTATGTTTACTTATCATCCCGATTTTAATTGTGTGGGCGATTCTTTATAGAAAGTATGCGTCTGTATACAATCATAAAATGCGCTCACGTTTATCTGATATTAACGGAACAGTGAATGAATCTATTCAAGGGATGCCAATTATTCAAGCGTTTCGTCAAGAGCGTGAAACGAAAAAAGAGTTTGAAGAATTAAATGGCGATTATTTTAAGTATCAAAATAAAATTTTGAATTTAAATGCAGCAACTTCTCATAATTTAGTGTCTGTATTAAGAAATATCGCTTTTACAGGTGTGATTTGGTATTTCGGTGGCGCTTCATTAAGTGCTTCAGGCGTCATTTCTCTAGGGATACTGTATGCGTTCGTTGATTATTTAACGAGATTGTTCTCTCCGATTACAAATATGGTAAATCAGCTTGCTAACTTAGAACAATCGCGTGTTGCATCAGAACGTGTTTTTGAATTGTTAGAGGAAAAAGGGGAAGCAGTAGAAGAGGAACGTATGCCTCGCTTACAAGGAAATGTGAAGTTTGATAATGTTTCATTTTCTTATAATGGAAAAGATGAAGTACTAAAAAATATTTCTTTTGAAGCGAAACAAGGCGAGACAGTGGCACTTGTCGGTCATACTGGATCAGGAAAAAGTTCGATTATGAATGTACTCTTTCAGTTTTATGAGTTTGAAAAAGGAAAGCTTACGATTGACGGTCATGATGTAAAAGAGATGCCGAAACAAGCAACACGTGAACATATGGGAATCGTACTGCAAGATCCGTTTTTATTTAGCGGGACGGTGGCATCCAATGTTAGCTTAGAGAACGAAAAAATTTCAAAAGAGCGCATCGTAAAAGCATTACGTGATGTTGGTGCTGAACGGTTTGCGAACAATATAGATGAAGAAATTACGGAGAAAGGAAGTACACTTTCAACCGGAGAACGTCAGCTTATATCGTTTGCTAGGGCGCTCGCTTTTGACCCAGCCATTTTAATTTTAGATGAGGCAACGTCTAGTATCGATACAGAAACAGAGGCGATGATCCAACAAGCGCTAGAAGTTGTGAAAAAAGGAAGAACGACATTTATTATCGCTCACCGTCTTTCAACAATTAAAAGCGCAGATCAAATTATTGTGCTTGATAGAGGAACGATTTTAGAAAAAGGCTCTCATGATGAGCTAATGAAAAAGCGTGGGCGTTATTACGATATGTATAAAACGCAAATGGAAGGTAATCAGAGCGCTTAATAGGTACGGGGGAGAACTTGTGATTTTCGCAAGTTCTTTTTTATTGGTGAACACATCGATTCTTCAGAGAATCACGACAGTTAAATAAGAAGTATTGTTTTACCTTTTTCTTTATAAATGCTATATTAAAAAATGTTACTTATTTTTTGTATGTAGCGTTTTTTCCCCTTTTGTTTGATTATGAAGAAAAAGGATAAACTAAATAAGAACATTTTCATTGAAAAATTGTTCAAGATTGCATACAATCAATATAGTTTTTAAATTCCTATCAGAATACTTGGAGGATTACCATTATGAAAAAATTATTTTCAGTACTTGCAGTAACTACATTAGCGATCGGAATTGTAGCGGGCTGCGGTAAAGAAGAGAAAAAAGATACAGCTAGTCAAGATGCGTTACAAAAGATAAAACAAAGTGGTGAACTTGTAATTGGAACAGAAGGTACATATCCACCGTTCACATTCCACGATTCAAGCAATAAATTAACTGGATTTGACGTTGAATTAGCAGAAGAAGTTTCAAAACGTTTAGGGGTAAAACCTGTATTTAAAGAAACACAATGGGACAGCTTACTTGCTGGTCTAGATGCAAAACGTTTCGACATGGTTGCAAACGAAGTTGGTATTCGTGAAGATCGTCAAAAGAAATATGACTTCTCTAGCCCATACGTTTCATCTTCAGCGGTATTAGTTATTGCGAAGGATAAAGATAAACCTGCTACATTTACTGATGTAAAAGGATTAAAAGCAGCACAATCTTTAACAAGTAACTATGCAGATATTGCTAAGAAAAATGGCGCAGAAATTACGAATGTAGAAGGCTTTAGCCAAGCCGCAGAATTATTAAATACTGGACGCGTTGATTTCACAATTAATGATAAATTATCAGTGTTAAACTACTTAGAAACGAAAAAAGATGCAAAAATTAAAATTGTAGATACAGAAAAAGAAGCGTCACAAAGTGGATTCTTATTCCGTAAAGGTAGCGACAAGCTAGTACAAGAAGTAAATAAAGCGTTAGAAGATATGAAAAAAGATGGTACGTACGATAAAATAGCGAAAAAATGGTTCGGTGAAAATGTATCTAAGTAGTGCGTTGGTTTCAGATCGATTGTCTACTTGGATAGATATTATGCAGTCTTCCTTCATGCCTATGCTGAAGGAAGCTGTGTTTACGACAATTCCATTAACGCTTATTACATTTATTATCGGGATTATACTTGCGACGTTAACGGCGCTCGCACGTATTTCAGGTAGTCGTATTTTACAATGGATTGCTCGTATCTATGTATCTATCATTCGCGGAACGCCACTTCTTGTACAGTTATTTATTATTTTCTATGGTCTTCCAACTCTTAATATTGAAGTTGAGCCATATACAGCAGCAGTTATTGGATTTTCATTAAATGTTGGTGCGTATGCATCTGAAATTATTCGTGCTTCTATCCTTTCAATCCCGAAAGGACAGTGGGAAGCAGCTTACACAATTGGGATGACATATCCGCAAGCGTTAAAACGTGTTATTTTACCGCAAGCAACGCGCGTATCTATCCCGCCGCTTTCGAATACATTTATTAGTTTAGTGAAGGATACTTCATTAGCATCGTTAATTTTAGTAACAGAAATGTTCCGAAAAGCGCAGGAAATTGCGGCAATGAACTACGAGTTTTTAATTGTTTATTTCGAAGCAGGTCTAATTTATTGGGCAATTTGCTTCTTATTATCTATTGTGCAACAAATATTAGAAAAACGTTCAGAACGTTACACTCTAAAATAACCCTTTCATAAAAGGAGTTTTTGTTTTTATGATTTCAATTCAACATTTACAAAAAAGTTTCGGAGATAATACCGTACTAAAGCATATAGATTTATCAGTTGAGAAGGGGGAAGTTGTTGTTATTATCGGCCCATCTGGATCTGGTAAAACGACATTCTTACGTTGTCTCAACGTGTTAGAAACGCCGAATGCTGGTAGTATTCGAATCGGTAATAAAGAGCTCGACTTCTCTCAAAAAGTATCGAAGAAAGATATTGTCAATCTTCGTACGCAAACAGGTATGGTATTCCAGCACCATAATCTATTTCCGCATTTAACAGCACTTCAAAATGTAATGGAAGGGCTCGTTACAGTGAAAAAGATGGGGAAAGAAGAAGCGAAGAAAAAGGCAAACTATTTCCTTGAAAAAGTTGGTCTTGCGGATAAAGTAGACTTATATCCATTCCAATTATCAGGCGGACAACAACAGCGCGTTGGAATTGCTCGCGCGCTTGCGATGGAGCCGGAAGTGTTACTATTTGATGAGCCAACGTCAGCGCTTGATCCTGAACTCGTTCAAGAAGTTTTGAAAGTAATGAAAGAACTTGCGAAAGAAGGCATGACGATGGTGATTGTAACGCACGAAATGCGCTTTGCACATCAAATTGCGAACCGCGTTATTTTCATGGATGGCGGTGTCGTTGTCGAACAAGGTACACCAGAAGATGTATTTACAAATCCAAAAGAAGAACGAACGAAGAAGTTTTTACAAATGTTGCAATAAATGAAGGAAGGTCTCAAGGTATATGCCTTGAGACCTTTTTGCCATATATATTTATTTTTGGAATCCGCCAAGGCTTTGCTCAGCCATTGCAACTAGACGTTTTGTAATTTCTCCACCAACAGAACCGTTAGCACGAGCCGTAGAATCTGCTCCTAATTGTACACCAAATTCTTGAGCGATTTCGTACTTCATTTGATCGATTGCAGCTGTTGCACCTGGTACTACTAATTGATTGTAAGAACTTTGGTTTGCCATAGGAATATATCCTCCTTAGAGTTATAAAAATTTTTTTGGTTGGACTAGCTGGATTTGAACCAGATTATCGCCCCGTTTGGCGCTAATCCATCGGTAATTAAGTTTGTACTCATAGTATGGATGTTACCTAGAAAGATATACGAAATAATAATTTGTAAATTTTGTAAAAAATATTAGTGATTTCGTAAATTATGAAATAAGAGTAATCGTTGTATTTTTTAGAAAGAAGGCTAAACTAAGAGCGATTTGAAATATGCTTTTCTTTTTGTATCCCGCTACTCGGGGGCAAATCATTAACTTCTTATTTATGACTTATTACAATTAAATCTGTAGCAACTTCATAGCCGGTTCTACGTATGACTAGATGCTTTTAAACGAAAACGTATGGAGGAATCATGATGGGAATTTGCCCGCTTTGTAACGCATTAGAATCACAAACATATTCTTGTCAAAATTGCCAAGGTATACTCCAAGATTATGGGAAAACTGTAGATTACATAGACGATTATAGTGCGTATATGGATCAAGAATTATTAAGCGTAGTAGATGGTTTAACACATAGTAATTCACAAGAGTACTGCAATCATGTTTTTTATTGCGGGATGTGTAATGTGGAAACAGAGGTTGTAGTGAAACTTGTGTAAATAGAAAACTTCCACCTTATGAATGAGGTGGAAGTTTTTGTTTTCGTATTTGTGAGTGAATCATAGGGGAAGGGATATGCTCGGTGTTTGAGGAAGCATCTGATTTTATTTGAGACATTTTTTCTTTTGCATCGCGCAAAGAATGTTCAGTTAAGTAGATGGCATATTCGTAAAATAATTGGCGCGTCAGTTCACTTTGTTCTTTTAACTTTTCATCTTGAAATACAGTCCGCCCAGGTTTAGAGTTTGCTTCAAAGAGCCACGGGTTTTCCTGCGTGTCTAAACCGATATCAAAGCCGATTTCTCCGATATTTCCGGTTACTTGTTCATCGAGCGCGTAACTGATTTGTAAGGCTGTATGTTTTAATTTATTTTCAATTTGAACTTGTTTCGTTGAATCTGGAAAAAGTTCTTGCAGTAATTTTGTATTCCCGCCGCTATTTACATGCGTTGTTAAGCTACCTTTGCCAGCAATTTTTGCGACGATTGCACTGACCATCCATTGGCCGAAGTGATTTTTATTTGTATGAATGCGGAAATCAACAGGTTGCCCATCGAAGCGAAGTAAGGAAATACCTTGTTGTACGATAAATTTTTTTAAATCATGTCCTTTTAACACATGATTTAAAAGCGTTTCTAATGATTGGTACTTTCTTAGTTTATTTTCTTCATTTTCGCGATAACGACAGTAGTAGCAATTCTCTGCTTGAGAATAAAATAGTTGATGAATATTTCTCCCGAAGCTACCGTGTATCGGTTTCATGTAAATCGATTTGTACGTTCCGAGAAATCGTTCAACTTGTTCGAAGTGCTGAAATGTTTCTGTGTTTGGTAAGAACGGCATAATGGATTCATCTTTCACAAGAAGTTGATGCACTTCCCATTTATTAAAAAAACCTGGATTAAACCATGGAATAGCATAGTTATGCTCTAATTTTCTTTTTGCTCTTACGATCGGTTTATAATTTTCGGCTTTCCGATTTGGTAATCGGTCATAAATGACATTCGGGAAAGGTACTTTTTTCTTAATCCATTGCCCTTCTTGAAAGAAATATCCTTCAATTGTTTCATCTTCCCAGTCTATATGTTCCACACCAAAAACGAATACAAACGGTCTCAAAGTGAATGGCGGCGTTAGTAACTCGCCAAGAGAAGTTGAACGGCGTCCTAAAGGATTAGAAGAGTCATCGTTAAAACCAGTTGTAAAAATCCCGATTAATGGTCCGAAAATAATCGTTTCATTTTGCGTGAATGCATGGATGGTAGTGGAATGAGGAAGTAAAAGTTTCTCTGCGATTTGTTTTCCGATAATGATTTCGCGAGTAAAGGAATAATGAATTTTCACCTCTTCACTGGCAACATGGCGTATGCCGAAAGAGAGGGATGTAATCGGTGGTGTAATGGAAAAAATATAAGGTAAAGTAATACTATTTGGGTGCTCATCTGAAATGTTTAATGTATATATGTGCTCTTTCAAAATGAAATTGCCTCCTTTCATTATGGTGTAAAGCGACTAAATTTTAGTGGTCCGTGATATATTTTCTCGGCTAATGAATCACTATGATGAATGTAATGTTCGTACGGGGGAATCGTGTTGACATACATAAGCCAAATGGCCCCTTTTTGATCCATAATGGTGGAAAGCTCTAGCTCGAATAACGAAGAATAAGATTGATCTAATGCTTGAAACACTTCATTTATAATGTCATGTAAAGCATCTTGTAATAATTGTACCCCAGTACTAGATAGTATGTATTTAATTTTTGAAAATGAATGCAGCGAAGAATCATCTGTTGCCGAAAGTAAAAGTTGATTCGGAAATGAGCTTTTTTGTATAAATTGACCGATAACGTTCCACTGCTGTTCTTTATTCTTTTGCAAAATGGTCCGAATATGGAGTGGGTATGTTAATTGATTTGGTGGCTGCAGCATTGTATGGGTGATGTAACGTGCTGATCGTATGTTACGTTTGTACCAAGATATAAATTCATCTGTCCGTTTGATTGAAGTAGAAGTATGATAGGCGTCACTTATAATATCGATATGAAACGTTTTATTTTTGTAAGCGATCCGGTACAGATTTTCAATAGAATATGTATGAGTAGGACGTATAATAATATCTTTTGTTTTTAATAACAGCTTAAAAACGTTTTGTATCGTTGCTGTTTCAAATTTTGGTATATAAGGAGATAATTTTTTATTCGTGAGAAATAAATCGTGTAGTTCGCTTAAGTCAATGAGTGTGTTATTTAAAAAGGTAGTGGTAGGGCGGTTGTGTAATGAGTGAATAATTGACTTTGCTTTTTCGAAGTCTGTTTCTTCGTTAAAAGAGGAACGATCGTATATATAAGAAGGAATAGGGAATATTTGCTCTTTCCATTTTCCTGTATCAGTATCATAAATCAGACCAGAAATAAGATCTGTTTTAGGATCAATACCAAATGGCGTAAACTGGGCAACGACATTATGATAAAGCCGAGCGCGTTTAGCGATTTCGGTGTAATACGTTTGCTCATAATGAGGCTGAGAAGTTAAAATACCGAGAACCAACGAAATCACTCCTTTACTAACAAAATGTTGACATAATAGGCGAAGTTATATATTGCAAATACGTTTTTATACCATTATACTGTTGTCCGTATGATGATATGCTATAGTTTTGAAGAAGCGAAAGGTTGATTGCAATGAATATATGGTTAAGTATGTTAACGACGACAGGGATCGGAGCAATTATTGGAGGATTCACAAATCATTTAGCGATAAAAATGTTATTTCGTCCTCATCGTCCTATTTATATTGGAAAGTTTCAATTGCCATTTACACCAGGATTAATTCCGAAGCGCCGTGATGAGCTTGCTGTTCAATTAGGGAAAATGGTTGTTGAGCATTTGTTAACACCAGAAGGAATCGGAAAGAAGCTAACAAATGAAGAGTTTCAAAAAGGTTTAATCGACTGGGCACAAGTAGAAGTCGATAAAGTAATGACGAATGAACAATCACTGCGACAAATGTTAGAAAAATGGAACGTAGCGCATGTAGAAAAAGAAGCAACTAGGAAAATCGAACATGTGATTACAGAAAAGATTGAGGCATTTTTAGAAGAGTACTATACATATACATGGGAACAGGCTTTACCTCATTCTGTTCATGAAAAAATAAAAAATACGATCCCAAATGTTTCGGCGTTTATCTTAGAGCGAGGCATTAGGTTTTTTGAAAGTGAAGAGGGGAAAGCGCGTCTTTCAAAAATGATTGATGATTTCTTTGCTTCCAGGGGAACGCTACTTAACTTAGTCGGAATGTTTTTAGGGAATGTAAGTGTAGTGGATCGTGTGCAACCAGAAGTTATTAAGTTTTTAGGGCAAGATGGCACAAAGCAGCTTTTAACTGATGTACTGCAAAAAGAGTGGGAAAAGTTAAAAGGAAGAGATGTAAAAGAATTAGAAACGTTTGTAGAAAAAGAAATGATTGTAAGCTCCATATTGTCAGCAGTTAAAGTTGAGGAAACAGTGAGTAAATTTTTAAACCAATCTGTGCAGCAAGTATGTGAGCCAGTTCGAGAAACAATCAAGGAAAAGCTAGTCCCAAGTGCTGTAACGAAAGGCTTGAAGTGGGGAACAGAAAACGTAGCGAGTATATTAAACAATCTCCACCTTGCGGAAATTGTCCAGCAAGAAGTATCTACATTTTCAACGGAGAGACTAGAAGATTTAGTGCTATCCATTACGAAAAATGAACTAAAAATGATTACGTATTTAGGTGCCTTATTAGGCGGGATGATTGGACTCATACAAGGGGTATTACTGTTGTTCCTTAGGTAGTAAAGATAAGTACATAGAAATAAAAGTGAAATTTCTTCACATCTCTTGCATAGTTTGATATGGTAAGAAGAGGTGCGTATGTAAATGCACTTAAAAGGCAGTGTGAGCGAAAAGCGCTAGCCTTCTAAAGGAGGAAAAATAAAATGACAAAAAACATTCATGATGTTGCATATGAATTACAAAAAGCAATCGCTGAAAACGAAGACTTCCAAACATTAAAAGAGAGCTACGCAGCAGTACAAGGTGACGAAGCGTCAAAGAACTTATTCGATGAGTTCCGCACAATGCAACTTGGCCTACAACAAAAAATGATGCAAGGTCAAGAAATCACTGAAGAAGATAACCAAAAAGCACAAGAAGTTGTAGCTCGCATTCAACAAGATGCTAAAATCACAAAGTTAATGGAAACTGAGCAACGCCTAAACATCGTTATCACTGACGTTAACAAAATTATCATGAAGCCACTTGAAGATTTATATAACGCGCAACAACAAGCGTAATGAAGGAAGACGCCCCTAGGATGGGGCGTCTTTTTGTTTGTTATTTGTGGAAATACTTCGTTTCAATATTCTTTTCCTTCAAAAACTTTTCGATCTCTTTTTGCTTTCTTCCATTAACTTTCTCAAAGCGTTTTGTAAAAGAAAAATCCGTTTTGAATAAGTTACCATTTTGAGCGAGTTTGTCTAATTCTTGCTCTAGTTCTACTGATAGTGCTGTAGACGCTGAAATGAATTCATACATTTCTTTCGAAGGTTTTATGTAATCATTAGGGATCGTATTGTTACTAATAAAATTATGGAAGTTCGCGTCGTTTTGTTTTGCTAAATCTACAAGTTGTTGTAATTTATTTCGGTCGGATTCCGTGACATTCTCATCAGACATGGCTGACGAAAGTGGAACGATGTTTTCGTCTAAATCTCCGCTATAATCTAAATACTTTTTTATATTTTGTTTCATTTCATCTTCATTAATCGTTTCATTCTTTTTTGAGGAAGTGAATATCGTTTCTGGAATTTTAATCGTAACATCTTTAATAGATTGTACATCTTCTAATTTATCATATCGTGTATCATTTGCTTCATTAGATTGTGTATCGTGTGAACAAGCTGATAGCAATAAAATTGTAAGTAACATAAGTGGATATAAAGTATATTTCTTCATTTTAATCTCCTTTTACATTCATTATTATCTTTGTAAAATAGCTACATTCCATTTCAAGTACTTAACTAAAGCTGCGTATAGATGTTTTATCATTTGATAACATATGACGGATATGAGCAAACCGCTGCAAAAAGCGATGAACACATTATAAACATCGGAATAACTAATTTGATGAAACCCTTTGAAAAATCCTAATCCTATTAATAAAATAGGTGAAATAATTAATAATGGAGTAGCAATGATAAGTGCTAGAAGGATCGGTAATAAAAAGAGTAATACGAAAAAGGCGATAATGATAAAGGTAAAGTTTAAAACACTTAAGCTCATAACAGAAAATAGTGCAGTTATCATATTTTTAAAGCTTCGTTTATTGTCAGCATTGCTTATTGCATAGGAAACAGTAAGTTCTTTCGCGATCGTTTTAGGGTTTCCTAGTTTTCTAGCAATTTCTTCTTCACATTTCCCATCTTGTTTACCACTGATAAAATGAGTTTCATACTCCGAAATAATATCTTTCTTTTCTACATTAGGCATATTCCGCAGGGAAGAACTAAGTTGTTCCAAAAATTCACTTTTGTTCATAATAATCACTTTCCTTTATAAAATGATGAATTACAAAACACATTCCAATTGCTGGGCATTCCAATATTTACAAATATATCATTTAGTATTGTTCTTTGCAAGGTACTGTGAAGTTTTTAATACTGTGATGAGATGAAAGTTTTTCGTGCTTTTTTAGATGAAATATAAAAATATTATTTTAGGATAAATAAAGGGTTGTAAGCGGATTCTTTAATGGTTGTCAAAAAACTGTCAAATTCATATCGTTGGAAAAATAATGCATTTGTAATATAATGATAAGCAATACTTCACCACGTTAATTAACTAGGTGAAATTAAAAATCTTTATTACACACATTATGAAATAAAGGGATGATTAGTTTGAGTACAGGTGTAAAAGCAAACGACGTGAAGACAAAAACAAAAGGAGCAGATCTTGTTGTTGATTGTTTAATTAAACAAGGTGTTACACATGTTTTCGGTATTCCAGGAGCGAAGATTGACTCTGTATTTGATGTACTGCAAGAAAGAGGACCAGAGTTAATTGTTTGTCGTCATGAACAAAACGCAGCATTCATGGCAGCTGCTATTGGTAGATTAACAGGGAAACCGGGCGTATGTCTTGTAACTTCAGGACCAGGGACATCAAATTTAGCGACAGGTCTTGTTACTGCGAATGCGGAGAGTGATCCCGTTGTTGCTTTAGCTGGTGCAGTTCCACGTACGGATCGATTAAAACGTACGCATCAATCTATGGATAATGCTGCATTATTCGAACCAATCACAAAATATAGTGTAGAAGTAGAGCATCCTGATAATGTGCCAGAAGCACTTAGTAATGCATTTAGAAGTGCGACTTCCACAAATCCAGGCGCTACTTTAGTAAGTCTGCCGCAAGACGTTATGACTGCGGAAACGACTGTAGAGTCTATCGGTGCGCTTTCTAAGCCACAGCTTGGAATCGCTCCCACACATGATATTACATATGTAGTAGAAAAAATAAAAGCAGCAAAATTACCGGTTATTTTACTCGGTATGAGAGCGAGCACAAATGAAGTGACGAAAGCCGTTCGTAAATTAATTGCGGATACAGAACTTCCTGTCGTTGAAACATATCAAGCAGCTGGTGCCATTTCACGTGAGTTAGAAGATCATTTCTTCGGCCGCGTTGGATTATTCCGTAACCAACCAGGTGATATTTTACTAGAAGAGGCAGACCTTGTTATTTCGATCGGTTATGACCCAATTGAGTATGATCCGAAATTCTGGAATAAACTTGGAGACAGAACAATTATTCATCTTGATGATCATCAAGCAGATATCGACCATGATTACCAACCAGAGCGTGAATTAATTGGCGATATCGCTTTAACAGTAAATAGCATTGCAGAAAAATTACCGAAACTTGTATTAAGTTCGAAATCAGAAGCAGTGTTAGAACGATTACGCGCGAAATTATCAGAACAAGCAGAAGTTCCAAACCGTGCTTCAGAAGGTGTTACGCATCCGCTTCAAGTTATTCGTACACTTCGTTCTTTAATTAGTGACGATACAACTGTGACATGTGACATCGGTTCACATTCTATTTGGATGGCAAGATGTTTCCGTTCTTATGAACCACGTAGATTATTATTTAGTAACGGTATGCAAACGTTAGGTGTTGCACTTCCTTGGGCAATTGCCGCTACTTTAGTTGAACCGGGCAAGAAAGTTGTTTCCGTGTCAGGTGATGGTGGTTTCTTATTCTCTTCGATGGAATTAGAAACAGCGGTACGTTTAAACGCACCGATCGTACATCTTGTATGGAGAGACGGTACGTATGATATGGTTGCGTTCCAACAAATGATGAAATACGGTAGAACATCAGCTACAGAGTTTGGCGATGTCGATCTTGTGAAATATGCAGAAAGCTTCGGTGCAAAAGGTCTTCGCGTTAACACGCCTGATGAATTAGAAGGTGTATTAAAAGAAGCACTAGCAGCAGACGGCCCTGTCATTATTGATGTTCCAATTGACTACCGTGATAACATTAAATTAAGCGAAAAATTATTACCAAACCAATTAAACTAATGGAGGCATGATTGAGATGACTGTTGCACAACTCATTGATATTGATGCAAAAAGAACGAAAATGAGTAATGAAGTATATCAAACATCTACAATGCTTGCGCTATTAGATGGTATATATGATGGTGTGATTAGCTTTGAGGAATTGAAAGAACGTGGTGATTTCGGCATCGGCACATTTGATCAATTAGATGGTGAAATGATTGCGTTTGATAACGAATTTTATCATTTACGTTCAGACGGTTCAGCAGAAAAAGTAGAACCGGAAGAAACAACACCGTTTGCGACTGTAACGTTTTTTGAAAAAGAAATGAGTTATACAGTAGAGCGCCCGATGAATCGTGAAGAAGTTGAGGCATTATTACATGAATTAATGCCAAGTAAAAATTTATTTTACGCTATTCGAATGGACGGTACATTCCGTGAAGTAAGAACGAGAACGGTTCCAAGACAAGAAAAACCGTATACACCGCTCGTTGAAGTGACGAAATCACAACCAATCTTTTCATTTAAACATACAGAAGGTACGCTTGCTGGATTTTGGACACCAGATTACGCGCAAGGTATTGGTGTAGCTGGTTTCCACTTACATTACATTGACGATGCAAGAAGCGGAGGCGGACATGTTTTCGATTATGTTGTAGAAAACTGTACGATCCAAATTTGTCAAAAGGCTCATATGCATTTAGCACTTCCAGAAACAGCTGATTTTATGGCGGCTGAATTATCAAGAGAAAACTTAGAGGATAATATCGCGACTGCGGAAGGTGCGGAGTAAAAGGGAGAGACTGTTCCATTGTGGAGCAGTCTTCTTTTATTTGTCGGTAAGTCGATATTCCTTGTCGAATCGTTGCTATCATTTATTTTTTTGAAACAAACGGATGCCCTTCATAATAAAAACGCCACGGATAATGTACAGCTTCTTCTGCATAGGCGATGTTAATGCGAGGTCCTGCTGTTATTTGATATTGTGATGACATGTGTTCTTCTTCTCGGACCAGTTCAATATGTAATGTGTCACTTTGTAACGATACGCCGCGTTCTTCTAAAGTAATTCCGAGTGCACGGCATAGTTTGCCAGGGCCGCTCGTTAAATTTTTGTACTGCGCTTTTGTAATTTCGGTTTTGTTGTAGCGTGCTAGTTTTATTTCTTCTATTCCATCTACCGGTTCAAGTGCTCGAATGAGAACACCTTGTGGGGTGCCAACTGGCGCTGTAATGACGTTAAAACAATGATACATACCGTAAATTAAATATACGTAAGCATGTCCCGGTGCGCCAAACATGACTTCTGTACGGTCTGTTCGTCTGCCGCCGTAACTATGTGCGGCCTTATCATCGGGACCTTTGTATGCTTCTACTTCTACAATGATTCCGCTTCGTTTTATTCCATCTACAATATGTACAAGTTTTTGTCCGAGTAACTTCTTTGCGACTTCTAACGTATCGCCTTCATAAAAGGAAGGTGGTGCTTGCATTGTACTATCTCCTTTGCTAAGTGTATATGTATATAGTAAACCAAATTTTCAGTAGTAATTCTAACTCGTTCTATTTGCTACATTTATTTCATAAATTATGGATAGAGTACAACAGCGAAGAGGGGGAGTGCGACATGATTTATCGCTTACTAGCTCTTAATATAGATGGGACACTACTATACAACAACGGAAAAATTGCAAAAGGATTACGAGAAACAATTGAATTTGTGAAAAGAAAAGATGTATACGTTACATTGTTTACGAGCCGTAATTTTCAGTCCGCTCATAAAGTTGCAAAGGCGCTAAAATTAGATTCTATATTAGTGACACACGGCGGTGCTTTCGTTTCAGCAACGATAGATAAGCCGTACGTTCAAAGGAGATTATCGGAAGAGAAGACGTTTAACATTGTGCAAGTGTTAGAGCACTTTGATTGTAACGTACGCATTTCTCATGAACGGTTTTCAATCGGAAATCGTGAGAGAAATACACCAAACTTAATTGCGCGTACTGTATTATCAAGCGCAGATCCATTATTTTATCCAGTTCAATTTGTAGACTCGTTAGGTGATGCGCTTCGTGATCATCCAGTAGCGGCACCAAAAATTGATGTTATTTTCCAAAGTAAAGGTGAAAAAGAACGAGGGTTAAATACATTACGAAAAGCATTTCAAGATATAGAGTATGTTGATTGTGATTCAAAACGAATAGAAATCTTGCCGCAAAATGTATCAAAATTACGTGGATTACAATTGCTTGGAGAGCATTTAAATATTTCGCTAAACGAAATGGTTGCGATTGGAGATAGTTTAGAAGATCTAGAAGTAATTGAAAATGTAGGGCTTGGTGTAGCGATGGGGAACTCGCCTGTAGAATTAAAGCAAGCAGCCGACTGGATTACACGTTCAAATAGTGAGAACGGTGTAGAGTATATGATTAAAGAACATTTCCGTAAGCAATTCCCGCTTCCGTTTTTGAAGAATCATAAAAATACACCGAAACGATGAAAGAAAAACGTAGCGAAAACGCTACGTTTTTTCTTGTTTAAGCTTCAATAACCTTAAGCATGCGATTTAAAAATGCGGCTGATTCAGCACGTGTTGCTGTGCCTTTTGGTACGAATTCATTCCGTTCGTTCCCTTTTACGATTCCGTATGCGTAAACATTTTGTAATGCCTTCTTATCATATGCTAAATCTTGGTCAATGAATGGCAATTTCATTTCTTTTCTATAAATTGAGTTATATGCTAATGCACGGTCAATCATAATAACAGCTTCATCACGCTTTATTGTAGCGGTTGGATCAAATTTATTATTCCCGCGGCCACTAATGATACCTGCGCTAGCGGCACGATTAATTCCGTCTACTAAAGATGGATGTGCTTCGTGTAAGTCTGTAAATTTAGCGTTTCCAGCAGGTAAATTTAAAGCTCTTGACATTAAATTTGCAAATTCAGCTCGTGTTACGAGGCGGTTTGGCCAGTAAGAACCATTGCCATCACCGAACATGATTTTCCTAGCTGCTAACTGACGAATATCTTGTTCATACCATCCACCTGTAATGTCGTCTTTTTCATGAGGGACTTCTGGAGGCGGAATAACATCTTTATGATGTTCATTATAGTAAGCGTTCGTGCCTTTTAAGAAAGCATCCCATTGCCCGCGTTGAATCATAAATGCAGGGCAGTTTTTTCCGCTCCAAAATTGATGCTTTTGAACGTGATCTAGAGATATGTTTAATTCGTTCATTAAATAAGCAGCTAATTTGCGGGCATTTTCTACCGCTTTCGTATAATCTCCATCACTATTCACAGCAATTTCAATTCCGATAGATTCATAGTTTCCTGTCTTATTTCCAGCATGCCAACCAACTTCATTTAATGGAAGATGTTGATAAATTTCTTTATCATCGACAGTAAAATGCCAAGATGCTGAACGATCAGTCTGCCCACGTGCTTGGCTATCTAAGTACTTCGCATGATTTAACGCGTTAGCACCCTTACTTGTATTAGCAGTTTCATGAATTGTAATGTATTTCGGTTCCATTGCGTAGCCAGGACGAATGTTTTCATTTCCTTTTGGAACAATCATTTCTTTAAATGTAACACCATAAACGTTATTTGTAGGCAAATTAGATGGTGTTTTGAAGAAAGTTGCGCTTCTCTTTTCGATAGACCCTGTTTTTTCAAATAATGATGCTTTCGTACCTTCAAATGTAGCTGAAGGTGCATAAATCCATTTTTCAGTTCCATTCATTTGAATTTTAAACCAATTCCCAGCTTGTTCAGTAGGAGCTACTGTTTGTGGGTGTAATGTCGTTTCTTCTTTAAACGATTGGAAAGGGAATGAATATACTGATGTTTCTTCTGTTACAATTAATTTTTGATCCGAGAGTTTATGAATCTCTTGTACTTCTAAACTATTATTTTCCTTATTAACCCAACCAGAACCAAATGTAGTTTGCACGTAATATGCATTCCCTTTTTTCTTCGTTGCCTTTACTACTGGTTCAGCAATTTCAATATTTGTTTTGGTTTTTAAGTCGTTTGAATCGTATAGTGGAAGTTTTGTTGATAAGTGGAGAAGGTATTCACCCGAGATTTCAAGATCACTTTCTTCGTCATGTCTATGCTGTTTTGCATGTTCTTCAATGCTTTTTAAAGCTTGTTCATCAATAGACAATTCCGCAGTTCTCTCTATATTTTCTGCGAATGAATGGGTAGGTGCTATAAATGTTTGTAATGCCAAAGATAGTGCTAAAATGTTGCAAAACCTTTTTTTCATAGTTGTTTTTTAACACGTTATAGTATCTATGTCGTGTTAACAGTCCTCCTTTAAATGTATTTAAATTAGTAGCAAGTACTAATTACGTTATAGATTGTAACAAGAGTATATTCTAATGTCTATATAAATAGGGAAAGTTCGTGAAAAACCAATATTCAGTTTGTTTTAAATAGGATATAGAAATAAGGTAAAACCTTCTGTATTGACCTACAAACGCCCTTCAAGTAAACTAAAGAGAGTTTGCAAATGAAAAGGTGATAATGTTGTTAATTTCAATTAAAACGTTACAAGATGATCGTTTTTTACGTCCGCTGCAAAATATTGGCGGCTTATTTTTTGAAGAGAGTACGATTGGATTTGAACAAGAGGAAGCAAATCTTATCGTTGATATACACATTGAAGAGAATGTGAAAGCATCAGCTCGTTTAACAGATGTTGCTACTGGAAATGTGTATGAAGAAACATTCGCAAAAGATTTATCTGCTTTCACAGATGAAAAAGAGCGTATGAAGCAAGTGAAGCACGTTGTTTCTTATGTATATCTTTCTGTTCTTCAGCAGTTAACTGGTCTTGAACAAAGCTGGGGCATTTTAACGGGGGTTCGTCCGACAAAACTTCTTCATAAAATGCTTCAAAATGGTATGTCAAAAGAAGAAGCACACCAAGAACTTCGTGAAAGCTATTTAATTCATGAAGAGAAAATTGAACTTCTTCAGCGTATTGTTGATTGCCAATTAGCGGTAGTTCCGGATTTATACCGTTTGAAAGAAGAAGTAAGTATTTATATCGGTATCCCATTCTGCCCAACAAAATGTGCATATTGTACATTCCCGGCTTATGCAATTAACGGACGCCAAGGCTCTGTTGATTCGTTCTTAGGTGGTTTACATTATGAAGTTCGTGAAATTGGTAAGTTTTTAAAAGAAAAAGGTGTAACAGTTACGACGATTTATTACGGCGGTGGTACACCGACAAGTATTACAGCAGAAGAGATGGATATGCTGTATGAAGAAATGTATGAAGCGTTCCCAGATGTGAAAAATGTGCGTGAAGTAACAGTTGAGGCAGGTCGCCCAGATACAATTACGCCAGCGAAGCTAGACGTGTTAAATAAATGGAACATTGACCGTATTAGTATTAATCCGCAGTCATACCATCAAGAGACACTAAAAGCGATTGGACGCCACCATACTGTAGAAGAGACAATTGAGAAGTATCACTTAGCTCGTGAAATGGGAATGAACAATATTAATATGGACTTAATTATTGGTCTTCCTGGTGAAGGACTAGATATCTTTAAGCACACATTAGATGAAACAGAAAAGTTAATGCCAGAATCATTAACAGTTCATACGTTATCATTTAAACGTGCTTCTGAAATGACGCAAAACAAACGTAAATATAAAGTTGCAGGTCGCGAAGAAATTACAGCGATGATGCACGAAGCAGAAGAGTGGACGCAAAAGCATAATTACGTACCATATTACCTATATCGTCAAAAGAATATTTTAGGTAACTTAGAGAACGTTGGTTATGCAATGCCGACGCAAGAAAGTATTTACAACATTGTCATTATGGAAGAAGTACAATCAATTATCGGACTTGGCTGTGGTGCATCAAGTAAATTTGTTCATCCGAAGACAGGTGCAATTACGCACTTCGCAAATCCGAAAGATCCAAAATCATATAACGATGGCTTCGTAAAATATACAGAAGACAAACTGAAAATTTTAGAAGAGCTATTTGTATAGGAAGAAAGAGGTTGTTCCGATGTGGGGCAGCCTCTTTTTTATTCTGTTATTTGTGAGGTGATTAAAGTTTTTCTTTATATTGTCAGTTTTTGTCGGGAAGTCGATATATTCGAAAAATCGCTGATATAAATTGAGTTGTGGTCGATATATTTTAAAAATCGCTGATATATTTCAAGTTACGTTCGATATATTTGGAAAAACCGCCGATATAATTTCACTTATCGATAAGCAGCACTGTTTGTAAAACTATGTCGATAATAATCAGAAAAATTAGTCAAATCATTAGAGGACAATGTCTACTTATGGACGAAATGATAGATTTATGAAAGAGAAAAGGGGGAAATTGTTGGCATGTACATGACGATAGGGAGAATATTTGATTTAGCTGTTGGTAAGTATCCAAATAAAGAGGCGTTAGTAGAGCCGGAAAAGAATATTCGCTGGACATATAAAGAGTGGGATGAGCAAATAAATAAAACGGTGCAAGCTCTATTGAAAGAAGGGGTAAGAAAGGGAGATACTGTATCTGTTTACTTATATAATTGCCGTGAATTTGTAAACGTTTACTTAGCCTGTGCGAAAATTGGGGCAATCTTTAACCCGATTAACTTCCGTTTAAAAGCAAAAGAATTATCGTATATCCTTCAAGATGCAGCCTCGAAAGTAGTAGTCTTTGAAAAAGCGGTTGAATCAACGGTTGCTATTATTGAACGAGATTTTCCAAATTCGTCTTTTTGGTATGTAGAAGACGATACACCTTCCTATGCTAGTTCTTACCATGAAAAAGTAAATGAAGCACCAGCTGAAAAAGTAGATATTGAAGTCGATGAAATGGATTATTGTTCTATGCTGTATACGAGCGGTACAACTGGTCACCCGAAAGGCGTGCTACATCGCCATCGTGAAATGGCTGAGCATAGTATGATTTGTACGTATTTCTTAAAATATAATAGAGATAGTGCCGGACTTGTAGTTGCGCCTTTATATCATTGCGGCGAGTTAAACGCTGGAATTATCCCGCGCATTCAAGTTGGCGGAAAGAATGTTATTTTACATCATTTTGATACGGATAGAGTATTACATACGATTCAAGAAGAGAAGATTACGACGTTTTTTGCAGCACCGACGATGTGGAATATGTTACTGCAAAAAGATTTAACAAAGTACGATTTAACATCGATGAAGGTTGGTATATATGGAGGAGCAGCAATGGCTCCAGCGCTAGTTAAGGAATGTAAAGAACGTCTTTATATTGATCTTGTCCAAATTTACGGAATGACAGAAATGGGACCAGTTGTTGCGTTTCTCGTAGAAGAAGATCAAATTACGAAAGCAGGTTCAGCGGGAACACCATGCTTTAGCCATGAAATTCGCATTGTAAAACCAAACGATGATGCACCAGCAGAACCAGATGATGTACTACCTCCTTATGAAGTAGGAGAGATTATTTTGCGCGGCCCAACTATGATGGCTGGTTATCATAACCGAGAAGAAGCAAATGCAAAATCAATGTATAAAGGATGGTACCACTCTGGTGATTTAGGTTACTTCGATAAAGATGGCTATTTATTCGTCGCAGATCGTGTGGATGATATGGTAATTAGCGGAGGCGTTAATATTTATCCACGTGAAATTGAAGATTTCCTTCATAGTCACCCTGGTGTATTAGATGTTGCGGTGCTTGGTGAGCCAGACGAATTATGGGGAGAACGTGTTGTGGCTGTCGTTGTAAAGAAAGATGAAGCGATTACAGAAAATAATTTGGAAAAATATTGTAAAGAGAGTGATGAATTAGCAGATTATAAACGTCCACGTCATTACTTATTTGTGGATGAACTGCCTCGTAATGCGAGTGGGAAATTACAGAAGTTTGTGTTGAGGGAGTCTTTAAAAGGGGCAAAAAAATAGAAAGTGGGGGATACCCACTTTCTATTTTTATTTACGTGAAAATCCTTCTTCATCAAGATATTCCGCAGCTTCTGGATAAGAGTTGAATGTACCGTCTAAGTTTACACCAGCGTACACGTTCCACATATCATCCTCTGAGATAAGAGTAAGGATATGACCGTCTTCGTTATGCCATTCTTCTTCTTTTGCAGGTTCTGCAGGAACTACGATTTCTTCTTGTGATAATAGTTCAATTGATTGCTCAATTACTGAACGTAACTCTTCTGCTGAAAATTCGCGGATGTTAATCATACCTTTATCATCCGTTTTATAACCTTTAATACCATTTGCATATACAAATCCGTTTCCGTTTGGATGTAAATGATAAACAACGTTCTTTTTATCTAAACGACTTTCCTCAAAGTGAAAGTTCACGCGTTTTAATGATACGTTCTTTCTTTCTAATTCAGGGAAAGATTCAATGATTGATAATTTTTCTTCAAAAGTTAGCATAGTGCCTCCAAATATATAATAAAAGATTTAATTTATCTATTATAGCACAGTTACAATGGTTTCCAAAGATAAGGCGAGGCTTATAATTGAATGCGTTTACGTCACGATACTGTAAAAAGTGGGCTAACGAATGTATTCTTTTAGGTGTACAATGGAAAATGGACTTAATACGAAGGTGGTTATTATATGTTTCAAAAAATAGCAAAGGAATGTTTAGCAGGTTTTACTGTTGCGATTGTTGCGTTGCCACTTGCCATTGCATTTGGTATTGCTGCAACAGGAACGTCTGAGGGAGCACTAGTCGGATTGTATGGTGCGATTTTTGCAGGTTTATTTGCGGCTTTATTTGGCGGGACACCGGGGCAGGTTACAGGGCCAACTGGACCGATTACGGTAATTGCGACAGGGGTTATTGCGACGCACGGGTTAGAGGCGAGTTTTATAGCCTTTATGATGGCGGGACTGTTTCAAATTTTATTCGGTGTATGTAAGCTTGGCTCTTACGTGCGATATATTCCGTATCCTGTCGTTTCAGGATTTATGAACGGTATCGCATTAATTATTATTTTAGGTGAAATAAAGCATGTGCAAAATAGTTTTTTACTCGTAGTATTAACGATTATTGTAATGATTGTTTCTGGAAAATGGATTAAGGCTATTCCATCTAGTTTAGTTGCATTAGTCGGTGTGACTGCTTTGCTTCCTTTATTTTCTTCTGCGTTAGAAGGGCTTACAGTGAAGTTGCCGATTATCGGAAACCTATCATTAAATAAGGTGATTGAAAAGATTGGAACGATTCCAGAAGCGATGCCGACGCTTCATATTCCATCTTTAAGCGGAATAGGCATTGCAGAACTTATTTTACCAGCGATTAGCATTGCTTTATTAGGATCGATTGACTCGTTGTTAACATCGGTCGTAATGGATAATGTGACGGGTACACGTCATAAAAGTAATAAAGAACTGGTCGGACAAGGTATCGGTAATATGATGAGCGGATTGTTTGGCGGATTAGCAGGGGCAGGGGCGACTGTACGGTCTATCGTGAATATAAGAAGTGGTGGTAAAACGGCGCTTTCAGCATGTATGCATAGTGTTATATTATTTATTTTTATTATGGGACTTGGATCAGTTGTACAATATATTCCGCTTGCCGTATTATCAGGTATTTTAATTTTAACTGGTATTGGCATGTTTGATTGGGAAAGCATGAAGAAAATGCATGTAGCACCAAAAGGTGATGTCATTGTTATGCTCGTAACGATGGTTGTCACAGTGAAGTTTGATTTAATGATCGCTGTTGCGTTCGGTATTATTCTTTCGTTCATTATATATATGGTGAAATGTAAAGAACGTAAAGCTTCTATTGTAAAAGAGAAGGAAGCGACGTATAAAATTAAAGGCCCACTTTCTTTCCTAACAGTGGATCGCGTTTTTCATACTTTACAAGACGTAAAATCTCCAGTTGTTTTACGTATGAAAGATGTGCGCTATATGGATGTATCAGGCGCAATGGCTTTGCTGAACTTTGTGGATCAGTCGGATAAAGTAGGTGCGAGTGTGACGCTGGAACAAGTGCCTGCTCATATTGAAAACACGTTAGTAACGATGGCGACTAATGAGCAGAAAGATAAATTACAGTTTGAAAAAGCTGAGGCTATATAAGGAAACGCCCTCGTATGAGGGTGTTTTTTATTGTATTTAATATCTCTATATAGGGATATTTTGCGTTTATTGACATTTATTAATCTTAGCAGTATAGTAACATCTTAGATTAGCAATGTGCTATTATAAGAAGGTATATGAATTTTGAGATTCCTTTATATTCAGAAGGAAGAGCTTTAAGCTGGAGGGAATATTTGATGTACAAACAGTTACCACATGGAGTGAAGATCGGGATTACGCGATCAATTGTTGTTTCTTTTGAGAAGTATATGAGAGAAATTGAATGGAATGAAGAAAAATTTGATATGCAGCAATTTGTTGAACAGTGGAAACAATATTTATACACAAAATCAACTTGGATCAATAAAGTAGATGATGAGTTGAAAGAACATCCAGATTTCCATCAAGCGTTAGCAGTGAAAGTGAATGAAAAAATTAACGAGCTTATTAATGAAGAGCCGAGCGAAGAGCAAGTAGAGCAATTAAAGAGGCATAAAGTGGAACACGTAGATGAAATGTGCAAATTAGAAGCTGAATATCATATTGAACGTTTATTAGTAACGAAGTAAATTTTACATAAAGAATAAGCCTGTCCAAGGAGGTGTGATGACCATCTTTTTGAACAGGCTTTTTGTATGAAAAAGAATAAGAGAGGCTGCTTCTAGAAGCAGCCTCTCTTATTAGTCTTGTGGTACAAACGCTTTCCAAGAAGATAGATCCATATCTTCTTTTAATATAGATGAAGCAGGGAAGACAAATGACCACGGTTTTGTAGTGTTCGCTTTAATCTCAAGATTTGGTAATGTGAAAGCTCCTTTCACAACAACTGCACCTGAAGCATCTTCAATATGAAGAGGAAGTTGCTCTAGTTGAATCGTGTCTTTGCAACCGTTACGAATAAGAAGCGTTGTATGTAAATCACCGTTTTCTTTTCTTGCAGCTTGCAGACCTAGGAAGTTAATTTCACCATCATTTGGAGGTGTTAAATTGTCTACGAAATTACGTAAAGCTTCTTTGCTTGCTTCAGGTAACTGAGCTTCCCAAGATGGGTCTAAATCTAATGCATGCTTACTTTCAAGTTCAAATGCCAATTCCCAATCTGTTTGCGATAATTCAACATCTGTAATTGTTTCTTGCTCAAATGTAAAGATGAATGGCATATTTACATTTGCAGGAATATCTCCTAATGCAGAAAGGTTAAATGTATTGCGGGCGCATAGTTTCTTCTCTTTATTTAGAAGGATTAATGTAACCTCTTCGAAAGAAATTGGTTTCGGAACAGTGCTGCGAATAAATACAGCTACGTCATAACCGTTATCACGTTTTTCAATCTCAATTCCAGATAAAGAAATTTGATATTCTTCTAAACGTGGTAGTTCTTTATGTAAAAATTGATAAATGTATTTTTGTTCTTGTGCTACTGCACCCCAGCTAGGGTGGAAGTAAAGTGTTGGTTTTACAGTTTTATTTTCAGTATTTGTTTCTTCTTGTCCGAATAATTGATTACTAGAGACAGTCGTATCTTTTCCGCTTTTCTTAGCTCTTTTTAGGAATGATAACATTATCTTTCACCTCGTTATTGTACGTTTTCAGGAACACCTAAATGTCTTGCAACATAGCGGCACATTTCTTTTTCGAAATTACCATATGTGTATAAAAAGATATCTAAACCTTCTTTTTGATAAAGACGAGTAGGGTCTTCTTGTTGATATTGTCTTAGCCCGATGCCTTCTTTTAAGTGGGTCATCGCATCTAAGTGATTTACCCAGTTCTGATCTAGGAAATGAAGGGCAACATAGCGTAGCGACTGTTGTAAATCAGTATTGCTATTTAGCTCATTTACGCGCTCTTTATAAAGAGATAATGTTTCTTTCAAAACGGATTGTAAATCTTCCGGTGAATGTACATTATTCGCTGATAGTGATGGCATATTTTCTACTGGTAAAATTTCGTTTATATTTTCTGTTAAACGAGCAAAATCCCATTCTTCCGGAAGCATACCTTCTAAAAGATATTGCTTAGAAATGGCTTCTACAGCATGATCAATCATTGGAATAATAATTTCAATCATATTTGTATCTTCTTGTAACAAGTTATTACGTAATTTATAAATAACGTTACGTTGATCATTAATTACATCATCTAACTTTAAATTGTACTCACGCATTGAGAAGTGGCTACCTTCACAAATTAATTGTGTACGGTTCACGAAGTCATGCACTTTTGAAGTTAGAATAAGTCCAGTTGCATCTGCCTTTAGTGATTTATTGAATTTCTCCACTTCTTCATGTGCGAAACGTTTTAGCATTTCATCTTCTAAAGAAAGGAAGAACTGAGAGCTACCTGGATCTCCTTGACGACCAGCACGACCTTTTAGCTGATTGTCAACGCGTCTTGATTCATGGCGTTCTGTCCCAATTACATGTAACCCACCAAGTTCGTGAACACCCTCACCTAGTAAAATATCAGTACCTCGTCCAGCCATATTTGTCGCAATTGTAATTTGTCCTTTTTGTCCAGCTGTTGCGATTAAATCGGCCTCTTGTTCTGCGCTTTTTGCATTTAATAATTGATATGTAATATGCGCTTCATCTAAGTAACGAGCAACGGTTTCTGATTGTAAAATAGACATTGTCCCAATTAAAATTGGGCGTCCTTGTTTATTGTGTTTTAGAACATCTTCACGTACGGCTTTATATTTAGCATCGGCTGTTACGTACACGACGTCATTTTTATCTTCACGAATGATAGGACGATTTGTCGGAATCGGCATAACTTCCATGTTATATACGCGGTTAAATTCTTTTTCTTCCGTTTTTGCTGTACCTGTCATACCAGATAATGCTGGATACATACGGAAGAAGTTTTGAATTGTAATGGACGCTTGTGTTTGGTTTTCTTCTGTGACTTCTAAACCTTCTTTCGCTTCAAGAGCTTGGTGTAAACCGTCACTTAAAGAGCGACCATCCATAACGCGGCCCGTGAAAATATCTACAAGTAGAATTTTTTCATCATGTACAATATAATCAACATCACATTGGAAAGCGACATGAGCTCGTAATGCTTGAATCATATAATGATATAAAGTTTGATGCTCTAAATCATATAGGTTATCGATATCAAATAAATCTTCTATTTTTGTAATACCGTCTTCTGTAAAACTAGCAGATTTCGTTTCTGCATCGTACGTGTAATGAAGAGTATCCTGGAATGATTTAATAACTTTTGCACATAAATAGTGTAAATCAGAGCTGCTGGATTGCTTACCAGCGATAATAAGAGGCGTCTTCGCTTCATCAATTAAAACGCTATCAACCTCATCGATAATAGCAAAATGATAGGGACGTTGTACCTGTTCATTTTTTGAAGCGGCCATATTATCACGTAGATAGTCAAAGCCAAATTCTGTTCCAATACCATATGTAATATCAGCTTCGTAAGCAAGTTTCTTTTCGTTAGGATCGATTTGAGGAATATTCAATCCAACCTTTAAACCTAGAAACTCATGAACTTGGCCAATCAATTCTTTATCTCGTTTTGCTAAATAGTCGTTTACAGTAATAACGTGAACACCTTTTCCTTCAAGAGCACGTACGTATGTTGGAAGAGAAGAAACTAATGTTTTTCCTTCGCCAGTTGGCATCTCTGCAATATTACCTTCTAATAGTACAAGACCACCAATTAACTGCACATCGTAGTGACGTAATCCAAGTACACGCTTTGCTGCTTCACGTACAACAGCGAACGCCTCTACTTTTATATCGTCCACTGTTTTTCCATCTTGTAGCATGTTTTTAAATGTTATAGTTTTATAACGTAAGTCTTCATCAGATAAATCAGATAGTTTTTCTTCTAGATTATTAATGTCTTGAACAAGTTGTTCATATTTTTTTAGTTTTCTCTTTTGAGAATCTCCTAACAGCTTTTTTACCGAATTCAGCATGTTGTAAACACTCCTCTTACTGACAATAGCTACATTATAGCACATGTTTATCCGGAATAAGTAGAAGTAGTAAATTGAAGAAAAAACTGGATAAAAATAAGGTGTTATTACATATGATATATTTAAAAGCCAGAAAGAAAGAGAGTATTCAATGTATAATAAATTTGGTATGATAGCTAAATGAGATAAAGTGAAATTTTTCAAAAAAGAGAAGAATATAGTTATCTCGTTTTATGATGTAATATGCATGGAAATTATATATTGAAAGAAAAGAGCTAGAAGATGAATAATAAGTTTGTGAAAGGCGCTGCGATTTTAACGATTACAACGTTTCTATCGAAAGTGTTGGGAAGTTTTTTTCAAATCCCATTACAAAATATAGCAGGAGATGAAGTGCTTGGAATTTTTCGCCTTGTTTTTCCTGTATATATGATAGCTTTAACTTTATCAGTAGCGGGAGTACCGCTAGCTATATCACAGTTAATCGCTGAACTTCATGAGAAGAATGATAAAGATGGGATTGCCAAACTATTTACGTCAGCATCTATTATTGGAGTAATATTTGGGGTGCTTGGATTTTCGGTTATTATGATTGGATCAAGTATGTTTGCAAATATGCTTGGTGGACAAGATACGAGACTCCCATTAATTGTCACTTCGTTTGCTTTATTAATCGCACCATATATGGCGGTATATCGAGGGTATTTCCAAGGTTTTGGAGATATGATTCCTACCGGGGTGTCACAAGTAATTGAGCAATTCATTCGTGTTTTCTTTATGTTAGCAATTGCATTCTTATTCGTATCTTGGAATAAAGACAGTGATGTTGTAACAGGCGGTGCAATGATTGGTTCTTGCCTTGGGGTAATTACGTCACTTATCTATTTGAGATTGAAGTATGTAAAAAGTATATATCGTTATAAAAGTAATACATATTCACTGCAAGACTTTAAAGAAAATGCAAAAAAAATACTTCGGGTCTCGATTCCAATTGCGATTGGAGCATTATCGATGCCGTTGTTCAATTTAGTTGATTCTGTAACGATTCCACATATGTTGCATGAATCCACTACAACGATTCAAGAACAATTTGGTATATATAGTCGTGGTTTTGCGTTTACACAATTAATTGTCGTGTTTGCAAGCGCAATGGTATTTCCGTTAATCCCGTTGTTAACTGCTGCATTAACAAAGAAAGATATAGCGTTAGCAAAACACACAATTGAACGAACAAATGAGCTTGCTCATGTTTTAACAACGCCGATAACAATCTGGCTCATGGCACTTACAGTCCCGTTAAATGTAGGGTTGTTTACAGATGCTAAAGGGAGCGGCATGTTAGCTATTTTAATTGGTAGTTCGTATTTCACATCACTTATGGTATTATCAATAGGAATTTTGCAAGGAATTAACCGTTCTAAGCAAGCGGCGTGGATAGTTGTTGGAGCGAGTTTTGTAAAAGTCATATTAAATATAGTACTCGTAAGTCAATTTGGCATAACTGGAGCGGCTTATAGTACACTTATCATATATATCATGATTTGTATCGTAAATTATATATACATTCGAAAAGAATTGGCTTATTCGATTCGCATGGGGAGATTTTTTACTGTAATTGGAGTATCTAGTATAGTAGGTATAGGATTATATTTCACATCTACTGTAATAAATGTGGTAGATTCTAGACTGATTGCAGTAATGTATAGTGGTTTAGCATTTTGTGTGGCCTTGTTCATATATGGCATATGCGCATTAAAGTTGAACTGGATATCCAAAAAGCAAATTCCATTTTTACGTAAGTAAATTTGTCTATAAATGAGTATGACTATGTATATGTTTGTGAAAGAAATCAATTTGAAGTTATCCAACTTTTCTTATTAAAGAGTTGATAGCAATTTGTTGAATGACAAAAAGTTGATTGCGAAATGTTGGAGGAGATTAAGAGTGCGGTTAGTTTTATCAGGATATTATGGTTTTTATAATGTTGGGGACGAAGCAATTTTGCAATCAATTATTAAAGCGCTACATGAAGAGGATCCTACTCTTGAGCTTGTTGTACTTTCGAATGACCCCGACTATACAAGAAAAATGTACGGTGTAGAGGCAGTAAATCGCTGGGATATAAGAGCGATTTATAAGGAAATAAAGAAAAGTAATGGTTTAATTAGCGGAGGGGGAAGTCTCCTTCAAGATAAAACGAGTATTAAAAGTATTTTGTACTATACAGGTATTATGCGGATTGCTCGTTTTTTGAAGAAGCCGTATTATATTTATGCGCAAGGAATTGGTCCAATTACGAAAAGACAAAATCGTTTATTAGTGAAATGGCAAGTATCCAAAGCGGCATATATATCAGTTCGTGATGAAGATTCATTTTTGTATTTAAAAGAAATGGGTATTAAGAAAGATATCGAACTAGTTCCAGATCCAGTATTGGCATGTCAACCAGAAGGAATGAAGTCGGAGTGGCTGCGAAAACATTCGATTCAAGGGAAAGTAATTGCGGTTAGTGTGAGGTATTGGGACGCGAAAGAAGATTATATGAAGAAGCTAGCAGATACGCTGAAAAAATTTAAGCGTGAAGGATATCATATTTTATTCGTACCAATGCATGGACCATTTGATCAAAATGCATCACGCGATATTATTAACTTAATGGGAGAAGAAGCTCATATGCTTCCGTATAAGCTGGATATTCATGAGAAAATTGCAATTTTGTCGGAATGTTCGCTTCTAATAGGGATGAGACTTCATGCGCTCATATTATCTGCGGTTGCTAATATTCCTATGGTCGGTATTTCATATGATCCAAAGATCGATTCATTTTTACAACAAGTAAATCAGCCGATTATCGGAAACGTAGATGGTGACTGGACGGCTGAAACTTTGTATAATGTGGCAACGAAGCAACTAGAACAAAAAGAATATGTACAAGCAACATTGGAACAAAGAGTAGAAGAATTGCGAGAACAAATTTCAACAGCGTCTCACTACATCATAAGTGACTTGAATTCAAAAGAGTTTGAAAAAAGAGGAATGTAATCTTAATTTAAGAGGACATCCTCTTTTTTATTTTTTGAAAAAAAGAAAATGTCGAAAGAAAAGAAACATTTGTAGAAAAATGTCGAAATACATAAGTGATTTTAAATGTATGCTCATAAAAATAGAAGTTTTGGGGATAAGATGTATGTTTAATAATCCTAACATTAATATATATAACATGTTAGGATTTGGCATTTTATTTGGTAATTATAAGAAAATAGGTATGGTAATTTTGAAAAATCGGACGGTAAGAAAAATGTCGAATTATATAAAAAAATAGTTGTCGATTAATGTCGTAATATCTCTATAGTTAGATGTTGTAATTGGAAACCTTTTTCTGTTATAGTTGTAAATGGTTATAAGAAGATTGTTAAAAATGTAATTCTAGCGCGTTTTTCTATTCATTTAAAATATTCTGATTTTGTAATCTGGATCTTTTAAAATGAAAGTCGAAAAAACGATCGTTTAGAATTGTGAAAATTCACTTTTTTGTCGAATTTAAGGTTTTAAATTGGATGAAAAGGGTGTATGATTTCTTTGTAATTCTATAATACGGGATATCTTATTATTCTGTATAAAGAATACCTTAACCACATTTATATCTACTAGTTTCAAAAATAAATAGAATATCTATTTAAAAACTTATGGAACTAGTATTACATTCCTAAGGAGGAAATATATAAAATGGCAAAGACTAACTCTTACAAAAAAGTAATCGCTGGTACAATGACAGCAGCAATGGTAGCAGGAGTTGTTTCTCCAGTAGCAGCAGCAGGAAAATCATTCCCTGACGTTCCAGAAAAATTCTGGGGCGAAGAATCTATTAACTACTTAGTAGAAAAAGGCGCAGTTAAAGGTAACGAACAAGGAATGTTCGAGCCTGGAAAAGAAATCACTCGTGCAGAAGCAGCTACAATGATGGCTCAAATCTTAAACTTACCAATCGATAAAGATGCTAAACCATCATTCGGTGATTCTCAAGGCCAATGGTATACTCCATTCATCGCAGCTGTAGAAAAAGCTGGTGTTATTAAAGGTACAGGCAACGGCTTTGAGCCAAACGGAAAAATCGACCGCGTTTCTATGGCATCTCTTCTTGTAGAAGCTTACAAATTAGATACTAAAGTAAACGGTACTCCAGCAACTAAATTCAAAGATTTAGAAACATTAAACTGGGGTAAAGAAAAAGCTAACATCCTAGTTGAATTAGGAATCTCTGTTGGTACTGGCGACAAGTGGGAGCCTAAGAAAACTGTAACTAAAGCAGAAGCTGCTCAATTTATTGCTAAGACTGACAAGCAGTTCGGTACAGAAGCAGTAAAAGTTGAATCTGCTAAAGCAGTTACAACTCAAAAAGTAGAAGTTAAATTCAGCAAAGCTGTTGAAAAATTAACTAAAGAAGATATCAAAGTAACTAACAAAGCTAACAACGATAAAGTACTAGTTAAAGAAGTAACTTTATCAGAAGATAAAAAATCTGCTACAGTTGAATTATATAGTAACTTAGCAGCTAAACAAACTTACACTGTAGATGTAAACAAAGTTGGTAAAGCAGAAGTAACTGTAGGTTCTTTAGAAGCAAAAACAATTGAAATGGCTGACCAAACAGTTGTAGCTGATGAGCCAACTGCATTACAATTCACAGTTAAAGATGAAAACGGTACTGAAGTTGTTTCACCAGAGGGTATTGAGTTTGTAACTCCAGCTGCAGAAAAAATTAATGCAAAAGGTGAAATCACTTTAGCAAAAGGTACTTCAACTACTGTAAAAGCTGTTTACAAAAAAGACGGTAAAGTAGTAGCTGAAAGTAAAGAAGTAAAAGTTTCTGCTGAAGGTGCTGCAGTAGCTTCAATCTCTAACTGGACAGTTGCAGAACAAAATAAAGCTGACTTTACTTCTAAAGATTTCAAACAAAACAATAAAGTTTACGAAGGCGACAATGCTTACGTTCAAGTAGAATTGAAAGATCAATTTAATGTAGTAACAACTGGAAAAGTTGAATATGAGTCATTAAACACAGAAGTTGCTGTAGTAGATAAAGCTACTGGTAAAGTAACTGTATTATCTGCAGGAAAAGCACCAGTAAAAGTAACTGTAAAAGATTCAAAAGGTAAAGAACTTGTTTCAAAAACAGTTGAAATTGAAGCTTTTGCTCAAAAAGCAATGAAAGAAATTAAATTAGAAAAAACTAACGTAGCGCTTTCTACAAAAGATGTAACAGATTTAAAAGTAAAAGCTCCAGTACTAGATCAATACGGTAAAGAGTTTACAGCTCCTGTAACAGTGAAAGTACTTGATAAAGATGGTAAAGAATTAAAAGATCAAAAATTAGAAGCTAAATATGTGAACAAAGAATTAGTTCTGAATGCAGCGGGTCAAGAAGCTGGTAATTATACAGTTGTATTAACTGCAAAATCTGGTGAAAAAGAAGCAAAAGCTACATTAGCTCTAGAATTAAAAGCTCCAGGTGTATTCTCTAAATTTGAAGTTCGTGGTTTAGAAAAAGAATTAGATAAATATGTTACTGAGGAAAATCAAAAGAATGCAATGACTGTTTCAGTTCTTCCTGTAGATGCAAATGGATTAGTATTAAAAGGTGCAGAAGCAGCTGAACTAAAAGTAACAACAACAAACAAAGAAGGTAAAGAAGTAGCCGCAACTGATGCACAAGTTACTGTACAAAATAACAGTGTAATTACTGTTGGTCAAGGTGCAAAAGCTGGTGAAACTTATAAAGTAACAGTTGTACTAGATGGTAAATTAATCACAACTCATTCATTCAAAGTTGTTGATACAGCACCAACTGCTAAAGGATTAGCAGTAGAATTTACAAGCACATCTCTTAAAGAAGTAGCTCCAAATGCTGATATAAAAGCTGCACTTTTAAATATCTTATCTGTTGATGGTGTACCTGCAACTACAGCAAAAGCAACAGTTTCTAATGTAGAATTCGTTTCTGCTGATACAAATGTTGTAGCTGAAAATGGTACAGTTGGTGCAAAAGGTGCAACATCTATCTATGTGAAAAACATGACAGTTGTAAAAGATGGAAAAGAGCAAAAAGTAGAATTTGATAAAGCTGTACAAGTTGCAGTTTCTATTAAAGAAGCAAAACCTGCAACAAAATAATTTAAAATCATTTGATACATGAAATGATTAATAAAAGCCTATGAGAAAATAGATAAAAGTCTATGAGTATCATAGGCTTTTTATTTTGACTTTATTTCATATACATTTGCGGTTGAAAGGAGTAGTTTTATTGAGAAACAAATCGAAAACGTTTTCAAAAATAGAAGAATACCTCATTGATATGTAAATTATTTGTAAATTAACACCTTTTTCTGTTAAAAAATCATTCGAAAATAAGAATAAAATGTCGAAATACGATAATTTCAGTCGAATATAGTCTGAAAATTGTATTTATTGTAAAAAATATTTAAGTGATGAAGTGGAAATATGTGCTATAATTCCAATTGTGTATTCGATATGAAAAATATACGAAGCGCAGTGAGAGTGGTTTGTAGGAAAAACAGCTTGTTCATTTCTATATTTGAGTATTATTAATATCATAATGATACGATTAAGAGACTGAATTATCAGAATGTGTCGAATTTTCTTTTGATAAAGTTCTTGATAACGAATAGTTTTGTATAGTATGATGAACTTGTTTCAGAAAATGGTATTTAACCCTTATATTTACATCTAGCGGTTTATATCATTTTTTATGTGAACTACTTTTCATTATAGTATTTTTGTTTGTGTTTTTATTGTTTTATGGCTTTTCTAACTAGCTAGTTTTCAAATTTAATATGATATGAAACTAGTAGCATATTCCTGAAGGAGGAAATTTATAAAATGGCAAAGACTAACTCTTACAAAAAAGTAATCGCAGGTACGATGACAGCGGCAATGGTAGCAGGAATTGTATCTCCAGTAGCAGCAGCAGGTAAATCATTCCCAGACGTTCCAGCTGGTCATTGGGCAGAAGGTTCTATTAACTACTTAGTAGAAAAAGGTGCAATTACAGGTAAGCCAGACGGTACATATGGTCCAACCGAGTCAATCGATCGTGCTTCTGCAGCTGTTATTTTCACTAAAATTTTAAATTTACCAGTTGATGAAAATGCTCAACCTTCTTTCAAAGATGCTAAAAATCTTTGGTCTTCAAAATATATTGCAGCAGTTGAAAAAGCTGGTGTCGTTAAAGGTGATGGAAAAGAAAACTTCTATCCAGATGGAAAGATTGACCGTGCTTCATTTGCTTCTATGTTAGTAAGTGCTTATAACTTAAAAGATAAAGTTAACGGCGAGTTAGTTACGACATTTGAAGATTTATTAGATCATTGGGGTGAAGAAAAAGCAAACATCCTAATTAACCTTGGAATTTCTGTAGGTACTGGTGGTAAATGGGAGCCGAATAAATCTGTATCTCGTGCAGAAGCAGCTCAATTTATCGCATTAACAGATAAAAAATATGGCAAAAAAGATAATGCACAAGCATATGTAACTGATGTTAAAGTTTCTGAACCAACGAAATTAACATTAACAGGAACTGGCTTAGATAAGCTTGCTGCTGAAGATGTAACTCTTGAAGGAGACAAAGCTGTTGCGATTGAAGCAAGTGCTGATGGTAATTCGGCAGTTGTAACACTTGGTGGTAAAGTAGCTCCAAATAAAAATCTTACTGTAAAAGTGAAAAATCAATCATTCGTAACGAAATTCGTATACGAAGTTAAAAAATTAGCAGTAGAAAAACTTACATTTGATGATGATCGTGCTGGTCAAACAGTTGCTTTCAAATTAAACGATGAAAAAGGTAACGCTGATGTTGAGTACTTAAACTTAGCAGATCATGACGTCAAATTTGTAGCAAATAACTTAGACGGTACATCAGCAAACATCTTTGAAGGTGGAGAAGCTACTTCTACTACAGGTAAACTAGCTGTTGGCATTAAGCCAGGTGACTACAAAGTAGAAGTACAAGTTACAAAACGCGGTGGTTTAACAGTTTCTAACACTGGTATTATCACAGTGAAAAACCTTGATACACCAGCTTCTGCAATTAAAAATGTTGTATTTGCGGTAGATGCTGATAATGATGGTGCTGTAAACTATGGTAGCAAGCTTGCTGGTAAAGACTTTGCTTTAAATAGCCAAAACTTAGTTGTTGGTGAAAAAGCATCTCTTAATAAATTAGTTGCTACAATTGCTGGAGAAGATAAAGTAGTTGATCCAGGATCAATTAGCATCAAATCTTCAAACCACGGTATTATCTCTGTAGTAAATAACTACATTACAGCTGAAGCTGCTGGTGAAGCGACACTTACTATTAAAGTAGGTGACGTAACGAAAGATGTTAAATTTAAAGTAACGACTGATTCTCGTAAATTAGTATCAGTAAAAGCTAACCCAGACAAATTACAAGTTGTCCAAAATAAAACATTACCTGTTACATTCGTAACAACTGACCAATATGGCGATCCATTTGGTGCAAACTCAGCTGCGATTAAAGAAGTTCTTCCAAAAACAGGTGTAGTTGCAGAAGGTGGATTAGATGTAGTAACAACGGATGCTGGCTCAATCGGTACAAAAGCTGTATCGGTTACAGGTAACGAAGTAGGCGAAGGTACAGTTCACTTCCAAAATGCTAATGGCGCTACTTTAGGCTCATTATATGTGAATGTAACAGAGGGTAACGTTGCATTTAAAAACTTTGAACTTGTATCTAAAGTAGGTCAATATGGCCAATCACCTGATACAAAACTTGATCTAAATGTTTCTAACAAAGTTGAATATCAATTATCTAAGTACACTTCAGATCGCGTATACTCTGATCCTGAAAACTTAGAAGGTTATGTAGTTGAGTCTAAAAACACAGATATAGCTGATGCTAAAATTGTTGGAAATAAAGTTGTCGTTACAGGTAAAAATCCAGGTAAAGTTGATATCCACTTAACGAAAAATGGTGCAACTGCTGGTAAAGCAACACTTGAAATCGTTCAAGAGAAAATCGAAATTAAGTCTGTGAACTTCAAGCCAGTTCAAACAGAAAACTTTGTTGAGAAGAAAATCAACATCGGTACTGTGTTAGAGCTTGAGAAGAGTAACCTTGATGATATCGTAAAAGGTATTAACTTAACGAAAGAAACACAACATAAAGTACGTGTTGTAAAATCAGGTGACAATCAAGGTAAACTTTACCTAGATAGAAATGGCGATGCTGTATTAAACGCTGGTGATGTAACACTTGGCGATGTAACAGTATCTCAAACAAGTGATTCTGCACTTCCAAACTTCAATCCAGACATTTACAATACTTTAACTACTAAGTACACTGACAAAGGTACATTAGTATTCAAAGTATTAAAAGATAAAAACGTTGTAACAAGCGAAATCGGTTCACAAGCTGTACACGTGAACGTTCTTAACAACCCAAATCTATAAGTCGATTATAGATAAAGTGAAAAAATCAGTGAGGATTGAATCCCCACTGATTTTTTTATAGAAAGAAGCCTCTTGTACATTTACAAGAGGCTTCTTTCTATTTCTTAAACTTAAACATATCCCCGCTCAAATTCGAATCACTATACACGAACAATACAATGTTAATGTTGTTCTCTGTAATGTATTGATATACATCTTTTTCGTGATAGTGACGCAGGTCGAGTATGGATGTATGTTTAAAGCTTTGTGCTAAGTGTGGCACGATTGCGTTTGCGAATGAGTCTTTTAGGACTAAGGCGCGTACTTCATTTTGTGCATTGTTATTTTCAAAGACGATTTCTGGATAGTCGTCTGTGTAATAACCTGCGTAGGAAGTTATATCTTTTTGTTTTTCTACGCCGTATATGTCATCTAAGTTTTGATGAACAGTACCTTTCACATCTTTTGCGGTTACGCTTGTGAAGTTGAAACCGTCATTCGGTGTGTAGTAGCACAATTTTTCACCTGTTGCATCGATGAGTTGGTATAGTTGGTTGTTGAAGCTTCCGACTAAATGCTTATTTTGCGCACATGTACGAGTGTAGTCTTCTTTTTTTATTTCTTTTCCTTTATATATAGAAGATTGTTGCCCGATTGTGTTCATTATATATTGGTAGCCTACGAAGGCACCGTCCATATTCCAATGATGATCCGTTTTGAAATACATGTCCTGTATTTTTTCGTTCGTATAGTTTTGTTTGAATTGCTCCATCAGTTTTATTGGCTTTACGTCAGCTGGAAGTTTTTTTAGAAAGTAATTTAAATTTTCCTGTGCATATGTGTGAATATGAGAAGGTAATTTAAATGATAATGCATTCGTTTTTGACGGTGGTAAAGCAAAGTAAAACTCAACGTTTTGTTCTTTTAAAAACTGAGATAAATCGTTTATAGCGGGCATGGATTGGTCAATTTCATTATATTTTTTCGTCCACGCTGGGTTTTTAAGGAGCCATTTATCATCAGTCAAAATAATGTCGTTAATGAGAGATTTCCCAATATTAATTTGAGCAATCGTATAGTTTTTAATTAGCTCATCTCGTCCGATTAGTTGATCATTTGTGTATGTTTCAAAATCTTTAAAGAAGCTACCAGTTAGGAGAGCTTCTTTCGTAAGTGCTGGTTTTTGAGCGAGCGGCCGATTTTCAACTGGTGAAATGTCTCGGTCTGTTTTGAGTAACGATAATATGCCAAATGAAAAGATAATGGTGAGAAAACCGATAAACAGGATGAGGTTTCCCAATTTTTTCATAATAACTTTTCCTTCCTACATAAAGTGAAACTTTAATTAGTGGAGGGTATTCATCCCCCTGCTAATTATCAGCCTTAACTAATTGGGCTTTTAAGGGCTGCCCGGCAAATAGCTGGATAAGTTAAAACCTGAAATAAATAAATGGATTATATGTTGAGTTAATCAAGTACATAACCGAAATCATAAATAATGTTAGTAATAGTATAGGACGTACAAATTGCATCGTGAACATGTACGTTTTTGGTGCAAGTTCTAGTATGTTTTTCACTCGTTTTAAAATTGGTGTCGCTGCGATAAAGGCAATGAGAAATACGATAATGTATTCATGTACGTATAACATTGTATTGTCATCAATGAGAGATTGCCCATCTATGCCGAACATCGCTTTTAAATATTGGAACGAGTAAGCGAAGTTGTCAGCTCGGAAGAACACCCAGCCAATCATAACGATTAGTAATACGTATGCATGTTGCAGCGGTTTCCATAGTTTGTTTAATATTTTTTCAAATCCAGCTTTTTCAATTGAAATAATAAAGCCGTAATATAAGCCCCAGGCGATAAAGGTCCAGCTCGCCCCGTGCCATAAACCAGTTAATCCCCATACGATGAAGAGGTTACGATAATTCGCTAGTTTTGAAACGCGGTTTCCGCCGAGCGGGATATATATGTAATCGCGGAACCAAGAGCCAAGTGTAATATGCCATCTTCTCCAAAACTCTGAAATAGATTTAGAGATGTATGGGTAGTTGAAGTTTTTCGGGAAATCAAATCCGAACATTTTTCCAAGTCCGATTGCCATATCAGAGTATCCTGAGAAATCGAAATAAATTTGCAGGGTATAGGCGATAATACCGATCCATGCCGTTCCAACACTTATTTCAGATGGTGGTAAGGCAAATATTTTATCTGCGACAAATCCGACTTGGTTGGCGATTAATATCTTTTTTGCTAGTCCAAGAACGAAAATTTGAATACCTTCTGTGAATCGTTCAAAAGAATGGATGCGCGTTTTAATTTGCTCAGCGACGATATTGTAACGAACAATTGGTCCGGCAATAAGCTGAGGGAAAATAGATATATATAGCGCTAAGTTAAGTGGATTTTTTTGAACATCCCCATCTTTACGGTATATATCGATGACATAGGACATCGCTTGGAATGTATAAAATGAAATTCCAATTGGTAGTGGAATAGGTTCCACATGAATAGATAAGTGCAAGACGTTGTTTAAAATGTCTGTGAAAAATGAAATATATTTAAAATAAGAAAGTAATAAAATATTTCCGACCACAGCCATAATTAAAAATGTGACTTTCATATTTTTTCGTTTATCATAATGATGCACGAGTAGGCCAAAGCAGTAGTTTAATACGATGGAAAAGAGCATTAAAAGAACGAAACGTGGTTCGCCCCATGCATAGAAAATTAAACTAAATGCAAGTAATACGAAATTACGTAGCTCGGCACGCACTATAAAATAGAAAAATAATACGAGAGGTAAAAAGATAAATAAGAAAATCGAACTACTAAATACCAAAGGACTCTCCTCACTTTTTTGAGATACATTTCGTGCAAAAAAAACCGACATATCTATTATATATTCTTTTATATAATGATGCCTTTAATATTTTATCATGTTAATAATTCGATTAAAATAATTATTCTATATAATAGAAGAAAAGCGGTATGGAATCCTTTTGACACTCGCTATCTGGATAAGATAAGATGAATAAGGTGTGATTTGTTTAGAAGGGAAGAGATGGTGTGTTATTTAACTCGTTTGAGTTTATTTTTTTATTTTTACCGATAGCATTTCTTTTATATTTTCTATTAAATAAATTGGGACAAACTACTTTAGCGAAAGCTTGGCTTGTGGCAGCATCTTTATTTTTCTATAGTTATTGGAATATAAAATATTTGCCGCTTATGTTAATATCGCTCATTGTGAACTACTTTATTGGAATGAGGCTCGTGAAGCATAAGAGTAAATTCCTTTTAACAGTAGGTTTAATATTTAATATAGGAATGCTTAGTTATTTCAAGTATTATGATTTCTTTTTGCAAAATGTGAATTCGTTATTTGGAACTCATTTTACATTATTATCATTAACGTTACCGCTTGCGATTAGTTTCTATACATTCCAAAAGATTGCGTTTTTAGTAGATACATATCGCGGGGAGACGGAGGCATGTCATTTTCTTGATTACGCTCTGTTTGTAACATTTTTCCCGCAACTTATTGCAGGTCCGATTGTGCACCATGCGCAAATTATGCCGCAGTTTGCTGATCGTAGTAAAAAGCGTTGGCAATCAAATTATATCGTTCTCGGTATTTTTGTATTTGCCATCGGTATTTTCAAAAAAGTAGGGATTGCAGATGTTTTATCTCCCGTTGTACGGGAAGGGTTTGATGTACAGCAGTCGCTAACATTTGTTGAAGCATGGCTTTCATCATTAGCGTTTACATTCCAGCTATACTTTGATTTCAGTGGATATAGTGATATGGCAATTGGGATTGCGTTAATGTTTAATATTAAATTGCCTCAAAACTTTAATTCTCCTTATAAAGCAGTGAGTATACAAGATTTTTGGCATCGTTGGCATATGACATTAAGCCAGTTTTTAACGAAATATGTGTATATTTCTCTTGGAGGAAATCGAAAAGGAATTACGCGTACATACGTCAATATTATGATTGTCTTCTTAATAAGTGGGCTTTGGCATGGTGCTGGTTGGACATTTATTTTTTGGGGATTTCTGCACGGATTAGCTTCTGTCGTTCATCGTTTGTGGAATAAAGCAGGAGGTCGCATGCCGGCCTGGGCAGGATGGCTCGTGACGTTTTTCTTCATTAATATAACGTGGGTATTCTTTAGAGCAACATCGATGCATGATGCGGTGAAAGTGCTAAAAGGAATGTTTGGATTTAATGGATTCGAACTAGCAAATAGCGTGTTCCCGGTATTTATTATTGAGAAACTACAATTTTTAAAAGAGTACGGTGTTTCATTTACTGAGGCATACCATGTCTCATTATTAAATACGGAAATAGTAGCGTACATTTTCGGGGCATTATGTATTAGTTTCTTCTTAAAAAATTCAATTCAGTTAAAAGACTCATTCCGTCCGACAGTGTGGACGGCGTTATTTACTGCAATATTACTTGTGTATAGTGTGTTGCATTTAACGAGTATTAGTGAGTTTTTATACTTTAATTTCTAGGTGGAGAATATGAAAAACAAACAGTGGCTTATTTTCGTTTTTGTATGTGTTTTTGTTCCACTTGCTGGTGTTGGAATATTTAATGGTTATACAGATTCACTTTGGTTATTCTCGCATAAAAATAAGTGGAATGATGTTCAGTTTGGGTTTAATGAGAGACAACAAAAAACGAATTATATAACATATCGTCCGTTTACTTATGATGGCGTTATACTTGGAAGTAGTAGAACGACGTTTATTAATGAAAATGATTTTACCGGATTAAACGCATTTAATTATGCGGTAAGCAGTACAGATCCGCGCGAATATGATGCGTACATTGAATATGCAAAAGAGCGAAAAGGTAGTGAACTATCTTCTATTGTGATTGGTTTAGATTTCCTTGGAACGAACAAAAATAGAGAAATCGGTTTTGATAAACCAGAAGTGTATATTAATGAGGCGCAAAGCTTACTATATCCAATTAAATCGTATGTGAGTATGGATGGGATTACACATTCCCGAAATACAATTCAAAACTCCATTCATCACAATAAAACTATCGATGTATATAATCGTGATAATGTAAAATCGATGCGTGAGTATACGAAAGAAGAGCGCGATGCACAAATTGCCGCGCAAGTAGAGAAATTTAGTAGAGAGATTTATGGCGGGAATTATGAGTATCAAAATATGAAGGAAATATTGGGTACTGTAAAATCTCATAATCCGAATGCAAAGTTTTATATTTTCACAACGCCTGTTTCAGAGCCATTGTTCCGTACGATGATTCAATCAGGACGATGGGAAGAGTATAAAAGATGGCTCCATGATGCTGTCGATGTATTTGGAGAAGTACATCATTTCATGTATTTAAATTCAGTAACAAAGAACTTAGATAATTATATGGATGGACATCATTTCAGACCAGAAGTCGGGAAGATGATTGCACATAAAGTTGTAAAAGAAGAAGATAGTAATGTGCCGACAGATTTCGGTATTGTTATTACGAAGGATAATATCGATGAGGTGCTGGAGGAAATTCGCGCGTCTTTTCAGTAGAAAAAAAGAAGCAGCATCCAAATAGATGCTGCTTTTTTTCTATTCTATTTCTAAATCAACAATTAAGTAAGCAAGTATTACAACGAAGAAAATACTAACGGCTGGTGCTGTTAACACGTGTCCAGACATAAAAGCGATACCGAGCGATAAGACGAGTGTACTAGCTAGTAGCATATGTTTTACGCTAAATAGTTTCTGGAAGTTTGTGATCAAGCGAATGAATATTTTTATACCGAAATAAAGAAGCGGTAGTAAGTACATAAGGAAACCGACAATTCCGAATGCAAAGAATAGGTCGTAGAAATCCATTTCAACTAACTTCATTTTCGTTGTATAGTTACCAGCGTAGCCCATTCCAAATAGTTTTTGAGATAGTGGTGCTTCTTTATAGTATTGTTTGTATACTTTTAAAAACTTGTCACGATCACTATAAATTAAACTCTTCATTTCAGAGTCTGTTAGTTCGCCTTGCTTATGTTCTTCTTCTTGAACTTCTTTACCTTCTTTTCGGTCTTTTTCTTCTTGTAATGATTTTTTGTATTCATATATTTGTAAGTGGATGCTCATGTTTTTTGCGATAGGAGTTTGCGGTGTAAGAACGAGTAAACCACCTAATACGACAGCAGCAACAACTGTGTTTACAAGATATGTGAATCCTTTTCCTTCTTTTTTACGATGCATCATATATTGAATGAATGAGAATAGTAGTGCAACGCCGAGCGTAACAATAATTGCACCATATCCTACTTTCGTTCCGACCATAAGGCTTGCATACATCGCGAGTACAGTTGGAATCCAGTAATAGAATTTTGAGAAAGACGTTGTTTTATGAATTGAGTATAAGACGACGATTGGGAACATAATTGCAAAAATAGCACTTAAATCATTCCCCGCAAAGAACCAGCCTCTTGAACCGATCTTTGAGTGCGGGTAGCTTTGGAAGTCTGTACCTGTTACCATCGCTGCAATGAGTGAAATACTCAAAATTAATGTTGCATATAAGAAATAGGTAATCATTTTATGAAATACATATTCGTTATTTTTTAATTCCTTTAGTGCGATAATATATCCAAACAGTAGTACAATTGGATATACACTTTTCAAAATAAATTTCACTTCTTCTCCAAATGAAACTGGAGATTTAACCATTAAATTATTCACAAGGCCGATTGCGAGTACGATGCCAAAGAGACATAAATAAAGAATATACTTTTTCGCGCCTTGTTGTTTATGGTGAAGAAGTAGATAACCTAATGCAAGAAGCATAAAGGCGAAACGGACTACGATTCCGACTGTTGCGCTCATGTGTAATACATAGATTGAAAAAGACGTTAATAAATCTAAGATTGGTTGAAACACGATGAATAGCAGTAGGAAATGCGGGAAGGAATTAGCCGTCTGTTTTAACTTAGTAACCATATGTTCCTCCATTTCTTCATTCCTTTATTTCAGCACCCCTCTATTAATAGGAAGGGGAATGAATTTCTTTTTATATCAGACTTAAGAATACACCATTTCATTGTAATGGTAAATAGATGAGAAGAGGCGATAAACCGACTTTAATTGCTATATTTTTTAACGGAATTGTATGTTTTATACAAGGCTATATACACAATATGAGATTATTAGACAGAAAATTGAGAAAAAAGAAGGGTTTTTTACCTTCTTTCTATAATTATATAAGTATAATCTTTATGTAGAAAAGAGGGGTATATATAATGGAAGTAACAAGTAAAACAGAATCTGTCATTGTGAAATATGAAGGGCACGTTGCAACGGTAATGGTCAATCGCCCAGAGGTGTTAAATGCATTAGATGAGCCAACGTTAAAAGAGTTATTACAAAAACTGAAAGAAGTAGCGGAGAGTTCTGCGCATATTGTTGTGTTATGCGGGAACGGCCGTGGTTTTTCTGCGGGCGGAGATATTAAATCGATGCTCTCAAGTAATGATGAAAGTAAGTTTGATGGTATTATGAATACTATTTCTGAAGTCGTTGTGACTTTATATACGATGCCAAAGCTTGTGATTAGTGCGATTCATGGACCAACTGCTGGTCTTGGATTAAGTATTGCATTAACAGCTGACTATGTGATGGCGGATATTTCATCCATTATTGCGATGAACTTTATTGGAATCGCTTTAATTCCAGATGGTGGCGGCCATTTCTTCCTGCAAAAGCGCGTCGGTGAAAATATGACGAAGCAAATTATTTGGGAAGGAAAGAAATTATCAGCGACAGAAGCACTTGATATCGGTTTAATTGATGAAGTAATCGGTGAGGATTTCCAAACGGCTGTGAAGCAAAAAATTAGTGAATGGTCACGAAAACCGATCAAAGCAATGGTTCAAACGAAGCAAATTTTATGTGAAGTAAATCGTTCTAATTTAGAACAAACGCTTCAACTTGAAAAGCGTGGCCAATATGCGATGAGACAAACAGCGGATCATAAAGAAGGCATCGCTGCATTTTTAGAAAAACGTTTACCAGCATTTAAAGGGGAATAAAGTGAAATTTTAATGAATGGTCGTTTTACTGCCGGTTAATTTAAGGTAAAGGGGAGAAAGTGCTAACACATTTTAGTATAATTGTGTTAGCACTTTTTTTAAGGAGTAATATATGAAGAAAATTATCGGTGTTATCGGCATGATTGTCATAGCATATTATGCTTTGCATAGTACACCATCTATGGCGGTGCGAACTGCTTTGTTTTTTGAAGGACATCCAAGCGTTGCGTTTTCTGGCGGGGTGACGAAAGAAACAGATGTGAAAAAAGAAGCAATTCCAACTGAGTACCAAACTTTATATGGCAAGGAAGAAGAAGGGTCAGAGCACTATTTCTTTCCGCACGTAAGAGCAAAAGGATCAGGAATTGATATGATTAGTGCATGTGTGACGAAGAAATGGTTTTTCTATACAGCAGAGCTCGGATGTTATTAAACATAGGAGGATAAATGATGTCAGCATATAACAAGTTAGTAAGAGATCGTGTTCCAGAGAAGATTTTAATGTCTGGAAAAACATATACAGCACAAAAGTTAACAGGACAAGCATACATACAAGCTTTAGCGAAAATCGGAACAGAAGAAATTCGTGAATTTGCTTCTATGAAAGAGCGTGAACATGCGCTTGATTCTCTTGCGGATGCACTGGAAGTAATCATCTCATTAGCGCGTGCAGAAGGTGCAACCATTGAAGATGTAGAACGTCTTCGTAAGCAAAAAGAAATAGAGCGCGGTGGGTTTGAAAGAGGCATTTATTTATTAGATGTTTCAGAAGAATAGTTTTGTAAAGGAAGCATAGCGTTAGTGAGTAACGCTATGCTTTTTTGTTGCAATTAAACTAATAATGAAGAAGACAGCTGTTACTACCCAGCCAATTGTAATAGAAGTAGTAGTGTGGACTGCATAAGAAACTTGTAAACAAAATAATGATGCTAAAAACCAAATGAGTGTAATGTGTATATATTTTTTTGATATATTCATATTTTATAACTCCTTTTGTATACTAAAAAGAATTTTACTACAATTTAGAAAATTAAGCTATATGAGTAGAGGATTTATAGTAAATTCGGTATACTGAATAGTAGAGAAAATGAGGAGGAAACGACAATGGCACATCATGCGAAAGAAACGATGGAACTGATTAAGGAGCTTGTCTCTATTCCAAGTCCGTCTGGGAATACAGAGAAAATCATCCGTTTTATTGAAAACTATGTAAGTGAGTGGAACGTAGAAACGAAGCGTAACAATAAAGGTGCGCTCATTTTAACGGTAAAAGGGAAAGATGATGCACAGCACCGTTTATTAACGGCACACGTTGACACGTTAGGTGCGATGGTGAAAGAAATTAAGCCTGACGGTCGTCTAAGTCTTTCTATGATTGGTGGATTTCGTTGGAACTCTGTAGAAGGGGAATATTGCGAAATTGAAACGTCAAGTGGCAAGACGTATACAGGAACGATTTTAATGCATCAAACATCTGTCCATGTATATAAAGATGCAGGTGAAGCGAAACGTGATGAGAAAAATATTGAAGTTCGTATTGATGAGCGTGTATTTTCAGCTGATGAAGTACGCGAGTTAGGAATTGAAGTAGGAGACTTCGTTTCATTTGACCCACGCGTTCAAATTACAGAGAGTGGATACATAAAATCACGTCATTTAGATGACAAAGTAAGTGTTGCGATTCTATTGAAATTAATTAAGAGATTACAAGACGAAAACGTAACATTACCATATACAACGCATTTCTTAATTTCGAATAATGAAGAGATTGGATACGGTGGTAATTCTAACATTCCAGAAGAAACGGTTGAATATTTAGCGGTTGATATGGGGGCGTTAGGTGATGGACAAGCATCTGACGAATATACAGTATCTATTTGTGCAAAAGACTCTAGCGGTCCGTATCATTATGCGCTGCGTAAACATTTAGTAGAGCTTGCGAAGACGAACAATATTGAATATAAAGTAGATATTTATCCGTACTATGGATCGGATGCGTCAGCTGCGATTCACGCTGGATTTGATGTGAAACATGCATTAATTGGAGCGGGTATTGATTCTTCTCATGCATTTGAGCGCACACATGAAAGTTCGATTTCACATACAGAAGCACTTGTTTATTCATATGTATTATCAGAGATGATTGCGGAATAAGAAAAGAAATAGGCTGCTAGGAGTAGCCTATTTTTTGTTTGCAGAGAAATCGACTGTATGTAACAAAAAGTGAATTAATTGTAATTTATTTTACAATATTAAGAAAGTAGGTTTACTACATAATTCGAGTATTATAGAATGATAGAGGCGCACTAATTTTTTTTGTCTGAGTTTATTCTAATTTATATATTAAGATTACGCGTTATTAAAAGGTGATTGTTGAGAGGAGTATTATTTTTTATGAAGTATCGTGCAGTCGCGGCAGGTATTTTAGCCGCAAGTTTATTATCGTCTCCAGTAAGTAGTTTCGCAGCAGCGAAGAAGTTTTCGGATGTTCCTACATGGGCGCAAGAATCAGTTGATTATTTAGTAGGTAAAAAAGCGCTTGATGGAAAGCCAGATGGAACGTTTTCTCCATCTGAAGCAGTAGATAGAGGATCAGCTGCAAAAATCTTAGCGATCGTTCTTGGTTTACCAATTGATCCAAAAGCAAAGCCATCTTTTAAAGATGCACAAAGCCATTGGGCAGCTCCGTACATTGCTGCAGTGGAAAAAGCAGGTGTAATTAGTGGAGATGGTACTGGTAATTTCAGTCCATTCAGCAAAATTAACCGTGCATCTATGGCATCTATGTTAGTACAAGCATACTCATTAGATAAGAAAATTATTGGAGAACTTCCAACACAGTTTGAAGATTTGGGACCTCATTGGGGTAAGAAACAAGCTAATATTTTAGTAGCTTTAGAGATTTCTAAGGGTACGGGAAATGGCTGGAATCCTGAAGGAACTGTAACTCGTGCAGAAGCAGCTCAGTTCATTGCGATGGCTGATAAAGATAAAACAGATACATCAAAAAGAATGTATATGAACAGAAACTTTATTACATATCATCAACCATCATTATCATCTGGTATTACTGATGTTCAGCATAAGCCACAAATGGTTGTAGTGAAAGAACAAAGAGCAGACGGCTGGTTAAAAATTGTAACGAGTAAAGGTGAGAAGTGGACACCTATACAAGAAAAAACAGAAACGATTAATGAAGGCTTTACTGCGTATGAAACAGCTTCACATAGTTCTAAAGTGCTAGGTACATATAATGCACAAACAGTAACGATCATGGAAGAGAGTGGCAGCTGGATTCGTATCCGTGTGGGCGCTGGATTCCAGTGGGTTGATAAAAATCAATTAAACCCAGTGAAGCAAGGTAACTTCTTAGAAGGTAAAGCAATTATTATTGATCCAGGTCACGGTGGAATTGACTCGGGTAATCCTGGTTATTATGAGAAAGAAAGTGAAACTGTATTAGACGTATCATTACGATTAAAGAAAATATTTGAGCAAAAGGCACCATTTACTGTTATGTTCACTCGTACAGATAATACACGTCCAGGAGTAGACTCAACAGATTCATTGAAAAAACGAGTAGAGTTTGCTCAAAAAAATAATGGAGATATTTTTGTAAGTATCCATGCTAATGGTTCTGAAAAGAAAAATGGACAAGGTACAGAAACGTTATATTATCAGTCAGCAAGAGCAAAAGTAACGAATCCGCATGTAGAAGACAGTAAGTTATTAGCACAAAAAATTCAAGACCGTCTTGTAGCAGCACTTGGAACAAAAGATCGTGGTATAAGACATCAGGACTTATACGTAACTAGAGAAAATACAATGCCAGCTGTATTAACAGAATTAGCATTTGTAGATAATAAAAGTGATGCAGATAAAATTGCTACACCAGCACAAAGACAACGTGCAGCAGAAGCGATTTATCAAGGTATTTTAGATTATTACGAAGCGAAGGGTAATAACGTATCTTCTTTCCGTTAATAAATAAAAAGAGATTGCCAATGGCAGTCTCTTTTATTTATTAACGTTTCTCTTTATTTCAGGCATGTGATATCATTTAATTTTACGTAAAAAAGATATTTGAATAATTGTAATCAGAACAATTTTAAACGATAGAGGATGATCATAGATTGAATAATCATAGTAAAACACCTGCATGTATATATACGTACGCATTTCGCGAGGAGGAGCGTGCTTTATGTTATTTGGAAATGCGCTCGTTCTTTGGGACGGAGTCTCACGTTAATATTTTGAAAAGTGATGTCAAAATTGACCCGAGTAGAAGTGCGTTTATGAAAGAGCGCGTTGAGGTTATGTATGAAGGAGACGACTTAGAAAGTATTTTAAAACAAGTAGAACAAATTGATTTGGCGGGGGCGTCATTTAAAGTTATCTTCGTTAAAATCAATGACCTTGGGAAAGAAAATAAAATTGAATATGGGGAAAGACGTCTCATTGAACGCGACCTCGGTATGCATATTGAAGGAGAAGCGGATGTTCGTAATCCAGAGCGTGTATTCGGGATTGTTCCTCTTGGAGGACGTTGGTACTTCGGGCATTATGTAGAAAGCGAGCCAGTTTGGTATCATCACATAAAAAAACCGCATAGTTATTCGACATCTCTTAGTACACGTGTTGCGAGATCAGTTGCAAATATCGCTGTACCAAATCCCGATGGAGTACGAGCAATTGACCCGTGCTGTGGTATTGGAACAGTAGTAGTAGAAGCACTCTCTATGGGAATTAACATCGTTGGTAGAGATATAAATCCACTTGTAGTTCTTGGCACGAGAAAAAATATTGCACATTTCGGATTTGAAGGAACAGTAACAAAAGGTCCAATCGAGGAAATTACTGAGAACTACGACGTTGCCATTATCGATATGCCGTACGACTTATTTACGCACGCAACACCAGAAGACCAACTCTCCATTCTTTCAAGTGCACGCCGCATCGCTAAAAAGGTAGTCGTTGTCACGATGGAAACAATGGACGACATGATTCATGAAGCAGGATTCGAAATTACAGATCGCTGTGTTACAAGAAAAGGATCATTTACTAGACAAATTCTCGTTTGTGAATAAGAAAAGAAGGTCACCCGTTTGGGTGACCTTTTTTGGTTTGTATTGATGTGTGATTGGTTGGTGGAATGGAGGAGTGATTTGGCGGAATTTGTGGGTAAGTCGATATCTCATGTCGAATCGTCGATATATTTAAAAAATCGCCGATATATTGTGCTGAATCGCTGATATATTTGAAAAATCGTTGATATATTCCAAGAATCGTTGATATCGCTACATTAATATATTACTGTTCTTTTAATTTTTCTTGTTGTGCGATTAATAAATTGCGTAAGACGTGTCCGCGGTAACTTTCTAGTTTTCTCCCTTCGTGATAGCGCACACCTAATTTTTTTAGCTCGGCTACGTACCAGCCTTTTGTTCCGTAGTACATTGGATCACTTCCTTTTTGCTTTTGAACAGTATATGTTGGGGGTGGAAGTAACTTTCCAATGAAAATAATAAGCCTAGTTGTATCAAGGTGTTCCATAAAATAGTTTCCGGACAGTGTATAAAAAAATAGACAGTAGTGTATGCTTTTTTACACAATGTATACAAATTTATACCCTATGCGTTGGCATGATATTTGCAATGAAAATAGTATCAACTTATAGGGGAGAGATAGAAATGAAGGTTAGTAAAGTGTACACGACAATTGATGCTCACGTAGCTGGGGAGCCGCTGCGAATTATTACAGGCGGCGTGCCAGAAATAAAAGGGGAAACGCAGCTAGAAAGACGTGCGTACTGTATGGAACATTTGGATCATCTTCGCGAAGTTCTTATGTATGAACCGAGAGGGCACCACGGTATGTACGGTTGTATCATTACTCCGCCTGCAAGTGCTCACGCTGATTTTGGCGTATTATTTATGCACAATGAAGGCTGGAGTACGATGTGTGGTCACGGCATTATTGCTGTTATTACAGTCGGAATTGAAACAGGTATGTTTGAAGTGACAGGTGAGAAACAGAAGTTCATTATTGATAGCCCTGCTGGAGAAGTCATTGCGTATGCAAAATATAACGGGAGCGAAGTAGAGTCCGTATCATTTGAAAATGTCCCTTCATTTGTATACAAAAAAGACGTTCCTATTAAAATAGATGACTATGAATTTCAAGTAGATATCGCATTTGGCGGAGCTTTTTATGCGGTAGTAGGTAGTAAAGAATTTGGTTTGAAAGTCGATTTCAAAGACTTAGCTGCTATTCAAATGTGGGGCGGTAAAATTAAGCACTACATTGAGAGCCAGATGGAAGTGAAGCATCCACTTGAAGAAGGGTTAAAAGGAATATACGGCGTTATTTTCTCAGATGAACCGAAAGGGGAAGACGCTAGCTTGCGAAATGTAACGATCTTCGCTGACGGGCAAGTAGATCGTTCTCCTTGCGGCACAGGAACTTCCGCAAGAATTGCAACTCTTTTTGAAAGAGATGCTTTACAAAAGGGAGAAATTTTCGTCCATGAATGCATTACTGACGGGAAATTCGAAGGAGAAGTATTGTCGGTAACCGCAGTAGATACATATGAAGCTGTCGTTCCAAAAGTAACAGGTAATGCATTTATTACAGGATTTCATCAGTTCGTTGTAGACCCGAGAGATGATTTGAATCGGGGATTTTTGTTAGGATAAGAGGAGGAGGTGGAAAGATATGCTAGTCATAAGCGCGAACGAACAAAGAAACTTAGTAAATATGAACGAAGTCATTGAATATGCGGCGCTTGCTTTAAAAGAATTTTCCGCAGAAAGAACGATCACACCAATACGCGGCTCATTACCATTTGCGAACGAGAAAAATACGGCATTAATTATGCCTTCAGTAGCGGACGGACTTGAGGCAATCGGTTTAAAAGTAGTAACAGTAGTCCCCGAGAACAAAAAGGTAGGAAAGAAAACGATAAACGGGATTGTGATGCTATCAGACTTTCAAACGGGAGAACCGCTTGCACTTTTAGAAGGATCCTACTTAACGATGATTCGAACAGGCGCCCTATCAGGAGTAGCGACAAAACATTTAGCTCGTCATAACGCGAAAACTTTATGTATCATTGGGACAGGTGAACAGGCGAAGGGAATTGCCGAAGCTGTATTTGCGGTGAGAGATATTGAAAAAGTCATTTTATACAATCGAACAGAAGAAAAAGCATATGCATTTGCGCAATATATACAAGAGAGATTTGGTAAACCTACCTATGTTCACACAAATGCAAATGAAGCAATAAGCGAAGCAGACATTATCGTCACAACTACGAACGCATCCACACCAGTCTTCTCAGAAAAACTACAAAAAGGCGTCCATGTAAACGCCGTCGGCTCATTCAAACCGAACATGCAAGAACTACCCTCACACGCTATCGCGGGCGCAAGCAAAGTAGTAGTCGAATCAAAAGAAGCAGCATTAGAAGAGACAGGGGACCTTCAAGTTCCGATACAGGAAGGTTTATTCAAAGCTAGCGACATCCATGCCGAACTTGGTCAAATCATAAGCGGAGAAAAAGCCGGCCGCCAAAACGACGAAGAGATTACTATTTTCAAATCAGTTGGTTTGGCAGTAGTAGATATTATCGTTGCGAAGTATTTGTATGAGAAAGCGGTGGAGAGTGGCGTGGGGAATAGGATTGAGTTTTGAGGGGCTGCCATTTTGGTGGTCTTTTTTTGTGGAGTGTAAGGTACGGGATTCATTGGTAGAAGGGGGATTACGAGTGTACGATACAGTGGGAGTAGCTCGTAAGCAAGGGAGTAAAAGCATAAATTGTATAAAAGTTGTTCAATTAATAGCTGATATCCATGACTATTCTTTTTGAGTATCTGGTAAATGTAATGCAGTATTTTTAAGATCTATGCTAATGAATGTTATTTGGATTTCTTTCTCTATGCCTAATGTTAATAAAAAGCAAAACAACGATAGAGGGATATAGTAGTATATCAGTTTATTGGGTGTATTAAAATAACTTGGGTACGTATAGTGAATTAGGGGTATTATGGAAAATGCCAAAGGGAGTACGGAACTACTAAAATTAAGTTCTTATAAATAATAAACCGTTCATTAGGTATTAACGATATTTTGTATGTGATTTACTTTTAAAGTAATTATTAATGTATCAAAAAATTTTCATGCTTAAATTTAATTAGAATTTCTGCACCTAAAAGTAGAACATGAGTTCTATTTTGTGGTAAAATATTCATATAGGGATTGAAAAATGGAAATATTAATTTGATAGGTAAAATGATAATTTATTATTAGAATACGAGTGTAATAGATAATAGTAAGAGCTCCTTTTTTAAAACAAATTTATAGAGTGAAAGATAAATTTGGTAAAATTATTTAACTCTCAAAAATTGATATTAACTAGTCAAAGCGAAAGAAGAAAATTGAGATCGATTAATAATTTTAGTGGTTCTATTAGGCGAGTCCATATTTATATTGAATGAGCCAAATACAGATGATACAACACAATAGAAGATGAAGTGTTTAGCTCCAATAGCTCATCCAAATGGTGGCTAGCAATGCGCGGAATATTATTAGCATTTAGAATGACATCGTTTTGAATAGAGCGATGTCATTCCTACTTTTAAGAAGAATTTCCTATTTATATTTAACCAAAAAGTAAAACTATATGAAGAGATTTATAAATAATATGTTGAATATGGGGGATTGAGATGAATAAACAAGAATTAGCTAAGGAAGTAGTCAAACTATGGTTAAAAGAGGGCAGAAAAATTAATACAGAGGATATTCTAAAGGCGTGTCTATCTAGAGTATATATAGAAAAAAAACAATAGATAGCTTTTTCGTCTAGGTTTAATCAATCTGTAGAATTAATACATAGTCCATAAAAAAATATAGGAAATTTATATAAAAAAGACTTGAAATAAACCTTAGGTTTATTTAAAATTAGAGTATGGATAATGGAAGGGGGAAATGATTTGGAAAAATTAAAACAAAGAAGAGTAGAAACGGGACGGACTTGTGAAGAGGTTGCTAATAAAGTTGAGATAACAAATTTGCATTAGTGGTATATAGAAAATAGTAAAAGGAATCTAAAAATAGATCTGGTAGTAAAAATTGCAAAAGCGTTTGAAGATGATCCGAAAGATCTTTTTTTAAAATAGAATTAGTAAACTTAAGGTTTATTAAAGGGGAGGTATATATGGCTAGCACCAAAAGAAGAGAAGGTATAGTTAATGATTTGGTATTGAAGGAAGGAAATACAATCGTAACGGATAGCTTGATTGTTGCTGACATGTATAAGGATAATCCAAATTCTGTAATGAGTACTATTATAAATCCGATACAAAACTTAAATATAATTAATAATATTAATTTTTTATTAGATAAATTTATTAAGTCAATTTATTCAATGAAAGGCATAGACTATTCCAAGTTTAAACTGAGAGAAAGTACATTTGCATATAGAAAAATGGGAAATATAAATGCTTTAAAGGTGAAGGATAGATTCTTAAACGATCTTGAACATGTAACAAAAAAACATCAGAATCTAGACAAAATACAAATCAAGGTTTTATTTAGAATTCCACAATTGGAGAAAGAGGTAAGAACTATAGAACATTGTAGTAATACTCTTATTAATCTAAATACAGAAAGTTGTCTGCAGCAACGTTTAAATAAAATGATTCGGCTTTTAGCTTTTAGCAAAGATGTTAGCTTTCAAAAGGCATGGAGAATATTTAGATCGATGTATAACAGAACATATAGGACAAATTTAAAATTAAAAATGTATCACTATAAAAAAAAGAACAAATTGAAGCGAATAACAGCTCCGCAATATTTAGCGGTTAAAAATCAATTAGAAAATGCAATAAGGGTAGCTGATGTACTGTTACATAAAAAGAATATGACAGCATAAAAAAGAAATTTACAAAGGATTTTTTTCAGTATGTATAAGAAGAGAATTCAATTGTTAAAGTAAAGTGCGTGTATATTATATGGATTTTAATAAGTTACTAGATATTTTAATGAATGGGGGGAATTGTAGTTGATAGAAAATCCAATGATAGATAGTAAATGTATGGATTCCGGAGAGAATGATTACTTGGAATATTGCGAAGGTTGTCAGGGTGAAATTTATTTTGGTGAGCATTATTATGATTTTGACGGAGATTATCTTCATTGTGAAACACAATGTATAAAACAATTTATTGAAAGTTATTCTATAAAGAAAGTAGCAGGTGAATAAAATGAGCTTAGACGACAAATTTAATTTAGAAAAAAGGATTTTTATACGATTAATTGAAAACCATAAACAAAAGCGGGATATTTTTTCAACAACAATGGTTCTTGCATATGAACATGGTTTACAAGTATTAGAAGATATATATGAATTAAGCAAACAAGAAAAAGAAGAGGAGTACCCTTTTTAAATTAAATAAATAGATTGGCAGATGCCTAAAGTTTTATGAATTTTAATATTCGGTAATTACCGAATGTTCACGAAATGAATATCTTTATAAGGTTTAATAATATAAGGGAGGGAAGGAGAATCAATGGAGTTTATTGATAAACGAGGCGGCTTTTTTATGATAGATAATGAAGTTATAGATAATGGTGAATTGGATGTCTATGCGTTTAAAACTTATGCTGTAATTGTTAGATATGCAAATAAAAAAACAAAATCAGCTTTTCCATCACTGAACACACTAGCTAAAAGGGTTGGATGTGGAAAGAAAAAGGTTATTGAGTGTATCAAGATTTTGGTGGAAAAGGGATATGTATCAAAAACTTTAAGGAAAGATAATAAGGGTGATCATCTTTCTAACTTATATCATCTTTTACCTACATCTAATATTTCAAAAAAGCAAGATACGATATTAGAAAGAGAGAAAGAGAGTGCTTTAGAGAAAAAAGAGGTAGTAACTGGAGGAAGCACAAGTAAAGTTAACTTTAATAAGGTTTATATTGAGAATATTCAAAATTTAAACGCGGGGTATTCCGAAGAATTTGAACATGTATGGGCGTTATATCCTAAAAAAATTGATAAGAAATCAGCTTATAAATCATTTAATATGGCTACTAAAAAACATTCTTTTGAATTGATAAATTTGGGAACACAAAGATATGCTGAATATATTAAAGGAAATTGTGTAGAAACAAGATATATAAAACATGCTACTAATTTTTTCAACAATGAATGCTATCTAGACTATGCTGAAATGAAAAAAGAGAAAGAAATTTCAAAGGTATTTAGCACACGTAATTTCGCTATAGATTGTTTATTAGATTGAGGTGAATTTAGTGAATAAGTATCAGGTGCATTACGAAAATGAATGTTATATTCTTGGAATGATGATTCATGATAATAGTTTAATATATGAAACAAAGTTAAAGACTAAACATTATTTAAATAGATATAATAGAAATTTATTCAAAGTCATGAAAGAACTTCAAAGTAATGATAAACCTGTTGATATGATGTCACTTTCCCAAATTGGTGAAGATAGGATGGCTACATTTGGTGGAGTTAGTACGTTAAGTAATGTATATGAATTAGGAATTTTAACTCATAATTTTAAATATATAGAAGATAAGATGATTGAATTTATTGCGGTAAATGAAGCCCTCCTTACATTCGAAGATTTTAAAGAAAAATCGAAATTCACACATAGCTACCAACAACTTAACAAACTTTTATCTGAAATAAATAATATTCCAGGTACTACAATGAAATCACAACCTTCGTTTAAAGAAAAATTAGAGAACCGTATTTTAATGCATAGTCAAATGCCTTTAAATGGAATAAGTGGAACCCCTACGGGTTTTAATATCCTTGATAAAGGCTTAGATGGTTGGCAACCATCAGATTTAATAGTAGTAGCAGCCCGTCCATCTGTGGGAAAAACAGCATTTGTACTAGAAAGTATGCGGCGTGGAGCACATCAAAGCCAGGAATATATGGGAACATTCTTTTCATGTGAAATGGATGAAAATAAGATTATAGATAGATGGATTGCTGCAGAAGGAAAAATTCCAGTTGCGACAATGAATAACCCAAATAAATTTTTTCATGAAAAACAAAAATATTGGGAGAAATATCACAAGGCATGTGGTAAATTAGCGGAGCTCTCCATTAATGTTCGTCCAGAAAAGAATATTGATCAAATTCGAACAGTAATTCGTCAAGTAGTAAAAGAAAACCCAGATAGAAAACACTTCTTTGCTATAGATCATTTAGGACATATTGATGTAAATGAATCGTTTCAAAATAATCACCTTAAATTTACATACATCATGAAACAACTAAAAGAAATACAAAAAGAACATAGTGTGCCAATTATGCTTGTAGCACAATTAAATCGTAGTGTAGAGGGAAAGCAGGACAAGGCGCCTACAATGGCTGATATTCGTGAATCGGGAAGTATCGAGGAGATTGCTGATCTTATTATTTTCCCCCACCGTCCAGCATATTTTAATAGAGAGAAACAAGAAGAGGAAATTCATGATGTAGAATTAATTATTGCAAAAAATCGAAATGGATTTGTGGGAACACTACCATTCCAGTTCGTTAAAAAAACAAATTTATACCTTGAAAAAGGAATTTAGTACTATGACAATATTAGAACTTTATACAGAGGCAAAGAGGGATGGAATAGTAAGTGTTTGGTTATTAATTGAATATCTTGTGTTTGAGCGGAAGGTACTGACTTTTGAAGATCGGGTTAATGGTCTCGATTACTATTTTGAATTTAGATTTAGAAACTCTATGAATCAATATTTAAAGGGATATATGAGAAAGCGAAATATTGTGATGTATAAATAATTTTTAGATGTTGAAAGTTATATGAAATAACGGATATATAAACTAGCTGTAATATAGTAATAGATTAAACAATAAATCTTTATATAAAAATATTATGATTTTTTATTGTGTGTGGATTTAGGTGAACAAATGACAAGAAAAGACGAGTTAATTTTGTATTTAATTAAGAATGGAATATACAAGTTTAATAAATATCAACTATGGGAACTTAGTAAAAAACAATTAGAAAAATTAATAAAGAGGGTAGATAAACGAGATCAAGGACTCGAAGAGAGAAGATAAATATAAAATTATTTTCTAATCAATTTGATTGAGTATATTTTAGTGCTAAAAATACTGTTTATGGATTAAAAAAGGTTAATAGGAGGAGTAATAATGGAACAACTTTTACTTAAGGACTTGGCACAGGAAATAGATATGTTGAAGATTCAAATACGAGACTTAGAGATAGAACATAAATTTTTGATGAAAAATATGGCTATGAACGCTCCGAAATTTAATGGTGTGGTGGATTATACAAAAGAACGTGTTCACGGTGGAGAAATACCGTTAGATTTAGTAGACATTCATAATAGGCATAATAAGATTGCTGGTAAAATTAATGTATTAACTGAGATGGTACAAGAGAAACAACAGGTAATGAATCAAGTTAAAGACGTAATGGCAAGTATGAAAGACTTAGAAAAACGTATTATGTATTATCGAGATGTAAAAGGAATGAATTTGAAACAAATTGCTGTATTACTCAATTATAGCCATAGTCATATTAGAAGAGTGAGTAGTAAAATGAAACGATGTGATATGAAAAATATGGTTCATTAATTATATGTAACTATTCTAGCGTAAAAGGTTCTGGTGCAAAGTTTAAAAAAGCATAAATAGGTTGATAAATGTAGAACAATGTTTAGAAAATAACTAGTGATTTTTGAATTTCATTGTACGTTGAAAAGGCGGAGTCTCTTTGAAGATTTCGCCTTTATATATTTTAGCGTACGTGAAACAAGTAAAGAGATGTTGGATGGTACAATGGGGGTAGTTTTGTAAAATACTTGTCTTCTTAAATTGTGCATAGCATTAACAAAGGTTATGGTATATTTCTGGAATGGGTAGTTTGGTTCTTTTGAATGTTTAATTTTACTTATTAATTTTCGGTAAATATTTCTTGTTAAGTTATTCTTGTTAAAATTAGTATTGTTATCGTTTCCTTCAGAAACTACCTCTAGTTTTTCTAAGATACTCCCCTAGTTTTTCTCAGAAAATATATGGTTATTCTAAGATGCTAGAGAAATCATTTATTTTCTTTCACTTTTCAATAGAAGACTTCTTTCTTAAAAATAAGAAGGTGTAAAAATAGGTTTAAAATGTATATAAGTAGGGTAATTATGTTTCCGGTAGTCTGTAAAAGGGATGATATTGGGAGGGGAATTAAACTAATGATTTTAATGAAAAAGATGATAAATAATATAGAATCAACTGTTAATCCTTTGTTCCAAACAGCTAGTTAATATTATTTCTATTTAAACATATTTTCTTTCTCCATACTGATCACACACCGTTTATAGATTAATACTATTGGTATGTCCCCGCTAGATAGATCATTTTCATATATTTCAAAGCTCTTACAACAGAACCACGTATTGTATTTTTTTGATGTAATGGGACGAACACCCATTATGTGAATCTTTCCTTTTATAGTTTATAGAGAAAGTACATTAGTTATTTATTAAAATGACAATTATAAAAAAACATAATTTTTTGATTTAATATGCCTTTGTTTCACTTAATAAAGTAAGGAGCTAAATTACTAGATAACTTGATTAAATAAAGATTTCCCAAAGTTATGCTAATAATTAAGTTCCATTAATACAAAGAAAAACTACAACATTTCAAGGAGGAAACAAAATGGCAAGTTATATTCACGGTGGTTACGATAATTACACTTCAGGGGTGTCTGGATGGACAGATGCAAGTTATTATGGATCGGGAGCTACAACAGTAGATTTCAAACAAATCAACAATGTTCCAGGTGCTACATGGAATTATCAAATTGAATTGCAGCGTCTTGTTAATGGAACCCCTGTAACAACTGATACTTTATCAGGTAGCTTTAAAAATAACGTGACACGCTCTTTCAATATCACAGATAATCTACCGGGCGATTACCGCGTATTGGGTACATTATGGGTTGGATCTGGAAGCCGCTCTAAAAATCGTACAGACATCTTCAAGATTTACCGATAAAAATAAAAGAGAGAACCTCGTTTTCTACCAAATGGGGTTCTCTCTTATGCCTATCAAGCTAAGATTATATCAGTTTTAGTTCACATGAGATTTTCCTACTTCTAAAGATCCAGTGTAAGTTCTTTAAAGATTTGATTGAGCCACTCAATCATGAACCCGTATTTCAAAAACATGTACATTTTTTCGTTTTGGGGTACTTGTTTTTCTTAGCTTGACGGCAATGTAGTGCTACCCCTGGTAGGGGAAAGAACTCGGTTTTTAAGATTATTTTGTTTTGGTAATATTTGTATCTTATTGTAGTTTTTATATTTTATAAGTAGTTTAGTAAAGTTTTTAGTTACTAAGGGTGATAGAAAGTGGTAGTGTATAAATTTAATTAAGAGTAATAGAAAAAAGGATCAATTCTATTAAGAGTTGATTCTTTTCAGGCTGTGAAGAAAGTCTTCTCTACATCTTGTGAAAATATATAAAAATAGCCCGCCATCCAACCAAAAAAGGTCTGATGGCGGGCTATTTTTATAAAGTCTATGATTTTATATGGTTTTCTGTCACTAAAATCAAAAAAGACACTCTAATGAGTGTCTTTTTAAAAAATTACATATTTACTTTGATATAGCTTGTTAATTCACCATACCAAGCTTGACCACCAAATTGTACACCAGCATGAACATCATAAAAACCTGATGGAATTCCACGTGCTGGCCATTGAACTTTAAAATATCCACTACCTACATCTTGTCGTCTAACGACCTTTCCAGTACCTTTTTCTACTAACTCAATAGCAGCTCCTCCAGAAGGTGCCGTACCAGTTATAACAATAGTAGCACTTCCTCTATATGAATTAGAGTCAGTACGAAAATCGATTTTGTTGCCTTTACCGTAAACGCCTTTTGACTCATATGCAAATGCATCAGAAGTACCAAAAAGAAGTCCACCTGAAAGAACAACACCGGCTAAAAGAGTTTGTATAAATTTTTTCATTTTTTTCATCCTTTCTAAATTGAAATGTTTTATTAACATATAGAACTATAGCATATAATAAATACTAAAATATGCATATTTGCATATTTTAGTAAAAAAAACTAATTTCTTTCAAATATATTTTGATTGATTTTTGGAATAGAAGTTTATTGATTGTGTGAAAGCAGTTACTCCTCCACCTATAGCACCGCCTGTTATGAGAGAAGATAGTAGTACTGGATTTGGACAAATTTTTGCTTCTACTGCTATTGATTCAATTTATTATGCTGTTAATATTAAGTTAATTAGTGAAAAAATCTATGATACAAATAATTGGAAAGGTAATGAAGAATTTAATCTTAAAACGGGTCCATTGGTACTTATCCGTGCAACGAACCTGGTTGGGTTAAATAATAATTATTATGACTATGATGAGAATCAAATAAAGAAAGCATTAGCAAGGTATAATGGCAAAGGTGATAAAGCTGCAGAATATGGAGAGGCTGCATATAAACTATACTTAGCCTTTGAGAGATATAATCAACCAGCAAGAAAAAAATAATATTTATTAGTTGATATGTAAAGGAAGTATATAAATAAAAATGATATTTGTACTTTTAAATGTGTTTGTTAACTCAATTTTGGCAATCCTACTTCCATATACTACAATATTTATTTTCACCTGTATTTACTATATAGGGACTAGCATTGGTTATTTTGATGGATTAGATATTGTCGGCGAAGAAGACATAATTATTGTATTAATCCCTATAACCGTAATATTTATTATAATCTTAGTTTTAGTAGGAATATTAGGTAATAAATACATTTATAAAAGAATGAACATTGGGAAATTAAAGTATTTCTTATTTAGTGGATTAATTTTTATATTAGTATTTAGCTTAGTGATGTTTACCCTAGATCCTTTTCATATTATTTATTAGAGAAAGCATCCATAGAGGATGCTTTCTTCTTTGCTATATAAAATTTTTATAATAAATGAGAAATTAACTAAGCAGACAATTGAATAGTGTAACTAATCTAGTCTCATACATTGAGCTATAACTAAAATATTTAAAACAAACGTTTGTATAATTTACCTTTAAAAACATTTTTAAAAATTTTACATGTTTACTTTTTTTTTGTTTCTTGTTCTTACGAATAAATTACAACACCACAGTTAAATGTAATAAAAAAATCAGTAAAAAGAGCGGTATTATTTGAATAAAGAAAAATCCTTTCCAAAATCTAACCTAGTACTATCCGGAGAATCTGTTGCCATCCCGCCTATAAAAAAAGACAACGGAATAGCAAGTATATTTATCCCTAAACCGATCAGTATAAATGATAGATTTTTATTCCATATTTTTGGTAATGCAGCCATGATAAATAAAAATAATGCGGTACCAATTATAAGAAACAGTAATCCAAAATAAAATCCATAATATCCCTCCGTCCATCTAATTCTATCATCAGTAAGAAAAAGAAGGAATCCAGATCTATTGTAAGAGTTTTCATTTATTAGTGAATTGGCTAGAAATTCTTATTAAATCTTGCATACCGTATCATAATTTTTTAAAAAAATTATTAGGTAAATATTAACAATTTAAATTCTCTTAAATTGAGAGGCAATCTATTGGATTCTAAAATAAATTTGTATTAAATTGAAAAAATTATTATTTATTTTTATCGTTTTGGGGGTAACTTGTTTTTTTACTTGATAGTGATGGGGTTCCCCCTCATAAATCAATGTTATCAAATTGATTGAAAACATCAGTTGTTTATCGGTAGAAGAGAAAAAAGATGAAAATTATTGTAATGTTCTAGTAAAAGATACAAAATATAAAATAGTGGTTAAGTTTATGCTCTAATTACTAAAAAGTGCAAATATTAAAGTGCTTTATAGGGGCTATATTGCAAATGGATTGATTTCTTGAAAAGGGGTGATTCAACAAATGAATAGGTGGAAAAAGTTTTCAATGATTGTAGTCAGTGTTGTGGTATTTGGTATATTTATAGGATATATGGTAGGAATGTTTTTCAATTCCGGAAGTGACAATAAGCAAGCACAAGAGAAAATTGTTGTTGCCAAAGGTGAGGAAATTGACGATTTGGTCAACTCTGAGGGTGTTATAATCGACTCTATGCACAAAATGCTGCATCAAAAAGTAATAGCTGATAAAAAGATTGGTTTTATCGTAATGTCTCCTGAGAATATTAAAAAGCTTCGTCACTTGTTAGATCAAAGTGATAAAATACTCGAAAAAGAAAAATATGTTGAGATTTTAAATCGTTGGGAAAAAGGCGATTTTTCTCAAGCAGTTGAGGAACATAATTATATGTCGGAGCAAGCAGGTGGGGAAAGTACGGGAAAAGCAAAAAGATTAGCTACTTCAAAAGAAGAAAAGGCATACCTTAAAGAACAGAGCAAAAAAGAAGGTTCTAGTACAAAAATAGAATAAAAGATAATAAAGCGTATAGACTCCTAATGGAATTGTATTTTATGCTGCAAGCCATTCTTGGAAAGGGCCTAGCAGCCTTCGAAACTCTTGTTTTACTTAGGTGAAAATCGAATGTATTTCCTTTTGGATTAACAGTACGATACAAGTATATCCATTGACCTTTTATTTTGATATATGTTTCATCTTTAATGAACCTAGTGAGTAATCGTTGTATGAGAAATGGATAAGCTTCGTTCCTCCATCATTTTATTATTAAATAAATAATATCAGGTTAAAAATGTTTCTATTTGAATACATTTTCCTTTTCCATACTAATCACGCACCTTATTTAGATTAGTAGTATCAGTATGTCTGGAATTTTTAGGTTTATTGCAATTGCCATAAAATTTATGCGCCAGAACCTGATAAATAGATGATACACGTATGCTACACTTATGTTACACTGCACTTGATTAATTATTGGTATAATATTAGTGAGTAGGAGTGGATGGGAGAGGATCAAAAATAAATTTTATTCCAAGTAATGTTAGTAAGTCGGTTAGGATAATGATATATCCTATATTTTTCTAATTTTGTATCTATGAAAAATGTTTTGCTTGTATGTAACTAATACATTTATAAAATAATTGTGTGGATTGTAGAAAGTTAATAGATATTTAATTTTAAATATCGGAAATTAAATGTTGCTAAATAAGCAATTAGAAATACTTAAAAAAGCGTTAAAGTAAAATGGGTTTTAAATATTTTAAAAAATATTGTTTGAAAAATAGAAGCATATAAGTGCTTCTATTTTTTTATGGAAAAAAGGAGATGAATATAATGGAAGAACAGATTGTAAATATCATGCTATCGCAAGGTGCCTTTGGCGCCTTATTTGTGTGGCTGCTATTTTCAACAAGGAAAGAGAGTAAAGAATTATTAGAATCAACACGCCAGGAAAATAAAGGACGAGAAGAAAGATATCAACAAACAATCACAGAAAATCAAATTGTTATTACTAAACAAGCTGAGGCATTTGGTGCTCTATCTAAAGATGTATCTGAAATTAAACAAATTTTGGGGAAAAAGGGAGATGACTGATTTATGAAAAAAGTATCAAGTCTATTTACCCTTGTATTTATCACATGTATGTCTTTAGTAAGTTTTGCTACAGGTGCTTTTGCTGATAGGACTCTTTTTATAGAAGACTTACCGAAAATTCCTTATCGAAATGGTGTTGGTGCATATGAAGGAGTTGTCGCACATAGTACAGCAACACCAGAGGCACCAGCTATTAATATTCAAAAATATGAAACTCGTACATGGCGCTCAGCCTTTGTACATTATGCAGTAGATTGGAATGAAACAATTCAAATTGCGGATACAAAGTATATTGCATACGGTGCAGGTCCAAATGCAAATAGCCGATTTGTACATGTAGAGCTTTGTGAAACTGCTGATTATGATAAATTCAAGCGTTCCTATGATAAATATGTGAAGCTACTTGCGATGCTTTTGCGTAATCAGGGATTATCGGTTGAAGAAGGATTATGGACACATGACGATGTTCGTAGACATCTTGGGGGGACAACGCATGAAGATCCTTTGGATTATTTATTAACACACGGTGTTTCAGAGTCTCAGTTTCGTTCTGATGTAAAGTGGGCATACGCTCATTCTAATGGTGGACTTGATGTTAGGAAATCATTAGAAGTAAATGTACCTTCTAGTGATAAGGTTGTTTATGTAGAAGGAACGAATATTAATGTACGAAAAGGATCTGGGACAAGCTATTCAGTAATTCGTCAGATAAATAAGCCAGAATCTTATGCTGTATTAAGTGAACAAAATGGATGGTTAAACATTGGAGACAATCAATGGATAAAATATGATCCATCTTATATTAGGCTCGATACAAAGGAGAATGTGAGTTCATCAATTGTAGGACACAGAGTTTTATCTAAGGTAGATAATTTACGCTTCTATAAATCGCCTTCTTGGGAAGATAAAGATGTTGCTGGTGTTGTAAATGTTGGAGAAGGTTTTATTATAGATGCTGAGATTATGGTGAATGGTTCCAAACAATATAAAGTTCATAATAGTAAAAACATGACATTTTATATTACAGCAAGCCCGTCTTATATAACAATCAAATACTGATTAAAAAGCAATGTCCCTTGGGCATTGCTTTTGTTTAGTTTGTTATAAGTATTTGAAACGTTTTAAAAACTATAATTTTATGAATTTCTTAGTTAGGTATTTATTCTTTAAATCTTTTTTCTAATCAAAACAAGGAGGAATTCTGTTTGAAACAATTATTTCTAATACTAACAATGGATAAGGAAATAGAAAACAAATTTCGCAAGGAAGTAATAAATATTTTTAAAAAAATATTGTGTACTAAAAATACATTTTTTAAAAAACTGCTAAGCAGAAAAGAAAAGTGCTTTGTGGTTACTTGCAATTACTTTAGGACCTATGTAAAAACACTTTGTATCCTTACAGTATTTTTTAATAGTAGGAGGTTATTTTTTGAATAACATAGACATGGATAATTTTTATAGCTTATATCAAAAAAAATTGGAAAATCCTATCTTACGTGATTTCCTTAAGGGTTCAGATAATTATGGGTTATTTCTTAATGCTATGGAAAAACCAACAAATGATAACAAACAGTTACTAGATAAAGCTTTTAAATCTTATTTTAAAAAAGTAAAAATCATAAGTTATATTAGTAACTTAATTTACTTTTATTCTATAGGGTTTGATAAAAAAGTTTCCATTAATAATAAGAGAAATATATTAAATTTAGATAAACCAATTACTAATGAAGGGGAGAATCATACGACTATTTTAGACTTAATGAGCGATGATTTAACAGATATTACTTATATGCAATTCGAAAAAAAGCAAACTCACTTAAAAGAGCATATAACAGATGAATTACTATACGAAGGTTTAAGTTTATTAAGTAAAAAGCAGTTGGAAATATTAAATTTATACTATGTTCATCAATATAATAATAAACAAATCTCACGAATTCTATCGGTATCAGAGCAGGCTATTTCTTATAATCATAAAAAAGCTTTAAAAATACTTAAATCACAATTAATAGGGGTGGAATAATATATGATAGAATTAAACGATCAAAATTTAAATAGTTGTAATTATGAGGAAATCTTACGGATTTTCAAATTTAAAATTTGTAGCTGTTTACAAAATACGCCCTATCAAGAAAGAGAAGATTTAGAACAAGAAATTAAGATGAAGATATTTGAAAAAATAGATGTTATTAATGGATTGGAAGTACCTGGTTTTTTTGAGTTTTTAGATTCCAGTACAAATAGTTAAAAGAGAAGAAGAATGGACTGTATTGTATTAATAACCCATAGCAAAGAGAGTGTTAGTTGATAGGGAAATTTAACATTTATGTATGTGTTATAAAGCTAGGGGAAAAGCGTAGCGAAGAGATTATTATTAATAGTTGGAGTAGCCACTATCTTATTAGGAGCATGTAGTGAAAATAAACCTACAAAGCAGTGCAAAGAACAAAAAATGGAAACAATCGATGTGAAAATTGTGTAGATGCAAAAGAGTGGTTACAGGAAAATTCTATTCCATTCATTATGAAGGATGTTGCAGATGAAGGGAATCTGCAACAGTTTAGAAAATATAATGAATCGATTATTCCGGTGCTAATTATTAAGGACTATAAACAAAAAACAGAAACAAAAGTAATCAGTTTCAATTCTAAAAGTTATGAGAAAATGTTAAAACCAAAAAAATAATACCAAATATGCAACATTTAGTATACTGGGCATTACTCAGGAATATACAATTTCAATTTGACATGCTACTTAAAAAATAAAATATGCTGAATTTTTTAAGTGGCATGTTAAAATTTATATTCTATAGTTAACAAAATAAACTGATGCGTTTCAACATTCGGTTTATCTTTGTTAACTTATTAAACATGAACTAATGAGGTTATTTTTTATTTAGTGTTATTTTTTAATTTTATATAGTTAACATACATTTCTAGTTGTTCCCATGCTTTTTGACGCTCTTCTTTCGGGAGAGTTTCTATTAGTTTTATTATATTATTTCCTTCTTCAGTCACAACCCTAGATTCAAATTCAGTTAATTCCGGGTCATCTGATCTACCTAACAGATAATCAGTTGTAGTGTTGAAAAAATCAGCTATTTTTTCTAATGTTTCACGACCAGGGGCTTTTTTTCCTTTTTCAAAATAAGATATAGCCATTTTGGAAACACCAACAGCAGCACCTAATTGTTCTTGAGTTATATTTTTTTCTTTTCTTAGTTTTTTTATTATTTCTCCGATCATCATTCAACCTCCTTTATAGAAAGTATCCAGTTCTTAATAAATTATAAAGTAAACAATATGTTTACTACAAGTAATGTTTCTTATTTTATGAAAAAGTATAAATCTCTGATTTACTTGAGTGGAAATAAGAAATAGTATTTTATGAATGTATATAGATGAGGATAGATAATTTCTTTCTCAATATACATATGATAGTTGAAATTAATTTTTAATTTGTTATTAGCCTTATAGGTAGTAGGGCACGTATTTTAGAAATCAAACGAAGATTGGAAACATAGAATGGCCACAAAGTTTTTTAAAAAGAATGACTTTGCACTCTTAAGACTTCTCTATTTGTTCAAATAAGAATCCATCGTTTTTCTCTCAGAATCAACAATTGAATATAATAATACAATTTCTCCTGTACTTATACATGCTTTGTCCACACTTCAAGAGTTATTCGTTTGTTTGAGATGGCGTTGGAGTCGTCTATCAAAATCCAGGCTATATGGATGTGCCCGTCACATAGTCATTGTATAGACTCAGAATAATTCTCGTTCTTTCATAATTTCTACAAAATCAAGAAAGCTTAGAGTGTACCTTGGGTGCCCATATACAGTTAACAAAATAATCTCTAATTGTTAATGCCTTCGTTTAAATATAATCTCATTTTTCATATGGACTACGTCCTTTTGTATAAAGGCAACCCCTCATGATGTTCAAGTTTATCAGATCAGTCGCATATTTTTTGGGAGACCAGCATTATTTTTTTTATTTTAAATTTTTGTCTTTTTTTTTATTTATTCTACTTTCCTTTCACTTAATAGAGTAAGAGCCTAATTTACATTAAGCTTCATAAAAAAGAAAAAGGGAGAGAATATTATGGATTTAGCGGTATTAGCAGTACAAACATGGGTAAATGATAAGTATGGAAAAGTCGCAGGTTTTCAGCCAGCGCCTTTAAATGGTAAAACAAGTTGGTCAACTGTTTATGCTTTAACAAGAGCCCTTCAAGTTGAATTGGGTATTACTTCGCTTGCAGATGCATTTGGACCAACTACAGCTTCTAAATATAAGCAGTGGGGCGAAATGACTTTAGGAAAAGTTCCTACTGATGCAAAAGGAAAAGCGATTGTCCAAATTTTAAAAGGTGCTATGTATTGTAAAGGATATAATCCGGGGAAATTTGATGATGTTTTTGATGAGAATACGAAAAATGCAGTTGTAAGTTTGCAAAAAGATGCTGGTCTTCCAATCACTGATGGTAAAGTGTATGACTATATTTTTAAAGCATTCTTAACAATGGATGCGTATCGTCTTACTCCAGGTGGAGATGCAAAAGTAAGACAAATTCAACAAGATTTAAATAATAAATATTACAAAACGTCTGGTGTTCAACCAACGGATGGTCATTACCAGCGAGGTACAAACAAAGCTTTAGTGTATGGTTTACAAACAGAAATGGGGATTGCTGCAGGTTCTCAAACTGGTTCGATTGGTCCTGCGACAAGAGATGGTTTACCTACTTTAAAAGAAGGAAGTTCAAGTAGATTCGTTACATTATTCCAATACGCTTTATATTTTAATGGTTATGATTCAGGTTCATTTTCAACAACATATAATGCAAATCTAGTAAATAAAGTGAAAGAGTTCCAAACGTTTACATTACTTCCTGTTGATGGTGTTGCTAATAAGGGAACTTGGTTATCGACATTAGTTAGTACTGGTGATCCTGATCGTCCAGGAACAGCATGTGATTGTAGTACTGAAGTTACGGCTGCTAGAGCTCAAACTTTAAAAAGTCAAGGATATCAAACAGTTGGACGCTATTTAGTGAATGTTGTTCCTGGAGGTAGAAATAAGAAAATTCAAGTTGGTGAATTAAAAACAATTTTTGATGCTGGTTTAACGGTGTTCCCTATTTATCAAACAATCGGAAATGAAAAGGGTTATTTTGGAAAATTGCAAGGAAGATCTGATGCAGCTGAAGCAGTATATGCAGCTCGAAAATATGGATTTAAACCAGGGACTATAATTTATTTTGCTGTGGATTTTGATGCTTTAGGTGAAGATATTAACAATAATGTTATTCCTTATTTCGAAGGGGTTGTACAGAATTTAAAGCAAATGAGTAATGGAGAGTATAAAGTCGGTGTTTATGGGCCACGTGGAGTATGTATACAGGTATCTAATAAATTTTCAGAAGTAGTATCTAGCTTTGTAAGCGGCATGTCTGCAGGTTATAGTGCTAACTTAGGATATCCGCTACCAAAAAATTGGGCTTTTGACCAAATTAAAGAATATACAATTGGTAATGGAGCAGGACTTATTCCAATTGATAAAAATATAAAATCAGGACGTGATCAAGGGCAGTCTTCTGTTATTTCTAATCCATTGGATTCGAATGCTCTTTTTAAGAAAAAATTGGAAATGCTTCACGATTTAGCCATGAAAGAGTCAAGTACAATTGAAGATGCGAATGACAAATGTCTTGATTACCTTCGATATGGACACTATCAAGGTCTAGCATGGGATGCGGTAGCAGGACCACTTGATTTAGAATTTATTGAAGAAGCTAAAAAGGTTCTTGGAGATATTGAGAATTTCCCTAGTCTTATAGATCCTACAACGGGAGTCGAGCTAGACCTACAACATATGGCTGCTACATGTGATTCTGTGATTACACTTCATGATGCAGCAATTTCTAATTATGCTGGTTGGGCAGGAGATTTAATGACTTCAGTTAGAGATTCTATCAATATGGTTAAAGAAGATAAAACACTTAATGGTGATATTTATACTGCAGCTTTTAAAGCAATTGGCGGTGCAGGAACATCCTTTTCATATCCAGATTTAATATCAGATGTTGATGCATACAATATTGCTAGAAAAATTTTAAGTAGCAATCATAAAATTAGTGTAAAAGATGCAATTCTTAATTATTTCGACAATGATAAGGATAAGAGATTTACTATGTTCTATAATAATAAATTTGGCGGATCAGCTGATAAAGCATATAAAGATGCAACTCTTTACTTAAATGCAACGGAAGAGCTGTTGATTCCAGTAAAATTAGCATTCTTGCATAAATTCGGTATGTCTAATTTTTCTAAGGAAATTGGTGAAGATGTTAGTCGTGCTTGGAAAGATAAATTACTTAAATTTGTAAAAGAAGAGGAAATTATTTTAGCATAGATATAAAAAAAACATGTGATATTATTATTTTAATATCGCATGTTTTTTTATTTTTATAAAAACATTACTTTAAAAAGTGTATATCATATAGATGTAAAGTCCAAAATAGTAACTTAAATTAAATATTGCAAGCATAACGCGTTGATAAGTTTTACTGGCTCCAGCTGAAAATAAAACGCCTATAAGTGGTGCAAATAAACCAACTTTCCAAAAGATATTCGCTGATCCACCTATTTCTAATGTATGCTCATTTATTATAGTTAAAAGAGCATAAGGTACACAGGATAAAGATAATATAGCCCATTTGTTCAAAGTTTCACCCCTTTTTCATTGTTTTAAGATAAATAGAATGTTAATTTTATTTATAGATTATTGTATCAATTAAATATTTGTATGGGAATTTTTCTTTGGACTACTAAAACGGTTTCTATTTTATGTTTATTGAAGATAGAAAGTAAGAAAAAATCAAACCAAGCCATAAATATACTTCTAGTACAAAGATACTATTCTTTACAATTGAATATCTTAAAGTTTCTCTACTACTAGCTTTTTTACTTTTAATCTATACGTATTTTTATATAAATGCATGGATGCTAATAATCTTGATAAACTAGTAAAAATTAAAAACGTGTTTTTAAATATTCTTGTATGGGTTGATTCAGTTTATCTTTAGAGAAATAACATCCACTAAGAATTAATAATGATGTACTTACTAAGGTGACTTGAATCAACCTTTTAATACTCTTCATTTTACTTCCTACTTTTCTAAAGTTTTAATACTATTATAGCATTCTTTAGTCAACTAAACTGCCCTGTTGGCTTAAGTACACCTCTTCACAATCTTAATGAAACAATTTATACAGTTACTCCATAATCTGACTCATTTGATTAATAAGAAAAATATATTATCAAACGTCTAAATATAAATGGTTTAAATTTAAAAAAATTCGCAATTAAAAGTGCATGAAAATATTTTATGAGCTAATAAAGAAACTTTAGTAACAAGATTGAATAAATCCTTCTTAGTTTTAATTCATAACTCTAATTTCACTTACTATATAGATACTTAATATGTAAGGGGCTTCCTACATGATGAACCAGTTTCTACTCCAAAATTCAACGGAAATTATTAAATAAGAGCTTCTATAACATCTGATTTGACAAACTATTAAATTAATATTTTGTTTATTGTAGATTTCCTCTTTTTTTATTTATTCTCTTTTCCTTTCACTTAATAGAGTAAGGGCCTAATTTAATTACATTATTAAATTAAGTTCTATTAATAAGGAAAAGGGAGGGAGTATTATGGATTTAGCGGTGTTAGTCCACTTGTAGATTCATTTGGACCAACTATAGCTTCTAAATATAAACAGTAGGGTGAAATGACTTTAGGAAAGGTTCCTACTGATGAAAAGAAAAATCGATTGTTACAATTTTAAAAGATGCTATGTATTATTGCAAAAGATATAATTCAGGGGAGTTACAGCAACGTTAGTATCAGGTGTAAAGAATACCTATATTAACTTTTTAAGGAATATATTTGAAAAAGCAAAAAATGTTATAATTCAAATAAATAGATATAAGGATTTTGAAATTATTATATGAATACATTGGAGGAATAATAATGAAATTAGGTAAATTAGCACTTATCGGAGTATTAACATTTGGTGGATTTACAGCAGTAGAAATGCTTAAACCAACTACACAAGCTGCTGCAGCTTACCAAGAGCCTTATACAGAGCCATCTAAAGATTTATGGGGATTCACTAATATTGGACAGTTACCTTATGCAGGTACACAAACTTTGCTTGTGAAAAATTCTTATGAATCTGGAGATAGATTTTACTATACTCAAGATACGGTAAAAACAGATGATAAAGCTATTTTAAAAATATACAAAGTACATGCAGATGGTTCAATGCATCGCTATAAAACAATTTATCCAAGTTTTGGTGAACCTGGACATGTATATCCAGTGTGGGCGACTGAATTTACAGATGTCTACACTTCTGGAAAATATGTAGCTGTTTTCCGTGATGGTTCTACATTCGAATATAGTAAGCAATTTCAAGTTAATTAATATTGTATTAAATAATGCAATAGAGACATACCTAAAGTTCTAGAAAATGATATTAGGTAACTCAGGAAAAATAGTTCTTTTTTACTATATCGTTACGCGATGGATTGCTAGGAACGAGAATTCCCCCTAATATCTTCGCCCTGAAATTGGTTATATCATGGTTCAAATACTGCCGTTGTTTATGACGTTGCAAAAGTTATTTAGTCCTACTGAATGTAGGACTTTTTTATTTATCACTTTATCTAATAAGATTCCTTCCTCAAGGAACGCGAAGTGAGTGGCTGAGAGGTGAGTTTGCTTTGGACAAGGGATGGCAGGAAGGTACTCTACGTTATCTTTTTGTATATATAGTTATAAGCTTTTAGAAATTATGAAACTATATTGGGAGAAACAATGATGAATTTAGGAAAATTAGCATTAATTGAGGCGTTAACACTAGGCGGTTTCACAGGAGTTAGCGCAGTTAATACACAGCCAGCAGCTACGGTATCTGTACAAAAAGCATTTCAGACATATTAAATACAATCGTTTCTTCCAACCCTTCACCTTACGAGGGTTTTCTAAAAATAGGTTAGAAGGGTGTGTAGTTGTATTGCCCATAATTTAAGGAAATGGATAGAAACAGCTCAATCAAAAGAAAAAAACAGTCATAAGTAGAAAAACAATAGGTTTTCTACTTATGACTGGGGGTTATCCATATAAAAGTAAAAAATAGAAGATAAGTAAGTTAGAATATATTTTCTGTTATGCTTTTCAGATAAACGAAGATCATAGAATATATACTTTTAACTAGATTTATTATTAACTAATGTATCCCCACCACCAAGCTCCGCCTCAATCTGCGAAGTTTTCGATGACTCATCCATACGCCAATATGTGATAAAGCTTATCGCGATACATCCAGCTACGTAGAAGTAGAATAGTGATTCCATCCCAATACTCTTTAGCCATAGTGCGATGAACTCTGCAGTTCCGCCGAATATCGCAACGGTTAATGCATATGGTAAACCTACGCCAAGTGCGCGAATTTCGGTTGGGAAGAGTTCTGCTTTTACAATCGCGTTAATCGATGTGTAACCAGTAACGATAATAAGGCCGACCATCATGAGTAAAAATGCTACCATTGGTTCTGTCGTTTTTTCTAGGAAGAAGAAGATAGGTGCTGTTAGTAACGTTCCGAGAATACCGAATGCCATTAATAGTGGGCGGCGTCCAATTTTATCGGATAATAGCCCCGCAATTGGTTGAAGTACGACGAAAATAAGTAGTGCGACAAAGTTAATCCAGCTTACAACTTCTTTCGGAAGACCGACTGTGTTTACCATGAACTTTTGTAAATATGTTGTGTACGTATAGAATGCGACAGTGCCTCCTAGTGTTAGGCCGACTACTGTTAATACTGCTTTCGGGTGTTTCATAAGAGCGCGAACGGTTCCTGCGCTTTCGCGTTTTTGCGATTTTATGTTTGAGAACTGTTCTGATTCATCCATCGTGCGGCGAAGCCATAATACAGCTACTGCACCCATTGCTCCAATAATGAATGGAATGCGCCAGCCCCAAGCTTTCATATCTGGTTCGCTTAGCAATTGCTGAAGAACAATTTGAACGCCTAACGCAACCATCTGTCCAGCAACGAGCGTTACATATTGGAAGCTGGAATAAAAGCCACGGCGACCACTACTAGCCATTTCAGATAAATACGTCGCGGAAGTTCCGTACTCTCCGCCAAGTGATAATCCTTGTAGTAAACGGGCAAGAACTAAAATAATTGGCGCCATAATACCGATGCTTTCGTAACTAGGTGTACAGGCGATAATTAAAGAACCACCGGCCATAACTGTAATCGAAAGCGTTAATGCTGCCCGGCGTCCATGCCGATCTGCATAGCGTCCCATTAATAAACTTCCGATAGGGCGCATTAAAAACCCAACTGCGAAAATAGCCGCAGTGTTCAGTAACTGACTCGTTGGATCTCCTTTAGGAAAGAACTCCGCTGAGAAGTAAACAGCGAAAGCAGAGTAAACGTACCAATCGTACCATTCAATTAAATTGCCGACAGAACCTTTGAAAATATTGCCGGCGACTCGATTAGATTTTGCTTGAGCCATAATCATTCCTCCTCTTGCTTAGTAATAAAAGGTATATATGAAAGCGTGTTCATTGCAGTTGAATTGTACTGTCTATAGAATTAAATCTCAATATTATGACAATTTTATTCTTTTTGTACTTTATGTACATGGAGAGTTTTAATAGTTGCTTCATTATTAGTTTTGTCATAATAATAGAAAAAGGAGATTGATAGTTTTGAATATTTTATCAAAGGATATGAAGCATGAAGAAATCACGCAAAGTGTCATTGCAAACGAAAATAGTAAGCTTAATTATTACGTTAATATTATTTGTCGTTCTCCTATTAGCGGGAATATTTGTTTACATTCAGTCCGTTGATACGAAGCGCCAAGTGGAGCAGTTAGCACTGCAAACAGCGAAGTCGCTTTCTTTTATGCCAGCTATAAAAGATGCTTTTCAAAATAACGAGCATAAAAGTACGATTCAATCCATTGCGGAACAAGTTCGTGAGCAAGCGGGTGCAGATTATGTCATTATAGAAGATCGCTTTGGGGTGATGTATTCCCATTCTAATTCGGAGTTGATTGGTACAAAGAGTAACAATCCATATAACTATGAAGCACTCACTTTTGGTGGCTATTATACGCTCGAAGGAAATGGAGAAAGTGGTCCTGCTTTAATGGCGAAGGCGCCCATTATTGTTCATAACGGAGACTACGATCAAGTAGTAGGTGTTGTGACAGTAGAGTTTTTAATAAAAGGTATCGAATCTAACATACTGAGCAGAACGAAAGAAATTATACTCTTTTCCTTAGCAGTATTACTAGCCGGCATTGTTGGTGGCATTCTTTTAGCACGTAGTATTAGGAAAGATACACTTGGCTTGGAACCGAATGAAATTGCGGCGTTATACCGGGAACGAAGCGCGATACTATTATCTATAAAAGAAGGAATTATCGCTATTGATCAAAACGGGTTTATTACGATGATGAACACATCGGCAGAAGAGATGCTACATGTAAATGATGATTATATGCAGCAGCACATTTCAAAAGTTTTACCAGAATTTCATATGGAGAGAGTACTAGAAAACGATCAAGAAATCGCATTTCAAGATAAAGTGTTTATTTTAAACATGACACCGATACTCGAAAATGATAATACGGTAGGCATTGTATGTAGTTTTAGAGATAAAACAGAACTGCAAAACCTTGTGAACACCATATCTGAGGTAAGAAAGTATTCAGAGGACTTACGTGCTCAAACGCATGAATTTACAAATAAGCTTTTCGTTTTATCAGGATTACTTCAGCTAGGGCACTACAGAGAAGCAATTGAATTTATTCAGCAAGAATCTAACATTCATCAAAGCCAAAACCATATTTTATTTCATCAAATTCACGATGCGAAAGTACAAGCTATTTTATTAGGAAAAATCGGAACAGCGTCTGAAAAGAAAATTGATTTTCATATTGAAGGAGATAGTGCGCTTCATCCGTTACCAGACCATATAAAGGTGTCGCATCTTATTACGATTCTTGGAAACGTAATCGATAATGCATTTGATGCGGTAAATGAACGAGAGGAAAAGAATGTTTCCTTCTTTGTTACGGATATTGGGCACGATATTGTGTTTGAAGTGATAGATAGCGGGATAGGGATACCGGCAGAAAAAATAACGACCATTTTTCAAAAAGGATTTTCAACGAAAGGAACTGATCGTGGTTACGGGCTAGCAAACGTGAAAGAAATGGTAGATCTACTAGAGGGAACAATTGAAATTCAAAACGAGAAAAATGGGGGAGCTATTTTTACAATTTACCTTCCGAAAACATTGAAAGAAAGTACATGACAAACAGGGGGATGGACATATGTTGAAGGTTGCAATTGCAGAAGATGATTTCCGCGTCGCGCAAATTCAGGAAGAGTTTTTGTCAAAAATAAAGGACGTAAAAGTGATTGGAAAAGCATTGAACGCGAAAGAAACGATGGAACTACTACAAAGGGAAGAAATCGATTTACTTCTATTAGATAATTATTTACCAGACGGAATCGGAACAGAATTATTACCGAAAATTCACGCTGACTTTCCAAACGTTGACGTCATTATGGTGACTGCGGCAAATGAAAACCATATGTTAGAAAAAGCAATTCGAAACGGCGTAAGCAACTACCTTATAAAACCGGTCACGCTAGAAAAATTCGTTCGCACAATTGAAGACTATAAAAGAAAGAAGCAATTATTACATAGTAACAATGAAGTGAATCAAGCACTTATCGATAACTTCTTCGGTACTTCGCAAACACAAGATATAAAAAACTTACCGACAGGTGTAGATCCGTTAACACTACAAAAAGTGAAAGGGATTATAAAAGGGTTCGAAGAGGGCATTACAATAGAAGAAATGGGAGAACAAATGGGAGCCTCCCGAACAACCGCAAGAAGATATTTAGAATACTTAGTAGCGACAAACGAATGCACAGTAGAGTACACATACGGCATTATCGGACGACCAGAACGAAAATATCGCATAGGACGAGGACTATGAAAAAACAATTATTACTATGCATATGGATCATGACAGGAGTAATAGCTGGTTGTTCCTCAGAAACATCCCATACGAATAAAGTGAACATCGACAAAGTAGAAATCGTTGCGCCAAACGTTCAAGGCGCAGGCTGGGACTTAACAGCACGAGCGATGCAAAAAACGCTGGCAGAAGAAAAAATCTTCACAAAACCAATCACAGTCACAAATAAAGTAGGTGGCAGTGGTGACGTCGGATGGAAATATACGAAACAAAAAGGCGGACAAGTACTGGCGATTAACTCAAGCTTACTCATAACGAACAACCTACTAGGCCACAGTAAACTAACATATAAAGACTTCACGCCGCTCGCAACACTTGCATCGGACTGGGAAGTCGTTGTCGTATCAAAAGAATCAAACATAGAAAACGCAAACGAACTCATGGAACAACTCAAACGAGACAAGAATAACTTCAAAATCGGCGTGGCCCCAGGCCTAGGAAACGACGATCACCTATCCTTCGTACAAGTAAGCAAAGCCTTCGGCATAAACCCTGCCGAACTACAATTCTTCGTCTACGAAAACAAAGAAAAAATCATAAACGCCCTAACGAACAAACAAATAGGCGCCGCAACCATGACTCTATCCGAAGCCGAAAAACAATACAAAGCCGGCAAAATAAAAATACTAGCCGTATCCGCACCAAAACGCCTAGACCGACTACCAGAAATCCCAACATGGAAAGAACAAGGAATCAACGTAATCTTCCAACACTGGAAAGGAATTATGGGCCCGAAGGATATGACAGAGGAAGAGGTTGCTTATTGGGATAGTGTTATTAAAAGGATGGTGGAGAGTGATAGTTGGAAGAGGATTTTGAGGGAGCGGGGTTGGGAGAGTTTTTATAAGGGGAGTGGGGAGAGTAGGGGGTTTTTGGAGGAGTGTGATTTAGGGTATGGTGAGTTGATAGGAGGAATTGGTTTGAGATGATGTGAGATAGCACACCTACAATAAGAGTGTTATATAAATAACAAAACACCTTCTTATTACATGTACTAAGCATGTGAGATGAGAAGGTGTTTTTATGGTATAGAGATTATAGATTAAGGTAAATTATTCGTTAATGTTATTGGCAACAACAGAAGCAATATAAGAATTATTCAACCAATAACACTGCTTTGTAATATGTTGGCCATCAGGTAAAGCTACTTTATCGGCACCGTTGCGGGCTTTTGGTCTAATGTGCGCGACACCGTTGAAGTTTATTTTTGGTAGGTTATTTGCTTCGACGACTTTGTCACCGCGTTTTTTATATTCAATTTGAATACCCTCATGTATTACTTTATTAACTTCTTCCCATAGTTCACGTATTTCTTTTTCTATTGTAGGAGCAGGCATGTTCCAAAGTTTAATACCTTTAAAGTAGAGTTTACGATTTGGATTTTCTTTTTTTGTTTGGTTAAATTCAAAAATTACGAATAAAAACTTGGTTTGATAGAAGCGTTCTCTAATTTCGCTTTCTTCCCATGATTCGTTTGTCCATTGATGAAAATCGATTGTTTCAAATGACATGCTTTGTTCGGGTTTCCGGTTGGGCTCTAAACGAACTGTTTTAAATTCTATATTAGCTTTCGCAAATTCTTCAATTTTATCGAGTCGAGTTCCTTTAATACCAAGTAAAGAGCTTACTAATAGTGGAACAAAGCTTTTGGTTGTAGGTTTGTAATCAATAGATAATTTTTGAGCGATTTCTTGATCAGTTAAGCCTATGTAATTTTCAAATTTTGAATAAAGGATTTCTTCAAGAGATCTTTCTTTTAGTTCATTTTTTGTTGTAAAACTTACTAGTTCTTCGTTTAGGTGATACCTGCGAACTAGTGCTGTCATATAAGAAGGCTTTAACGAAAAAGCTCTTTGCATTGCTGGAATTTCAGAATACGGTTGTGAGCGAAGTGAATTCTTATTGGAACCCTTAGTGCAAGCTCCTAAATAGTTTGTATCACCTTCAGATAATTCATGTGCTTGGCCGGCACGAATTTTATTTACGATGGTTTCCCAGTCTTGTCTAATTATTTCTAAATCAGCTTCGGGATAGGTAAATAAAAGGCTTTTTGTAATGTGAAAATCTTTACGGTCTACACCAGGTACCCATTCATAGAACATTAATAGTAGTTTTTCGTTTTTCTTCCAAAAGCTTGAGGTTTCAAAGTGTGTATGAACTTCTTCCATATAGTTGATAATATTTAAGACTAGCCGCTCTTTGGCAGATAATGAACCGTTTTTATTTTGTTTAAATGCAGTTACTTTAAGTTCAATACCAAGGTGTTTAAAGTCAGCTTCTGCGTTTGAATTGACTTCATATCCAAAGAAGCTTTCCTCAATTACTTGCCCTAGCCCACCTTTTGATTTTGCATTTGCGAGTCTGTCAGTTGTATCGATTTCACCAAATGTTCTTCCTTCAGCTTCATGTGCTTTTTTCATTAGTTCTTCTATTGTAGTGTAGTCCATAATAATCTCCTTTCTGTATCCAGTGCTGCGTTGTATGATTTTAAACAATACATATTAAAGTTATGCTATAATAAAAAGCTGTTTCAAATTTATATAAGTAAAATTTATAAGAGGGAAAAGACAGTTTATATTATTAGATAACAGTTATATTGAATTTATTCAAGATGAGTTATGTCCTTTATAATATTGATAAAGTGCGAACAGTTTTCTTAATTGGTACAAGCCAAACAAGGAAATACAAAAAAGTACGGTTCTTGAAATGTTATAGTTGATCTTTTCCTCACTTTTTATTATAATGAAGCATAGATAAATAAAATACCGAAAGGATGTTCGTGTATTTATGGTGAAAGTAGTAGAACTTTTTGCGGGAGTAGGAGGTTTTAGATTAGGACTAGAAGCAAACGAAAACTTTGACGTTCTTTGGGGAAACCAATGGGAACCCTCAACTAAAGCACAACATGCATTTAATTGTTATGCAACTCGCTTTGAAAATAAAGGAATACATGTAAATAGAGATATAGCTGAAGCTTGGCCGGAAATACCTGAGCATGATTTATTAGTAGGAGGCTTTCCTTGCCAAGACTATTCTGTAGCACGTACTTTATCAAATGAAAAAGGAATACAAGGAAAAAAAGGTGTTCTTTTTTGGGAGATAATGAACATAGTTAATTCTCGCAAGCCAAGATTTGTTTTGTTAGAGAATGTAGATAGATTATTAAAGTCACCAGCAAAACAAAGAGGTCGTGATTTTTCTATTATGCTGGCGAGCTTTAGAGATGCAGGATATGTAGTGGAATGGAGAGTTATTAACGCTGCGGATTATGGAAATTCTCAAAGAAGACGAAGAGTATTTATTTTTGCGTATTTAAAAGAATCTCATTTCACATCTATTCAAAGTAAAATGAAGCCTTTAGAGATATTGTGTGAAAATGGATTCTTCGCTCCAATTTTTAATGTGTATGAAGCACCTGAAGAAAACAAAAAAAGAGGGCAATTTGAGTTGCCAGTCGATATTATTGAGGTTTCTGATACATTTAAAGCTGAATACTATAATTCTGGCGTAATGATGGATGGACAAGTATATACGGAAGAATTAGTTCCAGTAACTGAAAATCCAGAGACTTTAGGTGAAGTTGTTCAAAAGGTATATGATAAATTTGGCCCTGCAGATGAATTGTATTATTTAAAAATGGATAAGGTTAACAAAAAGGGAAGAACGGAATTTGAGGAACTTAAGTATCTTAAAGGTCCTAAAAAAGAAGAAAGAGTATCAAAGGCGACAGGTCATAAATATTTCTACTCTGAGGGAGGAATGGCATTCCCTGATGATTTAGATAAGCCTGGGCGTACAATGTTAACAAGTGAAGGAACATGTAATAGAAGTTCCCATGTCATTGAAGATCCTTATACAAAAAGACTAAGATATTTAACACCGGTTGAATGTGAATTGTTAAATGGTTTCCCGATGGATTGGACAAATACAGGTATGCCACAAAGAAACAGGTACTTTTGTATGGGAAATGCTTTAGTGGTTGATTTGGTGGAGCGAATGGGTCAAAGGATTTTAGAGATTAACAAAGAAGAAGAGAAGATGGATAGTATTGTGCAATTGAGTTTGTTTTAGGAAATAAATGTGGCATAGGCTTCTGATACGTTTAAAATAATAAAGTGTTGGGATAACCTGGGTTCTATAGTTATAGGCTCGGGTTATTTTTTATGTGATTTTTGAAATTTAGAATGGAGTAGTTGATTAAGTATGATTAGCCTTATTAAAATTGTGCAAGAAAGTCTGGTGAATTGTTTTGCTTTAAGTAATGTATAATAGTATACAAGAAACATTACACGTGAATATTATAACTATAGGTTTTAATATGTTATATATAGTTATAATGATACTTGAAGGATTGGGTGCATGCCTGCTATATTTTTCTTCTTACTTATTGCTGTTCGCACCACTTTTTCTTTGGTGATTAGTAATAATAACTATATTATAGAACAGTAGAAATACTGTTCTATTTGCATTTTATAATACATTATTAAATTTATATATAATAAAAAAGAGTACGCACCTAATAGCAGGTTTTCTTTTATCACCTTAATAGGAAAAAATGATATCCTTCCACTATGCTTGTAGGAAGTTTGGGTCCGCTTACAATTTACCACTTTTTTGCTATAATAATAGATATTGAATAATAGGAAAAAATGATTAAAGTAGGTGAAGTATTGGCTGGATTGTTTATTTCTACCTTTGTAAGAAAAAAGAAGGGTAGCAAAGCGGAAGGGATTGTATGGGAGTCAATTAAAGAAAACTTTAAGGAGAGAGAATGTTTAGGTTATTGGAACTATCCTATTTTCTCAGCTGATTATTCCGGAAGAAAAGAACCGGACATCTTGCTTCTAGATAAAGAATTAGGGATTAATATTATTGAAGTAAAAGGAATTACGATTGACCAAATTGTTGCGATACAAGGGCATAAATGGGTTTATCAAAACTTTTATATGGAAGAAGGAAATCCATATCAACAGGCGGAGAATCAAATGCATAGTTTGATGGATTGGATTAAAGAGAAAGGAGATTTAGCGAATAAGCTTTCAAGACGAGTTTTGGTAGCCCTTCCATATATAACAAAAGTGGAGTGGGAAGAGAGCGGATTTGATCGCTTGCCAAGTAATCCGCCCATCTTATTCAAGGATGATCTTTCTAATAAGGAAGCGTTTCTTGGACGCATAACATCTGTCTCCTTAAGTAGAACTAATAGTTCATTAAAGGAAAATGAGTGGGAAAGTTTAACGGAATTAATCCATGGTGGGAAGTTACCTGAGACTTCTGGGGTAGAAGAAGGTCCGAAATATTCGCTGCTTTACATAGCTTCAACGGAAACAAAGCTGCTGCAAGATAAGCGATTATTTGAACCACTATTGGAAAAAGGAGTTAAAGTCATCATTCTGTCTCATTTTAAAAAGAAACCAGAATGGTTCCCAATTGATTTTTATCAAAAGTTTGAAAAAGCCTATTTGTTTCAATATTTTTCTTCAAAACAGCCATATAAATTGGAAGAGCCAATTTATGTTATCGATGGGGCTGGAGTGGATAAGGAATTCGAGAAGGATTGGCTAGACAAATTTCCGAACTTTAACAAGGGGCAGTACAAAGTTGAGCACTCTCCGGTAGAGGAAAACTTGACGATTACGGCGGGGGCTGGAACCGGGAAAACTACGGTCATGACACAACGGATTATGTTTTTGCTCGCGATGGTTCCAGAGCTTTCTCTAAAGGATATCGTGATGATTACCTTTACGAGAGAATCAGCTCAAGAGATGAAGCATCGTTTGAAGAAGGAATTGGTGCTTAGGCAACAGGTAACGAGACAGCCAAGGTACTTAAAGTATGCAGAGGAACTTAGGGAAATGAACATCAGCACTATACATTCCTTTGCGAAATCTTTAATTAAGGATCTTGGTTTTATCCTTGGTTTTGGCCGCAATGTACAGCTTAAAGGGTACAAGGTCAAACGTAAAGAAATCATCAGTACGATTTTAAATGAGTATGTGGCTGGCAGACCTAGTAATGAGTTAGGGCTTGATGGGTTCCGACACTATGAACTTGTAAAGATTGTGGAGTCTTTCTGGGATGAAATGGAAAGTAAAGGGTTAAGCAAGAAACAAATTGCTGACTTAGAGTGGAGAGAAAATTACTCCTCAGAAGAAGTATTCGAGAAGTTCAATGACCTATTCGCATATGTATTCCCGAGGTGTGAAGAAGAGTTTAATCAAGTAAAACGGCGGGAGAACGCTATCACAATAGGAGATCTTGTACGGAAAATTAGTGAAATCAGTTCGGAAAAACCTGAAATATTAAAAGAAATGCCGTATCAGTTTGCATACTTGTTTGTCGATGAATTTCAGGACAGTGACGATGTCCAAATCAAGCTTGTTGCCCAAATTAATAAAATGATTCAAGCAAGATTATTTGTCGTAGGTGACATCAAGCAATCAATCTACCGTTTCAGAGGGGCGGATTATACGTCCTTTACTCAACTGAGGGAAAACGTTGACGAAGCATTCATTGAAGAACCTCTTCAAATTAATTACCGTACTTCCAAGACACTGTTGGAAAAGTTGGATTGTTATTTTATGACGTGGGGTAAGCGTGGCGAGTTAACGTATGAACAACAAGATCGATTGATTGGAAATGAAGATTCGACTTTTGGTATGAATGAATTCCGAGTGAAAAAGTACAATAAATGGACTGATGAACTAAAAGGAAAAGTATTGAATGAAGTGGAGAACGCGCAAGAGCTTGTAAAAAAACAGACGCATGAATCAAAGAAAAAGAAGATTGCCTTGCTTGTTCGGACGAATAAGCAAGCGAAGTGTGCTTATGAATGGCTCGATGAGCATGGAATTACTGTGGAGATGAATGTTGGTGGAACTTTTTATAATAGCGAGGCGGTAAAGGATTTTTATCGTTTATTAGGAGCACTGCTCTATTCAAATGATGCGAAAAGCGTGCTGAATGCATTGGCGACTCCATTTTTCAAAACGGAAGTGTTGTTAGAGAACTTAGTGAAATTCAAGGGTGATAATAATCGGATTCTTGCGTATTTACGGCAGAACCATGGGCTAAATAAAGATTTCGACGTTGCTGTGCAGGAATTAAGAATTAAGCCTGTATTTGCGGTGATTCGGAAGTTCATGACCCAGGACGTTTTTCAAACTCTCTATTCTAAAAAACTCGCTTTAATCGATGGTGAGCCATCAAATAAGGAAAAAGTAAAGGCTAAATTTGAGGTTCACAAATATCAAACCAATCTAAATCATTTGATGAACTTACTTCATCAGCAGTTTGACAGTACGAATGCGACATTGTATGCCCTGCACTCGTGGCTTGGAATCAATATCAAAACCAATCGTGAAGAAGATGAACCACGAGTGGAAGCAGTTGATACAGAGGATGTAGTCGAAATCGTGACCGTTCACAAATCAAAAGGCTTGGAATACCATACGGTTATTATGCCTTTCACAGACCAACCCTTCCATTTTGAATGGGATGAGATTTTATTTGATAATGAAAAGAAAAAAGTCGGCTGGTTTCTAAAGAAACTGAAACTTAAAAACAGTTATTATGATGATTTGAGTGATTTAGAAACAAAGGAAATTGTTAAAGAAGAAACAAGATTGCTGTATGTTGCGATGACAAGATCTCGGGAGAGGCTCATTATTTTTCAACCAATTAAACGAATGGATGATACCTGGTCTATGCAATTAGACATGGGTAATTAGGAGGAGAGTGCAGCTTGTATGAATTGTAAAGTGGTAACCTATACCAATCCTAAGACTCTTGACAGATTAGACGGCCTTAAGCCTTATAGGGATGTTCTTCATGTATGTGCCACCAAAAACATGAGGGAAGGGGTCTATGAACGATATCAAAAACAGCAGAATCACCCATTCATCAGCGCTCCGATTGTGAGTTCGATTCAATTGATAGAGAGCTTGCTGGGGAATTGGTCCAGCTCGGAAACGAAACTAAAACAATATTTGCATCTATCAGAGATTATCCAAAATGAAATGGTGCTAGAAGAGAACTTTCTTTCGTCGTTTCGCCGTAATCAGATAGATGTACTTGAAACCATTCGAATGATGGAAGTAGCAGGAGTAACCCCTGCTGATTTAGACGATGACGAGCTCGTTCTTTCCACGAAAGAGAAAGTATTTGTAACGATTTGGAAAAAGTTTGAAGTGCATCCATCCATCAAGAAAGTAAGAAATCTCCTTACTTTTGGCTTCAAGAAAACATTAGCTAATCGTTGGAATAATATAATCGAAGATATGATTGAACACTCTTATGATAAGAGAGAGGTCGACTTTCATAAGATTAACCATTCGGTCGGTTTTGATACGATTGTTCTTCACGGTTTCTACTTTATGACGCCTGAACAGCAGCGAGTATTTTTATTGTTAAAAGAAGCCGGAGTGAACATCGTCTTTTTGAATCTTTACGATGAGCGGTATCCAGAGACGTTTTTATTTATTGAGAAATTCATAAACGGAAGACATGGTTGGGTAGATAGGAATCAGTGGGAAATTGAGAAGCACTTGAGACAAGTGCGGACCTTAGCCGATAAGTTTCTGGCTGATTTTGAAGGAGAACGAATCGAAGGCTATAAAAACCCAGCGCATTTAAGAGTCAAGGATTTTCAGGATTTTTATACCTTTCTTCAAGATTATGAAACCAATCTTGAAAAAGATAAAGACGAAAAGAAAGTATATAAGACGTATCTTGCCCCGAATGCTACTTCCTTGAACAATCGATTACAGGAATATTATCCAGAACTATTCAAGGCTAAAAGGCATTTTCTTGGTTTTCCAATTGGGCAATTTCTTTACCAGCTTCATCAAATGTGGAGTGAGGAAGAGGAGACCCTAATTTTGACGGAGAATGGTCTCTTTGAATGCTTTGCCTCGGGGTGGTTGTATGATAAGGAAACGAAGAAGAATGCAAGAGAGTATACAAAGATTCTTCAAGACGTGCTTCCCTTTTTTCAGGGGTGCGTGACCAAAGATTCATGGGATACAAGGGTAAAGGATTTGCTTCCTATCTTCGAAAATGTTCTCCCGGTATTTAAACAAGAAGAGGATGACTCTTTTCAAAGAAGGATGTCGAGTCCGTTTGCGATGTTTTCGCAGTTTGCGACAGCAAAAGAGGACGTTCTTCAATTGGTACATTTTATGAACATGATTTTTAAAATTGCTGTTGACTTGTTCGGTGATGGAAAAGAACGGATTTCACTCGCCAACCATTTTTCTAAGCTTCGTCAACTGGTCGATGCATCTAATCCGTACCTTGAGCAGGAAATTTTAAAGGAAGAAAGGGACTTGATTGACCAACTGAAGAAAACATTACAGACAACTCCTGATATTGGTGCCTTTCATGTGGGTGATATTAGTACTGCTATCAGTCTATACTTATCGGGGCATTTGCAAAAGGATTATCATGAGGAAGAGTTAATTCGGCCGTTTATTGAAATTGATGGGGAAGCTTTCAAGGAAAATGGCATCACTCATGTGACAGGACTTGATGAAAACAGTCTTCCGTATTCTGAGTTTAAGCTTCCATGGCCACTGAGTGACGATGTCTTCCATGATCTGGCCAAAAGGAATATCCCACTGTCTTTTCAAGTTTTACGAAATGACTATGTGAAGGAGATTACGAGATACTTGGTCTATAATCTGCTTCAATTCTCTGAGAGGCTTGAATTATCGTGGATGGTACAATTTGAGGATAAAAAGAACCTTGATAAAGCCGTCTATTTAAGTCAGCTAAACTTGAATCCAAATAGTGAAGATAAGGATGAGCAAGATGAATTGATGGATGTAAAGCTTGAGAGAGCAATCACGAAGCAGGAACTGGATTCCTTCTTGGCCTATCCGATTGATGCTTTAGCGGAATTCAAGTTCTGCCCGCGGAGATTTTATTATAGTTATCTATCAGGGAATTCGGAGACGTTTCATAGTGAATTTGTCCATGAATTTCTATTCGGTAACCTCTTAAAGTCAGTTGGTGCTTTATTGCCGAATTTAGGTGATGAGAAGATTAAGGAAGAAGTGTTTAAGCTTTTCCCTTATTGGAACGAATTCAAATTAAACTTGATTACGGATGAAAATCTAAAGTATCGAAATTGGGCTAAAAAGCATTATGGGGGATATACGCCATATGGACAAGAAGAGGAGTTTAGTGATTTGCGCAAGTTGTTTCTCTTTCCTGCTCTTCAAAACAGCAAGGCGGATGAGGAAAGTAAGGCTGTTGCGGCTGCGATAGGACAGCTTTATAAACAGCCTGATACCATTCTTCCGACCTTGAGGGAGGAATTTGAAAAACAGCTGCAAGAACATCCAGTCCAGATGGAAGCGACCCCAAGTGACAAATGCCGCTATTGTCCACATAATCTAATTTGTCCTGAAGCCTTTCATCCCGTTGATGACGCAGAAAGGAAGCGGATGAAATGACAACGATATGGGAGAGAATGGCTAAAGAGTGGCGTATCAGTAAGCCGAAAATCGATAAAGCAAGGCTTGAAGAGGACATTCGTGGAAATCTGGATAATGTGATGAAAATAATAGAGAAAAGCAATTCTGTCCCGTCGGTATTAGATGCAATCAATGCCGATGACGATGATGATTGGTAAAAATGGGGGGAAATCATGACTTTAGCTGCAATTGAACATTCGTTGACGGATAAACAGAAGGAAGTCGTCAACTATGATGGGGACGAATTATTAATAAAGGGTATTGCTGGAAGTGGTAAAACGACGGTGCTGCTTAATAAAGCAAAAAAAATGATTAAAAAGGATTCTTCCATTCGGATAGGACTTTTTACCTATAATAAAACTCTCAGTCAATATGCCAAGATAATTGCTGAACAAATTGGCCCGCGCAATCTATTTGTTTATACTTTTCATGGTTGGGCAGCCGGCGCGTTGCGAGATGTGACGAAAAAAAGAAAACTGTTTGTAACAAATACGAAAGATCAAAAGGATTTTCTAAAAAATGCCGTTGAAATTGTTAGACAGGATTCCACGCATCGTTTTGTCACAGAAGAAAAATTTAGGGAATTCCTAGCCGAGGAAATTTCATGGGTTAAAGGAAAAGGAATTAAGAATCTCACCGAGTACCAAGATGTGTCGCGGACCGGAAGAGGAAGTTCGGTTAGGGTGACGAAGCCAGATCGTAAGATTATGTATCGTATTTTTGAAGAGTATGAGAGGGTGAAGCGAAATTCGGGGAAAATAGATTATGATGACTTTGCATTGACGCTTCTCGAAAATAAAGAAAAGATAAGGGATGACTATAAATTTGATCAGGTCATGATTGATGAAGGGCAGGACTTACAGCAAGTTCAGCTAATGCTACTACGGTTTATTGCCAAAAAGGGATTTGCAGTCGCGGCGGATAAGGGGCAAAAGATTTACAAGACGTCATTTACATGGAAAGAAATAGGTATTAATATCCTGGGAGGAAGGACTAAAATTTTACAAAATTCCTTCCGGTCGACGAAACAGATTATTCAAATGGCTTATAGCCTACAATTGAATGATTCTATTATTAAGGACGAGGAATATGTAATGCCTATTCTGCCAGAATATACTGGTCCTGTACCAGATGTATATCAATGTAGTACAAGAGAAAAACAAGATACTGCAATCGTTAGCACAATAAAGATGCTGTTGCAGAAAAATCCAGATAAAACGATAGGAGTTCTCTCAAGGGAATGGAAAAGTGTTAACCGATTTTATTATGCGTTACAAGCCGAATCGATTCCTCACGAGTACATTAAAAAGGATCAAGGTAATGCGCATACTGCTGGAGTCAAACTCACAACCTTTCATTCTGCAAAAGGATTAGAATTTGATTATGTTATTATTTTAGATTTAGTGGATGATACAGGTGATCAAGAACTTCAAGATGAGGAATATAAGGAAATTGAACGTCGTCTTCTCTACGTATCCATCACCCGTGCCAAAACGTATTTACAGCTCTATTATTATAATCAACCGTCTTCATTGCTGAAGGAGATTGATTCCCAGTTTTATAATAAAAATGTAATGTAATTTTATGTTCCTAATTAAAGAGAAAGCAACTAACAAATCGGTTGCTTTCTTTGTGATAATATTTATTTTTTTAGCGACATGAAAGCATAGTTTTTATTAGTTTAATATAGATTATGGTAATATAAAGAATTTAGTTTGGGTGATAATATTAGGAGGTTTCTATGCAATATAAGACGCACTCATTTCGTTATGGAGAAGAGTTATTTTCCTATGAGCCTGAATTCGTTCATCTCTGGCAGGAAATAAAAAATGTACTGGATAGTATTACAGAAGACGATTTAATACAACATTATAATAATAATCCTAGAGTTTCAAAGAAGAGTATTTCTGACTCAATTAATGATTTAATAGATCATAGATTAAGTGAAAAGAAATGGGAGCGTCAAAGCCCGATATTCAATAATTCTGAATATCGACCTACTAGTAGGAATCGGTGGTGGACCCTTGATTTTGCTAAGGACACAATTTCTATTGAAGTGGCATTTAATCATGGTGAAGCAGTTGCATGGAACTTGATAAAACCTGTATTAGCAGGTGAATTAAATCATGTTGAAAAGGCTATACAAACAAAGGCTGGAGTCTTGATAACAGCTACGGATTTAATGAAGAAGGCTGGTAATTTTGATAATTCCATCGGAACCTATGAAAAGTTCCTGCAATATTTAAATCCATTTAGGAACATTCTTACAGTACCATTAGTGATTATTGGACTGGAGCCACCAAAAACATTTAAAATTAATAAAAAAACAAAAAAGGTAGAACTTCTATAATAATTCTAATTTGGTATAGTTTCTTTTTTGAATAATCCTGATGTGAAGAATAGAAGTAGTGCTCTGTGATTTATTAAGGTAGATAATGGAGAAGAGAGAAAATTTATTTTCGAGTGGAACAAGTGAGAGAATCTAATCTATAAAGAAACCGATGAATGGTTGCATGTTGCAGGTATAGATTTTATTAAAAGAATATATAATTTACATAAAAAGTCCTTTCTGCCTAGTGAAGAAGAACAACGAACTATTAAAAAAGCAGAAAAATTATTAGGGAGTAAAAGAAAGTTTGTTTGATGCAGATTTATTATTCAAATTCAATAATAGTGTAAAACCACTCTTTACCTACTAGACTTGAATAAATGCTGTAGGTTTTAAGAGGCATCAATTACTTTGAGATAACTGTGAACATTAATATAACAATATTTTTTAGCCCTGTGTGTGAAATTAAATCAAAGCTACCAGGTTATTATTTAAAAAGTATAGAGTCACTGTATCGCAGAAATTTCTCCCGTTAGCTAGGATTTTGTTTGCGATGACAGCCGCACAACACTATTATAAAAAGCCATCCGAATTCGGATGGCTTTTTATATGGAGGTAGTTAAGAGGGATAGTATAATAACTATTTTTTTATTTTAAGGGCTAATTTGGTAGCTTGAAAGCTAGAATTATTAGCATCTGTATTTGAATTTATTGATTTGATGCAAAATGAAGTTTGGGTTATCATGATTTTTTTTGGCAAAGTTATGCAATATTAATTATATTTTTTGTGCAATATGTAGTGTGTAAAAACTAAATAAATAAAATGTAATAAATATATTAAAAATGTATTAATAAAATTAAGTTTACATGTTATTATAAATTTTATATTATATGTAAATTGAAAAGGAGATTGATATATTCGTGGGAAATAATAGTAAAAAAACTGAGAAATTTAAAGAATTAGCAGAGAAACGTGTTTCAGATACGCTTAAAAAGTTACAGTTGATTGGTAATTTAGCGAATAAAAATAACTATGAGTATACAGATGAACAAGTCAAGCAGATTATTGACACGCTAGATTCAGAGATTAAAAGTTTGAAAAATAAATTTATAGAAGAAAGTAAACAACGTTCTACGGAGTTTAAATTCAAATAGACAAATAACTATTTAAAGCTACAGGAGGGGAAGATATGCCTAAGTGGAAATTTCCTAATGGACAAGGGTTAACTCCAAAGGGGGTAAATAATCCATCAATTGAAATATTCTTAGATAATGTTGCGGAGTCTTTGACGCGTGAGGTACTGCAAAACTCATTGGATGCAAAAGATAAAAGCAAGGAAGAAGCAGTTGAAATTAGGTTTGACTTTTTTGAAATGCCAACAGAAAACATCTCCAATATTAAATCTATTAAAGATGAGGCATTGCCGAAAGCACTTGAATTATGGAGGGAAAAAAATAACAAAGACACTCTCGATTTTTTAAAACGTTTTAGTGATGTGCTTCATGCACCTAAAGTACCTGTCTTAAAAATTAGTGACTACAATACAACAGGGTTAAATAAAAAGAAATATGAGTCATTAGTTTTGGGAGACGGTTATTCAGAAAAGGATGATACTGATTCAGCGGGAAGTAAAGGAATTGGTAAAGCAGCACCGTTTGCAGCCTCAGATCTACGGATGGTGTTTTATAATACACTAGCAAATGAAGGAACTGAAAAGTCAGTAGGTGTAATGAATTTTGTTTCATTCAAAATCAAAGAAGAAAACTTCATTACACAAGAGCGTGCGACGTGTGTGGACGCTGAAACAGACTATATTGCTGAACAGCAAACATTTGGTTACCCTAAAAGAAAAAATGACCAATTTGGGACAGATATTTTTATAATCGGTCTGAAAAATTACGATGAGTGGACGCAAAATATTGTTCTTTCAACGTTAAATAATTTTTTACTTGCGATTATTCAAGGAAAGCTTGTTGTAAAAGTTGGTAAAAGAGAAACTATTAACGATGTAACTGTACATTCTTTAATGAAGCGTATATATGAAGAAAATACACTTAGTGGGGATACAAAAGCGCAGTTTTTAAAAACGTATCGTTTTTATGAAGTACTAACAAGCGAGCAAACGCTAGATTTTGACTTGGATGAACGTTTTATAAAATATCCATTTGTTAAAGATGTAGCGGATGCTAAACTATATTTGTTGCAGCATGAGCCAGCTAATCGTACAGTATTGCAAACCCGTGCAGCTGGTATGAAAATTTATGAGCGTAATCGTGTTAGTGGCAATATCAATTTCTCAGGCGTATTTCAAGCGTTAGGAAAAGAATTGAATGCTTATTTAAAAGATTTAGAGAATGCTAATCATGATACATGGAGTATTGATCGTAAGCAGGGAGTAGCACATCAAGAAGCAGCAGATTTTTTAAAGGATTTATTACAATGGTATAAGGCTAAAGTACAAGAGGCATTTGCAGATATCAGTACGGATGTTATTGATGCATTCGGAGTGAATGATTTATTACCTTTAAATGAGCAACAAACGGAAGGGGAGAAAAAACAGAAAGACTCGGGTATAAAAAATAATTTTGAGGATTTTAAGTTATCGCGAAAAAATAATACGAATCAAACATTAGATGGCAATAAAGAAGAAGATTTGTTAAAGAATGTACTAGAAGCTGTTGGAATCGGAGATGGTGATACTTCTGGTAGCGGCGGTAAACGTGAGGGTAATGGCGGTGGAGACTCACCTCACACAAACTATGGATCAAATGAAGAACCTGGCGATAAAGGTTCAAATAGTGAAGATGAGGAAGTTATCGCGAATAAGGAAAAACGAGTAGGTCCGTCTACTTCTATTAAGCTGAAAATTATTGAGCTTAATGCAGCTGAAGGGAAGTACCGAATTGTCGGGAAAGTATTGAAAAAATCAAAAGCAATTGAAGTTGAATTGAAGTCAATAGGTGCAAATGGTGTGACATACCCATTGAAAGTGGTGGATGTTGCAAGTCAATCGAATGAAATTTCGATTAAACGAAACGCAGTTCGATTAGAGAGTCTATCGAAAAACATTGTATTCAGTGCAGATATTTCAATTGATAGTAAATTACGGTTAAAAATGGAGGGCACGGTATATGAAATTAAAAGCTGATTTATTTCCGTATCCGGTTTTAAGTAGTGAAATGAATGACTATGAAAATAGCGAATTTAGTAGCGACATTGATTTTGAAAAAGTATCACCATCTAAAATGAATGTTATGGTGAAATTTAAATTAAACGATGCGATGTTAGAGCGATTCATTGATGAAGGAAAGGCTTTGTATGCCGTTCATTTAGAAGGGGTTTCTTCAAGTTATCGTAAGTTATTTACAGCGTCCAAGTTACAAAATGAGCTTACGGTTTCGTTAAATGCTAACGAAATCAGTGGCAAAATTGAAGTGAATACGATGATTTTAGCTAATGAAGTGATTGAAAATTATAGTAATCCCAATTTCAATAATGAATACTACGGTGATAACTTTAATGTACTTAAGCTAATCAAAGGGGATATTTTAGCATTTGATACAATGGCGGAGCTAAATATTAAATTTGCTAATAAAGAAAATCCAAATGCTAAGTCGATGATTCGTGTTGCAGCGATTAATGATGTGTTTATGGATGTTAATATTGATGGCGATATTATTTTAGTCAACTTACCAAAAAATGCGCACGAAGCTTATCAAGTTATGAGTCGCTCGGATCAAGTTAAACAAAGCATGTTGTTAGTAATGATTGTTGTGCCCGCATTAACATATGTAATTGAGCGCGTGAAAAATGGTGATTTCAACAGAGATAGTTTATGGGTACCGGCGTTATTTGAGTTACTAAACAAAGCGGGCTATGACGAACAAACGATTTTAACTGCTGATGCCATGAAAGTTGCACAGCAGCTATTAGATGCACCTGTAGAAGATGCATTATATAACTTCTATAAAGGAGCGGAGCTTACGCATGACTAATGTTATTACATATGTAACAGATGAATTTCTAGAAAATTTTAAAGTTAATTTTAAAACGGATTATTTACCGTTGTATAAAACAAATAATACAGTAGAAATTACGAAACTCTTTTCGAATCCTGGAAATGTTCATGAAAGCTCGACAGTGTTCAATTATGTACCATTGAAGTTAGAAATGGTTGATGGTGAAGCTGCAAAAGAAAATATTCGAACGCTATGGAGTAGTTTGAAGCATATTTCAATTTCAGAAGCTGAAAGTGAGAAAATGTGGGTAGCTTTAGCCAATACGTACTACATAGATTATCATTTAAATCAGTTGAATTTAATTTCATCTCAAGATAAGGACCGTAGTATTGAAAGTAGGACAATTTTTAACCAAGGCCATAAGCGCTCGCTGATGATTAATAATTTATCGTTACTATGGTGGATAGCTTATTACACTGTAGATGTGGAACATCCAAGTAATCCATTCCACTTAACAGACTTTTTTGTAGACGGTGCATTCCGTGGTAACGCAGTTGCTTGGTTCTCGAGTAATATTATTTCTAACAAAGCTATTTCATTAGGGATTTTAGAGGCCATTAAAGAGCTAGCTGAGCAAGATAAGATGATTGTGAATCGCTATTCTTACTCAAATGCAAATAAAATCTTAAATCAAATTGGTGGTGTTAGAATATTAGACATGCTAACACGTGAGGAAGTAAAAGAAATTATTTGTGCGAATCTTTTAGACACAGAAAAGATTCGGGTGCCACAAATGCAATAATTAAAAATTATCCTATTTTATAATAGTACATAGTGAATAAAAGACGTTTAAAAGGTAGGGTGATGAGCTGACTTATTCGGGTTAGACAAAACAAAAACATCTCCCATTGAAATAGGGGTTGGACTAACGTAATTTCATATAAAGACCTTATTTAAAAGTAATTCTTTTTATAATAGAATTAAACTTTTCTTGAATGGGAATAATTAAAAGAAGCTTAGAAACCTTAATTTAAAAGGAATCTAAGCTCCTTTTCTTCTCAACAGTTTCAGCGGTATCATCATTTGAATTGTTTTTTTTGAAATTTCGTAATCCAAAAATTCCTTTACCTTTCCCAACTATGGAATAGAAAAATCCATTTCTCCACCAACAGTATAATTAAAAATATCAGTATCGCTAGAATGTAGATATGTAGTTTTCCTTATCTTTGATTTCCAGTCGATATATTTTGATAAATAAGTCTTACCATTTTCTTCGACCATATTATAAATAGCTACTAAAGAAGCGTTCGCACCCAATTTAATCAAGGCTTCCATAATTTCCTCTACCCAAATATTATACGGTATAAAGCCGCCCCTTAATTAACAGTTGATGGTATTGTTGAGTCTTTGCAACCTTGTTAGAAAATCTTTATACAATCTTCTAAAAGTGCCTTGCTAATAGATAAGTTCCAAGCCCTCATTCTGCTATGCCAACGTTTATGATTCAAGAAGTTTTCCCATGTAATTTCATAAATAGAATTTAATGTTATATCTTTATTGAAAACAACTATTACTACATATTCAAATTTTTGTTTTTCTTCAATTTCACTATCCGGTTCATTTAATCCATAGAAGACACCTGTTACTTTTCCTGTTGTTGATTTAATACTATATCGATCTCCGTTGATACTTATTGCATCAATATTCTGGGTTCCTGTTGGTGCAGCTTGAAGTTTAGGTAGTTTAGGGTTTTCCTTATAATATTTAATAGCTAGGTATTCACCGAGTTCACCAATAACATTATTAGTTCTAATCATTCCCCTAGCTTTCAATTCCTCTAGCCACACACCGTAAATACTAATTAAATTATAGTCATTCATTGCCTTTAATATATCCCTAATATCTTCAGTCATCTTTTTCCCCCTTGATAAATCTATAGAAGAATACTCTTACTTTTTATTTTATTGGAATTAAGTTTCATCTGAATCTATATCATTTTTCTTATGAATTTTCAAAAGATTCTCGACGAAAGAAAAGTCATTATTTTGAGAGTAAATTTGCCGATACATACTTTCATTCGTTCCTTTATCTTAGTTTTTATTATTTTGTTTCTAGTGAGTAGCTTGATATATTAGTGGGTTTCTAGAGATTCAAGTCAAATGAAAGATACCACATCTACTTGTAGTATCTTTCATTCGTTTTTTTATTTGGTAACTCACCAAAGTAGAGAATGTTAATTATTTATAACAAGTTTATCCAGTTCAGGATTTTGTCCAGCTGCATTAGCTGCAGCTATAAAGGAATTTTTTATATCCTCATTGCTAAATAAAGATTTCACGTCCGGATAAATATTTCTATATTCCTCGAAATATTTTTTGTACCGATTTTCTAAATTAGCATAACCCTCCCTTTCTTTATCAAATCCAAAGTGTGTCGAGAACTTTATTCCATCTTTTTCAGTCCAGAATGGATAAGAATCAAAATCATCTTTGCCATTGTACATCATATTCAAAAATCCCATAATCATATCTCTTGGTCTAAAACCCTCACTAATACTAAAATTAGTATATTGTTGAAAATCTAACTCGCCATAGTTTACTTCTTGTTCAAACATTAACAAAAATAATGTTATAAGTGCCTCTAACTTTTCTTTATCTTTCTCTCCAGAATAAAAATCTTCACCATACCAAACTTTAATACAATCTTCAAATGTTGCGTGTCTTTTCAAGTCATCAAATAAATTAAAGTGAGTTGCATCCCCACCATTATACAAGACCTCGTACCTATTTCCTGTATCTAAATAAAAATCGAACATTCCATTTCTTCCGTTCCAAAATTCCCTAGTTCCCCAACCTTGCTTTAGTCTCTCAGCAGAAATCCCATCTTCAATCTTTTTTTCAATCTTCTTTTTGGCTTTAAATCCTACCAGCCCGGAGTAGCTTCTGTACTCAATACCAAAAGTTCCATACTTTGTAGACTCATACACTTTAAAAGATGGTCTAACCTTTTTTAAACCGCCACCAATAAATTTTTCTTTGTAGGTAATTCTACTTTTATAATAATCATTTAATTGCATACCACTTTCAAATTCTTTTTTATCGAAACTTTCATTCCGATTAAAATCGCTTGATACCAATTTAAAGTAATTTTCATGTAAAAATAAAAGGATTTTTGCATGATTTTCATAGATTCCCATATAAATATCCACCCTTTGTTTTTTAGTAAAATAATTCTATTTGATTATATAATACTACAGATATTTTAATTCTACTTTTTTCAAAAAGAGGCTATTACATAATGAAATACGGATACGCACGAGTAAGTACAGTGTCACAAGAATTAGATGTACAATTAACAGCATTAGAAAATGAAGGTTGTGACAATATTTATTCTGAGAAGTTTACAGGAACAAAATCAGACAGACCCCAATTAAAAGAAGTTCTTTCAATCCTAAAAGAAGGTGATACATTAGTTGTCACTAAACTAGATAGACTAGCAAGAAACACTGTTGAGGGAATCGAGATCGTAAAAGGACTATTTTCTAAAGGTGTAAGAGTTTATGTTTTAAATGAGGGACTATTAGAAGATACGACAATGGGAAGGTTCTTTTTAACTACATTATTAGCAGTGGCAGAAATGGAAAGAAACTTAATTATAGAACGTACTCAGGAAGGCAAAGCCATTGCCAAACAGCGTGACGACTTTAGGGAAGGTAGCGTTGCGTTGTTTCCTTTCTTTTGATAATGCAAGATGTATCGCTTCATAATAATTGTAGTAATATCCTCGACATTAATAACACCATGTTCTAAACAGAAATTTTCAAATTATTTCAGAATATCCCGATAGCTTTGTAGCGTTTTCAATGTAACATTTTTAAACTCTCTATCGTCCAAAAAATCAAGGACAGCAAATTGTAACAACAAAAACCACACCGCCTTTTTTGCGAAGTGGTTTTCGTTTAGTCATACCGGTTTGGTAATGACCATAACATTTTTAATTGTTAAGAAACGTACTCAAATTCTTGATATAACTAACTGTATGACCCGGAGAGGCTTGAATTCACGACTTCCACCTTGTCATTGTAAAACTCTTATCCTATATTAGTGTTACTAAATTTTTTTTATACATTCCCTTGCACCTACCCCAACGTCACCCCCTAACCTAAAGAAGACAAATCAAAAAGGGGGACCAAACCACTCATGAAAACCACCACAAAAGAAAAAAGAACCACCATCATCATGCTACTACTCTCAGCTGCAATAGGAATCTTTTCACCATTACTCATGTACATCACGCTTGCACGTAAAAATGAAGTGTACAAATACCATTGCCGAAAGGCCTTCAATTATCATTTGTTAATCTTTCTTCTATTTAATATTAGTTCGCGTATTAGTGATGTTTTGTTTTGGATTGTATTTATCTTTGAGGTAATTCAAGTGATCATTGTTGCGTGGAAAGTAACACGCGACGAGCCATATCGTTATTTCATTCGAATTCCTTTATTTAAAGAAGATAAGTATGTAGTGGAAGGAGAATAGGTGATGAAACAAGAAGTGGAGGTAAGGGGAAAGCGAACTTTTATCATGATTGCAGTGTTGTTTATTGCGATTTATATCGTTTTACGAAAAAGAAAATATGAGTACTTTTATGACGGTATTAGCGAGTATGAAAATCGTTATAGGGGGAATGTCCCTTTTTTGTTACTTGTTGTAGGTTTGTTTCAATATTGTCGGCAAAATGAGATGAGTTTTTCTCATATGCTTCAGTATGTGAAAGATAAGTTAGCGGAGTAGGTGATGATATGGCGTGGATGATTAGTGAGTTTGCAAGTGTTGGGGATGTTACGGTGCGGACGCTTCGTTATTATGACAAGATTAATTTATTAAAGCCGAGCGATTATACTGAGGGTGGGCATCGGTTATATACGAAAGATGATTTGTATGTGCTGCAGCAAATTCAATCGTTTAAGTATCTCGTTTTTTCGCTTGGGGAAATTCAAAATATTATATTGCAGCGTGATATAGAGACGGAAGAATTTTTAAGACAAATACGTTTTCAAAGGGAATTGCTTTTGGTGGAGGAAGAAAGAATTGCAAAGGTGCTTTCGCATATGGATGAGATGACGAAGAAGTTTCAAAAGGAAGAACGAGTGGATGTTGCTTTGTTTTCTTCATTTCTGCAAACTTTTATTTGGGAGAAAGAAAATAAAGAATGGTTAGAGGAACACTTTTCAAAGGAGAGTGTTCGAGCGTTTTATAATAATAAGGAACTAAAAGAAAAGTTTGATCGGCGTTTTATGGATGTGATAGGGAAGTTGAAAAAGTATAAGGAAGAAGAGAAGGATCCGAGTCATCATGAAGTTCAAGTTACCTTGAAGGAATTTTTCAATGTAATAGAAGAGGTAACGAACTATCTTGATACACCTCAAAGTGATATAGAGGATTTAATCAAACAATCAAAAATCCCATTGGCCGAATTCCCCGCTCTTTTTACGAGTGAGGAAGAACAGTATATAAAAGAAGCAATGAATAAAATATAGCCTGTAAGTAGACAGTTTCCCATTAGTAATAAAATAGGGAAGCTGTCTTTCTATTTTATTAAGACTAAAAACTATTTCCGATATCATGTTCTATTCTTTTTTTCATTGATTATCATCGTAATATAAATTCTTCTGTTTATTTCTTTTATAAGTATTTTTACAGGTAGTTCATTTGATGAATTTCAAATTATATTATCTGACAAATGAATCAAATATTTTTATATTGAAAAAAATATTAAAACATGGGAATATATAGTTTGGATGAAATTAATTGTAATTAAATAAAAGAGTGAGAGGGATAAACGATTTGAATACTTTATTTGCATTATTATTTTTTGTATGCTTAATAGCATTAATTATTGGGATTATTAAACCTCAATTAGTAGTTAGATGGGGATCAGAAGAAAAAAGAAATAGAAAAAGTGTACTAAAGTTCTATGGAATAGGCGTAGTAGCAACGTTTATTTTATTTGGTGTAACTTCTGAGGATACGAAAAAGACAGAAGAAGCAAAAACTGAGGCTAAGCCAGCTAAAGCTGAACAGAAGAAAGAGTTAACAGCAGAGGAAAAAGCAGCAGCAGAACAAGCGGCGGCAGAGAAAGCAGCGGCAGAGAAAGCGGCAACAGAGAAGGCAGCAGCAGAGAAGGCAGCAGCAGAACAAGCAGCGGCAGAGAAAGCAGCAGCGGAGAAAGCAGCAAAAGAGGAAGAAGAGCGAATTGGGTATGAAACAGGAATTACATATGATCAATTAGCTAGAACACCGGATGAGTTTAAAGGAAAGAAAGCTCAATTTACAGGGAAAGTCCTTCAAGTAATGGAAGGAGAAGGCGAGACACAATTAAGAGTAGCGGTTAATGGAAATTATGACAAAGTATTATATGTTGCTTATAAAAGTGATATTTTAAATTCAAGAGTATTAGAAAAAGATAATGTTACTGTTAAAGGGAAATCAGCAGGTATCTTTACTTATAAATCTACTATGGGTGGCGAAATTAGTATTCCGGCAATGTTAGTAGAAAAAATTGATATTAATCAATAAGAAGAAATGAAGCAGTTTAACAACTAGTTAAACTGCTTTTTCTATTATAATAGAAGAAAAACCAAACGGAGGGAAACCCACATGCCAACCTACAACAAACTAATCCGAAACAAAATCCCACAAATAATAAAATCTAACGAAAAAACACCCACAACAAGAATTCTACCCGAAGACGAATACATAAAAGAAATCTGCAAGAAAACACAAGAAGAACTAACAGAATACATCGAAGCGAAAACAAAACCCGATAAACTAGAAGAACTATCCGACCTACTAGAACTAATCAACGCCCTAGCCGAACATGAAGGCACAACGCTAGAAGAAATCAACAGCATCCGTAAAAAGAAAGCAGAAGAAAGAGGCGGCTTCTCAGATCGAGTCTTTCTAATCGAAGTAACCGATAAACAGCCCCTCCTAAGCCCCTTACAAGCCCCTACCAAGTAATAAATCACTAAGAAAAAACACAACAAAACAAAAACACCAACAAACACCGTAGTAGGAGTCGAAAAAAATTTTGAAATAACACGCCAAAAAACCGGCCCTCCTCCCATATATATTATGAAGAGGTTTTCACTTTTGAATGGAGACGGGAGGAATTTGGATGGCGGTGTATCGTACTGTGCAGGTGAATTTTTGGCAAGATGATTTTGTTTTGGATTTGACGCCGGAGGAGCGGTATTTTTATGTGTATTTGTTAACTTGTTCGAAGACGACGCAGTGTGGGATTTTTCCTTTTCCGAAGCGGTTAGCGGAGATGGAGACGGGTTATAATCGGGAGACTGTTGATAAGCTTGTGCAACGCTTCATTGATTATGGGAAGATTCTTTATGATGCGGAGACGCGAGAGTTATTCGTTTTAAATTGGCTTCGTTATAATCCGGTGACGAATACGAATGTGGAGAAGTGTGTGCTTCGTGAGCTGAAGGGTGTGAAGAATAAGGAGTTTGTACATATGTTTCTTCAGAAGTGCGTAGAGGAGGAGTTGAATGTTCCGATGCTGTTAGCGCATTTCGGTATGCCGAGTGATTTGGCTGTGGATGATGTTGAGCCAGTTTGCGAGGAGACAGAGGAAGAAGAGGTTATAGAGGAAGAGACGGGAAGTCGCGTGTTTTCTTTTTATGAGCAGCATTTCGGTAGTTTGTCTCCTCATACTGTAGAGGAACTGAGTGCGTGGATGGAAGATTTGTCAGAGGAGCTTGTGCTAAAGGCTCTTCAAATTGCGTTTGAGAATAATAAGCGGACGGTTGCTTATGTGAAGGGGATTTTGAGAGGCTGGCACGGGAAAGGATTTACGAAAGTGTGTGAGGTTGAGGCGGATACGGCTAATTTTCGGAAGAAGGATTCGTCTGTTAGTACGGGGGAGACGGAGGAGTTTTTGGCGAGGTGTGAGGAGTGGGAGAAGAATGCGCCGTCTGAGGAAGAGTTGCAGCGCTTTTTAGCGGAGCGCGGGTGGCGTCCATGAGTATTCAAAATGTGGAGGCGGAAAAGACGGTATTAGGTTCTCTATTACTTGATGGAGAGCTTATTAAGGAGTGCCGTTTGACGGAGCAGTATTTTTCGATGCCAGTGCACAAGTCTATATTTCAGTTAATGCGAAAAATGGAAGAAGAGGGGCAACCGATTGATCTTGTGACGTTCATTTCTAGGGTAGATCCGAAGTTTTTAGAGGGGATCGAGGGAATGGAGTATTTTATAGGGTTAATGGATGGTGTACCTACAACTGCCAACTTCTCTTATTATGAGGGGCTTGTTCGAGGTGCCTGGAAAATGTATCAGGCGGGTGTTCTCGGGCACAAGATGGGCGAGCGTCTTATTGCGGAGAAGAATGAGGAAATTATTGGTGAGACGATTACGGCACTTTGTGAGTTAGAGGAGAAGGACTGTGTATGTGAGTTTGATTTGAAGGATGCGCTAGTTGATTTATATGAAGAGCTTCATCAAGATGCGAAAGAGATTACTGGTATTGAGACTGGTTATACATCGCTAAATAAAATGACGTGCGGATTGCAGGAAGGTGATTTTGTCGTTCTTGGTGCGCGTCCTTCTATGGGGAAGACTGCGTTTGCGCTAAATGTTGGACTGCATGCGGCAAAGTCTGGAGCGGCAGTTGGACTATTTTCGTTAGAGATGAGTAGTAAACAATTGTTAAAAAGGATGGCGTCTTGCGTAGGTGAAGTGTCAGGAGGTAGGCTGAAAAATCCGAAGCATCGTTTTGCGATAGAGGACTGGGAAAAGGTGAGTAAGGCGTTTGCAGAAATCGGTGAGTTACCATTTGAGATTTACGATAACGCGGGCATTTCGGTGCAAGATATTTGGATGCAAACTCGTAAGTTAAAGAGGAAGCATGGTGATAAAAAGATTTTAATTATTGTAGATTACTTGCAGCTTATTACGGGTGATCAGAAGCATAAGGGCAATCGATTTCAAGAGATTAGTGAAATTTCTCGTAAGCTTAAGGTATTAGCACGTGAATTAAATGTTTGTGTAGTCGCATTATCGCAATTGTCTCGTTCTGTAGAAGCACGTCAAGATAAGCGACCTCTTTTATCTGATTTAAGAGAGACAGGACAAATTGAGCAAGATGCGGATGTCATTATGCTTATGTATCGCGAGGATTATTATGATAAGGAAACGGTGCAGAAAGAGATGACGGAGATTCATGTGGCAAAGCATCGGAATGGGCCTGTGGGGAGTTTTAAATTGAGATTTTTGAAGGAGTTTGGGCGGTTTGTGGAGGGGAAATAGTTGAAAGACTTGAGTATGACTTTGCAAATAAAGCATAAGTTTTTCATTTCATTAACTTATGCTTTATTCTTTGATTCTTTTAATATCCTTCTTATTTCCCCATAAAGAAAGATCGTCTCTCTGCCGTAATCCATTGCTCCAAGTCGTCTTGGCTACGTCGGACAAGTCGATTTACTAAAACATCATGCCATACATAATCCTCTAGTAAGTATATATGAACGGGGTCATCTGTATAAAAAGCAATATTACGCTCTTCAATTGATGGTCCATAAATCATCTCTTTAGAATCTATCGATAAAATAAACCAATGTTCTGTAGAGAGGGTTTCTGTATAGGGTGTGATACGATGAGCTTCTAGATTTTTAATTGGATTTTCAACATGTAAGGTAATACCTTGTACTGAAACTTTATCAGCTACCTCAGATAGTTCCTCTTTTAACGCTTCATACATCTCATCCCACATTGAAATGACAATACGTTGTTCTGCTTTTTTTATTAATGTCTGACAATAGCTAATGATTGTTTTGTTGTCTTTTAAAGTAATCACTCGATTATCCGTTTTTTCCTCGGAAGTTTCTAGTTTTTTTAATGAATCACTGATTCCTTCATAAGTAGACTGCCATTCTGATTGAGCCTTTTGTAAAAAGATTTCAACAGGTAGAGGTGAATAGCGAGTGGTGTCATTTATTTCTTCCTTCATGACAATTCCTTTTTCTACAAGGTTACCTAAAATCTCATAAATTCGTGCTCTTGGGACACCTGAATCCTTACTTACTTGGTAGGCTGTGACAGGCCCCTGTTTCACAAGAGATACATAAGATTTAGCTTCATATTCATTAAAACCCATTTTTTTAAGCTGTTGTACGATGTAGTCCACTTTTTTCGTCCTCCGATGTTTGCTTTTATCCCGTAAAAGCCCGATTGGTTCAACTAATAATCAGTGGGGGATGAACAAAGCCCCCACTGATTAAAGTTTCACTTTATATTTCAACGTTACAATAACTGTTTACATTTAGCAAATTATTAGTTACTATTCTGATAGTGACTAAAGGGGAGGTTAATAGTATGGAGTTTTCTTTAGACCCATCCGTATTAATAATTTTGATTGCTTTTGGATTTTTAGCTGCATTTATTGATTCAGTTGTAGGTGGCGGTGGACTCATTGCCTTACCAGCTTTATTATTTACAGGGCTGAATCCAGCAAGTGCAGTAGCCACGAATAAACTAGCATCAACAATGGGGAGTGCAACTAGTAATATTGTGTTTTATCGTTCTGGTAATCTTGATTTGAAATCGGCTTTAAAATTATTTCCAATTACTTTCATAGGCTCGATAGTAGGTGCATGGACTGTTCATTTAATGAACCCAGAAGTACTGAAGCCATTGATGCTGATAATGCTTGGTGCAGTCGCTATTTATACAATATTTAAAAAGGATTGGGGTAGTATTTCTACTCATAAGAAATTATCTGGTCGACACGTCATTAGTTTTACCTTTTTTATTTTTGCTATTGGTTTTTATGATGGATTTCTAGGGCCTGGCACAGGTTCGTTTTTAATGTTCGCTCTTTTATTTATTGGGTATGATTTTTTAAAAGCAGCAGGTAATGCGAAGTTTCTTAATTTAGGAAGTAATGTTGGTGCATTGTTAATATTTATGTATGTAGGGCAAGTAAATTATGCGTATGGTTTTATAATGGGGATTGCTCAAATTGCTGGAGGAGTCGTTGGTTCTAAGTTTGCTATAAAAAAAGGAAGCGGGTATGTTCGTGCTCTTTTCATTACAGTGACTTGTTTATTGTTAGCGAAAAATCTGTATGACTATATTCAGTAAGTAATTTTGGACATCTTTTCTTCAAAGAACGTAGAAAAGGTTAAATATGAAGACTACATAAAGTATAAGAAGATACCAGGAAAATTTCTTTAAAAAAAGTCTTATTTAAAAGAAAATCTAAGTGAAGAGAATGAAAATAATATAAACTCATATTTTTCTGGGGGATGTTTATCTATCTTAGTGAAATACCTATTCCACATTCTTTTTATAAACAACCCGCAACAATCCCTTAAAATCCACCTCAGCAATCAACACACTCACTAATATAAGCGTCGCGCCTAAGTATCCTTTTCCTGTGAGTGTTTCGCCTGTGAAAACGAAAGCGAAGCCTGCAGAAAATACAGGTTCTGATGAAAAGATAAGGCCTATATGTGTGTGTGTTGAAAAAGACGGATATTCTCATTCGATTATTGAAAGTTCGGATTTGAAGAAGATTGGTAAGTAGTATGTACAAAAAAACGCCTATTTCATATAGGCGTTTTTTTGATGGGGAAGTTATTCCTCTTCAAACTGAAAAATATCCCGGTTAATAAGTTGGTGGAGATACCTATCCATTTCAGCCGCAGAAACGCTTCTTTCATTTTTAAACCACCATGCGCTTAATGAGGTGATGGCGCCTGAATAAAATTCAATAATTAAATCATTTGGCATCGTATGGTTTTTGCACAGTTGATTTAATGCTTCTATTTCTTGTTTTCTCGTTTCGTGACTTAAATACTGTGTCCGGTTAATAAATTGTTCATCAGACATTTGCGTCTCTAATATTTTACCGATTTCTTCATGATGTAGAAATTGTTCCATTACTTGAAATGGTTTACTTAATCGATCTGAAACCGGTATTTCACCAATCATCTTGCTGTATCGTTTAAATCCAAATGCTAATAAAGCATCTTTATCTTCAAAGTGTTTATAAAAGGTTGTTCGGTGTACCATCGCGCGGTCACAAATTTGGTTAATCGTGATGGTACTATATTTCTGTTTTGATTGCGTCATTAATTCAAATAAGGAATCCCACAATAATTTATGTGTACGTCTAATACGTAAATCAAGTTGTTTTTCACTATCGTTCATCTACAATTCTCCTTTTTTGTAGATTAAATATACAGTGGCTGAAAATTGATTCTCCCTTTTTAATCTACATATGTATATTATATTACATGTGTTCAGGTGTATTTAAAGTTTTTTAAGTAAGAAACAGGAGGAGAATCTGCAAATGAATATGACAACTAAGAGCCCTGCAAGTGGCAAAGTTGATACTTCTAATATGAAACATACCCCCATTTTAATCGCATTACTTCTAGGGGCAATGGTTGCATTGTTAAACGAAACGTTACTTGGTAATGCGTTAACGGTATTAATGAAAGAATTTGGCGTAACAGCTTCAACGATTCAATGGCTTTCTACAGCTTACATGTTGGTAGTTGGGGTTTTAGTCCCAATTACAGCGTTACTTCAGCAATGGCTCACAACGAGACAAATGTTTTTGATCGCTATGGTAACGTTTTTAGTCGGTACATTAATTGCGGGATTCGCACCGACATTTTCCGTTTTATTAGTCGGCCGTATCGTCCAAGCTGTAGCGACGGGATTAATTACACCGTTATTAATGAATACAATATTAATCATTTGTCCGCCTGAAAAACGGGGTGCGACAATGGGATTAATCGCACTTGTGATGATGGCAGCTCCGGCAATTGGCCCTACATTATCTGGAGTGATCGTGGATTCATTAAATTGGCGCTGGTTATTCTATATTGTTATTCCAATCGTGATCATTTCCATTATGATTGGGATGAAGTACATTCAAAATGTTTCAGAGTTAACAAGACCAAAAGTAGATTATCCATCTATCCTTTTATCGACATTAGGATTTGGCGGGCTTGTATATAGCTTTAGTGCATCGGGTGATTTAGGATGGTCTGATGCGAAAGTGTATGGCACTTTACTTGTTGGGCTTATCTCATTATGTATTTTTGCTGTTCGACAATTGAAAATTGAGAATCCAATTTTAGAATTACGCGCATTTAAAGTTCCGATGTTTACATTATCAGTTGGATTAATAGTCATTGTGATGATGTCATTATTTTCAACGATGACTTTATTACCGATGTTTCTGCAAACAGTTTTACTCGTTACAGCTTTTAAATCAGGAATTATCATGCTTCCAGGAAGTGTTATTAGCGCCATAATGGGACCAATCGCAGGTAAACTATTTGATAAATTTAGTCCGAAAGTTATTATCGTTCCTGGCATTGTGTTAGTGGGAATTGCAATGTTCTTATTTAAAGGCATTACTCCTGACACATCAATGGTACAAATTATTGTTATGCATAGCGTATTAATGGTTGGACTCATGTTTGTCATGACAGCACAAACATACGGTTTAAATCAATTAACACCAGATTTATATCCGCACGGAACAGCACTGTTTAGTACGTTGCAACAAGTAGCTGGCGCAATTGGTACAGCTATATTCATATCGAAAATGTCTTCAGGAACAACTAGCTATATGGAGAGCTCCGCAAATCCAATGGACCCAGTCGAAAAGTTAAACGGTTTAACATCTGGATTCCAAGGTGCATTTACACTAGGGTTAATCTTTATCATTGTTGCATTTATCGTATCGCTGTTTTTAAAAGAAGAGAAAGAGGGAGTAAAGACAGCGAGGGTTTTACAGAACGAGAATTAAGGTTTATATAAAAAAGACATCTTTTCTAGAAAAGATGTCTTTTTTATATTTCTTTCGTAACAGTTATTTTGGATATCTTAATACAGAAGAATGGTCGGTGTAATCTTAATGAAGTGAGGATACAATAAAATTGTTCGTTTATTTGTATAAATATGGTACGTGTAATGTCTTTCCTTTTTAAGTATGAATAACTATTGAGAATAACGATGCAAAGCTTTGCTAATGACTAAAAGGCCGATAATAAGCGATAGTATTCTCATTATAAATTCTGCAACTAATAAGTTGCCCATAGCTGTCGATCCATCATACATCAATCCTGTGATGATAATGGGCGTGATCATAATGATAATTCCAATTCCTATTTGAAGAAGTAAATTCACGTTTTTACTCAAGATAATCACCTCCAAAAAATAGCGTAATACAAAATATGGAATTTTTTCGTTATACATTTATTATACTGTATCGAATTAAGGTTATGGTAATGTTTCTAAATTAAAAAAGAGGTGTCACATAGTCAAAAAATGACTCGTGGAACAGCTCCTTTTAAGTAGTAGTAATATCGATCTTCTGCGTCTGTTATCCAATGTTTGTTAATCTTACATTTCTTCCGTAACATCATACTTTAGCAACTGTCCCTGATCATAAAACCTCTCAAAAATAAGCCCCATTACATAAAAGAACACTAAACCGAAACCAACATGAATAAGTGTAAAAGTAGCTCCAAATGAAGAAAATTCATACACGAGAATTGGCAATTTCGCAGTTGTCCAAACGCCTAGGAAAAATACGATGTAACGAATGCTTGCGCCTTTCTTTAGGAGTAGTGCTGCGATTGGAAAGGCAACGTAGAGAGGACCAGCTGCAATGCCGCCTAATAATAGAGAGAATAAGATTCCGTATATACCGGATTTTTTGCCCATATATTTCATGAGCGTTTCTTTCTTCACCCACTGATCAAGTAATCCTACAAATAGTAGGACAGGAGGAAGGAGAAACAGCATATCTAAAATGCTATTCCCTGTTAGTTGTAATGTGCTCCATCCTAAAGATTGATTTATAAAAGTTAATACAATGAGCCCCAGTAGTAAGATGAAAAAGAAACGGTATCTTTTTAGTTCTTTCATACCATCACCACCCAAATGATATAGGAGAATAAAAGTGACATGAGCAATGCAGATGCATTACGTGCGTAAGCAAAGCTTCGTCCGAATATCTTTTGTTCCATCGGTAAGGTTGTAATTCCTACTGACATGAGTGTAGACATAAGTGCCGCAACTTGAGGAAGGCCTGCGCCGTGTTGTACTAACGTATTCCCAAGAGGAAATACGACGAAGCTTGGAATAAGTGCAACGGATCCGAGTATCGCTGAATAAATAATGCCGATAAATCCGGACTGTTCTCCAATAATAGAAGAGAGGAAAGACGGCGTTAATATAGAAAGCGATAAGCCAACGAAAAGCATGATGGAAAGCATTGCAGGTAGAAGGTTACGAAACATTTTCCATGACTTACATAGAGCTTCTTTTGTTTTTGTGCGGTCCTTCATAAAAGAAATCCCCGTAAGAATAATGGCTAAAGTGTAAAGGATCACGCCATTAATCATGGTCGGAATCCTTTAAGTCCTTATATTTGTCTATGAAAAAGGATAAGTTCTTCATTTTTTCTTCAATATCGATTTGGAAATCTGCCAATTGTTCCTTTCCAGCAGGCGTAATTTTGTACATCTTTCTCGGTTTGTCTTGATGATCTGTACTTACGTAAGATTCAATTGCACCTTCGTTTTCTAATTTCTTTAGCGTACGATATAAAATGGCGCTATCGATTGGATTGACGGGAAGTTCTTCTTCGCACTTTTGCAGTAATTGCCCGCCATAGTTATCACCTTCTGCCAAAAATAACAAAAGAAATGCACCTGTATGTCTTCCTGTATGTTTCATGGATATACCTCCTTGAATGAATTAGGATTTATACTGTTAATGACAGTATACTGTTGTTAACAGTATATGGTGCGTGAAGTACTATGTCAATTTTAAAATGTGAGAATTTCGAGGAGAATGACAAGGATACGATTTCCTTATGACAGTAATTTTTGACGTTGATAAACTACCAATAAGAAGGGGTTGTACATCAAAAACACACAAAAAAAAGACACTCTCAAGAGTGCCTCTTATTAGCAGCCGAATCCGCCGCCCCAACAACTAGCTCCAACGATGATTAATAAGATAAAGAGTACAACAAGTAAAGCGAAACCACCGCCGAAACCGCAGCCTCCACCACAAGTACCTCCATAGCCCATATTAACTCCTCCTTCCATAAAGACCATTAATTAATGGATTTAATGTACTTTATGTTTTTACGGATAAACTTGAGCAGGTCCTTTTGAAAAAATAAAAGGGGCTTAGGATTATATAAGAGTTGACGACCTTATTTTTGTCACCGGTACTGTGGCGTTTACATATTGTATTTTATTCTGTGTATTGGGGGAAGGAGGATCTGCATGGCTAATTCTGAAATGATTTTACGATTACTTACGGATTTAAAAATTGAGCAGCAAGCTTTAAAAGAACAGCTGGAAAAACTGCAAACAGCTGTGACTATTCTTGAAGAAAAATCAGTGATTGTGGAAGAGAAACCAATGATTATTGAGGAAAAACCAGCTGTTGCTGTTACAAAGCAAAGAGCTTATTCTGGACGCCCAACATCTTTCCGTGATTGGAGAGCATCAACTCAGAAAAATTCATAAAAGTATAAGAAAAGAAGACATCTATTAAGATGTCTTCTTTTGCTTGTACAATCCAAATGCGATAAGAAGGTATATATCCATAGTGCTTTAAAAATAAGAAGAAAATAACGATTGTCGACTCCCTTTTTAGTATAGCATGTAAGAGTAAATATTGTTATTTGATTTTTCGTATATATTAACTATTTGATGTTTTGTTGTATATATTTTAGTGGTCTGTTATTTCTCCTTACATATTACATATGAAGGTTTTTTGATGAAAAAATACTTAGCTCCCACTTGCCACTTAGAAAAGCTTGAAGTGGGAGCTTCTCATTTCTATGACGAAAGTAACCTTTCATCTCTCAGAGTGTTAATTGACGTTTACTTAAATAGGAGGTAACAAAGTTAGCTTAGGGAAAAAAGATTAATATATGTACATCAATAATATCTCTAATTATAATTAAGATAAAAGTATTCGTAGTATATGGGGGTATAACAATCAGTGAATAAAAAGGCAACAATTAAAATAGGGGCATTGTTTACAATTTTATTAATGGTATTTGTTTTTTATGGATATAAGAGTTTAAATAGTTTTTTAGCCTGGAATGAACTCGGCGATATACAGATGATTTCAAGCGATAAAGAGGTTAAAAACGGCATATACTTTGTAAGGGGAGAGGTATATTCTGAACATGTAACAGGGGATGAAACGCTACTTGCTGATGGGTATGCGGTAGTGAATCGAATTCAAAAGAAAAAAACGACATATTATACACAGACTTCTGCACCAAATCGTTCGTTATGGAGTAACGGCCAAGTAACAGCTTTTTATAATGAACCAATACATATTGGAAATAAAGAATTACAATTAATAAATAAAGAAAATGTGTCTCTTGAAACCCCCTTTATGGAATTAAATAGTCAGAATGTAATTTCAACAAGAATAAATGATATTCAGGCGAATACTACAAAGTTAGCAGATGGAAAAAAAAGCTTTTATTCATTTAGAGCAGTAGAAAATAAAGAAAATGTAGTTGTACTTGGGTCAGTAGATGGAAAAGCAATAAAAGAATTACCTAGTAGATACGGAGACTTTGTTTATATTGGAAATACTAAGGAGCAAATTATAGATAGCTTAAAGAATGATAATAACAAAAATTGGATATATTTCGTTGTGCTTCTTATACTAACCAGTATTAGTGGATTTGTATTTTATATGTATGGGAAAGGAAAATGGACAAAAGATGTTTTTGTTTTTACATTTTTCGGACGGAAGATAAATTAAAGAGGATGCATCTTTGCATCCTCTTTAAAAATTCATATGAGTTCTTTTCGTAAGGAAAGTTCTTCTTCATTTTCATATCCAGTAAATAAAATTTCTTCAATTTGTATATGATCAAAAAAAACATTATAATCTTTTGAAAGGTTACCATAAGGGTAAAGACAACCAACATAATCCCAAATTTTTTTTTCGTTAGATTGTTGTTGTTTTCTTCCATAAATCATAACTTTTTGTTCTAGTCCATAAATTGTAATAACAGTTCCAATTGGAAGGAATTCTTTTGTATTCTCCATGATATATCTCCTTAGTATTTCTTACGAATTTCATGTTTTTTATAAATAAATGCAATTACTTTATAAAGGATAAACCAAATGATAAGGAATAAAATTAATATAAAAGCTATATTTTTAATTTTCGAACCAATATCTAAATCGGATAAAAATGAAATAGAAATAATATTGATTATACAAATTAATGTTCCAAAACCGATAAAAATTTTTTTTATAGTCTCAAATGAAATCATGAAAGTACCCCTTTTTTACATTAATTGTGTTTATTTACACCTAACTTAAATCCTAATCCAAAAGGACCTACACCTAGGCTTCCGTGTGCTTCTCCGCCAGAATTGCTTACTTTTCCTCCAGCTGCGATACCTAAACTACCGTAAGAGGCATCACCACCAACAGTAATTTCCCAGTTTTCCCATATAGGTATTTTGAATTCACCTTCTACTTTAGCTCCATCTATTTTTGCTGCTATTTCTCCTCCACCAGCACCAATTTCAGCTTTAGCTTCACCATGTAAAAATTCTGTACTTACACGCCCTTGCTCGCTATCATATGAAAAATCAATGAGGGATGCATCGGCAGACGCTTCAAATTTTCCCTGTTCCATAGCTAATTTAGCTTCGCCACTTACCAATTTTTCATGAAGTGTACTTTCATCCGAAAATTTATATCCAGAATCTACCACAGCCCCTTTAGCTTCACCACCAATTTGTTCGCCTGCTAGGATTTTAGATGGGATTGAATCAAAATTTTTCGGGATTTCTCCAGTTACTTCATATGTTAAAGTATCCCCATACAGTCCACTTTGTATATAATCTTTACTAGTTTTTAATAGATTAGAACTCTCTTCAAATATATAACTTTCATCTGTGTCTCTAAATTTTTCGGCAATTTGCGCAAGCTTTTTTTCAATATATTCTAGCTTGTCTACATATGTATCAAGTATGCCTCTTGAAAGGTTGAAAGCTATAAAAAAGTTTTGCGATGATAATCCATACCAACTGTTATATAGCATATCAATATCTTTTTTGAGATTCTCATGTTTCATTTTTGCCTCTATGCCTGCATGGTGAAAATTTTTTGAAATTCTTTCAAGTTCTTCAGGCGGAACTTTTATTTCATTTAGTAACATATTTAATCCTCCCTTAATAGAAAAATAATAACATAATCAATTTTCAGAATCTATATATTGTTATGATATTGATTTTTGAATAAAATAAGGATTCAAGCAAGCTAGTTTCATCTATCAATCGTCTGCTTTGTAACCAGCAAAACGAGCAGTCGAACTTCCGACTGAGATTAAATTTTGTTACAAGAGGAAAATCTAATGAAACTACCGATGTTCAGTCTAACATGTTTTTTAAACTGAACATCACATAGAAATTCAATTCACATGCTCAGTTTTATTTAGCTTCTCCGTTACAGATGATAATTTAGTATAGACGATGAACTGGTAGGATCTGTTTTTGACACAAGACCACTTTGAGTAGCACACTGTTTTTATAGACTTGAATATACATTTCCCATTCTTATTTTACTAGGTATCTATTTATAAAAAAACTACATGTAGTATGTAGGGAGGGTTATCTTAAGGGTTATTTACAAATTGTAGGTGGGGAATATTTGACGCTTACATTGTTAAATTACGCCAGTAATGGGTCTTTTTTAGTTAGTATGAATGCAGTTCGTTTATATTGAAACCCTTAGGGCAAGTATAGCCCCCGATAATATAGAGGATCTTTATGGCCAATTCTGAAATGATTTTACGCTTACTTACGGATTTAAAGATTGAACAGCAAGCTTTAAAAGAGCAGTTGGAAAAAATACAAACAGCTGTGACTATTCTTGAAGAAAAATCAGTGATTGTGGAAGAGAAACCAATGATTATTGAGGAAAAACCAGCTGTTGCTGTTACAAAGCAAAGAGCTTATTCTGGACGCCCAACATCTTTTCGTGATTGGAGAGCATCTGCTCAAAGGAATTCATAAAAATATAAGAAAAGAAGACATCAATTAAGATGTCTTCTTTTGCTTGTACAATCCAAATGCGATAAGAAGGTATATATCCATATTGCTTTAAAAATAAGAAGAAAATAACGATTGTCGACTCCTTTTTTAGTATAGCATATAATAGTAAATATTTTTATGTAATATTGCATATATATGGATTATATGATGTTGTGTGATATATATTTTAGTTGTCTGTTATTTGTTTTAATTCATTTATTTATATTATTTTTTGAGTGCCCCAGTGATGGGGCCTTTTTTTATAATTGTGTTAAAGCAGAAACCCCTGAAGCATCGTAAGGGGTTTCATGACTAGGTAAATGATTATTGGTGCCCTATTGAGATGAAGATATGGATGTTGCGTCTGAGTTTCTTCTAATTAGATTAATATTTATTTTTAAACTGTACCCCATAAGTGATAAACCATGCCGACAACAAAAAATGCTAGTCCTACAAACAAAACAATTAAAGCAAGTATTCCATTTTTATTATGTTCCATACAGTCAGCTCCTTTTTTATTTACATACAAAAAGCCTTTAGTCGTAATTATGACCAAAGGCTTTCATTCTCATTCGTTTTAGTTTATGAAGAAAAGACACCCATATAAGAGTGTCTTTTCCGATAGTTTGTTTAGCAGAAGCAAGCAGCTCCAACGATGATTAATAAAATAAACAATACAACTAATAAAGCAAATCCTCCAGCAAAACCGCAGCCTTCGCCGCAACTACCACCAAATCCCATAATAGTTCCTCCTTTAATAAGAGGGGAAAACAAAGGGTCACTCATGTTTTTTAACGGATTCCATTTACTCTATGTTTTGACGCATGAACATGAGCAGGTCCTTTTGAAAATAAAAAAGACACCTTGAGGTGCCTTTTGTCCAATGTAATTTTATTAATATTCGTTAGCATAAAACTCTTTTATTAGTTTTATTTCATTTGTATCTGGGTCAAACTTAAATATTTTAATTTGATTAGATTCGTCTTTATAGGCAAATGTATTATCACCAACTGGGGTCATATTGCTAATGTTTAAGTTAGGATCACTACCATGATCAGTGATTTCCACAGTTTTCTCACGATCCCAAAATGCAATGACAATGATCAAAATAATAAGGCATACACGTATGAAACGTAGTTCTCTTGCTACAGGATGCTCCATATGATAGTCTCCTTTTTCATTTGATAGATTTTGTGTATAAAAGAGATATTTTCTATGAGAATATAAATAAAAAAGACACTGTAAAAAGTGTCTTTTTTATTTGAGTTATGCGCATTGCTTAATAAGACGCTAGTTCCTCAGTATGAATATGAGTAACTATGTAGGGTAGTTCTATTATAACATTTTAACCATTAATGGGTCTATATGGAATTTTATTAATAATTATGTTTGATTATTCAGAGTGACCGATGTAGCGCACCGGAGAAATCGAAAATTGATCAATTAAAAGCAGAAGACATGATAAAGGAGCATACCTTATTCATTATTATGGGAAAGTACGGAGCGCTATTTCCCTTTACATGAACATAAAGGTATAATATAGTTAAGTTAACTAAACTAAACTATTGGAACGAAATAACAGCATGGAGGAAGAAAACTATGACTAGATCGTATAAAGAAGTAATTAATGAAATGAATCGAGCCTATAATGAATTTTACATTTTACTATTTCAAGATTTAAAGGATGAGTTCGGTCTTACTGGGCAGCAAGAGAGCATGCTATTTCATATCAATTTAAATGAAAACACAACAGCAAATCACATTGCGAGTACGTTTAATATAACGAAAAGTGCTGTGAGCCAAGTTTTATCGAAATTGGAAAAGCAGAAGATGATTTCGAAACAAGTTAATCCTAACAATAAAAGGGAGTATTTCCTTACGCTCGGTCCAAATGGTAGTAAATATATCGAAAGATTGTCTGAGTTAGATGATGTATTGATCGAGAAGTATTTCTCGAAAATTGATATTGAAGCTTTGCAGCAAATGGCTGATACGTTAACGAAAATAAATAAAGTGATATTGGAAGAAAAACAGAAGGATCTTGAATCTAATGAGTAAGAAGCAATTAGTAGAAAGGAGGAGAAGCGTGTGATGAGTTACATACCGAATATGCTTACGATAGCAAACTTTGTATGTGGACTTTTGGCTATTCACGCTGTTTTCGTTCACGATATGTATGGTGCAGTTATGTTCATTATTACAGGAATGGTATTTGATCTGTTTGATGGCATGGTTGCTCGGAAACTAGATGCTGTTTCGGAAATAGGCGGAGAGCTAGACTCATTTGCGGATTTAGTGACCTTCGGTGTGGCACCGTCTATTCTTGCATATAGTATTGCTTTAAAAGATTTGCAGTCTATCGGGATGCTATGTGCGCTCGCTTATAGTATTTGCGGAATGCTGCGGCTTGCGAGATTTAATACGAAGCAAAGCAAACTCCCAACATTTATCGGAATGCCCATTCCATTTGCGGCAATGTGTCTCCTCATTTTATGCCTTCTGAATAATCCGGTTTCCGTGGCATTTGGCACATGTGTACTTGCTTATTTAATGGTAAGCAAAATCAAATTCCCCCATTTTAAAAAAGATATATCGGAAAGCTTGAAGTCCGAAAGATGGGATTAATAGGAAAGATAAGGAGCATAACATGATTCGTATGGCATTAAGATCATTCAACATACAAATATATTGTTTGCTAGGCGTGATGTTATTGGGATGGTTGGTGACACCTTTTCGAGCCCAGTTTGTAGGAATAAGCATCGGCCTTTTAGTGAGTATGTACTGCGCCTGGATTTTAGGAAGACGTATCGAAAAATTCGGAAATAGCATCGTAAAAAAAGAAAAAGCACCGATGCTTGGCATGATGAATCGGTTTGCAGCCGCAATACTCGGCGCGATTATTATGTATGAAATTGAACACCGTGAGTACATGTGGACATTTGCTTTTGGAATTATGGGTGGGTATTTCTTGGTTATTATTAATTTGGGGTATTATAGTATGAGGGATGAGAAGGAATAAAGTGGAACTTTAATCGGCGTTTTTAAAAGTGGCTATTTTGATAGCTTTTGTGTTACATGAAAAAATTAAGGGATTGCCATGTGGCAATCCCTTAATTAACATAATTCCTTAATCGTTTCTGTAGCAATTTTATTAGAAGCATCTAACGCTAAAATTTTATTACAAATTGCAATTGCTTGTGTATCAGAAATTAATTTGTCTGGTACGGAATGCAAAAAGAGTAATTGTAATAAACTATCCACATTTTCTTCTTTTGTTAATTCCACTGATCTTGTAGCATGATACAAAGCAGAATGATATGCTCCTTCTATATGACATAAAGGATTTACTAATAAATCAAATGCAAGGTCATGTAAATCACTTGATTCTTTTTTCGTTAATAAATAATTTATAAAAGTATAGTTAGTCATACTACTATTTTCATAAGTAACATATAGCATTTCTTCGGAGAATTCCTCAAATCTATTGTTTTTAAATAACTGTTCAGCTTCTTCGAAAGCGGCCGAAGTGATTAGATTTTCTAGCTTTTTTAACATTATGTATCCACCCACGCATCACGAATTCTTATTTCATTAAGTACCTTTTCATTCACGCTTACTGTTTTCCTCTTGTTAGACTTTCACATGATTATATATACTGCATTGATGAAAATACTACAAGGGTTGCATGTGAAGATTTAAGAAAAATTTTATATTTACCCCACTTTTTATTTTAAAAGTTTTTCCTATCCTATAAACAACAAAGTCATAGATGAAAATGTAAAGTTAGGTGATTCTACATGCATAGAGAAGTTTTAATGAGTTATTTGTATACTTATTTTTTTACTATTATGTTTTGTATTGTGTTTCAAATTGGATTGTATTTTAAAGTGAAAAATAATATATCTATTCGGCATTTTTTATGGGTATATGTTTTTCTGTTCTACCTTTCGCTCGTGTATAAGGTGACGCAAATCGCGACTGTATGGGATATAAGTAGATATGAAACGTGGATTCGTGTGAATCAAATTAATTTGACTCTATTTGATACGGCAGGTAGTACGACGTACCTTTTAAATATTGTACTGTTTATGCCGTTCGGTTTTTTATTGCCGACTATTTGGCCGCACTTTAGAAAAATGAAAAACACCGTATGTGCGGGATTCTTTTTTTCATTGGCTATTGAGTTAAATCAATTATTAAATAATAGAATTACAGATATTGATGATTTATTTACGAACACCCTCGGGGCAATTATTGGGTATGTATTATATACAGCATTATTTAAAATGATATTGAAAAGAGAGGGAAAAAAGCTTGATACGAACTCTTCTTTAGTCATAAAATACGAACCTGTTTTTTGTCTAGTATGTTCATTTGTAGGTGCGATGTTAATTTATCATCCAGCTTTATTTGGAAGACCTGTCATCCTTCAGTGAGGTGATTAAGAATTTCTTTTGAAAGCTCGTACGATATTTCAATTTGCAAAAAGCCTTTAACTTGTTATAGTTAAAGGCCTTTATCATCATAATTTTACTCACCAATTACCCACGCCAACATCCGCCTTCAACCACTTCACCCAATCCAAATCCTCTACTTTAAGCAAACTAAGCGAAACACCTTTCATATCTAAAGAAGTTAGAAGGGTACCAACTTTCACGAACTCCACATGTAAGCCTTCTAGCTCACATAAACGGCGAATGTCATTTGCGAAAATGTATTGCTCCATTAGTGGGGTTGCACCGAGTCCATTAATGAGGATGGCGAAGTTGTCACCTTTTCGCCAGCGATAAATGCTTTTTAGTTTGTTCATTAGTTCGATCGCTAATATTTCAGAAGAGGATAGCGCCTCTTTACGGTAACCTTTTTCTCCGTGAATGCCAACGCCGTAAAAGACTTCATCATCGTTTAATGTGAATGAAGCTTTTCCTTTCACTGGGTCATTTGCAGGTAAAAGGGCGACTCCTAATGTGTGTAAGTTTTCGGTGATAGAATGGCCGAGTGTTGTTAGTTCGTCTAAAGAGTGGCCTGCAAGAGCGGCCGCACCAAGTATTTTTTGAACGAAAACAGTACCAGCGACGCCGCGTCTTCTTTTATTAAACGAAGCATCATCTTCAATTGAAACGTCGTCATTTACGATGATATGGTCAATTTGTCGTCCTTCTTCTTTGGTAATTTGCTTCGCCGCTAAAAAGTTCGCTACATCATCTTTAAAGTTTTTAATGATGAATAAAATACTTTTATCTTTTGGCATGAGGCGAGTTGCTGCGACGATTTGTTCCACTGTTGGAGGAGTGAAGATGCTTCCGTTTACGGCCGCCGTAAGCATTCCTTTTCCTACATAACCGATATCAGCAGGCTCATGTCCACTACCACCGCCGCTTATGATGACAACGTTTTGTTTCAGTTTTTCGATATCTTTTACATAAATGATGTTATTCGTTTCGTCGTAATTCACTTTGTCGTTATGTTCAAAATAAAAGCCATGCATCATATCTTGAACGATATTTTGTACATCATTCATAATCTTTTTCATTGCTTTTGCCACCCTTTAATTACTTTGCTGATTGTTCCAGTAATAGTAGTAATTGATTGTTTATCATATTTTTCATGAGAGAAGACATAATGGAAGGATCTACTTCGCATTTGCTTTCAATCCAATCTTTAATCGTTCCGACGAAGCCGTGACTATAAAAGGAGGCAATCGTATTTTTTGTCTCATCAGAAAGGCTGAATCCACAGCTCACAGATAACTCATCAATAATCTTCATATATAAGTTTTTCGTATGCTCAAATAAATAGTGATTAAACGAGTTTTGTTCAATGACTTTAAAAGCATTTCGGTAAAATTTTTGATTTTCATAAAAGTAATCAAATAATAAATCGAAAATATTTTCCCATGTTTCATAGTCGAGAAAGTCGATAATGTTTTCTTTCGTTTCTTCTCTATAAATCCAGCTTAATAGTTCGAATTTATCTTTAAAATGATAATAAAAAGTTTGCCTACGCATTTGACAGTGTAACATAATATCGCTCACTGATATTTTATGAAATGACTCTGTTTCCATTAAATACTTCAATGAATTCGCGATTATCTTTTTAGAAATTATAGAAGAGGTCATCTGAATCATCCCTAGAATGTTAGTAATATGAAAATCCTACCTACAAATGAGAGCGGTGTCTTTAGACAGATTGTCCATTTTGTCCGTTTACTATAAAACGCTTTCATTTTAACATGAGTAGTAAGAAGAAGATTTCAAATATATCACAATATATTAAAGGAATTGAGGGAGAACTACAATGAAAAAGATTATAAACAAACCAGAAACATTAGTAATGGAAATGTGTAACGGAATGGTGATGGCGCACCCAGAGCTTGAGCTTTTGAAAAAATATAAAGTGATTAAGAAGAAAGAAATGAACGAAAATAAAGTAACGTTAATTAGTGGCGGCGGTAGTGGTCATGAGCCAGCGCATGCAGGACTAGTCGGAAAAGGAATGTTAGATGCGGCAGTGTGCGGAGATGTGTTCGCGTCTCCTTCGCAAATTCAGGTATATCAAGCAATTAAAGAGACAGCTAGTAAAAAAGGTACGTTATTAATTATTAAAAATTACAGCGGCGATATTATGAATTTCAAAAATGGTGCGCATTTAGCGACAGAAGATGGAATTGAAGTCGACTACGTAAAAGTAGATGATGATATTGCGGTAGAAGATAGTCTATATACAGTAGGGCGCCGCGGCGTTGCGGGCGTTATTCTCGTTCATAAAATTGCCGGCGCAGCCGCGGAAGCAGGTATGGATTTAGGAGCGGTGAAAGCTGTCGCGGAAAAAGCAGCGGCTAACGTGCGCACAATCGGTTTAGCATTAACGTCTTGTACAGTTCCAGCGAGCGGATCACCTACTTTCACACTTGCGGAAGATGAAATGGAATACGGCGTAGGTATTCACGGTGAACCAGGAATTAAACGTGAAAAAATGTTGTCAGCAGATGAATTAGCGAACCGTATGACAAATGATCTTGTAAAAGATTTAGGAGTAAAAGACGGCGAAGAAATTGCGCTTTTAGTTAACGGTTTTGGCGGAACACCACTGCAAGAACTTTACTTATTTAACAACGCAGTGACGAGAGAACTAGCTGCTAGAAACATTACAATTAATAGAGTATTCGTCGGTAATTATATGACGAGTATCGATATGGCTGGTATGTCTTTAACAGTAATGAAATTAGATGATGAGTTAAAAACATTACTATCTAAAGAGTGTAATACACCTGCGTTTAAAGTAGATGGACCAGTTGAAAGTATTGAGTACGTGAATGTGCTTGAAGAGGCAGAAGAGAAGGAAGTTTCCTTTGAAATAGAAACAGCGGAAGAGCACGCTGTTATAAAAGATAATGTTATTACATTAAACAACATGATTTATCTCGTTGATAAAATGAGCAACGTTATTATTAAAAATGAAGTACCGTTCTGTGAGTTAGACACGCACGCTGGTGACGGCGACTTCGGAATGAGTGTTGCAAAAGGATTTAAGCAATTAAAACGTGAGTGGCATTCTATTGTAGATCAAGAGAACGTAACGATTGGATCATTCCTTGACGGTTGTTCGATGATTATTATGGAACATTGCGGCGGAGCTTCTGGTCCAATTTGGGGCGGTGCATTCCGCGCAGCTAGTAAAGAAGCAGGTGAAAAACGTGAGTTAACAGTGAAAGAGTTCGCTGAAATGCTGCAAGCAGCACTGCAAGGTATACAATCTATCGGTGAAAGATCGTTTGGAAGAGGAGCGGTAGTTGGTGATAAAACACTTGTTGACGCACTTGCTCCATGTGTAGACTCTTGGTTAGCTAGCGCTTCAAACGAAGAAGATATGAAAGTTTCCTTTGAAAAAGGAGCAGAAGCAGCGATTAAAGGCGCGGAGTATACGAAAGAAATCGTAGCTCGCATGGGCCGCGCCGGTACAGTTGGTGAAAGAAGTTTAGGCTATCCAGATGCAGGTGCACATGCGCTTGGGGTTATCTTTACGGAGATTGCGGGTAGTTTGAAATAGGAATGAGAAGATCCCTTCTACAGTAGAGGTTTTCAAAAAGGTATTTCCTTTGTGGGAAGAAATGGTCCCAAATTCTTTTAGTTAAAAGCTCATGTCTTAAATCAATTCATATTTGAGGTATGATGAATGCGAAAAATGAAAAACCCGAATCCAATCTTGATAAAAGTTTGGAACGAGATAATGAATAAGGCACATAAAGAAAAGGTACCTATATATAGGTACCTTTTCTAATAGTTTTTTAGCAGAAACAACTGCATCCGATAATGATTAATAGAATAAATAATACAACTAATAAAGCAAATCCTCCAGAGAAACCGCAGCCTTCGCCGCAACTACCACCATATCCCATAACAATAGTGCCTCCTTTAGATAAAAGGGTAAAACTAGGATTCATTCCATTGATCTTAACGGGTTCAATTTACTTTATGTTTTAAAGAACGAGTGGAGCAGGTCCTTTTGAAAATAAAGAAAAGACGCCATTAGGCGCCTTCCTTTTAGGTAGATAAGACTTTAGTTTTCCAATCTAAAGAAATTTTGTATCAGTTCTTTGTGAGTATATCATAATATCTGATTGATTTATTATGCATTGTTACATACTTCTCTAAATCCCTCTATTTTTCATTTGATAAAATGAAATCCTAATATTACCAAAAATTAAATAAATATTTCTACATATTCAAGATATTTACATAAATTACAAAAGTGATACATTTAAGTTGTAAGTTATAAAAACTATTAAAGGGGGATTTATTATGTTCAAGAAATTAGTAGTAGGGCTATTGGCAACTGGTATTGCATTAACAGGAGGAATTGGGGCAGCTTCAGCTGATACACAAAATGATGTGAGCTCTCCGAAGCAAGCAACATGTTCAATTCCTTATGAGTATTCTAATGGTAAATTCAAAAGAACTCTTTATTACTCAAATGGAGTATATGCTAATAGCTTTAATGAAAATGTTTGTGGCGGGACGATTACGTGGTATTTAAAACATGTTCAAAATGGAGTTGCTTTTTACGAAGGTAATTTAAAATAGTAGATTTTTTGAACCTCATTTATTGAGGTTCTTTTATTTTTAGTTTTTAAACTGATTCTCCATAAAAAAGGCACTCAAAGGTTCTTTCCTCCGATTGAACCCATTTAAACTCTAATAATATGTATTAGGCATCCGTCTAAATATTATTTTATTATGGTAAACAATATGGGTCGTTGAGAAATATGATTCAATCCTATTATTACTCAACTTTATAGAAAGGTATGCTCAAGCGTTGTCATAAAGGTTAGGGGATTTATTAAATATAATTAGTTGTAATATAAAGTGTTTTTTACCTAATAAACCTTTTGAATTCTAAATATTAATTCAAAAGTAATTCATTTCATAAATTTTAATTTTTTGTTAACACTGTTATTATTTTGTATATTATTATTCCAATAAGTGTTGTGTTAATTAGTTATTTTCTGATAATATCTCTGTGTGTTCTACTCTAATAATTATAAAAAGGTGGTGTTTTCTTTATGTCAAACATGTTTCATCAAATTGGTGATGCGATTGAAAGGAGTATGTATTTTAAATCTTGTTTTTATATCTTAACAGGAGCTCTGCTTATTTATATTGGTTACATTGTAGGTAAGTGGGTGGGTTCTGCTGTATTTTAAAGTGAAAAATGGAATTTAATCAAGAAAAAAGAATTTTTTCAAAAGGTGTATTAATATAAAATTAATATTACTTAAACGTAATATAATTAAATTAAGAATAATAAACTTAAGAATAATAGATATTATTATGAATTCAGTATTAAAAAAAGAAATGCCTAATTTAGCAGTATTAAGTAATGAGGAATTAAAAAACATTGATGGTGGATTGGTTCCTTTGTCAATTTCTGGAATGTGGGATACTTACGAAAAGAGTCAAGCAAAGAAGAAAAAATAAACATTTTTATAAAGAGGAAAAGATTGAATGCGCTTAATAGTACAATCTTTTCTTCTTTATAAAAAGCCTTTCAATATGAAATTTTTGAAAGGCCAACAAATTTTATTGTTATCTTTAAGTACAATAAGTTTGAAACTCCTGTGTTTATTAACATATGTGGGAGAGAATTCATTTAAAAGTTAAATATGAGAGGTTTTTTAAATAAGTATGTCTTTATTTAAAAAATATTATTGGGTGAGACAACACGATATTAAAGATGGAAGCGTGGTTCAAATCTATCATGACCCTGTTATTAGCAAGAATAAAGATACTACATTCTTTGTTGTAGAAGGAACAATTCAAAATAAAGGGAAAAAGAAGTTGCGGTCGGGTTCTACTGGAAAAGCTGCAATTGTAGTAGATCAAAAAAACATCCTTTCATTGATATTAGAAAAACTAGATGTACGTAATTAAACAAAGAGTAATAAATTAGCTTTTTAGGAGGAACATTCATGTTCATGGTGTCTACAGCAGTTTTTTTACTGGTCACTTTACTGTGTATTACGTTATATTTTAAAACACATGATAAACGTTTTATGTATCTTGGATATGTATCATTATTTTTAACTTTTTTTGTTATTGGTACTTTTTCATAATTAAATGTTCAGTGGTTTATCATAAACTAAATTCAGAAGAGCATATATAAGAGAGAAAAGGCATTCATAAGAATGCCTTTTCTCTATCAATAGCCCGGGAAGAAGAGAATATACAGATTTTGATATAGAAGAAAAGCAACTTGGTTATAAATAATGTTTTCAACATAAGACACCATACATATATATCCGCAAGCAAAACAACATAATATTAATACGGAAAAATATTAAAATATGAGTTTTTGCATATTTCAAAAATTAGTGTACCCTTCAAAAAGTTTTAATTGTATAATATGTTTTGTCATATTCTTTTAGATTTTTCGACAAAAAACAACATAAATAGAGAACGAATTGGGAGAAGGAATTATGTACACAAAACTATTAAAATCAATTACATCATTATCACTTATTGGTGGTGCTTTACTGTATACAAACGGCAGTGACGTGAGAGCTGCTGAGGCGGGTATTTTTTCTGATGTACCTACATCGCATTGGTCGTATCCAGCAATTAAAGATTTAGCGGGTAAAAATATTATTTCCGGTTATGGAAATGGAAAGTTTGGTTTCGGTGATGTTGCGACGAGAGAACAAGTTGCAGCTTTAATTTATCGTGTGTTAGTACCGAATAAGCAAGGTGGTACGTTTAGTAATGACAGTGCTCGTTACGTATTACAAGATGGATCAACTTTAAACAATCCGTATCGAGATATTCGCTCAGGTTCAACATTGTTTCCTGAAGAGGTTTTAACGTTAACGAAATTAGGGATTTTTAAAGGTGATGCAAACGGTGGATTTAGGCCGAAAGATTTTGTTAGCCGTGCAGAAATGGCGCAAATTCTTACAAATGCTTTCCAACTTTCTGCGAAACAAAAGCATACATTTAACGATGTTCCAAGTGGTTTTTGGGGTGAAAATGCAATTAGTGCAGTGCAATCAAACGGCATTGCTTCTGGTACAGGAGAAGGAAAATTTGAGCCATATAGTACGGTCAAACGTGAACAATATGCACAGTTTTTATATAATACTTTGAAATATAAAAAGCCTGGAGTTGCGGTGCAAGATACAGGAGACGCGGCATTATTAGCAGCATTCAAAGATGAAGTGCAAAAGCGTATTAGTGCGTACGAAACGAATATTACACTTCCGTATAAAACGACAAATAGTAATACAAAAGAAGTGATGAATACACTTTTCAATGCCTATAAAGAAGTGGCAAGTAAAAATGAGTATACAAATAATAATAGATCGAATGTTTCATATGGACTTTCTGGATCACCTGGTAATTATACGTTTACGTTAAAGATTACATACCGTGAAACGAAAGAACAAATGGAATATGTAATGAAGCAAGCAAAGGCAATCGTTTCTTCGGTTACTCAAGTTGGAATGGATGACCATGAGAAAGTGAAGGCAATTCATGATTATGTCGTAAAACACGTTTCTTATGATACGTCTTATAAAGCTTACACAGCATATGAAGCACTCGTAAATCGTTCTGCGGTTTGCCAAGGTTATGCACTATTAACCTATCAATTATTAAAAGAAGCTGGAATTGAGAATCATTTTGTAGTAGGAACTGGAGACGGTCAGCCTCATGCCTGGAACTTGGTGAAAATCGAAAACAAATGGTATCACCTTGATACAACATTCGATGATCCAGTGCCAGATGAACAAGGGCGCGTAACGTATTCTTATTTCAACTTATCAGATGAACAAATCGCAAGAAATCATGAGTGGAACCGCGGGGACTATCCACAAGCTACAACAAATTATTATAGTACATTAACAAATAAAATTGCGGCAGGTGGTACGAAAACTCCTGCATATCAGCAAATATTAAAAGATACAAAGTTAAATTATTTAGGAAATGAATACATTGCAAATAACTATAATGAATTCAAAAATAAAATGCAGCAACGTTATAAAGAAAAGTCACCAAAGATTGAACTCCTTTATAAACAATCAATGGATGGCGCATTGCAAGATGTGAAAAAAGTAATTGGAGAAATCGGTTATCCGCAAGGAGCAAACCGTGTTTCTTATAAAGCGGAGCCGTATAATGCGAAAGAAGGATATTCTTTAGTGACGATTACGTTTATGTAGTGATCAGAAAAAGCATCTGTTTCGGATGCTTTTTTTATTTTTATCCGACAAAATATGACAATGTATAAATGACTTGTTTGCTACCATGAGGTGAGAAATCTTACATTTTTTATGAAATAACTAGTACATACCGGAGGCGTACAATATGAAACGAAAATTACTTACAGCATTAGCATGCGGTACATTACTTGTGAGCATGGCTGCTTGTAGCACAAATGAGAAGACTGCAACTGAAGCAAAGCCTAAACAAGAAGAAAAAGTTCAAACCAATCAAAAGCAACAAAAAGATAGTTACGTGGTAAGTGAAGAGCAATTATCTAAAGCGGCACAGATGATTGGGGAAATCAAAAACGAGCAAACTATAAATGACATGATGATACATATGTCTCTTCAAAAACTTACATTCAATGGGAATAATCTTCATGTTTCTGGTACCCGTGATGTAGGACGATTTCAAATGACGAAAGAAAACATTCAGTACTTAAAACAAAACTTAAATGTTATCAATAATGATGAAAGAAAAAGATATGAATCTATTTTGAACAAATGGTACGGTGGAGATTTCGAATATGCAGTTGAAGACTATAGTGAAATTCATTATTTACGCTCTGGAAAAAAGCAAAGTATGGAGGGAGCTAAACTAGCTAAAAAAACTGATAGTGATGAAAAAGAATTTATTCTCCATTTCTTTGGTCAAGAGGGGTTAGATGTTCATAATAAAGAGTGGATACATGGAGAGTTATAGAAATAAAACTGAATTGCATACCAATAAGAAATACAATGCTTTTACCCTGCAATATGGTATTTGCTTTGGAGATAGTGTTACACCGGCTTAGCATGTGGTTTTACCATTAATTAATAGCTTGTTCTCTTGTTACTCGCTGTATGGACTACAAAAAGATCTAATACGGAAGACCAGCCTAAATAAACTATTGTATTTCTCAATAAACAAAACAATTTAATGCGGTAAAATAATAGTTGGATGGGAGTCCAATACATATTATTAAAATTAAGATGGTTCAAGTCACAGGAAGGCACCTTAGGGTGTCTTTTTCTTTTTTCCAAATGACAGTTTTGACTTAAAGAAGATAAATTTTCAATGGATTATTCCCATGAATATATAAATAAAGTTCATCCATATATTTGTAGAGAGGAGGAATTGAAATGAAGAGAGATGATAATAAGATTGGTCACTTTACATCTGAAAAAGGAAAAGAAGACTTTCAAATTGCCTATGATGAATCAATGGCACTTCTTCCAGCACCTAACGATACGAAAGATATAAAAACTACATATGGCACAATTCGTACGTATTATTTTACTAAAGAGGAAAACAAACATAAGGAACCAATGCTTTTACTCCCTGGACGTGGTGCATCTACTCCAATGTGGGTACCGAATTTAGAAGAGTTAAGGGAGAAAAGGCCTGTTTACACAATCGATTTACTCGGTGAACCTGGAATGAGTGTGCAAACGAAGGTGATTGAAAACCAAAAACAGCAAGCAGAATGGTTAAATGAAGTAATTGAAGGATTAGGTTTAGAAAAAGTGCATATCGTCGGTGTTTCCATTGGAGGTTGGACAGCAATGAACTTGGCTAGATATAATCCTGAGCATATTGCTACGGCTAGTTTATTGGACCCAGTCTTTGTATTCGCGCAAATATCCATAAAGATGATTTTAGCATCTATTCCAGCTTCCGTTCCTATTGTGCCTAAGTTTATAAGAGAAAAGATGTTAAGTTATGTTTCTGGAGGAGCAGAAATAAATGACGATGAACCTATTGCTAAATTAATCGAGTCGGGTATGCGTAATTATAAACTGAAAACGCCAGCACCTGATTTATTTAGTAAAGAAGACTTAAAAAATATCAATGTTCCATTGCTTGCCTTAATGGCTGAAAAAAGTACAATGCATAATTCAGTAAAAGCAGTTGAAACTGGGAAAAAATACGTTAAAGATATAGATATAGTGAACTGGAAAAATGCATCTCACGCAATTAATGGTGAGTTCTCTAACGAAGTGAATGCTAGAATTCTTGATTTTGTAGAAAAACATTCAAATGATAACTAAGTTGAAAGTGGAAAATACGTTGTAATAACAACTTTATCTATTTTCATGGATATGTATAATTACATAAAAATTCATAGGAAAAGAGAGTATACTTTGATATTGTGTAATAAAGATAAGGCCCGCCTACGGAAATAGGTGGGCTTTTTTAATATACAAAGAGAAGATATCTTCTAAGGTGCCTTCTTAAAGAAATCCTTCATCATTTTAACATCTTCAATATTCACTACCACACCTTCTACCTTATCTTTCTTCTCATCTTTAGCAATCGTAATTTGCTCCTTATTATCAACCCACACAAGAAACTCTTCTTTTGAATCATCTTTATATGTAACGGTAATAGTAGAATGCGCAGACTCTCTCTTTTTTTGATTTAGTGTGATTGCTTTAGGAGTGCCTTTTTGGACTGCTGAAACGATAGATTGTATCATTTCTTCGTTGTCTGTTTGAGATTTTGAAATGTTGTTATTTATTGTGCTAAGTATTTCAATGTCTGTAATGTTTGCAGATTTTAATTGAAAGGTAGTTTGTGTATGTTCTTGCTTAGCTTGTGAAGATTTGTCTGTAGCTGAGGTACTTGCACAGCCTATTAAAGTGAAAGATAGAGCGGTTAGAGCGCATATAGATATGATTTTTTTCATAGTATCCCTCCTCACTTTTAATTATAACAATTTTCTGTTAATTTAGGTAGTTATTGTAAGTAGATTTATTCTACTAGTTTTGGGATGGAGTAAATTCAAGAGGAGGTTAACCTTAAATAATAACCATCGGGGTCTACCAGACGAAAATCCTTCATTCCCCAGGATTGAATTTTAAGGTTAGATTCCACTGGGTAATTTTTTTCTAGTACATGTTGGTATATTTGTTCGATATTCTCAAAAACTATGATAACCTCAACACCTTTTCCTTTTGGATTAAGTCCACCTGTTTTTAAATAATGATTTTCATTAAGGATATAATTAGGGGTCAATAATAAAGAAAAATCCTCTAGTTTAATCATTGCACCTGCTGCATTCTTTTTTGAGAATACAAGGGTAAGGATTTCCTCATAAAAACGAATAGACCTTTGCAAATCTTCAACAAATAGCTCTAGACGAAAGTGCATATGTACTCTCCTTTTCATTTTTTTTCATATTTTATGTTTAACATTTCGAAAATAGGTGTACTACATATAATATAACAAATAATTCATTTTAGAGGAGGAAGTTAAAGATGGAAACGAAGTATAGTAAACCTTTTGTATATGAATTTATTACGGAGAAAGAGGTCATGAATGCGGCGAATGATCTAGTGAAGAAAGGAATAGAGCAAAAAGATATTTACGTATTAACACATGAGAAAGAAAGGACAGATAGAATCGCAGACAATGCAGACGTGAACACAATTGGAATAAAAGAGGAGGGACTTGGGACAAGCATTATTAACGTCTTTCAAAAAACGGGAGATCAGTTAAGAAATAAGATGCAAGAGTTAGGACTTAATGAGGAAGAAGCTAACTTTTATGAAGAAAAGCTGGATGAAGGGAAAATCTTGTTATTCGTTAAGGATTTAGAAAGAGTTGGTGAATGGTTACAAGAAAGAAGATGCACGTATACTCTTTAAATCTATAAATCTATTACGAAAAGGAGATGGAAAATATGAGTGAGAGCGGGCTAAAAGAACAAATTACGGGTAAAGTTGAAAAGAAAAAAGGACAAATAAAAGAAGGAATTGGTGAAGTTACAGAGGACAGGGAGTTGAAAAATGAAGGGAAGTGGGAGAAGACGAAGGGAACTATAAAAGAAAAAGTCGGAAAAGTGAAACAAAAGATAAGTGATGGATTGGATAACAAAGAATAATACATGTTTATCAAGCTTTGGTTACATACCAAAGCTTGATAAATCCATTATAAAACGAATATAGGAGGGTTAATTGTGGGACTTATTATTACTTGTATTGTAGGTGGACTTATTGGTGCGTTAGCTGGAATGATTACAGGAAAAGACTTTCCTTTAGGTATAGTTGGTAATGTGATTGCTGGATTAATCGGATCTTGGGTAGGTAGTGCATTATTTGGTCATTGGGGTCCTGAATGGGGAGGTATTTTCGTTCTTCCAGCTTTATTAGGTGCAATCGTCTTTATTTTAATCGTTACATTCTTTTCTAGAATGCTACGGAAGGCGTAAGTATGATAATGAATAGTAATCTTAAGTTTATTATATATAGCTATAAAGTGAATGAACTGATAAATATACATAAAAAGGCATCCAATTAAACTAATTTGGATGCTTTTTTAATGTATTTTAAATAGGAATCGGTGGGGATGGCCCCACCGATTGAGATTACACATTAAGCCACCGTTACTTTTTTACAATTATTTATTCTTACAACCTGCCTCGGTTCTATATGAGATAAGCCCTCACTATTACCTATATCCACTACAATTGTATTCGTTAGTATGTTAATAATGGAACCAACTAATTTTGTAGCGTGATCGTGTCGATAAGAAAATTGAACGAAATCTCCCTTTTTAAATTTGTGCTCTTCCATAGATAGAACCCCCTAAAAATAATGTTTATACGTTATACATACACAAATTTATAAAGATTTAAACATTTGGTAGTATTTTTTAAGTGTTAAGCTGGGAAAGGTGTAGAAAATTTATTTATAATTAAAATTAAAAAAATATGTTTAAAACTAATTTTCATGGGTAATTACATAGTAGAAGTTTAAGATAAGGGGGCGGAAATGATGAATTTGGCAGTAAATATTTTGCAAAATGATTTAGGTTATACAGTACAACTTAATGGTGAGATTGATGCGTATACGGCATCAGATTTAAAAAATAAGATTATGCCTATTGCAAGTGAGAAAGAGGTTTATATTGTAGTAGATTTTACTAAGGTAGATTATATGGATAGTACCGGTTTAGGCGTGTTTATAGCGCTATTAAAAGCAGTTAAGAAAAATGATGGAAAACTAGAGTTTATTGGTGTATCTAAAAGGTTAAAAAGATTATTTGATATTACAGGGTTAACAGAAATATTAAATTTGAATTCCGATTTTGAAAAAGTAGAAAGAAGGTGACTAGGGATGATGGAGAAATTTGAAAAGATAGAAATGAAAATTCCTGCAAGGGCAGAATATGTGGCTATTATTCGTTTAACAATGGCTGGTGTTGCGAACCGAATGGGCTTTGCTTATGACGATATAGAAGATATGAAAATTGCGATTAGTGAAGCATGTACAAACATTGTGCAACATGCATATAAAGAAGATGTTGGAGAAATTACAATCGTCTTTGGTCTATATGAAGATCGATTAGAAATTATGGTTGCGGATAATGGAGTTAGCTTTGATTTTAGTACTTTAAAAAGGAAAGTTGGTCCGTATGATATTAATAAACCAGTAGAACATTTGCCGGAAAATGGTTTAGGTTTATATTTAATCAATACGTTAATGGATGATATACAAATTATGCATGATGAGGGCATGACAGTTTTAATGACAAAATATATACAAAGAGAGCAGGTGGAGAATGATGGAAATCCAATCTCAACCTACAAATCTTGCTAAAGAAGACGTTATTAAACTAATTGCAGACTTCCAACAAAACCAATGTGATGAAGCACAGGAAAGATTGGTTCATCACTATAAAAACCTCGTACATTCCATCGCATATCGTTATTCAAAAGGTGGGCCGATGCATGAGGATATTATACAAGTAGGGATGTTAGGGCTCTTAGGCGCAATCAGAAGGTATGATTATTCGATAGGGAATGCTTTTGAGCCTTTTGCAATACCTACGATAGTAGGGGAAATAAAGAAGTATTTACGTGATAAAACTTGGGGTATTCATGTTCCAAGGCGAATTAAAGATTTAGGCGGGAAAATTAAACTTGCGATAGAGGAGCTAACAGATAACCTGCAGCGTTCACCGAAAATTATAGAGATTGCGGATCATTTAGGACTATCCGAAGAGGAAGTACTAGAAATTATGGATGCGAAAAATAATTATCAAGTATCTTCCTTAGATGATGTAGTTGAAAATTCATCTGATGGCAGTTCAGTAGCGAGAATTGAATCTGTAGGTGAAGTAGAGCAAGGATATGAAGAGACAGAAAGACGTCTCGTTTTAAATGATATTTTTAACGTATTAAATGATACGGAAAAGAGTGTTATTCATTATATATTTGGCGAAAATTTAAATCAAAAGGATACAGGGGAACGGTTAGGTATTTCACAAATGCATGTTTCTCGTATTAAAAGACAAGCGATAAGTAAATTGAAGCAAGCAGCATTTTTAGATACATAAAAAATTTGAAGTAATTATGTTTAAAACATGAGAAAAGGGGTAGTTATTAAGTATAGGAGGAGATATGAAAATGTCACACGATGTGAAAGAACTAATCGAAGGATTGAATGAAGATTTAGCAGGAGAATACTCGGCAATTATTATGTATAACCATAATGCAGCTACAGTTTCTGGTATATATAGACAAGTGTTAAAACCTTTCTTTGAATCTGAAATTAGTGATGAACAAGGACATGCCCTATATTTAGCGGAGAAAATTAAGACGCTAGGTGGTACACCTACTACGATCCCTTTACGAGTGAAACAAGTAGAAGATGTTAGAGAAATGTTAGAAGAAGCTAGGAAGTCAGAATATGAAACAATTAAGCGTTATGAAACGAGAAAAGAACAGGCAGCCAAATTAAATATGACAGAGTTAGTTGTAAAGTTAGAAGATATGATCGCAGATGAAACAAATCATATGGAAGAATTAGATCGTCTTTTAAGTGATAAAGCGATGGTGCTAAATTAAAAGTCCGATTGGTTCAACTAATAATCAGTGGGGGATGAAGAAAACCCCCACTGATTAAAGTTTCACTTTATAGAGTGAAAGAACAAACCCTCATTTCTAGGGGGTTTGTTCTTTTGCTGTATAAATATGTTTGAGTAGGAAATTTTCATTTTACAACTGAGTGTGCAATACTAGAAAAATAGAAAATGATAATAGATTTACATTTTAAATAAGAAAAGGGGAAATAACTTGTGTCCATTTTAATTGTCGATGATAATCCGGTTAACATCTTTGTAATTGAAAAAATTTTAAAACAAGCCGGATATCAGGATCTTGTATCGCTTAATTCTGCACAAGAGCTTTTCGAATACATCCATTTTGGGAAAGATTCTTCCAGGCATAATGAAATTGATTTAATACTATTAGATATTATGATGCCTGAAATTGATGGACTTGAAGTTTGTAGGCGATTACAAAAAGAAGAGAAGTTTAAAGATATTCCTATTATTTTTGTAACAGCTTTAGAAGATGCGAATAAATTAGCTGAAGCGCTTGATATAGGCGCGATGGATTATATTACGAAACCCATAAATAAAGTTGAATTGTTAGCGCGTATGCGTGTAGCATTACGCTTGAAATCGGAATTAAATTGGCATAAAGAACAAGAAGAAAACCTTCGTAATGAATTAGATTTAGCTACACAAGTACAAAGAAACTTATTAAGTAGCCCATTAAGAGAAGATCATATAAAAATCGAAGCAAGTTACTTACCTTCATTCAAACTAGCTGGAGATATGTATTATTGGTATAAAATCGATGAAAACCGCTACGGTATTATATTGTTAGATGTGATGGGGCATGGTGTATCTGCTTCATTAGTTTGTATGTTTATCTCGTCTGTATTGCGTGAAACGATTAAATGTTTAATTGATCCAGAGCTTGTCATTAAAGACTTAAATAAATATATGACTCTTTTACATAATGAGAATGACAATATTCCATATTATTTTACAGCGATATACTTAGTAGTTAATACAGAAAAGAGAACGATTGAATATGTAAATGCAGGACATCCTTCTGGATACGTTTTAGTTGATGAAGAGAATGTAGTTGAACTAGATCGCGGGAGTTGCGCGGTAGGATTTTTTGATGAAATAAAAGTTGAAAAGAAAGTTATACCTTTTGAGAAGAACGCTCAAATCGTATTGTTTACAGATGGTGTTCTTGAAGCAATTGCAAATGATGAATTTGAGTCTGAAGAGAAATTACGTGCTTTTACAGAAAGAAAATGGGGAGATTTAGAAGAAGAGATAGAAGGGTTTTATAAGGAAGAACAGAAGAAAACACAATCAGATGATATGTGCCTCATTATGATACAAACGAATGCGAAATAAAAAGCGTATGAAATCCAAACAGAGGATTTCATACGCTTTTTATTGTATTTTTTGATAGATTTGTTCGTTCGGATTAAATTGAATATAATGCGGCATTATATGTGAAAAACGGAGAGTTTCTTTATTTCCTAAACATAGGAATCCGTTGTGACCTAAACTTTCATAAAATAGTTGCTGTACTTGGTTTTGAAGTTTACTTGTAAAGTAAATTAAAACGTTACGGCACAGTATAATATGAAATTCGTTAAAAGATTGATCGGTTACTAAATTATGCTGCGCAAAAATAATGTTTTGTAAAAGAGATGGATTAAAATAAGCGAAACGATTATCTGTTGAATAATAGTTAGAAAATGCTTGTGTACCGCCGGCTTGTAAATAGTTTTTCGTATAAGTTTGCATTTTATTTAACGGGAGGATACCTTGTTTTGCTTTTTCTAACACATTTGTATTCATGTCTGTTGCGTAAATAACAGATCGTTCACTTAATCCTTCTTCATGAAGTAAGATGGACATTGATAATACTTCTTCACCAGTTGCGCATCCAGCATGCCAAATTCTAATTTCAGGATACTTTTTTAATTCAGGAATCACATGCTCTCTTAGCGCTTTAAAAAAGCTAGGGTTACGGAACATTTCAGTTACATTAATGGAGAAATCATTTAATACCTGTTCTAAAACCCCTTCCTCATGAATTACTTTTTCAATTAATTTTGAAATGGTAGGGATATTAGAGAGCTGCATCCGATTACAAATTCTTCTATAAATAGATGTGCGAGCATATTGGCGAAAATCAAATCCTGATAGTTTAAATACCGCTTCCAATAGTAATTCAATTTCTAAGTTCGTACGCTTATCCGTATCTACAGATGGATCAAAATTATAATACTTATTTTCCACTGAAACTAAACCTCACTTATTTTATTAACCATACACTCATTACCGAATAGAGTTGATGTAAATTTAATGGTTTACTTATATAATCTGAAGCGCCAGCAGATAAACATTTTTCTTTATCATTTGGCATTGCTTTCGCAGTTAATGCGATAATAGGTATTTCATGTAACCCTAAATTCATTCGGATATGTTCCATCGTTTCATAACCGTCCATATTCGGCATCATAATATCCATTAAAATAAGGTCAATATTTGCATTGTTTTTTAGTATGTCTAAACACTCTATGCCGTTTTGTGCAGTAATAATGTTGGCATGTTGTTTTTTTAATGCATTTTGTAATGCAAATATATTTCGATGATCATCATCAACAATTAAAATGGTTTTCTCTTGGAAGACGTTATTTGTTTCTGGCGTCACGATAGTTTCCTCAACAACTTCATCAGGAACAACGTCTTCTATCGTTGCTGCGACTTCTAGGTGGGCTACTTGTATATCAGTTAACCCATTTGGAAGGTTAGGAATATATACGGTAAAAGTACTGCCTTCTCCTACGTTACTCTCTAACGTAATCCAACCACCTAATAATCTAGCAAACTCTTTACAAATAGATAACCCTAAGCCTGTACCACCATATTTTCGAATCGTTGCGCCATCTGCCTGTTGAAAGGCTTCGAAAATGAGTTGATGCTGTTCTGTAGCAATACCAATACCAGTATCTTTTACCGAAATTGTCATCCAATCATTACTGATAGACTGCATTTCATGAGTTAAATTGGTTGTTTCTATCGAATCGAAATGTAAAGAAACGGATCCTTTTTCTGTAAATTTAAATGCATTGGATAATAAGTTTTTAATAATTTGTTCAATCCGTTTTGCATCTGTATAAAACAGATTAGGAATCGTATCACTGTCTTTAATCGTAAATTCAACGTTTTTTTGTGCAGCTATATGCAAAAAGTTTTGCTGCATATTTGCTGCCATGTCACTTATGTTCGTTGCTTCAAAAATAACATCTAGTTTTCCGGCTTCTACTTTCGATAAATCAAGTATGTCATTAATTAAAGTAAGTAAATCTTTCCCTGATGAATGAATAACGGTTGCTAATTCAATTTCATCATCGGATAAATGATTATCATGATTTTCTTTTAACATTTCAGATAATAGTAAAATACTATTTAACGGTGTGCGTAATTCATGAGACATATTTGCTAGAAATTCTGATTTGTATTTTGAGCTACGTAATAACTCACTTGCTTTTTCTTCTAATTCTGATTTAGTAATTTGTAAGTCAGCTGTCTTTTGCTCCGCCTCTTCCGTTCTAGACTCTAGTTGTTCATTCGTTGTTCTTAATTCTTCGGCTTGCATTTGTAGTTCTTCAGCTTGCGTTTGCAATTCTTCTGATTGAACTTGCAGCTCTTCTGTCATTGCTTGTGATTCATGTAAAAGAGTTTGAATTCGCATACGTCCCATAATGCTATGGATTGTTAAACCTAGATTATCAACAGTTTGTTGAATTAAATCTTGATGTAAATCTGAAATCTCAGTTACACTTACTAACTCCATTACTGCGATTACTTCATCCTCAAATAAGATAGGGATGACTAGTAGGTTTTTAGGGCGTATTTCTAATAATCCAGTAGTAACGTAACGAAACTCTTCAGGTATGTCCCTGAGAATAAAACTTTTCTTTTCTAAAGCAGACTGTCCAATGAAACCTTCACCCATTTTAATGGATTGTTTCCCAATATCAGTACCTTGATCTGCGAAAGAAGCTTTTTTCACATAGTAGACAGTGTCTTCAATTTCTTCACGTACATAAAATGCACCGCAAGAAGTTTGGGTTTTTTGTATCATTCCACTAAGAATTTTATTACCTAACATCTCAATAGAAGAAACACCTTGATACATTAAAATTAATTCTGCAAGCTCCGTTTGCAACCACTCTCTTTTCGATATTTCGTCTAGTAAGTGGTTCGTTGTGTGAGCTAGATCTTTTATTTCATCATGACTGTTTACATGAATTCTTTCCGTAATTTTTTCTTTTGAAGAAATAGATTTAATAACTTGAATTACATTTTTAATCGTTTTTGTAATGGAATTCGAAATATAGAGTGAAATGATAATGGAAATACAAGAAAGTAAGAACAATAAACTGTATAACCAAATCTCTAATTTATTATTTTCATTATCTAATTGTACAGCTCTTTTTTTCGTTAGTTGCTCCTCCACACTACGGAAGTTCGTTAGCTGCGATTGTAGCGACTGAATTTGAGTCGTGTCGATTGCTTGTACGTTATTACTATTGTGATTTGTAATTAATGGGTGAATCTCTTTATTAATCCAACTAGTAATGTTTTCATTAATTTGTTTTAATTTTTCTTGCTGAGAGGGGTTATCCTCTAATAGGGCAAGAAGGTCTTGATAATGTTTTTCGTAATCCTTTTCGGCAGCGTTAAGGGATTGAACGTAATTTGCATTATTAGAAGTGATAAATCCTTTCGCTTTATTTTCAATTGTTAGCAATTCTTTCTCCACTTGATTCGTTAAATTAAGAACTTTAAAATCGTGATCAATAATAAAATTACGAGATTTTTGTAAATTGGAAATCTCATTGTTTAGCATAATGAAAGAAATAAGTAAGAACAAAATGATAACTAAATAACCAGCCATAATTTTGTAACGAATACTAAATTTTGCTTTCGAGTCCATTAAAAATTCCTACCTTCAAGGTTATTAATAGTTTTCGGCCGTAAAGAATGAAACGTAATATATATTATATCAGTTTTCGTAAGGCCAAACTAGAAATCCCCCTATTGTATTAGGGGGTTCATTTTTTATCCCGCTTTAATGGGCAGTAAGACCCCCACCTCAAAATTCAGCGAAAGCAAAGAAGTTAGGTGGGGGATCAACTGCCCATAAAAGTCCGATTGGTTCAACTAATAATCAGTGGGGGATGAAGAAAATCCCCACTGATTAAAGTTTCACTTTATAGAGGAAATCATTTTGAAATATAAAACTATATATGAAAAGTAACAATCGAGGGAATAGGGGGCATAAAACTTTTAAGAAGGAAAGAGTGTTCTTAAAGCTTTTTTTGCATCTATTCCTTCAAAGATAAATAATACAAGTTCTCTCTTTTTGACAGTAAGGAAGAACGATACTAATATGCTTAAGTTTTTAATAGAAGTAAGTGTTCCGTGTTTACTTATAAATACATTCGTTTGAAATGTTTTCATTAAAGCATAAAAATGATGAATCTGCGTTATTGTAGGTGTTTCATTATAAAGAATAGTAGTAGATTGGATTGCATTCATCGAAATATTCCTTTCCATATAGTAAGCATAACAATATAAACATACCCGTTTTAAAAAATGTTAAACATATAAATAAGAAAAAATATAATTATAGTATTTTTACGTTTAGAAAGGGTTACGAAGGGTATACATATACTACAAAGAGATTGACTGAAGATGAATTATAAGATTTCTAACCTATAAAAATATATTTTTACTTTAAATAAAAAGGAGTCTGGTATACATGAATGAAATGATGATTGATATTACATTTGATTTAATTTACTTGTTAAGTAGTTCGCTTGTAATGCTTTTACTATTCGCTTTTTTCGTAAATGGTTATGTTAATAAGAAGATTAGTGTATACAGAAATGAAGAAAGATAAAGATACATTATATGAAACTTTAGGAGGTTAATAGTTATGAATATAGATAGAAAAATAGTAGGTGTTTTTAGAACAATTGATGATGCAGCACTCGTTATTAATGAATTAAAAGATAACGGATATTCGGCTGATAACATTTCAGCTATTGCGAAGGATCAAAAGGAAATTGAACATCTGGAAGAAAAATCGGGTGAAAAAGTGAATCATGAAACTGCACATAAAGCAGATATCTTTTCAGCGACAGGGCTTGTAGCAGGAGGAGTAGCAGGCGGACTCGGTGGTTTATTAACAGGTCTTGGTATACTTGCCGTATCTGGAATGGGCCCAATCGTAGCAGCGGGACCGATTGCAGCAGCTATTGGAGGAGCCGGTATTGGCGGGGGAGCAGGAAGTTTAATAGGAGCATTTATCGGATTAGGAATTCCTGAAGAACACGCTAAGAAATATGAAGAATACATTTACGATGGAAATATATTAATTTTAGTAGATGCAAAATTAGATGATAAGTTAGACATTTATAAAATATTTGATAAGCATAATGCGTATAACTCTGATTTCTTTAAATAATATGTACGTCATATATTAAACATAGTGAATATCGTTTTTTGATCTTACAACTTTGGCGCGACCGAGGAGTCGTATGACTATAAGAGAGGAAGGGCTTATAGTAAAAGATCAAGTTTAGAAGGAAAGAGGTGTCTTTTCGTGATTGTAAAAATATTAAAGGATAGAGGTAATGATTTCCTTTGTACGGTTCAACATAGAAATGGAGAGAAGTACGTAAAGAAATGGTTTCGTAAACAGGAAAATAATGAAGAATTAAGACGGCCAACTTTTAAAGAAGTAGAAAAGGACTGGAAAGAGAATAGAGAATCGTTTATGTATCCTCATGTTAAAGCGCTTTATTAAACATAATAGTCGTGTCATTCTTACAAAATTGTCACACTCCTGTAAGGTAATGCAATAGATTCGTTACTTTTTCTATGTCATAATAAAGACATAAGAAAGCGCATTAAAAAACTACAACTTATTAGGAGAGTGTCAGTCATGATTGTAACAACAACGTCTGGAATTCAAGGTAAAGAAATTATTGAGTATATCGATATTGTAAATGGTGAAGCTATTATGGGTGCAAATATTGTCCGCGATTTATTCGCTTCCGTTCGTGATGTTGTCGGTGGTCGTGCTGGTTCTTACGAAAGTAAGCTAAAAGAAGCTCGTGATATCGCAATGGATGAAATGAAAGAACTTGCAAGACAAAAAGGTGCGAACGCTATCGTTGGTATTGACGTAGACTACGAAGTTGTTCGTGATGGAATGTTAATGGTTGCTGTAAGTGGTACAGCTGTACGTATATAAGTAAATAAAAAACAGGCTCCCCCTTGAAGTTTATACTTTGAGGGGATTTTTTTATTTCATGGCTAAAGTGAAAATGAAGAAGAGGACGAATGTACTAACTCGCTAAAAGGATAAGCTGAAAAAACTATACTGTACATATGTTGAAAATGGGCAAAACGTTATTGTAAAAAATGCTAGGGTTGCTCCTAGCATTTCGTGAGGGGGTATTGCACGGGAATTTAGATAATAAGCTAAGCAGACACACTTGCTTATTTCAAATGTAGTATATATTGTTTTCAAAGGGAAAAGTAAGAAATACAACAATCTTTATATATGTTTAACGAAAGTGTTAACTTTATGATAAATAGTAAAATTGTTATTTGAGGTAAGGAGAGAAACATCAATAAAAGAGGTGTATAGGATATGGAAGGTAAGGTGATAACGTTGATGCAAAAATAAAGGGCAGTACATATTTTATATGAACGTTATGCACTGTCCTCACCTATTCCTTTTGGGTTATGAAAAGTTATTTCCTGTTTTGCTATAAAATTCATAGGCAAAAAAACCAAATAAATAGCCTATGCCGGCCCCTAAACTAATGGAAAGCAGTGAGAAATTCGGGAAAAACATGCCGAAAATCAAGCTGATCATACAGCCAACAAGCATTCCTATAGGTATTAAACTATCTAATAACAGTTGAGCTTTTTGAGATTTTTTCTTACCTAATTTTCCGTTCTTATATTTATGTTCCAATTTTTTAATTACAAATACTACAATTCCACCAACTATTACAACAGGCGCGACTGCCGAAATGAACCACATGTTAGAAGCTCCTTTCGCTTTTTAATTAAATTATACCATATATTAACATTTTTTAGTTTAAGCGGAGATAAGATCTTTCGCTTCTCCATTCTTTTTGTTCATAACTAAAGTTAATAGGAATAAAATGAAGCTTAAAAGTGCCATTATAATAAAAACTTGCGTATAACTATTGAAATAGTCACGAGCGATTCCAGCTAGGACAGGAATGAATCCGCCCATGATATATCCTCCTGACTGCATCATAGCAGTCCATGCACTCGCATCTTCTGAAGTTTTTGTTTCATATAGCGGCAGCATGAGAGCGAGTGGAAATACGCCGCCGAGCCCGATACCTAGTAGGATAGAAGGGATCCATGGTGTAGTTAATGGGTAAATCATAGGCAATAAACCTACGAGTACAAAACATATACTCCCTAATAACCAAAGTGCTTTGTTTTTATAAATATCCGCTAATGTTGGAATTAAAAAGCTGCATATCATTTGAATCACTGTAAAAACAGTTATAAGAGTACCCGCTTGCTCGCTACTGACACCCATACTTTGATTTGCGGGCGCAAGCCAGGTCGTAATAGAGTAAAAGATTCCTGATTGTAGCCCGAAAAAGATTGTAAACAACCATGCTTTTTTATTTCTTAAAGGTAAGCTATTATTCTTTTTATTTTGTGTACTCGTATTCTTTTTTCGTTTCATAACGGGATACCAAAATATAATGGCGATAATAGTAAGTACACCCCAAAAAGCGAGTGCTATATTCCAAGATCCTTTTAATATATGTTGTAAAGGAATCGTTAACCCTGCACTTAAAGAAGCACCAGTTCCCATACCTACTGAATATATGCCAATCATTAAGCCAATTTTCGTAGGGAATTTTTCTTTAATAAACCCTGATAGTAACGGACCTGCAAGTGCAATGCCAATACCGATAAATAAAGCACTCGCGAATAATGTGGAAATGGAAAAGGTAAAGGCCCTCATACATGTTGCCAAGCCGATTAAAATAAGACAAGCCATAATGGATTTTTCTGCCCCGTATTTCTTAATTACTTTCCCAGTCAGTAAGGCGAATGTCCCCATACAAAAAACAGGAATAGCTGTTAAAAAACTAACGGAAAAATTGCTTATATGTAAGTCTTGTCGGATTGTTTCTAATACAGGTGAAACAGATGTAATTCCGATACGTAAATTAATAGAAACAAAAAATAGTGCTAGTATATACAAATAAGTTCGTTCTGGATGTTTCAATTTCATTTTCTCCTCTCATAAACATCAGATGTTATTCAGTATATCATCTGATGTTTAAGTGTAATAGATAAGGAGCTTATTTCAGCTCCAAATTTTGAACAGCGTATGTTCGCGCTTCTTCAGCATTTTGTTTTAAAATAGCTTGGAATAACTTTTCATGAATGTCAGAGTTATCTTCATAGTCCGCTGTATTTAATATAAATTGGCTTAAAATGTGGCGAAGGGCAGGTACGAAAGATTGATATAAATCAAGTAGAACTTCGTTTTTGCTCGCCTTTGCAATGGCTAGATGAAACTGAATGTCTGCATCTATGTATGCTACATAATTTCCTTCTTGAAGGGCATTTTTTCTTTTACTCAAATGTCCTTTTAAGTATAAAAGATCCTCGTCGGTTCGGCGCTGTGCCGCTAACATCGCTACTTCTTTATCTAACATATTTCGTGCTTCATACACATGATGTATATTAGCTGCTTGCAGTCGTTTTTCAAATGAATCTTGCGTTGTATTGAGTGAAACAATACGAGTACCTTGTCCTTGGCGAACTTCTAATATGCCGGCATGTACTAATATCTTTATGCTCTCTCGCAATGTTGAACGTCCAACTCCTAACTCTTCCATTAATTGCGGCTCTGTAGGGAGGCGATCACCAACTTCATACTCGCCAGAAAAGATTTTCTCTTGTAGACGTTCTAGCACTTCATCGACTAATTTCCGCCGAGAAACTTTTGAAAAAGATTTCTTTTCATTCATATTCATCTGCTCATCTCCTGTTATATTCGCTTTTATGATAACCAATTTAAGTTAGGTTGACAATGTTATTTTTTAGGTAGTTGAAATGAGGATACTAAAATCGGGTTTATAAGACATAAAAAAACCTATTTTGAAAAAATCACTCAAAATAGATCCTTCAATTGCATTTAATAACTTGTCAAAAACACTTTTCCTTTCGTTTTCTCAGCAGACTGCACGACATCAACTGCTGCTTTCACATCCGCTAAGTCATATGTAGAATGGACTTTCATAAAACGCAATTGCTCATTTTCCACTAAGCGAATTAAATGACGAAACGTTTCTTGCCATTTATATGGTGACACTTCTTTATTCCAATGTCGTAAATGAAATATGTTCGCGTGCACTTTTGCTTTCGTGACAATTTCTGCCCAGTTTACTTGTATTCCTGATAGAAGGCCGATCGTTAAAAAGTGCCCGTTTGGACGTAAGGAAAAAGCTAATTCATTTCCATCTGGTCCCCCGATAGAATCAATCGCAGCATCTGCACCAATCCCGTTTGTTAATTCCATAACGGTTTCATAAAGCGGGTCAGTGGAAGTATCAATTACATACTCAGCACCAAGATGCAGTAATTCTTCTGTATGCTTATTATTTCTTGTAACTGCAATGAATCGGAAGTTTAAAATTTGTGATAACTGCGCAAATAGATGTCCAATAGCGGACCCGCAAGCATTCACTAATAAAACGTCATTCCGTTGTAAGTTTAGCGTTTCTGTACAAGTGACCCACGCCGTAAGAGGATTAATATACATTTGTGCCGCTGTAAAATCATCAATAGAATCAGGAATAGGGACTACAAAATCAGCCGATGTCTTCATATATTCTTGCCAAGTACCTTCTCCGCGTAACGGTAAAACACGTTTACCGATAAGGTCTCTCGTAACGCCCGCGCCAACATCTTCTACAATACCAACACCTTCATAACCAGGTATATTAGGTAACGGAATTCTATGTGCGTACGCTCCCGTTATTGGAATTAAGTCAGATGGATTAATCGGCCTAACTAACATACGAACGAAAACTTCAGTATCTTTTAATGGTTCTATATTTTTATATTCAACTTGTAATACATCTTTTGGGTTGCCGAACTCATGAAATTGTATGTATTTTCCGTGCAAGATAAATGTGCCCCCTTAGTTTGATTGGGTTTATTATAGCATTTTCAGTTTAAATGATTATTTCATTAGCACTAAGTAAAAGGGAACAGAAAGTTGTCGTTTATATTTCGAGGAGATTTTGATTGTGCAAACTTTTAAAATATACATTAATTATGTAGCATTGCTGAATAATAATCTTACATAAATATCAATGCATTTCGATATACAATAATTAATATTTGCATTTGGTAATGAGGATGAAGAGGAATAAGTGACTTATCCCGCTATTTGTGGGAGTCGGGCTGTATGTAAAAGCCTTCACTTTATCAAAATGTAAGTTGCATCTTGTATAATGTAATGGTGGAGGTCAGATATGAAAAAAATAAGTTTAAATATAGATTTGGATACAAATGTATTGGAAGTGGTATTTATTCCAAGAAGGTTTATTATTTTATGGATTACACTCGTATATATAGCTTCAATACTTTTAGAATTTCGTAATAATATTTTCTCTATGGATAGTTTTTTCTTTACAATAGTCATTGTTATTCATACTATTTTTCATTGGTATGCCAGTTCATTAAAAAATAGGCAATTGTTGTACTTCTTTTTTGTACAACTTTTCATTGTGTTTTTGGCTGCGTTTATTGCAACAAATGCTTCGATAGCGATTTTTGTTGGATTAACTCCTATTTTAATCGCCCAAAGTTTATATGTTTATAACAATATATTTAAAGTAATGGCAGTTTTTACTCTTATGTATGCAATATTTTGTGCTGCAATTAGTATCAATTATGGTGTGAATAAATTAGCTATTCTTATCTCTATGTTTCTTTTAGTGTTAGCAATTATTATTCCTTTTTCTTATATTAATAAGCAGCAATTTGATGCACGTAATCGTATACAGAGCTATATTCAAGAGTTAGAGTCTGCATATATGAGAGTGGAAGAATTGACATTAGCTAATGAAAGACAACGTATGGCAAGAGATTTACATGATACGTTAGCGCAAGGTTTAGCAAGCTTAATTATGCAATTGGAAGCGATAGACGCCCATATGCAAAAAGGGAATACAGGACGATCTCAAGAGATTATGAAACAAACTATGATAAGAGCGAGACAAACTTTACATGATGCAAGGTTGGTTATTGATGATTTGCGTCATACTACTAATTCATTTAATGGAGCAGTAAAAGAAGAGGTTCAACGTTTTTCTGAAGCTACGTCTATACATGTGAGATGCACTATCCAAAGTCCACCGTATATTTCAAGCGTAGTAAAAGAGCACTGCTTATATGTAATTAGTGAATGTTTAACAAATATCGCAAAACATTCACAGGCAGCAGATGTAAATTTAAATGTTGAATATATCGATGATCTTGAAAAACTTACTATTGAAGTTGAAGATAATGGAATTGGTTTTGACACTAGATATATCGGTAAGAATCCTGGACATTATGGTTTAATTGGTCTAAATGAGCGTGTTCGATTGATTAAGGGAGAAATACATATATTGAGTGAAAAGATGAAAGGTACGAAAGTGTATATTCAAGTGCCTATAAATAAAGAAGGAGATAGCCATGAAGCATAACGTATTAATTATAGATGATCATTTCGTTGTAAGAGAAGGTCTGAAATTAATAATAGAAACGAGTGATTCATTTCAAATTATAGGTGAGGCTGCAAACGGAGAAGAGGCCCTTTCTTTCATAGAAAAGAAGAAACCTGATGTCATTTTAATGGATTTGAATATGCCTAAAATGAGTGGTTTAGAAACAATTGAGGCTTTGAATGAAAAACAAAACTATACGCCGATTATTATATTAACTACTTATAACGAAGATGAATTAATGTTAAAGGGAATTGAGTTAGGGGCAAAAGGATATTTGCTAAAAGATACGGATCGAGAGAATTTGTTTCGAACATTGGAAGCGGCTATTCGAGGTGAGATTTTACTACAACCAAATATTATGGAAAAGATAGTGAAGTATAAAAGGAAAGAAGTACATGCTGATAAGGTTGCAGAAAATAACTTAACGGTTAAAGAATTGTTTGTGCTGAAAGCTATTGCGCGCGGATATAAGAATAAAGAAATTGCATTTGATATGGGAATAGCTGAGCGAACGGTAAAAGCATATTTAACAAATATATACAATAAATTAGGTGTTAATTCACGGTCAGAAGCAGTAGCTGTATCTATTGAAAGAAAGTTAATTCATTTTTAAAACATTATATATGCCCAATCGTACATGAAAGGCTTGCCCTTTTGTACGATTTTTTTATTTCTTTCTCATGTTATGCTTCAGAAAGTATGAGAGATTTAAGAACAATCTAATTGCATTACAATTATAGACGTTTCTAATGTAGGAAAGGAAGAAGAATAAGTAAATGGAAACTTTGCTTTTAATTCCTGTATTAATTTTCTTTATTTGGCTGCAAAGCAAACAAAGAAAATTAAACTGGATAGATATTATAGCTTTTCTCATGATGATAGGGATTATTACTTATATGGTGCCGCAACCAATGACTAGGGATTTACAAGCAGAGTTACTGGCAGTTACGCTTTTTTCTTTCGCTATTGGTGTTTGGCAAGGTGGGGGAATTACAGTCTGTTATGAGGATGAAGTTTTATATATTACAAATGGAAAACAGTTTTCCATTTCATGGATTCTCTTAATAATTGGCAACATAATTATTATTAATATATTTGAAGATGGATTTACATTTAATGGACCGTGGTTTCTTTTGTGTAGCGTTGTTATTGCATCTGGGGTAAAAAACAGTATTCTATGTATTCTGTACAAATTAACAGTGCGAAATTGAATAGGAAATCAAAGCTGTTTTCTTTTATCCCAACATAAAACGTATTGCTGTCAGCTCATTAAAAGACTGTAGTTGATAAAAAATGAGAAGGAAGTATTGGAAGAATGGGGGAGTTAACGTAGATGTTTCTACCTATTACTATATTTGATAGGTTTAGTTGGCTGGGGAATGTTGCTTTCTCTTTAGAAAAGACTAGCAGGAATCGAGCACTTTTGAGGGCAGAAGAAAGCAATGTTAATTTGTGTGAAAATAAATGTAGAGATTCGGTTAATAATATTCATCAAAAAATAAATGTGGATGCTTTGGACTATAGTAATAATCGCATATTGGGCCGTGCAGAACCTCATTCAACAATTATCATAACAAGTGGTGATATGTATGTTGGAAGCGGACGAGTTAATAAGTATGGAGAATTTGAAATATATACAAATGATTATCTGGAAGAGTATTTGGTACTAGAGATTCAGTTGATAATGGGTGGTTTTTATCAAGAGAGTATAATGGTAAATAAGATAGGATTATTTCTTTTTTTAGCTAAATAAAAAGGAAGCAACCTTAGTCGCTTCCTACATCTATTAAGCCGAAGCCTTCTTCATTCTCTCAAGTAAACTAGATAACACATGCGTACGATATGATTCTAGTTTTTTACCTTCGTAAGTACGAATACCTAATTTTTTAAGTTCTTTTACATACCAACCTTTGCTTCCGAAATACATGTGATCGCTCCCCTTCAACTTTGTTTTTATTTGTTCTGATTGTACTTGGAGGTACAGGTAATATAATGAAGGAAATGAATTTCGCGCGAAAATGGTTAACTTTGTTGCAAAAGACATATATACTAAGGATAGTATATAACGAGGTGGGCAAGACGTGATTATAGAGAAGCACGAAATTCAAATTGACCAAATTACGAGCGGTAAAGTGAATATCTTTACTTTCTATAGAAATAGAAAGCAAATTGATGATCATTTTTTACGATTGCAAGAACCATCGCTTACAGCAAACTACTTCTTCCATTTTCATTTTGATGCAGAGAGCTTGCATCTACTGCAGAAAGAGTTTCCAGGCGTATATCCGTACAACGGTAGTGAAACGATTCACGACTGGACGGAAAAGATGAAAGCAGAATTGCAACATCAGATCCAAACAGGAAAATGGAATAAGCGCGTACATATCGGTAATCGCATTCTAGATGTGGCGTTTACGTGGTGTGACGAAGATATAGTAGAGTGAAAAAGAAGCGGATGACGCTTCTTTTTTTAGCGCTGGAATAAAACGAGCTTACCTGCAGAAGATGTGCAGCGATGTGTTTTTTCATACAATCCTTTTTCTTGTAAAATAGATTCACCTTTTGCTTTCGCTTCTTTTTCAGTTGCCGCCTCAAATGATTCATCTAATGCTTTAGAACCATCTTTTTCAAAGACTGTTAGAACGTATACTCCCATGAAAATTCCCTCCAATAATAAAAATCAGAATCTTATAACTATTTTGGCATAAATCACTAGAATATGCAAAGAAATATATGACATTGCGTGTTACAATAAGGTGAAACTTTAATCAGTGGGGAGTTTTTTATTTCCTGCTTATTACTAGTTTTCACCAATTGAGCATGTATTGTTTGTGTTCATGCGGATAAAATGAAACTTTTGAAAGATAGAAAGGATCGTTATTTGTGAAACAAGTGAAGTTTATACATGCGGCTGATTTGCATTTGGATAGTCCGTTTAAAGGGATGGAGATGAATGTTGGGCAGTCTGTTTGGGAGAGAATGAAGCAGAGTACGTTTGAATCGTTCGAGCGTATTGTTGATAAAGCGATTCAAGAGCGCGTTGATTTCGTATTACTAGCCGGGGATTTGTATGATGCGGAGACGAGAAGTTTGAGAGCGCAAGTGTTTGTGCGCGAGCAAATGAAGAGGCTGGCGCAATACGATATCCCTGTTTTTATTATTCACGGTAACCACGATCATTTAGGGGGAAGCTGGGCAGCAATTGAATTTCCGGAAAATGTTCATGTGTTTACGGAGCCTTATGTAGAAGAGAAATCATTTTATAAAAATGGTGAGCTAGTAGCTTCTATTTACGGATTTAGTTATTTGCAGCAAGCGGTAACGGATAATATGACAGCACAGTATACGAAAATGAGTGATGCGCCTTTTCATATTGGTATGCTACACGGTAGTGTGGAGGGGGATGCAGAGCATAATCGCTATGCACCGTTTCAAATTCGTGAGCTGAAAGAAAAGCAGTTTGATTATTGGGCTCTTGGCCATATACATAAACGTGAAATTTTATCAGAAGAGCCATACATTATTTATCCAGGGAACATACAAGGGCGTCATCGTAAGGAAACAGGGGAGAAGGGTGCGTACTTGATTGAACTTACGAAACAAGGAACGCAATGTTCATTTTTCCATACGGCGGATGTTTTGTGGGATGAGATAGAAGTGAGTATCGATGGGCTTGAAAATGTCGATGAACTTATGACTGTGATATCAAGTGCGATGAATGAATGCCGAAGAGAAGAAGAAGGGACGCTTTTAACTGTCGTATTTACAGGGCAGGGACCACTTTCTCCTTATTTACGTGATGAAAAACGTGTGGAAGAGATTTTTCATATTTTAGCAGCTGGCGAAGAGCGAAAAGACTTCGTATATGCGATGAAGTGGAAAAATGAGACGGTTTCTTTTGCGGAAATCGAGCGTTTGAAAGAGGAAAATCATTTCGTCGGTAGTGTGCTAAAAGAGTTAGAAGCTTTCACCAATATGGACGGCGTGTTGCGCAGTATTTGGACATCTCCTGTAGCACGTAATAGTATTGAATCTTTTACAGAAGAAGAGAAGAAAGAGATTCAAAAGGAAGCAGAAAATATTATTTTAGAGCAATTATTCCAGCAAGAGAGGGATAAGAAATGAGAATTGAAAAAATCCATATTTATGGGTACGGAAAATTAGAAAACGTGGAAATGGATCTGTCAATGCTGACGGTGTTATACGGTGAAAATGAAGCGGGTAAATCGACAATTCGCTCATTTATGAAAAGCATTTTATTCGGTTTTCCGACGAGAGGACAGCGCCGTTATGAGCCGAAAGAAGGCGGCAAGTATGGCGGTGCGATGACTGTGCAAACAGAGAAGTACGGCCGTTTGAAAATTGAACGATTGCCAAAGACAGCAGCTGGCGAGGTGACCGTTTATTTTGAGGACGGGAAAACAGGCGGCGAGGAAATTTTACACGATATATTAAGCGGGATGAATGAAAGTTTATTTGAATCCGTCTTTTCATTTGATATGCACGGTCTTCAAAATATTCATCAGCTCGGCGAAGCGGATATCGGAAATTATTTATTTTCGGCAAGCGCAGTCGGAAGTGATGCATTATTACAGCTAGATAAAAAGCTAGAAAAAGAAATGGATCAGCGCTTTAAGCCGAGTGGCCGTAAACCGGAAATTAACGTGTCACTGCAAGAAATGAAGAAGCTTGAAGAGAAGATGAAAGAATGGCAAGGGAAAATTGGCACGTATGAAAAGCAAGTGGAGCAGTTAAAAGAGAGTGAAGAGAAACTAGCTACTGTTCGTGCGGAAAAAGAGAGTGCAGAAAAACGAAAGCAAGATTATGAAATATTAGCAGCGCTTGAGCCTCTCGTTATTGAAAAGCGTGCGCATGAGAAAGTGTTAGAAAACGGGAGAGGGCAATTTCCTGTAAACGGAACGGCGCGTTATGAAGCGATTAAGGCGAAGATGGAGCCGCTCCAATTACAAGTTGATTCGCTCTATAAAAAAATTGAGAATGTGCAATCGGAAATGGAATCGATTCAAATAGATGAAGAGTTTTTACAAAAAGAAAGTTATGTAGAAGAACTTCGAATGCAGAATATGTCTTATGAAAATGCACGCCAAGAAATGCCCGATATGACAGGAACGATTACGAATATAAAAGAAGAACTGACAGAACTAGAGCAACAAATTGGTGCTACTTTTGAAAAAGAAACAGTTCTTTCGTTTGATATGAGTTTGGCGACAAAAGAGTTAATTACGCAAACAGTACAAAAAGCACGCGAATTAGAAACGCAAAAAGCACAACTTGATGATCGTTTTAAAGTAGCGCAGGATCAATTAGAAGAACAAGAAGAAAATATAAGACAGATTAAGCAACAAATGTTAGCGGATGAAGAGCGAAATGCGTTAGCTGAGAAAGAGAAGTCGTTCCAAGATGCGGCATTTATCGGTATGGGCGCAGAGAGAATGAAGCGCAAGTATGAGGAAAAAGCAGGAGCGGCTATGCAAAAGAAAAAACAGTGGCAAAGAGTTTGTCTTCTTTTACTTCTTATTAACACAGTCGTTTTATTTACAAGCTTATTTATAGATAACCGCCTGCTCTTATTTATTAGTGTTATTGTTTTTGTAGGGATTGTTCTTGCCCTCGTTTTATATAAAGATCCGTCAAGCGGGCTACAAGAAGAGCTTCTTACTCTTCAGCAAAGTGCTGGCGGGAGACAAAGTGAAGAAGCGATGTCTGTGCGCTATCAGTTAGAAAAAGATGAAGAGCTTCGTAAGCTATTTGAACGCGAGGCGTATAAGTTACAGCAAATGGAGCGAGCGTATGATAAAGTCGTTTCATCGTATGAGGAATGGGAGCGAGAAACGTTCCGCATTAGCGAACAAGTAAATGTGTATAAAATGCGCTATACGTTCCCTGAATTTTATACGTATGCGCACATATTACCGGCGTTTGAGCGTATGGAAAAAATGCAGCAATTATATCGTGATTTAGAGAAGAAAAGTGAGCGTAAATCTTCATTATATGAAATGATTTCGCATTTTGAACATAAACTAGAAACTGTTATCGGTAGTGCGGAGTATAGTAAGCTGCACGAGGCGCAAATCCGTATGCAAAATGAGAAAGAAAAGCGCCAAACTTGTAAGCAGCTAAAAGAGAAGCTTGCGGAATGGCAAGAAGAATATGAGTTCATGCAAGAGCAATTGAAACAACTGTTAGTAGAACGAGATAGTTTATGGCATATCGCACATTCTACAGATGAAGAGATGTTTTTAGAAGCGGGTAAACTAGCAGAAAAATGTGAAGATGCCGAGAAACAAGTGGGACGTTTATTACCGCAAATCGATCTGTTAGAACAGCGTTTAACGAGTTTATCATTAGCTGAACATTATGAGGCTGACGGTTATGATGAAAAATTAAAGCAAGAAATTAAAGCCGCGCAAAACTGTCTTACGAAAGAGAAAGAACTGACAGAGCGTATTGCGAAGCATCGTATGGAAATTGCGAATTTAGAAGAAGGAAGTACGTACGGTGATTTACTGCACGAATGGGAAATGAAAAAAGCGCAAGTGCGTGAACAAGTGAAGAAGTGGGCTGCGTATGCGGCCGCGAAGACAGTGTTAACGAAAACGAAGCAATATTATCACGAAGTACATCTTCCTCTTATTTTACAAAAATCAGAAGAGTATTTCGTCTATTTAACAGGCGGACGATATAGTAAAATCTTTTCACCGTCAGAGGCGGAACCGTTCATTGTCGAGCGTAACGACGGTATGCGTTTTTACAGTCATGAACTAAGCCAAGCGACAGCGGAGCAGTTATATTTATCGTTACGATTTGCATTAGCGAAAACATTTGAGCATGACTATCCGTTCATTATTGATGATAGTTTCGTGCACTTTGATGCGGTAAGGACGAATCGTACAATTGAACTCATAAAGGAAATTGCGGAAGATAGGCAAGTCATCTTCTTTACATGTCATGCGCATTTACTAACGTATTTTACAGAAAAACAGATTATAAAATTAGTGCGTAAGCGTAAAGAAAATGAGTTGTAGTGTGCTATACTAAAAGTAACTGATATGGTGGAGGAATTCGAATGAAAAAGAAAATTGCAGAATATGAAGTTGGTGAACAAGTCGATGTTTTCTTGTTAATTAAAACAGCGACAAAAGGTTTAGCAAGCAATGGAAAGCCGTTTTTAACAGTAATCTTACAAGATCCAAGTGGAGATATTGAAGCGAAGCTATGGGACGTATCGCCAGAGGTTGAGAAACAATATGTAGCGGAAACAATCGTTAAAGTAGCTGGTGATATTTTAAACTACAAAGGACGTATTCAATTACGTGTGAAACAAATCCGAGTTGCGAATGAAAATGAAGTAACAGATGTCTCAGACTTCGTAGAAAAAGCACCAGTGAAAAAAGAAGATATGGTCGAGAAAATTACGCAATACATATTCGAAATGAGAAATCCAAACATTCAACGTCTAACAAGACATTTATTAAATAAGCATCAAAATGAATTTTTAGAATATCCAGCAGCGACAAAGAATCATCACGAGTTCGTATCTGGATTAGCTTATCACGTCGTATCGATGCTTGATTTAGCGAAAGCTATTTCAAATCTATACCCATCATTAGATAAAGACTTACTTTATGCAGGCGTTATTTTACACGACCTTGGTAAAGTAATCGAATTATCTGGTCCAATTTCTACGACGTACACGTTAGAAGGAAATTTACTAGGCCACATTTCTATTATGGTGAACGAAATTGGTAAAGCAGCAGATGAGCTGAACATCGATGCAGAAGAAGTATTAATTCTTCAACACATCGTCCTTTCTCACCACGGAAAAGCGGAATGGGGTAGTCCAAAACCACCATTAGTAAAAGAAGCAGAAATTCTGCATTACATCGATAACTTAGATGCAAAAATGAACATGATGGACCGTGCATTAGGGCGCACAAAACCAGGCGAATACACTGAGCGTGTCTTTGCACTTGATAATCGTTCGTTCTATAAACCGACGTTCCATAATTAATAATGTGAATAAAGTGGCCTCATTAAGTGTTAATAAGCTTAGTGGGGCTGTTTTTTATTGAAAATAAAATAGTTAAGAAGTACGCATGGGTGTAACGAAGAACTAATAAAACATATCTTGCCACTAGAAAGGGATCATATCAACTTTTTAGTTGAGTAACGCCAGCATTTTAGAAAAAATACAATAAGCTGTCCATATGGGCAGCTTATTTACATAATTCTCGATATCGGTAGTTAAAAGTTTTTAGTTTCTTGCTCAATTAAAGCCCCCGTTAGTTTAATAAGCATAATTAAAATTGCACACTAAATCCTTTGAATTTATGAATTCCAGTTCCGAATCTTACTTGATCTTTTTCTTTAAGTTCTTCAACTGCATTTCCCACTTCTTGTAAAAGGCTTGCATCAAGACCTATTGTATTATGTCCTCCATAAATCTTCGTTACATTGGGAATGTTGGATATTTTTTTTAACGATTGCGTTAAATCCAGAGGGTTGGTCGTTGGGAAAAAAGCATACACTGGAGTCCCATCATAAAGCAAATCACCTGTAAATAAATAACCTTTACTATTATCTAAAATTGAAATATGTCCCGGAGAATGTCCTGGAGTATGGTAGATAGTCAACTTTCTATTTCCTATCTCTATTTCATCACCATCATTTAACAAACCTGTAGGATTACCCTGAAAGGGTTTATAGGTGTCTGGATTAAACGTTGCTGGCATGGGTATTGTAATATCACGACTTACATCTTTTCTGATTTGTTCGATAGAAAGTTTCTTAATACCATTGACTAGCCAGTCTTCTTCATCCTTATGTACATAAATATTCTTAAATTCACCATGACTTCCAATATGATCCCAATGGACGTGTGTTGTTAAAACAATAATCGGTAAATTTGTAAGCTGGTCTGTAATCCTCTTTATGTTATCAATCCCAAGACCCGTATCAATTAATGCAGCTTTCTCCTCGCCAATTAATAAATAAGAGTGAACTTGTTCCCAATGTCCATACTCACTAATAGCGAAAGTTGTATTATCTATTTGATTTACTGTAAACCAGGAGTCTTTAATTTCAACCATTTATTAAATTCCCCTTTCTAAACTCTCATATCAATAATATTCTCCATTAACTTACTTGAAACCTCTACTGTCATTCTTGAACTAAACTGCCATTTAGTTGGATAAGGAACAGTGTATATCCTATACATGTTAGGTTGACATAACGTCCTATTATCGGTAGCAAGGACAAGGAGGAACCCTGCTCTCACAAGGGAACCTCCTTTTTACGTTCTATGGATCTATGTATTTTTTATACATTTCTATCCTGGTGCGGTTTTAGGGTTTTTGTTTGTTACTGGATTAGCCGAAAAACTGTATAAAATCTTGCATGCTCTTAGCGTGTTTTTTCAAAAATGCTGGCGATATCTCACATCCATCAACTTATGAATTTTATAATGTCCTCAAACCAAGAATTTCGCGAATTTTTAGTCCAAGAACGTTAGTTATTAGGTCTTAAAAGAACAGCTCTTTCTAAATAAAGGGTAGGATTAACAAAATCGATACTTTCCGATTTATGAAAAATGAACTTAGCGTTGTAAATCCACATTTTTATGACACTATCCCATATAGAAATTCATCATTCTCAAGTTCAAAATGTTATGCAATAAAAAAATATCTCGAACTTGAGATAAATTACTTGCTTTTTAATCACTTGAGTTGTAAAGTGATAGTGACGAAAGCGATTGAGTCATATGAAAAACATACACTCACTTGCTTTCGATTAAAAAAAAAAGTAACTTATTCAGTAAAAACTAAGATGAATTTACAAAAATATAATGAGAATAAATTAAAAAACTAAGAAGCATATTATTTTTTAGTTGTCACTTGACTAGTAAAATGAAATGGAGGAATTATCAATGTATGAAATTAAAGGGCATCATCACATTTCAATGGTTACAAAAAACGGAAGTGAGAATAACCATTTTTATAAAAACGTACTTGGTTTACGCCGTGTGAAAATGACGGTAAATCAAGATGATCCGTCTATGTATCACTTATTTTACGGAGATAAAACAGGAAGTCCAGGTACGGAATTATCATTTTTTGAAATGCCTTTAGTAGGAAAAACATACCGTGGTACGAATGCAATTACGCGAATCGGATTACTCGTTCCTTCAGAGGAAAGCTTACATTACTGGAAAGAACGATTTGAGAAACTTGGTGTGGAACATAGTGAAATGACAACATATGCAAATCGTCCTGCTTTGCAATTTGAGGATGCGGAAGGTCTTCGCCTCGTGTTACTCGTTTCAAACGGAGAAAAAGTAGAGCAATGGGAAACGTGGGAGAAATCCGAAGTTCCTGCACAGCATCAAATTCAAGGAATGGGTTCTGTGGAAATGACAGTGCGTAGGCTTGATAAACTGGCGAGTACACTTACAGACATATTTGGTTATACAGAGATTAGCCGAAGCGATGAAGAAGCGGTTTTCCAGTCTATTAAAGGGGAAGCCTTCGGAGAAATGGTTGTGAAATATTTAGATGGTCCTACTGAAAGGCCGGGCCGCGGTAGCATTCACCATTTAGCAATTCGTGTAAAAAACGATGCAGAGCTAGCTTATTGGGAAGAACAGGTGATACAAAAAGGTTTCCATTCTTCAGGCATTATCGACCGTTTCTACTTTAAAAGCTTATACTTCCGCGAATCAAACGGAATCCTATTTGAAATTGCGACAGATGGACCAGGATTTACAGTTGATGGCGATGTAGAACATTTAGGAGAAAAACTTGATTTACCGCCGTTCTTAGAAGATCAGCGAGCAGAAATTGAAGCGAAATTAGCACCTATTGAAGAGAAGTAATAGAAGAGAAAATATAAAATTTAAAACCACTGGAGGAATATAAAATGAACCAATTAAAAGGAATTCACCACGTTACAGCAATTACAAGTAGTGCAGAAAAGAACTATGAGTTTTTCACTCACGTTTTAGGAATGCGTTTAGTTAAAAAAACAGTAAACCAAGATGATATTCAAACGTACCATTTATTCTTTGCAGATGATAAAGGTAGTGCAGGAACAGATATGACATTCTTTGACTTCCCAGGTATTCCAAAAGGAGTACACGGTACGAATGAAATTTCAAAAACTTCATTCCGAGTGCCAACTGATGTAGCGTTAGCATATTGGGTGAAACGTTTTGACCGTCTTGAAGTAGAACATACAGGAATTAAAGAGCAATTTGGTAAGAAGACTCTTTCTTTCGTTGACTTTGATGACCAACACTATCAATTAATCTCAGATGAACTTGATAACGGGATAGAATCAGGTACACCGTGGCAAAACGGACCAGTTCCATTAGAATATGCAATTACTGGCTTAGGACCTGTATTTATCCGCATTTCAAACTTTAGTTTCTTTAAAGAAGTGTTAGAAAAAGTTCTATTATTTAAAGAGATTGAGCAAGAAGGAGAATTCTATTTATTTGAAGTAAACGAAGGTGGAAACGGTGCATCTGTTATTGTAGAACATAATACGGTTCTTCCAGAAGCACAACAAGGTTTTGGTACAGTGCACCATGCTGCATTCCGCGTAGAAGATCGTGCTGTATTAGAAGAGTGGATTGAGAGAATCGGTAGCGTTGGACTTCCATCATCTGGCTATGTAAATCGTCACTTCTTTGAGTCATTATACGCAAGAGTTGCACCACAAATTTTATTTGAATTTGCAACAGACGGCCCAGGATTTATGGGAGATGAGCCATACGAAACACTTGGCGAAAAGTTATCATTACCTCCGTTCCTAGAGCCAAAACGTGAAGAAATCGAAAAATTAGTTCGTCCAATTGATACAGTGAGAAGTACGAAGGAATTTATTAAAGAGTAACAATAGAGAGAATAAGTAGGAGAGCAAGTAGTTTTAGCTAATCGCTGGAACTGCTTGTTTTTTTTATTTCGCTTATAAAATTTTCTGAAAAATGTTTCTCAAGTTTTTAAAATAGAAATATTTGGTATAATTCATTTAAATTATAAATTTTCTGACAATTATTTTTCAATACATAGAAAAGGGGTGGTAATATACAATTTGGATAATTGTATAAATATCCTAATTTTGTAAGTTTGAGAAAAGGAGATGCAGGTGTATGGGAGCAGACGTAGTAACACGGGAGCAAATGAAACATTCTTTAGATGATTGGTATCGTGTAATGTTGCAGCAAAATATAGAGAAAGCCACAGAAATGAAAGAGGAGATTGATAGTAAGATTAGTGGGCTGGATGTGGATCAGGAGTTATCTTTGTATTTTACCTTATTAGATTTTAGATATAAAATGCTGACGGATTGGTTGAATATAAAAGAAAATAGTTTTGAGAGAATAGAATCTTTTGAAATTCCAACTAAAGGGTTTTTAGCGTATTATTATCATTTTTTTAAAGGAATATATTGTACTTCAATGTCTAAATATAGCGATGCGAAGGAAAGTTATGAAAAAGCAAATGAACTACTGAAATACGTTTCACACTCTTTAGAAAATGCAGAGTTTGATTATCGTATGGGTAATTTTTACTATCAGACATATCAACAAGTTAATGCAATTGACTATTTGAGAAAAGCGAAAGAAGAGTTCAAAAAACATATAGGTTGCGAAATAAATATAGCGCTATGTGAAAATGCTTTTGGTCTGTGCTGTGTAGATTTGAAAAATTATGAACTCGCGGAAGAAAGCTTTAATGCTGCTATGGATATTTTTCAAAAGGTAAATTATGAAAAATATATTTTAATGGTGCGTCATAATTTAGCCTTTTTGTATGCTAGTCAAGATTTATCGGAACTTGCAGTTCGCCATGCATCCGAAGTTACAAAAAAACAGCCGAAATTTTTTAAAGCGCTATTTGTTGAAGCGCGTGAATGTTATAAATTAGGGCAATATCAATTGGCAGCAGATCTGGTTGAAAAAGGTTTGGATATTTGTAAAGAATTAAATAAGGAAGAGTTTCAATATCGTTTTATGATTTTGAAAAGTGTAAACGAAAAATCACCTACATTAAGCTTAGAGCAAGTAGTTTTAGAAGGTATTACTTATTTTGAAAAAGAAGAGCTATGGGATTGTATACAGGAATACGCTGAAATGTTAGCTCTAAGGTTTCATAAAGAAGAGAATCACAATAAAGCAAGTCACTATTTTTACATGAGTCATAAAGCTCAAAAAAAATTATTAAAAAAAGGAGCGCTAAAATAATGAAAAAGATTCACTTTGGAATGTTGGGGATTGCGTTAGTAGGTGCGTTATCAATTGGAGTTAACAGTGCGTTTACAAATCAAGCATTAAATATAGGAGAGACAGGCGGAGCACCAGCAAGACCAGATTATGTAAGTGTCGGGGACGGTGGAGGAGCGCCAGCCAACTTCAATAAAGGAGATGGCGGAGCACCAGCAGATAATAGAGGCGACGGCGGTGGAGTAAGCCAACTCTAATAACAAAGAAAGAGACTTCATGTTGAAGTCTCTTTCTTTGTTATTAGGCCATGTAGAGAAAAGAATTGACTTACTTTAAATATGTAACTATAATAGTTACAAAGTAACCGTTAATAATAACAGTGAGTAATATTTTTTTAATATAATTGTAACCGTAATAGTTACAATTAAAATTAATCATAAAACAACCAAATAATGTAAAAACTTTAAATAGCAATTTAAGAAAGGAGACGGGAATTTGAAACGGTTTAAATTTTATTTCATTAGCGGTATTATGCTCGTTTTGTTAATCGTATGTAACTTCGTTGATAAGCCGATTGCGAAGGTTGGAGAAGTGAAAGATACTGTTATGATGAAGCTGAATACGAAAGAGAGTATGGCACAGATTGATGGGCAGACGATTTATTTTAAGCAAATTGGCGAGGGAAAACCGCCTTTACTTATGCTTCACGGATTTGGTGGTTCATCTGATGGATTTAGTGATATTTATCCGGAACTTATGAAGAATCATACGATTATTGCGGTTGATATTTTAGGATTTGGGCGTTCTTCTAAGCCGGTTGATTTTCAGTATTCGTTTCCTGCGCAAGTGAATTTATATTATAAGTTAATGAAGAAACTCGGATACGATCAATTCGCAGTACTGGGTCATTCGATGGGCGGAGAGATGTCTCTAAATTTAGCGTATTTATATCCGGATGCAGTAACGCATCTCGTTTTAGCAGACTCTACAGGGATAGAGTCTTTCCAGCAAAAAGAAAGTTATGAAGTGCCGCCACTATCAACAGACTTACAAACTGTAACAGAGATTACGGATTATAATAAAAATGCAGTGAAAAATAGTCGCGACGATAAAGAGCATTATGATCAGCTTACGAAAATGAGAGAGCGCCGCATCGCGATGGAAGCAGACAAGATTAAGGTTCCGACTTTAATTATATGGGGACGACACGATAAGAGCGTTTCTTGGGAAAATGGTGAACTGTATCATGAGCTATTTGCAAATAGTACGTTCCATATCATTGAAAAAGGATACCACGCACCGTTTCGCCAGGAGCCAATCGAATTTATGGAATATGTACAAGCGTTCTTCGCGAAGAATCCACAATAAATTTTAAGCATAAATCCACTTCTTTCCTCATACAGTGAAACTAATAAGGCTTGTCTAAGGAAGGGAATGAAGTTAAGTGGAAACTTTACCATGGTGGGTGTATCTTGTAATCGTAGGGATCGTATTAAGTGGCTACATGGTTTTATATACTTCAAAAAAAGAACAAGATATGGATAATGAGTTTATCGAAAAAGAAGGCGAAGTATATATGAAGCGTTTAGAAGAAGAGCGAGAGAAGCGTAATCAGAGTAGTGATAAAGATTCGGTTTTATTATAATTAGAGAAGAGTGGATAACGTATTGTTATCCACTTTTTTATTTCCTAAAATATATCAACGATTTTTCAAATATATCGAACGCAACTTGGAATATATCAACGTTTTTTTCAATATATCAACGATTCGACATGAGATATCGACTTACCGACACAATACGACAATGTTGAGAAGCACGATTATTGTTCGGGAAATTATTATAGAAGAAAAGTATATAAAACCAGCGTGATATAAAGTATGAAATTGCACCATTTTGATATGTAACGCAAAAGTTGCACCACCTACGCAACGACAACTAGCTTTACTCTTCATCAGTTATTTGCCCATACTAGACGTAGAGAGGTGATAAACACAGTATGATTTTTAGTGAACGTTTAAAAGAAGAACGAGAAAAACGAAATTGGTCGCAAAATGATTTGGCTGAAAAAATTCATGTAAGTAGGCAATCTGTTTCGAAATGGGAGACGGGAAAGAACTATCCGAGCATTGAAATTATTATTCATTTAAGCGATCTGTTCGGTATTACGATTGATGAACTACTAAGGAGTGACGAAGAGTTGACACAAAAAGTAATTAACGATAGCAAACAATTAGCATATCCAAAATGGAAGGTGTTTTTCGATAGTCTCTTTATGATGGGCGTGTTTTTGTTTCTTACCAAAATTGTTGTATGGACATTAAATAAGTTTGCAGGAGCGAGCATTACAATTTTAGCGGATGCGCCGTATGTAATGAACTTTTTACCTCTCATATTAATGGTTATAGGTGGCACGGCTTCTGATAAGTTGAAGAAAATATATAAATAGAGGAAAGATTTGAAAGAAATCCCCTGCACTAGCTGTTCTTTTCACTTAAATTGTGTACTATAAAGGATAGGATGACATAAAGAAGGGGACATTTAGAATGGAATTTCATGAGCAAAAGATTTTGCCGGCAGTGAGGCAAATTAAAGATTTGGAAAAGCTATTACATAGTTCGTATGAGTATATTGTTATTTTAGATATTCATGTTGGTCAATTGAAGAGTGTTATATCACTTGCGAAGCAATATTGTAAGAAGGTGTTTTTACATGTTGATTTGATCCATGGATTACAAAGTGATGGGCATGCGACGGAGTATTTATGCCAGGAATTTAGACCATACGGGTTACTTTCGACAAAGGCGAGCGTAATTATGAAGGCGAAGCAAAAAGGTGTTGTGGCAATTCAGCGTATCTTTTTAATCGATTCGAGTGCAATGGAGAAGAGTTGCAATCTGTTAGAAAAGACGAAGCCAGATTATATAGAGGTGCTTCCAGGAGCAATGACGGACATTATCGCTGAAGTGAAAGAGCGTACTGGTGTACCGATTTTGGCGGGTGGTTTTATTCGTACAGTTGATGATGTGGAGAAAGCGTTAAATGCTGGTGCGACAGCAATTACGACATCAAAACGCGAACTATGGAAACATTACCAAAAAAAGTGACGAAAATGTGAAAAAATTCTGTTGACACCGCTTTCATGAGAGGTTAACATTATAGACAAGTTAATAAACGTGACGGAGAAAAGTAGAGATCCACATTTCATTGTTTCTATATAAACTTATATAGAAGCGTGCAAAGCTGTGGGTCTTTTTCTTTTGACAAAAACGAATGGCCATTCATTTTACCTCTATCACATTTGGAAGCGTTTAAATTGATTGTGGAGGGATACTATGTCAGCATTTTTAGGAGAGTTAGTAGGGACTGCGTTGTTAATCTTACTTGGTGGCGGCGTTTGTGCTGGTGTAAGTTTAAAGAAGTCGTTTGCGAAAGATTCTGGTTGGATTGTTATTACGATGGGCTGGGGCTTAGCAGTAGCGGTTGCAGCGTATGCGGTTGGATCAATTAGTGGGGCACATTTGAATCCGGCTTTAACGATAGGATTAGCATTTAAGGGAGCGTTCCCATGGAGTGACGTACCAGGTTATATCGCAGCACAAATGATTGGGGCAATTATCGGGGCAGTTCTTGTATATTTACATTACTTACCACACTGGAAAGAAACAGAAGATGCAGGAACAAAATTAGGTGTATTTGCAACAGGTCCAGCAATTCCGAACACATTTGCAAACCTTTTAAGTGAAATGATTGGAACATTCGTTTTAGTATTTGGTATATTAGCAATTGGTGCAAATAAATTTGCAGATGGATTAAATCCATTTATCGTAGGTTTCTTAATTGTAAGTATTGGTTTATCATTAGGTGGAACGACAGGATACGCAATCAACCCAGCACGTGATTTAGGTCCGCGTATCGCGCACTTCTTCCTTCCGATTGCAGGAAAAGGCGGTTCAAACTGGAAGTATGCATGGATTCCAGTAGTAGGTCCGATTTTAGGTGGATCACTTGCAGGATTATTCCATCAAGTTGTATTTGAAGGAAAACAAAACGCAGCACTTATTTATGTGATTATTGCAACTGTGATTGTACTAGCAATCTCTTATATGACAAGCAAAAAAAGTGGAAGCAATACAAATAGTAGAAAAGTAGCATAAGGGGGAAACCGATATGAAAAAATATATTCTTTCATTAGACCAAGGAACAACTAGCTCACGCGCAATTCTTTTCAATAAAAAAGGTGAAATTGTTCATTCAGCTCAAAAAGAATTTACACAACATTTTCCAAAGCCAGGTTGGGTAGAGCATAACGCACAAGAAATTTGGGGATCTATTTTAGCAGTTATCGCAACTTGCTTAAGCGAAGCAGATGTAAAACCAGAACAAATCGCTGGTATCGGTATTACGAACCAACGTGAAACAACGGTTGTATGGGATAAAACAACTAGTAAACCAATTTATAACGCAATCGTATGGCAATCTCGCCAAACAGCTGAAATTTGTGATGAGTTAAAAGAAAAAGGTTATAGCGAAATGGTTCGCGAAAAAACAGGTCTTTTAATCGACGCATACTTCTCTGGTACTAAAGTAAAATGGATTTTAGATAACGTTGAAGGTGCAAGAGAAAAAGCAGAAAACGGCGATCTATTATTCGGAACAATTGATTCGTGGCTTGTATGGAAACTATCTGGTGGTAAAGCGCACGTAACGGATTACTCAAATGCATCACGTACATTAATGTTTAACATCCACGACTTACAGTGGGATGAAGAGCTTCTAGATATGTTAACAGTACCAAAGAGCATGCTTCCAGAAGTACGTCCATCATCTGAAATATATGCTGAAACAATTGACTATCACTTCTTCGGTCAAAACATACCGATTGCCGGTGTAGCTGGTGACCAACAAGCGGCATTATTTGGACAAGCTTGTTTCGGTGAAGGTATGGCGAAAAATACTTACGGAACTGGTTGCTTCATGTTAATGAACACTGGTGAAAAAGCAGTAGCTTCTGAGCATGGTCTATTAACAACAATTGCATGGGGAATAGATGGTAAAGTAAAATACGCATTAGAAGGAAGTATTTTCGTAGCAGGTTCTGCAATTCAGTGGTTACGTGACGGAATGCGCATGTTTAAAGATGCAAGTGAGAGTGAAGTGTACGCATCACGCGTTGCATCAACTGAAGGTGTATACGTTGTACCAGCATTCGTAGGTTTAGGTACACCGTACTGGGATAGTGAAGTACGCGGTGCTATGTTTGGTGTAACGCGCGGTACGACGAAAGAGCATTTCATCCGTGCAACACTAGAATCTTTAGCTTACCAAACAAAAGATGTATTATGCGCAATGGAAGCAGATTCAGGTATTGAACTAAAAACATTACGCGTTGATGGCGGAGCGGTTAAAAATAACTTCTTAATGAAGTTCCAAAGTGATATTTTAGACGTTCCTGTAGAGCGTCCAGTGATCAACGAAACGACAGCTTTAGGTGCAGCATACTTAGCTGGTCTTGCGGTTGGGTATTGGAAAAACCAAGATGAAATTAAATCACAGTGGCATATGGACAAACGTTTTGAACCAACGATGGAAGCGGAAACAAGCGAAGAGCTATATGCTGGATGGAAAAAAGCAATTGAAGCAACAAAAGCTTTCAAATAATCATAAACAGTGTTATAATGATGACAAGTTAATAATTCGGTAGGAGATTTGGAGAGACCACAACACGCTATAGAGGCGAAATCTATAGCGGAGTTCGTGGTCTCTTTTTTCGTTATCAAAGGGAGGAATTACCATGAAATTTTCAAGTAAACAACGTAAAGACGTATTAAACGGAGTAAATAAACAAGAGTTAGATGTGATCGTAATTGGTGGAGGTATTACTGGTTCTGGTATTGCATTAGATGGAGCAACACGCGGATTATCAACAATTGTGTTTGAAATGCAGGACTTTGCAGCAGGTACATCAAGTCGTTCAACGAAGCTTGTACACGGTGGTCTACGTTATTTAAAACAACTTGAAGTGAAAATGGTAGCAGAGGTGGGGAAAGAGCGTGCGATCGTATATGAGAACGGTCCCCATGTAACAACACCAGAGTGGATGTTACTTCCGTTCCATACAGGCGGTACGTTCGGATCATTCAGTACATCAATTGGTCTTCGTGTATATGACTTCTTAGCAGGCGTAAAACGAAGTGAGCGCAGAAAAATGTTTAACCGTGAAGAAACATTAAACAAAGAGCCTCTTGTAAAAAAAGAAGGATTAAAAGGCGGCGGTTACTACGTAGAATATCGTACAGACGATGCGCGTCTTACAATTGAAGTAATGAAAGAAGCAATTGAACACGGTGCGAAAGCTGTTAACTACGCAAAAGTAGACGGTTTCTTATATAAAGATGGAAAAGTATGCGGTGTACGTGTAATCGATTTACTTGATGGAGAAATGTATGAAGTGTACGGTAAGAAAATTGTAAACGCAGCTGGTCCTTGGGTAGATACACTTCGTGAAAAAGATAACTCGAAAAAAGGGAAAGTACTTCAGTTATCAAAAGGTGTGCATTTAGTAATTGACCAAAAACGTTTCCCATTAGGGCAAGCAATTTACTTCGATACACCAGATAAACGTATGGTGTTCGCGATTCCTCGCGGCGGAAAAACATACGTAGGTACAACAGATACGTTCTATGATAAAGACGCAGCTGTACCACACATGACAACAGAAGATCGCACATACATCATTAATGCGATTAACTACATGTTCCCAAGTGTGAAAATCACAGAAAAAGATGTGGAGTCAAGCTGGGCTGGTGTACGTCCGTTAATTTATGAAGAAGGTAAGAATGCATCTGAAATTTCTCGTAAAGATGAAATTTGGACTTCTGAATCTGGTTTAATTACAATCGCAGGTGGTAAATTAACAGGATACCGCAAAATGGCTGAAATGGTAGTAGACTACGTAACGAACATATTACAAAAAGAAGGTCATAGTGCATATCCGAAGAGCGACACGAAACATATGCCAATCTCTGGTGGACATGTAAGTGGTTCACACGGATTCCCAGCATTCGTTGCGAAAAAAGCAGACGAGGGTACGAAATCTGGTTTAACGAAAGCACAAGCAGAAGAATTTGCGAAATTCTACGGCTCTAACGTAGACGTACTATTCGACTTAGCGGAAAAACATAAAGACGAAGCGAAAGAATACAACATGCCGCTAGACGTTCTAATCCCACTTGTATACGCAATGGATTACGAAATGACAGCAAAACCAGTTGACTTCTTCGTACGCCGTAGAGGCGCTGTATTCTTCAACATCCACTGGGTATATGAGTGGAAAGAAGCAGTAATCAACTACATGGCTGCGAAACTAGGCTGGAGCAAAGAAGAGCAAATGAAATACACAGCTGAATTAGAAAAAGCATTAACAGATGCTGTCATTCCTGTAGATCAACAAGAGCAGGCAGCTGCGTTAGCGTAAAATAGAGAACCACCTGAAGGGGAGCCTTTAGGTGGTTTTTTTGTATGGTTTTAAATACGATGCTTGTATTTTATAACCTAAAAACCTAATATTTAGGTTATTGAGGGTATTTAGCACAATCAATCAAAAATAAAATGAATACGAATATGAGGTGTATCATGAAAAAATTAATTACTTATGATTCTGAAATCCAGATGGCATATCTTTATTTAATTCCATTCACTTCACAGATTGAGATTGAGTCGACTGAAGAATTAGAAGAAAATCCAAAACTAAATTTAGATATAGATCAATTTGATCGTATAGTGGGGATTGAGTTTTTTGGAGAAAATGCTCGTAAATTAAAAGACTTAACAAATAGGAGTAAAATATATAAAAAGAAAACTTCAAACGATAAGGAATGCATATACTCATTTAGACTTTCTCAAGATAATTATTTGCAAAAAGTGTTATTTCATAATATCGTATTTTATTTTGCAGATAAGAAGTATGAAGAATTTATTGGTTTTGATATTATTAATCCATCTTTGTATGGACATGAAATATTAGATTCTTTAAGTGAGCGTTAGAAAGAAAGAGGACTCAATTAAATGGGTTCTCTTTTTAATTTAGCGATGAGGGGAATCTTGACGATAGAAAACTAACACAAAACCCTTATCGCATACTTAAAGAGCGCCTTGGGAGAGAGGTGCTCTTTAGGTGAATGTATTGTAACGACTATTCGGTTTATTAGATGTAAGTTGCTGCGGCAGTGTTTTATAAAAAGCGTTATTGCCGTCCTTATTTTTTATAAATTTATAAAACTTTTCCATACAGTGCGTCGTCTAATATATGGGAAGGAGGAAATGATGTGGATGAATTAATGGTAGAAGCGTTTGAAATAGAAGATAAGGAACTACTTATCGATGAAATCATGAACAAATATGGACAAGAAGTGCTGCAGCTTGTGTATTCATATGTGAATAATAAAGAGGTTGCTGAGGATGTAACGCAAGATATATTTGTGAAATGTTATAAATCTCTTCATACATACAAAGGGAAGTCGAATGTGAAAACGTGGTTATGGAGAATTGCGATTAATCAATGTAAGGACTATATAAAAAGTTGGTATAACAAAAAGGTGATCGTGGCAGAGGATGACTCTGCTTATATGGGGGTTCAAAATGATAGTGTCGAACAAATTGTCATTCAAAATGCGGAGGACCGTGAGCTCGCTTCTGCAGTAATGAATTTACCGATAAAATATCGAGAAGTCATTTATCTATTTTATTATGAAGAACTATCAATTAAAGAGATTGCTACGGTAATAGAAGTGAAGGAAAACACGATAAAAACGAGACTGAAAAAAGCGAAGGAGCTTTTGAAGAAAGGATTGGAGGAATAATCAAATGGAAGATCGATTAAAAGGCCTGCGAAAATCAATGGAGAATACAACGTTTAAACATTTGAGTTTTTCTGATCAGCATCGAAAGCGGGTGCGTGAAAAAATCAATGCGTCAAACGAAAAGGAAGAGGACATCTCTTTAGCAATTTTACAGCTCCTCAGTAATGAAAAAACAGGATACGAATTGTCACAGCTACTACGAGGGAGAGGGATTCGAAAATTTGAAGGAAATGAAGGGTTTTTATATACCGTATTACATCGTCTAGAGCAGAATCGTTTTATCCAATCTAGTTGGGATCATGAAGGAGCGAAATATTATCAACTAAATGATAAAGGAAGAAAGATGCTGCGAAAGGCAGAAAAAAATGCTAAGAAGGTACAATTTATATTAAAAGGCTTAGTACAGGAGTGAGGAGAAATTGAATAAAAAAGGGGAGCGTTTTGTAAGCGAAGTTACGAATCATATTAAATCAAAAGAAGCAAAGAGCTTCGTAGCAACCGAACTAGATTTTCATTTAAAACAGGCGAAGAACACGTGGATAGAAAAAGGCTTGAGTGAGGAAGTTGCTGAAAATAAAGCTGTGGAACAAATGGGAAGTCCGATTAAACTAGGGCAAGAACTTAACAAACTGCATAAGCCAAAGGTGGATTGGTTCTTACTTATTTTATTAGTGGCTGCTATGGGGTTAGGATTTTTACCGATAATCGCTCTTGGCCATACGAACGATTTACTAATGAATAAAGTAGTTTTTGTGATTCTCGGCATTGCAACAGCTATTGGAATGATGCTACTTGATTATCGAAAGTTAGAGAGGTTTGGATGGCTGTTTTATACAATCGGAGTACTTATTCTGTTAATGTTAAAATGGTTTCCGACTGGTTACGTGATTGGAGAAGCAATAATAAAAATTGGTCCCATCAAAATTGACTGTTTAATGACGATACCATTCTTTTTTCTAGCTTGGGCTTCTTTTTTCAATAATAGTAGGTTAAAGTTTATGCATCTTCTCATGTTGTACGTATTTTCTTTATATCTATTTTCAACTATGGTGCCAATTTTTATTTATATTACAATGATATTCGTTATGCTCTGGTGGAGTAAGTTAGGAAAGAAAACGGCATGGCTTATTACAGTTTTACCAATTTTACCCTTTGTTATTAGGGATCTATTTTTCTGGTCTGCCGTAAAAGAATACCGGATAGCTAGAATTTTAGGGTTTGTAAACCCGGAGCATGATCTATGGTATTTACGTTTAAAAGAGGCAATGTCGTCGGCAGGTTGGTTCGGTACATATGGAAATATAAAGTCTATCCCTGCTGCGCATACTGATTTTGTATTCGCGAGTTTGACTTACTATTATGGATATATGCTGGCGCTAGTTCTTGGCATTATTCTTTCTCTTTTTGCAGTAAGAATAATGAACATAGCTTATATAATAAATGATGGTTATGGTAAATTGCTCCTCGTTGGCGGAGTGACTCTTTTTATAATCCATTTTATTTGTAACGTTGGCATGATTTTAGGATTATTACCGCGTACTTCTATATCATTACCTTTTATTAGTTATGGATTAGTACCAACTCTATTTCATGCATTTATAATGGGGATTGTGCTGAGTGTATATAGGCGTAAAGATATATCGTTTAGAATGAGAAAAATACCTTGATGATTTAACATACACCCCGAAAATGGGACGTACATCAAAACACCTAAACCATCTGTTCTCTATATTCTTTAGAGGAAAGGTGGTTTTATTTTTCTCGAATTCGCACAGCTTTTCTATACCTATAATGTAACGGTTCTAACTTAGTGATAAAATTCATAATATCTTCAAAAAATTACCATTCAGTCTCTATATAGATATTAGGTCATTATGCTATGATATATTCGTAATTAACGAAATAATAAGAAAGAAGGGGTTGTTGTGGAAACAAAGCTTTTAGAAACAGAGAAAAAAGTTGATTCGAAATCTCTCTTGGCTTTGGGGTTATTGATGATTACCGGAATTACATATCAGTTCTTAGGAAATGTTTTGGGAGATGCTATACCTAATGTATTAAGAATGATTCTTGAATCTTCATGGAATCTTATATTGTGTGGAATTATTGGATACTATTTTTTAGGGGAAATATCGTTAGACCAATTTAAACACTTTAAATTTAAGACATTACTTTGGGGTTTACCTTTAGTAGTTATCGTAGGTGTGAGTTCCGGCGCTATATTCAATTACATTTTTGAACCAGCAACTAAAAATTCTGTTGCAGAAGTAATAAGTATTTCTATGATTTTATTCCGTGTACCATTTATGCTCATGGGTGAAGAGTTGCTTTGTACGAATGGAATTCTTGCATTACAAAAACTAGGGTTGAAATTTGGCACGGCGTCAATCATATGTAGTGTCTTGTTCGCTTTGTGGCATATTCCAGCCTATGGTTTTGTGCCAATGCAGTTATTAATAACTATAATTCCAATTAGATTGGCACTAAATTACGTATGGAAAAAATCGAATAGTGTTTGGGTAAGTTGGATTTGCCATTATATTTATGATAGTTTAGCATTTATACAATTTTTTCTAAAATAAAAATTTCGAGTTTCGTGTGAACAGAAGTACCTTGCATCAAAACAAAACAAGTATGACCTTATCTAAATGTTAGATGAGGTCATACTTGTTTTTAAAAAGAAACACCTTGATTCATATCAAGGTGTAATAACTTCAAAACTATCCGAATTAGCCCCAAGTATAAAAGGACTAACCTCGCCAACGCTATAAAGTTGCAATTCATGCATCGCGCGTGTGCAAGCAGTGTAGAACAATCTACGAACGCTCTCATCGCTGTACACATCTTTAGAAGCATCGTAAATAATAACAGCATCAAATTCGATACCTTTCGCTAAGTAAGCAGGGATCACGACAATGCCTTGCTCATACTCGGCTGAGTTACTTTTCACAAGTTTAATATTCTCGATATGACGAAGTGCCTCGTAGGCAGCGGCGCTTTCAGCTGCAGATTTACATATAATTGCGATCGTATTGTGCTGCTCTTTTTGTAGTTCAGCAACTTTGGCAGTAATATGCTCGTGCAGTTCGCTGTCATTCGATACTTTCGTCACTGTAGGTTTCTCACCATCACGTTCAAAGGCGTGAATGTTCTTTCCTTCCGGTACGAGAGCACGTGTAAATTCAATAATCGGTTTTGTGGAGCGATAGCTACGAGTTAAGTTGATGCCGTTCGTTTCATCCGGTCCGTATAAGCTAGTAAGTGTATTGAAATCCACTGCTTCACTCGCATGGGCAAATATCGCTTGGTTAAAGTCTCCGAGTACAGTCATTCTTGCAGCAGGGAAGAGACGTTTTAAAAACTCAAATTGAAACGGCGAATAATCTTGTGCTTCGTCTACGAGTACGTGTTTAATCGATCTATTCGTTTGGAAGCCTTCAATTAATTCTTTTAAAAGTAAAAAGGGAGTCGCATCCTCGTAATATAGTTTTCCTTCATCAAGCATATTTACTGTTAATGAGCAAATGTCATCCCACTCTTTCGGTTTTTCCCCAGTAACCCATGATGCATCTGTAAAGAGTTGTTTATATATGCCTGTGAAATTGATGAAACGCAATGTTTGAACACCTTTACGAAGTGGCTTCAATTTTTTACGGACAATCATACGTCCGAGTACTTTCGTTTCTTTCTCATAATCATGAAATGAGTTGTCTTCAAACTCGCCTTTTTTCTGTAAATATTTATAAGCCTTTTGGTATTCATCTTTACTAAGTAATTCAATTTCCTCTTCTACCCAAGGCTTTTTCAGTTCTGCTTTTTCAATTGCATCTATTTGTTTATTTAGCCAATCTGTTAACTTTTCAATTCGATTATGGAAACGGAGGGAGGAGTCAGTGTTGTAAAATTGTTCTGTAATTTCTTTAGCAGAGACAATTAACTTTCCTCTAAATTTCATTCCTCTAAATAGCATGCCTGAAGACTCAAGTGATTGTCTGTACGCTCTAATCATCTCGAAAAATTGAGTAGATGCTTTAAATCGAATGCTAGCATCTCTCGTTTTATAGGTAGGACTATTCGTTTCAGTTAACATATATTCTAATTGTTCATAAGGATCTTCAACGTCAAATGCTTTACTTAATCTATGGTTTAAATATTCTTGGAATGTCACTTGCTGCATATTTTCTTCACCGAGTTCAGGTAGTACGTTAGAAACGTAGCTATTGAACATAGAGTTAGGGGAGAAGAGAATAATTTGATCCGCTTTTAGCCATTCGCGATATTTATATAGTAAGTAGGCGATTCGTTGCAGGGCAGCTGACGTTTTACCACTACCAGCAGCTCCTTGCACGATAAGGAGTCGGCCTTCATCGTGACGAATAATTTCATTTTGCTCGCGCTGAATCGTAGCGACGATACTTTGCATATGTTTGTTTGTGCCTTTTCCGAGCGCTTGTTGCAAGATTTCATCACCAATTGTAAGGCTCGTATCGAACATAGAATCAATCTCGCCATTTTGGATAATGTATTGTAATTTTTTCTCCACATTACCATGGATTACGCCGCCTGGTGTACTGTATTCAGCCGGTCCTGGTGGATAATCGTAGTACACACTCGAAATAGGTGCGCGCCAGTCATATATAAGAAATTTTTCTCCGCTTGCATCAGTAAGTGTAGCTACGCCGATGTAAATTTTCTCCGCAGCAGATTCCCCTTCTTCTTTGAAATCAATTCGTCCAAAGTAAGGTGCTTTATGCATGCGTCTTAATGCGGCAAGTCGATTAAAGGTGTGCTTATGGGTAATTTGTGTGACAGCTAGTGACTGAGCTTGTTGTCTTAAGTTGATAACTGTTTCAAGATAATCATCGAAAGTATCAGTATTCACTTTCACGTCATCCCAAAAGTGTTTACGAATATTGATTACTTCTGCCCGGCGTCTGCCAGTTTCGTTTTCCAGTTTATCAATTTGCTCCGTAATCGTCTCAATTACGGTATCCAATCGTTTTTGCTCTAAATCAAGTTTTTTGTTCATACGTAAGCACTCCTTTAAAAGTGAAAAATAGAGGTTGACTGAAGATGTGTTTTGGTGTAAAATTAAGATACGGATAAATACGTTCTGTATATTTTAGAAAACGTGTTTCTGTACTAATTTAACATAGTTTTTTCATTTAATCAATGATAATAAGATAAACCTTGGTTCCGTGTGGCGTGGATCGAGGTTTTTTTGTGTTTTTCTTTAAGGGAGAATTGTAATTTTATTGAGGAGAATGTAAGTAAACCAAAGAATAAAATCAGGAATAGGGGGATACTGATGGAAAAATATTTTGAGGAAGCACATCGTTTTTGTTCTCGTAATAGAAAGCACTTAGAAAAAGATGTTGTATGTGGTTGTTTTTATTGTTTGGAAATTTTCAATCCAGACAAAATTACAGAGTGGTGGGATGATGATAACACAGCAGTTTGTCCGCATTGTGGGATTGACTCTATTATTGGAGAAAGTTCTGGATTTAAAATCACAAAAATATTTTTAAGTGAAATGCATAAAAGATGGTTTTAGTTAAATGAATGACAAAATCAACTTCTGTTAACTATGATTTTACACGATCTATAAAACGAAAAAGAAATTATTATTCTGTAAAATAGGGGAACTAACCATATAATTTCATTTATCAAACCTATAGACGCAAAGTATCGCGAAGAGAGGGCAAAATAAAAAAGCTTGGGCTGAAGCCCAAGCTTTTTTCAATTCATTATTTCTTTTCGTCTTTCTTTTCATCAGCTTTTGGCTCTTTGAAAAGATCTTTTAAATCTTTATCGTCAACTTTTACGTCAGCTTTTTTGATTTCTTTCATCATAAGATCGTTCATGAATTCGCCATCTTGTGCTTTCTTCTCAACTAGTTCTTTTTTGATGTCAGCTTTTGATTGCTCGAATGATTTTTCTGGTTCTTTAATGTCTGTAACTTTAATGATGTGGTAACCGAATTGTGTTTTTACAGGTTCGCTTACTTCATCTTTTTTCAGTTTATAAGCAGCATCTTCGAATTCTTTAACCATTTTACCAGGTCCGAAGAATCCTAAGTCTCCACCTTTTTCTTTTGAAGTATCTTCAGAGTATTGTTTTGCTAACTCTTCGAAAGATTTACCTTGTCCAAGTTCTTCTTTAACCTTTTTCGCAGTCGCTTCATCTTTTACAAGAATGTGGCTTACTTTGATTTCAGGCTTGTAGTTATCTTTTAATTCTTTATCAGTGATTGTTTTCTCGATAGCTTTTTCTTGCGCTAATTGAGCACGCACACCAGTTTTTAAAGTTTCTTCTTTAATACCTTGTTGTTTTAATAGTGTATCGAATTGATCACCGTATTGTTTTTTCATTTCATCGAACTTTTTGTCTACTTCTTTGTCTTCAACTTTGTAGTTTTTAATAAGTACTTTTTCCATAACCATGTTGTTTAGTACTTGTTTACCAGCTTGTGTCTTCATTTGATTGTAGAACTCGTCTTTTGTAATGTCACCAGCTTTAGATGTAACGATTTTGTCTGATGATGATCCTGTTCCACATGCTGATAATGCGATTACACTTGTTGCGGCTAAGGCAAGCATAGCTTTCTTCATTCGATAAACACTCCTACTATTATGTATTTTTAATTTATCCTACACCAATGAATTTTAGTTCATAAGAGCCCGATTAAGTCTCACTGATACTTTTGCTTTTTGTATTGGTAAAGCGCGCTTAACAGGGCTTACCGAGGCTGAGGATAAAGTTAAGATGCGTGTCATTTATTTCATAGTATAAGCAATATGTACAAAATTTAATATATCATATTTCGACTCGATTTCATATTGATAAAGAAAATTTAACCAGTACGTGTCAGATTTTGAAGGTGTTCCGTATTGGGCGCATGCCGCATATATAGAAAAGAGGAGGGGATGGGGATGAATTCTCAACTTATTTTATTACTTGTACTGTTTATTTTATTGGTTATAGTAGGTATAATTTGCTTATAGAGGAAAAAAGTGAGGAAGGGGCTTCCTTCCTCACTTTCCATGAAATATAATTTCTATATAACTAGAAATTAATAAAATTGTTATACATACATTGATAACCCGAAAGACACCGGGTTGGCGGCTCGCAGCTATTTGTTTTCGTTCACACAGTGTATGTGTCATAAAATTCGTGTAAAATATAACAAGAAGTGCGAATGCGACAAAAACAACTGTTATAAGTGTCATGAGGCGAGACCTCCTTTTGGCTAAAATACATATACTTTATATATTGTATCATACGATATTTTGTTCGTGTTATAAAATTCAGAAATAGAAGACTTTGTGTTAGAAAGTGAGGGAGAAAATGGACGTTGTTAGAAGATTAGAACAAGCTGAATACTACGTAGACCTACTATTTAAAATGATTGATGAAGAAAAGTGTCCATTTTATTCTTTAATCATAAAGAAAAAAGCTCGCAAAAAAGATGTTGAACGTATACTACATCTTTGTGAAATGCTGAACGAGCAATATGTAGTGGAGAAAGCAGAAGGGCTTCTTTTGTTCGATGCGCTGTTAGATCAATTTGAAAAAGCGCTTCCACATCAGCTCGAAGTACACGAAACTGCGGAAGCGCTAGCAAAACAAGGTTTATTTAACCCGCTTATGAATGAATTCTTAAGCATGATTGCGAAAAAATAAATAGATTACTTCTTAACTAACTTCTGATCGGATTCCGTAAAGTTCTCCTCAATATTCTCTAATGATTTCTCAAAAATATCGATGAAGTCTTGTCCGTAAATGTTGCGCAAGATAGCGATAAGTTCGATATTTTCTGGGAACTTACCATAGAAATTACGAAGTGCAAGAGCCCCATTAAATACAGAGTTATTTTCAGGATCATACTCCTCCATTAAGCGAAGTAGTAATTCTTCCCCTTTGTCTGTAATCTCAATGTACGTATTTCGTTTATCATCTTCTTTTTTCGAGAATACAAGATAGCCGCGTTCTTCCAGCTTTTTCGAGAAGTTAAACGCCGTTGATACGTGCATAACTCCAAACTTAGCAATCTCAGAAATAGAAGCCCCTTTTAAATGATAAGCAATTGACAAAATATGATGCTCATTAATGTTTAAATCGTAAGGCTTAATCCACTGTTGCCAATCTTTCTCTACACATTTCCATAACGCTTTCGATAATTGAGCAATGCGTTGGCTGAAAATCATCGCTTCTTTTACCGAGTAATCTTTTTCTCCACTTTTCATTTACTCACCCACTTTAACATTCTTTTTCATTACTATCTATTATGCCAGTAAAGTAAAAATTAATAAAGTCTTTTTGTGAGAATTGTGAAAATTTTTCGGAAAAATGGCATTCTATACAAATCATGCATAACTATGGAAGCGTTTTATGAGTCGTGAATACATGCGTTGTCCATACATGTTAAGTGATAACATATATTGTAAATGCATAAAAACACGGCATATCTATGTGATAGGCCGTGTTAAGGTCAATTTATATAAAAAATATTTGTTATATGCAAAAAACTAAGCAGGAATTTGATTACGCTTTTTCCGGAACAGCTTCTTGTAGTTTCTCAATTGATTTTTGAATGTCCAAAATCTCTTTCTCAATATGTCGTTTGTTTTGAGAAATGTCTTGCTTCCAGTTAGAAAGCGTGTCTTGCATATCGTCTTTTAATTCTTGAAACACTTCTTTACCTTCTGAAGCAGTTTCAACGATTTGACGTTTTAATAATTTTGTATCAGCTGTAATATCAGCTAAAGTCTTTTTAATATCAGTTCCTTTTTCTTTCAGCTTACCGCGCATAGCTTTACCAGAAGAAGGAGTAGAGAAAAGAACAGCTAGTCCAGCAACTGCTCCGCCGCAAATGACACCTGTAATAAAGGATTTAGCTTTTGACATAAAAGGAAACCTCCTTATTTTTTGTTCGTATTCATGATGTGAAAACATATGCATATCTGTAAGACAAGGGGAAGAAAAGTGTGCAGTGCACAGTCCCCGGCATCTTGAGTGGAGAAACAAGCCGTGCAATATGTAATCACTTTAGGAAAGTGGCTTGTTATGTATTACTTCTTATTATAGTGTCACTATTTCACACTATTTGCAATTGTACTTGCGATGTTTTGTAAATTTTCCATTGTGTATTCATTTTGATGTGATTTCCAAACAGCACCGAAACCATCGTTTTCACCGTAGCGTGGAATTAAATGAAGGTGGAAGTGGAACACAGTTTGTCCAGCTTTTTCACCGTTATTGTTAAGTAGGTTAAAGCCAACTGGATTAAACTCTGCTTTAATCGCATTTGCGATTTTCGGAACGACAGAAAAAATGTGTGATGCGATTTCTGGCGTTAACGCAAAAATGTCTTGTTTGTGAACTTTTGGAATAACAAGAGTATGTCCTTTTGTTACTTGACTAATATCTAAAAATGCAAGCACATGTTCATCTTCGTATACTTTTGAGCAAGGGATTTGCCCGTCAATAATTTTACAAAAAATACAATTGTCCGCTGTATGATTCATTGATCTCATCCTTTCAAGTAGCCTTAGCCGTATTTTACCATAATTACATAAGAGAACAAACACGAAAAACAGGAAGCTGACTCAGCTTCCTGTTTTCTGAAGAGGGATTGAAAAAGCATTATCGTAATTTACGTTTCGCAGACACCTCATTTATTTAAGAAATGCACGGTAAATCGGCTAAAGTTTCTGCCGTAGACACCCCATTTTCAAGTGAAATGAATTGCAATCTTTTATAAAAGGAAATTGTTTATTTTTTAAAACAGTATATGCTCTTTCGGAGACACCCCGTTTCTAAAATGAAACAAATGATCTGGTTATGTGTAAATTTCTTTGTCCAACATGGACACCCCATTTCATGATGACTTCACTATGTTGTTGTACTCATCAATTGGTGGTCGCTTTTTCAATGTGTTCCTTCTTCACTAATTATGATGTCCGCTTTCGTAAAAATATATGCGAACAAATTTAAATTTTTTTTGAGGGCATCGATACTATGTAGTACAGCGCTATTTTTGGTAAGATGAATATAGAATGAATACTAATGAAGAAAGTGGTGTCGTATGAGCGAGTTATTGCGTGTAGAAAATGTTACAGGAGGGTATACGAAACGACCTGTACTAAAAGATGTTTCGTTCTCTGTGAATAAAGGCGAACTTGTCGGCTTAATCGGTTTAAATGGAGCGGGTAAAAGTACGACGATTAAACATATTATCGGTTTAATGGAACCGAAAAAAGGAACTGTCACAATTAATGGGAAAACCATTCGTGATGATATGACAGCGTACCGTTCTAGTTTTTCGTTCATCCCAGAAACACCAGTATTATATGATGAGCTAACGCTAGAAGAACATTTGAAATTAACAGCGATGGCGTACGGTGTTGATGAGAAACAATATGAAGAACGTGTAGGACAACTATTACAAGAATTTCGCATGAAAAATCGTTTAAAATGGTTTCCGTCTCATTTCTCAAAAGGGATGAAACAAAAGGTAATGATTATGAGTGCGTTTTTAGTGGAGCCATCTCTTTACATTGTGGACGAACCTTTCGTTGGGCTTGATCCGTTAGCCATTCAATCACTCCTTCAAATGATGGATCAAATGAAAAAGAGTGGTGCAGGTATTTTAATGAGTACACATATTTTAGCGACGGCAGAGCGTTATTGTGATTCGTTCATTATTCTTCATCAAGGTGAAGTAAGAGCGAAAGGAACATTATCTGAGCTGCAATCACAGTTTAATATGCCAGGTGCAACGTTAGATGATATTTATATTGCATTAACGAAGGAAGAAGATTATGAATAGCACAGCATTATGGAAAGAACGATTTCGTCACTTTCTAAAAGAAGTTCGTACATACAGTAAATACGTATTTAATGATCATTTGAAATTTATTTTTGTATTTATCATCGGCGCAGGAGCGTATTATTACCAGCAATGGTTACAAACGTTAACACCTTCGTTTCCGGCGGCGCTCGTTATGGCAGTGTTGCTAGGACTCGTATTAACGGCCGGATCAATCCAAACGTTATTAAAAGAAGCGGATCTCGTTTACTTACTGCCAGTTGAACAAAAGTTAAAACCATACTTCACAAAGGCATTTCTTTTTACGTTTATGATTCAGTTATACATAATCGCAATCGTAGCGGCAGCGCTTGCCCCGTTATACTTCCAGCAAATGAAGCAAACAGGAGCGGCTTACATATGGATTGTACTCGCGTTTGTCATTGTAAAGGCGTGGAACTTATTCGTCGCGTGGGAAAAGTCATTTTTAACAGATCAAAATATACAAAGAGCTGATTGGTTCATTCGTTTTATTTTAAACGGCTTATTTGTGTACTTCCTTGTAGAGCGTACTTCCGTTATGTTTATTGGCGGAATCGTCCTTCTCATGGTGTTATACCTCGTAGTACTGCATCAAATGGTGAAGGGAAAGCCGCTAAACTGGGAGTATTTAATTTCTGAAGAAGGTAAGAAGATGATGCTGCTGTACCGCATCGCGAACATGTTCGTTGATGTACCTGCATTAAAAGAAAGAGTAGCGCGCCGGAAATGGCTCGATTTCATTCTTTCAATGATTGGTGAAAAGCGTACATATTTATACTTATATACGAGAACGTTTTTACGATCTGGTAACTATTTCGGTTTATATGTGCGTCTGCTTGCTCTTGGCGGAGTTATTTTGTACTTCATTCCGTTTTTATATGGACGATTTATCGTAAGCCTTATTTTCCTATACTTAATCGGTTATCAGCTATTAACTTTATGGAAGCATCACCGCATGAAGATTTGGCTTGATTTATATCCGGTCGGGGGAGAAGAGAAGAAGAAAGATTTTCTTACTTTATTAAATGCAATTCTTCTTACTGGCAGCGTTGTATTTACAGTTATATTTGCCCTTGCGACGAAAGATTTCATGATGACGGGAATTTTATTAGTCGTAAGCATACTATTTAGTATCGGTTTCGTTTATCAATACGGGGCGAAACGTATTGAGCGTTTAAATTGAAGGGAATGAACCTATGATTACATACGAAGAGAAGGTTATAAAAGAATTGGAGCAGTGGAAAGCTACATTCATGAAAGATTCTTCTGTGATGACACGGTTCTCTAAGAAAGTGCAGACGAAAGTACAACAGCTTATTCCGGCGAAAGTGCAAAAAGTATTAACAGAAACGATTCGGATGATGGTGCAGACGATTAGTGCTGGATCAAACTTTATAAAGCCGAAATTAAAAGAGACGAACTGGTCATTGCAAAGAAGAGACGACGAAGTACGTAAGAAAATGGATGAGTACAAAAAAATAGCAGCGGCAGAGGGAGCAGGGACGGGAGCAGGCGGTATTGTCCTTGGCCTTGCTGACTTTCCGCTTTTACTCGGCATTAAAATTAAATTTTTATTCGATGCAGCAACATTGTACGGATTTGATACGAGTGAAAAAGAAGAGCGCCTTTTTATCCTTCACGTCTTTCAACTCGCCTTTTCAAGTGACGATCACCGAAAAGAAATATGGAAAGCAATCGAAACGTGGGACACAGAAGAAGAAAATCATATGGACTGGGAAAAGTTCCAAACAGAGTACCGAGACTATATCGATTTAGCCAAAATGCTTCAGCTCGTACCAATAATCGGTGCCCCAGTCGGCGCATATGCGAATTATCAACTACTGCAAAGACTCGGGGAAGTGACGATGAACTGTTATCGTATGCGATTGTTGAATAGGGATTAAAAAGAAAGCATCCTAAATTGTGATTTAGGATGCTTTTTTTAGAAGTTAATGCCGATATAGCTAACTCTGGCAATAATCAATACGATGAAGAGTACAATGATGAATGGAAATCCGCTCTTACCATCTTGTCCAGCTTCACCGCCGCCAGTGCCGCCGTTACCACCTTTACCGCCAAGTCCCATAGGAATATCCTCCTTATTGTTATATGTTGCTTTTGCTTTATACTTTTCTGTATTTACCAATAAATCCCTCTTACAGCGCTAACTAACTTGCAAATCATTTCGTTTCATTTTATAATTTATTTACCGACCGGTAAGTAAAAATAAGTGAGGTACAGTATGACAAAGAATTTACAAACATCGCAAAACATTGTTGAGGCATCATTTAAACTCATGGCAGAGCACGGCATTGAGAAGATGAGCCTTTCCATGATTGCGAAAGAGGTAGGTATTTCAAAACCGGCTATTTATTATCATTTTTCTTCTAAAGAAGCGTTAGTCGATTTTTTATTTGAAGAAATTTTTTCTGGGTATCATTTCGTGAGTTATTTCGATAAAGAGCAATATATGAAAGAAAACTTTGCAGAAAAGTTAATTTCAGATGGTTTACATATGCTCTCTGAATATGAAGGGCAAGAAGGAATATTACGCGTTATAAATGAATTTATCGTAACTGCATCGCGAAATGAAAAGTATCAGAAACGCTTATTTGAAATACAAGAAGATTTCTTAAATGGTTTCCACGATTTATTGAAGAAAGGTGTGGAACTTGACGTTGTGTCACAACATGCAACGGAAGAAAATGCTCATACGTTAGCGCTCGTGATCGATAATATGAGTAATTACATGTTAATGGGATTCGAGTTAAAGTATAAAGAAATTTGGATTCGAAATGTGAAAAACGTCATGAAGGAGGAATAGAGGTGAAAATGCAAAAAAACTGGTGGCTCGGTTTTCTGGGATTCATTGGGATTTATAAAATCCCAGGTATGATTGAAGCTTTTCAAGCGGATGGAAGTTGGCTTAAGTTAATCGGTTTCATTTGGTTACTTTGGTTCGGATATTTTATTCCTGAGAAGAAAGATAATTAAATTACAATTTTCTGTAAAGTTATGTAAAATATAGATTGAGAGTATTCATATATTAGATTACTAGATTTGGAGTGGTTACATGGATCCATTGAAAAATGAAATTCATCCTGACATGGTCAAGGTGTGGAAAGTTCGTGCTGTAATTGAAGAAGGGATTGGTATTCTCGTCATTTTAGCTTACCTTTTCCTCATGATAAAGTTTGATTGGTGGGCGTGGATTTTGTACGTGTTAATCGGGTTAACGGTTGCACTAGCACCATTTGAGTACTTCGTATTTCCGAAACTTCGTCAGCGTTATTATAGCTATCAACTAAATGAAGAAGAACTTGAAATTCAGCACGGTCTTTTCGTCGTAAAGCGCGTATTAGTACCGATGATTCGTGTGCAGCATGTGACGATTGAACAAGGTCCGATTATGAGAAAATATGGCTTAGCAGAATTACACATTTCAACAGCGGCAACTTCTCACAGCATCCCAGGCTTAACGATGTATGAAGCAGAAATGTTGAAAACAAAAATCGCAGAATTAGCGAAAGTGAGTGATGAGGATGTATAAGAGGCAGCATCCCATTACGATGTTATTAGAATTAAAAATAACAGACTTTATACCACTCATTATTTTCATGTTTAGTTTAAACGGAAAGTTCCCGTTTTGGTATTTAATTCCCGCTGCATTCGGTTTACTCACCGTCTTTTCAGCGTTTGAAAAATGGTATTACACAACGTATTGGGTTGAAAATAACGTATTACATGTGAAACAAGGGCTCTTTGTGAAGAAGGAGAGCTACTTAAATAAAGAACGTGTGCAAACGATTAATACAAGTTCTAACGTGTTATATCAAATGTTTGGCTTAAAGAAAATTCAAATTGAAACAGCTGGTGGGGGCGATGATGCAGAAGTTAGCTTAGCTGGTATTACAGTAGAAGAGGCAACAGAGCTTATTGCAATGCTAAATGATCCAACTCCAGAAGTGAAGGCAGAAGAAACATCAGAAGAAGTAGTAGCAAAAGAAATCGTAACAGAGGAAAAGCAAGCGACTGAATATAAATTAACTTGGAAAGAAATTGTGCTAGCCTCTGTTACATCTGGTCAGTTTGGACTATTATTCTCATTAATCTTTTTCGTGTATCATCAAGTAGATGAGTACATTCCGAAATGGATAGAGAATAGCGTAAAGTCGTATGTAATGGAACATGATATATATGGCTGGATTTTCATGGTAGCCATTTTGATCGTCCTTTCGTGGATTATATCGACAATCGGTTATGCGCTAAAACATGGAGATTTCACGGTGAATCGAAGGAATGACGAAGTCCGCATTTCGCAAGGATTACTTGAGAAAAAAGAACTCGTGCTAAAATTGCATCGTATTCAAGGTATTACGATAAAAGAAAGTATTTTACGTCAGCCATTCGGTTATTGCGCTGTGCAAGTAGAAGTTATTCAAGGTAAAGGACTGGGTGACGAGAAAGAAAAAGTTACACTGCACCCAATCATTCGAAAAGATCGCGTACAACAGTTACTCGCACATTTACAATTACCATACGAACTGAATACAAACATTATTTCATTACCAAAAGCAGCATTGCGCCGCTATCTCATTGATAGTTTCATCTTTTTCGCTATGTTAGCAATTCCGCTTATTGGAATAAGTATTTACTTTGAAAAGCACTTCATCATGTGGGCATTAATTCCGCTCGTGATCCTCATCTTTACACTTGGATACGCAACATTTAAAACAAATGGTTACAGTGTAAACGGAGAGCAAATTATGCTTGTATATCGCAGCGTCGGAAAATATACAGGGCTTGTTAGAAGAAGGCACGTTCAATCAATGGAAAAGACACAATCATATTTTCAGCGCCGTGCAAATTTATGTACGTATAAGTTCTCTAATGCATCATCGAATTACAAATTAGAGCATACGAGAGTAGAAGATGCGGAGAGAATGCAGGGTTGGTATAAGAAGGAATTAAGTGAGGGTTAATATGAAAAGGCTTGCCTATTATGAAAGGCAGGCCTTTTGTTATAGAGAAACTAGTAGTTTACACTTTGTGTACCCTGTTTGGAATGTAGTAACTTCAACATCTCATGGTCACTAGATGTATTGTGGTAAAAAGACACCCTAAGGTGCCTTTCATCGACTTGGACCATCTTAAATTTAATAATATCCACTATTTTGCAATTATAAATATATCAGAAATCTTTCATATTACATTCATGTAGCTGAATTTAATAGAGTTTATTTGGTATGAAAATCTTTAAATATTCTACAATTTATTTTTAGAAAAAAGAAAAACTCTCACCTGAAATTAAATGTCGCTTGATAGCGATGTGCTGCTATATCTAAAAATATTAAAAAATATGCTATTTCTAGTAATTTAATCCTATCATTTTAAGAAAATTTGAATATTATAGTATAAATAAAAAGAAAGGAGGTATGCCAATATGAACAATCAAACGTTAGCAATTTTAAAAACATTGTCTCCTGGTACAAATATTCTATTCCAATTAAACTCTCAAGCTATTACAGAGGGTATTTTCTTAGGTTTTAATAGAAACACAGTTCAGATTAGCTTTAATGGTAGTGTATTTTTCGTTTTAGCAAATAAAATTAATGCAATTGCACCTATAACGTAAAAGTAGTAAGGCATAGAAGGCGGTTTTCAACAAACGCCTTCTATATTTTTTATATGCTGGATGTGTAAAGTTATGAAAGTATAAAATTGGTTCTCTTATTTATTTCGCTGCTGATATAACTAGACGTATAAGAGGTAGATTATTACAGTTAATAAATTTATTCCTTTTAAACTATCTATTGGAATATTTAGGATAGAAGGTTATAATTAAGATTTGTGGATTTGTAATTATGATAGTTTTTGTGAAGTGAATCACAAAAACTCGGGGTACTACGATTTAGTTTAATCAAGAAGAGGGAAATATAGATAAATATGAAGCTTATAAAAATAGCAGTGATAGGTATGATTGCGGTAGGATTTCTTTCTATTTCTTCAAGTTCTTTAGCTGAAATAGAAAATGTAAATAAAAATGAAGCACAAGCAGCTCCAAGTAGTTTTCCTGATGTTCCGGGCTGGGTAAAGCCATCAGTAGATTATCTTATAAATAAAAATGTATTATCAGGTATGCCTGATGGTACGTTTTCGCCAAATTTAGAGATAGATAGAGGTGCAGCCGCAACAATGATGGCGAAAATATTGAACCTTCCTGTCGATCAATCGGCAACGCCTACTTTTGAGGACTCCAAAAGGAACTGGGCAGCTCCATATATTGCCGCTATAGAAAAAGCGGGTGTTATTAAAGGGGATGGGAACGGGAAATTCAATCCGAATGGAAAGCTAACGAGAGGCGCGATGGCTTCTATGTTAGTAAATGCATACAAGTTGCAAGAGAAAGTGACAGGGAATCCTCCAACAGTATTTACAGACTTAAAAGGGCACTGGAGTGAGAAACATGTAAATATTTTGGTTGAATTAAGTATTTCAAGTGGATACGGTAATGATAATTGGAAGCCTGATCAAACGATTACTCGTGCTGAAACTGTAAGTTTAGTCGCTCGAACAGATACTTCAAAAGATAAAGAGTTTAAGCGTAAACAAATTCAAATGTCCAAATCTTTCTTTGCTTATCACGATGCTTCATTATCTTCAGGAATCGCTTTTGAATGTACACCGCAAACTGTAACAGTGTATGAAGAAAGAGGAGATGGCTGGGTTAAAATCAATACATATCAAGGGTTTAAATGGATTTTATTAAACGAGAAAAGAATTCATATTAATAGAGACTTTTTCACATATGATTATCCAGCAGACTCAGCGAATGTACTGTTAAAATATACACCGCAAATGGTAACAGTAGTGGAAGAAAGAGGTACGTGGTTGCGTATAAGAACTGGTGCTGGTCTACAATGGATGAATACGAATGAATCTCGAACAGTTATTGATAACTTAAAAACGATCCAAAATAATCAACAAGTTATTTTAGTTACAACAAAAGGCTACAATACGAATCAAGCTCAAATTCGTACATTTGAAAATTCAAATGGGAAATGGAGAGAGCAAAAGAATATAAATGGATATATTGGGAAAAAAGGTTTTGCAGTTGAGATGAGTGAAAGTGGTATGAGTTCGCCTAGAGGAAAATACACAATTGGTTCAGCGTTCGGTAGACAAGGAAATCCTGGTACGAAACTACCCTTTATTAATTTAACACCAAATCATGTATGGGTAGATGATTCTAAATCCCCATACTATAATACGCTGCAAGAAAAGCCAGTAAGAGGTAGATGGAAATCAGCTGAAAATATGTATATCCCGGCGTATGATTATGGATTCGTCATTAATTATAATACCGAATCACGTACACCATACAAAGGAAGCGCAATCTTCTTCCATGTCTCTACTTCATGGACAGAAGGGTGTACAGGTGTAGATAAACAAAATGTTATTGATATTTTAAGATGGATTGATCCAGGGAAAAATCCTGTTATTATTCAAACTCCTGAAAATGAACTGACAAATTATTAATTTGATACTCTAAAAAATATAATGTATACGGCATTATTTAAAGTCTACTTTCATTAGTAGGCTTTTTTGTTAATCTCAAACGCTAATGGATTATTTCATTAAAAACTTGGATTTACGATACGTTAGGAAGGTTTCATAAACGGTTGTTTGTAGTTTTTTTGAGACTAATGAATAAATTTTTTAATATATAGGGATTAAAGTGAATAAAATAAAAGGTCAATTTCTTTTCATGTAAAGAAGTTGGCTTTTTTATTTCGCTTTGCTTAGCGTAAGGGATTTTTGTTTCAGAGTACTGTTTATTTTTCAACTTGATGATAATGAGGAGAGATATTTGTATGCTTTTATGAAGAATCCTTATTTACATTAAGGATTGGAACCGGATTGTTGCCTGAAAATATAGACGGGGGAAAATAATGTAAAAAAACTATTGTATATTTAAAAACCTTATGTTACATTTATGTTACAGAAGAGTTACAAAACGTAACTTATGTTACGAGTTGTTTTCTTTTGTTTTTCGGTATGTTACAAAATGAGGTTCGTAGCAAAACGACCGATAATATGTAAAGTTAAAAAAATAGCAACCTAAAAAGAGTTTTTCTATGTGTATAAGAGTGTGTGTAGTAAAGAGCCTGGTGAGAGCTTTACGCACATGATTAAAATTCCTTTCTGTCTTTAAAAGAAGAAGAAAACCAACTACCAACTATTTAGGAGTTTTAAGTAATGAGAGTAAATGAAATGTACTTCCTTTCCCACACACAAAGTACATCTTTATTTTCAGTCTAATTACTACACAGACTTTTATACATATGCTGTTACCACGCATTAACGGTCAGTAAGCCCCCCACCTCAAAATTCAGCGAAAGCAAAGAAGTTAGGTGGGGGGATCAACTGCCCGTAAAGGCCCGATTGGTTCAACTAATAATCAGTGGGAGAGAAACAAAAAGCCCCACTGATTAAAGTTTCACTTTATCGTTTTAGGGATATATAGGAGGAGAAAAAATGAAAAAGTTATTAATGGTAATTGGACTTACGTTTTTAATGTTAGCTGGATGTAGTAATGGAAATTTTGACAAAGCAATGGATGAAGGGAAGACCGCGTTAACGAATAAAGAATATAAAAATGCCTTATCATCATTTGAAAAAGCGCTAGATGAGAAAAAAGACGATTCAGATGCAAAGATGCTTGTAGAACAAACGAAAGTAATGATTGAAGCAGTGAAGTTAAAAGAGGAAACAAAGATAGAAGAATCAATCAATTCATTTGAAAAAGTAGAGAACATGAAGAATGGAAATGCTACGCTTGTAAAACAGGCAAAGGAAGAACGCACAGCATTACTAGCCATCTTAGAGCAAAACAAGAAGTATAGTGAGCAACTGACGAAAAGTGAAGAGTTAATAAGTAAGAAAAATTACGCAGAAGCGAAAGAAATCTTAAATAAGCTAGTTGCAGAAACAAAAGATAACAAGAATCTTGAAGAATATAATAAAAAAGCGGTAGGATTAGTTACTAAAATGAATGAAGAAGAAAAAACTGCAAAGAGTGAAGCAGCGAAAGCACAAAAAACAAATGTAGTAACGAATCAAAAGGTAGCAACAGAAAAGACTCAAAAAACTGAGGCAGAAAAAAATCAAAAGGTAGTAGCAGAAAAGAACGAAAAAACTGAGGCAGAAAAAAATCAAAAGGCAGTAACAGAAAAGAACCAAAAAACTGAGACTGACCAGAATCAAAAGGTAGAAGCAGAAAAGAACCAAAAAGTAGAGACAGGAAAGACTCAAGATGCATTTACTTTTGAGAAAGCGAAAGCATATATCAAAAATGAATATAAAGAAGACTATGATTACACGCTAGAAAATACGCAAGTAGAGAATGGAAAGAAATATTATCAAATAAGAGTGCATACGACATATAAAATAGAAGGTGCAGGTGGACCAGGATTTACTGGCGTATTCAAAGTATTCGAAGACGGTACAATTATTGAAATGCACTAAATCGATGAAAAAGGTATCCTCAAAGTATTTGAGGGTACCTTTTTTAGCATAAAAAAAGGCATCTAGCAAAAGTACTAGATGCAAATAAAAACACAAGGGAAAATAAATATCTTCCCGTTTCCCGTAAGTAATTATATCAAAAAATTTATAAAAAACTAGCTTTATTTTTTATATTATTGATGTGTAAAGCTATGAAATAATAAGATTACACTGTTTTCATAGTGTTTTATTGAAAAAAGGAGCTGCGTATATGATTAATTTTAAACCAGAAAATTTAAACCAACTATTAAAAGTGATGCTAATTAGTGCGAATAAGTCGTATGATGCGATTAAAGATTATGAGTTTACGGGGGAAGAAGTAGTGTTTCGTGTAGACTTCGAGTATATTGACGTTTCTTTAATGATTGTAGATATGTTAGGAAGATCAGCTTCTAAATTCACTATTTTGCCATATGCTCATCCGAATACGAATGAAATAGATTACATTCAGTTTCAAGTGTATTCGATTAATGAAGGGAATTTTAAAGAAATGATGGATACGATGTAAAGAAACTATAATTTTACAAAACTGTATATACCAACTAATATATAATTAATAAATTCATATAATTGGAGTGATGAGATGCAGCCGTTAGAAAGGGAGATTCATTCTAATATGCTGAAAGTGTGGCGAATTCACGCTTTAATTGGGGCGGCAGTTATACTAGCAGTCGTAATTGCATATTTCTTTTTTATGATCAATTTTAATTGGTGGGGTTGGTTGTTTGGCTTGCTAGTAACAGGCGCTATTACATTTATCCCGCTTGATTATTTTGTGTTTCCAAATTTACGTCAACGTTATTATAGTTACAGATTAAATGAAGAAGAGATTGAGATACAAAAGGGAATGTTCGTTGTTAAGCGCGTACTCATTCCGATGATCCGCGTGCAGCACGTAACGATTGAACAGGGCCCAATTATGAGAAAGTATAATTTAGCAGAATTACATATTTCAACAGCGGCAACTTCTCATAGTATTCCAGGCTTAACGAAAGAAGAAGCAGAGCAGTTGAAAAGACAAATTGGAGAACTTGCGAAAGTGAGTGATGAGGATGTATAAGAGGCAACATCCGATCACGATTTTATTAGGGATTCGAGTTGCGACTTTGTTGCCTTTTATTCTTCTTGTTCTATTTAAATCAGATGGTCAAGTAGAACCTTGGTATGTCTTTCATCTTGTTCTTTTGGCCATATTATTCATTATGGCAATTTTCTCAGCGATAAAATGGTATTTCAAAGTGTACTGGGTTGAAAATAATATTGTACATATAAAGTACGGTGTGTTCGTGAAGAAAGAAAGTTACTTAAATAAAGAACGTGTGCAAAATATTAGTACGTCTTCTAACATCATTTATCAAGTGCTCGGACTAACGAAATTAAACATAGAAGTAGCGAGCGGCGGTAGTGAGCCAGAAGTGATGTTAACTGGCATTAGAGAAGATGAAGCGAAGGAACTGATTGCTTTATTACATAAAGAGAGAAGCGTTGTGAGGGAAGATGAGCTTGCGGGAGAAGGTAGTCGGGCGGTTTATCAATTAACAGCGAAAGAAATTTTATTCGCATCTATTACATCTGGTAGATTTGGATTAGTATTTTCTATGTTAGTCATCCTTTACACAGAGTTTAATGAATTTCTACCAGAATGGCTCATCAATAAAGTGGAAGCATATGTGATGGATAACGGTGTATATGAATTAATCGTTATGGCCGCGATTTTAATGGCGGTTTCGTGGGTCGTTTCGACAGCTGGTTATGCGTTAAAATATGCGAACTTTAAAATAGAGCGAAACGGAAATAAAGTTCGTACCGTGCAAGGGTTATTTGATAAGAAAGAGTTTGTTTTAAAACTACACCGCATTCAAGCGATTACTGTGAAAGAGGGAATTCTCCGCCAGCCATTCGGTTATTGTTCTGTCGAGGTGGAAGTCATTCAAAGTGTAGAAGCGGCAGGGAATGAAGTGATGTTACATCCCTTTATGAAAAAGAAAGATGTCCAGCAGTTACTTACATATTTGCAGTTGCCGTATGAAATGGAAGAGAAAATCGTTCATTTACCGAAGGCTGCATTACGTCGTTACGTAATAATGGGCTGGATTACAAGTGCCGTGCTTGCTGTGCCGATTATCGGCGTGAGTATATATTTTAAACAAAATGTTGCGTTATTCACATTAATACCGCTATTTATGATATTTACGTTACTTGCATACGCCCGGTATACAAGTGGTGGATATATGATACGAGACAATCAGTTAGTCATGGTGTACCGAGGACTCGCGAAATATACGGGGATCATGCGAAGAAGGCATGTTCAAGCAGTAGGATACAGCCAGTCGCATTTTCAAAAGAAAGACGAGCTATGTACAGCTGTCGTATCGGTAGCGGGGCATAGGTATAAAGTGAAGCATATGCGAAAAGAAAACGCGCTTCGTATATATAATTGGTATAAAGAAAAAGGAAACACCGGTAAGTAATGGTGTTTCCTTTTTCGCGTCGTAATTTGTCGATAAGTCGATATATCTCAAAAATCGCTGATATAATTTGAGTTGCGCCGATATATTTCGAGTTGCGCTGATATATTCGGAAAATCGCCGGTATAATTTCATGTACCGTCAACTCCGAACTCAGAAAATTAAACTAACACATCAAAAGTAGTTACAAATGACGGACGAGAGAAAATACTTTTTTGCTGCTCTGCATGTGGATGAGCCTGAGCTTGAGCTTGTCCTTCTGCTTGTGCAGGGCGTTTTTTATGAGCGTTTTCGAATGAACGTGATTCTGTCCAGTCTTTAAAGTTCTGCTCCGTTTCCCACATCGTTAAGATGACATATGTATCGTTACTTAATGGACGTAGAACGCGGATTGCTTGGAAACCAGGTTCGTTTTCGATAAGGCCTGCGCGGTTTTTAAAACGATTTTCAAATACTGGGCGACCTTCGTCTGTTACAGAAATGTTGTTACAAACGATGTAGCCAGGTTGTCCTTTAAATTCTCCTACAGCGTCTAGTACGTCATACTGAAGAGAACCTTCTACAGATTCTTCTGTATTTTCTTTATAAAACATATCTTTTTCATTATTTTTTGCAGTGAAATGTGCTTGTTCTAGAGGTGTTTCGTATGAAATAATAGCCTTCATTTTAATGCCCCCTTTAATTGTTTGTTTCTATTATATCAACTCTCGTAAAAAACTTCGAAGATTATATACATAAAGATACTTCTTTTTCAAATAATAAATGTACCATCATTTGGAAAGAAGGCCGATGTATGAAGAAAGTAAAGTGGACTTTATTAGCTGGGTTAGCAACGCTCGTATTAGCGATTGTACTTTATAAACTTATCGTGTTAGCTGGTGGCTATATGATGGATGAAAAGCAGCTCGTTTTCCACTCTTCATCACGTATCGTTGACCAGAGAGGGAAAGAAATTACGAAATTATACGTAGAAAATAGAGACCTCGTACCAATCGAGCAAATTCCGAAATACGTGCAGCAGGCGTTTGTTGCGGTAGAGGATTCTCGTTTTTATAAGCATCAAGGAATTGATTACCCCTCTATATTCCGTGCTCTTTATAAAGATACGTTAGCTGGAGAAAAGGTAGAAGGCGGTAGTACCATTACGCAGCAACTCGCTAAAAATGTTTTTTTAACTCGTGAAAAAACAGTTACGCGTAAGTTGAAGGAAGTCGCAATTTCTCTTCAATTAGAACAAAAATATACGAAGCAACAAATTCTTGAAATGTATATGAATCATATTTATTTTGGGCATGGGGCTTACGGTATTCAAGCTGCAGCAAAGTTGTATTTTAATAAAAATGTAGAAGATTTAACAGTAGAAGAGGGCGCTATGCTTGCAGGTCTTCCGAAGTCGCCAAACGGATATTCACCTTATTTTTCCCCAGAGAAAAGTAAGGAGCGCCGTGATCTCGTATTGTCGCTTATGCATAAACAAGGCTATTTGACTGCCGAAGACAGCGTACGTTATCAAGGAAAAACAATTGCTTTATATAAAAACTTAGACGAAAATGAGCTCGCATATATGCCGTATATTGATATGGTCATAGATGAAGCCGCACATTTATACGGATTGTCTCATCAAGAAGTACTTCGCGGAGGATATACATTTGTCGTGCCGATGGATGAAAAGATTCAAAAGGTAGCATATAACCAGTTTCAAGATGCAAGGAATTTCCCTGGGAAAGAAGAGGGGGCGCAAGGTGCGTTTTTATTAATGGATAATCGTACGGGCGGAATTAAAGCTGCGATCGGCGGAAGGAAGTATGTCCCGAGAGGGTTCAATCGTGTTTTCGCAAAAAGACAACCCGGTTCTGTGCTAAAACCACTTATCGTCTATGCACCAGCACTCGAAACGAAAAAGTATAATCCGTATTCTTTATTAACGAATGAAAGACATTCTTTTGAAGGATATGAACCTCGAAATTATAATCATGAGTATTCGAAAGAAATGACGATGTACGATGCAATTTTAGAATCAGCAAACGTACCGGCAGTTTCTTTATTAAATGAATTAGGGGTTGAAGAAGGGAAGCAATATTTAGAGAAAGGTAATGTTCATATTGCTGATGCTGGTTTAAGTACAGCACTTGGAGGATTGAAAAATGGTGTTTCAACATTTGATCTTGTGAAAATGTATCGTGCATTTTTAGCAAATGGTGATATTATTGAGCCGCACGTTATTGATAAAGTGTTAAATAGACACGGCGCAGTTATTGGAGAATCGCCAAAAGTAGAAACGAACATTTTCTCGAAACAAACGGCTTGGTATATGACGAAAATGCTTGAAGGAGTTGTAAAGGAAGGGACAGCAAAAGCCGGTGTATATAACGGGGCATTAGCTGGAAAAACAGGTACAACTTCATTGCCAAATGACGAAAATGGAGCGAGAGATATGTGGTTCGTTGGCTATACGCCAAATTTAGTAGGCGCTGTTTGGATTGGTTATGACCGTACGGATAAAGAGCATCAGTTGCAAGGAGAAAGTGCGTCAGCAACGAAATTGTTTAAGAAAATTTTAACGAAGGCAAATGTAGAACAGAAAGAGCAGTTTATGAAGCCAGAAGGTGTGGAAACAATTGGCGCTCCGATTCGTCTGCACAAAATTGAAGATGTGAAAATGAAATTAGCGTTTAGCCCTTTCGGTTTATTTAAAGCGAAATTAAGCTGGACACCACTTCCGGATGATAGAATTATGTATCGCATTTATAGAGTGGAAAATGGAGTCCATACGCATGTGGGCACTGTAAATGGTGCCGGGGAATATGAGGAAAAGTTCGTTAACATCTTTTCAAAACCGAGTTTTTACGTTGTGCCATATAACACACAAACGAATCGCGAAGGAGAAAAGTCAAAAGTAGCTAAACCATAGTTTTTCTCTGTGTTATAATAAGAATGTTGTGAAAATAGTAAGCGTTTTTAAGAATGTTTGTGTCAATTTAATGAACAACGTACATAATGTTATGCATTTTGTTTTTACAAGCTGTATAGTAAAAAAAGATAAATATCGAACGTATTCGAAGCATTGGTAAGGAAGGGAGCAAGGGTCTTGGTAAGAACTATAAATGAGACATTTTTAAAAGCATGTAGGGGGGAACGTACTGATTATGTACCAGCATGGTATATGCGTCAAGCAGGTCGTTCGCAGCCGGAATATAGAAAGATAAAAGAAAAGTATTCTTTATTTGAAATTACACATAATCCAGAGTTATGTGCTTACGTTACAAAGTTGCCTGTTGATCAATATAACGTAGACGCAGCAATTCTGTATAAAGATATTATGTCACCACTACCTGCAATTGGTGTGGACGTAGAAATTAAATCAGGTATTGGCCCAGTTATTGATAATCCAATTCGTTCTTTACAAGACGTAGAAAAACTAGGGGAAATCAATCCAGAAGATGACGTACCGTACATATTAGATACGATTCGTTTATTAACGACGGAAATGCTAGACGTACCGTTAATCGGTTTTTCGGGAGCTCCATTTACATTAGCGAGCTATATGATTGAAGGCGGTCCATCTCGTAATTACCATAATACGAAAGCGTTCATGTATGCAGAGCCGAAAGCTTGGTTCGCTTTAATGGATAAGTTAGCAGATATGGTTATTACATATTTAAAAGCGCAAATTAACGCAGGAGCAAAAGCAGTTCAAATTTTCGATTCTTGGGTTGGAACAGTAAATGTAGCAGATTACCGCGTATTTATTAAACCAGCAATGGAGCGTATTTTTGCAGAAGTTCGTAAGGTGGGTGTTCCAATGATTATGCACGGCGTAGGAGCTGCACATTTAGTAAATGAATGGCACGACTTACCGCTTGATGTAGTAGGCTTAGATTGGCGCTTACCGATTGAAGAGGCACGCGCACGCGGCATTCATAAGGCGGTACAAGGTAATATGGACCCTTCATTCTTACTTGCACCATGGTCTGTTATTGAAGAACATGTAAAAGGTATTTTAGATCAAGGGATGAAAGAGCCAGGTTATATCTTTAACTTAGGACACGGTGTATTCCCGGAAGTAAATCCAGATACATTAAAACGTTTAACTACATTTATTCATGAATACTCTAAAGGGCAGTTAGCGAAGTAAAGGAGCATTGCTGTATGAAAAAGAAAATTGGTTTGCTTGTAATGGCATACGGAACGCCATATAAAGAAGAAGATATTGAACGTTACTATACACATATTCGTAGAGGAAGAAAGCCAAGTCCTGAAATGCTAGAAGATTTAACAGAGCGTTACCGTGCAATTGGTGGTATTTCTCCTTTAGCTACTATTACATTAGAGCAAGCTAAAAAGTTAGAACAGCGTTTAAATGAAGTACAAGATGAAGTAGAGTACCATATGTATCTTGGCTTAAAACATATCGAACCGTTCATTGAAGATGCAGTGAAAGATATGCATAACGACGGTATACAAGATGCAATCGCACTTGTTCTTGCACCGCACTATTCTACATTTAGCGTGAAATCGTATGTAGGACGAGCACAAGAAGAAGCGGAGAAACTTGGAAACTTAACAATTCACGGCATTGATAGCTGGTATAAAGAACCGAAATTCATCCAGTACTGGGTCGATGCAGTGAAAGGTATATATAACGGTATGGCAGAAGCAGAGCGTGAAAAAGCAGTATTAATCGTATCTGCACATAGCTTACCAGAAAAAATTATTGCACTTGGCGATCCATATCCAGATCAATTAAATGAAACAGCTGACTATATCGCAAGAGGTGCTGAAGTAGCAAACTATGCAGTAGGTTGGCAAAGTGCAGGAAACACACCAGACCCTTGGATTGGTCCAGATGTACAAGATTTAACGAGAGAATTAAATGAAAAGTACGGTTATACTTCATTCGTATACGCACCAGTTGGATTTGTTGCGGAACATTTAGAAGTTTTATATGACAACGACTTTGAGTGTAAAGTTGTAACAGATGAAATTGGCGCGAAATATTATCGTCCAGAAATGCCAAATGCATCTGACGCATTTATTGATTGCTTAACAGATGTTGTATTAAAGAAAAAAGAATCTGTAATGTAAAAAGAAAGGGGGAGCCTGCTTGAGGAAAAAAGTTGTAATCATCGGCGGTGGCATCACAGGATTAACAACAATGTATAACTTGCAAAAAGAAATTCATGACAAGAACTTGTCGATCGATACATTACTGATAGAAGCATCGGGTAAACTTGGCGGGAAAATTCAAACCGTTCGAAAAGATGGATTTACAATTGAACGCGGACCGGATTCTTTCTTAGCACGAAAAGAAAGTGCAGCAAGATTAACGAAAGAATTAGGTCTTGGCGATGAACTTGTAAACAATAAGGCCGGTCAATCATTTATCCTCGTAAACAATCGGTTACATAAAATGCCGAGCGGATCAATGATGGGAATTCCAACGCAAATTACGCCGTTTCTATTTTCCAGGCTGTTCTCCCCAATTGGTAAGCTAAGAGCTGGTTTTGATCTGTTAATGCCGAGATCAAAGCCAGTATCTGACCAATCACTCGGGCATTTTTTCAGACATCGACTCGGCAACGAAGTGGTTGAAAATTTAATAGAACCACTACTATCGGGTATTTATGCAGGGGATATCGATGAAATGAGCTTAATGTCAACATTCCCGCAAATGTATCAAATTGAGCAGAAACATCGCAGTATTTCACTCGGTATGCGAACGCTCGCTCCGAAAAAAGAGAAATCTGAACCGAAAAAGGGCATCTTCCAAACAGTGAAAACAGGTTTAGAATCTATAGTAGAATCTCTCGAAGCGAAGATACATGAAGGTACGATAATAAAGGGCACTCGCATTGAAAAAATTGCAAAACAGGGTGATGGTTATACGATTGCTCTTAGTAACGGAAAAGAAATAGAAGCGGACGCGGTCGTAGTAGCAAGCTCACATAAAGTATTGCCATCTATGTTCGCGCAGTACAAGCAGTTTCGTTTCTTCCGTAACATTCCGTCCACATCAGTTGCGAATGTGGCAATGGCTTTTCCGAAATCAGCCATTCAGCGTGATATCGATGGTACAGGATTTGTCGTATCAAGAAATAGTGATTACACAATTACAGCATGTACGTGGACACATAAAAAATGGCCACATACAGCGCCAGAAGGAAAAACGCTTCTTCGTTGTTACGTTGGACGTCCTGGTGATGAAGCAGTTGTAGAACAAACAGAAGAGGAACTCGTTCAGCTTGTACTAGAAGACTTACGAAAGACGATGGATATTACAGAGGATCCAGAATTTACAGTCGTAAGTCGCTGGAAAGAAGCGATGCCCCAATATACAGTAGGCCATGACGAGCGAATGAAAAAACTCACAACATTTATGGAAAAAGAGTTGCCAGGTATATACTTGGCAGGTAGTTCTTACGCTGGTTCTGGTCTTCCAGACTGTATTGATCAAGGTGAGAAAGCCGCAAAGCGTGTACTTTCTCATTTGGAGAAAGTAATGGATACGGAATTAATTGCACAATAAAGTGAAACGCCTTCAATCACATTGGAGGCGTTTTGTTACTTATTCACCGATAAACATATATAAGTTATTTGGCTTTATAACGGCATCTCCCGCATAAATGACCCACTCTGTTAAGTTATCAAAATCTAAATGATAACTATTTCCTTCGCTCATATTTTCTATAAAGTATGGTTCATTAATGAGTATACCTTGAATGAAATCTTCCGTAATTTCTTGCATTTCAAACCACATATGTTCACTTTTTCCTTCTTCGTAGGAGACACCAAACTTAGCGAGGAAACGAAAATCTTCATTCGATTGTTCAATGTGAAAAATGTTGCTGAAATACCCGAAAGTATTCTTCGCATTGTAAGCCATACGATCGGTTTCACTATTTGTTTTATAGAACATAAGCCCAGTAGCTTCCTCGTGTTCTTTGAAAAAACTTTCAATATATTCTTCTGAAGTATTAAATTTGAATAAGAGAACGGACGGAGATTGATGGTATTCGTCTCGGTCATCCATCCCGCCTAAGAATACGTTTTGTGCATCTATTGGTTGTAGTTTCACTTCTTCATCCTCGATTGAAGATAATTGATCCATACTCGTTTTATGCCCAATATAAGATAATCCCTTTTCCCATGGAACAGCTACTGTATGTATAGAACCTTGCTGACTATGTGCGATAACGATAGGCTCATTCATAGGGACTTGTCCATTCTCAACGGCATTATTAGCAAATGTTTGAAAAAGATCGCCAATGCCGTAATAGGAAGAAATACGATTTGGAATAATTAATTCTATTTCTGTTACACCTGCTCTTGAAAGACCATGTGTATGAAACCAATATTGTGTAGGCTCACCGTCTTTATCGTCTTCATAAACAGAATGAATAACGTACAAGTCAGGAATGTCAGGTAATAATTCATTTTCAACGTGATATTCAATATAGCTTCTAGATATCACTTTCATTGCTGCACTTGAATCGATTACAAATAACAAGTCTGGAGCGAGGTGCCATAAAAACTGTAGCTGCTGGAAAAAGCAGTCCAGCACATCGCCTACAAATAGCGTACGAGTGAAAATTTCAGTGCCATAAGCAGCATCTTCAAAATGACGATCTATGATTGTAGAATCTTGTCTATTGTATATTTTATATTCTTCTGGGTCATTCGCCTCATCAATATGCAGTTCATACGGTATGATTTTTTCATCCATATGTAACTCAACAATAAGGCTTGTCTCATCACTGTAAACAATTTTTAATTCATCCACTTTAGTAGCGATCGTTTCTAGGCGCTGTTTTAACTGTTCAATCGTAATTCTAGTTGGTATAACAGCAATCATATCTGAAAAATGACGTTCTAATGTTCCATTCATAGCTGCGCGGTATGTTTCTGTTTGCACTTCCATCCAATCACTCCTATTCAAATGAATACATTGTACATGCCAATGAAATTTCGATATTTTCTGTTTTCTCTCTCTAACATTATAGAGCGCATTCGTAGAAGGTGTAAAATTATTATTTTGTATTATAGTTTGAAAGCTTGTAAATTAAATAAATTTTTTGTAAAACTTGTCGAAATGTAGTTCTATATAACGAATCATTTGTTATGATAGAAATGCTGAGAAAATATGAAATAGGGAGAGGGAAATGGCTGTGAAGAAATTGTTAAGTGTCTTTTTATCATTCATACTATTGCTTTCATTTACTGGAACTTTAGTACAAGCAGAAGAAACGACTTCTATGTCAGTAGAAAAAGCAATTCAAGTATTTAAGCAGCAAGGGAAAACGAAGGGGATAGTGGAAGGATATATCGTTGGGTATACGCAAAGTCCTTCTAAATACACGAAAGATCCGGCTAAGTTTGATGATACAAACGTAGCAATTGCGGATTCGCCAAATGAAACGAATCCAGACAAAATCATGCCAATTCAGTTGCCAAAAGGTGATGTGAGAGCAGCAGTAAACGTGAAAGATCATCCTGAAAATATCGGGAAGAAAGTCAGTTTAACAGGGACGCTTGAATTATATTTTAGTAGCCCAGGTTTAAAATCGGTAACAGCTCATAAGTTTCAAGGGGAAGGACAAAACCGTGTTAGCGATGTAGTAGCTTCGCCTGGTGGCGGAGAAGTTGCGAAGGGCACAGCGGTAACATTAACAACAAATACAGAAGGAGCAACAATCTACTATACGTTAGATGGCTCTAACCCTACAAATAATAGCGTTCGTTATAACGGACAAATTATAGTGAATAAAAATAGTATGATTAAAGCAATTGCAGAGAAAGAAGGGCTTACTTCTTCAGCAATTTCCACATTTTCATTTACTATCGTAAACAATGAAGAGGTTCGTATTCATGATATTCAAGGTAAATCACATATTTCTCCTTACAAAGGGAAGAAAGTATACAATGTGGAAGGCGTTGTAACAGCGCTTGATAAAAACGGTTTTTATATTGAAGATAACCAGCCGGATAATGATTCAGCTACTTCAGAAGGTATGTACGTATACAAAAAAGATGCGAATGTAGCGGTAGGAGATCTTATTCAAGTTGATGGAGAAGTAGAAGAATATGTTGGGCCTGGATATGCAGAAAGATTTGACACAGACTTAACGACGACGGAAATTAAAGCGAGCCGCGTTGCTGTAATCGCAAAAGATCAACCTTTACCAGCACCGATTGTACTTGGAGAAAACGGTGTGAAAATCCCTGATCAAATTATTGATAATGATGCATTCGGTTTATTTGATCCAAATGAAGATGCAATCGACTTTTATGAAAGTATTGAAGGTATGCGCGTTACGATGCCAACGCCAAAAATTATTGCACCTCAGAAAAACGGGAATTTATATGTAACAGTAGAAAATGGTGGAGATAAAGTCGTAACGAAATATGGCACACCTGTATTAGATGAAAATCAATTAAACCCAGAACGTCTTTCTGTAAAAGTATCTCGTGATTATGTAGCAAAAGTAGGAGATACTTTTACTGGAGATATAACAGGGGTAGTCGGATATGATTACGGTTCGTTCCGTATTTCGCCAATAACGGAATTACCATCTGTAGTGGACGGTGGATTTAAGCAAGTAGGCGCAAATATTCAGCCTCGTCTTGATAAGTTAACAGTTGCTACATATAACATTGAAAACTTCTCGGCGAATAAAAAAGAAACAACAGATGAAAAAGTAAAAGCGCTAGCGTATTCTATTAAATACAATTTAAAAATGCCAGATATTATCGGTGTAGAGGAAATGCAAGATAATAATGGATCAATTAATGACGGTACAACAGATGCTTCATTAAGCGCAAAACGTATCATTGATGCAGTTCTAGAAATTCGCGGGCCAAAGTATGAGTATGTAGAAATTGCTCCGCATAATAATCTAGACGGGGGAGCACCAGGAGCGAATATTCGCGTTGGTTTCTTCTACAACCCATCACGCGTGAAATTAGCAGCAGTACCGAAGTTACTTGATAAAAATGTTGTTCGCATTGGAGACGAAAACCCATTATTTGAAAGTACACGTAAACCGCTTGCGGCAGAATTTACATTCCAAGGACAAAACGTTGTTGTCGTTGCAAATCACTTAAACTCAAAAATAGGAGATGCAACGCCATTTGGAAAAGTGCAGCCGCTCGTATTAAAGAGTGAAGAAAAACGAGTTCAATTAGCACAAGAAGTAAACAATTTCGTACAAGGTATTCAGAAAAAGAACACGAATGCACCAGTTGTTGTGTTAGGGGATATGAACGATTTTGAGTTCGCTAAACCATTAAAAACATTAGAAGGAACAATCTTAAAAAATATGTTAAACACAGTGCCGAAAGAGAACCGCTACACGTACATTCATGAAGGAAATGCACAAGTGTTAGATCATATTTTAGTAACAAATAACATCGCACCATATACAATTGTAGATCCAGTACATTTAAACTCAAACATTATGAAAGAACATGGACGTGTAAGTGATCACGACCCAGTACTTGCTCAAATTGATTTGAAGAAAGCTTCTTAAATCGTTGTAAAAGAACGCTTAGAACTATACTGAGCGTTCTTTTTCTGTAAAAATCATGTTAAAATTAATTAAAAATTCAGTTTTTGTAACGAGGAGGTTAAAGATGCAAGCATGGTTAAGTGGAAGATTAATAAATCAGCTTGCAATTTTTTTTAGTACGATCGTCATGTTTCAGTTTGTAGCTGATGTAACAGGACTTACTCAAAATTTAGACCTTACGTATAACTTAATATATACAGCATCTTCCTATGTAACGTTTAGTTTAGCAGTTATTTTTACTTTAATAGGCGCAAGGAGAGAACTAAGTAAATATGCAATTATTTTATTATGTTCAGTTGTAGGTATTAAAGCGATTTACTTTACAGCGGTCGTTATTTTATGGGGAGTGGGAGGATAATAATAAGAGCGTAATCCCCTAAACTAACTTAGGGGATTACGCTCTTATTCGTTCAACGATTTAGTTTGAAATTACTTGAAATGCTTTTCTACACCGTTCTCTTTTTTGTAGTCTTCTTCTATATTTTTTTCTATCCCGCTTTACTCCTTGTATATACATAAGTAAGCTAACGAAAAGGAAGAAAGCACATTGCATCATTAAAACGTATGGTGACATGCCTTGCAATGGTTGTTTCGGATCATATAAATGAATAGGTGCTCCGCCTATTGAAGGAAGTATTGTATTTAGCAGGACGTACGGAATGGAGGCAACTGCAAATGGAAAGAGAATTGCCATATAGTCCTTTTGTGACCATACAGCTGCAGCAAGTCCTAAAAGGGCCATTAAACCTGCAAATAAAAAATTAATTCCGATATATACAGTAATGTAAGTGAGAGGCGCATCTAAATATAGGTTTGCGAACATTCCATCATCATTTATGATGCCTGAACCAGCCGTAGGTGTTCCGTCTGGAATGGTTAATTTGCAAAATAATAATGATAATATGAACGGAAGCGTATAAAGAAAGCCTCCGCAAAAAAACGTAACGATATATTTCGTTACTGAATAAGGAAATATAGAAATCCCCTTACTAACAAACGGTTTAAAACCATCTGACTTATCCGAATTGTAACTTGTACTAAAGGGGAAACTCGCAATAACAGGCATTAATAATAAATAAACATCCATTTCATTGTCGCGAAATCCGATCCATTTTATATCTGTTGATATAGGTCCACTCGCTGCATCCCCTAAATAACGAATGACATAGTAATAGTGATAAATACAAATAAGAACGAATCCACTAAGCATCATAATTAAAGAAATACGACTACAAAAAGCTTGCTTTATATTTAAACGAAGCGCACGCATCATGACTGAAAAAGCCTCCACCATTTTAATAAACTTGTCTATTTTCTATATTACTATTAAATGTAAGGATTTTCTTGTTTTTTTATTTGATTATTTGAAAAAGGGGAAATTTGTTGTCGTTAAGTAAGGTTTAATTGCACATCTTAAGAACATCTTTTCTTTTTCGCTTTTCTTCTGATACACTATGACAGTATTATATAATTTGACTGGAATTTTTTTATACTGGAAATAATAAAAAAGAGAACTTGTATACAATGTAAGCGTGTGGTAATATCAAAGATGTACTGATTGACTATATTATCCAATTGGTCATTTTTGGAGGTGACGATGTGGCGATAGATCGAAAACGTTCTATTATTGAAGCTGCAACAAAGTCTTTTTCAGCGTTCGGCTATAAAGCAACAACAATGGATCAAGTAGCAAAGTTAGCGAATGTAGGAAAAGGAACGATTTATACTTTTTTCAAAAATAAAGAAGAGCTATTTGGTGAAATTATTTCTAATTTAATTACAGAAATGAAGCAAGTTGCAGAAAATGCAATTCGTTCAGATGTTTCATTTTTTGAAAATGTACATAGAGCATTATATAGCATATTAGAATTCAGAAAAGAACATCAGCTCATGATTAAGTTAATTCAAGAAGAGCGCGATATGGGAACGAAAGAAGTACAAGAAGTGATGCAACAAGTAGATGTGGAAATCGTTTCTGTCATTCAATCGTATTTAAAGATTGCGATTGAAAAAGGTGAAATTAGCAAATGTGATCCAGAAATTACAGCATTTATTATGCTTCGCTTATACGTATCGCTTATTTTTGATTGGGAAAAAAATCATGAACCGCTAGAAAAAGAAAAAATCGCAGAATTATTTGAACTTTATTTATTAAAAGGATTGTCAAACTAAGATAATCCTTTTATTATTATAAAATATGACCGAATGAACAAAATGGTCATATATTTAATTTAAGGAGGAGAAAATAGAAATATTCATTTCATATTGAGTAAAAGTTGCATAGTATAAATTCGGGAATAAGGCATATGTATGAATAAGTATAGCCTTTTTGTTTGGGATGAAATGACTGAATGAACATTTTAGTCATTTAGAAAAAAGGAGGAGAAATAATGAAATGGAATCAGTTGCTTCGTAAAGAGTTTACTGCAATTATAAAAAGCAAAAAAATATTAATTCCAATTATCGCGGTTCTATTCGTACCAATTTTATATGCAGGTATGTTTTTATGGGCCTTTTGGGATCCGTATAAACAGTTAGATGATTTACCAGTGGCGGTAGTCAATTTAGATAAAGGTGCAGTATTTGATGGGAAACCAATTGAGGTCGGAAAAGGGCTCGTTGATAATTTAAAAGATAATACAAGTTTCAAATGGGAATTTGTAAGTGAAAAAGAAGCAAAAAAAGGAATGGAAGGTAGAAAGTATTACATGTTAGTACGCATTCCAGGTGACTTCTCAAGTAACGCTACAACGTTATTAAAAGATGATCCAAAACCATTAAACTTAGAATATATTCCAAACGAAAGCTTAAACTTCTTATCTTCACAAATTGGTGGAACAGCCATTGAAAAAATTAAAGGTGAAGTATCAAGTACGTTAACGAAAACATATGCAGAGAAAATGTTTGATTCTATTCAAGACGTCTCAAAAGGATTAGCAGATGGGGCAGAAGGAGCAAGTAAACTACACGACGGATCAAGTGAGCTGCATGATGGTTCAAGTAAAGTGACGGATGGCCTTCATACACTTCAAGGGAAGTCTGGAGAGATGAAGAATGGAGTTCAGAAATTAGCAGATGGATCTAATAAATTAATAGATGGATCAGGAAAAGTGACAGCAGGTTTAAATACGCTAAATAGCAAAACAGGTGAAATGCAGATAGGTATCGGGAAATTAGTAGACGGATCTGGCAAAGTAACGAACGGTTTAAATACGTTAAATAGTAAAACGGGTGAGATGCAGACAGGTATCGGAAAATTAATAGATGGCTCCGGAAAAGTAACAGACGGTTTAAATACGTTAAATAGCAAAACGGGTGAAATGCAAAAAGGAATTGGTGAATTACATGATGGATCTGAGAAAGTGACCGGTGGTTTGAACAAATTAGTAAGTAAATCCGGTGAATTACAAACAGGAACAACTGACCTATCAAATGGTATGGAAAAACTTGCTGAAGGGCAAAGTCAATTAGAAAAATGGTCTCAAGAAATTCAAAAGGGATTGCAAGAGTTAAATAGTAACGTACAAAAGTCTGCTGCAGCGTTAGAGGAAATGCAGTCAAAAGGCCCTTCTATATTGAATACAGTAAATGAAAAAATAGATGGTGCTGGGGCGAATGTAAATCAGTTAAATGAACTTACGCAATCAACAGCAGGAGATGCAAAAAATGCAGCGCAAGATGTAGCGAATTTACAAAAGCAAATTGAAAGTTTACCAAAAGAATACCAAGATCAGTTACAGCCATTTATAACAAGTGCTGTAAAAAGTACAGCGACAGTTCAGCAAAAAACTGCTGGAGTAGCGGGTGGAACAAATAAATTAAATGAAGAAGTAAAACAATTAAAAGGTGAAATAAATCAAAAAACAGGTGATGGGCAAAGCAAACTACCAAATCCAGCAGAATTAAAATCTTTAACTGTTGGTATTGATCAATTATCCAGTGAACAAAAAGGGTTTGTTAAAAAATTTCAAGGGTTTGGTGCGCAGTTAAATACTGCTAAAGAAGGCGCAAATAAATTTAAAAACGAATCCGGTCAATTAATTGATGCGATAAATCAATTAGCAGATGGTTCGCGTAAAGTAACAGGCGGCTTAGACACATTATCTGCAGGAGCAAATCAAATGGCAGGTGGAGTAAATCAATTAGCAGATGGTTCGGGTAAAGTAACAGGCGGTTTAGGAACATTATCTGCAGGAGCAAACCAAATGGCAGGTGGAGTAAATCAATTAGCAGATGGTTCGGGTAAAGTAACAGGCGGTTTAGGAACATTATCTGTAGGAGCAAATCAAATGGCAGGTGGAGTAAATCAATTAGCAGATGGATCCAGTCAAGTAACAACTGGCTTAGGTAATCTAAATGGTGGTCTAAATAAAATGTCAACTGGCTCAACCCAGCTAATCGACGGCGTAAATAAACTAGCAGACGGATCTGGTAAAGTAACAGATGGTCTCGTAAAAGTAAATGATGGTTCAGGTGAACTGGCTGAGAAACTTGGCGAAGGGGCAGAGAAAACTGGTGAAGTAAAAGGGACGGATAAAACGTATGATATGTTTGCAAGTCCTGTAAAAGTGAAGACGGAGAAAATGGCGGAAGTTCCTAACTATGGAACTGGATTTACACCGTATTTCTTATCACTCGGTTTATTTGTTGGAGCATTACTACTATCAATTGTATATCCATTACGTGATACAGTTGGTGTTCCGAAATCAGGATTTAGTTGGTTTATTAGTAAGTTCGGCGTATTACTATCAGTCGGTATTATTCAAGCGATTGTAGCAGATGTTATATTGCTATTCGGATTAGGTGTAGAAGTACAAAGTATTCCGTATTTCATACTCTTTAGCATCGTTACAAGTTTAGCGTTTATCGCATTAATTCAATGTTTAGTAACAGCATTTGGTGATGCAGGGCGTTTCATCGCCATCATCACATTAATTATTCAGCTTACAACAAGTGCTGGAACATTCCCACTAGAATTGATTCCGAAGTTTTTACAACCATTCAATGCTTGGTTGCCGATGACATACTCTGTATCAGGATTGAAAGCAGTCGTATCAAGTGGAGACTTTGACTTCATGTGGCAAAACGTAGGAATACTCATGATTTTCATCGTTGTGTTATCACTTGGAACAATCGCATCCTTAACTTGGATGCACAAACGACAATTTAGAAATATTGCGGAAAATCAATCGATTGAAGCGTAGAAAAAAGCACCTTTCCGGTGCTTTTTTATTTTAATGTAGGGGGTCTTTTCTGTAGTTTATATATAAACTTTTTTAAAAGCTATAGAGACGAAAGAAAAGGAATTACAACAATTTACAGAGAAAACTAGATATAGAGGAGTTGATATGATGAAAGGAAATCGTACTTACTATTTTATCTTGTATCCACTAATCTTCTTTCTTGTTTTCATCCTTTCACCTATCTTATTTCACAAAGAGGAATATACAAGTATGAAAGATACATTAGGAATACTGCTATTCTACTATGTGTTAATTAGCGGGTATTACCTTATGGATGTTGTAAGTGAAAGAATGAAGAAAAATAATAAGGACAAACAATAAAGTTGTATTATTTAAAAAACGATGGAGGATAACAAAATGACCGAAAATGAAATGAAATTCAGAGATACGACGATTCGTAACTTTTTCGATAAAGAGGATCGCCTAAAATCGATTCCAGGTCAAAAGAAGAAAAACCTAGTATTGTTGGAGCATTTAATTAGCAAATTAAACGCTGAAAATCAGTACACGGAAAAAGAAATGAATACTTTTATAAAGCAGTATCACGATGATTTTTGTACGATTAGACGTGAGTTTATTGTGCACGGGTTTATGGATCGAGAGGATAATATGTATCATGTAAACGGGAGAGAAGTGTGGACGAAGTGGGAGGAGTTAAAATAATGAATTAGCGAAGAATCCTCACGTTATCTATCTTTCTTTGTAGTTTTTAGAAAAAGGTATGAGGTGATTCAGTGATACGATTAGCAAAAGAGGTTGATGCAGAATCCATTATGAATATTAGAAAAGAAATTATATTATCGGAAACTACTACAAAGTTTTTTATAGTATCTCCAAATAAATTGCCAAATGATATTGATGCAGAAAAAGATAAGATACGGAAAAGCAATGAAACAGGGAATCTTTATATAGTTTATGAAGTAGATAGTAAGGTCGTTGGCTTTTTACTTTTCAATCGCTACGAACTAGAACGTCTACGGCATGCAGGTACAATGGGAATGGGGATTAGAGAGGCGTACTGTAATCAAGGCATTGGTACAAAACTAATTGAATTTCTTATTAGCTGGGCTAAAGGGCAGAAAGGTTTAGAGAAAATTTGCTTAGGCGTAGTTTCTATTAATGATAGGGCGATTAAGGTATACAAACGTATGGGATTTGTAGAAGAAGGAAGACAAAGAAAGCAAATAAAGTATGAAGATGGATCATATGGAGATGACGTATTGATGGGTTTTTACATTGAATGAAATAAAGGAGTTTTCTATTGATAGAAAGTGGGATTTTATGAGTAATTGTATAGTCGGTGCATATTGTAGTGAAGAGACTGCCAATATTGGCAGTCTCTTTTTAGTGGAAATATTAACACTTAGCAAACCTTAAGTTCCAATCGTTCTTTCTGACGAAGATGATGTGCAAAATGCATAGAAATAAGCTGGAACCATTCTGCTGCATGTAAGTAACCAAGCCCAGGATGTTCGACTTTACAATCACTTGGGATAGAAGAAAGTGTTGGCTCAATGTCTTTAACAATTGTAATTAATTCTAGAAGCTGTTTCTGTACGTCTTCTTTATTAGCTGGGTTTTCAGGCGTATATTCAGGATGATCTGGTAATTTGATTTTTATGTCTGGGAAAGCGCCGATTATATATACCTTTTCTCCTATATCCGTTTTTTTATTAGCTGCAGAAGGCACCGCAGTGCTACATTTCGCGATTGCATCTAATTGCATGCGTGTAGCTGAAACTAAATGATTATACATTTGACCGAGAGACCATTCCTCACTAGAAGGCTTCATCCTAAATTGTTCTATAGAGTACTTTTCTAATTCCTCTATGTAGTACGTTGCTAACTCTTCAAATTTCTTCATATCATTAACTCCTTTTTATGAAAATGTATTTGTTAATACCTACTATAAAAGAGGGATACTGACAACATTATGTCAGTAGTGAAATTAAAGTTTTAACATTTTTTTTGCTTCATCAAGGATTTTCTCAGAAAGAATTTTTGGCTCAAGTACTTGCACTTGGCTTCCCCAGCTCAATACCCATTGAAACACTTCATCTATGTTTCTTGATTTCAAAAAGACGTGAAAACCATTATTTCTATGCTCGTACGAATCTATAAAGAAGTATCGTGATTCAATAATTTTATGTGCAATATGGGCTGGGAATAATAAATGAATCATCACAGTACGGTTGCTTTCAGGCTGATATTCTTGCAAAGAAAAGTCTTCGGGTTTTGTAAAGAATTCTTGTTCTTGCTGTAGTTCATCCATTCGATCTAAGCGGAAATTACGTATTTGTTTTCGAAGTAAACAATGGGAAACGATATACCAAATTCCTGAAATATTGACTAAACCGTAAGGATGCACGGTCCGTTTTATTTTTGTAGCCTCTCTTGGTTTACGATAAGAAAAAGAGATAGCCTGTTCTTTTTGGATAGATTCTTGCAATAGGAGAAGTTGATTTTCTAGTTTTTCTTGTTCAGATTGCTGATATGAAAATATAGGAGAAAGGAAACGAAAAGTTCCTAGTAATTCCCGGGCTTTCTTTTGCTGATCGTGCATGTACAGAAAAAGAGGAAGTGAAGGTTTTCTCGATATAATCACCCCCTAATAAAAGAGTAACAGCCTCTTCAGGCTTAAGTTGAATGGGTGGTAAGAAATAACCATCCATTAATGAATAGCCGTGGCCGGGCATGGCGAAAAGTGGGACGCCAGATTCACTAAGTGCATCCATGTCTCGATAAATCGTTCTTATATTTGTCTCAAATTTTTCCGCTAAGCTTTGGGCTGTAACAGTTTGTCTTCTTTGTAATTCAATTAATATAGCTAATAAACGATCCGTCCGATTCATGAAATATCTCCCTTTATCTTTAATAAATATGCCTACTGTAAACTTCTAAAAGCAGTATAAATCCTCCTCCCATTAACAGACTTTTTCCTATGTATAATATTAATATAGTAAAATCATAACAACCCATATTGCAGTTTCCAATAATATACTATATAATCAATTTAAGAAAACGTTTTCATGCAAAGGGGGAGAATTTCGTGTCGACTATAGAGGACGTGGCGAAATTAGCGGGGTTATCAAGGACAACGGTTTCTAGGGTGATTAATAATCATCCATATGTTTCAGATGAGAAGAAAAAAAGGGTTCAATTAGCAATGAAGCATTTAGGCTTCGTTCCTAATTCTGCGGCGAGAAGGCTTCGTAAACAAAAGACGGAAACAATTGCGGTGCTAGTTCCAAGGATTACAAATCCTTTCTTCAGTAGATTTATCGAAGCAATCGAGATTGCTGCTTCTGAACATAAATATAAACTGATTATTTGTCAAACAAGATATTTACCAGAAAAAGAGATGGAGTATTTACAATTATTATCTACGAAACAAGTAGATGGGATTATTCTATGTTCACTAGAAAATCCGTGGGAAGATGTAGAGCCATACTTACAGCACGGTCCAATCGTGTTATGTAATGAATATATTGAGGAAGCAAATGTTCCGACAGTGAAGTTTGATCATGCGCAAGGAGCATACATAGCTGCTAAGCATGTGTTAGAACAAGGATATCGTAATCTTATTTTTTGTCGTGGTAACGAAACCAAAGTGGTTAGCCAGCAGCGAAAAATGGGCTTTTTACGTGCCATAACAGAGAAGAGCCGTCAAGTAGAAGCGATCGATTTTCTTGAAAACGCTTTCTCTTGGGATGATGGTAAGAGAATATTCCATGAAGTATTAAAGGACAAAAAAAATCCTACCGCGATTTTGGCAGGAGGCGACGAGGTTGCAGCTGGAATCATTTCAGAGGCGAAACGCCATGACTGGAGCATTCCAGATGATCTCGCTGTTATCGGTTTTGATAATCAAATATTATCACAGATTACAGAGCCAGGTATTACGACAATTGAACAGCCAATCGATGAGATGGCTAGAAAAGTTGTCGACCTGATGATGGATAAAATCCATACGAAAAATTATCGACAAAAAGAATTGTATGAGTTTGAACTGGAGCTCTTGGTGAAAGGTTCAACGATGAAGAAGGATACGATGTTATTAGCCTAGTAGACTATGTCTGCTAGGTTTTTTTATGTTCACAAACTACTATTCTTCGTGAACGCAGTCATCACATTTGTTATGGTATGCTTCGTGCTGCTCATCAATTTCTTTCCCGCAGTGCGCGCAAGTTTTCGTCGGTAAATTTCTGAAAAACTCCATTGGTTGATCGATCATGTCAATCCCTCCATTTCCATTTCTTACTATCATTGTATTAGTACAAAAAACAAAAGTCAACAACTGTTTTATAACAAAAATGAAAATTAATGAAAAAGTTTAGGAAATGGATTATAGTTAACAATGTAGGATGTAAGTGAAACATGCATTCCTACTCGGTTTTAGAAAGGATGGATACATATGAAAATGACTGTTGTCGGCTTTTGGGGCGGCTTTCCAGAAGCGGGAGAAGCAACGTCGGGGTATTTGTTTGAACACGATGGTTTTCGTTTACTTGTAGACTGTGGTAGTGGTGTATTAGCACAGCTCCAAAAATATATAACCCCCTCTGATATAGATGCAGTTGTACTTTCGCATTATCATCACGATCATGTTGCAGACATTGGGGTATTGCAATATGCGAGATTAATTACGAGTGCGACAACAAGGCAACTACCGGAATTACCAATATACGGTCATCTGTTTGACGAGAATGGATTCCATTCTTTAACGCATGAACCGCATACGAAAGGAATTGCGTACAACCCAGAAGAAACACTTCAAGTTGGACCGTTCTCCATTTCATTCTTAAAAACTGTTCATCCTGTTACATGTTTTGCGATGCGTATTACAGCTGGTAGTGACGCTGTAGTATATAGCGCTGATTCCAGTTATATTCCTGAATTAATTCCATTCACAAAAGATGCTGATCTTTTCATTTGTGAGTGTAATATGTATGCACATCAAGAGGCTGCAAAAGCAGGGCATATGAATAGTACAGAAGTGGCAAGTATTGCGAAAGATGCGAATGTAAAAGAACTTTTATTAACGCACTTACCGCATACAGGAAACCCATCTGATTTAGTAGAAGAAGCAAAACAAATTTTCAGTGGCCACATTACGCTAGCGCATAGTGGTTACATCTGGAACTCATGAGGTGATACGATGTTATTTATTGATAATAAAGGGATTACAGATCCTAGAATAAACTTAGCGATTGAAGAATATTGTGTGAAGAATTTAGATATTAATGAAACATATTTACTGTTCTACATTAACGAACCTTCCATTATCATTGGTAAAAACCAAAACACAGTAGAAGAAATTAATGCAGATTACGTAAAAGAACAAGGTATTCATGTCGTTCGACGTCTATCAGGCGGAGGCGCAGTATATCACGATTTAGGAAACTTAAACTTCAGCTTTATTACGAAAGATGATGGAGATAGTTTCAGCAACTTCAAAAAATTCACAGAGCCTGTAACGAAAGCGCTTGGCAAATTAGGTGTAAATGCAGAATTAAGTGGTCGTAACGACATTTTAGCTGAAGGTAGAAAAATTTCAGGTAACGCGCAGTTCTCAACGAAAGGTCGTATGTTCAGTCACGGTACGTTACTATTTGACTCTGAAATCGATCACGTCGTATCAGCGTTAAAAGTAAAAATGGATAAGATCCAATCAAAAGGAATCAAATCAATCCGTAGCCGCGTTGCGAACATTACAGAGTTCTTAAACGAAAAAATGACGACAGAAGAGTTTAGACAACTTCTTCTAGAAACAATTTTCGAAGGGGAAACAGAAATTCCAACGTATGAATTAACAGAAAATGATTGGAAAGAAATCCATAAACTTTCTGAAGAACGTTACCAAAATTGGGACTGGAACTACGGAAAATCTCCGAAGTTCAACTTACAACATTCACACCGCTTCCCAGTTGGACAAGTTGACGTTCGTCTTGAAGTGAAAAAAGGAACAGTAACAGAATGTAAAATTTACGGTGATTTCTTCGGTTCACTAGATGTGCATGACATTGAAGAGCGTCTAACAGGTGTACAATTTGATAAAGATGCATTTACTGCAGCTTTAGAAGGCGTAGATATCGCGCGTTACTTCGGTAATATTACAACAGAAGATTTCTTACATTTATTCTTCTAAAAATAAGGGAGGTTGCCGTAACGGGCAGCCTCTTTTTTTTTGCGTAGATTGTCACGTTTTGTCGGTAAGTCGATATATTTTAAAAATTGCTGATATAAGTTGAGTTACGGTCGATAAATTCGGAAAATCGCTGATATAATTTCATATACCATAAAATCACATGACATTTGCCCCTCATAAAGGCATATATATATTCAAAAGGGGGCGGATTGAAATGAAGAGGGTAATGTACGTTGTATTGCTACTCAGCTTCGTTATCGGAATGACAGCCTGTAACGATGAAACGTCCTCAAGTCGTACACTTTTATCTATTGGAAAGCCAGCGAAGGATCATGTCATATATTTTACGCATACAGAAAACAAACGAAAGATAGATGATATACAAACTATGTTTCAAAATAAGAAATGGAAAAGAAATGAAACGTTTAGTACAGTGAATAAAACGCCAGATCTTGTCTTGTCAATAGATGAGGCCAATACCGGGTTACCGACATTATATGTTACATTGTTTTTTCATGAAGATGGAGCGGACGTTCTTAACTTGTACAGGGAGTATACGAGCTTAAATAAAGAAGAACTTGAAACGCTGAGAGAAAAGATGAGTGCATATTATCCTGAAATGATTTTAGCACTCGTTTCATAATGTGCTAACAAATAAAATTCCCTTATCCTTCCAAAGAGAGGCAACAGGAGGTGATCGTTGTATATGCAATTAATGGAATATCACTTGCTACTTTAATTTTCTTTTAATATAATTAATTTAGAATTTTTAAATATTCTAAATTTTATAAAGGTGGGGTTTGTGTGAATCTCGTTCAATCTTTGGCTGAAACGGCGAAAAAGAAGGGGGATAAACCGGCTTATATATTTATGGATCAGTCGGTCTCGTATGACCAATTAAACAAAATGGTCACAAGGTTTTCTAGCAATTTAGCAGCAATGGGCATTGGAAAAGGGGACAATGTCGCATTAGTTGTTGGAAACTCACCACATTTTTTGGTCGGTTTATATGGAACAATGAAAGCTGGAGCAACTGTTATTCCAGTTAATCCAATTTATACAGCAGACGAAATGCATTACATTTTACAAAATGGAGATGTAAAAACAATCATCGTACTCGACGTCCTTCTACCTGTTATACAATCTCTTACAACAAGACTTCCTTCACTTGAAAACATCATCATATGCGAAACCTCATCAGATTTTAATCATACAGAAACTGAAAAAATGAAAACGTTTACTGGCATGATGGGGGCTGGAGATTTAACTTACGAAGGCCCAGAGCTAGATGAAGAAGATGTAGCGGTTATTCTATACACTTCAGGCACAACCGGAAAACCGAAAGGCGCTATGTTAACACATAAAAATTTATATAGTAATGCGAGCGATGTGGCGTCGTATTTACAATATACTGCCGATGATCGCGTCGTTGCGGCATTGCCGATGTTCCATGTATTTTGCTTAACAGTGGCGGTAAATGCGCCGATTGTGAACGGGGCAACTATTTTAATGTTACCGAAATTTAGTCCGAAAGAAGTATTCCGTATTTGTCGCACGTACGAACCAACGATTTTTGCTGGTGTACCGACGATGTACAATTATTTATATTTATTTGAAGAAGCAAGCGCAGAAGATGTGAAGACGCTTCGTCTTTGTATTTCAGGTGGTGCATCAATGCCTGTTGCTCTTCTGCAAAACTTTGAAAAACGTTTTGACGTTATCGTTTCAGAAGGATACGGTTTATCAGAAGCATCACCAGTTACTTGTTTTAACCCGCTAGATCGTCCGCGTAAACCAGGATCGATCGGTACAAATATTTGGCATGTAGAAAATAAAATTGTGAACGAACTTGGGGAAGAAGTACCTGTTGGCGCAGTCGGTGAATTAATTGTTCGCGGACCTAACGTTATGAAAGGATACTATAACGCACCGGAAGATACAGCAGCGACATTGAAAGACGGCTGGCTGTATACAGGAGACTTAGCGAAAAGGGATGAAGAGGGTTACTTCTATATCGTTGATCGCAAAAAGGATATCGTTTTAGTTGGTGGTTATAACGTATACCCTCGTGAAGTAGAGGAAGTATTATATACACACGAATCTGTAGCGGAGGTTGTTGTAATTGGCGTTCCTGATGAAAACTTAGGAGAAGCAGTACGAGCTTACGTCGTTTTGAAACAAGCTCAAGTAACAGAAGAAGAACTGATGCACTATTGCACTTTACATTTAGCAAAATATAAAGTGCCAATGAGTATCGAATTTTTAACAGAATTGCCGAAGAATACGACGGGTAAATTGTTAAGAAGAGCGTTAAAAGAGAAAGCGATGCAAGTATAAAAATAGGGGCAACCATCTTTATGAAGGTGGTTGCCTTTATATTTTTTAGAATTGGTTAAGCTATAACCCCATATATTTAAACCGTAATATGACTCATAAGGAGGAGATATACGTGGAGCAAAAGGAATTACGTTTACGGAGAGTTCAATACCTTATTTGTGACATTATGGATGAAATGAATTCTGAAAATGAGAAGAAAAACTTAGAAATACTGCAGCAAGTCATTGATCATCTTTCAGGTGCGATAGGTGATTTAGTCGATCCATCTAGTACATATTCTATTGATTATTTAGAGAGAAAGGTTCATACGGCACATTATTTACTATTTAAAAATGAACGAAAGGCATATTTGTGCAGGAAATGATTTTTTATTTGACATTGATAATCATTATCAATATGATAGTTATGTTGAGTATATTTTTATAAAGGGAGATGTCATATTGATAATGATTAAGAAAAAATATATTAATGCATTCGTTATAGCGGCAACTTTAGCAGTTCCATTAAGTGGTGTTATGACACCGATTGCGAAAGCAGAAGCGGCAGTAGAAATGAAGGCAAATAGTAAACTAGCAGATGGCACATATGACGTTATTTTAAAGACTTATAAAGATCAAACGAATGATACATCAGTTGCGTCTACATATTTGAAAAATCCAAAAGTAACCATTCAAGGTGATAAGAAAATCGTTACGTTAACAGTTCAAGATAGTAGCTATTTTCAGTACCTTAGAGTAGAAGATCCAAATAAAGCAGGGACATTCCATGATGTAAAAGTAATCTCCGAAGATAAAGCGAATAACGGTACGAAAGTGGTTCAATTTGAAATTGGTGAGTTCTCCAAAAAATATAATATGCAAATGCATATATTAATTCCAGCAATTAAATATGATCATAAATATCAACTACAGTTTGAAATCGATGCAAGTGCAATTGAACAGAAGCCTAAATTCTCAGATGTACCAGCTTGGGCACAAGAATCAGTTCAATACTTAGTAGATAAAGAAGCAGTGCACGGTAAGCCAAACGGTACATTTGCTCCGGCTGAAAATATTGATCGTAGTTCAGCTGCAAAAATATTAGCAACTGTTCTAGGGTTAGAAATTAATAAAGATGCAAAGCCATCATTCCCGGACGCACAAAATCACTGGGCAACTCCATACATCGCAGCAGTTGAAAAAGCAGGTATTGTAAAAGGTGATGAGAGCGGTAACTTTAATCCGAACGGAATCATTAACCGTGCATCAATGGCTACAATGCTAGTAAATGCATATAAATTAGAAAGAAATGAAAATATGAAACTCCCAAAAGAATTTGCTGACTTGAAAAATCACTGGGGTGCGAAGTATGCCAATATTTTAATCCAAGAAAATATTTCAGTTGGAACAGATAATGGTTGGGCTCCAGATAAAGCAGTAAGCCGTGCGGAAGCAGCACAATTTATTGCGAAGACGGATAAGTTGAAGAAATAAATCAAAACGTATACTAGATTTTGTATAAATAAAAAAGGAAGATTTGAACTTCAAATCTTCCTTTTTGCATTGTTATATATTCCTCTTCATCAATTCCCCAACCTGCGTCGCAACGTACTCAACATCATTATCAATCTCATCCAACACGTAAGATTCCAAAATGCCCATGACAGCTGTTCCTAAAAACTTTAAGACGATGTGTTTATCAATGTTTTTATTTACTGACGTATTCGTGTTTAGTTTTTTCTCTAGTTCACCCATGATGAACGTTAGGAACTTTTTCTGAAATGATAATGTGCTGTTGCTTCTAAATAACGATGCGAAAAATGGTTTGTGTTCTTTGAAGTATTCAAACCATATGATAGTTCCTTCTATATAACCTTTTGTTTGTTTTATATCGCATATTGCTCTTAATTGATTTAAATGATCGTCCACAATTTTGTCTAATAAATTGTATTTATCTAGATAATGTAGGTAGAAAGTTTTTCTTCCGATGTTCGCCTTTTCGGTAATGTTTTTTACTGTAATTTCGTCAAAGCCATCTTCAATTAACATTTCGATAAATGCGGATTGAATGGCGTTTTGTGATTTTATAATTCTTCTATCGATTTTCTCCATATGTTCCTCCGTTCTTTAATACACATATCTTGTGAAATGTGTATTAATACTCGAATAATTAAATGTGGTCATTGAAACAGATTCATGCTCACTTTATTATAAATATACACATGAGTATTAACTCTCACAAGTGTAAAATTGAAAATAAAGGTGGTTTAAATATAGCTATTATAAAGAGAAGGGTAATTTAATGCGTGAGGATTACAAGTAAGAGGAAAATAACTTTGATGTGCTTACTATTTACGTTCTAGGCACATAACAAGCTATAATAGAAGAAATCAAGAAGGAGGCTGGCTGTGAAAAATCTTCGTTATTTCAATATATTTACTATGTTAATTGTATACACACTACTCATGTTTTACATCGGCTGGAACGGTTGGGTTTGGCTTAGTACGGTGTTTGGCTGGGAATCTTGGGGATATTACGCTTTCGTAGTCGGATTTATTTCATATGCGTACATTCTCGTGCAAGTGTTTAAGTTCTTACCATTTCTACGAACGATAGGTTCGATTTGGTTTGCGGTCATACAATATGCGCTTATGCTGTTGCCGTTAGCGAATATTACGGTCTTTCTTTTACAGTTTTCAGTGGAGAAAGAAGCGGCAATTATTTGGACAGGAACGGCCGTGTTACTTGGGTTTATCTTTATTTTTGCATATGGAGTATTCAACGCATATAGCCCAGTAGTTAGAAAGTACGAGGTGCACATACCGAAAAAAGTAGAGGGACGTAAAAGCTTACGCATTGCGATGGCTTCTGATATGCATTTCGGTAAATTATCTGGCGTTTCGCATTTAAAAAGGCTTGTCCGTCATGTAAATGAGATGGAGCCTGATATTATTTTACTGCCAGGTGATATTATCGATGATCATCCAGGTGTGTTCATTCAAAAAAATATGGGACCAATCATGAAACAAATGAAAGCTCCACTAGGCGTATATGGTGTGTTAGGAAACCACGAATATTACGGACGAGCGGTTCCTGAATTTTTACAAGAGATGGATAAGATTGATATTCGTATTCTGTTAGATGAAGTGATTACAATTGAAGATCATTTTTATCTCGTTGGAAGAAGAGATAAAACAGAGCGAGATCGTCAAAGCTTTGAAAATCTAATGAGTACGGTAGATAAATCTATGCCAGTAATCGCAATGGATCACCAACCATTCGAGTTGAAACAAGCAGCGGATGCTGGCGTCGATTTACTATTATCAGGTCATACACACCGCGGACAAATGGCGCCGAATCATATTGTAACGAGAAGAATGTACGAATTAGACTGGGGATACGCACAAAAAGGTACATTCCACGCGATTGTTTCTTCTGGTTTCGGATTCTGGGGACCACCGCTTAGACTTGGAAGTAGATCAGAGATTGTGCAGGTGGAAGTTACGTTTGAATAGTGTTATAAAATTTTACCTATTTAGAAGTAGAATCACATACGCATTAAGCTGAAAATTTCATCCGTTACTAGAATTTGAATTGTAAAAAGAGGATTATACATGACTAATATGTATAATCCTTTTTTGTTTCGCAACCGCGCTCGTTACTTGAATAAAATTTCAATTAGTTGTAGTGGATGCGCATTAATTAGTCCATGGACAATAATAATTGCCCATACTTTGCGATAACGTGCCCACAAATATCCGAGGAATAGACCTACGATACCGAGGTTCACAATAACTGTAGCTGTATCAATATCCCAATGACCAGAGCCATGTAATGCGATGTGCCAGCTCGCCCATAACAATGATGTAAGAAGAATAGCCGGCCAAGTACCTAGTAATAATTCCAAACGTGTTTGCAACCAAACCCTATAAAAAAACTCTTCCAGTACACTATTTATAAGAAAGCCTACAAGTAAAATTAATATTAAAACCATGGGTTCCATTTTAGCCGAAACAAATGGTGTAGAGAATGTAGAAAAGAAGTTGAAGTACCCCCATATTATAATGACAATAAGTGGTGTAAAATGATACCATTTATGATTCTCTATTGATTTCATAGGTTTTAGTCTCTCTGTTTGGGGATTACTTTTATAAAGCAAAAGAAGCATGAATGGGGTGAATAATAATAAAATGATTTTAAATATCATAAACCAAAATTGTAATGCCATCCCTTCAAAGTTCGTAGTGAGAAGACTAATTGTGAAGAGGGATCCGCTTAAGAACAAGACAATAGCTTGAATCATGATGCGCCTTTGTTCAAACTGTTGAAGAGGATTATAGTTTTTATGATGAGACGGTAAGAAACGGATAAGGAGTATACCAACCATAACAGGGACCCACTTGTGCCAAAAAGGCATCGTGCCCTTATGATCTCCACTATAACGAATATTTGTTTCGCCAATCCATATAAGCCAAAGAGATGAAAGCAAAATGACAAGTACACATAATCCACCAATTAACTTCCCCATTTTTAGAAAATAACTGCCCATAGATCCCCAACCTTTCGTACTATAACTGTAAACCGCTTTACCTTTAACTCTAGACAGTGCCTTACATCTATCAGCATTTAGGCAATATGATTAAATAGATTTGAACATTTTTCAAGGAAGTAATTTTATAAAGGATTGTACGTTAGAAAACGTTTTTCTAGTATTGAGTACGATTGTAAAACTAGTTTTTTCTAAAATCATACGTGTCCGTCTCTACATGTAATTTGTGCTTATTAATCATCACTGTATGATCGTCTAACCATTGTACAGTTGCATCTTCTTCACGATAATTCCAGTATATATTTTGCTTGTTCATAAATTTTTTATTATTTGTTACAAGCTCTCCTCTTATAGCAAAGCTAGTCGTTGCGCCGCCGTTATGCCTGTATATATGTAAAGTATACGTTTTATCTGGTGAGTGTATGGATTGAATTTTTTCACCGCCTGAAACCCCAGATAAAGTGAAGAACTTCCAATATCCTAAACTAATTAATACAATAATGATGAATAGAATGGTGAAGAAAATCTTTTTCATGTTTCCCCTCTTTTCCTTGACGGCCATACCTGTATTAAATCAAAAAAGAATAAAACTGGCAATCTTATCCTTTTTCTCGCTGGAATATGTATGCTCCTATTTCTAACGTAATGTTCGCAATTCAAATGAATAAATTCATGTGTTCAATTTGGAATGAAAGGCTCCATATTTTTCAATAAAAAAAGGCTCCACATAAGGAGCGCTCAATAAATATAAATGAATTAAAAGAAATAACAGACATGTATAATATACAATATTTATATTGATGTTGATTTCATAAAAGAGGTACGATTAGAAGACTCTGCTGAAATAAAGGGGGATTATAAGTGGTTATATCAGATGTTATTTACGGTGAGTTTAAAGTGGATCAAGTAGTAGAAGAATTAATTTTAAGCAAGCCTGTGCAAAGACTAAAAGGTATTCATCAAAATGGCGCAAGCTACTTAATGAATGAGAACTGGAACGTAACACGCTTTGATCATTCTGTTGGTGTTATGTTACTAGTGAAAAAACTCGGTGGTTCAGTTGAAGAACAAATTGCAGGTTTACTGCATGACGTATCACATACTGCTTTTTCCCACGTGATTGATTACGTTTTTCATAATGAGGGTGAAAGTTATCATGAAGAGATATTTAGTTCTGTCGTGAAAAACTCAGAAATTCCAGCGATTCTTTCAAAGTATGGTTATAACTATGAGGACATTTTGTTAGATGATTCGAAGTGGACATTACTCGAAAGATCAGCACCAGAATTATGTGCAGACCGAGTGGATTATACATTACGAGATATGTATACATATGGATATATTTCGTTAGAAGAAGTTCACAGTTTTTTAGATGATGTCATCGCTGTAGATGGGATAATGGTTCTTCAAAGTGTCGAAATGGCAGAATGGTTTACAGAAACGTATTATAAAGAAGTAATCGATTTCTTTATGAAACCAATGAATATTTACGGAAACGATATGTTAGCGAAAACGTTAAAGTTAGCTCTTCATAAGGGGATTATTCATGCAGATGATTTCCTTCTTGAAGATGATGAGCTTATTTCGAAATTGCAGCAATGTAATGATCCAGAAGTACATGCTTTATTAAGAAAAGTTCATCCGAATGTAAAAGTAAAAGAAGATAGAAACGATTATGATTTGTATCAGAAAAATAAAGTCCGTCTTATTGATCCTCCATTACTTCGTGAAGGTGAAGTTGTTCGATCGTCTGTTGTATCGGAAAAAATGAGACAGATGAGTGAGGTCGCTTATAAAAAAGCGGTGAGAGGGATGTATGTGAAAGTGATTTCGGATTAAACAAGTAGAGCATCACTTCTAGATGCTCTACTTGTTTCACATTACTGATCAAACCAATTCCAAACCTCAATATCTCCAAGAGTCGCATAACGCACGTTCGGCGAGTTTTGTAATTTTAACAATTCTTTCGACGGGCCAGTAATGACAATGCCATATACTTTTACGCCGTTATCTTTTACATACTGGTAGCGCTTATCTAAGTTCAGATCTTTTTCACGAGTCCGAGTAGCTTCACTTACAGTTTTTTTATGTTCAGAAAGAATGTGCATCATTTCGATTACTTCATCTTCTTTTGTCTTCGGTCGTTTTGCTTCATTATCAGGGAGATTTATATGTTCTGGAAATCCAATCATATCTCCGCCATGTAGGATAAAATCGTTTTCATTTATTCTTTCTTGTCCTGTGTCTAAAGCGTACCATAAAGGAGTTGGCGGCATTTCTTGAGCTTCAAATGCGCTATATAGAATGGATTCGACTTCTTGTAAAGTGTAAGCTTTATCGAAAGATATCGCTACTTCTGCAACGGTCCCCTCATGTATCTTTCCAAGTGTATCCCAAACTTTTTTAGATGATTCTTTCAAAGAAGCTTCTTCCTTGATTTTTGGATGAACAAAGGAAAGTTTTTTTGAATAGGGTTTATTTTCCCAAGATGGATTTTTGGCAGTTACAGATGATAAGAAACTATGCGTTGTTACTGTGCCAATTGGAACTTCTTTTTTGCCGACAGTTTTAACTAAATTCATTTCATTTTCTGTACGAAAAAAGGGTTTTATTTTTGTACTGCCTCCAGTGGAACGACTATTTGGAATTGTTGCTTCTAGTGCGAGTGCTGGAATTTCATTTACTTCAGAAAAGTTTTTCATATTATTCGAATAGAAGTAAAAGGAAGATGAAAAATGACCAATAAAATAGATTGCTATACAAACGGCAAGGACAAAGCTAACGATTTGCCAACGCTGTTTCCATTTTATTTTCCAAAATGGGACTTTCAAATTTTGTGGTGGTAATCTTTTCTTTATCGGTTCACTCTTCGAAAGCAACTCATCTAAGTAAGCTTCACACTCTTCACATGTCTCAATATGACTTTCTAACTGCTCTTGTTCATCATGCGTGAGTGTTCCGTTTTCGTACTTCTCCCATAGTTTTTTAAACGCTGTACAACCCATCCTGATCACTCCTTTATGCTTTGCGTTTCTTTTCGTCCCCTGTGTAATTCAATTTTCACTTTCGCTAGTGAGAGACTAGTCATCTCTGCTATTTCCTTATACGAGAATCCGTAGTAATCTCGTAGTAGCAGGACATTTCGTCTTTCAAGGGGGAGAGAAGATAAACCGTCTAACCAACTAGCAATCTCATGTTTTACGAAATAAGAGTGCTCTGTACTTGGCACGTTTGGTAAATGGAATTCTTCAATTGTTGTTGTTTTATATCTTTTTTCTTTTCGATACCAATCGATAAAGGAGTTGTAGGCAATCGTAAATAACCACGGCCTAATTTCTTCTCCTTTATAATAGTCAATATGGACGAGCATTCGGTAAAATGTTTCTTGCATGAGATCTTCCGCATAGTGGGAATCTCCGGTTAGGGAGAGAAGATAGCGAAATAAATCTTGCATATGCTCGGAGTAAATTTCTTCTAATGATTGTTTGCGTTTCACTACATTTCCCTCCCTTCATACATAACAACGAAATACATATAAAAAAGTTACAATGTTTTATGGAATTATAGTAAAAAACGTCAAGAATTGGATAGGATTCTCTTTTATCATAATACATATAAGGCGGGTGAACAGAGATGGAAAGCTATGAAACACAAATTCAAAGGTCAATTGATTATATTGAGGAAGATGTAATGGAAAAACAGACGCTGCGTAATTTAGCACGTATTGCAGGTTTTTCTGAGTCGCATTTTCATCGTGTATTTCAGGCATTAGTAGGTGATACAGTAATGGAGTATGTTCGAAAGAGGAGGTTAGCCCGGGCAGCTTATCAACTTTCTCATACGGATGAAAAAGTTATTGATATCGCATTTGAGCATGGCTTTCAATCTCACGAAACGTTCACGAGGGCCTTTAAGAAATTATTTCAAATGACACCGAGTGAATATCGAAAACAAGAAATTGAAACGCCGATGTATTACAGCGTAAATGTAAAGCAAAGAAAATTAAATCCGTATTTAGGAGGCATACAAATGGAATATCGTATTGTAAATAAACCAGAATTTTTAATGGCAGGTTATGAACTGAAGACGACAAGTAAAGAAGGGAAGAACCATCAAGACATCCCAGCATTTTGGCAAGAATATTTACAAAAAGATCTTGGAACAACGATTCCGAATCGTAAAGATACGAGCCAATGGGTAGAGCTTGGATTATGTACTGATTTTAATTTAGAAACAGGCGACTTCACTTATATTATCGGAATGGAAGTTACAGGCTTTGAAAATGTACCAAACGAAGTTGCGAAGCGTACTTTCCCAGCAGCGACATATGCTGTATTTACAACGCCGAAAGTACCTCATGAAGAAATGGTATCGTCTATTCACCAAACGTGGAATGCTGTATTCTCAGAATGGTTCCCGCATTCAGGATACGAACATTGCGGCGTTAATGAATTTGAACTATACGATGAGCGTTCCCATGCAGATAAGAGTGAGTTTGCTCAAATTGAACTTTGGATACCAGTGAAGAAGAAATAATAGAAAGAAAAGCGAGCCACTGAGTGGTTCGCTTTTTTCATATAGGTTGCGATATTTGACGATTTTTGTCGGTAAGTCGATATATCTTGATTTGCGCCGATATATTTGAAAAATCGCTGATATAATTCGAGTTGCGCCGATATATTCAGAAAATCGCCGATATAATTTCATGTACCACCGAACTCCTCCATAAGAAAAGACGCCACATAGCGCCTTTTCTACGAGTGAAACGGGAACACAAGTGTAATCGTTGTTCCTTTTCCGAGTTCGCTATCAATAGAAATTGTTCCATTATGAGCATGAACGAGCTGTTTCGTAATGGCGAGGCCAAGTCCAGTTCCGATGTTGCTTTCTTCTGTATTGGTTCCTCTGTAATATCGCTCAAAGAGAAGTTCTTTCGTTTTATCATCCATTCCTTTTCCGTTATCTGAAATAGAGAGTGTAAATGAATTTTCATTTTGTGAAAGTTTTACGATGACGTTTGTCGTTTCATTATTATGTTTTACAGCGTTTACGAGTAAGTTTCCGATAATACGCTGGAACCATTTTTCTTCAATAAAATATTGAATTTTGTTTGAGCTCGGTACGAATTCAATATTTTGATTTTGAAGTGTCGGATTATTAATGAATTGTAATAATACTTTTTGGACGAATTGATTCATTTCAATATTTACATGTTGCGCAGGAAGACTGTTGTTTTTTAATTGATACGTTAAGCTTAAGTCATCAATTAATGCCGTCATATATTGAGATTTCTCTTTCATAACGCTGCCGAATTGTTGAATGTCACGATCGGTCCAGTTGTACTGCTGTGATTCTAGTAATAATGCGTAGCCATATATAGAGCTAAGTGGTGTTTTTAAATCATGTGTGAGTCCAGTAATCCATTCCTCACGTGTTTGTTGCAGTACTTGCCTCATTGCATCATTTTTTTTGAGTGTAATAGAAAGATGCTCTAGTGAATTTGTAACATCACTAAATAAACGGAATGACCATTTTTCTTTACCAGATCGCCGGAACCTGACAGGCTTTCCTTTTTTACTAACAGGCTCTTCGTACTTTCCACCAGCTATATTTTTAAGCCAGCGCATCGCATGTAATAACGGTTTTCCGAATTTATTACCGTACCAAATAGAAAGAATAACTAAATAAACAAATACGATAAGAAGGATTAGTACGCATCCGATTAGAAACTTTTTAGTAAATACATCGTCTATTTCATCATCTGGGTAGTAGTACTCATTTTTGGCAGTTACGACAAGAAGATGATTGCTATTTGTGTCGTAAAAGCTAGACGTGTTTTCTTTATGATTCCACGGTTCCTTTTCGCTAAGAGCAGCTTGTATGACAGAAAACGGTTTTTTCTTTCCATCTGGATAGGAGAATACTTCTTCGCCGCCACTATTAAAGATTTGAAGAGTAGCCTTTTCTTTAGAAAGTAACTGTTTTTCTTCTTCTGTTAATGTGAACGTATCTGTAGATACAGAAGGGTGCTCTTTCTGGATTGATTTCAGTAATACATTGCTTTTTAACGTACCGCCGTAAATAACAAGTACATTTTTTTCTTCTAATTCAATTTCCCAATATGTAAATGTATAAGGGCTTTCTATGTGATTCTGTATATATGAGAATAAAGATACTTTCGTATAAGATTTTGGTACGTCACTTGGCGTATTAAAGTGATAGAGAACTTTTCCATTTTTCTCTACAACTTGCATCCAATCATTTTTTTCTTTAATTAAGTCTTTTACTTCAGCTTTTAACGAAATATCGCCATCTTCTGAAGAGAGATATGTTGAAATCATAAAATTATCAGCATCTGGAATGTTCGGTTCGTATGAAGTACTCGTAACAAGAAAAATTAAATACGTGAAAGCAGCTACTACAGCAATCAAGAGTGTAACCAAAACAAATACGTGTTGCATGATAAACTGGATAATGAGTCGTTTATTAAAGTTCATATCGTCACCCTACTTTGTAATGAACTTATAGCCAAGTCCGCGTACAGTTTTTATATATTCTGGTTTACTTGGATCTTGTTCAATTTTTTCACGTAGTTTTCGAATGTGGACCATAACGGTATTATCATCGCCATTATAGGCAGGTGCTCCCCAAACTTTTTCGTATATTTCTTCTTTCGAAAATACGTAGTTCGGATTCTCGCAAAAGAAGAGTAGTAGCTGAAACAGCTGGGCGGAACATTCGACAACATGTCCATTTACTGTAAGTTCTGCGGAATATCGATCAATTTCAAATCTACCAAATGAACTGGAGTGTGCTTTTTGTTCGTGTGGTACGGCTTGTTTCATATGTCTACGGAGTTGTGCTTTCATACGAGCTACTACTTCAAGTGGATTAAATGGCTTCGTAATATAATCATCTGCACCTTGTGAAAATCCAGATATTTTATCTAAATCAGATGTTTTAGCTGTGAGGAAGAAAATAGGACAATCTGTTTTTTTGCGAATGATGGGACAAATATCAAAACCAGACTGACCAGGAAGCATGACATCTAAAATAATTAAATCGTAATCGTTTTGCTCGGTGAGAGATAAAGCTATTTCAGCGGATGTTGCAGTTGTAATATGAGAAAAACCTTCTTTTTCAAGAATGGTAGTTAGTAATTGTAAAATTGCTGTTTCATCATCAACGAGCAAAATATTTGCTTCATACATAAAAATCCCTCCTAATTTCCTCGAATATCATATCATCTTTCTGTAACTTATGGAATTTTTAAGGAAATTTTAAGGTTTTCTTTCTCAAAAAATTAAGAATCAAATGATATGATAAAAGTAACATAGGGGAGGAGATGAGTGTGAATCCGTTTCAAACGATGCGAGCTAGATATTTTTTAATTATATTTGCACTATTAACTTTAGTTGCAAGAGCCAGTAATGAATTGATAGAAAATACATTTCATATGCAAAATTCTACTTTTATAAATATTCTTATATTCTATATCCTTCCGATTACGTGGATTTTTTTTGAATATAGAAAACACCGTGTTTCCTTTTCGTTATTTATTAATAAAAATGAAACATTTAACCTGGTGCAAGTTTTATGCATTGCGATTATGTTATGCGTGTTTAGTTATGGGTATCTTATTTTGTACATGTATAGCTTTGCGTGGATTACACCGAAATTTATTATGAATGCGTTACGTGAACCGATTATAGATAGCACAGGGGGATATGTATACCAAGTTATTATGGTTGTATTCATCGCACCAATTATTGGTGAATTTATTTTTCGGGGATTTTTACTGCAACGTTTTGCAGCAAAATGGGGAACGAGTATAGCGATCATTGTAGTAGCGATGTTGTTTGCGTTGTTACACGTTGATTTCCTGGGTGCAGTTGTATTTAGCGTTGTACTATCAATCGTGTATATTCGTACGAATAGTTTACTCATGCCAATTGCTATTCACATGTTAAACAATGCATTTGTAATCGGTGCTTCTTTTCTAATAAATAAAGAAGAGATAATGAGTTTTGCAGATTTCTCAAATTATACGACGTTCTTTCCAGGACTTATTATTTTTATGACGGGATTAAACTTAGTACTCATCTTTTTATTTGTTAACCGCAAATATTGGAATAAAGAAATGCCAGCTATATATGTAGAGCAGGAAAAGAGTTTTTCAGACGTAGTCGGGGATAAGTAAGATGAAGAAAACGTTTGGAGAAATATTGAAAGACATTATAGAATCTACGTCACTTACAGATATGTGTGATAAAAGTGTTCGTCACTGGTTGCAACTTGTAGTAGATACGATTGTGTTTCCAGAGTATTACTTATTTTCTAGTACTCATTTAAAAGAAAATATTATTTGGTCTTATTGTAGAAGCAATGATGAAGCGTATCTTCAAAAAAATGAAGAGAAGTATATGTGGGTTCATAAAGTATTCGAGAAAGGAATGGGGGCTTTCCTTTTGTTTTATGGTATGCAAACTATCATTTACTTTATAGCTTTGAAACATCATTAATTCAAAATTTGAAAGGGATGTATAAAATTATATGAATGAAACAATATCATCAAATAAGTTTTTTTATTTGATTTTGCTTAGTATAGTACTGATCACGACAGTCAATGTTATTCTTCGCTGGGAGGAAGCTTATTTCTTTATGTATTTAGCACTCCATTTGTTAGGAGTATTATGTATAAGCGGCGGAATAGTTGCTGAAAAAAAGAGTGAAGAAAGCATTAATTATATGTGTGTGACCGGTCTTATTTTACTTTTAGCTGTACAGGGTATTATGAAATATAGTTCTTTTTCTTTACAAGATTTTAGTTTATTAATGGATGTACTTCCTTAAGGGGTGGCGTTATGTTATCTAAGAAGCAAATAGGATACGTACTAGTTTTAATTGGTTTTTTACGATTATTGTAACGACGTTATTTTTTCAAGAATATGAATATATCCGCTATATAAAAGGCGCTGGTTTCATATGCTGGGTTGTAAGTATATTTCTTATCCCAGAGTATGAACCGAAGAAAGTGTCTAAAGGTAGGTAAAACTCTTCTTTTTGTAGAAGAGTTTTTTTGGTGAATAGAAGGCTTTCGAGCAATTCGCATAATAAGCTTGTTCTAATTTAGCATGTACGAACTTACAATAATAATAGACAGGCAGCATAGAGGAGGGAATAGCGTGAGGAAGGTTATTGGGTGGTCGCTTTTTTTGTACGTTGGGTTTGCGTTGCTTATATATTGGTATTTATTTGGATGGAATCATGAACTAATTCCGGACATGTATAAAGGAACGAGTGCAGATCCAGAAACGTTTATGAATGCAAAAGAGCTTACGCTAAGCCAAGATTATTCGCGCGTGAAAAATTTACTGTACTTTTTAGCGACGCCTCTTGAATGGATTATTTTATTATTTGTACTTGTGCTCGGTGTTTCAAGAAAGTTTGAGAGATGGTCGAAGGAAACGACGAAAATAAGTGTCCTGCAAGTTGCGATTTATTTCTTTTATTTATCGTTACTCACAACAGTTCTTGCACTACCGATGCAATGGATTAGCCGAAAAGTGTCCGTTGATTACGGCATTTCAACGCAAAGTACACAAAGCTGGATAAAAGATCACGTTATCGGTTTTTGGGAAAGTTATGCGACGATGTTAATTGTAGTTGCCGTTCTTCTATGGCTTATCCGTAAATTTCCGAAGAGATGGTGGCTAGCAGGGTGGGCGCTCTCTGTACCATTTACAATTTTTTTAACATTCATACAGCCTGTCGTTATTGATCCACTTTATAACGACTTTTCGACGCTGAAAAATAAAGAATTAGAAACTAAAATTTTAGCGATAGCAGAAAAAGCTGACATTCCAGCTAAACATGTATATGAAGTAAATATGTCGGAAAAAACGAATGCATTAAATGCATATGTAACAGGAATTGGCCCTAACGCTCGTATTGTAATGTGGGATACAACGCTTAAGCAATTAAAAGATAAAGAGATTTTATTTATAATGGCCCATGAGATGGGGCATTATGTTATGAAACATATATATTGGGGCGTTGCGAGTTATATGTTGCTATCGTTTATAGGGATGTATCTCATTAGCCGTATTATAAATATGTGTATTCGAAAATGGGGAGATACACTGCAAATTTCAAAAGTAGCATGTTTTTCGATTTTACCTTTATTTTTCTTAATTTCTTCTGTACTCTCTTTTGCATCACAGCCAGCAACAAACTATGTTTCTCGTATAGAAGAACGAGCGGCAGATCAATATGCTTTAGACATGACGAAGGACGGAAAATCTGGTGTAAAAACGTTTCAATATTTATCAAAAACGAGTTTAAGTCAAGTAAATCCTCCTGCGTTAGTAAAGTTTTTCTTATACACACATCCACCAATTTTCGAAAGAATTCATACGTTTGAACAATATGAGAAACAAAGCAAAAAGAAGTAGCTATTATGCTACTTCTTTTTTATAGAGATATAAGTTTTATATTGGGAATATTTATCATTGCTTTTTATTGTGATTTTGTAAATAATAAGCTATAAAATTCTAAAAATCTATATATGAAGGAATAAAGGTGAAAAAATGTATTTTTTACAAAATTTAAAAGTGAAATATAAATTATTATCGCTTATTTCATTAGCAGTTTTGAGCATGGTAATTATGAGCGGTGTAGCAATTAATTCTATTAATAAGATTAAGCATGATACAGAGGTTGTAGTCGATGATTATCAATATTCTGCAATTTTATTAGAAGGAATGCTTCGTACACAAAATTCACTAGAATATAACTTGCTAGAATTAATTACAGCGTCACAAAATGAGGGGACAAATAAAGAAGGTATTATTGGTAATATTGAAAAGGATCTTAAAAAATATGAGTCTTTATTAAAAGAATATGATGATGGCTTTAATTTAAGTAAGCAAGAGGATGAACTGTTTCAGAAGATGAAGAAATTTTTACCAAGTTATATAGATGCATATAAAAATTTGTTTGAGAAAGCGAAGGTAACAAACGAGCCACAAATGGTAAACGAATTTCAGAAGGAATTAAAACCGAAGGGGGTAGAGTTAGCTGGATATGCGGTAGATCTAGAATCGTATGTTTCAAACTTAGCTGATCAAGTATTTAAAGATTCTCAAAAAATGATAGATCGATCTGTTGTCACTTTTATCATTCTTGTAGTAGTTACTACAATCATTATATGCATAGTAAGTTATATTATTGGTAAGCTTATAGTTGCTCCTTTACAAACTGTTAGTCGTATGATGGAAAGAGCAAAAGATGGGGATTTAACTGTACATGGTGAGTACAATGCTAAAGATGAATTAGGTGTATTAGTAAGTGATTTTAATGAAATGATTACAGGGTTAAGAACAAATATGAAAGAAGTAGATAATAATATTCAGCTTTTATTCCAACATGCAGACGGAGTGGTATCTGCATCAGAAGTATCTAGCAGTGCGGCGAAGAAAATAACGATGGATATTGAAGAAGTTGCAAATGGTGCAGAGAGTCAAATGCAAGCAATGGAACAAACTGCAGGTGCGATGGAAGAGTTGACACAAGGAATGCAGAGTATAGTGAATACATCATCATCTGTAAATGAATTGTCTGCTCAATCAGCATTAGATGCAGAGAGTGGTAATAAGTTAATGAAACAAATGATTCAACAGATGAATATAATCCAAAATTCAGTACATAGCGGTGTTAAACAAGTAGAGACTATGAAAGAACAATCAGAAGAAATTGTTAAAATCATTGATGTTATGCAAGGTATTGCCTCTCAGATTAACTTATTAGCATTAAATGCCGCAATTGAGGCTGCCCGTGCTGGGGAAAGTGGTAGAGGGTTTGCAATCGTGGCAGATGAAGTGCGGAAATTAGCGGAGCAATCTAGTAATTCTGCAAAACAAATTGAGAAGCTTATTACTCAAGTTATGGGAACAACGAGCAATACCGTAGATATGATGGGGAAAGTAGATAATGAGGTACAGGCAGGTACACAAGTAGTAATCCATACAGAAAAAGTATTTGGAAAAATTACAGAAAAAGTACAGCAAGTATCTGAGCAAATTCAAACGGTATCTATGTCTACAGATGAAATTGCAGCGAGCAGTGAGGAGATTTCGGCTTCTGCAGAAGACATAGCTCAAATTTCCCAAAGATCATCTGACCGAACTGATAGGGTAAAAGAGTCTATTCAACAACAAGAAAAATCTGTTCAAGAGATTTCGGTTTCAATTGAACATATGCATAACGCAGCAGGAGAATTAAAACAAATAGTTGCCCAGTTTACTCTTCAAAAGTAGTAGTATATTTAAGTTTTAACATAGAGAAATTCCTCTCAATAATAAAAAATCATCCTATATAAAAAAGGATGATTTTTTTATGGGAATTTTGTGCGGCTGTCACTTGTTATATTCTAATTTTTTACAATTTTCCGATTGTAATATATAATAATACGTAATGTTTTGGAGATTTCTCATTTGTAAAAGATAGGTTATAGGAGGAGAGAAAGGGTGTTCAATAAAAAATCAATGCCGGCTATAAAAATGATCCTTTCGATGTCTATTTTTGGATCAATTGGATTTTTTTCTGTTCAAACAGGTTTACCGTCTTTTGAATTAGTATTCGTTCGTTGCATTTGTGCGACTATATTTTTAGCATTATGTTGGCTCGTAACAGGACAGTATAAAAATGAGAAATGGAATAAAAAAGAGGTTATGCAAATATTAGCATGCGGTGTATTTCTCGTTTTTAACTGGGTATTTCTATTTAAAGCGTTTGAAGTTATGTCGATTACAATTGCGATTTCAGTTTACCATCTTGCACCCATTATCGTATTAATGATTGGTAGTATTGTATTTAAAGAGAGACTTACAGTGTTTGCAGTTATGTCCATTGTCATTTGTTTTATCGGAACCGTTTTAGTAGCTGGAGTAGATGGAAGTCTATCGCTTGAAAAAATGATGTCGTCTGGAATGGTATGGGCACTTCTTGCAGCATTATTTTATGCTTTTACTACTTTATTAGGAAAAGGAATTCAGCATACGAGCGCATATGCGATGACATTTTTACAAACTTTTTTAGGTATATTTTTATTGCTACCATTCGTAGATTTTGGCAAGTTTCAAGGGTTAACAGAAATGAACTGGATGATGATCACAGCGACAGGTCTTATACATACTGGATTTGTATATTACTTATTTTTTGACAGTTTAAGAGATTTATCGACGAGATTAATTTCTGTATTAGTGTTCTTAGATCCTGCGGTTGCAATACTATTAGATACAGTATTTACCGGGTTTAGACCGACTAGTATGCAAATAGTAGGGATTGTTCTTATATTTGTAGGGATGGCATTTACTTTTCGAAAAACGAAGGAAGAAAAAATAGCGATAAAAGAAAATTTGTATTCTGAATTTTAAATAATTTAATCCGCGTTCTATTGAAAATCCTCTTATTTTTTGTACAATATAAATGGTAGGAAAATAAAGGAAAAGGTAGATGAGAGAGATGAAAAAGCTAGTAAAGATAGCGACATCGTTAACATTAATGGGAGGAATATTTGTAGGTGCGAACGGTGTGTCTGCAAATACAGATGTTATCCAGAAATCTAGCCCTAATATTATGATAGAATTTGATGATGTACCAACAGGTCATTGGGCATATGATGAAATTACGAATTTAGTATATCATCGAATTATGTATGGATATGGAAATGGTAAGTTTGGTGTAGAAGATCATATAACACGTGAACAAGCGGCGGCAGTATTATACCGCGCACTTCATGTAAAAGGAAGTGCGATTAATGGGAATCCATATGGAGATATTAGTACGAAATCAACCATGTTCCCTTACGAAATTTTACGCTTAACACAGCTTGGTATTTTTAAAGGAGACGAAAATGGGGATTTCCGTCCAAAAGCAACAATGACTCGTGCAGAGTTATCGCAAATTTTAACAAAAGCATATGAGTTGAACACAAAGCGTCCGCATACATTTACAGATATACAAGAAAACTATTGGGCAAGAGATGCAATTAGTGCACTGCAGTCTAATAAAGTTGTCGTTGGAACGGGAGATGGCAAGTTCGAGCCTGAAATGCTCGTTACACGCGGGCAATTTGCGAAGTTTTTACAACGAGCAATTGATAATTCTCCAGGGAAAATGGAATAGATAAAGAGAAAGCTCATACATTTCCAAATGCAGTAGAAAATCATTGGGCGATATGCGAAGTTTTTACATAAAGCGATGATAGTATATCGTTTAAACAACTAATCTATTATGCTAGGAAAACGCAAATATACATATATTTGCGTTTTTTGTCTAGAAAATGAACTTTTAGAATGTGAAGGATTTCTTTTTAAGAAAGTAGAATACTTAATGTATAGAAACACCTTTAAATGACCATAGGAAAGGGAAATGATTTGCGTACAATTCGGTATAAAAATTGAAATTGAGAGCGAATTGGCTCTCCTTTAGTAGTGATTTTCACAATAATAGATTTTTTAAATGTAATATATTGCATAATGGGTGCGGAGGCAACATATGTAATATTGGAAAGGATTTCAGTCTATTATTTTCCGTTTTTTCAAATGGAGATAAAGGGGAGAGGGCAATGAAGAAGAACATGTTACGTATAATGGCAACGGTAACTATTATGGGCGGCTTGTTTGTAAGTACAAATGTTCCAAACGTAAAAGCAGAAGAATATCCAGAAATGATTGTGTTTGATGATGTTCCAGTAAATTACTGGGCATATGACGATATAATGGACGTAGTATACAATAAAGTAATGTTAGGATATGGGAATGGTAAGTTTGGTGTAGGAGATAATGTAACACGAGAACAAGTAGCAGCAGTACTTTATCGTACATTGAATTTGAAAAAAGAAGGACCTTTAAAAAATCCATACAAAGATATTTCTGAGAGGGCAACCATGTTTTTAGATGAAATTTTAGTATTAACAGAGCATGGTATTTTTCAAGGTGATGAAAAAGGAAACTTTAGACCAGCCGCACCAGTAACACGTGCAGAAATGGCGCAAATTCTTACGAAGGCATTTACATTTGAGGTGAAGAAGAACCATACATTTAAAGATGTACCAAATAATCATTGGGCAAAAAATGCGATTAGTGCACTGCAGTCTAATCATGTCGTCGTAGGAACAGGAAATGGGAAATTTGAACTGAATAAAGTTGTCACACGTGAGCAATATGCAACGTTTTTAAATAAAGCTGTTTTTTATTTTCCAGTAAAAGATGAGGATTATGAATAAAAGTTAAAATATAAGGATGTTTAAGTTATATTAATATAATATATATTAAGAAAAAAGCGCGGGAATTCCACGCTTTTTTCTTATTTTAAATTATTTATAAGTATATCGATTTGCTATTCGTAATTTAGTTGTTGGAATTTATTGGATAAGGAGAAAATGAATAAAGTAACTTTTCATTGGTTAAATATACGGTTTAGTAACTTTATTGTTAATAGAGTGTAAATAAAAGTATATGAAATATAGTTCATAAATTAGACAAAAATCACATGGGAATTGTATTGTTACGCTTCCATTAATTCTTTATATTAGAAAAAATATGTTTTTAGGGAGAGAATACTTTGAAGAAAAAATTTTTAAAAGTAGCAACAGCTTTAACAATTATGGGTGGAGTAGTATTTAGTGCTGAAGGGACAACAGCAAAAGCTGAATTAGCTGCAAAGCCACAACAAGCAAGTCAGGCAAACTTTAAAGATGTACCAGCAGGACATTGGTCTTATGAAGCAATTCAAACTTTAGCAGAATACGAAATTATGCTTGGTTATGGAAATGGTGTGTTCGGCTTTGGACATAACGTAACTCGTGAACAAGTGGCCGCTTTAATTTATCGTGCACTGGATCTTGATGAAGAATTTGGTGAAGATGAGGTATTAGAAAGCCCATATAATGATATTGTTGATGATAAATCAACGATGTTTCCTTTTGAAGTGTTAGCAGTAACAGAATTAGGCATTTTTACAGGTGACGAAAATGGAAACTTCAGACCGAAAGCTACGTTAACACGTGCAGAAATGGCGCAAGTTCTTACGAAAGCGTTTAGATTAGAAGTAAAAGGAACGCAAGGATTTAAAGATGTACCAAAAGGACATTGGGCAGAAAATGCGATTAATGCAGTAGGTTCAAATGGTATTTCAGTAGGAGACGGGAAGGGTAACTTCGCTCCGAACATGAAGGTAACACGTGAACAATATGCGCAGTTCTTATTTAAATCAATGTTTGAATAAATAATAAAAAAGAAGCTAGTGTTGTATAACACTAGCTTCTTTTTTATGTGTAATGCCGGTAGAAGAATACAGTTTCATAAAAAAACAATAAAATTTTCAAAAAAAACTTCCTTTTCTGAAGATTTGTTATATAATATAAAACATAAAATCAAATCTGTTATAAAACAGTTTAAGAAGGGGATGCTAATATGTCGACGCAAACTTCACGGGTTACATTGCCCGGAGAAATGTTACCAGCGTACAACGAAATATTGACACCTGAGGCGCTTAGTTTTTTAAAGAAACTACATGAAAATTTCAATGAGCGCCGCATAGAACTTTTACAACATCGTGCGGAGAAACAAAAGAGAATTGATGCAGGAGAGTTTCCGAAGTTTTTAGAAGAAACGAAGCACATACGTGAAGCGGATTGGACAATTGCCAAGTTGCCAAAAGATTTAGAGGATCGCCGCGTAGAGATTACTGGACCAGTAGATAGAAAGATGGTTATTAATGCTTTAAATTCAGGAGCACATCTTTTTATGGCGGATTTTGAAGATTCGAATTCACCAACTTGGGAGAATGCGATTGAAGGTCAAATAAACTTACGAGATGCTGTGCAGGGAACGATTTCACATAAAAATGAAAACGGGAAAGAATATCGTTTAAATAGTAAAACAGCTGTATTAATTGTGCGTCCAAGAGGATGGCATTTAGAAGAAAAACATATGCAAGTTGAAGGGAAGAATATGTCTGGTAGCTTAGTAGATTTCGGACTTTATTTTTTCCATAATGCGAAAGCTCTTCTAGCAAAAGGAAGCGGTCCATACTTTTACTTACCGAAAATGGAAAGCCATTTAGAAGCAAGGTTGTGGAATGATGTTTTCGTATTTGCTCAAAAATATATCGGTATTCCAAACGGAACGATCAAAGCAACGGTGCTACTGGAAACGATTCACGCTTCGTTTGAAATGGATGAAATTTTGTATGAGCTTAAAGATCATTCTGCTGGATTAAATTGCGGAAGGTGGGATTATATTTTCAGTTTTTTAAAGGGTTTCCGTAATCATAATGAATTTTTACTTCCAGATAGAGCGCAAGTCACGATGACGGCGCCGTTTATGCGCGCGTATTCTTTGAAAGTCATTCAAACGTGTCACCGCCGTAATGCGCCAGCTATTGGAGGAATGGCAGCACAAATTCCGATTAAAAACAATCCAGAAGCGAATGAAGCAGCTTTTGAAAAAGTGCGTGCAGATAAAGAGCGCGAAGCTTTAGACGGTCATGACGGGACTTGGGTTGCCCACCCGGGACTTGTACCAGTCGCGATGGAAGTATTTAATCACATTATGAAAACACCGAATCAAATTTTTAGAAAACGTGAAGAGATACATGTTACAGAAAAGGATTTATTAGAAGTACCAATGGGAACGATTACAGAAGAGGGACTTCGCCTAAATATTAGCGTAGGCATTCAATATATCGCATCTTGGCTAAGCGGACGGGGAGCAGCACCAATTTATAACTTAATGGAAGATGCAGCAACAGCGGAAATTTCTAGAGCACAAGTATGGCAATGGATTCGTCATGAAGGTGGAAAGCTACATGACGGACGTAATATTACGCTTGAATTGATGGAAGAGCTAAAAGAAGAAGAACTAGCAAAAATAGAAAGAGAGATTGGCAAAGAAGCCTTTAAGAATGGGAGATTCCAAGAGGCGACAACATTGTTTACAAATCTCGTTCGGAATGATGAATTCGTACCATTTTTAACATTACCGGGTTATGAAATTTTATAAAATATGAAAAGGGGATGGAACATATGAAAAACGAAAGAATCGAGAAATTACAAGAGAGCTGGGAATTAGATACGCGCTGGAAAGGGATCACACGTCCATATTCGGCAGAAGATGTAATTCGCCTGCGCGGATCAATTGATATTGAACACACACTAGCGCGCCGCGGTGCTGAAAAGCTTTGGTCATCGCTTCATACGGAAGATTACATTAACGCACTTGGCGCATTAACAGGAAACCAAGCGATGCAACAAGTAAAAGCTGGGCTAAAAGCAATTTATTTAAGTGGATGGCAAGTAGCAGCTGATGCGAACCTTTCTGGACATATGTATCCAGACCAAAGTTTATATCCAGCGAACAGCGTACCTGCTGTAGTAAAACGAATTAATCAAACGCTGCAACGTGCGGATCAAATTCAGCATATGGAAGGAAGCGGTGATACAGATTATTTCGTACCGATTGTAGCAGATGCAGAAGCTGGATTTGGCGGACAATTAAACGTATTTGAACTAATGAAAGGTATGATTGAAGCAGGTGCATCAGGTGTGCACTTTGAAGATCAATTATCTTCAGAGAAAAAATGCGGGCATTTAGGCGGAAAAGTATTACTACCGACGCAAACAGCGGTGCGTAATTTAATTTCGGCACGCCTTGCTGCAGATGTAATGGGAGTGCCGACAATTATCGTGGCAAGAACAGATGCGGATGCAGCAGATTTAATTACGAGTGATATTGATCCGGTTGATAAAGCATTTATTACAGGAGAAAGAACTCCAGAAGGATTTTACCGTACGAAAGCAGGTCTTGATCAAGCAATTGCACGTGGTTTAGCATACGCACCATACGCAGACCTCGTTTGGTGCGAGACGTCGGAACCGAATTTAGAAGATGCAAAACGATTTGCGGACGCAATTCATAAAGAGCATCCAGGGAAATTGCTTGCATACAACTGTTCACCTTCATTTAACTGGAAACAAAAACTAGATGAAAAAACAATTGCGAGCTTCCAAAAAGAAATCGCATCTTACGGCTATAAGTTCCAGTTCGTAACACTTGCTGGATTCCACTCATTAAACTACGGCATGTTCGAATTAGCACGCGGCTATAAAGAGCGCGGCATGGCAGCGTACTCTGAACTACAACAAGCAGAATTCGCAGCAGAAAAACATGGCTACTCTGCAACTCGTCACCAACGTGAAGTAGGAACAGGTTACTTTGATGAAGTAGCACAAGTTATTACAGGCGGTACTTCATCAACGACAGCGCTAAAAGGATCTACAGAAGAAGCACAGTTTACGAAATAAAAGGAAGGGGCACCTGTTTGAAGGGTGCCCCTTGTTATTTTCGGAACGATTCCAGAGTAAACGAAATTATATCAACGATTTTTTCGATATATCTATCATAATTTAAAATATATCAACGATTTTTCAAATATATCGACTTACCGACAAAAAAGACAATATGATTAAATCCACTCAGCTCTATGATCGCGAATAAACTTCATATCTTTCTCATAATGCTCTAAATGTCCTTCATCAATCATTCTTCGGAAATTTAAGTCGCCTTCTTGCGCTTTTCGTTTCATATATGTACATAAAGCTTCTAATCGTAGTAACACCATTCCTAAGTAATCTTCGTCCATACTTTTACCGTAGGACTGGACAAATAATTTCACTCTTTCTTTCATACGGCTAGCATGTTGCGATGAGTCGTAATGAACTGCCTCACCCGATTCTGTATAATACGTTCTACTTAAAGGTATACAAGTATACAGCGTGTAAGCGATATCCCAAATTCTTGGACCAGGAGCAGCAACATCGAAATCAATAATGCCTACTGGTTTTTTTTGATTAAAAATAATATTGTATATGGCAAAATCGTTATGGCATACAACCTCAATATCATTTGGAGTACGATCCATCGGTTTCCATTCATCTAATAACGGAAAGTCACTTACCGCATCATGATAAAGGCGGAGCATCTTTGCTATTTCTTTTAAAACATCATTAGACCACATATATTCTTTTAACGGATAATTCCCAGCGTCTCCTTCAACAAAGGATAAAATCTCTCTATCTTTTTCATCTATACCTAAAAACTTTGGGGCGTGATAAAACCCTTTGTTTTCTAAGTGCTGTAATAATGTATGAATTTTTGCACTGCCAGGCTTTAATTCTCGCCGAACAGTATTTTCAGAACGATATACGTTTGAGACGTTTCCCCCTGTAAGCTTTTCTTCGTTTGTGTAGTTTGACATATAATCCCCTCCAATAAAATTATATTGTAACACTTCAGAACAAGGGATGTAATCGCATTCGAATGATGTGTATGTTCATTTTTAAAATGAAATCCGCACATGTTAAAATCAAATATTTACGAATGTACAATCAATTTAATTTGTCAGTTATTTTCAAAAAAGATTGTACATTTTATTTTAATGTGCTATGATAGTCCCAGTTGAATAGTTAAATTAAGCAATCCATATGTTATCAAGTGCTGAAAACGAACGAGAAAAAGTATGTGAGAACTAGTTTATGTTTCGTATTTGATAATGTGTGGATTCTTTTTTTAGACAGGAAGACTAAAAAAATAAAATTTGTATTTTCTTAGGAGGAAATAATCATGGCAGTAACAGGACAAGTAAAATGGTTTAACAACGAAAAAGGCTTCGGTTTCATCGAAGTTCCAGGCGAAAACGATGTATTCGTACATTTCTCTGCAATCGAAACTGAAGGTTTCAAATCTTTAGAAGAAGGTCAAAAAGTTAGCTTCGAAATCGAAGAAGGTAACCGTGGACCTCAAGCTAAAAACGTAATCAAACTATAATTTTATAGTTTATTATGGAAAAAAGGGATGGCTGCTGCCATCCCTTTTTTTGTTGTAATATACGAGCATAATGATTATATTTTGGGGCAAGAGAGGGATATATATGATGGAAAAGTATACAAATGAAGTAATACTCGATGTTCGTAGGGGAAATAAAGAAGACTTACACAATACGATTGAAGAGATAAAAGCGTATGCGAAAACGTATGAACATGATAAAGTGACGTTAATTGAATTGAAGAAATCTCATTCTCCTGTTTTAGATGAGGAGCGATATATAGTTCTATTGCAAGTTGAAAGAGATACAAAGAATCTTGGAAGAAAATATGAATATGAAGAAGAAAAAATAGTCGGTTTTTTTGAGGACGAAGAAGAGTAAAAGGCTTTCCAAAATGGAAGGCCTTTTACTCTTCTTTTTCAACTTTATTCTTCGCGCGTTTCTTACATTCAGGGCATTTCGATTTACGAAAAGGTTTTGCGAAGAATAGTAGAATGAAAAACAAACCGAATATAATACTAGTTGAATTTTTCACGATTACAATGCTACTATTTTTCATTTGAATCGTTGGTTGAATTTCTTTTTCTTCCATAGTGGACCTCCATTTATTGGATTTTCCTTTTAATTATAGCAAAGTTAATTGTCGTAATGATGCGAAATGAGGGAGCAGTTGTAAATATTTATAGGTAATATAAATACATTTTATATAGGTTTTTAATTATAAAATGACTATATATTTATTTTGTAATTTGAAAGATGTTTGATAAATGATAAAGTATTGTAAAAAAGCGGAATCTGTAAACCATTTCCTTTTCATAGATGCTAAAATTATATATGCAGCTGCTAATATAAATGGAAAAAAGGAGACAGTAGAATATGGAAAGTAAAGTAGAACGTTATGTCGAAAACTATGTGGTAAATAAAAATACAATGGCCTTACTTCCGGTTATTCTAAGTGAGAAGAAAATTGTTACACGAGTTGTTGAGATGGAAGATTCTTTTTTCGTATTTCAAAAGCCCTTAGATATTATAGAAAGAAGTTGTCGCAAGCATGGCTCTAGTTTCTTAGGTAGAAAAGAAGGAACGAAAGAGTTAACTCATATTACACATAAAGCACCGATTGCGATTAGTCCGGCAGATCAACTTTATTTTTTCCCTACGTATTCTTACTCGAGAAAAGAGTGCGCTTGGTTGTCTCATTTTTATATTGAAAGTAATAAAGAGTCAAAAGATGGAAATGTCATTGTTAGATTTATAAATGGTCTGGCTGTGAAATTAGAAATATCAAAAAGTAGTTTTGAAAATCAACAAAATCGTACAGCGAAATTGCGTACTGAATATGAAGATCGTAGAAAAAAACAAGGAAATCCTTGTTTTAAAGAAATTGATCAAAGGGATGAATCGACATTAAGACCAGCTTATGAGAAAGCGTATTTCGTTAGAGAAGAGGATGTATGAGAGGAAAGGATGGGGTGGCTCATCCTTTTTTGATTTTATTATATACCATCACGCTGTAAGCTTCATAAAAAATTCTAAAAATTAAAAATATAAATTTCTGTATTTTCTTCTTTTTTATAATAATCATTGAGTGATAATCTGGGTACGTTGTCTAAATTAACTTCATATCCTGTCGAATATTGATAGATTATCATAGCGTAATAATGAAGGAATTCTAATGAAAGATATGGAAATTTAATAATTACATCTCCATATGTCGTATCTACCATTTCCTCTTTCATATAAGCAATGATACAGTAGAGGTAGTACTTAGAGTAAAGGGGTAAAGTGTAGAATGGATTTTCAGACAATCAAAGAGTATTTTTCACCAGAAAATATGGATCATATTGTTGAAAGCTATAAAGCGTTCGGACCACTTCTTGGTATTGGTCTACCAATGATAGAAGCGTTGATTCCGGCATTGCCACTTATCGTATTTGTACTGGCGAATGCTGTTGCATTTGGATTTTGGCTCGGTTTTCTTTATTCTTGGCTTGGATCGGTAATGGGCGCCTTACTTGTCTTTTTCATTATCCGCCATTTTGGCCGAAGTCGTTTCTTTTCTTTTGTAAATAAGCATGAGAGAGTACGAAAGGCAATGGGATGGATTGAAAGGAAAGGGTTCGCGCCGATTTTCGTCATATTTTGTTTTCCGTTTACACCGTCTGCGCTTATAAATGTTGTCGCTGGTTTATCTCGAATTAGTGTAAAACAGTTTGGACTTGCGCTCGCGTTCGGAAAGCTTGTGATGATTTTTATTTTAACGTATATCGGTCATGATTTAATGTCATTTATTCATAATCCGTTGAAATCAGTCATTGTAGCAATTGGTATTTTTATTTTATGGTATGTCGGTAAGAAAATCGAAGTAAAGTTAGAACTACATTAAGAATAGTCTTCTTTATAAATGCAGGCTTCATTATTAAAGGGTAAGGGGAGAAGCGGATGAAGAAAACTTTGAAAAAAGAAGGCATAGAGTGGATACGAACAATTTTAATTGGTGTATTATTAGCTGTATTTTTTCGAACGTTTTTCTTTTCAACGTATGTTGTAGAGGGGAAGTCAATGATGCCGACATTGCAAGATGGCAATATGCTCGTTGTAAATAAGGTGAGTTATCAAGTAGGGGACTTGAACAGGTTTGATGTTGTTGTGTTTCATGCGAATAAAAAAGAGGACTACGTAAAACGAATTATCGGTCTACCTGGGGACCAAATTGAATATAAGCATGATAAACTGTATATAAACGGACAATTCGTGGATGAACCTTATTTAGAGAAATATAAGAAAGAGATAAATGGACGACAACTAACAGGTGATTTTAAACTAGAAGAGTTAACGAAAGAAAATTCGGTGCCGCCTGGATATATTTTTGTAGTAGGTGATAATCGCCTCGGGAGCTGGGATAGTAGACACTTTGGATTTGTAAAAGCTGATACAGTTGTTGGTAAAGTTGATTTACGATATTGGCCAATTAAAGAGGTGCAAACGAATTTTTCAAAAGGTTGATATAATAGGTAGAAGTATAGAAAAAGACAAACTACTCCGTTTGTCTTTTTTCGTGTCCTATAATACAATTATAGTAGCAAACTAACGTTCGTTATGTAAGTGAAAGGTGGGGTTACATGTCACTTCGATTTGTGATTGGTAGAGCGGGAAGTGGAAAAAGTACACTTTGTTTACACGAAGTGCAGGAAGAGTTAAAGCAACGCCCAAGAGGGGAAACAATATTATATCTTGTGCCAGAACAGATGACATTCCAAACGCAGCAGGCGTTAATTGGAAGTGAGGATGTTAGAGGTTCTATTCGGGCACAAGTTTTTAGTTTTTCACGGTTAGCATGGAAGGTACTGCAAGAAGTTGGCGGAGCGAGTCGTCTTCACATTGATGAAGCGGGCGTACATATGTTACTTCGTAAAATTGTAGAGTCTCGTAAAGATGGATTATCGGTGTTCCAAAAAGCAGCGGAGCAAAACGGTTTTTTTGAACATCTTGGTAGTATGATTGCAGAATTTAAACGTTACAACGTGACGCCATCTAACGTATATGAAATGTGGCAACAATTAGATGCACATAGTAGCAGTGCCGAGCAAAAGCTATTAGCGAATAAAGTGTATGATTTACAACTACTATATGATGATTTTGAGCGTGCTTTAATCGGAAAATATTTAGATTCAGAAGACTATTTGCAATTACTAGTCGAAAAGCTTCCGCAGTCTGAGTATGTAAATGGGGCTGAAATTTATATAGATGGATTTCATTCATTCTCACCGCAAGAACTAGAAATTGTAAGACAGCTTATGATTTGCGGTGCGAGAGTTACAATTACGTTAACGATAGATGAAAAAACGTTAGCGCAGCCAGTAAATGAACTAGATTTATTTTATGAAACGACGTTAACATATGAAAAAATAAAGCAAGTGGCGCGTGAAGAGAAGATAGAAATTGAAAAAACGATTCCACTTATGGAACAACCGCGTTTTCAGTCGCAAGCATTAGCGCATTTAGAAACGCATTACGAAGCACGTCCAAATGAAAAGTTTCACGGAGAAGCAAGTGTAACGATTAGTACAGCAGCGAATTTACGAGCTGAAGTAGAAGGCGTTGCCCGTGAAATTCGTAGACTTATGGCAGATGAAGACTATCGTTACCGAGATATCGCGGTTCTTCTTCGTAACGGGGAAAGTTATTACGATGTAATGCGAACGCTATTTACAGATTATAATATCCCGCACTTCATCGATGAAAAACGCCCGATGTCACATCATCCGCTAGTAGAATGCATTCGTTCTGCACTCGAGATTATTAGCGGGAATTGGCGTTATGATGCAGTGTTCCGCTGTGTGAAAACAGAGCTTTTATATCCATTAGACGTAAGAAAAGAAACGATGCGTGAAGAGATGGATGAGTTTGAAAACTACTGTTTAGCGTACGGTGTACAAGGGAAGAGATGGACTTCTGAAGATCCGTGGATGTATCGTCGCTATCGTTCTCTTGATGATACAAACGGGATGATTACAGACAGTGAACGTGAAATGGAAGAGAAAATAAATAGGCTACGCGACGTTGTAAGAACGCCAGTTATTCGTATGCAAAAAAGACTGAAGCGTGCGGGAACAGTTATGCAAATGTGCGAAGCTGTTTACTTATTTTTAGAAGAGCTTGACGTTCCGAAAAAACTAGAAGCATTACGTATTCGTGCAGAAGAGAGCGGAGATTTCTTATTTGCGACAGATCATGAACAAGTATGGGAAGAAGTAATGAGTCTTCTTGATACGTTCGTAGAGATGCTTGGCGAAGAAAAAATGTCACTTTCTATGTTCACAGACGTTATGTCGACAGGTCTGGAGGCGCTGCAATTCGCCAACATTCCGCCGTCATTAGACCAAGTGTTAATTGCGAATATTGATCGTTCTAGATTATCAAATGTGAAAGCAACATTTGTCATTGGCGTGAATGAAGGTGTGATTCCAGCAGCACCGATGGATGAAGGTATGCTTTCTGATGAGGAAAGAGATGTTCTTAGCGCTGCAGGTATCGAATTAGCACCAACGACGAGACAAACTTTATTAGAAGAACAGTTCGTTATGTATCAAATGGTAACGAGAGCAACCGAGAAGTTATACATTTCATGCCCGCTAGCAGATGAAGAAGGAAAGACGTTACTTGCTTCTAGCTTTATTAAGAAAATAAAAAGAATGTTCCCTGATGTGAAAGACTCGTTTATTACGAATGACGTAAATGATTTATCACGTTCGGAACAAATTTCATACGTAGCAACGCCAGAAGTAACGTTGTCATATGTTATGCAGCAACTTCAAACATGGAAGCGATATGGATTTGAAGGGAATTTAGACTTTTGGTGGGACGTATATAACTTCTACGTAACTTCAGATGAATGGAAGCAAAAAAGTAGCCGCGTATTATCAAGCTTATTCTACCGAAATCGTGCGCAAAAGCTAAGTTCAGTTGTAAGTAGAGATTTATACGGAGACACAATAAAAGGAAGCGTCTCTCGTATGGAACTATTTAACCGTTGCGCATATGCTCATTTCGCGCAGCACGGTTTATCATTAAGAGAGCGTGATATTTTCAAACTGGATGCGCCAGATATCGGGGAATTATTCCATGCAGCGCTGAAGAGAATTGCAGACAGGCTATTACGTGAAAACCGTACTTGGGCGGATTTATCAATAAAAGAGTGTGAGCATCTTTCTGCTGTAGTAATAGAAGAGATTGCACCGTTATTACAAAGACAAATTTTATTAAGTTCAAACCGTCATTTTTATTTAAAACAAAAACTACAACAAATCATTTTCCGTACGTCAATCATTCTTCGTGAGCACGCGAAATCAAGTGGTTTCGTACCAGTTGATTTAGAAGTACCATTCGGTATGGGCGGTACAGGATCACTTCCGCCGATGGAATTCTCATTACCAAATGGTGTGAAGATGGAAGTAGTTGGCCGTATTGACCGTGTTGATAAGGCAGAAGATGAAAGTGGTACGTTCCTACGTATTATTGACTATAAATCAAGCTCAAAAGCGTTAGACTTAACAGAAGTGTATTACGGATTAGCACTTCAAATGTTAACGTATTTAGATGTTGTTACTTCAAATGCACATACGTGGATGAAAAAAGGTGGCACGGCATCACCGGCTGGTGTACTGTACTTCCATATTCATAACCCAATCGTTGAGGTGAAGGGTGACGCATCTGAAGCAGAAATTGAGAAAGAAATTTTAAAGAAATTTAAAATGAAAGGGCTCGTACTAGGAGACGCAGACGTTGTTCGTTTAATGGATAATAAACTCTCAACAGGAAGCTCTGATATTATTTCTGCTGGTCTGAAAAAAGACGGTAGCTTTAGTGCACGTTCAAGCATTGCAAGTGAACAAGAGTTTAACGTATTGCAAAAATACGTACACCATACATTTGAAAATATCGGAAAAGACATTACAGAAGGCGTGATCGATATTGCTCCTTATAAAAAGGGGAATAAAGCGGCGTGTACGTGCTGTAACTTCAAATCTGTTTGTCAGTTCGATGAATCACTTGAAGATAACCAGTTCCGTACGCTAAAAGATATGAAAGATAGCGAAGCGATGGAGAAAATTAGAGAGGAGGTTGGCGGAGAATGATTGAAAATTGGCCTAAAAAACCAGAAGGTAGTCAGTGGACGGATGACCAGTGGAAAGCGGTTGTAGCGAACGGACGTGATATATTAGTCGCAGCAGCAGCTGGATCAGGGAAAACAGCAGTATTAGTTGAACGTATTATTAAAAAGATTATAAGTGAAGAAAATCCAGTCGATGTCGACCGCCTGCTCGTTGTAACATTTACGAATGCAGCGGCGCAAGAGATGAAAAACAGAATTGGGGAAGCGTTAGAAAAAGTATTAATTGATGAGCCAGGCTCTCAGCACGTAAGAAAGCAGCTTAGCTTATTAAATAAGGCCTCTATTTCAACGATTCACTCCTTTTGTTTACAAGTAATTAGAGGATACTACTACATGCTTGATGTTGATCCTCGTTTCCGCATTGCGAATCAAACAGAAAACGAATTATTAAAAGAAGAAGTGTTAGATGACATATTAGAAGCAGAGTATGGAATTGAAGATAATACGATATTCTTTGAACTCGTTGATCGTTATACGAGTGATCGTAGTGATGATGACTTACAGCGTATGATATTAGCGCTTCATACAGAATCAAGAGCACATCCGAATCCGGAAAAATGGCTCGATAAATTAGTAGAAGCATACGACGTAGAAGGAAAGACAATTGAAGATTTAGTATACGCTTCTTACTTATTAGAAGATGTTAAATTCCAGCTTGAAACAGCGGAGGCGCATATTCGTAAAGCGACTGAACTCGCAATGCTTCCTGACGGTCCAGCGCCTCGCGTTGAAACTCTGCGAGCTGACGCAGCTTTACTCGGAACGTTATCATCAGCAGCTCGTGAGTCATGGACAAGTGTGTATGAAGCGATGCAAAATGTATCGTGGCAAACGTTAAAGCGTATTAAGAAAAGTGATTACAACGAGGATGTTGTAAAACAAGTAGATTCTCTTCGTAATAAAGCGAAAGATGAAGTGAAGAAATTACAAGAAGAGCTATTTAGCCGCAAACCTGAAAGTTTCTTACGAGATTTTCAAGATATGCATCCTGTATTAGAAAAACTCGTACAGCTTGTAAAAATATTTACAGAGCGTTTCCAAGCGATGAAACGAGATAAAGGAATGGTCGATTTCACAGATTTAGAGCATTTCTGTTTACAAATTTTAAGTGAACAAAGTGAAAACGGTGAAATGAAGCCATCAGCAGTAGCGCTTCAATATCGCAATAAATTTGCTGAAGTACTAGTCGATGAGTATCAAGATACGAACTTCGTACAAGAATCCATTATTAAATTCGTAACGAAAGATTCTGAGAGTGAAGGAAACTTATTCATGGTAGGTGACGTGAAGCAGTCGATTTATCGTTTCCGACTAGCAGAACCAGGCCTGTTCCTAGGAAAGTATAAACGCTTCACACAAGAAGGATCGGGCGGCGGAATGAAGATTGATTTAGCGAAAAACTTCCGTAGTCGTCATGAAGTGTTAGCGGGAACGAACTTTATCTTCAAACAAATTATGGGCGAAGAAGTCGGAGAAATCGACTACGATGCTGACGCTGAATTGAAGTTAGGTGCCAGCTATCCAGAAGGTGAAGATGTAGCGGCTGAACTACTATGCATTCAGCAAACAGAAGAAGAAGTGCTAGACGGTGAAGAGGGTGCGGAAGTAGAAAAAGCGCAGCTTGAAGCTCGCCTTATGGCGCAGCGTATTAAAGCGATGGTTGATTCAGGTTATGAAGTGTATGACCGTAAAACGGATAGTATGCGCCCTGTACAATACCGTGATTTCGTTATTTTACTGCGCTCGATGCCGTGGGCGCCGCAAATTATGGAAGAGTTAAAATTGCAAGGAATTCCAGTATACGCTGATCTTGCGACTGGTTACTTTGAAGCGACAGAAGTAAATATTATGATGAACGTCTTTCGAGTTATCGATAATCCGATGCAAGATATTCCCCTTGCAGCAGTACTTCGTTCACCGATCGTTGGATTAAATGATGAAGAACTTGCGACGCTTCGTGCTCACGGGAAGAAAGGTTCGTTTTATGAAGTGATGAGCTCATTCTTAAAAGGGGCACCGCTTGAGGAAGAAAAAGAACTACATGATAAATTAGAGTGGTTCTATAACTTACTGCAAGGATGGCGTGAATTTGCGCGGCAACAGTCACTTTCTGATTTAATTTGGAAAGTGTACGGTGAGACAGGTTATTACGACTTTGTCGGCGGTTTACCAGCCGGCAAGCAAAGGCAAGCAAACTTACGTGTACTTTATGACCGTGCAAGACAATATGAAGCAACATCGTTTAGAGGATTATTCCGCTTCTTACGCTTTATCGAGCGTATTTTAGAACGCGGTGATGATATGGGAACGGCGAGAGCTTTAGGTGAACAAGAAGATGTCGTTCGCATTATGACAATTCATAAAAGTAAAGGACTAGAGTTCCCAGTCGTATTCGTAGCTGGACTTGGTCGTCGTTTTAATACACAAGACTTAATGAAACGTTTCTTACTGCATAAAGATTTCGGTTTCGGTTCACAGTTCATTGATCCTCGTAAACGAATTAAATATACGACATTATCGCAACTAGCGATTAAGCGTAAAATGAAAATGGAATTAATCGCGGAAGAAATGCGCGTATTATACGTAGCGTTAACGCGTGCGAAAGAGAAGTTAATTTTAATTGGTACAGTTAAGGATGCAAATAAGGAAATGGAAAAATGGCTTGATGCAAGAGAGCATAGTGAATGGTTATTACCAGATCACATTCGTGCCGGAGCGTCTTGTTATTTAGACTGGATTGCACCTTCATTATATAGACATCGTGATAGTGAAATGCTTCTTGAATTAGGACAAGGGAGCATTCCAGGTGAAATTTATGGATACGACACGAGCTGGAAAGTAGAAGTTGTTGACGGTAACACGTTACTTGCGCCAGAACCAGTTCAAGAAGAGAAACAAGAATTACTAGAAGCACTTCGTGAGAAAAAAGCTGTTCCCCTGCAAAGTGAACGAAAAGAAGAAGTGTATGACAGATTAATGTGGAAGTACAGATATGAGGAAGCAACATCTCATCGTGCGAAACAGTCTGTTACAGAAATAAAGAGAAATTATCAATCTGAAGAAGGTAGCGATAACGCCTTTATTAAAAAAATGCGTGCGCCAATTAAAACACGTCCTCGTTTTATGGAGAAAAAAGGATTAACATACGCTGAAAGAGGTACGGCAGTTCATGCTGTTATGCAGCATGTTGATTTGAAGAAGCCGATTACAGAAGAAGTGATTCGGGAGCAAATTAGTGGCATGGTTAATAAAGAACTATTAACATTCGAACAAGCCGAAGAAATAGCAATCGAAAAAGTGATTTCATTCTTTGACAGTGATCTAGGTAAAAGGGTATTAGCGGCGAAAAGTGTTGAGCGTGAAGTACCATTTACGATGATGCTCGCAGCAGAAGAAGCATATCAAGATTGGCAAGGTAAGAGCGGGGAATCGATACTTGTCCAAGGGGTTATTGACTGCATGATCGAAGAGGAAGACGGTATCACTTTAATCGATTTTAAAACGGATACGATTGAAGGGAAGTTCCCAGGCGGATTCGATCAAGCGAAGCCAATTTTAGAAGATCGATACAAAGTGCAGCTTTCTTTATATGCAAAGGCACTTGAAAAAAGCTTACAACATCCTGTGAAAGAGAAATGCTTATATTTCTTTGATGGCAATCATGTTGTGAAAATTGAAGAATAGAGGGACTTGGAAATGGCAACGGAAAAAACGTTAAGAACTTGTGAAAAAGGACATGAATACTACAAAAGTAGCGATTGTCCAACTTGCCCAGCTTGTGAGAAAGAAAAGAAACCAACAACAGGGTTTCTTTCACTTCTTTCATCACCAGCACGAAATGCGTTGCAACATCATAGAATTCACACTATAGAAGAACTCTCAAAGTATAGTGAAAAAGAAATTTTAAAACTGCACGGTATGGGACCTGCGTCTATGCCGAAGCTTAGAAAGGCTTTGGAGGAGAGCGGATTATCATTTAAATAAAATGAAGCAGTAAACAGCGGGTTTTTTGATAAACTTGAATGAGATAAAAGAAAAAAGTAGGAGAATATCTCCTACTTTTTTTATGCTGTTCCGATCTGATCTTGATCAGCTACATCAGAATCAAACGTATTTGTTGCACTAACACCGCTAAAAGTATTCACGACAAATCCAACATTGGAAGCTCCGGATCCATTATAAGCTTTCGTATTTTCTTTCGGAGACACATTATAAAAATCCCCTAAATTAAAAGAACCATTACTGTTTTGAACGACGAGATTTCCAACAACAGAGGGCATACCATCCACCTACTTTTCTAAGCTTTTTAATTACTATATGAATGATTGAGCGGAAGGTTCATCTGAAATAAATTGGCGGATTTGTAGCGTGCGAGAATTATTAAAAACATAGTCAACATTGCCGATTTGGAAGCATGCGGAATTTAAAAGTGTTCGCAAGTGAACATCATTTACTTCAATAAAAGGGCACTCATTTACAATATTCATTTTTACATCTGTTGTCCGCTTTGGAATTGTAATGTGCTCATCTGTAAAGATTTCAAACGCATCAAAACGACCTTCACCTTTTATATAACAAGGGATTTCTCGATGAACGATAAGCGCTCTATTTTTTAATTCTATTTGATTAGCATCCCCGACTTGGAAGACGGCTGTAACCCCCATAGAAATGATAGAAACATTTTGTACAATTGAAGTATGACGAAGCATAATTTTTCCTCTCCTCAACCTGGAGTCGGAGGGACATCTGTTACTAATGGTACAAATGGCCCCTCTGTAACGGATTCGAATGGTGTATCAAGAATAGAAGAAAGGATGAGAAGGTTAGCATCTCCAATTAAAAATAATGCGGAAGAAGAAACCCCGTTCATTTTAATCTGCCCTACTTTTAACTCACGGTTCACAACATTTAAATTCATATATTACTTACTCCTTTCGGAAATTGCCCGGTATGTGTTGAATAAAGGAAAGAAAGGCTTTATCAATATCTTGTTTCATTGCTTGAATAATAACGTCTCGTAAATAATCGGGATCTGTGGAAATACCCTCATACGATTGAACTTGTGACAAATAATATGGAAGTCTATGTTCCATCTGTTTTTTTATGTCATCAACCATCATTTGTCGATACATTTCATCGAGCGGCGTTCTCTCTTCTTGTTCAAAATGGAGAATTCGATTATATGCTTCTTCATCTAAGTAACGATGCATTTCTTGAAGGATGCCTTGGTAAAAGTCTGGATTTGTTTCAGTTTCAGGATTGACCTTCAATGTTTCTGTATCAACTTGAAAATCCTCAATTTGCTGTCCTTTTGCTGAAAACGGATTTAAACCAATATTTAAAGTGCCATTTAAATTTTCTACTTTTAATTGATCGAATTTGTATTCCACTTTTCCTACAGAAGAGGAGGGGCGATTTTTTAATTCGTTAAGCTCTTCTTGTAATAGGCGCACTTGATCTTCTAGGTTCAGGATGGCTGCTTGTTGTGTTTGAAGAGCTTGGTGAAGTTGGTGTAAGTAAGTGTATATATCTTGATTCATTTGTGAAACCTCCTTTTCAATAGGGAGGGTAAATATATTCCTGCTATATATTTATGACAAGGATGTCTTAAGAAGAACTAGTTGATGGTTTGATAGAAATAATTTGTCCTTTCGCCTGTAATGGGCGAAGGGGTTCTGTAAATCCACCACTATTTGAGAATTTAGATAGAGCTTTAATACTTCCAGCAGTACCGATTTGGAATACAGAAGAGGTTGTAATGCTATCAATTTTAATGCTGTTAATAATGATGCTTTGGTTTACGTAAAAATTCAATACAATCGCCCCCTTTAAGTTGAACCAATTATCGCTTGATCAACGACATCTGAATCATTAACAGTCGTAGCGTTTTGATAATTGTAGACAGAAACGTTATCTCCAACATTAAAAGAGCCGGCTCCGGCGAAAGCACGTGAATAACTAATAGGCCTAATCGCAAATACATCTCCAATATGAAAAATACCACTTGATCCAATATTGACGATACGAATATGTCCGACCATAGCTGGCATACAAAACACCTTTCGTTTTTAAAATTTTCTTTTCTACTATTGTATGGGCGTTTTCAATAAAATGTGTATTTTTTTGAAATAAAAGAAACACACACGTTATTGCGTGTGTGTATCGAGTGTTTGATTAGGGTGAAAATCCGTATGTACATGCCAAATTGCATTTAAGAGCCTGTCCAGTTCTTGGCTACAATCCACTGTTTTTTGAGAAGTCATTCCGTAGCGTTCAGCAAAATAAATCATTTTTTCACGTTTTTTTTCAATCGCTTGCTCAAACATTGAAATCGGCTCCATCTCTAAATGAAATTTTTAGTATATATGTAGTACATATTATACAAAAATCCCATAAAAAAGAAACAACTTCGCTAAAAAAAGTAAAATTTCTACATTTTATGTCAAATGTAAAGGAGTAACGAATAAGATATGAGAAGAATATTGTAAAAATTAGCGTGCATGAGAAGGTTTTTTTCTTACGGATGCGAATACAATTAAAGGGTATGAGTTTTAGGATGGAGAGTGGAAATATTGCGTTTGGTAACGGCGAAAAAAGATGAAAAGGTATTTGTAGGTGTTGTGGATGAAGAGGAAGAAAAGGTATTGCATATAAGAGAAGCGCAAAGACAAAAAGGGGAAAAGGTTACGATTCCAATCACAATGTTAGAGTGTATTGAAAGAGGAACCGAATGCTTTGAAAAAATATGTGATATTGTACATTGGGCGAAGGAAAATGAAGGGACGGCGTATTATCCGTTAACTGAGGTAAAAATATTAGCACCGATTCCAAGGCCAAGGAAGAATATTCTTTGCGTTGGAAAAAACTATCGTGAGCATGCGATAGAAATGGGCGGAGTAGAGTCAATTCCAGAAAATATAATGATCTTTACGAAAGCGCCAACGACAGTTATTGGAATGGATGAAAAAATTAATAGTCATCCCCACGCAACGAATGAATTAGACTATGAAGGAGAATTAGCTATCATCATCGGTAAGCGAGGGAAACAAATAAAAAAAGAAAAAGCGCTTGAGCATGTTTTTGGTTATACCATTATAAATGATATCACTGCTCGGGATATTCAAAGGAAGCATAAACAATTTTTCCTTGGAAAAAGTTTCGATACATTTTGTCCAATGGGACCATATTTAATTCATAAATCAATGGTGAGTACGCCAAATGCGTTACACATTGAAACAGTAGTAAACGGGGAAGTAAGGCAAACTTCAAATACAAATAAAATGATTTTTTCAATAGAAGAAATTATTTCAACGATAAGTAAAGGTATGACATTAGAGCCAGGAGATATAATCGCAACAGGAACGCCAGCTGGTGTCGGAAAAGGTTTCACACCACCGAAGTTTTTACATGCGGGTGATGAAGTGGTCATTACAGTAGAAGGAATTGGTACATTGCGAAATGTAGTGAAGTGAAGAAAAGAAAAGAGCTATCTTATTAAAAGATAGCTCTTTTTTATGGCCTTGGGTGATAGAGGTAATCGATAACGGAAAAAGTGTAAAGACCAATGACTGCAAGTGTACAAATGCCAAATAGTATAACCGTAAGTGCGCTTTTTTCTCGTCCAAAGCCAATGATAGTAAGAATAACAGTAGTCCAAAATGATGCTTTCAGTAGTGTGAATGTAGTGGGAGTTGAGTAGTGACTAAGCAATGTTACGGAAAGTAGGAAGCCAAAGAATGTAACTAAAAGAAAAGATGTAGCTAAATAGTTAATATGTTTACCGTATCTTAATAACATATTGCACCTCCTTTGTTGTTTAAAAATACAGAAAATTATAATTTTATTTTAGTATAAATCAATATAAAAAGAAAGAGGTTGTCCCAACATGTAGGACAACCTCTCTATTATTAAGATAATACAGCTTTAATTTTTTGGAACGCCCACTCTAAATCTTCTTCAGAGATTACTAGAGGTGGTGCGATACGAATTACATTTTCGTGTGTTTCTTTACATAACAGACCAGCCGCTTTTAGTTGTTCACAGTAAGGACGAGCTGGCTCGTTTAATTCGATACCGATGAATAAACCTTTACCGCGAACGTCAGTAATCATTGGGTTATCAATTTCTTTTAATTGCCCAACTAATTTTTCACCTAATTGAAGAGAACGCTCTGTTAATTTTTCTTCTTCTAACACTTCAAGAGCTGCGATAGAAACAGCACATGCAAGTGGATTACCACCGAATGTAGAACCGTGAGAACCTGGCTCGAATACGCCTAAAATGTCGCGGTTTGCTGCTACGCAAGAGATTGGGAATACGCCGCCGCCAAGTGCTTTACCAAGTATGTACATGTCAGGAGTTACATTGTCCCAGTCACAAGCAAATACTTTACCAGTACGGCCTAAACCTGTTTGGATTTCATCTGCTACAAATAAAACGTTTTCTTTTTTACATACTTCAAGAGCTTCTTTTAAGTAACCAGCTGGTGGAATGTTAATTCCTGCTTCACCTTGGATTGGCTCTAAAATGAATGCAGCTGTATTTGGTGTAATTGCAGCTTTTAACGCTTCTAAATCACCGTAAGGAATTACGATAATGCCAGGAAGCATTGGACCGAATCCACGCTTGTACTCTTCGTTTGAAGACATAGAAACAGCACCCATCGTACGTCCGTGGAAGTTATCTTCACAAACGATAATTTCAGCACGGTTTGCTTCTACTTTCTTTACATCATAAGCCCAGCGGCGAGCTGTTTTAATTGCAGTTTCAACAGCTTCTGCACCTGTGTTCATTGGAAGTACCATTTCTTTATTAGTTAGTTTCGCAACTTTTTCGTACCAAGGACCTAATTGATCACTATGGAAAGCACGAGAAGTTAACGTAACACGATTAGCTTGGTCAATTAAAGCGTTAATGATTTTTGGGTGGCGATGACCTTGGTTTACTGCAGAATATGCACTTAATAAGTCCATATAGCGGTTTCCTTCAGGATCTTCTACCCAAACGCCTTCTGCTTTAGAAATAACGATTGGAAGTGGGTGATAGTTATTTGCTCCGTATGTGTCTGTAAGTTCGATAATATCCTTAGTTTGAATCATGATTGTTCCCCCTTTTGTTATTACAAGAAGTTTGTAAATACTCTAAATATTATAGCATTTAAATGTAAAAAAGCGAAACATTTCCTGAAAATAAATGAACATGTTATCATATAGAGTGAAAAAGTGTGAAAAGAGGAGGTAAGGGATACGATGGTACATATGCATATTACAGCATGGGCGTTAGGTTTAATTTTATTCTTCGTTGCGTATTCACTTTATTCAGCAGGGAGAAAAGGTAAAGGTGTACATATGGGGCTTCGTCTTATGTACATTATCATTATTGTGACAGGTTTCATGTTGTACATGGGTATTATGAAGACTGCAACAAGTAACGTACACATGTGGTATGGTTTAAAAATGGTAGCTGGTATTTTAGTTATCGGTGGAATGGAAATGGTTCTTGTAAAAATGAGCAAGAACAAAGCAACAGGGGCAGTTTGGGGGCTATTTATTGTTGCACTAGTAGCAGTATTTTACCTTGGGCTGAAATTACCGATTGGCTGGCAAGTATTCTAATAAAAAATAAAACCACCTTATATTCTCAAATATTTGGGAGATAAGGTGGTTTTTTATTTTATGTCGCATCGATATGCAACTCTTCTCCGTTTACTTTCGTAAAACGAAACATATTTTTATTGGACGCAGCGTGACGAACGAAATGGTGCTGCAATGTGCAAATCATCTCTTCGTTATCAAACAAAAGAATATTTACTCCTTCGCATGCTTCCTCTTTCGGTAAGAAAGATAAATAATTATGACAATACATGCAATCATATAAAGAGTAATGAAGGGATTGCAATGATTCCGTTAATAATGTAAAGACAGAGTCAGGCAATTCCTCAAGCCATTCCGTATAGCTAAGTAGTAATTTTTTTCGAATTCGTATCATTTCCCCGTTTTGCAAATGGTGCTGCTCGTTGGCGATTTGTAATACATCTTGTTCATAGAAACGAGCTGGTAGCCAGTTGTTGTTATATAAAATCTCAAAGCCATCTTCGGCAACATCTTCTAATAAAAATGCTTCATCATTTTCATCATCAAAGAATACCCATTCATTGTTTATATATTCTACATTACCGACCGTATGAGCACGAGGCTGGTTATATAAAATATGGTTACGTTGTATCATACACGATTTCTCCTTTATGAAAAGTAGTTATTTCTGTTATAGACAGTTCGCGCATTCTTTATAACTAGACACATCTAGACATAGGTGGGCATACAATAAAACACGTTTTACTGAGTGAAAATGCTATTCCGTATGTGGATAGTAGGTTATCGTCAAGTTTTGCATTTTTTAATCCGCACCTCTAAGGGTGGGGATTACTGCACGTTCAAGAAAAGAAATAAGATGGAAGGATGATTCGTATGTGCGGGATTACAGGATGGGTGGATTATAAACGCTCATTAGAAGGAGAACGGGACGTCGTTACGAAGATGGCTGAGACGTTAGCAAAGCGCGGCCCAGATGATAATAAAGTTTGGATTAAAGGCAATGTCGCATTTGGGCATAAACGGTTAATCGTTGTTGATCCTGAAGGTGGCAAACAGCCGATGACTTGTTTAAAGGACGAAACAAATTATGCAATTTGCTATAACGGCGAACTGTATAACACGGAAGATATTCGAAAGGAACTATTAAGAAGAGGATATACGTTCAAAGGTCATTCTGATACGGAGGTGCTATTAGCGTCGTATATTGAATGGAAAGAAGAATGTATCGATCATTTAAACGGTATATATGCGTTTGCTGTATGGGATGAACAGAAAGAACAAGTATTTATTGCAAGAGATCGTTTAGGTGTAAAACCGCTATTTTATAAATATGACAGCGGGCGATTACTATTTGGTTCAGAGTTAAAAGCGATACTGGCGCATCCAGATGTGAAGGCGGAAGTAACGTTAGAAGGTTTATCTGAAATATTCGGCCTTGGTCCATCTAGAACGCCTGGTCATGGTATTTATGCTGGTATAAAAGAATTACGTCCAGGGCATGCGATGACATTTTCAAAGAACGGTTTATGTATATGGAGATATTGGAATGTGGAAAGCAAAAAGCACGAAGACTCCTTTGAAGAAACAGTGGAGAAAACACGCTTTTTATTACAAGATGCGATTACAAGGCAGCTCGTTTCTGATGTACCACTATGTACTTTTCTATCAGGCGGTGTAGATTCGAGCGCTATAACAGCAATTGCTGCGAAAGAATATGCAAGGTCAGGAAAAGGACAATTACACACATACTCTGTTGATTATGAAGATAATGACAAATACTTTAAAGCGAATGCGTTCCAGCCAAATTCAGATGCACCATTTATTAATTTGATGACGGATACGTTTGAAACGATTCATCATCGCTGCGTCATTTCAAATGAACAATTGGCGCAGTATTTAACAGAAGCCGTACTCGTTCGTGATTTGCCTGGTATGGCAGATATTGATTCGTCATTATTATGGTTTTGTCGTGAAATTAAACAAGATTTTGTCGTAGGTTTATCTGGGGAATGTGCAGATGAAATATTTGGTGGTTATCCTTGGTTTTATAGAGAAGATGATTTGCAATCGAGTGCGTTTCCGTGGATGCGCTCTACAGAAGCACGTGAACAATTGCTAAAGAAAGAATGGAGAAATAAATTAAACTTACAACAATATGTACAGCAGCGTTATGAAGAATCCATTCAAGAAGTTCCTATTTTAGAGGGAGAAAGCCCAATTGAAGCAAAGAGACGACAGTTATTTTACTTGAACATGGTATGGTTTATGACAACATTATTAGACAGAAAAGACCGTATGAGCATGGGGGCAAGCTTAGAAGTGCGCGTTCCGTTTGCGGATCATCGACTTGTCGAATATGCGTGGAATATTCCTTGGGAAATGAAAATGTATAAAAACCGCGAAAAAGGTCTATTGCGTAAAGCGTTAGAAGGATTACTTCCAAATGACATCTTATATAGAAAGAAGAGCCCGTATCCGAAAACGCATAATCCGCACTATACGAAAGCAGTCACAGTATGGCTACAGGATTTATTAACGGATAAAGGCTCAATTTTACATGAACTATTTGATAAACAGCAGCTGAGTGGATTAATTGATTCAGGCGGTAGTGCATTTCAATCACCATGGTTCGGTCAATTAATGACTGGGCCTCAACTTTTAGCCCATTTAGCGCAAATTCATGTTTGGTTTAAAGAATACGGGGTAAATATTAAAGAATAGAAGAAAAGCGACTTACTTTTATGTAAGTCGCTTTTTATTAAAAAAATTGTCAAATAAAATTTAAAATCATATTAGAAAAAATACTTATTTAGAATAATTATCTTTACGTATTTATTATTAGTTGTTATAATTGGAAACAAATGTTCTTGAAAAAGATTCTCATTTATAAAATTGAGGTGTTATATAGATGGCAAAGAAAAAAATAGGTTTACTCGTAATGGCGTATGGAACGCCAGAATCATTAGATGATGTAAAAGCGTACTACACACATATTCGCCACGGTCGTAAACCTTCCGAAGAATCACTCCAAGACTTAATCGGGCGCTATAAAGCGATTGGTGGAATTTCACCACTTGCAAAAATTACGAAAGAGCAAGCGCATAAATTAACAGATTCAATGAATAATATGTTTACAGAGTATGAATTTACTTGTTACTTAGGCTTAAAACATATTGCTCCATTTATAGAAGATGCAGTAGAAGAGATGAAGCACGATGGAATTGAGCAGGCGATTAGTATCGTATTAGCGCCGCATTATTCTACATTTAGTATTAAAGCGTATAATGACCGTGCGACTCGTCTTTCAAAAGAAATCGGTGGCCCTGTTATTGAACCGATTGAACAATGGTACGAGGAACCGAAATTTATTTCCTATTGGGCAGATCAAATAAAAGAAACATGTACAAAGATTGAAGATAAAGAGAAAGCAGTCTTAATTTTTTCAGCACATAGTTTACCAGAAAAAATTATTGCAGCAGGGGACCCTTATGTGGAGCAAGTGCAACATACAGCGGATTTAACCGCAGCAGCTGCAAATATTCAGAACTATACAATTGGTTGGCAAAGTGCTGGAAATACAAAGGATCCATGGATTGGACCGGATGTACAAGATTTAACGAGAGATTTATTTGAAAAGCATGGATATGAATCTTTTGTATATTGCCCAGTTGGCTTTGTGGCAGAGCATTTAGAAGTTTTATATGACAACGATTACGAATGTAAAGTTGTAACTGATGAATTAAACGTGACATATTTTAGACCGAATATGCCAAATTCACAATCTGTATTTATCGATTGCTTAGCTGAAATTGTTTCCAAAAAAATGAAGGAAATAGTTGACAAGAACTTAATTTTGAATAATAATTAGTTTATAATAATTTTAAATAAGTAATAATTACTATGAAAGAAAGAGGAGGATCCCCCTAGATGAATCCAAATAATCGCTTAACAACAAACCAAGGTGCTCCAGTTGGAGACAACCAAAATTCTCGTACAGCTGGTCGCCGTGGACCGGTATTATTAGAAGACTATCATTTAGTAGAAAAACTGGCTCACTTTGATCGTGAACGTATTCCAGAGCGTGTTGTACATGCACGTGGTGCAGGTGCTCACGGTGTATTCGTAACGAAAAACAGCATGAAGCAATATACGAAAGCAGCATTTTTACAAAATGAAGGAACTGAAACGCCTGTATTTGTTCGTTTCTCAACGGTTATCCATGGTCAAGGTTCTCCGGAAACAGCTCGTGACCCACGTGGGTTCGCTGTTAAATTTTATACAGAAGAAGGGAATTACGATATCGTAGGTAACCATTTACCGGTCTTCTTCATTCGTGATGCAATTAAATTCCCTGATATGGTGCATTCTTTAAAACCAGCACCTGATACAAATATTCAAACGCCAGATCGTTACTGGGATTTCATGACGTTAAGTCCGGAATCTACACATATGATGACATGGGTGTTTTCTGATTATGGTACACCAGCGAGCTATCGCGAAATGGAAGGTTTCGGTGTCCATTCATTTAAATGGATTAATGCAGAAGGTAAAATCGTCTACATTAAATATCACTGGAAACCACAGCAAAGTGTACGTAACTTAAGTGCAAAAGAGGTGCAAGAAGTACAAGGAAAAGATTTCAATCATGCAACTCGTGACTTGTTCGATGCAATCGAAAAAGGAAATCATCCAAAGTGGGATTTACACGTACAAGTGATGCAACTAGATGAAACAGATTCTTTAGACTTTGATCCACTAGACCCAACGAAAGTATGGCCAGAAGATCGCTTCCCATTAATTGAAGTAGGGACGATGACGTTAAATCGTAACCCGAAAAACTTCTTCGCAGAAGTAGAGCAAGTGGCGTTCTCTCCAAGTGCAACTGTAAATGGTATTGAACCATCTGAAGATAAATTATTACAAGGTCGTTTATTCTCTTACCCAGATACACAGCGTTATCGTCTTGGTGCAAACTACTTACAAATTCCTGTAAACTGCCCATACGCAGCTGTTCATAACCAACAACGTGATGGTGCGATGCAAATCAATCAAAACCCATCTACAATCAACTACGAACCGAGCCGTCATGCTGAAAATCCAGTTGAAGACCCAACTTACCGCGATTCAACTATGAAAGTTGAAGGCTATGTATCTCGTGAAAAAATTGAAAAACCAAATGACTTCAAACAAGCAGGTGAGCGTTATCGTTCATTCTCTAAAGAAGAGCAAGACAACTTAATTGCGAATTTAACAAATGACTTAAAAGACGTAAATGAACGCACGAAATTATTAGCTATTTGTAACTTCTTCCGTGCAGATCACGATTACGGAATGCGTTTAGCGCAAGCTTTAAATGTTGATATTACGCAATATGTAGGGAATGCTCCGAAATAAATAGGAAAAGACGACTGTTAAACGGTCGTCTTTTTTGCATAAAATTACGCCGGGGTATTCTTCAGTTTCGTTATGTCGGAATTTGTTGGTAAATCGATATATTTAAAAAATCGTCGATATATCCGAATAATCGCTGATATATCCGTCTAAATACCATATGAGGTATACAACGCCAACAACTACAATAAAAAGAGATGCAATCTACTAAGAATAGATTGCATCTCTTTTTTAGTTCACTCGCTCCGTATACTCATAAGCTTTCTCCCCGTGCATCGAAATATCAAGTCCCATATGTTCTTCTTGCTCATCAACCCGAACAGGGAGGAAGAAGTTAATCGCTTTAATAATGGCGTACGTCATTATGATCGTGAATGCATATGTTGCGCCGATTGCTACAAGTTGTTTGAACAGTAGAGCGGCGTTTCCGTAAAATAACCCGTTCGCACCATCACTGTTTACAGCAGTAGTTGCAAATAGCCCTGTCGCAATGCCGCCCCAAGTTCCACCGATGCCATGGCATCCGAATGCGTCGAGTGTGTCGTCGTATCCGAATTTTGTTTTTAAGAAAAAGACTGCTCCGAAGCATAATACGCCGCCGATCGCTCCGATAAGAAGAGCGGAGAAAGGTGTAACGAACCCGCAAGCTGGTGTAATAGCGACTAAACCGGAAACAACTCCGCAAGCAGCTCCCATCGCAGTCGGTTTTGATTGGAAGAGCCATTCTGAAAGCATCCAAGTTAATGCGGAGGCAGCAGCGGCTATATTTGTATTAATAAATGCAGTTAAAGCTACATCATTTAAAGATAATGCGCTACCAACGTTAAAACCAAACCAGCCGAACCATAGTAGACCGGCGCCTAACATTGTGAATGGTAAATGGTGAGGAGAAGTACCGTTTATGTTTTTTCGTTTTCCAAGAAAAATAGCTAATACAAGGCCGGCCACGCCAGATGTAATATGAACGACGTTACCACCAGCGAAGTCTAATGCGCCAAGTTCTCTTAGCCACCCGCCAACGCCCCATACCCAATGAGCGACAGGATTGTAAACGATTGTTGTCCATAGAAGTATGAAAATAAGGAAAGCAGAAAATCGCATTCTTTCGGCGAATGCACCTGAAATTAAGGCGGGAGTTAAAATGGCGAACATGAGTTGGAACATCATAAATAAGTTGTGAGGAATAGTAGATGAGTAGTCTGGATTTGGTGCGTAGGTAACTCCGTTTAAACCGAACCAATCGAGTGTGCCGATAAGTCCGTGCCAATCTGGTCCAAATGATAAAGAATAGCCGATCACAATCCACTGAATCGAAACGATAGCCATTGCACTATAACTATGCATTGTCGTACTGAGTACGTTTTTACTGCGAACCATGCCCCCATAAAAAAGTGCCAATCCTGGTGTCATTAACATGACCATTACTGTCGTTACAAACATAAAAACTGTATCGCCTGTATTCATTCTCTCTCCTCCTATAATGTTATAAAAAATAACATCAATATGTTATGTTTCATATCATATTCGAAATAAAAAGAAAAATCAACTAAAAATTCAGAAAACTTTATACTTTATGTAAGGAAATCTGACATGAAGTATTTTGAGGAGAATGAAATCAACGTATGCGATTCGTCCGGATAATTGGTATAATATTCTTACAATTAAAAAACATGGGGGATGCGTGTGGGGAAAATACATACTAGGAAACTGTTCATTTATTTTTGTTTAGCTGTCGTTTTATTTGTACCAATACATACGTTTGCAGATGAAAAAAGAGAGTGGCGAGACGAAGTTATATATTCTATTATGATTGATCGCTTTAATAATGGAGAACCGAAAAATGACAAACAGTTAGAAGTTGGTAATTTAGAAGGGTATCAAGGCGGAGATATAAGAGGGATTATAAAAAGACTGGATTACATAAAAGAAATGGGATTTACCACTGTTATGCTTTCTCCTCTTTTTGAAAGTGGAAAGTACGATGGATTAGACGTGCACAATTTTAAAAAGGTAAATGAACATTTCGGAACAGAAAATGATGTGAAAGAACTTGTACAAGCAGCTCACGCAAAAGGAATGAAAGTTGTACTTCAATTTCCGCTTGGTGAGAACGATCAACAAGTCATCGACGCGATGAAATGGTGGATCAAAGAAGTCGATTTAGATGCAAGTTATGTAGTACATAGTGACAAAAAGTCGCGTTCTTTCTGGGATGACGTGCAAAAAGATATGCAAGTGATAAAGAAAGATTTTCGTATTATGACAAAAGAAGATAGTGAATACAACGAAAAAATAATAGAAGCGTTTTCTGAAGCGGATGTATCGGTGAAACCTTTATTTGATGTGAGTAAAAAAGAAGGAGAATCCGCTACATTTTTAGATGATCAAGATACGAAAAGATTTGCTCGTATTGCAAAAGAGAAGATGAATTATCCGCCATCTCGTTTGAAACTAGCTCTTACATATTTATTAACAACACCGGGCATTCCGAATTTTTATTACGGAACTGAAATTGCATTAGATGGAGGAGATACGCCAGATAATAGACGATTAATGGACTTCAAATCAGATGAAAAGTTTATGCAGCACATAACGAAACTCGGTGAACTTAGACAAACGAGACCATCTCTACGACGCGGTACGTTTGAACTTTTGTATGATAAAGATGGAATGAGTGTACTAAAGCGAAAGTATAAAGATGAAGTGACAGTAGTAGCAATTAATAATACGAAAGAAACACAAAAAGTTGCTTTACCTGTAAGTACAATTGGCGAAAAACAAGAGTTACGAGGATTGTTAGAAGATGAAATTATAAGAGAAGAGAATGGGAATTTTTATCTTGTTTTAAAGCGTGAAGAGTCAAATGTGTATAAAGTTAACGGGGAAACAGGTGTGAATTGGCTATTTATCTCTTTAATCGTTGGTGTGAACGTATTGTTTATTGCGTTTTTACTTGCGGTTAAAAAGAGACGGAAATGAGTAGCGTTTTTTAGTAGTTCTTCTTTAGTTTAAGGTGGTGAGATATTTGCGGAAAAAGAAGTGGTTCGCTCTATGCGTATGTGTTTTTATCGTATTCGTAAGTTTTTATTTTTGGGACAACCGTGATGATGGGGAATTTGTTCGGTGGGGCGATAGTGTTCATTCTGTTGATACGGCAGTGCTGAAGAGAAACGATATAAAATACAAAATCGAAAATGATAAAGTATACATTCCTGAAAAATCATTTGATAAAGCGATATGGTGTTGCTCTTAATAAATGCGAAATCTCGGTGGGACAGGCTAAGGAGAAAATTTTCTCCCTAGTCTGTTTTTCTATGAAGTAAGACTCTCACCTCAAAATGCAGCTGAGCAAAGAAATGAAAAGTCTGTTAGAACAAACAATAATTGCAACTATACGAATTTTACATTACATTAAAGGATGAAAAATAGTCTTATACTTATTAAGGGTTACACATTTGAGGAGGAAAAATGGAATTTTACGATTTGGGTATTACCATTAAAGAACTTAGAGTGAAAAAGAATATATCACAATCTGAATTGTGTCATGGAATATGTTCGCAAAGTCAAATTAGCAAAATAGAAAAAGGTATGATTTTTCCATCAAGTATATTGTTATATCAACTATCTGAAAGACTTGGTATTGATCCGAATAATATATTTGCACTAACTCAAAATAAAAGATTGAAATATGTAGAAAACGTAAAATGTGTAATAAGAGATTGCATAAAGCAAAAACAATATACAGAACTTTATGAGATAGTAAAAAAAGAAAAAGATGAAAATGCTTTCCAGACGAAAGAAGATAAACAATTTCTACTATGGCATGAAGCAATTGCTATATTTATGGTGAATAGATCAACAAAAACGGCGTTAGATCTTTTAAATAATGCATTAAAATTAACGTTAACCAATGCTGATTTTTTATCAGAAAGAGAAATAGATATTATGCAGACAATGTCTATATTTTATGCGGAAAACAAAGAATATGAAAAAAGTATTGATATATTAAGAAAATGTTTAACTAACTTTAATAAGTTAGATTTTCCTAGAGATAGAGAAATTAAATTAAAAATCATTTTTAATTTAGCGAACTGTTTAGGTCAGGCATGCCAACATGAAGAGGCAATGAAATACCTTGATAAGGGCATCAAATTAGCTATTAATTTAAACACGTTATACCTATTAGGTGAACTATACTATTTAAAGGGTTGGAATTTATTAAGGCTTAAAGAACATAATGAAGAAGATATTGTTAGTAACATGAAAAAAGCATTATTTATATTTGAACTAACAGAAAAAGAGCATTATATAAAAAGGATTAAAGAAAAATATTTAAAAAAACATCTATAAGTTCTTGGGAATTACTTATACATAGAACAAAACCTACAGGGGAAATTCCCGTAGGTTTTACGCTTATAAACATCTTATTATTTTCTATAAACTTAATTCTAAAATCGTTTTTGAAGTTTGTATCCTTGTTAATAATTTATATTTCCGTCTATATAGTATTAAAATTAAGATGATTCGATTATTGTATTACGTATGTTTCTTATACCAAGCTTTGTTGATGTGTTTACACTTCGCTGGTGTTGAAGTTTTAGATTTATCCTTGAGTGTAGTCATATTATTAGAACATCCTGCAATATGTAGACAGAATGTAGTTAATAAAAACCATAGTATTAATTTCTTCAAATAACCACTTCTAACTCTTTTTTAATGAATATTTTTCATAAAATAAATTCCTTACTAATTTTACATTACATGAAAGGGTGGAAAATATTCTTATACTCATAATTTGTTACATTTGAGCGGGGAGGGTGATCTTGCACCGATTTTCAAAAGGGCTTTCTTGATTTATCCCGCTTTAATGGGCAGTAAGACCCCACCTCAAAATTCAGCGAAAGCAAAGAAGTTAGGTGGGGGTCGGGCTGCCCATAAAAGTCCGATTGGTGAGTGCTAATAATCAGTGGGGATGAGGAAAACTCCACTGATTGAAGTTTCACTTTATGCAAACTATCCGATTGTGAGTTTCCCTACTCGCTAAAAAGAAAAACATCCTCTGTGTAGAGGATGTTTTTCTTTTTAGCGGTAGTTAATGAATTGTACGTCAATCGGTAAATCAGCACTGCGAACTGCTGCGATAACTGCTTGTAAGTCATCACGGCTTTTCGCTGTAACACGTACTTGGTCATCTTGTACTTGTGTTTTTACTTTTAATTTCATTTCTTTAATGATGTTGTTAATTTTTTTCGCGTTATCTTTATCGATACCTTGTTGAAGTGTTGCGCGTTGGCGAACAGTGTTACCAGTTGCAGCTTCAACTTTTCCGTAATCCAAGTTTTTAATTGGAACGTTACGTTTTACAAGTTTAGCAATTAGAACGTCTTTTACTTGGTCTAATTTGAACTCGTCGTCAGAAGTTAGAACTAGTACTTCTTTTTCTAATTTAATATCACTTTTACTTCCTTTAAAGTCATATCGGTTTTGGATTTCCTTTAATGCGATGTTAATTGCGTTTGTTACTTCAGGTAATTCTACTTTCGAAACGATGTCAAAAGAACTCTCTTTTGCCATAGTTAGCACCTCCAAATAAATTTCTAATCTTTTTATGTACTGTACATACTAAAGTATAGCTGAAAACGAGCTTAGACTTAAGTGTTTTCATACTTATAATCATGTAACCTCATTTTATTATAGTGAATTTTGGGCTGTTGGACAAATAAAGGGGAAATCGTGTTATAATTAACTTTTGTTTGGAATGATAAAAAAGATAATGTTATCCCGCATTAACGGGCATTCAGTTAGAGCAAAGAAGTTAAGTGGGAGATCCACTGCCGTAAACGCCCGATTGGTGAGGGTTGATAATCAGTGGGAAGGAACAAAACCCCCACTGATTAAAGTTTCACTTTATATAGAGAAGGGAATTAAAAAATATGTATTTACAATTAGGAGCGATTGAGCAGGTAACTGTTTTACGTGAAACGGAAATCGGATATATGGTTGGGAATGAAGAAGAAGAAATTTTCCTACATAAAAACGAATTAGTTGGAGAAATTGAAGAAGGCGATACGATTGATGTATTCTTATACCTTGATCATCAAAATCGTGTTTCAGCAACAATGAAGGAGCCACTTATTACAACTTTTGATTGGAATTGGGTAAAGGTTGTAGAAGTTATTCCTAGTTTAGGTGTGTTTGTTAATATTGGTGTATCAAAAGATATACTAATCCCAGCTGATGAGTTCCCGATTTATATGCCAGTATGGCCAGAGGTTGGAGACGAATTATATTGTACGTTAAAATTAACGAATCGTGATCGCCTTATCGCTCTTCCGGCAAGAGACAGTGATATGCAAGAAATTATCGTAGATGCGACGCCATCTATGCGTAATAAAAACGTAAATGGACGTGTGTATCGTTCACTTCAAGTTGGTTCATTCATACTAACTGATGAGCATTTCCGTGCTTTCTTACACCATACGGAAAGAAAAGAACAAGTACGCATTGGTGAACGTGTAACGGGCCGTATTATTGACGTAAAAGATGATGGTACAATTAATATTTCACTTCTTCCTCGTAAAGAAGAAGGAATGGAAGATGATGCTGCTGTAATTTATGCATATATGGAAGAACGAGGCGGAGCAATGCCATTTTGGGATAAGAGCAATCCAGAAGACATTAAAGAACGTTTCAGCATGAGTAAAGCTGCATTTAAGCGTGCGCTTGGTAAGTTGATGAAAGAAGAAAAGATTTATCAAGAAGAAGGCTGGACGTACTTTAAGAAGTAAAGTGAGACTACAAAGAACTATCTTTTCTCTAGGTTTATTAGGGAAGTGATAGTTCTTTTTTTTGTTTACCGCAAGAGAATCATTGGAAGAGGGATATTTTAAAAAATATAGAAAGGATAGATAGTTATATCTATATGGAAGAGAGTGTGAATTTAATTTTAATTGAAAAGAAAAGAGGTATGTAAATGAAGTATTATAGTGCTGGATACCTCATAATTTCCTATGATAGGGAACTTATCTATAAAGAATGTAATATCGAAGGGCTATCACAAATAATTTTAACGATATGTAATCGGGTTCGCCCTACATTTCCAGATTATTGGTTTTTTTCTTGGTGTAATTCAAATAAAAATGATCCTATTGCTCAGATGATAAATGGAAAGTTAGCGATTAGTAAAGAAGAGCATGAAAGTGCTCAAACTTTTTTAGATACACTAACGGAAGAAGAAAAGTTTGTGTGGCCGAATGTTTTTAAAAATTTAGAGGATGCGAGATTCTTTAAGAAAAATTATTTAAAGGGGATAGAAAGCTTAGAAGTTATCGGCTTAAATCTTTCAGAAGAGTATTGGACGGACTTTTTAATGAATGAGCGGGAAGAAAATGATTTTAAAGTTTCCATATATGGTTTTCTCAAAAGTGCGTTACCTACTGATGTGAAAAATGATGGGGTATTAGGATTTGATATATGCGGCTATGAGTCTAATGGATTTTACTCATTTATTTTCAATAATTTACAAGCTGACTTTAAAGTGTTTGGCAAGAACTTAAATGACTTATCACTCGTTGATAATTATGAAGATGCAAAACAAATTATCCATTTAATTGATAATAGAGAAATTGAAGCAGAAGAAATCTTATGGTATCCGTGGTTAATTGTGAAGTGCACATAATGTGTTAGAGAAGGGGAGATAGGATAATGTTAGGAATACCACATTATATAATTCCAGTACAGGTTCATCCCTATGCAATAGATACTTTAGAGAAAGAAAAAGATATAAATATACTAAGTGTAACACCAGTAGTATTAGAAAATGATATAAATCAAACGATAATAAGTTCAGATATATCTATTCAATTAAGAAGTGATTTGTATTTAAATATTATCTGTTGATAGAACTGATATGAATGATCAGGATGAGGTGGAATATCTTCAGATGACGCTAGATAAAGAGGTTCCATTTATAACGAATGGAAATCCTGAAAAGAAAAAGATTTTTGAAACATTTTTTAATATTAAAGGGAATATACAATGTGAACTATTAATGGAAGATTAAAAAACACGATCTTATTTTTCCAATAAGATCGTGCTTTTTTAATTCCCTTGCTCATGCACAAGAGTAAACGTATCTTCCAAGTCACTATCATTTATTTTAATATTTGCCTTTTTTAATTCCTTTTGTATCAATTTTTGACCGAATGTAGGGTCAGCAATACGTTCTTCTTCTAAGTTTTTGCGAATAGAGTCTTTCACTTCATCATAGGGCTTTAACTCTTTTTTATCAGTTAATTTAATAATATGATAACCGTTTGGTGATGTAACCGGATTGCTAATTTGTCCGACTTTTAGTTTATAAGCAGCTGTTTCAAATTCAGGCGTCATTCTGCCTGAATTGAAGTATCCAAGGTCTCCGCCTTTTTCTTTTGATAGTAGATCTTGTGATTCTTGTTTTGCTAATTCTTCAAATGAAGCACCAGCATCTAATTTTTTCTTTATTTCTTTCGCTTCGTTTTCATCGCTTACTAAAATATGGCTCGCTTTAATTTCTGGTTTATAGTGGTCTTTCACGTCTTTTTCTGTAATGCTTTTCTTAATCGCTTCATTCATAGCAAGTTTGAATTTAATTTGATTTTTGAAATCAGCTTCATCTTTTAAACCGTTGTTTTTCAATACGTTTTTAAATTGGTCTCCGTATTGATTTTTCGCTTTTTGTACTTCTTTATCTACATCATCGTCAGATACTTTATATTTTTTCGTGATAACGTCTTGCGCCATCATTTCGTACAGCATGTCTTTTCCGTAACGATCTTTCAACTGTTTTTCGAAGTCGCTCTTCTTAATGGTTGAGTCTGTTGCTGTAGCGACTGTAGCTGAGCTGTTTTTTTGTCCACAAGCAGCTAGCATTAATATACTTATTAGTGCAGTAATAATGAAAATGTGTTTCCCTCTCATGCTAACACCTCATCCGAATATGTTATCGCTATTGTAGAATATAGAAGTGAACATGAAGTGAATTTTTAATGTTTTTTCCTGTGAAATGTAAAAAAAGTACATCAACAATATTGTTGATGTACGATGGGATCAAAGGTGATCGGTCTTTTTAGAATAGGCACGCTTACCTTGCTGAATATTTTTTTGTTCTTGCTCATTTTTTTGTGTACGCTTTGCATTATTATCGCGTGCTTTTTTGTCGTTATCACTCGTATGTGGCATATGTATCAACTCCATTTCTAAACGTTGTACGTTTATCATTTCCTTTTTCGTAAAGACTATGTATAGCAGTGCATTCATGAATAATAAGGGTGGATTAGAAATGGATTTGAAGTTGAATTATGCTGAACTTATAAAGAAGTTAATCGTTGTAATCATCGCAGGTTTGTTGAACGCGATTGGAATGAATTTATTTTTAACGCCAGCGAAAGTGTACGCGAGTGGCTTTGCTGGATTGTCTCAATTGTTATCACAAATATTAGGTGACTTTTTATCTATTCACATATCAACGGGGGTGTTGTTTAGTCTATTTAATATTCCCGTCGTTATTTTAGCGTGGAAAAAGGTTGGAAAGGCTTTTACTTTCTTCAGTTTTCTTTGCGTTATATTTATGACTTTGTTTCTAGAAATTATCCCAGTTAGAGCAGTTTCGAACGACATCATATTAAATGCGATTTTTGGCGGGATTATTTCGGCAATAGGTGTGGGGATTGCGTTGAAGTGGGGGGCTTCTACAGGTGGTTTAGATATTATCGCCATGATTTTATCAAAGATTAAAGACAAGCCGGTCGGTACGTATTTTTTCTTCTTTAATGCACTGATTATTATCGCTGCTGGCTATGTATATGGATGGGAAAAAGCATTGTATACTTTGGTAACTTTGTATGTGTCAACGCGAATTATCGATGCAATTCATACGCGTCATGTGAAAATTACTGCATTAATCGTTACGAAGAATGGGGCAGATGTACGAAAGGCGATTCACTCGCGCTTAGTGAGGGGGATTACAACTATACCGGCAACAGGTGCGTATACGAATGAAAATAAGGAAATGTTAATGATTGTTATTACGCGTTACGAGTTATATGAATTAGAGAGGGTTATTAAACAAGTGGACCCGGGTGCATTTACAAACGTACTGCAAACGGTTGGGGTGTTTGGATTGTTCCGAAAAGATTAAAGAGGACCAAAGTTGGTCCTCTTTTTTAATGTAAATTCGTAATGTTTTGCAACTGCTCCTGCATTTCACGTAGCTGAACTTTTTCAGCTGTTGAAGAGTTTGCATAAGCAGAGTGCAAAGCGTTTTTTGCTCTATAAACGAGATCTTGTTGTTCGGTGCCGCTTGAACAAGATACGGCATTTGCAACAGCATCTCTAGCTTGTTGGAATAGTAAGTTCCCCATTTAGACCCCTCCAAAAGAAGAGTTACTTCTCGCTTTTTCTGCCTCAGCTAATGTACCACGGTACGGGAATCTTGCATCATGCTTCATTACAGCATCGGCTCCTTGTTGGATAAAACGTTTTGATTTGTTCTTTTTACCCATTCGAAAAACCCCCTTTATTTAGCTGAAAACAATCGACGCGCTGACTTTTGCGTCTAATAATAGTATGAGCGTTTGGCGAGAAACTATAAGCAGGGAATTTTTAGATTACAATCCAAGAACCTCTTCTAAATATAGTGCAATACCATCTTCTTCATTCGTTAATGTCGTATGGTTTGCGAGTGATTTTAATTCAGGAATTGCATTACCCATTGCGATGCCGTGACCAGCAAATTCAATCATTTCAAAGTCGTTATCTTCATCACCGAAAGCGATAATTCGCTCTTGTGGAATGTTGTAATGACTAGAAATTTTTTGTAATCCGACAGCTTTATTTAACCCGCTTTTTACAATTTCAATAATCGGCCAAGGTGCGCCCCATTTTCTATGGTCGATTACTTCAGCATGCATATCAGTTAAATGTTGACGAATTGCACTAGAATGCTCGTCATGTGCGTCAATTAATAAGCAAGTTGGATGGTCGTTTAAAATATTTAATAAGTCTCCTGTAAAAATCTTTGGAGAGCCGAATTCGAAAATATGTTTTTTATCTTCATCAATTTCACGAACATACACATCGTCCATTACTTCAGCGTATATATTTCTTACGCCAAAATCAAAGCAAGCTCGGACAATTTCTTGGGCTGTTGCTAGCTCAAGAGGAGAGTGATGTGTGCCCCACTTTGAATCAAGAGGATGATGTACGTAAGCGCCATTAAAGTTTACGATTGGTGTATTAAGGCCAAGTTCTTTATAGTAATCATAGCTAGCTCGGAATGGACGTCCTGTTGAAATAACGACAATATGTCCTTGTTCCTTTGCCTTTGCAATTGTATGTTTTGTTCGAGTGGAAATTATTTTGTTGTCTGTTAATAAAGTACCGTCTAAGTCTAAGGCGATTAAATGCTGTTTGTTCATAATTTCACCTCTTATAATAATTTTTTTGTTTTTATCTGTATTTCCGTTTTAATATGCAGAAATAAGAGGTTAAACTGGATGAGAACACCAAAGATGGAAAGTTCACTATATATCCATCTTACGTCGCAAAGTGCTGTGGTGTCTACTATTTCTCGCTGGAAATTAAGAAAAGTCAACATCTTTTTAGAAAGTTCAAACAATGTTTCTTTCATTATGTACAAATTGTGAAAAGGGTTACATTGCTCGTATGAAGAGGCTTATAATGAACATGTAATCTTCTCGTATATGTTTGACTCTCCTTTGAAGCTGGCCTATAGTAGGTTGGTTTCTTTTTTTTCTACAAACAGGAAAGAAATCCCTTCCTAAGTTTGTGTCATTCATGTATATGTACAAGAACGAAATGTAGTACTTGTTTCCTAAACATGACAGAAAAGCTTTCGTTTAAAATGGATATACTAATGAGGCAAAGACGTCATGGAAGGAGAATGGAAATGGGACAAAATCGCAGGTTTCGTTCTGGGCAAAAAGCGCCGAATGATGGCATTTACGTAGAAATTGGTGAAACAGGAAGTATGGTGAAAGACCCGCAAATGGTGAAATTAACTGCGGGTGAAAAGTTTCCAGATAACACGAATCATAACCGTCAGTGGACATATAAAAGAAAACCGTAACAGAAGCCGCAATCATTATTGCGGCTTTTTTGTCATTGCATATTATAATTTCATTTACCACTTCTATAATGAATGTTCCTGTTTTCTTTTTCTAATAATAAGTTTGAAAATACATAAGCAAAATTATTGTATAAAAAAGTCAGTTGGCGTATAATCAAATCAAAGGTCAAAGAAAGTCAAACGTTTGGAGGACTGTAAAGATGGACTTAAATCAAATGACAACAAAAACACAAGAGGCGATTATGAGTGCACAATCTTTAGCGGTATCTCATCATCATCAAGAAGTAGATACTGTTCATCTCTTGTTTACATTATTAGAAGAGCAAGATGGGTTAGCAGTGCGTATTTTTCAAAAAATGAATGTCGATATAGAAGCGTTAAAACAAGGCGCTGAAAGTTTAATTAAGAAAAAGCCCTCTGTAACGGGAAGCGGTGCAGAAGCAGGTAAATTATATATAACAGGTGCTCTGCAACAACTACTTGTAAGAGCAGGAAAAGAAGCAGAGAAATTGCAAGATGACTACATTTCAGTTGAACATGTACTACTTGCTTTTTCTGAAGAAAAAGGCGATATAAATCAATTACTTACAAGATTTCATATTACGAAAGATAATTTATTACAGTCTTTAATGACAGTTCGGGGGAATCAAAGAGTGACTAGTCAAAATCCAGAAGCAACTTATGAAGCGTTAGAAAAATATGGCCGTGATTTAGTGGCGGAAGTAAGAGCGGGGAAAATTGACCCTGTTATTGGCCGCGATAGTGAAATTCGCCGTGTAATTCGCATTCTTTCACGTAAAACGAAAAATAACCCAGTTTTAATTGGTGAGCCAGGTGTTGGTAAAACAGCAATCGTTGAAGGATTAGCGCAGCGTATTGTGAAAAAGGATGTACCAGAAGGGTTAAAAGATAGAACCATCTTTGCATTAGATATGAGTGCGCTTGTAGCTGGAGCGAAATTCCGTGGTGAGTTTGAAGAGCGCCTGCAAGCTGTATTAAATGAAATTAAAAAGAGTGAAGGCCGCATTTTATTATTCATTGATGAACTTCATACAATCGTCGGCGCTGGTAAAACAGAAGGTGCGATGGACGCAGGAAATATGTTAAAACCGATGCTTGCGCGTGGTGAACTGCATTGCATTGGGGCGACAACGTTAGATGAATATCGTAAATATATTGAGAAAGATCCAGCCCTAGAAAGACGTTTCCAACAAGTATTAGCAGAAGAACCAACTGTTGAAGATACAATTTCCATTTTACGCGGCTTAAGAGAGCGTTTTGAAATTTATCACGGTGTAAATATTCATGACCGTGCGATTGTAGCAGCATCTGTTTTATCAGATCGATATATTTCGGATCGTTTCTTACCAGATAAAGCAATTGATCTTGTTGACGAAGCGTGTGCAACGATTCGAACAGAGATTGATTCTATGCCAACAGAATTAGATGAAGTAACGCGCCGCATTATGCAACTGGAAATTGAAGAAGCAGCTCTTGGAAAAGAGAAGGACTTTGGTAGCCAAGAACGTCTAAAAACGTTGCAACGTGAATTATCGGATTTAAAAGAAGTTGCAAGTGGTATGAGAGCGAAATGGGAGAAAGAAAAAGAAGATATTCACAAAGTTCGTGACTTACGTGAACATTTAGAGCGTCTGCGCCGCGAATTAGAAGAGGCAGAAGGTAATTACGATTTAAATAAAGCAGCGGAACTTCGCCATGGGAAAATTCCTGCGATTGAAAAAGAGTTAAAAGAAGCGGAAGAAATGGGCGCGCATAATAAACAAGAAAATCGTTTATTACGTGAGGAAGTCAGTGAAGAAGAGATTGCTGATATTGTTTCACGCTGGACTGGTATTCCTGTCGCAAAACTTGTTGAAGGGGAGCGTGAGAAATTACTACGCTTAGAGCAAATTTTATCAGAGCGTGTCATCGGACAAGAGGAAGCGGTAAGCTTAGTATCAGACGCAGTTCTTCGTGCACGCGCTGGTATTAAAGACCCGAACCGTCCAATTGGTTCCTTCATTTTCTTAGGACCGACAGGTGTTGGTAAAACAGAACTTGCAAAAACGTTAGCGCAGTCTTTATTCGATAGTGAAGAGCAAATGATTCGTATCGACATGTCTGAGTATATGGAGAAACACGCTGTGTCACGCTTAATTGGTGCGCCTCCTGGATATGTTGGATATGAAGAGGGCGGTCAATTAACAGAAGCAGTAAGACGTAAACCGTATTCAGTTATTTTGTTAGACGAAATCGAAAAAGCACATCCAGAAGTATTTAACATTTTATTACAAATGTTAGATGATGGACGCATTACAGATTCGCAAGGACGTACAGTAGACTTTAAAAACACGGTTATTATTATGACTTCAAATATTGGATCTGCTCATTTGTTAGATGGATTAGAAGCAGATGGCTCAATTAAAGAGGAATCAAGGGAACTTGTAATGGGACAATTAAGAGGACATTTCCGACCAGAGTTTTTAAACCGTGTCGATGAAATTATTTTATTCAAACCTCTTACAACGAATGAAATTAAAGGTATTGTTGATAAAATTGTAAAAGAATTACAAGGTCGTTTAGCTGACCGTCATATTACAGTAGAATTAACAAACGCAGCGAAAGAATTTGTTGTAGAAGCTGGCTTTGATCCGATGTACGGAGCTCGTCCATTAAAACGATATGTACAGCGTCAAGTTGAGACGAAATTAGCGAGAGAATTAATTGCAGGAACGATTACTGACAATAGTCATGTAGTGGTTGATGTAGAAAATAACGAATTAGTCGTTCATGTAAAGTAAAATAAAAAAGAGTTCGGATAAAATCCGGACTCTTTTTTTAGTGTTGTTCTACTGGCTCGTTTGGAATTGCAGCTGAAATTGCTAGTACTAATACCGCAAGAACAACTGAGAAAATAGACGCTTGGTTAAAATCGTATGTACCGCCAGTCATAGAGCCGATTACGTAGCTCATCATATGTACAAGCGCGAACGACCAAATTAATGCCCAAATGAAACGCATATTTTACACCTCTATTCGTTCAATCTGTCCTTATTGTAACACAATTGAAAAAAGAATATAGAAAAATATTTGTAGATTTTTCAACGCAAATTTGCATTCCGTTCATACATTATAGAAGAGTACTTTTATACGTTTAGAAAATAAGGCGGGGGAAAAATGAGTATTACGGAACGTTTTTTTTACTTAGAAAAAGAACCATGTGTCATTTATTTACCGGAGAAGCCAAATGGATTTTCTGTAATGCTTCTTGGTGATTACAACTACTTTATTGAGAATGGTACAAGTTTATGGACACAGCATGCAGGAAGATCTTATTTTTTACATGGCCTTATTGAGGAAGGCTACACGGTCTTTTCTTCTAATTTATACGGAAGGCATTGGGGAAACGACCAATCTGTTCGTTTAGCAAAACGCTTATATGATGTTGTTTTGAGAAAAGAGACATTAAATGCGAAAATGCACATTATGGCAGATGGTATGGGGGCACTTGTAGCACTTGAAATGATGAACAAATACCCTGAATGTATACGCTCTGTCATTATGTTAAATCCGTGTTTAGATTTACCAGAATATGTGGAGTTTGAGAAAGAGCATAAGTTTTTTTACAAAAGATTAGTGAAGGAATTAAGTTTGGCGTATGATTCCAAAGAAGAAGAATTGGAGTCCAAAATAAATAAGAAAACATTTACGCTTCTTCCATCTTGTGTGCCTGTTAAAGTTTTCGTATCAACACAAGAAAAAAGAGGGAGAAAACAGTTGTTACGTAAATATGAGAAAATGAGGCAATTCAATCAATGCGATACTTCTGTCCTATTCCATCTGCAAGATGTGAAATATAAAATGGTTAGGCAAACGACTGATTTCTTTAAAAAATATGAAGAAGAATTGTGAAGCTCCCATATACATAAATGAGGAGCTATTTGTTTCAAGGAGAAAGGGTTGGTGGTATGGAGCGCGTGCTAATTATAGGTGCACTTACGTTTGTAGGTTATCACCTTGTGAATAAAATGATTGCAGAGGAAGTAGAAGTGTACGGTCTTGATTTTGATGAATTCGAGAATATGACAAAAATTAATGAAGAGAAGTTATTGTTAATTGGGCGAAATGCGTTATTTACGTATTATTCGATAAGAGATGAAGATGGATGGAGATCAGTAGAAGAAGAGAAGTTCGATACGGTTTACTTTTGCTTGTATGAGCCAAATCAACAAAATGGCTTTCGGAATGAAAGAGTTATATTACAGTATTTAAAGCGGATTATAAGGCTGTGTGCAGAACAGAAATTGAAGTTAAATCTAATTTCCTCTATTGAAATAGGGAACGCAGATGAATCTGAAAATAAACGTCTATTTTCGAAAGTGGAAGAAGGATTGAAAAAAGGAGAGGCACAATATAGTGTATTTCGAGTTCCTACATTATATGGACCATGGCAACCATCTTTTATGATATATCATCAGCTCATTTTATCAGAACTGGATGAGAAAGAGTGCCATTATGTGAGCGAAGAAGACGGAAGTGATCTACTGTACGTGGAAGATGTATGTGAATACTTATGGGAAAATGGATTGAACGAGGAGCATTTTGGCATATACAATTTACTTAGTGGTAAAAAATCATTATGGAAAAAAGGTATGAACCGTTTACGTGCAGAGGATAAAGTGAATAAAGAGAATGAGGGAGAAAGAGATGAAACTGTAGAGGTTATTTCGATAAAAAGAAATACCCCGTTAGAATACGGTTTAAATAAACAATTGGCACATATGAAAAAATATAAAGAGTTATACGAAGGGTAACGAGCGTGTTACACTATGTATGTGAAAGTTTTAATGGAGAGGAAGAACGTAATATGAATGAGAAAAGCATGCAATTTTTACAAATCGCAATGAAGCATTTACCAGAAGCAAAGGCCATCTTAGATTCGAATGGAATTGCGCTTGATATGGAGAAAGCACAACCAGTATTAGAGTTATTGATGAAAGTTATGAACGAAGCATATGAGCTTGGGAAAGCAGAAAAAGAATAAAAAGCTAAAGCATCTTTTTAGATGGAAGAAAGGCTCGAACCGTAGATAGAAGCGGTCAGGGCCTTTTTTTATTCTCGACTGGGGCAAAACCAGAGATATGAAGAGGATAAAGGAAAAGTAGTGAGGAGAACTCCTTAGTTTAGAAGGAAAGCAGATCAAGAATAAAAAGCATCTTTTTAGGTGGAAGAGAGGCCCGAAACGCAAATAGAAGCGGTTCGGGCTTTTTTATATTTCGAAAGAAGCAGGGAAAGGTATGTTTCTGTTTCTTTTAATAAACAATAAAGTGAATAATGCTCTTGCTTTATGTTTTAGCTGAAATATATTCTAGACAAAAATACATTTATGTTTTAAAATTAGTACCAAGTCATAATAATTGATATAAAACGGAGGGCTGCGATGTGAACGTGGGCATTTTAGGGATCGGAAGATATGTGCCAGAAAAAGTAGTCACAAATCACGATTTAGAGAAAATAATGGATACATCCGATGAATGGATACGTACGAGAACGGGAATTGCAGAAAGACGCATTGCCGATGATACAATAGATACTTCATATATGGCCGTAGAGGCTGCTATAAAAGCACTTGAAGATGCAGGGGTTAGCGGAGAGGAAATCGATCTTATTTTAGTGGCAACAGTAACACCAGATCGTGCATTTCCAGCGGTAGCTTGTGTCATTCAAGAAGCGATTGGAGCGAAACATGCAGCTGCAATGGATGTAGGTGCAGCATGTGCTGGTTTTATGTACGGAATGATTACAGCGCAGCAATTTATTCAAACGGGAACTTATAAAAATGTATTAGTAGTTGGTAGTGATAAACTATCTAAAATTGTAGACTGGAATGATCGCAATACAGCAGTACTATTTGGAGACGGAGCCGGCGCTATCGTAATGGGAGCTGTTTCAGAAGGAAGAGGCGTTCTATCTTTCGAATTAGGAGCAGACGGAAGTGGCGGTAAGCATCTATATCAAGACGAGTATGTTATGATGAATGGCAGAGAAGTCTTTAAATTTGCAGTTCGTCAACTTGGTGAATCTTGTCTTCGCGTGCTGGATAAAGCTGGTCTTACGAAAGAGGATGTGGATTTCTTAGTACCGCATCAAGCGAATATTCGTATTATGGAATCTGCAAGAGAGAGATTAAATTTACCACAAGAAAAAATGAGTATGACAATTGAAAAGTTTGGTAATACATCAGCTTCTTCAATTCCAATTGCAATGGTAGAGGAATTGCAAAATGGACGTATTCAAGATGGTGATTTAATTATACTTGTTGGTTTCGGCGGCGGATTAACATGGGGAGCAGTTGCTCTTCGTTGGGGTAAATAAGGACTGAGAGAAAAAAAGGAGTGTATTTTGTATGGAAAAAAAGAGGGTCGTAATTACAGGACTAGGAGCTGTTACACCGATCGGTACAGATGTTGAAACAGCGTGGGAAAACATTAAAAAGGGTGTATCTGGAATCGGACGACTTACAAGAATTGATCCGGAACTATTTCCAGCAAAAGTAGCAGCAGAAATTAACGACTTTGAAGTCGAGAAATATATTGATAAAAAAGAAGCGCGCCGTATGGATCGCTTTACACAATATGCAGTAGCAGCAGCGAAAATGGCAGTTGCAGATGCAAAGCTTGAAATTACAGAAGAAAACGGACCTCGAATTGGTGTATGGATTGGTTCTGGTATTGGCGGTATGGAAACATACGAAGAACAATTTAAGATTTTTACTGAGAAAGGTCCGCGCCGCGTGAGCCCATTCTTCGTACCAATGATGATCCCAGACATGGCAGCAGGTCAAGTATCGATCGCAACAGGAGCAAAAGGGATTAACACTTGTTCTGTAACGGCTTGTGCATCTGGTGCAAACTCAATTGGTGATGCGTTTAAAGCAATTCAGCGCGGTGATGCTGATGCAATGATAACAGGCGGAGCAGAAGCGCCGTTGACAAGTATGGCATTTGCCGGATTTAGTTCAGCGAAAGCATTAACATTTAATGAAGATCCAGCAACAGCTTGCCGTCCATTTGATAAAAACCGTAGCGGTTTCGTAATGGGTGAAGGTTCAGGTATTTTAATTCTTGAAGAATTAGAGCACGCATTAGCTCGTGGTGCTCACATTTATGCGGAAATCGCTGGTTACGGTGCAACTGGTGATGCATTCCATATTACAATGCCGGCTCCTGGCGGTGAAGGTGGCGTGCGTGCAATGCGTCAAGCTTTAGCGGACGCAGGTCTACAGCCAGAAGATATTGATTACATTAATGCGCACGGTACAAGTACGGATGCGAATGAAAAGTATGAAACGATGGCAATTAAAGAAACGTTCGGTGAGCACGCGTATAAAGTAGCGATTAGCTCAACGAAATCAATGACAGGTCACTTATTAGGAGCAGCTGGTGCTGTTGAAGCGATCTTCTCAATTAAATCAATTACAGACGGAGTAATTCCTCCAACAATTAACTATGAAACACCAGATCCAGAATGTGACTTAGATTATGTACCGAATAAAGCGAGACAACAAGAAGTAAATGCAGTATTAAGTAACTCACTAGGATTCGGTGGTCATAACGCAGTATTAGTATTTAAATCGTATAAATAATAGATAAAATGAGGAGTTTTTTCGTAGCATATTGCGAAAAAACTCCTTATTTATTTTTACGCCTTTTTCTCTTTTTGCATATACATAAGAAAAAGGAGGGATAAAGATGGGGATTGTTGAAACTGCTGAGTGGTTACATCTATATTATGGACGGCCAGAAAAGCTGTGTGAGAAGTTTACGAAGTATGTCCCGCTGCCAAAAGAAAGGTTGTATCGCTTTTTAATTTCTAAAGGTATGTATCGCCCGGTTATGCGAGGAGAACAAGAAATTAAAGAGTTAGAGAAGAAGGGAATTTGGAAAGAGTTACGTATGGAGTATGAGAAACTGAAAAATTGGTTAAAAGGTCCGGATGTCCCTGTCTTTATTTTATTATCAGATTCCTATAATCGAACTGTACAAGAAGAGTATAACGGTAGAGCTGGATTATCTATGCGTCACGTTATTTTCTTATTCGTATGTGGACGGAATTCGGTGGAAGAATTAAAAGTGTTATTGGCACATGAATATCATCACATATGCAGGTTACATCAAATTGAGACGAAAGAAACAGAATATACATTACTTGATACGATGATTATGGAAGGGCTAGCTGAGCAAGCGGTAACGGAAAGATATTCAGAAAAAAACAATGCACCGTGGACGACGTATCTTTCAAAAGAAGAGGCTGTTTATTATTGGAAAAACGTTGTGCATGAAAGAATAAGTATAAAACGAGGAACAAGGGAGCACGACATCTTATTAAATGGATTTCACTCTTATCCGAAGATGCTTGGCTATGCACTTGGATTTCATATTGTCAAAGATTGTGTAGCTTCCGCATCTGTAGATACACTTTCTTTATTATCTATAGATGCGAAAGAAATATTGAATAAAGCAAATACATTTCATATATAAAAAACAGGAGCTCTATTTCCTGTTTTTTTATTATTAATAGAAGAAAAAATAATAATTAGAATATATTTCCTTAGGTGGAATAAAGTTTAGCAAAATTGAACATAATGATTGATACAAACAGTAGTGAAGTGAGGGGTAGTGAATGTTATATCTACATGATGTATGGATAAATTGGTTTGAAGGTGAAGAGAATGGGTATAACGTTTGTCATTTTTACGAATGGCGAAAAGATGATACGATTGAGCTATTAGATCAAGTGCCATTATTAAAAGTAGATTCCACATTATATCATTACATCGAGGACGAATTGTTAGAGCTTCCGCAAAAATTGTTGGAAGACGTACATCATAAGGCTTATATTCGTAAAAATCATGAACGTTTGCAGCAAGAGTATTGCTTTGTTGTTACAGATGGAAAAGGAATTATTGCGATTGACACAATTGGTTACAATGTACCAATTCGAAAAAGTAGACTTATACCGCGCCAAGAGCAGATGGTATATGAGATGGTAGAAAGCGTACAAGCAGAAAAGTATGAGTTCCAAGTAGAAGAAATAGAAAAAGAACATCATATTTTATCACCATCACCTTTCATTATGAATGGCTTAACTCGTAAAGAAAGGCAGCTGAAACAATTATTATTTATGGCGTTAGATCAATTACATACAACGAAAAACACAGCAGAAATTCGCTATTGGTTCACAGAGTGGGATCCATCAGCATACGGAATGGTTCAACATATGGAATTTGAAGATATTTGGGCAAGACTGTACGATGAAGCGAAAACAGGCTGGTCTGAGAAGCACGAACAATTATGCGAGCGTCTCGTAAAAGGACAGCCATTTTTTGAAAAGTTATGGGAAATGGAAAACGAGCAAAAGGTAAATTAAAAAAACCGCCGATTGGCGGTTTTTTTAATTTGTTATAGCTTAGCTTCGGCGGCAAGAATGTTCGGTGGCTTCGCGCCTTCCTGCGAGGCAAAAGCGCCTCTACGTCAGGAGCTCCATCCCCCTCACATTCTAAGCGAGCCGCTTCCGCTTTATATGAAATCTAGCTCCGGCTCCTAGCCCTTCGCGTCTAAGAACCTTCCCCACGAGAAGGTAAAAAGCACCTTCTGTGGGAAAGAACCTTAGCCGTCAGGGCTAAACAGTCGCCTCCGCTTTATATGTTACCTACGTTTTCTACTTAGTCCCATTGCGTTTTCTACTTTGCGTAGTTGTTTGAATGCAACGCGGTTGGCTTTTTCGGCACCTTTGTCTAGAATTTCGTCTAGTTCTGGTGAGTTGATTAGTTCGTTATATTTGTCTTGGATTGGACGAATTGCTTCTACGACTACTTGTGCTAGGTCGCCTTTGAAGTCTCCGTATCCTTTTCCTTCGTACATTGCTTCGATTTCTTCAACTGTTTTTCCAGAGAATGAAGAGTAGATTGTTAATAAGTTAGAGATTCCAGGTTTGTTTTCTTTATCAAATTTCACAATACCTTCAGAATCAGTTACAGCACTTTTAATTTTCTTTTCAATTGTTTTTGGTTCATCAAGCATGCTGATCATTGATTTTGGATTTGGATCAGATTTACTCATTTTTTTCGTAGGTTCTGTTAATGACATAACGCGAGCTCCTACTTTTGGAATGCGAATTTCAGGAACAGTGAATACTTCACGGAAGCGTTTGTTGAAACGCTCTGCTAGGTCGCGTGTTAATTCCATATGTTGTTTTTGATCATCACCAACAGGTACGATTTCAGTGTTGTAAAGTAAAATATCAGCAGCCATTAATGGTGGATACGTTAGTAATCCAGCTGGAACTGAATCTCTACCCGATGCTTTATCTTTATATTGCGTCATACGCTCTAATTCTCCAACGTAAGCAACTGATTGCATAATCCATCCTAGTTGAGCGTGTGCTGGTACTTCTGATTGTACAAATAAAGTAGCTTTTTCAGGGTCGATGCCACATGCTACATAAAGTGCAGCAAGACTGCGGATGTTTTTACGAAGTTGTACGGGATCTTGAGGTACTGTAATCGCATGTTGGTTTACAATACAGAAATAACAGTCGTGTTCATTTTGAAGCTCTGTAAATTGCTTCATAGCTCCTAAATAGTTTCCAAGTGTAATCGTTCCACTCGGCTGAATACCAGAAAAGATAACTGACATAAGTAATTCCTCCTAAATTTGAATGCGTGATGGGGAAGAGAAGGCAAACAAAAAAGCCCATTCATCCCAAAAAACTATAGGGACGAATGGACCGCGGTACCACCCTAATTATTTCACTACTGTGAAATCTCTCTAATCCATAATAACGTTTGGATATAACGCCAAAGCCTACTACTTTCGGTTCGGTTTGGTGCTCAAAAGCCCATTCCATACTGTACAATTACTTGTTCACACCAGCCACAAGCTCTCTGAAATTGCCTCAATATGTACTCTTCTTTATCATCGCATACATATAAATTTATTTATTGTTACCTGAGCTCTTTTAATATGAAAGAACTAAAGTTTTATAACAAAATGTTTTGCTGATTATTATATCATATGGGATAGTGTTTGCAAACTACATCAAAATAGTAAAGCTAATGAGGGTCGAGAACAACCCAAGAACGATACCGGTAATACAAATTGGATACGTCCATTTGAATGAATATGTTTTATAAATACGTTCTTTCTTATCGACAGGTTCCTCTACTTCTTCAATTAAAGACTCAATTTTTTTGTTCGTACCAAATACTCTTTGGAAGGCGTAAATTGTTACATTGAAAAATCCATTTTGAAATATGAATAAAAAACCGCCAACAAGAATAAAAAATAGTGCGACATAAAACGATATATTGACAAAATTCAACAAAAATTGCGATGAAACGAGGAATGCGCCAATACTAGAAGCGATTATCGCTATGAAAATTAGTATACAAGTATGAAAAAAAACTTTATTCAAAATATTCCCCTCCGTCAAAATATTACTAGAATTATTATACTATAAAAGCTATAATATGTACTAGAATTAATTTTTTGAAAATTATACGCAATTAAAGGTCTGATTTCAAGATGATAGTAGCAATGTTAACCTATCCCTTTACAAAAAAATAAAAAAATAAACATTTTATTAAAAATTTTAACAAAAAAACAAAAAACTATATTCACAATTGTTATATTATATGTATAATGAAAATTGTAGAAACTTGGAGATTATTCTTTCAATTCTACTTTTTTACAAGTGAGGGTACAGGAAGTGCAATTAGGGGAGGCAACACAACATGAAGAAAAAGATACCGTTATTACTTGCATCGACGCTGACTGTCAGTATGTTAGGAGCTTGTAGTTACCAAAAAGAGGATAATAAAGCAGGCGCAAAAGAAAAATCCTCAAACAAGCAAGTGTTAAATTTAACTGAGACAGCTGAAATTCCAACTATGGATACGACGTTATCAACAGATGCAACATCTTCTAACATCATGAATAACACAATGGAAGGATTGTATCGTCTGGGGAAAGACGATAAACTTGTTCCAGGTGTCGCTAAATCTTATGAGAAATCAGAGGATGGCAAAAAGTATGTGTTTAAGTTACGTGAAGATGCGAAATGGTCTAATGGTGAACCTGTAACAGCGAAAGACTTCGTTTATTCTTGGAGAAGAGCTGTAGATTCAAATACGGGTGCCAAGTTTGCTTACATACTATTTGATGTTAAAAATGCGGAGAAAGTTAACAAAAAAGAATTGCCAGTTGAAGAACTTGGTGTAAAGGCAATTGATGATCATACACTTGAAGTGGAATTAGATAACCCTGTTCCTTATTTTGTAAGTTTAACAGTCTATCCAACTTTGTATCCTTTGAATGAGAAGTTTGTAACAGAACAAGGTGCAAAATTTGGATTAGAATCCAATACGACACTTTATAATGGTCCATTCGTATTAAATGAATGGAAGCATGAACAAAGTTTCCAACTGAAGAAGAATCCAACGTATTGGGAAAATAAAGAAGTAAAACTTGAGGAAATAAACTTCAATATTGTTAAGGATCGTTCAACTGCTATAAATTTATATGAAACGAAAGCAATTGATCGTGTAGTCTTAACATCAGAGTTTGTAGATAAATACAAATCAGATGCTGACTTTAAAACGATTAAGAGACCATCTACACAATTTATTCGCTTAAATGAAAAGAATAAATTTTTAGCAAATAAAAATATCCGAAAAGCAATTGCAATGTCCTTTGAACGTGAAAACATCGGGAAAGTGATCTTAAACGATGGTTCAGAAGGAATATATGGTTTTGTTCCGAAAGGCTTAGCAAAAGGTCCGAATGGAAAAGACTTCCGTGAAGAAAACGGAAAGCTTATAAAAGAGGATATTAAAGAAGCGCAAAAATACTGGGCAGCTGGTAAAAAAGAACTTGGTGTAGACAAGGTAGAGTTAGAGCTATTAAACTTTGATACTGATGATGCGAAAAAAATCGGAGAGTATTTAAAAGGCCAATTTGAAAAGAACTTACCAGGTTTAACAGTTTCAACAAAAATGCAGCCATTTGCACAAAAATTAAAACTTGAAGCAAGTGGAGATTATGCGATGTCGTATGCGGGATGGAGCCCAGACTATATGGACCCAATGTCATTCCTTGAAATGTATACGACAGGTAATGCGCAAAACAAAGTAAATTATGCAAATGCAGCATATGATGATTTAATTAAAAAAGCGAAAACAGAAGTTGATGTACAAGCTCGTTGGGATGCGCTATTAAAGGCAGAAAAACAATTGCTTGAAGACGCAGCGATTGCTCCAGTATATCAACCTGGAAAAGCATATTTACAACGCGGTTCAATTACTGGCCTATTAGAACATAAATATGGCGGGGAATTTAGCTACAAGTGGGTTGAACTCAAAAACTAAAAATGGTTTCCATCATGAATAAGGGTATATGCCTATGATGGGCATATGCTCTTATTTTAAAAAAATAAAAGTAAGAATATTTCAAACTATCTTATTGCTTTTGAGAAAAACGGGGAGGTGCTTGACTATGGGACGTTATGTATTAAAACGTTTCGTGTACATGGCTTTGACATTATTTTTAATTACTACACTGACTTTCTTTTTGATGAAATTACTTCCGGGTTCTCCGCTTAAAAACCAGGAGAAGCTATCACCGGCACAAAAAGAAATCATTCTTGAAAAATATGGCTTAAATGATCCAGTACCAGTTCAATATGCACGTTACTTAGGTAACTTAGCAAAAGGTGATTTAGGGGTATCATTCCAATATGATAACCGTCCAGTAACAGATATGATTGTGGATCGCATTGGACCATCAGCACAACTTGGTTTACAGGCGATTATATTAGGAACATTTATCGGTTTAATTTTAGGAATCGTTGCGGCACTTCGTAACAATACGTGGGTCGATTATGGGGCGACAATTATTTCCGTACTCGGGATGTCGGTACCATCGTTCGTATTTGCCGCATTACTACAATATTTCGTAGGGGTAAAACTTGGATGGTTCCCAGTAGCATTCTGGAAAGGACCAGAGTTTACCGTAATGCCTACAATCGCTTTATCGATGGCAGTTATCGCAACAATCGCACGTTTTGCTCGTGCAGAGTTAATTGAAGTTATGCAAGCTGACTACATTTTAACAGCGAAAGCGAAAGGGATTAGCCAAGGCGTTATCATTATCAAACACGCACTTCGTAACGCATTAATTCCGGTAGTAACAATTTTAGGACCAATGGTTGCAGGTTTAATTACAGGGACATTAGTTATTGAGCAAATATATGCTGTACCAGGACTGGGGGAACAGTTCGTTAAATCTATTACAGTAAATGACTATACAGTTATTATGGGAACTACAATTTTCTATAGTGCGATTTTCATCTTAGTTATTTTCATTGTCGATATTTTATACGGAATTATTGATCCTCGAATTCGTTTAGCGGGAGGGAAAAAATGATGAAAGATGTACAAAAATTATCTCCAGATTTATTTCAACAAGCCAATCAAAATAATGTGGATAATGAAGTCATTGCCCGTCCAAGCTTAACGTTTTGGCAAGATGTAAGAAGACGTTTGTTCCAACATAAAGGAGCGATGTTCGGTTTCGTTTTATTAGCGCTTATTATATTACTAGCAGTTTTAGGACCGATGGTAAGTAAGCATTCTTATAAAGAGCAAGACTTAGGTCGTGCGAAATTACCACCGAAAATTCCTGTTATTGAAAATGTTCATTGGCTACCATTTGACGGTACAGATCAATATGGTGTTGACCAATATGAAAAACGTGATATTAAAGAGTATTTCTGGTTTGGTACAGATGATCTTGGACGCGATTTATGGACAAGAACATGGGAAGGTACGCGTGTATCATTATATATCGCTCTTTTAGCAGCGGCGATTGACTTAGTAATTGGAGTTGCTTATGGAGGTATTTCAGCGTTCTATGGCGGTAGAGTAGATAATATTATGCAACGTATTATGGAGATTATTAACGGTATTCCATACTTAATCATCGTTATTTTAATGGTAATCATTATGGGATCTGGTATATGGTCAATTACACTCGCAATGGCGATTACAGGTTGGATAGGGATGTCGCGTATCGTTCGTGGACAAATCCTGAAATTAAAAAATCAAGAATACGTATTAGCATCTCGTACATTAGGTGCAACAAATACACAATTAATTGTAAAACACTTAATCCCGAACGTAATGGGACCAATTATCGTAATGACAATGTTTACAATTCCAACAGCAGTGTTTGGTGAGGCGTTCTTAAGCTTCATCGGTTTAGGTATTCAGCCACCATTCGCATCACTTGGTTCTCTTGTAAACGATGGTTATAAATCAATTCAAACGTATCCACATATGATGTTCATCCCAGCGGTTGTCATCAGTATGTTAATCTTAGCATTCAATTTAATGGCAGACGGATTGCGCGACGCGTTAGATCCAAAAATGCGTAAGTAAAAGAGGGGAGAGGCAAAAATGAAAACATTGTTAGAGGTAAAAGATTTACAAGTCTCCTTTGATACACATGCAGGTGAAGTACAAGCTGTACGCGGCGTTACTTTTGATTTGAAAAAAGGAGAAACATTAGCGATTGTAGGAGAATCTGGTTCTGGGAAATCAGTTACTTCTAAAGCGTTAATGGGATTAATTCCGAATCCTCCTGGACGCATTAAAAATGGTGAAATCGTATTTGAAGGTCGTGACTTAACGAAATTAACAGAAAAAGAAATGCAACAAGTACGCGGTAAAGATATCGCAATGATTTTCCAAGATCCAATGACATCATTAAACCCAACGATGACAATTGGAAATCAAATTATGGAAGGTCTGATTAAACACCAAGGGATGAGTAAAGCAGATGCACGTAAAGTTGCGTTAGAATTAATCGACCTTGTAGGTATTCCAAATCCAGAAGCGCGCTTAAAACAATATCCTCACCAATTCTCAGGTGGTATGAGACAGCGTGTAGTTATTGCGATGGCGTTAGCTTGTAACCCGAAATTATTAATTGCTGATGAGCCGACAACAGCGCTAGACGTTACAATTCAGGCCCAAATTTTAGAGCTTATGAAAGACATTCAGCAAAAAACAGAAGCGGCAATCATTTTCATTACGCATGACTTAGGTGTAGTGGCAAATGTTGCGGACCGCGTAGCAGTTATGTACGCTGGTAAAGTTGTTGAAATTGGAACGGTTGATGAAATTTTCTACAATCCAAAACATCCGTACACTTGGGGCTTAATCGCATCGATGCCAAGTTTAGATGGTTCAGAAGAAGAGTTATATGCAATCCCTGGAACGCCTCCAGATTTATTAAAGCCGCCAAAGGGAGATGCTTTTGCACCACGTAACCCACAGGCACTGAAAATTGATTTTGAAATGGATCCACCTTTATTTAAAGTAAGTGATACACACTATGCGGCAACTTGGTTACTTCACGAGCAAGCTCCAGAAGTAAGACCGCCAGCAGTTGTTGAAAAACGCATTCTTCAAATGAAAGCAGGTGAACAACATGACTAAACAACGTGAGAAATTAATTGAAGTAAAAAATGTAAAACAGCACTTCGACGTGAGTGGTGGTGTTGTCAAAGCGGTTAATGATATTTCATTTGATATTTACCGCGGAGAAACATTTGGTCTTGTAGGAGAATCAGGTTGTGGTAAATCGACAACTGGAAGAACGATTATTCGTTTATATGATGCAACTGCTGGTGAAGTATTGTTCGATGGTGAAAATGTACATGGTAAAAAATCACGCGCACAACTGAAGAAGTTCAACCGTAAAATGCAAATGATTTTCCAGGATCCATATGCATCATTAAATCCTCGTATGACAGTAGGGGATATTATTGCGGAAGGTATTGATATTCACGGACTAGCAAAAGGCAAAAAAGAGCGTATGGACCGTGTTCATGAATTATTAAACACAGTTGGTTTAAATAAAGAGCACGCAAACCGTTTCCCTCATGAATTCTCGGGTGGACAACGTCAACGTATCGGTATAGCTCGCGCACTTGCTGTAGAACCTGAATTTATCATTGCCGATGAGCCAATCTCAGCACTTGACGTATCAATCCAGGCGCAAGTTGTAAATTTACTGAAAAAGTTACAAAAGGAAAAAGGTTTAACATACTTATTCATTGCCCATGATTTATCAATGGTAAAATACATTAGTGATCGCATCGGCGTAATGTACCGTGGTCAAATCGTTGAGCTAACAACAAGTGAAGAGTTATATGCGAATCCAATTCATCCATATACTAAATCACTATTATCAGCAATTCCGCTTCCAGATCCAGATTATGAGCGCAATCGTAAACGTATCGTATACGATCCATCTCAACATGATTATGGTAGTGAAGCACCAACAATGCGTGAAATTCGCCCAGGACATTTCGTATTATGTTCTGAAGCAGAGTATAAGAAATATAAAGAGATTTATCAATAATAAAAAAAGCCAATCTTCCATAACGGAAGATTGGCTTTTTTTATTGATAGAAGGAATGACAGGCTAGACTTGCTTTAAATTAGTTTATCTCAATAGTTGTGATTTAATTTAAACTTATAAAAAAGAATTTTTCATAAGTTTATTTCTATTTTGAGACTAGAAAATAAGTGTTTTTTAAGTAGGAGAAGCTTATTTTATTATTTTGATTGGTGAAAGAGATAGTACTAATATGTAGGTATACATCATGATGTGTTTTTGAAATAGAAGCGTTTTTGTATAGTAAACGAAAAGATTTATAGAATCATGAAAGAGAACGAGTATCCATTAAAAATAATGGGGAGGAAGTAATTTGTTGAAAAAAATTATTTCGATGTTCGTCGCTATTGGGATAGTGTTCATAGTAGGTAGTAGTTTTAATGTGTCACATGCGTATGTAAAGACAGGGTACAAATTATCGACAAAAAACCAAAGCTTTAAATGGGGTGACCGTTTATCGGGAAGCAGTGTAATAAAGAGTGGTTGGCAGGATGCTATTTCAACTTGGCAAAATAGTGCAGCTAATGCCAAGTTCTTTTATCACGGATCTTCCGTGCATACATTAAATTCGTGGTATGAATCCTCGTCCACATATTATGGAAGAATGATTGTTCAACTAAATAATAAAATTGTTACGAAGTTTTCTGGAGACATTAATGCAGGTAATACAAATATCACAAAATCAAATGTCGCTAAAAGTACGGCTGTTCATGAACTAGGACATGCATTAGGACTCGATCATAATACAGGGGAATCTATTATGAATAGTGATAGAGATCGTACCAAAATGCACGTTCCTCAAAAAGATGATGTGAATGGTGTAAATGCAATTTATAAATGAAAGTAAGGAGGGATTTATAATGAATAAAAAATTGAAATTCATTTTGTTGGCAGTCCCTTTTGCAATTTTCTTAGGTATAGGGGGATATAGTATTTATTTTGGAGAAGTCGAAGATACAACAATTTTAATAACTAAAGATTTTCCATCCACAAGTAGATTAGAAGACATGGTTAAGGAAGCCGATGTAGTTGCAATAGGCAATTATGATGGCTTTGATTCAACTTGGAATATGGCGCGTAATCCACAAGATATTAGTCAAGAAGATCAGGAGAATTATGTAGAGGGGCATTTATACAATTTTAACGTAAAAGAAGTTTTAAAAGGAGATCCCTTACAAGATAGAATGAAAATTAATTATCGATACGCAGAACAAATTGAAATCGATGATTCGAATAGTAAGGTTGTAAATGAAGACCCTCTTTATATAAAGCCGGAGATTGGGAAGAAATACATGTTATTTTTGAAAAAAGATGAAAATATGAATCATTACTTTGGCGCAATTGAACCATTTTCCATAATGTTTGATGAAAATGATATAGCGTATTTACAGTCAAACTTATTACATGTAGACGAAGAGAGATTAAGTGTTAAAAAGAAACAAGATAACCAAACATATATTTTAAAAAATCAAGTGGATCATACCATATCGGATACGATTTCTAATAAGAATATTGACGAATTGAAGATAGAAATTGAAAAGTATAATTAAAAAAAGCTGTTCCAACAATTTGTTGGAACAGCTTTTCTTCAATGCAAATTTCATTTATAAATGACTGCATCTCGATTAAGGGATTATTACTGTGCCTGAACAGAAACAATTTCTTCTTGTTCTTCAGGTTTAACGAGTGCATAACGCTCCCACGCTCTACTTTTCCAGCGGAAGAACATAATGATGGCACGTGTCCATTCATCAATAGCAATCGCCAACCAAATACCAACGAGCCCCATATCTAAATGGAAGGCGAAAAAGTAACCGAGTGGCAAACTCATTAACACCATAGAGAATGCGCCAATTAAAACTGGGTACTTTGCATCGCCAGCTGCGCGAAGTGAATTGATGATAACGATGTTCATCGTACGCCCTGTTTCAAGTAGTACACTTAGTAAAAGGACGCTTGCACCTAACGCAATAATGTGCGGATTATCTGTAAATAGCCCCATTAATTGTGTGCGGAATATAATAACGAGAGCGACCATACATAAAGTGACACCAATTGCCCACTTTACACTTTTCCATACGCGTTCATACGCTTCATCTTTTTCACCACCGCCAACGAGGCGTCCGATAATAATGGCTGTTCCCATACCAATCGCAATAGCGAATAAATAAGTAAACATAGAAATGTTCGTAGCGTATTGTCTAGCCGCTAATGATTCCGTTCCTAAATATGTTGCATAGTATAAGAAGACAATTTGGCAAGCTTGATACATAACCTGCTCAAATGCAGATGGAATCCCGATCTTTAAAATTTTCCCGATGTATTCTTTTGATAAGGTGAAGTAATATTGTAATTTCACACGGTATTCCATAACGCGGTACAGTAACCAGAAGAAAACGATAAGTGCGATAAGTCGGCTTACAGCAGAAGAAATAGCAGCCCCTTGTACACCGAGCTCTGGGAAACCGAATTTCCCGAAAATAAGTACGTAGTTTCCAGCGATATGAATAATGTTCATTCCAAGTGAAATAAACATGGCTTGCTTTGTGAAGCCATGTACGCGGATAATTGCGGCTAATGAATTAATAATAGCTTGAAGGAAAATAGCTCCGCCGACGATGGATAAATAGCTTTGTGCATACATGAGTACATCGCCTTGTAAGTTCATTGCCATCATCATATGTTTTGAAAATAAAAGAAAACCAGCGCTTATAACGAGTCCGACCACTAAATTTAATGTAACGGCTAAAGCTGATATTTTAGATGCTTCCATAAAACGTTTGGAACCGAGGTATTGAGATACGACGATAGCTGCGCCGTTCCCGATGACTTCTAGTACCAAAATAGCGATATGGAGATATTGATTCGCTGCACCAACCCCAGATACAGCATCGTCTGATAATGCACTTAACATGAAAGTATCAGCGATCCCCATTAACATAAATAGAAAAACTTCTAGAAAAATAGGCCATGTTAATAAGAATAAACTTAATTTCTCTGTCGGCCCGTTTTTTGCCTGAATTGCTGTCATGTCCGTCCCCTCTTTACCGATATCTATTTTTAGCAAAGTGTATCGTAACATACTTTCTTATCCTTTGCACTCATTTTAGCCTACATATCTTTATTATGAAGGGGGCGCTATTTTATGATAAAAAGAGAAGGATAATTATACATAAAGTATTATGAGATACAAAATTTGTTTTTCTCTGATAATTTAGAAAAATATAAAAATACTCTTTTTCAACACTTTAGTAAGGAAAATCAGCAATATGAAACGTTTACAAAGGTTTATTTCTTAACAGAAAATTTTAATGAAATAGAAATATAAATATACAAAAAATATATTTGTGTGTATAATATGAATTGTTAGAACATATATATATTTCTATTTGTTTGAAAATGAAAGGGCTAACATTTTTGTGGAGGGTGGAAGTATGAAAAAAAAGATGCCAGTTTTTGTAGTATCAACAGTAGCGATGAGCATGATGTTAGGGGCATGTAGCTACCAAAAAGATGAACCGCAAGCGAACGCAAAAGGGGATAGCGGGAAAAGCGGTGCGAAGCAAGTTATTAACTTAATTGAAACACAAGAAATTCCAACGATGGACCCAGCGTTATCAGCTGATGCAGTTTCTTCAAGGGTAATGACTAATACGATGGAAGGCTTATACAGTTTAGGAAAAGATGATAAGCTAGTTCCTGGTGTAGCGAAGGAATTCCAAAAGTCAGAAGACGGTAAAAAATATACATTTAAATTACGTGAAGACGCAAAATGGTCAAATGGTGAGCCTGTGACAGCGAAAGATTTCGTATACGCATGGCAAAGAGCGATTAACCCAGATACAGCTGCGAAATCAGCGTACATTATGTATGATATAAAAAATGCAGAGAAAATTAATAAAAAAGAGATGAGTCCGGATCAATTAGGGGTAAAAGCGATTGATGATTATACATTAGAAGTGGAATTAGACAATTCAATTCCATACCTTGTAGATTTAATGGTATATCCAATCTTCTATCCTGTGAGTGAAAAATTTGTAAAAGAGCAAGGTACGAAGTTTGGTTTGGAAGCGAATACAACACTTTATAACGGACCATTTACATTAAGTGATTGGCAACATGAACGTAGCTTTAAAATGACAAAGAGCGCGTCATATTGGGACAATAAAGAAGTGAAGATTGAGGAAGTAAACTTTAATATTGTAAAAGATACGTCTACGCCAATTAATTTATATGAAACAAACGCAGTCGATCGAGCGACGTTATTAGCAGAGTTCATCGATAAATATAAAGGAAAACCAGATTTCCAAACAGTAGAAGATACATCTGTATTCTTCCTTCGTTTAAATCAAAAAGACCCAGCTTTAGCAAATAAAAATATTCGTAAAGCCATTTCACTTGCTTTTGAACGTAAGCCGTTCGTTGATACATTATTAAATAACGGTTCTAAGCCAGCAACAGGATTAATTCCTGATAACTTCATTAAAGGGCCAGATAAGAAAGACTTCCGTGCTGTAAATGGTGATATTGTAAAACCAAACGTGAAAGAAGCGAAGAAATATTGGGAAGCTGGTAAAAAAGAACTTGGTAAAAATGAAATCGAATTAGAGCTATTAAATGAAGACGTTGAATTATCGAAGAAAACAGGTGAATATTTAAAAGGTGAATTAGAAAAGAATTTACCAGGTTTAACAGTGAAAATTAAACAGCAACCATTTGCGCAAAAACTAAAACTAGAAGATGCGGGCGATTATGTGATGTCATTCTCTGGATGGAGTGCAGACTTCCCAGATCCAGTTACATACCTTGATATGTTCGTAACGGACGGATCACAAAATAAAATGAAATACTCTAATCCAAAATATGATGAAATTATCATGAAAGCGAAGAAAGATGGAAGCGATGTAAATGCTCGTTGGAAAAACTTACTAGAAGCAGAGAAAATGTTACTTGATGACGCTGCGATTGTTCCAGTATATCAACGTGGTAGAGCATATATACAAAGAGAATCAATTAAAAATATGTACAACCATAAATATGGCGGCGATTTAAGCTTTAAATGGGCGTCAGTAGAGAAATAAGAAAAAAGCAGGTGATTACCTGCTTTTTTTAATACGTACGTTTCTTATAAATACCTTTCCCGCCGACTTCGTTCCAGCCGGATTGTACATCCAAACTTTTATTAACAAACTTCATCTTTTCTTTTCCGCCAAAGAGTTTTTCACCAATGCTATTTGTAATGACACCAATCAATGCTGTGATTCCGATGATGAGGGCAGCAACCGTGACAAAATCAATAAAGAAAGCAATCATTTGCAAATTCCCCCTTTGCCTGTCTGTATGTTTATTGTATGAGATAAAAGGTAAAAAAGAAAGAAATGTCAGAAAAATAATTGATTTATTTTAGAAATCGTATAGACATGAATGAGAATGTTTGTTAAAATAAGAACAAACGTTCCTTTTCGTTCTCACTTGTATAGTCTTACATTTCTTAATTAATTTATCAAGAAAAGGTAAGAAAACGTTCTCTTTTTTATAGGAAAGATTCTGGGGAAATAACTATATATCATATGAATAATCTATGAAAATCAAGCGTTAAGAAGGTTGGAGGTTATTGTTAAAGAACAGATAAAGTGAGTGTGATCATGTTACATAGCAGTGGCATACACGGAAGAGTTTTCTCAATTAGAAGGAAATTTACTGTATATTTCTTGCAAAATCTATTGTATAATGATTATAGAAGTTACTTATTAAAAGTAATTGTTGTTTGCTAAATGTTGTTGCTTACATGAAATGCGATTTTTGCACTTTGTTTTAAGACAAGGTATCGCAAAAAATTGCTGAATTTAGAAATTTAAACTGTAATTAGTACAGAATTTGTACTCTTTAAGGAGAGTGAGCTTTGTATGGTAACATTATATAGTTCTCCAAGCTGTACGTCTTGTAGAAAGGCGAAATTATGGCTAGAGGAAAATCATATTCCTTATACAGAACGTAATATTTTCTCAGATCCATTAACGATTGAGGAAATTAAAGAGATTTTACGTATGACAGAAAGCGGAACGGATGAGATTATTTCTACTCGTTCGAAAGTTTTCCAAGAATTAAATGTAAACTTAGAGTCTTTACCACTTCAAGATTTATATAAGATGATTCGTGACTATCCAGGGATTTTACGTCGTCCAATTATGATTGACGAGAAACGCCTTCAAGTAGGTTACAATGAAGATGAAATCCGCCGTTTCTTACCACGTACAGTAAGAACGTTCCAATTACGTGAAGCACAGCGTCTTGTAAATTAATTATAATAATATGAAAACCTTCTACCTATTATATAGTAGAAGGTTTTTTTTAATGTTTCACATTTTGTAATCGAACTTGCTTAACGATAATACCGATGCATAGAACAGTGAAAATGAATAAAAAAGGAATGCTTGCAGTGAAACTTGGGTTGTTATGAAAGAAGGTTGCAAGCCTGTCTTCATGTGTAACCATTTTTCCTGCTGTATAGGCGAGAATCGCTGCTCCGCAATAAATGAGGAATGGAAAGCGTTCCATCAGTATTAAAATAAGTTTGCTGCCCCAAATAATAATCGGGATAGAAATGAGTAAGCCGATTATTACGAGTAAAAATCTTCCGTGAGCTGCACCTGCAATGGCAATAACGTTGTCAAACCCCATAACGAGATCCGCGAATACAATTGTACGCACAGCTTGAAATAAAGTTGTTTTCCCCTGAATAGCAGAAAGATCGTTGCTATTATCAGTTAGTAAATTTACTGCGATTAATGTGAGTAAAACGCCGCCGATAAGCTGTAGAAATGGAACGTCGAGTAAATAGACAGCTAGTATAGTAAGTAAAATTCTTAACACGATTGCTAAAAGAGTACCAATCAAAATGGCTTTATTTCGTTTCGATTCAGGTAAATTTCGGCTAGCTAGTGCGATGACAATTGCGTTGTCACCACCTAATACAACATCGATACCGACAATCATTAGTACAGATGTTAAAAACTCTAAGTCCATTCGTCTGCCTCCATTTATGATGTTTTAATAAGCCAACTATATGTATGTGGTGAAGAGAGAGACTAAATAATCTTCTCTAATAAAAGTTTCACTTTATTACAGTGTACGGGGGAAGGTGGAAATGTATGTCCAAATTTTTCATGAGTGAGAAATCGCTATAATGATATATTTGTGTAGATGGTCGAATGAAGATAGGCATATAACTATTTTTGTAAAATAAATCGATTTTATTTCCATTCTGGAGAATCTTATCATAAAATGAGAGTACAAGAATCTATTGATTTGTCATATGAGTGGGGAATCCCTTCATAACAATTCTAAGCAGGAAGGGAGAGTTGTATTTTGGATATTGAAAGAATTAATGACCATACGATGAAATTTTTTATTACGTACATTGATATAGAGGATAGAGGGTTTAATCGTGAAGAAATTTGGTATGACCGCGAACGAAGTGAAGAGCTCTTTTGGGAGATGATGGACGAAGCTCGTGATCATGATGATTTCTTTATTGATGGACCGTTATGGATTCAAGTGCAAGCAGTCGATAAAGGGATTGAAGTACTTGTAACGAAAGCAGAGCTTTCAAAGGATGGACAAAAGCTAGAACTACCAATAGGTGTAGATAAAATTATAGACATTCCTCTAGATGAAGGCATTGAATCATTGTTCCAGCAAGAATTAGTGGAAGAGGTAGAGGAACAAGCAGGAACAAACTTTAACGAAGATGGTACGTTTGGCTTTTTAATTAAGTTTAATGATTTTGAAGATGTCATTTCATTAAGCCACCGTCTTATCTTTGAAGATATAAAAGATGAGCTGTATTCATTTGAGAACCGCTATTATGTATATGTGGAATTCGATGAAGTGCTACATGATGAAGAAGAAATTGATCGTATTTTAAGTATTGTTTTAGAATACGGAGAAGAATCAACTTTAACAATTCATCGTGTAAGTGAGTATGGAAAACAAATTGTGAAAGAGCATGCGCTTGAAACAATTCGCAATAATTTTCCTGCTAAAACGTAGGCCGATTTCTGTAGTATGAAATCGGCTTTTTATATGAAGAATAGGAAAGCTTTCTTAGTAAGGAGGTAAGAGATGAAAAATACGTTAAAGTTGATTTTCTTTGTTTTATTATTGTTCGCATTATTTGTTTCGTTACGTATGTTTATTGACGTAGCATTTTATTCGGATGTAATCGGGATAAAAGATGTTTCGATTTTAGGTATTATTAGTATTTTATTTACGGTATCTGCATTTTTAATTGGCTGCGTGATTTTCCTAGAGAACCGTCATCCGTCTAAAACACTTACATGGCTCATTGTGTTAGGTATTTTTCCGGTATTTGGATTCTTCGCTTATTTATTATTCGGACAGAACTTTCGGAGGAAGAGAATGTTCCAAAAGAAGGCGTTGCTCGATGAACAAGCGTTTTTACAATATAAGGGGCATGAAGATTATGAGGAACGGATTTTGCGCAATCATAAGCATCAAGAGCTTTTATTTCGTTTAGCGGATCGTTTAGGCGCTTTAAATATTTCATTTCAAACTGAAACGAGAACATTAACAAATGGAGATGAAACGTTTCAGGCCATTTTAGATGGATTAAAACGAGCGAAACATCACATTCATATGGAATATTACATTGTACGTGATGATAAGCTTGGAACCGAAATTAAAGATATTTTAATACAAAAATCAAAAGAAGGCGTAGTCGTTCGTTTTTTATATGATGCGGTTGGAAGTTTTAGATTATCAAATTCGTATATTGAAGAATTAAACGATGCAGGTGTCGAAATGATTCCGTTCTTTCCTGTTCGCTTTCCGATTTTAAACGATAAGATTAATTATCGAAACCATCGAAAAATCGTTATTATTGATGGAAATGAAGGATTTGTAGGTGGATTAAATATTGGTGATGAATATTTAGGGAAGGATAAGTATTTCGGCTTTTGGCGAGACACGCATTTATATTTGCGTGGTGAAGCTGTTCAAAGCTTACAACTTATTTTCCTTCAAGATTGGTTTTATATGACTGGTGAGGCTGTGCTGGCCCCTGAATATTTACAAGCGAAAGCAGTTGAGGGTGATCATTGGGGAGGCGTACAGCTCGTTGCAGGTGGACCAGATAATAAATGGGAAACAATTAAACATTTATATTTTGCCATGATTGCTTCTGCGCGGAAATCCATTTGGATTGCGACGCCGTATTTCATTCCTGATGATGATATTTTATCCGCATTAAAGGTAGCTGCGCTTGCTGGTATTGATGTCCGTTTGTTAATGCCGAGTAAGCCTGATAAGCGCACTGTCTTTTACGCATCGAGATCGTACTTCCCAGAGCTTTTAGATGCAGGGGTAAAGATATATGAATACGAAAAAGGTTTTCTCCATAGTAAAGTTGTCATTGTCGATTCTGATTTAGCTTCAATTGGGACTGCTAATATGGATATGAGAAGTTTTCATTTGAACTTTGAAGTAAATGCCTTTTTATATGATACAGACAGCATTCGAAAACTTGTTCAAGATTATAAAGAGGATATAGAAGAATCAAGTGAAATTCATGTCGATCGTTTTCATAAAAGGCGTCTTCATAGACGAATTGTTGAATCGACGTATCGATTATTATCACCTTTATTATAAAAAGAGATGTCCGAAATTGGGACATCTCTTTTTTAAAAGGAATTTGTAATAAATTGTAGAATATAAGGAGCTGAAAGGGTGTGATTCCGATGTTTATCGCCAAAAGAGAAAACGGAGAAAAAATTCATCTACTCTATCATCATGATGAAGAACTTTTACATCGTATGCGTAAAATGGAAAGCTTCTTTTGCATAGCTTGTGGGAAGGAAGTGCAAATGAAATTAGGGAAACAAAAAAGTTGGCATTTTGCTCATAAGAAAATGGACGCGTGTCTTGCCTTTTATGAAGCAGAATCGATGTATCATATGCACGGTAAAGAACTGTTATATAGGTGGTTCAAACGTCAAAACTTTCCTGTGTATATAGAGCACTATCTTCCAGAAATTCAGCAACGACCAGATATTTTCATAGAGAGAGCAGGGAGAACAATTGCGATTGAATACCAATGCGCCAATCTCTCTATAGAGCTGCTGTACAAACGAACCTATTCGTATTGGCGAGCTGGTATACAGATCATTTGGATCATTGGTGGAAATCAATTGAAAAGGCAATCAGCATATTGGATGAAATTCTCCTCCCTTATGGCTTTCTCCTTACAATCTTATCCTCAGCCACTTCTTATTTTCTTCTGTTCGAAACAAAAATCATTTATGAAATGCGCGTTTCTCACTTCATTTTCTACAAGCGTCTCTTTCTCAAATATTATATATTTACCAACTGAAACGACTACTTTTGAAATGCTCTTTTCTCCTGTCACTTTCCAAAAAGAAACATTAGACCGAGAATGGAAACAGCGAAAGGACTATTTTCGAAAAAATGCTTTGCCTATTTGCAATTATAATCATAAGTCACTATTACGCCTCTTATATCAATGTAAATGTACCCCAGCAAATTTCCCTTCTGAAATTGGTGTGCCGCTCCCGTCCTCATTTGCTTTTCAAACAAATCCATTTATATGGCAAGCTTTTCTATATATGAAGTGTATAGGCGAGCTTGCGGTAGGCGATTGTATTTCCCTTCAATATGTATGTAGTTATGTGAAAACGTATACGAAAAGGCGTATGCTCCCGTACTTTTCACAGCATATATGGAAAGTGGCAGTTACTGAATATATGACATTTTTATGTTATGCAGGTGTATTACGTAAAGTAGGGACTTATAAGTACCGGAAAATAAGGGGGATAGCTATGTTGAAAACTGAAGAGGAAGTTATAAAATATGATGAAATTTGCTTAACGTATGCCTTATCTTTATTTGAGGCAAAGTACAACATGAGAGAAGGAAAAGGGGATATAATAAAGACTGATCGTGAAGGAATTACATAAGAAAAATCGAATTGTATGTAAGTAGAGATATTTAAAGGAGGGCTTAAAGGATGTCTGAACAAAACACAGCAAAAACATTACCGAATCGCAACGAGATTGAAGAATCAAGTACGTGGCGATTAGAAGATATTTTCCAAACAGATGCAGAATGGGAAAAAGAATTCCAAGCTATTAAAGAGCTATTACCGAAGTTAACTGAATTTAAAGGGAAACTTGGTGACTCAGCGAACAATTTACTTGAAGCATTACAATATGAAGATGAAATTTCAATGCGATTAGGTAAGCTATATACATATGCACATATGCGTTACGATCAAGATACAACAAACTCTGTGTATCAAGCGTTAAATGATCGCGCGACAAATTTATATTCACAAGTATCTAGTAGCACGGCATATATCGTGCCTGAAATTTTATCGATTTCAGAAGATACAATGCAAACATTCTTGAAAGAAAATAGAGACTTAAGTGTATATGAACATGCGTTAGAAGAAATTACGCGTCAACGCCCGCACGTATTATCCGAAGCGGAAGAGGCACTATTAGCAGAAGCATCTGAAGTAATGAGTGCGTCAAGTAATACATTTGGTATGTTGAATAATGCGGATTTAAAATTCCCATCTATTAAAGGTGAGGATGGAGAAGAAATAGAAATTACACATGGTCGTTACATTCAGTTTTTAGAAAGTGATGATCGTCGTGTACGCGAAGATGCGTTCAAAGCTGTATATGAAACGTACGGAAAATATAAGAACACATTTGCAAGTACGTTAAGCGGAGCTGTGAAGCGTAATAATTTCAATGCGCGCGTTCGCAAATACGATTCTGCACGTCAAGCTGCATTAAGTAATAATAATATTCCTGAAGCGGTGTATGATCAACTTATGGAATCTGTAAATGATAATTTACACTTGCTACATCGTTACATTGATATTCGTAAGCGTGCACTAGGGCTTGACGAGCTTCATATGTATGATTTATATACACCACTTGTACCAGAAGTGAAAATGAATGTGAAGTATGAAGAAGCACAAGACATGTTATTAAAGTCTTTAAATGTACTTGGTGATGAGTATGTTGATATTTTAAAAGAAGCATATGAAAACCGCTGGGTAGATGTGTATGAGAATAAAGGAAAACGAAGCGGAGCATATTCATCTGGTGCATATGGAACAAATCCGTATATTTTAATGAACTGGCATGATAATGTAAATAATTTATTTACACTTGCTCATGAGTTTGGTCATTCGGTGCATAGCTACTACACAAGAAAAACGCAGCCGCACGTATACGGTGACTATTCAATCTTCGTTGCGGAAGTAGCATCAACTTGTAATGAAGCGCTTCTAAATGATTATTTATTAAAAACGACGGAAGATAAGAAAGAGCGTCTATACTTATTAAATCATTATTTAGAAGGATTCCGTGGTACTGTATTCCGTCAAACGATGTTCGCAGAGTTTGAGCATATTATTCATAAGAAAGTACAAGAGGGACATGCGGTTACGCCAGACATGTTAACGGAGATCTACTATGATTTAAATAAGAAATATTTCGGTGATGCTTTAGTAATCGATGAAGAAATTGGTTTAGAGTGGTCTCGTATTCCGCACTTCTACTACAACTATTACGTATACCAATACGCAACAGGATTTAGTGCAGCAACGGCTTTATCTAAACAAATTTTAGAAGAGGGGCAACCAGCAGTAGAACGTTACATTAATGAATTCTTAAAAGCAGGAAGCTCAGATTATCCAATTGAAGTGTTGAAAAAAGCAGGAGTAGATATGGCATCTCCAGAACCGGTAAAAGAAGCATTGCAAGTATTTGAAGAGAAATTAAATGAATTAGAAGCATTATTATTTGAAGAGAAGTAATAGAAAAGACGAGGGATTTCCCTCGTCTTTTTTGTTTTAAATATTTTTGTCGATATTTGTCGAAAGGATAAGGTGAATTTCGTTCTTTTTTCTAAATTAGAAGGCAGTTTTACAGGTGATTTTTTTAATTAAAACCCTTTAAATCGTTTTTTATGGTTGAAATAAGAGAGAGCGATGACAATGACTCCAAATAAAAGAGGGAAGGCAATAATTTTAGGAAAAGCTTGTAGTAGAGAGAGGATGTACAAGAAAAAAGAAACGATGACAGCTAGTAAGATAAGTAAAATATACGTTTTTTTCATACAGAACACCTCCAAAATAGCTTTTTTATAGCTTATTCAGAAATGAAAACGTTTAGAATGTGACAAAAGTGTGAAATTCGACAAAAAGGGTTGTCATCTGACGTCGAATCTTGTAATATAATAAGCGTGAACGAATTCACATACAAACATATACCCCTTTGTTTGAACGTGAAAATTTCTCCCATCCCCTTTAATATTTTTATAAGCCGTAAAGAAAAAGACCTGGTGTTTTACACCAGGTCTTTTTCTTTTGCTATCCATTTCCAATAACGCTCACATTTTACGTCAATCATTTGTACTTTTCGTTTCAGTTGTAATTTTTTCAGTTCACGCTCGATCTCTTGTTGCGAGCAGTCATATATAAATGCTACTTCTTTTGAAGATATAAATTGCGTTGCTTCTAGTAACACTTCTAAAGGTGGTAATGGTTCTGGCTCGATTTCACATTTTACAAGTTCTTTTAATAATTGTACGTATACGTCGTAGGAATAAGTTCCAGCGATTTTAATACCTTCTTCATCTGAATTCGCATGAAAGAATACGAGAGAAGGTATTTCTGTAATATGCATCTCATTTGTAAATTTTAAATCACATTGGAAAGCTTTTTTTGCGCTAGCGGAATGTAGGTCTTTTTTAAATTCTTCTACATCAATAGCGCTATCTCTTGCACATGCAAGTAATAATTCGCAGTCAGGGTTTGATACATTTTTAAGGAAAATGTATTCTTGGAGTTTTCGCAAAAACTTCGAACCTGCTTTTCGGCCCTGTAACTCGGCTGCCTTAATTGCCATCGAAACTAAATATGGTGTTGACGATGCCTCTTGCATATGTACCTTTCCATCACATGAAAAACCTTGTAAACTTGTTGTCTTTTCCCACACAAATCGAATATTAGCAGGTTTATTCCATTTGTGTGAGGAAGCGTTCGTTCCGTCCACTTTTCCTGTTACGATATGACGAATAGAGAAGTATTTCCCGTATTCAAGCCATAGTTTAATAATAAAGGGCTCAATTTCCCAGCAATCTTTACAAAGTGGATCAATAAATAAATATGCTTCTACAGACTTATGCTCACATGCGGAAGGAGATGGCATATTTATATGCTTTGCTTCCTGCTTATCCATTACACTTCACCTGTTTCGTTTGGAGTATTAACCATATGCTGAGCAGTTAATGCTAAACGTTCAAAAACGAACTCTCTTATATGACCGTGCACTCCTGTGTCATCCATTGCTTGCTCCATACATGATAGCCAAGCCTCTGCTCGTTTTGGAGTAATCTCAAACGGAAGATGGCGTGCTCTTAACATAGGATGACCATGTTCTTCAGTGTACAAATTAGGACCACCTAAATATTGCGTTAAAAATTGTTTCTGCTTCCTAGCGGTTTCTGTTAAATCATCCGGGAAGATGGGAGATAGGTCAGGGTGTTTACTGACATAGGAATAAAACGTGTCTACTAATATTGCAATGCATTGTTCACCGCCAATTGCTTCAAATGGTGTCATCGGTTGCTTGCTCATCCTTTATAAACTCCTTTTTCCATGAAATGTATATCTATTGTAGCAATGGAATGTTCTAGAGGGCAAATAAACAGCCTTCATAACGTTCTTTGCTTATTTTTCAAATGTAAAAGAATCTTTTCCTTTTAAAAGTGAGATGTATCCACTAGTAGAACGTATTCACTAGTGGAATTTTCACTTTAGCGTGCTTTGTTTTGTTTGGCAAGGAAAAAGCGTTTTACTTTATTATTTGTATGACGGATTGGTATGTCGTGCTGTTTTAATAAATGAATAAATGCAGCTTTTCCTGTTTCTTCATCTTGCACTTCAAATTCAATTTCATAATCATCGTGATTGTAATAGAAACTATGATCAAAGACAAGCGTTCCGCCTTCAAATAGTGTTTCGGCTCTTTCAGTTGTTAAACTACCCATATAAGTTAAAGTGGAAACAGGAATTTGTAATTTGTGTAGTTGATCCATTACAGCCCCTGGAATGATTACGTTTGTTTCCATCATCATTTTTGCTTCTTCTTCTGTTATGACTTGATGTGTTTCTAACAAGCCGACTTCTGCAGGTTGTTTCAATGTTAATGTATAAGTTTCTCCTTTATGACGAATACGAAGTGCAGAGCCAGCTTCTTTTAATGAGAAGCCTGGTGTTTCAAAGTAGTGATTCACCTGTTTCGTAAATACCTCAATAGAGAATGATTTACATAATGTATCGAATTCTTCTTCTGTAACAATATTTTTAAATTCAATTTCAATTTCTTGTGTCATTGTATGCGTGCTCCTTTTAAAAAATAATTCTTTACACATTATCGCTTTTTCATAAATTTGGTTCAATGTTTTATTTGTTTGCGTCCATGTTATGATACAATAATACTGTTAAGTAAGACAGGAAGTTGAGATGGAGGAGTTAGAGCATGCAAAATAAAATTCAAGTTAAGAGCGTAGAAAAGAGAGAGAATGCGCTTATTTTTTGTGCGGAAAATAATGAAATAGAGGTAAAGGAGTTAAGTGCGCGTAATCACGTACTTGTAGACTCAGACAATTTATCATTTTTATATATTTTAGAAAACGAATCAACTTTCATTTATGTAAGTATTCCACACACATGTTGGGAAGCAATGCATGAAGCGATGAATAACGATATAGTAATGTTCGTTCGTGTGAATGACGTTGAAATGGAATTAGAAAATTTAAAAGAAGAAGTAGAATATTTAGTTGAAAATATTGAAGGTAATGCAAATTACGGAGAAGAACTAGTAACTGCTGTAGAAAAAGTATTTCTATAAGCAAATGGATTGATTTTGGTGGTGGTTGAAATGAATCGAAATTGGGAAGAATTTTTAGCACCTTACCATCAAGCGGTGGCAGAGCTGAAAGTGAAACTAAAAGGAATGCGTACTCAATTTGCAATGTTAACAGAGCATTCTCCAATTGAGTTTGTAACAGGAAGGGTAAAGTCGGTTGCCAGTATTATTGATAAAGCGGAGAAGAGAAATGTACCGCTAGATCGGCTGAGAGAAGATATGCAAGACATCGCGGGCCTTCGAATGATGTGTCAATTTGTTGATGAGATTAAGCCTGTTGTAGAATATCTTCGAAAACGAAATGACTTTGAAATCGTGGAAGAACGTGATTATGTCACGCAAAAGAAAGATAGCGGCTATCGCTCTTATCACGTTGTCATTAGTTACCCCGTTCAAACGATTCAGGGAGAAAAAAAAGTATTGGTAGAAATCCAAATACGCACGTTAGCAATGAATTTTTGGGCAACAATTGAGCATTCTTTAAATTATAAATATAGTGGACGTTTTCCTGAAGATATAAAAATACGCTTACAACGTGCAGCGGAAGCAGCATTTTTATTAGATGAAGAAATGTCTTCTATTCGTCTTGAGATTCAAGAAGCGCAGAAAGCTTTTTCAAGAAAACAAGAAACGAAAGATTCCGAATTATAAACTAAAGGGTGTTGGGCGATGAAATTTACAATTATGTCAAAGGGAGATCAATCATCAGATACATTGGCAGGCACGATGAAAGAGTACTTGCTAGATTTTGGATTTATAATGGATGAAAAGGAACCCGATATTGTAATTTCTGTTGGGGGAGATGGAACGCTTTTATATGCGTTTCATCGTTATTATAATCGATTGGCTGAAACAGCATTTGTTGGTGTACATACAGGACATTTAGGTTTCTATGCAGATTGGTTACCGACAGAAGTAGAGAAATTAGTAATTGCAATTGCTAAAACACCATTCCAAGTGGTGGAATATCCGCTTTTAGAAGTGATTATTCGCTATGTGAATGGGAGTAAAGAGTCACAGTATTTGGCGATGAATGAAGCAACTGTTAAAAGTGCGGAAGGTACATTAGTAACAGAAGTGGAAATACGCGGAGAGTACTTTGAAACGTTCCGCGGGGATGGCCTTTGTATTTCTACTCCTTCGGGAAGTACTGCGTATAATAAGGCGCTTGGCGGAGCAATTATTCACCCTTCTATTGAAGCGATTCAAATTGCAGAAATGGCATCTATTAATAATCGTGTGTTTCGTACAGTAGGTTCGCCGCTCGTACTGCCGAAGCATCATACATGTGTGTTGAAGCCGGCTGCAGGAATGAACTTACAAATTACGGTAGACCATTTAACGATGGTTCATCAAGATGTCAAATCAATTCAGTATCGCGTTGCAAACGAGAAAGTAAGATTTGTTCGTTTCCGTCCATTCCCGTTCTGGAAACGAGTTCGTGACTCGTTTGTTGCAGATAAATAGAAAGGGTTTATATATTTGAACAGATTTACATTGAAGTGGGATATAGAATCGGCTGAAGAGGGAACTTTAGTTAGAGAATTTTTAAAAACAAAAGGGATTTCTAAAGCCGCATTAACGGATATAAAATTTCGCGGCGGAGCTATTGAAGTAAATAATCAACATGCGAGCGTTCGTCATCAGTTGCAAGCTGGTGAGGAATTACGTGTCTTTTTTCCAGTGGAAGAAAGAAGTGAAGGGATGATTGCAGAAGATATCCCTTTATGTATTGTATATGAAGATGATGCGGTTCTTGTCATAAACAAAGAGGCGAACATGTCAACGATTCCGTCTAGAGAACATCCGGCAGGGAGTGTTGCGAATGCGCTCTTATCTCATTATGATAAGCAACATCTTGCAAGTACGGTGCACATCGTAACAAGGTTAGATCGTGATACTTCAGGGCTTATGCTTATTGCAAAAAATCGTTTCGTGCATCATCTATTATCGAAACAGCATCAACAAAAAGCTGTGAAAAGAACATATGAAGCAATCGTCCATGGTGAGATGATAGAACGAGAAGGAACGATTGAGGCACCGATTGGACGAAAATCGGATAGCATTATTGAGCGAACCGTTTGTGAGGAGGGGCAAAGAGCAGTTACTCATTTTAGAGTGATTGATAGTGCCAATCATAAGACGCATGTATCGCTCGAGCTTGAGACAGGAAGAACACATCAAATTCGTGTACATATGGCGCATATAGGACACCCGTTACTTGGTGATGATTTATATGGAGGACGAAGAGATGTGATAAAACGACAAGCACTTCATAGTACATCTTTGACGTTTTATCATCCTGTTTTAGAGAAGGAAATGTCTTTCAGTACAAAGATTCCAAGCGATATGCAAGGGGTATTAAGGCATACTTAAAAAGGGAACAAAATTCTTATGTAATGAAGAATTTTGTTCCCTTTTTTCTTAGCGGAATAATATTAAAATTTGATTTTCACCCGTGCGCTTTATAACGAAAAATCCACTTTCGGATTTTGTAGCAATGCCATCGTTATTTGGATGACAATATCCATGCGTTTCGCAAGTGCCGTCATCGCGTACTAACATTTGTCCAATCAATCCGACAGGAAGCCACTCGGTACGATCTTTTCTTGCTATATATTTGCAAGCGGGGTCCCATTCTGTATTTAAAAGAGGTTGTATGTCTTGCGATTCCGTACGTACATATTGACGTTTTCCGAAGGTATCTGTTTTATATCGTTTTTGCCAACTTAAAGCACCGCTATTTCCTATAAGAGCAGGGGTTGCACTAGATATACCTAAGATGAATGAATCGTTTGAAGTAGCGATTCGAATTTTTTCTTCGTTACTAAATGTAACGAAATACCCTACATCAATAAGAGTATTGTCTGCTGTTTCAAACATTTGTGCAAAATCAGTTCCACTTGCATTGTAAGAAGCACCATCAATATACATTTCCCCATTATGAGCAAGCCACTTTGCACCGATATTATGGTCAGTTTCATTTGTACCATTTGCAATAAACCAAGAATAAGATTCTTCTGCTGTGCCGAAGCGTCCCATAATATGGCTACCTGCAAAATGAGCTGTTGATGTATGATTACCTTCCGCATGAGAAGAGAATCCGTTAGAGATAGTCGCGGTTCCTTCTGCATGTGCTGCTTCGCCTAAAGCAATTGTATGTTTACCTTCCGCATGAGAATAAGCGCCACCTGCTGTCGTTTCACTACCTTCACTATGGGAACTATGTCCAGTTGCTTTCGTTTTTGATCCTTCTGCATGGGAGAAAGAAGCTTTTGCGTGTGTCAGAAGCCCTTCTGCATGTGAAGCTGTACCCTCTGCATGAGAGTGCAGCCCCTCAGCATATGCATATCGCCCCCCTTTTTTTACTTTTGTATTTTCAGGTGTAGGGGTTTGAATTATGATAGTCTTTTCTGTTTGTATAGTATTGGATGGTGCTAACGCTTCTTTTATTTTTTTCACTTGATTTATAATAGCAGCTGGAATTTCTGATTCTGCTTTTTTATTTATTGCTACAGGTATATTTTCTTCTATATTTTTTTCTGTTTGCTCAGAAGGAACAATCTTTTCATTATGAGTAGAGAGATTTTTATTTTTTTGCTGCATCTTTATTTTTCTATTGTCAATTATGCGGCTCATTACAGCATTTTCTAAAGAGACATATTTTGGTCTAGCTTTGCTTTTTGGGGATGGCTCTTGTCCTTCCAGTTCTTCTACAGCTGCAGCTCGAATGCTGCACCAGTTGTTAATTCCGTACATGGGTAGATAAAAAGGCGGGCATTTTCTTTTTTGTTTAGAAGATTTTTTCTTCATTCTGTCACCTCCTGCGACAGTATATGCCGTGTAATGAAAAAAAGATGCACTTTTAATGCATCTTTTTTTCATTACTTTACCTAGTTTTTTATGAGAGCCGCCTAAATGATACGGTACTCCCTCGTAAATCTTAAATAAGGGTTATGAAATTGGGCGGAATTTTTCAGGGACAAAAGGCAGGGAGGAAGGAACGGAAACAGCCTCCATTTCAGGATAACGTAGTCCGGTTAGTTTGCCACCAAATACAGCGCCAGTGTCAATATTGACTGTATGATTGACAAAGCGAGGTTCTTTTACGGGTGTATGTCCATATACAATCCAAGCTGTTCCTTTATACTCCTTCGCCCAGTCGCGACGGACAGGTGAGCCGTCAGCATGTTTTTCTCCTGTAATATCGCCATATAATACAAAGGTTTGTACTTTTTTATCTTGTCTTCCTATGTAATCTTGCCGAATTCCCGCGTGACACACAATTAACCTTTTTTCATCGAGTACGTGATACAAAGGGGATTGCTCGTAAAGTGTGATGAATTTTTCTTTTATCATGTTTTGTTTATGAGAAGGCAGTGCTTCATATTCGGCAACAGTTGTTTCGAGTCCATGGGCAATTGTCACATTACGCCCAAGGAAAAATCGATATAGTTTATTACAGTGATTTCCCGGAGCGTAATAAGCTACTTTTTTATTTATGACAAGTTCCCATACAATTTCAATCATACGTAATGAATGAGGGCCACGGTCTGTAATATCACCAACAAACGCAAGTCTACGTCGATCAGGGTGAATCGGCAAATCACTATTCCAGTTATATCCGAGTTTCATCGTTAAATCTTGAAACTCTTGGAAGCATCCATGAATATCCCCTATAATGTCATATTTCATATTTAAACCTCCATCCTATTTTTCATTAGTATATCTAAAAAAGGATAGAGATAAAAATATACCGTTTTGTACTTTAGTTGAACATAAAGGTTTTCGTTCTAGAGCGAACGTTTAAAACAAATCCAATCGCTATCATGTATGTGAGTAAGGAACTTCCTCCGTAGCTCATAAGGGGTAATGTGATTCCTGTAATAGGTAGTAATCCGATGGTCATCCCGATATTTTGAAATACTTGAAAAGTAAACATTCCAATTGTACCAGCGCAGATGTAACTACCGAAAGGGTCATTACTTTCTAAGGCGATATGAATCATGCGGAAAATAAGTAGGAAAAAAAGTGAAATAATGACACTTGCGCCTAAAAAGCCGAATTGCTCAGCGACATTAGTGAAAATAAAATCTGTATGTGGTTCTGGAAAGTATACTTGTCCATTTTCCCAACCTTTCCCTTGCATTTCCCCTGACCCAGTAGCTAAGAAAGCTTGTCTTAATTGATAGCCTTGCGCATCATATTTGTATGGCGCCAACCAGCCGTAGAAGCGATTTAGTTGATATTCTTGTAAAATGTGTGCTTTAAAGAATTTTGTATGCGTAAAAAAAATATACGTTAATGTAACGCCAACTACAAAAATACCAGAAACTAATCCGAAAATAAAACGCCAACGTATACCAGAAACTAGTATCATTGCTGCGAGCATAGCTGAAATTACCATTGTGTTCCCTAAATCAGGTTCCTTTGCAATCAGTAGCAGGGGGGGCAAACTTGTTGCACATATTTTTCCGAGTAATAAAAAATCACCGTGTATTGTTCGGAAAAAATATTTCTCATTGTGATTTGCTATAATTCGTCCAGTGACGATAATTAAAAACAATTTCATAATTTCAGACGGCTGGAAATTTCCGATGCCGGGAAGCCTGTACCAAGCGGTAGCACCTTTAATTGTAACGGCACCTGGTACTTGAAGTTCTAGTCCAATAAGTAGTACCAATGCAAAGCTATATAAATACCAAGCAATTTTTTGATAACGATCGAAATCAATAATCATAATCATACCAATAGCTATAAATCCAATGAAGTACCATTGGATTTGTTTTAATACAAAATTTACACTTTGCAAAAATGGTGGTAAAGAGGCTTGTGCACTTGCAATTGCAAAGCAACTAACAGTCCCAATGGCGAATAAAATGAGTAGTAATACGTAGTCTATTTGATATTGAGAATTTGGATCTTTCAATGTATGTATTCCTTTCTATCGCCTAGTAAGTATATGGATCATGTCATGATAAAAATAATATACAAGCAGACTATGCATACATTTATTCCACTATTTGTGGGAAGTCATACATCACGAGGAAGGAATAGCTCCTCCCTTGTGATGGACTATATTGCACGTAGTTCTTTTGTAATGATATTTAAACAATAGGAAAGTCGTGCATGTGTATTTTTATCTGGAATGAGGTTTGGAAATAGATCGTAAAATTTGACCGCATTTTTATACCACCCGTAAGCTCTTACCAACCCCTTTTTATAATATTTGGCGTCTTGTAAGAAACCATACTTTTTCGAGGTTAAAACGAGCTGGGAAAAATCTTCACAGCCCTCAAGGAATTTGTGGCGTACTTGCTGTCCAGTATGAAGGCGGAATGAACTTAAAGGCTCAGTGATATACATCGCATCACCTTTTGAAAGTAAACTTATCCAAGAGGCCATATCAACACTACAGCCGTATTTTCTGCCATTTAAAGTGCCGAAAGGTTCTGCTAATAGACTTTTTCTAAAGAGTACGATTGTAGGTTCACCGATAATGTTTTGCCCTGCTATAAGCATACGGTTTCCAAAATCTTTCCCATTTAGTAGAGTATCTTCATCATATAATCTTTTCATGGAGGGATGTTGTTCAAGTATATCTCCATCATCATTTATCCAAGTACGATAGGATGTGATAAGTGCGAGATTTTTATTTAAGTCTTGTTGGAAATGAAACATCATTTTTTCGATTTTATTATTATAAAATATATCATCGTCCATTAAGAAATTTATGTACTCTCCATTTGACTGTTCTAAGAGCATAAGGGCGTTATGAAATTGTCCTAGAGTAGAGGCGTTTCGAATGTACGTTATATGTTTATACTTATGTAAATAATGTCTGTATAGTAATTTTTCTGTTTCATGATTTGTGCTATCGTCTCCTACAATAATTTCAATGTTTGGATAGGTTTGTGCTAATGCACTTTCTAGAGCAATTTTAAAATAGTGTGGTCTATTATAGGTGGGAATAAGGATGGAAACGAGAGGCGGATGTTTTATATTATTCATATACAACTACCTTTCAGAAATTTTTTGTGTAAGAATAATATCTTGATAGCTTGTGTGTTCAGTTCTGCTACACCATGAACCATAATGGGGAGGAGTCTGCATTTCTAGTCCATACTTATTTAATAGGGTACGAATATCTTCTTCAGGATAGGCAACTGCGAAATTCGGGATATCTTTATTTAGAACATAACACTTGTCAATTTGATGATAAAAACCTAACGTACTTACTCCTGCATTTAAGTAATAGGAAGATTCAGGATTAATTAAAAAGAAAGTAATAAAACATCTCCCATCTTTTTTCAGAACTCGTGAGATCTCGCATACGTAATGTTCTAATTCTTTCGGAAGGAGATGGGTAAATACAGACGTTAAAAAAATAAAATCGAATGATGCATCTTCATATGGAAACTTGTATTGGGAAGCATCTTCTTTTCCATCGGGATTGTAGAATTGATTATATATATCGACATGTTCAAAATGGAAATTGTTACGGCGTGTAGAAATGTTATTTTTGCACCATGTAATTCCCGCATTGAATAAGTCAAATCCATAATAAGTACCTTCATCGCTTAAATAGTTCATTAATGGAACCGCCATTCGGCCGATACCGCAGCCTACATCTAACACTGTTTCATTTGATTTTAAGTTGCCAATTTCAATAAAATACTGCATAAACTCTTTTCCAACTTTTTCAAAGTCACCACCTACATATTGAACGAGTTCTGGGGGTGGAATTAATGTGATTTTTTTCTCATTTTCGTTCATACATTCACTCCGTCCTTGTAGTAAAGTAGAGGATTTCTATTGTATATAAGTTAGTCATTTGTAGTGAGGGGAACTTTACACGAGTCGTTCTTATGAATAAGTAGTGTAAAGTTCCTCTCAAAAGAATAAAATTGTATTCTATTCTTTTCGCCAATAAATACCGAAATCATCAATTTTAGTAATAGGAGCTTGTAAGTTTCTTTCCTTTCTGAAATCTGTTACAGCCTCTGCGCATGTTACTAATCCGTAATCGTCAATAATAATAAAGCCACCTGTTGAAACTTTATCGTATAAGTTTACAAGACTATCCATCGTTGATTCATACATATCACCATCAAGGCGAGCGATTGCAATTTTTTCTACTGGTGCTGAAGGTAATGTATCTTTAAACCAACCTTTTAAAAATTTCACTTGATCATTTAATAAATCATATTTTCTAAAGTTTTCTTGCACTGTTTCTAAAGAAACTCGTAAGTAATCGAATGTATGCAAATAATCACCGTAATCTTTCGGATATTGTTCTAAGTTAGGTGCTGGCAGACCTTCAAACGAATCGGCAACCCACACAGTACGATCCGTAATGTTGTTTGCTTGTAAAAAACCATTCATAAAAATGCAAGATCCTCCGCGCCATACACCAGTTTCAATAAAATCACCTTTTATATTTTCACGGACAACAGTTTCCATAGCCTCATGTAATTGATTCATACGTTTTCGGCCAACCATACTGTGTGCTGCTCTTGGCCAATCCTTACCACCTTGACGCTCACTTTTTGAAACGTTAGGATCAACAATTTTTAAATTGTGATTTTCTACGTACTGCTTAAGAAATAAAGGAAGCGGAACTGTAACCGGTTCATATGATAGCTCTTTAGAGATATGTAACGAAGCAGGTAAGTATGGTTCGTATTCTAACCATATTTCAAATAAAATTGTTTTCTTTAATAATTCAAGATAAAGCTGAACAGCTGATTTATTTTCCATATAAGTGCCTCCTGCCGGAATGTCATACAACATTATGACTATGTAGAAAAGAAAGATTTAATGATTGAATTTACAAATGAAAAAGCAGTAAGACTGATATCAGTCTTACTGCTAAGTGCAAAATTAAGCGATTTTCTCAATAATAATGGATGCACTTGTACCAAAAGCTAGTGATAATCCAATTCCTGTAACAACTGCTTCAACGAGTGATGGTGTTGTAGTAATTTGTGTAATGGCTTGGATAACGATAGGAGCTCCAAGTGAAATTAAACTTGTGCCCGCACCTGGTACAGTAATGCCATTAACTTGAATTGCAAGACTTCCTAATAAACTTACTGCCGCTGTATAAGCAATAACAGTAATTTTATAGAAACCAGTTTCACTAATTACGAAAGTATCAGCATCCATTTGAGAAATTGCTGTACCAAACTGAGATCCAACGGTATTAAATGGTACTGGATCATCAATTCCAAGAGCTAAAGAAACTGTAGCTGAGTTAAAGGCATACAATCCTGCTGGAAGTCCTAATCCAGATGGTCCAGTTGGCCCAGTCGGTCCAGTCGGTCCGGTAGCACCAGTTGGTCCAGTAGCGCCAGTGTCTCCAGTTGGCCCAGTTGGTCCAGTAGCACCAGTGTCTCCAGTTGGCCCAGTTGGTCCAGTAGCGCCAGTGTCTCCAGTTGGCCCAGTTGGTCCAGTAGCGCCAGTGTCTCCAGTTGGTCCAGTAGCGCCAGTGTCTCCAGTTGGTCCAGTAGCGCCAGTGTCTCCAGTCGGCCCAGTCGGTCCAGTCGGCCCAGTTGGTCCAGTTGGCCCAGTCGGTCCAGTTGGTCCAGTTGGCCCAGTCGGTCCAGTTGGTCCAGTTGGCCCAGTCGGTCCAGTTGGTCCAGTTGGCCCAGTCGGTCCAGTTGGTACAGTCGGTCCAGTCGGTCCAGTCGGCCCAGTCGGTCCAGTCGGTCCGGTAGGAAGGGTAAACGGTGGTATTGGTGGTAATGTTGGTCCTACAAGATTAGGGTCAAATGCACTAGCTGATAAAGATTCATCGGGATTTAATCCATCTGAATAATTATTATTTGACATAAATTCACCTCCATAAAGCGTTCATTATATAGTAGATGCAAAAACGGAAGAAAATGACACCGACATTTGAATTATTGAAAAGAAATCTTAAACTACTTGTGCAAGTTAAAAAAATGGAAAGTTTATTGTATGTATAACATATGATTGATTTGGAAGAGGGTGATTATGTTGAACAAGCAAGGAATTACAATTAGTTTATGTATGATTGTTCGAGATGAGGAAAATACAATAGGTCGATGTTTAGACGCAGTAGAAAAAATTGTTGATGAAATTATTATAGTTGATACAGGTTCCATTGATCGAACGAAAGAAATTGTAGCTCAATATACCTCTAACATATATGACTTTCCATGGATTAATGATTTTGCGGCAGCTAGAAATTTTTCTTTTTCGAAAGCAACGCAAGAATATATATTATGGCTAGATGCTGATGATGTGTTATTAGAAGATGCGCAGGAGGCATTGAATTTATTAAAAAGAGAGTTAGATCCTAATGTGGATGCTGTATCGATGCCTTATCATCTTGTAATGGATTCTAACGGGAAACCGTTATATTGTACAAAAAGATATCGGCTTGTAAAGCGTGAAAAACAATTTCAATGGTTTGGAAAAGTACATGAGTATTTAGCTATTTTTGGTGAGATTTTTAATAGTAATGTTGCGATTACACATAAGAAAGAAAAGCAAGTAACGAACCGTAATTTGAAAATTTTTCAAGATGCTGTAGCAGCTGGGGAAGAATTGAGTCCGAGAGATTTGTTTTATTACGCGAATGAATCTATGGATAATCAAAAATATGATGATGCAGTTCTATTATATGAAGCATTTCTTAATCAAGACGAAGGTTGGTATGAAGAGAAAATTTATGCATGTGGTAAATTAGGAGATTGCTATGCAAAGCTCGGAATGTGGGAGAAGGCAGTTGAATCTTGTGTAAAGTCATTTAGGCATGATGTTCCTAGAGGAGAGAATTGTACAAGAATAGGATATATATATATGGAACAACAAAAGTACAATGAAGCAATTTTTTGGTTTAAACTTGCAACAGAAGTGCCACTGGCAACAGAGAGTCCTTTTCACAGTCCAGCTAGCTATACATGGATTCCTTATTTACAAATGTGTATTTGTTATAGCAAGTTAGGAGAGCAAGATAAAGCTTATTATTACAATGAATTGGCAGCTTCTTATGTTCCGAATAATGCTGCAATTGAATATAACCGCAAATATTTTCGAAGTGTTTTTGATAAACAATATAAATCGTTATAGGTTGCGTTTTTTAGAAATGATTTATCATGATTCTAACTCTAATAGATTGGCTATATAGTAAAGTATCGGCAATGTAACTCGTGTTGGTTACATCTATAGACTTCATATGAGGTTTATATTTCAAATTCAATTTGCATAAGGAGTGTGTGAAATGAATTCCCCAAAAAATTCTTTATATGAAGAAAAGTCTGGGCATTATTATAATGCTGTGAATCCGAATTTATTAAAGCATATAAAAAAGGAATGGAAAGAAGTTCTTGATATCGGTTGCTCGAGTGGTACATTGGGAGCTGCCATAAAAGAAAATGGCACACGTGTATCAGGAATTGAGGCATTCCCAGAGGCGGCAGAACAAGCAAAAGAAAAACTAGATCATGTTGTTTTAGGTGATATAGAAACAATGGATATGCCGTATGAGGAGGAGCAATTTGATTGCGTTATATTTGGTGACGTATTAGAGCATTTATTTGATCCGTGGGCTGTAATAGAAAAAGTAAAACCATATATAAAGAAAAATGGTGTAATTTTGGCTAGTATCCCGAACGTTTCGCACATTTCAGTATTAGCCCCCTTACTCGCTGGAAATTGGACGTATACAGAATATGGTTTATTAGATAAAACACATATTCGCTTCTTTACATTTAATGAAATGCTACGAATGTTTTTAAAAGCAGGTTATTCGATTAGTAAAGTAGATCGTGTATATGTTGATCATAAAATGTATGAACCGCTTATTGAGGAATTATATGGGATTTGTAAAAAATATCGTCTTGGAAGTGGCTTCATGGCTGAGACGGTTGTATTTCAATATATTATTGAAGCAGAAAAATCACAATTATGAGTGAGGCAGATAAAACAATATTATTTGTTACGTGTATAAATGATCGGAAATTGTATGCACAATGTGCGCGACATATATTACAATTGCCAGTTCCTCCAGGATACACGGTACAGTTTATGCCGATTCGGAATGCAAAAAGTATGACGAGCGGATATAATCAAGCAATTTCGCATCCAGCAAAATATAAAGTGTATATACATCAAGATGTTTTCATTGTAAATGTAGGATTTTTATATGGATTACTGCAATTGTTTCAAGAACATGAACATCTTGGAATGATTGGTATGGTTGGAGCCCAATATGTTCCTCCAAATGGAATATGGAATGTAGGCAGAGGAGTTGTTGGAAAAGTCATTGGTTATATGAATGATTTATTTTATATGGCCAGTCAAGAAAAGCCGTATCATGACTCAAAAACATTTATGCCCGTTGAATGTATTGACGGATTATTAATGGCAACGCAATACGATATTCCGTGGCGAGAAGATTTGTTTGATGGGTTTGATTATTATGATGTGTCTCAATCATTTGAATTTAGAAAAGCAGGTTATACAGTTGGGGTTCCTGTACAGCGTGATGCTTGGTGCATTCACTATCATATTGATGTGAATATGACCAACTATGATAAGTATAGAAAGATATTTGTGGAGCACTATATGTCAGATGTAAATCAAGACGAATAGAGGGGCTACAAAATGAAAGATCATACAATATTAGTCGTTGTTTGTATAAATAATGAAGAGCTGTTTGAACAATGTGAGAGACAAATAAGAAATCTTTTTGTTCCCCCTGGTTATGTCGTACAAATTTTTCCGATACGAGATGCGAAAAGTATGGCAAGTGCATACAACCGAGCACTTTCATATCCCGCGAAGTATAAGGTTTATATACATCAAGATACGTATCTTATTAATCGAGATATGTTTTATACACTCATTTCTCTTTTTAAAGATAATGAAAAACTCGGTTTAATTGGCGTAGCTGGAGCCCAGTTTTTACCGAGCAACGGGATATGGTGGGAAGGGAAAAATTTAGTAGGGAAAGTGATTGAATATAGAAGGCAGAATTATCAATTATTAAATTTAGACCAGCTGTTTTATGGTAATCAATCATTTATGTCAGTTCAGGCAATTGATGGATTATTAATGGCCACACAATATGATATTCCGTGGCGAGAAGACTTGTTTCAAGGATTCCACTTTTATGATGTTTCGCAGTCTTTAGAGTTTCAAAAGGCAGGTTATTTAATTGGTATCCCTAATCAAGCGAATTTATGGTGTATTCACTACAACGGGGATGAGTTTGATGCGGATACATATGAGAAGGATCGGAAAGTGTTTGTAGAGCATTACAAAGATATACTATCTCCATCATAAGGGAGAGATGCAGGATGAAAGGAATTATTTTAGCTGGTGGAACGGGATCGAGATTATATCCAATAACGAAAGTAACGAATAAACATTTGCTTCCTGTTGGACGTTATCCAATGATTTATCATGCAGTATATAAGCTAAAACAATGCGAGATTACAGATATTATGATTATTACAGGTAAAGAGCATATGGGAGATGTTGTTAGTTTTTTAGGAAGCGGTCAAGAGTTTGGCGTGTCTTTTACGTATCGTGTGCAAGATAAGGCTGGCGGAATTGCGCAAGCGTTAGGGCTTTGTGAGAATTTCGTCGGGAAAGATCGCATGGTAGTTATATTAGGAGATAATATCTTTTCTGATGACATTCGTCCGTACGTTGAAGAGTTTGCAAATCAAAAAGAAGGTGCGAAAGTACTGCTGCAATCTGTAGATGATCCGGAGAGATTTGGTGTAGCACATATTCAAAACCGAAAAATAATTGAAATTGAAGAAAAGCCGAAAGAGCCGAAAAGTTCCTATGCAGTCACAGGAATTTATTTGTATGATTCAAAAGTCTTTTCTTATATAAGAGAATTAAAACCTTCCGCAAGGGGAGAACTTGAAATTACAGATATTAATAATTGGTATTTAAAACGAGGGGTACTTACTTATAATGAAATGAGCGGTTGGTGGACGGATGCGGGAACTCATGTTTCTCTTCAAAAGGCGAATACGTTAGCGCGGGATATAAACTTTGGTAAACAGTTTAACGGAGAATAGGTGAGAATATGAAAGTTGTAGAAACAAACTTTACCGACGCAAAATTGTTAGAACCAAGGTTATTTGGAGATGAGCGCGGCTTTTTTACTGAAAGTTACAATAAGAAGGTGCTGGAAACATTAGGGGTTACGTATTCATTTGTACAGGATAATGTTTCGTATTCAGCGGAAGCGGGAACGATTCGGGGATTGCACTTTCAAAAAAATCCGAAAGCACAAACGAAACTTATTCAAGTTATGCAAGGAGCAATCTATGACGTTATCGTTGATTTGCGAAAAGATTCAACAACATTTAAACAGTGGAGAGGCTATATTTTAAGTGCGGATAATCATCGGCAATTATTAGTGCCAAAAGGATTTGCACATGGCTTTTGTACACTTGTCCCGCATACGATTGTTATGTATAAAGTAGATGAGTATTATAGCGCCGAGCATGACTCAGGGGTACTTTGGAGCGATAAAGACTTAGCAATTCCATGGCCGGTAACAAGTCCTATTTTGTCTGACAAAGATCGAATATTACCGTTACTTCAGGAATATGAAGATAGCTTTTGAGTAGGAGAGTTGTTTATGAATATATTAGTAACAGGTGGGGCCGGATTTATTGGAAGTAATTTTGTTCATTACATGTTACAAAGCTATGAAACATATAAAATTATTAATTTCGATTCATTAACATATAGCGGGAATTTAAATAACGTGAAGTCTCTTCAAGATCATCCGAATTACTCTTTTGTAAAAGGGGAAATTCAAAATGGAGAGCTGGTGGAGCATGTTATTAAGGAACGTGACGTGCAAGTAATTGTAAATTTCGCAGCTGAATCACACGTGGACCGTAGCATTGAAAATCCGATTCCTTTTTATGATACAAATGTAATTGGGACAGTCACCTTATTAGAATTAGTAAAAAAATATCCACATATTAAACTCGTGCAAGTATCAACAGATGAGGTATACGGCTCTTTAGGGAAAACAGGGCAATTTACTGAGGCAACCCCGTTAGCTCCAAATAGTCCATATTCTTCAAGCAAGGCGAGCGCCGACATGATAGCTTTATCTTATTATAAAACATATCAATTACCAGTTATAGTAACGCGTTGCTCCAATAACTATGGACCGTATCAATATCCTGAAAAGTTAATTCCGTTAATGGTAACGAATGCGCTGGAAGGAAAAAAACTACCGTTATATGGCGATGGATTACATGTAAGAGATTGGTTACATGTAACGGATCATTGTAGTGCGATTGACGTTGTTCTGCATAAGGGACGTGTAGGAGAAGTATATAATATAGGCGGAAATAATGAAAAGACAAATATAGATGTTGTGGAACAAATTATTACTCTTTTAGGAAAAACAAAGAAAGATATTGAATATGTTACAGACCGTTTAGGTCATGATCGTCGTTATGCGATCGATGCACAAAAGATGAAGATTGAGCTAGATTGGGAGCCTCAGTATACGTTTGAACAAGGGTTGAAAGAAACAGTGGAATGGTATGAACATCATAAGGAATGGTGGAAACCACTAAAAGAAAAGCAAGGGGCATATAAATGAAAGAACGGATTATCATAACAGGAGCAAATGGTCAATTGGGAAAGCAACTACAAGAAGAGTTAAATCCTGAAGAATATGACATATATCCATTTGATAAAAAGTTACTAGATATAACAAATATATCCCGAATGCAGCAAGTAGTACAAGAAATAAAGCCACATATAATTATTCATTGTGCAGCGTATACGAAAGTTGATCATGCTGAGAAAGAACAAGATCTTGCGTATAGAATAAATGCACTAGGAGCTCGAAATGTAGCGGTTGCTTCACAATTAGTAGGCGCGAAGTTAGTTTATATTAGTACTGATTATGTATTTCAGGGCGACAGACCGGAAGGGTATGATGAATTTCATAATCCAGCGCCGATAAATATATATGGAGCTTCTAAGTATGCGGGAGAGCAGTTCGTCAAAGAGTTACATAATAAATACTTTATCGTTCGTACATCGTGGTTATATGGTAAGTATGGAAATAATTTTGTGAAAACGATGATGCGATTAGGGAAAGAGAGGGCAGAAGTATCTGTTGTAGCGGATCAAATTGGTTCTCCTACTTATGTGGCGGATTTAAATGTGATGATTAATAAGCTCATTCATACTTCTTTATACGGTACGTATCATGTATCAAATAGAGGCTCATGCTCTTGGTTTGAATTTGCAAAGAAAATATTTTCGTATGCAAATATGAAAGTGAATGTATTACCTGTTTCAACTGAAGAATTTGGGGCGGCAGCAGAGAGACCGAAATATTCTGTTTTTCAACATAACATGCTACGATTAAATGGTTTTTTACAAATGCCTTCTTGGGAAGAAGGATTAGAGCGGTTTTTTATAGAAACAAAAAGTCATTAACAAAATTTAAGTTAATGACTTTTTTGTTTGCCTTTAAGAGGTTTTATGGTACTATAATTATAGTATCAGGTACTAATAACAAGTATAAGTAATTCTGGGAGGATATATCATGGAACTATTACAAGGGAAAACATTTGTTGTTATGGGCGTTGCGAACCAAAGAAGTATTGCGTGGGGAATTGCTCGCTCTTTGCATAATGCAGGTGCAAAATTAATCTTCACATATGCAGGAGAACGTTTAGAGAGAAACGTTCGTGAATTAGCAGACACATTAGAAGGACAAGAATCACTTGTATTACCTTGTGATGTAACGAATGATGAAGAACTTACAGCTTGCTTTGAAACAATCAAGCAAGAAGTTGGTACAATTCACGGTGTAGCACACTGTATTGCTTTTGCAAATCGTGACGACTTAAAAGGTGAATTTGTAGACACTTCTCGCGATGGATTTTTACTCGCACAAAATATTAGTGCATTCTCTTTAACAGCTGTAGCAAGAGAAGCGAAGAAAGTAATGACAGAAGGCGGAAATATTTTAACGTTAACATATCTTGGCGGCGAGCGCGTTGTGAAAAACTATAACGTTATGGGTGTTGCGAAAGCTTCATTAGAAGCGAGCGTGAAATATTTAGCTAACGATTTAGGTCAACATGGCATTCGCGTTAACGCGATTTCTGCAGGGCCAATTCGTACGTTATCTGCAAAAGGTGTAGGCGACTTTAACTCAATCTTAAGAGAAATTGAGGAACGCGCACCACTTCGTCGTACAACAACTCCAGAAGAAGTTGGAGATACAGCCGTATTCTTATTCAGTGATTTGGCACGCGGCGTAACAGGAGAAAACATTCACGTTGATTCAGGGTATCATATCCTAGGATAAATATAATATGAATTTTTAAAGGACAATCTCTACATATTGAGATTGTCCTTTTTATTTGTTCTTAGAAAGAACGATTTTTAACGAAAGTTCTTACCACGTTATGAATATAACTATAATAGTACACGATTTATTCAGCTACGTATGGAAGTGGGAGGGACGAGTGTGAAGAATAAAAATAAAAGTTCAACAGTTGGAAAACCGTTGTTATATATTGCGCAAGTAAGTTTGGAACTTGCTGCACCGAAAATAAAGAGGATTATCTTAACAAACTTTGAAAATGAGGATCGAAGAGAAGTAAGTAATAGAAATGAAAATGAAAATGCTGTAAGTAGTGCTGTGGAAGAGGTAATAGAACAAAAAGAGCAACAAGAGCAGCAAGTAGAAGAAATAGAAGAAGAGGAACAAGTACAAGAACAGCAGGAGCCAGTGAGAACTGTTCCGTATAATAAATCATTTAAGGATATGAATAATGATGAGAAAATTCATTTCTTATTAAACCGTCCTCATTACATTCCGAAAGTAAGGTGCAGAATAAAAACGGATACAGTTTCTTATATTGGATCAATCATATCGTATCGTAATGGCATTGTATCCATTATGCCGCAAAATAGTATGCGAGATATTAAGTTGTCTATAGATGATATCCAATCGATTAGTATGGCCGGCTTTTAAATATGTAAAGGTGGTAGAAATCTTCTACCACCCCAATAGTTTTTTAATTTACTTCACTTATTAGATAGAAACGTCGCGTAAGCACTGAATCGCACAGAAGCAGCTTAAATCAACAGTAAGACAAGTGTTAGTCGATACTAATCTTGCATTTGGTACAGCTAAAAACGTACAAATTGGATCATTATCAGGTGGTACAGGAGAAGTATCACCTAATACTACAGTTAATACACGTAATACAGCACAGCTATCATCATCTACACTTTCCACACGGAAAATTGGAGATCGGCAGCTAGAAAGGCTTGCAGTTGGTGCAAATGCTTCAAAAGGTTCTCCAGTTTTTGTGTATAAAATAAAAGGGCGTGTATTTGCTACTGAAGCACTATTGTGTGCTCCTAAAAATGGGATTTCACAACCAGATCCACACGTTGTTGTAGAACAATCTTGTAATTCATTGATGAATTTTACAACGTCAACTACACAATGAGAAGAGCCATGGTGTTTATTTTCGTTACAACTCATTAATGTCACTCCTTATCTTCTTGTTTGTATTTACATTAATAAGATATTGGAGTCGAGGAGATTTGGTCACAATCTCAAGAGCTTTTTTTTTAAATAGGCAAAAGAAGATAAGGGAAGGTGGAATCATGCTGTTTACAAGTTGGCTTTTATTTTTCATTTTCGCGTTAGCTGCTTTTAGGCTCACCCGTTTAATTGTTTATGATAAAATTACAGCTTTTTTGCGAAGACCGTTTATTGATGAATTAGAGATTACAGAGCCGGATGGAAGTGTATCAACTTTTACAAAAGTAAAAGGTAAAGGATTAAGAAAGTGGATTGGAGAATTATTAAGCTGTTATTGGTGTACAGGTGTATGGGTTAGTGCTTTTTTATTAGTTTTATATAATTGGATTCCTATCGTTGCAGAGCCGTTACTTGCATTATTAGCTATTGCAGGAGCAGCAGCAATCATTGAAACGATTACAGGATACTTTATAGGAGAATAATATATTTTCATAATACGAGAAAAAGCGGAGTTTAAAAGAATGAGGGAACGGAAATAAAGAGTTGTTCATATAGTAAATAGACAGAATTGACAGTAGAGGAGATGTTTGCTGTGAGTAATAGTCCAAGGCAAAATTCATATGACCTGCAGCAATGGTATCATATACAGCAACAACACCAAGCACAACAACAGGCATACCAAGAACAATTACACCAACAAGGATTTGTGAAGAAAAAGGGATGTAATTGCGGGAAAAAGAAGAACACAATAAAACATTATGAAGAATGAAACACTCATATTACTGTGAGTGTTTTTTATTATAAATATAAAAAAGCGGTATTTCTAAGGAAGAAATACCGCTTTTTACTAGCTAATTTGTGCAACTGTTAATGCTGCAGCACGGATGTCTACAGTTCCAATTAACTCAACTGGTACAATTTGAATTAAATCGCCAGGGTTTAAGTTAATTAGAATAACACCACTGGATACGTCTACTTCACCAGTACCAATAACGTTAGAACGAACCGCTGTACCTGATCCAGGAATAATGTTAGCTGGCGTACCTAATGATAAGAAGAAACGACCAGCTTCTGGTGCAACAGGTGCGTTATCAAGACTAATTGTTAATGTATAACTGATTTGATAAATACCAGCTCGTAGAATTCGAATGCCATCTCCGACACTTACTGTATCATTTATTACAGGAACAGTAATATTTGGGTTTGGACTTACGCTAGGTAATAGTAATGGTGTGAATAATGAAGCGAACTGAGGGGCAGAAGCGTTGAAAGCAAAACCGAAGGCAGGTAGTGTACTAGCTGGTTTCGCCTCACAATCGATTTTAGTAAATTCGCAATCAGAAGAGAACATGTTTTTCACTCCTTTATCTGTTTCTACTTTCAGTTAATGAAAAGGACAGGTTCTATGTTCTAGACAAGTTCCCAATTTTAAGAAAAATACATAATAATACCTTTTAAGCATGGATTGGGTGGCAGAATTTTCTGCCACCCAATCCATGCTTAACTCATTATTTAGTTTTAAATCGTAACATCACGTAAGCATTGAATAGCGCAGAAGCAACTTAAATCAACAGTAAGACAAGTGTTGGTCGACATTAATCTTGCATTTGGTACAGCTAAAAACGTACAAATTGGATCATTATCAGGTGGTACAGGAGAAGTATCACCTAATACTACAGTTAATACACGCAATACAGCGCAATCATCATCATCTATACTCTCGACACGGAAAATTGGGGATCGGCAGCTAGAAAGGCTTGCAGTTGGTGCAAATGCTTCAAAAGGTTCTCCAGTTTTTGTGTATAAAATAAACGGGCGTGTATTGGCTACTGATGCACTATTATGTGCTCCTAAAAATGGAACTTCGCAACCAGATCCACATGTTGTCGTTGCGCATTCTTGTAATTCATGTATAAAACGAACGACATTCGATACACAGTTGAAATCACAATCATGATGATGATGATGATGGTCTTCGTTACAATTGCAGCTCATTATGTTCACTCCTTATCGTGAGTTCTGACATACACTATTACAATATGAGTGAGATATGGTTGATATTACGTTAATTCTTATGATAAAAACAGGGAATTTATATAGGAGGGATGTACATAATGCAATATAAAAAAAGACATCCTTATTTAGTGGATGTCTTTTCAGGTAAATCTTTTCGCGCAGTATATAAAAAACGAGATATATCTAATTTTTTTCCTCTAAAAAATTGCGGAGAGGAAATGTAAAGTTCTTCTTTCGCACGTGTAATTGCGACATAAAGTAGTCGGCGTTCTTCCTCTAAAGCTTCAGAAGTCTCTGTAACACGATCATTTGCATCTTTTAAAGAAGAAGTATGGGGGAGAATACCATCGCTCGCTCCAAGTAAAAAGACGCATGGAAATTCAAGGCCTTTTGCGTTATGAATAGACATAAGCGAAACAGCATCTTTTTGTGGCATTGTTTTTAATGCTTCCATTTCTTTTTGACCTTGAATTGCTTCATCAATAAATTGTAAATAAGCTGGAATGTCGGTGAAACGAGTTGCAGACTCCATTAATTCTTCTAACATTTCTTCTTGTATATCTTTATGCATCGTAAAGGAAGAGCGATCATTACTTTGTAAGTACTCTAAATACTTTCCTTTACCATGAATAATTTCTTTTAATGCTTTTTTCGGTTCTAATTCTTTTATAAATTTAATAAAATCGATACGCTCATTTACCTTTTTCACTTGAAAAGGTTTTAAGCTCGGATTTAATAATAAGAAATGGAGAAGAGAAGGGAAACGGCCCTCACCATATTTCCATTGTTCACGTTCAATAAATGAAATACAATCATCACGCCCAATATACATCGTTGGCAATATATTCGAAAGTGATTCTAGTCGAAACGGTTCAATTACCAGTCTTAAATGATCTAATACAGGCTTAATTAAAGAATGTTCATAAAACGATTGGCTCGCCCCGTGCTTAATAAACGGGATTTTGTGAATGGTAAGCTGATCAAGTAACGAACGGCTTACAGAATGTGTGCGATACAGTAAACAAAAATCTTTAAAGTTACGTCCGCCGCTATCTACTTTTTCTTGAATGAGCTGCAAAATTTGATTTGCTTCATCAAGAGTCGTAGCAGGTCTTGCGTAAAAAGGTTGTACACCTTCTTCGCGCACAGAATATAGCTCTTTATCAAAACGCTCCTGATTTAGTTTGATAACTTCATTTCCAAGTCCGACGATAAATGGGTTGGATCGATAATTTGTATTAAGTGCGATAATCGTAGTGTTATCAAATTCTTTTGGAAAAGATAAAATAATTTGGTGACTTGCTCCTCGCCAGCCGTATATCGCCTGATCGTCATCACCTGCGATAAATAAATTATTTCTTGGCGTGGCTAACAATTTTACAATTTCATATTGTGCATACGATGTATCTTGGAACTCATCTACTTCAATATAGTGGAAACGTTGTTGTAATTGGGTAAGCAAAGGAGCGTTATTTTCTAACATATAATATGTTTCTAATAAGATGTCATCGAAATCAATATAATTATATCGTTGTTTCACTTCTTCAAAACGCTCGTATACTTCTTTAAATTCTTGTTCAACGGGTGTTTTTACTTTTACATCTTTCGGACGATTCAATTTGTTTTTCTCAAGTGAAATCATAGCGAGCATCGTTTCAGCATCATAATCGTCTTTTAAGCGTAATTCTTTTAAAATTTTCTTTATCATAATTTGTTTATGTTTTTCGTTTGCTAAAATTTGCTGATTATATCCTTGACTACGAAGCAATTTTAAAAAGACAGAGTGGAATGTACCAGCAACAACGTAGCTACTTGCTGCACGATTCATACCTGGTAAATTTGCTACACGATTTCGGATTTCTTCAGCTGCTTTTTGTGTAAATGTAAGCAATAAAATATTGCGCGGATGAACTTGTTTTACATTTACTAAATAACCTACGCGAGTTGTTAAAACAGACGTTTTCCCGCTTCCAGCACCAGCTAATGTAAGGACAGGACCTTCTGTCGTTCGCACGGCTTCTAATTGTTTTTCATTTAAAAATACATTTTGTTGCTCGAGAGCGCGAAAGTACGCTGCATCTGCATCTTCTTCCATAATTAAATGGGTAGATGTTTTCGGAATATGATATGTTGCACGCGGAATATCAGCATGCGTTAATGATTTTTGTGAAAATTTTTCTTGTGTCATATATTCACCTTCAAAACTATAGCATCAACATTTAACTTTAGCGGAAGAAAAAGAAAATAGCAATGTAAAAAACAGGAGGGGATACCTCCTGTTTTCAAATTACAATTCTTTTATCATAACGATGTGAGGAATATTTGCTTCCATGAATACATCAGAATTCGTTACATATCCAAGTTTCTTATAGAAATCTTCAGCATGTGTTTGGGCGTGCAGCTTTAATTTTGGTAGCGAGTTTTTCTTCGCATACGCTTCAAGTGCATCCATAACAATTTTTCCAATCCCTTTTTTACGATGGGAAGCTAGTACGCAAATGCGTTCCATTTTTCCTATTCCATCCAGTATGCGAAAGCGACCAGCACCAACTGGAACATCATTATCATATATAACAACGTGTGTTGAAGTTTCTTCAAATTCATCATACTCTTCTTCAGCAGAAACTTGTTGTTCATTCACAAAGACTTGCTTACGTACAGAGAATGCGTCTCTTAGTTGTTCGTCCGTTTGTACGATTTGTGCGTGCAAATTAGTTGTGCCCCTTTCCAAGGTGAAATGTTTCATGTACAGTCCATGTACCATTTTCTAATTGATATAGAAGATGGAAGCGATCAATTGGTTGTTCATAATAGAAATCTTTCATACGTAATCGACCTAATACATCAGCATGTTCTGCATCTGATAAGCCTTGTCCGATTGTTAAATGAGGTACGAAAGCGTACTCGCGTTCTTGCGTAAAGAATTCACTATGCATTTCCTCATTTAAGAAAGTGAGTTCAGGTGTTTTTTCTACTTTAAAATAAAGAACATTATTAACAGGTGCGAATGAACCAACTTTTCCAACATGAAGGGTGAAAGGGTTCGTTTTATTTGCGATTGTATGTAACTCGTTTACAATCGATTCTAGTTGATCATCTTGCGTCTCAAAGGGTGTTTTCAATGTAATATGTGGCGGAACTAATGCGTAGTGCGGATCATAACGTTTACGCAATCCGTTCGCTTTATCTTGAATCATTTTAGATGGAAAAATTACAATGCCTAATTTCATGTTCCAATTCCTCCCTTTGTAAGTCTAGTTAGATTTTGAGAAAAACAAATCTCTCTATCTATTATATCAAATTATTCTGAATACTGCTCTCTATTATTTCATTGATAGAATATGAGAGAAAGCTTTCGGTAAATCAGTTTGCCAATATTTCCACGTATGGTTACCTGCAAACTCCTCGTAATGCGTGATGAAATTTCTATCTGTCAGAAGCGTATTGAGCTCACGGTTCGGTTGTACGAAATCAGATACTTGTCCATCCGTGCGCTTTACAGCTGTTTCTTCTGTCCCAATGACATGATAAAGGTCTAGCGCCTCCGGATTTTTGAAGTCTTTTGCTAAGTTCATCACTGTTTCATCCACAAATGGTGATTGCATAACGACTTTACCGAATGTATGCGGATACATAAGTGCAGTCATGAAGGAAACTGTTCCGCCAAGAGAATCCCCAATTAACACACGACCTTTTCCCATTTGGTACGTTGGATAATTTTCATCGATATATGGTGCAAGTTCATGAGCAAGGAAACGAATATACGCAGCGTTTTTCACTTCATTTGGGAAATATTTTTCTTTACGATCGTGTACATTTTTATATGGAATACCGACAATAATTGTACGGTCAATTTCTTCAGTTTCACGAAGGCGCTCAATTACACGGTGCGCTTTACCGAGCTGAAAATAATCTCTACCATCTTGTGCAATTACAACTGTATGTTTGTGCAGTGGTGTGTAATTTACTGGTAAGTAAACGAGAAGTGTGACATCTTCTTGAAGTGATGCACTATAAAATGAAATTTCTTCAATTCTCCCTATTGTTTGATTCATATAGATCCCCCTAAATAAAAATTTACTGTAATGATTGTAAGAGCGACGCTTGTAGTGAAAAAGAAAGAAATATTCACTAATAGGTGCTTTCGTTTCTATTTTACCATAATGGTACGAAGAATCTAAAAAATTAGTATTTAAGTTATGAAAGAAAACGGATATAATGAAGTGGGATTTTTGACAGGTGAGAGGGGAGACGGAATTTGAAACAAGAAAGATCAATCGCACTACCATTAGCAATTTCCATTATAGCCATTTCATTCGCAGCAGTTTTTGTAAAGATGTCCTCAGCACCATCTTCCATATTAAGTATGTACCGATTATGGATTATCGTACTTATTATGCTGCCAATCGTTTGGAAAAAACGGGAGGAATTTAGTAAGATTCAAATAAAAGATTGGGGATTTTTAATTGGATCTGGTTTCTTTTTAGCACTTCATTTTCTCTTATGGTTTGAATCTTTAAAGCATACGACAGTTGCTAGTTCGACGATTATTTTAGCACTTCAACCAATCGTATCTTTAGTTGGAGGTTTTTTCTTATTTAAAGAAAGAACAACATACTCAGCCATTGCGACAATGGGAATTGCGATACTAGGCGTAATGTGTATTGGGTGGGGAGATTTAGGGCTAAGTGAACAAGCAATTTATGGAGATATATTATCCTTTTTAAGTGTAATAGCGGTTGTCGGTTATTTATTTATCGGGCAAACGACAGTAAAGAAAGTATCACACTGGATTTACAGTTTTACAGTTTTTGCATTCGCAGGTATTTTTATGGGGATGTATAATATAGTATTGCAAGTGCCTTTTACAGGTTATTCGAAGTGGGACTGGACCGTTTTTCTTTTACTTGCGGTGGTGCCGACAGTGTCACACGTTATTAATAATTGGTTATTAAACTACGTAAATGCAACAACAATTTCAATGAGTATTTTAGGGGAACCAGTTGGAGCATCTATACTAGCGTTCTTCTTACTCGGGGAAAGATTAAATGCTATGCAAATTATCGGTAGCATGCTCGTATTGTTTGGTGTATCTGTTTTCTTACTACAACAACAAAAACGAACAGCAAAAAATGTAGTAAACGAGCCGGTGTACACACAGGAATTATAATGTTAGGGGAGAAAAGAGAAGTTGTGATACTTCTCTTTTTGTTTTATCCCACTTTAATGGGCAGTAAGACCCCCACCTCAAAATTCAGCGAAAGCAAAGAATTTAGGTGGGGGATCAACTGCCCATTAAAGTCCGATTGGTTCAACTAATAATCAGTGGGGGATGAGGAAAACCCCCACTGATTAAAGTTTCACTTTATAGAAATATAGGTGAGGAAGGGGGAAGGACATGGAATTTCCATCAAAAAAAGACGTATGGTTATATCCGATTTTTTTCGTTGTCATTGGAGCGTGTTTTGCTCCTCTATTTGCAGGAAAAGAGTATTTTCTTTTATTTTTTACAATCCCGTTAGCAATATTATTTATGTGGAGTTGGTTTTCGACAAAATACATCGTCGGAGAAGAAACAATTACAATTAGATCAGGTCTCGTTAAAAAACGCATATTTATACGAGATATAAAACAAATTTCAAATACGAAAAATCCAATAGCTGCTCATGCATTGTCATTGGATCGACTTGAAATTGTTTACGGTGCACATAAAACAGAAGTTATTTCTCCTAAAGATAAAGAACAATTCATCAATCTTGTTACAAGTAAAAATTCAAAAATTGAAACGAAGTAAAAGAGTGGCTACGAAGCCACTCTTTTACTTTGGATTTGTCATATAAGGTTGTACATGAATCATACATAGGTCACGGAACTTTCCTTCAGTAGTTGTGACAATTACGACTGCTCTTCCCGCACTTTTTCCAGTAATCGTTACCGTATCACCTTTTGGATATATTGTGATAACATCAGCATTCATATTTGTCCAAATAAGTTCTTTATTCGTCGCTTGCATTGGTAAAACGGAAGCTGATAGCTCAGTGCTTTGTCCAGTTCTTACCTTTAACTTATTTTTTTCCATATGAACACCGATGACTGAAATAACAGAAGGAGCAATTGAAATTTTAGGTGGATTAGGTTGTATGTTCAAACAAGAGGTAGAAGTATTTGTGATAGGTGAAAATTTTCGTGTTTGTTGTCGCTGAAAAGCTGCTAACATGTTGGAGTCCCCTTTCTGTATAAGTGCTGATATTCATACTATAAAGGAGTAGTGTTATGTTAAATTTAACGAAACATAAAGAATTTGTTAAATTTGAGAAGAAGATTGTCGAACTGTAAAAAAAGCTCTGCTGTTATCATAACAGCAGAGCTTTCTTTTTATAGATTATGACTATGTTGCTTTTCGAAATTCTCAAATTGCTCTTCAACTTCTTTTGAAGGTTTCGTTAGTAAACTAACAATTATGATCATTATTAAACTAATAGCGAAACCAGGAATCATTTCATATAAGGAATCTTTTAAGAATTTGAATTGAGTCCAAATAATTACTGTAGCGGCACCAGAAATCATACCAGCAAGTGCGCCCCATTTTGTCATACGTTTCCAATATAAGCTTAATAAAATAGCAGGTCCGAATGAAGAACCAAACCCAGCCCAAGCGTATCCAACAAGAGCTAAAATCGTATCATTTTGTTTAAACGCTAATGCGCACCCAACTAATGCAATAACTAGTACAGCCATACGACCGACAAATACAAGTTCTTTATCAGAAGCAGAACGTTTAAAGAATGTACGATATAAATCTTCTGTTATAGCACTAGAAGTAACGAGTAATTGAGATGAAATTGTACTCATAATCGCAGCTAAAATAGCTGCTAATAAAAATCCAGTAATAAGTGGATGGAATAAAATTTTTCCTAGTTCAAGGAAAATTGTTTCTGGATTAGATAATGTTAACTCTTGTTGTGAGTAGTAAGCGATACCGATAAGGCCAGTAAACATAGCTCCGACAACAGAGAAAATCATCCAGCTCATACCAATTCTTCGTGCGCTTTTAATTTCTTTTACAGAGGAAATCGCCATAAAGCGTACGATAATATGAGGTTGTCCAACATAACCAAGGCCCCATGCAAATAAAGAAATAATCCCTAAAGTAGAGGCTCCTTTAAAAATATCTAAACGCGTTGGATCTACAGATTGAATTGTATCAAATGCAGGTCCAAGTCCGTTCGAATTCATAATTGTTACGATAGGAACAAGAATAAGAGCAACAACCATAATGATTCCTTGCACGAAGTCTGTCCAACTTACTGCTAAGAAACCACCAAATAATGTGTAAGCGACAACAACGCCAGCAACAATGAATAATCCAAAGTGGTAGTTCATACCAAATGAATTTTCAAATAATACAGCGCCTGAAACAAGTCCTGAAGCTACATAAAAAGTAAAGAAAATCATAATAACAAGTCCGGATACTAAGCGTAGCATGTGAGATTTGTCGTGGAAACGGTGTTCCAAAAATTCTGGGATAGTAATAGAGTTGTTTGCAATTTCAGAGTAGGTACGTAAGCGAGGAGCGACATAAAGCCAGTTTGCGTATGCGCCTAGTGTTAGGCCGATCGCAATCCAACTACTACTTAATCCAACGCTAAACATTGCACCGGGTAATCCCATTAAAAGCCAACCACTCATATCCGATGCTCCAGCACTTAATGCTGTTACTGCGGGGCCTAGTGTACGCCCGCCAAGCATATAATCTGTTAAGTTGGACGTTCGTTTGTAGGCGAAATAGCCAATGACTAACATCCCGAGCATGTAAATAGAGATTGAAGTTAAAGTTAACATCTGCGTACTCATGTAGTTCCCCTTCCTTTTGTCATGTCTTTTGATGCGTTATGCATATTTATAATCTATCATGATTATTCTGAAAAATCCATACAGAAATATGAATTTTCAGAAATGTAAGCGTTTTTTGAAGTCATTTTACTTTTTTAATATATAATATTCATACAAAAAACCTTATTTTTAATAGAGTATTTATTATATTTACATAAAAAGAGGTTGTTTTGTCAATATAATATTGAAAGGAGAGAAAAATAAAATTTTTTTAAAAGTATTGACTTATGAAAAAAGTTAGGTCTATAATGAGTTCAACTTAAAAAAATGCAAGCGTTGATGAAGAAGAGTACACATGATGAACATGTCAGAGAGCTGATGGTTGGTGCGAATCAGTATGGGATTGATGTGGAATGGGCTTCGGAGCTTCCAAACCGAAACGAAAGAAGTAGGCTTTGGCGACATGATCTCATCGATACAAGAGACACGTATTGTTTTTGATACGGTAAAGTGCGTTACATTCGTAACGAATTAAGGTGGCACCACGGGAGTACCCGTCCTTTCTATAGGATGAGTACTCCCTTTTTGTGTACAAAAAATTAAATAAATGAAATCGTTGAAGTAAGAAGAGTACGTATATTGGAGACGTTACAGAGAGCCGGGGATAGGTGGGAGCCCGGTGCGGTGCCATATACGGAATGGGCTTACGAGAGGTATGCTGAACAATTGTTTTCAGTAGGCAACCCGGGTTCCGCCGTTACAAGGATAAGGTATATATTTTGTACCTGAATAAAGCGGGATGCTTTTGCGTCCAACATGAGGTGGTACCACGGTAAATTTATCGTCCTCTACATATTTTCGATATGTAGAGGACTTTTTTATTTTTCAGATTGAGGTGAAAGGCATGATGACAAAAGAGGAATTTATGAAGCAAAAAGAAAAGGGAAGAACATTTTTAGTAATCGCTGAAGAAGAAGGGGATAGCATTACGCCAATTTCTTTATATAGACGTATGAAGGGAAAGAAAAAGTTTTTATTAGAAAGCTCCCAGCTTCATCAAGATAAAGGACGCTATTCATATTTAGGATGTAACCCGTATGGTGAAGTGAAAAGCGTTGGTACGGAAGTGGAACGAACGATTTACGGCCAAACAGAAAAGCTGCAAGGTAACGTACTACAAGTGTTAGAAGAAGTAATCAAGTCAGCACACGTAGACAGTCCATTTCCATTTTGCGGAGGAGCAGTTGGTTATATTGGCTATGACGTCATCCGGCAGTATGAAAACATTGGAGCAGATTTACACGATCCATTGAATATTCCAGAAGTACACCTTTTACTGTACCGTGAGTTTATCGTGTATGACCACTTACGCCAAAAATTATCATTTGTATATGTATGCAGGGAAGACGATTCAGCTTCTTGTGACGAAGTATATGAAAGGTTGCAAGTATACAAAGAGGAAGTGTTACAGGGAGAAGCAGCGGAAGTAACTCAAATAAGGTCAACATTATCATTCACTTCTTCTATAACAGAAAAAGAGTTTTGTGAGATGGTAGAAACAGCGAAAGAACATATAAGGGCCGGGGACATATTCCAAGTCGTACTGTCACAGCGTTTGCAAAGTGAATGTATTGGTGATCCTTTCGCGTTATACCGTAAACTGCGCATTGCAAACCCATCACCATATATGTTCTATATTGATTTTCAAGATTATGTTGTACTCGGTTCTTCGCCGGAAAGTTTGTTATCAGTAAGAGAGGATAAAGTGATGACGAATCCAATTGCTGGTACGAGGCCGAGAGGGAAAACGAAGCAGGAAGATGAGGAAATTGAAAAAGAATTGTTAGAAGATGAGAAAGAACGAGCGGAGCACATGATGCTTGTAGATCTTGGGCGAAATGATATTGGCAGAGTGAGTGAAATTGGATCCGTGACGATAGATAAATATATGAAAGTAGAAAAATATTCTCACGTTATGCACATTGTATCTGAAGTTTATGGAATATTACGAAAACAAATGGTTGGATTTGATGCATTAGCGTATTGCCTACCAGCAGGAACAGTGTCAGGTGCTCCGAAAATTAGAGCGATGGAAATTATAAATGAGCTAGAGAATGAAAAAAGAAATGTATACGCCGGTGCGGTTGGATACGTTAGTTTTTCTGGAAATCTTGATATGGCGCTTGCGATTCGAACGATGGTTGTAAAAGATGAAAAAGCTTACGTTCAGGCAGGAGCAGGCATCGTTTACGATTCAGATCCAGTAGCTGAATATGAAGAAACATTAAATAAAGCGAGAGCGCTTTTGGAGGTAATGAAATGATTGTATTGATTGATAATTATGACTCATTCACATATAACTTGTATCAACTATTAGGCGAATACGAAGAAAATATTGTAGTCGTAAGAAATGATCAAATAACGATAGAACAGCTAGAAGGGATGAATCCAACAGGAATTGTGCTTTCACCAGGACCAGGAAAACCAGAGGATGCTGGCATTTGTATCGAAGTCATTCGTCATTTTTATAAGAACGTTCCCATATTAGGGATTTGCCTCGGACATCAGGCGATTATATCAGCATTTGGAGGAGAGATTGTAAGAGCAGAACGCATTAAACACGGAAAAACATCTCGTGTGAAACATAATGGAACTTCAATCTTTTCATATGTAACACAGCCATTAACGGCGATGCGCTACCATTCTCTTGTTGCAGCGCAAACGAGCTTGCCAGAGTGTTTTGACATACTAGCGACAGCGATGGACGACGGAGAAATTATGGCAGTTCGTCACAATTATTTTCCGCTATTCGGATTACAGTTTCATCCGGAATCAATAGCAACAGAAGAAGGCGGAAAGTTAATACATGCCTTTTTAGGCGAAGTGAAAGAGGAGGAAAGAGTATGAATAACTATCTTCGTAAATTAGTGGAGGGACAACATTTAACAGAAGAGGAAATGTATAAAGCAGGGCTTCTTTTATTAAATGAAAACGTATTGGAAAGTGAAATTGCGGCCTTCTTAGTCTTACTGAAAGCGAAAGGTGAAACAGCAGAAGAAATATACGGCCTTGTTCGAGCTCTTCGCGAAAAGGCATTACCGTTTTCCAACCATATACAAGGAGCTATGGATAATTGCGGGACGGGTGGTGACGGTGCCCAAACGTTTAATATTAGTACAACATCAGCATTTGTACTGGCAGGAGCTGGCGTAAAGGTTGCAAAACATGGTAACCGTGCCGTATCTAGTAAAACAGGAAGCGCGGATTTATTAGAAGAACTCGGTGTAAATATTAGCAGTACACCAAACGAAATTGATTATTTATTAGAGCATGTCGGAATTGCATTTTTATTCGCACCAGTGATGCATCCAGCATTAAGACGCATTATGAAAATAAGAAAAGAATTAAATGTGCCGACGATCTTTAACTTAATTGGACCGTTAACGAATCCCGTTAATCTAGAAACACAATTTGTCGGCATTTATAAACGAGATATGTTACTACCAGTTGCGCAAGTATTACAGAAACTAGGAAGAAAACAAGCGCTTGTCGTAAACGGAAGTGGTTTTTTAGATGAAGCATCATTACAAGGAGAAAATCGTGTTGTCATTTTAAAAGATAATGAAATAGTAGAAACGAGTATTGAACCTGAGAAATACGGTTTCCAAATAGTGAAAAATGAAGAGATTAGAGGCGGGAATTCAAAAGAAAATGCAAAGATTACGCTCGGCGTATTAAGCGGAGAAACGAGTGTTTACCGCGATACAGTGTTATTAAATGCAGGTCTAGCCCTTTTCGCAAATGGAAAAGTAGAAAAGATTGAAGAAGGAATTACACTAGCGGCACATAGCATTGACTCTGGAAAAGCATTAGCCAAACTAAACTTATTAATTGCAGCAAGTAATGAAAAATTAGAAAGGGTGAATTAAAGTGGGGACGATTTTAGACAAAATTGTAGACCAAAAGAAAAAGGAAGTTGCGGCATTATATGAAACGTATACTCCATTAAAAGAAAGTAGAAAGACACATTCACTTGTAGAAGCATTACAGCAGTTTACTGTCATTGCAGAAGTAAAGCGAGCATCACCATCAAAAGGAGATATCAATTTACACGTTGATGTACGAAAACAAGTGAAAACATATGAAGAGTGCGGTGCAGGAGCAGTTTCTGTTTTAACAGACCGTCAATTTTTTAAAGGATCGTTTCATGATTTACAAACGGCAAGAGAAGAAAGTAACATTCCGCTTTTATGCAAAGATTTCATAATCGATAAGATTCAAATTGATAAGGCGTATGAAGCTGGGGCAGATATTATTTTATTAATTGTAGCCGCGTTAACGAAAGAGAAGTTACAAGAGCTGTATAACTACGTACTAGAAAAAGGGTTAGAAGCAATTGTTGAAGTTCATGATGAACAGGAATTAGAAATTGCGATCCAATTAAATCCGCACGTTATCGGTATTAACAACCGTAATTTAAAAACATTCGAAGTCGATTTAAGCCAAACAGAAAAGCTTGGAAAACGATTAAACGAGGGGAAATTACTTTGGATTAGTGAAAGCGGGATTCATTCAAAAGAAGATATTATTCGCGTCAAACGAGCTGGAGCGAAAGGTGTATTAGTTGGAGAAGCACTTATGACATCATCTTCTATTCGTACCTTTTTTGAAGATTGTAAGGTGAACATATGAAAGTAAAAATTTGCGGGATCACTGATGTTGAAACGGCAAACCGTGCTTGTGAATACGGGGCTGATGCACTCGGATTTGTTTTTGCAGAAAGTAAGCGGAAAATCACTCCGGGGCTAGCGAAAGAAATCATTGAGAAGCTTCCAGCAAATGTGTTAAAGGTCGGTGTTTTCGTAAATGAATCAGTAGAAGAGATCCAGAAAATTGCAGATGAATGCGGGTTAACACATGTGCAACTACATGGGGATGAAGATAATCATCAAATTAGAAGATTGAATATTCCGTCTATAAAATCACTAGGAGTAACTTCAGAGAGTGATTTGAAAAATGCTCAAGCATATGAAACGGATTATATATTGTTTGATAGTCCGAAAGAAAAGTTTCACGGAGGAAATGGAAAGGCATTTTCATGGGAGTTACTCACGCATATGCCAAAAGAATTGCGAGAGAAAACGATATTAGCTGGTGGATTAAACGCTCTTAATATAGAAAAAGCGATTCGAACGATTCAGCCATATATGGTCGATATAAGTAGCGGAGTGGAGACAGATGGAAAGAAAGATGTAGAGAAAATAAAACAATTTATTATAAAAGCGAAGGAGTGTTCCAAATGAATTACACATATCCAGATGAAAAAGGTCACTACGGTATATACGGAGGACGATACGTTCCAGAAACGTTAATGCAATCTGTATTAGAACTAGAAGAAGCATATAAAAAAGCGATGCAAGATGAAGCATTTCAAAAAGAATTAAATCATTATTTAAAAACGTACGTCGGAAGAGAAACACCGCTTTATTTCGCTGAAAATATGACGAAGTATTGCGGCGGTGCAAAGATTTATTTAAAACGTGAAGATTTGAACCATACGGGAGCTCATAAAATTAACAATACAATCGGTCAGGCACTTCTTGCAGTACGAATGGGAAAGAAAAAAGTTGTTGCTGAAACAGGGGCTGGACAACACGGAGTGGCAACCGCTACTGTATGTGCCCTACTCGGATTAGAATGCGTCATCTTTATGGGAGAAGAAGATGTGAGACGTCAAAAATTAAATGTGTTCCGAATGGAATTACTCGGAGCGAAAGTAGAAAGTGTAGCGGCAGGTAGCGGCACATTAAAAGATGCGGTGAACGAGGCGCTTCGCTACTGGGTTTCACACGTGCATGATACACACTACATCATGGGATCTGTTCTCGGACCACATCCATTCCCGCAAATTGTTCGTGATTTCCAAAGTGTAATTGGAAATGAAACGAAAAAACAATATGAAGCGTTAGAAGGAAAGTTACCAGAAGCAGTCGTTGCTTGTATTGGCGGCGGTAGTAATGCGATGGGAATGTTTTATCCGTTCGTACACGATGAAGAAGTTGCTCTTTACGGTGTAGAAGCAGCTGGAAAAGGCGTTCATACAGAAAAGCATGCAGCCACTTTAACGAAAGGAAGCGTTGGTGTTTTACACGGATCAATGATGTATCTTCTGCAAAATGAAGAGGGGCAAATTCAAGAAGCTCATTCTATTTCAGCAGGACTCGATTATCCAGGTGTTGGGCCAGAACATAGCTTACTAAAAGATATTGGCCGCGTTTCTTATCATTCCATTACAGATGATGAAGCGTTAGAAGCGTTTCAATTATTAACGAAAAAAGAAGGAATTATTCCGGCATTAGAAAGCTCACATGCTGTCGCATACGCCTTAAAATTAGCGCCGCAAATGAAGAAAGACGAAGGGCTTGTCATTTGTTTATCTGGCCGCGGTGATAAAGATGTAGAGAGTATAAAACGTTATATGGAAGAGGTGTAAAAAATGGGATTAGAAAAAATTAAAACAGCGTTTGAAAATGGTAAGAAAGCATTTATTCCGTACGTAATGGGCGGAGATGGTGGCCTTGAAAAATTAAAAGAAAGAATTCGTTTTTTAGACGAAGCAGGAGCAAGCATCGTTGAAATCGGCATCCCGTTTTCAGATCCAGTCGCAGACGGCCCAACGATTCAAAGGGCAGGGAAACGAGCACTAGATAGCGGTGTAACAGTAAAAGGCATTTTTCAAGCATTAATAGAGGTAAGGAAAGAAGTGCAAATTCCGTTTGTACTCATGACATATTTAAATCCAGTACTCGCATTCGGAAAAGAACGATTCATCGAAAACTGTATAGAAGCAGGTGTAGACGGCATCATCGTTCCAGATTTACCGTATGAAGAACAAGACATTATTGCACCGTTACTTCGAGAGGCAAATATTGCGCTAATTCCACTCGTTACCGTAACGAGCCCGATTGAGCGAATTGAAAAAATTACGAGTGAATCAGAAGGATTCGTCTACGCCGTTACAGTAGCGGGCGTAACGGGAGTACGTCAAAACTTTAAAGGTGAGATTCATAGTTACTTAGAACAAGTAAAATCACATACACATTTACCGGTAGTGGCAGGGTTCGGTATTTCAACGAAGGAACATGTAGAAGAAATGATTACAATATGTGACGGCGTTGTCGTTGGAAGTAAAGTCATTGAGCTGTTAGAAAATGAAAAACGAGAAGAGATATGTGAATTAATACAGGCAACAAAACAAAAAGAAGAGGCGTAAGTCTCTTCTTTTTGTTTTACGTAATAAATGTTAAAATATACAGAAAATACATACAACTTAAAGGGTGAGAAAGCATGCTAAGACGGAAACTACTATATCTTCTTTTAACTGTACCATTATACGCTTGGCTCATTAGCATGACGAAAATAGAGTTGATGGCTCTATTTTTAGGATATGTATTCATCTTTTCCAACTTAAATCGCATTCAAGAGCAATCTATTTTAGAAATATGTATATTTTCGATTAGTATAGAACTATTTAGTATCGTTTCGATTGTATTATTAAATGAATTATTTCGCTGGATCCATTCATTTGAATTAATGAAATTTGGAAATGTTGTATTGCAAGTAATATGTGCTTATATTGTGTTTGTTGTGTTAGACAAAATAGTCGGACAGCAGAACGTTTTTCAGGATAATAGAAAATGGGAATGAAAAGGAGTCAGTTGGCTCCTTTTTTGAATCTGTTGTAAAAACAATTGAAAATTATGACATCTGTTATATAATAGTTAAAAATTGTATTTTTAATGAAAAGAGATGATAACATGGCCATATTGTTGGCACTTATCCCAATTATGATGATTTTCATTTGTTTATTTTTATTTAAACAAACGTCATTACGGTCCTCTTTAATTGCTTACGTTGTGTCTGTTGGAATCGTTTTACTCTCGCCAACGTTTCAATTAGGGATAAGTGAAACTGTGCACGCAACGATTAAAGGTTGGTTAATTTGTTTTATTGTCGGGTACGTGTTGTTTTTCGGTATTTTTTTATTTCACCTCATGAATAAAATGGGGTACATCGATCAAGTAGCGCGTTTTTTAGAAGAAGTGACGCACGATCGTTTATTACAAATGCTTCTTATGTGTTTTGGTATTTGTCCGCTAATTGAATCAGTAAGTGGATTCGGTATCGGCTTCATGGTTGCAGCACCTATCTTTCTTTCGTTAGGCTATAAACCATTTCAAGCTGTACTGCTCTCATTTATCGGTTTACTAGCTAGTTCATGGGGCGCAATGGCGACTGGTACGATTATCGGTTCGCAGCTTATAAACATGCCGCTTACAACACTTGGCACAAATACAGCACTATTAAGCATTCCGATGTTTGCCTATTTCGTCATTCTGTCTTTACACGTTGTTGGTGGCTGGCAGGCCGTGATTGAAAAGTGGAAAGAAGGATTCGGTTTCTTTCTATTATTCTCTCTCGGAATCTACCTTTCTAACGCATACGTAAGTGTTGAACTAGCAGGTATATTAAGTTCTATCATTACAATTACATTTGGCTTTCTTATCATTAAATTAAAAGGGAAAAATGAACAAAGTCTAATGACAGAACATGCTGCTGCAGCGGAAAGAGAAGTATCTATTATAAAAATTATTAGCCCTTATATATTCCTAACAGTTTGTATTTTACTTTCTCGCCTCGTACCAGTATTACATGATGTATTCAGATCATATGCAGTCCTTGATTTAAAATCATACTCTTACAAATTAGAAATGCTGTATTCACCAGGATTTTGGCTCGGTATGACTTGTTTATTTACTATTATTTTCTTCCGTATTCCATCTCATATTATTAAACAATCAATCTCGCAAACGATAAAACAATGGATTCCCTTTGCGATTACGACGACAATGTTTATCGCTATTTCAGAACTAATGGGTGCATCTGGTATGCATTCATTGCTTGCAAAAACAGCTGGTGAAACATTCGGTACATTTTTCATTTTCGTTGCTCCGTTCATCGGCGGAATTGGTGGCTTTTTAACAGGTAGTAACGCAGGATCAAATGCAATGTTTATAAAACTACAAATGCAAACTGCGCAAAACGTAGCACTCCCGTGGCAATACGTTACAACACTTCAAAACACCGCATCATCAGTAGCGACAATCGCTTGTCCATCACGAATTACACTAGGTGCGTATTTATGTAATATCCCGTATCGTGAAAATGAACTATTAAAGAAGACGACGTTAATGATTTTTGGGGCGGTGTTGCTCGTAGTGGTAGAGGTTATTGTTTGGTATATGTTGAGAAATTAAAAATCCTCCTAACATAGGAGGATTTTTTTTATGATTGGATAATGTTTAAAGTATGAAAAGCTTCTACTAAATGAATAGGAGATGAAATGTATGCCCCTAAAAAACTACGGTGTGTTAAAAGGTACAGTTATACAATCAAAGATTGGAAAAGGGAAAACACCTCATTATCAAGTTCATTTACAAGGCGAAGCAGGAGTAGATTATCGTATTGCAATTAATGTGAAATCGCAAAGTTATCCGTCAGAAGTTTTATATTTTGCGAGTGATAATATCAGGTCAGAGGCGATTCATATTTTACCGACATTACCATTCGGTTTTACAGAAATAAAAAACAATGAACCGAAAGTAGCGTTAGACTATGTAAGAGGTAATGTATTTGATTCGAAGCAAATGATTCCTTTACCTGCTGAAAAAGCAGGAGTTGATAATGATTTAAATGAAAAAATAGAACGTTATATAAAACGGGCGATAGAAGAAAAAGCAATTATTTACGCGTTCGGTGAAAGATGGGGACCAGAAGAAAATACACCTGATTCTTACTTTCATTTTGAACCAGGAAACGGTATACACGATATTCATATGAATCAAGGAAATGTAGAGAAATGGAAAGGTGATAATGGTATATGGCAAGACGGAGGCATACTCATTCACTTCGAAAAGGAAGAAGAATGGATTGGTATCTTTCTTGCCTTTCAATCACAGTCGTGGTGTACCGATGAGGATGGACATGCTCGCGTTCCGGTTGAGCATTGTGATTATAAGAACAATAAGTGATGAGAAGAGCTAGTTCGTAATGAACTAGCTCTTCTCATTGTAAACAAGATAAATGGTATATAGTGGTGGGATTATGTATGCAATATTAAAAATCGTGATAGAGTTATTGATTTTTATTCGTATTAGAAAGTAGGTATCAATTAGCAGTACAAGGAGGTCTAGCTTTGAAGATAACGGAAGAAAATGTTGTGCAACAAATAAAAAAACGTAATGAGAAAAGCATTACGTTTATTATTCAAACATACGGCAGTTTACTCAGCGCTATCATTAAAAGATATGTACAGAGTAATCAGCAAGATTATGAAGAATGTTTAGATGATGTATTACTAGCTATCTGGTTTCATATCGACTCATTCGATCCAAGCAAAAATACCTTTAAACAATGGATAGCAGCCATTGCTAAATATCGAGCAATTGATTATCAGCGGAAAAATGCGAGAAATTGGCAACAAACTGTCTGTACGGAGATTAATGATCGTCTGCACCAAGAACAAAGAAGACAAAACGATTTCGTAGACGTACAAGAATTGCTCAGTGAACTGTCAGCAACAGAGCGGAACATTTTTGAAAAGTATTATCTAGAAGGTGTACCGTCTCGTGAAATTGCATCCCACCTTAATGTGAAAGAGTCATGGGTTCATAACAAACTGTCACGTGGAAGAAAAAAGCTCAAACAGATTTTTATTTTTAAAAATGGAGTGTGAGGGCATGTCTATTTATAAAGAGTTAAACGATATTCAGCTGGACATCACAGAGTTTGAAGAGATTCCCTTAACCAAATTAGAGGAAAAACATTGGGAAAAACGTGTGAAAAATAAGCTCCGGAAAAACAAACAGTCAAAGAAATGGTTCGGAGTTGCAGCAGCTTGCATGTTAATGGTCAGTATTACAGCCCCACTTGGACAATCTTCTTTAGCAAATACTCCATTTATTGCTGGATTGATTGAAAAATATCTTGATGAACAGCAACTGCGTGACTATTCTCCCTATAAAACAGCTATTGGAAAAACTGCTGAAAATAAATACGGTAAACTGACTTTAAACGAGGTAATAGTTGATGATAATAAACTACTCATCAGTTCAACATTTGAGCCAGCGAAGGGTGTGGAATTTGATTATCAAACATATTTAATCCCACAGGTACGAATAAATGGCCGTGATTTTTCTAGTATAAAGGATGCACAATCAATTGAAGTAAATGATTCTATGTATACAATCTACGGTGGTGTCGAGTTAAGTGAAATGCCACAAACTGACGAACTTCAAATCGAAATTACTTATAATACATTCAACAGGGATACTGTAATTGAGCAACCATGGATATTTGATATTGAAGTATCGCAAGCTCAGTTGATGAAAGAGAAGCAGACGTTTGATTTAAATGAAACAATTGTTTTATCTGATGGCAATAAAGTAAATGTTAAAAAAGTAGTTTCAACGCCGATTTCTACAACAATTTATTATGATGTAACACAAAGTACAAATGAAGAGATTTATTTTAAAATTGAATCAGAATCCGGAAAAACATATATATGTACAGAGGCATTTGCATCGAATAAAGAAGGAGACATTTCTTTTAGTAGATTCGATGGAATTAATGTATCGGTAGGAAAATATTCACTTGTACCGTATTCGGGGAAAGAAAACGAAGTGATTGGGCCATCTATTCCGATTCAATAACTTATTAAATCGGATAAATAGTCATCTGAAAATAGGGGAGGACGTTCAAAACGAACGCCCTCCTCTTATTTTATAAAAACTAAAACTAACAAGCGTAGAAATACAAGAGAACAGCAGTGCCACACTAGAAAATGCAATGATATACATATTATACTTCATCACTTTGCCAACGAGCTGGTTACTGTCGAACTGAAACAGTCCTGCGATTATATTGAATAAAAATAATACGATAAACATGACGATCACACCGTCTATTGATCCTTTAATATCTGGTTTGCTTAAAGCTATATGGGCAGAAATACAAATGGCGATAAATAAAAATAACCAAAAGGAAGGGTTCAATACATTACTTATTGTAAATAAACTCTTTAATAATACGAACGTCGACAAAAGCATGTTTTGAACCATTTCTATATTAATAGAAGTAGAAGCAATTGTTTTTTCGAGAGTTGTATTAAATAAGAAATATGAATTTGGTACGAAATAGCGCATTAAAAGGATTAATGCGGTAATACCGGAAATAATAGGACCGATTCCAATGAAGAAGTTCCCAATTCGTTGATATACACTTTTTTGATTATATTGATGTTGTACGTAGCCTAAAGCACCTTGACTTGTATCTGTTGGGAAAAACTGCGTTGCTACAATTTTATGACGAAATAGTACACACATAATGGCATGTCCAAGTTCATGAATAGGAACACCTATCCAAGCTGTTAAAAGGAATCCTTTTCTTCCGAAAGCTCTCGACCAATACATTCGTGTGAGAGATTCTAAATAGCCTAATAGAAATCCAATTACAATGATAACGCCAATTAAGGAAAATAATTGGATTACGCTTGTAAGGAGTATTTGAAAAATTGAGTTTACCAAGTTCATTGCCTGTCATCCAATCTGTTAAAAATGTTATTTGTTCTGTTTCATAATAGCATTATTTTTCAAGATTGCTAGCACATATATTTTCTTTTGAAAGAAGGATTTCAGAATCTTTTTCTTGTAGTCATGTTTTATGTACAAAGTCATATATTGAATTTGTAACACCCTATAAGGTATATGCTCAAGGAGGGAATGAGAGAATGAAATGTCCGGCATGTCAGACGGAAAATACAGCAGAGGCAAAGTTTTGCGGGAATTGTGGACATTCGTTAACAGGGGAAGCAGTAGCGAGTGGTGCACAGGAAGAAGATGAGCAACAAGTACGAGTAGTCCAAGCAAAGGAAACTCGACAAAATGAAACAGTTGAGCAAGCGAAGCGATTTGCAAGTGGCTATTTTCAGTTCTTTAAAAATGCTGTTAAATCACCATCGGCCGTTATGAAAAGTGGAAATGTAGAAGTGCGAAATGGAATTACAAGTCTTGTACTTATTTGTTTTTTAGGAGCGTGTATTTTTTATAGAATAATGAGCACGGCGGCGAATGTTACAAGAACGTTTGCGCCAGATTTATCTACGCCTTCGTTCTTTGGAGAGTCTATAAAGGTCTTTTTATTTTTATTAATTTTAACTTTATTTGTCGGATTTATTATTTTTGTAAGTGGAAAGATGATGAAATCATCTTTTTCGTTTCTTGAAGTATTCGGTATATGGGGAACGATAGTGACGCCAGCTATTGCTATATTAGTTCTTTCTTTTCTTTTTAGCTTTTTATTAATCTTCTTTTTACCAATATTATTAGGAGTGGCTACAACTTATATGGGGATTAGTGTAATTGTAGCTATAGTAAAACTAGATAATGGTGGATTAGATGTTATTTATACGCTTCTAATAGCAAATGTTTTAAACGGAATTGCAACATTCATTGTACTGTGGTCTTACATTAGTACGATAATTCGAGCCTTTACACATGGATTAACTGGCTTCTAACGAAAAGGTGGTTGAATGGATGAATGGATGTACCAAGTGTGGGACTCAGCTTGAAGACGGTGTGCAATTTTGTCAAAACTGCGGTCAGAAGAGGGAAAACCTTGTAGTAAAGAAGAAAATGAACAGCGGTACAAAAGTTGGCATTACACTTTTAACATTACTTGCTGTAGTGATTGTTGGACTGTATTTGTATGGATTATCGTATTATAAGCAGGCGGCACAAGTAGATCGGATCATTACTATTTTACAAGAGAGGGACGGGGAGAAATTAGCCGAGGTTATCACAGCAAATGATCCGTCAGTTATTGTAACTGGAGAGAGTGTAAAGCCTCTATTTTCATATATAAAAGAAAATCCATCTTACGTAAATGAATTGAAAGAACAGTTGAGGATAGGTGAAAAACAAGGGAATGGAGTTGAAAGAGCAGACTTTTCATTAACGAAAGACGGAAAGTATTTCTTTATCTTTGATCGGTATAAATTGAAAGCGAAGACGTATTATACGACGCTGCTTACAAATGAAAAAGGTACATCTTTAAAAATGAACGGAAAAGAAATTGATAAAACAGATGACAAAAAGTTTGAGAAGCAATATGGGCCGTTTCTTCCAGGGACTCAAATGTTTCAAGCAGAATATAAAAATGACTATGTAAAACTATCACGTGAAGAAAAGGTTGTACTTATGAAACAAAGTCAAAATAACGTAACGATAGATTTAACGTTGCAAGGGCAATATATTACAGTTCAAACGAACGCGCCCGGTGCGACATTGTACGTGAATCAAAAGCCAGTTACAGCGCTAGCTGGAGAAGAAATTACATGGGGACCGGTAGCAACTGATGGAAGTGCGACGATTTATTTAGAACGAAATGGAGAAAATGGAAGGGAAACGACGAAGGTAGAAACGGTAACGGCACTTCCGTCTTATAATCTTCCATTCCAAAAGAAAAGTACAGAAAAAACAGTTGTTTACAATGTTACTCCGCCGCCTACAACTCGGTATGTATATAATGGTTTCATCTTCCCTGATAGTGATATTCGAAAACTAACGAGTGCAGACTTAACATATTTATCGAAAAAACAATTGAAAATAGCGAGAAACGAAATATATGCAAGGCATGGACATGTGTTTCAAACGAAAGATATGCAAGCGTACTTTTCAAAACAGTCTTGGTATAGAGAAAATCCGTATTTTACAGGAAAGCTAACGGATATTGAAACTTATAATGTTGAATTGATCAAATCAGGAGAGTAAATAACATGAAAAAGGTACAGTTTTATACTGTACCTTTTTCATGTTATTCTGTAGCGGGGCTACGTGAAAAAAATAGTTGTAATAAGAAATTAACCCTACTTGATCTACCTGTCGTACTAGCGTGAATGGTGCACAAAGAACTTGAAGTTAATGAAGCTTCAGATTTAGGTGGCACTTTTATTTTTAGTTCTGAATTTCTCCCTTTTGATGTAATTACAGTTATAGTATCCTCAGATAAGTTTACAATTTTAACGACACCAACAGGATATATATTTTGATTAGGGTGCGACGCAGAAGAAAATAAAGTTGATTTCCAAATTGTTTGAGAGGAGTCGCTAATACTCGGACGATTATTAGAATTAGAATTAGAGTTAGAATTGTAATTAGAATTGGAGCTAGAACTAGAACTAGAACTAGAACTAGAGCTAGAGCTAGAGCTAGAACTTTGAATGACGGCATTAATGGAAAGTTCTTGTTCAAGAGGTAAAGCGACGTTTGGTTCTTCTGGAAGCGAAGAAAGGAATTTACTGCACATATACATTTCACCTACTTTCAAGCGCAACTGCTATAATATATTAAATAACTGTCTGAAAAGACACCACACTTGCCTATGTATCGTATTTTTTGCACAATATTTGTGAATTAAAACTTGTTTCTTTAGAATGGAAATAGGGTGTTATTTTTATGAAAGATGGAAAACGTAAAGAGTATGTTTACTAACTAAAAAAGGAAGTGGTAAAGTGAACTATGTCATTATTGGCGGAGATGCAGCTGGTATGAGTGCAGCTATGCAAATTGTTAGAAACAATGAAAATGCAAATGTTATAACGTTAGAAAAAGGTGAAATTTATTCTTACGCTCAGTGTGGGTTACCGTATGTTATTAGTGGTGCTATCGCTTCAACTGAAAAATTAATTGCGCGTAATGTAAAGACGTTTCGTGATAAATACGGAATTGATGCGAAAGTGCGTCATGAAGTAACGAAAGTAGATACGGAAAAGAAAATGGTGTACGCAGAGCATACGAAGACGAAAGATGTTTTTGAATTTCCGTACGATCGTTTATTAATTGCAACTGGAGTGCGTCCGGTTATGCCAGAGTGGGAAGGACGAGAGTTACAAGGTGTTCATCTTTTGAAAACAATTCCGGATGCTGAGCACATATTAAAAACGTTAGAAACGAATAAAGTTGAAGATGTAACCATTATTGGCGGCGGTGCGATTGGACTAGAGATGGCAGAGACATTCGTCGAACTTGGTAAGAAAGTAAGAATGATTGAGCGAAATGATCATATCGGTACGATTTATGATACAGATATGGCAGAATATATACATAAAGAAGCGGATAAACATCATATTGAAATTTTAACGAATGAAAATGTAAAAGCATTTAAAGGAAGCGAAAGAGTGGAACAAATTGAAACGGATAAAGGAACGTATAAAGCGGATCTTGTTCTAGTATCAGTTGGAGTGAAGCCAAATACTGATTTTCTTGAAGGAACAAATATACGTACAAATCATAAAGGGGCAATCGAAGTAAATGCATATATGCAAACGAATGTGCAAGACGTATATGCAGCTGGTGATTGCGCAACACATTACCACGTTATAAAGGAAATTCATGATCATATCCCGCTCGGAACGACTGCTAATAAACAAGGGCGACTTGCTGGACTGAATATGCTTGATAAACGAAGAGCCTTTAAAGGAACGTTAGGTACAGGTATTATTCAATTTATGGATTTGACGCTTGCAAGAACAGGTTTAAATGAAAAAGAAGCAAAAGGACTACATATTCCGTATAAAACGGTCAAAGTAGATTCTACAAATATGGCGGGTTATTATCCAAATGCGAAACCACTTTACTTGAAATTGCTATATCGTTCTGACACGAAACAATTATTAGGCGGACAAGTAATAGGAGAAGAAGGGGTAGATAAACGGATTGATGTGATCGCAATGGCACTTTTCAATAAAATGAGCATTCACGATTTAGAAGATGTCGACTTAAGTTACGCACCACCATATAACAGCGTTTGGGATCCAATTCAACAAGCGGCAAGGCGAGCAGAATAGCACTTTTTAAGTGCTATTTTTTTCGTTAAAGGGGAATAGTCATTTTTGTCGAATGAAGAGGATTGGGAAATAGTTACGTATAGGGAAGGGGATCATTAAAAATGGGTGTAACATTTCAAACAGTTCAAGAATCAGAAAAAGAAATATTACGTAATTTGTATGCACTATATCTTCATGACCTCTCTACATTCACTCCTAATATAACGATTGGGACAAATGGATTTTTTGAATACGAAGATTTGCACATGTTTTGGGAAAATGACGGAATCACTCCGTATTTTATTAAAAGTGATAATGATATTGTAGGGTTTTTATTACTACTGGAACGTCCATACTTGAAAAAAGAAAATGACTTTGGCATAAATGACATTTTCATATTGAATCAATACAAGGGAAAAGGAATCGGTAAAAGAGTTATTGAGAATTTATTAAAAGAGAAACGAGGACAGTATTTTGTTATCGAACTTGTGAAAAATGTACCAGCTGTTTCTTTTTGGAAGAAAGTATATAGGGAGTTAAACATCGAATTTGATGAGAAAACACAGTTAATCGATGATGAAGAATGTCTCGTTCAAACGTTTAAAATATAATGAAATAGATTCTACTTGTATATTACTTTGAAATTTAACTTTATTTTGAATATATCTTTCACCCTTGAAAACATAGTACTTATCGCTTATATTTTCATATAGTATTTATTTTTAATAAAGCAATGAACGAAACAGGGGGCACAGTATGGCAATTAATATGAAAACAATCGAAGAATGGATTGCTGAATCAAACGCAAGACATGAAGAAGACTTTGGAAACGTTGTTGAAGAGATGAAAGAAGTATGCGTTGGACTTGATAATGCGACATTAATTTATACGAAAAATGTATTTTGTTTCGGTAAGAAAGTAGAAGTATTGTTCTTCTTCCAAGACCATGTCGTGATTGGACAAGAAAAAGACGAATATATTGAAATTGAAAAATTAAAGTATGATGCCATTACAAATAGTAATTTAAAAACAAATGATAAAAATACAACACTAGAATTAAAGTTTGCTAATGGACAATCTATCAATTTAGATAGTTTAAATGATAACTACGGTACGAAAAATTGGTTATTCGCGAGACAAATTAAGAGTATTTTTAAATTAATCTAGTAAAAAAGCACGCCGTCCACCGGCGTGCTTCTAATTACGCAAATCCCCTCTTAACCAATTCCGATCCTGATAAGCCCCAACAGGAATTTGAATAAGTGACGTTTCATTTCCAGCATCTATTCCGTACAATTGGTCACATGAATTTGTATCAAAACTTAGTAACGGATGCCCACCCATTCCCATCGCGGTTGCGGCGAAAACGAGTTTATGAACGAGGATACCAGCTTCCATTTGGTGAATACGGTATCCTCTATAGCTTAATGTATTGGTATAGTAATCTTTCTTTCCGACTACATGTAAGCAAAGCGGTACTTGAAAAAGATTTACGTTATCCATTGTCATACTAGATTGAAGGGGATAACGAAGGTCTCCATACCGTATAGGTTGTATGGAATGAGTTTTACTGTTATAAGCGTAAGCACCATTTTTGATATCTTTTACGTTATAGAAGCATCCATATAATGAAACTCGCGCATTTTCATTTATATACTTACCATCAAGATCGTTGTAATAAGGGAAGGAGAGGCCCGCTTCTTGTAGTAAAGTAGCGAGGTCTGCTGCATCCCATTTCGTTAAAGTAAAATCAGCATCAGGGGAATACCGTTGTTTGCAAAGTTGTAAGAAGTCATATGATAATCGCTTTACTTTCGGTAGCTGTACAGCGTGCACATTATGTTGAAAGTGCTCTTTATGATGTAGTGTTTGGAAATGTGCTGTCGATTCGATCATAGAAGCTTCATTTATTTTTGTTATCAGTGGATATTCATTTACATGTTTTGAGCGAACAAAATGTTCATGTGTTAACGGCGGAATTTGCTGCAACAACTCATGAGAAGTAACTGTTTTATTTTCAAGATAATCATTATGAAACCAATCAGTTTGTGGTTCTGTACTGAAAGGAACAACAGCATACACACTTTCTTCGCTCTCTGACAGCCCGAGTAAATGATTGATTGCCCGGTCTAGAAACTGAAAATATACGCCATTTGTGTAGCCGAATTGTTTGGCACATTCCAGTAATTGTCCGATGAGAACACCGCTATCTAATCCTTGAAGTCGATACGAAAAGTTATTGTATTTAAAGTAGTTTTTCCAAAACATAGTGGATACGAATGCAGCACCAAAACAAGACTGTATGTTACAACGATTGCCAAGTGCCTCTGTAATGTAAGAATCGAAATTTCCTTCGCGAAGTAAAACAAGTCGGTGGTGCGCAGCGTCGTAATGGTAAATACCGTCTGGATAATCGTCAATCTTTAAATATATATACAATTCATTTGGATATAAAGCGCCTCCTGAAGGGATAGGTCTTCGGAATAAAATTTTCTCGCTATTTAGCTGACATAATTGTGTTAAACCAAATGAGGACCAAAGGTAATGACCAATCTCCTTCAAAGTAGGTGTAGTAGAAGAGTTAGGTAAAGATAATGGGATTTCTAAAGAGAGAGGAATGATAGGTACATTTCGATATAGTTTATAAGGAAGAGGTGCATCTTTCCAGTCCACTTCATGGTTCGGCATAATTTCGTCTATAGAAAAATGGAGATGATGTAAAAAAGTATCCAGCTGCATAGAATCCCTCCTTTACTATGGAAACGGATGCGGATGTGGATTTAATTGTTCATTCGTTAAAGGGTCGTTTGTATATCCAAGTGTCATCGGCACAGTATATACTCTATCTAGTCCTGTAACCCGAATGAGATGGTGACCGAACGTCATCGGTAGCATGCCTGGAATAATGACTTTTACGCAATGTAATCCGTTTTTTTCTATAAGAGGTACTGTTTGATCTACAACGATTACTTCAAGTCCAGCTTGCTCTAGACGGTTTAAAAGTTGATGAAGATCGGATGTCAAATCTAGATCAAATGATTGTAATGCATTCATTTCTTGGAATGTTTGCACCTGTGCATCGCCACGTAAAAGGAAGTGAAGACGTTCTTCCGCTTCTTTCAATCCGTACAGCATACTATGGTCTTCCATTTTATTTACGAGATAAGGGTCTTGTAAGCAGTTTTCGTAGTGCTCTCTTTTTTGTTCGAGTTCATCGTCTGTTATAAGTAACATGCCTGCTATTTCATGAATGGCACTCTTTAAAGCGCGGACTGGGTCCAAATGAGAGCCTCCAGCACAAACAACGTTCATTCCATTTTTACGCGTATTTTTCGCGATTACCCATAAGCTTGGGATGCCGTGTTCCATGGTTGCGTTAAAGGCGTGCAATTCATAGCCGGTAATCGTGTACAGCCGCTGAATCATTAATTGTAATTCCGGATCATTTGCTGAACTAAGATCAAGACGGGGAAGAGGTAATTCAGCATACCAAGTGAGCAAGAAGGCGTCACGCTCTACAATTTCTAAAATGCCGTGAAAAATTGCTTCTTCTAAACTACCACCAATGGCACATCCATTTGATGTTTCATATACGAAAGCATCTCGATGACCGAGGCTATAATAAGCGATTGATTCAGGAACTAAAATTGGCTGGTTTTGTAATAAAGAGTATCCCCATACCCAGTTTTGTTCATAATCAGGATCAAACGGTTTAAACGGAAAACTATCACGATTATAATGTTCATTTGTATGTACACCGAGCGAGAGGGGATGTAGTGCATAATCCTCTACATCATGAAAACTACCATGCACATTCGTCTTTTTTCCTCGAGGTGACATACCACAATATCTTTCTAAACCTTCTAAAATAGCAGTCGCTTCACTCATTGCAAATGAAAGAGTTCGGCCTGCAACCCCTTCATTTCCAAACATTAATGGCATGTTTATAATAACGTCAGCGAATGGTAATAAAGAATGCTGCATTTTTCCGTTCAACATGCCAACTCGGTAATCTAAATAATCTCTCGCTAAAAATGTGTTTAGTTCATGAATGGAACGACAGCGATATGTTGCATCACTTGTTTTTAAGCTCGGTTGTAATGAAATCACAGCTGCATCTGCCGTGTCATCAGGCAAATTGCTACATACGGGGCAGAGCGGATCTGGAAGAAAAGAATGACGTGTACATTGCAGTGTTTGTAAGTTTAGTAAAATGAGTTCATTTTCTAAAGAAGAATGGTGATGAGCTAATATTTTCTCTGTTTCTGCGCAAATAAGATGGCACATTTGTAACATGCCATTTTGGGTGGCGCGTACATCACGCCTCGTTACGTTATCTTCTTTTACCGCATATTTTCGTTGTAGCTCCCACATTTCTTTTTGATCAAAGCCAGCGATAAAGCGTCGTCCATCGGCACAATGGGTACATCCCGCTGCAAGAGGATGAATGTAAGGACCGATAACACCTTCACCAAATGAAGTAAACCCGCGTAACCACGGAATCTCATTGGAACGAAAAATTAGCTCGGCATCATGATGAATAGCAGAAGGAGAGCCATCGTGTAATACGAGAGCGAGTTCAATATTTTCAGGGAGTGCGTCTGTAATAGTATGTTGGCGAATGATGGAATATTGTTCGCTTAATTGATCGTGTACATAGTCTGCAAGAAGGCCATCTCCTATAAGGAATATATTTTGATTCATAGACTATCCTCCTTTGCAATTAATACCCCGTACACACCATCTAAGTTTTCTTTCAAAAATGATTCAATTGCTAAATCAAACACGAATGGATAAAAATTATGTTCTTCTAAATGTTGTAAGGCAAGCTGTACAGCTTGCACGCCTGGAATGTCTTCTTCCTCCTGTATTTCTACTCTAAAAGAATCTGTGTCATATAAAATAATAGATGATTCGTTTAAAATGTTAGCTCTGTAAGGAGTCTCTTCATTTTGAATGTGAAGAAGTGATAGTTGTAGTGCGTTACGTAGCGCTAACGTCATATTAATATTAGATGCACCGTACCATCGATCATTTATACCGACCCAAACGACTGGAAAGCTGAGAATCTCTTCACTTACTGCTATTTTCGGTGTTTCATGAATTGTAGCGAGAGCATCGTAATAAAATCTACAATGTTTATCATGAATTTCAGTTAAATCGATCGTTGTTATTTCTTCTAGCATATGTGACTGCCGCTCATACAATTTGTTATTTAAATGTTGTTGCAGTGCCCTGTATACACCTTCTGTCATCGTTTCTCCAGCGCCAATACCGATATCGTTATGTTCAGGAATAAGGTGGTGCATAATTTCCGCTACATATGTTTCAATTCCTGCTAAACCAGCTTCTCGGCGCGCTTCGTTATGAGTCAAACCAGCGCAAGTCATAAGAGGCAGGAGGGAAGCAGGACCATCTGAAAGTGGTGTAGTTACTTGAATATGGCATTGTGATAACGGTAATTGATATAAATCTTGTTCATCCCATACATGGAATATACCAGCTTCTTTAGAAGTTAATGAATCGAAAAAACGGAATAAATCAGTTGAAGTATGTTCGTTAGACCGATGCTCAAGTTGTTCAGAAAGATTTTCGATCGTATCAATTGTAAAACTTTCATCAGTTGCGAGAGGATGTTTTATAAAAGGATGCCATGCCCCTTCAAGTGTTTCATAATTTAATAAAAAGAATTGTGGTTCTTTTTCTCGGTAAGAATCATCAGCGATATGCTTAAATAATTCAAATACGATTATATTTGCTAACATTGCAGATGCAACTGGTGAAAATGATGCTGATGAATGTTCATGTTGTAAAGTCGTTTCATGTAGCCGGTGCCATGCGGATTCCCAGCATTCTTCACGATTAGCTGTTACGATAGGGCCGGCTATACCAAGTGCTGATAAACAGACAGCTGGTATGAAGTTCTTTCCTATCTCTCTACAAATCGTGTGAACCGCTCTTAAACCTTCAATATCTCCATTTTGAGAAACATACAAAATCCAGTCGAAAGGCTTAAACACTTCATGCAGGGGACGATCAATTGTCGTATCTATTTCTTGAACAAGGACATGATCATCTACTTCATGTGCAAGTTCTACTAGCTCATGAATACGTTCGAAATTTGTTTCCGCATAATCTGTAATAAGGTAATGAAAGGTAGGTAATCCAGATTCTAATAAAGAAGAAACTAAGGAAGTAAGCATATATCCAGAACCAATTATAAGGACATTTTCCGCGCGATACGTTTCGAATTTTAGAGCGCCTGAATGAGAATCAGCTTCTAAAAATTCAATTTGTGAAGCGTATCTATCAAGTAATGCGCTATTTAATTCATGAGGTGCATCTTGACTTACATCCCGAACGAAACCATTTTCATATAAAATCTCTCCGATTTCAAATACACGATTTTGATAGGGGAGAGGGAGACCATCGGTTATTTCTGCTAAAGAGTAATTACCGTTAAACATAGGCATTAATTTTTCAATCCAGTTGTAAATTCCATCACCGTCCATACGAAATGAACTGGCATTATTTCGAAAATAGACACCCCCGTTTGAGTCGGGGAGGAAGAAGGTATCCTTATTTGCTTTCAGTTTTGCATGAATTGGAAGGGTACTCATTTTAATCCTCCTTACGCTTTAGGCATACATTATTAGCTTATGTTATGAAATTTGTCCCGTATGAACGCAAAAAAAAAGGCTGTAGAATAATTCATTCTACAGCCTGTAATAGATTATTAATCTATCAACCTTCTAATAATAATGATTTTGGATCTTCAAGCATATCTTTAACAGCAACAAGGAAGCTAACTGCTTCTTTACCATCAACAATACGGTGATCGTAAGATAAAGCGATGTACATCATTGGACGGTTTTCCATACGTTCTGCATCAATTGCAACTGGACGTACTTGGATTTTGTGCATTCCTAAAATACCTACTTGTGGGCTGTTTAGGATCGGTGTTGACATTAGAGAACCGAACACACCACCGTTTGTAATTGTGAATGTACCACCTTGTAACTCTTTTAATGAAAGTTTGTTGTCACGTGCTTTCATACCTAAATTACGAATTTCACTTTCGATTTCAGCGAAGTTTAATTGGTTAGCATCACGTACAACTGGTACAACTAATCCATCTGGAGCTGCTACTGCAATACCGATATCATAGAATTTTTTAATGATAAGCTCGTCGCCTTGAATTTCAGCATTTAATAATGGGAATTGTTTTAATGCTGCAACAACAGCTTTTGTGAAGAATGACATGAAGCCAAGACGTACATCATGTTTTTTCTCGAAAGCATCTTTACGCTCTTTACGTAATTCCATAATTGCAGTCATATCAACTTCGTTAAATGTTGTTAACATTGCAGATGTTTGTTGAACTTCTACAAGGCGTTTTGCAATTGTTTGACGGCGGCGGGACATTTTCACGCGCTCAACTGGTTTTTCGAATTCCGTTTTTGCAACTGGAGCAGGAGCTGGACTTTTTGGAGCAGCTGGTGCTTCTTTTGGTGCTGCAGCATGAGCTTGTACATCGTGTGGTCTCACACGTCCAAGTGGATCTGTGCTACGTACGTCATTTAAGTCGATTCCTAATTCACGAGCCATTTTTCTAGCAGCTGGTGATGCGATAGGACGGTTCGTATTTGGTAAACCTTGTAAAGTTGCAGCTTGCTCAGTAGTTGGAGCCGCAGCTTTCGGTGCTTCAGTTGTTTCTTGTTTGGTTTGCTCAGCCACTGGTGCAGGTGTACTTACTGCAACTGGTGCTCCGTTTGCATCTAAAATTGCGATAGTTGCACCAACTTCAACTGTATCCCCAGGTTCGCCTAGTAACTTCGATACAATACCTGAATCTTCTGCAATGATTTCTACATTGACTTTATCAGTTTCAAGCTCAACAACGCTGCCACCTTTCTCAACTTTGTCGCCTACGTTGATAAGCCATTGTGAGATAGTTCCTTCAGTAATAGATTCTGCAAGCTCAGGTACTTTAATTTCGATCATTTTAAATGTCCTCCCCTTATTTGCCTAACGGTGTGTTTTTTCTTCTTTTGTCTTCGGTAATCTCCATTTGTTAGCTTGCCCCCGGGCAGAATATCTGTCCGGGGAGCAGGATAGAAACCTTCATTGTTACTTTCAGTTGCTGAAAACTTCAATTTCTTGTTTATCTTGACGGAAGTTATATTTCACATCTAAAGCGTGTGCAACAATTAGTTCTTGCTCAGCTTTGTGAGCGAATGGATCGCCACCAGATGGGCTAGAGCGATCTGGGCGTCCAATATAACCTGTTTTCACTTTATCTCCAGCAAGTTCGAACAGAATTGGAGCCATGTAATGCCATGCGCCCATATTACGAGGTTCTTCTTGAACCCAAATAATTTCTTCTAAGTTTTTAAAGCGTTTAATAATAGATTGAACTTTCTCAGCAGGGAATGGATACAGCTGTTCAATACGAACGACGTGAACTTCATCTAAGTTATACTCATGTTTACCAGACTCAATTTCTGCTGCTAAGTCAATCGCCATTTTACCTGTGCTTAAAACAAGACGTTTTACTTTAGTTGGTTTTGTACCAAGGTTTTCTTGTTCTAGAGCTGGCTGGAAACGTCCTTCGCTTAACTGACTAGCAGTTGAAAGCGTAAGTGGGTGACGTAATAAACTCTTCGGCGTCATCAATACTAATGGTCGAACAGCTTCTGTTCCTAAGATAGATGCTTGACGACGTAAAATATGGAAGTATTGTGCCGCGCTCGTTAAGTTTGCAACTGTCCAGTTATTCTCAGCAGCTAACTGTAAGAATCGCTCTGGACGTGCACTAGAGTGCTCTGGTCCTTGACCTTCATAACCGTGTGGTAATAGAAGAACTAAACCAGATTTCTGACCCCATTTTGCTCTTCCAGCTGAAACATATTGATCAAATAATGCTTGCGCAGTGTTTGAGAAGTCACCATATTGCGCTTCCCACATAACAAGCGTTTCTGGAGCGAATACGTTATAACCATACTCGTAACCAACAACAGCAGCCTCTGATAACGGACTGTTATGAACAGAGAATGAAGCGTTAATGTTTGGTAAGCGATGTAATGGTGAATATGTTTCATTTGTATCAGTATCGTGTAATACGATATGGCGGTGCGCGAATGTACCACGCTGTGAATCTTGACCAGTTAAACGAATTGGCGTACCTTCTTGTAAAATAGAAGCGAATGCTAATGACTCAGCAAGTGCCCATTCAATTTTACCGTTTTCTTCAAGAGCATCTTTACGGCGCTCAAGAATTTTTTTCACTTTCGGATATACGTTAAAGCCTTCTGGCCAAGATAGTAGACCTTCATTAATTGCACGAAGTGAGTCAAGCTCAATACCAGTATCAATTGGCTGAATGCCTTTTGCAACAACATCTGGTACTTTAACGTGAATTGTTGCATCGCTCGTATCAGCTGGTGGTACTTGTGCATAGTCAGACTTTAATTGTTCTTGCGTAAACTGTGTAATTGTTTCAACCTCATCTGCATTTAGAACACCAGCAGCTTGTAATTGATCTGCATAAATTGCTCTTACAGTTGGGTGATTTTTAATCTTTTTGTACACTTGTGGTTGTGTAACTGCTGGGTCATCCATTTCATTATGACCGTAGCGGCGGTAACCAATTAAATCGATTAAGAAATCTTTTTTGAATAATGTACGATATTGAATCGCAAGGTTAGCAGCAGCAAGACAAGCTTCCGGATCATCAGCGTTCACGTGAACGATCGGAATATCGAAACCTTTTGCAAGGTCACTTGAATATTTCGTAGAACGAGAATCATAGCTATCAGTCGTAAAACCAACTGCATTGTTTGCGATAACATGAATTGTTCCGCCCGTTTGGTACGCGTTCAATCTGCTTAAGTTCAACGTTTCAGATACAATACCTTGACCAGGGAATGCAGCATCACCATGAACTAAAATTACGAATGATTTTGAAGTATCTTGTTCTGGAAGACCAGACTTTTTACGATTCTCTTGAGCCGCACGTGCAAAACCTTCTACAACAGGATTAACGAACTCAAGGTGACTTGGGTTATTTGCTAATGTAACGCGGGTGCTAACTTCTTCGTTACTTACGACTTGTTCTCTACCTAAATGGTATTTCACGTCGCCAGTCCAGCCGGAATTTGCCACTGCGCCTTCTATTTTTGCATGTTTGAACTCAGCGAACATGTGACTATATGGTTTTTCTAATACGTGTGCAAGTACGCTTAGACGACCGCGGTGAGCCATACCAATCATGACATCTTCTACGCCGTTCTTTGCACCTTCTAGAACAATTTCATCTAGAACAGGCACAAGCATATCAACGCCCTCGATAGAGAAACGCTTTTGCCCAACAAATGTTTTATGCAAGAATTGCTCGAAACCTTCAACAGCTGTTAAACGTTTTAAAAGAGCAGTTCGTTTTTTATTTGATAGTGGTTGACGCAATGAATTTGATTCCACCATTTGATGCAACCACGCGCGTTCTTCACTATCTTGTATATGAGAAAATTCATAAGCTAAAGATTTTGTATAAACGTCTTTTAATCTATGAATTACATCAAGTGCAGTGTGAATACCTTCTGGTGCATCTTGCCATACTGTTTTCGCTGGAATCGCTTTCAAGTCAGCATCACTCAGTTCGTTCATTGCTTTCTCAAGAAGAGATTGTCCATTAGCAGCATCTTCCATCGGGTTGATGTGAGCCAACGTATGCCCGAAAGAACGAATCTGTTCAACAAGTTGAACGACTTTAAGAATTTTTTCAATGTTCCCTGTGTTTTGAGGAGAAAAATGTGTTGCTGTGTTGTCCCCTGTTACGACATCATCTTGAAACGAAGGAGCTCCAAAAATTTCAAAAAGCTCTTGTAATTCCGGATCAACAGAACCTGCTCCAGTTACGTAAAGATCATACTGCTCAATAACATAACCAAGGTTCGGACCGTGGAACTTGGCCCAAGGGTTTGTCGTTGTATTCTTCCTCGTCATTTGTTTAAACCTCCCAATGCATATAATCCTTTTTCCATACAAAAGGTGCATTTTGCTCTTTTCAATAATTGATGAACCAATAATCAATGTAAATGTTTTCTTTACTCTTATGTTATTACAATAATTTACATAATACCAAACACTATTACTTATCTGTTTTGTAAAAAAACATTCACAATAACTTATCACCCAAGTTAATCTTTCATGTTATAAAGTAATTTTACAGAAAAATAGGGTGGATATATTTGGTATACCTATACGGATAACTAAAATTGTTGCATGTAAATATAAGTATAATAGTTAGAATGTTTCGATAAAAATGAGTTCGAATTATGTATATTGAAATAATAAGCGCTTTCATTGATATTATACAACAATATAACGGAATATAGTATAAAAAATAAAAAATTATGAATTTACCGTAAATTTTATTTAGATAGTGTTAAATATTGAAAGGAAAGTGAAGGATTTCTACAAAAAAAGTTGCTAAACATAAAAAATGCTTTATAAACAGTTAGTTTCTATAAATATGACGAAAAACGCCGTAAAACTAATAACGCATTTTACAAAAAAGAAATGTTTTAAAAGGATAAAACAAATATGGAGATATTAAATTTTCACAGAAACGGGGAGGAGATATAGTAACGGATATATACATTGTTCCATGTTTCATTACAAAATAGACGTGCTGAAATTGAAAAAGTTTCTTCTATATAAATAGCGTGAAACAAACTAAATTACATGTAAAGGAAACTTGACGTAAAGTTTACTTTACATATATACTCAGTATAAGAGAGGAGGGAGAAATTTCCTTGGAAAATAAAATGGTTGAATACCGAAAAAAATTTGGACTATCTCAAGAAAAATTAGCTGAGAAACTTGGAGTTTCCAGACAAACTATCATTTCAATTGAAAAGGGAAAATACGATCCATCACTTCCGTTAGCATTTGAAATAGCAAAAACATTTCAGACAACGATAGAACATGTATTTATTTATGAAGGAAAAGAAGGGGAGGAATAAAGATGAACTATTCACAAAAGTACTTCGTTATTATGGGAATTATCTTTCTATTTATGAGTGGATTTATGATACTAACAGGAATAATGACGAATTCTGCACCACCACCAGCAACTTATCCATTACTTGGTATGATGATTATGTGTTTCTGCCTAAGTTACTTACACCCACAATTTAAAGAAAAAGATGAGCGAATGAAACTCATTCGTTATAAAGGAATGTTCGTAACCTTTTTTGCATTAATAGCGTATTATCTTCTTTTCTCTTTCGGCTTAAACTTAAAAATATTTACACTATCTGCTACTGAACTATTGAACATACTAATGGCACTTACGATGAGTACAGTTTTTATCTCATTTGTTGTTTTGTCGAAAAGATATTAAGATGGAAGAGAGAAAGGAAGATTAACATATGCAAATGATGTATGCTTTTGGCATTGGACTTGTATTATTTTTAGCCGTATTCTTATTTATTCGGAAAGACGTTCAAGGTGGGACGTTAACGAAACGAGGCTTTTATAAAATGATCGGCTGTTTAGTTGTTATGTTTATAGCGATTATCGTAATGATCGTTTTAATAAATCAGTCACTATAGAATGAACCTTACTTGAGTAAGGTTTTTCTTTTTGTTATAAAATCCGAAAATCTCCATATAATCCATTTACTACATATAATTGATGTTATACAATTTAATAAAATGATAGATAGGGAGCATATTATATGAAGAAAAAAACTATCTTCTTTTTATTAACATGTCTACTACTTATAGCTAGTATTACTTATATAATATATAACAAACGAGAACCAGTGCCGCCTATGTTAGTATGGGAGGGGCAGGAATACTATGTAACGCATGAACCTGCCAAAGCAGAAGAAGCCGGGCAAAGGCTAGGAGAAGTAACAAAGAAAATCGAAACAAGTAAAAAGCCTACTAAAAATAGTGAATCCAACATAGTACAAGAAAAAACAGAAGTATTCACAATGATAGAAGAAGAAAAAGATCCTCACTCACCTTTAATCATAAAGGAGCCTTATAGTGATGAATATAGAGTAGTAAGACCGATGCTACATGTACTATAAAGTGAAAAGGAGACTCATATGCAGACAGTAACTTCATATCCATGGTCGTTAAGAAAAATGTTTGTTTTTTTCCTTTGCTTCGTCCTTCCACCAATCGGTGCAATTTATATTTTGCTGAATCGAGAGGCGCTACAAAAGAGAGACTTCATTTTATATGTATTATTTGCTGCGATTAATATATCGCTTTGGCTATCGCTTATGACTTTTGAACGGAGTATGTGGATGGTAGCGGGGCATTATGTGCTTGGAGCAATTGTTATTGTTATTTCGAATATGAATAAGAGATAGGCCAGCAACCTTAAAGTTGCTGGTTTTTATTTTGCTATTTATAATGAAGAAACAAATCTTTAATAGAGAGTAGTGGGCGTTATGAGATGGAAAGAGGGAACGTTTGAAAAAATAGAAACGAATGACTCATCTATTGAGCAACTTATACATACATTCAAGGAACAAAACGTAAATGGCGGAGCGGTTATAAGCTGTTTTAAAGTACATAACGAAAATTTTTTTAAAGAAATACCATATTGGAAAGATGGACACGAGCACTTCTTTAGAAGAATCTTTAACTCTTTAGATATAATCAATAGCTTAGAAGAGTTAAAAATACATACGTCAGAAAAATATAAGTTTCGTTTTAAAGAGCATCTGACAGTCATGCTTGATGGTAGCATTGCCGCTCAAATTTTGTCGGGCGGAGCATATGAAACATTTAAGGAACGACCAGTTATCGCAAAACAATTAGCAGTTAATCTATGTCAATATATGTTCCAAGATCGATACGAAGATATTAAAGTGTTCGAAAGCTATCATCCTTGGACAGATTGGTTTTACGATGTTGCGTGGGATGTTACTTGGGTGGTGTTAGATAGTAAGGAGCAGAAAATGTGGTTAGTTTGTGCTACGGATACGGATTGATAGAAGAGGGCCTTGTAGGAATGCTGCAAGGCTCTTTATCTTTTGGGAATGAATAGAAAATGAATCATATAAATGCTATACTAAAAAATGTTTGTAATGTCAGTTTCATACTATTATATAGTGATGACTTACTAGAAAAGATAAGGGGAGAATGAACGTGCAAAAGATACAAAAATTATTGCTGTTAATGATGGTAGTAGGATTAACAGTAGGTGTTTTAGCAGGGTGTGCAAACCCGAAAGATACGACAGAAGAATTTTTAACTGCGATACAAAAAGGTGATGTAGAAAAGGCTCGTACATTTGTTGAGAGTGACAAAGAATTTAATAAACTAAATGAAAAAACAGATGATGCTGAGGCAAAAGCAATGCTGAGTGCAATTACGAAAAACTTTAAATTTGAAAAGCCAGAAGAAGTGTCGAAAAAGGATGACAAAGCAGAAGTGAAAGTGAAAATTACATCTGCTGACCTATCCGTTGCTGTAACAAAAGCAGTGGGAGAAGTTATGCCAATGGCCTTCGCTAGTGCCTTTAGCGAAGACAAAGAACAATCTGAAAAAGCAATAGAAAAAACGATGACATCAGCAATCGTCAAACATTTATCAGATAAAGATGCAATCATGGCAACTCGCGAAGTTACATTGAACTTAAAGAAAAACAAAGATGGCGACTATAAAATCGTTGCAGATGATAACTTGAAAGAAGTATTATTTGCCAATGCGAAGTCTTTAGAGAAGATGTTTGGTGGGAAGTAATTAGCTTAGATAAAAAAAGAGAAACCATATCACGTAGAAGGTTGATATGGTTTCTCTTTTTTTATGCCCCCGGAGAGGATCGAACTCACTATCTCCACCAACACTCTTTCATGATTATAGCAGATGATAGGGGATGAAAGTTGTTGTAGCTCCGTTACATAGTGATACTATACAGGAAACAGTTGATAGGCATACCTCTTTAGTTTTATCTAGAAAAATAGGATGGGGGTAAGTCTACATATTTAATAGTAGAAATAATTTCGTAGAATGGGACTAGATGATATTACTGAGTTAGTACGAATGCATAAGTTATAAATTCAAGTGCCGAAAGGGTAACTTTGAGGAGAAAAAGACTTCGGAGTTTTAAGATTATATAAAATATTCGTAGTTGCGAAAACTCTATTGTGGTAAAATATTCTATATAAATATTTAAAAGGGGAATGGATATGGGGGATATAAAAGTTACTCCTGAACAGTTGCGAAAAGTGGCAGGAACTATTAGATCAACTATCACGAATGCAACTGCAACACAGGAGCGACTAAAACGAGATATTGATATGATTTCTAGTAATTGGTTGGGCTCAACCTATATGAAATTTAATACGGATTTCCGTGATTCATCTTTTAAGATGGCACAATTTATAATCATATTAGAGCCACTTGAGAAGTTTCTTCTTGATTCTGCTAATAAATTTGAACAAGTAGATAACATGGATGTTGCTATTGCACTAGCCTCCAGTATTTTAACTGGGAAACCTTTTAAAGGGGATTACGAAACTTTAACAGGTGATTTTAAATTAGCAGAAGGAAATCGAGTGGGGATGAAAGCAGAAGGTTCATTGATAAAAGGTGAATATGAAATTTCGAAAGGAACAAATCTTACTTTTAAAGGGGGAAATGGCTCCTTAGAGACCAGTGTCCCAATGGACGGGAAGACATTTATTAGTGATGTTGCAGGAGGGGGGTTAGTAGGGTTTAAAGTTGGTGCTTCTCTTTTTGAGGACTCAATAGAAAAACAAATAAATAGCGGTTTTGCAGAAAAAGCAACAGTTACACAAAAGTTTGCAGATGCATCTGCTGTTGTTGGAATAGATGAGTATACTTTTCAGTTAGGAGCAGAAGTTACAGCACAGAAATATGAAGCTTTATTCGAAAAAATTGATATTCCAGACTTTATCCCATTTTTTAAGGATCATGATTTAACAGTTCGTTTAGAATATGGATTTGGTACTGGAGGGGCTAAAATACATCTCGGTCAAGAGATGGGTGCATACTTTGGTAAAGCTCATGGCGGAGGTTTTTTTGCTAAATTTGAGAAGAATACAAAGGAGTAGTATAATGATAAAAATTGCGAGAATCGTAATGATGATAGCAATTGTAATTGTAATCATTGCAGGGCTAATAGCCCCATTTTCATTAAAAGAAAAGATGGTACATACATTCGGCATGATTATTTATGGTGCAATCGGGTTAGGTGGACTTACTTTAATAGACTACATTATTAAAAAGAAAAGAAAAGGAGAATAACTATGAAACTTTTACCAATTGGAACAGTAGTTAAGCTAGAAGAGATAGAACAATTTGTTATGATTATTGGAAGAATGGTTGTATCAGCAGATAAACGTGATTTTGATTACGTGGGTGTTCCTTATCCAGTAGGCTATCTAGGTGATGAAAAAGTATTATGTTTTAATCATGAAAAGGTTGTAGAGGAAATGCATAGAGGGTATATGACTGAGAGTGAATTGGTTCTACGTGAGAAATTAGTAGAATTGTAAAAAGAAACGTAAATCTTAAAGATATGATAGGAGAAACAAAATGGGGAAGATAATGAGAATTATTGTAATTATTGGTATCCTTATTCCTCCAGCGTTAATGTGGAGTGCACCTGACATTCCTCTAAATGTTAAACTTCTGTTTACAGGTTTACAACTAACTGTAGGATTCATCGCAGTAGTAGTGTTAGAGGTAATATTTAGAAATCGAAAAAAGAAGAGGGAAAAATAGATATAAAATGTATAGAATGGCAGATAAGAATATTGGTGGTTAATCTTCTCAATAAAAGAAGCTAACAGAAGCAGGGAGAAATCCTTGCTTTATTTTTTGTATAGAATTACTAAGTAGAGCATCGTTAAATTAGGATATCTGAGGGGGATTATTGTAGGCGAAACTAGGGGGATCTGAGTTAAATAAACGGTAGTCTTAAGAGTTATCTAACTGATTTCAACGAGTGTAAAAACTATAATTTTAATTACTATACAAACTTAAGTAGCATTTTCTTTTCAGTCCTTTCTCAGTTTTATGGAAACAAAAAAGAGGATGACCCCTGAGCCAGCTGATTTGCTGACTAGAAGTAGTCCTCTTTTAACTTGTGGTGTCTGATGGAGACCTCCACAGTTTTAGCTTTTGAGAATACCCTCTCAAACCTTGATACTATTAGGTTTTATGACCCCGGAGAGACTCGAACTCACGACCTCCACCCTGTCAAGGTTTAAAAGTTAGGATCTTATGTATATCAATTGCGTTTATTACGTTTCTAACGAAAACCCACTTCACATGAATTATTTACTAATTTTATTATAAAAGGGTCATTTACTGTTGTAAAGTGGCTAAACATTCAAGGGAGTATCTTTTCTCATAATATTATTCTCTATATGTTAATTTCTCATTGAATTTGTTTTGTTAGTTAGGTACTTACAAATAAGTATTGAAATAGGACATTGATTTTTAAAATTTATTTTTTAAAACTTGCTGGAATAACCTGTACTACCCCTAGTCGTCAAAGATATATAAGAGTAAGAGGGAAATCCTTTAGGAGTTTCCAGCGTGAATAACATAATGGGTAGTTTTCCTATGTCTTAAGGCGAGGCTTTAAATAGCTTCGCCTTTTCTATTTACCCATAATCCCAAAATTATTGGAGGTGAAAACATATGCCATTGTACAGCAAAGATGATATACCTTTCTTTCATGATTACGACTATCGCTATATTCGAGAAGTGAGGCGTTTACGCAACCTTACTTTGATTGAATTTAGTACTCATATGAAAACGGACGTCGCTGATTTAAGCCGATTGGAAAACGGTTTGCTAAAATTCACCGTTCACTATAAATCAAAATTCCATGAAGCATTACAAGAACTTTCAGTATCAAATTTAGAACTACTATCAGTGAAGAGAATCATTGAATTAAAACAACAAAGAGAAATTAAATAGGAGGAATTGACATGTTAAAGATTGACCGTACAGCAGTAGATAAAGCTATTGAGGAAATGGATCTATTTACAGCTACAAAGGAAGTACTTGCAAGTTATGAGGCTGAGAAAGAGGTATTGGAGAAACGAGAAGAGGCACTAACGGAACGCCTGGCACAGTTACAGGAACAACATACTCAAACTATGCTGGACAGAGAAATTGCAAAGGATAATCCATCTGATTATATATACCTATCAGCACAGCTAACTAAAATTGATGATGAGGTAAAGATACTACTTTCACTTCAAGACCAGTTAACAGAAGATTTCACAGCACTACGACAAGAGTTTGCACCAACTATTCAAGCAACGTACAGCAAGGATTTGAGAGAGAAGGACAAACTTCCTGTTAACGATATGGTGGACTATGTACGTTATGAGTTGATTAAGTCCATTCATGATTACGCTAGGGAAGTTCGAAACCAGCAAGCACCTTTAATGGCAACTATGAGTGAGTTTCTGGACGACAAGGAAGTTATGGAAGCGAATAGAGGTTTCCAGCGTTTATTTGAGTTTGACGCTACGAATTTACATTACAGTGAATCCCAAAAGTCAGTAATTGACCGTATGCACGTTTTCAGTGCTTGTAGTGGAAACATGCCTTCTGAAATTCGTAAACCTAAGGACGTGAAATAATTATGCAACTAGATAGAATTACTCAAGGATTGAAACAAGAGGTTGTAAAGGTTGAACCAACACCGATGGACGATGAGGCAATTAACAGATACATTACAGCACGTAACGAACCTATTGTAGTTGCTACACCATATGCAGTTATGAGATTCAGAAAGAGTAAAAATACAGAAGAAGAAAACCCTGCTGAGTAATCGGTGGGGTTTTTCTATGTAAGGAGATATGGAGAAATGAGTTTATTAGATAAAGATACACATAAGGAAGTTCAATCATTGGCTAAAAGTACATGTGCCAATTTTGTAGACGGTGGCTGTATTTTCGGTGGTGCTTGCGATTACTTTACAAAGTATGGAGGCAGTATTTCATGTGATTACTTTGAACAGTCTGTACTACCAGCAGATAAGGAACTGGAACAAGCCTACAAAGAACAGCATGGAATTATTTATGTAGAGAAATCCATTGGCAAATATGAACGTACTTGTAAGGGCTGTGACAAGCAATTCAAAACCGATTCTAAGAATACTTTAACGTGTTCAAATGAATGTAGATTAGTGTTACGAAAACAGACCAAAAGGAAGCATTATGTAGGACAAAGTTAAATGTAAGAATGTTGATATGACAGGCTTTCCGAGGGGTTAGATTGAGGGGGAATGAGTGGGTAAGGTATTTGTACCTAACTTACTTTGTATTTTCCAAGAATGGCTTTAAATCGGCCTCATTGGGACAAAGTTAAATACGATTATGAAGAGGGGAACTATTATGGCAAATTCAAAAGCGAAACAACGTAAAAAGAGAATAAAGAAACAAATGAAACGACAACTACAAAAACGGATTACAGAAGCACCAGTTGTTCATATGACTTTTAGAGAGATTGAAGATATGAGAGTTAAAGAACAGACTAATCTCCATAATGCAAAGGGAAATGAGAGACTAGAAAGAACAGCCCCATATCAGGAAGCACTAAATAAGAAGTATGGCGGTTCTGTTACGGTGAAGGACAAATACATTAACCCTCGTGCAACGCTATTACACCGTTGTAGTTGATGCCTTAAAGAGTTCTATGCCAATCCCGTATGGATATTAACTAAAGAAGATCAGAAGCATATATGTGGCGTTGACCCTGTTCGAATGAGTGATATTACATTCAAATCTAAACGAAAAGTAACTGATAAGGATATTGCTAAAATGCAGGAACTAGAAAGACAAGGTATGAGTGTTTCTAAAATAGCTGTTGAAATAGGTGCGAGTCGTCCAACAATAGTTAAATATCTGAAGAAAGCCGAGGAAAGCAAAGTTCTAATTTAATGAACTGGCTTTCCTTTCCCCTTTATCTGTTTTATTTCTTTTATCTCATCTAATCCTTTATGTACATCGGCAAATCCTTGCTTGAAAGTGTCTTGTAGGTCTTTATGTACACCCTTCAAATTGTCCAACTTACTCTCTGCTGAGGTTGAGGTTTCCCCATTTAACTTATCCATTTTACTGTCCGCCTTATCTAAACTATCCTCTATACTAGTTAACTTAGTATCCATTTCTGTTAATTTCGCCAGTATCTGTTTTGCAAGTTCCATCTCTTTATCTGTTGCCATATAATAGCCTCCTTTGTGTACTGTTAGTATATTGTTTCAGGGAATAAACCAACTTTATCAGTTGACTCGCAGCAAGGCAAAAAGTTCCTGAAAAATTCCGCTAATTTTTTCTTACCGATTTCTAATATACAGATTGGTGCAAACAGTAAGGAGGGGTATCTGTATGGAGGCTGTACGTTGCACGCTTAATGAGGCATTGTCCATGAAGTATGCCCAAAATCGTTCGGAAATGCAATTCTCAGCACACTATTAGCCCTAAAAAGGCTTGAAAAACAGGTGTATATGGTTTCAACTACTAGACTGCTATAGCCCCTTGTCCCATCCATGTATCCCTTCCAGCCATACAACTTAATGAATTGCGGTTGACCACTTTCTACAATATTTACCTCGTCACTATTACTATCCTTCCCCGCATAATAAAGAGAGTATTGAGTGATCTCAATACTCTTTTCATGGTTATTGTTCTAATCAACTAGGGTACAACGTGATATATTGAACATTTAGGGGATTAAGATAGGAGATTTCTACTCCCTCAATCAAGTGTTCATTTTCAAGTTCCTTGATAATTTCTTTTGCAGCCTTTTTAACATCTATTACATAATTAAAAATTTGGGCAACTGCCATTCCCATTCCCATTCCCATTCCCATTCCCATTCCCATTCCTCCACCATCACAATAGCCGTTCCCAGTCCAAAATAAACTTCCATCAATTATATCTTGCATGTAATGTCTTTTTTTGTGTGTTTCTTGGATTTTATCTTTTTTATAGTTATATTCCACTAAAAGAGTAATTAGGTCATGTTCTTCTATATATCGAAACCCTTCTTTAATCTTTTGATTAACTAATTCATCTATTGATTCATTTGCTTTTTTAGATAATGGCAACTGTATTTCTCTTGTTTCTCCTATATCTCCCACGGAACCAGAATGAACTTTTAATGTCATTCCATCTTTCCAAATGTGCCAATATAAAAATCCATTCCCATCCTTTTTAATCAATTTAGTCAATATATCTCTTTCAAAGTTATTAGGATTTTGACGTGGTATTTTCAATTTAATCTCTCCTAGTGAATGTATTAGGACGTCCTATTGCTAATATCCCCCCGCCAGCGTCTTTAATACCCATTTTTATATAATTAGAAGTTAGTAGATTACACGAGATAATACAAGGTTTCACTGGATTACACTGATATGCACAGATTAACACTGATAAACATAAAAATTATTGTATAAAACTTGCTTTGATTTTTTTCTAAAAAAGCAATTTGAAAATTTTAGTAGAACCCTAATCTTCCGCACTAAAAGTTTAACTTGTTATAGGTATGTGAAGGTAAATTCCATTTAATACCATATATATTTTACAAACCATAGCATATATTTTCCAGACGGCAGACAGCCTCCTAGACACCCCCGCCCCCCATAGGGTGGGGTATCCGTATATGAAAATATAATAGACGTCACAACGTCACCGCATAACGTTCTTGCAACTGTCCTTGCTGATCTCGTTCATTACTCATTCATTGATTGCTTGCTTGTTTCTTTTCTTTATTCGTTTGTTTGTTCTTCTTTTTTTGTTCCTTTCCTTGCTGCTGTCCTCGTCTCGTGGCGTGTGTCTCACCGCTGATAGTAGTGGGGAGGGGGGATGGTAGTCCTTAACCTTATTATCTTACCAACATAGTATCGCCTAGTATTGGTATTAAACAATCCTTCCTTATCTATGTTCTAGTAATACGTTTTTGATTGACACATATGGTTGAAGGAGATCCTGTGTCATTGCGGTGATGTGTAGCCTCAATCAGTAGTGTGTTCACTATCGATAGTAAATAAATATGTATAATTAAAATCAACCTTAAATTTTCTCTTTACTACAAAGGTAATTCCGTTCTTTTAGATTTTAAATAAAAATATCCAACATCTTCAATTTAAGGTGTTGGATACTTATGTATAAATATTTAAAAATTCAAATCCATATTCTAAAGTAATGACACTTAAGTTCCTACGAGTATATTCAACACATTTGCATTCCACATTTTTTCTACCTATACTTACTATTGCAAGGGATTAGAGGCTTTTCCATACTTACTTAGGACTTCCGCCGCTAGCCAATATTCCATACTTTCAAACGCCGTGCGAAGATTTGTCTATATTATAGACTATTTTCTAGCTTTAAAATGATAGAACCATCTATTATTTTTTCTTCTAAGATTTTAAAATCTAATGTTTCACACATATGCTTAATTTTCTCTGGAGGTATTATTCCATAGAATGTATAGTTATTATTATTTTCTAAAATCCACCCATCCCCATATTTTACAGCGTTCTCTCTTTTTTCATAACTTTTAAAATAAGAGTTTCTGTACTGTAAACTAAGTATCAACTTCCCACCTATCTTTAATGATTTTTTTATATTTTTTAGCACATCAAATCTAACCTGTTCAAACGGTATTGCAGATAGTACATTTGTACAAATAGCCCATTCAAATTCCTTTTGCATTTTAAACTCATCTATTAAATATACTTCTAAATCTTCAAAGGATTTTTTTATATCAATAATTGATACATTGCTATCTGTGTTTATTTTTTGTTTTCTACTTATTTGTACAGATGAGTCTACTGCACAAACTTTATTTCCCCTATGTAAAAAAAACAAAGAGTACCTTAACTTACCGCATCCATAATCAAGGACTTTAGCCTCCTTAGGTATACATTCTAAATATTTTAATAATTTTTTATTTTGTTGTAATACCGACTTTGCCGCATTTTCACTTTTGATGATAATTTCTTTGTCTAATTTAATTTTGTAATGCATGTTTAATCTCCTTTTTAATCCTCTCTTTGTACTCTCCATTTTTCAATGCTAAAATCGCATTTATTTCTTGATTAACTATTTTTTTGGCATCTTTATAAATCAAAAATTGTATTAAGAGAGTGAGTATTAAAACTATTAAAGTTATCAACATATTCTTCCAATCTTTTTGACAGATATAAATTATTATTGTAATACCAATAAATATTTGTCCCTCTAATAAAATCCAAAAATACGCCCAATTATTTAACGCTTTATGAATTAAATGCGGACTAATATTATCTTCTGATTCTGTTTTTGTAGAATCGGCATACTTATAGAATATTTTAGCCATTAAATCTTCTCTGTTTTTAAATAATTTCAATTTCTTCGTATCGTTCAAAGGAATGTTTAATTTTTGAGTAAAAGGTAGCAAAATATGATTACAATCAAAATTTTTTCTTATTTTAAATAAATCAGAAATTCTATCATGTACTCTAATACTAAGCGAAATAAACATCCATACTAATGGAGGTAAAATATAGGTAGTACTTAATTTAACACCTTTAATTTCAACTTCAACAGATGGGAATTCCTTAATAAAGTTATCAAAGATACCAGTTTGATATTTTAAATAAATGAAACAAAGAAACAATATTACAGCACTACCAACAGCTGTCATTCTTAACATTCCATTATAGTCTTTTACCTGCATCTCAAAAAACCCCTTTCATGTTATTTCTATCCACAAACCATTATACAGAGTTTTTATAATTATGTATGAAAAAATTTTAGTTATTTATCCATAAACATAATTGAGAAGAGGTTTTTATTAAAGACAAACTAACATTAAATTTATATCTATCCGGATTATTGGGTCTTGGATGCTTAGGGAATTTATTATCTTTACCAAACCCAAACACTTTACAGTATGCAGATTTTTTTATAAACAAATTTTTAAATTCTTCATCTTCTATTAAATCTTTAAAATAATCTTGCCCATCTTTTCCCCATCCTAATATAATTTCCTTTGATTTACTTAAAGCATGTTTAATAGATTCTCTATTCATGTTTTCCCTTATTGATTGAGAAATTACAGAATGTTTAATTGTCCTGTTAGTAACCCTTTTGTTAGTGCCATTGTGAGTACCTTTTGATAGTTTATGACACTACATTGTACTGTTCTCTTTTTGTACTATCATATTGTCAACACGGTAGTAGGGTAGTGTATAGACCCTTTAATACTTCCCCCTACACACCCTTTTATTATTACGATGTCATTAGTGTGATAAACAAAGTGCCAAAACTTAATAGTATTGACACCTAAAAGTCATTGCAGTATTATCAACGTATCGATAGGTGTCATAACTTAGTGTCATAAATAAATCGTAAAAAAGGGGATAATACATAATGAAATACGGATACGCACGAGTAAGTACGGTGTCACAGGAATTAGAGGTACAATTAAAAGCATTAGAAAATGAAGGCTGTGAAAATATTTATTCTGAGAAGTTCACAGGTACAAAATCAGATAGACCGCAATTACAAGAAGTTCTTTCACTGTTAAAAGAAGGTGATACACTGGTGGTCACTAAACTAGATAGATTAGCAAGAAACACTGTTGAGGGAATCGAGATCGTAAAAGGACTATTTTCAAAAGGTGTAAGAGTCCATGTTTTAAATGTGGGACTATTAGAAGATACGACTATGGGAAGGTTCTTTTTAACTACATTATTAGCAGTGGCAGAAATGGAAAGAAACTTAATTGTAGAACGTACTCAGGAAGGCAAAGCCATTGCCAAACAGCGTGACGACTTTAGAGAAGGACGTCCAAACAAATATAGTAAAAAGCAGATAGAACATGCTTTAAAGCTATTAGAAACCGAGTCTTACAAAGAAGTAGAAAATAAGACGGGCATTAGTAAAAGTACCTTAATACGTGCAAAACGAAAGGCTAACAGCTAATGCTGGTGGTCTTCTTTTATTTTGGCTGTTCAATTGTGCAGGAAAAACATTTCTGAGTCGGCTGTATAAAGAGGGCGTTGAAGTGGAAAAAGTGACAATTGCACAGAAAGGCACAACTAATCCATTCTAATGGATGCAGTCGTATCAAGGGCTGAACACTACTTTTCAACATTTCACTGATTGTGCACCCCATAACTGAATTCACACATAAGATCCATGAAATTACGATATATAATTCCCCCCTCAGAAATAATCTGAGAGGGTTAATATACTATTAAGATTATCTAGTCACTATTTAGCTAGTTTCATAAACTCGTCACTGTGGCTATCCTTGTATTTCATAAACAAGCCATAACAATCTTTTCGACTCTTACCATTTACAATACTTCTAATAGTTGCCTTAGTGATTGGGAACATTGTTTTTAGCTGGTGTGGTTGTAATCCTTCCACCTTGTTTAGATACAGTATTTTATATACATCCTTATCTGTCAATTTTATGTTGTTAAATCCAATACCATTCATAAACACTTTTCCTTTCCAAATAATTTAGCCTTTTAATTCGCTTTTCTTATTCAATTATCATAGTCTTCTTCATCTGGATTCTCATCAATTGGTTCCAGGTCTATAATTAAACGCTTAACAATTCCTTTTTCATCTGTTTCACCAAGTACAGAAAACCAACCTCCATCACTTTCTGTCTCTATTTGTAGTCCTAAAATATCACAGTCCCCTAATCGAATAGTTTCTGTGTCTGTAGCAAACTCCCCTAAATAAATAATGCTATTCTTAACGTTTGTTTTCATTGTTAGTACCTCCAAGTATTTTTTTGTGGGCTTGAACCAGCCCTTACACTTAGGTACTTGCAATTTCATTTCATAATAGGACATTAAATTGAAAGTTTTTTATCAGAACAACAAAAAGTTATATTCCTTACACGAAAAAGCCAAATCTTGAAGTGATCTTACTAAAAAATCTCCTTTTATGATTTAAATTCTTAATGCTTTTCCAATGCTATTCTCGTGGAAAGATATAATGATAAAAAATAAAAGGATCGGCTACTATGCCCATCCTCGTCTTTTCTTATATTCTTGGTCAACTTCTTCTATACATTCCTTTGAACAGAACATTGAACCTGTTGGGCTATATTCGTCACAGTAAATCCAAATATAATATCCACCATCCGCAGGTTCTTTAGGAACATATATAACTTTGTCGCAATGTCTACAGCGATAGTGCCAATGCCCTTTGTATTTCTTCTTATATGGATTGTAAGAATATCGTTCTAGTTCCAAGCCATTTCCTCCTATACTTATATCATGTTATTGATTTTTTATTCTACCTCGGCTACGCCTCGTGTTCGGGCAAAGAATGCCCTCACCACTATTTCTAGAAATAATCCTATTCTATATAGCTATTAAAGTATGCCCTGAATAATCACGAAGAGGGGTAGCTTAGGCTATCCCTTGTAGTGTTATTCGGGATTGTCTTTTAATACTTATAACATTTTTATATCTTTCTTATAAGGAAATATTCAAGAAACTCATTGTTATCAAGGGTTACAGCGTTTCTTTACTAAGCAATAAAAGTAGAGAAAGTAATTAAATTTCATTATTGAGATACTGTTCCAACAACGTTCTCATTCGCTTAGATGGAATAAAAACATCTATTGACTTTCCTGTACGAATACGACTGCGGAAAAGCCATTGAAGTAGTTCTGATAATGCAAATAAATCACCATTAAGCTGTATACCTCGCTTATTAAAGAAATGTTTTATCAAAGGATTTGTGTAAATATTAGCTAAATAGATACACGTCCTTTTATGCTGGAATTGGTTTGTAGCACGTGCATTTACACTTACAAAGTGTTCTTTCAACCCCATAGGTGCTAGGCTATCTTTAAACTCTTTAAAAGTAGTCCACATGACCTCATTTGTAGGTACATTACATTTATTACGATAAAAGTTATAAGCGTTATCTCTAATGAATTTCTTTGTATCCTTATTTTTTGTTTTCTTTTTTAAATCAGACACACTAAAATAATTATGCTTATTTCCCATCTTATTCATATCCTTTTTATCTTTAGGTGAAAGATAATAAATGTTAATCAGTTCCTTCAAATGTGAACGGTCTTCATTTTTAAAAGACACATATGGTGCTAACTTATAGTTACTACCTTCCTTTACAACTGATTTATAGACATACTCTTGACCAAATAAATCAAAATACGCACGTTGGATCTGTCCATCAAACATATAGGTTAGAACAAAAACTTCTTCAAAGCACTTAAATGTTTCAGCAGGAAATGTCCAATATACTGCACTGGGTTCATTTTCTTTGTCTTCGTACATCATTAGTTTTCCTGAATTGGCTAAGTTCCTCAATGCTTCAAAGTATCCTTTTTTATAATCAAGTTGCTTCCAGTGAACAACACCGCTTTGACCTACTTCAATTACCTCGTTTTCTGTTAGCATTTTCAAGTCATCTTTTGAAACATCTACTTGTTCAATAACATTCATAACTTCATCTAGGATTAGCGTGTAATTCTCCATGTCTAACAGATCAATGACTTCATTATCTATATTTCTAAAAAGTGAATGTGTAGAAACAATGTTTTTACCCTCTGAGATGAGACGTTTTATATCTTCTAGCTTTGTTTCTCCTTTACAATCAGCTTGTGGTTGCTGAAAATTACGATTAACAGAAGTAATTATTCGTTCTACCTCATTTTTGAAGGGGGTAATGTAAATAAACTTTTGATATGCTGGTGCGTTTTTCATGAACTGTATTGCCCAACTAGTTTTACCACTACCCATAATTGAGTCAATGATGTTAATTTTTGTTTGTACTGGATGTTTTAATAACATACCTAAACTCCTTTTCTCATATAGTTCTGTAAGATTTGTCTTACACTTAACTACTTGCAGGAAAAGAGTAAAATAGGACAAATAGATTTGATTAGTAGTTACTTTCTTCTACAAATATCCGTATTTAGTGGTAATTAAAATGATTTGAATCTCTTGACTTTAGGTTTTCCTTTTCGCTGAATTAACTAGATTTGTCTAGGAAATATTGGACAGAAGAATGACTACCTTTATAACACTTCAAAAAACAAAGTGCTATAAAAGTAGACGTTCTTTAATACTGAATTAAACTGAGTTTGCTGAGGTTTCCATCGTATCACCTTGTTTGAACGCTAGATTTTCATCTGCAACGAACTTTTAACATGTCATGCTTGTCCAACATGCTGAAAAACTTAGGGAAGGAATTGTACTACTGACATACCCTTAATTACTCGTAACCTAATATGATCTTTCTTATTCGTTGCTACCTGTACCGTAGTACACCAAGCAACCAGCCGAACCGTTAGTGGTCGTTCTCACCTAGACTCTTAACAACGTAAACAAGGAACCGTTATCTGTTAGGACGCTTAATTTTATGACATTGGCTTAGCTAACCTGTTCAAGTGTTTAATGTGGTGTTAGGTCATTCCCACATTCGAAAATCTCTGTACACTAGCTAAAAAAGACAATAGGAAACTAGACCTCTTGCATTATATTTTTGAAAAATTTATAATGGAGGTGCTGAATGTACGGAATTTCCGTTATTTAGTTTTGAATTTGAATTTTGGTCACCTATTGCCGTAGGTGGCTTTTTTCCTATTTATATATCTATCGTATTTAAAGGATTAAACTTGTCGTTTTGTTCTTTTAAGTCATTTCCCCACATAGCTGCGTATCTTTCTGTTACTACTATGGACGAATGTCTCATTAACCTTTGAACCGCAAATGTACTCATTCCCGATTGGATACAGCGTTGACAGAATGTATGTCTAAATGTATGGCTGGAAAGACGTACATCTTTAAAATTCATAATCTTGGCTAGACGTTTAAAGACGTTTTGTACCGCATTAGGAGTTAATTGTTTATTAGTACGGTTTGAAAAAACGTATTCTGAAAGTCCTTTTTCTACAAAGATCTGTTCGCAAAATGTTTTGTATGTCGCTAACTCCATAATTACCTTATCGGCAACAGGAATAGATTCTCTTTTACGACTTTTCCCAAATACAGATAAAGTTTGATATTTGAAGTCAATATCAGTCCACTTTAGGGAACATAGTTCAGATTGTCTCAACCCTGTACCAAGTAAAACAACGATAATGGAATAGTCACGATATGCGTAAAAGGTTTTTTCACGCTGTTTAATCCTTCTATAGTAGTTAAGCATTTGTTTAATGTGATAATCCGTAAATACATCAATACGTACATCTTCTCGTGCTTTCTGTATTTTCTTAGCAGGATTATTCTTAATGACTTCACATTCAATCATATAATTAAGAAAAGCACGAATACGTTGCAGCTTAGAGTTTGTAGTGGTTGCGTTGTTTCCTTTCTTTTGATAATGCAAGATATATCGCTTCATAATACTTGTAGTAATATCCTCGACATTGATAACATCATGTTCTAAACAGAAATTTTCAAACTGTTTCAGAATATCCCGATAGCTTTGTAGCGTTTTCGGTGTAACATTCTTAAACTCTCTATCGTCCAAAAAATCAAGGACAGCAAATTTTAACAACAAAAAACCACCCCGCATTTTTTGCGAAGTGGTTTTCGTTTAGTCGTACCGGTTTGGTAATGACCATAACATTTTTAATTGTTAAGAAACGTACTCAAACCCTTGATATAACTAACTGTATGACCCCGGAGAGGTTCGAACTCACGACCTCCACCCTGTCAAGGTGGCGCTCTCCCTGCTGAGCTACGGGATCGGCTATATAAGTAGGCTGACTCGTTGTGAACTACTTAAAATAGTATTTGTTGAGTAAAATTCTATAGTAGTTTGAATTATAAGTCAATAACAATGAGGAGCGACCCCCACAGTTACTTTTTGAGTTGCTACCTCATAGTATTTCTTTTGTAGCTTTTATAAATTCTACCATCTCGTAAGATACTCTACTGTCTTTGTAAAAGTTAACGTTTCTCCCTGTTAGTTGATTCTTTAGGTACATCTTCTTATTGCGGCCACTCCCTAGGAACAGCACCATATCTGCACCTGTAAAGACGAACTCTCTACTACCGCTATACACGAGGACGGCCTTTGTAGGTAAATGATCCATTCTCTCTTTGTGTTCCTTCATAGCTCCCCAGTCACTCTTAAAGTCATCCGCAAGTTTCCTAAATAGTTTCTTAATCACTCTGCATTCCCCCTATAGATACTACATTATCGGAGGTATAACTCTATGTAAATACTTTATAGATCTTATTTTTAGGAAGGAGACAAGCGCACAGTATACTACAGAGGTGAACCTACAGGGGGGTCTGATGAGGTGGTAACTATTCAACCCCCACCTCGATGCGATCCCTTTTAGCTATCTTCCTGTTAGAATGAATGGTCATTCACCTCAGTAGCTTTCCTTATAGTCTGCTACCTCATTAGGTACTTCTACACAGTGCATACAATCATGCATAAACGAGTATGTAAACCCTATTAGTAAAGCATTCCTGTCTAATAAGTATGCAACGAGATAGCATGAATCCTATGCAGATAAATATACAACGGATACCTATAAGGGGTACATAACTCCTTGTGGCTCTAAGGCTAAACCTCGTTTGGCTACCTCTAGAGTTACGTTCTATAATAAACATTATGTTAACAAGATGTTCATTACTCAACGAGCCAGCCTTAACTGAGGTAGACGCTCTAGAATGCCCTGTAGGCTTCTAATGAGGTAGGTAACCTTTATAGCTAACTAGCAGTCTATCTCCTTGTACAGGCTAATATAGAGCCTCTGAGGAGTTCACTAGTCGACTTACCTATTAGGATAACTCCTTTGTCTGCCTCGTGTATGCGTGTGAGTGCGCCTACGTGGGGGAATCCCCTCCTCGGTGGCTGGGAATCATGACAGGTAGGGGGTGTGCACACGACGGTTGTTAACAAACGTAGACGAAATATATTAGAAATTTTTTCCCCGAAAGTTTTCCTATTGAGACCGCCTATCTCGTTTGACCTCTCAGATTTATCCGTAAGACGTTCTATGAAGGTAGATAGAATGTAACCGATAGAAGATAAAACCTCTCAGTCGGTCTCCCAGAAACCTCTAATTGTATTCTAATGAGATTTCCGTCTCTAAGTAACGGATCGTTACTTAGAGATTGCCGTCTCGGTAGATCACCACTTTTAGCCAGCACTAATCGGTATCACCTAGCAGCCTATCTCATACAAGTTAACTATTGAGATGAGACGGAGCAGTAACATGTAGTATTGTACTCCTAAGTTACCTTTTTAGCGTCCTCAAGTGTTAATATCTAGTAGTGAAATACGTGAGATTTAGCTAAAAAGGTAACACAAGTACTACAATATCTAAAAAGAGTTTACTAGATAGGTAAAACTTATAGTTAACAAATTAGAAGTAACCTTTAGAAAAAGAAAAAAAAGGACTCTAAAGAATAACCTCTATAGAATTACTCACTAGAAAAGATATACCAGTGAGACAGCCTATAGAGAATAACTAAGAGTCCCAGCTCTAGTAGTCATTTGAATAATTAATAACGAGAACGGATACTAATGAGAATAACCTATCAAGTATATCCTATCTCGGTAACGAGAAAGAATAACCCTGATAGAATAATCTAAGAGTTGCTTCCTCATAGGTATTATATTTAATGATTTTAAAAATAAGGACTCCTAGAGCTGGGACAATAGAGCTTAATCTTTAAAGGCTTTTCTTTCTCGTTACCGAGAAGGCAGATCCTTAAAGCTATTCTCTATAGGTTATCCTTCTCAGTCCTTTATTTTTGTTTTGAGAAGTTAATAACTATGAGGTAGCCTATTAGTTTCTTCTCTATAGTTTTTCCTATACTTAGGTATATGTACATTTTGTACATGACTAATATTATAAGGAAGTCTAACGAGGCGGCCGATTATAGGTTGTCTCCTTTTTGTTGTGCCTTTGGAGAGGTAGCTTATTTGGTACACAGATACAGAGAAACCCGACACTGAAAACGGCTGTATCCCTTGGTAGAGTAAGGCTGAAGGTACTTTCGATAGGTGAAGTTTCATACGCCAAAATTGGCAAATAGGTGAAGTTTCATACACCAAAATTGGATGAGCCTTTGGAGGTACTACTGTATAGGGGAAACAAAGTGGGTAATGGTGTAACTACTATATTTGTAAGGCAGCAAAAGAGATAGCGCGGGAAGGGTACTATATAGTAGGGAAACAAAAGAGATACACTACGCATCATCTACTTTATTAGTGTACAAGGAGTTCATCCTGTTTTATTTACCCATACAAGCATAAACTTTTATGTTACTTAAGGAGGAAAACAAATGAATAGAGAAGCAAACAAGCGCACACTAGAAAGATTCAACGCTTACCGAGATAGCAACGGGGTTACTTTTCAATTTTTATCTAAACAGGTCGGTCTCCATTATAACAACATATCTAAGTGGAGAGCGAATAAGATGCAGTTTAGCCTAGATACATTGAGAAGAATCGAAAACTACATTGATGCTAAGGAGGGAAAGTAAATGAGTTTAGCAACTATTGAAGATTTGAGAGGAATGACCGTAGAGGAAGCAATGGAGGTAGGAGCTGATATTACTAGCCCAGCTCAAAAGGCAGCTAGAAAAGGTAACCCTAAAGAGAAGTACTACGAGGGTAACACGCAATTCACTATGGTAAAGAAAGATATAGAGATGGTACATGAGCACTTATCATTAGAGAACTCAGGAGTAATGATGTTTCTGTTAGGGTTTGCCAAGTTAGGTGAAAATGGCGACCTCTATATTGAGTCAGGAGATAACAAGAAAGCTGAGAAGCTAACAGTTAGCAAACTAGCAGATTTACTCGGTAAGACAACTAGAGCAACAATAAGCATCCTAGATGAGCTGGAAAAGTTAAGTCTCATTGTTAGAACTAAACAAGGACGTAACACAGTTATCTCACTGGGAGAGCAATTCTTTAATATAGGAAACTACGAGGGTAACGATTTATTCACAAAGGTCTATAAGACGAAACTCCTAGAGGTAGCCAAGAAGATTTCCTTCTCGGAGTTAGGGTTGTTCTTCAAGCTACTAAGTCATTTTCATTTTGAACTCCACATTTTAGTGGACAACCCTCATGAGGTAAAACACTCAGAGTTAGCTATATGGTCTAGAAAACATATTGCTCCCTCGGTGGGTTGTTCAACTGATTTTACTAAGAAAGCTATTCCTAAGTTAATCAAAGCAGGGTTATTAATGGAGATTAACTTGGTGAAGAAAGTAATCATCTTGAATCCTCAGCTAGTAAGTAAGAAGATTAAAACTCCAAATATTAGGGAGCTAGCTGATGCTATCGAGTTGGCTTCTCTTTCTATTAGTAACTTCAAGAAGTAACCCCTAAAACATTGTCTTCATAGGCTCACCACTAGAGCCAGCCTTAAAAATACCCCGAGGAGGAAAAATAAATGATCTACACTAAACAGTTTACTTTAGAATTACTAGCCGAAATGAAATACCTTGGAAAACCTATCACAGAGGCAGGACTCTCCAGAGACCGTCCTCGTTTGTATAACGCCATTAGATGCTATTTTGAAAGCCTAGAAGATGCAATCTCACAGGTTACACCTATACCGGTACAGACTTACAGATGGACTATTAAGGAGGAATGCTAATGAGCAGAATCAAATGGAGTAAGGAATTAATTCTTGAGAAGATACAGGAGTTAGAATCTCAAGGAGTTAACTATGGAGGTGGATCTATACAGAAAACTAATCGTTCTCTGTATAGTGCTGGTCGCAGACTCTTTGGCAACTGGTCTAGTGCTTGCGAGGAAGCAGGTGTATCTATACCGCTTAACCCCAAAGTAACATCTCCCGAAGTACTCAAAGTGTTTGAACCACCTCAGGAGAAGCAAGAGAGCCAGTCTAATAAGGTATATGAGGACTTTAGAATAATCACTCCTGATTATGAAGAGTATACTAGAGAGCTAGCATGGAGAATAATAGGAACAATCGGATTAGCAGCAGACCCATTTAGTTTCATCCCTGAGAAGACAGGAGTTAACGTGAAAGTCTTCAATGATTGGCTAAGAGGAAGCAAAACAATGGGGTACGATGATATGATCACAATAGGTAGATACCTGAGAGAGCTGGCTCAATAGGAGTTAGTTCTCTTTTTGGTATACACTTGTATATACAACTAACACAACTGTTACTATATATATGTAGGGAAACAAAAGAGTTGCTTCTTTATTGTTTCCTCCATAGTTTTACACATTGTATCATCCCCCTCCCAGTACCTAGTGAGAACGGAAAACTTACTAGGTACAACCTTAATCTTGTATGTTGCTAGTAAGGTGTATGCCTCCTGAGGGCTAACTATCTCTTGACTTACTAGCAACATAGAGGGTTAAACCTCTGCCATTTATATAACCCCCTGAGGTGATGTTTAAGGGGACATCTAATCAGGACTTACTCCTTGTTCTCACGAGCAGGGAGTCCTTTTTAAATAACTAATCGGTACAACTTAGTACCTATATAGATTAACTGATTAGGAGCTGATAGTATATGAGACTATCTTACGAAGAAAAGGAAATTAAGATTTGCTTGAATGAAGCTACAAGAGACCGCTACAAGAAGTATAAACAACTCACAGGTTGTTCTAATACGGCATTCGCTAACAAGATTGGCTTTAGCAGATGTACATTCCAAAATTGGTTAGCTAACAAGTTCGACTTTAGTGTAGGAGCTTGTGAGCATATGCAATTCATCATGGGTTGTATCCATGACGAGTTAGCAACAATTAAGTAGCACTAATGAGACGGATAGCTGCTGAAGGTATAAAACTACCGGAGGTTACTGTCTCGTAGCTACTACAAAGGGAACAAACTTATATAATCTCCTGAGGGTTATATTCTACTTTGTTTCCTTTGTAATAGTTCAGCTACTAAGTAGCACTTACTACACTATTACCATAAAAAACTAATTGGCTCATACATAGTAGCCACACAGGAGGAACATACATGTCAGATTTAATCTTAGGTCAACACCCCTTATTGAAAAAAGTAATGCCTATGCGAGTACGAGAGCTAGCAGAGAAACGCTTTGTAGCTGATGCTTTACTAATGAAAGTCTCTGCCGACTCATTAGCTGTTAAGTTCTTCAAGGATGCTGAGGGATACGGCTCTTATGAGGATGTACCTGAAGTAGGAGAAGGCTCAGGATTCAAACGTATTGGACTTAGTGAGGAAGCTCGCTTAGAGATGATTCGTAAGTACGGCCTAGAGTTTACGTTCTCATATGAGATGCAAAAGTGGGGTACTCACGGCCAGTTCGAACGAGCATTCCGTAAGTTATCCAACTCAGTTGTAGCTATGGTGAATAACCTAGTTTACGATAAGATTCACGCAGCAGCTACAGCAGGAGAAGGCAACCGAGTTGTTAAATCAAGCAACTACTGGGATGCTCCTATCACAGCACCTACAGAGGGACAACCTGTACCACCTACAGGAGCAGACAATATGATCGCTGACATCGTAAATGCTAAAAAGAAAGCTAAGTCGAAAGGCTACAAGTTAAACACGCTAGTAATCGGTATCGATGTAGAAGCTATCCTTCTCTCTAGTAAATCTGTCCGTGATTCACTTAAGAAGGACAACGAGGACGTAGCTTTCTTAGAGGGTTATATTGGTGACTTCTTAGGCTTATCCGTTATCGTTGATGAGAACTACCCTAGCGACCTAGCGTTACTAATGGAACGTAATATCGCAGGTGAGATTGCTGATGCAGAACCGTTAACTACTGAGACGTATAACCAACCTGAGGACAAAACGACTATTGGTCGTGTTACTCGTTATACTACTGCTTACATTACCGATCCAGGTGCAGTATTCGTATACGAGAACGTGTTATCAGTTTAATAATCCTATAGGGAGGTAGCCAATTGGTTATCTCCTTTTTTTATTTCTATCAGAGGTGATAAACATGGAACTAGTAAAGTTTAATCATACAGGTGAGCTAGTGGACTCCTTCTCAGAGGAAGGAAACGATCTAGTGAAAGATGCTGAGTTGTTCTATACAGGCAAACACAGAGGACGTAACTATACAATTAAAGACCTTCATGCTTTGGCTAGCTCGTTCAACAAAGAGGATGAGATTCCTATTCAATTAGATCACTCAGAGTCAGCTAGAGACACTGTAGGATTCCTAGAGAGTGTATCTGTAATAGGTGATAAGCTCTACGGAAAGTTACGTATTATAGAGGATTCCATTAAGGAACGAGTGCGAAAAGGACTTGCTAAAAAGGTGTCTATCTCGTTCTATACAGACTCTAGCGGTAACCCTACGAGACTAAGAGAGGTCTCCCTAGTAGCATTCCCTCAATTGAAAGGAGCTACTTTATTTAGCGAGTTGGACACTAACGAGGATGACCTAGAAATGTACCAACAGTATAAGCGATCACTACGAGTGTAAGGAGGAAAACATATGACTAACAAGGTAAAGATAGTTACCCACTCAGGTGGTGTACTTGAAGTAAAACTAGAGGACGGTAAACTAACAGATTTCATTCAGTGGATTGAGCAGGAGTCTTCCTCAGTGTTTCCTATCTCGGTAAATGACAAGAAGACAATCTACCTAACGAGCGTATCTGTAGAATTATTCTCAGTAGACAAGGAGGAGAAGTAATATGACTAAAAAAGGTGAGAAGCATAGATACTCCTCTCCGGAGGCAAAGGCTAGAGCGTTAGCGAATCTTCCCCAGAAGGGACAAAAGAGGACTTATTCCTCAGAGGAAGCAAAGGAACGTTCTCTAGCTAACCTTAAAAAGCCTGATGGTAGTGGACATTATTACATTCATGGCATCTACTCAAAGAACTTCCGCAATAGTTGGACAGAGGAGGAACAAGCCTACTATGATGACTTTATGAGCCACTACAAAGAGGAATATTCTCTGAGCAAAATGGATGAGGATATGCTAGACCGCTACCTCGTAGCAATGATTAAGACGAGACGGATTGACTCTGTAGGAATGGAGTATGCTATGAATCGTAGCTCTAGTAAGATGAACTTTGACCAGGAAGCTGTTCGTATGGCCCAAGAGCTGGGACTATCTCGTAGGTATCGACTAAGTAAGGGTAACGTAGAGAACAAGTCAGAGTTTGACGTATCAGTACTCTTTGATGGTATGAACGATAAGCAATAATAACACTAGGGGGAATGCTTATGAAGTACCGTTGTTATGTGAGATGGACACACTCAGGTAGAGAGTATCTCTCGGAGTTTACTACTGAGACCGCTAACCCTGAGGAGTGGCTGATACAGGATATTACCAAGTGTTATAATAAGCAATTCAGATACACTATAGATGGAAGACTAATAGGAGTGGAACTAGAAAGGATGTAATTATCTTGTGAGACCGGACTATTACTACTACAAGCTCATAGGTGCTACTATGCTGATAATCTTTGGAGGCATCGTTATGATGCTCACACTCATGAGCCTGTAACTATATATAGGAAATAAGATACCGAGAGAGCAATTCCAAGGTGATTAACTTTACTTAGGTGAACATAGGTAGGGTTAACTGCTGGGAATATGCCTTCTCGGTATTTTTGTTTTACTGAGAGGCGGGTCCTTTAAGATGGATCATTTAATAATCCATCTCGTATAGAGTTAAATTAATTAACTCTTAACCTAGAATCAATGAAAGAACTAGGCATAGGAAAAGTTGGTGCTAATATATTCACAAAGAGAGCAATCCTCAGAGTAGGGATGTTACTACGTGACTCGGAAGTAGCTAAAGAGGTTCGTACTCAGTTGTTAAACATCGAGGAGAATACAACTACGGAGGTTTTTTTGTTTTCTGAGAGGTAGTTCCTTTAATAATCCATCTCGTATGGAGTTAATTAATTTAACTCTTACAGTCGAACCTATAAGGACTCGGCTCAAAGTTGAGCTTAGCTCAAGAGGAAAGCTGGTCGAAACAATGTTTAGTGCAGGTCAAAGAAGAAGTTATCACCTCACCGATACAATATAGCGGTCAGGAAAGGTTATGCATAATGTGCACACCCTTGGTCGATGAAGATGAGAAGGTGTTACACAATACGTACACCCCTAGAGGACGACAGAAGAGGCTACACTCATAATAGAATATAGCCGCCTCCTAGCATCAGCTATCTAGTAACACCATTGAGAACGTCCTCTACATAGCCCTCTACCTCGTTAATTAAATCATCCCAAGCTTGAGCTAGTTCATCCCCAGAGACCGACACCTCTTTGATAATATTATGAGCCTCCTCCTCGGCTACTTCCTCTAGTAGGTCTAGCTTAGTGATAGCTTCACTATTAGAGTCATATACCTCTAGGAGACGGATAAGAGCTTCTTGTAGGACATCATCAGGAATGCTTTCTATGAAAGTTGGTAACTCCTTAAGTAGCTTCTGCTCAACTGATCCAATGGCTTCATCAATAGGTGTCCCCACAGGTGGCTGATTAGGTGAGCGGTTAAGTGTAATCTCTGCAGGTAACTCCGCCTCGGTAATCTTTAGGGCCTTAATGATTTGTACATACTGAGCTAGATGGATTTCTTCCTCTGTGAATAATACTTTAGTGTTTGTCATAATTAGTTTCCTCCTCGTTTATCGTCTTCTTACTTACCATTCTGCTACGTTTCAAAATAAGACACAAGATATATGTATAAATTCTTTCTTTATTTAACTTTTACTTTTCGACAAGACAGATGTGTTTGAACCTGTGGAGTTAACAAACCTCCTCAGTTTAATTTTGTAGGAAATTGAAAAGTTTGTTCTTCAGTTTTCTTTGCTCAACAGACATCATTTTTGAGAGAACGCCAAATAAATAACCTTTGAAGTCTTTTCTAATCTTGTTCATCTTTAGAGCAAATACAGATTGTTTGAACGCTGAGATAGCCACCTCAGTTGTATCAACTAAGTCAGGTGCATACTTGCTTGCAGCCAATTTAACTTTACCCCAAATAGCATATATCTCCTTAGCTGTACCAAAGAAGGGGGATACTGCATTGATAAATTCCATAGGTACACATGAGTTAACCAAATAAGATGAATCTAAATCATCCAGTTCAACAGGTGCGCTATTACGTATCTTTAATTCTTTAGAGCTTTTAGTTTTAGTTGTAATGGCTTCGTTCTCGTGAGATGGCTCATCAAGTTGCTCAGGAGTAGGCTCGGTAACTTCCTTGCAAGATGCCAGCTCATGGTGACGTTCAAAAGGATTAATTACACAGATGAATGCTGAGTAGCCACCCTTAACAGGTTTAAATTGTTCAATACGAGTAATGATTCCTAGCTCGCTGAAACGTTTGAGGGCACGCTGAATAGTACGCTTAGAGTATCCTGTTAGATCAGCTAGCGTGTTATTCTTGAGGTAGCTAACTCCAACGAATTTACAAGAGTAGTTTGATAGCTTTAGAAGTATCACTCGTTCGCTGTCCTTTAAGTCGTATTCTTTTAGGGTAAGATCAATAGTTTTGTCCATCTCATTAATTGAATCAAATGATATGTATTTTCTGAGTTCCCTCATTAATATAGTCCTCCATCTTTATAGAAGGAACACCCCTTGAGCTAGTACCAATAAGCATGATACAATAGCAAACAAGAAAGCTCCTTCGAGTTTTCTTCCGAGAGAGAGTCCTGTCTGGCCGCCAAACTAGAGCAGGATTCTCTTTTTATTTGTCTTAAATCTCAAGTGAATTAAGTGGATTAAACTTCTCATTTTGCTCTCGTAGAGCTGTTCCCCAAAGAGATAAATACCTTTCGGTCATTCTAAGGTTTGAGTGCCTGAGGAGCTTCTGCAAAGTAAATACGTCCATTCCTTGCATGATACACCTATGAGCAAAGCTATGTCGGAAAGTATGACAGCTTAAACGTACGTCTTTGAAGTTCATCACCTTAGATAACCTTTGGAAGATTAACTTTACTGCATTAGGTGTAAGTTGTTTTCCTTCCCTCGAGGTGAACAGATACTGAGGTAAACTCCCTAGCTCCTTCTCTACAAAGATTCTCCATTCACATATCTCCTTTGTTAGCTTATCTGTGATAGGTATACTCTGTTGTTTCCTCGCTTTACCAAAGAGGACAACTGATTGATTTACTAAGTCAATATCCTTCCACTGTATGTTCACGAGCTCGCCTAGACGGATTCCTGTACTCAGCAGCAGTACAATGATAGCGTGATCTCTGTAACCAAAGAATGATTTATCTCTAGTTTTTAACCTACGGTAGTATCTAAGCATTTGCTGGATGTGATAATCTGTGAAGACTTCTATCTTAGTATCCTCCTTAGCGGGTTTGAGCTTTCTTACAGGGTTGTCCTTGTGTTCTATTACCTCCTCGTTTTGCCAGTAGTTAAAGAATATCCTCAAGTGATGTAACTTTGAGTTGCAAGTGACTACACCATTCCCTCTCGTCTTCTTGCAGTACCTGAGGTAGGACTTTACAGTTACCTCTCGAATGTCCCTTAAGTCAACTATTTCCAGCTCCGAGCAAAAGTTCCGGAATTCATTTAATGTAGCCATGTAGACCTCAATTGTCCTATGAGATAGGTTGTTGTATTCTTTCTCTTCTTGAAACTCCTTCATAGCAAAACGTAACAGCATTCCTACACGTCCTTTCCTGTGTAGTTGCACACAAAAAAGAGGACTACCTAGCTAACCTTCATAGGTTAACTTTAAGTAGTCCTCTTTACGAGTTGTGAGTTTATATAGAACTCCCACAGTTTCAGCTTTTGGGAATAGCCTCTCAAGTATTGATACCATTGAGATAGCAGACTTGACAGGTTAAGAGCCTACGGTGACAAAACTGTCAAGGTGGCGCTCTCCCTGCTGAGCTACGGGATCTTCAAAAATGCGTATGTACCAGCATCTTTAATCTTTATGCTAAAGTAATTATATGAAATTAACTGAAATTTTACAATGTTTTATATTAAATTTGAAGAGAAAGTAGTTGGAATGGCGCTAGTCGTGTATTAAGGAATACATAAGTAGAGAATGTAATGAAAAGTCGGTTCGAATAAAGTGGTTATATTATTTTTTTGATACCAATCTAAAGGACCTTCATCACTTAAATCAACAAGAAAAGGGAATAAGAAGTGTAAAGGTAAGCTAATAAGTTCTGGCATAGCGTTCAATGTTTTCTTTGATAGATACTGCCTTCCGAAACAATACGGACAATCTTTTTCAAATGTCACGAGTATCGACCATACATCTTTTATTGTCCACTTCGTTTTACAATATGTACAACGCGCCATAGAGTTCCTCCTCATGTTAAGGTTTCTTCTAGTATATTCCATTTTATTGTGCTGAAGTCATTTGTATTTGGTGTGATAAAATGTAAGTTGTTTTGTTTTTTATGTGGATTTATTTAGTCATTTATGATCAGTTATATATCGTTTGCTATTTTTGCAGGGTGATAGATTTTCAGTTTCAATATGCAAATTGGCCAATATATCCTTTTTACAATTTACTTAAAATCATGTATAACAGAGATACAAGATTATTTTATCCCGCTATTTGCGGGCAGTAAGATCCCTACCTCAAAATTCAGCGAAAGCAAAGAAGTTAGGTGGGGGCGGGCTGCCCGTAAAAGCCCGATTGGTGAAGGCTGATTAAAGTTTCACTTTATAAATATTCAGAAGTAGAGGGAGAATTATTGTAATGGTAAGGAAAACGTTCAAGATGCGTGTATCTAAAAATAGAACGATTTCGATTAATGGCTCGATTCTTGATGTGGATGTTACACATGATGAGTTTTTACAAGAGTTTATTGAGTGGGTCGATTCTAAAGGTTGGTCGTTTATGGGGATGACAGATGAGATTACACCCGAGGAAGCTAGTCAAAATTTAATAGATTCATTGATTGATGAGAAGGATAAGAAAGAATAATTCCTTCTTATTTTTTATTGTATATTCATGTTCTTTATCGTAAAAGTATGATATAGTAAAAAACAGTGAATGTTCTTCCAATTTAATACAAATTACATATAGATTGGTAGATTCAGTTTTTAAGCTGTGAGAGTATAGTGAAAAGGGAGAGTCATATGGTAAATTTTAAGAAAATTTTGGCTTTTATTACCGTTATTTGTTTATTTTTTTTGACACCTATGACGTTACGTGCTGAGACGAATATTGGAGTGAATCCAGAACAAGTGGCACCACCACCTAAGGAAGGGCCAAATGTTTTTAGTCAGTTTGCAACTACGATTGATGCGAAAACGGGAGATGTTTTGTATGACAAAAACGCACATCATCGTGCATTTCCGGCTAGTATGACGAAAGTGTTAACAGCAATTTTACTTATGGAGCATACAAAGCCAGAGGATCAATTTACGTTTTCGCAATTAGCATTAGATCAAGAGAAGAGTAATTATCAAATTGAGTTTCAACCTGGTGAGACGATTAATAGAAATACTGCGCTTATGATTTTAATGGTGCTGAGTGCGAATGATGTATCGTATGCGATTGCGGAGCGTATTGGCGGAAGTGCTGAGAATTTCGCTCATATGATGAATGAGAGAGCGAAGCAATTAGGTGCGACAAATAGTCACTTTGTCACGCCAAATGGATTGCATGATCCGAATCATTATACTACGCCATTTGATATGGCTATGATTACGAGAGGTGCGCAAAAATATCCTGAGATTTTACAAGCAATGAATACGAAAAGAACGACAGTTACGACATCTAGACAGACGGTGTCTATTTTTAACAAGTCTACTTATTTTGAAAATCCATATAGCATTGGTGGTAAGACGGGTTTTACAAATGAAGCGCGCAATACACTTGTTTTATTAAATGAGAAGGATGGAAATCGTATTATAAATGTAGTGATGGCTTCTCAAAGACCTGAAATTTATGAAGATTTGAAGCAGATGGCGGACTATTCTTTCGGTCAATTTGTGAAGCAAACGGTACTAGATAAACATAGTTGGCATCAAAAGACGACGTATTTAAATAAAGATATTGATAGCGAACTTGAGCAAAGTGCAGAACTTATGCTTAAGAAAGATGAAGGGAAAAACGTAAGGACGACTTTCCGAGCAGCTTCATTAGATAAAGATTCTTTATATCATAAAGGAATTCATCGTGGTGAGGTAGTTGGGGCGGTTGATATTACGAAAAATAATCAAACAATTGCGACGGTAAATGTTCTTTCAAAAGAAGATGTTACTTTTGCGATGCCTAAAAAAGATTCGGCTACGCCTGCAGTAAACGAATCAAATGTGAAAATAATAAGCATTGGGATAGGTGCGGCTGTACTATTTGGAGCCATTTTATTTGTAGTGCTACGCCGAAATACAACAGGGATGAAATCAGAAGAAAAATAAATTACTAGTTAAAAGATTGTGAAGAGACTTTTTCACAGTCTTTTTTTATATATTTAAAATAACTAATAATTGTAAATTTTCTTATTGCATTTCCGCTATGTTCGTTATATTATTTAGTTGTGTTCTTGTTAAAGAACAAAAATGAATATTGCATACTTCAAATAATATAAAACAACGGAGAGGGAGAGAAACGATGAAATTAATTTGGAAGGTGATTAGCAACGTTATCTCATTTGTTTTATTTGCATTGATGGTTTGTTTAGCTTTTGTAGTTATTTCTTCAAAAGCGAGCGGTGGGGATCCGACAGTGATGGGATATCAATTTAAATCAGTGTTATCAGGATCGATGGAACCAACATTTTTAACAGGATCAATCATTGCGATAGAGCCGACGAAAGATGGTTCTAAATATCAAAAAGGTGATGTTATTACTTTTAAAGAGAAAGATGAAAAAATTATCACTCACCGTATTATCGGTGTGAAAGATACAAATGGAAAAGTAATGTATGAAACAAAAGGGGATAACAACAACGGTGCTGATTTAGAACCAGTACTTGCGGAGAATGTAATTGGAAAATATGCGGATATTACAGTTCCTTATGCAGGGTATGCATTAAATTATGCGAATTCAAAAGCTGGAGCTGCTTTACTTCTTATTATTCCAGGAGTCTTTTTACTAGGATATTCCGCTATTACTATTTTTAGTGCGATTCGTAGCATAGACGGAGAAAAGAAAGAGAAAAAAGTAGAACAATCCGTCTAGTTCATTTGGTTATACTTTCCGTTTCGGAAGTTGACAAATATATAAATCAAGGGGATATGGACATGACTTTAAAGAAAAAATTAGGGATGGGTATCGCATCAGCTGTATTGGGAGCGGCATTAGTTGGCGGAGGAACATTTGCATTCTTTAGTGATAAAGAAGTATCAAACAATACATTTGCGGCCGGTACGCTTGATTTAGCATTAAATCCATCAACAGTTGTTAATGTATCGAATTTAAAACCTGGTGATACAGTTGAAAAAGAATTTAAATTAGAAAATAAAGGTACATTAGATATTAAAAAAGTTCTATTAAAAACAGAATATAGTGTAGAAGATACGAAGAAAGATAATAAAGATGATTTTGGTAAACATATTAAAGTAACATTCTTAAAAAATGTAGATAAGCATGAGACGATTGTGAAACAAACTACATTAGATAAATTGAAGGGTGATACACTTACAGCAGTAGATAATGATCTAGCTGCTTGGTTCTGGGATGAAAAAGGTATATCTGCAGGTAAATCTGATAAATTCAAAGTGAAATTTGAGTTTGTTGATAATAAAAAAGATCAAAATGAATTCCAGGGTGATAAGCTACAATTAACTTGGACGTTTGACGCACAACAAGGCGACGCTGAAGCAAAATAATAATGACAATAAAAAGAGACTATCAAAAATGATAGTCTCCTTTTCTGTTAAAAGGGAAATGTAAAAAGAAAGATAATTTCTTATATCATTTTATAATTCACTTTATTATAATAAAGTTATGATTCTTGATAAAGAACAAGTTGTTCGATAGGAGAGATTAAAATGCTGAAGCCACCTCGCAATTTCAAAAAGATGCTTATATTGCCATGTTTGTGTTCTATTACTTTTTATTTAGGCTCTCAAATGATGACTTATACAGAAGCAGCTTTCGTTCATGAAACGAAAGTAACGGCTACCATTTCTACAGCAAGTATTTTTCCAAAAACAGTTGATCAATTAACAGAACAAGCTAAGAAACATAAGGAAGTTATTTTGCATGAGTATGAAGGGATGAAATCAAAAGTAACTGTTACTTCCACTCAAGAGTTAGAACAGACGCTTGTTACGTGGAAGCAAGGGCGGGAGAAAATAGTTGCTGAGAGAGAATTGTTACAAAAAGTATATGTATCAATAGAAGGTCCTTTTAATCAAGTGAAAGAAGAGCTAAAAGGAAATGAAAGTGAATCGAATAAGCAAGTATTCTCGTATGTGAATGCTGGCTTCCATATAGTGAAAGAAAACTGTGAGTATGTTGATAAAGAAGTTAATTTACAAGTGATTGATAAACAAATTCAAGATTTTGAGAAGTTACTAGTAGATGAAACAGCAAAACTAGAAGAGAGTAAGAAACGAGAAGAAGCGAAAAAATTAGAAGAGAGTAAGAAACAAGAAGAAACAAAAAAACTAGAAGAGAGTAAGAAACAAGAAGAAACAAAAAAACTAGAAGAGAATAAGAAACAAGAAGAAGCAAAAAAATTAGAGGAGAGTAAGAAACAAGAAGAAGCGAAAAAATTAGAAGAGAAGAAGAAACAAGAGGAAGTGAAAAAACTAGAAGAGAAGAAGCAAGAGGAATCAAAAAAGCAAGAAGAGAGTAAGAAACAAGAATAGCAAGTAAAATAAAGCAACATATAGAGCGAATAGCGGTTATAAAGCCGAATAGGTGAGAGAGAGCATTGCGCCTCACCTATTCGGCGTATCCTCTTTATTTTAACAATACACGTAAAAATCTAGAAGGTAGGAGAAAATTAGTTGGCAGTATGATAGTGAAGGAGAATAATTAATTTAAATATTAATTAATATTTTTAGAAATTTCAGAATAATATTGAGAAATGAAAATAACTGAAAATACTAATAAAAAGTTGTTGTATTTATATAGTCATGTTCGTTATAATGAACATAAGGTTTTTAAAAAAGAACAAATATTAGCTAAGCTAATATAGTTTTAGTTACATCTCTTATTTTAAATAAGAGATGGCAATAAAAATATAAAAAACAGCTAGGGGGAATTGATTGTGAGTCTGAAAAAGAAATTAGGTATGGGAGTTGCATCAGCAGCATTGGGGTTATCTTTAATTGGTGGAGGAACATTCGCTTACTTTAGCGATAAAGAAGTATCTAACAATACATTTGCAGCTGGGACGTTAGATCTTACATTAGACCCTAAAACGCTTGTAGATATTAAAGATTTAAAACCAGGGGATTCTATTAAGAAAGAGTTCTTATTAAAGAATAGCGGTACATTAACAATTAAAGACGTTAAACTAGCAACAAAGTATACTGTGAAAGATGCAAAAGGCGATAATGCTGGTGAAGACTTTGGTAAGCACGTTAAAGTGAAATTCCTTTGGAACTGGGATAAACAAAGTGAGCCTGTATATGAAACAACTTTAGCAGATTTACAAAATGCTGATCCAGATCTTTTAGCTAAAGACATCTTTGCTCCTGAGTGGGGAGAAAAGGGTGGATTAGAAGCAGGCACAGAGGATTATCTGTGGGTACAATTTGAATTTGTAGATAATGGGAAAGAACAAAATATCTTCCAAGGTGATTCATTGGATTTAGAATGGACATTCAATGCTAACCAAGAAGCTGGCGAAGAAAAATAATTAAAAAGCGGGGATTCCCCGCTTTTTTTATAAAGAAAAAAGAAGTGCTGGTTGTAAGCACTTCTTTCTATTTATTATTTTTGATCGTGCTTCCATTTTGTAAATTCAAGAAATTCACGAAATTGTTCTTTGGAGACACCTGAGCTCATTGCATCTTTAACGAGTTGTGTCCATTCGGAGTCTAAGTGATTTTCCTTTGCTGTTTCATCATGAAGTAGAGTATCAACTGGAATTTGTAGAACTGCTGCAATTTTTTCAAGAAACTGAATGGAAGGGTTTTTTTGTAAATTTCGTTCTATAGAACTAATGTAAGATTTAGCAACACCAGCTTTTTCGGCAAGTTCAGTTAATGAAATACCTTTTTGTAAGCGAAGGCGTTTTATACGTTCTCCAATCATATTTGCGCACCTTTCTATCAATATGTAGTCGTCTTATGATGTCATTATTATAACATAAACTTCGTTAAAAAGAACAAGCCTATTGAGCCTGACTGGATGGCTTCATACGTTGGAAAAAATGTTCGATATCTTGCAGGGCGATACCAGCATCTAGAGCTTCAAGTATTAAATCAATCCATTCTTGGTCCAGTGCGTCAGTCTTATCTTTGTACAAATGTAATTCCTCCCTAATTATCGGTCATAACTGCTGCTACAGAATATATGATAATGCAATCGCATTTTGTGTTTTATATAGTGAATTATCAAATATTTTGTAGATAAAACAAAGATAAAATCCCCATTAAATTCCCTCTATGGAAATTATAAAGTTTTTGACAAGTATTTTCAATATTTTCAGAAAACATTGTTGAATTGTGATATATTCGTATGCTAACTATGGAATTTTTACAAATATATTAAAAACATTACATAATATGACTAAATATTGAAAAAATATTGAATTTTTAATAAAATTCAATTTGTAATACATATTATTTATTAGGGGAGGAAATAAGGGATGAACAAGAAACCGTTCAAAGTTTTATCATCAATCGCTTTGACAGCTGTATTAGGTCTTTCGTTCGGAGCTGGTACTCAATCTGCATATGCTGAAACGCCTGTGAATAAGACAGCTACGAGCCCAGTTGATGATCATTTAATTCCGGAAGAACGTTTAGCAGATGCGCTAAAAAAACGTGGGGTAATTGATTCGAAAGCTTCAGAGAAAGAAACAAAGAAAGCTGTGGAAAAATACGTAGAGAACAAAAAAGGTGAAAATCCTGGGAAAGAAGTAACAAATGGGGACCCACTTACGAAAGAAGCATCTGACTTTTTAAAGAAAGTGAAAGATGCAAAAGCAGATACGAAAGAAAAGTTAGACAAACCAGCAACAGGAACACCTGCAGCGACAGGCCCAGTTAAGGGTGGTCTAAATGGTAAAGTACCAACATCTCCAGCAAAGGGAAAAGAATATAACGGTGAAGTTCGTAAAGATAAAGTACTCGTTTTACTTGTAGAGTACGCTGACTTTAAACATAACAATATCGATAAAGAGCCTGGCTATATGTATTCGGAAGATTTTAACAAAGAACATTATGAAAAAATGTTATTCGGTGATGAGCCATTTGCGTTAGAGGATGGAAGCAAAATCGAAACGTTTAAACAATATTATGAAGAGCAATCTGGTGGTAGTTACACAGTAGACGGAACGGTTACAAAATGGTTAACAGTTCCTGGTAAAGCTGCTGATTACGGTGCGGATGCTGCTACAGGTCATGATAATAAAGGACCAAAAGGACCACGTGATTTAGTAAAAGATGCATTAAAAGCAGCTGTAGATAGCGGTATTGATTTATCTGAGTTTGATCAGTTCGATCAATACGATGTAAATGGTGATGGAAATCAAAAGCAACCGGACGGTTTAATTGATCACTTAATGATTATTCATGCAGGTGTTGGACAAGAAGCGGGCGGTGGTAAATTAGGTGACGATGCAATTTGGTCACATCGCTGGACAGTTGGACCAAAACCATTCCCAATTGAAGGTACACAAGCGAAAGTTCCATATTGGGGCGGAAAGATAGCGGCATTCGACTACACAATTGAGCCAGAAGATGGCGCAGTTGGTGTATTCGCACATGAATATGGTCATGATTTAGGCCTTCCAGATGAGTATGATACAGACTATACTGGTCATGGTGAGCCAATTCAAGCTTGGTCTGTTATGAGTGGCGGAAGCTGGGCTGGTAAGATTGCAGGAACAACGCCAACGAGTTTCTCACCACAAAATAAAGAGTTTTTCCAAAAAACAATTGGTGGTAACTGGGCGAATATCGTAGAAGTAGATTACGAGAAATTAAATAAAGGTATCGGTCTAGCAACATATTTAGACCAAAGTGTTACGAAAACGAACCGTCCAGGTATGATTCGTGTAAACTTACCTGATAAAGATATAAAAACGATTGCTCCAGCATTTGGTAAGCAGTACTACTACAGCACAAAAGGTGACAATCTTCATACAACGTTAGAAACACCATTGTTCGATTTAACGAATGCAACGAATGCGAAATTTGATTTCAAATCGTTATATGAAATCGAAGCAGAGTATGATTTCCTTGAAGTACATGCTGTAACAGAAGATGGGCAAAAAACGCTAATTGAAAAACTTGGTGAGAAAGCAAATAGTGGAAATGCACATTCGACAAATGGAAAATGGGTTGATAAATCATATGATTTAAGCCAATTCAAAGGTAAGAAAGTAAAATTAACATTTGAATACATTACAGATGGTGGTTTAGCATTAAACGGTTTCCTACTTGATAATGCTTCATTAACAGTAGATGGCAAAGTAGTATTCTCTGATGATGCAGAAGGTACACCACAATTTAAATTAGATGGTTTCGCAGTTTCTAACGGAACTGAGAAGAAAAAACATAACTACTATGTAGAGTGGAGAAATCATACTGGATCAGATAGCGCATTGAAATTTGCTCGCGGTCCAGAATATAACTCTGGTATGGTTGTATGGTATGCAGACTCAGCTTACACAGATAACTGGGTTGGTTTACATCCAGGACATGGTTTCCTTGGTGTAGTTGACTCTCATCCAGAAGCAATTGTAGGAACTTTAAATGGTAAACCGACAATTGAGAGTAGTACACGATTCCAAATCGCTGATGCGGCGTTCTCATTCGATAAAACGCCAGCATGGAAAGTTGTATCTCCAACTCGTGGAACGTATACGTATAACGGCTTAGCAGGTGTGTCGAAGTTTGATGATTCGAAAACGTATATTAATCAACAGATTCCAGATGCAGGACGTATTTTACCGAACCTTGGCCTAAAGTTTGAAGTAGTAGGACAAGCTGATGATAATTCTGCAGGTGCTGTTCGCTTATATCGTTAATACAGTAAAACTACCGAGAGATTTTCTTTCGGTAGTTTTTTTGTGAGCAATGAATTTTATATAAAAGAAGAAATTATATATAATGTAACTTTACGAATAGAAATTTATTATATATGAAGTCTATATAAATAATGAAAGAATTGGATAAAAATAGTGGGAGAAGGTGAATGAATGAGTGTTTCTTCTATTGTAAATAAACAAAAAGCATATTTTTATAATGGCCATACGAGAAGTGTAGAAGTGAGAAAGAATAATTTGAAGAAGCTTTATGAAGGCATTCAGCGTTTTGAAGAAGAAATATTTCAGGCATTGAAATTAGATTTAAATAAGTCAGTTCATGAGTCGTTTACAACGGAAGTTGGATATGTATTAAAAGAAATTTCCTTTCAATTGAAGCATATTTCATCGTGGAGTAAACCGAAGCGGGTTCGAACAGCACTCACTCATTTTGGATCAAAGGGGAAAGTAGTTCCTGAACCGTACGGTGTGACACTTATTATTGCACCATGGAACTATCCATTTCAATTAGCAATTGCACCTCTTGTAGGAGCGTTGGCGGCTGGAAATACAATTGTTTTAAAGCCATCAGAGCTAACGCCAAACGTTTCTAAAGTGCTTACGAGGATGTTAGAGGAATTATTCCAAGAAGAGCTTGTAGCGGTAGTAGAAGGCGGTGTAGAAAAGAGTACGGAATTGTTAAAGGAACCGTTTGATTATATGTTCTTTACAGGTAGTGTCGGTGTTGGAAAAGTTGTCATGGAGGCAGCAGCGAAACGGTTGACACCACTCACGTTAGAACTTGGCGGAAAAAGCCCATGTATTGTACATAAAGATGCAAAAATAGATGTAACAGCAAGAAGAATTGTGTGGGGTAAGTTTTTAAATGCAGGGCAGACGTGTGTAGCGCCTGATTATATGTATGTGCATGCCTCGGTGAAAGAACAGTTAATCGAGGCGATACGACATGAAATTGCGGAGCAGTATGGAAAAGATCCACTGAACAATGACAATTATGTACGAATTGTGACTGAACGTCATTTTGAACGTTTATGTACATTTTTGAAAGATGGTAAAACGGTAATCGGCGGGAACTATAAAAAAGAAACTTTACATATAGAACCAACAGTGTTAACAAATGTTACATGGCAAAGTACGGTTATGGAAGATGAAATTTTTGGTCCGATTTTACCAATTGTAGAATACGACAACATAGAAGAGGTAATTGGCACAATTCAGCAACATCCGAAGCCGTTAGCGTTATATGTATTTTCTGAAGATAAAGAAGTGCAAAAGAAAGTGACGAGTAATATTTCATATGGCGGAGGCTGTATTAATGATGTTGTCTATCATCTTGCAACGCCATATTTACCTTTTGGTGGCGTCGGAAGTAGTGGATTAGGTAGTTATCATGGGGAAGAAAGTTTTCGGACTTTTTCACATTATAAAAGCATTTTAGCCCAATCTACGGCATTCGATATGAAAATTCGTTACTCTTCTACAAAAAGTGCTTTAAAATTCATACGAAAGTTGTTAAAATGATGATGGTGTTTATCAGTAGGCGTAGCCGTATGATAATAACCCCTTCGCAATGGAAGGGGTTTTTCTGTTCGACATATGTATCATGCGAAAATGAATCAAACATACTACATAAAGAATAGAAGAGAACGCTGCTAAACAACCATTTTTGTTTGGATCGAAACAAAAAATAGTCTATAGAACATAAATATTTATTCATGAATATAAAAATTAAAATTTAAGGTAGATAGGACGGGAAAATGAAAAAGATTATTAAAGTTGAAGCAGTAGAAAAACATTTTGGAAATCAAGTGATTATCCCACCTCTTTCTTTAGACATTAAAGAAGGGGAATTTTTAACGATTTTAGGGCCGAGTGGTTGCGGGAAAACAACGTTACTTCGCATGATCGCAGGATTTGAAACTCCAACTAAAGGGAATCTTTTATTAGATGATGAAAAGATTAACGATTTGCCACCATATAAGCGTCATATGAACTTAGTGTTCCAACATTATGCGCTATTCCCACATATGAATGTGGAGAAAAATATTTGTTTCGGTATGAAAATGCAGAAAGTACCGGCAGCAGAGCAGAAAGAGCGTGCTGAAGAGGCAATGCGTTTAACGCAGTTACTTGAGTTCCGTAATCGTAAACCTGCAAAGCTTTCTGGTGGACAGCAGCAGCGTGTAGCAATTGCGAGAGCGATTGTAAATAACCCGCGTGTATTATTACTAGATGAGCCACTTGGGGCGTTAGACTTTAAATTAAGAAAAGATTTGCAACGTGAATTGAAAAACTTACAACGTAATTTAGGAATTACGTTCATATACGTAACGCACGATCAAGAAGAAGCGATGAGCATGAGTGATCGTATTGTCGTTATGAATAAAGGACATATTGAACAAATTGGAACGCCGAAAGAAATTTACAATAAGCCGAAAACGATGTTCGTTGCGACATTTATCGGTGAAAATAATATTGTGAAAAACGGGGAAGGCTATGTAGCAATTCGCCCTGAAAACGTAAAGGTACGTTCGGTTGAAGAGCCGATTTTAAAAGAATACCATCTTGGACATATTGAAGACGTTGAGTTTGTTGGAAATATGGAAAAGCTGTATGTACGTGACGAGAAAACATCAGAATTACTAATGGCATATCAAACTGCTGAAGAAGCAATGCAGTGGAGCATTGGAGATAATGTATACGTAGGCTGGGAGCAAGAGGACGAGGTGACCTTAAATTGAAAAAAGGGAAATTACTCGCACTACCTACAGTCGCGTGGCTGTTAATCTTCTTCCTAATTCCCCTTCTGTTTGTATTGGCATTTGCCTTCATGCAGCGCGGAGCATACGGAACAGTGGAAATGAAATTTACGTTAGAGAATATAGCTCGTGTGTTTGATCCACTATACATGGGAACGTTATGGGAAACTGTTAAGATTGCAGTTATTACAACAGTAATCTGTTTACTAATTGGTTATCCATTTGCTTATACAATTACAATTGTTGATCGTAAATACCGTTCCATTCTTTTATTATTGGCAACGATCCCGTTTTGGATTAACTTCCTTGTTCGTTCATACGCATGGATTGTTATTTTACGTTCACAAGGTCTTGTAAACACATTGCTATTGAAACTAGGTATTATTAGTGAACCGTTAAATTTACTATATAACACACCTTCTGTAATACTCGGAATGGTCTATTCTTTATTACCATTTATGATTTTACCGGTGTATGCAGCGATTGAGCAGCTTGATAAGCGCAAGCTAGAAGCAGCTTATGATTTAGGAGCAACACCAGCGAAGGCATTTTGGAATGTAACAGTACCAATGACAATGTCAGGGATTGCTACTGGTTCTATTTTAGTGTTTGTTTCTTCTATCGGAATGTTTGTTGTATCAGACGTTATGGGTGGATCGAAAGTAGCGTTAATCGGAAACGTAATTCAAAATCAATTCTTAGGAGCGCGTGACTGGCCGTTTGGGTCTGCGTTGTCTATGATTGTTGTTCTATTCTCTGTTCTGTTAATTTACTTATATTATCGTGCAACGAAAGTATATAAATATGATGGGAACGGAGGGGAATAGAGAAAGATGAAGAAGTTTTTAGTTTCTTATTCTTGGTTAATTTTATTGTTCTTGTATTTTCCAATGATGGTTTTAATGGTATATTCCTTCAATGATTCTCGTATTAATGCGGAATGGGAAGGTTTTACGCTCCATTGGTATACAGATTTATTTCAAAAGCAAGATGTTATTGATGCGTTTGTAAATAGTATGACGATTGCGATCGTAACGACGATTGTAACGACAGTTCTTGGTGTGATTTTCGCGCTTGCAGTACATCGTTATAAATATCGTTATGAAGGGGCTATTAACGGTCTTGTGTATTTACCAATTTTAATTCCTGATATTTTAATGGGATTATCTTTACTTATCTTATTTAGTCAATTAGGTATGGAACTTGGCAAAACAACAATTATTATCGCGCACATTACATTTAGTATTTCATTTGTTGTCGTTATTTTAGCAGCACGTCTTTCTGGTATGGGACGTGATTTAGAAGAGGCTGCGAATGATTTAGGAGCAACGCCGTGGCAAACGTTTCGTTATGTAACGTTCCCGGCAATTGCACCAGGAGTTGTTTCAGCAGCATTATTAACATTCACATTATCAATTGATGATTTTGTAATTAGTTTCTTCGTATCAGGACCAGGATCAACAACATTGCCATTATACATTTACAGTATGGTTAAGCGCGGAGTATCACCAGAAATTAATGCACTTTCTACAATTTTAATTGTAGCTATCGTAGGATTAATGGTTCTATCTGAAATCTTCCGTAACAAAGGTGCAGATGGTGAAGAAAACTCTGGAGGACACCTTCCTTTATAATACGAACGATATAGAAAGTACGAGGGGGTAATAAACCGATGAAATTAATGAAAAGATTAGCCGGCGCAGCAATTAGCTTTAGCCTTGTTGCTGGTGTACTTGCTGGTTGTGGTGAAAAGAAAGAAGAGTTAAACATTTATAGCTGGGCTGACAATTTTGATGAGCAAGTGCTAAGAGATTTTGAAAAGAAATATAACGTAAAAATTAACTATGATAAGTATGCAAGTAATGAAGAAATGCTTGCGAAATTACAAGCTGGTGGCGCGAAGTATGATTTAATTCAGCCGTCTGATTACATGGTTAAAACAATGGCGAAAATGGATTTATTAGCGCCGTTAGACAAAAAGAATATCCCGAATATCGAAAATATGGTTTCTAATTTCAAAACACCGGCTTTTGATCCAGAGAATAAATATTCTTTAGTATATACTTGGGGTGTAACAGGGATTGCATACAATAAAAAGTATGTGAAAGAAGCTCCTACAAGCTGGGCTGACCTATGGAATGAGAAATATAAAGGGCATGTAACTTTATTAAATGATTCTCGTGAAGTATTAGGTATGGGTCTTAAGAAAAACGGCTTCTCAAACAGCACGAAAGAAGATGCACAGTTAAAGACAGCAGCAACTGATTTACAGAAGCTACTTCCAAACTTATTAGCATTTGATACAGATAATATTAAACAAAAATTCATTACAGAAGATGCTTGGATCGGAACAGTTTGGTCTGGAGATGCAGCATTTATCGCAAAAGATAATAAAGATGTAGAGTATGTTGTACCAAAAGAAGGCGGCACAATTTGGGCTGATACGTTAGCAATTCCAAAAGGTGCGAAAAACAAAGAGCTTGCAGAGAAGTTTATGAACTACTTATTAGATGAAAAAGTAAGTGTGAAAAACTACGAGTCAATTGGATACAGTAATCCAAATGAAAAAGCTCATCCCCTTCATAGTAAAGAATATCGTGATAACCATATGATTTTCTTAACGAAAGAAGAATTAGATCGTACAGAATGGCTTGTTGATGTAGATGATAAGTTAAAAGACTATGATCGTTACTGGACAGAGTTAAAAACAAAAGGTAAATAAGTAAGAAAATGCGGTTTCTAAAGTAGAAATCGCATTTTTTCATAGTAGGAGGAAATCGTTTGAAAAAGAAGTTACATCAATATGAGCTAGTATGTATCGCTTTATTACTTGCTGTATTTGGTATTGTTGCTTGGCGCGTACATGCGGGTGGTGTTACAGTGATGGATACATATGTCCGAGCATTAGTAAAAGGATTACAAACAGAAGATTCGCTTACATTTTTCTCGCATTATACAAAATTAGGGTCTGCCATTGGGATCGTAACTACGCTCGTTATAAGTTTACTTGTTTTTTGGAGAAAACGTTATTATGCTGCGATGATCGTGTATCCAGTTGGTATTTTAGTAACACATCTTGTAAATAAAGGGATAAAGGAAATTGCGAAAAGAGAACGTCCGTCGTTAAATGAAGCGCTGGATGCACTTGGGTATAGTTTCCCTAGTGGGCATGCAATGTTATCTATTATGACATTCGGGTTTCTTGCTTATATCATTGCCGCTAATTTGAAGAGTGTAACTGGGAAATATGTTATAACGATTTTGATGGGAATCATAATTGTATCGATTGGATTAAGCAGAGTTATTTTAAATGTGCATTATCCAACTGATATTTTAGCTGGTTATTGCGTAGGTGGTATTTTGTTAATTATGGCGATTTACTATCACCGTTTACTTACAGAGAGATTAGGACTTAATAAAGAGAGATAGAAAAACGTCTGGAAAAACTATCATTATAGTGTTTCCAGACGTTTTTTGTTTGTACGAAGATGTGATACATTATAAATAATAATTGAATTATTTAAAGTAGGTGAAAATGTGTGAAAACAAATGTACATAAAGTAGATAAGTGGGGGAAGTTAGGAGCTTTTTTGTATCAGTTTCGTTATACAGTAATTGTAGCATTACTATTGCTTGCGATAGGACTCGGTATTTTCGCTCCAAAGCTACCAGGAGTATTAGGTGGTGATGGTTTCCAAACAGAAGGGGACTATCAAAAAACGAAAGAAATTTTAGATAAAGATTTTAAGAGGTCTCAAGATACACTTTTACTCGTTTTTGAAAAAAATAAAGGTGTTTCACATGAGGAATTTCAAAAGCAAGTAGAGGAAATTGTAAAGAATGTACAAGAGAAAGAGACTTATGAATCTTTCCATCACCCAGTGCAAAATAAAGAAATGTTACAAGATGATATCGGCTATGCGACAATTTTATTTTCCGGGAAAACAAATAAGGAACGAATGGAAAAGACATTACAATTTGCTGATAAAGTCGAAAAAGAAAGTAATGCAGCGTTAAAAGTAACGCCAACAGGATTTCCAAAAATTAATCAAGAGATTAATGAAAGAACGCAAAATGATTTAAAAGTAGCAGAGATGATTGGCCTGCCAATTGCATTTCTCGTATTACTATTTTCATTTGGTAGCCTTTTGGCATCTATTTTACCAATTGTAAATGGGGCACTTAGTGTTATTAGTACGATGGGCATATTATACTTTATAGGTGTCGATAAGGAACTATCTATCTTTGTGTTAAATGTTGCACCGATGATTGGACTTGCGTTATCCATTGATTTTGCGCTATTATTTGTAAATCGCTTTCGAGAGGAAGTTGCAAAACGAGCGGTAAAAGAAGCGATAGCAATTACGTATCAAACAGCAGGGCGTGCGATCGTATTTTCAGGATTATGTGTATTTGTTGGGTTATCCGGCTTGTTTTTCTTTAAAATTGATTATATTCAGTCTGTCGCAATTAGCGGAATGATTGTTGTGATTATGAGTATTTTATTCTCACTCACACTCCTTCCAGCGCTATTATCATTAATTGGGAAACGGATATTAAAAAAGAATCAAGTAGCACATACGCCGGCAAAAGCTTGGCGTACATTTGCACAATTTGTAATGAAACATCCAATTGCGATGATTATTGTTGTTACAACATTTATTGTGATTTGTCTATTACCATTACGTACAGCTAATTTGCAGTTCCCTGACGTAGAAGCTCTACCTAAACAAAGTGATACAAGACTTGCATATGAGAAGTACGAAGAAGCATTTAATAAAACTGCAAAAAAACATGCTGATGTTACGTTAGTGATAGAGACGAAAAAAGATATGAAAGAAAAAGAAAGTTTACAAAAGATAGAAGAAGTCGTTCAAAAGTTAAAAGATGATAAGAAAGTATATGAAGTTAGAAGCTTATACGACGGGTTAACTGGTATGAAAGCAGATCAAGTTGCTGGAATATTAGCGTCGCCAGAAGCAACGAAACTAGCTCCTGTATTTGAAGTATATACGAAAGGGAATAAGACGACGATAGAAGTCTTTCTAAAAACAAAACCACGTACTGAAACTGCTAAACAGTGGGTTCGTGATTTTAAACAAAATTATAAAGGAACGAATGTTACGTATTATTTAGGCGGAATGACGACGTTCCAACAAGAGTTAGAAGATGAAATTAAAGATAAAGTTGCAATTGGTATGTCTGTTATATTTGGATCGACCTTTGTTATATTATTATTTGCATTCCGATCTATACTCATTCCGATTAAGGCAATTATTATGAATATACTTAGTTTAAGTGCAACAATTGGAATTGTTGTTTGGTTATTTGAAGGTGGGCATTTTGGATTAGAAGCGAGTCCTGTTCTATTTGTCTTACCAATCTTCATTTTCGGCCTTGTATTTGGGCTTAGCATGGATTATGAAGTCTTTCTTATTTCACGTATTCATGAGTTATATGAAGAAACAGGAGATAACGATCAAGCGACGTTAGAAGGACTTGTGTCAACAAGTAGAATCATTACATCCGCTGCACTAATTATGATTGTTGTAACTGGTGCGTTCGCCTTTACTGATATTTTACCAGTACGGCAAATGGGGCTTGGCGTTGCATTAGCGATATTCCTTGATGCAACAATTATTCGTCTTATGCTTGTACCAAGTTTAATGAAATTGTTTGGAGACTGGAATTGGTGGTTACCATTTCGAAAGAAAAGAGAAAAATCATCGTAAAAATACTCATCTATGAGATGAGTATTTTTTTATGAATAGCAAGACCTACATTTTGCAAATAGTATGTGATAAGAACATTACATATAAGTAGGTGAAGGCAATGTTTCGTTATTTTAAGTTTAAGCTAAATGATACAGTACAGTTTGCAGAAAACGATGGGCATATGTATCGCATTGTCGGTTATCGGTTAGAAAAAGGATTTTATCCAAAAGATGAATGGACTCATATTATTTATGAATTGCTGAGAGATTTTGATGGATATACGATGGATGCGGAAGAGGAAGAACTTGTAAAGGTCATTCAAGTAGAGGATGAGTATTACAAAATACAAGAAGTATCGGGCTATCGTTATCCAGTAAAAATGAAGCAAAAACAACAAGTGATGAAAGTAGAAAAAATTGATGACTTATTAGATACGTATAATGATTATAAAAGATTGGCGGATTTCTTTAAAGATTTATCGTATGAGCAAAAAGCGGAAGAAGTATTGCAGGAAATGAAACGGCGTAGAGCATGAGGGGGGCAGTCTACTATAAGACTGTCCTCTATTTTTGACGGTGCATCAAATTGTGTTTTCCGTTACAATGAGAGAATCAATAGAAATAAGGTGATACAGTATGGAAACGAAGAAAAAGGGCGAATGGTGCGAAATTACTGTTCCAGCGAAATGGAATGGTATAAGCATCGAGTCATTATTAAAAATAGAATGGGAAATACCGAAAAAGTTGTTACATCAGCTTCGTATGGAAAAAGGTGTTACCGTTAACGGAGACCAGCGAAGATGGAATGAGCTTTTAAAAGAAGGCGATAAGTTACAAGTGCATATGTTTATAGAAGAAGAATACGATGTAGAGCCTGAATATGGTGAATTAGATGTAGTGTATGAAGATGATCACGTACTCATCGTGAATAAGCCTGAGAAGATGGATACGCATCCTGCTGAAAAAGGTGGGATGGGAACACTTGCAAACCTTGTTGCCTTTCATTTTCAAATGCAAGGTTTAGAGACGAAGGTTCGTCATATTCATCGGTTAGATAAAGATACGACAGGTGGTGTCGTGTTTGCTAAGCATAGAATTGCGGGTGCAATTATGGATCGTTTATTAATGGAACGAAAAATTAAAAGAACATACGCGGCGCTTGTGGAAGGAAAAGTGAAAAAGAAACAAGGAACAATTGACGCGGCGATTGGAAGAGATCGCCATCATGCGACGAGACGACGTGTTTCTCCAAATGGAGACCAAGCAATCACATTTTATAAAGTAGAGGAGTATTTTAAGAACCAAAATATTACGCTCGTAACGTTACAATTAGAAACGGGTAGAACTCATCAAATTCGTGTTCATATGAGCTACAATGGTAATCCATTAGTCGGGGATGTATTATATGGTGGACAAACGCAATATATGTCTGGGCAAGCATTGCATGCGATGAAAATAAACTTCTTACATCCAATTATGAAAGAAGAGATTGAAGTGGATGTACCATTTCCTACAAAATTAAATAATACAATGAAAGAATTTCAAAGAATGAATGCGTAAAATGTAAGTTTAAATTTGAGAAAAGTAGATTTTTGCAGGAATTTCTCTAAAAGAAGCGAAGCCGTTAAGAGAAAAGAGAGGTGAGAATCACTTGGTCAAATATAAATATATACTAGGAATATTTTTCGCTTGTCTTTTAGTTACTCTATGCCTCTATCCATATTTACCAAACCGTATGGCAGTACATTGGAATGAAAATGGTGGGCCGAACGAGTTTATGAGTAAACAAGTTGTTATAGCATTTATTCCTTGTCTTATTATTTTTTTGCATGGATTCGTGTATATTATTTCACATAATATATATAAGTTGAATGAAGGCGAGCATTTCATTATAAGTGGATTTCTAAAGACGATTACTTTATTTATGTTGTTTATCCATATGCTCATTCTCTTTATTAATTTTGGAAGTGTGATATCCTTTCAGACAGGATTAACAATTGGGATTAGTATGTTTCTCTTTATGCTTAGTAAAGGGTTTAAAGAAGTTAAGAGTAAGGAAAAAGACCCAATTCAATTACAAAAAATTCGTTTAGTGAGCAGGCGGATTTTTCAAGTAATGGCATGTAGTATATTGTTTTCCTTGTTTTTGAACTTGAAATGGGGATTTTATATGTTACTTACTGTAATAAGTTGTGGCTCTATTTTGTTTATGTTCTACATATTGTATTCATACATAATAGAAAGTTATGAAACCTAAAAAAAGAGTCTTCTCATTATGAGAAGACTCTTTTAATCTATTTACTTCGTAATAAATTGTTGTGTCCAGTAGTTGCCGCTTTCTACATAACCAACACCGATGTGAGTGAAGCCGTTATTTAAGATGTTTGCACGGTGTCCAGCGCTGTTCATCCAAGCTTGTACTACTTCTTCAGGTGTACGTTGGCCTTGAGCGATGTTTTCACCTGCAGACTTATAAGAAATACCAAATTTCTTCATCATGTCAAACGGAGACCCGTATGTAGGGCTGTTATGATCAAAGTAGTTGTTTTTTTGCATATCTTCAGACTTGATACGTGCTACTTTGCTTAATTCAGTATCGATTTGTAATGCTGGTAAGCCTTGTTTTGTACGCTCAGCGTTTGTTAATTCAACAACACGTTGTTCGAATTCGCTTAAAGATTTTGCTTCTTCAGCAGGCTTTTGCTCAGCAGGTTTTTGTTCAGCAGGTTTTTGAGTATTGTTGTTTTCAGCAGGCTTTTGAGTTTCTGGTTTTTGAACTTCTTCAGCAGGCTTTTGCTCAGCAGGTTTTTGTTCAACAGGCTTTTGAGTTTCTGGCTTAGCTGTTGGTTGCTCAGTTACAACATTTTCAGTTGGTTGTTGACCAGGAATGAAGCAGTTTGGTTGGAAATTTCCTTGTTGCCATTGTGCTAATGACTCAACTCCCATAGATTGTAAGAATGCTTGTAATTCTTGTTGGCTCATTTGCTTCATCATCACTTTTGAATGCTGAATATTTTGAACCTTTATGTTAGATGGTTGTACTGTTGCAGCTTGTGCATCTAAAGATGATACTCCTAGAGTAAGAGCTGTTGCAGCAGCTACAGATAATAAAACACGCTTTTTCATGATGTGTGTCCCCCTATATAAAGTTTTAATTTGTTTTCACACGATTTGTTTTGACAGCCTGTCCGACTGACAAATTCATCGTAGCATACAATTTGCAAGAAAAAAGATGGAAAAAAATTCATAGACTTAAAATTTACCTAATTTATCCTAAGAGGGGAAATGGGGGGAAATAAGAGAAACATAGAGTATAAAAGGAATTTTCAGCATTTTTATACTTGATTTTAAGAGGGTGTTTTTGGATAAATGTACCTATATTGAAAATGAAGAATCCTATTGTATCAATGGTTTGGGCATTTTTTTGAGGAATATACTGGATTGATTTTTACAAAACTGTAATGTTTCTGTTGTTCTTTTTTATAATAAAGTAACATATTTTTAATGTTGTAGCGGACAAAAAAGCGGCTATCTCTTTACGTAGACGAAGGAGATAGCCGTTTTCTTATTATTACGTATGTTACGAGTTATTACGAGTTGGTTTCAATTGCTTCTAATAATAGATCTACAATGTGAATTCCTCTCATTTTATGAGAAAGACCTTCTCGTTCAATCCCTAATTTCATTTGTAATAAACAACCTGGGTTTGCAGTAACAATGGTTGCTGCGTCTGTTTCATGCACACGGTCCATTTTGTAATCTAGAAATTCCATTGATAACTCTGAATGAACAATATTGTAAATACCAGCCGAACCACAGCAACGATCCGCGTCTTTCATCTCACGGTATGTGGCGCCTTGAATTGCTTCTAGTAGCATACGAGGTTCTGAAGATGTTCGCATAACATTGCGTAAATGACAAGAGTCTTGATACGTAATAATTTGCGGTGTGAGTCGTAAGTCCTTTCGTTTATGGAAATCTAGTTCTACTAGAATAGCGGTAATATCTTTAATTTTAGAAACGAACTGCTTTGCGCGTTCAGCCCACTGTGGATCGTCTTTTAAAAGATAATCGTAGTCTACAAGGTAAGCTCCGCAACCACCGGCATTCGTAATAATATAGTCGATGTTTAAATCTTCGAATGCTTTTATATTGCGTTTCGCTAGTTCCTTTGCTCCGCTTTTCTCACCAGCATGTCCATGTAATGCCCCGCAGCAACTTTGTGTTTTCGGAATAACGATATCACAACCAGCTAACTGAAGAAGTTTCATCGTTGCGTTATTTGTTTCTAAAAACATTGTATCCATTAAACAACCTGTGAAGAATGCAACTTGTTTCTTCTTTGTACTTTCAGCGGGTAAAAATTCAGGGCGATCTTTCATTGCTTTCATTTTAGGGACTTTTGGCAAAACAAGATCCATCGTTGCAAGTGTTTCAGGGAATAACTTCATAATCCCTGTTTTATGTGTTAGCGTTTGTAAACCAGAACGTTGGTAAAATCCGATTAATCCTGTTAATGTTCTCATTCGATTTTGATGCGGGAATAGTCCTTCAAACACGACTTTACGAACGGCTCTCACTGGCACCGAGAACTTTTTATTTTGATTTATAATATCACGAGCTTCTTCTAATAAATGTCCATAATTCACACCCGATGGACAAACAGGTTCACAAGCGCGGCAACCGAGGCAAACATTTAATGTATTTTCAACATCTTCATCTGGCTCAATTAAACCGTCAACGACTGCTTTCATTAATGCGATACGTCCTCGTGGTGAATGTGATTCTTTATATCCAGATTGAATGTAAGTAGGGCAAGTTGGCAAGCAGAAACCGCATCGCATACAGTTTAATAGTTCATCTTCACTTAATCGTTCTTTAAATTCCTTTTGAATGTTTTCTTTATTTAATGTTGTCATCGCTCAACCACCACTCTTTTACGAGTGTCTTTCGCGAACATTTTGCCTGGATTCATAATGTTATTTGGATCGAAGGCTTGTTTAATTCCTTGCATAGCAGCAATACCTTCTTTACCTAATTTCATTTCTAAATACGGAGCTTTCATCGCGCCAACACCATGTTCACCAGTAATCGTGCCGCCAAGTTCAATTGCTTTCGCAAATATTTCAGCAAAAGCTTGTTCAGCTCGGTGCATTTCTTCTTCATTACGAGCATCTGTCATACAAGTTGGATGTAGGTTACCATCACCAGCATGTCCAAACGTACAAATAGGAATATTATATTTTTTTGCAATGGCATTAATTGCTTCAACCATCGGAGCAATTTGTGAGCGTGGTACTGTTGCATCTTCCAGTATTGTTGTAGGTTTTAATCTTGCAAGTGCTGATAGTGCACTACGGCGAGCTGTCCGAAGCGCATCTGCTTCCGCTTCATCTTTTGCAACGCGAACATCGACTGCATTCATAGAGCGGCAAACGTGAGCCATTTTTTCAATATCTCGATCGACAACTTCGGGCGGGCCATCTTGTTCAATTAATAAAATTGCCTTTACGTCAGTTGGTAAACCAATTTGTGCAAACTCTTCTACAACTTCAATTGTCGGCTGGTCTAAAAACTCAAGTGTCGCTGGAATAATTTTATTTGCAATAATAGAAGAAACAGCACGTGCAGCTTCATTTATATCTTCATAGAGCGCAAGCATCGTTTTTTTCGTTTCAGGCATAGGAACGAGTTTTAATATTGCCTCTGTTACGACGCCCAGCGTTCCTTCAGAACCGATAAATAAACGAGTTAAATCGTAACCAGCTACATCTTTTGCTAATTTACCTCCAGTACGAATAATATCGCCATTTGGTAAGACAAGTTCAAGACCCATCACATAATCACGTGTAACGCCATATTTTAATCCGCGTAATCCACCTGAGTTTTCATTAATGTTACCGCCGATTGTAGAAATCTTCATCGAGCTTGGATCTGGTGGATAAAATAAACCTTTTTCTTCTACTGCTTTAATAATATCAAGTGTAATGACACCAGCTTGTACAGTAATTGTTAAATTCTCTTCATCAATTTCTAAAATATTATTCATATGGCGGAAGATAAGGACGATACCGCCTTCAAGTGGACATGTACCTGCACAAAGGTTTGTTCCAGAACCACGAACATATACAGGAATTTTGTGAGTGTTACATACTTTTAATACTTCAGCTACTTCATTTGTATTACGAGGAGCAATGACTGCAGCAGGCATTGCTTGGAAGTTTGGAGTGGCATCATAACTATACGTTAAACGCCCCATATTGGATGTATCTACATTATCTTCGCCAACAATGGATACGAATGAATGAATAATTTGCTTTTCTAACATTGGAAATCCCCCTCAAACTGTTAACGTATTTAGTCATAATAAAAAACGTTGTAACAGTGCTTTCATTATAATGATAAAAAAATTGGGGGATTCTTTCTATGTATAATCACCTAAAGATTAATCTGTTTTATCATTCTTTTTTGTATGATTGTCTAATAAGAGGAGCGAGAAGTATAAAATGTTTAAGTCTTTGAATTGTTTCGGATCAAGTCCTGTATGCTCCTCGATTTTTTTAAGCCTGTAATGCAATGTGTTAATGTGTATATGTAATTGCTCAGCTGTTTGTTTATAAGATTGGTTATAATCAATAAATAAACGTAAAGTGTGCATAAGTTCAGGCGATGATAATAAGTTTTCGATCGTGCGTCTTAGAAACTGTTCTCGCGTTTCAGCAGAAATATCTTGTAAGCACATTTCTAAACGTAAATCTTCATTAAATACAATTTCTTTCGTTTCAAGTGATACAGAAAGAGCTTGTAATGCTTGTTCGTACGATAAGTTCATATTGTTTGGCGTAACAGATTGTCCAATCCCAATATATAAAGGAATAGAAAATAAAGTTTCACAGTCTTGTTTTAATCGGTTTAAAAATTGATATGTTTGCTCTTTAGAGTGTGTGGCTGTAAATAAAATAAATCGATCATTTCCCCAACGAACAAATAAATGCTCCTTTGTTAATAGATTGCGTACGTGTTGCCAAACTTTACGCTGAAGCATCGTGTCATTTTGATCGATTGAGAACAAAATAAGTTGTTTCTTCTTATATAAATCAATACCAAGTGTTTTTGCGCGATCGAGAAAGCTTGGAGACCAGTCTGTATTTTGAAGCCAATCAAAGACAAATGCTTCATAAGAACGGTGTTCAAGTTCTAGTTGTTCTAAAAAGTAGTTTTCGTGAATGAGTAGTTCGGTCATTTTACGTAATATTTCTCCGTATTGCGAAATATTTTCAGGTTCGCCTGTAATTCCAATGACACCAATTACTTCGTCATGAAATAGTAAGGGGAGGTTCATACCCGCCTTTACGCCTTGCAAACGTCGTTCATCTTCTTTTGTAATAATGACAGTTTTCTTTTGCTTCGCACAACGGAGTGCACCTTCATGAAATTGACCGATTCTTTCTATATCTGTGCTTGCGATAATAACGCCTTGTATATTAATGATAATAATATTTTCTTTAATTAGTCTGCGTACTTCTCGTACAATTTTATTCGCTAAATCAGGAAAAAGCATAATTTGCACACCTCAAATTCTATTTGTTGTACATTATATATGTAAATGAAGTAAGAAAGGGAAATTTCACACTTTCCACACATTTATTTGTTATTTTACAATTATAACGAAATCATCCGAAGATGGAGGGAATCTTTTGAGAAAGTATGTTTTTCTTCTCTGTTTTTTATTTCTATTAGTAGGGTGTCAAGGAAGTTCATATACACCGATTGCTAAAGATAAAAGTGTTATTATAACAACGAATATAAAAGAAGGTAGTATTAGTTTTGTTGATAAACAAACTAAAAAGTTAATTACGACATGGGAACTTAATGAACCAATGGCAGGAATTGCACTGCTTCCAAACGGTGAGGACATACTTGTATATGGTAAGCAGCTAGAGTACATGTATGTATATTCACTAGCAGAAGGAAGGCAAGTGGAAAAATATAAAACGGGAAAAGGCATTGTAAATGTGGTCGTATCAGAAGATAAAAAGCAATTATTTGCTGCTGATCAAAAGGCTCAAAAGGTAAGGTTTTTTACGATAAAAGGGAAAGAGACAGGGAGTGTGTCAACCGGAAAAGGGCCAATAACGATGGTAGAGCACGATAACCAGTTATCAGTACTAAACTTTTATGATACGAAGTTAACGACAATTGATAAAAAGAAAAAAGAAGTGATCCAATCCTTTATGATTCCCCCAGCGTCAACGGGAGCGACAATCAGTCCGAATGGGAAAGAAATATGGATTGGCGGACATGGTGATGGAAATCAAGTGAATGAGAAAGTATTAGTGTATTCTTTACAGAGCGGGGAAATGGTACGTTCTTTACACGCTCCATTCATGCCTGTGAATATAACGAAGGATAAAAAGTATGTATATGCATTGAGTCACGGTTCGAATACACTTAGAAAGTTTGATGTTGGTACGTATAAAGAGGTTGCTTCTGTAGAAGTAGGATCGAACCCATTTGCATTTTTGAAGAGCGGAGCAGAAGGGTACGTAGCAAGCTACGATAGTGATGAAGTGTGCGTTATGGATATGAAGAATTTGAAAATAAAACAAACAATTAAAGTCGGAAAAGGGCCGTTTCAACTCATAGAGAGAGAAGGGAAGGACAATGAGTAAATATAGGGTGCTAGTTGTAGATGATGAAAGTGATATGAGACAGCTTGTTGGCATGTACTTAGATAATTTCGGGTACGAGTGGGGAGAAGCTGAAAATGGAAAAGAAGCTCTACAAAAATTAGAGACGAATCATTATGATTTCGTTGTACTAGATATTATGATGCCAGAGATGGATGGACTTTCAGTTTGTAAAGAAATTAGAAAAACATCAGATGTACCAATTATATTTTTAACAGCAAAAGGTGAAGAGTGGAATAGGGTGAACGGCTTACGTATGGGAGCAGATGATTATATTGTAAAGCCATTTAGCCCTGGAGAATTAATTGCTCGTATGGAAGCTGTGTTAAGACGTTATACAAAGCAAGAACAACAAGAGGAGGTTCAGTTTGGACCGATCCTGATTAATGAAAAAAGTAGGAAGATTGAGGCGGATGGTGAGCCGATTTCTCTTACAGTAAAAGAGTTTGATTTACTCTATTTTCTTTGCCAACATACGGGACAAGTATTTAGCCGAGAACAATTGTTGGAAAAGGTATGGGGATATGATTATGCCGGAAGTACAAGAACAGTAGATACGCACGTGAAAACGATGCGTTTGAAACTTGGAGAAAGTGGAAACTACATTCAAACTGTTTGGGGTGTAGGCTATAAATTTGAGGTGTAACGTATGTTTACGATGGTACAGAAGCTTTGGCTGACAGTAGTATGTGCAGTATTTGTAACAGTTTCTTTTCTTTATTTTGTATCTTTATACTCGTACGAAAAACTATACGTTGATAATTTAAAAGATTCATTAGTAACGGAGGGGAAGGGTCTTGCTGCGCAATATGATAAGCGTGAAGGCATATCAACTTTTGAAGAGAAAGTAAGAGCATTTGATCAAATATCTAGTTCAGACGTTCTTTTCGTATCGAACCCACGTGATTTAAGCGCATGTTTACCTTTTGATGTACATCATCATTCTCTTATAAGTGAAGGGGACAGGCAAGCATTATTAGATGGGAAAACTGTGACAAAGATAGGGTATGAGGAACATTTTGACCGTAATATTATGGGGGTTGTCATCCCTGTTTTAGAAAATAAAAAATTAGTTGGTATTGTATATTCTTATATTCCTTTAAAAAGTATAAAAGACTTAATATATGATATGGGCCTTATTTTGGCACCGTTAGCACTTGCTATAACGTTACTAACAATATGGATTGGTAGAAAGATTATTATTGCTATTACGAGACCACTTTCGCAAATGGAACGAGTTGCTAATCATTTAGCTACGGGAGATTTCTCAGAACGAATTACAATTTCTTCCGAAGATGAAATTGGAAGATTAGGAAAAGCATTTAATAAAATGGCAAATTCTTTAGAGACAGAAGACGTAAAGCGTAAGGAATTTTTAGCTAACGTTTCACATGAACTAAGAACACCGCTTAGTTATATAAAAGGATATAGCGAGGCTATTTTAGATGGTGTAGCGAAAGGACCACAGCAGGAAAAAGTAACACAGCTCATTCATAAAGAAGCAGATCGTATGCAGCGTCTCGTTCATGATTTGTTAGATTTAGCACAATTAGAAGGGGAACATTTTCCGTTAAAGAAACAACCTATCGTTTTTTCACAACTGATTGAAGATGTGTTAGATACGTATGAGATTAAATTTATAGAAAAGAAAATTCGCATTTCAACAAATTTAAATCCAGAAATTATTGTAATGATTGATGAGGATCGTATGCAGCAAGTACTTCATAACGTGTTAGATAATGCGATACGGTATACGAATCAAAATGGGGATATTATGATAACGCTTAGGCAGATAGATGAATACTGTGAATTGAACATAAAAGATACGGGAATCGGTATTGATACAGAGCATTTAGAAAATCTTGGCGAACGTTTTTACCGCGTTGATAAAGCGAGAAGTCGCCAACATGGTGGAACAGGTTTAGGTCTTGCTATTGTAAGACAAATTGTTCATATACATGATGGACAGTGGCGAATTGAAAGTGAAAAAGGAAATGGGACGACGGTTATTATTAAATTGAAAGTACAGGATGAGGGGAGCATGTTCTAATATTTAGGGCATGCTTTTTTGTATAGGAGACAATAGTTATACAGAAAGATATAAATTAATATGTAATAAATATCGGAATTTTGACGATTTTATGAACAAAACATTTGTACTTCTTACCAATTCGTTCTAAAATAGTTATGATGCAAAGTTCTTATAAATCGTTTCAATTGTTGTTTGGAAGATACTGAGGTGATTTAACTGGAGTACAAATCGATTAAACCGAAAAAAATTTACGAAGAAGTATCTGAAGCTATTTTAACAATGATTAAAAATGGTACGTTAAAACCTGGTGACAAACTACTTCCTGTACATCAATTAGCTGAGCAGTTTCAAGTTGGCAGATCTGCTGTTCGTGAAGCGTTAAGTGCGCTAAGAGCGATGGGCTTAATTGAGATGAAACAAGGAGAAGGTACATATGTGAAGAATTTCGATTCTTCTTCATTAACAAAATCATTAAACAATAGATTATTAATGAAGAAAGAAGATATTTTGAATTTATTAGAAGTACGAAAGGTGCTTGAAGTGGGGGCAGTTCGAGCAGCTGCGGCAAAACGTACGGAAGAGAATTTGAAAAATATGAAGCATTGGTTAGATGAAATGGCAAAGAGCATTGGAGATGAAAAAGCTGGTGAAAAAGCAGATTTTCAGTTCCATATGGGAATTGCGGAGTCTTCGCATAACAACATTTTGATTGAACTCATGAACCATGTTTCAGAGATGATTGCTGAAACAATTGGTGAATCAAGACGCATTATTTTATATGGTGAACAAACAACATCAGAACGACTTATAGAAGAGCATCAAGTTATATATGATGCAGTGTTAAAGCAAGATGTAGAATTAGCGCAGCAAGCGATGCTAGATCATTTAACAAATGTAGAACATATTGTCACAGGTAAAACGATATAAATTCGTAATTTAATCTTTTAAAAATCAAATTTTTTGATAAAATAGAGAGAGATTAAGTAAGCGTTTTCTTTAGAAGAGGGAGAGGATAGGCCATGGTTGAGCCTATTTCTTCTTTTCTTAGTCATCTGATGACCATATGTTTGTTGGTGGAGCTGTAAAAAGGGGGAGTAATAATTATGAAAGTTACTTTATTTGTTACTTGTTTAGTCGATATGTTTGAAACAAACGTCGGCAAAGCAACAGTTGAAGTGTTGGAGCGTTTAGGTTGTGAAATTGAATTTCCAGAAGCACAAGTTTGTTGTGGTCAGCCTGCTTATAATAGCGGCCATGTAGAAGCAGCAAAAGAAGCGATGAAACATATGATTGAAACTTTCGAAGATGCAGAATATATCGTTACGCCATCTGGTTCTTGTGCGACAATGTTTCATGAGTATCCGCATGTTTTTAAAGATGATCCGAAGTGGGCTAAACGTGCACAAAAAGTTGCTGATAAAACATATGAATTTACACAATTTATTGTAGATGTTTTAAAAGTGACAGATGTTGGTGCAAGTTTACCAGGGATCGCTACTATTCATAAATCTTGTCATATGACACGCCTGCTTGGAGTAAAAGAGGCACCAGGAATTTTATTATCAAACGTAAAAGGATTAACTGTGAGAGAACTGCCAAACGCACAAAATTGTTGTGGGTTTGGGGGAACATTTTCAGTGAAGATGACTCCAATTTCTGAGCAAATGGTAGATGAAAAGGTAGATAGTGCAATGGAAACAGGTGCGGATTATTTAATCGGTGCAGATTGTGGGTGTTTGTTAAACATTGGCGGACGTATTGAGCGTTTAGGAAAAGAAATAAAAGTAATGCATATTGCTGAGGTACTGAATAGTCGCTCATGAAGGGGGAACATAAGCTATGTCTATGAAAATCAGTGAGAAAAAATTTAATGATCGTGTTGGCGATGGAATTCAAGATTCGTTTATGCGCGGAGCAGTATCTTCTGCACAAACACGATTATATACGAATCGCTTAAAAGCGGCGGATGAATTAGGAAACTGGGAAGAATGGCGTGAACTCGGTGAAGAAATTCGTCAACATACGTTAGAAAATCTTGATTATTACTTAATGCAGTTAAGTGAAAATGTATCAAAAAGAGGCGGATATGTGTACTTTGCGAAAACGAAAGAGGAAGCAGCAAAGTATATTCAAGATGTTGCCAAAAAGAAGCAGGCAAAAAAAGTAGTAAAATCAAAGTCGATGGTAACAGAAGAAATTAGTATGAACCATGCGCTTGAAGAAATCGGTTGTGAAGTGTTAGAAAGTGACTTAGGAGAGTATATTCTGCAAGTAGATAACGATCCACCTTCACATATTATTGCGCCTGCACTTCATAAAAATAGAACGCAAATTCGTGATGTATTTAAAGAAAAGCTTGGTTATGAAAATTCTGACGATCCATACGAAATGACGAAGTTTGTTCGTAAACAACTCCGTGAGAAATTTATGGATGCGGAAATTGGTGTGACAGGTTGTAACTTCGCTGTTGCAAATACTGGTTCTCTTTGTTTAGTAACAAACGAGGGGAATGCCGATCTTGTCATGTCGATTCCGAAAACTCAAATTGCAGTAATGGGTATGGAACGTATGGTTCCTACAATGGAAGAATTAGATGTTTTAGTTGGTTTGCTATGTCGTAGTGCAGTAGGTCAAAAGTTAACAAGTTATGTAACTGTAGCGGGACCAATTCAAGAAGAGGAAGTAGATGGACCTGAAGAATTCCACTTAGTTGTTGTTGATAATGGCCGCTCTCAAATTCTTGGATCGGAATTCCGCTCAGTATTGCAATGTATTCGTTGTGCTGCTTGTGTGAACGTATGCCCTGTATATCGTCATGTTGGTGGACATTCATATGGCTCTATATACTCAGGGCCAATCGGTGCGGTATTAACACCACTTTTAGGCGGATATGATGATTACAAAGAGCTTCCTTATGCCTCTAGTTTATGCGGAGCGTGTACAGAAGCTTGTCCAGTAAAAATTCCATTACATGATTTATTATTAAAACATCGTCAAGTTATCGTTGAGCAAGAAGGACGTGCTCCACTTGCCGAAAAATTAGCAATGAAAATGTTTAGTATGGGTGCATCTTCAGCAGCTTTATATAAAATGGGATCAAAAATGGCGCCAGCAGCAATGAGTCCATTTACATCTGGTAACCGTGTATCAAAAGGTGTTGGGCCACTTAAAAACTGGACAGATATTCGTGAATTCCCGGCTCCAAGTAAAGAAAGATTCCGTGATTGGTATAAAGATCATAAGAAAGGCGGGGACAAATAATGACAGGATTAATTCAAAACCGTGAGTCCTTTCTAGAGAATATTGCAAAAGAACTCGGACGCGCGCGTAAAACGGAAGGCGTAAAGCGTCCAGCATGGAAAAGTAGTGTGAATGTAGAAACGCTAAAAGATTATTCACAAGAAGAATTGTTACAAGTATTTAAAAATCAATGTACAAACATTCATACAACTGTGGTGGAAACGACAAACGACCGTTTACGTGAAGATATTCAAAAAGTAATCATGGAAAACGGTGGGGGACCTATTATGTTATCGGCAGATGAACGTTTTGATTCTTATGGATTGACTTCTTTATTTAAAGAAGAGCTTCCAAAGCAAAATGTTGAAGTGAATGTATGGAATCCTGAGAAAAAAGAAGAGAATATGCGTATCGCGGAAAGAGCGAATATTGGAATTGCCTTTAGTGATTATACTTTAGCGGAATCTGGTACGATTGTTGTACAAAGTCATAAAGGCCAAGGTCGTTCTTTACACTTTTTACCGACTGTATACTTTGCTATTATTCCACGTGAAACACTTGTACCTCGTATTACACAAGCAGTTCAGGATATGAACTCGCGTGTAGAAAATGGTGAGACTGTGGCATCTTGTATTAACTTTATTACAGGACCTAGTAACTCGGCAGATATTGAAATGAATCTTGTTGTCGGCGTACACGGACCATTAAAAGCAGTATATTTCATCGTATAAAAGAGGGGAAAGCAGGCCAGAAAATGGCCTGCTTTTTTAATAGAATAGAGATAATATGAAGTAGAAGTTCTCTCCTTTTTTTGTTATGTTCTTCTGGAAAGGAGAGGAAGGGATGTTCACTTATGTATATGCATTGTTAGTGGGGATGGTGTTTGGTTCCTTTTTTATGGTAATTGCGATGAGAGTTCCACTAGGGGAGTCTATCATTGTCCCTCGCTCACATTGTCATTATTGTAAGTATGTGCTAAAGCCAAAGGAATTGATTCCAATTATTTCTTTTTGTATACAAAGGGGACGTTGTACGAATTGTAAGAGGGAAATTTCAACTTTGTACGTAGTATTTGAACTTGTAGCCGGAATGATATTTTTTCTTACGGTATATATAATCGGATTGGAACGAGAGCTTATTATCATTTTATCGCTTTTTTCATTACTTCTTATTATTTCAGTTACAGATTACATATATATGTTAATCCCAAATCGTATTTTAGCTTGGTTCTCTTGTTTACTCATTTTAGAATGTATTTTTGTACCGTTAGTTACTTGGGCAGATAGTATAGTTGGTAGTGGCGTTATATTCATTGTGTTATATTGCATGCAAAAGATATATCCAGAAGGGCTTGGGGGAGGTGATGTAAAATTACTTTCGCTACTTGGATTTATAGTGGGACTGAAAGGGATTTTTATGATTTTATTTTTAGCCTCTTGCTTTAGTCTTTGTTTCTTTGGAGCAGGTATAGTATTAAAACGTATGAAAATGAGGACTCAAATTCCATTTGGCCCCTTTATTAGCCTTGGGGCAATATGTTACATGTTGATCACGTATGCAAAATAGAGAGGGGATAGAACATGAATGTATATATGGATGATCAAAGAAGTTGTCCATATGGGTATGTGCCCGCAACTACAGTAGAATGTGCTTTGCAAATGGTTCGGGATTATGATGTAAATATTCTTTCCCTTGACTTTAACATGGGATGGGGAGAAAAAAGTGGATTAGATTTTGTAGATGCTTTTTGTAAAGAGGGTTTATATGTAAATGAAATGTACTTTCATACGAATGATGTCATCGGTATGCACAAGATGAAACAGAGGATTAATAAGGGGAAGGAAGGAGGGGAAATTAATCCGCAGCTTGTTGTTAAATATGTGGGGAGCTAAAAAATCCAAAGTAAAACTTTGGATTTTTTAATGTTTCATATGAGCTTGCAACGGAATAATCTCTTCTTGTTGAGTTGCTACTAATTCAGTTTCTTCTTGTTTTACGTCAGGTACTTTCTTTGTTAAGTAATGGTATACCATACCGACAAATACAGACCCACCAATAATGTTACCGATTGTAACTGGAATTAAGTTATGAATAGCACCTGTAAAAGAAATTGTCTCCGGATGCGGTGAAACTAAAGATAAGGCAAACAGTGATAAGTTTGCAATGCTATGCTCGTAACCAGATAAGAAGAATGTGAAAACGAGTAGCATCATCATCATAATTTTTGCTGTATCACCTTTCACTTGAGAAGGTAAGAAACAAGCAAGACATACAAGCCAGTTACATAAAATTGCTTTAAAGAATAATTGCATTGTAGGTGTAGTCATTTTTCCTTCTACTACTTTATTCATGAAATGACCGTGATCAATTGCTTCGAAAATTCCAGTTGCATAAAATAGTAAGGCAAAGAATAAAGCGCCAGCTAAATTTCCTGCATAACAAGCGACCCAGTTACGAAGTGTATCAGAAATCGTTGTTTCTTTTCTTAAAGTTGCTACAGTGAAGTACATTGTGTTTCCAGTAAACAATTCAGCACCGCCATATATAATAAGGACAAGGGCAATTCCGAAAAACATAGAAGCCGCTAAATAAGTTGCTGGTGAATCTGCAATGTGAAAAAAGTTACCTAATTTAAAACATAGTACAATAATAAAACCGATATAAATACCCGCAAGTGCAGCACGAATGAAATATTGCATCGGGTTTGTATCTAGCATTTGTTTTTTGCTCTTAGCCAGTTTGACAACATATTCTAATCCTTGTTCTAGCATGAGTGATACGCTCCTTTAGTACATCATCTATAAATACTCCTTATATGAATAAAGTACATGGAATTGTTCTCAGTTTCAATAAGTTTGTGCAATATTTCACAAAAAGGACATACATGCATTAAGAAAACGTTTACAAAGGTAGTATAATAGAAATTTTTCTGGACATTGAGAGGGAGAAAGGAAAAAGAAAAAGCGCTGTAATTACAGCGCTTTTTCGTCTAAATTTTTGTCTACTTTTACTTCTACTTCTTTTGAGAAGAACCAACCGCCCACTGCGATTCCAACTAATACAATCCAGAATGTAAGTTTCCATGGCGTAGATTCTGGGAATGAATGCGGAATTACATTTAATGCAGGATGTGCTAATGTATAAATTGCTAATTTCACACCAACCCAACCTACAATTAAGAATGCTGCAGTTTCAAGTCCTGGTTTACGTTTTAAGATTTGTACGAAAGCAGTTGCTGCAAATCGCATAATGATTAATCCAATAAGTCCACCTACAAAGATAACAACAAATTGCCCAGTATCAAGACTACCAATTGTACCTAAGCCTGTTTTCGGTAAAGTCATTGCTAATGCAACAGCAGCTAAAATTGAATCAACTGCGAAGGCGATATCAGCAACCTCAACTTTAAATACAGTCCACCAAAAGTTCTCTTGTTTTTTCTTTGCTTCTTTTTCTTCTGTTTCTTCATCCGTATTCTTTTTAACATACGTTTTAAATAAGTGATTACCAGCGATAAACATAAGATAAATGGCACCGATTGCTTGCACTTGCCATACGTCGACTAGGAACGAAATCATAAATAACGATCCGAAACGGAAAACAAATGCCCCCGCTAATCCGTAAAATAGTGCTTTCTTTCGTTTTTCTTCTGGTAAATGTTTTACCATAATTGCAAGAACAAGAGCGTTATCAGCTGCTAAAATTCCTTCAAGTGCAATTAGGATGAGTAATACCCAACCATACTCCAATAATAATGATACATCCATGTACATTCTCCTCTCATTTCTATAAGTACTAAATAAGTGAAGAATTTCCCCACTATTTAGTTTCCCCATACTCCTGCCTATTAACTTTGGAAGAATTTGGTAATTAATACAAAAAAGACCCCTGCCGTTAATAGGCAAAGGTCTTGCTAGACATATGTAATGAAAATGCCAACAAAGCCGGAAGAACTAAGTTCTACGTAATGACGACTTTGTTTCCAAGAAATATTCTTGGACGCTACTCCCCTTTGGAGATATGCTATTGTACTCTCATTATATGGATAATTTATACGGTTGTCAACCTGTTAAAATATCTTCATTCGGATATTTTATTTTTCGGTTCTTTTTACGTGCAAATGAAAAAGCCAATGTTAAAGGTCCCATTTTCCCAAAAAACATCATAAAGATGATAATAGCTTTTCCGATCATAGTTAAGTGTGGTGTGAAATTCATACTGAGACCGACAGTCCCAAATGCTGAAAATACTTCGAAAGCACTCATCAATAGAGGAACTCGCTCAGTAATACTTAAAATTAAAATAGCAAAAAAGATAAATGAAATGGAGATAATAGTGATGGTCAATGATTTGACAATGAGAGTATCTTTAATAGATTTTTTAAACACGACAATATCATCTTGTTCTTGTAAAAATTTAAATACCCCAAAAAACATGATTAAAAAGGTTGTTAACTTAATTCCACCACCGGTTGAAGCACTACCAGCTCCAATAAACATTAGAAGCATCATTAATAGTAGGGAAGGCTTTGATAATGCAGAAATATCAACTGTATTAAACCCGGCAGTACGCGTTGAAACCGCCTGGAAATAAGCGGCCATTCCTTCTTCAAATGGGGTAAATCCTCTCATAGAAAGGGAATTGTGGAACTCGAATATAAAAATAAAAACAGTTGCAATAATATTGACGATTAGAGTAGAAGAGAGCATAAGTTTTGAGTGTAATGTAAGGTTTTTAAAGTTTTTCTTTCTTTTTATGTCTATGATTACTGTAAAACCAATCCCACCTAAAATAATGAGGGAGGAAATAACGAGATTGACAAGAATGCTATGAGAATGGGACATTAAATTATCGCTCCATACAGAAAAACCAGCATTGTTAAAAGCAGAGATTGAATGAAAAAAACTATAATAGATCCCTTTAGCAATACCGTATTTTGGTACCCATTCAAAAGAAAGAATTAAAGTAGCGATACATTCGACTGTAAAAGAAAATAAAAATAATGCTTTGGCAAGTCGAATGACGCCTCCAATATTCGTTTGATTTAACGCTTGTTGCAGTAAAATTCGGTTTTGAAGACCAATTTTTCTGCCGAGCATAATCGCAATTAAAACGGCAAAGCTCATAATGCCAAGTCCGCCGACTTGTATAAGCGTTAAAATGACACATTGGCCAAATAAGGTAAATACTTTCCCAGTGTCCACAACACCAAGCCCTGTAACCGTACAAGCAGAAACGGTTGTAAATAAAGCATCGAGCCATGAAATAGACGTTGTTGTAGCAATTGGTAGCTTTAATAAGCATGTACCGATAACTGATAACATAATAAAAGACAAAGTAAGAACACGGGGAGGACTCATGCTAATATTAATCCGTTTCATGTCATATATCGTTCCTTTCAGTTTGCTCTTACTAGTATGTGAAAAAGGACGATTATGTATGTTGAAAATAGAAAGAGGCAGAGAATATCTGCCTCTAAGCCATAGCTTATTGTATTATCCACGTAATTGTTGTTGAGCTAAAGCAACAAGTCGTTTCGTTACTTCACCGCCAACTGAACCGTTAGAACGAGATGCTGTATTAGAACCTAAGCTAACACCGAATTCTTGTGCAATTTCATATTTAAATTGTTCAAGCGCTTGTTCTGCACCTGGAACTAGTAATTTGTTTGTTTTTACCATGTTGATACACATCCTTATGAGTAGTCCAGTTCAGCTAAGTACTTATCTAAACTGGTAACGTTATTTTATGTGGAAACGACATACTCATACGCGGAAGTAATCGGTGTGATTAGAAGTTATTGGATAGAAAAAAGAGTAGCAAATTTGCTACTCTTTTTTCAGTATTGTCGCTGTACCTTCCACGACAATATCACCTGATTGATTATATATGTTTGTTTGCAACGTAATGATTTTTTTATCGTCACGTTTTTTGATGACTTCTGCCACAACGCGAAGGGTATCGCCAATTTTGACAGGAGCACGGAATGAAACGTTTTGAGATAAATAAATCGTGTTTTTGCCAGGGAGTTTCGTTCCAAGAATCGTCGAAATGAAACTGGAAACGAGCATACCATGAGCAATACGTTCTTTAAACATTGTCGTTTTTGCAAAAGCGTCTAATATATGAATAGGATTCACATCTCCAGTCAATTTTGCAAAATTGATAACGTCCTCATCCGTAATAGTTTTTGTAAGGGATGCTTGATCACCGACTTGAATCTCATCATAACGAAGCTCCGGAACAGTTTGTGCTTCTTGAAATGGATTCATTTTGGCCTCCTTCTTTTCCATATCGAAAAATGCCAGCCATCTTGATGTAGTAGGAGGAAGAAAGAGTTTTGTTTGTGCTGCAGTTAGCTCCCACATTTTTCTTACTTGATGGAAGTAAATAAATTTTTTGAGTTTTCCTCGAACTGCTTTGCGAGTTCTAGTTGTTTGGACTTGAACTCTCCCAAAAAAACGTCTAACTGTTTTTGAACCTCGTCACGTTGTAATTGTTGTTGTTCAATAAATTGTTTTGTTGTTTCTTCAAACTGACCGCTAGTTTGAGTAAGAATAGACAAAGATGTTTTCGTAGGAGAAACAGTAAGTTGGTGCATTTGAGTAGAAAGTTCATTCCATTTCCCTTGCCACTCGTTAATTTGATCATTTAAGGAGTTTCCAGTTAATTGCTTCACGTAATCTGTATATTGGTTATTGAACTGAGCAGTGAATTGTTGTAGTTCTTTTTCTAGTTCATCTACTCCTGATGTTAATTTATGCAAAGCGTCTTGTTGTTGTTTTAACGTTTCTAAAGTAAGTTGCTCTAATTGTTTCCCCGCTGAAGAGAATAGGGAAAGAGATTGAGACCAGTTTTTCCAAAATGCATCGACTAATTCGTATGGCTTAGTTTCCATTGTTTGACCTCCAAATATTTTTTTGCATATTGTGAACGCAGATTACTCTGCTGTACCACCAGGTGAAGATGAAGAATCCTTTTCATCCTTTTCTGGAGAAGTAGAAAATGGAAAGAATGCATTGGTGTATAACGTAAAAAACGTCCGCAACATATTTTGATAATGTTCAAAAGAAGTCGCACATGTTGTTAAATATTGCTCTCCATATTCTGTTAAAGAATAAATTCGTTTCGCTGGCCCGCCTTCGCTTGTATCCCAAGTAGAAGAAATAAGGTTTTCTTTTTCTAATTTGCGTAGTGTTCTATACACATTACCTTGGTCAACAGAAGAAAAGCCGATGTCCATTAGCATTTGAATGAGTTTGTAACCATGAAGACTCCAGTCTTTTAGACAGAGAAGTAAGAAAGGAACTAAGAAGTTTTTTGGCATGGAGTTTGGTTGTTTCGCTTGGTTTTTTTCCAAACTTTCTGGGTGTTCTGGTTCATTATGTAGCATGATTGTACATCACCTCATGAATCAGTTAGATGGAATTTTTTGCTTATAAGTGCAATTTACACCTATCTGTTTTTAATGTCAATACATTTATCGGAAAATAAAGAAAAATAAAATATATACTTGAAGTTTTATTCGGAATATTAGAAAATAGTGAATAGGTTGAATTGTTTCAAAAACGAAAAAGGGAGTGTAGGCGAAGTGATTGATCAAAAATTCGATCCATTGCAAGCATGGAAAAATGCTTATGAACAAACCGAAACATTTTGGGGAAAAGCGCTCAATGAAACAATTAAAACAGAAGAATATTCTGCTTGGATGGGCAGCGTTCTAGACTTGAATTTGTTTTATCAAAAAGCATTAAATGATACAACAAAAAGTTATTTAGAACAGGTGAATGTGCCGACGAGAGAGGATATCGCTAGAGTAGCTACGCTTGTTATCAACTTAGAAAATAAAGTTGATAATATCGAGGAAGTTCTAGAAGAGAAAGTGGATTCATTAGGACAAGCCCCTACATTAAAGCGTGATGTTACGAAAGTAAAACAAGATATGCGAACATTAGAAACGAAAGTTGATCAAATTTTGGAATTGCTAGAAAAGCAAAATGCAGTACTAGCGAAACTACAAGTACCTGCAAAAGAAGAAGTAAAGCCTGCGAATAAGCCGGAAAATAAAAAATGATAATTGCGTTTGCTTATAACGTGTAAAAGGGAAAGGGAGAATCTCTTTTTCATGTATAAACAACGAAACATAATTAATATATGTACTCTATTAAGATGAGTACCAAAATGATTCATAACAATCGTTCACAAATTCATTTAAGGGGGAAAAGAAATGGTTCAATTAAATGGCAAAGTAGCAATCGTAACAGGTGGGGCAAAAGGAATTGGAAAAGCAATTACAGTAGCATTAGCACAAGAGGGAGCAAAAGTAGTTATTAACTATAACAGCAGTAAAGAAGCAGCTGAAAACTTAGTAAATGAATTAGGAAAAGAAGGCCATGACGTTTATGCAGTTCAAGCGGATGTTTCGAAAGTAGAAGATGCAAACAGACTTGTAGAAGAAGCTGTGAATCATTTTGGTAAAGTTGATATCCTTGTTAATAATGCTGGTATTACAAGAGATCGTACATTCAAAAAGTTAAATCGTGAAGATTGGGAGCGCGTAATTGACGTGAACTTAAGCAGCGTATTTAATACAACAAGTGCTGTACTTCCATACATAACGGAAGCGGAAGAAGGAAGAATCATTAGTATTTCTTCTATTATTGGTCAAGCTGGTGGATTTGGACAAACAAACTACTCAGCAGCAAAAGCAGGTATGTTAGGATTTACAAAATCATTAGCGTTAGAACTTGCAAGAACAAATGTAACTGTAAACGCAATTTGCCCAGGATTTATTGATACTGAAATGGTAGCAGAAGTACCAGAAGAAGTGCGTCAAAAAATCGTTGCTAAAATCCCGAAAAAACGTTTTGGTCAAGCTGATGAAATTGCAAAAGGTGTAGTATATCTATGCCGTGACGGTGCGTATATCACAGGTCAGCAATTAAACATTAACGGCGGATTATACATGTAATGAAGTAAGAAAAAAGTGCATATCCATAGCAGGAATGCACTTCTTTTTTTAGAAAGAAATCGACCAAAAAGGAGATAGAAAAATGACTACATTCGTAACGGAATGGGAAAAGCAATTGGAGTTGTACCCAGAAGAATATCGTAAAGCATATCGCCGTGTGAAAAGAGCGAGCGAAGTTTTATTACGCGAACCAGAACCACAAGTTGGTTTAACACCGAAAGAGGTTATTTGGACGAAGAATAAAACGAAGTTGTATCGTTACATTCCAAAACAAGAAAAAACACAGAGAGTTCCTATCCTATTGATATACGCGCTTATTAATAAACCGTATATTATGGATTTAACTCCAGGAAATAGTTTAGTGGAATATTTAGTAGATCGTGGTTTTGATGTGTATATGCTTGATTGGGGCACATTTGGTTTAGAAGATAGTCATTTGAAATTTGATGATTTCGTGTTCGACTATATTGCAAAAGCAGTGAAGAAAGTAATGCGAACTGCGAAATCGGACGAGATTTCTTTACTTGGTTATTGCATGGGTGGAACGCTAACTTCTATTTATGCGGCACTTCATCCGCACATGCCAATTCGTAACTTAATCTTTATGACAAGTCCTTTTGATTTCTCTGAAACAGGATTATATGGTCCTTTATTAGATGAGAAATACTTCAATTTAGATAAAGCGGTTGATACATTCGGAAATATTCCGCCAGAAATGATTGATTTCGGAAATAAGATGTTAAAACCAATCACAAACTTTGTAGGTCCATATGTCGCTTTACTCGATCGTTCAGAAAATGAGCGCTTCGTCGAAAGTTGGAAATTAGTTCAAAAGTGGGTTGGTGACGGTATTCCATTCCCGGGTGAATCTTATAGACAATGGATTCGTGATTTTTATCAAAATAATAAATTAGTGAAAGGTGAACTCGTTATTCGCGGACAAAAGGTAGACCTTGCAAATATTAAGGCGAATGTCTTAAATATTTCTGCGAAACGTGATCATATCGCTCTGCCATGCCAAGTAGAAGCGTTGCTAGATCATATTTCTAGCACAGATAAACAATATGTATGTTTACCGACGGGACATATGTCGATCGTTTACGGTGGAACAGCGGTAAAACAAACATATCCGACGGTTGGAAATTGGCTAGAAGAGCGTTCTAATTAAAAATAAAAAATCCAACTAGCACACGTTAGTTGGATTTTTTTATGGGAAATAACAAAACATAGAAAGGAGAAATTTAAATTTTAGGAGTATAATTATGAAACTTATGACTGGTAAATTGTTTTGGAATACAGGAGTTTCTGTACCTTGTTATCCACCATTAGAAAATGATATGATATGTGATGTGCTCGTAGTCGGAAGTGGAGAAGCAGGTGCTCATATAGCGTATTCGTTAGCGAAAATTGGAATGAGTGTTACGCTCATTGAAAAACGAGCAATCGCCTGCGGCAGTACAGCTGCTAATACAGGTTTACTACAATTTTCAAATGATAAATCGTTAACCTCACTTATCCATACATTTGGTGAAGAAAAAGGGGTACGAGCATATAAGCTTTGTTATGAAGCGTTACGAACGATGGAGCAAGTTGTACCGACTCTTGATATTGATCCCCATTTTATTCCGCGAAGTAGTTTATATTATGCAAGTAGAAATGAGGACGCTTCATTTTTACAAGAAGAATATAATACGTTACGTCATTATGGATTCCCGGTTGAATATTTTACCGATTTAGATATAAAAAAGAAGTATTCATTTACAAAACAAGCAGCGTTATATACACACGGTGATGCCGAAGTGAACCCATATTTATTAGCGCATAGCCTTTTGCATAAAGCAAATCAAATGGGAGCTACTATACTTGAGCATACAGAGGCCATACATATAAAAAAACGCCAAAATGATTTAATTTGTTACACGAAAAAAGGAAATCAAATTGTAGCAAAGAATATTATTATGGCGACAGGTTATGAAGCGCTTTTCGGGAAGAAAGAAAAAAATACAACAGTAGAAACATCTTATGCGATTGTGACAAATAAGATAGATTCATTTGAAGGTTGGCATGAACAATCATTAATTTGGGAAACGGCACGGCCTTACTTATATTTTCGAACGTATCAAAAACGCATTATTGTAGGTGGATTAGATGAAGCGATGCAAATTCAAACAATCGGTGATACGAAATTATTGCATAAGCGTGATATCCTTATTAACATTGTAAAAGAGATGTTCCCGCAGTATAAAAATATACAGGCAGAATACTATTGGGCGGCAGCATTTGGCGGTAGTCATGATGGTCTCCCTATTTTAAAAGAAGACAAAAAAATACATAATTTATTTTACGCATTGCCGTATGGAGGTAATGGAACTGTGTATGGAATGGTATTTGCCAATTTATTTGAGCAGTTATTTACAAATAAAGAAAGTGAAGATTTTTCTTTATTTAATCGATAGAAAAAAAGGTAGCGAAGTGATGGAATGAGAGATATAAAAAAGTTTTTACAAAAATTACGTCCTGTACAACTTATTGTTTTGTTTTATTTATTAGCAGTAGTTGTATCAGTGATATTGCTTAGTTTCCCGTTTGTTACGAAGGCTGGTGTGAAATGGACATTTATCGATGCCCTCTTTACATCTGTTAGTGCGGTAAGTGTTACGGGTCTGTCTGTTGTTACGATTTCAGATACATTTACTACGGCAGGAATTATTGTTTTAGCCCTTATTTTACAATTAGGCGGCTTAGGAATTATGGCGCTTGGTACGTTTGTTTGGATTATAACGGGGAAAAAGATCGGTTTGCAGAGAAGAAGACTCATTATGGCAGATCATAATCAAGGAAATTTATCAGGCCTTGTAGAATTGATGCGTTCTATTTTAATTGTAATTATTTCAATAGAACTTATTGGAGCAATACTATTAGGTACAAGATTTCTACTTTATTTTCCAACTTGGCAAGAAGCTTATTTTCACGGTTTCTTTGCCGCTGTTAGTGCAACTACGAACGGAGGATTTGATTTAACGGGACAATCACTAATTCCGTACAAAAAAGATTATATTGTGCAAATGATTCATATGTTACTTATTATTTTAGGGGCGATTGGCTTCCCGGTGTTAATGGAAGTAAAGCAATTCTTTAGTAAAAGGAAACAGCAACTATTCCGCTTTTCGTTGTTTACAAAATTGACGACAACGACATTTTTTGCACTCGTTATCGTTGGAACAATTATGATTTTTCTACTAGAACGAAATCAGTTTTTAGCAGGGAAGTCATGGCATGAAACAGTTTTCTATACATTATTCCAATCTGTGACGACGCGAAGTGGTGGACTGGCTACAATGGATATACGTGAATTGTCACAACCGACGCTTTTATTTATGAGTATATTAATGTTTATAGGGGCATCTCCAAGTTCGGTTGGGGGCGGAATACGTACAACAACATTTGCTGTTAGTATATTATCGTTATACACTTTTGCAAGAGGCGGAAGAACGGTTAGAGTCTTCAAACGTCAGCTACATGAAGAGGACGTGCTGAAAGCATCTGTCGTTATGACGATGGGGATTTTATTATGTGCCACAGCACTCTTTATTTTATCTATTACGGAAAATGTACCGCTTATGAGTTTAATTGTTGAAGTGTGTTCTGCTTTCGGGACGACAGGGCTATCGACAGGTATTACGCCAGATTTAACAACTGTTGGTAAACTTGTACTCATTGTACTTATGTTTATCGGGCGTGTCGGTATTTTAACATTTATACTGGCTAGTGGGGGAAGGGAACAGCCACCTCGCTATAAATACCCGAAAGAGCGAATTATTATTGGATAGTATGAAACCATTCTACCTATGTGAGGTAGAATGGTTTTTTAGTCGTTAATGCCAAATTGGGGATGCATAAAAGCGTCATTCTTATTATCCACTTCTTTTTTTAGCAACTCTTGATTTTCTTCTGAAATCCACCCAATATCATTTGTAGGATGAATCCATTCTTCTCCAGCCATAATGGCAGGATCTACTTTATCACTCCAATTGTGAAGTGGACTATTCTCGGAATCATATTTACTGTCTCCGATTACGACGTCATATTGATTTATGAAAGGTTGTTGCATCTTCTTTCCTGTTCCTTTAAAAGATGGAAAATTCATTTGATGCGGGAGCGTTTCATCTAAAATTGGTGACTGAATTTTATCTTTCTTCTTCAAAATAATCGCTCCTTTTCTAATGCTTTCTTCATAGGTAGTATATCCATATAGGGGCTCTTATGTACTTGTTAACACTTGCCAGTAATAATTATCTCAGCTTGCTTCAAACTAGAATAGAAAGTGAATTCTTGAGAGCAGGTGAATGTATTGGTAAAAAGAAAAGTGAAACAAAATGCGGCAATCAACAATAATAAAACTCCGAAAGAAAGCTTACCAGATGCAGAATTTGCATTAGAGTATGAAGGAGAAAATAGCGCGAAGTATGCAAATCGTAATTCGAAAAAAGGTAAACAAAAATGAGGCGTTTTTACAAACGTCTCATTTTTTTGTGGGATTATAAAGGTTTTTTTAATTATTTGTAAATTTAGTATTCATTATTAGCAGAAAAATGCGAAAAAACATAGAAGTAGCAACGTATTACACAAAAACAAACAACAAACAAAAGATTAATGTTGGTTTAATACTGCTTTTACACTAGTTGTTTATATTGGAGTTGTACATAAGATTTGTAAAAGGAGAGAGAGACAGTGAAAAAAACAATCTTTAAAGCTGTAGCAACTGGAATGGTATTTTCGTTATTAATGGGGTGTGGTGCAAAGAAAGAAGAAAGTGCTGGGGCAAAAGTAAAAGATGATAAATTATCTGGATCATTAACTGTTTACACAGCGATTGAAGAAGAACTTGTACCAATTTATCTTGATTCTTTTAAACAGAAGCACCCAGATGTGAAACTGAACATTGTTCGTGATTCAACTGGAGTTATTACAGCGAAATTGCTAGCTGAAGGAAAAAATACACAAGCAGATGTTGTATGGGGAACAGCAGCGTCTAGTCTATTAGCTTTAGATAAAAAAGATATGTTAAAAGGATACTCTCCAAAAGGAGCAGATCGTGTTCTTCCGCAATTTAAAGATGATAAGCAACCAGAAAAATGGGTAGGTAATACGGCGTTTATGACGGGGATTGCTATAAATAAAGAAGAATTGAAAAAGAAAAATTTACCGATGCCAGAATCATACGAAGACTTAACAAAACCTGAATATAAAGGAACGCTTGTGATGCCACATCCGGCTTCTTCTGGAACAGGATTTTTAACAGTTTCTGCATGGTTACAAATTATGGGTGAAGATAAAGGCTGGGATTACATGAAGAAACTTCATGATAATATGGCAACTTATACTCATTCAGGTTCAAAACCAGCGAAATTAGCAGGCGCAGGTGAATATCCAGTTGGTGTATCAATGGTTTATAGTGCTTTAAAAGAGAAACAAAAAGGTGCACCAGTTGAAGTAGTATTGCCGAAAGAAGGATTAGGTTGGGAAGTAGAAGCGAACGCACTTATTAAAAAAGATAATGCAAAAAATGAAAAATTAGCGCAAGCATTTTTAGATTGGGCAATTACTGATGATGTAATGAAGTTATACTTCGAGAAAAATGGATTTGCGACAATTAAAAATGATTATAAACTTCCAGATGGATTCCCTAAAGATGTAACAGAAAAGTTATACAAAAAGAATGACTTTAAATGGGCAGCAGAAAATCGTGACGAAATTTTAGAAAAATGGGAAAAAGAGTTTGGCCAAAAAGCAGAACCGAAAAAGTAAGTGAGTGGGAGAGAGAAAAAATGAGCGAGTATTTATCAATTCAACACATTCAAAAACAGTTTGATGCATTTACAGCGTTAAAAGATATTTCTTTTACTGTGAAAAAAAATGAGTTTGTATGTTTATTAGGTCCAAGTGGTTGTGGGAAAACAACATTGCTTCGAATTTTAGCAGGGCTAGAAGAGGCAACAACAGGTAGTATAGCTGTGGGTGGAAAAGATATTACAGCATTACCTCCTGGAAAGAGAAATTTTGGAATGGTGTTTCAATCGTATGCATTATTTCCGAATTTAACAGCACTTGAAAATATTGAATACGGCTTAAAGACAAAAAAATATGGAAAAGCAGAAGTAAAAGAGAAAGCGCTAGAGGCGTTAGAACTTGTAGATTTGCTGAATGTAAAAGATAAATATCCTGCTCAAATGTCTGGTGGACAACAGCAGCGAGTAGCACTTGCACGTGCGCTCGCTCTGTCTCCGGATATTTTGTTACTCGATGAGCCGTTATCTGCTTTAGATGCAAAAGTACGTGAAAAGTTACGTAGAGAAATGCGTGATTTGCAAGAAAAAGTAGGAGTAACAACTATTATGGTCACGCATGATCAAGAAGAGGCATTAACGATGGCTGATAAAATTGTTGTAATGAATCATGCGGAAATTATGCAGATTGGAACACCAGAGGAGATTTATCAAAGACCAGCCAATCCGTTTGTGGCAGATTTTATTGGTTCTATTAATTTCTTTTCCAAAAATAATGAAGAACATGCAATTCGTCCTGAGCATGTAACAGTTGTACAAAAAGATGGTATTAAAACGGTTGTGGAAAGCATGGAATTTCGCGGATCGGTATATCGGACGGAAGTGCGTGTCGTAGAAGAAAAAACACATCTTTATAACGAGAAAATTATAGTGGATATATTGGCATCAGAAGTAGAAGCAACCGCAATTAGAAAAGGAAAGCCGATTCAAATCTCTTTCTCAGAAAATCATATGTTGTCATATGGAAAGAAGGTCATTGTATAGATGGAGATGTTAGAAAATTTCAAGGTAGAAAGTACGAAAAAAAAGATTAAGAGACGTATCGGTAAAGAAGAGTGGATACAAAGACTATTAATTATTGGTATGCTTCTCGCGTTTTTGATCATGCTTGTATTACCTCTATTACAATTGTTTACACAAGCTTTTTATGATAAAGATGGTGCTTTTATTGGTGTTGCGAATTTCAGTAAATATTTCACAACACCAACGCTAGTTCAATCATTGCAAAATACGATATGGATTTCGGGCGTGACAACAATTATTGCAGTGACACTTGCTTTCGCTTACGCTTATGCGATCGCTCGTACGAATGTGTTTGGGAAGCGGGTATTTCAATATGTTGCGTTGTTACCATTATTTGCACCAACGATGATGCATGGTATCGCACTTACATATTTATTTGGTAATCAAGGGTTAGTAACGAAAGGGATGTTTGGTTTGTTTGAAGGGATACAAATTCCTTTATATGGACCAGTAGGAATTGTAATGGCTGAAGTCATGTATACATTTCCGCAAGCATTTCTTATATTATTAATTGCTTTTCAAGGCTCTGATTATCGTTTATATGAAGCTTCTAATATGTTAGGAGCGAGTAAAACAAAGCAATTTTTCACTGTTACTTTACCTAGTGTAAAGTACGGATTAATTAGTGCGATGTTCGTTGTGTTTACACTTAGTTTCACTGATTTTGGGGCACCAAAAATTGTTGGTGGGCAATATAATGTACTTGCTACTGACGTATATAAGCAAGTAATTGGGCAGCAAAATATGCCGATGGGTGCAACTGTCGGAATGATTTTATTAATCCCAGCTATATTTGCATTTGCAGTTGATCGCATTACGCAAAGAAAGCAGGCGAATTTCTTATCTTCCAAATCAGTACCTTACAGAATAATAAATAATAAGAAAAGAGATGTTATTTCATTCGTATATTGTAGCGTAGTAACGCTTATGATCATTCTATTATTTGTGGCAGTTGGTATTGCTGCTAGTGTGAAAGTATGGCCATATAATATGAGCTTTACATTTGAGCATTTTAATTTTTCTAGTTTAACAGGAGATGGACTTGAAGCATTTAAAAATAGCGTAATTGTTTCAGCAGTTACAGCGGTTATTGGAGCGGTTTTAACATTTATGTTCGCTTATGCGATTGAGAAAATAGATCAGCTACAATTTTTCCGAAAAGCAGGTTACTTTTTCTCTATCGTTCCTTTAGCGATACCAGGTTTAGTACTTGGGTTAGGTTACGTCTTCTTCTTTAGTCAACCAACAATACAAATCTTTGGACTTTCCGTAACGAATCCGTTTCATTCTCTATATGGAACAATCGCTGTTCTAGTACTAGTCAATATCATTCATTTTTATTCTGTAACATTTGTTACGGCAACGACAGCTTTAAAGAAGCTAGATCGAGAATTTGAACTTGTTTCACAGTCGATGGGGATACCGTTTTATAAAACATTCTTTCGAGTTACGGTACCGATGTGTTTACCAGCCATTTTAGAAATGGTAATGTACTATTTCGTAAATTCAATGGTAACTGTCTCAGCAGTTGTATTCCTATATGCAGCTGATTTTAAACTAGCTGCCGTATCAATTGTAAATATGGATGATGCAGGAAATGTAGCACCAGCAGCTGCAATGAGTGTACTGATTGTTGTTACAAATATTGTAGTAAGAGTTGTATATGAATGGGGAACGAAAGCACTTCGTAACCGAACGTCACAATGGCAAAAAAGATAAAGTCAAACTTTAATCAGTGGGGGTTTTGTTCTTCCTCACTGATTATTAGCCCGCACCAAGCGGGCGTTTACGGGCAGCCCGACTCCCACTTAACTTCTTTGCTCCAGCCGAATTTTGAGGGGAAGTCTTACTGCCCGGCGAATAGCGCGATAAATAAGAAGGGTGATGGATTGAATGAAAATAGAAGCAGTTATTTTTGATTGGGCAGGTACGACAGTTGATTATGGATGTTTTGCACCACTGGAAGTATTTATGGAGATTTTCCATAAACGCGGTGTTGAAATTACAGCAGAAGAAGCTCGTAAGCCAATGGGGTTATTAAAAATAGATCATGTAAGGGCACTTACAGAAATGCCTCGTATTGCGAGTGAGTGGAATCGTGTTTTTGGAAAATTACCAACAGAAGCAGACATTCATGAGATGTATGAAGAATTTGAAGAGATTCTCTTTGCTATTTTACCGCGCTATGCGTCGCCAATTAATGGAGTAATAGAAGTGATTGCTTCTTTACGTGAAAGAGGAATTAAAGTTGGTTCAACGACTGGTTATACGAGAGAAATGATGGACATTGTTGCAAAAGAAGCAAAATTACAAGGGTATAAACCTGATTTTCTTGTAACACCAGATGATGTTCCAGCCGGTCGTCCATATCCGTGGATGTGCTATAAAAATGCGATGGAACTTGGTGTATATCCAATGAATCGTATGATAAAAGTTGGGGACACAGTATCAGATATGAAAGAGGGAAGAAATGCTGGGATGTGGACAATTGGTGTAATTCTTGGCAGTAGCGAGCTCGGCTTAACGGAAGAGGAAGTGGAGAATATGGATCCGTTAGAACTTCGTGAAAAAATAGAAGTAGTTCGCAATCGTTTCGTTGAAAATGGGGCGCACTTTACGATGGAAACGATGCAGGAACTTGAAAGCGTAATGGAACATATCGAAAAACAAGAACTTATTATTTCATAAAAGGGGAATAGGATCATGACTGAAAATCACTACTTATTATTAACGCCAGGGCCATTAACGACAACAAAAACAGTAAAAGAGGTTATGTTATACGATTGGTGTACGTGGGATGCTGAATATAACACAATGGTACAAGAGGTAAGAGCTAAACTTGTATCGTTAGCAACGAAGGAAGAAGAGAAATATACAACGGTTTTAATGCAAGGAAGCGGTACGTTTTCAGTTGAAGCAGTCATTGGTTCTGTCATTCCTAAAAATGGTAAGCTGCTCGTTTGTACAAATGGTGCGTACGGTAAACGAATTGTACAAATGGCAGAGATGTTACATATAGATGTGGTGGTCAGTCAAACAGAAGAGTGGGAGCCTACTAATATTGCAGAAGTAGAAAAGATATTGCAACGAGATAAAGAGATTACACATATTGCAGTTGTTCATTGTGAAACAACAACAGGTATCATCAATCCAATTGTAGATGTATGTAAATTAGGGAAGCAATACGGAAAAGTAACACTAGTTGATGCAATGAGTAGTTTTGGTGGTATTGAAATAGATATCGATGAGTTGCAAATTGACTTTTTAATTAGTAGTGCAAATAAATGTATTCAAGGTGTTCCTGGGTTCGGCTTTGTTATTGCAAAGCGTGCTGAATTGTTGAAATGTAAAGGACAGGCACGTTCATTATCACTAGATTTATACGATCAGTGGGAAACGATGGAAAATCAAAATGGGAAATGGCGTTTTACGTCACCTACACATGTTGTACACGCTTTTTATCAAGCACTACTTGAATTAGACAAAGAGGGTGGAGTAGAGGCACGTTACAATCGATATTATAACAATCAAAAACTATTAGTGAATAGAATGAGAGAAATCGGATTTAAGCCACTAGTAGATGAGAAATATCAGTCGCCTATTATCACATCATTTATTTATCCAGAAGAATGGTTCGATTTTGAGCAATTATATAATGAATTAAAGCGTGATGACTTTGTTATTTATCCAGGTAAGATTTCAAAAGTAGATACATTCCGCATTGGGAATATCGGTGATGTACATGAGGTAGATATTAATCGCTTAGTTGATAGTATTGCTAAAGGGGTTGTTATAGGATGAAGGTATTTTGCTTAGGTGGAGCAGGTAAAATTTGTCGTGAAGCAATTTTAGATTTAGTACAATTTTCATCTTTTGAGACGATTACAGTAGCGGATTTTAATGAAGAAGAGGGCCTGAAAGTAGTAGAATGGCTCAACGATCCTCGCGTAGATTTTGTGAAAGTAGACGTAACGAATCACGAGGATACGGTTGCAAAAATGAAAGGTTATGACATTGTAATGGACGGTACGACAATTAAGTTAAATGGCTTGTCTACTCGATGTATTGCAGAAGCAGGTTGTCACGGTGTGAATTTGAATGGATTTGGTGAAGAAAATGATTCACATTCTATATTTGTTCAAAATGGAAAAACGTGTTTACCTGGTTTTGGTATGACGCCAGGTGTAACGCAAATGATGGCGATGCATGCAGCAAATCAGCTTGATACTGTAGAGTCAGTTCGTGTCAGTCACGGTTCGTATCGTCCAATTGCTTTTTCTGCATCAATTACAGAAACAACGACATATGAATATGATCCACATTTACCATCGCGTACCGTGTATGAAGATGGTGAGTTTAAGCAAGTACCTCCGTTTGCGCGTCCGAGAGAAATTGAATTACCGGCGCCTTATGGTAAGGAAACGCAGTATATAATCCCGCATTCTGAAACGATTACGTTAGCGAAAGCACTAGAAAATAAAGGCGTCAAACTGATAGAGACGAGAGGAACTTGGCCAAAGCAAAATATGCAGCTCGTACGTGCTTTATATGATTATGGTATATTGCGTAATGATCAAGTTGAAGTAAATGGGGAAGCGATCGGCATTATGGATTGTATCTCGAAGTATTTATTGCAATCGAAAGAAGGACAAGAAACGGAAGTTTACGGTTACGCACTTCATGTAGAAGTAATAGGTACGAAAAATAATGAGAAACAAAGGCACGTATTATATCATACCCACCCGTTATCTGATGGAACTGTTGTAGGGTGGGAAAAATTAAGAGCTTATACGAGAAACGTTGGTATTCCATTTGGGATTGCTACAGAGTTAATCGCAAATGGGAATGTAAATCAAGCTGGTGTTGTGACACCTGAGGAAGCTTTTGTAAATCCACAAATTATTTTTGATGAACTAAAAAAACGTGGTATTCATATTCATGAAGAAGTTTTTACTGAAAAAGAAAGTTATAACTTTGTATAAGTAAGGCAGTTTATGAGGTAGAAATCAATGGGGTGAGGCTATGTCTGTAGTAGGTGAAGAAAGAAAGCGAACCATTCTTGAGAAGGTAGAATTTAAAGGGAAAGTAAAAGTTTCAGAGTTAGCGAGAGAGTTTGCTGTATCAACAGAGACAATTCGCCGTTATTTAGAAGAATTGGATCGTGAAAAGAAGTTGAAAAAAGTGTATGGTGGAGCCGTCCAACTTCCGGGAGCTGGAATAGAGGCACCAATGTTAGAACGAGAGATGTTGCATATAGAAGAGAAGAAGAGAATTGGATATAAAGCAGCAACGTTTGTGGAAGATGGAGATGTTATTGCGATTGATGACGGAAGTACACCACTTCAAATGGTGCCATATCTTGTCCATCGTAAAAATTTAACGATTATAACAAGTTCATTTCCAGTAGCAACACAATTAATTTCTTCTATCAATAAAAAGATGTTTCACGGTGAAGTTTTATTTATTGGCGGAAAAGTATCGCCAAAGCATTCACGTGTGTCAGGGTCTATTTCACAGCAAGTAATCCAGCAATTTCATTTTCATAAAGCATTCGTTTCGATTGATGGATTGTTACCTGGTTTTGGGGTTTCTAGTTTTGAATTAGAAAAGGCAAAACTGTCAGAAGTGATGATGAAATTAGCAGAGAAAACATATATTTTATGTGATCATACAAAAGTAGGGGTAAAAGGAAATTACCGAATAGCAGCGTTTTCGCGTATCCAACATGTAATTTGTGATAAGAAAATGCCATATAGTTTTGAAGAGGAAGTCAAAAAGCATAATATTCAATGGACAATTTGCTAAATACATGGAACTCCCACCTGATTGTGAGGTGGGAGTTTTACTGTCTGCAAATAGCGGGATAAAAGATTTGTATTTATGCAAAAAAAGTGGACACATTTTCTCATCTCTTTCATATAATTTACCAATACAAAAAAAGTTGGTCGAAGGAAAGAAGGGGAAAGTATGTCAGAACGGGTATATAATAAACTCGTATTGTATGCAAATATTTTGCAAAAAATCGGTGTTATTAATGAAAAAGAAAAAAGTGAAATTCTGCATACGATAGGAAAAAAAGCCCTGTGAATAAAGGGCTTTTTATTTTTTATCTATGAAAATATAAACTTAATGTAATATTATCATTGACAATGATAATGAGATTCATTATCATTTATTTGTAGGTAATTGATAAGAATTATCAATTGTAAAAATTATATATGATAGGGGATATTATTTTGAAAAAAAGTTATATTAAGGCGCTAGTAGTAGCGACAACATTAGCAATTCCATTTGCTACATACTCTACTCCAGCATTAGCAGCACTAAAAGCTGAAGCAAACCAGTCGGTGGCAGCAGCTAGTGAACGTACATACGATACTGAGATTAAAATATATAAGGATCAAAAAGATGAGCCATCTATGGTTTCTCAGTACATAAAAAATCCTAAAGTGGCAATTGAAGATGGGAAAAAAATTGTTACTGTAACAATACAAGATAGCGATTATTTTCAATATCTTAGAATAGAGGATAAAAACCAATCTGGTGTATTTCAAGATGTGAAAGTTTTATCAGAAGATAAGAGGAAAAATGGAACGAAAGTAGTCCAATTTGAAATTGGCGAATTTGAGAAGAAGCATAATATGCAAATGCATATACTTATTCCGGCCATCGGATATGATCACAAATATCAAGTTCAATTTGAAATTAAAGATCCAACTGTAGGTGACAAAGAAACAGAGAAACCAGATGATAACTCTAATTCAGGCAATACGGAAACGGATCATCCAGTTGATAGTCAAAATATGATAACAGATAACAAATTAAGAGAACTTGTTAATAAAAAAGTATTTAATAGAAAAGATTTAAATACACCGATTACGAAAGAAGAGTTATTACAAGTAAAGGATTTGTTTTTAAATACGAATGAGATTCTTGATTATAGTGCATTAAAATATATGCCGAATTTAAAATCTTTAACAGTTGCGAATGCGAAGATAACAGATCCGTCGTTCTTTGCGAACTTAAAGCAATTAAATCATTTAGCTTTGCGTGGTAATGAATTTTCAGATGTAACGCCACTTGTTAAGATGAATAATTTAGAATCTCTTGATTTAAGTAATAATAAAATTACAAACGTTGCACCATTAGTTGAAATGAAAAATGTAAAAAGTTTATATCTATCGGGCAACCAAATAGAAGATGTAACAGCATTAGCGAAAATGGAACAACTAGATTACTTGAATTTAGCAAATAATAAAATTACGAATGTTGCTCCATTAAGCGCGTTAAAAAATGTAACATACTTAACTTTAGCTGGTAATCAAATTGAAGATATTAAACCGTTATATTCATTACCTTTAAAAGACTTAGTATTAACACGTAATAAAGTTAAAGATTTATCGGGTATTGATCAAATGAATCAATTAAGTAAATTATTTATCGGGAAAAATCAAATAGAAGATGTGACACCACTTACTAAAATGACTCAACTTACAGAATTAGATTTACCTAACAATGAATTAAAGGATATTACTCCATTATCAAGTCTAGTAAACTTACAAAAGCTTGATTTAGAAGCAAATTATATTTCAGACTTAACATCAGTTAGTAATTTGAAGAAGTTAGTATTTCTAAGTTTTGTTGCAAATGAAATCCGTGATGTTCGACCAGTTATAGAACTAAGTAAAACAGCTTATATCAATGTTCAAAACCAAAAAGTCTTTTTAGAGGATACAGAAGTAAATAAAGACGTCAAAGTACCTATATACGAAAAAGATGGTAAAATCTCTACAAAAATTCGTTTGAAGAGTGAAGGTGGTACGTATAGTAACGATGCAGTTAAGTGGAGTACAGCAGGTGAGAAAGTATATGAATTTGGAGTGAAAGATCCATTTGCGGATACAGGAATCTTCTTTACAGGATCTGTAATTCAAAATGTAGTAGAAAGTAAAGGGGACAACACTTCTAAAGAAGATGAAAAAGTAGAAGTAGTAGAATTTAAAGATGTACCAAAAGGACATTGGTCAGAAGAAGCAATTCATTATTTAGCGAAAGAAAATATTTTCAAGGGATATGGAAATGGACAATTTGGATTTGGGGATAGTATTACTCGTGGACAAGTTGCATCTTTAGTACAAAGGTACTTGAAATTAGAAAATAAAGTAGAACAGAAAGAGAGATTTACAGATACGAAAGGGCATATGTTTGAGCAAGATATTGCTACAGTTGCGCAAGCTGGCATTATGCAAGGAGATGGTACTGGGGAGTTTCGTCCAGAGGGAGTATTAACTCGATACGAAATGTCTGTAGTATTGCATAAAGTATTTCAGTTAAAAGAAGATGGAAATAATAAAGTGAACTTTAAAGATGTACCAACGGGTCATTGGGCAGAAGGTTATGTGAAAACGTTAGCGGATAATAATATATCAAAAGGTGATGGAAAAGGAAACTTTTTAGGTGATGATTTCGTAACACGTGAACAATATGCACAGTTTTTATATAACGCAATAACGAAATAAAAGATGAGAAAATACGTTATTCTTTGATTTAAAAAGAATAACGTATTTTTTATGTATAAAATGAAATAGGCAATAGACAGGAGTATAGACATATGAATGGCCCATTTTAAAGAAGAGCTGTGAAACTATATTGACAAAAAGGCATTCTCATGTGATAATTCAATTAAATTTTTAGAATAATCAAAAAATAAACCTTTTACATAGAAAGGATTTGAACATTATATAAATATTACGCCGGGGGTGACGAAATGTTATTTTTTCTAAAGAAATGGAATGAATTAAAAGATGTGAAATCTGAATTGGCACTTCGTGATTGGTTTTATGGTACAAAAATTAGTTTATCACTCTGTACGTCAAAAGAGCCGCTAACTTTTTTAGTAAACGTTGAGGGAAGAGATAAAGGGTTATTTTCAGAAGAAGATTTTATTGTTGTCAATTGTATGTGTGAGCCAGTATTTGAAAATGAAGAAAAACCAGCTGCGGAATCATTTATGCATGCGGATATTTATAAAAAAAGTAGTGCAGAATGTATTTTACAAGTGCAGACTGTAGATAGTCATTTAATATCAGAGTTATATGGAGAAGAAGGGGAAGTAACATTCGATAAACGTAGCGTGGAACGTGTTTTTGGAAAAGAAGGTATAACAGAAATGACAATTCCTATTGTAGAAGATGAGAAAAAATTCGCTGATTTATTAGAAAATAAAGTGCCGAATTTCGTTGAAGGTGGAGGAGTAGTTCTTGTTCATAATTATGGCATGATTGTGTGGGGGAAAACTCCAGAAGAAACAAAAAAATGGCTAGAGGGTATAGAATATTTAATGAATTACCATGTAAAGTTGTTAATGATAAAAGGTGCAAAGAGCTCTGTTATATAAAATGTTTGTGATGTTGTTACAAGTCAATAAATAAATGAAAGCGTTTTAAAAATAAATTTACTCATAAAATATAGGTCTCCTTATTATATATAGATTACATGTTGACATGTAAGGAGGAACATATTTTGCGAGTTAAATATCATTTTCTGCCAAAACAGCAAGTAACATTTTGCAAAATGAACGATTCAGGTGAAGAGGCTTTGCAAATTATGAATGAAACGGGATTTCGAGCAATCCCTGTATTAGCAGAAGATGAAAAGAAATTCATGGGGCTTATTTATAAAGTAGATCTTTTAGAAAAGAAGTGTAATAGCGGATTAGAGAAATTAAGTACGGAACATATGCTGGAAGATACCTCTGCATTTATTTTTGAAAAGGATTCTTTTTTCAGAGCATTTTATGTTATTCGTCGTCTTCCATTTTTAGCTGTGCTAAATGATTATAATGAATTTGTCGGTATCTTAACGCATTCCAATATATTTGATGTTATTGAAGATTCATTCGGTATGCGGACGGGTGGTTATATATTAACAATTGCAACACAAGATTGTAAGGGAACCATTAAAGAACTTGGGACATTGTTGAAAACATTTAATATCGGTGGACTATTTACGCTAGATAACGGCGATCAATATATTCGTCGCATTATCGTAAATATAACAGATGAATTAAATGAAAAAAGATTAAAGCAATTAATCGAAAAAATAGAGAAAAAAGGATTCAGGGTTAGTCATGTAGATTATATTTAAGGTGAAAAGGAAAGGGAGCAATTTGCTATATGCAGATTGTTCCCTTTCTTAGTTTGAGTAATGAATTTTATTTTGAAACAAGAGGCGGAGATAACGCTAAATCAGATAAAAAAATAAAATCTGCATGTTCGCGAATTTTAGGAATAGAAGTTTCTATAACACGAGATGTAATTTCACCTGGAGGCCCAACATGTCCAATAGCTACCATAATCGGTTTTTCTTGAAGTTTTTTGATGAGTAATTGGGCTTGTTTTGAAATATGTGCCGTTGTATACACATCATCAAAAAATAATTGATTTTCAATAATCGGCACTCCTAATTCTTTCCCGATTTTTGGGACAACACTCTTAGGATTTGTTTTGCTATCTAAATAAAATAAACCGTGTTTTTTACAAGCTGCAAGTATAAGTCGTACAATTCTTTCGTCCGCGGTCACTTTTGATCCCATATGATTGTTCATGCCAATTGCATGCGGTACTTCTTGAATCGCTTGTTCGAGTCGGTTATTTATTTCTTCGTCACTTAAATCAGTTGTAATTGCTTTTGGTCCAAGCCATTCTTTTTTTCCTTTAATAGGTTCCATTGGCATATGTATAATAACTTCGTGCCCTTTCTTATGAGCTGCTATCGCATCTTCCTTTGTGGAAGGGAGAAAAGGCATAACGGCAACAGTAAGTGGAATAGGAAGTGATAACATTTTATCAGTCCCTTTCATATTATTGCCGAAGTCATCGATGACAATAGCTACTTTTTTTGTATGTGCCTTTGCTTGAACAGGAAACAAGAAGGATGGTAAGAACATAGTAAACATAAGCAATGCAATCGTATATTTGCGCATATAAATATTTCCTTTCTATATTATCAATCATCATTATAGTTTGCGTTTTTATATAAATTAAACAAAAAATGTCGAAGAAAAGTATATGGAAAATAGAGAATCCGCTATTTAATTGGTATTTGTAAAAAAAGAAGATGAAAAAAATGTCTATTATTGCGAATGTATTTACAAAGATAGAATAATTTGTAATAATTCTCAAAGTGAGGGTAAAGATTTGTAAATTACAGGGAGAAAATGTTAAATTTTCTGATTCTTCAAATTCAAATGTGATTAAGTAGTTAAAAGGCCGATGGAGAAGTGAAGTTGAGAGCATGGAAGTATAATAAGGGGGATATGGATGTTTACTGTAAAAAGGAAGTACACATTAGAAAAGCTTTCACGTGATATTCATATGAAACGTGAAGAGATGATTCAATTAGGTTTAACGAGTGGGTTGAATAGTATGGAGACAATTCAAGTTAGTCAAGAATTGGACAAGCTTATTTTACAGTACCAGTGTTATAAAGAAAAACAAACACCAAAATGGTTATCAATTATAAAGGTACCTATTTTTCAAATTGGGTATGAAGGGAAATCGAGTAATTTTTGGCGAATGCTTGTGGCTGGTTTTATGAAATAAGTATAATTACCCTTTTGGGATAAGGATAATTATACTATGTGTAACGGAATTTCGATATGAACTGTCGTTCCTTCGTGTTCTATACTGTCAATAAAAATATGCCCATTGTACATCTCTACAATTCGTTTACATATGACAAGTCCAAGACCTGTTCCAGTATCTTTATTAGTAAAGAACGGATGAAAGAGGTGTTTTTGAATATGTTTTGGAATCCCTTTTCCAGTATCTATAATTTGCAATTGTGCGTGTGTTTCATTGTTTGTTACGAAAATAGTTAGTGTGTCACCAGAATTCATGGCTTCAATTGCATTTTTTGTAATGTTTAAAACCACTTGTTTCATATGGTCTTTTGAACAACGGATATGAACAGGATGGTCTGGCAAATGTAAATGGAATACAATGTTATGTAGATTCGCCTCAGATTGAATAATTAATGCTACCTCATTTAGAATGTTTCTCACATCATATGTTTGTTCAATGATAGCAGTTGGCTTTCCAAGAATAAGAAATTCGCTTACAATTTCATTAATCCGTTCTATTTCTTGTTCGATGATGGAAAAATAGAACTGATCTTGTTCATCTTTATATTTCTCTTTTAATAGAGCGACGAGCCCTTTAATTCCGGTAAGAGGATTACGGATTTCGTGGGCTGTACTAGCTGCAAAAGTTCCAACTAATTCAATTTTTTGTAGTTCATTTTGTTGTCTTTCCAGTTTTGTTTGACGTTTTAACAACATATATTGAGCAAGTAAAAATAAAATAGACATTAAAAATAAAGTAGCTATACACTCTATTGAAACCCACTGGTATAAAGTTTTTTGATGGATAGGCAATGGGGTAACAGAGACCTTCCAATCTAATCTTTGGAGTGGAGTGGTCAGCATATTAGAATGCGCATCACTTGTTTCGTTATTATCATCGGTGAGAAAAACTACATCATGTTTATCAGTTACTTCAAAATGGTATTGTGGCTTAATGGCATTTAAAGATGATGAAATGTAGTCAAATCGTAAACTTGCTAGCAATAAGCCTGAGATTTCCTTTTGTTTATTGAAAATAGGAGAAGCAATCATAATAGCTTGATGTCCAAGAACACGATCTGTAATGACTGATGATACAGTTGTTTTCTTCGTTTGTAATACGTCTTGAATATATTTACGATCTGAGACATCAACAGGTGGTCGGTCGCCTTCGGATGCGATTGTAATGATGCCTTCTGGTGTAGCATAATATAAACCAGAAAAACGTGCATCGTTTCCATCTGTATCATGTACAATTTCTTTAACTCCATTTATATTTCCAGTCTCGGTTCCTACGACCTTTGCGAGCATTTCTAATGCGGAAATTGCTTCACCAAGGTGATGATCTAAATAGTCTCTATATAAAAAGAGAACCGTGTGAGCAGATAGTTTGTTTTCCTGTTTCATTTTATACGAATGATATGAATAAAATGTAGCACCAATCCCTATCGTTGGTAGGATAACAAGCACCATATATAAAACTATGCTGTGGAATTTGAATTTCAAATTTGGTACTCCTTCTTTTTTATTATCATTATATATAAACTATGTTAAAATTGTCATGTTTTTATTCAAGAATCATTCATAATATATTTGGGGAGAGGAAATGAATGAGTGAATACTCATTCGGAATTTACATGAAGTACTAAGCTGTTTTTTTATTACTGAGAATTTAAGTGAAGGGTTGAAAGTTGTATGACATCAAATAATGAACGAGAAGATATTTCTCAATCTCTAAAAGTATTTATTGCATTATCTCGTGTACATCGTTCTGTTATGGATACTACAAATAAATCTATACAAAGTAACGGGTTAAATCCAACTGAATTTGCTGTATTAGAACTGCTATATCATAAAGGCGGTCAACCACTTCAGCAAATTGGTGAGCGTATTTTAATCGCTAGTGGCAGCATTACATATGTTGTAGATAAGCTAGAAAAAAAGGGACTAGTAAAGAGAATTCCGTGCCCGAATGATAGACGTGTTATTTATGCACAATTAACTGAGTCTGGAGAGAACTTTATTGCTTCTATTTTTCCAGGGCATGAGCAAGTTATACATCAGTCTTTTGAAATGTTAACGAAAGAGGAAAAGGATGAATTACTTGATCTATTAAAAAAGATTGGAAAATATGAAAAATAATAGTATGTTCCAAAGGGGCTTTGGATAAAGAAATCCAAGGCTTTTTGTATACATGTAATTATGACAGCATTTGCCGTATTTTGCTGAAGAAATAAGAGGAGATTTGTAAGTAAGCATTGAATTATAGTAAGGATGCATATAATGGAGAGGAGGCTCGTTCATGTCATTTAAAGACTATGAATATAAACGGCCAAATATTGAAGAATTGAAAGAGAAGTTTACTGTTGCTTTAGAGAAGTTTGATAACGCAAAAACGGTAGAAGAACAAAAACAAGTTATTCATTCAATTAACGAGATTCGCAACGATTTTGGTACAATGGGGAATCTTTGTTACATTCGTCATTCTGTTGATACGACAGATGCTTTTTATAAGGAAGAGCAAGATTTCTTTGATGAATTCTCTCCAGTTGTACAAGGATATGGTACAAAGTATTATAATGCGTTAATCCATTCTCCATTCCGCGAAGAATTAGAAGCGTATTATGGAAAGCAATTATTTGCTTTAGCGGAGTGTGATTTGAAAACATATTCTGATGAAGTCGTGAAAGATTTACAATTAGAGAATAAATTGTCTTCACAGTATACGCAGTTATTAGCATCTGCAAAAATTGACTTTGCAGGAGAAGAAAGAACGTTATCACAGCTTATTCCATTTATGCAAGGGAAAGAAAGAAGTGAACGTAAAGTAGCAAGTGAAGCATATTACGGATTTTTAGCTGAGAATGAGGAAGAGTTAGATCGTATTTATGACGAGCTTGTTAAAGTGAGAACGAAAATCGCCAAATCTTTAGGTTTCAAAAACTTTGTTGAACTTGGATATGCAAGAATGTACCGTACAGATTATAATGCGGAAATGGTGGCGAATTATCGTCAGCAAGTACTTGATTATATCGTTCCAGTTACAACGGAATTAAGAAAACGACAACAAGCACGTATTGGTGTAGAGAAGTTGGCGTATTACGACGAAAACTTTGAGTTTGCTACTGGTAATCCAACTCCAAAAGGAGATGCGGATTGGATTGTTAATCATGGGAAAACGATGTATAAAGAGTTATCGGCTGAAACAGATGAATTTTTCAATTTCATGCTAGATAATGATTTATTAGATTTAGTTGCGAAAAAAGGAAAAGCTGGTGGCGGATATTGTACATATATTGAGAATTATAAAGCGCCATTTATTTTCTCAAACTTCAACGGAACATCTGGCGACATTGACGTATTAACACATGAAGCTGGTCACGCTTTCCAAGTATATGAAAGCCGTAAGTTTGAAATTCCAGAATACAATTGGCCAACGTATGAAGCATGTGAAATTCATTCTATGAGTATGGAATTCTTTACATGGCCATGGATGAAGTCATTCTTTGAAGAAGATGCAGATAAATATTATTTCTCTCACTTAAGTTCAGCACTTCTGTTTTTACCGTATGGTGTATCTGTTGATGAATATCAACATTATGTATATGAGAATCCAGAAGCATCACCAGAAGAGCGTAAGACAGCATGGCGTAATATAGAGAAAAAGTATTTGCCACATCGTGATTATGAAGATAATGATTATTTAGAGCGTGGTGGATTCTGGCAACGTCAAGGACATATTTATAGCTCGCCGTTCTACTATATCGACTACACATTAGCACAAATTTGCGCACTGCAATTTTGGAAACGTGCAAGAGATAATAGACAAGAGGCGTGGGAAGATTATGTAAATCTGTGTCAACAAGGTGGAAGTAAATCATTCTTGGAACTAGTAGAAGTTGCAAATTTAACATCACCATTTTCTGAAGGCTGTGTGAAAAGTGTCATTACAGAAATTGAAGCGTGGCTACATGCGATTGACGACACAAAATTGTAAAAAACATGCGCTTTTTTTCACATGTTTAACATCGACATAACGAGAAAATGATGAGATAATAAAAGAAAATTCAGAATATTAAAGAGGTGTTTCTAATAAGGAGCACCTCTTTTGACCAACAAAAAGGGGGGAAAGAAGTATGCTTCAATCTAATATGGATGTGAGTTTAGAAAGTTTGGTGAACTCATTACAGTCTACTCGAAGCACGCTATTATCAGAAATTGAAATGTTAAATGATACAGAAGTGAATGTAAAGCCACGCCGTGATAAATGGAGTATTATTCAAATTTTGCATCACTTGCATTTAGTTGAACAATCAGTTACGTCTGCCCTTGTATATGCTTTACAAAAAAATGAAAGAAACACGACTCCATTTAAAGACCTCCAACTTACGCTTGATCGCACATATAAACGAGAAGCACCTCAGCAAATGCAACCAACAGAAACGTTAATGAAAAAACAGCAAGGAATTCAATTGCTAGAACATTCACGACAAGAACTATTACACGCGCTTCATAGTGTGATAGATGAAAAAGATCTATTTGAAAATGGATTAAAGCATCCTATTTTTAATGATTTGAATTTGTATCAGTGGGTTCAATTTCTTGATTTGCATGAACAAAGACATCTTACGCAGTTAAAAGAGGCGAAACACGCAATTTTGCAACGATAATCAGAAGGAAGTGGGAGACCACTTCTTTTTTGATACGTGCATAGTTTTCTTTCTTATTTTGGAATACTACATGGAGAAAGAAAAGAAGGAGTTGAAAAGTATGTCCAAGAAAAAGAAAGAAGAAGAGCGCGCGTGGAAAGCACGTAAAGAAAATCAAAAACCACATGGAAAAGTGAAAGCTTTTGCTGAATTAGTTGAAGGAACAGAAAAAACGTGATGAAATACTCATCACGTTTTTTGTATGAGTGGAAAAGTTAATAAGAAGGTTGTACCAGTCCCTTTTTCACTTATAATATCAATTTTTCCATTCATAGCTTGCACAACGCTGAATACGACCATCATTCCAAGACCAGTACCTTTGTCTTTTGTTGAGTAGAAAGGGGATCCAAGGCGTTTTACTTGTTCTTGATCCATGCCAACTCCTGTATCTTTTATATATAATTGAATATGCTTATGATCAGGAACTAATGTGAAATAAAGATCACCGCCTTTTGGCATGGCCTCAATGCAGTTTTTTAAAATATTTAACAAGCATTGATTTAGTTTTTGTTTTTCTCCCGCGATAAAAAAAGAAGTACTTTGCTTTATATAATGAGTACGCACATTTGCTAAATTAGCAAGCGGTGTAATTAGCGATAATGCATGTAATAGTTCGTCTTCTAACTGTAATCTTTGTTCTTTTTCAATACTTGGTTTTGCAAAGGTTAAATAATCTGTAAGAACGTGATTTGCTTGTTCGATTCCGTTGATGGCTATGTCAATATATAATTTTCGCTCTTGCTCAGTGCAGGTATCTGACTGCAAAAGTTGTAAAAATCCTTTCGTTGAAGTTAATGGGTTGCGAATTTCATGAGAGATGGATGCTGCCATTTCACCAATTAAATGAAATTTTTCAGCATTCATAAGTTCGTTTTGTAGACGAACTTGAGTTTGTAATATGTGTAATAAATATAAAATAAGGATGGTACCAAGTATCGTACATAACTCATATACAATAATATGTGGTATATAATCAGCCTTATTTGTAACCTTTGAAAGGAAGAAAGGTATCCAACTAAATCCGTATGTGAGACTGTAGATAATAGCAAGTATTATTTTTATACGATTAGAAGTTCGATTGAAAAATTTGTATGTAAATAGTAGAACAATAAATAGAAGGATAGAACCGATAAGCGATGGGAAAACACCTATTCCTCCTAATAAGAAGCGGTATATATTTAATACCACTAATATTGATCCACCGGCAATAGGACCTCCGGTTAATGTACCGACAACTAATACGATATGACGCATATCAAATTGAAATCCATAATCTGTTTTTGCTGCGAAAGTGATACATAGTATAGTAACGAGGCAACATAATACAATAAATATAGCTGAATTTAATTTAGGAGAGCGTTTCCCTTTTTGATTCCAAAATAAATGGTATACGAGCATTGTAACAAGGATGAATAATATATTTAAAAAGAGATAAATAATAAAGGATTTCAGTGGGATGCCTCCTCTCTTCTCTTCTCATATTAAATTAATCATACTATAAAATGAAAGAAATGAAATGATAAATAGCGGAAAAATCAGAAATTTTTTCTGGTAGTATACAATATGTTACAATAAGCTTTGTCAATGAAAGAAGGAATTCCGTGCAATGCGCGGGAGAGGTTCGCGAACTCCCTCTATAAAAAACTATGGAAACAACAATATCTTTAGGTATTGTTTTGTTTTTTTATTGTGACAGTTCAAGAACGTTCTTTCTTCTTATTCGTAGTAGAGAAGGAGAATGAGTGAAATGAAAAAAGAGAAGGCAGTTGTTGTTTTTAGTGGAGGACAAGATAGTACGACATGTTTATTTTGGGCAATAGAGCAGTTTGCAGAAGTTGAAGCTGTAACGTTTAATTACAATCAACGTCATAAGTTAGAAATTGATTGTGCGGCGGAAATTGCAAATGAGCTAGGAGTTAAACATACGGTGCTAGATATGAGTCTATTAAATCAACTTGCTCCAAATGCGTTAACGAGAACGGATATGGAGATTACACATGAAGAAGGTGAATTGCCATCGACGTTTGTAGATGGACGAAATTTACTATTTTTATCATTTGCTGCTGTATTAGCAAAACAAGTTGGGGCACGTCATATTGTAACGGGTGTATGTGAAACTGATTTTAGTGGTTATCCAGATTGCCGTGACGTGTTTGTGAAATCGTTAAACGTTACTTTAAATTTATCCATGGATTATCCGTTTGTAATTCATACACCACTTATGTGGATTGATAAAGCGGAAACATGGAAATTATCAGATGAACTTGGAGCATTCGAGTTTGTTCGAGAAAAAACATTAACATGTTATAACGGAATCATTGGTGATGGTTGCGGTGAATGTCCAGCATGTCAGCTTCGTAAAGCAGGATTAGATACGTACCTACAAGAACGCGAAGGAGCAAATAACTAATGGATAATTTCTTTGGATTTCGCATCGTAGAAAATTTGCAAAAAATGGACAAGGATATTCAGCGTAAACAGCTTAAATATCATAATAAAAGAGTAATGGTCAGCAAGGAATTTACATTTGATGCAGCACACCATTTACATTGTTATGAAGGGAAATGTAAAAACTTACATGGTCACACATATAAAGTTGTATTTGGGATTAGTGGATATGTAAATGAAATCGGTCTTGCGATTGACTTTGGAGATATAAAAGAAATTTGGAAGAATGAAATAGAAATCTATTTAGACCATCGTTATTTAAACGAAACGTTACCAGCAATGAATACGACTGCTGAAAACATGGTCGTTTGGATTTACGAAAAGATGGCAGAAGCATTAATAAAAGATAATCGTGCGAACGAATATAAAGGAGCTCGTGTTGAATTTGTTCGTCTTTTCGAGACGCCAACTAGTTATGCGGAAGTAAGACGGGAGTGGATGCTCGATGAGTAAAATCCCTGTCTTAGAAATATTTGGTCCGACTATTCAAGGTGAAGGAATGGTTGTAGGACAAAAGACGATGTTTATCCGTACAGCTGGCTGTGATTACAGCTGTGCTTGGTGTGATTCTGCTTTTACTTGGGATGGATCGGCTAAAGATCAAATTAGACAGATGACAGCAGAGGAAGTTTGGAATGAGCTTGTAGAAATTGGTGGCGAAAATTTTTCTCATGTTACGATTTCAGGTGGAAATCCAGCGTTGCTGAAAAATATTGAGTTTCTTCTTTCTATATTAAAAGAGAATGGAATGCGAACGGCAATCGAAACGCAAGGGAGTAAATGGCAAGATTGGTTACTTCAAATTGATGAGATAACGATTTCTCCAAAACCACCAAGTTCGGCAATGAATACTGATTTTCAGAAGTTAGATACTGTTATTCAGAAACTAGCAGGAAAAGATATTAGTTTAAAGGTAGTAGTATTTGACGATTATGACTTTGAGTATGCAGTTAAGATGCACGAACGTTATCCAGATGTACCATTTTTCTTACAAGTAGGGAATGATGATACAAAAACAGTGGATGACGCGATGTTGATTAAAAAATTATTAGATAAGTATGAGTGGCTTATTGAAAAAGCGGTTAACTGTAAAGAAATGAATAATGCAAAAGTATTGCCGCAGCTTCATGCGTTAGTATGGGGAAATAAACGCGGGGTATAATGAGAAGGGATGTTTAAAATGGCAGGAAGATTAGATGAAGATTTAAAAGATGTAACGTTATTAGGAAATCAAAATACAAAATATTTATTTGAATATAGCCCAGAAATTTTAGAGGTATTTGATAACAATCATCCAAACCGTGATTATTTTGTTAAATTCAATTGTCCTGAATTTACAAGCTTATGTCCGAAAACAGGCCAACCAGATTTTGCAACAATTTATATTAGCTACATTCCAGAACAAAGAATGGTAGAGAGTAAATCTTTAAAGCTATATTTATTTAGTTTCCGCAATCACGGTGACTTCCACGAAGATTGCATGAACGTTATTATGAATGACTTAATTAAATTAATGGATCCGCGCTATATTGAGGTATGGGGTAAATTTACGCCACGTGGAGGGATTTCAATTGATCCTTACTGCAACTACGGTCGCCCAGGAACGAAGTATGAACAAATGGCAGACTACCGCATGATGAACCATGATCTATATCCAGAAACAATTGATAATCGTTAATATATAACAGAAAGAAAGGATCTGTATGACATACAGATCCTTTCTTTCTGTTATATTATGCATTTTGATTAATGACAGTATAGTTTTTATGACTTACAACTGTAAGAGGTTCCATATCTAGTTCTCTAAAATTTTCCATAATTGTTATATCTACAATAACGGAGTTTTGATTTACTTTTTGAACACGGCCTTGCATTCCACCTTTAAATTCAATGATATCTCCAGTTTCTGCGATCTGCATAAGCAACTCTCCTTGTTACAGTTTTCCCAAAAAAGAATAATTTTGGTTTTTTTATTTCTTCTTATTTTGAACCATATTGTCCATTTTGTAAATGTTTCCAAAGTAAAAATTCGAAAAATATTCACTTTTTGTAAGAAAATATGCAAGAACGCCAAGTTATTAGAAGAAAAGAACGGTTTAAATGTGAATATCTTTATATCGGGGTATAATGAAGATTGCAATAACCTACTAAAGTGGGAGAAATTAGAGGCGGTAAAATGATGTTTGAGTTTGTGGGGAGTGCTATAGCGTTAACTTTATTTGTATTTTCTTATATAAATTTAAAAAAGATTCGTCATCATGAAACGACTACATATTTTGATGGGATGGATGGTATACATGCTGGGGTCACACATGAGAGTGGCGGGGATATGTAAAGGTGTATAACTTTCTTTTTTTGCGTGGTATGATATGTAAAAATAGTACATAATAGAGTTCGTAAGTGATGAATGGAGAGTGGAAAGAATGAAGATTTCTTTTATTCGTCATGGTCGCTTAGATCGTACTATAGAACCAATGACGGTTACATCCTTTCAGGAATGGATGAAAGGATATGACTTACATACTATAACAGAAAAAGCACCTATACCAATGGAAACAATGGAAGCGGTTGAAGCAGCAAAATTGATTGTAACGAGTGATCAAAGGTGTGCTATACAGTCAGCAGCTGAATTAATGGATTCTTTATCTTTTATGCAAAATTCCCTTTTTAGGGAAGCTGAAGTTCCGACGAGTTTTTATGCTCCAAAATGGTTGAAGTGTAAACCTAACATATGGATGTTTATCGGACGAACAGTGTGGATACTTGGTTACCATAAAAATGTTGAGTCTTATAAGGAAGTAAGGGAGAGGGCAAAGCAAGCCGCTTACTTATTACACCGTTACGCTCTCGTACATGGAAGTATTGCTCTAGTAGGTCATAATTATGTGAATGTAATGATTGGTGCGGAACTGAGAGCGATGGGATGGTCTGGTACGCCTATTTTGCACAGAGAGCCATGGGGATGTACAACATATACGTTTCACGAGGCGATGAATGGAAATGTATTGAATACGAATTTAACATAAAAGCACACGATTTATATAAATCGTGTGCTTTCTTTTTAAGATATAGAAATTTTGATGTTTAATGTTTTTACGAGATGTGCATAAGGTTCGCCTACAAGCATAACGATTTGATCTTTTTTATAACCTAGTTTTTCGTATAGTGAATAGGCACGTGTGTTTTCTAAATTAACAAGTAATGCGATTTTTTCATACACCTTTTCAGTTGCATGGATTTCAGCAGCTTCAATTAATTTAGAACCAATTCCTTTTCCGCCATATGCACTTGAAACTGATAATGTATCAATGTAATATTCATCAAGCTCAGCTTCTTTTTCTAACGTAATCGATTCATTTTTATGTAATTCTCTTAAGTGACGTACAATTGGTGCATCGAGCATTGTTGCTTCACTACCGTGATAAGCGACAATAATTCCGACCGCAATTCCGTCTTGTTCATATACAAAACAGTTTTCGTAGCTCAGTCGATTTCTCTCTTTTGAGAACCATGTTTCAAGTCCTAGTAATACTTCGGTCTCAACTGTGCTACCTGTGATTTTTTCAGCAATTTCGTGCAGAGCGTTATACAATAAAGGCGCAATTGCCATCGCATCTGTCTTTTTTGCTTTCCGAATCATAGTATCCCTCCTAGTTCTATTTATATATTGTAGCATAGTGGTATGGAACTTTGCATAATTGAATGTCGAAATGTTTGATATAGAGAAGTAGCTATGTTAGTATATGATATTTAGTGGACATATAGTAAAGTGATATCGTTTGCGAATAATGAAAATGAAATGAAGGTATAGCACCTGGATAATTTTACAGTTGTTGACCTATAGAATATACGATAAAATAAAATATTGCATAGAGGTGAAATACATGGATGAACAATTAGCAAATACAATTTTAGACCAGCTGAAAAATGGTGAAATAAAGGAGTATGTTGCAACGAAAGATGTATTTTATACGTTTAGGAAAGTTGTAGTAGGGCGTGAAGATTTTAAACATATTATTGGGAACGCGCAGCGCGGCGGACAGGTAATTTATACATATTCAGAAACGCCACGTTCGTAACTAGAAGAATATAGGGGAGGAGAATTATGGGCGATTTTAAACAAGGCATATTACCGCATTGGGATTATATGTGGAAAGATAGAGCCGGCAATAGGTTTATGGGGATGGTCATGTATCCAGAGAAACGTAAGTGTTCGGCAAAAATGCTTCAGAAAATAAAAAGAGCATATGAAGAGGCTGTAGAAATTAAAGTAACTGTACAAGTTCAACATACATATCAGTACGTAGAAGGAATGATTGTGTACTTTGATGAAGAGGCCCCTGTATGTACAATGATTGATAAAGATGAAAATCCACATCATATATTTGTAAAAGATATTTTGCGAATTGAGCACTCTGAATAATTTTTTCATAAATAAGTTGAATTTCCATAATAATAATCTTTTTCTATAATAGTTATCTTTTAGTATGTAACGCGAACCGAAAGTATATGTATAATATTTAATAAACTAAAATTGATAAATGTAATCGTTTTTTAGAACAGATTATCGTTTCATGTCTGTTCTTTTTTGCGTGATGCTGGAGAAATATATTCCTCCAGCATTTGCCGTTTTATGACAAAATATATTGGCAACTTTTTTAAAAATAAGGTTAAATTCGTTGACAACTTTTTTGAAAAGCACTTTATTGACATGAGTTTTAGAATGTTGTTTCATAGTCATTGTATTGAAAAAAATCGACTGTCTTGTCGAAAAGTAAAATTTAAAAAAAGAAAGAATTTATACATATATCTTGTGTCTTATTTTGAAACGTAATACAATATATAGAGAAAACAAGAAACAACATACAGAGAGTATAGATTGGAGAGGGAGGGTCGGAAATGATAGTTGCATATGATTCTATGACAGGAAACGTGAAGCGTTTCATTCACAAATTAAATATGCCGGCCGTTCAAATTGGTGAAGATCTAGTAATAGATGAAGACTTTGTTTTAATTACGTATACAACAGGTTTTGGCAATGTACCAGAACGTGTTTTAGAATTTTTAGAGCGCAATAATGAAAAATTAAAAGGCGTATCTGCAAGCGGCAATCGTAACTGGGGAGACATGTTCGGTGCAAGTGCTGACAAAATTTCTGCTAAATATGAAGTGCCTATTGTATCAAAATTTGAGTTATCAGGAACAAATAACGATGTAGAATATTTTAAGGAAAGGGTGCGGGAGATTGCGACACATTGAACTGAATAATGAAATCACGCAAATGCAGGACGGTTTTTATCAGCTTCATAAAGATAAAGAGGCATTAGAAGTCTTTATGGAAGAAGCTAGAGAGAATACCGTTCCTTTTAATAGCGTGGCAGAGCGAATGGAGTATATGAAAGAACATGATTACTATTACAATGTTCTGGACGAGTATAGCTTGGAGGAAGTAGAAGAAGTATATAACATCGCTTATGGTGAAAACTTCGAGTTCCAATCTTATATGGCAGCATCTAAGTTCTACAAAGATTATGCGTTAAAAACAAATGATCAAAAACAATACTTAGAAAGCTATGAAGATCGTGTAGCAATTGTGTCATTATACTTAGGACGCGGTGATGTTGCGAAGGCAAAACAATTCGCAAGCATGATTGTAAAACAAAACTACCAACCAGCGACACCAACCTTTTTAAATGCGGGACGAAGCAGAAGAGGAGAAATGGTGTCTTGTTTCTTGTTAGAGATGGACGATAGCTTGAATTCAATCGGCTTTAACATTAATACTGCAATGCAATTATCAAAAATCGGTGGTGGAGTAGCCTTAAACTTATCTAAGCTACGCGCACGCGGTGAGCAAATTAAAGGTATCGATAACGCTGCAAGTGGTGTAGTACCTGTTATGAAATTACTTGAAGATTCGTTTTCATATGCGAATCAGCTTGGCCAACGAAAAGGTGCCGGCGCAGTATACTTAAACATTTTCCATTGGGATATTATTGAATTCCTTGATACAAAAAAAATAAATGCCGATGAGAAGAGCCGTATTCAGTCTCTATCAATCGGAATTATTGTTCCAAGTAAGTTCTTTGAGCTTGCTGAGAAAAACGAACCTTTCTATGTTTTCGCGCCTTATACGGTGTATAAAGAATACGGAAAGCATTTAGATGATATTGATATCGATGAAATGTACGATGAATTAATGAGCAATCCGAAAGTGAAGAAGAAGCCGCTAGATATTAGTGCACGTGATATGCTTATTAAAATTGCTATGATTCAGCTTGAGTCAGGTTATCCGTACTTAATGTTTAAATCAAATGCAAATAACCAACATCCACTGAAGGATATTGGAACTGTGAAGATGTCGAACTTGTGTTAAATATGTAGCACCTTCTAGTAGAAATGCTAGTCGAAAACTCCGTTAAACGGGGAAAGCCTCAAATTTGAGGTAACCTACCGTGCTAAATCTTATCTTAGAATGGAAATATAAAAGTTCAGAATGTATCTTATTATTTTGTATAGCAGAGTTATGGGACAACATAAAGTAATAAGAGACTTTCTGAAGTATTAAGATAAGTAAAAGCCTAACGACTATCCCTTAGGGGAGTAGAGCGCAAGCGATTGGCGTTCGAAAAGCGGAGCACCTAATCAGGTAATGCTGTAGGTGATGATATAGTCTGTCCTGTATGGTGACATACAGCAGTTGCATGAGCAACGGACTGAGGAGTAGCGAACTCGGTTGAACATTCGAGACAGAAATCTTCCAGCTTCAAGAAACTTCTGAAATAAATGATTACGGTACCGATGATATAATTCGCCGTGATATTAACTGTAATTTAGGATCGTTAAATATCGTGAATGTAATGGAAAATAAAGAAATTCGTGAAGCCGTTCACGCGGGAATGGAAGCTTTAACAGCTGTTTCTGATATGACGATTATTCCGAATGCACCAACTGTGAAAAAAGCGAATGATGAGCTTCATTCAGTTGGACTTGGTGCCATGAACTTACACGGATATTTAGCTAAAAATAAACTCGCTTATGAAAGTGCAGAAGCGAAAGAGTTCGCTCGTACATTCTTTATGATGTTAAATTACTACTCTATTGAGAAGAGTATGGAAATCGCTAAAGAAAAAGGCGAAACATTTAAAGACTTCGATAAGTCTGATTATGCGAACGGCACATACTTTGAAAAGTATGAAACGACTGATTATAGCCCAGTAACTGAAAAAGTTCAGCAACTATTTGAAGGAATCCACATTCCAACAAAAGAAGATTGGACAAGTTTAAAAGAGCAAGTACAGAAGAATGGTTTATACAACTCATATCGTCTTGCCATCGCTCCTACGCAATCGATCAGTTACGTTCAAAATGCAACTTCAAGCGTAATGCCGATCGTAAGTCAAATCGAATCAAGAACGTATGCAAATGCGACAACCTATTATCCAATGCCGTATTTATCAAAAGATACGTTCTGGTACTATAAATCGTCTTACGATATGAATCAGTTTAAATTAATTGATTTGATCGCAGAAGTTCAAGAACATATTGACCAAGGAATTAGTACAATTCTTTACGTTAACAGTGATATTTCAACACGTGAGTTAGCACGTTACTATATCTATGCACATAAAAAAGGCTTAAAGAGTCTGTATTATACGAGAACACGTAAGTTAAGCGTGGAAGAGTGCGTGGCTTGTACCGTTTAATATAAAAAAGTAAGACATGATGAGCAGGGTTTTTTGAACCCTGCTCATGCTTAGTTATTAATTTTTCATGTTTATTTAGAGAAGGGGCGATTGAATGCGTGCGGTAAACTGGAACAAAAAAGAAGATGATTTTAGTTTAATGTTTTGGAAGCAAAACATCGCTCAGTTTTGGACAGAAGAAGAAATCGCAGTGTCTTCTGACAAAAATACTTGGGCACAGTTATCAAAAGAAGAGCAAATTGCTTATAAGCGTGTATTAGGTGGTTTAACACTTTTAGATACGAAACAAGGTGGCGAAGGGATGCCTCTTGTACTTGTTCATCTTGAAAATTTACAAGCGAAAAGTGTATTAGCTTTCATGGGTGCTATGGAAGAAGTACATGCGAAGAGTTACAGTCATATTTTCACAACGTTAGCTACTGAAGAAGAAATTGATGATATTTTTGAATGGGTAGACAATCATCCATTACTTGAAAAAAAAGCTGGTATTGTTACTAGTTACTATCGTCGTTTATTAAAGCCTGAAGTAACGAAAAAAGAGTTATACATGGCAATGGTAGCAAGTGTATTCTTAGAAAGTTACTTATTCTATAGTGGATTCTTCTATCCACTTTACTTAGCAGGTCAAGGCAAATTGACGGCAAGTGGTGAGATTATTAACCTAATAATTCGTGATGAGTCAATTCACGGCGTATTCGTTGGTATTTTAGCACAGCAAATCTTCGCGGAACTTTCTGCAGAAGATCAGCAAGAAGTGCAAAAAGAAACGCAAGAGTTATTAATGGAACTATATGAAATTGAAATGGCATACACAGAAGAAATTTACACTTCTATCGGTCTTGTAGAGGATGTAAATCGTTTCGTTCGTTACAATGCGAATAAAGGACTTATGAACTTAGGACTTGAGCCGAAGTTTGAAGAAGAAGAAATTAACCCAATCGTTTTAAATGGTTTACGTACAGATACGAAAAACCATGATTTCTTCTCTGTAAAAGGAAATGGTTACGTAAAAGCAACGAACGTTGAAAAGTTATCTGATGATGACTTCGTGTTTAATTTTTAATATATGCTCATAAAGAAAAGCTGTCTTATCAATGAATAAGACAGCTTTTCTTTATGAGTTTGTTTACATAACACTATTATTTTTGTATAACGATTTCTATGGAAAAAGTTCTATCCGGCTAATGGATAGAACTTTTTTGTAATTAAATGGGTATTTACAATCCTTTTGTATCGGTGTATTATTTAACTAGTACACTAATACAAAAGGAGGGAAGAAATGAAAATAGAGTTTTCTCCAAATACACCAATTTACATTCAGGTAATGGAATACATAAAAAAAGAAATTGTAACAGGACATTTATTGCCTGGTGACAAAATTCCCTCTGTACGTGAATTAGCGAGTGAATTACAAGTAAATCCAAATACGATTCAGCGTACATTTCAAGAGCTAGAACGGGATGGGGTTGTTGTTACGCGTAGAGGAATGGGACGATATGTAACGAATGAAGGGGAGAAAATTATGGAGCTGCGAAAAGAGATGGCGAAAGAATTACTTCATTCTTTTATAGATGGAATGGACAATTTAGGTTTTTCAGAAGAAGAAATTCTTACAATCCTTCGTTCTTCATTACATGAGAAGAGGGAGGAGAGCGAATGACAGAGTTATTAAAAATAGAAAACTTATGGAAGAGATACGGATTAAAAGCAGTGATTCGTGAATTAAACATAGAGATTACAGAAGGGAAAATTATAGGACTCGTCGGAGATAACGGAAGCGGGAAAACGACGTTATTGAAAATGATTGCCGGTCTGCAGCATCCTTCCGAAGGGCGTATTACAATCGCTGGTAAAAAGGTCGGATTAGAAACGAAAGAAATTGTTTCTTTTATGTCGGATAAACCAGTATTTGATAATTGGATGACGGTAAAAGATTCTTTATTTTTCTATCGAGATTTTTATAAAGACTTCGACATTCAAAAAGCGGTAGATACGATTGCGGAATTTAAAATACCGTTAGAAGAAAAAATTATAGCTTTATCAAAAGGTATGATTGAAAAGCTACAAATTATTTTAACATTTTCGAGGAAAGCGAAGTTGTACGTACTAGATGAACCGCTTGGCGGAATTGATCTCGTTTCTAGAGAGCACGTATTGAATCTCATTCTACAATTTTATAGAGAAGATTGTACGATACTAATCTCGACTCATTTAATAAATGAAGTTGAAAATATTTTTGATGAAGTAATCTTTTTAAAAGATGGAGAAATTGTATTGTATGAAAATGTAGAAGAGTTACGCTTCCAGCGAGGGAAAGCTGTTACAGATGTGTTTAAGGAGGTGTTTAGTAGATGAAGCCGAGCTTAATATATATGTACAATGCGAATAAAAAGCAAATTATTATTTCGCTGCTTTTATTTATATTTGTTATCGCTGTAGCCTTCGTAAGTTTAGGGAATTATATTAAGCAAGAATCAGGAGAGGTAAGGCAAACAATTATAGTTAGTTTCGTTCTTCTAGTATATCTAGCCTTTCTAGCGATGATATACATTCAGGCGGTCTCTGCATTTGGGAAAATGACTGAAAGTACATTATTTCGTTTAACATCGATATCAGGTAAAAAGATTGTTTTAGCAACATTATTATATACTGCAATTGGTCTATTTATTTTTGAAGTAATCAGTTCTATTTTTTTATATAGTATTTCTATGAAAATAATAAAAGGTACAGAGCTCTACGAAGTGTTGTTTGACCAAAGTGTATTAAATCCATTAAAACACCTATTTAGTACTATTGTGTATATATTTAATTTTTCTAGTATATTGCTTATTTTACTTTTTGTAGTAGCGAGCGTGAAAGTGTTTGCTTTAAAAAAGAAGAAGGTAGAATATCCAATTGTATTTTTCTTATTTTTGCTAGTAACAAAATTATTAGGTACGATATATGACATGCTAGGCGGGCTTGCACCTACTGCGCCGTTAATAACAAAATTAATATATATAGATGATTCATCAGGAGCGAATGTGTTGCTCTATCCAGAAAAACTTATGAATTTATATAGTATTGCTTTTTCAATCGGTATATTTATTTTACTTGTTTATATAACAGGTCGCATAATCGACAAAAAACTAGAAGTCTAAAGGAGGAATCAACATTGGGAAACGTAGTAGTAAAGTTAGAGAATGTTCGAAAAAAGATTGGTGGAACGGAAATTATCCGTGGTTTATCATTTGAAGTTCGTGAAGGGGAAGTGTACGGGTTCCTTGGACCGAACGGTAGTGGTAAAACGACGACAATTCGTATGATGACAGGTCTTATATCAATGACAGAGGGCGATATTACAATTTGTGGTCATAGTATTCGCACGGAGCGTGAAAAGGCGCTAGAGCAAATTGGAGCGATCGTAGAAAATCCTGAACTATATGATTATATGACTGGAATGCAAAACTTAAAGCATTTTGCGAATATGGCAATTACACCAATTAGTAAAGAGCGCATTGCTGAAATTGTAAAGCTTGTTGAGTTAGAGCATGCGATTCATAAAAAAGTGAAAACATATTCACTTGGTATGAAACAACGTTTAGGAATTGCACAGGCATTACTTCATCAGCCGAAAATCTTGATTTTAGATGAGCCGACAAATGGATTAGATCCAGCTGGTATTCGCCAAATTCGAGATTATTTACAACGTTTAGCGAAAGAAGAGAATATTGCTGTAATCGTATCAAGTCACTTATTAAGTGAAATTGAACTCATGTGTGATCGCGTCGTTATTATTAAGCAAGGTGAGTTTGTGCAAGAGTACAACTTACACGAACAAGCGAAACATGATGAGACAGTAGTTGTAGCATTTGAAGTAGATCAAGTACAGAAAGCAAATGAAATCATTAAAGGTAAGACACAAGGAAATGTAATTGCAGTATCTGTAATGAAAGAAGAAATCCCACAACTTGTAAAAAAACTTGTGAATGACGATGTGCTTGTATACGGAGTTACTGTTAAAAATAAAACGTTAGAGGATGAGTTCTTAGCGATTACAGGGGGAGTGAAGGCGTAATGTTTAAATTAATTCAAAATGAATTTTTAAAGTTACATGCGAAAAAAGGTATGTATATTTTAATTGGTGTCATTGCAGTATTGGAGATTTTGGGAGTTTTAGCGATGCTGAAATGGGGAGACGGAAGTGAATTTAAAGGATCATATTTAGATTTTGCAAGTTCAGATATTGGTTTAATTACTTTACTTGCAACAATTTTTAGTATTACGATTGCTACTCGTATGATTACGGATGAGTTCCAAAAAGGTACAATTAAGCAATTATTAATCCGTCCAAGAAAAAGAATTACCGTTTTATTCTCTAAATATATTACAGTATTACTTACTATAGTATTTATCATATTTGCTAACACGATCATTTCAATGATGATTGGCGGAATTGTAATGGATGGTAGTAAAACAGAATTAACGGTAGGAATCGTAATGAAATCTACTTTATATCAAGTACTTTCACCGTTCTTCTTTGCGACACTTGCATTTTTCTTAGCAAACGTGTTTAGAAAGTCTGTATTACCATTAATTATTACGATGTTCCTCTTCTTCTTACAAGGACCAATTAATATGGTACTGATGATGTTTGCAAAAGGTGTAGCGAAATTTGTAGTGTTTTTCCATTTGAATTTAAGTGTGTACGATAGTAATAAACTAGTAAGTGGCGGAATGGAACCAACATTTACAGAGTTTACATTTACAACTTCATTATTACTTGTAGCTGCATACTTTGTTGTATTACTTGTAGCATCAAGTGCATTATTCCAAAAACGTGACGTATTATAATAAAAGAAATCCCCGCATGTAAAAACGGGGATTTTTATTACATAACTTTCTTGTAGATTTCAATTGAAAAAAATGATTACTATATGTTGTTTGGAAGAATTTAAGAAAAACAGGAAGAATTTCAACTATATTCATATTATAATTTAGTTATCACACCATTTATTTTACTATCTTTGGGGGTGTTCTATATGCACTATGCATTTTCACGTATAAGACTACGTAGCTTTTTTGGATGGATGATTATAGGGGTGTTCCTTACGATGATCCCATTAGGTCTATCAAATGTTTCTGAGAATACGATGGAGGTTATTTCACAAATAACATTATTTTTTGTATTTCCGTTATTTTGGTTATACGTAAAAACAAATAAAAATAATGTTGTATTTAACAGTTTTTTTGATAAGCCAGGACGTTTACCGTGGGGATTAATTATATTAGCGACGATAATGGGAATGATTTTTTCAGTTGGTATATCTCATATTCAATTTTACATATTAGCACATACGTTACCGAATTTCTTAGTTACTATGTTAGAAGACGGAAATGTTATTAACACGAGTAACGTATATATGACGATATTTACTTTCATTTCAGCATGTGTATTAGCACCTATTATGGAAGAGGTTATTTTTAGGGGATTCTTTTTACAGCGAATGGCTTATAAATGGGGAATTAAAAAAGCTGTAATCATATCTTCACTTATTTTTGGTTTAGGACATTTTGATGTTATTGGTGCATTTATGTTTGGTATTGTAATGTGTCTTTTATACATGAAGACGAAAAATATATGGACGAATATCGCTGTACATGCTCTAAATAATTTAATTGCAACAAGTATGCAATTTGTCGGTGGAGAAGAGAGTAGCGCAATCTCAATTATTGAATTGCAAGCGCAAAGTAATTTATGGATCGGTATCGGTCTAACAGTTGTTGGGTTACTTTGGTTAATTCCTTACGTTTGGAAACAATGGCGTATAGTAAAAGAAGTGGGTGTGCCACCAGTACGCTTCATAAATGAAGAAAAGGTAGTGAATACATCACCAGAAAATGAAGTGTATAGTCAAGTGATCGTAACAGATAGACTGATGGCTGTAGAGCTACCAGATGAAGCAGTAAATAAGCTTCGATTAGAAGAAAATGATTATGTAACAGTATCTGTAGAAGAAGATAAAATCGTTATAAAGAAAGCACAGGATAGATAATTAAAAAGTAGCTCCTAAAGAGCTACTTTTTAATTTGTAATAATTTCTACACGAAAATTATTACCGTTCTTTACATATTTAATATCTGTAACGATACGGACTGTTTTTAAAATCTCCACTTTTTCACCAATTCGAGGGATAGTGGGAACATTATCCCAAATGCCAAGCAAGTCATCTAATTGTGCCGTTTTTTCATAAAACCAGATTTTCAATGTAAAGCCCCTTTCTCGAACTTTATGTATTTTAATACATAATATATTATTTTTATTCTTATTGTAAGGGGTTTTTTTGTATTTTGCGAATAAAAATAAATTAAACTTCTGGGAAGATATGTTCAATATCAGGAGTAAGAGATACTTCTGATAATACGATATGAGAAACTGTCGTTGCATATGAAGAAACATCATTGATAAAATCTTCAAGTTCAACGAGTGAAGGAACAGATATTTTTACAATGTAGCATAAGCTTCCTGTTACGCGGTAACAAAAACTTGCAGATGGATAAGACTGAATAAACTGTTGCATGCGTGTTGTATCACCATTTTTTAAAGTGATTTCTAAAATACAATCTAAAACAAGTCCTGCTTTTTTATAATCGATATCGATTGTGTATTTTTGAATAACGCCTTCACTTTCAAGTTTGCGGACACGTTCTGCAGTAGACGGAGCAGATAAGTTTACTCGCTTTGCCAATTCACGCATGGAAAGGCGACTATCATTATATAATTCATTTAAAATCTTTCGATCGACACGGTCTAGTTGCATTTGTAAATATACCTCCAGTAAAATAATAATTTTTGTAAAGTAAAAATATAAATTAAAATTCATATGAAATGTAAAGTGAACTTTATTTATTTTACAATAAAACGGAAGGAAATAGGAGGGGAAATGATGGAGAGAATTTCATTATCAAATGTAGGAGATACAAAGTTTCAAAAGTTATTAGGACATAATCCGGATCTATTACATTCATGGGGTACGTTAGAGGATACACTATATAATAAGGGAACTCTCTCGGCAGAGTTGAAGGAGCAAGTAAGAAGAACATTAGCGTACGGGAATGAATGTCCGTACTGTATGGCAAAGGGAAGACCTGATGATATGCAAAAGGTAGAAGAAATGAGTGTAGCAGTTACTTTTGCACATACATTTGTTCATGACAAAAAGGCGATAGATGATAATATGTTTCATGTATTGAAAAAATATTGGACGGAAAAAGAAATTGTAGAGCTTTGCGCTTATATTTGTTTTATTACTGCGTCACAGCAACTTGGTTTTCTGTTTCAATTACAGCCGAATGAAGGAGAAAGTGATGACTAATCAAATAGCAGTTATCATAATTGATGTACAAAAGGCGTTGCAACATGAAGAGTTTGCTACGATTGTGAAGACAAAAGAAGTATTAAAATTATTTTAAGAAAATAATTGCGAATTATGTAGAAAAAAATAAGAATATTTCGTATAATCTAAGTACAATCATTTTGAAATAGGGGTGGCATCATATGGAGCAAATTCCGGTAAAGAGAATAGAAGAAGTACTTGTTGTAGCAGGGAACGATAAACAGAAGCAAAAGGAATTTTATGAATTGCTCTTATCTACTGAGTTTTATGTTGCTGGTTCACTAGAAGCAGAGGACGGGGCAACAGAAGGAATACTTCGTTTGCGTCATTTTCAAGGAGAGGATAGATGGATTGTTCCGTTCTTTACACAAATGGAATTTGTAAAAGACGTGTTGCCAGAAGGAACGCCCCTTATTACGATACGTGGGAAAGAGTTATTTGGTAGCATTGAGAAAGATGCTACAGCAGTATTAAATGTTGGAACTGATATAAGTAAAACATTTATTCCAGAAGAAATTGCAGATATCGCATCTGGACGAATTTTTAATTATTATAAATAAAAGGAAAAGCTGAATCGCTTTTCCTTTTTAATTTGAAAACGGAGTGGCTACGCCAGAAGAAATAGAGAGTGTTTTATTATTTGTATTTATTGTCGCTGTGGCTCCAAGAGGAATCCCGATGTTTGGGCTTATATGTCCAATCTGTAAACCGAATAGGACAGGTATATGATATGGTGCGAAATATTCATATAGTATTGTTTGCAATGATCGAGATGGTTTAGATGTAGTGCAGTCGTGACAACTTGTAAAAATAACACCACTACATTCATTGAATTTTCCAGATAAAAGTAGCTGATTTAACATACGGTCAATGCGATACGGTTCTTCTCCAATGTCTTCAAGCAATAAAAGTTTATTAGCCGTATTTATCTCATAAGATGAGCCAATTATACTCGTTAATACAGTTAAATTCCCTCCAACTAACGTGCCTGTAACGGTACAGGAAGAGGTAGGTACGATACATTCTGAAGCAGATAAGATGGTGGAACACGGATGGAATAGTTGATTGAAAGAAGATAAAGAAAGAGAATCTACCCCTTTACCTAACTCTTCCACCATTGGGCCATGAAAAGTAACGAGCTTCGCATAACGTGAAAAGGCAATATGTAAAGCTGTAATATCGCTATATCCCCAAAAGATTTTTGGATTTTGCCGAATGATTTCATATTGAATGTGAGGGAGGAGACGGGCACTTCCGTAACCACCTCGTGCACAGAAAATGGCCGTTATTTCATGATTTGAAAAAGCTTCATGTATATCATCGAGACGAACTTGATCACTTCCAGCTAAATATCCATATTTCTCATAAACACTCTTCCCGATTACTACAGATAACCCCATTGCTTGTAGTACGTTTACACCTTTTAATACATTTTCAATTGTTGGTGGGCCGGACGGTGCAATAATCATTACTGTATCACCTTGTTGTAACGCATTTGGATATATCATTGTTTTTAGCCTCCTTCCCTTTCAATATATTCGCTTCTTATGAAGTTCAACCCTTGTAAAAGGAGGGGAAAGTTTGTCAAATAAAGAAGATATAAGGGGAATAGGAGGAGAAATGATGTTTACAAGTCGTGTAATAGATATATTACAAATTAAGTATCCAATCATTCAAGCAGGTATGGCGGGTGCGATTACGACGCCAGAACTTGTTGCAGCTGTAAGTAATAGCGGTGGGTTAGGAACGCTTGGAGCAGGCTATATGAGCGCTGAACAAATTCGTGAAGCGATTTATAAAATAAGGGAACGAACAGATAAGCCTTTCGGTGTTAATTTACTGTTAACGAAAGAGATACAGATAGAAGAAGAGAAGATAAACTTGGCAAAGGGATTACTTAGCGGAGTGAATAGAGAATTCGGCATAGAGGAAGAAGAGCAGTTAAAGCTTCCGAAAAGTTATAAAGAACAATTACAAGTGTTAGTAGAAGAAAACGTGCCAGTTGTTAGCTTTGCATTTCAAACGTTAGAAAAAGAAGAAATAGATGACTTAAAAAGAAGGGGAATAAAAGTCATCGGAACAGCTACTCATGTGAGAGAGGCGAAAGTGCTTGCTGAATTAGGAGTAGACATTATTGTCGGTCAAGGTAGCGAGGCAGGAGGGCATAGAGGGACATTTATCGGAAAAGAACAGGACGCTATGATTGGGACGTTCGCATTAATTCCGCAGTTAGTAGCAGCAGTCCCGCATATCCCAATTGTTGCAGCAGGTGGTGTAATGAACGGACAAGGGCTTGTTGCGGCATTTACACTGGGGGCAGAAGCTGTTCAAATGGGATCAGCCTTTTTAACGAGTGAAGAAAGTATTACGCATGATGTGTATAAAGAAGCAGTGTTACATAGTACAGATACGAGTACAACTGTGACTCGTGCGTTTTCAGGGAAATATGCACGGGGCATTCGTAATGAATTTATAAAGAGACATGAAGGGAAAGAAGAAGGGCTTCCGATGTATCCAGTGCAAAATGTATTAACCTCTAAAATACGCCAAGAAGCAGCAAAACAAAATAAAGGAGAATATATGTCGCTTTGGGCGGGACAAGCGTCATCATTAGCACGAATAGAATCAGCTCAGCATGTAGTGGAGCGAGTGATGGAAGAAGCAGATAACGTAATCGAACAATTGCAAAATGTATATAAAAAAAGACCACTTGAATAATTCAAGCGGTCTTTTCATTAGTTTGCTTTATAAAATTGTTGGATGGCCTCATCGATATAAACCCAGCCTTTCCAACCTAAGTGCATATGATCTTTTAAGAAGTATTTATCATACTCATGATTTGAGAAGTCGGCAATTGGATAGCCAGCTTTCTCAATTTGCTCATGAACTTTCTTATAGTACAATTCGCGGCGTTCTTTCGGGAAGCCAGCGTAATCGTACCAAGGACCTTTTACAGGAACAGAAATGAAGAGTGGTTTTGCACCAGATTGTTTTAATAAATCAAGTACAATTTGTAAATCTTCATATTCTGGCGATTGATCATAAGCATCATTTTTTAAGTAGCCTTCACGTTGCTTTAATTTCTTCTTGATTTTGCTGTTGAAGTAACCATCTTCGATACCATATTCATTAGATCCAGATTCTGCTGCACCTGTTTGATCTGCATGTTTACGAGTTTCATCCCAGTTCATTTGTTTTAATGAAGGGTCAAGTTTTTCTTTATGCGGTTTAATATCAAACATTGCTGTAAATAAATCTTTGCGATCTAAAATGTTACGATAAATATAAGCGAAAGGTTTAGCAGCAAGTGCTTTTACTTTATGCTTTGTATCATCGTAAACGATACCTTCAAGCGAAATTTTAAGTAAAGTTTCTTTCTTAACAATCTCAAAGTTTAATAAACGCTTTGCAATTTGCTTTTTCATTTCAGGTTTTACATCATCGTTGAAAATGAAGTGGTAACCTTGTTGTTTTGAAAAGTTAGGTGCAAAGTGTGTCTCATCAATACCTTGTGGCACAAACCATTGCGGGGAAAGAACGAATACCATTTTCTTATCCTTCAATTGATCCATTGTAGATGCAAAGTTTAATACATGTACAAGGTCTTGTGTTCCACCGCGTCCAAGTAGGAATGGTGTGAATCCTTCAGGCTTTACTTTGAAATAATTTGATGGATGGTAAGCATCCATACGTGCGAATTCCGATGAACCATACATCGGAAGGTATTTTGAGTCTGCTAACATCTTTTGCTGTAAAATCATACTTTGAATCTTTTCTTCTTTTAAAGAAGTGGCAGCTTGTTCTACTTTTTCATCACTTAAAAGTGGAAGTAGGAAGCGCGTTGGAATAAGTAAGAATACAGCAAAAAGGGCCAATGCTAAAAGCATCGGACCAAATTTTGCTTTGTTCATCGGATTTCTTCCAACTTCTTAATAACCATGTTTGGAGTAGCCCACTCGTCACGGTCAAAATCAGAAATAGAAACTTCAATATCTAAACGCTCTTGGAATTCAACTAATAAAGATACTACAGCGAAAGAATCAAGAATACCTTCTTCAAATAATTGAACATCTAAGTTTTCTTTCACAATATCGTTTTCACATACTTCTTCTAAAATATCTAATACTTGCTCTTTGAATTCTGCCATTTTTAAAATCTCCTTTATATCCGAAATATATTATATGTGCAACTTCTTACTAGTTATAAGAAGGGTGCATTAAAAGTATCTGTTAAGGTGTCCAGAGAAAATTAGGAAACCGAAACATACAACGTGGAACGTAATTACAATCGCAAGGACGTGTGTAAATTTATTGTTTGGCCAAAACTTATGCTTCTTGTTTTTTCGTTCGAAAATGTCGAATAAAATGAACAGCGCGGCATGATATAGACCATAAATAATGTATTGATACACATGCTCACCAGTAATATGCCAAATTCCCATGATGAAAAAGTTTAAAAATGCACCGATATACGAAATTGTGTAACGGTTTTTAATTAACTTTTTCTTCGTTGCAAAAAAGACGAAACGCATGTAAATAAAATCACGGAACCAGAATGATAAACTCATGTGCCAGCGGTTCCAGAAATCTTTAATGTTACGACTAATGAATGGTTTATTAAAGTTTTCTGGCGTTTTAATACCCATCATATAACTTACACCAATTACAAATGAGCTATAACCAGCAAAGTCGAAGAATAAATATAAGCTATAGCTATACATATATATCATATTAGATAGGATTGTATCTTGCTGAGCAAATGCCGGATCCATAAAATATTGTTTTATTAAGTAAGCGATAATAAATTTATACAAGAAACCTTGGAAAATACGGTTTAATCCTGTATATAGTAAATTTTGATATTCCTCAGCGCTAGGTGGCTTTTGAATATCTTTTTGGAATCTACGATAACGATCGATAGGTCCCGTTGAAATAGCTGGGAAGAATAAAACAAATTCCCAAAAATTAAAGAAGGAAAGTTCTTTAATTAAGCCATCACGAACTTCAAATACCATTTGCACTGCTCTAAATGTTACATAGGACATTCCTAAAAAGACAACAAATTTTAGTTCAGGAACAAATGGTGCGACTTTCGCCAAAATAAGTGGCAAAATCGATAAAATAACAGCTATACAAAACGTGAATGTACTATTCTTTTGTTTTCTTAATAATAAATAGCCTTTAATCAGGGCATATTGCCAAATAATAAATGCGGCTAACATAATTGCTTGCTTCGGTTTATCCGAGAAGATAATAGCAAGCATGACTAATGTTAATACGGCATTATATTTACGCAACATTTTACCTTTTAATCCAGCTATGATAGTAGGTATTAATAAAATGCCCACTATAGCGAAAAAATAAAATGATCCATATGCGGTCATGCTGTAACCTCACTCAATAATTTTTTGCGATCTACCTTTCCATTTGGTGTCATTGGAATAGAAGATTGATACATGAATTTACGTGGAATCATGTAGTTTGGTAATCGCTCATTGAGTTCTTTTTTGATTGCAGATGTTAATTTGAATTCTTTTTCAAATGAATGTTCGCCAGGAACAACAACCGCTAATAAATAATCGTATTTCTCACCTTTTTTAATTGGAACGATAACTGCTCCTTCTACGTAAGAACACGCACGAAGGTGATGCTCAATTTCTTCTAATTCCATTCGATAACCATGCAGCTTAATTTGGAAATCAAGACGACCATTATAGAATAGAAGACCATTTTCAACATAGCCAGCATCGCCTGTTTTATAGGCGCGCTCACCGTCAATCATAGTAAATGCTTTTTCTGTTAATTCAGGGCTTCCTAAATATCCAACGCTTACGCTTGGACCGACAATTACGATTTCACCTTTTTCACCATCAGGTGCAATTGTGCCATCTTCTTTCATAATAAGAAGGCGGCAGTCTGATTTACAGTAGCCAACTGGAAGTGATTTGTATTGATCAAGCACTTCTGTTGTAACGTGAATACCTGTTACAGCGACAGTAGCTTCTGTTGGACCGTACGTATTCATAATTGTTGCTTTCGGGAAACGCTCAATTAATTTTCTAGCTACTTCATTTGGTAATACTTCACCGCAGAATAAGAATGTTTTCATGTTCGGTAGCATACTCTCAGAGAAAGATGCTTCCATTAAACACATCTCTGCGAAAGAGGGTGTTGAAGTCCATACTTGTATATCCGATTGCTCTAAAGAAGCAAACAAGTCTTTTGGACGTGCAATCATATCTTTATCGATTGCCCAAAGTGTACTACCTGTTACTAATGATGGGTAAATATCCATGACAGATAAATCGAATGAGAAAGGTGCTTGGTTTAAGAATACTTGCCCTGTTTGTAAGTTGAAATCTTCTACAGCCCATTTTGTAAAGCTTACAAGGCAGTTATAAGTAATCTGAACCCCTTTCGGATTACCTGTGCTTCCTGATGTGTAAATAATGTAGAAGTTCTCATCACCTTTTACCGCATGTTCAGGATTTGGAGTGTTCCCTTTATGAGTAAAGAAAATATCTTTTAAGTTGTCTTCACTTACAATGCGAACTGGTAAATCAGTTACAGTTACTTCTGCTGCTGATAAAAGTAGTTTCGCACCAGAATTTTCAGCGATACGTTGTACACGATCAGCTGGGATAGATAAATCTACAGGAATATAAGCATGTCCAGCTTTTACACAACCTAAAAAGTTAATAATCATTTCAGGTTGCATATGGCCATACACCATAATTGGTGAACGATCATCTGGATACGCAGAAGAAATCCAATGTGCTAACGCATCAGAATCTTCCTTTAATTGTTTGTACGTAATTTTCGCATCTCGCCAAACAAAAGCAGTTTGATCAGGCGTTTCAATAGCCCACTTTTCAATTTGTTCTAATAACTTCATAACGTTCCCACCCTAGAATTCATTGTAAATAAATGTACTTGTGTTTGTATCATGGAATCCATACAACCAAAGTAATGCAAATAAAATTGCAAGGTAATAAACCGTCTTTGCAACCCATTGTGTGAGTGGTCGAGACCATATCTCTTTTAATCTTTCCATGTCTTTCCCTCTCTTAATGAAATAATAGCTCTTTGTAGGTATCATGTCCTACATTATTGTGAAAAAAACAAAATTCCACATTTTAGGTAAAAATAAGTCAAAAGGCTCTTTTCTGATATTAGCACTAAATACTAAAAAAGAAAATCCCTAACTTAGCAATTATATTACATTCAGCATCAATTTGTAATGGGTTTGATATGTAAATAGGAAGTGGATTGTGTGAATGTATAAAAGTGATCTGGGAGAATGGATAGGAATGTAATATTTGTTTGAATTTTTGAGTTTTTCATAGTTAATGTATGCATTGCTAAAGTTTCATAAAAGGAGGCATTCCTGATGAAGAGCATGTGGAAGGATCTTATTTCAGAAGAAAACATTATGAAATGGAGACGGTATTTTCATAAACATCCGGAATTATCATTTCATGAAAAAGAAACTTCGCAATTTATATATGATACGTTATGCTCATTTTCTTCTTTTGAAGTAACGAGACCGACGAAGTATAGTGTACTAGCAATTAAAAGAGGAACGGAACAAGGGAAAGTAGTTGCGATTCGGGCTGATATAGATGCTTTGCCAATTCAAGAGGAGACAAGGAAATCTTATACATCTGTGAATAAGGGAGTGATGCATGCATGTGGGCATGATGCTCACGCAGCTATTTTGTTAAGTACAGCAGAGGTGCTATCACATATAAAGGAAGATTTTGCAGGTGAGATTCGTCTATTTTTTCAGCACGCAGAAGAGGTATATCCCGGCGGCGGACAAGAAATGGTTGAGGCAGGCGTGATGGACGGTGTTGATTATGTAATAGGTTTACATGTTATGTCAGGACTTGAGAGCGGGAAAATCGGAATTGCTTATGGGCCGATGATGGCGGCACCAGACGTATTTACAGTTGAAATTCAAGGGAAAGGAGGGCATGCAGCGAGGCCAGAAGAAACGATAGATCCTATTGCTATCGGAGCGCAGATTATTACAAATCTACAACATATCGTATCACGAAATACAAGTGCTTTCATGCAAAGAGTCGTTTCAGTTACACAGTTTCATGGGGGGATGGCTGATAATATCATTCCTAGCACAGCAACTTTAATGGGAACTGTGCGCTCTTTTAATCAAGCGTTAAGGATAGAAGCAGAAGAGAAAATTGAGAAAATCGTGAAAGGAATTACAAAGGCACATGGAGGAAAGTATACATATACGTATCGATACGGATATGATCCGGTTATTAATGATGAATATATTACGAAAGTAGTAGAAGAAAGTGCACTACATTTGTTTGGGAATGAGCGTGTTGTGAAGCTTGAACCTTCTATGGGAGGAGAAGATTTTTCAGCATATTTAAGAAAGGCACCAGGTTGCTTCATTAAATTGGGGACGGGGAATGAAAAGGTAGATACTTGCTATCCGCATCATCATCCAAAATTTGATGTAGATGAATCAGCTTTAATTTATGGAGTGGAATTATTTCTAGAGACAGCGATAAGACTACTAAAATCATAGAAAAGTATAAAAAAAAGGCAACTGCGCTCTATCGCAGTTGCTTTTATTTCTTTCCGTCAGAGAGGGCTGAGAAAGAACTATGCTCATTTATAGTATATGAATAGCTAACGGACAAGCTTGTACATTTTAATCATTTTTTAAAAAATAGTTGTTGACAGTGATAATCAATGTCAATTAATCTAAATGTAGTTGAAATTGATAATTATTATCAATGGGATGGATGCGACATGTTAATGAGAAAAAATTTCACCTTCTGCGGAGGGGATTAAAAGATAAAAATAAAGATGTTGATCAGCATATGGAATGGCAACGAAATGTAATTCGTTCTGAATATGTAGATGAGAAGAGTACACTTCCAACAGAAAAAGAGATACAAGGTAAAAGGAGAGATTCAGTTGAGTAAGTTAGTAATGATTTTTGCAAGTATGAGTGGAAATACAGAGGAAATGGCTGATCATATTGCGGGTGCAATTCGTGAAACAGAAAATGAAATTGAAGTTATCGATATTATGGACTCACCAAAAGCTTCTATACTAGAACAGTATGATGGAATTATTTTAGGTGCTTACACTTGGGGAGATGGTGACCTTCCTGATGATTTTTTAGATTTTTATGACGCAATGGATTCTATTGATTTAAATGGGAAAAAGGCCGCAGTATTCGGATCATGTGATTCAGCTTATCCGAAATACGGCGTGGCGGTTGACATTTTAATAGAAAAGCTACAAGAGCGCGGAGCTGCAGTTGTGTTAGAAGGACTAAAAGTAGAATTAACGCCAGAAGATGAAGATGTAGAAAAATGTTTACAGTTTGGAGCTGAATTCGTGAAACACCTTTCTTAATGGCAGAAGGGAGATGAAGAGCAAGTGCACGAGAAAATCGCAATCAAAACGATGACCGATTATCATTTGTATGATTTTATGCGTTGTCCGCACAAATTTTATTTTCGTCATATAAAAAGAAGAGAACCTTCTTCATTTGAGTGGCAACAAATCGCACAAATGATTGTGAATCGAATTATTAACGAATATTACACACTACCTGCGGGCCAACAAACGAAAATCGTACTTTTAATATTAATAGAAAAGTATTGGAAAAAAGTAAGGATTAATATGTTTGCTTCAAAGACGGAGTATTATATTGTGTTAGCAAAGCTAACAGATCACTTATTACAGTTTGTTGAAAGAGATGATAGTCAGACACCGCCGTTATTTTTATATGAAAAATTTCAAACATATATGGAAGAGCTAGGTGTCCACATGTCATTGACATTAGAAGTTGGTGAGTGGAGTACTGAGTCGTTTGTAATTAAAAAGTATGTTGTCGATGCGGATGAGGAAATGCTTGCTCTTTGTCAAAAGTTAATGACAGTATTTAGTTATAAAGCTTTCGGCATTCTTCCTGGAAAAATTGAAGTTATTAATTTAATAGAAGGAACTAAGTACGAGTACATTCCGAAACAGGAAGATATTATAACTGGGATGGCTGATTTATCTAGAATGAAAGAAATGTTACAACAACCTGAGCATTATACAGAGCGTCATTTTCGTTCTGAGTGTATAAGTTGTGCGTTTCGTAGTGAATGCCAAAGGGAAGAAGCAAAGAAAGAAGCGAAACAGAAGAAAAATATCGTACATTAAAGGATACAAGTTTGTATCCTTTTTTGTTATTGACATGAAAAGCTTTTCATCATTTACCGTATATTTGTAGCAGATTTTAATAAAGGGAGGAATAATCAATGAAGGATGAAACGAAAGTATTTCAATGGTTAAAAGAACAGAATGCTCCTTTTGGAATTCAACTGCAAATTTTACAAGCATTTCAACTGTATCAAGTCATTGTTGAAATGGATAAAAAGTTAATGATGTATGAGGAGAGAGAGTATAGGGAGAGAATGTAATCTCATCCCTGTAGTATTACTTTCAATTGTCCTGTACCCGCTAGGAATGCAAGTTCATTCTTTGTTTCAAAGCTATAAATAATATTATGTAGTAAAGGACTGTACTGATAAAAACTTGTGATGCGGTGAATGAGTAGTGGATCATCGTGTGAAATAAGCGTACTGTATTGTTCATATACAGATGTAGTAAATTCACGTCCGAAATCATAATATAGCCCAGCAAAATCAAAAGCAGGATCGCCAATTTGAGCATCACCAAAATCGATAATCCCTGAAATGTTTTTGTTCTGCTTATTAAATAAAATGTGATGATGTGTAAAATCAGCGTGAATAATTGTATTTTGAAAATTGGTTGTATCGATAAAAGTAAAGAAATTTTCGAATAAACGATTTAAAGATGATTTCTGTAACGAAGTAAGACTATTAGTAACATACTGATTTAACTTAGTTTGTAGCTCTTTCCAGTAGGTAAGTGTTTTTTCAACAGGGAATCCTAACGCTTTCACACGTTTTAAAGGAATACTATGTAGAGCCGCAAGGAAGGTGGCTAATTGTGTAATAAGTGCTTTCCGTTCTTGTTTTTCTAGTGTAGTAACTATTTCTGTTTTTAACGGTTCACCATGAATGAGAGTATAGTAACTGCAAAGTGGAATAGTATCAGTATCCTTTTTATAGAATAGGTGGTACTTTGGAACCTCAATTTCACGTAGTGAATAAGAGAGAAGTGTGCATAGTTCTTTTTCTAACGGAATGCGCATTGCATATTCCTGTTTTCTAGGGAAACGAAACAGTAGCTCATCATTTACGATAACCGCTACATTATCCCACCCTTCTTCATTTTGTCTATAGGAATGTATAGAAAGATTAGGCAAGGCTTCTTTTATATATTGATTGTAAGAGTCCATAATTGTTCCTCGTTTCTAAGTTAACTTATTCTAGTTTATGATATCAGAATTTTCTTTCTATATGTTAAAATATAACTATCATTATGAAGAGGGAGCGGGATTGTTATGAAGAAAAGGATACTAATTACTTCTTTATGTATCGCTTTTGGATTGTTTTGGGCATATAAAGAGGAGGTTTTTGCTAGTTATAAACCGATTAATCAGTACGAATTAAATAAGGGATTACAGAACAAAAGTATAGAAACTTTAACTCATAATGAAATGAAAAAGGTAGGAGAACATTTTGTGACAGAGCAACTATCAGTGTTTGAGTTTATTAATAAAGAAGCTGTGAAACGAAAAAGTGAAGAAATATTTTTAAATAGAGGATATGACCGATTAATAGAAAATTATTATCCAAATCGTTTTCGAGATTTAGAGTATAAATTTATAAACGAGGACATACGTGAAGTGACGGATGAAAGCTTTCTCTATCAAACTGTAGCGTACGTTGCGGGACTGAGAATGGTAAGAGAAGCGAAATGAAATTGAATTATGAAATAAAAATTGTAAAGGTTAATAATATATTTAAGGTGTTAGAACAAAAGCAGTATGTACAATAAAGTGAAACATAAATAGTACCACAAATAGCCGATAAAAAAATCCCCCAGTTCTTTGAGGGATTCTAAAGATTTTCATTTTGTTGACCAAATTCTTTTTGAGCAATATATAAATTTCCTTGCTCGACTTGTTTCTGCGTAAGAACAGAATCACCTGCATATCCTTTTTCTGTTTTTACAGTTCTTTTTGAACGATTGGAATCTTGTTTCTTCATATAATAAATCACCTTCCATCAAAAATAAACGAAAATGATAAGTACAAGTAATACAGCAGCAAAGATGGTAATACCCATTAAAAACGAAGTGTTTTTATATTTCGGTGGCTTATGTACATCTTGCCGATATCCAGGTGAAATTTCAGGGGCGAATTCTTCATTGAATGATTGCTTTTTTTCTTTTTCGTCCATATACATCCACCTTTCTTTTTCATTATGTTATACGTTCATAGAAAAAATATGCATAAAGAAAACCACCCTCTATCGCGAGCGGTGGTTTTCTGTTGTATATTGTCTTTGCACTTGAAAGAGACGGAAAAGAAGGAAAATGGCGCCAAATGCTAGACCGATAATAAGACCGATCCAGTATCCTTTTGCTGCCCAGTCCGTATACGTTGCTAATATGTAACCGAGAGGGAGACCGATTACCCAATAAGCGATTAATGTCATAATTAAGGCAACATTTACGTCTTTATAACCACGTAGAGCCCCTTGTACAGGCGTTGCAATTGCATCTGAAATTTGAAATAAAATCGCAAATATAAGAAATTCTTTTGCTAAATGATGGACTTGTACATCTGTCGTATAAATAGAAGCAATTTCATCATCAAAGAAGTAAAGAAGAATGGAATACAATAGGGCGAATGCAAGTGCTAAGCCAATCCCTATAAATCCATATTGTTTTGCGTTATTATATCGTTTTGCTCCAACTTCGAATCCAACAGCGATGGTCATTGCCATTGCTAAACTTAAAGGAGTCATATATAACAAGGAAGCGAAGTTCATAGCTGCTTGGTGGGCTGCAATTGTTGTCGTACTAAAATTACTCATCATAAGTGTTACCGCAGCGAAAATACTCGTTTCAAAAAAGATAGCAAATCCGATAGGGACGCCAAGTTTTAAGAATTCTTTCCAACTCGAAAGAGAAGGACGATATAATTGTTTAAAGATATGGAAAGATGCGAAAGGCTCTTTCGTACGAATAATTATAACGGTAATAATTAAAATGCACCAATAGGTTGCTGCAGAAGCAATTGCTGCCCCGACACCACCGAGTTTTGGAAAACCGAAATGACCGAAAATTAATACATAATTTAATACTACGTTAATTGGTAATGATAGTAATGTAATGATCATCGTTGTACGAGTTTTTCCTAATGCATCAATAAATCCGCGTAAAACAGTGTAAGTAAATAAAGGAATAATTCCAATTGCAATAATACTTAAAAACTGCGCTGCAATACGTTCCACAGGTTCTTCTAATCGCATGCCGTTTAAAATAGGCGAAACAGCGAAGAATCCGATAAGGATAACAACAAAACTAGCACAAATAGCTAAATATACTGCTTGTATAACAACGTGTGGAACATCTTCTTTTTTCTTAGATCCAACGAGTTGTGCAACAATTGGAGTAGTGGCCATCAAAATTCCTGTTAATCCCGTACTAACTGGAATCCATATACTTGTGCCAATCGCGACACCTGCTAAATCAATAGGGCTTGCATGTCCTGACATTGTCGTATCGAAAAAACTCATTGCAAATAATGACATTTGCGTAACGAAAATCGGGAAAAATAGTAATACAAATTGCTTTAATTTTTGTGAGAATGAATTAGTTTCTTTCATAAAATCCCCTTTCCGCTAAAAAAACAAACTCTTACTATCATACAATTTAATTAAAAAATAGAAAAGAAATACGCGTATACAATATGTACAAGCAATAAAAAAAAGATGCACTTTAAAAGGGGATAAGGTATTATGATAAGGTGTGAAAAATTACATATTCGTTATTAAGGAGGCACTACTCGTGGCTGATTGGTTAATTGGAATAATCATGGGTGCTGTTGAAGGTTTAACAGAGTTTTTACCAGTATCATCAACAGGACATATGATTTTAACAGGTCATTTACTTGGATTTAACGACGAGAGAGCGAAAGTTTTCGAAGTTGTTATTCAATTGGGATCGATTTTAGCAGTTGTCGTTATATTTTGGAAGCGTCTATGGTCTTTAGTAGGTGTAGGGAAAGTAACAGAAGGACCATCGTTAAATTTATTACATATTATTATCGGGATGATTCCTGCCGGCGTACTTGGTGTATTATTCCATAGTACGATTAAAGAAGTTTTATTTGGGCCAGGCCCAGTTGTCATCAGTTTAGTGGCTGGTGGTATTTTAATGATTGTTGCTGAGAAGTTTTCGAAACCAAGTACAGCAAGAACATTAGATGAAATCACATATAAGCAAGCTTTTACAATTGGAATGTTCCAATGTTTAGCGCTTTGGCCGGGATTTTCTCGTTCTGGTTCTACAATAAGTGGTGGTTTATTAGCTCGCGTGTCACATACAGCGGCGGCTGAATATACATTTATTTTAGCAGTACCAATGATGGTAGCTGCAAGTGGTTTAGATTTAATTAAAAGCTGGGATATATTAAGTACGGCTGATATCCCATTATTTGCAACAGGATTTATTACAGCATTCGTTGTTGCGATGCTTGCAATTGTTTCATTCTTAAAATTATTAGCTCGTGTAAAACTAACACCGTTCGCTTACTACCGTTTCATTTTAGCTGCGGTATTCTATTTCTTCTTCATTATGTAATAAAAAAACTGCCGAGTTCGGCAGTTTTTTTATTTTACTACTTTTTCCATCATACTTTCCATTACATGTTCCCAAAGAGAAGTATCATCAGCTAATGTGGCACGGAAATTAGCGTACATTTCTTTTTGTTTCTCTTCGAATGTTGGATCTTCTTTTTCAGGCAATGTAGCGCGCATTGAAGTTACTAATTCTTGTACTTTCGGAGCGCGTGGTCCCCAAACGGCTTGTTCATTTCCATCTTTATCAATGAAAATAAAAATTGGAATGGCACGTGCTGTTCCATTTGTTAAATATTGATCCATTAATTCTAAGTTTTCATCGCGAATTAATAATCTCATATCAATATTTGCAACTTCAGAAATTCGTTTCATAACAGGTACGCATAAAAGAGCGTCACCACACCAATCAGCTGTTAATACGATAACACGCCACTGATCATTTTGGCGTTCTTCTAATACAGGAAGTAATTCATTTGGAATTAAAAAGTTATTGTAAATGTGCAGTAGCTCGTATTGATTTACTTTCATTTCATTCACATATGTATCAAAGGACATACCTTTATCAGCCCATTGTTGTAAGTTCATAAGTAACACCTCTTTAGTATGATTTGTTTTCATTGTACCAATTTTTATATAGAAAAGCTTGTATTCTTACTCTTTCTTGTCACCTAATAATTGATTTAATAGGAAAAGGAATAGTACGACACATAATTCAGTAAGATTGGACAGTTGTACGCTCTCTATCCAATCATCGGCAGTATGAATGACGAACCAATCTAGTGTAATTTCAATGATTGCAAAAAGAGTAATAGCCAGCCAATTTGGCATGTTTTTTGTCATTGGATATAGTAACGCCTTGAGGAGACCGAAGATAAAGAATGTAATACCGTCTAAGAAAGTGATTAATAGAAAAAATAGAAGTAAAGCAGTGCGTGACCTATACTCTATACCTGTAATATGAAAGATTCCTACATATACAAAGAATATAAATACAAAAATTATAATGAGAAACAGAATAACAAAACCAATAATCAAAGTCTTATCTTTTAGATTAAGATTAGAAAACTTGTCTTCTTCCCCACTATCCCAACTCCTTTTTCTGGAAATTCAATTTTATTGTATCATGAAATATCTATTAAAAAACTACGAATTATGGGGAAATAAGGTGACAAAAAGTAAGATTTCATGTAAGATTATTAATAAGGTTTTTATTTAACTAAATGAAATAAAGGGGCTGTCAAAGTTGTCTCAAAATCGAGAGCAATTAATGGAAGAACTATCGACAAATGTTTTTGCTATGTTCCGCACGTTGCGTAATGATATTGGAAAGATATTTGGTGGTTACATACCGTGGAATGAGTTCATCGTCCTTAGAATATTGAATCGTACGAATAAAGAAATGGTATCACGTGTAGCCAATGAGTTAAATGTGTCGAATAGTCATATTACAGCTGTTACAGAAAAATTAATTAATAAAGGTTTTGTAACTCGTTCACGTTCTACGTCAGATCGCAGAGTTGTATATTTGGAGATTACAGAACAAGGAAAAGATTTAGTTGCGAAAATGGAAGGGGAGAAAAAGAAATATTTACAAGAAAGATTCTCCGCGCTTTCAGAAGAAGAAATGAATATAATGATATCTATTTCTAAAAAACTTATTTAAGTCATTATTAGTAAGAAAACGCTTACGCAAAAAAGGTGAAGACTTTCCTTATATGAGGAAGGTCTTCTTTCGTATGTAAAAGATTATAAAAAAGAAAATATGTAACATACTACTAGTAAAGAAAGGGGGCAGAAATATGACAAATCGTAATGGTAGTAAAGGGAGCGGAAATCAAGGCTCACCGAAATCAGGTCAATTTCAGCAAGAGTTTAGTTCTGAATTTGAGACTGGTAATGATAATAAAGGAAAAGAATATCGTTCGAAAAAAGGAAGTAAATCAAAAAAGGAGTGAAATAATTCACTCCTTTTTTGATTTAAGATGCTGCAGATTGATCCGTATTATATTTTTCTTCTGATTTTGCGACAATCATTGCGCAAATTGCATCACCAGAAATGTTTACAGCTGTTCGTGACATATCTAGAATGCGGTCAATACCGATAATTAAGGCAATACCTTCTACTGGTAGATTTACTTGATTTAAAACCATCGTCAGCATTACTAGTCCAACACCTGGTACACCGGCAGTACCGATACTAGCTAGTACAGCAGTTAATACGACGACAGCTAATTGGGACATAGTAAGATCAACTCCGTATACTTGAGCGATAAACACAGTTGCTACACCTTGCATAATGGCAGTACCATCCATATTAATCGTTGCACCTAGTGGTTGTACAAAAGAGCTAATCGCTTTTGGAACACCAAGTTTTTCTTGTGCGGTTTTCATTGCAAATGGAAGAGATGCATTAGAGCTAGATGTACTAAATCCAATTGCCATTACCGGTCCGAAATGTTTAAAGAAACGGACAATACTTTCTTTTGCTAATACCTTTAATAATCCGCCATAGACGAAGACGCCGTGAATAATAAGTACTAGCATAACGACAATCATATACTTGAACATCGCAGCGACGCCTGCAAGCCCCATTTTACCAACGGATGAAGCGAGCAATCCAAATGTTCCGATTGGAGCTAATTTCATAACGAGATTAACGAGATACATCATTAATTCGTTGCCCTGTTCAAGTAATGAATGGATACCTTGAACCCGTTTTCCTAAAATAGCTATACCGAGTCCGATTAATACGGCAAAGGCAATAATTTGTAACATGTTTCCATCAGCCATCGCTTTTGCTGGGTTATCTGGTACGATATTTAGCAATGTATCCACGAAAGATGTTTCGGTTTTTGCACCTTCATATTTAAGCCCTTCGGTTTTAAAATTACCACCAGATCCTGGTTGTATAATAAGTGCAAATGTAACTGCAATAGAGATGGCAACGGCTGTAGTTACAAGAAAGAATGAAATTGATTTTAAGCCAATTCTTCCAAGTTGCTTCGGGTCCCCAAGCCCAGCAGCTCCAAGTACGATAGAAATGAATACAACAGGAACAACTAGCATTTTAATGAGGCGAATAAACAATTGACCAAGTGGATTGAACACATATTGATTTAATGGTTCAAAAATGGATGGTGCAGCTAAATTTAAAGTGAGTCCGACAACTAAACCGAGAAATAATGCAATTAAGATTGCTTTTGTTTGTTTCAATAAAACCCCCCCTTATTTTTGTGAAATTGCTTTCTACATTAATTGTACCGAAAAACTACTTGTTTTGACAGTATTTTCTGAATATTTTGTATAAAAATTTGTATTTAAATATAGATTGCTTTTGCTAAAGTAAGCAAAAAAAGTTAAATAATCTATTTATAAAACAAAATAGACCATCGCATAGGATGGTCTAGGGAAGGGGACAATTTATGTCAATTTAATTAGGGATGGAAGTTGTTCAAGACACTGGGGAATGTCTTATAAATTAGGGAGGAACAACTTCGATACATATACTATAAAAGATAGATGTGACCTTGGTGTGAACATAGAGTGAAAGAGAGAGGGAGTTTTAAATAAGAGGTAGAGTAAACAAAAAATAAGACCATCACATAAGAGATGGTCAAAGGAAGGGGACAATTTATGTCAATTTAATTAGGGATGGAAGTTGTTCAAGACACTGGGGAATGTCTTATAAATTAGGGAGGAACAACTTCGATACATATACTATAAAAGATGGATGTGACCCCTATGTGAACATAGAGTGAAAGAGAGAGGAAGTTTTAAATAAATGGTAGAGTAAACAAAAAATAAGACCATCACAAATGATGGCCAAAGGAAGGGGACAATTTATGTCAATTTAATTAGGGATGGAAAGCTGTTCAAGACACTGGGGAATGTCTTATAAATTAGGGAGGAACAGCTCCGGTACATATACTATAAAAGGTGGATGTACCGGAGCTGTGAACATAGAGTGAAAGAGAGAGGAAGTTTTAAATAAATGGTAGAGTAAACAAAAAATAAGACCATCGCAAATGATGGTCAAAGGAAGGGGACAATTTATGTCAATTTAATTAGGGATGGAAAGCTGTTCAAGACACTGGGGAATGTCTTATAAATTAGGGAGGAACAGCTCCGATACATATACTATAAAAGGTGGATGTGACCCTCATGTGAACATAGAGTGAAAGATATGAGAATTTGAGAAACAATACATATAAAATGATTATTACAAGAGTTGTAGAGTAAGAAGAAATGTAATAGAAGGTGCCTTGTCATAAATGAAATGAAGTTCGAGTATAAATAAAAGTTGAAAACTAGGAAAAAAAGGATTATGCTCAACTATATTATAAGAATATAAGGTTTATCGCGCTGTTTAAGGTTTCTTATAAGCTTTTATTTATAAGGGGAAAAGGGAGTTAGTGAAATGGAAGTAACAAAAAGACAAGGGCTGTATAATCGTTTTATACGATTAAATCCACCACAAATATTAGCATTAGGTTTTTTCTGCTTAATTGTGGTAGGCGGTTTGTTATTAAAGTTACCATTTGCAACGAAAGTACATATTAGTTGGATAGATGCTTTCTTTACGGCAACGTCAGCAGCAACTGTAACGGGATTGGGAGTAGTAGATACTGCAAGTACGTTTACGATGTTTGGCGAAATTGTAATTATGTTTTTAATTCAAACAGGCGGTCTAGGTCTTATGACAATTGCCATTTTAATTGTTTGGGTATTAGGCAAAAAAATCGGGTTACGCCATCGCTTATTAATTGGAGAGGCATTTAATCAGACAAATATAGGTGGTCTCGTAAAATTAGTAAAACGTGTCTTTATATTTTCAATTTGTATTGAGCTTATTGGGGTCATCTTTTTATCATTTCGCTTTATTCCAGAGTTTGGCTTTGGAAAAGGTGTATACTATAGTATTTTTCACGTTATTGCTTCTTATAATAATGCTGGATTTGCTCTATGGCCGGATAATTTAACAAGGTATGTAGGAGATCCTATTATTAATATTGGGATTTGTTCTTTAATTGTAATAGGTGGCCTCGGTTTTACTGTATTAATTGATATATGGTATAGCCGTAGTTTTCGAAAATTATCACTTCATTCCAAAATCATGATTGTTGGAACAATAGTGCTAAATGTGATAGCGATGATTGTGATTTTTGTATTGGAATATAATAATGTGAAGACGTTAGGGAATTTACCTTTAAATGAAAAGTTATGGGCTTCTTTCTTCCAAGGTATTACTCCTCGTACTGCTGGATTTAATACAGTTGACTATGGGGGAATGGAAGAATCATCTATATTATTTACGATGGTTTTAATGTTTATTGGTGCAGGAAGTGTATCAACAGGTGGAGGGATTAAATTAACAACGTTTGTTATTTTAGTTACATCTGTCCTTTCTTTCTTTAGAAAGAAAGAGGAAATCGTATTATTTCAGCGCACAATAAAAATGTCGACAGTAACGAGGGCGTTAGCGATTGCTGTTGCCAGTCAAATACTCATTTTTGCAGCTGTATTTGTATTAATGCTTACAGAAAACTTCAGTTTTATTCAGTTACTATTTGAAACAATTTCAGCGTTCGGTACAGTAGGGTTAACGATGGGGATTACTGCAAAGTTATCAGCGTTTGGAAAATGTATTATTATGTTTGTTATGTTTTGCGGATTAATTGGTCCGTTAACACTTGTCTTTTCTTTAGCGCGACCAGCAAAACAAAAAATTAAATATCCATCGGAAGATGTATTTACAGGATAAGGTATCCCGCATAAGCGAGATACCTTTTTCTTTTTAAAAAAGGGAGAACAATAATCCGATAAGCGCTACTCGGAATAAAATTGCAATGAGTGCTGCAATTCCGCCGACGATCGCAGCGATACCACCAGTTACAGTAGCTCCGCGATTATAAGCGTAAATACCTAGTAATACAGAAACAAGACCAAACAATGTTGGGAAGGTAAAGAGTGATAAGATAGATAAGGCAAGAGCGATAAAGCCAGCAGTTGATCCAGCGGCGGACGATCTTACATCACCTGTATGATCCTTCTCATCGTAATCATAATCAATGCGCTGTGGTGCAACTTCAGCTGCATACTCTTCTTTATAGTCACTATAATCACTATCTATTCTATCTCTTTTTTTATACTCATCAAATTTCTCAGTCAAAGTCATGACTCCTTTCATAACAAGGTTCAATAGTAGTATGTATCTCTTTTTCCTTTTTATCCGAGTATGTACAGGGAGTAATATCCATTTAAAAGGTGGAAATTGTTTTTTTGAAATAGGAAAAGTTAGTATGACTTCCTCTATTTTGGAAAGTATAAAAAAGAATAATGAGGAAAGGGTGCAATACATAATGGAACATCCAATTGAAAGTTTAATGAAAACAGCAATGACAAATTTAAAAGAGATGGTAGATGTAAATACAATTGTGGGCAGCCCAGTTTCAACAGCTGACGGAAATGTAGTATTAACAGTATCACAAGTGGCTTTCGGTTTTGGAGCTGGCGGAAGTGACTTTAAAGGTGATTTTATTTCTGAAAAACATAATAACGGACAAGGGCAGCATAAAGAGCACAAGCAAAGTCATCCATTTGGAGGCGGGAGCGGGGCTGGAGTTTCTATTAGCCCAGTTGCTTTTTTAGTAGTTGGTTCTAACGGTGTGCAAGTGTTGCACCTCAATAGTAGTACGCATTTAATTGAGAAGGCTTTAAATACTGTACCAAGCACTGTAGATAAATTTGTAAATAATCGTCAAAAGTGAACTTGCATTTTTTAGGAATTATGATATATTAGAAAAAGTGCGCTTTAGGATGATCGGAATAAATGAACTTTAAATATATATGATGTGTGGAATAAGGGAGAGGAATTTATGATTAATATCAAAAACTTAGTCGTTGGCTTATGTATGTTAGTAAGCGGCTTTGTTGTATATGTAATAAAAGAAAAGGCTCCATTCTAAAACAGACAAACCGTTACTGTCTGTTTTTAATTTGTAAAAAAAGTTGACAAGTTATTGTATTGGTGTTAAAATTTTAATTCGTGTCTCGGTTACAGCTAGTGTAAAGTAAATAGATCTTATGAATATAATACGAAAAGTTTGCAAAAGATCGGGTAATCTTACCAACAACTTTTGTGAACAAACCCTATAAATTGTATTTGTAAGCTTTATATGTATACTAGTGAATCAAGGAGCGGTCAGTGGAACCGTAATGATGAGAGAGAGGTAGGGCTTTCATCCAGTATATATGTTACTTTCCCGTTAGGTGAATATAAAAAAGAGGACTCCTTTTCAAAAGGGGTCCTCTTTCTTTTTTTAGTACGGCTCTCAACTTGCTCACAAATTTCATCCGTTGTTAAACCATGAGTTGTAATTACAGCTCTCTTAATGGATGCATCTGCAATACCCATCATATTGGAATCTTGCCCAGTTACAACACAACAATCGCACCCTTGTGCATTCTGTTCGGAGTTAAGGGTAACAACTTCATGTCCTTGTTGCTGAACATCTGTTAATGAGTTTTCAACGCCGATTCTAGCCATAATTCGCATCTTCTACCATCTAGTTGCTAGTATGCTCTAGTACATCGCATATATTTACGCAAAGACGGTAGGAAGCATATATTTATCCTGCTATTTACGGGTAGCTTGATTAAAGTATCACTTTATTTAGTCGTTATATACACCAGTAAGCATTTGACTTACGAATTGATCGTTTAAAGTATCTTGGGCAGAAGAAGTATTTGAATGAATGTCGATGGAAGCAATAAAATTATTATGTTCTTTATTATTTGGTTCTACTTCTACATAATTATCGAATTTACAAAAACCTTTCGTATCCATTAGATCAAATAGTTGAAGCATTTCTACTACCTCTTGTCTCGTTCCTTTAATTTGTACACACGCCATATTGATTTCCTCCTTCATTTTGACAAATTGTTTTTTAAAAATAGGATTATGATTGCGAGATGAAAAATATGAATGTTATTTTTAGACAGCGTTATTTTTATTATTTTCCCCCTTTTTCAGCAAAAGTCGTTATATATTCCTGAATTTATAAAAACGGACGTCCGTTTATTGAATACAATAGATTCGTATCAATTGATGAAAATCCTTCTTTTAAACAAATATTTTTTTTAGTGAAAATTGGCGAAAAAAAATTTTGACTTTTTGTAAACGTTAACAATGCTGTTAAATCAATATAATCAAAGATGTACGTACGATTAAAAATTATAAATTTTCAAAAAATTCACTTGATTTATTTAGAAAGGAGAGTAAACTAGGAAACAATAAAAAATTCATAGAACATAGGAGGCGCTTTCCAGTGAACGAGCAATGGATTTTCTTAAATGGAGAATTTGTTCCAAAAGACGAGGCAAAAGTTTCAGTATATGATCATGGTTATTTATATGGCGATGGAGTATTTGAAGGAATTAGAGTATATAGCGGTAATGTTTTCCGTTTGAGAGAGCATCTTGTCCGGTTATATGAATCAGCAAAATCCATCATGTTAGAAATTCCATATTCTTTAGATGAAGTAACGAATATTGTTGTTGAGACGATTCGACAAAATAAATTATCTAATGGATACATTCGCCTTGTTGTATCGAGAGGAGCAGGAAATCTTGGATTAGATCCTGATTCTTGTAAGAAACCGAATGTAGTAGTAATTGCAGAACAACTATCTTTATTCCCTCAAGAATATTATGAAAAGGGGATTCCGGTGGTAACAGTTGCAACGCGCCGAAACCGTCCAGATGTTTTGTCGCCTCAAGTAAAATCATTAAATTACTTAAACAATATTTTAGTTCGTATTGAAGCGAAATTAGCTGGAGTACAAGAAGCACTTATGTTAAATGATCAAGGATACGTAGCTGAAGGCTCAGGAGATAACGTGTTTATTGTAAAAGGAAATAAATTAATTACACCCCCAAGTTCTGCTGGAGCGTTAGAAGGTATTACACGAAACGCTATTTTAGAAATCGGTGAAAAACTTGGATATGACGTTAGAGAAGAGTTATTTACAAGACATGATGTATATGTAGCTGATGAAGTATTTTTAACAGGAACGGCTGCTGAAGTAATTGCTGTTACGACAGTAGATGGTAGAACGATTGGTTTAGGGCAAACAGGTCCACATACGAATCGTTTATTAGAAGAATTCCGAAAGTTAGTTATAGAAGATGGAGAGAAGATTTATGAAGAAAATAAAGTTGGATAACAACTTTTTATAACATAAGAAAGCGTTGAGAGGGAGGAGTAGTTGATTGTGAAGCCTCACAGAGAGTCGGTGGTTGCTGAAAACCGATGGTTCACGTCGACGAACATCGCCCTTGAGTGCTAAGCTGAAGCGTTTGTCTAGGCTTAGACGGTAGCTCCGTTATTAGCTAGACTCATTTATGGGTCACTGAGGCAAGAGTATTCTTGCAAAGAAGGGTGGTACCGCGAAATCTTTCGTCCCTTCAGCACATAGCTGGAGTGTGGACGTAGGATTTTTTTTATTGATAAAAGTTTTCAAAAAGGGGGCTTATAAGAACAATGTCTTCAAAAACGGAAGAGAAACTGGCAACTGGTGCACAGCTATTGTTAGAAGCGCTAGAAAAGGAAGGAGTAGAGGTGATTTTTGGTTATCCTGGTGGTGCTGTTTTACCTCTTTATGATGCACTCTATGACTGTGAAATTCCGCATATTTTAACAAGGCATGAGCAAGGAGCTATTCACGCCGCTGAAGGGTATGCCAGAATTACTGGTAATCCAGGGGTTGTCATTGCAACGAGTGGACCAGGTGCTACAAATGTTATTACGGGTCTAGCAGATGCGATGATTGATTCATTACCACTTGTTGTATTTACAGGGCAAGTAGCAACAACGTTAATTGGAAGTGATGCTTTCCAAGAAGCGGATATTATGGGCCTTACGATGCCGGTGACAAAACATAACTATCAAGTGCGAAAGGCTTCAGATTTACCTCGAATTATTAAAGAAGCATTTCATATTGCTAGAACAGGAAGACCAGGCCCAGTCGTTATTGACCTTCCGAAAGATATGGTAGTAGAGCAAGGAGAACGATGTAATGACGTACAAATGGATTTACCAGGATACAACCCTAATTATGAACCGAATCTACTCCAAATAAACAAATTATTACAAGCAATTGAGACTTCAAAAAAACCGTTAATTTTAGCTGGAGCAGGTGTATTGCATGCGAAAGCTTCGAAAGAATTAACAAGTTTTGCTCGTAAATATGAAATTCCTGTTGTGCATACATTACTTGGTCTTGGTGGTTTTCCGCCGGATGATGAGCTTTTTCTAGGGATGGGAGGGATGCATGGTTCTTACACAGCTAATATGGCGTTATATGAATGCGACTTACTTATTAATATAGGTGCAAGATTCGATGATCGCCTTACTGGAAATTTAGCTTATTTTGCTAAAGAGGCGACTGTTGCGCATATCGATATTGATCCGGCGGAAATCGGAAAAAATGTACCGACTGAAATTCCTATTGTTGCAAGTGCTAAGCGAGCGCTAGAAGTATTACTTCAACCAGAAGGAAGGAAAGAAAATCATCATAAGTGGCTCTCTTTATTAAAGAGTAGAAAAGAAAAGTATCCACTATCTTATAAACGAAATTCAGAAAGTATTAAGCCTCAATATGCAATTGATATGTTATATGAAATTACGAAAGGAGAAGCGATTGTAACAACAGATGTTGGGCAACATCAAATGTGGGCAGCCCAATATTATCCGCTGAAAAACCCAGATAAATGGGTAACTTCAGGAGGATTAGGGACGATGGGATTCGGATTTCCAGCAGCAATTGGTGCACAAATTGCAAAGCCTGAAGAACTAGTTATTGCAATTGTCGGTGACGCTGGATTTCAAATGACCTTGCAAGAATTAAGTGTGTTAAAAGAACACTCTTTACCTGTTAAAGTATTTATTTTAAATAATGAAGCTTTAGGAATGGTAAGACAATGGCAAGATGAATTTTATAACAAAAGATATTCGCACTCTTTACTATCGTGTCAACCAGATTTCGTTGCTCTTGCGAATGCATATGGCATAAAAGGAGTGCGCATAGATGATCCACTTCTTGCAAAGAAGCAAATACAGCAGGCGATTAAATTACAAGAACCAGTCGTAATTGATTGCCGTGTACTTCAATCAGAAAAGGTAATGCCGATGGTTGCACCAGGGAAAGGTGTTCACCAAATGGAGGGAGTGGAAAAAAGGTGAAGAGAATTGTTACAGCGACAGTTCGAAATCAAAGTGGTGTGTTAAACCGAATTACAGGTGTTATGACACGAAGACATTTTAATATTGAAAGTATTTCAGTAGGTCATACAGAATCATCAGATATATCGCGGATGACGATTGTTGTACACGTTGAAAATGAACAGCAAGTGGAGCAGTTAATTAAACAACTTCATAAGCAAATTGATGTTCTGAAAGTATCAGATATTACAGAAGAAGCGATGATCGCAAGAGAACTTGCACTTATTAAAGTCGCAACATCAGTAGCAAGAGCAGAATTATATAGTTTAATTGAACCGTTTCGAGCCGCTGTAATAGATGTTGGGAAGGATTCCATAGTTGTGCAAGTAACTGGTACGCAGGAGAAAGTAGAAGCATTAATTGAATTACTTCGTCCGTACGGTTTGAAAGAAATTGCTAGAACAGGTGTAACAGCATTTACGCGTAGTATGAAAAAACAAGATAAGCAAGTTATGTTAATTCAATAATCATTTAAATATAGGGGGAAATGAAAATGGCAAAAGTTTATTATGAGAAAGATGTAATGGTAAATGTATTAAAAGAAAAGAAAGTAGCAATCATTGGATACGGATCGCAAGGTCATGCGCATGCGCAAAACTTACGTGATAACGGATTTGATGTAGTAGTAGGTTTAAGAAAAGGGAAGTCTTGGGATAAGGCGAAAGAAGATGGATTTTCTGTATATACAGTAGCAGAAGCAGCGGGAAAAGCTGATGTAGTAATGATTTTACTACCGGATGAACTGCAGCCAGAAGTATATGAAGCGGAAATTAAGCCGAATTTACAGGCAGGAAATTCTCTCGTTTTTGCACACGGATTTAATGTTCACTTTGATCAAGTGAAACCACCAGCAAATGTAGATGTATTTCTAGTAGCACCAAAAGGACCAGGGCATCTCGTACGTCGTACGTTTGCTGAAGGAGGAGCTGTTCCTGCATTATTTGCAGTATATCAAGATGCAACAGGAGTTGCGACTGAAAAGGCACTTTCTTATGCTGATGGAATTGGAGCTACGAGAGCTGGTGTACTAGAAACGACATTTAAAGAAGAAACGGAAACAGATTTATTTGGGGAGCAAGCTGTGCTTTGCGGCGGAGTAACTGCGCTAGTAAAAGCTGGATTTGAAACGTTAGTTGATGCCGGATATCAGCCGGAACTTGCATATTTTGAATGTTTACATGAACTAAAACTAATCGTTGACCTTATGTATGAAGGCGGACTTGAAAATATGAGATATTCAGTTTCAGATACAGCGCAGTGGGGCGACTTCGTATCAGGACCACGCGTTGTAACGGAAGATACGAAGAAAGCGATGGGTGCAGTGCTAGCAGAAATTCAAGATGGTACATTTGCAAGAGGCTGGATTGCAGAGCATAAAGCAGGAAAACCAAATTTCCATGCGACAAATGAGAAAGAGAATGAACATGAAATCGAAGTAGTTGGACGTAAATTACGTGAAATGATGCCTTTCGTACAGCCGCGAGTAAAGGCAGGGGTCAAATAATATGAAGCAGATTTTGTTCATGGATACGACGCTACGTGATGGCGAACAATCACCAGGAGTGAATTTAAATGAACAAGAGAAATTGCAAATTGCAAGGCAATTAGAGAGACTAGGTATTAATGTCATGGAAGCTGGTTTTGCAGCAGCTTCCGAAGGGGATTTTCAATCGGTAAAACGCATCGCAAATACGATTCAAAATGCTACAGTTATGAGTTTAGCTAGAGCGAAAGAAAGTGATATTCGAAGAGCATATGAAGCGGTGAAAGGTGCCGTATCTCCTCGTCTACACGTATTCTTAGCTACAAGTGATATTCATATGAAATATAAACTTTGTATGTCAAAAGAAGATGTATTAGATAGTATTCACCGCTCGGTTACACTCGGGAAATCATTATTTCCGACAGTACAATTTTCTGCAGAAGATGCGACAAGAACAGCAAGAGATTTTTTAGCTGAAGCAGTAGAAGTTGCGATTCGTGCAGGAGCGAATGTAATTAATATTCCAGATACAGTTGGATATACGAATCCAGAAGAATATTATTCTCTTTTTAAATACTTACAAGAATCCGTTCCTTCATATGAAAAAGCAATTTTCTCTTGTCATTGTCACGATGATCTTGGGATGGCAGTGGCAAATTCATTAGCTGCGGTTGAAGGCGGAGCGTTGCAAGTAGAAGGAACAATGAATGGAATTGGAGAAAGAGCAGGGAATGCGGCGCTAGAAGAGGTCGCAGTTGCTCTTCATATTAGAAAAGATTTCTATAAAGCAGAATCTTCTATGACGCTAAAAGAAATTAAAGCGACAAGTACATTAGTAAGCAGATTAACAGGGATGGTTGTACCGAAAAATAAAGCGATCGTTGGAGCGAATGCGTTCGCTCATGAATCAGGAATTCATCAAGACGGTGTTCTAAAAGAAGTGACAACATATGAAATTATTGAACCAGAGCTAGTAGGCGAATCTCAAAACCTATTTGTACTTGGAAAACATTCTGGCCGTCACGCGTTTACAGAAAAAATGAAAGAGCTTGGCTATGAATTTACAAAGGAAGAACGAGATGCGGTGTTTGAAGCGTTTAAAAAATTAGCTGATCGTAAGAAGGAGATTACGGAGGAAGATTTACGTGCACTTATGCTTGGGGAAGCAGCATTTGCGGCTCAGCAATATAACATTACGCAACTGCAAGTACATTTCGTATCAAATAGTACACAATGCGCGACAGTTGTACTAAAAGACGAGGAAGGAAATGTATACGAAGATGCAGCTACTGGTTCTGGTAGTATTGAGGCGATCTATAATGCAATCCAAAGAATTTTAGGATTAGAATGTGAATTGGCGGATTACCGCATACAATCTATTACACAAGGTCAAGACGCACTGGCTCATGTTCATGTTGAATTAAAAGAAGGAACGCATCAAGTATCAGGTTTTGGTGTTGCGCAAGACGTATTGGAAGCGTCGGCAAGAGCATATGTCCATGCAGCAGGAAAATTAAAATCTCTTATAGCGCTTGTGAAATAAGTTTTTGATGGGTGAGGGAGAAGCTTCCTTACCTATCAAATTAAAGTTCTGAAAATTCAGTTAAAGGAGTGTTGAAATTGGAAAAACGTATCGTTTGTTTAGCTGGTGATGGTGTTGGCCCAGAAATTATGGAAAGTGCGAAGGAAGTATTGCATATGGTAGAAAGGTTATATGGACATCATTTTTACTTGCAAGATGAGTACTTTGGCGGGAGTGCTATCGATTTAAATGGGCAACCATTACCACAACGAACGCTTGCCGCTTGTTTAGCAAGTGATGCGGTTTTACTGGGAGCGGTTGGTGGACCAAGGTGGGATGCTGCGAAAGAAAGACCGGAGAAAGGATTATTAGCTCTAAGAAAAGGACTTGGTGTATTTGCAAATGTTCGCCCTGTAACGGTAGAAAGCGCAACGGCACATTTATCGCCATTAAAAAACGCTGATGAAATTGATTTCGTTGTCGTTCGTGAATTAACAGGTGGAATTTATTTTTCTTATCCGAAAGAACGAACGGACGAAGTAGCAACAGATACACTTACGTATCATCGTCATGAAATTGAACGGATTGTTTCTTATGCCTTTCAACTAGCGAGTAAGCGGAAGAAAAAAGTAACATCTATTGATAAGGCGAATGTTTTAGAGTCTAGTAAACTATGGAGAACTGTTACGGAAGAAGTAGCACTTCGTTATCCAGACGTTGAACTAGAACATATTTTAGTAGATGCCGCTGCTATGGAGTTAATTCGGAATCCAGGAAGGTTTGATGTAATTGTAACGGAAAATTTATTTGGGGATATTTTGAGCGACGAAGCTTCCGTATTAGCTGGATCATTAGGAATGCTTCCATCAGCAAGTCACGCGGAAAAGGGACCTTCATTATACGAGCCTATTCACGGATCAGCACCGGATATTGCCGGGAAAAATAAGGCGAATCCAATTGCAATGATGCGCTCTGTTGCAATGATGCTTGGGCAATCATTTGAATTAACGAGAGAAGGGAATGCAATTGAATCTGCGATATCTGCAGTTCTTAAATTAGGAAAATGTACAGCAGATATTGGAGGAGATGAGACGACAACTTCATTTACGAAGGCAGTTATACAAGAGATGGAAGAGCAAGCGTTAGTGGGGAGAGGGAGATAATGGGAAAAAGGCTGCTAGATAAACTTTGGGAAAGACACGTAGTTACGACAAACGAAAATGGATTAGATTTATTATATATCGATCTTCATCTTGTTCATGAAGTAACGTCACCGCAAGCCTTTGAAGGCTTGCGGCTTACAAATCGAACGGTTCGCAGACCTGATTTAACATTCGCAACGATGGATCACAATATTCCAACAAAAGATGTTTGGAATATTACCGATCGCATTGCGAAGCAACAACTAGATACACTTCGGGAAAATTGTAAACAATTTCAGGTGCCGTTAGCTGATATCGGGGATGAAGAACAAGGAATCGTTCATGTTATCGGACCAGAACTTGGGCTCACGCAGCCAGGGAAAACAATTGTTTGTGGTGATAGTCATACAGCCACACATGGTGCGTTTGGCGCACTAGCATTTGGTATTGGTACAAGTGAAGTGGAACATGTATTGGCAACGCAAACGTTATGGCAAAGAAAACCGAAAGCAATGGGTATTGAGTTAAAAGGGAAATTACAGAAAGGTGTTTACGCAAAAGATATTATTTTGCATCTCCTTTCAAAGTACGGTGTAGCAGTTGGAACTGGATACGTAATGGAATTTTACGGAGAGACGATTGGGTCTATGGAGATGGAAGAGAGAATGACGCTTTGTAATATGGCAATTGAAGGGGGAGCGAAGGCTGGTATTATAGCACCAGATGAAAAAACATTTGCTTATGTAAAGGGGCGTAAATATGCACCGAAAGACTATGAAACTTTCGAGAAAAAATGGTCTGAACTTTATACAGATGCAGATGCAATGTATGATTTACATATTTTGATAGATGTGACGGATTTAGCACCGTACGTTACGTGGGGGACAAACCCAAGTATGGGTGTTCGTATTGATGAAAAGTTGCCGGAAAAGCATGATGCAAATGATGAAAGAGCATTTTCTTATATGGGATTAAGCCCTGGACAAAGTACGTATGACATTCCAGTTCAGCATGTTTTTATTGGATCTTGTACAAATTCCAGGCTTTCTGATTTAGAAATTGCTGCATCTGTTGTGAAAGGGAGAAAGGTAAAAGAAGGTGTGCGAGCACTCGTTGTGCCGGGATCGAAAAGAGTAAGAGAAGCAGCGATGCAAAAAGGACTACATCGCATATTTGAAGAAGCTGGATTTGAATGGAGAGAACCTGGATGTTCCATGTGTCTTGGAATGAATCCAGATCAAGTACCTGAAGGAGAACATTGTGCCTCCACTTCAAATCGAAATTTTGAAGGAAGACAAGGAAAAGGGGCACGAACACATTTAGTTAGCCCAGCAATGGCAGCAGCAGCTGCGTTATATGGTCATTTTGTTGATACTAGAAAGGAGAGTTATGATGGAGCCATTTCGTATTCATAAAGGTACTGCCGCAGTACTGATGAATGATAATATTGATACAGATCAAATTATTCCGAAGCAATATTTAAAGAGAATTGAAAGGACGGGATTTGGAAAATATTTATTTGATGAGTGGCGGTATGATAATAACCGCCATGAAAGCCCTAATTTTCCGCTTAATGCACAAGATAGAAAAGGAGCAAGTATATTAATTACAGGTGATAATTTTGGTTGCGGTTCTTCAAGAGAACATGCTCCTTGGGCGCTTGCTGATTATGGTTTTCGCGTTATTATCGCTGGCGGGTTTGCAGATATTTTTTATATGAATTGTATGAAAAATGGTATGTTACCAATTGTAATGGATAAAGAAATGGGAGAACAACTTGCCAAAACGGATGCGAGAGAACAAATAGAAGTAGATTTAGAGAATGAAGTCATTACAACGAGTACACACAGGTTTCATTTTACAATCGAGAAAATGTGGAAAGAGAAATTATTAAATGGTCTAGATGAAATTAGTATTACGATGCAATATGAACAAGAAATTGTAGAATATGAAAGGAAAGTAGCTTTATATTAAGAAATAACGGAATCTTCAAAATGTATTTACATTCAGAATTAAGTATTATATACTATGTAAAAATCAGAGGAGAAAGGGAGTAAGTATTATGAAAACAATACAATCTATTAAAATGCTTACACAAATACATCATCATACATAAAGCCCTTGCACCTAGCGTGAAAACGTGTAGGCACAAGGGTTATTCCCGTTGTACCTACACTCTACTAAAGAGCCTTGTAGGTATTTTGTCTACAAGGCTCTTTTTATTTTCGGTTTAGGTGAATGAAATAGGCATACATTAGAAAGGGAAAGGTGTGAGAATTTAGATGACAAAATGGAAACGGGCAAATCCAAATGGAGCGAGAGACTATTTATTCGAAGAATGTACGTTAATTGAAGAAGTGGAGCAAAAATTAAGACGTACTTTTTTAGAGCGAGGTTATGAGGAAATAAGGACACCTACAATTGAATTTTATGATGTTTTTGCCTTTCAAAATAGACCGATAGATGAAGAAAAGATGTATAAATTTTTTGATGAAAAGGGACGGATTATCGTCTTGCGTCCAGATATGACAATTCCTTTAGCGAGAGTAATGGGAACGCAGCGGTGGGATACGCCGCTAAAACTGACGTATGGTGGGAATGTATTTCGGGCGAATGAGTCCCTTACTGGAAAATATAATGAAATTGTACAAAGTGGTATTGAAATTATTGGGATTGATAATGTAAGAGCTGAAATTGAATGCGTAATAAGCGTCATTCAATCACTTCAAAAAGTGAAGGTGCAATCTTTTACAATAGAGATTGGGCAAGTGCAGTTATATAAATGTATTGTCAAAAAGCTCTCCATTCATGAGGAAGAAGAGAGAGTACTTAGGACATACATTGAAAGTAAAAATTATGCTGCTCTATCAAATTTTATTAGAGAAAAGAAATTAGATCGATGTGATGAAACAGTAAGATTACTTGAGAAATTACCAAGGCTATTTGGGAATTTAGAAGTGATTGAGGAAGCAGAAAAACTCGCCTCAAGTAATGAAATGAAAATGGCTATTGCAAGAGTGAAAGAGATATATGAAGCAATTGAAAAACTAGGCTATGGATCTTACATATCAATTGATTTAGGTATGATCCAACATTTAGATTACTATACGGGAGTTATTTTCAAGGGATATATATATGAAATTGGAGAAGAAATTGTTAGTGGCGGAAGATATGATGAGTTAATTGGAAATTTTGGAGAGATGCTGCCGGCTGTTGGACTCGCGGTACAAGTCAATCAAATTGTGAAGGCACTGCAAGAGCAGCAAGAACCATATGAACGAAAGAGAATAGATATTATCGTTCATTATGAGTTAAATAGATTAGCAGAAGCGGAAAGGTTACGAAATTTACTTCAAAAGGACGGGAAAAAAGTAGAGCTATCCTTATTCTCTAATGTAACCGACACTTTTCAATTTGCAAGAAAAAATCAAATCGTAACGGTCGTTGAGGCAAAGAATGAATCATTAGTGGAATATGTGTGGAAAGAGAAATGGGTAGTCCAGAAAGAAGGAGAAACTTCATGCGTAACATTCAAATTGCGTTAACGAAAGGAAGATTAGAGAAGCATGTGATTCCGCTCTTTGAACAGATTGGAATTGATTGTTCAGAGCTCAAAAATAAGGGACGAAAGCTTGTCTTTCAAAGTAAAAATACAGATGTTTCATTTATTTTAGTGAAAGCAGTAGATGTTGCTACTTATGTAGAACATGGAGTAGCTGATATTGGGGTCGTTGGAAAAGATGTTTTAATGGAAAACGAAAAAGATATTTATGAAATGTTGGATTTAGGAGTAGGCGTGTGTAAGTTTTGTGTTGCTTCTATTCCTACTTATAACGCGAAGAGCTACGGGAAGAAACGTATTGCGACGAAATATCCACATATTACTTCTAACTATTTTCATGATAAAGGAGAGGATGTAGAAATTATAAAAATAGAAGGTTCTGTAGAAATTGCTCCTATTCTTGGATTGGCAGATGCGATTGTTGATATTGTTGAAACAGGAAAAACATTACAAGAAAATGGGCTCGTTGTATTTGAAGAAATGTGTTCTATATCCGCTCGAATGATTGTAAATAAGGCTGCATTAAAAACTAAAAAAGACGAAATATTCGGTATTATAAATATGATGGAGCAAGAAATTTTGTCAGGAAAATAGGGGGACTTGTAATGGAGATCGTTTCTGAAGATTTTCAAAAGGCGTTATCGAAAATAAAATTGCTACGAGAAAACGCTATTGTAATAGAAGAAACTGTTCAAAGGAGTGTAAATGAAATCGTTCGAAATGTAAGGGAAAATAGGGATGAGGCCCTATCCTTTTATACAAACAAGTTTGATGGTGTAAAGATGAAAGAGTTTCGTGTAAGTGAAGAAGAAATAAAACAAGCGGGTATAGTTGTAGAGAATTCATTTTTAGAAGCGTTACAAGAGGCGAAGAAAAACATTATTTCGCATCACGAAAAGCAAAAAAGGCAATCTATATTCGATTGTGCGAGTAAAGGCATTATTAGAGGACAAATCATTCGACCGTTAGAAAATGTAGGGGTATATGTGCCAGGCGGAACTGCTTCGTATCCTTCATCAGTATTAATGAATGTATTGCCAGCAAAACTCGCTGGTGTGGAAAAGATTGTAATGGTAACACCGCCGAGAGAAGGAGGAATTGATCCACATATTTTAGTTGCTGCAAGTCTTGCAGGGGTAGATGAAATTTATACGATAGGTGGTGCGCAAGCAATTGCTGCTTTAGCATACGGGACGGAATCGATTCCGAAAGTGGATAAAATAGTTGGACCTGGAAATTTGTATGTCGCTCTAGCGAAACGAGAAGTATACGGAATAGTAAATATCGATATGATCGCTGGACCGTCAGAAATTGTAGTTATTGCTGATGAAACCGGTAATGCAAAATATATCGCTGCTGATTTATTATCACAAGCAGAACATGACGAGAGAGCAACGGCAATTTGTATTACAACGAATATAGAGTTAGCAAAAGAAGTAGAAAAAGAGATAGAAAGACAGTTAGAAACATTACCAAGAAGCGAAATTGCACGTGAATCGATAAATAGAAATGGAGCTATTTGTATCGTTCCCTCTTTAGATGAGGCACTCCAATTATCGAATGAAATCGCTCCAGAACATTTAGAGTTACATATAAAAGAACCGATGAATGCTCTAGCTTATGTGAAGCATGCAGGATCTATCTTTCTTGGACCATATGCACCAGAACCGCTCGGTGATTATTTAGCAGGACCGAATCACGTGTTACCCACAAGTGGAACGGCAAGGTTTTTCTCGCCGTTATCAGTCGATGATTTCGTGAAAAAATCAAGCTTTCTGTCTTATACGGAGGAAGCGTTAAGAGATGTACAACATCATATTGTAGAACTTGCCAATAAAGAAGGGTTACATGCGCATGCGAGAGCAATTCAAATACGATTTGAGGAGGAAGAATAATGCGTGAGTCCAGTCAAATACGTGAGACGACAGAAACAAAAATAAAATTAAGTTTGCAGCTTGATGAAGGCAAGAGCGTTTCTGTACAAACGGGAGTTGGATTTTTTGATCATATGCTAACTTTATTTGCAAGGCATGGAAGATTCGGTTTGCAAGTGGAGGCGGAAGGCGATGTATTCGTTGATGCACATCATACAGTTGAAGATGTTGGAATTGTACTCGGAAATTGTTTGAAAGAAGCATTGCAAAGTAAAGAGGGAATTAACCGTTACGGCTCCGCATATGTACCGATGGATGAGTCTTTAGGTTTTGTCGCAATTGATATAAGCGGGCGCTCGTATATTGTATTTCAAGGAGAATTAACGAATCCGAAGCTAGGGGATTTTGATACAGAACTAACGGAAGAGTTTTTTAGAGCAGTTGCGCATGCTGCCAATATTACATTACATGCTCGCATTTTATACGGAAGCAATACACATCACAAAATTGAAGCGTTATTTAAAGCGTTTGGTAGAGCGCTTAGAGAAGCGGTCGAAAGAAATGCCAACATTACTGGTGTAAATTCAACGAAAGGGATGTTGTAATTGATTGCTATTATAGATTATGGAATGGGAAATATTCGTAGTGTAGAACAAGCATTAAAATATATTGGAGCAGAGTACATCGTAACGAGTGATAAAGAAGAGATTTTTAGAAGTGATGGAGTGATTTTACCAGGAGTAGGAGCATTTCCGAAAGCGATGGATGTATTGGAAGAAAAAGATTTAGTGCGTGTATTAAAAGAAGTCGGACGTTCAGGAAAACCGCTTCTAGGCATTTGCTTAGGAATGCAGCTTTTATTTGAAAAAAGTGAGGAACTGCAAGACTGTAACGGATTAGGTTTATTGCCAGGTGTTATTCGAAAGTTAAAGGTTCCTTATAAAATTCCACATATGGGATGGAATGAGTTAAAGAAAGAGGGAGAAATAGCACTTTGGAATGGAGTAGAAGATGGTTCTTTCGTATACTATGTCCACTCTTATTACGCAGATTGTCCAAATGAAATTGTGTATGGAATAAGTGAATATGGAGTGAACGTACCTGGTTTTGTAGCAAAAGGAAGTATATATGGCGCACAGTTTCATCCTGAAAAAAGTGGTGATATAGGAATGCAAATTTTGAAAAATTTCAAAGGAGTGGTAGAAGCATGGAAATCTTCCCAGCTATCGATTTAAAAGGGGGACGCTGCGTTAGACTTTATCAAGGGGAGTTTAGTAAAGAAACAGTAATGAATGAAGATCCGGTTGCACAAGCGATTATATTTGAAAAGTTTGGAGCAAAAAGATTACACATCGTTGATTTAGATGGTGCAGTTGCAGGTGATTCGTTAAACTTGCCGATCATTGAAAAAATTTGCAAGGCAGTACGTATTTCTGTACAAGTTGGAGGAGGAATTCGATCGCTTCTAGCGGTAGAGAAACTATTGTCAGTAGGTGTAGATAAAGTGATTTTAGGAACAGCTGCTCTTTATGATAAGGCATTTTTAGAAGAGGCTGTTCTTCTATATAAAGAAAAAATCATTGTTGGTATTGATGCGAAAAATGGTTTCGTAGCAACGAGAGGCTGGCTTGATGTGTCTGAAATTTCTTACATTGATTTAGCGAAGCAAATGGAGAATGTAGGCGTTCAAACGATTGTGTTTACAGACATTTCGAAAGACGGGACACTTGCAGGGCCGAATATAGAGCAATTGGAGTTACTACAAAAAAACGTTGCTATGCGTCTTATTGCTTCTGGAGGAGTGGCCTCTATTCAAGATGTGAAAAAATTAAATGATATGAATATATATGGCGTCATAATTGGTAAGGCTCTTTACGAGAAAAAGATTGATTTAGAAGAAGTGTTAGAGGTAACGAAGTTATGTTAGCAAAACGCATTATTCCATGTCTAGATGTGAAAGAAGGGCGAGTCGTAAAGGGTGTAAATTTTATAGGATTACAAGATGTCGGTGATCCTGTTGAAATAGCCGCTTTATATAATGAGGCGGGAGCAGATGAAATAGTATTTTTAGATATTACGGCAACGCATGAAGGACGAAAAACGATTATAGATGTTGTAGAAAAAACAGCATCAAAAGTATTTATTCCTCTTACAGTTGGCGGGGGGATTTCAAGTGTTAAAGATATGTACAATTTACTAAGAGCTGGGGCAGATAAAGTTTCAATTAACTCAGCAGCAATGCGAAACCCAAGATTAATCGAAGAAGGGGCAGAACACTTTGGCTCACAATGTATTGTAGTAGCAATTGATGCTAGACAAATAGCAGAAGGTAAGTGGAATGTATATGTGAACGGCGGAAGAGTTGATACGGGAATGGATGCAATCGGGTGGGCAAAGCGCGTTACCGAGCTAGGAGCAGGCGAAATTTTGTTAACGAGTATGGATGCAGATGGAACGAAAAACGGATATGATCTTCGCTTAACAGAAGAAATTTCAAAAAGTGTTTCCGTACCAGTCATTGCGTCAGGTGGCTGTGGTCATGCTGATCACATTATAGAAGTTTTTCAAAAAACAACAGTTGATGCAGCGTTAGCAGCATCCATCTTTCATTATGGTGAGGCGACAGTGCAGGACGTAAAGAGAAAATTAAGAAACGCAAACATTGAGGTGCGGTTATGAAACCTAACTTTTCAAAAGGACTACTACCAGCAGTCGTAATTGAAGAAGGTACAAAAGAAATTTTAATGCTAGCTTATATGAATGAAGAAGCATATGAAAAAACGCTAGAAACGAAAAGAACATGGTTTTATTCTCGTTCAAGAAGGTCGTTATGGAATAAAGGAAAAACATCAGGAAATGTCCAATATGTGCAATCTCTTTATTTAGATTGTGATCAAGATTCAATTGTTGTTGTCGTAAAGCAAGTAGGACCTGCTTGCCATACGGGAGAGAAAACGTGTTTTCATTATAAAATTATATAGGGGGATACATATGGAAAACGCCTTTACACTACTGTTTGAGACAATTGAAGAACGAAAGGGAAATCCACTTCCTGAATCATATACAAATTACTTGTTTTCAAAAGGAGAAGATAAAATTTTAAAAAAAATTGGTGAGGAATGTTCGGAAGTAATTATCGCATCTAAAAATAATGATAAAGAAGAATTAGTGAAAGAAATGGTGGATGTATTGTATCACTGCTTCGTTTTATTAGCTGAAAAAAATATATCATTAGAAGATGTTATGGAGGAAGTGACAGAAAGAAATGGGAAGCTTTCGAGAGTAGGGGACAGAAGAGACATAGATACATTATAAGGGGGGAATATAGATGAAGGTGGATTATCACATTCATTTAGAAGAAGGGCCATATTCAATAGGGTGGCTAGCTAAAATAAATGAAGCATTACAACATTATGAACCGCTTAAAGAAGAAAAATATTCTATGGAATGGCTTGTGAAAACACAAGAACGCCTGCAAAGACGTGTGAAAGAAGGGCCATTTACAACGAAATGGATTGATTTATATTTAGAAGAAGCTTTGCGAAAAGGTATAAAAGAAGTTGGTATTGTCGATCATTTATACCGTTTTTATGAAGCAAAAGAATACTATGAAAGATATGTCGATATTAGTGATTCGAGGCTGGGGCGTTTACAGAAGGAGTGGTTAGACCAAGTAAGGGTAGCGTCACTACATGATTTTACAAAGGCAATTGAAGAGGCGAAAGAACGGTGGAGTAAAAGAGGTGTTACGCTTAAACTTGGAATTGAAGCGGATTATTTTATTGGTGGTGAACAAGAATTACAATCTTTACTCGCATTAGGAGACTTTGATTATGTAATTGGTTCCGTTCATTTTTTGAATGGCTGGGGATTTGATAATCCAGATACGAAAGAAGATTTTGAGGAACATGACTTATATGCTTTATATGAAACGTTTTTCAAAACGGTTGAGTGTGCAGTTCGCTCTGAATTATTTGATATTATAGCTCATCTTGATAACATAAAAGTATTTAATTATCGGTTAGATGAGAATGAACAACTTTCGTATTATAAGGAAATTGCGCGTGCATTAGTAGAAACAAATACGGCAACGGAAATAAATGCGGGATTGTACTTTCGTTATCCTGTACGTGAAATGTGTCCGAGTCCGCTATATTTACAAGTATTAGCTAAGCGTGGCGTCCCAATTACCCTTTCCTCAGATGCTCATTATCCGAATGATTTAGGAAAATATGTGGAAGAGAATATAAAGACATTGCGTAATCATGATATTACTCATTTAGCTACATTTACGAAACGAGTCAGAACGATGAGATTACTGGAAGAAGAAGTAACAATTTCAAAATAATCACGATTTTTTTGATGAAAACCTTCCTTTTTGTTCAAAATAAGAAAGAATAAAAAGGAGGGTAAGAAATGGCGAAACAACAAAATAAACAAAATGTACAAGGTGCACAGCAACAAGCGTATACTTCTGAAACGAATGCTACTTCTCAATCCGTTATCGAGGAACAAATTAGTGATACAGTTGCAGAAGGAACGATCGATGTGAAGCTTGGAAAAGAATCACAAGAGAAAGCATAAGAAGAGAGGAGACTTGCATCTCCTCTTTTTTTCATGGAAAAGTGTCGATTTTGAAAACTATAATCAAATTCCTTGGTTTTTATATGTGGATTTCTTACAATGAAAGATAAGAGCTATCTTATTTTCTGTAGAAGAGGTGTTAGTAGTGGCAAAAATATTAGTAGCAGGAAAAATTCCAGCAATCGGATTAGAATTATTAAAGGATCATGATGTAGAAATGTACGATAAAGAGGCGTTAATTTCTTTAGATGAATTAACAGAGCGTGTTAAAGATAAAGATGCATTGTTAAGTCTACTTTCTACAAAGGTGACAAAAGAAGTGATTGATGCGGCACCTAATTTAAAGATTGTTGCAAACTATGGTGCTGGTTACGATAATATTGATTACACGTATGCTGGAGAAAAAGGGATTTCGGTAACGAATACACCGAAAGTATCAACGGAAGCGACAGCTGAATTAACATTTGCACTTCTTTTAGCAGCTGCACGTAGAATTCCTGAAGGTGATACGTTATGTCGTACAACTGGATTTAATGGATGGGCACCGTTATTTTTCTTAGGACGCGAAGTACACGGTAAAACAATTGGAATTATTGGCCTTGGAGAAATCGGAAAGGCAGTTGCAAAGCGCGCGAAAGCATTTGGAATGAATGTTTTATATACAGGACCAAATCGAAAGCTTGAAGCTGAAAGTGAACTGGAAGTAAAATATGTAACATTAGAAGAATTATTACAAACAGCAGACTTTATTACAATTAATTGTGCTTATAATCCGAAATTGCATCATATGATTGATGAAGAACAGTTCAAAATGATGAAGAAAACAGCGTATATTATAAATGCTTCTCGTGGACCAATTATGCATGAATTTGCACTTGCTCATGCATTAAAAACGAATGAAATTGAAGGGGCAGCTCTTGACGTGTTTGAATTTGAACCGAAAATTACAGAAGAGCTAAAAGGATTAAAGAATGTAGTACTTGCTCCTCACGTAGGAAATGCAACATTCGAAACGCGTGATGCGATGGCTGAAATGGCAGTGAAAAATATTTTAGCTGTATTAAACGGTGAAGAGCCAGTAACACTTGTAAATCAAAAGGTATTGATTACAAAATAAAGTGAAGCTTTAATGAGAGCGGGCATCCCCCTCTCATTATTAGCCTACATCAATCGGGCTTTTATGGCATAAAAAGAAACCTTCCGGAATCGGAAGGTTTTTCTTATTTTTCTTTATTTGCTCTTTTAGATGGTCTTTGTCTAAGAAATTGAGATAGCATATACAAAATGTATAGTGGAATAGCAATGAATAAGAAAACAGAAAAATTACCGATCCCTGTTTGGTACATTGTGATAATGCTTCCAACTAAAAATAGTGTAATAATGATGCTATATCGTGGAAGTGGTACATCTTTTAAACTTGGGATACGAATGCGGCTCACCATTAAAAATGCGAACGTTACAAAGACTGTAATAAGAACGATTTTTGGAATGGTATGTGAAAATAATGTTAAGAAAGCAACAAGCCCTCCCGCTGCTGTAATCGGTACCCCAGTGAAATATTTCATTGAAGTAGAAGATGGTGTTACATTAAATCGTGCTAAACGATATGCTCCGAAAAGAGGGAATAGTCCCGCTATGTATAGTCCGATGATTCCGTAATTGGAGAAAGATGTGTAATACATAAGAACAGCAGGTGCTGCACCAAATGTTACGACATCTGCAAGTGAATCAAGCTCTTTTCCCATTTGTGAATCAACGCGTAATAAACGAGCAACACGCCCATCAAGACTATCTAACATCATCCCGATAAGTACTAAAATAGCAGCTGATTTATAATATCCTAAAGATGCATAGCCGATTGACAAGAATCCACTATATAAATTTCCGAGCGTAAATAAGTTTGGAATAGCTGCTCTATACAAAATCTGATCCCTTGCTTTCTGTAATAAATTCTTAATTAGTGTATGAAAGTTTACTTATTTTATCATACCATAAATTTCTTCCTCATACGAAAAAAATTCCCAATTTGTGAAAGATTTCATAGAAGAATGATTTGAAAAATAAGTGAAAAAAGAAGCAACTTTTATAAAGTTGCTTCGTGTATTATTCAAATTTCGTTGTCATCGTTCCAGTTTTATACCGATTGTTAGGGTCGAAACGTAATAAATCTCCATAAATGAGTTTGTCGGAGAGTTTCAATTCATTTTTCGCTTTTTCAATATTCGGCTGGCATAATGAAATGTCCGCTTCTTCACCTGTATTTCGTTTATAGCACATGTTTTTTGTATACACATAATCTTCTGAAACGAAGCTACCATCACGCATTACCATAAGTGGGTCTTCTTCTTCAATGAATAAGTCAGTTCCAAATTCAACGGATTGATTTGTTTTAATGCCAAGTAAATGAAGTAGCGTTGGTTTAATATCAATTTGACCAGATACTTTAGAAATGACTTTTCCTTCTTGACCAGGTACATGAATAATGAGAGGGACGCGTTGTAATTGCATAGAATCAAACGGTGTAATAGCGTCTTTCCCAAGGAACTGAGCCATTGCTGCGTTATGGTTTTCAGAAATACCGTAATGATCTCCGTAAATGACAATAACGGAATTATCATATAGTCCTTCTTCTTTTAATTGTTTAATAAATCGTTTAAGAGCTTCATCTGTGTAACGAACGGTTGGGAAGTAACGGTTTACAACACCACTTTCTGAATTGAACTCATCAACATATTGGTCTTCTGGATTTAGAAGAAACGGAAAATGGTTTGTTAAAGTAATGAATTTTGTATAGAACGGCTGTGGTAAAGATTTTAGCTTTGGAATAGATTGTTCAAAGAACTCTTTATCTTTTAACCCCCAACCGACAGACATTTGTTCTGTGCCTACGTAATCATTTAAATTAAAGTAACGATCATATCCAAGTGCAGGATACATTACATCACGATTCCAAAATGTTTTATCGTTTGAATGGAAGACAGCAGAAGAATATCCGTATTTCTTTAACTGTTCTGGTGTAGCAGTATATTCATTTGTTGCGTGAGTAAAGAATACAGAACCGCGGTCTAACGGATAAAGTGAATTTTCAACGATAAATTCTGCATCAGAAGTTTTGCCTTGTCCTGTTTGATGATAGAAGTTATCGAAATAAAAACTATCTTTAATAAATTCGTTTAAAAATGGAGTGATTTCTTTTCCATTTATTTTTTTATTAATAACAAAACTTTGTGTAGATTCCATGGAAATTAAAATGACATTTTTACCTTTTGCAGCTCCAAATAAGTTTTTATCAACTTGCTTATCTTTTGAGTCTGTATAGTTTTTAATTTCAGAGAACCCGTCACCACTTGCAAATACACGTTCAGCTGAAGATTTAGATTGAAGTGTAATATCAAATAGATGGTATGTGTATAAACCTAAATTTTTCACGACTGTTTGACGATCAAATGAGCGTGAGAACATTTGTGGCTTATAAATAACGGAAACGACAATTTGCAAGGCTAATAATGCTGTTACACCGCCAAAGAAAGTTCGCTTTTCTGTGCGGGAAAGTGGTGAGTTATCACAAAATGATGGGAATTTACGTGAAAGAAACATTAAAATAATTGCGTCTGCAAATAAAAGTAATGTTTTATACGTAAAGAGTTCTTTTATACTTGTCCCTAAATCAGCCATATTATTTGTTTGAAATAATACTGGGAATGTAACGAAATCGTTATAAAACCCATAAAACATTGCATTTCCAAATAAAATGAATGATAGTATAAAACTAATTCCAACTATAATGCGGTTTCGGTTTTTAGACGCAAATAAAGCAAAACCGAAAAATAAAAGTAACGCAGCTAGTGGATTAATAAAAAGCATAAATTCTTCAAAGAAATTATCAATTTTAATATCAAATGCTAGCTTGTACACAATATATGTTTTTATCCATAATAAAACGACTGCAACGAGTGCAAATCGCAGTTTTGGAAACAGACGTTGTAGCATAATATACTCCTCTCCTAAAAAGCATGACAGTTCTTGTGAGCCGATTTGATTAGCGCCTCATTATATATATACGAACAGTCCTTTATTATTATGTTTATTATACTATGAGTATCATTATACGAAAATAAAAGAGAGTTGTGGGCTTTTTTATAATAATTGAGTAGAAAAAGGGCGGTAGGAGACAATAAAACGGAGTTCCTATGTATGATTATTGTCGTGCGTAGAAAGAATCGTGTAACAATACGGAGGTTATAATGCGAAAATTATTATATTTTATAGTATGCAGTAGTGTTATACTTTTTGCTTCACCGAGTGTGTCGGTAGCTCAATATGATGCACCTCTTATGGAAGATGCCCTTTATTCTGTTTTATTTCCGAAAATAAATAAAGCAATTGAAAAACAATATGGGAATTTGAAACCTTATCAATGTCCTAAAATCATCAGTTTAAAAAAAGTGTATAGCGGTACATATTTATTTCAAGCGGTTATTGAAGTGACGAAGTATGAACAGATTGGTGGGAAAATTGTTCCACCATTTGAGAAGGTAACGATTACTTTTAATAACGAAGAGGGCGAATGGGAAGTAACAAAGATAATAGTAAAGCGCTTACCAAATGACACGAAATTAAACTGCAAAAAAACAATATAAAAAATTGTTTGACAAATAAAATGGTCCTTTGGTATTGTTAATAGCAACAATTAGATGTTTGAAAATTAAATAGACTTACCTCATCTACTCTCAAAGGTAGAGGCCGCAATAGGAAAGAGTAAGCTATGGGAGATTTAATGGAATCTGTGATCATAGGTTGAAAGGGACTATTGCCGAAATATAAGAATAACCATCTTATTCATATATTGGGACTGCATTGAATAAATGTAGTACTGTCATAAGATTTATTTTATGGAGAGCTATTTGGAGATGTTGATGCGGTTTCTTATTTTGAGGAGATAACAACTCGTTTATTTTTTCAATATATATTTTTCCTAATAAGAAACGCGTGTGAACATTGTTCCGCGCGTTTTTTGTCTATCTAAAAGCGTGCTGCAATGAATAGAAGATTGGGGTTATGAGTTTTAGAGGAAATAAGGGAGGAATTCAAATGTATTTACACGGCACAAGCCGAATCAATGGGCAAGGACACTTAGAAATTGGAGGGTGCGATACGACGCAGCTAGCAAAACAATACGGAACACCACTTTATGTATACGATGAAGAGTCAATTCGAGGAAAGTGCCGCGCGTTTCATCGTGCTTTTAAAGAAAGTGGTTTCTCTTATCAAGTAGCATATGCAAGCAAGGCGTTCTTGTGCATGGAGATGTGCCGAGTAGCTCGTGAAGAAAATATGTCGTTAGATGTTGTTTCTGGAGGGGAATTATATACTGCGCTTCAAGCAGGGTTTCCGGCATCGCGCATTCATTTTCACGGCAATAATAAAACAGAAGAAGAGATCGTGATGGCTCTTCAGGCGAATATTGGTTGTTTTGTAGTCGATAATTTTTTAGAATTAGAAATTTTGCATGATTTAGCAGTGCAACATGGGAAATTTGTGAACATATTAATTCGTGTAACGCCTGGAGTAGAGGCGCACACACATGAATATATTACAACAGGCCAAGAGGATTCAAAATTTGGATTTGGTGTTTCAAATGGTCAAGCGATGCAGGCAATTGAGCTTGCTTTACAAAAATCAAATTATAACGTGTTAGGTATTCATTCCCATATTGGATCACAAATATTTGAAACAGCTGGTTTTGTTCGAGCAATTGAAGTTCTTCGCCAATTTTTAGAAGAAGTGAGAGAGCAAACAAACTATGTAGTAAAAGTGTTAAACGTAGGCGGAGGCTTCGGAATACGCTACACAGATTCGGATACGCCATTAACACTTGAGACATATGTGCGAGCTGTAACGAGTGCAGTGAGAGAACAATTTACAGTATGTAACTATCCATTGCCAGAAATTTGGGTTGAACCAGGCCGTAGTATTGTAGGTGATGCTGGAACGACACTTTATACAGTCGGATCGGTGAAAGATATTCCTGGCATAAGAAAATATGTTTCAGTAGATGGTGGAATGACGGATAATTTAAGACCTGCTTTATATAACGCTCGTTATGAAGCAATGTTAGCGAATAGAGGGAATGATGCGAATGAGGAACTCGTTTCGATTGCTGGGAAATGTTGTGAGAGTGGAGATATGCTGATTTGGGATATTCACTTACCGAAAGTCGCTTCTTCCGATTTACTAGCAATTTCTTGTACAGGAGCATATGGCTATTCGATGGCGAATAATTATAATCGAATTCGGAGACCAGCTGTCGTCTTTGCGAAAGGTGGAACATCGCAAATTGTAGTGGAACGCGAAACATATGAAAATATTATTGGGAACGATCGCATACGTATTAAAGAACTTGTTTAAATAGAGAAAAGGAGTTGTTCGGATGGGCAATTCCTTTTTTATAAAATAAAATAATTAAAATATATCGGAAAACTAGGATTGAAAAAAATCAGAATTGTGATAAAATACAAATACAAAGCTTATCAAGAGAAGCGGAGGGAACTGGCCCGACGAAGCTCGGCAACCTGCTTATAGAAAGCAAGGTGCTAAATCCAGCAAAATGGAATCCATTTTGAAAGATAAGGTAAAATATATTACCGAACAGTCTTTTCGAAATGGGAAAGATTTTTTTTATGAATAAAAAGGGGGGCTGTTCGCGTGAGCGTACGGGAACATTTTGAGGAAGTATCTGAGAAAATTCAAGCGATGCTTGCTGATATGAAATATGGTTCAATTACAATTGTTGTGCAAGACGGGAAAGTCATTCAATTAGAGAAAAGTGAAAAAGTACGTTTAAAGTAAAAAGCGCTGACTAGAAAAACTAGAGGCGGTTTTAACCTATGTTATTAGGTTAAAACCGTCTTTTTGCTTTTACAGGGGGAAAGAACATGTTGACGTATGAAACGTGGGAAGAAAATAATGTTTCATTTTCAGAAGAAGATGAAACGAAAGGCGCGCTATCTGTATTAAGTTGGGCTTATAAAGAATATAAAAGTGAAATTGTATACGCATGTAGCTTCGGGGTGGAAGGGATGGTATTGCTGCATCTTATAAACCAAGTAAATCCATCTGCTAAAGTTGTATTTTTAGATACGAATGTTCATTTTCAAGAAACGTATGAATTAATTCAAAAAGTGCGGAAACGATTTCCTTCATTAAATATTATAGAAAAACAGCCGGAACTTACGCTTGATGAACAAGCGAAGTTGCATGGTGAGAAATTATGGGAAAGTAATCCAAATCTTTGTTGTAAAATTAGAAAAATTTTACCGTTAGAGAAATCATTAGCAGCGGAAAAAGCGTGGATATCGGGCTTAAGGAGGGAACAATCAGAAACACGTAAGCATACAAAGTTTATAAATCAAGATCATCGCTTTCAATCTATTAAAGTTTGTCCACTCATTCATTGGACGTGGAAAGAAGTGTGGCGATATGTATACAAACATAGCTTACCATATAACCCGCTGCATGATGTTGGGTATCCAAGTATTGGGTGTGAGAAGTGTACATTACCTGTAGGTGAGGGTGGCGATTCGAGAGATGGTAGGTGGGCCGGGAAAGTGAAAACAGAATGTGGTCTTCATTACCAATAAGATGAATTTGAAAATAAAGCTAAGAGAGGAAATAGAAAATGAGTACAAGAAACGAATTAATAAATCGTATAGACGAGACTTACGACGTATCACAAATCGAAAAAGAAATTGAACTAGACAACATTGCGTTAAGTGATTTAGAGCTATTAGCGACAGGGGGGTATAGCCCGCTTACTGGTTTTTTAGGAAAGAAAGATTATGATTCAGTCGTAGAAACGCTTCGCTTAGCAGACGGGAGCGTATGGAGTATACCGATTACATTACCAGTAACAGAAGAGGTAGCAGAGAGTCTGAAAGCTGGAGAGGGAGTAAAACTTGTTAATGCTGGAAATGTATATGGTGTCATTCAAATAGAAGATATTTTCGTACCTGACAAGGAAAAAGAAGCGTTACTTGTGTATAAAACGGCGGATGAGGCTCATCCGGGAGTGAAAAAATTATATGAACGACCGAACGTTTACGTTGGAGGAGCTATTATTCTTACAAAACGCTTTGAAAATAATCCGTTTCCTTCTTATCATTTAGATCCAATTGAAACGAGAGAAGAATTTAAAAAACGTGGTTGGAAAACAGTGGTTGGATTTCAAACGAGAAATCCGGTACATCGTGCCCATGAATACATTCAAAAATCTGCTCTTGAAATTGTAGATGGTCTCTTTTTAAATCCACTCGTTGGGGAAACGAAGTCAGACGATATTCCTGCTGATGTAAGGATGGAAAGCTATGAAGTATTACTTCAAAACTATTATCCGAAAGATCGTGTCTTTTTAGGTGTATTTCCTGCAGCGATGCGTTACGCAGGACCGAGGGAAGCGATATTCCATGCATTAGTCAGAAAGAATTTTGGATGCACCCATTTTATCGTAGGGCGCGATCATGCAGGAGTAGGAGATTATTACGGGACTTATGAAGCACAAGAAATTTTTACAAACTTTACAGTGGAAGAGTTAGGGATTACACCGTTATTTTTTGAACATAGTTTTTACTGCGCGAAATGTGAAGCGATGGCTTCGACGAAAACATGCCCGCATGGAAAAGAAGATCATGTCATTTTATCAGGTACAAAAGTAAGAGAACTATTAAGAAACGGTGAGGTTCCGCCGAGTACATTTAGTCGTAAAGAAGTAGTGGAAGTGCTAATTAAAGGTTTGAAAAAAGAAGTAGTAACAGAATAGGGAGAGAATGACATGGATACGAATATTACTTGGCATACAGCATCTGTTTCAAAAGATGAGAGAAGAGTAAGAAATGGGCATCATAGTTTTGTAGTTTGGTTTACTGGTCTATCAGCTTCAGGTAAATCTACGGTGGCGAACGCGGTTGCTCGTAAACTATTTGAAAAGAATATTGGAAACTATGTACTAGATGGAGATAATATACGCCACGGTTTAAATAAAGACTTAGGTTTTTCTGAAAGTGATCGTATGGAAAATATAAGACGGATTGGTGAAGTGGCGAAGCTATTTGTAGATCAAGGTACTGTTGTTCTTACAGCGTTTATTTCACCGTTTCGAGTAGACCGAAAACAAGTTAGAGATCTATTAGCGGTAGATGAGTTTATAGAAGTGTTTGTAAAGTGTCCAATTGAAGAGTGTGAGAAGCGTGACCCGAAAGGGCTTTATAAAAAAGCAAGACAAGGTGATATTAAAGAATTTACTGGTGTTGATTCACCGTATGAGGAACCAGAACAAGCGGAATTAATTGTAGAAACACACAAGTATTCTATTGAAGAATGTGCAGAACAAATCGTGAAGTACCTACAAGAGCGTAGTTTTATATAGGGGGAGTAAAATATGAGTTATGAAAAAGTATGGGCTAACAAGGAAAAATTAAATCAAACTGAGAAAAATAAATTAAAAAAAGATGGATTGGAAATCTTTAATGATATTCCTTACTATGCGGAGAATGGCTTCGAATCTATTCCGAAAGAAGAGTGGGACGCATTCAAATGGGCAGGGTTGTATTTACAAAGACCGAAAGAAGCTGGATATTTTATGATGCGTGTAAATATTCCTTCAGGGATTATTACGAATGCACAGGCAGAAGTGCTTGCCTCTGTCGCTGAGGATTATGGGCGTGACGTAATAGATATTACAACAAGACAGGCGATTCAGTTTCATTGGTTAGAAATTCATCAAATTCCAGATATTTTTAAAAGATTAGCGAGAGTTGGGTTATCTTCAGCTGGAGCGTGTGGTGATATAACGCGTAATATTACAGGAAATCCACTTGCTGGCATTGATGTAAATGAACTGTTTGATACAACTAGTATTGTAAAAGAGGTATATGACTATTTCCAACATAATGAAGAGTTTTCTAACTTACCACGTAAATTTAAAATGTCTATTAGTTCTAACATTTATAATTCAGCAAATGCAGAGATTAACTGTGTAGCATTTACACCTGCTACGAAAGAAATAGATGGTGAGAAAAAAGTTGGTTTTCATATAAAAGTAGGCGGTGGATTATCAGCTCGTCCATATTTAGCTGATGAATTAGATGTATTTGTTTTACCAGAAGAAGTGAAGACGGTAGCGATTGCGATTGCTACGATATTCCGTGATTTTGGATACCGTGAAAAACGTCATTTAGCTCGTTTGAAATTTCTTGTTGCAGACTGGGGAGCAGAGAAATTTAAAGAGAAACTAATAGAGTATACAGGACCATTGCAAAGTAAAGGTGAAAGTGCTCTTAAAGGCTGGAATGCTGGATACTTTTATGGTGTTCAAGATCAAAAACAAGATGGACTAAAATATGTAGGTTTTAATGTGCCGGTAGGACGTCTACATGCAAAAGAAATGTTTGAGATTGCAAAAATTGCTAAGCAGTATGGAAATGGGCAGATTCGTACATGTAACTCGCAAAACTTCATTATTCCGAATGTTCCGCCAGAAAATGTGAAGGGTTTACTAAATGAGCCATTGTTTGAAGCAATATCAGCAAGTCCGGAATCGTTTATCGGTCATGCGGTTTCTTGTACTGGTATTGAATATTGCAATCTTGCTTTAGTAGAAACGAAAGAAAGATTGCGAAAAATTGCCAAATACTTAGATACACAAATTGCGCTCGATGTTCCGGTTCGTATTCATATGGTAGGATGCCCGAATTCATGTGGTCAACGTCAAATTGCTGATATTGGATTACAAGGAGTGAAAATGAAAACGAAGGAAAAAGGAATTGTTGAAGCATTTGAAATATATGTAGGTGGAACGTTGTTAGATGGTGGTGCTTATAATCAAAAGTTAAAAGGGAAAATAGATGGCGAGGATCTACCTGATGTACTTGCTTCATTTATAAGTTATTTCAAAGAGAATAAATTACCAGCTGAAACGTTTTATGATTTTGTCGGTCGTATTGGTGTAGATACATTACAAATAGCGTTAAATAACGTGCTAGAAGAATTAATAGCGTCTTAGGAGGGACAATATGGATTTATATCGATTTGAAGCTGTGTTAATAAATAGTATTGTTCCGATTGTTGTCGTTGCTCAAAGTGAAGAACAGGCATTTAAGCTCGCGGAGATGGAGCTTGAAAAGCATTTTTTACCGTTGCCAGAAGTAAAGGAGATTTCCCTATTTGAAAAAAAGAAGATTCGAAAAGGGGCGGCTTTTGTTATTCATGAGTAAGGAAAAAGTAATACGAAATAATGAAAACTTCCATTCGTATATAAGGATGGAAGTTTCACTTTAATAGTAGAAATGAGGAGAGATAATGGGGAAGGTTTATATCGTTGGTGCGGGTCCTGGTGATCCAGATTTAATTACTGTGAAAGGGTTAAAATGTATTGAGAAGGCAGATGTTATTTTGTACGACCGTCTCGTAAATAAAGAGTTACTTTCCTATGCAAAGCCTGAAGCGGATTTAATTTATTGCGGAAAACTACCAAATTATCACACGATGAAGCAAGAGACAATTAACACGTTTCTTATTAAATATGCGAAAAAAGGAAAAGTTGTAACGAGGCTTAAGGGCGGCGATCCATTTGTATTTGGGAGAGGGGGAGAAGAAGCTGAAGCGTTAGCAAAGCAAGGGGTACCATTTGAAATCGTTCCTGGTATTTCAGCTGGAATAGCTGCTCCTGCTTATGCTGGTATTCCAGTGACACATCGTGATGCAAGCGCAAGTTTTGCTATTGTGACAGGGCATAGGAAAGAAGATGCTGAAGAAGAAGTGAAGTGGGAACATTTAGCGAAAGGTGTAGAGACTTTAGCTGTATATATGGGGGTTAGTAATTTACCCTACATATGTGAGCAACTGATGAAGCATGGAAAAGATAAAAGTACACCTGCTGCTATTATTGAGCGAGGAACGACGTCTATGCAGCGCACAGTTGTTGGGACGTTAGGAACAATTGTAGATGTTGCCAAAAAAGAACAAATTCAAAATCCGAGCATGATTGTAATTGGAGAAGTGGTCCGTTTTAGAGAAAAAATCCATTGGTTTGAGAAACAGACAGAAAGTACGTATCAAGTAAGTGGAGTGTTATAAAATGAAAGCCATCTTATATATATGTCATGGAAGTCGTTTGAAAGCAGCTAAAGAAGAAGCGGTTGCATTTATTACGTCATGCATGAACCGTGTAGAGGCAAGTATTCAAGAAGTTTGTTTTTTGGAGTTAGCGAGTCCGAATATTGATGAAGGGTTCCGTACATGTGTGAAGCGTGGTGCTACAGAGATTATTGTTGTTCCAGTTTTTTTATTAGCGGCAGGTCATGTGAAAAAAGATATCCCGTTTGCATTGGAGAAGTTAAATAATCAATTTTCGAATGTTAAAGTGACCTATGGTAACCCGTTTGGTGTATCAGAAACACTTGTTAAATCGGTATATAGCGGAAGTGGCATTGAACAGGAAGATAAGAATGAAGTGACGCTACTTCTCGTTGCAAGAGGGAGCAGTGATCCTGACTTATTACGAGATATAAACTGGATCGCTTCTTTATTTCAAACGGAAGAGAGAATTAAAAAAGTAGAGGTTTGTTATTTAGCGGCTGCTGAGCCGAAATTTGAGGAGAAGTTAAAGGAAGTTGTAGAACGAAAAGAAAAGAACATCGTTGTGCTACCTTACTTGTTATTTACAGGTTTACTTATGAAACATATTGAAAAAGAAGTGGGCCGATATGAGTTGGGTGATATAAAAATAAGTCCGTATTTAGGAAAGAATGAAGCGTTTCAGTATATGTTAATTCAAAAAACGAAGAAATTATTGAAGGGGGATCAATATGTATCCACTTACAGTGCGAGTTGAGAAGAAACGTGTTGTTGTCATTGGTGGAGGGAAAGTCGCGGGATTTAAAATTATTCCTTTACTAAAACAAGGTGCGGATATAATTGTGATAAGTCCTGAATTGGATGCGAATTTAGTGAAACTAGTGGAAGAAAAGCAAATTCGTTGGTATCAAAGGGAGTATGAAAAAAGTGATATTCAAGGTGCTTTTTTAGTTGTTGCAGCGAGTGGTGATGGTGTATTAAATGAACAAGTTGCTGAAGATAGTGCAGAGAATCAATTAGTAAATGTTATTACGAATCCGGAAAGTGGGAATGTTCATTTTCCGGCGGCGATTCATCGAGGATTACTGAATGTGGCTGTTTCTACTGGAGGGGCAAGTCCGAAACTGGCAAAAAAAATCCGTGATGATATCGCAAATAAATATGATGAGGTGTATGAATCGTATCTTGATTTTTTATACGAAGTTAGAATAAAAGTGAAAGAATTACAAATAGAGAAAAGAGAGAGAAATATATTGTTACAAGAAGTATTAAAGTCGATATATGTTCAAAATGAACAAAAAAGAGAATTGTTTTTACAAGAATTAGAGAGAAGAGTTCATATAGGATAATGAATAAATTGTACTTTACAACTATAAAAATATAATTTATAATCACAAGTAACTTCAATAAATGAAATCGATGAGCAAGAAGAGTATGTATATTTGATACGTTCAGAGAGCTGGGGTAAGGTGGGAGCCCGGTACGATAAAATATACAGAATGGGCTTGCGAGAGGTATGTTGAACATTGTAGTAGGCAACCCGGGTTCCGCCGTTAAAAGGATAGAGTATCGGAGTTTTCCTGTACTTGAACAAGTGGGATTTATCAATCCAATTGAGGTGGTACCACGGTATTTACATTACATATATCGTCCTCTACATGCATATTTGCGTGTAGGGGACTTTTTTATTTTCTAAAGGAGGTGTGCGAGTATGAAATGAAAGTGTATAATTAATAAAAGTTTAAATATTCAGAAAAGGAGAATTTATGATGAAAGAAACACAGCAATGGACGTCGAAAATAGGCTTTGTACTCGCAGCAGCCGGAGCCGCAGTAGGTCTTGGTGCCATATGGAAATTTCCATATGTTGCAGGTAATGGTGGGGGAGGCGCATTCTTCCTTGTATTTTTACTATTAACTTTATTTATAGGTATGCCTTTACTATTAGCGGAGTTTGTTATTGGACGTAGCACTCAAAAAGAGGCGGTTACAGCTTATAAAGTACTAGTACCAAATAGTAAAGTATATCCTTGGATTGGTCGTATGGGAGTTGTAACTTGTTTTAGTGTACTCTCTTTTTATAGTGTTGTAGGTGGATGGATATTACTGTATTTATACTATAGTGTTACAGGAAGTTTCTGGAATGGTGTTGTTGATTATGGAAAGTTGTTTGGTGAAACGATTTCAAATCCAGTAAGCGCGATTGGAGCACAATTTATCTTTATGCTTTGCACTATTTTTGTTGTAAGTAAAGGTGTAGAGAAAGGGATAGAAAAAGCAAGTAAGTATATGATGCCGCTATTATTTATTTTATTTATTGCGATCATTGTTCGTGCGTTAACACTGGATGGTGCATTTGCTGGGGTAGAGTTCTTCTTAAAACCAGATTTTTCAAAGCTGACAGCAGATACGATTTTATACGCGATGGGACAATCGTTCTTCTCGCTAACAGTAGGTGCCTCAGTAATGGTCACGTATAGTTCATATTTGAAGAAAGAAGAACATTTAGCTAAATCAGCAACATCTATTGTAAGTTTAACTGTTTTTATTACAGTGCTTGCAGGATTAGCAATTTTCCCGGCGATTTTCGCATTAGGCGTTAAGCCGACTGAAGGACCAGGACTACTATTTATCGTCCTTCCGGCAGTATTTGCAAAAATACCATTTGGACAATTTTTCTTCATTATGTTTTTAGTTTTATTCTTCTTTGCAACGTTAACATCTGCTATTTCCATGCTTGAAATTGTAGTAGCATCTGTTGCGAAAGATAATGAGAAAAAGCGTCCGTCAGCATCATTATTAATTGGTATTCTTATTTTTGCAGTTGGAATCCCGTCAGCATTATCGTTTGGAATTATGAGTGATGTGAAAATATTTGGTAAGACATTCTTTGATTTCGTCGATTTTTCGGTAAGTAATGTATTGCTGCCGCTCGGAGTACTAGCCATTTCGCTATTCGTACCAAATAAAATGAGTAAAGAGATGTTAATGAAAGAATTAGAAGTTACGGAAACGAAAGGGAAAACATTATTTAATATTTGGTTCTTCTTGCTTCGTTATGTTATTCCAGTAACTGTAATTATTGTATTTTTAAATGCGATAGGCGTATTTAAAATGTTTGCATAATAAAAAGACGGAGATTTCTCCGTCTTTTTATTATGTTGTAGGTGTATTTAATAAACGATTATACGCTTTATAGGTTGTGACGACTGCAATGAATGATCCGATTAAAAATAATGCTGAGCCGCCAAATGTAAATAACCGGCCAATGTAAGTTTCTCTAGCTTCTTCTATTTTTTGTTGTAATTGTGTATTCATATGATTCACTTCGTAAACTATAGGCATTTAGTAGTAGTCTATGTGGAATGCCTATAGTTTGTGAAGTGGAAATAAAAAAACTCGGTATGCACCGAGTTTTTTCTATAATCCGATATAAGGAGATGGATCAACTGCATTTGTCTTGCCGACATTCCATTCTCCAAGGTGAAGTTCGAAGTGTAAATGTTGTCCGTATGATTGGCCAGTGTTCCCCATAAATCCAAGTTGAGTGCCTTGTTTTACAGTTTGTCCATTTGATACAGAACGGCTACTCATATGAGCATATACTGTCGTATATGTTTTTCCGTTTATACGGTGAGATAAGTACACAACATTTCCGTAACTAGATGATAATTCTGAGCGAATAACTACGCCATCAGCAGCGGCAATAATTGGAACAGTTCCTGAGGCTGCGATATCGATTCCTTTATGGTTATCTATAGAGCGCACGCCAAACCCAGAAGTTTTTGATCCAGCTGCTGGCTTAATAAATCCGCCAATATTTGTATCGTGTGGTGTTGGAGCTGCTTGAGCTGTTTGAGCAGATGTAGTAGCTTGTTTACGAGCTTCTTCTGCCTTGCGAGCTTCCTCAGCTTTACGAGCCTCTTCGGCACGCTTTTCTTCTTCAATTGCTTTTTGAACAGCTTGACGCTGGTTTTCTAAAATACCTTTGGATTCTTCTAATCCTTCAATCTCTGAATCTACTTTTGCTACTTTCGTATGTAGATCGCTAATAAAGGTTTGCTGCTGTTGTTGGTTATTTTGTAATTCTTGCTGTTTTTGTTCTAATTTTTGCTCGGATTCTTTCAGTTGTTGCTCTTTTTTCTCAACAGCTTCTTTTTCTTTCGCCACAGCATTTTGATCAGTTGTTTGTTTTTTTACAATATCTGTATCGTTGTTTAAAATTAAACTTACAGAATACATATTATCAACAAGATCAGCGATATTTGTAGAAGTTGTTATTACCTCTGTAATAATATTTGTACGAGGTTTTTCTTGCATAGATTGTAAACGTTGCTTAATAACTTCCTGACGTGTATCTATGTTTGTTTGTAATTGTTCTATATGTTTCTTTTTCTCGGTAATTACTTGTTGTGTTTTGCTAATTTCTTTTTTTGTATCGTTTAATTCAGCTTCGTTTTTATTAATAGAAGTAGTTAAGTCATCAATTTTCTTTTGTAATTCTTGAATTTCCTTTTCTATTTGTTCTTTCTCAGCTGATTTATTTTGTAAGTCATTTTGTTTTCCTTCTAATTCAGATTGAATATTAGATAATTTATCTTGATTCGTTTCAGCGTATACAGGTGAAAGTAGTGGAGAAACAAAAATCGTTCCTGCTGCTAAAACACTAAACGCTGCAAATTTCTTTTTCATGGTTGTCTGGCTCCTTTCCCTATGAATGTTATATATCATAAGAAGAAGAGTGTCTATCGTTGTAACCATAATGTAAAGAAAAATTTATAAAATTGCTAAGTTTTGTCGGAATTTATCATTTTTTAATGATAATTGTCATGTTGGATGCGCTTTTTTATTCGTTCAACAAGGATGTATTTTTTGGATTTTATTGTAAAATAAAGGAAAAAATATATTTATTTTATATAGTAAAATAGTAGAGAGGAATCCAATAAAACACTGATAAGGAATCGTTCTCATGTGAGGTTTTCTGACATGGGTTTTGTTTTTGTCAAGAAAATTATTTGCGTTCGGGCAAACTTATTTTGTTGTCAGATTTTAAATTTTGATTTATGATTTTTAACAGGGACAAAATGTAGTGAATTGTCGAACAATATGTAATACTCTTAATTTCAAGTTTTATAGATATAGAATGAGAGGTAGAGTGACACATCGAAGAGGGGGTTACAACAAATATGAAAAGAATAGGACTTGCATGGCAAATATTAATTGGTCTTGCGTTAGGTATTGCAGTTGGTGCGATTTTCTTTGATAATCCAGCTGTAGTGAAGTACTTACAACCAATTGGTGATATTTTCATCCGATTAATTAAAATGATCGTTGTACCAATTGTTGTAGCAAGTATTGTTGTTGGGGTTGCTGGTGTTGGCGATGTTAAAAAACTAGGCCGACTAGGCGGAAAAACAATTATTTATTTTGAAATTATTACAACACTTGCAATTATTGTTGGTCTATTGATTGCTAATATTTTCCAACCAGGAAAAGGCGTAAATATGGAGCAGTTAACAAAGACAGATATTTCGAAATATACACATACGACAGAGCAGGTACAAAGTCATTCATTTGCAGATACATTTGTAAATATTGTTCCAACGAACATTATGAAGTCATTAGCTGACGGAGATATGCTTGCTATTATCTTCTTCTCTGTATTATTTGGTTTAGGTGTCGCAGCAATTGGTGAAAGAGGAAGACCAGTTCTTCAATTTTTCCAAGGTGTAGCTGATGCAATGTTTTACGTAACGAACCAGGTTATGAAATTTGCACCATTTGGTGTATTTGCACTAATCGGTGTTACAGTTTCTACATTTGGTCTTGCGTCATTAATTCCATTAGGGAAATTACTAATTGTCGTCTATGGAGCAATGATCTTCTTCGTTGTAGTTGTCTTAGGACTTACAGCGAAAATATTTGGAATTAACATTTTCCAATTCTTCAAGATTTTAAAAGACGAACTGATCTTAGCTTACTCTACAGCAAGTTCAGAAACAGTTTTACCGAAAATTATGGAGAAAATGGAGAAGTTTGGTTGTCCGAAAGCAATTACATCTTTCGTTATTCCGACAGGTTATTCATTTAACTTAGATGGATCAACTTTATATCAAGCAATTGCAGCTATTTTCTTAGCGCAAATGTACGGTATTGATTTATCTATTTCTCAACAAGTTACATTATTACTTGTATTAATGGTTACATCAAAAGGTATTGCGGGTGTACCGGGCGTATCATTCGTTGTATTATTAGCGACACTTGGTACAGTAGGTATTCCAGCTGAAGGTTTAGCCTTCATCGCTGGTATTGACCGTATTTTAGATATGGCTCGTACAGCAGTTAACGTTGTAGGTAACTCTTTAGCAGCTGTAGTTATGTCTAAGTGGGAAGGTCAGTATGATGCTGAAAAAGGACAAGCTTATTTGAAAGAAATTTCTAATAAGCAAGCAGCTTAATTATAATTTGAACAAGCTCTCACATAATATGTGGGGGCTTTTCTATATAGAAGGGGAGTGGACGTAATGAAACGCAAATATGGTGACGGTTCTTCGTGGAAGCGACTAATAGAGAAGGATTATACGGTTAAGCGAGTAGAAGAAGGAATGCTAGGAATACTGGAAATAAAAAAAGTTAGAGAGCCTAGTTGTAAAGAATATGATGGTAAAGAACTTTGTATTGCAGGGAATCAATATACGTGGATTCAATATTTCATAAAAGGGAAAAACTTTGCGATTACAGCTATGTTAGATGATCAGAAAAAATTAGTGCAATATTACATCGATGTGGCAAAAGAATATAAAATTGACGACCATGGATTACCGTATTTTGATGATTTATATTTAGATGTAGTATTATTACCGAACGGTAAGGTGTATGTACTAGATGAAGATGAGCTAGAGGATGCTTATAAAAGTGGCAATGTTACAAAAGAAGAGTATGAGTTAGCTTGGTACACCACGAAATGGATAATAGATGCAATAAAAAATAGTGAATTTTATTGGATTTCAATATTGGAAGAAGAGATCAAAAAGTTAAAATGATTGTTGTATTCAATTTTTTGCATAATTACCAAAAAAATCTATACAAAAAATAATTGACTTTTGTTTTGTAAGCGAGTAAAGTTAGGGAAGAAATTATTATTAAAAAATAAATATGAAACCTTCTTATAAAGAGAGGCGGAGGGACTGGCCCTACGATGCCTCGGCAGCGGACTCGATTTCAGAGTGCTGTGCCAAATCCAGCAAGCATGTGCTTGAAAGATGAGAAGAGCGTTTCTTATACATGTATAAGACCTCTTCTCATTGGAAGAGGTCTTTTGTTATTTATTAGAAAAAGGTTGAAACTAGGGAGAGATGGTACTTTGAAAGAAACGAGAGGAAATGGTTTGGCTTTATTACCACTTGGGATATTTTTGGCGCTATTTATTGGTTCTGGAATTATTACAGGTGATTTCTATAAATTGCCGATACTTGTAGCAATTTCAATTGCTGTAGGAGTCGCTTTAGCAATGAATCGTAAAGAAAGTTTTAATGTAAAAGTAGAACGATTTGCTAAAGGTGCAGGGAACCCAGATATTATGATTATGGTTCTGATTTTTGTACTGGCAGGAGCGTTTTCTGAAACAGCAAAAGGGATGGGCGGCGTTGATTCTACAGTTAACTTAGCGTTATCCATTTTACCGCAAGGGTTTATCGTAGCTGGAATTTTTGTTATCGGGGCATTTATTTCATTAGCGATGGGAACTTCAATGGGAACAATAGCTGCATTAGCACCAATTGCTGTAGGGATTAGTGGGCAAACTGATATCTCCATTGCACTTACGATGGCTACTGTTGTTGGTGGAGCAATGTTTGGTGATAATTTATCATTTATTTCAGATACAACAATTGCAGCTGTACGCTCACAAGGAACAGAAATGAAAGATAAGTTTAAAACGAACTTTTTAATTGTATTACCAGCGGCTATTATTACAATTGTACTGTTAGTAATACTTACTTTAGGAAGCGATACGCAAGTTAAAGCGCATAGCTTTGACTGGATAAAGATTTTACCGTATGCAGGAGTACTTATTACAGCATTGCTTGGCTGGAATGTACTTATTGTGTTAACTGGTGGAACTGTACTATCTGGCGTTATCGGTCTTTTTGATGGCAGTTACACGTTAGAGAGTTTCTTTAAAAGTGTAACGACTGGAATGGGCGGTATGATGGAGTTAGTATTACTTGCTATTTTAATTGGCGGTATGGTCGAACTGATTCAATATAATGGTGGCATTCAATATTTAATGAATCTTTTAACACGTAATATTCGTTCTAAAAAAGGAGCAGAGTTTGGTATTGCTGGTTTAGTAGGTATGACGAATATGTGTACAGCGAATAATACGATTTCTATTATCTTTACAGGTCCACTTGCGAAAAACATTGCAAATCAGTATGAAATTGATCCACGTAAATCAGCGAGTGTATTAGATCTTTTCTCATGTTGTGTGCAAGGATTAATACCGTACGGCGCACAAATGTTAACAGCAGCAGGGTTTGCGGCGTTATCTCCGATTGAATTGCTACCATATGCGTTTTATCCGATCTTAGTTGGAGTATGTGGAATCATTTCTATATTAATTGGTTTCCCGAGGTTTTCTAAAGTAGCGGGAAAGAAAGAGTATCACAAAACAGCATAATGAAAAATGAAATTTATGAATTGAAACGAAAGCCGTACAGAGAATGTTCTCTGTACGGCTTTTTATGTGCGCTAAAAGAGTGAATGATGCGATGCTACCGCATGTTTTTACAAAAGGCTGAATGCAACTCAGTCTTAAGTCTGAGTCGAAAACGGTTCTTAAGCTCGTTATGGAAAAAAGAAAAAATAGTTAAGATAAGAGTATCAAATCGAAGGGAGGCAAGCACAAGATGAAACAATTTCTAGCGTTTATCGCGGCTGGTATTTTAGCTTTAATTGCTCTTGGCAGTCTTGCTGGTATTATAGGATTCGCAATTGGAGCAGGAGTTGTGTACTGGAGCTATAAATCATTTGTGCGAGCACAATCATTTTTTGGAAAGTTAGCTTGGGGTATTGTTGGTTTGATCGGCTTGTCCATCGCCCTTTCTCATTCCCCAGCACTAATCGGTATCGCAGCAGTAGTAGTTTTATACTACGGATACCGTGAGTGGAAAAAAGAAAAAAATGTAGTTGTTGATTCTGCATCAGAAAGTTCTAAACCATATAGCAACTTTGAAGATGAGTGGAACAAGTTAATGAAAAACTAATAAAAAATTAATAAAAATCAAATTTATAAAGTAGAAGAGAGGAAGATTATAATGAAACAATCTTTATTCGGACGTGTACGCGATGCAATTTTAGCAGATTTTCATAATGTGTTAGATGAGAAAGAAAGAAAAAATCCAATTGCTATGTTAAACCAATATTTACGCGATAGTGAGCGTGAAACAACAAAAATTGAGAAGTTAATTCAGCGTCATAAAACATTAAAATCTAATTTCGCTCGTGAGCTTGAGCAAGCACGTTATTTCGTTAATAAAAGATCAAAACAGGCTATCATCGCTCAAGAAGCAGGCGAATTACAGTTACACGAACGTGCATTAGAAGAAGTAGCTTATTATGAAGGGCAAGTAACTCGATTAGAAGAAATGTATGCAGGTGTTGTAGAGCAAATCGATGAGTTAGAGCGTCGTCTCTCTGAAATGAAAAACAAATTAAAAGAAATGCACGCAAAGCGCATGGAACTAATGGCACGTGAAAATATGGCACATGCAAATCGTCGTATGAATACAGCGATGCATAAAATGGATGAAAACAATCCGTTCTTACGCTTTGAAGAAATTGAAGATCATATTCGTGACTTAGAAACTCGTATGAATGAGGAGCATGAGCGTGATACATTTGATATGAAAATTGCAAAGCTGGAGCGCGAAATGAAAGAAAAGAATGATGTATCGTTAACGAAAGAGTTAACAAAATAATAGTAGTATATTATAAAACAGGCTTATGATATAGTGATAGGAGAAAAGGTGTTGGAAAGCAATGCCTTTTCTTCTATGTATATGTAACAAGAAGGGGGGAGCTGAAATGAAGAAACAATTTTCAAAAACACAATTAATGGGGATGCTCCTCATCATATTTGGATTCGGTCTTTTTCTTGATATGATACTTGGACATTTTGAACCAGGTGGTCTCATTTTTGCATTTATTATGCTTATGTTTGGAAGGCATTATCGTAAGAAGAATCGTTATGTAAGGGGAAATGTCTTTTTATTTGTTGGTGGTATCGTATTTTTATTCTTCTTATTTTCATCAGCAGCATTTGTTCTTGTCGTATTTGCTTGTTTAGCTTTAATTGGTTATCAACTGATTCAACAAGGACATCAGCAAAAAGCAATGAAGGTTGAAATTAAAGAAAAAGGGATTATAGACGAAGAGAAGCAAATATATCGTACAGAACCGTATTTAAAAAATATGTTTGTAGGGAATATACGAATGATGGATCATATTTATGAACTTGAGGATATTAATGTTCAATATGGTGCTTGTGATGTGGAAATAGATTTAACAACTGCTATGATCCCAGAAGGGGAGACGGTAATTGTTATTCGCGGTGTCGTTGGTAATATTCGTTTATATGTGCCATATGATATTGAACTGTCTTTAAATCATTCTGTTATTGTCGGACGTGTGCTTCTGCCAGGTCATGAAGAAACAGGATTTAACCGCAATGTTACATTTAGAACAGAGCAGTATAAAGAGGCTCCTCGTCGTATTAAAATTATTTCTTCGCTTGTCGTAGGCGATACGGAAGTGAGGAAAGTATAATGAAAAAACAAAAAAATATTTCGTGGATGTATATTCGTTATTCTATGTTGTCCTCTGTTAGTATCGCACTTATTTGTACAATTGTATATGTATGGAAAAGTGAGCAACAAGTGTATGATTTATTATGGAAGGAATCCATCGCTTCTGTTCCAATTGGCTTGTTTATTATGACTACAAGTTTACTTATCGGGGGAATTGTAGGATATGCAATCGGTTATTATATAGAGCAGCGTATACAAGGATTAAATACTTTTCTATTTGAAGTAGAGCGAGGGAATTTTCCGAGCGATGTTTCGTTTACTGCAGATGATGAATTTCATGAAGTGGAACGAAAAGTAATCGTTCTGGCTCGTCGATTAGAGGAGCAAGCTGGACTCTTTCAAAAAGTAACGAATGAACGAGCTCATTGGAATGAAGAGATGAGACAAGAAGCGATTTCCCAGGAAAGGCATCGGTTAGCGAGGGAGCTGCATGATTCTGTAAGTCAGCAGCTTTTTGCAATGTCGATGATGATGTCGGCTATTAATGAACAAGTAGCTGAAATTCCAGAAATGACGAAAAAACAGTTGCAGCTCGTTGAAAATATGGTTGTAAATGCACAGTCAGAAATGAGAGCATTGCTTCTTCATTTACGCCCGGTGCAGTTAGAAGGTAAGAAACTAACAGAGGGTATAGAAGAGTTATTAACAGAACTGTCTAGAAAGCAACATATGAAAATTGAATGGTTAATTGAGCCAATAGAATTGAAAAAAGGTGTAGAAGATCATTTATTCCGCATTGTACAAGAGGCGCTGTCTAATACTTTACGGCATGCGAAGGCAAAGAAAACGGAAGTGCGTCTTCGAAAAATTGATCAATATGCAATTCTAAAAATTATTGATGATGGCGTTGGATTTGAAGTTGGAGTTAATAAAGCTGGTTCATATGGTCTAAGATCCATGCAAGAGCGTGTTCATGAAATTGGTGGGACATTAAAAGTGCTTAGTTTTCCGGCTAAAGGTACGCAAATAGAAGTGAAAGTACCGATTATGATTGAGAAAGGGGGAGAATCATGATAAAAGTATTACTAGTGGATGATCATGAAATGGTTCGGATGGGTGTATCAGCATATTTATCAACGCAGCCAGATATTGAAGTAGTTGGAGAAGCTGAAAATGGAAGAAAAGGTGCAGAGTTAGCTTTGCAATTAAGACCGGATATTATTTTGATGGACCTTGTCATGGATGAAATGGATGGGGTTGAAGCAACACGTGCAATTATTCAGGAATGGCCAGAAGCAAAAATTGTAGTTGTAACGAGCTTTTTAGATGATGAGAAATTGTATCCTGTTATTGAGGCGGGAGCGACAAGTTATTTATTAAAAACTTCAAGAGCGAGTGATATAGCAGATGCTGTACGAGCTACTTATGATGGAGAAACGGTATTAGAACCAAAAGTTACTGGTAAAATGATGTCACGTATGCGTCAGAAGAAAGAACAACCTTTGCATGAGGACTTAACAGAAAGAGAGTCAGAAATTTTGTTATTAATTGCAGAGGGGAAAAGTAATCAAGAGATTGCAGATGAACTGTTTATTGCCCTCAAAACAGTAAAGACACATGTGAGTAATATATTAAATAAATTAAATGTAAGTGATCGTACGCAGGCGGTTATTTATGCGTTTAGACATCAATTGACGAAATGATAAAGTGAAACTTTAATCAGTGGGAGGGGTTATCCCTGCTGATTATTAGCCTTCAGCAATCGGGCTTTTACGGGCAGTTATCTTCCGCCTAACATCTTCGCAGTCGCTGAATTTTGAGGTGGGAGTTTTACTGCCTGTTAATGCGGGGTAAAGTGAAACTTTAATCAGTGGGGGGCTATCCCCACTGATTATTAGTTTGTGCTAAATCTTTTTATTGACGTCAATAAATGTAAGCGTTATCATTAAGTTATTAACAGTACATACAAAGGGGAGAATGTATATGTTAGTTCAAACTATATTTGGTATGGATAAGTCTAAAAAATTAGGGGATTATGTGAACGCATTACAAGCGCTTTGTGAACAATATAATGTTGAAACAGATAAAATTGCAATTGTTGAGGCGACAGAAGAGTACTATTTATTTTTAGTAAAGCAAGAAGATTGCTATGATGTTGTCAAAGTAGAAACAGTGGATACAAATATCGACTATTATACGAAAGCGTATAAAATAAGTAGTTTTAATCATACTGCTTATCAAATGTAAAAAAACTCCCTTGCGGGAGTTTTTTTAGGATGCTTTTACTTCACGAGGTTCGGTTAGTAAGGGCACTTTTTTCGCACCGCTTAGTTTAGCGATTGTAAGGCCGATGAGAGCTCCGGCTAAGGCTGGTATTAACCAGCCTATTCCTTCCTTATATAAAGGGATAAATTCAAAATATGGTGTGATAAATGAAACTGAAATACCACCTTGTTTTAATCCATCAAATACACTTACGATTGCTGCTCCAATTAAAGCACCTACATAAACAAAGCGATATCCACCGAAATATTTATGAAGTAACGATAGTAGGACGAGTACAATTGCAACTGGATATACAACAAGTAGAATTGGAACAGAGATGGCAATAATTTTTGTTAAACCTAAGTTGGCAACTAATAATCCTAATGTACAAATGATGCTAGCGAACATTTTGTATGAAAATGTAGTCAATAATGTTGAGAAATATTGACTACATGCAGATACAAGTCCAACACATGTTGTTAAGCAGGCGAGTGTAACGATTAGAGATAATAGAAGTAAACCGTATGGACCGAATAATTGTTGTACGATAACAGTAAGTAATTGTCCGCCATTTTTTGCATATCCGAGAGAGACGCTAGTTGCACCGAGCCAGCCAAGTGCACCATATACAAGTACGAGACCGGTAGCGGCAATAAGTCCTGCTTTTGCTGTTGCAATGGCAATGGATTTACGATCCTTCACACCGTTAGAGCGAATGGCATTTACAACGATAATTCCAAATGCAAGTGCAGAAATGGTATCCATCGTTAAGTATCCTTCCATAAAACCTTTGAAGATTGGAGAAGTTTGATACTCTTGCATTGCTTGTCCTGATTGCCCGAGTGGTGTAAATACACTTTTAACAAATAATAAGAAAATAGAGAGTAATAAAATAGGTGTTAATATATTTCCGATGCGAGCGACGAGTTTAGATGGATTTAAACTAAGCCAAAATACGATAGCGAAGAAGATGACCGTGTATAAAAATAGTGCTAGGTTACTAGAGCGAATTGTTTCTGGCAAGAAAGAACTCACACCCATTTCATAAGCGACATTTGCAACGCGTGGAATTCCCATAGAAGGACCAATTGCGATGTATACAACTACAGTAAAGAAAATTCCGAATAATGGGTGAACATGACTTGCGAGTTGTTGCATACCATTTCCTGATAAAGAAATTGCAATAACGGTTAATAGTGGTAAACCGACTCCTGTTAGTAAAAATCCAATCATCGCTGGCCAAAAGTTTTCACCTGCATTTTGTCCAAGCATGGGAGGGAAAATTAAATTACCTGCCCCAAAAAATAAAGAAAATAGCATAAGACCCGTGGAAAAAATATGTTTTTTTGATACAGTGTTCATTGTTTTTCCTCCTTTTTTAAATTCATTTGTAAGAACACAAAAAACTCGTCCCTAAAGAAAGGGACGAGTTATATTTACCCGCGATACCACCCTAATTTATACATGTAGAAATGAGTCTATATGTATACGGCTTTACAACGTACAACATGATACGTGTTCCTTGTAACGGGGGACAGCCGGTAAGAACTTACTGTAACATTCGGTTCTACTTCTCGGAGATGATTTTCGGCTATGCACTGAACGTTGGCTTTCAGCAAATCGCCAACTCTCTGGGGGACAGTCCTATAACGTACTCGTTCTCGTCAATGAATTTTTATTCAAGTATTCTGACAGTATTGTTGCATGTTTTTTTTTGAAAGTCAATATTTTTTTGAAAGATATATTTATATCCAGAAATATCGAATGAGATGTTTGTTGCGGTAAAGGGAATGGTGAATTGTAAAATGGGAGTAAAATTTTGTAGAGAATTGTAAAATTTGTGGAGAAAGTTGATATTTATAGGAGTAAAGAAGGTATTGTTTGAATTTACAGAGAATAATACAACAATCCACTTGCTGGAAAGAACAAACCAAAAGAGGTGACTGAAATGCTTGCGATGGGAGTATTATTTGGCATTATTGCTATAATTGGTTTTATGTGGTTATATTATTCGCGTTCGTTTAAACAAGCAGAAGTTTTACTCTTTCAAAAAGGTAGTTTGTTGACAAATCAGTCTAGATATTTAGTATGTCCGAAGTGTGGAAGTGCACAGGCCAGAAGTGGAGGATATCAAGAGTGTTGCAAAATTAGATTATGAAAGAAGGAAGCCTCACATTATTTTGTGAGGCTTCCTTCCTTACAATTTCATAGCGCTCCAAATTGTCCACCGATCTCTTTCGATAATAGGAGAGACGTTTTGCAAGGCAGTCTGTACTTGTTGTAGAAGTTGAGAAAGTTCATAATCTGTTAATTCGTATAGAATGGATCGACCTGTTCGAGGTGATAAATCTTGTAGCAATGCTTCTACAGAATCATGTATTTTTCGTACTTCCCATTGTGTTTGAGTGGGGAACACGTGAAGAAAATATTTTTGTAATTCTTGTTGTATCGTGTCGGTTTTTGGACGTCTTTTTGATTCAATTTCAATGAGTTTTGGAAAGATAGAGAAAAAATATCCACGGATGTGTTCGGGGTTTCCAGGAATTGTACAATCTTCGATGGTTCGGTCTTGTACAATAAGTACACCGTTTTTCTTTAATATACGAGAAGCTTCACGTAGAAATGTAGGAATGTCGTGTAAATGATGAATCACTGCGCGCGAAATAACAATGTCGAATGTATCATTAGGAGATGGGACGCTATGCGCATCGCCGTTAATGAATGAAATGTTTGAAAAGCCGCTACAATTTTCTTTTGCAGCTTGTAATATTTCTTTGGAAAAATCCAGTCCAACAACACTTTTTGCTCCCATAAGAGCAAGTTCTTTCGTATAAATTCCGCCACCACAACCGATATCAATTATTTGCTTGTTTTGTATATTTGTAATACTTTTTATCATTTCTCCCCAAGAAATATGGGTGTTTCGCTGTGCGTATGTGTATTTATTATTTGCATCATGAAAATTAATGGACATGAAAAGACCTCCCTTCAATGCTTAGTATAGCGTATTTTATAGTGTGTCACGTTTTTGTTTTTTGTATGAAGATTATAAGGATTTCTTATTGTAAAGGGAGGATTAAGTTGAAAAGGAAATATGTATTGTTGTTATTTGCTATGTTACTAGCATCTTGTAGTCAAACAGAGCCAAAAAAAGAAACAGAAAAAGTAGAAGAGACGGTGAATGAAGTGAAAGAAACAATAGGGGTAACCGTTATACAAAAAAAACATAAAGAGAAAAAGTTACAGGAATTAGAAGCGAAGTTAGTAATAGACATTATAGATAAAGCGGAAAAACAAGAAGTAACAGGTAGTTTTGGTGAACCGGAATATGAAATACAAATTAGTAGAGATGGAAAAAAAGAAACATATTATGCATGGCTAAGAGGAGAAGACAGACGAGGTTGGGTACAACATAAGACAGATATGTATATGTTGGATAAAAAAGATACGGAAAAGCTGTTGGCTATATTTCCAAATGCTTCAGAACAAAAAGAAGATGAGATGCAGGTAGGCCCTTTAACGGAAGTAACAAAAAAAGATTTGCAAATTACCGCGTTTCATATTAAAGCAGGCGATCAAAAAGTGAATTATACGGTACGGTATACGATTTCACAATCACTATACAACAAGTTAGAGAAGGAACGAGAATATTATTTGCAAGTCATTTATCCGGAAAAAGTTCAAAAATTAATTGGAACAAAAGAGAGTGAAAAAATTTCAGGTGAAAAGGTAAAGGAAGGGTATAAACAGTATGAATTGCATGCTACTGTTCCGATAAAAGATGCTTCAGAATCACAATTAAAGTCATTAGAAACATATTATGAAAATTATGATTTGAAAATATTGAATAGTAAAAAAGAAAAAATAGGTGTTTTTCAAAATATCATTCAAATTGTTAAAGAGTATGGTGAAAAAATGAATTTACAAAGATAAAGTGAAACTATAATCAGCCCTTACGGATCGGAATGAATATAATTCGTAAAGTCTATATGGCCTTTCCTAGGAAATGATAATAGAGAGGGGGAAAACACCCCTCTCTATTACTTTGCTTTTGCAGATGGCTCATTCATTGATTTTCGTGTAATAAGAAAAGAAATCATAAGAGCGGAAAGGATGATAAGAGCAATAAATACGTGATTGGGCAACAAATCTAATAATAATACGTAGCTAACGGTATAAAAAATAAGAGTTGAAGCTAAAAACGATAGAGCGCCTATTATGAGAGATTGCAAATTCATCTGTATACACCTCCTTGTATTTATATTTTTGGCTAAAAATGGATTAAATAAACATTATTTCTAACGATAGAAAAAAATATGTCATAATAGAGAAAAGAACAAGCTTTCATGAATATGAATCATTAATGAGAGATAAAGGAGAGGAATATGAAAAATAATAGAAAAGGGTTATGGGGAATTATTGTTGCAATAGGGTTATTTTTACTTTCTAAGTTAAAGTGGGTATTTGCAATTTTTAAATTAGCAAAGTTTTCAACGGTATTTAGTATGTTTCTATCGCTTGGTGCATACGCAGTTATATATGGTTGGAAATTTGGGGTAGCGCTCATTTATTTATTGTTTATTCATGAAATGGGCCATTTATGGGCTGCGAAAAGAAAGGGGATACCAACATCGCCAGCAATATTTATTCCATTTATGGGCGCTCTTATTGGGATGAAAGAGATGCCGAAAAATGCAAAAGATGAGGCTTACATCGCCTTCATGGGACCTCTTTTCGGATTGTTGTCATTTTTACCTGCGATTCCACTTTATATAATAACGAAAGAGCCATTTTGGGCATTAATTATTTTACTTGGAAGTATGATTAACTTCTTTAACTTGATTCCGGTTTCTCCATTAGATGGTGGACGAATTATCTCAGTTGTAAGTACAAAGATTTGGGGAGCGGGCCTTATTGTATTGCTCGGTTATTCCATTTACTTTAAAAGTATTCTGGGAGGGTTTATCTTTATTATCGGCTGTATGGAATTATATAGAGTAATAAAGAGAGAAGAGCCAATTAAGGAATTAGGATATAGAATTGATGGAATGAAAGAATATGTTGCAAGGCTTGAAGAGGAGTTAAAAGAAACAGGTGCAGTGCATCGAAATATTTATATGATGCAACATGAAATAAATATATTAAGACAAAAAGAACGAGAGAAAGAATTAAAAACAGGAGAACTTCAAAGGATTGAAGTGTTAGAGTATCTTTTACCAAAGTTTGAGCCACTTGATTACGTCCCATATGAAGATGAAAAAGAAACATATACAATTCATATAAGAGAAGCATTTGAAATGTCAGAAAAAAAATTACAGGAATGGGATGCAGAAAAGAGACAACAGGAAAACTATTACAAAGTGGATACGAAAACGAAATGGACAGTATTTGCTTGTTATATCGGATTAATGGCTATACTCGGTTACACAGCTTATGAAGGATATATTGTTTTACAAGAACATTTGCCAAGGAGAAATGTATAGAAAAATATTGTCGAAATGATAGGAATGGTTTATACAGGAATTATATTTTTACGAGAGAATGTTACAAGTATAGTCATATTTTGTAATATCTTTAGTAGAGAAGGAGTTCTGTATATGAAGAAATTGTTAAGGGTATTCGGGATTATTATCGTAATGATCATTGCGAGCTATAGCCTTATGAAAGTACTGTTACATTATGCGAATAAGCCTGCTGAGGTAAATACAATAGCTCAAGTAGAAGATGTACAAGAAGAGACAAAAGTGCTTGATTTTATTCGTACGACACATGAAAGTTATAATAATTTCTTAAATTATGGTAAAGCAGAGAATTATACAGAAGGGGACTGGAACCAATTTAAACAATGGTTTCAACAACAAGAATCGTCTTTAAAAAATATACATAAAGAAATAAAGAATGAAAAAATAAAACGTGATGTAAATAGAAGCTATGAAATTGTAAAAAAAGGTGTGGAACTTCAAAATATTGAGTATGTAGTTTATGCACATCGTGTATACCATGACTTAGATATTATCGTAAATAAATATAGAGGTGAAACGAACATCTGGGGGTATACAGAATTTGGAGATGGGAAAGATATAAGGGTAATTGAACAAGCTATACAGTCCAAATAATAAGCTAGCTAGAATTCTAGTTGGCTTATTTTCTTTTGTAAGTACAATGTTCATATATTTTTCACAAAAACACCGTGTTAATAGTGATTAAAATCACAATCTGTATTATACAATTCAGTTAAACTAAAAACAGTTAAGGAAATAGAGGAGTGGGATACAATGTTAAGTGAAAAAACAATTGAAATCGTAAAGTCAACAGTACCATTATTACAAGAAAAAGGCGTTGAAATTACAACGAGATTTTATGAAATTTTATTTTCGGAACATCCGGAGTTATTGAATATTTTCAACCATACAAATCAGAAAAAGGGAAGACAACAACAAGCGTTAGCGAATGCTGTTTATGCAGCGGCAACGTATATTGATAATTTAGAAGCTATTATTCCAGTTGTAAAACAAATTGGTCATAAGCATAGAAGTTTAGGTATTAAAGCGGAGCATTACCCAATTGTAGGTACATGTTTACTACGTGCAATTAAAGAGGTCGCAGGTGCACCTGATGAAGTTTTAAATGCATGGGGAGAAGCATATGGTGTCATTGCTGATGCATTCATTAGCATTGAAGCAGAGATGTATGAAGAAGCAGCACATAAAGAAGGTGGATGGAAAGATTTCCGTAACTTTGTGGTTGTTAAAAAAGTGAAGGAAAGCGACGTTATTACATCATTTTATTTAAAACCTGAAGATGGCGGGAAAGTTTCTTCATTCATCCCAGGACAATATGTAACGATTCAAATAAATATAGAAGGTGAAACATATACACATAATCGTCAATATAGCTTATCAGATGCTCCAGGAAAAGAATATTATCGTATTAGTGTAAAGAAAGAAAAAGGTGTAGATACACCGGACGGTAAAGTATCTAACTACTTACATGATCATGTAGAAGAAGGGGATATGTTACCAGTAAGTGCACCAGCAGGAGATTTCATATTAAATATGGATTCAACATTACCAGTTGTATTAATTAGTGGTGGAGTAGGTATTACACCAATGATGAGTATGCTAAATACTTTAATTGAACAAGATTCAAAACGTAATGTATGTTTTGTTCATGCAGCGATAAATAGTAATACACATGCAATGAAAGAACACGTTGAGGCAGTAGATAATGAATACGAACAAGTTAAAGCGTATACTTGCTATTCTGCACCAACTGAAAAAGATTTGGAAATGAGGAACTTTGATAAAGAAGGTTTCATTGAAGCTGAATGGTTACAAACGATTATTCCGACAACTGAAGCAGCATTTTATTTCTGTGGTCCTGTACCATTTATGAAGCATATAAATGCTGCACTAACTGATTTAGGTGTGAAACAAGAGCATATTCACTATGAGTTTTTCGGTCCAGCAGCAAGCTTACAATAGATGAGGTTTGAAATAAGCAAAAAACGAGGTATTATTTTACCTCGTTTTTTATTTGTTCTCGTAACAGCCGATTTACTGTTTCACGGCGTATACCTATGAGTTGACCAATTTCAGTTTGTGTTAATATTTCATATATAGGAATGTCACCTAAATATAGTGTGAACCACTCTTGTAAACGATGTAGACGTTCTTTCGGAGAGACGGTTGTCAATTGATCGATACGTTGTTGCATCATTCTTAATTTTGATTGTAGTTGCATAGCAATATTTGCATATGATGCAGGGTTTGCCTGAAGTTGATCGTACCATTCATTACTAATTATAGGTTCAACTTCTGTTTTCATTAAAGCGATTGCTGTACCGTGATATTCCTTCGGTGAAATTAAAGAATGATGAGGTATCGTTTCACCTGGAACGATAATGTTGAATAGAAATGGTGTTCCATCTTCTTCTATCCGTACTACTTTTAATAAACCTGTTTTTATAAAATATAAAGGACCGTCCTCGCCTTGACGGAATAGTACATCTCCTTTGTGTAGAATCAATGTTAGCCCCCCATTTAAACATTTCTATTTCTTTTATTTTAGCGTATATGTATAAAGACAATATGCTTTTAAACAGCAATTTCATTGACGAAATATATGCTATTACAGTAGTATACTATTTAGTGTGTAATAGTACTAGCAATGAATACGCTGTAGGGGGTTTAGTATATTGTTAGATGCGATAAAAATGACGGATATGAGAATTCCGGCGAATGCTATCATTCATGTAGAAGAGATGAAAGGTGGAGTCGTGTTATCCGTTGAAGTAGACGGCCAAATTATTTATACGATGGCTTATGATGAAGAAACAGATAGTTATGCTGAATTATATGATCGAAACGATAAGAGGGCGTGCCAAGTACATGAGGATTTTATGGGATGGTCACTTCTTCATTAAAAAAGATGTCAATATGACATCTTTTTTTATTAAACCGATAGAATATACAAAGAAATGAAATATAAGGATAAAATTTGTAATAAATGATTTTGCATTGTTAGCACTTTGTAACTGCAAGTAAATTATTTTTTCGCTATCATAAAGATAACAGTCGCAGTTATAGGAGTGGTCAACTTGAAGAAAGTACATATTTCCAATTATATGTTATTATGTGTTTGTTTAATTTTATTTGTTCTTTTAGGAGGATTTTTATATTCATGTGTATAAGAAAAAACGCATTCTAAAAAGAACGCGTTATAAAAAAGAAGTAATGATTAATCTAGTTCCGAGAATAATTAATGTGATACGTAATAAATTAATTACGGCCTTACCACTTAATTTTGTATTAATATAAGCCCCGATTTTTCCGCCAATCCATGCACCAGGAATAAGAATTAATGCGTAAATCCAGCTGACATTTCCAAGAGAGATGTGAGTTGCAGAACTTACAATGGCTGATAGAAATACGATAAACATCGAAGTTGCTACAGCAATATGTGCTGGGAATGCAAAAAGTAGCATCATTGCTGGAACAAGTAAGGCACCGCCGCCAATTCCAAATAACCCAGATATAAAACCAACTATAAAGGCGATAAAGATAGCGAGAAGCGGTGGGAATTGATAGTGTACAGTGTTTCCTTCGTTATCTGTAAAAGAACGCTTAATTACCGTCATATTTGATAAAGAAAGAGGGTTTAATTTGTCTCGTAACATAAGAAGAATGGAGACGAAAATAAGGAAAATCCCAAAATATAAAGAAAATGTATCTTGGTTTAAAAATTTGTTTGCCCACGAGCCGATGATACCACCAGGGCCACTCCCGATAAATAAAATAAGTCCACTTTTGTAATCTACTCGTTTATGTTTCATATAAGTAAGGGTGGAAGATAGTCCTGTAAAAACGACTGTTACCATTGAAGTTCCTACTGCAAGTTGTGGTGATAGACTGTGTAATCCGATTAATAACGGAACAATAATAATTCCGCCACCAAGCCCGACTAGACTTCCGACTGTCCCGGCGATTAGCCCGATGAAAAGTAACATGATGTATTCCAAAATTGCCAACTCCTCTATATAACTTATCCACCAATTATTATACACGCTTTTTAATAAGAAAAAGGTTTGTTCACAAAAAAGTCGTCTTCCTAGAAAAATAAGGAAGACGACTTTTAATTAAAAGATTAAGTGTAATAAAGAGTAAAATAATGCAGCTAACGAAGCTGAAATAGGAAGTGTAATAACCCATGTAATTAACATGCGTTTTGCAGTTCCCCATTTTACACCTTTCACACGATGTGAAGCACCAACCCCTAAAATAGAAGAAGAGATAACGTGCGTTGTACTAACTGGTAAGTGAATGAATGTTGCACCGAAAATAACAAGTGATGATGATAAATCAGCAGCTACCCCATTTACAGGACGAATTTTCATAATTTGTCCACCGACAGTTTTAATAATTTTCCATCCGCCGACAGAAGTACCAAGACCCATTGCGATTGCACAAGATAATTGTACCCAGAACGGGATGTCGTCAGAAGTATGATAGTTATTGGCCATAAGAGCCATCGTAATGATTCCCATTGCTTTTTGTGCATCATTTGTACCATGTGTATAAGCTTGTAATGCTGCAGTGAAGATCTGGAATATACGGAAGTTTTTGTTCGTTTTCGTTAAGTTAAAGTTTTTAAAGACCACTTTAAAAATACTGTATACGATATAACCAATAACAAAAGCGATAATCGGTGAAATGATTAAAGCTTCAAGAATTTTTATGAACCCTTTAAGATTTAAAGAGCTAATACCAGCAGCAGCGATAGCTGCACCTGCGATTGAGCCAATAATTGCATGCGAAGAACTACTTGGAATACCGTAGTACCAAGTAATTAAATTCCAAGCTATTGCCGCAAGTAAAGCAGCTAAAATTACAAGAGAACCATTTTGCAAGGCAAATGGATCAACGATATCTTTTGTAATCGTTTTTGCTACACCTGTAAATGTCATCGCACCTAAAAAGTTCATAATAGCTGCCATAATAATTGCATGTCTAGGCTTTAGAGCTTTCGTTGAAACAGCCGTTGCAATAGCGTTTGCTGTATCGTGAAATCCATTGATAAAGTCAAAAGCTAAAGCGCAAATGACTACTAAAACGGTCAGTATCAAGAGTGTATCCATGATCAAACTCCTTACGCGTTCTTCATAATAATTGTTTCTAATACGTTTGCAACGCTTTGGCAGCTATCCGCTACTTCTTCAAGCTCTTCGTAAATCTCTTTGTATTGAATAATCTTAATCGGATCTTTCTCACGAGAGAATAAGTGCTTAATCGCATGACGGCGAATATCATCACATTGTGATTCATAATCCTTAATCTTAATCGCGTTCGTACGAATGTCGACTAACTTCTTTTTAGACAGTAGTTCAACAGAATTTGCAATCTCAATCGCACATTGATTAATTGCTTCAACGAATTTAATCATGTATTCATCAGCTTCTGTAATAGAATACATTTCGAATAGACCAGCACTATGATCTAATCCGTCTAATACATCATCCATACTCATTGCAAGTTGTAGGATGTCCTCACGTTCAATAGGAGTAATAAACGCTTTGTTTAGCTCCATAATGATTTCGTGAATAAATGAGTCACCTTTTGACTCATACTCTTTCATGCGCATAGAAAACTCTTTTAAATCGCTAGCATTTTTAATTTTATACTCCACGAAAAACTGCGCGCCTTCTTTTAAATTTTCGGAAACATTCATTAACATTTCAGAAAATTTATCTTTTTTTGATTTAAAGACCATTATTAGTTACCCCCACAAAAGTAATATATGTAAAATATATTGGCTAGTCAATTCTAACAAAAAACTGTCGTTTTTTAAAACATTTTATCGAAAAGTTTACAAAAACTTAACATAACTCTCATTGTTGTATTAATAATATTAATAATCAATATTGAATATCTTACTTGTAGAATGTCCTTTTCTTGCAAAAAGTATGAATGTGAAAGAAAAGCTTTACACTACAGGAAAGACTACGTTATTATAATAAATTTAAAAGGAGGTATATTCTTCCTTTTGAAAAGAAGAGTGTAAACAAACGAAGGAAGTGAACGAATGAAATTGAAGAACACTCACTTAAAAAACATGCGGGAGTGGTTCAACAAGAGGAAGAAACTTCGTAATTCATTAATTGTATTAGGAAGTTTACTTGCTACTCTATTTATTGCTATAAATATAATAATTTCTATTCAAGACATATCTGAATTAAAACAAGCTGTTCCGCAACCAACCTTAATTTATGATGCAAATAATGAAGTTGCGACTAAATTAGCTTCTTCTAAAACAGAAGGTGTTAAAAGGAAAGATATTCCTGATATTATGGTACAGGCAATTGTTGCAGTAGAAGATAAGGAATTTTTTAACCATCACGGTATTTACTATAGTGGAATTATAAGTGCAGTTTTTAAAAATATTACAGCAGGAGAAGTTGTAGCAGGGGGAAGTACAATTACACAACAACTTGCGAAAAATGTATTTCTGACACAAGATCGCACATACTCTCGAAAAATAAAGGAATATTTTTTAACAAAAAAAATAGAGCGTACGTATACGAAAGATGAAATTATTGAAATGTATATGAATCAAATTTATTTTGGTGAAGGTGCTTGGGGGATAAAAAGGGCAGCTAAATCTTATTTTGATAAAGATGTAAAAGATTTAACAGTTTCAGAAGCTGCAACGATTGCAGGCTTGATTAAAGCACCGTCTGCGTATTCGCCTTATAAAAACTTTAATAAGTCAATCGAACGACGTAATGTCGTATTAAGTTTAATGAAAGAGCAAGGATATATTTCTGACGAACAGTATAATAAAGAAAAAGAGAGCGGCCTTGTATTAAAACGTGGTGTGGATGATAAATACAAGGGGAAATACTCTCAATATGTAGACTATATTGTTAGGGAAGCGATGGACAAGTACGAATTAACACAAAATGAAATTTTAGCGGGTGGTTATCGTATTTATACAGAGCTTGATCCGAAAAAACAACAGGCTGTGGAAGACGTTGTGAATAATGAGAGTTATTTCAAAGATAATGGATCGGACCAGCTTATGCAAACGGGTGTAGTTCTTATGAATCCAAAAACAGGTGGTGTACCAGCTTTAGTTGGAGGTAGAGGTCCGTATCAGTTTTTACAGTTTAACCATGCAACCCAATTAAAAAGACAACCGGGCTCAACGTTAAAGCCTCTGGCTGTATATGTACCAGCGTTAGAGGAAGGGTATGAAGTATACGATATATTAAAAGATGAACCATTTAATATTAAAGAATATAAACCACAAAATAGTGATCATACTTTTCACGGTGATGTGACAATGTATGAAGCCGTGGCAAAGTCGTACAATGTGTCAGCTGTTTGGCTATTGGAGCAAATCGGATTAGATAAAGGATTGAAATCTTTAGAGCGATTTGGTATTCCATTAGTGCCAGAAGATCGTACGTATCCGATTGCTTTAGGCGGGATGCATGTGGGAACCTCTCCGTTTGTAATGGCTCAAGCGTATAGTACATTTGCAAATGACGGTGTTCAAGTGGAAGCTCATGCGATTAGGGAGATACAAAATGCTGAAGGTGAAACAATTGGAAAGTGGTATAAGAAAGAGACACGGGTGACGAGCGAGAAAATTGCTCAAAAGATGACATATTTATTAAAAGGTGTTGTTGAAAAGGGAACGGGCGAAAAGGCGAAAGTTTATAATGTTGATACGGCAGGTAAGACAGGAACTACTCAAATTGTAAATGGACCGAGCACTGGTGCAAAGGATTCATGGTTTGTTGGATACACACCAGATTTAGTAGGTGCGATTTGGGTAGGATATGATAAAACAGATAGTGATCATTATGTTCCGGGGGGAAGTCAAATTACGACGACAATGTTCCGGGATATTATGAAAAAAGCGAATGTCAATCCAGCTCAAAAAGCATTCCAGTTATCGCTCATATCTGAGGCTGATTATAAAAAACAATTGACTACAATAGAAGAGGAAAAACGAAGAAAAGAAGAAGAGAAGAGAAGGAAAGAGGAGGAACAACAGCGAAAACAAGAGCAACAGGAGTGGCTTGATAAAGTGAAAGAGTGGATTCCTTCATTTTGGTGAAAGAAAGAGGCGAATAACAACATTCGCCTCTTTTTCGTATGAAAAACAAAATGAAACTTTAATCGGTGGAGATTTTTGTCTATTCCTACTATTTATTAATCCATATCCATTAAGGTACATAATATTACTCGTTAAGTAAAATGTTCGTACTGCCAAAGGATTCGGAATCGTATGTGACGACTATTTTCCCTTTACTAATAGGTTCGTAAAGTAATTCTTCTTCGTAATTACCATTATTTTCATTGTGGATAGAAAGTGTGATTTCATCGATTTTTTTATTTGTATACTGGTCTTTAATCGTTTCAGCAATTTGAAGTAACGCTTCGGAACTAGAAGCTTTCGTAATAAGCATTCCTTTTATAACTTTTTTTTCATTATTTGTGGTATTGGAATAAGGGATGTTACTTTGCTTTGTATACAAAAGTTTGTATGGAACAGTTTTTCTCTCTGCCTTTGATATTATGGAATATTTTAGAGTTAAAAAAAATCCTACACATAAAATGATGCATATCATAAGAGCAAACCAAGTGCGCATTAGTGACATAACTCTCATTATCATCCCTCTTTCATATCTTTGACTTCAATATTTATCATACAAAATGAGGATTAAGATAGAGTAAATTTGAGGTAAAGAAACGTAAAGAAGGAGCACTTATCCTCCCAAATAAGTGCTCCTTTCTATATAAAGAGAGATTTAATGCACGGTTAAACAATACATATTATTATAAATATACTTATTGAGTGAAAATTAGTAAATTCGGAATACAGATAGTGTTGCAGTTGTATCGCCTGTGTTAGGAATAGAAATAGTGTTTGCTGTAGGTTGTACAGAAATCGTTGTACCAGCTTGTAAAGTGACAATTGTAGAGAAAGAAACAGCACTACCGATAACGTTAGTCGAGAAATTACGAGTAGGTGGTTGGCCATTGAATGAAATACCGAATCCAAATGGTGAAGATCCTGGGAAAGTTGTAGACGCTGAGAACTAATATCGTATACGCCTGTTTCTAAAATTGTTAAAGTATCTGCAGTATCATTAAAATTAATATTATTTATTTCAAAAACTTGATTGAATTGGATGTTTGTTCCAGGTGATATGGTTTGTGGATTTGAGTTTCCGATTGCCGCGATAGTTACAGGAATTGGAGTACCCGCTGGTCCAGTAGCGCCAGTTGTACCTTGAGGTACAAGTAGCCCCTTGAGCCCCAGCCGGTCCTTGAGGTCCAGTAGCACCCTGAGGCCCGGTAGCGCCAGTAGCGCCTGTTGCTCCTCCTCCAAGGCAACCTGATCCGTATTGAATTAGGATAGTTTGGATTTCTGTTATGAGTTTAACTAGTTTGTCGATTGTACAACAATCTACTTTGAATAACTTAGCAATATACAATAAATAATTAAGCAAGCTTTGTAGCTCAACGTACAATGCTCCGCATGAGAATGGCTTTGTCGTTAAAATAGTTAATAGATTAGCAATAATAGAATTTCCAATTTGTTTTTGTGCAGGAGATAAATCTAAGAGATTGAGGAATTTTTGAAGGTTATTTAGGGCATCAATTAAGTTATCAATATTATATTGAGAAGGGTTTTGAAAGACAGCTTGAATAGCTTGACCAAGGGCTTGAAGAGGTCTAACAAACTCTGTAAGTTCGGACTTAGAGATGTTAATAAAACTACAAGCTCTTACTTCGCAACAATCATTACCATAAAATACTTTTCCTTTCTTTCATAGAATCAATAGTCGTTACTATATATTAAAATGAAAATTATACTAAATTCGTGATGGACAAACTACTATTTCTAAAAAAATAAGAATTTTGCCTATCAAGCAAAAATAATTAAGAAATAGTGAAAGATTTATAGATCGTAAAGAAGGATAGTTTAACATAAAAAAAGCATGCTAATTGTTAGGAGTATATAACAATTGGCATGCAGTTTGTGAAGGAGTACCTCATGTGTATTCATTTAATCTTTCAATAGTCGTTTTAGGTAAAATTGGAATTGAAATAGTGAAAGTTGTACCATCTTGATTACTAGTCATTTTTAATGTACCGTTATGATTTTGAATAATTTTCTTCGTTACTGACAAGCCCAGTCCTGTGCCCGAATCTTTTGTTGAGAAGAATGGATCAAAGATATATTCTTGAATGGCTGTGGGAATACCAATTCCATTATCAGTGAAAGTAATACGGACAAAATTATCCAGGCGATAACTAGTGATTTGGATAGAAAGTTTTTTTTCACTTTGAGCATCGACAGCGTTCTGAAATAAGTTTAAAAAAACTTGCACAAGTTCGTGACGATCGATATGGACTAATATATCATCTAATTCGGTAGAAAAATTATAATCAATTGAAATGTTGTGTAAAAAGACTTCACTAGCTAGTAACTGTTGAATATACTCTCGTAAAAATGTATTAATAGGAAACGGTTCTCTTGTAAATTCGCGTGTTTTTGAAATAGATAAAAATTTTGTAATAATACTATTTGCACGATCTAATTCAGGGATAAGTAAGTTTTTAAATAATTCTTTATTAGACGGAGAAACACTTTCTTGTAAAAATTGTAAATAACCCCGTACGGTTGTAAGAGGATTACGTACTTCATGTGCAATACCAGCTGCGATTCGTCCCGCTAAAGAAAACTTCTCTGCATCACGTTCTGTGTTTAAATAATGAAAGACACTAATAACTCTAAAAATCTCTCCGTTATAATCACGAATAATTCGGTTATTTATAATGCCGTAGTTTTTGTCTAAAACTTCTTCATTATATATTTCTGTTCCCGTTCTTAATGTTTCAAGAGCTTTAATTTTTTCTTCTGGCAAGTTTAGTAATTGTTGAATTGGTTTTCCAATTATATCATTTCGTATTACACCAAAATCATCTGCTGCAGCTTGATTACATAAAGTTATATTTCCTTTATTATCAACAAAGGTTACATGATGTGAAAAAGCATCAAAAATATGAACAAAGTATGTTTCAAGTTGTTCAAATAAAAATAATGAATCGCAAGTAAGTTGAAAATCAGCCTCTTTATTTTCTTTTTGTATGTTTTGAATGGAATGAGTCGTTCTCGTTTTCTTTATGTGTAAACCAATATGTGGATTTTTGTATGTGAAATGATGTGGCAATTGATTCACAAGTTCTTCATAAAAACGCACTTTATTTTCTAGTTCTTCTATTCGTTTTTCATGAGATACAATATCATCGTGTGGAAGCATAAATAAATAACCCCTCAATTTAAAAATTCTTCCATCTAGTATATCATATTTTTATACGGATACTCTGAAAGAAGGGACTACTTAATGAAATTGATTAGTCGAAGTGTTCAGGAAGTGAGTTGAATGAACAGAAGGTGAAGTGAAAAAGGGAGGGATATATTTGCTTTTCATTGGAGTAACAGGATGGGGAGATCATGATTCTTTATATATAGATCCCTATGAAAATAGAAATAAATTACGAACATATAGTGAGCATTTTCCTATTGTAGAAGTGGATAGTTCATTTTATGCGATGCAACCTGCACGAAACTATACAAAATGGGCAATGGAGACACCGCAAGATTTTTCTTTTGTTGTAAAAGCATATCAAGGGATGACGGGACATATGAAAGGTGAAATTCCTTTTTCTACGTTTGACGAAATGTTTGATGTATATAAACAATCCATTCTTCCTTTAATAGAAGCTGGTAAATTAAAAACGATTTTATTTCAATATCCACCATGGTTTGATTGTAAAAAGAAAAATGTAGATTTTCTTCGATATACGAAAGAAAAAATGGAAGGTTTGCCATGTGCTATAGAATTTCGGAATCAAACATGGTTTTATCCGAAAATGAGAGATAAGACGCTACAGTTTTTGGAACAAGAGAAATGGATTCATACCATTTGTGATGAGCCACAGGCCGGGATAGGTTCGGTACCGCTCGTATTAGAAGTAACGAATACAGAGATGGTGTTAATACGTTTTCATGGTCGAAATGTTCATGGCTGGCTTGATAAAGGAGAAAATTGGAGAGCGGTTCGTTGTTTATATCGCTACAACAATAAAGAATTAGAAGAATGGGTAGAAAGATTAGAGCAATTAAAAAAGAAGACAAAGAACATATATGTACTATTTAACAACAATTCGGGCGGAGATGCAGCCGATAATGCGAAACAGCTTATGAAAATGATGAACGTTACATATGGCGAGCCGAAGCCCGAGCAATTAAATTTGTTTGAATGATAATAAACAAGAAAGGCACTGTACAAACAGGGGGAATGTACAGTGCCTTTCTATATGAAAAAGAGGGGTAACAATGTTACTGAGCGTTTGGTTGATTCATCAATTGTTGGCTTCGTAATAAATGATAATGGTTATCATTATCATTGTCAATAGTTTTCGGAAAAATAAATAAAAAACTTTTTATGAGACATTAAAAGTAGGGAGATTCCTAAAAAAGTGTGGCTGACGTAAAGAAGTTTTTCGGGGTATCTAGAAAACTACTGATAAAGTACCAAAAAAAGAACAGCAATTAATGCTGTTCTTTTTCAGTGACGAATTGTTGTAAATCAAAAGGAGTTATCGCTTGGATAAATTCTTTTGAGATAAGTGTTTGAACTAGAGTACTCTCAGAAATGGAAGCACCTGTTTTCTTTTCATAAGCTTGTTTTAATAAATCAAGTTTTTCAGCCGTTTCTTTCGGTAATTCAATTGTTAATGTGTTCATAATTTCTCCCCCTTACTATTAGAGTACCACTACAATATAGGAGAGACAAGGAAAGAGAATGTGAAACATAAAAAAGGTTACCATTTATAAAATGGTAACCTTTTTTATGTATAAGAGTTATTAAGCAATACCGATATACTTTAAAGTTTTTGATGGAGTACTATGATCAAAGAAGTGTTGTAAAAATGCGATGTCAACACCTGATTTGTATGCACAATATCCCCAAGTTTTTCGAAGTGTATGTGAGCTAATCCCTTCTAATCCAACTTCTTTTGCAGCTTTGTTTAAAATGTACCATGCATGTTGTCTCGTAATAGATTTTGTTCCTTTTTGAGACTTTAATAATGGTTCATTACGTTTCCAGGTTTTACGTTCTTTCATGTAGTCTTCGATCGCGTGCTGTAAGTCTTCATTAACAGCAAACCATTTATGTTTCTTTACTTTTTCATTGTAAAATAAAATGGAATGGCGAACATTTTCATTTTCATCGATTACATCACTAACTTTTAATTGTAAGATTTCACTTACTTTTAAGCCAGAATTTACAGCTAATACGAATAATAAGCCATCACGTTTCGAAGATTGTAAAAGTATATTTTTGATAGTTTCTAATTGTTTTTCATTTTGAATAGGTTGTCCTGCTTGTTTCATTTCACGCACTCTCCTCTTTTATATGTGTAAAGGAAAGGATTAACTTGTTTCTTACTATAAAGGGAGAGTGTGAATTTCATGTGAACTCCTAGTGAAATTAAGACAAATTATTTGACTTCTTTTACTTTTTGTAAATTAAAGTAGAATACAACACTATTAGTTGTGTTATATACACCGTACTCGGCATGGTGGAGGTCTAAGATGTTTTTTACAATAGATAATCCGAGACCAGTACCACCAGTATGACGGCTACGAGATGCATCTAAACGGTAGAAACGATCCCAAATTTTTTCAAGACTTTCTTCTGGGATAGGGTTTCCTGTGTTTTCGATTTCGACTTTTACTGTATCTTCCATTGTTATAACGGAAACTTGTATTTTTTCTCCTTCTGGCGTATAGCGAATTGCATTGCTAAGTAAGTTCACAACCACTTGCTCAATACGACTACGATTTGCTTTAACAAATATAGAAGAGTCTACATCTATGTTCACTTGTAAATGTTTTTCTTCCATGCTAAATAATAACTTTGTATAGACTTGTTGAATTAATTCGCCGATTGAGAAAGTCGTCATATCTAATTTGTACGTACCTGATTCTAATTTTGCTAATTCTAACATTTCAACAATAAGTCTGTTCATGTTTTCGGTTTCTTCTAAAATAACATCTGTGTAATACGTCGTGTCTTTACTAACGCCATCTTTAATTCCTTCTGCGAAACTTCTAATTACACTAAGTGGTGTTTTTAATTCGTGTGATACACCAGAAATGAATTCTTTTCGCGTTTTCTCTAATTGACGTTCGCGTTCAATATCTTGTTGTAATTTTGTATTGGCAACATTTAACCGATCGATTCGGTCTTTTAAGTTTACAGATAACGTATTAATACTACCGGAAAGCCCACCAATTTCATCGTCTGCTGTCACAGGTAATTTCTCGCTAAAATCAAAATTGGCCATTTTCTTTGTAACACGATTAATTTTAATTAATGGTTTCACAATGATTTTTGAGTAGTAGAAGGATAATAAAATAATGACGAGAAATACGATGATTAAGGCATAGACATAATAATCCTTTAAAACGAGCATTGCTTCATTAACAGGCTGTAAAGATGCTATTGCAAAAGCGTATTCTGTAATTTTTCCATTTTCCACAATAGGTTTTACAAAGATACTATTTTTTATATTCTCTCCACCATCTATTATATAAGTGTTTAATTGGTGCGAGTTAGCAGTGCCATTTCTAATAATCTCTGCAAAATATTGAACGGCTTGTAATGTTTCAAAATCATTTGCAAGACGAACCTCGGCTTTTGATGGAAGCTGTAATTTAGATACAATACCAGTAAACTCAATTTGAGTCACAGTTTTGGACCGGTTTGTAAGTCTATTTTTAGCAGGATTGCCATTAATGGATTGAAAATCTGAATTGAAACGTTCGTTTTGCCATCGATTATAATTTGTTGTCAATTCTAGTGGTGTTATTGTTTTCCCTCGTACCAAACCGACGACGTTTATCATGCCATCTTTTTTCAATCCTAAGTTTTCGAATTTCTTATATTCTTCGGGCGTTAAAAGGTTATTGAGTGGAATGAAATATGTTTCATTATTTTTAGGATTAATGATATCAATGTAGTAATTATTATCACTTTTAATAATGCCCTCAGAATTTAAAAATTGCATATCAGCATTTGTTTTATCATGAAATTCTTGTTTTAGTTTTCTAATTTCCTCAGGATCTTTTTCACTTTTTTCATAATTGGCCACGAATTTTTCAAAAGCTGTTTGGACGGTTTTTACTTTTTTATTAATATAAAATTTCTCTAAAAATAGAGATTGCCCTAAGAAAAAAAGGAGGAATATGATTGTAAATAATGTTGATGTTAATAAAAATAGTTTAAAGACGATACTTCTGTTTTTCACTGCGTCACCTCTTGTGAGAAATACTGTAAATGATTTCTTAATTATAACAAACGTTACAAAAAAGTAGAGGGGAAAATCTGTCTCTTCTGAAAGTAGTTTTTAATAAAAAGTCACATAAAAAGAACTCGACAGACGTATGACGAGTTCTTTAATGTATTATTGTTGAATTGCTGCATCTAAAGCGATTTCAATCATTTCGTTAAATGTAGTTTGACGCTCTTCAGATGTTGTTTCTTCACCAGTGAAGATGTGATCGCTTACTGTTAATACAGATAACGCATTTACACCGTATTTTGCTGCTAATGTATAAAGAGCAGTTGTTTCCATTTCTACGGCTAGTACACCGTACTCTCCAAGTTTTTTAACCATGTCCATGCTTTCGCGGTAAAATACATCTGCTGTTAAAACATTACCAACACGAACGTGTAAGCCTTTTTCAGTTCCAGCATCGTAAGCTTTCTTTAAAAGGTCAAAGTTTGCAGCTGGTGCAAAATCAAAACCTGGGAATGTTAAACGATTCATATTAGAATCCGTACAAGCTGTCATTGCAATAATAACGTCACGTACTTTTACGTCTTTTTGAATCGCACCGCAAGTTCCAACGCGAATTAAATTTTTAACTCCGTAGCTTTGGATTAATTCGTTTACATAAATAGAAATAGAAGGAACACCCATACCTGTACCTTGAACAGATACACGTTTTCCTTTATAAGTTCCAGTGAAACCTAACATACCACGCACTTTATTATAGCACGTAACGTCCTCTAGAAATGTTTCCGCAATATATTTTGCACGTAATGGATCACCAGGTAATAGGATAGATTCAGCAATTTCGCCTTGTTTTGCTTCAATATGTACACTCATGAAAAGTCCTCCTTATAATGTATTGATAGAAATCAATATCATTTGCATTATACACTACGAATCCTTTCAATTAAAATCTTTTTATTATTTGTAATATGTGCAAAACAGGAGGATTTCATAAATCATAATCTAGAATATATATGTAAGAAGTTTTGTATGAACAGAGACAATAAAAATGGTAGGTGATGTTTTGAAAAATCTCGTCATTGGACTTGTTGCTTTGTTATTTATTGTAGTAGGCGGATTTTACATAAAAAAGTATCAAGAAACTACAGAGACTGTAGGTGATGTTCAGGAAGTAAAATGGGATGTGTCAAATGGAAAAGGAAATGAGAAAGTAGATATTTCGTTTCAATTACTAAATAATAAAAATAATGAAGTTCGTGGTGTAAATGATCAAATTCGGGCAGTTATTGTGGACGGACAATTAAAGCATGTACAACAAATGAAACCTACATTTGCAGGGAATGGATCATATAAAGTATCTTCCAAAATAGCGAAAGATGAAAGATATACAATATTTTTATATGAAGACAAAAACAAGTCGGTGAAATCATTTTCGAAGAAAGATTTTGGGAAAGAAGTAGAGGAGAAAAATAAGAAGAAAGTCAAATTTCCAATCGATAGTGTACTTACAAAAAAAATAGGGGAGTATGAAGTTTCTCTTTTATTTGGTGCATTACATCCGAATGAACCAGCGACGTTAACATTTCAATTCCAAGCGAAAAAGGGTGAGAAATTGAAATTACATTCAGAGAGAGGAGAAGTGGAGTCGCTCTATATCGTGGACGAAACGAGAGAAAATTTTTTATACGCAATACCTGTTGATACAGATGAGCAATTACAATATCGTATTACATTCCCTGCTGAAGGAACGTATAAAATATGGGGAGATTTCTATATAAATGGTAAGAAATATGAAAAAGAATTTATTGTACAAGTTCAAAAAAGAAAAAACAGCTAAATGTTTAGCCGTTTTTTCTTTTTCCTATTAATTTTGTTACAGAGAGCATTGTAATTGGTAAAGAATGATTCTTTCTAAATGCTAAATATTTACCGCTCCATGCTGGTTTGTATTTTTCTTTAAAATGTCGTAACCCGCTGAAACTATACGTATAACGAACATTATTAAAGATGGCAGCAGCAACTCGTTCAGACCAGAAAGACTGTGTCGATAAACCTACATTTGAAAGTGGTGCCATACCAATATTAAAGGAATGGTATTCATTTTCTTTTGCCCACTGGAATAGGTGGATGAAAATTGCATCCATAATGCCGCTAGGTGCATCTGGATAATATCGCATTAAATCAACAGACAACGATCCGTCTTGATATACGGGCATAAAAGTTGTAAATGCGATGATTTTTCCATCCGCATCAGATAATGTAGCAATAGGTGCGCGGCTAATATATTCACGGTCAAAGTATCCGAGTGAAAAACCTTTCTCTTTTTTTCCGCCGAGCCACGCATCTGAAACTTTTCTTAACTCTTCAAATAACTCGTTTGAGAGAGGTGGCTGGTGAATAGAGAATGTATAGCCTTCTCGTTCAAAACGGTTGAAAGTCGCTCGCATACCGGCCCGTTTTTTCCCCGTTATTGTAAATGTATTCAAATCAACGACAGCTTCTTCGCCAAGCTTAAAGAAGTTGTAACCAAAATCATGATATAAACTCATCCATTTACTTTCTATTTGGTAGAATACACAAATGTATCCAAATCGATCAGCCTCAGCTAAAAACTCTTGTAACACAGTACGGTAGGAGGAGGGATCCCCGATTGGATCGCCTAGCACAACGAGACGTTTTCCAGTTATAGAGAAGAGAAGGAGCGCTTTCCCATCACTACTGAAGAAGAATTGTTTATCTCCTAAAAATCCTAAATGACTCAGTACATTTCCATCATGTTCATCTAAAAAGTTTTGCAATCTTTTATCATTAGCTGGTTGCCCGGGAAATTCATTTCGATAACGATTAGCAATGAGTGAGCCAATCAGTAAAAATGTAGGAACGAAAAAGGCAGCTGCTAATGCACTTCGTTTCACTTGCGTAATATTACGAACGACAAAATCAGGTTTAAAAGCTTCTTTTGCACCTGCAAATAAAATACCTAAGTTTTTATATAAATATAAAGTTATGAGTAAGAATATAAAAACTTTTACCATATCAGAAAGGGAGACTTCCATTTTCTCGCGTACAAATCTTTTACGAAGCATATATAATACAGCGAGTACGATTAATAAAATAAACGTCTCTTCAATATCAATCCCTTTTAGCGTATTAAAGATGGCTGCTCCTATTAAAGAAATAATCGTCATATAGTAAGAACGCTTTGTTCCATAATATATGCCTCGTGAAAGGATCAGGAGGAGAATACCGAATGTTAGTGATAAGCTAAAAGAAAATTGAATAAGATGTTTTGGAGCTAGAATATGTAAGGCGTGTGCTCGGTTTATACTTGTCGGTAGAATGGTCGATAAAATAACCATTAAGCCAGCAAATACTGTTAAAGCAGCAGATGCCCAAGAACCTAACTTTCCTAGAAAGTCACGCTGCAAAGTCCATATAACACCAGTCGTTTCTAATGCAGGCGCAATAAAAGGTTTATCTTCAAACTTTTTAATGGCCACGCCTGTCATTTCAAAAGCTGCAAAAATAAGACCAAGGCAGAAAGGTAAAATGTAATAAACGAGGCGATATAATAACATAGCAGGTAGTAATACGCCTGTATCAATGCCGTATTGTCCGAGTCCAGTTAAAAAGACAAGATCAAATGACCCAAGTCCACCAGGTACAAGGCTAACAACGCCAGCTAAAGCTGCGATTACATATACACCTAAAAACTTTTGAAATTCGATATCGATGCCAAATAATATTAATATGACGTACATAACAATACCAGCAGATATCCACTCGACTAATGAAACTAATGAGTATAATACAGTTGGGTTTTTCTCTTCTTCTCCTTCTTCTAGTCCTTCGGTTTGCTTTGTTTTTCTATTTTTTAGTTTAGAAAAGCCGATATATATAGGGACGAAAAGAGCGAAAAAGATAAGAACAGGCCATAGCCACGGTTTTTCATGCAAAATAAAACTTGTGTCTAATATTCCGATAAGTCCGAGGAATGAAAGAATAGCTAATCCGTTAATAAAAGCGGTTGTCATCCAAGCGATACTTTTAATAAGTTTGCCATTTTCTTTTATGTATGGACGATAAAGCATTGTGCGTACACCAGCTCCAACGAGACCACCAAATCCGATAAATCCATTTAAAGTATTAGCAATCCATGAGATGCGGAAAATCTTTTGGACGGGTATATCAGCTTTTAAATAACGAAGCATAACATAGTCATAAAAGAACATTGTTGATACGGCAAATGCACCAAGTGTAATTGCTAAAAAGACTCCTCCGGTTGGAATGTTTTTAATTGTATTGATTGCTTCTAAAAAAGAAATGCCTGCTAATTCTTTTTTTGCTTGAAAGAATACAATTGTTAATACAACAAATGGGAAGATAATTTTCCCGATTTGTAAGAAACGTTTCCATGAAAACGACATAAATACAACTCTCCTTGTATAAGAAAACTGAGACAATAATATTATTATGACAAACTTCAAGAAAAATAAAAAGGTAAATTCCTGTATAAGGAAGCTATTTTTTATGATAGTTATATTTAAAAGAGTATTTCGTTTGTCAGAAAATTAAGTTAAAATGAATTGGAAGAAGGAAGAGAGGGGAAGTAGATGATTATAATGGGTTATGCGGGGTATGAGCTAGAGAAAGCAAAACCTAATACATCAGAAGATTTTTTTAATAGATCTGAAGTGAAATATATATTAAATGATAAAGAAAGAATCTTTTCCGTTTTATACGTTCGGTATTTTGAAGAAGTTTTACAAGAAATTACTCCTTTTGAAGGAAATCCAGTATGTAAAGTAGAAGAACAAGACATATATTTGCGGGATATTGTAGCGATATGTTGTTTACTGAAAGAGAATAAGCTTCGCATGCAAAAACGTTTGTATTTAAATAATATAGAAGAATTCCAACAATATTTTGATGCGGGAACAGTGGTGAAAGCACAAGAAATATTGGCTGAATTACATAAAAATAAAAGAGTAGAAATAGCGTGAAATGGCAAAGGAGAGGGAAAAATGTCTAATCTAATGGTTGAAAATCAAACAGAACAAGTTTCTATGTTTTTAGAAGATGTTATTACTTTGATAACCAATTATGTAAATTATCATACGTTGCCTTCTTTATTAGAAGAGACACCAGCAGGGAATGAACAATATTATAAAGGGTTATTAGCGTCAATAAGACGTCTTCTCGTTTTTTGTGAAGAAGGACATGATGCATGTTTTGTTTTGTTAAATAGCCAGCCATTTCGAAAAACAGCAGCTGAAAAGATTCTATATAAAATTTATCATCAAGTAATAGCTGAGTTTTTTTCACCAAAGAATGATCATTGGTACGAAAATAGTCGATCTGCTTATACAGGGAAAAACTCCATCGTTTTTCAACAAACGCCACCTGCATCTATAGAGCAAGTGATGAAGAGTTTAGAAGGTAAATTTCAATTGATGCGTGAAGAACTAGAATATTATGAGACGGATTATCAAACAAAGATGTTACACAAATATTAATGGCGAAAAAGGAGCTAAGGGGAATTAGCTTCTTTTCCTTTTGTACAGTTATATAAGGGATTTCCTTTGAATATATTTAAGGGGATAGCATTAAGGAGGTGTAACATGAGTCAGCAAGGTGTATTTACAGATTACTTTCATGAAGTAGAAAGCTGGTGTGAAAGTGTTCTTCATGTATTAGATAGTCGTGCAATGGAAGTGTATGATGTCCATATGCTTGCTTATAAAATTCAAACGTTATTAGACCGTATGAAAGAGCATGAGTATGATACAGATGCAGAGTTTATGTATGAAATAAGTGATGATGTAGAGCATATTCAACATCATTTGCAGGAAGTGTTCGTGCAGGGAGAAGAGGAATATGAACTATATGAAAGAGGGGATAGTGAACGAGCTGTTCCAATTGGAGGACACACACTTCCACCATTATCTTATCCGTATAATGCGTTAGAACCGTATATTTCTAGAGAAATTATGATGTTACACCATGATAAACATCATCGTAGTTACGTGGAAGGATTAAATAAAGCAGAAAAGATGATGGAAGAAGCGAGAAAAACGAATCAATTTGATTTAATTAAGCATTGGGAAAGAGAAGCGGCGTTTCATGGATCAGGTCATTACTTACACACGATATTTTGGAATAACATGAAAAAAGATGGTGGCGGAAGTCCAAGAGGGGCTCTTTCACAACAAATTGAACAAGATTTTGGGAGTTTTTTACGTTTTCAAAAACATTTCACAGAAGCAGCTTCTAAAGTGGAAGGATCAGGATGGGCGATTCTCGTTTGGGTGCCACGATCTGGAAGGTTAGAAATTTTGCAGAGTACACTTCATCAATTATTTACACAATGGGATACGATACCGCTCCTCGTACTAGACGTGTGGGAACATGCGTATTATTTACAATATCAAAATCGAAAAGATGAATATATTAAAAACTGGTGGAATGTTGTCAATTGGCCTGATGTGGAAAAAAGATTTGAAAGTGCGAAACAAATTGAATGGACACCGTATTAGACGCAGGCTCTCTGCGTCTTTTTTATTGGAATGTGAGGGATATTTCGTTCATATTTTAAAAGGCCAAGCATACACTTGTACAAAAAGTGCCAAAAGGACGTGGGGGGAAATATGAGACGAATTTGTGTAATAATCACGCTTCTTATTATGTACGCAAGTGTTATGCCAATTCCTACATATGCAAAGATGAACAGTAATGTCAGTGCTCGAAATGCTGTATTAATGGAGCAACAGTCAGGTCGTGTATTATACGGAAAAGCAGAACATGAGCCACAAAAGATTGCTAGTATAACAAAAATTATGACTGCCTTGTTAGCTGCTGAATCAGGCAAAATGAAAGAAATGGTATCGGTTAGTAATGAAGCAGTAAGAGTAGAAGGTTCAGCAATTTATTTAAAGCCTGGACAGAAAGTGAAGTTAGAGGATTTAGTATACGGACTCATGCTTAGATCTGGTAATGATGCAGCCCAAGTAATTGCTGAAAATGTAGGAGGGAGTATAGAAGGGTTCGTATATTTAATGAACGAAAAGGCGAAACAAATTGGAATGAAAGATACGCACTTTTCAAACCCACATGGCTTGGATGGAGATGGATCTCATTATTCGTCTGCTTATGATATGGCACTTTTAACGAAGTATGCAATGGGGAACGAAACCTTTAAGAAGATTTTTGGGACAAAAACTTATAAATCAGATTCGTGGGATTATCCGTGGAAAAACAAACATAAACTTGTGACGTCGTATTATGAATTTGCAACAGGAGGAAAAACAGGTTTTACGAAGAAAGCAGGACGGACGCTTGTTACCACAGCATCAAAAGATGGACTAGATCTAATCGTTGTAACTTTGAGCGCTTCTAGTGATTGGGATGATCATATGAATTTATTTGATAAAGGTTTTGAACGTTTCAAGCAAACGAACGTTATAGGACAAGGAGCTCTTGCTGAAATAACTGAAAAGAAATATGCCAATCATGTATATACGAAAAATAGTTTTGCGGTGCCGTTAACTGAGCAGGAAAGAAAGGATGTCGTATTAAAAGTTGAACTCGATAAAAGTGCAAAACTTAAAGATGGGGTAAAGGTTGGGAAGACAGAAATTTATGTTGGCAATGAGAGAGTTGGAGAACGGAATTTATTTTATAGTAAACGAAAGTTAGTAGCTAGGACGGGAATGTATTGGAATAATGTGAAAGAAATCTTTTCTCATATGATAGGTGTTGGGAGCGATGGTTAATCTCGTATGGGTAGCGATGGCGGTCATAGGGATTGTTTATGCCATGATAAACGGAACGATGGAAGAAATAAATAAAGCTGTATTTGACGGGGCAAAAGATGCAGTAACAATTTGTATAGGACTCATTAGTGTTTTAGTATTTTGGCTCGGTTTAATGAAAATTGCAGAGGAAGCAGGGTTGTTAAAAAAGTTAGTGTCATTTTTTATGCCAATAGTAAAAAGGTTGTTTCCAGAAATACCGAAAGATCATCCGTCAATGGGATTTATTTTATCGAATATGATGGCGAACTTTTTTGGATTAGGTAATGCAGCGACTCCTCTTGGTATTAAAGCGATGGAACAATTGAAAGAGTTAAATGGAGGGAAGGATTCGGCAAGCCGTTCTATGGTGACGTTTCTCGCGTTAAATACATCAGCAATTACTTTAATTCCTACAACCGTGATTTCGATTCGAATGACGTATGAATCAGCAAATCCTACTGAAATTGTTGGGGTAACATTCATTGCACAAGTACTCTCTATGATCGGAGCGATTTGGATTGACCGCTATTTTTACCGAAGAAGGAGTAGGAAGGGGCGGAAAAAATGAGCATTGTAAATACAATTTCATTATGGGTAATCCCTTGTGTAATTGGTTTTATCCTTTTATATGGAACGATCAAGAAAGTGCCAACCTATGAATCGTTTGTTGAGGGAGGAAAAGAAGGAATTCAAATTGCGATCTCCATTTTACCGTTTATGGTTGGGATGCTCGTATCTATTTCTATATTTCGAGCTTCAGGTGCATTAGATGCAATGATATCAGTAATGAAGCCGATGTTAGATTTAATTCATGTCCCAGCAGAAATTGTTCCGCTAGCACTTATACGCCCTATCTCAGGCTCTGCTGGTTTAAGTATTACGACCGATTTAATTGCCACATATGGGCCAGACTCGTTTATTGGAAGGCTAGCTTCTACGATGCAAGGAAGTACAGATACAACTTTTTATATTTTAACAGTATACTTCGGAGCCGTTGGAATTAGAAAAATGGGAGATGCATTAAAAGTAGGACTTTTTGCCGATTTAATCGGAATTATTTGTTCAATTGTGTTTGTTTCTTTATTGTTTCAGTAATGCTATTCATTTTTTATGCTATTTCGCTTATAATACGTATACGACCACTATTAAGTTGTTGCTTAATAGTGGTTTTTTTATGCGGTAATTTTGACAAAATGATGAACTTTTATTGTGAGAAATATGAAAAAGGTGGACAATAATAAAAGGTAAAAACATGATTTGACCTTTATATGTTTATTATCATCGCTATGTTGTTTAAGTGAGATGAAGCGAAAAGCCGTCAAGTGTATGCGGTTGCCAAGTCTTTCTAATGTAAGGTAAGATAAATTCGAGGTGAAAAAAAGAAATGGAACGATTACAAAAAGTGATTGCGCAAGCAGGTATTGCATCGAGAAGAAAGGCTGAGGAATTAATTCAGCAAGGAAAAGTAAAAGTGAATGGAAAAATAGTAAAGGAGTTAGGAACGAAAGTAACTCCTCAAGATAAAGTAGAAGTAAATAACATCCCTCTTGAAAAAGAAGAACCTGTTTATTTTTTACTATATAAACCAACTGGCGTAATTTCAAGTGTATCAGATGATAAAGGAAGAAGTGTTGTAACAGACTTTTTCCCTGAAATTAGACAACGTTTATTCCCAATTGGACGCTTAGATTATGATACGTCTGGCGTATTATTGATGACAAATGATGGGGAATTTGCAAATGTATTAATGCATCCGAGATATAAAGTTGAAAAAACATATGTTGCAAAAATTAAAGGGCCATTAACAGGTGAGAAAATTCGCATGTTAGAACGAGGTGTTGCATTAGAAGATGGGAAAACAGCACCAGCACAAGTGAAAATTATTTCTTGGGACAAGCGTAAAGAAACGGCGATTGTACAATTAACGATTCATGAAGGACGTAATCGTCAAGTACGCCGCATGTTTGAAGCGTTAGATTGTAAAGTAGTGAAACTAAAGCGTGAACGCTACGCCTTTTTAGAAGTGGGTAGCTTGCGACCTGGTGATGCGAGAGAATTGTCACCACATGAGGTGAAACAATTACGTGCATTGGCTTCTACAAAGCCGCGCTAATCGATAGTGTGAAACTTTCACCAGTGGAATGCTCCGCTGGTGATTTATTAAAAATACATATATTTATCACTCGTCGAAGAGAGGGGAGACAATATGAAAAAAAATCGCTTATTATTTCGCGTTATTATTCTGCTCATTTTAAGCGGTGCTGTAGGATTTACACTTTATCAAGGATTCTTTGCTGATAAAGAGAAAATGCAAATCGGAAAAGAAGCACCTAACTTTGTTGTGACAGATTTAGAAGGAAAGAAAATTGAATTAAAAGATTTAAAGGGAAAAGGTGTATTTTTAAACTTTTGGGGCACTTGGTGTAAACCTTGTGAGAAAGAAATGCCTTATATGAACGAATTATATCCAAAGTATAAAGAAAAAGGCGTAGAAATCATTGCGTTAGATGCAGATGAAACAGATATTGCTGTTAAGAACTTTGTGAAACAATATGATTTGAAATTCCCGGTTGCTATTGATAAAGGAACAAAAATCATAAGCACATATGGGGTAGGACCATTACCGACAAGCTTCTTGATTGATAAAAATGGAATAGTAGTGGAACAAATTATAGGTGAACAAACGAAAGAACAGTTAGAAGGATATTTAAAGAAAATTACTCCCTAATAAAGAAAGCCTTTACATAGGAGGTGCTTACCTATAGTACCTTCGGTTTAAAAATTCTGAGTATTATGGTAACTTAAGGTTAGAATATACAATAGTACACATAGATACAAGGGCGGTGAGAGTGTTGAAAGAAATTAAGTGTGAATGTGGACATGTGAATCCAATAGGAACTGTTTTTTGTGAAGCTTGCGGGAAACCGTTTGAAAGCAATGAAAATATAAAACTATTGGATATGCGCTATGAGGGGAGTGCTCGAAGATCTCTCACGCAAACAAAAACGATAGTCGATAAAATTTGGAGCTTTTTCTCTTCTGTAAAAGTGGGTGTATGGCTCATTGTAATTACTTTAGCTGCATCGGCGATTGGAACTATTTTTCCGCAAGAAATGTACATAACTCCAGGGGTTGCACCCGCTGAATATTATAAGCAAGAATACGGATTTTTAGGGCAATTATACTATCAATTAGGATTTAATAATTTATATGGTTCATGGTGGTATATGATTTTAATTGCTTCAATTGGTATTTCACTTGTGATATGTAGCTTAGACCGTGTCATTCCGCTTTATAAAGCTTTAAAGAAGCAAGGTGTGAAAAGACACCCTAGCTTTTTAAAGAGACAAAGGTTATACGGCACTGGTACACCGCGAGATGGTGATTTGGAAAGAGTCCAAATGAATTTAAAGAAAACGAACTATAATGTGAAAGTGGAAGACGGTAACATTTTAGCTGAAAAGGGACGGTTTTCACGCTGGGGTCCATATGTGAATCATATTGGTCTCATTATCTTTTTATTCGGTGCAATGCTCCGTTTTTTACCGAGTATGTACGTAGACGAAGCGCTTTGGTTACGTGACGGTGAAACGAAAGAAATACCAGGAACGGATGGTCAATACTATTTAAAAAACGAGAAATTTATAAAGGAAGTTTATGATAAAAGTAAGGACAAGGAAGTTTTTGATGAAGCAATTGACCGTGTAGGTGATAAAATGATTGCGAAAAACTTCCAAACCAATGCTGTATTGTATAAAGCAGTCGGCGAAAATATAGCAGGACAAAAACCGAAATTAGAAAAAGTAAAAGAAGCGGAAATTCGAGTAAATGAACCGCTGAAATTTGATCAATTTGCTGTATATCAAGTGGATTACAAAGAAAGTGAATTTAAAAGTATGTCATTCCATTTGCAAAATAAAGAAAATAACCAAAAGTGGGGACCAATCAAAGTTGATTTAACGAATCCTACAGAAAAATTCGATTTAGGAAATGGTTATTCTTTAGAACTATTAAGCTATTTCCCTGATTTTTATTTTGATGAGAATGGAAGACCAAATACGAAAACGAAATTGCCAAACAACCCTGCATTTGTGTTTAAAATGTTTACGCCTGAAACACCAGACGGTGAAGTGAGTTTTGTTGGTATTCAGCAAAATATAGAACCAGACGGGAATAACAAATATAAAATGTCATTTGCAGGTGTGGAAATGCAAAATGCAACAGCACTTACTATAAGGAAAGATTTAACGCTTTGGATTCTTGGTATTGGAGGATTTATATTTATGGTTGGTGTCATTCAAGGGATGTATTGGAATCATCGCCGTATTTGGATACAACGCGTTAATGATGAATGGTGGATTGCAGGACATACGAATAAAAATTGGTTCGGTTTAAAGAAAGATATTGAAAGAGTACTAGAAGGTACAGCAATTCCGCAACCAAGCGATAAAATAGTGGATAAAAAATTTAGTTAAGGTGGGGAAACGATATGGTGCAAATAAGTAGTAACTTTCTCTTTACCGCATTTATTTTATATTTAATTGCCACTCTATTTTTCGGGGGAGCAATTAAAGAAAAGGGTCATAAATGGGCAAATGTAGGAATAACGATTACAATTTTAGGATTTATTGCACAAACAGTATATTTTGTTACAAGATGGATTGCATCAGGACATGCACCAGTTAGTAACTTTTTTGAATTCGGTACATTTTTCGGCATGATGCTTGTCGGGGCATTTATTGTCATGTATTTTATGTATCGCGTAAGTATAATTGGACTCTTTGCATTACCAGTTGCGCTTTTATTAATTGCCTATGCAAGTATGTTTCCGAGGGAGATATCTCCGCTTATTCCTTCTTTAAAAAGTAATTGGCTACATATTCACGTGACGACTGCAGCAGCAGGACAAGCAATTTTAGCAATTAGTTTTATTACGGGCGTTATGTATTTATTGAAAAATGTAGATCAATCAACGAGAAGCAAACGTACATTTTGGCTAGAAACGGTCGTGTTCACACTTGTTTGTACAGTTGGTTTTATTGGAGTGACAACGGTATTTTCTAGTATGAAATATGAAGCGAAGTTTCAATGGATTGATAAAAATGAACAACAAGTGGAAATGAAGTACAACCTGCCGGCTTTAGTGGGACCGCACGAAGGAAAGTTATTGACAGAAAATAAATTAGAGCCGACAGTTGAAGTTCCAGCGATTGTAAATGCAAAAAAATTAAATACTGTAATTTGGTCAGTGTTAGTTGGAACGTTACTATATATCGTATTAAGACTTGTTTTACGGAAACGAGTATCGGCAGCACTTCAGCCGTTAGTAAAGAATACAAATAGTGATTTACTAGATGAAATCGGATATCGATCTATTGCAATTGGATTCCCAGTGTTTACATTAGGAGCTTTAGTCTTTGCGATGATTTGGGCACAAATAGCGTGGACGCGTTTTTGGGGCTGGGATCCAAAAGAGGTTTGGGCGCTTATTACTTGGCTCTTTTATGCGGCGGTATTACATTTACGCTTATCAAAAGGGTGGCACGGAGAGAAGTCAGCGTGGTTAGCGGTAATTGGTTTTGCAATCATTATGTTTAACTTTATTGTAGTAAACTTAATTATCGCGGGTTTACATTCATACGCATAGAGAAATAAAATAGGAGAGTGAATGTCACTTTCCTATTTTATTTTTGTCAACTTTTCTTCTTTTTTGAGAAAAACATGACAAAGTAGCGGTTGATTTTGTAAAATGATGTCGAGGACATTATATACTGTTCAAAAAAAATACATAGTTTTGGAAAAAAATTGAACAAACTTTATTATTCTTGTGAAGCATAATATGGGAAGTGAAACATTTAGAAGATTGCTTAAATAAACGAGAATAGCGCAACATACTAGTGTAGAAGGGTAGGTGTAAACCGTTGTGGTAAAGTACGCAACGGGTAGAAATGGAAAATGAATCAAGAATTTTAATTGTAGATGATGAGGATCGTATTCGTCGTTTGTTGAAAATGTATTTAGAAAGAGAACAATACACAATTGAAGAAGCGGACAATGGTGATACAGCTTTAGAAATGGCGTTACAAAATGATTACGATTTAATCCTATTAGATCTTATGATGCCTGGTAAAGATGGTATTGAAGTGTGTAAAGGGGTTCGTGAGAAGAAAGCGACACCAATTATTATGTTGACAGCAAAGGGTGAAGAAGTAAACCGAGTACAAGGGTTTGAGGTAGGCACAGATGATTATATTGTGAAACCATTTAGCCCACGTGAAGTAGTGCTTCGTGTGAAAGCGGTCTTACGCCGTTCTGTACCAACAACATTCTTTACACAAGATACAACGACAAAAGATGTTACTGTGTTCCCTCATTTAACAATTGATAATGATGCACACCGTGTTACAGCAGATGGTAATGAGGTGAACCTAACACCGAAAGAGTACGAATTACTATTATTCTTAGCGAAAGCGCCTGATAAAGTGTTTGATCGTGAGCAATTGTTAAAAGAAGTATGGCAATATGAATTCTTCGGAGATTTACGTACAGTTGATACGCATGTAAAGCGTTTACGTGAGAAGTTAAGCAAAAAATCACCAGATGCTGCGAAGATGATTGTTACCGTTTGGGGCGTAGGTTACAAGTTTGAGGTTGTGAACGACTGATGCTTTGGAGAAGTGTAGTAGGGAAGTTATGGATGACCATATTACTTCTCGTTTCGTTTGTGCTTGGATTTGTTGCAATTTTACTTTCACAGTTTTTTAGAACATATTATGTTGATATGAGTGAAACTAGGCTTCAAAAAGTTGCAACAAGTGTTTCAGAGTTAATTGAAGAAGGTGCCGATGTAAAAACGATTGAGAATATCGCGTACAAATTCTCTGATCCACTTTCAAGGATCATTATTGTAGAAGATGGTAAAGAAATATCTTCTTCGCCGAAACAAGAAGGTTTAGTCACTCTTACAATGGATGATTTGAAAGAAGATAAAGAATTAGCGGCTGTTTTTACAGACAAAAAAGAAATTAAGAATAACATTAGAAAAGCCTCTAATAGTAGAAAGAATAAAAACACTGAAAATGATATTATGATTGTCGGAAAACCAGTACATTCAAAAAATCAAAGTGCAGTGTTCGTATACGAATCGTTACAAGTGCCGATACAAGGTATGGAAAGAACGACTGATTTTATATTCTTATCAGCAGGGATTGCGATTATATTAACAACTTTCTTTGCATTCTTCTTATCTACTCGAATTACAGCACCACTTCGTAAAATGCGTGAGGTTGCTTTTGAGGTATCGCGTGGGAAGTTTGATGCGAAAGCTCCTATGGTATCTCAGGACGAGATTGGTGAGCTTGCAACGGCCTTAAATCAAATGGGGAAACAGTTGAAGTTTAATATGAATGCCCTGCAGCAAGAAAAAGAACAGTTAGCTAGTATTTTAAGTAGTATGGCAGATGGGGTTATTACGTTAAATCAGGAAGGCGAAGTTGTTGTAATCAATCCGCCGGCTGAACATTTCTTACAAGTTTGGCAAGAAGAAAAAGAAGTAGAATTAAGTAAAAAGCTACCTTCTGAACTTGTTGAACTATTCCATCTCGTTGTAGAAAGCGAACAACAACAAGTAGTTGAAATTAATTTACAAAAAGGTAACTACGTAGTTCTTATGACGCCGCTTTACAATCAAACAAAAATTCGTGGTGCTGTAGCAGTATTGCGTGATATGACGGAAGAACGCCGTCTTGAGAAGATGCGCCAAGACTTTATTGCGAACGTATCACATGAACTTCGTACACCGATGGTAATGCTTCAAGGATACAGTGAAGCAATTTTAGATGATATTGTGCAAACGAAAGAAGAAATTAATGAGTTTGTTCAAATCATTTATGATGAATCCGTTCGTTTAGGTAAACTTGTAAATGAATTGTTAGATTTAGCGCGTATGGAAAGTGGTAATGTAGAGTTACATATCGGTGAAGTAGATATTCATCCTTTCGTTGAAAAAATAGGTCGTAAATTCCAAGGGATTGCAAAGGATAAAGAAGTCGAATTAACGGTTGATTTCCAAAATCCAATTGAGCAATACCCGTTTGATGCAGATCGTATGGAACAAGTATTGACGAATTTAATTGATAACGCAATTCGTCATACGAATGCAGGCGGGCATGTAACGCTTGTAATTGATACGAAAAATAATGGACTTATTTTTGAAGTGCAAGATTCGGGCGCTGGTATTCCCGAAGAAGATATTCCATTTTTATTTGATCGTTTCTATAAAGCTGATAAAGCAAGAACACGTGGGAAAAAAGGTGGAACAGGACTCGGACTTGCGATTGCAAAAAATATTGTGCAAGGCCATGAGGGGAAAATTGCTGTTTCAAGTGTTGTTGGAGAGGGAACTACATTCTCTGTATATTTACCGAATCGTATAATTTAGATATGCGTTTTTAAAGTTGATAATGAATAAAGTTCTACTGTTTTTATTTTTTTGTAAATCAATTAAATAAATAATAGTAGAACTTTTTTCTATCTTAGTCGAATGAAGAATAATAAGAGGGGTGTCGTAAAGCGATGAAACTATACACAAAAACAGGAGATAAAGGGAAAACAAGTGTAATAGGTGGCAGAGTGGATAAAGATGATATCCGAGTTGAAGCATATGGCACAATAGATGAGGCGAATTCTCATATTGGGTATGCAATGACGAAGCTACAAGGCGGGTCTTTCGGAGATATTTACAATGAACTTGAAAATATTCAACATGAATTATTTGATTGCGGAGGAGACTTGGCGATAGTAGCAGGGAAAATCCCTTATAAAGTGACGATTGAAATGGTCGAAAGCTTAGAAAGAAGGATTGATTTGTATATAGAAGAAGCACCGCCGCTAGAGCGCTTTATTTTACCAGGTGGAAGCGAACCGGCTGCTGCTATTCATATGGCACGTACAGTTGTAAGGCGAGCAGAACGATGTATAGTGTCTTTACAAAAAGAAGGAGAAATCAATGAAGTTATTCTAAAGTATGTAAATAGAATATCTGATTATTTGTTTGCAGTAGCTAGAGTAATAAATGCTCGATTACAAGTAAAAGATGTAGAGTATAATCGTAGTGCAATCGTTTTTCGGGATAAAAATGAGAAGGAAGTGGAGTGATCCACTTTCTTTTTTTGTATACTTTTTTCTGTAATATACCAAAATAGAGAAGGTATGGTGGTAATTAGAAAACGGAGGATGTATATGAAAGTGTTAAAATGTGGCGTCATGTTATTGACAGTATTGTTTTTATCTCAATTACATGTATACGCAGAGGAAAATCAATGGACATGGCCTGTTGAAGGACAGATAAGTGATTATTTTGGGACAAGGCACGGAAAACACTACGGTATAGATATAGCGGCACCGATCGGCGCGCCTGTGGCAGCAATTCAAGAAGGTAAGGTAACAAAGTCTTATTATTCCAGTAGTTACGGAAACGTTGTATTTATTAAACATGGAGAATATGAGGCTGTATATGCACATTTAAATAAGAGATATGTAGTTCAAGGGGATTATATTTCAAAAGGAAAAATAATTGGAGAAGTAGGAAACACAGGAGAATCGCGAGGTGCGCACTTGCATTTAGAAGTTCATCAAGGAAGATGGACGATGGCGAAAAAGAATGCGATGAATCCGTTGCTTGTTTTACATGAACAAAGAAATGAAGCCGTTTCTTCATCATTATATGTCGTCCAAAAAGGAGACACTTTAGTTAGTATTGCACGGAAATTTAGTATGTCAGTTAAGGAAATAAAAGAAAAAAACGACTTGCAGCAAGAGCTTATTTATCCAAATCAACAATTATACGTAAAGTAAAAAAGAGCTAGTTTAACTAGCTCTTTTTTTACCAAAAAATAAAGACACATATAAATCCAGAAATAGCTAAGTAGCTATATAAGTAAAATACTTTCGTTCTTGTTTTTTCATTTGTTCGAAACAGTACAATAGTCGGTTCAATTAAACCGATTGTTAAACAAAGTAAACCAAGAAGCATAAAACCGATTGAAATGGAGTACAGGGCGATTTGTGGTGCTTGAAATGGAATCATCCATTTTAATAAAAATGCAATAAGTGCAGTGTAGCAAATGCTGCCGATGTACTTATTCAATGGTGCATTAGAACGAAAACCTGGAAGTTTTTTCAAGAAAGAGCGGGACACAACTTCAGTTTGTAAAGATGTATGCTCTTCAATTATTTTTTGAGCTTCTTTTCCTTTTTGGAAAATGGATAATATCCAGTTTCGCTCCCCTTGGAAAATAAATTGAGAGGTTGTTAAATAATGATCCACCTTCACTTTATTCCAACTCTTCCACGGATGACGCTCACATAATTTTAATTTACTTTCTGTTTTTTTATCATACTGATAAATACTGATGCCATCCTCGTCGAAAGCAGCATAGTATGTCTCGCTTGAGAATGTGCCTAAATCAATTGGGCAGTAGAAAAGTAATTCTTTTTTTAAGTAAAAGTATTCTTTTCGTAAGTTTTTTTTCATTGCTTCTCGAATAGAGTGTCTCTTTTCTTTCTCCATGACATTTCCTCCGTAATCCAGAAAATGTTCTTATCTTAACAATTCAACATCTTATCACTTTTAATTATATATGACTAGGGGATTCATAGAAGAAATGCCGAATACTAAAAAATATGGGGTGTATTGTAAAATAAAATGACTAGTTTTGGTTATATAAAATTAATAACTTATTTTTAATAAGTTACGCTTTTTTTGTTCACAATACGATCATGTTGTTGTATAATGGAATGGAAAATAGAATATCGGTCTATCTTCGGGGCAGGGTGAAAATCCCGACCGGCGGTGATGAACTATATGTGATTTTGTTCTAAGCCCGCGAGCCGTTAAGGCAGGATTTGGTGTGATTCCAAAGCCGACAGTACAGTCTGGATGGGAGAAGATGGAGGTTCAAGCGTTCAAAAAAGATATGGATTTGAACGTCTGTTTGATGTGCCTTAAATTCTCCCTTTGTGTAAAACACAAAGGGTTTTTTCGTTCTATGAAAAAGTAGGCATAGCAGAACCTTTCCACTTTCCATGAGAAGATCGATGGAAAAGGAGAGAGAAAGATGAAACAAAAAAACAGTGTATTGCAGATGGTGAGTGTAGCGATGCTAAGTAGTATTGCATATTTACTGATGATGTTGGACTTCCCGTTCCCTGGGCTTCCGCCATTTTTAAAGATTGATTTTAGTGATGTACCAGCTTTAATTGCTGCGATTATTTTCGGGCCAGTTGCAGGGATAATTGTAGAGGCGATAAAGAACATTTTACATTACGGGATTCAAGGGAGTTTAACGGGAGTACCAGTTGGAGAAATAGCTAACTTTATTGCAGGATGTTTATTTATTGGACCAGCAGCTTTCTTATTTAGGAAGTATCGTACTGTTAAAAGTTTAACGACAGGATTAATGCTAGGGACAATTACAATGGCGCTCATTATGAGTGTATTAAATTACATCATCATATTCCCAGCTTACACTTGGTTTTTAAATTCACCAGCTATGTCTAGCGAAGCTATAAGAACGACGGTTGTAACTGCAATCTTACCATTTAATTTGATTAAAGGAATTGTTGTGACAATTGTATTTGTAGCGTTATTCTCACGCCTGAAAGTATGGGTGTTTGCAAAAATGAAAAATGCATAAATGTAAAATAAAACCATTAGTAGTATGGAACTACTAATGGTTTTTTATTAAGTAGAATGAAAATAGAAAACAAAAAATATCCCTCATATTAATGAGGGATATTTTTTGAAGTTAATAAAAGACTATTCGAATTTTAAAGAGTCGCCATCAAATGATTCATCAGCAACTTTAATTGAGTCAGTTGGACAACCTTCGAATGCATCCATCATATCTTCAATTAATACATCTGGAATTTCAACGATACCTTGGTTATCGTCTAATGTTACAAACGCAATACCTTCATCATCATAATCATAAATGTCTGGTGCAGCAGCGCCGCAAGCACCACATGCGATACAAGTATCTTTATCAACGATTGTATATTTTGCCATCTTTTTTCCCTCCTGATAATATGTATGTGAAAAGCTCGCCATAAAAATTATAACCTTATTGTAAAACGGTTTTTAAAACTTTTCAACATAAAATTATAATGATAATCCTTATCAATTAGAGTGTCAACTAATTTTTGCATTATGTCATAAGATTTTCAAAATACGTAAATGTTATTTCGTTTGGTACAATATACTATATACAAGTACATAGTGCCGATATGATAAGTTTAATGAGTAACGTAGAATGGTGCAATCATACTAAAAAGTAATTAAGTTAGATTGAAAGGTGGAAGCGGTAATGCAACTACAATATACTTTATTGTATTGTTTAAAACAATTGAATGGTGAAAGGACCGTTTCTTCTATTTATTATTTATTAAAAGGAAAACGATCTTCGCAAACGTTACAAGATGGAAATATGTTCCGAATTTCATTTTTGTTTGGAATATATAAATCGTTAAATAGAACAGACTATGATCGTGAAGTTACAAAGTTGTTGCAAGCAGATTTGATTCAAGAAATACATGAAAATACATATTTGTTAACATCTAAAGGTAAAATGCAGTTGCATACATGGGAGGAAGTGTATGCTTTTCCCGCGTATTTACATGGTTTACACTATGGTGAATTAGGTGAAACATTTTGGAAACGATTATCATTAATTATTCAAACTATATCTAATTTACAACAGAATAATACGAAGTTTATTCCCATTCAACAAGATACAGAAATAACAGTGTGGGTAAAACGCTTTTTAACAGGTGTACCATATAGGCGAAGTGAATTGGCGAAAAGATTATGGAAAGAAATACATAATCTTTTAGGAAAAGGTGATGTGGTAGAAGCGACGATTGTAACATATCGATTAACAGGATATGAACGTATCGGTTGTACATTGCAGCAATTAGCGGAAATTACGAAACAAGATATATTCCAGGTGTATTTTTTATTTTGGGGTACAATTCACTTCTTTATACAAGAAGTTCGCGATAAAGAAAATGAATTTCCGCTATTAGCTGAGATTATCTCTTATCCAAATGAGAGAGCTGAATTATTTAGTTTATCAACGAAAAAAACATATAATTTTTGGAGACAAGGACGCTCTTTAGATGAAATAGCGATAATTAGAAATTTAAAGGTTGCAACGATAGAAGATCATTTTGTTGAAATTGCTTTGAGGGAAAAAGAGTTTTCAATCGAGATGTTTATGGAAAAAGACAAAATAGATAGAGTAACAAAAGTAATTGAGGCATTACAAACACGTAAGTTGCGTGAGTTGAAACAAGCGGTTGGAGAGGGTATCTCTTATTTTGAAGTTCGTCTTGTATTGGCGCGGATGGAGGGTATAAATGAAGCTTGAGGAATATTTATATAGATGGTTTGGATATTCTGAATTTCGTCCAGGGCAAAAAGGGGTAATTACAGATTTATTAGAAGGAAAAGATGTTATAGCGATGCTCCCGACTGGAAGAGGGAAGTCTATGTGCTATCAACTTCCAGGGCTAATGCAAGAAGGAACAGTACTTGTTGTATCACCATTATTATCTTTGATGGAAGATCAGGTTACACAATTAAAGTATGTAGTGAAAAACCGAGTAATAGCATTTAATAGTTTTCGGACATTACACGAAAAAAGAGAAGCGATGAAAAAATTAGCTTCATATAAATTTATTTTTGTTTCACCAGAGATGTTGCAGTCGGAAGTGTTAATAAGAGAATTGAAGAAAGTTCATATTTCATTATTTGTTGTGGATGAGGCTCATTGTATTTCACAATGGGGTTATGATTTTAGACCAGACTATAAAAAACTAAATGTAGTCATTGAGAATATCGGGTCTCCTGCGGTGCTAGCATTAACGGCGACAGCGACGAAAGATGTACTCCGGGATATAGCAGAGAGTTTGAGTTTAAAGAATGTCGCCCAGCATGTATACTCTATTGATCGTCCGAATATTGCAATGGAAGTACAATTTGTGGAGACGATAGAAGAGAAGAAAGAGGCGCTTTTGGACCAGGTGATGTATTTGCAAGGACCAGGGATTGTATATTGTTCAAGTAGAGCGTGGACAGAACGTTTAACGGAATATTTAAGAGGAAAAGGCGTGACTGGTGTCGCTTTTTATCATGGTGGTATGGAACATGAAGAGCGTATGTTAATTCAACAGCAGTTTATGAATGACCAGTTGCAGCTTGTAATATGTACAAGTGCTTTTGGTATGGGAGTAAATAAGTCGAATACGAGCTATATTATTCATTTTCATTATCCGACTAATATAGCTTCCTATTTACAAGAAATCGGAAGAGCTGGAAGAAATGGTGAACCGAGTATAGCTATCTTACTATGTAGTCCGTTAGATCACGATTTACCAATTTCAATAATTGAAGATGAATTGCCAAGTCAGTCGCAAATACAATTTTTATTCTCTTTACTACAAGAAAAAATGTTTCAAACGAAAGAATTACCAATAGAAGAGGTAGAAGAAATTTGTTATAATGCAGCAAGATTTAATGAACAATATTGGCGTTTCATCCGCTATCATCTCGAACAGCTTGGAATCATACAACAGCGAAAATTAAAATTAGAGAGCTTGTCAGATGAAATTATGAACAGATTAATAGCTGAAGTAGAAATAAGGCTACGTAATAAATATAGTGAACTAGAAAACATGAAATCATGGATACAAGTGAAAGGGTGTAGACGTGAATATTTGTTGCAACAGTTCGGTTATAGAAAAGAGAATGAGTTAAAAAATTGCTGTGACTATTGTAGTATTACAAAAACAGATTATAAAAAAAGACAAGCGCTACAATCGGATTTCGACTATAATTGGGAAACAGAGTTACAAAAGCTTTTCGGTCTAGAAAAGATGGGGGAATGATGAACATTCAAAGGCATAATATTGAAGATATGAGTCCGAAAGAAATAAGGCTGAATCTGTATATCACACAGTTCATTATTATCGGTATCGGTTGTTTACTAGCATATATATTATTCCGAGATATAAAATCAGTGTATAGTCTGTGGAAGTGGGAACCGGTGTCTATATTTATAATAGGTGGCTTATTAGCAATTGGTATTGTGTTATTAGATTATGTTGCAATGCGAGTATTTCCAGAGTCTTGGTTTGATGATGGTGGTATTAACGATAGGATGTTTCAAGGAATGTCAGTTATACATCTACTCGTTATTACGTTCATTATCGGTTTTGCAGAAGAATTTCTATTTAGAGGTGTAGTGCAGACGCACTTTGGAATTGTAATAGCGAGTTTAGTATTTGCAGTGTTACATATTCGGTATATAAAAAAGCCATTTTTGTTTTGTTTCGTCTGTTTCATTAGTTTTGTCTTTGGTTATGTATTTGAATGGACAGGGAATTTGTTTATAACAATCTTTGCACACTTTCTTGTTGATTTTATAATGGGACTCCAATTAAGAAAATAAATGGAAGGTGGTGGTGAACAACATGAGAAAACGAATTCCTGATTTTGAAGAGGAATTAGAAGTTGAGCGAGTGGAAGAAAAAGAAGGTTTACCGCCGCGTAGTGAAATTCATAGAAATAAAGAGAAAAAAGAAAAGTTTAAAATGAATCATATTTTCGTCCGAGTTTTAACATTTCTATTCATATTACTGCCAATTAGTATTTTATGGTATACAGATAAATATATTCAGGTGAAAAGTGATGGTAATAACGCTGGGAAAAGTGCGTTTGAGGTCATTTTCTTTGATTCAGCTAAATCTGAGTCTGAGGCAACATCTGAGAAAGTAGTAACGCATACGGTGAAAGAGGGAGAAACTTTAGAAAGTATAGCGAAGCAATATTTTTCAGATGAAACTGGGATCGAAGTGATTAAAAAGTATAATGATTTACAAGAAGATGAAGTGAATGTAGGTCAAGAAATAAAAATTCCGATAAAAGATAAGTCCGTAAAGCAGGAGAGCTAGTAACATACCTACTATAAAAACTGAGGGTTATCTTTATGAGGAAGGGAGTAAAAAATATATGATATGGATTATCTTATTAAGTACTCTCATATGTATTGGTATTATATTTCTTCTTGTAATGTATACAGAAGCGATGCGTAATACTGTGTTAGAGCATACTTTACTTTTTGAAGAATTTCCGAAAAGTTTTCAAGAAGTAAAGGTGTTTTTTATTTCTGATATTCATAGAAGGGTCATCTCAAGTTCATTAATTGAACAAGTAAAAGGAAAAGTAGACCTTGTAATTATTGGCGGTGATTTAGCGGAAAGAGGCGTCCCTTTATCGAAAATCTCTGCAAATATACAAAAGTTAAGAGCGATAGCTCCTGTATATTTTGTATGGGGAAATAATGATTATGAGATTGAATATCATGAATTAGATGCTTTGTTATTAGAAAATAATGTGAAAGTTTTAGATAATACAAGAGTTGTATTTGAGTCTGAACTAGGAGAAAAAATTTGTTTACTCGGTGTAGATGATGTTGGTTTGAAACGTGATCGTTTAGATTTAGCGTTGGCTGATTGCAAAGAAGATGGTTTTCGCATATTAATTAGCCACAACCCTGATATAATAAATAAAATGTCTGGAAAAGAACAAATTTCACTTGTGTTAAGTGGACATACACATGGGGGACAGATTCGATTATTCCCATCTAAAAAATATTTAAAAGGTGGCGTATATAAGCGTTCAAATATGACGCTTTTTGTTAGTAATGGGTATGGAACAACGTTGATTCCACTTCGCTTCCGGGCACCTGCTCAAACACATATTATTACGTTATGCGGAGGGAAATGATGCCAACTCTAAACGGGAAATATAACATAAAAGCGGTTTCGAATATAATTGGAATTCAGCCGAGTACGCTTCGTGCATGGGAAAGACGATATCAAATTATTGCCCCAAAGCGGAATCATGCGGGGCATCGATTATATACAGAAGAGCATATTCAAATTTTGAAATGGTTAATGGACAAGGTTTCATCCGGCATGATGATTGGACAAGCGGTTCAATTATTAGAAGGGAATCGTTTGCAGCGTAATGTTCAAAAAGAAATACATTACGATAGAGAAGTTGTTTTAGTGGACGATTTACTACAAGCTTTGTTAAAATTTGATGAAATTACAATTTCTGCATTGTTAAACGAGGCTTTCAGTATTTATGCAACAGAAAAAGTTATAGCAAGTATTGTTCTTCAAGTGTCAAATAAATTGTTAACGTTAAAAAATAATAATGAAGTTACATTGGTGCAATTCCAATATGTCGTATCATTTTTACAAACTCGTCTAGGAATGGTGTATCATAATGCATCATCATTTTCTTCTATACACAAAGTTGTCGTGTTAGAAAATAATATGTTGAAAGGGTTTGTTTTCTCAACGTATTTACGCTTAAAAGGATATGAGGTGATATATATTAGGTCAAGCTTAGCGGAAGATGGTATTTTGTTAGCTGTTGAGCAAATACAACCTACATATGTAGTAGTCTCTTTTGATGACGGACGAGAACTTAAGAACGCGATGAACGACATGAATTTGTTGCAAGAAAAAAGTGAGAGCCTTTTTGTTGGGTTTATAGGAGAAATAGGTTCTCGAGATCAGTTGAACATTCAAACATGCCTAATTGGTGATACGAAAGAAGAATGGGATGATTGGTTAAAAATGTTAGAATAGTTGTTCGAAAAGAACCATCTATTTTCTATTTCATATAATAAGAATTATATTCATTGGTTACGTAGGGAGGGTATGAGATGAGGCTGGAACGATTAAATTACAATAAGATAAAAATTTTCTTAACATTTGATGATTTATCTGAACGAGGATTAACGAAAGAAGATTTGTGGAGAAATGCACCGAAAGTACAGCAATTATTTCGTGATATGATGCAAGAAGCAAATAAGGAACTAGGATTTGAAGCGGATGGTCCGATTGCAGTTGAAGTATTTTCTCTACAAGCGCAAGGAATGGTCGTAATTGTAACGAAAGAACATCAAGATGTGGATACAGATGATGAGTTCCGTGACGAGTTTATTGAAATGCAAGTGACTCTAGATGAAAGTGAGCATATACTTTATGAGTTTGCTACACTAGACGACGTAATTAACCTGTCGAATCGTTTATATAACCTTGATGTAACTGGCGGAAAACTATATACGTGGGATGGTCGTTTCTATCTTTGGATGGAAGAAGAGGAGCAAGTTCAATTACTGAAGGCAGATTTTATAGCGATTTTAGCGGAATATGGTAATCCGTCTACAGCAACTATTTATCGTCTAATGGAGTATGGTAAAGAATTAATGGCTTCTCAAGCAATTGAACAAATACACAATTACTTTGTGAAAAAACAAAACCTTAGCTAATATAACATAGCTAAGGTTTTGTTTTTTATTTGGAAAAACTTAAAATGTCGGTCTGAAAATTTCAAAATGATTAATGATATAGCGGGAATCATAAATATTGGAGCATTCTTTATTATACTTACATATATCTTTTCCAGGTGCTGTATGTAATTAAAATAAAAAATATTTAAATATTTAAGTATTTTACTTTTCTAAAAGTAATAAAAGGACTATAATGATAGTGAAAACGCTTGCAACAGGAAATAGTTTGTATATATTTGTTAGCGTTTTCTATTGCATTCCAAATTTAACGGTGTATACTAGGCAATGAAGGTTTACTAAACAAGTGAAATTACAGGGGGTTTACTTACTATGGTAGCCGAAAAGGGAACTCAAACAAAAACACAACAACAAAGGGAACAACATTTTGAACTATTGAATTCGACACAAATTGTTATTAGTGAAGCATTAGAAAAATTGGGTTATCCAAACGAAGTATATGAATTATTAAAAGAACCAATTCGTATGATGACAGTGAAAATACCAGTTCGTATGGATGACGGGACTGTTAAAATATTTACAGGATATCGTGCGCAACATAATGATGCTGTTGGTCCAACGAAAGGTGGAATTCGCTTCCATCCGAATGTAACAGAAAATGAAGTGAAAGCACTTTCGATTTGGATGAGTTTAAAATGTGGTATTGTTGATCTACCATACGGTGGAGGTAAAGGTGGAATTATCTGTGACCCACGTGAAATGTCATTCCGTGAGTTAGAAAGATTAAGCCGCGGTTATGTACGAGCAATTAGCCAAATCGTAGGACCGACGAAAGATATTCCAGCTCCAGATGTATTCACAAACTCTCAAATTATGGCATGGATGATGGATGAATATAGCCGTATTGATGAATTTAATTCACCGGGATTTATTACAGGTAAGCCACTTGTATTAGGTGGATCACATGGACGTGAAACAGCAACGGCGAAAGGTGTAACAATTTGTATTCGCGAAGCTGCAAAAAAACGCGACATTGATATTAAAGGTGCACGTGTTGTTGTTCAAGGATTCGGTAATGCTGGTAGCTTCTTAGCTAAATTTATGCATGATGCAGGCGCGAAAGTTATTGCAATTTCGGATGCTTACGGTGCATTGCATGATCCAAACGGATTAGATATTGATTATTTATTAGACCGTCGTGATAGCTTCGGTACAGTAACAAAACTATTTAATAATACAATTTCAAACAAAGAATTGTTAGAACTTGATTGCGACATTTTAGTTCCAGCTGCAATTGAGAACCAAATTACAGAAGAAAATGCTAATAATATTAAAGCAAAAATCGTTGTTGAAGCTGCAAATGGTCCAACAACATTAGAAGCAACTAAAATTTTAACAGATCGCGGAATTTTACTTGTTCCAGACGTATTAGCAAGTGCTGGTGGTGTAACAGTATCTTACTTTGAGTGGGTGCAAAATAACCAAGGTTATTACTGGACTGAAGAAGAAGTAGAACAACGTTTAGAAAAAGTAATGGTAAGATCATTTGATTCTATTTATGAAACAGCACAAGTTCGTAAAGTGAACATGCGCTTAGCAGCGTATATGGTCGGTGTTCGTAAAATGGCTGAGGCAAGTCGCTTCAGAGGTTGGGTATAATATTATATTGTGAGAAAACGTGATTCCTTTCGAGGGAATCACGTTTTTTTGTTGAAGTATTAGTGTGAGGTGTTGTATATGGAAAATGAAATGATGGGACGAGTAGAACAATTAGAAGAAAAGGTTAAGAGGCTAGAGGGAGAACTCGCAAGAACGATGAAAGCCAAAAAAACAAGTAGCGTTCGGGTGTTCGGAGAAGGGTTATTGTTTTTAATATTTGGTGCAGTTGTAGTAGGACCGATTATAGCCTTTGTAATCTCGATTCTTACTTGGTTGGCTGAAAAATAAAATAAAATAAAAATAAAAAGAACGCTTGTTCTGCACGAACAAATGTGCTATACTCTCCTTAGATAAACAAAACGGAAATGATTTTAAGGAGAGATAAATAATGAAAATGACAGTAGACCAAAGATTTATGATGCCAGCAGATGTTGTAGAACGAGTGGAAGTATTAAGAAACAAACAAAGTAAGCGCGGCACATTATTGCAATCAGTAAATACATTTTTCGGTTTAGATACGAAAGAAGATTGCGTTTGGTTTTACGGTTTTTATGGAGTTGCTGTAAGTATTTTACTATTTATGGTATTCACATCAAATATTTTCGATTTTCTCTTCGCGTAAGAAATATGCTATAAGGACATTGCTACCGAATACATATATAAGGAGGTAAAGTAATCTTCTGAAGCGGGAGTTGGTAGTAATGGCGATGTTTCCTATAGAGCGTAACTATATTGGATATGGAAGTTCACGACCGGGAATTCCTCTTTCTAAAGTCAGGTTTATTGTAAGTCATGATACGGGGAACCCTGGTAGCAATGCGATAGGCAATCGGGATTATTTTAATGAGATACAACCGAAAGCCTCGGCACATACATTTATAGATGATAAAACAATATTGGAAATTGTTCCTATAAATGAAGTCGCCTATCATGTTCGATATGGTGTGCCGACAGATAATGACTTATATGGTTATGATGCCAATAAGGCTGCTATTGGAGTGGAACTTTGTTATGGCGGTGATGTTAACTTTTGGGAAGCATATACTCGTTTTACGTGGTATCATGCGTATTTATGTCAAAACTTCGGCTTGAATCCGAAGAAAGATATCGTATCACATAAAACACTTGATCCAGCTAGAAAGATTGATCCTGAAAATGTATTAGGGAAACAAGGTATTAAATTTCAGCAGTTTTTAGCAGATGTCTATCGGATGTACGTTTCGTTTAGATGACAAATATATGAAAAATGAATACAATAAAGATAGGTGCCTACTGCTGTAAGTAGGTTTTTTCTTGTTTTTATAAATAGCGTATTGGTAGAAGACTAGGAGTGAGCTGAGTATGCAGAAAGAAACAGCTATCATAATTGGAGGCGGTCCGTGCGGATTAGCAGCGGCAATTTCGTTGCAAAAGGTAGGGATAAATCCGTTAGTAATTGAAAAAGGAAACATTGTAAATGCGATTTATAATTATCCAACTCATCAAACATTTTTCTCTTCTAGTGAAAAATTAGAAATTGGTGATGTAGCTTTTATTACAGAAAATCGTAAGCCAGTTCGAAATCAAGCACTTGCGTATTATCGTGAAGTAGTAAAGCGTAAATCTGTACGTGTAAATGCTTTTGAACGAGTGGAGAACATTCAAAAGGATGGAGAAGTTTTTCAGGTTGAGACGACAAAGCGTGACGGAAGTATAGAAATATATATAGCGAAATATATTGTTGTAGCAACTGGATATTATGACAATCCAAATTATATGAACGTTCCAGGTGAGGAACTGAAGAAAGTAGCTCACTATTTTAAAGAGGGACATCCTTATTTTGATCGAGATGTAGTAGTTATAGGTGGAAAAAACTCGAGTGTAGATGCCGCGTTAGAACTTGTTAAAGCCGGTGCGCGTGTAACGGTGCTATATCGCGGAAGTGAGTATTCACCAAGCATTAAGCCGTGGATTTTGCCGGAGTTTGAGGCGTTAGTACGAAGCGGCACAATTCAAATGCATTTTGGGGCTCACGTGAAAAAAATTACTGAACATACATTAACGTTTACAGTTGATGATGAGGCATATACAATCCAAAATGATTTTGTATTTGCGATGACTGGTTACCATCCTGATCATAGTTTCTTAACGAAGATGGGTGTTCGGATTGATGACAAAACAGGACGTCCGATTTATGCAGAGGATACGATGGAAACGAACGCTGAAAATATTTTCATTGCAGGTGTAATTGCTGCTGGAAATAATGCGAATGAAATATTTATCGAGAACGGTAGATTTCATGGGGATGCGATTGCGCAAATCATTGCGTCAAGAGAAATATAAGAAGAAGCTGTCGAAATAAACTTCGACAGCTTCTTTTTTAATTGTGCATAAACATATTTTTAATTGTGCATAAACATATTTTGGATTGTTTCATGAGAATTTGTATTCTCTAATGCAACTAATAATTTAATACGTGCTTTTTGAGCATTTAAGCCGTATGTGAATACAATACCCATATCTTTTAATTGTTTGCCGCCACCTTCATATGAATATACATCTTGAACGATGCCGTTGAAACAGCGAGAAACTAATACGACAGGAATTCCTTTGTTTATTAATCGTTCTAGACTAGGAAGTGTTCTTGGAGGTAAATTACCTTGTCCAAGTGCTTCAATAACAATCCCGTCTACTGGAAGATTTTCAATTGCTGCTAACAATATATCATCCATACCAGCGTATGCTTTTAGAACGACTACGTTTTTAGAAACCTTATTTACTGAATATGTTTCGTGATGTACTAAAGCGTGATGGAATACAACGCCGCGCTTTGTTACCATACCAATTGGTCCATACTGTGGACTCTGGAATGTTGCCACGTTACTTGTATGTGTTTTCGTTACATTTGTAGCGCAATGAATTTCGTCGTTTAATACGACTAAAACACCTTTTTCAGCAGCTTCACTACAGCTAGCGACTTTTACAGCCGATAAGAAGTTATATAGACCATCAGCACCTAATTCATTACTAGAACGCATTGCGCCTGTTACAACGATTGGAATAGTTGCTTGCACTGTTAAATCTAAGAAATAGGCTGTTTCTTCTAATGTATCCGTACCATGCGTAATGACTACGCCATGAATGTTGTCTTGTTTTACTCTTTCATCAATGATGACTTGTAATTGTAACATTTCGCTCGGTGTCATATGAGGAGATGGTAGATGGAACACATCTTCAACGATTAAATCAACATCGCCTTCTAAATCAGGAATAAATTTTAAAAGAGGATTTTTTTCACCTGGTTGTACGACCCCAGTTTCTTTATCTTCCTCCATTGCAATTGTTCCACCTGTGTGTAAAACTAGGATTCTTTTCAATGCTTATACCCCTTTCAAGTTGAAAAATACATTTAGAACATAACATGTTTTGAGTAAATTCGACAATGGAAATGTATAAAAGTATGCCTCGAAAATGACAATAAAATTAACTGCTATATGTACGATGTGTAAATATAGGATAGGAGGAAGCAATTACGTTGAAAAAGATGGAGAAAATTTTTATTCGTATATTAGTAATACAATTCATTTGTCTTTGTATTGTGCAATTGTTATTTATACATAAGTCATCAGTGAAATATTTATCTAAAATTGTTTATTATGAAGGTGTCGTGGTAAAAAACAAAACAGAAATCTTACAGGTGAATAGGTAGTTTTCATTTTCTTCTATGAAGGAGTATGCTACAATAATTGAGGATTTAATGACGTGAAGCAAATGAGAAGAAGCAGGAGAATACCTGCTTTTCGTTTTGTTTTATAAGTGAAAAAATGAGGTGTTACAATGGATAAACGAATTTCAATTGCTATAGATGGTCCAGCAGCTGCTGGAAAAAGTACGGTTGCAAAAGTTGTGGCAAAGAAACTTTCATACGTTTATATTGATACAGGCGCAATGTACCGCACGATTACATATGCAGCCCTTGAACAAAAAGTGGACATTGAGAATGAAGAGAAGTTAATGGAAGTTGTAAAGAATGTAAATATTGACTTTCAGCAAGGAGAAAATACACAACTTGTATTTTTAAATGGACAAGATGTTTCTGAAGTAATTCGTACACCTGAGGTGACGAATCGAGTATCTATTGTGGCGAAACATCGCCTTGTTCGTGAAGAAATGGTACGTCGTCAACAAGAGTTAGCGGAAAAAGGCGGCGTTGTAATGGATGGCCGTGATATTGGTACACATGTGTTACCAGATGCTGAAGTGAAGATCTTTATGCTTGCTTCTGTTGAAGAAAGAGCAGAAAGAAGACATTTAGAAAATATGAATAAAGGTTTCGATTCTAATTTAGAGCAGTTGAAAAAAGAAATTGCTCAGCGTGATAAATTAGATTCAGAACGCGAAGTTTCTCCTCTCAAAAAGGCTGATGATGCATTGGAATTAGATACAACTTCTTTATCAATTGAAGAAGTTGTCCAAAAAATTATGAGTATTGTTTCAGGAGTGTTTGCGAAATAAAGAAAGGGGATAGCCTCTTTCTTTTTTTGTTTGTATAGAAATGTAAAGGATACGTGAATTGTGAGTCTCTTTCCTTGACAAATGATCAGATTTGTAAGAAGTTAGTAAAAGAGAGATAAAACTTTCAGAATATATTCGCTATTATATTTCAAAACATACTTTCTTCAAGATGATTTTGCTGTATACTATTTATATAAGTTTAATATATTTTCTAGTGAAATTTATGAAAATCAAGTATGTGATGATAAATTCTTAAACATGCAAATGAAAACAATTGTTTTCATTTCGTATATACATAAAAAATGCTTTGTCAATTCTGTAGGGAGGTATTTCCATGGTAGAGAAAATGAATGAAGAAGTTATGGATTCAAAAGAATTACAAGTTGGTGACGTTGTTACAGGTTCTGTAACGAAAGTTGAAGAGAAACAAGTGCTTGTAAATGTTGGATACAAAACAGATGGCGTAATTCCAATTAGTGAATTAGCTAACGTTCATATTGAAAAAGCAAGCGATGTTGTAGAATTAGATCAAACACTAGAATTAAAGGTTATTAAATTAGAAGAAGAAGATCTTGTCTTATCTAAACGTGCTGTTGATGCAGAAAAAGCATGGGTAGAATTACAAGAGAAATTCACTTCTGGTCATGTGTTTGATGTTACTGTAAAAGATATTGTGAATGGTGGATTAGTGGTGGACCTTGGTGTTCGTGGTTTTATCCCAGCTTCACTTGTAGAAGTACATTATGTAGAAGATTTTACTGACTATAAAGGCAAAACATTAGCCGTGAAAATTGTTGAATTAGACCGCGAAAAAAATCGTGTAATCCTTTCGCATAAAGCAGTAGTAGAATTAGAACTAGATTCTAAGAAAAAAGAAGCGATTTCTTCATTAAAAGAAGGAGACGTTGTTGAAGGAACAGTGCAACGATTAACGGATTTTGGTGCTTTCGTTAACGTTGGTGGTGTGGACGGTTTAGTTCATATTTCACAAATTTCACACGAACGAGTAGAGCAACCTTCTGAAGTATTAGAGCAAGGTCAAAAGGTAAAGGTTAAGGTGTTATCTGTTGATGCTGATACACAACGTATTTCTTTATCAATTAAAGCAGCTCAACCAGGGCCTTGGGAAAATGTGGCTGGCGAACTAAAAGCTGGAGATATTCGTGAAGGAGTCGTAAAACGTCTTGTTACATTCGGTGCATTCGTTGAAGTTTTACCTGGCGTTGAAGGTCTTGTGCACGTATCTCAAATTGCAAATCGTCACGTGAAAAATCCAAATGAAGTATTGGAAATGGGACAAGAAGTAAAAGTGAAAGTACTTGAAGTCCATGTAGCAGAGAAACGTATTTCTTTAAGTATAAAAGAAGCGCTTGAGGAAAATAATGTAATTGAAGATTACAGTCAGTATGAGCCAAATGCTGATTCTGCTACTTTCCAATTAAGTGATATTATTGGTGAACAACTGAAAAAATTAAAGAAATAAAGAGGGGTACAAGTGGTAAGGGCAAAACGTAAATTAGATCATATTGAATACGCTCTTTCTACTGGTCAGTCTCGTACGCATGGCTTTCATGATGTTGATTTTGTGCATCAAGGTTTGCCAAATTCAAGTTATGACACAATAACATGTGAAACAAAAATCGGCGAACTTTCACTAAGTTCGCCGATTTTTATCAATGCGATGACTGGTGGTGGAGGAGAGAAAACGTTACATATTAATGAGAAATTAGCATATGTAGCGAAACATCATAATCTTGCTATGGCTGTAGGTTCGCAAATGGCGGCGTTAAAAGATGAAAGTGAGGCTGCTTCTTATAAGATTATCAGAAAGGTAAATCCGAATGGTATTTTCTTTGCTAATTTAGGTAGTGAGGCAACTATCGAACAGGCAGAGCGTGCTGTTGATATGATTGAAGCAAATGCATTGCAAATTCATTTAAATGTCATACAAGAGTTAACGATGCCAGAAGGAGACCGTGACTTTACTGGTGTACTTCAGCGCATTGAGAAAATTGTTTTAAATAGTAAAGTTCCTGTCATTGTGAAAGAAGTTGGATTTGGGATGAGTAAGGAAACAATACAACAGTTAGCGAGTGTAGGTGTAACGGCAATTGATATTGGTGGACAAGGTGGTACGAATTTTGCTGCTGTTGAAAATGAAAGAAGACAGCGAATGCTTTCTTATTTTAATAACTGGGGCATACAAACAGCTACCTCGATTATTGAAGCAACCTCTACAAATAATAACCTCTCTTTTATTGCATCTGGGGGTATACAAACAGCACTTGACGTAGCGAAAGCAATCGCATTAGGGGCGAATACAACTGCGTTTGCTGGATACTTTTTACGTATTTTAATGCAAGATGGTATCGAGAAGTTAGTGGATGAAATTGATCTTTTACATACAGATTTGAAATTTATTATGACAGCTCTTGGTGCAAAGACGATAGAAGAGTTACAGGCTGTACCTCTTGTTGTAAAGGGCGAAACGTATCATTGGTTAACGCAGCGTGGTATTGATACGACGCATTATAGTAGAAGATAAAAAATCAAACGTGGGGTTGATTTTTTGTTTTCTGTTCTTTTTTAGTAATATAAAGTGAGGAATGAATTAATATTCTATCAAAGTAAAAAATAAAATTATTATTATGTATATAAACATTAGCTCGTGAAAATTGCGACTGAAATAGAGGTTGAAAAATATAGATATTGTACTGATGAATTATTGGAAAGGGTTTAATTTTGTCAAAGAAAATAGGTGGAGGTAAAAATAAATCCTAGAAAGATTTATACATGAAATATTATTTTGATATAAATAAAAATGTGAAAGACGGTTTCGTACAATATCGAAACCGTCTTTTTGTATTCATTAGTGCTGATTCTGCTTGCGAGCTTGCTCTGGTGTATCCAGTCCAGTAGCCCCCGGATATTGTAGTGATTGGTCACGGTCAGATTCAACGCGTCGTGATTCTCTTAGTTTTCGTTCTTGACGATCTTTACCCATAATGAATAGCACCTCCTTATTAAAAGTGTTGCTGTTATATGAAAAAACTATGCGCGAAGAAAGTGGATTAACTTTCATAAAAAGTTCCCATAATGGAAAACATAGGAGGTGAAATGATGGAAGGGAGTACTTTTTATTTTGTAGCTTGGATAGGGTGGATTATTGTAACTTTTTTTATGAAAAAGGACTCTATTCGGTGGAAGATAAGCGCTTGTATATTGATTTTTATTATTTGCTCTCCGTTACATGTAAAGATTGCTTCATTCACGGTATCAGTAAATGCACTGTTGCTTTGTATTGTAGCTTTTATAGGAACCACGCTCTATTCTATTTGGAAAAAATTATATAGCTTACTTTCGGCACTTATTATTGCAATGTTATATACAAGTTTTCATTTGTTAGAAGTATATGATCCGATTTGGATTGTGGTGGACAGGTTGTTTTTGTTAAGTGGTGCTCTTGTGTATGCATCGGTTGTATTGCATGAGGATCGCATATTACGATTATGTTCTCTTTATATAGGGATGTTACAGGGGGAGTTGTTAGTGACACTTATTTTTCGAAAACTACATTTCCCTTATGATTACGGAAGTTTAGCGTTTTTTGATATCGTCGCCGTTGCTACATTTTTCATGGCAATTTTATTTTGGATTGCAAAAGCATCAGTATACATGGAACAGTTTAAGAGGAAAGCACGTAAAAGAAAGGCGAGGGTAATACATGACTGAATATACACCGGCCATTTTATGCGGAGTAATAGCGGGTACAGTAACGAGAGTGCTAATGCTCCGGACAGATACGCGTCAATATCCGACGAGGCTCCACGGGAAAATTATTCACGTTGCGATGGGGTTAATTGCAGCGGCTTTAGGAGCGATTGCGATTCCGTCGATTTTGAAAAAAGATTTTTCTGCTATTACATTTCTTACATTAGCAGCAACACAGTTTCGTGATGTGCGTAATATGGAAAGAAATACCCTTCAACAATTAGATGGATATGAGCTCGTACCGCGTGGAAATACATATATTGAAGGGATTGCATTAGTTTTTGAAAGTCGCAACTATTTGGCGATGTTAACGTCGTTTGCAACGACGTTTGCGTATATAGGGTTCCGTTCATGGATTGCAGGAGTAATTATGGCTATCATCGCATTTATTATCGCGAAAAAATTAATGTCTGGCAAAAGGTTACATGATCTTGTTGATATCGAGCATGTTCCACTTCGTTTTGAAGGAGCGGGGCTGTATATTGATAATATTTACATTATGAATATTGGATTGCCAGCAAGGCAAGAGGAAATTATGAAATATGGAATGGGCTTTATTTTAAGGCCGAAAACAATTGATGCGATGGTGACAATCTCAAACTTAGGACAACGACAAGCTATTTTACATGATGTTTCTGTTGCTTTAGGGATTTATAGAGATTCTGGTACGCCAGCGCTTGTGCCGTTAGCAAAGCGTGATTTAGAAGATGGTAGGGTTGGGATTTTTGTCTTGCCACAAGATCAAGATGCAGAAAAAGCGATAGGTGTCATAGGGAATGTGCCGACGTTAGAAAGTGCTGTTCATATGTCATCGGAAGCCCCGAAAGGAAGGGGAGATAAAAGATGATGTTAGAAAGTGTAATTCTCGCGGTTATTACAACAACACCGGATAAATTTGCTGGTGGTGCCCCTTTGTTTACTTGTGAATCGACAGATGAATTAGAATTTGTTGCAAATAATTTAGAGGCAATTTTAGATGGTATTGCGCATCGCTTACAAGAGAATGTATATATTATTGTGAAACATTAGTAACGTGTGGTATAATGTGAGGTGTTTTGATACGCTGAGAAATATTCTGGAATGCAAATCCCTTCTTGCACAAAGAAGGGTTTTTTACATAATAAACAGAAGCAAGTTGAAAGGATGAAAGTATATGCCGAAACCAGTAATAGCAATAGTAGGCCGCCCGAACGTAGGAAAATCTACTATTTTCAATAGAATTGTTGGAGAAAGAGTTTCAATCGTAGAAGATATACCAGGTATAACGCGAGACCGTATTTATAGTGCGGGAGAATGGTTAAATCATGAGTTTAACATTATTGATACAGGTGGAATTGATATTGGAGACGAGCCGTTCTTGACACAAATTCGTCAACAAGCGGAAGTAGCGATTGATGAAGCGGATGTTATCATTTTTATGACGAATGGTCGCGATGGTGTAACTGCAGCAGATGAAGAAGTTGCTAAAATTTTATATCGTTCTAAAAAACCAATTGTACTTGCGGTAAATAAGGTTGATAATCCAGAAATGCGTAGTGATATTTATGATTTTTATGCATTAGGATTTGGTGAGCCATTCCCGATTTCAGGTACACACGGTTTAGGACTTGGTGATTTGTTAGATGAAGCTGCAAATCATTTTCCAAAGATTGAAGAAGAAGCGTATGACGATGAAACAATCCGTTTCTCTTTAATTGGACGTCCAAATGTAGGGAAATCATCACTTGTAAATGCACTTCTTGGGCAAGAACGTGTAATTGTAAGTAATATAGCGGGAACGACACGTGATGCTGTTGATACACCATATAGTAAAGATGGTCAAGATTATGTAATCATCGATACAGCTGGTATGCGTAAAAAAGGGAAAGTATACGAAAGCACAGAAAAGTATAGTGTACTTCGTGCACTTAGAGCAATTGAACGTTCTGACGTTGTTTTAGTTGTTTTAGACGGAGAAGAAGGTATTATTGAACAGGATAAAAAAATCGCTGGATATGCTCATGATTCAGGACGTGCTGTTATTATCGTCGTAAACAAATGGGATGCAGTGAAAAAAGATGAAAAAACAATGAAAGCATTTGAAGAAAACATCCGTGCTCATTTCCAATTTTTAGAGTACGCACCGATTGTATTCTTATCTGCGAAAACGAAAAAACGTACACAAACATTATTACCAGTTATTAATGAAGTAAATGAAAGCCATAGTATCCGTATTCAAACGAACGTATTAAATGATGTAATTATGGATGCGGTAGCGATGAATCCAACACCAACTCATAATGGTAGCCGTCTGAAAATCTTCTATGCGACACAGGTTGCGGTAAAACCACCAACATTTGTTATATTTGTAAACGATACAGAATTAATGCACTTTTCATATGAGCGCTTCTTAAAGAATCGTTTACGTGAAGCTTTCGGTTTTGTAGGAACACCGATTCACATTATCGCTAGAGCAAGAGACTAATGGAGAGGATGTGATTTTATGACAAAAATCACAGTAATAGGAGCAGGTAGCTGGGGAACAGCGTTAGCGATGGTATTAGCTGACAATGGACATGATGTACGTATTTGGGGAAATCGTTCTGAACTTATGGATGAGATTAATACCAAACATGAGAATAGTCGATACCTTCCAGGAATTACATTGCCAAGCACAATCGTAGCCTACTCTTCTTTAGAAGAAGCATTAGTAGATGTAAATGTAGTACTTCTTGTAGTACCAACGAAAGCGTATAGAGAAGTATTACAAGATATGAAGAAATATGTAGCGGGTCCGACTACTTGGATTCATGCAAGTAAAGGAATTGAACCTGGTACGTCAAAACGTATTTCGGAAGTGATTGAGGAAGAAATTCCAGAGGACTTAATTAAAGATGTTGTTGTACTGTCTGGACCGAGTCATGCTGAAGAAGTTGGTTTACGTCAAGCGACAACTGTTACGTCTGCAGCAAAGCGTATGGAAGCGGCTGAGGAAGTACAAGATTTGTTTATGAATAGTTACTTCCGTGTATACACAAATCCAGATATCGTTGGAGTTGAACTTGGTGGTGCGTTAAAAAATATTATCGCGTTAGCTGCTGGGATAACTGATGGTCTTGGATTAGGTGATAATGCGAAAGCGGCACTAATGACACGTGGTTTAACAGAGATCGCTCGCTTAGGAAGAAAAATGGGCGGAAATCCGTTAACGTTTGCTGGTCTAACTGGTATGGGAGACTTAATTGTAACTTGTACAAGTGTTCATAGCCGAAATTGGCGCGCGGGTAATTTACTTGGAAAAGGGCACTCTTTAGAAGAAGTGTTAGAAAGCATGGGTATGGTTGTGGAAGGTGTAAGAACAACGAAAGCTGCTCATGAATTGGCAGAGAAAATGGAAGTGGAAATGCCGATTACAGCTGCTTTATATGACGTGCTATTTAATGGGAATAATGTAAAAGATGCAGTAGGCTCATTAATGGGGCGTGTTCGAAAACACGAAGTAGAAGCTATACCTGATTTACTTTAAAGAAAAGCGACAGAAGTACAATTGTACTTCTGTCGCTTTTTATTTGTTTGGGTCTTTTCACCATTTTTTTATTTTTGCATAGGATGAAGAGTAACTTGAGGAGAGGGTGAAAAGAATGGATAATAACATTTTTAATAACATTGAAAAAGAAGCGAAAGTGAATAAAGAAGATATTTTTAAATTAGCATCATCTGTACAAAATGCGAATTTACGTGATGAGACTGTGCTTCGTCAATTGATTCATCAAGTGGCTCTTATGGCAGGACGTGAAGTGCCAAAAGAACAAGAGGATCAAATTGTAAAAGCGATTATTAACAATAATATGCCAGCAGATTTTGGCTCGTTAAGCAAAATGTTTAAAAAATAAAATATGAGAAACAAAGAGTTTGTAGATTGCATATGATAGCCATGAAAGTATTGGAATAGAGCTGTTTTGGGCATATTTGGTCAACCGAAGCGAGAGGATACACTCGCTTCGGTTTTTATGTTTATGGAGACTAGTGGAAAATACTGAAAAACCTATTGATTACAGTTACATATTCGCAATTTGCAGTAAAATGTTCTTTTTGTATTTGTTTAAAGATTTTAATTTGTTAAAATAGTATAAAAATAGATTAATAAAAAGGGGTGTGTATATGTCGGAAGGGCTTATAAAAATGTGGTTTGCTTTAGGGGCAATTGGATTTATGTTTTTTGCAGTAAGTTTTATTTTGCTAAGCAGATATAAAATAAAGAATAAAATTTTGAAAGGGATTACAGCTTTGGTAGCCTACACCCTTATGGTTGTGTCAGGAATTGTTATTTTTCTTGTTGTATTTAGTGGACCTGTACAGCAGTAAAGGGAATGGTCTCGAAAATGCTACATACGGAGTAAGTTATATTAGTATGAAAGGTGATTGCTAGTGAAAAAAGTCCATATTATTTTAATATTTTGTTGTATGAGCCTTTTAACAGGATGTCTGTATCCGAAAGAAAATATGAAACAAAATGCTGTTCCTTATGAAGATCAGCTACAGGTCGTTCAAAAAGCTGTTGCGACATTTAAGGAGCAAAATGGTGGGATATTGCCAATTAAGACGCGGGATATGAATACGCCTATTTATCAAAAGTATCCAATCGATTTTCAAAAGATTGCTCCGCGTTACATACAAGAAGCGCCAGGGAACGCGTATGAAAGCGGAGGAGTATATCAATACGTATTAATAGACGTTGAAACAAACCCGACAGTAAAGTTAATTGATGTTAGGATGGCTGAACAAATTCAGCAGTTATCATTAAAGCTTCGGATGTATCGGGATGAACATCAATATCCACCTTTTAAAAAGATAATTTCAGATGGAGTGTATGAATTAGATTTCAAAAAACTAGGATATAAAGATGTACCGCAAGTGACAAGTCCGTATTCTGGTAAAGGGCTTCCGTTTGTAATCAATGAAAAGGGAGAAGTTTTTGTTGATTATAGAATCGATTTATATGAAGCGTTGAAAAAAAATGAAGGGCAATTTAAGGAGGGAGAAGATATTCGGAATATACTTTCGAAAGATTCTCCATTTGTACCTGCGTATTCTTTACCGTATACGGTAAAGAATGGAGAACCAATTTTTTTAAAATCATAAGTCATGAACCTTTCTTTTAGTGAATAAGTTCTAGAAGAAAGGTTTTTTATGTTACACAACTTACGATGCAAACAAAAGGTATTTTTTAATAGTCATATGAAATTGGACAAAATTATATGATATATTGTCCGAACTTCTAGAATACCATTATATTATATCAGATATTATAGACAACGTTAGAGAAGGTATTAGTTGACTATAAACGTGGAATTATTCCCAAAAATATTGAGGGAGGGAATCACTTGGAAAAGGTAGATATTTTTAAAGATATTGCGGAACGCACAGGCGGTGATATTTATTTTGGAGTTGTAGGAGCTGTTCGAACAGGGAAATCAACATTCATTAAAAAATTTATGGAACTTGTAGTTATTCCTAATATTGAGAATGAGTCTGACCGTCAAAGGGCGCAGGATGAACTGCCTCAAAGTGCTGCTGGTCGTACAATTATGACGACGGAACCGAAGTTTGTTCCAAACCAAGCGGTTTCTATCGAAGTAGATGAAGGTCTTGAAGTGAATATTCGATTGGTAGATTGCGTTGGATATACAGTTCCAGGAGCAAAAGGCTATGAAGATGAGAATGGCCCGCGCATGATTAATACTCCTTGGTATGAAGAACCTATTCCATTCCATGAAGCTGCAGAAATCGGCACACGTAAAGTAATTCAAGAACATTCAACGATTGGTGTTGTAATTACAACAGATGGAACGATTGGTGAAATTCCAAGAAGAGATTATATAGAGGCAGAAGAACGCGTCGTAAATGAGTTAAAAGAAGTCGGAAAACCTTTCATTATGATCATCAACACTGTACAGCCGTATCATCCAGATACAGAGCAATTGCGCCAAAGTTTATCTGAAGAATATGATATCCCAGTCATTGCGATGAGTGTCGAAAGTTTAAGAGAAACAGATGTGTACAATGTACTTCGAGAGGCGTTATTTGAGTTCCCTGTTTTAGAAGTGAATGTGAACCTTCCGAGCTGGGTAATGGTGTTAAATGAAGGGCATTGGTTACGCCAAAGTTATCAAGAAGCTGTTCAAGAGACTGTTAAGGATATAAAACGTCTTCGTGATGTGGACCGTGTCGTGTGGCAGTTTAGTCAGTATGAATTTATTGATCGAGCGAGCCTAGCTGGCATTGATATGGGGCAAGGCGTAGCAGAAATTGATTTATATGCACCAGATGAATTATATGATCAAATTTTAAAAGAAGTAGTAGGAGTGGAAATTCGAGGGAAAGATCATTTATTGAAGCTTATGCTCGATTTATCCCATGCGAAAATAGAATACGATCAAGTGGCGGATGCCCTGCGTATGGTAAAGCAAACAGGATATGGTGTAGCGGCGCCTGCGTTAGCTGATATGAGCTTAGATGAGCCAGAAATTATTCGTCACGGTTCAAGGTTTGGTGTGAAATTAAAAGCTGTAGCTCCGTCTATTCATATGATTAAAGTAGATGTGGAGTCTACGTTTGAGCCAATCATTGGTACTGAAAAGCAAAGTGAAGAATTAGTTCGTTATTTAATGCAAGATTTTGAAGATGATCCATTATCAATTTGGAATTCTGACATATTTGGACGTTCGCTTAGCTCTATTGTTCGAGAAGGCATTCAGGCGAAACTATCTTTAATGCCAGAAAATGCGAGATATAAATTAAAAGAAACGCTAGAAAGAATTATTAATGAAGGATCTGGCGGATTAATTGCGATTATATTATAAGAAAAAATCCCTCTCATCGTAGAGGGATTTTTTTGATTTTCGCGTATGAAATAGAAAAATAAACAGTCATTATCTAATATATTGTTGTAAATTGTCAAGTTTCATCAGATTTTCACATTTTAAGAGTAAGAATTTCCTTAAAAATATTGAATTATAAAGGAGAATCGTATAATATAGGCGTTGATAATGATTTATCTACATCTTTGTAGTATAGAATTTGCAAAAATTGCCTACAAATGAAAGTAAGACTCATTTTATGATCATTATACAGTCTTATCTTTGGGAGGAGGTGAATGGCATGAACAAGACAGATTTAATCAATGCTGTTGCAGAAGCAAGTTCCCTTTCTAAAAAGGACGCAACAAAAGCAGTAGACGCTGTTTTTGATTCTATCTTAGAAGCTTTAAAACAAGGTGATAAAGTACAACTGATCGGATTCGGTAACTTCGAAGTTCGTGAGCGTGCGGCTCGTAAAGGTCGTAACCCACAAACAGGTGAGGAGATTGAAATCGCTGCAAGTAAAGTACCTGCATTCAAACCTGGTAAAGCGTTAAAAGATGCGGTTAAATAATCCTTACATATTAACAGGGAAGAAGAGTTTCCTTTTTGGAAACTCTTCTTTTTGCTTTTAAAAACATAAATATGCTAGAATGTGTTCGTATCACTTTTAGGTTTTCGGGAGGGCTAGCGGATGGCAAAAGTTAATTTAGAACAAATTGAGCATGCAGTACGCCTTATTTTAGAGGCAATCGGAGATGACCCAAATCGTGAGGGAGTACTTGATACACCAAAGCGTGTTGCGAAAATGTACGCAGAAGTGTTCTCAGGTATGCATGAAGATCCGAAAGAACATTTACATAAAGTGTTCGGAGAAGATCACGAGGAGCTTGTATTAGTAAAAGATATACCGTTTTATTCGATGTGTGAGCATCATTTAGTTCCATTCTATGGAGTTGCTCACGTTGCATATATTCCGCAAGGCGGAAAAGTGACAGGGTTAAGTAAATTAGCTCGCACTGTAGATACAATTGCACGTCGTCCACAACTACAAGAACGTATTACATCAACAGTAGCGAACTCTATTATGGAAGTACTAGAGCCGCATGGTGTAATGGTAGTAGTAGAAGCGGAACATATGTGCATGACGATGCGTGGCGTGAAAAAGCCAGGCGCGAAAACAGTAACAACAGCAGTACGTGGTGTGCTAGAAAATGATGCTGCGGCACGTAGTGAAATTTTATCTTTTATTAAAACGAAGTAAAGAAAAGTGGGAAACTGCTTTTCTTTTTTTTTTTT
>NZ_WBPF01000016.1:712467-787462 GCF_008923725.1 Bacillus sp. CH140a_4T
AGTTTGGAAAGAGTAGCCAAGTTTTGGTTATAGAAAATAGAATGAATGTGTTATAATAAGTTTTATGAATTAGAAAACAAGGGTGATTTTTGTGTGTGACATCTACGGAGGGTATGCGGGTATAAGAGAGAAATTGATGGAGAAATTACGCCATCCTTATTTTATAAACTATATTAAAGAACCATATATTGATGAAGAGAAAATAGCATTGTTATATGGTGCTTTAAAAAGTGAAAATTTACATATAGAACAAATTGAGCATTATGTAGTAACGATTATGCTTGTTCAAATTGCGCTTGATACACACGAAAGAGTATCAAATAAAGCAGGGGAAGAAGCAAATGAGTCGCATAAACGTCGCCAGTTAACAGTGCTTGCTGGTGATTACTATAGCGGGTTATATTATTACTTATTGTCTATGAATCGTGATATTGTTTTAATTCGTGCGCTTGCTGAAGGAATTAAAGAAATTAATGAACACAAAATAATGTTATATCAAAAAGCGCATAAAACGATCGATGACATAATGGAAAGTGTAGTAACGATTGAGTCTGCACTCTTGCAAAAAACATGTGACCATTTTCATTTATCGCATTGGAAGCCGTTTATAACGTATGTACTAGGAAAAAATCGTCTTCAAAAAGAATGTGAACGATACGCTGATAAAAAACATTCACCTGTTTTTCAAGCTGTTCAAGAGATTTTGAACGATAAAGCGGATGCAGAAGCCGTTATGAATGGATGGATGATGGAACTCAGACAGAAAGAAAATCAATTTTTAGAAAATCACACAGATATAAGCGAAATAAACTCTGTGTTAAGAGATAAATCGAAGACATAAGCAATTTTACATTGGAAGAAGGTACGAGCATGCAACAATCAAAAGAAGAAAGAGTACATGATGTATTTGAGAAGATCTCTGATAAATACGATGTAATGAATTCTGTAATTAGTTTTCAAAGACATAAGGCGTGGCGTAAAGAGACGATGCGTATTATGGATGTAAAACCAGGTAGTAAAGCACTTGATGTATGCTGCGGGACGGCGGACTGGACAATTGCGCTAGCTGGAGCGGTAGGTGAACAGGGCAAGGTTGTTGGTTTAGACTTCAGTGAAAATATGTTATCTGTCGGTAAGCAAAAGGTAGAGGCGTTACAATTAAAACAAGTTGAACTTCTACACGGGAATGCAATGGAACTTCCATTTGAAGATAACACATTTGATTATGTAACGATTGGATTTGGTTTACGTAACGTACCGGATTATATGCACGTATTAAAAGAAATGACGCGTGTAGTAAAACCAGGTGGAAAAGTAATTTGTTTAGAAACATCTCAGCCAACAATGATTGGTTTTCGACAAGGGTATGTTTTATACTTTAAATACATCATGCCTTTATTTGGAAAGCTATTTGCGAAAAGTTATAAAGAATATTCATGGTTACAAGAATCTGCTAGTACATTCCCTGGTATGAAAGAATTGGCTAATATGTTCGAAAAAGCTGGACTTGAACGTGTACAAGTGAAGCCGTTTACTTTTGGGGTAGCAGCGATGCACTTAGGTATGAAACCAGAATCAAAATAGAAAAAGAAAAAAGAAGTTTTAGGTTAAGGTGAACAATATGAAGTTACAACTTATGTACTCTTTTTTACGATCGGATATTAATGTGATAGAAAAAGAATTAAAAAAGACAGTTGCTTCTGAACAGCCATTAGTAGAAGAGGCGGCATTACAACTTATTGAAGCTGGTGGGAAGCGAATTCGTCCTGTATTTGTATTGCTTGCGGGGAAATTTGGAGATTATAAGTTAGATGCAATTAAGCATGTAGCTGTTGCATTAGAACTTATACATATGGCTTCTCTTGTTCACGATGATGTTATTGATGCTGCTTTTTTACGACGTGGTAGTGCAACTGTGAATGCGAAATGGGGAGATCGCATTGCAATGTATACAGGGGACTATCTATTCGCTAAGTCTCTTGAATGTATTACAAATATCGAAATTCCTGAGGCGCATCAGGCGCTATCGCATACCATTTTAGAAGTGTGTAAAGGTGAAATTGAACAAATTAAAGATAAATATAACTATGATCAAAATTTAAGAACGTATTTAAGAAGAATAAAGCGAAAAACAGCATTATTAATTGCTGCGAGTTGCCAATTAGGAGCGATTGCTGCTGGCGCTAATCGTGATACGGTAAATCGTCTGTTTTGGTATGGGTATTTCGTAGGGATGTCGTATCAAATAATTGATGATATTTTAGATTTCGTTTCCACAGAAGAGAAACTTGGAAAGCCTGCTGGCGGAGATTTACTACAAGGGAATATTACGCTTCCTGCCCTATATGCGATGGAAGATCCGGTTATTTGTAAGAAAATCAAATCTGTACATGAAAATACAACAGCGGATGAAATGAAAGAAATTATTGAGGCTGTAAAGAATAGTGCTGCTATTGATAAAGCATTTGCATTTAGTGAACGTTATTTACATAAAGCATTAGAAATTATAAAACCACTCCCACGTGGACAAGCGAAGTATGCATTACAAAATGTAGCAAAGTATATTGGAAAACGAAAATTTTAGTGTTTTTTCTAAAAAATAAAATAATCTCTCTATTTCAAAACTATTGCACAATTGTGATAAGGGTGTTAATATGTGTGTGGGGATATACAATTACATACATAATTCAGAAGTGGAGAGATTTTTTATGGAAAAAACATTTCTAATGGTAAAACCAGACGGTGTACAACGTGCCTTCATTGGGGAAATCGTAGCTCGTTTTGAGAAAAAAGGCTTTCAATTAGTTGGTGCAAAATTAATGCAAGTCACTCCGGAAATTGCTGGACAACACTATGCTGAGCACACAGAGAAACCTTTCTTTGGTGAATTAGTAGACTTTATTACATCTGGCCCTGTATTCGCAATGGTATGGCAAGGTGAGGGTGTAGTAGATACAGCTCGTAACATGATGGGTAAAACAAGACCACATGAAGCAGCTCCTGGAACAATTCGTGGAGATTTCGGTGTAACTGTTGCGAAAAACATTATCCATGGTTCTGATTCGTTAGAAAGTGCAGAGCGCGAGATTGCTATTTTCTTTAAAGAAGAAGAATTAGTTGACTACTCAAAATTAATGAATGAATGGATTTACTAATTATTTTGAAATAATTTGTAAACGCTTTAATCACTGTGATAATAGTAGAAAGTGCAAGGAGAATAGGGGTATTCTTCTTGCACTTTTTTTATTTCTATTAGTTACGAAGTTTGAGCTGTTATGATATATTGATATGTAAAGTAAACGGCCTATCGGGGAATAAGCGAATGGCTGATGTATTATATAATTTTTTTTATTTTTAGAGTAATGAAGGATAATATTATTGCTTAATATAGCGAGATAAATACATATACGAAAAGAGGAATAACGTATGCGATATATTACAGCTGGTGAATCTCATGGTCCACAACTTACAACGATTATAGAAGGTGTACCAGCAGGTCTACCAATAGTTGCGGCTGATATAAATGAAGAGTTAGCTAGAAGGCAAAAGGGATATGGGCGTGGTAGACGCATGCAAATTGAAACAGATCAAGTGCAAATTGTAAGTGGTGTTAGACATGGAGAGACATTAGGTTCTCCAATTGCACTTGTTGTTGAAAACCGTGATTTTGCACATTGGACAAAAATTATGGGTGCAGAGCCGTTAACGGAACAAGAAGAAAAAGAAATGAAAAGGAAAGTAACAAAACCAAGACCTGGACATGCCGATTTAAATGGTGCGATTAAATATGGTCATAGAGATATGAGAAATGTACTGGAACGTTCTTCAGCTCGCGAAACGACAGTGCGTGTCGCTGCTGGTGCGGTTGCTAAAAAAGTGTTAGCGGAACTTGGTATTACAGTAGCGGGCCATGTAATTGAAATTGGCGGCGTTGAGGCTAAGGAGACTACGTATCGTTCAATTGAAGAATTAAAAAGCATTACAGAATCATCACCTGTACGTTGCTTAGATGAAGAAGCAGGTAACCAAATGATAAAAGCAATTGATGATGCGAAAGCAAATGGTGATTCAATCGGTGGAATCGTTGAAGTAATTGTGGAAGGAATGCCAATTGGGGTCGGTAGCTATGTACATTATGATCGAAAACTAGATGCAAAATTAGCGGCTGCAATTATGAGCATTAATGCTTTTAAAGGTGTCGAGATTGGAATTGGTTTTGAGGCAGCACATAGACCAGGTAGCGAAGTTCATGATGAGATTCTTTGGAATGAAGAGAATGGATATACACGAAGAACAAATAACGCAGGTGGTTTAGAAGGCGGAATGACGACTGGAATGCCAATTGTTGTGCGCGGTGTGATGAAACCGATACCTACACTATATAAACCTCTTCAAAGTATCGATATTGATACGAAAGAGCCTTTTACAGCAAGCATTGAACGTTCAGATAGTTGTGCTGTTCCAGCGGCTAGTGTCGTTGCAGAAGCGGTTGTAGCTTGGGAATTAGCGACAGCTTTAATAGAACAATTTGGATTAGATCGTATCGACCTTATTCGTGAAAATATTGAGAAACATAATGAATATGCGAGGGGATTTTAATGGGAAACATACATATTCAAACGAAATCAAAAGAATATGATGTACAAGTAGGAAAAGAATCGTTGTCACATTTGACAACAATCGTTCAAAACATGCAGCCATCTGTATCAAACATTATGATCATTTCAGATGAAGCTGTTGCGTCTTTACACTTACAGAAAGTTATAGATGCGTTGCAAATAGAGCAAAACGTATTTTCATTCGTTGTACCGAGTGGTGAAAAAGAGAAGTCTTTTGAAAATTTCTATGCGGCTCATACGTCAGCTCTTGAAAATAAATTAGATAGAAATTCTTTAATTATCGCACTTGGAGGTGGGATGATTGGAGATTTAGCTGGTTTTGTTGCTGCGTCGTTTATGCGTGGAATTCGCTTCGTTCAAGTTCCAACGACTTTATTAGCTCACGATAGCGCAGTAGGTGGGAAAGTAGCGATTAATCACCCGTTAGGTAAAAATATGATAGGGGCATTCCATCAACCAGAAGCAGTTGTATATCATACGCCGTTTTTACAGTCTCTTCCTGAAAAAGAGTGGCGTTCAGGTTATGCAGAAGTGATAAAACATGCTCTTATTGGTGATGTAAAGCTGTATCATTGGCTGAAAGAAGAAGTGCAAACATTATCAGATCTTCGTGATGAGAAATTAATTCATATATTAACGAAGGCGATTCCTGTAAAGGCAAACATTGTATCGCAAGATGAAACAGAAAAAGGTGTACGTGCTCATTTGAACTTTGGACATACGTTAGGCCATGCTCTTGAAAAAGAACTAGGATATGGAAACATTACTCACGGTGACGGAGTAGCGGTTGGAATGTTATTTGCTTTGTTTTTAAGTGAGCAAGTGTACAATGTTGATCTTTCTTATGAAGAGATGAAGCAGTGGTTCTTACAATACGGCTATCCCAAAATGCCAAGTGATTTGAATGTAGAGCGTCTCGTTCAATTGATGAAACAAGATAAGAAAGCGAATGCTGGAGCAATTCATATGGTATTAATGCAGGAATATGGGGTAGTGAATGTCGTATCTATTCCAGATGAGACTGTTCATATTGCGTTAGAGGCATTTCAAAAGGATATGGCTTAAGAAGTGTTAGAGGTATTCTCGTAATAGTGGCAGTTATGATAAACGATTATAGTAAGGGAGTATAGCCGTATTATAATCGAATTGAATAAAATGACTGGAGGAAGAAAAATGAGAGTGAAAGAGCAATTGTTAACTTTGAGAGCATATGTACCTGGAAAAAATATTGAAGAAGTAAAAAGGGAATATGGGTTATCAAAAATTGTGAAATTAGCATCGAACGAAAATCCATTCGGTTGCTCAGCACGTGTAACAGAAGCATTAACTTCTTTAGCGAGTCAATACGCTCTTTATCCAGATGGGTATGCCTTTGAACTTCGAACAAAAGTAGCAGAGCAGTTAGGTGTTAAGGCCGAACAATTGTTATTTGGTAGTGGATTAGATGAAGTCATTCAAATGATTAGCCGTGCATTACTACACGAAGGAACAAATGTTGTAATGGCGAATCCAACATTCTCGCAATACCATCACCATGCTGTTATTGAAGGAGCAGAAGTTCGTGAAGTACCACTTAAAGATGGTATTCACGATTTAGATGCGATGTTACAGCAAGTAGATGATAAAACGAAGATTGTATGGATTTGTAACCCGAATAATCCAACAGGTACATATGTAGAGAAACAAAACTTACTTTCATTTTTAGAATCAGTTCCTAAGTCAGCGCTCGTTATTATGGACGAAGCATACTATGAATATGCGGGAGCAGAAGACTATCCGCAAACATTACCACTTCTTGAAAAGTATGAAAACCTTATGGTTTTACGCACGTTTTCAAAAGCATATGGTTTAGCTGCTTTCCGTATTGGATATGCGGTTGGTAATGAGAAGTTAATCGGGCAGCTAGAAGTAGCGAGGTTACCATTTAACACATCGACTGTAGCGCAATCTGTAGCACTTGCTGCATTAGAAGATCAACCGTTTTTACAAGAATGTGTGAAAAAGAATGAAGAAGGATTAAATCAATATTACGCGTTTTGTAAGGAATATAACGTATTCTATTATCTATCTCAAACAAATTTCATTTTCTTAAAACTTGGTATTCCTGGTAATGAAGCTTTCGAACGATTAATGAAGAAAGGCTATATTGTTCGTTCTGGTGCTGCATTTGGTATACAGGATGGTATTCGTATTACTGTCGGTTTGAAAGAAGAAAATGATGAAATTATAGAACTATTGAAAGAGATTGTAAACGAGCAAGTAAAGAAAGAAGAAACATACTCTTAAGAGTGTGTGAAGGCTCCTACTATAGGAGTCTTCTTTTATTAAATAAAGATTGAAGTGGAGAAGGACTGTAAAGATCGATCCGCGCAGGGCAATCATTAATAAGGGAAGTTATTTGCACGGTAATGAAAGAAAACGGTACAATAGAAAGTAGTAATGCGGTATCGGTGTCATATTCGAATCGTTATGAGTGAAAGTACAAGAAGAAGTATGCTCTTTCTAAAGGTAGCGTTGTTACACCTAGTTGCTTATGATAAAGTGAAACTTTAATCAGTGGGGGCTATTCATCCCTCATTGATTATTAGCCTGCACCAATCAGGCTGCCTGCAAATAGCGGGTGAAATGAACAGAAAAGAATATTCTTTATAATTAAAGGAGACGTTTATGCAAAAGTTTGAACAAGCTGTTTCATATATTGAAAATGGTGAAGCGGAAAAAGGATTACAATTATTAAAAGAACAATTAAAAATTGCGAATGATGAAGAGAAGTATGATATCGCTCGCTATTATCATACACTTGGATTTACAGATGAAGCGTTAGCTATTACAGAAGATTTACGTTTATTGTATCCGGAAGAAAGTGAATTCACTGTATTTTTAGCAGAATTATATATTGATCTAGATAAAGAAGATGAAGCGATTGAAGTACTTCATGATATTCCGGAAAATGATGATTTATATGTTCAATCGTTATTACTTGTTGCGGATTTATTCCAAATGCAAGGATTCGATGATGTAGCAGAACAAAAACTATTAAAGGCGAAAGAAATGATGCCTGACGAGCCTGTTATTACGTTTGGATTAGCAGAGTTATATAGTAGTAAAGGGGAAGAACAAAAGGCAATCACTCATTATGAGTCGCTATTAGCGGAACATAAAGTAATGGGTGGTGTTGTCATTGCACTTCGCCTCGGAGAAACGTTAAGTGCGATTGGAAATTGGGAAGAAGCGATTTCTTATTACGAAGCAGGTTTAGAGGAACAAAAAGATATTCACTCATTATTTGGATATGCCTTTACGTTATATCAAGGTGAAGAATATCAACGAGCAATTGGTGCTTGGCAAGAGCTAAAAGAATTAGATCCTGAGTATGCATCTCTTTACATGTATTTAGCGAAAAGCTATGAAAAAGAAGGAATGCTTCAAGAAAGCTATGAAACACTTCATGAAGGAATTAAAGTAGATGAGCTTTCTGTACCATTTTATGTAGAATTAGCGAACATTGCGGCGAAATTAGGAAAAATAGCGGAAGCAGAGGAAGTACTTCAAAAAGCGCTTGAGTTAGATCCAGGACATTTAGGTGCAACATTAAAATATGCGTATATCTTAAAGGAACAAGAAAAGTATGAAGAGCTAATTGCTGTTGTAGAGCGTGCAATTGATAGCGGAGAACCAGATACACAACTACTTTGGGATCTTGCGTTTGCAAAAAAACAATTAGAAATGTATTCGGATGCATTAAAACACTATGAAAGTGCATATACTTCTTTTAAGAATCATCCAGACTTCTTGGAAGAGTACGGTTATTTCTTATTGGAAGAAGGTATGCGAAAAGAGGCGAAAGAAGTATTTACGCAGTTAATACAACTAGACCCGACCCAAATTCATATTGAAGAATTGTTATATAATTTAGAGGATTTTTCATAAGTTGGAAGGAAACTGAATGCCGCTTCTTGAATCTAAAAAGAAAAGAGAAAGACAGAGGAGGGACTTAATTGCTATGAATACCCCTGTTTCTGTAAACGAGAAGAAGGATTTTGTAAAATGGTTTTTGAATAATTACCAACTGAAACAGCGTGAATGTGTATGGATTTTGAATTATTTAATGAGTCACGACCAATTGATGCATAAAGTCCACTTCGTAGAGCATGCAAAATATTGTCCGCGTGGCTTAGTGATGTCCGCGAATTGTGTAAAAGATACACCGTTTCACTTTTTTAAACAAAATGTTATGACAACAGATGCTGAAAAATCGTTTCATGATATTCGTTTAAATCGAGATGAGGATATTTATATTCAACTCAATTTTAAATCATCGTTCCAAAATGCCAATTATGTAGCGGTACTAGAAGAAAATCCGTATTTACCAAAACATATTGAAGTAAATGAAAAAGATCGTTTACTTGCAGAAAGATTTTTAGAAGAAAGTGTATTTTCTTTTAGAAGAGAACGTCTTTTGAAACAAATTGATGAAGCGCTAGATAAGCAAGATAAGGAAGCGTTTCATAAGTTAACAGCGGAGTTAAAGCTGTTGTAGAATTCATTTGGATTCATAAAATTTTACAAATTTCAGACTTTTTAAGAAAAACTACCTTAATATAGGTAGTTTTTCTTTTTTTACCTCTTTTAGTATGGTTTAATATATATAAAGTGAAAGTTCTGTCATTTGCAAAGGGAGGAGGGAAGTAATTTGAAATGGATTGTAAAAGATGTAGAACAGTTTGAGCAAGCAAGAGAGTATGTAGATACAGGTGTTATACCACTTTTATCAATTTCAGCAGCAAAAGAAATGAAAACGGTAGTAGAACAAGGCGAATTTATCGAATTGCTAAGTATGGAGCTGGAAAGAGAATATAAAGGAAGAGTGCTTTTACTACCTGCATTTACGTATTTAGTAGAAAGTCAAAAAAACGAAAAAGGTCGTTTGCAAGAATGGACAAATCATTTACAAGAGCAAGGTTTTAAGCATATCGTTTATGTTACAAGTGATTTTTCATGGAAAGAAAATATGCAAGAATTGCAGGGAGATTTATTTTGGTTTCCTTCATTAGCGTTAGAACAATTTAGTGATCAAGCGAAAAGAGAAGTTATTCATGCACATATAAAAAATATAATGGTGATGTTAGAAGAAAAATGGGGAAAGTAATAATAAACAGAAAGTTCTTATTATTATGAGTAGTATGATATTGACCTGTGCATGAGCGTATTATATCATGATAGTGTCCTAGTTTTTATTTTTTATATAATTTATCACGAGGGGACAATTTCTGATAGAGGGGGGAAATTTTCGTGAGCGAGAAAGAACATCGTGTGTCAAGAAGACAGTTTTTAAATTACACCCTTACAGGGGTAGGAGGCTTTATGGCAGCGGGTATTTTAATGCCGATGACGCGATTTGCGCTTGATCCGGTGTTAAGAAAAGAGGCGGGAACGGATATGGTTGCTGTTGCACAAGTAAAAGACATTACAACAGAGCCGAAACGTTTCGACTTTAAGGTGAAACAGGTTGATGGTTGGTACAAGTCCGAAGAGCCAAAATCAGCTTGGGTTCATAAAGATGAAAGCGGAGACATTGTTGCGTTCTCTCCAGTATGTAAACATTTAGGGTGTACAGTTAACTGGAATTCGGACAAAGCACATCCAAATCAATTCTTTTGTCCATGTCATGGGGGCCGTTACACAAAAGACGGGATGAACGTTAAAGGCACGCCGCCCCTTGCTCCGCTTGATATTTATGAATCTAAAGTGAAAGATGGAACACTGTATCTAGGAAAAGCGAAGCCAAAAGGGGGTGCAAAGTAGATGTTAAATAAAATTTATGATTGGGTAGATGAAAGGTTAGATATTACACCAATATGGCGTGATATCGCCGATCATGAAGTACCTGAGCATGTTAACCCGGCGCATCACTTTTCTGCATTCGTCTACTGCTTTGGCGGACTTACCTTTTTCGTTACTGTAATTCAAATTTTGTCTGGAATGTTTTTAACGATGTATTATGTGCCTGATATTAAAAATGCTTGGGAATCGGTTTATTATTTACAAAATGAAGTTGCGTACGGACAAATCGTTCGTGGTATGCACCACTGGGGTGCTAGTCTCGTAATTGTAATGATGTTTTTACATACACTTAGAGTTTTCTTCCAGGGTGCATATAAAAAGCCTCGTGAGCTAAACTGGATTGTTGGTGTTCTTATTTTCTTTGTTATGTTAGGTCTTGGTTTTACCGGATATTTATTACCGTGGGATATGAAAGCGTTATTTGCTACGAAAGTAGGGATTCAAATTGCAGAGCAAACGCCGCTTATTGGTCCTTATATTAAAACATTACTCGCTGGTCATTCCGAAATTGTTGGCGCTCAAACATTAACTCGCTTCTTTGCTATTCACGTCTTCTTCTTACCAGCAGCACTTCTAGGTTTAATGGCCTTCCACTTCATCATGATTCGCAAACAAGGTATTTCCGGTCCGCTATAAGAGATTGCTAAATTAAAGGGGAAAGAACTAAAGGAGGGAGATTATGCATCGCGGCAAAGGGATGAAGTTTGTAGGAGATTCTCGGGTACCGGTAGCTCGGAAACCAAATATTCCAAAAGACTATTCTGAATACCCAGGGAAAACAGAAGCATTTTGGCCAAACTTCTTGTTAAAAGAATGGATGGTTGGTGCAGTTTTTTTAATCGGTTATTTATGTTTAACAGTGGCGCATCCGTCACCGCTTGAGAGAATGGCGGATCCAACTGATGCCGGATATATACCACTTCCAGATTGGTATTTCTTATTCTTGTATCAGTTATTAAAGTATTCTTATGCTTCTGGCTCATTTACCGTAATTGGAGCGTTTATTATGCCAGGGATTGCGTTTGGCGCATTACTGTTAGCTCCATTTCTTGATCGAGGCCCAGAAAGACGTCCATTGAAGCGTCCTGTAGCAACTGGATTTATGCTTTTAGCAATTGCATCGATTATCTTTTTAACTTGGGAATCTGTAGCACACCACGACTGGGAAGCTGCAAAAAAACAAGGAGCAATTGTAAAAACAGCACCAGTTGATAAAAATGATGATGGCTATAAATTAATGCAAAAAAATACTTGTTTAACATGTCATGGTGACAATTTACAAGGCGGGGCAGCAGCACCGGCACTGCAAAACTTAACTTTAAAGCCAGAAGAAATTGCTAAAATTGCGAAAGACGGAAAAGGTTCAATGCCTAAAGGAATATTTAAAGGTACAGATGAGGAACTGAAGAAGCTTTCGGAATTTGTTGCAAAGTATAATAAAAAATAATAAAAAGCTGACTACAAAGAAAATTGTAGTCAGCTTTTTATTTTGATGAAAGAAAGTTTACTATATAATAGAGTAGAGTTTGAGAAAAGAATGATTTTGTTTGAAAGGTGTTGGACATACAGCTTGGTTTACTTGTATGCAATGTTAAGACAACGCTCTGTATTATTATTTTTATTAGTTGTTAACATATTAGGTACGATATACGGATTTATATGGTATGGAAATCAATTAAAAGAAACTTCACCTATATTTTGGCCGTTTGTACCCGATAGCCCGATGGCGAGTCTCTTTTTTGTCTTTGTTTTAATTGCTTTTTTAATAAAGAGAAATTGGGGATTAATAGAGGCGCTAGCGATTGTTACGTTAATAAAATATGGTATATGGGCTGTTGTTGTAAATGCAATTATGATCTATGTCAAAGGTCCTATTGGTCTTATCGGGTATATGTTAATGCTTTCGCATTTTGCCATGGCAGTACAAGCAGTGCTATATGCGCCGTTTTACCGTATAAAAAAATGGCACTTTGCGGTAGCGGCTATATGGACATTACATAATGATGCAATTGATTATTTATTTTGGCAAATGCCGAGATATGGAATTATGCATTTGTTTGTAGGAGAAATTGGTTATTTTACGTTCTGGCTAAGTATTGCAGTGCTTTGTGTTACATATTATTATTGCTTACGTGAGAACCGAAAACAGTTTTCTTTATGAACATTTAGGGGGAGAAAATGAAGAAGAATAAGAGTGGTACAAAAATATTGGATCGATTGATTACGATAGTTGTTTCATATAGCATAGCATTTTCTATATTTGCACTCGCAACAACAGCGGTTGTATACGGAAAATGGCTATATTATTTTGAAATTGATTTTTTAAACATTCCAGATTTAGCGGATATGACGAAGGATGATATTAAAAGAAATTACGATGTACTTATCACATATTTATCGCCGTTTTATGATGGAGCATTGCGGTTGCCAACATTAGATATGTCTACAAATGGACGTATTCATTTTGTAGATGTTAAAAATATTATAGTAAAGATTCAATATGTGATGTATGCGACCATTATGGTTGCAATAGTAGGTGGCATTTATTTATTAAAACAGAAAAATGAAAAGTTTTTACTACACGGATCAATTTTAACAATTATCTTTCCGATAGCGCTGATGCTACCCATTGCTATTAATTTTGAAAAGAGTTTTGTATTATTCCATAAGCTTTTATTCAGTAATGATTATTGGATGTTTGATATTGAAACGGATCCGATTATATTAATGTTACCAGAAGAATTCTTTATGCATGCTGCATGTGCTATTTTATTATTTATTTTATGCGGCAGCATACTTTGTTACAGCTTGTATAGATATTTCGTAAAAAAGAAAAGGATTTCAAAGGAAAAATTCTCTGTTTAAAGAGAATTTTTTTGTTTGTAAAACGATAATATATTTTTCAGTCCAGTTCTGTTCTATTCTTGTCCAAATTAACATATTTTGTACTAGTAGTTATAGGGGGGACCGTGATGAAGAGAACATTAATTGGATTGATAGCATTTCTAATTATAATGTTTCCGTTACGTATATATGCTGAAGAGTGGAGTGAACTAACAGGGTTGTTAGACGACTCATTACAATTAGTGAAGCGTAATGAAGATGAAAAAGCAGTACAAGTATTACAACATTTCTCGGAGCAGTTTGTCATAAAGGGGAATGAAAAGAAGCAAGAAGTAACGCCAGATCAAGTTAGAGTTATTTCGTTAGCTTACGACAGGGCGAAACAATCTCTCGCGGAAGAAGCTGTAAGTAAACAAGTTAAAATTGATAATGTGTTAGCCCTGCAGCTCGCTGTTGATGCACAAGTATCGAAGTATCAACCACTTTGGATGGAAAGAGAAAGAAAAGTAATGGGTGCCTTTTCTCAAATGGAAAAAGCGATGAAAAAAGAAGATACAGGACAGTTTCAGCAAACGTTAAACACATTTTTACATGAATTTAACATTATTTATCCAAGCTTAATGATCGCCCTGCCAGAAAATGAAGTGCAACGTGTAAACGCCCATTTATCTTATTTGGATGAATTTCGTAACGTTATGTTAAATACGAAAGGGGGACAAATGCAAGTAGGAATCATTAAAGGAGATTTGCAAAAAATATTTCACACAGTAAAAAAAGATGAAATTGCACCCTCACTCATTTGGTTTATGACAATTACTGGAGGTCTTATTCTATTCACATTAACTTATGTTGGATGGAGAAAGTATAAAGGAGAGAGAGAAAAAAGAAAAGGGAATGTACACTCTAAGAATAGGTAATGCAATAAATAAAGATACGGATTGGAAGGTTTATTCATTGACAATGGTGGCAGAAGAAAATAGAATGAGAAGTACTATAATTAAAACTTCAATGGAGGTTCATGATGTTTTATTTAATTTACTTCGCGATCATTTTGATCATACCGTTGTATGCACAGTCAAGAGTACGTAGTGCTTATAGCAAGTATTCACAAGTTTATTCAACATCAGGTATGACAGGAGCGGAAGTGGCTCGAAAAATTTTAGATGAAAATGGATTATACAACGTAGCTGTAGAAGAAACACCAGGTCATTTATCAGACCATTATGATCCAACTGCCAAAACAGTTCGATTATCAACAGATAACTATTACGGTCATTCAGTTGCTGGTACAGCAGTTGCAGCACACGAAGTAGGACACGCAATTCAAGATGCAAAAGATTATAACTTTATGCGTATTCGTCATTCGTTAGTTCCTGTGGCGAATTTTGGATCGAATATATCATGGGTATTTATTATGATTGGTATATTTGCGACAATGTCAAAACTATTGTTATTAGGAATTATTTTAATGGCAGCAGGTGTTGTGTTCCAACTCGTTACATTACCGGTTGAGTTTGATGCATCAAAGCGTGCAATGCAACAAATTGAAGCGTTAGGTATCGTATCAACAGATGAATATGGCCAAGCTCGTAAAGTATTAAATGCGGCAGCATTAACATATGTAGCAGCTGCAGCTGTAGCGGTATTTGAATTATTACGTCTCGTATTAATGTATACTGGTATGCAGCGTAGCGACGACTAAAGACTATCAATTTTGATAGTCTTTTTTGTTTTGTGGATTGAATTATATAATGTATTACAAATAGAAATAATAGAAGTAATGCGGAAAGGCGGTGGGGGAAATGAAATATCCAAGCCATTTAGTAAAACAAGTGAAGGAACGTAGTGCTCCTTATCAGCTTGAAGGCTTTTTAAGTGGACAAGGTCCTGAAAATCCCAAATTTATGTTGCTAGGAGAAGCACCTGGTGAAACAGAAATTCATAATGGAATTCCGTTTAGCGGGAGAGCGGGAAAACAATTAATGGTTTTTTTAGAACGGATTGATGTTACGAGGGAAGAAGTATATATTACGAGCGCTGTTCGGAGTAGACCGTATAAGTGGCGAGAGAAAAAAGAAAGAAATGGTGAAATCATACAGAAAAAGTATAATAGAACGCCAAATCAAGGAGAAATACTCGCTCATGCGCCTTTGTTAGATTATGAATTAGAGAAAATAAACCCGAAGCTTATCGTCACGCTGGGGAATATTGGTCTTCAGCGTTTAACAGGAAAAAATAAAAAAATCACAGATGTACACGGACAATTATTAAAACAGCCCATTCAAAAATTAAAGAATATGCAAAGTGCAGCGTTTACATGGTCAGAGGAAGAATATCATATTTTCCCGACCTTTCATCCTGCTTCCATTTTTTGTAATCGGAGTTTATTGGAGCTTATTTATGAGGATTTAGAGAAACTTAAAAAATATGTAATAAAAAACTAGAAAAGCTAGAGGGCTTTTCTAGTTGCGTTTATGTATGTAACGGATTTTTATTTTCATCTAATGTAAAACCTTCACCAACTACATCATGTACGTCACTTACAGCAACGAAGGCATGAGGATCTACAGAAGTAATAATATTTTTTAATTTCACGATTTCATTTTTAGCAACAACACAATACAATACGTTCCGTTCCACTTTTGTATATGATCCAACAGCTTTTAAAAAGGTTGCTCCGCGCTCCATATCAGATAAAATTTTGGCAGCAATTTCATCGTTCTTATCTGAGATAATAGTTGCGCCTTTTGCCGCATAGGCTCCTTCTTGCATAAAATCAATAACTTTCGCCCCGATAAAAACAGCAACTAACGTATACATGCCCTCGCGATATGATAAATAGGTAAGAATAGAGACAATAATGACGATAGCATCGAACATAAACATCGTTTTCCCCATACTCCAGCCAACATATTTATGAGCGAGTCTCGCGATAATATCTACACCGCCAGTAGTCCCGCCATATTTAAATATGATCCCAAGACCAATACCGATAAATGCCCCGGCGAATAAAGCTGCGAGTGTCATATCATTTTGTAAGTTTAAATGTAGGTTAAGAACTTCGTAACGTTGAAAAATCCATAGAAATAAAGATACGCTAAATGTGCCGATTAGCGTATAGATAAACGTCGTTCTTCCAAGTAACTTCCAACCAATAAAAAATATAGGGATATTTAAAATTAAGTTTGAATAAGAGGGATCAAACTTAAATAGAAAATACAATAATAGTGTAATACCGGTAAATCCACCTTCTGCAAGGTGATTTTCAATATTGATATTCACAATACCGAAAGAAAAAATAGCGGAACCGATTAAAATGAAAATGATATTTCGAATCTTCAAATTTGATGTCATATAGAAATCCCCCTAATTATGTAGATTGCATTGCTCCGCTGATACGGTAAAACATAATGATAAGTAATTTCTAGTTGTTAGTAAAAATAGTGCAGGCTGTAAAAACCCGATTGGTTCAACTAATCTTTTGTAAAAAACGCAAAAGAAAGTTTCACTTTATTATAGTCTATCCAAAAAAGGGTCGCAAATAGGTGTTTGGCGGGGAATAATATTTGTCAAATCGCGATGAATTGGCTAACATGAAAGAGGAAGGATTAGAGGTGAATTGTATGGAAGCAAAAACGATGAAGGATATGCAGAAAGAAGTAGATGCATATATTGGTCAGTTTAAAGAAGGTTATTTCAGTCCACTTGCAATGATGGCTCGTTTAACGGAAGAAATGGGGGAGCTTGCAAGGGAGGTTAATCATTATTATGGTGAGAAACCGAAGAAAACAACTGAAACAGAACGTAGTATTGAAGAAGAGCTTGGAGATGTATTATTTGTTATGATTTGTATGGCAAATAGTTTAAATATTGATTTAGAAACAGCACATAACATTGTAATGAATAAATTTAATACTCGCGATAAAGATCGCTGGACACGTATTGATGAGGGAGAGAAAGAATAATGAAAGAAATTAAAGTAATTATCGCTGGACCAAGAGGACGTATGGGACATGAAGCAGTTCTTCTTATGGAAAGAACGGAACATTTTAATTTAGTAGCAGCAGTTGATTATAAGCATGGCGGAGAGAAAATCTCTGATTTACCGGGCATGCCAGCGCTAGATGCACCTATTTACGCAGATTTACATACTTGTTTAGATGAAGTAGAAGCAGATGTGTTGTTAGATTTAACAACGCCAGAAGTTGGAAAACAACACGTTACACTTGCAGTTGAGCGTGGACTTCGTTCTGTTATTGGTACAACTGGATTTACAGAAGAAGAACTAAAGCAATTAACAGAGAATGCGAAAGAAAAAGCAGTAGGAACTATTATCGCTCCAAACTTTGCAATTGGTGCAGTTCTTATGATGAAATTCTCACAAATGGCAGCGAAGTACTTCCAAGATGTTGAAGTAATTGAATTGCATCATGATCAAAAATTAGATGCGCCATCTGGTACAGCTGTAAAAACAGTAGAATTAATTCGTCAAAACCGTGAATCAAAGCAGCAAGGTCATCCAAATGAAGTAGAGCAACTAGAAGGTGCTCGTGGTGCAAATGTAGACGGCATTCACATTCATAGTGTACGTTTACCAGGACTTATTGCACACCAAGAAGTAATGTTTGGTGGAGATGGACAAATGTTAACGGTTCGCCATGATTCATTCAATCGTGCATCATTTATGTCTGGTGTAAAACTATCAATTGAGACAGTAATGAATCTAGATCATCTTGTGTACGGTTTAGAAAACATTATCGACTAAAGGGGAGACAACGGATGAAAATTGCCTTAATTGCACATGACAAAAAGAAAAATGACATGGTTTCGTTTGCATACGCATATAAACCAATTTTTGAACAACATGAATTATTTGCAACAGGAACGACAGGACTTCGTATTATGGAGGCAACTGGTTTAGTTGTAACAAGATATCAATCGGGTCCTCTTGGTGGCGATCAAGAAATTGGTGCCATGATTGCAAAAAACGATATGGATATGGTGATTTTTTTCCGAGATCCACTAACTGCTCAGCCGCATGAACCAGATGTAAATGCATTACTTCGTTTATGTGATGTATATGCGATTCCACTTGCAACAAATATGGCAAGTGCTGAAATGTTAATGCACGCATTAGAGCGAGGAGATTTAGATTACCGCAAGTTTAGAAAATGAGGGGAACAATTATGAGTGGATTACATATATTAGCGTTTGGTGCTCATGCCGATGATGTTGAAATCGGCATGGCTGGTACCATTGCTAAATATACGAAGCAAGGGTATGAAGTAGGTATTTGTGATTTAACAGAAGCTGATCTTTCTTCTAATGGAACAATAGAGTTAAGAAAAGAAGAAGCTAAGGCGGCAGCTCGTATAATGGGAGTAAAAACGAGACTAAATTTAGCGATGCCAGACCGTGGTTTGTATATGAAAGAAGAATATATACGTGAAATTGTAAAGGTGATTCGTACATATAAACCAAAACTAGTTTTTGCGCCGTATTATGAAGATCGTCATCCAGATCATGCAAATTGTGCAAAACTTGTGGAAGAAGCTATTTTTTCAGCGGGAATTCGTAAATATATGCCAGAGGTTCCACCACATCGTGTGGAGTCTTTTTATCATTATATGATTAATGGTTTTCATAAACCGAATTTTTGTATAGATATAAGTGAGTGCCTTTCTATAAAAGTGGAAGCGTTAGAAGCGTATGAAAGTCAGTTCTCAACAGGGAGTGATGGTGTGAAAACACCGTTAACAGAAGGTTACGTTGAAACTGTGGTTGCTCGTGAGAAAATGTTTGGAAAAGAAGTTGGAGTTTTATATGCCGAGGGATTTATGAGTAAGAAACCGGTTTTATTACATGCTGATTTAATAGGGGGATGTAAATGAAATTAAAAATAGGTATTACATGTTATCCTTCTGTAGGTGGTTCTGGAGTTGTTGGAACAGAATTAGGAAAGCAATTAGCGGAACGCGGGCATGAAATTCATTTTATTACATCGGGTTTACCATTCCGCTTAAATAAAGTGTATCCAAACATTTATTTTCATGAAGTGACGGTAAATCAATACTCTGTATTTCAATATCCACCATACGATTTAGCGTTAGCGAGTAAAATGGCTGAGGTTGCACAAAGAGAAAACCTAGATATTTTACATGTGCATTACGCAATACCACATGCAATTTGTGCTTATTTAGCAAAACAAATGATTGGAGAGCGTATTAAAATTGTTACAACCTTGCATGGAACAGATATTACTGTGTTAGGTTCCGACCCTTCGTTAAATAATTTAATTCGTTTTGGTATTGAGCAATCTGATGTTGTGACGGCTGTCTCGCATTCATTAATTAATGAAACGCATGAGCTAGTCAAACCAAATAAAGACATTCAAACGGTATATAATTTTATAGACGAACGTGTATATTTCAAGCGTGATATGTCTCAATTAAAGAAAGAATACGGTATAAGTGAGAGTGAAAAGATACTCATTCACATTTCAAATTTCCGTAAAGTGAAACGCGTGCAAGATGTTGTTCAGGCATTTGCTAAAATTGTTACAGAAGTAGATGCGAAGTTGCTTCTTGTAGGAGATGGACCAGAATTTTGCACGATTTTACAGTTAGTGAAAAATCTACATATTGAAGATCGCGTCTTATTCTTAGGGAAGCAAGATAATGTTGCAGAGCTACTTGCGATGAGTGATTTAATGTTGCTTCTATCAGAGAAGGAGAGTTTTGGTCTTGTTTTATTAGAAGCGATGGCGTGTGGTGTACCTTGTATCGGAACAAGGGTTGGGGGTATTCCAGAAGTCATTCAACATGGTGAAACAGGATATTTATGTGAAGTTGGTGATCCAACAGGAGTGGCAAATCAAGCCATTCAGCTATTAAAGAATGAAGAACTTCACCGTAATATGGGAGAGCGAGCAAGAGCAAGTGTTTACGAGCAGTTCCGCTCTGAAAAAATCGTCTCACAATATGAAACGATTTACTATGATGTACTAAGGGATGAAAAAAATGGAAAGATTTAAAAAAGCTAGTTCTATTATTGAGACTTTAAAGCAACAAGGACATGAGGCCTACTTTGTCGGTGGAAGCGTACGAGATCTTATTATAGATAGGCCGATTGGAGATATTGATATTGCGACATCTGCTTTACCAGAAGAAGTGATGGCTATATTTCCAAGACATGTTCCTGTTGGTCTTGAGCATGGAACTGTAATTGTGGTAGAAAATGGTGAACCTTATGAGGTAACCACTTTTCGAACAGAGAGCGAATATGAAGATTTTCGAAGACCTAGTAGTGTTCAATTTGTTCGTTCGCTAGAAGAAGATTTAAAACGTCGTGATTTCACAATGAATGCAATTGCGATGACAGAAGAAGGCGAAATGGTTGATTTATTTGCTGGACAGGAAGCGATTCAAAAGAGAGAAATTGTGACAGTTGGAAATGCTGCGGATCGTTTTCAAGAAGACGCCTTGCGAATGATGCGTGGTATTCGTTTCGTAAGTACGTTAGGTTTTTCTTTAGAAACGAAAACGAAACAAGCAATTGAAACATATGGACATTTACTGGAACATATTGCAATTGAGCGAATTACAGTGGAATTTGAGAAACTGTTAACTGGTACATATTGCGTGAATGGCTTGCAAGAATTAGTAGAAACGAAGCTATTTTCTCATCTGCCATATTTACAAATGTCAGAGGATAGATTATTAAAAGCTACGCAGTATAACTGGGATTCTTTTGAAACGGATATTGAGGCATGGGCATTTTTCTTATATTGTATCGGAGAAGAGCATCCATCTGTCTTTTTACGTCAATGGAAGTTTTCGAATAAAAAAATAAAAGATATCGTCGCAGTTTTATTAACAATCCGTACGAGAAAGGAGAAGGATTGGGATACAGTCCTTCTTTATAAAACGGGAATTCATATCGCTGAAATGGCAGAAAGAGTATATGAAGCGATGATTGAAAGCTATGATAATACATCTGTTAAACGGGTACAAATGTTGTTTGAAGGATTGCCAATAAAGAGTCGCCAAGAAATGAATGTGACTGGGAATGATTTATTAAAATGGGCAAATAAAAAGCCCGGTCCGTGGGTTGCTGAAATGATTCAAAAAATTGAAGAAGCAATCGTACAAGGAAACGTAGGTAATGAGAAAGAGTGTATAAGGGAGTGGCTGCAAGAATGCAATCTACTATAAGAAAGCAGTTATTACAAGTTTTTTCAGAAGCGGATGGCGCGTTTGTATCTGGCCAAACGATTAGTGATAAACTTGGTTGTTCAAGAACCGCTGTGTGGAAACATATGGAGGACCTTCGGAATGAGGGATATGAACTTGAAGCTGTGCGTCGATTAGGTTATCGAATTGCGAGTAAGCCAGACAAAGTGACTGCTAATGAAATTCAGTTAGGGTTACAAACGAAACATATTGGTAGAACGGTATATTTTGAAGAAACTGTTGAATCCACGCAGCATATTGCAGCAAAACTTGCTTATGAAGGTGCGGAAGAAGGAACGATTGTTGTGGCAGAAGAACAAACAGCCGGCAGAGGTCGTTTAAGCAGGAAATGGCATTCACCAAAAGGAACAGGAATTTGGATGAGTATTATTTTACGTCCTTCAATCCCGGTTCACCATGCACCACAACTTACTTTATTAGCAGCTGTTAGCGTTGCACAAGCAATTGAAAAGTGCACGGGTGTAAACGTAGGAATAAAATGGCCAAATGATATTTTAATTCAAGGTAAAAAGGCTGTAGGTATATTAACAGAAATGCAGGCAGATCCTGATAAAATTAATGCTGTCATTATGGGTATTGGTATTAATGCGAATCAAAAGCAAGAACATTTTGATGAGGAAATTCAGCATATTGCTACTTCTTTAGCGATTGAATCTGGTGAGCCAATTGTTCGTGCAGAGCTTATGCAACAAATCTTTTTACAACTAGAAAAATTATATGAAGAGTATTTACAAAATGGTTTCTCTGTCATTAAAATTCTTTGGGAAAGTTACGCTGTGAGCATCGGGAAAGAAATTACCGCTCGAACGATGAGAGAGACAATTACAGGGGTAGCAAAAGGAATTACAGAGGATGGCGTATTGCTTCTAGAAGACCATGAAGGAAAAGTACATCACATTCATTCTGCGGATATTGAAATTAAGTAAAAGAAGTTCCTTTTTGGAACTTCTTTTTATTTGATGATTATTTTGCCTTCCATTCCTTTCAGAAGATGGTACCGGCATATTAATTCATATGTACCAGTATTTTTAGGTTTCACGGTAATGTTTTTTTCTTTTCCTGATTCGACTACGACGTCAATGCCGAGTTTTTTTACTGTAAAGGTGTGTTCATGCTTACCTTTGTTTTTTAATGACAATGTTGTGGACTCTTCAATTGGAATCGTAATGACGTTTGGTTGAAAGTAATCATCGTTTAGTTCGACCTCAATTACTTTTGTTGAATCGATAGATTGTGTTACGACGTTAACTGAGGCAAATGCATGGAAGGAGCTAAAAGTTATCATCCCTACAATCATTACAAGCAAACCGATGAATCGAAATAACCATTTGTTCATAGACATTCGTCATTCTCCTTTTGTAATTATGTTTCCTCCATTAACCTGCATCATTATTTAAAGAGTTATACTTGCAAACGAAGCTATTTATCTTTCTATAATGGAGTGATTCATAAAATTTCACATACTGTAATGAGAATAAAAATTATTTTTTCAAAAAAATGTAGTAATTCCTTTTTGGATTTTGCTATAATTAGTTCGAATATGGGCAGTATCAGAGCGAACTGCACCATCATTCGAAGCAATACGAAAAAATAATAACTTGGATTCTGCCTTGATCCAATAACGGACTGGGACAGAGGGATGAATAATGCCGACTAACACACAACCCTTCTGCCCTTTTTATGGCCAGAGGGGTTTTTTATATGATTTCGGCCATCTCCTCTCTCCTGTATAAAGGAGGAGTAGTTTTTGAAAACAAAAACAGATTTTTTGAAAATGAAAGAGCAAGGTGAGCCGATTACAATGCTAACGGCGTATGATTATCCATCTGCTAAATTAGCAGAAGAAGCTGCAGTTGATATGATCCTAGTTGGAGATTCCCTTGGGATGGTTGTGCTCGGCTATGATTCAACAGTACCTGTAACAGTAGAGGATATGATTCATCATACGAAAGCTGTACGCCGAGGAGCGAAAGAGACGTTTATTGTAACTGATATGCCATTTATGTCGTACCATGTGTCGCTGCAAGATACGATGGTGAATGCACGCCGCATCGTTCAAGAAAGTGGTGCTCATGCGCTGAAGGTAGAAGGTGCAGGGGAAGTGGTAGCAACGATTCATTACTTGACGAATGCGGGAATTCCTGTCGTGGCGCACTTAGGATTAACTCCTCAATCTGTAGGAGTACTAGGTGGGTATAAAGTACAAGGAAAAGATGCTGAAAGTGCAAAAAAATTAATAGAAGATGCGAAGAGATGTGAGGAAGCTGGTGCGATTGCGCTTGTGTTAGAATGCGTGCCAATGCAGTTAGCGGAATTAATTTCGAAGCAACTAACAATTCCGACGATTGGAATTGGAGCAGGGAAAAAAGTAGATGGGCAAGTACTTGTTTATCATGATCTTATCTCATACGGCGTAAATCGTGTTCCGAAATTTGTGAAGCAATATACGTCTGTTCAAGAGGAGATTATGCGAGGGATTTCACAATACGTTACTGAAGTAAAGACAGGGCAATTTCCAGAAGAAAAACATTCATTCACAATGAAAGAGGAAGAGTGCTTAGCGTTATACGGAGGAAAACAATAATGAAAATCGTAACTACAGTGCAAGAGATGCAGCAAATTACAAACGAACTGCGTACAAGTGGAAAAAGTATTGGTTTTGTCCCAACGATGGGTTATTTACATGAAGGGCATGCGACTTTATTACGTCAGGCAAGAAAAGAAAATGAAATCGTAGTGTTAAGCGTGTTTGTTAATCCGCTACAGTTTGGACCGAATGAAGATTTAGATCGATATCCTCGTGATATTAATAGAGATGAAAATGTAGCAAAAGAAAACGGTGTAGATTATTTATTTTATCCGAGCGTGGAAGAAATGTATCCAGCAGAACAAACGACAACAGTAGAAGTTGTGAAGCGTACCGATGTATTATGCGGCAAACAAAGACCTGGTCATTTCGCTGGAGTTGCGACTGTACTAATGAAACTATTTAATATTACATTGCCAACGCGTGCGTATTTCGGTATGAAAGATGCACAGCAAGTTGCTGTCATTGAAGGATTTGTCGCTGATTTTAATATTCCGGTTACAATCGCACCAGTAGATATTGTAAGGGAAGAAGATGGATTAGCGAAAAGTTCTCGTAATGTGTATTTATCACAAGAAGAGCGTGAAGAGGCTCCTCAATTATACCGCAGTCTATGTATAGCGAAAGAAAAAATTGAAGCAGGCGAACGGAATGCAGAAATCATGACAACTCTTGTGAAAGAGTATATTGAGACGTATACGAAAGGTACTGTAGATTATGCTGATTTATATGCTTATCCTTCACTACAAGTAATGGATAAAATTGAAGGACGGATCATTTTAGCAATTGCAGTTAAATTTGAGAATGTACGATTAATTGACAATATAACAGTAACGGTTAAATAAGGGGGAGCAACTATGTTTCGCACAATGATGAGAGCGAAGTTACATCGCGCAACAGTAACAGAAGCAAATTTAAACTATGTAGGTAGTATTACAATTGATGAAGATTTAATGGATGCAGTAAATATTGTAGAAAATGAAAAAGTACAAATTGTAAATAACAATAATGGTGCTCGATTAGAGACATATGTTATTAAGGGAGAACGCGGTAGCGGTGTTGTTTGTTTAAATGGTGCAGCTGCAAGGCTTGTACAGCCAGGAGATAAAGTTATTATTATTTGCTACGGTTTAGTGGCAGAAGAAAATATTCATAAACAAGCGCCGAAAATTGCAGTATTAGACGATGAGAATCAAATTATTGAAATGTTAGGTGCTGAAAAAGCGGGTACGATATTATAAGTAAGAAGGCTATCTCTATTACGGAGATAGCTTTTTTGTGCATCTTTTCATTAAGATGAGATAAAACGTGGTATAGTAACATTATATAATTTTGTGTTTGATAGGTAAGAAATTGAGGTGTTACATATATGAGTAAGCGTTATGTCGTTGTGGATTTAGAGACGACAGGGAACTCCTGGAAGGATGGGAAGGATAAAATTACCCAAATTGCAGCTGTTGTAGTGGAAGATGGAGAGATATTAGAGATTTTTTCATCTTTTATTAATCCGAAGAGAGAGATTCCGCCATTTATTACAGAACTAACAGGGATTGATGAGAGTATGGTGAAGCAAGCCCCGTTATTTCAAGATGTAGCCCCGATGGTTGTTGAGCTATTACAAGGTGCAGCTTTCGTTGCACATAACGTTCACTTTGATTGGAATTTTTTAACGGAAGAATTAAGGCAGGCTGGATATACAGAAGTACATTGTCCGAAAGTTGATACAGTCGAGTTGGCGCAAATTCTTTTGCCGACGGCTGATAGTTATAAATTACGTGATTTAGCTAAACAACATGAATTAGAGCACGATCAACCGCATCGTGCGGATAGTGATGCTCTTGCAACAGCGGAATTGTTTTTACAATTTTTAAATGAAATTGAAACGTTACCACTTGTCACCTTGCAATCGCTTTATGAATTGAGCGATGTTTTTCAAAGTGATATAGCGGATGTACTTTCTGAAAATATTTTAAAGAAAATGATGCATGGTAAAAAAGAGACAGAGGGGTATGAGGTGTATCGAAATATTGCGCTTCGAAAACGGAATTATTCTTTAAATCTCAGTGAAACGTGTTCATTAAAATTTGATGCTTTCTTGCATAAGACAGTTGAGAAACTTGAATTGAATATGCCAAAGTTTGAAAAAAGAGAAAGCCAACACATTATGATGAAAGAAATATATACAGCGCTAAGAGATTCTAGATTTTCATTAATTGAAGCAGGAACAGGAACAGGGAAGACTCTTGCATATTTACTTCCAAGTATTTATTTTGCAAAGAAAAAAGAAGAACCTGTCATCATAAGTACCCAAACTGTACAACTGCAACAACAAATACTAGAAAAGGAAATTCCATTATTACAGAAAATAATGCCATTTTCATTTGAAGTAGCTCTTTTGAAAGGAAGAAAGCATTATCTTTGTCTACATAAATTTGAATATGCTTTGCAAGAGGAAGAGAAAAATTATGATATGGCGCTCACAAAGGCAAAAATTTTAGTGTGGTTATTGCAAACGAAAACGGGCGATCGGGATGAATTAAATATTCCTGAGGGCGGAAAGTTACTTTGGAACCGTATTTGTAGTGATGTACATAGTCCGGGCGGGATGCAAAGCAACTGGTATAGCCGTTGTTTTTATCAGCGAGCAAAAAATAAAGCATTATTTGCAGATATCGTTATAACAAATCATGCTTTATTATTTCAAGATTTTTCAAGTGAAGAACCGCTATTTGCTTCATGTGAACATATTATTTTTGATGAGGCTCATCATATTGAGGAAGCGGCGAGTAGAACGTTAGGTGAACAGTTCTCCTGTATGTATTTCCAGCTAGTTTTATCTCGTCTTGGTACGCTAGAAACTGATGATGTACTTTCTAAAGTATATAAAATGATGAAAAAATCAGAGCAAGCCTCTCGTTCGACTTTCCGTATGGTGAGTCACAGTTTGAAGGAATTAAAATTTGATGCGGATGAGCTATTCCAAATGTTACGTGCTTTTATCTTTAAGCAAACAAAGCAGGAACAAGGGATAAGCAATATGCCACTCATTTATCGATACAACACGGAAGTAGAGAAAGGTAAGTTATGGGATAGCATTACCGAGTTAACAAATCGTTTTGTATACGATGTAAGAAAATTGTTGACTACACTTGAGAAGCAAGTTGATATATTGCAAAGTAAATTAGAATGGGAGATGCATGTTGTTACAGGTGAATTTATGCATTTAATTGAGTTATTGAGAAAGATGGAACAATCTTTACAATTACTCATTTTAGAAAAAAATTCATATGTGACATGGATGGAGACTGAAACGAAGGGAACAATTCATTCAACGGTTTTATATGGGCAGCCTGTTCATATTGGTGAAAGATTTGCGGATGAATTTTTAACAGAGAAAAAGAGTGTTATTTTCACATCAGCAACGTTAACAGTAAATGATTCGTTTGACTATATAAAAGAAGAGCTAGGTTTATATGATTTTGCTCCAAATACATTACAGGTCCCGTCACCATTCCGTTTTGAAGAACAGATGAAATTAATGGTTTCAACGGATGTGCCTTTTATTAAGCAAGCAAGTAATGAAGAATATATTGAATCTGTGTCGGCACATATTGCAAAAATAGCGAGAGCTACAAAAGGTAGAATGCTCGTTTTATTCACTTCATATGAAATGTTGAAAGAAGCGTATACGAATTTGAAAAATGATGAGGATTTAGAAGGGTATTTATTATTAACGCAAAGTGTGAATAATAAGAGCCGAAGTCGTCTCATTCGTAAATTTCAAGAGTTTGATAAATCAATTTTATTAGGAACAAGTAGTTTTTGGGAAGGGATAGATATACCTGGAGATGCGCTTAGTTGTCTTGTTATTGTCCGGCTTCCCTTTACGCCTCCTCATCAACCGATGATGGAAGCAAAAGGAGAGTGGTTAAAAAATCAAGGAGAAGACGTATTCGCTAAGTTAGCACTCCCGCAAGCAATACTGCGTTTCAAACAAGGATTTGGTCGTCTTATTAGAACAAGTACAGATACCGGAACAGTATTTGTATTAGATCGTCGTTTGACGAGCGCTTCCTATGGAAAACGATTTTTACAATCAATCCCAACTGTCCCACTCTATGAAGGCTCCCTAGAAGAATTGTTAGAACAATTAAAGGAACAGCCAACTGAATAAAATTGGAAGAAAAATACGCCTGAAGTACGTTTAAACTTCAGGCGTAAAAAATGTGGGTAGGAGGAATTTTATTTTTCTTACTTCTTGTATACAAAATGTATTGGTTTTCGACTTGAAACCTTTTTTTGCTGTACATGTCCTGCTATAATAGATGGGTGATGAAGCAGGGGTTGTAAAGAATGTACTCTTATTGTAACCGCATTGCGTTCTTCTATAATTAGAAATTTTTGTGTAACGGAGGAGTTTTTTCATGGATAAGAAAATCGAAGTCCTATCAACGACGCGTATTAAATATTCGTCTGACTTGTATAAAATTGTTGATAGTTTGAATCGTACGTTAAAAGAGCAGGACCTCATGTTCGGATTAGCATTAGACGAAAAAGATAAAGAAACAGCTGTATTTACGATTTACAGAACGTAGTGATACAATGAAAAAGTGGATCTTTGCAATCGTTATCGTAATCGTTGCTAGCGGAATATATGGGGCGTATGTTTACAATAAAGCAATGGAAAAGAAAATCCCTAAAGAGGCAAAATCTGTAGAAATTGCGAAAGAAAAGGCAAAGCTTACAAAGGTAAAATCTGTTGATTATTATAACGGAGAATCTTCATATACAGTCGTACAAGGTACAGATGAAAAAGGAGAACAACTTATCGTTTGGGTGCCTGAGAAAAAAGGGGAAACTATAGTAAGGAAAAAGAGCGAAGGTATTTCTGAAAAAGATGCTTTACAAAGAACGATTGAACAAGTCGGAGATGACAGTAAAGAGCCCAAAAGTAAGCCTAAAGAAATTTTAAAAGTAAAATTAGGCGTTGAAAATAATATACCACTATGGGAAGTTACATATATTGATGATGACAATCGTTATAGTTACTACAATCTTGCATTTCAAGATGGTCAGTTTTTAAAACGATATAGCATTGAAAAATAGATGTAGGGGGAACTACAAATGAAATTAGCAAAGCGAGTAGCTGCTTTAACACCATCTGCAACTTTAGAAATTACAGCAAAGGCACAAGCATTAAAAGCTGAAGGTCATGATGTAATTGGATTAGGGGCAGGAGAACCTGACTTTAATACGCCAGAACATATTATGAATGCTGCACATAAAGCGATGTTAGAAGGACATACGAAGTATACACCAACAGGTGGATTACAGGCGTTAAAACAAGAAATTGTGAAGAAGTTTACTCGCGATCAAGGAATTGCGTATGATCCTTCTGAAATTATTGTATGTAACGGCGCAAAGCATGCATTATATACATTATTCCAAGTGTTACTTGATGAAGGAGATGAAGTTATCATCCCTACGCCTTACTGGGTAAGTTATCCGGAACAAGTAAAGCTTGCTGGTGGTAAGCCAATTTATGTAGAAGGCCTTGAAGACAATGAATACAAAATTACAGCGAAGCAGCTGCGTGAGGCAATTACTGAGAAAACGAAAGCAGTTATTATTAATTCACCGAGCAATCCAACAGGAATGATTTACAGCAAAGAAGAATTACAACAGCTTGGAGAAGTATGTTTAGAACACGATATTTTAATCGTTTCAGATGAAATTTATGAAAAGTTAATTTATGGTGGAGCAGAATATACTTCGGTTGCCCAGCTTTCTAATGCATTAAAAGAACAAACACTTATTATTAATGGTGTATCTAAATCTCATTCTATGACAGGATGGCGTATTGGATATGCAGCAGGAAATAAGCAGCTTATTAAAGCGATGACGAACTTAGCGAGTCATAGTACGTCAAACCCTACTTCAATCGCTCAATACGGCGCAATTGCGGCATATGCAGGCTCACAAGAACCTGTAGAAACAATGCGTCAAGCATTTGAAGAGAGGTTAAACATTATTTATGATAAATTAATTCAAATCCCTGGCTTTACTTGCATTAAACCACAAGGTGCATTTTACTTATTCCCTAATGTAAAAGAGGCTGTAGCTTTATCTGGATACGAAAACGTTGATGATTGGGCAAAAGCTCTATTAGAAGAGGAAAAAGTGGCTCTTGTACCAGGTACAGGATTTGGTGCTCCGAATAACGTTCGCTTATCATATGCGACATCTCTTGAACAAGTAGAGAAAGCATTAGAACGCATTCATACGTTTATGAAAAGTAAAGTGCAAGCTTAATTGTATATTTTATTAACGCAATACAAAAAACCTTCCTACATAATAGGGAGGTTTTTTTGACGAATTGTGGCAAAAAGAAATAGCGAAAGGTGTGTTATACTAGAGAGCGAGGTGTTTGGTGATGAAAAAGAAAATGATGTTACAGTGGTTTGAGCAGGGAAGCATTGCAATTCCAAAATTACTTATGATGCATTATAAAAAATTAGGGTTAAATGAAACGGAATTTATGGTTGTACTTCATGTACACACATTTTTAGAATCGGGCAATTCGTTTCCGACTCCGTCAGAGATTTCAGAACGGATGACGATTAGTGAAATGAAATGTATGGAAGTCATTCAGACATTGATTCAAAAAGGTTTTTTATCACTAGAAGGTGGACAAAGATCAGAAGCGATGATGTGTGAAAGTTATTCTCTACAACCGCTTTGGGAAAAAATATTGCATTTCTTAATGAATGAATCAATAGAGGAAGAACAAAAAGAAATAAAACAACTGCAAGTAAATTTATATACAGTATTTGAAAAAGAATTTGGAAGACCACTTTCTCCATTTGAATGTGAGACGTTAGGAATGTGGGAAGATCAAGATCAACATCATCCGAATTTAATTCAAGCGGCCCTCAGGGAAGCTGTAATGAGTGGTAAGCTTAATTTCCGATATATCGACCGTATTTTATTTGAGTGGAAAAAGAATGGTATTAAAACAGTAGATCAAGCCCAAAACCAAGGACGGAAATTTAGAGCAAATCAACAACGAACGCAACAAACGACAAAACAAGAGACGAAATTTACCGGGAAAGTGCCTTTTTATAATTGGTTGGAGCAGTAATGTAGGAGGAAGTATATGTTAAATAAAACGCAAATTCGCTATTGTTTAGACACAATGGCGGATATGTATCCAGAAGCACATTGTGAATTAATTCATGATAATCCGTTTGAACTAGTAATCGCGGTAGCATTATCTGCACAATGTACAGATGTACTTGTAAATAAAGTGACGAAAAATTTATTTCAAAAATATAAAACACCAGAAGATTATTTAAGTGTTTCCCTAGAAGAGTTACAACAAGATATACGTTCTATTGGGTTGTATAGAAATAAAGCAAAAAACATTCAAAAATTGTGCCAGATGTTGCTGGATGATTATAACGGAAAAGTTCCAGAAGACCGTGACGAGCTGACGAAATTACCAGGAGTAGGGAGAAAAACAGCAAATGTAGTTGTTTCGGTAGCGTATGGTATTCCGGCAATTGCTGTTGATACACATGTAGAGAGAGTGAGTAAACGGTTAGCGATTTGTAGATGGAAAGATTCGGTGTTAGAAGTGGAAAAGACTTTAATGAAGAAAATTCCGATGGATGAATGGAGCGTTACACATCACCGTATGATTTTCTTTGGACGTTATCACTGTAAAGCACAGCGACCACAATGTGAAGAGTGTCGCCTACTAGAAGTATGTCGTGAAGGAAAGAAGCGAATGAAGGGGAAATAAAGGATGGAGCGAGTTATAGAAATACCGAAAGAATTTCGGTGCTTACCATTTTTTAAAGAAAGTATACATTCGGTTGCATATTATACAGAACAGCCTTTTGAAGAAATCATACAAAATACTTACTTTATATATGATATGGAAAGACAATATGAGCCGTGGAATGAAATTGAAAATAGTATTCCAGTACTGTTGAATGTATGGAAAAGTAAGCATGAAGATATTGCTACACTATTTCGAAACAGAAATAAGCAAGCAGCTGAAGGCCCTATGATTCTTTTTGCAGCACATTTGCTTTCAATTGTATATTGGCTAAATGAGCAACCTGTTCATAGTTTGAATGAAATGGAAGATTACACGAGCAAATTGGAAGTACAACCAGTTAATTTTATGGAGCGATATTCGTTCATTATAAAGAAACCAAATAATTATCATTCTTATATTCAGTTAGCACAGTTGTATATTGAAATAGAAAAGTTATATGTAAAGAAAATCATAACAAAAAAGAAGTCCTTTTCTCGTTAAGAGAAAAGGACTTCTTTTTTGTATTAAGATTCTGTTGTAACAACATTTCCGTCTGCGTGAGGTGTATCTCCTCCGGTATTTTGTTGTTGCTCTTGCTCTTGTTTTTGTTGTTCTTCTTCAGCTTTCTTTTTGGCAGCCTCTTCTTCAGCTTTCTTTCTAGCCGCTTCTTCTTCGGCTTTCTTTTTAGCCGCTTCTTCTTCAGTAGCCTTTTTCTGAGCTTCTTCTTGTTGTTTACGTTGTTGTTCTTGTTGCTGCTCTTGTTGTTTACGCTGTTCTTCAGCAGCCTTTTTCTGAGCTTCTTCTTGTTTTAATTTATCTTCATTAGTTTTTTTCTGAGCGTCCTCATCAGCTTTCTTTTTAGCCGCTTCTTCTTCGGCTTTCTTTTTGGCAGCCTCTTCTTCAGCTTTCTTCGCGTCTGGAGTTCCGCCAGGTGCAGTGAAGGATGCTCCAACTGCTGGGCTTGTTCCAGTACCTTTTTTCGCTACTACGGAGAAACTGTAAGTAACGCCTGGTTTAATACCACCAAGAGTAGCTGTTGTACCTTTTATTGATAAACTACCACTTGAACCGTCAGTCGCTTTATAGCTTGCTGCATACGCATCAACTGCTGCTGGTCCAGACCAGTTTAGTGTAACTGTGCTAGCGCCATCGAAAGTGACATTAAGACCACTAGGTGCATCTACTTTAATTTGTTTAATTGCATCTTTCTTAGCACCTTTTACGTACAATTCACCATTTAGTTCTTGTACAGAAGAAGGGCGTTCGAAACGAGATTTATCTGTAGCGAATTTGCTCATCATTACTTGGAACATTTGCTGTGCAATTCTAGTATAACGATCACTAATGTAGTTTTCTGGGCCATTTTTTTCGTAACCATTCCATACTGCCATTGTATATTGCGGTGTATATCCAGCGAACCAGCTATCTCTGTTTGCATCAGCTGGAATACCATATTCTTTTATAACGTCTTCGTCAAAGTTTTGTGTTCCTGTTTTACCGGCAACATCAACACCTGAAACGTATGCTGTTGGACCAGTACCACCAGAACCTGGTTTTACTACGTCACGAAGAACGTCAGTCACCATGTAAGCTGTGTAGTCGTGCATTGCACGTTGTTCTTTCGGTTTAAAGTTTTTCTTTTTCCCGTCTGGGAAGATGACTTCTTTTACGAAGTGAGGCTTATTATACACACCGTCATTTCCAAATGCGGCATATGCCCCAGCTACTTGTAATGGAGAACTATCGTTACTACCAATTGCTGTTGATTCAAATGTTTTGCCGTCTTTAAATGTCATGCCCAAGCCTTCAGCAAACGCTTGTGATTTAGGAAGACCAACCGCTTGAGCTGTTTTTAAAGCTGGAATGTTTAATGATTTTTTCAGTGCTTCACGTAGTGAAACGTCACCTTTATAACTATTTGTTGCATTTCGTATTTTTTTACCATTGGAATACGTATACTCTGAGTCATTTAATTGATGGTATGTAGACCATTGTAAATTCTCAATTGCCGGACCATAGTCGAAAATTGGTTTCATTGTGGAACCAACTTGGCGTTTTAAATCAGTGGCCATATTATGACCTTTGAAAGTAGACTTACTTTCTTTACGCCCAGCTCCAATTGCTCGAACTTCTCCAGATTGTGTATCCATAAATACGAATGATCCTTGGAATTGATCGTTTGGATACTTAATAAGATTGCCATCCATAATTTTTTCTGCATAATCTTGAGCATCTTGATCTAGTGTTGTATGAATCGTTAAACCGTCAGAACCGATATTTACATCAGGATATTCTTTTTCTACTTCTTTTACAACCGCATCTAAAAATGCTTGATACTTCATCTCTGTTACTTCTGAAGATGGCTGAAGGCCCTCAGTTACAGAGATTTTCATTGCGTTATTCATTTCATCTTTTGTTATATAACCATGTCGATTCATTAATGATAATACGACGTTACGACGTTGTGTAGCTCGTTCAACGTTGTCTGGTTTGGTTGGATCATAAATATTAGGACCTTGGGGTAAGCCTGCAAGCATTGCAGCTTCATGTAACTGTAAGTCTTTTAAATCTTTGTCATAATATTTTTTGGCTGCTGTTGCAATACCGTACGAACGGTTACCTAAGTTAATCTTATTTAAATACATTTCTAAAATTTCATGTTTAGAGTATTGTTGCTCTAATTTGTAAGATAGGTACCATTCTTGCACTTTTCTCTTTGCAGTTTTGTCCATCGTTAGAAAATAGTTTTTGACTACTTGTTGTGTAATCGTACTACCACCTTGAGATCCGAAACCTCCAGTGACATTTTCCATAACTGCTTTTGTAGTTCGTTTAAAATCAATTCCATTATGATCATAGAAACGTGAATCCTCAGTTGCAAGGAATGCATTTTCAACTACTTTTGGAATTTGATCATACGTAACGTGGGTTCGTTTTTCAGCACCGTATTCATAGAAAAAGTTCCCATTCTTATCAAGAAACTTTGTTGATAAAGGATTGACAAGTTTTGATTTGTCTAATTTTGGAGCGTCCTTCACCATAACAAAGAAAGCGGAAACGCCAGCTACAAGACCAACGATACCAAGAAGTAGACAACCTATAAGGAATTTTTTAAAAAAGGAGCCTTTTTTCTTTGGTTTTTTCTCTGTATTTGTTTCTTGCTTTTGATTTTTTACATGATTTCGTTCTGTACGAGAACGATAATTATCTGACATTATACTTTCTCCTACCTTTCATTCTCTCCCCAAAAGTCGAAAAAAGAGCCTTAGTGATGACTCTATCACGAAAAATAAACCGTGTCTAGTACACGGATATAATCAATCCGAGGGTGATAACCGCATGATAATAAAGATCCATGCTCTTCTATTTCTTCTTTCGTAATCGATTTTCGTCCACCAGTATTTTGACGATTCCAAAATGCAATAATATGTTTTGCATCTAATAAATAAAGTTCATCAAAAAGTGTAAATTTAATAATAACAAATGCAATTCCATCATGAGCGATTACTTGCTTCATATGTTCAATTTGATGAAGGTGGAAGTTTTGAAGTGGAAAGCTGGTTTTATTTTTTGTCTCTTTCGCTTCAAAATCGATGTATTTCCCTTTATATACACCGTTGTAATCTGTTGTAGAAGGTTGTTTAAAATACGCTTCTTTTACCACTGCAGCACTTCGAGCGGGGTAATCTACTTTTACAATTTGAAGAGGTGTAGGTTTTTTATGTACACATGCAATATTATGGGTTAAGTAATATTCATTCGTTTCATTCAATTCCTCTTCAAGGGACATACCTCTATTACTATAAGTATGTTTTTTAATTGGTGTTTTATGAGGTTGTGAAGCTTGATTGTACCGTTTTCCGTTTGGGTAACGAATGGTCATAGTGTGTCCACTCCCAACTTGCTAAGAATTACTTACAAAGGTGATTATAACAAAAAAATGAAAAAAGATGTGACCTTTTTGAAGAAAGGTATGATGACTTGTACATGTTTACATGGAATGATTATAGAGAAATTAAGCAATATCGTAAAAATATGGAATGTACAGACGAAGAAAAAACAATCGTCTACAACATGAAGAGGGAAATAAAAATAGCTAATAGGGACAATATTTCTCGAACACAGTCTTATCAAGACTACTATGAAAGAAATAGTGAAGTTAGGTGGGCCTTTTTAGCGAGTATGGTCTCGAGAAATGCGGGATGGAATATGACTGATTTAAAAGGGAGGTATTATGCTACTATTTTACCTCAAACAGTAAAAAAACATTTGTTTTTGACATATGAACAAGCGAATTGGATTATTTTTTTAGATGCTTTTCCGCAGCTATTGTTATACGAAGAAAGTAAGAGGAGGCAGGTACCACTATTCTATTTGTTACAATATTTCAACGTGTCAATTTTTATGGAAAAAGAATGGATATATTTTTGGGAGAAAAAAGATATAAATAGGCTCATGACAGCGCTTATTATAAATGAACAAAATAAAATTCAAAAACCAATTATTGAGAATGCATATTTTAAAAAACATGTATTTCATACAGCGCTTTTTAAATTGCAAGAAATGCTTCATGTGAGCGCCGTTATTTTTCCGACCATTGAAGGGAATATGTATGGTTTTTCAGTTTATCAATTTGAAACGATACAAAAGCGTATAGAATTAGGAAAGAAATTAGCGGAGTTACTATTTCATCCGAATTATAAAAGTTTATTCCATAGGTTTGCATTACAAACTATACACACAGGATCAAGAACAGATTATGAATGTTATGTAAGAGAAGCTAGAAAATCTTGTACGCCAGCCCTTAGAGAGGTTTATCCTGTCGTTGCACATAAGGAAATAAGTATGAGAGATTGGTTTTGTAGAGATACGGAAATAAATGAGCTGTTTTTACTGGAAGAGTATAAGGGGGAAGTTGATATAACAGAATGGTATAAAAGAAAGAGGGAGCAAATCTATGTTGCTTCTATCGTAAATCGTTTTGTTAAAAGGATGGATGAGTTCGTGATATAATAAAAAAGAAGTCCCGTCTTCATTTACGAAGACGGGACTTCTTAATGTGAAGTAATCCTGCTGTGTATGCTAAGAATTTAATCTCAAAACTTAATGAAGATAAGAGATTAAGGATGCTTCAGAAATTAGCGTTTTGTAAAAGCGCTAAAGTCTTACTTTATCCCGCTATTTGCCGGGTAGTAAGACCCACGTCTCAAAATTCAGTGAAAGCAAAGAATTTAGGTGGGGATCAACTGCCCGTAAAAGCCCGATTGGTGAAGGTTAATAATCAGTGGGGATGAACAAAACCCCCGCTGATTAAAGTTTCACTTTATGTAGCAGGGAAGTTTGGACCATCTAACTTTGGATTACCAGTTTCAGGTTTATTTTGTTTGTTTTGTTTTTTCTTTTTTTCGTTTTTGTTCTTTGTCATTTTCATACACCTCCTTTTTGTATTGTTACCATTTCTATAAATGACATACAAAATGATTTCTTTGACGAATAACAACTAGTTTTGTCATGTGAGCAGGAGTGAAGAGTCATTCGGCGAAATTACATGACAAAGGAAAAGCAAAGAAGGGGGCGTTTTGTATATGGCGATGGTTCAGAAGGAAGATGTAATGAAAACAATGGATCAAATGTTAAGTTCTCTCGATTTGCTGGAAATGAATATAGGGATTAGAATGAATCATGCATTGAAGGATACGAGTGAAAAAATATGTAATAAGATAGAAATAACAGAAATGCATATTGAGCATATGGAAAATAAATTAGTGCATCACGAAGAAAAAGGGAATTGGGTGAAGGCATTTCAAAACGTCGTAGTGAGTGCATAATAAGGTGGGAATAAAATGAAGTATGAAGCATTAATACAATCTTCAGAAAAACTCATGCAGTATAATAATGAAGCGAATGTGAAAAAAAGAGAAATGATTGAGTACGATTTTTATAAGGATATGAAACCATTTGTAGATATGGTAGATGAGGAATTAAAAGTGTGGAAAGAATTAGCTTATAAATGGATTAAGGAAGAAAAACCGAAGTATATACATGTTCAGCAAATTGATCAAGTGTACGATAATTTACAGACAAATGTGTTGCAATGTTTTGTAAATAAAGGTAAAGGTAAGCGATTCTTTGAAACACATCAAGCCATTTCGTATACTTTGCAAAATATAATTGAGCAATGTAAGTAACAAGAGGGGAAACCCTCTTGTTTTTTATGCTTCTGTCATTGTTGTAGGCTTTGTTGCACCGTTTATTTCTAATTCTTTTATTAATGTTCGGTAATCTGAAATGCATATTTTTCCTTCGAGATACCAATGTCTCGCAAAGTCTAACAATTCATTTACATTCTCTGTGTAATACCCCTTTTTTTGAGAAAACGCTTGTTTTAAATCCCCTAATACCATGTTGATTCCTCCCCCATGAGAATCTTCTTCTTTATTATCATAGCATGGAAGGGTTTTCTTTTTTAATTTTTTAAAAATTTAAACTTCCGACAAAAATAGACAGATACTCCGTCACACAAATTATTTTACAAGTACATATTATATATGTAGAAACTTATGTGAAGGAGGAGAGAATGCATGTTTCAACAATCTAACGTATATCAGCAAGCTAATCCATATACACAGCAAAATATGTACCAATATAATACGGATACATATTTACGGTATAATATGTATCCTTTCGAGCCTCATTATGGAAATCAAAATTATTACCAGCCATTTGAAGTGTCGTTTATGAATCAACAGCAACAACAGCAGCAACAGCAACAACAACCCTATATAAATCAACAACAGCAACAACAACAACCTTATATAAATCAACAGCAACAACAGCAACAGCAACAGCAACAACCCTATATAAATCAACAACAGCAGCCCTATATGGATCAACAGCAACCTTATATGAATTCACAATACTATATGCCACCACCATCTCCCTATGGAAATCAACAAGCGATGTTTTATCCACCAAAACAACCGTACCCGACGCAGAATAAACAAAAACAACAACAGCAACCGAGTCAATTTTCTAGTTTTGTTTCCCAATTTAAAAACTCAGATGGTAACTATGATGTAAATAAAATGATGAATACAGCTGGACAAATGATGAATGCGATGAACCAAGTGACAGGTATTGTAAAGCAAGTTGGAGGTTTTTTTGGTAAGTAATCATAGGGGGTTGTCTATAAAAGCATTACGTATAAAGCAGAAGGCTAGACAAATTTCCTTGTAATAAATGGGTATATATAACAAACGGCTTTCCCTCTTTTCTCATATTGTAAAGTGTAGTCAGATTTTTTTAACGAGAGAGGAGAGAAAAAACTATGCATCATTGTCATCCTTGTTTTGGAGGGCATAAGCCTGTAGGACCTATTTGTACAACTGCTCCTGTCATTCATCCGACGAAACAGTGTGTAACACATTCTTTTTCAACAACGGTGGTGCCACACATTTTCCCAACACATACAACACATGTACACCATCAACAAATTAAAAACCAAAACTTCTTCCCACAAACAAACTCGAACGTAAATGTTGTAGACCCGGGTGATCCAGGATCTGTTGGTGGATTTGGCGGCGGATGTGGACCATGTGGTCATGGCCACCATCATCACCACGGTCATCAAGTATCTCCATTTGGACCAGGACCAAACGTGTCACCATTTGGGCCAGGACCAAATGTATCACCATTTTTACCAAACAATGTATCACCAGTAGGTCCGAATATTGGACCTAACGTTGGTGGAATATTTAAAAAGTAAATGATATGTTAGAACTAGCGAAATGCTAGTTCTTTTTTTGTAATTGGAGTGTTGATATGAAAGTTATTGCTGTAACGGGATATAAGCCATTTGAACTTGGAATATTTAAAAATGATCATCCAGGGGTGGAATGTATAAAAAGGGCATTGCACCGAAAATTAATTACTTTTGTAGAAGAAGGTTTGGAATGGGTGATAATAAGTGGGCAGTTAGGGGTCGAATTATGGGCTGCTGAAGTTGTTTTTGAAATTCAAGTAGAATATCCAGATTTAAAATTAGCGGTATTTACTCCGTTTTTAGAACAAGAAGAAAGCTGGAAGGAAGATAACCGTGAATATTACGAATTTATTCTCTCTCAAGCAGACCATATTGATAGTATTACGAAACGGAAGTACGAAAGCCCAGAGCAATTTAAATTAAAAAATCAATTTTTTATTGAAAAAAGTGATGCACTTTTAGCTGTATATGATGAAGAAAAACCAGGGAGTCCTAAATATATTGTAGAAGCAGCAAAGAAAAAAGGAGAAATAGAAAATTATCACAGTTATTTCATTCTTTTTTCTGATTTACAAGATATAATAGAAGAGGAACAGTGGAATAATGCTGAGTAATATGTAATATAGTACGCGTATATATGATTGACAAAAGTCATTGTTTCTGAAAAAATTTAGGTAATGAAAGTTTTGGCAAAAATTTGAGGTGAAGAAAATGATTTCGGATAAAATTAAATTAACGGCGAAAGATATTTTAGAAAAAGAATTTAAAACAGGCATGAGAGGCTATCAACAAGAAGAAGTAGACAAGTTTCTTGATATGATCATTAAAGACTATGAAGCTTTCCACAAGGAGTTTGATCAATTAAAGCAACAAAATGCTCGTTTAAAGCGTGAATTAGAGGAACAAAAATTAGTAGCAACGCAAGTGCCACAACAACCAGTTGTACAAACACCAGTTGCACAACCTGTATATAACAACACGAATACGGACATTTTAAAACGTCTATCTAATTTAGAAAAAGCTGTATTTGGAAGTAAGTTATACGAATAATTTCTAGTGGTAAAAAGGTTAAAGCATTTTACATAGAAAAAAACATTGCAAAATCTTTTTGTTTCCACTATACTAATGGATGTCATAACGTTTGGGTAATCGCTGCAACGCCAACGTTGTAGAGGAAAGTCCATGCTCGCACGGCCTGAGATGGCTGTAGTGTTCGTGCCTAGCCAATTCATAAGCTAGGGTATTCTGGCTGTAAGGCTGGTTTAACGGCAGGGAAAAAACCTAAGTCCTTTCGGATATGGTTTGACTACCTTTAAAGTGCCACAGTGACGAAGTCCTTGAAGAAATGATAGGAGTGGAACGAGGTAAACCCCACGAGCGAGAAACCCAAATAATGGTAGGGGAATCTTTTCCAAGGAAATGAACGATGGGAAAGGACAGGTTGTATAACCTGTAGATAGATGATTGCCACCGGAGTACGAGGCGTGGGCCGTTTGCAGTACAAAGGAACAGAACATGGCTTACAGAACGTTATGAACCAACTTTGAAATAACTCAGCTCTCCTTTGTTAGAGGAGGGCTTTTTATTTGTATGAAGTTATAAATTATGAGTTAAAATGGTTAATGAGAAAATTCTTCGTAAAATGTAATGGTTAATAGGACAAATTGCTATTAATTATTGTTTAACTATACATAAGAGGTGAATGCAAATGGGAAAAGTTACTTTAATTGCAACAGCGGCAATGGGTATTGAATCGTTAGTTGCCCGAGAAGTTCGTGATCTTGGTTATGAATGCCAAGTGGAAAACAGCAAAGTAACATTTGAAGCAGATGAAAAGGCGATTTGTCGCACGAACTTATGGTTACGTACTGCGGACCGTGTGAAAATTAAAGTTGGCGAATTCAAAGCGACAACATTTGATGAGCTGTTTGAAAAAACGAAAGCATTAAACTGGGGAGATTATATTCCAGAGAACGGAGAGTTCCCTGTAATTGGTAAATCGTTAAAATCTGAGTTGTTCAGTGTTTCAGATTGCCAACGTATCGTTAAAAAAGCTGTCGTTGAAAAATTAAAAACAACATATAAACGTACAACTTGGTTTGAAGAAGATGGTCCGTTATTCCGTATTGAGATCGCAATGCTCAAGGATATTGCAACATTAACAATTGATGCAAGTGGTGTTGGGCTGCATAAACGTGGATACCGTATGGATCAAGGGGAAGCCCCATTAAAAGAAACATTGGCTGCGTCTTTAATTAAGTTAACGAACTGGAAGCCAGATCGTCCTTTCGTGGATCCTTTCTGTGGATCAGGTACAATTCCGATTGAAGCGGCATTAATTGGACAAAATATTGCACCAGGATTTAACCGTGGCTTCGCATCAGATGAGTGGGGCTGGGTTGGTAAACAAAACTGGCGTGAAGCTCGTCAAGAAGCTGAAGATTTAGCGAATTATAATCAACCACTACAAATCATTGGATCAGATATCGATCATCGTATGATCCGAGTTGCTCAAGACAACGCTGAAGAAGTAGGTTTGGGTGATTTAATCACATTTAAACAAATGCAAGTAAAAGATTTCACGACAAAAGAGGATTATGGATATGTTGTAACGAATCCTCCATACGGAGAACGTTTAAGTGAAAAAGCACTCGTTGAACAATTGTACAAAGAAATGGGACAAGTATTCCGCCCATTAGACACATGGTCAGCGTATGTATTAACAAGCTACGAAGCATTTGAAAAATGTTATGGAAAAGATGCATCGAAGAAACGTAAACTATTTAATGGATTTATCCGTACAGATTACTACCAATACTTCGGAAAACGTCCACCGCGTAATTCATAGTATAAAACTCCTCCAGCGCGCATATACTGGCTATTATGTAATGCGTAAAGGAGGACGTGATATGGATAGTTTCCAATTATCGATGATTCAAAAAGCTATTCATCGTACGTATGATGAGATCGGAAAAGAAGTGGATAGCCAAGGTGCGATTGTAGATGAAATACAAAAAGCACAAGAAGAATATTTGTCAGCTCTTTCACACGAAACAGCGATTGATAAACGGTATTTAAAGTCATTAATATAGAAAAAAATTTTCCTTTTTCGAAAGGAAAATTTTTTTTCGTGTATTTCTATGTATGGCAACAGGGGAAAGTGGCTGCACACATATGTGTAGCAGTTGCTATATCTTTTTATAAAAAAACTTTTTGGTTGGAGGCTAAGGATGTTTACTGAGAAGAGATTACCATTTGAAGTAGGAAAACAAGATAATTTTTATGATAAGTTGAATGAATGGATTGGAGATGTGTTTTACGATATCCTTCCGGAAAAAGGCTTTGAAGAGCGTGATGAACAAATTTTTATGGCGTTTCAATTAGAGCGTGCTTTCCAAGAAAAGAAAGTAATGTTCGCAGAAGCGGGTGTAGGAACAGGGAAAACAATTGTATATCTTCTATATGCAATTTGCTATGCGCGTTATACTGGAAAACCAGCTATTATCGCTTGTGCTGATGAAACGTTAATTGAGCAGCTTGTGAAAGAAGAAGGGGACATTGCTAAGTTATCTGAAGCATTAGGACTATCTGTTGATGTTAGACTTGCGAAATCAATGGATAATTATTTATGTTTACGTAAACTTGAAGATGTTATGAGTGGACGAGCTCCAGAAGTAATTGAAGATGTATACTACGAATTACCACAGTTTGTATTCGATCATGGTACGATGCAAAACTTTACTCACTACGGTGACAGAAAAGAATTTCCGCTTTTAAATGATGAGGAATGGTCAAAAGTAAATTGGGATTATTTCCAAGATTGCTTCACTTGTGATTCTCGTCATCGTTGTGGTCAAACTCTTTCTCGTGAACATTATCGTAAAGCGGCAGATTTAATTATTTGTTCTCAAGATTTCTACATGGATCATATTTGGACGTACGATGCTCGTAAGCGTGAAGGGCAAATTCCGTTATTACCTGAAAGTAGCTGCGTTGTATTCGATGAAGGACATCTTGTAGAATATGCAGCTCAAAAAGCTTTAACATATCGCTTAAAGCAAACGATGATGGAGCAACTTTTAACGAGATTATTGCAAAACGATATTCGTGAAGAGTTTGCACATTTAGTGGAAGAAACAATTTGGCAAACAGAGCGATTCTTTGATGTGTTACAAGAAAATAAAAAGGAAATCGCCGGTTCTGATCGTTTAGAAATTACTGTGACAGAAAAAGTAACAGCTGAAGCGAATAGACTTTATGCGAAAATTGGTGAAGTTGGTGATGCATTAGTATTTGAAAGTGAAATGCATACAGTAAACACGTATGACTTAAATATCGTTGATGAACATTTAGATGTGTTAGAACATTCACTTCGTCTGTTTATGCACGAGAAAAATGTAATTACATGGGGTGAAGAAGGTGATGGAGCCTTCACGTTAGTGATTATGCCACGTGCAGTTGAAGAAGTGTTACAAGAGAAAGTATTCTCGAAGAAGATCCCGTACATTTTCTCTTCTGCTACACTATCTAACAACGATTCATTCGCATTTACAGCGAATAGCCTAGGGGTAAAAGATTACTTATCATTCTCAGTTGCCTCACCGTTTGATTATGAGGAGCAAATGGCAGTAAACTTATTATCGCATACGAAAGAAAATGAATGGGAAACAAAGTGTCAATATACACTTGAAAATATACAGAAAACAAATGGACGTACACTTGTATTATTCCGTACAACACAAGAACTTGCAGCGTTTAAAGAATATGTAAGTAAAGAACAAATGTCAGTTCCGTTCCTATATGAGGGGGATCAAGAAATTAGTCAGCTCGTTTCTCGTTTCCAAAATGAAGAAGAGACTGTGCTATGTGCCGTTCATTTATGGGAAGGTTTAGATATTCCTGGTTCATCATTATCACATGTTATTATTTGGTCATTACCATTCCCTCCAAACGATCCTGTGTTTGAAGCGAAGCGTAAACATGTAAATGATCCATTCTGGGATGTAGATGTACCATATATGATTTTACGTCTTCGTCAAGGGATTGGACGTTTAATTCGTACGAGCGACGATAAAGGTGCTATATCAATCTTCTTATCTGATACAGAAGATGAGAAAGTGATAGCAGCGGTGAAAAACGTACTACCAGTAGAAGGTAAAGAATTATAAGGAGAAAGCTTGGCGCTTGCCAAGCTTTTTTTCTATTATAAAAGGAATTTAGATTTCCATGTCGAATTAAGTTTGAGGTAGAAAAGGGAGGTTTTATACGATGACAGTAGCTACATATGAAGTAGAAAAACAATTTTTAACATATGTGAAGAAGATACAAAATTACGGAGAAGCATTAAGTTTAATGTTTTGGGACTTAAGAACAGGTGCGCCTAAAAAAGGTGTAGACCAGCGTTCAGAAGTAATTGGTATGCTTTCATCAGAAGTATTTGTAATGTCGACTTCAGATGAGATGGGGAACTATTTAACAGAACTTGAAGCTTTAATACGTGAAGACAAACTTTCTGAAACGACGAAGAAAATGGTTGAAGAGTGTCGTAAAGAATATGATAGAAATAAAAAAATTCCACAAGCGGAATATGAAGCGTATGTGAAATTAGAAGCGAAAGCGGAGAGTGTGTGGGAAGAAGCTCGTGAAAAATCTGATTTCGAAATGTTCCGTCCGTATTTAGAACAAATAGTTGAATTTAAAAAGAAATTTATTACATATTGGGGTTACGAAACATATAAATATAATACATTATTAGATATGTATGAGCCGGGTATTACAGTAGAAGTGTTAGATCACGTATTTGGTCAACTTCGTGAGCGTATCGTTCCGCTCGTAAAAGAAATATCCGAATCGCAAAAGAGATTAAAGACAAGTGCTTTATCAGAACATTTTTCAAAAGAAAAACAAAAAAACTTTACATTAGAGCTATTAAAGCAATTAAATTATGACTTTGAAGCAGGTCGTCTTGATGAAACGGTACATCCATTTGAGATTACATTAAATAGAGGAGACGTTCGTATTACAACACGCTATGATGAAAAAGATTTCCGTATGGCTGTGTTTGGAACAATTCATGAATGTGGTCATGCTGTATATGAACAAAATATTGCAGAGAAATTTGAAGGTACACCGCTATGTAGTGGAACATCTATGGGTATTCATGAGTCACAATCATTATTCTTTGAGAACTTTATTGGCCGTAATAAATCATTCTGGAAGAAAAATTATGATTTATTAAAAGAGTATAGCGATGGTCAATTCAATGATATATCAGTAGATGAGTTTTATGATGCGATTAACGAATCGAAACCATCATTCATTCGTATAGAAGCAGATGAGCTTACATATTCGCTTCACGTCATGGTTCGTTATGAACTTGAGAAAGAATTATTTGATGGTACATTACAAGTGAAGGATTTGCCAGCGGCTTGGAATGATAAGATGGAAGCATATTTAGGAATTCGTCCGGAAAGCGATGCGCAAGGTGTATTGCAAGATGTTCACTGGGCTGGTGGTTCATTTGGATACTTCCCATCTTACGCGCTTGGTTATATGTATGCAGCGCAATTTAAGCAAAGAATGTTAAAAGATATTCCGAACTTTGACGCATTATTAGAAGAAGGAAACGTAACGCCAATTCGTGAATGGTTAACAGAAAATATTCACCAATATGGTAAAACGAAAAAGCCGCTTGAAATTTTAGAAGATGTAACAGGCGAAGGGTTAAATGCAAATTACTTAGCAGATTATTTAGAAGCGAAGTATAAAGAAATTTATGAGGTATAAAAAAGAGCTGCTTAATTGCAGCTCTTTTTTTAAAAGGGGGATAGAAGAATGGTTTATACATATACAGTAATGACGCAAGAAGAAGCGGAAGAGATTGCATATAACTGGCATTATGAAGGGGAATATTCCTTTTACGATATAGAGGCAGATGAAGAAGATTTAGCTGAGTTTTTACATGATGAAAGTAGAGGGGATCATACATTTTCTGTAAATGAAGATGGCATTCTCATTGGATTTTTTACTGTTTATAAAATAAGTGATGGAACGGTTGATATAGGTCTTGGAATGAAACCTGATATAACTGGAAATGGATTTGGTTTACAGTTCGTAAACGCTGGACTAGCTTTTAGTAAAGGAAAATACGGTTGCAACTATATAACGTTATCAGTAGCGACATTTAATGAGAGAGCAATCAAAGTGTATAAAAGAGCAGGATTTGAAGCAGTTGGTACGTTTGTACAGAAAACAAACGGTAGTTGTTTAGAGTTTTTGAAAATGAATTATATATGTGAAAAATAACAAAAAACAGAAGAGGGTTCTTCTGTTTTTTGCAACTTCATTAACTTTCAGTTGATAGCATGTGTACAGCTATTTCATGCATATCTTTCAAACCTGACACTTGAGCGTATTCAGCAACAGTAATACTACTCGTTGTTAGAAGTTCGATAATATGTTCATCCATTCTTGACCAAGTTTTACCGCCAGCGTTGTCATAAGAGTGAATTAACTTTGTTAGTCCATCCTTTCCAAAGAGTAGATAATGCGATGTGAAATCTATAGATACATCACCTATCCCTACTTCTGTCCAATCGATTACGCCAGTTACCTTACTTTTATTATCAATCAGGATATGACCTGGATGGATATCCCCATGCTTTACTCCTACGTGAGATGGCCAAAAAGAGTCTTCAGCTAGCCATGCTTGCCAACGATCCCATAAGTTTTGATTGATGTGGTATTGTTCCTTCACTCGAGTCATCCTTTGTTTCATAGAAGTTCTTAATTCATTAGCAGTAAGAATTTCAACACCTATATTATTAAATTTTTGCTGAGGTAATGAGTGTAAATTCGCTAGAACTTTTCCTAAGGAAATATAGTATTCAGTTGGTACATCCTTTTCGTTAAAGGTCCATATATAACTTTGTTGTTCTATATCGATAGTAGCGGCAGGAACGCCACTTAGTTGTTTATAAGCAATTAGTTCCTCAGAAAATATAGACCAATCAGGAACTTGGAATTCTGCATGTTTTTTCATGATTTCTAATGCTTCTTTTTCACGTAGAGCATGTCTCATAGATTCTCGTCTACGAGGAATTCGTAGTATCCATTTATCCCCGTTTTGTTCTGTAACGTGTGCTACTTGGAAGTCAACGCCAGATTCATTGATTTCTATTGAATCTTCTAATATATTTAGACCTTCCTGATTTGCTAATTGTTTCACTTTAAGTGTATTCATTTTTATTTCCTCCAAATGTTTATTTTGATTTCAATGTTTTCATATGTTTTCTGTTACGAATTGTTTCTAACTACATCCATATGATTAAAGTAGCGAGATATAAGAAAATGTAATCATAAAAAAACCACAGACGGGCTTCTGTCTGTGGTTAAGAGTAAACGAGGATATAATGAATAAACGTCTCTCTTTGTATGAAAAAATATACGAAAAAAAGACAGATGTATATCTACCTTTCTTCATATGGAAAGTGTATTCTTCCGTTGAAGATTATTAAAAATGTGCAGACTAATCCCGTTTACTCTGCTTTATGAAAACAGAGCCTTTGAACGTATTAAGTTACTTATTGTTCAAAGTTTGCTGACGTAGTCTTCCTGCATGCATCATCTTTAACAATCCTCCTTTTAATAGTATAGTGTTACTATACTTTGTTTATAAGTAAACATCAACAAAAAATACTAGATGTAATATGTAAAAACGAATTAAATAAAAATTTACATTCGGAAAATAGAAGAAATGATGTTAGCTTTTATAATTGGAAGTTTTGGAAGAGGATTTGTATTAGTAGCAAATAGTAAGTTTAGCAAGGAAGGTAGAGGTAAGCATGGTTACAATTAAAACGAAAAATGAAATAGATTTAATGCACGAATCTGGGAAGTTACTTGCTTCATGTCATAGGGAAATTGCGAAAATGATGAAACCAGGTATTACGACAAAAGAAATTAATACGTTTGTTGAAGCATATTTAGAAAAGCATGGTGCAATATCTCAGCAGAAAGGATATAACGGGTATCCATATGCGATATGTGCATCTATAAACGATGAAATGTGTCATGGGTTTCCGGTGGATGTACCTTTAACTGAGGGCGATATTGTAACAATTGACATGGTAGTAAACTTAAATGGTGGTCTTTCAGATTCTGCTTGGACGTATGTTGTTGGAAATGTTTCTGGTGAAGCAGAAAGGCTATTAGTAGTAGCTGAAAATGCTTTGTATAAAGGGATTGATCAGGCGGTAATCGGTAATCATGTAGGAGACATTGGCTATGCAATTGAAAGTTATGTAGCAAATGAAGGTTTTTCTGTCGCAAGAGACTTTACGGGGCACGGAATTGGTAAAGAGATTCATGAAGAACCAGCAATTTTTCATTTTGGGAAGAAAGGGCAAGGGCCTGAGTTGCAAGAAGGAATGGTCATTACAATTGAGCCAATTGTAAATGTAGGTATGCGATATTCGAAAGTAGATTTAAATGGATGGACTGCAAGAACGATGGACGGGAAATTATCAGCGCAATATGAGCATACAATTGCGATTACAAAAGATGGGCCAATTGTTTTAACGACGCTTTGAAATAATATGTAAGAGTTTACAAAACTCGAACGAAAATGATGTTTTGATAAAATTTGTACGTGTTTTGTTAATAAATACTTTTCAAAGTATAAAAAGTGCGTTATAATCCATCTATAAAATAAATAGTTAGCTACACTCATATAATCGCGGGGATATGGCCTGCAAGTTTCTACCGAAGTACCGTAAATACTTTGACTATGAGTGAGGACGAATATATTTGCTTGTTTAGCATTCTTTTTTGCGAAACTCCAAAAGCACGTCTCTCACTTGTAACGAGTGGTGGCGGCTTTTGGAGTTTTTTTATTGCATAAGAGGGGGAACAAACATGAAAGTATTACAAGAAAAGATTTTGAACGAAGGAAAGGTTTTATCTGGTGACGTATTAAAGGTAGATGCTTTTTTAAACCATCAAATTGACCCAGTACTTATGCAAGAAATCGGAAAAGAATTTGCTAAACGTTTTAAAGAAGAGAACATTACAAAGATCGTGACGATTGAATCTTCAGGCATTGCACCAGCTGTTATGGCTGCATTAGAGCTTGGTGTAAAAGTAATCTTTGCAAGAAAACGTAAATCGTTAACGTTACAAGATAATATGTACGTTGCAAACGTATACTCATTTACGAAACAAGAAACGAATGAAATTTCATTATCTCGAAATCATATCGATGAAAATGATCGCGTTTTAATTATCGATGACTTTTTAGCAAACGGTCAGGCTGCTTTAGGTTTAATGAGTTTAGTAGAGCAAGCTGGAGCGAGTATTGCAGGAATTGGTATTGTTATTGAAAAAGCATTTCAAGATGGAGGAAAGAAGCTTCGTGAACAAGGCGTTCGTGTTGAGTCGCTAGCAGAGATTGCATCACTTGATAACAGCACAGTTACATTTGTACAGCAAGAAACTGCGGAGGTGAAATAAACGATGAAGCAACATCCATTTAAAATCGCATCACTTGGTATGCAGCATATGCTTGCAATGTATGCTGGTGCAATTATCGTTCCGCTTATTGTGGGCGGCGGACTTGGTTTAAATCAAAAAGAGTTAACATATTTAGTCTCAATTGATTTATTAATGTGCGGCGTTGCGACAATTTTACAAGCATTATCAAATCGCTTTTTCGGTATTGGACTTCCCGTTGTACTTGGTTGTACATTTACAGCGGTTGGCCCGATGATTGCAATCGGGAAACAATACGGCGTATCCTCTATTTATGGAGCGATTATTGCTGCGGGGTTATTCGTTGTTATTTTTGCGAAATTATTTGGAAAGCTTGTAAAGCTGTTTCCACCTGTCGTAACAGGATCTGTCGTTACTGTAATTGGGGTTACACTTGTTCCAGCAGCAATTAATGATATGGCTGGAGGAGTAGGAAGTAAGGATTTCGGTAGTCTTGAAAATTTAGCATTAGCATTTGGTGTGTTACTATTTATCATCATTATGTATCGTTTCTTTGACGGGTTTATTCGTTCAATCTCTATTTTACTAGGTCTATTGTTCGGTACAATCGTTGCAGCATTTATGGGGAAAGTAAGCTTGCAAGCGGTTGGAGAAGCTGATTGGTTCCATGGTATTCAGCCATTTTACTTCGGTACACCAACATTTGAATTAACACCAATTATTACGATGATTTTAGTTGCTTGCGTAGGGATTGTAGAAGCAACAGGTGTTTACTTCGCATTATCTGATATTTGCAATAAAAAGATTGGCGAAAAAGAATTAACAAAAGGGTATCGCGCAGAAGGATTAGCGATGGTGTTAGGTGGTATTTTCAACGCGTTCCCATATACAACATACTCTCAAAACGTAGGACTTGTTCAACTAACTGGAGTAAGAAATCGCGTTATTATTTATACTTGTGGTGGTATGCTAATCGTTCTTGGGTTCATTCCTAAAATCGCAGCTATTACTACAATCATTCCAAAATCAGTACTTGGCGGTGCAATGTTAGCAATGTTCGGTATGGTTATGGCGTATGGTATTAAAATGTTAAGTAGCGTTGATTTTGGTAAACAAGAAAACTTATTAATCGTGGCATGCTCTGTCGGAATCGGACTTGGAGTTACAGTCGTTCCTACATTATTCTCACAACTTCCAGAAAGCATTCGTATTTTAACTGATAATGGAATTGTACTTGGAAGTGCGTCAGCAGTCCTTTTAAATATCGTATTTAATATGGTGCCGCAGCGTAAAGTGAAAGTAAAAGAAGAGCCAGTTCCTATGCAAAGTGCAGTAAGAGAAGCATAAAAAAGCAAGGTCTCGTTATGAGACCTTGCTTTTCTTTTTAAGTGGCATCATTTTCCCATACGTACCAAGACGCCAAATGTATTCAAGTGGCCCGTATTGATAACGTGACAGCCACCAACGGCTAATAAAGATTTGCAACGTGTAGAAACCGATGCAGAATAGTGGTCCTACCCATAATGGAGCAAGATAATCATTTTTGAACAATAGACCGAATACTAGTAACGTAACGATTGTATGCGAGATGTAATTTGTTAACGCCATTCGACCGACGTATTGGAATGGTCGTAATAATGTTTGCCATTTTTCTTTCTGTAATAAACGCATAAGCGTGAAAATGTAGAAGATGAATAATGTCTTTCCACTAAACATTGTAAAGGCCTGCATATAAATTGGTTCATAAGATGGTTTTGATAAGAAATAACGGACCATGAAGAACCACATTGGCAATGTTAAAATGAACATAATAATTTGCCATTTTTTAAGCTTTGGATCTAACTCTTTCGTACGGCGGAAAATATCCTTTTTGCCGGCATATAAACCAAGTAAAAATAGCCCAACTGTTTCTGGGAGCATGAATGCGTTTAGTCCAATTCCATCAGCATAAAATGCATGGAAACGATTTTGTATTTGTGACACCCAGTCTTCAAGTGGCATGATTGGTAAGGATAATCCAAGTTCATCCTTTGGCATGAAGGCAATACCAATACTAGCAATTAGCATAAGAAATTGAAAAATACTTAATAAAACGATTGCCCATATTAAAATGGTACGAGGCTCTCTCTTATAAAATAAAAATAAGAAAAATCCAGCGATTGCATAAGTATGTAAAATGTCTCCGTCCCATAAAAGAACGTAATGTAAGAAACCAAATAATAATAAAATAAGTAAGCGACGAACAAATAAAGTTTTTGGTCGATCTGTTTTCGCTTCAGCACGAGTCATAAAAATGTAAAAGCCTAGGCCGAATAAAAACGAAAAGATAGTATAAAACTTTGTTTGAATAAACATATCGTAAAACAGACGGATATAGCTATCTAGCCCCTCATAAATTCCTGAAAGATCACGTGAGTCAATCCCAGCGATAACAGGCCAGTTAACAAGAAAAATACCTAGTACAGCTATTCCTCTAATAATATCGATGGAGTGTATCCTCTCGCCTTGTGAAATATTTTGTGTCATTATTTTCCTCCTTGTTAAGTAATTCCCTTTTATTATACAAAATGTAAAGAGGAGGGTATATAGGTAATTTCCAATTTTTAAAACTGTTAAGATGTGTATTATGAGATATAATAAGAGTGCACAACAAGTTTTAACCTTCTTCAAAACAGGCAGTAAAGCTCCTTCTTATAAGGGGCTTTCTTTATGAAAAGTGTTGATAATGATTCTCTTTAATGATAAAATGTATTCAAAAGTGATAATCATTATCAAAAAAGGTTGGTGCATGAGTATGGTGTATGCATTAGTAGCAGGTACAGTCGCTGTATATGCAGTTATTACAAAGTATGTTTTAAATGGAGTAGGAACAGCAAAATGAGTGATATGACATAAAATCCCTTTCATTTGTAAAAAGAATGAAAGGGATTTTTTATTTTTAATGAGAATATGCTGAAAATTTAGTATGATAGTAAAGTGAAACTGTAATCAATGCGGGGATGTATATCCCGTTGATTATTAGCTCGCAAATAGCGGGGAGAAGTATATACATCTTGGATAAAGGGGAACAAGGGGATGACAAACATAGTACAGACAAACGGTATGAAAAAACTTGTTTGTTTTTATGAAGAGTGGCAAAAACACGGCGATGCAGAGAATAGTGTAAAGTTGTTTGAGGTGATTCAAAAATATAAACAAGAGCAGCTTATGATAGCGTTTTGTGGTCACTTCTCTGCAGGAAAATCAACGATGATGAATCATCTATATAAAGCGCAGTTATTACCAACAAGTCCAATTCCGACAAGCGCTAACGTTGTCAAAATTGAAAAAGGGATGGATCGTGTTGTCGTAACAGTTAAGTCTGGAGAACAGTACGAATATGACGGTGCGTATTCAGCTGAAGAATTAAAACAAATTTGTAAAGACGGTGATGAGGTAATTGGTGTTCACATTTATCGGAATGATGCCCCAATTCCTGAAGGTGTTATGTTAGTTGATACACCAGGGATTGACTCAACAGATGATGCCCATCAACTTGCGACAGAATCAACGCTGCATCTAGCAGATGTAATTTTTTATATGATGGATTATAATCACGTCCAATCGGAAGTGAATTTACAATTTGTTAAAGAATTGAAACAACGTAATAAAACGGTTTATCTCGTTGTAAATCAAATAGATAAACATAAAGAAAATGAATTAACATTTGAGGATTATAAAGATAGTGTAAAACAATCGTTCTCTAACTGGGATATTGAAGTAGATGGAGTTTATTATACGTCATTACGAATGATGAACCATCCACATAATGAAATTGGAAGCCTAGAAACATTAATTACATCTATTATGAAAGAAAAAGAGCAGTATGTAAGAGATGGAATGGAGCGCGAAACAGAATATTTAATGGGGGAACATTTCTCGTTTATTCTTTCTGAAAATGAAAAAGCTCTTTTGAAATATGAGGAAGAGTTAGCGGCACCGCTTTCGATTTCAGAAATAGTTGAAAAGAAAGAAGAGCTAACGGAAACTAAACATCGCGAGGCTAGTAAAGAATCTCATGTGAGAAACGAATTTATAAAAGGCTTACAAGCCATATTAGATAACGCGTATTTAATGCCATTTGAGATGAGAGAATTGGCAAATGCGTATTTAGAAACGAAATTAACAAAATTTAAGGTCGGTTTGCTATTTGCGAAAGGAAAGACGGAGCAAGAAAAACAGAGACGTTTAGATGCTTTTTATTCTGCTTTGCAAAAGACTGTTGAAACGCAACTTGATTTCCATGTGAAAGAATTTATTGTTGCCTTCTTAAAAGAAGAAGGATTATTCACAGAGGAAATTGGAAAAGACATATATGCTTTAGAGATTGCTTTTGGACCAGACATGTTAGCTGAGGTCATTAAACAAGGTGCAGGTTTCACAGGGGATTACTTACTTCTTTATACAGCAGATGTAGCGAATGAACTGAAGAAACGTTATTTTACAAAAGCACAGCAAATTTTTGATAAAAGTGCAGTCGTTTTAAAGCAAAAGGTGAAGGAAGCAGTTGCTCGCATTGAAGAAGAGATTGAAAAATATACGATGTTGCAAACGGCAAAAGAAACGAAATTGCAATATAGTAACAATTTGGAGACATATGAAAGTTATTTACAAAATGTTTGGAACGAGCGTGTTGCTACACCTGAAGGATTGCAGATAGAGGAGATATTGCAAAATAAAACACAAATTGTTAGTGAGAAATTCACACTACAAGAGCAGGAAAGCGTAAACGATAACGTAGCGGCTCATGAAGAAGAGATAAAAGGAACGGCAGCTTTAAATATTCAGCGTATATTAGAGAAAGTGAAGAAAGCTGAAACGATATTAGAGCCATTGCCAGCGCTGAAACATGTACAGCAAGAGGTAATAGAAAAAAGGCGTCGTGTGGAAACGAAACAATTTACAGTAGCGTTATTCGGAGCGTTTAGTGCTGGGAAATCATCATTTGCCAATGCATTGCTTGGTGAGAAGGTACTTCCTGTATCTCCAAATCCGACGACGGCAACGATTAATCAAATTTTGCCGGTTACAGAGGCAAAACCACACGGAACAGTAATGGTTCAATTTAAATCAAAGCAAGCTCTATTAGAAGATATGAAAGCTGTTTATAAGCTGTTTCATTATGAGATTACTACGTTAGATGAAGCGTTAGCACAAATTGATAAAGTTATGAAATATCCTTCACCAACCGGGAAGCAAAAAACAACATTTAGTTTTTTACGAGCGGTACAAAAAGGGTATGATACAGTTTCTGCTCATTTAGGGGAGCAAGTACAAGTTACATTAGAAGAGTTTTCTGATTATGTAGCGAATGAAGAAAAATCATGTTTTGTTGAGTACATGGAGCTTTATTATGATTGTGCTTTAACAAGGCAAGGAGTAGCGCTTGTAGACACTCCTGGAGCGGATTCTATTAACGCCCGTCATACGGATGTTGCGTTCCAGTATATTAAAAACGCGGATGCTATTTTATTTGTAACGTATTATAATCATGTGTTCTCCCGTGCTGATCGTGAATTTTTAATCCAGCTTGGTCGTGTAAAGGATACTTTTGCTCTTGATAAAATGTTCTTCTTAATTAATGCGGCCGATTTAGCAGAGTCTGAAGAAGAACTTGAAATGGTAAAAGGGTATATTGCAGACCAGCTATTACAATACGGTATTAGAAATCCGCGTTTATTTGCGATTTCAAGTTTATGTGCGCTTGAAGAGAAACAAGGAAAGAATATTGAAAGAGAGAAGTACGGTATATTACAAAACTCTGGGATTGCTAAGTTCGAGGAATCATTTACATCCTTTATGATGAGAGATTTAATGCTCGTATCTGTTCATGCTTTATATGGTGCATTGCAAGGAGCGGATCAGCTTTTAGTAAATATGATAAATGGTGCAAAGCAGGGGAATGAGGAGAAAGAGAAGCAAACGAAAAAATATGAAGCAGAGCGTGATCAACTACTTCATATTATTTCATCATATAGTGTGCTTGCTGAAGAGCAGGCGATGCAAAATGAAGTGAAAGAATTGCTTTATTACGTGCAACAGCGTCTATTCCTACGCTATAACGATGTGTTTACTGAATTTATTAATCCAGCATCGCTTCGAACGGACGGAAATGTGAAAGTGCAGTTGCAACAGTGCGTTATGGAATTAGTCGCATTTATTCAGCATGATTTATTACAAGAAATGCGTGCGACATCATTACGCCTTGAAAAATGGATAGATGAAGCGATGAAGCGTGCAAAGAATGACATTGTGGTGAACTGTAAAGTAGAAAATGAATCAATTTCTATGAGTGGAACAGTGGATTATGAATATAAAGATATTACACATAAAGAACCGTTCCCTTCAGTGGAAATCAAAGATTTCAAAAAAGCATTGGCACATTTTAAAAATGAAAAAAGCTTTTTTGAAAAAAATGATAAAGCTTTCATGCAAGAAGAGGCTAAAGTTGTATTAGAGCCTTTCGTATCAAACTATGTAGCTGATGAAAAAGATTTATTTGTTCATCATTATAAGCAAGAATGGGATATGAAATGGAACTTATTCCAAAAAGTGATGCAGCAAGATGTGATGAATTATTATGAAAGTATATTATTTGCATTGGCTGAAACGATTGATGTATCACTATATGAACAAAGTAAAGAACAATTGCAAAAGCAGTTAGTGGAGATTGAAAAAGAAATTTATGTGATCTAGTCGTTATGAGAAAAAGATTCGTTCAATTTTCTTTTGCAGTACTGTATCTAAAGATTTGACAAACCCAGCAAATTCATCGGTAGAAATCATATGAGTAAGAACGAGTCGTCTGCCGTCTGGTGTTTCACCGCATAAGACGAATGAAGAAAATTCATATGTTTTGTTTTCTACTACTAATTTTGGATAGGAATACGTGTCGCTTTTCTTCTTCTTTCCATCAATAGAGATGACGTTGCACTTTTTCTCATTGTTGTCCATGGTGAATCCCTCCTTTCTATTATTTATGGTAGACAAGGAGGGATTAGAACAATAGAAAAGAGGGGAATTTTTATGCCTGTTGTAATAGAACCTATTTCGAAAGAAGCTATACCGAAACCTTTATTATTGCTTGCTGATCCAAGTGAGGAGCAAATTGATGCATATGTACAAAGAGGATTAACATATGTAGTTAAGCGAGAAGAGAGAGTTGTCGGTGCATATGTTCTTTTGGAAACAAGACCGAAGACGATGGAAATTATGAATATTGCGGTTGTAGAGCACTTGCAAGGAAAAGGGATTGGAAAGAAGATATTAAGTCATGCTATAGAAACTGCTAAAGGATATGGTATGTCAAAACTTGAAGTTGGTACAGGCAATTCTAGTGTTTCACAACTTGCTTTATATCAAAAATGTGGATTTCGTATTTTTTCTATTGATTTTGATTACTTTTCAAAGCATTATGAAGAAGAGATTATTGAAAATGGGATTGTATGTCGTGATATGATTCGGCTTGCAATGGAATTGAATCAGAACGTATAACTTATTTAGGGGGAAGAGAAGATGGAAGTACATAAAGCAATTACAGCACATTCTCGTAAACAAAATGAAAGTGTAAAAGCATGTTTACAATTAGATGCGCAGCGTGAAGCAGCTATTGAAGCAGCCGTATCTCTTGCGTCAAAGGGGAAAGAATTTTCGGTTGATGTCATTAATGTTGTAACAAAGCAAATTAATGAGCTTGCAAAAAATGGTGTTACACTGCAGCGTAAATATGTTACAGAAGAAATGGTTATGGAGTATGTAAGTCGTTTGCAAGAGAAAGAAGGTCGTTAAAGATGATAGTTACAGTCGAATGGTTACGTGAGCATATAGAAGATGAGAACGTCCGTATAATCGATTGTCGTTTTGATTTAGCGAATCCGAATTGGGGTAGAGAAAAGTATGAGGAAGAACATATTCTTCATGCGTTATATTTTGATTTAAATTTAGATCTATCAAGTCCTGTAACAGAACATGGTGGTCGCCATCCGTTGCCGAATATTGAGGAGTTTGCAGACAAGCTTTCACAAGCTGGTATTGATGAACATACGACAGTAATTGCATATGACAGTCAAGCGGGTGCAAATGCTTCTCGTCTCTGGTGGTTATTAAACTATGTAGGACATGAGAAAGTATATATATTAGATGGCGGATTTCCAGCTTGGAAAGAGAATGGACTACCGATAACAACGGAAATTCCTGTTGCTAAACGAAAAGCATTCAAAGCAAATGTACAAGATCATATGCTTGTAACGATGGAAACGGTCAAAGAGAATATTCATGCAGGTGCAGATGTTACGTTAATTGATTCTAGAGAGCCAAAACGTTATGCTGGTGTAGAGGAACTTGTTGATTCAAAAGCAGGACATATTCCAGCAGCAGTAAACTATTTTTGGAAGGATGGAATTGCACAATCAGGACAATTTAAGAATGAAGCTCAGCAACAAGAACGATTCCAAAATCTTTCGAAAGATAAGGAAACAATTGTGTATTGTGGTTCTGGTGTGACAGCATGTCCAAATATCCTTGCATTGAAATTAGCTGGATTCCAAAATGTTAAATTGTATGCAGGTAGCTGGAGTGATTGGATTTCTTATCCAGAAAATCAAATTACAAAAGAAGAAGATTAATCACTTGCATGCAAAAAAAATTTGTATTAAAATAAGGTCACAAGCAAGAAATTGCTCGAAAAACTTTGTATTTTACACATGAGAAACAATGTGATAATATAACGACAAGTAAATAATACATCCTGCGGTGTACGTAACTTATTTATGTCTAAAACCGATGTTAGTTATACGGAAGCTCAATATTTAGCGACCATCATCAAGCCTTCCTTGTGGAGGAAGATGTACGGTAACTGTGAGGGCATCCACCTGCGAGTAGCGGGTTTTTGGACATTTACGAGGAGCGGCACGTGCGGGGGTCTTATTTCAACTAACATTATATAAAATTCCTACGGTGTACGTAGCTTATGCATGTCTTAAACCAATAAGTTTAATACGGAAGTTCAATATTTAAATGTAGCTAACAAGCCATCTTTTTAAGAAGGAAGTTACAAACATTTGTGAGAGCATCCACCTGTGAGAGCAGGTTTATGGACATCTAGAGAGAACGGCATATGTGGGGCTATATAAAAACCTTACGTTTTATACGTAAGGTTTTTTTGTTGCATACATATATTCATATTATCTCGATTCACCTGTGAAGTTCCCATAATAAATATAGCACTTTCTGTCTTCATCAATCTCTCTTGAATCTAAAGCGAACTCCATATGCATGCCGTCGCGCTGAATATATATAAGATCTGAATGAAGAGATGGCAAAATTTCTTCATAGTTCCATACATCTTTACTATCTATTATGCTTGAACTCGTTTCACTTAGTTCTCTAACCTCAAAACCTATGTGAGAGTATGTAGGATCTGAAGGGTCATTTGCAAACTCTTCTTTTTGAATATATATAACTGCTGTTCCGTCTGGATCTACTGAAGTTGCAGTAACAACATATGTATTGTTATCTTTTATAAAATATTCACACGTCATGCGGGCGATGATTTCAGAATTAGAAATATTTGCGTAGTTCCATAAAGCAGGATACCTTTTCGTTTCATCATTAAGTCGATATTCTAAGCGCATTTTATCCCTCTTCTTCCTTTTTCTTCTACTTTATCATGCTATCTTATATAATAGGAATAGAATTTAAAAAGGGGAGTGCGAAGGTGACAAAAACGAAATGGCTAGTAGGTGGTGTCGTAACGTCTTTAATGACGGGCACTTTATTTGGCTGCGCACAAGATCTTCCCCCAAAACCGAATGATAATAGTTGTTCAGATTGGGATTGGGATGATGAACTTGGGGTATGGCAGTGTGATGATAGTAGTTCGGGTTATCGTGGGCATTATTTCTATGGTGGGCGATACTATCAAAATAAATCCACTTTTAAAAATTCATCGGCGTTTAAATCTTATCAATCGTCTGCGGAATTTAAAGGTGGAATTGGAAGCGGTTCAAAGGGAGGATTTGGGGGCTAACATATGTCGCAATATATAAGGGATCGAAAAGAGTTTTATTCGAAACATCCGAATTTTTGGTCGGATTTATATGAATGTGAATATAGTTTGTTTCATGTTTTCTCTATAACAAATCAGACTATGAAACAATTGCAATTAGCAACGGAACGAATGGGGAAAATATTTTTTAAGACTGCTAGACTTTTGCGTAATTTAAGTGATGAACAGCTTCTTGAATTTGGATTTCCTCCTGCGAGCTTATCATTCATTAGAATGAAAGGATTATATCCTGAATCTGTTATTTCGCGATTTGATTTCGTTTTAACAGGTGATAACCAAATTAAAATGCTTGAGTTTAATAGTGATACACCAACTTTTATTATGGAATGCTTTCAAATGAATGGAAAAGTTTGTGGGAAACTAGGTTATGATGATCCAAACTTGGGTCAAGAGCGGTTACTATCTTCAGGTGTTACAAAAGCCGTAATGGAAGCGACAAAGGGAATAGATAATCCCAATGTTGTTTTTACAGCACATCATGAACATATTGAGGATTGGAATACGACTATGTATTTGAGTCAGTTATGCCATGTTGAAAATAAAGTAGTGCCAATGTCAGAACTTAGAATTACAAAAGATGCTTTAGTGGATAGCGATGGAGTACAAATTGATGTTTTATATCGCCAAACATATCCGATAGAAGATTTAATTGAGGATCAAGATCCTGAAACAGGAGATTTGGTTGGTGTGGAACTGTTGCAGCTCGTAAAATCAGGAAAGCTTTTTATTATAAATCCTTTGTCAGCATTTTTACTTCAGCCAAAATCAATTCAGTGTCTTATTTGGGGGCTAGCAGAAGAAAATGTCTTTTATACAAATGAGGAACGACAGTGGATTAAAGAATATATGTTACCTACATATTTAGAACCAGATTCATTTTTAGGAAAAGGTTGTTTCGTTCAAAAACCTTCATTTGGTAGAGAGGGAGATACAATTACCGTTCGCGATAAGGACGAAAATATTATGATTCAAAATGTACACCAAACGTATAAAGCGTCACTGCCGATATTTCAAAAGTATACAGAACTTCCAGTTGTATCCCTGGAAACAGAGAAAGGGATAGAGAATCTGTCGTATGTATTTGGTTCGTTTTTAATTGCGGGAAAAGCGAGTAGTATCGGTATTCGTGCTGGGGAAAAAATTACGGGTAATGAATCGTACTATTTACCGGTAGGTATAAAAAAGGAGGAAAGTACATGATTAATTTTTTATTATATTTAGCAGTCACACTTGGACTTTTATGTATTGGACTATTCCTGATGGAAGTGACAACGAAAGTAAAAGAATTTAAGTTAATGGCTCAAGGGAATAAAGCGGTAAGCTATGTGCTTGGAGGACGATTACTTGGGTTAGCTATTGTTTTATATTCGACAGCAGCTAATTCTATTTCACTTCTTGATATGGTTTCGTGGGGAGCAGTTGGGATTTTGGCTCAAATTATCGTCTTTTATTTAGCTGAGTGGCTTACACCGCGCTTTAATATAAATAAAAGTCTTGAAGAAGATAATCAAGCAGTCGGTCTTTTTCTTATGTTTTTATCGCTTTCCATTGGGATTGTAATTGCTGGTTGTATCACTTATTAAAAACTTTACGTTTAGACGTAAAGTTTTTTATTTTATATACGTTAGTCCGCCATACCTTGCGAAAAAATTGTAGGCTACTGTTGACATCTATTTTAAATAAGAGTAACATTTTCTATGTAATAATAATAAGTCTCTGTTAGGTGAGGCTCCTGTATAGAGAAATGCTACTGCCCAAAAATGTCGAGAGACGCCAATGGGTCAACAGGAATGATCGAATTAAGGTTTTTCTTAACGTAGCTGGTAATGTACCTATGCTATACAGTGCTAAAACTCGGCGAGGGAGAGGTCCGTAGATTTCTAATTATATTAGGAATCGTTTATTTGTGTATGTCATGGCCTTTACTCTTTTCGGAGTAAGGGTCTTTTTGTTACAAAGCTATGAGTAATTTCATAGTATAAACTATAAAATGAAACGAGGAGGTGAGGAGCATGTCAAATTCTGACTCGGTTCCGTTACCCATATACTTCAAATCAAAAATATATGATGTAGGCAGGAAACGACTTGTTCCTCCCTCTATATTTATCATCATGTAGCGTTTATATGTATGTTTAAGCGCTAGACACTTTCATGGTAAAGTGGATAAATTGAGAAACAAAGCGTTTCTTCCTATGTTGTAAAGGAGGAGACGATAATATGTTATATGCAAACAAAACTGTGGGTAACACGTCATATAAATTAAGTAAAAAATCAATGAAAAAACAAACATTGCTTCAAAAAAATAAAGATTTATTAATTGAAATCGCAACGAGAGATGTGAAATCTGTATTTGCGTATTTTAAAACAACAAGAGACGGATTATCTATGAAAGAGGCACAAAAACGTATTCAAGTATACGGCCGAAACGAATTAACTTCAAAAAGAGTACGTATTGCAGAAGTCATGATGAAGCTAAGTGGAATGATCCCAGGTTTTTCAAAACAACAAGTGCGTGATGAATTGCAATGTGAAAAGATTACTGTATCTAGAGTAGAATGTGTTAATGGCATAGGGCTAAACAATGAACTGAAGATGATGAATGTGCCAGTGCAAGAGCTTGTTCCTGGTGATATGATTTTTCTTTCAGAAGGTGATACAGTACCAGCAGATGTACGTATCATTTACGCGAATGATTTATTAGTAAATGAATCTGTGCTAACAGGAAACGATGCGAGTATTGAGAAATTTGAAAGTTGTTATCATCTTGAGCGCAAACGATTTATACCTTTAAAACGAATGAAAGACTATAATCCACTTGAACTTGAAAACGTATGTTTCAAAGGTACGTATATTGTTGGTGGAAATGCAAAGGCTGTAGTTGTTTCGACTGGGAAAAATACGTATTCAGGAATTCTTCATACTTGTTGTAGTAGAATGTCTTAATGTGTAAATGATGCTAAATATACAAAAACAATGTATAATAGACAAAGTTAAAAAAACGTAGAATGGTAATCTATTTATATAACCTTACGTGATGACGTGGGGTTATTATTTTTTGGGTAGGAGAGGAATTATGAAAAAAGTATTATTAGTTGATGGTATGGCACTATTATTTCGTGCTTTTTACGCAACAAGTGTCTACGGACAATTTATGAAACGACAAGATGGTACCCCTACAAACGGGATTCATGGTTATATGAAACATTTATTAACAGCTATGCAAGCAATTGAACCGACACATATCGTAACATGCTGGGATATGGGAAGTACGACATTTAGAACAGAATCGTTCTCAAATTATAAAGCGAATCGTGCAGCGCCGCCTGAAGAATTAATTCCGCAATTTGATTTAGTACAAGAAATGACTGCGAAATTGTCTATTCCAGTTATCGGTATGAAAGGGTATGAAGCGGATGATTGTATCGGCACGCTTGCGAAACAATACTGTAATGAAGCGGAAGTTTATATTTTAACAGGTGATACGGATTTACTTCAGCTTGTTGATAAGAATGTTACAGTTATGCTCTTGCGCAAAGGAATTGGAAATTACGAATATTATACACCAGAGAAAATCATGGAAGAAAAAGGTGTAGAGCCGTGGCAAATCGTGCATGCGAAAGCGTTCATGGGAGATACGAGCGATAATTACCCAGGTGTAAAAGGTATCGGTGAAAAAACAGCGTATAAGCTTATTCAAGAGTATGGTACAGTAGCAACTGTACTAGAAAATGTCGCATCGTTAACGAAAGCGCAGCGTACGAAGATTGAAAGTGATTTAGAGAATTTAAATATTTCATTACAATTAGCGCAAATTCACTGTGAAGTTCCAATTTTATGTTCACTAGAAGAAGGATTACACACAATGGATGAAGAAAAACTTAGATTCGTTTGTGAAGAAATGAATTGGGGAAGACCTGAAATATTAATAAATATGCTGTAAATAGTTTTGAAAGAGGGATGTTGTATAAGTCAAAGTTTGACTTATACAACATCCCTCTTTTTGTTTTTACGAACAGTATCGTAGTAAATAAAATTATATAGAACTAAATTTTAAATATATTAATGTTTCGACAAAATATATTGGTAGAGGTTGATGACAATAGCAACTTTTATAATGACATGAAGCAATTTCAAAATGGTTTTAGGGCGATTAAATTTTTGCGTGTTCACAAAGTTGTCAGAAAATAAACGGAATTTTCATATGAAGTTCAAATAGAATTCACAACAATCCATTATTATAAGAACAACCAGATAATTCTTTATCTTTTATATAAACCATCCCCCAAGGAGGAAAATGAAAATGCGAAAAAAAGTGCGAAAATCTTTTAAACAATTATTAATTGAAAATAAACAATCACTATTAAATAATAAAGAAAATATGAAAGAAATTGAAGAGAGAATTGAGAAAAGACATGTAGCATATAGTGCTACTAGCAATTGAGTATTATTATTTTTCTCATGAAAAAAGCTTGTAATTTGGATACTATCCAAATTACAAGCTTTTTCTTTTTGGATTACTTCCACCATATCCAAGCCCAAAAGTAATTTCGTATATTCCGAGGAGTGATGCGTATAAAACGTTCCCCGTCAAAGAAGCAATTTAAATTTGGAAGTACTTCATCTGGATTGTCTGAAATAAAGGTGACGATGTTTTCGTTACTTGTAACCGTTACTGTAATTGGTGGATCATTAGGCGAGACTTGAAGTTGTAGTGAAACATTTGCGCTATTTTTAAATTCATTATTAACAGGCGGATTTATCACTTGCACAGTGAATAACACGATAATTGTTTCATTTGGTTCCAAATTAGTAGCTACTTGGAAACCGATATTTGGATTTGCTAGTGGAGAGCGTTCGCCATTAATAAAGACAGTGCCGTTTATAAATTGTAAACCTGCTGGAATGGTATCTTGTAAAGAAATGTTTAAAAGTGAAATATTGGAAGTGTTCGTAATACGAACCGTATAATCAAAATATTGCTTTAAATAAGCTGATCTGACGGAAGCGTTTTTCACTACTGTTGCAGTTATAAATTGAACTGGTATACGAACGATATTTGAGTTAACAATAAAAGTAATAATTGGGTCCTGTGGTGCCAATTGAAAAGCGGCTGTGACGGTAGCAGAATTGATAATGGTACTGTTTGAAGGAATAGAAGTGACGAGAACTTGAAATGTTAGCGTTGCTACTGCATCTGCAGATAAAGAACCAATATTAATGCCGGTGTCTGGACGAACATTTGGAACCGGAGCCCCATTAATTGTTACGCTGTTTTCTACAAATGTAGTCCCAGCTGGAATGGTATCTAAAATAGAAGTACTTATCGTAGGGATCGGGGAATCGTTCAATACCGCTAATGTGAAGGTAATAATATCTCCTATAACGGCGAGAGATTTGTCTGCTGTTTTCTCAATGTTAATAATTGGCTCAATTAGTGTTGTTGTAACGGTATTTGTTTGCTTTGTAATTGTAATAGGTGGTTCATTTGGATCAATGGTGGCAGTATAGGAAACGGAAGCATCGTTATTGATAGCAGATTGAAGAGTTGAAGAAGATATCGTTACTTGGAAAGTGATGATAGCAGATTCATTAGGAGCAAGATTTCCTAATGTAATACCATTTTCAGGATTCGCATTAGGTTGATTGCTTCCGTTAATCGTAACACTACCAAAAACGAATGTCGTATCTATTGGTGCCGTGTCTACTAGAAGAATATCTTCAATAGTGATATTACCATTATTCGTAATGGAAATGGTGTACGTTAAAGTTTGACCAGGTAAGGCGTTCGTTACATCAACAGACTTAATAGCAAAGACGTTATCGTTTTGGATGGTCGTTGTGACGGTATTTGTTGTAGTTGTATTTGTAACAGGTACGTTATTTGGGTTGACTATATAGTTAAAGGTAGTGATTGCGTTGTTGTTGAGTACATTTGGTGTTGGGATAGAAGTCACTAAAACTTGGAATGAAGTGCTAGCATTTCCGCCAACAGTTATAGTACCAATTGGTATACCACTTACTGGATTAACTCCCGGAAGAGTTTCTCCGTTTATAATGACGCTATTTTCTATAAACGTAGTACCTTCAGGAATAATATCTTGAATGATTACATCATTTACTGCAACATTACCAGTTTGATTGAGTGTAATTGTATATGTTAACGTGTCACCGACTGTTGCAAATGCAAGGTTAACAGTTTTGTTACTGTCTAAATTTGCGTGATTAATTGTTGTTACAGCAGCTGATGAAAGAATCGTTTCGGTAATAGGTGGTCGATTCGGTAACGTGTATTGATATTCAATTGTACTTGTGTTAGAGATTGGATTTGTTTGCGGAATTGAAGTAACTCGTACTTGGAATAGAATAGTTGCTGTCGTATTAGGCGGAATGTTATCAATTTGTATCCCGCTAAGTGGATTGTCATTTGGACGAGCGGTGCCATTCACAATAACACTATTCTCTATAAAGCTCGTATTCGCTGGAATGATATCTGTAACGATAATGTTTTCTACTTGTATATTCCCATTGTTTGTAATGGAAATTGTGTAAGGGATAATCGTTTGTAGGTCAGCATATTGGATAGGTGTTGTTTTTATAGCGAGTACATTAGCAGAAATAACTTCAGTGAAGGTAATATTACTAGTTGATATTTGTTCCTCGCCATTAATTGTATAACGAGAAGTTGATTGGTTTTGGATACGACTGCTAGCTGGAAGAGATACCACAGTAACGGAAAACGTGACTGGGATAGAAACGTTAGGAGCAATCGTTCCTACAAGTATACCGGAACTTGGATTTGCGTTAAGCTGAGGGATATTATTTACTAAAACACTACCGTCTATAAAGGTTGTTCCATCAGGGATATTGTCTGTAAACACAACAGAAGTAGCATCCATATTTCCTGTATTCGTTAAAGTTGTTGTATAAGTTAAAATGTCACCAATTGCTACTGAGGTCAAATCAACAATTTTCAGTGAAACGATATCAGCGTCATTAATTTGAACGAAAGTAGTATTGGAAGTAGTAGATTTTTGAATAGGTGCAAAGTCAGGGTTGAAAATAAAGTCGTAGACGATGTTTGCAGTATTAGGTATTGGGTTTACAGCAGGTAAATTCGTAACGGAAACTTGGAACGTTATTGTAGTTACTTGACCTGACGTAATATTAGGAATGGAAAAGCCGATATTTGGATCTGCTGCAGGAAGTACAGTATTGTTAACTGTTACACTCCCTGGAATAAATACTGTTCCATCTTCTATAATATCAGTAAAAAAGATGGAGTTAGTTGTAGTGGATCCGTTATTTTGAATGAATATTGTATATTCAATGGTTTCATCAATATTTGCTAATACTGTATTAGCGGATTTTGTAGCGATAAGAATAACATCAATAAATTGTATATTTGTAGTATTGGAAGAGATCGTTTCTGAAATTGGTGGTAAGCTTGGGTCTGGCTGATACTCATAGTGGATGACGGCGATATTATTAATGTTATTTTGAGAAGGTGTAGAGACTACATTTACTTGGAATGTAACGATAATTGTATTGTTTGGAAGGATAATATCAAGGGTGATTCCGGTAATTGGATTTTCGTTAGGCCTTGGTATGCCATCTACAAGAATGCTATTTGGAACGAATGTGGTGCCAGCAGCAATTGCGTCAATGAGGAGAGTATTTGTAATAGGTACTGTACCAGCGTTTGTAACCGCGACTGTATATGTGATGATTTGACCTATGCGTGTAATAGATCTGTTAGCGGATTTAATTGCACTAACACTTGCTGTCCGCACTTCAGTATTTACTGCATTTGATAATGATCGACGCTGAATAATCGGAGAACTAGAGTCAATTTGGTATTCATACGAAGTGTCTGAAATGTTAATGACTGTATTGCCCTCTGGTATATTTGTAAGTTGTACTTGGAATGAAATAGTGACTGTTTCATCTGGTTGTATCGTGCCGAGAGTTACTCCATTTTCAGGATTTGCACCAGGCTGAATCACATTATTTATTGATAAGCTATCTTCAATGAATATAGTCCCTTCTGGAATGTTGTCAATGAACACCGTATTGTTAGCTGGAACATTTCCTATATTTTGTAGTGTATTTGTGTAGGTAATATTTTGCCCGATGGATACGAAAGTTACATCTGCCTGTTTAACAGAAATAATATTTGCATTTTGAAGTGATGTTGTAACGATATTAGAATTTACAGAGCGATTCACTGGTGGAGCTGTAGGAATACTTACATATTGGTAATTTACAGATGATTGATTTACAATTTCGGTTTCAGTAGGTGGATTATTTGTTTGTACTTGAAATAGTATTGTTTTGGAACTGTTTGGTGGAATCGTTCCAATTGGTATTCCGTTCTCAGGATTTACACCAGGCTGAAGTACACCGTTAATTGTGACACTGTCGGGAACGAATGTAGTCCCAGCTGGAATAGAATCTGTAAAAATAATATTTATTGCGTCAACATTGCCGATATTTTTCACTTCAGAAATATAAAGTATAGTTCCACCAATATCTACATTTATTGGATTGGACGTTTTTGTAACTGTCAATTGTGCTTGCACGAAATTTGTAACGACAATATTACTTGTAGATGTTTCAGTAATAGGCGGTTGTCCTGGGTCTGGTTGAATTGTATATGTTGTATTAGATTGATTTGTAATTGATTGTTGCGAGAATGAATCATTAATAAGGATTTGGAATGAAATAAGGTGAGTAGCGTTTGCGGCTAGGTTAGGCAAAGTAACACCTGCATTTGGATTTGCACCAAGTATAGCTGTTCCGTTAAGTGTAAAACTATTTTCTACGAATGTAGTCCCTTCTGGAATCGTATCTGAAAATATGAGATTAGTAGCTGGAATATTTCCGGTATTTTCTAACGTTATCGTATAGGTCAAAATGTCACCGGTTGTCGCTTGTTGTGCATTGACTGCTTTTAAAGAAAGAACATTTGCATCCGAAATTTGTGTGGAAGCTGGATTAGACGTAATTGTTCGAGAGATGATAGGAGCAGTTGGGTCAGCGATAAAAGTATAGTCAATACGGGCTATATTAGAAATTGGATTCACGCTTGGAATTGCTTGCACGATAACTTGGAATATGACGGTGACGATTTCTGAAGGTGCAATGGCGTTTAAGGAAATGCCTACGTTCGGATCAGCACCTGGAGCTGAAACACCATTAATGGTTACGCTATTCGGAATAAATGCAGTTCCTTCTGGGACCAAATCTGTTAAAGTAACTGTATTTGCAGTTGTATTCCCGTCATTTTGAATGACTACAGTGTAAGTGATTGTACCATCAGTAGACTGTACGAGGGAATCTGTATTTTTCATTACAGATAGCGATGCATCAACGACAGCTGTATTTACCGTATTAGATGAAGATGTTGCTGTAACTGGAGGTTGACTCGGGTCGACAATATACGTGTAACTTGTAAGTGCTTGATTTATAATCGCTCCTTGCGGTGGAATAGAACTTGCAAGAAATTGGAACGTAATCGTAGCAGAATCACCTGGTGCGATAATACCAACTGGAATACCGAGAGTTGGACTTGCATCTGGAAGTGGAATCCCGTTAAGCGTAACACTATTTGGAACAAATAATGCTCCTTCAGGAACTCCGTTAATGAGTAATACAGAATTTGCAGGGAAGTTTCCAGTATTCGTTAATGTTGCTGTATACGTAATGATATCTCCGATCGATACGATTGTACGATTTGCTTCTAAAACAGTTATAACAGTCGCGTTATTAATTTGTGTGGAAGCACTATTAGAAGTTATTGTACCTGTAACAGGAGGAGAGGCCGGATTAACTATAAATTCGTATTGAATAGATGCAACGTTTGTAATTGGGTTCGAAGGTGGAGTAGATGTAACTATGACTTGGAAAGTAACAGTTAAGGAACTACCCGCGTTCACGGTTCCGATATTCACTCCGCTATTTGGATTTGCACCTGGAATGGTACTTCCATTTACAGTAAAACTATTTTCAACAAAAGTTGTTCCTGCTGGAATCGAATCTGAGAAATTTACATTCGTAGCGTTTGTATTGCCGTTATTTTGAATTAGAACTGTATAAGTGAGCGTGTCTCCGATGTTTGCAAAGGCAGCATTAGCAGTTTTTACAGCTGAAAGTATTGCAGAATTAATAGAAGTAACGAAGACGTTCGTTTCCACATTTCCAGGCTGAGCCTGTAATGCATTCCCTACGTTATATTGGAAGTTTACAAATCCTAAGTTTTGGAGTTCAGGTGTGAATGTTGTTGGGTTGCTTACAATTTGAACTTGGAATACGATTGTTACAGTTTGATTTGGAATGATCGTATTTATGCCAATACCGTCAATGATAGAAGCGGATGGTATTGGAGTGCCATCAACAATAACTGATCCTGCAACAAATTGTGTCCACGATGGTATAGGGTCTGAGAAAATAACGTTATTAGCAGGGATATTTCCAATATTCGTAATCGTAGTTGTATACGTAATCGTATCACCAATCGTTGCAAAAGCTTTATCTCCGATTTTAGTAGTAGTTAAAATAGCACTTTCAATTGTTGTTGTAACATTATTTGAAGTAATGTTTTTTGAAACAGGAGGATTAGCTGGATTAACGATATGCTGGAAGCTAACGCTAGCTTGATTAGAAATTGGATTTATAGGCGGAATTTCATCGGCATTAATATGAAATACTACAATGACAGATTCGTTTGGCGCGATATCACCAATTGGAACGCCTGTAATTATGTCTGCATTTGGGATGGTAGTTCCGTTAAGTGTAAAGCTATTCGGTTCAAAGGAAGTTCCGTCTGGAATTAGATCGGTAAAAATAACATTCGTCGCACTAACATTTCCACTATTTGTAATCGTAACGGAGTAGATAATATCTTGCCCAATATCTACTGTTGACACATTTGAATTTTTTTGTGCAGTAAGGATAGCGCTATTAATTTGTATCGCCGTTGCATTAGATTGATTAGAAGTTGAAATGAACGGCTGATCGGGATCAACAATATAACGGTAAGTGGTAAGAGCTGAATTAGAAATAGGATTGTTGATTGGGAGGGTGGAAACGATGACTTGGAATGTGACAATTGATGTGCTTCCACCATTAATTGAGCCGATATTTACACCAGTAGATAAATCAGCGTTTGGAATAGTTTGCCCATTAACTGTGAAACTGTTTGGAACGAAACTTAAATTGCTATCAAGTATATCGATAACAGTTACGTCCATTGCAGCCACATTCCCGGTGTTAGGGAGGTTAAGTGTAAATGTTATTGTATTACCAACATCCGCAAAATTAAGATCTGTTGTTTTTGTACTATTAATAGTTGCGTTGTTTATTTGAAGAAGCGTCGTGTTAGAATTAGCTGCACTTGATACTGGGGGGTTAACAGGATCAACAGTAAACTCATACGTCGTTGATGCTGTATTTGGTACAGGATTAATAGGTGGGATGCTGTTCACTGTAACTTGAAAGACGATACTATATATTTCATTAGGCGGAAGTGCTGCAAGTAATACACCGGTATTTGGATTCGCGTCAGGTTGTAAAACACCATCAACAGTTAATGTGTTAGGAACAAATGTGAGTCCGCTCGGTAATACATCCGTGAATACAATGTTGGCTGCATCTGTATTTCCTATATTCGAAATAGAAGTAGTGTAAAAAGCAGTTTGCCCAATATCTGCAAAGGATACACTTTCATTTTTCGTCATGGATAATATAGCTTCGTTAATTTGTGTTGAAACAGGATTACTAATTGAAGTTTCTGCATCAGGTGGTGAGACTAATTGATACGATGTGGATGAGAAATTTACAATTGGATTTTCTGTTGGTAATGAGGTTACGTTTACTTGGAATGAAACAGTTACTGTAGCCCCGGCCGTTATAGTTCCAATATCTACACCGTTCGCTGGATTTTCTCCCGTTTGAGGAACTCCATTTATAGAAAATGTGTTTGCAATAAATGTAGTTTCGCTTGGCATTGTATCTGAAAAAATAACGTTTTGTGCGGATGAGTTTCCATTGTTTGTTAAAGTGACAGTATAGGTGAGTGTGTCTCCAATACGACTAAAGGATTTATCGACTTGTTTTAATGAAAGAATGGTAGCTGTGTTAATTGTAGTGAACACTGTGTTTGAAGTAACATTCCTTGAAACAATAGGTGCATTTGGATCAGCAATGAATGTGTAGGAAGCAGTAGCAGTATTTGCAATAGGATTTTGAACAGGTGTAGAAGTAGCGGTAACTTGAAATGCTATAGATATTGAGCTGTTAGGAGCAATTGCACCAATCGTTATACCTGTATTTGGATTAAGACCAATTTGTGTAATGCCATCTATTATAACGCTATCAGTAATAAACGTTGTACCATCTGGTATAAGGTCAGTAAAAGTAATATTCGTAGCGTTTGTATTACCGTTATTCGTTAAGATTGTCGTATAGGTAATAGTATCACCTAGCGTTACAAGTGTTTGATCGACCGATTTTACCATCGTTAACATAGCATCTAATACAGGGTTTGTAACAATATTCGTTGAAGTAGAAGTAGTAGCAGGAGTTCCGTTTGGATCAACAGTATAAGAATATAAAATCGTATCATTACCCATAATCGAGCTTGAAGGGGGAACAGAAATAACATTTACTTGGAAAGTAACAGTTACTGTTTCACCAGGAGCGATATTTGGTATAGTTAATCCAAGTGCTGGTTGTGAACCAAGCTGTTGGATGCCATTTATTGTGACCGAATCTGGTACGAAAGTAGTACTAGGAGGAATCGCACTTGTAAAAGTTATATTTGTAGCTGGTGTATTTCCTGTATTCGTAATAGTCGTTGTATACGTAATGGTATCACCGACAGAAATAATAGATTTATCAACAGTTTTTGTTGTAGTTAATATTGCACTATTAATGGTCGTTGAAACTGTATTAGATATAGTTGTTTGTAATGCAGAAGGTTGGCTAGGATCAACCACATGTTCAAATTGTACGGAACTAAAATTAGAGATAGGATTTATGCTTGGAATGTTTGTTACAAGTGCGTTTATCGTAATAGTAGCTGTATTACCGGGATTTATATTTCCAATCTGAATTCCGCTAGCTGGATTTCCAATTTGCTGAGTGCCCGATTCGTTTGTAACAGTTCCAGAAATAAATATTGTTCCTTCAGGTAAAATATCAGTAAATAGTACGTTTTGTGATGTTACATTTCCAGGATTGCTTAATGAAATTGTATAAGTCAGTGTATCCCCGATCGTTGCGAAAGTTTTATCAACGGATTTAACAAGTGCAACTTCCCCAGAATTTATTTGTGTCGAAACAGAATTAGATGTCGTACTTCGTGAAACGAGTGGTAAATTAGGCCCTGTCATAAATTGATAATTAATAGAAGCACCGTTTACAACAGGTGAGTTTGGTCCTCCAGGTCCGATTGTAAAAATAGGATTTGGGATGCTAACTACTTGCACACGGAAGGTGACATTTATAAAATCTCCTGCAATAATATCCCCAATTGGTATCCCGTTCGCTGGATTTACTCCAGGTAATAAAACTCCGCCTACTCGAACGCTATCTTCTATAAATACTGTATTATTTGGAATCGAATCTGTAAAAGTGATATTCGTAGCAGTTGTGTTCCCGATATTTTCTAATAAAACTGTATACGTTAAAAATGAATTTCCAGGTGCGATGTCAGAATATAGTCGATCCACGCTTTTCGTTGCTTGGATGATTGCTTCGTTAATTTGCACTAAAGTTGGGTTACTTATAGCTGTTTCTGTCACTGGCGGCTCGGTAGGATCCACAATGATAGAATATGTCGTGCTAGATTGGTTCAAAGTTGGATTTGTAGCTGGTATTGAGCCAACAATCGCTTGAAAACTAATTGTTGTCGTTCCTCCAACCGGAATTGCGTCTAAAGAAATCCCGTTATCTGGTCTAAATCCAAGCTGCGGGATGGTGTTAATTTGTAGACTATCAGGCACGAATGAAAGTTCAAGTGGTAATATATCGGTAAAAACGGGTGTGTTAGCAGTAGTATTTCCGTTATTAGTGAGCGTAGTTGTATACGTAATTGTATCTCCAACAGCGGCAAAGGCACTGCTTGCAGTTTTCGTTGCGATAACGGAAGCCGAATTTACTTGCGTAAAAGTTGTATTGGATTGAACTGTTCGTGAAACAGGCGGTTCATTTATATCTACAATAAAACTATATTGAAGTGATGATTGGTTTGGAATTGGATTAGGGTTTGGGAGCGTTGTAATGTTTACTTGAAAACTGAGTGTAATCGATGCATTTGTATTCAAGTTACCAATATTGATACCGTTTTGTGGATTTGCATTCGGGACGGTTACCCCGTTTATTTTAAAGCTATTTGGGACAAAGGCAGTACCGTTTGGAATTGTATCTGTAAAAATAATGTTATTAGCAGTAGTATTTCCTGTGTTTGTAACAGATGAAGTGAATGTAATCGTATCACCAATTGTAGCAAAAGTTGTACTAGCATTTTTATTTATTACTAGAGTAGCATCAATAATCGGTGTAACTGTTGTGTTTGTTACGGTAACCAATAACCAACACACATACAAATCGAAGCTCCGGGAAATTGGATGTTTTTAATAAACAAAACTTTCTCAACACGAGAATCTTGG
>NZ_WBPF01000016.1:787472-826490 GCF_008923725.1 Bacillus sp. CH140a_4T
GCTTATTTAGCATTAATTGATGGTTCTGTCGATTTGGACGAAATAGTCAATAGAGGTAGAGGGGTTATTACTTTTGTTTGTCCAATGCCATATAAATTAGGAGAAATCAATACTCACAAATTTACGCAAGAGTGGTCTACAGAAACAACTTCTTATTTTACTAATAAAGGAAGTGTAGAAGCTCCAGCGTTAATTGAAATGACAGTGAAAAAACCAAGTACATTTTTAGATGTATGGTTTGGAGAGTATCCGCATAATCGTGATTATTTCAGAATAGGCTACCCTCTGACTGTGGAAGAAACCACTGTACAAGAACGTGAAAGAGTCATGTGGGATGAAATGGCTACTCCTATAGGATGGACACCTGTCACTGGACAATTCGAGGAAATGAAAGGGACAGGTAGTTTTAAATCGAGGGGTGGTTATGCACTGTATTGCGAAGATTACGGAAAAGAGGTAGGATTCTACGGTGCGATAGCTAAGAAAAACATTCCGGGCGGTCCATTAAAAGACTTTGAAATGGAGGCATGGGTGACTTTAAAGTCCAAAAACATAGGTGAAATGGGACGTGTTGAAGTTCTTCTTTTAGATGAGACGAGTAATGTGGTATCCCGCATCAATATGAATGATCTATATGCGACTGCTGAAATTACAAGGGCACATATGACAATTGGAAATAGCGGAACACCCAATAGTTTTCGAAAATTAGTTGATACAAGTGGGTATTATTCCACTACATTTAACCAATTCCGAGGGCGTTTGCGTATCGCTAGACGGGGAAAGGTGTGGTCTGTATATGTGGCTAAGTTTATAGATGGTACAGAAAAAGATGGCGCTTCATTAGTAGAACGTTGGATTGATGAAACAGGAAATCCGATGACAGAACGTAAAATTGCACAAGTTATGATTGCGATTTGTAAGTGGGATAATCATCAACCTATTAACGAAATACAAATTGATGATTTGAAAATTTGGAAGGTAAACAAAGTTCCATCTAATGCACAACCATATATCTTTGATACTGGAGATAAAATTGTTATCGATACTGAGAAAAGTCTTGTCACGATTAACGGGAAGAATGCAATCAATATAAAAGAAATCTTTAGTAATTTCCCTGTCGTAATACGTGGTGAAAATCGTATCGATATTATGCCGCCAGATGTAAACGCAACAATCAGTTATAGGGAGAGATATAGATGAGAACCCCAAGTGGAATTTTGCATGTTGTGGATTTTAAAACGGATCAAATCGTCGCAGCTATCCAGCCAGAGGACTATTGGGATGACAAACGGCATTGGGAACTTAAAAATAATGTTGACATGTTGGATTTCACCGCTTTTGATGGAACAGACCATGCAGTTACGTTACAACAACAGAATCTTGTTTTAAAAGAAGTTCGTGATGGAAGAATCGTACCATATGTTATTACAGAGACTGAAAAAAATTCCGATAAACGATCTATTACCACATATGCTTCAGGAGCTTGGATTCAAATTGCTAAATCAGGGATTATAAAACCACAGCGGATAGAGAGTAAGACGGTTAATGAGTTTATTGATTTAGCACTTTTAGGTATGAAGTGGCAACGTGGAATTACTGAATATGCTGGATTTCATACGATGACCATCGATGAATATATGGATCCACTCACTTTTTTAAAGAAGATTGCATCTTTATTTAAACTAGAAATTCGATATCGTGTTGAGATTAAAGGTTCAAGAATCATCGGCTGGTATGTAGATATGATTCAAAAGCGTGGGCATGATACAGGCAAAGAAATAGAATTAGGAAAAGATTTAGTCGGTGTTACGCGTATTGAACATACACGTAATATTTGCACTGCTTTAGTTGGATTTGTAAAAGGTGAAGGTGACAAAGTAATCACTATCGAAAGCATTAATAAAGGTCTACCCTATATCGTAGATGCAGATGCGTTTCAAAGATGGAATGAACACGGACAACATAAATTCGGTTTTTATACACCAGAAACAGAAGAACTAGACATGACTCCAAAACGTTTACTGACGCTTATGGAAATAGAATTGAAAAAGCGTGTCAATTCCTCAATCTCTTATGAAGTGGAAGCACAATCGATTGGTCGTATTTTTGGCCTAGAACACGAATTAATTAACGAAGGCGACACGATCAAAATTAAAGATACAGGGTTTACACCAGAATTATATCTTGAAGCGCGAGTAATAGCTGGAGATGAATCTTTTACAGACCCAACGCAAGATAAATATGAATTCGGAGATTATCGTGAGATTGTTAATCAAAATGAGGAATTAAGAAAAATTTACAATCGTATTCTTAGTTCGCTTGGCAATAAACAAGAAATGATAGACCAGCTAGATAAACTAGTGAACGAAGCTAACGAAACTGCTAGTAATGCGAAGAAGGAGTCAGAAGCAGCAAAAGCACTTGCTGAAAAAGTACAAGAGAATATTAAAAATAATACCGTTGAAATTATAGAATCCAAGAATCCGCCAACAACAGGTCTTAAACCTTTTAAAACGCTTTGGCGTGATATTAGTAATGGAAAGCCCGGTATTTTAAAAATATGGACAGGTACAGCGTGGGAATCGGTTGTACCCGATGTTGAATCGGTTAAACAAGAAACACTTGAGCAGGTTAATAAAGATATTCAATCTACAAAAACAGAGTTGAATCAAAAGGTTCAAGAGGCACAGAATCAGGCGACAGGACAATTTAACGAAGTAAAGGGAAGTTTACAGGGTGTTAGTCGCACAATTTCTGATGTGCAAACCGAACAAGGTAATATTAATAAAAAAGTGACTCAAATAGAGCAAACTTCAGATGGATTTAAAACTTCTATCGAATCATTAACTAAAAAAGATGGTGAGATTAGTAATAAATTAAATACGGTTGAATCAACTGTAGAAGGTACGAAAAAGACAATATCTGATGTACAGCAAACAACAAGTGAATTAACTAAAACAACAACTGAAATTAAAGAAGAAGCTGGACGTACAAAAGAACGAATGGAACAAATTAATAGTAAAGTTGACGGTTTAGAAGTCGGTACCACTAACTTAATTGATGGGACGGAATTCATTGATGCTAGTGGTTGGAGTCGATGGAGTACAATTGGTTCTGTACGCGTATTAGATCAAAGTGGGTTAAAAGACGCGTTACCTTATCCGCGCTGTTTATTAGTTGAATCTCAAGAAGGTGGCAAACAGTTAGCTGTGCCGAATAACACCCCGTTTGGTGTGCAATGTAATGGAAGAAGTTTTTCTGTTAGGAAGGACCAAAGATACACAGTTTCAATGAATGTGGCAACTAGTGAATTAGGTCATACACTTGATTACACTTATATTATGTATACCGATAAAGTAAATCAAAAGATACCAGATATAAATATACTGTCATTTCCGCTCGTTGCTAAAATAAGCGATAGAGAGAACAACAACTACTATAGAGTTAAATTTACGTTTACAGCCACTAAGGACGATGACAAGGTGTTTATTCTTATTGGCGGTAGAACAAAGCGTGAATTAACAGGATCAAATGGTTATGCGTGGATTAGGGTCAACGCTTTAAAAGTAGAAAAAGGATCAATCGCAACTGATTGGAATACATCTAATAATGATAAAGTGTCATTGCAAGTGTTCGAACAGAAAACAACTGATATTGAAAAAAGTGTAGATGGCGTAAAAACTACTGTAACAAATGTTCAAAACAGCCAAGCTGGATTCGAAAAACGCATGACTACAGTAGAACAAACAGCAAGCGGATTGTCCTCCACAGTTAGTAATTTAAATAATGTAGTGTCCGATCAAGGAAAGAAGCTCACTGAAGCGAATACAAAACTTGAACAACAAGCAACAGCGATTGGGGCAAAAGTTGAGCTTAAACAAGTAGAGGATTATGTTGCTGGTTTTAAGATTCCTGAGTTGAAACAAACAGTTAATCAGAATAAACAAGATTTATTAGATGAATTAGCTAATAAGCTTGCAACTGAACAATTTAATCAAAAAATGACTCTAATCGATAACCGCTTTACTATCAATGAACAGGGGATTAATGCAGCAGCAAAAAAGACAGAAGTATATACGAAAACGCAAGCAGATGGACAATTTGCAAAAGACTCTTATGTAAGAGATATGGAAACTCGTCTTCAGTTAACTGAAAAGGGCGTTAGTATATCTGTAAAAGAAAATGATGTAATTGCAGCATTCAATATGAGTAAAGAAAACATTAAGTTAAATGCTGCACGAATAGATTTAGTTGGTAAAGTTAATGCTGAGTGGATTAAAGCTGGATTGCTGAGCGGTTGCCAAATTAGAACATCAAATACGGATAACTACGTTAGCTTAGATGACCAATTTATACGTCTCTATGAAAGAGGAGTTGCTAGAGCGTTTCTGGGGCACTACAGAAGATCAGATGGCGCAGTACAACCGACTTTTATCTTAGGGTCCGATGAAAAGACTAATGCTCCAGAAGGCACTTTGTTTATGTCTCAAGCAGGTGCAGGATGGTCAGGGGCTTATGCGAGCATTGGTATTAGTGATGGTATAGTTGATGGCTCAGTTCAAAAGTCTGTGTATTGGGAGTTACAAAGAATCGGATTAAGTGTTCTATATGCTAATGATTACCATGTTTTTTATGCTGGGAGTGGGCGTTGGTATTTTAGAAGAGGAAAACCGGGTCTATATCAAACATCATTAGTCGTTGAAGATAATAGTACAGAATCTGATTTAAGATTACCTAATGTAACTATACGTAATAGCCGTGCAGCGGGATATACAGGAGTTATCCAACTGAAATCCTCTGTTACTCAAAATGGCTGGGGTGCTGTTCAAGGGAATTTTATGACCCCTTCACTACGGGAGTATAAATCTAATATCCGTGATATTTCTTTTTCCGCCTTAGAAAAAATTAGAAGTCTTAAAATTAGACAATTTAATTATAAGAATGCGGTAAACGAACTTTACCGGATGAGAGAAGAGAGAAGTCCTAATGATCCACCGTTGACAACAGAAGATATTAAAACATACTACGGTTTAATCGTAGATGAATGTGATGAAATGTTTGTGGATGAAAGCGGGAAAGGAATTCACTTGTATTCATACGCATCCATTGGAATTAAAGGTTTACAAGAAGTTGATGCAACAGTACAGGAACAGAAGGTAGAAATAACAAATCTAAAATTACATTTACAGGAAGTTAATACAACAGTACAAGAACAGAAAGTAGAAATAGCAAATCTAAAATTACAAGTAGCTAGTCAAGAAGATCGGATAGCCCGATTAGAAGAGTTATTACTACAAAAATTAATAAATAAGAAACCAGAGCAGCCATAAGCTGGTCTTTTTTTATTGTCTAAAAAGGGGTGGTTAAGGTGGAAGGGTTACAAGAAGTAAGAAGTGATGTTCAAGAAATCAAGCAAGAAATTAAAGAAATAAGATTAGAAGTGAAAAGCTTAGAAATACGAACAACAGGTAACGAAAAAGACATTATTAATATCAACAAGCAGTTAGATAAAATCAGCGCCAATACTACCTGGATTTTACGACTTATAGTTGGTGGAATTATTGGTGGTATTCTCACTTTCTTAATGAAAGGGGGTGGTATGTAATGGTTAGTTTTGCTGTAATAATTGGTGTTGTTATTGGGTTTTCACAGATTGTAAAAACAATGGGGTTACAAACAAAATATGTTCCGTTATTGAATTTAACGCTTGGCATTGTGCTAGGCGTTTTATTTTTGGGCGGGGACATAAAATCAAATGTATTTCAAGGGATCATCATTGGACTGTCAGCAAGTGGACTGTTTGACCACACAAAAATTATGAAAAAGGATGCTGATGTAAAATGAAAAAGACATTAAAACACATTTCTTCTATAGTTCTTACAGTTATTCTAGCGTTATCTATTACAACAAGTGCTTTTGCTGACAGAATATTAATCATTCCTGATTTACCGAAGCAAGGATATAGAAATGGAGTAGGAGCGTATGAAGGTGTAGTTGCACATAGTACAGCGACTCCAGAAGCTCCAGCAATCAATATCCAACGTTATGAAACACGTACTTGGAGAAATGCATTTGTACATTATGCAGTTGATTGGGATGAAGTCATTCAAATTGCAGATACACGTTATATTGCGTATGGCGCTGGGCCAGCTGCTAACGCACGTTTTGTACATGTTGAACTTTGTGAGACTTCAGATTATAGCAAGTTTAAGCGAAGCTATGACAAGTATGTAAAATTACTAGCGAAAATTTTACGTGATCGTGGACTTTCAGTAGAAAAAGGATTATGGACACATGATGACGTAAGGAAATATCTTGGTGGAACAACTCACACTGATCCACTGGATTATTTAAAAAAATATGGTATATCTGAAGCTCAATTCCGAGCAGATGTAAAACGTGCTTATAATAACTCGGATATTTCTATTCCTGAACAACCTTCTAAACCAGCGGAAAAACCAACAGCCAATGTAGAAGGTGTAGCTTATATTGAAGGGTATAATGTAAATCTACGCAAAGGCCCAGATGCAAGCTATTCTGTTATTAGTCAATTAAATAAACCAGAGGCTTATAAAGTTTGGGGGGAAAAGGACGGATGGCTAAATTTAGGTTGGGATCAGTGGGTAAAATATAATCCATCGTATATCCGATTTAAAAAGAACGAACCTGTAAGTTCAGTTGCTGGAAAACGTGTAGTGTCGAAAGTGAATAATCTCAGATTTTACAGTGCTCCATCGTGGGAAGATAAGTATGTTGCAGGTACTGTAGATGTAGGATTAGGTTTTACGATTGACGCAACGGTAATGGTAAATGGTTCCCCACAATACAAAGTGCACAATAGTAAAGGAACAACATACTATATCACAGCAAGTGAAGCCTATGTGTATGTGAAGTGAAAAGAGGGATTCCCAACTTATTGGGAATCCCTCCTTTTTTACTGTTTCCATTCAATCAGACTACGTTTATTACATCTATGACAAATAAAAGCTTCAGCTTTATGTACAACTGGTTGTTTTTTACTACAGTTAGGACATTTCACAAGTTGTTTCCCCAGTGCTTTATACATGAAAATAACTGAGAAAAACGCTAATCCGATAGCAGGTAAAATTCCGATGATAGTAAAGAATAATGCTACTGAAACAAGCAGACCTAATATACCAATTGAGAAGTATATAAATCTTTTTAATTGATTACCTGTAGAACTTTTCTTTTCTTGTAATTTTATAATGAAAGTTTCTCCATCTGTAGTCTTTCTTAATTCCACAAAATCCCCTCCATATATTAAATAAGCTGTGCTAATTAAAATAATATGAGAAGTGAAGTTTCATTTCTTATGTAAGCTCTTTTGAAACAACGGTACTGTTTAAATAAATTTTATCTACTTGTTCTTTGTTATATCCGTACAGGAGAGTTTCTTTATCATCGATGAATAAGCAAGTGCCTACATTAAATCCTCTGCATCCAGCCATAAATTTCGGGAGTTTAGGAATAAAGCCAACTGCTTCAATATCCATCAAAATAAAGCGTACTGGAATTGCTTTTTTATTTTGCTGTACACCTTTTAACATATGATTCATAAATGAAAAAATTTGACTTCCCATATCCGGAATGAAGTCTTCTTGTTGCTGATCATAGTCTGTATACGTGAAATAAACAACAGTTTTACGCTTTAATAATTGCAATAAATCTTGTTTAGAATTTGAATGTAAGTCTGTATAGGGAAGTAATAGTATTTCGAAGTCTTGATTATATTTTTGAGCAGATGTTTTTTGATACATAATTCCCTTGTAATCAAGTACAAATAAAGATTCTTCCTCAAAATTATTGATGAAATCTTCAACTTCAACTAGTCCCTCTTCGGGGCGATAATAACCTTCGATTATTGTGTTAAATGTCTTAAAAGATGGTTTGTTCATGGGGTCACTCCTCTTCTTCACTCCATATATCTTCAATTTTCATGTCGAGAGCTTTTGCTATGCGCATAGCGACTCGTAGTGTCGGTTCGCTTTTCCCTCTAACTATCATACTTAATGTTTGATCTGTTATGCCAGCTCTTTTTGCTAATGCAGATTGTTTAATCATTCTATCGGATAAAATTATTTTTAATTTACACTCCATAAAATCCCTCCCTTTAAAACATTCAATCAATTTTTTGAAAAACCTTTTGATTTTTTTGTTGTTGGACAAACAAGTTTTTGTTTTCTAGTTCATATACCTATATTACTTCCACTTAGAAGACTACAAGGAAGAAGAGACAACAAGAAGGGAGAGTTCTATATGCGTTGGCAGTATAATCATTTAAACACAACTCCATATCTACATCCTTCAAAAGAATTAAGAGATATGTACAATGAATCAAGATCAAGAACAGAAACTCAATCAATTTTAAATCACATGAGAAATCATAAAGTTTTTAATAACAAAGAGTACAAAGGATATTTTAGTTTATCACAGGTAGTTGAAGAGGATTTATATGGTGAGGAAGAAGATATTTTGAACTGGGAAATTCTAATGGATTGTTATGATGTCGTTCTTACAAGAAAAGGTATTACATTTCGTGAAAAGGAAGAGGAGGAACAAGCATGACTCTTGCTGGAGAAGCGATTATTATTTGGACGGCAACAGGGTTGTCAGTAGTTGCAATGAAGGCAGCAGAAAAAATGGGAAAAAGTGTTCCACATTGGCTTCCACGTGTCACTTTGTACACAACACTTACAGGCTCGTTTCTATACCTTCTACGTTATGTTCTCGTTTTATTTCTATGAAGGAATACGATGTGGAAACTTTTCATTCCTTATGTCATAAGGAATTTAGCTTGTATGCACGTATTCCTTGAAACAGGGATATATACCCTCTATAAGAGGGATATAAGGAGTGATTTTATGCTGGAGTTGTTATCAGTACCATTCGCAGGTTTAATTTTCGCCATAGTTGGCGAAAGGCTCAAAGGAAGAGAGAGTGATCGAAAGAAAATACAAGTTTTTTTTGAAGTAAGCGGAATTGCGATACGTAGAGAGGACAAATTACAGTATCCAGTTTTTCTTGAACAAAAAGAGGATGATCGAAGTACAACATATATATATCGGTTGCCTGTAGGAATGCCGAGTAAAATTATTCAGAAGGTCGAGGATGTTGTCTCTGAAGGGCTAAGTAAACCTGTCCGAATTGATTATGATAATTACAAGCTAAATATTCGTGTGTTTCATAGGGATATACCGAAAAAATGGTCATGGTCTAAAGGTTTGGTTGCAGAAGGAAGCTGGTGTGTTCCAATGGGCCAAAGTTTAGAAAAACTTATCTATCATGATTTTGATAAAACACCACATATGACACTAGGTGGTCTGACACGGATGGGTAAAACGGTATTTTTAAAAAATGTAGTTACTTCTCTTACTTTAGCACAACCAGAACATATTAATTTATACATTATTGATTTAAAAGGTGGCTTGGAGTTTGGGCCGTATAAGAATTTAAAACAGGTAGTTTCTATTGCTGAAAAGCCCGCAGAAGCTTTTATGATATTAACTAATATTCTCAAGAAGATGGAAGAGAAAATGGAATATATGAAATGTAGACATTATACGAATGTTGTAGAAACAAATATCAAAGAGCGATACTTTATCATAGTAGACGAAGGAGCTGAACTTTGCCCAGATAAAAGTATGAAAAAAGAACAGCAAAGGTTATTAGGAGCGTGTCAACAAATGCTCTCTCATATAGCGCGCATAGGTGGCGCTTTAGGTTTTAGATTGATTTTTTGTACACAATACCCGACAGGGGATACATTACCGCGCCAAGTAAAACAAAATAGTGATGCGAAATTAGGCTTTAGATTACCGACTCAAACGGCCTCAAGTGTTGTTATAGATGAAGCGGGATTAGAAACGCTAAAAAGCATTCCCGGACGCGCGATTTTCAAAACCGATAGACTTACAGAAATACAAATCCCTTACATTAGTAACGAGATGATGTGGGAGTATTTAAAAGGATATGAGGTGGAGAAACATGAGGATGCAAACGCATATGCAAATCAACCGTCAAATGGCGATACTTGCGACGATTAGAAAGCTACAGTTTGCAACGAGAAGGCATTTAATGAGTATTCATGAAATGGGTGGAATAAGAAATGCAAATCGAATCATGAAAGACTTATCTATTTATACAAGTAAGGTAGTTTGCAATAAAGAGCATGTATATTATTTAAACCAGTCAGGACATAAGTTGTTCGGTGAAGGGAAAGTTGTACATCATGGTAAAGTTGCACACGCTCTTTTACGTAATGAAGCTTGGTTACATTTATATTGTCCAGATGATTGGCAAGTAGAAACTGAAATTAAATATATAAAAGATGATAAAAAGAAAAAAATAATTCCAGATGTGAAATTTCGCGATGAAGACAGAATACTTCATGCTGTAGAAATAGATCGTACTCAGAAAATGATAGTAAACGATGAAAAGTTAAAAAAATATGAAGAGTTAACGCAGATTTATAAACAGAAGCATAACGGGAAAGTGCCAGTTATTCATTTCTTTACAATCACAAAATATAGAGAAAAGAAATTAGAAGAACTGGCAAATAAATATAATGTGTTTGTAAAAGTATATGTAATCGCTACTACTTAATGATGAAAAAAGAGCTGATCATTTTCGAATGATTAGCTCTTTTTTATGTATTGTATTACGTCGTCTATTGTGTAAATTTTATCGATTCCTTTTTCTGAAGCGATGGAATTTAAAGCATCGATGATAGCTTCAAGCGAATCAAAACGAACAGCATTAGCTTTACCATTCACCAGATCACTAATTGTATTGTATCTTACTTGGGATTCTGTAGATAACTTATTTTTCGTGATCCCCAATTCATCTAAAGAATTTCCGAGTGTGAATTTCATTTTATTCTCCTCCGCAGCACTGGTTATCTTGTACCCATTTTACAACAACAAACGGAAATAGTAAAACTTTTTCCGTTCAACTATTGACGTTGAATAATTAGAGAGTTATAATTCAACTTAAATAGTTGAACTTTTATAGTTGAACTTAAAAGGAGGAACGAACATGCAAAGATTAAATGATTATTTTGGTTTAGAAAGCAAATCAGATCTTGTATGGTTTTATGGTTTCTACACAATTTCTACGATTTTAATTGTAATTAATATGATTATTGTACTTATATAAATGGGAGGTAAGGAGATGCTTAAGTCAGCAAATTATACACAATACAAGGAATTACAATCATTCCAATCAGTAGAAGAGATGAATGAAGCGATATGTTATTTTTTATACAAACATACACATGAGTTATCCGAGTCAGCGATAAAAGTATTGAAATTTTTAGCAAGACACTCTTGTAAGATTCCCGGTGTATCTTTTCTGAAGGTAGGGACTATTGCCGCGGCATTAAGTATAAGTGATCGAACTGTTCGTAGGGTATTAAAAGTGTTAGAGGATTTTGAAATAGTATCTAGACATAAAACAATTCGAACAGAAGGAAAATTGCGTGGAGGGAATGGACATAACGTCTATGTCCTTCAAAAAAAATATAATGTCACACCGAATGTCCTACCGAAAATGTCACAGCGACAAGACGAAGAAAACCTTACAGAATCAAAGGTTTTCGATGCGAAATTGGACAAGGAAACTAAGCTTTCTGAATCACACCCTCTAGAAGAATTAAAAAACGAATTAAACGTAAAAGAAACGTCAGCAAGGGAATCTAAAGAAATTAAATTAGCAGATTTAGATGAAACTTTTACACCAGAAAATGTACCAAGCCAATTCAGAGATGTGGTAGCTCCATTCTTCAAATCGGCAGATAAAATTTATAAGCTGTATCATCGAGTATTAATGGCATATAAACGTTCAAAAATAGACAAGCCTATTGAACAAGTGATAAACCAAGCGATTCAAGCATTTAAAGAAACTATTTTCGCGGAAAAAGCAAATAAAATTAAAAATACTTTTGAAGGTTATTTTTATAGAATTGTTGAAAGTAAATTTGTAGTCGAGAGAAGGAAAGAATGTCGAGGATTATTGTTTGATTGGTTAAATGAATAATATAAAATTGCCCACAGGGAAAAATGTATATATAATTTAATTATCATATTCTTAGTAAATAAGTGGGTGGAAATTTTGAAGTACGCTGTTTATGTACGAGTTTCAACGGATAGAGATGAGCAAGTTTCATCTGTTGAAAATCAGATTGATATTTGTCGATATTGGTTAGAAAAAAACGGATATGAGTGGGATCCAAATGCAGTATATTTTGACGATGGTATTTCTGGTACAGCTTGGCTAGAACGTCATGCGATGCAACTGATATTAGAAAAAGCAAGACGAAATGAATTAGATACAGTCGTATTTAAATCTATACACCGTTTAGCAAGGGATCTAAGGGACGCCTTAGAAATTAAAGAAATTCTAATAGGTCATGGGATACGTTTGGTTACAATTGAAGAAAATTACGATAGTTTATATGAAGGTGGCAATGATATTAAATTCGAAATGTTTGCCATGTTTGCTGCACAATTACCTAAAACTATATCTGTATCTGTTTCTGCTGCAATGCAAGCTAAAGCAAGAAGAGGCGAGTTTATTGGAAAACCGGGATTAGGATACGATGTAATTGACAAGAAACTCGTTATCAATGAAAAGGAAGCCGAAGTTGTAAGGGAAATTTTTGATTTATCCTATAAAGGCTATGGATTTAAGAAAATAGCGAATATCCTAAACGATAAAGGCACATATACGAAGTTTGGCCAGTTATGGTCGCATACAACTGTAGGGAAGGTTTTAAAGAACCAAACGTATAAAGGGAATTTGGTCTTAAATAGTTATAAAACAGTAAAAGTAGATGGAAAGAAGAAAAGAGTTTACACTCCGAAAGAGAGATTAACAATTATAGAAGACCATTATCCAGCAATTGTATCAAAAGAATTATGGAATGCGGTAAATAGAGATAGGGCAAGTAAAAAGAAAACAAAACAAGATACAAGAAATGAATTTAGAGGAATGATGTTTTGTAAACATTGTGGTGAACCAATTACAGCTAAGTATTCAGGTAGATACGCAAAAGGAAGTAAAAAAGAGTGGGTATATATGAAATGCAGTAATTATATTAGATTCAATCGCTGCGTTAACTTTGACCCGGTTCATTATGATGATATAAGAGAGGCGATTATCTATGGATTGAAGCAGCAAGAAAAACAACTAGAGATACATTTCAATCCAAAAATGCATCAAAAAAGAAATGATAAATCTACAGAAATTAAGAAGCAAATTAAGTTGTTAAAAGTGAAAAAAGAGAAGTTGATTGATTTATACGTAGAAGGATTAATCGATAAAGAAATGTTTTCGAAGCGGGATCTTAATTTCGAGAATGAAATTAAAGAGCAAGAGTTGGAATTACTTAAATTAACAGATCAAAATAAGAGAAATAAAGAAGAGAAGAAAATTAAAGAAGCTTTTTCAATGCTCGATGAAGAAGAAGATATGCATGAGGTTTTTAAAACTTTAATAAAGAAAATCACACTTAGTAAGGATAAGTATATCGACATCGAATATACATTTTCTTTATAGTTTTAAAGTTGGTTATTAGTTACTGTGACATTTGTTACGGTAACCAATAACCAACACACATACAAATCGAAGCTCCGGGAAATTGGATGTTTTTAATAAACAAAACTTTCTCAACACGAGAATCTTGGATGTAGAACACATGCTCTGATTAATATGGTAAAATATTCTGTAAATATAATGGGAGCTATGGCGCTTATCGAAATGAAGGGGGATAGTCACTTGAAATTTCATGAAAAAATTATGGGGATAATTGAGGATAGAGATGATTTAACGTTAAGTAGTGTAGCCCTAAAAATAGGGGTATCTAAACAATATATGTCTAAATTTAAAAAAAGAGGTACAATCGGATTCTGTCAATTAGTAAAATTATCACATATACTAAATGATAAAAATAAAACTTCTGAAGAAACGATGGTTGAATGGTGTTTAGATTTAGATGCAACTGAAGCGATAAAGCAGAGTTTTGAATATGCATGCGTAACAAGAAACGTAGAGCTATTACATAAGCTACTTGTAAAACATAAAAGTGAAGCAGGAACAGTTGGTGAATATGTTTCTGTGTATGGAATTTTATATAAATATATAATTGGTGAGATTCATGGCACAGAGATTATGGATGAACTAAAAAGAATTGGGCAACCCAAAGATAAAGTATTAAATGTTCTTGTGGATATAATGAAATGCTATAATTATTTCCACTTAAAGAAATACAATTTAATGTTAGAACTAATTCAGGAAATCGAACAGCAAGTTAAGACAATAGATAGTGACAGAAAATCTTACATTAAAGAATGTTATATTTACAGAGTAGCAGAGATATTCGCGCCTGTGTATTTACATTACAATCATCTGGATTTAGCTAGACAATTCGCTAATGTAATAATCGATGCTAATATTAGCAAAAAGACAATTTCTGATGCTTTATATATATTAGGAATGTCATATTTAGGAGAAGACAAAGAAAAGAGTCTGAAATACTTTGAAGATAGTTATTCTTTATTTAAACAAGTTGGTGATAAAACTTATGAAAAAGAGGTGCGTTACAACTTAGATTTTGCTAAGATATATTTAGGTGAAATATTACCTGAAGATTCAGATGTCTTATTGAAAAAATTTCAAATGTTCCCAGAACCTTCTTCATTGCAATTACTTCAAGAATCCTTGTACGATGGTGCAGAAGAAGATTTTCTTGTATATTTTAAAGGGGTTGTTTCTACATCACCATACGGAATATACGAATGCTTTCAAAAATTCCTTTTACAATCAAATTATTTTTTTACAAGTTTGGTTGCAAAAGAGATCCTCAAAAGAGGAGATAATTCAAAACTAATCAAGTCAATGGTGGGTTTTAAAGGGAATATAGGAGAGGGAGCGTTTGCTGATGAAAAAACTAATTGCTACAATCTTAGTTGCATTAACAGTATTCACTGTATCGAGCGGATTTACAAAACAGACACAAGACAACTACAAGAAAAATGAGCAAATATCATATATGCAGGAAACCATAAAACCTGGTGGTTGATGAAAAAAGGATTGAGAACATCTCAGTCCTTTTTTTATGTAGTAAACTAAAATTAAAAAGCGAAAAATAATATACTTTTCTGAAATTTCCCTAGAGGAAAGGTTATAATTGGATTACAGCAGGTGAGGGGGAATAGAAATGAAAAAAGAAAGTATTTTAAAGTCGTTTTTAAAATGTGTAGACTCATGCTCGAATAGTGAGTCTGAGTATAATAAGTTTATTGAAGCAGCATTTAACATCGAACAGAAAATAAAAAATAGCGATGAGTAGCACTACATCACTATTTTGAAGTACTCTTTAATTTTTCTAGACTTTCCATCATTGTTAGCATGTTTTGTAAGACTATTTCTTGATGTTCCTCAGGTAGTTGTTCCAAACGGTTTTTTATACTCAAGTATTTTTCATTCATATCTGCATCTAATTCGCGAGAGTCAGATCGCCCTAAGAGATAATCAACAGGTACACCTAGAAAGTCAGCTGCACGTTCAACAGTTTCTCTAGATGCAGGTTTAAATCCAGTTTCAAACTTAGAAACACTACCTGCAGTAACACCAATAGCTTGTCCAAGTTCATGTTGCGTTAAATTTCTTTCTCTTCTTAATTGACGTAACCGATCTTTAAATTCCACAATAATCACCTCATAAGTGGTTTGTTAGGATTATTATAATATTTCCTAAAGGGAAAATCAATCCGAGCTATTTCAAAGAAAAATATTATATACGAGGAAAAATATGCCTTGAATTTTCCCTAAGGGAATGTTAAGGTGATTTACAAAGATACAGAAAGGAGTTACTACATGAAAATGATTAAAGATGAAACAAAATTAAAAGCAGCATTCCAAAAATCTGGATATAAGTATCAAGAGTTAGCTGATGAATTAGAAATATCCTGCAGCTACTGTTACAAGCTAATTAATAATCATAATTACAAAAAGAAAATATCATATAACTTAGCATCGAGAATGGCACATGTATTAAAAGCGAATGTAGTTGATTTGTTTGAAGAGCAAGTCGATTTTTTTTAACAACAATATTCCCTGAGGGAATATAGGGGTGAGAGGGCCATGTCAGAAATTAATTACAAAGGGTTTATCATCAAGGAAACTTATAGCGAAAAAAATATTGAAGAAGTGTTTAAAGAAGCATATGAGTCGTTTTATGGGGTTGAAGTTAAGGTTGTTAAAAAGGGATTAGGGACTAAACGAAACAGTGCAGCCAGCTAATGTTTAAACTTCATTGAGAACATTCAATGAAGTCGCTTATAAAATGGACAAGCCTGAAAGGTGGTGTTTTTGTGAAAAACGGCAAAAAGTTGACCAAGCGCGAAAAAATGCATCTTAAATCATACAGCTTAAATCCTGATAATTGGTTGGTTTTCAAGAAAGCGGATGGAGAAATGCACTTAGTCCATCGCTATACAAATACAAAACGAACAATTCCAAGTTTATTAGTTTAGGAGGGAATAAGATGGATCAGTTAACAGTACTGGAGTTTAATAATGAAAGGATTTTAACGACTAAGCAATTAGCATTCATCTATCAAACGGATGTTAATAATGTGCAAAAAAATTTCAGTAATCATAAATCAAAGTTCGTTGAAGGCAAACACTATTTTTTCTTAGAGGGTGAAGAATTACGGTCTTTTAAACGCGACCTGAATAATATTCAGCTCGTGCCAAACAACGTAAATCAATTATATTTGTGGACAGAACGAGGGGCAAATAGACATTGCAAGATTCTAGATACAGACAAAGCGTGGGAACAATTCGATTACTTAGAAGAAACCTATTTCAATGCACGAGAGCAACAACGGCTTCCTACTGATCCAATGAATGTTTTAAAACTTACATTCCAAGCATTAGAAGGTCAGCAGCAAGCAATTGAAGAGATAAAGTCAGATGTACAAGACTTAAAAGATAATACACCGTTATTCGCAATCGAATGTGATGAAATTTCTAATGCTGTAAAACGTCAAGGAGTCGTATTGCTAGGTGGAAAACAGTCTAATGCCTATCGAGATCGCGGATTAAGAGGGAAAGTTTATCGTGATATCTACAACCAGCTATACCGTGAATTCGGAGTGAAAAGTCATAAAGCAATTAAGCGTTGTCACTTAAATGTAGCAGTGAAAATAGTTGAAGAATATACACTTCCAATTGTATTAAGTGAGGAAATATCTTTTATAAATGCGCAAATGGATTTTACAGAAATGTAATAAGAATTGAAAGCGAGGAGGTACCATATGGAAATTGAACCGATGTTCGCAGCCTTACTAATGGAGCAAGAAATTATTGAAGAGAAACTTAAGCAAGGGATTAATGGATTCGAGTGGTTAGTTTTACAAGTGGTGGTAGATCAGGAGAGAAAAGAATCTTTAGAAACATGGGAAAGGCTACAAATTTTAGCAGCTAAAAAGAAAGTGAATTCTCTTACGTTATTTTCAGATGCAATTCGTATGGATGCAGAAACTTTTTATAACATATACGAACTTAATTGGTGGATGGCATTTAAAGAGGCCCTCACATATTTTTCTTTAATGAGACTACGGAACTATAACACATATTCGGATGTGATAAAGAGTATTTATAACGACGAATCAGCATTGGAAAGAAAGGGGTAAAAATTAATGGATAATTTACAAGTAGTTGATGGGATCGAAAAATCAGAACCAGATTATGTAGAGATATATCATCGGATGTTTTCTAAAAATCTACGTGAGTTGCTACAAAAGGTAAAAAATACAGGTACATTCAATCAAGACTTATGCAAAAAAACAATATTTACGGGTGTGAGATTTATTAGATATGCAAAAAGTGATACATCAAATTATGACTATTTAAAAGACAAGCTGCAATTAATTGGCTACTTACAAGAATTGATGAAAAAGATAACTCCAAGAGAATTTATAAATATGTTTCCGATAACAAAATCTTATGACGGAGACAAATGGGAAGAGAAAGATTATTTCTTTACTATGAATCGTGCTAAAGAAATCGGGATGGATACTCTTATAGGGGAAAATATCTTAGAGTTTCTATACGATTACGACAATTGGGATATAACATGTTTTGCGGTTAGTTCAATGACAGTTATAAGCAGAATCAGAAGAATTGAAGGAGAAAAGTCTTTAGCAGAAGAGTTTTTTGGAAGTGTAGGACTTGATACTTATACGCTGCATTCTGGACAGAAAGGGAAACAAGAGCTAATCAATAATCGTACTGGAGAAACTCAAGAAGTTCAGAAACCTAGACCAAGATATTTAAAGCCAGTTCAATGATTAATATTACGAAGGTTTATAGACAAAAAAAGTAACTTGCGCCAACAAGTTACTAAATAAAAATACTTATAAAAATATACTTATTAGAAATATAACATACATGTTTGATGTATGGAAAGGGTGTTATTATGGCTCTTTTTAGGAAAGTGCATACAGAATTTTGGACGGACGTAAAAGTATCAGAAGATATGACACCAGAAGATAAATTGTTTATGGTGTACCTTTTGACTAATCCTCACACAACTCAATTGGGAGTGTATGAAATCACACCTAAGATGATAGCTTTTGAAATCGGACTATCAATAGAGTCTGCTAGAGCACTACTGGAACGTTTTGAAAACCATCATAAATTAATTAAATATAACAAACTGACAAGAGAAATTGCTATAAAAAATTGGGGCAAATACAACCTGAATAGAGGCGGGAAACCAATTGAAGATTGTCTTAAAAGAGAAATTGATAAAGTGAAAGATTTATCTCTAATAAAATTCATTTTAGAACATACAGATCATGCAGCTTTAAAAAGAAAAATCAATCTTTATGCGGGTTTTGACGATACGTCCCACGATACGTTAGCGATACGTGACCAAGAAGAAGAACAAAAAGAAGAACAAGAAGAACAAAAAGAAGAACAAGAAGAAAAAGAAAAACAAAAACAAAAAGAAGAAGAAAAAGAACCAGAAGAAGAAAAAACAAAAATAAAATCCAAAGCGTCTTTAAAATCAGACGCAAAGTCCAATCCAATACCGTATAAAGATATATTGGATTACTTGAATGAAAAAGCAAATAAAAATTTCAATCTTAAAGCAGAAGGACATAGAAAGTTGATTCGCGCTAGATGGAACGAGGGGTATAAATTAGAGGACTTTAAAAAAGTCATCGATAACAAAACTTCACAATGGCTTGGTAAGAAAAGTTTTGATGGAAAGCCACTAGATCAGTTTTTAAGACCAAGCACATTATTTTCACAAAAACATTTTGACAACTACTTAAATGAAACGGTCAACATGTCCAATCAACAACATGGAGATCAGATTGTTATACCGGGATTTAGGGGGGAAATGCCGTTTTAGAAAGGAGTACTAAATGTGAAGAGGATGCAAGATTCTTTTGAAAAACTCACTAAGTTAAAATTTGCAGATGAACAATGCGATAAGCACACTTTTAATAAACATGGGGAAGTAGTTGTTAAATTAGTTAGGAAAATGATTGATGATGCAGGGACGGTATATTGTCCCCGCTGCATGGTCGAAGAGCAAAATTCGGTTTTATTTCAACAAGCAAATAATCATTATAAAAAGATTAATAGAGAACGGAAGAAAAATGTGCTCTTTCAACACAGTATCATTGAAAACCAATCCATTACAGAATCAAGATTGTCTACATACAACACGGATTGTAAAGAAACGAAAGAAAACAAAGAAAAAGCTATGAAAATTCTTGAACGCATAAAAAACGGTGAGTTTTTAAATGTATACATTGCAGGGATTCAAGGAGTAGGAAAAAGTCATTTAGCGTATGCGATGCTGTATGCATTAGTTGAGCACTATTGGATAATATCAGACGGTGTGAGATTAAATGATGAACATGCTTTTAAAAATATGAAAAGCTGCTTATTTGTAGAAATCGAAAAGCTAATCCGATTAATACAGCACTCATTTAGAAATGTAGAGTCAAAATACACAATGGATTATTGTATCAGTTTAATGGTGGATGTAGATTTCCTTGTAATCGATGATTTAGGGGCTGAAAGTGGTTCGATGAATCGAAACGGAGAAGCGAGCGATTTTGTTCATAAAATACTTTACGGTGTTGCTAATGGACGTCAAGGGGCGAACAAAACAACGATTACTACATCGAATTTATCAAGCAAACAGCTATTTCAAAAGTACGATCCGAAACTAGCAAGCAGGTTACTAAATGGAGTAACAAAAGATGAAACGATTGTCTTTAAAACAACCACCGATAAACGAATTGTAAATTTAGATATTGGATTCTAATAAAAGGGGTGCGGAGAAATGAAAGAAGTAAAGGGACAAAATAATAAATTAATGGAAGAATTTGACGTTTTGTTAAGACAACTGCTGATTAAATCTAAAACAGATGAAAGGGTAAAAAACTTTTTGGATGATCTGTTTGAAATGCTAAGTGATAATAAGCTGCAGTCTGATACTGACTTTAAAACGGCGTTAAATAAGTTAAGAGAAAAGCACTTTCCTAAGTTTGATAAAGGAGAGAACAAAAATGTCTAAAGAAAAGGGACAAGCTAAGGAAATAGTTAATGTTCGCGGAATGTCAGATGATGAGTTTATGGAGAAATATGAAAGGCTTGTACATCATTGCGTGTGGAAAAGATATGCGAAAAAAAAGACCAGCATAGAACATGATACAAATTTAGATATTGAAGATTTAACTCAGTTTGGAATGATTGGTTTGATAAAAGCAAGAGATAATTTTAATCCTGAATTTGGATGTGCATTTTCAACATATGCTGTTCCTAAAATTATGGGGGAAATAGGAAGAGCAATTCGAGACAACCAGAAAGTGAAAGTGCAAAGAAGCGTATATAGCGTAAAAGGAAAAATTTTAAATCAACAGTTAGCAGATAAGGATCCAGAAGAGATAGCGGACGTTTTAAACGAGCCAGTAACTTTAGTAAATATGGCCCTAAAGTATCAGCCAAGTACAGATTCTCTCAATAAGGTAGTATATGCATCTGGATCTAATGAGGATGTGACATTAGAAAAAATGCTAGAAGATACTAAAGTGGAAGACATTGAAGAAACCACCATTAATCGAGTCGTAATAAGAGAATTTAAAGCTGCATTAGCTCCTAAAGAATACATTGTTTTAGATATGCATTTACAAAGTATGACGCAGCAAAATATTGCAAATCAAATGGGATACAGTCAGGTGCAAATTAGCCGTATATTAGCAAAGATTAATCAAAGAGCTGCTCAATTTGGTAAAGAAGGAGGTCTTCAAGATTGAGCGTTACAAACGGCGTTTGTATTGCTGTAGATCACTCAGATTTGCTAAAGGAGAAAGTAGAATACTTTTTATTTCCGACTAAACCGAATCATTATTATGTAAGCAAATTTAATCGTAAAGGGGCGCATTTCGGTTGCTATCCAGCTGAAAGGTTTCAAATCACGGAAAAGGAAGTATGGACACCAGAACCTCAACCCAATCTGCCTAAGTTGAATACAAGCTTATTCTATAGAGCTCAGTTGATTTGGCGAAAAAAGGGATATAAAGATAAACCACTTAAAGATTACATCGTACAGCCGAGAGGGAAGCATTGCTACTTTTGGCATGATCGGGAGCGCAAGAAATTTTGTGGTTGTTTTCCATTACATTGGTTTACCGATTTTGTACCGGTCCAAAGCCACCAATTAGAAGAAAAAGCTAAAGACGAGGTTAAGTTATTGCAGCGGCCAGATGGACAACTTGCATTTTTTTAACGAAAGAAAGTGGAAGGGCGTTTTACCCAGTCATCGATTAAAAAGGGAGTGTTCTCAGTGGATATAAAAAAACTATTTGCAATGGAGAACGTTTTGGATAAAAGGGTTTTAGAGTCGAAAAAATCTTTCTAGAGAAGAAGTATTCGAATTTAGAATACTAGCGTTTTTAGATGAACTAGGCGAATGCATGAAGGAATGGCGGGTATTTAAGTTTTGGAGCAATGATCGTAAACCTAGAACTAGCATACCCACAGGGAAAATCAAAGTATTAGATGATGGTTGTAAAGTAGAAGTCTATAAAAATCCACTTTTAGAAGAATACGTTGACGGATTACACTTTGCAATTGGACTTTGCATAGATTTGAAAACAGAAATCAACTTTCCTGCTTCTATGCGTTGCGAGACAGTTACAGAGCAGTTTTTCGAATTGTACCATCTATCGATGCGATTAAAAGAAGAACCAACAGCATTTAGGGCAGATGTTCTATTAGCCCATTATCTTGGTTTAGGGGAATTATTAGGCTTTTCATTAGAAGAAATTGAATACGAATACATTGAGAAAAACAAGGTTAATCATGAACGTCAAAGTAATGGATACTAATACAATTTGAATTTTATTAAAAAAAGACACTGCTTCCAGTGTCCCAACTTACTACGAGAGTTTTATGAGGAAACTTAAATAGGTGAATTTAAGTCTCTCTATAATATATGAAACTGTAATTAGAAAATCACTTATTTTTTAAAGGAGTTAATGGGTAGTTGTACGTGCTGAAATCTTTATTAAAAATATCTTGTACCAATTGGATAGTTTCATGATCATAAAAACTATCGTATGTTGGAAGGCGTGGAAATAAAGGGGCGGTAATATCAGCATCTGCAAAATTACCTCTAAAAATCGCCCTGTCTTTCTGATGATGCCATGATTTGGTAAGTATGTGTAAAGGAGAAGTTTTTAATTGATATGTTTGTTCTAAGCACACAATTTCAGTAGAGAAATTTTCAAGGTAGATATACTTTGTAACAAACTCCTCTTCGCCTGGTACATATTGCTGCATTAAATGTGGATCTACTTGTTCTAAATCTGTCATTTGCGCTTTTAAGTAATAGAGAAAGATTTTAAATGAAATAGGCTTATTACAATTATCATTACCATAATAAAAACTTCGAATGGGCTTCCATGCAGGGTTTTCTATGTAAGGGGGAGCGATGAGTGAAAAGAATGAACTTACAGCTCTTGTATATGGATTTCTAACTAGTTTATAAGTATCTTTTTTCTTTGTATATAAAGCCGCAGCAAGTTCAATAAAGTAGTCCGAGGAGTTTTTGTATATATCATTTTCGTAATGATGAATGAAAGAATTATATTTTATGGCCGGTTTAAATAAATTAATTTGATAAAAAAACCAATGTGCAAGGGAGGTACAACCACTTTTTTGACTCCAAAATAAAATCAAAGGGAAGTTAGGATTGAAGTGGGGAACGCGTCCATAATTAATAATATTTGAAATAGACATAGTTAGCCTCCATTCAGTTATGTCAATTATTTTTAGTTTATGAATAAAGAGCTTGGTATATGAACAAGAGAAGAGAAAATAGATAGTTTAAAAAAATATAATTTTGAAATCAAATCATTATTTTAAAACGAAAGGGAGGCGAAAGAATGAAAACATTTAATGTGACTTTCACAGAATTAAAGGTATATGAGGCAGTCGTTGAAGCAGAGTCAAAGGAAAAAGTTATTGATACGATTAAACGTTTAAAAAGAACCGAGGATGATTTAGTAGACAGAGGGGTCATCATAAATGAAGTTAGTGAGATAAATATTAATGAAGAACAAAAGTTCGAGTGAAACAGCTTCTCAGATTACTCATTTTGAGGTGACAACAACTTTCTGAATATCATAAGACCTTATTAGTGAAAAAACTCTTATTCGGTCGTACAAGCCTGTTATACGCGTTGTACAGAAAATAGAATGAATTTATTAAGGAAGGAAGTATAAAAATGAGAACTTGGAAGAAAAAACACGTTAAAAGAGCATTTTTGAATCGTCAAAAGGAAATTGATAAAGAACGGACTGCTGCAGCTTGGAGAAATATTTTTGTAAAATCAGGAATCATAAAATAAAAAAGGAAAAGCAACTCGTTGGGGACAAGTCACTTTTCCAGATGGCAATGTAAATCCATTATAGCAAAACATATGTACAAGTTGTAGGAATAAACAGCGAGACATTTTGACACCTATCCACAATCAGAAATGTGGTTGTTGATCTGGAAATATGAAAGTAGGTGAATCATCATTTGTTTAACTGGCTGAGAGATTACCAAAAGTTAGAAGAAGACATAGCCTATCTGGAATACAACTTAGATAAGACAAAAGCTGAATTAAGACGCTGGGTCAGTGGTGATTTGAGAGAAGTACGTTTAACGGCAGAATCTGAAGGTGCAAAAGTTGAAAACCGCATTGAAGCGATTGAATACGAATTAGCACATAAGATGAACGATATGTATAAATTAGAAAAGTTAATTAGTAAGTTTAGAGGTTTAGAAAATCAGATACTTAAATTGAAGTATGTGGATGGTATGACGTTAGAAGAAATAGCAGAGGCAGTAAATTATAGTTCTAGTCATATCAAAAAGAAACATGCTGAACTTGTTAGATTAATTAAGTTCGTGGAGCGAGAAGGTGTCATTTAGGTTCACTCCTAAAATGAATCGAAACGGTTGAAAAAATGATTTATATTGATAGCATACATTTTTAGCAGAAGGGCAACTGGTGCACGGTTGCTCTTTTTTGTAGTTTATGGATTTCAAAAGTTGCATACCAGAATAATTTAGGATATTAACATCGTTCAACATACTCTAATTGTAGAAATGGATGGGATAACATATGCTGAATCAAGTGCTTAATATGGATTGTTTAGAAGGTATGAAAATGATTGAAGATAAATCCATCGATATGATTCTTTGTGATTTACCTTATGGAACAACAGCCTGTAAATGGGACAGCATTATTCCTTTCGATTTGTTATGGCAACAGTACGAAAGAATTATAAAAGATAATGGAGCTATCTTATTAACAGCAAGCCAGCCATTTACAACAAAGTTGATTGCTTCAAATATTAAATTATTCCGTTATGAGTGGATCTGGAAAAAAGGAAATCATATAACAGGTTTTCCAAATGCCAATAGAATGCCTCTAAAGAATCATGAAAATGTACTAGTGTTTTATAAGAAATTACCTAAGTATTATCCGCAAGATTTGATCTTATTAGATAAGCCGATTAGAAAGAAAAAAATCAAAAATATGAAGGTATTCGGTAAACGGAATAATGAATCTTTAAATAAGGTACATGTAAAGAAATATACTAACTATCCGAAATCGGTTATTGATTTCCCGCGTGATAGCAAAACATTTCATCCTACACAAAAGCCTGTAGCGTTATTTGAATACTTAATTAAGACTTATACAAAAGAAGGCGAAACAGTTTTAGATAACTGTATGGGGTCATTTACGACTGCTATAGCATGTATCAATACAAATCGTAATTACATTGGATTTGAAATGGATGAAGAGTATTGGAAGTTAGGGAATGAACGTGTCAATAAACATATCGAATCATTAAAGCACTCGTAATGGGTGTTTTTTATTTTGGAGGAAAATGAACTATGGACATTCAAGAGTTGTCGAGACGATTAGAAAATTTAGAACATAAAGTGCTTCAGGTAGATGCGCTAAGCCGAACTGTCATACAAAAAGGCGATAAAATAAAAGTGGCGTATCCGCATTTAGGGATACAAGGCGAGTATTTAGTGGAGAAAATTGATAATGGTGTGTTGGAATTGGTAGCAGAAGAAACAATGAAAAAAATACAGGAGTGATTAGGATTGAAGAAACTATCTAAACAAGAACTAGCTGCTGTAATGACACATTGTATTTCAACGCTTGGTGAGCAGATTGTTAATGAGCATATTAATCCCCAGAAGTTGGCGCAAGCAAGTGCACTCCATAACGATCTCTTTGATAATACAACTCCTAAAGAACGTAGGGAAGCGACAATCAGTTTATTAGGAAAAGCGATTGATGAGTTTTTAGAGAGTAAGGAGTGAGGATATGAAAGTTTTTATTGTTTGTGCAGGAACATTAGGTGAAGCGTTTGCTATGTTTAGTAAAGCTTGTAATGATATGTGCGAACGAATCAAAGAATTTAACGAGTTAGTCAAAGAAGCTTGTATGTACGAGGAAGAGCCACAATATAAAGAATGTATTAGTTTCCCTTTTAATCCTGTTAAGATAATGAAATCACAGGTAATAGATCGTAAACCTAAATGTATTAGAGCGAGGACGGTGTGTTGATATGGGAAAGGAATATTTTAATACGGCCGTATGTTTAGTATGCGGTCATCAAGATAGAGTGAATCATCCATCTAAAAAAGATTATCAGGAAGTAACGGTTTGTCCGAAATGCAACGGTGCTTTTGTAGATGTTTGGAAGTTAGGAAAGTACAGACAGTTAGACAATACACAGTCTAATGAAGCACCTTTATTAACAATTACATTAACAGATATAGATGCTAAACCGATAGTTCATTACAAAGGTGAACAGATAGATAGAAAGTTACGTGTTGCGTTTGATTGGGAATCGCAATCGATTGATAAAATTAATCGGACATACATTCATATTGAACATGTACCAGCTGATAACAAGCGTTTAAATACCGAGATCATTCAGCATAATCATTCTATCATTAAATAATAATCAATAGACCGATGAGGTGAGAGTGAATGCAAGTATATTGCTCTGAATGTGATAAGAGTTATGACATGCAGCCGCAAGTAACACAACTTTCTAATCGTATTGAGAAGTGTTTCTTTATTTGTCCTCATTGTAATCATGAACATGTAGCTGCGTACGTGAACGATAAGGTTCGTAAGTATCAAGCAGATATAGCAAAGTATCATGAGCGGATCAATAAAAAGAACCTTGCTATCGAAGATGAAATGAAACGATTAAGGAAGAGGTTTGAAAGCGCCAAGTGAGGGTGCTTTTTTATTTTGGAGGAGGATGAAGGATGGATAATCAATGTGAGCACGAGTGGACTAATATTCGTATTCCAGGTGATGATGGCATTTATGTAGCTTGTCCGAAATGTAAATCTGTAGATGTAGAAGAAACGAGGAGATTATCTAGAGAGTTAGCTTCTCAAAAGGAGGAAAACAAAATGGCTAATAACAAATTAATTATTGAAGTAACTGCGGATACAACTGAAGCATTAGAAGGCATTAAGGAAGTAACTGAAGCTGCTAATGAATGTGCAGATGCATTAGAGAAGTTGGAAAAGGTGATGAATAAATTTAAAGGTAAATCTGAAACAGCTAAAGTATCTTTCGATATAAAATCAATTGCTCAATCCACAATTGAACAGACAGCAAGCTTAATTAAATTACAAGCAAATAAACTAGACATAAAACGTTCAGATCAATTTTAAGTATTGTAGGCGCTACTGTAAATTACGTAGCGTCTTGTTTGTTGAGAGAAGGTAAGGAGTGAGGAGAGATGAGGAAGCCGCTTAGACCATGCTGCGAATTCCATTGTTATAATCTCACGCGCGAAAGATATTGTGAGGAACATAGATACAAAGAAAAGGAAACGCAGCAGGATAAGAATAGATACTATGACCGATTCAAACGGGACAAAGAGAGTAAGGCTTTCTATAAGTCAAAGGCATGGGAAAGGTTAAGAGAGCAGGCACTAATGAGAGACAAAGGGTTGTGCCTACATTGTAAGAACAATAGAAAGATTAAAGTTGCAGATATGGTTGACCATATCATTCCAATCAAAGTCGATTCAAGTTTAAAACTTAAATTAGAAAACTTACAATCACTTTGTAATCCATGTCACAACAGAAAAACAGCAGAAGACAAAAAGAAATACGGGTAGGGGCGGGTCAAAAAACATTCAGGGCGGTCTTCCCGTACCGCCGCCCCCTCAACATCGCAGAAAAATCCGTTTTTGAACATTTTTTTAAGGGGGTGTAGTCATGGCTGGAAGAAATAAACAACCTCTCTCTGTTATACAGGGAAAGGGTAGGTCAAATCACATTACAAAAAATGAACAAAATAGGCGGGAAAAACAAGAAGAAGCGTTGCGTGGTCATACCGATAAAATTGAAGCTCCTTCTTATTTGACCGTAGCACAAAAAAGAGAATTTGATATATTGGCTGTTGAATTAGTTAGACTGAAAATTTTTAGCAACTTAGATGTGGACAGTTTAGCGAGGTATGTTGATTCTAAAGACCAGTATATAAAAATGGTTCGCCTGTTAAGAAAAACAAAGCCTTCAGATGATTTTAAATTGTATTCTCAAATGCAAAGAAGTAAGAATCTTTTATTTAATGAATGTCGTTCTTCAGCTAGTGATTTAGGTTTGACCATTACATCCCGCTTAAAATTAGTTATTCCAGAAGCAGATACTTCACAACAAAAGCAAAGTGAAGCACAAAAGCGTTTTGGTGATCGTATATGAACTGGATAATGGAACGGGTTTTTGCATATTGCGAGGATATTTTAAGCGACAAAATAAAAAGTTGTATAAAGCATCGTTGGGCCGTCGAACGATTCATAAGAGATTATGGGGAGTGTCAAAGTGAAGACAGTCCTTTTTATTTTGATGAAGAGATAGCGGAGGATTTTTACTGGTTTGCAAAGGAATTTAAGCACGTTGAAGGAATTTTGGCAGGTGAATCAGTAGAATTAACTGATTTTCAACTATTTTTAGCAACTAATATTTTCGGGTTTAACAAGAAAATAAATGGAGCTAGGCGATTTAGAAAGGCTTTTATTCAGTTAGCACGTAAAAATGCTAAATCACAGTTTCTTGCTATTGTAGCAGCTTTTTGTACTTTTCTTGGAGAAGAAAAACAACGTGCTTATATCGCTGGCTGGACAAGGGATCAGTCATCTGAAGTTTATGAGGCTGTAAAAACAGGAATCAGTTCTAGTGAATTGTTAGAAGGGAAATGGAAAGAAGCTTACAGCACAATTGAAATATTTAAGAACGGTTCAGTTGTTGTTCCGCTTTCAAAAGAAGCTAGAAAAACTGGTGATGGTAAAAACCCGTCTCTTGGAATTGTCGATGAATATCATGCACATGAAACTGATGAAATTTATGACGTTTTATCGTCTGGTATGGTGGCAAGGAAAGAACCGTTAATGTTTATCATAACAACAGCTGGTTTCGACTTATCTAGACCTTGTTATAGAGAGTATGAGTATGTCAGTAATATCTTAGACCCATCAAAAAATGTAGAAAACGATGATTATTTCGTTATGATCTGTGAGTTGGAAAAGAACGATGATATCAAAGATGAGTCGAATTGGATAAAAGCAAATCCCATCGTAGCAACATATGAAGAAGGTTTGGAAGGTATACGTTCAGATTTGAAGGTTGCTCTTGATAGACCTGAAAAAATGAGAGCCTTTTTAACGAAAAACATGAATATCTGGGTCGATAAAAAGGACAATGGGTACATGGATATGTCAAAATGGCAAAAATGCGAAGTAGATAACCTTGATTTTTCAGGCGCAACTCTTTGGATAGGTGGCGACTTATCAATGACAACTGATTTAACAAGTGTCGGTTGGGTCGGAATGGATGATGGAGGTGATTTTATTGTTGGACAACATTCTTTTATGCCTGAAGCTCGTTTGAAAGAAAAAATGGCTACAGATAAAGTACGTTATGACTTATGGGCAGAACAAGGGTATTTGACTTTAACACCTGGTGAAATGGTTGATTATACAATTGTTGAATCTTGGATAGAGAATTTTTCTAAAGACAAAGAAATTCAAGAATTTGATTATGATAAATGGAATGCATTGCATTTAGCGCAAAATTTAGAGAATAAAGGATTTGTTTGCGTAGAAATTCCTCAAAGGATTGCCAATTTATCCATTCCAACTAAAACTTTTCGAGAAAAAGTGTATGAAAAGAAAATCAAACACAATGGCGATCCAGTCCTTTTTTGGGCGCTTAATAATGCTGTTATCAAAATGGATGATCAGGAAAACATTATGATTTCAAAAAAAATAAGTAAAAATCGTATTGATCCAGCCGCAGCGGTATTAAATGCGTTTGCTAGGGCTATGTATGGAGCAAGTGTCAGGTTTGATGTATCTGAATTTGCGAATAAAGACTTTCTAGGCAAGTTATGGAACTAGGGAGGGGGTGAACATGTGAAAATAGTGGATTCAGTTAAAAAGTTCTTTAATTTTGAAAAACGTCAAACATCGCAGGTCATAGAGTTAAATAAAGACGACGAAAAATTATTAGAATGGTTAGGAATTTCACCAAGTGATATTAGTGTTAAGGGCAAAAATGCTTTAAAAGTTGCTACAGTCTTTGCTTGTATCAAAATACTATCTGAATCTGTCTCAAAGTTACCATTGAAAATTTATCAGGAAGATGAATACGGAATCCAACGAGGGACTAAGCATTATCTCAACAATTTATTAAGGCTAAGGCCTAATCCCTATATGTCTAGCATGAACTTTTTCGGGGCATTAGAAGCTCAAAAAAATTTATATGGCAATAGCTACGCTAACATAGAATTTGATAGAAAAGGGAAAGTTCAAGCGTTATGGCCGATAGATGCTTCTAAAGTGACGGTGTACATTGATGACGTTGGTTTATTAAACTCCAAAACTAAAATGTGGTATGTGGTAAATACGAATGGACAACAAAGAGTGTTAAAGCCTGAAGAGATACTGCACTTTAAAAACGGAATAACTCTGGATGGTCTTGTTGGCGTTCCTACAATGGAATATTTAAAGTCAACATTAGAAAATTCAGCTTCAGCTGATAAATTCATAAATAACTTTTACAAACAAGGGCTGCAGGTAAAGGGATTAGTTCAATATGTCGGTGATTTAAATGAAGATGCGAAAAAGATTTTCCGAGAAAATTTCGAGTCAATGTCTAGTGGTCTTCAAAATAGCCATCGTATTGCATTAATGCCAGTAGGATATCAATTTCAGCCTATATCATTAAATATGGCAGATGCTCAATTTCTTGAAAATACAGAGCTTACTATTAGACAAATCGCAACTGCATTTGGCATTAAGATGCATCAATTAAATAATTTGAGCAAAGCGACTTTAAATAACATTGAGCAACAGCAGCAACAATTTTATACCGATACATTACAAGCTACTTTAACAATGTATGAGCAAGAAATGACGTACAAACTATTTTTAGACAGTGAATTAGAAAAAGGATTTTATTCGAAATTTAATGTAGACGCTATTTTGCGAGCAGATATTAAAACGAGATATGAAGCCTATAGGACAGGTATTCAAGGCGGTTTCCTCAAACCTAACGAGGCTAGAAGTAAGGAAGATTTACCACCAGAAGTTGGTGGAGATCGCTTACTTGTTAATGGGAATATGCTGCCAATTGATATGGCTGGACAGGCATATTTGAAGGGAGGTGATACTAATGGAGAAGTCAGCAAAGAAGGAAATGAAGGAAATTAGAGCTTTACCAATGGCTATTGAAGTTCGTGAAGTTAATGAAGACGAAGGAAAGCGAACAATTTCTGGATTGATAAAATATAACAATGAAAGTGCTGAAATGCGTGATTGGTGGGGCGATACTTTCGTAGAAGAGATTGCTGAGGGAGCTTTTGATGAAAGTTTAAAAGTTCGCGATGTTGTAGGTTTATGGTCTCACGACACTTCTCAAGTATTAGGGAATACTAAAAGTAAAACTTTACGAATCGAAAATGACAAGAAAGAATTACGGTTTGAATTAGATATTCCTAATACAACTGTCGGAAATGACGCATGGGAATTAATTAAGCGTGGAGATGTTGATGGAGTTTCTTTTGGGATGAAGGTTACAAAAGACAAATGGTCATCGGAAGAACGTGAAAACGGAAAGCTTTATAAGCGTTCGATTTTGAATGCTGAACTATATGAAATATCACCAGTTGCATTCCCTGCATATCCAACGAATGAAGTAAGTGTACGTTCATTGGATGATTTTAAAGCTGGAGAAAAGCGAGTAGCTGATGAGTTTAGAAAAAGAAAATTACAAATCGAACTAGAGCTTATATAAGGCTCTTTTTTTATTGATAAATTTAAGGAGTGATTTGAATGTCAAAAGAATTACGTGAATTATTAGCTAAGTTAGAAGGAAAAAAGGAAGAAGTACGCTCTCTTATGGGAGAAGATAAAGTGGCAGAAGCAGAAAAAATGATGGAAGAAGTGCGATCACTTCAGAAAAAAGTCGATTTACAACGCTCATTAGATAAAGCAGAAACAGAAGAACGAAATAATGGACGAGAAGTTGAGACACGTAATGTAGATGGGGAAATGGAATACCGCGATGTGTTTATGAAAGCATTACGTAATAAACCATTAAATACTGAAGAGCGCGAATTTCTTGAGGATGATTTAGAAAAACGCGCAATGTCTGGATTAACTGGAGAAGATGGAGGGCTTGTCATCCCTCAAGATATTCAAACACAAATCAATGAATTAGCTCGTTCATTTGATGCGCTTGAGCAATATGTAACTGTTGAGCCAGTGCGTACACGCTCAGGATCAAGAGTATTAGAGAAAAATTCGGATATGATTCCGTTTGTTGAAATCACTGAAATGGGTGAAATCCCAGAAACTGATAATCCGAAATTCTCAAACGTACAATATGCAGTGAAGGACAGAGCAGGTATTTTACCGTTATCTCGTTCATTGCTACAAGATAGTGACCAAAACATCCTAAAGTATGTAATTAACTGGCTAGGCAAAAAATCTAAAGTCACACGTAATGTTCTTATCTTGAGTGTTATTGATAAATTAACTAAACAGGCGATTAAGTCTCTTGATGATATTAAAGATGTATTAAATGTTAAATTAGATCCTGCGATTTCCCCGAATGCGATTTTACTTACAAACCAAGATGGATTTAATTATTTAGACAAATTAAAAGATAAAGATGGAAAATATATTTTACAGTCAGATCCAACGCAAAAAAACAAAAAACTATTTGCTGGTACTAATCCAGTCGTCGTTGTTTCGAATCGCTTCTTAAAATCTAAGGGAACAACAGCTAAAAAAGCGCCACTTATTATTGGTGATTTAAAGGAAGCTATTGTTTTATTTAAACGTGAAGATATGGAACTAGCTTCTACAGATGTAGGTGGTAAAGCATTCACTCGTAATACATTAGATTTACGTGCAATTCAACGTGATGATGTACAAATGTGGGATAATGAAGCAGCAGTTTACGGAGAAATCGATTTAAGCGCTCCTGTTGAACAACCTCAAGGGTAAACTAGGGAGGCGTTTGAATGCTTGTTACCTTAGAAGAGGCTAAAGAATGGATTCGAGTGGATGGGGAGGATGACCAAACTATCACTATGTTAATTAAAGCGGCTGAATTATATATTTACAAAGCAACTGGCAAAACATTTACTCAAACAAATGAAGATGCTAAGTTGCTTTGTTTATTTTTGGTTGCTGATTGGTATGAAAACCGACTTCTTGTAGGAGAAAAAGCCAGTGAAAAAATCAGAACCATTGTTCAGAGTATGATATTACAGCTCCAATATGCTCCAGAGCCTCAGGAGGAAAGAAAATGAATCCTGCAAAATTAGATAAACGGCTTACATTTCAAGTAAAAGATGAAAATGCAAAAGGTCCTGACGGTGATCCAATAGATGGATATAAAGATGCTTTTACCGTATGGGGCTCTTTCGTTTATTTAAAGGGAAGGAAATACTTTGAGGCTGCCGCCGCAAATAGTGAAGTTCAAGGAGAAACAGAAATTAGATATCGAGATGATGTAAGTGCAGATATGAAAATTAAGTATAAAAACATGATTTATGATATTGTTTCGGTTATTCCAACTCAAAAACATACTTTATTGATCATGTGGAAACGTGGTGAAATAAATGGCTGATGGTATAGATTTAGATTTACTAGGATTTGATCGCTTAGTTACTGAATTAGACCAAATGGGGTTACGTGGAGAGAAAATTGAAGATAAAGCTCTTGCAGCTGGTGGGGAACCTATTCGGAAAGCTATTGCTGAACGCGCTCCAAGGAGTGCGAGTCCAAAGAAACCATCAAAAAGTGAACCGTGGCGTACAGGTCAGCATGGTGCTGATCACATAAAAGTAACTAAAGCTAAACTTGAAGGTGGTATTAAAACGGTAAAAATCGGACTCGATAAAGCGGATCGTTCCCCGTGGTTCTATTTAAAGTTTCATGAATGGGGAACATCAAAAATGCCAGCTGAACCATTTGTAGAACCAGGGTTCAACTCTTCGAAAGCAGCCGCAGTACGTGCTATGACAGATATATTAAAGAACGAAATGAGGCTGAACCTGTGATAAATTTACGTCCTGAAATTGTGCAAGCTCTTGAAAATAATCAGGAGCTTGTTTCTTTATTAGGTGGAAAACGAATTTATTATCGTAAAGCCAAAAATGCAGAAGAGTTTCCACGTATTACATTTTTTGAATTAGACAATAGGCCGGATGGATTTGCAGATAATGAGGAAAGTGAAAGTGAAATCTTATTCCAAATCGATGTTTGGTCAAAGGGTAGTACAACAGTAATTCATCAAAAGGTGAATGAAATCATGAAAAGTATTGGTTTCTCACGTTATGCAGTTGCTGATTTATATGAAGATGATACAAAAAATTTTCATTACGCGATGCGATTCGCGAAAGGAGTGGAGTTATAGATGGCTGGAGAAGTTATTAAAATTAGTTCGACTGTCGGTGTTGATAGCCTAGTTTATGCAAAAACATTAAAAGATGATTCGACAGGTGTTGACTACACTACGGTTAAAAAGATGGAAGGCGCAGTGAAGGTTAAAACATCTAAAAAAGTAGCTACCGAGATTATGTGGAGCGACAATAAAAAATCGGAAATCGCTGAGTCTGACGGTGAGGTTGAAGTTGAAATTGAAGTTCGAGGTCTTTCGTTATCAACAAAAGCAGACATTGAGGGATTCCCAGAAGTTACAGATGGTGTATTAGATGAAAAACGAGAGGGCGAAAAACCATATTTAGCAATTGGATGGCGCTTTTTAAAGGCTAATGGAAAATATCGATATGTTTGGTTATTAAAAGGGAAACTTTCGCAGGAAGAGGAAGAAGCTGAAACTAAAAAAGATAAGCCAAACTTCCAAACAACTAAACTGAAAGGTTCATTTATTGAACGTGATTTTGATGACAGAACTAAATTCACAGCGGATGAAGATGAACCTACGTTTACAAAAGCTATCGGAGATAATTGGTTTAAAAAGGTATATGAGAAGCCTGCGGCACAACCACCAGCAGGAAAGTAAGGGAGAGCAAAAGCTCTCTCTTTTTTATTCATTAAGGAGGAATAAATTATGAAATTAACTTTACGAATCAATAACGAAGAAAAAACTTTTAACTTACCAGCATTCATTCCAGCTCGTTTAATTCGCCAAGCTCCTGAACTTGCAGATATTCCAAATAATCCTGAAGCGGCGGATTTAGATAAGATGGTTCAATATGTAGTACAAGTTTACGGTGAACAGTTTACAGTAGATCAGTATTGGGATGGTGTAGACGCTCGAAAATTTTTATTAACGACAACAAATGTAATTAATGCTCTAGTTAACGAAACGGTAGAGGCAGCAGGTGCTAGTCCTGTAACTGATGGGGCAGAAAACCCAAACGTATAGAGGGAGGAGGGTTGACGTTCAGTGAGTTTATGGACGAACTCTACCTCTCTTTATTGCAACAAGGGTATAAACATCATCACATAGATAACGAGATGGATATTTGGCATTATTTGAGGCTTAATCGAAAAATGCGTGAAAACGGAAATACAAATAACGAAGGCTCCAATTCAAATGAAATAGAAGTGCCGGCGGAAAACATTATTTAACGAGGGAGGTGAGACTATGGCGAATGAAATAAATAATCTAGTCGTTAGACTTTCCCTTGATAACGTAAATTTTAGACAAGGTATCTCGAATTCGGGTCGTGCAGTCAGGACGTTACAGAATGAGTTGAAATCTGTAAGTACAGGAATGGGCGGTTTTGCTAACGCTAGTCAGCAAACACAAGCAAAATTGAGTACGCTCACCAGACTTATTGAAGCTCAAAAAGAAAAAGTTAAGGCATTGCGTCAAGCTTATGATCAGAATAAAGCTAAATTAGGAGAAAATGATGCCGCAACTCAGCGGTACGCTGCACAAGTTAATAAAGCTGTTGCGGATTTAAATAGATTCGAGAATGAACTTAAACAAGTGAATCGTCAGGCACAACAAACAGCACTGGATAAATTAAATAATTCATTGAAATCTTTACAAGCTGAATTCCAAGCGGTTACAACAGGGATGCATGGGTACACCAATGCAACTGAACAGACGCGAGCGAAAATTGATGTTCTATCTCGTATGATAGATAAGCAAAAGGAGAAAATTAGGGAGCTTCAGTCAGCTTACAATCGCGCTAAAACCGAAGAAGGAGAAGCAAGTCAGTCAGCGCAACGTTACGCAGAACAAATTCATAGAGCCACTGCTGAATTAAATAGATTTGAACAAGGATTACGTCAGTCAAATCATGAACTCGAGCAACAAGGAAATCGACTACTAAATTTCGGGAATCGTATGGAAACGCTGGGCAATCATTTGCAAAACGCAGGAAGTCAAATCGGTATTGTTTTTGGTGGAATGACGTATGCGATAGGGCGGGGTTTAAAGTCGGCAATTACAGAATCAATGAACTTTGAACAACAAATGGCAAATGTTAAGGCTGTATCTGGTTCTACTGGGGAAGAGATGAAGAAATTAAGTGAACTAGCTGTCAACATGGGAGAAACAACGAAATACTCCAGTGTTCAAGCTGGTCAAGGGATCGAAGAATTAATTAAAGCTGGTGTTAGTTTAACGGATATTATTAATGGTGGATTAGAGGGAGCTCTTAATTTAGCGACAGCCGGTGAATTAGAGTTAGGGGAAGCGGCAGAGATTGCCTCTACTGCTCTAAATGCATTTAAAGCTGATCACCTTTCAGTTGCGGATGCAGCTAATATTCTATCAGGTGCGGCAAACGCATCGGCAACAGATGTACGTGAATTAAAATATGGTTTAGCGGCATCATCAGCAGTGGCAGCGGGAGCCGGAATGACGTTTAAGGATACAGCTACAACTTTAGCGGTATTTGCACAAAATGGTCTTAAGGGATCAGATGCAGGAACGTCTTTAAAAACAATGCTAATGCGTTTAAACCCTTCAACAAAAGAAGCATATAACAAAATGAGAGATTTAGGACTTATTACTTATAATGCGCAGGCTGGTTTTGATTTCTTAGTTAAAAACGGTATTCAACCAGCTTCCAGAAATGTAGGGGATATAGAAGTAGCTTTAGAACAATATGTAATGAAAACAGAAGGTGTAACGAAATGGAATGATAAATGTGATACAACATTTCGTGAATTAGCAACAAGTTCGGCATTCTTATCATCAAAATTCTACGATCAACAGGGACATATTCAAAGTCTAGAAAATATTTCAGGTACACTTCATGAATCGATGAAAGATTTAACAGACCAACAACGAAGTATGGCTCTGGAAACATTATTTGGTTCCGATGCTGTACGTGGCGCAACTATCTTGTTTAAAGAAGGCGCCAAAGGTGTCAATGAAATGTGGGATTCCATGTCAAAGGTTACAGCAGCTGATGTTGCAGCGACCAAAATTGACACTTTAAAGGGACGACTTACATTACTAGATTCAGCGTTTTCTACAATGAAAAAGACAATCGGTGATGCACTAGCTCCAGTAGTTAGTGTTTTTGTTGCTGGCCTGCAAAAGCTCGTAGATGGATTCAATGCATTACCTGGTCCCGTACAGAAAGCAATTGCAATTACAGGTGGTATTGTTCTTGCTTTAACAGCTGTTGCTGCTGCAATCGGTGTAGTTTTAGCGGCAGTTGGAATGGTTATGTCAGGGATTGGAGCGCTAGCAACATCATTAGGAATTGCTGGTGGCGCTGCGGGTCTTGCTGGTGCTGCGGTTGGATTTTTAGGAAGTGCATTAGGAGTGCTTCTTGGGCCTGTTGGCTTAATAGCAGCCGCTCTTATCGGGACTGGAGTTGTTGCATATAAAGCGTATCAAAAAGCAACAGAAGATAGTATCGCTTCAGTAGATCGATTTGCTACAAATACAGAAGGGAAAGTAAGCTCCTCGACAAAGAAGGTTCTTGGTGAGTATTTCAAGCTGTCTGATGGTATTAGACAAAAGTTAACTGAAATTAGATTGAATCATGAAGTAATAACAGAAGAACAGTCGCAGAAGTTGATTGGTCAATATGATAAATTAGCTAATACAATCATTGAAAAAACCAACGCAAGACAGCAAAAAGAAATTGAAGGACTTAAAAAGTTCTTTGCTGATTCGTATGTATTAACCGCTGAAGAAGAGAATAAACGAATCGAACAGTTAAATCAGCACTATGAACAAGAAAAGCTAAAAACACAAGAAAAAGAAAATAAAATTAAAGAAATTCTACAAACAGCCGCTAGAGAAAATAGAGAATTAACAGCATCCGAGCGGATCTCGTTACAAGCATTACAGGATGAAATGGACAGAGTTGCTGTCGAACATATGTCTAAAAATCAAATGGAGCAAAAGGTTATTCTCGAAAATATGCGTGTGCAGGCTAGTGAAATTTCAGCTAGACAGGCAGCAGAAGTTGTAGAGAATAGCGCCAAAGCAAGAGATAAAGTTATTGAAGATGCGAAAAAGACACGTGACGAAAAAATTGCTGAGGCGATTCGTCAGCGTGATGAAAATAAAACAATTACAGCTGATGAAGCGAATGCAATCATTGCTGAGGCAAAACGTCAGTATGATAGTACAGTTTCTACTGCAAAAGATAAACATCAAGAAATTGTAAGTGAGGCAAAAGCGCAGGCGGGTGAACATGCAAATCAAGTAGATTGGGAAACGGGCCAAGTAAAATCGAAATATCAAGTTATGAAAGATGATGTTGTTCGAAAAATGAAAGAAATGTGGTCAGATGTTACCAATAAGTATGAAGATATGAAAACCTCTGCAAGCAATAAGGTAGAGGAAATAAAAAATACAGTTTCAAGGAAATTTGAAGAAAAGAAAAAAGCTGTTACAGATAA
>NZ_WBPF01000016.1:826500-888598 GCF_008923725.1 Bacillus sp. CH140a_4T
AACGGTACTACCAACAGCTGGTGTTTCAGTTGGATTCACTGCATATTCGTAGTTTACAAGAGCATTATTCGTTAAAGTGCCACTAGGTGGAATAGCGAGGATTTTCACTTGGAATGTAATAAAAGTAGTGCCTCCTGGTGAAATATCGTCTAAATGAATACCTAAGGAAGGATCTAATCCAGGTTGGGAAACGTTATTTATCGTAACGGAATTTGGGATGAAGGATGCACCAGGTCCAAGTCCATCTGTTAAAACTGTAGCACTGGCAGGGATATTTCCTGTGTTTGTAACTGCAATCGTATAAGTAACGATGTCCCCAATTGCAGCATTCGGTGTATTCACTGACTTCGTAGCGACAATAGTAGCATTGTTAATTTGAGTTGTTATTACGTTACTTAACGCATTAGAGGATACTGGAGGTAAGTTAGGATTTACGACATATTGGTAAGCGGTATTACTTTGATTAGGGATTGGATTCGGATTCGGGATGGAATTTACTTGCACTTGGAACGAAATTATTGTATTTGTATTCGGATTTATAGGGTCAATTGCTATGCCATTAGCAGGATTTGCATTAGAGAGTGTATTACCATTTACTGTTACACTATTTGGAATAAAAGAAGTCCCGCTTGGAATGGCATCTGTAAATATTATATTTGATGCAAGTGTGTTTCCAGTATTCGTTAAAGTAGTCGTATACGTAATAATATCATTTATATTAGCAAACTGTTTATTGGCTGATTTTGTCGCGGTAATCGTAGCGTTATTAATAGTTGTCTGTACAGTGTTAGATGCCACCATCTGCATGACGGCTGGTTTAGATGGGTCATATGTGTATTGGAAAGTAGTGCTCGATTGATTTGTAATTGGATTTACCGCAGGAATAGTTGGTACAAAAACTTGGAATGAAACGGTACGTGATGAATTCGCTCCTATCGTACCAATAAGAATGCCGTTAGCAGGATTTGCATTGGCTATAGGGACACCGTTAATCGTTACAGTATTCGGAAGGAAGATGGTACCAGCTGGAATGATATCTGTAAACGTTACATTAGAGGCAGGGATATTGCCGCTATTCGTTAAAATCGTTGTATACGTTATGACATCACTAACATCAGCAAAGTTTGTGCTCGTTAGTTTCGTAGCAACAATATTAGCAGTATTAATTTGTGTAGCTACTATATTGCTAGTAGCATTTCTCACAACAGCAGGTAAATTTGGATCGGCGATAAAGTTATATTGGAGTGCCGCGCTATTTTGAATTGGATTTGGTGAGGGTATCTCACTCGCGCTAATTTGGAAGACAATCGTTGTAAAACCACCAGCAGGAATTGTACCAACTTGAAGACCGGCGTTTGGGTCTGCGCCTAGCTGTAAAGTACCACCTATAAAAATACTATTTGGTACGAGTGTGGTGCCGGTAGGAATGATATCGGTAACGACTACATTATTTGCTGGAGTATTGCCAAGGTTAGCTAAGGAGATTGTATATGTGATTGGCTGCCCAACATCGGCAATAGTTAAATCTCCCTGTTTGACAATAACTACATTTGCTAAGTTAATTTGTGTACTTACAGTGTTACTTAAAGATATTTCTATAGTTGGTGGATCGCCTGGATTTAGAATAAAGCTATACTGTGTACTAGATGAATTTATTGTTGGGTTTTGGGCTGGTAAAGAGGTGACAGTTACTTGATAAGAAACAGTAATTTCACCGTTAGCAGGAATGGAGGGCAACGGAACACCTATATTTGGATCTGCGTTATTTTGTAGCACACCATTAATAAGGAACGTGTTTGGAATAAAGGTAGTGCCATCTGGATTTGTATCTACGAAAGTTGGACTATCAGCAGTAACACTTCCTGCATTCATTAAAAGAATAGTATAAGTTAATACATCCCCAACAGTAGCGAACGCTCGGTCCACTGTTTTTGTCGAAATGACATTTGCATCATTTACTTGAGTAAATGTAGTGGTTGAAGCTGTGTTCTTACTTACAGGTGCAGTATTTGGATCAACGATAAAATTATAGGAAATGGAAGCGCTATTTGAAATAGGGTTTGGGTTTGGAATGCTAGTGATTAATACTTGGAATGAAGCTGTAATTGTGGTATTAGCATTGATGCTACCAATGTTGATGCTGGCTGGTGTAACACCTGGCTGAGCAACATTGTTAATCGTAACACTGTTTGGTACAAAGGCAGTACCATTCGCAATTGAGTCGGATAGTACTACATTGTTCGCTGTAACATTTCCATCGTTTGTAAGAGAAAAAGTGTAAGTTAATATATCGCCAACTTCCGCAAACGTTTGATCTACTGATTTAGTAACTTGAAGGTTTGCTAGTCTAATTGTTGATGTAACAGAATTAGAATTTGCTGTTTTTGAAGTGGGTGGAAAGCTTGGATTTACAGTATATAGATAAGAGGCGAAAGCATTATTAATGATTGGATTTTGGGCGGTAATATTGATGACTGTTACTTGGAAAGAAAGGGTAAAAGTAGCACCAGCAGGAATTGTGCCAATAGGTAAGGCGACGAGAGAATCTACATTTTGTAAAACTCCGTTTAGTGTTACAGTACCAGGAGTCAATATCGTTCCATTCGGAAGTGGATCTGTTAGTTGAACGTTAGTAGCAGCTGTATTTCCGCTGTTTGTAATAAGAATTGTATAACTGATTGTCTCGCCAATTGTAGCAAATTGTTTATTTGTTGATTTTGTTAATGTTAGATTTGCATTGTTAATTTGAGTGGAAACGAGATTAGAAGAAATGTTTTTTGTAACGGGTGATTGGCTTGGATTGACGGTGTACTGATAAGAAGCGCTTGATCCGTTAGGTGCGACACCTGATGGAGGAATTGTAGTTACTACTACTTGAAATGAAATGTTTTTTGTCGTACCGGTTGGGATGGATCCTATATTTACACCGTTAGCGGGATTTGCGCCAACTTGTGTCGTTCCATCTATTGTTAAACTGTTTAGAACAAAAGTTGTACTAGTGGGAATGATATCTGTAAAAATAACGTTGTTCGCATTCGTATTACCTGTACCTGTAAAGGAAACGGTGTAAGTTAATGTATCACCAATATCTGCAAAATTTTTATCTACTGTTTTGGCCATAGTTACAGTAGCGTTATTTACTTGAGTAGATACGATATTGGTCGTATCAGTCCCACTTACTGCCGGCTGATTTGGCACAGGAATGTATTGATAAGTTGTTGTACCACTATTTAATATTGGATTTGTTTGCGGGATAGAAGGAACGAATACTTGAAAGGAAACAGTAGTCGTAGAATTAGCAGCAATAGTTCCGACGGATATACCATTAGCGGGATTTGCACCAGCTTGAGTAACGCCGTTAACAGTTACACTCCCTGGAATGAAAGTAGTCCCGCTAGGAATCGGATCCGTATAAACAACGTTCGTTGCTGCGATATTTCCTATATTAGCTAAGGCGATACTGTAAGTTAACGTTTCGCCAATATCAGTAAAGATTTTGTTAACTGATTTTGTTCCATTAATATCCGCGAGGTTAATTTGCGTTCCTGCAGAGTTACTTGTTGCAAGACCGTTAAAAGTCGTTCCGCCGGCAATTGGTGTATATTGAAATGTAATATTCGCAGTGTTAGAAATTGGATTTTGATTTGGAAGAGAAACGACAGTTGCTTGGAAAGTTACTGTACGAGAAGCATTGTTATTAATTGTTCCAAGAGATATACCAGCAGCCGGATTTGCATTTGTTTGTGGTACGTTATCTACCGTTACAGTGCCAGGTATAAAGGAAGTACCGTTAGGGAGTATGTCTGTAAAAGTAACGTTATTAGCAGGCAGAAGGCCGGTGTTAGGGATAGTAACGGTATAAGTGAGAATATCTCCAATTGCAGCGACGCTTTTATTCACGCTTTTCGTTGCTTGTATGTTAGGTGAGTTTATATTAATTTGTAACCCGACTGTATTTAACATATATGCATCTCCGTTAGTTGTTAAACGGATTGCAGCTGAGACTTGAGAATTTGTTAAATAAGGAGAAATATCAATAGAAGTAATGTCCCAACCTTGCCGGCCTGCGGAGATATTTGTGCTTGTAGCGGCACTTTGATTGCGTGTTCCGAATGTCCCAGTTGTATCTAAGTTTCCAGCCGCATTATTAATTTGAGAACCGAAGAAATTATTTATAGCATTGTTTGGTCCAGATAAAGCATTTAATGAGCTGAAATTTGGTCCAAATAAAGCTTGATCCCCAGTTAAATCAGCATCCCCTTCAGTAGAGCTTAAAAATAATCTCCCGCTTACAGGTCCCCCTGCAGGTGTTAAAAATCCTGAAACAGCTACATCTGCACTACCAGTATCAGCAGAAACACGGTTACCGGCTACGTAAATTGTTAAATTTCTTGCGGGCAAGGAACCGTTTTGATAAGCGACAATGAGCGTCCATCCAGAAGAATTAATAGCCCCGTTAGAAGCATCTAAAGGATCTACAAGTCCAGGGACAGCCCCAGTTGTATAAGAGCCTGATCCACCAGCCTGAATGAGGGATGTTACATCTGCTGAGCGTGTATAAAATCCAAATGTGACAGCTCCAGAAACGAATGTTTGATTAGAAGCTGTAACAGATGAAGGGGGAATCGAGTATGTTGACACAGGTGTTGTAAAAGAAACTGGGTTTCCTAATACACTCGTAATGTTTTGATCACGAGATAAATAGTTTCCGCCCCAAACAAGTTCTGCGTAAAGAATAGTACTACCAGCAGGTATATTTAAAAGAGCGGTAGAACTATTTTGTGTATAGTTTAATGTTGTCCCAGCAGGAAAACTCGGCACTTGTAAAGCGGTATTTGTACTTATAAATGCACCAATTGCCCCGATTGTACCAGCACGGTTTTGATTACTAATTTTACTTAAGCCTAAAGTATTACCTGTAATCGCGAGTGCGCCGTTAGTGGTGGTAGAAAATCGATTCGTAATGGGCATGTTGTCACCTCATTTACAATATAGTCTTGGTCAAAATAGGATATGTGTGTGTCAGATAAAAGGAAACATGTACAAGTTGATTTGATAATAATGATTTAAATGTCTAGATAAGGGGATGGATTATGATTGAATTGGAAATTAGGGTGGAGCGTCTTAGAAAAGAAAATATAAATGATATTGTTTCATTATCTTCTTATATTGGATGGGATTATAACGGAGAAGAAATTGCGACTATTTTTGACTCAGGTATTGTATACGGTGTGTGGAATGAGAGAGAGGAACTAATTGCTAGTGCGGCAATAATATTATATGGGGAGGAAGTAGCGTCTATTGGAATGGTCATTGTACATCCAGACTATAAGGGGAGAGGGATTGGAAAGGCGATAACGAATGCTTGCATGAATAGCGTATTAGGTCGAACTCCAATTATGCTTATTGCTACAGATGAGGGGAAGTCTTTATATAAAAAATTAGGATTTAGGGTAGTAAGTTATGTTTATAAATACATATGTAACTCGTACAATACAAATTTTAAATGTGCAGAAGATGAAGAATATATGATGGTTTATAAAAAGGGGGATTTAGAAGAAATAATAAGAATAGATGAAGGCGCATTTGGAACAAGTCGAAACGAGTTTTTAAAACAAAGAATTATGCAAAGCGATCAGTGTATAGTTGTAAAGGATAAGGAACAAAATGTATTAGGTTACGGTTTAAGTATACAAACACCAGAAAATAAAATAATAGGTCCAGTCGTTGCTAAAAATGATGCGATGGCAATGAGAATAGTACATGAGTTAGCAAAAGGGTATAGCGGAAAATTAAGAATAGATGTAACAGAAGGAAAGAATGATTTTATGAAAGAATTAGAGATTACTGGTTTTCAAAAGGTGAATACACCACCAATTATGATGAGAAATAGTGATCAATTTTTAAAAAGGAATAATGGGCTCTATAGTATTGCAGCACAAATTTTTGGATAAAAAAAGAATCCTTTCGTGAAAAGGATTCTTTTTACGGTTGATTTAATCACGATATTGATCATGAATAGGTTCAAAGAGGTCTTCCTCAATATCTCTCACCATAGAAAAATGATCAACGTTATAATGTCCATGTAGGGTTTTATTATGATGACCAATAATTTGTTCTGCAGGTAATACGCTAGAATCAGTTGTGGAATGACCGTTTTTAATTAATGTAACGTCAAATCCTTGTACAGTAGCTGTTCTAACGGCGGTGTCGATGCAATGTTCTGTTTTACATCCACCTATAACGAGATGGTTAATTTTTTCTTCTTTTAAAAGTTCAAGTAAAGAAGTGCCATAGAATGAGTTTGTTGCTGCTTTATTAATAAGGATTGCAGACTGAGGGACTTTAATTTGATTATGTACCTCAAATCCTTCTCCGCTGCCAGAAGCAACATCGATATCTCTTACGAAAACAATAAGGGCATTTGCATCTATTGCTTTCTGTACGGCTGTATTTAGTGTAGTTAATAACTCGGTTTTAAGAAAAACTTCATGTTCTTGTTCATTTCCATCCATTAATTCTTGCTGCGCATCGATAATTAATAGTGCTTGTTTCATCGTGTCTCCCCTTTAATATGAAATAAGTTCCACTATACATATTCATTCATATTGCAAGGAAATCCTCTATTGTCTATGCAGTAGACGATAGATTTACAAAGTTGTCAAAGAAATTTCATTCTCATAGCGTGTAAAAACATGTATGATAGGAGATGGAGAATTTTTGAGTAGGTGGGAATAACATGCAAACAGTAGAAGATTATCTTTCATTCTTACATACGAAAGGATTTAAATTATCAGAGGAAGCACAAGGGTTTATTATGTTCGGACAAGGATATACTGGTGCATCTGATGGAATTGTGAACGCAGCAATAGAAGCGACAATTAAACATCAATTACAGTTTGATGGGAGTTATTTTGTTGCATTATTAGAACGATTGAAAGAAGAAGAAATTACAGATAAAAAAAGCGCTAAGGCTTTTATGCGGAAGTTACAAGCGTAACTTCACGCAGCCTGCGCTTCTTTTTTTGTTTTGGAAGGTAATTCAACAAAAACCATGCCTAGGAAAATACATAGACATCCGATAATAGCAGAAATAGAAAGTTGTTCGTTTGCAACGAGAACGCCTGTTAATGCAGCAAAAACGGGCTCCATTGCAAAAATAATAGCTACTCTCGTTGGAGACGTATGTTTTTGCGCTGATGTTTGAATGAAAAAAGCAATGGATGTTGCAAATAGGGAAGTTAGAAATAGGGCGAATAAAAAGGAAGAATTCGTCCATAGTGCTACTGAAAATAATTTTTCCCAATCTTCAAACAAAAAGGCGCAAATAGAAGAAAACATACCGACAGCTAATACTTGTGATGTGCTTAATAATAAAGGTGATATTTTCTTAGAAAAGAAGCCGTTAACGAGAATATGAGCAGCGAAAGCAACTGCACAACCGAGAACGAGTATATCTCCAATGTTCAATTGAAAAGAATCACCAGCTGTTAATAAGTATAAACCTGCTGTTGCTACAGCAATGCCAAGTACGATGAAAATGGTAGCTTTTTGTTTTAAAAAGATAAAAGACAAAATGGGTACCATAACGATACTAAGCCCTGTTAAGAAGCCTGCTTTTGAAGATGTTGTATAAAGTAAGCCGAATGTTTGTAATACATAGCCAACACATAAAAAGAATCCAACGATCAATCCAGAGAGACTACTCTGTTTTATATCTTGTTTTGAAGTTTTTTTTGAGAAAATCATTTGAACGAATAATAAAATAATTCCAGCGAATAAAAAGCGAATACCATTAAAAGTAAATGGGCCAACGAAAGACATAGCATTTTGAACGACAACAAATGTAGCTCCCCAAATAAAAGAGACAAATAATAAAGCAAGAGGAGCAATCCAATCTTTTTTCACACTCATACCCCCGTTAATTTTGTAAAATAGCTTTTCTAGCTAATTCATCAGCAACTTTATTTTGACTACTCGGAATCCACTTAATAAAAAAGAGATCGAAACTTTTTATGTACTGCAATGCTTCCTCTAATAGTGGTGCAAACATTTTATTTTTTGCGTATTCTTTTTCGACAGCTCGCTCAACAAGTTGCGAATCTGTACGAAAAGAGACAATGTTATAATTATGCTCCGTGCAATATTTTAATGCTGCAAGTAAAGCGTGGTATTCTGCTTCATGATTGGACATTGTCCCAAGTGGTAATGATAATTGTACAGCTGGTTGAACCCCTTTAATAAACACCCCTGCACCAGAAGGACCTGGATTTCCTTTTGATGCACCATCAATATATACTTCAATCAAAATGAGAAACCTCCAAATTATAAGATGATCCCCTACTTATATGTTTCTTTGAAGTAGGGGATAGAGTAATTAGCCGATTGTAATGCTATAACGACATGTAAATGTTTCATTCACTTGTAAAGATTGAATTCCTTTTTTTTCCTTTAAATCTTTTGCTGGAGTTACTTCATCGGCAATTCCGTACCAAGGTTCAATACATAAGAAAGGTGCATTCTCACCTGTTGTCCATACGCCGACAAATGGGAATCCGTCAAATTCTACTTTTACAAATTTATTATGTTTATGAGAGCGAATAGAGATTTCATACGTATTCATATTTTCAAAAATAAGTGCATCATTTTTAAATAAATCGTATGTAAGTGGTAATTCATTCGTATTTTCAGCGATTAATTGCTTTTTGCTTGAAAGGTAAGGTCCTTCTAATACGCTTGTTTCTAAGCGTTCAGAACCATTAAATGATAAATGATAATCTGTAAATGATTCGCCCTCTAATAACGGGAAGTTGAAACCAGGATGTGCTCCGATTGAGAAGAACATCTCTTTTGAAGCAGGATTATTTACTTCATATGTTACATGAACGATTTGTCCGTCTAGCTCATAAGAAACAAGTAATTCGAATTCGTATGGGTATTTTTTTAATGTTTCTTCATTACTAGTAACAATATAAGTGATTTTCGTTTCACTTTGTTCTTTCACAGAGAATGTAAGGTCACGAGCAAAGCCGTGTTGTGTTAAAGAATATGGTTTACCATCTACGTAGTATGTATTATCTACTAATCGGCCGACAATTGGGAATAAAATTGGTGCGCGGCGCCCCCAATAAGTAGAATCGCCTTGCCATAAGTACTCGGTATTATCTTCTTTTAAGCGAACGCTTTGTAATTCTGCACCTTTGTCAGAAATGGAAACGATCACTTTTTCATTTTGAATTGTTGCTGTCATGAAGTGAAACCTCCTAAATCTTTCATATGTTTTATTATACGTTGTCTAAAAGAAAAAAGGTAGTTAATGATAGGAATCTATTGACGAAAGAGTGTGTATTGCGTAGAATATAATCTTGTTGCTTAAAAAACGAATAACGTGGTTCGAAACCATCCCACGTAAAAAAACTAAGGAGATTTTGTCATGAATATTAGAACATTAGTCGGTAATGGTATTTTAGCGGCATTATATATTGCTGTTTCTATGCTTATTCAGCCATTTGGCTTTACGAATGTACAGTTTCGTATTTCAGAGATGTTTAATCATCTTATAGTATTTAATAAGAAAGCAATTTACGGAATTGTATTAGGTGTATTTTTAACAAATCTCTTTTTCTCACCTATGATCGCTTACGACTTAGTATTTGGAGTAGGGCAATCTATTCTTGCATTAGTTGCAACGATTATTTCTATGCGATTTATTAAAGGTGTTTGGGCTCGTATGATTTTTAATACAGTTATTTTTACAATTACAATGTTTATGATTGCAATTGAACTGCATCTTGCATTTGATTTACCATTTATGTTGACTTGGTTAACATGTGCAGTCGGTGAATTTGTTGTCATGGCGATCGGTATGCCTGTCATGTACTGGATTAATAAGCGAGTACAATTTGAAAGATTTATGCAATAGATGAAAGAGCTATTCCTAAAGGGATAGCTCTTTTTGTATGTAATCACATTGAATATAATGCTGTGACTCTTGATACAATATAATAAAATAAAGTGAGGCTTTCATTAGCTGGCTACATATAAGAAGTCTTATATAAGGGGAATCTAGTATGAAATATAAAATTCATTGGTTGTATAAAACAAAGAGCAGTTTGCAGACGGAATTAACGACAGATTATATGCACATAGAAGATGTACTGCAATTTGCAGAGGATTTCGAGAAAACAGGAAGAGTGAAGGAACTATCATTTTATGATGAAATGGATGCAGAATGGTCATTAAAGGAAATGAAAAAGCTGAGTAAACAAGTGGAGGAAGAGCCCCAAGAAATACTCGTTTATTTTGATGGCGGTTATGATGTACAGACGAAAGAAGCTGGAGTAGGTATATGTGTATACTATAAAAAAGGAAATACAAAATACCGAATTCGCCGTAATGCATACATAGAAGGCATATATGATAATAATGAAGCGGAATATGCATCATTATTATACAGCATGAATATACTCGAGGAATTAGGGATTAAGTATGAAGCAGTTACACTTCGAGGTGATTCGCAAGTTGTTCTGCAGCAATTGGCTGGAGAATGGCCTTGTTATGATGAGCATTTAAATCATTATTTAGATCAAATTGAACAAAAGGCGAAGCAAATGAAATTAAAACTTGTATGTGAGCCGATATCTAGAAAACAAAACAAAGAAGCACACCAATTAGCTACGCAAGCATTAGAAGGAACAGTTATTGATAGTCATAAAGAAATAACCGAATAGAGAGGTGCAAAGGTGGATAAAAAGCAACTCATTACAGAGGTAAATGACTTATTAGAAACGTATTGTGAAGGGTGTTTTTTGCGAGAACATAATCGAAAGACAAATAGTAAGTATTATGCTCATTCTTTTTGTATACGGCAATGTACAGTTGGAGAAACATTGAAAAAGTATGGAGAACAGTTGTCATGAAAAAACATCCAGAGAAAATTCTCTGGATGTTTTTTAGTGTCTTGCTTCATTTAATTGATGCTCACATTTACTTAATTTTTTTTCCTCATTCATTAGAAATGGCTCATCTAAATCTGTCGCAACAGATTTCATAATTTCAAGCTGAGAGCGAGCGGCTTCTACAGCAGTAGTAGCATGCTCTAATGTATCTGGATCCATTGAAATTGTCGCTGATCCTACCATTTTTTGTGCTGTTTCTACACGGAATTTTACTTCTTCAAAATCATTTACTTCTGATCCCATTGCTAATTCCTCCTTTGTATATTGCGCATTTCACATAGTTTTTGCTCTGGAAAACGGAAATATACAAAGGAATAACAAAGGAGGTTACCAAGTTAGGTAACCTCCTGTCATATGTTGGATTAAAGTTTTACTACGTTAGCAGCTTGAGGTCCGCGGTTTCCTTCAGTGATATCGAAAGATACTTCTTGACCTTCTTCTAAAGCTTTGTAGCCGTCGCCTTGAATAGCAGAGAAATGTACGAATACATCGTCAGCGCCTTCCATTTCGATAAATCCAAAACCTTTTTCGTTGTTAAACCATTTTACTTTTCCTTGCATGTTACAATTCCTCCTAAAAACATTTGCTTTTTTCATTTAGTGAAATTCATTTGAAAAGATAATATAAACTAAAAATGCTATAATCTTGAATATTCTGCTAAATGATTAATTTAAATATACACGAATTGGTAGAATTTAGTCAAGTAAGCGATTTTATTTTTTTGTATTTTTAAATAATTTTTCAGCCGGATTTTTAAATAGGTATAGGACAGGCCGAGTATGTAATATTCTTAATTGAATGCTATACATAATGAGGTGAAAGAAAGAATGAACGAGTCTTATTTATTAGATAATGAAGGAATGAAAACGAGAACAGACATACCAAATTGGGTTACAAAGGAATTTCACAATTTTTCGAGTGTCGTGCTAGAACCAACTTTCCCGTGTTATTTCGGCTTAACAGCTTTGAAAAAGAATGAACTTCGTTATTCCTTCCTCTCTCATAATGATTGGAGTCATTTGCCGCATACAATGTTATCTTTTTTAGAATTAATGAAAGAGCGCCCAATTGTAAGAAGGGGATTTTTTCTTTTTGTAGAACCGGAATGTGAAGAAAAATCACTAGAATATTATCGTGATTACTTTTGGAAAGTACTACAATATTTACATGAAAACGATGATCAAACATGGCCGAAGCAAATTCCTGAAGACCCAGACCATTACTTATGGGAATTTTCATTTGGTGGGGAACCGATATTTGCATTTGGAAATGCGCCAGCGTATAAACAACGAAAAACTAGGCATTTAGGAAATTCTCTCGTTATTGGGTTTCAACCACGAACCATTTTTGATGGATTAGAAGGGGATCGCCCTAAAGGAGCATATTCAAGACAAACGGTCCGCGAGCGGGTTGAAAAGTGGGATCAGCTGCCGAAGCATCCTAATATTAGTCATTATGGTGATCCGGATCATCGCGAATGGAAACAATATTTCATAGGAGACGATGTAGAGCCGCTAAAAGGAAAATGTCCTTTTCTTCATAAGTTAGAAAAGTAAGAGCCATCATCTAGATGGCTCTTTTGCATATTTTGGATAAAAAAGGGTATTTTAGTAGTAAATATTTTGATGAAAGCTAGTCTATTTTTCATCATTACATCATTACTTAATAGTAAAGGTAGTAGAAAGGATAGAGCGATGTTTGGAGCGATTATACAACAAATTGTATTAGGTATTTCATTAGCTGCACCAGTAGGTCCGATTAATATTGAAATGTTAAAACGAGGAATTGAACGAGGTTTTTGGCATGCGTGGGTTGTTGGAATTGGTGGAATGACTGCGGATATTTTATTTATGCTTCTCATTTACTTCGGTTTATCTTCTGTGTTTATGTATACATATGTACAAGCTTTTATGTATTGCACAGGGTTTTTCTTATTATTTTATTTAGGATTTCAAAGTGTAAAACAAGGAATTTCCCACTCGAATATGGAATATAAAAAAGAAGAGGTAGGTGGCCTGAAACAATCGTTTATGGCAGGCTTTTTAATTGCGATATCCAATCCATTAAATCTCGTTTTTTGGTTTGGTATATACGGAAGTACACTTAGCTCATTGCTTACGAAGGTAACGAAACAAGAAGCCTTTTTGTACAGCCTTTGTATTATCGTTGGCATTATTTTATGGAATTTAAATATCGCTTTTTCTGTCCATTTTGGCAGAACTTTATTAAAGCAAAAAGCACTTGGCTATATAACAGCCGGAGCAGGTATTATTTTAGTAGGATATTCTATCCATTTTGCATACAAAGCTTTACAGTTGTTCACATAAGATTGAAGGGGAGATTTTTATGTATCGAACCACTATTGACGGAAAAGAAATTATTATTACGTTAGCACCAAAAATCCGAAAAGACATCACTGATAGGAATCCACTATATGAAGCGGTATTTCATAATGCAGCAAGATTACTACAAACAAAGCAACCAACGTTTGCGGTAAATCATGAAGTATTTGGGCTTATAATTGGAGAGGTACAAAGAGGAGAAGTAACAGTGTTTGCGGTGGAACATATTATTCCGAAGCAAAATATATTTGGATCGAACAATTTTTTCTCGACAATAGAGCAGCAGGCAAATTTGTAAAGTGAATAGAATAAGATAAAAAATAAAAGAAATAGTCGTAACGATATGTTGCGGCTGTTTTTTTGGAAAAGGGGGAAGGAAGATGAAGAGAGTGGGGAAAGAGTTCTTTTTACAACATGATATCGTTATTATGTATAGTATTTTATTTATTTTCATCATTATTTTAAAAATGCAATTTTTCACATGGATCGGTGTGTTGGCGTGTTTGTTTGGAATTGTTTTTTATACGCTTAACGAATATATGACACATCGGTTTTTATTTCACTTAAAACCGCCTAAAAACGTATTTTTATTAAAAATGTTAAGAAGATTACATTATGATCATCACGTGTATCCAGATGATTTAAAACTTTTATTTTTGCCAGTATGGTTTAGCATACCAAGCTTTACTATATATTTACTTATATCATACGCTATAGCAAAAAGTGTTACTATTACACTTTCATTTGGAATCGGAATGATTATTATGCTTCTCGTTTATGAATGGAAACATTATATTGCACATAAGCCAATTCGTCCCGTCACTAAGTTTGGAAGATGGCTCAAAAAACAGCACATATTACACCATTATAAAAATGAAAAGTTTTGGTTTGGTGTTTCAAATCCAGTATTCGATTTCATATTTGGAACGCTTAAAGATGGAAAAGACGTTGAATTAAGCGAAACAGCTCGTAATTTAGAAAAAGAGAAAAAGACAGAAGTAGTGCGATAAGCACTACTTTTTTATTTTGTTATAACGAGTATGAAAGCTTGGCTGGTACGGAATTGAAGTGCGTAATTTTTATGGTGAAAAAGTATATTAAAAACTTAGGGGAAAATGCCGAAAAATGTCTATCGAAAAATCTTTGCAGGAATGTATGGATTGTCTAAAATGAAAATAAGTTTCTGAATATTTATAAAATTTAGTCTTTAGCTATGCAAGGGGGAATTGTATTTCTAGTAAGAGAGGGGAATGGGAATGAAAAGAGATGATACGTCAGCACGTAAGCTACAAAATGAAGTGAATTATACAGAGGTTGTTCAGTCAGAAGAATTTCAATTGCTATTAAATACGAAAAAGAGGTTTATCGTTCCGATGAGTATTTTCTTTTTAAGCTTTTTTATTGCACTACCTATTTTAACATCGTATTCAAAGGTGCTCAATACACCAGCATTTGGGGATGTTACGTGGGCATGGGTGTTTGCATTTGCACAATTTATCATGACGTGGTCATTATGTATGATTTATAGCAAAAAAGCAGAATCCTTTGATAAAATCTCGCAAAACATTCTGCAAGATATGCAAAAAGGGAGGGGCTAACTTTGAATGTAACCGCATTTGCACTATTTTTAATCATCGTTCTTGGTACATTAGTCATAACTTATTTTGCATCGAAAAAAACGAAAAATGCGAGTGAGTTTTATACAGCTGGAGGAGGATTAACTGGTTGGCAAAATGGTCTGGCTATTGCAGGAGATTATATGTCTGCTGCGTCTTTTCTTGGTATAGCTGGAGCTATTGCATTAACTGGTTTTGATGGGTTCTTTTATAGTATCGGTTTCTTAGTTGCTTACTTAGTTGTATTATACTTAGTTGCAGAGCCACTTCGAAATTTAGGGAAGTACACGTTAGCAGATATGATTGCGGCGCGTTTTGATGCGAAAAAAGTTCGCGGCGTTGCAGCGCTTAATACGATGACGATTTCAATTTTTTATATGATTGCACAATTAGTTGGGGCTGGTGCACTTATTAAATTATTATTAGGGATCGAATATACGACATCCGTTTTAATCGTTGGTACATTAATGACAGTGTACGTTATTTTTGGCGGAATGACTGCGACGAGCTGGGTACAAATTGTCAAGGCTGTATTACTTATGGCTGGTACATTTATTATTTCTGTTATCGTTTTCTCAAAATTTAATTTTAGTGTGACTGAAATGTTCGCGCAAATGAAAACAGCTACGCCATTAAAAGATTCATTTTTAAACCCAGGAGTAAAGTATAAAGATGGTCTTGATACACTTTCTTTAAATTTAGGACTAGTCCTTGGTACTGCTGGATTACCACATATTCTTGTTCGCTTTTTTACAGTACGTGATGCAAAAACAGCACGTCAATCTGTTGTATACGCTACGTGGTTAATTGGCGCATTTTATATTATGACAATTTTCTTAGGATTTGGGGCAGCGGCATTTGTAGGGAATGAGGCAATTATTAAAGCAAATCCTGCTGGTAATATGGCAGCACCTTTATTAGCGAAAGCATTAGGTGGAGATTTCTTATTTGCTTTCGTATCAGCAATTGCCTTTGCAACGATTTTAGCTGTAGTGGCGGGACTTGTATTAACAGCCGCATCAGCATTCGCACATGATTTCTATAATGAAATCATTCGCAAAGGGAAATCAACGGAAAAAGAGCAAGTGTCAATGGCTCGCTATGCGTCTATTGGAGTAGCGGTATTATCCATTATACTAGCGTTATTTGCTCAAACATTGAATGTAGCATTTTTAGTTTCATTAGCATTTGCAGTTGCAGCGAGTGCAAATCTACCAGTTATATTATTCACAATATATTGGAAGCGTTTCAATACAACAGGTGCTATCTCTGGTATGATTGTTGGTCTTGTATCAGCAATTGTTCTCGTAGCGTTAAGTCCAAATGTTTGGAACCCTGTAGCTGGAAAAGCTATATTTGTTGGGGAAGCGATTTTCCCATATACGACACCTGGAATTATTTCCATTCCGCTTGGATTCCTTGCTGCATATTTAGGAACTGTGTTATCTAGTAAGAAAGAAGATGCAGCGAAATTTGATGAGATTCTTGTGAAATCTAATACTGGTCATGGTATTAGTGATGCATCTTCCCATTAAAAAGAGAGGGGCTTTTCGATATATAAGAAAAGCTCTTTTTTTCTTGTAAATATTACTGTAGTGTTAGTAGGATTTTGTCTTAATTTTGTGGAATGAAAATAAGTAGGGAGAAAATTAAATCATCATGGCACCAGCGCAGCTTTTGTGAAAAATAAGTTGTTATGGAAGGTGGAAGAAATGATGAAAACGAAACAGACTGATGAATTATTAGCAAAAGATGAGCAATATGTTTGGCACGGAATGCGTCCCTTTAGTCCAAATAGTACAATGGTAGGGGCAAAAGCAGAAGGGTGCTGGGTTGAAGATATACAAGGAAAACGATATTTAGATGGTATGAGCGGTCTTTGGTGTGTGAATAGTGGATATGGAAGAAAAGAGCTTGCAGAGGCGGCTTATAAGCAATTACAAACATTATCATATTTTCCGATGTCACAATCGCATGAACCGGCTATAAAGCTTGCTGAAAAATTAAATGAGTGGCTTGGAGGAGAGTATGTTATTTTCTTCTCTAATAGTGGTTCGGAAGCGAACGAAACAGCTTTTAAAATAGCAAGGCAATACTACGCTCAAAAAGGTGAACCGCATCGTTATAAATTTATGTCACGTTACCGCGGGTATCATGGAAACACAATGGCTACGATGGCAGCGACGGGACAAGCGCAGCGTAGATATCAATATGAGCCATTTGCTTCAGGATTTTTACATGTAACGCCGCCAGATTGTTATCGTATGCCTGGAATAGAAGCAGAGAACATTTATGATGTAGAATGTGTAAAAGAAGTAGATCGTGTTATGACATGGGAATTAAGTGAAACGATTGCAGCTTTTATTATGGAACCAATTATTACGGGCGGAGGCATATTAATGCCGCCACAAGACTATATGAAAGCTGTTCATGAGACATGTCAAAAACACGGTGCCTTGCTCATTAGTGATGAAGTGATTTGCGGTTTCGGACGTACAGGAAAAGCATTTGGATTTATGAATTATGATGTAAAGCCTGATATTATTACGATGGCAAAAGGGATTACGAGTGCATATTTACCGTTATCAGCGACAGCTGTGAAAAAAGAAATATATGAAGCATTTAAAGGGAAGGGAGAATATGAATTCTTCCGTCATATTAATACATTTGGTGGAAATCCTGCAGCTTGTGCATTAGCACTTAAAAACTTAGAGATTATGGAAAATGAAAATTTAATTGAGCGATCTGCACAAATGGGTTCGCTTTTATTAGAGCAATTAAAAGAAGAAATTGGAGAACATCCACTTGTTGGGAATATTAGAGGAAAAGGTCTACTAGTTGGAATTGAACTAGTAAATGATAAAGAGACAAAAGAGCCAATTGATAACGACAAAATTGCAAGTGTTGTAAATGCTTGTAAAGAAAAAGGCTTAATTATAGGACGAAACGGTATGACAACAGCAGGATATAATAACGTCATAACATTAGCGCCACCACTTGTTATTTCAAGTGAAGAAATTGCCTTTGTTGTTGGGACGTTGAAGACAGCGATGGAACGTATTTAATGAATCGAGCGAGCTGTAATATACAGCTCGCTTTTGTTTATTATGTGAAATATGATAAATTTTCAAAGGGGGGGGAATTTATTATGAAGAAATATGATCCTAGTCAACATTATCACATCGGATATTATGAAGATGGATATGATTTAGAAGTGACGGCGTACAAAAGAATAAATGAACCAGTTTGGGATGCTTATATTCCGCATTATGAAGCAGGCGATTTTTATAAGAAAGTGGAGAAAATGAAGCTAGGTGAATATGTAGATGATTACGGCATTATGGTGTATTCATTTAGTAATGATATGGATGATGAAGAAGCACGAATTATTTTTGAAAATTGGTTAAAAACGAACGGAATTGTTTAAAGATAAAATGAAAAAAGAGATTACTATCTTATAAGATAGTAATCTCTTTTTATTGTAGAAAGCTTATTTACTTGCTTTCATTGCTTTATCTTTTGCACCAAAAGTGTATTTTAACATTGGTGGTGTAATCATTGTAGTTAAAATAACGACAATAACGATAGCTGTAAAGTAATCTTGTGCTAGTAGACCTGAAGAAAGTCCTGTTCCTGCGATGATAAGTGCAACTTCACCACGAGAAACCATTCCAGAACCGATAATTGCAGAAGACTTAGCGTCAAATCCAGTCATTCGTGCACCTAAGCCACAACCAATTAGTTTCGTTAATACAGCGATTACTGTTAATGCTAAGATGAACCAAATTTGATTGCCAATACCGTCAAATGTAATATTCATACCGATACTTACGAAGAATACTGGAACGAACATAGCGTAAGCGATTGGTTCTACTTTCTTTTCTACTTCATGTTTGTAGTTCGTTTGAGAAATAGCGATACCAGCTGCGAAAGCACCGATAATACCCGCAATTCCTAATAATTCACCGAAATATGCGAATGAGAAACAGATGATAAGAGCCGCGCTCACGATAGACTCAGATACGCGCAGTGGTGATAACCAGCGCATGATTGCAGGAACACCTTTCCATCCGATTAAAATAATAGAAGCGAAGAATACAACTTTCTTCAAGATAACCATTGTTAAGTTAACATCGTCTGTACCTAAGAAGCTCATTGCAAATGCTAATAAAATAACAACAAGAATGTCATCAAATACAGCCGCGCCCAGCATAGTTGTACTTTCACGTGTTTTCATCTTTCCTAAATCACGAAGTGTTTGTACGGAAATACTAACACTTGTCGCACATAGAAGTAATCCTAAAAATACAGCATTTCCTTGTTCCATCCCCATAACAAGACCAGAAACGTAACCACCTACGAATGGTAGAACGATACCTCCCAGTGCAACTGCTAAAGAAGAATTACGATTTGCGTTTAATTCCTCTAAGTCTGTTTCAAGACCAGCCATAAACATTAAAAGAATAACACCGACATTACTTAATTGTGTTAGAAGCTCTGAATTTTCAATCCAACCTAATATAGCTGGACCGATAACGATACCGACAATTAATTTACCTAGTACAGAAGGTTGACCTAGTCTAACACTAAGATCACCAGCAAGCTTTGTACTTAATAAAATAAGTGCAATTTGAAAGAAAAATTCGAAATCCATCGGATCCTCTCCTCATCATTTTTATTTTTATCATACGATTTCTCGGAATTTGCCTAATGAAAATATGTAAAACCCATTAAACAAAGGGTCTGATTACAAGTTCTTTTGAACTCGTAATTTGAACCTGTAATTAATATATAATAAAATGTATGAAAAATCAATGAAAAAATAGCAGATTTTCATGATAGGATTCGATTTAGGTATGGAGGGAATCACTATATAATAAGAAGAAATAAGGCTACATTTTTTATGAATTGGAGAAGGACATATGTTATTAAATAAACGCTTTACAATTGGAGAAATGGCAAAAATGCATAATATAGCAGAATCTACATTACGTTATTATGATGAAAAAGGTATCTTTCATCCGTCTACTGTAGATCCGCAAACGAATTATCGTTATTACACAATCGATCAATTTTCACTATTAGATACGATTAAATTTTTACGCCAATTAAATATTCCATTAAAGGAAATTAAGAAATATATTGATGAAAGAAATCCAGCATATGCACTCGATTTACTTGAAAAGCAGCAAGAAATGATGTTGAAAAAACAAAGAGAAGTTGAGTATACTTTGGCAAAAATGGAACATAGAATTCATTTAATAAAGAAGGCGACGAAAGCGAAAACAAATCGAATTGTTATGAAAAAGATACCGAAAAGAAAAATAACAGCGATTGCAGTGGCGCCTAATGCAACAGATGATATGTTTGATTATTATATACATTCGCTTCAAAAAAATATGAAGCAAATTGATGATAGTATATTTTCAGGAGATATAGGTGTGACAATTTCAAAAAAAGCATTAATGCAAAATGAGTTTCAAGCATATAGCAGTGTTTTCATTCTTTTAGATTACATGCCTTTTCAAGTACATAGCTCAGATGAAATTAAAGAAGGTATGTTTGCCTGTGTATATCATCACGGCCCATATGAAGAAACGGATGAAACATATAAGAAATTAATGAAATATATTGATCAAGAAGGATACGAAGTAAGTGGAGATGCGATTGAGATTGCATTAATTGATTGGTCTGTAACAGAAAATCCAGAGGAGCAAGTAACTGAAATTCAAATTCCTATCATGAAAAAATAAAGCAATCAGTTATAGACCTCGTATCATTACAAATTGATATTAAACACGATAATTCAGTTACCTATTTTTAAAATTCTCTATTGACCTTCAAGTTACTTGAAGGTTTAAACTAAGAAAAGAGAGTTGAAAAAAAGGAGCATATTAGAGTATGGAAGCAACAGAAAAGTTAAGAGAAAAACCAATAAAAAGCTTATTTATTTCTTATTTAATACCAGCCGTTCTAGGAATGGTGTTAATGTCAGTTAATATTGTAATTGATGCGGTTATGATTAGTAGAGGAGTTGGAGCAAACGGATTAGCAGGAGTAAACGTGGCTATTCCAGCGTTTTCAATTTTCTTCTCAATTTCATTATGGATTGGAATGGGAGGGGCAACATTATATTCCATTGCATTAGGTGAAAATAAAATAGAAAGAGCAAGGTCTATTTTTACTCAATCCATGACAGTAGCAGTAATTATAGTAGGTGTTTTAGCAGCAATTTGCTTATGGAGAATAGAGGATTTAGCTTATCTATTCGGTGCAAATGAAGTGATTTTACCGTATGCGTTAGACTATTTACATGTGTTATTAATGTTTGGAATGATATACGTTTTAGAAAATATTTTAAGTACATTTATACGAAATGACGGAAATCCTAATTTAGCAATGGCAGGTCTAGTTGTAACGGCTGTATTAAATATAGTGTTTGACTATATCTTTATTTTCATCTTTGGATGGGGCGTAACGGGTGCTGCTTCAGCGACTATTCTTTCAGCAGCAATTGGTTTCCTTGTATTATTAACGCACTTCTTTAGAAAAAGTAGTATTTTAAAGTGGACGAAATTCCATTTTGAATGGGATACAGTTAAACAAATTATGATCATAGGTTTCCCGAGCTTTACAGCAGAAAGTACAGTAGCGATTGTTACAATTGGTTTTAATATTGCATTCGTTCAATATGCAGGAGAAGTAGGAGTCGCTTCTTATGCGATGGTGAATAGTATTCACGCTATGACATTACTATTATTCTTTGGTGTTGGAGCAGCATTACAACCAATCGCTAGTTTCCATTACGGTGCAAATTTATCAGAGAGATTGCGTGAAGGATTAAAGTTCGCTGTAAAAATTGCGATAGTACTCGGTGGTATTGCAATAATTGTCGGATTATTCTTCGGGAAATATATTATTGGTCTATTTGATGTCCAATCTCCAGAGCTGTTGGAGTTAACGTTAACGGGTATTAGCTTGTTCTTTATCCAATATGTATTTTTAGGCTATAACATTGTGTATGGAGAGTATTTCCAATCAGTGCGACAAACGACAAAATCAGTGCTGATTATAATGAGCCGAGGGTTACTATTTATTATTCCATTATTATGGATTATGCCAAAATTATTTGGGATAAATGGAATTTGGCTCGTTATGCCAGTAGCTGAAGTATTGACAGCGATTATCGTATTTACGATGAATCGTATGAAACATCCTGTTCCATTAAATATGGCGGGAGAGAAAGAAGCGATATAATGAAGAAAATCCCCTTGAGCAAGTGAGGGGATTTTTTTATTCTTTTAAACTAATCGCAAAAGATCCATCTGTTTCTTGAACAGATGCGAAAGCAACGCTTTTAATATTAGTGATGCCTTTTTCTTTTAATTCTTTATATAACCATTTTTCGTCCTTATGAATTAACTTTAAGTTATCGTATTGAATTTGCGAATCAACGATAAGGGCAATGGGTAATCCGGCATACGTAACATCTATGTTCAAATCTTTTGGAGTTAATGGTACAAGCTCACGCTTTGGTAAAATACTAATGGCTCCGTTTGCTTCTAAAATAGCATATTCAATTTCATGAACACTTGGGTATCCTGCGACGCGAAGGTTAGACAGTAGTTCAGCAATTGGATATCTACTTTTTTGTAAGTTCTCAAAAATAATATCACCATGTTTAATTAAAATGATAGGGTGCCCAAGAATAAACCGATTTAGTTTGTTTAGTAAACTTAATTTTGTAAGAAGTAAATGCAAACATGTAATAACGACCATACCGAGAAAAGCTTGCAAAGCACCAGAGACTGGTATGGCCTGAAAAGCTAAATAAGATAAAAAGATAATAGCACCAAAATCATGAGGAGTTAGTTGTGCTAAAGCAGATTTACCGAGCATCTTAAGTGATAGTAAAAATAAGATAAAAAAGAACGATACGTTACATAAAAAGAGAAGCAATAGAGACACTCCTTCGTGCAAAGTTGTACTTACTGTTCCCGAAAGAAAATATAAATATTACTTTCCGAAGGATAAATTAGGGTGAATTGGAATTTGTCTGTATACAAACAAATAAATGGATATTATCATGAAAGAAGAAAAGAACATAGGGGTATATGGATATGAGAAAGAAGAAAATAATTAAGTATATAATAGGAATTATAATGGTTTGTGCCGTTTATGCGGGATTTTTACAATATAACATTTATAAGCATGGGCAAATGAATGCTACCTACGATGCGGATTATATAATTGTATTAGGCTCGAAAGTAAACGGAACGAAACCGTCGTACTCATTGCAATATCGTATTGATAAAGCAGCTGAGTATTTACAATCACATGAAAAAACAATTGCGATTGTGTCTGGAGGGAAAGGAAAAGGCGAAGATATTTCAGAAGCATTAGCAATGAAAAATGGATTAATGAAATTAAAAATTGCAGAAGACCGCATTATTATGGAAGATAAGTCAACAAGTACAGATGAGAATATTACATTCTCAAAACCGTTAATTCCAGACAATATGAAAAAAGGAATGATCGTAACAAACGATTTCCATATGTTTAGAGCGAAAAAAATAGCAGCAAAACAAGGGTTACAATTAGAAGGTCTTCCGGCCGAAACACCGAAGCGAATTGTCATTCCATCGAATATACGAGAGTATTTAGCCATTACGCAATATTGGTTTATGAACCGAATATAGAGAAAAATAATCCCGCCTGGAAATCTAGGCGGGATTATTTTTGATGAGAATCTTACAAAGATGTCATGTTTATGAAAGGTAAAGCGATAGTTTCTAGAATGGATTCCTGACATAATGAAGATAACAAAAACTATTTAGAGGTGAATCGGATGAAAGGAAATAATATATTATCTTCACTATGTTACTTTAGTATCTTTTTTGCACCATTTTTACTGCCAATTATCGTGTACTTCGTTGCGGAGGATGAAGTGAAATACCACGCGAAAAAAGCATTTTGGTCACATATTTTCCCGTATGCGATTTTATTTGGTGGATTGGCAGTATCCGGCATATATGGTGTAAGCTTCAATCAATCCGATGGTGCTGGAATTGGCATGATGATCACATATGCGGTGTTCATTCTTGTAGGGATTTATTACTTCATTTGGAATATCGTAAAAGGTATTACAGTTTTGAAAACAGCGTAAAATAAGGAATAATTCGATGTAAGTTTGTCGGTATTTGTCGGTAAGTCGAGATATTCGAAGAATGGTTGATGTTGTGCAAGGAATCGTCGATATAATTTCATTTACCGTATTGATAGACGTTTTAAAAAGAGCAATTCAAAAAGAATTGCTCTTTTTGTGCTTATAAGTTGTGAATATTGAAAAAGATATGTTAATTTTTCATTATGAAGAGAAAAAAGGAGTGTTTTTCATGAATGAGATTATACATAAAATGGAGCAACACGTTTCAGTTCGTAAATATAAAGAAGTATCAATTCCGAAAGGTGTAGTAGAAAGAATGGTGCAAGCTGCGCAGCATGCCGCTTCCTCGCATTTTGTACAGGCGTATTCTGTTATATATGTAACCGATCAAGATCTAAAGGCTAAATTAGCAGAGTTATCCGGAAATCGTCACGTGAAGGATTGCGCAGCATTCTTTGTTTGTTGTGCAGATTTAAAACGACTTGAAATGGCATGTGAACAGCATGGTACAGAGATAAAGCATGAAGGAGTAGAAGACTTTATCGTTGCGACGGTAGATGCTTCACTTTTCGCGCAAAACTTAGCACTAGCAGCAGAATCGTTAGGATACGGTATTTGTTATATTGGTGGTATTCGTAATAATCCGAGGGAAGTAAGTGAATTGCTTCGTTTACCAGATAAAGTATACCCTGTATTCGGAATGACAGTTGGTGTTCCAGATGAAGATCATGGAGTGAAACCACGTTTACCAGTAGCTGCAATCCTTCATGAAAATGGGTATGATGGAAAGAAATATGATGAATTATTAAACGAATACGATGAGACGATGAGCTCGTATTACAAAGCAAGATCATCAAATAAGAAAAACGTAACATGGACGGAATCAATGAGTTCGTTTATGTCTAAAGAAAAAAGAATGCATATGAAAGAATTTTTAAGTGAAAAAGGATTTAATAAGAAGTGAGTAAAAAGGCAGACCTGCATGTAGGTCTGCCTTTTTGGAGGAGAAATAGGATTATCTTCGAATAAGTATAGGGGGAGGAGATAATATGAAAAAAGCTTTAATCTTTTTATTTGATGGATTTGCAGAATTTGAAGTGAATATAGCGAGTTTATTTTTGATAAGTAAGGAATTTGAAATAATAACAGCAACTGTAGACGGAAAAACCGTTACAGGAGAAGGTGGGTTTTTGTGTCAACCACATGTCGCTATCGAGCATATTGAAGTAGCAGACTATGAAGTGCTTATCGTACCAGGAGGACATATTTTTGAGCATTTAGAAAATGAAAAGTTGTTATCTATCGTGAACGAATTACATAAGCAAAATAAATGGATAGCAGGTATTTGTGCAGGGACATCTTTACTACATGCGGCAGGAGTACTTAATAAGAAGAAATTTTCAACATCATTAACACCAGGTGAAAAACAATTAGCGCATTTACATGAATGGGAATATAAACAAAATAAAGATGTAACCGTTGATGGAAAAATAATAACAGCGGTAGGGTCTGCGTACGTTGAATTTGCTGCTGAAATAATGAAGCAGCTCAATTTATTTAATGAAGCTGAAGCGAATGAGAACTTGCAGTACTTTAAAAATGTAACAGAGCTTTGTGATGAAACGTTAGTATAAGTGAATATAAAAAGCGGCATAATAGCCGCTTTTTATCGTTTAAATCTATAAGTTTTTGTACAATTTAAAGCATCTATTGTCTTGAAAAACTTACTTATAACAAATGTAAACTTTCAATAAGAAGATACATACCCGTACAACTTAAAAGGATATACGTAAATATTTTGAAAATCCGTTGATTAAGCCATTTGAAAATAATTTGACCTATATACAAACCTAGAAATACGATTGGAATAGCATAAAAACTTGATTCCCAAATTATTTTGTTTGTGCCAGTAAAGAGTATTTGAGTTAGTAGACTAATGAAATATATAAATAGATAAAAAGCTAATGTAGTTGCTCTCAATTTCTCTTTTTTCGTATCAGTTCCTGTAAAGTAAAGTAACAGGGGTGGTCCTGGCATACCGATACTTGTCGTTAAAAGACCAGATAATCCGCCAACTATGAAATCTCTAGATTTTGTTGATTGAATCTTAAAGTTGCATATTAGTATCAACGTTAAAAGTAAGAGCAGGATGCTAATTGCTAATTTAAATGTGTTGATGTTAATAGAAGTGAAAATGATGATACCAAAAGGAACACCAATTATACTTCCGAAAATTAATCTTTTCAGTAGAATAAAATCAATGTCCATTCTTATTTTCCAAATGAGCGATATGGAAATAATTAATGATAAAATGATATTTATTTGTATAGCTTCTTGTGGTAGAAATAACATGAGTAAGAAAGGTGTTGCCATAATAGAAAAGCCAAAACCTGTACTTGTTTGTAAAATAGAAGCTACTAATATAATACATATGAAAATGAATATAATCTCCAAAATAGCCCTCCTACATAATCAGATCCAATACATATTTTAACATAAAGTGAAACTTTAATCAGTGGGGGGCTTACTGTCCTTTAATACGGGAAAAAAGCGGCTAAATAGCCGCTTTTTATGTTGCATTTAATATTCCAATGACGATCCTGTAGCTTTAAAATATTTTTCACGTGAAGGGGTCATTACTCGGAGTGCCAATATACAGGAAAGGAAAAGAATGAGTAATGAGCTAATGATTACAGTAATTTGAACGGAAAGAAATTGTGCGGATGCGCCAATTGCTAAAATGAAAAAGATTTGGATGAAATTTTTTATGGAATCAAATACGCTATCAATACGTCCTATCATATGAACCGGGATGTTATTTTGATAAAATGTGATAAAGCCAGTACCAGCAAATGATGAAGCAATACCCAGTAAAATGAAAGCGCCTGCTGCAACTATAAATGAATTTGAAAAGGCGAATATTACATAACCTACTGCTGTGAATATCGTACCGAATCCGATGCAATATTGAATCGGTAATCGTTTAGCAAAGAGAGAAACAAGAAATGAACCAAAAATATATGCAGCACCAGTTATACTAACAAGCATGCTATATTCCATGTCGGATAAAAACAGTACTTGTTTTGTGAATACAACTTCTTGTGAATCGAGTGCCATAGAAACAAGCATAGTAGCTTGAAATAAAACGAATATGAGAATGATGTAAGTTTCAGTTCGAGCGAATGAAAAAACTTGTTTCCAATCACTTCGTAATGTTTGTACGAAAGTATTTGCAACTTCTTCGTTTTGCTTTGTTTGTAGTGTAATGTTTGGTAAGAAATAAATGAGAATAGTAGAAAGTAGAAAGGAAAGTGAGTTGCAGTAAATTACAAAGGATGCTGAGTACGTGGTGAGAAGTATTCCAGCAAGGGCTGGACCGATAATAAAAGCCCCGCTTGTACAAAAGTTATTCCAAGCGTTGAATTGAGCGCGTTCTTCAGCTCGTATGAGCATTGTTCTATAAGAAAATGAAGCTGGATCGAAAAAGGATGTGGCAATACGAGTCAAAAAGATAAAAATATAAATGGCCCAAATAGAATCAAATAGTGGAATACAGCCAATGAGAGCTGCTCGAATTATATCTGTGATGAGCATAATGGATCGTTTGTTTAATCGATCCACCATACTGCCAGACCATATTTTTGTAAAAACGGTCGCAATTGGACCTACAATCCATAATCCTGCTACAGCAGCAGGGGAGTTTGTGCTATTTAACACCATTACGTTTAGGGCGATGAGATACATAAAATCACCTAAACGAGAAATTCCTGTTCCCGACAATAATAATAATTTATTTTTCATGAGCAGCTGGACCTTTCTTTCATTGTTTTTTAATCCTGCAGGAAATAGCGTATTCCTCTTCGGAGTTTGATTGACGAGCGGTTTTGTTTTCCCAGCGTAATAAAACTTGTGAAACTTCCCAAGTAAGCTGTTGTAATTCCTCTGGAGTTAAAAATAAATGAGATACAATATGACTACCTGTATTCGTTCCTTCTGTGCCGCTTTCTTCAATATAGAAATGAGCAGATTTTGCCTTATAATATTTTTCAATAATTCCTCGTTTTTCTTTCGTGTCTACTAATTCAAGTAACCCTCCATCATATAAAATTTGAACGTGATAATGTACGCTACCAGCAGATTTATTTAGTTTAGTAGCTACTTGCTTTGCAGTGAGTGCTTCGTCTTTTAAAAGGTGAAGAATTTGAATGCGGGTTGCATTGGAAATAAGTTTCTGCTGCTCAGCTGAAATAGTAAGTCTATCGTCAAACATTATGACATCTCCTTTCTTATAATCTAAATTTATTGTACATTCTAAAAAATTAGAACGTAAGGGAAATAAATCGCCTTTTTCCTTTATATTTCGACATAAATAAAAATAGCATGTACATAAACATGCTATTAAGTAATAGTAGATTCTTCATTAAGTTTCCCGCGATAATACAAGAACAGCCATATAAAACTAACAAAAATACAGCATATAGCTAGCAAGGTACCAATAACTTGCGGAGAAAGAATTTCTAAAAGCCATCCCGTAAAAAACATAGATAACTGAATAAGCGAACCATAAATAGAGTAGTGGAATGAGAAAACTTTACCAAGCATGTTTTCGTGCGTGTAAGTTTGAAGTAATGTCGTATCAAGTGGAACGATCATTCCTCCTGCTATGCGCATACAGAATAATGTAATGATACCGATAATAAGTTGATCGGATAAAATGAATCCGAGAAAGAAAATTCCCTGTAGGAAATAGGCCCAACCAAATGCTTTTTTCATTTTTTCTTTATTATGAGACATATAAAGATTAACGAGGAGGCTCCCAATCATAAGCCCAGCCCCTTGAACTGTATATAAAATTCCAATATTCGTGTGGAAAATTCTTTCGGCATAGATCGTTAAAAGTAGCTGATAAGTGCCGCCAATCATGCCCCATGAAATGCCAACAAGAATTAACGTTAAAATGATTTTTGTTTGTAATATGTATGTATAACCATCTTTTATATCAGTAAAAAATGCTTTCTTTTCGTTACAAGTATCATGAGTAGGGACACTCATATTATAAATAAAATAGGCTGAAATAAAGTATGAAAGGCTATTTACTAAAAAAGCGGATTCAATATGTAAAGATTGTACAAGTATCCCGCCTAAAGAAGCCCCCATAATAGACATAAAACCATTCATTGTACTAGAAAGAGAGTTAGCGGTTACGAAATGATGTTGGTGTACGACATTTTTTAAGGTTGCTTGTTTAGCCGGCTCAAATAAGCAAGAAAGTATAGATAAACATATATTAGCAATGAAAATAATCTCAATTTTATAGCTTGCGAATAAATATGTAAGGACTAGAATGCCCCGTGTAATATCGGTAAAAATCATAATATTCTTTTTAGAAAAACGATCTACAACTCCGCCTATGAAAGGGCTAAGAAGAAGTTGGGGCAAACTTTTACTTATAAAGGTGAGTGCAATCATAAATGGAGATTCCGTTATGCTATAGACGAATGTTAATAAAGCTATTGTATGAAACCAGTCTCCGAGTACACTTAACGTTTGCCCATAAAATAGTTTTTTGAAGTTAGTATTTGTTTTAAGAAGCGCAGAATAAGAAACTGACATAAAAAGATTAATCCTTATGTAATGATAATGCTCGAACTTGTTTTTTCCACTCGCTTAAGTACACTTTCTCTGCTGTAGGAAGTCCAACAGGTAATTGAGCAATCAATTCTAAACTATTTCCGTCAGGATCGTTAAAGTATACGGCGGCATGCGCTAATGCTGGAAAAACAATCGGTTCAATTGGTTCCATTCCGAAATCTTTTCGTGCTGAAATGCCTTTTTGATTTAGCCAATGAATCGCATTTTCTAAATCATGTAAGCTTACTTGAAAGGCGATGTGTCGTAAAGAGGGGTGATAATTAACTTTGTATTCTGTGCCTTCCCAAAGGCCGAGCCAACTTTCATTTTCTTTAATCCAAAAGAAAGCAATATCATCTCCTCTTTTATATAATTTCAGTCCAAGTGATTCATAAAAAGATATTGATATCTCTAGGTTACGGACAGGTAAATGTGCTTCGTAAAGACCTTTAATCATTGTAATCCCTCTTAGTAAAAATGTTTCTTATTTCATAGTAAATGTTTTTTTATGAGTTGAGATCACAAAAAGGAGGGAGATCATTTCATACGAAAGTATGAAAAAACAGCTCAAATATGAGCTGTTTTCGTATAGTTTTTCGTTCATTTGTTAAGGATAGGATATATTAGTATCCGTATCCGCCGCCACCCCAACAGCTACATCCGATGATAATTAGAAGGATGAATAGTACGATAAGCAAAGCAAATCCACCGCCGAAACCAGCGCAACTTCCACCATAGCTCATATGTTTTCCTCCTTTTGAGTAAGTTAATCTATATAATTCATGGACTACTGTATACAGTATGTTTTTTGTATGGAAAAAGAGCCAGTCTCTTTTATAATTAGACAAACGCCTGTATGGCCATTTTGATTGTATGTTTAGCTAGGGATATGTGAATGAATCGTTACATATTTTGCGATTTGTTCATAAAAAAATATAAAAATTGTAAAAAAAACCATTTTTATATTTTTTTATGAGAGAATTTGTACTATAATTTTACAAGTAATATTATGGGAAAAGGGAGTTTTAGTAAAGAGATGGAGATGAGAAAATTACACAATAAAATAGAAAACAAAAAGAAAGAGCTAATCCAACTTGTTGCTAGACACGGATTGGAACATGATAAAGTTTTGTTATTTAGCAAAGATTTAGATATACTTATTAATAAGTTTATGAGTGTAAAAGATAAGGTACATAAATAAATAATTTTTAGTTTTTTATATTAAGATATTTTGCGAAAAGGAGAGAAAAGTATTTGGAACATTTACAAGAAGAGCTATATAAACAAATAAAAGAAGAAAAAGGTATTGTTACAATTTTTTTAAAGAGTGGCGTTAGAATAGTAGGAGAAATTGTTGCAATAGACAAATTTACCGTTTTAATGTTAGTTGATGGAAAACAACAACTTATTTACAAGCAAGCTATATCAACAATAATGAAATAAGACACTCATATTGAGTGTCTTTTCATTATTGTTTGCAAGCTTCCACGTCAATGCCGGCATCTAATAATTTCTTTTCTCCGTCTTGCTCGATAATCTTTTGTAATTTAGATAGGAAAGAATCAAAGTTTGTATGCTTTGCTACTTGGAAAGTCATTTTATGCTCAATTGGTAGCCACGTATCAATATCAGCTTCGTTATGCTGAATTTTCACCTCAAGCTTATCAAGTGCGTTGGCAACTTTTGCTTCGTACGTTTCTTTCGCTTCAAACTCCATCCATAAATCATATAATTCCTGACCGAGAGAACCTTTTAATGTTCGTTTAATATTTAAAATGGCTTCTTGCTCATTTTTTTGTTTTTGTAATTGTAATTCATGACTATTCATCGTATCAAAAGCAGGAATATCACCAGCTTCAGCTTCGACTAGGTCGTGAATAATGACCATTTTAAGTAATTTTTCAATGTTTACTTTTTGATCTAAATAAGGCTCAACTAAAATGGCCATTAGAGACATGCGCCACGTATGTTCAGCAACACTTTCTTGACGTCCGTTAGAAAGCCAGCTGTGTCGCATTTCATATTTTAGTTTTTCTGCTAGTGCAATGACTTGTAAAATGTTATGTTCCATCGTGATCCTCCTCATATTTCCATACTATAATTCTAATATGGAAATGAAATGTGTCAATTCTATGAGTATATTGCGATAAATAGATGATGAGCGTATAATACTTAATATATGTGAAAACGCATTATTAAAATAAAAAAATGTTTTATAAAAATGAAAAGGGAAGGGCCGGAATATGGGAGACGAAAATCAAGTGTTTGCTAGACCAGAAAGAAAAAAAAGGAAGTTTGATATTTCTAGCCCAGTGGGCATAATAGTAGGTTTTGCTATTGTAATAGCGGCAATTATGATTGGCGGCGGCGGAGTAAAAGCTTTTAAAAACTTTTTAGATGTTTCATCTATTTTAATTGTCATAGGGGGAACAACTGCGACAATTGTTGTGGCATATCGATTTGGAGAAATAAAAAAATATACGAAAAGTATTTTTACTGTTTTACATAGAAAAGAAGAAGATTTAGAACAGTTAACGGATTTGTTTGTCGATTTTTCAAAAAAGTCTAAAAAACACGGTTTGCTTTCTTTAGAAGTTGATGGAGAGCAAGTAGACAATCCTTTTATTCAAAAAGGAATTCGATTAATGTTAAGTGGTTACGATGAAGATGAATTAAAAGAAGTGTTAATGAAAGATGTTGAAACGGAAGTGTATGAGTTAAGAAAAGGGGCAGCATTACTAGATAAAATTGGCGATTTCGCTCCAGCTTGGGGCATGATAGGGACTTTAATCGGTCTTATTATTATGCTTCAAAACTTGCAAGACACATCGCAAATTGGTACAGGGATGGCAGTTGCAATGTTAACGACATTGTATGGGTCAGTACTTGCGAATATGATTGCAATCCCTCTTGCTGAAAAAGTGTATCGTGGTATTGAAGATTTATATACAGAGAAGAAGTTTGTTATTGAAGCGATTTCAGAATTATATCGCGGTCAAATTCCTTCTAAATTAAAGTTGAAACTCGATACATATGTATACGAAACAAAGATAAAAAAGGTAAAACGAGCAGCCTAATATTTCAAGGAGTGGTATGGTTATGATGAAACGACCGCAAAAGGGATCGCCTCGTTGGATGACGACTTTTACAGATTTAACGATGTTATTATTAACTTTCTTTGTATTATTAGTTGCTACATCAAAGCAGGATGCAGTAAAATTGTCAAAGATGCTTGAAAAGTTTAGTGACGTGGAGCAAGTAGATGCGAAAGTAATGGAAAATACAATACCAGATATTTCGCATGAAAAAAATGATGAAAAAATGATCTCGAAAAAAAGAATGGATGAATTATATAAGAAATTAAAGGCATATGTAGATAATAACGGTATTAGTCAAGTGAATGTATATCGTGAGGATACAGGGGTAAGCGTCGTTATAGTAGATAATTTAATATTTGATACAGGTGACGCAAATGTTAAACCGGAAGCGAAAGAGATAATAAGTCAATTAGTTGGATTTTTCCAATCAGTACCAAATCCAATTGTTGTAGAAGGACATACAGACAGTAGACCGATTCATAACGACAAATTCCCTTCAAACTGGGAATTATCTTCCGCACGAGCGGCAAATATGATTCATCACTTAATTGAAGTGTATAATGTGGACGATAAAAGGCTAGCTGCGGTCGGATATGCAGATACTAAGCCAGTAGTACCAAATGATTCACCACAAAATTGGGAAAAAAACCGTCGCGTTGTCATTTATATAAAAGAATAGTATATTGTTATTTTGATAATAAATAATAAAAATACGAAAATTCTTTTAAAAAAATATTAAATTTTATCATTTTATTTTGTATAATGAGTGAGAATGATAAGGTGAAATATTAAGATATATTTATACATAGAAGGAGAGAATCAAAAAGAATGGCACATAAAATTTTAGTTGTAGACGATGCGATGTTCATGCGAACAATGATTAAAAACTTATTAAAAAGTAATTCTGAATTTGAAGTAATCGGAGAAGCGGAAAATGGAGTAGAGGCAATTCAAAAGTATAAAGAACTTCAACCTGATATTGTTACATTAGATATTACTATGCCAGAAATGGACGGACTTGAAGCATTAAAAGAAATTATTAAAATTGATTCAAGTGCAAAAGTTGTTATTTGTTCTGCAATGGGACAACAAGGTATGGTATTAGATGCAATTAAGGGTGGGGCAAAAGACTTTATTGTAAAGCCATTCCAAGCAGATCGCGTAATCGAAGCTTTAACAAAAGTAGCAAACAGCTAATATAGAAGGGGTGCCACAAGGAATCTAAACATTGATAGCGGATATGCGTGTGGCCCCCTTTTTTCTTGCTTTAAAACATTAAATTGTTATACATGAATGAAATGTTTGTTAGACAGGTAGGGGATTAAAATGCAAACAGATCTATTAAATATATTTTTTGAGGAATCAGAAGAACATTTACAATCGCTAAATGAAAATGTGCTAACTTTAGAACAAAATCCCACTGATATGGATGTTGTGGGAGAAATATTCCGCTCAGCCCATACATTTAAAGGTATGTCAGCGAGTATGGAATTTACGGAAATGGCGGATTTAACGCATAAAATGGAAAACGTTTTAGATGAAATTCGTCATGGGAATATAGTTGTAAATGCAGAGATTATTGATGTGATTTTTGAGTGCATTGATAATTTAGAGAAGATGGTTGCAGATGTGCAACAAGGCGGAATGGGCAATATTGATGTAATTACAACTAAGCAGAAATTAGAAGCATTATTGAATGGCAATGTAGAAACTCCTGCGGAATATATTGAGCAAGAACTTATAAATAATGATGATGCAGTTTCGCATGAAGTGCATATAACTGTTGAGCAACAAGCTATTTTAAAAGCAGTACGTGCAATTATGTGTATTGAAGCACTGCAAAATGTAGGTAATGTACAAAAAACAGTTCCAAGTATTGAGGAAATTGAAGCAGATGCTTTCGGGTTTGAGTTCACAGTATTTATGGATACTGATCAAAGTGAAGAAGAATTAAAACAAGTAGTGCTTCATGTTTCTGAAATTGAGAAAGTAGAAGTGAAGCAAGGACATACATTAAAAGAAGTAGTCTCGAAAGAATTGGGTACCCAAGAAGCCGTGCAGGAAGATATACAAGCGGCTACGCATGTGGAACCAAATAAAGAAGAATCGAAGCAATCAGCTAATGCTACACCAGCTAAAAGCGCTGCAAAAACGAAAAATGGTAAAGTGGAAAATCGTTCTATACGTGTTCAATTAGAAAAAATTGAAAGATTAATGAACATGTTTGAAGAAAGTGTAATTGAGCGTGGCCGTATAGATGAATTGGCACAAGCAATTCAAAACAAGGAATTAATTGAGCATTTAAATCGATTAGGCGATATTTCAAAAGATATTCAAAATGTACTACTAAACATGCGTATGGTACCAATTGAAACGGTATTCAATCGTTTCCCGCGTATGGTACGTATGTTAGCGAAAGATTTAGGGAAGAAAATCGATTTACAAATTACAGGTGAAGACACCGAAGTTGATAAAATTGTTATTGATGAAATCGGTGATCCACTCGTTCATTTAATTCGTAATGCAATTGATCACGGTGTTGAGACTGTTGAACAACGTCGTGATGCAGGTAAAAATGAGACAGGTACGATTAAATTAGAAGCGTTTCATAGTGGAAATCATGTCGTTATTCAAATTACGGATGATGGAAATGGTATTCATAAAGGGAAAGTATTAGAAAAAGCGATTAAAAATGGTGTTGTAACAGAATCTGAGGCAAATAAATTAACGGACCGTGAAGTGTTTGATTTGATCTTCCAACCAGGATTTAGTACAGCTGAAGTTGTATCAGACCTTTCTGGGCGTGGTGTTGGATTAGATGTAGTGAAACATACGATTCATAGTTTAGGTGGACATTTAATTATTGATTCTGAAGAAGGAAAAGGTAGTACATTTAGAATTGAACTGCCATTAACGTTGTCCATTATTCAATCTATGCTTGTTCAAACGAATGATAAACGTTATGCTTTCCCTCTTGGTAATATTGTTGAAGCAATTCGGATTAAGAGAGAAGACATCCAATCCTTACAAGGAAAAGATGTGTTAAATTACCGTAATCAAATTATTGAAGTGAAGCATTTAAGTACTGTATTTGGTGAGAAAACAGTAGATGAGGCGTTTGCGTCATATGATGGTCAAATGGTTCCTGTGTTAATTGTTCGTAATACACATCGCAGCTATGGACTTATTGTAAACACAATTATCGGTCAAAGAGAAATAGTCCTAAAGTCATTAGGTGACTTCTTTGCAGAGAGTTCTAACTATTTCTCTGGTGCGACGATTCTCGGTGATGGACGAGTGGTCCTCATTTTAAACCCAGAAGGTTTATAATAGGAATGAAGGAAAGCTCCCCACTTGTATACAATTGGGGAGCTTTTTGGTTAATCGTTACTAATCTAAAAATGGGAATAAATACATATTAATGTTTTATATAATAAGTTTGTTAAAATAAAATGAGAGTTTATATCATTTGATAGAAAAACAGAAATGAGGAGGCAGAGAAAATGCCTGAGCAACACACAAAAGGGGATACGAGCACAATTGTGCTAGAAAAAGAAAATGAGCATTTAACGCCTCAAGAATGCGATATTCTCGGCGAAATTGCAAATATATCATTTGGTTCAGCTTCGACTGTATTATCAACAATCTTAAATAGGCAAGTAAGCATTACTGCTCCTCGTATAGAATTGGTAGATTTATATGATTCAAGCGACGTCGAAGTTCCACACGTTGTATTAAACATTCATTTTACAAAAGGATTAGATATGGAAAATCTTCTTGTCCTTAAGCAAGATGTTGCATTATCCATTGCTGATTTAATGATGATGGGAACAGGTGAAGTTGAAGACGGAAAAGAACTTGGTGAATTAGAGCTAAGTGCTGTACAAGAAGCGATGAATCAAATGATGGGGTTCGCAGCTACATCTATGTCTGAATTCTTCCAAGATACAGTAGATATGTCTCCGCCGACAATTAAAGTTGTAAAGTTATCAGAAGAAATGGAGAAAATCTCTGAAATCGATGGGAATCATACGATTGTTAAAGTTTCGTTTGATTTAAAGATAGATAATCTTGTAAATTCTAAACTTGTGCAAATTGTTTCAGTTGAACATGCGAAACAAATGGTAAATAAATTAATGCAATTATCTGGTGACGTAGAAGAGCAAGACGAGCCAGCAGAAGTAGTGGAAACTGAGATTGTAGAAGAAGTTGAAAAAGAGCATTTAACACAAGAAGAGAAGGATGTCCTTGGTGAAATTGCAAATATTTCAATTGGTTCCGCTTCAACAGTATTGTCAACACTTTTAAATCAGCCAGTTACAATTAGTACGCCCAATGTAGAATCAATCAATGTTCGTCATTATGACGGAGTACCAGTCCCATTTGTTATTTTAAATGTTGATTTTGTTGAAGGACTAAAGAATGAGAATGTATTCGTATTTACGAAAGATGTCGCTTTAACAATGGTAGATTTAATGATGATGGGAACAGGAGAAGTTGATCCAGAGAAAGAACTTAGTGAATTAGAACTGAGCGGTATTAAAGAGATCATGAATCAAATGATGGGGCATGCTGCGACGGCGATGTCAGAAATGTTTCAAGAAAAAATGGACATGACACCACCAAATGTTAAATTCGTAACGTTAAAAGAAGAAATGGAATATTTGGGAGAGTCAATGAAAGTGGACGAACTCGTCCAAATTACGTTCAACCTTGAAATTGGCGACCTGCTTCAATCGAAAATGTATCAAATTTTACCGATTTCAGAAGCGAAAGAAATGGTAAGAAGACTTCTATATCCAATGATGGAAGAGGAAGAAGAGATTGTTACGGAAGAAATTGAAGAAGAAAAAATTGTAGAACCTGTTGTGCAACCTATTGAATTTAAAGAAGTAAAACAAATGGAACCAGTATATATGGACACATCCATCTTACAAAATGTAGAAATGAATGTGAAATTTGTATTTGGAAGCACAGTGAAAACAATTCAAGATATTTTAAGTTTACAAGAGAATGAAGCGGTTGTACTAGATGAGGATATTGACGAGCCAATTCGTATTTATGTAAATGATGTATTGGTGGCGTATGGTGAACTTGTAAATGTAGATGGATTTTTCGGAGTAAAAGTGACGAAATCACTATAAGGCGTTGAAATAGTAGATGAAAAGCGTAAAGTTCTTTCTAATTTGCTGGCTATGCATACATATGTGCTTGCTCTTCCCGCTGCAAAGTCAGGCGGAAGAGCAAAATGTGCCAGAACAAAAATTAAATGAAGTGAATGTGCAAGAAGAAAACAAAGAAGTTCAAGAGCAACCAGAGCAAGTGGAAGTGAATCAAGATAAAGAGGAACAACAAGAAGTAGCAAATGAACAAGAAATCGAAAAAAAGATAGAGACGGATCAAGGGGTTATTACAGTAAATAAGCCAGAATTAAAAGTTGGCGAAGAAGTGCGGCTTATTGTAGAACCGAAAGAGAAAAATGTTCAAAGTATAAAAGGTATTTTGCGCTTGCCAAAAAACGGCGATCAGTATGAACAAGAAAGAATGCTATCGTTTAAGTATGAAGAGGAAACGAAGCTATGGATTGCTAACTACAAGGTCGAGACTTTTGATTTGCAAGGTGATTGGAACCTTCAGCTCGTTCAAAGTTACAAAGAAAATGAGAAAGAAGAGCTTGTAGAAAATGAAGTGAAAGTCCCGCTCATTCGTATAAATAATGAAGTGCCAACTCTAGATAAAGAGTTACCGAAGTTGCATAAAGTTACGATTGATGAGACGAAGGGAAACGTAATTGAACGAAAACAAGGCGATTCTATACGTGTGCGAGTGAAGGCGACAGACGTAGAATCAGTTGTGAAAGAAGTCCGTGTAATATTAAAGGGGAAAGGAAATAAAGAGATTACCTTTTTATTAGATTACAATAGGCGTGATATGGATTGGCAAAAAGTATTTGAAATAACGGATACGTTGCCAAGTGGCACATACGAACTACTTGTAGAGATAGTGGATGCGGCCGGCAATAAACTGGTTGAGGCAAGTGAGTATATCGTTTCTGTTTTGGAGCAAAAAACAGAAGAGGATAAAAAGATAGAAGAACGAGAGAATGAAGATAAATTAGAAAATAAATTAGAAGATAAGAAAGAAACTGAGAAGCAGGAAGACTCGAAAGTAGAAATCCCGCTTCAGGAAGAAAAACCACCAGTTGTTCAAATTCCGAAAAAAGAAGAGAAAGTAAACGATCTTATAAAAGAACCATTGAAAGAGAAAGAAAAAATTACCTATGTTATAAAAGAGCCTCTCACAGACAATAAGGAAGTAAATAAAACGAAGGCTCAAAAAGATAAAGATAATAACAATCAAGTCATTTCGAAAAAGAAAGAGAAAAAAGAGGAGCCGGAAGAGAAGAAAGAAGCAAAAAGTGACCAAGGAATACAAGCTTCTAATGTATTTGCTATTATGTCTGGTTTATTCGTATTGTTTTTAGTTTTAAAAAGTAATAAAGAATGGGGCTAATAATTTCATAGTAGTGGAGGCGCTTAGATGGAGATTAAACGTACGACAATTGAAAATAAGACGCTACAACCATTAAAACAGCCTGCAGCTATTTCGGAACATGAAATCCAGAAAGAACGAAAGCATAGTAATCTAGTGTTTACTGGACAGTCTAAGATTATTTCGAAAAATAATGAAATAGGGATTTTACTTGCGAGTTTAGGTGATGGAAAGGTTATGAAGGAAATGCTTTCTAAAGAGATGGATACAGTGTTACAACTCTTTAAAAAGTTGCATACGTTATCTGGAGAAGGCAAGCAAACAGAAAAAGTATTTGAACAAGTAATGAGAAGTTTGCAAGGGCTTGTTAAGCAGGCACATATAAAAGAGCTTCCTTTGTTAGATGGGACGTATGATTTTGCTGAAGTACAATTATCATTTGGTAGAAAAGTACATATTCCGTTATTAGATGTAAGTGCACTCCTTTCTAGAGTGGAAAGTGATTCTTCAGAAGGAAATATAAATTTAATGGTAACGGTTATTACTGCTTACATAACGAAATTGTCTAACGAAACTATTTTAATTAGCGTTACAGATCGCACTGCTAAAGAGCGGGATGTAAGTGTATGGAGAGCGCTCGCAGAAATGAATATGACACAATTATCACAGGCCCTGAAACAAACGATGCAAGAACATAAATGGTCTATGACATTTCTTTTTCTCTTTGTATGGATTGTTGCTATTATTTTAATTCGAGTTATATAAAAAGGTCGTCACTTTACATTGTGACGACCTTTTTATATTTTTTCGTAGAAGAATGTATCAAATCTCTGAAGATTATAACGTTCAGGTGTTAAAATTTGTTCGGTACTACCAACAAATAGTACGCCGCCTTTTCGTAAAGCACGACTAAACTTTTCGTAAAGTTTTACCCTTGCTTCTTCAGTGAAGTATATCATTACGTTGCGACAAATGATTAAATCGTAATTTGTATCAAACGACTGCATTAACAGGTCATGTTGTTTGAACGTAACGTTTTGCTTAATGTTTTGATGTAATGAATATATATCATTCTCTTTTGTGAAATGACGTTCTTTCAAATCGGTAGGTAATTCTTTTAAAGAACGTTCTGTATATTGACCACGTTTTGCAGTTTCTAAAATGTGAAAATCAAGATCTGTTGCTTGTATTTCAAAACGAAATGGAGCTAGATGCTTCGATAAAATTAAAGAGAGTGTATATGGTTCTTCACCGGCAGCGCAAGCGGCACTCCATACTTTTAATTTTCCGTTGTTTTGTTCAAGTAATTTTGGTAGTGCTTTCGTCTCTAACGTTTGCCAACGTTCTTTATTTCTAAAAAATTCTGAAACGTTAATTGTAATATAATCAATAAAACTTAAAAATAAATTTTGATCGGTACGTAAATTGCTTAGAAAACTAGTGTAGCTCTCAAAGCCCTTTCTCGAAATAAAAGCATCGATTCTACGACGCATTCTATCTTGTTTATATGAAGCGATATCCATATTGAATTGTTGTTTAAAACTCGCGATAAAATGATCATAATCTTGTTCAATTATCATATTTATAATAGGCACAATAACGATATTGTGCCTCCCCCTTTACATCATACGGATTTTTTGTTCAAAGTTTTTTTTCATCTGTTTTTCATGTAAACCTGGTAAATCATAAATAACAGCATCAATTCCTGCTTCTTTTGCAACGTCAACGGGAATGACAGATGTATGCTTGTCCCCATTATAAAAACAGAGAACTAAATCGGTATCTTCGATTATTTGTTTTACAAAAAACATATAATCTGATCGGTAAATGGAGTCGGAAGGATGATCAAAAGCGACATACTCGGCTCCGTGTTTTTTTAAGTAATCAACGACCTCTTGAAATTCATCTGTTAATGCTTGTAACGGCTGTAGCGTGTAAAGGCATAAATTTTGAGCGAGTCTTTCGTTTTCGATGAAAAAACGAAGAATCTCATTTTCAATAGATTTATAACATAATATGTAAATTTTATGTTTGTGAGCATAGTCAGTTAAAAATTTTTTTATTTCTTCCTGATCTAATGCTGTTAATTGATTTGAACCACAAAGAAGAATATTCATAGATTTGTGCCACCTCATGCTAAATTGTAACATATCTTTTATAAAAAATAACTGCAAAATATTAGTGTTCAGAGTATAATTATAAATAACTGGATTTTACGATTAAGTTTAGGAAGAAATAAAAAAATAAATAGGTGATATATATGCTGCGTTCGATCTCGCATAATCCAATTTTATCGCATATACCGCCTGCTACTCAAATGCCGAAAGAAGCAAATGTCAGGACAGGACTTGCATTTTCGGATAATTTGCATGCAGATCCGAAAAAAGATAAATTGCTAGAACAAATGGAAGCATTTGTCGATAATATTGGAGAAATTAAAGAGAAAATTGAAATGGAATTAACGCTTGATAATGTAATGGAATACAAAAATACAGTAAAATCATTTTTGAATTTTTACGTAGATAATGTATTGCAATATAAAGATGTTATGTCTCGTCATCCGCGTTACGGATATTCGCAGAAAATGACGATTGTGAAACAGGCGGAAATGGGATTAAATGAGTTAGAAGATGTTATGAATTTAATTAATACGAAAACGGGACATTTAGAAATGTTAAATCAGATTGGAGAAATCCACGGTTTAATTGTAAATTTAGTCTTGTAAAAGGGAAGGAAGCTATATGTACATACAATTATATGAAAAGCTCGTTATTATTCAAAAAGCATATGAAAACATTCAAGCGATTGGAGAACAAATATATGAGAATTTAAAACATAAAAATGTAAATGCAGTTCAAAAGTTACAAGTAGAGCAATTGCAGTACATTGATGGTTTAAAAAAGTTATCAAGTTCATTTGAAGAAATGGTTGTTCAGTTTTGTAAAGAACAGGGAGTGGAAGCATTTCGCGTAAGTGCGTTATTTTTGTATTTTTCTCATGAAGAAATTGAAAAAATGGAAGAATTACAAAAAAACCTAACAGAATTAGAAGAGAATGTAAAAATGATTCTTTTGAAAAATCAATATTACTTAAACGTACTATTAAAAACTACAGAAAGTATTGTGGATTCCGTTTCTGAATATAATTTAGAGCGAAACAATAATTCACAAATCTTTATGAACGAACTATTGTAAAGGGGAAGTGAAACATTATGAGATTATCTGATTATAATACGCCGCTATCGGGTTTGTTAGCGGCACAAATGGGATTACAAACGACGAAACAAAATTTATCTAACATTCATACGCCTGGTTATGTGCGTCAAATGGTGAATTACGGATCGGCTGGAGCAAGTCAGGGCTATTCACCTGAACAAAAAATAGGTTACGGTGTACAAACGTTAGGCGTTGACCGTATTACAGATGAAGTGAAGACCAAACAGTTTAACGATCAATTATCCCAACTCTCTTACTATAACTATATGAATTCGACTTTATCACGTGTAGAATCTATGGTTGGAACGACAGGAAAGAATTCATTATCTAGTTTAATGGATGGCTTCTTTAATGCCTTTCGTGAAGTTGCAAAAAATCCAGAACAACCAAATTACTACGATACATTAATTTCTGAAACTGGGAAGTTTACAAGTCAAGTAAATCGTCTAGCGAAAGGCTTAGATACAGCAGAAGCACAAACGACAGAAGATATTGAAGCGCATGTCAATGAATTTAATCGTCTTGCTGGCAGTTTAGCGGAAGCGAATAAAAAAATTGGACAAGCAGGTACACAAGTGCCAAATCAACTTTTGGATGAACGTGATCGTATCATTACAGAAATGTCTAAGTATGCAAATATAGAAGTGTCTTATGAATCTATGAATCCTAATATCGCGAGTGTTAGAATGAATGGTGTTTTAACAGTAAATGGACAAGATACATATCCACTTCAATTAAATAAAGAAAAAGAACCAATGACTGCTGAAATTTATGGTTCGGAAATTCCTTTAACTAGTGGAGCAATCCAATCAGCGATCGATACGAAAGCGAAGATTGCTAGTTATAAGAAAAACCTTGAAGAACTAATGAGTTCTGTAAAGAATGAAGTGAACACAGTAATGGGGAAAGAGTTCTTCGTTGGAGATCAAGCGAAAGATATGAAATTAAACCCTGAATTTGCAAAAGATGTTTCGAAAATGAAAATATCAGCTGAAACAGCAAATAAACTAGCAGCAATTACAGATGGAAATTATAAAGAAGGTCTTTCTTATAAACAAGCATTAGACCAATTCGTAGTTGGTGTTGCATCTGATAAAAGTGCAGTGAATGCTTATCAAAAAATTCATGGGGATTTATTAGAGGGGATTCAGCAAGAAAAAATGGGTGTTGAAGGCGTTAATATGGAAGAGGAAATGGTTAATTTAATGGCCTTCCAAAAATATTTCGTTGCAAACTCTAAAGCTATTACTACGATGAATGAAGTGTTTGATAGTCTATTTTCGATTATTCGATAAGTGATAGTAATGGATTGGAAATATATAAGGAGGAGATAGAAATGAGAGTATCTACATTTCAAAATGCAAGCTGGGCAAAGAATCAGTTAATGGATTTGAATGTGCAACAACAATACCACCGAAATCAAGTAACTTCAGGGAAGAAAAACCTTTTTATGAGTGAAGATCCACTTGCAGCAAGTAAATCATTTGCGCTTCAACATTCATTGGCGAATATGGAGCAAATGCAAAAAGATATAGCGGATTCGAAAAATGTATTAACACAAACTGAAACTGCTTTACAAGGTGTTTTGAAATCTTTAACAAGAGCAGACCAGTTAACAGTACAAGCATTAAATGGAACAAATAGTGAAAAAGAATTGCAGGCTATTGGTGTAGAGATTGATCAAATTTTAAAACAAGTCGTATACATAGCGAATACGAAAGAACAAGGCCGTTATATTTTCGGTGGTGATAGTGCAGAGAATCCACCGTTTACAGAAGATGGTACGTACCAAGGTGGAAAAAATGATGTGAACTGGAAACTAAATGACGGTTATGAATTCAAAGCGTTCCGGAACGGAGAGGCGTTATTATCCCCTGTTATAAAAACGTTAAAACAGATGAGTGAAGCGATGCAAAAAGGTGACCAAAAAGCGTTACAGCCGTTATTAGGAGAAAATAAGAAAAACTTAGATAGCATCATTAACCGTACAACTGAAGTTGGTTCGACAATGAACACAATGGAGACATTTAAAACAATTTTAAGCGAGCAAAATTTAGCACTTCAAGAAAACCGTAAAGAAATTGAGGATGTTGACTTAGCGGTAGCCATTTCTGATTTAGCTTATATAAACGCAACATACGAAGCGACGCTTAAAGCAGTTAGTACGATGAGTAAAACGAGTATTTTAGACTACATGTAAATGATAAGGAGTGAAAAATATGGCAGGAACAATATCTGATTATGGTGGCAGACAACAAATATGGAATTTAGGAAATAACATAATAGATACAAAGAAGTTAGTAGATTTAGAGTTACAAGCATTGGAAATGAAAAAATCACCCTATACTACACAAAAACAAACATTAACAAATGAAAAAAATGTGTATGCAAGCATGAAAAAAGAATTTGGAAATCTTGTACAAGTGTTCAAAGATTTATACGCATTTAAAGGTGATGAAAAGAAAACAACTCTATCGAAAGATGGTTTTATGAAAGCACAAGCTGACGCTGCTGCAATTCCTGGAACATACACGATTACAGTAGAACGAGTAGCTGAAAGACATCAAATAACTACAGCGCCACTTACTCCTTCAAAAACTCCTGAAGGCATGGAGCAAAAATTTAGTTTAGATTTAAAACTTGGAGTAGATGATGTATTTCAGATAAATGGAAAAGAAGTTAAAATCTCAAAAGATATGACGTATAAAGATCTTGTCAATAAGATAAATAATGGAAATTATGGTGCATCAATATATACATTAGGGGATCAACTATTTTTCACATCGACTACTGCGGGAGAAGCTGGAGAGCTGAAATTAACTGATGGCGCCAATGGTTTTTTGCAAAATATAGGGCTAGTTACTTCTGCGAAAAATACGGATGGAACAAATGTTGTTGCACATCAAGTGACAGGAGCAATAAATGCTGAGTATACAATAAATGGAATAAAAGGAACTAGTAAAACAAATAAGATTGATACAATTCCAGGATTAACTATTAATTTAGAAAAGGAAACTACAGAGCCAATAAAATTAACTATTGAAGATTCTGATATAAAAAATTCGATAGATTTAATAAAAAAAATGAAAGACGAGTATAATAAGGCTGTTAAAAGTTTGGATTTATTTGCTGGGGAAAATGGAGTAATGCAAGGGAATAATGTGTCATTTGCTATCAATAATGCAATGACAGGTATTTTTAAATTTTCTCAAGATGATAAGTATTTATTTTCTTTTGGAATTCAAATTGATAAAAAAGGTAATATGACTCTTGATGAGGAAAAATTGAAAACAGCTTTTAAAGAGAGTCCAGAATCTACGAAACAATTTTTCTTTGGCTTGAATGGATTAGGTCATGATACAGAGAAAAAATTAGACGGGATATTTGGCGATGAAGGGATTATTGGGAAACGTTCTAAAAGTATTGAAAAGCAAGTAACTGATTTAGAGAGAAAAATTCAAGATATTGATAAGGTTAATAAGGAAAAACAAAAAACAATTATTGATAAATATGCAAAATTAGAAAGTCAGTTAGCATTACTTGATAGTCAGCTGAAGACAATTCAAGCAATGACAAAAACAAAAAGTGACGATTAATGAAAGCTGAGGAAGTGATTGTATGCAAGCATGGCAACGTTATATGCAAAATGATATTATGACCAGTAATCCGATTAAAAATACAATATTTATTTATGAAAGATGTATCATCGAGTTTCGTAAATTGGAAGAACTTTTAAATGCATTCAAAATTCAAGATGGTGATGAACTTCTTGAAAAGTTAGAACGTATATTTGAAGAGTTGAAGCTCCAGTTAAATCCTGATATTACGAAAGATTTATACGATAGTTTATATGGCTTATACGATTGGATTAGCATTCAAATTCAAACGATGAAAGTAACACGTGAAGCAAAAGACGTGGATGCGATTGTGAAAGTGTTACAAGATTTAATAGACGGTTACCGCGGAGCACTTGAAAATGAACAATGATATTTATCGGACGTTTGTCGGCTGTTTTAATGAAATCGGTGAATTGCAAGTGTCAGATGGAGAGTTTGCTGAGAAGAGTGAAATGTTAAATCGCTGGATGATGACATTGGATGAGGAAACACGTGCGCAAGTTGCAGCAGAAGTAAGCCCATTCATTATTAAGGCGGCGCAGCATATTCGAGATAAGCAAAAGATTTTAGAAGAAATGATTATGACAAATGATGGGCGCATGAAAGCTAATTCATTTTACGGTAAATTTTAATGATAGAGTTTAGAAACGGATTCCCCTTTTAAGAGGGGATCCATTCCTTTGTTTAAATAAAGATTTCCGCTGATTGAGGTTTCATTTTATGACTGTAATGAAAAAAATAGTAGTAATCTAAATAATGTGAAAATGAACTTTAGTTTGTAGATCATATAGTGAAATGGTTTATAGATTATTGCGTGTATACAGTTTTTTTGTATTCTTTTTTATATTTTTATATTTTTCTAAAGACAACAATGAAAAAATGGAATAAAATATGTAAGGGTACATGATTGTTAATATTTTAATAAACACATATAAGAAAATAAATAATGAAGTGAAACTTCCATCAGTGGATCCTGAAGTTAGAAAAGAAAGGGTGTGGAATATGCCAGATTTAGTGAGTGATGTAGGCCATTATATGAATTATTTAGTGACGAAACGAAATACTGTTTCTAGTAATATTGCAAATGCGAATACACCCGGCTATAAAGCGCAAGATGTAACATTTGCTGAGCAAATGAATAAAAGTAGTGCATTATATAAAAACAATGCTGCTGACTTAAAGAGCAATCCAGATTTATATCAAACGAATGAAATGCACTTACCGACAATAAATACGAAAAATACATATGCAAAGATTCAAACAAAATCAATGCAAACGAATAAAGATGGGAATAGTGTGGATGTAACGACAGAAATGCTAGATTTAATGAAAGCAAATCAGTTATACGGTATTTCAATTAACGCGATTAATACACAATATGCAATTAACCAAGCGGCACGCGGACGTTAAAAGTAGAAGGAGAGACAACGATGTTTCAGGCAATTAATGCAAGTGGCTCAGGGCTAACGACAGCGAGAAAGTGGATGGAAGTTACTTCTAACAATATTGTAAATGCAAATACAACGGCTGCTCCGGGGGCGAATTTATATGAGCGTCGTAGTGTAGTGCTAGAATCAAACAATAGTTTTGCAAATATGTTAGATGGGTCTCCTACTAATGGGGTAAAAATAAAAAGTATTGAAGCAGATAAAACTGAAAACTTAGTGTATGATCCAACACATCCGCATGCAAATGAAGAAGGATATGTACGTTATCCAAATATTGATGTGACTGCTGAAATGACGAATGTAATGGTTGCCCAAAAAATGTACGAAGCAAATACAAGTGTATTAAATGCGAATAAAAAAATGCTTGATAAAGATTTAGAAATTGGCCGAGGATAAGGGGGAATATAGTAATATGAAAATCCAACCAATGTTAAATACGCAACCATTTGGAGCAATTCAGTCAATTGGTGCACCGAAAAATTCTCAAACATCAGTAGTTGAGGGGAAAAAGTTTATTGATTTATTGGAAGATATGAATCAAACGCAAAACAATGCGCAAACAGCAGTATATGATTTATTAACTAAAGGGGTAGGAGAAACGCATGACGTTTTAATTCAGCAGAAGAAGGCTGAGTCTCAAATGAAAACGGCTGCTCTCGTACGTGATAATCTTATTGAAAATTATAAGTCACTAATTAATATGCAAATTTAGGAAAGTGGACGGGTGTGTTTAAATGGAAAAGATGAAAAATGTTATCCAATCGTTAAAAACGTGGCATAAGTTAGTAATCGGTGCTGCGCTTTTAGCGATTGTAACAGGAGCACTTTTATACTTCACCTTGCCAGATAAATATGTTGTTGTATATCAAAATTTAAATGATGCAGATAAGCAAGAGATTACAGCAGAATTATCAAAGTTAGGTGTCGATTATCAGTTAGCGGCCGATGGATCGATTCGTGTGCAAAAAAATGATGCTCCATGGGTTCGAAAAGAAATGAATGGGATGGGCTTACCGTTTAATTCTAAAAGCGGTGAGGAAATTTTATTAGAAAGCTCGCTCGGTTCAAGTGAGCAAGATAAAAAAATGAAGCAAATTGTCGGTACGAAAAAGCAATTGGAGCAAGATATCGTAAGAAACTTTGCGACAGTTGAAACGGCGAATGTTCAAATTACATTGCCTGAAAAAGAGACAATTTTTGATGAGGAAAAAGCAAAAGGGACAGCGGCGATTACGGTTGGTGTGAAGCGTGGCCAATTATTAACGGCGGATCAAGTTGCGGGTATACAGCAAATGATTAGTGCAGCAGTTCCTGGCGTGAAAGCAGAAGAAGTAAGTGTGATTGATAGTAAAAAAGGTGTCATCTCAAAAGGGGCAGATGAAGCGCATTCTACTAGTTCCTCTTCTTATGAAAAAGAAGTAGAGATGCAACAACAAATTGAAGGTAAATTAAAGCAAGATATTGATGCAACATTAATGACGATGTTTAAACCGAATGAATATAAAGTGAATACGAAAGTATCTGTAAACTATGATGAAGTTACACGCCAGTCAGAAAAATATGGTGATAAAGGTGTACTTCGTAGTAAACAAGAGCAAGAAGAGAGCTCTACTGCACAAGAAGGAGCAGAGACGAAACAAGGCGCTGGTATTACAGCGAACGGCGAAGTACCAAACTACGGTACGAACAATAATCAAAATGGTAAAATCGTCTATGATAATAAAAATGGTAACAAAATTGAAAACTATGAAATAGATAAAACAGTTGAAACAATTAAGAAACACCCAGAATTAACGAAAACAAATGTTGTAGTATGGGTAGACAACGATACGTTAGTAAAACGAAAAATAGATATGACTACTTTCAAAGAAGCAATCGGCACAGCTGCTGGGCTTCAAGCTGATCCGAATGGAAACTTTACAAACGGTCAAGTTAACGTTGTAACTGTTCAGTTTGATCAGCCGAAAGAAGAGAAGAAGAAAGAACCAGAAGAAAGCGGTATAAACTGGTGGTTATTCGGTGGAATTCCAGCTGGTTTATTAGCGATTGGTGGTCTAGTATGGTTCTTCTTAGCAAGACGTAAGAGAAAGAAAGAAGAAGAGGAATATGAAGAATACTTAGCAGAAGAGGAAATTGCTGCAAGTAGTGAAAGTATTATGGAAATTCCTGAAGAGAAAATAGTAACAGAACCAAAACCTGAGCCAGAAGAACCGAAAGAACCAACGTTAGATGAACAAGTACAGGATGCTACGAAAGAACATGTAGAAGGTACTGCAAAAGTAATTAAAAAATGGTTAAATGGACAGTAAGGGAGGAACAACGATGTTAGATGAAATCTCCTCCAAAGAAAAAGCTGCCATCCTTATTCGTACATTAGAAGAAGGGGTGGCAGCAAAAGTCATTGAATATATGACAGCTGAGGAAAAAGAAGTATTACTTCGTGAAATCGCGAAGTTTCGTGTATATAAACCGGAAACGTTAGAAAATGTACTAGGGGAATTCTTGTATGAATTAAATGTAAAAGAATTGAACCTAGTGACTCCAGATAAAGAATATATTCGTCGCATATTTAAAAACATGCCAGAAGACGAACTAGAAAAATTATTAGAAGATCTTTGGTATAACAAAGATAATCCGTTTGAATTCTTAAATTCACTTACAGATTTAGAACCGCTTCTTACTGTACTTAATGATGAGTCACCACAAACAATTGCAATTATCGCTTCTTATATTAAACCGCAGCTTGCTTCTCAATTAATTGAGAGATTACCAGATCATAAGCGAGTAGAAACGGTAATGGGGATTGCGAAGCTAGAGCAAGTTGATGGTGAATTAATAAATCAAATTGGGGATTTATTAAAATCAAAATTAAATAATATGGCATTTAATGCAATTAATAAAACGGATGGCTTGAAAACAATAGTAAACATTTTAAATAATGTTTCACGAGGTGTTGAAAAAACAGTCTTTCAAAAGCTGGATGAAATGGATTATGAGTTATCTGAGAAAATTAAAGAAAACATGTTTGTATTTGAAGACTTACTCGGACTTGAAGATCTTGCACTTCGTCGTGTGTTAGAGGAAATTACAGATAATGGTGTTATTGCGAAAGCACTTAAAATTGCAAAAGAAGAAATTAAAGAAAAATTATTTACATGTATGTCTTCAAACCGTAAAGAGATGATTCTGGAAGAATTAGATGGCTTAGGACCGCTTAAGATGACGGATGCTGAAAAGGCGCAGCAAACGATTACAGGTACAGTGAAAAAGCTAGAGAAGGAAGGAAGAATTATCGTTCAAAGAGGTGAAGATGATGTCCTTATTTAAAAACAGAATTCCGAAGAATTCTGTTTCTTTTTCTGAAGAAACGTATGAATTACAATACCCAAAGCCAGCCGCAGTTCATATAGAAGAGGAAGAATTACAAGTTGATCATGCAGAACTTCGCGCGCAGCAAGAATCGTTACATATGGAAATGAATCAGCTAAGGCAAGAGCAGCAAATGCTAGAACGAGAGCGTCAACAGCTATTGCAAGATAAAGAACAATTTCAAATGCATATTCATGAACAAATGGAACAGATGGAAGCAGCACGTATGCAGTTTCAAAAAGAACAACAAGAAACAGCATATGAATGGACAGAGTTATTATGGGATCAATCTTTTCATCTAGCAGAAAAAATCGTGAATCAAGCGGTAGATTCACGATTACTTGATGTGTTACCCATTTTAACTGGTATCGTTCAAACGTTGCCTACTTCGTTTGAAAAATTAGTCATCACAGTACATCCAGAAACATTTGAACGTATTCAAGAAGAGAAGGAAAATACGAAAGAATATTGGCTACTACAGTTAGTAGAATGGAAATATGATTTTTCTTTACAGTTTGGTGAATTCGTTCTGGAAGAAGAGAAAGAGCTCTTTGAATTTAAATTTGCACCTATATTTGCGAAACTTCGCCAGAAATGGGAAGAAGAGAAGTTATTTGAGGAGCAAAATGTATGACTCGACTATTAATGAATGAAAACCAAAAATGGAATACGTTTATTGAAACGCCGTTTTATACGAAAGTCGGTAAAGTTCATAGTGTACAAGAACAGTTTTTTGTAGCGAAAGGGCCAAAGGCGAAAATCGGTGATGTTTGTCTCGTTGGAGAACACAGCATCTTATGTGAAGTAATCGCAATTGAAAAAGAAAACAATATGCTACTTCCATTTGAACAAACAGAAAAAGTATGTTACGGAGATTCAGTTACACTAATTGCAGAAGATGTTGTTATACCTCGTGGCAATCATTTACTCGGAAAAGTGTTAAGTGCAAATGGCGAAGTACTAAATGAGGATGCAGAGAATATTCCACTACAAAAAATAAAACTAGATGCCCCGCCTATTCATGCATTTGAACGTGAAGAAATTACCGATGTATTTGAAACGGGAATCAAATCTATTGATTCCATGCTAACAATTGGCATCGGTCAAAAGATTGGTATTTTTGCAGGTTCTGGTGTTGGTAAATCTACTTTACTCGGAATGATTGCGAAAAACGCAAAAGCTGACATTAATGTTATTAGTTTAGTAGGAGAACGTGGCCGAGAAGTAAAAGACTTTATTCGAAAAGAATTAGGTGAAGAGGGAATGCGAAAAAGCGTCGTTGTTGTAGCGACGTCAGATGAAAGTCACCTAATGCAACTTCGTGCAGCGAAGCTTGCAACGTCTATTGCTGAATATTTCCGTGATCAAGGTAATAACGTACTACTTATGATGGACTCTGTTACTCGTTTTGCTGACGCGCGTAGAAGTGTTGATATTGCCGTTAAAGAGTTGCCGATCGGTGGTAAAACACTCTTAATGGAAAGCTATATGAAGAAGCTGTTAGAGCGCTCTGGGAAAACACAAAAGGGATCCATAACAGGTATTTATACCGTACTCGTTGATGGAGACGATTTAAACGGCCCTGTACCAGATTTAGCGCGTGGTATTTTAGATGGACATATTGTATTAAAACGTGAGCTTGCAACGCTTAGTCATTACCCTGCTATTTCAGTGCTAGATTCAGTAAGTAGGATTATGGAAGAAATCGTTTCGCCAACACATTGGCAACTTGCAAATGAAATGAGAAAAATCTTATCTATTTATAAAGAAAATGAATTATATTTCAAATTAGGAACGATTCAAGAAAATGAAGAAAATGCTTATGTTTTTGAATGCAAAAATAAAGTAGAAGGTATAAATACGTTTTTAAAACAAGGTCGATCTGATCGTTTCCAATTTGATGATATTGTTGAAGCGATGCACTATATAGTATAAGACCTCTGCCTAAGAGGTCTTATTTTTTTGTTTTTTAATATTTCACAGATTTTTTTGGGAAAAAACTATATAATAGAAAAAGAGAACGTTATAATAGGAAGGGGCTATGAAAACAGGTGGATAAGCAGCAGTACGACACGATAAAATTGCAAATAAATCAAGAAAAAGAACAGATTTTGAAAGAAGTGTATGAATTAACAGCCGAAAAAAGAAAAATAGAACAAAAAAAAGAATATGATTTATATGTTGTAAAATCGCGTAGTAAAGTCGTACAAACTGGGCAGCGTATAATGGCTGGCATGCTTTCGTCACATACGTTTTCACCTGAAAGAATAGAAGAATGGAATCGGAAAATTAAAAAAACGGAAGGTTTTATTCAAAAAAATGAAAGCCTTTTAGAACAAGTAAAAGAAAAAGAACGTGTCATTGATGAGATGTATCAAGAAGACTGTAAAAAGCTTGCAAAAGTAAGAGAAAAGCAGGAAGAAAAAATGCTTCTTGATTTGAAAATGTGTATGAATGGATGAGGTGAATATAGTGATACAGTCTGTATTACCGGTGCAACAAAGTTTACCTCCGCAAAAAGAAAAAGGGCTAGAAGTACAATCGAAAAGTGAAGATTCTTCATTCGATCGTACGATGAGAATGGAAAATAAAAAGCAGCCGAAAACGGAGAAAATGAAACGAGAAGAAGCACCAAAAGAAGAAAAAAAAGAATATATTCTTTCTAAACAATTAGTAACGAAAGAAGAACCAATTGTAAAGAAAGAAGAAAAAAAAGAGACAGAACAGTTGTTATTAGCTGTATCTGAGCAAATGGTTGCAATTGAGCAATTACGTGTGCAGCCAGAATTGTTATATCAATACATACAAAAAATACAAGAGCTGTATAAAGAATATGGAAATATAAAACTTAACGAATTACCCGCAGCAGAATTACAACAATTACAAGAACTTCTTTCAAATATGAATATCAAAAATGCTATATGTTTAGAAGATACAATGCAAATGGTATTAGATAAAATGAAGATGCCGGAGCAAACGATGCAAGCATTGAAAGTTGTAGAAACAGAAACTTGTAATATTGCAAAAAAACAAGAAGAGTTTAAAGGCACAGATTTTCCGAAAGCTGAGGGCGATGATGTAAAGATAGAGTTGCCTGAAGGTGATGTGTTAAACGATTCGAGTTCAACGGGTGCGGAGTTATTAAATAAAGCAACGGGTACGGATCAAATAGGAAAATCAAATAGTGGCGCTGAGAAAGTTACGTTACCTGACTTAGGAAAGAAAATGGAAGCACAAGTAGAAGCGTTGCAAAAATTTGTAGTGAAACAAGAGCGTGTTTTATTTCAGTTAAATCCAGAAAAACTTGGTACATTAACGGTGTTTATGAAAAAACATGGAGATCAAATTGATGTTCACGTAGAAATGGAAAAACATGATGCGAAAAAACGTGTTGAAATCATTTTTGATGAATTGAGACTGAAGTTAAAAGAAAAAGAAATCAATATTCAAATTAGCTATTCAGATAAAGATGAAAACCGTAAAGAGCAGCGAGAACAAGAGCAAAGGCAAAAACAAAAATTAGTAAGTACGAAACATGAAAAACAACATGCAAAAGAATTTGCGGGATTATTGGAGGAATAAAGTGTGCCAACAGTTGGATTAAATACAACGAGTACAAATCATATTCCGTTACAAGCAGGAGCACAAACAAAGAACGCATCTGTTACTGGTGCACAGTCGACAGCTCAACAAGCAAACGGATTATCAGCAAGTACTCAAAAAACACCCGGTATTATGGATAAAGATGATTTCCTGAAACTTTTCTTAGCAAGCTTTCAACATCAAGACCCGTTTAATGCGATGGATATGAACCAAATGATGAACCAAACAGCACAGCTATCGCTTATGGAGCAAGTACAGAATATGACGAAAGCAGTAGATAAACTGCAATCAACGATGTATTCGACGGCTCTTGATGGAGGGATGAAGTTTTTAGGAAAGTACGTTAGAGGTGTAAGCAATAATGGAAAGCAAGTGACTGGTCAAGTGGAAACCGTTCGACTTGCTGAAAATAACGATGTGCAACTTATTGTTGATAATCAAGTTGTCTCACTTCGTTTCATAGAAAGGGTTTCTGATAAACCAATAACAGAAACTAATCCGGAAGATGAGAAGAAAGATGATATAGAAAAAAATGAAGAGGTTAAGCAAGATTAATAAAAGGAGTGTACAAAGGTTATGATTAAAGCGTTATATACAAGTATTACAGGGATGAATGCAGCACAAAATGCATTAAGTGTTACTTCAAATAATATTGCAAATGCACAAACAGTTGGATATAAAAAGCAAAAGGCTATATTTGATGATTTGCTATATAATAATACGGTTGGTTCACGTGGTGATGGTGCCTATGCTGGTACGAATCCAAAGAGTATTGGTAACGGTGTAAAGTTCAGTGGGACATCTACAGATTTTAGTGACGGTTCTATTACTTTAACTAGTGATAAAATGGAGACAGCGATAGAAGGAAACGGTTTGTTTTTAGTTGGTGATCGTAACGGGGGAAATGTAGAGTATACGAGAAAAGGGTCTTTTGGTGTATCGAAAGATAGCTATGTTACAAATACAGGTGGACAGTATGTACTAGGTTATGGTGTAAAAACAGGAACACAAGAAGTAGATTTTTCTTCACGACCAAGCCCAATTCATATTCCAATGGGATCAGCTGTTGGTGGGATTCAAACAGATAAAGCGACAATAGGTGGCAACCTTCCTAGAAACCAAAATGCATTATCTCACGAATTCACAGTTTTTGATGCGGAAGGGAACTCGTTAACGTTACGTGTAAATATTAAACAAAAGACTACAAAAGAGACTGTAGATGGTAAAGAAGTTGAAAAGCCAGTGCCAGGCGAATATACATATACAGTTTCTGTAAGGAATGATTCTAAAAATGAAAAAGAATTTAAGCCTGTCGAAGGCATGACGGGCGAAAAAAATCTTAAATTTGATACATTAGGAAATTTAAAGGAGACAGATGAGGCTGTACAAAAAGATCCAGTAACTGGTGAAATTACTAAAGGTGGATCTGTTCAAATTCCTTTTGGTGGTGGTCTAACACTTGATTTAAGCGGATTAACAAATTATCCGACAGGGAAAACTATTTCTACAACAGAAGTAACGGGGCGTCCAGCTGCAATTGCAAATGACTATTCTATTTCAGATGGTGGTTTCGTTATGATGAAATATTCGGATGGTAGTATGAAAGTTGTAGGGCAACTAGCTGTAGCTACATTCCCGAATTCAGGTGGATTAATGAAAACAGGGAATGGAAATTACGTTGCGACACCATCAGCGGGTATTCCAGGGGTAGGTGTTGCTGGTGAGAATGGTGCAGGTAATGTACGAGGGTCAGCAAAAGAAAGTTCAAACGTAGATTTATCTGTAGAATTTGTTGATTTAATGCTTTATCAACGCGGATTCCAAGGAAATGCGAAAGTAATTAAAGTTTCAGATGAAGTATTAAATGAAGTTGTAAACTTAATTCGATAATATATCATAAAGTAAAATTGTAATGTAGTAGAAAGGGTTTTTTATTCGTATGACGACAAGACAAGAGCGAATTTTACAATTGCCTTTTTTCGAAAATAAACGTGAACTTGCAGAGCAAGTGTTAAAAATGGAACGAGAAGAGCATATATATTTACCTGATCAATTTGAAATTAAGCAAGTACCTGCATATTCATTTGGTGAAAAGCAATCAATTATTGGCCGTATTCATGAGTTTTATTTCGTAAGTGTTGGTAGCGAAGGAGAATGGAAGTATCAACTGTTTAAGGACGAGATGAAGTGCCGTGAGTTTTTTATTACACTATCAGGGATAACGGATCAGCAGATTGCATTTTGGTTCAATAACATCGAGTTATTGAAAAGCTCTTAAAAAGCTTTTAAAAGCCCTTTTTTAGGTTTTGAGAGAGGATCTGGCGATTAGTGCTTATGTGGGTGCTCGACCGTTGTTTAAGACCAGAGATATGGAGAGTTACTAGGTTAGTTTAAGAAGATTTAAGTGAAGTGTAGTATGAATAATATGGTCTTAGCGTGTTAGATGGACTAATAAGTTTATTTGTGACGATAGATTTCTATAAAAGGAGAGGTGAGGAGGATGGCGCAAAATAAGTATCGCGTTACATTCATTTCGCCGAGTGAGGTTGAGCAGCGGACTGTAATGGCGGCGAGTAGTTTGCCGGATTTAATTCGTAAAGTAGAGAGTATTATTGCAGATCCGAACGGTTACTTTGTAAATGATAAAAAAAATAATTGCTATTTTAAAGTGATTAAAGAAAATGTTACGTTTATTCAATATGAGTTACTATTTTCTGATAAAGAAATTCATATTGAAAAATTAAAACATATAGCACCATCTATATTGAAACGATTATTTAAAAAAATAAATGATCCAGAATTATATGCGCTTGCACTACTTGATGTTGATATAGCGACGAAAGAATATGTGCTAGAAGAAATGGATTCGGAGCTAAGAATACGAGTCGAAACGGAGCTTTCAAAAAAGTGGGAAGCAATGCCGACAGAAATTGTAGGAGCACAAGAAGTGTTATTAGAGGCACTTGCTTCGTTTATACACGATTAAGCGTCTTTTAAAATAAAACTTTCGACTATCTATATTTTTTATATAGGTAGTTGACTTTTTCTCTTTTATAAAGCTTAATAATTAGATATACGGAATTAATGGAAGGGGAGCGACACCTTTATGTCACAAGCACAAAGTATTTTATTAGAAAGCGGAACAAATGAATTAGAGATTGTTACATATACTGTTGGTGAAAACCTATTTAGTATTAATGTAATGAAAGTACGTGAAATCATTAATCCATTCCCTGTTACAACTGTGCCAGAATCTCATCATGCAGTTGAAGGTGTTGTTCAAGTACGTGGTGAAATTTTACCTGTTATTAATTTAGCAACGGCTCTTAATTTAAAATCGACAAAGCCACTTGATCAAACGAAATTTATTATTTCAGAATTAAATCAAATGAAAGTTATTTTCCGTGTTGATGAAGTGCATCGTATTCAACGTATTTCGTGGGAACAAATTGATGAACCAGCTTCATTGTCTATGGGACTAGAAGAAACGACATCTGGTATTGTAAAACTAGATGGAAAAATCATCTTACTATTAGATTACGAGAAAATTGTATGTGAAATTAGCGGAACTGGTTATGATAATAAATCCCTTTCAAAATTAGAACAAAAAACAGATCGAGCTGAAAAAGTTATTTATATTGCGGAAGATTCAGCGATGCTTCGTCAAATATTAGAAGAAACATTATCATCAGCTGGATATACGAAAATGAACTTCTTCAGCAATGGTGCAGAAGCGTTAGCACAAATTGAAAAGCTAGCGAAAGAGCAAGGGGAAAAAATGTTTGAACATATTCACTTGCTAATTACGGATATTGAAATGCCGAAAATGGATGGACACCATTTAACGAAAGTAATTAAAGATGGTGAAATAATGAATCGTTTACCAGTCGTAATTTTCTCTTCACTAATTACAAATGAATTATTCCATAAAGGCGAAGCTGTAGGAGCAAATGCCCAAGTAAGTAAGCCAGATATTCAAGAGTTAATTGGTTTAGTAGATAAGTTAGTGTTGTAAAAGAGTTTGGAAAAGCATTTTTTAGCTAGAATAGAAGCTCTAGCCATGCGTGGCGGTCGGTGCCTAATAGAGCCCTATGCGATGTGAAATCAAAGATATGGAGTGGTTTTAGGTAAGTAGAAGAAGTGAGGATTTGCAGACACTATTTATAACTCTATTCTTCTAGTGGAGAGAAGGGAACTAGCCATGTGTAGTATTGGTTAGTTCCTTTTTAGTGTTCTATATTCTGTATAGGCGGAAAGATGGAACGTTTTGGAGTGTTTGTAGTTGTAAGTATGAAAAATCTTCATTTGAAGATTTTTGATTTGAAAATATAAAAATGTATCTTTGGATAATTTTGGTGATATTTCGTGGTAATGCAAACTTTTTCGGTGAAAATACATCCGAAATACCATATAATATAATTAAATGTGATTAATATGCAATTATACATATTAATTGAAAAATCTTTTTTTATTTCTATACTTTCTATATATTTTTGTATGTTTATTATTTGACAGACAATTTTGAAATGTTATAATATGGATATGTAAAAATTGCTATTTTCTGAGAAGACATGGGAGTCAGATGAGAATTGTGAAAGGATGAGGGGGAGTGACACAGATTATGTATCACCACACAGCAATCAATGTATTAAATCTTTTACAAAACATGTCAAATGATAAAATGAACGATGTGCAACTAGAAGAGGAATTTAAAAAAATAGAAAAACAATTCCAAGTAAAATATGAAGAACTAGTTGATTTACATAATAGAATGGTATTATTTCAAATAGATATAGAAAAAAATGGTGGGATGCGGGCGTATGAAAAATCAACAATTACATGGCTAAAGTCTGAGCTAGAGTTACTGTATGAAGTGTATCAATTTTCCCAACGTCACGGTTTAAACATTATTAATATTTCAAAATACGTTAGTAAAAAAGAACTGAATCTTTTTCCAAAAACAGCAAGTCAATTACAAAATACGTATTACAAATTAAAAAAATGTGAAATACCATTTGAAAATGTTGAAAAACAAAAACCAGGACGAAAGCGAAAATATACGCCTGTAAAAGAACCAATTGTTGAGATGAAAACAGAAAACAAGAAAGAATTAAGAAAAGAAGTTGAAAATACAGAGAGTGAAAAAAGTCTTGTAACAGTTATATCTGGTATTGTTGATAATTTTGAAACGATTAGCCAGTGTAGTGAAAGAAAAGAGCATGAACTACATCAGTTCATGGAAGGGATTTATAAGCTTTCTAGCATGGCTGCAGAGCGTTCAAAAGATGAAAAGAATGCACGTGGTCTCGAAGGCGAATTACATGTATTACGAGCTGAAAATGAAAGGCTAAAACGAGAAAAGGAAGAGCTTGTTCATGATATAAAAGAAATGACGCATCATTTAATTCATTTCATTACGAGCTCTGATATTAATCAAATTCGCACATTGCCTTTCTTCGTAAAAGAATGTAAACAAGATTTGCATAAATTAGGGTTATATAACGCACAAGACGGTAAAATGAAAATTATGGTTGATCGTAGTGGGCAGGTTATGACTGTAACACAGTAATGAAATTTGGGTACAAAATAAAAGGGAGGTACATAGCGTATATGTATTTCCCTTTTGTTTTGTATGGAATCGTTCCAGGAAAAGGGGAAATATGTGAAAATGAAGCATTTAATTAAAAAAGAGATAAGGCTTCTTTCCGAGGTGAAGATATTAGAAAAGGAATGATCTTTAGGAAGCGAAGAGTTTACATCAATCTAGGTATTTCATTTCTTCTTTGCTACATTCGATTACAGCGAAGTACCAGTTGTGAAAAAGTGTTAAGTAAAGTGAGATGTATTAATGGTGGTGTATCAGTAGAGAATGATAACTGTTTACCAGCTTAGATACATTAGTTCTTTTTAATATAGTTGCTATGTGGATAGGAAGTGTCATAACAGTAACTTTATTAAAGGGAAAAAATATTATTAGTAAAATCTAGTATCTGTACCTATATGTTTAATGAAACATCACATGTGAAACGAGAAAGAACATTACTAGGAGAAAATTTTTAATAGATTTGTATGAGCAAAGCTAGATTGTAATTAAGAGCAATTATTCGCCTATCCATCGGGATTTCATAATCTAGTTCGGTTTCTTTGTTAGTGAGGTGAAACATTTTTTATTATATTACTAGACGGTACGAGCGGATATAAAAAGGGGTTTAGATGTTCTATATCCAATGTGGTTGGAAAATGTTTACTGGTATTGTACACTTTACCCATTAAATAAAAATTCATTATTGAGCACTATAGCTTAATCCATATAGATAATTTGTTCTGTTAATACTTGAAACTCGTTATCTATGTAAATCACGGTTTCTTTTTGTAGTGGTAACAATGGAAGGGTGAGCAACTAAATAAAAAATATTTATACCTGCATGGGTGCAACTTGTAATTAAGATATTTTATAGACGAGTAGAAACAACATTTAGTTCTTTGTTAAAATTTTTAAGTTAGTATTCATTCGAAATTGTTTTTCATATAAGGGGCATTATGAGTATTTAAGATGGTTGCTTGTATTTCTATTGGTCACTAGTTTGAAAATTATTTAAATTGAAACAATTCCCAGAAACACTTTAAACGATAGTTAATTAAATTTTTTTTATAAAAAAATTTAATTAACTATCTAGCATATTTTTTAAAAAAGTAGGATAATATAAATCGTTAATATGTAGTATTGTAAAATAAAAATATAAAATTATTTTTATAAATAAAAAATAAGATTCGGGAGGCTATAACAATGAAAAATAAAAATACAAAATTTTTAACAGGTCTTGGTATGAGTTCAATATTATTGATGTCTGCTATTCACCCAACTGCTACAGCTTTTGCAGCAGTAGAGAAATCTGGTGATCTAAAAGCGACATATGTAAAAATAGAAAATAAAAAAACTGGTGATACAGATTCGATTCAAGTAAGTGAATTGGAGGCAGGGGATAAAGTAAGAGTTTATAGTACAATCAAATCTACAGAAATATTAGCAGAGGGCACAGTAGAAGATCAGAGTAAATCTTTGACAATTTCTAAAAAGGATTTATTAGAAGCAAAAGGTGGAACAGTGTATGTAACTGTGACGAAAAAAGAAAAGGAAGAAAGTTCTCGAACAGCGATAAAATATACTGCGGAGCTAGTAACAAAAGCACCTGCTTTAAAAATGATAACAGTAGTGAATAATAAAGCAAGTGTAGAAGATGAAGTAAAAGTGGAAGGTGTAAAAAAAGGGGCAACAGTAAGAGTTTATGATGCTGCTAGTGGAGGAAAAGAGCTAGGCAAAGTAATTGTAAAGGGCGATTCTGAATTAGAAATAGGTATAGTGAAAATCAAACAAATTGCAAAAAATGCACAAACTACTGGGACAGTATATGTAAGTGTTGAAAATCTAGAAGAGTTAGAAAGCCCACGAACAGCAGTGAAATATGATACGGAAGTATCAGCAGCGCCAGCAGCAAAAACAATCACAGTAGAAAACAATAAAAAAGGTGCAGAAGATACAATT
>NZ_WBPF01000017.1 GCF_008923725.1 Bacillus sp. CH140a_4T
TACATTGAACTAACTCATATAGAAGGGGAAGCAATAAAGGAAAAAACGCGAGCGACTTTAATTAACCTTGAAAATAACAAAAATGAAACCATTGGAAAGATAGCAAGATATCAAGTTACAAAAGAAGGCCTGAAGAAAGTAGAGAAAATGCCAGAAACAACGGTTTTAGATGGAAATCAATTCGAATGGTCATTAAAGGGATATAATGATCGAGAAATCGCGAAAATAGAATATAACAAAGCAACAGAGAAAATGCAGATTAAATTAGAAGCGGGTATACCTCATCCTTATTTTACTAGTACGTATGCAAGCATTAAAGTTCAAAACTCATCGGGCAATATCTTGTACAATAAAGAAATTGTAGCAAATAGACAACAAGCTGCTGAAAGCCAAACCGTTTCAGTCAAAGTAGGGGATTATATTGAGTTTACTCATATAGAGGGAGAAGCACAAAAGGAAAAGACACGCGCCACACTTACTAATCTTGAGAATAGTAAACAGGAATATATAGGAAATAAAAGAATATATCAGGTTACCTCTATGGGATTATTAATAAAGTCATAGATTTTACTACAAAACTTAAATTATTGATTTATATATAATATAAAAATATTAACTATTATACGCATTAAAAAATGCTTAAGAGAAAATAGATTGGCGGGTATAATATGAACATATTCAAAGGGTTTCTAATTTCATCAATTGCAATGACAACATTTGTAGGAACAGATCTAATACTACAAAATGATAGAATTCATAATAAAGTTTACGCTGAATCTTATAATGTCACATACAAAGAAATAGATTCTAATAAAAGAGATTCACAGGAAGAACAATTAATTGTAAAGTTTAAAAATGAAATTGACTTACCTTATGAAGATGGTATTGAGAAACGAATAAAAAATGGGGATTATGATAACAATTTAAAGAAGTTATTTTCCGAAAATACGGAACTTACTTTAAATCGCCTGTTCTCATCTGTAAATCCGATAGAGATTGAAAAGTTATCATTACACTCTACATCATTTGCTAATCAATCAGCTAACAATTTATTAAATTATTATATTGTACAAGCTCCTAATAACATAGAAATAGAATTATTATTGAAAAAATTTGAAACATCATCTCTTGTAGAGGAGGCTTATATACAAGAAAAGCAAATTTTGACACCCCCTGAAATAAAGTTACCAGATTTATCTGTTAATCCGTATGATGATCCTAGATTTAAAAATCAAGGATATCTTGAAGCGGCACCAAAAGGAATTAATGCCTCGCACGCTTGGAGCATTAAAGGTGGTGACGGAAAGGGTACAACCTTTGTTGATATGGAATATGGATGGTTATTGAACCATGAGGATTTAGTCAATAAAAATATAAAGCTTATGTCTGGACAAAATATAAGCCAGCATAGGGCTCATGGTACTTCTGTATTAGGAATTGTTTCATCCGAAGATAATCAAATTGGAAATATTGGAATTGCACCAAAAGCAAATGTAAAAGTAATATCCCAAATCAGGGATAATGGAATTTATAATACAGCGGATGCCATTTTAAGCGCTGTACATAATTTACAAGCAGGAGATATTCTTTTATTAGAGGCACAAGCTTCGTATGATGGGTATGGGGATAAATATTTACCTGTAGAAGTACATCCAGATATTTTTGATGCGATTCGTGTTGGTACAGATAAAGGGATTATTATTATAGAAGCTGGCGCAAATGGTTCAAATGACTTAGATGATTTTAAAGATCGTAATGGAAAAAAAATCTTAAATCGAAATAGTCCAGACTTTAAGGATTCAGGTGCTATTATGGTTGGGGCGGGATCATCAACTGTTCCACATAAACGTTTATGGTTTTCAAATTATGGAAGTCGAGTAGATGTATATGGATGGGGAGAAAATGTTGATACAACATCAGCAAATCCAAGTCAAAATACTACAAATTTATATACATCAACATTTAGTGGAACATCAAGTGCTTCACCAATTATTGCTGGAGCAGCAACTTCGATTCAAGGTATTGCTAAAGAACATCGAAGTTCTCCTTATACCCCAGCAGAATTAAGAAACATCTTAAGTAATCCAAATACAGGAACAAAATCTCAAGATCCGTGGAATGATAGAATAGGCGTCTTACCTGATCTAAAATCTATCTTAGATAACTTAGGTTTTAATTCAGATATACCGAATTCTTCTAATATTTTAGAAGGAAAGCAGTTTGCATGGTCACTAAAAGGAATTAGTGATTTTGAGTTTGCTAAAATCAATTTCAATAAATTAACAGAAGAAATGCAAGTGGACTTAAAAGCAGGCGTACCGCATCATTATTTTAATGAAACATACGCGAGTATTAAAGTACAAAATGCATCAGGGAAAGTAGTATACAAGAAAGATATTTATGGAAACAAACAGCAAAATGCTGAATCACAAAAGGTACCAGTCAAAGTAGGAGATTATATCGAGCTAACACATTTAGAAGGTGTGCATAGAGCTACTTTTACGAATGTCGATAATAGTAAACAAGAGAGCTTTGGAAAAAAAGCCATATACGAAGTTACCAAAGAAGGTCTGAAGAAAGTAGAAAAAATGCCGGAAGCAACAATTTTAGATGGAAATCAATTTGC
>NZ_WBPF01000018.1 GCF_008923725.1 Bacillus sp. CH140a_4T
GGTCACACCCGTTCCCATACCGAACACGGAAGTTAAGCTCTCTAGCGCCGATGGTAGTTGGGACCTTGTCCCTGTGAGAGTAGGACGTCGCCAAGCAAGCTTAAGACGAGTCAGAATGACTCGTCTTTTTTGTGTTTCTAACTTCTTATCAGCCTCAAGTAAGTAATGCCTTATTCTTTTAATCCTCTCATATTCATTTTCTTTCATCATTTTTGATGTGTAGTTTAAGGTTTTCTATTTTATTTTTTGTAGAAACAATCTGTAGGTGTCTTAAAAAAGTGCAGTTGTTTTTTGAGTACTTGAATATAAGAAGATTTAATTTTGAAAAAGTAGATAATATGAAAAGATAGATGTAATCAACTAAACGATTTGTTCCACTTGTCGAAGTTTCCTGTTATGAATGCGGCAAATACAGTTACGAAATTAAGAGCTGGATATGATTTAGAAGAAGCTTCAGCTATAAAACAAGTGGCTAAAGGTAAAACACCTATGCTATTTATTCATGGGGATGCTGATACATTCGTTCCTTATGAAATGTTAGATGAAGTATATAATGCTGCAAAAGTAGAAAAAGAGAAATTAATTGTTCCAGGTGCTGGATATGGAGAAGCCGAGAAGGTAGATTCGAATAAATATTGGAATACCGTATGGAAGTTCGTGGGGAGATATATTCCAGCATAATTAGATTGTTTTAGAGTTATATATACGATAATCAGAAGAAAATACTTTTATACTTTTGATTATCGTTTTTTTTCTATTTATAAATTCATTTTAGGTTGTAGTATATAAGACTTGAAGCATAAATTTTTGAATTCTTTCGTGCCAGTGCTACAATGATTGAAAACTACATGTTAATGAGGTGTTTCTATGAAAATTGAAGTATGGTCAGATTTTGTATGCCCATTTTGCTACATTGGGAAACGTAGATTAGAGATGGCTTTAGAGCAATTTCCGCATAAGAAGGATGTTGAAGTTGAGTTTAAAAGTTTTGAATTAGACCAAAATGCTCCAATCTACTCTGGAACAAGTATTAATGAAGTACTTGCATCAAAGTATGGGATTAGTATTGAAGAAGCTAAGCGTAATAATATACAGTTAGGAAATCATGCAGCTAGTATGGGGTTAAGTTTTAATTTTGATGAGATGAAGCCGACGAACACTTTTGATGCACATCGTCTTGCGAAATTTGCAAAGGATCAAGGGAAAGAAAAAGAGATTACGGAAAATCTACTTTTTGCATATTTCACTGAATCGAGAAATTTAAGTGATGTGGATACGCTTGTTACTATTGCTGAAGCTTCAGGTTTAGATAAGCAAGAAGCTTTAAACGTTATTAATGATAAAAGCGCATATGCAAATGATGTTAGAATTGATGAAGCGATTGCTCAGCAATATAGAATTACGGGAGTACCTTATTTTATAGTTAATCAAAAGTATGCTATTTCAGGTGCACAACCACTTGAAACTTTTGTCGGTGCACTTCAGCAAGTGTGGGAAGAAGAGAATCCTGCGCCTAAGTTACAAGAGCTTTATTCAGAGGGCGGAAGCGATATGTCTTGTACGGATGAAAGTTGTTCGGTACCTTCAAAAGAACAATAGTTTTTATGAGGGAATAGCAACCCATAGAGTATGTTATGGGTTGCTTATATATTCTTATAGAAGAGGTATATAAATAGAAAATTTAATAACGTAAATGGGATTTGTAAAAAATGAAGTTTTTTTATAAAAACATATTGACGATTGCAACTTAGAGGTGTAATATAGAACAAGTCGCCGATGCAATAACGCAGAACGCGGCAAACGAAATAAAAAACTTAGTTGACATTGAAAGATGAAGATGTTAACATAAGGGAGTCGCAAATGAGCGGCCAAGTAGTTCTTTGAAAACTGAACGAAACAAACAACGTGAAACGTCAATTTTTATTTTTAGATGCTAGACAAACTAACTTTATTGGAGAGTTTGATC
>NZ_WBPF01000019.1:0-205639 GCF_008923725.1 Bacillus sp. CH140a_4T
AGCCAGGATCAAACTCTCCAATAAAGTTAGTTTGTCTAGCATCTAAAAATAAAAATTGACGTTTCACGTTGTTTGTTTCGTTCAGTTTTCAAAGAACTTTTCTGCCGCTTCAGAAGCGACTTCATCATATTAACATCTTCATTTTTCGATGTCAACTATGTTTTAAAATTTCTTTTTTTGTCGTTTTCTGCGTTTCCGCATCAGCGACTTTTATTAATATACCATCATGATTTTTAAATAACAAGTGTTTTTTATAAAAAAACACAAAAAAATATCCATCCTACTTTCTTCTATATAGAGACACCTCATCCACCTATGGAAAACAGCTATTTAAATTGTATGCCAATACAATCTAATTAACCAAACTGCATTTCATAACCCCTTCCTAGATTTTCATTCTCTTCTTATATTAAAGCCCCTAATCGTTTACTTCTCTATAGACTAACAATATAAAAAACAAATCCATCCAAACTAAAAAAGAAAATGGATTCACCACTCCCCTCTCCAATCAGTATTTTCACTTCCTACATAAAGCGAACGTGCCGATTTTTAGTTTTGCTCCTCCACACAAACTATTAGTTGAACGAATCGGGTGTTTACAGACAACTCGACTCCAACCGAATTTTGAGGTGAGAGTCTTTTCGTCCGGCAAATAGCGAGATAAATAACGAAATTACTACAAAAACATTAACTTAAGATTATTGTTAGAATTTTTTTACATTTAATTAATGAAAGATATCCATTTTTTGTTATATAGTAAGAAAGGACGTACTCAACTATAAATAAACCAATGGAGGAATTACTTTATGGATAGGTTAACGAAGTTTTCATTAAAAAACCGCGCCGCTGTTATCATCATGGTTTTTCTCATTTCCATACTTGGCGTTTATTCCGGCTCTAAATTACCTATGGAGTTTTTACCTAGCATCGATAATCCCGCAGTCACTGTCACAACCTTATCTCCAGGACTCGACGCTGAAGCAATGACGAAAGAAGTAACTGCCCCCCTTGAAAAACAATTCCGGAATTTAGAACACGTCGATACCATCACCTCTTCTACGCATGAAGGATTATCACGTATCGATATCGCGTATACATCAAAAGCAAATATGAAAGATGCAGCACGCGAAGTTGAAAAGGCCATTAATACAATTAAATTACCTAAAGATGCAACTAAACCCATAGTTAGCCAATTAAATACTTCTATGATTCCACTCGCCCAAATTGCTATCCAGAAGCAAAACGGATTTTCAAAAGCAGATGAAAAACAAATCGAAAAAGAAATCGTACCACAACTCGAAAGCATTGATGGTGTTGCCAACGTTATGTTTTTCGGAAAATCAGCTTCTGAATTATCTATCATACTAGACCCAAACCAATTAAAAGATAAAAACGTAACAACAGAACAAATATTAAAAGTTTTACAAGGAAAAGAAACTTCCACTCCTGCTGGAGCCGTTACCGTTAATAAAGAAGAATATAATCTTCGCGTCATTGGGGATATCAAAAATGTAGATGACATTAAAAACGTCACTGTTGCACCTCAAGTAAAATTGCAGGACGTTGCTCAAGTTGAACTTAAACAACACTACGATACAATTTCACATATAAACGGAGAAGAAGGCACCGGATTAATCATCATGAAAGAGCCAAGCAAAAATGCGGTTGCAATCGGAAAAGAAATTGATAAAAAAATCAAAGATATAAGTAAACAATATAAAGATCAGTTTTCTATTAAACTTTTAGCCTCAACTCATGAGCAAGTTGAAAATGCTGTTACTAGTATGGGTAAAGAAGTAATTCTTGGAGCAATTGCCGCTACTCTAATTATCTTAATCTTTCTGCGTAACTTCCGAACGACACTCATCGCTGTTGTCAGTATTCCGTTATCTATTTTATTAACTCTCTTTTTACTACACCAATCTAACATCACACTTAACACTTTAACACTTGGTGGTTTAGCTGTTGCAGTTGGACGTCTCGTCGATGATAGCATCGTTGTCATTGAAAATATTTTCCGTCGTTTGCAAAAAGAACCTTTCTCTAAAGATATTATTCTCGATGCAACGAAAGAGGTCGCCGTCGCAATTACTTCTTCTACTTTAACAACAGTCGCTGTCTTCTTACCTATCGGCCTTGTATCAGGGGTAATCGGAAAATTAATGTTACCTATGGTATTAGCAGTTGTATATTCTATACTATCATCCTTAATTGTTGCACTAACAGTTGTTCCTCTTATGGCTTTTTTACTGCTCAAAAAAACAAAGCACAAAAAACCAAGTTCTTCACCACGATATGTCGCTACATTAAAGTGGGCTCTTTCGCATAAATTCATTATTCTACTTACCGCCTTTTTATTATTCGCAGGATCGATTGCAGCCTATGTATTACTACCGAAAGCGAATATAAAATCTGAAGACGACACAATGTTATCTATTAACATGACTTTCCCAGCTGATTACGCTCCTGAAACGCAAAAACAAAAAGCCTTTGACTTCGAAAAAAAGCTACTTTCTAATTCGGATGTAACGGATGTTATTTTACGGATGGGATCTAGCGCAGAAGATGCACAATGGGGGCAAACGACTAAAAATAATCTCGCAAGTATATTTGTAGTCTTCAAGAAAGGCTCTGATATTGATCAATATATTAAAGAGTTAAAGAAAGATCATAAAGCTTTTGAGCCTGCTGAACTAGATTATATAAAAACGAGTTATTCAAGCTCTGGTGGCGGCAACAATTTGCAATTTAACGTAACAGCCACTAACGAAACGAATTTAAAAAAGGCTGCTACTATCGTCGAAACAAAACTAAAAAATATAACTGCTCTCTCTAAAGTAAAAACGAATTTAGAAGACTCTAAGAAAGAATGGCAAATCCACGTTGATCAAACAAAGGCCGAACAACTGGGATTAACTCCAGAATTAGCAGCACAACAAGTAGCATTCCTTATGAAGAAATCACCTATTGGTGAAGTTTCAATCAATAATGAAAAAACAACTATCATAATAGAACACAAAAAAGAAAACATTACGAAACAAGAAGACATTTTAAACACAAACATACTATCACCTATCAATGGACCAATTCCTTTAAAAGACATTGCAACTATTTCAGAAAAGCAACTTCAAACAGAAGTCTTCCATAAAGATGGAAAAGAAACGATTCAAATTACTGCCGAGGCCTCAAATGAAGATTTAAGTAAAGTGAACAAAGAAGTAAACGAAGTGATAGCTAACTTAGATTTACCTAGCGGCGCAAAAGTAACTATTGCAGGTGCAACTGAATCTATGCAAGAGAACTTCACAGATTTATTCAAGATTATGGGGATTGCAATCGGGATTGTATATTTAATTATGGTTATCACCTTCGGACAAGCGCGCGCTCCTTTTGCAATTTTGTTCTCCTTGCCATTAGCTGCTGTCGGCGGTATTTTAGGATTAATCATTTCAGGAACACCTGTTGATGTAAATTCCTTAATCGGCGCATTAATGTTAATCGGAATTGTCGTTACAAACGCTATTGTATTAATAGAAAGAGTCCAACAAAATCGGGAACACGGAATGGAAACAAGAGAAGCCTTACTAGAAGCGGGATCTACTAGATTACGTCCAATTATTATGACAGCTATAACGACAATCGTTGCTATGCTCCCTCTCCTATTTGGTCAATCGCAAGCCGGAAGCATGGTATCAAAAAGTCTTGCCGTCGTTGTTATCGGTGGTTTAGCAGTCTCAACCGTTCTTACATTAGTAGTCGTTCCAGTTATGTATGAATTATTAGATAAAATCGGGAGAAAAAGACGCTCTCGTAGAAAAATAAGCGCTTCCACAGAAACACCTGATATTTAAAAGAAAAAGCGTTATCTTCATGAATGAAGATAACGCTTTTTTCTCTACTTACTCATATAATCCATCATTTTTTTGAGCATACCGCTCTAGCAGTTTACCAGAATCTACAATAAGATATTCACTATTTAAAGGTCTTTTACTACCATTCCTTCTATATTAAAATACAAAAAGAACTCCCTATTTATAAATAGGGAGTTTTTCTTTATCATTTATGCCGCTTTTACTTTCTTCGTCGTTTTACTTTTTCTTTTCGTTCCTGTAAAACGTTTGTGCAATACAGATGCTACTAAGCGTGAAATAACATTGAATAGTAACACCATAATAATTAGTACAGCTGCAGATTTTGTCGCAATTAACTTCGCATCCGGAATAACACCTTCAGAATTTAACTTCCAAATGTGAACCGCTAACGTTTCAGCTGGTCTAAATGGATTTAAAGGATGCGCAGGACTTGAGAAGTCCGCTGCTGAATTTAAAATCGGGGACGTTAAACCCGCTGTGTAAATCAACGCTGCCGCTTCACCAAATATACGACCCGCCGCTAAAATAATACCTGTAATAATTTGTGGTAATGACGACGGAATAATAATACGAGCGATTGTTTGCCACTTCGTTGCACCTAATCCAAGACTCGCCTCTTTTACATTATGAGGCACTTCTGAAATGGCATTTTCACAAACACGCGTTAAACCTGGTAAATTTAAAATCGTCAATGCAAGGGCACCACCCATTACTGTGTATCCCCAACCTGTCATGGTAACGAACACTAACAAACCGAATAAACCAACAACAATCGAAGGTAACGACGCCATTGTCTCAATACATAAACGAACAAAGTTTAAAAAACGCCCTTGTTTTGCGTACTCTGCTAAATATATTCCAGCACCTAACCCAAGAGGAATAGATATAACAAGCGTTATAACAAGCATGTAGAAGGAATTGAATAACTGCGGACCAATCCCACCACCAGCTCTTGTATTACTTGGTTCTCCAAACAAGAAATTAGGATCCCAAAATCCCCATCCCTTTTGCAGAATTTCAAACACTAAGAATACTAACAGAGCTACAACTAAAGCTGCAACTGCATAAAAGATACCTGTCCAAACTTTATTTACCGTTCTTGCATTCATTATTATCGCTCACCTCTTTGCCCAATCGCTCGAATTACTAAAATAAACAGGAATGAAATAACAAGTAAAATCATCGCTAAAGTCCATAGCGCATTGTTCCAAGCAGTTCCATTTAATGTATTTGTCATGTCCATTGTCAAAATACCAGTTAACGTTGCTGTCGGACTGTATATTCCTTCTGGTAATTTAATTGTGTTCCCGATTACCATTTGAACCGCTAATGCTTCACCAAAAGCACGCGCTAAACCTAAAACAATACCTGTTAAAATCCCTTTTTTCGCAGCAGGAACAATCACTCGGCTAACCGCTTGCCATTTCGTTGATCCTAGACCATAAGAAGCTTCTAAATAATCAAATGGGACAGAGCGTATTGCATCAGAAGCGATACTAGCAATAGTAGGTAAAATCATAATACTTAATACAACAATACCTGCAATTAAACTAAAGCCCACTCCCCCAAACGAATCACGTAATAACGGTACTAAAATCGTAACCCCTAATAATCCGTATACAACCGAAGGAATACCAACTAATAATTCTAAAACAGGCTTCAATACTTTATTTCCAAACTTCGGCGAAATTAAATTCATGAATATAGCAAGAGCTATGGCAATTGGTGCACTAATAATAACCGCACCTAATGAAACCACTGTTGAACCTACAATGAAAATCAAAGCCCCAAAGGTTCCTTCGTCAGCATTTGGATTCCATTTTGTCGATGTTAACATCTCAGTAAATGAAATACCGCTTTGTGTAAAAGATTGAATACCTTTACCGCAAATAAACGCAATAATAGCTAATGTAATTAAAACAATAAAAATACCACAAAACGTAACAAGCGATCTTCCTATATACTCACTTTTTACGTAATTAATTTGTTTTTTCCCCTTCATCACAGGTCAGACCCCACTTCATAAATTGAAATGAACAGGACTGGCCTTGCAGCCAGCCCCATAAAATTTTATTACTTATTTAATTTAGACATTGGAATGTAGCCCATATCTTCTACTTGCTTTTCAAAGTCTTTACCTTTTACATAGTCAATATAAGCTTTCGTTGCTTCTTTTGCTTCACCTTTTGTTACCATGTACTCGTAAGACCAGAATGGATATTTACCAGACGCAATATTTTCAACCTTTGGTTCAGAACCATCAATTTTCACTGTTTGTAGTGCACTTTTTTTATCGCCAACCATGTAAGACATAGCTAAGTAACTTACTGAACCTGGCGTAGAATTGATTGCTTGCTCTACTGCACCGTTAGAATCTTGTGTTGTACCAGTTCCATCATTAATTTTCGCTTCTTTCATAACTGTCTTTTCAAATGTAGCACGTGTACCAGATGAAGCTGGACGGTTAATTACGTTGATCTTTTCATCTTTCCCGCCTACCTCTTTCCAGTTTGTTACTTTTCCAGTGAAGATATCTTGTACTTGTTGTACTGTTAAGTTATCAACTTTTACATCTTTATTTACGACAAGTGCGAATGCAATACCCGCAACCTTGTTATCTACTAATTCTTTCGCTTTTTCAGCATCTTTTATTTTATCTCCTGATGGAACATCTGAATTACCGATTTGTACTGCACCCGATGCTACTTGGTTAATCCCAGTTCCACTACCGCCACCTTGCACTTGAATAGAAACTTTTGAATTTTTCTCCATGAATTTCTTTCCAGCTTCCTCCGCAAGAGGTAGAAGAGCTGTAGAACCAGCTGCTGCAATCGTACCTGATAATTCTTGTTTTGTATTATCGCTTCCTTTAGCATTTTCTTTACTAGCTGTATCTTCTGCCTTCCCACATCCAACTAACGCTCCCGCTACCACTAAAGCTGCTAAAGAAAATTTAATACCTTTTTTCATAACCATGTCTTGTACCCCCATTTGGATTATCACTTTTCGAATTCATTTTCTTTCGAACACAAATTCATTGTAGGACAACAATATTATGTGAGTGTTAAGCAATTTTTAATTTTAAGTAAATGACGATAATAATCTTTAAAAGCTAGGAATCCCAACATTTATAGTTAAAGAATCCAACAAAACCCACACTAATTAAACTGTAATGTAAATTTATTCTTAACAATGTAAATTCAATGTAAATGTTTTTCACTCTTTTCCCCTTTTACTTAAAAATACATTTACAAATCCATTGTATTTTTTAACTTTTACACTCTTACTTCATTTACATTAAAAAGAATTGTTCCAATTTTTTTTAGTACAACTAAATAAATTGGAACAATTCTAAAAAGAAATGAATATTTTTAAAGTACCAATTGACAGCATCATCCAATGTAGTCTACTATATTATTAACAAAAAGTTTACCTAAGGAAACTTTTTAAACTCAAACTAACAATATAGAGATGAGGTAACTTTTATGGTATCGGCTAATACAAAACCACTTTCCGAATTTAAAACAGGAGAGTTTGTACAAATTGAGAAGATACAATTAGAAGGAACTATGAAACGACGTTTATTAGACTTAGGGTTTATCCCTGGAGCAACAATTAAAGTATTACAGCGCAGTCCACTTGGAGATCCGGTCGCTTATCAAGTAAGCAATACAACTATTGCTCTACGTAAAGAAGAAAGCTCCCTTATTTTCGGGGTATTAATAGGAGATGATTTCAGATGAGCAAACATCGTATTGCTTTAGCTGGCAACCCGAACACCGGGAAAAGTACATTATTTAATACGTTAACAGGCTTAAAACAACATACTGGAAACTGGACGGGAAAAACTGTTTTAAAAGCTGAAGGGGAATATGAACATAACGGAAGTAACTATACATTAATAGATTTACCTGGAACTTACTCACTATATTCAAATTCTACGGATGAAGAAGTAGCAAGAGATTATATTATATTTGAAAAACCAGAAGTAACTGTAGTTGTTATCGATGCAACTGCTATGGAGAGAAATTTAAATTTAGCACTTCAAGTGATGGAAATGACGAACAACGTAGTCATTTGTATTAACCTAATTGATGAAGCTGAGAAAAAAGGCATCGTTATTGATGAGAAGAAATTAGCAAAATCACTCGGTGTACCTGTAGTTAAGATTTCTGCTCGTAACCGAGTAGGCATCGGTCATTTACTAAGTGTCATCGCTAAAGTAGCAAATAAAAAACTAATTCCAACTCCAATTAAAATTTCTTACAGCGAAAAAATCGAAAATATGATTCAGGAATTAGAACCACAAATTTATAAAGTGTTCGGTGATACGTATCCAGCACGTTGGATTGCGTTACGTATATTAGATGGAGATACAAATTTCTTAACTACACTTCAAAAACAGCATAATGAACCACTTGTAAGGGAGGTTGTAATGAATGGAATCTCACTCAGCCAGTAAAGCTCTTCCATTAGACTATATTATTCAACATGCACAAACACTATCAAAAGAAGATATACGAGATGATATTGTCGGAGATATTTACCGAACATCTGCAAGCATATGTAAAGAATCTGTTCAATATACAAATACTGATAAATTGTATCGTTCCGAAAAACTAGATAAAATTTTCACATCTCCAATCTGGGGATTTCCCATTATGCTCGGTATTTTATCTATTATTTTTTATCTTACAATTGCAGGTGCTAATGTACCGTCTGATATGATTGCTGAATTCTTCGGATGGGCCGAAGGATATTTAACATCTTGGTTCCAGGCAGCACATGCACCTGAATGGTTACATGGCATTTTAATACTTGGCTTATTCCGTGGTATTGGTGCTGTTATTAGTGTTATGTTACCACCTATGGCAATCTTCTTCCCTATGTTCGCACTATTAGAAAACTATGGATACTTACCACGTGTCGCATTTAACATGGATCGCTTATTCAAACGCTCCGGTGCACACGGCAAACAATCTTTAACAATGGCAATGGGCTTTGGTTGTAACGCAGCCGCTATTATGTCAACACGTATTATTGAATCACCACGTGAACGTATGCTTGCAATCTTAACAAACAACTTCGTTCCTTGTAACGGTCGCTGGCCTATGTTAATTTTAATGGCTTCATTATTTATGGCTGCTGGTTATACAGGTAGTATGCAAACATTAGTTACTGCTGGCGTTGTAGTTGGGATGGTTGTAATTGGTGTTATTATGACATTAACTGTTTCTTGGGTACTATCAAAAACAGCTTTAAAAGGTGTGCCAACTCACTACACACTTGAGTTACCGCCGTACCGTAAGCCAAAGGTTTGGAATACAATTGTGCGTGCGACACTCGACAAATCAGTCTATGTTTTAAAACGAGCTGTTGTTGTAGCAGCCCCTGCTGCTGCATTAACTTGGTTACTAGCTAACATTTTCATCGGTGACACAAGCTTACTTATGTATTTTGTCAACTTCCTAGATCCGTTCGCTAAAATGTTAGGACTTGATGGATTTATTCTAGCTGCATTCATTCTTGGACTACCAGCGAATGAAATTGTTATCCCTATTTTATTAATGTCTTATTTATCAACTGGAGCTTTAACTGAAATAGACGATTTTAATCAGATTAAAAATCTATTCTTAGAAAATGGTTGGACTTGGTTAACAGCGTTAAACACAATGTTGTTCTCACTTCTTCATTTCCCATGTGGAACAACACTGGTTAACATATATAAAGAAACAAAAAGTGCAAAATGGACATTCTTATCGTTTGCAATCCCTACCGTTATCGCCATTGTTGTGACATTCCTCTCTACACAGTTGGTACATTGGTTAGGGCTTGTATAAAAGCAAAGCATACATAGAAGGTATCCCCCTTCATTTGCTTTGCACGAAAGAAACCTGAATTTATTTAGGTTTCTTTTTTTGTGCATCAGTATTCCAAGGCTGTGCCCCATACGTTGTAAGTTTCTTATGAATAAAGTATATGGTTCCCGGAAGAACCGCCATTAATATCGTGCAACTAATTCCCAATCCAGTAAACAACTTTCATCACCTTATTTCACTCTTTTCGGTAAAGCTGAACCAGAATGTTCAATTGTCGGATGAACATGAACAGTAATTTCAGCATCACTAAAGTAATTTTCACCTTGATCCCAATTCTTATCTATCTTCTTCCATTCTTTATAATTATGCCGCTTATATACTTCTCCTAACGCTAATACATCTACTTTATATTTTTTTTGAACAAGCTTAATCGATTTTTGGATACGCTTCTCCATTTCCTCCGCGATGTTTTTCTTCAATCGATCTTCATTCATAATTTGTTTATGATCACTAAAATGCAACTCAGCTAAAGTCCCTTCCAAAGATAAATGAATATCAAATTTTGGTTTTGTGACATTTTCCGTAGATACTTTAATCTTCCGCCGCATCTTATGAATTTCATATGTAATAAGCTGATCTTTTTTACGGATGGTAAAGAACCCTCCAATTTTTTTACCTATTACATAATTCATCCCTAATGTTTCTTCTCCATTCAAACTGCCTACACACTTATTATCCTTTCCACGAAACAACGCTGCCCCTTCCATCTGCACCCCTTGCTTCGTTAGACCTAAAATTGGCAATACGAAACTTCTATTAGCAACCATTTTTTGTTGCACCTCACCAATTCTTGCAGCTTCAATCATTTGAGCATTTTTCGGAGGATGTTCAGCTAACATATCAATATACTGCGCCGGTAAATTTTCAGGCTTCGCACTCTGCTTCAAAATAGCTTCTGCATCTTTCTCAGAAACGAACAAGCGAATATTCCGTCTCATTTCATGATCACGAATATATACATCTAACGTATTTTGTAAAACATATGGATTCGCTAATAAATCTTTAGAAAAAATTATCACTTGTATATGCGGAAAAAATAATGAGCGACTAATTTTTTTAGCGATAATTCGTATTTGTTCAAAGACACTATCTGCTTTCGCACTAACATTAATATAATTTTCGCTATCTCCATCACCTTGTCCACCTTGCTGTGCTAACTTACTGGGAAGTACCATCTGATACGTCCCTTTCATAATTGGATTCGATTTCTTTTTTTTCACAATATCATAGGCTGCACCTACTACAAATCCTCTTTCTTCTATTTCTTCTAGCTCAGAGCACCCACTGATAGATCCAGCTAAAACCATGAACATTATAATTTTAAGAAGGTGTTTCATTTCTACCATTCCTTCTTTTTATTTTATATACAATAAAAACTAACAAAGGTGCTAACACGACAAAGCCCATATCTATCCAAGCTAAATACGTTCCGTAATTTGATAAAGTATCTAAATTACCAGGGATCATATTCAGCATAAAAATCATAGGAGCACTTACGAAAATAAAAATATGTTTCTTCACTTTCGGAAACATAGCACAAAATAATAGAGATGCGACGTCATAATACATTGCGGTAGTGTTATAAATAGTAATAATCCAAGTCGTAAAAAAAATCGCATCGAATCTTTCTAAAAACCCCCCACCAATTTCAATCTCCTTCCCTAATTCAATCGTTGGATATGTTAATCCCCGGGTTGTCATATATGTAAATACACTAATACAAGTTAAATAAATTAAAATGTAAGACAATACGTTTACCATCACAGCTTTTGCAACTGCCATCGGTGCCTTTTTTGCTGTCTCGTTTAACATCACTGCATAAAATAACGCGACCTCAAATCCAATAAACGTAAAAATAGAATTTTTAACTCCAACAGCATATTGACTGACGTCCGTTTGAAAAGCAGGTAGTAAATTATCTATTTCCATTAAGTTCACATTCAATAAAGAAAGCAGCACGATCGCAATTAAAACGATGGGTAAAAATAAAACATTTAGCCTTAATAAAGCAGCTCTAGATCCAGCAATTCCATAAACAACAACTAACAAAAACAAGAAGGATAGCAATTGTATTGGCGTATCACTAAATAAATAAGTTTGTGAAATAATTGAAATTTTCCGGGCCTCATATGCCGTCAAAGCAACGAATGTTAACACTAAAATGATACTAATTGTGTATGCAACAGGCTTCGTCAAGTGCTCACTCGTATATTGAACAAAGTTTTGTTTTGGAAATAAAATTGCCACTCGTGTCACAAACCAACCTAAACAAGCACATATCAATCCACCAAGAAGTAAAATAATCCAACCATCCGAAAATAAAGTTTGCATAGCGATATCTCGTGGCATAGATAGTGCACCTATACCAATAATCGTTGACGATACCGCAAAACCCAGCTCCCGAGATCCAATTTCTTCATCGCCATACTCAAATGGTTTCAATTATTCTCGCTCCTTTGGACGTATTGTAGAATCTTTCGTTTGCAAATACTCTGGTCTATCTTTCAACATTGATTTTGGCATGCGGATAATTTCTTCTTTCCAATCTTTATAAAATGCAGGAGCAATCGGCGTTGTATAAGGGACACCAACACTCTTCAAATTCGTAATATGAACTGCAAGTGCAATAAGCGCTAAAATAATTCCATATAAACCAAAGGCAGTCGCTGCTAAAACAAAGACGAAAAGTAAAATACGAAACGTAATCGTAATGCTGTATACAGGAAGAGAAAAGGTAGCAATAGCTGTGACCGCAATTATGATAACTAAAAATGGATTTACAATCCCTGCGTTCACCGCTGCTTCTCCAATTACAAGACCACCTACAATCCCAATTGTTTGCCCCATCGGTTTTGGCAACCTAATTCCCGCTTCTCGTATTAACTCCATCGTTAATGCCATCATTAATGTTTCTATATATGCAGGAAACGGAACACCTTCCCTCGCCCCAGCAATTGAATACGCCAGTTTAGAAGGAATAAGTCCTTGGTGATATGAGACAAGTGCTACATACATCGCCGGCATTAAAACTGCGACTATACCAGAACCCATCCGCAAAATTCTTAATAAAGTCCCAATTATCCAACGCTCATAGTGATCTTCCACAGACTGAAAAATATCAACAAATACTAGCGGAGCTATAAGAGCAAACGGTGATCCATCCACTAAAATAGCTGCCTTCCCTTTCGCTAATGAGGCCACAATATTATCAGGCCTTTCCGTATTCAAAAACTGCGGAAACGGTGACAAATTATTATCTTGAATTAATTGCTCAATCGTACCCGTCTCAAAAACAACATCTGTCACTATGGATTGAAGACGCCGATCTAGCTCTTTTACAATGTAAGGATTAATAATGTCTTCTATATATACTAAAGTCACCTCTTTTTGGGATCTCTTCCCCATAATATAAGATTGAAATCTCAGCTTTGGGTCACGTAAACTACGGCGAATTAACATTTTATTCACGTTAATATCTTCATTTAATCCGATCCTCGGTCCACGTATTAAATCTTCTGTTACTGGCGGTTCTAAACTTCTTTTTTCCCAAGCTCTACTATTAATCACGATAGCGGTTTGAATATTATCAATTAATATAACCGTATCTCCCGCTAAAATCGCATTTATAATATCCGGAAACGTTGTCTTCTTACCAACTTCCGCAATAGAAATAAAACGATCTAATAACGTCTGAACGACAGCTGCTTCTTTTTGTACTTCTTCATATTGGAGTGTACGAACTACATATTTATAAACATTATCCTTATCTGTTAACCCACATAAAAAAATAACAGCACAGCGTGTAAAACTACCAGCAAGGGCAACTTCCCTAATTGTTAAATCATTAGGCGAACCTAACTCATTCCTAATTTCTTTCATAACTTCAAATAAGTTACCTTTTAACTCTAACAATTCCCCCACCTAACTTCCTTTTCAACACGTTTTTAGTTAGATTCCGCTAATAGAAGAAAATATATACAAAAAAGAGCTATCTCTTTTCAAAGATAGCTCTAGCAGACGGATTACTTTTCTACTATTATATTGTCTGTCTTTATGGACACATTTTTCGTGAACCCGCTAACGATAAACATCACAATCATATTCATCAACAATGCAACTATACCTACATTTAAATCTTTTATATATTGAGGGAAACCCGGTAACATCGTAGCTATAGTTGAACCAGATAAAGTAATATACGCGACCACTAACAACCCAATCCCCATTCCTGCAATTGCCCCTTGCTTCGTAATGACTTGACGTGGAAACAAACTACATACAAGTGCAGGGAAAAGTTGCGTCACTATACTATACCCCATTAAAAGAAGTGCTCCTATCGTTTCACCGCCTTTAAATGTAAACAATACTGCAACAAGTGTTACTACAGGCACAAATAATTTTGCAGCTTTCGCAACTTGTCTATCTGAAGCAGATGGGACCATTGTTCGGTAAATATTTTTTGCTAACAACGTAGATGCCGCCATAACAAGCATGGAACCTGGAACTAATGCCGTTAAAACTCCTGCACTACCAATAATCCCAATAAACCATGGATCAAAAGTTTGAAGAGCGAGACGGAATAACGAAAGGTCTACATCCCCTCCCTTTAGCCCTGGAACTTGCAAGATAGCTGCAAAACCTGCAAAGAATACGAAAAGCAATACTAAAGAATAAAGGGGCATGATCGCCGCGTTTTTCCTAAATACTTTTTCATTTTTTGCAGAGAAAGCAGAAGCAAATGTATGGGGCCACATATAGAAACCGAGAGCTGTTAATACAATAGTAGAAACAAACCAAGAAATACTCATTCCTTCATCGGGTAAAGATAAAAATCCTGGTTTCGCCGCTTCTACCGCTTCGAACATCGGCTGAAATCCTCCGTAATAATGGTACGGTAAATATATACCTAAAAACATAACGATAAACAGGATCATAATATCCTTCAAAGCGGCTGTCCAAGCAGAACCGTGTATGCCTGAAACCATTACATATATCGTTATGACAATCGCACCAATCCACACTGCAATAACTGGTGATACCCTTCCATAAGATGCTTCCGAAACGATAATGCCTAATCCTTTTAACTGTAAAACAAGGTATGGGATAATCGAAATAACCCCAATGACAGAAACGATAATGCCAAGTGTCTGACTCTTATATTTCTTCACAAAAAAATCTGGCTGTGAAACAAGATTATGCTCTTTCGCATACTTCCAAACTGGCGGCAATAAAAAGTAAGATAAAATATAAGCTAGTGCACCATAACCTAAAATATAGAAAGTAGGCGCTCCTTTACTATACGCCCATCCACTTCCACCTAAAAATGTGAATGTCGTATAAATTTCACCTGCCATAAGAAGAAAAACAAAAATAGTGCCAAAGCCTCGTCCACCCACTGACCATTGTTCTAAATTCATATCTTTTCCATGTTGTGCCCGAATTCCTAAAAATAGCGCGAGAAACAAAAATAAAATAATGATAAGTAATGCGGTCATTTCACATCCCCCTTATTCGCAGGATCAAATACGTACACAAGCCCCATACAAAGAGATGTAATAAGCACTGATAATAGTACCCAAAATAATAAAAATGGCATCCCTAATACGTAAGGAGTAACTGAATTAGCAAATACTGGTCCGATAACTAAACAAAAAACTGGAATAAGCGCTAATACGTATATTTTCTTCATCTCATTCTCCTTTACTTATGAAATTCATAATGGATGATACAAAGACTTCTACGCCAATCGGTAATGCATCTTCATCAATCGTAAAACGAGGATGATGGTGAGGATATATAATTCCTTTCTCTTTATTTCCCGCTCCGATAAAAAAGAATGCACCTGGCGCCTTTTGTAAAAACGCTGAAAAATCTTCCCCAGCCATTGTCGGTTGTAAACGAATAACTTGCTCTCTTCCATAAAGCTGTAATGCTGTTCGCTCAATAATCTCTGTAACTTCATAATCATTTACTACTGGTCGATATCCATATTCATAAGAAAACGTATATTTCGCTCCGTAAGCTTCCGTCACATGTTTCACAATCTGTTCAATCCTTTTCTCTGTTTCTTCTCGCAACTCATGTCTTAAACTCCGCACTGTCCCTTCAATCTCCGCTTGTTCTGGAATTACATTATGGGTTGTACCAGCATGAAATTGCGTAACAGATACTACAAGGGAATCTAACGGATTCGTGAGGCGGGATACAATTTGCTGAAGTTGCGAAACAACTTGTGTGCCGATTGCAATACTATCTACCGTTTCATGAGGGATTCCGGCATGTCCACCTTTTCCTTCTATTATAATTTTAAAAACGTCTGGAGCCGCCATTGCTGGACCATAAATTACACCTATTTTTCCAACCTGTAACGATGCCCAAAGGTGAGCGCCAATAATATAATCCACACCTTCCATTACACCCGCCGCAACCATTTCCTCTGCACCACCAGGAAAGTTTTCTTCTGCATGTTGAAAAAGAAAGCGGATTTCTCCTTTAACCTTCTCTCTTCCCTCTACTAACTTATGTACGACCCCAAGTAATATCGCTATATGTCCATCATGGCCACATGCATGCATCACACCTGGATATGTAGAAATAAAATCAAACTCATTTTCTTCATGAATAGGAAGAGCGTCCATGTCAGCACGAACCGCGATGGTTTTCCCAGGTTGCTTACCAATCAACCTCGCTATTACACTATATTTAGTAGGTCTTGACACTTCTAAATATGGGATTTTTCGAAGTATATCAAATACAAACTGTGACGTTTTTTCTTCTTGAAAAGATAGCTCTGGATACTTATGAAAATGCCTTCTCCACTCAATTAATTGATTTTTTGATACAACGAGTTCCTTTGCAACGTCCATTTCTCTTCGCCCCTTCTTCACCAAGTTAAATGTTATTATAACGTGAACTGTTAACTTTTAAAAGAATCTTCCGAATTTTCCGTTATAATCACTTAAAAATAAAAAGCCATCAAAAAGATGACTTTTTCAGTATTATAAAATAGTAATCGCTTGTTTCCCCATTTGCTCCCAAGCTTTCTCAAACTCTGCTCGCGGAACAGCAAAACGCGGATTATTTTTAAGGGGATCATTTACATATATAAAGTTTTGATCATACCCAACTATTACTACACTATGCTCATAATATGTAATTTTCACTTCGCCAGAGCTTGTATTCCATGTTTGAAAACTATCCTCGGCTAGTGGCTTAAACGTTGTATTAATAATGACCCATACTGGCGAACCAGAACTAACTACTTTATACATATCTTGCACGTCTCTACCTGTTAAATTAACTACTTTTTCAGGAGCATATTTTTCTGCTAAATTAAAAATGGGTTGATTATATACACCATATCCTGGCTCTGTCTTCGTATAAATATTTCCAACGAACCCCTCATAAGGATTTCCACGTAAACCATTTTGTTCAAATGGAACACGATGAATCTCGCTAGCAAGTTGCATCTTATCTACTTGTATACCTTTGTATTGCAGCAACATAGCCAAACTTGTAACTTCACATCCACGAGGTAATTCTGGTAACTGCTTTATAAACGGAACATTTTCAATCATAGTCGCTTCTTTCATTTCAGATAGAAACTCTAAACGGAACACTTGCGCCTTTTGTATAATTTTATCTTTCCCTATAAAAAACGCGGCAGCAAATATAATTCCAAAAACAAAAAGATATTTTAACTTTTTCATTTTAAACAAAACTCCATTAATTATTATTTTACAGACATACCTCTTATCATTGTACCTTTCTTCTTACTAGTTTGCTAGAAATATTCTGTGAATTATTGTTCACATTTGTTAATTTAGCATTCATTCCAGGTCAGAGAATAGCTCTTGATTGCGGTATTCTATTTATGATTATTTGTTACATTTTATACGAAGTTAAATATAAAAAAATTGTCACATTTGAACAACAAATAAACATAAAAAAACAAGTAAACTAAATATATAAAATATTCTGCTATCTTTCTTATAATAAGATAGTTTTTTTCTATTTCTTGGATATCTTGGTATAACTTTATTTATCTTAAAATTTCTACAATCACGTTTTTCTCTGGAAAATAGTTTACAATGTAATCAAGTTACAAATGATATTCACCTTAAAAAGTGTGCATTTGTGTCTATTTTTTAACAATATCTCAAAAACTATTGCCATCTATAAATTAATAGGTTTATATTGTTTTATTGGCATAGTTTCAATCCAAGGAGAAAGGAGATTTTCAATCGTGCAACTAAAGAAAACGTTTTGGAAGCTGGCTTCGCTTCTTCCGTTATCATTACTTCTGTTCCTCGGTGGCTGTGATAAGAAACTCGCAGTATTAAATCCGCAAGGACCTGTTGCAAAAGCACAGTATGATTTAATTGTTTGGTCATTCTTGCTTATGTCATTAATTATCGCAATTGTATTCATCTTGTTTACAGTCATCTTGATTCGTTATCGTGAAAAACCAGAGAATATGGACTACGAGCCACCTGATCAACACGGTAACACATTATTAGAAATTATTTGGACGCTTGTTCCTGTTATTATCGTTATCGCATTATCGATTCCAACAGTAAAAGCAACTTACGCTTCGGAAGAGGTTCCGGAAGAGTCCAAACATATTAAACCAGTTGAAATTTACGTTACATCTGCAAACTGGAAATGGTTATTCAGTTACCCAGAGGAAAAAATTGAAACCGTTAACTATTTAAATATCCCAGCTGGTGTACCAATTCAATTTAAGCTTACTTCTGTAGGTCCAATGAATGCTTTCTGGGTACCAGAACTTGGTGGTATGAAGTACACTATGGACGGTATGATTATGGATCTTTATTTACAAGCTGATAAGCCAGGTTCTTACCTAGGCCGTAGCGCGAACTTCTCTGGTGAAGGATTCACTCACATGGAGTTCGAAGTTGAAGCAAAAACTAAAGAGAAGTATGACAAGTGGGTAAAAGAAGTACAACAAACTGCTCCTAAACTAACAGAAGATAAGTACAACGAAATTGTTAAACCTGGTGTAGTTGGTCGTATGACGTTCTCTAGTCATCACTTAAGTTATGTAGATCCAAAATCACTTGAATATTGTGATTACAACTACTACAAAAACAAAAAATAATAGCTATTATTCCAACAGATTGGAGTGAACACAGTGAAGCTTGATGAATTCTTTGTCACAGGTGACCCGATTATTTACGGTGCAGACGCTTCTATCGTTCTTGTGACATTAGCAATCATTTTCGTACTAACAAAGTATAAAAAATGGAAGTGGCTTTGGGACGAATGGTTAACAACTGTTGACCATAAAAAAATCGGAGCCATGTATATTATTTCTGCGGTTATCATGTTATTCCGTGGTGGTATGGATGGTTTAATGATCCGTGCACAGTTAACATTCCCAGAAACAACTTATTTAAACGCTGAACACTATAACGGAATCTTTACAACACATGGTACAGTAATGATTCTTTTCATGGCAATGCCATTCGTTATGGGATTAATGAACCTTGTAGTACCATTACAAATTGGTGCTCGTGACGTTGCATATCCGTTCTTAAATGCTTTAAGTTTCTGGTTATTCTTTATCGGAGCAATGTTATTCAACATCGCTTTCGTAATCGGTGGTTCTCCAGACGCTGGGTGGACTTCTTACTTCCCAATGGCAGGTACAGAGTTTACTTCTGGTGTAGGAAATAACTACTACGCAATTGCATTACAGATTTCAGGTCTCGGTACGCTAATGACCGGTATTAACTTCCTTGTTACTATCTTAAAAATGCGTACACCTGGTATGACTTTAATGAGAATGCCAATGTTTACTTGGTCAATCTTAATTACAACAGTTATCATTATTTTCGCTTTCCCAGTATTAACAGTTGCTCTTGCATTAATGACATTTGACCGTCTATTCGATGCTCACTTCTTTACGATGGCGAGCGGCGGTATGCCAATGCTCTGGGCCAACCTATTCTGGGTATGGGGTCATCCTGAAGTATATATCGTTATTTTACCGGCATTCGGTATTTTCTCTGAAATCATTAGTACATTCTCACGTAAGCGTCTATTCGGTTACAGTGCGATGGTGTATTCGATGGTCGCAATTTCTTTACTAAGTTTCGTCGTATGGCTTCACCATTTCTTCACGATGGGTGCAGGTCCAGCGGTTAACTCATTCTTCTCGATCTCGACAATGGCGATTTCGATTCCAACCGGGGTTAAGATCTTTAACTGGTTGTTTACACTGTATAAAGGACGTATTCGTTTTACAGTTCCAATGCTTTGGTCATTGGCATTTATTCCAAACTTCGTAGTTGGTGGAGTTACAGGGGTTATGCTTGGAATGGCAGCAGCTGATTATCAATACCATAACAGCTACTTCCTAATTGCTCACTTCCACTACGTATTAATCGCAGGTACAGTATTCGCTATGCTTGCTGGATTCACATTCTGGTATCCAAAAATGACAGGTCATATGTTAAACGAGCGCCTAGGTAAATGGACATTCTGGATCTTTATGAGCGGATTTAACATCTGTTTCTTCCCAATGTACTTCTTAGGTTTAGATGGTATGACTCGTCGTATGTACACTTACTCTGAAAGTCTTGGATGGGGCTGGCTAAACCAAATCGCATCTGTTGGTGCTGTAATGATGGGTATTGGCTTCCTAATCCTTTGCTATAACGTAATTTGGAGTGCTCGTCACGGTGAACGTGACACAACTGGAGATCCATGGGACGGCCGTACACTTGAATGGGCAACTCAATCTCCTGTACAACATTACAACTTCGCGAAACTTCCTGAAATTAAAGAAGCTGATGCTTTCTGGTTCATGAAAAAACGCGGAGAAACAGTTACACCAGCTGCAGAAGAATTAAAACCAATTCACATGCCAAGTAACTCTGGTGTGCCTATTATTATGTCTGCATTCTTCGGTCTTGCAGGTTTTGCATTAGTATTTAGCTGGTTCTGGATTGCAGCAATCGGCGGCGTTGGTATTTTAGCTTGCTTAATCTATCGTTCATTCGATTATGATGATGGCTACTACGTAAGCGTTGATGAAATTAAAGAAACAGAACATATAGCATGAGAGGTGAAATGATATGGCGGCTTTAGATAAAAGCTTACCTTTGGAATATCAATCCGAGCAAAGCAGATTGAATATCCTAGGATTCTGGATTTTTCTTGGGGCTGAAATTATGCTGTTCGCAACACTTTTCGCCTCTTATCTAGTACTTGCTGGTCGTACGGCCGATGGCCCAACTCCAGCGCAACTGTTTGAACTTAAAACGCTTTTAATTCAAACATTACTACTTTTAACAAGTAGTTTCACATGTGGTATCGTAATTCACGAAATGCGTAAGAACAACCAAAAAGCAATGCTTGGATGGTTCATCCTTACATTACTTTTAGGTGCAGGTTTCCTATTCTTTGAAATTGAAGAATTCATTTTGTATATTGGTGAAGGCGCAACGCTTCAAACAAGTGCTTTCCTATCTGCATTTTTCGTTCTTCTTGGAACACATGGTGCCCACGTAACAGGCGGTATCATTTGGGCAATTTGTGTTATTATCCAAATTTTAAAACGAGGTTTAACACCAGTTACAGCTCGTAAAGTATTTATTATCAGCTTATACTGGCATTTCCTTGATCTTGTTTGGGTCTTTATTTACACACTAGTTTACTTGAACGGGATGGTGGCGTAAATGAGTCAAAATAACAATCAAGCAAACGGGCATGCACATAGCGGATTCCCATGGTCACACGTTTTCGGATTTATTTTATCGCTTGCACTAACGTTCCTAGCGTTATACGTGGCACTTTATACAAACTTGCCACTTTCAACGATATTAACGTCCATTATCGCAATGGCTGTTGCGCAAGCTTTATTACAATTAATCATGTTCATGCATTTAAAAGAAGGAGAAGGAAGAGTTCAAATCCTTACAATGATCTACAGTTTCTTCGTTGCAACTGCAACAGTTGGTTTAACTGTATGGATCTTCTTCTCAATGTAATGTACATGAAAAGACTGCTGAGGTTTCTCAGCAGTCTTTTTTTATCCCGCATTAACGAGCAGTAAGACCCCCACTGATCAAAGTTTCACTTTATCCCCTCCCCTATTACATCCACATTACGGAATTAACAACAGAATCATGAAAAATATACTTATTATGACAAATGTTAAGAAAACTCTTTCTTTATGAAATCGAATCCATATGCGTTGCTTTTCTACCTATTATATGGCTAAATAGGTACTATATTTATTTGAAGGGAGAGAACGCAATGGAACATCATACTTCTGTTCTATCACTTATGATTGTCGTTGCAATCGCGTTTTTCGTTCCCCTTTTGTTACAACGCTTTAAATTAAAAGCACTTCCTGTCGTTGTTGCAGAAATCATCGCAGGAATCTTTGTAGGTAAAAGTGGGTTTAATGTTATTGAGCCAGATATGTGGCTTCAAGTCTTATCGACACTAGGATTTATCTTCCTTATGTTTTTAAGCGGTTTAGAAATTGATTTTTCTATCTTTAAACAAAAAGGGAAAAAGAATACGACAAACGAACCAAACACATTCCAAGCAGCAAGCATTATCTTCTTATTTATTTTCATCTTATCTTATGCCCTATCCTTACTATTCGTATGGCTAGGATTTGTAGATAATGCAATGTTTATGACTTTAATTATTTCAACTATCTCTTTAGGTGTTGTCGTACCAACATTAAAAGAAAATAATTTAGGAAAAACGGCAATCGGTCAAATCATTCTATTAGTCGCTGTTATTGCAGATTTAGTTACAATGATTTTACTCGCTGTATTCGTCGGATTAAATTCTGAAAGCGGCCAAAGCATGTGGCTCCTTCTTCTTCTGTTCGGCGCTGGTATTGTTATTTACTTCGTTGCAAAACGCTTTAAAAACATTCCATACTTAGATAGCCTAAAGGCTGGTAGTGTACAAATTGATACACGAGCTGTTTTTGCACTTATCTTAATATTAGTTGGTTTATCTGAATCTGTTGGAGCTGAAAATATTTTAGGTGCCTTCTTAGCAGGGGTACTCGTATCGTTATTATCACCAAATGAAGATATGGTTGAAAAGCTTGATTCCATCGGCTACGGTTTCTTCATCCCTATTTTCTTCGTAATGGTTGGTGTAAATCTAGAAGTTTGGTCTATTTTTAAAGAACCTTCTAGTATGCTAATGATCCCAATTTTAATTGTAGGACTCTTTATATCAAAACTATTGCCATCACTTGTCTTACGAAAATGGTATCCACGCAATATCGTACTGGGAAGTGCCATCTTATTAACATCGACACTTTCTTTAGTTATTGCAGCTGCACAAATTGGTGAAAAACTAGGAATCATCAGTCCAAGTTTATCTGCTTCCCTTATTTTAAGCGCAGTTATTACTTGTATTTTTGCACCTATATTATTTAAAAAGATATTCCCAAAAGTGGAAACACCAAAACCAAAAGTTTCTATTATTGGCGCGAGCAGAATTACACTTCCGTTATCACTTGATTTAAAACGAGAAGATTATGACGTGACACTATATATGATGCGTCAAAATAAAATAAATGATGAGGAAGCAAAATCACATGACTTCCCTATTGTGAAATTAGATGACATCACAATTGCATCATTAACTGAACATACAGCATTTCATGCAGACCGTGTTGTTGTGGCAACAAGTGATGATGAACAAAACTTATTATTAGCAGAATATGCAAAAGAACTAGGTGTTGAACATGTTATTGCAAGTGTAGAAGATCCGCTTCTACAAGAAAAAGCAACGCAAGAACATATCGCTGTATTCTCAACAATTAACTCTACACGTATTCTATTACGTGCACTAATTGATAAACCAAGTCTTGTTCGCTTAATTACAACAGCAAACGAAACAGTTCGTGAAGTTGAACTACGAAGCAATACATATAACGGAGTTGCACTTCGCCGCCTCCCGTTTTTAGGCGATGTACTCGTCATTCAAATTTATCGCGGGAATAAAGCATTAATTCCGCATGGTGATACGAGACTACAGCACGGTGATACATTACTTGTAACAGGTTCAAAAGAACATATCGATACACTAAAAAGCATATTAGAATAAAAAATGCCCCTCACATAATTGAGGGGCATTTTTTTCCATTTCTTATGGTAAAATGTTACTATCACATATTATGAGGATGGATCACATTATGTCTATTGTAACTTTAGCTCTTTTATTATTGGCGGAAATACTCGTTGCCATTATTCTCATCGGTGTTAGCATTGAAATTTGTAGTTACGGATGGAAAAAATCGAATGGAATAAAATACTCTTGCCTCTTACTTTCACTCCTTCTCGGAACTGCTAGCATACTCGGACTTTTCGCCGCACCGGCCTATTTCTTTATACAACTAACAGAAAATGCCTTATAAGAAAGGATGTTAATATGATTACCGTGAAAAATATTGAGGGATCTGAAACTTACGTATTACGTCAAAAAATTTTACGCCCGAATCAAACATTAGCAGATTGTAAATACTCTTCCGACTATGAAACAGACACCTTTCACTTAGGCGCATTTATAAACGATGAACTCATTAGTATCGCTTCCTTCTCAAAAGAAATATATCCTGACTTACCAGCAGGTATTCATTATCGGCTACGAGGAATGGCAACATTACCTGAATTTCGAAACAACCGTGCTGGAAGCTCCTTAATTCAGAAGGCAGAACAAATCCTACAAGAACGTCAAGCAAATATATTATGGTGTAATGGCCGAATTACTGTAGCTGACTATTACAAGCGCTTAGGCTTCCAGGAACATGGTGAAATCTTTGAAATTGAACCGATTGGCCTGCATAAAGTACTGTATAAAAAGATATAAGAAAAGCTTTCCACAATACGGGAAAGCTTTTCTTATATTTCAATCTTCACTTTGTATTTTTTTCATGTATATGTATATAAACAAACTAGGAACTAAAAAACAAGCAAACATAATAAGTCCTGTTATACTGATTTCTTTTATCGAAATATCCGGTGTTACAACAATACAAATAGCTAACAGTCCAATAACAATACCTACCGGAATTAGTAATAGTTTCATGAAATAACTGCGTGATACTCCGCCCGTATGCTCATATACCTCTACAGAATGTTTTAAATTTAAGAAGTTAATGACTACAATCCCGCCAATAAATATCATTAATAAATCCGAAACACTTTCATATCCTACACCCTGCAAAACGTAACGGTAAAAAACAATACCTAGTATGACGATATTTTGTAAGATGAAAGCTAGTCTAATATGTTTTAATCCTTCAACCATTAAACGTTCATCTTTCACGATTCTCATCCCCTCACTCCTCTTCCTCCCAAAATAAATCATTCAATGTTTTATCTACCGCATAACAAATTTTTAAACACAAATCTAAAGACGGGTTGTATTTCCCCTTCTCAATTAAACTAATCGTTTGCCTTGTAACGCCTACTTTTTCTGCTAATTGTTGCTGTGTTAAATCTAACTGAACACGCGCGACTTTTATTTTACTTACAGCCATTCATGTTCCTCCTCTACCCTTATTGTAACATATATATTCCATTAAGTAATTTATACTTTGCTTAATTGACTATAATTTCACTTTATCCCTCTATTTGTGGGCAGTAACACTCCTACCTCAATATTCGGCTGGAGCAAAGTAGTTAGGCGGGAAATTAACCGCCCCCTACTGATTATAGTTTCACTTTATTATACACAAAAAAGGGCCTCTCATAAGAAGCCCCCTTTCCTATATCTATATTATAAGAATAAATGACATCCAAATAAAATTGTAAATAAGTATAGTAATGGATGTACTTCCATCCCTTTCCCTTTCACAATTTTTAAGACTGGATACACTAAAAATCCAATTGCAATTCCATTCGCAATACTAGATGTTAACGGAATACCAATGAAAATTAAAAATGCTGGTAATGCATCTTCAAATTCATTCCAATTAATATCACGAAGACTTTGCGCCATTAAACTACCTACAATAATTAATGAAGGAGCTGTAATAGCAGCTACACTTGATAAAGAAGCAATTACAGGGCTGAAGAATGCCGTTATAATCGTTAGACCGACAACGACAATACCTGTTAATCCCGTTTTACCACCTGCCGCAATACCAGCTGACGATTCAATCGTCGCTGCTGTTGGGCTTGTTCCAAAGATAGAGCCTGTAGTCCCCCCAATTGCATCTGCAATAAACGCTTTACCAAAACGTTTCTCTGTATTATCTGTAATTAAACCTGCTTGTTTAATTAAACCAAGTAATGCACCTGTTGTATCGAATAACAGTACAAGTAAAAATGAAAATACAACACCATATAATCCATATTCAATTACATCGGAAAAGGCGTTGATTGGGTTTGAAACGATAATCCCCTCTGGTAAATGAGGCATCGCAACAATTTTATCCGTAAACTTCAGTTGCCCTGTAAAGAAGGCGATAACTCCCGTCACAATCATACTAATAAATAATGCACCGCTCACACGTAATGCCATTAATACCGCCGCTAAAATTAAACCAATTAAAGTTAAAATAACAGCTGGAGAATGAAAATCACCAATCGTAACTAAATTAGATGGATGATCGACGATAATTCCAGAAAGGCGTAATCCAATAAAAGCAATAAATAGTCCAATTCCACCTGCAATTGCATGTTTTAAACTATCAGGAATTGCGACAATTAACTTTTGCCTAAATGAAGTGAAAGATAATAAAAGAAAAATGATACCTGTTACAAATACTGCTGAAAAGGCTATTACATACGTAATTCCTTCTGCCTTCTGTACAACAGAATACGCAAAATATGCGTTCATTCCCATAGCTGGAGCAATAACAATCGGATAATTAGCGAAAATCGCCATACCTACTGTTCCAACAACTGTTGCAATAATTGTTGCTGTAAACGCTTGGTCAAATGGTACACCTGCATCAGATAATATTTTCGGATTGATGACAAGAATATACGCAAATGTAAAAAAAGTTGTGATGCCAGCTAAAAGCTCTTGCTTCACAGAAGTGTTATATTTTTGTAATTGAAACATGGTTATGTACCCTTCCTACATCTGAATTATTATCACACATTCTTTTCCTACTAGTATGTGAGAAAATATAATACTTAATCTTAACAATCAATAAAAAGAAGAGTCAATATATTCGCTAATAGTTCGAATTTTAAGTTTAAGTCTGACAAGCGCAGATGTAGTACAGCTAATCATGTTTATTTTTGTAGCATAACAGATAGAAATGTTTTATAATTTGAAATAGTTAAATATTTAGTAAACGCATTCAAATATCGTTCACTCTACAAGGGGGATTCTTCTTATGCAGCACACAAACAAATCTGAAACTTTAAACCGCGGTTTAAAAGAACGACATATTACTTTAATGTCGCTCGGCTCCGCTATTGGCGTTGGACTATTTTTAGGATCCGCTTCTGCTATTAAGCTAGCTGGCCCTTCTATTCTACTAGGTTATATGATCGCCGGACTCGTTATTTTTTTCATTATGCGAGCACTCGGAGAAATGGCAATTGAACAACCTGTTGCCGGTTCTTTTAGTAAATATGCTTCTGATTATCTTGGACCACTAGCTGGCTATATTACCGGTTGGAACTACTGGTTCTTATGGGTTGTTACTTGCATGGCTGAAATTACAGCAGCTGGCATTTACATGCAATACTGGTTCCCAGATATCCCGCGCTGGACTTGGGCTTTACTCGCTCTATTATTAATGAGTGCTTTCAACTTCTTATCCGTAAAAGTATTTGGAGAACTTGAATTTTGGTTTGCTCTCATCAAAATTGTCACAATTATCTGTATGATAATTGTTGGAGCTGGTATTATTTTATTCGGATTCGGAAACGGTGGTATCGCTACTGGTATTTCAAACCTTTGGTCACATGGTGGCTGGTTCCCAAATGGTTTTTCTGGGTTACTACTCTCTTTACAAATGGTGTTATTCGCTTATTTAGGCGTTGAATTAATCGGTGTTACAGCGGGTGAAGCTCAAAATCCGAAAAAAACACTCGCAAAAGCAATCGATAACGTATTTTGGAGAATATTACTGTTCTACGTTGGGGCTCTATTCGTTATGATGGCCATTTATCCATGGAATGAACTTGGTGAAAAAGGAAGTCCATTCGTATTAACATTCCAGCAAATCGGTATCGCAAAAGCAGCAGGGATTATCAACTTTGTCGTATTAACAGCAGCTCTTTCTTCCTGTAATGGTGGTTTATTTAGTACAGGCCGTATGCTATATACATTAGCTCAGCAGAAGAAAGCTCCTGAAAGATTCGGTCGTTTAAATAAAAATGGCATTCCAAGTCAAGGAATTGTAGCAACAGCTATCGTTTTACTCGTTGGTGTTATATTAAACTATCTTGTGCCTGCAAAAGTATTTACATGGCTCACTAGTATTTCAACTTTCGGGGCAATTTGGACTTGGGGCATCATTTTAATCGCTCAAATTAAATTCCGTAAAGGATTGCAAACTGATAAAAAGGACAAGCTAACATATAAAATGCCTTTACATCCATTCAGTTCATATTTCTCACTCGCTTTCCTTGCACTCGTATTAGGTATTATGGCGTATTCAGAAGATACAAGAATTGCATTGATTGTTGGTCCTATTTGGCTTATTGGTTTAGCTATCGTGTATTACATGAAAGGGTTCCATAAAATTGACGAAACACCTAATTCAAAAATTAGTTAAGCCCAAGATCTCTTCCTATTTACTAGGAAGAGATTTTTTAATTATTCAAACAAATATTTCTCAATCAAATTAACGCTATCTTTACACTATTTAATATTTTCTATCTTTCTTTCCTAAAAAAAATAGATTACATTATTAAAGCAAATATTTTTATTAGGGGGATTCTTCTATGAAGAATAAAAAATGGATTACATTTTCTTTAGCAACAGCAATTACACTAAGTATAGGAGCTTCATTCATTCCATCTACTTATGCCGAAAGCTCAGTAGACCCAGCTCCTGAAATTGCTGCAAAAGTTGTAAATCAAAATAGCGGAAAAAAAGTATTATTCGATAATACACACGGTCAAACTGCCGGGACCGCTGACTGGGTTATTGATGGCGGCTTTTCTGACTTCGGAAACGGTATTGCCCAAAACGGATATCATGTAAAAGAACTTCGTAAATCAACACCGATTACGTATGAAGATTTAAAAGACTACAATGTATTTATCGTTCCAGAAGCTAATATTCCTTACAAAAAATCTGAACAAGATGCAATGTTACAATATGTAAAAAATGGCGGTAGTATCTTCTTTATTGCCGATCATTATAATGCAGATCGTAATAAAAATCGCTGGGATTCTTCTGAAGTATTTAATGGATATAGACGCGGTGCTTGGGATAATCCTGCAAAAGGAATGTCTAGTGAAGAAGTAAATTCACAAGCTATGCAAGGAGTAGAAAGCTCTGATTGGCTATCTGATAACTTCGGTATTCGCTTCCGCTACAATGCAATTGGTGATGTTTCTGCTAAAAATATTGTATCACCTGAACAATCATTCGGAATTACAAAAGGTGTTTCATCCGTAGCAATGCATGCTGGTTCTACTCTAGCCATTACAAACCCAAAACTAGCAAAAGGACTTGTTTATCTTCCAGAAAACCCGTCAAAATGGAATAATGCTGTTGATAGTGGTGTTTATAACGGCGGTGGTGTTGCAGAGGGTCCTTATGCTGCTATCGCAAAAGTAGGACTTGGAAAAGCTGCCTTTATCGGTGACTCTTCTCCTGTTGAAGATGCTACGCCAAAATACGTTCGTGAAGATTCTGGTCAAACGAAGAAAACTTATGATGGGTATAAAGAAGAAAACGATGCTATCTTACTAGAAAACATCGTAAATTGGCTATCGAATAAAGAAACATTTACAAGTTTAGATCAAGTAAATGGTTTACAACTTGATCTACCTACCACTTTACAAACATTTGAACAACCAAGCTTATCAACCGAGCCACAACCTGAACCTTGGAGTGCTCCAAATGCAGGTTATCAATGGTTTAATACAAATACTTTTAAATCAGGTTCATACGGTTATAACGGTGCGGTAACAGCAAACGACTACGTAGTTACACACCCTAGCACTCTACCAAACAATGAAGTGTTCCAAATCAAAATTCAAGTAAATAACTTATTACCAAACACAACATACAATAATTACTCTTTAGGTATATTCACTACTGGTGGTACACAAGTAGCAAAAGTTCAAAATACAAACGGCACTTGGCCATCTACTTTTGGATATAGTAGTGCATTCTCTTTCACAACAAACAGCTTAGGTTCTGCTGAGAAGATTGTAAATGTGCAAATCAACCCAAATACGACTGGACAAGCAACACTTCGTCTACGCCAAAATACAACAGCGAAATATAGTGAGACTGTAACGATTAATAAGAAATAATGAAAAAGGCAATCCGGATATGGATTGCCTTCTTTTTACTTCTCTTCTTTTGAGAAAAACATCCTTGAAATAACGATACCTATACTACCGACTATTAAGAATAAAATTGCCCTAATCATCATCGATACTTCTGGTAAGTCCAGAAGGAATAGCTTCCCTATCGTTACGACTAACACGACTAAGCCGGCATACAATATTTCATTCATATTTTTATTCCGTCCAAGCCAAACTGCAAATAATGCATATACCATCCATAATAAGGATACAGATACACTTATTATACTTCCATCTGTAGAAAGCACTTCACCGACTCTAGTAATTGCAATAAATATGATAACCATAAACCAATAGAGCGCTATAGAATATACATATTTTCCAAAACTCATTAACACATCTTTCGCTTGTTTCATGCAGTAATAAAATGTACCTATTAAAATAATATGAGCAACGAACCCAGCTGAAAGAAAATGATCAAACGGGCTAAAAATAGTCTGTATCATTCCAATTGCATAAACCGTCGCACTAACATACAATTTTATTTGTTGTTTTACTTTAATAGCAGTCACCATACCGAGGAAACCTTGTAATAATAATACAATCGCTGCATTCACTAAACTATACTCATATAAAATCGCTAAACTAAATGCACCCATTGCGAAACCAAATAAAAGATTTGTAAATGTAGAATGTCGATTCTTCCTATATTCAAACACGAACATAACAGCATGCACAAGCGCACTAATCATTAATCCCAATGTTGTAAATTCGGGTATTTTTGAAATGGCTAATATAAAGAAAACTGCATTCGCACTAAATATCGCCAAGCGTGGCTCTAATATAAAACTTCTCTCCGTAAACATATGCCAAAATAATAGTAAGTGAATCAAACCATAAACAACTGTTAGCTGTACTTGTAAATCCTCTACTAACATTGACATAATAGCAAAGAAGACGAAAAGGACAATAACAGCAACAGCATAAGAAATCATATATAAATACTGATAACGATTTTTCAGCGCATACCATAATAAGCTAATTGTTAGTATCGTCTCATATCCAAAGAAAATATACGGATTGGGAGTCGTACTATTTAATAAGAATGGTACGAAGAAAGCTCCTACCGCTACGAAAATAGTAAGATATTCCGATTGATACCTCTTCGCTACATAAATACCTAAAATGACCCATGCAATATTACATACAAATGCAACACTTGCTGGAATAAATCCATATAAATAATGTGCCGCAAATGTCGTTAAAACTATACCCGTAATACTTCCTCCCGCTAATACTAACCCTAACGCTTGCCGCTCTCGTTTAATTTGAATATCCCCTATATAATAAAAACCGATTGATAGGACAACACCAAACACAATTCGTATTGCTGGCGTTAATAATCCAGCATCTACCCCTGCTTTAAATAACCAGATTACTCCAAGTAACATAATACCGACAAATATGCGTGGTAACCACGTTTGGCAAAACTGAATAATATTAAATGGTTCTGGTTTAAAAGCAGATATATCTACTTGTTTTACCTCCCGTTCTTGCACGGGCTCTTTTATTGTAACTACTTCTTCTTTTGGTTTTTCTTCCGTTACCGTTTCAATATATTCTTTCTTTTCCTTACTAACATGTTGCTGAGCATTTTCTACTTCTATTTCTTTTTGTTTTGCTTTCAATTCAAAGAGTGCTTCTTGAATTGTTTCAATTGCCGTTTCGAGCGCTTCTATTTTCTTATTTAAATCTTCCTTCATACGCTCCCCCCTCACCATTCATTCAAAACCTATATATTACCAATTAACTTTATCATACTATTAGTCTATTCATTTTCAATACCATTTTTCCAAAAAAAGAAAGGTGTTTTCCGAAATAGGAAAACACCTCTTACTTATTTCTTCTTATTGAAAACACTACTCACGATAACGCCAATGCAAGCACCTATAATAGCTGGAACAATCCATCCTACACCTTCTATATAAAACGGAATGTATTTCAATACTGATGTCCACTGATTCATCATCACATTTTTATTGAAAATATCGATTGCACTAAATACGGCTACAATCCCAACTGTCACTGCATATACGTATGCATACTTTCCAATATACTTATGGAATAACCCTAAAATAATAAGCGTTAATGCAACTGGATAAATAAATCCAAGAATCGGTACTGATACTTTTAAAATTTGCGTTAATCCTAAATTAGCTAAAATCATACTAATACAACTTAATATAAATGCCCACACTTTATACGCCACTTTCGGAAATGCACTTGCGAAAAATTGACTACAAGATGTAACAAGTCCAATTGAAACACATAAGCACGCGATCGTAAAAATAAGACCTAATAAAACGACTCCACCTTGTCCAAATAACGTCGTCATCACTTGTGCTAATACGTTCGCCCCATTATCAAATGGACCTAACGAACCGCTAATTGAACCAACATATCCAAGTATGACATAAATAATAGATAGTAATAGTCCTGCACCAATTCCAGCAATACTCATATATTTCGCTAAACCTTTATCATCTTCAATACCTTTTGTACGAAGAGCATTTGCAATAACAATCCCAAAAATTAAAGCTGCTAATGCATCCATCGTTAAATACCCATCTAAAAACCCTTGGAACATAGGAGCTTGTCCATAGTTTCCAGCAGCCTCTTTCACACTACCTACTGATGTAAACATACTCTTTATAAAAATAAGGGCAATCATACCTAATAATAACGGTGTTAAAACTTTTCCGAACAACCCCATTAATTTAGATGGTGATAAACTTAACCAGTACACGATACTAAAGAAAATAACCGTGTAACATAATAAAATTATGCTTCCTGCTTCTGGGAAGAACTGACCTGGCCCCATTTCAAAAGCTAAACTTCCTGCACGTGGTATACCAAGTCCTGGTCCAATAAATAAATACACGATACATGGAAAAATAATGGAAAATGAAGAATGAACCCTACCCGCTAACGCTTGAAAACTTCCTGCTTTTGCAATCGCAATAACTCCCAATATAGGCAGACCTGTTGCTGATATAATAAACCCTACTAATGAAATCCACACATGTTCTCCTGCTTCATACCCAAGGAAAGGTGGGAATATAAGATTCCCCGCGCCAAAGAACATCGAGAATAACATAAGACTAATAAGTAAAATTTCTTTTTTCTGTAACAATTTCATTTCTTTCTCCTTCTTTAATTCCAGCTTTTATGAAATCAATTTCACATATAAAAAAGTGCAATAACCCGCTTCCTGACAAAGAAAACATAGTCCATAGTCTATCACAAAAGAAATACCCATTCTATAGCTATCTCTCTTTTCCAATTTCTTCTGAAAATCAACCTTTCCCCGCATTAACGGGCAGTAAGACTCCCTTCTAATAATTAAGCTAATAACCAGATATCCAAAGGGAGTCAAACTGCCCATAAAAGCCCGATTCGTGAAGGCTAATACTCATGTTGGAATGAAATCTTCCAACATGAGTAAAGTTTCACTTCATTGACTTATAATAGTTAATAAGGTAAAATATTAAATATACAAAATTATTAACTTTGTTTTGTTTGTGTCAGGAGGAAAATAACATGGAATCAACGATACAACTAGAAAGAGAACAACAAAGAAAAAAGAAACATCCTCCAGGTTTATACTTACTCTTCTTTACAGAAATGTGGGAAAGATTTAGTTACTATGGATTACGAGGATTATTAACATTATATTTAACGACAGCTTTAGTAAGCGGTGGTCTTGGGTTTAGTCCCGCATGGGCACTCTCCATTTACGGATTTTATACTGGAGCCTGTTATTTCACACCAATGATTGGTGGATACTTAACAGACCGTTTTCTAGGTAGACGAAAAGCCATCACAATTGGTGGTATAACAATGGCAATCGGTAACCTAACACTATTTGCCATGCAAAACCAAGTCGGCCTATACCTCGGATTAGCGCTTATTATTATCGGTAACGGGTTCTTCAAACCGAATATCTCTACACTGGTTGGAGAATTATACGAAGAAAACGATCCAAAACGTGATAGTGCATTTACCATTTTCTATATGGGTATTAACGTCGGGTCATTTTTAGCTCCACTCGTTTGCGGATTTTTATCAGAAAATTTATTCAAAACAACAGTTGATGGCGTTGTACATTACGGATTCCGTTACGGTTTCTTAGCCGCTTCAATCGGAATGATCATTGGACAAATTTTATTTACAACTCTATCAAATCGCTTCCTTGGTGATATCGGTAAAAAACCAACTCGCGATTTACAAACAACAGATGGACAACCATCAGTAGGAGATACACCTTTAACAAAAAAAGAAAAACAGCGTACCGCAGTTATCGTCATTTTAACATGCTTCGTTGTCTTCTTCTGGGCTGGCTTTGAACAGGCCGGTAGCTCATTAACATTATATACAAACAAATTTGTAGACCGCTCTGTGTTCGGATGGGAAGTTCCAACATCTTGGTTCCAATCGGTCAATCCATTATTTATTATTTTACTTGCTCCAGTCATTTCAGCATTATGGGCAAAACTTGCAACTCGCAAGCGCGGGGATTTAAAAATCCCAACTAAAATGGGACTTGGTATGATCTTGCTTGGTATCGGTTATATCATTCTCGTTATCGCTACATTAAAAACAGGGAGTGATGAACATAACATTACAGAAAAAGCAAACTTACTATTTATCGTCTTTACGTATCTTTTCCATACGTTAGGTGAGCTATTCTTATCACCTGTTGGACTATCAATGGTTAGTGCACTTGCCCCAGTAAAACTTGCTTCTTTATTAATGGGAGTATGGTTAGCAAGCTCAGGAATCGCCAACATTTTAGGTGGACAACTGGCAAGCTTCACAACTTCACTTGGGTATGCTGAAGTATTTACCGTAATCGGAGCTGTAGCAATTGTATTAGGTTGTGTTTTATTACTAATTTCTAAGAAATTAGTGAAATGGATGGATTAAAAAAAGATGAGGGAAATCCCTCATCTTTTTTTATTTCTTCGCCTTCGTTCCTACTAAATCACCAGCAACAACGTAACGCTTAGAGTTATCCTTAACAGATACACATGTAATAAGCGTTATTTCATCTTTCCCATGATCCTCTACAACTTCCCACTTATCAGGAGTTACTTCAGATACACCAGTAACCGCATATTCATATTCGTTTTCATTATCATACAAATACATTTTGTCGCCTTTTTTTAAAGAGGCTACATCACTAAATAAAACACCTTTTTTAGACATGTTATGTCCTGCTAATGCATAATTCCCTTTTCCCATTACTTGATTTTCTTTTACTGTTGCTGCACCTGATAATAGGTTTTTCTCAGTAGAAGATTTTAAAACAGGGAGTTCTAATGAAACACTCGGGATTGAAATACGACCAATTACTTGTTTCTTATCTAATGATGCATTCGCTACTTCTGCCAAGTCTGGTTGATCAATTTTCGAAGCATCTACAAATGTCGTCTCATGTTTTTCATAATCCATTTTTTGAACAGCCTGTACATTTTCAGTCTGTTTCTTTTCAGCCTGATATCCATCATAAAATGGCTTTCCGATTAACACACCACCTACAACAAATAGAAGGATTGCTACTATACTATACATTCTTTGCTTATTCATATACAATTCCTTTCCCTTACAAAATCTTACTCTATATAAAATGATAAGATAATATTGCTATATGTACAAGTGTAAGCTGAAAAGAAACCTTCTCGCCGATGCAAGAAGGTTTCTTTTCAAGCTAATTTATTTCTGTATAGTGATACGTGGAATACTGTCATTTGAATAAAGAAAATAGAAAATAGAATATACAATGGGTATCCAGGAAGATATTCATTAATAATAGGCGAAAAAGTTAAAAATCCAACTGCACATGGTAACACAAACCATAACGATACAAATGTTGTTCGACAAGCTTTATCCGTAATTGCTTTTTCACGTTCATCTTCTAGTGGAAATAATAATGGATACATCCAAAAAGATAAATTCTTGTACTTTTTCTTTTGAATTCTATAAAAAATTGTAACTATAATAGCTCCAATAAATAATAAAATGAATGGCACTCCATTAAACCATACTTCAAATGGAAATCTCTCGTTTTTTATTATATCTGCCAACTCTGTAATAACACTATAAAATTCAACAAATGTCCAGCATGCTAAAGCGGTATAAAGCACGTTTATAATATAAGAAAAACCAATCCTATTCATCCTCTTTCCCCTCCTTATTTAAAACAAACACATCTTCCATCTTTAACTCAAATACATCACAAATCATAAGGGCTAATAACAAAGAAGGAACATAATCCCCTTTTTCAATTGCAGCGATTGTTTGTCTCGTCACTCCAACCTTTTCTGCTAACACACTTTGCGAAAAATTAAAGCGAGCTCTTAATTCCTTCACTCTATTTAAAATGGTCAAATTTACCACCTCTCGATTATATTGTATGCTAACCTTAACAAAATGCAAACTCAACTTAACATTATTTTTGTAAAAAAATCCAACTTTACGTTTTGTAAAGTTGGATTTCTTTTTAATTTAAGATTGTAACTTTAACTGTTCTTCTGCCCCATTCATTTGCTTGAGCTGAACTTGGCATTAATAAATCAATTATATGCCCTTTTATTGCACTACCAGTATCTCCAGCAATCGCTGTTCCATATCCATCTACATATACAGTAGAGCCTAAAGGTATAACAGCTGGATCTACAGCAATTAATTTCATGTTTGGATTTGCAGTTAAATTATGTCCTAACTTAGATTTTACAGTTTCACCCGGTTTATAGCCATTTTCAGATGGATCAGCTGTATAAGCTGTTGCTGTTACATAAAATTCTTTTCCACCTTTAGCTGGTTTCGTGTCAGGCTTAGACTCTGGTGATGTATTTTTTGCTACAGGCTCTGCCGACTTAGCTACCTGTTCCTCTTTTTGCTTAGCTACCGCTGCCTTTGCTTTTGCTAACTCCTCTTGCTCAGCCTTTGCAGCTGCTTCTGCTTTTGCACGCTCTTCTGCTGCAATTCTTGCTGCTTCTTGCTCACGAGCAATTGTTTCTTGAACTGCCTTCATATTTGACTCAATTTTAGCCTTTTCTTCTGCTGCTAAATTAAGTTGGCTTGCAATCGCATTATATTTAGCTTGAACTGTTTGTAAGTTATCTTGACGTTTTTTCAAGTTATCTTGCAACTCAGCTTGTGCTTTTGCTAATTTTTGTTTGTCTACTACTAAAGACGCTTCTTTCTCGTCAATTGTTTTCTTATCTTCTTCAATTTGACGAAGATCTTGTTCTTGTAGACGTAAAATTTCTTTATCTGCTTCTAGAATAGTAGAAACTGCATTCATACGTTGTAAGAAATCTGCAAAGTTTTTTGACTCTACTACAACTTCTACTACTAAACTTGTATTTGAACTGTTTTGAACAGAAACCATACGTTTTCTCATAATATCCTTACGAGCAAGGACTTTATCCTCTAAAACGACAATTTCAATCTTTTTTTGCTCAATCTGCTTATGTGTTTCATCGATTTTACGTTGAATAGCAGCTTGATCCTCTTTATTTTTTGCAATTGTATTATTTAAATTATGTAGTTCGTTTTCGATACCCTGAATTTCTTTATTAACAGCTTGCTTCTCTTGCTCTTTCTTTTGCATATCTGCATCGTTTTGCTGCAATTGCTGTTGCATGTTGTTAAGTTTCTCGTCGTTTGACTCTGCTTTTACAGCGACTGTACTAGAAAGACCTATAATGCCTGCTAATACTAGACTACTGATTCGCTTAAAATAGTTCATAATCCGACTCCCTTCTTATACAGTTATACATGATTTATTTTACAGTTTGTTTACAATACCATTAAATACAGTTTATTTTTCATGACGAAAAAAAGGGAATTATGCATAAAATGTAATAGATTCTTAAATATTTAACAATTCCTATATTTAAAAATTATAAAAGATGCTAAAATCCAAATATAGAGAAAATATAACTTCTAAAGGCGGTTGAAATAAATATATGTTTACTCAAAAGAAATCACTCCAACATAAAATTGATCAATTAGAAAATCGTATACAGGAACTAGAAGCAGAATTAAAACAAAAAGATATTGAAAAACAAGAGATTATTTCTTCTATCCACGATCGTGTACAAAGCGTTGTTCAAGAGCATAAACTTGTAAATAATCAACACCATACACTTCAAAATTTAGTTCAACAATTAAACTCATGTTTCGAAAATGTTTCAACGCGCACTACACATTCCAATGAATTGAATAACGAAATGTTACAAAAAGAACAAAGCTTAATTCAATCTATTGAAGAAATTATCGACTGTTCTAATGAAGGGAAAGAATCTGTTCACCGTTTACTTATTGTAATTAACAAATTAGGTGAACAATCTCAACGTACGTCTAATAGTATGAATCATTTAAGTGAGCGCTCAAAAGAAATTGAGCAAATTGTAGAAGTCATTCAAAACATTGCAGCACAAACAAATTTACTTGCTTTAAATGCGAGTATTGAAGCTGCGCGTGCTGGAGAGCACGGTAAAGGATTCGCTGTCGTTGCCAATGAAGTAAGAAAACTAGCGGAAAGTACCGCTGAAAGTACGAAAAACATCGGCAACTTAACGAAAAAAATTCAAGAAGAAATTGAAAAAGCATACGATAACACGAAAGATAATTTGCATTTAGTCGATGAAGGTGTAGAAATGAGTGCCGATACAAACGCTAGAATTGAAAATATTTTAATTATGATTCAAACGTTACAAAACGGTGCTACAAATGTTATTAAAGCTATCGAAAACCAAAAATCTTGTAATGATGATATATTACGAGAATTCGCTAATACACAACAAATGTTCCAAAAATTAAATACTACTATTATGAACCATATTCATGATGCTGAAAAAGTCGTTGTTCAATTGACTAAAGGTCTTCAAGAAACAGCAGCTTCTCATTAATAGTAAAAACCCCTATAGCGGCGCTATAAGGGGTTTTTATTATATTTCGAATATTTATTTCTTCTCAATATTCATCCGTATCTTTGTTATAATGGACAAGTTGTTTCTTTCGACTAATAAACAAGGAGGTTATTATGGAACAATTTTACTACATTTTAAAATATTTAATTCTTGGTCTGTTCCAAGGACTAACAGAACCAATTCCCATTTCTTCAAGTGGTCACCTCGTTTTAGCACAGCATTTGCTAGGACTAAAAATAGAAGGGTTTAGCTTCGAACTACTTGTTAATTCAGCTTCATTATTAGCTGTATTACTTATTTATAGAAATGATTTAATTCGTCTAACTAAGAATGGTCTATCTTATATATTTACAAGAGCAGAAGACGCAAAATCAGATTTCTTCTTTATTATTTACCTTGTTATTGCGACTATTCCAGCAGGCGTTATTGGGGTTTTATTTAAAGACTATATCGACCAGTACTTAAAAGGCGTGAAGATGGTTGGGATTTCCCTTCTTATTACTGCTGTCGGCCTTTGGATTATTAGAAACCTGCGTGGACGTAAAAATGATGGCGATCTTTCTATGAAAGATGCAATTATCATCGGATTAGCACAAGCTTGCGCACTAATTCCTGGAATAAGCCGCTCAGGTGCAACAATCGTAGCAGCGATGTTACTTGGTATGAAGCAAGAAACAGCTCTTCGTTTCTCATTCTTATTATACATCCCCGTTAGCTTAGGTGGTTTATTACTAAGTATTACAGACATTGCAAAAGATCCAAACCTAGACACATTATTCGTACCATATGTCGTTGCATTTATCGCAACATTTATCATGACGTATATTTCATTAAAATGGTTTATGAACATTATGGCAAAAGGAAATTTAAAATATTTCTCTTTCTATTGCATTATCGTAGGTGTACTTACTCTTATTTTCTTATAAAGTGAAACTTACAAAGCGAAAAGCGAGTCATTCTATTAAACTACTAGGATGACTCGCATTTTTATATCTTTATAATGATAAAGCCCCTCTTACTTTTTTATACAGTAAGAGGGGCTCTCTTATGCGTATACTTTCTTTTCTTGACAATACAAACGAATAACATGTTTATTTTGTTGAAATACATCATGCGTTAGGCGGATAATAATAAAATTTCGTTTTGTTTGATCATCATGAACAAAAATCTGTTCTCCCTCCTGAAAATGCCATGCACTTTCAAAAGTTGTAATATGATCCCCACTTACAGAAAAAAGCTCATATCGCATATCTTGTACCCTCTCTCAACTTATAATAATCACAATATCCTTATATTAAATTTAGTATAACTTAATCCCGTTTAAATTTGAAATTTTTTCTATTTCGAAATATTTTAATTTTGTTTTCAAGTTCTTTTAACGTTATAATGATAAACGAATTTTCATTGAAAGGAGCTTCATTTTGACTGCATATTTATTTCCAATAAAAACAGCATTTATTTTATTTCCTATTTTAGCAATGTTTCTATTAATCCCTTTTTTAATATTTAATTATCGCAAATACGGTTATTTGAATAAATGGCGTTCATTTATTTTATATTCACTATTACTCTATGTATTAAATGCCTATTTTCTTGTGATTTTGCCATTACCACAAACGTATGATACTTGTAGCCTACAACCGGCTAATACGCAACATATGCAACTCTCGCCATTTTATTTCATACAAGAGATTAGTAATCATACCTCGGCAATTTTAACGAAGCCAGCTACCTACTTCTATTTATTAAAGGAATCTGCGTTTTTACAAGTCGCTTTTAACGTTCTACTAACCGTTCCATTTGGTATGTACTTACGTTATTATTTCCGACGTAGCTTCTTACAAACAGTGTGTATTTCTTTTTGCCTTTCACTGTTCTTTGAATTAACACAAGTAACTGGATTATATGGTATTTATAATTGTGCCTATCGCTTATTTGATATTGATGATTTGTTTTTAAACACACTAGGCGGCGTAATTGGTTTTATCATTGCACCAATATTTACGTACTTCCTTCCGAAAACAAGTGAGCTAGATATTCATATTGATTTAGAAACGAAACCAGTCGGATTCATTCGTCGTCTCATCGCTATGCAAATTGATTGGATTTTCTTATCTATCGTTGTACCTTTCATTAAAAACAAAGGGAATTCACTATTTATTTCCAACATCCAATCTTATACAAATGTATACGAACTTCTTTTCATTACATGTTCAATCTTAATTTACTTTATTATCATTCCATACTTTACAAATGGAAGAACAATAGGAAAAGCGTTGCTTCGGATTTACATTAAAGGACGAGCAGAGCGTATCACACTCAAAGAATTATTCATTCGTTACGGTATATTCTATTTCATTCTAGGCGGAATCAATTATATTCTTTCGAGTAGCTCTATCTTAAATCATACAGAGCCTTTAGTATTACTAGTTATACTATTATTCCAATTTGTAATTAACGGTCTATTTATTATCCATGTTTTATTACATGTATTTAGCCGTGATAAATTACTATTTTACGAGCGCATTAGTCAAACAAGAAATGCGATCATACTAAAAAAAGCTGACAAGTAATACTTTGTCAGCTTTTTTTCATAATCGTAAATAATTTTTCTGTGTAAGGGTTTGAAAACATTTCTGCTTCATCTAATAACTTTCTCACCTTTAGAAACGAATGCAACTCTGGATATATATTTTGTAATTTTGCGTACGTTAACGTATGCATTTTCCCCCAATGTGGGCGTCCTTCATACTTTAGAAAAATTTTCTCCACCTCACCAAAATAAGCAGCATACTTCATACCTTTATACATATGAACAGCAATGTACGCTGAATCCCTTCCGTATGCTGGACTGAGCCATATATTATCACTTTTCACATACCGGCATTCAATTGGGAAGTGCACTTTATACTTTTTCTTTTCAATAAGGTTTGATATTTCTTCTACAACCGCCCGCATATACTTTGAAGGAACACTATACTCCATTTCATAAAATGGAACCGCACGAGATGTAGCAAATACTTCATAACTCGGACCAATTATTTTTGTATTCGGTACAGCTTTAGCTGATAATCGACTTACTCCTTTACTTATAGAAGGAAACCATTTACATCCTTTAGATAACAAAGAGAACATCTTATTTTCAAGCAACTCTACCTTTAGTTTATGCCATTTCAAATCATTTTTTTTACCTGTTGTTTCATTTGTAAATTTCACTTGTACTTCATCTGAATAAGGAAAAACGAAAAATTCAAAATGGCGACTTTTTTTATATTCTTCTAGCTTGTTCATTACAGTAAATAATGACTGTTTTTCACTTTTATAAACGAGTGAATAGGCTGGAATAACCTTCAATTTTATTTTTACAATAATACCTAACACTCCAAGCGATAACTGAAAGGCTCTCCAATATTCCACATTCTCAGTTTCCGAACAAACTATACTCTCACCTGTAGATAAAATTGCGGTAATCTCTATAACTTGTGTTGATAAACTTCCAAAGGTAATACCCGTCCCATGAGTCCCTGTACTAATCGCTCCTGCAATAGATTGTGAATCAATATCCCCTAAATTTTCTTGTGCATAACCTTTTTCTTCAAGTAACCTCCCTAAATCATGTAGCTTTGTTCCTGCCCATACTTCAGCAACCATCTTCTCTTCATCGATATTCATAATACCTTTCAATTCATCTAAAGAAACTAAAATTTCTTCCGTTTGTACAAGAGGTGTAAACGAGTGACCTGAACCGACAACACGAATTTTCTTCCCTTTTTTTTGAGCAAGTTCCACCACTTCTACTACATCTTGTATACTTTCTGGATACATCGTATAATGCGGTGTCCCTTCTACATTCCCTGTCCAATTTCTCCATTTTTGTCCCTTTATAGAAAGCATTGGCCATCCCCCCGATATGTTGAATACTCCCCAACAATCTCTCCTTCTTTCACACGATATAAAAACGGAAACCGCTCACATAACTCTCCAGCTTTACTGTGGCGAAACAAGATAGAATCTCCTATCTCTATCCGGTCCTCACCGTTATAAAAAATCGGTGTTTGTACCTCGCCAGCACCTTCTAAAGCTAATAATTTTGCACCATTTGGTCTCCAAATCTCAGGTTCTTTATCTTTACCAATTGCGCCTGAAGCAATATATCCACCACCTAGACAAGTGTAAATATACGGGGCTGGTTTACGTACAACTGGTAAAGCAAATCCGACAGCTGGATGAAATTGCACCTCTTTATAATAATCAAACAGCTTCGGGGCATAAAAAGCAGAACCTATTGTAATCTCTGAAACTGAATTATCTTGCTCGGTTGTTTTTATACTTCCTGTTCCTCCCCCATTTACAAACCTTAGTTCAATACCCAGGTTTTGTATTTCTTTTACGATACGTCCTCTTCTTTCGTTAACTTCTAACACTGATTTCTTTTTTAAATACGAAATCACTTTACTTTTCACTCGCTGATTTGGTATGTGATCTCCTATCCCAGCAATTTGGGCTTCATATCCCATTACACCATCTAATATTAAAAATGATGATTCTTTCACCCTTTTTACTATTTTCAAAGCACCTTGCACACCTTTTACCGGTGATCTGTTTACCCCAAAATGAAATTGAAAAAAACGACTACTCATATCAATATCCAAACAAACACGAAAACACCCTTTAGACTTCTCAGCAATTTTTTCTAAATAAACAATATGGTCTTCACAATCCACCATACAAGTTATAATGAGCCCTTGCTTTGTTAGCAAACTTATTTCATGTAAAGCTCTTTCATCATAAGCAGGATATCCGAGTAATAAATCATTGAATCCTTGTGCAATTAAAAACAAAGCCTCCCTAGGTGAGAAACACATAATACCTTGAAATCGATCGTTTGCTGCTAAAATCTTTTGCATAACCGGAACAGAACGTAACGATTTACTCGCTATACGAATCTTCTTATTTCCACTTAATTCTATAATCCATTGAATATTTCTATCTAAAGCCACTTCATCCAAAAATGCACACGGTAATGGAACTTCTTTAAAAATTCCTCTATCCACATTTTTTCTCTCCTCTTCTCAACATGTCTTATACATATTGGAAAGAAAGTTAGAATTTCCTCTACAAAATAAAAAAGTTTCTTCCTATTTAAGAAGAAACTTTTTTAGGACTACTTCATAGAAATAGTTGCCTCTACTGGATAATGATCAGAATAATCATCATACGTATATTTTTTGAGCCATGATGTAACAGTCCACTGTGGAGATTTCGGTTGTAATACTTTATTCTCTATAAATGATGGATTCGCATGATCTTTACTTGCAATAATATAATCTAAATGTTCAGCAGGTGCATCTGGATAATTGTATTTCGCAATACTGTTTGTCGTCGCATCCCAAGTTGCTGTATGTCCCGTATAAGATGGAACTGACGCATGCAATGTTTTAAACATGGATGCGTACTCTGAGTCACTATTGTTCTCTGCATTTATTTTATTCACGTTCATATCGCCACCAAATAAGACGTACTCGTCATTTGGTATATTCTTATTTTTTATAAAATCTTGAATTTCTTTTAGCTGATTTGTACGTACAGATGCAGGTGAAGTTTTTCCGCACATACTATCTTCAGCCTGCAAATGTGTCCCAATCACATGAACGAAACGATCATTTTTCTTAATTTTCGTGTATACAAATCCTTTATTTGATAAATTATCTGGCCCGCATCCTTTTGCAAATACATATTGAATCTTCTCAACGATCGGCCATTTACTCACGATTGCAACGCCCCCATCTTCAGGAGTTGAAGATGAATAGCTACCTAACGTTTTATCCCATTCATTTCCGTTACTACGACCTAATACCGCTGTTTGATTTGGATATTCTTTCTTTAAATTCCCTAACAAGCGATCTGATGCGCTATTATCAAACACTTCATTTAATATAACAACGTCTTGATTCTTTATATAATCTGCCGCCCCAATTAAATCAGCACGATCACTTTGTCCCCAGTTCGGATATAAATTTGTTGATAGCATATACACGTTATGCGTCATCACTTTCAAAGTATTATTTTGATTTGTAGACGTTTCTGCTCGAGCTGAAGATCCTCCGTATAAAACTCCTAAACCAATCCCAAAGCTAAGTACACCTTTTAGCAATTTACCTTTCACGTTTCATACCTCCATGTGTATAGTGATAAAAAGGCCAAATACTCTATTATGAGATTTGACCTTTTTTAAATACTTAACGATCTCCGTACGTATCAAACCAGAGCTGAATGTATCCAGCGGTAACACGTTGTGCATCCATTAATCGCTTACCAGTCATTGGTGTAACTTCAGCGCGCCATTTATCGGCATATTCTTGTGATACAGCTGCTTTTACGAACCAATCTTTCGTATCATCATTTACAATGCCAGCGTAATCTTGTTTCGCAACTACTGCTGCTCCGTGAATCCAATCTTCTGGATTTGTACCTTTCCAGTTCCAATATCCATTTCCATCCGTTACTTTATAATTATCTTTTATCGTATCTACAAAGTTTTCATATTTAGAATGGAATCCTTGTGGGTATGAAAGATTTGTAAAGTTTGCCGCATGCATCGGTTGGTTTACATCTCCTAAATAATGAAGAGATAATCCTAAATAGAAGAATGCTTGTTTCATATCTTTATTTTTGTATGACTCACCAGCTAATTTAAAATATTTAGCCCCAGTTTCTTTTGCCTGCTTTGCAAATGGAATATATGTTTTTCCATTGTCTGGATCATAGAAATGTGAAGCAAATGTGCTATTATCATAATAAGGATTTTCATAGTCAGCAGCGTAAATACCGTTCTCTAACTCCGTACGCCCTTCATTTAATTGTGCAACTCGATCTTGTTTTACAAGTGTTGTATTGCGAGACATAATATCAATAGCACGGTTTACAATCCATAAATGAGAGTTTACGCCTTCTTTATGTTTATCTTCAGCAGACCAGCGATGAACTATTTTTATTTTACTTCCCCCATCATTTTCATGAGCAAATGCAACACTTTGTAACGGAGCTACTAATGTAATAGCTGCTGCTAAAGCAAGTACTTTCTTTTTCATCTGAAATCCTCCATTTTATAATTGAATTATTGTAAACTTTTCTGTTAGGATCCTATGATGTCGTCCGGTTAACCTATGACTAGAATATCCCACCTTTCATGAAAATTCTATCACTAAATTAAAATATGCAAATGTTCATATCATTATAACTTTATACATAGTGAATATAATGAATGAATGCTCTTATATTGTAATAAAGTATTGTTAATCTACTGCAAATGATTGTCTAAACTAATGTAAAAAAAGAGTAAAGCATCCACATGCTTTACTCTTTTTTTCGATTCGATAATATACTTGGCAGTTGTACATTAACTGCCAACTTATGAATAAATCCAAACACTAATCCAATCCCAATAAATATGTATAAGATTGTAAATATCTTTCCAAAATCAGTTTGTGGACTAAAATCCCCATCACCGACAGTCGTCAACGTGACCACACTAAAATATAAAGCGTCAAGAGGACGTAATCCTTCAACTGTACTATAAAAAATCGTACCAGATGTTAATGTTAAAAATGTTAATACGAATAACACTTGAAATTCTTTATCTTTCCACGCTCGCAAACAAGCTTTTAGCATCCGTTTCAATGTCAACATAAATGAAAGCATTAGACTTCCCCTTCCAAACAAAATACCTTTAGTTAAAGGAAAGTCTATCACCTTTCTGTATAGAAAAAAAGTAGCCCTCTTCTATTTCTAGAAAAGAGCTACTTTTTACTATTCTCTATTATTTAGGTGAAACAAGAATTTTCACTTGTGTTTTATCTTTTACAAGTGCTTCAAATCCTTCTTCAACAACTTGATCCACTGTGATTTTTTTCGTAATTAATTTCTCTGCTTGAATTTGGCCAGAGCTAATTAATTTAATAACAGCTGGGAAGATATGACGGTATCCAAGAATACCGATAACTTCTTTTTCTTTTAGTACAAGGTTGTTTGGCGTAATTGTTGCGTCTTTTTCCCATACACTCACAATTACAGTTTGACCTTCAAAGCTTGTACTTTCAATCGCTTGACGAAGCACTACTTCAACACCTGTTACTTCAAAGCTCACATTTACACCTAAACCATTTGTTAAGCTACGAATTTCTGCTAATACATCTTGAGTAGCTGGATTTAATACGTAATCCGCACCTGCTAATTTTGCTAACTCTTGACGTTCTTTAGAAAGTTCAACTGCAATAACAGGAGTTGCTCCTGCTGCTTTAGCCGCTTGAATAACAAGAAGTCCAATTGGACCACAACCAAATACTGCTACAGCTTCCCCTTCTTTTAATTTACTTTGACGTACTGCATGAACGGCTACTGCTGCTGGTTCTACAAGTGCACCTTGTTCATACGTCATTTCATCAGGAATATGGTGAACCATATCTTCTGGTACTACTGTATATTCAGAGAAACCGCCGCCTTCTCCGCCAAGACCGTGGAAAACAAGTTGTTCACAAACATTGTAATGTCCATGTTTACAAGCTTCACATTTACCACAAGAATAAATTGGTTCTACAACGACGCGATCTCCCACCTTATGAGAAGTAACGCCTTCACCGATTTCAACTACCTCACCACTAAACTCATGACCTAAAATAACCGGTGCTTTTACGTGTGTTAATGGGTGCTCTTCTGTTGGAATAAAAATAGGTCCTGCTAAATATTCATGCAAGTCTGTTCCGCAGATACCACACCATTTCACTTTAATCTTAACTGCTCCTGGTCTTACAGTTGGTTCTGGTACTTCTTCTACTCGTACATCACGTTGATTATGCCAAAGTAGTGCTTTCATTTTATACATCCCTCTCTACGTATATACTTAACCTGGTGAAGTTTACAAATCTATTATAATACTTTCATCCATATATTTCAAAAAAACAATCTCTTTTCCACTAAATTTTAACAAATAATGTTCAATATTTTGTCACTTTGTACTTTTTTCCACATCTGTTAATTCAATTTCATTGCGGTTGAAATTAGCATTATGCCATAATAGCATAGGAGAGGTGAATATCGCTTGAAATATTTTATTTACTTTATTGTTATCGTAGCGTTTCTAGATACATTTTCACAATTACCTATTATGAGTACGTTCGCTCAAAGTCTTGGAGGATCTCCTCTTATTATTGGGCTAGTTGTCGGTATGTACTCATTCGCTAATATGATCGGTAATATAATTGCTGGCGCTGCCGTCGATAAATTTGGTGCAAAAAAAATACTTTATATAAGCATGGGACTTACGAGTTTCATAGTCTTGTTATACACCGTTGTTCAAAGTGGTGAACAACTATTAGTTGTGCGCTTTATGCACGGCTTTAGTGACGGATTTTTAATTCCTGCTGCCTTTACGTTTTTATCAAAACAAACAAATTCAGCAAGACAAGGTAAGGCAATGGCTCTATCTGGTGCTGCTGTTGGAACAGCGGCAATTGTAGGACCTGCTTTCAGTGGGATTATGAAAGCTACTGCTGGTATAGAGTGGGTGTTCATTACCATTTCTATTTTAATGGTCCTTGGTACAATCGTATCTCTATTCTTCTTACCAAATAACGTATCAAGAACAGATACTTCAAGAACACAAATGATGAACAAAGGAGATATGATTGAACTATTGAAATCAGAACCGTTATTACAAGCATATATTGGTGCGTTCACACTAATGTTTTCACAAGGAATTGTCACTTATATGCTACCAGTGAAAGTTGAGGCATTAGCACTTAAAGCATCTACAACAGGTATGATGTTAAGTGTATTCGGAATTACCGCTATCCTCTTCTTCTTACTGCCAACAAACCGTATTTACGATCGTTTTAATCGTTCAAAGCTCATGTTAATTGGGATTGCAGTAATGGCATTAGCTTTATCTTTACTTGGATTATTCGCAACAAAAGGCATGCTCTTTATCGTTATGATGATTTATGGCATTGGATTCGCTATCCTTTTCCCATCGATAAATGCATTACTTGTTGAAAATACGACAGATGATAAACGCGGAAAAGCATTCGGATTATTTTATGCTTTCTTCTCATTAGGAGTTGTTGCTGGATCCTTTACAGTTGGAGCAATTGGGGCATCACCTAGCGTCAGCTTCCTTGTTGGAACTGCATTCTTATTAACATTTGCCGGTATGATTTATGTAAGAAGCAAAATAAAAAGTAAAGCAAAAAGCAAAGTAAAAAAGACAATGATGGGTTAATTCCATTATTGTCTTTTTTTAATGATAAACTCCTATTCAACTTTTAACTTTCAATAAACCGTATTTAATAAACAATATGGCATTATATTTTTCATAGAGATAATACAATGGATAACAAAATAAGAAGAAAATAAGTACAGTTGGGACATCGTCTATAATAGAAAAATATTTTACTAGTAATTCCTTGATACTCTCTCCAATTATAATAAACAGTGGAATGATACAAATTGCCGCTAATATTAAGCATGGTGTGATCCTCATTTCTTTTAGCTTCACCTTACAGTGTGGACACCTGAATGAAAAAGGATGCGGGAGATCCATAATATGTTGCGCAGTAATATTCCCTTCACACTGTGGACATTCAATTATTTCTTTCATTTCATTCACCCCTTTCTATCCATAAAAAAGAGCCCTATCGAATAGAGCTCTTTTTTTGCCAAATATATTACTTTTGTGTGCAGCTAAGTAACAATGTAAATAAATTGAATGGTAAAGGCAACACTACATTTCTTCTTTTACAAAAAAAAGTGTATAAATACCAACGATACTTCGACAATTTCCTCGGAAATATTTCCTTTCCCCACATAATTTGATACACTACATATGAACAGACACTTGTATTACATAAGCTAAAATAATAACTTACTGTACAAATTGAAAAGCACACTCTTCATATGAAGAATGTGCTTTTATGTTATTAACGTTTAATCCAAACAGCGCCTGCCGATTTATCCTCTGCCTGTCCAACAACTTGGAATTTAAGTCCAAGGTTTGGAACTTTTCTTCCTGCATCTGCAATTTGTTTGTTACTATATACTTTTGAATCATCAAATGTTGTAACACCTTGTAATCCAGAATAGTTAAACTGTCCACGTGTTAATGAATTTGCACTCCATGCTGGTGTTTGATCAAATGAAAATGCAGCATCTGCAATTTGCATACCTGTATTACCGTAAGTTGGTCTTCCGTTTAAATTCCCAACAAATGCCTCTGGATGCGAATCCACAACACCAAGGAATCCTTCACCTGGATGCACCCCAACCCAGTTATCTTTAAAGCTATCATCTGCATACCAAACGACAAGACCTGTATTATACACTGGACCTTTTCCTGCCTTTAATCCATTATCTGATCCCGCATAGTTTCTCCACTCTAAGTAGTAATAATGAGCTTTCTTTTCTGTCCCATCAGAAACAACAAAACCATTTAAATTCATTTTAGCCTGTCCTTCTGTATCATCAGAAAATACAACTTGTCCATCAACAGTTACATTTACATTATCCATCGCGAAACCTTTATATGTTACAGCCGGATCTGTAATATAATCGAATTGCAGTTTCACTTTTTTCCCTTTAAATTGACTTAAATCATATGATTTATCCATCCATTTTCCATCTGTTGTATCTTTATCTTCTTGGACTACTTTTTCTCCAAGTCTATCAATTAACGTTTTCGTTCCATCTTCTGTTACTGCATGCACTTCGACAAAATCGCACTCTGCTTCTAACTCATAATTTGCTTTATAATCGAATTTTGCATTTGTTCCTTTTGTTAAATCAAAGAATGGTGTCTCTAGTGTTGTATGCATATCATCTCCTCTTGTACTATAATATGCATGCTTTCCAAACTCCGGTTTAATCGTTTCAACACTCTTACCCGGTAAGTTAACACGTACAACGCCTGGACGATTGGATTTCGTAACACTTTGATCGATATATGTAGGAATTCCTACTCCACGCTTAATTTTATCGTAATCTACTTCTAAAATTTTTGCCCAGTTGCCGCCCATATTCTTTTGTAAGAAGTCTTTATTTTGTGGTGAAAAACTAGTTGGCTCTGTTCCTGCAATTTTCCCTGTCCAACTACCTCCACTCATTAATGACCACGCTTCGACAGGTGAACCAGTTCCAGTATATTTCGTGTCATATTCATCTGGTAAGCCAAGATCATGTCCAAATTCATGCGCAAATACACCTACTGCTCCATCTTCAGGTTCAATTGTATAATCATGCGCCGCTACTTTTCCACCAAAGTAATCTACCTTTGATTTTGTACCTTCAACCGCTACTGGATCTATTGCTAATTTTGAACGATGTGACCAAATTGCATCATCACCTAATTTACCGCCACCAGCTTCTTGACCAACGCCAGCATGGATTACCATTAAATGATCAATTACACCATCAGGTTCATTTTGATTTCCATCACCATTTGTATCATATCTATCGAATTGATCAAATTGAGATAAATCTAGCCCTTTCTCAGCAGCTGCATGTAAAGCTTCTTTCACTAAATCACGTGCGCCTTTTGGTCCTTTATTATCGTGACCACTACTACCATCAGCACCGTAGTCAGACGCTTTTCCTGGAACAGTTAGCCATTCCGTTACATATCCATCTGTCGTATAACTTCCACCAGACTGCTCTTCATAATATTGTTTAAACGTTTTTACTTTCGAACCATCAAATAGCGTGTACGGTTCATTACCAAATAACATTTTTTGATAATGCTCTCTACTAAAGTCATTCGAATACATATACCCTGGCGTTTGATCAATATTATTATGTTTATAATCACTAAATTCAACGAGTAATACTAATACTTTATCATTTCGAACAGATCCCTTATATGGTGCTTGCTTCGCTTTAGAAGTTGGGACTTGTCCATTCAATTGCTTTTTATTTGGTTCTGGCTTTTGCTCAGGACTAACATTTTTTTCAGGTTTCTTTACTTTCTCCTTTTCTTCCATCTTTTTCTCTTTTACTTTTTTTACAAAGTCAGATGCCTCTTTAGCAGTATCCGCTGGAAGAATTTCTTTATTTGCCTGATCGCCTTGTTTCTTTTCAATGTACTTTTCTACAGCCTTTTTCGTTTCTTCTTTAGAAGATGCTGGATTAATTGTTCCTCTTTCTTTCAACGCTTCCGCTAAACGATCTTCTTGAATTAAATTGTAATCAATTGGTGTTGTAGATACATTCTCTTTCTCTTTTGCTGGCGTTTCTGCGTATGCTAATGGAGCACTCATTACAGATGTGCATCCGATAATTGCCGCAATTGCTAAAGATGATAACACTTTAAATGGCGCTTTTCTTCTCATTCTATTTCTCTCCTTTTATAAAACTTAAAATTCAGATAAATAAGTGCATTTAAATCAAAATCTCTACTTTCTGCCCTCCCTATATAAAATGAAACTTTAATCAGTGGGAGTTTGTCCATCCCTACTGATTATTAGTTGAACCAATCGGGCATTTACGGGCAGTTGATTTCCCACCTAACTTCTTTGCTCTAGCTGAATTTTAAGGTGGGAATCTTACTGACCGTTAATGCTGGACAAAAAGGCATAATTCTATAAACGTTAAGCTTTCTGTTATAGAATCATGCCCCTCCAGTTTTCTGGTCAGAACCTCTAACTTTTTATGTCGAAATATGAAAAATAAAAAGTGATTTGATATATATTAAATAGCTTATATAACAAATTTAAAAGACAATATGCAAAATTGCATGAAAATTCTTTTAAATAAAAAAGAACCCTAGTCAATTAAACTAGGATTCTTGATTTTCTATTATTTCTCTTGTGTTTTTTCCCAATCAGCTAAGAACTTCTCAACTCCTTGATCTGTTAATGGGTGCTTCACTAATGAAGCAATTACGTTTGCTGGGATTGTTGCAATATGTGAACCGTTTAATGCTGCTTCTGTTACGTGAACACTGTGACGTACAGATGCTGCAATGATTTCTGTTTCAATGCCGTGAATTGCAAAGATTTCTGCGATTTGGCGGATTAGGTCCATACCGTTATGACCGATATCGTCTAAGCGACCTAAGAATGGTGAAACGTATGTTGCACCAGCACGAGCTGCAAGTAATGCTTGAACTGCTGAGAATACTAATGTAACGTTTGTACGAATTCCTAAGTCAGAGAATGCTTTTACTGCTTTTAAACCTTCTGTTGTCATTGGAACTTTTACAACAACGTTTGGAGCAATTTTCGCTAACTCTTTTCCTTCTTCGATCATTTTATCAGCTTCTAAGCTAATTACTTCTGCACTTACAGGTCCTTCTACAACGTTGCAAATTTCACGAATACGCTCGTGGAAATCTACGCCTTCTTTTGCTACAAGTGATGGATTTGTCGTTACTCCAGCTAATACTCCTAATGCATTTGCCTCTTTAATTTCGTTAATGTTTGCTGTATCGATAAAGAATTTCATTTGTTATTCTTCCTTCCTAATTTTCATTTTATATTTATTTGTTTTTCTTAATAAGCTCTAATTCAATCGGAATAGATTTGTCTACTTTTTTACCTTGCGTGATTTCTTTTGCTGTTTGCATCGCCTTCTCCCCGATTAATTCCGGTTTTTGAGCAACTGTTGCAGCCATACGCCCATCGTTAACCGCTTTTACAGCATCTTCTGTTGCATCAAAACCAACAACGACTACATCTGTTTTTCCAGAAGACTTCAATGCTTCAAGTGCCCCTAATGCCATTTCATCGTTATGCGCAAACACGGCTTTAATATCACTATTTGCTTGCAAAATATTTTCCATAACAGATAATCCTTTTGCTCTATCAAAATCAGCTGCTTGTTTTGCAACTACTTTTAAAGACTTATCAGCTACGTTATGGAATCCTTTCCCGCGCTCACGAGCAGCAGAAGAGCCAGGGATTCCTTCTAATTCAGCAACATTTGCTCCCTCGCCAACTAATTCACGAATGTAATCACTAGCCATTTGACCACCTTCAATATTATTAGAGGCAATGTGAGAAACAACTTTACCTGAATTTGCAACGCGGTCTACAGTAATAACAGGGACATTTGCTGCATTTGCCGCACTTACTGCTGAAGCAACAGCATCTGAATCGGTTGGATTAATAACAACTACATCGACACCTTTTTGAATTAAATCTTCAACATCATTTGTTTGCTTTGCTGCATCATTTTGTGCATCAACAGCAATCAACTCAATACCGCTTTCTTTCGCTTTCTTTTCTGCCCCTTTTTTCAAAGTAACAAAAAATGGATTGTTTAAAGTTGAAACAGAGAATCCAACTTTAATAGTTTTATTTCGACCTTTATCGCTAGAATCCTTTGCCCATTCTGGTGGTTCCATTGAACAACCAGCAGTAATGACCATAATACATGCAACGAGTATAAGTAACCATTTCTTCATGAACTGTCCCTCCATTACGCTTCTTTTCGACGATCAATTAATACAGCTAGTAAGATTACAAGTCCTTTTACAACTTGTTGGAAGAAAGAAGATACGCCTAATAAATTTAAACCGTTATTTAGTACACCGATAATAAGTACACCGATGAATGTACCAACAATCCAACCTCTTCCCCCAGAAAGACTTGTTCCACCTAATACAACTGCTGCAATTGCATCTAATTCGTAAGAAGTACCTGCAGTTGGCTGTGCAGAATCTAGTCGTGATGTTAAGACAATACCTGCAAGCGCTGCCAAAATTCCGGAAAGACCGTAAATCATCACTTTAATTCTCGTAACATTAATACCTGATAGTGCTGCTGCTTCTTCATTTCCACCAATTGCAAATGTACGGCGACCAAATGTCGTTTTCTTCAAAATGAAGTACAGTACTGCGAAAGCGATCATCATTGTAACAGCTGGTACCGGAATACCGAGAAAATAACCGCGGCCAAACATTTGGAACATTAAATGATCACCAAGACCAGTGATCGGACGTCCGTCCATATAAACAAGCGTCAACCCACGAAAAATAGTCATTGTTGCTAAAGTTGCAATAAATGGAGCTACTTTTCCCTTTGCTATGATGATACCGTTTACAATCCCCATTACAAGACCAGCTAATAATCCAACTGCCATCGCAAGGAACGGGTCCATGCCACTTGCCATCATTCCAGCAACAAGTGCACTTGATAATGCTAAAATAGAACCTACCGATAAGTCAATACCCCCTGTTAAAATTACAAAGGTCATTCCGAATGCAATAAGCGCATTAATCGATACTTGACGCAGTATATTAAATAAATTTGGAATCTCAATAAATGCCGGATTTAAAGCTGTAATTACGACGATAATTAATACTAAACCGATTAAAGAACCGAGTTGTTGTAATACATTCCCCTTCTTAGCCATCCTTACTCTCCCCCTGTAGCTAGTGCCATAATAGACTCTTGTGATGCCTCATCTTTCTCTAAAATGCCGCCGACTTTTCCTTCATGAATAACAAGAACGCGATCACTCATTCCTAAAACTTCTGGAAGCTCAGATGATACCATAATAACGGCATCTCCTTGCTCTGTAAGCTTATTCATAATAGAGTAAATTTCTTTTTTCGCCCCAACATCTACACCCCTTGTTGGCTCATCTAAAATGAGTAACTGCGGGTGGATACCTAGCCATTTTGCAATAACGACCTTTTGCTGATTTCCACCAGAAAGAGATTTCACCGCTTGCTCTCCACTAGCTGCTTTCACATTAAGAAGTTTCATCATATCCGCTGTAAACTGTTGTTCTAGTTTGTTACTTACGACACTTCCCTTTGAAAGACTTTCTAAATTCGGTAAAGCTAAATTTTCTCGAATTGAGAAATCTAAAACTAACCCTTCAGATTTTCTATCCTCTGTAATAAAAGCTATTCTTTGTCTAATCGCATCTATCGGACTATCAATCTTTACTTCTTGTCCATTTATAAAAATTTGGCCAGAATCTAAAGGTTCGTATCCAAATATCGCTTTCATAATATCTGTACGGCCAGCTCCCATCAAGCCAGCAACACCAAGGATTTCGCCTTTTCTCACTTGAAACGAAATATTTTCAAACTTCCCTTTTTTCGTTCCGTTACGCATCTCAAAAATGACATCGCCAATTTGACTATTTCGCTCTGGGTAACGTTCACCAATGCTGCGCCCCACCATCATACTCACTACTTCATCAAATGATGTTTCTGGAATAAGTCTCTTTCCTACGTATTCTCCATCACGTAAAATCGTAATGGCATCACATATTGAAAAAATTTCTTCCATTCGGTGTGAGATATAAACGAACGAAACGCCTTCTTTACGTAATTTATTAATGACAGTAAACAACGTTTCAATTTCACGATCTGTTAATGCAGCTGTAGGTTCATCCATAATAATAACGCTCGCGTTTGTCATTAACGCTTTCGCAATTTCAATAATTTGCTGTTGTCCAACCGATAACTCTCCTGCCAACATAGCGCCTTTTACATGTAACCCTAACTCCGCTAGTTGCTGCTGCGCAATCGCGTTCATTTGACGCGTACGTAAAATACCTGTCTTCCCATACATTAACTCTTTGCCGAGAAACATATTTTCAGCTACTGTTAAGTTCGATAATATGTTCAATTCTTGATGTATAAATGCAATACCGTACTCTTCAGCTTCTTTCGCATTTTTAAAAGTTCGTTCTTGTCCATCAATCGTGATTGTTCCACTATCTCTTTTATATACACCTGTTAAAATCTTCATGAGCGTTGATTTGCCCGCTCCATTTTCCCCCATCAATGCATGGACTTCCCCTGTTTCAATCATAAATTGTGCACTCTTCAAAACAGGATTACCATTGAACGCCTTTGAAATATTTTTCATTTCAATACGCATTCCCATCACTTCCCTTTATTAAAAAATCACGCCTGCATGTAAAATTACATTGGCATAAGGAGTAGCCTCTCCTGTACGAATAATCGCCTTCGCTTTCTTCGTATGCTCTTTAAATTGTTCATGCGATACATATTCAAACGCTGGCTCTATTAATTTCAGCTCAATCTCTTTATTTACTTCAACATTATTGTTAATGATTTCTTCTGCCAACGTTACTTTTTCAATTGCCATATCATCAGCTACCACTTGCAATACGTCTAAAAAGCTAGGTTTTCCAATCTCAACAGCTAAATCAATTCGTTTTACTTCGTCAGGAATTGGTAACCCGCAGTCTGCGATTACAATCGTATCTGTATGTCCAAGTGAAGCAAGGACTGCTGCAATCTCACTGTTTAATACACCGTGCTTTTTCATCCGACAATCACCTGTACTTCACGTACTCTATCTCTCGTTGGCATACCGCCCTGTGCTCCAAGTTTCGTTACAGAAAGGCCACCAGCAATATTCGCAAAACGAATTGCTTTTTGAAGTGTTTCTCCTTCAGAAAGCGCAACTGCTAATGCACCATTGAATGTATCACCAGCTCCAGTCGTATCTACTACATCAACAGCGATGCTAGGAACATGTACAATCTCCGTACCATTATGGAAACGAACACCTTTAGAACCTTCTGTCATCAATAGTTTATTTGGATATTTAGCCAGTAAATCTTCAATTGGTGATGTGAAATCATCTAATACGATGCGGCACTCATGTTCATTTGGTGTAATATAAGTTGCCTTTTCTAAAATATCTTCTGATAACACTTGTGCTGGCGCTGGATTTAACATAACTGGAATATTATGCTCCTCACAAATAGCCAATACATATTTTACTGCTTCAAGTGGAATCTCTAGTTGAAGAACAACCATATCTGCTTTTATAAGAAGATCTTTCGAACGATCTACAACCGACTCATTTACAAGAGCATTCGCCCCTTGCACGACAACAATACTGTTATCCTCTTCTGCTAAAACGATATGAGCAATTCCTGTCGCTGCATCTGTAACCGGTACCACATAGTCGATAAAAACGCGTTCGTTCTCTAAATTGCTCCTAACTACAGTTCCATAATTATCGTTTCCTACCGCTCCAACCATCGCTACATTGGCGCCTAATCTAGCTGCAGCAACCGCTTGGTTAGCTCCTTTCCCTCCCGGGATTGTATGAAATGCTTCACCAATTACTGTTTCTCCTGCTTTCGGACGCTTTTTTGAAACAGCCACTAAGTCCATTGAAATACTACCTACTACTGCAATATTTGGCATCTGTTTCATCTCCTTACTTCGTTGTATTTCGTTCTATAATTTCAATCGGTAAACGATAGTGTTTCTCTTCTAATACGTTTCCTTCCATCTGCTCTAACAACAGCTCTGTTGCAATTTTCCCCATTTCATAAATTGGCTGTGCAACAGTTGTAATAGATGGATACATCATTTCTGTTAAAGAAATTCCATCGAATCCGATAATTTGTAAATTATCCGGAATAGAAATCCCCTTTTGAAGTGCAGCCTTTACAATACCTATTGCAATTAAATCATTTCCAGCAACAATTCCATCAATATGCGGGTATTCTTCTAATAACTCCACCGCTACACGCTCACTATTAGCTGGATCAAATGTACTCTCTGCAATCATATAAGAAAGATTATTTTGCGTAATAACGTCTACAAAACCTTCAAAACGCTCATTAGCCGTGCTTACGTCACGCGGTCCGCGAATATGCGCAATATGTTTACACCCTTTATCTATTAATAACTTTGTCGCTGCCTGACTCCCTGCATAGTTATCTGCATATACAGTAGGAATACGCTCATTAAACATACGGTCAATTGCAACAACTGGAACAGACAACTTCATGTAATTAACACTATTTTGTGGATTCGTTGCTACAATAAATCCATCCACATTATTTTGCCTAAGTACATCAATATATTGCTTTTCTTTCTCTAAACTCTCATCAGAGTTACAAAGGACAACTGTGTATCCTTGCTTATGCGCTACATCTTCTACGGCACGTGCAACTTCTGGAAAGAATGGATTCACGATATTTGGAACAACTAAGCCAATTAAACGAGATTTTTTATTATACAGTGAACGCGCTACTGTACTAGGTTTATAATCTAGCATCTCAATCGCTCGCTCTACTTTCTTTAATGTATCTTCATGAACATATCCATTTTTATTTAACACTCTGGAAACGGTCGCAACAGATACTCCCGCTAATTTTGCAACGTCTTTAATCGTACTCATTCTCTTTCCTCTCCATTTCATGTAACCGTTTACAGAAAATAATATAACGTATTTCTAGAAATACGTCAATCATTTCTCACAAAAAAGCTTTTAAGGTTATACTCAAAAAAGCACCGCCATAAGGCGATGCTTTTTCATTACGAATATGATACAGTTTGTTCTTTTTCTTCTACAGAAGGCTCTTTAGCGTCTTTTTTACGATCTGATAGTTTAATCTTCTGTAAGAAAATCGTAAAGATAGCACCCACTACAATGAATACTAATCCTGTTAAGAATACAGTATGAAGTGAGTCTACTAAAGAGTTTTTCAAAATTGGTACAATGCTGTTAGCGAATGCTTCTGGCATTTGTTTTAATGCCTCTGGACTAAATAGCATCGAATATAAACCTTGTGGGTCTGTATGAATCATATCTTTAAATTTCGTTACCATTTGTCCCGCTTCTTTCGGGAACGTATCTAATACAGGTACTAATTTATTTGTTAATGTTGTACCTGAAGTGTTATTCATAATTGACCCTAAAATTGTAATACCAAATGTTCCACCGATTTGACGGAAGAACTGACTTGATGATGTTACGACTCCAAGATCTTTTTTCGGGAAACTTTCTTGTAACGCTAATGTTAATGTCGGCATAACAAGACCCATTCCTAAACCGATAATACTCATATAAAAAGTAGCAGTAAGTTTAGTCGTGTGCATATCCATCGTTGTTAATAACCAGAAACCACCAGCCATAATAAGCATGCCTGTAATAATTTGTGGTTTCACACCAACTTTTAATACGAGTTGACCACCGATAATACTCATTACAATCATTGTAATCATCATCGGTGTCATGATTGTTCCTGATTCAGCAGCACTTACTCCTACAATTCCTTGCATGAAGAATGGTACGAACATAATCGCACCGAACATTCCGATACTCATAAAGAAACCAATCGCATTCAGTATTGTAAACGTGCGATTTTTAAAGAAATGCATCGGTAAAATCGGTTCTTCTGCTTTCGTTTCAACGATAACAAAGCTAACAATACCAATTAAAGCTAATGCAAATAAACCGATAATTTGCCAAGAATCCCATGGATAATCTTTTCCGCCAAACGTTAATGCAAGTAATAAACTTACAACACCGAGAATCATCGTAAAGATTCCAGCAATATCAATTTTGATCGGTCCTGTTTGTTTATGTGACTTTAATCCCATTGCAATAAAGATTGTTGCTAAAATACCAACTGGTAAGTTAATGTAGAATACCCATCTCCAGTTCACTGCGTCTACAATCCAACCACCCACTTGTGGCCCAATTACAGAAGCAAGACCGTATAACGCACCAAAAATACCTTGCCATTTCGCACGTTCTTTTCCCGTAAACATATCTCCGATAATAATCATAGCCATTGGCATCATAATACCGCCACCAAGACCTTGAATACCACGGAAAATAATTAATTCCGTCATACCATTTGCCATACCACATAACGCCGAACCAACCATAAAGATAACTAGTCCTGTAATATATACATTACGACGGCCAAGTAAATCCGCTAATTTACCTGCAATTGGTACAACTGTCGTTGATGTTAACATATAAGCTGTTGTTAACCACGTCATTAAGCTTAATCCGCCTAGTTCACCGACGATACGCGGCATTGCTGTACCAACGATTGTTCCATCTAATGCAGCAAATAGCATCGCGATTATTAAACCGATTAACAGCAACTTTCTATTTATGTTTTCTTGTTGCTCCATGTAATCTCCTCAATTCCTCTTAGTTATTCTCTTTTTTCTCTTGTGTCCCGCAAATAATTGTTTCTAACTTTTCAAAGAGGCGTAACAAATCTTCTCTTTCTTGTAATTCTAAATGTGAGAAATATTTTGCAATGTGCTCATTACGAGCGATCATTGCCTCTTCTACTCTAGCTTTCCCCTTTTTTGTCAGCTCAATGACGACAACACGACGGTCATCTTTGTCGTGATAGCGCTCTACAAGCTCTTGGTCAATTAAGCGATCAATCATCACTGTAATTGCACTCGGCTTTACATACATCTTTTTTGCTAATTTTGTCGCTCTTGAAGCACCATAATGATCTAAAATCTTTAAAATATAAAACTGCGGTGGTGTAAGTCCTGTTGCTTGCATTTGTTCTAATAACTCCGTCTGCATTTTCTTTCCAATCGAAAAGGCGAGAGCTTGAATTTTATCGATATGCGTCATATCATTTGGCATGTTATCCACCTCTTATTTAAGCAATAAAATATTTAATGTATTTAAATATTAATCCCACGAACAAAATCCGTCAACACTTTTTATTTATAAAAACGTTTACATTTTTGTCACAAAGTTGTATAATTTTCGACGAAGTTAATATTGACAGTCACGGAGAATCGGAGTATACGGCTATGAATCATAAAAAAGGAAACTTTTTTATATTTCATGGCCTTTTTATATTCTCTCTGCCTTACAACACTTCGAATTAATTAGGGGAGGATTTTCATTTTATGTTTTTTACACAATTCTTTAAACCTGCACCCCACGCAGAACGCTTACCAGCTGATCGCGTTGATAGCGAATACCGTAAATTACGTTTACAAGTATTCTTAGGCATCTTCATCGGTTATGCGGGTTATTACTTTGTTCGAAAAAACTTTTCACTTGCAATGCCATACTTGATCGAACAAGGATTTAGTAAAGGGGAACTTGGGGTTATCCTTTCAGCAGTTTCTATCGCTTACGGATTAAGTAAATTTCTTATGGGTATCGTATCCGATCGTTGTAATCCTCGCTACTTTTTAGCAGCTGGGCTATTTTTATCAGGTATCATTAATATTATTTTCGGCTCATTTTCTTTCATTACAACGAGCATTATACTTATGTTTGTACTTCAGTTTTTAAATGGATGGGTACAAGGTATGGGATGGCCTCCTTGTGGGCGTACAATGGTTCACTGGTTCTCTATTAGTGAACGTGGTACAAAAATGTCTATTTGGAACGTTGCTCATAATGTCGGTGGCGCTCTTATGCCTTCTCTTGTGACATTAGGCTTATACTTCTTCGCAAATGACTGGAAGAGTATTTTTTACTTCCCAGGTATTCTTTCAATTTTAGTTGGTATTTATGTATTAATTACGATGAGAGATACACCTCAATCTTGTGGATTACCTTCTATTGAAGAACATACTGGAGAATATCCATCAGATGAAAAAGTAAAAGATCGCGAACGCGAACTTTCAGTAAAAGAAATTTTATTTAAATACGTACTAAACAATAAATTTTTATGGTACATCGCTATCGCGAACGTTTTCGTTTATTTCGTACGTTACGGCGTTGTAGACTGGGCTCCTACTTATTTAGTAGAGGAAAAAAGTTTCACACATAGTAGCTCTCGTACAGCTTACGCTCTATACGAATGGGCTGGTATTCCAGGTACACTTCTTTGCGGATGGATGAGTGATAAACTGTTTAAGGGGCGCCGCGCACCTGCTGGTATTTTATTTATGGTTGGTGTATTTATCGCCGTTCTTGTTTACTGGCTAAATCCTCCTGGTAATCCAATGGTTGATAGTATCGCACTTGTCGCAATTGGATTTTTAATTTATGGACCTGTTATGTTAATCGGCCTACACGCACTAGACTTAGCACCAAAAAAAGCTGCTGGAACTGCAGCTGGTTTAACTGGGTTCTTCGGTTACCTAGGTGGAGCTACTTTTGCTAGCGCAGCTATGGGCTTTATCGTCGATGCATTCGGATGGGATGGTGGATTCATCTTATTACTTGTATCTTGTGTACTTGCAATGTTCTTCCTTGCTCTTACTTTAAAGACAGGATCTGCAAAACCAAAACAAGCTTAAGTACTAATATTATTCTTATCAAAAAAAGAGAGACTGTTCTTTCCAGAACACCTCTCTTTTTTCTACATATAATACTTTTTTCCTACAAAAGATTTATTTCCCTCTCACATATATGTTAGCGTTTTCAAATAACTTCACCTACCACTACAACTGCATTCAATTTTTGTATAAAAAGATTTTTGAATATTTTCTCAACTTATGCTTGTCAAACATTGTCAATTTATATTAAAATAACAACAACATACAAAATATTTAGTCTTTTCTGAAAAGATGGAGGGATAGCCATGAAGAATCCACTTCTTCACATTGAAAACTTACAGACTTCCTTTCGCATACAAGATCACTATCATGCCGCAGTTGATGATGTTTCGTTAGCTGTCCATGAAAATGAAATTGTCGCGATCGTTGGTGAATCAGGTTGCGGAAAAAGTGCACTTGCCCTTTCTATTATGCGACTGCATAATGAAGCAAATACAAAATTACAAGGGCAGCTTAACTATAGAGATAAGGATCTACTAACTATGTCAGCCGCAGAGATGAATAAAGTACGCGGATCAAACATCGGTATGATTTTCCAAGAACCCCTTACAGCACTTGATCCTCTCATGACAGTTGGAAAACAAATCGAAGAAAACTTAGACTACCACACAAGCCTTTCAAAAGTTGAAAAGAAAGAACGCACCTTAGAACTACTCCATCAAGTTGGTATTCCAAAACCAGAACTTACATATAAACAATACCCACACGAATTATCTGGCGGAATGAGACAAAGAATTGTTATCGCAATTGCAATTGCTTGTAACCCAGCACTCATTATTGCGGATGAGCCAACAACGGCTCTTGACGTAACCATCCAAGCACAAATTTTAGACTTACTAAAATCTATTCAAGAACAAACGAAAATGGGCATCATTTTAATTACTCATGATTTAAGTGTTGTCGCAGAAACAGCCGATCGTATCGTCGTTATGTACGCTGGACAAGTTGTAGAGACAGGAAAAGTTGAAGAGATTTTTAACACCCCTCTTCACCCATATACTCGTTCTCTATTAAACTCCATTCCATCTGCGTATGGTGAAAAAGAAAAATTGCATGTAATTCAAGGGGTGGTTCCTTCGTTAGCGAAGCTTCCTCGCACAGGTTGTCGCTTCCAAGCTCGAATTCCATGGATTAGACCTGATCAACACGAGGAAAATCCAATTTTACATGAAGTAAAACCAGACCATTGGGTACGTTGTACTTGCTACAAGCATTTCAACTTCCAAGATAAGAAAGGAGATGACGTAACTCATGGCACTGCTTAAAGTAGAAGATTTAAAAGTACATTTTCCAATTAAAGGTGGTTTCTTCGGCCGCACATTAGATTACGTGCGTGCTGTCGATGGTGTAAGTTTTGAATTACAACCGGGTGAAACATACGGGATCGTTGGTGAATCAGGAAGTGGCAAATCAACAACGGGTAAAGCAATTATGCATTTAACGAAAGCAACAGAGGGTAGCATTCATTTTAATAATAGAGATTTAACAAAATTAAGTCGCTCTGAGCTACGTGAACAACGAAAAGATATTCAAATGATTTTCCAAGATCCGTATTCATCGTTAAATCCGAAGAAACGTGTTCTCGACATTATTGCTGAGCCTCTTCGAAATTTTGAGAAGCTCTCACCTGATGAAGAACGTAGAGCAGTTCAAGAATATCTTGATAAAGTTGGTCTAAATCCAGAGTCAATTTATAAATATCCACATGAATTTTCCGGTGGACAAAGGCAGCGGATTGGTATTGCACGCGCTCTTACATTAAAACCGAAGCTTATTATCGCTGATGAACCTGTATCTGCGCTTGACGTCTCTGTACAGGCACAAGTATTAAACTTCTTGCAAGATTTACAAGCTGAGCTCGGACTAACATACTTATTCATTAGTCATGATTTAGGTGTAATTCGTCATATGTGTGACCGTATCGGTGTTATGTATCGCGGACGCATTGTCGAAGAAGCAACTAGTGCAGAAATTTATAGTAATCCGCAACATATTTATACGAAGCGCCTAATATCTGCAATTCCTGATATTCGTCCTGAAAACAGAGAGAGACAGCGTAAGCTCCGTCAACAAGTAAGCTCTGAATACGAGAAATCATACGAAAATTATTTCAATGAAAACGGTCGGGCTTATGACTTAAAAGCAATCTCGCCAACGCACCGGGTGGCATTACCATAAGGGAGTGATAAAACATGTGGAAGTTTATATTACGGAGATTTTTAGTGATGATCCCGCAATTATTCGTGTTAAGTGTACTTGTCTTTCTACTAGCTAAGGCAATGCCAGGCGATGCCTTAACTGGCAAAGCAATGAATCCAAAAGCGGATCCAAAAGTGATTGAAGAACAGCGAGAAAAGCTTGGATTAAATGACCCAGTTACAACACAATATGTTCGCTGGATTAAAAATGCAGCCCAAGGTGACTTTGGTATTTCCTATGCACATAAAATGAAAGTAACCGATTTAATTGGAGAACGACTTGGAAATACAGTATCTTTAGCACTTGTCATTCTTATTCTTACTTATTTAATTGCCATACCACTAGGAGTTATAAGTGGGCGGTGGAATGATACATGGGCTGATCGACTCATTACCCTTTACAACTATCTAGGTTTTGCTACACCACTATTTATATTTGCACTAGTTATGCTCTTCCTATTCGGATTTAAGTTTGCAATATTTCCAACCGGCGGTAGCGTAGATCCTCAAGTTGCAACAGGTACATTTGCTTACTATTTAAGCAAATTGAATCACATGCTACTACCAGCTTTATCCGGGGCATTAATCGCAACAGTTGGTACTGTTCAATATTTACGAAGCGAAATTATTGATACGAAACATAAAGATTTTGTTCGTACAGTAAGAGCAAAAGGTGTTCCAGAATCAAAAATCTATTCTAGACATATTTTACGAAATTCATTCTTACCAATTGCAGCCTTCTTAGGCTATGAAATTACAGGATTAGTTGGCGGTGCCATCTTTTTAGAAAGTATTTTTAGCTATCCAGGAATTGGACAACTATTTATACAATCTATCTCTCAACGTGATTTTAGTGTAATAACTACACTCGTTATGTTTACTGGATTTGCAACGTTACTTGGAACTCTCCTTTCAGATATTATTCTAAGCATCGTCGATCCACGTATTCGTATTGATTAAAGAAAGGAGATGACGTTATGTTAGCAAACCCTGAAAAACAAACTGAAGTTATTCATTACGAAAAAAGCCCTTCTGGTTTCTCTATTATGTGGCGAGAACTTCGTAAAGATAAATTAGCAATGTTTTCACTTATTTTCCTAGCAATCTTATTAGTAGCAGTCTACGCAACATCTTTTATTATGAAACAAGAAGATATTGTACGAGTTGATTTATTCGCTATTTATGCTCCTCCCTCTGCTGAACATTGGTTAGGAACAGATTACGGAGGACGCGACATTTTCGGCCAACTTATTATTGGTACACGTAACTCCTTTACAATTGGATTAGCAATTACTATTCTTTCTTGTTTCATTGGTCTTTCAATTGGATTAATTGCCGGGTATTTTGGAGGAGCTATTGATAATATCATTATGCGCATTATCGACTTTGTTATGGTTTTACCATTTTTAATGCTTGTAATTGTATTTATTACACTTGTTCCTACATTCAATATTTTTACTTTCATTTTAATTATGAGCGTGTTCTTATGGACAGGAAAGGCCAGATTAATTCGCTCAAAAGTACTAACTGAAAAAGAACTAGATTATGTCTCTGCATCAAAAACTTTAGGAACACCAAACTGGAAGATCATTCTTTTCCAAGTACTACCTAACTTAAGTTCCATTATCATTGTTAGTGTTACATTAAACCTTGCTGGAAACATTGGTATTGAATCTGGTCTAACCTTCTTAGGATTTGGTCTACCAGAAAGTACACCAAGCCTTGGTACACTTGTTAGTTATGCTAGAAATCCAGATGTATTACAAGAGAAATGGTGGATTTGGTTACCCGCATCAGTCATGATTTTAACATTGATGCTGTGTATAAATTTTATTGGTCAAGCGCTACGCCGTTCGGCCGACGCAAGACAAAGAAAAGGATAAGGGGTGGACGAAATGACAAATAAGCCAAAGTTTTTCAAAGTATTAAGTACACTTGCAGTTTCAACATTACTACTTTCAGCATGTGGGGGCAGTGGTGGTAGTGAAAAAACGAGCAGCACAAAAAAAGTAGATACAAATAAATTTAGTACATCTGTTAAAAATGATAAAAAAGAAGTTAAAGATGGTTCATTAACATATGGTCTTGTTTCTAACACACCATTTGAAGGACTTTTGAACTTCGCTGTGTATGAAGGAGATCCTGATAACCAAGTCATTACCATTTTCGATGAATCTTTATTATCAAATGATGAAAACTGGGAATACACGAATGATGGCGCTGCTACATATGAAATTTCTAAAGATAAAAAGACAATTACACTTAAAATTAAAGATAATGTAAAATGGCATGATGGAAACCCTGTTACTGCTGAAGATTTAGAATACTCTTATCTTGTAATTGGTAGCAAACAATATGCCGGTTCTCGCTATGACACTCAAATGCAAATGATTGAAGGTATGAAAGATTACCACGATGGAAAAGCCGAAAAAATTTCGGGTATCAAGGTAACGGATCCAAAAACAATTTCAATTACGTTTAAAGAACCGAATCCTTCAGTGAAAACTGGGCTTTGGACATACCCTCTTCATAAGAAATACTTAGGAGATGTACCAATCGATAAATTAGCAGAATCTGATAAAATCCGTAAAAATCCAATTGGTTTCGGACCTTTTAAAGTGAAGAAAATTACGCCAGGTGAAGCTGTTGAATTTGAACGTTTTGATGATTATTATGGCGGAAAACCAAAACTAAAAAGTATGGTTTTAAAAGTTGTTAACCCTTCCGTTGTTAACGCGTCCTTAAAAAATGGTGATATTGACATTGCTGAAGTAAGTGCAGATCAGTATCCAAATGTAAGTACATTAAAAAATGCACAATTAGTCGGTAAAACTGATTTATACTATAGCTATATCGGTTTTAAATTAGGCCATATGGATAAAGAAAAAGAAGAAGTAGTAATGGATAAGGAGAAATTTAAAGACGTTCGTGTACGTCAAGCAATGGCGTACGCTATCGATCGAAAAGAAATTGGTGAAAAATTATATCACGGCCTACGTTATCCGGCTAACTCACCAATCCCACCATCTCTACCAAAATATCATAACAATAAAGCTGGTGCCTATGATAAAGATATAGAGAAAGCTAAAAAATTATTAGATGAAGCTGGCTATAAAGATACGAACGGAGATGGATTCCGTGAAGATCCGAATGGTAAAGAATTTAAAGCTAATTTCTTATCAATGAGTGGTAGCGATGTAAGTGAACCACTTGCAAAATTCTTTATTCAATCTTGGAAAGACATCGGCCTAAAAGTAGAGCTTCTTGATGGTCGCTTACATGAATTTAACTCATTCTACGATATGATTAAAAAAGATGATCCAAAAGTTGATCTTTTCGCGGCAGCTTGGGGAACTGGATCTGACCCAGATCCTTCTGGTATTTGGGCTAAAGATGCAGCGTTCAATTACCCACGTTGGGCTACTGACAAAAACACAGAATTATTAAAACAAGGTATTTCTCCAGAAGCTGCTGATGAAAAGTACCGTAAAGATGTATACGATAAATGGCAAAAATTAGTTCATGACGAAGTACCATTAATTCCACTTCATTATAAATTTGACTTAAAAGGTGTAAATAATCGCGTAAAAGATTATAAATATACACCAGAAGATCAATACAAGTGGGGTAAAGTTAGCGTAACAAGCGATAAAGCAGAAACAGAGAAATAAGAAAATAGCTCCTAGCACTAAGATACATGCTAGGAGCTATTTTTTATTTATAATACTTCTCTTGCTATTAATAACAACCAATTCCTTCCTTACTCTAAAATTAAAAGATTTGATGAACCATCTTTATTAAAATGGCTAACGTAACAGATGCAGCAAATCCACCTAAACAAATTAAGCTTACCCCTTGACTATATGATAAATGTTGCAATGATTTCATTACTTCCATCCTCCTTATTTCCCCTTTGATACTCTTATTTTACCAATGGGAAAAATTTCATAACATCGATTTTTCTGACAACAAACTTACAAATTTGTAAGTTAACGATTTCCCTTTAAACTTATATATCTAGTATGTCCGCACTCTCCCTCTTTATACGCAAAAAAAGACCTCGAATTATATCAAGGTCTTGCTTACACTACAAAAGATCTCATTCAATTTACTTTATAATCATCACCGGGCATTTTACACGCTTTGCTATTTTATGACTGACACTACCAAGCACCATTTCTTGCAATGTATTTAATCCTCTACTTCCAGCTATAACAAGATCTATATCCCCTGTATTTACATATTGAACAATCGTATCTCCTGGATCGCCATGTAATATCGTAATTTTATAAGAAATGTTCTCTTTCTTTAATAAACCTTCAATCTCTTTTAATTTATCTTTTCGACTAGCCGATATTGTTTCTAGATCTGTTTGACCTTGTATAATATCTGATTTTGCCGTTCTATTATCTACTACGTACACAACTTCAACATTTGTTTCTTCGCTACATTTCGCAATATATGTTGCATGTTCCGCTGCTCGAAGTGCATGTTCAGAACCGTCACATGCTAATATAATTTGTTTGTACATATGCTGAATCCCCTTTTCGTTATCCTACCCGTATTATATAATAAAGCCCCCTAAAAAGGAGGCTTCTAACTAGCAATTCTTTTATTATAAGTAGCTAAATTTGAAATAATCTTCGAGCTTCGTTCATTTAATCCCGTTATACTTACTTTCACGCCACTTTGTTCATACTTCATGATAACTTTATCAATTGCAGCTACTGCCGAATCATCCCATACGTGTGCGTGAGTAAAATTCAACTCAATTTCTTTTACATCTTCATTGAATGAAAAATTATTTATAAAGTCTGCTGTAGATGCAAAGAAAAGTTGACCGTGAATTTCGTATATTTTCTTATTTTCAATATATAAATGTTTCACGTGAATCTTTGCCATATTGAATGCAAATAAAACTGCACTAATTACTGTTCCGATAATTACACCTAATGCTAAATTATGTGTAATTAAGACAATCAGAACTGTTACGATCATAACAAGTGCGTTTCCTTTCGGTACTTTATGAATCGTTGTTACAGAGTTCCAATCAAATGTTCCGATTGAAACCATAATCATAACTGCAACTAAAGCTGCCATCGGAATATGAACGACATAATCACCTAAAACAAATAGTAATACGATTAAAAATCCGCCCGCTACAAATGTAGATAAACGACCTCGTCCACCTGATTTAATATTAATAACAGATTGTCCAATCATTGCACATCCTGCCATTCCTCCGAAGAAACCAGCAACAATGTTTGCAATACCTTGCCCACGTGCTTCTTTATGTTTATTACTTTCCGTATGCGTCATATCATCTAAAACTGAAGCTGTTAATAAAGACTCTAGTAAACCGATAATTGCAAGCATAACTGCGTACGGTAAAATAATCCCTAATGTCTCAAGTGTAAAAGGCACGTCAGGCATGCTAAAGAACGGTAATTCTTTCGGTAAACTTCCCATATCCCCGACTGTTTTTAACTGTAATCCGCTCATAAGTGCAATACTTGTCACAATAATAATAGAAATAAGTGTAGACGGTACAGCCGTCGTAATACGTGGAAATACATATATAATTGCAAGTCCTAATGCGACAAGTGCATACATTTGCCAAGTGGCGTTTTTAAAATGTGGCAATTGCGCTGTAAAAACTAAAATTCCAAGTGAATTTAAAAACCCACTCATAACAGATTTAGGTACAAACTTCATAAATGAGCTCAGTTTGAACACGCCAAAAATAATTTGGACAATACCGGTTAATATTGTTGTAGCAAATAAGTATTGCAAACCATGATCCTTAACGAGCGTTACCATTAATAATGCCATTGCACCTGTTGCCGCTGAAATCATCCCAGTTCGTCCGCCAACAAATGAAATGGTAACTGCAATACAAAAGGCTGCATATAACCCAACGGTCGGATCCACGCCTGCAATAACAGAGAAAGCGATCGCTTCAGGAATTAACGCTAAAGCAACGACAATTCCCGATAGCACGTCCCCTCTCACATTGGAGAACCAATCATTTTTTATCGTTTGAAACAAAATACCACTCCTCTACTCTTTTTTCCCGCATTAACGGGCAGTAAGACCCCACCTCAAAATTCAGCAGAAGCAAAGGGATCAACTGCCCATAAAAGCCCGATTGGTGAAGGCTAATAATCAGTGGGGGATGAACAAAACCCCCACTGATTAAAGTTTCACTTTATCATTTGATTTTCTCCATAAGAAAATCTAAGCCGACTGCACGAAGGCTATTATATAACGAGTGGAGATATTTTTGCTATGTAAAAGTTTCCTAAAGAAAAAGACGCTACCTTAGTAGCGCCTTTGCTCATTATATTAATGTCCACCGTGCCCTTGACCACTTTCTTGCACAATCTCTAACCTCTCATCCAATATACCTTGTGTTTCAAATGAAATATCACTCGTACTTCCTAATAAGAAACCGTGATTATACGGTCCAAGCGTTGGGTCATCTTTAAACTTCGGTTGAATACTAGCAAGGAAGTCATACACTGGTTGTGAAGCTTTACCTTCTTCTAACAATACAACAGGTGCGTGTTTACCCATATGTGAAAATGGTGCTCCTGCAACTGCTAAATCTGGTGTTTTGCTTGAAACAAATGATAAACCGTGACCTGGTTTTGTGAACCCCCAGCCAAATTTCGTTTTTTCATCTTTAAATTTCGCAAAGGCAACCGAATTTTCTGTTGGGGTTTCACCACTAATACGCGTTACTTTCCCGTATTTACTTAATTCTTTTTCTACTGCTTTTGAAATGACTTTTTCTGGTCCTAATACATATATATTCGCTTTATCTTTTCTCACCTTTAATGCCTCTATCGTCGCTTCTGGCACCTTATCTTTCTCTGTATATAAAAGCGGTTCTGGCATATGAGAGATCCAATTTACAGCTGGAGTTGTGTATAAACGTCCTTCTTCTTCAGACGAACCAATAATAACACTATTTGGATAGCTTCCTGTTATTTCGGCATATTCTTTATCCACATCTTTTGCAAATGTAGCTGGATCCGTTTCTTTTATTTGCTTTACTTTATACTCTTTCAATTGCTCAAGGATAGATGCACCTACATCTCCCATCACCATAATTTGTGTTCCGTCTTTCGTTCCGAGCGGATTTAATCGTTTTATTTCTTTTAACGTCATTTCGGGTACCTTTTCTTTTTCTATAAATAAAATTGGCCCGTTATTCGGATGATGAATAAGATCCGCACTCGCAGTACCTAATTGCCACTCGTTTACTGGTACTAAAATAATAGCGCCTGGCTGATTCTCTTTATGCGTTGCTGGCCATATCGTTTGCGAAGTTAATACTGCCATTTGCAGCGGATCGTTTGTGTTTAATCTCGTTACATTTTTTAAGCTTGTCGTTAATAAATCATTTGATGCACCCTCGTTCATTTCTTTCGGCGCAGTTACCTCCTGATTCATTTTCATTTCCTTTTGCTCTGTTTTTTTCTCTTCTTTAGTTTCATGATTTTTATGATCCGTGTTCGTTTGTCCACATGCAGCAAGACCAACTGCTGTAATTATTGTTATCCCAAAAATTCGGGTCATCTTTTTCACTATACCGCCTCCGTATGAATCGTTTTCGAGTCAATATGATTACCTAAAATGGAATTTCAACTTTACAATAACAAGCAATTCTGAAGAAATTATGCAGATGCATGATAATCTGCACCATTTCTTCATGATTTTGACTTACAATTTAAGTAATAACAAAAATGCGGAGGTACTCTATGGTCGATATACTACTCGTAGATGATGAGCCGAGAATGCTTGAATTATTAACACTTTATCTTACTCCAATCGGATATAACTGCGTATGTGCGGTGTCCGGGGAAGAAGCTATTTCACATATAGAAAATCGAAACTTCAAATTTGTTTTACTCGATATTATGATGCCAAAGATGGATGGGTGGGAAACGTGCAAAAGAATTCGATCATTTAGTAACGTTCCTATCATTATAGTAACGGCTCGTGATCAAACGGTAGATGTCATCCAAGGGTTAAAACTCGGAGCGGATGATTACGTGACGAAACCTTTCCACGAAGAGGAGCTTTTCGCAAGAATTGAAGCTGTTTTAAGACGAACGAATCAACGTACGCAAATCCAATATCACGGCATTTTATGGGATGAGGCAAAGCATTTCGTTTCTTTCGATAATGAAGAACTTCTTCTCACTCCAATCGAATTCTCTTTACTGGGATTATTTTTACGTCATGTGAACTACGTATTAAGCCGCGATCAGCTCATTGAACGCATTTGGGGATTAAATACAAATACAGAAGATCGAACAGTCGATTCACATATTCGTAATTTGCGTGATAAATTACGAAAAGTACATTTCCCTATTGATCACCATTTAAAAACTGTTTACGGAGTCGGATATCGATGGGTTGATACTTTAGATTAAGGAGCAAAAAGATGAAGAGAATTTCTATTCAGCTCGGATTTTATTTTTTAATTGTTACACTTTTAATCGAAAGTGTTCTATTTGTCTTGCTTTATTATAGCCTTGTCAACAATAGAGTAAATGAAGAAATGACAGCTTTATTAAAGCGTGGGAATAGTCACCGAGATGTCCTTGAAAAGTATTTTGATAAGCAAACAATCTCCCATGTTGCACTAATGGAATCCGAAGCCGAAACCACTGTCGTTATTACAAATGCAAATAAGGATGTGCTAGCTCAATCCAATGAAATAAATACTACGATAAAAAAGCATATTGAAAAGATGCAAACACGGACAGATCATGACGGAGCAATTATAGAGAATCATTGGAAAACATCTAATTATATATGTACAGTTAGCCCCATTATAGTGGCAGGAAAAACGGAAGGCTATGTATATATGTTTCTCGGAACGGAATCAATTGAGGAAATGGTTAACGGGTTAACAAGACAATTCATTATTGCCGGAGTCATTACGTTTCTATTAACAGCCATCACCATCTTTCTCTTATCACGGTTGTTAACAAAACCATTGTTACACATGAAACATGCCACTGAAAAAATGAGTAAAGGCGATTTATCTGTTTCATTAACGACTAGTCGAAATGATGAAATTGGTGAATTAGCCTCATCTATTCAAACACTCGCAAATGATTTACATTATATGAAAACAGAGCGAAGTGAATTTCTAGCAAGTGTTGCTCACGAATTACGAACACCGTTAACATATGTAAGAGGTTACGCTGACATTGCTTTAAAAGAAAGCACAGCTCCTGAGCAACGTTTACGATATTTATCTATTATAAAAGATGAGTCTGATTACATTACAAACTTAGTTCAAGATTTATTTTCACTTGCACAAATGGAACAACATAACTTTTCTATTCAAGTAAAGGAAGTACATGTACACACCTTCCTCACTCGCATAGCCGAAAAAGTTAACGCTATGTATAGAGAAAGATACATTAAAGTTTCTTTCTCTTGTCCTCCTACTCTGCTAGTAAATTTAGATGAACAGCGATTTGAACAAGTTATAATAAACATTTTAAATAACGCTTATAGACATTCAAAAGAACATTCTCATATAAACATTTCTGTTATAGAAGAACATAAACATATTTCCATTACAATTGAAGATGAAGGCGAAGGTATTCCGCCTGAAGACCTCCCTCACATTTTCGATCGCTTTTATCGAGTTGATAAAGCAAGATCACGAGCTACAGGTGGAACTGGTTTAGGACTATCTATCGTAAAAGAAATTGTAGAACTACACGGCGGGAATATTACTGTAACGAGTGAAGTCGATCACGGATCTTGTTTTATCATTTCATTACCATCTATACAAAAACACGACTATTGATGGTAGTCGTGTTTCTTTATCCCGCTATTTACCAGGCAGTAAGACCCCTACCTCAAAATTCAGCGGAAGCAAAGAAATTAGGTGGGGGATCAACTGCCCGTAAAAGCCCGATTGGTTCAACTAATAATCAGTGGGAGATGAACCCCCCCCCCACTGATTAAAGTTTCACTTTATCATTTTACGTTATAATATAAATTTACAAATTGCCCAAAACGTTTCGTATCCGTTAGAGTTAAATTAATTTCTGGATTCTTGTCTTGAAATAACGGAACTCCAGAACCTAATATATGTGGTGTAATCGTAACAACATATTCATCAATTAGATTATTCTTAAAGAACTCTCTCAGTAAACTTCCTCCACCGACCATCCATATTTTAGATCCTTCTTGTGCTTTTAGCCTTTTAGTAAACTCCACTATATCTTCATTTACAAACTCCACGTTTCCGTCTGAGCCTTTTTCTGAACGAGAAAAAACATAACATGCTTTATCTAAGTATGGGAATGTTTCCGTGTGCTCTACTACATAATCGTACGTTCTTTTTCCCATAATTATTGTATCAATCGTTTCGTACATTTCTGTATAACCGTTATCTCCCTCTCCTTCCGTTTCCATTAACCACTGTAAATCATCATCTTCTTTCGCAATATATCCATCTAAACTCGCTGCAATAAATAAAACTATTTCGCGTGACATATCTTTTCCTCCTTGCATCTCATCTTAATAACATTATGATATAAACAATATACTAACAATAAAACACGACAATTTATGTCATGTTTAAAAAAGAAAAAAGGTGATACATTTGTCAAAAGCTAAACGCTTATTAGATATTCTTATATTTGCTTCTGCGAAAAAAGCATTTACAGCTCAAGAAATAGCCGATGAATTTAATATTTCTGTTCGTACGGTTCATAGATACATTTTAGATTTAAGTGATATGGGATTACCTATTTATGCTGAACAAGGTCGCAACGGCGGCTATAAAGTATTAACGAATAAAGTAATTCCCCCTATTTTATTTACGGAAGAAGAAGCTGTCTCCATCTTTTTTGCCTTTCAATCTTTAAGCTACTACCGAGACCTGCCTTTTAATACAGAAATCAACTCCGTTACGCATAAACTGTATAACTCCCTACAACATGATGCGAAAGCGAAAGTTGATAAAATACGTTCTTATATCGCCTTTTGGAATCCGAAGAGAACAATTGATACACCTCTTTTAAACGAAGTGCTAACCGCGGCTATTGAAAATAAAAATTTACACTTTCAATACGAATCTAAATCGGGGATACAAACAAAACATGTTCATCCTATAGGTGTATACGCTCATGACGGACTATGGTACTTACCATCCTATGACTTCAGTAGAAAAAAAGTATTACTGTATCGCGTTGATCGTATTCTTTCCGTATTATCAATGGAAGAAAATAAAGATACGTTCATGAATTTAGAAGAGTGGTTCGGCTCTAACTCTAACGTCATAAACATTCCTACCCAGTTACATGTTTTATTAACGACAGAAGGTGTGCGCCAATGTAAAAGCGTTCCTTACCTTGAAGAATTCGTGATAGTAAACGAAGACGGGACAGGATATATACATTCAACAATCGATAAAGGTGAAATTAACTTTATTACCCCTTTATTTTATAGACTTGGAAAAGAGGCACGAGTTTTAGAACCGAAAGAATTAATAGATGGTTTACGTATACGCGCGAAAGAAGTTTTACATATGTATGAAGACTGATAGCTCTTCCATCTTTTCATAATCGTTGTTTGTAACTTTCATATAATTCCTCCTCTCACTCTATATAACGAATGAGCGATATACTTTGTGACACTGCAGGCCTTTTTTAATATAGAAAATTGAATAATAGAATAAACAAAAGGCCAATTTCTCTATTTTAACTGAGAAATTGGCCTTTTTAATATTAGAATTTTCCTAACTGTTCCTTTAAGAACATCCCTCTTACGCCTTTTCAGTAAACAGCATTTGCTCTATCGCTTCTTGTAACAAATTCTGTGTCTCTTCCAAGTTATAATTCTTCTTTTCTCCTGGCTGCACCGTATAAAACTCAGCAAACGAGCGCTCTTTATATCTCGGTACGACATGCATATGGTAATGTGTTAACTCGTTAAAGATTCCACCATTTTGATAAAGTGAAACTTTAATCAGTGGGGGTTTTGTTCATCCCCCACTGATTATTAGTTGAACCAATCGGGCTTTTACGGGCAGTTGGATCCCCAACTAACTTCTTTGTTTTCACTGAATTTTGAGGTAAGGGATCTTACTGCCCGTTAATGCGGGGCAAATTGTAATTCCATCAGGTTTATATAATAGCTTAATCGCTTTTGCAATAAGCTTAGAAGCATCCATAATGGATTTTGCTACAATATCATCTAATTCATCCACTTCTAGAACATGCTGCTTCGGCACAATTAAAGTATGTCCTGGATAGAACGGTTCATGATCTAAAAAGCATGTTACATAGTCATCTTCATATATTTTATATATAATTTCTTCTTCGTTGGCTAATTTACACCCTAAACATTCCATCATATTTCCCCCTTTATTAAAAACATAAAAACGTGAGAGACGTATTCTCACGTTTTTATGTTTCACTTTATTAGTTCAATGGTTTCCGTAACTTTTATACTATCTTTTACCGATTGAACAATCGTACAATTTTTCACTGCTAGTTGCAGTGCCTTGTCCAACTGCTCTTCTGTAATGTTTTGTGCTTTAATTTTATAGTGCAAATGAACACTTTTAACTGGTTTTGATAAAGCTTCACTTCTACCAATTTCCGTTTCAATTGTAAACGTATCATATGTAATACGTTTCTTTTCTAAAATTGTTCGAAAGACAATTGCACTACATCCTGCGATAGAAGAAACGAGTAATTGTAACGGTGAATACCCATTTTCTTTTCCAATCGCTAATGGACCATACGATAAATCTGCTTCTATATCATCGTGTTTGATTGTTAGTTTCATTTGTATTTTCCATCTCCACTTTCATCGGTTTCTGCCGTTTCTTACTCATATAATAATATATGTAGCAGAAAATGATAAATGGAATGCCACAATATAACGCCATCCTTTGTTCTGGAATAAACGCTAAACTAATAACAACGATACTATTTGTAATTAAAGCTAAAATAGGAACAATTGGATATAACGGTGTTCTATACTTTAAGTCCTCTAACTTTCCTCCGCCTTTTATATACTGACTTCTAAAGCGAAGTTGCGATAGAGCAATGATGATCCAACTTGAAACAGCCGATAAACCAGCTATAGATAATAAGTACATGTATACTGTATCTTCTGCAAGGAAACTTGTGAATAAAGATAGGCCAGCTACTGCAATCGTTACAACTAGTGCAGTAATTGGAATACCACGCTTATTTACTTTCTGGAACGATGTTGGTGCCATTCCTTCATTTGCAAGTGACCATAATATACGAGTTGCCGCATATAATCCTGAATTCGCTACAGATAGTAACGCTGTAATAATAACGAAGTTCATAATATCAGCTGCGTATGGAATACCAATTTTATCAAATACGACTACGAATGGGCTTTCAATTACGCCAGCTTCTTTCCAAGAAATTAACCCTACTAAAATCGTCATTGTTAAAATGAAGAATAACATAATGCGCCATACTGTATTACGAATCGCACGTGGAATTGTTTTTTCAGGATCTTTACTTTCTCCTGCTGCAATCCCGATTAACTCTGTTCCTTGGAACGAGAAGTTAACTGTAATCATCGTAAGTAATACGGCAGCTAGTCCATTCGGGAATAATCCGCCATCGCTTACAAAGTTAGAGAAAAGAGGTGCTGCTTCTTTTCCGTCATATGATATAAACCCTAGTAATGCACTACCACCAAGAACAACAAATGCAAGAATTGTAACTACTTTAATACTAGAGAACCAAAATTCTAATTCAGCATAACTTTTCGCCGAAATTGCGTTTGACGCATATAAAATAACGCCAAATACGAGACACCATACCCAAACATCAACATTCGGAAACCATCTTTTCATCATTAAACCGATTGACGTTAACTCTAAACCTACTGTCACTGCCCAGCCAAGCCAATATAGCCAGCCAATCATAAAGCCCGTTCCTGGTCCAATAAACTTCGTCGCATACTTTTGGAAAGAACCTGAAACTGGCATTGCTACCGTTAATTCTCCAAGACAAAGCATTGTTAAATACATAATAAATCCGCCTACTAAATATGAAAGGATGGCTCCCCCTGGTCCAGCCTGATTAATGGTGTAACCTGAACCTAAGAAAAAACCAGTTCCGATTACACCACCTAGTGCGATCATAAATAAATGTCTACTCTTCATCGTACGATGTAATTTCTCATTCGTTTGTTGCTGCATCTAAATCCTCCCCCTACCGATACCCCTATATCTTGTTAAAATTTTCTGATAATAAAAATATACACGAAAGCGATTACAATTTCTATATAAAATTAAAACTTTTCTGATAAAATAATATAAAAAATTGAATTATCGCGAGTTTTAGATTCTAATTAGAGGAAAATAAGGTTAAACAAGGAAAAACCTTTACATATATTGTAAAGGTTAACGAAGTTCTAATCTTCTCGATAAAATTGATAAACTATAATTTACGATAAAGTACATACAAGCCACTACTATAAACGTTGGAATCATATAATTTACATTCTGTCCGCTAATAATTTGAGCATTATGCATAAGCTCTGGAAGTGATATAACAACTGCTAATGCTGTATCTTTCAGCAATGAAATAAACTGACTAACAAGCGGTGGGACCATTCTTCTTAATGCTTGTGGTAAAATAATGTGCCAAAGCGCTTGAACATACGTTAATCCTGAAGATCTTGCAGCCTCAATCTGTCCTTTTTCAATAGATAATAAACCACTTCGGACAATTTCAGATATCATTGCTGCTTCAAATATTGTTAAGGCAACAATTACAGCTGTTATAATCTCTAATTTTAAGCCTGCTTCTGGAAGTGCAAAATACGTGAAAAATATAATTAAAAGTAGTGGTAAATTTCGAATCACTTCAATGATAATTCCTAATATTTGTGCGACAACAGGTATTTTCATGTAGCGCAATATTCCTATCACACTACCAATAATAAAGCTAAGTACAATTGCTACGAGCGCTACCTCTAACGTTATAAGTAATCCTTTTAATAAAAACAGAATATGATCTCCTGTAATTGCTCCCTTAAAATCCATTTACACCGCCTCCTTTGCTAAGCGTTTTTCTAAATAACGCACTAGCATACTGAGCGGAATTGTTAATATTAAATAAAACATCCCGACAAATATATACACATCGAACGTAACAAATGTCTTCGTTGAAATTAAGTCTCCTTGATACATTAAATCCGTACCAGCAATAATTCCAAGTATGGAAGAGTTTTTTACTAAATTGAGAAATTGATTTCCTAAAGGAGGGATTACGATTTTCATCGCTTGAGGTAAAACGACATAGTACATCGCTTGCGTATAAGTCAATCCTGAGGAACGTGCTGCCTCCATTTGACCTTTCGCGACTGATAAAATACCAGCGCGAATGACTTCAGCAATAAATGCTGCAGTATATACCGTAAGCGTAACCGTTCCTGCTACAAAACCATTTAAAGTAATTCCTACTACAGGTAAAGCGAAATAGAATATAAATGCAATTAATACGAGTGGAATATTTCTTACAAATTCTACAATAGCAGCTCCCAACCAATTTAAAATACGAATCGGTGCAATACGCATTACCGCCAAAATTACTCCTAAAATAAAGCTTCCTATTAATGCAATTACACTAGACATAACTGTATACTTAAAGCCTTCTAAATACATATCAATGTTATTCGTTAGTATAGAAAAATCAGGCACATATTCTCCCCTCTTTCTTTACAAGAAGAGGATGAGCATCCCTCATCCTCTCACTCTTACTCTTCAATAAGAAGAAAGCCCCACTAAGTAAAGTTTCACTTTACTTCTCTTGTTTTTGACCAATCCATTTCTCATACAATTTATCGTATTCTCCATTCGCTTTCATATCTTTTAGTAAGCTATTAATCTCTTTCGTCAAATCATCTGCACCTTTTTGCACTGCAATTCCGTACGGCTCATCCGTGAAAATTTTCCCTACAACTTCATAATTCGAATCTTGTTTTGCCATGCCGTAAAGAATTGCATTATCTGTCGTTAAAACATCACCTTTCCCTGCTTTTAACGCCGTAAATGCCTCACTGTAATTTTCAAATTCTAATACAGTCGATTCTGGTGACTTTTGACGAATATTAGTTGTAGATGTTGAACCTTTTACAGCTAACACTTTCACACCCTTTTTCACATCATCAATACTTTTAATATCGCTCCCTTTTTTCACAAGTAACGATTGTCCTGCTTTAAAATATACATCTGAAAAATCTACTTCTTTTTTACGTTCTTCCGTAATTGTCATTGTCGCAATAATTGCATCAATATCACCATTTTTCAGTAGTGGAATACGCGTTTTAGACGTTACTTCTTTTAATTCTAGTTTCTTTTCATCTCCAAGAATTTTTTTCGCAAGCGCCTTTGCGATATCAACATCAAATCCTTCTACTTGCCCTGTTGAAGGATTCTTTAGTCCAAATAAGTTCGTATCATTCTTCACTCCAACTACTAATTTCCCCCGCTTCTTAATTTGCTCAACGGCCCCGCCTTGCTTCGTATTCGTTTCTTTTGCCTCATCTTTTTTACTTCCGCACCCGGCAACGACAAGTACGAATAAACATGAAAAAACGATTAACGTAAACAACTTTTTCATTTTAAGCATAAAACTCCCCCTTTAATGATTTAACACTCTTCTTAAAAATAGACGCGCTCTTTCTTGTTCAGGACTTGCAAAAAATTGCGCCGGTGTTGTATCCTCAATGATCTTGCCATCATCCATAAATAAAATCCGATCTGCTACTTCTCGCGCAAATCCCATTTCATGCGTGACAACGACCATCGTCATCCCTTCTTTAGCCAGCGTTTTCATAACATCAAGTACTTCCCCAATCATCTCTGGATCAAGAGCAGACGTAGGCTCATCAAATAACATAATTTCCGGCTGCATTGCGAGCCCCCTAGCAATTGCTACCCTTTGCTGTTGCCCTCCAGATAGTTGATGCGGGTATACATTAGCCTTCTCTGGGATTCCTACTTTCTCTAAATAAAACATCGCTGTTTGCTCAGCTTCCTCTTTTGAAACTTTATTTACTTTAATCGGTGCTAGTGTAATATTTTGAAGAACCGTTTTATGTGGATATAAATAAAAATGTTGAAAGACCATCCCGATATTTCGGCGTAATTCATTCATATCTGTTTTGACATTGTGTACCTCCGTATTTTGTACAATTAACTCTCCGTCTGTAATTGTCTCTAGCTGATTTATACACCGAAGCAACGTGCTTTTTCCTGATCCTGAAGGTCCAACAACTACTACCACTTCACCTTTTTTCACTTGCACATGAATATCTTTTAAAACTTGAAAATTGCCATAATATTTATTTACATTACGAAACTCTATCAACGTACTCCCCCCTTCCACTAACAAAGCATGTACATTCTTTTTATATTCAAAAATAGGCAAAAAAATAACTTCCAGCCTCATTTTGCCCATAAAAAAAGCAAAGGGATTTTCCCTTTGCTCCTTCATTTCTATTTGATTAAGATACTTCTTCTTTCTTATCTTTTCCGTATTCATGCTCCCAGAAATCAGCATTTTTAATTCCTAATGGACCTGGATCGAATACTGGATCTTTTCCTTCTTTTTTCTGCTTTTCATAATCCTTTAATGCGATTAATGCGGGTTTTTGTAATAGTAAAATCGCAATGATATTTACCCATGCCATAATTCCTACACCAATATCACCTAAAGCCCAAGCTGTTGCTGCTGTTTTTATACAGCCGTAGAATACAGCTCCTAAAAATACAAATTTTAGTACCATAGACAGCCACGGACGGTCTTTATCACGATTTAAGTACGCGATATTCGTTTCTGCAATGTAGTAATACGCCATAATTGTTGTAAAGGCAAAGAATAATAACGAGATTGCAACGAAACCGTTTCCAAATCCAGGGAAAACAGATTCTACCGCTGCCTGTGTATATCCTGGTCCTGGCTGAGCACCATTTAATTTATTTACGATAAAGTTTTTTCCGCTTGCATCAAATACGTTATACATGCCTGTAATAATTATCATAAATGCTGTTGCTGAACAAACAAATAATGTATCAATGTAAACGGAAAATGCTTGCACTAAACCTTGCTTAGCTGGATGTGATACTTCCGCAGCAGCTGCTGCATGTGGTCCAGTTCCTTGCCCTGCTTCATTGGAATAAATACCACGTTTTACTCCCCAAGAAATTGCTAAACCGATAATACCACCGAAAGCCGCTTCTAATGCAAATGCACTTCTTATAATTAACATGAATGCTTCTGGCAATTTTTCAATATTCATAGCAACAATAACGCAAGCTACTAAAATATAACCAACTGCCATAAACGGTACGACAACTTGTGCCACGTTAACGATTCGCTTTACGCCACCGAAGATGATAATAGCTAATACAACAACTAATAAAGCCCCTGATACAGTAGTGTTAATTCCAAAAGCTGTTTCTAAACTTACAGCAATACTATTTGCTTGCACACCTGGCAATAAAAGCCCCGTTGCAATAATTGTCGCTGCAACGAATACTAATGCATACCATTTCACACCTAAACCTTTTTCAATGTAATAAGCAGGTCCACCGCGAAACTGTCCTTGATGTTTCGTCTTATATATTTGCGCGAGTGTTGATTCTATATAAGCTGATCCTGCTCCTAAAAAAGCCACTGCCCACATCCAAAATACAGCTCCTGGTCCACCGAAGGCAACCGCTGTTGCTACCCCAGCAATATTCCCTGTTCCAACGCGCCCTGATAATGAAAGTGCTAACGCTTGGAATGAAGAAACACCAGCCTCTGATTTTTCACCTTGAAATGTCAGCTTCACCATTTCTCCTACATGCCTTACTTGTAAAAACCTCGTTCGAATGGAAAAATATAACCCTACTCCTAAACATAAATAAACAAGTGCTGGACTCCAAACAATATTATTTATCCAATTGACGATAGCTTCCAATATTCCCCCTCCTTCTTTATAAAGAATTTTCAGAATATATAAAAATTATAAATGTATACCGAATCTATGACAATATTATTTTAATAAAACAAACATATTTTTGTATAAAAAAACAAAGTATATATTTATTTTATATACTTTGTTTTGAACAAAATGTATTATATATTCACAATCGCTTCTTTGCTTATAATTCTGTCATATAATTCTTCACATAATTCTCGGAAGTTATCTGGCATATCTTTCCCCTTAAACTTCTTTTGGAGCGTGCCATATAAACCTATATCGCGTAAGCGTAAAAATAGCGGTAACGATTCATACCAACTATCCGCCAGCTTGTGTTCATATTCGTATCCTTTTCTTAGCACTTGTAACTGTTTACGAGCGAATGTCGTCTTCTCCTCCGCTGTCCACGGTGCAAATAGAACAGAGTAATAGAGAACCATCGCTAAATCATGTATAAAGTAATTATAAGCCGCATCATCAAAATCAAAGATTGTTAGATCTTTTCCATCATAATGAAAATTACCTGGATGGATATCACCGTGCATAAGGCCGAACGTTTCTCTTTCAATTGGGAGAGCCTTTATTTCATCCATTAATACAGCTGCAGTCTTTTTCACTTGGTTATCTTCTAATTCATTAACAATTCCACTTTCGTCTTCTTCCCACGTATCACGATTATTTGTTTTAGGATAGTTCATTGTTAGGCGGTGCAGTTGTCCAATCGCTTTTCCCCATGCTTCAAAGTAAGCATCTCCCCAATAAGGCGATTCTTCTCCTTTTACTTGCTCACCTTTTGCATATGTAAATAAAGAAGCAAAAAAGAAAGAGCTATCTTCCGCTCCAATTTCTTCTACAAGATTTTGAGAAGTTGAGTAAAGAGGTCCTGCTACCTTTGCCCCATGCTCCGCAACATATTGTAAAAAATCTAGTTCAGCTTCAACTTCTTTTTTAGAGCGATGCGAAGAATGCGTTAAACGTAATACATAGTCCTCATCATTATCTCCCTTCGCCTTAAAAATATAATTTTCAAAATCTCCAAGCGGCTTCTCTTCCACTGTTACATGAAATGCCTTTGCTGCTCTTCTTAAAATCTCTTTCGTAAAAACACGTTCTACAGCCATTTCCATATGTATCCCTCCTATATATCTTCTTAATTCGACACAAATGTTAGAAGTACTGCTATGAATAATCTAAAAAACAAAAAAAGGTTGATTCACTAAATCAACCTTTACACTATTAAAAGTTTTATTTATCAATTCTTCATCAATTGATTCTCGTATATAACATTTATTTTTATTTCTCTTCACCTTTTGTCTGCATTGAATTGAAAGTCCAATTTAATTTTAATGAGTCTCCTTGAAATACATTTTGCTCTTCATCATTATCTACAAATGTGAACATTACATAGAAAGTATCATCATCACCAGGTGCAAGACCATTTCCTTCTCGGTCTACAACACCTTTTTGTACAAGATCAGGAATACTTCCGTTTTGCGTAGCTATCTTTAATTCAGATAATGTAGTAGACCAAATTGGAACCTCATTTTTATCCAAATTCCACAAGAAATCAACACGGATATGATCACCAAAATCAGCATCTCCATTATCTCCTTTAGCATCGATTACACTGTAATCTGTCAGGAGTTTCACATCTCCTATCGCTAAGGTCCCTTTGTTTACTAATTGAAAACCACGCTCCATTTCATCACCTGGTTTAATATTGTCTACATTAATAACAACTTCAGGATTCACACTCAAATCTAAAGTACCCGCTGCAAAAGTGTTTTGTGATACTTCCTTATCACTAAAATACGCATATGTTCCCCCACCAATTAAAGATAAGCCAAGTGCTGCAGTTACAACACCCATACCAAATTTTTTCTTAATACTCATTTCACAAGTCCCCCTATTTTTAAAGTTCAAACCTTATTTCCATCCCACAAACAATAATAATTAAGCAACTACCTTGTCCCATAACGAAAGCTGACTAACTTTAAACTAGTTACTTCATGTACCAAAACGACTATTACTTTTAAAATAACCGGTAATGTTACTGTAAATCATTACCGGTTATTTGTTAGCCAATCTCATTTAATTTTATATTCATTGTTTTATTGCTTTATTTATTCTAGAAGTTTGTCCACTTATTTTTTGGGTTCTAATCCAATAGAGCGTAAGATTTTATCTAACGTCACTGGCCCTACATTTTCTTTCGGCTTCTGATTTTCTTTAGCATCTGGCCCCTTTTTCAAGAAGTTTTTCTCAATAAAACGAATATCTGTTTCATCTACAACACCATCTTGATTTATATCTCCATCTTTTACAGATACTTTTCCTTTTCCATACGATAAAGCTGCTATTCTAGCATCTTGAATATCTACCATTTTATCGCCGTTTACATCACCTGCAAGGTTATCATCAATGTCAGCTCTAAAGTTTTGTCCCACTAATTCACCGTCTTGCATCTTCCCTATTTTTGTTGTTAATTTACTATTTAAATGACCTGGCATTTCTACGAAAATATCATATTCTTTATCGCTTACTGGAACACTATGAATCTCAAATTGCCCATTTTCATTAATCGTTCCTGTATATTTCTTTCCATCCTTGCCAACTGCGTACACTTTTGCCCCTAGTTTTGTATAGTCTTTCTTACCTAAATACCCCTCTTCATTCAAGAAAGCTTCCGGACCAATATATCCTGTAACCGTTGAATGTTTTGAAACAATAGCAAAAGGTTTATCTTTAAACACAGGAATCTCATTGCCTTCTGTTGCACCAACTTTTGTATAAGAGAACTTATCTACTCCAAATGCAGTTAAATCATTAAAGTATTCATCACTCGTCATCTCGAATGTAACATCTAAAAATGGTGTATCTCCATCTAATCCTTTAAATTCTTTTCCTTCCAATGACGCGCCAACTTTCACCTTGTTTTCCCAAGCTCCTTCTTCACTTATCTTTGGATCTTCTAATTTAAGGTTCAGTCCATGTTGTTTTACATATTCCGTAAGTACTGGATTTGGTTTCACGTCTGTAAATTTAAATAACTGCTTGTAATAAGGAATTTCAAATGTACCTGACATAAGCTGTTTTACATTATTAAGATTCAAAGTTAACTTAATTTTCTCTCCTAATTTGATTTTATCTTTGTCATAACTTGGAACAGCATATTCTGTCCCTTCTTTTACAAAGACATAATCTTTATATCCAGTTGCCATATTCCCTGCAGTTGCGAGGTCATATCCAAATAATTTTAAATTTAACGGCTCATTTATTTCCTCTGGAAGTACTCCAAATTTAAAATCACCATTTGCTTGAATTGTATTCAACCAACCTGATGGGAAGGCTGAGTTTTGATAATATACAATTTGATTCGCTTTTTGATCATACTGCAAGCCTTTTGCCTTTAATGCATCTACTGTAGAATCATAAATATTACCATGCACCCATAATGCACGTTGGCCGTCTTCTTCTTTAAACATGGAATCATTGACTTCATGTATACCAGGTTGTACATCCTTAAATTTCATTTCAGGTATTACATTATCAATGATTATGCTATCGCCTTTTTTATACGATTTCCCTTCTTTATCATATCCAACGAAGTTCAATTCGTAATCTCCATCAGGCAACATAACAGGTTTATCCCCAATTGGATGAGCTGGATCTCCTGTGAATGGAAGTACATATCCTCCCATACCAGAAAACATCATATACTCAACATTTGGTGTTAGACTACTTGCATTAAGTGTACCAACGACTCCTAATGCCTTCCCTGTCTTTCGGTCCTTCACAACTGCATCAATGGTTTCAAGAGGACTATTTAATTTAAATGTCAAAGGCGAACTAGGTCTTTCCATAAATGGATGGAATTTAGATGCATCTGTTGCCATTGCATCTCTCAGTAAATCCACAGACGCAATCCCTTTTTCTGTGAATTTAACTGCAAATGGTACTTGATATACTTCTTTTTCATTGTTTTTATTTGAAATATGAATATATCCCTCATATCTACCGAATTCAGCGTTTTCTGGGATGATAATTTCAGGGCTAATTTCCCCTGCTGTACCAGGAGCTACTTTAATAGAATCTTGTACGTTTAGCTTCACACCATTCTTCGCTGCATCTTGCACACCTACACTCGTAGGTGAAAACTCTACTTCTAATTTAAACTCTTTCCCATCTGTTTTACTGCTGTTCTTAATTAACACTTTTCGGCTATCTTTAATAGGTCCAGTTTCAATTTGATTTTTATACCCAAATGCAATAGAACCTGTTTTTTCTTCAATTTCTACTTCTTCATCATCTACAGCGTTTGATGTTTTATCGATAACCTCAATAGATGTGTCTGCATGAACTGCACGATATGCATCAATTCTTCCTGATCCCACCTCAAACACAGAACGCTCTTCTTTTAAATCAACTGCGGTATTCATAAGTGCCTCTTTTACTTCAAATGGACTATAGTTTGGATGTTCCTGTAAAATCAGTGCCGCAACCCCTGCAGTATGAGGAGTTGCCATAGATGTACCTGACATACGTCCATACGCTACCGGATAATTTTCTCCATCCTTTGGATCATTAATATATTCAGGAACAGTTGAGAAGATAGACACACCTGGTGCTACAATATCTGGCTTAATATCATCTGTTTTAGCTGCGGGACCACGGGAGCTGAAATCAGCTAAGTGATCTCCCTCTGTTTTTATATTACTAAGTTCTCCAAACGCTAACGACACATCTCCTTGTACAGCTTTTGCTTGTAATTTCTCACCATCTACTTTTGTTAAGCGGAACGTTGGAATAGATGATGTACTTTCTCCAAGATAACTTGTAATTTCCCCATCTACATTGTTATATACAATTACTGCCTTTGCGCCTGCTTCCTTAGCATTTTTAATTTTTTCATCAAATGTAATCTCACCGCGTTGGACAAGAGCTAACTTCCCTTTTATATCTTTCCCTGTAAAATCACCTGATTTCCCAAGCCCTGCATATACAACCGATAAAGATTGTCCTTTCAAATCTTCAATCTTATCAGTAAAGCTTTTTCCAAGTAGCATCATCTTATCTACATGTACATCACCTGCATCGGCGGAAAACGTTGGAATAGTCATTGCAGCGTCACTGGCTCCCACTGTAATGGGAAGTGCTGCTGCACTAGGTGATCCAATGGTACCTTCTTGCGGACCACTATTACCAGCTGCTACTACTGTAACAACACCAGCTAACATCGCATTATTCACTGCGACAGAAGTAGGATATAAAGGATCATTAATAGACGCACCTAATGATAAATTGATAACATCCATATCGTCTTTCACTGCTTTATCAATCGCAGCAAGAATACCACTTGTTTGACCACTTCCATATGGCCCCAATACACGATATGAATATAAATCTACATCTGGAGCAACGCCCTTAACCGCATAATCTACATTATTCTTTTTGTCTGCAGAAATTGTCCCAGCTACATGAGTACCATGGGATGTATAATATGCACTTCCCTCATAAATCTCAGGATATCCTCCAGAATTTTGCCAATCCTTATACGTTGTTTCCATCGGATCAGCATCATTATTAACAAAGTCCCATCCCTTTATAGAATTTGGATCAATTTTGCTTGGATCTTCACCTTGTTTTGCACGATATCCTTTATATGCATCTTTTAAATCTGGGTGGTTGTAATCAATACCTGTGTCCAGTACACCTACCTTAATTCCTTTACCTGTTATTTTTTCATCATGTAGCTTGTCCACACCAATTTGCGGTACGCTATCTGCCATTTTTGGTGCAACAGCCTCTTTAGCTGTTTCTTTCGGTAAATCAATTTTGACCTCACGATCTTCCCATACACGCTTAACCATACCGGTACGAACTAAATCTTCAATCATGTTGGCAGGTAAAGAAATCGCTACACCATTAAAAGCATTCTTATATTCTCTTGTTATTTTTGCAGCTTTTAAATGTGTCCCTTTCTCTTTATTCTTTTGAAGCTGTTCAAGTTCTGCTTTAAATCCTTTATGTGATGCTTCTACCTTTTGTTCTGCATTTGAAAGAGCTACCTTTTTCCCTTTAGCCGCTTGTTTTAATACTTCAATTTTGCTAGGTGCTTGCTTAAATTCTATAATCACATTCACATTATTAGGACTTGTTGTATTGATACCTGGAGAAATAACAAACCCTGGTTTTGTATCTAACGTTTTCAAGGCATTACGTTGTTCCTTTGTAAGGCCTTTCAATACAGCATTTGCATCATCAATTCCAGTTAAAGTAGATGTATTTACCTCTTCCGCTAATACGTTATATGGAATTCCTTGAGACAATAACATTCCAACTGTTAGCGTTCCAATAAGAATTTTCCCAAATTTCCCTCGTTTCATATTGCATCTCCCCATTACTAAAATTATTTTTCTAAACAAATTGATTCTTAAATTCCCATTTAGTATTGAAAATTCTATTAATCTTAAACTTTTATTTTGTATCATTAAGAATTTCCAACACTACTACCATCCCCATATAGCTAATCATTCACTTTAATCTTTCTATAGAAGCCCCCCATAATTTATTTTCACTAAAAGGTTTTCACAAAATGAATTATTAATAGGGTTAAAATGTAATTCTATATTTATTATTACACATTCTGATTTTTCTGAAAATTGAACAAAAGGAGTATCTTTTCTCTAAGGATTCTATGTCTGCGTAGTACAAAAGAACTACCTTGCTCTTTATTCTTTGTAATATAGAATAAAGAAACACGATAGTTCTTTTAAACATCTCTTATTTAATCCAACGGAACCAATTGATTTCGAACAGCATAAATCACTGCTTGCGATCGACTTTTCACATTTAGTTTTTTAAAAATTTTATTGATGTGAATTTTAACTGTTTTATCACTAATATATAGAACTTCAGCAATTTCTTTATTACTAAGTCCTTTTACTAATTCAAAGAGAATTTCCTTTTCACGTTCCGTCAGTTCATTTTCATTTGATTCTACTTTCATTTTTTGCTGATGATATGTAATTAATTTTTTAGTCATACGCGGATGAATAACTGAATCGCCTCGATATAACATCCGAATTGCTGCTACTACCTGCTCCGATGATGAATCTTTCAATAAATACCCATCAGCACCAGCTTGGAGTGCATCCATTAAATACTCATCATGCTCATACATTGTAAACACGAGTACTCGGCAATTCGGATAATTTCTTTTCACCAACTCTGTAGCTTCAATACCATTTTTCCCCGGAAGATTAATATCCATCAAAATACAATCTGGTCTGCATTCTTCTACTTTTTCCAATACTCCGTCCCCAGAGCTAGCTTCTCCAACCACTTTCATATCAGATTCATCCTCTAGTATGCTCCGAATTGCGTCTCGTAAAAAAGCATGATCATCTACGACTAATATTTTAATCATTTTACGCACCCCTTGTTTGTGAATCTGGAATTAACAGTGTAATTTCTGTCCCTTTCCCTACAGAACTATCAATCTGTAAAGTAGCCCCTAATTGTTCAGCTTGTTCATTCATATGTAATATACCATAATGTGGCTCATTCTTCGTTTTAACCATAGACTCAAATAATGAAAAACCAACTCCATTATCCTTAACTCTTAAAAGCACGTGCTCACTTTGATAGCTGAGTAAAACATCAGCCTTTTCTGCTTTTGCATGTTTTACAATGTTTTGCAAACTCTCTTGTAATGTATCAAAAATAACCCTTTCTTTTGAAAAACTAAGCGCACGTGCATGACCTCTTTCATGATATGTAATATCTAGTTCGTACTCTTGTTTTAAAGATTTTATTTTACTCGCTATCGCCTGCTTAAGTCCTAATTGTTGTGTCGGATATGGTTTTAAAGCATAAATAGAATAGCGAACTTCTCCTAAGCTTCCTCTTAAATCTTTTATACTTTTCTCTACTACTTGCTGCATATCTATTGGTTTATCACGGTATTTTTTCTGCGCGGATTCTAGTTGAAATATCACCCCGGCTAATGTTTGCGCAATACCATCGTGAATTTCTCGTGCGATTCTATTTCTTTCTTCTAAAATCATTCTTTTTTCCTGCTCAGAAATCAATATCCTTGTTTTAACTACGTTAGCTAATTGATTAGAAAATGTAGCTAACGACTGTACATCTTCTGGAAAAAAACCTGCAGTTCTACTTTTCCCTGCAACAAACATTCCGACTAGTTCATCATTTACAATAAGAGGAAAATACACAAGTGAGCGTATGACACTATCAAATATTTCATCTCCAGGAGCCATACCAATTTTCCAATCATTAAATACTAGATTTTTAGAGAGTTCCTCAAACACCTTATTTTTTTCTGAATCATCAGAAATATGAGAGCGGACTTTTCCATCTTTTAATAGAATATTCCAGTTCCCATCATCTTTTGTCCATATTACATATGCTTGTATACCAAAAAAACCTTTAAGTGCTTGTTTAATATGCTTCAAGTTTCCTCCGGTTAATCCTCGACTAATTTCGGTCGTAATAAGAAATAACTCATATAATCGTTCCTTCTCCATCCTTATCCGTACAGAAAAAGAACTAATAATTGAAGCTGCTACAAGTGGAAAAAAGAAAAACAGTACTGTAAGCTCGTTTACTTCCACACTATATGTACTAATTAACATATGCATCAGTGCTGCATAAGAGAAACCAAAAGTTTCGCAAAGAAATACAGTTACAGTTTTTTTATACCACTGATAGATTGAATATGGTTGTGGAAGGAGTATCATTAACAAATCGTAAAAGCGGTTGTTAAAAAAACAAAAAAACACGCAAAATAATAACAAAGATATTAAATTTTCATATAGAACTGACATATCTATCTTGTTAATTAATAAGGACATACATTTATTTGAAAACCATTGGGCCAAGATTAAACTAAGCGCATGCTGAGTACTATTAAATAACATTCTTTGTATCGGCGAACGACGATGCAGGTGAATAATTAGTGTTACGAGTACAATAGCAATAATAGTTATATGGATTCCAAACTGCCAACTCATAGCGTAAATTATTGGAAAGGTAAGCGAGCTAGTTCCTCTCCAAAACCGTACAGGAAAATACTCTGCAATCCCCATAAATATTAATAATAATATTAATATCGTTGGATAAGAAGGGATTTTAATTTCAAGTAAAGATATAGTTATAGTAATCAAACCAAGAAAAGAAATGAAATAAAGATAAGAACTAGCAATCTTTTCTCTCATAAAGATAGAATTTATATCCTTCAAAACAACCCCTTCTTTCTTTATAAAACTTCATTTTCTCTATTATCCAATAAAAAACCGGCACTGGCAAAATGGAAGAACCTCCACTAGCCAATCACCGGCTGTGTACTGTACCTAAAAAGGCAAGACACAATACTAGTATTATAAATCGCTTTTCTTAAATTTCCTATTCATCGAATGATGTAATTATACATACCGCTAGGTTTACCACCTTATAGTACAAAAGATATATATTAATATCTCAAATATATACTTTCTTTCCGTTCCCCTACTTTTTCTAAATAATCCAAGCATAAATTTCTCACAAACAACAAAAATTAACAGAAGTAATTTTATTCTAAAAGAGGTGGAATTTATGACAGAGCACAAAGAACAACAAGAGAGTAAAAACCAAAAGCATATGTTTCCATCACTGCCGGAAAATATTAATTACATTGAAAATAAGCTCTGTCACTCAGATGATATAAAAAAATTAGATCTCCCTTTTCAAAACGGCAAAGGGACAATCTTATATATCGAATCTTTAGCAGACCCAAATTTAATTCATCAATTAGCTCTTGAGCCATTATTAACGCGGTCTGATTTGTCTTTAGATAAAGCTTTTTCCACATTAAATATGAAAAAAGAAACAAATTTAAATTATGGTGTACAGCTCTTATTACAAGGTAAATCATTATATTTCCATGAACATGTCGACAGTTTTTGTATTTTCGAAACAGCTTTATCTTTAAAAAGAGATATAACCGAACCTGATAATGAGGGAGTTGTCCGTGGACCGCATAACGGTTTTGTAGAAGATTTAGCAACCAATTTAGCTTCTATTCGTAAACTCATAAAAAGCCCAAATTTCGTCGTTAAATATTTTACACTTGGTGAAGAAATGCATACGAAAGTGGCTATTGCTTATATGCAAAACATAGCTAATGACGATCTAGTTGCAGAAGTGAAAAGAAGGTTAGAAAAGATTAAGACAGATGCACTTATGCCTCCAGGATACATACAAGAATTTATAGAGGATACGTCTTTCTCTCCATTTCCACAACAATTAAATACAGAGCGTCCAGATAGAACTGCTGCTAATTTAATGGAGGGAAGAGTTGCTATTTTATCTGACGGAGATCCAACAGCACTTATTGTCCCTGTTACACTTTTTGCTTTCTATCAATCACCAGATGATTATAATAACCGCTGGATTGTCGGTTCTTTCGTCCGAATGATTCGCTTAGTCAGTTTTTTAATCGCCTTTCTCTTACCAGCTATATATATTGCAACCGTTGCTTTTCATCCTGATGTGTTACCGCTCGAACTTGTGTATACAATTAAAGCTTCATTAGAAAAAGTGCCACTCCCTCCGATTTTTGAAGCTCTCTTAATGGAATTGATTTTCGAATTATTACGGGAAGCTGGTATTCGTTTGCCGAGCCGCGTTGGACAAACAATCGGTATTGTAGGTGGTTTAGTAATTGGGGATGCGATTGTAAAAGCGGGACTCGTTTCTTATACGATGATCATCGTTGTAGCTTTAACTGCCATTGCGTCTTTTCTCGTTCCATCAAACGACATGAGCTCAGCAGTTCGGATTCTTCGTTTTCCATTAATGATTCTTGCTGCCATATTCGGATATGTAGGAATATCATTCGGTCTCATTATAACTTTTGTTCATTTATGCCAGTTACATTCATTTCATACCCCATATCTTTCTCCTGTCGCTCCGATGCGGGTAAAAGATATGAAAGATTCTTTCGTAAGACTACCAATTTGGTCATTTTGGGAAAGACCACATGATCCAAAGCCGAAAAAAATGCAACGACAACATGTAACGAGAGAGGATGAGAACGGTGACAAACACGCAAAGTAAAATTTCGCTAGTTCAATTTACCTTTTTCGTTATTCAATGCCAAATCGGAGTGGGCATACTTTCTCTACCGAACCGGGTTCACCCAATAGCGAAAGGTGGTGGATGGATTTCTGCTCTCATCGCTGGTCTTGCAATTCAACTTATTATTTTACTTATGTGGCTTTTCTTAAAACGATTTCCTGATGCAAATATGTATGAAAGTGTTTGTATGCTATTTGGTAATAAACTTGGAAAACTAATAGGTTTTTTTTATATTTTTTATTTTACTCTTATCGGTATGACCGTTATGTTAAACGCTTGTAACGTCATTAAAGTATGGGTCTTACAAGCCACTCCTTGGTCTGCCATTCTCATACTATTTACAATAGCTTGTTGCTATATAGCCTTTAACACCTTTAAAGTAATTGTACGATTTTATGTCATGGCTTCCATTCTTATCGTTCCAATGGCATTTTTAATTGCTCTTGGACTCACACGAGCTGACTTTTCTTATATTTTCCCCCTTACAGAAGCCGGATGGTGGAATATAATCCAAGCATCAAAGGAAACAATTACAGCCATGTATGGTTTTGAAATTATTCTGATTGCATTCCCAAAAGTAAATGGAAGTGCTGTGGCAAAGCTAAAGGCAATTTCTATCGCTAATGGATGTGTAACGATTTTTTACACTTTTACTGTTTGGATTTGCTTTATCGTATTTAGTCCAAAACAAATTGAGCTTATTCCAGAGCCAGTTGCTTACTTATTGCGCTCTCTACATATTGGAATTATAGACCGAACGGATCTGATTTTCATACCAATTTGGATGATAACTGTTGTAGCTTCTATTGCTAGTTATTATTGTGCTGCTTCTATCGGAATTGGACACATATTCAACTTTGGTAATCATAAAAAAGCCGTTCCAATCGTTGGTATTATTGCCTTTAGTGTAGCCTTATTTATAGATACGCCTGAAGAATTAAAAGTAATTGCAACTTTCACTGATAAGTTCACCTATATTTTCATAGTTGTCCTTCCGCTTTTATTTCTACTTTATTCAGTAATAAGAAATAAGAAAGGAGAACAGTATGTTCAAAAAAAGAGTTAAATTACTTTTTATATTATGTGCTAGTTCACTCCTTTCTGGCTGTTGGGATCAAGAACCATTAAGGGAGGCAAGGTTAGCTTATAGTATTGGATATGATATTACAGAAGAGAATAAACTTCAGCAAACAATCGAGCTCGTAAAAAGTTCAAACGGAGAACAATCTTCATTCGAGAATGAAATACATTCAGCAACCGGGCATAACATAAGGGATACAAGCGATGCCCTAAGAAAAGATGTGACTGGAAACATTCGCTATTTCAAATATGGTGTTCAATTACTAGGAACCAAAATTCTAAAAAAAGGTATACTACCCTATTTAGATGTCAGCTTTCGGGACCCAACAAACCCAACTGCTTTAGTAAAACTTATTGCAGTAGATGGTGAAACATCCGAGATACTAGAAAAAAAGAAAGTAGGAAATTTACTAATCGGAGATTTTCTAAAGAAAAAAGTGAAAAGCTTAGAAGATATGAGTGTATTTCCAAAAGAAACTTTAGAAACAGCTGCTACAAAAATGTTAGATCCCGGTAAAGACTTTACCCTCCCTTCTATAAAAATAAAAGGAAAAGAAGTAGTTACAAACGGGTTAGCTTTATTTAACAATGATAAATTAACTGGGCACTTACCTTTGAAACAATCTGTTTTATTCGTGTTATTAACCGGAAAAATGGGAACAAGTGCTCGTATAACCCAAAAACTTACTAGCGATGAATCAGAGAAGACATCTGATTATTTAACAATGGAAATTAGCAATCGAAAGTTAAAACGAGACTTAAAAATAACAACAGATAAAAAAGGAAATGTTTATGCTCACATTAAGCTCCAACTAAAAGTAATAGCACTTGAAGCCCCAAGAGATAATATTTATAAAATGGAAGCCAGAAAAAAACTAAATAAGGACCTATCAAAACAACTTACGAAAGAAGCGAAAAAAATAACAAACAAACTACAAAAAGCAAATTGTGATGCTTTCGGTATCGGAAGACATCTTATCGCATATCATCCTGACTTATGGAAGAAAAAAAATTGGAATAAAGATTATGCAAAAGTAAAATTCAAACCAGAAGTAGACGTAAATATTTTATATAGCGGTGTCTTAAAATAAAAAGGTTGTATGCCGCGTGGGCATACAACCTTTTATTTCGCATATCGATAGACAATTGATTCATATGGTCTTAAGTTTAGATTTGTAATATCCTTGCTTGAATCTTTATAGTTTGACAATAATACTTCTTGCTTCATTTCATCTAATTGAACATGAGCTGGTACAGAATACGTTATTCCTTCTCCGTAGAAGTTATTTATAACGAGTAGTACTTCATTCTTTAAAGTACGAGTATATGCCCAAACCTTAGCATGATCTTCATCTAAAATAGCATATTCTCCTTCTGTAATAACATCATATGTTTTTCTTAGCTCGATTAGTTTTTTATAATGATAAAATACAGAATCTTTATCTTCTAATGCCTTCTCTACATTTATTTCTGTAAAGTTTTCAGCCACTGAAATCCAAGGTGTACTTGTTGTAAAACCACTGTTCGTCTCTTCATTCCACTGCATCGGAGTACGGGAGTTATCACGAGATTTTTGTTTTAAAATCCCGATAATCTCTTCTTTTGATAATCCTTCTTCTCGCTTGATATCGTATATATTTAACGATTCTACATCGCGATATTGCTCGATGGATTCGAATTTAGGATTTGTCATACCGATTTCTTCACCTTGATAAATGTAAGGTGTGCCTTGCAACATATGCATAGCTGTCGCTAACATTTTCGCAGATTCATTTCGGTACTTTCTATCATCACCGAAGCGTGACACTATGCGAGGTTGGTCATGATTACACCAGAATAACGCATTCCATCCTCCGCCCTTTTGCATTTCAATTTGCCAATTAGACATAATCTCTTTTAATTTAATGAAATCAAAATCCGCTTGCGTCCACTTATCACCATTCGGATAATCTACTTTTAAATGATGGAAACTAAACGTCATACTTAATTCATTACGCTCAGGGTTTGAATATTTAATACAATTCTCAATTGTCGTAGATGACATTTCTCCAACTGTAATTACATCTTTCCCTTCAAAAACATTTCGGTTCATCTCTTGTAAATATTCATGAACGCGCGGGCCATCTGTATAATATTTACGCCCATCGCTTGTCGCCGTACTTCCATCATCATTTAAGAACTGTTGATCTTTTGAAATTAAATTAATAACATCTAATCGGAATCCAGTTACCCCTTTATCAAACCAAAAACGCATCATATCATATACTTCTTCACGAAGTTTTTCATTTTCCCAATTTAAATCCGCTTGCGTCTCATCAAATAGATGTAAAAAATATTGCTCTGTCTTCTCATCATATTTCCAAGCAGACCCGCCAAACTTAGATTGCCAATTATTTTTTTCATCACGCCAAATATAGTAATTACGATATGGACTATTTTTATCTTCCTTCGCTTCCTTAAACCACTTATGCTCCGTCGAACTATGATTTACAACGATATCAAGCATAATTTCAATATTACGTGCCTTTGCTTCTTCTAAAAGCTCTTCAAACTCTTCCATCGTTCCGTAAGATGGATCAATGCTGTAGTAATCACTTACATCGTATCCATTATCATTTTGTGGTGATTGGTATATCGGTGTTAACCAAATATAATCTACTCCGAGTTCTTTTAAATAATCTAGTTTCTCTGTAACCCCTTTTATATCACCAGTTTCTTTATTGTAATAGCTATTAAAGCTCTTCGGATAAATTTGATAAACTACACTTTTATGCCAATCCTTCATGTTTAACTTCCTCCTACTTCTGTTTTACTCGTTTTGCAAATAACCATGTTAATGTAAATGGGATTACAACTGCTATAATCATTCCTACAATAAATATTGGAATCGATTTCGGAATGATAGAAATAAATGCTGGTAATCCGCCAATTCCGATAGCAGGTGCTAATACACCATTTAGCGTAATAAATATAGCTGCAGTAGCCGATCCTATAATAGCTGCATAGAACGGGAATTTATTTCGTAAGTTTACACCAAACATAGCTGGCTCTGTAATACCGAAATATGCTGAAATTGCTGATGTAGATGCCATACTTTTATCATTTTGATTTTTAGAAATCCAGAACATCGCAAGTGCCGCACTACCTTGCGCAATGTTAGAAAGAGCAATCATTGGCCAAATGAATGTACCACCGTGCTGTGCAATTAATTGTAAGTCGATAGCAATAAACATATGATGCATGCCTGTAATTACAAGCGGTGCATATAATGCTCCAAACAATACTGCTCCAACTACTGGTACTGTTTCATATACACCTACTAATCCAACTGTTAATAAATCTCCAATATGACGTGTAACTGGACCAATAATTCCTAATGCTAACACACCTGTTACGACAATCGTTGTAATGGGTACAACTAATAATTGAATTGCATTTGGTACATGTTTCTTTAAGAAGATTTCCACTTTACTTAGTACGAATGCCGCTACTAAAACGGGTAGAATTTGCCCTTGATACCCTACCTTTTCAATTTGAAATAATCCTAAAATATCGAAGTACTCAATCTTTTGCCCATCTAAACCAGTTGCTGCTTTACCATAATCCCACGCGTTTAATAAGGCTGGATGCACAAGCATTAATCCCATAACGATCCCTAATATCGGACTACCACCAAAACGCTTCGTTGCTGACCAACCGACAAGTGCTGGTAAGAATACGAATGCTGTATTCGCCATCATATTAATTAAATCCCAAAGCCCACTTAAGTTTGGATATACATCTAATAAATTTTTACCTTCAAAAAATAAGTCCTTCGCCCCTAATAGATTGTTAATTCCCATTAGTAAACCAGCTGTTACGATCGCTGGTAATATCGGCATAAATACATCTGAAAATACTTTTACAAACTTTTGAACTGGGTTTAACTTTTGGTTTCCAAAGTCTTTCACGTCAGCTACTGTCGCTTCCTTCATACCTGCAAGCGTTATCAATTCGGCATATACTCGATCAACATCTCCTGGACCGATTACAATTTGAAATACCCCAGCGTTATGAAACGCTCCCTTCACTAATGAAACAGACTGCAATTTATCGTTATCTATTTTACTTTCATCTTTTAAAGCGATACGGAGCCTCGTTACACAGTGCGCAGCTTGTTCAATATTGTCTCTCCCACCAATATACTGCAACACTTCCTCTGCTGTTTTACGATAGTCTTTCCCCATATTCCCGTCCCTCTTTTCTTTTTTTGATACCGTTTACAATTACATATTAACTCGTATATATAAGTTAGTCAACACTCGTATATACGAGTTTGTTTGTTTTTATAAATTGAAATTTTAATCAGTGGGGGTTTTGTTCATCCCACACTGATTATCAGCCCTCACCAATCGGGTGCTTACGGACCGTCCGACTTCCACAAATAGCGGGATAAAAAAAAGAGATGAAACGTTATTTCGTTCCATCTCCTTATTTTCTCCGCGCCACATCCGAAAAATGAAAAATATCTAAACGATGGCGTGATTCTGTATATTCGAACTGACTTCCATCATAAAAATGCGTAAAGTTTTTCACAACGACAACATAGTCTGTTCCATTTAAATCTAAATACTTTCTATCGTCCTCTGTACATGGCTGCACTTCAATTACCCTCTGTGAGTAACTAATATGAAGACCTAATTCTTTCTCAATGTATTTATAAATGGATTCCGCTGCAATTTCACTCGTTAACCCAGGAATATATTCCGATACAAAATGATTGATATCCAAAATTACTTTTTCTCCATCAATATTTCGTACGCGTTTAATATGATCTATTTCTGTTTTCTCTTTCACATTTAATAGCTTTGCAACCTCTTTTATCGCTTTTACTTTCTCCATTTCCACGACTTCTGTAATACAATGGCGTCCTAAACGTTCATTTTCTTCTTGGAAGCTTACAATACCACCAAAGTTGAATTCAATATTTTTTCGCTTTAAAACAAAGACACCTTTTCCATGTATTTTTTGAACATATCCACGCTCTTGTAATAAATCTACAGCTTTTCTTACCGTACCTCGGCTCGCTTCATATTGCTTCATTAATTCAGTTTCTGATGGGATTTTGCATCCCTCTTTTAATTGTTTATTATCAATAGACTTGCTGATTGCTGTATAAATTTGTTCATACTTACTCATCATCTACAATAGCCCCTTGTCACCTTCTAATTCTATATGTATTATACCATGCTACACTCTTCTGCCAATCTCTCACTTATTTTCCAGTATAGGAAAAATACAGGTAAATATTTAATCTCTAAAACGTATTTTTATAAAAATTTTTATATTTTTCTTTTCATTCAAAAAAACATGTAGTATACTAACTTCAAAATCAGAGGAGAAAGGGAGCAAAGAACTATGCTTACTTACACAACAATTGTAGTTACATTTGCACAAAAACATCATCATCATACGTAACCCTTGAAACCTAGCGGAAAAATTACGCGTAGGTACAAGGGTTATTCCCGTTGTACCTACGTTAGGCGAAGAGCCATGTAGGTATTTTTTATCTACATGGCTCTTTTTTTATTGTCAAAAAGCTAGTAAAAAATGATGTTTACGCAAAAATTACTACAAAGGAGTTAACAAAAATGGAAACGAAAAAATGGGGATTATGGATTTTAACAGCTTTTGTGATTGGAAATATGGTTGGCGGTGGCGTATTTATGCTCCCAGCAAATTTAGCACAAGTATCAGGTCCAATGGGTTCTACACTTGCATGGAGTATTACAGGTCTTGGCGTATTTATGATTGCACTCGTATTTGGAAATTTAGCAATTCGAAAACCAGAATTAAAAGCAGGACCACAAAGTTATGCTCAAGCGATGTTTCCTTCCGAAAGAGCGGGAAAAGTTGCAGGATATAGTATAGCATGGGGATATTGGGCTGCGAACTGGGCTGCAACAGCATCTGTTATTATTTCCTTCGCTGGATATTTATCAACATTCTTTCCAGTTTTACAAAGTAAGCAAATTCTCTTTTCAACAAACGGATTTTCACTAGAACTCGGCAAAGGATTAACTTTCCTCGTATGTAGCCTTATGTTATGGGGAATTCAATATATTCTTTCTCAAAATATTGACCGAGCTGGAAATATGAATCTTCTTGCTACCATTGCAAAAATTATCGGATTTACAATGTTTATTGTAATCACATTATTCATTTTCAATGCTTCTAATTTCGGAGACGGTCAATCATTTATGAATGAAGCAGGACAATCCATTTCGTTAGGTGGACAAATTAATTCAGCTGCTATTGCAACACTTTGGGCGTTTATCGGTATTGAATCAGCTGTCATGCTTTCTAATCGTGCAAAATCTCAGCGCGATGTAAAAAAAGCTACCATTTTCGGATTAATTATCGCTCTTCTTATTTACATGTCAATTACTCTACTTACAATGGGCGCTCTCCCGCAAGATGCTTTAAAAGAGTCTCAAAAACCATTAGTAGACGCGCTAAATTTAGCAATTGGCAATAAAGGCGCATATATCATGGCTTTACTTGCACTTGTATCTTTGTTTGGATCTACAGTTGGCTGGATCGTTGTTAGTTCAGAAGTACCTTATCAGGCTGCAAAGAATGGACTTTTCCCTAAATTTTTCGCGAAAACAAATAAAAAAGGTAGTCCTTCAAAATCATTATTTATTACAAATGTGATGACGCAGATTTTCTTATTCTCAACGATTTCTGGTACCGTGTCAGAAGCTTATAATTTCGCTATCGTTGTAGCAACATTAGCTTATTTAATTCCATACCTTGTTTCTACGCTATACCAACTCAAACTGGTTATTACAGGAGAAACGTACGATATAATGCCTGGCTCTCGATTAAAGGATGGAATTATTACTACATTAGCATTTGTATACTCTATTTGGGTTATCAAAACCGGAACTGCTGATTTAAAAACGTTCTTCTTAGGAATCGGATTGTTCGTATTAGGTCTTATTCTTTATCCAGTACTAATGAAGGACTCACAAAAAATAAATTAAAAAAAGAGAAGCTACCGGCTTCTCTTTTTTATTAAAAATCTGTAATTAATTTTTCTTTTAACTCTCCTACAGATAAAGGTTTCGAATAATAAAATCCTTGTACGTAATCACAGCCCATAGATTGTAATAAACTTTCTTGCTCCACTGTTTCTACCCCTTCAGCAACTACTGCTAAATGTAAGCTATGGGCAATTTCAATAACAGATTTTACAATTGTTCGCTCTGGCTGTGCATGATCATAATGAAATTCACGAATAAAATTACGATCAATTTTTACTATATCCAGTGGTAGTTGTTTTAAATAATATAAGGAAGAATAGCCTGTTCCGAAGTCATCTAAAGCAATTAAAATACCCATATTTCTTAATTCTTGTAATGTAGCAATAATATAATCAAAATGTCGCACAGCAATGCTTTCCGTTATTTCTAAAATTAAACGATTTGGAGGAAAGCCCGTTCTCCTCAAAATGCTACGTACAGATAAAATAAAACGCTTTTGCATTAATTGTTGTATGGATAAATTCACAGATAACTTTAGTCCATCTTGATACTCTGGCAATGTTTTAAACAAGCGACATGACTTTTCTAATACCCAGTCCCCTAATTTTATAATAAGTCCAGATTCTTCAGCTACTGGAATAAATTCGCCTGGCGAAATCGGCCCCTCTTCTGTCGAACAACGTGCTAAAGCCTCAATACCAGTATATCGCTTCGTTTTCAAATCAATAATAGGCTGCAGCGCCACATCTAACTCTTCATCACGAATTGCCTTTTGCAAAGCAAATTCAATTTTCATTCTACGATTTATTTTTGCACGTAACTCATCTGTAAAGAAACATGCGGCATTTCTGCCTTGTTCTTTCGCACTGTACATAGCTAAATCCGAATTTTTCAATAGCGTTTCCACATCTTGTCCGTCTTGCGGATATGAGCAAAGTCCCAGACTAGCTGAAATGTATACTTCATGACCTTCAAGCATAAATGGTGCCTGAAAACATGACAACACAGATGTCGCAAGCTGCCTCATTTCATCTTGCGTATGATTTTTTGTTAACAGCACAAATTCGTCGCCACCCAGCCTAGCCAGAACATCTTTCTCTCCTAGCACATAATGCAACCGTGAAGCAACTTCGCTTAAAAGTAAATCCCCTATCATATGACCTAACGTATCATTTACAAATTTAAAACGATCCAAATCAAAATAAATCATACCAAATTCTTTTTTGCCTGCAATCATCTCGTTGACAGTCGTTATTAACTGTAGTCGGTTCGGCAAACTCGTTAAAGCATCATGATACGCAAGCTCCCTATAACGGCTTTCGCTTAAACGCAACCTCTGTTCTGCTTCTTTCCTACTACTAATATCATTTCGGATCGCAATAAATTGATATGGCTCTCCTTTTTCATTTAAAAATGGAACAATTGTTGTTTTAACCCAATAATATGTCCCATCTTTTGCTCGATTTCGAATTTCACCTCTCCATACTTTTCCGCTCAAAATACGCTTCCAAAGAACTTGAAAAAATGTTTTCGGGTGATGTCCTGAATTTAAAATACGATGATCTTTCCCTATTAACTCTTCTCGTGGATATTTGGATATTTCACAAAACTTATCATTTACATATGTAATAAGACCATTTCGGTCTGTAATCGCAACAATTGAAGACTCATCTAATGCTAACTTTAAATCTCGCAATGAAGAGTCATATAATGCATGACCTCTTTGTTCTAGCATGCGCATCTCTCCTTGCTTCCTATCTGACTAAAACACAACTTGTTTCTTTTCATAGAAATAGAGACATTTCATTTCCTAATAATCGTCCTTTACATACATCACTTTTGAAATATGCCGATTCAAATAACATAATATTATTTGTAATAAAAAGCAATATAATACCGTTTCAATTATAAATAGTTGTTTCTTATCACTATAATTAGCTTACCTTATTATAGATTCTTCATTCTCTTACATACCTTTATAACTAGCTCTATACAACCCTAGTTTCCTACTAATTCTACTTACATCTAACCTCTTTACTTTACTAGCGAAATAGACATTTGAGCATACTATACAACTATTCACGAATAATAATATAAAAATTAAAATTAGTATATATGTTTTAAAATTACAATAACAAAATATTAACATATTTTCACCTTTTTTTTGGAAATATTTTATAAATAATGTATTAAACTAAAAAAAGAGGAAAGCCTCTTTTTTTAGTTTAATACGGATATGGTATTTGCTGATAACCCGGATATGGCATTGGATATGGTGCTGGATATGGCGCTGGATAAGTTACTGGATACGGTGCTGGATAGTAGCCTCCACCTGCTGCACCCGTTAACGCGCCAGCTGTAAGCCCACCTAACACACCTCCAGCAAAACTTCCAGGGAAAAATCCACCGCCCCATGAGCCTCCACCCCAGCCCCATCCGCCACTGTGATGGTGGTGATAATCATGGTGATTGTGTCCGCCATGATGGTGATGTCCGCCATTATGATGGTGCCCTCCATGATTATGACGATAATACAATCCATTATTGTCTATATAATTCATGTTTCCCCTCTCCTTTTCCCTTTTCTCATCTTAATAGGTATTGTATGAATAGTACGAACCTTGTTGGTAACCTATATAATTAAGAAGAAGCCGCGTAATACAGATAACTATATCCTGGTCTTTATGATGCCCCTGCTACAATTCTAGAATATGGTTATAACCCTTCCTATATATAAGAGGCAAGGGTTTTGTCCCTCTTACACTGTTTATTAGCCAGCAAATAGCAGGATAATAACATAACAATATACTGTATGTAGGACAAATGCGGAAAGAATGAGGAAAATGTCTATATTTTGTAAAAAAAATAAAACACTTTATAATAAGAATGTCGGATTATACCTTTTTATATAAAAAGTTTATATTTAAGAAAGATTAGAGGAATTTTATCGAAATGAAGAAGCCTATCGTTCAATTATTAACAATATTTGTAATTATATCTATCGTTCTTTTCCTATTAAATACATCGTTTATTTCTTTATATACATTTGTCGGTGCCCTATGGTCTATTACAATCTTAGGAATTTCATTCGTTATTTTTATCGAAAATAGGTCTCCTCAAAGCACCTTAGCTTGGTTTTTAGTATTAGCACTTCTTCCTCTTGTAGGTGTCCTTTTATATGCGATTTTCGGGCGTAGCCGTTGGAGAAGAAAAAAACATCTACATCGTTCAGAAGAGCAAAGAAAGTTATTCCGTGAAATATTAGAAGGAAGACGAGTAGAATTATCACTCACAGTCCCCTTACATGAACGTTCTACACATTTAACAAAAGTCGTGCAAAAATTTGGAGGCGGACCTGCCGCAGATAAAACAACTACAAAGCTTTTAACAAATGGTGATCAAACATTCTCAGAAATTTTGCAAGCGATCGAGCGAGCAAAACATCACATACATATTCAATACTATATTTATAAATCTGATGAAATTGGTACAAAAGTTCGAGACGCTTTAATCAAAAAAGCAAAAGACGGTGTTATTGTACGCTTCCTTTATGATGGCCTCGGAAGTAACACTTTAAGAAGACGATTTTTACAACCTATGAAAGAAGCTGGTATTGAAATTGTAGAATTTGACCCTATTTTTTCAGCTTGGTTACTTGAAACTGTCAATTATCGTAACCATCGTAAAATTGTCATTGTAGATGGAGAAATTGGTTTTACTGGAGGTCTCAATGTCGGTGATGAATACCTTGGCCGTTCAAAGAAGTTTCCCGTTTGGCGTGATAGTCATTTAAAAATAGAAGGAAAAGCGTTATATAAATTACAAGCAATCTTTCTAGAGGACTGGCTCTATGCATCTAGTGGTTTGAATACTTATTCCTGGGATCAATTTATGAATAGACAATACTTCCCAGGTAAAGAAATTTCAAATGCAGAAGGCGCTGTGCAAATTGTAGCGAGCGGACCAAGCTCAGATGATAAAAGCATTCGCAATACATTATTAGCTGTTATGGGATCTGCAAAAAAATCGATTTGGATCGCTACACCCTACTTTATTCCAGATCAAGAAACCTTAACTTTATTACGTTTAAGTGCAATATCTGGCATAGATGTACGCATTTTATATCCTGGTAAAAGTGATAGTATTATTAGTGACCAAGCATCTCAGTCCTACTTCACTCCACTTTTAAAAGCCGGTGCCTCCATTTACAGTTATAAAGATGGTTTTATGCATGCAAAAATTGTACTTGTTGATGATCAAATCGCTACAATCGGAACAGCAAATATGGACGTACGTAGCTTTGAATTAAATTATGAACTTATTAGCGTACTATATGAATCAGAAACCGTTCATGATATAAAACGTGATTTTGAAAATGACTTTAATCATTCCACTGAAATTAAATGGAACGCATTCCAAAAAAGAAGTATCAAAAAACGAATATTAGAGTCTTTCATGCGACTCATTTCTCCTTTACTGTAAGCAATCAATGTAATATTGATTGCTTTTTCTTTTGTATTTCTCCCCTTTCCTTTTCTTTGCATACCATATTAAAACAAGTTATCATAAGATGTATTACTTTATGAAAATAATGTTAGGTGGGAAATACATGTTAGAACAATTTCATATACATGCTGATTTAAAACAACAGCTTTCTACAATTCACGAAAAGAATAAGCAAGAAGCCGGTGAAAATGCACATTTAATTGGAAAGAAAATATATAAAGCATCTGATAACAGCATCATTGAAGATGCTATTACAGCACTTCTCCTTGGCAAAAACATTCTATTAAAAGGGCCCACTGGTAGTGGTAAAACAGTACTAGCGGAAACTCTTTCTTCTTTATTCCAAAAACCAATGCATAGCATTAACTGTTCTGTTGACTTAGATGTAGAAGGTATTTTAGGATACAACACACTACAAACAAAAGATGGCGCATCTGAAGTTACATTCGTTAACGGTCCTCTTATGAAAGCAATGAAGAGCGGTCATTTCCTATATATTGATGAAATCAATATGGCAAAACCTGAAACGTTACCACTTCTTCACGGTGCATTAGATTACCGTAAAATGATTACAAATCCATTTACACAAGAGGTTGTATATGGCGATGACGAGTATCGTGTAATTGCAGCAATTAATGAAGGTTACGTTGGAACAAGTGAACTAAACGAAGCATTAAAAAACCGTTTCGTTATTATTGAAGTTCCATACATTCAAGGTGACACATTAAAAGAACTATTACTATCTGAATCAAAATTAAATGATGTTGCAACAATTGAAAAGTTCGTTGCATTTGCAAGCGACCTTATGCCTTTAGCTCGTGATGGACGTGTAAGTGAAGAAGCAGCAAGTATTCGTGGCATTATCGACGCATGTGATTTAGGTGTATATATTCCTGTTATGCGTGCAATTGAACGTAGTATTATCGCAAAATTAAACGATGAAACAGAACAAATGACTGTCCGTGAATTAGCAGAAAGTTATTTCTTTGAGGGATAATTCATGAGACAAATTTTTAGTGACAAAAAAATTGATGCGTCGCTGTTTCTACAAATGGAAAACTTAATGTATGCTCTTCTAAAAGAAGACGATGCCTACCTTGAGTATGGCTATAAAGCATACTACGACGAAATTGAAAAAAAGGTCGTCATTAGTCACTTTTGGGATGATCGAAAAGAAGAGGATACAGTAATCGGATTAAAAAGCGAAGTGTTTTTAAAAGCACTTGGTAATAAACATTACTCGGACATGACTTTAATTCGTTCTTATGCGATTGAATTACAAGAATCACCTTTAAAAAAGTTTTTAACACAATTATTTGTTCTATTAGAAGATTTACGTGTTGAGGAAATCGTAAAAAACTTGCGCCCTGGCACAAAACATGTTTTTAAAAGAAGAAAAGAAATGTATCGCAATTACTTTGGTTCACAAAATGAAATCAATCGTGTTCGTAACTATCACAGTGATCGTCTATTTTGTCTCTGCTATCTTTCATTAACGAGCGATAAATATGAAATGTTTAATAATGAATATTTCGAGCAAATTGAAGCAATTTTGCATGAAACATTCCAAGCTCGTAATACAGAAGACATTATGTATATCGTTGAAAAAATTCGCTATCGTTTAGAAGGACTTCTAGAAAGTGATATGCTTAATAATTATTTCGGACATGCTCCGCTTTATTTATCTGTCATTGCAGACGAAAAGAACTGTCGCGTCGAAGATTTAGCAAATGATGATACGCAGCTCATAGATGACGATGAAAATAAAAACAAAATGGATGAAAGTTTCTCCACATGGCATCGTGAAAATAAAAATAACGAAAACGAGAACTTTTTACGCTTTGAATTAGAAAGCGGAACAAAAACAAACATGATGGGCGATACTGCTCGTGAATCAGAAGATGGCGACCAAGCACTTGGTTCTGTACAAGGTACTTCTCAAAAGAGTACACAATCCAACTTTGATGGCGCTGATACAGAAGAAGCAAGAGCTTCACACGCTTCTAGCCAAAACGAGGGTGCATACGGTAAGTATAACGTTGGTGCTTCTCATACATTTAAAGAAGCTCGCAAAGCAAATACCGATGAGAAAAAAGATTACCAAGCTATCAAATCAGTCGTTAATAAAGATGTAAAAGAATTAAAGAAAATTATCGAAAAAACGATTGAGAATAAAACGAATGCAAATAGTGATAAATATTACGGAAGACTTCGTAAGAAATTCCTTCGTATTTATACTGAAAAGCAGCCGCGCATGTTTTATAAAAAAGGGCAAGAATCACAAGAACTCGACGTTGCATTCCAATTACTAGTGGACTGCTCTGGTTCTATGTATAACAAAATGGAAGAAACGAAAAAGAGTGTGGTCCTATTCCATGAAGCATTGAAATCTTTAAAAATCCCGCACGCTATTAGCGGATTTTGGGAAGATGCTTCTAGTGCTAAACCTGAAGATAAGCCGAACGTTATCCATGAGGTTGTAACGTATAAAAATTCAACGTTACCAAACGTTGGTCCCGAAATTATGCAGCTCCGCGAAGAAGAAGATAACCGCGACGGATATATTATTCGTATCGTTTCTGAAAAGCTTGCAAAAAGACCAGAAAAGCATAAATTCTTACTTGTCTTTACAGACGGTGAACCTTCTGCGCTAGACTATCAACAAGACGGTATTTTAGATACGCATGAGGCTGTCAAACTTGCTCGTAAAAGTGGTATGGAAGTAATCGGAATCTTCATCGAAGAAGGTGAAGCGAAAGAAGCAACTTATCAATTAATGAAGAACATTTATAACCATCACTTCCTAGTTGCAAATCACGCTGAAGATTTACGTCTGAAGATTAAACCACTATTGAAAAAGTTATTACTGAAGACGATTGAATAGAAAAACAGGAGCGTTGTCGCTCCTGTTTTTTTATTCAATCACTTTGTTTCTGGTTGAAACTTGTATGGAATGGCTACTTCTAATAATGCCTCGAATCCTCCATCGTAGAATGGGAATCGTTCATTTGCGATCCTTCGATCTACCCACTCTATTGCAGAAATTTCTTCTCCATCTTCCGCAATAAGTTCACCTTTTACTACATTTGCTCGGAATGTAAACAATAGCGCATGATTCCCTGACTCTTCAAAGAATTTTTCATTGATGGCAACAAGTCCACCTGCCACAGCAGCTAGACCTGTCTCTTCTTTTACCTCCCTTACTAGAGCTTCCTCTAACGTTTCACCCTTTTCAACAGCTCCGCCTGGTAATGACCAAACGTTTTGTTCTACATTATGTACCATTAATACTTTATCCGTTTCTTCATCATGTATTAGTGCATATACGACGTCAACTCTTTGCATGAGACTTCTCTCCCTCCAAAAATAATGAAGAGCCAATTCCTAAGAATCGGCTCTTCCTCTCAATTCATCACTAACTCAGCTGTGAGCTTTTTTTTTAACTTAGCCAACATGTCCGTTGTCATTTTGTCTAAATCGTATTCGGCTTTAAAGCCCCACTCTTTCATTGCTGCTGTTGCATCAATCGAATTTGGCCAGCTATCGGCGATTGTTTGACGAGCAGGATCTACAGCGTAATCCATTGTAAACGTCGGGATGTGTTTACGAATCGATGCTGCGATTTGCTCTGGCTCAAAGCTCATTGCTGTAATATTGAACGCGTTTCTATGCACAAGTTTACTTGGATCTGCTTCCATTAATGAAATGATTGCTTGTAAAGCATCTGGCATATACATCATATCCATGTATGTTCCTTCTGCAATGTATGAGGTGTATGTGCCTTTTTTAATCGCCTCATAATAAACTTCAACTGCATAGTCAGTTGTTCCGCCTCCTGGAGGAGCTACATAAGAAATTAAACCTGGGAAACGTACACCGCGCGTATCAACGCCAAACTTTTGATGATAATAATCGCATAGTAATTCTCCTGCTACTTTGTTTACCCCATACATCGTAGTAGGACGCTGAATTGTATCTTGTGGCGTATTATCTTTCGGCGTTGATGGACCGAATGCGCCAATAGAACTTGGCGTGAAGAACTTACAGTTTAATTCACGAGCTGCTTCTAATGCATTTACAAGTCCGCCCATATTTAAATTCCAAGCAAATAAAGGATTTTTTTCTGCTGTTGCTGAAAGTAAAGCTGCTAAATGAATAATTGTATCTACTTCATTACGCTTTGCAATATCATGTAGTTTTTGTCCATCTGTTACATCTAACGTTTCAAATGGACCAGACGTTACTACTTCACTATCTGTTTCACGAATATCTGTTGCAATAACATTTGATGCACCGTATACATCACGAAGTTTCATTACTAGTTCAGAACCAATTTGCCCTAAAGAACCGGTTACTAGAATTTTTTTCATTTTCCCCACTCCTCATTTGCAAGCTATTCAAAAGTTGTCCTTACTTAAATGATGCCCATTTCTTTCCCTACTTTTTCATACTTACGAATTGCTTCATCTAACATTTCTTTCGTATGAGCTGCTGTAGGCATATTACGAACGCGTCCTTTTCCTTTAGCTACAGTTGGGAACACGATAGATTTTGCGTATACGCCTTCTTCATTTAGACGCTTACTAAATTCTTGTGTTAACACTTCGTCACCAATAATACAAGGTGTAATTGGCGTTTCACTTTCTCCGATGTTAAAGCCAAGTTCTTTTAATCCTTGTTTTAAATAGCGACCATTTTCCCATAAACGATCATGTAACTCTGTGCTTTCCATTAAGATTTCAATTGATCGCATACATGCAGCTGCGTCAGCTGGTGTTAATGCTGTAGAGAATAAGAATGGACGTGAACGAACTTTTAACCAGTCAATTAAGTTTTGTTTCCCCGCTACATATCCACCAATTACCCCAATTGCTTTTGATAATGTACCAATTTGGAAATCAACTTTATCAGAAAGACCGAAGTGTTTTACAGTACCTGCACCTTTTCCAAGCACACCTGAACCGTGTGCATCGTCTACGTATGTCATTAAATCTAGCTCTTCTGCAATCTCAACAATCTCTGGTAATTTTGCAATATCTCCATCCATTGAGAAAACACCGTCTGTAATAACCATTAATTTATTGTAAAGTCCTGATTCTTTCGCTTCGATTGCCTTTTTACGTAAATCTTCCATATCAGAATGCTTATAAACGATGATTTTCGCTCGTGATAGACGACTACCATCAATGATAGAAGCATGGTTTAATTCGTCTGAAAGAATCGCATCATTTTTATCCATAACGGCTGAAATCGCTGCCATATTACAGTTAAATCCTGATTGGTAAGCAATTGCTGCTTCTGTATGTTTAAACTTTGCAATTGTTTCTTCTAATTTAATATGCAAATCTAAAGTACCGTTAATTGTACGAACAGCTCCTGCTCCAACGCCGTACTTATGAATTGCACCAATTGCTGCTTCTTGCAAACGACTATCTGTTGCTAATCCAAGATAGTTGTTTGAAGATAAGTTAATATATTCTTTTCCGCCAATTGTAATGATCGGTCCATTTGAACTCTCAAGCGGATCAATCACGTTATAAAGCCCCTTTGATTTTAAATCCTCTAAATTTTCTTCTAAAAATTTTGCAAGTGTTTTACTAGACATTGTGAAGCCTCCCATCGTTCATGTAAGCGAATTATTGTCTTAATAGTTCTAATAATCCCTCTACTAGCTTAACACGTTTTCAGAATTTATTATAGAAAAATAGCTTAAAGTAACCGCTTACAATTTTAGATTATATATGATTCATTACAAGAAATCTATCATTTACTTTTCATATTTGGTAGAATAAAAAAATATTTAAGGGGGCTTCAATCATGGCATTTACTGAATCTGATGTATATAATAACGAAGCATTTTTGGAACAATATATGAAACGAAGATATCGAGAAAATAGCCCAAATGAATCACTTGAAAAACCAGCCTTCTTTCAACTCATTGGTGATGTAAAAGGAAAACAAATTCTCGATTTAGGATGCGGTGACGCTAAATTCGGCGAGGAATTATTAGAGAATAGCTGCCTCTCTTACACTGGTATTGAAGGCTCCAAGCTTATGTATGAAAAAGCTAAAAAACAACTAGAAAATAAAAATGGCACCGTCCATTTTTTAAACCTCAAAGACTATACATACCCTCCTTCTACTTTTGATTTAGTAACATCTAGACTCGCCTTACATTATATCGAAAATCTTCCTATCATTTTTCAAAATGTGTTCCAAACTTTAAAAACAAATGGAACCTTTACCTTTAGCGTTCAGCATCCTATTATTACCTCTTCATTTGAAAGCTTGCAAACGAGCGGAAAAAGAACGAATTGGCTCGTTGATGATTATTTTAAAATGGGAAAACGGGTTGAATCTTGGATTGACCAAGAAGTTATTAAATATCATCGTACAACAGAAGAATATTTTACATTGTTGCAACAAGCTGGATTTACGATTACAAACATAAAAGAAGCTACACCAAATCAAACTTATTTTCAGAGCGAAGAAGAATATGAACGACGTTTACGAATTCCCCTCTTCCTCTTATTCTCCTGCCGAAAATAAAAAAGACGATGAATCCTCATCGTCTTTTTTCATTATCTCATTGCCTGAGCAACCTCTTTCACTACACGTCTTCCTTTTCCATGCGGGATACAAAGTGGTGTCCCAAATAACGGATCCGTACTGATTTGACATTCCATTCGGAATACATCACGTACTAGCTTCTCATCCACTACTTCTTCCGGCTTACCTTGTGCATATATTTGTTTATCTTGAATGGCTACAATATTGTCTGCATAACGGCATGCTAAATTTAAATCGTGTAATACCATAACAATTGTTCTTTGTTCTGTTTCATTTAATTCGAATAATAAATCTAGCACTTCAATTTGGTGAGTCATATCTAAATATGTAGTAGGCTCATCCAGTAAAATAATATCTGTATCTTGCGCAAGCGTCATTGCAATCCAAGCACGTTGACGTTGTCCACCTGAGAGAGCATGCACATCACGCTCAGCAAATTCTGTCATACCTGTTGCGGCAAGTGCTTTTTGTACCATTTCCTCATCTTTTTCTGACCATTGTTTCAGCCATGTTTGATATGGATAACGTCCTTGCTTTACAAGTTGCAATACTGTAAGCCCTTCTGGCGCTTGCGGTCCTTGCGGTAAAATTGCCATTTGACGAGCAATTTGCTTCGTTTGCATACTTTGAATGGCTTGATTATCTAGCAAAATGTCACCAGTTGTTGGCTTTAATAATCTAGCTAGTGAACGTAATAAAGTTGATTTTCCACAACCGTTAGAACCGATAAAGATGGTAATTTCGCCTTTTGGAATTTCTAAATTCAACTCATCAATAATAATTGCTTCACCATAAGACAGCGTCAAACGTTTCGTCTCCAATGCTTTTTGCATATTCATCTCCCTTTATGAATTCCGACTTTTATAAAGTAAATAAATAAAATAAGGTGCACCAATTGCTGATGTAAATACCCCTGCTGGAATTTCAAGTGGTGTGAAAACTGTACGCCCGATTAAATCTGCAGCAAGTACTAAAATTGCACCAACAATAGCCGCAACTGGGAGTAATGCACCGTATAAAGAACCAACTAGTCTTCGTGAAATATGAGGTGCCATTAAACCGACAAACCCAATTCCTCCGGCGAAGGCAACTGCGCCACCAATTAAAGCTGTACTCAGTAATAACATGAATACGCGTGACTTCGTTAAAGGAACACCAAGTCCTACCGCGATATCATCCCCTAGCTCTTGCGCATTTAAATGCCTAGCAGCTATAAATGATATTACCGTTAAAATGAGAACCCACGGCGCAAGCACCATAACGTTTTGCCATGAAGAACCGTAAACAGTACCTGTAATCCATACATTCGCTTGACTCGCTTGATAAATTGGCGCTAACAACATAAACAAAGTCGTTGCCGCTTTCGTTAATGCCCAAAAACCAACACCAATTAAAACAAGACTAATCGGTGATAATCCGTCATTTCTCCATGCAAATAAATATACAAAAAGCGCTACAATCGTTGCCCCAGCGAAGGCTGCTAACGGCATATAATGAATGCTTACGGTTAGCGCATTATTTTTATCACTAAATATAGCTAAAAATAATACAACTGCAACACTTGCACCACCTGTAATCCCGATGATATCAGGAGAAGCCAGTGGATTTCGAACGAGACCTTGTAAAATACATCCTGCTACAGCAAGTGCGATTCCTACAAGGATGGCAATCAAAATACGCGGCATACGAAACTTGTTTACAACCATATTTGACATCGCATCGCCATTTCCAGTAATCGCTTGCCATACATCATAAGGGGCAATTTTCATGTCTCCCATACCTGCACTCGCAAAAAATAATCCAATTAAAACAACTAATAAGCTGAATAAGACGAGACAAGCTCGTTTATACATTAAAAACGAGAGCTTGCCTTTTCCTATACGAAACGGAATATACTTCTTCATTTGCTAAGCCCTCTCTTACGTGCAATATAAATAAAGAATGGTGCCCCGATAAATGCTGTCATAACCCCTACTGGTACTTCTTGTGGCATAATGACATATCTTGCTGCTATATCAGCTAAGATTAATAGTATTGCACCTAACAACCCGCTATATGGTACTCTCCACCTGTGATCTACTCCAACAAGAAATCTGGCAAAATGCGGAGTAATAATACCAATAAATCCAATCGGACCAGCGACTGCAACTGAACCACCAGACAACAGGACAATAACAAGTAGTACGAATGATTTCATTAAAATTGTACGTTGTCCAAGTCCTTTTGCGACGTCTTCTCCCATCATCAATGTATTTACTTTCCCTGCCATCATAAGAGATGCGATCCAGCCTACTAATAAATATGGGAATACAGATTGTAAAATTTCTAACTTTCTTCCTTGCACAGATCCGGCAAGCCAAAATAATACCTCTTCAAGCGCTTTTTCATTTAACACAAGTAACCCTTGTGTTAATGATGAAAATAACGCACTAATTGCGACCCCTGCCAATGTTAACTTAAGAGGCGTTGTCCCTTCTTTTCCTAAAGAGCTAGAAGCGAATACAAGTACGGCTGCAACTGCTGCCCCTAAAAAGGCAATCCACGTGAAAGCTGATAATGATGTCACGGAAAAAATCACAATTGCTACAACTATGAAGAAGGCAGCACCTGAATTTAGTCCAATAAAATCTGGAGAGGCAAGTGGATTCTTCGTTAAAGTTTGCATAAGACAACCTGCAATGGCTAAACTAGCACCAACACTAGCTGCAATTAATGCCCTTGGTAGACGCACATTTTGAATAATAATATGTTCATTGGAACCATTAAAATGAAAAAAAGCATCTAACGCTAATTTCCAGCTCGTATTTGTATATCCGAAAATAATACTTCCCCAAATACAAATAACGACTGCAATGATTCCAACAAATAATCCAATCCATTTTGCTTGATTTGTTTTTAATAACATGCAGCGTTTCCCCTTCAATGTATAATGATACGTTGTAAGTGTATTTCAACTTAATTCTCATTGTCAACGATAATGAGAATTATTTTCATTGACAATTGGACCATGAAGTATTATTATCATGCTTGCTATTGAAAAAACTTCTCAGTATGTAGGGGGTACATAATGAATTTAACACGCAAGAAATCGTTTACAGTATTTGTATTTTTACTAGCCTTTTCATTACTTTTAAGTGCTTGTGGAAAATCAAATACGAAAGAGGAAACAAAAGAAGATACGAAAAAAGAAATGATTACGGTGGAACACGCAATGGGAAAAACAGAAGTTCCTGCTAATCCAAAACGTGTAGTTATTTTAACAAATGAAGGAACTGAAGCTTTACTTGAACTAGGTGTGAAACCAGTTGGAGCTGTAAAATCTTGGACTGGTGATCCATGGTATCCACATATTAAAGATAAAATGAAAGATGTAAAAGTTGTTGGTGATGAAGGACAAGTGAACGTGGAAACAATTGCTTCTTTAAAACCAGACTTAATTATCGGTAACAAAATGCGTCACGAAAAAGTGTACGAGCAACTAACAGCAATTGCACCTACTGTGTTCTCTGAGACGCTACGTGGTGAATGGAAAGATAACTTCAAATTTTATGCAAAAGCATTAAATAAAGAAAAAGAAGGTCAAAAGGTTTTAACTGATTACGAAAAACGTACAAAAGAATTACAAGGAAAACTAGGCGATAAAGTAAATCAAGAAATCTCTATGGTTCGCTTCATGCCTGGTGATGTTCGTATTTATCATGGCGATACATTCTCTGGTGTTATTTTAAAAGAACTTGGATTTAATCGTCCTGGTGATCAAAATAAAGATGACTTTGCAGAACGTAACGTTTCTAAAGAACGTATTTCCGCAATGGATGGCGATGTATTATTCTACTTCACATTCGACAAAGGAAACGAGAAAAAAGGCTCTGAATTAGAAAAAGAATATATCAATGATCCTCTATTTAAAAATTTAAATGCAGTGAAAAATGGTAAAGCATACAAAGTTGACGACGTTATTTGGAATACAGCTGGTGGTGTAATGGCTGCTAACCTACTATTAGATGATATTGAAAAACGCTTTGCTAAATAATATTTCCTTAACCAGCTCTCCTTCTATGGAGCTGGTTATTTTTCAATTCACTTAAATGTCACATTATTTCATTTTGTATTTTTATTCCCAATATGTTATATTATAAAAGTAAATAGAATGTATTTTCTTTATATCAGAATAAATATTTTAATCTAAATTTTCTGATTAATCACTATTTTATTTTCTTTTAGAATTCAATTATTACATTTGAAAACGCTTATCATCTCGTTTTCAGGGCAAAATACAGTAACGGTTGAAGAAAAATAGAAATTTTTTAGAAATTTTCTTTCTATTTCCATATAATTCTATTGACTTCTAAATATTTTGTAAATTAAAATGATTACATAAATATCCGTTATACAGGATTAGGGGGAAACAAAAATGGATGCAGCTTTAAAATTAGACAAAGCTGGAGAGCAACAATCACCAAAAAAACATCCACCAGGGTTATACTTGTTGTTCTTTACAGAGGCATGGGAAAGATTTAGTTATTACGGAATGCGCGGCTTATTAGTTCTTTATTTAACAACGAGCTTAGTAAGCGGTGGTTTAGGATTTGATAAAGCAGTTGCAGTTCAAATTTACGGTATTTTCACAATGCTTGTATATTTCACACCTATTATTGGTGGTTGGTTAACTGACCATTTCATTACGAAGCGACATGCCATTACTATTGGTGGTATCATCATGGCAATTGGTAACTTTGTATTATTCTCAATGAACACAAAAACTGGACTTTTCTTAGGATTAGGATTATTAGTTATTGGTAACGGATTCTTCAAACCAAATATTTCGACTTTATTAGGTCAATTATATAGCGAAAACGATTCTCGTCGTGATAGTGCCTTCACTATCTTCTACATGGGAATTAACTTAGGGGCTCTTATCGCTCCATTCATTTGCGGTTACTTCGCAGATTATAGATACGGTTTCTTAACAGCTTGTATCGGTATGATTATTGGACAACTTGCCTTTAATTTCTTAGCACCTCGTTACTTAGGGTCTATTGGAACAACTGTTGTCGGTAAAAAGTCTAAAGAAAAAAATGCAAAAGCAATTGAGAAAAAGCCTTTAACAACACAAGAGAAAAAACGTACTACTGCAATTTTAATTTTAACTTGTTTCGTTGTATTCTTCTGGGCAGGATTTGAACAAGCTGGTAGTTCTTTAACACTTTACACAGATAAGTTCGTGGATCGCACAATCGGTGGATTTACAATTCCAACACCTTGGTTCCAATCTGTAAACCCACTATTCATTATCTTACTAGCATTACCGGTTTCTGCATTATGGATTAAACTTTCAAAAACGAAAAATGGTGACTTAAAAATCCCAACAAAAATGGCATTTGGTATGATTTTACTAGGGATTGGATATTTAGTTCTAACTTTAGCTGTATTAAAAACTGGTAGCGATGAAGGTAATATTGCAATGAAAGCAAACTTACTATTCATTGTATTCACTTACATGTTCCACACAATCGGTGAGTTATTCTTATCACCAATCGGATTATCTATGGTAAGTGCAATCGCTCCTGTTAAATTAGCATCATTATTAATGGGTGTATGGTTAGCTGGTACTGGCTTCGCAAACTTATTAGCAGGACAATTAGCTGCTTTCACTCAATCTTTAGGATATTTAGAAGTATTCGCAAGCATCGGTGTCATCGTAATCGTGCTAGGATTAGTACTTCTTATGTTCTCTAAGAAAATTGCACATATGATGGAATAAGAAATAAAAAGACGCTTCTAAAATTAGAAGCGTCTTTTCTATTACTTCTCCTCTAAAGCCGTCACGTTCACGTGAACGCTTTCTCCAGGATTAGATACATCATACACTTGAGCAACCCCACTCTGCTCGTCACAGCTCTCAATCCATACTGGGACGCCCTCATATGTAACGTCAATTCTACTTGAAGAAGATAAAATTTGTTTCACACGTTTTACATCCATACTACTATTCCTCCTTTTCCTTACTACACTCCTTTCTATCTTTTCTTTCCCCTTTAGAATATATTCCATATAGCATCATTTTAATGGATAGCCTTTTCTTCCCTTCATGCTAACATTTTCTATCCTATTATCTTTCTGACAAATAAAAAAAGACGTATATCCCACACGTCTCTTTCCATAATATTCAAATTTTAAGAAAATAATGTCTTTACAACTTCACTTACTTTATCATTATGAATTTGATAATACACTTCTAGTCCTCGTCTTTCAAAGCGCACTACTTTATTTTGTTTTAATTTCGTTAAATGTTGCGAAACCGTTGATTGTGGAATTTCTAACACTTCCTGTAATTGTGTTACATTACAAGTTCCACGTTGCATTAGTTCCATTACTAGGCGTAAACGTAACGGATGCGCTAGCGCTCTTAACATTTGTACATCTTCTTCTGAAATACGACATTCGAATTGATTTTGGCTCATAAAGTTCCCCTCATTTTCGTTTTTATTTTCTTTTTATTTATTTATATATCTGTTCTTATATTTCCTGTTACGACATAACTTTATCAACCTATAAAGCTGAAAATTTTTTCCACCTTTATCAGGAAAGAATTCAGGAAAAATTCCTTGCTGATTTTGAATATTATACTATATGATATAATGAAAAAGCAAAAGTAAGAGCTAGGAATACTTTGCTTACAAACGTTGTTTTATCAGGCTTTTTGTTATATTTTCACTGCATTGCAACGTACAGTAATGATATTGTAAAATACCGTCTATAATTGATAACCTATCGTAACGTATTTGGGTCATATTTAACCTCTTTGTTATGCAAAAAGGAATTTTCAGTAAAAAAGATAATGTAATATTAAAAATTGAATTATTGTTGTTTTAATTCGTATTGTACTTGCTCAGACTGTTATTCAAAACTTCCTATTAAATGCATTTACTTTCTCTTTCTTACTAGATCAACTCAGACCAGCATGTGACACCTATCAAATTTCAACATCCTATATACTTAATGCAAAGACGTCATCTAACATATAAGATTAATGATATGCGAACAAACAAAATAATATAGAAATAACTTCAAAAAGCGCATTCAAATGTATTCGAGTGCGCTTTTTGTCTACTTTATGAACAAAGCATTCCTTTTAACACTATTATGGAATAATTATACTTTTTTACGTTGACAATAGTGTTGAAGGAGAATATACTAAGCATGTAAGTTGATTGTGAATTGTTTCACAAATAATGTGAATTTCTTCACATAAAATAGATAGGAGTTGTCATTATTATGAGTACTTGGACACAAATTTATGACCCATTAAACAATATTTGGTTATCTGCACTAATCGCAGCAATTCCAATTTTCTGCTTCATCATTTGTTTAATGGGACTAAAAATGAAAAGTTATATCGCTGGTCTTTACAGTGTGATCGTCGCTATTATTCTTGCTATATTCGTTTATAAAATGCCAGCAACAGTAGCTGTAGCATCTGCCGGATTCGGTGTTTTATCTGGATTTTATCCAATTTGTACTATCGTTATCGCAGCAATTTTCCTTTATAAATTAACTGTTAAAACAGAGCAATTCAATGTCATTCGTGATAGTATTTCAAGCATTACAAATGACCAACGTTTACAAGTATTATTAATCGCTTATTCTTTTGGTGCTTTCTTAGAAGGCGCGGCTGGGCTAGGGGTTCCAGTTGCTATTACAGCTGCATTACTTGTAGGTATGGGCTTTAATCCATTAAAAGCAGCAGGTATTTGTTTAGTAGCAAACATCGCTGGTGGTGCTATGGGTGCTATGGGTATCCCAGTTACAGTACCAGCACAATTAACTGAACTAGACGCATTAACTATCGGTCGTCAAACTGTTCTTATTTTACCATTCATTAGTATTGTTTTACCTTTCTTACTTGTATCAATGGTTGATGGAATTAAAGGTATCAAAGAAACTTGGCAAGGTATTCTTGTAAGTGGTGTTTCTTTCGCGGTTACTCAGTTCCTTGTAACTTACTTCTTAGGTGCAGAACTTACTAATATTTTCGCAGCCGTTGTAAGTATGATCTCTCTTGCATTATTCTTACGTGTTTGGCAGCCAAAATCTTCTACTAAAAAAGAAAAACAAGAAGAAAAAGCATCTCATACATTCAATCAAATTTTATATGCTTGGTCTCCATTCGTATTCTTAACTGCATTCGTAACAATCTTTAATTTAAAACCAATTAAAGCTTTATTTGCTCCGGATGGCGCACTAGCAAACTTAGTATTTAACATTCAATTCCCTGGTCTTCATAATGCTGTTATGAAAACTACACCTATTACAAAAGCTGATACACCTTTCGCAGCTGTTTTCAAGTTTGATGTATTCTCTTCTACAACTACTGCAATCGTATTGGCAATTATCGTTTCACTTATCGTGTACCGCGTAAAAGGTAAAATGGTTAAAGAATTAGTAGTAGAAACAATGAAAGAACTAAAAGCTCCAGTATATACAATCTGTAGCGTTATCGCTTTAGCTTACGTAGAGAACTACTCTGGTATGTCATCTACACTTGGACTTGCATTCTCTTCTACTGGTAATGCATTCCCAGTTCTTTCTCCAATCTTAGGATGGATTGGCGTATTCATTACAGGATCAGTAGTATCAAGTGGTTCATTATTCGCACCGCTTCAAGCAGTAACTGCAGATCAATTAAACATCGTTCCTTCTACACTCGTTGCATTAAACGTAGTAGGTGGTACAATGGCAAAAATGGTTTCACCACAATCTGTAGCAGTTGCTTGTGCAGCAGTTGGACTAGTTGGTAAAGAATCTGCCCTATTTAAAACAGCAATGAAATACAGTTTAATCTTCTTAGCGATTATTAGCTTACTTCAATTAAACTCTGTATTTAATATCTTTTAAAAATAAAACACCGATCCAAATGGATCGGTGTTTTTTCACATTACATCTTCTTATTCTTTAATAAAGAAGCTCCAGCAATTTCAGGATGCGTCATTTCGAATGGATCTAAAATAATATCCAATTCTTCTTCTGTCAGTACACCATGTTCTAAACATAACTCCCTAACAGATTTTCCTGTTTCAATTGCTTCACGCGCAATACGAGATGCTGCTTCATAACCAATATGAGGGTTTACTGCTGTAATAATTCCAACACTCTTCTCCACATATTGCTTCAGCAATTCTTCATTTGCTGTAATTCCTTTAATACAATATTCACGGAATACACGGAATCCGTTATTCATAATACTAATAGATTGAATTAAATTAAATACGAGTACAGGCTCCATTACGTTTAACTCTAATTGTCCCGCTTCTGACGCTAAGCAAATTGTATGATCATTACCAATTACTTGGAAAGCAACTTGATTAATTACTTCTGCCATAACAGGGTTTACTTTCCCTGGCATAATAGATGAACCTGGTTGACGAGCTGGCAATTGAATCTCCGCCAATCCAACACGTGGACCAGATGCCATAATACGAAGGTCATTCGCAATTTTAGACATATTCATCATACATACTTTTAATGCCGCAGATACTTCTGTGTATGCATCCGTGTTTTGCGTTGCATCAACTAAATGCTCTGCACCAACAAGTGGGAATCCGCTAAATGTTCTCAAGTGTTTAACCACTTGTTCAATGTACATAGGGTTTGCATTTAATCCCGTACCAACAGCTGTCGCCCCCATGTTCACTTCATATAAATGTTGGCGAGACTGTTTAATTCTCTTTATATCACGCTCAAGCACGCGGCTATACGCTTCGAATTCTTGTCCAAGACGAATCGGAACAGCATCTTGTAAATGTGTACGCCCCATTTTAATAACGTGATCGAACTCTTTTGCTTTTACACGGAAAGCTGCATGAAGTTCTTCCATTGTAATAAGAAGTTCTTCTAACATCATAAGAGTTGCAATATGAATTCCCGTTGGAAACGCATCATTCGTTGATTGAGCCATATTCACATGCGTGTTTGGACTAATCTTTGCATACTCGCCTTTTTCATATCCCATACGTTCTAACGCTCGATTAGCGATTACTTCATTTGTATTCATATTAATAGAAGTTCCAGCACCGCCTTGGATTGGATCCACGATAAATTGATCATGAAATTTCCCGTCAACAATTTCTTGTGCTGCCTCTGCAATTTCATGTCCAATGTCTTTCGCTAAGTAACCAGTATCCATATTTGCAAGTGCCGCCGCTTTTTTCACAATTGCCATTGCCGTAATGAGTGACGGATGAATGCGATATCCTGTAATCGGGAAGTTTTCTACAGCACGTAATGTTTGTACACCATAATAAGCTACACTTGGTACTTCCTTTTCACCTAAAAAGTCTTTTTCTATACGTATATCCTTCGTTGCTATCATTTTCATCACCTATACTTTTCATTCTAAATCCTTATCTAAAAAATTCGCCCTCTAAAAATACGAGTATCATGCAGAAGAATTTTTCAGTATCCACCTTCACTATATAGCACCTTTTTTGAAAGCGCAAACATTTATCTTTCTATATATATCTTTTATAAAAAAATATAGAAAATCATTCTTCTACCCTCTTTATTTCCACTCGTTTAATTTGATGCATATCCTTTTCAAGAACTTTAAAAGAAAAGCCGGATTTTTCAATAACATCTCCTTCAGCAACGATTTGCTTTTGTACCATAATCCAGCCACCGATTGTATCTACATCATCAGCGATTAAGTGTATGCCAAATAAATCATTCACTTCACTAATAAGCACTTTTCCCTCTACGATTTTATAGCCTTCACTTATATGCTCTATAGGCGGGTGTTCATCTTCATCGTATTCATCTCGGATTTCTCCAACAATTTCTTCTAAAATATCTTCTAGTGTAACAATCCCTGCTGTACCGCCGTATTCATCATATAATACAGCTAACGGAATTCGTTTTCTTTGCATTTGTAATAGCAAATCATGGATAGGAATATTTTCTAACACCTCAATAACTGGCCTTGTATATGGTGTAATCGAGCACTCCTCCTCTCGATTACCATCCATATAACGAATAAATAAATCCTTTACATTAACCATCCCAATGATTTCATCTTTATCTTCACCAAATACGGGATACCTCGTATATTTTTCTTGTGCGATTATTTTAATGTGTGTTTCAAATGGTTCGTCCTCATATAAGCCTACAACTTCCGTACGAGGTACCATAATTTCCTTTGCGACTCTATTATCGAATTCAAAAATATTATTTACATATTTAAATTCCCTTTGATTAATCTCTCCGCTCTCATAACTCTCAGATAAGATGAATCGTAATTCTTCCTCCGAATGAGCTACTTCATGTTCAGAAGCCGGATGTAATCCGAATAACCCTGTCACAAGCCTTGCTGAACCATTTAAAGCCCAAATAAACGGATACATTACTCGGTAAAAGTAAATAATTGGCTTCGATAATAATAAGCTAACTTGCTCTGCCCTTTGTATAGCGAGCGTCTTCGGAGCAAGTTCACCAATAACAACATGTAAAAACGTAATCACTGCAAAGGCAATAATAAATGAAACTGTACTTGCAATTGCAGGAGATAAGTGTAGTTTTAAAAACAACGGCTCGAGTAAATGTTTTATTGTCGGCTCGCCTAACCACCCAAGTCCTAAAGCAGTAATTGTAATACCTAACTGACATGCTGATAAATACTCATCTAAATTTGAAGTTACTTTTTTAGCTGCCAATGCTCCTCTTCGTTTTTCAATAACGAGTTGATCAATACGACTGCTACGCACCTTAATAATTGCAAACTCAACAGCCACAAAAAATGCTGTTAACGCAATAAGGATGGCTACCATCAATAATTTTAAAATATCCACATATGTCCTTTAGCTTTCTTAGCTAAAGTTACACCTCCTTTAAAAAAGAAGTTTCACTTTAGTTTCTTCATTTATTTGAAAGCAACCCTATATAAAATTCACCAATTTCAAGCCTCATACAATTCTAAAGGCAAGCCATCAGGATCTTGGAAAAAGACAAATTTTTTATCCGTAATTTCATCCATACGTATCGCTTCAGTCTCCACACCGCATTGTTTTAAATTGTTTACAGCTTCTTCTATATTTGTAACAGCAAATGCTAAATGTCTAAGTCCAGCTGCTTCTGGAAAACTTGGGCGCTCAGGTGGACTAGGAAATGAAAATAATTCAATTTGATACTCTTCCCCTACACATAAATCTAATTTATAAGAATCTCGTTCTTTTCTATATACTTCATTTATCGCTTTAAAACCTAATATCCGAGTATAAAAATCCTTTGACAGTTCATAATTCGAACAAATAATTGCAACGTGGTGCACTCTACATATATTCATGCTCTCTCTATTCCTTTCTTTACCAAAGATGCATATTCTCCCTTGAAATGAAAAACATATATAGCAGAATATCTCTTTTAGGGGGCTTACTATGAAATTTATTACTTTTTTCGTGGGACTTATCGTTGTTTTCTTCCTTGCTTATATTGCTAGCAACAATAAGAAACATATTAAATTTAAACCAATTTTCATCATGCTTATTATACAGTTGATTTTAACCTATTTATTATTAAATACAGAAATCGGCCTCATACTTATTCGGGTCATTTCCAGTCTGTTTACAAAGCTACTCGATTATGCTGCTGATGGTATAAACTTCGTATTTGGCGGTCTTGCCAATACAGGTGAAATGTCATTTTTCCTTACTGTATTATTACCAATTGTCTTCATTTCCGTCTTAATTGGTATACTACAGCATTTCAAAATACTACCATTTTTTATTCATTGGATCGGTTACTTCCTTAGCAAAATAAATGGGCTTGGGAAATTAGAATCTTACAACGCTATCGCATCTGCTATTGTCGGCCAATCAGAAGTTTTTATTACGGTTAAAAAACAATTAGCTCAAATTCCAAAACACCGTCTTTATACACTTTGTGCTTCTGCCATGTCAACCGTATCTATGTCTATCGTAGGTGCCTACATGACAATGATTGAACCTAAATATGTAGTAACCGCACTCGTTCTCAATTTATTTAGTGGGTTTATTATCGTACTCATCATTAACCCTTACGATGTGAAAGATGACGAAGATATTTTAGAAATTAAAGGCGAAAAGCAAAGCTTTTTTGAAATGCTTGGAGAATACATTCTAGATGGCTTTCGCGTAGCCATCGTTGTCGGCGCTATGCTCATCGGATTCGTCGCATTAATTAGCTGCATTAATGACCTATTCCTCATTATATTCGGCATTACTTTCCAGCAATTGATCGGCTACGTATTTGCGCCTGTTGCATTCCTTATCGGTGTACCAAGTTCTGAAATTGTCACAGCTGGTAGCATTATGGCAACGAAGCTGGTAACGAATGAATTTGTAGCAATGATGGACCTTAGTAAAATTTCTAATAGCCTTTCTCCTCGTACAGTTGGTATTATTTCTGTCTTCCTCGTCTCTTTTGCTAACTTTTCTTCTATCGGCATTATTTCAGGTGCGGTAAAAGGATTAAACGAAGAACAAGGAAACGTCGTTGCCAGATTTGGCCTTAAATTACTATATGGAGCTACTCTCGTTAGCATTTTATCTGCAATTATCGTAAGCATTATGTTGTAATTAGGTAAAATTTTATCATTTTCTTATCCCTATCTTTTGTATACAATAACGAATAGATGTCTTTATAAATAATCAAGACATCTATTTTTTATACATGTACAATCGCTTTTATTTAGCGTACAATATTTTTTATGTGTTTGAATGCGCTTCTAGATGTATACACTTTGATAGTTTTAAAGGAGAAAAAATGATGAAATCCGATATGAACAAAGATACTCGAGCCAAAAAAGGACGCTCAAAGAAAAAACGTCTACTTTGGTTCCTTCTTATTCCATTACTGATTATAGCACTTGGAGCAGGAGGTTACTCCTTCCATATATATAGTAAAGCAAAGTCTATATTAAGTAATGCCTATTCTGAACTGGGCCGCGGGGATAAATCCAGCAAACGTGAAAAAGCCGTTAAACCTATGACTGATAACATTTCTCTACTTATTATGGGTGTTGATGAAAGTGATATTAGGGGTAAAAATTACGGAAAAGCAACTCGTACAGATGCGCTATTACTTGCAACAATTAATAAAAACGATAAATCTGTTAAGCTTGTCAGTATTCCACGTGACTCACGTGTCTACATTAAATCACGTGATAAATACGATAAAATTACACATGCGCACGTATTCGGTGGTGTGGACAGCACAATTGATACAGTAGAGAACTTTTTAGATGTTCCAGTTGATTACTATGTAAAATTCAACTTTAAATCATTTATTAAAATTGTCGATTCTCTTGGTGGTATTACTGTCGATGTTCCGGTTGAGTTTACAGAACAAAATAGTAAAGACGAAGCAGGTGCAATTCATCTGAAAAAAGGACGTCAACATTTAAATGGAGAAGAGGCATTGGCACTAGCTAGAACTCGTCATATCGACAGTGATTATATGCGCGGTCAACGACAACAGCTTGTTTTAGAAGCTATTGCTGAAAAAGCACTATCTCTGAATTCCATTAATAAAATTGGTGGCCTATTAGATGCTGTTGATAAAGACTTAAAAACAAATTTAACTTTTGATGATATGATGACCATTGCCAAAAATTCAATGGATTCCAATTTAAAAATGGACAAAATGCAAGTAGAAGGTACTGATAAATATATAGGTGGTATTTATTATTACGTTCCAAATGAAACAAGCGTCAATAATATTTCGACAACACTACAAGAACATCTCGGTGTTACGAATAAAAATGAACATAAAAAATTATAATAAAAAGGCTGCTAGATCTTTCTAGACAGCCTTTTTATTATAATTTTCAACATATTTCTCGTACATATTGTGACAAAAAGAGACAATTATTACAGCAATGTAACATTTTTTATAAAAACATTACACACATAATGGAAATAATAGTATACTAGTACGTACATAATGTTATTTTCATCATTTTTATACAAAAAATGTAATACATATATTTATACAAAAATTTCTGGGGGGAAATAAATGAAGCTAAGTAAAATACTGATCGGTTCTGCAATTGCTGGGGGCATATTACTTTGTGTAGGCGGTGTTGGTGGATATCAATATGTATCCAAACTAAATAATCAATTAGATACTATTGCATTACCAAATACTACATTTGAAGGTATTTCTCTCGATGGAAAAAATAAGAAAGATATTCAAGCAATTATTAATCAAAAGGTAACTGAATTAGACCAAAAATCTCTTACCTACATATTCCAAAATGATAAACAAACGTACACATGGAAAGACGTAGGGATAAATTATAAGGAAAAAGATATTATCGACAAAATCTTTAAAGAACAAGAAGGAAATGCAATGAATCGTTACCAAATGCGGAAGCAGGCTGAAAACGGTGAATTAAAACGTGATTATAAATTAACGCCTCAATTAAATACAACTGCTTATGAAAGCTTTATGAAGGATAAATATAATGACACATTAAAAAATCCTGTTAATGCAGAATTAAATATTGAAGGCTCTACAGTAAATATTAGCCAAAGTCAAAATGGTGAAAAAATTGACAAAGGAAAGTTAACTGATTTAACGAAACAGGCCATTACTTCTGGTACATCTGACGTTACGTTACCAGTTACACTATTAAAACCTGAACGTTCTACAGAAGATATACAGAAAATGGGCATTAAAGAAGTAATTGCTGAATATTCGACTCCAATGGCTGGTCGTAATGGGAACCAATCCTTTAACGTAAATAAGTCAGCTAATACTTTAAGTGGAGTTATTGTCGCACCTGATGAAACATTTAGTTTTAATGGCCGTGTTGGCGTAACTGATGCTGCCCATGGTTATAAATCCGCAGCAGTCTTTTCACAAGGTAAAGTTATACAAAGTGCAGGCGGAGGCGTTTGCCAAGTTAGTAGTACTTTATATAGCGCCGCTTTAAGAGCAGATTTAGGCATTGTTTCTCGAAGCAATCATTCGATGCCCGTAAATTATTTACCACTTGGGCAAGATGCAGCAGTGGCAGATTATGGTCCAGATTTAAAATTTAAAAACAATACAGGCAATCATATTTATATTCAAGCATTTTCAAATGGAGGCAGTATTACTACACGCATTTTCGGTACAAATACTGGTAAAAATGTTGAAGTTTCTTCTCAAGTAATTAGTAGAGCTAATGACAAAATAACAGCAGTTACGTATAAAAAAGTCACACAAAACGGTGAAGTAATATCTAATGGCCAAATTTCAAAAAGCGTATATAAAAGCGCTCCAAAACAATGAGGTGCTAATAAACGGGCAAATTTCAAAAAAGAAAAAGGCGTGATTTACTCACGCCTTTTTCTTTTGCAATAATAGTAAAAAAGCTTCAAGATGGTCTTTCGTTTCTTCTAAGGACCACATACGATTTCCTAGCTTCGCAGCTAATACACACGCCTCTTCCCAAGCATCCTTTTTCTTCATATATAATAATTCATCGCGTAATTTCAAAACAATTTCTTCGTCTTCTTGCTCTATAAACTCTTCCATCACGCCTACTATTTCATCCTCATGAACACTTAACGTACAGTACGATTTAAGAAAGTATTGTAATGTCGTATACATATGTACTCCCCCCTCTTATTTGTCAGATGGATAAGAAGTAATGATCTTATATCCTAGATCTCCTGACTTATCTCTCGCTAAAACAGTAACAGTTTTGACTAACTTGTCTTTTACATTCATATATTTCTTTATTACCGTTTTTCCAACCGGGAATGAATGAGTTGTATTTAATACGAGACGAGCCTCTTTAGAATTCTTTAACCAATCTTGAATTTCCTTATCATGCTGCTTCAAACTATCTTTTACAGCTTTCGTCGCTGTTTCCTTATCATAGTATGTACTTGCCGCTGATACTTTATCTGTCTTCAAGCGATTCTTTAAATCCTCTTCTGTTTTGCCTACATGTCTTTCAATCGTATGACCATTTTTAGGTGGCCCTTCCATTTCATCTAAAATATTATCACTAATTTTTTCTACTGATGTCGATTGATTCCCTGTTTGTTTCTCTGTTTTTTGTTCTTTTCCTGCACATCCACTTAAGATCAGCATTAATGCCAATAAACTACTCAAGAAAAGACTACTTATTCGTTTCATCATATCACCTCTTCCATGATTATTATCATAACTTAACTAAAAGTCAATTTCACAACAAAAAAACATACATATTTTTTAAATCCCTCATTAAATTTGCACTATTACCACCATAGTTTCATCAAACTACTATTTTGGACCCTTTTTAAAATATACCCCCATGATTTTCAAATTATTTCCCGAATTAAATCACCATTATAAATACCGAATAAACCCTTTAATTTCAGAATTCATTCGGTATTTTTTAAAACATAAAAATATACCCCTTATTTTATATACCCAATACCTATATAAGGTATAATAATGGTGTTTCATCAACATTTTTCTACATTATGTAAATTTGCACTTGCCTACACAATAGAAATATGGTGTAATGCAAAAAAAGATAAAGGATTTTAAACAATGGCTGAAACAATTCAAAACTTCTTAACAGACTATTATTCAATCGCAATTCCACTTAGTATCTTAATTAACATCATCATCAGTCTTTTAGGTTTTATCCCTAGTATTTTTTTGACCGCTATTAACATACAGGTCTTTGGTGTAACGAACGGAACCATTATTTCGATCACAGGTGAGGCATTAGGGGCTATTATCTCGTTTTATATTTATCGTATAGGCCTTCAGAAATTCACACACAACAAAGTAAATAAGTATCCAAAGGTAGAACGCCTACTTTATGTAGAAGGTAGAGAGGCCTTTCTACTCGTTCTATCGTTTCGATTCATACCTTTCATTCCATCAAGTATCGTGACTTTATTTGCCGCTTTAGGCAAAATGTCATTACTCTCTTTCAGTATTGCCAGCACAATAGGAAAAATACCGTCCTTATTGATTGAAGTATATTCTGCCTACCACGTCATAAATGGAACAAATGAAGCAAAGTGGATTATAACAATCGCGGGTTGTGTCGGATTGTATTATTTGTGGAAAAAATGGAGAAAAAAATAAAGAAGGAGCCTATGCTCCTTCTTTATTTTTGAGGTATTTTATTAATAACTCCCCTTTAAAACCTTAGTTTACACCAACAGCACTATATGATTGCTTCACTGCTGCTACTTCTGCAGAATTTGCTCCATATAAATCAGCTGCAGCTTGTACTAAACCAGCACGAGCTTGACTAAACGTAGTAGATTGAGTGAAATATTGCGTGTTTGCACGGTAATAAATCGCTCCTACCTTATCTTTACCAACACCACTTACAGTAACACCGTAATGTGTACCACCATTCGCTAACAAATAAGCTGCTTTGTTAATAATACCGCTATTCGTATGAACGCCGCCGTTATCACCAGAACCAGTGTAGCGCTTAGAATAATGGTCTGGATCACCATACTTCGTTGGATCACTCATAGAACGAAGCGCATCTCCTGCTTTACCAGGCGTGTAAATATCTTCACCAATCTCCCAATCTGGGTTACGATTATCATAATACTCTACTAATGTACCAAAAACATCTGAAATAGCTTCATTTAATGCTCCTGATTCATTTTGATAGATTAAATCTGAGCTATACTCCGTAACAGCATGCGTTAATTCGTGACCAATTACATCAATACCGCCAGATAATGAAGTAAACGTTACACCATCACCATCTCCGTAAACCATTTGCGAGCCATTCCAGAACGCATTATTATACTTACTTCCGTAATGAACTGTTGATTTTAATGGTGCTCCTGCATCATTAATAGAGTTTCTGTTAAATGTAGCTTTATAATAATCATATGTTCTACCAGCATAGTAATGAGCATCTACTGCCGCTGCATCATACGCTGCATTGAAAACATTATCTGCATCTGCCCATAATGTTCCTGGTAATGTTGAACGGTTTTTCGCATCATATGTGAAAATCGTTGCTCCGCGCGTATTATCTTGTAAGTAGTAAGATGATCCAGATAACGTTGTATTCAAGGACTTTGTATCTCCCAATACACCTTTACCAGTTCCTACTTTATTTGTTCCTGTTACAGGCTTTACAACCGGTTTCGCTTCTTGTTTAGGAGCTTCTTGCTTAACTGGTGACTTATCTTCATTTGTTACATGATCAAGTTTATTATATTTATTTAATACTTTACCGCTATCTGCTTCAATGAAATAGTAATAGTTTCCTGGGCTTGGCTCTAAGAAGTTTAAATTTACAACATATGCATATGTTGTTTCTTCACCATTTTGATATACATATAAGTCCGCTTTTGGTTCTACCTCATATTTCGGTGTTCCCCCTAAATCTTGCTGCGCGATTTCAATCGCTTTTGCGCCTTCAATCTTATTTTTATTTTTCAGCTTGTCCTTTTTGTCTAAATCAGGCGCAACTGTTCCAGACAATACTTTTAAAGAACCATCTTTACTTACGTGGGCTACTTGAGTAGACCCCCATACAGGTACTCCTTCATATACTTGTTGCAAACGTAATACCGTTGAATCCGTTACAGCATCTTTCTTCACTTGTTTCACTTTGAAAGAATCTTGCGCACTCTTTTCCCCTAACTTGTAATCACCTTTTGCTGCGTTTAAGTAATCAAACACAACAGATTCTGCTTTCTTACCAGTTGCTCCAGTTAAATCACCAGAAATAAACTCCGGTGACTGCACCGTCTCATTGTACTTCTTCGTAGAGAGCACATTTTTAGAATCTGCAAACGCAGAGCCCGTCCCTCCAAATGTTGTAACTGCCATTCCTGTCGCTAACACTAACGCTAAACTTTTCTTTTTCATGAACCTTCCCCCTAATAAAATTTTTTTTGAAAAAGAGTAGTTTTATCGTAGCACTATGTTTCCACTATTAATATACTAAAAATTCAAATAATTTTTTTCTCAAGTTTTGTAGGATTTTGGAGAACAAATATTGAAAAAACCCCTTTCCGATTGGAAAGGGGTTTCTCAACATTTTCTTAACCATAAATATCTGGATTAGAATAATTTATAAAGCTTTTTTCTGAAAAATTAAATCCATAAATATCCGGATTAGAATATTGTATATTTCCCTCTTTTACAGACTTCAATCCATAAATATCTGGATTAGAGTAATTTACTGATCCTTCTTTCAAGGATTTTACTCCATATATGTCTGGATTAGAATAATTAACTCCTAAAGAAAGAATTGCTACTATCCCCAACCCTACTACACCATATATACGCTTTTTCAATTCAATTACTCCCTTTCTTCCAAAACTTTAATAACTTCTTTATAATATTTATTGCTTTCCTCGTACTTAAATTCATTTTCTAAATACATTGCTAATTCCAAATAGGCATTTTTCAATTCTTTCATACTACCCACACTCTTAAAAAATGGAATAGCCTCATTCTCTAAAAATCTCTTAAACTCTTGGGATTCTCCAAAATATTTATACTTAAATATACAGAAAGAATAAATCATTTTATTATATTTTTCATCACTGCGTGAGCATTCAATTCCTTTTTCTATCCATTTCTGCGCTTCTTCATAACATTTAAGATGAATACATTGTTTGGCCAAACCATAAATTGTTTCAATATAATTCATGTTGACAGTCTGCTGCAATTGAAAACTTTGAAGAAAATAGTTTTTAGATTTATCATGTTCATTCTTATAATGATATAATTCTCCCATATTATTTAAAGTCATAGCTTTAATCATGTCTTTTTCCGCAAAAGAATCCACTTCTCTTAATATACTTTCATAAATCTTTAGAGCTTCTTCATACTGTGCTTTTTCCACATAACTTAAAGCAATAATCGTTTGACAATTTATTACATAACGGAATTTGTATTCGTTACGGAACCCTTCCATGGCAATATGAGCAAAGTGCATGGCTAAATGTGGTATATTTAGGTGACTATACGCAAGACTCAAGTTATAATATATACCAGTTTCATAATATCCTTGCTCTTTAGCCATTTCCTCCGTTTCAATTAAATACTCCAAACTTTCCTTATGCTTATATTGCAGACTAAGTAGCAATGCCTTACTGTACGTATACAACATCTTCTGAAAAGGTGAGTATTTCTTGTAAACTTTTTTTAATCTTTCCAACTCTTCTTCAACAGCAGGAAAATCTCGTTTCATAATTAAATACCGCGTATAAAGTAACTTATAATAATTTATAATTTCAAAATCCAAAACATGCTTCATTTCACCTTGTAATTCTTCATATATGCGTTCTACTTGTTGCTTGTCCAAATGAACGAGTGCATTCAACCATTCATCCAGCTTCCCCTTCACATCTTCTTCTACATCTCTCAAATCCGTCACGGCAATTTCTAACCTTGTGCAGAGCAATTGTAGAATTTCTTCTGATGCTTCGATCTTTCCATTTTCGATTTTACTTAAGTATGAGACAGAACAAATGCCCTGACATAATTCTTCTTGTGTCATTTTTTGCTGTAGCCGTTTATAAAAGACTTGTTTGCCTATTTTTTCTAATGTTTGTTGCATTGTCCTCCTCCATTCTCATTACCCCCATTACTCTAATAATACATAAAATCTTGAGAAATATAAATTGATAAATGTTAATTTTCTAAAAAATATGCATTATTTCATTTTTTTCCCTCTTGACTCTACCTTCATATCCTTTCTTTGCTACGAGCGGTGAAAAATTGGTATACTATAACCAAATTATGGAGGTGTTTTCGCGATGACTTATTATAAAGACGATAGCTATGCCTTACATACAGATTTATATCAAATTAATATGGCTTATACATATTGGAAAGATAACATTCATAATCGCCGCTCGGTGTTTGATTTATACTTTCGAAAACTTCCATTCGAGAACGGTTATGCTGTTTTTGCTGGCCTTGAAAAGATTGTAGAGTACATAGAAAACTTCAGCTTTATGGAAAGCGATATCGCTTATTTAGCAGAATTACAATTTGAAGAAGAATTCCTTCAGTATTTACAAAATATGAAATTCACTGGGACCATTCGAAGTATGCAAGAAGGTGAAGTTGTATTTAATAACGAGCCTTTATTACGTGTTGATGCACCGCTCGGTGAAGCACAAATTATTGAAACTGCCCTGCTAAACATCGTGAATTACCAAACATTAATTGCAACAAAAGCTGCTCGTATGAAGCATGCTGCAAATAATGATGAACTTTTAGAATTCGGCACAAGACGTGCTCACGAGTTTGACGCAGCTCTTTGGGGCACACGCGCTGCCTTTATTGGTGGTTTCTCCTCTACGAGTAACGTACGTGCTGGAAAACGCTTCGGAATACCTGTAGCCGGCACGCACGCCCACTCTTTCGTTCAAGCATATCGCGATGAATATGTCGCGTTTAAGAAATACGCTGAAACTCATAAAAAATGCGTCTTTCTCGTTGATACATATGACACATTAAAATCCGGTGTTCCAAATGCAATTCGCGTCGCAAAAGAGTTTGGAGATCGTATCGATTTTTACGGCATTCGCCTCGATAGTGGTGATATGGCTTATTTATCTAAAAAAGCAAGAAAACTACTAGATGAAGCTGGGTTTACACATACAAAAATTATTGCTTCTAGCGATTTAGATGAGTACACAATTATGCACTTGAAATCTCAAGGAGCAAAAATTGATGTATGGGGCGTTGGAACAAAATTGATTACGTCCTTTGAGCAGCCAGCGTTAGGGGCTGTGTATAAACTAGTTGCGATTGAAGATACTGATGGAAAATTAAATGATACAATTAAAATTTCATCTAACCCTGAAAAAATTACGACTCCAGGACTGAAACGAATTTATCGCATTATCAATCGAGTTAATAATCATGCAGAAGGTGATTATATTGCATTAAATTCTGAAGAACCAGGAAAAGAAGAACGCTTAAAAATGTTTCATCCTGTTCACACGTATATAAGTAAATTTGTAACAAACTTTGAAGCCCGCGAACTGCATAAAGACATTTTCGTTAACGGTGAAAGAACATATGAACTACCAGACATATTAGATATTCAAAAATACAATGAACAAAGTCTCGCCCTATTTTGGGAAGAGTATATGCGAACTTTAAATCCCGAAGAGTATCCTGTCGATTTAAGTCAAGAATGTTGGGATCATAAAATGAATTACATTCAAACTGTTCGAGAACAAGTTGAAAAAAATATACAAAAATAAAGTGAAACTTTAATCAGTGGGGGTTTTCTTCATTCCCCACTGATTATTAGTTGAACCAATCGGAATTTTAGGGGCAGTTGATCCCCCACCTAAATTCTTTGCTTTCGCTAAATTTTGAGGTGGGGGTCTTACTGCCCATTAAAGCGGGATAAAACAGAGAAGCTTTTCCTTCTCTGTTTTATCCCGCTTTATGTATCTTTGTGGAAAATATATTAAAATAGTAAGACAAATATTTTTTATTTGCAAATTTTAATATTAGGTTGTTTATTCACAAAATAATATTTGTTATTATTTTGTGAATAAATAACCTAAAAAAGAGGACGCAGGCTGCGTCCTCTTTTTTACAAGTCTTTCACTCGTAGTACACGCATTGCATTTAACACTGCAAGTAGTGTCACACCCACATCTGAGAAGACAGCTTCCCACATTGTTGCAATACCGAAAGCACCAAGTAATAAAACTAATCCTTTTACCCCTAATGCAAAGATGATATTCTGCCATACAATGCGTCGTGTGCGTTTTGCAATATTTAAGGCTGTTGCAATTTTTGAAGGCTCATCAGTCATAATAACGATGTCTGCCGCCTCAATCGCTGCATCTGATCCTAAACCACCCATCGCAATACCAACGTCTGCTCTTGCTAATACCGGTGTGTCATTAATACCATCACCAACGAAAGCAACTTTTTCTTTTCCGTTCTTCGCCGCATCAATTTTTTCAATCTCTTCTACTTTTTGTTGCGGTAATAGTTCTGCGTGAACTTCATCTAAACCTAATTCTTTACCAACAGCTTCACCAACTGATTTTGCATCACCAGTTAACATGACTGTCTTCTTAATACCTAGTTCTTTTAATTTTTGAATTGCTTGTTTTGAATCTTCTTTTACCTCATCAGAGATAACGATATAACCTGCATATTCCCCATCTACAGCAACGTGAACTAATGTACCTACCGTTTCTGGTTGCTTAAATCTAATGTTTTCTTTTCTCATTAATTTAGCATTACCTGCAAAAATTTCTTTTCCTTGTACTTTTACGACTGTACCGTGACCAGAAATTTCGTTATAATCATCGATTATTTTTTCATCAATTGATTTTCCATATGCCTTTCGAATAGATTGTGCAATTGGATGATTAGAATACACTTCAGCAAATGCTGCATACTCTAATAATTCTTCATTTGTAATACCTTCGCTTGGTTCCATTTTTGTAACTTTGAAGACACCTTTTGTTAATGTTCCTGTTTTATCAAAAACAATATATTTCACATCATTTAAAGCTTCTAAATAGTTACTTCCTTTTATTAACACACCACTTTTAGATGCACCACCAATTCCTCCAAAGAATCCAAGAGGAATAGATACAACTAACGCACATGGACAAGAGATTACTAAGAACACTAAAGCTCTATAAATCCATTCCGAGAATGTAGCTCCTTCTAAAATAAGTGGTGGAATAAACGCCATGATCGCTGCTGTAATAACTACAACTGGAGTGTAGTAACGCGCGAACTTCGTAATAAAGTTTTCTGTTGGCGCTTTTTTACTGCTTGCATTTTGAACTAAATCTAAAATTTTTGATACAGTTGATTCACCAAATTCTTTTGTAACTTCAATTGTTAATACACCATTTTGGTTTACAAAACCACTTAATACATCATTTCCAACTTCGACTTCACGTGGTACAGATTCACCAGTCAATGCTGAAGTATCTACCATTGATGTTCCTTCAACTACTTTTCCGTCTAATGGTACTTTCTCACCAGGCTTCACGATAATATAATCGCCGATTTGTACATCTTCTGGTGATACTTGTTTCGTTTCATTTCCAACCTTCACATTCGCATAATCAGGACGGATATCCATTAATGAAGTAATTGATTTTCGGGAGCGATTGACCGCAATACTTTGGAATAGTTCCCCTACTTGATAGAATAGCATTACCGCAACAGCTTCTGAATATTGTTGAATCGCAAAAGCTCCTAATGTTGCAATTGCCATTAAGAAGTTCTCATCGAACACTTGGCCGCGAGTTATGTTTCTTACCGCTCTCCAAACGATATCTCCACCTATTAATAAATACGCAAGGACGAATAACGGAATTGTTATCATTTGTGGTAAGCCAGCTAATGCAGCAATTGCTGTCAAAATTCCGCCGACCACTAATCGTCCTACCATCTTTTTCACATTCGCTTCACCATGGTCGTGACTATGTCCGTGGTCATGACGACCTTTTTCTTCACGAACAACTTTCACATCTGGTTCTAACTTTTGAACAACATTCGTTATATTTGCTACAGTCGCTTCTAATTCTCTTTTATTCGCTACTTCTACTCGTAATTTCTTTGATACGAAATCAACAGTTGCTGCTGAAACAGTCGGCATTTCCTTAACTTTATTTTCAATCTTCATCGCACAGTTCGCGCAATCTAAACCTTCTAATATAAATACTTCTTTTGCAACTTTATTTTTTTGTTCTTCTTGCACTTTAATATGCGGTTCTAATTTTGTAACAAGTTGTTTTGCTTCTGTAACAACTTCGACTTCTTTATTTTGAGCTGTTTCTAAAATCATTGTTTTTGTCGCGAAATTTACAGAGCAAGAATTTACTCCTTCTATATTTCCAACACCTTTTTCGATTTTCATTGCACAGTTCGCACAATCTAAACCTTCTAACATCAGTTTCTTTTTCACTAATGCTTCAGCCATCGTTCTCCCTCCTCGCGTTCTTTTTTACTCTTCCTCGTTTACGTGTTCAAACGCTTGCTCGAAGATATGAATTACATGCTGGTCAGCTAACGAATAATAAACGACCTTTCCTTCTTTACGATTCTTTACAAGTTTCGCTTGCTTTAACACACGGAGCTGATGTGAAATAGATGATTGTGTCATCCCTAATAAATACGCTAAATCACAAACACACATTTCAGCTTCAAATAACGCATGTAATATTCTCGTACGTGTACGATCACCTAATACTTTAAATAATTCTGCTACTTTACTTAAACTTTCATCATTTGGAATTGTTTGTTTTACTTGATCAACAACTTCTTCATGAATTATCGTTTGAGAACATGTCTCTTGTGGTGTTTCTACTTTATTTTCAGCCATTATAGCTCACCTCTTCATTTGAACATATGAACAATTATTCATATGTCTTATACTTTTATTATATGAGCGTTCATTCATATGTGTCAATGAAATCTCATACATTTTTCCGAACATTTTGTTCACACTTTAATAAGGCGTACAAATATTTTCCGCATCCATTACATTCTCATACAAAAAAAGGATGTACATTTTGCACAAAAGAAAAAAGCCTTGTGCGCTCCCTAGACGCACAAGGCTTACTATACTTATATCCCTTTTAATTAGCTTGATCTAAATTATCCTGCGAACTTCCATCGTCTTTTAAATGACTATGTTTTTTCGAATAAACAAAGTATACAACTACTCCCATTGCTAACCAAACACCGAAGTATATCCATGTTTTTAATGGTAAATTTACCATTAAGAATAGACAACATGCAACTGAAATAATCGGTAAGATTGGTACAAGTGGTACCATAAATCCACGTTGTAATTTCGGATGCGTTTTACGAAGAATGATAACAGTTACACCCACCATGGCAAATGTTAATAACGCTCCAATATTCGCTAAATTCGACAATTCTTTTAAATCGATAAATCCAGCAATTAAAGCACTACCAATTCCTGTTAACCAAACTGAAAATGTTGGTGCTTCTGTCTTTTTATTAATTTTTGCAAATGATTTTGGTAATAAACCGTCACGGCTCATCGCGAAGAATACACGTGTTGTTGCATAAATGTAAGCAAAAATTACAGCCATAATACCAATTACAGCTCCAATTGCGATTATACCTGCTACTTTGTCTTGTCCTACAACTTCTAACACATATGCCATAGCTTCTGGTACATCTAATTCTTTATAAGAAACCATACCTGTCATAACGAGACAAACTACAACATAAATGATTGTACAAATGACTAATGAAGCAATAATACCAATCGGCAGATCACGTTGCGGATTTTTTACTTCTTCAGCAGAAGTTGCTAATGCATCAAATCCTAAGAACGCGAAGAATACTGCTGCTCCTCCGGCGAAAACTCCACTTATGCCGTATGGTGCAAATGGTATCCAGTTTTCTGGTTTCACGTAGAATACACCAACTGCAATGAATAAAACAACAATACCAATTTTAATTAATACCATTATGTTATTCACACGCTTACTTTCTTTTGTACCTCGTGATAATAACCAAGTTATCACCAACGTAACGATAATTGCGGGTAAGTTCACCATACCACCTTGCGATGGAATCGTTAATAAGGCTTTAGGAATTTCAAGTCCTAATCCACTCACTAAGTTATTAAAATAACCCGTCCATCCACCAGCTACTGCGGCAGTTGTTACGACATATACGGATAGTAATGTCCATCCCATTAGGTGGGCAATAAACTCACCAATTGTCGCATATGAATATGTGTACACACTACCTGAAACCGGAAGTGTAGATGCAACTTCTGCATAACATAATGCTGCAAATCCACAAACAATCGCTGCAATCATGAATGAAAAAATAACTGCTGGACCAGCATCTCTTGCTGCTACTAATCCTGTTAATACTAGAACTCCTGTACCGATTATCGCACCAATCCCTAGCATTGTTAGGTCGAATGCCCCTAGCGTTTTCGTTAAAGTTTTACTTTTACTTTCCCCTAACAGTTGCGTAACGGATTTCTTTTTAAATAGGTTGGCCACGATGTATGCCCCCTTTTGCCAAGAAGAGCTAAGAGGTATTATCTCTTAGCTCTTATCATGTTGTTTTATATATTGTTCGATTTTGTTTTGTATAATGCTTCTATTAGCAAGATACTGTTTCTGCTTCTAATAATTCTTTAGCACCTTTGTACTCTACACCGTGAGCTTCTGCAACTGCTTCGAATGTTACATAGCCATCCAATGTGTTAATACCTTTTAATAATGCAGTGTTGCCTAGGCAAGCTTCTTTGTAGCCTTTGTTCGCAATTTGTACTGCATATGGTACTGTTACGTTTGTTAATGCAAGAGTTGATGTACGTGGAACCGCACCTGGCATGTTAGCAACTGCATAATGAACAACGCCGTGTTTTTCGTAAGTTGGGTTATCATGAGTTGTAATACGGTCAGTTGTTTCGAAAATACCACCTTGGTCAATCGCGATATCTACAACAACAGAACCTGGTTCCATTGATTGAATCATTTCTTCTGTTACAAGTTTTGGTGCTTTTGCACCTGGGATTAATACTGCACCGATTACAAGATCAGACTCTTTTACAGCTTCTGCAATATTGTAAGGATTAGACATTAAAGTTTTTACTTGGTTTCCGAAAATGTCATCTAATTGACGAAGACGTTCTGCACTTAAGTCGATGATTGTTACATCCGCACCTAGTCCAACTGCAATTTTAGCAGCATTTGTACCAGCTTGTCCACCACCGATGATTGTTACTTTACCACGTTTAACCCCTGGAACACCTGCAAGTAAGATACCTTTACCGCCTTTGTTTTTCTCAAGGAATTGTGCACCAATTTGTGCAGCCATACGACCAGCTACTTCACTCATAGGTGCAAGTAATGGTAGAGAACGGTTTTCTAATTGCACTGTTTCGTATGCAATCGCAACAACTTTCTTCTCGATTAACGCTTTTGTTAATTCTGGCTCTGGAGCTAAGTGTAAGTATGTGAATAAGATTAAACCTTCGCTGAAGTGTTTGTATTCGCTTTCAATTGGTTCCTTAACTTTCATAACCATTTCCATGTTCCAAGCTTCTTCAGCTGTGTCAACAATTTTTGCTCCCGCTTCAACATACTGAGCATCTGTGAAACCAGATCCTAAACCTGCACCCTTTTGAATGAATACTTCGTGATTGTTACGAATTAAATGTACAACACCTGCTGGTGTCATTGCTACACGGTTTTCGTTGTTTTTAATTTCTGCTGGTACCCCAATATGCATAATGAAATGCCCCCTTATAATTAACAGAAAAAAGAAAGTCTTTTTTCTTTTTGTAATAATTAATAACTTATGTCCTTATTCTAGCATAACTTAAAAGTTATGAAAACGCTAACATATCATTTTTTAAAAGTTTATATATTTAGAATAGTGTAAATATATGGAACATTGATTCTATTAATCTCTTCGTTACATTTGATTATCTATCACTCTATTTTTATTATACTCCTGAAAAATAAGCCTCAATCATTTATTATTCGACAATAATGTAACAATGTAAAAAACACCATTGATGCCGTATACATATACAGTTATTAATTTGCACAATGCTTTAGGAATATATTCTTTTCGTAAAAAAACAGCTGCGGGCATTTAGCCAGCAGCTGGGTAACTGATAAATAACTTAGAAAATAAATCATCTGTTGTTTCCGTAATTTTATCAAACAGATCACTTTCTTCCGCTTCTTGCTCTTTTAACATCTTAATTGTTTCACGTGCATCTTCAGGGTAATCGGTAATGATACCATCTACGTTTAACTTATAATATCCCTTTAAACTTTCCATATCATTTACTGTCCATACGTAAATTGGTTTGTTTAATTTCCTTGCTTCTTTTACTAATTTTTTATTTAACATATATTCTTCTGCTACATAAAAATCAGCTTGTACATATTTTAAATTCGCCCTACTTGCATACAATATATATCCTACTTTTATATTTGGATTTGCACGCTTAAACTCTTTTATAAGTGGATAGTGTAACGTTTGAATGACACATTGCTTCTCAAATTCATTATCTTTAATCGTTTTTAATACTTTGTTTACGAAATCTTTTTCGCCACCATGAAGTTTCACTTCAATGTTGAGTTTAATTTTGTCCTTTGACAGCTTAATGATTTCATCAAGCGTACTTATTTGTCCTGAAAGTCCGTCTTGACTAAGAGTAAGCTGCCTTAACTCATCCATCGTTAAATCTGACACATGCACATTGGCATTAGCAAGACGTTTTAACTTCAAATCATGTATAACTGCTAGTTCACCGTCTTTTGTTTGTAGTACATCAATTTCAGCGTAGTCTGCTTTTGCATCAATAGCACCTTGCACAGCTTCTTTTGTATTCTCTACACCTTTTGAAATATAACCACGATGCGCCATAATAATCGGTTCTTTATATGTGTTTGTAATAAAGGTCACAATGAAGGCAACAACCATGCCCGCAGTAATAATCCCTACAATATATACACCAATAAATTTCCAGCGGTGTTTTTGGAAGAAGCATTTATCTGCCCTCGTTTTTGAATAATCTAATCCTTCTTCTAATAAAACATCTTCGACCGGAACCTTTTGTAAATACAATCTTGTTAACGCCATAATGTAAAACGGCGTCATAATAAAGCTAAATAAATACAATGTACTCGTTAAGAAGACTGAAATGGTTGACTCTGCTAGTAGTGCAAATGTCCCTTCTGGGTTAGTAAATTCATATACTCCCCACAGACAAAGTAAATAAATTCCTACACATAAAAGAAAAACGATTCCTACAGATATGAAAAAACCTACTAAAAAGAACAATACTTTAAAGAAGCTTTCTTTTACTAAGTCCGCACTTTTTCGTGCTGCCATGCGGAACGGCTTTTCCTCTAAAACAATAATAGGTAAAACAAAAATCCAACGAAGATTCAAATAGGCAACTACAGCAAAGAAAGTATAATATCCAACTTGCCCCATTGTTGTCTTAAATAGTTCACCTGTAATAAAATTAGGAATTTGAATTTCAGGAATCAATGCAGATTTATACCCCATACTTAATAGTGGCAATAGGACAACTGCATACAAAACAAATCCGGGTAAGCAATATGTAAACAGGGAAGGTAAATACGTTACTGTTTTATACAAAATTGGACGTAATCTCACCTTTTGTCTTTTATGAGCGAAGTACGAAATGATAATAAGTACTGCAAACTCTGTAAAGATAAGAAACAATGCCAATATAGATAAAACTACAATCGCCAAAATCCCGTATGGTGTTTTCAAAAATGCTAATAACTCATCATTTGTTGCATTTGCATACCCACCAAAGTACAACAACTTATTGAAAATAATACCGAAAAGTGGGATAAACACAATCGCTGCTAATAATTTATAAGCAAGTTGAAAGGTTAATACATTCCAAAAAGCAAATCTAACTGTTTGAAAGGAATGTCTCATTACTCCTGGTATAGATAGTCTTTTACGGTGTTGCATATATTCCTCCACATTCTAAAACGATATTTGAGATGGATTCCATATTTCCATTTCCAATCCATCTTTTTAATAATAATATATTCCGCCTAACATGAACACTCTTATACATATAACGAAAAAAGTGATGGCTACTTCCCATCACTTTTTCATCTACTCTATTTTTTCTCTAGCCCTTGTCCAAATGCTTTTAAGAAACTAAACCCGAATGTAATGGCTCTATTGATATCCGGATCTTTTAGTACTTTAAAGAAATCCATTACCTTTGTTTTTTTACCACTATTTAATTCGTCTGTCGCAAATTGCAACCCTGTAACTAAACTTGACGTAATTTGCTTTGTTACTTCTGGGTCAACTGAAGATAGTGCTTCTCCTGCCCCCATCATATTGTTTAATGCATTTTTCACTGGCTCACGATTTAATTGCTCCACAGCGATTTTCGAAACATCTTCTTTCGCCGCAAGTAAACTAATCGCAGCATCTAAAATACCCGCTTTTTGTAATTGTGCTAGTAACTGCATCGTTTCCTCGACTGCTTCACGATTATTTGCTAATTCAGCAAACAGTTCATCCGCTACTTGCTGTTTCTGTTCTTCCTCTGTTACAACGTTCTTTTTAATTAATGTAATTTCTTTTGCCACGATCTCCGCCCCCTAGTCCACAAGTGATACGTATTGTTTTCTTTGCCACTTTTGCTCGATTTCAACACCATTTTGCGGATTACGCTTTTTATCTCGCGGGTTTGAAGATGGTAACGGACGATTTCCTTTTTCACGTAATACACGCATTTTCACCATCGTTTGTTTATATGCTGGTGTACACGTATACAGGTCTGTTGCCGTCCCGGTTAAAATATTGATCGCCTCTTCATTTACTGTTGCATGCATTGGTAAATATAGCTCTTTCCCCGTTACACGATCAGTAATCAGCGCCTGTACTTTAATTTTTCCAAATGGTGATGCTAATTCCACAAGGCCACCATCTTTCACATTGCGCTCTATGGCAAGTTCAGGTGAAATTTCAACGAATACTTCAGATACTTTAGATAAAATACCAGCCGACTTATTCGTCATATTTCCTTCATGGAAATGCTCTAGCATGCGTCCATTATTTAAAAGTAAATCATACTCATCTGGCGCTACAACTGGTGGCACCCATTCATCTAATGATAAGCGAGCGAGTTTATCTGGGAAGTTAAATCCATCTACATATAATAGCGGTGTATCGCTACCATCATGACTACCCCAACATAAACTATTCCAACCTTCTAGACGGTCGTACGTCGCTTGAGAGTATAACGGTGCAAGTGATGCGATTTCGTCCATGATCTCACTTGGACTTTCATAATTCCAATCCCCGCCCAGTGCCCGAGCAACTTTTTGTAAAATCCACCAGTCTGGTTTTGAATCACCGAGGGGTTTCAATACTTCATATAATCTTTGAATACGGCGCTCTGTATTCGTAAATGTTCCTTCTTTTTCTAAGCTTGGTGCCGCTGGTAAAATAACATCGGCAAAACGAGCTGTTTTTGATAAGAACATATCTTGAACAACAAGGAAGTCTAGATTCGATAAAATATGTTGTACATGGTTCGCATTGGAATCGACTAAAGCCATTTCTTCACCCATGACATACATACCACGTAGTTTTCCTTCTTCCGCTGCCAGTAACATTGCAATATTATTCAATCCTGGTGCTTTCGGAATAGTTGTACCGTACGCTTTTTCAAATTTCGCACGAAGCGTATCATCTGATACTGCTTGATAACCAGGGAGCCAGTTTGGTAATGTTGCCATATCACAAGCACCTTGTACGTTATTATGTCCTCGTAATGGGTATGCACCTGCACCAGGACGACGATAGTTACCCGTAACAAGTAGTAAATTTGAAATTGCTGCTGATGTCGTACTTCCTCCTGTATTTTGCGTTACACCCATTCCCCAAAGTATACAAGTACCATCTGCTTCATATACCATACGGGCCATTTCTTTTAACTGAGCTTTAGAAATCCCCGTAATTTCTTCTGTATAATCGAGCGTATACTTTTCTAACATTTTGCTATATTCATCAAAGTTCTTCACATTTTCAGCTAAAAACTTTTTATCGTGCCAATCTTGATCAATAATATATTTCGTAATACCAGCAAGCCATACGTAATCCGTACCTTGGCGCGGATGAATAAATAAATCCGCACGCTCTGCCATTTCATGTTTACGAAGGTCTGCTACAATCAGTTTTTGCTCGTGTAATTTATGAGCACGTTTTACTCTCGTCGCAAGTACAGGGTGTCCTTCTGTTGGATTCGCACCAACGATAATAACAAGGCCTGCTTCAGCTATATCTTTCACTGTTCCAGCATCCCCGCCCATACCGACAGTTTTAAATAAACCGTCTGTCGCTGGAGATTGACAATAACGAGAACAGTTGTCCACATTATTCGTTCCATATATTTGTCGGGCTAGTTTTTGCATAAGGTAATTTTCTTCATTCGTTACTTTCGATGAAGAAATGAACCCAAATGCATCACTGCCATATTCAGATTTAATATGCTGCATGTTAGAAGCAACAACTTCTAACGCTTCTTCCCATGAAGCTTCAACAAACATATCTCCTTGGCGAATTAATGGCTTCGTAATGCGATCTTCACTATTTACAAAGTCCCATCCAAATTTACCTTTTACACATGTGGAAATACCATTAACCGGTGCATCTGAAACAGGTTGCACTTTTAATATATGGCGATCTTTCGTCCATACTTCGAAGGAACAACCGACACCACAAAATGTACAAACTGTTTTTGTTTTATTAACTTTCGTCTTACGCATCGCAGCCTCTACTTCTGAAACCGCTAAAATACTACTATATCCAGGCTCTACATCCTTTACAAAATCAATCATTGGATCTAACACATCTGGTTTCAATCCAGTCATAAACCCAGCTTCACCTAGCATTGTTTTTTCCATTAACGCATTACATGGACATACTGTTACACACTGCCCACAACTTACACAAGATGAGTCATTTATGCTTACACCATGATCCCATATAACACGTGGACGATCTAAGTTCCAGTCTATCGATATAGTTTCATTAACCTGTAAGTTTTGACATACTTCTACACACTGTCCACAAGCAATACATTGATTTGGATCATACCGATAAAACGGATGTGACATATCCACTTCACAAGCACTTACTTTCGGCTCATACGGATATTTCTGTTCTTCAATTTCCATCATATGTACCGTGTTATGGACTTTACAGTTACCATTATTGTTATCACAAACGGTACAATACAATAAATGATTCTCTAATATTCGATCCATTGCCTCAGTCTGTGCCTCTTTCGCACGCTGGGACTGTCTTTCGATATGCATACCGCTCTCTAATTTCGTTGAACAAGCACGTAATAACTTCCCATTTACTTCTACAATACACGTATCACAAGTTTGAATTGGATCTACTTCTGGTACATGACAAATTTGAGGATGTTCCAAATTACTCTCGTTAAATAATTGTAGTATCGTCTTTTCACCCGATGTGGAAAATTCTTTACCATCCACGGTTACACGGACTGTCTGTTCTGCCATAGTTTCCCCTCTCCTTACAACCAACTGTACAACACAATCATGAATCCGTTTTCAAAATCGTATTACTGTACATATTTTTGAAACGCTCTGCTGAAATACTTTCTTATGAAGTCGATTCTAGATGTTATAAGGTATAACTACGAAAGCTTGAAAATATCACTATTCTACAGTTCTATTATATCGTACATATACAATAATAACCAAAATAATCTGAGATCTTCTTGCTAATAGGTGTTTTTATTTTTCCATTGTTTTATGATAAATATGGGAGAGAAATACATATAAAAGGGGAATTTAATATGGGGCCTACGCAAGAAACTTCTACAATTGTACGCTATCAATCTGGTACATTTTCAAAACAACTGGATGAGATTGTTACAGAAACTCCTATTACTATTAAATTAAATGGTGAAGAATATGTAACAGTCGTATGCACATCAAATTATATTGAGGATATGGTAATTGGTTTTTTAATTTCTGAAGGAATTATTGCTTCTTATAAAGATGTTGAAGAACTATGGGTGCAAAAAGATAACGGAATTGTCCATGTAACATCATCAAAAGTAAATCCACTCTATCAAACTTTATATAATAAACGATACATCACTTCTTGCTGCGGAAAAGGTAGACAAGGTTTTATTTTCGTAAACGACGCAGCAAAAGCAAAAGATTTACATGATATACATGTAAAAATTACTCCTGAAGAGTGCTTTTACTTAATGAATACTTTACAACAATCTTCCACTACCTTTCGTCAAACCGGCGGTGTTCACAATACCGCTCTATGCGATCGAAACAATATCCTTCTATCAAGAATGGATATCGGAAGACATAATGCATTAGATAAAATATACGGTCATTGTTTACGTAACGATATATCTGTTAAAGGAAAAATAATCGCATTTAGCGGACGGATTTCATCAGAAATTTTACTAAAAGTTTCAAAAATCGGATGTGAAATGGTTCTATCTAAATCCGCTCCAACACAATTAGCATTACAACTCGCTCATGATTTAGGCATTACAGTCGTAGGATTTATTAGAAATGAATCTTGCAATATTTACACACATCCACATCGAATTGATGGTTATCAATCGAATAACTAAAATAACTTCTCGGTTGAGGAGTTATTTTAGTTATAAAAATGTAATATATTAAAGACTTGAATAGTTAATGAAGTTAATATATAATTTCATTACATATTAAAAATAAAACATTGTAGCATATATCTTTTCATTCTTTTACAAATTAAAAGAGACTGCTAACAAAACGCATACACAATCTTATAGAAGTAATGGATTTATTTTATTTGAAATCGACCAAGGAGGTTATAACTATGGAAATTCGCTTATTAACGACAGAGGACGCAGAAATATATTTAAAAGTTTGTATGGAAGGTTTAACGAAGAACCCAGAAGCTTTTAGCTCTTCTTATGAAGATGTTCTTAAACATGAGGATCCTGTAGCTGCTATGGCAAAACGATTAAGCAATCCGGATAAGTATACTCTAGGGGTCTTCAAAGATAACGATTTAATCGGCATTTCTACTTTAGAAACAAAGCCTTTCATTAAACAAGAACATAAAGCAAAAATCGGTTCCGTTTTTGTTTCCCCAAAAGCGCGTGGCCTTGGCGCAGGACGAGCTCTAATTAAAGCAATTATTGAAAATGCCGATAAATTACATGTCGAACAACTTATGCTCGATGTTGTAGTTGGTAACGATGCGGCAAAAAAATTATATGAGTCATTAGGTTTCCAAACTTACGGCGTACAAGAACGTTCATTAAAACATAACGGTCAATATTGGGACGAGGAACATATGGTTCTATTCTTAAATGATTAATACTTCAATATAGTTAAAAGCACCTTTTGATTAAGAAAGGTGCTTTTTTCATTACAACAATGTAATCTTCATGTCACCTTTATCGATCGTACCAAACCTTTCCATTCATTATACTAAAAGTATAAAGTGAAACTTTACTCAGTGGAAAGCTTTACCTCCACTGAGTATTAGTTGAACCAATCGGGCATTTATGGGCAGTTGATCTTTCATCTAACTTCTTCGCATCCACTAAATCTTTAGATGGAAGTCTTACCGCCCATTAATGCGGGGTAAAGTGAAACTTTAATTAGTAAGGCATCAATTATGAAATGAACGTATAGCATTCAATTGATATACAAAGGAGAATGTGACATGAAACAAAACAAACGAGCTATGCTTTTAATATTTACTACAGCAATTGTAACTTCTGGGTTAGCAATTTTACCTTGGTTTATAATATAGAACTATTCCCCTAATAATGAAAAAAGCTTATTGCTTCTTAAGAAGCAATAAGCTTTTTTATATTATAAAATCCCCAAAATTTTATTTACACAACTTATAATAATAACCATAGATACGGCAATGCACATGACAACCGTATTACGATCTTGCTTTTCTTTTTTTGAAATTTCTTCTTTTGGATTCATGTGTATGATCTCCTTTTAAAAAAAGTGTGAGATAGGAAATTTTTCTTATCCGATGCGAGGTGAATACGAAAACCCTCTCTATCTCACATACACAATAGAATGGAATTGTCATTTTATAAATAAAATGACATGACGTTATGTCGCAACATAGGGTATTTTGTGTCGCTACGTTTTCTATTATAAAAAATAGTTGTGCAAAACTAGTGCATTTTTTATGTCAATTACTCTGAGCGTAAAAAATAACTCTTCCACTCAATCACATAAAAAGAGTTTTTTATTATTTTCATGTAAACTATACAAAGTAGAATGAACAGTTTGGGGTGCACAAGATTATGGTAAAAATTTTATTAGTAGACGATGAAGAACGCATGTTACGATTATTAGATCTGTTCTTAAGTCCTCGTGGCTATTTTTGTATGAAAGCTACCTCTGGCCTTGAAGCACTAAAGTTAATAGAACAAAAAGACTTCGATATTATTTTGTTAGATGTTATGATGCCGAATATGGATGGATGGGATACTTGCTATCAAATCCGTCAAATTTCCAAAGTTCCTATCATTATGCTAACAGCTCGTAATCAAAACTACGATATGGTGAAAGGCCTCACTATGGGTGCGGATGACTATATTACAAAACCCTTTGATGAGCATGTATTAGTTGCACGAATTGAGGCTATATTACGCCGTACAAAAAAAGATGGATTTGTTAGCTTCAATGGTATCGAGTGGGATAAAACGAAACATACTGTCACAGTATATGATGAAAAAATCTCACTAACTCCTATCGAATTTTCGTTACTTGGACTATTTTTACTAAATACAAACCGTGCTTATAGCCGAGATGATTTGATTGAAAAAATTTGGGGTTATGAAACAGACATTGAATATAGAACAATCGATTCACATATTCGCAATATCCGTGATAAATTACGCAAAAAAGGATTTCCAGTTGAAAATTACTTAGAAACAGTTTATAAAGTCGGATATAAATGGAAAAGTGAATAATTACTTCGGTCAGTGGACAATAGTATACCACTGACCCTTTATATGAAATAAGGTATGGTGAGAAAATGAGTAAACTTTCACTTAAAATTGGGACATACTTTTTAATATTAGCTTTATGTATTGAAACAATTGCTTTTGTATCTTTTTACAAAAGCATTTCAACAATGCGGATTGAGGAAGAAACACTTGCTCTTTTAGAAAAAGGTAATCGCTATAGTAAAAAAATTACAAGCCGCACAAAGTGGAATGCAATTGCTAAAGAAAAGCAACACCCCGAACGCGCTGAATACAATAAAAACCCTAACCGTCCTATGTATCCAGATTTCGATATCGCGGATGCAGCTGCACACTTAGTAGAATCAGAATTAATTGCTAACTCTGATATAGCTATCATACTAACAGACAATAATGGCAAAATTATTTCCACTTCAGAACCCGTAACAAAGGCAATGCAGAAACAACTTACTTGTAAAACAGAACCTATCCCAAAAGGCGGATTAATCGTCGAAAAGAACTGGAAAAAATCAAAATTCATCACAACGGTAAGCCCACTTAACACAGAAGAGTTTCAAGGAAAGTTATATATGTTATTAAAAACATCTTTCTTAGAAAATATGTTACTTAAACTCATGAATCAATTTCTTATCATTAGTGTTGTGACAATTATTTTAACGACTATTTCTGTCTTTGTTTTTTCTCGTGTTATTACAGAACCACTTATAAAAATGAAGAGGGCAACAGAAAAAATGTCAAAATTAAATACACCAATTCAATTAGGTATTAAACGGAATGATGAGCTTGGCAGCTTAGCAAAAACGATCGAAGATTTATCCAGTGAACTGACTTATATGAAAAAAGAAAGAAATGAATTTCTCGCTAGTGTTGCCCATGAACTATTAACTCCATTGACCTATATGAAAGGTTATGCGAAGGTAGCAAAGAGGGATTCTTTAACGAAAGAAGAGCGTGAAGAATACTTACAGATCATTGAGGATGAAACAGATAGTGTAACTGATCTCGTCCAAGATTTATTTATGCTGGTGCAATTAGAACAACATCAGTTTGTTATAAAAAAACAAAAAGTGATCCTTCAACCATTTTTAGAACGAATGGTTGAAAAAACAAAAACAACATTAACTAACAAACAAATGCAACTCCATGTATATTGCAAAGATGATTTAGAAGTTTACATAGACGAAAGACGTATGGAACAAGTTATGTTAAATTTATTACACAATGCTTATCAACATTCACCAGAAAACACATCTATTACGATACGTGTACTCACGGAAACAGATTCTTTTACAATAAGTGTAGACGATGAAGGAGAAGGTATTCCTGAAGAGGATATCCCGCATATTTTTGATCGTTTTTATCGCGTTGATAAATCCAGAACGAGAGCTACTGGAGGAAAAGGTATCGGGCTAGCTGTTGCAAAAGAAATTGTAGAATTGCATAACGGTTCCATTCTAGTAACAAGCCAATTAGGAGTAGGGACAAACTTTAGAATCAAGCTACCATTTGAATAAGATGCGTGTGAAAACACCAGTAGTAGTAAACACTACTGGTGTTATTTTGTTCATAAAATCAGCTCATATAAGCTAACCTTTTGAAATTATTCTTATTTCAATATAAAATAAAGTTACATTTGCAAAGATTTGGAGGGTGATATAATTGGATATCCATGTATTAACAAAAGACGAAGCAGAAATTTACTTAGAACTTCGTGTAGAAGGATTAAAGCAAAACCCTGAAGCTTTCAGCTCTTCTTATGAAGATATTATTAATAAAGAGTGTGCGATTGAATATAAAGCACAAAAATTAGCACAAGATGAAAACTATACGCTAGGTGCATTTAAAGATGGACAATTAATCGGAGTTGCAACGCTGGAAACGAAACCATATGTAAAACAAGAGCATAAAGCTAAAATCGGTTCTGTATATGTGTCTCCAAAAGCACGCGGACTTGGAGCAGGAAAAGCACTTATTAAAGAATGTCTTGAACTTGCTAAATCTTTAGAAGTAGAACAAGTTATGCTTGATGTTGTTGTTGGCAACGATGGTGCGAAGAAACTTTATGAATCATTAGGATTTAAAACATTCGGTGTGCAAGAACGTTCATTAAAATATAACGGACAATATTGGGACGAAGAGCATATGGTCTTATTCTTAGATGAAAATAAATAATAAAAAACATCCTCATGCTTGGAGGATGTTTTTTTACTTTCTTGTATACCATGCCTTATGTAATAATTGAATCGCTTTCGCAATTTCTTCTTCTGATAAAATCGCAAACCCAAGTAAAACTACATTTTCAGGCGCAGTACCGTCTTTATAGTACGTAGAAACAGGATATATTTTAATACAATATTTCGCAGCTTCTTGAATTAGTTCTTCTTCTCGCATTCCATTATGCACTTGTAATAAAATGTGTAATCCAGAATCTTCTCCTATCACTTCAACACGATTAGAGAAATACTTCTCTATTTCAAAAACAAGTCGATCCCTCTTTTTTCGGTAAACAACACGCATTTTATGAATATGTTTTTCCCAATAGCCTTCATTGAAAAACCTTCTTATCACTTCTTGGTCCATTCTTGAAACACTTTGCGTATAAAATAAATATTCCTTTTGATACTTTTCAATTACATTCTTCGGTAATACGATATAACTCATCCGTAATGAGGGTAACAACGCTTTTGATAGCGTCCCCATATAAATAACTTTCCCATCTGTATCTAACCCTTGTAGTGCCGGAATTGGCTTTCCTGAATAACGAAATTCACTATCGTAATCATCTTCAATAATATACCTGCCTTCTTCTTTCTTCGCCCATTGTAAAAGCTGCGTCCTTCTCGTAATAGGCATAATCATTCCATATGGGAATTGATGAGAAGGTGTAACAAATACAACATTTGCATCGCTATTTTCTAAATCTGCCATACAAATTCCGTCCCTATCTAAAGACAACATTTGAACCTTCTTTTCTTTCTGTTCAAAAACGACCATTTTCCTATGATAACCTGGGTTTTCAACCGCATAGTTACTTTCCTTCAACAACTGAAAAAGTAACTTCACTAATATTTGTGTTCCTGCCCCTAATACAATTTGACTAGCTGAACAACGCACACCTCTAGATTCATACAAATAGCTCGCAATTTCCTCCCTTAAGCTCAATTCCCCTTGAGGGTGTCCAAGAAAAAGCAACTCATTATTATGCGGCTGCCATACATCATTTATAAGCTTACGGTACATAGTGAACGGAAAAGTATTCGTATCAACTCCTGTTTGGGTGAAATCAAATTTATAGTTCTCCTCCCGAAACGGTACTTCTTCTACTTTCGCTTCGCTTCCTTCTACATAAATCATTTGTTCAATTTTACATACAAAATAACCTTTTCTCGATGCCGATTCAATATAACCTTCTGCAAGTAATTGCTCGTAAGCTGCTTCTACTGTATTCTTACTCACTTGTAAATAGCTCGCCAGCTTTCTTTTAGCAGGTAATTTTGTAAAAGCCGGAATCGTTCCATCTTTAATCTCTTTTTTTATATACTCATACAATTGCACATACAATGCTATTTTACTTTTCGTATTTAAATTAGGCGTTAATTCTAACATAATATCTGACCCCTTAATAAAACTAAAATCTGATACTTTTTACAGTACCAGAAGTTATATATAATTCCTTGTATCATGTCACACATAAAAAATCAAATACTCGAGAGGGGATGCATGATCATGAACAACAATAGACGGATTGGACTCATTATGATTATTACAGGAGCTACCTTATGGGGATTATCTGGCCCGATGATTCAGTGGCTATTTCAACATACTAACGTATCATCAATTGATTTTTTAACAATTCGCTTGTTGCTTGCGGGAATATTTATTTTATCTTTCTTACTTATAAAGAAACAAAACATATTTCAAATTTGGAAACATCCGAGATATGCTATACAACTTATTATTTTCTCTATTCTCGGTATGCTCGGTGCACAATATGCCTTTATCGAAACAGTTCATATTAGTAATGCGGTCACAGCGACATTATTTCAATTTCTAGGTCCTGTTCTTATTACCATTTATGTCGCATTTGGACAAAGAAAATTCCCTGCTTCTATGCAACTACTCGCAATTATAACTGCCCTAACGGGAACGTACTTTATTATTACAAACGGTTCAATTGAAAATATTGTTTTATCGAAAGAAGCCATTATTTTCGGTCTATTAACAGCAATTGGATTTGCATTTTATACCCTTCATCCAGCTTCTCTTATTAAAGAATGCGGAACAACTGTAGTAATTGGCTGGGGGATGTTAATTGGCGGCATTGCCCTCCTTATTTGTAATCGCTCGTTTGAATGGGATCAGCTTTCACAAACTTTTACACCAAAAACTTTTTCTATGCTTATTCTTATCATCATAAGTGGCACTCTTTCTTTCCTCCTTTATATCGGTAGTCTGAAATATTTAGCAGCAACAGAAACGAGCATTTTATCTAGCATTGAACCACTTGTAGCTGCCATCATTTCAATCGCTTGGCTGAATGAATCCTTTGGAGCATATCAATTATTAGGCGGCGTATGTATCGTTCTTTCTGTTATTTTCTTAACGATGCCGCAAAAAGAGAATGAACCTACCTTTACAACTGAACAAATATAAAAAATGTCAAAAGAGGTCGTACAAAACTTACGACCTCTTTTGACGTTTTAAAGGAATTGTCCCGCTTTCTAGCAAATACAATTACACTAACAATAAAAATTAGGAGTGTGACACCATGAAAAAAATTGGAACTATGCTACTTTTCTCCTTTCTCATCGCTGGATGCACACAAGCGCAGCCTGATTCAGAAGCACCTAAAAAAGAAGCTATCGCCACGTCATCCACCCAAGTTAATGCACCTTCCTTCTTTCATCTTAGCGTTTTAAAAGATGTAAATTGGGAAGAAACACCCTCCTTCATACAAGAAAAAACACCTTTAAAAGGTATCGAAGAAAAAATCGCAATGGCTGATAGCCCCATTATCGCAAACGAAAAAAATGAAATAATGTGGTACTTTTTAGATCCTGAAATGCCAACTGGAAAACTATCTATTATTGCACTAAAGCAAGGATCAGTAACTCCAACACCCGTACTCTTTCAACAAGAAACTTCCAAACCAACTTGGACTACTTCAAATACAATTGATTCCACTACAAACGAACTCCCTCTCACTATGTCACTACCTTCATCTGGATTATGGGTATTAAACATATATGTAAATGAAAAATATTATGATCAGTTTGTAATTACTGCTGAGTAAAGTGACAAAACTAAAACACTTTCTTACAACAATGTAATTTCTACGTCATATACTTCGATAGTGTAAGTATCTCTCTTCTCTTATACTTAAAGTAAGAAATGACACAAGGAGAGATGAGAGATGAAAAAAATGATAGAAGTGATCGTAGCAGTAACTGAGGTTTTAGTAAATGGTAAACAAGTTGCAATGGAATTAAATAAATAGTAAAGAAACACAAATAAATAATTTTACACTTCTTCATTATTTTGATTTCTTATCTCAAAAAAGCAGTGCCTTTTTAGGCACTGCTTTTCGCTATTAATAACTTGGTATTTTCATAATTTGTGCCACACCTGAATCAATGGCTGCTTTCGCTACAGCTTCTGCAACACTTGGAACAACTCTTTTATCTAACGGATTCGGGATTACATAATTCGCATTACGTTCTTCGTCCGTAATGATGTTAGCGATCCCATATGCTGCCGCTAATTTCATCTCTTCTGTAATATCAGTCGCGCGCACATCTAACGCACCGCGGAATATCCCTGGGAACGCCAATACATTATTTACTTGATTCGCATAATCCGAGCGCCCGGTTCCTACTACAGCTGCCCCAGCCTCTAATGCATCCTCAGGGAAGATTTCTGGAATTGGATTCGCCATAGCAAACACAATTGCTTTCTCATTCATCGTTTGTACAAGTTCTTTCGTTAATACGTTAGGAGCAGATACGCCAATAAAAATATCCGCTTGATGAATTGCTTCTTTTAACGTTCCACGCACATATTCTCGATTTGTCTTTTTTGAAACTTCAATTTGCGCTTCGTTCATCCATGATTCACCTTCACAAACAATACCTTCTAAGCTAACTAACGTAATGTGCTTTGCACCAGCCTTTAATAATAAATTTCCAATTGCAATTCCTGCCGAACCCGCACCGTTAATAACAATTTTCACATTATCCATTTGTTTGCTAACAACTTTTAATGCATTAATAACAGCTGCTAATACGACAATAGCTGTTCCATGTTGATCATCATGGAATATAGGAATATTTGTTTCTGCTTTTAATCGCTTTTCAATTTCAAAACAACGTGGTGCTGCAATATCTTCTAAGTTAATTCCTGCAAACGTAGGCTCTAAATTCTTCACAAGGGTAACGATTTCATCCACATCAGTCGTACCTAAACATAACGGGAAAGCATCTACATTCGCAAATTTCTTAAATAAAATACTCTTCCCTTCCATAACAGGCATAGCTGCTTTCGGTCCAATATTCCCTAAGCCAAGTACCGCTGTTCCATCTGAGACAACTGCCACCATATTACCGCGTGCTGTATAGTCATACACTGTTTCTTCATCTGCTGCAATTGCTTTGCAAGATTCCGCTACACCTGGTGTATATGTCAGGCTTAAATCATCCGCTGAATTTACTTCTACTTTACTTGTAATTTCAATTTTCCCTACTAATTCTTTATGCAATAACAATGATCTTTCATTAATTTGATTTTCTAACATACTTATAATCTCCCCTTAATTTGACAAGCTAGCTATATGAATATAGCTAGCTTGTTTGATCATGAAAACATTTTCAATAAAATTGTCGCTGTTACAACCATTGCTGCCCCGCCTAAACGTGTTGAAATTTGCGCAAACGGCATTAATTCCATACGATTTGAAGCCGATAAAATAGCAACATCTCCAGTTCCACCTAAACCACTATGACATCCCGTTACAATTGCTGATTCAACTGGATACATTTTCATCACTTTCCCTACAAGAAAACCTGATGCTACCATTGTAAGAACAACTGATGCGCACACAACAACATATCCGACCGAAAGAACTGCTGCTACATCTTTTAGCGGGATATATAGCAATCCTAATCCAACCATTAACGGCCAAGTTAAATTCTTTGAAATAAATTTATATAAATGGAATGCTCCTTGCTCCATTTTTGCTGGCATTAATTTAAAGTATTTCACAAGTGCTGCTGAGAAAATCATAATGATTGCCCCAGGAATACCGATGAACTTAGAAGCAAATCCTCCGAAGATGAAGAACGTACATGCAATTAATAAACCTGCTCCCATTAATGAGAAGTCAATTGGCTTCTCTGTATTTTGTTCTTTTAATAACTCTGCTTGATTGTCTGTTTTCACTAATACACCGTTACCACTAAGCTCCGGTTTCTTCTCACCTAAACGCTTCATATACCCTGCACTCACGATTGCGAACATGTTTCCAATAATAGCCGCTGGAATAAGCTGTGATACAAACGTTGCTGATGATTCATTTAAAATATCACTATAAGCTAGCGACAATGGTAAAATCCCTTCCCCGATACCACCACTCACAATTGGTACGATGATAAAGAAGAATGTTTGCTTCATTTCAAATCCAAATAGTGAACCGACCAATAATCCTACTGCTACCGAAGCTAACGTCCCTACTACTAAAGGTATAAACATACGAACGAAACCTTGTACTAACACTTTACGATTCATTCCTAAAATACTTCCGACTACTAAACAAGAAATATATAAATATAAAAAGTTCGATTTTTTCATTAACATAGTCGCAGCTTCCATTGAAGCTGGATTCATCCAGTTAAAAAATACAAGTAATGATGGAATAAATAACGAAAGAATTGCTGGACCACCGATATTTTTTAAGATTGGAATTCTCATCCCAATGTCGCCTAAGAAAATACCCATGATCATAATAACCGCAAATCCACCAATCATATCTGCTGGTAATTTATTATATACAGATGCTCCATAAATAATAGCAGCCAATACTACATATAACGGTAAAGGTATAACACCGATTTTCACATTCATCATTTTAGAAGCGAAAGATTCTCTTTGTACTTCATTTCCTCCAGAAAATGATACCGCTTCCACATTCTTTTGAATTCCCATATGGCACCCCCTTGTTTTCTTAATAACAATATTAAAACGCTTTCAATAGTAAAAATAGTTTTTGTAAGTTTTGTAATTGATTTTGTAATTAAAAAAAGTATAAGCGACTTATTATAAGTCGCTTATACGTAAAACTCTATTTTATTTTGGTCAATACATCTTAATTTACTCACTGGTCTTCCTACATGTTGATATACCATTTCGTTTTCTAATACTCCAATTTCAGTTAAAAACATTACATACTTTCGAATAGAAACCCTTGAAACACCAACTAATTGCGCCATTTCCTCTGTTGTAAATGCTCGTCCATTCAGCGACTCGATCTTCTGCCAAATTAATCTCAACGTTTGCTTCGTTAATCCTTTCGGAAGCTCTTTAGTGACAGTAGACTCTCTTTTTTCTTTTTGCAAAATTAACGAATCTAATTCTGATTGACTAATTTTTTGTTGTTCTTTCATGAAAGTAAGCTTTTCTCGATATATAGTTAACGCCTTTTTAAATCGTTCAAATGTAAATGGTTTAATTAAATAATCTACTACACCATATTGTAATGCTTTTTTAATACTCCCCATATCATGTACAGCTGAAATCATCATAATATCGATTTCTTTTTCTTGGTTCCGAATATACATTAAAAGCTCAAATCCAGTCTCTTCAGGCATAAAAATATCAAGTAATACTAAATCTACTCGTAATCCCTCTAATACTTCTATCGCTTCTTTAACGGAGTTAACTGCTTGAACAAATTCAAATCCTCCTACTTGCTCTAAATAATGCGTATTTAACATTGCTACCATCGGGTCATCTTCTACAATTAAAACTTTAATCATATTTGCCTCTCATCCCTACCTTTAGGTATTTCAATTGTTATCGTTGTTCCCTTTCCTACTAATGAATGCACATAAATTTCCCCATTTATTCGCTGTATACTTTCTTTTACAAGATACAAACCATAACCACGGTTATCTCCCTTTGTGGAATAACCTTTCGTAAATAATGCCCCTATTTCTTCTTCTGGTATACCTTTCCCCGTATCTTGTACTGTAATGATTAATGTATCCCCATATTGTATCTCAAGTTCAACTTGCTTCTTTTCACAATTCGTCACTGCCTCTAATGCATTATCAATTAAATTTCCGACAATCGTAATTAGTTCATGAATAATACTTTCATCATCTATTTCCGGCATGTAAGAATCTTCACTTATGATTAATTTTATATTTTTTTCTCTAGCATAGCTAAGTTTCCCAAGTAAAAAACCAGCAAATACGGGACTTTTTATTCTCTCCATAATCCCACCAATTTCATATTGATGCTCTGATACCATACCACTTATATACTTCTGTAATTCTTCATACTGCTTCATGTGTGTAAGACCTAATACGACATGCATTTTATTCATAAATTCATGAGATTGTGCCCGTAATGCTTCCGCATATAGTCTAATACCAGTTAATTCTTCTGCTAATTTTCTAATCTCTGTTTTATCACGAAATGTTGCAATCGCACCAACTATTTCTCCTTTTACATATAAAGGAACACGATTCGTCACAATCGTAATTCCATAAATATTTTGTTCTTCGTTTAATTGTACCTCTCCCGTTTGTAATACTTCTTTTATACGTGAATTAGGCATATACAACTCAACATCTTTACCGATAAAATCTTCTTCAAGACCACTTTTCTTAAATAATCGTTTTGCCTCATGATTTATTAAAGTTACATTGGCCTCTTTATCTACAGCAATAATACCTTCTTTTACAGATTGTAGCATCGTATTTCTTTCTTCAAGAATTTTCGCTATCCTGTGAGGTTCAAGACCGAATAAACTTTTCTTTATATGTCTAGCTAGCAATATTGCTCCTATAATTCCGACTAGTACTCCAACTCCAACTCCAATATAAATGATATGTCTACTTTCCTTAACTCTCTCTTTTACATTATCTGCTGAAATACCAACGGCCACCGCTCCAAGTTGTTCACCTGTTTGAGAAAATACAGGTACAAACACTCGCATTGAAATACCTAAAGTTCCTTCTGCCAGCGATACATGTTCCTTTCCTTTCAATGCAGGCCCTTCATCCCCCCCAATAAAATGATGACCTATTTTTTGGGGATTTGGATGTGATTTTCTTATTCCATTCATGTCCATAACTACAATAAATTGAACACCTGTGTTTTTTAATATTCTATTTGTATACGTTTGGATTGCAGAAGTATCTGCTTTCCCAGTCAAACCATCGATTACAATCGAATCATTCGCCACAATGTGTGCAATTGTTTTTGCTTTCTCTGCTTGGCTATCCTCCGTCGTCCGTTCTACATTATGACTAATTAATATATCTGTCACAAGTAAAGAAAAAATCACAACTGTACAAACTAACAATGTAATCGTTTTCCATAAATTCCATAGTCTTTTCCTTTTTTTCATCCCGTAAATGACTCCCCTAATTACTGAATAGAAAAATAAGTAAGGTGATATTATTTTCACCTTACTTATCTGCTGTTATTATACTTTAAATTTACTAGTCATCGCTTGTAGTTCTTCGGCCATCTCAGCTAAATTTTGCGAAGCTGAACTAATTTCTTCCATTGAATTCATTTGTTCTTCTGTTGAAGCAGCAACACTTTGCATACTAGCTGTATTTTCTTCTGCAGCCGCTGCAATTTCATCAATAGCATTTGTCACTTCATTTGCATCTCCAGCAATTCTCTTCGTTGTTTCCACCATTTGATTCACTTGAGAAACAATATGTGTAGTAGAACTTAAAATTTCCGTAAAACTTACTTTCGTTTTTGTTACAACATCAAGGCCTTGTTGAACTTCCCCATTCACATTATCCATCGCCTTAACAGTATGTTCAATATCAGCCTTAATTTCTGCAATTAAATTCGCGATCTCTCCAGATGATTCTCCTGATTGCTCCGCTAATTTCCTAACCTCATCTGCTACAATAGCAAACCCTCGGCCCTGTTCACCTGCTCTTGCTGCTTCAATAGCCGCATTTAAAGCTAATAAGTTCGTTTGAGTAGCGATGTTTTGAATTGCTTCAGAAATAGCTCCTACCTGCTTTGATTTCTCATCAAGAAGTTTAATAATAGCGTCTGACTCTGATACCGATCTAGAAATAGACTGCATTTGTTTTGCTGTTTGTTCAACCAATTCTTCCCCTTCTTCAGCTCTTTCCCTCGCATGTAATGAGGAGATAGAAATTGATTCCGCGCTTCCATTTACATCTTGAATTGCTGTATTTACTTGTTGTAATGTAGCCGCACCTTCTTCAACACCTTGACTTTGTGATTCAGCCCCACCTGATACTTGTTCCATTGCAATTGTAATTTGATCTGTCGCATCATTTGCTTGCTGTACGCTCGCTGTTAACTCTTCAGCCGATGCAGCGACATGTTCTGCTGAAAAACTAATTTGAGTAATCACATCTTGTAAAGAGGCAGACATTTCATTAAATGACTTCCCTAATTTCCCTATATCATCATTGGAATGGATTATAATTTTCTCTGTCAAATCTCCCTTACTAATTTTATGTGCCGAGTCAGCTATTTTTCTTAATGGTCTTGTAATAGACTTTGTAATGAAATAAATTAATACACTACCAAATACAATAGCGATAGCAATGACAATCAAGGTCTTATAAAACACTGGATTCGCAGCTTGGTTAATTTCTTCGTCGAACATAACTCCAACTACTTTCCATCCTGTTTTCTCATTTGTTGCAAAGATTAAATTCTTTTTATCACCTTGTTCTGTATAAGACACATTTCCTTGTTTTTCTTCATAAATTGGTTTAATCCACGGATCAGTAACTTTTGCACCTGGTTTTCTAGATGGATGACTAACAATTTGCTTATTTTGATCTAGAATAACTGCATAACCTTTTTCACCAATGTTAATCATTTTGGAAATTTTTAAGATGTTATCTAAATTTAAGTTAATTCCTATAACACCTTTACCATCTTTTACTTCTTTAGCAATTGTCACTACCATATTTTTAGTAGATGCTGATTGATATGGTGCAGTAACAATTACTTTCCCTTTATTTTCATGTGCTTCTTTATACCAAGATCTATCTGTTGGATTATACCCATCAGCCATTTGGATAAATGGTTCTCTTATAAACTTTCCCGTCTGCGTTCCAATATAAATACCTTCTACTTCTGGATGAAGTTTTATATATTGCGCTAACTTCGTTCTTACTATTTCTTCTTGTCCGTTTGGATATGTATCCTCTGTTAAGACGTCTGCAAAGTACGCCGCATCAACAAATTTCTCTTCTATATTTTGAGAAATAACAGTATTTAAAACAGTAATATTTTCCTTTGCTTTACTTGTAATTTGTTGTTCAAAATTTGTTTTGGCAGTTTGATATGAAACAACACCGATAATAAGTCCTGGTATAGTTAAAATAAGAAAAAATGAAATGATTAATTTTTTCTTGATACTCATACATTTAACCCAGTTAAATATTTTTTGCATAATAAGCCTCCTTTATGTAATGTGAATACTTGTGTAATTTTATACAATTAACATATATAAAACAATATATAATGATAACATGTAATTTTTTTGTCAATTATGCATTTTTACATATTCACTACTTCTAAAGATTTAATCATAAAAAACAAGAGAACTTCAGCTTATATAATAAGCTGAAGTTCTCTTATTTCTTAACAAAAAACACCCACAAAAACTCCTCTTACAGTTCCTTACATCTATTTCCTTACTAATTCATTTAGAGCTTTTCACATAACTAATTGCCTGGCTTCCCATTTGCATCCATGCCTTTTCAAAGTTTTCTCTCGGCACTTTTACATCTAGGCTATCATCGAGAGGATCCCGAATATATACAAATTCTTCATCATATCCAATCATTACAACACAATGTTCATTATACGTAATAGAAACATCTCCGCTATTTGTTTCCCATGTAGTAAATTCATCTTCATCTAATGGCGCAAATGTTGCATTCGTAATCATAACTACCGGTTGTCCTGATTTTACACTCTTATAAAGTTCTTCTATACTCTTCCCTGTTAAGTCCACAGCTTTATTAGGTAAATACTTTTTCGCTAATTGAAAAAGTGGTCCGTGATATACACCATATCCAGATTCAGAAAAGGTATAAATATTTCCTACAAATCCTTCATTTGGATTCCCACGTACACCATCGTTCATAAAATCAACTTTCTTTATTTCATTTGCTAATTTCATCTTATCCACTGTAATGCCTGCATATTGTAACATCATCGCTAAGCTAGTCACTTCACAGCCTCTATCTAGCTCTGGTAATTGCTGAATTAAAGGTACATTCGATAAGATGACCTTTTCATCATTATTACTAAAATCTGCTTCTTTTCCGCTTTGTATATTGAAGAATGTTAACTTCTCCACATACTTTATAATTCCATTTGTATATACATTCCATGCTGCTATAGCTAGTAATACCATACATATATACCACTTCCATCTCCGTATCACTCTCACGCCCTTTTTAGTTCGTTAAATAAGAATAAAACGCGTCAGCATCCGTACGAATCACCGGTACAAAATTGAGTTCTTTTCCTTTTTCAGGCTGATCTTTTTTTATTTTTTCGGCTAATTCTTGAACATTCATATTCGTTTTATCCATATTAAGCTCATCTGCCATTTGTAATACTTTTTGCTCATTAATTTCTTTTAATACTTGATATATATCTTTACCATACAAATCAATATGATATTGTTTTGCTTCTTCCTGTACTTTTTGTTCGTACACTTCTTGTGCTAACTTCTCTATCTCTTTTCCTTTTTGGGAAATACCTAACTTCCCTGCTTCCTCTCTTACTTTCGTTCCATAGATTTCTTCCTCAATATCCTCTATTTCTTTTCCATTTGTCAAAATGCCAAATTTATCCGCTTCATCGTTAATTTTAATCGTATTAATTTGATTAATTAAATTTACAATCGTTATATTCTCTATAGATATGCCTAGCTTTAACGCTTCTTGCTTCACTTTTGTTTCATAGATTTCTTCTGAAAGAGTTCCAACGTCTTTTCCTTCAATCGAAATTCCTAACTGTTCAGCTTCTCTTCCTACTTCCGTCTCATGAATTTCTTTTTCTAGCGTAATTTGTTCTTTCCCTTCCGTTTCAATACCTAGATTCTCCGCCTTTTTTTCTGTATGCACCGCATGTATCTTCCCATTATTTAATTGTTCTTTACTGCGCTGCGTGTAATTTGTCTTTCCTTGTGATGTTTCAGAAGGAGAGGCACCCCCTAATATGCTTAAGCTCATTACTCCAATAGTGAATACCGTCATCATTTTCTTTTTCAACATTAATTCCTCCCTCTTACACTTTCTTTTCCATCATTCCCTATACATAATCGAAATAACATTATGATCGATATAATCTGCTCAAATACCTTTTTATAATCGCTTCTTCATAGGGCGAACTTTCTGTATATCATACATGTTATAAATAGTTTCTTAACTTTCCCTTAAAAAAAGACGACCTTGTAAAAACAAGATCGTCTTCTCACTTATATTCTTTGGTTTTTAGGGAAATTCACTTCAAAACAAGTACCCTCTCCCCATTTGCTCTCTACTAATATTTTCCCATAATGCTTTTCTACAATCCAATTTGCGATTGAAAGGCCTAATCCCGCTCCTTCTGACGCACTTCTCGCTTTATCACCTTGATAAAAACGATCAAATAATTTTGGGATGTCCTCATCTTTAACCCCTATCCCGTCATCTTTCACTCGTATACGAATTGAGCTGCTCGTTTGCGTACAATCGATTTGAATATGCCCGCCCCCATTTGTATACTTCATCGCATTATCTAACAATATGACCATCATTTGATGGATTCGCTCTCTATCACCCATAAATGATATGTCATGCTCTGCTTTCAATATCATCTCTTTTTCTTGATAGGAAGCAATCTCTTTATATGGCTCTACTATTTCTTCTAACAATGTATCCATTTCAAATGTTTTCTTATCCATCTCAATTTGATTAGAATCCGAACGTGCTAACAATAATAAATTAGCTACAAGCTTAGATAACCTTCTACACTCCTTTGAAATCGTAGAAATATCCATCGCTTTTTCTTCTATTGTCGCAGATGGTGACTGAAATAATATGTCTGTCTTGGATTGAATAACTGCAAGTGGTGTCCTTAATTCATGCGATGCATCCGACACGAATTGCTGCTGTTTTTCCCATGAATTTTGAATGGGTACGAGCGCCCTGCCAGCTAAGAAAAATCCAATTCCTATTGCACATAAACTTCCTACGCTACAACCTATAACAAGAATTAAAAATAAAGTATTTAACATGTCTTTTTCAGCTGTTATATCGCGTACAATTTGAACTATTTTTCCATCTTGTTGAAATGCAAATGTCCTAAAATATAGTCCTTGCACTTCTATATCTTGCAAAGTTCCTAATTTCTTTGGCGAAAACTTTCCTAAATTGTCTTCAAAGATCAAACGTCTTTTGCCGTTTTCAACACCTATCTCCACTGTGTTTCCACTCCAAGTTAACTCCATTATCCTCGGATCCCCAATTGGAGGATATCCCCTCATTTTTTTAGGTAGTTTTTTATCATTTGCATTCTTTCTATGCTGAACGGCTTTTTCTATCGATTCATTTACTCCACTATAAATCCGCTTATATGTGTACGAATAAATGATACTACCTAATACACCTATCAAAATGATAAATACTAATGAATTCAATATAGTCAATCGAATGCGCGTCTTCTGAAACATACTTCCCTTCTTCATTGTTCTTTTAATATATATCCAATACCTCGAACGGTTTGAATATCTTTCTGGTAACCGAATGGCTCTAATTTTTTACGTAAATGATGTACATATACTTCTACAATTGCTACTGTCGTATCTGAATCAAATCCCCAAACACGATCAAAAATTTGTTCACGCATTAAAATCTTTCCGCTATTTTGAACAAGGTACTCTAGAAGCTCATATTGTTTTAATGTTAGCTTCATACTTTGTCCATCTACTTGAACGTCTTTATCTTTTCCGAACAGTTCAATCCCTTTATAACGAATAGTCTGCTTTGTTGTTAAACTACCGCTTCGTCGTAATAAAGCACGAATTCTCGCTTTTAACTCTGGAGCCTGAAATGGCTTAACGATATAGTCATCCCCGCCAAAATCCAACCCTTTCACGCGATCTTCTAAAGAATCTCTCGCTGTCAAAAATAGGACTGGTGTTTCAATCTTTTCATCACGTATTTTTTGAATCACTTCAAAACCGTCCATTTCTGGCATCATCACATCAAGCAAAATGGCATCATATATATTTTGTAACGCTAGAAATAATCCATCTTCTCCATTCAATGCTGTATCTACTTCAAATTCATCGCGTAATATTTGGACAATGGACTCTAATAAAGAAGCATTATCTTCTACTACGAGTAAGCGCATATTCTCACCTTCCGCCATATTGTTCAATTCTATTTATAATTATATTTTAACGTTTTTCTCAATATAAAATTAGGAAGATTTATTATAAAAGCTCTTCCTTAAATTTTGCTTAATAAAAAGTTGAAAGAAATAAGACTCCTCTCATCTCTTTCAACTTTTTACTGCGTATACCTTTTGACTCGGCAATTCTAAACAATTTAACTGACCACCATATACAGCACCGCCATCAATCCCTATAATACGATTGCTCCCAAAATACACGCCACAATTTTCACTACCATGAAGCGTTTTTGTTTCCGTATGGCCAAATACAACAACCTTTTCCCCGCTATATCCATTATGAAACTCATTACGAATCCACATTAACGTATATGGTTCACATTCAGAAACTCGTCTCATTGGCTCAACACCAGCATGTACAAATATATACTCTTCTGTTTCAATGTAAGGATCTAATTCTTGAATAAACTTTACATGTTCATCTAATACACGCGATTGTAAAATCGGTTTTTGGAAATTCCCCTCATTAACCACAATATCTTCTTCTACAAATCCATAACTATATAAAGTCTTATCTCCACCATTTCTTTTTACCCAATGGTTCCATGAACGTTCCTCATCCGTCGTTAACGCCTTAATCATCATATCTTCATGATTGCCCTTTAGAACGAGGGCTCCCTCTTCTTTTAACGCTTTTACCTTTTCAATTACTGCACGCGCATTTGGACCACGATCCACATAATCCCCTAATAAAATTAATTGATCCTTTCTTGCATCGTATTGAGCTTCTTCCAATAACTGTTCGAACTTTTCTATTTCTCCATGAATATCACTAATAACAAGAATTCTTTTCATATTATCCCCTTCTTTCTAAACCACTCTCTTTCTAATTATAGTTCAAAACAACAGAAACTTCTGAACTCATATTTATTACAAACAAAACGATTATCCTTACAACAATGTAAGTCTCTTGTCATCCAATTCGATAGTTGCAATTGCTATATTTCCTTATACTGAAAGTAAGAAATGAAACAAAAAAACAAGGAGAGATGAGACATGAAAAAAGTGATGGAAGTTGTAGTAGCAGTGGCAGAGGTTTTCGTAAATGGCAAACAAGTTGCAATGGAGTTAAACAAATAATGAAAAGGACAAGATTTATTCTAGACCCTTTACTCATATAAAAGAGATAAGACTTCTTCATTTTTTTGATCCCTTGTCTCCTTGTAAAGAAAGCCGTATCCTTTTTCAGGATACGGCTTTCTCTTATTACCATGTTTCATTTACACACTTTATTATTCCTTTTACTATGTATCTATCCCCTCAAATAATTTTTTCAAAACAAAAATCCCATTTACATACACATTACTGAATCCATCATACGAAATGACTTCTTCATTCTGTCTATCTAAATGGGATTATTTCATACTTGTTATTCCACCGGTTGTGGTTGTGGCTGTATTACTTCATTCGCTCCAGCTACCCTCAACATATTTGCAATATCTTTAAAACCTCTTTTTTCAGCATATTGCAATGGCGTAATATTTTCCTTATTGGCCATATTTACATCTGCCCCGTGGTCAATAAGTATTTGAATTACTTTCTTATGATTTTCACTACCATTTCCTAATACGATTGCTTCTACTAAAGCTGTTCCACCACGAGCATTTCTATAATTCACATCAATATCTGTATGCTCTAACAATTCTTTTACGACCTCTACATGGCCACGTTCAGATGCAGAAATGAGTGCTGTTCCACCTGATTTAGTAATTTCTTTCGTATTAACCCCTGCATTAATTAGTAGCTTTACAATGTCTGTATATCCTTCTCTACTTGCATAAAGAAATGGATTGCTTTGTTTCTCATCTTTACTTTCCATATTAGCACCTGCACCAATTAACGCTTTAACTGTCTCTACGTGATTTTGATACGTTGCTGCAAGGATAGGCGTTTCTCCGTTGTCACCTTCTACATTTATATTGGCTCCATCTTGAATCAGCTTCATAGCCGTTTCTGTGTCTCCAAGAGTCGCAGAAAGTAGCAACTGTTTGTCCATTAAATTTATACTTTTTTCTTCCTTAGATTCTTCCTGTTCTTTATGCTTTTCTTTTTTCTTTTCGTTTTTCACATGAACCGGTTTCGATTCTGGCTCCTCTTGCTTATCGCAAGCCACTACCGTCATTAAAAGTCCTAATAACATACATAATAAAATTTTTTGTTTTCTCACAACTACAGCTCCTATGAAAGATAATGTTTTCTTAACCATTCCTCCATCACATACAATAACTCTTCTTGATTACATTTATCCATAAGCCCTTTATATTCCTTCTTTAATCGGATTATCTAAACTTATACCTATGTTTCTCAACCTATATTAGCGAAGCAATTAGTTTAGCACGATTTTACCGCATTTGTATACATTTCTAAAAAGTACATACATGATTGCTTTAGGTTACTATATTCCATTGTAACCGTTCTTCTAAAATTTTTACACCTTTTCTATATTTGCACTTGAGTAATACTAAAAAAAGACAACTATGATAGTTGTCTCTTACTAGTATTAATGATGACCACCGTGATTTCCCTTTTTCGGATTCCCCATCATCTCTTTATTCATTTCCCATTTATGCTCTGCTAGCTCTTTATATGAAAGAACTTTCCCTTTATAGTTAGACACGAAGCTTTCCGCATCCTTTTTATTTTCAAATGAAATGACATTATAAGACATCGGTGTCGTTATTGTTTTATCATATACGTAAGTCGCATCTTCTAATGAAATCCACTCTTTCGAATCATAATCTCGAACAAATTTTTCTTTCGTCTTTTCACCTGGATTAATCTCCATCCATTTATACATACAACCGATATCATCAAACTTTAACGCTTTTCCATTTTCTAAAATAACTTCTGTTGCAAATTGATTATCCATTACCCCAATTTGGCAAATATCACACTTATCATGTTTCTCATCAATTGCCACTGCCTCTGCTCGTTTCTTACCACATCCTACTATTGTAAAGACAAGGAATAAGCATATAGCAAGCATCGCATACTTTGTTCTCATTTTATTTCCTCCCTAACCGTATCTTCTACAAGGAGCATATCAAAAACTTGTGTGCGATTTGTGAAAAAACAATGTGGCTTTTGTAATATATGGAACAAAAAAGATGTGTAGTCATTTCTACACATCTCTCATCATTCACAACCTGTAATTAATAAATCGTCTTCTAACTTAACTAATAATGTATCTGTATGAATTTGCTGCCCAACAACTACATTTACTAATCTTATATTTCCACTGATACCGATCGCAACTTTTTCAAGTTCACCGTTATTTTTTTGGATCATCATTAATTTTTCCCACTCATATACGTAAGAAGATTCATTAACAAAAATCTCCTCTACTTTTCCTTCATAAGAGCTATAAATCTCTTCCATTCTCGTTTTCATATAAAATCTACTCCCTATGTCACACTTCAATATTTTCATCTTATTCTACCATTCTTACGGATGGCGGCTTACTTTTTAAAAAATTCAAATTAACTACCGTGAACAAAATGACCAAAATAAAAATTATGCTTCTAATGATGTTATTTTTCAAATTATTTACCATTTGAATGAATGATTTTATGATAAACAAAAAACATTTTTCTGAATTTTCATTCCATTTTGAAAGCGCAATCATTTTTGAGGGGGAGATTACATGTTAGCACTACTTGGATTTACGATGGTACTTGTCTTTATGTTTTTAATTATGACGAAACGTATGTCAGCACTAGTAGCATTAATATTAATTCCAATTACTTTCGCATTAATTGGAGGCTTCTATGCAGACATGGGACCTATGATGTTAGAGGGAATTCAAAAACTTGCACCTACCGGTATTATGCTTATGTTTGCTATTTTGTATTTCGGAATTATGATTGATAGCGGTTTATTCGATCCTGTCATTAGTCGGATTTTGAAATTTGTAAAAGGAGATCCTTTAAAAATTGTTGTTGGTACAGCGATTCTTACGATTATCGTTTCATTAGATGGGGATGGAACAACGACATATATGATTACTGTTTCCGCAATGTACCCACTATATAAACGCCTTGGAATGAATCCACTTATATTAGCTGGGGTTGTTATGTTAGGGGCAGGAGTGACAAACCTTACACCGTGGGGCGGACCGACAGCTCGTGTTATGAGTGCTCTTGGACTAGACGCATCAGAGCTCTTTACACCACTTATACCAGGAATGATCGCGGGTGCCATTTGGGTCGTTTTCGTTGCTTACTACCTTGGCAAAAAAGAAAGAAAACGTCTAGGAATTATGGATGTACAATATTTAAAACAAATGCAAACGATGGATGAGCAAGCTGCAACAGTAGAAGCTGCTGTTCATAAACGCCCTAAACTTCTATGGATTAACTTTTTATTAACTGTTACCTTACTTGTCTGTCTCATACTAGAAGTTATGCCGTTACCTGTTTTATTTACAATTGCTTTCGCTATTGCTGTTATGCTTAACTATCCAAACTTAGAACAACAGAAAGAACGTATTGCTTCTCACGCAGGAAACGTATTAGCGGTTGTTTCTCTCGTATTTGCCGCTGGAGTTTTCACTGGTATTTTATCAGGAACTAAAATGGTAGATGCAATGGCTCAAAGTGTAGTCACTCTTATACCAGACGCTCTTGGACCACAACTACCAATTATTACAGCTCTTCTTAGTATGCCGTTCACATTTTTCATGTCCAATGATGCATTTTACTTCGGCGTATTACCTATTTTAACGAAAGCTGCCGCTGCTTACGGAATTAGTGCAGCTGAAATGGGACGTGCTTCTTTACTCGGTCAACCTGTTCACTTACTGAGTCCCCTCGTTGCTTCCACTTATTTATTAGTCGGTATGGCAAAGGTTGATTTTGGTGAACACCAACGATTTACGTTACTTTGGGCTGTTGGAACGACAATGGTGATGTTGATTACTGGAATTGTAATTGGGATTATTCCAATATAAGATAAACAACAGTAGAGGACATATACCCTCTACTGTTGTTTATTATGAAGAAACAAGAAAATACCGTCTCTCTGGTCTCCCTACACTCCCATATATAAGCTCCGCATGAACTTTCTTTCCAGATATTAAATACTCTAAATAACGCCTCGCTGTTGATCGGCTCACCCCAACCATTGAGCTTAACACTTCTGCCGTAATACCTTCTTCATCAACTGTTAACATATGCTTTTTTATTTTTGCTAAAGTTAAAGGATCTATCCCTTTCGGGGCATATTCTATGTCATTTCCCTTTACGCCTCTTTGAGACCATAAATGTTCAATTTGCTCTATAGATAATTGATTAGTTTTCTTTAACTGCACAATCTTTTTTTGGTAAATTTCCAAACTCGCCTTAAATCGATCAAACATAAGTGGCTTTACGATATAATCTGTTACTCCGCCTCGTAAAGCGTGCCTTACTACATCTGTTTCCGATGCAGCTGTAATCATAATAATATCTGTATCATGTAAATTATGCCTAATATACGTGACAAGTTCCGTTCCTTGCATATCAGGTAAGTACACGTCTAATAAAACGAGCTGTGGCTTCACAAGGTCTAGCCATTCTTTCGCTTGTTCTCCATTCGTTGCTGTTCCAATTACTTTAAATCCCTCAACCTTTTCAGTAAAACGCCGATGAATGTCCGCAATGCGAATATCATCTTCTACAATCAATACTTCAATCTCCTCACCCATCACAATTCGCCTCTCTCTTTTGGTAATGCAATAATAAATAATGCACCACCTAAATCCCCTTTTTCGATTGCGATACTTCCATTTAAATCTTCCACTAACTCTTTCACCTTTGCTAATCCATATCCTCGCTTCCCACCTTCTTTCGTCGAGAAGCCTTTATAGAATATGCTAGTAATGACTTCATCATGAATCCCTTGTCCTGAATCTTCCACTTCAATTACTATTTCTTCTCCCATATCAGTTACAAACATTCTTACCTTCTTATCATTCTCTTCATTTCCTTCAATCGCTTCAAATGCATTCGTAATTAAATTTCCTAAAATAGAAACGACATAATTACTCTCAATGTGCGGGCTTAATTTGTCTAAGCTACTTTCTCGATCTAGCACAAAATCAATCTTCAACTCTCTTGCTCTATTATAGAATCCAATTAAAATTCCACCTAACCACGGATTTTGAATTCGCTTCATAATAAATTGAACAAAATCTTGATATACCGCTGTTTCTTTATGAATAAGCTCTAAAGCGTCTTCATATGATTCTAACTGGATAAGACCTGAAAGCGTATACAATAAGTTGTTATATTCATGCGTTTGCGCTCGTAATGCCTCTGTATATTGCTTCGTTTGAGATAATTCTGCTGTTAACTGATCCATTTCAGATTTCAAACGTAAGCTCGATACAACTCCAGTTACTTTATTCTTTACTTTAATAGGTAGACGGTTTGCAATAACAGCCTGCCCTTTTATATTTAATTGACGATCAAACTGCTCTTCACCAGTTTGAAATATATCTAATATCGTCGAATTAGGAATTACATTTAAAATAAATTCTCCAATAATATTTCGTTGTTCATCTAGCGAAAGAATATCATAAGCTGCTTGATTGACTAAACTAATCATACCATTTTGATCAATAACAATAATCCCTTCACGTACAGATTGAATCACTGTACTATGTTCTTCATATAAAGATGAAATTTCTTCTGGCTCCATCCCAAACATCATTCTTTTTATACTTCTCGCTAAATATATAGAACCCATTACCCCCATTAAAAGACCTATTATTGTAATCCAAAATACACGCTTTCCATACACTTCTATCGCTCCATGAATATCATCCATTGAAAATCCAACAGACACCACGCCTATAATTTCATTTTCCTGATTACGGATTGGAACTTTGCCGCGTAATGAAGGTCCTAATGATCCAGTTGCTTTCGAAACATAAGATTTTCCTTCTAATAGAACTCCTTTGTTATCTCCACCAACCATTATTTCTCCTATTTTATCTCGCTTAGGATGTGCATATCGAATCCCCTCTTTGTTTCCAACTACAATAAAATCAGCATCTGTATCAATTCGAATTTTTTCTGCAATTGGCTGAATGATAGAAGCTGGGTTTTCTTTTTGAAAAGCTTCCTTTATTTCAGGTATAGCAGCAACTGTTTTCGCAACATGCAAAGCACGTTTCCCAATTTGCTCTTCTACCGTTTCAGACAATATGTAATAAAACAAATAACTTGTTAACAGAAGTACAACTAAAATAAGGGTACTAATTGTTAATGTAATTCTCGGTTGTAGTTTTAATTTTTTAAATTTCAAAACCATTCCCCTAACATGATTAAAGATAGAATTTAACGAAAATACAGTCTTTTATATTTACACCTAATCATAACACGGTTACTCTATATTTCTTTCTTTTTCTCTTCATAAAAAAAGAAACGAAGTACAATTACTACCTCGTTTCTTAACATTTGTTATTACACTTTAAACTTTCCAATCATCTCTTGTAATTCTTCTGCCATTTGCGATAAATGAACTGCTGCTGCATTAATTTCATCTACTGAAGCTAATTGTTCTTCTGAAGAACCAGCAATATTTTGAACGCTTGCTGCATTTTCTTCAATCGTAGCTGCAATTTCATTAATAGATGCACTAACTTGTTTTGCATCTACTGTCATTTGTTTCGCTACTTCTACCATACTATCAATTTGTACAACTGTATCATCTGTAGACTTCAATATTTCAGCAAAGCTTTGCTTCGTTTCATTTGCAACTACAAGCCCCGATTGTACTTCTGTTCCAACTTGCTTCATAGAACTTACCGTTTCTTTTATGTCAAATTGTATCTCTTTTACTAGTTTTCCAATTTCCGTAGAAGACTGTCCTGATTGTTCTGCTAACTTTCGCACCTCATCTGCTACAATTGCAAATCCTCTTCCTTGCTCTCCCGCTCTCGCAGCCTCAATTGCAGCATTTAATGCTAATAAATTTGTCTGCTCTGCAATATGTTGAATTACCTCAAGGATTGCTCCAATTTGTTTCGACTTATCATCTAGCAAAACAATAACTTTATCTGATTGTGAAACAGACTCATGGATTAATTGCATTTGATTCACCGTTTGTTCAACTAACTTCCCACCATCTTCAGCCTTTTTCTTCGTATACATAGATGCTGTGGACACTAATGAAGAACTGTCTGCCACACGTTGAATTCCTTCTGTAACTTCTTCTAATAATGTTGCGCCTTCTTCGACTTCTTTCGTTTGTATTTCCGCTCCACTCGACACTTGCTCTATCGCTTGTGTAATTTGTTCCGTTGCTTCACTCGTCTGCTTCATACTAGCTGTTAATTCTTCTGAAGATGCCGCTACATGACCTGCCGAAGTATTTATATTGGAAATGACATGCTGTAATGATGCTGCCATCTCGTTAAAGCTTTCTCCTAGCTGTCCAATTTCATCTTTAGAATGAACTGCAATAGATTCTGTTAAATCGCCTTCACTAATCTTTTTCGATGATATAACAAGTTGTTTTAACGGATTAATAATAGAGGCAATGATGAAGTAAATTAAAATCCCGCCAATTATTAATGAAATACCAATAACAGTTATCGTTTTATAGAAAATAGGTTCAGCTGCTTCAATAATTTCTTTTGAAGGCATAACTCCTGCTATTTTCCATCCCGTTTTCTTATTCGTTTTAAAAGTAATATTACGGTCTTCACCCTCTAATGAATAATGAAAATCACCAGATTCCTGTTTATAAAATACCTTACTAAGTTTCTCTTCTAATTTCTCTCCTGGCTTCATTTTTGGATGTGCTACTACATTTTTATCTTGATCAAATATTGCTACATACCCTTCCTTACCGATATTAACCATCTTGGAAGTAGTAACAATATCATTAATTATTAAGTCAATCCCAAGAACGCCACTTTTATCCTCATTTTGTTTCGCTAGTGTAATAACAATATTCCCTGTCGTCTGTGACTTATATGGAGCAGTTACAATTACCTCTCCGCTTTTCTTCACTGCTTCTTTATACCAATCTCTTTCTGTAGGATTATATCCGTCTGGCATCTGAATAGCTGGTGATTGAATAAACTGTCCATTACTAGATCCTGTATAGATTGCTTCCATTTCTGGATGTAATTTGTTGTATTCTTCTAGTTTATTTTGGATGTTTTGAATTTGGTCTGCTTGGTAACTTGAGTGTGTGAATAATTTCGTAAAATAAGTTGCATCTACTTTTTTACTATCCAATTCCTTGTTAATTACATTATCCAAAATTTTTATATTATCTTTCGCCGAGTTTACAATCGTTTCATTAAAATTCGTCTTGGCCTGCTGATAAGACGTCAAACCAATTACAATACTTGGAAGAATTAAAATAATGATAAATGATACAAGTAACTTTGTTTTTAAACTACTACTCCTTAATTTCCCTTGAAACATATTTCTACCCCTCCATACCGTTTTAAATGTAATTGTTTTACATTTAATTTCTTTATATAAATCATACGATTCAAATGTATCAACTCTTTCTCTATTGAAGAGTTGATACATACCTTTTTCATTCTATATAAATTAAATAATTAAAACAATATATAAAAATGTATATTATTCGAAATATTATAATTCACAGAAGAACCTCTAGTATCTTACTTACTAGAGGTTCCTCCCACTTTACTACTCTTTATCTTTTTCTACTTCTTTTTTCGCATCTTCTACTACAGATACAACAGGTTTATCGTTTGATAATTGTTGTATCGCTCCTTTTCCTGCAAATCCTTCTAATAACTCTTTTAAATCAATGCCAGAAGAAGCTTTTAATGTTTCTTGCATCGTTGCCATTAAATCAGTCGCATAACCTGCAACTTTTCCGGCACCGCTATTTTTACCACCGCCGCCTGTATCGACAACTGTAATTTTATCAATGTTGCTAAGTGGGCTTGCAACTTCCTTCGCATAACTTGGAAGCATGTTAAGAACCATATCCATAATTGCCGCTTGGCCATATAATTCAAATGCCTCTGCAATTTTTTGTTTCGCTTCTGCTTCTGCTAAACCTTTTAACCTAATAACATCTGCTTCCGCTGTACCTTGTGCTTTTTGTACTTCTGCTTTTGCTTGACCTTGCGCTTTTTCAATTTCCGCCTTCGCTAAACCTTCTACACGTACTTCTTCCGCACGAGCTCTCGCTTCAGCTTCAATCTTATATTGATCCGCATCTGCTTTTTTAATTTGTTTTACTTTTTCTGCTTCCGCTGATTGCTCAACAGCATAGCGATCTGCATCTGCTTTTTTCTTTACTTCTGCATCATATTGCTTCTCACGACGCGCAATCTCTTTTTCTTCTAATTCAATTTGTTTCTCACGCTCAATGATTTTAACGCGCATTTGCTCTTCTGTAACACCTTGTTGCGCTTTTGCTTGTTGTAATTCATAGGAAAGATCTGCATCTGCGCGAGCTTGTTCTTGGTCTCTCTTATAAGATTGTACTTTTAACTCTTTATGTTTTTCAGCTTCAGCGATTTGTGCATCACGTTGATACTCAGCTTCTTTCGCTTCTTTCTCAGCACGAGCTTTTTCAATTCGCGCCTCTTTTTCACGCTCTGCATTTGCAACTGTTGCATCACGCTTAACCATCGCAATTTGTGGCTGACCAAGTGCATCTAAGTAACCGTTCTTATCCATGATTTCTTTAATTGTAAAGGAAACGATGCGAAGTCCCATCTTCTTTAAATCTGTAGAAGCTACTTCATGTACCTTTTGAGCGAATTGCTCTCTATTACTATAGGCATCTTCTACTGTCATAGAAGATAAAATAGCACGTAGATGACCTTCTAAAACTTCTTTTGCTTCTATTTTCAACTCTTCTGTTTCTTTTCCTAAATATTGTTCAGCTGCTGTAGAAACTTCTTCAATGGTAGATCCTACTTTAATAATAGAAACACCATTTACTGTAATCGGTACACCTTGTTTCGTATACGTATCACGTGTTCCCACTTCTAATTTGTAGTTTAATAGACTTAAAGGCTCTGCTCTTTGCATAATCGGAACTACGAAAGTACCGCCACCACGAATAATCTTAATCTTCTTTCCATCATCAGTGGTAACTACATTTTTCCCGCCACCAAGCCAGTTTCCAGTAACAATTAATGCTTCATCTGGTCCAACTGTTCGATACTTTGTAATGAATACTAAAATGAGTAGAATTAAAATTGCGAGTAATACTCCACCGATAATTAATGGAATCGTCATGTAAATTCCCCCTTATAATTTTGGTTTCTTTAAAGAATAAGCGATGTTCTGTACAAGTAAAACACCATCTTGGACTCCCTCGATAATAACTTCCGTTCCTTGTGAAATATCTTTCTTTCCAACTGTTTTAGCTAGGATTGCATTGTTTCCAAATTGGGAGGAAATTAATACTTCACCAAACCCTTCTATAGGAATAGCCGTAATGACCTCTCCCTTACAACCAATGAATTCATCCATACGCTGCACAGTGTTTTGTTCTGCTTCTGCAATCGGCTTTAAAATTAATATTTTCATTATGAAAACACCAATAAAGGATATAGCAAATGCAGCCCCAAAAATAAGAATGCTATTAAAGGAAAATAAATATTCTCCTATATAACTAAGTCCACATAACATGGCGAAAAAACTAAGTAATAAAGTAACAACGGATACCGATCCGCCTCCAAAACTAAATATGGATTCAAATATATCTCCAAAAAAGATATAAATAACAGTGAGTATAGTAGCAATAATAAATCCGTATAAATAAATTGTTTCAAGTGGATAACCAAACAAAGCCATTTCTTATCCCCCTCTCTTAAACAATTCCTTTTTTGTTATGTTTATGCCCCACCTCTTTCAAAGATTATAGTTCTTAATTTTCAGTTATTTACCCTTTAAAGAAAAGCCTGTAAGACAGGCCCCTAAAAAAGAACAGGAGAAACCTATTGTGACAGGCTCCTCCTAGTAAATAACCGATATATTATATATCTATATAATATACTATTTTCCACAAAAAGTAAAGTTAAACATACATTGGAAAAGCACTTATTTTACTGATAATTCGTACGTTCCATCGCCATTATCATATTTATATACATACAAATAATACTTACCTGGTTTTGCATTAAATTTTGCCTCTATATGATTTCCATTAGCTTGACCGTAAGCGGCATAATTTTGCATATCTGATTCATGGTGAAGCACCCATGTCATCCCGATTCCATACTCATTTAAAACGGAAATATCGATATTTTTCGTTGATGCTACATTAAATGTATAAACATCGGTGTGATCTCCGCCGATAAGGCTACCTTTTATAGTAGTGTTTAGCCCAATACGATTCGCTTCCTCTGGACGATTATTTGGTTCTAATTCTGTTAAACTTCCATCTTTAATCGTAACAGTGGTTTCGTTTCTGCTCTCTTTACCTTTATCATCTTTTACTCTTAACGCTACTTTATAAATTCCTTCTCTTTCATATGCATGTATTGGATTAACTTCTGCACTTGTGCTGCCATCTCCAAATTCCCATAAATAAGAAACAATTTTTCCATCTTCATCATTTGAGCCATCACTTTTAAATTGAATTCCTTCTTTTACAAGCCCATTATAAGGTCCATTTATCTTAACCGTTGGAGCTTTATTTTCTCCATCATCTTTTGCGATACCGTGGAAGACTACATCATATTCAAATTCATTTGAACTATTCACACGATAATTGACGAAGTATGCTGTAACAGTTTTGTAGCCACTCCATTCTTTTTGCGCCAGTTCTTCTATTGCTTCATTTACTCGTTTACTCATTTCATTCCAGTCTTCTGATTCACCTTTTGTTACACTACCTGTAAATGTGCCTTCTAATGTAAATGTATTAAAGAATTGGGAGCTATGTTTTGTCATTTTTGCCTCTTTCATCGGCAACGTATCACGAATTTCTTTCTCTACTGCTGTTAAAGATTTTGGTGCATGTTCAGCTAAATAATCATCTGCTACTTCCGGTACATTATATTTATCTTGATTATCAATTAACTGTTGCATATACTCTTGATACTCTTTATTTAGTTTAGAATCTTTACTTAAATTCTCACGATAGGCATCATAATTTTTCACGTCATTTGCACGAATTAAATCTTGAATTTTATCAAATGTTTCAAATTGATGTGTATATAAATAAGATTGCAATGCGAACGAGTAATTATAGAAATCCCAAGAACCATATTTAGCAAATAATGTGCGCTCTGCTGTATAACGGCTTGCAGGATCAGATGATAATCCACTAATGATGCTCTTTCTCGGTACTACATTATTTGTACGAGTAGATCCTGCGAAAAATTCTGCATTTCCTTCTTGGAACCAAGTTAATCTCTCATTTTGATACATATCTCCTCTTCCAAATAAACCTGGCACTTCAAATCTACCTTGAAGATAATGAGTAAACTCATGACGGAACAGCTCTTCTAGACTATAAATACTTTGTTCTGGCGTACGCTCATATGTAAAGAATGTACCTGTTTCTTCTATATAAATGCCACCGTTGTTTGTTTCATATCCATACAGTTGTCTATTTAACTGGTACTCCTCTGGACTGTTATAAATCACAATCGTTAATACATCATCTGCATTGCCTGGCTCTAACGCTTTGTCATTCCCAATTACACGATGATACTGTGCTTTTACTTCCTTTGCAGCCCAGTATAGTCTCTTAATTTTTTCTTCTGATACTTTATCTCCTGTTTTAAACACAATAGACCCATCGTCGAATGTATACGTTTTTGGTAAGTACTGTTCTTTTCCTTCCTTACGTATCGTCTCTAAATCTACCGTATTACCGCTATAATCTTTTCCGTTATAATTTGTCGTAATTTGTTCTACTGCAACAAAATACGGCTCACTTAAACGCGGATACATATGCATTGCTTGTGTAACAACCTCTAAACCTTTATTTGGATTACTATGAAACTTACCTAAACGACTAGCAAAATAAATTCCATTATTAACGAGCCACTTATTTTCTGGTGTTACTTCATTTAAAAGAGCAATACGATTTATTTCATTAATAAATCCATCTATTTTCCCGTACCACATTGTATCTTTTGCCTCTTTACGAGTTTCAAATAAATAAGATTGCATATCATAATCAATACCTTGCATCATATCGTATACAGCTTGTCCTTTCATACGATCGTCTACATACGTATGAAGATTATCATTGTATTGTTTTAAAATATTCGATGCGTATTGAACCGTTTCCACATCACTTGAAGCATTACTAATTAATTTACCGTATGCAGATATGACTGCATCTTGCTCATATGTACCAAGCTTAAAGTTTGGATTGGTTGCAATTGCTTTTAAAGCAGGTAAACATTTATCCTGGAAGCTTCTCTCATTTAAATCACTTAATTCATTATTGTAAAATGCGAGATAAAAAGCTGAACGTAACACTTCCGTAAACGTTTGAATTCCTTTTGAATCATCTTTCGTAAACGTACTACCTCGGTGAGCTAATTCATCTATAACCGCTTGCATTTTCCCTTTGTCTTTATAAAAAGCCTTTGCATCTTCATTGAACTGGAATAAGTCTGTAATTTGATTCCATTTAATACTTCCTAGCGTTTCAACCAATTCTTGATTATTCATTTTGTTTAAATCAGCCATTGAATAGCTTTCTTTAATTTGCTTTACTTCTGAGCTCTTCATAATAGATGCTGGTCTCTGTGAAAAGTCTCCTACTTTTAACCGTTCTTTAAACGATAATGTCTCCTCTGCTTTAGAAACGTGCCCAATCTCATCTACTGGCTTTTCGATTCCAACCGGTTTCGAATGCAATACATTATATGGTACCTTTTCTTCTGCTGATACATGAGTTTGAATTGCCCCCAGTGATAGAGCCATTGTACTAATACTAAGCATTACTTTATTAATTGTTGATTTCTTGTTCATATCCTTGCCCCCTATTCAAATATTCCATTCACGAATTTAACATAAAATCTAGATGTAACAATGTAAAATGCAATATTTCATATTATTTCTTCTTACATTTTGTACATATCGTGAACAACCTTCCCTTTATCTAACCTCCAATAGTTATGAATCTATAGCGATTAAACAGTCATTTCACACGTATCAAAAAGAGAATTTTTTGACAATTAAACCTTTAATTGTTATGATTAATATAATTGTTAACTTTATTAAACAAAGGTGGGATTCTATGATAAAAAAAGAAAACAGTGTATTTTATATCTCCTTCTTGCTAACAACGTTATTCATCATATGGGGAATTACCCCGGCAAGTTGGATACAAGGCTATGATTTACAAAGCGTTACATCTTCTTTAAACTCATTTATCCTCAATAAATTTGGATGGTTTTACTCTCTACTTATGACCACAATGATTATTTTAGCCACGTATTTAGCATTTTCTAAGTACGGTTCTATTCGTCTTGGTAAGGATGGAGAAAAACCAAAGTATAGTTACCCATCTTGGCTATCCATGTTGTTTGGGGCAGGAATGGGAATTGGACTCCTCTTTTATGGAATCGCTGAACCGATTTCACATTTTACAGATCCACTAACAGGAAAAGCAGGTACAGAGGAAAGCGCCAAGCTTGCTATGCAATATTCATTTTTCCACTGGGGTCTCTTTCCATGGTCACTATACGCAATGGTTGCTTTAACAATTGCATATTTCACATTCCGCAAACAAAAAGGTAGCACAATTGGGGCTACAGTTACTCCATTATTTAATCGATCGAAAAATTCTCCTATCGGAAAAACAGTGGATATTTTAGCTGTTTTAGCCACAGTATTCGGTATTGTGCCATCTGTTGGGATTGGTGCTCAACAAATCGCCGGAGGATTAAGCTATTTATTCCCTTCTATTCATAATACTTTATTTACTCAGCTCGTACTTATCGCCATCTTCGCTGTTTTATATTTAACAAGTGCACAAACAGGCTTAGATCGTGGGATTAAATATTTGAGTAACTTAAATTTCTCTCTTGCAGGTATATTACTCGTCTCCTTTTTACTTTTAGGACCAACTGTATTTATTATGAAATATTTCACATCTACACTCGGTTCTTATATCGGAGCTTTACCTAGTATGGGATTAAATTTAGGCGCATTTAATGAAAAATCTTCTTCTTGGATTGAAAACTGGACTATTTTCTATTGGGGATGGTGGATCTCTTGGTCTCCATTCGTCGGTACATTCATCGCCCGTATTTCTAAAGGACGCACAATAAAAGAATTTATTTTTGGAGTTGTATTAGTCCCAACTCTTATCTGTACATTTTGGTTTGCAGTATTTGGCGGTACCGCTATCCATATGGAAATGTTCCAATCGCTTGGCATAGCTGATGAAATCGCAAAGAATGGTACAGAGATTGGATTATTTGCTGTTATTTCACACCTACCATTCTCTACATTTTTAACGATTATCGGGTTAATTTTAGTAGCCACATTTTTCGTTACTTCTGCCGACTCGGCAACATTTGTTGTTTCAATGCAAACGAGTAACGGAAGCTTATCACCGAAAAATAGTTTAAAACTTATATGGGGATTAACAATCGCGATAATTGCAGCTCTTTTATTACAAGCTGGAGGGTTAAATGCACTACAAATTGCAGCTATAATCGCAGCTCTACCATTTTCTATCGTAGTCGTTCTTATGATTACTTCGCTCTTTAAAGAGCTACGAAAAGAAGATGTTAATTTGCAAACGAAAGAAGTTCCGAAAAAAATAAAAAAAGTTATGTAACGATTAGCACCTCTTCTAAAAGGAGCATTCGTTCCTCAAATTAGTCCTGCATCCCTTATTACTGAGGGCGGCAAAGTAAATGAAGTAAAAGCCCATTCGTATGAAATATACTTTTCATACGAATGGACTTTTACTCTATTATATAGTGTTGTAAACATGCTTTCTCCACAAAGCCTACTTTCTTGTACAACTTCATCGCACCATCATTATTCTTATTTAAACATAGTTCTATCTCTCTCATCCCTTGGAACGAGAAAATATACTGAATTGCAGCTTGTAATAACCGCTCTCCGACACCTTTTCTTCTACTATTTTCAGCAGTTGAAATAAATTCGATATTCGCTTCTTGAAACTCCGGATTTACTTCAACATATACGTAACCTTCTAACTTATCATTCTTCATACTTACAAATAATTTATTCGTATCACTTAAACGTTCGATAATTTCATTTCCTTCATAATATGTATTAGGAAAAACATTATTGTGTAAAGAGATAAACTGCTTAAATACTTTTGGTAAAGCTTCTTCTACATTACATATACTACGTTCTTCCACAAGATTATGGCTTAAACTGAAAATACTATGTTGATCTTGTTCTTTTGCATGTAAATCCTTCATTAAGCCGGCACAATTATTATTCTCCACATTATAAAAACCATAAAACTTTTCAATATGGAAAGGCATCTTTTCGATAAGTTCCTTCCACATATGTAAAGCTACTTCTTCCCAATTCGCTGAAAGAATAAATGGTCCCCATATTTCGGCACATTTCTTTACTTCATCCACATCGAATCCTAATACACCTATTAAATTATTATTCTCATAAGTAGCAACAAAAGATTGTTCCCATCCTATATCCGAAAAATCATGAATAATTGTCTGTAACAACTCCTCTTTCTCATCTCCACAATAACCAACATGATGAGTAGCATCTTTATTCATATTCGCAATAAATGCTGCCACCTCTTCAATTTTCAAAATAGAACTAACATGCATAACCTCTCCTCCTTCTCTAATACATTTACACTTTTTCCATTTATATCCTTCAAAAAAAGACATTATCATAAGCATATTTCAAAATGAAATCGCCATAATAATGTCTTCTCAAAAAATCATATAATTATTTTACGTTATAGCAAGATAAAACGTTTTTATTTCTTAAATAATTTCTTTCTAAATACAAACATACTTAATGCTGAAAGAACTAATGCTAGGCCACCAAATAAAGGTACATTATTTTCTTGTCCACCTGTTGCTCCTAATGATTTCTTACTTTCTTCTTGCTTATTAACAGCTGGTTTATTTTCTTTCACGTTTTGATTCTCTATTACTTTTTCTTTCACAACCTGATTGTTCATACTTTGTTCTTGAACTGCTACTGATTGATTTACTGCGTCTTTTGAACCTTGAATTTCTTTTACTTCTTTCGGTCCTTCAACTTCTTTTGTTGGCTCTTTCACTTCTTCTTTTGATTCTTCAACTTCTTTTGACGGTTCTTTTACTTCTTCTTTTGATTCTTCAACTTCTTTTGCTGGTTCTTTTACTTCTTCTTTTGATTCTTCAACTTCTTTTGTTGGTTCTTTTACTTCTTCTTTTGATTCTTCAACTTCTTTTGTTGGTTCTTTTACTTCTTCTTTTGATTCTTCAACTTCTTTTGTTGGTTCTTTTGGCTCTTCTTTCGATCCGTCAACTTCTTTTGCCGGCTCTTTTACTTCTTCTTGCGCTACTATATTTTGCATAACTGTTCCACTGAATAATAGAGATAGACCGTGATAATTTCCATTTAAGGAGAACGCATAAACTTTTTCTCCTGGAGTTTTCCATACGACTGTTCCTCTATCAGTAACGATACCATCTGTACCCTTCAGTTCAATATCTTCAAAGATTTCTCCCTCTAAATCGTAGATAGGAATTTGTATTTCTTGATTCATTTGTCCATCTTCTAAAATAATTTTCTGATTTTTAATATCAATAAACATCCATTGAGCCAATTGAATGATTGGTCTTACATCACGAATCTCATTTCCAGCCAATTTCAAACTAAGTAAATCGAGCATAGAAGATAAAGTAGAGATATCTTGAATCTTATTATCAGATAAATTTAACCACTGTAGGTTTTTCAAGTTCGCTAATGGAGAAATGTCTCGTACTTTATTGCCCATCATTTCAAGCTTATTCAATTTGTTAATTTTACTAATTTCCTCTAAACTATTGATTTCATTATGATTTACTAACAACGTATCTAGATTTTTCAATTGATGAATTCCATCAAGAGCAGCATGATCAAGTTTATTATTTGATAAATCGAGAGTTTTTAATTTCTGAATCTTAAATAGTTCTGGAACATTTTTTATGCTGTTATTGCTAACATTTAATTTTTCAAGATTCTCTAATGAATGAAGTGGTTTCATATCCTCAATTTGATTATTGGATAAATCTACTAACTTTAAACTTCTCAAACTCGAGATAAATTCCACATTTTTCACATTAACATTTTTTAATGTCAATTCTTCCATATTTATCATAAATTCTAATCCAGAAAAATCTGTTATTCCCTCTTTTTTCCCATCTGTAATTTTCAAAGTCTTAACTGTTAATAAATCTTCTTTCGTTATAGGGGTATTTACATTTTTGCGTTCAAAATTATGTTTATTCATGTATTGTCTTAGTTTCATATCTTGAATTACGTTAGAGCTTTCTTCTCGTTTTTCAACGATATTTTGTATTACCCTTCCGTGGAACCTTATCTTGCTTTCCCCAGCATCCATCTTAAATTCATACGTTTTTTCTCCAAGACTATTCCACTTTATTTCTCCGTTCGTAATACTTCCGCCTTCACTCTTCCACTCAATATTTTGAAGTGCTGCCCCATTTAAATCATACACAGGAATTTTCACTTCATCATTCATATACGCTTCATCTAAAAAGACTTTTTGTCTTTGAGCATCAATCTTAATTCGTTTTCCTAATTCTTGAATAGGCCTTATATCACGAATCTCATTTGTTGCAAGTTTTAATTCATATAAATGAGTCAAATTACTAAGTGATGATACATCCGAAACATAGTTTTCCTCTAAATTAAGTGATTGTAAGCCAGTTAGTTTAGATAACGATGCAATATCTTTAATATCATTATTTTTAAGATCAAGTTCCACAATACCACTCATCTGACTAATCGGTTCAATATTTACAAGCCCGTTACTTCCTACTCCTAATGTCCCTAACTTATTCATTTGCTCAATGCCTGTAAGATCAGTAATTTTATTATTGCTTACATATAACTTTCTTAAAGAAGAAACATTATATAAAGGCTTTATATCACTAATTTTATTACCTGATAAGTTAATTGTCCTAACCTTTTTAAGTTGACTTAATGGAGTAACGTCAGTAATTCTATTATTTTGTAGCTCTAGTATATCCAATCTTTCTAAGTTTACAAACGGCTCAACATTTTCTATTTTATTAAAAGATAGATCAACTACTTTTAAACGTTTTAGTTGTGAAATAGGAGCTATATTTCGTACATCAGACCCTTGTATTGTTAGTTTTTCTAGATTTTCCATATACTCTAATCCCTTTAGACTCTCAATTCCTTGACCTGCATATATATTTAACTCTTTAATTTCTTTTAAATCTTCTTCAAATATTGGCTCATTTACATCTTTTCTATTTAATACGTTTTTATTAATTACTTGCTGTAATCGTTTATCACGTATTACATTTTGTGTATCCTCGATTTGTTCTTCGTCATCTTCTTCTATATCACTTTCTACAAATGTTCGCATATTCACTTCAAATTGAATTTGGAATTCCTTATCGTACCCTAAAGTTGGAATTAAAATATGCATTTGCATATTATATCTTTTTCCTAACTCACCTACTTCAAATTGAATAACTTTCGTTCCATGTTTTCTTTTATCTTCTGAAAGCACCTTTACATCATGGAACACACCTAGTTCTTTACTATCTTCAACTTTCAGATAGTCAAAGAAATCACTATCTTTTAATGTTGCTGTAATAATTCTTTTCCCATTTTCAATCGTCAGCTTTGGATCTTTTATATATACAGTTGCATATGACTCTTCATTTGAGTTATCTTTATAGGCCTTAATTACCGCATCAAAAACATGTTTTTTTGGACTTTGTGCAACCATATTCTCTGTAGCAGCAGTAGCTGCTAAGACAGGTGTAGCATAAACAGCAAACGGCAACGATAATGTTGCCGCCACTAACATTGCATTTATATGTTTTCTTTTATTTTTTTTCAACTTTACATCTCCTCCAAAATATATAAATCTAAATGTAATCATATCTCGAATAAATGATAATGATTTTCATTATCATTGTCAACTAAAAAAATAAAAAGTTAACAAAAAAATAACCCCTTTTTAAGGGGGTTATGCCATTTTTTCTCCGGATTCTTCTTTAAAAAAGCTCTTCATCGCATGGAATACGTCTGCTTTTTGCTTTAAAATATAATATCTAAAATTCTCATCTTTAATATTTTTATAGGCTGACATGAGGGTACTATGGCGGTTGTACTGGTTCACTTCCCCATATCCAAACATATTACACTTCTTCATTAACTCCTCGACAAGCTTTACACATCTAGCATTATCTGATGTTAAATTATCACCGTCTGAAAAATGGAATGGATAAATATTATAGCGGTCTGGTGAGTATTTATTATCAATTAGCTCGAGTGCTTTTTTGTATACAGAAGAACAGATTGTTCCGCCACTTTCTCCTTTTGAAAAGAACTCTTCCTCTGTAACGACTTTCGCCTCCGTATGATGAGCAATAAACTCAATATCTACCGTTTCATACTTCGTTCGTAGAAATCTTGTCATCCAGAAAAAGAAGCTACGTGCCATATATTTCTCCCATATTCCCATCGATCCACTCGTATCCATCATCGCTAATACAACAGCTTTTGAATCTGGCTTTAATACTTCATTCCAAGTACGGAACTTTAAATCTTCTTGGTGAATCGGATGAAAAGATGCTTTACCACGCATCGCATTTCGTTTATATGCGGATATCATCGTTCGTTTCTTATCGATATTTCCCCATAATCCAGTCTTTCTAATGTCATTAAATTCAACATGTTCAATCCGGTTTTCATCTATTTCTTTTCTCTTTAAATTAGGCAGCTCTAATTCTTTGAAAAACGCTTGCTCTAATTCTAGAATAGAGACTTCAGCTTCATAATAATCTTCTCCAGCCGCATCCCCTGCTCCTTGCCCTTTTCCTGGTCCTTTTTGCTTTTGACCACCTGATCCATCTCTCGCAACGACATCACCAACTTTGCTGTCACCATTTCCTTGCCCAACATGTTTGTTTTTATCATAATTGTACCTAATCTTATATTCATCTAAAGAACGAATCGGTATTTTTACAACATCCTTACCATTAGACATAACTATGCTTTCTTCTGTTACAAGATCGGGTAAATTATTCTTAATTGCCTCTTGTACTTTTTCTTGATGGCGTTGTTGGTCGTCATATCCTTTGCGATGGAGGGACCAGTTTTCCTGTGAAATCGTATAATTTGGTTGGTTTTCTTCACCCATTTCTTTCCCTCCTTACTGTAATTGTCTTTCCCTATGAACAGTAAGCTAGAAATTTTGTTTTATACTGTGCAAGCTAGAATGAAAGATAACTGCCCATCGAAATTCATCCCATAAACATATATAACGTTTTTCATATAATACTCCGAGCATCCTAAACAAAATTTTGCCACTCATATACTAGAAAGAAATATTCAGCCGTTGATAAGAAAGAAACACAATGCATAGTTGCACACATTTACACTTTGCAACATATTGTATTGTGTTGGCTTTTTTCGTATGAATGGTTGGTTACTCTATCATATGCATATTGTAAAAATAATTGACAATAAATTCATGAAATTGCATCTTAATTTATTACATTTGGACAAGGTATGACACTTTACACATATAAATGGATAATAAAACGCTGTCCCGCAAAATACAAGAGACAGCGTTTTGTTATCAAACTATCGGTTTAGCAGACTACCTACATAGCGTAATAATTCATTCGCAGATGAAGAATTATAGCCATGCTCATCAATTAAGCGTGCAACAACATCATTAATTTTCTTAAGCTGATTTTCGTCTGGCGTTTTCGTTGATGTTGTAATTTTCACTATATCTTTTAAATCAGCAAATAGTTTTTTCTGAATCGCTTCACGAAGACGCTCATGTGAATTATAATCAAAGCGTTTTCCTTTACGCGCATAAGCAGAAATGCGAATTAAAATTTCTTCACGGAATGCTTTCTTAGCATTTTCTGAAATTCCAATTTGCTCTTCAATTGAGCGCATTAGCTTTTCATCTGGACTCATTTCTTCACCTGTTAATGGATCACGTAATTTCGATTTATTGCAATATGCTTCAACGTTATCTAAGTAATTATCCATAAGTGTCTTCGCTGATTCTTCATATGAATACACGAATGCTTTTTGTACTTCTTTCTTCGCAATTTCATCATATTCTTTTCTCGCTAATGAGATGAAATTCATATAACGCTCTCGATCTTCATTACTAATGGATGGATGCTGATCTAATCCATCTTTTAAAGAGCGAAGTACATCTAATGCATTAATAGATGGTACCTCTTTTCGAATAATTGTAGAAGAAATTCGGTTAATAACATAACGAGGATCAATACCTTTCATACCTTCATCTTGATATTCACGTTGCAGCTCCTCTACATCAATCGCATTATAACCTTCTACCGTTTCTCCATCATATAAACGCATCTTTTTAATTAAATCAATATCCGGACGCTTCGGATCTTTTAAACGAGTTAAAATTGTAAACATTGCTGCAACGCGAAGTGTGTGTGGTGCAATATGAACATTGGATACATCACTTTCACGAATCATTTTTTCATAAATATGTTCTTCTTCACTCACCCGTAAATTGTATGGGACTGGCATTACAATAATTCTTGAGTGTAATGCTTCATTTTTCTTGTTTGCTATGAAGGAACGATACTCTGTTTCATTCGTATGGGCTACAATTAATTCATCTGCTGAAATAAGCGCAAATCTTCCCGCTTTGAAATTCCCTTCTTGCGTAAGCGATAATAAATGCCATAAGAACTTCTCGTCGCATTTTAACATCTCTTGGAATTCCATCATCCCACGGTTTGCCTTATTCAATTCTCCATCGAAGCGATACGCTCGTGGGTCTGATTCTGAACCATATTCTGCGATTGTTGAAAAGTCCAGACTACCTGTTAAATCGGCGATATCTTGTGATTTAGGATCAGACGGGCTAAATGTACCAATCCCTGTACGGCGATCTTCCGAGAAGAAAATACGCTCTACAACTACATCCTCAATTCTTGAACCATATTCTTGCTCTAGACGCATAACGTTGAGTGGCGATAAATTCCCTTCAATTCTAACTCCATACTCATCAAAGAAATCATCCCGTAAATGGTGCGGAATTAAATGAAGCGGATCTTCATGCATTGGGCAGCCTTTAATTGCAAAAATTGCTCCTCGATCTGTTCGTGAATATGTTTCTAAACCTCGTTTCAACATCGTAACTAGCGTTGATTTCCCTCCACTAACAGGACCCATTAATAATAAAATACGTTTTCTAACATCTAATCGTTTTGCAGATGGATGGAAATATTCCTCTACAAGACGTTCTAAAGCATCCTCTAATCCAAATAGCTGATTACTAAAGAAGTTATACTTTCTTCTACCATCTACTTCTTCAATTCCAGCATCTTTTATCATATTGTAAATGCGAGAGTGTGCTGTTTGAGCCACCCATGGTCTTTCCTTCACAAGCTCCAAATACTCTGCAAACGTACCTTCCCATTGTAAGCGTTCTTCTGCTTCTCGATGCTGTTCAATTTTTTTTAGAATATCCATTATAGCTCCTCCCCCATCTCCTTGTTCAATCGGATTATTATAAAAGGTATGCTAGGATGTCCTCAAACATTCTTTAAATCAAAATGAAATATACAGTAGTGCTATAAAATTCTCTCCAAAATTCAAAGAAAATTCTGTATAATATAGGTATTAAAGTTTTTACACCGCTATTCATTTTAAATAAATTCTTTTCTTCCAAGAACCTTACATACATTTTCAATTCATATTTCAGATTCACAAACTGAAAAAACAGGAGGGGGATTAGTATGAAATTATTATTAATTTTAGGTGTATCACTCACATTTCTTACAGCCATTTTTACATCTGGTTACAATGATAAACCTGGTACACATAAAAAGTGATGTGCTTCTAAGCACATCACTTTTTTTATCAATCATTTATAATACACATTTTCCACATCATCTTTTGATAAAGGTCGGCTATAATAATAACCTTGTACAAACTTCACATTCTTTTCCTTCAAAAATTGTATTTGTTCCGCTTTTTCTACTCCTTCTGCAATTACATTCAATTCCAAAGTATGAGCTAAATGAATAATGGCAGCTGTAATATTCGTATCGCGTTCATCTACATGTATACCTTCCATAAAAGAACGATCGATTTTCAAAGTATCAATTGGATACGTTTTTAAATAACTTAAAGATGAATATCCCGTTCCAAAATCATCTAAATGAATCTTTAAGTTTTGTTCTTTTAATTGTAGCAATACTCTTTTCGATATGTCTTTATGTATAAGGGCTCCTTCTGTAACCTCTATCGCTAATAGATGGGCTGGGACATTGTGCTTATGTAAGGCCCGTGTAATCATTTCTATTAATGTAATGGAGCGAAAGTGTCTGGCTGAAATATTAACTGCAATCGGGACAACTTCATATCCTTTATTTAACCATTCACGTATTTGCTGACACACCTCATTTACTACCCATTCATCAAGCTTAATAATAAACCCTGTTCTTTCTGCTAGCGAAATAAATTGATTGGGAGGGACAAATCCTAATTCTTTATTCTCCCACCTTATTAAAGCCTCCATACTAGCTATTTTTTTCGTTTCAATATTCATTTGTGGCTGATAATATAAAAAGAATTCATTTTTTTCTATAGCACGATGTAATTGGTTTTCTATTATAAATCTTTGTTCACGCTCACAATCTAATCCAATGTAGTAAAAATGATAATGCCCTTTTCCTTTTTCTTTTGCTTTTTCCAAAGCAGCATCCACTCTTTGAAATAGTATTTTTTCATCTTCTCCATCTGTTGGAGCCATTACAATTCCGATTGACGCACTTAAATACACGTCCTCTTCTTCGATTACAAAATGTTCACTAATCTTTTTTAGTATACTTTTGGCAACTGTCTCTACACATTCTTTCGTTACATTTTCTATTAACATAACAAATTGATCATCGTGTTCTCTAAATAAGTGCATACCGTCTATTCGGAGATTGCTTAAACATTCTGTAACTTTTTGTAATACTTTATCCCCTTCTTTATGACCAAAAGTATCATTAATAAGGTGAAACTCATCTAAATCTATAAAAACAAGCGCAAAATTTATATTTTCATTTAAAAAATTATTTAACTTATTTGTACACGAAATTCTATTCATTAATCCTGTTAACTGATCATAATAAGCTAAATATTCTGTCCGCATTTCATTCAATACTTGCCTTGTAACATCCCTCGTAACAATATATACTCCAACAATTTCACCGTTCACAATAATCGGAATAGTTCTCAAAGAAATATAGAGCTCGTACCCTTCTTTATGAACATATTTCTTTGAAACAATTTGTTTTGCTCTTCCTTGCAAGGCTCCTTTAAATATAATTTGAAAGTCTTTTTCATATTCTTTATTAATAAATTCAAAAATAGATTTTTTATGTAATTCTTCATGTCGGTATCCAAATATTTCATACGTTGCTGGGTTTGCATATGTAATTCTACCTATAGAATCTATAGATATAATGGAGTCATTATTATATTCTAGTAATGACTTAAATAACATTTGTTTTTGCTCTATCTCTGCCTTTTCCTCAATCTGAGCTGTAATATCTCTCGTAATACAAATAATAAACTGACATACTCCTTCTTCGTCGACTACAGGATTAAGTGAAGATTCATAATGTAAGTTACCAGTTGGTAAACTAACTACATCACAAAAGGTATGTGCTTTCGCTTCGCTTGCTACTTTTGCATATTGCACTTGCAATATTTCCGCCGTATCTTCTGGTAATGCTTCAGCAAACGTTTTTCCATAACATTCTTCGCCTAGCTTCGCATAATCCATACCTATCTTATTTACATAAATATATTTAAAGGTTTCCTCATCCATAACTTTCACAATAAATACTAAATCTTGAATAGCATGTAATAATCCTCTTCTTATTAAATCCATATCTATCATACTTAAAAAGGTATTTTGATTATTATATTGTTCCTTCATATTTATCTCAACCCGTCTGATCTATTTTTATTCATATATCCCCATTCTATATGAATATGCACCCTTTTTTAAATGTATGATTACATATTATTTTTATTTTTATTTTTAGAAAAAAAGTCGCCATATGGCGACTTTTAATAAACAATTTCTAAATCTAATCCTGGATAATTTTGTTGACGGAATGCTTCATAAATTAAAATAGCTGCTGTATTAGATAAATTTAATGAGCGCACTTTATCAGTCATTGGAATACGTAAACAATGATCGAAGTTTTCTTCGATTACATTAGCTGGTAAGCCGTTTGTTTCTCTTCCAAATACAAAATAGTAATCCTTCTCACGTTTGCTATAATCAAACGCTGTATGAGCTTTCTCGCCATACTTTGTTAAATAGAAGAATTCACCGTCTTTATTTTTCTCATAAAATTCTTCAATTGAATCATAATACGTAACTTTCACGTGCTGCCAATAATCTAATCCTGCACGTTTTAACATTTTATCATCCGTTGAAAATCCAAGCGGTCTAATCAAATGTAATTCTGTTCCAGTTGCTGCACAAGTACGAGCAATATTCCCTGTATTTGCTGGAATTTCTGGTTGATATAAAACAACATGTACTCCCACGCGATATTCACCTCTGTTTTTTGTCTACTACGTATTATACCACTTGAGCGAAAAATCTCTACCCATTAATAATGTGAAAGAATTTATATTTCATTTGTGGTGTATATTTACTAGAATCTTCATAGTTCCAATAACGCCGACGGCTATTCGCTGAATGTGCATTTACAAGTGGCATACCATCTGCGTCTTTTGCTACTACAATCGTCGTATGATTCCACCTACCATCATCCTCAAAATCATAAGCAATGACATCACCAAGAATAAGGTCCTCTGGCCGTTCTACCGCTTCTGCTCGAAGCCCTGTTGTAGCACCTGACAAATACCAATAAAAAGAGTGTGCAACAGCCCAGCTCCAACTCCACTGATTCTCCCTTTGCCACCATCCTTTACGAATGTTAGGATATCCATTCATTGGTACTTCTCCAGTATGAAGACATTGAGAAATAAAATTCGTACAATTATCAGGGAAATTACGATATACAGGGTTTCGATCATCCCACCAACGCTCTGCATATTTAACTGCCTCTAAACGGTTATACTGATAAGAACCATACTTCTCTTTTATAAATTCCCTTTCTAACGTCTCATTCATTCCAGCTGCTTCTGGCACTTCAATAGCATAATCACCTATTACCCGGCTATTATTTAAACAAACTCTTCGTTTTAGTTGTTCCTCTTCGATATAAAATAATTCTTTATGCTTAATTAAATATTTAAAATGTATTTGATAATCAATTTCTTGATGATTGCTATTATTTAATTGTCTCATGAAAGAAACGTCCGCAGTTGCTTTCACTATATGTGCATTACGCTTTTGAAACAATTGTTTCTTTCTCTGTGCTATTTGGAATAAATCTTCAGCAATACCATCTACATTTGTTCGTTTTTCTGTTATATATGCTAAAAATTGTTGTACTTGCTTTTCAATATTTATTTTTACAACCATTTCGTCTCCCTCCCATATTACAATATGAAAAAGGGAGATATTATCTACTCTTTTTTCTGCGCTAACAATTCAAGCCCGCGATTCATTTCATGAAGAACCTCTTCATCTTTCTCACGTTGCATCGCTTTTTCAATGGCTTCGCCCACGCCATCTCCACCAATTTTCCCAAGTGCCCATGCTGCTGTTCCGCGAAGTACTGGTCTTGGATCATCTTTCATAACACCTATTAAATCAGGAGTTGCTGATGCTTCTTTAAAATGCGCAAGTGCCAAAATCGCATTTCGTTGCAACGGCTTTTTACCTCTCCATGAACCCGACATAATTCCATATTTTTCTTTAAAATCACGATTACTAATTGTTAAAAGTGGTGTTAACAAAGGCTTAACTAACTCAGGATCTGGTTCCATCTCAGGATGGTTATGAAAATCCATTCCTTTATTTTTCGGACAAACAGTCTGACATGTATCGCATCCATAAATACGATTCCCTATTTTATCGCGATATTCTTCCGGTAGGAATCCTTTCGTCTGTGTTAAAAATGCAATGCATTTCTTCGAGTCTAACTGTCCTCCTTGTATTAAAGCACCTGTAGGACAAATATCAATACATTTTGTACAACTTCCACATTGATCTTCTATCGGCTGATCTGGTGGGAACGGAACGTTTGTAATCATTTCTCCTAAATATACATACGAACCAAATTCAGGTGTAATAATAGCGCAATTCTTACCGCTCCATCCAATACCGGCACGCTCCGAAACAGCTCGATCACTTAATTCACCCGTATCAACCATTGACTTCACTTCTATATCGGGAAGTTTTTCGATTAAATATGCTTCTAATTTTTGCAAACGATCTCGTAAAACAAGATGATAATCTTGTCCCCAAGAAGCACGACAAAAAATCCCGCGTCGTTCTCCACGCTTACTTAATGGCGCATTTTTTAATTTTGAAGGATACGCTAATGCAATCGCAATAATTGATTTTGAGCCAGGTAGTAGAAGCTGCGGGTTCGTTCTCTTTTCTATATCAGGCTCTTCAAATCCAGATTGATAATTTAATTGCTGCTGCTGGATTAAGCGCTGCTTTAATTCCTCAAATGGTGAAGCACTGGCAAAGCCTATTTTATCTATACCAATTGTTTTACTATACGCAATTACATCTTGCTTTAATTGTTCAAAATCCATTCCTAATCGCCTCCTCAGATGAATCCACCTCTTATGTAATGTCTATATTGGTTAGCAATTCACTTTTGGAATACTATTCTTTACTTCTATTTTCGCATACAATTATGTTTTTCAAACATTAAAAAACGCAATGCCTCGTTTATCTTAGAAACGAAACACTGCGTTGATCACAATTTATAGAAAAACATTTAATAAAATTTGGAGCGGGTGAAGAGAATCGAACTCTCGACCAGAGCTTGGAAGGCTCTTGTTTTACCACTAAACTACACCCGCAAATATGAAATAAATATAAGATATTAGAATAACTTATGTAAAGTAGTATAGCATGTAAAAAAAACGTAAGCAAGAATTTTATCGAAAAAAGTCGAAAAAGTGATGAATAGCTCATCACTTTTTCAATTCTTTATCAATCGCCTTCTTCATACTATCGAAATCAGGGTTTGCAAGATTTCCGTTTATGTATACTGAAGGAGCACCTTGAACTTTTAATTTTTGAGCACGATCTGAATCTTTACGTACTTTTTCTTTTATTTCTTTACTGTGTAAATCTTTCTTAAATTGTTCTACATCAACTTTCGGAAGCTTCTCTTTCACAATGTTAAGAAGTAATTCTTCCGTAATCCATTCTTCCGTGTCTTTCTTTTGACTTTGATAAATCTCATCATAGAAAATCCAGAATGAATCTTGATCTTGTTTATAAATTGCTTCACCAGCTGCTGCACCTAAATCAGAGTCTTTTCCAATAAACGGGAAGTTAATAAAATATAACTGCACTTTACCTTTATCAATATACTCTTCTTTTAATCGTGGTAATACTGTTACATCCCAAGTACGACAAGCAGGACATTTGAAGTCTCCAAATTCAACTACCTTAACTGGTGCATCATCTTTCCCTAAAGATTGTTGTGTGGAATAAGCAAACATCTCATTCCCTTTATCTTTTTTGTCATTTATGATGCTATACGCAATTGTTCCAATTACAATCAATACTGCGATAGAAAAAACTATACCAAGAGCCATGAGTTTATTTGATTTCATATACATTCCTCTTTAAATTCATATTCTGTATACAGCATTGTACACAATACACATAATATCAATACTTACATATGTCACGCAATGAACACGCTCACATAAATTACAAAAACACAACAATTGTGACGATATTGTGTCACAATTTGTCACAATTTATTCAAAAAAAGAAGCTCCTATGTAGGAACTTCCCTTAGCTTACTGCTTTTTCACGGGCAGTATTTAACATCGACTGCTCTGTTTTTATATCATGACGAATGACTAATTTCTCACTAACTGCTTGCACATATTCATCATGATTGATATAGCCTTCTTTCTCCATTAATCTCAAAACTACATTCCGTCTCTCTACAGCCTTATCATAATTTTGTGCAGGTGAGTAATAAGCAGGTGCCTTTACTACAGCAGCCATCATTGCACTTTCAGCCAGCGTTAATTGATCCACCTTTTTACCGAAGTAAAGGTTTGCTGCTTTTTCAATTCCCCATGCTCCTTCTCCGTAATAAATATTACTTACATACAATTTTAAAATTTCATCCTTCGTAAATGTGCGTTCAATTTTTTTCGTATAAAAAATCTCTTTCCACTTACGAGAAAATGTGCGTTCATTCGTTAAAAAAGCATTTTTAGATAACTGTTGTGTAATTGTGCTTCCGCCTTGCACAACACCACCAGCTTTTATATTCTCAACAGATGCCCTAATAATCGCTATATAATCTAAACCGTTATGATGATAAAACCTTTTATCTTCTGTCGCAATAAAGGCATGTGTTAATGATTCTGGCACCTCTAACTTAGCCGGTACATGTAATTTACTAATGTCACTTTTCTCAATCATTACATTTCCAATGAATAATAACGTAAAACTTAACAATAATAATATAATAATGGCTTTATAAAAAAACTTAGTCATTGGATTTAATGCAACTTTTTGATGATAGTTCACCCTAGATAATACTCGTTCTTTCATCTTGAACACCTCTTTTCCACACAGCGTATACTTCTTACTTTAAGAATACCTTGTTGTAAAAAAATATCCCATCGATTTCTCTTACACGTACCTTACATCATTGTAAGGTATAAAGTGAAACTTCAATTAGCCCGCACCAATCGGACTACCCGGCAAATAGTGGGGTAAAAAAGTATTGTATCACAGTCCTTTTTTATCTACTATTCATCTGAAATATTGAATATAGATTATGTCAAAGCAATAATAACAGAGTAATCCTTAAGGCATCTCTATTAAAACAACCTATTTCCATTATATCATCTACAAATATATATATTTGTAAGTATCTAGCAATCTAAATGTGCATAACATATCATACATTATACAGAACGAACGTTCTTAAAATCAATACTAGCACTATTATTATTTTGGCCTTTTTCTTAAACAGTATACAAAAAAGAGTAGTGATTTGATTGTATCTCAAATCAGCTACCCTTTTCTTTACAATCTACCTATTAAATTATACGGCTGCACTTCCCACGTTTCGTACGGAATACAATGTGTTGCTCTCATCGCATCAAGCGTTCTGGATTTCATATGAGGACGCGTTATATACTCATCTATGTTCTCTTCATTTAAAGCAACAAATTTAGCCTCTTGTATTTCTTCAGGTTGAATTTTTATTTCACCGCTCACATATGCCACTTTAAAAACAACAGCCAAAATATGCATAGAAGCATTATAATAAACCCCTGTAATTCCGATAGGCTTCACCGTTAAACCCGTTTCCTCAAACATTTCCCTACAAACTGCTTGATCGAGCGCTTCTCCTTCTTCCACCTGTCCTCCTGGCAACTCCCACGTATCCGATCGCCAATGTACTTTAGCTAATAACACTTCATCTTTTTCATTTGTTAAATAACCTGCTACAGCAACAATATGCTTTGGTATTTTATGTTCCATATTAAACCTCCTAGAAATACTGATTATTTCATATATCCCTATAAGCATATTCCCTGTCTACAACAAAATACCTTTACTAATTCATCAACTTAATTAACTTCATAAAAAAAGCCCCTATCCGTTAAACGGGCAGGGCTTCTATCGTATTATTCTCCTAAGTCTACGTTATGGTAAACTTGTTGCACATCTTCTAAATCTTCTAATGCATCAACCATTTTTTCAAATTGTACTTGAGCATCTTCAGGAAGTTCTACATCACTTTGTGCAAGCATTGTTAATTCTGCAACTGTGAATTCTTCAACACCAGCATCTTTAAGTGCAGATTGTACGGAATGGAATTGATCAGGTTCAGCATACACGATAACAGAATCTTCTTCTTCTAGAATGTCACGTGCATCAACATCTGCTTCCATTAAAATTTCAAGAACTTCATCTGATGTTTTACCTTCAAGACCGATAACAGCTGTCGCATCAAACATATAAGCTACAGAACCGTTTACACCCATGTTACCACTGTTTTTGCTAAATGCAGCTCGTACATCTGCTGCAGTGCGGTTTACGTTATTTGTAAGTGTATCTACAATTACCATAGATCCGTTTGGTCCAAATCCTTCATAACGAAGCTCGTCATAATTTTCTTCTGAACCGCCTTTTGCTTTTTCAACTGCACGATCAATAATTGTTCTTGGAACATTGTATGTTTTCGCACGTTCTAATACAACTCTAAGCGCTTGGTTTGATTCTGGATCTGGCTCGCCTTGTTTTGCTGCCACATAAATTTCACGTCCAAATTTCGCGTATATACGGCTTGTATTTGCATCTTTTGATGCTTTTTTTTCTTTAATATTATTCCATTTACGACCCATACTTCCCACTCTCTTTCCCGTTTTAAATCTACATAAAAATATTAATATGAAATATAATGTGTATTCAACACATTTTTAAAAGAAATATAAAAAGTTCATTTTTGATTCATATTACAGACATAATATAAATCACTATCATTTTGTTCTATCGACAAGTTATATTATACATGAATTTCTACATTTATTACGAATTTTAGAAGCACATAGCACAATTTAACAAAAAAACTCTAACATTTTTGTTAGAATCTTTTTATATCGCCGATACTAGATGAACCAATTCAATTTGAGGTGTTTCCTGAATTAAAGGAATTAGGGGACTGGTTGAGTACTTCAACGCACATGTGGGCGTGCCACTCAACTATGTACAAGTACAACAAAGAAGAGTTTGAAAAGAGGTTTTTAGAAATTACAAACTTAACCGTTGATAATGTACTAATATCTACTAGTGGTGTCGGATTTAACTTCATGTCACCGGGGTGGAGAAATTCGCTCTAGAGTGCTCGAAAGGAATATTGTATATACAATATTCTGCTGACGTTTTATAGAAAAATAAAACTAAAAGGATAAAAATGAATGTTCGTTTTTATCCTTTTAGTGTTTTCACTTCAAAGTTGATAAGTGCCAATATATAATCCCTTGCCTGTTGATGAGGGATAACTATTTCTTTCTCAACTTCCTCTGTTTGACATTCATCATTTAACTGTAAATTTTCTTTATAGTTAGCTTGTGAAATCAACGTAAATGCAAGCGAAGCGAACTGTTCTGACACCTTACAAATTATGTTAAATCTGAATTAAATCAGAGCATTTGCTTTTTTGTGCTTATTTCGTCGTGTAATGAAAACACAAAAAAACTCTATACAATTAGTATAGAGTTTTTTTATGCCGTTCTTGATACCGATGGTCGGGGTCGAACCGACACTCCCGAAGGAACACGATTTTGAGTCGTGCGCGTCTGCCAATTCCGCCACATCGGCACAAAAGAAAAGGCGGCAACCGGATTTGAACCGGTGATAAAGGTTTTGCAGACCTCTGCCTTACCACTTGGCTATGCCGCCATATGAAATTTTATTGGAGCGGAAGACGGGATTCGAACCCGCGACCCCAACCTTGGCAAGGTTGTATTCTACCACTGAACTACTTCCGCAAAAATGGCTGGGCTAGCTGGATTCGAACCAGCGCATGACGGAGTCAAAGTCCGTTGCCTTACCGCTTGGCTATAGCCCATCGATTTCTTACTTAATTATATGTAAGTATCCATTAGATTATTTGTAATTTTAAAAATAAAAATGGGGCGACTGATGGGAATCGAACCCACGAATGCCGGAGCCACAATCCGGTGCGTTAACCACTTCGCCACAACCGCCATGTTGTGTAAATATATTTGGCAGGGGCAGTAGGAATCGAACCCACACTGGAGGTTTTGGAGACCTCAGTTCTACCTTTAAACTATGCCCCTATGTAAATGGTGGAGGGGGGCAGATTCGAACTGCCGAACCCGAAGGAGCGGATTTACAGTCCGCCGCGTTTAGCCACTTCGCTACCCCTCCGAAACTTACATGGTGCCGGCTAGAGGACTTGAACCCCCAACCTACTGATTACAAGTCAGTTGCTCTACCAATTGAGCTAAGCCGGCGTATTTTATTAAAATAAATGGTGGCTCGGGACGGAATCGAACCGCCGACACGAGGATTTTCAGTCCTCTGCTCTACCGACTGAGCTACCGAGCCTTATTAAAATGGCGGTCCCGACCGGGGTCGAACCGGCGATCTCCTGCGTGACAGGCAGGCATGTTAACCACTACACCACGGGACCATTTGGTTGCGGGGAC
>NZ_WBPF01000019.1:206024-206501 GCF_008923725.1 Bacillus sp. CH140a_4T
AATATTATAAATCCTATGGCGGAGAGCAAGGGATTCGAACCCTTGATACGCTTGTGACGTATACACGATTTCCAATCGTGCTCCTTCGGCCAACTCGGACAGCTCTCCAATGGCTCCGCAGGTAGGAATCGAACCTACGACCGATCGGTTAACAGCCGATAGCTCTACCGCTGAGCTACTGCGGAATAATATTGCCTGGCAACGTCCTACTCTCACAGGGACAAGGTCCCAACTACCATCGGCGCTAGAGAGCTTAACTTCCGTGTTCGGTATGGGAACGGGTGTGACCTCTCTGCCATCATTACCAGACATTATTATTTTGAGACAATCATTATTATAACTTATTAAGTTTAAAAGTCAACAAGTTTTTTATGTTCTCTCAAAACTAGATAACATTGCTACATATTATATGGTTAAGTCCTCGATCTATTAGTATTCGTCAGCTCCACATGTCACCATGCTTCCACCTCGAACCTA
>NZ_WBPF01000019.1:206511-296648 GCF_008923725.1 Bacillus sp. CH140a_4T
CGAAATATCCATCTTCTTCCCGAAGACAAATGTTATTGTAACATAATGTCCAATAAAAAACAACTGCCTAATAGCAGAAGTTAAAATGGCGGTCCCGACCGGGGTCGAACCGGCGATCTCCTGCGTGACAGGCAGGCATGTTAACCACTACACCACGGGACCATTTGGTTGCGGGGACAGGATTTGAACCTGCGACCTTCGGGTTATGAGCCCGACGAGCTACCGTGCTGCTCCACCCCGCGACAATACTATTTATATAATTTATATGGTGGAGGATGACGGGATCGAACCGCCGACCCCCTGCTTGTAAGGCAGGTGCTCTCCCAGCTGAGCTAATCCTCCGAAGTGGTGACCCGTACGGGATTCGAACCCGTGTTACCGCCGTGAAAGGGCGGTGTCTTAACCACTTGACCAACGGGCCAGTATGTATGGCAGAGAAGAAGGGATTCGAACCCTCGCACCGCGTTAGCGATCTACTCCCTTAGCAGGGGAGCCCCTTGAGCCACTTGGGTACTTCTCTGTATGGCTCCGCAGGTAGGACTCGAACCTACGACCGATCGGTTAACAGCCGATAGCTCTACCACTGAGCTACTGCGGAATAATAAAGACAATTTGTATCTTATAAAATTTCTTATCGTAAGTCAAGATGTTTTTTCACAACATCTTGTACAAACGTGACATGTTTATAATATACTGGATTGCGTTTTCACTGTCAAGATGTTTTCTTTATCAGGTTCAGTTTCCCTTTACACTTTCCGCAGACATATCTTTTTGTATTTATTTGACGTCTTCTTACATATTGAAGCAAACAGCCCATACATTCATACGTATAAACCTTTTTTTCCTTCTCTTCATTAATTATTCGTTTACAGAAGCGTGGCGCATCAACTTCTTTTAACAATTCACGAAAATCTCTATCCCGGTGCTTATAGCCCCTTCCTGTAATATGTAAGTGATAATGACACAGCTCATGTTTAATGATTCCAACTAACTCTTCTTTCCCATACATTTCGTAATATCGATAATTCAGTTCAATATTGTGCGTATTCAATAGATAACGTCCACCAGTTGTACGCAACCTACTATTGAACATAGCTTTATGTAAAAATGGCATTCCGAAGTATTGTAGTGATACTTCTTCCACCAGACGCTGTATTTCTTGCTCCTCCACTCTCATTCCTCCTAAACTAAAAAATTTTTTTACACTTTTCTCCTCCCTTATACATATATTAAATAGTACATATACCCATCCTCATTCAAGAAGCGTGGTTTCTAAAAATATAGCATGAATAGAAATCCACTCACCAACCTCTCATCAATAGTACCTTAGATTTTTGAGAGTAGGATTAAACAAGGAGGGATTCCTATGCCTACGTGGCTAAAAAAACAAATGCAACGCGCATATTTTGAAAAAAACCGGTATCAAATTAAATTACTAAATGAATGCTGGTTTTATTATAGCAAAATACATCAAAGCTCATAATCCATTACACATTTTATCCCATAAAAAAAAGAGCAGTTTCATCTGCTCTCTTCTCTTACTATTCAATCGGCAACATGGATAGTGCAACGCGACCTTTTTTCGTATCAATATCATCTACCCATACCTTGACGATTTGCCCAACAGATACAATATCTAACGGATGCTTCACATACTGTTTGCTCAGTTTAGAAATATGTACTAAACCATCTTGTTTTACACCTACATCAACAAAAGCACCAAAATCAACAACGTTACGAACTGTTCCTTCCAGTTCCATACCACGTTTTAAATCTTCTAATTTCAAAATCCCCTTTTTCAAAAGCGGTTTAGGCAACTCATCCCTCATGTCTCGCTCTGGACTAATGAGCGCATCTATAATATCAACTAATGTTGGCTCCCCAACTCCTGTTTCTTGCGATAACTTAGAAATCTCCACTTCTTCTAAGCTCTTTTGTAATTGCAATTGCCCTACGTCATCTTTTGATAACCCTAGACTCTTCAATAACAATTCAACATTTTTATATTGTTCTGGATGAATACCCGTTCGATCTAACGGATTTGCCCCTTCTAATATACGTAAGAAACCTATGCATTGTTCATATGTCTTCGCACCTAGACGCGGTATTTTCTTTAAGTCTGTTCGTTTTGTAAATTTCCCTTCTTCTTCACGCTTTGCCACAATATTTTTCGCAACAGTTTTCGATAAACCCGAAACATATTGCAATAACGCAACTGAAGCTGTATTTACATTCACACCGACTTGGTTAACTGCCGTCTCTACTACAAATGTTAATGATTCATTCAACCTCTTTTGAGATACATCATGTTGGTATTGTCCAACCCCAACTGATTTAGGATCAATCTTCACAAGTTCAGCAAGTGGATCTTGCAGACGTCTCCCAATAGAAACAGCACTTCTTTCTTCAACCTGCAAATTCGGAAATTCCTCACGGGCTAAATCAGAAGCCGAATACACACTCGCACCAGCTTCGTTCACAATAATATAGAAGACTTCTTGTTTCACATTTTGTAATACATCAACTATAAATTCTTCCGATTCTCTAGAAGCTGTACCATTCCCAATCGCAATCATTTCAACTTGATATTTATCTATAATAGAAAGAACTTTCGTTTTTGCATCTTCATATTTACGCACTGGTGGATGCGGATAAATAACATCAATATATAGAACCTTTCCCGTATCATCTACAACGGCTAATTTACAACCCGTTCTATATGCAGGGTCTACAGCTAACACAACCTTTCCTTTCATTGGAGGTTGTAATAACAAATTACGTAAGTTCTCAGAGAAAATATGTATCGCTTGTTCCTCAGCTGTTTCTGTTAATTCTTTTCGAATCTCTCTTTCAATGGAGGATTGAATTAATCGTTTATAACCATCCTCAATTGCTAACTTTACATAATGTGCACTTTTAGACTCGTTATCACGAATTACTCTCTTATATAAGAAAGTTACTATCTCATCTACTGGTGGAACAACAGAAACTCTCAATATATCTTCTTTCTCACCGCGATTCATCGCTAATACACGATGCGGCACTACTTTCTGCAACGGTTCTTCATAACTGTAATACATTTCATATATATTCTTTTCATCCTTCTCTTCATCTTTTACGGACGAAGACATAACACCTTTTCTAAAAGTAACATTCCGAATCCAACTACGATAAGCTGCTTCATCTGAAACGATTTCTGCAATAATGTCTTGGGCACCTTGTAATGCTTCTTCTGCAGATTGCACTTCTTTGTCTGCGTTAATAAACTCCACTGCCTTCTGATTCGGATCTTCTTTCTTATACAACAATAACCATTCCGCTAACGGCTCTAGTCCTTTTTCTTTTGCAATCGTTGCTTTCGTTCTTCTTTTCTCTTTATATGGACGATATAAATCTTCTACTTCTTGCAACTTTGTAGCTTTAACAATTTGCTGACGTAACTCCCCTGTCAGTTTCCCCTTCTCATCAATAAGACGAAGAACCTCTTCTTTCCTGCTTTCAAGTTGCATCATATATTGCCATCTCTCTAAAATTGTACGAATTTGCACTTCATCTAAAGAGCCTGTCCATTCTTTTCGGTAACGAGCAATAAATGGAACTGTGTTACCTTCTTCTGTTAATTGAATAACATGACGAACTTGCTTTTCGGTAAAGCCTAATTCCTTCACTAACATTTTCATTAACGCTTGTCGATTATCTACCATTTCCATATACAACCGTAACCTCCTCTATAATAAAAAAAGTTGCCCTGCAAAGAGAGCAACTTAAACTGCCGATTTAAAAATCTATTAGTCCTAAACTAATTTGTAGCGCTTCATCTACACGAATCATCATCACCTCATCTAAGTGAGTGATTTTGTCCGTTAAGCGCTGCTTATCGATTGTTCGAATCTGCTCAAGTAAAATAACAGAATCTCTCTCAAAACCGTACTTTTTCGCATCAATTTCCACATGAGTGGGTAATTTAGCTTTTTGAATCTGTGCAGTAATAGCCGCTACAATCACCGTTGGACTAAAACGATTTCCGATGTCATTTTGAATGACAAGAACCGGACGAACGCCTCCTTGCTCAGAACCAACAACTGGGGAAAGGTCTGCAAAATACACGTCGCCGCGTTTTACAATCAAAATATTACCCCCCGCTAACTAAGCGTTCTACTGTATGAGCTGCTTCATACTCTGCTAAGAAAGCTTCCGATGCAATACCAAGATTAATTTTTCCCATTTCAATGTACCCACGTCGCATTGATTCATGTTGGTAGCGTTTCTTCGTCTTATGTTGACGCAATAACAGTTGTGTTGCCTGGCAAATTAGTTCATGGCGATTCTTATTCTCTTGTTTTCCAATTCCGTCCAATTCCGTTACCATTTGCTTTGGCAACCGAACCACGATTTCAGTAGTTACACTTGATTCGGACACAAAAATACACCTCCACCGTCAACTACACACCCAAATATATATATGACACCTATTGTAATAATACCATTGTATGGAGCCTGTTGCAAAGACTTCCTTATTCCTTGCTTATGTTTTCCAATTCACAAACAAAACATTCATATTCTTTTATTTTTATCTTATTACAAACAAGAAACGAAAGAGTTTCCCAGCAAAATTCACGTTAAACTATGTTAAAAGTAATGATAAGTAAAAAGCTCCTCATCAAAAATGAGCTTATTCTTAACCAATGAACAGTCCTCTCAAATGACAAGAAGCAAATCATACTACCTTCTATATATTGTTCAAATAATTGATTACTTCTACAACCTTGCCGTGCCGTATGAATATTCTCGGTACACGGAAGCTTATCGTTGCAATAATTTCATAATTAATAGTCCCGGAATATTCAGCAACCTCAGTAGCACTAATATACTCATCACCTTGTTTTCCAATGAGTGTAACTTTCGTACCAAGCGGCACTTCACAAGGAAGGTGTATCATGAATTGATCCATTGTTACTCGACCTACAATCGGTACCCTTTTACCATTTATAAGCACTTCAAACCCTTGTAACCTTCTAAGCCATCCATCTGCATATCCAATCGCAACAGTTGCAATCCATTCTTCCGTTTTCGTTCGGTAAGTGACGTTATAACTAATCCCATCCCCTTTAATCACCTGTTTAATATGAGCAACTTTCGTATGCAGTGATAGCGCCGGTTCTAATTTAAACGGTAAAAAAGGGCGTATTTCTACAGACGGGGATAACCCATACATCGCAATGCCGATTCGTACTGCATTAAATGTAATCCCTTGAAAACGTAACGTTGCAGCACTATTAGCTGTATGGACAAACTTAGGATCCACTCCGAACTCTTTCAGCCAACTTAACTGCTGCAAAAATGTGTTATATTGCTTATCAAAGTAAGAAGTCTCCACCTCATCCGCTGTTGCAAAATGTGTATAAACTCCTTCTAATTCTAAAAATGGCGCACCTGCTAAACTCTTTAAAAATCCTTTTAATTCTTTTCGTTCGCGTATTCCAATTCTCCCCATACCACTATCGAAATTAATATGGTATTTCATTGTAGATGAACCATCCCAAAGTTTGATCGCTTCATCCACCCATTCTTTTTGAAAAACAGTTAACGCTACATCATTTTCAGCAGCTACATTGACATCACGAGGCGGGGAAGGACCTAACACTAAAATTGGCACAGTAATACCAGCCCTTCGAAGCACTAAAGCTTCATCTAAAAAGGCAACCGCTAACCTTGTCACCCCTGCTTCTAATGCTGTTTTAGCTACCGGTACATAATCGTGTCCATATGCATTCGCTTTGACTACAGCAAAAATCTCTACATCACTTGGAATGAAATCTTTAATGTGTGTAATATTGTTATAGATCGCATCTAAATCCACTTCCACCCAAGTGTCACGGTAAAATGGTGCTTCTTCCATAAATACACTTCCTTATACACGATATGCGAAGCTCATTCTTTTATATGCTTCTTTTATGAAATCCACCCTTCAAACTAAGAAAAGACGTGGTGCACATATATCACCACGTCTAAGAAGTTTACTTCACTTGCTTCTCTGTAACTGAACGAGCAACCATTAATAGCTCCTCCGGCTCTAAACCTTTAGACACGAGCATATATTCTACTCCGTTATGCGACCACGTTAAAGAATCTTTCGTCAGTGCGCCAATTGTAAAGCCAAGATCAACCAATTCTCCGCTCACACTTATCGCTGACGAAGCCTCTGCAACTTTTGCCTTTTCTTGTATTAAAGTAAAGGATTTCTTACTTCCAGTGTATGTGAGTATCGCACGCTTGCCACTGTCTGTCTTCAACTCTTGTTCATCTTTCAAAACCATACCTTGCGGTGTATCACGCGGATACAAAATAGCAAATGGTTTATCTTCTTTCGCTGTTGTTTGAACATCCACTTGCGCTCTAGACATATTTTGTTTCGTATCAAATGCACCTTTATCAAATTTCGCATCAAATTTCACTTTTGAGAAATCTACTTTCACAAGAACATTTTGATCATTATCCATTAACTTCACCGAAACTGGCGTTAAATCACTTTTCTTCAATGTAATCTCTTGCTTCGGCAACATGTTTTGATGTTGATAGTTTGTTTTTGTTTTAAAAATATAATACTTATCTGTTTTTTCAAAAGTAAGGTTTTTCTTATCCTGCAAAATATCTCTGACAAGGGATTCATATAAATAAGCCTGGCTACTATTTTGCGGCCAATCACTTTGGAAACGGAAACTCTTATTAAGCGCTGGCGTTAATACAAATACCCCTTCTTCATTTCTTAAAATAATTTGGCTTTGATCTTTTTTCGCATTCTGCAAATTCACACGATAAAAAGAAGGTTCCTTATGCCATATTTCTACCTTGTACTCCTGAGGCTCATTCCCTGTTTTGATAGATAATTTTGCTTCAGCTTGATAACTTTTCATCCCTTTTACTTTCGCCTCTAAATCTCTCACAACATCATCTTGTTTCTTTTCCATACAACCCGCCAACACAAAAACGGTTAATAAACCGACAAGAACTAAAAACAGACGCCTTTTCATCACTTCAGCCCCTTTGCCCCTATAAATGAATGGAAGATATGCCTTCCTTATCGCTACCTCAAATATATGAGACAAAGATATAAAATATGCAGACTAGCGTGACGAGCTTTCTAAAACAACTTGAGCAACAGCAAATTCCTTACTATGACTAATTGATAAATGAACAATATGCTCTGTACTTGTAACGAGAATCGGCTTACCTCTATCATCATTCCTTACTTCAATATCTAAAAAACTTACTTCTTTTCCAATACCAGTTCCTACCGCTTTTGAATACGCCTCTTTCGCTGCAAATCTTCCAGCTACAAACTCTGTAAGGCGACTTCCCTTCAGCTCCTTAGCAACATTACGTTCACTTTCAGTTAAAATACGCTCCATAAATTTAAGTTTTCCATCTAGCATTTTTTCAATTCGATTCAATTCAATAATATCGATTCCAATCCCTACAATCATTTCAAAATCCCCTTCTTCTATTTAGCTTTCTTTTTTCATATTGTAAGAATAACAGAGAATCTTTCTGATGCAAAAGGAGTGATACTCACAACATGCTAATACCTTCTGCCCGCATTTCCTTACAACCAATCGTCATCGCTTTACTTCTCATACAATTAGTCATGATTATGTTAGGCGACTTTCTTCTCTTTCCCATGGCATCCTACAATGAATATATCGCTAAAGGAGAATGGTGGCGTCTCATAGCTTCCTTACTTGTACATGTAGACTTACAACATTTCCTTTCTAATAGTATTTGTTTATTTGTGCTTGGCTCTTCTATCGAAAAACAACTAGGGCACTTTTCTTTCATCATTATTTTTTTCCTTTCTGGTATTCTTGGAAATGTTTCTTCTTATCTTATTATGCCTCTTGAATATATTCACGCCGGGGCATCTGGCGGCATTTTCGGGTTACTAGGTGCACAGTTATTTCTATTGTATAGTCGATATCGTTCTTCCAATCCGAGAGACATTGCTATTTTTTCAATCATGATATGTATATTACTACTATTCACTTTCTTCAACCCCTCTGCCAACCCTATAAGCCATTTAACAGGATTGATCATTGGTGGTATTTGCACCCCTTTATTAATAAAGTGAAACTTTAATCAGTGGGGGTTTTGTCCATCCCCCACTGATTATTAGCCCGCACCAATCGGGCTTTTAAGGGCAGCCCGACTCCCGCAAATAGCGGACAAAAAAATTCGATGGTGCAGAGCTTATTTAATATAAAAGCTCACACCATCGACAATTTCTACATCTGTTTGTTTACTTAAATCTCTCATTAGTTGAAATAATGACTCATCCTTCTTCTTCGCCTCAATCATACAATCAATTTGCGAAACACTTCCCTTTATCTTTTTTAAAAAAGATAAAAAAGTATCTACATCAATAAAATCCGCATGCGCTCTCGGATCTTTTCCTTCTCTAGGACTAGAAATGTGCATTTTCACTGGTAACAAAGACGATTCCCACGTATGTACAACACGCGCCCAATCTTTATGCCAATCTTCTCGATCATGATTCATCATATGGTGATGCAAATCAAACACGACTGGAATATCTAATTTTTCACCTAAATACAATGTTTCTTCTAAAGAAAAAGTCGTATCATCATTTTCTAATATGATCATCTCTTGGATACTTCTTGGAACACTTGACCAATTTTCTATAAAGCGTTCTAACGCGAGTTCCTTATCGTTATAACCTCCACCCACATGTAATACGCATCGTTGCTTATGTGCAATTCCCATACCTTTTAATAATTTTTTATGCATCTGCAATGTCTTTACAGATTGTTTAAAAATATTCTTCTCAGGTGAATTCAGCACAACAAAATGATCTGGATGAAAATCAATACGCATATTCATTCGAATAGCGTAATCACCTAGCACTTTTAAATTTTCTTTTAAGGGGCGAATATAGTTCCACTCTAACAACTCCTCATGATTCGCTAAAGGAACAAGTTTGGAACTAAGCCGAAAGAAAGATATATCATGCCCTTTATTATGCTTTAATAACCGTAAACAATTTTCTAAATTCGAATTAGCAATTCTTTCGAGTTTACGAATTGCAGCCTCTCGATCATCAATTCGTTGAAACTGCGCATATGTCATCGTTTGAGATGGAGATGCATTCTTTAAATGTACACTCATCGCAACATACCCAAGCCTTACAAGCATGTAGCACCTCTTTTCTACACAAGTTATTATGTAGTATGTACAATTACAGAAATAAAAAAAGAGAATGCCAACAAAGGGCATTCTCTTTTTTTATTAAGCTTGTGGACGGCTATGATGTTTTCTTTCGCCACGTCCATTTGAAGATCCAGGGCGACCTTGACCTTCACCTTTACGACCACGGCTACCACCATCACGATTACGATCACGGTTACTAGCATCACGATTGCGATCACGGTTACGGCCATCGCCACCACCGCGTCCATCACGATTGCGATCACGGTTACGACCATCGCCACCGCCACGTCCGTCACGACTACGATTACGGTTACCATCACGGTATCCGCCTCCGTTACCGCCGCGTTTTTTAGAACCGCCACCTCTTGAAACAACTGGTGGTTCTGACGTTAAAGCGATTGGAGTTGTATCCGGCTCTTTTGTCATCATTTTTAAAGCAGCAGCTACTACTGTTACAGAATCATTCTCTTCTAACATTTCTTCTGCAATACGCTTGTAGTATGATAAATTATCATTTTCAATTGTACTTTGAAGTTTTTCAGCGATTAAACGTTGTTGACCTTCTAATGCCTCGTCAAGTGTCGGTGCTTCCATACGATCAACTTTACGTTTTGTAGTGCGCTCGATATTTTTTAATTGTCCTGATTCACGTGGTGTTACAAATAACATTGCAATACCTTTTTTACCTGCACGGCCAGTACGACCGATACGGTGAACGTATGATTCTGGATCTTGTGGGATATCGAAGTTATATACATGTGTTACGCCTGAAATATCAAGACCACGTGCAGCAACGTCTGTTGCAACAAGAACTTCAATAGCACCTTCTTTAAATTTACGTAATACAGACATACGCTTCGCTTGTGTTAAGTCACCGTGAATACCTTCTGCTGCATAACCACGTAAGTTTAATGCTTCTGATAATTCATCAACACGACGCTTTGTACGACCGAATACGATTGCAAGCTCTGGAGATTGAATATCTAGTAAACGTGTTAACACGTCAAACTTTTTCTTTTCTTGCACTTCTAAATAGAACTGCTGAATGTTTGGCATTGTTACTTCTTTTGCTTTTACTTTAATGTGTTGAGGCTCAGTCATGAAACGCTCAGCAATACGACGGATTGGATCTGGCATTGTCGCTGAGAATAATAATGTTTGATGTGTTTCTGGCACATCTGTTAAAATCGCTTCAATATCTTCAATGAAGCCCATGTTTAACATTTCATCCGCTTCGTCAAGAACAACAGTCTCTACGTTTTGTAAGCGAAGTGTTTTACGATTAATATGATCTAAAATACGACCCGGCGTACCAACAATAATGTGTGGGTGTTTTTTTAGAGCACGAATTTGGCGGTTAATATCTTGACCACCATAAATTGGTAGAATACGAACGCGCTTATGTTTACCAATTTTGTATAACTCTTCTCCAACTTGGATTGCTAATTCACGCGTTGGCGCGATAACAATACCTTGAACTGCTTCTTTATTTGTATCCACTTTATCTAATAGTGGTAATCCGAATGCTGCTGTTTTCCCTGTACCTGTTTGTGCTTGCCCAATAATATCCTTACCTTGCAATGCATGTGGAATTGTTTCAGCTTGAATCGGCGTAGCCTCTTCAAAGCCCATACTTTCAACAGATTGTAGTAAAGACTCACTTAATCCTAATTCTCGAAATGTTGTCAATGTTACTTCTCCTTTTCTATCCTATACTTATCATTTAAAAAAAGGCGTTTTCCGAATTTGCGGAAAAGCCCTTTTCCTGAATGCTCACGTATATAAACGGGCGTATATTCTTCGCGAAAATACTTCTAAACGTTATTACACTTTATCAATTATAAGTTTTGTATGTGCAAAAAGCAAACCCAACTGTTACCTTATTTTCATATTCAGAGCTTTTTTCTTCACTTTTATTTTTTTATGTTTACTGTAAGCGCTTATTATAAGTTTCTTCTATTTTCGCATCTATCATCCCTATTTATATACACCAATTATTTCAACATCGTAATTACTTCTTCTAATTTCATACCGCGCGATGCCTTTATTAATACAACATCTTTCACATCAACTACTGCTTGTAACTCTTTTACTAGCTCTTCTTTATTATCATACGCTTTTACACGCTCAATAGGGAAATTAATTTTTGCTCCTTCAGCAATTTGAGCCCCTAATTTACCATATGTGAACACATATGCAATTTTTGCTGGATCGATTAATTTACCTACTTCATAATGAAACGGTACTTCTTGATCTCCAAGCTCTAACATATCGCCGAGCACAACAATTTTTTTAGCAAATCCATCTAAACCATTCATTAAATGGAATGCCGCTTCCATAGCTGTCGGACTTGCATTATAAGCATCATTGATAATTGTTAATCCATTATCCGTTTTTACAATTTCCATACGCATGCCCGTCATTTGAAGTGTTACTAAACCTTGTTTCATTTCTTCCCATGTTACACCAAAATGTTTCGCAATTGCCATTGAAGCAAGTGTATTATACACATTATGTTTCCCCAATACTGGTAAGTAGAATGAAATATTTTCATCTCTATTCATTTTAAAATGTGTCCCAGTCGCCTGTAATGCTACAGTCGTTGGATAATAATCATTTGCTCTAGCGTCACCAAACGTAACTGTTTCAGCCATTAAATTCATTTCAGGAACACGATTTGTTAATAATGGCTCATCTCCGTTATATACGAATACTCCACCTTCTTGTAATCCTGTCACAATTTCCAATTTCGCTTCAGCAATTGCCTCACGAGAGCCTAAGTCCATTAAATGTGCCTCACCAATGTTCGTAATGATAGCTGCATTTGGACGTGCTAACTTAGATAAGAATTCAATTTCCCCTCGGTTTGACATACCCATTTCTAATACAGCTACTTCTGTATTTTCTTCTAAGTTTAAAATAGTAAGAGGTAACCCGATATGATTATTGAAGTTTCCTTCTGTTTTTTGAACTTTGAATTTAGTCGCAAGAAGACTTGTTACAATATCTTTTGTAGATGTCTTACCGTTACTCCCTGTCACACCAATAACTTTCACATCCAATTGATCGCGATAGTTTTTCGCTAACATTTGTAATGCTGATAGCGTGTCTTCTACAAAAATAACGGGAAGATTCTCAGGTGGATTTGCTACATCTTTCATCCATAATGTCGCCACAGCTCCATTTTCAACAGCTTTATCTACAAAAGCATGTCCATCGAAACGTTCACCTTGAATTGGAACATATAAGTTTCCCTTTTCGATTTTTCTCGTATCAATAGACACGCCTTGTATAGTAATTCCCTCATATTGCCCTGCTAATCCCGTACCATTTATCATCTGTTCTACTTGTTTCAACGTTCGCTTTATCATGAAAACACTCCTTACATAGAGGAAGCACTATTCCTGCGAATAGTGCCTCCTCCTTTTTTGTTAGATTGTATATTTAATTTTTTGTTTTTCTTCGTGACGCTCAATTGCTAAACGAATTAGCTCTTCAATTAATTCCGGATACGGTAATCCAGTATGTTGCCATAGTAGAGGGAACATACTAAACGGCGTAAATCCTGGCATCGTATTCACTTCATTAATATATACTTCTCCATCTTTCGTTAAGAAGAAATCAGCTCTTGTTAAGCCAGCACCATCTAACGATTGGAATGCAATAATCGCATCTCGCTTAATAACGTTAGACTCTTCTTCTGTCATTTCAGCTGGAATAATTAACGCTGTATCGCCATCGATGTATTTCGACTTATAATCATAGAAGTCTTTTTTCGGTACAATTTCACCTACAACTGAACATTTCGGCTCATCATTACCTAGTACACCAACTTCTACTTCACGTCCAACAATATTTTCTTCTACAATAATTTTGCGGTCAAATTGGAACGCCTCTTCAAATGCATTCTCAAGTTCTTCACGATTTTTACACTTATTAATACCAACACTTGAACCAAGGTTTGCTGGTTTTACGAAGCAAGGATATCCTAATACTTCTTCTACTTTTTCATATGCTGTTTCACGATCTTTTTCCCATGCGCTACGAATGAATGATGCATATTTTGCTTGTTTCAATCCAGCTTCTGCAAAGATATTTTTCATAACAACTTTATCCATACCAGCAGCAGATGCTAGAACACCATTTCCTACATAAGGAATGTTCATTAATTCTAATAATCCTTGAACTGTTCCATCTTCACCATTTGGCCCATGTAGTAATGGGAAAATAACGTCAATAGCATTTTCCTCAGAAGCTGCAGATGGAATGATTTCTGTGCTTAATGATAACGGAGAAATCGCATTTTCTGCACCGCTCATTTTTAGAACTTCAACATCTGTTACTTCACCTTCAATACGCTCACCGCGCACCCATTGACCTTGTTCTGTAATATAAATTGGATGAATCTCGAATTTATCTTGATTTAATGCTTTAATAGCAGCAAGAGCCGTTTGTAGCGAAACTTGATGCTCAGCTGATTTTCCACCGTATAATAAACCTAATTTAATTTTTGTCACTGAAATCACCCTAACCAATTGTTTTCATTTTTCTATTTTAGCACTTTTTATAAAAATAGGTAGTTCCTATTTGAAATAAAATGTAACTTCCACAAATAAATAAATGACACCACTTATTGGTTTTCTATACTTTTTCTACTTAAATTTCTTCATAAATATATAAAATTAAATTCTAAAATAAAGTGAAACTTTAATTAGCGGAGGCCATCCCCACTAATTATCAACCCGCACCAATCAGGCATTTACGGGCAGTTATCTCCTGCCGAATTTTGGGGTGGAAGACTTACTACCCACAAATAGCGGGATAAAATTGTAATCCAATCTAGTTATGTACCTAAAATATGTAAAAATCGCCTTTTTGTGTATGTCATCTACTCATTAAGAAGATTGTTTAGTCAGTGTGCCTTTTTGCCTTTGTTCAACGAGACGATCTAAAGAAACATATACAATACCTGCAACTACACACCCTACAGCTAAAATTGTAAATAGAACGTGGCCAAGTAATCGATCTAACAAAAAACCTCCTAAAAGTGGTCCAAATGCACTTCCTGTAATCCACTGCAAACTGGCAGCTCCCATATAAGTCCCTCTCAAATGTTCAGGAGCCAAATTAGCTACAAACGTCATCTGTACAGGCGACATAATCATCTCACCTAACGTATATATGGCATAAACGAACAGCAACGTTATTAAAATAATCGTAGCATTTACATCAAATTCTCCAAACCACTTCGGTAACCATCCTATAAAGAACAAACCAATCCCGAACAAACATGCACCATATAACATCGTCTTTCCGACAGGTTTATCTGTGGCCCATTTTGAAATTTGAAATTGGAACAACACAACTAATAGTCCATTTAAAGCCATTACATATGGGTATGGATTGTTAGTTCCAAAAATACCTTTCATTTCATTATCAAAGTGTAGCGGCAACATACCTTCTGTTTGAGAAAATCCCATCGAAATGATGATACCTGCTAACAAATAAATCATTAGTGCCTTATCTCGCATTACAATTTTCCAAACTGCCTCAGATTCCTTTTCTATATTCTCTTCCTTATTTGTACCCTTCGGCATTGTCTCTTGAATAAGAAGTAATACTAGTAATGCATAAAACAGCATCGTAGAAGAGGCAATAATAAACACAAGGTTCTTTGACAACACAACTACTGATGCTCCCATTATCGGACCAATCGCAGCACCTATATTGTGCCCCATTCGTAATAAACCATATGCTTCTGTTCTTTTTTCTGGCATTGTTACATCCGCAACCATTGCTGATGCAGCTGGATGAAATAGCGAATTACTTAATCCTAAAAAAATAGATAAAATCGCATACGGAATAAATCCTTCTATAAATAAAAAACCAAGCATCAATAATGCATTACTTACCATCGAAAATATCATAATTGGCTTTCTTCCATATATATCAGCAATTCTCCCCCCTATAATTGCTCCAAAGCTTGCAGCAATTGGAGAAAGCGCCATAATAACTCCGACCTGTAATAATGAATCTACCTTATCTTTTAAATATAATGCGAAAAAGGGCATTAACATCATCATTGCAATTCCATTCAATGTCTCACCGACAAATCGAATCCATACGTTACGATCCATCGCCCTTAACTCATGCCACGTACTTTTCATATTCCCACCCCTTTATTTAACCAACAATTATCTTATAACAATTTCAGAACAATGTAAATTTTCAGAAATAAAAATCCATCCTAACAGAATTAGAATGGATTTTTCTACTTATAAATTTGCGACATCTTGTTTTTTACTATTATTTAAAGCCCTATCCCTTCGACTATAGGAGTAAACAGCTATACTCCAGACTCATCCACAACAATCCCTGTCGAAATAAGTAGAAATTCTTATGAATATGCACGATCCTTATCATTCTTTCTATATATCTTTCTATAACTTTTTTTGGTATTATTATACATGTCGATTCCACAAAAGAGGCATGCTCCCTTAGTGAGCATGCCTCTTTTTACCTATTTCACAGTATGTGAACCTTCTTCAATCCAGCTATACATATACTTTTCATCTTCTGTTTCATGTGCTTGTTTTACAATACGAAGCGGACGGAATGTATCTATCATAACAGCTAATTCAAGCGTTTCTTTCTTCCCTATACTCGCCTCTGTTTTCCCAGGGTGCGGCCCATGAGGAATTCCGCTCGGATGAAGTGTAATAGAACCTTCTTCCACACCTTTTCGGCTCATAAAGTTTCCTTCTACATAGTACAGTACTTCATCACTATTCACGTTACTATGATAATATGGTGCCGGAATAGATTCTGGATGATAGTCGTATAAACGTGGTACGAAAGAGCAAATAACGAAATTGTGACCTTCGAACGTTTGATGTACTGGAGGTGGCTGATGAATACGGCCTGTGATCGGTTCAAAGTCCTCTACATTAAAGACCCATGGATATAAATAACCATCCCATCCAACAACATCTAACGGATGGTGCCCTAAAACATGCTTATGCATATATCCTCTCGACTTTGTCATTACGACAAACTCACCTTTGTCATCATATGTCTCTAATTTTTCAGGACCACGAATATCTCTCTCACAAAACGGACTATGCTCTAACAATTGTCCGTATTCATTACGATAGCGACGCGGCGTTGTAATTTGACTATTTGCCTCTACAACAAGAAACTTTGTCTCTCCTTCATCTGGAATAACACGATAAATCGTTCCAATTGGGATTGTTACATAATCACCTTTTCGATAGTGAATCGTTCCAAACATCGTTTCAATTTTCCCTGTTCCGTAATGAACAAATAACATTTCATCGCCATCACCATTACGGTAGAAATAGTCCATTTTTTCTGTTGGAGTCACTACTCCAATTAATAAATCCTCATTCCCAAGCATAAAGTTTCTTCCGCTTACTGCATCGCCAGTTTTTTTATTTTCTTTCGTGCGAAAATGACGATGAGCAAGAGCTACATCTTCTTCATACTGCAACTGACAAGAATGTGATACCACTGAATGCGATACTTCCGTTGGCATATAATGATGGTACAAAATAGATTGCGTACCAGAAAAACCTTTTGTTCCCATTACTTGTTCGCGATAGAGCGACCCATCTTTTTTACGGAATTGTACATGTCGTTTATGAGGTAGCTCCCCCATGTGACGATAAAACATGCTCATCACCTGCTTCCATTTCTTTTTTGACCGTATTACATAATGTACCTAAACCAGTAATCGTAAGCTCTACAACATCTCCATCTTGTAGCCACTCTTCCGTACCCAGTTCTAAAATACAACCTGTTCCTACTGTCCCCGAACCAATCACATCGCCTGGATATAACGTAACGTCTTCCGAAGCACGTTCAATCATTTCAGCAAATGTATAGTAAACATCTTGGAAGTTCCCCTTTGATAATAAATTTCCATTTACATGAGCAGTCATCTCTAACTCATAACGGTCACCGTTACGATAAACATCTAATTCCTCTTTCGTAACAAGGTGCGCTCCTAATGAAGTTGCAAAATCTTTTCCTTTTGCTGGACCGAGCCCTACCTTCATTTCTGTTGCTTGTAAGTCCCTTGCACTCCAGTCGTTCATAATACAATAACCAAAAATGTAGTCTTCTGCTTGCTCACGAGAAATATTTCTTCCTTCTTTCCCAATTACGCAAGCAATCTCTAACTCATAATCAAGTTTTTTAGATTTTTTCGGACCAATTACAAAATCATTCGGACCAATTACAGCACGATGGTTCGTAAAATAAAAAACCGGTATATCGTACCATTCAGGTACAACATCTAGCCCTCTTCGGCCGCGGGCTGTTTTTACATGCTGTTCAAACGCGTAAAAATCCCGAATACTACTCGGATTAGGAATTGCCGCCGCTAATTGTACTTCCTTTAAGGAATATATACCTTTTTCCGGATTCTTAATCTTACGCAATACTTCTACATACTCATCCGCTTTCTCTAAAAAGGCGAACATAGAAGAAGGTAATTTTCCATCACTAGCAAGATTCATATCAATTACTTTGTCACCTTCAAGCCATCCAGCTCGCATTTCTTTCGAAGGAAGACGAAATGTAACAAATTTCATCATGATTCCTCCCTATGAAAATGAAATTTCCACCAGCAAAGAGACTTTTACTGGTGGATACAAATCTTATAAGTTTCCGCGACGTTCCTGTTCTCTTTCAATTGATTCAAATAATGCTTTAAAGTTCCCTTCTCCAAATCCGCGAGAACCTTTACGTTGAATAATTTCAATAAATAAAGTTGGACGATCTACAATTGGTTTCGTAAAGATTTGTAGTAAGTATCCTTCCTCATCGCGATCTACTAAAATCTTTAATTCTTTTAACCTATCAATTTCCTCATCAATTTTTCCAACTCGTGCACTTAACTCATCATAATAAGTATCAGGTGTATCTAAAAACTCCACACCATTTGCACGCAGCGCTTCCACTGTTTTAACGATATCGCTTGTTAATAAAGCAAGATGTTGTACACCTGCTCCATTATAGAATTCTAGATATTCTTGAATCTGCGATTTTCGCTTTCCATCTGCCGGTTCATTAATAGGAAACTTAATACGACTTCCATTCGTCATTACTTTTGACATTAACGCCGAATACTCTGTGCTAATATCGTCATCATCAAAATGAATCATTTGTTTAAAGCCCATAACATTCTCATAATAGCTAACCCATTCTTCCATTTTCTCAACATTACCAACTACGTGGTCTACAGCAATTAAACCTGACTCTTCAAATGGGATATTAAACTCCACCTGTTGGAATCCTGGCATAAATGTTCCTTTATAATTTTTACGCTCTACAAGCGTGTGAATTGTATCACCATACGTACCAATAACTGCTTTTTTCAGTGTACCGTTCTCGTCTGTTAATTCTACAGGTGGAGCAATCGCGACGGCACCACGTTTCACTGCTTCCGAGTAGGCTTTGTCAACATCGTCAACGAGTAAAGCAACATCTTTTACACCATCACCATGTGTCTTTACAAATTCTGCGATACGATTGTCGCTACTTAAAGCTCCAGACACAACAAAACGCATATTTTTTTGCACAAGAACATAAGATACCTTTTCACGGTTACCAGTTTCTAATCCAGAGTAAGCTACAATTTTGAATCCGAATGCTCTCGCAAGGTAATAACTTGATTGCTTTGCATTTCCTACGTAAAATTCCAAATGATCTACATCACGTACCGGAAAAAAGTCCTCCATTTGTGCAGCTAGCGTATCCATAGATTTTTGTTTCATAAAATTCTCATCCCCCTGTAAATAGATTAAATGGTCCATACTTAAAACCAACCGAAAACGCTTCTAATATCAATTAATAGAAATTAGTTAGCAAGCTAACAAATTCTGACTTTTAAAATTTTCTATCTTTTCTGTCAAATTCCTCTTTTTTTCTTACATATAAAATTCGACTTTTTTCTCTTTACATTACGGAAGGAATATTAATACTTGAAGGTATATATGAGAGGAAAATAAAAAAGACCCCAACATATTAACTACTTACTAATATGCTAGAGTCTTTATTTTTTTTGAATGATTGTATTTATATGTCTCATACTAATATATTTGCAAGGAATAGAATAAATGATGTTAATACTACCGCCCCACCTAATGATCCTAATAAATCTGTTTTTGTTACTTGTAACACTTGTTCACTGTTCATATTCCTCATTCTCCTTTCATTTTGTATGATTTAAAACCTTTATTATACTAATACACTTGATAGAAATACGATTAATGCCGTTAATACTACTGCTCCACTTGCTGATCCTACGAAGTCACCTTTTGTTACTTGTAATACTTGCTCTTTCATTTTGCATTCCCCTCTCTTTTTTTGTTACAAAACTTCTATTATACTAATACGCTTGATAGAAATACGATTAATGCCGTTAATACTACTGCTCCACTTGCTGATCCTACGAAGTCACCTTTTGTTACTTGTAATACTTGCTCTTTCATTTTGCATTCTCCTCTCTTTTTTTGTTACAAAACTTCTATTATACTAATACGCTTGATAGAAATACGATTAATGCTGTTAATACTACCGCTCCACTTGCTGATCCTACGAAGTCACCTTTTGTTACTTGTAATACTTGCTCTTTCATTTTATGTATCCTCCTCTTTAATAAGTTATCTATATGTAATTTCTAAGAAATGTTTATTTCATAGTTTTTATGTTAGCGTTACATTAAATTTAATAACGTAACGTTTGTAACATTAATGTAACATAACTATTGTTACATTGCAATATAATTACGTAAATTTTATTACACTTTTTTTACGTTTTTTTTATAAACACCCTTAAACACCCTTAAAAACCTTGTTTTAATGCACTTTCTACTAAGTTCATATTTGTAACGTTATTGTAATATTACAGTCATATAACGAAATATACCCATACTCCCCCTACTTTTGTTACAAATTAAAGTGCATATTCAAATGAATACGTTGGAGTCTATCAAATTTTCACTAACGATTTATGCGAGATAAAGTGAAACTTTAATTAGTGGGGGGCTTCATCCCCCCACTGATTATTAGTTGAACCAATCGGACTTTTATGGGCAGTTGCCCCCTCCACCTAAATTCTTTGCTTTCGCTGAATTTTGAGGTGGGGGTTTTACTGCCCATTAAAGCGGGATAAAATACCATCTTTCCAAGATAAGTTTATATGTTTCCTCCATATAACTATGTATAATAAAAGCAAAGAGGTGGTCATTTTGAAATTAATCGCATTAGATATGGATGGTACACTACTATCATCTAATCTTGAAATCTCCAAAGAGAACTTACAAGCTATCCAAACTGCAAAAGAGGCTGGCCATATAGTCATGATTTGTTCTGGTCGTGCAAAAGAGGATGCTTTAAAATTATTGGAAGAATATAAACTATCTCTTCCAGTTGGAGCAAGCAATGGGGCAATTGTTTATGTGGATGGAAAAGTAATTAACTCGCGTTGTTTACAAAACGATAAAGTATACAAGCTTGCAAAATTACTAGAATCTGAAGGTTTTCCTTATAAGCTATATACGAATAAAGGAGTTTATTCTCCATATACATGGCAAGATCAAGTCATGCAAGCGTTCGAAGAGAACAAGCATGCACTAGATGTTACACTCGAGGAACTTGAGAGAATTACAGAAAAACAAAAGAAATCAAACTTAATTACTGATTTCCAAAAAATCGAAGATGTTGTAAATAATCCAGAATTAGAAATATCTAAATTCTTCATTTTGACATTTAATGCAGCGCATCGTGCACAGCTATTAAGTACGTTACAAGAAGACACTGATATTTCAGTTACAGCATCAGCTCCTACTAATGTAGAAATTATGGATAAGCATGGTCATAAAGGGAACGGTCTACAAGAAATGGCTGCTTATTTCAATATACCAATTGAAGATACTATTGCAATTGGGGACAACTTTAATGATGTGCCAATGTTACAAGTAGCTGGCTTATCAGTTGCGATGGGAAATGCTGAGGAAGATGTAAAAAAACTATGTGATGTTGTAACATTAACAAACAATGAACATGGTGTTGCTCATGCAATCGAGCAATTTGTATTAAAACAAACTTCATCTAGTAAATAAAAAAAGGACTCTTTCCATTTGAAAGAGTCCTTTTTTTATACATGATGACAAGCAACAAAATGCTCCTCACCAACATTACGGAATTCTGGTACCGTTTGTTTACAAATATCTGTTGCAAACGGGCAACGTGTATGAAAACGACAACCCGAAGGTGGATTTGCTGGACTTGGAATGTCACCCTCTAGTATAATTCTCTCTCGCTTCACTGTTGGATCTGGTATTGGCACAGCCGATAACAATGCTTTTGTATACGGATGAAGTGGGTTCGTAAATAACTCATCACGCGGCGCTGTTTCCACAATCGTTCCTAAGTACATAATCCCAATTTTCGTACATAAGTGCTCTACCACGCTTAAATCATGTGAAATGAACAAATAGGATAATCCCTTTTTCTCCTGTAACTCACTAAATAAGTTAATGATTTGTGCTTGAATAGATACATCTAGTGCTGCCACAGGTTCGTCAGCTACAATGAATTCCGGGTTTAATACCATAGCTCTTGCGATAACGATACGCTGACGTTGTCCACCAGAAAACTCATGAGGGTACCGGTCAATATGATATGGGGCTAAGCCACATAACTCTAATACTTCTATCACTTTTTCACGAACATTTTCCTTCGTCGCTAGTCCGTGAGCCAACATCGGCTCACCAAGTGCTTCTCCAATTCTCATTCTCGGATTTAATGAGCTAAATGGATCTTGAAACACAAGCTGCATATTAGGACGATGTTTTCTCAATTCCTCCTTTGATAGAGAATGAACATCGTGTCCTTTAAACTTCACTTCCCCCTCCGTTTTTTGGACGAGACGTAAAATTGTTTTTCCTATCGTCGTTTTTCCACTTCCTGATTCACCAACGAGGCCGAACACTTCGCCTTTATTAATAGTAAAACTTACTCCATCAACTGCTTTTACATGTCCAACCGTTCTACTAAATACGCCGCCTTTAATAGGGAAATATGTTTTTAAGTTTTTTACTTCTAATAATGGTTCACTCATTGTTCTGCACGCTCCTCATATAACCAGCAAGCTACTTTATGATTCTCATCACGTACATTCAGATTTGGTGCTTCTTTTTTACATATTTCCATACAATGCTCACAACGACCGCTAAAGTAGCAAAATTCATCCAAACCGACTAAATTAGGAACTTGCCCTGGAATAGAATATAGTTTATCTATTCGTTTTCCCATCACTGGTTTTGATTTCAACAAACCTTTCGTATACGGATGTTTCGGATTTTGGAATATCTCTAATACCGGTGCTTCTTCAATAACTTTCCCGCCATACATAACGACAACGTAATCAGCCATTTCTGCTACAACACCTAAATCATGTGTAATTAATAAAATGGATGTTTTAAACTCCTCTTTTACTTGTCTTAATAAGTCTAATATTTGAGCTTGAATCGTAACATCAAGAGCCGTTGTCGGTTCATCAGCAATTAATAACTTAGGATTACAACTAAGTGCAACAGCAATCATAATACGTTGTAACATCCCACCACTCAGTTCGTGTGGGTAAGAATGGACAATTTCATCCGCACGAGCTATGCCGACTTTACGAATTAACTCAATTGCTTTCTTATACGCTTCGTTTTTACTAAGTAATTCATGCTCCCTTAACGTCTCTACAATTTGTTCCCCTACAGTGAAGACCGGATTCAGCGCTGTCATCGGTTCTTGGAAAATCATCGCAATATCATTGCCTCGTAAACTACGAAGCTCTTTCTCTTTCATTCCTAAAAGACTTTTTCCTTCATATAAAATATCTCCACCTACTACACTTCCTGATTCAGCAATAAGCCCCACAATAGATAAAGCTGTTACACTTTTCCCGCAACCTGATTCGCCTACAACACAAACCGTTTCACCTTCTCGAACTGTAAAACTAACATGATTTACAGCCTTCACTGTTCCTTCTTCTGTCTGAAAATGTGTTTGTAAGTCTTTCAGCTCTACTACCGCTTTACTCATACCTTCTCACCTACCGTCTCATCTTTGGATCTAACGCATCACGAAGTGCATCACCAAGTAAGTTAATTGATACAACTGTTATAAAGATTGCGAAACCAGGCGGAATCCATAACCATGGACGCTTTTGGAAATCAATTAATGAGTTAGCTGCGCTAATCATATTCCCCCATGATGGTGTAGGTGGGACGACGCCGAGACCTAAGTAGCTTAGTGCGGACTCACTTAGAATAGATCCAGCCACGCCCAAAGTTGCTACAACAATAAGCAACGGAAAGACGTTAGGAATTAAATGATGAATGATTTTCCGAGAATCTTTTAATCCTAATACATCTGCGGCTTGCATAAAGGCTTGCTCCCGCAATGTTAAAATTTGTCCTCTCACAAGGCGGGCAAGTCCTGGCCATCCTACTAAACTTAAAATAATCATTACAACATATAAACGGTACTCCGATGGTAATTTCCATTCTGATAAAATTGCTCCCATTATAATAAGTAGCGGTAATCCCGGAATGGACATTAACACATCCGCAACACGCATAATTAAATGATCCACAACCCCTCGATAAAAACCAGCAATTGCTCCTAATAAAGCTCCTAGTATAACGGATAATAGCATCGACGCTAAACCAATTGTCAATGAAATACGCCCTGCTTGCATAAGTCTAGTTAAAATATCCCGTCCCAACTGGTCTGTTCCAAGCCAATGTGACAGGCTGGGCGGTTTATTAATTTGTGTTACTTGTACTTTCCCATCAGCATACGGTGAAAAGATTGGACCGATAAAACTAAATAAAAACATAAATATTAAAACGTATAAGCCACACAATGCCATCTTATTTTTCTTAATTTTTTTATACGCTTGACGCCATGGTGATGATTCGTTTCTCTTTTTTCGTTCTTTCTTTTTCTCTATTATTGGTGTAATAGTCTCCATATCTTTCCCCCCTTACTTCAATCGAATTCTTGGATCAACAAACGCATATACAATATCAGCTAAGAAATTAGCCATAATTGTTAAACAAGAAAGGAACATCGTAAAGGCCATTAATACCGTATAATCACGGAAGTTTAATGCCTCTAATTGAATACTCCCAATCCCTGGCCAGTTAAAAATCTGTTCAATAATAATAGCCCCTGAAAATAAACCCGGTAATTCAAAAGCGAGTAATGTAATTGCTGGCAAAATTGCATTTTTCAATGCATGTTTATAAATAACGGTTCTTTCTTTTAAACCTTTTGCACGAGCAGTACGAATATAATCTTGCCTAACAACATCCAACATGCTGGTTCTAAAATATCTTGTTAACGACCCTACACCAAGAAGCGTTAAAATAAATACAGGTAGTACCATATGACGTAATACTTCTAATATGTATGCTATCCCTGTTGAGTTACTCCCAATATCAATCATGCCACCAATAGGTAATAACTTTAAATCAACTGCTAATAATTTAATTAAAAATAATCCGATAAAGAATGATGGAAATGACATTGCTGCAAATACACCGATTGTTACCAATCTATCAAACCAAGAGTGCTGCTTTGTTGCAGAAATAACCCCAATAATAAGAGCGATAATCCAAGTGAAAAATAAAGCGGCAACAGCGACGATAAATGTATTCCAAATAAATTTATTAAGTAATGAAGTTACAGGTTCTTGATACTGTAAAGAAAATCCAAAATCACCATGCAAAGCATTCACTAACCAATGAAAATACCTTTCAACAATTGGTTTATTTAAGCCGTATAATTCCCTTAATTCTTGGGCTCTCTCTGGTGTTAACTTTGGATTTGAATCAATATAATCTCCCGGCAAAAGTGCAAATAAGAAAAAAATAATAATAGATGTACCAAACAATGTAGGGATCATTTGAAGGAACCTACGAATGATATATGTTTTCACCTTTTGTCTCCCCAATCCTATTTACTTAAAAATAGAAGAACATTTTTTCAAAACAGCTACCATTCCATTGCTGTGTGAAAAAACGTCTTCTATTATTTAGGTCAACCCTTATTGTTCAATAGATAACACTGGTAAATTGGAACTAATGCCATCGTACTTTTCTGGATCAATTCCTTTTATACGTGCATTATGAGCATAAAGTAGTTTACGATAGTTTAATAAAATAACTGGTGGATCATCACTTAACTCTTTATACAGCTCTTTATAAATCGCTTTACGTTTTTCAATATCTGTCGTTCCTATACCTTTTACAATCAAATCATCTACTTTCGGATTATTATAACCCGTATCACTTTTTGGATTAGTTGATAAGTATTCACTTACAACTTCACTTGGATCACTAATTCCTGGTGTTGAAACTGCTGCTAAATCGTAGTCACCTTTTCCTACTTTTGAAAGCATCGTATTAAAGTCCATCAACTCAGGATTTAATTCAACACCAATTTCTTTATAACTTTCTTTTGCAATCGGAATAAAGATATCATTTGTTTTACCTGTATTTGATGCGTAGTATGTTAATTTTAATTTTTGACCATCTTTTTCACGAACCCCGTCAGAACCTACTTTCCAACCAGCTTCATCCAATAATTTTTTAGCCTTTTCTACGTCGTGTGGATACTTATTAATACCTTCTTCTGTATATGCCCATGAAACTGGCGCAATTGGTACGTTAGCAACAGATCCATATCCTTGTAAAGCTGTATCCACATACTTCTTACGGTCTAATCCATAAGTAAGTGCTTGACGTACCTTCTTATCCTTCAAATACGACTTCTTATTATTTACATAGATATAAGCAATATCACTTGATGATTCAAGATTAATATTTGCAAACTCTAATCCTTTTAATTGGTCTATATTCTCAGGGTTCGCTCTAAACCCACTATAGTCCAGTTCACCTGTTTGGAATAATTGGAATCCAGTATCACCTGATGTGATTTTGTAAATAAAGTTTTTGATTTTTGGTTTACCTGCATAATAATTTTCGTTAGCAACAAAGCGTACTTCTTGACCTGGAACATATTTTTCAAATTTATATGGACCCGCTGCAATTGGTTGCCCATATAATGCTTTTAAATAGTCTAAACTTGTATTTTGTTTATAATCTTTTCCATAATAAGCTTTTGATAGCACCGGGCCACCTAAATTCGTTAGCGCCTGTGAATTAACTTTTTCAGTTGTAATTTTAATTGTCTGTGGATCAACAACTTGAATTCCTTCAATAGAAGTTGCTTTTCCTTCTTTATATTCTTTCCCGCCTTTAACAGCATACTGAGCAATATCCAATCCACCTTCATACGCTTTATCATGAAGTAGTGTTAATGTAAATGCTACGTCATCCGCTGTTAAAGGCGATCCATCACTAAATTTTAAATTTTTACGTAAATGGAATGTATATGTTAACTGGTCAGAAGAAATATCCCATTTTTCTGCAAGATCCGGAATAGGTTTACTTTGTTTGTCTGTTGTTACTAATGACGCAAAAATAACAGACGTTACATTTCCATCCCAACCATTATCTTGGAAATACGGAAGGAAAACTCCCCCTGGCTTAGAAATGGCCGTAATAAAAGTATCTTTTCGTTGATTTGCTTTCTCTGGACTTTTCTTTTTATCTGTAGCTGGAATTGATTCAATCTTAGAGTCTTTTAAATCCTGCTTTTTTACCGGTTCTGTAGAAGCCGTATCCTCCTGTCCCCCACAAGCAGATAACACAAGCGAACTACTCAGTAATACCGAAAATACACCAGCCCATTTTTTTGTCTTTTTCTTCATTGTCCCCACCCTAACTGTTTAATAGTGATACCCTTTGAACTTATTAGCTTATGTATGCCTCCCACAGCATATTTATAGCCAATCGGAAAAGTCGGTTTTAATCGTAAAAAAATAGATGTTTTTGAGGGGTAACAATCCTATTCCGACCTTTCCGGTAGACTTTATGGTTATTAGCTTATATCGTCAGTTATATTTTGTCAATTCTTTCTAAATAAATATTTTGATAATTTTTTCAAAATTATTGTTCTATCTTTAATTTAGGTAAACTTAATAAAATACCGTTATAGTTATCTTCTTGTAACCCTTGAATTCGTGCATTATGTGCGGACACAACTTTGCTATTATTTAAGAAGATTACAGGCGGGTCTTCGCTTAATTCTTGATATAACTTTTTATAAATTTCTTTTCGCTTTTCAATATCCAACGTTTCTAATGCTTGCTTAGCTAATTCATCTACTTTTGGATTATAGTATCCATCATAATTTCGTTTACTTGTTGAAACAAACTCTTCAATCGTTCCACTCGGATCATCAATCATTGGCGTAGATACCATCGCTAAATCATAATCACCTTTTATCACTTTTGAAATCATCGTATTAAAGTCCATATATTCTGGGTTAAACTCTACACCAAGCTTTTTATAATCTTCTTTCATCACAGGAATCATTACATCATTTATTTTACTTGCTGATGAGGCAAAATAACTTACTTTCAATTTTTGTCCATCTTTTTCACGAATTCCATCCGAACCCGCTTTCCATCCAGCCTCATCCAGTAATTTCTTCGCCTTCTCTAAATTATAATCATATTTATTAATGCCCTCTTCTGTATACGCCCATGAAACTGGCGTAATCGGTACATTAACGAGTGACGCATATCCTTGGAAATACGTATCAATAACCTTTTGACGCTCTAATCCGTAAATAAATGCTTGGCGGACACGTTTATCTTTAAAGTATGGCTTCTTATAATTCATTTTAATGTAGCCATAAGAGCTTCCTGTATACACATTAATATTAGCAAAACCCAAATCTTTTAATTGTTCAATCGTCTCCACGTTTGTCGTAAAACCATCATAATCTACTTCTCCTGCTTGAAATTGTTGTAGCTTCGTATCACCTTTTGTAATTTTATAAATAAAATGCTCAATCTTCGGTTTTCCTTCAAAATAATTTTCATTTGCTACAAATCGAACTTCTTGACCAGGAATATATTTATCTAACTTATAAGCTCCTGCTCCCACCGGCTTCCCATACAACTCTTTTAAATACTCCAAGTGTCCTTGTTTATACTCTTTCCCGTAATAAGCTTTAGATATAACTTCTCCACCGATTAATGATAATGTTTGAGCATTTACCTTTTCAGTCGTAATCGTAATTGTTTTCGGATCAATGACTTGAATCCCCTCAATAGAATTTGCTTTTCCTTCTTTATATGCTTGCCCACCTTTTATTACTGTTTGGCTTATATCAGTCGCACCACTATAAGTAGGATCATGTAATAACGTTAACGTAAATGCTACATCCTCCGCAGTTAACGGTGAACCATCACTAAACTTTAAATCATCTTTCAAATGGAACGTATATGTAAGCTGATCCTCCGAAATATCCCACTTCTTCGCCAAAATAGGAATTGGTTTCCCTTCCTTATCTAGTCCAACAAGAGGCGCAAATATAGCTTGCGTTATATTACCATCCCATCCATTCTCCATAAAGTGCGGAAGGAATATCCCTCCAGGACTCGGCATTCCAACTACAAAAGTATCTTTTCTTTCATTTACTTTTGTAGGATTTTTTGATTTGTCACTTGCCTTAATAAATTCATCTTTTACTTTTGGTACGTTCCCCGCTTCATTTGTACTTGCTTCCTCTTGACCACATCCGGCTAGTAACACTGATACACTAAGAAATGTAGCAAGTACTCCTTTAAAAGCATTTTTCATCGCACTCTCACCTTTACCTTCCTGATTTTTAACAATGTAGGAACATAGACCTCATTCCTGTAACTATCTTTATTTTTCCTATAAAAATAGTATGAATTAATTTCAAGATTATTCCTTTCCTTTAAACATGTCAATCGTTCTCTTTTATTTCGTATTAAAAAATTAAAAATTCACTTCTATTCGTTCGGTATGAAACATAGAATACTAATAACCAATTACCAAAAAGGGGGCGAAAACATGGACAACCTATTCCAATACGTCCTGCACTACGTATTATTAACAATTATGATAGTCGGGGCTCTATTACTATTCCCATTCTTCCCAAAGTTCGTCCTCTTTTTAGCTTTTTTTATTATGCTCGGGATCGCTATTATCATTTCAACAAGGGAAGATACCACACAAAAAGAAAGCAGAGTTCAGCGTGTAAAGCTGTAACTCTGTTTTTTTGTTTTCAATCATGGTTCGCTGTTTCACATACTTATGTCTCGGGAAATAAGTAACCGATCCAAAAAGCTCCTAATATCATTTATGTTTTACAATCTATGCAAATTACGGAACAAAGATGTATCAAATTACTGTTTCACGTGAAACACAATTTTCATTTTTCTCTTAAAGTAAAATATCAATATAAAAAAGCGAATTCCTTCAGCAAAACTGAAAGGAATTCGCTTTCTACTTTTTACTCCGCTATATTCTCTAACTCATTATACAACTCCGCTCGTAACAACTCTTTCTTCGTTTTTTCTTCATACAATTGTTCAAGCATTTCAGCATCAACTACATGTTCCATCTTACACTCAAGCGTATAGATATCTTCTTCTACATGCATTAACTCTGTTTCAATCTCCACAACATTCCTAACTTCTTTCTTTTTTATAGGAGCTGTTTCAATCCTTTTTCTTCCTTGGCGTTGCTGCTTTATTGCTTGTGTCTCAAGTTTTTCTTCCCACTTTTGACGCGCCCATGCATAGTTCCCTGCAAACTCAAATAATTTACGATCATCAATCCAATACGTCTTTTCAAATAACTTATTTAAAAAATAACGATCATGTGAAACAGCTAGAATCGTCCCATTATATTGCTCAAGAGCTTCCTCTAAAACTTCCCTTGATTCAATGTCGAGATGGTTTGTCGGCTCATCTAAAATTAAAAAATTGATATCTTGATACATAAGTTGCGCAAGCCTTAATCTCATTTTTTCTCCACCACTCAGTTGCGTTACTTTCTTAAACACCCCTGGACCATAAAATAAAAACTTAGCTAATATATGTCTCGCTTCTCCCTCTGTTACAGCTACATATTCCCTGAAAGCTTCTAATACATTACTCTTCACATTTCCGTACGCATGCTGTGATAAATAACCGATTTTCACACTGCTACCAATTCGAATTTCACCAGCGTCTGGTTCTATTTCTTCTAATAATAATTTTAGTAGCGTTGTCTTTCCTGTACCATTACGACCGACAATCGCCGCACGCTCTTGAAAACGAACATGTAAATTCGCTTCGTTAAATAAAGGATGGTCAGCAAACCCTTTACTCACTTCTTTCATTACAACAACATCTTTCCCACTTCTCTCTTGCCCTTCAAACTGAAGTCCCATTTGTTTTCGTTCTAAAATAGGTTTCTTTAGTTTCTCCATACGTTCCAGTGCGCGTTCCATACTTCTCGCTCTCTTATGCAATCCTTCATTCGGAGGATTCGCCTGATTTGCCCATTCACGTAGTCGCTTAATTGCTTCTTTCATTTTCTTTATTTTCTTTTGCTGTTCTTGATAAGCCTGGAACTCCTGAAGCAACCGTTCTTCCTTTTCCTCAACAAACTGAGAATAGTTTGTATGATACACGTGAATCTCTCCATCTTCTAAATCAAAAATCTTCGTTACAACTTCATCAAGGAAATAACGATCATGTGAAATGACCATAACCGTTCCATTGTATTCTTTTAAAAATTGCTCTAGCCATTCTACGGCGAATAAATCTAAATGATTGGTTGGTTCATCTAATAAAAGTAAATCTGGTTTCTGCAATAGCATGTATGCAAGGCTTACCTTTGTTTGTTCCCCACCACTTAACTCCAGAAATAATCGAGGAAATAGTTCTGTCACCTGTAGACCATTTGCTACCTTCATCAAATTCGCTTCTATTTCATAACCACCAAGGAACGCAAACTTTTCTTGAATTACTCCGTATCTCTCCATTAATTTTTGTAAAGCAGACGGTTCTCGTTCTTCCGCCATATTTTTTTCTAAAGTACGCATTTCTCTTTCTAATTCCTTTTCTGCTTTAAAAGCCGAACTCAGTACATCATATACAGTCATATCCTCATCAAATTTCGGAATTTGTACCACATGACCAATACGTGTACCTTTCTTCATATGAATGGCTCCTGCATCTAAACTTTCCATTCCAGTTAGAAGCTGAAAGATTGTTGTCTTCCCACTACCGTTACGACCAACTAATCCAACACGTTCACCATTCTTTATTTCAAGCGATATATTTTCAAATATGATGTTTCCACCAAAAGATTTCGTTACATTATTTACACTACAAATTGTCATTTTCCGTACTCCTTTCAATATAAAAAACCATGGGAAAGAAACATTCCCCATGGTTTTCGACATAGAAAAAGGAAGCCAAATAGCTCCCTTTTCACACGTTTATTAAAAATGGGTGAAGAGATTTCTATCGTTCAATAGCTACTATGCAATTGTTAAAAAAGGACAGACGTATCCCGTTAACAACTACATCATGAAAAATCGCACGACAAAAATAGATATAATCTAAAAATTTGGCACGCGCAGCTAAAGAACGTTTCATCTCATTCACCTCTTTCGTACGGAATTTAATACTTACTTCTTTATTATACTTTCCCATTTCATGTTTGAATAGTCATTTTTCTGAAAATAATGAAGATAGACTAAACATTTCAATAAGTGACATCAAATCTTACAAAACTGTTATGTTCACGTAATAGAAAGCGATAGTACGAAAAGATGCCTCCCTATACAATAAAGATGTAAACAAGAGCGACAACAAAAGGAGGAAACAAACATGATGAAAGAAATCGTAAAAGCAATCTTTGAGGTATTAGTGAACGGACAAGCAGTTGTAAAAGAACTAAACGAACTATAAAAAGGAGTGAAAGAATATGATGAACATGGTAAAAATGATTTTACACGCTCTAGTTGATGCAAAAGCAGTTAGCCAAGAATTAAACCAACAATAAAAAAGGGGTCCATGAATATGAAGAAAGCCATTATTGTAATCGCCAGTACAGCAATTGCCTTATACACAATAAAAAATAGAAAAAAGAAGCAAAATAAAAACGATCTATATTATCCATACACATTATTAAAGAAAAAGTAAAAGACAAGGTACCCTATCTTAATGAGGATATCTTGTCTTTTATTTTTCCTATTCCCTTTAAAGGATTTTCTTCTCCTTTTCCCGAATGTATTAAGCGGGATTTTTACACATATTTTAAAGGGGCATATATACAAATGGATACACAACAACTATACTTTTTAAACGATATCGGCAAACAAAAACCAGAAAGCATTCGAAATAGAAGCGCTGCATGTCCTTTTTGTGACAGAGAAAATTTGACGGATATTTTAGCAAATGAAGACTCAATTATTTGGCTAAAAAACAAATTTCCTACATTAAAAGATACACTTCAAACAGTGCTAATCGAAACAGATAATTGTGAAGACCATATTGCGACATATACAGAAGAACATATGAGATCGCTAATTCGTTTCTCCATTCAACATTGGTTAGACTTACAGAAAAATGAAGAATTCACATCTGTGATTTTATACAAAAATCATGGTCCATTCTCAGGCGGGAGTTTGCATCATGCACACATGCAGATTATCGGAATGAAATATGTAGACTATCTCGGTAACGTAGAACCGGACAACTTCCGAGGAGTCATTGTACAAAAAAACGAACGCATTGAACTCAATATTTCAGATCGTCCTATTATCGGTTTTACTGAATTTAATATCATCATTGAAGATGTTAAATTCATAGATGAACTAGCAAATTATATTCAGCAAACTGTACGTTACATACTGACAGATTTCCATAAAGGATGTAGTAGTTATAACTTATTCTTCTATTACTTAAATGGAAAAATCATTTGTAAAGTTGTTCCTAGGTTTGTCGTTTCACCATTGTATGTAGGATATAAAATACCGCAAGTTTCTACAAAACTAGAAGACGTGAAAATACAACTAGCGGCGTATTTCACAAAACAAGACGACGCAATTAGCCACAAAAAATAGAGTAGGTATAGAAAACCTACTCTTTTATTACACCTTTATTTCGATAGTACACATCTTCTAATCCGATGTTATACTTCATGTTATTATCCGTCCACTCTGGACCCAGGTTACCTGGCCATCCAGATGTATTTGCTACATATTTTAGTAATGCAAAATCCGTCAAACCTTTCTGCACCCCGCGCTTATACCCTTTCATTAAATGCGGCATTGCAATTTGCGCATTTGTGCGCGGATCTTTCAACTCTTCATCAGTTAAATGATCTGGTGCAAGTCCACCACCACGGTGCAATTGAAACAATCCGAATGAAGTTCCGTTATCTCCAACACTTCTTGGATTTAACCGGCTTTCATGTTCGGCAATTGTAAGAGGTATCCATTCTGGAAGATTGACTTTCTTTGCTTCCTCTATAATAATTTGTTTCATCTGTTTTGCTTCTTCTGAGTCAACATAGCTTGTCTCATTCACTAACTTGCCCATTCCTTCAGACTTTCCTTGGAAATATAAGTACACCCCAAGAACAACTAAAAACCCTACAAAGAATTTCTTCACTACCACTACCTCTTTCTCCGCTGAAATTTGTCCCCTTTCAGCCTTCTTCCCTTTACAATTACCCACATTCTATCATTCTCTTACCCTTTTATCATAGCAAATAACTATGTATATTATCATCATGCTTTAGACCGATTTTGTGAAAAAACAGCTGGTAAATACGTGCAAAAATGTAGCTTTCATAGACTGAAACGCTTTTTTTGTATATAATTGTAAATTGAATTCTAAATATAAACTAGGAGAATAATAATATGAAAAAATGGTTGCTACTCTTATTTAGTTTACTACTATTAATTCCTGTCCCTATTTCCGCACAACAAAACGAAAATCCAAAGGTCCTTATTTTATACAGTTCAAACGATGATCAAATTACAAATGATACCCAAATACTTAATACACAAGTAGGGCATTTTACTAATAACATAACAATAAAAAGCATAAGACAGTTAGCTGAAATAACTGATAAATCTTCATATACACATGTTATTTACCTAGGTGAAAAACAAGAAGAACTTTCTACTGAAACAAAAGAATTTCTAGAAAGTTTCTCAGGGCCACTACTAGTTTTAGGTCAAAATATAGAACAATTATCCAATCGTTTTTCATTTATCACACTTAAAAATGAAGATATAAACTCTAATACAATTGAATATCCAACACGTAAACTAAAGAATACATTAGAGGACGAACGATCCATTAAAAACCTTGATACAAATGGAACAATTCTTGCCAATGCTTTAAAAGCAAATACTACTTATCCATTAATTGTGCAACAAAATCATTCTTATTATGTTGCAACGCCAAATCTCTTTGACTGGATGTCTCATTACGTCGGCGAAATGTTATTTTCTTACTTCGGACAAAAGCCAACGACAAATAAATTGGAAGCTTATTTACGTCTTGAGGACGTTCATCCAGCCGCAGATATAAATCAATTAAAAGAAATTGCTGAATTACTAAAAGAGAAAAAAATGCCATACATGATCACTGTTATTCCTGTATATACCGATCCAGAGACAAGTAAAACACTGCATTTAAAAGATAAACCCGAACTAGTCAATCTTTTACGCTCTATGCAAGATGATGGTGCAGCAATTATTATGCACGGTTATACTCACCAATTTTATGATAGTGAAACTGGTGAAGGTTTTGAATTTTGGGACGTAAAAACAGACCAACCAATTCGTCAACCGAAGCATGAAAAACCAAAAACAAAAGATGATTTCCCTAATATAGAGGCATATAATGCATACGTAAAAAAAGGGGAAGAATTTGAAGAAAAATATACGACTGATCATATTGAAAAAGGGATTCAAGAGCTTGTAGATGCCAAACTATATCCTGTCGCATTTGAAGCACCTCATTACACAATGTCTCAAAAAGGATATGAAATATTATCAAGGTACTTTTCAACTTATGTAGGACAACTACAGTTAAGTGATACAACTTGGAAATCCATGCACTCTCCAGCATACAGAAGTACACCATCATTTTTACATGGCATGAAATTAATGCCTGAAACAGTTGGATTTATCGAAGAAGATAAACCACACGCTATTGCTAAAATGAAAGAAAATGCTGTATCCGTTGCCAAATTATCCGATGGAGTTATTGGTGCATTCTATCATCCTTACTTAGGTGTGAAACCATTAAAAGAAGTATTAAAGAATCTAGAAAGCATCCCAAATATAGAATGGATTGATTTACAAAAAGAAACAAATGAAGTGAAAATGAAAGATATTCATATCACTACTAATAAAGATGGCATTCACGTTGAAAAACCAACAAGTGCAAGTGACGTAATGGATTATGTAAAACAATATGGATTCTTCCTTATACTTGGTTTCTTCGTCATTGTCTTTCTATTATTATTAAAACGCGCGAAAAAATTAGAGTCTTAATACAAAACCACCAAGCAGAATGCTTGGTGGTTTTTTTAACTTAAACCAAAACGCGGCATATTATTAATAACCCATTGATAATTTTCATAAATCATAGAAAATATTAGAAAAAATATCCATAATAAAAAGGATAAGAGTAACGCTCCTATCCTTCCAAATAAAATTGAATTGTATTTTCATATATCTTTTTCGCAACCTTATCAACAGACATGTTTTTTATAACACTGATTTCCTTAAGTACCTCTCCAATCATTCTCGGATGCGTCATAACATCTTCTTGAAATTCCCATGGTCCATCTGTTTCTACCATCATATATTCAAGTGGATAATACGAAACGATTTTTCTAATTTTCTCCTTATGTAAAACATCTGGCGTGATAGAAATGTAATAACCGTTCCTCATCATCCTTTTCATTGTTGCTTCACTTCCTTTAAACCAATGAAAATGTGCACGTAAAACTTTATATTTCTCCAGTAAATCACATACAATATCAGCATCTTCATACACGGCATGCAATATAATTGGTAAATCATATTTACTAGCTAGTTCAACAAATCGTTGTAACACCGATATATGTGAATTGATAGCAATGTACTCATCTTCTTTTCTTACATAATACGGTAAGCCTACTTCACCAATCGCAACTATGTCCTCTACATGATCTTCAATTAATTTATAAATTTGCTCACATTCTTCTTTATAAATCAGTTGCTCTGGATGAAAACCGATTGCTGGATGTACAAAAGGATATCTCTTTGCTAAAGATAAAGTTTCTTTACATGATTAATAATTCATAGATACCGCAATAAGCCCCTTTATCTCTTTACTATTTTCCACATCTTTAAGTAATCTACTTCTCTCTCCATCCTTATATTGGTCAACATGTATATGGCTATCAATCCATTTCATATTTATTCCCCCATAAAAAAAACAAGAAAGGATCTCCCTTCTTGTTTTTTCATCTATATTATTTAACAATTAAGTTTGTTATGATATCAAATAATCCAATACATACTACGGCAACAGTAAAGTAGCTACAGAAATCTTTAATTGGAAACTTCACTACTTCTTCTTTACGCATCCCATTCTTCTCCCTTCTTACTATATCCCTAATTATTTTTATCTATTTGTATTTATTATGCAAAAAATATGACAAATTTACTATCGAATTAACTTACGTAAACCTTACAATGTTGTAAGGTTTATAAAAAGGGCCTCATCTACATACAGATGAGGCTATTAAAAAGTAGTTGGTTTTTCATTCTTCATTACCATTACAAACAGAAAGTAATACAGTGAGACTTTCTAATTACACTATATAAAACTCGCCATCTTTTAACTATCGAATTACATTACAGAAGACTTACATGTTTGTAAGCTATGTGTAATGTAATTCGATAGTTTCTCTTACTTACATCTCATACAATAAAGTTAGCAAGTAAGCCAAATAAGAAGAACACTCACATAACCAAATTACATTGCTAGTAGCTACTCTTCTTATACCTTTCACTCATGCTACTACAATGTACCCCCTCCCCCTTTATATAATAAAAAAAGCCTTATTCCCTATAGACTAAGGCTTTTTTATGCACCTTAAAAATACCCATACCTAGTATTTTTGTTTTCGACAAAAAATAGGTAGGGGTATAATTCGCTATCTCATCGCTAAAAGTTTACTCTTTGCATTAATAGGAATATTTACTGCTTCAATTTCTTCAATTGCCTCGCCGTAACGTCCCTTTGCATACACCTTTAATGCTCCATCTCTCTTTAACATATGCTTAACAGTCTTCTTTATTTTTTGTTCTCTTCCACGTTCGTCAAATGCAATAAATTCATATTCATACCATTCATCACCAATATGCTGACCAATTGTATTCACAACCGTATAGTATTCTTTCGTCTTATAAAGTGGATTATATTTATCGATAACCGGTCCAAGTTTCGTAGGCAGTAACATTACTACTATCACTATCATCGCTATTAGAGTAGTGATCATTTTTTTCTTCATAATAAACATTCCTCCTCTGCAGGATATATATACATCCATTTTAAAAAGAAGGAATAAAATCTACTATTGAATCTCATTACATTACACTTACATTTTTGTAAGAATTAAAAAAAGGTGAACGAATTTACTCGTTCACCTTTTAGCTCGCTTTAAAGCCACCACCAAGTACATCACGTACATCGTGAATAACAACGAAAGCATCTTCATCTACTCGACTAATAACTTGCTTTAACTTAACAAGCTCTTGTTTATTAATAACAACATATAAAACTTCTTTATTTTTACCAGTATATCCGCCGCGTCCTTCTAATACAGTAACACCGCGCGTCATGTTTTTCGTAATAGCCTCACGTATTAAGTCTGGTTGATTTGAAATGATTGTAACAGCCGTTTTTGTATCCATTCCTTCTACAATGAAATCAATCACTTTTGCTCCGATGAATACTGCAACAAGTGTGTACATTGCTTTTTCTTGTCCTATTATAAATACAGAACCAGCAATTACAACAATATCAATAATAAGTACACCTTTACCAACGCTCCATCCTAAATATTGATTTGCTAACTGAGCTAAAATTGCCGATCCTCCTGATGTACCTCCAGCTTTGAACATACAACCTAATCCGACACCGACAAATAAGCCAGCGAATAGAGCCGCCAATAACGTATCACTATTTACATGATACTCAATATGTTCCGTAACATATAAAAACAAGGATGTTTCTACAATCCCTAAAATTGTATAAACCATCGTTTTCTTATCAAAAAATTTATAACCAATAGCTAGTAAGATTGCATTTATAGCAAAGTTCACAATCCCCGGCGACCAATCAAATAAATAGTACGTAACAACCGTTACACCAATAATTCCACCTTCTGATAAACGGTTTGGAATTGCAAAGTAATTAATACCAATTGCGAATAATAATGAACCAATTGTAATGAGTGTTATTTCCTTTATACGTTGATTAACCATAGTTCATACCTCCCCCCATTTGACATTGTATCACTATCTTCTAGAGGTTTAGAAGTTGTTTTTATCGCGCATTTTCCCCCTTAAAGATTGAGATATTATGTTTAAACAAAGGGGTGATTAATTATTCATATTTGCTCTAACTGTACGGACAAATCGCTCCACATTCCCCTTCTGAATATACTTAGCTCGAATGGTTTCATGATTACAAGTAAACTCGAAATGCGGACGAAAATCTATGCTATCTATATGCAAATATGAATAATCTTTAAATGTTGCAGGATAGTATGGAAATTCCCCGTAAAAAAGGAGACGTCTAGTAGTAGCAGCAAAAATCCCATGTTGATACGATAGCGTCAAATTATCCTTTTCAAATATCCCTACGACAAAAGCCAAAACCTTTTCATCATCTTCTATATACTTTTTCACACTCGATAAAAGTTCATTCATGCATATCCCTCCAAATACGATTTCGAAAAGAACCCATGGATTATTACAGACCGGTTTAACTCCTTTATAAAGTATGAAACGCGTTTCCTGTCAAAGATATTTCAAAAAAATAATCCGTTATGTGATTTACACATAACGGATTAAAACTAAACGGTAGAGCGTTCCACAAGTTCATATGGAATTTCCACCTTTTCCTGTTTAGAACTTTCATCACTTATTTGCCTGTAAAACATTTCAAAGGCCTTTTTACCTATTTCCTTTAAATTTTGATCAATGGTTGTAAGTTGTAACACTTGCGAAATAGGTTGATTATCAAAGCCAATAATCGCTAAATCCTCAGGAACTTGAATACCTAATTTTTCAGCTTCTGTCATAACCCCAATCGCAACTTCATCTCCTGCTACTATTAATGCTTCAGGAAGATGCTGCATCCCCTTTAATTTATGAGCCACTTTCACACCATCTTCTAATGTAAAACATTCTGTGAAAATCCATTCCTCATTCACTTCTTCATCTATAGATTGCAATTGCTGTTTATAAACATCAAAACGCTTTTGACTACTCGGTCCTAATTTCCTTCCCGTGCAATAGCCAATTTTTTTATAGCCTTTCTCAATCAAATAATCCATTCCTAATTGAAAAGCTGCTGAATGATTCGTATATACACTTGAAACATTTGAAATATCATTATCTTCACAAGCTACAATTGTTCCATAAGAAGCATACGGCTCTATCGTTTCCCATTCATTCGCACGAGAACAAATGATAAGGCCATCCAATTGTTTTGTTTTTAACATATGTAAACTTTTCATTTCTTCTTTTTTATTATAATTCGTTTGGCAAAGTAGCACTCTGTAATTACGAGCTAACGCTACCTCCATCATCCCGCCCACCATTGCATCAAAACATGGATGATTAATATACGGTAAAATCACACCAACGATATTCGTTTTCCCTTTTGATAAATGAACGGCATTTGCGTTTTGTGAGTAATTCAACTTCTCAACTATCTCTATAACCGCTTTCCTTTTTTCTTCACTTACATACGGATGATCGTTCAATACTCTCGAAACAGTCGTAACTGAAACTCCCGCCATCTTTGCAATATCTTTAATATTAGCCATACACTCACCTCTACTCTTAAATTAATAAATTCAATGAACATATGTCAAATCTTCTCATCATTACACCTTCATTCGTTTTTCTTACAAAAGTGTAATTTTCCTGTAAGCTAATTCGATAGTGACTCCCTGCTTTTTTTCATACAATTAAGTCAGAAACAAGGCAACAACTATTCGAAAAGGAGCGGATTCATATGATGAACAAAATGAAATCAAACAATTTTTTACATACAATGGGCATGGTATTTTCTGCTCTAATCGATGCTAAAGCTGTTGCTTCTACATTAAACAAGTAAGGAGAATTCATTATGAACAATATCACTTTTAACAAATTAGATTTTTTAGGGCTAGCTAGCGGATCAGTTCTTCTTACTGCTTTTATTTACGCCGCTACGCTTGTATAAATTTCGTGTCCCCTTTCCCCTTTATTATAAATAGCAATAGAAAAGACGACCGTCTATGCCCGGTCGTCTTTTCTTATTTTTGATTTGATTGCAAAGTTTCCTTTAGCTCATCAAACTTCTCATTTAATTGATCTGTCATCATTTTCATAGCTGTCTTTCGATCTATTTGTTCCTCAGCATCAATTTGAATTGGGTCTCCAAAAATCAATTGTGCCTTTTTCCCTTTTATTAATTCTTTTATACTTGATGGGCCAACATAAGCTGCCGGTACTAACGGGACATTAGAACGTAGCGCAATCGTAACAGCCCCAGCTTTTAATGAAACGTCTTCTGTTGATCGTGTCCCACTCGGAAAAATCCCTACTACTTTCCCTTCTTTTAATAGGCGTGACGGAATTTTGAGTGTACTCGGTCCTGGATTCGCACGATCTACAGGGAATGCATTCACATTTTTAAAGAACCAATTTTTGAACTTCCCTTCAAATAATTCTTTTTTCGCCATGTAATGAATTTGGGTCGGGTACATCCCTGTAGCTAACATTAATACATCCATAAAACTTGTATGTGTACACGCAACAACATATGGGCCACCTTCTGGTAACTTTTCTCTTCCTTGCACTTCTACTTTCCCAGCTGTTTTAAATATATATTTCAACAAAAATGTAATTGGTTTATACATTTGTTTCGTTCCTTTCTGAACATCCGAATTATAATCATTCTCTTACAATGATTATAACACTAAGTTTTAGGAGTTGGTAATAAAAATGAGTATTAATTGTTAAATTTCAATTCTTACAAAAGTGTAATTTTCTTGTAAGCTAATTCGATAGTTACTCCCCCCAATATTTCATACAATTAAGTCATAAAGAAACAACGACTATTCGAAAAGGAGCGGATCAATATGATGAACAAGATGAAAACGAACAATTTTTCAAATACAATGGGCATCGTATTTTCCGCTCTAATCGACGCAAAAGCTGTTGCTTCTACATTAAACAAGTAAGGAGAATTCATTATGAACAATATCACTTTTAACAAATTAGATTTTTTAGGATTAGCTAGCGGCTCTCTTCTTCTTACTGCTTTTATTTACGCTGCTACGCTTGTATAACTTTGTGTCCCCTTTCCCCTTTATATAGAAAAAGACGACCGTCTATGCCCGGTCGTCTTTTTAAATGTTTCTTTCTTTTAACTCTTTTAAAAGCTGTATCATTTCAGCTTGTTGTTTTATCTTCTTACGACCATTTCGGTTAATTGCTGCAAGCTCACAAGCAACTCCGACGGCAAAGAAAAACAATACACTTTCTAACATGTGAAATCCTCCAATTGCCTATTAAACAGCTTGGCGTAATTGCTCTTCTTGTAAAATCTTCTTATTTATATTCTCTTCTTTTCTCTGACAAACGTTATTGCGAATGAGTGCTGCGATAACAAGTAAAGTCCCTACAATATCAAACATCGTTATTTGATATCCTTGCATCATCATAATAATTAAAGTCGTAATAGGCACAAAGTTAATAAATAAAATACCATTAATAGATGATAAAATTTTCACACCGTAATTCCAAGCGAGTAACGCTACGATTCCCGGTAATGTCATCATAAACAATAAATCATATTTCACGATAGAAATCGTTCCCATGCTCGGAACCGATACATATCCAAGCGATGTAATGATTACGGTTATAATCCCTGTGACCGTCGTACCGAATACACACGTCAACGTAGAATAACGTAATGTTGACCAGTCGCTACACGTTTGACCACCCATCGTATAAATAACCCAACCTACAACTCCCACAAATATACACGCTAGTGAAAACATGTTATCTTTCAATGTTAAAAAGAAACTCATATCACCCTTCGTAATAACAAATACAGCTCCTACAAAAGCAATCATCATGCTCGTTATCATATACTTTTTCGGTTTCACATGCTTATATCCCCATAGAATACAAATAGAAATCATCGGCATAAGTGCTTCCATGATGGAGGCTACCATCACGCCCGGTTTTCCCATTAACATTTGACCTAAAAATATAAGTACATTATATACAGTAAACGCCATCGTTCCGAAAAAGACGAGTAACTTTCCTCTTCCCTCTAAACGAAATGCCTGTTTGCCTTCTTTCATTAACAACAATACAATCAGTACGATCGCTACCGCTCCATAGCGAATAAGCGAAAAATAAAATGGATCTATGTATTCTAACGCATGATCAGCAACCGGAAACATTGCTCCCCATGACATACTTGCAATTAAACACGCTAAAGCCCCTATTATCATTTGACCTTTTCTCACCACAATCCCCCACTTCTTTCTATTTGCACAAAGAGAATTGTAAAAGAAAAAATATATCACGTAAAATGATTCAAAATGATGTTAACTATCATTTATAATGATAGTTAACATCAAGGAGGATCATATTATGGAATTAAGAGATTTACAAATCTTCCAGAGCGTTGCCGACAAAGGTAGTGTAAGTAGCGCCGCAAAGGAATTAAATTACGTACAATCAAATGTAACTGCACGTATTAAACAACTAGAAAACGAGCTAAAAACACTGCTCTTTTATCGTCATAAACGAGGCATGACTTTAACAGCTGAAGGAAGAAAAATGCTCGTTTATGTTAATAAAATTTTGCAAGATGTTGATGAGCTAAAACAAGTATTTTTAGATAGTGAAACACCGTCTGGTATATTAAAAATCGGTACTGTCGAAACAGTAAGTACATTACCTACCATCTTATCTTCTTACTATAAACGCTATCCGAATGTCGATTTATCATTACAAGCAGGTCTAACAGAAGAATTAATTAGAGAAGTACTTGATCACCAATTAGATGGCGCTTTTATATCAGGCCCTATTAAACATCCACTAATTGAACAATACGATGTTAGTACAGAAAAATTAATGCTTGTAACACAAAATAAAGCTTTCCATATAGAAGAATTTACAACAACGCCTCTACTCGTTTTTAACCAAGGATGTGGATACCGTTCCAAACTAGAACGATGGCTGAAAGATGAAGGTTTGCTACCAAAAAGAATTATGGAATTTAATATATTAGAGACAATATTAAACAGTGTTGCACTCGGCCTTGGAATTACACTCGTACCACAGTCCGCTGTCCACCATCTTTCTAAGGCAGGTAAGGTGCATTGTCATGCAATCCCTGAAAAATACGGCAGTATTTCAACGGTTTTCATACGCCGTAAAGATAGCTATATGACGAATTCAATGCGTAGCTTTTTAAAAACAATTGAAGAGCATCATCATATTAATATGCTTTAACGGACATTCTTACACGAATGTCTTTTTTTCTTACAAAAGTGTAAGCCTTCCGTAAGCTAATTCGATAGTTACAGGCGATCATATTTCCTATAATTAAGACATAAAGCAGGGCAACAACAATTCGAAAAGGAGCGGATACGTATGATGAACAAAATGAAATCAAGCAATTTTTTAAATACAATGGGCATGGTGCTATCCGCACTTGTCGATGCAAAAGCCGTTGCAACTACATTAAACAAATAAGGAGAGATTATAATGAACAACATTACATTTAACAAATCAGACTTTATCGGACTTGCAAGTGGAGCGACTCTTCTTACAGCTTTCATTTACACACTTGCTCAAGGTCTTGTTTAATACTTTGTTTCCCCAAACCCCTTTATATATAGAAAAAGCTGCTTGTCTTATAGACAAGCAGCTTTTTAGTTTATTTCATATATAATTTGACCTGTTTTCGTCATATCATATCCGCCAATTGCTTTTAATTCATTATGAAATTCTTCCGATTGCAGAATATCTTTCACGACTTCGATCAGCCCTTCATTTTCTTTATTCTTCAAAATCACTAAATCATACTGTTCTTTCATGATTGGAACAAAGTCTACATTTACAATTTGTGAAAACTTTTCTGATCCTACTCCCACATCAGCTTTTCCATTCGCGACTTGTGTGGCAACACCAAGATGATTCGATTCTTCCCATTCATATCCACTAATACGTTCTTTATTTAAATTTTGAATGCGCAATTGTTCATCCACTAATACCCTAATGCCAGAGCCTTTTTCTCGATTTACAAATCGTATAGATGATTGGGATAAATCATCCCACGTTTTTATATTTTTAGGATTCCCCTTTTGCACATAAAACCCAACGTTCCTTGCTAATAAATTAATCATCGTACATGGTTGTCCAACTAAAATACGTTTTACGTAAGGAACATTATATGTACCCGTTTCGCCATCAAACAAATGCAAACTAACGATACTTCCTTCTCCTTGATACATCTTTACTAAACTCGTTAAACTACCTTGATATGCCCTTAATATATTTGAACTTGGCAGGCGATTTTCTATACGTTTCGCCAACATATCTAACGTTAGTTCTTGTCCGCTAATAATACATGTATTCAAGCCTCTACTATCTTCGCTCTTTACAGGAGTGCCTTGTATTTTCCCTGTTTTCATTTGCTTTATATATTGTTCTAAATCCGTTGCATCAATGCGCATCTGTCTACCAATTCTATAAGAAGGCAGTTCTCCTTTTTTAATTAGATCGTATACAGTTAATTTTGATACTTTTAATCGCTTCGCTACTTCTTCCGTTGTGTAGGAATGATGATCCATAGACGATTCCTCACTTTCTTCCTTCATTGTAACAAAGAAAAGAATATTTCTCCTATATTAAAAAACAACTACATCGTTCAAATTATATTCAATTATAACTAGTTATATTTAGTTATAATTAGATATAATTAAATATATCAAAACGAAAGGGGATCTTTTTATGAACAAGTTTACATTACGATCCATCGGAGCACTTATACTTTCTTTTCTTCTTATATTTAGCGTTGCATGCACAAGCGGAGATAAGAAAGAGAAATCAACTACTAAAGAAGGAAAAACAGCAGAACTTACTATATCGGCTGCTGCAAGCTTACAAGATGCACTAAAAGAAATTGAAACAAAATATAAAGAAAAAGAACCTAATATTAAACTTTCTTTTAACTTCGGTGCTTCTGGTGCACTTCAACAACAAATTGAACAAGGTGCACCTGCTGACTTATTCTTCTCAGCAGCCGAAGATAAATTCCAAACTCTTGTTAAAAAAGGATTCATTAATGAAAAAGAAGGGAAAAATCTTCTTGGAAATGAACTCGTTCTAGTCGTCCCAAAAGATAGTTCCCTTTCAAAAATTCAAGATTTAAAAGATGAAAAAATTAAGAAAATCGCACTTGGTACACCTGAATCAGTACCTGCGGGAAAATACGCAAAGGCTTCTCTCACACATGAAAACCTATGGAGTGACATTCAAAATAAAATCGTATTTACAAAAGATGTTCGCCAAGTGTTAACATATGTAGAAACAGGTAATGTCGATGCTGGTATTGTATACAAAACAGATGCTCTCATTTCAGACAAAGTAAAAATTGGCGAGACAGCGGCAGCTACTTCTCATGAGCCTATCCACTATCCATTAGGTGTTATAAAGGAATCTAAGCATAAGAAAGAGGCGACTTCATTTTATGAGTATTTGCAATCAAAAGATGCACAATCTATCTTTAAAAAATATGGATTTACAGTCCTATCATAATTGCCATGAGCTTTGATGCTATTTTGTCACCAATCTTTCTATCTTTACGAGTAGCTGCATGTGCCACCATTATCGTTACCATTTTAGGAACTATAATCGGACGAGCGCTAGCACGTTCCTCCTGGAGATATAAAGTAATATTAGAAACTATTTTCTTATTACCAATGGTGCTTCCGCCAACTGTAATCGGCTTTTTTCTCATTATCATTTTTGGAAACAATAGTCCCATTGGAATGTGGATAGAATCATTGTTTCAGCAGTCTATTATGTTCACATCTACTGCTGCGATCATTGCTTCTACAGTTGTTGCATTTCCGCTTATGTACCAATCAGCAAAAACAGGATTTTCTATCGCGAATGTACAAATTGAAGAAAGTGCTCGTGACCTTGGTGCAAGTGAATATCAAGTTTTTCTACACGTCACACTTCCGCTTGCATTTCCTGCCTTACTAAGCGGAATGATTTTGAGCTTTGTTCGTGCGCTCGGTGAGTTTGGTGCTACACTCATGTTTGCTGGGAACATTCCTGGTAAAACACAGACAATCCCAACTGCAATTTATATGGCGATTGATGCAAGTAATATGCAGCTCGCCTGGACACTTGTAGTTATCACTATTAGTATGTCGTTCCTATTTCTGCTATGTATTCAGCTTATTAATAAAAGAATTACTAACTTTTAAAGCAGCTTTTTTCGAAGCTGCTTATTTATTTCTTAGGAAATAAAATATACCACCGGGAAATAACTGAATTTTACCTCTTATTAAAATATACATTTTATTTGAATTCACTTTCTAAAATAGGCAATTTCCTGTTATTATATGGAGGTGTTTCAAAAAATGAAGAAATGAAAACGCATTTATATCGTGAATTCTTCATCCTGTTTTAGCGATCGGTAATCTTCTACTCTATTAGTGGGGCATTACCGATCGTTAGAACGATATGTAATTATATTGGTATAGGAAATCGAAGGGAGTCTTGTAATGGACATTTTATTAGCGCTTCTTCCTGCAATTGCATGGGGAAACATCTTATTAGTAAGCGTAAAAATGGGCGGTGGTGCATATAGCCAAACGGTAGGTATGACAATCGGTGCTCTATTCTTCGCAACAATTATGTATGTATTTACTCAACCAGCTTTAACAATGACAGTCTTGATTGTTGGTTTTATTTCAGGTTTATTCTGGGCTTTAGGACAAGTAAACCAATTAAAAACAGTTGAAAAACTAGGTGTTTCAACTACCGTAACAATTTCTACTGGTATGCAACTTGTTGCAACTTCTATCTTTGGAGTTATCGCTTTTCGTGAGTGGACTACTACAACAACGATTGTTCTGGGAACGATTGCAATCCTATTAATCGTAGTTGGTGTTGTATTCACATCATTAGATGACAAAGAAAATGCACAGCCACCAGGACAATTGAAAAAAGGACTCCTTACTTTAATTGTTTCTACTTTCGGCTACCTTGTATATGTAATTATTATTCGTTGGTATAATATCGATGGTTGGTCTGCTATTTTACCACAAGCAGTTGGTATGTTTGTTGGTGCGGTTGTACTGACGTCTAAACATAAACCATTTAACAAATATGCAATCCGTAATGCTTTATCTGGTTTACTATGGGGAACTGGAAACTTATTCTTACTTCTTTCATTACCACGTGTCGGAGTAGCAACAAGCTTCCCATTATCTCAAACTGGAATCGTTATCTCAACATTCGGTGCGATTGTCTTCTTAGGTGAAAAGAAAACAAAACGTCAATTGATCTTTATTGCACTAGGTAGTGTTTTAATTATCGGCGGCGCTGTATTGTTAGGTATGACAAAAGCATAAACTTATAATCTATTAAAAAACCCCTGAAGCATATGTGCTTCAGGGGTTTTTCACTTTTAATTATTTTTTAAATATAATTATTTACATGCCCTTGTCTTTTATAGTTGCTCTTCCACTCTAGTAAACCGGCTATACATATAAAGAGATTAATAACAGCTAATATTAGCATGACGTATAGACCTGTGGAAATATAAATCACAATGCTAATTACGTTATACAAAATCCATAAATACCAGTTTTCTAAAATTTTTCGGCTTAGCATAAATTGAGCTACTAATCCTAGTACAGCATTTAAAGCATCTAAATATGGACTTGTTGATTCTAAATAACGGATTTGATAGCAGCCCCAACCAATCCAAGCAACTAACATGAAGATTATATAAATCGTCCACTCTTTTATATTTAAACGAACTGTTGCTTTTACCTCTTCCTTCCCACTACGTGCAATCCAATAATACCAACCATATACATTAAATATAAATTGAAAGGCTGCTAATACTGCCATTGCATATAAACCTTGTGTAATGAAAATATATAGAAATACCGCAACCGTAATCATGCCAAACAAAAAATTAGATACCTTTTCCCTCGCTAATAACCAAACATTAATAATCCCCATAACCGATGCGAAAATTTCAATATAACTCGATTGAATATAAAATCCAACTAATACGCAAATGATACTAGAAATAAATAAAAAAAGTGGACTTTTAATCATGATCATCTCTCCCCAGATGTATAATAAATTCCCTATGACCAGTATAAGGAATAGCCCTTCCTTTTACTATAGATTTCCTCCTTATCGTTATCCATTCCACCTCCAGTAAGTCTTTTCTTTTTACAAAATTCTCTTAAAAATGGTATCGTTTTTTATAACATATCTCCACTAGAAAGGAATAGAGGATATGCTAACTAAACATCGAATTCTATTTATTGGTGCTGGTCGTATGGCAGAAGCTATATTTTCCGGATTACTTAAAACAAGCAAAGAATACATCGAAGAAATTATCGTTTCTAACCGAAGCAACGTAGAAAAGCTAGAACAATTACAAGCGCGATATAATGTGTCTACTGCAACAGATTGGAAGCAGCATGTTTCATCTGTTGATACGATTGTTTTAGCAATGCCACCTTCTGCACATGAAGAATTATTAGCAGAGTTATCTCCGTTACTATCGAATCAACTTGTCGTAACGGTAGCCGCTGGCATTGGTCCATCTTATTTAGAAGAAAGACTTCCCGAGGGAACACCTGTTGCTTGGATTATGCCAAATACAGCTGCTGAAATTGGAAAGTCTATCTCCTTATATACAATGGGACAATCAGTAAACGAGATGCATCAAGAAACCCTACAACTGCTTTTAAAAGGCATTGGTACTTCGCAACTTTGCACTGAGGAAGAAGTTCATCAGCTTACTGCCGTTACTGGAAGTGCACCAGCTTTCCTTTATTACTTTGCTGAAAGCTTAATTGAAGCAACAAAAAATTATGGAGTCGATGAAGCAACTGCCAAACACCTTGTCATTCAAATGATTTCTGGCTCTGCTTCTATGCTTGAACAAACGCAAGATCCAGCTAACCTCCGCGAACAAGTAACAACACCAGGTGGTTCCACGGCTGAGGGTCTCAAAGCTTTATATGAATATAATTTTTCAGAGGGAATTCAAAAAGCAGTAGAAGCAACAAACAAAAAAGCTAGGGGGAAATAATATGAATTTAACAAGTTTAAAAGACTATACAACATTACATAACGGTGTAAAAATGCCTTGGTTCGGTTTAGGTGTTTTTAAAGTAGAAGATGGTTCAGAAGTAATTGAATCTGTAAAAGCAGCAATTAAAAATGGCTATCGCAGCATTGATACTGCAGCAATCTATCAAAACGAAGAAGGCGTTGGACAAGCAATTCGTGAATCAGGTGTTTCACGTGAAGAATTATTTGTTACATCAAAAGTATGGAATAGCGATCAAGGATATGAAACAACACTTCAAGCATTTGAAACTACATTAGAGAAATTAGGTCTAGAATATTTAGATTTATATTTAGTACATTGGCCTGTAAAAGGGAAATATACTGAATCATGGAAAGCGTTAGAAAAACTTTATAAAGATGGCCGTGTTCGTGCTATCGGTGTGAGTAATTTCCACATTCACCACTTACAAGACGTATTTGAAATCGCTGAGATTAAGCCAATGGTCAACCAAGTGGAATACCATCCACGTTTAGCACAAGAAGAGCTACACGCTTTCTGTAAAGAACATAACATCCAGCTTGAAGCTTGGTCACCATTAATGCAGGGACAACTACTGGATAACTCAACATTACAAGACATTGCGACAAAATATAATAAATCAACTGCACAAATTATTTTACGCTGGGATTTACAAAATGAAGTTGTAACAATCCCTAAATCTATTAAAGAACATCGCATTATTGAAAATGCAAATATATTCGATTTTGAATTAAGTGCTGATGACATGAAAGCAATTCAAACTCTAAATGAAGATCGTCGCGTTGGTCCAGATCCAGATAACTTTAACTTCTAATAGAAAAACCACTGCCATATGCAGTGGTTTTTTTGTTAAAGAAAACTAAAAATTTAAACTATATATCATTCGGTTGACACTTCATTATCCAAGGTGTAAGATTTTGAATTATCAAAGAAACACAAAAATTAATAAAATTTATTCGTTTACTCATTGTATCAAGAGAGGTGGAGGGACTGGCCCTTTGAAACCTCGGCAACAGGTTCATTTTGAATACTGTGCCACTTCCTGCAAGCTTTATGCTTGAAAGATAGAATGAGGGACTTCGTTTATATACGGGTGCATAACTTGTACGTAAAAATCCCTCTTTCTCAATATGAAAAGAGGGATTTTTTATTTTTCATTTCCCTCATCATCATCCAAACTTAATTATTTAGGAGGAAAATCAAATGAAAAAGAAGTTTGTACCCGGTATTGCATCAGTTGTAGGAGTAAGTATTTTATTAACTGGTTGCGGTAGTTATAAAAACGAAGCAAGCGGAGCAAATGCAAAAGACGAGGCGCCTAGTAAACAGGTTTTAAACTTATCTTCCCCTACTGAAATACGAACAATGGATACAGCTCGTGCTACAGATACTGATTCTGGTCAAGTAATGAGAAACGTATTTGAAGGTTTGTATAATCTTGGTGAAGGTAACAAACCTGTCCCTGGTGTTGCAAAATCTCATGAAGTAAGTGGCGATAAAATGAAATACACATTCCACCTGCGAGATTCAAAATGGTCAAACGGCACTCCTGTTACAGCGAAAGACTTTGTCTTCGCTTGGCAAAGAGCTGTTGATCCAGCAACAGCCTCTGAATATGCATTTCTATTCTTTGATATTAAAAATGCATCAAAAATTAACAACAAAGAACTTCCAGCCGATCAACTTGGTGTAAAAGCAATTGATGACCATACGTTTGAGGTAGAATTAGAACGCCCTGTTCCGTACTTTATTAGCTTAACAGCGTTCCCAACATTTCTACCAATTAACGAGGAATTCTTTAAAGTACAAGGTTATAAGTACGCTTTAGAAGACAATACAATCTTGTACAACGGAGCTTTTACACTAAGCGATTGGAAGCACGAGCAAAGCTTTAAATTCAAGAAAAATCCTACCTATTGGGATAAAGATACTGTCAAACTGGAAGAAATCAATTTTAACGTCGTAAAAGAAAAATCTACAGAAGTAAATTTATTCGAGTCAAAACAATTAGACCGTATAAAACTAACATCTGACTTCGTTGATAAATATAAAAAATATGCCAACTTTAAAGAACGGCCGAACGTAGGGGTACAGTTTCTACGTATGAATCAACAAAATAAAGTACTTCAAAACGTTTCTGCACGCCAAGCCATCGATCAAACGATCGATCGAAAATCCTTTGTAAATACGTTATTAAATGACGGCTCTACACCAACCTCTAGTCTCGTGCCGAAAAACTTCGCAAAAGGACCTGACGGAACAGACTTCCGTACTGCAAACGGTGATTTAACAAAGGTTGATACAAAATCTGCACAAGAATTATGGAAAAAGGCGAAACAAGAACTTGGATCTGAAAAAATAACGTTAGAACTATTAACAAGTGACGGTGACCTTGAGAAGAAAACTGGTGAATTCTTAAAAGGACAACTAGAAAAGAATTTAGATGGCTTAACAGTAAAAATAAAACCGCAACCACGTAAACAACAAGTTTCACTTTTATTAAAAGGTGACTACGAAATTGGAATTGACGGCTGGAGCCCTGACTTTGCGGATCCAATTACATTCCTTGAGCTATTTACAACGAATAACCCTTATAACTTAGATCATTATTCTAATAAGGAGTTCGATGAAACAATAGCAAAAGTGAAAACAACTTTAGCCGGTGATGAAAAAGCTCGCTGGGAAGCATTACTAGCATCCGAGAAAATATTATTTAAAGACTCTGTTATCGCTCCTCTTTACCAAAAAGGCGAATCTTATTTAGAACGTTCTTATGTAAAAGGAATTGTGCAAGTAGACTTTGCAGGGCAATTAAACTTCAAGTGGGCAAAAATTGAAAAATAAAGTGAAACGTTAATCAGTGGGATCTTCTTCCTCCCCACTGATTATTAACCCGCATCAATCGAGCTTTTATCGGTAGCCACAATTAGCGTAATAACAGGCCACTTTATTCGAAGTTTCCCCACCCACACCGATTATTTTTTTAGAAAAACATATTAAAAGTAGGTTCCCCAACACGAGGGAATCTGCTTTTTTAATATATTATTCCAAGAAATTAACAATCTATTTTTATTATTGACATATAGTTCTTTCCAGTGTTAATATTCTAAATAATCAAAGAAACGAAATATTTAACCATCAAAATATAATGTCTTCTACGCTGAAACATATAACGATAGATTATAGTTCAGCATGTATATACATATAGAACACCTGATTACCTACATGCACATATCTATAATAGGTTTTCTCTTCTTCTATAGTTACACTTCAAGACACGGACATTATGACGTTACGAACAACACATTTAGGGAGGAACGAACAATGAAGAAAAAAGTTGTACCTGTTGTTGCATCTGTTTTAGGGGCAAGTCTATTACTAACTGCTTGCGGGGGAAATAAGGATACTGCAAGCGGAGCGAAAGCAAATGATAAAGCACCTGATAAACAGGCAATTCATTTATCATTCGCTTCAGAAATTCCAACAATGGATGTTGCAAAAGCAACGGATGGGGAATCCATGAACGTAATGCGAAATGTTTTTGAAGGTTTATATGCAATGGGAGAAGATAATAAACCGATTCCTGGTGTTGCTGAGTCGGTTGACATTAGTCCCGATAAAACAAAATATACATTCCACCTGCGTGATTCAAAATGGTCAAACGGTACTCCTGTTACAGCAAAGGACTTCGTCTTCGCTTGGCAACGTGCCGTAAACCCTGATACAGCAGCTGAATATGCATTCTTATTCTTCGATATACAGAATGCGAAACAAATAAACCAAAAACAATCGCCAATTAATCAACTAGGGGTCAAAGCTCTTGATGATAAAACGTTAGAAGTACAACTAGACCGTCCTGTTCCCTACTTCTTAAGCTTAACGACATTCTCAACATTCTTACCAATTAATGAAGATTACTTAAAATCTCAAGGCAATAAATATGGTTTAGAAACAAATCATTTAATTTACAACGGTGCTTTCACATTGGATAACTGGAAACACGAGCAAAGCTTCCAATTGAAGAAGAATCCTAACTATTGGGATGCTAAAACTGTAAAATTAGAAGAAATCAACTTCAATGTCGTTAAAGATAAGTCTACAGAAGTTAACTTATATGATTCTGGACAAATTGATCGTGTTGCTTTAACTGCGGAGTTTGTTGATAAATATAAGGGCGATCCAAACTTCAAAGAACGCGCTGAAGTTGGCATTCAATTCTTACGACTAAATCAAAAAAATGAAACATTAAAAAATCAACATGCACGCCTTGCTATTAACGGAGCAATGAATAAAAAAGCATACGTAGAAACAATTTTAAATAACGGTGCTGTTCCAGCTGAAGGAATGGTTCCTGCGAAATTCGCAAAAAGTCCAGAAGGCAATGACTTCCGTAAAGAAAATGGAAACTTAGTCAAAGATGATGTGAAAACAGCGAAAGAAAACTGGAAAAAAGCGAAACAAGAACTCGGTACTGACAAAGTAACAGTCGAGCTATTAACAAGTGATAATGCTTTAGCTAAAAAGACTGGGGAATATTTAAAGGGTGAACTAGAAAAGAATCTAGATGGATTAACAGTAAATCTAAAACCACAACCACGTAAACAACAGTTGAAACTGCTATTAAGTGGTGACTATGAAATCGGAATTGATGGCTGGGGCCCTGACTTCGCTGACCCAATTACATTCTTAGATTTATTTACAACAGATAGTGCTTATAACTTCGATAAATACTCTAACAAAGAGTACGATGAGCTAATCCATAAAGTGAAAACAGATTTAGCTGGCGATGAAAAGGCGCGCTTTGAAGCAATGAAGCAAGCTGAAAAAATCCTATTACAAGACGGTGCTGTCGCTCCTTTATACCAACAAGGTCGCTCTTACTTACAACGCTCTTTCATTAAAGGACTTGTAACAACTGACTTCGGTGGTGAATTTAACTACAAGTGGACAGAAGTTGCAAAATAATAAATAAAAAGGTATCCAATTGAAGGATACCTTTTTATTTTATGCTTCTTTAATTATAGAACTACTTCTCTTTACCATCCCTTTTATACATATGGTAATTCCTGCTACCAATTTTATAACTAGTACAATAAGTAATAATACGATAATATTCCTCTCTCCATTAACTTCACCAAATATTATTGTATGATAACCTTTTGTTACGGGAAATAACCCCTAATCTAGTGATAAATATTTGCGTATCAATAATAAGAAGACAAACAAAACGATTATCAATTTTCTTCATAGCCCTCTTTTTGCACAGAACCAAAACTCATCATAAATATAAACATAAACATCAAATATGTTCTCCACGTCAAAGAAGGTATATGTCCTGACCAAAGATAGCTAATTAAATAATTAATTCCCATAATACAAGACGATATTACTAAACTAATACTTATTAGTTTCGCATATTTGAGCATATCTTTTCTCCTTACTTTTCTATCTCTTCAAATTGCAGATTTACCGGTTCTTCTAGTAGTGTTTCATAAAAGTTTTCAGCCAAATCTGTTGAAGGAATTTTTTCATCTACTTCATCAAATCGAATACTATCTAGCCACACACAGCCTTCTCCTGATAATAAAACACCAAATGCAATACCAAGCGCTCCTTCTTTTATATCTAATACAACCGAGTACGATTGCCAGTTATTCGTATTTTTAATTGGGCGATTTTGCATATTATCCATAGCGAGCGGTTCTGTATCGTTTCCGTCTACTCGCATCCACAACCCTGCCCAATCTCTTACGTTCTCACTCTTAACAAATGCTGTAAAACGTAATCTTTTACCTACATATTTATCGGCTCGGAAGATTTGCATTAATGTTGAAAATCCTCCATGCGTAACATTCTCTTTTGCTTTTATGTATGCAGATACTTTTCCTTGATGGACAACTTCATAATCTAACCCCATCTCATATTCAGCAGGATGACTTCCACTTAAGACCCACCCTTTCGGTATACCTTTTTGCATTGAAACACCCTCTCTTTCTATATAAAATGACTGGAAATACTTTCGATATTTCTTCGGTGGCAATTGAAACATTCTTTTAAAAGCTCTCGTAAATGCCTCTTGTGAGGAAAAACCGTATTGCACTGCAATATCAATAACAGCTCTCTCCGTTGACACTAAAACCTGTGCAGCATGAGTTAACCTTCTCTTTCGAATATAATCCGTTACACTCATCCCAATATACCTTTGAAAAATACGATGAAAATGGTACATCGATACCGCACTGTGAAATGCCACTCTGTCTGTTGTAAGCTCCTCATGTAAGTGATCCTCTATATACTTAATTGATTTTTTTATCATCTCTTTATATTCTTCATGCATTTTAGTACCTCCTCACAACCTTAATTTACCATATACATACAAATCATTTTTGATTTAAATTGCGGATTAAGCTTTGTGGCTACAAGTTAATAATTTATTTTCAACACATACATAATTACATATTTTTTGGAAAAACTTGTATAGAACCAATTTACATAAGGAGGAATTTATAATGAGAATTTTACTATCAGTTTTATTAGCGCTTATGCTAGTGCCTGTATTAACAGGATGTAAAGCTCCTGCAAAAGAAGATACAACTTCTGATAAGAAAACGACTGAAGAAGCAAAAAATGAGGCTCCTGCAGATTTAAAACTTAACTTCAATGAATTTAGTTTAGATGCAGACTATCAAGATACGAAGAAAGACTATGAGGCTGATTATAAAAATGTAGCAGCTGATAAGAAAATGGAAGCAAAGCTTGAAGACCACAAATCAAATGCAAAGTTTACAGGTGACGAGGCTATTACAAAATTAAGCCCACTTCTACAAGAATTAAAATTTGATAAAGATACTCCTGACCAAGAAGTAATCGATCAAGTAGTAAACGTATTCAAACTTGATAAAGACTACCAAAAATTTGATTTAGAAGTTGTCTTCTCTGATGGAACGAAAAAAGAATATAAAAGAGAAATAAAATAAAGAAGTAGGCGATTGCCTACTTCTTTATTTTTGCATATCTTAAATCTGGTTTCGATCCAACATAATATTGAAGACCTGATACTGATCCTTTTTGTAAGTAAGAATCAGAAGGGAATATAATTGGAATTAATGGTGAATCTGTAAACATAATATCTTCTGCTTTATGCAATAAGTCAAAACGCTTATCTTCATTTTGTTCAACTTCTGCTTCTTTTACTAAAGCGTCAAACTCTTTATTATGCCATTTTGCATAGTTGTTTGGACCATCACCTGCATATAAATCTAGTTTAGTAATTGGGTCTAATAAAGAACCTCCCCATCCCATATAAGCTAATTGGAAATCACTTTGCTTATATGTATCAATGTAACTCTTCCACTCTTTATTTTCTAATTTAATATCTACACCAAGGTTTTTCTTAAACATTTCCTGCATTGCTTCTGCTACTTTTTTATGCTGTGTATCCGTTGTGAATTTTAATGTTACTTCAGGTAATGTAGACCAACCTTGTTCTTTCATACCCTCTTCTAATAATTTTTTCGCTTCTGCTGGATCAAATTTAACGTAACCACCTTTTTCTTTACGGAAATCACGACCACTTTGTGTTTTTGCTCCTTCTGGAACGAATGCATTTGCTTCTTGCGCATTGTTTTTATACAGTTTTTCAACGATAAACTTACGATCAACTGCTAATGAAAATGCTTTACGTACTTTCGCATTTGTAAATGGCTCTTTTTCTACGTTAAATGAGTAAATATAAGATGAGAATCCCGCAACACGTTTATACTCTTTATTCCCTTTTTCTTTCTCAATCATCTCTTGTGGTAAGCCACTTAATAAATCTAATTCTTTTGATTTGTACAATTGATACGCTGTTTTAGAGTCTGGAATAATACGAAACTCAATTTCTTTTAATGTTACCTTTTTATCATAGTATTCTTTATTTTTTTGTACTGTAATTGCTTGGTTATGCTTCCATTCTTTTAACGTGAATGGTCCATTTGTAATTAACTCTTTTGGATCTGTTTTTAATTTGTTGTTATCATCAATTGATTTTTTAGATAATGGAATAAATAATGAACTCGCTAATTTTTGTTTAATAGAAGCAACTGGGTGCTCAAGTGTTACCTTTAATGTTTGAGGATCAACAACTTGAATGCCCACTTGGCCTTCTTCACCTTTTCCAGTATTATATGCCTCTGCACCTTTAATGAAATACATTTCTGTCGCATTCATAGAGCCTGTTTTCGGATTTAATAATCGCTTCCATGCAAATTCAAAATCATTTGCTGTGATAGGAGAACCATCTGACCATTTAATATCTTTCTTTAAATGGATTGTATATTCAGTTCCATCCGCATTTACTTCTTCTTTCTCTGCTAATTCATTTTGATATTTCCCATCACTATCTTGCGTATATAAGCTTGAGAATAAATGCCCTATTACATAACCTGACGTGCTATCTGTTGCAATAGCGGAATCCAGTGTATATGGATCGCTACCAATATTCGTTACTAATCGATCTCCTTCTCCCTTACCAGCACTTGCTTTTTGCGTCTCTTTCTTACCACAAGCGACAGAAGTAATCGCTAAAACAGTCATAATGACAAACAGTAAAAACTTCTTCATCCTACATTCTCCTTTAACCCGAAATTTTTGGTGTTGATGCTAATAATGTTTTTGTATAAGAATGTTGTGGATTACGGAATACTTCGTCCGTATTTCCAAATTCAACAAGTTCTCCTTTATATAAGACAGCTACCTTTTCACATAAATAGTGAACCATCGGCAAATCATGTGCGATAAATAAATATGTATAGCCTTTCTCCTTTTGAATCTTTTGCAGTAAATGTACAACTTGAATTTGCAATGAAACATCTAATGCAGAAATTGGTTCATCAAGAATTAATACCTCGGGCTCACATAATAACGCCCTTGCAATAGCGATACGTTGACGTTGTCCTCCGCTAAATTCGTGCGGGTAACGATCAATATATCGCCTATCTAGTCCAACACGTTCTAGCGCATCACCTGCGACTTTATCCTTCAATCCTTTATCACCTAAACCGAATGAAATATATCCTTCCGTTACGCTATCGCGTACTTTCCAGCGTGGATTTAATGCGGCTGTTGAATCTTGAAAAATGAACTGTACTTTCTGCAAGAAATCTCGCTTATGAGCTGACTTCAACTTGTGAACAACTTGACCGTTATAATCAATTTCACCAGACGTTGGGCTCTCGATCCCAGCTATGAGCTTACCGAGTGTCGTTTTCCCTGAACCACTTTCTCCAATAATGCCAAGTGTTGTTCCTTTCGGGATAGAAAGTGATATATCTTTTAACGCTGCAATTTCTTTCTTTTTACTTCCATACGTTTTCGTTACTTGCTTTACAGTAATTAAATCTGTTGTCATGAGGCATTCACCTTCTCTTTTGATTTCGCTTGGTTATGCTCTAGAACATGTTGCCAACAATGTGAACTGTGTTCTCCAGAATATGTTGTTCTCTCTGGAAAACGATGAATGCATTCTTGTATTGCTACTGGGCATCTATTTACAAATGGGCACCCAAAACTGTTCAATGTTTCAATTGATGGTGTTGTTCCCTCGATTGCTCTAAGTACCTTTTCAGCATCATCCATATTCGGAATAGCTTGTAATAAACTTTTCGTATACGGGTGCTTCGGTGAACCTATTACTTCTTGTATCGTCCCTTTTTCAACAACACGTCCCCCGTACATCACAACTACTCGATCTGCTACTTCACGTACAAGCGCCAAATCATGTGTAATTAATAAAATACTCGTATTTTGTTTTTCTTTTCGCTCTTTTAATAACCCCATAATTTGTTTTTGAATCGTTACATCTAATGCAGTTGTAGGCTCATCTGCAATAACGAGCTTTGGGTGACAAGCAAATGCAATTGCTAAACAAATACGTTGCCTCATACCTCCGCTTAATTGATGCGGGTACTGTTCAAAACGTTTCTCTGCTTCATGTATCCCTAAATCATTTAATAAGTTAATTGCAATTTCTTTTGCTTCTCTTTTCGATTTTTTCTCATGTTGCAAAATTACCTCTGTAATTTGCCTTCCTACTTTCATCGTCGGATTTAACGCGGACAGAGGGTCTTGAAAAATAAACGAAATGTCTTTCCCTCGAATTTGATTCCATTCTGATTCTTGTAAATTCGTTAATTCTTGAGAGTGGAAAGAGATACTTCCATCATCAATGTGAATAGATTCTTGATTTAGTCCGACAATGGATTGTGCTGTAACACTTTTTCCTGAACCACTTTCTCCTACAAGTGCAACGATTTCACCTTCATTAATGGAAAAGGAAACATGCTTCACAATTGCTTGCTTACTATTCTCTTTTTCAACGGCTAACGTTACGTTTTCTAAAGATAAGAGCTGTCCCATGTTTTTTCTCCTTTCGATTTCGTTTTACAATCTTCGGATCAATTGCATCTTGCAAACCATCACCAATTGCATTAAATGCAAACATAATGAGTGCAATCATGATTGCTGGGAAGAATAATTGCCACCATTCTCCGCTTAGCAATGTCCCGAGTGCATCGTTCGTCATCGTTCCCCAGCTCGCTGCTGGTGATTGTACTCCGAGTCCGATAAAGCTTAAAAATGATTCTGAAAAAATAGCTGCTGGAATTGTAAATGATAAATTTACGATAATAATACCTGTTAAATTTGGAATGATATGTCCGTATATAATCTTCATATGCGATGTACCTAATCGCTCTGCTGCAATAACAAATTCTCTTTGCTTTAAGGATAATACTTGTGCCCTAATGAGACGTGCCATGCCAATCCACCCTGTTAATGCAAGAGCGATTATAATTGTAAAAAGTCCTGGTTTCATTACGATCAATAGTAAAATCACAATTAATAAATATGGGATACCATATAACACTTCAATCCCTCTTATAATCCATTCATCTATTAACGTTCCAAGACGATTACGCCCTCTCACGTATCCACTAAAGCCACCGATTAGTACACCTATTCCTATATCAAGAGCCGCTGCCACTAATCCAACTGTTAGTGAGATTTTCCCACCAGCCCAAGTACGCGCCCATATGTCTCTTCCTAAATCATCGGTTCCGAACCAATGCTCGCTACTAGGAGGTAAATTAGTTGCTTCTTTCACTTGTTCACTCGCAGTAAATGACGTTAAACTTTCGCCAATTAGCGAGAAAATTATAATGAGTAATAACGTCACTGCGCCTAAAACTGCTATAGGGTTTGATATGAACTTGCGAAACACTTCCTTCTTTCGGCTAATTGTTTGCTGCTCTTTATTTATCGTTAATTCTTTTTTCTCTTCATTCGTTAATAACTGTTTATTAATTTCATAAGCTCCCATTTAAATATCCCCCCTCCTTATGTAATAGAACGAATACGCGGATCAACCATACGATGAATAATATCTGTAATGAAAATACAAGAAATTAATAATGCACTATAGAAAATCGTTGTTCCCATAATGACCGGATAATCTCGGTTAAAAATGCTATCTACAAAATATTTTCCTAGACCAGGAATGGAAAATATTTTTTCAATAACGAAAGTCCCTGTTAAAAGTCCAGCCATTAACGGTCCAACAAATGTAAGTACTGGCACAATCGCATTTCGAAGAGCATGTCTTATAATGATTTTCTTAATTGGGATACCTTTCGCTCTCGCTAGCTTAATATAATCACTCTGCAAAACTTCAATCATATTAGAGCGAACAAACCTTGTAATCACTGCGATTGGTCCTAACGCTAATGCAAAGGATGGCAATACCGTATGTTCGAATGTGCCCCAAGACGCTACAGGTAACAGTTCAAACTGTATAGCAAATACTTGTATAAATAATGGTGCTAAAATAAAACTTGGAATAGATATACCGAGAATCGCAAGTAAGCTCACACTATAATCAATTACTTTCCCATGATATAGGGCTGCAAATGTACCTGCTGCAATTCCGACTAATAATGAAATAATAAGTGCTTGTAAACCAATAATCGCTGACGGACCAAATCCTGTCGTTATAATTTCTGATACACCTTGCCCCGTCGATTGAACAGATTCACCAAAATCAAAATGAACTACGCCATCTAAATAAGCGACATATTGATTCCATAACGGTTCATCGAGGTGATACTTCGCCCTCATATTTTGTATTACTTCCTCTGGAAAGATTTTTGCATCTGATGAAAATGGATCCCCAGGAATGATATGCATAATCAAAAATGTTACTGTCGTAATGACCCATAGCGTGAAAACCATAACCGATAGTTTTTTAATAACATACACTTCAATAACCCCCTAAACAAATAAATTTACTTTGTTTTATTGACATATTTGTTCCTATCACTTTTCCACTTCTTAAAATACAAAAAGCCTTGATCTTAAAAAATAAGATCAAGGCTGAATAAACGAAGGCCCATCACTTATCTTTCAAGACTTGCTTGCTGGAATTAGCACGGTGTTCATCTTACAGAACCCGCTGCTGAGGTGTCATAGGGCCAGTCCCTCTACCTCTCTGGATAAGTAAATTGCTATATTATTATTTGGTTCAAATTGTATATTTCGAATTATAATTCTGAAAAAATGAAAAGTCAATCAAATTGGATATATTTAGAAAAATCAGTTTTCAATGTCATTTATCGAAATTACAGTTTTCACTTATAATAAAAAGAAATACTGTTAAAGGAGTTATAAGATGGATCCCTTACTTCTTGCTACTATAGGGTTACCCTTAACAATCGTTATACTTGTCATCATTGGCTTCTACAAATTATTCATTAAAAAGAAAAGCATTACCTCTTTTTACACACCCTTTGATAATATTACCGGTCAAACCATTTCTGAATTTCACGAAGAACAGAAAGTATTAGTATCCGAGGATGAAGACGGAGATGGTAAGAAGAAAAAATAACCTTGCGCGTACGCAAGGTTATTTTTTTGCCTCTGTTTGAAAACGCTTATAGTATGTTGATGCTGTTGAAAAATTAATTTCTATATCACGAATCAACGATGAGTCTTCTTCTTTAGCTAACTTTTGTAATTTTTTTATCGCTTGTTCTGCTTCATTTAAGAAACCAACATACATTTCATGTTCTTGTTCTTTCGACTTCGGTACACGAATTTCTTTACGTATATGATCTATATCTTCTAACATGCCTGTCGTTACCTTCTGCACGTCTTCTTTATATTTAGCATTCGTTATTTCCTTACCACCTTTTTCTTTTGCTACTTCCCATAACTGTAATGCTTTATTAATTTCTTTGTTCATCTTCATATCGTATTTTTCATGTACTTCGCGATACACTTTCATCTCTTCTGTTTGTTCAGTAGATTGCTCTACCTTTTCCTTTGGTTCTTTCGTATCTTTATTTCCATTACATCCCGCTAGAAGGAGCATACCTCCCATTACGGCAATACCCAAAACCTTCTTCATCTCTTTTTCTCCTTTTATCTACAGCTACTACTCATTATAGTTTCTTTTATCTCCACTTGTTATTATACCGAGAACATCCTACTTTTTACACTTAAGACGATACCTTAATATACATGCCCACATTTTTGTCACATTATCGTCACTTTATGTAAATAACTTTTGCATCACCTTACGAAACTTTATGTGTTATTTCAAAGAAATGAAAAAAGAGCTGATTCAAAATATGTTTGAATCAGCTCTTTTTATGAATTAAGCCTCTACATTTTGTCTTTGTTGCAATTCAAACTGCTTCTCACTTCTTCTGGCCATAAATAGATAACATAATACAGCACCAATTTCACAAAGAGCGATCACAACGCCCATCGGTAATGCGGTGTTGCTTCCACCAATGCCTACTAACGGTGCAACAAGTGCTCCTGAAATGAACTGTAATAAGCCTAATAAAGCTGATGCTGTTCCTGCAGCTTGTTTCTGGTTTCTCATCGCTAATGAGAAACCAGTTGTTGATACAACCCCAACACTTGATACAACAAGGAACAACGAACATAAAACACCAATTAAACCTATTCCTAGTACGATTGTCAGTAATAAAGATAGGCCACCAACAGCTGCGATAATAATACCAGCAACAAATAATGTCTTCTCATTCACTTTCCCTGCTAAACGACCCGTAACCTGACTAGCAATAATAATACCGATACCGTTAATCGCAAAGAATAAGCTAAATTGCTGTGGTGATGCTCCGTATATGTTCTGCAACACAAATGGCGAGCCCGAAATGTATGCAAACATTGCCGCCGTTACTAGCCCTTGTGACAATGCATATCCCATAAACAGACGATCCTTTAACAGTTTTCCGTACGTCGCCAATGTCCCTGACAAACCACCTGTTTCTCTTTCTTCAGGAGGTAATGTTTCACGTAATACAAAAGTAGCTGATATTAACATGAATACACTAATTGCTCCAAGAACGATGAAGACACCGCGCCATGTTGTGAACTGTAGTAATTGTCCACCGATAATCGGTGCCAAAATAGGCGCTGCTCCGTTTACTAACATAAGCAGTGAGAAAAACTTCGTCATTTCAGAACCTGAATACATATCACGTACCATTGCACGTGAAATAACAATCCCAGCCGATCCTGAAGCTCCTTGCAAGAAGCGCAATAACACTAAACTCCAAATAGATGGCGCAATAGCACAAAGTAAAGAAGAAGCAACATAAATAATAAGAGCAATAATAAGAGGTTTGCGCCTTCCATAAATATCACTAATTGAACCGACAAATAATTGCCCTACTGAAAGCCCAAGTAAACAAGCTGTCAATGTTAGCTGCGCTAGGGATGCACCTGTTTGTAGATCATCTGTTAGTTTCGGTAAAGAAGGCAAATACATATCAATAGATAATGGCCCAATCGCCGTAAGTGTCCCTAGTACAAGAATCATCCATAACCTATTTGTCTTTACAGGCTTATATATTTCTTGATTAACTCCATTCACTTTTTCCGTTCACCCTTTCCTATAACTACTGAATCGTAACAATTATAGTTACAACATAAACATACGTCAAGTATAGTGCATTTTCCTGTTTCATACCGTAAAAAAAAGCGATAGAAATTCTATCGCTTTACTTTTTCAAATTACTATTTGCAAATTTAGATACGGAAGACATCGCCTCTCCTGTATCTAAATACGTGATTTGAATTGGATCTCCCACTTCTGTAAACATGGCATATGGGAATTTCTTCGCTGGTACCATAAATACTTTTTGCTCATTCTCTAACAGTACGTACACAATCGTATTTTCACCTGATTTTTCTTTATATACACGTTGTACAACGCCTTCTTTTTGTGCTTCTTTACCACTTGAAGTCGGTCTAAATGAATCCCCACTTCCACTCAGCGCATTTTTATAATTCTCAAGCGCTTCTTTTTGCGTCGAACCTGTTGCAAATATTTTCGCATTAGAAGCATAGATAACCGTATGAGCACGTACTAATCCTCCATCATCAATAACAGGTACAATCCAAGAAGGTTTACCGTACACATTATAAATAACCGGCATTGTTCCGTGCCATTTCTCTCTCTTAAAGGAATTATCCACTACTTCTGTAGCAGCTGAACCATCCATAATTCCCTTTACTTCTTTTCCGTTATAGTAATACAACTTACCTGTACGCGCATCGATAAGCGAGTAACCTAACGCAGAATCTACTCCTTCTTTCGGAGAGGTGAAATCAGTAAAGTAATATAGCGTTCCATCCTTACCGAAGATTGGTGTAACTCCTTCTTTCGTTCCCCACTCAGTCGGAATCTTCATATCCGTTTGTGAGAATTTTGTATTCCAAAATCCGTGAATATATTTACCGAAATACGTATTTAATGTAGATGCGGTCTCGTGATTTAATACACCATCAACAAATTTAGGTGCCTTTCCTTTATCGTATCTTTTCACTTCACCTGTTTGTGCGTCTACTACTACAACGCCCTCTACCTCAAATCCAGATCTTCCTGAAATAAATTCACCATACGTCATTGTATAATATGGTTTCCCTTTATCATCAACTTCGAATTTAGGTTTCCCTTTAAAAATTAAATCCGGTTCTGCTTTTCGAACGACACGTTCTAATTTATTACCAAAAAACATGCTCGGCACATATTTCATTTTATAGCCGAGGTGCAGTTTTGCTTCCGCATCGGGATTCGTACCTGACATCGTTACATATCCTGGAATTGTTTCCGCTTTACGTGCTTTAAAAAATCCTGAAACTTCAATCGGTGCTACATATAAAGCCTCACCATTTACCATTTGTGGTGTTAATTCTCCTAGCTCAAAATAAGCTACTTTCGGAATATCCCCAAATACTTTTTTCATCTTATTCTCTGCTGTCTTTGGCGGCACTGTAAACGGCTGATCATTTTCAGTAAATGGCTCTGAAATATCTTTCTCTATCTTCACAACAGAATCATATTTCTTTTTCGTGATTACTATATCGTGTAAATAACCAAAGTAGCCGTAACTTGCGAGTAAAACAAACATTAGAAGTCCCTTTAACGTACCTTCTAATTTCCCTATTTGATTTTGTGAAAATAAAACAAGCCCAATTAAAACTGCTACTGCAACAGCATAATGAGTAAGAATCGAATCCGCTCGATCATCAATTAGCCAAAGATATTCATAGATTGCAATACCTATCCAAAATAAAACAGGAATAACTAAAATGGATGATTTCTTACCCTTTACAACCTTCTCATCCCCTTTCTTATCCACTGCTCGAAGTTTACTACCGCTTCTTGTCCATGGAATCAAAAACAAAGTGAGAATAGCTAAAATTAAAAATTTCATCAAAGGCAATGTCCCCTTTTCTTTTATTTTCCCTTTTAGTATAACAAATAAAGGGTATTCAGGTAAAAATGGGGATGATTATATTTTTTTACTACTTAATACAACTCCGCTTACTACATATAAGATAGATGCAATATAAAAAATGGTGCCAATCGTAAAGAAATCTACTAAATATCCCGTTGCAATAATTGCTACTGCTCCTCCAATCGATGTCCACACATGATATTTTCCAATCTCATAACCAGCATTTTCTTGCACAACCTTTCGTGCTAACGACGTCTTCTCGGTATTACGCTGCACAGCACCTAAAACTCCCATTACAATTTGAAGAATATATACATGCCAGACTTCCGTGGCGATCGGGAAACAAAGCATTAATATAGCCATAGACCAGGCGTATATAATTAATAACTTTCTATCACCTACTCTATCAGAGATTCTTCCAACTAGTGGATATACTAGAGCTGAAGTTAAGGCAAATAAGCCATATGCCCAGCCAAACTGCGAGAAGCTATTTCCCACGTTCCGAAGCAATAAAATATAAAAAGGAAATACCATACTTCCCGCCATCATAATAATACTTTGTGACGCTACAAATCTTCTATATGTCATTTCGTATACTCCCTATAAAATAAATTCACAAATCTCTCTTTTGGATCCGCCTCTTTTTTCTTCTGAAGAAATTCTTCTATACGAGGGTATGCCATCTTTAACTGCTCCTTCGTTGGATAAGAATAGTACGGTAAATAATAACTACCATTATGTTTTAAAGTAACATCAATCATTTTCTGAATGACATCTTCTGTTTTCTTTATCTCACTCTCTGAGCGGCCCTGGTTAATTAAAAGAACCAGCGCAAACATATCATCTTTCGCATAGGATAAAACTGCATTTTCATTCTTTTCCACATAACGAATCGTAATATTGAGCAAATTAAACTCTTCTTCACTTAATACGTTACGTAAATCATCTATGTATTCCGTGAAGAAATCTATAGGCACAAAGTATTCTTGTAACACTTCTGTTCTATTCGGATTTTCATATTCCATAAAGGCACTATCTGACCTCATAACATTATTTCGCGTCTCATACTTTCCATCTGTACGTTCAAAATAACTTCTTTGTATATCCCAAAATGTATCCTTTCCCCAATCACTATAGCGTGATAAACCGAGTAAAAATTTTGGCGCAGCTATAATATTTTCTTCTTTTAATTCACTATACTCTTCCCTCATATTTTGATTTTGTGCCAATGTATAATCTGTCACATACATCTCTTTTAAAAATGAATTGGGAGCAACAGAAATACGAGCTAAGTGCATACGAACATTTTCATCTTTTTTCACTTTTTCTTTGAAATAAGACGTGTATTCTTTATAATCTATCATTCTCGTGTGCGTTTCATATAATTCATCATCTGTTAACTTTAAGGTCACATCTAAAATGACACCAAATAACCCATAACCGCCAATGACATAGGAAAATAAACCGGCATTCTCTTCTCTACTTACATTGCGTACAGCGCCATCTGCCATTAGTAGTCGAAATGATTCGACTGTATCAATCAATGCTTCATGACGAATATCACGCCCATGTACATTTACACTTAATGAACCACCCACAGTAAAAATATTTTGAGATTGCATCACTTGAACTGCAAGACCATATGGATTAATTTTCTTTTGAATGTCATTCCATGTAACACCACTTTGCACCCTAATCCTCTTCTTCTCCGGATCAAATTCTAATATTTTATTATACCCTTTCATATCAAGCATCGTACCATTCGGATAATACGTCTGTCCTCCTTGGCTATGTTGCATACCTGCAATGGAAATTTTCTCTCCAGAAGTATTTGCATCTTTCACTAACTGTTTTAATGATTTTTCATCCTCAGCATTTTCAACACGTTTAATTTTCGTTGGAAGCAACTTTCCCACATCGCTCATAATAGGATGATCTAGTTGCTCCTTGTATGTATATATAGACGTCGCAAGTAACACTGTATACGCTACAATGACAACTACTATCTTTCTTTTTTTCAAATGACACTCTCCTCTTCTATAATTCTTTCTCTTCATATTGTACCTATTTTCTTAAGAAGAAAGTATGAATAAAAAAGAGAGAAACCTTATTTTAGGCCCCTCTCTCATCAAAACTATCATTTTGCTGCTGGCAATTGTATCGGGTCAAACTTTTCATACGACGTATATTTTGCGTTTGTAATAATGTGTGCTTTATCCTTGCCATTACTACTCATAATCATGTCTATCTTTGCTGATTCATATTTAAAATCTTTTGTAATGATATACTTCTTCTATCTTCGCATTTTGTGCTTGTAACATTTTCTTCTGCGTTTCATCCATGCTAGTTAACATACTTTCTGTTTCTTGCCCTTTTAATGTAAATTTCAGTTTATATTTATCCCCGCTTTTCTCCATCTTCATTTTATCTAAAACTACTGCTGGTACTTCTAAATTATCTATAATATCTTGAGTTGCTTTCATTCCACCAGCGTTTAACTGCTCCTCTGGTACGGTTATAACTTCTCCTGTATTAGGGTTTTTCACCTCTCCCGCAACTTTACCATCCACAGCATACACTACAACATCTGTACCAGAAATATTCATTTCAGAACGAGAATTCTTTTTCTTTGGCTCTAATTGCATCTTAGCCTTTAGTATATTCATCTCTGTTCCTTCAGCTTTTATCTCTACATCATATGTCATCGTTACATGTTCTTCATTTTTAAAAGCGTCATTCGTTTTCTTGAAAACATCCTTCGCTGCTAATTCTTTTTCTTTCTGCACAGCTTCTTTTTTCGGTTCATCAGTCTTTGTTGTTTTCTCATTACTACACCCTGCACCTAGACTGATTGCAAACACTAAACTTGAAATAAAAATAAATTTTTTCATAATGTCGCCCCCTTTCCCAAAATAATATCACCTCTTTTCCTATGAAATCTATATAATTTTTAATCTTTATTCGCTATATAGCGACATGTTTGATAAAGATTTTAAATATGATGTAAATAACAACAACTCATTTCAGGAGGTCATTATGAAGGCGATCATTTGCACACAGTATGGACCACCGAACGTTCTCCAGCTTCAAAATATAGAGAAACCTACTCCAAAAAAGAATGAAGTATTAGTTAAAATTCACGCAACAAGTGTAACAACTGGAGATTGTAGAATGCGCGGCTTTAATAGCCCCCTTTTATTTTGGATTCCTATGCGGATTATATTAGGTTTTAAAAAACCAAGAAAACCTATACTCGGCGTGGAGCTAGCTGGTGAAATCGAAGAAATAGGAACAGATGTAACTCAATTTGAAAAAGGAGACCAAGTTTTTGCATTAACAGAGCTTAATGTCGGTGGTTATGCCGAATACACATGCGTACATGAAAGTGGATTAATAACATTAAAACCTACCAATGTGACGTATGAAGAAGCTGCCGTTATTCCTTTTGGTGGAACTTCAGCATTGCATTTCCTGAGAAAGGGCCGTATAAAAAAAGGGCAACAAGTACTTATATATGGCGCATCTGGTTCAGTAGGAACAGCTGCTGTACAACTTGCTAAATATTTCGGTGCGACCGTTACGGCTGTTTGTAGTAATTCAAATTTCGAACTCGTTCAATCTTTAGGAGCTGATAAAGTAATTGATTATACGAAAGAAGATTTTACTAAGCGGTGCGAGCGCTACGATATTATATTTGATGCAGTTGGGAAGTATAAAAAATCCCTTTGTACAAATACATTAACACCCAATGGTAAATATGTATCTGTTAATGGAATGATGGCAAAGGTAAGTAAAAACGATATGATTCTATTAAAGAAACTAGTCGAAACGGAAAAACTAAAGCCCGTTATTGATAGAACTTACCGATTAGAAGAAATTGCTGAAGCTCATATATATGTGGAAAAGGGACATAAGAAGGGGAATGTTTCGATTACCTTAAAATAAAATATATTCAGAAAATAACATTGACAATTCTTTTTGTAAGATTTACTATTAGTACCATATTAAAAAACTACATACACATACTCTTATCAAGAGTGGCGGAGGGACTGGCCCGATGATGCCCGGCAACCGAGCTTATGACGTATAAGCTAAGGTGCTAATTCCTGCAAAACGAGTTTTCGTTTTGGCAGATAAGAGAGGATCCTATTTTGTCTATTCGGCACCTCTCTTATGTTTGAGAGGTGCTTTTTATTTTGGAACGTATATGAAGGGGGTACTATAGATGAAAAAAGTATTATTGAGCATTGTAAGTGGAGCGGTATTATTGTTAGGTGCATGTGGTGCTAATTCCGATAAAGAGGTAAAAGCATTAGATGAGAAAAAGATTACTGTCGGCGTAACGGGTGGACCGCATGAACAAATTTTTGAAAAGGTGAAAGAAGTGGCAGCGAAAGACGGTCTCGAGATTGATGTAAAAGTATTTAATGATTATGTAGCACCAAACGTATCCCTAGATGAAAAAAGTCTCGATGTAAATAGCTATCAAACGAAATCATATTTAGACGTATTTAAAGCGGAACGTAATATGAAATTAACGGAAGTATTTTCAACTGTAACATTCCCTATGGGCGTATATTCTAAAGACATAAAGGATGTAAAAGACTTAAAAGAGGGCGATGCGATTGCTGTGCCAAATGATCCAACGAATGAACTTCGAGCTTTAAAGCTATTTGAAAAAGCAGGAGTTTTAAAAGTAGATCCAAAGGCGACAGAAAAAGCGACTGCGAAAGATGTCATTGAAAATCCAAAAAATTTAAAGATTGTTGAATTAGAGGCATCTCAATTACCGACACAACTAAGTGAAGTGAAAGCAGCTGCAATTAATACAAATTTTGCATTAGGTGCAAAATTAAGCCCTGCGAAAGATTCTATCTTCCGTGAAGGAAAAGATTCACCATATGTGAACTGGGTTGTTGTTCGTACTGAAAATAAAGATGATGCTGTTGTAAATAAATTAAAGAAAGCTTATCAATCTAAAGAAGTAAAAGAATTTATCGAGAAAAAATTTGATGGTTCTGTTTTACCGTCTTGGTAGGAGCTGAGGATAATGATTGAATTAAAAAATGTATCCAAAGTATTTACAACAAAACAAGGGAATGTAGAAGCACTTAGGTCTACTTCCCTTCAAGTAAAAAAGGGCGAAGTATTTGGAATCATTGGATATAGTGGCGCTGGTAAAAGTACATTAATTCGATGTGTAAATTTATTAGAAAAACCAACGACAGGAAATATCATTGTAAACGGCCAAGACTTAACAACTTTATCAGCAAAAGAACTAGCAAAATCGAGACAAAAAATCGGGATGATTTTTCAAGGATTCAATTTGCTTAAAACCGTGACAGTTTATGAAAATATCGCATTACCTTTACGCCTATCTGGTCTTCCAAAAAATGAAATTGAAAAAAGGGTAGAAAAGTATTTACGCATTGTCGATCTTTTCAATCGAAAAGATGCCTATCCGAGTGAACTTTCTGGTGGTCAGAAACAACGTGTTGCCATTGCACGTGCACTATCACATGAACCAGAAGTGTTATTAAGTGACGAAGCAACGAGCGCTTTAGACCCAGAAACAACGGAATCTATTCTTGATCTATTATTAAAGATTAACGAAGAAATCGGGATCACAATTTTATTAATTACACATGAAATGAATGTCATCCAGCGTATATGTGACCGAGTTGCTGTTATGGAACATGGAGCAGTAGTCGAAAGCGGGACTGTGAAGGATATCTTCACAAACCCACAACATGTAACAACGAAGAAATTTGTAAATAGTGCATTTGCAGCGAAGATTCCAGAAGACGTACAGAAAGAGCTACAAAGAACCGGAGAAATCGTAACACTTTCATTTATAGGAAACTCTTCTGGCGAACCAGCGTTAGCTATCGCTACAAAACGTTTTCAAGTGTATCCGAATATTTTATCCGGTAATATTACACAGTTAAAACATGAAGCATATGGGAAACTGATCATTCATATGCAAGGTGAAAAAACTGAAGTAGCCCGCGCTTTATCATTTTTACAAGAGCAAGGGATCATCGTAGAAGGAGGTAGAACAGATCATGGGAAACAAGTCCTTTTTGGATGAATGGGGTAAAGTCATATGGGAAGCAACCATTCAAACATTTCAAATGACATCTATTTCACTATTCATCTCTATCCTTATTGCGCTACCACTTGGTGTCACACTTGTTTTAACGAGACCTGGTGGACAGCACGAAAATAAAATCATTTATCCAATTCTTAATACAATTATTAATATCATTCGCTCTCTTCCATTTATCATTCTATTATTCTTCATTTTACCTTTTACAAAGTTTCTAATGGGAACATCCATTGGCGTGCAAGGTGTTATCGTACCGCTTGTCGTATTCACAGCTCCTTATATCGCACGATTAATGGAGACAGCTTTATTAGAAGTGGATCGTGGTGTTATTGAAGCTTACCAAGCAATGGGAGTTTCTACTATAAAAATTATTTGGCACGTTATGGTGAAAGAAGCTCGTCCCTCCCTTGTACTTGGCTTAACAATTGCAACAATTGGCCTAATTGGTGCAACAGCAATGGCTGGACTTGTAGGTGCTGGCGGTCTTGGTGATTTAGCATATCGATTCGGACACTTACGCTACGAACCTGAAGTCATGTATGCAACCGTCTTTATTTTAATTATCCTCGTTCAAGGGCTACAGTCTTTAGGCAACGGTGTTGCACGAAGGTTGAAGAAAGATTAAAAAAGAAGGTATCTCACCAGGGTGAGATACCTTCTTTTTACCTTTTAAATCCACCTTCAGAATGAATAACTTGTCCCGTAATCCACTCTGCTTCTTCACTTACTAAAAACTTAATGAGTCTTGCTGCATCCTTTGGCTCACCAATTCTACCAAAAGGAAACATCGGCTTTAATCCTTGCTTTATCTCCTCGGTCATCCATCCTGTACTAGTTGGACCTGGATTAATTGCATTCACTGTTATTCCTAGATGAGCTACCTCAGCTGACAAAGTACTCGTAAGAGCATCAATAGCTCCCTTCGTTGTTGCATACGCTAATTCTCCTGCCATAGGTCCTTTAAATTGTCCCGACGTCATATTCACAATTCTACCACCAGATTTCTTATCAAACCCTTGGGCAAATTGACTACTTAACAACGTAGTCGCACGAACATTTACCATGTAATGCTTATCTAATTCTTCAGCAGTCAAATTAGAGAAATCATTATTCTTAGAATACGCTGCATTATTAATTAATATATGAGGGTACCCTAATTGTTCAGTAACTTTATTTATAAGCTCTTTCGGTGCATCACTCTGAGTTAAATCTAACTCCAAACTCGATACTTTCACACCGCTTTTTAGTAACTCTTCTTTTAATTGTATTTGTTCACTTTGATCAACGCCCCACGGCATCTCTTTATCGTACGCTGTCCAATACGTAAAAAATATGTCGTATCCTGCTTCAGCTAATTCTTTACAAATCGCTGCACCTATACCATCTAGACGACTTACACCTGTAACAACTGCTATTTTATTTTTTAATTGATTCATCATATACCCCTCCAGGTTTAAAGGACGCATACTTTATATAAGAGATATGAATTTCCCTACACATTATCCTTACAAAAGGGATGTACAAGCCAAATATGCAGTCCTTGAATGATTTACAGATAACTAAATAAACCCTCACTTATGAGAGAAAAATTTATCTATCTAGTTTCTAATCATTACAAGCTCATCCACATATTAAGTCCTTGTCCCCTTTCCATATATCTCTATTTCTATCATACCAATATGATGAAATATTTCAAATGATAAAAAAATAAAAGTCAATATTCCATGCCGACCTTCTACTAATTTTAATATATTACAATAACTAAATAATTAAAATAATCCGAAAAAAGCTGGTAAATACTGGCTCTATTTTTTATAATAAAATGTGGGACTAATGTGGGAGTTGTAAACGGTCTGATTATACAGACTCAACTAGTTGTAAACAAATAGGGGGAAGAAACATGTCAAAAAAATTACTTTCTTTATTTTCTACAGTAATCGTAGCAGCGTTTGTAATGACCGGCTGTGGTCAAAGCGATACGACAAATAAAGAACAAAAAGAAAATACAACAAAAGAAAGCAACGCAGAAAAAACGGATACAACGAAAGAAAATAAACCTGAAGAAAAAAAATCCGAAGATAAAAAAACTGCAGAGAAAAAGCCTGAAAATACAGCTACTAGCTCAAGTGATTACTCTAAGCTGATTTCCTATATGGAAAAAGAAACAGGTGGTAAAACAAAAGTCCTTTTTGAAAATAAGGAACCACAAGTTTATAAAGGTGAGGATGTTTCAGTATCAATGAACAGTTATACATTAGTTGAATTAAATGGATTCCATACAAACTTCGACATTCCGTTTAATCGTCAAACAGAGGGCGGAGTTATTCTTGTGAACTACAGCGTAAAAAATAGTTCAGCTAAAGATATTTATTATATGCCAGCATTGGACATGTCATTTACTGGTGCGCAGAAAACATATAGTAACTATAAAGACTTAATTCCAAAAGAAGACCAGCTCCCAACTAAGCTTGCTCCAATGAATGATTACTTAGTAAAAGCAGGAGAAACTATTTCTGGTTATATCGCTTATCCATTCGGAAAAGATGATTTAGCGAAAATTTCAAGTCTCTCAACAGTCTCCGTCACAGTCCCAACTGCACAAGCGAATAAAGGAAAGTTTGATGCTCCAATCGGAAGCCCTGGAAGCTTTTCATTAAGTTTAAACAAACAAGGTGCTGAAAAAGTTGCAACAAATAACACTTTCTACCAAGATAAAGCTACAGCTAATAACATGGGCGATAAAAAAATGTTAAAAGAGAAATCAAGTATTAATAACAGCCAAGAATTAGGCGCTGTTAACATTACATTAGACGGATACCAATTTACTCAATTCACACCAAATTCCGTCGAAGCTCCACGCTTTGCAAATTTCAAAAATGGAATTGTTCTATTAACAGTGAAATTCAAGCTTGATAACAAAGATACTCAAGACGTTTCATTATCTCCTATAAGCTCTACCTTAAGAGTGAATGATGGTACACAATATACGATTAATGAAGGTATGCTACTAAATTACGACTATAATGCTGCAGTTAAAACTGGAACATCTGGAGAGTTACTACAAGTCTATATATTAGATCAAGAGCAGTATGAAAAGATTTGGAAAGACAAAAGCTTTGAGATTGAGTTAGGACCTATGAGAAATAAAGAAGCTAAAGATATTTCACAAGGTAAAAAAGCTAAATTTGCATTACCGAAATAGATTACTAAATATATAATAGAAAAGGCATATAACATAGGATTGTTATATGCCTTTTCTATTTGTATAAAGGACAAAATTTTAATTTAAGTGTATACATTTATCATTACCTATCCGTTGTATAAGTGTAGGGAGGAAAAGTGATGGGAAAAGAAAATATATTGACCTCCTATCTTATCAATTTAGGAGAGGAAGTGTTCAAACTACTACTAGCGAAAGGGGCTATAAAAGAAGATGCAGAAGACATCATCCAAAATACCTTCTATAAAGTATACACATTGCTAGATGATCTAACCGAGAGCAACATACGTCCATGGTTTTTCAGAGTCGCATTAAACGAATACATTGACTTGAAGAGAAAAAAGGAGCAACAAAACATCTATTTAACTGAAGAGATTTATTCAAAATTACAATATACAGACCGAGAACTGGATGCTGTTTTAAATAAAGATGAGATTTTCTATCTATTAAAAGATATAAAACTAGAATATAAAGAAGCCTTCTTTTTAAAGTACTACTACAACTTTTCATATGAGGAAATCGCCCTAATACTAGATATTCAAGTAAACAGCGTTAAACAAAAATTACATCGCGCACGTAAAGCCATTCATTCAAAAATAGGAGGAAACTGTTAATGGATACTTCTTTAAAAGGTGCATTAAAAAAAGCTAAAAGGAAACAGTTATTTAAAAGCATCATTACCTCTATGATCGTTGTAATCATACTTATCCCTATACTTTATAAAGTTGGCAATTACTTCGCAGCGAAAAGCTCTACGAAGCTTCATGAAAAACTCTTTTTACATAACGCAATTGCAGAACCAAATGTACAAATTGATTCTCAAGTAACGAGTAGTTCATCTATGTTTGGTGGCAATATCACATCAAATCGTTCTAAAAATATTAATGGTTACGTAGTGCGATGGAATACACTGACAAGCCCTTACGATTGGTTTCGCTCTAACATCGATTACAATGAGTTAATACCAGGAACCCATTGGGGTAGATCTAATACAGAGTCTTATACTTACGATAAACAAACGAAAAATAAAGTTGCTACATTTTATAATCCAGCCATCAAAAAATATTACGATGGAGTCAAAAATGAATTAAGTGCAGTTTCCAAAATGGAAAACTATGTTGCGGAAGTCGCTATCTCTTTCGATCAACCTTATACATTAAAAGAAATTCAAACCAAAATACCGGATAACTTAAATATCGTATGGCTATATATGGTCTCACCTATTAGAGATGAAAGCGGAGGTCCTGCCGGTATGCCCGTTTACGGATTTGAGCCAGGAACCCCTCCCGAAGAATCGTACAAAGGGTTCTTTGATTCCCTTAAAAAATATAATGATGGGTATGACAAGGACATTCAAAAATTTTTAAAGTCAAACGAAAATAAATCATTCGATCAAGTGAAAATCTTAGGTGTTATGCTAACAGGAAAAACAGAAAACTTTAAGGCTTTAGAAAACCAAGACTTTATCCGCGGTGCTTCTGTAGGCGTTACTGCACAAATTGTTCCTTATATAAAACCAGAGAAATAATAAGGAAAAGACAAGCTAAACTAATAGTAGCTACTTAAAAGAACATACATGAAGGGCGCTACCTATTTTAGTGGAGAGCTCCCTTCATGTATTATTCACTCTCCAAACAATACATTTCCAAATATTTTATGTACAAATGAAAAATCATAATTTTTGTTCACACTTTATCCATTGTGAATTTTTTCACAATGGATATATAATAAACATGTAAATAAAATATTGGAGGGATTTCAATGGTTATCAATTTTTTAAGAACTGATAAACGTGCTGCTTTCATATTATTATTTTTAAGATTTTACATAGGATATGCATGGCTCGCTGCTGGGATAGGTAAAGTTTTCGGACAATCTTTTGATGCAAGTGGTTTTCTAAAGGGCGCTATTGCTCAGGCATCAGGTGACCACCCTGCCGTACAAACTTGGTGGGCAGATTTCCTTCAACACTTTGTTCTTCCAAACGCAGACCTATTTAGCTTTTTAGTTCAATGGGGAGAAATTTTAGTAGGTCTAGGTTTAATTTTAGGCGGATTAACAAAAACTGCTGCATTCTTTGGAATTATAATGAATCTTTCATTTTTACTAAGTGGAACTGTTAGTGTAAACCCAAATTTACTTATTTTAACTATGTTCATTTTAGTTGCAGGTCATAATGCTGGACGTATTGGATTAGATGGCTATGTTTTCCCTAAACTTTTCCGTAAAAACAACCATGAAGCATATAAATTAAGTAAAACTGCGTAGTAACAGTTTACTTTTAAAATATAAATAAGAAAAAGAGCCTACGTATAGGCTCTTTTTCTTATTTACTCCAAATTTAAACTCTTAACGAACCGCGAAATCCTCTAGCAGCATAGTATGAATCTGCTCCATTGTGGTACACAAAAACGTGTCCGAAGCGATAATCGCAAAATAGAGCACCTCCGAGTTCTCTAATATCTGAAGGCGTTTGTACCCAGCTTGATGATTTCATATCGAAATCCCCAAGCTGTTGCAACTCTCGATATTGTTCTTCCGTTAATAATTCAATACCCATAGCATTTGCTACATCAATAACGTTATTTTCTGGTTTATGTTTTTTTCTTGACTCTAACGCTTCAAGATCATAACAAAAACTTCTGCGACCTTTAGGACTCTCCTTTGAACAATCATAGAAAGTATACTCGTCCTTCTCTTCATCATAACCAACAACATCCGGCTCACCGCCAGTTACTTCCATTTCATGAATTGACCATAATTTTTCATTATTAGTAGCTAGCTTTGCTTCAACTTTAGCCCATTCAAGACCTTCATGGCGATTCATGTTTTTCTCAAAACGAGCTTGTAATACTTTTAATAGTTCTTCACGTTGTTCTACAGATAACTCATTTTTATTCGCTGTCATATTAGTCCTCCGAATTACGTTTCCTTATAATCATAATGGTTTGCATACAGTTTACAACAATCTGACCCGATTGCACAACGGAAAATCCCTGTACGAATATTCATTATATAGTACGAAAGCCCTCCATACTTTCTCCAAGAATATAGTGGGAAAACCACATCAAGTTCTGCTTCATAATAGCTACATTCATTCCTGGCTGATCAGAACTATATGCCATTCCTTTAAATATAATTAATTCTGTATCAACTTCCATATCTCTTAATCCTTCATATAGCTCATATGCATTTGCAATTGGAATTCTTACACCCTTTTCTCCATGTTGAATTAACGTAGGCGTACAGGCTGATTTAATATATGTCATTGGTGATGTTTTCTTATATATATCCGGATCATTCCATGGAGTATTTCCTAAATACATGCTAATAAAGTAAGGGATATCTGTATTTACATAATGGGTACTCCAGTTAGTGATTCCGCCCCCAACTGAGATAGCTTTAAATCTATCACTAAATGTAGAACAGAAAGCAGATATATATCCTCCGTTACTCCATCCCATAACTCCTACTCTATCTTTATCTACCATCCCTTTTTCAACTAGTGCATCCACTCCAGATATAATATCATCATAATCAGCAAATCCTTGTTTTCTATAGTTTGCTTGTAAAAATTCATTACCATAACCAGAACTTCCTCTATAGTTTGGCTCTAAAACGATAAAGCCCTTTTCGATAAACTGTTCAATCGGATATTTCTCATTAAAACAGTCTGAAAATATCGGAAAGGACCCCCAATTCGGACCACCATGGATTACTACTAATAAGGGATATTTTTTATTTGCCTCAAACTCTACTGGGGTTGATAAAACACCTTCTATTTCAAGACCATCACTACTTCTCCATGAAATGATTTCTCTGTTACTTTTAAGCTTGCCTTCGAAAAAGCTATTTTCATTCGTTATTTTTTTATCATCCAAATAGATTTCAAAGGTTTCATTTGTTATAGCCTTAGTATATGTTATATGATTGCCATCTCTTGTTATAGAGGCATCCATTATAAAACCATCTAACGTTTTGCTTAACACCTCCACAGTGCCATCCTCACATAACAAGCCAATACGGTAATTCGTTTTATCCTGCCATCTAATTAAAATTCCTTTAGCTGTCCACTGTAATGGCATAACCGTACTATCAAAATTTGTTAAAGGTTGAATTATTTCTCCAGTATTCAGATCATATATCTCTACTGTACTATCTTGTATATGATTTCTATAGTAATCCTTCTCTCTTATGCTTGCTGCGTAACATATTTTACTGCCCTCGGGAGAAAAGCAGACGCTACCGCCCAACAACTTATCTACATTCATCTTTTGTCGTTCCCCAGCTTCAACATCTAATATGTATAGATCACCATTCATATAATCGTTTAAGCTTGGTGTAGCCATACATACAACCTTTTTCCAATCATTTGAAATATCAAAGTTATGTATATAAAAATCCTTATCATCCGTTAATTGATAAACATTTTTAATCTCGCGTTCCTCTTTATCATTTTGTATCGCTTTTTCTATCTCAATGTAGTATAAACAATTATTCCGATGTTCCTTACCTACATGTTGGAAATCTCCATATCGTTCCTTACGTTTCTTTATTTCCTCACATTCTTTTGACTGTGCAATATAATAAAAACCTTTACCAGTAGGATCCCATTTAAATGTACTAATCCCTTCTTCCTGATCAGTCATTTGAACCTCACTACAACCGTCTATTGACTTAACAAAGATCTGATTTTTATTACCCTCGTCACCAGCTGGGCTAAGGTATGCAATAGTCTTAGAATCTGGAGACCATAATGGATGTGTACTATCTATATCTCCAGTTGTTATTGGGTAACTCTGCCCTTTATCTGTTTCATATATCCATACATGATTTCTATATATATTGTCTTTCCAGTTAGCGCTCTTCTTAACAAACGCTACGTTTTTGCCATCATCACTTATGTTTGTACTTGATACGGCCGGTAATGAAATAATCTCTTCTATACTTAAATATGTTTTTGCTTTCACTTTCATTAATAAGCCCCCTTGTAATGTCCATGAATCTATCGTCTCTTCTTGTCGTAATAAAGGAAATTGTTCACGAATACTTAAAATGATAATGGAAAATTCAGATAAATAAAAGTGAATCTGATAAAGTAAAAATTTAATCTATAGGGTTCTATCCACTTACCAATTTTCGATGTTCTTTTTCGGCATAAAAATACCCCTTTAGATAACATATCTAAAGGGGTACGAATTCGTAAATTTATTTTAAGGCTATATTTATTAACCTACCAATCTCCTACTCAACCGTAACAGACTTAGCTAAGTTACGTGGCTTATCAACGTCACACTCGCGGTGAAGTGCTGCGTAGTATGAAATAAGTTGGAATGGAATAACTGCTACTAACGGTGCTAGTGCTTCGTGTACAGCTGGTAATACGAAGCTGTCACCTTCCATTTCTAAGCCCTTCATTGAGATGATACATGGGTTAGCTCCGCGTGCTACTACTTCTTTCACGTTACCACGAATTCCAAGGTTTACGTGCTCTTGTGTAGCAAGTGCGATAACTGGTGTACCATTTTCGATTAAGGCGATTGTACCGTGTTTTAATTCTCCTCCAGCAAATCCTTCTGCTTGGATGTAAGAGATTTCTTTTAGCTTTAACGCACCTTCCAATCCTACGTAGAAATCTACGCTACGTCCGATGAAGAAACAGTTACGCGTCGTTGCTAAAAATTGTTTTGCTAATGCGTCCATTTCTTCTTTTTGATCACAAAGTTCTATCATTGCATTTGCTACAAGTCCTAATTCGTGTGTTAAATCGAAATCAAGAACTTCGCCTTTTGCTTTAGCAATGTCCGCAGCTAAAATTGAAAGTACTGCAAGTTGTGCTGTGTAAGCTTTCGTTGATGCAACTGCGATTTCTGGTCCCGCGTATAACGCAAGTGTATAATCGGCTTCACGAGAAAGCGTAGAACCAGGTACATTTGTAATCGTTAATGCTTTATGACCCATTTCATTTGTTTGTACAAGTACTGCACGGCTATCAGCTGTTTCACCACTTTGTGAAATGTAAATGAAGAATGGTCTTTCTGTTAATAATGGCATGTTATAAGAGAATTCACTTGCTACATGCACTTCAACTGGCATTTTTGCAAACTTCTCGATAAATTGTTTTCCAACAAGACCTGCGTGATAACTTGTTCCACATGCAATGATGTAAACACGATCGCTAGCTAAAATCGCATTGCGGATGTCTTGATCTAATTCAATCTCACCATTTTCATCTTGATACTTTTGAATTATATTACGGATTACAAGTGGTTGCTCATCGATTTCTTTAAGCATGAAATGAGGGTATGTTCCTTTTTCAATATCACTTGCGTCTAATTCCGCTGTAAACGGTGCACGTTCAATCGTTTCACCTTGTAAGTTTTTAATTGTAATACTTTCTTTCGTTACAATTACAATTTCTTTATCCATTAATTCAATAAATTGATCTGTAACTTGTAACATCGCCATAGCGTCGCTAGCCACAACATTAAAGTTGTCACCAACACCTACTAATAGCGGGCTTTTGTTTTTAGCAACATAAATCATGTTTGGATTTTCAGCATCAAGTAATCCGATTGCATAAGAGCCATGTAAAAGAGATAGCGTATTACGGAACGCTTCTTCTACACTTAGTCCTGTGCTCACTTGTTGTTCCATAAGCTGTACGATAATCTCTGTATCAGTTTCACTTACGAACGTTACATCTTGTAAATATTCTTTTTTCACTAATTCATAGTTTTCAATTACACCGTTATGAACTAGTGTAAAGCGTTTTGATGTACTTTGATGCGGATGCGCGTTTACTTTGCTTGGAACACCATGTGTAGCCCAGCGTGTGTGACCGATTCCCACGCTTGCTGCTACGTTCTCATCTACGATTTCGCGAAGTTTTGCAATACGACCTTTCTCTTTGTATACAACAACACCGTTCTCTGTTTGTACTGCAATACCTGCTGAATCATATCCACGATATTCTAGCTTTTCTAAACCTTTTAATAAAATTTCCTTTGCATCTTGCTCTCCAATAAATCCTACGATTCCACACATGTTTAGTCGCCGTTACAAATGCTTACATTGCTCTGCGAACATGTAACGACATAGTCCGATACCATTTTTATTTATACTAAAAAACGGATTACATATTGCTAGCCCTGTAAGCTTGTAACGGCTTTCACCTTCCTCTCGATTGGGTTTAAGTCCGTATATACTTATACAGCTAGTTTGTATCCGTTCCTTTTCTCTCATCACACTCTCACCTTTGTCCACTAAGTCACCTTAATGATTTAAGTAAAAGCTTGCGGTTATGATGAACAACCGGGAGTCATCCGCCGAAATCTCGATAAACCCCACCTCGTCAACTACACTGCTTGTAGTTCTGGCGCTTCTATACTTTACAATATTTCCTTTGAGAAAAAGAACAAGACCATCTTATAACAAACATAGATAAACCGTCAATGAAATTTTTTTCATCGTCTATAAAACATATGAAAAAGGAGCACTTCTTGTGCTCCTTTTCAATAAATTTATCTAATTATTCAGCGCCAACTTCGGCTTTCACAACTTCTACAATGCGATGTACATATGCATCACAAACTTCTTGTGTTGGTGCTTCTGCCATTACACGAATAAGTGGTTCTGTTCCAGATGGACGAACAAGAATGCGGCCATCACCGTTCATTTCTTCCTCTACAACACGAATAATTTCTTTAATTTTTTCATTTTCTAATGCTAGTTTTTTATCTGTTACACGAACGTTTACTAGTAATTGTGGGAATTTTGTCATCTCACCTGCAAGCTCAGATAATGGTTTTTTCGTCATTTTCATGATGTTTACCAGTTGAAGTGCACTTAACATTCCATCACCAGTTGTAATGTAATCAAGTAAGATAATATGACCCGATTGTTCTCCACCTAAGTTGTAACCACCACGCTTCATCTCTTCCATTACGTAACGGTCACCAACTGCTGTTTTATCACTTGTGATATTGTTAGCTTCAAGTGCTTTGTAGAAACCTAAGTTACTCATAACTGTTGAAACGACTGTATTATGCTTTAGTTGACCAGTTTCTTTCATGTACTTCGCACAAATAAACATAATTTGATCGCCATCCACGATGTTTCCTTTTTCATCTACAGCGATTAAACGGTCACCATCACCATCAAAGGCAAGACCGATATCAGCGCCTTTGTCTTTTACTAATTTAGCTAATACTTCTGGATGCGTAGAACCTACTCCATCATTAATGTTCATGCCGTTTGGTGAAGTTCCCATTGTTGAAATATCAGCCTCTAAATCCGCAAATAAGTATGGAGCTAAAGAAGACGTAGCACCATGCGCACAATCTAAAGCGATATGTAAACCAGAGAAATCTTCCTCTACAGTTTGTTTAATATATTGTAAATATTTTTGTCCGCCTTCAAAATAATCACTCACTTGTCCAAGGTTCGTACCTGTTGGACGTGGCAGTTCATCAACTTCTTTGTCTAATAAAGCTTCGATTTCTGCTTCTTGCTCATCTGTTAATTTAAAACCATCTGAACCGAAGAATTTAATTCCGTTATCTTGTACTGGATTATGAGATGCAGAAATCATAACACCTGCTTGTGCATCTAACGCTTTTGTTAAATAAGCAACACCCGGTGTAGAAATAACACCAAGACGCATTACTTCTGCTCCAGTTGATAATAGACCTGCTACTAAAGCTCCTTCTAACATATGTCCTGATATACGTGTATCACGGCCAATAATTACTTTTGGACGATCTGTATCTTTTGTTAATACATAACCACCAAAACGTCCAATTTTGAACGCTAATTCAGGTGTTAACTCCTGGTTCGCAACCCCGCGTACTCCATCTGTACCAAAATATTTACCCATTATGATTCGCTCCTTTTTCTGGCTCTTTTTGATTATCTACTGTTGGCTCTTGACTTGTTTCTTTTTCTTTTTCTTGATCTTTATTTTGTTCCTGTTCCTTTTCAGGGTCAGGCTTAGGTTCAGGTTCAGGATTTTTTGGTTTTTCAGTTTGATTATCTTGGTTATGATTTGAATCTGGATTTTCACCGTTCCCCTGTACTTCTTTATCTGGATTTTCTTTCTTCACAATTGTGACCTTAGCACTTTTTTGCTTTGGTTCTATTGAAATATTACCAGGACCGCTCACTTGAATGGAAACATCCTTTGTTCCCGGAGATACATTTTGCAGATTAATCGCTGCTGTTATTTGAGCAGCTGTTATTTTATCTACTATACTTGTTTCTCCTGAAATATCAACGCTTATCTTCCCATCTTGCGGCGAAAGTAGCTGGGCCGTAACATCTTTAGAAAGTCCATTTTTTTGAATCGATATACCATCAATCGTTCTTGTTTTCGTTTGTTTTGTTTTTTGTACGCCTACTGAAACCTTCACTTGATTCGGTTTTGCACTTGTTACACCCTTTGGTAATAAAACAGAGGTATCGAATGTTGTAGACTCTGTCAATTGACTAAGATCTACTTCGACCCCCTCTATCGATTGTATATTATCCAACACATCTTTTGGACCTGCTATCGTTACTTCTCGCGGCTCAACACTAATATTTGTAACGGCCAATCCTTCTGGCAAACTCCCCTTTTTCGTATACGTTACAGGGACAGTTTTTTCCGTATTATTATTGGCCGTAACTTGCGTCGCCACATTTAACGTTACACTAATTTTAGATGGACTCGTTCTTACATTTAAACGTTTTCCTTCTTTATTGTATAATGTAACTTCAGCTGTTTTGGTAACTGTTTTATTAACACCTTTTAAATCAATATACGCCTTAGCAGATGAAATACTTTCAATTTCTTCTTTCGTTCCAACTACCTCAACCGTATCAGGTTTAATATTTGATTTTTCAAGAGTAGCACCCGCTGGCATTTGATCCTCATTTGATAATTTTAAATCTACATGAACATATTTTTTCGCTTTTTCATGTAAAGTAATTTTAATTGTTGATGGCTGAACTGTTCCTTTTACATCATCTGGAAGCCCGTTCGTTTTCAAAGAAACTTCATACGTTCCTTTTTCGCTATCTCTCAAATCAACTGGTATATCAAATTGTTTTTTCGCCTTTGCTGTAGCAACTGCTGCTTTTGGGCCCTCTAATTTCACCTTGACGCCCTCTGCCGGAATACCACTTACAATATATTTCTCTTCATCATACTTAACGTTAATAGCATAATTAGTTAATGTTTCTTTCGCATCATTTGCAAAAGGTAGTATCCCTGATGTCGTATTTTTTTCAGTTAAAGTCGCTGACATAAAAAGCATACACGCCAATAATAGTGAGATCCCCTTTAAAAACCAATGATTCTCCATTAACTTATCCATGACGCTTTCTCCTCCAATTCCATAAAGACGAAGAAGTCGTTTTTTCGCTTGCACTAAATTCAGCCAACAACATATCTTTCAGTTGTTCTGTCTTCAAATCACGATGCAACTTACCATTTTTCGTTAAGGAAATTTGGCCTGTTTCTTCCGACACAACTACTGTAATACTATCAGTAACTTCACTAACTCCCATTGCAGCGCGATGCCTAGTTCCTAACTCCTTAGAGATAAATGGACTTTCCGATAACGGAAGATAACAAGCTGCAGCTTTAATGGTACTTCCTTGCATAATTACTGCGCCATCGTGAAGAGGTGTGTTTGGAATGAAAATATTAATGAGTAATTCCGATGATACGTTTGCATTTAGCGGAATACCCGTTTCCACATAATCACCCATACCCGTCTCTTTTGACAAAGTAATTAATGCACCAATTCTACGTTTTCCCATATATTCCGTTGATTTCGCTATCGCTGTTGCAACGATTTCAGGTTCATCATCCTCATGAGTTCCAACACGCGAAAACAAACTCCCGCGTCCTAGCTGCTCAAGTGCTCTTCGCAATTCTGGCTGGAAAATAATAATAACGGCTAAAAATCCCCACGTTAATACTTGCTCAGTCAGCCAATATAGCGTATGCAATTCAAGGAAAATACTAATCATCCGAACGACAATAATTACTGTAATCCCTTTTAAAAGTTGAACAGCTTTCGTCCCTCGGATTATGAGAATTAGCTTATATATAATAAACCATACAACGGCAATATCTAATACCGTACTAAGATATTTCAAAATGGTCGTATCTTCAAAAGGCATGCTAACCCTTCCTCCTACTTACGAGCAATTCTATCCATATATTGAAATATTGTTTTATGCTCTATCTGTATGTATTTCCAACAACTAGTTAATTATACCATACATGAAACAAACAACAATTACAAAAACCCCCCTTTAGTCTAAATTGGTAAGATGTCAAATATTATTATCGTACAGTATAATATCAATCATTATTATACGCCTATTTTCAAATAAAAAAAGCAACTTCTCAGTTGCTTTTCTTACATTTATTTTAGTTTTTCACCGAACAAAGAACCCATTAAAGCAACCGCTGTTGTTGCCGTTCTATTTCGCTCATCTAAAATCGTATTTACCTCAACAAACTCAGCAGATGTAACAATATCAGCTTCCGCTAACATTTCCATTGCTAAATGGCTTTCACGATAAGATAAACCACCAATTACAGGTGTTCCAACTCCTGGTGCATCATGAGGATCAAGACCATCTAAATCTAATGATAAATGCACACCATCAGTATGAGATAAATATGCGATTGTTTCTTCCATAACAGCCGTCATACCCATACGATCAATCTCGTGCATTGAGAACACTTTAATGCCTTCATTGCGAATAAAGTCTTTTTCTCCTTCATCTAATGCACGTGCACCGATAATTACAACGTTCTCTTTTTTCACCTTTGGATATGCCCCGTATAAATCTACAAGCGCGGGATGTCCATACCCTAAACTTGCAGCAAGTGACATACCATGAATATTTCCAGATGGTGAAGTTTCTTCTGTATTTAAATCACCATGTGCATCATACCAAATAACACCTAAGTTTTTATAATGTTTCGCAACACCAGCTAATGTACCAATAGCGATACTATGGTCGCCACCTAATACAAGTGGAAAACGTCCTTCTTCTATAATATGATCTACCTTACTTGCTAATTCGTTACATACAGTTGCGACTTGTGTAAGGTTTCTTAAGCTTGTATTTACATCTACTTCTCTTTCTCTCTCTATACATATATCTCCCATATCTTTAACGTCATATCCAATTTCTTCAATTCTTTCAATTACGCCTGCATAACGGATTGCGCTTGGCCCCATATCTACCCCGCGACGCATCTGTCCTAAATCCATTGGAACTCCAATAACTGAGATTTCTTTTTTCATAGCTAGTCTCCCCCTTCTGTGCCTTCACTAAATATTTTAAATCTTTTATATAGTCTGACTCAACTCGACATTTTTCTGTATGGATATACAAATTATTCACTTATATCCGGTTTAAAACCCAAATGTTAAGACTATTCTATGTATAAAGTTAACTTAATGAAACAACTATCATCATTATTATTAGATAATAATAAAAAACACTCCTACATTTAGAAGTGTTTTTCTGATGCAATTTTCCACACTGCTGCAATATTCTTTGCTGTCATTTCAACATTCTCTTCTGCTACTTTATATGCCTCTTCTAACGTCATCGGACTCGCTGTAATACTAAATACTGCATCAATTCCCTTTTCATGAACAGCCGGATAATTTGGAGATACAGACCCTCCAATAGCAATGACAGGAATATGAAAATGCTTTGCGCGCTCCGCAACACCTACAGGGGCCTTTCCATATGCTGTTTGTTCATCTATTCTCCCTTCACCAGTTATAATTAAGTCTGCGCCCTCTATATGCTGATCAAAATTTGTATAATCTAATACAATTTCAATTCCTCTCCGCAAGTTTCCTTTTAACACTGCACTAACAGCTGCTCCCATTCCTCCTGCGGCTCCTGCGCCAGGTATTTTAGATACGTCGCAAGATAAGTATTGTTTAAGGATATTCGCATAATGCTTTAAATTCTTATCCAGCTCTTCCATTATCTTTGCATTCGCACCCTTTTGCTTCCCAAATACGAAAGATGCTCCCCTTATTCCAACTAACGGATTATCTACATCACATGCTGCTTCTATCTTTATATGCGTTAAGCGTGAATCCATTCGCGAAAAGTCAATAGCGACAATCGAACGTAACGTCCCTCCAGATGGCTCTATTACTTCCCCTTTTTCATTTATAAACCTGACCCCTAAAGCTGACAACATACCTGCTCCGCCATCATTTGTAGCACTTCCGCCAAGTCCTAAAATAATGTGCTCAGCTCCTTCGTCTAGCGCATGTAGTATAAGTTCTCCTGTTCCTTTCGTCGTTGTAATAAGTGGGTTTCGCTTTTTAACCGGAACATGTTGTAATCCTGATGCTGCTGCCATTTCAATAAACGCTGTCTTTTTATCTTTAGACATACCGTAAAAGGCTTGTACACGTTCTCCGAGCGGTCCTGTCACATGAAGTGATATAATCCTTCCCCCTGTAGCATCAACAAGAGAATCAACCGTTCCTTCTCCTCCATCTCCAATTGGTATTTTCACATACTCTGCTTTAGGGAAAATTGCTCCAAAACCTCTTTCAATAGCCTCACATACTTCTATAGCTTTTAAGCTTTCTTTATATGAATCAGATGCAATAACAACTTTCACAATTATCCCCCACCCTTTATTTTCGCGTTTTCTCCATTTTAAATGATAAATATGAAAGTTGTCTTTTTAAACACAAAAAAAGCTTACATCATATGATGTAAGCTTTTCTATTAGATGGAGCCTAGCGGGATCGAACCGCTGACCTCCTGCGTGCAAGGCAGGCGCTCTCCCAGCTGAGCTAAGGCCCCTTAGTAATAAAGCGGAAGACGGGATTCGAACCCGCGACCCCAACCTTGGCAAGGTTGTATTCTACCACTGAACTACTTCCGCGAAAATGGTGAGCCATGAAGGATTCGAACCTTCGACCCTCTGATTAAAAGTCAGATGCTCTACCAACTGAGCTAATGGCTCGTAAATGGCTGGGCTAGCTGGATTCGAACCAGCGCATGACGGAGTCAAAGTCCGTTGCCTTACCGCTTGGCTATAGCCCAT
>NZ_WBPF01000019.1:296658-297183 GCF_008923725.1 Bacillus sp. CH140a_4T
AAAGCGGGTGAAGAGAATCGAACTCTCGACCAGAGCTTGGAAGGCTCTTGTTTTACCACTAAACTACACCCGCGTGGTCGGGAAGACAGGATTTGAACCTGCGACCCCCTGGTCCCAAACCAGGTGCTCTACCAAGCTGAGCCACTTCCCGTTATGGCGCGCCCGAGAGGAGTCGAACCCCTAACCTCTTGATCCGTAGTCAAACGCTCTATCCAATTGAGCTACGGGCGCTTATTCATGATGTTTTTTTCGTCGTTGTATTTTGGCGACTCAATTATCTTATCATACTACATTTTCAAATGCAAGTACTTTTTTAAAAGATTTTTTGATGCGGCCGAGAGGACTTGAACCTCCACAGGGTTTCCCCCACTAGGCCCTCAACCTAGCGCGTCTGCCGTTCCGCCACGACCGCGCGGAAAAAACAAAAGTGAGCCATGAAGGATTCGAACCTTCGACCCTCTGATTAAAAGTCAGATGCTCTACCAACTGAGCTAATGGCTCGTAAATGGCTGGGCTAGCTGGATT
>NZ_WBPF01000019.1:297193-297986 GCF_008923725.1 Bacillus sp. CH140a_4T
TAATATTTACTAGTATGGTTATCTTTTCAAAAAAATAAACCCTCTCAGGTTATTTTAAAGAAAATGGTGGAGGGGGGCAGATTCGAACTGCCGAACCCGAAGGAGCGGATTTACAGTCCGCCGCGTTTAGCCACTTCGCTACCCCTCCGACATTTAAAATATATATGGTGGAGGATGACGGGATCGAACCGCCGACCCCCTGCTTGTAAGGCAGGTGCTCTCCCAGCTGAGCTAATCCTCCAAAAGTGGTGACCCGTACGGGATTCGAACCCGTGTTACCGCCGTGAAAGGGCGGTGTCTTAACCACTTGACCAACGGGCCAAAAATTTAAAATTTTTTCCAAGCTTCCAACCGGGCTTGAACCGGTGACCTCTTCCTTACCATGGAAGTACTCTACCAGCTGAGCTATGGAAGCATAATGGCTCCGCAGGTAGGAATCGAACCTACGACCGATCGGTTAACAGCCGATAGCTCTACCGCTGAGCTACTGCGGAATAATACAAGCCTGGCAACGTCCTACTCTCACAGGGACAAGGTCCCAACTACCATCGGCGCTAGAGAGCTTAACTTCCGTGTTCGGTATGGGAACGGGTGTGACCTCTCTGCCATCATTACCAGACTTTTATCATTATACACATTCTTTTCAGAATGTCAAAAGGAATTTTAATATATATTCCTTCAAAACTAGATAACATTTGCTACATATTATATGGTTAAGTCCTCGATCTATTAGTATTCGTCAGCTCCACATGTCACCATGCTTCCACCTCGAACCTATCAACCTGATCATCTT
>NZ_WBPF01000020.1 GCF_008923725.1 Bacillus sp. CH140a_4T
CAGAAACGATGGCAGAAGTTTTTGGAAAGGAAGCAAGAAAGATACATGATATTTCTAGTATGTTTCAAAGCTTGACTTTTCAAAAGAAATCTCATTTAATTTCTATATTAATTTGTAAAATAAATTCACTTTATGTTATTATATTTCCCTTGGACTGACAGTTTATAAAATGTATAGTGAATATTTGACAAGTTAAAATAGGGGATGTATTACGTTGAAATGGTTATCTTGGGACAGAAATTTAAAAACTAGATTGATTGGCGAAACTATGTTCAATACATTGTTTTGGATGTATTTTCCGTTTATGGCAATATACTATAGCGATGCTTTTGGTAAAGCAATTGGCGGAATTTTAATGGCAATTATACCCCTTGTTGGCATAATAGGTAATTTGTTAGGTGGATATTTAGCTGATCGATTAGGGCGTCGACCTGTCATGCTATTAGGCACAATTATACAAGTAGCAATGTTTGCGGTTTTTGCTTTATCTCATTCACATTGGATTAATTATTTAGCCTATATCGGTATTGGAATTAGCGGGGCAATATACAGTCCAGCAAGTTCTGCAATGATAGCTGATATAGTGCCAGAAAAGGATAGAAGGGTAGTCTTTGCCACTTTTGTTACAGCAAATAATATTGGTGCTGTATTTGGACCAGTGTTAGGTTCATTTCTCTTCTTTCATTATCGAAGTGAATTGTTATGGACTTGTACAATTGTTACATTTATTTATTTTATAGCAATCTATTTCATAATTAGAGAAACGCTGCCTGAAGCTTCTAAAAACGATGGGGACAAAAAACAAATATCGAAAATCTTTAAAGAGCAATGGAATAATTATACGAAAATCTTTAGTGATAAAATTTTCGCTATTTATATAGTTGCTGGAATATTCATTATGATAGCTTTCCTGCAGCTAGATCTTTATCTTGCATTATATGTAAAAGAATTTGTACCAACCCAATCTCTTTTCTCATGGAATATTGGTTCATTCTCTTTGAGTAATACTCAAATCTTCGGATGGATGATGGGATTGAATGGAATCTTATTTGTTTTATGTTCTTTACCCGTTGCAAAATATTTAGAGAATTGGAGCGACCGAAATGTTTTAATTGTCTCTAATATATTATTTGGAACCGGTATGTTTTTAATAGGGTTAACAACGAATATATGGCTACTGTTTGGCTTTATGGCAATATTAACAATTGGCGAATTGATTCGTTCGCCAGTTGTACATAGTTTTGTCAGTAAATATGCACCCGAAAATTCTAGAGGACAGTATATGGCAGCATCTAATTTACAATTTACCATTGGGCGTTTTATTGCACCAATAATGATTGTATTTTCTACATGGCTATCTCCAATTGTTGTGTTCGGAATTATATTACTTTGTACCCTTGTTAGTGCAGTTCTCTATGTGAAAGTATTTCGTATGATTTCAAATACAAACATACATAATTCTACAAAATAGCCCTGTTATGCAGGGCATTTTGTAAATTGATAACTTAAAAGTTCTGTTAAGGGAAAGAAGAGAAGAATATATTAATCAAAAAAAATTGATGAATTAGTTGCATAAAGAACTAAACAGCGTATATACTATAAATATCAAAAAAAGTTGATGAAGGGAGAGGGAAATAAAATGGCACAAGATTTTCAGTTATATGAGAAAAAGTTTAAAGCGTTGGCAGATCAGAAGCGTTTAGAGATTATGTATGAACTTTGCCAGCGAGGCCAGACTTGTGTATGTGATTTAACAGAGGTTTTTGAAATGACGCAATCTAAGTTGTCCTATCATTTAAAGATCTTATTAGATGCAGGTTTAATTGTAAAAGAAACAAAAGGTACGTGGAGTTATTATGATTTAAATGATGCGGAAGTAAACAATTTATTATCAGAAGAATTGTGCTGTATTTTTAGAAAAACAGGCAAAGGTAGTTGTTGTTAAAATTTTATACTATTAATCAAAAAAAATTGATTAATAATATGTAAAGAGGAGGAATAAGTTATGAGATATGTTCATGTTGGTATAAATGTTACGGATTTAGAGAAGTCTATTGAATTTTATGAAAAGGTATTTAGTGTGTCACCAGTTAAGGTGAAAGTGGATTATGCAAAATTTTTATTAGAGACGCCAGGACTTAATTTCACGCTCAACGTACGAGATGAAGTGAAGGGAAATCAGGTAAATCATTTCGGTTTCCAAGTGGATACAGCTGAAGAAATTACATTTCATAAAGAAAGATTAACAAAAGAAGGTTTCTTTGCGCGTGATGAGATGGATACGACTTGTTGCTATGCAGTTCAAGATAAGTTTTGGGTAACAGATCCTGATGGGAACGAGTGGGAATTCTTTTATACAAAAGCACAGAGTGATGTTCATAAAATAGAAGAGCCATCTTGTTGCACGACTTCTAACGTAGTAGAAAAAAATTCTTGTTGTTAATAGGAGATGGAAAATAAAATGAAACGTTTATCTTTTCTAGATCGATATTTAACACTATGGATTTTTCTAGCTATGGCTGTTGGGATTGGTTTAGGGTTTGTGTTTCCTAGTGTAGTAGACGGACTACATACATTACAAGTTGGAACAACGTCTATCCCGCTTGCTGTCGGTTTAATTGTCATGATGTATCCGCCGTTAGCGAAAGTTCGTTACGAGGAAATGGGCCGCGTATTTAAAGACGTAAAAGTATTGGTTTTATCTTTAGTACAAAACTGGATTATTGGACCTGTACTTATGTTTGTTTTAGCAATTATTTTTCTTCCTGATAAGCCAGAATACATGGTCGGGCTCATTATGATCGGTTTAGCACGTTGTATTGCAATGGTAATTGTTTGGAACGATCTTGCAGATGGGGATAAAGAGTATGCAGCAGGTTTAGTAGCTTTTAACTCAGTATTCCAAATGTTATTCTTCTCCGTTTATGCATACGTGTTTGTAACAGTCATTCCAGAATGGTTAGGAATTGAAGGAGCTATCGTCGATATTACAATGGTTGAAGTAGCGAAATCAGTATTTATCTACTTAGGTATTCCTTTTATAGCAGGTATGTTAACACGATTTGTACTTGTTAAGTTAAAAGGAAGACAGTGGTATGAAAAGGTGTTTATACCGAGGATAAGTCCACTTACATTACTGGCACTACTATTTACAATCATCGTTATGTTCTCTTTAAAAGGGGAAATGATTGTTAGCGTGCCACTAGATGTGGTAAGGATAGCGATTCCGTTATTAATCTATTTTATTGTAATGTTTTTTGTTTCTTTCTTTATGGGAAGAAAAATTGGTGCAAACTATCCGGTGACTACAACGTTAGCATTTACAGCAGGTAGTAATAACTTTGAGTTAGCGATTGCTGTAGCAGTTGGTGTGTTTGGTATTCATTCAGGTGCAGCATTTGCAGCTGTTATCGGACCGTTAGTTGAAGTACCTGTAATGATTGCACTTGTAAACGTCGCTTTTTGGTTTAAGCGTAAATATTTTAATGATCAACCAGTCTAAATTTAATAATAAAGGCGGAAAACAATATGGAAAACAAAAAGACAATTTACTTTTTATGTACAGGAAATTCATGCAGAAGCCAAATGGCAGAAGCTTGGGGTAAACAATATTTAGGAGATAAGTGGAATGTGTATTCTGCAGGAATCGAAGCACACGGAGTAAACCCAAATGCTATTAAAGCAATGAATGAAGTAAATATTGATATAACGAATCAAACATCGGATATGATTGATGCAAATATTTTAAATAACGCTGATTTAGTCGTTACCCTTTGTAGTCATGCGGATTCTGTTTGTCCTTCGACACCTCCGCATGTAAATCGTGTTCACTGGGGATTTGATGATCCAGCAGGAAAAGAATGGTCTGAATTTCAACGTGTTCGTGATGAAATTGGAGAACGTATAAAACGATTCTCTGAAACAGGGGAGTAAATAACGGAAAGAGCCAATCTTCTATTGTATAGGGGATTGGCTCTTTTTTTATAGGTAGTCACTACTATATTGGTTTACAACAACTATCTCAACAAATGTAGAATATTATGTAAGGATGATATAGTTAGAATAGTCATCCCCTTTTATTAGATTTATACATATAAAACACTATTGATAGTTAATAATGAATAAAATTAGGTTTTTATAATAATCGAGATAGTGGTCATAAAAAATAGTTTGTAATAAAAATTTTTTTCACATGAAAGGAAAAAAGGATGAAACATATAATAAAAGATGTATTAATGAACTACTTTAAAGAAATCCATACATTAGTAGTGGAAGAAGAATTACATAAGAACAGTTGGCATACAGATTTACACTATAAAATCGTCGTAAATGGAGACCGGTATTCCGCACGGTTTATAAATAGCGATCGAACAAGCAATCCGGCCTTTGGGACGTTATCTAATGAACAATTGAAAGAGCAAGTACGGTTTACGTATTATTTACGAGAGCATGGAATTCCATTTATGCAGATTAAGGAGAA
>NZ_WBPF01000003.1 GCF_008923725.1 Bacillus sp. CH140a_4T
GCAAGTAATGACATAAGCAACGTTTTACCCTGTCTCAAGGGCGCTTGAATGAATATGTGAAATGCCATTACCTTCTCATTCCTTTCTCCGCCATGACGATAGGTTTTGGAGGTTTTGGGATTAATGCTTCAATCGTTTGAATGTAGTATTGTGGGTCTGCTACTGCAATTTTGCTCTCCATAATGAACTTAATAACATCTTTGTACGGATTCTCTTCACCATGTATGTATGTATTCTCACCGAGCTTTTGAAGAAGAATAAGCGCCCTTACTTGTGGCTCTTGCAACTCCTGTGACTTCTCTTTCATTACTTCGATAACTTGCTTTATATCAGATACATGCTCCACATTCGGAAACAAATTATCTCCTATAGCTTGTTGTAACTTCTCAGCATTCGTTACTGGATTTGACACCCTTATTCCCCCTCTCTACTTGTCCGATTTTTGATATGACTGTGTAGGTACTTCTTGATGTTGAGCCTTTCCATTGGAGCAACTAACCGCTCCAAATACAATGAATGAAATAACGATTATTATCATTAAACCAATCTTAGTGAAATCCACTGATGACTCAGGTGGCTTCGGCTTGAAATTCGTTATTTTAGATAAAACAATACTTTGCTCCAATTGAGCTAATCGTCTTGTCTCCATAATGGATTGAGTCGGCGCTCTATAAAAGAAATTACGCCCCATAGAACTGTTTGTAACCACACAATCCTCAACAGGGACTACATATTCACCGATAACCATTAATTTATCTTCTTCAATTACATTAATTCTTTTAATATCAGATGTTTTCTTTTCATCATCAAAGACAATTAATACATCGTTCGTTCGAGGTTCAAAATCTTCCTCTCTCATTTTCTGCCTGCTAAATTTACTTAACATCCCCATCTTTTACACCTACCCTATTACGTCTCTTTGTTGTTTATTTTTTGGTTTCCTGTTATAAATCTTCAATCCAATTAACACCGATGTAACAAGCCCTAAGCCTGCTGACAAGCTAATTGCATACATATATAGAATTGCATCTACCACCATTTCACGCCCTCCTTGGCACTATAATAAAGTCTCATAATTGACCTAAATATGATTAATCCACCTAACAATGTTGCTGATAATAAAGCCGATACAATAACACCTTGCCATGCTCCAGGCATGTCTCCAAAAACAGAGAAATACTTCCCTATGTCGATTCCCTGTGAAGCAATTTGATTAATCGTTCTTAATTTTTCTAAAGCAAGATCCATAAAACTGTGAAAAGGATTGAATATGGAATCAACAAAACTTCTTAATTTCGTTTTTAACTCTGAAAAAGTAAAGTCTTTCATATCCATAAAATCAATCCCCTCCTACTCTTATTGATGAAATATATTTAATCGCTGCAATGACTGTTGTGTACCAAATGATGAACATTAATATCGTCGCAACTGCATTTAACTGGAATGGCCCTAACATCTGAAACAACTTACCCATTGTTTCAGAATAACCATGACCACCCGAACCTCTAGGCGTGTAATTAAAGCTTGCTAACGTTCTTCCGAACCCGACAATAAGTGACCATAATAATTTCATGGTTTCAAATATTATTAAGAATAGCTTTACTACTAATACACCAATCTGATAGAGGAAATAGAGAAATGCATCTATTACGGCGAAAATCACACCTACAATCATTTTGAGAAAATCAATAACAGGCTCAAAAATTTTATATAGTAACTTCCCTAGCCACTTGATAACGTCCCATAGGACACCAAACAGCTTTTTAAATGCATCTCCTATTAATCCCATTCAATCACCCTTTAAAAGTGAAACTGGATTGAATCAACTGAATAATTTTGTCAGCAAAGATGAATACCGCTAACAAGAAAATCACTGGAGCAATAAATAACATTAATTTCGAAAAAACTAGAGAGACAATCGAATCTAACAAAAACGAATTACTCACTTTTCATCTCTCCCTTTCTTATTTTGAATAGAGTTATATAAAAACGTAATAATAGGTTTATAGAATCTAAATGCTAATCCTAATAATATTAACGGACCAACAATTAACAGAAACACCATAGCAACGCCTACAACATCCTTCGGATTAAATGGCATCTTTACTTCGTACTCAACCTCTAAAGCATCAGAAGAAGGCCTTTCCGCAATTTCTTTGCTTTTCTCTCCTTCTACATCATTTTTATTAACCGTACTTACTTGAACTTTATAAGATTTATCGTTTTCTAAATTTTTTACGATCAATTTATTAGATGTTAAAGGTTTTTCATTAATTTTCTTGCCATCTACATACACATTGTATCCCTGCAAATAAAGTGAACTCACACTATTCCAAGCAATAACAATCTTTCCATTTTGAGGTGTAACAAATACTTTATCAGGTGGAGGAAGAACAGGCATTTTCGTTGTTACTTTTTTGGTTGCTCCCGATGTTTCAAACCCATTCTCATCAATTGATTTAACTGTAAATTCATATTCCTTTGCACTCTCTAAACCTTTTACGACATAAGAATTTTTGGATTTATCAAGCTTACCTAAAGAATATTTACCTTGATAAACATTAACCCCTGTAAACTTCGGTGTGTCTGGGTTATCCCAAGATAAAGTAACTTGATTCAAACTAGCTTCTGCTTTTAAATTTTCAACATCCGTAACCTTATCTGTTGTACCGTAGACCTTAAACTCATATATCCAAATAGGATTTAGATACTGATATTGAATAGAAACATATCTCACATCATTAATTTTTTCCGTGAATGTAAATTTCGTATAACTAGCTAAAACTTTTTTATTGGAATCATAATATTTAACATAAAGACTTGCTGCATTTTCAGAACCCGTACCTTTCGTTTCATTGATTGTGAATTTATCGACTGTATAAACATCCCCCAGGTCAAACATAATGGGTTCTTTTGTATAAACTTTCTCATAAGTGTTTTTATTACCATCAGTCATATTTTTAAATTCTTTTGAACCGAGAGTTCCCGTTTTTCCCTCTAGCAAATCCACAACCGCCGCACTCGCAAGGTTAGGAATAGCAAAGCAAAACATCATGGCAAAAACCAATAGAAAACCGCATTTTTTTAAGTTCAAAATTTCACCTCCTTGTAATAAAACATCCATCCCCAAACCCCTTATCCAAGGGGCTTCCCTCGGCGGTAGCCAGCCCCAAACGCAATAACGTTTGAGGACAAGCAAGAGGGTCTTTGTATAGGCGCTATGTCAACTCCTTAATGCTCCTACGTGCGCTTACCGTTGACATATACCATATGTATCCCTCCCCCGTTTGAGAGCTGTCAGCGATGTTTTAAGAGCATTTAGACTCCATGTTTACGAATAAACTCTTTGTTGATTCAAAATACTCTCGCATAGATTCCATTTTCTTTTTCTCGTCATCCGTTAACGGGTATTTCTTCCCTAATTCCGTTGTGAAGTCCGAAAAGGAATCATTTAGGATTTGCAAACTCTTAAAATATTTCTTTAAATCTCTTTGTTTAATTTTCAATATGATCTCTCCTTAATCAGGACTCTTTTTATAATCGACCATCGGTGGAAGATTCGTTCCTCCTGGTTTCGGCGGATTCCCTCCCCCGCCAGGTTTTGGTGGATTCCCTCCGTCTCCGCCAGGCTTTGGCGGGTTGCCATCATTCCCACCAGGCTTCGGTGGATTCCCTCCGTTATCCCCTGGTTTCGGTGGCTTCGCATCATTTCCGCCTGGTTTTGGCGGTTTATCATCATTCCCACCAGGCTTCGGTGGTTTGTCATCGTTACCGCTCGGTTTCGGTGGTTTCTCATTATCATTATTCGGCTTGGTTGGTTTCGGTGGTTCACCTTTATCTTTATCTTTTGGCGTTGGTAAATCGCCAGTTGGTTCTTTTGGCTTGTCTTGTGTCCATCCTGACTTTTCCGTTTCGCCAGGCTTCGGCAATTCTTTTGGCGTTTCGGGTAGGTTGTCCAACGGGTTACCTATATCAAAACCGCCTGATTCGTCTTTTTTCTCTTCTATCGGCTTCGCTTCTTTTTTTATATCATCAGCCGTAAATCCCGAATCCTTTAAATCAGGATTATCTTTTATATCGGGCATATGATTCTCTAATCCTCCTGTATCAATGCCAGGCATATCAGGTATTGGCGGAGGACTTGGTGGGTCGGGTGTCTTCCCTATTACTTCAGACATTTTATTTCCGATTTTATCCGCAAAAACGTCGGATACCTTATCCCAATCAGGAGGTGGTGGAATTTTTTTCTCTACTTCATCAAGCTTGCTTAACAGTTTTTTAAAATAATCCTCTGGATCATAAGGAGGTTTGTTATTCCCTCCGTTATCTTCTTTATCTTCGTCTTTCGGCTCTTCAATATCTCCAGAACCATGTGGTTTATCAGGTAACTTTTCGTTCGTACAAATTCCATCATTTTTACCGTCATAATCACGGAAGTCATCAGGATTCACAGCTTCTTCAGGTAATTCGTAGTATTTAGCGCCTTCTCCCCAATACTGCGTTACTCCCCCACCTTGTGCATTCTGTGGAAATCCAGTTGCTTTAAAACGCACATACCCTTTAACTTTTCCGTTGACAAAAATGTAAAAGGCGTACGTTCCGTTCTCTTTAATGTTAATGTCAAATTGGTTCTCTTTCTGGGAGGGTCTTACCCACTTCGTTAATCCGAAATTAAACGAACAATCATTCACGAGCATTAATTCCGATAATTGAAAGGTCACTACATCTTTAGCGTCAGTCACTTTCAACGAAAGGCTAATTCCTTTGTTATCCACTGTGACCCCTTTACTTCCCAGTAACTGAATAGATGGGCCATCAGCAAACACCGACCTCATATTTACAAATGGCATGAGGAATACCATAAAACACATTAATGTTTTGAGTACCGTATGCTTTTTTATCATTTAAAAAACCTCACGTTTTTTGTAAAAAAAAGAGACAATATAACGTCTCTCTTTTATGAGTTTTTTCCGCCAGTACGGAATGAGTTAAGGAATAGAGAAATGAACTTAGGCGCAATTTTAAACGCAAGACCTAAGATAACGAATCCTGCAACGATACCTACTAAAGCCATTGAACCCGTAACAACGTCTCCAACCGAGAATGGTAATTTTACTCCTGTTAAATCAAGCATAATATGAATACCTCCAGTATTTTTTATATTTCACTAGCAAGAATTCGCTAGGGAATGTCAGTCATAATAACGAACATCATATTCGTCTTTTTCTTCTTGTTCATCATGATTTTTTGTGAAAATATTCTTTATAATGTCGATGGTTTTTTCAACGGCTGGGAAACACATTGCAAGCATGATTCCTGGTGCAATCAAGAATAAAATCCATTTCATGATTTTCCAGAAATACGTTAGATTGTCGCCACTCAGAAAGGCTTGATATGGTGGTATATCCATAATTAAGCACTCCCTTTCGATTTAACAGCTCTAATGATTACCTCTAACAATTTCCCTACCGCATAAATAGAAACCATAATTACGGCGAATGGTGCCGCTAGTTTCAATAAGAAACCAAAGTTACCCCAAAAAAAATCGAAATCAAAAGCACTACTCATATTACCCACAATATATTTCGCTCCTTTCTATTCCTTTGTCCTTCGATATACACCGAGCAATGTTGATACTAATGAGTAAGCAACAAAGAATGAAAGGATTGAAAGCATCACTTCTATATTCCCGTAAACCGTCTTAAACGCTTGAAATACAAGTCCTCCTAATCCCATTTCTCTCTCCTCCATCTCAACATAGAATTCATTAATAACATTGCAATAGGATAGATGGAGAAACACGCTACAAAGAATATGAGATAGATATAAAAGACATCTTTCGGCGTTCCAAATATGACATCGTACATATTAAAATCTCCTTGTGAAATTGTTATAGATCATAACAAACAAAATACATGTAAGAAGAATAATCGTTATAATGTCACCCAATGTAATTGAATGCAAAACAACGAGCGTACCGCCATCAGTTGGGATAAGTGTTTCATTCATTTGTTACTCACCTCTTTTAAAGAAATAAAAAAGGGACAAATATAATCTTTCGATAAGAAAGACACACTTGTCCCTTGTTACACATACATCTATAAATACAAATATACAATTCCCTAAAGAATGTGTATAATAGCACATATAGTTGATGTGAGCTTCGGCTCGGTTTTGAAGTATGTCAGTACTTCTTAGCCCTTACTTGGTGCGACCAACACCTCGTAGGACTCGGCTATTTTTTTATGGAATAAAATTGACTCGAAATATATCTGCTCCCTATATTAATCATTTTCAATTCGAAAAGGAAGTACCAAAATTATTTAGGTATATATTAAGATTGATGAATTTATCCTTTTCCCAAAAATTTTTTTTTGGTTTTCTCTTAATTTATTTTATAACTATACACGCTATATATTTAATACCCCTGAAACCCCAGTATCTACCGTACCCACCAAAATAATAAGTGTGCGCATGAATTTTTTTAGTTATATATATAACGATAAAATACCGTACGTTTTTATGTAATATTTTTACATTTTATCGAATGAAAAAAAGACCGGATTTCCCACCCGATCTAACTGTTTTTTTATCGTTATAAACTAAAGAAAAGTTACCTTACACCTCTTCTGTAAGATGTCTTTCTAAGTTGTAAAATTTTTTCTTTTGAGTTCTTATTTTTTTCTTCTTGAACTCTTCTCACTTCTTTTGCTCCGCTAATTACATCATATAAAAAGTCACCTAAATGATAAATTAAAAATAATAAAATAAATATAAATCCAAGTGTTAACATAATTTCATTAAATAAGTCCAGGTTCATAATATCATTCCTAAATTCTTTTTTAATTACATATGGATAATACAATTTTCGAAAAAAACTAAGATGCCGTTTGAGTTTGAATCGCTTCTAAAACTTTATTTTTCCACTTAATCACATCATCTTTAGAAATACCTAAATCTATTAATTCTTTTGGAATGAAACTATTATCTAACATCCATAAAGACAATTCTTTCTAACGCTACATTCTCATTCCCGAAGTTATAGCAATGTTCATATCCTTTTTGATTAGTTTGTGTCTTACCTGTATATTTACCTAAATAATAATATCTTCTCTTACCTGCCTTTACACTTGTTAAAAACGCCACAAACGGCACCTCCTGTAGTTTTTTCTCGAAAATATATACAAACATGTATTCGCACACAGATAAACCTGTTCGTATCGATTTAAAAAAAAGAAAGAAAACGATTAGTCTTTTTTTAAATTCTTGTTGTAATAATCCATTATGATCTGACTTGCTATTTCGTTCTTATTTCCTAATTCTTCAAATGCCCAAATTACTTTTTTCGGGACTTTCACAAATAAAGTATCTATTTTATCTTCTAATGGTTTACGTGGTCTTGGCATTCAAAATCCTCTTTATCTCTTTATTATCATCCTCTTTTCTTTTTTTATTTTTTTCTTTTTATTTTCCATCAGTATAGCAAAAATGCATTATCTTAATCTTAGTTTTTATTATGCTTTTTTAAGAAATCTATTAAAGCAATTTCTACGATCATAGACTTTTGATTTTTTAATTTTGCTTTTTTAAGAAAATCAGCAAATTCATTGTGAACAGATTCTGACAAGAAAATGCTATTTCGTTCTCTATTTTCATCTTCATCAATATTTTGAAGACGTTCAAATAAACTTGGCTCATTTTCCTCATCAGCAAATTCATTAATAATACTATCTCTCAATTCATTTTCCATTTGCATTTTTACAAATTTCTTTAGAAACACAATTTCTTCTTTTGTAAATTCTTCTTTACTCACTGTTTTAATACCCTTTTTTTCACTCATTTCAGTACACTCTCCAAACTGCCAACGCCCATTATCCTTATCATGAACATAGCCTTCTCTTTTCAGCCTTCTTCTGATTGTAGAACTATTTAAATTTAACTCTTCCTCCAATTCTTTCATTTTCTTCCCTTGTTCCAATTGCTCTACAATTTCACTCGCCTTCATACCCTATTCCTCCCGACATCTAAAAATTAGGATTATACAATATATTATACCATAATAACAATGTCAAATGATTATGATTCGTTCGACAAATCACGACATTATCACAATAACATGTTCTTAATAGCAAAACGAAATCATAATACAATCACCAGATTATCACAACCCTGACACAATCATATTACTTTCTGTTTCGTTAAGTTTACTAAAGACAGATAAACAGAATAATAATGTTCCGCTATCGCTACACGTCTAAAGGGATTCTTAGGTCTTGCCCCTCTAATACCCTTTAGACCTTGAACGTAGTGAAAGTATCTTGTAACCACCTGTAACCACCTGTAACCACTATGTAACCACTTTGTAACCATTGATAAACGTTGATATATAAGTATTTATAGAGTTTGTAACCATTTATAAAGAAATATAGTATATATACAAATGATATCTTTTTATAAGATGTTTTTTTATTTATATACGTATGTTTTTAAAAAATGCGGTTACATCGGTTACACCCTTGGTATAACTGGGTTTTAGATGGTTACATTGCGGTTACAGATATGGTTACAAATAAAAAAAGAAGGTTACAAACCTTCTTTTAGATGAATTGTTTAATTATATCGGTATCAATAACAATCATTTTTTTTACTCCTCCAAGGATTAATCGAACTGCTATTGTTGTTCTTTTTTCGCTTGCTTTTAACCAACCTTTAGTATTCCATTCATTTATTATTGTATTTGCATCATAACCCATGTTTTCTAGTAATTCTTTTACTTTACTTGGATACATGGCTATTCTGTTACATTTACTATTATTATATTCCCAATCTCCCCATGCTCCTTTAATCTCAAGACATTCAGGACCATAAACAAATTGAGTTTTGTTCATCAGACACTGTTCGTATAAGTCTTCCATTGCTTGACGTGGTTTGTCTATTTCTTTATTTGTTTCAATCATTTCTTTCCAAAGGTCATATAATAAAGAATCTTCGAAATCAACTTGTAATGCTTCATTTACCATAAGAGATGTGATATGGATTAATGCCATGTTTTTGGATAATCGTTTAATAACGTTATTACCGTTTGCCATTTTTGAATACTCTTCAATAAGTAATTTGTATCGCTCTTTCCAAATTGCTATTTCTTCACTCATAAGCCATTCTAAGAATGCTATTCCTGCTGTTCCATAATATTCACACATATCAAATTCTAATAAGTCTACTAATTCGCTGTTGTTACGACCAAATGGAGCTTTATTGATTGTTAAAACACGACCTGCAACCCCTGCGTTATGTCCGAATTCAGTAATTTTCTTTTCACCAGTTGAAAGCATAATATTAGACCATGTTTGAGCCGTTTGAGTGCCTGTTAAATTACCACGAGTTTTTTCTACTCCTTGTGTAAATTGATAAACGATAGAATGAATCATTTTTTCTACTCCGTTTTTTGTATCGTCTAGGAATAAAGGTAAATTTCGTAACAGTCCTGCACGTCGTCCTACAGCTGTCATTGTAGTATTCCATTTTTCTATTAAAGTTTTAGGGTCTCCCCATACTGTTGATGCAACTTCCATAGAAATAGTTTTACCTAAAGATGTATTACCGCTGATTTCTACAATAAATGGTTTTACATTGAATTTTTCTAATAATACCGAAGCAAAGCTACTCATTAGGAACATCATAGCGTATGGATATTTTTTCACTCTGTCAAAAATATTTTTTTTCCATTCTTCTAGTGTACCGTTTTTTGAAAATCCTTCTGTATATTGCTTGTCCCCTTCACTGTTAGGCATGAATATTAAATCTTTTTTATTAATTGTTTCATGTGGCATTACAAATGATTTTTTATGATAACCTAATCGTTCAATAAAGTATTTAACGTCTATTTCATTTCCTGCATGATGCTTATATTCGTCTATGTATTCAACAACTTCTTTTGAATTACTACTGGTTATTTGTAATCCTAAGTCGGCTAATTCGACTATTTTTCTAGAATTGCTACATACATTAGCGCTTTGTATTGTAGTACGTTCTTTTCCTCTATGATCTATCCATGCTAATTCATAATTTGTTTTGTTTGTTTCTGAGTTTATATAAATACTTTTGACACTTAGATGCGAACGGAAGAAAATTTTCCATTCTCCTTCTTTAGTTTCTCTTTGTAATACGTTCTTTTTTTTGTTGTATTTATAGCCATATGGTAAAATATCGCCTTTGATATCGTTCTCGTTTTTTGGTAGAATAGTATTAGTGTTATTAACAATTAAATTGATTTTTGGAGATGTTTTCTCTAACTTCTGTGGTAGGTCGTTAGTAGTTAAAACATCTTCTTTTTTTGTGTTATTTGAATTGCTCTTCATAATGTTTTATTCCTCCTAAGTAATATTTCATAACTTCGTATTTACCTTGATTATCATCTGATAGTAAGATGTCAATCTCGTATTCTAAAATTGGTAGTTTGTGATAAATTTCATGAAACATTTCTGCTTCAGTTGTGAAATCAAACAGTTGTAAAAGTTGTTTGAATTCTTTTTCTCTATTAAGTAATGCTTGTAAAAGGGCGTTCTCTAAATCTTTCATTTGTTTCATTTTTTTATGTATTGCTTTTTGTTTAGCAACTTCTTTTTGCATGTTTTTATGGTTTAGATTTATATCTAGTTTTAATTCTTTTAAAAGAAAAGATTCTGCTTGTTTGTGTGTCCATCCATGTAATAGCATCAACCCCGAAAATTGGTCTATCGGTCTTCTGTTCCCGCATCCTGCAAAACAATAACAGTTGTTATCTGATACGTTTACAATCATGCTATCTTTATTATCGGCATGAAATGGACACTTACACATATAATTCTTTCCTCGTTTTCTAACATTTACCCCGCAATAGCTTTCTAAGAAATTTATAATAGGAAGTTTACTTTTTATTAGATCGCTTTTTTGCATTTCATTACACTTCTTTATCTTTGAAAGTGATTTTAATGTGCTTAGCTTGATTTTTCCCTCTTTGATAGAATATATCTGTGAGCCCTTTTTCTTCGAGTCCTTTAAATGCCCTTTTAACACTAGAGCGAGATAAATTACAGTGTTCGATTATATCCTCAATTGTTATTCTTTTATGTTGTTTCGCACATCCTTCTTGATATAAGTAAAGTAATATCAATTTTTCGTTTGATGTTGTGTCTTGCACTTTAAAAATATCTTGTGTTGTCAATTTTTATCTCCTCCTGTCATAATTTCCTGTAAATTAAATTTAACATAGATTCGTTTATGGGTCAATATGAACCTTAAGGTTAATTTAGGGTAATTAAGTGAAAACATTTGGTATTAGGGTCTCTAAGAGGATATTTAAAGGGATTTCTTAATTTTATTTTTTATATCTTCCCTATGATTCGTTTCTTTTTTTACCACGTTATTATGCGCTTCCCTATGAAATAGCAAGGACAAACAATCCTCGCTATTTTGAGAGTGTATTTTCATATTCCTTCAGGATTTTGTAGAATGATGTTTTTTTGAGATTTAGCATTTGACTGAATTCTACACCTTTGATTTCTTCGCTTTTCCACCGATCATAATTATCTTTCAAAATCTTTTTTTGCTCTTTAGATAAGGTTTCTAGTTTCACTACTGGACGTCCGAAATTAATACCTCTGCTTTTAGCTGCTGCAATTCCTTCAGCTTGTCGTTGTTTGATTTTATTTCTTTCTTGCTCGGCTACATATGAAAGTAATGATAAAAACTGGTCTTCCATTAACTTTCCCATGTCCCCCATATCTTTGAATTTTCTACTGTCAAATAACGTCTCGTTGTCTAAAACTACAATGTCGGCTTTTAGTTCTCTAGTTATATACTTCCATTCCGCTATGATACCGTCATAATTTCGCCCTAGACGGTCTAAGGAATCTATGTGTAACAAATCCCCTTCTCGGATTATTTTCTTCATAGATTGATAATTAGGACGGTCAAAGTGCTTCCCGCTTTCTTTGTCTATGAAAATGAATCGGTCTTCTATTTGTAAATCTTTCATTTTCTTTAATTGTCGTTCGATATTTTGGTCTTTTGCTGAAACTCTTATGTACCCAATATTCATTTTGTCCCCACCTTTGCAATTGATAAAATGCCATCCCTAGAATCCCTTTAGACGTGTAGCGATAGCGGAACATGTTTTTATTATAACAATAGCGTTCGTAAAAGTCTGTAATAAGTTACGAACGTTCATAACTTAATGTACACACTTTTGCGAACGCAAAAATGATATTCTGTTCTCTTTTCGTAAAAGTATACTTTTTTAAACTATTTATCTTTTCTTTCTAACAGTCTACCGGCATAAAACAAGACAACAAGAATACATAAGAGAGGAGCAAACCTACCAATAAACAACAAAATATCATGAAATACCGTTAAATAGACTGTTAAACTATTCATCTTTTCGCCTTCTTCCGATTTTCATAAACTGTATTGCAACATACAAAACACAAATAGCAAGCAAAATAACTCTTGGAAAATCCCATTCAATATCCATTCTTTAGCCTCTTTCATAAAACAAACTCTTCTTCTTCATTATCTCGCTCTAAATATTCCTGGTACTTCTTTTTAACTTTTCGATTCTTATAGAAAGATAAAGCAATAAAAACTATGATCGTATTCATCGCTATAATTTCAATTGCATTTACTAGATTCAAGTAATCCCAAATCGTTAACATTTCTTTATCTTCCTTGCTAGAATAACGATTGAATCATAGATTTCAAAAGTTAAAACAATAACAACTGCCATTCCAATAAAGAGCATTTTCATGACTTCCCTTCCGAAAATCTCTTTTGTACCTGAAATGCTATTTTAGGGAAACTAAAAGCTAGGACATACCCAATAACAAAATATAAAAATAATCCATAAAACACCCCTAGAACCTCCCCTACACGTTAAATTCTAAAAAGATAGCTACAATACCCATAATCGTTAAAAAAGCCAATGTGTGAAGTCCTGCACTCTTAAAAATCTCCTTTAACAAAGAATCACCCTTTCACCGCTCTTTTTTCAGCTATATCAATTCCGACCATACCTACACTAAACACCAACATTAAAAGAACACCAATTACGATCATGGAAAATCCCCCTATTCGTGTAATGATTCAATATAAGCCTGTAACTTTCTTTGCTCCGTTCTTGTTAATTCATTAATCGACATCATAAAGAAAGAATTGCGTCCCACTTTAATTTTCCTATCATCGCTGAACTGTTGTCTTCTTTCCCAATGCATACAATCATAAGGTAGTAGAATGTAACCCATTTTACCCGCCATATCTTCCGCCAGTTGCAATTGTTTAAAGAAAATATATTTGTTGTACATCTTCGCTAACTTTTGCGCTGGTATGCTTGGATTAAGATACAAAAGACTTTGTGGGTCTTTATCTCCATATTTTGTTGGTGGAATCAATGAGTATGTATTCATATAATTTTTTCTCCCTTAGATCGTCATTTTTTCTTTATCAAACACTTTTTCCAAAGCGATTGTAGTTGTCTCTTTCTTTTTACGTTTTTCTTTACCCCTTGCTCTATCGTGTATCATTTCAAGTTTCTCAAAAAATTCATCACTTGCTTTCTCTGTCGATGGTAGAGGGAATCCCTTAACCATTTGGTGCGTATCGTACAATTCTAAATCAAATATTTTCTTTGCCCGACTCATTGGCAAGAACGCCTTGTTGAGTAATGTTCCTTCCTGGTAATCCGTAAATCTAATGTGGAATCCTTTCGGCGTTTTCCTTACATCAACTAACACTTCTACGATCTGTCTAATACGACTATCAACGTTAGAAATATTAGGTGAACAATACATCTGAACGCTTCTCATCTTCCCTGTATAAATCATTACTTCAGTGGCGATACTTTGCCCATGTTTCGACCATTTACGGTTACTGAAAGCCATGTGAGCCTCGTCCCAACAACAAATACTTCCCTGGGCTTCGGCTACCTCGTACCAATCTGTGTAATGATCCATAGGTTTCGAATCTAACAATTGATAATTTGAAAACAATTGTATCTCTCCGCCCATTTCTTCAACTTTCATCTTCCAATAATGCGCAAGTAATGACATAAGCAACGTTTTACCCTGTCTCAAGGGCGCTTGAATGAATATGTGAAATGCCATTACCTTCTCATTCCTTTCTCCGCCATGACG
>NZ_WBPF01000021.1:0-194542 GCF_008923725.1 Bacillus sp. CH140a_4T
ACTGGACCTACCGGGAATACTGGGCCCACTGGTGACACTGGACCTACCGGGAATACTGGACCCACTGGTGACACTGGACCTACCGGCGCTACTGGACCTACCGGTATAATGCAACCAAATCCATTTGAAGTATTCGTTCAGTCCGGAGCCGTTGGTGGGGATGGAACACAAGCAAATCCATTTGGCACTATCCAACAAGGTATAACAGCAGTATCACCAACAGGAATAGTGCATGTATTAGCAGGAACATATCCACTTTCTGTAACAATAGCAATTAATAAAACTGGAATTACCCTAAAAGGCTATCCAGGTACATTAATCAACTTACAAGCAGCCGTTATCCCTTTTATTGTTACTGGAAATGGAATTACTATTGATGGGCTAACAATAACAAGTGATAATCCATACGCTGTTGAATTTATTCAAATTGGTGGAACTAATCATAATATCATTAATAATGTTATCTTCGGTCCACCACAAGCTGGCCCCTCTACAGGTTGGGTCGTAAACCGGGGATTTGTCACTCAAATTGGTAATATGACTAATCTATTAGCTCGAAATAACATCTTTTACTCTCTACGCCAACCTGCTTATCTAAATCCAAATACTAATGGATATATTATTGATAATGTTGTTTACAATACAAGAGGGTTTGTTGTTGACCAATCTGTATTTCAATTTTCCGGGAATTCATGGGGGAGTCCAGTTAATGCCGTTGATATAGCATTATTAGTTGGAACTATTTCAGGGCCTCCATATGATCCACTAACAAATTTATCCACTAACAACAGTAGTGCTGTAATCAGTGACCAAAGATAAACTTGTAGAAGTCTCTTAAATTTTTAAAGAGACTTCTATTCTTTTTTTATAATAAAATTCAAATTTGATCTTACTTTACATCGACACGCGCTTGACTTGCTTCTCGACTAAATCCATCCGGATATCTTTTAGCTAATTTTGCAATATTCATTTCAGCAACATCTTGTAACGTATATCCTAATTCGTGCGCCATAATCGATACATAATACATAATGTCCCCAAGCTCTAAGGCTAATTTATAAGTGTTTCCGTCCTCTTCTCCTGGACAATGCGATGGTTGGAAGCCATGTCCATGATAAATTGCTTTTTTAACAATATCAGCAACTTCACCTGCTTCACCTGTAAGTCCTAAAGCCGCGTTTGAAACACGTCCTCCAAAATCAGTTTTGTTATTCCAAGTACGTAATGTTGCCTCTTGATAATCGTTTAATTCACCGATTGATAAAATGCTTGCAATCTGCAAAACCGTAGCTTCATTTATAACCTGTTCACCTTTTTTTGCTTCACTAATTAATTTAGTTGCTTCCAATACACCATTTTCCATAACGTTCATCTTGTTTTCCCCTTCCTATTTAGCAAATCCCTAACCCTATCGGACGATTTTTAATTAAATACTTATCAGCCTGATCTATTACAAGGAGCGCAACCTCAGCATGGTGTCTCCTTAGCGCTTCTGCCATCTCTGGTAAACTCATACCTTGATTCCACATTTCACGAAAACGAATTACATCTCTTTCATCCCAAATGAAGTTAGCTTCTTCTAAAGCGATGTATATTTTTAAACGCGATTCCTTCATCGCTTCGTGATTTCTTGCTACACTCATAAGCGAACCCACCTTCTAAAAATGATTATTTTATCTTTTCAGTAAACTTAGTATCCACACGATCAACTTTACCGTTTACCCAAACCGCGACTTGCTCACCGAATCCACTGATTGGTGGATTAACTGCCGTAACATTCCCATCCTTGACTATATAAAGTTTGTTGCTGGTAACATCAATTTCTATTTTTTTCATATGTCCATCTCCCTTTTTACTACCTCATGTACTCGACAACATCAGGTTTAAAACCACTTCCTAAATAAATCCGCACTGGAATAGTTTCTTTTTTATCTCTTGCTGCCTTACACAATTCCTCAGCTGTATCCCAATTGAAAAACTTATCTACAGCTCGTTGAAACCTCCAAATCGCCATTACATATTGTTCAAAGATGTCATAACGATCATCTTGTTTAGTAGTGCGTGGTAACTCATCCGTGCTCTTTGCATTCCTTGGAACTTGGACGCGTACATCAGCGTATGTATTGCGCCCAGTTCCTTTCTTAATATTTGCTTTCATTACATCGAACTTATAAGCTGCTGGCTCTACATCGAAAATATTTAGTTGCTTAGACATGTGCCTTCACATTCTTTTCAAGAACATCAAGTAACTCAATTGCTCCCACCTTACTCAAAAACATTCGACCGCCCAATAATTCCATGTTTGATTCGGAAACTTCACCTGTTACAAAGCATGACTTTTCTTGTTTGCTTAAAATGACGTTTTCCCCATCAACATGAAAGTCTAGTGCTGTTCCTTCAGCAATCCCCAAAGTTCTGCGTAACTCTATCGGAATTACTACACGCCCTAGCTCGTCCACTTTTCTTGCAACACCTGTATTTTTCATAGCTTTCTCCCCCTTGTTAACTAACTTTTTGTTGTTTATTACGTTGTAACTCTTGTTTCATTGATTCGAATTTTATTAACCATGCTTGCCAACGCTTATCATTTTCTGCTTGCTGTTGCCTTGCTACTTCGCAATTACAACCGTTCGTTTCAATTACACCTGGATAAGTTTCTTTACGAATAATTCCTGTATTACGGCATAATACACACATGCTTATTCCTCCTTATTAAAAACCTAAATTAGCAAGTCTTTGGTCAGCTGTCGTAAATTTCAATACCTTTGAATCACCTAATAAACGACTAACCGTTTTAGCATCGTATTTATTAAAAAGTTGTTTTCCCGTAAAGTTTGTTGTTGTAAATGTACTCATTCCCTGTCTAGCATTTGAGACCGCATATAACAGACGTTGTATGAAATCGGAAGCTTGTCTATTTGAATCTGTTGAACCACTTTCTGCCCCAAGATCATCTAATACTACAAAATCAGCTTGTCCAATTAATTGAACGAAATATTGAAGTGTATATTTACTGCTCTTATCATCGAAAGAATCCATAATCATTCTTGTTATCGCTTCTAATTCAACGTATAAGCAACTTCTCATAAGATGATAATTTTCTTCTCCCTGACTGATATCCCAGAAATATTGATTTAATTCATGAAGCATGCTGTATGCCAGAAAACTCTTTGCCGTCCCTTGATTTCCTGTAAATACAACTTTTCTAATTTCTCCGTTTTTTAAATCCTCCAAAGTTTCTTCTACAGCTTTCTTATGACTAATCGTTTCATCACACTCTATTCTGTAATCAGATAATCTTGAATGAGGAATTTTCTTATTTGTAATAACACTTGCCTTTTCCAGCATGTTGAATTTCTGCAAGCGATTAATCTTTTTATAGTGAGCATTAGCCTGTTCTTCCAAGACTTTGTTGTTTTGTTCAACTACACATCTAGGGCAAACAACTTGTCCTTTGTACTCAATCATTTGAACTGGCTTAATGATTTTTTGTCCACCTATTTCATAAGAGTGATTCATACATTGATCAGAATGGTAAGTCACCTTCGATTCCAGGGATTCCGCCAGTTTTTTCATTGGTGTTGCCATTTCTATTCGCTCCTTTTTTACCTTTGTTTTTAAACTCTATTTCTGCTACATTCACATCAGCTAAAGTACGAATGTTTTTGTTAACCCACTGTTTTAAAATGCCCTCAGCATAATTCCATTTCTTCTGCTGTTTCAAAGCACGTTCCATAGCTGCCTGTACAAGTTCTTCGCTTGTATCGTTTACCCAATGAGCAATACTTTCGGCTATGAATGAATTTAAAATACCGAAAGTATTTTCGTAGAAAGAGAAGATGCTACTACTACTTTGTTTATTAGTATTTTGTTTATTAGTACTTAGTTCTTTAGTACTTAGTAGTGTTGGATTTTCCACAAATGGAACTTCCACTTGTGGTTTTTCCATATGTGGATTTTCCATATGTGGAAAAACCACTTGTGGAACTTCATAAATAATCGTCTCCCAGTTAGTTATCTTTCCCTTTTCGTTTTTCACAGGAAATCTTCTAACGTAACCGTATTTTTTCAGTTCTTTCATTCCTACCCTTAAACTATCAATGCCATCTTTTGCATGAGTAGATATTTCCTCCATGTAAAACACCCAATCATCTGGTAACGATAAAATGTAAGCCAATATCCCTTTTGCTTTCCAACTTAAACGTTCATCTCGAAGACCTGTGTTATTAATGGTTGTGTAATTTTTACTTTTATTTACTCGAAATGTTGCCACCTGTTTACCTCCTCGTACAAACTGCAACATATGCTTGTCCACTTTTGATGATTCGTTGAATTTCATAATGCGAATAACCATTTTCGAAATACTGCTCAATTATTTGCTTCAACTCATCTTTGCTTTTTGCTAAGTCCCAAAATTTATTAGGTAATAGCACCTGATATTCAATTAAATTCATGTACTATTTCCCTACTTTCCGTGGTATACTTATAAAAATTTGTTTTTTCTAAAAGACCCACTGCCATGGGTCTTTTTATTTTGTTCTACATCACTCCAAGCCCATTTTCTTATTGGCTCATAAGTGATATAAAGTAGCCATGAACCACCTGTGATTGACAATCCAAATATAGCTAATGATATTGTATCTTCCACTAGTTCACCTCCTTTTGTGCTTCAAGCCAATCTTCTAAATCCTTTTGCAAGAAAAGAAGTTTACGCCCTTCTCTTATTACTGGGAACCTAGGGTGATTTGCTAATTCGTACATTCTACAAACAGCAATGTTGAGGTAAGCTGCCGCTTCTTTTACTCGCATAACCTTATTTGGTTGTGATTGTTGTTGTAAGTCAGCTATTGCTGATCTAATTTCCTCTCTTACAATTTCACGGATAGATTCTTTTATAAATTGTTCTAAACCCATTTTCTTTCACTCCTTTTAAATAAGTTTCATTGTATGAAACTTATTGTTTAAAATTTTTTTCTTGTTCCTTAAATAATATAGTTGTTTCTTTTCCCAATACTTTAGATATATTAACTGCTACATCATAGTAAACCCTTAAATTCCAGTTAATTATTTTATAGCAGTATGACTTCGATATCCCTACCCTTTTAGCTAGTTCATGATATTTAAGTCCAGATTCTTCAAATGCTTTTTGAAGTTCTGTTTTAGGCGTATCGGTTTGCATCTGATCACTCCCTTCTGATGCTTACAAGTCTATTATATGTTTCATTGTATGAAACTTCAAGTGTTTTTTATAAAAAATTTCAGAACAGGAAACTTTTTTGCTCTTTACGTTTCTTGTCAGGAAACTTTATAATAAACTTAATAGGATTTAGGATTACCGAAAAATCTTAATAAGGGGAGTTTTTTATGGATATGAAAGATAGAATAAAACAAATTCGTTTAGAACATAAAATGAACCAAGAACAATTTGGTAAAGAAGTAGATCTCACTAAAGGTACCGTTTCAAAATTCGAAAATGGAAAAGCCTTCCCAAGTCGTGAGACAATAGAAAAAATAGCGAAAAGATTTGCTGTTCCTGTGAATTACTTATATGGAGAAAATAACGAAGCAAACCAGGATGAGAATAAATACGAGAAATTTAAAGAGATTATGGCATGGTTAGAACCTCTTCCAAAAGATAAAGAAGATATGGCATTAGACCAGATGTTAGCTATCGCTCAAGCTCTGAATAAGCATCATAAGAAAATGGAAAAATAGCCTCTCGAATTAGGATCGGCTATTTTTTTTAATCTCCTCAATATATTCCTCTAATTTTTCAGGAGCGAATTCCTTTACTGTATTTAAGAATAGCATTACAATTTCTTCTTTTGTCACCACTAGTTCCCCCTTGCATCCTGTTATTTATACGTGGACTTTCTAAAAGTGGAAAGTTTTTGTCGTTACAATTAAAATGTTTCCATTGCCTTTAAAGCAGAAATGACACTATCTATTAGATAGTGTCATTTCTTGCATTTATATAATTATCCGCCTCCAGGACCTGGATCAATCATGTATAAAGTTGTTTTTTTCTCTTTAGCGCTTTGTATTTTATCTTTTTCTGTCACTTGAAAAGCTGTAATAGAAAGACAAGATACAGCCATAATAGATAACACTACTTTTACAAGCTTATTTTTCAAGTGTTTCACCACCTTTTATGTATAGTTTAATTATAGCATTCCAATGCTTCTTTTGGTAGAAACATATAGAAGAAATCACCTGATTTAGAAAAACTTTCAATAGATAATTCTAAGTATTTTTTCCCTTCTTTCCCTCCAACCGCGAGCCCCATATAGTACAATTGAAAACTACTAAGATATCCGTTGTTATTTTTTAAATTCTGTAAAATTTTAATCGCTTTTTCATTCTCACCTAACCTTACATATAAAAAAGCTCTCTCAGCTTCATCTAAATCTTCAAAATTAATAGTATGTAAATCTTTCTTATGGTGTATTCTTAAAAATAAAAGTGTATTAAGTACTTTTTCTCTCCTTATTTCTAGTTTCTTATTAGCTGGATTACCAATAACTTTTAGTGATTTTTCCATATACTCTTTAGCTTTCTGATAATCAGAGAAAACATAACTTTCTCCAATTTTACAATACGCTACTGCCTTAGTACTGACATAACAATTTGTCTCATCGTTTATTATGTCAAAACATAATTGACGAGATTCTTCTAACTTATTTTCATGAAGGTTCACAAAAATCTCCATTTCTTTTATTCTTAATAAAAATGAATCTCTTAAAGTGTGACATTTAATTTTTGTAATATCGGGTAGTAATTGTTGAATATATTCATTAACCATCTTGTAATTACCTAAATCAAAAAAAGAATATATTGTGTTTAGAATTGATATTATAACAAGTTCATTATCAGTGTATTTTTGATTTTTCCTCATTTTATCAACTTGCTCAAAAAACACCTTAGCCGTAATCTTATTTTCACTTCTCTCTCGCAATGTTTGGTATAAAGGAACCAAGCTTAAGTTTATTCTTAATGTTTTCGAAATACCCTTTTTCTTTTCTGTTTGATGGCCCTTAAATTTATATATCTGTTGAATAATCATATCTTGAAGTTCATATTCTCCAAACATGTCTAACACTTCTAATGCCAATTTTAAATTTTTGTGTGAAAGTGTTGGTATGCACTCTTTGATGCAGTTTCTTCTGAACTTAATATCTTTAGGCTTATATAACCTAAGTGCATCTACAAAGTGCATAAAATCAAATTTACCCTTTTTATTAAAATAACTATTCACAGTAGTGTGTGTTACTTTAAAACGCGTCGCTAACTTCCTATTTGTATAACCGGATGATTTTAGACTTTCTTGCATATCATTAAAATCCAATAAAACTTGCACAATTTTTGTCCTCCTTTTGGACAAAAGACACGTCACCCCTAGTATTTTACATTTACAGAGAAACGTGTCATTATATCTAAGTTGTGTGTTATACTGATGTACGAAGACTTATGACAGGTGTTTTCCCTACTGTGGTTAGGGAGACAGTATAAGGGTGTTGCAGCACTACTTACACAGTCATGGGTCTTTTTTATGTCCGTTTTTTAGTTATTTTCATAATATCACAAAAATTAAGAATTTTAGTTATGTGCCAATCTGAAAATTATTGAGAAAGTTTAATAATTAATATAAAAAAGTATTCTTTTATATTGTAAAACAATAATATCTCTTCCCCCCTCATTAATCAGCTTGACTTTAGTACTATACAATCACCTGTTAATCAATTAGTTATTCAGGCAGCTATTTATCAAACGCTTTTAATTTTATTTCCATGAATACAGCAAAGAAAAAGCCCCTATGGCTCTTTTTTTATTCCTTAATAACAATCTAAATATGGTAAAATATATCCATCGCTGATATGTCCAAACATGTAATTTTCATAGCAGCAAAATTACAACTAGACTTATACAACATGATTCAAAACAAATGAAGGAGTGTTTTAAGTGAAAGGACATATTCGAAAAAGAGGAAATAAGTATTGTATTGTTATTGATATCGGACCTGATCCAGAGACAGGAAAAAGAAGACAGAAATGGTTTTCTGGATATAAGACAAAAAAAGAAGCACAGGCTGATGTTGCGAAGAAGATTACAGAGTTGAATGAAGGGACTTTTATAGAGCCGTCTAAAGTTACCTTAGAAGACTACCTAAATCACTGGTTAGAAATTAAAAGTATGAGTATAGAAAGGAGTACCTTTGTCGGCTATAGGGCATTTATCAACCAACATGTTATACCTAGTATTGGAATAATCGCACTTCATAAATTAAATGTTATGCACATTCAAAAGTGCTATAAAACCGCGATAGATAAAGGTATTGCAAACAATTCTGTTCTGCTTATGCATAGAATTTTAAAGAGCGCTTTAAATCTCGCTGTAAAACAAAATATTATTTCTCGAAATCCAGCTGATTTTGCTGAGATACCTAAAAAAGAAAGAACCTCTATCCAAACTTGGACAGAGGAAGAAGTAAAAAAGTTTCTTTTGCATTCACAAGAATCACGATATCACATTGGGTATCTTCTTGCAATAACTACAGGTATGCGTATGGGTGAAGTTCTAGGCTTACGATGGCAGGACGTTGATTTTGAAAAACATACCGTTACAATAAACCAAACATCTGGCCATGACAATAAAGTCAAAAAAACAGCAAAAACAAATTCGTCAAAACGCACCATTCCTGTACCTAAAGAAACTATAGAATCCTTAAAAAAGCATAAGGTTTTAATTAATCAAGAGAAATTAAAGCTTGGTTCTGCTTATCAAGATTTTGATTTAATTAATTGTAATGAGTTTGGAATGATTATAAAAAAAGCAAATTTCAGAAAAAATTTTATTAGAGCGATACACAACGCAGGCGTAAAAGAAATTAAATTCCATGATCTAAGACATACACATGCAACTATACTATTAAAGCAAGGAGTTAATCCTAAAATTATCAGTGAAAGATTAGGTCATACAGACATTTCAATGACATTGAGTGTTTATTCTCATGTTTTACCGAACATGCAAGAAGAAGCCGTTAAAAACTTTGGTAAAAGCATCTTTGGATAACTTATGTTTGCAAAATGTTTGCAATTCATAAAAATAGGTCAAACAAACGTTGTTATATCAAGGTTTGTTTAACCTATCATCTTATATTCTTGATAAAATCTCCGAACTCCTATTGAAACATTTAATAATGGAATATTCTCGCCTCCGCGCGTTATACATTCAAACCGATATACATAGGCGAAATAATCTTGTGTTTTTTTGTCTTTAATAGGCTCTGACATAGCCTCACAAATATTTTGTGATCTAAGAGGAGAAAAATATATATTTTCTTCGTGTATGTTTTCTAATTGTAAAGGACGTTCACAAAACATATGTGAAATTAAAGCGGGCACCCACTTAGAATATATTTCATTATCATGTAATACTGTTAAATTAGAAATTAAATCGTAATGCCATTCATATTTTGGCGATTCTATTAATTTATTAGGTTTCCAATCATGAATAATTTCATACCAACTTTGGAAAATATAATCAAGTTGTTCTTTTCTAATAGGTTCTTTACATACAATCCACGGCGTATTTTCATTTAATACATATGGATTATGCTGAATAAATAATATATCAGAAAACATATCATATAACCTTTCATTCAATCGTTTCAACTTACTCGTTAATAGAAATGTCTTATAATGTATCTCTACAATATCAAGCCATTCAATAGGAAAATATATAAATGATACGCTTTCGTTTAAAAGAGGTTCTACTATATTTTCAAATGTTAACAACTTTAATTTTTCCATAAAATGATTACTTCCTCTCTTCATTTTTCTTGATCACAAAAAGCTAGAAAAATTATCACTTAATCTAATTATTTAAAAGAAAAGCAAAGACTGCTTATCTGAATAACATATGAATGAAACGACTCTTATAAAAGTTAAAAGTAATTATCATACATATCCCTCCTTTTACATCATAAATATATTACATTCGAATTATACAATATATATTACGTATTGCATTTGGAATTTACAATAATTTTACAAAAGAGTATAAAAAGAGGTATTGACCATACCTATGTATAGCAATACCTCTACTCTTTATCCTATTACATTTTTTACTTCTGTATTCACTGGCCACTGTTCTAACGTATAAACCATTTCCCAAAATCAATATTCATATTGACTACTAATAATAAAATGCTGTTTCATTCGCTTACGGTCAGACTCTGTCACTTTTTCAGCTATTGTATCTAACCGTGTAAGTTGCTCTTCAACTAATGTACGGAACCAATCAGATCCGTAAGCAGAAATCCATTCATTATAAATTGTCTCTTCTGGCTGACACTCTTTTAAACATTCATCAAATTAATAAGTATACATTAGAAAATCCGTCCATAGAATGGCGTTATTTTTCACTTCACATATACATTCGTTTTATTTACAATAAGGTAGATTTTATTTCCCATAAATATTATTATACTAATCTAAAATTTCCCAATTTATATTTTTTCTTTTTATCTCATAATTTAAATTGGGAAAGGGATACTGAATACCTTATTAAAGGAGAAATTCCTAGTAAATATTTTAACATTAAGAAGTGAGAGGGATATTTGCTATGAAACTATACTTTAAAGATATACATTTAGGAAACATTTCAAATGCAAATGGTGATGGTTTTTGGATGTATGGAAATATTAATTTCACTAATAACATTTCGGATTTCAAAGAGTTTCTTAACAAAATGGTAGATGAAAATAATCCACCTTTAGATGATGTAAATCCAATCCTATTGGATGAAAACAATTGGTTTGTATTTAAAAATAATCAATTAGAGGGAATTGGAATACCTGCCGTCTACTTTGGTTCAAATGAAATAGAATGGCGTTGGAGATAAATAAGCACCACCTTTTTGGCGATGCCTTTGAATCCCACCTTATAAAACTATAAATACTTTCAGTAATACATCGATACGATCCATCTTTTCACTCCTTATTTATAATAAAAAAGAGAGACGCTTGTCTCTCTATATAAGTACTTTTACTTTTATATTTTAAATCATCCCTTTTAATATTAAACCCAAAACTGACATAGTGATTGCGCTAATAATAATTCGCAAAATCCAAGTTGTATTCATGCTAATCTTTTCTAATTGCTTATTAATTGTTGCTATGTCTTTCTCATTAATTGTTGTGCGAGTTTCTAAATTACGAATATCTCGCATAATTTCTTTTTGCTCTGCTTTTAAATTGTCAATTTTTACATAAACATCTTCCAATACGTTCACATCCTTTTGTAATCTTAATAAAGCAATCTTTACATGATATGAGACAACCTTATTCATGGTGAATTCATCGCGGGAAATTCCATACAAAATCCGTATTTTGTGCAAAATAAAAACAGCTTACAGCTGCTCTGATTTCTCATCTATTAATTTTTGAACTAACTCTTCTAATGTTGCTATCTTGTTGTTCATTAATGTAATTTCTTTATTATGCTTACTTTCCATTTCTTCTATTTTCGCATTTTGATTTTCTTCAAGTTCCTGCAAAGCTTTGATTGTAAGTGACGCATATGAGTATAAGTGACGCATATGAGTATAAGTGAACTCCTTTACCACTTTCATCGATAAACACCTCATCAGATTCATCTACAATTGCCCCGTAGTATATTTTATCAATGGTGGGTTATTAGAATCTTTCGCTTCTCTCATTTTGTAAAGCTCGTTTACCACGTTCTTATAGTTAAATTGTCTCACTCGTACGTTCCTGATTTTTTCTAAGGAGGAAAATGATACATCACGAATATTAGACTTATATTCTCGTAGTGAAGGGCTCATGAAATTACCTTGAACAGACCCCCATCCATTCTGAGTAACAGGTGACTTAACTTGGATGATACCTGTATACGAACACACGACCAATTGATTGCGCTTCAACTTCATAAAAGACAGACGCATTTACACGTTTTTTTAACTCTGTATTCATAAGAGTCATTAAACGCTTTGGATTCATATCTTGGTCTTCTGTCTCCGGACTATAGAATCCAAATTTATGCTGCCCCTTCTCACTCCATCTTTGGAATGCATCGTTGTCCACAAGATAAGGGAGACCATTATTTATTTCTGTAATGGTAATAAACTCACTGTATTCGTTGGTGGCCTTCTCTGACGAATGGTTGAATATCTCCATGAGTTATGCTATGTTTTTCGTTTGCATGTACATATGATACCCGTACGTCTTTCTCAACGTATGTGTGCCTATTTCATCTAATCCAAACTGCCTATATAAACGTACACTTTCGAGAACACCTTCTAATTTTTTCTGTTTTGCTGCTCTATCGATTTTTTGTAAGAAAGATAATTGTTTAGTCATGTAAGACCACTCCTCTTTATTTTTAAATTACTTTTGTCTTAATGCTCCACGTCTAAGTTCATAACGTGGTCCATGAATTCCCATTAAACCTTCAATGTCACAAGTGCTTAACTTTTCTTTTCGTTTTTTCTTAGTTTTCTTTTTCGCTTGATTCGATTGCTTTTTCCATTCACGTAACTGATCCTTTAACACCTTCATTTCCTTATCTCCCTTTTCAAAATAAAAAGGACACCTATTCCTAAAACAGCTTTAATTGCTGCTTTAATGAATTGGTGTCCTCTAATTTTCTAGCCGGACTATACTCTGCTTGCTTTCACTTTATAATAATTATTTGTTAACTGTTCTATTAAATTACTCTATTCATCGTTCCCTTCCAATTCTGTTTATACTGTAACTTCAAGTTACATACCACTTATATTAAAAGGATTATTTTGTTTGAATTCTCATAAAACACTTTTTAAATCCCACAACATTGGAAATAGCTATATAATAAAAAAGATTCAATGTTAGGAGTATTATAAATGTCTGATTTAATTAAACTTTGTATTGTAATAGCCGTTGCCTTATTTTTAATGTTTTCCATAATATCAGAGTTTAGGAAACCTCAAAAAGATATGTTTTGGTTCTCAATTGACGTAATGTTTCTCCTTGCAGCTTTTTTACTAATAAAAGACTATATTGTCAAACATTTAACCTAATCGTCTGAATAAAACTCAATATTCCGTCAATAATATAGATAGGCGATGGCCAGAACTCATTTAATGAAGTCCCTAACCTTTCTCCTTTCCCCCTGTTGGAGAACCATCTGAGCAGTTAGTTTTTGCTAGCTGCTCTTTTATTTATGAAAAAAGATAAAATTCTTTATAATGATTCTTCTTTATTTCTCAATATAAAGAGCCTTGGATTTCCTTTAACAATCTTGTAGTATATGGCAAAGAGTAAGGTAAGAGTTACTCTTTGCCATTTTAGGGAAGGTCCTGTTGGTGACAACAGGGCCTTTTTACATATAGAGATAGTTTTGTTTAATTTTTCACCATTAACCGCAAAAATATCTTATAATCGTTATATATTAAATCAATCAATTGATTAGGAGTAGATCAAATGCCAGTTACACTAGAACTTATTCTTTTCATTCTTCTAGCAATTTGTGCTGTTGGCTATTTAGTAAAAGAATTTCAAAAAACTAGGAAAAGAACACTTGGAATTTCCCTAGAATTCTTGGTTCTTTTCTGGTCAATATGGAGAATATCGACTATCATAATCTGATTTATAAAACATGAAATCCTTCGAATAAAAATCAATATTATGTCCATAATGTTGATAGGCTGTATACCAAAATCCATTTAGTTTTCTCTGTATCTCCTTGTATTGAGCAGTTAGCTTTTGCTAGCTGTTCTTTTATTTATGAACTTTAGAGACAAGTTTTCATATAATGTAATCATTCCTTTCTTATAAATTAATCTCGTCACTTAGGCTATAAAAACAGGAGTATCTCCTATAACCTTTTCAAAAACCATTCATATTTTATTTCTGAAAAGGGTGCTCTGTTTTATAAAAAGGTGGTTGCGGAAACAGCTACCTTTTTATTTATGACAAAATGAAATTTTTATTGACTATTCCGTTCATCAAACTCACGCATCTTATCTACGTAATAATTATGATTAGCTCTTTCAGCTAATGTTGCTAACAAGTCCACCTTATAACCAATGTTAACATCCTCACTTTGTAAGAATGAAACTACTTCATTTACAACCTCATCATCTGTAGCGTCAGACCATATTAACTCAATTAATTTCTTAATATCTTTTTTCATCATCACTCTCCTTAATTAAGCGTATTGTTCGTATTCCTCGGCAAACATGAAGATATATCCACCGCTTGTCCGTGATTTATGATTACAGTTATCCAGTACTGCTTGATAAGAAAGATAACTTTTCCTTCCAACTTCTCTTGCTGACCTAAATTCCCCGATAATTTCTTTTGTTTTCATATCCAGCTGAACAACTGGTTTGCTACGAGATCTAAAACCTGTTAATTTTACTAGTTTTTCTTTTGAAATGTATTCAAGATTTCCAACAAATGTATCTGTCTTTATTCCGTTCTTATATCTAACTGACTCCCCTTGTTTGGGAGCTCCAAGAAAGTGGGCGGCTACTAATTGCGCTATTATATAATTCTTGTACACGCCTTTGTATTTCACCTTAATTTCTAAGTATCCGCTCTTCTTTTTAAGTATCGGGAGAAGGAACCACATTTTCTTCTTACCTATTCGCTTGAACCTGCCGTAATTAGAAATGAGAAATGCATCATCAGGCCCTTTAATCGTTTTCCAAGTTTCATTATGATACTTTTCCTTTTCATACCATTCTCGCCTCTGCTGCACCGTCAAATCATCTTTAGCAAGATAGCAACCAATACTCCTAATCCTCTTCCCTTTGCTCCGCGCACTCATAAGAGAACCTTTCATCATTCCTGTTAATTCAACTAAATATTCATAAATAGTTTCAGATAATATGTTTGTTTTAGAATCATATAAAAGGACCATCCTATCCCTCCTTTCTACTCAAATAGCGTTTTGGTTCAACTATCTTCTTCAATTCTTCACATTCTACAATTCAATATGCAATATTACATATTGTGTATGTTAGATTTATAAACATGTAATAATTTATAAAATATTTAAAATTAATATTGAAAGGAGAATACTAAATGTCTTTCTTTTCTTGGTCTCCTCTTATTTTCTTAATAGTTGTTGCAATCATCATTTCTATTAAAAAGGCTAAGAAACAATAGCTTTAGATGTTTACAATAATTTATTATTAGGAGGTGTAATTATGTCATTTGCAGCATGGAGTGCAATTTTTATGACTGTAATCGGAGCAATGTCCGGGGTAATCTTTGGTACAATTTCCTCTAGAAATAAAAGAAATAATGCCAACTTAAAAACCTAATAATAAAAATTAACATCTATTTTAGTGATAGCTGATACGACCTTAATATTTCAACTGTCATTTCCTGTTCAAATAAGGGTTTTATTAAAAACTTACATGTATTTATTTTTCGTTATATAATTAAAGTATCCACATATTAGGAGTGTTAATTATGTCAGGAACGATAATGATTTTGTTATACATTTGTTTCGGATTAAGTGCAGTTTTCAGCTTAATAAAAGAATTGAAAAAGCCACAGAAAAACCAGTTCTTGATTTTAGTTGATTCTCTAATTTTGCTAGGAGCCTTAATCTTAGTAGGTACTACCTTCATCTAAAATACATAACTAGAACTCCAGTTGGGAGTGGAGCAGTTAGCTTTCGCTAACTGCTTTTTATAAATTAACTATTTTGTTAGATTATATAAATACAAGCGCTTGTCCATTTCATTTTGTTCTCCTCCTACATTTAATATTAGTAATACTAACTCTTCAGAGGTGAAAATATATTGGACAACTTTTTATCTTCTGCTGCAATAAACCCTAATTTAATTGGACCGACTTTACCACCTGTTCCACCATTCACACTTCCGACTGGGCCAACTGGGCCAACTGGGTCAACTGGGCCGACTGGGCCGACTGGACCGACTGGGCCAACTGGACCGACTGGACCGACTGGGCCGACTGGGCCGACTGGACCGACTGGGCCAACTGGACCGACTGGGCCGACTGGGTCAACTGGGCCAACTGGACCAACCGGACCAACCGGGCCAACTGGATCACTCTCAGTAGCTTACGGAACTTTTTGGCAAACGGAATTCATTACAGTCCCTTTCGAATCCCCTTTTTCTTTTAATCAGGCTGACCCTATGGTAGGGGGAATTTCTCTGTTAAATCCAACCACAATTAATATCACACAAGCTGGGGATTATCGAATTTCTTTCATTTCCTCGATTAACTTGACTGTAGCCCTTTCATTCCCTTATTCGCCTACCATTTCTATACTATTAAATAACAGTCTGATTCCAAATTTCAAAGCTACTTTCGGTCTTTTAATACAAGATTCAGAGGATGTAGATTGCACTCAACTCATTGGGGACACTATTTTATCCATCCCAGCCAATTCAACACTTCAACTTATTAATAATAGCTTTGTAGGCGACACAGACATTCGTACATGCGATAATGGAATAAATGCTTTGGAATTAAACATTATCAAATTAAACTAGTACAAGTATTCCTTTAAAACTAGATGCTATTATGGCATCTAGTTTTCAGTTTCTAATGAAATTTTTGTACAAAGAATATACACAAAATCAAAAAAACTTCATAAAACATTTTATATTCTTTTGTTTTTAGAATGGATAGTCTTTACAGAGCACTTTCCCAAGTGCTCTTACATTTACATATCAAATAACGTTTTTAATTAATTACGAGAGCGGATTTTATTATTTTGTACAAGCAATCTATTCTTTTTTTAATAAAATATATAGATATCTCAAAGAAAGGAGAGCAACATAAGTATGGCTGATTATTTTTATAAAGATGGTAAAAAGTATTATAAAAAACAATTGTACACTCACCATCAAAAAGATAACTGTTTTATCGAAACCCATACAATAACTGGTTCGAATACAGCTTTAAATTTCAACGTACCAGCTAACACTACAAGAACTGCTTTTGAAGATTTCACCAATAACCACAATAAAACATTACTTGATCTTCGCATTCCCGGTACTTCCCAACCAATTGAAGTAACTATCCGAACAAGAAGTTCTCGTCTGCCGATTAATGTAACAATAGTTGCAGGTGAAACCAGGGTATTCCAAGTAGAAGATTTCCATAGCCTCACTCTCACAAATAATACTAATATCAATAGCAATATTGGTATATTCATTCAAAAAACATTTTGTATCTGTTGCAATAATCAAAATGATTATTGTAAAAAGTATTATAATGAACCATCATATTCTCACCGCCAAAAAAATAACTGCTATATCGAAACTCATACCATAGCTGGTTTAAATACCACTCCAACTGAAAATTCACCTTTAACTATTATCGTACCTCCAGCCGCTTCAAGAAGAGTTTTCGAAGATTTTACCAATAACCACAATAAAACATTAATTCAAATATCTGTTCCCAGTGATGTCAGCTCAATTGAAGTAACTATTCGAACAAGAAGGTCCCCGACACCAATTATCGCCATCCTTGTCCCAGGTGAAACAAGAGTATTTCAAGTAGAAGATTTCCAAAGTCTTACCCTCACTAATAATACTGAAATCCTTGATTTTATTGATATTTTGATCCGAAAAACATTTTGCATCTGCTGTAACGATAATAACGATTCATGTGATGAATATTACCACGAGTGCAATTAATAGATTAAATTACGAGAAGAACCCCTCATTTCGTATTAGAATTGCGTTTTCGTTCACTTTTTTGATACATTTATAAAACATTCACATGTTATCTTCAGTACGTTCTTTTCTTTTTATAATGTCGTGTGAGATATACCATGACTTGAAGCCCTAGACCCCTAATCCTAGGGCTTCTTCATTTAAATAAGGATTTTAGTAAAAATAAATTCACTATTTATTTACAAAGTCCATATACTTATATAGACTTTAAAAAATACAAAACATAGTTCTTGGTCCAAGAGCACCACACTCTCTGTTGGTGCTCTTTTCAATTAAATAATGCTTTTATGAAAATTCCGTTGTCTAATTTTTCACTTGTCCATTTCACTTTTCTTTATTTCCGCATTTATTATTAGAAACACAAATTTTTTAGAGGTGAAATTAGTATGGACGAGTTATTATCTTCCGCTTTAATAAATCCTGATTTACTCGGACCTACTTTACCAGCTATTCCACCATTCACACTGCCTACTGGACCTGGATATATAGAACCCCTACCAACTTTCACCCAAATCGTCTATGTAAACAAAGCTGGTGATGACGCTACTGCTGATGGTTCTGAATGTGCACCATTTCCGGATCCTTTAAATATAACTAAACGTTATGCAATCTCTATTGGACCTGGCAACTATATCGAACCATTAATTCATTTAAAGACTAACATTCAATTAGTAGGAACTAGTACTTTATTAACTAGATTACAAAGTCCTTTCGATATAAACGATCCGTCTTGGTTTGATTTGAACTTTTCCCAGGATCCTAGATCTGATTTTGATTATTTTTCTTGCTATGTAACACAAATTAAATTGTGCTATATGAATCACTCCTAACAATCATTAAGGCTTAACGCTTGTAGTTCTTGTTGAAACTTATTCATTTTCATGACCTCCGTTTATACATTTCAACCTTTTCAATTCTTTCCTATATTTCTGTTCGTTAAATCTAAGTAGAAATAGCACTATAAACAAAGTTCAATACGTACACCTACAAAATATGACCTATCAGTAGATGATACTCCTTGTTCATAAACCTATTTTTAGGTTATTCTTTCCATGGGCTCATTTTATAAATTGAAAAAAGACGCACTTAGAATGATGCGTCTTTTTGTGATACTTCTTTTGTAAAATCATATACATAGGTATTATCCAATTACATCTTTTACTTCTGTATTCACTGGCCACTGCTCTAAAGTATAAGCCATTTCCCAAAATGAATATTCATATTGACTACTAATAATAAAATGCTGTTTCATTCGCTTACGGTCAGATTCTGTCACTTGTTCAGCGATAGTATCTAATCGTGTAATTTGCTCTTCAACTAATGTACGGAACCAATCAGATCCATAAGCAGAAATCCATTCATTATAAATTGGCTCTTCTGGTTGACACTCTTTTAAACGCTCACCAATTTCATAATATAACCAATAGCAAGGTAAAATAGCTGCAATGATATCACCTAAATGTCCTTCATACGCAGCACGATACATATGTGAAGTATATGCGTATGCAGTTGGAGCAGGAGTAAAATTATCTTTTTCTTCTTGTGTAATCCCTAGTTTCTTCGCAAAATTCTCATGTAAAGATAATTCTGCTTCATATGTATTTTGAGCATGGTGTGCCATACGAGCTGTCGTTTCTAATTCCAGTGCTTTTGCAGCTCCTAACGTTTGTACTCTAGCGAAATGACTCAAATAATATGAATCTTGAAGGACGTAATAGCGAAAACTAGCTAAATCTAACGTTCCTTCACCAAGTTTTTTTACAAAAGGATGATGAAAACTAGCTTCCCAAATTGAATCTACTTCTTTACGTAATGATTGTGAAAAAGTCATGTAAATCCCTCCAAGTAATTTATTTAATAGAAGTATTTATCCACAGTTATTAAAGCTTTAAAATAAAAAAACTTTCTTTACAGACGTAAAGAAAGTGAAATTGACAGTGTTTATTCATGAAATAGCAATGTCTTTCCCACTTCCCTACGCTGGCATTAACCAGATCAGGTACTAAGAGTCTCAAATTTCCATTTGATCTCAGCCTATAATAGGCCCCCCTAGTGGATAAATATTTAATTTTCGTATTGTATTCATCATATCATACTTCATGTTACTGTCAAAAGTATTCATGATACCAGTGCTTAAAATCCTTCTTCTTTTCTTACTCTCAATGAAGTTTCAATAATCATATCTAATAATTTACTATAATGAATACCAGCTGCATCTGCACTTTTTGGTAGTAAACTTGCTTGTGTCATCCCTGGTAATGTATTAATCTCCATTACATATGGAATACCGTCCTTCACCATCATATCAACCCTTGCATAAACGCTGCATTTCAATGCTTTATAGCAAGCCAGTGACGCTTTGTTTACACGTTCCTTCAGTTCAGCTGGAAGTTCGATAACTTCTTCAATCGTACTAGCATCATCATATTTCGCATTGTAATCAAAGAACTCAGCCGCATGCCGAATTGAAATGATAGGTAACTGTTTCCCATCAAAAATGGAACATGTAATCTCGTCACCTTTTATATATTTCTCTATTACTACTTCAGAATCCCATTCGAACACAGTTTCCAGCATTGAAATTAATTCGTCTTTATTGTAGACAATCTTTACTCCAACACTTGAACCACCAGAGTTTGGTTTTACTACTAACGGAAATCCTAACTTATCTAATTCATCAACATTAAGATCCTCCATTTTTGTAAGTTCAATCCAATCTGGTGTTTCTATTCCTTCATAACGTAAAATCTTTTTCGAAATATTTTTGTCCATACATATACCGCTAGATAACATATTGCTGCCACTATAAGGAATACCTAAACTTTCAAGCGTCCCTTGAACTGTCCCATCTTCTCCGTATTTTCCGTGTAATGCAAGTAGCGCAAAATCAATGTCTTTCGCTTTTTCGATTAAATCCATTTTTTCATTTAATGTAATTGGTACGATTTCATATTTATTTTTATCTAAATTTGCAATCATTTCGTTTCCAGTCATAATTGATACTTGTTTTTCAGAGGATACTCCTCCCATAATAACGCCAATTCTCATTTCCTCAACTCCAAATTTCATTTTTTATTGTATCACCGATTATTTTGATTCCCCGAACTATTTCTTCTTCTTTCAGACGGGAAAATCCTAATCGAAACGTGTTTGCTCCTCCTCCATCAGAGAAAAAAACATCTCCAGGAGAAAATGTAACCCCTTGCTCATAACACTTTTGTAAAAGTGTGCGGGCATGAATTTTTTCTTCTAACTCTATAAATAAATGAAGTCCACCATCACCGGTCATTCTTTGAAACGGAATGTACTCGTTACACGCCCCAACAGCTAACTCATATTTTTTCTTATAAACAGACCTTGCCTTTTTTAAATATTTTTCAAAATATCCTTCATGTAAATATTGAAATAAAACCGCTTGATCTAGTGTTGATGTGTGTATTGTTCTTGCTCTTTTTACACTTTCTAAATGATGGATTAGCTCTTTATCTCCGATGATCCATCCTACACGTAAACCAGGGAAAAGTACTTTCGAAAAGCTACTAATATAAATCACATTATTACCAGCGCCAGCAAAAGTTAATAATGGCGCTAAATGTGAACCAGAATAACGTAGTTCTTCATTAAATCCATCTTCTATAATAGGAATTTTATATTTTGAAAATAAGCTCATCAGTTCTGTTCTTTTCTCTGAACTCGTAACAATACCGGTTGGGTTATGATAAGAAGGAATTAAATATGCAAAATCAAACTCTTTTTCACGCAAGCTTTTTTCAACTTCGCTCGTATCAATACCATCTTCATTCATATTCATTCCATGAACTTCAAGTCCATGTAAGCGAAACAGCTTCAAAGCAGCATGATGTGTCGGATTCTCACAAATAACTCGCCCTGATTTCTTCGATAACGAGGATAGTACAATGTCTAATCCTTCTGTAAATCCATTTGTAATTAATATATCTTTATTTGAAATATCTACACCTTTCATTTCCATATAGTGAAGTAGATAGTTCATTAACGGTCTATAACCTTTTGCGTAGCCGTAATTTAATACGACATCCCCTTCAATGGACATTCGAGTAAGAAAAGCTCTTTTGAAATTTTCCACATCAAATAGCTTTTCGTCCGGAGCAATGCTGTTAAAAACAATCATTCCTTTTTCCCAGCGAACACCATGTTTCATTAAATCTAATTCATCCGCTAATAAGGTAACGGTATTAAGTTTATTTTTCCAATCTATTTCAACAGACGAAGTGTTTGAAATATCAACCTTCGCAACAAAATTCCCTTTTCCTTTAACTGCATAAATGAGTCCTTCTTGTTCTAAATCCGCATAAGCAGCAAGAACAGTATTTCTGCTCACACTTAGTAATTCACTTAGTTCCCTTGTTGAAGGGATTTTTTGATCCCCGAGCAAATGCCCTTTCATAATCATCTTTTTTACATAATCTTTCAATTGTATATAAACAGGACGCTCTTTCACAACTTTAAAATCTTTAAACAATTCCTTACCCCCTGCATTCATTTTTGCATATTTATTACATTCTCAAAAGGTCCACTACATATGTATTTTTTATAAAGGGCGGTACGGTCTTATAGGGTGCAGCTTTAATCAATGGGAGATTCATGCCGCACATTTATTATTAACTCTCACCACTCAGGAGTTTTACTACCCGTTAATACGTGACAAATCTTTACGATATAAGTTAATTATATCTTTTAAAGCTGCTGCTGCGGCTCCGCGTGGATTAGAAGCACCACCAATTGTAGTAACTTGCCCCATCGTATCTGTAAAGAACGTAATCCCTTTTTCTGTCCTATTTACTTTTGCCAGCGGATGATCTTTATCTATTTCGCGCGGTTCCACATGAAGAGCCACATTTCCAAACTGATCCTTATATGCAGAAGCTATTAATTTAATATATTTATTATGTTCCTTAGCATTTCGAATTTGTTGTAGTGTAACATGTTCGATTCCTTTTATATGTATATCTGAAAGCGCATTCTCTGTTCCCATTAAACTGTTTGTTAAAAGTAACAATTTACACGCACTATCAGAACCACTTACATCTAATATTGGGTTCGTCTCAGCAATTCCTTTACTTTGCGCCTCTTTCAGTGCTTCTTCAAACGTAATATCTTCCTCATTCATTTTCGAGAGAATATAATTTGTAGTCCCGTTTAATATTCCTTCTATTTTTTCGATATGGCATCCAGCTAAACTAAATTGCCCAATATCTAGTGTCGGTAATGCCGCAGCAGTTGCACCACTATATCGAATTCGTACATTTGCGATTTTTGCTGCTTCATTTATTTCTCTCCAGTTTGTAACGAGCGCACCTTTTGAAATTGCTACTATATCCATATGTTTCTCAATCGCTTGTTTTATATATTGCTTTCCTGGATTTCCATCTTTAAGATTTGTAACAGTCGATTCCACCAGTACAGTACCACTTATGTTATCTGTTGCTCGTTCCTTCGGATAATGTTCAATATATTCTTCAATAGCAGAGCTACCGCCACCATACCTTAATAAGTGATGAATAGATAAGCCATCCTCATTATGAATTGCAACATTTCTACCTAACACGCCACTTACAATTAATTGAATCCCATATGTTTCATATATATATGAATATTTTTCGTTTAATAATTTTACAAACTCTCTGCCAACTGTTCCATATCCTGATAATACAACTTGAATTTTCATAATATCCCCCCATATTTTTCTACCAAATCCCTCTTTCAATATAATATAAAGCGCCCTCGAATTCCATCGAGAGCGCTTTATTATTATCTATTTTGGTAATCTTGATAACTTTTCTGCAATTGTTCTATAAAACTCTTGAATGCTAGAAAAACCTAACATGTCTGAAACACTAAGTCCTACCATATCGAGATGGTCCCAATTTGCTTTCGTTTCTATATGATTCCATTTTCCAATCTGTAAAATCTCATTATTATTTACATCAGTATTAGAAGAAGGCGCGATCATAGAATTTGTATTTACTACACCGTCATTTTGCCACCAAGAAGTATCAATGAATGGACGGTTTTCTTCATATCTTGCATAAGAACCTAAGAAAAATGCATTCCCCATTAACACTTTATTCATCGTTATATGAGGTAGATGTAAACCTGTTATAGGTGCCGCCTGTGATGCATGTCCACTATAGGATAAGTAATACACATCAGATTGCGTCTTTACCCAATTATTAAGCTCCTTTGCACCATCTGTACTTAAATCCCATTGACTTATATCTTTTGTATCTTTCCAAAGTGAACTATTTCCAATACGATCAGTGTATTGGAAAAAAGACTCTCCAGTATTCTTTTTTATACCCCATTGATCCAATTTAAAATCATATAACGATAAATTATTATTCCCTCCCAAACTTGCAGCTGTAATGAGCAAATCTTTAACGAACGGTACTAGAAGACTACCATCCGCAAGTGTCGTACCATTGTGAGGAGTTGCTAATGTTGTCACACTATGAACAAATGATTTCTTGCCCTCAAATAGTGGTGAAATATTCGTGTTCGGATGATTTTTTACATAATTTTTTTCTTCAAAACTACCTTCTTTTAATAGCTGTACTAATGTTCTAATCGTTTGTCCACCCATGCTATGCCCAACTAAATGAACTTTATTTGTTTCACTCCAATTCGATGCAAAACCACTATAAGTTCTGCCAAAACGATTATGTCCATGTTTCTCAGCATGTGCGGCACCGTAGTCTACTGTACCACCATTAATTTGCGCATATAATTCACATGCACGATCCCAGTTACTCGAAACAGGTCCAACAGCAGCAGTATGTACTGTATATCCACTTCTTTTTAAATCTTCTTGTATATCATGAACACCACCCCAATATTTAACCCCTAACATTTCCTCTCTACCCCACCCTGCAAATCCATTCACTAGTATGATAGGATAATTATTTTGTTGCTTCTCTTCAGCATATGTTGTTTTTACTGTGAACGAAAAAACAGTCACTAATGCGAAAAAACATATTTTTAAAATTAACTTCCCCATTCTTTTTCCCCCTTAATAAAACGTTTACATATTTCTATAAAAAAAGAGTTCTTAACTTAAACATAATGTAAAGTATTTTATATACATTGTATATATAGAAAACATACACAAATGTTGATAAATATTAAATCAAGTAAGTATTTACTTTTTAGAATACAACTTGCAAATCTTATTATTCGAATTTATAATTATATTTAGTTTCCTCAAGTTAAATAGCTTTAAAAATCATAAGAAAACTAATTCATTACTTTAGGAGGAGGAAAAGGCATGCAAATCGGATTAAATATTCATACATTATCTCAACCTACTAAAATAACTCCATCTAATCTTGAGCACAATACTATCTCTTCTACTAAACTTGAAGATAAAAAATCAAATGATCCAATCAAATTTGATATTCGTTCATTTGAAAAAGATATGAAACAACCTGAGCATAAATTTAATGAATTAGATTTATGGAAAATGTTAAAAGATAAAGGTGTTCCTTTATGGATCATACTTGAAATGCTACAAAAGGCTCGTAAAGAAAAAGAAGCTCAAAATAATTCAGTTCAAAATTCAAATGCGATTGAAGAAACGAGCGATACTCGATTAAATGAAGTAATGTAAACTATGTTATTTAAATGCCCTAAACTAAAAAGAGTTCGAGGTTGATAAAGTTTCTATCAACCTCGAACTCTTTTTTAAGATTTTTCTCCAATCGTTACAAACTGAAATGATACTTCCCCTTGATGATCTTTAATTAACTTTTCTACTTTTACTTTTTCATTTATTAATGTATTATCTGTCGACATTTTAGGTTTTTCATCACCTAAAGACTTGTTCAGGTGAAGAAGATGCATTTTCGTTTCATTTGCTTTTAATTCTTTATACACACTATCTTTTGCTACAAGTACATACGCTTGCGTTGGATATTTACGAGTGTTACCTATCCAAGCATCACTACCGTATTTAACAGCAATCTCCTTTCCTTCTAATTCAATACTTTTTAAATTTTTTTCATCTTCTTGTGCCAACAAAAGCGATCCTTCTTTTGGTAACTTTGGTAACGTATCTATAGGTCTAAATTTGGATCCATTCTCTCTTTCACGAAAAACCTTTGTTTTAATCAACGCTTGCGCTGTAGATTCATTTAAAATTACTACTTGTCCTATTCCAAATGTACCTGTCTTCACAGAAAACACTTCATTTTCTTTCGTAATTTCCTGATAACGATTCATAATTGATAAAGTATTATTTTCATCTCCAATGATTAATACACCGTTAGCCGGAAATCTGTTTTCATTTTTAGAGCATGCACTTAAACTTATTAACATTAATATACTTAAAATGAAAATAGATAATATTTTCTTCATCACAGTTCCTTTCATAACTCAAATTGTTTTTACATGCTTTTATGCAGTCTTACTTGCTCATATTCCCTACTGTTCCATAGTTTTATAAAGCTTTTGTAAATAACGCCAACGAGTTATATAGAAATATAAAACTTGTATACAGATAAATGAAATTAAAATTACAATAGAACTATTTAAAATAGAAAAATCGACTAATTGTTGCAATGCCATATAAGCAACCACTGTGTGTATTACTGCAATGATAATCGGTAAAAAGAACATTAATAATAACTGTCTCGTTACAACTTTTTTCAACTCTCGTTTACTTAATCCCATTTTCGAGATCATTTTATATTGTTGTTGATCGCGATCCAAATCAGTATATAACCGGAAGTAAATAAAACTAGCGGCAAATGTGAAGAAGACGATTCCAACTAAAACACTTGCCATAAGTAATAATCCATTCGTTTGTTTTGCCTCTAACAAACTTAAAGTCAAAGCTTGAAAATAGAAATTACCTTCTCTTGCATCTTCATCGAATATACTATTTAATTGATTTGAAATTTCTTTCGTCTTTATCCAGTCATCTACAACAAATCCGTATGTACGATGTTGAATAACTTCATCATCTTGATTGATTTTAAAAGGAATACCATCATATACACGATCTTGAACTGCAATAAAAATACCGCTAGTATCATGTGGTAAAACTAAATTTTCTACTGCTTTTTTCACACGAAATGTTTTTGTCCAATCTCCTTCAATGACTTCAATATTCTTTATATAATCACCATTTTTAAATTCTTGTTTTTGTGAAACCATTCCAGGGATTAGCAATATTTCATCTTCTTTTTCAATTATTTCTTGTTGATATCCTAGTGCTCTCGCAAGGTCGTTATATTCACTTAACTTCATTACATATACATTATTTTCTGTATATTTATAAGAAGATGAAGCCGTTCGATATGGAATATTCGCATCAGCAAGATGTTTTTTTATAATCGAGAGATGTTTATCCACCATTTTGTCTTTTTCAGGTCCTACATATAGAAACGTATATGGGTTTGTCATCCTTACCAATTCTTTATTCCCAATAGCAGCTGTAGTGCCAATTGCTGTAAAAGCAACCGCTGAAATAATAGACACTATAAAAAACATCGTTGCATTATCTTTCATACGGTAAATTAATTCTGAAAACGTTAATATATTTGTTCTCTTTAAAAAGAAAGATTCACTCCTTTTCGCAAGATGCAATATATAAACGCTACATTGTGTATATAAAAAGTACGTTCCTATAATTACTAAGAGCACACCCATTCCGAGCATAATAAAACTATGATTTTGAATAAAGCGAAATACTGAAATATATCCATACCCTATACTAATTAAAGAAAGTAACGATAATATTTTTGAAGCTTTCGGTTCAGGCTTTGGCTTTTCTCCAGCTTGAATAAGTTCCACAAGTTCGGTTACTTTAACCGTTTTAAATGTAACTAACGAAACGATTAAAAATAAGACAAGAAACGTGAAAACTGTTAATAATACAGCCTGCACTGGTATATAAAAAGGTAAGCCATTACTAATCATTAATACACTGGCACTGATTAATAAAACTAGTTTAGAAAATATGAGGCCGATGAGTATCCCAATACAAATCGAGCCAAGTCCGATTAACATATTTTCAATTAACAATAACTTCTTAAGCTGTCTCATTGACATACCTTGCATCATTAAAATGCCAAATTCTTTCTTACGCGTTTTTAAAAACGAGCTCACTGAATATAGAATGAAAAAGAATGAAAAGACAAAAATCAAACCTTGGGATACTTGAAATCCTAATGTACCAAATGTACTTATTGTTTTACTTGTCGATTTCAACTCCCCCTGTAAATCAGGATGGAATAATAAAAGTGCATATGTAAAGAAAATCATAATCGAAAATGCACTACTTAAAAAATGGGCAGCATATGTACGCTTATTTCGAAAAATATTATTAAATGCGAACTGACGAAAAGTCATGCCTTTTCCCTCCTAACAAAGACAGGACATCCATAATCTTTTGATAAAAGGTTTGCCGACTTTCACCACGATAAATTTCGTTATATAGTTGACCATCTTTAATGAAGATTACTCGGCTGCAAAAACTAGCTGCATACGGATCATGTGTAACTAACATCATCGTTGCCTTTTCTTCCTTATTAAGCGTATCGAGCATCTCCATTACATCATTTGAAGATTTAGAGTCTAAATTCCCGGTCGGTTCATCGGCAAGTAATAATTGCGGCTTATGAACAATTGCACGAGCAATTGCTGTTCTTTGAGCTTGTCCCCCTGAAATTTCAAACGTTCTTTTATTCAATATATCTGTAATATTTAACTTTTCTGCAATTTCTTCTACTCTTTTGTTCATTTCTGGCACAGAAACACCATCTAAAGTCATCGGCAATACGATATTTTCCTTTACTGTAAGTGTGCTAAGTAGATTAAATGATTGGAAAACAAATCCTAATTGTTTCCTGCGGAACAAAGCTAAATCCTCTGATGATAACTGGAAAGGATTTGTACCATTTATTAAAATTCCTCCTGAGGACGGAGAATCAATAGTAGATACCATATTTAATAGCGTAGTTTTCCCGCTACCGGATGGCCCCATGATTCCTATAAATTCACCTTCTTGAATTGATAAATCAATATCTACTAATGCTTTAAAAGGTATTTTCCCTTTATATACTTTACTAATATTTTTCGCATGTAAAATTTCCATTTCTATTCTCCCTTCATTTGCACTTCTCACAATAGAGTGTAAATGAATTCTCTTATAGCTCATATTGATTCATCTTTCATTTATCTTACACGCTTGTAAGATTTCTAAAAAAACTGACAATAACACTATTTACAAATTAAAATTAACGCATAACTATCTTATAATAATTGTATAGTGGTAGGAAATACAATATCCTATCTTTATTATACGAAAAAGAAAAGACCGATTACTTTATCGGTCTTTTCCTTCCCAAAGTTATATTTTTAACTTATGCCTTTTTTAATTGAAATGTATTTGACTCACCATTTTAATTCTCTTTCACTTTATAATACCCTCTACAAAAAATTGAGTGCTTCGGTTTAATCGCAATTAACAAAGAATTGTATATATCTGAAGCAGAAATCATTGCGTTTATCCAACATACAAATAATAAGATTGATTTAATATTTCCTGATACAAAAGATGAAATTATGGCCGGAACAACTGATAATACAATAATGGGTAAACTCATAAAGATCCAAAATCTCGCTTTGGATAGAATTGCATTCGTATTTAGCCAAAAAAATATTCCACTACGGGTTAAGCTAATATCACCTTTATTATTTATAACAATAATATGTAGACATTCATGAATGATGAAGACCAAAATGCCTATGATGATGAGATAAAATATATTAAGATCAGTGAAACTTGCCCTAAAATAATGCGGTATTAGAAAAATAATGATTTGAAGTACATATACAAACTTCATATAATGGTTCCTATGCCAATTATTCTGTATAAAAGGATTCCATTCTGATAAATCCATACTTATTTGTGGTAAGTTACGAAACCAAATTATAATACGCTTTCTCCCCCCTCTTTTAAACTATTTCATACTTTAAAAAATGTAATCCACTAAAGCTTTACCGTTAATTTTAGTTACAAACTCTTTTTTCCCTTTATGCTTTTATTAAAGCTTAAAGTAATTCATTTACAGAATAATTCGATTGAAAATTTAGTGTTTTCACAGATGAATACATTCGACAAAATTTCCTAAATCCCTTTTCGAATATATTGTTTATAAAATGGTTCTTGCTTGTACAACTTGATACATCTGTTTTTGGTGAAAAGCACACAATGTAAAAAAGCTTAGAGTTTTAGCTCTAAGCTTTTTAATGATTTCATTACATTTTCGCTCCTTTTAAAGAGCACTATTTTTTATCCATTCCGATTTACTCAATACATAATGATTATAAATTTGGTTTTCTATCGTCTGTTGACTCAAATAAGCAAACCCGCATTTTTCAATAACTTTATTTGACGGTACGTTAATAATTAATGCAATTGCGTTAAGGACATCCACATTTGTATTTTCAAACAAATAGCCGATCAAGCCTTTTGTTGCTTTCGTTGCATATCCATTATTATGATATTCACTTGAAACAGCATACATAATTTCTCTATTCGGTGCGGGAAGCTCATCTTTCATACTTGTGCAGCACCATCCAACAAATTCACTAGTCGTTTTCTTAAATATTCCTAGTCTTAATATGTGATCATCTATGTTAGTCGTAGTTCTAACTGCATGAAGAAACGCTTTGTTTTCTGGTATTTCATCATTTGTAACCCAATTAACTCTTTGTTCTTTCGTTGATTTCCAGTCCGGTAAAAACTTTTCTATCTCCGGTTGATTGGATATTTTATAAATACTTTCTGCATCTTTGAGCGTAAACTCTTGTAGATATATCTCCGCAATCTATTTTAAATAACTTAGTCAAACTCTCTTCTCCCAAATTAAGCCCCCTTACTTACGTTAAAGTGCCTTAATCTGCTTCGTAAGTTCCATAAACCGTTCATCTAGTTCTTTATATTCTTTGTCTTTAGAAGTTAAAAAGCTTAATTTCCCTAATACTTCTTGTCTTTCTGTTTCTAACGTTAAACGTAGCTCTTCAATTTCATCTCTAGTTTTCGTAGGTTCTTCGAGCTGCTTTTGTATCGTATTGTTTACAAATACGAGTTTTGCGGTAGTTGTTTTCTCCAGAAAATATCGATCGTGAGAAACGATAACGAGTGTTCCGTTATACTCAGCTAATGTGTCTTCAAGCTGTTCACGTGACGGCAGATCAAGGTGATTTGTCGGTTCATCTAAAATAAGTACATCTTTTTCATCTAAAATATAAGCCATGAGCTTACATTTTACTCGTTCCCCCATACTCATATACTCAATCGGCTCTTTCCATTGAGAAGCTTGGAAACCTAAATGTTTCATTAAATTTTGGACTTTTCCTCTTTCTTCAAATGTTTCTTTATAAAATAAATCTTCTGGTGTTTTATCGAGTGGTAAATCAAATACTTCTTGAGTTAAATAACCGATGTTTGCTACTGGTGAAATCCATACTTCTCCTTCAACAGTTTCTGTTCCCATAATCATCTTCAGTAAAGTTGTTTTCCCGCTGCCATTTGGTCCAATCATCGCAACCTTCTCACCGTGCTGGATTGTAAAATTAACATTTTCAAATAATGTTCGATTATTAAATTCTTTCCGTAATTGTTTCACTTCTAAGAAACGTTTTCCTACTTTTTTACTCGCTTGAATAGAAAATTCAACTGAATACTCTTCTTTCACACGTTCTACTTTCGTTTTCTCTAGCTCTTTTTCAAGACGTTTTCGTTTCGATTTAACTTGCGCGTCCATTCGCTTCGCCTTTACACGATAAAATTCTTTAACACCTTCTTGTTTTGTAGACTGCGCATGTGCCTTTTGTGACCATGAACTTAATTTTTTTATATGAGTTTCTACTTGTTCTATCTTCTTTTGTTGTTTTTCATATTCACGCTGCTGCGTCATTCTTTTATGCTCACGTGCTTTCATATAAGTCGTATAATTCCCGCTATGGTCAATTAATTTCTTATCCTCAATTGACCATATTCTACTTGCGACAACATCTAAAAAGTATCGGTCATGCGATACGACGATAACTGTACCCTTCATATTTTTTATTTGTTTAATGAGAAATTCCGTACTCATCTCATCTAAATGATTTGTCGGTTCGTCTAATATTAATACATTAGGATTTTCAGAAAATCCTTTTGCTAATCGAACTTTTAGCTTTTCACCACCACTTAAAGTTAGAAAATCGTTCGTTGGCACGCCCCATTTTGCAAGGAGTTCCGCTTCTTTTGCTACTATATCCTTACTAAAAAATGATTCTTTTTCTTGTTCAACATATGCTGTTGTCATATTCATTTGCATCCATTCAACAGTACCTTTTGATGGTTCAATTTTCCCATTTATTAATTGAAGTAACGTTGATTTACCAGCCCCGTTTTTACCAATTAACCCGATAACATCCCCTTGTCTTACTGTCACATTCATTTTCTCTAATAAAGTATTTTCCTTTATTTCAACATAAACATCATTTAATTTTAATAGTTCTTTCATAATACCGATCCCTTTCATTAAGGGAGAATAAAAAAATCCTCCCAAATAAATTTGGCAGGATTAGTCGTTAAAATATTTATACCCAAATATGCTATTGCGCAACATAAATAGCAATACCGTTGTATGGAAATTGGGCAGACTAATCCTATTTTTTAGAAATTGAAATTTATTGAATTTCAACATTTAAAAATAAGATTAGTTAATCATCGTCCACCCATCATTCCTTTCCGTCGTTAGTAACCATATTGTACCATACTAGTACTGTATGAGTAAATGCAATTATACGTGCTGTTATAAAGTTTGCTTTCTTCAAGGGCTATTTATCATTTCTTAACTTCAAATTGAACAAGTACAAATTACATTTGTTGTACTATTTGCTTTAGATTTCCCCAGTAAGAAACTTCTAACCACCCCTCCCATATAATTTTTATATAAATTTAAGGTTAATTATATATTATACAGACTACATTTCAGTTCTTATAATAAAGTTATCATTTTTAAGGAGGGACTCTACAATGGAATTTAGCAAACTCGGAAACAGTGGATTAACAGTAAGTAAGATTGCATACGGTAACTGGATAAACCATGGTGGAAAAGTAAATGAAGATACTGCAAATGAATGTGTGAAAGCCGCATTAGATGTTGGAATTACAACGTTCGATACTGCAGATGTTTATTCGGACACTATCGCTGAGGAAGTACTTGGTCGTTCTTTGAAAGGAATACGCCGAGAAAGTATAGAACTTTGTACAAAAGTATGCCATCCGACCGGACCTGGAAAAAATGATCGTGGATTATCACGAAAACATATTATAGAAAATTGTAATGCATCGTTACAACGGCTACATACAGACTACATTGATGTCTATTATGCACATCGATTCGATACTGCAACTCCTCTTGAAGAAACGATGTTAGCTTTCTCAGATCTTGTAAGACAAGGTAAAGTCCTTTATTTAGGTGTAAGTGAATGGACATCGGAGCAAATCACACGCGGTGCAGCACTTGCCCGAGAATTGAACATTCCTCTTATTGCTAGCCAGCCTCAATATTCGATGTTGTGGCGAGTAATCGAAACAAATATAATACCTACATGTCAACGTGAAGGACTTGGTCAAGTTGTGTGGTCTCCTCTCGCACAAGGTATTCTCACTGGAAAATATCAACCAGGTAAACCAATCCCTGCCCAATCACGTGCTAATTCAGATGCAGGAAAACCGTTTTTTAACAAACTAGTACAACGTTGGATGAGTGATAATGTACTTACCGCTATACAAAAACTTAATCCTATTGCAAAAGACAATAATCTCACCCTACCTCAACTCGCAGTTGCTTGGGTATTACAAAATCCAGCTGTTTCATCTGCGATTATTGGCGCTTCAACTCCGGAACAAATAAGAGAAAACGTTATTGCTTCTAGTGTTACATTGCAACCTGAAATTATGGATCAAATTGATAGTGTACTTAAAGGTTTCATTGAGTATGATCCAAGTAAAACAGGTTAAATCGACAGTGAGTTAACAATAAATATAGTACCTTTCCCAAATCACTACTGCCCATCCAATCAAGATGGGCCTTTACTTTTCAAATTCAAATTGTGAAGTCGTATAAACCTCTCTAACAACTGCTAAGAAGTTCTCGAGCACGACAGACTTTTCATCTTGTCTCCATCCAACATATAAGTTTATCTCCGGTGTATGTTCCTGAATGTCTTTATATATAACTCCCGATTTTTTATAACTTTCCACCGATGATGGAACGACAGAAATCCCCATTCCTGATGCAACTAAATTAACAATCGTTTGCATTTGAATTGCTTCTTGAACAATATTTAAACTTACTCCATGTCCCCAAAAGTAACTAATAATTAAATCATAAAAGTTAGTACCAAAATGGCGAGGAAATAAAATGAATGGTTCATCCACTAGTTCTTTAATAGAAATATTAGGTAATGGAACTAAAGGGTGATCTTCATGTAATACCAATTTTAAGCGCTCCTCAGAACAAACTTCGGAAGATAATATTTCATTATTTTGCTCAGAGCGAATAAATCCAATATGAATTTGTTTTTCATAAAGCGCTTTTATTTGCTGGTCTGTTGTCATCTCGCGTAATATGAGCTGTATTTTAGGAAAACGCTCTCGAAATTTTTTAAATATATCTATAACTGTTTCTGTAGAATCGACAAAACCAATGATTAAATGTCCTATCTTTCCTTCATCTGCAAGCTGTGTTTCTTTAATAGTTCTATCTACTTGAAGCAGCGTTTGTCGCGCACCTTCTAAAAATATTTTCCCGGCATCGGTAAGCTCAACCATTCGCTTTGTCCGGTAAAAAAGTTGAACCCCTAATTCATCTTCTAATTTACGAATCTCTTGGCTTAAAGGCGGTTGTGCCATCATGAGACGCTCTGCCGCACGGCTAAAATTTAATTCTTCTGCCACCGTTATGAAATAATTCATTTTTCGAATATCCATTACAATCCCCCTAACATTCACAACTAGTAAAAAAGCCCTCCTTCTAATAAATTGTAAATAAAAACAGGAGGAAACTACATCAATCCCTTTTCGTTTCTTTTTTATCATAAATCATTTCATCAAAATACGAGAGATTTACACTAAGTTGAATTACATGTTTTGGGCAATTTCATTACTTGCATATATTATTTGATTTACCAATTGCTTGAGTAACGAGTTCTTGATATTTTATTCACCTAATTATAAAAACAAAATGTTATTCGTTATCCAATAATCACTTATTGTTTTTCGATAAACTTTTATTGATTATTTCCGATTGATGAGCTATTATATGTTTGCAGAAAATATTAATGTAGGGATTGAATTTATGGACAGAACATTAAAAATCACAAAGTTAAATATGTTTTTAAGGATTTTTCTCACCCCGATTATAGTAGGGATAATTGTTGGTATACTAACTAAATTGGGGCAAGGTATACTTCCAGGAAATTGGAATTCATTAGCTAATCTAGGAAGCGTTTGGTTAGTTCCATCCTTTTTTGTGGCTAGCTTTAGTTATTCTAAGCGTACAGCTATACTTTCTGGTATCCTTGCACTACTCGGTATGGTAATAGGATATTATGGTTATGCAATAGTTATTAATAATGTAGCTCACTCTATTTATTTTATATCTGTATGGATTGTATGTGCATTTATAGGAGGAACTATCTTTGGAATTGCAGGTTTTCTATGGAAAGATACTACAAATCCACTTCATAAATTCGGGAGCGCACTAATTAGTGGCGTTTTTGTAACGGATGGACTTCACATTCTTTTAAATTTTGAAGACTATAGTCACATGTTACCTGTTGGATATACCGAAGTGATAGTCGGGATTATCTTGATTCTTGTATTAGAACGCTCTAATGCTACTCGAATTTCTTCTTTCTTAATGATGGTTCCTATCACTATTTTAGGATTAATTGGATATAAATTATTAAGTTTGTTTGCTTAATATCATGAAAAAAACAAAAGACTAATTCTATTATAATCCACAATACATATCACGAATTCAAACATTATACTTATTAATGTTGATACACTTATTCATAGGATGGATTCATGAAGCTATCTCTTTCAAAGAGATGGCTTTTTTTACAAAAACTATTCATCAGCTTTATACTAAATCCTTCTAACTTAACAATCGTATTTATTAGTGTGTCATTATACATACTAAGATGACTTTTTACCATTTCATATAATTGCTATCAACTACCCCCACTAATTATTAGCCCTCACCAATTGTACTTTTATGGGCAGCCCGTCCCCCACCTAACTTCTTTGCTTTCGCTGAATTTTGAAGTGGGGGTCTTACTGCCCATTAAAGCGGGATAAAATAAGGCTAAAAAACTTATCTCCAAAGTTCTTTAGCCCAGATCACTTATTTACACATTAAAAAATATAATTCGTACAATGGTACCTTTACCAACTTCTGAATGAATTTCTACACTATGTCCTAATTGTTTCGTAATTTCATATACAAGATATAGCCCCATTCCAGTTGATTCTTTAAAATCTCTACCATTTTCTCCTGTAAAGAAAGGCTTAAACACTCTTGGTAAATCTTGCTTCGGTATACCTACACCATTATCAGCAATTTCAAGTATGACTGTCTTACCTTCCTTACAAGCTTGCACTTTAATCTTTTCTCTACTACCTGATGAATATTTAATCGCGTTCGATAGTATTTGTCCAATTAAAAATTGTAACCATTTCGCATCACTTTCTACAGCAATGTCCTTATCTATTTTAAGCTCTGGATATACAAAGTTTCGGATAAAGAAGCGTTTATGTTCATGCACGGAATCATTCACAATTTTATGTAGCTGTACTTTCTTTACATAAAAATCTTGTGTAAATGCTTCAAAACGTGCAACATACAGAGCCATCTCTAACCCCTTTTTCAATCTATCTGTTTCCTCATTTATACTTTCAAAACGTGGATCGACTTCATCCTGTGTAATTAATTCTATTACAGATAAAGGTGTTTTCATTTGATGTATCCATTGATTCATAAAAGTTAAATGATCATTATTTTTTCTCTCTTGTATCTGGAGTTGATTTTGATAATGGCGATATTGTACCTCAAGCAAGTCTTGAAGCGCAGTAGATAAAACTGCAAAATCTGATTTTTGAACAGACTCATCTAAAGAGTGCAACGGATTTGCTAATCGTTCATAAAAAGAGCGATGTGTAAAGTAACGAAATACTAAATAACTCACCATAAAAAATGCACCTAAAAACATTGCATATAATGCCGTTGCAATATGGTTATGCCCATCAAACCAATATACAAGAAATATGGCTAGTAGTTGGATTGCTGTAAAACAAATAAGTGGTATATGATCTCGAATAAACAATCTTATCATTTTTCCATACCAGTATCCCAAGTAATATGTAATCTATAACCGACACTACGAATCGTTTCAATTGCATCTTCAATCTGTAACGTCTTTAACTTTTTTCGCACACGTGTTGTATTTACACTTAATGTATTATCATCAACATAGGATTCGCTATCCCATAATTTATTTAATAGCACTTCTCTACTCACAACACGCGGATAATTCTTCATTAATATTTCTAATAAAATAGCTTCATTTCTCGTTATATCAATTTCTTGATTCTTAAGCTTCAATACAAGCCTTTCGGGATATAAACAAAGACCTTGTTGCTCAATCATCCGTTCTTCTATTTTCGGTGCATAATCCCCATAAGCACGTCTTAAATGACTACGAATTTTAGCCATTACCACTTCGTAATGGAAAGGCTTCGAAATAAAATCATCGCCACCGTTTTCTAGCGCCATAACTTGATCCATTGTGCCTTCACGAGCCGAAATAAATAATATCGGACATGTAGAAACTCCGCGAATTTGACGACACCAATAATACCCATCAAAACTTGGTAAATTAATATCTAATAAAACTAACTCTGGTTGTTCATCTAAAAAAATGTCTAATACATTTTGAAAATCCGATACAATAATTCCTTCATACCCGTATTTCACAACATGTGTTGATAATAGTTCTGCAATTTTCATATCATCTTCTACAATCATAATTTTAACCATTGATTAACTCCTTTTTCGATCCACAATCTTATATTTAATTATATAAAATAAATACTACCTTTTTTTATATAATCCGTAAATCAAAAAAGGATACTTTTATACAAAAGCATCCTTCTTCTATTATTTCCTATTTAATATGAACTTCACTCAAAGTAAATCCCAATTTCTCCACATAATTCATACCTAGTTCCATCCGAGCAGTCTTCAGCGGATCCACAACTTGGCATACTTTTAAATCCCCGGCAGCTGATAATAAAAGTGTTGCATCAGCTTTAGACATTTCTAATTCTTCATGTAAAAATGTCACCATATTACGTACAGCACGATTCGCTGCATCATCTAACAATTTCTCTGAAGCAATCGTCATTACTTTTTCTTTTTGGATAGCCATTGGTAATGGCCATTTCTTTCCTTTTATAATCTGAACAGTTACCGTCACCTCACCAGCAACCTCTACTCCACTAACACCAATTTCACCATCACCCATCGCTGCGTGTAAATCACCTAATGCTAATAGAGCACCAGGAACATTTACAGGTAATAATAACGTTGTCCCTTCTTTTATTTCTTTACAATCCATATTCCCGCCGTGATCATGCGGTGTGCCACATGAAATGCTTTCTTCTTTCGGCGCAGTACCAATAACACCGATCATTAGATTAATCGGAATTTGTAGTTCATTTGAAAACAAAACATGTTCATTATGTATTGGGACAATTTTCACTGTATTTTCGTTTAGATCTTCACCCATTACGCCAAGATTCGTTCCTGTAGTTAAAACACCTTGCTCTGCAATATTAATCTTTTCAATCATTACAACTAATATATCACCAGGTTCTGCACCTTTAATATATACTGGTCCAGTTGCTGGATTTATGCGGTTCCAATCTAATTCTTGAAACGCAACATCTTCAGAGTCAATTTGATTTTCAAAACAATCATATGTTTCAAATACAAGACGACTCCCTTCTTCTACTTCCATACAAGGCTGATTATCTGGTGACATTGCGTAAATGATATGTTCTTTATGAATGCGATACATTTTATCTCTCCCCTTTTATATTGGTCTACAATTACTAATTAGCGTTTTTTATAAAAGCTCCTTTTAAAAATTAATAAATTTACATATAGAAAAGCACCTAGCTTATTTTCATACATACACTCTTTACTATAACAGGTAAAGAAAGGTGGTAGCACTATGCCCCTTATTCCATATAACGAAAGCGATGTTGATTTACTAGCTCGTTTAATTCGTGCTGAGGCTGAAGGTGAAGGACGACAAGGTGAACAACTTGTTGGCTGCGTAGTAGTAAATCGTGTATTTTGTGATTGCTTAGATTTTAAACAACTTCGAACTGTACGTGATGCAGTATATCAAAGTCCCGGTGGATTTGAAGCAGTTCAATACGGATATTTTTATCAGCGCGCTCGTGATTCTGAAAAAGAAATTGCCAGAAAGGTTTTACAAGGTGAATGGCGATGGCCAGCACGATGGGCTCTTTGGTATTTCCGTCCAGTTGGAGCTTGTCCGCCTGAATGGTATAACCAGCCATTTGCAGGGCAATTTAAAAGCCATTGTTTTTATGAACCACGTGGTGATGAATGTCCGAAAATGTATTCACGGTAGCAAAATTTGAAACGCAAGTACTTATATCTCTTAGTACTTGCGTTTCTTTTAGTTTTGTTAGAAATCTAATAATGCGATGAACTTTTCAACTCCTACAACATGTATTAATAACGGTATACGAGGGCCGCTAGACTGATTCATTATGAGTCTATAAATTATTATAAATAATTGTTTTTGATTTTCTTTCATTATTTTTTTATTTTCATGATGACAAATCGAATACAATTGTTCCATTAAGTTAGAGTAATCTATGTTAGAACGAAGTATTTTACAAACTTCTACTAGCCATTCTTTCTGTCTTTCATCTAATGTGTTATAAAACTCTGTATTTCTCTCTTGATTTACCGCAATTAATTTTTCAGATTGAAAGTTTCTTATCCAATACTCTACGCGGTTACATATCGCTATCATAGCATCTAATGTATAACTTCTATCTATTTTTTCTAATGTATCTTGTAAAATAGATGAATCAAAATTTAATAATGGTAAAGTTCCAGCTACTTGATTAAACTTTGGATATTCTTTAAACCCGCTATCAACTCTAGAGAGTTTAATTGCATCAAATAAACCTTCATTTTTGAGTGTTTTATTTTCATAACTATCTTTCAATCGTTCATATTCTGTATAATTGCGAATCACATCTTCATCAAGACCGATATGAAAAGCTGCGTTTGGTCTGTATTTAGCAAACATAAATAGAATCACTTCTGGTAAATACACTTTTAACAACTCATTAGGTGTAATACTATTCCCTGAAGAACTAGACATTTTTTCATGATGCCCTTTTATTCCAATGAAATCATACGCAACGTAATGAGGAGCTTCACGATTGAATATTTTCCTTGCAATTTCCTTGGATACATTATAACTACCCGTTTCCGATGAATGATCTCTTCCGCCCGGTTCAAAAATAACATCCTCTATCATCCACCTCATCGGCCAATCGATTTTCCAATTCAGTTTCATTTTATTTGTATTTAATACCGATAATTCATTTTGATTTCCACATATACATTCATACCGTACTGTTTTTAATACTTCATCAAAATGTGTAATCATTGTTGCATCTTTCTCGCATTTCTCACAATATAACGTAATAGGATAAAAACCCTCTCGCTCTTCTTCACTACACTCTCCAGTTTTAAAACTCATTAAAATATCGTATATTTCTTTTCTTCTATATAAAGCCTCTAATATATTTTTGTTATACCTTCCGCTTCTATACTCAGCATGTTGATATATGAATTCCGCTTCAACTCCAAATACTTGAAGTGATTTCTCAAACTCTTTTTCAAAATGCTCTGCATACGAATTATGACAGCCATATGGATCTGGAATATCACAGTATGGCATACCAATATATTTTGCGAAAGATGGATCAATATTTTTAGGGACTTTTCTAAACCTATCATAATCATCCCATGAAAAGATAAAACGAGTCTTTTTCCCTAAATCTTGAAGTGCTCTTACAACGAAATAAGTCGTTATTATTTCTCGAAAGTTCCCGATATGAACAGAGCCAGATGGACTGATTCCAGATGCGCAAACAAAAGTTTCTTTGCTTGGATGTTTTCTTATTAATTCATGCGCTACTTCATACGCCCAATGCATATACTCACCTCAATTTTTTTGTTTTCACTCTTTCAGTTTTATACAATAAAAAAACTCCCACCCCCAAGATTATTCATCTTGAGGACGAGAGTTGTTAGCTTCGCGGTACCACCTCAGTTTGTCAATACGTCGCCATATTAACCTCTTCAGGTACGGCAAAATATGCTTATACCCTATCTCTATAACGGGAGAACCCGTCGCACCATCCCTAAACAAATTAGTTCCTTGCGCAGCTCCAAGTCTTTTTTCATTAAGATGTATACCGCTCTTTCTCAGCTACCAGAGCTCTCTGTACGTATTCTTTCTTAACTACTCTTCTCTTCCATGCCATTTTATATATTAGTTTTTCATATAATAAATTATAATACTTTTACTGTCAAACTTTTCCGAATAAAATCACTATCTAAATAAATGCTTTATCGCTTCTAATTGAATTTTATGACTACATTCATCACAACAATATACACCTTTTGGCTTTTCTTTAAATCGCTTATATTTTTCACTGCCCTCGTAAACACGGAATATATTTTTACAAGAAAAACAAACAATTTCATAAAACATCATATGCATTTTCCTCTCCATGTTTATACGTTTTTTAATCACGTGAGAAAATCAGTTTTCCAAAGTACAAATCTTAATATCTTCCGACTAAAGGTTTATCTCTATTCTTATCGAATTATATAAATATCTTATAAAGCGAGGTGAACATCTTGCTCAGTAATATAGAATTAGTTTTAGATGCTAAAGCTAGTTTAGCTGAAGGGCCATGTTGGACTGAAAATATTGGAGCTGAAATTAAATGAATCGTATCGATCACATAAGAAACGAAGAAAAGAAATATCATGACCTTTGCTATGAACAATACAAACTATTTGAAACTGGCTCTTGGCTTTACAAACCTGTTAAAAACGTTATGGACTTGATGGATTACTTTGAAGGAAAAAATAACTGGCAAGTGCTTGACCTCGGCTCTGGCGTCGGAAGAAATAGTATTCCAATTGCACAAAAAATAAAAAATACTAGCGGCACTGTTATATGTGTGGACTTACTGGATTCCGCTTTAACAAAATTACAAACTTATAGTAAAGAACTTGATGTATTTGAAGTAATAAAAACAGAACAAGCAGCAATTGAAAACTACAACATCCAACCTAATACATATGATTATATCGTTGCAGTATCCAGTTTAGAGCATGTTAAATCAGAAGAAGATTTAAGAAACGTGCTCCATTCTATGAAAAAAGGCACAAAAACTGGTGGTATCAATTGTTTAATTATTAACTCGAACATACAAGAAATTGACTTACATACGAAAGAAGAATTAGATGCTTTAATTGAAATTAACCTTCCTACTGAAGATATGCTACATCTATTAAAAAGTATTTATAATGACTGGCAAGAAATAAAAGTTGAAATAAAAGAATTAGTCTATGATATTGTTCGCGATGAACGGCATATTCAATTAAAAACGAAGGCTATAACATTTGTTTTTCAGAAATAAAACTATAAAAGGTAAGGTTTTCCCCTCATATATTCATAGAAACACCCTTACCTTTCAATTATAAATTCTTCATACAATTGCTTCGTTATTAGTTTTAGTTTCATCTAAAACATTATTTTTATTAGATATACTATCCAGCTATTAATTGAATTCATTCATTTATTAATAATTGCTTGTCGAGCTTTTTCTTTATCATCAAAATGAATAGTTGAATCTTTTAAAATTTGATACGTTTCATGCCCCTTCCCAGCAATCAAAACAATATCATTAGAAGATGCCATGTTTATTGCATGATTTATAGCAAGTTCACGATCTACTTCTACTTTATAATTCAAATTATTATTCTGTGAAAATCCTTTTTCAATATCTTTCATTATTGCCTTTGGGTCTTCCGAACGCGGATTATCAGAAGTAATATAAACAAAATCACTATAACTTCCAGCAATTTCACCCATTATAGATCGTTTTTTTGCATCTCTATCTCCACCGCAACCGAAAACAGTAATAATTTTACCTTTTGAAAACTCGCTAATTGTAGAGAGGACATTTTCTAACGCATCTGGTGTATGAGCATAGTCCACGATTACAAGGAAATCTTGATTTTCGTCTATAATTTCCATTCTACCTTCAATGCTCTTTACACTAGATAAACTGTCACTAATGTTTGTAAGCGGAATACCTTCAACCAATGCAGCTGTTATTGCTGCTAATGCATTATATACATTAAAACGGCCTACCAGATTTAGATGGGTTTCTATTTCTCCATTAAAAGATGCAACTACAAAACGAATTCCTTTTGGGCTTAAAGTTATGTTCTTCGCTTGAACATCAGCTCTATTATGTATCCCATATGTAATAACCTCAGCTGAAGTGATTTTTTTAAAGTATTCTACCGACGGATCGTCTGCATTCAATACAACAAATTTTTTATCTGTAGTAGAAAAATCATTTCCTAATCTTGAAAATAGAAGACCTTTTACATGCTTATATTCCTCAAATGTTCCATGGTAGTCCAAATGATCTTGAGTTAAATTTGTAAAAACAGCGGTTTTAAAGTTACATCCTTTAACTCTTTCCATATGTAAACCTTGTGACGTAACTTCCATAACGCAATAATCTGTATTATGATTTTTCATCGTTTGCAAATTCCGCTGAAGTATTGGTGGTTCTTGCGTATTAATGTCAGTAGGGTACCATTTCGAACCAACTTTCACTCCGCTATTCCCCATAAGCCCTGTTTGAAATCCATAATCAGTCAAAATTTTTTCAAGTAAATATGAAGTAGTTGTTTTACCATTTGTTCCTGTAATTCCAATTAGCTTCATTTTATTAGATGGGTAACCATAGAAATGTGACGCAATAACTGCCATAGCATACCTTGCATCTTTAACAATTATTTTAGGTATTTCAATAGTTATATCTCTTTCTACAATTAATGCCACAGCGCCATTTTTCACTGCATCTTCAACAAATTGGTGTCGATCTTCAAGAAAACCATCGATGCCTGATACACATATAAATAGATTTCCACTAGTTATCTTTCTAGAATCCATTTCTAAGCCCGTAATTTCTACATCCATATCCCCAACTGTCTCTTTAATCAATAACAAATTCGCCAGTTCTTTAAGTTTCAAATCCCCCGTCCCCCTTATACATCCTCTTATTCATTTTACCACCTTACCCAAAGTTTATGGTATTAAATTCCATATTAGTTGAACGAAAGATAATCATCTTAAATAAACAAAAAATAAAAGAGCACTTGTTTCCGCAAGTGCTCTTTTTGGGGATTTTGAGATATCCTATTAACGAAAGTTAAGGTTACTTAAAGTTAAAAGGTATTTATATTATATGCTTGTCCTTTTTAGTTGTGCATAATCAATATATAAACATTTTTAATACTATTTAATAACTTTTTTTATAGTTCTTTCTTACATTTTATCATTAAGAAATTAATTGCAGGTTTATTTTCCATGATCTTATTTGGTTCATCAATCTCCGAAACTTGTACTAATCCATATTTATTAAAATCATTTTTTACAGATTCAGAGTCATAGAAGAACATTTTTACGCCCTCCATTACCTCATAATAGTCTTTATCCAACTGGTTTCCTTTTCCAAACATAGGAGCTTTTTTAGAAACAGTTGTGAACACCATATATCCACCTGGTTTTAACTGATTATAACAATCTTTAATAAATTTCTCTCTATCCTGCTCATTCAACAAATGAAGAAGTGCATGACTAAATATCCCATCATAAAGTTTATTATCAAAAGGCATTTCGTTTACCGAACCGTGATACATACTAACATCTTCTAGTCCGTTTTCTCTTGCTAAATCAATTGCAGTTTTTGAAATTTCAATACCAGTTACATTTATACCATTTTCGATAAATACCTTTGCGTTTCTACCATATCCAATACCCGGAACTAGTATATCTTTAACGTTCTTTTCTAGAAAAAAATCTTTTGTCAAAATTGCAGATTCTGTAGGTTCAAAACCCCACATCGTTTGTTTCTCAATAAAGCTTGATTCCCAAAATTCCATTTTATTTTTATCTCCTTATTCTTATCTCATGTATAGCATCACATGAAAGACCTATTAATTTTAACGCTGCTTTTTTCACCACAGTCACTATAGGTCCATTGAATATAGCATATTAATAAGCCTATATCTATTTTAAAGATTGGTTGAATATTTTTTCTAAATATTAACTTTTACATTTAGAAAAAATAAAAAGCACCCGGATGGATGCATATAAATTAAACTTATTCATTATTACTTTCTCCACTTTGATCTTCAACTGATTTCGAGTCTAACATGCTGCCTATATCAGGTGGTAAAGCTAACTCTATTCCAGCTACTGGCTGATTATCTTCATTAAACCATTGTTTCTTAAATTTACTCAATGCTTCTTTCTTATTTTCATCCATATTACCCCGCCTTTTACGTACATGATATTAAACACTTTACTTAATATGTACATCGAGAAAGATAATATACTATTTGTTCATAATGAAAGAGCAAAAGATCTTCTCTGTTTACAAAAAAATCCCCATAAATGTTACTCCTCGTTTTGTTATCATATTAATAACGAAACATACGTGAGCTATGTGACATGTACCTGATCATTTTATTCATATGAGACAAATACTTTTAAGGGGGTAATTATCCCTTCACTCAATTCCTCAAAACATTTTTCAAGTGCAGTATAATGAATATCATGTTGAAAAATCTCTTCTATCCATGGAGTTCTTTCTATTTGACTAAAAAACCAATCTGCATGTTTTTGATAATCATATCCGTCACTTGAACCAATGATCTGCAATTCTTTTCGATAAAAGTCGTCGGTTAATGTTAAGTCTTCTATATTACCATCAGAAAGAATACATATTGCCCCATTACTATTAATAGCCTTTTGCAATATGTGAAACCCTCTATTTGTAGCAGAACATTCCAAACCGTAATTATATGTTTCTATTATTTGCTTTTCTGAATCAAAGAGGTTTTTCGCACCAAACTTCTTTGCAAATTCTCTTCTATTTTGGTTAGGCTCAACAACATCCACATGCTCAACACCTACATGGTAGTTTAAAAAATAACAAACGAGTAAACCGATAACTCCCATTCCAGTAATAAGTACTTTTTCATCCTGTCGCGGGTCTAGTTTCAATACCCCTTTAGCAGCATCACACGAAAGAATAGATAATAAAGAGACTTTAGGTTTTATATAACTAGGCACTCGAATTACTTTATCTCCCTTAACTATTCCTATCGTTTCATGTCCATAAAAAGAGACTACTTTATCACCTACGTTTAAATTTGTTACTTTATTACCAACTCGAATTACTTCACCAAAACTTTCATATCCAGTTTTTCTTGGATAAATAGGATTTGTATCTGTAACATCCGATTCTTTATACTATGGTAACTCTGCTCCAATACTTATTGCACCTGCGATTGTTTTTACTATAACCTCATCATCTTGTATAGACTTAATTTCATCAGTCTGCCAATTCAATTGTTTAGGCCCTTCTAAAACTAATTTATTTTGTTCCATTTATAACCCTCACATTTTATAAAAAAATATTCTCACTACATTTCAAACAATGTACAATAGATTCATCTAAAATTTAAGCTATAACGTTGGCTAGCACCCAACAGTTATAACATGATAATTGAATTTGATGGATATGGAATTAATGAGTATGTTCTAGGCCATAACTGTTCTATTAAGAAATTAAGAACAATGTATTTAAAGGTAAAAAATGAAAAAATATCTAGTGAAGATCTTCTAATCTTATTTTGTGTGCGGTACCACTATGAAAAAATTTCAAAATTACTACAAGAAGACGTCTTGAGCGATGTTGTCATTGATTTAGATACGGACTACATTTATATTCCTAATAGATAACAGTAAACTAGATGAAATGAATAGAAATTACGATTCAGCTAAGTGTTTAATAAAATAAGTGACCGCCCAAATAAATGTTGCAAATTGAGTGACAAAATACATTGTCCATTCAAAACCAGTCAATTTTCTCTCTCGTCTTACCTTTTTTAAATATCTGTAAAATATAAGTGTACTTAAAAACATTAGTAACAACGATAATTGCTGTAAATCATCGACTATACGTACCGCCATGGACTCCATCATCCTCCTATTCAAAATAAATGCTTTACTTTAAGGATATCATCTATTGGTAGTTTATTTCCATTTAAAACAGTTATGTCCTAAACAAAAAGAGCACTCAGCAATTGAGTGCTCTAAAAAGTATTAACGTAACACTCTTCTTCTACTTTTTATCACTCAGTTCTATCACTTCCGATATATGATTACTATCATATTTCCTTGTATATATTTCTCCATTTGGAGTAACTAATTGTAATACAATCTCACCACAAACACCATGTGGTATTTCAAATTTACCTTCTGCATTTGAAATACTGCGTTCCTTACTTTCAATTGAATCTTCATAAATTTTCACATTAGATATAGGTTCGTTATTTTGATCTACGATAATGCCTCTTGAATACTTACCAATCGCGATACATTGATCATCTTTTTTATAATAATTAATTAGAACGACAGCTCCAATTATAATAGCGATACACACAAACAAGAGAATTATTTTGCGTCTCACAACAAACCTCCTTATTTATTTTTTTCTTTTTTAAATTGAAAGGTTATACGTTCCACTTGTTTGATTTCCTCAATTACTTTACGAATTCCTTCTTCAATCCTATCTTCCTTCACATTCGATACGTTTAACTTTAATAGTCTTTCTTTCGGAAAACCTCTCACATAATTTTTATCAATCGTATCAATGCTTATTTGCATTTCACCTAGTCTTTGTAAAAGCATTTCTGAAATACTCGTTTTATGTAATTCTAAACAAGTGTGGATTCCAATTGTGTTTTGCTTTGTATATGTAAATAAAAGCTGATTTTCATTATGCATTCTTTCTAATGTTTCTGCTAGTTTTTTAGATCTATTGTGATAGGAAGATTTAATTTTATTTTTATGACGTTCAAACATGCCACTCTTTATATAAATTTCTAAAGCAGCTTGGGATATCATAGGGCTATCGATATCTAAAATCTTTTTATATGTATGGAAAGCATTCGCAATAACCGGTGGAATTACTGCTACACCAACTCGTAAACCTGGAAAAATAATCTTCGAATAACTTTTCAAATATATGACATGATTGCCCTGATCCAAGCTATATAACGGGTCAGCTTTTGGATCTGTTTCTAAATCTGCTAAATAATCATCTTCCACTATAAATACATTATATTTCTTAGCCAGTAGCACGATTTTTTCTTTCTCATCTTTTGAATAAGACGTTCCAAGTGGATGATGATATCTTGGTATTGTATAAAAGAATTTTATTTTACCCGTTCGAAAAATTCGTTCCAATTCATTTAAGTCAATACCTTCATTCGTACGTTTAATACCGATTACAGGAATTTTGTTTATTTCTAGATATTCAATATATAGATGATATGTTGGTTGTTCAATTAATATCGTTTCATTTTCATTTGGAAATGGTATAGAAGTTAATATTGCTAGTGCCTGCTGTACACCTGACGTTATAAAAATATTTTCTTCTTTAGTGAAAACTTGATAGTTTGCCAGTTGTTTTTGAATAACCGGAATTAAAGACGGTAAACCTTTCGGCGTCCCATATACAAATAAGTCATTTTTATATGTATCAATGGCTTTATTAATACAATGTTGAAAATCTAAATATGGAAAAACATCTGGATCTGGTGCTGAGGAAGCAAAATCAATTATCTCGTCGTTTTCTATAGCACTCCCTGATTTTCGAACAACGTAGTATCCACTTTGAGGGACGGAATAAATAATATGACGCTTTTCTAATTCATGTAGCGCTCGTATAACTGTTGCCTTATTACACTCATATTGCATAACGAGTGTCCGAATAGACGGTAGTTTCTTTCCTTCTTTTATCTCCCCATTTTGAATCATACTTTCTAAGCCGTTGAAAACATGTAAATACTTATACATCATTACCACCTCATCATTTATTTTGTACCGGTACAGTTTGCATTTGTTCACATTGTAGCACTAGATCATAAAGATTACTATGTACGTATACTGGCCAGTAAGAAATCAATTACTATGAGGTGAAATTATGAAACTTACAACAAAGGCATATTTATCAGCTTTACTCTATTCATTTATTATTGGATTCTCCTTTATGTTTGTGAAATTAGCATTAACAGTTACGAGCCCACTTGATACCCTTGCTCATCGTTTTACAGTTGCTTTCGTAGCTGCAAGCATTCCCATTGTTTTCGGTTTTGTAAAGTTAAATATGTCATTCAAAAATATACTTGCCCTTTTACCACTTGCAATATTTTATCCAGCACTATTTTTTGCTTTCCAAGCATTTGGCTTAGTGTATACAAGTTCATCCGAAGCGGGAATTATACAAGCGGCGATTCCTATATTTACGATGATGTTAGCTTCCTATTTTTTAAAAGAGTATACAAATACATGGCAAAAAATATCTGTACTCATTTCTGTCATCGGTGTCATTTATATATTTATCATGAATGGTATAGGGAATCATGAAACTAGTTTCATAGGAGTTATTCTTATTTTGCTATCGGCATTATCATCTGCTTTCTATAATGTGTTAGCTCGAAAAATGACGAAGAAATTCAAACTAATGGATTTAACTTACACAATGACAGTAATCGGCTTTATTAGCTTTAATTTAATCGCGATCGCCAGCCATATAAGCAAAGGTACAATAGCGGCATACTTTGAACCGTTTACGAATGGAACATTTCTTATCTCCATTTTATATTTAGGGTTACTATCTTCCTTGCTGACGGCATTGCTATTAAATTATTCCTTATCCTATATTGAAGCCGCTAAAATAAGTGTTTTTAGTAACTTCTCTACACTTATTACAATTATCGCAGGCGTTATTTTTTTACACGAGAAAATTTCTTATTTTCATATCATTGGCACAATAATGATTATATTTGGTGTAATAGGCACAAATTTTTTGGGTAAAAAAGGAATTGTAGTGAAAAAGAAGAATATCTCTATGAATAAATAAAAAGTGAGGGATATGTCATGCAGCGCTTAAATACAATTGATATTAGTAACGTTCTAGAATTAGAAAATGCTCTTTCTACTTTATTAAATGAAGTGATTTCTTCAAAACTAGAGCTTGAAAACTGGTTAAAAAAACAATCTACAGTCATTTGGGAAATCGAAGAACAATTAAGATCGCACTATATCGCCTTTCAATGTAATACAAAGAATCAAAAAATAAAAGATACTTTTGAATATGACCAACAATTTGTAAGACCTCTTTTGAAACGTTATCAAAATTCATTTGATAATAAATATTTAGAGTCCCCTTTTCGAATGGAACTTGATCCAAAGACGTATAGCTTACTAGATAAAAAAATTAAGAATGCGCAAACTTTATTTTGTGAAAAGAACATTGATTTAGAAGTGAACGAAGACAAACTAGTAACCGAGTACTTCGAAATTACAGGTGGTTTAACCGCACAATGGGACGGTGAAGAGAAAACAATTACTGAACTACAGTCTTACTTACAAGATCCAGATCGTCACATACGAAAAAAAGCAAAAACGCTCATTTCTGAAACATTCTTATCTGTTGAAGATAGATTGCAACATATATTAAATGAATTAATCGTAATCCGTCATCAAAAGGCCAAAAACATTCAATTAGATAATTATCGCGATTATATGTTTAAAAAACATGAACGTTTTGATTATACGCCTGAAGATTGCTATGAGCTTGCTGAATCTATTCGTAAATACGTTGCACCGCTTATCGATAAAATATTTAATGAGAAAAAATCTGAACTTCAAGTAGATAGTCTTCGTCCATGGGATTTAAAAGCAACATCACCAAATCAAAAAGCATTAAAACCTATCGAAGACGCGAGTGATTTGATTGAAAAAAGTTCTCATGTTTTACACAAACTAGACCCTAAATTTTCTATACTACTGAATCGTATGCATGAAAATAATTGCTTAGATTTAGAAAGTCGTAAAGGAAAAGGACCAGGGGGATTTTGCGAATATTTACCTGCTTCTCAATTATCTTTCATTTTCATGAATCTCAATCATACACATTATGATGTTACTACTTTCCTCCATGAAATGGGCCATAGTATTCATAATGAATGTATGAAACAGTTAGAACTTCAAAAATTTGTAGAAATCCCTTCAGAATCAGCAGAACTCGCAAGCATGACGATGGAATTATTTTCGATGGAGTATTGGGATACATTTTATGAAAATAGCGAAGAGTTTATAAAAGCAAAATTAGATTTCTTTAAAGATATTGTTAAGTATTTACCACAAATGCTTATCGTTGATCAATTTCAACATTGGATGTATGAAAATCCTAACCATACCGCTAAAGAAAGAAATGAAAAGTATTTAGAATTACATAACACTTACCAATCAAACGTCGTAAATATTGAAGGGTATGAAAATTGGATCGCAACTGGCTGGTTACCTGTACTACACATATTCGAAATACCATTCTATTACATTGAATATGCTATCGCACAACTTGGTGCGTTGCAAATGTATAAACAATATAAAGAAAATCCTAAACAAGCAATAGAAAATTATAAAAAAGCTTTATCATTAGGTAGCTCTAAATCTTTAACGGAAGTATATGAAACAGCTGGAATTCGGTTTGATCTTTCTGGAGAAACGATTAAAGAACTAATGTTATTTGTAGAGGGCGAATTAGCGTTACTTGAACAATTGTAAGAAAGAAGCTGTTCCTATATTTTAGGTTCAGCTTCCTTCTTTATATTATTTATTAGATCTATGTACTGAGTATCACCATATCCGATTGTTGGAAAAAGTTGAAACAACTTTGATAATAATTCCTGAGTTGATAAATCTTTATTTTTGGAGATGAATCTCACTACGATATTATCTTCTTTTAACATATTTAAATATAAATCTATGGCTTGATACATTACAGGTGGTACCTTTTGAGACGTTTTTTTATGATGTACTACTACTTCATCGAATATAGAAGTATAATTTCCTAATTCCAGCTCATGTTGACTTACTTTAAATTCATCTTCTCTGAAGCTATTTAAGTATACTTTCCCTTCATAACAAGACTGTTCAAGGTATGAAAGTAAAGTAAGTAGATTCATTTGGCAAAACATATCTTCACCGAACCATAAAACAATACATTTATACTTTTTCGTAAAAAGATTTTCTAATGGATCTATAACCTTTTTTGTATAACTTTCTACTGAACTGTTATGACCTTCTGCTCTTATTTTAATAAACTCTTCATTAAAAACTTGTGTAGTAGCGGGATTCACACACATAGCTTCGTTAAAAGGCGCATAATCAGACTCACCCATTAACTTTTCGGTTTTAAATTCTTCATACATAACTTGACCATTTAATATGTTAAGTACGTCTTTATCAAATAACTCACTATTCTTATTACGTAACTGTTCTACCACTATTTTTCTAGAAATATTCATCTTAAACTCCCCTTCTTTATTTAAATTGAGTTTAACAAATGATTGAATAGGCATGTTGTTAAGCTTAAATTCTCTTGGATTCATTCCAAAAACAGTCTTGAAAGCTCTACTATAAGCCTCTTGCGAAGAATAATCATAATCCAATGCAATATCTATTATCTTTCTATCATTCTTCAAATCCTCCGTAGATAAATACAGTCTTCTTAAAAGAATATAGCGCCTAATACTAATGCCCGTTACTTGATGAAATCTAAAAGAACAGTAATACGGAGAATAACCCATATAATGGGATAATGCATTTAATGAAAATTCTTCATTTAAATTGCTCTCAATCCAATCAATCATCCGCTGTATATGTTTATTCATTTCCTTCACTCCTTATATAAAAGTATAAAAGAGATTCGTTTCTTTCTTTTGATATTTCTTGTGTTTTATAACATGAACCATTCATTACATCATGCTTCATTTTAAAGGATATCAAAAATAAAACACGAATGTTGTAAATTACGAATCTTTTAGTTCTCTAGTTAAAAAATTTAAGGTTAGAAAGGACGTTACAATGAACAAGCTAGAAAAAGAAATAATCCAATTCATAAATGAACGATATCCATTAAATTTTATTAACATTAAACCTATAACGAATGAAATGTATCAATGTCACGCACAACAAGGTACATACTTCATTAGAATTACAAACTACAAAACGTATGAAGAACAGTTAGAAGAAGTTACATATACAAATTTTTTATATCAAAATGGCCTAGGTGTTCCACCAATAATCCCTTCTTTACAAGGGAATTTTGTAGAAAAGTTTCCATTAGACAAGGAGATTTTTGCTGTATTATATAAAGCTGCGCCTGGTATACATTTACCGAGGTGTGATTGGAATTCTAATGTATTTAAAAAGCTTGGTAAACAAATTGGAAAATCACATCGTATTTCTAAAAGATTTGAACAGATTAAGCTGGTTAAACATATAAACGATTGGTATGAAAATGAAGAATATAATTTTCTTAAGTATATCCCAATAGAAGAAACTACTATAAGAAAAATTGCATCTGACGTTTTAATTTCTATAAAAGAGCTACAAAAATCCCCTTCAAATTATGGCTTAATTCACGGAGATTTATGGTTGGAAAATATTTTAGTTGAAAACAATTCAAACATAACAATGATTGATTTTCAAGACTGTGAAAAACATTTTTACCTATTCGATTTAGCAGTTCCTATTTATAGTGCGATAGAATATTCATTTGCTGGAAATGGGAATATCGTTGAATATGAGCATTCTATTACAAAAGCACTATTTGAAGGATATCAAGAAGAAAATGAACTACCTAAAGAGATGATAGACAAGTTTCCATTATTTATAAAATTAAAGGAGATTTTTGAATATAGCTTAATGCATATGTATTGGGATAAAGAAGAATTAACTGAGGAACAAATACGGATAATAAATCTTTATAGGATGAAGATCGAAACTAAATATACCTATATCAATGTTTAAAAATGCTGTTGTTTAACTACAAGGAAACTTTAGTTAAACAACAGCATTTATTAATTGGCTACTAAACAACCTTTGTTTTATTATTTATACATACTTAGTCAATAATCTGTTTAAATACACTTCATTTTGTGGAGATACTTTTTCAGAAAATCTAGCTGCAATCATAATAGGAGCCCATTGAAATATCTCATCTCTTGTTAGATCAGTATTACTGCAATATATTTGCAAATACATTTCTGCTAATTCTATATAAGACTGCGCATACAATAAATATGTACGAAACACATCTGCACGAATATCACCTGAACTAGCATCTACCCAGTCTATAATATTTACATTCTTTTCACTCAAAATTAGATTAAATGGATGGAAATCCCCATGGCATAATCTAGATTCAAATTTGATTGAATGTAACTTATTCAATATATCTCCCTTTTGTTTTTTATTTAATTTATGTACAGTTGTAATTTGACGCTCTAACCTTTCCCCCATTGCTTCCATTTCATCCGTATTCACACGTATAGCATGAATCTTTTTTTGCTCATTGACACAAATATTTATGTAATGCTCTGCTTCATTTAGATTGTTTAGCAGGAGATTACCTATACTGTCCCCTTTTACGTATTCCATAATAATTGCCTGTCTATTTTTTATCTTTGTCACTTCAAATACATTTGGAACTGATAGTCCGCATGAATAAGCATATTTTTGTTTTTTTGCTTCATTCATAGACTCTGTATCAGGCAGATATTCATTAAATAATTTTACAACCTTAGTATCATAGAGATAGATTTCTGCTGTATTCCCTTTAGCTATCGGATTTCCTAAATTCAATTCATTTCTCTCCTTATTGTAAATTAAGCTGACACATTATACTCCCTTATAAATTCAGTGTAATTATGCTGAAACCCTTCTCCACGAAAATATAAAAAACTTACCACTTTCTATCCTTAAATAGAAAGTGGTAAGTTTAATTTACTAGGAATATCAGAAGGGAAATTTGGTGTATGCACAATTGAAAATGCATATCTCTGCTCAATAAATGATACTTCATTATGTTTACATTGAAATGGGACATTATTTTTCTTAAAGTTTATTTGGATTTGCTGTAAAAATGCAGGGTCCGGTGTTCCGAATGAAACGTGTACTTTTGGTGGTAAAGCTTTCATCGCAATTGGGATCCAAGGTCGCTGCCACCAAGTTGCAACAATGTAAGCAGTGCCACCAATAACAAAGTTAAAAATATCCCCATCTTCCATCGTTTTCATATTTAGATTTGATTTCAACCATTCTGTAAATACAGGCACACTTTTAACGGGAAGACCGATTTCCCTTACATATAAAATGTTTAAAGGTGACTGCGGTACTAATACATCTTCTTTAACATAACTATGTGCGATAATTTCGAGTAGATTTCCATCCCCGTCTTTAAAGTATACATTGAATAAACCTTTCTCTTCACCAATTACATTTCCATTTTGCCATTTCACAATGAGTAATCCAGAATCCTTTAGCCATCTTGCTGTTTCATGAAATTTTGAATATGGAATCTCAAAAGCAAAGTGCGCAGGTGTAATTGGTTCATACACTTCTTGGAAACTAATCGTTGTATATGGTGTTACTTCAAATTGAATAAATGATGCTGTTTTTTTTTTTATTGGAAAAGATAATATGTCCTTATAAACTTGTTTTACCCCTTCTATGGAAACCGTTTGTAGTTTTATATCTGATATATGTGTAATCATTGTAATAAACCTCCAAATTCATTATATCTATTAGTATTGTATTTCAAAAACTAACAGGAAGAATCCATCTGGAGATTGAAACTTTAATTAACAAAATAATACTTTTGTATTAGAGCAGTTACTTTAACATTTTCGGCTAATGCAATCAAATTTTAACTTCAAGCGTTTTGCGCTATAGTTCAAATAATTGGTATAAACGACCATACCAAGATATAATGAACAATATCTTAAGCTAAAGGAGTGATGTTTTGTGAACCAAAGAATTTCTTACTATGATACTGCACCTGATGCTATGAAAATTATGATGGACATGGAAAAGTACACAAAGCAATCAACGATTAATCGAATGACTAGAGAGCTTATTAAAATTAGAGTTTCTCAGATCAATGGCTGTGCTTACTGCATAGATTTACATACATCTGATGCACGAAAAATGGGAGAAACTGAACAAAGAATTTATTGCTTAAGTACTTGGGATGAATGTACTTTTTATACAACAGAAGAAAAAGTCGCTATTGAACTAGCTGAGCATATTACACTTATTCCTACTAAAAGAGTTCCTGAGTCCCTATATAAACGAGTATGTGAACATTATGATGAAAAACAATATATTGACCTTGTCTTGATTATTAATCAAATTAATAGTTGGAATAGAATTTCTATCGCAATGGGAAATACACCTGCTAAAAAATAACACTCTAAGCAAACATCTTACTTACTCTATACATTATTTCTTTATCATATACGCTTCAAAAAGGTTGATTCTTATACATTACAAGAATCAACCTTTTTGAAGTTATACTGGACTTTATCAATGTTTTCTCATTTCTTCTACTATACGAATAATTCCAATGTAACAGATGGTTAGAATACGGGATTAGATTTACTATCGCTCTTGTTTTTTGCCTAAAAATATTCGCTGTCTTCCCTCTATATTCATCCCAAATTTCTGGTACTGTAGCACGAAGTATTATTATATTAGATGGTAGCTCCTCATATATATTCATTGTTTCATCCTTATGCATACCTCTCGCATGTCAACATACTTATTTATTTCTATAGCAAAATCCTTAACTACAATTTCTAATAGTGGAGACTATCTTGTACAAACTTCTATTCCACACAAAAAGCTACTTTTTTTAAAGAAAAGCAGCTTTTACTCTATAACACATTATAATTTAACAGCAATAATCATAAATCTTTTTGAATTTGTACGAATCCCTTTTTCAGAACTATTTGCGTCAATGAAGTTTTGTAAAATAGTAAAATCCTCTTCCTCTACTCCAAATCTAGGAATAATAGGTGTATGTTTTAACAAGAAAATAAGATCTTCAGGCGTACTGTAATAATCAGTAATATTATATTCACGTACTTGCACGAGTTCAAATCCTGCATGAATAAGTTCCCTCATATACTTTTCTTTTAAAATTCCATCTTTTTCGCCTAAGCATTGCCCTCTTCCAAATGCTTCTTTCAGGTTCAATTTATCATGTTCGCTAACTTGTTGTGTTAAGAAAATAGCACCTTTTTTCATTACTTTTGCTAATTCAGATGCTATAAACGGTGCATGACAACTTGAAGCTATATCAAAATGCGCATGCGGAAACGCTAAAGCTTCAGAATCCATTTGAAGAAACTCAACATTTTGTACACCTGATTTTTTCAAGTTAGAATGTGCTGTTCCAATCATTCCATTAGAATTATCTATTCCAATTAACAATTTAGCCGAAGATGCTATGTTAAGTACATTCTCTCCTCCACCTGTACCAACATCAAGTAATATATGTGATTGCTTGCATCTTTCTTTTACCTCTCCATAAAAGTCCCATGTATCTCCTACAGTTTCACATTTTATTTTACTAAAATCCCATCCATTTAATCTTCCTACTTTATCATAAAAGTTTTTGTACTCTAATTCGTTCATTTTATTATTTCCCCTTTGTTAATATGCATGAAATGTTTAATCCTGATCATCCCGGAAATAGACTCGTAGTTTATATATTGGTAAATCTCCTTTTATATCTAGTGCGCATCTCTCAATCCCAAACAACTACTTACTTCGAGCAATACATAAATTCATCCCACCGCAATTAAAAGAATATATGTACGATAACATCATTTAATTAAGTATATTGTAAAATTTAAATTTTCAAAATAGCAGCTTTACACATTTTAGTTTACATAATATATTTACAGTCCATCTTCATTAATATATTCTAAATGTCTTCTTCCCCAACCACACATACTATCCAAGACAATACTTACTGTTTTTCCATGTTCAGATAAACTATATTCCACTTTAGGTGGTATTTCTTGATAAATTTCTCGTTCTATTAGTTGATCTTGCTCTAATTCACGCAATTGCTTCGCTAACGTCCCTTGAGATATATCTGGTATTAATCTTTTTAATTCACCAAACCGTTTTGTTCCATCTGTTAATAATATAAACAAAATGAGTGGTTTCCATTTCCCTCCGATTATTTGTAATGTCGCTATTACCCCTTTTAATTTCGGTTCTTGTAAATCCATTTTTCTCACCTCTCTCCTGATACCATAAATTATATTAAACATTTTTATATTACTTATATGTATGAAAAGCAATTAGTACGAAATTTGCGACTATGTACATATAAAGTGCGTACTTTTCACTTGCTATCTTTTAACGAATAATAAAAGCATAACAATTTTATTTTAAAATTTTTATTAAAGGAGTGGCTACAATATGTCTATTATTACATTAAAAGATAGTCGTATCGTTATCATTGGTGGGAGTTCTGGTATTGGATTAGCAACAGCAAAACAAGCAATCGAACAAGGCGCACATGTTATTATTGCAGGGCGTTCGAAAGAAAAATTAATGGTCGCTCAAGAAGTAATAAATAACAATCATCTTCAAACTTATGTATTGGATAACCAAGATAAAAATCAATTACAAGATTTTTTCAAGTACGTTGGGGATTTTGATCATTTATTCACACCAGGAGCTTCTTACTCACTTGGACCAATAACCGCTACGGATGATATTGTTGAAAGTAGCTTTATCGGAAAGTTTTGGCCACAATATTATGCTGTAAAATATGCAGTTCCTTTTCTCTCAAACACTGGATCTATCGTATTAATGTCCGGTGCATTTAGTCAAAGACCACTTAAAGGAGCGCCTGCTTATGGAGCATGTAATGGCGCTATTGAAAGTTTAGGGAAAGCTTTAGCTGTTGAACTAGCTCCAATTAGAGTTAATGTTGTTTCTCCCGGAACGATACAAAGAGAGAATGAACAAAATGAAAACAGACTAGTTGCTTATGAAACTTATAAATCTCTATCTCTTGTAGAACGGCCTGGGCATAATGATGAAATTGCGCATTCTGTACTATATTTAATGCAAAATAGTTTTTCTACAGGTAATGTATTGTTTCCTGATGGAGGATACACTTACCATTAAATTATTTAAAACAATAGCCACTTATAAAGGTGGCTTTTTGTTGCTAATTTAGAATCTGCTGAAGCAATACAGGATACTCTTTTAAAAGTTCTGCTAAAAACAAAAGTTGCGGAAAAGGTTGTAAGATTAATTCTTTATCCATTTTTTCTTTCAATATGGCTATTCCACCTTGCTTAATATAATCGTTTAGTGTTATTTCCTTACTACAAACTAGCCTAATATCACTTACTGAAAGCAATAATAACCCGCTCGTTTCAGAGGATGGAGTTGGTTCATTTTCTGAATGTGCCATATACATAATAGATAAAGTTTCATCTGGGCTATCAATAATTAATATTGGTTTGATTTCATTTTCTACTCTTATTTTCTTTGATTGTGCATTGCAATTCTCTTTATAATATGTACTTGGTGAACTGACTATTGCAATATCGATAGCAGCTTCTTCTTTCACTTCTCTTTTAGCAGTTTCTACTGCTGTTTCACCGGCTTCTTTATGTCCCCCCAGCCTTACTACACCTAATGTACCCCCTTTACTCGTTGGACCAACTTGAAAAACAAATAAATTTTTATACACTACATACGCACCAGCTGTTCGCACATTCTTATCTATTTGTATCAACATTTTCCCTCCTAACGACCTTTGAACAAAATAGTTTACTATAATTTTATTATGTATTCAAATTATCTTCAATCCAACACGCAGCATCAAGTAGGTTTTGCGCTATATACTCAGGTACTGTTTCTTTCCACGAATTTCTATACTTTGTTAATGAGCTTTCTCCCCATCCTGTTCGTACTAAAATCTTTTTCATATTAGCCCTTTCAGCTGCAATCATATCTGTACTCCCTGTATCTCCAATAAGAAAACATTCTTTTAAGCATAGACCATGGTCTTGCGCTGCTTTCAAAAGTAAACCTATATTCGGCTTTTGGCAGTCACAACTATTATTCATTTTATGTGGACAATAGTACATTCCATCTATATATACATCTTCATCTTTTAAAATTTGTTGCATCTTTTGAAATCCTTTAAGCAGTTCTTTTTCGGTAAAATATCCCCTTCCGATTCTAGCTTAATTTGTATATAAAAACACTTTTAATCCTAAGTTATTTAACTTTTGAATTGCTTTAGGTGCAAAATCAAATAATGTAAATTCATTCGGGTGAATCCCTCTACCTGTCCCTCCAATTGTCCCATCTCTATCTATAAATACTGCCTTCATTTTTATTTCCTCCTTTAGATTTTAAAATACCTCTAAAAAGTAGGATTCATCTAAAAACTACAGAATTCTATACATAACAAATATTGGACGGATGATTTTCAAATTCCTCTATATTAAAGGTGGTATAAACAGTGTGAAACTTATACAAGAACGAAGACTTACCGCAAAGTCAACTTTCTCTAAAGAATACAAGATTTTCATTTTTGGTTTACTCATTTCACGAATTGGGGATTCACTATATACTTTTGCGTTGCCTTGGATTGCTTATCAATTAACCGGTTCAGCTGTAATTATGAGTTCTTTATTTGCTATTAATGTATTGCCAATTGTTTTATTTGGCCCTTTAGTTGGTGTAATAATTGATCGATACGATCGAAAAAGGTTACTTTGGATAGCGGATATTACCAATATTATTTTAGTAAGTCTTGTTCCCATTCTACATACATTACATCTATTAGAAATCTGGCATTTATACGTAATTACTTTTACCTTAGCAGTTATGTCTATGCTTTTTGATGTAACAACTGTTACAGTCATTCCACATATTGCAGGTGCATCATTGACGAAGGCTAATTCTTTCTATCAAATGGTCAATCAATCGGCTAGTTTATTTGGTCCAATGATAGCTGGTTTTTTCATTTCTTTTATTGGTGGCTTTCAGGTGCTTTGGATTAATGTTCTTTCATTTATTGCAACATTAGTTGCTGTGATGTTATTACTGCCTATGAAAACCGTAAACAAGAAATGCGAAGGCAAAAATGCACTTCAAAATGTACTTTCTGACTTGGTTAATGGATTTACATGGCTCAAAAATGATCGCTTAAATATAGCTTTATCTTTTCAAGCTATGATAGGAAACTTTGGAGCAAGTGCGGTTTTAGGTGTATTCATGTATTATTTAGTATCCACATTGCAACTTACCCCAGAACAAAGTGGCTTTAATTATTCATTAATAGGTATAGGTGGGATTTTAGGAAGTTTAATTGCAGTTCCTTTAGAAAAAAATTGCAGCGCGGTCTTCTAATTCCTTTACTCCTATTCGCTGGAGCAATTGGCTTAACTTTCGCACTTTGGAGTACATATTGGTTTGTTCCTGGCATTGCTTTCGGTATTGCAATGACTTGCAATATTGCATGGAATATAATTGTAGCCACAGTTCGCCAGGAAACCGTTCCATCAAATATGCAAGGAAGGGTTTTAGGATTTTCACGTGTACTTACCCGATTAGCTATGCCGCTCGGGGCATTGGTAGGAGGCATTATTTCAGCCTATAATCCAGTACTTGTATTTGCTTTAGCTGCTTTCACGAAACTACTTGAAGTTTTTATTGCACTATATAGTCCGATACGAAAACTATGAGGAAAGGAAAGATAATTATGTATGATTGGTTAATTAAAATCGAAGAGCAAAAATATCCAGCACCTACTATAAATGAAGATTTTTATATAGAAAAGGTACCTCCTGTATCTTCAAAGACTTCTCTCAGTCCAATTTACCAACTTTTCAGTGGCATGGATGTCATACTTGAAGAGGACGTTTATACGTCCTTTCCCATTACAAATGACATTACTTTAAATATAGTTAAAAGTGAATTAATCCCTCATTATAACGATGTGAAACAAGTTTATATTAATAATGAATTACATGAAATTTTCATGATAGGTTTAAAGGAAGAATCAAAACAAACTTTAAAAGCACTTCTAACTAACGGTATATATCCCGTAGTGCCTGATTTATACCGAAGTTGTTCTTTTAATAGAATTGTCGGTAGAAGAACATTAAAATATTATTCTGTAATATTCGATTGCATTGCTCCGATGTTCTTAAAAGAAACTCAAGAAATAGCATATTTCCTCAAACATTCATTCTTTCAAAAAGAGAATTGCATTTCTTTAGTACCAACAGGTTGGTTTTTAAAAGAGTCATTAAAGGATTCCATTACACTCCGCTCATTTTGTACATTTGCAAATAAAATTGTACTAGTAGTTGACGAATCGAATCAAGAAGTAATTTCTCTTGATATTTACGGATAAGTTGATAAAGGGGGCGCGTCAGGAAAATACGAATTTACAACGATAAGGAAATTCCAAATTTAAAAGCCCAACTTCTCTACAAATCAATATAGAGAAATTGAGCTTTTCAGTTACTTCATTTATTTATTGAGTTCATTAACTGGAAGAAGTATTCAGGTTTATGAGTCTTATTTAGGTTATACCATGAATGTAATGTATCTGGTGTAAATACATCTATTTTTTTCAGTACCTCCATTGCAAATTCCAGAGGAGCTATTCCTGATGCAGTAACTAAATTCGCATCAGATACCGCAGATTCCAACTCATAGAACTTTTCTCCTTTATAGTTAGGACATACCATTTTAGTATATTCTAAGTTATTACTTGTATGCTTTCTAGTATCTAAGTATCCCATATTCGCGAGACCCTCAATTGCACCACAAATTGCAGCAACAATAGTACCAAGCTTTAAAGCTTGGCCAATTCTTTCCAAGATCGGTTGATGAATTTCTTCACTCCAAGTGGTCCCTCCTGGTAAAATTAAAAGATCTTTACTCTCAAAAGTACATTCATCAAGGGAAATCTCTGGTTTTATGTTCAGTCCTCCCATAGTAGTAATCATTTCTTTATTAGCTCCTACTGTAATTACTTTTAAAGCTGCTAAATCTTTTTTGAAATATCTTCCTGAGTTTAATTCAGCAATTAAATATCCATATTCCCAGTCCGACATTGTATTAAATACATATAAAAATGCTTTTTTTGTTTGCATCCAATAACACTCCAATCACAATTTATATAGCTATTATAATATAAATTCCCTGACAGTTAACGTCAGGGAATTTATCATACTTGATGAAATTTTATTAATTCCGAAAGAACTTCAATAAGTCTTTTCTTAAGACTTATTGGCTCAATAACTTTAATAGATTTATTGTACGGTAAAAGTAAATAAGGTACATATGTATGTAATATATCTTTTTCAAGAAGAAAAACCGCTTGATTTGAAGTCCGTTCTTGTAAATAATGTCCTAAAAACCAATGTTGGCAAATATCAGCCAATACACTTTTATCCCCATTAATAACCAAATAAATAGTCCCTTCCTTATCTTCTATAGTTGGAAGAAGACCATTTATAAAAAAGTCACGTGCTGAAAAATTTTCTGGTCGGTTAAACTTATTTTCTGTAAGCATTAGACTTTCAATTCGATCTACTCTAAAACTACGGATATCATTCCTAAGATGACAAAATCCAATTACATACCACTTATTATTCCAATAGATAATTTTGTACGGATCGACCAATCTATAATTTAATTGCTTTTCGCCACTTTTATGGTAAAGAATTTTTACTGAGTAGCCGTCAGACACGGCCTGCTCCAACTCCTTCAAAAAAGGTTCCATAGAGAGTGAACTTAATCGACTTATTACTTCAAGACTAGCTAAATGTTGGTTTATCTTTGTTTCCTGCTCTTGATTTGAGTATTTACTTAGTTTTGAAATGGCTGTTTTAACAGAACTAAGGGAACATGTTAGTGCTGGTGATGTATCCATTGTGGACAGTAGACAATATAGAGATTTTAAGGAATATTTGTTAAGCCAAGAAGATCAAAATGAATCGGAACAAATACATATTAACCTTGGTATATTTTTAACATTCTAAATGTGCATAGCCAACCATAATTAGTGATTGAGTATGCACATTTAATTTTTTGCCTATCTTTTTTATGAATACATTTTTGTACATATACGTTTTAAATAGTGATGTCTAATAATGAGGAAGTAAATCATTTGCATACAAATAAAGCTTACTAATACAATAATTGAGCTTTGAATAACAGACATTTCCCTACTTACTGTTTGTCCTAATTGATGCAGAGTAAGAAATGCAAAACTGCTGTGAACCATAGCCACTACAATCGGTAAGAAAAATAGTAGCATCATTTGTCTTGTCACGATTTGCTTTAACTCACTTTGACTTAAACCTAATTTTGAAATCATTTCATACTGCTCTTGATCGCGTTCTAAATCAGTAAATAGACGGAAATATAAAAAGCTTAGTGTAAATATGAAAAATACAATCCCCACCATTACACTTGAAATAGAGAGTAATCCGTTTTGTTGTTTCAATTCAATCCATTTTAAATACAGTGATGAAAAGGCATAATAATCCTCTTGATTCGTACCAATGAACTTTTTAAGGTTTGTAGAAATCGAACTTGTTTCAGACCAATCTTTAACGATAAAACCGTAAATCGTGTAATCTCGCAGTACGCCTTCTTCTTGAACATTTAGGACCTTATTATAAACAGCATCAGATACAATAACAGAGCTTCCAACCATTGCTAATTCTGGGATATAAACCGATTTTTTCACAGAAAGTGAAACCTCTAAATCACCATGTTTTATAACAAAATCCGTTAGATCTTCTGCACTATTTTCGTTCTTATTAAGTCGTATAGCAATGCTATCATTTTCATTTGTTAATTTCTCTATGTCATACCCTAATTGTTTTGCATATTCATTATACGTAGATAGGTTAATTAACGCCAATCCGTTTAGTGTCCTTTTAAATTCTGTTGCTACTAGGTTATAAGAAAATCCTGATGCTTCTAATTGTTTTTTTATCTCTTCAATATGTGCCTTTTCTTGTACATTCCCTTTATCTGATCGATAGGTAAATGCATATGGAGTTTCATGTTTTGCCAATTCAGGATTTGCGATAGCTGTACAAACTCCAATTGCAGTAAAAGAAACAGCGGAAATAATTGTAACGATAAAGAACGTTCTTGCATTATCTTTCATTCGATACATTAATTCTGAAATAACAAGGAGATTGGTTCGTTTAAAGAATGTAGTTTCCCTATTTTTTAAAGTGTGTAACACATATACACACAATTGAGTAAAGAAAAAATAAGTTCCAAATACAATAAATACGACACCTACTCCTACGAGTAGGAATAATTGATTCAAAGTCATGTAATTTACAGCGGCAATACTGTGGTGAACAGCGGAGTAACCGGCTCCAAATAAAATAAATACCAACAAGGATATATAGACTGACACTATTGGCTCAGTTTTTGGTTTTTCATCTGATTTTATGAGTTCTACAAGCTCATTCATTTTCACCATTTTTGATGTAAACAAAGAAATAAGTAGAAATAAAACAACAAAGGACATTGCTGTTACTAGCATTGCCTTTAAAGGAAAGTAAAATGCTAACGTTTGCTCTACTCCTAATAAAGACCCACTAACTAGTAAAAACAATTTAGAAAAAACCATTCCAAGTCCGATGCCTACTACTATAGAAGGGATTCCAATCAACATATTTTCGAAAAAAATTAATCGATGAAGCTGTTGATGAGACATTCCATGTAACATTAATAATCCAAACTCTTTTTTTCTATTTTTTAAAAATGCACTAACAGAATAGAAAATAAATAAGAAAGAAAAGACAAAGATTAAGTAATAAGATAACTGAAATCCTATTTTCCCAAATGTACTCATAATGGTACTTACATGAGTCAGTTCACCTTGTAGGTTCGGATGAAAGATAAGTAGCCCATAAGTAAAAAAAATCAATACCGCAAATGCACTACTAAAAAAATGACCTAGATATATTCGTTTATTCCGTAAAACATTATTGAATGCCAGCTTTCGAAAAGTCATGTTTATTCCCCCCTAACATAGAAAGACTATCTATAATATTTTTATAAAATAATGGGCGATCACCATTGTAGCAAACTTCATTGTATAACTGTCCATCTTTAATAAAAATAATGCGGTCACAGTAGCTTGCAGCAACTGGATCGTGCGTTACTAACATCATTGTCGCCTTTTCTTCTTTATTTAATAGTGTTAATATCTCCATTACGTCTTGAGAGGCTTTAGAGTCTAAGTTTCCTGTCGGCTCATCCGCAAGAACCAATTTAGGAGAGTGAATGAGTGCACGGGCAATCGCTGTTCGCTGTGCTTGCCCTCCTGATATTTCATATGTTCGTTTATTTAAGATTTCATTGATTCCTAATTTATTCGAAATAGATTCTACTCGTTTATTTATTCTTTTCACATTCATGCCATCTAATACAAGCGGAAGAACCATATTCTCTTTTACTGTTAATGTATGCATCAGATTAAAAGATTGAAAAACGAACCCTAATTCCTGTCTGCGAAATAAGGCCAAATCATTTACCGAAAGTTGATACGGATTTTTATTATGAATGGTTACACTTCCTGAAGTTGGCGAGTCAATAGTAGAAATCATATTCAATAGAGTTGTCTTCCCACTACCCGAAGGGCCCATAATCCCAACAAATTCCCCCTCTGTAATTGTTAAATTAATATTTGAAAGTGCTGTATGTGAAACCATCCCTTTGTATTCTTTACTAAGATCTTTTACTTTTACTATTTTCATATGAGAAATTACCTCCAATTTTACACACTAAGAATGAGACTTGATAGAAGATGCCTGCCTACATTTTGGCTTTTTTTAAAATACGAGTAAAGTATCATTCATTAATTGTCTAGTTTCGAATTTTCTTATTTAGACTGGAATATTTGGTCAAATGTATTAAGCACGAAAACAACTTGATATCGTACCTCAGGATTTTTGCGAATGATTCTGTTTTTCATTGTAGTAGTAAGGTAGGTTTTTTCATATTGAATTATCTTTCATTTATCTTACACGCTTGAAATATTTCTGAAAATACAGTCTATCCAGTCAACAAGCATGATTTTTTTGAGAGATAGCATAGAGGTATTTTTCACATGCACCGTGCTATACAGTAAAAAATTTCCGTATAGATTATACTTACAATTCATTAAATTTCTTTACCGTTTACCAATTTCCCCCTCTATTTTTATGTACATTAAAGGAAATGTTGAGATTTGATTAAAATAAATGAAAAAAGGTGTTGAACAAAAGTTCTACACCTTTTTTTGTAAATAAAAATAAAACAACACACCATCAACTGTATTATATACTCCATACTCTGCTCCATGAAGTTCTAAGATGTTTTTTGAAATGGCAAGTCCAAGTCCTGTTCCACCTTGCGACCGTTGTCGCGCTGTATCAACCTGGTAAAAGCGATCCCAAATTTTATCTAATTAATCTTCTTCGATATGGGCACCTTTATTTTCAACACAAACTTTTATTCGGCTTGGTTCATCTACTGTAGAAACAATAATGTCTTCTTTATCTGGTGTGTAACGAATAGCATTCGTGATAAAGTTTGTGATTATTTGTTCCATAAGACGATGACTAGCAATGACTTCAATCGCAGAAAGATGTGTGTGAACATGTAATTGTTTTTTATTATCTCCAAAGATAACTGTTCACATATATGCTGAATGGCAATGTCAATATAAAAAACATCCATCTGCATTTTATACGTACCAGACTCAAATTTTGCTAACTCAAGCATATCTACAATCATCATATCCATCTTATCTACTTCTTTTTCCATAGCCCTAAATTAATACTCTCTCTTATGATCTGCAACACCATCTTTTAAAATAGAAATAGTTAATTTTAATAATAAATAAACAACATTAAAACACTGTTTATCCTTTTCGGCAAGAAGACTCCATCTGATTTGTGTTACGGGTGAAACCCAACAATTCAGGTGGAGATGAATTGCCGTCAGTCAATAAGGCTGAACTCTTTTGTTTCGCTTATAACAGTTTTCCCGGGGGGAATGTTTGTTTCTTTTTGTCTTACGATATGTCGGAAATAAGGAGGGAATATATCTTAAGATAACGAAATTGGATAATCATAATCATATTGTTACTTGCACCAAAAGGAATTAATAAGTTAATTCTTTAAGAAAGGTGGTGAAAACAATGGCTAAAAAGAAAGCAGTGAAAGTATTACGGAAACAAAAGAAAAGAGAAACGCTGCGACGTTTCACGCAGAAGCAAAATATCGGACGAGCTTGTCTCACGGCTAAAGAATTTCGTTTACTTCAGCGCATGTCACATAGTTCAAAAGCGTTGCGAAATGTTGGGTTGTATATAATTAAACAAAGTTATTTGAATCATAATAAAATAGCTACTGTAAAAGAAGTTGATACCGCCATGCAAGCCGATATGAATTACTGGGGCATGCAATCAAACTCTGTCCAAGCCATTCGTAGAGCCTTATATGCAGAAGTAAAAAGCTTTTTTAAAGCATTGGAACAGTGGAAGCAAAAAACGGAGAATTTCACAGGGCGTCCTAAGTTTCCGAATTATTCTCGTTCCACTGACAAAAGAATTATTGAAATCTATCAAGTTCCAAAAGTAGATGAGAACGGGTATTGGATGATTCCGATGAGTGTTGCGTTTAGGCAAAAATTCGGTTCCATTAAAATACGTATGCCTAAAAACATAAGAAATAAAAAAATCTCCTACATTGAGATTGTACCGAAGCAAAAAGGTCGGTTCTTTGAGGTGCATTACACATATGAACTGCACGTTTCTCAAATGAAGAAACAACCCACGACTACGAGTAACGCTTTGAGTTGCGATTTAGGTGTAGATAGATTAGTAAGTTGCGTAACAAATACAGGTGATACATTTTTAATTGATGGGAAAAAATTAAAATCCATTAACCAATACTTCAACAAAATGATACGTAATCTAGGGCTGAAAAATGTGGGAAATGGACTTTCAAAACGAGTTGTAACGAATCGAATGGCTGCACTTTGGCATAAACGAGAAAAGCAAATAAATGGTTACATTTCACAAACGGTAGGCCTGTTGTTCAAAAAAGCGAAAGAATTCGATATAGATACGATTGTCGTAGGGTATAACGCTGGCTGGAAACAAAAATCTGATATGGGAAAAAAGAATAATCAAAAGTTTGTTCAAATCCCGTTTCATAAACTGATTGCAGCAATTGAGAATAAATGTATAAAAGAAGGTATCCGATTTTTCAAACAAGAAGAAAGCTATACTTCAAAAGCTAGTTTTCTTGATAAAGATCCGGTTCCAGTTTGGTCTAAGGATGATAAGACCCATTATTACTTTAGTGGCAAACGAATCATGCGCGGTCTGTACCAAAGTAAATCAGGGAAATGTATTCACGCTGATATTAATGGTGCGCTGAATACATTGGAAAAATCAAGAGTTGTAGAATTGGATGCCAATCTCAAAGTGAAAACGCCGATTCTATTAGAAGTGCAAAAACGTAAGGCTGTTGCTTCGCGCATAGCTTAGTGGGTGCGTCAACCATCCATGTGTACCCGACTTGTCGGGGCTTGTAGTACACGCCAGATTCATCTGAGTGGTGGCTTCTTTCATAAGGAAGAACTGCTCTTTTTCGAAAGGGTGGTGCAAGTGGGAAAACGATAGTTCGTTGCCAGTACCAACCAAAAACATACTTGGGGTGTTACCATAAGGTGGCATGAATGCTAGAGCGTCAAACTGTCTAGCGATAGACGAAAAGACCTAGCGTTCTAACTCAAGCCCCCACTGAAATGCTTTATCTCAGTGGGGGTAGTTGACTTATTATTTATAAATTTACTTAAACCGTGTTAATATGCTAATTCATATAATGTATGAATTAATACATTTACTCCTTCAGCTAAATCTTTAGGGTTCGTAGACTCAAACGGAGAGTGACTAATACCTTTATGACTTGGGACAAAAACCATCGCTGTCGCTATATAAGGGGCTATAATCTGAGCATCATGCCCTGCACCACTATGCATCATTTTATACACAATATTATTTTGCAAACATTGCTTTTCGATAATGTCAGTTATATCTCTATCCATTGGTACTGGTGCAGCTTTACCTAGTAAATTACTTGGTTGACTTGATGGGCATGGGGTCGCCATACTAAAAAAAGAAAATTGTATATTTTGAAATAATTTAGATACAAAATATCCGATTCCTTGTACGCTAAGGAATCGGATATTTGTTTTACTGTTTTATATAGTGGACAATTTCTCGCTTACGAGGCCTATGTAGCAACCGAACCAAATCTTACTTTAAGTATTAATGGACATCAAAAATAGTAATGATTAATCCAGATTAACATCCATCCGATTCACAATTACATATACCAATATGTTAAATGGCCAAATAATACAAACGGTATGAAGTGAATTTCTACTCTTTTCATACCGTTTTAAATTTGTTTATAAGTTTCATACGAAATTCGTGGAAAGATGGCAGCATCTCTTTATAAACAAGGATCAAAAGTTACCATACCTGACAACGGAAATATTAATGTAACTCTAGTTCCTTTATTCACTTCAGATTCAATGCCAATTTTCATTCCTAATTTTGAGCACAGTTTTTCGCATAGATACAAACCCATTCCTGTACTTTTGCTAAATCTCCTTCCATTCTCTCCAGTAAATCCTTTTTCAAAAACTCTATTTATATCTTTAGTTATTATCCCTACTCCATTATCTTCTATAGTTAGTATTACTGAGTTAGTTTTCTTAATTGTGTATATACGTATCATTTGTTCTTTGTTATTTGAGTACTTTACAGAATTTCCTATTATTTGATTAATAATAAATTCAACCCATTTTCCATCACTATATACAATCTCATCAATATCCTGTATATCTAATTTTATTCTCTTATGAATAAAATCTCTATAATTTCTTTTAATTACAGTTCTTACTACACCATCAAGGTTGATTGGTTTTATAATGTAGTCCTTATCGACATTATTGCTTCGAGAATAATACAGCACCTGTTCTACAAACCCTTCGATTCGATCCAATTGTGAGTCTATTTTATTAGTTACTTCATTTTGATTATTTTCAATTATTAGCTTTGTGGAAGCTATCGGCGTCTTAATTTCATGCACCCATGTTTCTATATATTCCCTATAATCTAATTGCATGTCTCTATAATATTTTACATTTTCATGCATATCTCTACTTACTTCTTTCAGTATATCGTTAAGCTTTTCCCCATGTATAAAGTTTGCTTCCTTTACTACCTCTGGTAGTAGATATTTTTTCTCCAAGTTTTCTAATATGCCATTAATCTCATTATAATAATTTTTACATTTTATAAATTCTATAACCATATATGAAATCAATGGAAAAAACCAAATACAAAAGACAAAGAATATTATAATGAACTGAACATTCGCAGTCAGCAATATACCTGATAGTATAATAAATACCAGTACATTAGATAGTACTACTACCATTTTATCTTTAAAAAATTCACCTATATTCATGGCATTATATACCCTAAGCTTCTTCTTGTTGCAATTGGATTTTCTATACCTATCTCTTCAAGCTTTTTTCTTAATCTATTTATATTAACAGTTAAGGTGCTATCATCCACAAAATAATCAGATTTCCATAAAATTTCTATGAGCGAATCTCTTTTTACAATATTTCCGCGATTATTTATTAAGCATGATAGTATTTTAACTTCATTTTTAGTTAATTCTACAGACTTGTCTTGATAAGTAACTGTTGCATTTGAAAGATTCAAATTAAAATCTCTATAAATTAAGATATGATTCGTCTTGAAATCTCCAGATGTTCTTCTTAAAATGTTTGTTACTCTTGCTAATAGTATTTCTGTATTATAAGGCTTTGTTATAAAATCGTCTGCTCCTAAATTCATACTTATTAGTTCATCTACATCACTATCTCTGCTTGTAACCATGAAGATTGGAACATCTGAAGTTTTACGTATTTCTCTGCATATATAATAGCCATCGAACACAGGAAGATTTATGTCTAGTAATATAAGGTCTGCATTCTCACTTTCTATATATTTGATAATATGATTAAAATCTGTGGGAGCATTTACTTCATATCCATACTTTATAAAAAAATTTTGTAATTCTTCTCTGATGATTTCATCATCTTCAATCAGAATAATTTTTTTCATGACTTTTCCCTCCCTATACAGAATATAAGGCTATTACATCTTGAGAAACAAGGTGTAATAGCCCTAATGAGCATTATAAAATCAAGTATTACTTTTTACAATATTTTTATACCCGACATATGTCGTGTAGAAATATACTACATACACTACAAGAAATACTAAACCCGTCATCAATGCTGGTAAAATAATGTCTGTTTGTTGAAATGTGTTAATATAATAATTGACTACATAAATTCCAACTATAGAATGAATTAGGGCAAGAATAACTGGAAGACTAAAGTATACGAAAGTTTGAATAAAAATCGTTTTGTCGATCATTGTTCCGTTTGAACCAATTCTCTTCAGAGATTTATATCGATCTATGCTATCACTGGCTTCTGATAATTGTTGAAGAGCTAATACAGCCATACTCGTTATTAAAAATACAATACCTATATATATCCCAATAAACAGTACGATAGTTTTCAATCCCTTACTTCCTGCATAAACTTCATCCTTTGATTTGCCTGCTATACGATTAATATTTAATTTCGGGCCATTTTCGTCATAAAAGCCCCGTGCAACGTTATCATATTTTTTATTATATTCTTCTCTATTTCCATCTAAATAATTTACATTAAGTACGGATTCAGTAATTTTGTAGCCTGATAAAAACTCATCATTTATAACGATTGTGAAGTAATTAGTTCGCACATCATAAGTGTAAAGATTCTCTTGTATAACTTTAGCGTTTTTTACCAAATATTCTTTTTCTTTAATATTCACCTTATTGCTATTTTTTAATCTTTCATTTGTCGAATTAGCCAACCGGCTTTCATTTGATAAAAGTAAAATTTCATTGTTATTTAAAGTGATTTCCTTTTCACCTTTAAGATTTAAAATTTTATTATAATCAGATACTTTAATGAAATCTATATTGTTATTATAATCTTTACCTTCTGGTACAAAGTCCACCACTTCCATCCCTGTTCGATATACATTATAAGATACATATTTTTCGTTATTACTTATTTTAAAATTAGCTTTATTTAATACTTCTTCTATAGTGTAACTTTCATCCTTATTCTCCAACGTAATACTGGCATCAAATGGTGTTATTTCTTTCGTTGTGGCGTCCATCATTCTGTTAAAGCTGATTCCTGTAGATAAAGCCACCATTGTAAGGAATAACATTAAACAGATTACAGACATGGATATAAAATTTGTATTAACCTTACTATTTATTTGTTTGATGATAAATATATTTAAACCTTTAAAATAGACTTTTTTATTCTTCTTTACAACATATAATATAAATCCAGATAAACTAAAGAAAAACAACAATGTACCTAATATGCCAAGAATGATTGATACCACGAGCATAGGATTAGTAAAATTCAATCCGATTTTTAGTACAGTCACATATGCATATCCAAGTGATGCTACACACATAATAAATGTGATTACATAGATAAGAGGATTTCTAAATTTTACATCTTCGTTTTTTCTACCTGCTGTTAACAAATCAATTATTTTGTATTTAGAAACAACATATACATTAAATAACATAACAAGTAAAAACATGATTCCAAAGTATAATACGCTTTTACCTATAGCACCTGTTGAAATTGCAAATTTATATTTATTGATGGGCAAGTCAAATAGCTTTAATGCAAATGTAGATAACCCCTGCGATACTCCAATACCTATTATAAGTCCACTCACTAAAGATATAACGCCAACTAGAAATGTCTCTGTTACTAATATTCTGGATATGTTTCTTCTTCCCATACCTAAAGTCATGTATATTCCTAATTCTTTTTTACGTTTTTTAATTAAGAAATTATTTGCATACAATATTAAACCACCTAATATTACGGATACAAATACTGACACATTTGAGATAGCGTTCATTACTGTAGGCACATACTTTCTATCTGAAGCGTTAATTTCCATAAGTGCCTTTTGTGATTCTATTGAGTTAAAGCTATAAAATATACAAACAGCCAGTGTTAGTGTTAAGAAATATATTGCATAATCTTTAAAACTTTTCTTTACATTCCCAATAGCAATCTTAGAGTACATTATTATCGTCACCTCCAAGAAGGGTTATAACTTCGATAATTTTAGTAAAGAATTCTTTTCTAGAATCATTCCCTCTTACCAACTCAATAAATATTTTTCCATCTTTAATAAAAAGAATTCTACGAGCATAGCTTGCTGTAAATGCATCATGAGTAACCATAAGTATTGTAGCTTTTAAATCCTTATTTAGACTTTCAAATCTTTCAAGTAATAATCTAGCTGATTTAGAATCTAACGATCCTGTTGGTTCATCTGCAAGTACTAAAGATGGATCTGTTACGATAGCTCTTGCCGAACCAACCCTTTGTTTTTGTCCGCCTGACATTTGATAAGGGTATTTGCTTAATACTTGTTCAATGTCTAAATACTTTGCAACTGCTTGTATTTTTCCATCAATTTTTGAACTTTTCTCACCTTTTATTGTTAACGCTAGGGCAATATTTTCATAAGCAGTAAGGGTATCTAATAAATTAAAGTCCTGAAATATAAACCCTAATTCATTTTGTCTAAACTTATCTAGTGACTTTGATTTTAACCGAGTAATGTCACTATTATTTATCATTATTTTTCCCGTAGTAACATTATCAATAGTTGATATGCAGTTAAGTAATGTAGTTTTGCCACTTCCTGAAGGCCCCATTATCCCAACAAATTCTCCCTCATCTACCTTAAAACTAATATTATCTATAGCCTTTGTTACATTATCTTTATTACCATAAAATTTTTCAATTTTTTCTACACTTAATATATTTCGCATTAATACTTCTCCTTTTTCATTATAAAAATTCTTTAACTCTCATTCATTTATGTAACTAATTTTATATAATTTCATTTATAGTATCGATGGAATTACATTTCATTAACATTACATTTTTGTTATATTGAGTAATACCTCTACATATAAGTTATCAGAAATCGCGATGGTATAAGTAAGGATTATTCAATGCCTTAACAAAGAGGCAGATTAATGTAGGGATATCTGCTCTGGTGCAAAAAACGAAAAGACTTATGTAATTAATGGAAATAAACAAACTGATTACGACGTAATAACAGCTCTATTTAAAAGACATGGATTCATAGTCATTTTAGAAAAAGATTTTGAAAACAGAAAAGGATTCGACCGTTAAGACCAAACCCTTTTTATTTTTATTATTTCGCAGCTAGTTTTTCTTTCACTTTCGCAGGAATCTCGTCCTGCTTCACTTCTTCCCAACCTGATACATCTTCTTCAACTTTTTTATCAGAGTAATAGACGCGTAGGAATGCTTCTTTACGAAGTTTTTTTTGAGTATTGAATTCTAATTCTTTTTTCTTTACCGTCTTTATCAAATCCAGTTAAATTATAATTAAAACGTTTTGATGTTTCTCCGTTATCAATCAAAATACGTACAGATTTTAAATTCGAATGGTTTGCTAGAGTTTCATTAAAGTGTTGGTGGTACGCTTTATAGGAAAAGCCCTAATTTACTTCTTCATATTCCTTCATAATTTTATAAAAGGTTTTTTTCTTTAGTTCTAACATTTCCATAAATATAACAGCAGTTATTTCTCCATTCTTCCATTTTGAATGAGTTTCCTCTATTAAAAAAATTGATTGTTCCCCAAAACACAAAAAACACACTAAATTCTCATAAATAACTGTTGTAGTGATATGAATTTTTCGTTTTGGGATACTTTAAAATATTAGCTTGATAGCGTGGTGCTACCCCATATATAAAAAATAAAACTAAGTTTAGGTATTTATATACTTTGTAAAACACGGCGTTGAATATCCAAATAAAAACCCAGTAATATCATACATAGGTACCGATATTACTGGGCTTTATGAGTTTAACATTTTGTATATTTTGTAAAACTAATTTTCTTTTGGAAGTACAATTCTTTTATACAATTGAACTGTAATAAAATAGTAAATCGAGTAAATTACTACAAAAATAATAATTGGTACCCAAATACGACTGTACGGATTAGGCAAAAGAACTCTGAACATGTTCATACCAACTAATACGTGAACAATACCCACAATTGCTGGGACTAAGAATACAAAAAATAACTCCTTATAAATTGATTGTGCTAATAACTCTTGGCGAACACCGATTTTACGAAGCATTTGATAACGTGTACAATCTTTGAATGCACCAGACAGAACTTTAAACATCAAGCAACTTGCCATCATTGCTAAAAATGCAACTCCAACGAAAAAGCCCATAAACATTAGTCCGCTGGCAAAATTATGACTCACAATATACGCTTGATACTTACTATCCAATTCTTCCGCTCTCACATTTTTATATTTTGCCATCTGTAATTCATCAAGTTTTTTCCATTCTTTTATGTATGATCCAAAATCATCTGTTTTCCCCATAAACACAGTACTTTCTTTACCCTTCATACCATCGTATATGTTTTGATCTACAATTTTCATTTCATAATCAGGATACATATAATCTGGCTGGATCGTTCTGAAAGCCTGGATCCATTGTTTTGTGTTCGTCTCTCCTTGAACCCGTTTTATTGAAAATGCACCAATGGGTATTTCCTCTGAAACTTTCTCTATTTTCATACCTTGCAAGTAAGGGCGATTTTTTTCTACATCTTCTTTAAGATAATAAACATACCTATCATCAACTTTGTAATGATATTCATGTTTTTCTTGAAATAAGATACCACCCAAAATTTTCTTTTCTTCCGCTGTTGGATTATGAATGACTGAATCGTAAATTCGCATTTGATCTGTCGTTTTTAGGATGTTGTTTTTAAATGCCATACCACAAGCAATTCCACCAGCACCAAGAGCCACTAAGATTGCTACTGTTGCAAGCACATTTGTTAGACCATTAATGCGGAAATTTAATTGTGCAAAAGTAAAAGCATTTAAGCCTTTTTCACTATGTTTTTTATTACTCTTTAGCTTGTTAATCATAACTGGGAGAAGTGATCCAAATATAAGGTAAGTACCAACGGTTGCTGTGATTAATCCAACAGCCATTAATCCTAAAGCAATTAGCGGATTTACATATGACATATAAATCAATGATGCATAACCAATACCCAATAAAAGAATACCAAGGAATGCAACTACAACGGTCATTTTTCCTTTTACGGCGACACGTTCAGTTTGTGCATCTGCATGTACAAGTTGCAGTACAGAAATACGAGATAATTTAATACTATTCATAATTGCAGATAATACAAAGAGTGCAAAGAAGAAGATGCAAGTAATAGCTATAGATGGCAGATAAAATGCTTTATAACCTTCGCCAGCAAACTCGAGTTGTTTCATTAATAGCTGACCGGTACCTTCTGCAAGTCCTACACCAACTGTAATACCGATCGTAAGAGACGCAACGCCTAATACGATTGTTTCGATAAACATAAGTAATGTAACTTTATGCTTTTTTGCTCCTAACATCATATACATACCAAATTCTTTTTGACGAAGAGCTGATAAGAAAGAGTTTGCATATAAAATATAGAAAAATGTGATAACCGCTAACAAAAAGGAACCAATTTTAAAGACAGCCACAATATCCCTAATAGAAGAGTTAGATTCAAGGAACGTTTTATTGGATGCTAGCGTTTGAAACATATAAAAAGTTGAAATAGAGACAATAAGACCAACAAGTAAAACAATGTAATCTTGCAACTTACTTTTTAGGCCTGACATAGAAAGCTTAAATAACATGATTGAACTTCCTTCCTTACGCTTTTTTTGTGCCTAAGTTTGCAAGCACGTCTAAAATTTCTTTATAGAATTCTTCACGGGTACCACTGCGATGAATTTCTTTATATAACTCACCATCTTGAATGAATAAAATACGCTGACAGTAACTTGCACTATATGGATCGTGAGTAACCATCATAATAGATACACCTTGTTCTTCATTTAAGTTTGTCATCGCATCAAGTAAACTTGCTGCATTTTTAGAATCAAGCGCTCCTGTTGGTTCGTCTCCTAAAATAATTGCTGGCTCATGTACTAATGCACGTGCTGCTGCTGAACGCTGTTTTTGTCCACCAGATACTTCAGATGGATACTTTTGAAGGATTGCTGAAATTCCTAACATATCAGCTACTTTTTCTACTTTCTGTCCAATATTTCGTGATGAAACACCTTGAAGGGAAAGTGGAAGAGCGATGTTTTCGTAAATAGTTAAGTTCTCCAATAAGTTAAAGTCTTGGAAAATGAATCCTAACTTTTGTGAACGGAAATCAGAAAGCTCACCTTGTTTCATTTTCGTAATATCTGTTCCTGCAATTTCAACGATGCCGCCCGTTGTTTTATCTAACGTTGAAATTACATTTAATAATGTCGTTTTGCCAGAGCCAGATGGTCCCATAATTCCGACAAACTCACCCTCTTGAATTGAGAATGAAACACCTTTTAACGCATGTGATTGGTTCTCACCTTTTTTACCGTACACTTTTTGGACGTTTTTCACATCTACAACTGGTTTTGTCATATATATCCTCCTACGTTTGTTTTTTCATTTCTTTAAAATAAGTCGCTATTCATACTTGCTACTAACAAAATAGTCATGTTGCATCTACCTTTTCCATAAGGCTGTCACGATGTATCCAACTGAAAGCTATAAAGAAAATTTTATTTTTAATTTCTCCACTCACCTCATTGCTTTGAATACATACATGATAAACTATGAAAATTAGGAAACACCCTGTAAAATCCTTAAGAATTCTTAAGTTTAATAAAAAAAGCTTATGGAACCTGTAATTCCATAAGCCAATCTATTTGATTGGATGTTCAATAACAAAGGACATCCAGCCATCTTTATATTCTGCATATATATTACCATGATGAAGTTCAACAATTCTTTTTGAGATAGCAAGCCCCAGTCCATTTCCTTGATCACTTTTTCTTGCCTTATCACCCCTGAAAAATCTTTCAAACAATTTATTAGGATCGCTAACAGGTGGTTTCTCGACTTTATTCGACACTTTCAAAATTGCTTTATTACCTATTCGTTCAAGACATACGAATAATGCCGATGGTTTCATGCTGTACTTTATCGCATTCATAAACAGATTTTCATAAACACGTACCATTTTTTCTACATCTATGAAGATAGGTATTGTTTCTTCCGTGATTGATTTTTGAACGATTAAACTTTCCTTTTCAAATATAGGAGTATATTCTCCAACTATTTGCTCCAACAAACCTGATAAATCGACTTCATTAAAGTTTAACTTAGCATCGATGCCTGATAAACGCGTATATTCAAACAGCTCATCAATTAAATATTTCAATCTCTTTGATTTTAAATACGTGGTTTCAAGATATTCCTGTAATTGTGTGTTACTGTTGTATTGCCCTCTTTTTAATAAATCTATATAACCAATAATAGATGTTAACGGTGTGCGTAAGTCATGAGATACATTGGTTATAAGTTCATTTTTTGTACGTTCTAATCTTCTTTCTTGTTCAAATGTATTTTCCAATTCCTTGGACATATAGTTGATATTTTGAGCAAGTTGGGTCAATTCGTCCTTCCCCTTAATCCCAATTGTCAAACCCAGTTTTCCATTTGCAATAACATTTACATTATCCGAAATGAGCTTCAAATAGGCTATTTTCTTTCGAACCAATATTAAAAAAATTATTATAAAGTTAATGATTGCGAACGCGAATAAGAACAACAATGCTAAATTGAATTCAAACATACCAAATTCTTCGTATTTTACAAATAATGGATCTATGACATATACCAAAATGAGGATTGTTAAACCAAATGAAATAAAAAAACTAACTGCAACAGCACCAAGAAGTTTTATAATGATCTTATTTCTGAAACTAACATTCTTCATATTTTATACCCAATTCCCCAAACAGTTTTAATATAAATGGGATGTTTAGAATCTTCTTCAATTTTGTCTCTTATTTTTGTAATATGCACCATGACGGTATTATCTGATTTATAAAAAACCTCTTTCCAAACTGATTCATATATTTTTGCTACACTCAGGACAATCCCTTTATTACGGGCAAGTAGTTCGAGAATATCAAACTCTTTTGGAGTTAGCCTTGTTTCCTTTCCCCTTACCCATACTTGACGAGTATCTGTATTCACGGTTAAGTCACCAATTTCTAGAATGCTTTTATTATGTTCTATTGACGTATTGTATTTTTTAAACCTTCTTAATTGCGATTTTACCCTAGCAATTAATTCTAATGGGTTAAACGGTTTTGATAAATAATCGTCTGCTCCAGAGGCTAGACCCTGAATTTTGTCTATATCCTCAGATTTTGCAGATAGCATAATGATAGGCATATTGCGATTCTCCCTAATCTTCATGCAAGCTTCAATACCATCCATATCCGGCATCATAATATCTAAAATAATAAGATCAAATTCCTTTTCTTCTAACAGTTGTAAAGCTTCCATAGCATCTTCAGCTTTTTGAGTTTTCAGACCTTCATTTTCCAAATAAACAGAGATAAGATTTCTAATCTCTTTATCATCATCAACAATAAGAATTTTTAACTCCATATTATTCCTCCACATTTTTTCTCGTATTGGACAACTAAAGACATAAACAGTTGAAACATTTCTATCTTACTTTCTTCAAATTAATTCCTTAAAGTATTTTGACTCCAATAAACCTTGAAATTGGAAGGGCTGCACCAACTGATTTCTAGTTCATTATATACAAAAATAAGAAAATGAATTATTTTCATACTTAATCCACCCACAGGTTTGAATTCATAATTATACACTAGCGTCCAAATCTTAAAAAAAGGTGGGAAAAGTTCTTAAGAATTCTTAAGCTTTCTACAGCATTTTGTCATAAGGATATATAGCCACTCTTGAAGTGGTCACTATTAGGTCTGCTACTTCTTTTAATATCACATTCATAAATAATGAAATAGGTGTCACATATCGTTGTAATTCCTCTGTAAATGTTTGTAGCTCATCTTGAATCGAGAGACTCATCAAAAAACGTCATCCTTTCTAATCTAGCTTATTTAGAAAGGATAACGTTTTTTGGTACTTGAGGTACTAAAATTTCTTAAGTTGATGGGCATGTATGGTGAACCCACTATTGTTATTTATTCGTAGCTTTTAAAGCATCTAACACTATTTTAGTTGCTTCTGCAATAAGTTTATCATCGTAGTTAGCATCCTCTTTATCATGATTAGAAAGTATCGCAAGAACAATTGGCTTTTTATTTGGTGGCCAAATAATTGCGATATCATTTCGGGTTCCATAAGATCCTGAGCCAGTCTTATCAGCTACTTCCCACCCTCCTGGAACTCCAGCACGAATTAAGTTGTCTCCCGTAGTATTTCTTTTCATCCAATCTATTAATAAATCCCGTTTCTCAGTTGAAAGTACATCTCCTAGACCGAAAGCCTGAAGACTAGTAGTTAATGCCTTTGGGGTACTAGTATCATGAGTGTCTCCTGGATGCACTTCGTTTAATTCTGGTTCAAAACGTTCAGGATTTGTAACAGTATCTCCTATTTCTCTCAGTGATTTTTTGAATTCACTAGGCCCACCTAATTGTTTAAGAATAAGATTTTGTGCAGTATTATCACTATATCGAAGGGAAGCATCTGCAAGTTCTTTCAGAGTCATACCTGTATCAACATACTTTTCTGTAATTGGATTGTAATTAACAAGATCTTCACGAGTATACAAAATTCTTTGATTTAGATCTTCTATTGATTTCTTTTGTAAAAGTACTCCCACAGCTAGAGCTTTGTGGGTAGATGCGTATGCAAACCGTTCATCTGATCGATAAGTAACAGTTTGATTCGTACCAGTGTCCAATGCATAAATACCAAGCTTAGAATCAAACTCTTTTTCAAGTTTAGAAAAAGGATGGTTAACTGTATTTTCTTGTTTGGTTTGTTTGGGTGGTTCAGATTGAGTAGTATTATTGGAACAGCCTAAAAGCGTTACACATAAAAGCAATAATACAGGTATAATCTTTTTATAATGTGAAATGTTAAAAAACTTATTTAAAACTATCATAAAGTTCCAACTTTTTTCAAGAAAATATAGATTTTGTCTAGGTATTTTAAATACCGATGCAATTAAAGAGTGTATAGGATAACACTCCTCTCACACTTCTCTTATATTATAAAATAAGCAAACTATCATGTTGTTTTCAAAATCATCATTCCTTTCAAACTTTTACTACTAAAAACAAATATTAAATTCAATACATTGTATCCAATTTAAACACCTGTTTTATACGTATACTTAATAGACAATCTAAGTAACAAGTTTGTTCCATACATTTAAAAATATTTTCAATCAACAAAAAAGTTGTTAACCAAAAACAAAAAATGAAAAATAACAACTATGATAGCTTCCATTTCTCATTTCGAACCATATTTTCATTCTTTATATTATAAAGGCTTGTATATAGATAGAGTTTCTTCAATCCACCATACATTGCCATCAAGCTAAGGTTTTGAAGTACCCCCTAAATGAAAATTTTCTTTTTCTACAATTAGTTTTTTTGAGAAATGAGCTCATTTTTTTGTTTTGGGGATGTTTACTTTTCTTTAGTAGATGGGCATGTGACGGTACCCCATAAATCCCCTTCACCATTATAAGATGGAATAATCTTTCTAACACTAGCTACATTTCTATTTGGAATTTCTTTTAATGAAACATAATAGTTCATCTCAACAACATCCTCTCTTATCATTTTCATTGAGGCCTAGAGAAGACATAATTGTTTTTGTAGGTCATTCATTTTATCCTTGATTTGAGCACTACGATTTTCAAATTGTGATTTTATTATTTCAATATTATCGCTCTCCACTATTTCTTTAATAGTAGAAATAGTGAACCCCCTATTTTTTAACGTTTGAATTTGATTTACTTTCTTTAATCGGGCCTGAATAGTATCAATATCCACTTTGTTCATCAACTTTTACTGGTTGTAATAATTCCACTTTATCGTAGTGTCTCAACATACAAATACTAATGGAAGATAGTTTTGAAAAGTCCCCTATTTTAAATATATTTGCCTCCCATTAAATACCTCTACTTCCTAGCTCAACTTTATCCTAAACAATGACATCGTGTGAGAGTCAACTGTTTATAACACTTGAATTATATTTCTTTAATTATTTCCCCTTATATTCCCTTCCGTCTTAAGGCTATAAAGATTGATATTAGTCCGTTCACAACTAATAAAGTTACTATAATACTTGTAAGAAAGGCTAGATCTGCCGCAAATATTTTAATTGTTCGCCATGGTGAGCTTGTACTATAAGTAAGAATTGGGATGAAAATAATAGATAATAGTAGAAATAGATTTCCTACGAAAAACCAAGTTAGTTTTTTAATATTTTTCTTATGCCTATATGTTTTAACAAACATAATTGGTGAAATGAAAAGCACGAGTATAACTATAGACATAGCAATTTGTGTGAATGGTATGTTTTTAGGTGGATCAATTGGTTCTTTTCCATTCAAAATACTAATAATCCCATTTTTCAATACCGATAGTGCTGGTTCTTCTAATACATGATTTTTATTTGTTAAAATCACACCAACCCAGCCACTTTTATTTAAAATAAATATTTCTGCACGAGCATCGGGCGTAGATCCTGAATGCCAAATCATCGTTTCGCTTTCATTCATATTTGTTGTTCTTAACCCAAAACCGTAACTTTTTTCTGAATTTATTTTATAAAGTGGTGAAAGATAAAGATCCATGTTTTCTTGCTTTAAAAATTGAGCATCCTCAGACCGATTCAAAAACATAATATATTGAATCATATCTTCTAAATTTGCAGTAATATAGCCATACGGTGCCCCGGCATTATCATAGGACACTACACTTTTCCTTGGAATGCCAAACCAAGACTGATAACCTGTTAAATAGCCTTTTTCATATGCAGTTTCTTTACTTGCTGCCGCACCATTCATATTTAATGGCTGAAAAATATACTTTTCCATATATGATGAATATGTTTCATTTGTGACTTCTTCAATAAGTGCACCTAAAACAATGTAATTCGCATTACTATATTGATATTTTTCACCTGGTGGAGCAGTTAATTTTACATTTGAAAGTTTCATTACATTTTCTTTTAATGCTGTAGAATTTTTGGATTGCTTATCTGATAATGCTAAGCCCTCATATGTACTGATTCCGCTTGTATGAGTTAGTAGATGTTGGATTGTTATAGTTGAGGATATTTGCGAATCTTTTAGTTTAAACCAGGGAAGGTATCGTTGAGCTGGATCCTCTAATTTTAATTTTTTATCTTCTATTAATTTTACTATAGCTAAAGCTGTTAAAGATTTACTTATTGAGCCGATTGCAAATGGGGTTTTACTAGTTACCTTTTTTTCAGATTCTCCAGTAATTCCTATCGTTTTTGTGAAAAATACATCTTTTTTATGTACAATTGCAACAGAAGCTCCTGGAATGTTCTGCTCTTTTATAAATTTTTCAATATACTTATCCAATGCAATTTTAATATTTTGCTGAGCGTAAACTTTTGGATCTGTAATACATAACATTAATAAATTACAAAGAATATAAATTAGAGACATTTTATAGATTGTATTCTTCATTATGCTTTAGAGAGCTTTCTTTTTTTATAACTTACTAAACTAATAAATACTACTACAGAGAGCATAAAACTAATCATTATTAATAATGAATTCCACCATTGATTTTCTGAAATACGATATAAAAGATTATACTGAAATGTATTTTTACTATTAGTGGGATTTAATGATCTAGTTAAAAATATTGTAAATGTAGTTTGCGATATGAGGTAAGTAATAACTGCGATGAATATGCCGCGTAAGATAGATTTGTTTAATTTCCCCTTTTCATTTTTCAATTGCTTTCTTTTAACTTGTAAATCAATCTCATTTATTTCTAAATAATCTTGAACAAATAATTGAGGTGTACCTAAATCATCTATACTATCTTCACCATGTTCACGACATTCTTGAATATGTTCTAATATTTGTCGCTTAATATTTTCCCTTTCTTCTAAACTAATATTGTATTGCCTTAATTCCTTAAGTACGTCTGTTAAAAATTGTTTTTCTTTACCTAGTAATCTATTCCTCATTTCAGAAGGTCTCCTTTCAAACCGCTTTTTAGTAATGTTTGAATATCCGATTGCAATTCTAACCACTCATTTATTTTATTCTCAAGACGTATTTTCCCGTTTTCATTAATTTCATAATAAATCCTAACTTTACCACTGTCTGTTACTACTTGATAAGTATTAACCCACTCTTGATTTTTCAACTTAGTTAAAATGGGGTAAATACTTCCTACTCCTTTCAATTTTAAATTGTTTACTTCAAGTTCTTTCATAATCTCATAACCATAACTTTTCTTTTTCGACAAAATAGATAATACACACATTTCTAAATGACCTTTAATTAAACTTGTTCTGTCCATAGGATAAATTTAACAGAAATATATACTTCATTCAAGTATATATTTCTGTTAAATCCAAAAAATCAGATAACAGAACGAAGATATTATAAGCAAAAGATATTACTTGCTTACTATTTTTACCCCTAATAATCACTTTTATAATATAATAATTACATAATATATCAACTGTTTGTCCCTTTTACTTTTCTATCTCTCCTCCATATTTCTTAGTTGGAAATGTAGTATACGGGACATAAAAATACTAAAAAATCCAATTCCTTAACTTTCACATTAAGAAATTGGATCTTCTTTCATTACCTTTACTCATACTGCGTTATTATAAACATTATAAAGAATATACGTTTTATATAAGTTATGTTAATAACACATAAACTAATATAACTTTACTGATTACTCTCAAGACATTCATAAACCGCCATCATATCTCGTTTATCCAATTCTCGAATACGATTAAAAATTGGTATTTGCGCAACAGCTTCTGTTAATAAGCTTTCATCCACAATATCACTAACTTTTCCAGTTAACCATGTTTGTACATCCACGCCCTCAACAACTTCTTTTAGTCCTTCGTCATTAATACCAGTTGCATTACAAGTTACACAAGGAATTGTTAGTTTAAACACACCATCATGTAGATTATCTTCTGTAATAACTTTCTTTCCTTTACAAAATGGACATGGGTTAGCTTTTTTAATTTTATTAATTTGGGTAACTAACTTTTTGTATCCAAACGCTTCGTATACATACGTAAGTTTTTTATATTTACCATTTGTGAAATACTTATCTATAATGTTTTCTCTCGTTTCATATACATTAGGGAAATCACAAACAGTTACTTGATTATTAACACTAATGGATTCAATATTTCTTTTTATTTCATCCCAGAATGGTAAGACATTTTGTAACACCATTTCATAGTTTGAAAAACTTGCCTGTTCTAATTCAAACATTTTCAGTGCAACTTGTGCTTTTCTTGGCAATAACGAAACATCTTCTGTCAATTTCATATCGCCACCAACAATTGATTTCAATTTATGAAGTGCAGGTAAATCACCGACTATTTTCAACACTTCATCAATTGGTTGATTGATAATTTCACGAATATCGAAGTTAGAAAATTTAAGCGGTTTTTGATGATTTAATACCGTTCCCGCACAAATTGGACATGTCATCATTTCTTTAGAAGTCTTAATTTCCTCTTTAATAGCTGCTTTTGAAATAACAATATATCCACCAATAATCGTATTAAATCCTACCCATGTTCTGCGTGTCTTTCCTTTTTTATCATAAAATGATTTTTCAAAATATCCGTACCAAAACGTTTGCTTTTCTTCTTCTGACATATCGTTATAGCTCTTTGATAAATCGTGACCAAGCTCATTTTTAATTTCTTCAAATAAAAATTCTATTTTTTCATATTGATAAAATTTTAATACTTTCATGATTTCTGGATCAAATAAACCATCCCAAAATGGAATGTTTTTATCTTGAATTGTAATATCTTTATCGAAAACTTCAATTTGAAGACGTCCAGAACAAGATGGACAGTGATTGTCCTGTGAATAGAAATCAAAACTTCTCGTATCTTTATTAGTTGGATGAGCAGCTACAATATGATTAATTAGTCCACCAATCTCATATAAGAAACTATATTGACTATATAAATGTCTTTCAAGATCAATAGCAACTACAGGTGCAATTGTATCAGATTCATATTCACCATAAATTAAACGAGCCATTGATGATAAACTTTTTAAAATACCACCTTTATAAATGTTTTCGGCATTTTTAAAATAGTTAATATGATTTTCTTCTAAATAGTGAACGCCTTCTTTATGCTTAAGTGCTGAAGAAATATGTATTTGCTCAGTATTATTCACACTACTTTTTTGACGATAATAATCTTCATGACTTACTACATCAAGATGCTTTATAGATTCAAGCTGTCTTTTCCCGAAATCTACAATATAATCAGAGCTTTCTAACATGTAACGATTATGCTCAATCATAATGATAGAGACTGATTCATCTTGCAATATCCCTCTAACACTATCTATAAATTGATTTAAAATATTTTGTGATAAACCTTTTGAAGGCTCATCAAAAATAAATAATGTATGTGGATTTCTTGTGTTTACAAATAACTCCGAAACTAAATGAACACATTGAAACTCACCTGTTGATAATGTTTGTGTTTTTCGTTCTAACGTTAAATAACCAAGTCCTAATTTAATTAGTAGACTCAAGCGTTTATACGCAATATCTTCATTTGGAAGTTCATCTATAATATCCTCAATCGAACGCTCAAAAATATCATCAATTTCTTCGCTATACTTTGTTAGTTTCTTTTTAATATCTAAGAAAGTGGCTACAGTTGATCGACTTGTAATAGATTGATTTCGATCTTGTCCTACCATAACTAATTTATCTTTTGGATATCGTTTCATGAAATCTGTAGCTAAACATTCATTGACAAGTGTAGATTTCCCGCATCCAGATTCTCCTGTAACCGTTACAAGCCTATTTTTAGGAATTTGAAACTCCGCCATTTGGATATTACGGCAATATAATTCTTGGAATGTATAATATTCTGTTGGTATTTCTTTATTTAAATCCCACAGTATTGGTTTTGGTCTAGGTGATTCTTTCACAATTTGTCCACCATATTTTCCGCTACCAGGCCCAAAGAACAATTGCTCATCTGTTGTATCCAGTACTGTATCTGAATGATCGATGAGCCAAATTTGATTTTTACACCCTAACTGCTTAATCTCTTCTAATATTTGTAATAATGTTTCATGATCAAGTCCAACTGAAATCTCATCAATAATAATTACAGCATTTTCACTTACTGCCATGAATTCAGCCAAATATAGTCTTGTTAACTCTCCACCTGACAACGTACCCATAATTCGATTTAATGTTAAATAACCAATGTTCATATTAATTATATTTTGCAGTATATGTTGCTTCGCTTCACTAATATTTAACTCTTCCGCTAACGAGAGAATAGACTCAACACTTAAATCATTAATATTTGAAATTGTATGTGGTTTAGCAAATAAATCTATCGTATGCTGTTCGATTTCTTCACTATAACGTTTTCCCTTGCATTTTTTACACTCAATATTTTTAGTAGTGCCTCGACCTTTACAGCCAGTACACCAGCCTAACTGGTTATTGAATGAAAAAACCTCAGGTGAAAGATGAAATACTTCGGCAAGTTTTCCACGAACTTCAGTAAACACACCAGTATGAGTACCTATCGTTGAACGTGGGTTGGAAGAAATCGATGATTTTCCTAGAAAAAGAACTAAAGGCATATCTTCCATCTTAATAGCACTAAAATTCGTTTCCATAATGTTAGGAAATAAATATTGATATTCAGCCTTTGGCAATAAAGAAACTAATCGTTTTTTTGATTCTTCGCCAATCGTTTGGCAAAAAGTTGTTTTACCTGATCCTGATAAACCAGCGATTCCAAACGACTTACTAAATGGAATAGCTGTATCTAATTTGTTTATGTTATTAGCAATTAATTGATTTACTTTCATATTAACCTCTATTCTTATTTTTCATTAAAATCATTTTTACAGTGTAATAATTACATAATTAATATAACCTTTTATATAATTATCCTCTCACTTCAAGGATCTTATCCTTATATATTTCAAACCATTGCTGCCATTCATCTTTAGAAAATTCCTTTTCTTTTCCTTCTAGTACAGAGGAAAAAAGATTTAAGCAAATATGCCAACCAGCTATATCTTTCGGAGTATGATCCGTTAATTCATGAATGTACTCTTTAAGAAGGAAAAGAGCACCATTTTTTTCTTTATGTATTTCAAATCGGACACGATCTTTATCCCACGTAAATTCAAATACTGAGTTTACTTGACACTCTAAAATATCAATATTTATAAATGAACCGTCCATCATGTCAAACTTGATTATTCCACCTGTTTTAAGGCTTTCAATCTGTAAATTAGACATCCATTTTTTAAGCTTACTGTTTTCCGTTAAAACAGACCAAACTTCCTCTATTGTATATGGAAATTGGTATTCAAATTTTACAATATACCCATCAGTTACTTTTTCAATTTCAGCTATCATATTGATCCCCCCTATATAGAATGTATGTTCTCACTTTATTTTACACGAATATAAATATAAAATAAATATTTATATCACCGAAGTATTAATTTAAAGTTAATGGCGCTGAAAAACTTAAATATTTTCTAAATCAAGTTATATTTTGTTAGGAATTAAATATCATGTATGTCCATTTCCTTATTAAATATAAACTTACGTACAAAAAAAGCCGCATTTGCGACTTTTGAAATGATAGAATTTACTCGTGTTTTTGTTGAATGATTTAGCGCTTAATCGCATCGACAATTAGCGATGGAAAACCAAGTTTATCGCCTTTATTTCTAGAATCATACCTTTTGGAACGAAAAATAACACCATCGTTAGCATCCCATTCGTTGTAATAAAACTCACCATTTTCATCACAATATTCAAGTAGAACTACCTCAAATCCAGCAGTTTCAAACATTTTCGTTAATGTTTTATAATTATGAACAATTTTATGACTTGCTGCTGGATGATCTTTCGGACCAGGTCCGCCTATTTGAACTATATATTGGTATGCTTCGTCTCGGAAAAATGCATCAGGAACACCGCACCGAATGTGCCCTGCTGGCTTTAAAAATTCATAACAAATTTCTGCTGCCCTTACACCCTCTTCAAATGTAAGGTGTTCCCATACATGCTCAGCTAAAATAGCTGAAATAGAGTTGTATTCAAATCTTTCTTCCCACGTTGTTTTATCTAGTAAATTAAGTTCATCTTCTTGCGTTTCTATCCAACCTGGATTATTGTTAAATATTCCAGCTCCGACTACTATTTTAATTGCTTCTTGTTTCATTGCCATCACTTTCACCTCGTAAACATTTTAATTATTAATATATTCTATGTTTACTATTATTCTACCTTCTACAATAAGTTAAGAATAAATAGTGATTGTTTTAACAAAAAATAAGTTCCGGACAATATCAAACTCACTCTCTAAAAATCCCTTAATGCAATGATCTAACTAACTTAATGGAATCATTTCATGATACACAACTATTTTTGTATCTTTCTAAATTTGCGAGCTAAAGTGAGTACGGTACCTGCAATAACCATCCATATGCCCATTGTTACACTGTTAGTTGTACTGGCACCCGTGTTTGGAAGCTCTTTATATGTAGATTCTTTTTTATCGGAATTACTGTTGTTCGGGATATTACTGTTATTAGTAAAACCTTTAGCTTTGCTAGTGTCTTTATCCTTCACTAATACTTTTTGTATTGTATGTACCTCATTACCTACAGTATCTGTGACACTATATATTACTTCAAAACTACCAGCTTTAGATGTATCTACAGTTCCTTCATACGCTACTTTAGAAATAAGGTCACCATCCTCTTTATCAGTAGCTGATACTCCTGCCATCGGATCGAATTGATCCCCTTTTGTAATTGTAGTTGTAGCAGGTACTTTTAGTATTGGTATTTCATTTTTAACTTCTTCTCTAACTTTGACCGTTACAGTTTGTTTCGCAGTTCCTTCATGTCCTTTAGAATCTGTCACTATGTACGTTAATACGTAAGTACCAGCTTTAGATGTATTTATTTCACCATTAACTTTTACTTTAGAAGTAAGATCGCCGTCTTCTTTATCAATAGCTAATACTTTCGCCATTGGATCGAATGAATCTCCTATGTGGATTGTCGCCGCAGTAGGCACTGTTAATGTAGGGTTTAAATCTAATGTTTCTCCATTTCCCTCTACAACTACCGTCTGTGTAGCCGTTACATTCCCTCCTTGTGAGTCAACGACCGAGTAGTCCACAATGTATGTACCTATTTTAGAAGTATCTACATCCCCTTTATGTTTTACTTTATTTGTTAAATCACCATCTTCTTTATCAACAGCTTTTACATTACTCATCGGGTCAAACGTATCACCTACACGCAGTGTAATTGTAAACGGTACAGTTAACTCTGGGACTTGGTTTTCTGCAGTTTTTTCGTTTTCTTTCACTGTTCCTTTAATTTTTGCTGCATCAAAAGCTTTTTGGACCGCTTGAGCCTCAATTGAGTTCAACCCATATTTGTTCGTTGCAACTTTAAGACACGCTAATCTTAATTCAGAGAAATCAGATGTCATGTTTAATTCATCAGTATTTGCATAATAGAAAATATCAAACATTTTATCTTCACCAATACCATTTACAGTTACACCATTATGAGTGCCACCTTGTGCAATTAAATACGCGACTTTATTAATAATACTTGAGTTGAAATGAACGCCCTCATTATCTTCTCCGTTTAAATCGCTGTATTTGCTATAGTCATCTGGATACGATACTCCATTGAAAAAATTAATTGCAGATGGATTTTTCATATTACGGAGAACTGATCCACTTTGTTCTCCTATTGTCCAATTAAATTCTCCATTATTTATATATTTCTCAATGGCCGTTCCCATAATATCAGATAACGCCTCGTTAATTGCTCCAGATTCTCCAAAAAATTCAAGATTAGATTCACTAGATGTAACCGCATGTGTAAATTCATGACCCGCTATATCAAACGCTCTAACCATTGGATCACCATATATAAGCATACTAACATTGCTAATATTAGCACTAAATGCATTCCCCCAATTTTTAGGATCATCTGTTTCTCCAGAATCCCACGCATGTACAACTGAAACTACTTTTTTCCCCTTATTATCAAAACTATTACGCTTATATTTGTCTTTATAAAAATCATATACGTTTGTTGCTAAGAAATGAGCACTTACCGCTTTTGGATCATTAAATGTTGTTGATGTGCTAGTTGCTAATATACCAGGATAATATTTATCTTCAAAAGTAATATCTCTATAATTTACATCGTACGTCTCAATTCCTTGCCCTCTTGTGTAATCAGCAAGGGCATATTTCCCGTTACTTTGTTCAGAAATACCGAATGTGCGAATTATACCTAAATCATCTTTACCTGTTCCGGTTAATGATTTGACATTGCTTTTTTTACTCTCCTCAATAGATTCAACATGCTCTTCACTTACTTTTAAATCTGACTCTTGCACCATATTTTTCAACATATCACCATTATGAGCATTCACTAAATAAGTTCCAGATACATATTTTGGTGTTGCAGCAGCAAATGTAACTTGATATGCATTGCTAGCCTGCCCATTATTTTCATTAACAAAAATAATTTCCTTAACTTCTGGGTCAGAAATAAAGCTAATATCGTTTCCGTACTTCGTATAAATATATTGCTTCGCTTCTTCTTTTGATAATTTTTTTACATTCTTTAAATTTTCTTGAGTTAAATTTTGCGCACTTTCTCCTGAAATACTTTTAATAATCCCCTTTTTATCCACATGAGCAGTCAATTGGTGTCCGTATACTTCTTTACCTTCATATATTTGTTGCATCCGCACAAGTGTAGTCCCATCATAAGAACCACGTTTTTGAACAACTTCGTAATCTACCCCTTCGTCTCCACTCACTTGTTTTGGAGACAAAGCATGCTCTGTCTTTTCTTTAAGTGCATCTTTCACTACGTTCTCAGGCGTCTTTTGTGATGGTTGTGTAAGTTCACCTGTACGGAACGAATCCTCTTGAATTTCAACTTGCATTTGACCCTTTTCCTCTGCATAACCTACTTCATATGGTGTTACAGTTGTTAAGGCTAATCCTGCTGTTAATGCAACTATAGCTATTTCTTTTTTATTCTTCATTTTATTTTCCTCATATAATTTCCTAAAATATGAAACTGCTTAAATGTATTCCTATCAAAAATAGAAAAAATCAAAAGTATACCACATTACACAAAACCGTATTATAAAAAGATGACTTCTGTAATCAACAAAAGTCACCTCTTCAATATGTCATATCCCTAATATGTTTTTAATACATAATTTCTATATGAAAAAGAAAAAGTATTCTTTAACGAGCATTTTGCATTACTTTTATTAGGTCATTTATATTCTCAACTTTTTGCTGAAACTGATCAAATCTACTATGTAGTAATGAAGGATTTTTATCTTCAGTTGAAATAACTTTTTTTAATTCCTCTTCTAATTTATCATATGTATGAAAGAAATTATCAAATTCAACACTCACAAGTTCTTCATTTTCACGATAAAATCTTTTTGCTTCTATATAAGTCATATATGATTTATTTAAAAATCCTAATGAAATTAAATATTTAGAAGTGTTTTCTTGATAAATAGCAATATCACATGCTATTTTAATATCAGAATAAGTTTTTTGAACGAAACAATGTAATTCAAAAATCTTAAACTTTAATACATTATTCATTTCATCCCCTCCCATCCTATCTATTCTACATAAAAAAAGAATATTGTACAAAGTAAAATATCAATATAGTACCAAAATAAAAAGCGAAAGAATAACTCCTCCCACCTTTTATAGCAATATATACATTTCATATTGTGCTAATGAGTTCTTTTCAAATCCAGTTTTCTTTAAAAATCCTTCTAGTAAATTGTTGTTTGGAAACCCAATGGATAAACTTGATACATTTAAGTTTTCTCTTGCCACTTGTAATAATTTTGATCCAATACCACGATTTCTATAGTCTTTGTCTACGAAAAGAAAACTAATTTTACCTTGTTCATTCACACATATAGAACCCTTTAAATCATTATCGACATATGCGCCGTAAAATGTATTATTTGATTTTTCGATATAATCCATATCATTTTGCCAATTTATATGGAAATGCAACCATTTCTGTATTTCAAGTTTAAACGATGGAAAATCTAATTGTTTTACTTCAATTCCCTTACAGTCTTTAGTTATTATCCTAGTCAAATCTTTTAAATTATAATAAAATAGATCGTACACTTTTTCATAGCCTAATTTCGTATAAAAATGAATCGCTCGGTCATTTCCTACAATGACTTCAAGGAAAAGTTGCTTACACTCATTTTGAAGCGCCTCTTCTTTATGTAGTTCAAATAACTTTTGACTCACACCAATACCACGGTAATTTGGATGAACGGCTAATGTTCCACAGCGCATTGTTTTTATGTTTTCATAATCCTTTATCCCGCCAAGTATTACACCAACAGATTTCTTACCGTCTACGGCAAGAAAGGAATGTTTAAGTGAATTCCCTTCTGGCCCAAAAAACCTTTTTATAAAATCTTCTTTTGAAACTTCCATTTTAATAATGTAATCTGAAAATCCATCTTTAAATGCTTCATATACTAAATCTACACTTACTTCACTGCACCTTTTGTATTGAATCATATAAAATTATCCCCCACTTACTCGTTTTAAACTTAACATTCAAATACATAAAATATACTAGTTCCATCCTACCCAACATTCTTTAATTTTTATACCACTTAATTTGAAATGAACGGACACCTCCCCACATATCTATCACTATTAATTTGTTTTATAACAAACGGTGCAATATCCCCATTTTGTATTTTGATTCCTGGCATATCAACTAAACTCTCTTTTATATTTCCAATACCATTTCCCTCTATAACAAATGGTAATCTAACAATTGTCCAATCTACTTCACTACTTTGGATAATTTGTAATTCTTTATATTTATCTTGCATCATTTTTGATAAAAAAACTTTAAATAATGTAGCCCCTATTTTATTTGCAATTCCCTTTTGATCTCCTGTAACATTTAAAGAACCTCCAGAAATTACAATATATCTTTTTATTTCAAACTCCTTCATTGCTTCTAGAATATGCTTCGTTACTGTGCTAAAAATATAAGATTCATTTTTTGGTTGACCTACCGCATTAATTACAGCTCGACACCCTTTAAGTAATTTGCGTATTGAAGTAAAATCACGTGCATCTCCATTAATAATCTCTAAATTTTCATTTGTTATTTTGATATTATTAGAATTTCTTGTTAATATTTTTACTTGATATCCCTTTTCTAACACTTCGTTTACAAGGAATTTCCCAGCTTTTCCGTTTGCACCCAGAATAGCTATTTTATTTGTACTTTCCAATATTAACCCCTCTTACTATCTATTATTTACTACATTAATCTCATGTACACGTAAAAAAGCAATTAAATGCTCGCACGCTCGTTCACACGCTAACATTTTATAGATTTTTTGTTCCTCTTTCGTTTTATCATTTGCTTGATCTGATGCAGCTTTTAAACTAAGAAAAGGTTTGTTATTAATTTGACACACATAAGCAAAAGCTGCCACTTCTTGATCAACCGCTAATGCTCCATATACAGTATGAAGTAAATATCTCATTTCTGAACTACGGATACGTTGGTCTCCAGATAAAAATGTACCATAATGAATCGGATCATAAGATCGTATCTTTTTTATTCTTCTTACAAGTGACTTTGTCGTTTCAATAGGTGCTGTCCTACCATTATATAAATTAAAAATATCTTCCCCTGAACCAGCAGCAGTAACGTCGTGTTGTATTGCATTAAGGGCTACTACAATATGTCCATTTTTCACCTTATTTGATAGACTTCCACATATTCCTGTCATAAACAACTCATCTGGCTGAAACACACTAATTAATAATTGCACACAACTAGCACAGCTTACTTTGCCAACTCCAGTTATAACGGAGATAATTTCCAGATTATTAATATAATGAAAATGAAATTCCCAAGCTGCTCGTTTTTCAATACGTTCACTTGGATAACATTGATGCAAATACATAAGTTCTGGTTCCCATGCGGCTACGATTGCAATACGTTTCATTACACGCTTCACTTCCCCTATTGTTATCATGTAAATACTTTATCTATACCTTCTCGTTCATAATCTGGAATCCACTCTTTATATTTCTCATATAAATTTCGTATTGTTTCTTTATTCTTCGCAATTACTTCACATCCTCTATCATCGTATATAAACATGATAATATCTTTCGTTACATTTATAAGAAATACATCTGGATAAGAAATTTCTTTTTTGCTTCCAAAACGAGGATAAAGACCTGGAAAATCTTCATGATTCGCAGCTTGAATAAGTGGTATATACTTTATATCGCTAGCAAAACATTTTAGTGAAAATTGATATGTACAATATAAATCAGCTTCTTCATCTTCAAATAGAAAAGGTAATGTTTCTAGTCTTATTTGGATTTTTAAATCCCTCTTTTTAATAAATCGATTATATACATTTATTTTCTGCGACTTTTTCACATTTTCCTTTTTAAATCGATAAACATTTGTTACTAAAAAGACTTCATCTTCCTTTGAAAATATATCTTTAAATAAGTATTTATTATATGTATACAGTTGAGTGAAGTATTCCCTATTTACATCTTCGGTTCTTTCTACATATAGGTCTTTCCCTTTCCCAAAATGAAAATGCAAATGATTTTCCCATTGAAAGTGTATATGTGGTACTAATGTAACCCCAGGAAATGTTTGATTCACATATTCTTTTAATCGCATTCTTATACCCTTTCTACTCTACAATTTCTTTTAACTGCCAATATGCATCTTCTAGCCACGGATGTAAAACTTTCAACGTGTCTTCCCTATCCCACAAATATGAAATATATGCAAAAGCAGCATGTTCTAAAGATTTTTTTAATCCTTTTTTTATTTCTACTAAATATGGTGGTGTACCATTTTGATCCCATTCTAATTTATCAGCAACAAATAACACTAAATCCATTTTCGTTGCATGTTTACGTAGTGTAGTATGACAACATATTGCATTTAAAATCTCTTCATCTTCCACTTTAAATATCTCTTTTGCAATTACTTCCGATAACTTTTGATGAATAATCAGTGGGAATTCTCGTTCTTCTTGTAATATCTCTATTCCAAATTGCTCAGCAACTGCAATCCGATCTTCATTCGGAAAAATTGCACTAATATCATGCAAATATCCTGCAATTGCTGCCTTTTCTTCATTTACATAATACTTAACCGCAATTTTTCGAGCTTCATTTGCCACCCGAATTGAATGTTTATATGTAAGTTCTTTATTGTATTTTAATAGAAAATCTTTTATATCATTTTCAATTTTTCCAGTTGGAATAAATGAATAAATATTCTTATATAACATCGTAAGTCCTCCTTCTTCTTAACTCTCAATATAACGTTATATTTAAATATCCTTTTTATTTGTATTCGTTAAGAATGTTTTAATCCCTTTTTTATACGTTACATGAAATTTTATGTGGAATCATTGCTACAAAATACATAAATGTTTGATATTATAGTAATGTTAATGATTTGTTAGGAAAGGAACTACATAATGAATAAAAACATATTAATTATTGATGATGATAAAGAAATTGTTGAATTACTTGCTGTTTACTTACGAAATGAGGGCTATAACATTTATAAAGCATATGATGGCGATGAGGCATTACAAATGATTTCTACCTATGAAGTTGACCTTATGGTTCTAGATATAATGATGCCAAAACGAAATGGATTAGAAGTTTGCCAGGAAGTTCGTGAGAATAATACTGTACCTATTCTTATGCTTAGTGCAAAAGCAGAAGATATGGATAAAATATTAGGTCTTATGACAGGTGCCGATGATTATATGATTAAACCATTCAATCCATTAGAATTAGTAGCTAGAGTGAAAGCTTTACTACGAAGATCATCTTTCCAAAATAGCACTTCTCAAAAGAATGAAGATGGTATTATCCATATTCGTTCTGCTGAAATTCACAAACATAATCATACTGTTAAAGTAAATGGAGAGTATATTAAACTTACATCTATTGAATTTGATATTTTACATTTACTTGCGAGTAATACCGGAAGAGTATTTAGTTCCGAAGAAATTTTTGAACGCGTTTGGAATGAAGATGGTTATGGTTCAAATAAAACTGTAATGGTCCACATAAGTAATTTACGGGATAAACTTGAAACAGGTATGAATGGAGAAAAGTTTATTCATACTGTTTGGGGAGTAGGCTATAAAATTGAGAAATGAAGCATTTGATATATTAAAAGATATCCCAAAATGGAAGTTGATTTTTTGGTTCATGTTAGCCATCACCCTTACCCCTATTACTGAATTAATTGTATATCGTCTCGTTACAAGTGTAATTGAAAGTTCACTTACGTTAAGCGAACTCGGCAAAGAATTCATAAGAATTTTTGGTTATGAAAAATATAAAGGAATAAAGGAATCTCTTTGGATGATGATCGTCTCTTATTTATTTTTATTTTCGATTTTCTCATCCTACCTATACATTTTTTACCGTCATGAAAGAAAGCTTTACTATGAAACTTGTATTAAAAAAATGATAGAAGAGATTCGTTATATTGCAAATGGAAATTTCAATCATAAAGTTTCTATCGTAAACCATAATTATCTGGAAGAGTTAGCAAGTGGGGTAAATCACATTGTTGAACAATTGAAAGTTTCGATTGATGAAGAAAGACAGGCGGAACAGGCAAAAAGTGAACTTATTACAAATGTATCGCATGATTTACGTACTCCTCTTACCTCTATAGTTGGATACGTGAATTTAATCCATCATGATAATTATAGAGATGAAGTGGAATTACGTCATTATATACAAGTCATTTACGATAAAGTAACACGTCTTAATGCATTAATGAATGATTTGTTTGAATATACACGTGTTCAAAATAAAGAGTTAAGTTTATATTCTGCTCCTATTGATATTGTAGAGCTACTTGGACAATTAACTGTTCAATTCCGCATTCAGTTTCAAGAAGCTAATATAGAATGTCGTCCTTCTTTCCCATCTCAAAAACTCATGGTATTAGCTGATGGAGACAAATTAGTTCGCGTATTTGAAAATCTAATTATTAATGCTATCGCTTACGGTAACGATGGTGAGTATATTGATATTACTGTTTATGAAAGTAATAATATGATTGCAATTGATATAACAAATTACGGTCAACCTATTCCTAGTACGGATTTACCTCATATTTTTGAACGTTTTTATCGCGTTGAGAAATCACGCTCTACAAACACCGGTGGATCTGGACTCGGGTTAGCAATTGCAAAAAGTATTGTGGAATTGCATAAAGGAACAATTGAAGTGTATAGTGATGACAAAAAAACCACTTTCACTGTAAAACTACAACAATATAAATGTTAATAGAGCTTAACTTTAGGTCCAATTCCTTATCATATAAGGAATTGGACCTTTCATTTTCCATTAACATCCAAAATTTAATAATCCTTTATAATTCTTTAGAAATTCTTTACCTTTTCTTTCTTCCTAATTAAGCATTCCTTTTTACAATATTATTATCGATGTCATAATAGGAGGATCGCTTATGCAATTCTTGAAAAAATTCACAATTTTATTGTTATCTTTTGTTATTACAGCACTTATCGTTTTATATTTTTATCTTTATGTAAATGGTCCAATTATTCAAGCTAAATCAGCTATTTTAATAGATGCTAATTCAGGTGAAGTTGTTTATAAAAAAAATGAAGAAATTCCTATACAGTCAGCTACTTTATCTAAATTAATGACAGAGTATATCGTAATGGAACAACTGAATGAAGGGAAAATACAATTAGATGAATCAGTAAAAATAAGTAATGAAGTTTTCCGAGCAGAAACGAGTCCTATACAAGTAACTTCGAAAGATAAAACGACAGTTCGTGACTTACTTCATGCATTATTTTTGACAGGGAATAATCGTTCCGCACTTGCCCTTGCAGAACACATTGCTGGAAACGAAGATAACTTTACACTTTTAATGAATGAAAAAGCAAAACAACTAAAGTTATCACAACCATCCCCGTTTCTAAATGCTACTGGTATGAATAACGATACAAATAAACAATCAAATACAACAGCGATAGATGTAGCGAAACTAGCGACACAATTAGTAAAAGACTTTCCAGATGTATTAAATATTACGAAACTAACCTCTTACCAATTTACCTTCAAAGATTCAAAAGTTTTCAACACAAATAAAATGATTTATTCCCTTAATAAAAACATTAATCTCCAAGGTGTTGACGGCTTACAAACTAGTTTTTCAACTAATGGTAATTATAGTTTTGTAAGTACAGCACATCGAGGAGATACTAGACTTATTTCTGTAATATTAGACTCAAATGAAGAAAACAGTACCTTTATTGAAACAAAAAAGCTACTACAGTACGGTTTTGATCCATCCTCTTACTCTGCACTCCAAGCTTTTAAAGATGCTGTTACATCTTGGACAGTTTTGCTTCAGTTTAAAAATTTAATCATACAAACATTATTGATTTTCTTCATTATTACAATTTTAATGTTTTTACATATACGTCAGAAAAAATCCGAGGATTTCAATTAGGAAATCTTCTTATATATATAAAACGGCTTGCATTTACAGTACAAGCCGTTTTTTTAACTATAATCATCTTCCAATTAAATTCGCTGAAACAGGCTGAAGATTTAGTTCTCTCGCCCATATAGATAGCTGACCAATGTGATGAATTTCATGTACAATTACATGTCTTAACACTTCACCATATGTATATGTTTTATTTGTCCACGAAGCTTTTAATATCTTACATTCTAGGCTAGATGACCACAACTGCAAAAAATCATCTAATTCTCGTTTATATAAATCAGATAACGTTTTCACTTTTTGGATTGATCGATAATCTTTAAACTGCGGTTCATTATCTTCTTTTCCTTGAAGTGCGCTAATCCAGCTGTATTCAACATCGACAATATGGAATAATGTTTCTAAAATACTCCCTACACCACCTACACGCTTGCGGAGCAATTCTTCCTCTGAAAGTTGTTCACACCACTTAAACCAATCATCTCTTACTTGCCAATTGTATTGAAATAATGTGTACATATTTATCTCTCCCTATCCAATAATCCACTTAACCGCATCTATCACATAATATGGCTCATCTTTTTGAATATAGTGACCACTTTGTTTTGCAATTACAAATTTATTATTGCTTGATAATCGTAATAATTCTTCTTGCAATTGTAACCATTTCATTTGTGCATCTGACGAATAAAAAGCTTTTTTACCTGCAGCTAACACGACAAGTGGAATATTTCTCATTGACTGACAATGTTTATCTGCTTCGCCTAGACTAAACATAAACTCTTCATATGAACTTTCATGTACAAATTGTTTATAGTATGCTTCTTGAAATTCAGGAGACATGATTTGCAAAAAATCTACTTTATAATTTTCTGGTGTAGAATCGACCAAAACTATTCCTAACATATCTTCGGGATAAGAAGTCGCAAATAAACGTGCATTTATACCACCAAAAGAATGTCCTACAAAAATATAAGGTGGTTTCAATTGTAATTGCGCTAAGCAACTTCTTAAATCTTTTACCATCTCAGAACTAATATGTCGCTTGGAACTCTTCCCACTTTTCCCTAACCCCGCTCTGTCATATGTAAGTACCGTTCCATATTCCGTCAACTCTTCAGCAATATGATCCCATGCCTTTGAATAATCGCCATAACCTGCCTCCATTATAATAACTGGCTGCCGCTTCTTTCCTTGGAACTTTTTCGTATACATTTTAAAATCGTCAACTTGTACATATTCCTCTATACATTTAATCATTGACAATCACTTCTCTTCGGCCAAGTTCCTCTACAGCATGATTCATTATTTCACTTACAGATAAAGAGCCATCCAATACAATATCCGAATTCGGCTTAACAGTACGAATTGCCTCTAAATAAGCCTTTCTCGCAAATGTCATATAATGTTTTAAATCATTATGTATTTCATCTATTGTATCTTCTTTAAAATCTCGCAAGATTCTTCTAGCCATCGCAATATCTAAAGGCGTATCTATAAATATAGTTGCATCAATAAATTCTCGCATTTCACTATTTAAGTATGCAAAAGGATAATCTACAATAAGATAATCTACATTTCCATCTCGTAATAAATGCTGAATATCATGAATTAATGGCGTAAGTACCCATTCATCATAATTTGCTCCATCATCAATCCATTTACAAATATCTGCAGGACAGTTTTCAAAGTGATAGCTATCAAAATATAGTGCTTTTGAATTTGTTAGCTTTTGAGTTAATCTTTCTGTAACAGTTGTTTTACCTCCTCCCGAAACAGCTGCAACCGAAATTACTTTAGTTTTTTTATTCATAACTTCCCCACCATACCCCTTTTAATTAACATAACATAATTATAAAAAACTATTGTTTTTTATCGCTCCATTCATATTCTAACATACTCATTTCCCATAAATTCCAATACGCTTCTCCTACTTTTTTTGACTCTCGTAATAAACCTTCTTTTACAAACCCTATTTTTTCATAACATGAAATGGCCGACGTATTAAAATCATAAACGCCAAGAGTTACTCTATGTAGTTTTAATTCTTCAAATGCACCTTGTAGTACTGCTTTCATCATATGTTTCCCTATAGAACGTCCTCGCATTTTCGTATCACCGACTAGTACTTTTCCAATCCTTGCAGACTTATTTATATTGTCTATTTGCCCAAGTGAAATATGACCAACTACTTCTTTAGTCTCTTCATCTATTACTTTAAATGCAAGTGTATTTGTGCTTTCTATATATTTTTCTAATTGCTGTTCATTTAAAGGATATGTAAATGAATTTCCTGACCACTGTATTAAAAATTCTTCGGAATCAATCCAATTTATTAATTGTTTGAAATCAGACTTTTTAAAGGTTTCTAGTTTTATCACTTTCATGCTCCTTTCGTACATCATACTTTATAGCCTCGAACTTATTTCTATATAAAGAATATATTCTCCTTTTATATGAAATTAAAATAAAGCCATTCTAATGAATGGCTTTACAAAAAAGCATAATTATACTTTCCCTAGGTCAACAATGGTTCAATCGCTTCAATATTACAAACGGATATTATTACTGTAACTACCCCAGCACTATTAGCAAGCTTTACAACATCACAAGTTACTGAATAAACTGTTCCCTCATAATTATTTCCTACTGTCGTAATGCGCGCCGCTCTGTTTACTAGTTTTTTTAATTCATCTCTAATTCCCGGTACACAGCAACAGTCACATGGCTTATTTTGCTCTTCATGTTCTTTTTTACACTCTTCAAATACATGCCAACAATCATTTGGTTTACATGTACATTTTTTTCTATAATTACTAGATCTATAAATCACAATCTCACCTCCAAACTCTTTCTATTAATAAAGTATGTCTACGAGCTTATAAATGTACTAGGTAAATACATAGAAATCCAAAAACAAACACTCGTCCTAAGCGATTAAATACACATAAAAACACTTGTATTGCTATGTGAATTTTCATTTTAAATAAATAAAGTATATTCATTATCCATACAAAAATATATACAACTATTATAAATCTTCTTTTTATCATTAATTATAATGCAATAAAAACTGACCTCTAACGATTAGAGGCCAGTTCATATTATACATACTTTATATCTTATAATTTGCTAGACTGTAACCCCTCAATAAACGGAACTACTTCAGGGTTTACAAGTGATGATAAATCACCTAATTCTTTTCCTAAGTAAGCAGCTTTAATGACGCGTCGCATTACTTTAGAATTACGTGTTTTCGGTAAATCTTCTACAACGTGAATATCTTTTGGACATAATGCTTTTCCAATATGAGAGTTTACTAAACTCATTAATTCCTTCTTTAACTCTACTGTGAATGTTACATTGTCCCTTAATACTACAAAACAATGACAAACTTCACCTTTTACTTCATCAGGTACACCAATCGCGGCAGCTTCTATGACGTCAATATGCTTTACAAGAATTGATTCATATTCAGCAGGTCCAATACGTTTCCCAGCAATGTTTAACGTATCATCTGAGCGTCCTGTAATAATATACTGCTCACCATCATAAATAACCCAGTCACCATGAACCCATTTATTTTCAAAACGTGACCAATATGTGTTCACATAACGCTCATCGTCCTCCCAGAAACTTTTCGTCATACCAACCCAAGGTTTCTCTAAACATAATTCTCCAACTTCATCACGAATTGGATTACCTTGATCATCGAGCACAACCGCTGCCATTCCTGGTAAAGAAGCGTTAAAGCTTATCGGTGCAATTGGTTTAATAAGGACGTTTCCGAAAATCCCACCAGAAATTTCAGTTCCGCCTGAATAGTTACAAATCGGCACATTACTTTTTCCAACTGTTTCAAATAGCCACATCCAAGGATCTGGATTCCAAGGTTCACCTGTTGATGCGAATACTTCTAAACTCTTAAGCGAATGTTTATTTACATACTCATCACCTTTCGCCATTAACGCACGAATTAATGTTGGTGATATACCAAGATGTGTAATTTCATATTTATCAACTGTCTCCCATAAACGATCTGCTTTTGGGAAATCCGGAACACCTTCATACATAACCATCGTCGCTCCATTAATGAGTGAGCCGAATAGTAAAAATGGTCCCATCATCCAGCCCATATCAGTTACCCATAATACGCGGTCACCTTGTTTTATATTCATTCCGAACCCTGCATCAAAAGCAGCTTTCAAAGGAAATCCAGCATGAGTGTGTACTGTCCCTTTCGGTTTTCCAGTTGTACCTGATGTATAAATGAGCATTAACGGATCATCACTATGCATTTCTTCAGCATGTACACATGGCTTTTCTTTTTCTAACGTACTCCATGAGAAATCATAATTATGCGGTGTAAATTCATTTCCTGCGTGACGCACGATAACGACTTTTTCAACAGTTGGACAATGCTCACAAGCTTTATCTACTTCATCTTTTAATGAAACAACTTTACCACGGCGTGAAAAACCATCTGCAGTAATGATCATTTTTGATCCTGCCGCTTGCACACGTGTCATGACTGCATCAGACGCAAATCCTGAGAATATTGGTGAAATAATTGCTCCGATTTTCATAACAGCCAGCATTGCAACAACTGTTTCTGGAATCATCGGCATATAAATTGTTACACGGTCACCTTTTTCAATACCCGCATGTCTCAAACCGTTTGCAACGCGACTTACCCAGCTGTCAAGTTCTTCATATGTAAATGATTTTGAAGTTCCATTTTCCCCCTCATACTGAAGTGCTGGTTGCATTCTTGTTTCATCATCTGCAAGCCAGCGTGATAAAACTGACTCTACAACGTTACATGTTCCGCCATTATACCACTGTGCAAACGGCGTACCATTTTCTAAATCTAGCACGTCTGTATAAGGTTTCATCCATTGATAGCCAACCGCTTTCTCAGCTTCTCCCCAAAACCAAGCTGTTTCTTCAATAGATTTATTATAAAACGTTTCATAATCTTCATAGCCCAATGATTTCATCCAACCATATAAACGCGTTTTTTCTTTATACTCTTCTGTTGGAAACCAAACTGCTTGTTTCAATGTTTTCCCCTCCTTGACTTTTGAGCAAGAAAGCCCTAAATAGGGCTTTTAAACTGGATAAACAGGATGTTTACGATCCGTAAATACTTGATATTTACTCATGTACATTTCGAATCGTCCTTTTAACTCTTCTCTTAAATTGTTTGGATGAACAATACCATCAATGACCATCTCTGATGCTAAATGGTAAATATCAATATCTTTCTTATACTCTTCGCGTTTTTCAGCAATGAAGCTATCACGCTCTTCTTCTGGTAAAGCTGCAATCTTATTTGCATATACAGCATTGACCGCGGCTTCTGGACCCATTACCGCAATAGAAGCTGTCGGTAATGCAAGGCAACAATCTGGTTCAAAGGCTGGGCCTGCCATTGCATATAAACCAGCACCATACGCTTTACGAACAACGATAGAAATTTTCGGTACAGTTGCTTCACTCATTGCAGAGATCATTTTTGCACCGTGGCGAATAATACCAGCACGCTCTACTTTTGTACCAATCATAAATCCAGGTACATCTGCAAGGAATAATAATGGAATATGATATGCATCGCATAAATTAATAAACTTCGCTGCTTTATCAGCTGAATCGTGGAATAATACGCCGCCTTTCATACGCGGTTGATTTGCAATAATTCCAACTGGCTTACCATCAATACGTGCTAAACCTGTAATGAGTTCTTGAGCAAATAACTTTTTCACTTCATAGAAAGAACCTTCATCAATAACTCTATTAATGAGATCTTTCATATTGAAAGGAGCATTTTGGTTTTCTGGAATGATTTGTTCTAACGTTTTATCGAATTGTTTCGGTTCTTGAGGTGTAACCAATGGAGTCTTTTCTAAGTAGTTGTTTGGAAAATATGAAATGTATTGTCTTGCTTGCGTTATTGCATCTTCTTCTGTTTTACATAAAACATCTCCGCATCCTGATACAGAGCAATGCATACGAGCTCCGCCCATCTCTTCTAAAGTTACCTTCTCACCGATAACCATCTCAGCCATACGAGGAGATCCTAAATACATAGATGCATTTCCTTCAACCATCATTACAACGTCACAGAAGGCTGGAATATATGCGCCACCAGCTGCCGAAGGTCCAAATAATAAACATACTTGCGGAACTTTACCTGATAATTTCACTTGATTATAGAAGATTCTTCCTGCACCGCGGCGCCCTGGGAACATTTCAACTTGATCAGTAATACGCGCTCCAGCAGAGTCAACTAAATAAAATAACGGAACACGTAATTTTTCTGCCGTTTCTTGAATACGTAAAATCTTTTCAACTGTACGTGCACCCCATGATCCAGCCTTTACTGTTGAATCATTTGCCATTACGCATGCAGTACGACCATGTATTTTACCTGTTGCCGTAATAACACCATCAGCAGGTAATCCTGTTTGTTCACAATTGGCAAATAATGCATCTTCTACATATTCACCATTATCAAATAAAAGAGTTAAGCGATCTCGAACGAATAGTTTTCCTTTTGCTTTGTTTTGTTCATGATATTTTGGTGCGCCGCCTTGTTTAATCGTTTCAACTCGTTCTTCAAATGTATTCGATTGGTGTTTTTGGTCTAACATATTTACTCCCCCTTATACATTGGTGTGCGTTTTTCTTTAAATGCTTGTAATCCTTCTAATCTATCTTTCGTATGGATTACACCTTCATACGCTTGTTTTTCCATTTGTAATCCGGTATGTAAATCAGCTTGAATACCGTTTGAAATTGCTTCTTTTGCTAATCGAACAGCGATTGGACCATTACTAGCAATTTTCTCTGCTATTTCAATCGCCTTCTCTTCAAGTAAATGAGCTGGTACAACAAATTCTACTAGACCATATTCTTTTGCTTCTTGCGCCGAAATACGTCTTCCTGTATAAATTAATTCTTTTGCTCTACCAACACCAATTAATCTTGGCAAACGCTGCGTACCACCTGCTCCTGGTATAATTGCAAGTGTAGTTTCAGTAAGACCAAGACTTGCAGTGCCTGAAGCAATTCTAAAATCGCAAGCTAAACTTAATTCCGTACCACCACCAAGTGCGATTCCATTTATAGCAGCAATAACTGGCTGTGGTAATTGTTCAACCATTTCCATAGTAGAACGAATCATACTAACAGCATGACGAACTTGTTCTTCATTCATGCCAGCACGTTCTTTTAAATCAGCACCAGCACAAAACGCTTTTTCACCAGCACCTGTTAGAATAACTACACGAATATTTGACTCTTCATTTATTTGAGTTAATAAGTTTTGTAACTCTTCTAATAACGCTAAAGATAATGAGTTTGCTTGTCTTTCACGATTTAATGAAATCTTTACAACTTGAGGAGTTACATAATCAACTGAAATATTTTGTAATTGTAGCATCTTCTCACCTGCTTATCGTTTTATGTTGAAGCGCTCTATACACATGACTCGGTAATTGGATATTTAATTTACTTTGAATAAATTGACTCGCTCTCAATAACTTCTCTTCATCAATATTCGTTTGGACCCCTAACTTATGGAGCATATGAACTAAGTCATCAGTTGCAACATTTCCTGATGCTCCCGGTGCATATGGACAGCCCCCAAGACCACCACAAGAGCTATCATACGTTGTAATACCATATTCTAATGACTTCACTACATTCGCCAGAGCCATTCCATACGTATTATGGAAGTGCATTGCAAACTGCGAGGCATCATATTTCTTTAATAAATGTTCTAATACTCGCTCTACTTGTAGCGGATTCGCTACACCGATCGTATCCCCTAATGAGACTTCATAAATGCCATATGAAAATAGTTGATTACATAATTCGTCAACTGCCGTGGCACTTATATCTCCTTCATAAGGACATCCAAATACAGTAGAAACATAGCCTCTTACCTTTTTCCCTTCGAATAATGCCTGTTTTGTTATATCTTCAATTACAACTAAGGCTTCTTTAATTGATTTATTAATATTACTTTTATTATGAGATTCACTTGCTGATAAAAAAACATTCACCTCATCTACATTTTGCAAAAAAGCTCGTTCCAAACCATTTTGATTTGGAACAAGCGCTGCATAAGTAACATTTGGATCCCTTTTTAGCTCAGAAAACACATCATTTGCATCTGCTAATGCAGGGACCCATTTAGGGTGAACGAATGAGGAAACTTCAACGTACGACAATCCCGCTTCTGTAAGTAGTTGAATCCATTTTACTTTATCTTTTGTGCCAACAATCTTTTTTTCATTTTGTAAGCCATCACGTGGCCCGACTTCCTTAATGACAGCAAAATTAGGTAGTTTCAATTCGCTTCCCCCTATATCTCCCTATTCAATTTCTAGTAATACATCTCCTTCATTTACAAAATCGCCTTCTTGCACATTAATTTTCATAACTGTGCCAGCTTCTTCTGAAACGATTGGAATTTCCATTTTCATAGATTCCAAAATGACGACATCCTGCTCTTCCTCTACTGTATCTCCTACTCCTACAACAATCTTCCATACATTTCCTGCCATCGATGCATATACTTTCGTCATCATTTTTTCCCCCTTAATGTTGTTAAATCTTATTTTTTAACAAGTTGTTTCGTTACAAAACCCGTTGTATAAATACCACTTTTGAACACATCGTCTTCCAATACTTGAAGTAACATTGGCGTGTTCGTTTTAATACCTTCTACCTTTAATTCTTCTAAAGCATCATGTAATTTTGAAATTGCTTCTTCACGAGTTTCACCATGAGCAATGACTTTTGCAATCATTGGATCATAGAAAGGTGTAATCGTTACTTGATTCTCCAAAAAGTGATCAATGCGTACATTTATTGGAAGCGTTAAACCTGTAATTTTCCCAGGTGATGGGAAGAAAGTTTTCGGGTCTTCTGCATAAATGCGCGCCTCAATGGCATGACCACTACGTTTTACATCATCTTGTGTAAATGATAGTTTCTCACCGTGTGCAATTAGAAGTTGTTGTTCTACAAGATCTAAACCAGTAATTTCTTCTGTAACTGGATGCTCTACTTGTAATCTCGTATTCATCTCTAAGAAATAGAAGTTCTGCTGATCATCAACTAGAAACTCAACTGTACCAGCATTTGTATATCCTAGAGCTTTGGCAGCTTGTACAGCAACTTCACCCATCGCTTTTCGTGTACCTTCATCTAAAAATGGTGAGGGTGCTTCTTCAATCACTTTCTGATTTCGGCGTTGTACTGAACATTCACGCTCCCATAAATACACTGTGTTACCATGTGTATCTGCTAAAAGCTGAATTTCAATATGATGTGCATCCGCTATATAGCGCTCTAAATACATTTCTCCGTTACCGAAGAAGTTTTGTGCTCTTGTTTTGTTACTTTCAAATGCTTTGGTGAGCGTTTGCTCAGTTTCCATCAACTGCATTCCAATGCCTCCGCCGCCTGCGGATGCCTTCAGCATTAATGGATAACCAATTTGTTTAGCAATTTCAATTGCTTCTTCAGCTGTTTCAATATTTGAAGTAATACCTGGAACTACTGGGACATCTGCAGCTTGCATTGCAATACGTGATTCGATTTTACTTCCCATCTTCGTAATGATTTCTTCTGATGGACCTATAAATACGATTCCTTCCTCTCTACAGCGTACTGGAAAAGACGGATTCTCTGATAATAATCCATATCCCGGATGGATTGCTTCAGCATTTGTCTTCTTAGCAATTTCAATAATTTTTTCAAGGTTTAAATAACTTTCTTGGACACGAGGGCCACCTACTAAGTAAGCTTCATTTGCCATTTTTACATGTAGGGCATTTTCATCAGCCTCAGAATAAATAGCAACTGTACGAATGCCAAGTTTTTGACAAGTTTTCATAATACGAACTGCGATTTCCCCGCGATTAGCAATTAATATTTTTTGAAACATAGTGATTCCTCCTTTTTATCTACATCCTAAATGTCTTGCAATTACGAGACGTTGAATTTCAGAAGTTCCTTCACCAATTTCTAATAGTTTTGCATCACGAATATGTCGTTCCACTTCATATTCACGCATATAGCCGTATCCACCGTGAATTTGTACCGCTTGATTTGCAATACGACTAGCAGCTTCAGATGCGAAAAGTTTTGCCATAGCCGCTTCTTTACCAAAAGGTTTATCGTTATCTTTTAACCAAGCTGCTTTATGTACTAAATTACGCGCTAGCTCTACTTCAGTCGCCATATCAGCTAATTTAAATTGAATCGCTTGGAAATTAGAAATTGACTTTCCAAATTGTTGACGTTCTTTCGCATATTGCAGTGCACGTTCAAATGCAGATTGCGCAATACCTACTGCTAATGCTGCGATTGAAATACGTCCTCCATCAAGTGTATATAAGAATTGTTTAAATCCTTTATTTACATCACCAAGAATATTTTCTTTCGGTACACGTACACCATCAAGTACGATTTCACATGTATTAGAAGCACGAACACCCATCTTATCGTAAGGACTTGAGATCGTTAATCCCTCACTTGTAGTCGGTACGATAAATGCCGAAATACGTTTTCTACCATTATCTTCAACACCATTGATAGCGGTTACAATAATTGTATTTGCATACTCTGCATTTGTAATCCAACACTTTTCACCACTAATAACATATTCATCTCCATCTAATACAGCTTTCGTTTGTGTGCCGCCTGCATCAGATCCAGCGTTCGGCTCAGTTAATCCGAAAGCACCTAATGTTTTACCTGACGCCATTGGAACTAAATATTTCTGTTTTTGTTCTTCTGTACCGAAATAATAAATTGGAGAAGCACCTAATGAAATTGTTGCAGCGTAACTTAATCCTGTCCCACCACAAGCACGACCAATTTCTTCAACTGCTAACGCGTACGATACAGTATCGCCACCTGAACCTCCATACTCTTCAGGGAATGGGATGCCTAATAATCCTAGTTCGCCCATTTTTTGAAATGTTTCATATGGAAATTCCCCAGTTTTGTCATAATACACAGCTTTCGGTGCGATTTCCTTTTCAGCAAAGTCACGTACCATTTCTTTAATCATTTGTTTTTCGCGAGTTAGAGTAAATTCCATTCCGCTACACACCCCTTATCGAATATTGAGTTTCGACAGCGTGCGAGTTTCTACTACAAACATTACGAATTAAAAGACACGAATATTAGTTAGACAATTGTTATAATTCTGTCATAACTTAATTTTAAAACAGATTCTGTACTAATGCACAAAAAAATTCCTACATTGTTCTACAACAATATAGGGAGTTTTGTGTCGAATTATGTAATTTATTGTTTAATAATCTCTACCTTTTCCCGAATCAGAAATTTCTACTAAAGCTTCAGGGTATGGTTCAAAATATGTTTGTCTTAATAAATACTTCTCGTCAAATCGAATGGCCCATGATTTTAAAATTGTAAGTAAGCTACTAAGCGGGACTTTCTTTTCTATATACTTTTGTATCAAATCTAAAAAATGATCTTTTTCTTGTTTTTTCAACTTTGTTTTAAAATATCCAAAAATATGCTCACATACATTTACATTCGATGTATAGCGGGGTGTGCGCATAAATAATTCATATAATGTCTTCTCATACTTATCAAATACAACTTCAATCGTTTCATTTTTTTGATTTGCAATAATACGCCCTAATTCTTTTTGTTTCACTTGATTATATGCCATAAATAAATATTTATAGTCTGATTGAAACGATACGAGTTCTTTTATGTTTTTAGTATGTTTAATCATTTTGTAATGTGCAATTGTAAACAGACGTGTAAAGAAATGTTCTCTAATAATAAAATTCGACAATCTACCTTCTTCTTCAATTGGAAGATGCGAAAATTTTTTTATTACTGCTCCGCCAAATAAGCCAGATCCCTTTCCTTTTGCTGGTGCTTTTTCAAAACCAGAATAAATTTTCACATCACGCGTACCACAACTTGGCGAACGGTTCTTTAAAATAAAACCATCCACATCAGGTAAAGTTTGTAAAAAGCCGTTTGAAAATTGCTCCATTTTCTCCGTTACATCTTCCCGGGTTGACGGCTGCACAAGCTTATTCACACCTTTTTCTTCTACAATTCGTATCGTTTCACGAGGAGTCCCCAATCCAATCTCAACTTCTGGACAAACAGGTATAAATGTAACAAATGGCTGCAAATTTCGTATTGTTACATCTGGAATCATCTCGCCATTATAACGACAAGCATCAAATTCTAAACATTTACTAACAACAATTTTCGGTTTTGCAAATTGGCGCATCATATTACCTCCGTGGCGTTAGTCCGTACAATATAAATTGAATCGTATTTTCAATTTCCAATTCATCATTCCATTTTTCTTCTGGTAATAATAAAAAACGTGTTAATAGTAACCCTAATACAGCTGATAAAGTAAGTCGTAATACAGAAGATGGGGGGATTTCAATAATCTCCCCTTCCTCTTGAAACTTTACAATTAACTTTTTAAAATGTGAAAGTAACTCTGTTTCTACTAAATGTTGTATTTCATTTTTCAATTCTGGCTGAAATGGCACTTCTTGAATTAATATTTTTATCATTGGAAAATGCTTTTTTGCAAATTCAAAACGATTATGAATAACAACTCTTAGAAGCCCTTCATATGATTCATACTCCGATTTAAATATTTCCTTTGCGAAAGCTTGTACGAAAAATGGTGCAGCAAACTTTGTTAATGTCGGCATGACGACTGCTAACAATAAATCTTTTTTCGTTTTATAGTAGCGGAAGATTGTTCCTTCCGCTACACCAGCACGCTTTGCAATTTCACTTGTTGAAGTGGCAGCATATCCTTTTTCTCCAAACATATCAACAGCTGCCTCTAATATACGCATTTGACGTTCATTTCGTTTATCCGTATTTGTAGCGGCAATTAATTCTTCCAGCCAATCCTTCTTCATCTATAATGCCCCTTTGTATCATCATTATATTTTTCGATGTTTCTTTAATGCAAATACATTCCCTATTGCAAATAATAGAGAAAAAAGTAGTAATACAGTTAGATCTAATGCAATCTCTGTAAATCCTTGATTTCGAATCATCACTTGTCTCATTGCGTCAGCGCCATATGTCAGCGGAAATAATTTCCCTAACATTTGGAGCCACTTATTCATAGATTCAATTGGAAACAACCCAGAAAAGAAAATTTGTGGCACAATGACAAGCGGTATAAATTGAATCATTTGAAATTCATTATTTGCGTATGCCGATAAAAACGTCCCCAAAGTTAGTGCTGTTAAAGAAAGCATGCATGTAATAAGTAGCGTTAGCCATATGGAACCAGCTACATACAAATCTAAAATATAAACTGAAAAATTCACGATAATAATTGATTGTATAAATGCAAAGATCCCAAACCCAATAATATATCCTACAACTATTTCCCACCTTTTAATGGGAGTCGATAATAACCTTTCTAAAGTACCACTTAAACGTTCTCTTACGAAAGACACCCCTGATAAAATAAATACAAAGAAAAATGTAAAGAAACCGATTAATACGGGGCCTAACCCATCAAACATTGTAAAATCTTTAGTGCCATGTAAGTAATTTACTTCAGGCTTCATAACAGATACATCACTCTTTTCTGTACTCTTTTGTAAAACTTGAAGTACAGCACGATTTTTTGATGAATCACTTCCTTCTAATAAAAGTTTCATTTTCCCATTCTCTAAATAAATTACTGCATCTACCTTTTGCTGTTCTAACTCAGAAATTGCTTTCTCTTTGCCGTATTCATAAATTGAGGCTTCTTGAGTTTTCATTGTTTTTACAATGGGAGCAGGCACATCAACTACAGCAATATGCGGTACATAGTCTTTTTGTGTAAACACTAGCGATAATAACCAAAGTAATAACATAGGTGCTCCGAACATCATCGCTAACGAACGCTTATCTCGAAAAAATTGGCGAATAATACGAATGATTACACCGGTAACTCTCATGATAGGGCCACCTCTTCCAACAAAAAGACATCTTCAATCCTTCCTGAGGATACCCGCTTTTTCAATTCTTCAGGTGTTCCAGTCGCTACTAGCTTTCCTTCTCTAATTAACCCTAGGCGTTCACAATATTCAGCTTCGTCCATTATGTGTGTCGTTACAATTATCGTTGTGCCTTTCTTTTTCAAATTATAAAATTTTTCCCAGATCGTTTTTCTAAGAAGCGGATCTATCCCAACTGTTGGCTCATCTAAAATTAATATTTCCGGTTCATGAAGGAGTGCTATTGCGAGTGATAAACGCTTCTTCATTCCACCTGAAAAATGCTGTACTTGCTTTTTCATATGTTGTGATAATTGAACAAGGGCAAAAACCTCTTCAATTCTTTCTTTTTTATGCTTTCCCTTTAATCCATACATTGTTGCCATGAAATCTGCATTTTCATATGCTGATAATTCTTCGTATAATGCATCTGCCTGAGCCATATAACCAATTCTTTTCATTTCATTTAAATTAGGCATGTTCGTATTGTAAACAAACACTTCACCTTCCGTTGCCTCATTAATACCTGCAATCAATTTAATAAGAGTCGTTTTCCCTGAACCAGAAGGCCCAACTAAACCAAATATCTCTGCTTTTTCAACTTGCAATGAAAGATTGTGTAAAACTTCTTTTTTCCCCAAACTTTTTGATACAGTCCGTAAAATAATGGCAGGTTGTTGCACGTATTCTTCCCCCTTTTTAAAAATGAGTGAGTACTCACTTTTATTTTACTCTTGCGTAATTATATGTCAAACTTCATTGATTAGTATGTATTGTCAATCAACAATACATACTAATCAATGAAACAGAGTCGACATTAGAATTTCATTTCCTAAAGTCGACTCTGTTTCATTTAAATTTTATATTTTACTTTACGTTTTTAAATTCATATATTTCCTAATTCTAGCAACATCTAAAGAATATTCGATAACTAATTGCTGTAACGGTAATATAACTGTGTCGGGATATAAATGGGCATATTGTAATGTTTCTGCATATTTTTCTAACCTTTTTTCTAAATACTTTATTATTTGATCAGGATGACTTACTAATAAACATTTATAATAATAATGTATTTGTTCCTCAATCGCCGTATACTCTTCAATTTCATATTCTTTATGCATGTGTACACCCCTTTAAGTTTTTTACATGAATTACTTATCACGCTTTTCACTCGACTAATTTTTAAGTTTTTTGATTATTTACACTATAACAAACTCTTCGGGTCAAATTTTGTTACTTTATGTAACGTAGAAAATTTTTAACAAAATTGTAATGTTAACTTGTATAAAATGCATTAGGCCTATTTTTCTCTGTACAAAAAAGTCGTACAGTTCAATTTAACTGTACGACTACAAGTTCTGGCCTATTAAAAATCCTTTGCGGAATGATACTATTACCTAATCCTCTACTTACTACCATAGACGTATTTTTTTTCATATAAACCGGCTGTATATGTAGGGAATATCCCTTGATTCGGGGCAACTAACCCTCCGATAAATGGCAATCTAACTTGCCCTCCATGAGCATGCCCCGATAACACTAAATCTATTTGCTCATCAGCATACTTTGCCAGAAACTCAGGCCTATGGGATAGTAATACATTATATGTATCCGCCTGTATTTCAATTTTCGCTTTTATAATTTCATCTTTGACAATATTTCCTTCATCACGGTTTCCAGTAACAAATTCCGGATCATCAATACCAAGTAAATTTATTTTTTGTTCCTCTTTTTGAATCGTTACATGTTCATTTCTTAAAACAGTAACATGATGTTTCTTTAATTCTTTCTCTAAATCATTATATTTTTCTGACCATTTTTCATGGTTTCCTGTCACAAAATAGACGGGATACTCCTTTACAAGCTCTCGTATTAATTCCATACTAACTTCTGCATCGTATGATTTACTGTCAATTAGATCACCCGTAATTGCAATAATATCTGGATTTATGCTTTTTACTTTTTGAATTAAAGTTTCTTGATTGTCGCCAAATTTTTTATTATGTAAATCTGAAATTTGTAGAATTTTAAAACCTTTAAAAGAAGAGGGGATTTTATTAGATGTTATATTAACTTCAGTTATACTTATTAAATTGTTTTGTGAATATAAAAAGATACTAAAACTTACTAAAATACTAATAAGTAATATGATTCTTTTAGTCTTTTTGTTCATATTTCCTCCTAAAATCTTGATCAGTACTACAGTTCACAATAAATATTACGTGCCCTTCGCATTCAGAATAACTGAAATTTTTTAATTGATTTGTAGTATTTGTTATAGTTTTATACGACACTAATAAAATTTTTCAATCTCATTCGTATTAGCTCATTCGCTATAAAGTGGAGCTTTGATATCCTAGTTGTCATGCATGAGTGTATGATGTCATGCTCATTTTTCAGTGAATTTATAGCGAATCACTGGAAGCTCTTCATCATATTATTATTTATCTTACTTAGTTTGATAACGATATAACGATAATTCCTATAGTTTTTTATAAAAAAATTGTGTACTTTTCTCAAATTATATACGACATTCGCTTGTAAATATATTATTACCACTCCGATTTTAATTTGTTTAAAACGTGCATAGAGAGAATTGAAACACTAAATTACCTTATGAAAAGTTATTATTGTACCATTTGTTAGAAAATTGAAAAAACATGTGTAGATAGATATCATTGTAAATGAATATATAATTAATTTTGATTTTCTGACATAATTCTTAACCTAGTTTTTGCGTGCATTATGAAATAAAATATTGCCCCATGTCAGTCTTTAAAAAATTATATATCATTACTTTAAGGGAGGAAGAAAACTATGAAGATGAAAAGAAAAATCATGATGACGACAGCACTTGCAGCTACATTAGCTACAGGTGCACTACCGACTACATCGGTGTTTGCTGCAGAAAAAGAGGCTCCTATCCAACAAAAAGAGGCACAAATGAGTATTCAACCATTCGCACAAAATAATTTGGAAACAGCGGTTAAGGCTGCCTTAAATGGTCCAGAAGTTAAAAAAATTAAAGTATTTGAGCATGAATTTAATGTAAAACCAATTGAAGTAGTAAATTTAGGTGGCGGTAAAACATATGTTAAGGGACAAATTTCTCATCATTTAAGTTTTCGTCCAGATGATCAATTTTATTATGAGTTTACAGTGCAAGATGGAAAGGTAATAGATAAGCCTGTATTTAATATTGATAGAGGTGGTTGGACACCATTTGCTGCTCCACTTTTATCAATTCTTGCTGCTTATAATGGGATCCCAGTTAATCCAAATGATTTAAATGCACTTGGTCAGCAGATTGGGAAAGTTATAGATGGCAGCTGGGAACATGCAGCCCAATCTATCGCAACTGTAGTTAGTTTAAGTTTTAATGAATAGAATTTTTTAATTTTTATTAGTATTGTAGAGATCCACTTTTCCTAAGTAGCCTTGTTATAAGAAATTCTGAAACAGCTATTAATAGATTTTTACCACTCAGTCACGTTATCTTGATTTGTTAACCAGCTTATCATTCATTATATGTCACAAAATAGAAGTCTTTTTTAAGGCTTCTGTTTTGTTTGTATACAATACGATAAAAGGTTGTTTTTTCGAGTCCATACTTCGATTCTTTAAGAATCCGTTTGGCTATTAGGTACAATTCATTACAACAAATTATTAAAGTCTAAAATAACTTACACCTCCTATTTTTTAATTTTTTTCAAATACAACAATTCATTATTTAAAGAGTGGCAACAATAAATATAGTAAAAAATCATCTTATTTTAACTATTGTTTAAAAGTCAGGAGAGATAAAATGAACAAAATGAAAAACTTCTTTAAAATTAGCATCCTCACTTGTTTTACACTAGTAAGTTTAAGTACACCATCTACTATTTTTGCTGATAGTCATCCCGGTTATTCCTATGAATCCAATATAGGCTATCAAAATCCAGCTTGGATGTCGAAAGTAGCAGATTCAATAAAATTAAGTGAATTATCTATTCCAGGGACTCACGGTACAATGGCTTTACATGGCGCAAGTTTTCTTGATGAAAATTTGACAAGAAATCAAACTATGAGTCTACCCCAACAATTAAATTCTGGAATTCGATATGTAGATATGCGTGTTAAACGTGTAAAAGATTCTTTTGCAATGTACCATGGTATTGCAAATCAAAAAGCAGTGTTTGAAGATGTATTAAAAGAGGCAATTCAATTTTTAAAAGATTATCCGACAGAAACAATTTTAATGCGCTTAAAAGAAGAAACTACTCCTGAAAGTGGATCACTATCATTTGAGGAGATATTTTTAAAATATAAAAACGTTAATGCTTCATATTTTTGGGACCCTAATTCCGTACCAACTACAGATAGAAACAACCCTACTTTAGGAGATATCCGGGGTAAAATTGTAATCTTACAAAACTTTACATCCTCTCAATTGTACGGTATTGATTACGAAAGTTTGAATATACAAGATAAATTTGAAATTGGAAGCGGTCCAGACGAAATATATGGAAAATGGAATGCGGTAAAAACCCATCTACAAAATGCAAATACTAACTTTAATAATGGAAAAATATATCTCAACCATTTTAGCGGTACAGGTGGTGCAGCTGCATTTTTAAATAATGTATATCCTTGGTTTGTTGCAAGTGGAAAAGAGAACAGAAATACTGATAGTAATCCTAAGTTGATTCAAACGAATTTCACTAATGCGTGGAGTGATTTCCCCCGCGATAGAAATGGACAAGTATATTATGGTGGTATGAATACACTTGGGACCGAACTCTTGCAACAAGGTGGAATTAAACATTCTGGTATCATCGCAGCTGATTTTCCTGGGCCAGGTTTAATTGATAGTATCATTAAATTAAATGGTATACATTCGAATGAAAAAGAAGTATTAATTTCGCAGATTTCATCCGAGTCTAGTCCTTTATCCGGACAAAAAAACCGATCCAGTCAAAACTTTAAAATTGATAGTTTACCTGTAGGTACTAAGGAATTAAAATGGGTTATTGAACCTTCAGAAAAAGATTATCCTTCTTCTATTTCTTTCAATGTAATGATTGACGTTTCCCTAGGTACAGATTCTACTCTTTGGAAAAAAATTTCACATGAATCTAGGACTGAAGCCTACACAAATACTAAATATTATATTGCAAGTCCAATTGGTGCCACTAACAAATTTACAGTGAAAATATACGCTATTACAAATTAAAAAAATAAAGAATCCCCATGGAATTCCTTTTTGATGGAATACCATTGGGGTTCTTTTTTGATTTCATTACGTAAACATTAAGATGGTGATTAAATTTACTCACATATCATTTAAACCATTAGATAATCTGTATTTGGAACGACCTTTAATTTTCAAAAAGAAATCCCAAAATGTTAACTACCTTTTCCAGTTTATCATTTATTCAAAACTGGCTTCCAAAGTGATAGGGCAAAAATCCAATTTGAGTCGCCGTTCCCTTGATAATCTTGAACCGCTTCATACACTTTTCCCTCATGTACTACTCTATCACCTTTAGTATATGCCTTTCTTGCATCCCATTTTTCATATGTGGAATCCCCTGACTTTGTTGTTACATTCAAAATATCACTTCTACTAGATTCATTTCCAGCTAAATCAACCGCCGTCACTACATACTTATACAATGTATTAGCCTTCAAATCTTTATCCATAAAGGATGTATTATCAGCTGCCCCAATTTTATTCATAACCCCAGCGCTTTCTCTATATACAATATAATGGTCAACACCTACATTATCTTCAGACGGACTCCACATCAAATCAACAGTTGTCGCTGTTGTACTCATACTATGTAATCCTTTTGGTTGAGTTGGAGCCTCTTTATCTGGAATTTCATTTGTTGTCTTAGCCTTTAGTTTTTCACTTTCTTTTGATATGTTTCCAGCAGCGTCTAATGCCTTTATTGTATAGGTATATTCCGTATTTGCTTTTAGTTTTTTATCAGTAAAAGTTGTACCTGGTACCGTTCCAATTACTTCTCCATTACGTAACACTTGATATTCTTTTACGCCTATATTATCAGTAGAGGCCTTCCATGTTAGTTCAACACTATTGGCAGAAACTTTAGACGCATTTAATCCCGTTGGTTGACTTGGAGCTACTGTGTCGGGAGTTTCATTATTTACTAAATTCACATCAATTACGTTATAAAACGCATTTGACGTATCTGCTACATCCCATACAGCTAAAATAACATGATAACCATTTCGATCAGTTGGTACATTAATTGTATGTGTTAAATTATTTGATGCGGCCGAACCGTCATGGTTCACAGTTCCAATTGGTTCTAATTCAGCACGTGTTAATGGTTTATTAGGATCCCATCCCTTTTTTGTAATGTAATAATGCCATTTACTTGTAGAATGTGCCGCTGTGTATTTCCATGTAAATGTATTTGCTCCCCCCTTTATTGTATTTTTGAACCAGCGATTTGATGTTTGTTGGTCAAGAGTCCCTCCAAACAGTCCTCCTGCCGAAGCAATTTTCCCATCAATCGGTCCACCATCTGGGAATCCTTTAGGTGCTTCTAGACTTTGAGGTTCGTACATTACATTTCCACAATTTAAATTTAATGCTCCATAATTCTGACTACATAAAGCAGCACGACTACTCGGCTTTTCAACAAACCCATGTGCATATGCACTTTGAGGAATCATTGTAATTGCCGTCACCCCTGCAGCTAAAACACAAGCACCAATTCCTTTTTTACTTTTTCTTAATCTTTCTAACTTAGATGTTAATTTCAAATTCATACTTGTCCCCCCAATATATTGTTTACGCTAATATAATAGCAATATAGGGATAAACGAACAAATCACCCACTAATATATTAATAGTTCAATAACATAAACACATTTAGTTTATTTATTAACCTGATATGGGGCTAAATTAAGCAAATTTATTCTATTTTGTAACATTATGTAGTAAAGAGTTTATAAAAAAACAATAAAGATTCACAAAAAATCCAAATATCGATTACGGTTTAATATTCTTACTTTTTGGTATATTGAAGTTTATATTTTCAAAATAATATAATTCCAGAAACGCCTTACACACATATTGTACAATTCCAATTTACGATTCATATGAACTTAATATACGGTTTAAATGAATCTCACTTCACTATGGTGAAACTGTTGAAACTTTACTTCAATAACTCTGTAGGAAACTTATAAACAACTAAAAAAGGACACACCTATAGCATATGTATGCGTAGGTATGTCCTTTTCTCAGATAAATTTTAGAGTATTAACTTCTTTTTATTCTATCGTATAAGATAACTATTTAAATTTAAAAATATTTAGTATAGAATAGGAACATTCGCTATATTTATGTATGAAAGGATTTTTGGAAATGAACTTGTTGCAAATCAAGAAAATGGAAAATTTAATTTGGACTATTGAACATAGTAGTGACCTCTCAAAAAGGTTTTACATAATAAAATTTTTTGATAGAGAAAATACAATTAAGCCAACTGAAACGTTAGAATTTGGAAATAGAAATATCGACAAATTTGAATGGGTGTTTATTAATATATTTCCAAGGGTTGTAACAACTTATGTCCCTTCCACTGGAAGGAAACCTGATGAATCATTAATAGATACAACTAGAGAAAACAGTAAAGAGTCACTTATTTTACAAGGAATACGAACCTACACCCAGTTTTGGTCATGTTAACCCCCACCCTTCTATAGAAGCAAATATAATTTTGCATAAAATGTGGTTTTTTAAGTTAAGGTGAATTCTATATGTAAATTCTTCTGAGAGTTTCATTCACATTGTATTGTTTGTTATTTGAAGAACAATGAGTTTTTTATAATATACGATATATCAATTTTTAAAATGTATGCTTATACTTATTTTTTTAGACATTTTATTCTCTTAAGAGCATCCACGCAAATACATGCTCTTAAGAAAATAAAAGTAGTACGCATGAGATTGAATGAATATTAAATAAAACACTTTGGATCTGGAACTTATCTTACACTTTGTTTTATATACATAAAAGAAGGGTAGAATATCCTTTTTTATTTTTAGATTTGCCTACTAACACTTCAAACAATCTACCAGGACGTTAAGTAGTGAATAGTTCAATTTAAGGGGAGTGTTTTAGTCTCTACTAATTTAGTAGAAAATTCAGTTCCACATTTAACCTTTCTAAATTCTAGATGATTAAATCCTTGATTAGCGCCTCATCGGTTGAATCAAAAAGGTATGCACTTTAATACACCTAGTCCAACAAACGTAAATATTACTCCTACCAAATCAAACAAAAAAATTTGAGTAGCCCCCTATTTATTGCACTAATTATAACTAGAGCTAGCCCTTTCCTTTTCTTTAAATTCCTACTTTAACTAGACCATACGGACGTTAAGTGATATGAAAAGGTTCTTTATAATGGGGGGATTTTTCACCTTTTCTAAATAACTTATTATATTATTTTTATCTAATAAGGCACAGAAACAAATTAAAAACCTTTAGTGCTCCTGAGAAAAACTCTTGAGGAAAAACGTTTTTAGGGTGAAACGTTTTTCAGGGTACTTTTATACTGACTCTTTTCCTTAAAATGTTTCTGTACCTAATATTTAAATTAACTTATGTCAAAATATTTCGCAATACAAGTACTAAATGCTACATGGATATATAGAAAATGACACTTTTTATGAGCATAACCCATCAAATACTTATATTAAATATAGAAAAGTTACCTTACTATTATTAAATTTGTTAAATTAAATAATGAAAATGGAGAATTCTAACTTTATAATTGTCACAATTTAATCTATATATCTACTCCTTTATTACTCGTAAAAATCATTTCATAATTCCTTCAATATTAATTTATGAAATGCAGAGACCATCTAAAGCAACAATTTTCTTACATTTGATTGTTTTTCTATCTAAATTTATTTTGTCGAAAAAAGTCGATATTTTCATATTTTTTTCATTTAATTATTGTACATTTGCATATTTAATGTTAGGATTATGCCTATTCAAATTAGATCCTATTGATTCCTCTTTAAAATTTCTTTATTTTATTTGTGAAAATTAGTTACTTTCTAGTAAATTCCCAGCAATAATACAGCAAACTACACTAAAAATAATTCTAAAATTATATTTTCTATCTGTGTATATTCAATTTTTATTCAAACATGATTAATTATAAGTTCTAACTCGTTAATCAAATTTAAATAACAATTTTGATTCTAAAATAAGTTCAAAATCAAAATAAATATATTGTTATTTCAAAATAATGTTGTAAACTATCTTTAGAATGGAAAGATTTATGTAACAGCATGTTAAGGGGTTACAGGGGGAATAAAAATGAGAAATTTTTTCGATGACAAGTATAAAAATATTGAATTAAAAAGGAGACTATTAAATATAATCAGTGAAATTAGTGAATTAAAAGGAAAATTAGCTGCTTATCAGGAACAAAATCCTGATATATTTACTAGCTTAGAAAAAACCATACCACTTCATTACATAAAAAACTTTACTACTACCTATGAAGATATAAAAGTCCCAAATAAAAGATTAAAAGAACTTATTTTAGATGATATAGTACCTCAAAATATTTCGGAAGATGCTATCTTTTGTTTTTATCAAACACTTACTTTTGTACATAAGAATTCCTGTGATTTATTAATCAATTCAGAGACTATACAGGAATTACATTTTCAATTAATACATTACATTACCTCTGACAGTGCCAAATGGCGCGAAAAACCGTTTGCTATTCCAGGTATTCCTGAAAACGGAATGCACTTAAATAGTTACCGCATTCTTCCACATGAGCTTATTCCACAAGTAATGGAACAATTATGTGATCAATATAACTCATTAAATTCTAGTAAGGGTCATCATTCACTTTTATTAATAGCTCGTTTTATATTTAATTTTTATTGCATAGTTCCTTTTAATCAGGGTAACGGCAGATTGGCACTTATGTTAATGCAATTGCTATTAATTAAGAGTGGAAATACATTTGTAAAATATGTATGTCTGGATAAATACATTAAGAAAAATGAATCTGAATATTACAATTCGATTTATAAATCTTCGGTAAATTGGTACTGCGAGGAACATAATAGTAGTTTTTGGTTAAAAACGTTTTTAACTATTATATTAGAGGCGTACAAAGATCTTCATAATACAGTTCTAGATTCTATATGTAAGCATACTAAAGTGGAAAGAATTCAGGATTTTATACTTAAACAAAAACAACCCTTTACTAAGGAGTGTATTCGTAACACATATCCAGACATAGCAGAGAGTACAATCAGTAAGGCTTTAAATTCCTTGCAACTGTTTGGCCATATTAAGCTAGTGACAAAAGGAAGAAATGCTAGTTGGATTAAAGTTTAACTATACTTGTAAAACACTTACAGTTCAAAAAAGAAAATTATAACTTTATCATTTAAATTCATGCCTTTGGACTCTTATTCATTGAATTTCACTTTAATATATTAAGCTATTATTACTAATTTAGTTATTTCTAATTCCTACAAAACGTTTTATAGGAATATTTGTCGAAAAAAGTCGTATTTTAATATTTTTTCTTTATTTCCTGGTTGTAAACGTTTCATTTTCGTGTTACCATCTTAATCAAACAATAGTTGGTAATAAAAATAAAAATATTTCTTTCCCTTAGAAACATATAAACGTACGATCATATCAAGAAAATAAGGCCAAAGAAATATTTGATACCTATCCAAATTATCAATAGGAATTTTGCCGCATTAACTTTCTGTTATTTCAGAATAAAACTTCACATTTTGTCCCTAAACAAAATTTGTTAGCGTGCAAAATTCAAATACACTAAAACACCCAAATAAATGAAATGTCCTTTTTTATTGAGCATTGAGGTATGAAAAAATAATTCTTCCTACAAAATCCAGCTGAGTGACATAAAGAGATCTAAATTACTACCTTTATCGCCATCTATTGTTGACAACATATTTACCAACTATTAAAAAGAACCTATCAAGGGTTCTTTTTTATTATAATCATTCAAATTTCACTTCTATCTTTATACTTAGATTTCTACACAAATTACATCTACTTTTTTACTCTCAATTATTGAATTTATAATATAGTACTTCAATTTTATTTATTCTTGATCTCAATCCGTTTAAATTAGTGAATAAAATTCAAACATATAAAAATAATAACTACAACTAATCGTTATATATTAAAGAGGTGTCAATATTGTCCTTAAATGAAGAGACCTTAGAAACTAAAACAAATAATACCATTGAAAAAATCCAAACAAGTAACTTAAAAGAACTTAAAAATACTTTAGATAATATCTTTGATATTAGTGCTGATTTAATTGAACACCCTTTGCAATTAAAAACAAACACGAATATTTTACTATATTATTTTGAAGGCCTTACAGATGGTGTCGCTTTAAAAAGCAATGTTGTTACACCATTACTACAAGAAGTAAATGAAGACAGTCAAATATTTAATTCTAATATTATTGCTACTCATACCAAAATAGTATTTACATGGAATGAAATTAAAGAAGGATTACTTGAGGGTCAATGTGTTCTATTTATGGAAGGAGAAAAGCGGTCACTTCTAATAAATACAAAAGGCTGGGCAGAAAGAGCAATTCAAGAACCCATTTCAGAAGTTACTATTAAAGGCTCACATGATGGATTTATTGAGAATGCCACAAAAAACATAGGCTTAATTCGTCGATATATTCCTTCTACAGAGTTAAAAATTAAAAAGCTGACGATTGGAGAAAGAGCAACTTCATTAGTCTATTTAATTTACTTAGGTGATGTTGCGAGCGCAGATGTAGTCCAAGAAATAGAAACTAGAATCTGTAAAATTAAAACGGATGCGGTATTGAGCATTGGAGAACTATCTAATTATACAAAAGATCAAAATTGGACTCCTTTTCCACAGGCTTATTTAAGCGAACGCCCAGATGCAATTTCAAATCATTTACTTGATGGGAAAGTAGCAGTGTTAATGGATAGATCCCCTGGTGCAATGATTGTTCCAATGAATTTAATTGGATTTTTTCAAACTCCAGATGATTATAATATTCATTGGCTCATTGCTTCATTTTTTCGCTTATTACGATTTGCAGGATTTATTATAGCTATTTTTTTACCGGCATTTTATATTGCTATAGTGTCTTTTCACTTTGAAATCATTCCTATAGATTTATACACTTCTATTGCAACGTCTAGAGTCAAAGTCCCTTTCTCTCCCTTATTAGAAGCTTTTATAATGGAAATCACACTAGAAATGCTACGTGAAGCTGGTATTCGCTTACCACAACCCATTGGACAAACCATAGGAATTGTTGGAGGGATTGTAATTGGACAGGCGGCTGTTCAAGCAGGTCTTGTGAGTAACGTTATGGTTATTATCGTATCTATTACAGCCATTGCATCATTTATTGTTTCTAATTATGATTTATCAAGTTCTATACGCCTTATTCGTTTTCCAATGATGTTATTGGCATACTTTTATGGGATTGTAGGTATCGTTAGTGGATTAATGCTCTTATTCGCTCATTTTGTTTCACTAACCTCCTATGGTTCACCATACGGATTGCCAATCGCGCCATTTCGGCTTCAAGAATTAAAAGATTCTTTTGTAAGATTTCCTATTTCTATGATTACCACCCGCTCGAGTACAGGACAGCCGAAACAAAAAAAGAAAAAAGAAGGTGGTTCGCATGGGGAATCTTAAATTCCAAAACATAACTTTATTTGAATTTATTATTTTCATTCATTCACTGCAACTTGCATCAGGTATGTTAATCATGCCAAGCCCACTTGCTACTACGGCTGGCACAGATGGCTGGATTTCTATCATTCTTGGCTGGATAACTACTTCTATAATCGGCGTATTTATTATATTATTGTTACAAAAAAATCCCAACAAAAATTTCTCACAAATCCTAAAAACGTACTTTGGTAAATGGATAGGGACAATTCTTTTTCTTTTATATGCCTTTTATCTATTTTTTGCTGGCTTTAATACTTTATTAAAGGCAACTGATATTGTAAAAGTGTGGATATTTCCTTCCACTCCTGCTTATCAAATCACCATATTATTACTATTACCTTTTATTATTTTGGCCCTGAGTGGGTTAAGGGCTCTTACTAGTTATTCTATGCTTGTTTTCTTCTTCACTACTTGGATGCCACTATTTCTTCTTTTTTCACTAAAGACTAACTACAACCCTTTACACCTATTACCTATTTTTAAAGATGGATTATACCCTATTCTAAAGGCAACAAAAGAAACCATTACTCCTTATGCTGGCTTAGAACTTGCATATTATATATACCCGTTCTTACAAAAAAAACAAAAAGCCATAAAAGGACTACTAATTGCGAATACTGGAACCATGTTTTTCTATCTATATGTGACTATTCTTTCTTATATATACTTTAGTCCGGAGGGGATAAAAGACGTAATCTGGCCAGTATTTCATCTGTTAAAAGGGGTTCGTTTTTCTTTCATGGAACGATTAGAAATTATATATATCGCTTACTATTTAATTGTATTTTCCACTACGATATATCCGTATTTATTTTTCAGTTTTAAATCTGTGACCATTTCACTTCAAAAAAACGCCCGCAATTGGGCGCTGCTTGCTTTTATGTTATTTATAGTTGGCCTATTTATTTTCCTAAATCCCGATGTGGATCAATATTTGTTTATATATTCTCTTATGGATATCTTAAATGTCGTTTTCTTTATTCTATTACCAATCTTATTTTTCGCTTACAGTATTCTTTTTACTTGGATTACTAGGAGGAAACAACTTTGATTCGAAAATGGATATGGATTGTAATTTGTTGTGTATATTTAATTGGTTGTAGTCAGAGAATTCCTCTTGAGAAGGTTTCATTAATCCTGTTAATTGGCTTGGATAGAACCCCTAATGGAGACATAAAAGTTGGAACAAGCATACCACTCTTTCATCATAAACAGCCAAAAAGCACTATAGAACATTGGACACAAGCATCTACTGTATATACTGGATTCAGTAAAATAGATACGAAGTTAACTGGCTTTATGACAGCTTCCAAAGCTGAAATCATTTTAATTGGGAAAAAATTAGCGCAAGAAGCAAATTGGTTGCAGGAGCTTGATTCCTCTTATCGTGATCCTTACGCTACCATTAATGCTAAAGTAGTACTTGTAGATGGACCTGCAGAAGAAATTTTTAAAATTCACAAGCCTAGTAAACCATCACTTTCATCTTATATAAATGGTGTAATCGAATCGTCAATTCAAAATAACCAATCCGTCTCTTCTACAATTCAACAATTAATGAGAGAACAAAATGAAGAAGGAATGACGCAAACTGTTCCAATTATCAAAAAAACAAAGAATGAAATCGACACAGTAGGAATTGCATTTTTAAATCGCCGAGGGAAATACTTAACTCATATCCCTAAAAAAAATGTTAAATTTTTCAATCTTATAAATAAGCCAAAAAGTAACGGCCGAATGATACTACACCTTGCGATTCCTCCTAAAAAACCTAACAAAAAGACAAACACATCTATCTTCGTACAGAACGCGACAAGGAAGGTAGATGTTAATTATCAAAACGGAAAGTTTGTATTTAATTTCAATATATATGCTAATGTAGCTTTAATAGAAAAAACCAATGCGAATTTAATTAAGGGGCACTATGATAATAAAAAAAATATAAATAATTTAAAAAGTGCTATTCAAAAAGAAATTAATGATAATTTACAAAATATATTAAATCAAATACAGCAGAATAAAATTGATCCAATCGGATTATCCCTATATGCTAGAGCCTTTCAATATAAAGAGTGGAAAAAAGTAAAAGGAGATTGGTTGCAAGCGTTAGCAGAGGCTAAAATAAATGTAAAGACACATGTCAAAATAAAAGATACTGGGACCATTAGAAATTAGATTGGCCGATTCTTTTATTTGACAAATTTTCTCAGTCGAGTGAGTTTTTTACAAGTTACATTAAAAAATATAGCTGTTGATGAAAACAAGAGTATATATAATAGAGAGAGTATTTTCATTTCACTTTTATTTATATAAAAGCCAAATAGCCGTTCATAATGAACGGCTATTTAGCATCTTACTAATAATTTGAATGTTCTTCATGTTAATCTATTTTGTTTAATCCCGTAGAAGTAACTTGATAGGTTCTTTTTTTGCCTATATATTCTTGTTTATTATTCTCAAGGTTAATAAGTGTAGCGCGTGTCTTTTCCTTTACTGCTTCCCCTTCTATATGGGTAAACTCAATGTAATCTCCCACTTTTACGGGCACGGCTTGGCTTTCAGCAGTTTGTTGTCTATTTCCCACTATTTCCTTATTGTACACAACACTACCGGATGAATTCTGTACTTTAATACTTGCATACGTATTATTAAAGTAAGAATGTGGTACACCTGCTTCTAAATTCACCTGCATTTTCTCTGTTACCCTATTATAATCTACTTTTGCGATTTCCCTATCACTATATCCCTTTAAAGACCAACCAAATTGATTTCCGTCTAAAACCGTTGTTTCTGGCATTTTTTCTACTTTCTTCATGCCTTCTTTTGTAACTTCATACATTGCTTTTTTTCCAAAGCTTTCTTGTTTACTATTATCTACATTTGTGAAAGTAGCTCTATGCACACCTTCTAAATGTGTTAACTCAATATAATCTCCTACTTTAACTGGAACTTTTTGTGATTCAGCGTTTTGTTGTTTGTTTCCATAAATGTCTTTATTGTATACTACTTTCCCTGATGTATTTTGTACTTTAATACTCGCATATGTTTCATTAAAATAATGATGTGGTACGCCTGTTTTTAAGTCCACTTGCATTTCTTCTGTCGACTTATTGAAATTGATTTTAGCAAACTCAAAATCACTTATTCCTTTTAGTGACCATCCAAATTGATTTCCGTCTAAAATTGTGGCTTCTGGCATTTTTTCTACTTTCTTCAAGCCTTCTTTTGTAACTTCGTACATTGCTTTTTTTCCAAAGCTTTCTTGTTTACTATTATCTACATTTGTGAAAGTAGCTCTATGCACACCTTCTAGATGTGTTAACTCAATATAATCTCCTACTTTAACTGGAACTTTTTGCGATTCAGCATTTTGTTGTTTGTTTCCATAAATGTCTTTATTGTATACTACTTTCCCTGATGCATTTTGTACTTTAATACTTGCATATGTTTCATTAAAATAATGATGCGGTACGCCTGCTTTTAAGTCAATATGCACTTCTTCTGTCGACTTATTGAAATTGATTTTAGCAAATTCGAAATCACTAATCCCTTTTAATGACCATGCAAACTTATTTCCTTCTAAAATATTATTTACATTAGGTATATCTGGTTTAATTGGATTAGAATCTGTCCCCTTCCAAATCTCTGCTGTTAAAGTTGGATACCCTAATGCAGCTACTTTTTGAATGGTATCGTTATTTGGACGTAATCCCCACTTCTCAAAGAAAGGTATCAAATTTTGTTTGGCTACTTTTGATGCCGAAATCATAAATAATTGTTTTTTATTTTCATCAGTTTGTGGAAGTTCACTTGAAGACATGTCTCTATACAATTGATGCAATTTAGGATAGAAGTCCTCTCCATATGCTAACTGTAGTTGCCAAAGCATAACAAGCTTAACAAAAACATCACTAACTTCGTCATAATTTTTATTAGGTTGTTCTAAGTATTGAAATGCCTTAGTATAAGCGCCCTCCTGTTGCAATCTAAAAGATTGATTAGATGTAAATGCTTTTTCTACAGAAAGGCTGTAAATATTATTTTGTACTTCTGTCATATTATAAAACTTCCAAGGTGATTGCTGTCTCAAATGCCCTGCCTCATGCCAAGGACCCCAGCCATCTTTTATAAATTTATTAATATCTAACACGTATTGGATTGCATCTCCTACATATGCGGTTCGATAAGAAGTTGCATACATATAATAATCGGGAGAATGATTTTCTTCTACGTAATGAATATAATGTTTATCTACTTGTTCCTCGGATAAACCAGCTACTTTGTCTTGAATTCGAGTAGCTTCATCCATCTTTTTTAAGAGTTGTACAGGATCTGTATTAGAACCTAACAAATATTTCTTAACACGTGCAGGGCTGGCCGTAATTAATACACGTTCTCCTTTTAACTCCACTGCATGTGCATTGGGATATTGGTCCAGCATGTTTATTAAATCTTGTTTTGTATGCTTGCCTAGTTCAAAGAGAGGCGTAGTCGTTCCACCAGTTGTGACCGTTGTTCGAATGGTACCACCTTGTTGTTTATTGTAAAAATAAATCATTCCTCCATTTGTCGATTGGATTGTGTTTATACCAGGTTTTAATGTAAATGATTTTATTTTAGAATCTTCTCTCCAAGAAGCATCATACGAATACGTTCCAATGTATGCCTGAATATTTTGATTTCCTTCTACATTAATCGTTATTTGTTCATTTGGCTTTGCATATAAACCAGTGGGTTCATATGGACTAAATGCCATACTTTTTCTTTCCTGTTGTTTCAGTACCTCAACATCCCCTTTTCCTGGGACTGTATATGTTCTGTTTTCTGATTTAACTGACTTTCCCTCTTGCAGTGATGTCGATATTTTTTTTTGCTGCTTTGTTTCCTCTGCAATGATATCTGTTGTAGAAATCATTGCAGTTGCAAGCATAGTTACTGTAGCGGTGGCTGCAAGTATTTTTCTAGTTTTATATTTTGAGTTATTTCCCATATTATCTCCCTCATTTTCCCTTAGTACATGTAAGGACTATTATTTTATTTATCATATTTTAACATCAAAAACTATTTACGCTATTTATGTTGTATCTAATACTCTATTTTTTCTCATAATAGTCTCCTTTTCTTTATTTCGAATTGTTTATAAATGTTATTTGATGACACATAAAATAACAACTTTTCAATAAACTCATCAATAACAACCTATTATGTTTTGATTTAGTATTATTAACTTCCATCTAATTGTATAAAAGTATTCAATTAGGAAAATAAGAATATAAAGCTCACTAATCATAGATTAGGTTTTACGGAAAAATTCATAAAAATCATTCACCTTAAAAATTCAAACTTGTATAACTACTTTCTACATATAGGATGGAATTATAAAAATATTTCAATAAAACAAAAGACAGAGGCCTGATTATACCTCCGTCTTTTCAATTTATAAAGAACAAAAAATCATTTTATAACTGTATAAATGCCCTTGCAACAAATACCGTATTCCGCTATTTTTTTGAAGAAACAGGATCCATTTTTAATGTTTTTATCCCTTCTTTTAATGTAAACGCATCCGCTCTCAATGTTTTCCAACTATCTTTCGCTGCATTCAAATTAGGTTTTAGGAATTTGAATTTATTTTGATCCGCTTTTTGGGATGCTTTATCAATATGACTTAGCACTCCCGAATATTGAGAATCTAAATCATGCCATTGTGCAGACATATAGGTAAGTGCATTAATAGCCGATCCAATCGCATTGTGCATTTCATTAATATTATTATACGCAACACCAACTACACGATTTAATGTTACTTTATAATCTATAGTCTGACGTAATTGTGCTAACAATGGCTCTAACGTACCTAAATTATTTCTTGCTACCCCTATCATTACACCACCAGCAATCCACGTAGGAATTGAGGGAATTGATACAGTTATAATTCCATCTGATTCTACTTGTTTAAAATGTCTTACTTGCTCTAAAACTTCATTTAGGCGCTTTTCATCTTCATCAATTCCAGATGCTTGGTTTTTCAGAATCGAATGCAAAATATCTTTATGACCTCCAAATGCCCGGACATCTTCTCCAATACTATCTCTTAACTTAGCTAGTTCTTGTATTAAATTCTGTGTATATGCTTGATTTTGTTTAATCTCACCTTGCAAATCTGTAATGCCTTCTTTTAATGTGTCTGCATCCCCTTCATTAATCGCTTCTACTAATGTGTCATAATAATTGTCGAATTTAGTATCATACTCTACAATCCCCGTCAGTGTATCTAAAAGTTGTTTTTTTATGTGTGAATCCCATTTCGTAGCATGCTCTCTTGCATTCTTTTGATCTTGTAGAATTTGACTAGGTAGATTTGTATATCCTTTAATGTCAATTCCTTCAAAGTTAACATCTGGGTTTTTAATTAACAAATAAGAGTAATCATTCATAGATTTTGCAAATACCCCAGCATCTTGCAAAGCTTTTTTCATCTTTTCGCTGTTTACAGAAAGAGAGATATCTTCGGTACTAGTTTGTTCCATTTTACTTTCATTTGCGAAGGCTGCCACTGGAGAAACTACAGTAGTTGTTGTCAGAGTCAAAAACGTCGATACAGCAAGTAGTTTATAAGGAAAGTTTTTATTCATTTTAATTCCTCCTATACATATATATTGATTTTTAGTTTGTTTTTTCTTGTTTAAAAGCAATGTCTTTTGAAATGAATTCTGCATCCTTATGAATATCATTCCAACTTTGTTTTGCAGCCTTTAAATCATCAGGTATTAAAGAAAGTTTATGTTCTTGCATTTGGTCGATATTATCATATAGATCTTTATAATTCGCTCCCATCGTATTCCATTGTTGCTGAATATTCGTTAGAGACATGATTGCTTGATCCACTGTTTGATACAAATATGTCAACGTGTCTTTTGTATTAGTAAGTGAAATAACTGCTTGGTTAGCAAGATCGGCTTTCATACTTAATTCTCCGATTTTATTAGAAATTTCATTATAAGAGTTCATATTATTAGATGCCGCAACACCAGCTGCTGTTCCTAAACCGATACCAGCTGCCCCTAGAGCTGTTAGACCACCAACAACAGCTGGTGTCGCTGTGCCACCGGTCACAACAATTACTACCGCTCCTGCAATCGTTCCAATAACTAAAATAGCTGCCCCTAATCCACCACCAATTGACCAGGCTAATACATTATCAAAATGTGCTTTCTGCGTAGAACGTAAATTCTCAATTTCGGCCTGAAGTTGTGGGACTAGTGCTTGTTTTCCCGCTAATATAGCCGTTAATCCCCCTTGTCCATCTGGACCTCCAACATTATTTTTAAAATCTACAGTATTTGTATACAACTTTGTTTTGAAAGCTTCTAACATCTTAATAACTTCCGTAACTTCATTTGAATTTGTATGAATTGTACCGATTAAATCCCCTATTCCTTCTTTGAGGCCCGCCTTATCTTTCTTTTTTACAGTATCTATTAGTGTGTCGTAATAATTTTGAAATTGTTCATCATAATTTACAATATTACGTGCTGTCTTTTGAATGTTTGGCTTCGCTGTATCTAGCCAGTAATTTGCATTGATTCGTGACAGTTCCTGATTTAGGTGAATGTTTTTGATTAATTCTCCCCCCCCTGAACCTAAATCAACGTTGGATAAATTTACATTCGGTTGCTTAATCATTGTTTTTGCGTACAAATCCATTACAAGAATATGAGAGCCTGTTTCAGCCAACACTTTCTTTAACCCTTCAGGTCCTAACGCATAATTTTCTATTTTCTGTTTTTGTGCTGTCTGTTCTTGTGCAAGTGCGTGAATAGTACTACCATTCGTAGCAGTTATAACCGTTGCTAAAGCGGCCAAAGTTATGACCTTAAATGGAAATTTCATTTTTTGATTCTCCTCCTTATTTCCAGTTACGTTATAATTTTTTCATTAAACCTTATTTCTTAATATTAAAATTTATTAACTTGTTCTTCGAGTTGATTTGTTATATTTTTTAGTCGTCTTAATGTATCTTTTTGAGACTGAGTGTTATTCGTATCAACTTCAGTCGATAATTTTGTAAGACTATTATTTATTAGATTCAAATCCTCTTTATAACGTTTCATTAGCTCAATTTCTCCATCTACTTGATTAGCAAATGTATGCAAATCATTTTGCATGAAAAGAATCATTGATTTTTGTAAATCTGCTACTGTTAATTTAGTTGTTAAGTCATATAATTTTTGATTTTGTTTCTCTAGATCATCTAAATGCGCTCGTTGCTCTGCTGTTAGTTTATTAATTTCTGCAAAGGTACTGTATGTTTTTTTAATTTTTTCAGGATCAATTACTTTCATAAGATCATACTCTTTCGTTTTCGTAACTGCAGCTGCAGCAATTTCACCTTTTTTACTTTTCTCTATCGTTTCACGTGCTTCTTTTTTGGCAGCTTCAATTTCTATAGCTGATCTTCCTTTTTCTGTTGCTTCTTGCTCTGCTTTCTTCTCTGCTTCTACAATAGCATTGTTTATTTCTTTTCCTTTGTTATACGCTACTACTGCTGTTTGAGCAGCCGGTTCAATGATATCTTTTGATAGACTATAAATTTCTTGGAATACCTTTAGCCCTTGTTCATTTAAAGCTCCTGGTAATAATGCTATTTGCTGTAAATCATTTTGAATTGATTTTTTTGTATTTAGCATTTCATTTTTTAACTTGTCTATTTTTCCTGTTCCCTCTGAACTAAGTACACTCTGTGCTTTTACCACATCCGTATCAAGATTTTTCAGTTTCTTATCTACCTGTAGTTTAAGATCTGTTAACTCATTAATCTGACGTTGCACGTTTTCTTGGTTTGTTATAGTCATATCTTGAAGAACTTCCAGTCTATCTAAAAACCCTTCTTTATCTTCCTTATTATCTACAAATCCTTTTAATGTTGGATAATAGCTATTAAATTTGGTTGCAAATCCCTTGCTTTTTGAATTTAGTAGAATTAGTTTTGGATAAAGTTCTGATGACCACTCTTTCATATCTTGTTTAATTAGAAATTGAGTTGTATTTAAAGATGGAACTTCTTCAAGTTGCACATTCGGACTTGCTAAGGCTCCATCTATAAAGGTTTGTGTTAATTTGGAGTGTGCACCTATTTTTCGTAATGCTGAGGAAATATCTATATTATCTTGTTTCGTTTCTGCCTGAACGATTGGCATTGCGAGAGTATTGATAGGAATAGTCGCTCCAGTAACGATTGATGTTATTAAAAATCCTGTCATAATTTTATTCTTCATTCCGTACACCTCTTCACTATTGTTTTTTACAGTTTTAATCGTAAATGTTGTACAACCTAACGTTAGGATTTCATCACACACACTTGAGGAGAGAAATTTTTTCGATAGAGTAATCGTATCTCGTTTTTTATTTATTTTTGATAGAATATAAGGACCTTACTTCCCCCTCATTTTAAACACTATGTTTTTCATAAGTAAACCTGAAAATCACATTGATTAAATTTGATTTTTCAGATATTTATTGTTCGAATTTAAAAATATTATATTTAAAAAAGTTAAATACAAATTTCATTTCATAAAGTGAAATAATTATACTATGATAATTAAACATAAAAATTCTTTGATTCCCTTAAATCTATATGAATCCCCTTACCTAAAAATGATTTTAATATAATTTAATAGTGATTAGCACATATGTGTCTTTTATATGGATATGTAAAATTACATATCCATATAGGAGTATCTAGCTTAACTACTCCAAAATATTATTATCGTATACATAATAATATTATTGCTACGAACACCACAGGAGAAAATTTCCCTCATGCACTTTAGTGGATACATTGTCCATGAAATAATAATTTTCGCTTATATACTTACTATTCATTATAGGAATACAAAAAAGCGATTCTTTTCACATTAAAAAGAATCGCTTTCCAAGTTCATATTTTCAATTACATTAAATAAAGAATTGAGAGATTATTACCTGAGAGCTTTAACTATAACTTCAGCTGCCTCTGCAATTAGTTGATTATCATAGGTAGCCTCTTTCTCATCTTTACTAGATAAAATTGCGATGATAATAGGTGCTCTATTCGGAGGCCAAACGATAGCAATATCATTTCGTGTCCCATAACTTCCAGCTCCTGATTTATCTCCAACTATCCAGTCAGTTGGTACGCCTGCACGAATAAGTTTGTCTCCTGTAGCATTTCCTTTCATCCACTCTGTAAGAATGTTACGTTTATGAGCTGGAAGCGCATTTCCGACCGTTAAAGCTTTCAGATTCGTAGCAATTGCTTTCGCTGTACTAGTGTCACGAATATCTCCTGGAATAGCCTCGTTTAACTCTGTCTCAAAGCGATCAGCCATAGTAATCCGATCACCCATCTGTCTAAGCGCTTTTTCATATCCTTTAGGTCCACCTATTTTATTAAATAAAATGTTCCCTGCAGTATTATCACTGGAACGAACGGCGGCCTCAGCAATTTCTCCTAGTGTCATTCCGGTATCTACATGTTTCTCTGTAACAGGTGAATATTCCACTAAGTCGTCTTTCGTATAAGTGATAACTTCATTTAATTTATTAGTTGAGTTTTGCTGTAGCAATACTCCTGCGGCTAACGCCTTGTAGGTTGATGCAAAGGCAAATCTTTCGTTAGGTCGATAAGCAATTGTTTGATGTGTACCCGTATCAATAGCATACACACCTAATCGAGCATCAAATTTTTTCTCAAGTTGAGAGAATTCTTTATATGTCGCATGCTTTTTATGTTTAACTTGCCCTGTCTTTTCCTTCGCTTCAACTTGCAATGCCCCTCCTGTAAAAGTTTCTAGGCTTGTAAGACTTAAACCTAATATACCAATGCATATTCCTATTTTTAGCATCCTCTTATTTTTCAAAATCATCATTCCTTTCAAATTTTCAATACTGAAAACAAGTAGTAAATTCAATACAATGTATCTATTTGAATACCTGTTTTTATACGTACACATAATAGACCATCTAAGAAACAAGTTTGTTCCATAAATTTAAAACCTTTTTTAACTAGTAACCAAGATATTAACAAAAATAAGAGAAAGCAACTATGATAGCTACTAACTCTTATTTCAAATCTTACTTTTTCTTTAACTTATAAAGGCTTTTATATAAACAGGATCTCTTCCCCTGAGAAAAGTACACAATTATTAATGATTTTGATTCGAACTCTCTGTACTAGCAATTTCACCTTGTATACGTTGCTTTTTCAAATCAAAGTATACATCTAAAACTTCCTTTCCAATTATAGAATTAATACCATTTTTATCATCATGAAGCCATGGGACTACTACTGAGAATGCTACTTCTGGATTATCATATGGGGCGTATCCAACTAACGTTAAGTTGTAACATTCCATACGTTCCCCTTTCGCATTTCTACCAATTGGATCATCTCCACCATATACAGTTTGAGCTGTCCCTGTCTTTCCTGCTGGTTTATATGGAGCATTTTTGAAATATTTCACGCCAGTTCCATCACCTTCTTGGAATACCCATCTAAATCCTTCTTTTATTCGATCAATATGTTCTGTCTTCATATCAATTCGATTTAATACGACAGGCTCTATAGAGCGTATAACTTTGCCAACCTCTTCTTCTTTTATTGATTGCTCTCGTATTTCTTGTACAATTTGAGGTTGCATTCTATAACCTCCATTAGCAATCGTTGAAATATATTGCGCCAATTGCAACGGTGTATACGTATCATACTGCCCGATAGAAAAATCTAGTAAAAACCCAGGCTGACTATCTACTTTTCTAGTTTGTCCAACTATTTCATTCGGTAAATCAATACCTGTTGGAACTCCTAATCCAAATTGTTTAAAATAATAGCGCATCGTATCAAATGCTTCTTGTTTTATATCCAATGAACCATTTGGTACGTAATTAACTCCCGCAATTTTTAAAGCTGTCTGGAACATGTATACATTCGAAGATACTTGTAGCGCTCGTAAATCATTAATATTACCAAATCCAGATACATTCCACGATTTCTTAGCTTGTGTACCTTTAAATTTCATAGGTGCATCATAAAATTGATCTCCTGGCTGTATTGCCCCTGTCTCATATCCAGTTAATACAGTTGCACCTTTTACAGCTGACCCTAGCTCATAGGAAGTTGTCATGTTACCTAATGCCAAATCCTCAATCTCTAATTTCCCTTCTTTTTCTACAATCTTTTTGCCTGCCATAGATAAAATCTGTCCGTTATTTGGATTCGTCATGACGACAAAAGCTCGGTCCAACAGTGGCTCTGAACTCTTAAACGCTCTCAAATTTTTCTCTATACTTTCTTCCACTTTCTTTTGTAATTCCATATCAATCGTTAATGTTAAACTATTACCACTTTTTCCTTTAGAGATTATCTCTGTGTTTATAATGTTTCCTGATTTATCAGTAATGTTTTTCATTTCTTCTTTTGTACCGTGTAACACATCTTCATATCGTTGTTCAATATAACTTTTTCCTACACGATCATTACGGTTATATCCACGTACCAAATAAGAATCTAAGTTTTCTTTCGGTAACCCTTCTTCACTACTCGTAATATTACCCAACACAGAACGGAATAAATTACCATTTACATAATTACGTTCCCAATCAACTGTTGCATCTACTCCTGGAAACTCAGCAAGATTTTCACTTATTCGCGCATACTCTTCATCTGTTACATCTTTTTTTATAATTTGTGGTGTTAGTTGATAACCAGAACTCATTTTACTTTTAATAGCTAACACCTTTAAATCTTGTGCTGTTAATTCTGCCAATTCTAATTCTGTAACACGACTTCGTCTTAAGTCTTCTATTTTTTTATCTAACTCTTTTCCCTCTACTCCCTTATCTTTTAACTTTTCTATATCTTTTTTAGTAATCATTGTCTCCGCACGTTGCCTATTCAACTGCATCCAAAAATCTTTTTTATCGATGTCTGTTAATTTATTTATATCTTGTTCAGGCATTTCAAGCACTTTCGCTAAGTCTTTTGCTGTTTTTAAAATATCTTCACTAGTAATTCCCTTTACCCTTGTATACGTAATCGTACGAAGAGATTTATTATTAACAACTGTTTTCCCTTCTCGATCTAGTATTTGTCCACGTGGAACTGGAATGCTAGTAGTTGCGTTTTGACTGCTTTCTACTTGATTCTTATAAGCCTCTCCCTCTACGATTTGCACCTTTCCTAGCTGAACAATAATAGCTGAGAATAGTAAAAATATGCAAAGGAACATTATATTTAATCGTATAGATATATACGTCTTGTTCTTTCCTTTTTGTTTTTCCATAAATCCTCCATTTAATTCCTTATATGTTACATACCGATGACCGATTATAAATATCGTTTCGACTTTTTTGCTAAATCCTTGTTAGCACTCATCCCTTTTCGTTTAGCTACGTAATTCATAACTCTCCTTTCCTGTTTTCTCTCTATTTTTTGTCGCTAGCATTAGAAATGCTAAACTATATACTGGCCCATATAAAACTTACACATAGATTTGCTAAAAACTTTTCATACTGATTATTCCTTTCTTCATGCTGTAATACTTAATAGACAACCTAAATAATAAAGTTGTTCCACATTTACAAAAAAAATAATTAACTATAATATGGAATAGGCTATAAAGGGAGGGTTTTATGTTACATACAAAAATAAAAAGATGGAGATATATAGCGGTTCTTTCTATTGTAAGTGTGATTTTAATAATTTTGTTTAACAGTAATTTCATTTCAATTACTATCGAAACTTCTTCGACCGAAAGAGGACAAATACTTGATCGAAATGGTGTAATACTAGCTACAAATAAGAAAGTTAAGTCTCTATATTGCACTTTCAATGATGAGAAGCTATCGAAACAAGATGCAGCAAACACATTGGCTTTTTTCAATCAATTTTCAAGCGAGTTTCAACATGACATTTCTACAGAGGACATAAAATCTCAATTACAACAATCTTGTAAAAAGCAGACTATGAATGATATATCGTTATACTCTGACATAACTGAGAATGAACTTGCATTCATAAACAAAAACAAACCCAATAATGTAATAATCAAAGATGAAGTGATTCGATATTATCCTAAGCGTGGAATTGGTTCACAAGTAATTGGGTATGTAGAAAATGCCCTTAATGTACCCGTTGGAAAAAGCGGGATTGAGCTACAATATGAAAATGATTTAAAAGGAAAACCCGGAAAAACTCTTATTTTTAAAGTGAATAATAAAAAGTTCTTATGGAACATGCAAAAAGTACAAAAAGGAAAAGATGTCCGGCTAGCTTTAGACTCTAAGTTGCAGCAAAAAACAGAGGAAGCATTAAGATCTCAAATCAAGAAAATAACTGATGTTAATGCTGGTTATGTTGTGGTAACCGATGTGAAAAATGGCGCAATTTTAACTATGGCCAACTCAGCAGTGTTTGATCCAAATACATTATATGAACAAGTATCATCTAAAAAAGAAAACATCAAATCACTTTCGCAAAATAAAGCAATTCAAAAATTAAAGTATGGTGAATCTTATGTAAATATGGCCTCTACTATAAAGCCACTTACTATTTTAATTGGATTAAACGAAAAGCTTTTTCAACCTGAAGATACTTATTTAGATAAAGGTACTTTTCAATATGATAATCAAAATAACATTACGAATGCACCTGGAACGCCAACAGGTGAGATTACACCGAGGCAGGCTATCATTAATTCATCTAACACATTTATGACAGCCAAAGTAGCTCTACCCTTATTCAACCAAAATAATGGGAATATAGAAAAAGTTGCACATATATGGACAGAGTATTTAAAACAATTCGGCCTTCGTTCTAAAACCGGGGTTGATTTACCTTTTGAAGAAGACGGACAATATGAATTTCATCCAACAAACAAGTTTGAAAATGGTATCTCCGCCTTATTAAATGCCTCTTGGGGAGGAAATGAAGTACACACGCCTCTTCAACTTGCTCAATATGCAGCAACTTTAGCAAGTAAAGGTGATAAATATAAACCTCAAATCGTAAGTGCTATTATTGATCAACATGGTAAGGAAGCAAAAAAGTTTAAACCAATTTTAGAAAGTTCAAATCGTTATCCGATGAACTTTTGGAGTGTCGTGCAAGGTGGGATGAGCCAAAATATAGAGGAAATTAAAAACTTACCCTTTCACGTCGCAGGTAAAACAGGCATAACAGGTGCTCCGAATGAACAAGAAAGAATGATAAACCATTCTCTTTTCATTGCATATGCTCCTACCGAAGATCCACAAATTGCAGTTTCTGTCGTTATTCCTGGTAGTAATTCAGAAAAAAACATTGCTGCTCTTGTTGCATCAGAAATTTTAGATTCTTGGAATACTCTTCAAAAAGAGAATAAAAACAAAGAGGAAGGTTCATTAAAGTGAACCTTCCTCTTTTACCATATAGAATCTATATTCGTTATTTTCCATTTACCTTCACGATCCTTTTCGAACATAAATGAATATTTAATATCAGTTAAAACATACTCTTTTTGTACATATCCAGTATTACCGCTAATTGTCGATATTTTTATATATCCACCATTCTGTATTTTTTCTGGAATCCAAGCTTTTACCATTTCATTAGATACTTCATATAAAACTCGTGATTCTCGATTTGGTTCAGCTAATATTTTCGTTTTATTTCCAGTAACAGTTGCATATATATAATGCGCTTGCTTTGGTTCGTTACTTTCTGTCAATCCACTTGGTACTTTGTATGCTTGCTTTGTATCATTTGTAAATTCTCCCCCCATGGTAAGAGCAACTTGCAACTCATGAAAAATATCTTCATCAAATTTCAATTCATCCTTCTTATAACTCTTCCCTTTAAATAGAACTTCATCATTTAACGCTCTATACAAGTCATTTTCATTTTTTGAATTTGTACTTTGATATAAATCATTCATAAATTGTTTTAATGTTGGATCTTGAGCAGACTCATCTTTTGTTTTAGGCTTAATTTGAGTGCTACTTTGTACCGGTGATTTATTATCATCAAGCCAAGGTTGTTGAACAATAAAAAATAACATTGTACAAACAAAAACAACTACAATAGGTAATGCTTTTTTTTGAAAAGGTTTTTTATGTTTTACAAGATCCACTTCATTATTTTCGTATATAGACTGCTTTATTTTAAAGATAAATTCTTCTTCATCTTTACGATTCTCCATTGGGCCTTTTTTTAATTTTCTATACCAGTCAGGATTTTGTTTATTGTTCATCACTACTACCCTCCCCTATTAATTTTGAAACCTTACTTCTCGCTCGGCTTAATCTTGATTTTACAGTTCCAATGGATACTCCTAGTGTTTCGGCCATTTCTTCATAAGATAATTCATATTTCGCGTCTAAAATTATTATTTCACGGTGTTTTTTAGGTAGTTTTAATACAACATCCCACACTTCATTCATTTCCTCTTGATTAAAAAATTCTTTTTCTGCCGATGGAGATTGCTTATCATCACTAAAAAAACCTACTAATGATATCCTTTTAAAATAGGAGGATTTCAAATAGTTTATTGCTGTATTTCTTGTAATTTTTAATATCCACGTTTTAATAGATGACTCCTTTCGAAATGAATTCCAATTTTTAAATACCTTTATAAATACATCTTGCGTGATATCATCTGATAAGTGTGGATCTTTCGTAATAATAAATGAATAATTCCATACATCTTGCCAATAGTCTTTTATAACATAGTCAAGCTCATCATGAATACACTTTTCAATAAACGTCTCTTCCATTTCCACACCTCGAACTTATTTGAATAAAGATAAAACTGCCCTCACTTTTATTATGGTTTCAATATATAGACAAGATACAAGTTTCATTTGTTCCAATGTTTATCTTTTTTTGATAGAAAAATCCTCCTAAAAATGTAAAGGTGTGCATTTACTTTCATAAAATAATCATCTATACATTCTTTTACATGACAGGCTCCTAAAAACAAGTAAAGCATACAATGTTAAAAATACACTCATAAAAATCTGATTATTATTTGTGCATTTCACGCAATACTCTACTTGTATCACCTATTTTTCTTAGAGCATACTTATTTGTGTGCTCTATTTATGTTTTACTAAATCACTGGTTTTTTGTTTCACTCTTCTATTTACTATCAGCAATGTCACCCTTTCAAAAATGAAAATAAAGATGAGATATCAACTTTCTACACCCACAACAAAAAAGCATTCTCGATTAAGAATAATGCTTTTTCGAAGCTTACTTATACTTTGTTTTGTATGATTTATACCTTGGTGTTAAGCAAACAATGAGTGTAGTAAAAGATTTTACTTTATAATTAATTATCATTTTTGGAAAATATGTTTTATTTTTTCACCTGGTACGTTACTCCCCCCTCTTCCTTTTACATCTTCGATCATCATGGTAACAATCATGTCAGGCTCATTTGCATCAAAAGCTGCAAACCATCCAAGTTCTTTTCCGTCTGCTTCTTTCGACTCTTTCAGTTCTGCTGTACCGGTTTTACCAGCAAGAGTTATACCATCAACCTTAGCAATTCTCCCCGCGCCATCAGGGTCATTAATGACTTTTATTAATGCACTCTTTAATATCTCTTGATTCTTTTTTGAAACCACATTTTCTTTCCAATTCCCTTCTACTTTTGCTTCTTTTAAAAGATGAGGCGACGGAATATTTCCTTCATTTACGATCGGTGCATATGTTAATGCTAAATGAAGTGGTGTCATTAATACTTGTCCTTGTCCGTATCCAGTGTCTGCTAGTTGAATATCATTTTTTATCCCATCTCTTGCAATGATTGAAATAGGAAATTCGTATTCGATTGGTAGTTTTTCATGAAATCCGTATTTCTTAAATTCATTTACATACTGATCTTTTCCCATTTTCAAAGCTTGTTGAGCAAAATAAATATTATCAGAGTACTTCATTGCCTTATCAAAATCAATTGGACTAGCTTCCTTCACACGTGTTACATAATAATTTCCCCAAGATGAATCTTTTGTCCACTTTAATCCTTGAATTTTAAATTCTTCCTTAGGGTTTATAGTGTTTGTTTCCAAACCAATTGCACCTGTAATCGTTTTAAATACGGAACCTGGTACAAATGCTTGTGTGAAACGATTCATCATTGGTAGTTTCGAGTCGTTATTCCATGCTTCTCGTTGGGCTTTTGATGCGCCTCTAACTATTGTATTTGGATTATAAGCAGGGCTACTTACAAGTGCGATAGTTTCACCCGTTTTAGGATTGACCGCTGCACTAGATCCTGCTTCATTTTTCATCTCATTAAAGATTTTTTCTTGAATTGCAGCATCAATTGTTAACGTAACGTTTTCCCCTGCTTTTGCTTCTTTTTTTGCTACATTTTTCATCTCTTTTCCATTCTCATCTTCTATAAATACGCGTCCACCTTTTTCACCACGCAATTTATTCTCTAATACTTTCTCTAAACCTGTCTTACCTACTAAATCATCTGCTTGATACCCTTTTTTTTGAAGCGATTTTAACTCCTCTGCATTCACCTTTCCTATATAACCAGTTAAGTGCGCCGCCGCTTCCCCTAATGAATACGTCCGAATATTTACTGGGCGAGATGAAACTCCTTCTAATTCAATATAATCATTCTGTCTAGTTCCCTCTTTTAAAATACCAATTGGTACAAAGGAATCTGGTTTTATCCATTTCGCTGTAAGCTTCTGATCGACCTCTTCTATAGACATATCAAGTAATTGTGCTACTATTTTTTTTGTCTGCGTTGCCGTTTCACCTAATTTCTCTGGGATAATTCCAACCTCAGTCGCTTTGCCATTCGTTGCAAGACCTTTCCCATTTCGATCATATATTTCTCCGCGTTTTCCTTGTTCTATTTGCATACGTACTTTGTAATCTTTTTTCATACCTGGAAAAATGAAATCTGGTGTCCAATCTATTTTCCAAGATTCCTTTTCTTTCACGAGTTTTGCTTCATGGATAAATGAAGCTGTTCCTCCATCCGTATCCATCTTAACTTCAAAAAGAAAAAGTTCTTTATCTTTAGCATTCTCTCCTGTCGTTTTAACTTTTAAATTCTTAACGCCAATACCTTCATAAATTCTTTGATATTTCTCTGTGAATTCCTTTTTAGAAATCGTTTTTTTTGCATGTTCTGATAAACGATCATACATATTTGCAAATTCTCTATCATTCCATAAATTTATATATTCTTCAAATGCTTGTTTTGACGATTCGTTTTTATTACATCCTACCAATATAACTGCAAAACAAAAGAAAAGCAGCATCCATAATTTTTTCAATTCAATCTTCTCCCTTAGTTAAAAATGTTTATTCCTTTCTTAATAAATTAAATAAAAAATGTTGTAACGCTTAATAGACAGTGTAAGTAATGAAATTGTTCCACATTTACAAAAAAATAATTTATGATTAAGTTCCATTCGAAGGAGAAGATATTAATATTCTTACATACAAAAGGAGCGTATCTAACACTATTATTTAAAATATCTTTTTGTTTAGATTCCCAGCTCATATCCTTTTTGTAGATATTTAATACAAAAAAGAACCCTTATTCTAAGGGTCCTTCAACAAAAAAATTACTTAAAGTTTAATTTATAGACGTTGTATATCCTTCTATTTCGCATCAAAACCCCTGTGCTGTATGCGACTGGGTGATTCGTTCACTCTAAAGCTTATTTAGAAGAGTCATGTACAGGTAAACTACTATGAATTAATTCAGCAACTTTTACATATCCTTTTGAATTTGGATGAATTAAATCCGTAGACCAAAGTGAATTATCATTAACTAATTGATGATTCCAAAAGTCAACATAATGAAGCTTATACTCTCTACTCAGTGAAAGTATAACTTCGTTTGCCTCTAATAATTGTTTTTTTAACATTTGTTTTTTTTCAGAAGAAAATGGAAGCCGAACTGTAAAATCTGGAAGGCTTGCTATAATAATATCAGCATCTGTTTTACTTAATGTATCTATCATAAATTCCATATTGTTCTTATATTCTTGATGATCCCAACGTCCTTTTAAAACATCGTTTGCACCTACAATTATACTAACCAAATCTGGATTAAACGTTAATGCCTTTTCCAATTGCTGTGAGCGAATTTCTTTCGTTACTAACCCACGCTTTGCAAAATTAGCATATTCTATATCGTTTACACAAAGTTGAACAAAATGATCTACCCAGCTTTTTAATGCTATTCCCTCAACTTCATCCCCTATGCCCTCTGTAAAACTATCACCAATCGATACAAATCGCTTCCACATATGTAGTCCCCCTTTATTATTAACCATATCTATACTATACAATAGCTCACACCGTAATTGTTATTTCTAAGTGGTTTTCGATTTCAATTATATTCCACTTTATTATATTTACATTTAGAATCCAAAATTGACCGATTCCTAAGTATACTTAAGAATCGGTCATATTCGTATATTTACTAAAGAAATAAAGTATCTATGAATCATACTTTTTTCAAAAAATTGGTTGTTTTTTGTTTTGCCCAGTTTATACATTTCTTTTCGATTAAATGATACGAAATTATAGAAAAAAGTAGTGTCATTGCAATGCACAAAGTAAGAAGGAAAAAGATAGGTATCTTTGTATACAAAAGTTTAAATAGTACCATCATGATTGGAAAATGACACAAATAGATACTGTATGAAATTTCTCCTAAATATACAAATACACTCTTATTTAAAAATGCTTTTACTTTTAGGTTACTCATAGCCATTATAATAAATATACTAACCCCCATTACGACACCCCAATCTTTTAATAAGAAAGTAGTATCATTACGGGAAATACCATAAATTAAAATGGAATATAAATATAAAATAATCCCTAATGCAATAAGAAATCCTTTTTTAAATTTTTTCATATTCCTATATGAGTAGATAAGTTTTTCCTGATACTTAAAAAGTAACATTCCAACCATAAACATAGATGTAAAATGCAGTGTATCAGCATAACCATTATAAAATCCTTCAGCTTTCCCAATATGCAACATATTAAGAAAAACACTAATGAAAGAAAAGCTCAAAGCAAATAGTATCGTTTTCTTCCAATTCAGTTTATAAAAAAGATGGAATAATAAAGGAAACACAATAGATATACGCATTTCTTGAGCTAATGACCAAATAACTGGATTATAATTTTCCGTAAAAAAATTATTAACAAGCACAAAGTGGTTTAGAATATCTAATTTTGTTATAGACCCTTGCCACCTATCATAGAACCAATCCCGTAGTCCTACCACTTCATACGACGAAAATAAAATAAATAAAACAAAGGTAACGATTATCCAAAAATAATAAGGAATATAGATTCTTACAAATCTCTTAATTAAATATCCCCAATAATTTGTTTTTGAATGATAAAGTGCCATAGATAACACAAAACCACTTAGTACATAAAAAACGATAACAGCTTCCCCACCCGCCCATAAAAACCTAAGCGGGGAAAATTTAATAGAATTAGGCAACGATGGTAGCATTAAACAAAAATGTCCAAATACCACAGTAAGTGCCGCTAACCCTCGTATAGAATCTAATTCTTTTATTCTCTTACTCATAAAATGTTCTCCTTGTAAATTGTAGATTTTGCTGTTCATAAAGGCCACTATACTAGTGTAGTGGGAAAATTGTACATAATGTCTATCTAGATCCCAGATATAAACAGTTCAAAGTCAATCTATGCATCTGTTTTCTGGTCTCCATTTCCTTATATAAATAATTTAAAACAAAATATTTAATACAAAGAAAAGATTTTATTAAATTTTTATAAAATCTAATTACAGAAATAAGTACCGGATATTCATTTTTTATTGTCATTTGATGAAAAAATGAATGTTTTTTCTTCATGTAACTTTATTAAACTAACTTTGTACTAGAATGCTTTGAATCAAAAAATACATAATAAACGCCATCCTTTCTGTATATTTCTACAAAAAGAATAGCGTTTTTTGTTTTTATAGATATAAATTTATCTTAACTTGATTACAATAAGAAAAATTCCGAAGGACCCAATTTAGAAATTAATACCATCTTCCATTCCAAACTATCTACATAAAAATTTATAAAGTGAAACTTTAATCAGGGAGGGTTCTTCATCCCCCACTGATTATTAGTTGAACCAATCGGACTTTTATGGGCAGTTGATCCCCTAACTAAATTCTTTGCTTTCGCTAAATTTTGAGGTGGGGGTCTTACTGCCCATTAAAGCGGGATAAAACTTCGAAACTCTTTTTTTAGATTAATATTTAGTTTCATCCTATAAACTTAGCTTTTTACTATATCAACCGCACTATCCCACATAACGCTAAAAAAAGATCCGATGTTACGCATAAAACGTGTAAACCAATTTGCTTGTTCTATATCAGATTTTGTTACAAGGTCTACTTGTAATGATTTACCTAATAAGAACCCAGGATCTGTACTATCTTTAGGCGAGATAATCATTTTACTAATTGTTACACCTTTTTTAATAGGTGCTTCTTGTTCTTCATTCAATACTTTAAATTCTTTTTTATATACGTCTTTGTTGTTCTTTGGTATCGGAAGTGAAACAGCTTGCTTCGTTTGAACTACTACATCTTTGTCTTTTGCATTTGCTACTCTCACTGTTTCATGCCCTTTTACTACTGAGTCTTTTCCATAGGCCTTCTTCACTTCGAAATTTGCAAATCCGTAATCATATAATTTCTTCGTTTCATCAAAACGTGCTGCATGAGAGTTTGCTTTTATCACTACAGATATTAGACGCATACCGTTTCTTTCTACTGTACCAGTGAAACAATCACCAGCTTCTGGGGTAGTTCCTGTTTTTAACCCATCTACACCTTCGTATTGCTTAATTAAACCTTTTAACATCCAGTTAAAGTTCGTCATATCAATTGGATACTTACCACCCTGTTGGAATGTTTTTTTAGGGATTTTTGCAGTATCTAACATTTTCGGAAAATCTTGAATCAGACGTTGTGCTAAAATCGCACAATCTCTTGCGGACATTTTATTTTTCTCGTCTGGAGTTGTCCCTTTTGGGTGATGTCCTTTTAAATCATAGTTCGTTAAGCCTGTAGAGTTTACAAATTTATAATTTTTCATTCCAAACTCTTTTGACTTATCATTCATCATTTTCACGAAATCGGCTTCTTTTCCAGCAATTTCTTCAACTAAAGCAATTGTCGCACCGTTCGCAGAGTAAATTGCCATTGCCTCATATAACTCTTTTACTGTATAAGAGCCACCATTTTCTAATGGAACGTTTGATAATGAGCGATCTTGCGAAATCTTATATGCATATTCAGAGATTTTAACTTTTTGATCCCATTTAAGTTTTCCTTTATCCACCGCTTCATGGACTAAATATTCACTCATCATTTTTGTCATACTAGCAATTGCTAATGATTCATCTGCATTTTTTTCATATAAAATTTTCCCGGAATTTGCTTCTACTAAAATTGCCGATCCTGCTTCTACATCTATAGCAGAAACTGTTTCCGCTGTTGCTCTTCCAGATGTAACGACCATGCTACAAAATAGTGTAAGCACTGTCACTATTGCAATAAATCTCTTAAAAAACATACCTTTCAATTCTCTTACCTCCAATATCTTTGTACTCAAAAAAGCGTTATTCTAACATAATCCTTCAAAAATAGACAGTGTTATCAAATTCTATATACATATATGACATTAGGACGACTTTCATATAAAACATCTCATCCCACCCTATTAGGCACACTGACACTTAGTATTCCCACACATATCCCTCTTTTTAATACCTTTGTATTTTTCAAAATGATTCGTACTTTCATATTTATTAGGATTATACTTAATAGACAATATAAGTAATACATTTGTTCCACATTTATAAAAAATAAAACCAGTGTGTCCCGATTAAATTTCGAAGCACACCGGTTGCTAAACTTACTATCGTCTCTTCCATTATTCATATCATTGAACTTCCCCCCTCATTCTATTAATTACTTTATAAAAATAATAAATTAACTTGTTAGTATCATGTCTACTATGAATGACCTATTTGAATTATTAACTTAAATAGTTTCTTAAGTTTTAAAAAAAGCTTATGGAACTTTTCATTCCATAAGCCATTCTATATGATCGGATGATCAACAATAAAAGATATCCAACCTTCTTTATATTCTGCATGTATATTACCATTATGAAGTTCAACAATTCTTTTTGAGATAGCGAGTCCCAGTCCATTTCCTTGATTATCTTTTCTTGCCTTATCGCCTCTGAAAAATCTCTCAAATAATTTATTTGGATCGCTAACAGGTGGTTTCTCAGCTTTATTTGATACTTTCAAAATTGCCTTATTATCAATTACTTCAAGACATATTAATAATTTGGATGGCTTCATACTGTACTTTATCGCATTCATAAACAGATTTTCATAAACACGTACCATTTTTTCTACATCCATAAAAATAGGTATTGATTCTTCCGTTATTGATTTTTGAACAATTAAACTTTCCTTTTCAAATATAGGAGTGTATTCCCCAACTATTTGCTCCAACAAACCCGATAAATCAACTTCATTAAAGTTTAACTTGGCATCGTTGTCTGATAAACGGGTGTACTCAAATAATTCATCAATTAGATATTTCAATCTCTGTGATTTTAAATAAGTGGTTTCGAGATATTCCTGTAATTGTGCTTTACTGTCGTATTGCCCTCTTTTTAATAAATCTACATAACCGATAATAGATGTCAATGGTGTGCGTAAGTCATGAGATACGTTGGTTATGAGTTCATTTTTTGTACGTTCCAATCGTCTTTCCTGTTCAAATGTATTCTCCAATTCCTTGGACATGTAATTAATATTTTGAGCAAGTTGAGTCAATTCGTCTTTTCCCTCGATCTCAATTGTCAAACCCAGTTTTCCATTGGCAATATCATTCACATTATCAGAAATAAGCTTCAAATATACTATTTTCTTTCGAACCAATATTAAAAAAATGATTATAAAAGTAAAGATCGCTAACGCGAATATAAGAAATGTAAGCATATTATTTTCAAATGCACTAAGATTATCAAGATAGTGATTTAGAGTTAATGGAATTATGATATATATAAAAGTGAGGATTGTTAAACCAAACGAAACAAAAAAACTAACTGCAACAGCACCAAGAAGTTTTATAATTATCTTATTTCTAAACCTAACCTTCTTCATATTTTGTACCCAATCCCCCAAACAGTTTTAATATAAATTGGATGTTTAGAATCTTCTTCGATTTTGTCTCTTATTTTTGTAATATGTACCATGACGGTATTATCCGATTTATAAAAAACCTCTTTCCAAACTGCTTCATATATTTTTGCAACACTCAGAACAATCCCTTTGTTACGAGCAAGTAGTTCGAGTATATCAAACTCTTTTGGAGTTAGCCTTACTTCCGTACCTCTTATCCATACTTGACGTGTATCTGTATTTACGGTCAAATCACCAATTTCTAGTATACTTTTATCATTATCTGTATTTGTATTATACTTTTTAAACCTTCTTAATTGGGATTTTACTCTAGCGATTAACTCCAACGGATTAAACGGTTTTGATAAATAATCATCGGCACCAGAGGCTAAACCCTGAATTTTGTCTATATCCTCTGATTTTGCAGAAAGCATGATAATAGGCATATTTCTTTCTTCCCTAATCTTCATACACGCTTCAATGCCATCCATATTTGGCATCATAACATCCAAAATAATAAGATCGAATCGCTTTTCTTCTAACAGTTCTAACGCTTCAATAGCATCTTCTGCCTTTTGAGTTTTCAGACCTTCATTTTCCAAATATACAGAGATAAGATTTCTAATCTCTTTATCATCATCAACAATAAGAATTTTTGACTCCATATAATTCCTCCACAATTTTCTCGTATTGAACAACTAAAGGCATAAGCAAGTGGTACATTTTTATACGCCTTTTTATAAACCTGTAATTGAAAGAACAAAAATAATATAATCAGTATAAAAAATAATTGTTTTATGACTCCTTATTTTAATTAATTTTTTTATTACACTATTATTTTATATAACCTATAAAAAGAAAAAATATCCTCTTCAATACGATCTTAAAGGTTATTCTTTTTCAAATTTCATTTTTTGCTCGTTACTTATTTTCACCAGTTTTTCTCCTTGTTCTAAAAGTGTTTCATAGTCATTATTCTCTTTAATTTCTTTAATTTTATTTTCAATTGTGAGTGTATTATTTATATTAAAGTATGTATTTAATACTTCATATGGTGTCTTTCCTTGTTTAATTGCACTATCTTCAATAGCTTCTTTCCATGGTATATTTGCATTATCCATGCTTAATTCAAGCGCTGAACCAGTCTCATATTTTATATTCCGTTCTAAAAACTTTGGAGATTCTGCCTGTCCATTAGCAATAAAGTTGAACGCCTCCATAAAAGTAACATGATATGGCTTCTGTTTCTTTGCAAGTACCATAAGATTTCCACCAGTTAACTTACTATATCGATACTCTAAGTATCGTGCGGAACCTTCTATCGCTTCCGTTTTTGTTTCTCCAATTAATTGAGGCCATTTTTTCAAGCGATAGTTACGTACAATTGTCCAATCATATAATACCTTATTAATACTTTCTGGGTTCGTATCAATCATCGCTTTATCTAATAGCTTAAATTCTAATCCCATTAGCGCGTAATTTTCTTTATTAATCGGATATTCATGAATAAACTCTCCACCATTTGCATCATATGTCCAATCTTTTTGTTTATAAGTATGAAAAGCTTCATGTAATAAGAAAGACGAAAAATCAAAATATAAATCTGGATTACTAAACATTTTAGGATAATATTTTAAATAAAATACATCCATATCGTTCGTATTTATTGTCCCAAAGTTCCAAGGAATCCATGTAGAAATTGTTCTAAAATCAAAACGAGTTAAGCGATAGACTTTAGGTAAATGCAGAGAATTTGAGACCTTTATCTCTTTTGCAAAAATACTATTTTCTAATCCCTTTACATTAACTGCATAAGCTTCTTGTCTAAAGAATCCCCCGTCTTTATTACTACGTATTAGAACCAATGGCATTTTTTCGAAGCGATAATCTTCATTCCAAAGTTTATCACTCGATTCTTCGAAGCTCTTATAGATAGTAGATAATTCTTTTAACATGTTTTGATCCGTGTTATCTAAAGATCTAAACTCTGTATGATATGTTTTATTTAAAATTATGCTTCCCAACATAATCCCTATAAATATTACTAATAAGATTAAAATTACCTTTAAAAATTTTTTCAACATACACTCCTTTTCTAAAACAATAATCCTTATGATGAATAAGGTTTACAAGTTTTATGTTAATTAACACTTTTTTGTGCAAACCCAATTTTATATAATAGCTATTATAAATATAATGAATACAAGATATTATTTTGATAATTGTTCCAGCCTACTAAAATTCCGATTATAGTTATCAATTAATATTGGATGATTATTTAATTTTATTGTAAGGGGATAGTACAAGCATTCCTACAAATGAGGTTAAAGTAGTACTCAATGTAGGAACGATGCTATCTGGCCTATTCATAATTATGATATAGAAAGAATAGTATTTTTCTCTTTTAATTGCTCATACATATCTTCTTATAAGTTATAGATGAAATGCCCCCTACTTGTATTTACTTCTTCCTTACGCTTTCTGCCGCTCATTGCTGCATATTTGTATCTCAAATTCACTTTCTATTTTGCTTACATGGTATTTTTTCATTACATCATAACGAGGGCGAATTATGTTGATAGTTAGTATACATAACATGATTACATTAACCTTCTTTCGGAAGTACAATTCTTTTATATAATTGAACTGTAATCCAGTAGTAAATCGAGTAAATGACTATGAAAATAACAATTGGTAACCAAATTCGAAAATACGGATCAATTAATAGAGGCCCAAACATGTTCATACCAACTAATATGTGAGCAATACCGATAATTGCTGGGACTAGAAATATGAAGAATAACTCCTTATAAATCGATTGTGTTAATAATTCCCGGCGAACACCAATTTTACGAAGCATTTGATAACGTATACTATCTTTAGATGCACCGGATAGAATTTTAAACATTAAGCAACTGGCCATCATTGCTAAAAACGCAATTCCAACGAAGAACCCCATAAACATTAGTCCGCTGGAAAAACTTTGATTCGCCTTATATGTTTGATACTTACTATCCAATTCTTCCACTTTCACATTTTTATATTTAACTTCCTGTAATTCATCAATTTTTTTCCATTCTTTTACGTATGCTCCAAAAACATCTGTTTTCCCAATAAAAACAATATTTTCTTTAACTTTCATACTATCGTATATGTTTTGTTCTACAATTTTTATTTTATGATCAGGATATATATACTTGGGCTGAATTGTTTCGAAAGCGTCGCTCCATTGTTTTGGTTTCCCATCATTTTTAACCCATTGTCTTGACAATGCAAATGCATCCATAGGGATATCCTCTGAAACTTTTATTATCTTCTCATTTTTTCTATCTTTTACTAAAGGACGATTATTCTCTAGCTCTTCTTTTATATAATAAACATACTTATCATCTACTTTGTAGCGATATTCAAGCTTATCTTGAAATACGATACCACTCAAAATTTTCTTTTCTTCAGTTGTTGTATTATGAACTACCGAATCGTAAATTGTTCCTTTATCAGTCTGCTTTAAAACGTCGTTTTTAAATGCCATACCACACGCAATTCCACCTGCTCCAAGGGCTACTAAGATTGCTACCGTTGCAAGCACATTTGTTAGGCCATTAATGCGGAAGTTTAATTGAGCAAAGGTAAAAGCATTAAGTCCTTTTTGACTACGCTTTTTATTACTTTTTATTTTTTTTAGCATAACTGGGAGAAGTGATCCAAACAACATGTAAGTACTAACAGTTGCTGAGATTAATCCAATGGCCATTAATGTAGGAACGGTTCCTAGATTTTTTGCCTGTGGTATATAAAGCAGTGAAGCATAACCAATACCTAACAAAATCAGACCAAGTAAGGCAACTACAATTGTCATTTTTCCTTTTACCGCGACACGCTCTGTTTGTTCATCTGCATGTACAAGCTGTAATACAGAAATACGTGACAATTTAATACTATTCATACTTGCTGATAGTACAAATAATGCAAAGAAGAAGATGCAAGTAACGACCATAGACGGAATGTAGAAAGCTTGGTAAGCTTCTCCAGTTAACTCCAATTGTTTCATTAATAACTGCCCAATACCTTCTGCAAGTGCTACACCAATTGTAATCCCAATCACAAGTGACGCCGCACCTAATATAATTGTTTCAAGGAACATCAGTAATGTAACTTTATACTTTTTTGCTCCTAACATCATATACATACCAAACTCTTTTTGGCGAAGAGATAATAAGAAAGAGTTTGCATACATAATGTAAAAAAATGTTACAATCGCTAATAAAGAGGAACCTATTTGGAATATTAATACAATAGGACCAACGTTTGCGTTAGATTCAATGAACGCTTTATTTAGTGATAGCGTTTGAAACATATAGAAAGTTGAAATAGATACAATAAGACCAATAAGTAATACAATATAATCTTGCAACTTACTTTTTAACCCTGACATGGAAAGTTTAAATAACATGTCCAAACCTCCTTTCTTACGCTTTTTGTGCGCCTAAATCTGCAAGCACATCTAAAATTTCTTTATAAAACTCTTCACGTTTACCACCACGATGAATTTCTTTATATAACTCACCATCTTGAATGAATAAAATGCGCTGACAGTAACTTGCACTGTATGGATCATGCGTAACCATCATAATCGATACGCCTTGTTCTTTATTTAAGTTTGTCATCGCATTAAGTAAACTTGTTGCATTTTTAGAATCAAGAGCTCCTGTTGGCTCGTCCCCTAAAATAATTGCAGGCTCATGCACTAAAGCACGCGCTGCTGCGGAACGCTGTTTCTGCCCACCAGATACTTCAGATGGATACTTTTGAAGTATTGCTGAGATTCCTAACATATCAGCTACCTTCTCTACTTTCTGTCCAATATTTCGTGATGGAACACCTTGAAGTGAAAGTGGAAGTGCAATATTTTCGTAAATAGATAAATTCTCTAATAAGTTAAAGTCTTGGAAAATGAATCCTAATTTTTGCGAACGGAAATCAGAAAGCTCACCTTGCTTCATTTTCGTAATATCCGTTCCTGCAATTTCAATAACGCCATCTGTCGCTTTATCAAGAGTCGAAATTACATTTAATAATGTTGTTTTGCCAGAACCAGATGGCCCCATAATTCCTACAAACTCCTCCTCTTGAATCGAAAATGAAACACCTTTTAATGCGTGTGATTCATTCTCACCTATTTTACCGTACACTTTTCGAATGTTTTTTACGTCTACAACTGGTTTTATCATATACATCCTCCTACGTTTCTATGATTGATAAGCTACTGTTTGGGTTGTTTCTTTTTCGTTTCCACTTGCAATGCCCCATCTGTAAAAGTATTAAACTTGTACCCCACCAAAATATATCTTTTTATTTTTCAAAATAATAAGACCTTTCATATTTTTGCAATACATAAAAATAGATATCAAACAGGATAAATTGTATTCAATTTGGACATCCATTTTTAGGAATACACGTAATAGACAATCTAAGTAATAAATTTGTTCCTATTTTGATAAGAAAGCACTAGATATTTTGTTTAGAAAACAAAATGAATCGCATAAAAGAATCCCTTTTCGCTTTTGTTCAATCATTTGAATTATAAATAAAACATATTAAGAACCACTGGTTATATTTCTTAATTTTTCTTAAGATATTTTATAAAAACTAGACCATAACGGGGAGATTATTTCTAGTACAAATAATAAAAAACTACACCCTATTTAGGATGTAGTTTTTCTAACTGATTTATTTATTTTTCACTTCATTTTTATAAAAAGCAAATAATGGTTCAATGGATGGACTAGATAACAGAGGAATTGCCTTCTCAATCAATTCTCTATCCCAATCAAACCAACGCATTTCCATTAGCATATTCATTTCTGTATCAGTGAATCGTTTCTTTATTTCCTTAGCAGGATTTCCACCAACTATTGTATACGGCGGAACATCTTTACTTACGACAGATCCTGCTGCAACGATTGCGCCTTCACCGATTGTAACGCCAGGCATTATTATAGCATTCATTCCAATCCAAGCATCACTTTTAATGACTGTATCACCCTTCGGTTCATATGAATGTTCAATTTGCTCAGCGAATGGATATACTGTAATCCATTCTGAGTGATGATTATGATTACCACCCATTAAAATGACTACTCCACTGGCAATACAAACATAATTCCCAATAATGAGTTTATCAAGATGCCATCCCATCTGTTCAATTGGATTGAACAGCGCTCGGGACTTAGCATCCCCCCACAAATACCTGACACAACCATCTTCAAAATTTTGATGACCATAATAACCTGAATAATAGGAATACTCTCCTACCTCAATGAGTGGATTTGTTACTATATCTTTTAAATACTTCGTTTCTGACCAATGATTATATAATGGATACTTCATAAGTTTATTCCTCGCTTCTAAGTTATTGTAGATCTTTGTAATTCACTTAGAAGCTTACTACGACTGCTACATTTTTTAGCTTTCTCAAACGACGAATCATTATATTCAAGCCTTTCTTTTATAATAAAAAAATCATAACGTGATAAATTACATAAGTCAAATTGTAAAATTATGTGTTCAAACTTAAGGTGCGCATTGAAATTTTTGTTTTCAAATAATAAATCCCAATTACATATAATAAAGATTTCTTAGCTATACCTCTAACACCTTTCTTTTTATTAGCCTTAACACCCTCGATATAATTCCATTACTTATTAATTTGTCAGATAAATCAATAAATGTTAATATGATTATAGAAGATATTATCATCCATTAGATTTCACAGCTTGTTTTTCACAAAAAAGATTTCTGAATCCTTTATTAACTAGGAGGTTTAGAAGATGAAACTTTTAAAGAAATCAACAATTATTGGTGCGTTGACAATTGGAGGAGTTTTATTATCGAGTACAATTTATACAATCACACCTGTGTCTGCACAATCGCAACTTACACAAAAAGTATCACCATATTTAGATAATTGGCGGTGGCAAAACTATTTTTTATTACATCATAATGCAGATTTTATAGAAGAGTTAGCAGTTGGTGACTTAAAACATGGAGATACATTCGATGTTACTATATATACTGGTGGTAAAGATACTGGTATTGTAAAAATATATCAATTGAGCGGAAATGAAAATGACGAAATAAACTTGCATAGATATAAAACAATGTATGACTCAGGTCTAAAACATGATTATGGTAGATTTGTAACACCTATTACTAAGGTTTATACTCCAGGAACATATGTAGCTGTTATGAAACTTGGAGAAAATTATTATTATGGAGGCAGCTTTAAAATCTCAAAATAATTTACGTTTATCTCATCATTAAAAAAATATTGGATACATTTTTATTAGACAAAAATCACTTTAAAAGCTCCCCTTATATATAGGGAGCTTTTTTGATTGTTTCCCCTTTTTAAGGCTAGAAGAAATCCTTACCTTCTTTATCAATTAGCATTTTTATTCACGAACCATTATTACTTCTTTATGTCCTACAATTCGATATGCAATATTGCATATTCTATATGTTCAATTTTTAAACATGCGATAATTTATTTATACAAGGGTGTAAAATTAGTATTGAAAGGAGAATATTACATGTCTTTCTATTCTTGGTCTCCTCTAGAAATAAAACCCAAAATTAAAAACTAACGCAAAAATAAATTTCTAATAAAACTCTATACAAAAAAGTAGCCTATAAAATTTTATAGGCTACTTTTCATTTCATAAATATTACTTAGCTAATTCTTTCGTACCCTTCATTACATCAACAAAGAATCCCCAATTATTCACAACAGAAGAAATACTAATATGTTCATCTGGGGTGTGGACGTTGAAAATATCTGGACCGAATGAAATTGCATCTAAGTCAGGCATCTTTTGAACGAACGCACTACATTCAATACCTGCATGCACTGCGAAGATTTCAATCTCTTTATTGTATTTTTCTTCATGCACTTTTTCAAACAAATTACGAATTTGTGAATTCGGATTGTATGGCCATTCTGGATACTCTGACTCTATTTCAAATGTTGCACCAACTAATTCGGCAATACATTTAATTTCATCTGCAACATGTTGTTTTAAACTACTTACAGAACTTCTCACTTCGTTACGTAATTTAATTTCATCTTGCAACGTTTCAATAACACCTAAATTTGTTGAACTTTCTACTAGACCTTTAATATCCAAGCTCATACTTTGAATGCCGTTTGGAATTAAGAATAATGATGAAATAAGTTGCTTTTGTGTCTCTTTAGCAAATACTTTTTCTACTTTCTCATCCAATTTTGTAAGTGTAACGTGAACATCTGGATCAACAGCACGCATTTCTTCTTGTAATACTCTTGTCCAAGATTCTAGTTTTTCTTCTACTTTCTCTACATCTTCTGTACGTAATACAATTGTAGCTACACTTTCACGCGGAATTGCATTTGTTTTCAATCCGCCGTGAACTTCACTTATATCAAATTGAATATTTGCTGATAAATCACGTAATACTCGTCCTAATACTTTGTTTGCATTACCGCGTTGTTTATCAATTTCCATACCAGAATGTCCGCCTTTTAAACCACCAACATATAGACGGTATGCATCTGTATTCGCTGGCGCTTCATCCCAAATGACTGGGATTGTTTCAACAGCTTTCGCACCACCTGCGCTACTAACAAGTAATTTATGATCTTCTTCAGAATCAATATTAATAAAAATCTTACCTTCAAAGTGATTTGCATCAACAGCGAAAGCCCCGCCCATTGTTGTTTCTTCTTCAGTAGTAATAACTACTTCAAGTGCTGGATGCGGAATGTCTGTTGAATCTAATAAAGCCATCGCATACGCAACTGCAATACCATTATCAGCACCTAAAGTCGTTTGATTTGCATATAACATGTCCCCAATGATGCGTAATTCAATTGGATCTTTTTCAAAATCATGTACGGTTGCTTGATTTTTCTCACATACCATATCCATATGACCTTGAATGATTATAGCTGGTACATTTTCATAACCAGTGGTTGCTTCTTTTTTAATAATGACATTTAATGCTTCATCTTGAATCACTTCTAAGTTACGCTCTTTTGCAAAGCCAACTAAATAATCACTAATTTCCTTTTCATTGCCCGATCCTCTAGGAATCTTTGAAATTTCTGCAAAATGATAAAATACAGGGTGCTTTGTTAATTGTTCTAAAGTAGAATACATTTTTAAGCTCCTCTCAAAATGACAAAATAATATGTAAGTCTTCTATCATTATACCATGATTCATTATTTTACCTTTCTTTTAACTTTTTAATATATTGTTCATTTTATGGACAACACTCTTACAACATTGTAAGGGGGTTGTAATCTATATCGATTTTTCTCATTTTATAATAGCCGTATACTGTGTAAAGAAACAAATTGAAGGAGATAAAGAAAATGAAAAAGTTTTTAGCAATTATTACACTATATTTATTATTTTCTAGTTTTACTATTGGATGTGAGCGAGCATCACTAAATCGAATTGGTAAAGATGTATATTACGTGCAGATACAAGGCGAAGGGACTATCGAAAAAGTAGAAGGTAAAACCTTACGAAACTACACGCTGCCCGCATATGACGAAGACGGAGTAAAAAAACAAATTACATTTAGAAGTAAGAAAACATCAAATGATCATAAATTAAATGAAAAGGCATTTTTACGCCTTTATATAGATCAAGATGATAATAACAAAAATGAAATATCATCAATTGAAGTGAAGTCCTATGAAGAGGTTCAGGAAGCTGATTTACCTGTAAAAGTAAAAGAAAAGTTAAATGCTAAATAAAAAACAAAAGAAAATGCTCTATGCATTTTCTTTTGTTTTTTTCACTCGTATATATTTTGAACTGCTATTATTCATCAGTTTCTCTAAACGATTTATATTTTCCGTTAACGCACCTTTCACAAGAGAGAAATCTGTATTTGGTTCTTCTTTTTTTTCTTTAAAAAATGAAGACTTTTGTACATTTACTTCAGCCATCTCTTCTCCCCCTTTTCAAAAAGATACAACCTTCTATTTATATTATATCGCAAATGCAGACAGCGTGTACACGTATCATTTTCTTTTTAATTCTTCTACTTGCTGTAATGTATCTCCTTTTATTAACGAGAAATCTGTTGTATCTTTAACTCCTACCTGGAATTCTCTCTTTTTTATTTTTATTAATTATCATAAAATTTCCAATATTAATCCACTATTTAATAATAATATTTGATATTATAAAAAAGTAGATTTTGATTCTTTGTTATTGAATCACCAAACACCCCATGGCTATTAACTCGAAATATAATAAATGATTCCTTTGATATAACCTATTTAACCAAAAATCTTTTCGAAAATGAAAAAGCAAAACTAATAAAACATTAATCCTTTAAGACGGGAGTATATTTATATTGAATAAACAACAGCATTCTAGCAAAAAAAAGGAAGGCTTTTTCGAAAATAGGATATTACCTATCATCACTGTTCTTTCAGGTGTCATTCTACTAGTGTACAAAGGGTTAGAATTTATTTCAAAGTATGTATTACTTTTAATCTTATTTACCCTAATTATTGCTTCGTTATACTTATTGTTTATGAAACAAATAGTTGGTGCTGCTATTGGATTCATTTTTGCAGCCCTTGGGTATTATATGTATAAAATCATTTTTAAACAAAAAAAGAAATAACGCATAAACAAATCATAAAGAGGTAATTTAAAAGAGAATGTTTTTACGCATTCTCTTTTAAATTACCCTCTTTTATACACTTATATGGAATTGCCTCTATAAATTTTTCTAATCGATCTACATTTTGAGTCAATGCACCTTTCACAAGGGAGAAATCTGTATTTGGTTCTTCTTTTTTTTCTTTAAAAAATGAAGACTTTTGTACATTCACTTCAGCCATCTCTTCTCCCCCTCTTCAAAAAGATACAATCTTCTATTTATATTAGATCGCAAATGCAGACAGCGTGTGCACGTATCATTTTCTTTTTAATTCTTCTTCTAACTCTTCTACTTGCTGTAATGTATCTCCTTTTATTAAAGAGAAATCTGTTGTATCTTCATTATCTTCTTTAAAAAAATCATTGTCATAATCTTTTATCATTATAATCACCTCTACGTGCTAGTGTAGGGATGATTGTCCGATTTTATTCAACTTTTTCCGATTTATTCCGAATTTATGTATAAAAGAGTAGGACAGAAAGTTCTGTCCTACTTACTAAAATAACTATGATGTATTGTTAAATTATATACATTTTCAAAATCCCGATCTTGTAGGTTATTTTTCTTCCCATCAATAACAATGAAAACATCACTCACTATTTTTGCTGGTATAATTCCGACATTTTCTACTTGCACCGCTTTCTGCTCATTCAATTGCTCAATGTGTTCAAATGGAACGATAATACTAAATTGCGAGCGGATACCGCGAAAGTTTGTATTTAATTCCTTTGCCGCTTCAAGTACAACAATTTTTGCTCCAATCTTTTCCCCATATGAATCTAAAAATGTGTTTAAACTTTTTGTATAGTCTTCTTCCGTATGCCATTCCATCGTACCGAATACTGCTGGATTCACATTTTGAATAATTGTTGTGTATATTTCTCCTCTTGCTTTAGAAGCAATTAATGACCGTTTTATCGATTGAACAGTTTTGCCGATATCACTAAATTTTGCTCCCCATATTTCTGAAATATTTGGTGTTAAAATAAATGCAATATCAACGAAAATAACCATTGCAGTGAACATTAAAAGATTTTTCCAGAGGGTTAAATCGATTCCTTTTATCATGAAATACACGGTGACTGATACTATAAACAACCCATACCAAGTCTTTCTAATTCGTTGCTTCTTCTCCTCATACAATTCTTCATTTCTCCAGTAAAAGAAAACAAGAACTAGAAAAACGATTGCTAAAATAAATAAGCCGATTCGAATGTTAGAGATCACCAATGACATCACCCTCCATTCAAAAACTACTCACGATATCATTACATGCACAAGCAGCTCTCTTTATGACAAAAGACGTGGACAAGCTTCTAAATTTAGCAATATCGCATATACATTAGAAGGTACCACGTCTTTTATCTTGAATCTACATTGTATATGTAGACAAGCATACGTTTCAAATTTTCATGTTAAAAAGAAATATGTTTCGGAATTTCCCCTTCTGGTACTTCTCCGTCCATACTTAAGTAATAATGACGAATTGGACGTAAATTATCGTCTAATTCATACACAAGTGGTATACTCGTTGGAATATTTAATGAAACAACACCATCACTTGAAAGGTTATCTAAGTATTTCACTAGCGAACGTATTGTATTACCGTGCGATGAAATTATCACCTTTTCACCACTTTTTAATGACGGCGCAATTTCTGAATGCCAATATTCAAGTACTCTTTTCTCCGTATCCACTAAACATTCAGTCAATGGAAACTCACCTTTTTTAAGTGCTTTATATCTTGGATTATTCATTTCATATCTAGGATCATCCGCGGTAAGAGCAGGTGGTCTTACATCAATACTTCTTCTCCAAATATGAACTTGCTCCTCACCATATTTTTTAGCAGTTTCATCTTTATTCAACCCTTGTAATGCACCGTAATGTCTTTCATTTAGCTTCCAACATTTATGTACTGGGACCCAAGCAAGATCCATCTCATGGAGTACAATCCATAACGTCCGGATTGCTCGTTTTAATACCGATGTATAAGCTACATCAAAAGTATATCCGTTTTTCTTTAATATTGCTCCTGCTTCTCTCGCTTCACTTAATCCATTCTCTGATAAATCTACATCTGTCCATCCTGTAAAGCGATTTTCAAGATTCCATAAACTTTGTCCGTGACGAATAAGTACAAGTTTTATCATAATAATTCCCCTCTCGGAAATGTGAATTGTATTGTTCCATTGCGTACACGTATAAAGTATCTAGTAATGTATCTTTTTATCCATTCACTCTATGACCAATCCATAGTTGCCAAATGTACGGATAAAATTTGTTCTTTTTCAAACTATAAAACAGATGTATTTCTTATCATTTTTGATCGATTATAACTTCCCGTTTCGAGATCCAAGCATCAAAACCTGATCGGCTATTTGCCATTTCATTCATAACTTGATGCCAATTTTCTTCACACGATTCACCAAATTTTGAAAAAATAGCACCCATTTGTTGTCTTTGTACATCGCTTAATTTTTTCTCTAAATCGGTACCTTCCTCTGTTAATGATAACTGTTTCACACGACGGTCATGTGTAGCTTCATTACTCTCAATTAAACCCTTTTCCACAAGTTGTCGTAATGGTCCGTGAAGAGCCTGTTTACTAATTTCTAGCAGTGATAATAACTCATTTACGCTTATCCCTGGAAAACGTGCGATAAAAAATAAAATTCGATGATGCACTCGTTGTATGCCATACTCTTTTATAATTTCATCTGGCTTTTCAGTAAATGTTTTATATGCAAAGTAAAATAATGCTAATGCTTCATTCATCTGTTCTTCTTTATGTTGTGTCATCTACTTTCCCCCTGTATGTAAATTATACCACAATCCAGTAATCAATATTTTATAGAACGCATTGGAACTTCTTTAGTCTATTGAAATGTTCATTGCATAATTAGGAGATGATTCACTTGAAAACGCAATATACTGTAAGTACATATTTATTAGACCGACTAAGCGAATTAGGAATCGAGCATATTTTTGGTGTCCCTGGAGATTATAATTTGGCTTTTTTAGATGACGTACTAGCACATGAAAAGCTAAAGTGGATTGGTAATTGTAATGAACTAAATGCAGCATATGCTGCTGATGGATATGCTCGTATAAAAGGAATCGCCGCTCTTATTACCACTTTCGGTGTTGGAGAATTAAGCGCCATTAACGGCGTTGCTGGCTCATACGCAGAAAACGTACCTGTTATAAAAATCACGGGGACACCACCAACAACAGTAATGGAAAATGGAGCACTCGTTCATCATACGTTAGGTGATGGAAAGTTCGATCATTTCTCCAATATGTATAGAGAAATCACAGTAGCACAATCAAAATTAACAGCTGAGCATGGGGCTGAAGAAATTGACCGTGTGTTACGTGCATGTTGGAGTGAGAAACGCCCTGTTCATATTCAATTACCGATTGATGTGTATAATAAACCACTTAATAAGCCTACGGAACCAATTTTACATAAACCGATTTTAAGTAATATAGAAACGCTGGATAAAATGCTTCTACATGCAACTTCCAAAATTAATAGTGCCAAAAAACCTGTAATTTTAGCGGATTTTGAAGTAGATCGATTTCATGCTAAAGAATATTTGTATCAATTCGTAGAAAAAACTGGGTTTCCTATCGCAACGTTAAGTATGGGGAAAGGAATATTCCCTGAAAAACACCCTCAATTTATAGGAATTTATACCGGTGATGTTAGTCCTTCCTACTTACGAAAAAGAATTGATGAATCTGACTGTATTATTAGTATTGGCGTGAAATTAACTGATACTATTACTGGTGGCTTTACACAAGGTTTTACGAAAGAGCAAGTAATTGAAATCCATCCCTATGCTGTGAAAATTATAGATAAAAAATATGGACCCGTTATAATGAAAGATGTTTTACAACAGTTAAGTGATTTAATTGAACATCGTAATGAGGAAACGCTTGAAATTAAGCCATTTATTTCAGAATCACTAACTATTACTAAAAAGTTCAATCCAAAAGCACAAATGGTTACACAAAAACGTTTTTGGCAACAAATATACCATTTCTTACAAGAAAACGATGTTTTAATCGCAGAGCAAGGAACACCTTTCTTCGGTAGTGCCACTATCCCTTTACCAAATAACACTACACACGTAACTCAACCATTATGGGGATCAATCGGTTATACATTACCCGCACTACTCGGTACACAGCTCGCTAATTTATCGCGGCGCAACATTTTAATAATTGGTGATGGTGCTTTCCAATTAACTGTTCAAGAATTATCGACTATACTACGTCAAAATTTAAAGCCAATTATATTTTTAATTAACAACAACGGATATACTGTTGAACGTGCAATTCACGGCCAAAACGAATCGTATAATGACATACAAATGTGGGATTACACAAAACTCGCAAACGTATTCGGATCAGAAGAAAAAAGTCTAACATGTAAAGTGGAAAATGAAATAGAGTTTGCAAAAGTCTTAACGAATATAACTTTAAATAAGAATCAATTTATCTTTATTGAAGTTGTAATGAGTCAAGGGGATCAGCCTGAATTGTTAGCTAAACTCGGTGAAAGATTCGGCAAGCAAAATTCTTAATAAGAAAAGCGTAGCTATAAATAGGCTACGCTTTTCTTATTAAATTTTTATTCCGCAAGCGTTAACTGCCAAGACACGCCATATTTATCATTTAACCAGCCAAATTTTTTACTAAATGGATAAGAACCTAACGGCATTAGTACAGATCCACCCTGCGCTAGTTTATGAAAGACACTTTCAATTTCATCTTCCGTCTCACAAGTTACATAAAGAGACATAGATGGTGTAAATGTAAAATCATGTTTCACATAACTATCGATACACATGAACTCTTGGCCATTTAACGTAAAAGTTGCATGAATGACAGAACCCTCTTTACCAGGTCCATTTTCATCATAGCGAGAGATATTTACAATTTCTGATTGATCGAATAGCGAAGTGTAAAAATTCATCGCTTCTTCAGCTTTACCTTCAAACATTAGAAACGTCGTAATTTTTTGATTTGTAGTACCCATATAGAGACAGCTCCTTGATATGTATTTATGTAAAACATACATCGGCCAACAGAACCGAACGTACATTCCCATAAGTGTATTGTCTATAAAAACGATACGTTTGTCAATTATCTTTCTTATTTCTTCTTAAATAATGCTGTCCAAAGAAATGATTCCCCAAACATAGTATTTGGTAGTCTAATTTGCCTCATCTTTCGAATTTCAATTACTTCAAATTCTTTAAATATATCTCTCAGTTTTTCTTCAGAATATGCAAGACCACCTTGTAGACTCCACCCTCTATATACGTCCCAATCTGTTATTTCTGATCCATTTCGCTCATCTAAATCGCCTGCTGCAAAACATGTTAACCCAAAATAACCACCCGGTTTCAATGAGTTTTTAATTAAATCCACATAATGTATTCTCCTATGCGGTGGAATATGATGTAAACAGCCCGAATCGTACACAAAATCAAAATCATTTTGACACTCTAAATTAAAAATTGAATCACAAATAAAATCGATTTCTATTCCTTTTGCTAACGCCCTCTCTTTCCCCCAATTAATGCCCTCTATAGATAAATCCACTGCTGTTACTTCAAATCCTTCATTCGCCAAATAAATTGCATTTCTTCCTGGCCCGCATCCAAGTTCCAGCACTTTCCCTTTGGAAATCCATCCTGTTTCTATATAAGAAACTAGATTCTCATCTGGAACATTTTCAAAGAACGGAACATCTTTTTCTCTATTTGCATAAAATTCATTCCAAAATGGTTCTGCCGGTCTTAATAATGAATCGAGCATATTAGTAATATCTTCTTGAGTATGTAACGTTTCATTTTTCACTTGTATCCCTCCAAATTTAATAGTCAGAAAATCATTATATATCTTTTAGAACTTTCAGACAAAGAAAAAAACTCCTACTTTTCTTTGTCTGAAACATGCGAGATATCATCAAGTAAAACTACAGACCATCTTAAGAATAGGAGTTGATACATATGTGGGAAAGATTTAAAAACTATAAATATTCATCAAAAGAATTAAAGTTCATGCTTAGGTTATTTGGTATTACTTATTTTGTACACTCGGTCGCTTTCTTTGGCGGACTATTTTCTTCTGAAGTTCTTTGGTTTAAAGGTCTTTGCCCTATTGCAACACTATTAGTTTTTAGGGATGTTAAGCGAAAAATCAATAAGTATAAGGTAGTATTGTGAAAAAGAGCCACTACAGGTTTTTTCTGTTCAAAATAAAAAAGCAGCTGTTAGGCTCCTTAAAAGTTGTCTTTGTTTCTGTTTTTTTCGCTTTTAAAGTAGCGTAGATGGGAAAAAGAACGATGCCCCCCCCGCTCGAGCCTGTTCTTCTTGATTTTCATCTGGACGCACAATGCTTTGTAGTCTTTCAGTTCCTTCACCACAAGTCTTCGCATTTGCTTTACATCAATGTCTTCAAAACATGACAATTGATTCATACGATACGGTTCCCCTCCGTTCGATCTACTTACTTGAATGGTTCTCCCTACTCTTGGCCAAACTACATTTATGCATCTAGATAGTCACCTTTAGAACGAGCAGTTAACATTTGTTAACTGTTCTTTTTTGATTCATCGTCACATTATGATGAAATGGTCATATATTATCTCGAAGCAAAAAAACCTAATTTTCTTTTTAACATCTCACTTTTCCCTTAAAGAGCACTTTTCAAAGGTGCTCTTTTTAGGTTCCCTTTAATGAAACTTAATATTCCATCAATAATATTAATTAGGGGCTAACCATAACTCATTTAGTACAGTCTCCAGCCTTCTAAGTTACCAATTCTTATGGTATTGTTCTTGTTGGACAATAAAGCCACATTAAACAAAACCCCTATAGTTTGTTATTCATGACGTACTAGTTACCATAGTTTGGTGCTCTTTTTAAATAAACAAATTAGATACCAAATAGCGTTTTTGTTATAAGCCTTTCACGTTTAAATTGGACAAGCATATGTTATTGTATGGAGGCAATCCACTTATAGAAATCTACCTTTCTTGTTAAAGAGCATGCTTATATGCGTGCTCTTTTTATTATGTTTCCTTTTGTAAAACAGGCAGTTAGTTTTATCCATAACAGTACAACTCTGCACTATTCACTATAAATTTTCATATATTGTATTACGCTTGTCCAATTTTTGAGGTTATTACTCACGCGATCTAAATGAAAGAAAGGAGTGAAAATATGCGTTCATCTTGTCGTAAGCACACAAACTTTAATTGTGGAGCACAAGCCCCTAGTACACTACCAGCTCTCGGTTTTGCTTTCAATGCTACTTCACCTCAATTTGCAACACTATTTACGCCATTACTATTACCTAGTACAGGCCCAAACCCTAATATTACTGTCCCTGTAATAAATGATACAATTAGTACAGGAACTGGTATTTATCAAATCAGTTATACATTAACAATCAGCCTCGATAATGTTCCAGTAGCCCCGGAAGCAGCGCGCTTTTTCTTGACACTAAACTCATCAACTAATATTATTGCAGGATCTGGAACAGCAGTCCGCTCTAATATTATCGGAACCGGTGAAGTCGATGTATCCAGTGGTGTCATTCTAATTAACTTAAACCCTGGTGATTTAATTCAAATTGTACCGGTTGAATTAATTGGTACAGTAGATATTCGTTCTGCAGCATTAACAGTTGCACAGATTCGTTAATAAAAACAATATGCTTGGCTAATTAACATTTAATGTTCCTTTTATACAACAAAATATATGTTATAGATTTGACACACATTTATATCAAACAAGCATATTTTATTGTATGGTGACTATCTAGTCATACAAATCTAAAGCGTTCATAAGAGCACACTTATATGTGTGCTTCATTTTTTATGAAAATCAAGCTTTAATATAACTATTTTGTTTTACTTTATACTCATCGCTCTTTTGAACCTTTACCTTTTTATTGTTATATTTGCTCATTGTTTTTCTCTTTTGTTTTACTAATTCGCTGATTAATTTCATAGATACCTTTTATTAAACATGCCATGTTTTTTCATCCCTTGAATATTTTTCAAATAAAAATACATACTATTTTCAAGCCGCCGTATCCACGGCTAATACTTCTTTCTTTTGTTACAGCAGAAGCAGGTAAGTTCTTAACTTATCTGCTTTTCTTGTATATTTTTTAAAATATCGAAAATAATACCAACAAGCTGTTTGAACTAGCAGCTTCACTCTTCTCGTAATGGGAATGCAATTTATCACAATTAGCTAACTCATTCGACTCACTGGCAGACAACAAAAATCGTTGTCTGCTTTTTGTATGAGATTTTTTCGTTCTACATATACTACTTTTGAACCTGTAGACCAATACGAGCCATTTTGGTGCTTGGGATTTCCCTTCCTGGGGATAAGTATTTTTTACTTATCCCTTTTTTGTATATACACGAACATTTAAGGTAAAACTAATTACAAGCAGATTTTCTGTTTATGCGTAGTTCTAAACAAGAATACTTTTTCTCCTATTAAAGGACGGCAGGTACGACTGCTAGTCCTTTTTTCTTGTACCGCATATTCCTCCTTCTGGTAGCTTCGAACGATATTGTCCCCATAATCGTAGTAAGCAATTCCCCAAAAATGATGACAGTTGCGCTTTTCAATTTCTCCATCAAACAAAACGAACAAATGAGTTTTCCAGTTCCCGACGATCGTAAGCTACATTTACTCGCATACCGGTGTAAGCGAAATGGAGGTTACGATAATTTTATATTTTCTTGAAAGCCGGCTCTGCACTGTACATGCGCTTGATGTCAAAAACATCTTCAATCTCGCACTTTACAAACTTCATAAATTCCGACATCGACATTGTTATAAATTTTGTTCTGAACTGCTGCCAATACAGATAACTTGCTTTACTTTCCATTTCAGCAACAATAATTTTCTCGTTCGGCCAATGTTCGAAAATGGTTGTTAATTTAAATTTTTAAATAAGAAAGCTCAATCTTCACACGCCCTTATTTTTTCCATCTACCAATATGAGTTAAATCATTCATAAACTTCTCTTGTTCCATTTCGATAATTGCGGAATGTGTAATGAAAATACGCTCCCGCTTCAATACCTTTCTTTCAACCAAAGTGTTCTGCCGAAATAGTAAACATAATAAGTTTCGTTCTCTTTTTGCTGCAGCACCACATTCCCGTTTGAATATGTTATGAATTTCTTTCACCAAATCGTCCAATTCTTTGTTAGCAAAAAATGGTTTCGTATCGTTATACCAATTGATTTTTCATAATCCGTATCATCAGGGTCGCTAGTACAAATTGCTTTCTCTCGACTTTTTCCAGTTAAATATTGTTCATACATAAGTTGCACTTGTTCTAGAATTGCGACAGGATAGTAATACCTTTGCTCTACTGGTTTTGGACTATAAAATTTATTTTAAATACGGTGAATGAAATTTTCGTTTTTTTCTCGGCATCACTCTTATTGTATACAAGCAAAAAAAAGAGCCGCAATATTCTGCGATTCTTTTACAATTACCACTATTTAACGGCCACGTCTTTGCTGACCTTGTTTTGCACTACTTTTCTTATTACTTGGCTTATTAAATGATCGATTGTTATCATTTCTTGAACTATTTCTTGGGCCACCTTTTGAACCACTTCTTGAACCTTCACGGCTATCTCTTTGACGATATTGATCTGATTTCTTTGGAGCCGGCTTTGGTACCGGTTTTCCATTTTCATCTACACGTTTTATCTTCGGTTGTTCGATTATTTCTCTTTGCAATGGTGCACCAAGCGTTTTTTCAATTTCTTCTAAATGTTTTTCATCTTTCGCTGCAACGAACGTAATTGCAAGACCTGATCCACCTGCACGCCCTGTTCGGCCAATGCGGTGAATATAACTTTCTACATCTTCAGGGATATCAAAGTTAAATACGTGCGTTACACCATCTACATCAAGTCCACGAGCTGCTACATCCGTTGCGATTAAGTACTGAATTTTAGCTTCACGGAAACTCTTCATAACTCTTTCACGTTTCGCTTGAGGTATATCACCATGAAGTTCAGCACAATTATAACCTAGTCCTTTTAAATTATCATACAACTTACTTGCTCTAACCTTTGTACGACAGAAAATAACTGCTAAAAATGGCTGATCACGATCCATAACAAAACGAAGTGCATCTGGCTTCGCACGATCTGTCGTCTCAATGACACGCTGCTCAATTGTATTTACCGTTACTTCTTCACTTTGTACTTGAATCATTTGCGGCTCATCCATATAACGTTTCGCCAATTTTTTAATATCTTTTGGCATCGTTGCTGAGAATAGCATCGTTTGTTTACTATCAGGTGTCTCATCTAAAATATCTTCAATATCGTATAAGAAACCGAAATAAAGCATTTGATCCGCTTCATCGAGTACAATCGTTGAAAGATTACTCAAATCAATTGTCTCACGTCGTATATGATCTAATAATCGTCCTGGTGTCGCAACAACTATATGTGTATTTCCTTTTAATTTTCTCAATTGTTGTGCTACATCTTGCCCGCCATAAATCGCTAGTACATTAATATCTTCTCTTTGAACAAGCATTTTTTTAATTTCAGTTGTAATTTGCAGTGCTAGTTCCCTTGTTGGTGCAACAATTAAAGCCTGAACATCACTAGACTCTGGATCGATTTTTTCTAAAATCGGTAACACGAATGCTAACGTTTTACCCGTTCCTGTTTTTGCCTGCCCAATAATATCTTTACCTGACATAATAACAGGAATTGCCTGCTCTTGAATTGGTGTTGCTTCTGTAATTCCATTTTCACGTAATGTATGATTAAAAGTTTCACTAATTCCTAATTCTAAAAAGTTTTTCAAATAGACCACTTCTTTTCCTTATTTTTCACATTAGCTTTCATTGTACCATTTGTTTCACCAAATATGAAAAATAAAAAAATTCTTATCTTCTTTTTTTATATTCATCGTGTACTAGATGCACAAACTCTTTTTGTTTTTTCTCGGAATTTATTAATGCTTCTATGTTAGTCGTAGACAAAATGAACTTTTTAATTTTTCTATTACTCCAAATTAATTTTGTATACTTTGTATCTTCGTGTAGCTTTCGAAACCACTCGAATTCGCTTAACTTTGCAATATGATGTTTTAATTTCATGTCATTTCGAGGATAAAATGTAATTACAGCCATTATTACATCAAGCAATAAACTCATCTTCTCCCCTCCTATACATATATATTTCAAATTTACGGAAGCATAGTTAAAGGGTGATGAAATTGACCACTACATTCATAAAAATATTTTGCATATTTTCCTTACTATATTTTCAATCGACCTCAATTATTATGGCAAAATCTCAAACAAATGTGATAAGTGAATTTAAACAAGATTTACTCAAAAATGATAAAAAATTTATGCAGTCATATGTAACTGAAGGGATTGAACTACCTACTTCCCCCAAAAATAGACCTATTTACGAAATTAAAATAATGCCACCGTTAAACTTGCAACTAGAACAATTAATAATTCAATCAATTTACCTTAAAAAGGAGCTCTCTATATCAAGAGAGCTCCTTTTCTTATTTTTTCTTTTTTTCTGTTGGTTGGCTTTGTTTAGCGAAATTAGATGAATCATCGAAATTCGGTTGCTTTTTACCAGCATTATTACTTCTTCCTTTTCCCATATGTAATGCACCTCCCCTCACGCTTACTATTCCCCAAAACAAAATCCTCTTGCATACAAGGGATTTTCTAGTGGGCCCTTATTCATAATGGCCCACTGTGGCCGTAGTACCTCCAGCACTTCTAGCCCAGTCCATACCACATTGGATGCTCTTGACCATGAATTAGTCATGTATACTATGCATCACCCCTTATTTTTAATTGCTTTTTAAGGTTTAGGTCTTGATAACGAATGGCCAGAATATGGGAACTAGACGAAGAGATTAGAGAAATGCTGCATAATTCGAATAAAATACCGAAACTAATTGTAACTAAAGATATGAAGGAACAACTGCAAATAGGGTTTGTGCAATCATTACAAAACAAAGAGGAAATATTGATGTCATAGGATAGTTTACGACATGTACATTAACATATTACAAAAAAATATGTATTGTACGGATACATTTGGTTAGAATACTGATTTTAAGTTTTATGTTAAGATAAATTTATTCAAAGAATAGGTGGGTGTATATATGAATGAGCCGAAGATGAAAGAAACTGAAAATAGTGTAATTGAATTTATTGAAAGTGTGGAAAATGAGAAGAAGAAGGCAGATGCCTATCAGTTATTAGAAATTTTTGAAGAAGTAACGGGTTACGATGCCAAAATGTGGGGTCCTAGTATTATAGGCTTTGGTAGCTATCACTATAAGTATGCATCAGGGCGTGAAGGGGATGCGCCTTTAGTCGGTTTTTCACCAAGAAAAGCGAAAATAAGTCTTTATTTGACCTATGAAAGTGAAGAAAGAGAAAAATTATTAGAAAACTTTGGTAAACACACAAAAAGTAAGGCTTGTATTTATATTAATAAACTATCTAATATCGACATCGATGTTTTAAAGAATTTAATCAAACATACAGTGGAAACATATCAGAATCTTTATCCTAATGAATAGGGTGGTTGTGTGAATTTAAGTAACTTTGATCAGTCTATTATTTTGTACAGGTAATTCCCTATTTTTATGGAAATATACAATAAGAAAAACAATAAAATTGATTAGTTTCTCGCTTCTTTGTCTATCCTTTTAAAAAATCTATGTTTTTGTAAAAGGAGTGTTTATATGGAGAAACAGACACTTTGGAAAAAATTCAAAAAAAGCTCAGCAAACCTCGGGAAATCTAGCGTTTATGAAAGTATTATTTTATACTACACAATGAGAAAAAAAGGGTTACCTACTAAAGCTAAATTTATCATATTAGCTGCTTTATCTTATTACGTATTAACAATCGACTTCATTCCAGATATAGCTGCTATTATTGGGATTGGCTTATTAGATGATGTTTTAGCAATCGCTATAGCGCATAAATTTGTAATGAGGCACGCAGACGCTGAAATTCGAGAAAAGAGTAAAATAAAAATGGAGACATTATTTACTTCAACACAGACATAATTAAAAAGAGCTAAGATCAATCCTCTTAGCTCCTCATTCTTAACACTATTTTTTAAAATACTATTTCACTTCATTGGCTACAAAAAATTGCTCACAAACACTCGAAATGCGCTGCAAGTCTACGTTCCCACCAGATATAACCGCGACTACTTTTTTCTCTTTAATATATGGATCCACTTTCCCTGCAAGTAGAGCAGCAGTAGCTAATGCACCAGCCCCTTCTACAACAGCTTTACCACGTTGTAATAAGTCTTTCATCGCTACTTCTAATTCACCTTCTGATACTGTTACAATATCATCTACTAATTCTTTTACTACTTCAAAAGTTAAATCGCCTGGTATTTTAACTGCGCAACCATCTGCTATAGTAGGTGCCTCATAATGTTCTATAATTGTGCCTTTGTCATAAGATGCCTTCATCCCATGGACATTGGCTGCTTGGACACCAATTATATTAATGGATGGATTAAAAGATTTTAATGCAACAGCAATTCCAGAAATAATTCCACCTCCGCCAATTGGTACAATGACAGTATCAACATCCCACATATCATCAAGAATATCTAATCCTATTGTACCTTGACCAGCCATTACTTCTACATCGTCATATGGATGTAAGTATGTTTCACCTGTTTCCTTAATAATCTCCTCACATTTTGCCTTCGCATCATCAAAGGTTTCACCATGTAAAACCACTTCAGATCCATATCCTTTAGTTGCTTCAACTTTCGCCTGAGGTGCAGAAATCGGCATCACAATTTTGCTCTTAATACCAAGTAAATGAGCAGATAAAGCAATTCCCTGCGCGTGATTACCAGCAGAACAAGCAATTACTCCTCTCTCTTTTTCATGATGTGATAGTTGTGACATTTTATTAAATGCACCACGGAATTTAAAAGAACCCGTTAATTGCATATTTTCTAATTTCAAATGAATTTCTCCGCCTGTTTTACTAGTCAAATAAAATGATTTTACTAATGGCGTTTTACGAGCATTTCTGTCTAGAATGTTTTGAGCTTTTTTAATATCGTCTATATGTAACGGTAGTTTTTTAGTTATCATACTAACACCTCTTCCAATGATCTATTCCTAAGTTTTCGTATGTAGCAACTCCTTTATACGAAACCACGTATATTAAGTGAAAATCTTTATATATGTACCTAACTCTGTAATACACACATTTGCAAACAATTCAACATTCTCTTCATATCACGTTCTTTGTAATGATTTAGGCATGCAATTTGGATCCAGTTATTCTTTTGTAAATACGCTGATTCATAATGGAGGATATATCCTTGTAACGCTAACGCATCACCTAACGCTTTAGAAGAAAGACCTTTATTTAATTGAATGGTAAATATAATTGGCGCAGCATGTTCTTTAGATGAAATAAGTTTTAAAGCCATAGTAGTAATAGCTTGTTCCATATATGCATACGTCTCTTTTATTTGTTTAAATGCCATTTCATCATCAAATCTTTTTAAGGCTTCTTGCAATGCATACATTAAATTCCATGAATGAGAATATGGAATACTGTCATTTTCTTCGTACATGCCAATGTCCATATAGGCCGGTAATGCCTCATTTACTTTCACATTGTGATTATAAAAAACGAAAGATAATCCAGTAAACGATTTAATTGCCTTTCCACTAACACCGCTTGCAAAATATAAATCTTTCAAATCTATTGGTATTGCTCCAATTGAGCTAATGCAATCCACACATAGTTTCACTTTATACTTTTCACATAAAACATTTAGCTCGTCTAAATCATTTAACATTCCAGTTGATGTTTCATGGTGAACAAACCAAAGCCATTCATAATTGCCAGTTTCCATTATTTGTTCTAATTCGGTATAAATAAATGGTTCTCCCATTACTTTTTTATACGTATCAAAATGTAATTGCGCGCGCGCTGCTTGTCCAACTAATCTATTACCGAATTCCCCATTTGTTAATACTAGTCCTTTTCCTTTTAAAGAACGTAACTGTAAAGCAATGGCATCATTCGCTAACGTCCCTGTTCCTAACATGATTTGCACACGTTTTGCTTTCGTCATTTGCAGTAAACGTTTTTTCACATTTTCCATCGTCACTTGAAATGACTTAGAACGATGCGAAATAGGCTTAGTAGAAAATGCCTTTCGAACATTGTCTTCAATATCTACTGGACCAGGTAAAAACGTATATTCTTTCGTCATCATCCCTCCAACACTCGACGTTTCAAACATAGCAGGAGTAACATACATTGGCTGGAAGGCTGCTTCTTCTGTACCAACTAACGTATGGAAAGTTTTGAATCCCATTTGCTCATATAAAGGTAGTTCACGTGTTGTAGCAGAAATGAGTGCCAATTCATATCCATTTAGAAGCAAATAACGATGTAAAAAGCGAATTAAACCTAACAACGCTCTTCCATTTCGATATTCACGTTCTACTGAAAGTAAACGAATTTCATATACATTTTCTCCATATTCTTGCAAATAAAAATCTAAATTTGAAATTTTATAATCTAACGAGAATGGTCGTTTTCCTCGCAACGCGACCATTCCTACTAACTTATCATCATCTAAACAAATTAAATATGTATTTTCTTCATGAAAGCGATCTATACGAACACGCTCTTTCGTTTCTTCATGTTGCGGAATTTCTTCTACAAAAGTTTTATAATTCAATTGATGTATACTTTCAAATTCCCAATCTTGATCAGCAACTTTATAAATTAACCCCATGTTGTATCTCCTTCATATATTTAATAAAAATTATAAGTGGAGTTTAACTCCACTTATAAAAAGTTCATTTCATTCTCGGTTTACATATAAAATAAGTACAATAATAAGTGCACTTAAAATAGTCGTAACAATAGAGTAAGAATACAAAATCATGCAAACTGGTAAACAAGCGATTGTAATTAATCCTGGCTTAGTAAACCCTTTAAAGATTAAATAAAATATAATGAAAACAGCAATGAGAGTAAGCGCTATCAAATAATCAAATGCGATTAATCCTCCAATAAAAGTTGATATGCCTTTTCCACCCTTGCCTTTAAATAAAATTGGGTAAATATGTCCAAGTAAAACAGCCAGCAAAGCTAACATTATGAATATAGAATCTTCAAAAAGGTATTTTGCAACAGAAACTACGATTGCCCCTTTAATTGCATCACCTAAAAATGTAGCGACGAAATACCCTTTTCCATATACACGCCCCATATTTCTTGCGCCAGGATTCCCGCTTCCTTCATCTCGAATATCAACGTTATGTCTCCACTTTGTTACTATATAAGCAGTCAATATGTTTCCAAATAAATAAGAAGCCACCAAATACAAAAACTGCATACTATTAATCATATAATCATTCACTTTCTACATAGGAATACATATACAATATTCAAGAACTATGTATATTGTACTTTTTATCCACATCCCTTTATACATTTTAACATCATATATTTACAAATCATACAAATATTCTCATACAGTTATATTTTAAAATATTTATTCTTCATTAAATAATATGTTCCTTTCACTGCTAGTTCTGATTGTGGTACAAATGTAGCGTCACCTATACTTTTCTCACAGCATTTCTTAAATTCAGCATAAATTTCAGGTACTAAACACAATATGCTGCCACTTACTGCAATTGAAGTGGATATATTAAACTGCATCTTATTGTAAATATTCACCGTAATTCTCGTTAATTCCTTAGCAGCTTGTAGAATTATTTCACGTGCGTCATCAATCCCATTTCTCGCTTCCTCAATAATGAGTGGTGCGATTGCTGCAACTTTATCTTTTGAAGAACTATAAACTAGTCTTTTTATATGAGATGACGTCAAAAGTTGAAACTCATCTTGAATCCTTAAGCTTAATGGGCAAAGTGCAACTCCTTGATCAAATTGATTTGCCATTCTCTTTAAACCTTGTAACGCAATCCAATATCCACTTCCTTCATCTCCTAAAATATGTCCCCATCCACCGCTATACTCGTACACTTCTCCTTTCTTTCCAAGACAAATCGCGCCTGTACCGCCAATCGTTAAAATACCATCTTTCCCTTTTAAAGCAGCTGCATGTGCAATCATTGCGTCATTAAAAACTTCAATTGGTGTTCCGTACTTCTTTTTTAGACGTAATGTTAATTCATCTGTATTTGCTCCACTTACACCCGCTAATCCTAAACAAATACAAGCGCAATCCCCATTTAATAAACCTTTTTGACATTGATCAATCACTTCCATAATATGTACAAGAGCTTCTTCAAAATCTATTAATATATTTCCAAAACCACTTGTAGCCCTTACAAGTTCATTTCCGTCTTGATCAAATGCAATTGCTTCTGTCTTCGTTCCCCCGCCGTCTACTCCAATCATATACTCCATATATTCACCTCATTTTCATCATCTTATTGGAGGGAATGTTATATTCCCTAAAACTACAGATTGCTTTGCACCTGTTGCACTTGGGACATTACTCGGATTACGATGATACGTTTCGTTTGCTAAAATTGCAAAGGCAATCGCTTCTTTCGCCTCTGAAGAAAAGCCTATATCTTCTTGAATGAATATTGTACATCTTTCATCCTTCAATCCACATCGTATCATATCAACAAGTGTACGATTATAACTACCGCCACCACCTAAAATCACTTCATCGATTTCATAATACGGCAGAATAAACTCCTTATAGTGATGAACAATTGAACTTGCTGTAAACATTGTAACAGTTGTCAATATATTTTCTTTACTATGCTTTTCAAATCGCTTCAATAATTCACTGACAAATTCTTCTCCAAACTGTTCTCTACCAGTTGATTTCGGTGGATTCATTTTCAAAAATGGATGAGCCATACAATATGTCAAAATTTCTTCTACTACTGCTCCCTGATTTGCCATCTTACCATTTTGATCATATGGCAACTGAAATAACCTTTGACATACTTCATCAATTATCATATTCCCTGGACCAGTATCAAAAGCTATAACACTCTTATCACTAAGGTGACTTGGTATTACGGTAACATTACCAATCCCACCAATATTTTGTAGTAGTCTATTTTTAATTGGATGACGATACAAAATGACCTCTGAATATGGCACAAGTGGCGCACCTTGTCCCCCTGCTGCCATGTCCATCGTTCGAAAATTAGAAATAACCGTCGTATTCGTTTCATACGCTATAACTGCGGGTTCTCCAATTTGCAATGTAGAAGGAATCATAGTACCATCTTGCTTTGGCTGATGATAAATTGTTTGTCCGTGAGAACCAATTACATCTAATTGTTTCAAAGGAAAATTGACATCTTTACAAACTTCCTTTACAGCGTTGGCAAAACATAAACCGAGCTTAAAATTTAAACTGCATATGAGCTGGACATTCGAATTTTGTATTGATAATGATTGTTGTATTTCATTTTTCATTTCATTACAAAATGGAACTGTAGTAAAATGTATAAGTTTGACCTTAGACTCTACACCACTCCCTTCTATATGAACGAGTGCTACATCTATTCCGTCTAACGATGTACCGGACATTACCCCTGCAATATACATAACATGCATAACCTCCTATTTACTAAAAAACAATCATGTAAGTTACAAACGTACAACCGATCGAAAATAATATAAACCTAAAAAACAACTGAGTCTTTGATGCAAACGATCCATCAATAAAAGAAACAACTACTGTAAGCAAAATACTGGCCGCAATGCTTGTAACAAGCCATATACTATGCATTTGTGATAGATGTAGCATTCTTAATAAAGGTACAAAAAGGAAATTCGCACATATCACTCCAAATAATAATAAAAATACACCTTTATAACTAAATTTTATATTCATTCCATTTCACCCTCTCTGGACTTCATGTGAAAGAAGTGATAGGCAAAATACCTATCACTCATACATATAGTATAAAACTTATGAATTAACAGATTCTCCGTCTCCATTCTTTTCAATTTCAAGCATATTTTTGTCGTACATTTTAAAGAATGGTAGATAAATAAGGAATGATATTGCTATATTTATTAGAACTAATACTACCGCACGCCAATCTCCTCCTGTAGCTAAATATGCACCAATTGGAGCTGGTAATGTCCACGGCGGCATAATATGAGTTGGCGTTACAAATCCCATTGCAGTTGCAGAATAAGCTATAGTAGCTGTTACTAGCGGTGTAATAACGAATGGAATAATTAAGATTGGATTCAGGACAATTGGTAAACCGAATATAACTGGTTCATTAATATTAAAAATGCCGGGTACTATACAAGTTCTCGATAATGCTTTCGAATATTTTGATCGTCCAAATACAATCATAGCTAACACAAGTCCTAACGTAGCACCCGAACCACCAATCCAAATAAACCATTGATAAAACGGCTCTGGTGCAATGAATGGAAAGTGACTTGCACCACTTGCTACAGCTTCACCGTTCTTCCCTAAATACACATCCCAAAGAGGCCTTGCTACAGTACCTACAACGGATACACCATGTATCCCGAAAGACCAGAAAAATGTAATTAAAAATACAGGGATGATAACACCAAAGTAACTATCACCAGCTTTAACTAACGGTGCTGCTAATTTATCCACAACGTAATGTACATCCACTTTAAAAACGACAGTAATAAGACTCATAATAATAATAACGAAAGCAGCAGGTATAAGTGCTTCAAACGAACGCGCTACTGATGGTGGTACTTGTTCTGGCATTTTGATCGTTACGTTTTTCTGCTTACAAAACCTTAAAATCTCCACTGATAAAATAGATACAATCATCGTCACGAATAATCCATGGCCTCCGAGATTTGTCATCGGAAGCATAAATCCTTTTTTATCAATTAATTCAGGCGTTAATGTTAATAGTAATGAACATACTGCAAGCTGTGCCCCTGATAAAGCATCTAGCTTATAACTTTTCGCTAAATTATATCCTATTCCAAATGCTATATATAAAGACATAATAAACATCGTTAAACGATATGGTATTAATATACTCGTTTGATTTTTTAATGCCCAAACAGATATGAAACTATCTTTCGGTAATGGTGGAAATGCTACGATTAAAAAGAAACTTCCTACAATAATAAATGGTAATGCAGAAATAACTCCATCACGGATTGCTTGTAAATGCCTCTGTTCAGAAAGCCTTGCCATCGGTCCAGATAAATTTTTATCAAGAAACGTGACAAACTTATTCATAACGCTTCCCCCTAACTAATTAAATCATTTACAGTTTTTAATAAAGTCGGTCCACCAAGCGGCGTGTATGCTTGCGGCGGTATGATACCGCACGGGATAGATTCCTCTTCTGCAAATTTTTTAACAGAATCAAATCTATGTCTGACTTGAGGTGCAACCATTACAACGTCCCAGCCATTTTTTACTTCTTCCTCTACCTCACTTGTTCCAATCGCATGGACTTCCATGTTTACACCTTTTTTCTCCGCTTCCTTTTTTAAAGCGTTTACAACAATTGCACTGGACATTCCTCCAGAACAAACGAACAATACTTTCATTTATTAATCCTCCTATACTTATAATTTATTCCCCTTCAAATGAAAGGAAGTTTCACTTTACTAACAAGCATATGAAGTAATGAAACGATTTAGTTATAATGAAAGTAAATTTCACTAAAAATATTTTTCCTATTAAATTAATGTTTCAATATTTATTTTTCTCAATTGTAAGAACAACCTTACCTCGGATATCATATTAATTAACCATATAATAGGGAGGCGTATAAATGATCATAAAACGTTTATTAATGATATGTTGTATCGTCATCTTGTTCATCCCTTTCTCTTTCATTTCCCCTCATTCTACTTATGCCGAAGTAAATACTACGTACAAAAAACATGAATTACGTGCTGTATGGATTGCATCTGTTCTTAATATTGATTGGCCCTCAAAAACTGGCTTACCTATCGAAAATCAAAAACAAGAGTTTATTAGATTATTAGACGATGTAAAAAACACTGGTATGAATGCAGTCGTTGTACAAATAAAACCAACTGCTGATGCTTTTTATCCTTCCAATTACGGTCCTTGGTCTGAATACATTACGGGTACACAAGGAAAAGACCCTGGATATGACCCGCTCGCATTTATGATTAAAGAAGCTCATAAAAGAAATATAGAATTCCACGCATGGATTAATCCATACCGAATAACGATGAATCACACTGATATAAATCGATTAGCGAATAATCACCCTGCAAAACAGCACCCTGATTGGGTTGTACCTTATGGCGGGAAATTATATTACAACCCTGGCATTCCAGAAGTGAAAAAATTTATAACTGAAGGTGCTTTAGAAATTGTACAAAATTACGATGTTGATGCGTTACATATGGATGATTATTTTTATCCATATAAAGTGGCGGGTGAACAATTCCCCGATCAAAAAACGTACGAAACATATAATAACGGTAGATTTACAAATATAGAGGATTGGCGACGTGACAATGTAAATGAACTTGTAAGAGATTTAAATACTGCTATAAAACAAGAAAAATCATATGTAAAGTTTGGTATAAGTCCGTTCGGCGTATGGCGAAATATAGCTGACGATCCAACTGGCTCTAACACAACTGCAGGTCAAAGAAACTATGATGACCTTTATGCCGATACACGTGAATGGATACAAAAAGAGTATATTGATTACATGACACCGCAAATATATTGGAATATTGGTTTCACACCAGCTGCATATGACATTTTAGTAGATTGGTGGGTAAAAGAAACAAATAATAAACCGATTCACCTATACATCGGTCAGGCGGCCTATAAAATTAATAATAATTCTGTCCCAGCTTGGTCTGATCCAGAAGAATACCCAAAACAAATTGGATTAAATCGGTTATATCCTGAGATAAAAGGTAGTATGCATTTCAGCTTAAAAGATATGAATAACAATCCACTTGGAGTTAAAGATAGACTCGCAAATGACATATATAAACACCCTGCACTAATCCCGCCTATGCCTTGGCTTGATCATGATCCACCTAAACAACCGACTTTAAAAGGTGCGATTCCACGGGATGAAGGTATTGCTGTAGGTATCATTGACAATAGAGAGAATGACTCTGCTTATTACGCCATTTACCGTGTGAATGGAAAAAATGAAGTGGATATACAAAACCCCAAAAATTTACTTACTACTGTAAGAAAAACAAAACCTGGAGAGATTTATGTAGATAAAACGGCTATTTCTGGAGAAACGTATACGTATGTAGTAACTGCAGTTGATCGATTGCATAATGAAAGTACCCCTTCTAGTAAAACTACAATTAAAGCAAAATAACACCTAATAAAAAACGCCTTAAAAGCCAAGTATTATAGCTTTAAGGCGCCTTTTTTATTTATTCTTAAACTTCTCAGTCGCTGCTCTCATCTTCACATTCAAATCGTGATCAATTGAGTCACGAATGTCTCGCTCAACTACTTCCATTTCTTTTTGGAAATTTTGCAAGTAGATTTTTAGTTCTTCTTCTTTTTCTGGTCGTTGTGAAGGTGGTAATTGTACGACTAACGAAAGCATCGCTGTTAAATCTTTCATTAAGAACGTTTCAAGTTTATGTTGTTGCTCAAACATACGCTGCTCCTGATAATACGGCAAGGCATTTAATACTGAAATTGTAATATCATCAACCGTTCTTTGTAATGAAGGATTTATTGAGCGTTTATACGCTTGAATTGTATTTAATGCATCTGGATATCGATCATAGAAATACAATTTATAAAACGATAAGTCTGTCGGTTTTACTGTTTGCTGCGTTTCTTGTCTTAAAAAATCTTTTACTTTCATCGCCGCTACATCAATATCTTCATTTGTAAGTTTTTTCGTTGTTTTTGCCATTACATGTACTTTTTTCTGTTTTTCTTTCGGTAACATTGAGAATACTTGCTCTCTCGTACGTTGACCCGATGCACAGAAAAGCGTGTTTAATGTATATTGTTCTTTCTTTCCTTCCGTACGAATCCAGCGATAAAAGAGTGGGTGTTGTGTAAATTCTTGTAGAAACGGTAATGATTTATTCGATAACTTATCTAAAGAATCGTGTGCTCTTTTATATGGTTTCGTCCAAGAAAAATACAGTTTACGTCCGAAATATACAACTAAAACAACGACAGTAAATGCGATTAAAAGCAATGTACCCAATAGTACTAATACTGTTTGAATGAAACTCATTTTTTCACCTCCTCTAAAAGTCTGTTATTTCCTTGGACGCTGGATGAGTTTTTGTTTCATTTCATCATTAAATGTGTCTAGTTCAATAACAAACTTCTTACTTGACTCGATAATACGTTCTGATGATTTCTCAGAAGCTTCAATCGCAGCAAATACATTTTGGAATGATTCACGTAATTTATCCATGCTAATAGCAGGATTTTCAAGAAGTTTTGTTGTTTCTTCTGTATTTTGTTTTAATGCTTGTGAGTTACTTAATACCATTGATTCAATTGCTTCATTTGTCGCATTCACTGCATCAATTGTTTTACGTTGATTTGTTAATGCTAGCTGGATAGCAGCTGAAACCGTTACAACGTTTTGCGTCATCGTAATTGCATTACGAATTGCCTCTGTTAACTTTTCATTATTTTTCTTAATAATGTCTACAGATGCGATAGATTGTAATAGCACACTTTTCGCTTGCTGCATATTACGTGTACGTACAAGAATTTTTTCTAATGCATCGTTAATTAATGGAATATCTCTTTGACGTTCTGGATTTTGTTTCTCAGCTTCCAGCATGCCAGCGAGTTTTCTTCCTAAGTATACTTGTTTATCAAGAGCGTGAATTTTATCGTGCGATTGTTCTTTAAGCATTTCAAGACCAACTGTATCTTCTTGTAAGTTGTCACGACCAATTAGAAGGGATCTTATAATCTCCTCAATTTGCTTATCTATAGATTGATATTTATGCACATATGTTTCAAGTGGATTTTTCTTGAATACTTTAAACATAATTTTCTTCATACCACTTGCTTTTAATGAATTCGGATCAAGCTCTGATACCACTTTACGTAATTCTAACAATGTATTTGGAATTTCTTCGTTCTTTCCATTCATCATCGCTGTTACAGGACGTTTTAATGCTGATAACGTTTGTCCTGCTGCTTGTTGCTCTTTATCCCCTAAATCTCCTAGCTGTGACAATACTTTTGATAAATCTGTATTTTGCTCGCTATTTAACTTTTGTACATAAAGATCAGCTTCTTTATTCAGTTCCTCTAATTCTTGATCTTTTATTACTGTATCTACTACTACTTCCACATTACTATCTTTCACAATGGATACAGGTTCTTTTTTCTCGAGTTCAGTCAACAAAATCGCTCCTTTATTTATATGTGCGAATTTATATGCACTATATTTCATCTATTATATCGTATTTCATATACATTCTGACTGCTTGAAATCGATTTTTTTGAAATGCCTGCTTATGCAGTCATTCCCTGTTTCTTACTATAAGTATACCTGTAATCAACATAATTTTCCTCAGACTTAAGACCTAGAGAACAACATGCTGAAGGCGGATTCTTCGTATGTTACGTATAAAAACTATGTTCTTCCTATCCTACTCTGAATCTTTTGACATACACCCTTTTTCAATGTGATAATTATATTACGCTCTATCTTATTTCTTCTTACGCGCTACAAATGCTCCATTTTGAAATGCCAATAACACCGTTTCAAACATTTCATCTTCTTCAATTATTTTTCTAAACTCGGCTAATTCACTTGCATGAGAAGTTGCATTGTCAACAACAAGAATACCTTTTGGTTGTAAAATGCGCTTTATATGCTCAAGCCACCACATGTATTGCGTACGCTCTGAATCTAGGAAAATAAAATCAAATGAATGATCTAGCTGCGCATCTAAAAATGCCCCTGCTTCTTGATTATGAACATCAATCCTTTGTATAAGGTTTGCCTTTTCAAAATTAACAAGTGCCTCTCCAACTCGTTCTGAAGAAAGCTCTACAGTTGTTACATTTCCATTTGTTTCTTCTACCGCGTTAGCTAACCACAATGTAGAATAACCATTAGAAGTTCCAATTTCTAAAATGTTTTTTGCGCGACACCCTTTTGCTAAAATTGATAAAAACTGCCCCATCTCACGAGAAATATTCCGTAATTTTTCTTCCCGTGTTTTTTTATTTCGATCATGCTCTTCTCCATATTGTTCAAGTTGAAATAATAATGAATCTAACGTATCCATTCTTTTCATCGCCTTTCCAAAGCAATATGATGAAAAAGCTCTTGCTGCCCGTCTACTTTCATTATATGCGAAACAAGAACCTTTTTCTCGTTATATGACAAAGATTTGAATTTTTTTATAGCATATTGTTTCGTTTTTTGGTAAAGTTAATTTCTACGTGCAATTATTCCATTCATACTATTTTTAATTCAATTGCAGTTATTAAAAAATATAAACCCCAATTAAATGAATTGGTATTTCAAATTCAATTAAGCGCCCTTTCCGGACGCATTTTCTTTTGTTTATATATTTCTAGAAGAAAGGATGCTTACAATGAACGTGATTAGCTTAGATGCTGCTCGAAAGCGCAAACAGCATAAAAAATTAATGATTACTATACCGATTATTTCACGTATTTATGAAGAAGACGGGGAAATTAAATTTGAGGTAGCCGGCGAAAAAGATGTACCTCTTGAAATGTTAGAGAAATAGTAAAAAAGACGCACTTCTAAAGAAATGCGTCTTTTTTATACTATTACATTTAAGTGCATAAGTTTTTCAGGATTAACCATCATATAAATGTTTGCGATTTTTTCATTCTCAAATGTAAATGAAAGCACATAAGTCACTTTATTTTTCACTTTAACAATAACACCTGGGGCGCCATTTACTATCTTATACTCAACATTGTACACTGGCGGGAACTTCTTCCCAATTCCAAAGAATAAACGTATAATTCTATCTGCAGAGTAAATTGGATGAATTGCAGTTGTAACTTTACCCCCACCATCTGCTTTCAATATTGCATCTGTTTTTAATACTTCTAACATGCCTTGCGCATCCCCACACTGTAATGATGATACAAACTTTTCAACATAAGCAGCCATTTTTTTCGTACTTAACTTTGACTGCTTCGGCTTATCTAAAATACTTTTTCGTGCACGTTGAAAGATTTTTCGGCAATTCACACTACTCTTATCTACAATTGAAGCGATTTCTTCGTAGTCATAACTGAAAATCTCTCTTAATATGAAAACAACCCTCTCTACCTCATTCAGTTGTTGTAAAAGTAATAAATATGCCGTAGAAATTGATTCTTTCATTACAAATGACTCTGATGGGTCATCGGTCTCTTCCACAAATGGTTCTGGTAACCACATTCCGACATATACGTTCCGTTTATGTGCTGCCGAACGTAATTTATCAATTGAGCGATTTGTTACCATTTTACATAAATATGCTTTCATATTTTCTATAGATTGAACGTCCTCTATATTATTTAACGAGATAAAAACGTCATGAACGATATCCTCAGCATCCATAACACTCCCAAGGATTCTGTATGCTAATGAAAATAATAATGGTTGATACGCTTCATATAACTGCTCCGTTTCCATGATGTACTGCCCCACTTTCGAATTGCTATAAAATGTGTAACGCTGCACGTTTTCCGCTTGCTACTGCAGCATCAGCTAATATTTCATCATGCCCTGCCCAATCTCCTGCTACATAAACACCTGGCATTTCAGGTATATTAGGACCGGGATTTTCAACACGGTTAATATGAGGAAAATCATGTACTACTGTTATTTTCGGTAAATATTGCTTTGCAACTACTTCCCTTTCCCAATTCGGATGTAACAATTCCATCGTATTTTCTAACTGCTCTTTATCATCTTGAATTTGATTCAGCTCTAGTACAGGGTTATGATACTTAATTAGACTCACTGCAATTGATCCATTTTCACTTAATTTAGCTGCTCTCGATTGATTTGTGAAAAATATAGGTTGATCTAGCCCCAATGCAAAATGATGCAAAGGGTTCGTCAATTGTTTTAAACCAATATCTAATGCTGCTACGGTCACTGGTATAGATTGTTCACTCCATTTTTGCAAACTTGTTCTTTCTGCACCTTTTATAATTTTACAAGCCTCTTTCGGCGGAGTTGTTACAATGACTGCCTCTGCTTCAAATACTTCATCGTCAAAACATTGTATTCTTTGTTTCCCTTCACAATACTCTATTTTCAACACATGCTTTTTAGCTAGAAATTGCACACCACTGGTACTTGCTATATTCCTTAAATTTTTTATTATCGTCTCCCAACCACCATCTACATAAAGTACTCCTTCTTTCATTGAAAGCTGTATTTGCTTTAGTACGGAAGATGCTAATTGTATTGTAGGAGCATACGTATATGTTGTCGTTCGGCATAATGCATAAAATATATTTCGAACCATTGGATCTTTAATTTCATTTTCTGCCCATGTAGTTAGACTCATTTTGGGAACTTTTCCTACATCTAAATTTCCTAAATGGATCATAAGACGAGAGAACTGTACTTTTGCAGACCATGAAAGTAACGGTGTAGATAAAATAGAGCGAAAATCTGTTGGGATGGTGAAAATATCCCCTTTCCATATTCCATGTGCTTTTGTAGATGGGATTCCACCCGGTAGATTCATACCGAGCTCATTAAAAGTTATAAGCGCTTCTCCACCTCTATATAAAGCATGTGCACCAAGATTCATACAAATGCCATTTTTATTTATAGTCATCCCTCGACCACCGAAGTGACCTGACTTTTCTAATACAATAACTTTCTTTCCAGCTTTCGCTAAATATATAGATGCTGTTAATCCAGCAAGCCCACCACCAACAATAGCTACATCAAAATTTTTCATAATAAAATCCCTCCTTATCCGTTCTACATACAAGACGAACGATTAAGGAGGGATGTGACATAAATTTTTTTATTACTCTATTTTATTTCATTACTTTTTTATTCGGTCATATTGCATACGGAATAGCTCAATTGCAAATGGAATATCCTCTTCACTCTTTATATAATAACTTATCCAACCTGATTCAGGTAATACATGATGTGGTTTTACCAACCCTTGGTTCACTAATTCATCTCGCTTTAACTTTGGAAATGGTAAATCAACCAACTTATCACCATGCAGATGACCAAGTTCCTTCTTACCATAATTTATTTCAATGCCACCAAATCGATGCGTTTTTTCAGAAACACCCGCCCAGCTGAGCACTTCATTTCTAATCATTTCACTAAATGACATGGACATTCACTCCTTATAAATGATTGATGTAATTTTAAATTAACACTTTCATTACTTTTTTCCATCAATCCAAAGTATGAACGGGAATACGAATATAGTTTAATCTTAATACCTTATTCTTTATGGAATAAGCGAATTTATTAAGCTGCCGACAACTGCACAAAATAAAGACTAGACACATACCCTAATTTTGTAACCTAACTTACTTATAGAAAGGCGGGTAATACAAATGACTTCTAATATCGACTACACTTCCCCCTCAACTACTTTCACTCATGATGTAAGTGAAAGTAATTTTTTTCAGAAAGATGCACAAAATTATATAAACGTACTTGGCATGAAACAATTAAATACGTTAAAAAATACTTCTTTATTAGATATCTATTTAAGTACAGGAAATGTTATAGAGCCGCATATTCATCAAAATGCAGCTGAACTTGTTTACTGTATTTCAGGATCCGCTGTTGCTTCTTTACTAAATCCTTTTACTAATCAAATATTAAACTTACCGATAAAACCAGGGCAAGTTGCCAACATCCCACAAGCGTGGTGGCATTATGAAATTGCTACAGCAGATGGCACTCATTTATTAGCTATTTTCGACGCCCCAACCCCAGAAGTTATTTTTGGTTCTGATATTTTAAGATTAACTCCCGCTAATATAATGGCTCATACTTACTGTCTCGATGAACAACAATGGAAACAAGCGGTATCTCCTATTCAATCCACTACAGTAATTGGTCCTCCTGCAAACTGTAATCAAAACCGCGAAATAAAAAGCCATCCAACTCTGCCCCCTACTCAACAACAAAATCTATACTATCATGATTCTTATTATTTTCCTCTTTATTGGGGATATTGATTTATATCAAAAATAAATAACTATTTATCTCCTTGGAAAATACCTAGGAGATTTTTTATCGTAACAATTAATAGAGTACATACATATACTATTTATATATTTAATTGGAGGTGATAGTACTATGAATAATTATAACTATCGAAAAAACTACTCTCATAATAAAAATAGTAGTTCATCAGCATACTCTCAGTCTTCGAATTCTCAATCTTCCAATTCCCAATCACAAAGAGATTTAGCCGAGCGAGGCTATGTAAAGAAAAAAGGATGTAACTGTAATAAGAACAAATAGTTTATTTGGCAATGAAATTTCATCACTCACAATAAACTGTTTACCCCCATAGTATATAGTTTATTTAAAGGCTGAATTCTATTATTAATAGAGTTCAGCCTTTTTTTATGTATGGATAATTTTTCAAGCCAATTAATTTATTTCATAAATTAAAAATCATATTTTACCAACTTAAAAAATAGTAACTTTCCAATTGATTTATCAACCAATTCCCGCAAAAATATAGCCCTCCCTAATAAAATTAGTAAGGGCTATATACAAATGTCAGTTCAAATTTCAAACAAATATTGTAACAAGTTAGACGATATTAATACCTGCACTTACAAATCCAGCTACTGCAGCTATTGGACTTGCCGCTGTTAACGAAACATACAGTAGTATTTTATCTCCAGCAGCTACTGGTATAGCTTCAGGTACGATGCCTGATGCTGTATCAAAAATAGCTATTGTAGCAAATGCTGGTGTTAATAATAGAGGTGCTCCTTGAACTGTAAACGTATTACTTGCTGCAGGTGCAATTAATATTTGCATCTGAACTTGAACAGGTGCTAATGGAGCCAATGCAGCTGTTGCACTAAAGAAACCTGCTAATGACGTAATAGTTCCTGCACGTGGTGCTACAAATGCATAATCACCTACTCCTAAAGATAATGTGATATCAGTTCCACCTGTTAATGCTGCGCCAGGCTGACTAAATCCAAATCCAAGAAGGGTTCCTGTATTAGCTATTAATGCATTAACTAACGCAGCTGGTGTTGTACCCGAAGCAAACGGAATAATAGCTCCGCCACCAGTTGCACCAGTTGATCCTGTTGCTCCTGTTAGACCTGTTGCTCCCGTTGGACCTGTT
>NZ_WBPF01000021.1:194891-196632 GCF_008923725.1 Bacillus sp. CH140a_4T
TCTCCTGTTGGACCTGTTGCTCCTGTCGCTCCTGCTAGACCTGTGTCTCCTGTTGGGCCTGTTGGGCCTGTTGGACCTGTTGCCCCGCCTCCTGGACCTGTTGGGCCTGTTGGACCTGTTGCCCCGCCTCCTGGAGTAGCACCAATTAGTTGGACTAATAAGTTTAATAAAAGTTGTAAACTTGCCGGATCAATTTTTAAAGTATAGAAGAATGGTGCAAGAGCACTGTAGAATTGTTGTAATAAGGAAAGTAATTGATTTAAATCTGGATTAGGAGATTGTAGTACATTGATAATACTTTGAATTAATTGTTTTAAATAATTCCCTTCTGGAGAAGGTGCTAATTCATTTAGTAAATTTAATAGTTGAGTAAACAAATTGAGTAAAGCTAATCTGTTTGCATCACTTGGATTTGCAAAAAACGCTGCAACAGCCGAAATTAAAGAGTTTAGTAAAGTGATTAATCTACCTAATTGTTCACTAGTAATTGGTACTGTTTGCGGATTATTACAACAATCTGGTGTAAAAACTATCGGATTGCAGTTATTGTGACCAAAACAATTATTTTGTGACATTTATTTCCTCCTTACTTGTCTTATAGTTGAGTATTTTCCTATTATAAGAACTATAAAATCATGCATAGGTTTCATTCACTTAAAATAGGAAACATGAATTATAATTAAACTTTAAAACGTTATTTAATTATGTTCATGACTCACATATTAATTATATGTTTTTAATAATTGACTGCTTAGATTAAACACCTAAACTTAAGAGTTTATTTTATTTTTCCACGTTTATCTCTTAGGTCCAAAGCACATTTTAATTTGAATATAAAAACTAAATATTACATATAAACACCAAGTAACAACACCACCTTTTCAGATTAGTAACCATGATACCTTTATTAAAATTTTGTTCCCTCTATTATCATAAAGCCGTTTCTATTATAGAAAACTCTCATACAATATATCGGACAAGTTATTCTATATTTTGTTCAAAAACAATTTAGGAGGTGAGAATGAATTGCCAATCATCCAACCATTTATGGCCTCTAGAAGATTTACATCTACACTAGGTGCTGGAACAGGAACAGGTGCAGCTTTTGCAATTGCTGCAACGGCTTGTTTAAATGATGCCGGTACTACTGCAACTGCTTTTCCCACTTTTACGTATTACAACTTATATGTAAACGGCATTCTTCAACCTAGTGTGAACTCCAGTGTTACTACTGGACCAACTGGTGCTATTACAATTCCTGGCGGAGATGCATTAGACGGCGGAATTCCAATCACAATCGAATTTATCGTCACATAATGTTAATTATTTTAATGTAGAACAAAAAGACAGATTCTTTTTATTAATTTAAGAATCTGTCTTTTTTAATTAATTATAATAAATTGCAAAATAATTGATGAACCTTGCGATGGTGGTTGATCATCCAATAAAGTTAGCTGACCAGGACTAATCTGATAAAATGGTTGTGGCTGAAGTATTCCATTGATAAACAAATTAATATATGAAACCTCATCAGGAGATAATATGTGAGTTGTTCCATATAGAGCTATCCCATCTGAATCTGTATATATAAGCCTCTCTCCATCTGCAAAAGTGTAAAATAATAAATTAGTTGTTGTTATGGGACCAATAACTCCAGTCGGTCCCGTTAAGCCTGTTGCTCCGGTTACTCCTGTTGCTCCTGTTAAGCCTGTTACTCCTGTTGCTCCGGTTGCTCCCGTTG
>NZ_WBPF01000021.1:197076-312977 GCF_008923725.1 Bacillus sp. CH140a_4T
GTTGGAATATAAATTGGCGGAAGAACTGGAAAAGTAGGTCCAATATTTTCAGATCTTATCATACCTTTATTCAACGATAATTTGTCATTGCGGTTCAATTTAATACCTCATTCCACATATTTTTTATTCATTCAAATCATTATAAATCTATTTATTAAAAAATAACTTATCAGCTATTTTCTTTTTCATTCCAAATAATAATTCTATTAAACATTTTACCGTTATTATAACTACTACAAAAACCTTCATTTCCCAGCTCTACTTTTTATTCCACAATATCAACTTCAAATTAATATAATAATTCCACTTCACCAAATGTCTCTCTAACAATTATACGAATCGTTTAAAAAATGATTCATTTTTTTATAAGACACCATCTTAAATACTTAAGAAAAAAAGCGAAAGTTTAATCAGTAGGAGTTTTGTCCATCCCCATTTATTATTAGTTAAACCAATCGAGCATTTACGTGAAGCTCGATTCCCACCTAACTTCTTTGCTGCACCTGAATTTTAATGTAGGAATTTTACTGCTCGTTAATACGATATAATAAATACATTACACTATATTCATAGTAGAAATTATCTATACTAAATTTTCCGTATAAACATTATCAATTTACACTTCTCACTGCCAATGTTACATTGAATAAGAAGACAGTTTATCAAATGCGGACCATCTCAATACGTATTCGATAAACACACTCCAATCCTATACGCGAGAGCAATACTATGTTGACACTCAAACGAGTGTCTTTTTTTTATGAATTTCAAAAAATAAAACCATCTTTTATAGATGGTTTATCAACGCACTTTTCTTTATATTCTTGATGCAATAACAAGTTTATACAGCTGGATAATAAATAGTCATACTTAACCGAGTTAACGTTCTTCCGGAATTATAATAAGAGTGCGGCCTATCCGCCTTAAAGCAAATTGCATCCCCGCTATTTAAATTATATTGGCAATCATTTATTTCAATTGTCAATTCCCCTTCAAATACCGTTATAAATTCTTTACTCCCTTCTTTATGGCCTTCCGAAATTAATTTTCCTTCTGTTTCAATTTCAACCGTATAGATTTCAAAGTTCCTATCATCTTGAAAAGGAAAAGAAGGATACACTTTATATCTCCCATTGTCTTCTGATAATACTTGAACATCATTTCGTAAAACAACTTTCGTATCCGGTTGTGAATTATTAATTAAAGAAGTAAATGATACTTTCAAACCATTCGCAATTTTCCAAATCGTCGTTAATGTTGGGCTTGACTCTCCTCTTTCAATTTGTCCAATCATCGTTTTACTCACACCTGTTAATTGAGAGACCTTTTCTAAACTCATTTTCTCTTTTTCACGTATTGTTTTTAAATTTTTTGCTAAAATAAGTTGAATTTCCTCCATAAGAAACACTCCTAAACTATATACAATATAACGACCATTATGTATAATAAAAAGCACACGTTATATTGTTCTTTTCGGTCATTATAACACACACTAAATAATTAGGGGGTTTTGAAATGCCTATATTTTCTTTTTTATTATTTGTTTTTATAAGTAGTTTCACACCTGGGCCTAACAATTTTTTAGCTATGACATACGCCAACCAACATGGTTTAAAAAGGAGTATGCAATTTTGCTTTGGAGTAGCTTTCGGTTTTTTCATTCTCACTTCCTTATGTAGTTTCTTTAATGTTGTACTAATTAATATCCTACCCATAATCGAATTCCCTTTAAAAATATTAGGTGTAGCTTATATGCTATATTTAGCTTTTAAAATACTCACTAGTAAAACTAGTACAGATCCCAATGAACAATATAATAAAAATTTATTTACAGTGGGGATCTTTCTTCAGTTTGTTAACCCTAAAGGAATACTTTTCGGACTTACTGTAGTATCAACTTTTATTCTTCCTTACTATAATTCATATTCAAGTTTTCTACTTTTCTCATTATTTCTAGGTGTAGTTGGTTTAATGAGTACATTTAGTTGGAGCTTATTTGGTTCCATGTTTCAAAAACTTTTATTAAAACATACTCAATTATTTAACATCATTATGGCTGTTTTATTAGTTTTTAGTGCTATTTCAATTGTAATCAATTAAATTCAACTTCTAAATTTCTTTTCTCTTTAAAAGTATATTTTGTAAATACACTTAAAATTTCCGATGCATCTCCCACTTACATGTATTACTTATTAATTTTTAAAGCGGGAGTCTCCTACATCTAATCTTATTTTTACGAGATAAAATAATAAAAAGAGGATTACCGATAATAAGTAATCCTCTTTTTATAGCCTATTGTTTTTTATATTCTGTTCTATTAAATTAGAACCTTTACTTAACTTCATACCACCAGCCTTTACGATCGAGATAGTCCGTCATTCCTTTAAGTTGCGCATCTGAAGTTGGTTCAGAGATAAAATATGTTAGACCATCAGATTGTAAGATGAAATTAGCTGTCATTTTTAAGGACGTTAAAGCTCCCATTACATCAGGCGTTTCATACGGTGAAAACGCTCCTGATTGAATGATATTCTGTTTAGATGGCGGAGTTGTCCCACCAGATTGCCCCGTTAATGCATACACAATGGAATTAGCAATCTTATCTGGATTCCATTTTGCCATATCTGTTTCATTATCGATAAATCCAAGTTCAATTAAAATTGCAGGTGCTTTCGTATTCGCTAACACATATAGATCTTTTCGTTCCTTAGCACCACGATTTGACCAGCCAATATCTTTTGAAAGTTGTGCTGCTATTTTTGCTGATAAAGCTTGTTGGTCATAGTACAGAACTTCAACACCATTAGCTTTCGTATCATATGAGTTTAAGTGAAACGAAACTACTAAGTCTACATCGTGCGAATTTGTTTTTAAAACAATATTATTTAAATTTTGTGCTTGTGTTGTCCCTACTTCATCAGTATCATCATAAACTGTATGCCCTAATGCTCTTAATTTAGCAACAACTGCATCCTTAACTTGGCGATCCATAATGTGTTCTTTCCGATTTCCATAATTCGCACCCTGTACAATACTGTTGTGACCTCCATGCAAACTATACCTAGCCATTATTCAACATCCCCTTTTTTATTACTATATTCAAAGCTCGTCTTATTGTCCGGTCAAATATCCAGTACAGCTCTAGCAAATAATAAATAGGGCACTAATCTATTTTTTTAACCTATCATTTCTAAATTAACTATCTTCTAAAAAACGAATTCCAACATAAATACCACAACTAATGTTTTAAGTTGTGGTATCATTTTTTGCATAATATTCATTTTGAAATCTATTTATTATAATATATATTTCTGTTTTTTAGGAGGGGTTTAATGGCTGATAAGTATAAATTTTTGATTCTCATTGTTACAGCATTTTTTTCTTTCTTTTCCTTAATAAAAGATTTCCGTAACACTTCAAAAAGTTTCTTTTTTGGGAAGCTTTGCAATCCTAACCAGCTTTATATTATTAACTCACACTTTAGAGTTAACTCCAATACTTCTCTATTCAGCCCAGATTGCTCTTGAGATTATTACAATACCACGTAAATTATTCCTTCCATCTGTCACTGAAGTTGCTAGTTTTCGCTAACAATTCATGTATCTAAAACATTCCAATCCTATATTTCTAATTATCTTTACAAATATAAAAAATGCGGCTTCTCCTTCCTAGAGAAACCGCATCACATCAATGTTTTTATTAAATTTTAAACTGACTCGTATACAGGTCAAAATAAAATCCTCTATCTTCCATAAGAGATTCATGATTTCCTTTTTCTAAAATACTTCCATCTTTTATAACAAGGATTTGATCTGCTTTTTCAATCGTTTTCAATCGATGAGCGATTACGAAACTTGTTCGATTTCTCATCAAATTGTTTAATCCTTCTTGAATTTGCAATTCTGTTCTCGTATCAATATTTGAAGTTGCTTCGTCGAGAATTAATATATCTGCATCTGCTAAAATTGCTCGTGCAATCGCAAGAAGTTGTTTTTGTCCTTGACTTAAATTCGATCCTTCTGAAGCAATTTTTGTTTCATATTGATTCGGTAAATGCTTAATAAAAGAATGTGCAGATGCTGCCTTAGCTGCATTGATTATTTCTTCATCACTTGCATCTAATCGACCGTAACGAATATTATCCATAATCGTCCCAGCAAATAAATACGTATCTTGTAAAACTACCCCTATTTTACTTCGCAACGAATTAATATCATAATCTTTTATATTTTTTCCATCGATATGAATTTGGCCTTGTTGTATATCGTAAAAACGCGTTAGCAAATTAATAATTGTTGTTTTGCCCGATCCAGTTGGACCAACTAAAGCAATTGTCTCCCCTGGCTGTGCCTTAAGACTCACTTCTTTTAAAATCGTTTTATTTTCCTCATAACCAAATGAAACATTCTCAAGTGCAACATGCCCTTGTAAATTTTGTACAATGCATGATGCATCTTTTTTATTTTGAATTTCTGGTACTTCATCCATAATTTCAAAGACACGTTCTCCACCAGCAACTGCCGCTTGAATCGTATTCATTAAAGTTGCGAATTGACTGAGTGGTCTTGAGAATTGGCGAGAATAATTAATAAAAGCCGCAATGACACCTACTGTTGTCATTCCATTTAAAACCATAACTGAACCAGTCCCAATTACAAGCCCCATACCTAAGTTATTTATAAAGTTCATACTTGGAAAAATAAAAGCTGAAAATGTATCCGCCTTCGTAGCTGAAATTCTTAGTTGTTCATTAATTTTATTGAAATTTTGTACGGTTTCTTTTTCTTTCCCGTATAACGTTGTAACATCCGCTCCTGTTATAGCTTCCTCAATAAAACCATTTAATTCTCCTAAATCTTTTTGACGCTTTGCAAAGTTTTTACCGCTATAAGCAACTAGTTTTTTTGTAACGAAAAACATAATAGGTACTGTAATTAAAGTAACAATCGCTAAAATCCAATCTAATGCGAACATCGCAATCGTTACACCTATAAAGGTTAATGCTGATGAAATAATTTGTACAACACTTTGCGTCAACGCTTGATTCAAATTATCTATATCATTTGTAACACGGCTCATTAAATCCCCTTGAGAACGTACATCAAAGAACCGTAAAGAAAGCGTTTGGATTTTCTCAAAAATATCTTGTCGTATTTTTTGTATTGTTTTTAATGCAACATTAATCATAACAAATGTTTGCAACCATGTTAATACTACCGTTACACCGTAAATCGCAATAAGTAACAAACACATTCTCGCCGTACCACTTAAATCTTTCGGCACAATATATTGATCGATAATTACTCCCATTAAATAAGGACCTAATAACCCAAGTAACGTCGTAACAAATACTAAAAATATGACGAACGTAAGAGAAGCCTTTTGATACCCCATATAGTTCCATACTCGCAATACAGTTCCTTTAGTATTTCTAGATTCACCCATTTTAGGCGCGTTACGCCCACCTTTATTAGCAAATTGCCCTTGAAAATCACGCATGTTCTTTCCCACCTTCTTTATATAAGTTACCACCTTGGGAAAGATAAATTTCTTGATATACCTCACATTGTTCTAACAATTCTTCATGTGTACCATCACCAACTAATTCACCGTTATCTAAAACGAGAATTTTATCAGCATCTATTATAGATGAGATTTTAGAGGCAATTAATAATGTTGTTGTTCCTTTATATTCTGTTCTTAATGCCGATTGAATGTTAGATTCTGATTTCGCATCAACTGCTGATGTAGAATCATCTAATATAAGAATGGATGGCTTTCTTACAAGCGCCCTTGCAATGGATACCCGTTGTTTTTGTCCACCTGATAAATTTGTCGCACCTTGTGTTAAATGATATTGATAAGAATCTTCCAGCTTGCTGATAAACTCAGTCGCACAAGCTGATGAAGCCGCTACTTCCAGTTCATCACTTGTTGCATCTTCTTTACCATAACGTAGGTTCTCTTCTATACTACCCGAAAACAACAATGCCTTTTGAGGTACAAAACCTATTGAAGCACGAAGTTTTTGTAAATCATATGCCTTAACATTTATTCCATCAATGCATATTTCACCTTGATCAACATCGTATAAACGCGGTAACAGTTTTGCTAGAGTAGATTTACCACTTCCTGTAGAACCGATAATCCCAACTTTTTCACCTTTACTTATACTAAATGAAATATCTTTTAAAACATATTCATTATTTTTCGTGTAACTATAACTAACATTTTTAAAGTCAATCTGTCCCTCAATTTGCTTAGGTACAAATGCATTTGTTTGGCTCATTATATCAACTTCAGTATTTAAAACTTGTTGTACACGATCCGCAGACGGAAATGCTCGTGCGATTTGCATAAATACCATACTTATAGACATAAGTGACATTAAAATAATATTCAAATAGTTTATAAACGCTAATATAGCTCCTACTTGAAGAGATCCATTAAATACTTTTTCTCCACCAATCCACAATGTTGCGACAATACCTCCGTTCACAACTAACATAATGATTGGCATCATTAAGGAAATAAGCTGTACCGCTCGAATATTTATCTTCGTTAAATTTGTATTAACATTTCCAAACTGATTAATTTCATATTTTTGTCTTACATACGCTTTTATAACACGTACACCAGATAAATTTTCTTGTAACTTTGTATTCACTTTATCTAATGCTTCTTGCACTTTTTTGAACGTCCCGCTTGCTCTACTTGCAATGAATATAATCGCAAGTAATAAAATTGGAACGACTACGAGCAATATAGGAAATAACTCGCGCGCTGTTACAAAAACAATTATTATACTTCCTATAAATAACAAAGGACCACGAACAAGAACACGTAATGTCATCGTCATCGCCGATTGAATAGAAGTAATATCATTTGTCACAATCGTTAATAATTTCCCAGTTCCAAATGAATCACGGTTTTCACTAGAAAATGTTTCTATTTTCGCAAATACATCTTTTCGTATGTCTGTAGCGAAATTAACAGCTGCTTTTGTAGAATACATCATACACCCAAGTCCTCCAACTAAACCGAGTGCTGCTGCTCCTATCATAAGAAGCCCCATTTTTATTACATAATCCATATCCCGATTTGCTATCCCAACATCAATAATATGTTGCATAATAGTCGGCTGAATTAAGTCCATCGCAACCTCAAGTACCATAAATAGCGGTCCAATAATAGCGAAGAACATGTATGGTTTTAAATACTGTAATAATTTGCGAAATGATTTCATACATAATCTCCTTTTTCCTATAAAATTACCATTTAATAATTCATACCCTCCTTACTTAAGCCATATAATTTTTGATTTTTTCATTACTTCTATTATATTATGCAAATTAATATTTAACATTATTAAATGATAAGCATTAATGACTTTCCGGTCAATAAATGTGCTTTATATTACGCAAATAGAAAAACCGTATTCTCAAATAGAAAGAATACGGTTTTTATCTATATTTGTTAGATTGCAAAATTCAATCTCAAATTCATTTTTTCAAGTGGGCTTCATATGTATAAACCTATTTTAATAGTATTTATACATGTATCCCCCTCAAAAATATCTATATAAACATTTAAAATTCCGTTAACACTGGGAATTTAAATCCTTTAAAATCTAACTCTTTATTACTTCGAACCATTAAATACTTACTTGATTGTACTTCTGTAAATTGTACATCCTCAATCCCTAATTGATCTGGAGAGAAGTAAAATTCGATTTCTGTAAACCTTTCAGAAATTTCCCCGCAAATTTCATCTAAAACTGGAAGTACTGGCGCAAACACTCCAAATAATTTCAACTTCTCATTATTTACTTCATACACAATTAGAGCATCTAGTTTCTCTGAATAATACAGTTTCTCATTCCATTTCGCATCATACATATTTAAATAAAATGAAGATTGGAAGTTAGATGTTGAAAATTTATTTGAAAGCCTTTGGCTACTATCGATAGTTTCTTGTATTAACTGCCTATTCTCTTCGTTATAATAATCTAATTTTCTAAGTAAGGAATCATTATTATTCTTTTTATCATATGGAATAGTCATCAAATACTCCTGCACAACTTTAAACCCAAATGATGCATATAGTTCAGGTATTTCCGTAAACAATAAAATACATTCACATTTCTTATCGATTTCTTCTAGCATTTTACTCATTAATTGTGTCATGAGTCCTTGTCTACGAAAATTAGGGTGTGTCATGACCGATTGAATTCCCGCTGCATTTATTCTTTCACCATTTACTAACAATGGTAGCGAAAATGCCGCAACATTTGCTATTGCTTTATCGTCATGTAAAAATGATAAAGCTTTGTATGTATCATCCCAATAACCTCTCTCTGAAAAATCATTCAATGTTTGAATTGTAATCTCAAACACTTCTTCAAATAAAGGAAATAACTGCTCTCTTTCCGGTTCTTCTAAAAGAAGTTTTTCAAAATTTTCAACATTCCCCATGTTGTCCCTCCATACGTTAATTCCATCAAATTAGATATAGTTGTAGAACCTGCTCTTAAAGTAATAGGTCTTACCAATCAATATACTATCATAAAATATAAAAAAAAAGTCTAATTTATTTTATGTTTCGACTATTCGAAAATAAGTCGAATAAAATAATATTAGGATTTTTGAATATTAATGAGTTGATTATTTAAAAATAGTGCTTTCTAAGTCGTTTTTACTAATAGAAATGCACCATTTATAAATAATATATTTTATTATTCCTTATCTTCTAATCTCTCCTTTGTACTAATTTTTTCTCCTCTCATTCGCTTTTCAAATGTATTTCTCCAACTAGTAGAAAGTGCATGTACTTCTAAGATCCTTTTTAACCCTTCCATATTTTGTTTTTCCTTATGCATGATACGGTTAGCAAATGCTACTGTAACATCTTTCGGATCAGATTTTAGTAACTTTAACGTATCAACAGGTGATACCCACCCTTCTTTTAATACGCGAAAATAAAATCCTGTATATCCTGTTTCTTGAAAATATAGTGGTAACTTTGGAATATTGTATTTCTTAGCTAATTTAAAACAAGGTTGTCTTGGCTGTGTTATTTGTACAATTGCTTCTCCAATTTGAAATATATCACCAATACAAACATCCTCTTCACACATAGCACTAATTGTTATATTTTCTCCGAATGCTCCATATACAAGATCTTGACTCAACTCTTTTTCCCAGTATCTATAATGTTCTCCCGAATACACACAAACTGCTTTATCTACTCCGCCATGATGAACTAAGTCCGCTTGCCCATCTCCATTAAATTTTAAAAATGATAAAAACACCGGTTCCCTTACTTGCTTCTTATTTATACCTGTATGAATTACCTTTCCGCCGTATGTAACCTCTTTTGGTAACCCAATATTTAAAGATAATAATTTATATTCATTAACCAATCTACTTCCTCCTTTAAAGGTGTTACATGAATTTTCTCACTCGATTTATTTTCACAACTATCTCTGTTATATAAAGATGATTATAAAACCCGAAAATTCATTGTTCAATCCAATTATTTATATAATAATGATAGGTATAACCTATCATTAAACTTGAGGTGATCCCAATCGAATTACGACAACTTGAATATTTTTTAGCTGTTTCAAAAGAATTGCATTTCACAAAAGCAGCTGAAAAATTAAATATTTCACAGCCTTCACTAAGTCAGCAAATACGTGCATTAGAACATGAAGTAGGAATGCCGCTTTTCGATCGCATTGGTAAAAAAATATCTTTAACTGACGCAGGAAGGATTTTATTATTACATAGTAAAACCATTTTTCATGAAGTTGAACAAGCTCGTTCCGCTATTCAAGACTTAAACGGATTACAGCAAGGTTCCTTAACAATAGGATCATTGTTAACCGTCGTAAATTATTTACTACCACCAGCTATTTTAAATTTCAATCATTTATATCCCAATATAGAGCTTTCTGTATTAGGACTTCGTACAGGCGATATTCGTGAAAAACTATTACAAAACGAACTAGATATTGGTATTATATTTCTTCCTGTACAAGATAAAGAGATTATTTCTATCCCTCTATACGAAAGTGAACTTACATTAGTCGTACCAAATGGTCATCGATTAGGTGAACGTGATCATGTAGCAATTGCTGAATTACAAAACTACCCTTTAATTCTTTTACCTAAAAATTTCTTTTTAACCGAACTAATTACATCTCATTGTCAAAAATTTAACTTTAAACCAAAACCAATTTTAGAAATTAGTACGATGGAATCTTTAATCCAAATGGTTTCAATGGGGATGGGAATTACAGTGTTACCAAAACCGTATATAGACTTTTTACAAAATAATAACATTCAAGCTATTAAAATAGAAAATCCTACTCCAACAATTGAAATAGGACTTATTTACAGAAAAGATAAATATATGTGTGCTGCAACTCGAGAATTTATTGAGCAACTAAAAAGAACGGTGCGTTCTTTACAAAGTTAAACGAGCAAAAGAGATTATCCTATGAAACCGTTTTACAACGACTTAGTAGAATAATCTCTTTTTAAAACAAAAAACATAATATGAAAATTCACATAAATTTCAATGTACCTTTTTAGATATTGGAATATATTTCGTAAAATATGCTCCCACGAGCAATAAAACGATTGAAATGAACCAAATATAAATACCGCCAAAGTTAAACCAATATGCAAGCAAATGTAAGATTGCTAGTGTAAAAAAACAAATGGAAGTTAATGCACTCTTCAATCCTTTTACCCCTGCTTTTTTTCTTTTTTCATAAGTAATATACATTGAAACGACAACTAATAGGATAAAAACAATTGGTAACACAACTTTAAACAATGGTAATCCCCCCCATATTTACACCTTGTTATTACCATCTTATCTTATTCAATCTTTTGGAATCAATTAATAACGCTCTTCTCTCCAAAAATCAGCATACTTTTTATTTTTAAAGTTCACATTCACCTCAGAAAACGGAAGACTTTCTCCAACTTTCAATGAGTACCAGGCGTTTAATAGTGGAGAGCCGAAACAAATATTCATTGTACGATTATGTAAATCAAATAAGACAGAATGCAAAGTTCCAAACCATTCTTCATAATTATGTACTGTCAGCCCAGTAGGATACTCTTTTTCTACTAATCCTTTTAAAGATTCCAGACTCACTTGTTCATTTCGATTTAAATGATCATACAATGTGTGATATCTGTTTGTAGATTGTTCTAATCTTCTATTATTCAATTTTTGAATAGGTAAACTGATCGCATGGTTTGTTGATACGATAAAATCTTGGTTTTCCTCATCGATTGTGGTTATGGATTTATACCCATCAAATATTTCAATTCTTGCTGCGTCTAAAGGATCCGCTACAATTAGATTAATATTGCTTGCAATTGGCATTTCAACTATAAGTGATTTCGCCTCCTGCACATTTTTACATTTCTCCAACAATACTCGAATTACCGTAAAACATTGTAAACCACTTAACACTGGCTTTCGTAAACCTGCAATATTTCCTACTGGTTGACCACATGCTGAAAATGTAACAGCTAACCCATGCTCATTAACACCTTCAGTTCGACCAAAATAAAAAGTAGAAAATCCACTATGGGCATACGTGCCTTCAGCATGTGTCGAGCAAAAACGCATATCATCTATTTCTGGTGACAAATCATAATTTCTTAATATATATGTGTGCTGTGAATCTGTCTTTTTAGGCAATACCACACCATGACTACATCCTGCTTTTAATAATGTTTGATAATAATACATCATATGTTTAGAAGGAATTTTCAACACTTCACAAAAACCTTCAATTTCTTCATTAATTCCAGGACAATATTGATTTAATATATTTCTACATTCTGACCAATAGTTATCTGATACTAAATGTTCTTGTTGTATAAACTGTGGAATAAGATACGGATGATTTTTCACAAACTCCCCTTGTTGCTTTCCAATATCATAATGACTTCCTTTTAATGATGAAAAATACCCCTTTACTTCATACATCACTTTTCCCCCTCGCATTGATTATATCCATATCATACCAAATGAATTTTATTCATTCTTGATGTTTTTTACTCTCCCCCTTAATACCATCCCATTTAAAATTCTCTTCTAATAATTATTTGATAGAAAACTAGACACTTGTTAATATTACCGTAATAGCTTTATTTCAAAATAAAGTAGTTTAATATTAAATGAGCAAAATTCTATATTGAATCCATTTATAAGTAATCAACTAATTATTGTGATAATAACTTATTTTACGGTACAAAAGGAGAACATTTTTATGAGTAATTGCAAACCAATTGATGAATTAACGATTGAGGATTTGAAACAAAACCCAATATGGGAATGGACAATCGATGAAGAAGAAAACGAAGAGTATGATGAAACATGGGTGAAACCAGGGACAACAACTAACTTTACAGAAGAGTTAAACGGTTCAATAGTACTAGGCGAATTACTCTTACATAATGATGAAAAATTCCCTATGATGTGCGAAATTGATATAGAAAATGAAGAGGTATTAATTAGATCTGTTGTTTACTATAACGAAACAGATGATGAGTATGTTGCTATAGAAGATGTAGTAAAAAAGCTCGAACTACCTGTAACAATTCATATAAATCTTACTATTAATAAAGAACATAAAACATTAATATTTTCCGCGAATAAAGTAGATATTTATAAAAACTCTATAAAAACTAATTTATATTAAATTCTCACAAAAATAAGAACTAGGAAACTAGAGTTTCCTAGTTCTTATTTTTGTGTAATTCTATACTAAATAATCCCTTCCTCCACCAACGTTTCTGCAATTTGAACTGAGTTCCAAGCAGCCCCTTTTAATAAATTATCGGAAACAATCCAAAGATGGAACCCTTTTGGCGTATCAGGATCTTTTCTAATTCTCCCGACAAATGTGTCTATTTTCCCTTCTGCATATAATGGCATTGGATACAGCTGTTCACTAGGGTTATCTTGCAATATAACACCTGGTGCATCCAGCAATACTTCTCTTATTTCTGCAACGGTCGCTTCTTTTTCAAGTTCAATATAAACCGATTCTGAATGCCCTGAAACAACTGGAACACGCACACAAGTAGCTGCCATTTTCAAGTTTTGGTCCTCCAAAATTTTCTTCGTTTCTTGAATCATTTTTACTTCTTCAAATGTAAAATCATTCTCTGTAAATAGATCTACTTGAGGCAATACATTAAATGCAATTGGATAGTGTTTTTTATCTTTTTTCGCGGGCAGTATATTACTCTTAACCTCTTCCCCTGCAAGCATTGACTTTGTCTGTTCCTTTAATTCATGAATCGCATGAATTCCTGATCCTGATACAGCTTGGTATGTGGAAACGATAATTCGTTCTAAACCAAATGATTTTCGAATCGGCTGAAGAGCTGTTACCATCTGTAATGCTGAACAATTTGGAACCGCTATGATACCTTTATGATCCTTTAAAGTGTGCGCATTTACTTCTGGAACAACAAGTGGTACACCATGTGCCATTCGGTACTCACTTGTGTTGTCAATTACGATGGCGCCACTAGAGACTGCGTAATTAACAAATTGTCTAGACACTTCTCCTCCAGCACTAAAAAAGGCAATATCTACACCTTCAAAGCTAGTTGTTTTTGCCTCTTGTATTACTATCTCTCGTCCTTGAAACTGCACTACCTTACCAGCGGACCTTTTTGACGAAAGTAATGTAACTTCAACTATATTAAATGTAGTTTCTTTCTCTAACAGTTCAATAATTTTCTGTCCTACTGCACCTGTAGCCCCCACTACAGCTACATGATAGCCCTTTTCAATCATCTTTTCTCCTCCAATACCACTTAAATGAATATTGCTACAATTTCATTTTATAAAGAATTTAATCATTTGGAAAATTGAAATACATGATATAATCATTCACAAATCATGATAATAAAAGAGGGATCGCTTATGGAAATGAGACATGTTAAAACATTTTGCGCCATTGTTAAGTATGGTAGTTTTTCTAAAGCTGCTCATGCGTTAGGTTATGCGCAATCTACTGTAACAGCGCATATGAAAGCATTAGAAAACGATTTACACCTCCCTCTTTTTGATCGATTAGGGAAAAAAATACTTCTTACAAAAGCAGGTCATCAATTTCATCCTTATGCTCTAGAGTTACTTGCTATTTATGAAAAAGCACAAGAAATCCCTCAAAATAGTGATAATTTAGAGGGAACATTAAGTATTACATCTAACGAATCATTAGCAGTGTACCGATTACCACAATTATTACGTACTTACAAACAGGAAAATCCGAAAGTAAATATCGTACTGGAAACAAATACAAACGAACAAGCAATGAATAAGCTACGTGAAGGAGAAACAGATGTTATTTTCATAATTGGGGAAAGTATGGAACATAATGATTTTATTACACATACTTTTTGTAATGAAGCATTTGGATGGATTTTACCTACACATTACTCAACGCACTCTAATCCATTTTGTTTACTAAACGATACCCAGTTTATCTTTACAGAACAAAGCTGTGGCTATAGACCGATGGTAGATCGTTTTTTATGGCAAAGCGGGAATATACCCGCTAAAACATTTGAAACTTCCAACGTTGAAGTCATTAAACAATCTGTCATGTGTGAGTTAGGAATTTCGATTCTTCCTTACATCGTTGTAAAAGAAAGTTGCGAAAATGAGCAACTCTGTTTTCAGCCTATCGAAACGCCAGCAGTTATTCAAAGCCATGTAATCTATCATAAATCTAGATGGATTTCACCGATTTTACAATCGTTTCTTTCCTTACTAGAGAAAGAATAAAAAGTGCACATAAAAAAGAGTAACTGCCAAAAAGCAATTACTCTCTTCCGATATTATCTTATTTATTAGTCTGTCCCCCACCTGCAATTAATTTACTACCTGAATATGTACCTTTTTGCATAAACAATTGATTAATTAACTCTTTTTGTTCCGCTTCAGACATTACTCCTTTTCCTTCGCCTAAATTCCCACTTTGTAATTTCCAAATCTTATTGTGATCCGCGTCCATCTTTTCATATTTCCCTTGTTTCCATCTCTCTAAAATGTCTGCATATGTATTTCCTTGTACTAGATCATTACTCTTTACAATATCAAGTAAACTTTCAATACGTTCTTGTGTGATAAAAATATAACCCCACTTTTGATCAGCTTTCGTTTTTTGATGTGCCATTTCATGTAATGCTGTCTGTATGTTCTCATCTGTCCACTTGAAATTTTTATTAAAGCCGCTATTTGGTAATGAATGATTGCCATTTTCTAAAAGCTTTGCATCTTCAGCTTTTACATTACTATCAGCTAGTACTTCTGCTGCTGGAGCAGCTGGTGATTCCTTTTTCGCAGCTGGTTTACTATTATTCAGATAATACAGCATACCATATGTTACACCTACTCCGATAACCGCCATACCAGCTATAATTCCTATTATTTTAAATAATGTTTTCATCTTGCTTATTTCCTCCCACATATCCCATTTCGTATTTTCTATTTCCTGAAACATATGTATATTTCCTTATATTATATTTCTTTCCAATGGTAATTGAAAGATTATTCTGTCAAAACACCCCGTCTTTTTTTAAATACAAATCTACCTCTAAGCATTTCGTTTTAAATTAATAAAAATATATGCTAGCCTAAATTTAAAGGAGATGAATATATATGAGTTTATTGTATAGCGATTTAACTTTTTTAAACTTTGATAATACGTATTTATTACAAAATAAACTCCATTCTTATTCACATGAAGATATTGATTTTAGTCATTTAGAGCACTCAAACCTGTATTGCGAGTCTGCTTCTTTAATGCATATAAAACAGGAGTTATATCGTAGAAAGCAAAAAGGAATCACTTTTATCGGTTCTGGAAATTATCATTATGTATCTTATTTACTACTAAAAGAAATAGATGAACCGTTTAGCCTTATTTTATTTGATCATCACACAGACATGAACTTAAAAGAAGAAAATGAACAAACTCTTATTTCTTGTGGGTCATGGGTATCATTCGCTCTTCAAAAAAACCCGAAATTAAAGAAGGTAATTATTATCGGCCCTTCTTCTTTAAGCATTCATTCTACTGATTATTCATGCGTAGAAGTGTTCCCAATAGATACGTCTCATGAAGCATCTGCATATACAATACTTCCGTATATTCATACAGAAACTATATATGTAAGCATTGATAAAGATATGTTAGATTCAAAAGTAACTATTACAAATTGGGATCAAAGACAGATGAAACTCTCTACACTATTAAAATGTTTTCATTCTCTTATTAGGAATAAAGATGTCTATGGTATCGATATTTGTGGTCAACTACCGGTTTATCCTTCTCAACTCTTTCTAGCTAAATATACAAATGCTTTTCAAAAAAATGAAAAAGCAAACTTACAAATTTTAAATTCAATATATAATACATAAAAAAACAACGAGTACCTTATACGGCACTCGTTGTTTTTTATGCACGATGTTCTTTTAACCACTTCGTAATAGCATCTAACCGTGAAACATCAAAACGGCTCTTTTCACACACATTTAAACTGTTCAAACTGTTTACAATTTCTAATTCATTCGATTTTACATTTTTCGCGTCAATCATTTTGCAATACCCATCTGTAACGGTATTTAAATTTTCATAATAACGTTTAAACAATTTTGATATATGTAAATGTTTTTCAAAGTTTCTTCTTTTTTTCGTCTCGTCAGATTCTTTCCGTTTTCTAAGCTCTTCATCATTCGTATATAAATAGAAATATTGATCAGGAAATCCAATTTCCCTATTTATCAGCTTTTCTTTATAAAAGTTTTCTATTAAAGATAATGGCTGATTAAATATATCAAAATGGAAACACCAATTATAACTAAGTGGCTGATAAATATCGCCATCAAGTATTACTAATTCATATTGCTCTGACTTCTGCACTGCTATTTTCCAGCGCTCTACTTGCTTTTCAAAATACCATGTTCTATGTTCGTTTTTGGGTCTTTCAAATAAAACATTCACTTCAGGTATAATGTACGCACCATAATTTTTTTCTAACTCACGACACGTGCTGCTCTTACCAACCGCGCTCGCTCCCTCAAACGCTATAATCCCCATAGTTTCTCCCACTTTCATTAACTTAGATCTCGTTGTTTCGCTTTTCTCCCCCATAACTGTCTCCATAAAACAATGGAAGCGATAGAAAGCATGATTGTTGTGATGATACTACCCTCGATTCCGAACGAGCCTCCATGAAGGAATTCCGATCCTTTTGTTACAGGTTTAAAAAGTGGTGTAGAATACATTGCCATTCCACTAACTGCAAATCCGAATACGTTATATTGTGCCCAATTCCAAATGGAATGCCATGCGCATATCCCCCAAAGACTACTGTCTTTCAAAACGTAAAAAGCTGCAAATACACCAACTAATATTATATTCGATATTGAAAGAATTGTAATACCTGGATTTAGTAAATGAAGAAAACCAAATAAAAAAGAAGTAACAACAATCCCGATCCATATACGGCTTCTTATTGAAAGGACTGGAAATAGCCATCCTCGAACAACAATCTCTTCTGTTGCACCTTGTATTAAAAAAGCAACTAAAGATCCCGCAATTCCAAGTATAGCGGTTGGTGTGATTTGTTGCATTTGTAGTTGTACATTACTTGTTAATAAAAGGAGCATGACTGGTATTGAAATGAAAACAAAACCTATTAATGCGCCTTTCAAATATTTTCTTATCCACTGATTTCTCCAAAACCCAATGGATGAAATCGATCTTTTCTCTACAAATCTAATCCATAAAAACACAAAAAATATAGCTCCACCAAACGTCAAGATCATCTCTATATCACTATAAATTGCCTTCATTAAAAGTGTTTCTGCTTTCGGTAAAAAAAGCATAAATAACATGAACAATTCACCTAAAGTTAAAAATACAATTGCAAGTATAACAGCGAATACCGGATGAACTTTTCTTCTTCCCTCTTTGGCTGCTTCAATTATTTTAAATTGAGTAAATTGCAATATTCTCACCTCCATAACAAATATATATATAAATAATATATATCATTTCTCTAATGCAAATTTTCAATAAAAATGTTCTCAGTTTAGCATAAACCCGAATTAGGAATAATATATAAATAAAAGAGATGACTTTGTGCGTCTTACTATTATCACCAAGATTATTCACTGGTATTACCATCACTTGCTATTTCCCACCATTTGTTGTAAGATAGTAATTAAGGTCAATTTAACACTATATTTTCTTTGCATATTATCAAGTATCAATCAGGAACATTTTGTACGCCTTATTGGTTTTTGATAATATGTGAACTTTTATTTTTCATTCAAATAAGGCCGATCATATTGTAATCTTTTTAAATTTTAGGAGGCATTACCATGACATTAACAGGTAAAGTAAAATGGTTTAACAGCGAAAAAGGTTTCGGTTTCATCGAAGTTGCAGACGGTAACGACGTATTCGTTCACTTCTCAGCTATCACTGGCGACGGCTTCAAATCTCTTGACGAAGGTCAAGAAGTTAGCTTCGAAGTTGAAGACGGTAACCGTGGACCTCAAGCTAAAAACGTTGTAAAGCTATAATTCAAACAATAAAAAGGTTGTTACCAGCTCGGTTAACAACCTTTTTAATATATAACTAAAATTTTTTACATAAAAGGAGTGGTTATATGTATCGCAATCGAAAGAACGATGTAGCAGAAGTACCACCAGAACAAACCCCTGTCTGGGAATGTGAAGCAGAGGATTGTTTAGGATGGATGAGAAAGAACTTTTCATTTGAAGAAGAGCCTAAATGCCCTTTATGTAAAAGTAGCATGAAAAGCGGAGAACGTTTATTACCTAAATTAGGTTAATTTTTACTTAACCCCTCTTTTATAAGAGGGGTTTTTTATTATAAATTTATATCTTCTACATCGGTTCGAACTATAGAGTACAGTAGTGCATCATGTTGCTTATTTCCTTGATGAATATATCCACGTAATAACCCTTCTTTATGAAAGCCTATTTTAGATAACATTTTACAAGAAGTAACATTTTCAGGGTATGTAATAGCTCCAATTCTAAATAAACCTAAATCTTGAAATCCATAATGAATAATTTCCCCGGCCGCTTCTGACGCATAACCATTCCCCCAATAACGAGGATGTAAGTCATATCCAATTTCAGATCGTTTACTCCATAGTTGTAAATTATTTAATCCAATTGTACCTACTAAAGTATTTGTTTCTTTTAATACAATCCCCCATCGTATCGCCTTTTTCTCGAAATAATTTTTTGAAAAAGATTCAATCATACGTGAAGCTTGTCCAAACTCCGTAAAAGAATTCATACCGTAATAACATGTTACCTCATCCAATGAAAAGATTTCATATATTTTTTGACAATAAGATTGTTCTATTTCAACTAAACGCAAACGTTCAGTTTCTAATATAGGAAATGCCATAGAATCATTCCTTTCTTTCTACTCATTCATTATAGCAGAAAAAATATTTTAAATTAGGAAAGTCCTTAATGTCCCATTAATCAAATATTTCAAGAGAAGCTTATCCTCTTAATTCCATACGAACTAAGAGTAACCCTTCTTGCTTTTATATGATTAGAAAAAATAAAGAGATGATCAAAATACTATGACCATCTCTTTATTATCTATTTTCAAAAATTAATTGTTTTATTTTCATCACTCTGCTCGTAATAATATGTATTATAATTTCGACTCCATACTCACTTTTCCCTTCTAAAATAACAACCTATCCCATACATTTATGGTAAAATATAGTTAAAATATAGTTTGTTATGGAGGTGTATATTTTCTATGTATATATTCATCGGTTTATCCCTCTTACTCATATTACTCATATTTTTATTTGCAAAAAAGTTCGCACCAAACTCATTCATGATGACTAGTTTTAAAGGTAATAGCTTTAAGACATTTTCAATTAGCATTTTAATCGCCGCCACTCTTTCACTTTCCTATGGAATCTACCACGCAGCAACATATCAACCTAAACATTTAGATATCACGTTACAAAATCATAACTTTACTGTTTTCGGTAATGTTGGGGAGCTTGGATATTTCTCAGAAGAATTACTAAAAAAAGATATAGAAGTTGAACTATATTTTGCCTCTTGGAAACCAATGCAATTAAATAATCCAGAAATAATAGTAAATTATCCTTCAGGTAAACAGGAATCATGGAAACCGAACATAACATTACTTCCTGCCAATACATTGAAAGAGAAACACGGTATAAAAGAACTTTATCAACTCTCATCCTATTCATTTAAAGAGTCCGGAAATATAACATTAACGATTACTGAGAATAATACAACTAATAAAAAAATTTCTATTCAAGTGAAATAAATAAAATGTCCCTCCAGTATACTGGAGGGACATTTTATTTATATATGTATTCTATTTTGAAGGTTCCTTTAATGTTGCCATTATTTCATTTGCAGTGTTCTTTCCATTTCCAATGCATGCACCAATTCCCACACCGTAATAGGAAGCACCAGCTAAGTATACATTTGGATAAAGATCCGTCATTTTTTCTTGTAATGTTTGAACTGCTTGATTATGTTTTAAATGATATTTCGGCATTAAGTCTTTCCAATTTGTAACTTCAACTACTTCTGGTTCACCTTTAATTCCGAGACTCTTTTCAATATCATATAAAGCGACTCGTACTAATTCTTCTTCACTATAATTTTTAATCGTTTCATATACCGGATTGGTACTCTTATAAAACATTCTTACTAATAGCTCTTGGTTTCCAGATGTATGTTTCCACTTTCGGCTTGTCCATGTACAAGCATCACACTGTAAATCACTATTCTCCGTTACGATAAATCCTGTGCCATCCGCCGGTAATTGTTCATCTAATATGTCAAATCCTAAGTAAATACTTATAAGAGATGAGTTTTTAAATGTATGGAACTGCTCGTTTAACTCATTAGACTGTAATAAAGTTTGTGCGATATCATGCGGAGCTGCTAAAACAACATAATCTGCTTGAATTGATTCATGATTTGCAAAGGAAATTTCATAGCGATCACCTTGTTTCTTTACAGCTGTCGTTATAGCACCTTTCTTAACTACTGTCTCAGTCAGCACTTCTTCTAAACAGTCAATAATCGTAGATAGTCCACCTTTAAATGATACGAACTTTTTGTTTCCTGCTGATTGAAACTGTTTTTTATTCTCTTCAAAACCTTTAATAATACTTCCATATTTATTTTTATAATCCAGTAAATACGGTAATGTCGATGCCATAGTAAGCTCATTTAATTTACCGGAATATACACCTGAAAGCACCGGAGCAATTTGTTTTTCTACTAACTCTTTCCCTAAAAAGCTTTCTAAAAATAGAGCAAGCGAAGTATCTTTTGTAAACTCTTTATTTTTCGTTATGAAATCTTTTAAAGCAACAATTTTCCCTTTCGTTGATACTAGCGTACTGCTAAACAACGACTCGACACTCATCGGTATGCCAAATATAGTGTCAGAAGGAATTGGATGTAAAGTATTATCAGAATATATGTAAGAAATACCCGTTTCGTTATATACCATTTCTTCTTCTAAATTTAAATCTTTTACAAGCGGTAAAACATGTTCATTACGAGCAACGATAGAATCTGCTCCTGACTCCATAATAAAATCCTTTTCTTCTATGCTATGGATTTTACCACCTAAGTACTCTTCTTTTTCTACAAGGATTAAATTTAAATCAATATTATTATCCTTTTTTAATTTTTCTAAATAAAACATAGTAGAAAGTCCTGTTATACCTCCACCGATAACAACAACTGTTTTCATATGTGCTGCGCTCCTAACCGATACAATTAATAATTCCTTTATTATTATACCCAAAAGTCCTTATATTCGACTAGCAGCTTGTGCATTCTGTAAGAAATTAGACAATATATTCGAATATATTTCCGGTTGATCATTGTGCACTAAATGACCAGCAAACGGAATAACAGCAATATGAATATTGTCATTTAATTGTTTGAAGGTTGTAGCAGCTGTAACTTCATCTTCCGAATCTCCCCCTGCAATACAAAGTGTAGGTACTTGAAGATTAGCTACATCACCAGTTTCATCGAATGGGTACCAATCTTTAACTTGCCACGATTCAAGCAATGCTTTCCAATCACTTTTTTCATGAATTTGATTCATATAAGTTACAACTTCTACATTTTCCATCAATTGCTGATGGCAATTTGCTTCATACTCCTGAGACTCCTCCCAATTTTCTCCCTTAAGCGGAAAGATACCAGAAAAAGTTAATGTTCTCACTTTATCTGGATATTTTTTTGTAAATAAAAAAGCGACTAATCCTCCTAGGGAAACACCAGCTATATGACATCTATCAATTTGCAAATGCACTAACGTATCATGTAAATCCTTTACAGAACGTAGGAAATAATTATCCAATGTCCCCCCTGATCTTCCATGTCCTCTTAAATCCGGACGAATGACTTGATAATTTTTTTCTCGAAAAAATGCTACCTGCTCATCAAATTCTTCTAAACCTGTCATACCACCAGAATGTAAAAGCACAATTGGTTCCCCTTCGCCTGAAATGTAAGTATGTAAAATCATATATGCCCCTCCTTTAAAACGGAATATTCTATTAATTATTAGTATATAGAATATACATCTGAATTTCCAAATAAAAAAGAACTATAACATTTTCAAATCACGTCATAGTTCTTTCTATTTCAAAAACATAAAGTAATTAATCAATTTGTCTATTTCTTGGCTTAATGCCAGTACTTTTTCATGTTGAATTCCATAATCCGATACTAAATATAAAAGCTCTTCTTTTTTAATTTCTATTACTTTCTCTAATTTCACTAATTCCATGTCGTTTTATTTCTCTCCAATAATAAAATGTATGTATTTTAGTATAGCCTACTTACATAATTAGTAAAAGTAAAATACGCATGTAAAATCTTACAAATTTCAAAATAATATATTTTCAACAAAGAAATTTTTAATTTAGCCCTTTATACAGATCATTAGACTCCATTATGTATTAATAATAAATCGGAATTTCTCTAATGTTATATTTTTATATATTGGAGCTCTCTTTATATGATCAAAATAACTATATGAGAATTTAAAGACATGCCCGAAATCCCAATCAAATACACTATAATCTTTTAGCCAAAATTGATTTTCTGTTGGCAATGCATTAGCACGTTTAGATTCAATTAAAGGTAAACGATCTATAGGTGAGTGCAAGTTTATTTCACTATTCGACGTAAGATTTTGACTGGCACGTAACACGAATACTAGTTTTAACAGTGGACGTATCCCGCGATGGAATATATCCCTATGCCCTAAGTCATACATAATATTAATTGCATGAGAAAAAGTAAGTAAATGACCAATTAAATCATGATGCGATTCCGCTCTATAAATAATTTTAAATTGCGAGAGCTCCTTTAAAATAAACTTGGATACTTGTTTCGGATTTCTTAATTCACTTTCTATCACGTCATTTATATTTAATTGTTTTACTTCCTTCGTCGTAAAACCAATCCACGATCTACCTGGAATTGTTTTTTGAAACGATAATATAAGATTAGTAATCCCTTCAATCTCTTGATTACTACCCCATTTTTGTAACTCTTTCATAGCTAATAAACTTAATGCAGCATAAATGACATTATGCCCCCCCCAATGAAGTTCATCAATTGTATGTTCCAATGATTTTATAATCATTTTTTCAGCACTTTGAAAATCAATTTCTTCTTTACTATCGATGACTTCACCTAAGTTTTGCTTGTTCAGCATCATTTTTGTTTGGGAATACATACTACGAGTCACTTCTTCTTCCGGATTATTATCTTTCATAAAGAAATAACTAGCAATTGCAGCTGCTCCGAAATGTGCATGCCAAATATCATTTGTTTGTTTTTTACATTGTGAAATAATTGAAAGGCCATTTTTTAAAACAGTTTTATTTTCCATCTATCTATCCCCCGTAATAAAAATCAATTTATACTCATCCTAAAGATGGCGTCAATACAAATAAAATATGATTGGATTCATCACTTTTATTTAAAAACCGATGCTTCACGTTTGGCGGTATACGTACAACGTCACCTTCTTCTAAAAAATATTCTTTTCCTTCTAATTCCACATACACTTCTCCTTTCATAACAACAGCAATTTCTTCCTTATCTTCATGTGAATAATGACTTTCCGTTGTTCTTGCTTGTTTATTTAAATCCATCATTAACATTTCAATACGTGCTTTCATAAAATCCGGTGTTAATACATCATATACAATGTGATCATTGTTCTCCCGATATACTTTTTTTCGATCTTTTTTCTTAGAAATGAGTGAATCTGTATCGATTTCATTAATAAAAAGTGTAAATAGTGGTACATTTAATGCTTTTGCAATTAATTCCAATACACTTAAAGAAGGATTCGCATATCCTCGTTCAATTTGACTAATTAGTGAAGTACTAATCCCTGCATAATCAGCAAATTCCCGAATTGTCATATTATTTTTCTTACGATAACTTAATACCGTTTGTCCGATTCTATCATGGATCATAGTAAAAACTTCCTTTCGTCCATCATATTGCACATTTCGTTGTCTTTGTGCTGACATAGTAAACAAAGGCAAATAATCCTTTCCTATCGCCTTAAGGACTTATATACTTACCTTTGTACATTATATCGTATTAAGTTTATTATAATAAACATTGTATCGGAGGCACAAACTGTGAAATCACCTATTCTTTCATATTGCATCTTATTTTTCGGCGTATTTGCCCTATCAACTTCAGCGATTTTTGTAAAATTAGCAGATGCTCCTGCAGCTATCATTGCTTTTTATCGATTATTCTTTGCTGCACTAATTCTGTTACCCTTTTTACTTTTTAATAAAAATAATCGAAGCGAGCTAAAATCAGTAACAAGAAGACAATGGGTATTCGGATTCATATCTGGGCTCTTTTTAGCTGCACATTATGTACTTTGGTTTGAATCATTACAATATACTTCTGTAGCAAGTTCTACAGTTATCGTAACGTTACAACCTTTATTTTCAATGATTGGCGGTTACTTTCTATTTAAAGAGAGATTTACGAAAGGAGCGATTATTGGTTGCCTCATCGCTATTTCAGGAAGTATCGTCATCGGATGGCAAGACTTCCAAATTAGTGGAGAAGCTTTATACGGGGACATTTTAGCGTTTATTGCGGCCGGAATTATTACAGCTTACTTTTTCATTAGCCAACATGTTCGTAAAGATTTATCACTTATTCCGTATTCCGTAATTAGTTATGGAAGTAGCGCCTGTTTTCTTGGTTTATTTGCCTACATGCAAAACGAATCTTTCATCCATTACTCTACACAAACTTGGGTTTGCTTTATTGGCTTAGCTTTCATTGCTACGATTTTAGGTCAGACTATATTCAATTGGTTACTAAAATGGATGAGCACTACTGTTATTTCTATGAGTATTTTAGGAGAAACGATTGGAACTTGTATACTAGCGTACTTTATATTAGAAGAGACTATTTCTTTACAACAATCACTGGGAATTTCAATTATTTTCATTGGATTAGCATTATTTTTATTACAACCAAAACTGCCTAATCACAACTAACAAATAAAAAAGCATGACATTGATTTGTCATGCTTTTTATTGCTGTGTAGATTGATCCATCTGTTTTTGTTTCAATCTTTGTTCTAAAACATGAATCATAAACAGGAAATGTTCTGCTTCTCTTGTAACGTGATCAGCCAACAGAGGGTTGATAACATTTCGAATTTGGCACGTTTGAATTAGTTCTAATCCTGCTTTTTTGAAATTCCTTAACTCCACTGTCGCATTTTCGCTATCTTTATTCATTTTACCAATAATTGGATAGGTCGGTTCTTTTTTGTATAGCATAGATTCAACATCTCTAGCTTGGTTTAATAACACCTCAAAATCATCTCCGAACTTCAATGCTTTATGAACTAGGTTTCTCTCCGATTGATCCAATAATGAAGCAATAAAACGGGAATGCTCCATCATAATGCGCAACCAAAATACATTCTCACTAATGATCGCATCTTGAATAGGGTCCATTTTCCCTTCGTTAAACTTTTGAAGTGTTCGCATAAAATATTCTGCTTCTCTTGCAATGTGATCTACTAAAAGCGGAAAATTAAAACCTTTCACCTTACAATTAATAATTAAAATGAGTAAATTTCTTTTATAATTACGAAAAGCATATACGAGTTGAATACTTTCTTCATTTAATTGCCTAACCGCTTGAACTGTTTGCGGAATCGTAAACGCTTTTTGCAAATGTCGATCAAACAGATTATAAAATTGGTCTACCTGCTGAATTAAATTTTTATCATTTCGATTAAATCCTTCACCAAGAAACAATGCATGCTCTTTCATTATACGTAACCAAAATCTATTTTCTGTTAAAGATCGTTCAATAAATAATTGTTCAGTTAAGGATTCAGATGGAGCCGCTTTTAATTCTGGCGGCAACAGCATAGCACGCTGTTCATCCATTACAAAATGTCCAGGAATAGGTTGCTCTGTCGACAATCCAATCACTCCTTATTCCTTGAATGCATTAATATGCTATGTATAGAAATATATATAATTTAAATGTACTTATGTAATGTAGTGCATTGTTCAAGGTGTAATAATTTATACCCATGCATATATCTGATGCATGTTCCATCTAGCACTGTAGTTGTCTGAGTCATAATTACAGAATTGAGTATAAAATTTCTATTTCATTCTTCCTGTTCACAGAAATAAATACTATTAAGTAATATGCATTTCAAACTAAAATGATTCCTAACATATCAACCATTATTAATTATTCGTTCTTCTAATAGCAAAAAAAGCATGGCAAATATTAACCATACTTTTTATGTTAAAGCAACAGTCTTAATTTACAATTTTATTTATTATGTACAATTAAACCATCTGGTCTAAAACGACTCATCATAATTTCATTAATAAACTTTCCGTGGGCCTTCAAATTCCCTATCTTTACTCCCTCTTCTACAAATCCGAATTTTTCATATAGAGATTTCGCATTAGGATTCGTTTCTAAAACACCTAATTCCACTCTCTCTAACATTAACCAATTATCAGCTAAATCAAGCATTTTTGTAAGAAGTGCTTTCCCAATGCCTTTATTATGAAATTCACTATCTACCCCTATAAATAAATCACCCGAATGAGATCTACGTCCTGGGTTTTGGGTTAATCCAACAAATCCAACAACTTCTCCATCATACTCCGCAACAAATTCAAATTGATTTGGTGCTAAATTTCGAATTCTATTTTCCATCGCATCTACACGCATGCTAGGTAAGAAAACCATATAAGGTAAAACGTTATCTTGTATGCATATACGATGAATGGCTCTAGCATCTTGTATTTCTACCGCTCTTACTTTGATCCCCATAATTTCTTCCCTCCATATTCATAACAATACATATATATTCTCTAGCTCCCTACATAAAACCCCTTCTTAACTTCATTTCTTTATGTTATTTTTACATAATTATTTTAGAATAACATTCGTTTTTCTATCAACTTATGAACAATTTATGCTGGTTAACCCTTTACTTTATTATATAACTCAAGCAGGTTTTCAATTGAAATGCCATTTATTTTCATACCGGTTATATCACAATTTTCTATTTCCATATTCTTTAGATTACTATTATTTATCGTACTACCTTCTAAATCACATTTATCGAATAAAATTGGTTCTTTATCATCTCCAAGACTTGTATTTTTGAATTGCACTCCACCTAATGTCACCAAATTAAATTTACCACCAGAAAGATTTAAATCTGCAAATAAAGACCTTTTAAAATTTATATTTCTAAACTTTGATTGACTTACATTACAATTACTCATATTCATATGCATTATATTACTACCAACAAATGCACTATTTTTTAAATTTACTTGATAATATTCTGTATTAACCAGATTACAGTTTTCGTATTGGCTATTTTTCAAATCTTCATTTTTAATTAAATTCTCTTCAACTGGCTCTACAGTTATTCTTTTTACATAACAATACTCATCTTCAGATTTAAAAATTATTTCATAACCCATTTTTTTATAAAAATGATGATTATTAATTTGTCTACTAGATGTTTCAAGATCCCAAATCCTTATACTTTTGAATTTCTCTTCTATTAAATTAATAACTTGCGACCCTATTCCTCTTCCTTGATATTTAGGATCTACAAAAATACGATCAATTCTACCGTATGATTTACCAGAAATCGTAACTATAATTCCCCCTATTATTTCTTCGTCCATTATTACTTTGAAAGAATCCAGTTCTTTAATCGAATATCTCATCATTTCAACTGAAGAATACCCTGGTGGTTGGATGTTATAGTCAATTACATCATCTTGACAGCATAACCATCGTTTTGCTTCTTCATCAAATGTTCTTGTCATTATTTCTGTTAACTTTTCGGCATCTAAAATTGTAGTTTTTTCTATAGATATTATTGTCATTTTTGTTTTCCCCTTCATTGTTACAAAATAATAAGTTTTGCGAACGATATAGATATAAAATAAAGAAAATTAAAATTAATCTATTTATATACCATTAAACTACAAATCGACCCATTTTTTCCACTGTAACTTAGTATTAATGAATAAAAAAGAGACCATGTAATAAACACGGTCACTTCTTTTATTCATTTTTAATTGTGTATATTTAAAAATTACATATTACTTAAGCCACTCGTTACAACGATTACTTAACTTCTGTAAATCCTCTATAAATCGACTCGCATGATATCCATCACAAACCGAATGGTGGACTTGCAATGAAACTGGTAGTATAACCTTATTATCTTCATTAAAATATTTTCCACAAGTTATAATTGGCAATAGAAAATCACCATCATTATTAATATTCAGATTAAATCCAGTAAAACTAGACCAAGGTATGCTAGAGATTGGAAAAGAATTTGGCGGAATATTCTCTTTCGTGAAGAGACCATGAACATTAGCATAGCATCTCATATCTTCTTCATAATTTTTATAGAAAATGTGGAAATCACTAGAATAATCCGTCCATATACTTGAAAAAGATTTATCATCTTTATGGAAGATTGTATAACTTGGTGTCATTTTCTCCCAATAGCCTAAAACTCCTTCATCGTTAAAACATGTTCGAAATTCTTTATGATTATTTACTACTCTAGAAATTAAATATATAAAAACGGGATAAAATTTTATTCCCTTTTGATGTAATTCCTCTAATAACATCGTGATATCAACATTCACCGTCATACTAAACGTACATTTCAACTTTAAATAATGTTCAAAATACTGCTCTCTATGCCAATTTTCTCTGTCAATTATATGAAAACTCATTTTAATAGCCTCCTAAAATTTTATTTTTTATTTTAGAAGGCTAACTTTCTTGTTCTCACCACACCTGTTCACTCCTTACAATTTCAATTTATCCTCAAGTTTTTTATTTAATTATATAACATCCGCAAAATCCATTCACATATTTATTGAAATCCAACCACATACTATTAATAAATCAACTGACGTTTGGAGGGGTAAAACATGAATAACAAAAATGTAAATAAAAAAGAAAATGTTACCGAAAACGCTACACCTATTCAGAATAATAATACTGCAAACCTTAATGTGGAAGAACAAGCAATGAACGGCTTATATGGAATGCCAGAAACCGCTATTGAAGATGCTGATCACGCTGAAACTGAAGATTTGACTTCAAAAAATTAATGGACTACATAGAAAAAGCCAAGGAAAATATCCTTGGCTTTCTTAACTATGCATCCACCTTTTGTACTTCTTCACTCTTTCTCGAAAGTTTCCCTGGCCAAAAAGCAAAACGCCCTAGAACAACTGTAATTGCTGGTACAAGTAATGGTCTAACAATAAACGTATCTAGTAGTACCCCAATTGCAGTTACAATACCAAATTGAACAAGAACTTGAATTGGAAGTGTACCTAATACCGCAAAAGTTCCTGCTAAAATTAAACCTGCTGATGTAATGACACTACCTGTTTGTATAACCCCATTTTTTACTGCATCCAAATGATTTTGTGTCTTTCTGTTTTTCCATATTTCTGAAACCATAAAAATATTATAGTCTTCACCTAGAGCAACTAAAAATACGAATGCGTATAACGGTATCGCGCCTTGAATGGCCGGTGCTCCCATACCGAAGTGAAGTAATATCCATCCGGCGCCTAATGCCGAGAAGAATGATAAAACGACAGTTACAATTAAATAAATCATCGCGACAATTGATCGTAAGTAAACAAGTAACAATAACGCTATAATACTAATCATTACTGGAATAATTACCGCTTCATCACGTTCCGTAATTTGCTTTGTATCGTATAATGACGCCGTTTCTCCGCCAATCCACAATTGATCTTCAGCATTACTAATCTCTGCATCTTTTAATACTTTTTCTACACTGTTTTTCAATTTAGGGATTTGATCTAACGCTTCAATTGAGTAAGGATTTTCAGCTAAAGAAACCTCATACATTTGTATTTGCTTATTTTCTGTGCCCACTTTTGGATCTTTCACAGTTTTTACGAAAGAAAATTTCTCGAGTTCTTCTTTAATAGGAAGCTCTTTTCCTTTCGTATCAACAACAACTTTTACTGGCGCTAGTTCACCAGCTGAGAAATGATCACTAATTAACGTAAATCCTTCGCGGGAAGGCATATCTTTAGGAAACGATTCTAATAAGTCATATGTGTATTGAATACGTGGTACAAATGATGCCAATCCACCTAATACAAATACAGTGAGCATAATTATTGTCCACGGTCTTCGTACTACAACATCTCCAAGTTTTTCACTAAAGGCACCTTTTGATTTTTTAACTTTTACTACTTTCTTTTTCTTTCTTATTAATTCCTCATTCATTGAAGTTGTTCTCGGTATAAATGGGAAGAATGCAGCTCTACCGAAAATTAATAATAACGCTGGTAAAATTGTTAAAGCAGCAATTCCCATTATGAATACAGCAACACTAAATGGCACTGCAAATCGATGAAAGGCACCATAATGAGCAAGTAATAATGTTCCTAATCCAAGTACAACAGTTAACGCACTCATTATAATTGCTCCGCCAGAAGCTTTAATTGCAAGTTGCAATGCCTTATATTTATTTTCTTCTTCTAACAAGTACTCTCGATATCTTGAAATTAAAAATAAACAATAGTCTGTTCCAGCACCAAACAATAATACTGTCATAATTGATATGGCCTGAGCATCTACTTTAATCCATCCGTGATCAGCTAAAAAACCAAGTGTAGGACTAATAATACCATATGCTAAGCCAACAACAAGTAAAGGTAAAATAGCTAAAATTGGTGAACGGTACAATAAAATTAATAGGACTAATACGAGTAATACAGTAGCAACTAATAACTTCACATCAGCTTGACTAAATAAGCTAACCGCATCTGTTTGAATACCTACTGGTCCAGATAATCGAACATGTAATCCCGAATCACTTATTTTTTGTTTAAATGGATCTCCATCGACCTTACTATTCACTATGTTTCTTAAATCATCAAGATTTCCTTTTAATATATCTGTTCCAGCAGCCTTGTTAAAGAATACTGGTGTAACAAATGATGTACCATCTTTTGATGCACTTTTTAATAATACTTGTTCCGGAATTGTATCAAATGGTGGTAACGTTGATTGTTCCTTTAAAGGACTAGCCTTTAATTCTTTATAAACGTCTTGTATGAGTTTATAATCCTGTGACTGTAATCCACCATCTCTATACCATACTACTAACAAAGGATTCCCTGTATTATTCGGAAACTCTTTTTTCATAAGTGCTTCCGCTTGCTGCGACATAGCTGTTTCAGGTAAATTTTTCGGATTCGGTTCTTTCGTACTGTTTACTTGTGGCAACGTAAATGAAAGTAGTAATGTAATAAGAATCCAAATCGATAAAGTGATCCATTGTGTATTTTTCCCTGCTACAAGCCTCCCTAACATATGTAACGGGTGCTTTTTCATAAAAACCCACCTCCCTTTTTTCCTCTAATATTAATTATATATACTGGTCGGTTAATTAATCAAGAATGAATAAAAATTTGTGTTATAATTATCTCAACAATACATGTCAGGAGCGAATGGATTTGGAACAAAAACAACGTCCCCTCGGAAGGCCTCGTCAGAATAAAAATACAAAATCTACAAAAGAAACTATTTTAGAAGTGGCAACTCGGTTATTTCTTACTCAAAATTATCAAGTCGTTTCCATGGATGAAGTCGCAAAAGTTTGTGGTGTTACGAAAGCAACCGTCTACTATTACTATTCAACAAAAGCAGATTTATTTACCGCTACTATGATTCAAATGATGGTACGTATACGCGAGAATATGTCTCAAATTCTTTCTACAAATAAGACTTTAAAAGAAAGATTATTGAACTTCGCTAAAGTCTACTTACACGCAACGATGGATATTGATATGAAGAATTTTATGAAAGATGCAAAACTGTCGTTATCTGAAGAACAATTGAAAGAATTAAAATACGCTGAAGACAACATGTATGAAATATTAGAAAAAGCACTCGACCATGCAATACAAATGGGAGAAATCCCAAAAGGAAACGCTAAGTTTGCGGCTCATGCATTCGTATCTTTATTATCAATTGGGAATTTTAAAGATGAAAATCACAATCCAATTCTTGCTAATATAGATGAATTAGCACAAGAAATCGTTTCTTTTTATTGGCACGGTTTAGGTCATACATATTAAATAGATTTCCTTTAATAAAAAAGCATGTTTGATTTTCTTCAAACATGCTTTTTTATATTTTAAATGTTTTATTTATATACCAACAATTAGATTACACTTTGGCACCCATTAATCAAAAATTATTGTCTTCAACTTTTATAAATTTTGAAGTTGAATCTTTATATTCTCCTTACTTAATCCCCCATGGTAACAAACTACAGATTCAATATCTAGATTTGAATACTTCTTCAAAGACTTCTGCGCTTCCTTAACATTTAAAGTTGTTGGGGTGTGAATTCCTCCTAACATTCCATTCACACTATACATGGAGTCTCCTGCAATAAGAATTTTACTTTGTTTTAAATATAAACTAATATGACCCGGAGTATGCCCTGGAGTATGGAGAATACGAATGCCACCGCAATACGGAAGCTCCTGTCCATCAATTACAAGATCACTCACTTTTCCTTTTGGTGGATTCTCTACATTTCCATCTTTTATTAAAGGTAACTTCCCCTCAATATACGGCTTATCTAGTTCATGCGCATAAACTTTAATATCACTTACACCATTCTTCAATAATTCAGGAAGGCTACCTATATGATCTATATCCTGATGTGTCAAAATCACAGCTATTAGCTTACTAAATGATACGCCAACTCTCTCCATCTCTGCTTGTATGTCTTCAAATTGTCCAGGGAAACCAGTATCTATTAAAACTGCCATTTCATCATCCCATAAAAGAATTGGGTGAATAATAAATTCTTGAAACTCAAGTTGTAACATTTCTACCCCTTTAGCAATCTCCATACAGCAATTCTCCTTTATAATGAAGTTTGAAAATATGTACGAGTAAACCGAAAATATAAAGCGCGGCTATCTTATAATATGTTTTTTCATCCCAATAGAGAATGCCTCAAATCCTATAGATTCATAGTAAGATTGCAATTTTTCCACACACATAAGTTGGGGAATAACCTTGTTTTGTTCACAGTGCTGGATTAATCGCTTTACTATTTCTTTTCCAATACCAATGGACTGATATTCTGGCATTACACATACACCGCAAATAATGCCCGTAATTATCCCATCTGATATTACTCGTCCCATCCCAATTAATCTTTGCTCTTTAAAAGCATATATTGCATACCAACTTTGTTTACACATTTTCTCCAATTCATTAACCGTTAATTTAAGAGAATTCCATCCTAAAAATTCGTATAAAGCTAATAATCCATTGAAATCTGTTGGGTGTTCCATTGTGTAATTTATACTATTATTCATGTAAATTCTCCTTATTCTCTCGTTTGTTTGTATTTCACAAAATTACCCTTAATATGTAATTAACTTAAACAAACTTCCATAAGAACAAAATAATTCCTTCTCAACATAAACTAAAAAGAAGTTAACCTCACCTCAGTTAACTTCTTTTATATAAATCTATAATTATAGTATCAACCAAAAATCATACAACTGCAGACGATAAGAACAAACAAAACTAATAAACTATTTGAGAAATAACCCATAGAATACTACCCCTTTATTTAATTATGTTAAAGATTTTACCATAAAATTATTTTCAATATAATAATTGAAAAAGACATTGCATGCATTAGTTATATATATTTAGTAATATTATATTTTCGGTCATATTCTTCTTGCCTAAAGCCACTTCTTATACCCTATACTTAAGTTCATATACCTCAAAACAATATAAATAAAGAAGACCTCAACGTATCGATGTCTTCTTTTCAACTACGCTAATTGCTAACTCATGTTTTTATTCAATAGATATAAAACCTTCACTTATAGGACATATAAGAAAGACATTCTCTACTACATAAATATATAATCTGATTCTTAATACCTTTGCCTTTATATACTTTAAATCTCATCCTCAGTTATTTTAATAGCTTTTTTATTCAAAAAAAGATTTTTAAAAATTGCTACCCCTACAATTAAAAGAGCTATTCCAATTAATTTATTTATTTGTAAGGAAACCCTTTCTATTCCAAATAATCCGAATGTATCAATACATAACGCAACAACTAATTGAGTAATAAGACTAATGAGCACCGTATAAGCTGGACCCAAACTCTTTATTGCACCCATTATACAAATAATTAACCCACCAAGTGCACCAGCTACTAAATATATTTTTTTCACATCCTTTAAATCCGCTACTTTCTCTTCTTTCTTTAATAAAAATACAGTTGTTGCAATAAGGAATCCAATGAAATGCGTTATAATACTCGTTGACCATATACCAATATGTGAACTAAGTTTCGCATTAAAGGTTCCTTGAAGTGTAATAAATACACCAGCAAAAATAGCAAATACAATCCCTTTCAAAAAATCATCTCCTCATCTTCTATTTCTGACTTAATTAAAAGCTATAATCCTATATAAGCAAAAGGACAAATGTCACAACACTATGAAAACAACTGCGAATGACCATAAAAAAAACACCTCAAAATATTTGAGATGCGCTTTTATTTTTTATTAATATATATAATTTTAATAATTATAACTACGCTACATTAACAGATTTATTCTTCAAAACAAACTTTCCAAATAAGAAACGCACAAGCGGCCCCATAATAATTAATTGTAATGGATACGCCATAATGAAGTTTTTAATAAAAATCGAGAAATACATCGATACAAAGGAGCCTCCTTGTAGTCCACCATGTAAATACATCATAGCCATTCCGTAAAAAGACATAAAGAAAACCATTCCAATTACCATAGCTGTCGCCATCGCTATAATCATATTTACTTTTTTCGATTTATCAAATGGTAACGCGATTACAATTTTTTTCGCACAAGGTCCAACGATACATATTTCAATTAATAGTGCAATAATGAATCCAATTACTAGTTCTAATGCGATCTCCTTAATACGAATTGGTCCCCCTGCTCCGTTCAGTAGTAAATTATAAAACGTCATTACAATAACCATCCCAAGGCACATCATCATACCGAATTGGAGGCTTTCTTTTCTTGTTGTTGGCAATTTCTATCATCCTTTCTGTTTAAGTCTTTGTCATTATATCGATTGTGGAAACCTCTTCGTAAGTGAACATTTTGTGAACGTTTTTAAAGCGTTATCATATATTTACTATACTTTCTATTCAAATTCTCACTTTTTTTATAAAGGTTTTATATATTTCAATGTTGAATTACTAAATTTAACATTGAATTACATTACTACTAGGAGGATAACCATGTATGAACAAGAATTTTACGCATATCACATCGTAACAAGGAAAAAAATGAAGATAGGACAAAACATTCATTTTGATAAAAATCAAACTAATATCCTATTTCATTTCTTTTTTGAAAGGGAACATTTGAATTCTAACGGTGAAGATTCTATACAAATTTTAAAAGAGCATTATACAAATGAAGAATTACATATAAAAAATGATAATGCTAAAGTAGTTATGAATTATATGGGCCAAACAATGAGAGCGGTTAGAGAAACGATTGTAGAAATGGTAAGACTACAAGAATTCCCTGAATACCCTTCAAGATTATCTTGTTTATATGCTGCAAGGAGCTATGAAAATGCTATAAAATGGAAAGCGTTATTTGATTCTTACAATCGAGAAGTTTTACAAATTGTTAAACTACGAGTAATCGGTAATTCTTTTGAAGGTGACGGAAATCTTTTACCGAAAGAAGACGGTATTCCTTTCTCTCAAAAAATTGAGCAAGCTAGAGAGTATTGGAGAGGAAACGATAGTAATGAACTCCCTGAGTTACTGATTAATGGTGAAATTGAAGTGGTGAAAATTATTGATGATTTTTCCACAATTCATATTTAATTTCTAACTAAATCATATAGGATGGAGATTACAATGAGGAAAAAAGTGTACTTCAATCATGATGGTGGTGTAGATGATTTAATTTCACTATTTTTATTACTTCAGATGGATAATGTCGAGCTTACAGGTGTTTCAGTTATCCCTGCAGATTGCTATTTAGAACCAGCAATGTCTGCAAGTCGCAAAATTATTGATCGTTTCGGCAATGGAAATATTGAAGTAGCTGCATCAAATTCCCGTGCGAAAAATCCATTTCCAAAAGACTGGCGGATGCATGCATTTTATGTAGATGCTTTACCGATTTTAAATGAGTCTGGAAAAGTTGTCACACCCGTAGCAGAAAAACCTGCACATCATCATTTAATTGAAACCCTACTACAAACTGAAGAGAAAACAACTTTATTATTTACAGGTCCTCTTACCGATTTAGCCCGTGCACTATATGAAGCACCTGTAATCGAGGGGGAAATTGAGCGCCTTGTTTGGATGGGAGGAACATTTCGTACTGCCGGCAATGTACATGAACCAGAACATGATGGAACAGCTGAGTGGAATTCGTTTTGGGATCCTGAAGCAGTAGCTCGTGTGTGGGAATCAAAAATTAAAATCGACTTAGTAACGCTAGAAAGTACAAACCAGGTTCCATTAACTATAGAGATACGTGAACGTTGGGCAAAAGAGCGAAAATATATTGGTATTGATTTCCTTGGTCAATGCTATGCAATGGTTCCCCCTCTCGTTCACTTCTCAACGAACTCTACTTATTATTTGTGGGATGTACTAACTACTGCATTTGTCGGAAACACTAATCTTGTAAAAACTCAAACGATTAATAGTATCGTTCATACATATGGACCTAGCCAGGGGCGTACAGTGGAAACTGTTGATGGACGACCTGTAAATGTAGTATACGATGTAAACCACAATGGATTTTTTAACTATATAACTGAATTAGCGAAGAAAGCTTCTACTTGAACCACTATCTATACGAAAAATAAATAGAGTGGCATCACCTCAGACGATAAACCCCATATTTAGAAATTGGTGGAAACTAGATATTTAATTATAAAAAAGAGTATTGAATTAACTTTCAATACTCTTTTTGTGCAGTTTAATTATATTTAATTAACGTTGTACCTTATAGATTATTCATTTCATAACCATTTACAAAAAACGTTATTGTTTCTAATTCATCTTCATTTAATTCTCTATCTACGTCTCGTTTATACGCTTCCTTTATATTCTCTTCATCGCCTTTATGAATTTCTGTATAAGTTCCTACTGTTTTTAGTAAATGCATTTCTTGTAAAAATTCTTCTCGATTTATAGCTGTCCCATGAGAAAGAATATAGGTTTCAGCATCAAACGCCTCCAGCTCTTCTATTAATTTAAACGTTCGTTTCGTCGTATAGTTCCACTTTGAAGAAAAGATATCTGCATATATACAGTCTCCTAAAAATAATATCTTTTCTTCCTTCACGTAAATAACAACTGAATCATGTGCATGATCTCCGCCGACATGTTTTAGCACGCATGTCACTTCACCAAGGTCTAATTCAAGTTGATCCTGGAACGTTAAGGTTGGAGGAATAATTTTAATATTTCTCGCTTTTTCTTCAAACTCTTTTTTGATGCAATCCGCGCAAAATTCAATTTCAGTACCCTCTTTTACGCGTGCGTCCAACGCTTCATCTGTCCATTTATAAGATACTAGTGTCTGCATTTCTTTTTTCGTTTCAGCATGCGCAACAGTTAATGCATTTTGTAGTACAGGTAATCCAAAAATATGATCCCAGTGCCAATGCGTGAGTGCTACGAAATCAGGGCTTGATACATTCTGTTCTTTTAGCATTTCTAAAAATAATTGTGCATGTGCTTCTGAATTCCCTGCATCAATCATTACAGTTTTTTCTTGTCCAACGACCATTCCTAATATAGGTCTATCTGTTTCAGAAACTGGTGTCATATACCAAAATGAGTTTCCTATTTTTTTTATTTGCTGCATAATTAGTTCCTCCATTTACTACTATTCTCTTCAATTTTTACTACTTGTAAATTCCTGCCATCTAACATACTAACTATTTCACTTTATTCATATACTGTTCTTGTACATGCTGCATTAAATCTCTCATCTTTTTTTCAGCCGGATGCTCTTGATCCTCTGGTACCTCTCTGCCATTGGCTGAAAATTCTTGAGAACATGCTGTACGAGTTACTTCTAAGTTTGCAAATGGAAATTCCCACGAATTTTCGCTTCTACTTCCAGTTGAAGCAAGGCGTATACAGCTTGAATCAATCTTTGTACGCTTCCCTTCCTTGTTTACTGTATAATATAAATCATTTACCGTGCCATATTTCATATTTTTTGTAGATTTCACAGCGGTACCATCAGCTGAGAAAGTAACAATACTAAACTCTTCTTCCTTCGGTAACAACTCCGCACCAGGTACGTTGTACACAACGATTAAATTCCCTTCGTACTCTTCAGGAATTAAATATATTGTATCTGTAGTTTCTTTACCAAATCTCCAACCTTTAATCTCTCCAACACTTCTGAACTAGGAAGGTAGAATGTATATGGCGCTTCTTTATTTAATTCATAAACATTATCTAAGTACCAAGACATCTTTTTCTCTCCTTAAAAGTGATTACACTCATATTTTTAGACTATCTTATTATTTCTTCCGGCAAACTACTACCATAGAATAGCAATCTTCCCCTAACTCATTTCCTTCCCAATCATTATATATATGTAATAATTCAAATCCATTCGCTGCTAATAATCTTTCTAACTCTTGCGGATACGTATAGCGAAGATCAATCGTTGTTTTCAGTTCTTCTACTCGCACATCCCCCTCATAAAACCTTCTTGTTGTTATGTAGTGCTGTACTTGCTGAATTGAATCGTATGTCATTTCAGTATATAGATCACATTTCCTTCCCCTTTCATCCCTAATAGCTGTCCAATATTCTTCTGTAGATGGTTGTATTAATTCTTCTTTTGAAGGAAAACGTGTATCGAATATGAATATACCATTCTCAGCTAACACATGATGAATAGATGTTAATAGCTTATTTTGATCTGTATTCGTAAGAAAGTGCTGAAATCCATGGCCAACCATAAATGCTAACGGAATCGTTTCTTCAATCTTCAATTGTAAGCAGTCTTGTTGTAATCATTTTACTTTTTTACACTCCATAGATTTTCTCTTCGCTTCAGCAAGCATGCCTTCATGTATATCTACACCGATCATTTGATATCCGTTTTCAATAAAGGGAATGGTAACTCTGCCTGTTCCACAAGCAATATCTAGAATCCATTCATTTTGTATACTTAGTTTTTGTGCCCATGATAGTAAGAACGGAAAATCTGACAAACTTTTATTTTCCACATCATATCGTTTTGGGTTTTCATATTCAGATAGACTCCATTTTGTTTGCAATTGTATTCCCCATTTCATTTCCACTTAAGTTTAATATATAAATTATAACGAATTATTAGTTTTTTCTCTATAATCAAACACAATTACTTGGACTAATCTAACTTTCCTTTTCGTAAGCTAAAAATAAGTGGAAGAATCGGAGTGTGATACGATGGAACGATTATGGATTCCTATGATAGTTACATTTTTTTCATTCGGTGGATTACTATTAGGCGGTGCAGTCGGCATTGCTACGCGCCAGCTAATTGAAGAAAAAATGCATCGTTTATATGCATTTTGTGGCGGAATTTTGCTTGGACTTTTATCTCTTGAAATTATTCCTGAAACATTTTCAAGCTTTGAAATAATTGGGCCTATACTTGGTATAGCTATCGGTATTTTAGTTATGAGCTTATTAGATAACTATTGTCATCATCCAATGATACATAAAAAAGATCAACAAGCATGGCAAACTTTCCTTTTTCTCTCTTTCGCTATATTTATTCATAATTTACCGAGTGGATTTGCTTTAGGTACAGCTTTTATCAATCATGCTGACTCTGCCATTCCTTTTTTAATAGCAATTGTCGTTCACCATATTCCTGAAGGATTAGCATTAATTATTCCCTTTCTCTTTACAAAACATAAATATATTTCCTTTTTATTAACAACTTTATTACTTTCAGTTATTCTCGGTACCGGTACTGTTTTTGGAATTTTGATGGAAGGAAAAGCTCTTCATCTACAAGGTCTCATTATGGGAAGTGCTATCGGTTCACTTGGCTATGTTACAATTCATGAAATGCTTTGGAAAGCTAAGAAACAACTCTCTTCCCTTACATTTTTAATGTGGGCAACTAGTGGATTTTTACTAATAACAATGTTCACTCTATTTGCTGGACACCACTAAATCAAACGAAAAAAGAAAGCTGAGAACAATTTGTCTTCAGCTTTCTTTTTTTATTTTTGTATCTCTCTATAAAAAGAAAAATCATTCACATTATTTTGTACTCGTTTCTCTTCCTTTACCTCTTTATCCTTGCTCTTAGGTATTTTTATATTTCCTAGTTTAATCGCATCTTGCATACTATTACTAACTAGATTTCCCGCTAAAATTGTCATACTATAAAAAGCAATTGGTATAAGTACAATCCATGTATGTGTAGTTAAATGGCGGAAGTTTTGACCAATTAGGCCCGTCCATTCTTTTGTTACACTATCTGGATCCATTCCACTAAAAGTTATTGTTCCACCAAAAAATAATTGCAACAACCCAAGGTGTAAAAGAAGTAATAAAGTACTTACAAATTGTTGAGCTACTAATAAAAGAAATGATGGTAACATATGCGGCCATATATGGTGCTTCAACCTATGCCACTTACTTCCGCCGAGCACAGTAGCTGCCAACATAAATTCTTCTTTCTTAATACGCTTTACTTCTTGCGCTACATACAACATAACTGTTGGCACAGCAAGGCATACAAGTACTATAATTTGAAATGCCACACGCAAATATAACGGCACAACTTCTGCTCCACTATCAAACGTTAAAACTTCATTTAACATAAAATAAGAAATCATAACCATCGGTACAATACTAAAAGGATCAAAAAAGGATGAAATAACTGGAAAAGAACGTTTACCATACATACCAAGAAGTAAACCAATTCCCCCTCCAACTATAACTCTTAATATCGCTATAATGATACTCGCTCCAACTGTCCATTTCGCGCCTTCTATTATTAATTGAACAAGGTCGCGGCCTTTCACATCACTTCCAAACCAAAATTTACTTGATGGTGAAAATGGGGCTGCCTCTAGTTCCCCTTTTTCGTTATACATCATCGTAAGTTCACGAATATTCCCATCAAAAAACACCGTATATCCAATACTAACAATCATTAGTACACTCAAAAAAGTAATACCTATCCAAAATCTCACATCTCTTTTTACAACTTGCCACATGTTACACACGCTCCTTTATCACATTTTGTAAAAGCGTATGTAATATACGAAATAGTATAAAAAGCGGTACGTATAATATTACTAGACTCACTGTAAATATTTCTAATTTAGAATTTTCTTTTACAAAAACAAACATTCCATATGTATTGAAAATCCATTCGATAATATATAAATTTGAAAGCATAAATAAAATATTTGTTTTCGCATAATAAATTGTCGTCAATAAAACATTTCTTGAAATATGATGTGTCAAAATATGCCGTAAGCTTAATCCTTTACTCTTGGCAAACAAACTATATTCTTTCTCTAATTCTTCTTTAAATCGTAATAACAAAAGTTTAATAAACAATAATGTTGTTGGTATAGTAAGGCATATAATCGGTAACAAACGTATTCTTTCTTCCCCTAATCCAGCTAGTTTGACCGGCATAAATCCTGTTTTTTGAAACATAATTACGACAAGAAGTTGTGATAATAAAATAAGTAATATATCCGGTATACTCTCAAGCGTAAGAAAAATCCCGTTCCACATTTTCTGTTTCATATGAGAACGCTGTAATACCAAAACGACAAGTATATACGCTATAAGCAAAGATAATAAAAAAGCTGAGAGAAATACAATCATCGTTTCAATATAATGAATCCATATTTGCGGAAACAATTTTCTTGAGTTCCGAAATCCATATGTAATTTCACCTGGTTGAAGTAACTTCCCTCCAAGAAAGACAATCGTGTTCCAAAAACCAATTAAATCAATTTGCAATCCTTTAAATAAACGCGGTAGCGCACCTAGACAGATTATACATAAGATTGCAGCTACTAGTTGTAAACAAGTAATCCCACACCATTTAACAATTCGCATCAACATAACGATTTCTCCTTACCATCCGATAGAATATTCAGAAATCAAAAAGCCACATATATTACATCTCTTCAGCTATACCTTGCACCCGTTTCTTCCCACTAGGTAAAATGGCTTGATATAAACACGTAACAAAAAATAATAAACCAAATAAAATAATAAACAACGTATCTGCACGAATCCATTTCGGGAATAACATGGCTATCGCACCGAGAGATAACAACTGGAATCCTGTCGTTAATGGACTAAGTAAACTTTGAACGCGTCCCATGAATGACTCTTCTACAATTTCATACATCCAGCCCATTATTGCAACATTAATAAACGGTAAAAAGAAAGTCGCAAAAGCGATACATACATAAAAAGACCATACGTGATTTACAAAGTAACACATACCGAAGAACACACCTGATCCCGCCATACCAAATACAATAATAGATTTTGGTGCATATTTCTTACCTATACTTGTTGCTATTATACTTCCAATTAGTAATGAAATCCCTCCAACTACACCGCCTACCATCGCTAAACTTTCATACGTTGCTGGTGCTAATTTGTATTTTAATATGTAAGTTGTTGATACGCTTAAAATACCATTTAATAATCCAAAAACGATAAATCCTAAAAGTAATTTTTTCAAAGTTTCATTTTGGTATATATACTTGATCCCTTCTTGAAACTCTGTTATTAACATCTTCAAATTAACTTCTTTCCATTTTGTTCTACCATTTGGCAAACGAACTTTTTCTGGAATGGACATCGTTTGAATCAAAATACCACTCATAATAAAGGTGAGCGTATTTACTAAAATGCTCCCGTATATTCCAAAAGTCCAGTACACCATCGTTGCAATTCCTACACCAAATAAAGCATACAAACTATTTACCATTTGATTAATCCCAGCTGCTGCACCGTATTGGTCTGATTCAACTACTCCCTGTATCATCGACTGTTCTGATGGAGAGAAAAATTGTATACATGCATTTTCTAAAAATAAAAATATAAAGACGAGTATAATCATCCCATAATAAAGTGAAATTAGGATTCCAATATTACAGAGCGAACAACATATGTTACTTACTGTACAAATACGCTTTCTATCAAAACGATCCACTACTGTCCCTACTAATAGAAAAAAGATTAATGCAGGTAATGCGATCATAATTTGTGTCATCGTTGCGTAAACTGGTTGTTTTCCGTATTGATCTAACAAGTAAAACATTAAAGAAATTCCAGCAATCATAGAACCGAGTCGCTCTAAAATATTTGCTAGAAAAAAACGTGCATACACTTTGTTGCGAAATAACTGTAGCATTTCTTTCATACTTCGTATCCTTTCTCTCGACAAAATAGTATTATTTTAGTCATTTCTTGGAAGTTACATTATATTTTTCGACCATTATCCAATCTTTTCCTTCTATATAAAGAACATTACAAAAAGACTCTTGTCTTTTATACAAGAGTCTTTTTCCTTTAACTATTTCGCTACTTCTTCTTTCGGCATTACCATACCTTTATAAAGCTGAACAGTAATCCAATAATAGATGAAATAAATGACTAAGAAAATCCCTATTGGCACCCACACTTTCACAAACGGGTCAACCAATATAAAGCTGAATAAGTTAAGCCCTACTAACACGTGGGAAATTCCAATAATCGCTGGGAAGATAAATAAATATGAAATCTCTTTATAAATACTTTTCGTTAACATACTACGTCTCACGCCAATTTTTCGTAACATTTCATAACGGCGTACGTCACGAGAAGCACCTGTTAATATTTTGAACATAAGCGAACTTGCCATCATTGCTAAAAAGGCAATTCCGAGGAAGAATCCCATAAACATTGTTCCACTCATGAAACTGTTCATAAACTGATAAATTGTCATTTTTGTATATAGTTCTACTTTTGTACCTGTTGTTGTTTCAATTAATTCTTTTTGCCTCTTATCTATATCGAGCAACAATGGTTTATATTTTTTCATATCATCTACTTTTGCTAATGTTACACTATGTTCCGTTCCTTGAACTGCTTTGTAGTGTTCTTCATCAGCAATTCTTACAGGTTTTCCGTTAAACTGATTATGTGTAATTTGTATTTCTCTTACAACTGCATCTTCCCAATCTCTTGGCATACGAGGAAGCTTATTCGCTGCTTCGGGAGCTTCCAAAGCAGAATATACAGGTTCAGTTAAAGGTTCAGCCACACGTTTACGAGCAGGCTCTTTTAAAGTTTTTGTATCAAAGTGATCGGAAACGAGTGGTGGTTTCGCAGTTAAGTCGTTACGTAAGTAATACACCGCTTCTCCATCAACTTTATACTTATACTTGCTTTCTTCCACAATTTCCATTTCTTTTAAGGATGCTTTATCTTGATCATTTGGATCATGAATTACAACATCATATACACGAGAAAAGTCTGTCATAATACCTACATTTTTTTGAAACGCCATACCTGCAGTCATTGCACCTGCGCCTAATGCAATTAACATCGCTACAGTACCTAATACTCTCGATAAACTATTTACGCGAAAGCGTAGCTGAGCATATGTAAAACTATTTAAGCCCGTTTCATTTCGTTTTTTATTCCCTTTAATCTTCATCACAAAAAATGGGAGCAATGAACTAAAGATAAAATATGTTCCAAGTGTTGTGACGATTGTCGCTATAATAAAACCAAGTTCAGCAAACATTTTTATATTTATCATAAAGTAATACCCTGTACTTACTAGTAATACACCAAGTACTGTCATTATAATAATGCGAGTTTTACTTTTCTTTACTTCATCTAGTGTTTCATCTTCACGAATTAACTCCAATTCTGTTTTACGTAATAACCGGATGCTATTCATTAAACCAGTAATAAAAAATAGTATTAAGAAGAATATAGCTGTAACTATGATTGCTGGTGTATATACAGATGAATAACTACCTTTTGCTGAAATTTCCATACCATTCATTAAAAAGTTTCCTGCTACACTTGCAAGTAACATTCCTACTAAAATACCGATAATAATACTGACAATACCCATACCGAATGTTTCAATAAATAATAACTGTGCTACTTTTTTCTTTTTCGCGCCGAGCATCATGTACATACCGAGTTCTTTTCTTCTTAATGTGAGTAAGAACGAATTGGCATATATAATATAAAATACAGTAATGAAAGATAATAGTATGGCACCTACCCAAAATACGAGTCTAATGCTACTAATAAGACTATTATCCTTGGTAAATTCACTATTCATCGCCATCGTTTGGAACATGTAGAAGATACTAATACTAATAACGAGACCAATAAGTAAAACCATATAATCTTTTAACATCTTTTTCATACTATGACGTGATAATTTGAATAACATAGTCTCGCCCCCTACTTAGACTCAGCAGCTGAGCCCATATGAGCGAGCACACCTAAAATGTCTTGATAGAAATTTTCTCGTGTTCCTTGACGCTTTAGCTCTTTATATAGAAGACCGTCTTGAATAAATAATATACGCTCACAATAACTCGCACTAAATGCATCGTGTGTAACCATCAAAATACTTACATTGTGATTTTCATGTAAATCTTGCATCGCTTCTAATAAGCTTTTTGCATTTTTACTATCTAACGCTCCTGTCGGTTCATCTGCTAATACGATTGCTGGATTATGTACTAAAGCTCGAGCTGCCGCTGTTCTTTGCTTTTGTCCACCAGAAACAGCCGTTGGATATTTTGTTAAAATTTCAGTAATCCCTAATTTCTTCGCAACCTCATTCACCTTTCCAGTAATCTCACTTGAAGGCACGCCTTGCAAAGAAAGTGGTAAAGCGATATTTTCATAAATTGATAAGTTTTCTAGTAAGTTAAAATCTTGAAAAATGAACCCTAATTTTTGAGATCGAAAATCTGATAATGCATTCCCCTTCATAGAAGTAATATTTGTACCAGCTATTGTCACACTTCCACCTGTCGCTTGATCCAATGTACTAATCACATTAAGTAAAGTCGTCTTTCCAGATCCAGAAGGACCCATAATCCCTACAAATTCCCCCTCTTTAATACTTAATGACACACCCCTTAATGCTTTTGACTGATTCTCATTTCTTTTCCCATACGTTTTTTCTACACTTTCTACAGTAACTACATTTGTTGACATCTCTTTCACTCCATCCCTTTTGTATAAAATTAATTTCTCACATATTTCTTATCTTTTTCTCATGTAAACCCTTAAGAATTTTTTAATTTTTCAATTACTAAGGATTACACAGGTAACGTAAACCTTTTTCCTATTTCATATTCTCACTTTTCTACAACTCGTTCCTTCGATTTCGCTTACATTTACCTTACATTTTTGTAAGGTAAAAAGAGAAAACACACCATTATGAATTGGTGTGTTTTCTCTTTAAACGCTACTTCCGATTATTTATTTCCTCTTTCATACCTTCCACAAACACATCTAGTTCCATTACATCTGAATTTTCTTCCCCATATTTACGCACATTTACAGCTCCATTCTCCATTTCCTTATCCCCAATAACAAGAACATAAGGAATTTTTTGCATTTGTGCTTCTCTTATTTTATATCCTAATTTTTCATCTCGTACATCTCGTTCCACACGAATACCAACTTGTTCTAATTTATCTGCAACCTCATCTGCGTATTGTACATGCACTGCATTTGAAACTGGAATTACTTTCACTTGAACTGGTGCTACCCAGGATGGGAACGCGCCTCCAAAGTGCTCAATTAATATTGCCAGGAAACGATCTAAAGATCCTAATACTGCTCGGTGAATGACAACTGGTCTTCTCTTTTCATTCTTTTCATCTATATAATTTAAATCAAACTTCTCTGGCATTTGGAAATCTAGCTGGATTGTTCCGCACTGATGACTTCTATTTAAAGCATCTTTAATGTGGAAGTCAATTTTCGGGCCGTAGAATGCACCGTCACCTTCATTTAGTCTATATTTACAATTCAATGAATGTAATACATTTGCTAACGCTGCTTCTGCTTGTTCCCACAACTTATCATCACCCATCGAATCTTCTGGACGAGTAGAAAGCTCTACTTCATATTCGAATCCAAAAGTTTTATAAACGTAATCAATTTGCGCCATTACTGATTTAATTTCATCTTCAATTTGTTCTGGAGTTACAAATAAATGAGCATCATCTTGGCAGAAAGTACGAACTCTTAATAATCCATTTAATGCCCCGCTAAATTCATGTCGATGTACTTGACCGAATTCACACATACGAATCGGCAATTCGCGATAAGAGTGCAATTTATTTTTGAACATTAACATATGACCTGGACAATTCATCGGTTTTAATGCAAAACTCTTATTATCTACTTCTGAGAAATACATGTTGTCCTTGTAGTGTCCCCAGTGTCCTGATTTCTCCCATAATTCTTGGTTCATCATAAATGGAGTACGTACTTCTTGATACTTATACTCTTTTTGAATTTCTCTTAAAAATGCTTCTAATTCATTTCGGATAATCTGTCCTTTCGGTAAATAAAATGGCATTCCCGGAGCCTCTTCTGAAAACATAAATAACTCCAGCTCATTACCTAATTTACGATGATTTCTTTTTGCTGCTTCTTCAACGAAATGTAAATACTCTTCTAAATCTTTTTGAGAAGGGAACGCAACACCATATATACGCTGAAGCACTTGATTGTTACTATCCCCTCGCCAATATGCACCAGAAACGTGAGTTAATTGGAATGCTTTTAAATAGCCTGTTGACGGTAAGTGTGGTCCTCTACATAAATCTACAAACTCCCCTTGTTTATATAGTGTCACGCTTTCCCCACTAGGAATCGCTTCTAACAATTCTAATTTCAGGTGATCATTCATCTCTTGAAACAGTTTTGCTGCCTCTTTTCTTGAGACTTCAATTCGTTCTATTTTTACATTTTCATTTATAATCTTTTTCATTTCTTTTTCGATTTTCGGTAAATCTTCTACGTTTACACTACTTGGAAGGTCCATATCATAATAAAATCCATTTTCAATAACAGGGCCTACTCCAAGGTTTACATTACCATACATTCTTTTTACAGCTTGCGCTAATATATGTGCAGCGGAATGTCTTGCAATTTCTACTCCTTCATTTGAATCTATAGTAACGATTTCTACTTCCGCATTTTCTTCAATATTGCGGCGTAAATCATATAACCCATCATTTACTCTCCCTGCGACTGCTTTCTTTTTCAAACTACTGCTAATGGATCCAGCAATTTCTTCTAAAGTAATTCCTTTTACAAATTCTTTAACGCTACCATCTGGAAATTTAATTTCAATCATCTGTTCTTTCATTTTTCATCTCTCCATTTCATAATAAAAAGCACACTCATCCCTAAAATAGGGACGAGCGTGCTTTTACCCGTGGTTCCACCCAGATTCCCATCACATAATGCAATGGCTTCTTTTACGGTAACGTCGTTTACACGGCACTAGATACTTAGTTTCCCCAGTGCAGCTCTAAGGTGGTAAGTTATTTTTCTGCGTTAGGAAGTTCTCAGCTTTCCTTCCTTCTCTGTATAACCGGATAAAATAACTCGTGTCCTTTTCTTCGCTTATTATGAAATTGAATGCAAAAAAGCATATTCATCCCTAAAAATTAGGGACGAATATGCTTATATTCGTGGTTCCACCCAGATTCCCATCACAAAAAAACATAATGGCTTCTTTTGCGATAACGTCGCTTACACGGCACTAGATACTGTATTTCCCTAGTGCAGCTCTAAGGTGGTAAGTTATTTTTCTGCGTTAGGAAGTTCTCAGCTTTCCTTCCTTCTCTGTATAACCGGGGAAAATAACTCGTGTCCTTTTCTTTGCTTTTATAAGTACATCCATTAATTGTAATTCACTATATCTTATTCATTTTATTTTTGCAAGTGTTTAAAAAAGATTTTTTATTTAATAAAAAAAGAAACCAAAAATAGATTTTTGGTTTCCCCTTCTCAATTTTACCAATCTTGTGGTTCGTAATTTAAGTCTGAAAATAGACGTCGTTTCTCTTTCTTCGATAAATCTCTCCACTGTCCGACTGGTAAATTATTCAATTCAATATTCATAATTCTCGTACGTTTTAACGTGTATACTTGATAACCTAAAGCTTCACACATACGACGAATTTGGCGATTTAGCCCTTGTGTTAAAATAATTTGGAACTCATATTTTGATAACTGTGTGATCTCACAAGGAAGCGTTTTTGTCCCTAAAATTTTTACACCAGCTGCCATTTTCTCTAGAAAATCAGGTGTAATTGGCTTATCTACTGAAACGATATATTCTTTCTCATGTTTGTTTTCAGCACGTAAAATTTCATTAACGATATCACCATCATTTGTTAATAAAATTAAACCGTCTGAGTCTTTATCAAGACGTCCAATGTGACTAATTCGTAATGGATGATTCACTAAATCAATAATATTACCTTTTACAGCTTTTTCACTCGTACATGTAATACCTACTGGTTTATTTAAAGCGATATATACGTGATCTCGAGCAATACGAAGTTGCTCTCCATTAACACGTACATCATCACCTGGATTTACTTGGTCACCAATTTTTGCAACCTTACCGTTAATAATTACTCTTCTCTCATTAATTAATTTATCTGCTCCACGTCGAGACGCTTTTCCAGCTTCACTAATAAATTTATTGATACGCAAATTAGGCACATCCTTTTCTAAACAAAATTTCAAGCTCACACTGCTTCTACCGTACAATACATAAGGGTAAGCCTTCTATTATAACTTAAATATATTAACATGAAAGGGTATAGAACGTCTTCTATTAATTACTCGTTTATAAGAAAATATCTTTATTATACATTCATTTATGCACTTTTTCTGCGCTTAATATACAAGCCATTCTTCCTTACATATAGCTTGTTTACCTCTTATATCTTCTATCTCTTCATGAATATTAGCTAGTTTATACAACTCAGGGAAAATCTCTTCTACATAATTTTGATGCGCCATTTCATCTTTCCAATAAGTTACCACGATGTAACGATTTTCAATTTTTAAAGACTTCCCAACAACGCCAGCTAACATTCCTTTTGTATTTTTCATTCCTTTATTCCAAATTGTTTCTTGTTTATGTAAAAACTGCTTTTCCATTCCCGCCATTACATCACATATAGCAACTCTTACAAATGACCCTTCTGTAACAATGCCTTTCAAAGGCATATCAGTTATATCATACAATGTTTGAAACAATTCAATTTCACATGAAAGAAATGTATCCTCTTGATTACTATTTAAATAAATGGTATCGTGAGCAGCATTCATAAATGATTGATACGCACTTCTATCTTCCCATAAAGTAAATACACATGCCTCATCCTCATACCATCCACCAAATTGCCCATGAAATCCATCTAGATGCTGTATAGCTTGCCATTTTTCTTGTGCTTTTGAAAATAAGTCCTTTTTCTCTTCTTCTACCTTACAGTAGATTGTTTTTAGTAACATTTTTAATTCCCCCTCTAGAATATAATATAATTTATTTTCTTCTCACAATATTTAGTTCACATAATAATTTTATAATCCCCTAATACTCTTTATAGACATATAGAACTAATCATATTTATCACTACATCTATCAAACCATCTATCTATTTTAATTTCAAATAATTTAGAATACTAAAAAGATGTAACACTTAATGAATTACATCTTTCGCTAATCTCTCTTATTCATCTTTTACTCAAATACATAATACGTAAGTTCTCCCGGATAATGTAATACATTTACCTTCCGCTCTCCTTTTTTAAAACTAACAGTATGCCCGTTTTCCCCTAAGTTCTCCCATCCACTTGCCTTTGTAATAGACATTACACTTATATATCTATAATACTCTTCCTTATCATCGTTAATATGGATTGCTGACATTGGTACTGGAAAATCTTCAATTTTAGATTCTTTGTCTAAATATATAAGTGTAAATAAACCAACTAATAACACAGCCGTTGAAATATTTGAAACTATTTTTCTTCTATTCATTTTCACTAAAAACCCTCTCTTCTCACATATAACTTTCATCATTCTACTAATATTAATTATTTATGTATAGAAAAAATATAATTAAAATCAATTCCAGACTATTTTCTCTATCATTAACAATATTATTGTTATATATTACAATTAAAAGATTCTTTGGAGGTATTACCCGTTGAAGAAATTATTTTTTAATAAACGGACAATAATTATTTCTATTTTTATTATTACCTGTACGATTTTCTACGCAATTAAAGATAAAAATAATAACGCAAAAACTACCGTAGAAACAGTTGATACAAAAAGTTTTAAAACTAAATTAAAACCAAAAATTGATGAATTAACTACAAATTATAATGACATAATCGAAAAAGATTGGTTGCCTGCCTGGGAAGAAATTAACACGAGCGGAGATTCAGTAGATAGAGATAAACTATTAGTTACAATGAGTGCTGTTTCCAAACAATATGAAAACATTATGAACGAAATAGATACTTTGAAAATTATAGAAAATATATCAGAAGTACAAATACAAGAACAACTAGTTTATTTCACAACTGAATTTAAGGCTGCTTCTAAATTTATGAAAAACGCGGCAGATTTAATTATAGACGGAACCAAAAACTCTACTCTAAACAGTGCAACAATTGAAAATACTAAACATGCTTTAGGCCTTGCGGATCAACATATTGTCATTGCTTTATCTACTTTAACTGAAGTTGAAGAGAAATTAAGACTTGCAAAAAAATAAAACTGTTTACTATTTTAAAGTAAAAAAAAGATTGCAATTCACATTTTGTCTGTCTATAATATTTTTATTGATTTACAATCAATGCTTTTATAAATTTTATAATTCGGATGAACCATTCAGGAGAAGATCTATTGATCTACCGACGGGGCAAAAAGTTGTAAAACCAACTTTGAAACTCTCAGGTCTTGGTTACAAGTAGAACTGCATGGGGACGAACCTCTGGAGAGACTCCCTCTCGCTTTATATAGCGCGGAGGAAAACGAGCACCGAAGGAGCAAATCCGCTACTATTGCGGATAATCTCTCAGGTAAAAGGACAGAGACAAGCGAAAGAAAATGCCGATTTGTATCGGTTTATTTTTCTATCCCTTGTTTCTCCAGAGACCATTTCATTTTCTTGAAGTGGTTTTTATTTTTTCATAAAAAGGAGAATACAGATGGAGACAGTAAGTACAGTATTAGAACAACTCAATCACTATGTGTGGGGATTACCAACGTTGTTGTTACTCGTTGGTACTGGTATCATTCTCACAGTGCGTTTAAAAGGTTTACAGTTTAGTAAACTATTATACGCTCACAAACTAGCTTTTAAAAAATCAGAAGATACATCTTCCTCTGGAGATATTAGCCACTTCCAAGCACTTATGACAGCTATGGCGGCAACGATTGGTATGGGAAATATAGCTGGTGTTGCAACTGCTGTGACGATCGGTGGTCCCGGTGCAATCTTTTGGATGTGGATTACTGCTTTGTTCGGAATGGCAACAAAATATGCCGAAGCCATTCTTGCGGTGAAATATCGTGTTAGTAATGAAAATGGTGAATATTCAGGTGGACCAATGTACTATTTAGAACGTGGTTTAGGTAAGAAATGGCTTGCTGTTTTATTTGCGATATTCGGTACAACTGCTTCTTTCGGTATCGGTAATATGGTGCAATCTAACTCAGTTGCAGAGGCAATGCGAATTAATTTCTCTTTCCCTCCTGCTTTAACTGGTATACTAATGGCATTTTTAATCGCAATTGTTATTTTAGGCGGTGTAAAAAAAATCGGGAAAGTGACGGGATATGTCGTTCCTATTAAAGCTTTCTTTTATATCATTGCTGGTCTTATCATTATTTTCTATCACTACGACCAAATTCCAGAAGCATTTTCACTTATTTTTTCTGGTGCATTTAATGGTACGGCAGCTGCTGGTGGTTTTATTGGGGCAACAGTTGCATCAGCTATCCAAATCGGAATGGCGCGTGGTGTATTTGCGAACGAAGCTGGTTTAGGGAGTGCACCAATTGCGGCGGCGGCAGCAAAAACTGATTCGCCTGCAAAGCAAGCTTTAGTTTCAATGACTGGTACTTTTCTAGATACATTTATTGTATGTACAATTACAGGACTAGTATTAATTACTACAGGTGCTTGGAAATCTGGTAAAACTGGTGTTGAAGCTACAACACTTGCGTTCCAATCTGTATTCGGTACTGCTGGTAGTATGATTCTCGGTATCGCTATAATTTTATTCGCCTACTCTACTATTTTAGGCTGGTCGTATTATGGAGAAAAATGTGTAGCTTATTTATTCGGAGAAAGTGCTGTTAAATATTATAAAGCAATCTTTATCGTCATGATTGCAATTGGTGCTAATTTAAAGCTAGGAATCGTATGGACATTTGCTGATATTGCAAATGGACTTATGGCAATTCCAAACTTAATTGGTCTAATTGGATTAAGTAGTATTGTTGTTGCTGAAACGAATCGCTTTTTACAAGCAGAGAAATTGAAAGAAAACAATAAAAAACAGGCAAGTTAATCTATGAAAAAAGGAATGACTCATACATGATGAGCATTCCTTTTTTTATCCCCTCTTTTACTTAATTACTTTCATTAAAAATATATTTATATCAATGTTTACTCCTTTTTATTCCTCCAATAGTTTTTCACATAAATGTCATAAATCGTATGGTCTAACTATATAGTTGAAAAGGAGTGCAACATTAAAGTGCCGCTGAAAAAACTCATCCAAGAAAAGGGAGGAAAAATCTTTTGAAAAACAAAATCATTGTTTTCCTATCTGTTTTATCATTTATTATTGGTGGTTTCTTCTTTAACACGAATACTTCAAGCGCTGAAACATCATCTACTGATTACGTTCCTAACCAATTAATCGTTAAGTTCAAGCAAAATGCTTCTTTAAGTAATGTGCAATCTTTTCATAAATCTGTCGGAGCTAATGTCTTATCTAAAGATGATAAGTTAGGTTTTGAAGTCGTTCAATTTTCGAAAGGTACTGTAAAAGAAAAAATAAAGAGTTATAAAAATAATCCAGATGTAGAATATGCAGAACCGAATTATTACGTTCACGCCTTTTGGAATCCAAACGACCCATATTTTAAAAATCAATATGGATTGCAAAAGATTCAAGCTCCACAAGCTTGGGATAGCCAACGAAGTGATCCTGGTGTAAAAGTAGCTATTATTGATACAGGAGTTCAAGGCTCACACCCTGATTTGGCTTCGAAAGTAATTTACGGGCATGATTATGTTGATAACGACAATACATCTGATGATGGTAATGGCCATGGTACACATTGCGCTGGAATTACTGGAGCACTTACGAATAACAGTGTCGGAATTGCTGGTGTTGCCCCACAAACTTCAATTTATGCTGTCCGCGTATTAGATAATCAAGGAAGTGGTACTCTTGATGCTGTAGCGCAGGGTATTCGAGAAGCTGCTGATTCGGGTGCAAAAGTAATTAGTTTAAGTTTAGGAGCTCCAAATGGTGGTACTGCATTACAACAAGCCGTTCAATATGCATGGAATAAAGGTTCTGTTATAGTTGCAGCTGCTGGAAATGCTGGAAATACAAAAGCTAATTACCCTGCTTATTACAGCGAAGTGATTGCAGTTGCTTCTACAGATCAATCAGATAAGAAATCTTCATTTTCTACTTATGGTAGCTGGGTAGATGTTGCAGCACCAGGTTCAAATATATATTCCACATATAAAGGAAGCTCATATCAATCATTAAGTGGTACATCTATGGCAACACCTCATGTTGCAGGAGTCGCTGCTCTTTTAGCAAATCAAGGATATAGCAATACACAAATCCGCCAAATTATTGAGTCTACTACTGATAAAATTAGTGGTACAGGTACGTACTGGAAAAACGGTAGAGTCAATGCATATAAGGCTGTACAATTCGCTAAGCAATTACAAGAAAATAAAGCTTCTTAAGAAATAAAGCAAAACTTTAATCAGTCGATCTATCATTAATACGAAATAAAATAGAAGGAGAGACTTCTACAATTAAAGCCTCTCCTTCTTACAAACTATATTACTCCCCCTGCTTTTTAACCATATGTAAATATAGTACAAAATCCATCATTGTCGACGAATGACCAAGTTGACGGATCATCGCTGTTATATTTCCTCTATGATATGTACCATGATTTACGACATGTTGCACTAATTCTAAAATTGAAGTTTCTAATTTCCCTACATATGGATTCTCGATAACAAATACAGCATTCACGTCTTGTATTGTAATTAAAAAGTCTATATATTGTTTTGCCATGTTTTCAAACATTTTTTCTAATTCATGTAACGATTTATTCTCGATTTCTGTTCGTAAGCTTTCTCGGTCTTGTATTGCTTCATTCATACTTTTACCATGCAATATATGCAACCACACTTGATCTGTAATATAAATATGCGCAAAAGTATCCTTAATTGATGGGAATACGCTCTGTATCTGTTCCTTAAAAATCGTCTCATAGTTTGGTAATTCTTTTAGTCGATTGAACAATCGTGTATTAGCCCAAGCATGGTAATTCACCTGTTTTAACATGTACTCTTTCAATCGTAATCGCCCCCTATTATATGAAATGAATGGTTTGTTTCTTCATTTCTGATTCTCTATCAGCCTTTGCAATCCCTTTTCCTTCAATTTCACGTTTATTTATAGTTTTATATTTTACATACGTATGAAATTCCGTTTGAAATGGAAACGGTGTGATCCGAATTGTTTCCTCGTCCACCCACTCTGCTTGAACAGGTTTCTCCTCCTTATTATTAAACATTTCTGTTCCTTCAAAACCATCTTTAAACAAATCAATTTCATCTTTCTTTTCTACACCAGGTTTATTCATACATACGTATAAAGAAAGTTCATCGCAAAACTTTAATAATCTATAATGTTTATCGAACATCGCAAATTGTTCTTTTGTTAACGTTTTCAATATTCTTTTTTGTCGTTCCAATTCCCCTGTATAAAATGAAAGCATCTCTTCATCTTCCTCATTTAATGGAAATGATAAAAAATGTTTACTACAAAGTAATGCGCCGTATGGATTTGAATCTTCAATTTCATTCAAACCAATCGTATAAAAAACAAAGCGCAATGAACTTGGACAATCCATAAATGTATATGGAATATTTTTAGCATCATTCAAAATTGGTACTTTATCAAGTTCTATCCATCCTCTATCATGCTCATATATTGCATCAATTGTCTCTTTTAAGTATGTTTCATCTTCAAAAAAATCTTCTTTTATATGCTTTGCAATCTCTCCAGCTAAAAAACCATGATCATGTTGACGAATTAATATACTTTCTTTCTCATTCTTTTCACGAAAAATCATTCATATTCTCCCCCTCATTCTCATATTACAGCGTTTTCTATACATCAATTCTTAATTAATCCCTAATTATTAGCAGGGATTCAGTCTCTTACAACGAAATTAACATAACTATATAGTATTCTTTCTAACCATATAAATAGCTTTCTCTATACTATCCATTATACTAAAACATTCAATCTAAAAAACTTTTTATGAGGTGAAAACATGAACAAAACAGAATTAGTTAAAAACGTGGCACAATCCGCTGATATTTCTCAAAAGGAAGCTTCTGCAGCGGTACAATCCGTATTTGACACAATTGCTACTGCATTACAATCTGGTGATAAAGTTCAATTAATCGGCTTTGGAACTTTTGAAGTGCGCGAAAGATCTGCTCGTACAGGACGTAACCCGCAAACTGGCGAAGAAATTCAAATCGCTGCTGGTAAAGTTCCAGCATTTAAAGCAGGTAAAGAGTTAAAAGAAGCTGTGAAATAAACAAGAAACCAGCCATTTTATAGGCTGGTTTCTTGTTTTATTTAAGTAATTCCTTTATATTCTCAGCATGATACACTTCACAAATATAAAATATGCATTTGCAATTACTTACAATTTGATATTTTCTAGTTGGATACACATTCGCCGTAACAGAGCATCCATCAAACAATTCAATAATATTCCCAGATGGCTGATATCCTTCGTATAGTACGTTTCTTCTTACTTCCATCTTTTCTATAAGTTTTTCAACTGGAATGTTTCCACTCTCTAACTCACTCTTAATTGTATTTGGTAAAAACGAAGTGTCCGCAAAAATTAGATTCTCAGATAACACTTTTCCTTTATAACTAACATTGGATACACGGTAAAGAAATGTTCCGTTTTTATCAAAGAAATTCTTTGCTTCTTTCGGGATGTACTGTCTATCAATTACCTCTTGTTCGAGAACATCAAACTGAACTGTATCATTCAAAAGCTTTTCTAAAGCATGAATAGACGATATATCTCCAGAAAATAAAATATTTTTAATTGCTTGTACATTATAAGTGAATTCATTTGTTCTATTTTCCGCTACTAACATGAGGAACACCTCTTCTATAAGATATTTTATTAAACCTATTTATAATTTAAAAGCGCTACTGCGTCTAACTGTGTGATTTTAGTTACTTCTTTACTAAATATTGCAATAGAAGCCAAATAATCTATACTTGGTCTTATATCTTCCATCATTGTATGTTCTACTAACTCTTCTCTATCCTTAAAAACCAACAAATTTGGAGGATCATTTGGAGCTGACACGGTAATATCCATTGGTGGAATCATTAGCCCTTCACCTGTTCCTTTTAACACTGCTTCTTTTCGAGTCCAATATGTTAAAAAACCTTCAATTTTCTGTTCATCTCGTAATTTCATAATTTGTGCTATTTCAATGTCCGTTAATATACCCTCTGCCATTTTCATAACATCTACATTTGGATTTATTTGTTCAACATCAACGCCTACAGGTGCAGATTTTGTAAATGCAACAACAACCCACTCACCCGAATGAGAAACAGATAACTGCGGCATGCCTTCTGGTAATTGTGGTCTGCCATGTTGTAACTTACATACTGGGCACATTCGATCAATAGGTACTTGAACTGGCGACATAGAAAGTATCTTTCCAAGGACTAATCTACTAATTACACAACCTATTATAAATCGTGCACGATCTGCCGAATGGTGATATGAATTTGCTTTCTCTCGTTCAACGCCATTTAGTAAATTGTAATGCCATGATTGTAAATCTGAAATTCTTCCCCACCATATTTGACAATCATTCTCATTAAGAGTTGGTATAGAATCTACAACTTTACTTTCTATCATGTAAACTCTCCTTTATACAACGAATATCAATTGTTATTCATTGACAAGTGCTTTCTGTTTTTTTGATACGGATAACATTTTTTCTTTCTTCTTTGACATTACCTCTTTATCAGAAATACGTAAAGAAAATAGTAATGCTACGAGTAAAAATATTGCTGATCCAATTAATGCCGCTTGATAGGGTAAGAAATCTGACTGAGCATTATTTTGTGCACTATTATTTCCAAAACCGGCTAGTATACTAGCTAAAACAGCGACCCCTATTGCAGATCCTAATCGATTTTGCACATTAAATATAGTAGTTGCTCTCCCCATAGAAGGTGGCATGATATTGTTAAATGCAGAAAATTGGACTGCTCCAACAGACTGACCTAAGAAAATACCTATACCAAACAATAATGCCCGTATTTGCCATGGATTCGTATCGTGATTTACAAAACTTAATAAAACGAAGATAACGGCCGTACAAACTAACCCAATAGAGATTACCTTGCGAGCTCCTAATTTCTTATATGACCATGGTACAATCTGTGACGATATCATTAATCCAATCGCCTCAGGGAACGTTGTAAGACCTGATTCCAGTGCGGAAACTCCTATTACATTTTGATACATAAGTGGAAAAATAAACAACATTCCTAGTAAACCAGCGGATGAAAACAATGAAATAAGACTCATTTTTCTAAAGACTGGTTCTTTTAATAAGCGTAAATCTAACATCGGTTGCTTTACTCTAAGTTCTACAATAATAAACAACGCAATGAATACAGTCCCAATTATTCCAGTACTTATAATCTCTGGGGAAGCCCATCCTTTTGACGGCCCTTGACTAAGTGCATAGATTAGCATCGCAAATCCGGGTGCTGAAAGAACAAAACCGAGAGAATCAAAGCGACCAGCTGATTTTTCAATATGCTCTTTTAAAAATAGAAGACCGAATAGTAACGCTACGATTCCAAACGGTAAATTAATATAAAATGCCCAGCGCCAAGACATTTGATCTACAAAGAAACCGCCAATAATCGGTCCTACTGCCGGTGCGACAGCAATTGGCAACACAATAAACCGTGAAATTTTCGGCCTTTCCTCTGGTGAAAATGTTCGAAATAACATCGCCATCCCGACTGGTGTTAAAAGCCCCCCGCCAGCACCTTGCATGATACGAAAAATATTCAATGAAGTAATATCGTTCGCTATTCCACATAATACAGACGCAGTTGTAAATACGAAAAGAGCGGTTAGAAATACCCTTTTCGTACCGAAGCGATCTCCTAGCCAACCAGAAATCGGAAGGAAAACAGCTAAGCTAACTAAATACCCAACATTAACCGTCCCCATTGCAGATGTAGGCACTTGTAGTTCTTTACTTATCGTTTGGAGTGCTACATTCACAATCGTTGCATCCATCGCAGCCATAAACATCGCTGTTATATATACGATACTTACAACTACTTTTGGATTTATTTTTGCCTTCATTATCGTTTTCCTACTAATATTTTTTCGCCAACTTGATTACTTTTTGGATTCAAATCTTTCCAGTTATTTTCAACATATTGTAAACAATCATTCCTACTAGCCTCTTCATGTACGACATTCCAACCAATAGGTACATCAAGAAAGACAGGCCAGAGAGAATACTGGCCCTCCTCATTTTTTAATACTTTATATGTGTAATTATCATTTTCAAACGGATTCGTCATACTGTACTTACCCCTTTCTTATTCTGCAAATATTTCGCTAATACTTGTCCAATTTCTGTAAGTGGTCCTGGTTGACATAAATCTTTATGTCTACAATCAATATCGTGTTGCACAATTTGCCCATCTAAATAATTTAGCCACGTATTTGGAGAAATAGGATCAAACCAGTCTGGTATAACAGTAGATCTAAAGAATAAAATATCTCCGTTATAAACTTTCGGTACATATTTCCCTAACAATCCTACCGAATTTACATATGTTTCTTTCAAGTTCAAAATAGTCTCTTCTTCCAGACTTGCTAATGCACTTCCATCTTTACGAAGTATTTCTACTGCACTTTCCATCGTAAGTGGTTTACCATCCATGTTATCTGGATCGTATCCACCTAAAGCAAGTAATGCGATTAACGCTTCTTCTTCAGTAGGTGCTTCCGTATTCGGTAAGAAGTGACCTGGATAAGAATCTAGCATAACGAGTAATTCTACTTCTTCCCCTTCATTTTGCAGTTGCGCCGCCATTGCATGCACAACATTTCCTCCGAGCGACCAACCGAGTAAACGATATGGTCCGTGAGGCTGTACTTCACGAACGTGTTTTAAATAATCCGCCGCCATCTCCTCTAAACTTTTTGGAAGTTCTTCATTTTTAGCGATACCACGTGCTTGGACACCGTAGATTGGATAATCTGTTCCTAAAGATTTCATAAGTCCTGCATAGCACCAACTTAATCCACCTGCTGGGTGTACACAAAATAGTGGTAATTGGTCTCCGCTTGCTCGTAATGGAAGCAACACATCAAGTGCACTTTGTCCATTTCCCATTTCAAGTCTCTCAGCTAATCCTGCAACGGTTGGTGCTGCAAATAAAGTTCCGATATTTAATTCCACTCCAAGCGCTTCTTTAATTCGGCTCATAAGCTGCACCGCAAGAAGTGAATGACCACCTAAATCAAAGAATCCGTCATCAATTCCAATTTGAGGTACACTTAAAATCTCTGTAAATAAGTCACATAACATTTCTTCTTGCGGTGTTCTTGGTCCACGACTAGAAGATGATGCGATAAATTCTGGAGCTGGCAATGCCTTTCTATCTAATTTACCGTTTGGAGTTAAAGGTAACTCATTTACTACTACAAAAGCATACGGAACCATGTAATCTGGTAAACTACCTCCAGCATACTGACGCATTTCATTCGTATCAATCATTTCATTATTAGATGCGACGATATAAGAAACTAACCGTTTATCCCCTGGTTGATCTTCCCGTACAATAACGGCTACTTGCTGAATTTTAGGGTGTTTCATTATGACCGCTTCTATTTCACCTAATTCAATTCGGAATCCACGAATTTTTATTTGATGATCTGCACGCCCTATATAATCTAGCGTCCCATCTTTACGCCAACGCGCTAAGTCTCCTGTACGATACATTCTTGTACCAGGCTTACCAAACGGATCTGCGATAAAGCGCTCAGCAGTTAATCCTGCTCTTCCTAAATACCCACGAGCAAGCCCTGCACCAGCAACATACATTTCTCCAACTACTCCAGGTGGCACTGGTTGTAAGTAGTTGTCTAATACGTATACTTTAAGGTCTGGTATACTGCAACCAATTAAGCTATTCGCGCGTAAAGAAACAATATTCTCATCTAACTCAATATAACTAACATGTACTGTCGTCTCTGTAATACCGTACATATTAATAAGCTTCGGTGCATTTTGAGGATGTCGACTATACCAATCTTCTAATCGACTTAGCTCAAGTGCTTCTCCTCCAAAAACAACATATCGTAAAGATAATGTTTGACCAATCTCTTCATTTTCACGATCTGCTTGCATCAATTGATAGAACGCTGATGGAGTTTGGTTTAAAACAGTAACCTTTTCCTTAACAAGAAGTTGTAAAAATTCTTTCGGTGAACGACTTACAGTATGTGGTACCACGACTAGACGCCCTCCATATAATAAAGGCCCCCAAATTTCCCAAACTGAGAAATCAAAAGCGTATGAATGGAACATCGTCCAAACATCGTCTGCGTCAAATTGGAACCAATGATCAGTTGCTCCTAAAAGTCTTACTACGTTTTGATGAGGTATCATAACGCCTTTCGGTCTACCTGTTGAGCCTGACGTATAAATAACGTAAGCAATATGTGATGGAGTTAACGGCTTCACACGCTCCATTTCATCAATATTATCTTCACTATATTTCTCAATTTCTTTTATTACTTTTTCATCATCAACTAAAATTTTCAGTTCTTCATCACATTCAACTTCCACATCTGAATTTGTTAAAACACATGATGGTTTCGCATCGTGGAGCATAAATGAAATACGATCAGATGGGTAATCTGGATCTAATGGAAGATAACCTGCTCCTGCTTTAAGAACCGCGAGTAAACTCACAACCATATTTAAAGATCTCGGCATTGCTAAAGCAACGAGTTGATCAGGACCAATTCCTTTTGCTATTAACAAACGAGCTATTTTATTCGCTTTTTTATTTAACTCTTCATAAGTTAACTTTTCATCTTCAAAGACGACAGCAATAGCATTTGGATTTATATGAGCCTGCTTTTCAAATAATTGTGATAATGTCATTTCTGGTACAATTTGAAAACCACCATTCCACTTTTCTAACACTGTATTTTTCTCTGCTAACGTTAAAATTTCTAATCTACCAATTGATTGATCCGGATTCTCTACTGCATCATCTAATAACAAAATGTATCGTTCTATTAATTTTTGCACCGTTTCACGTTTATATAAATCCGTACTAAACTCTAATAATCCGTGTAAGCCGTTTGGAGTACCATCAACGCCGTTACTCTCGCTAATTTCAAATGTTAGATCAAATTTTGCAGAGCCGACGCTTTGAATTTCAAGTTTCGCTTCTGTATCAGGAGCATCAAAGGTTGCTTCTGGCGTATTTTGGAAAGCTAACATAACTTGAAACAGCGGATGACTATTTCGAGTACGTACTGGGTTTAACACTTCAACAAGTCGTTCAAATGGCACATCTTGATTTTCATAAGCTGCAAGATTTACTTGCTTCACTCTATTCAATAATTCTTTAAAACTTGGATCTCCTGCTGTATTTGTACGCAACACTAATGTATTTACAAATAAACCGACTATGTCAGAGAGTGCATCATCGTTCCTTCCAGCAATCGGACTACCGATTGGTATGTCAGTACCTGCACCTAATCTTGTAAATAACGCACTAAGTCCTGCTTGCAACACCATAAACAAACTAACTCCGTTTTTCCGTGCAAGTTCTACTAACCTACTATGCATACCCGCATCTATTTGAAAATGAATTGTTTCTCCTCGATAACTCGTTTCAATTGGACGCTGGTAATCTGTAGGTAACTCCAATTGATCTGGTAACCCCTTTAGCTCTTTCTTCCAAAACTCTAATTGTGTTGAAATGAGACTCTTTTCTGTAGTTTCATCACCTAACAATTGCTGTTGCCAAAGTGCATAATCTGCGTATTGAACTGGAAGTGTCTCCAGCTGCGCTCTTTCACCTTGACATCGCGCTTTATATGCCGTTGTAAAATCTCTCGTTAACGGTTGTAATGACCAGCCATCCCCTACAATATGATGCAATAGTATTAGTAATACATGTTCGTTTTCATTCACTGTAAATAGATGCAAACGAACTGCTGGTTCAACATCGAGGTTAAAGCTATATCTTACCGCCTCAGCAAGCACACTTTCTAATTCCTCTTTACATGTTTTTGTTTTAATCATTTCTAGATTTAAATTTTCCATATCTAAAATTTTCTGATAGGAACTACCTAATACGTTAGGGAAAATTGTTCTCAGTGTTTCATGTTTCTCGACTACATCATAAAAAGCACCTTGCAATGCTTCCTCGTTCAACTTTCCATACAAACGAATGACTAACGGGATATTATATGTAGGGCTTGGGCCTTCTAAACAATTTAAGAACCATAACCTACGCTGTGCAAATGAAAGTGGAACTTCATTTGGTCTATTTACTTTCTTAATTGCTGGCCTTGCACTTTTCGCTTGATCTAATTGTTCCGCTAGTTCAGCAACAGTTGGCGATTCAAATAGTTTTCCAATTCCTAATTCCACACTTAACGTTTCACGAATTCTTGCCATTAAACGAGATGCAAGAAGCGAATGGCCTCCCATTTCAAAGAAATTATCATCAATGCTAATGCGAGAAACACCAAGTACTTCTGCAAATAAGTCACATAATATTTCTTCTTTCGGATTTCTAGCAACTCTCTCCTTGTTCATTTCATTAAAATCAGGAGCTGGTAATTTCTTTCTATCAACCTTTCCATTCGGTGTTAATGGTAATTCTTCTAACAACACAAACGCTGATGGTACCATATAATTCGCTAAACTTTCTGAAACATAAGATCGAATTTCTGCAATGTTAATTTTATCCTTCTCTTCAGCAACGATATACGCAATAATTCGTTTATCATTTGGGCGATCTTCTCGCACCATTACTACAGCTTGTTGAATATACTCATGTCGTTGTAAAACCATTTCAATTTCAGCTAATTCAATTCGGAAACCACGGATTTTTATTTGATGATCTGCTCGGCTCATGTATTCCAGCACACCATCGTTACGCCATTTCACAAGATCACCTGTGCGGTACATGCGCTTCCCTCGTTCTCCAAAAGGATTTGCTACAAATCGTTCAGCCGTTAACTCTGGTTTTCCTAAATAGCCGTTCGCAAGTCCTTCTCCTGCAATATATAGTTCGCCAATTACTCCAGGTGGTACTGGTTGTAATCCTGCATCTAATACATACACATCTGTACTCCAAATCGGTTTTCCAATAGGGGGTATACCAATTTCATTTTCGTCGATGTTCTTGAAAGTAGACCAAATCGTCGTTTCAGTAGGTCCATATAAGTTTGTAATAGAGCAACCTAATTCTTTTAATGTATTTGCTAAATGAGCTGGAAGAGCTTCACCACCAACGAGCGCTTTTAGCCCTTTTAGTCTCTCTGGATATTCCGTTACTAACGCCTGCCAAAGCGTCGGTGTAGCTTGCATAATTGTCGCTCTTTCTTCTTGTAACAATGCAGTTAACACAGAAGGTTCTTGAATTACTTCTTTTTGTGCGATTGTTAAACTTGCACCACTAATAAGAGGTAAATAAATTTCTAGTGCAGAAATATCAAACGCAAACGTTGTAACTGCTACTAAATGATCGTTTTCATTTAGTGAAAACATATCGTCCATAGCCAATAAAAAGTTACTTAAAGCTTTCATAGGAACAACTACACCTTTTGGATTTCCCGTTGAGCCTGAAGTGTAAATTGTATAAGCTGAGTTTAAAAGTGATTCATCATTTCTTAATGGTATATTCATATGAGAATATGCTTTTAACGCTTGTTCTGTTTCTTCACGATCTAATTCAATTTTTTTCATATCATTTTCTATAAATAAAGTTGATGTAACAGATGAATGCGTTATAATACAAGCTGGTTTTGCATCATTTACTATATAATTGATTCGCTCGTCTGGATATTCTGGATCTATTGGTAAATACGCTGCACCAGCCTTTAAGACTGCTAGCATACTAACTACCATTTCCGTTGATCTTGGAAATACTAAAGCTACAAACTGATTTGGCCCTATTCCTTCTTCTACTAAATAGTGTGCTAGTTCATTCGCTCGTTCATTTAGCTCTTTATACGTAAGATTTATTCCATTACAAGTAACTGCTATTTTATTTGGATTTTTTTGTACTTGTTTTTCAAATAATATAGGTAGAGAAATTAGCTCTTCAGCTTCTTTAGTTTCATTCCATTCGAATAAAACTTTTTGATTTTCTTCAGGAAGAGTAATGTTTATGCTTCCAATCGACGCGTCTTTTTCATAATCATTTATCACTAATTCTAATACATTCATAAATCTTTCTTTATGCAATGCTAGTTCCGAGCCATTATATACTTCCGGGTTCGCATCAAAATGAATCATTAGCTCATTTTCATCGAAACGTTTATAAACATTTATCGATAAATCATCGACCGGTCCTGCTGATAAATTATTTGTAATACCACGATTCCCAGCAAAGTTAAGCCCGTAATCAAAAGGCATCACATTCACTAACGGCCCGAATAACCTTTGATTTTCACCTAGTAACTTTAAATCTCTTCTTAATTCCTCATGACGGTATTTATGATGACGACGTACGTCTCGGATTTCTTTAGAAACTTGCTGTAATAATTCCGTAATAGTTATATTTGGAGTTACAGTGAGACGAAGTGGTACTAAATTCATTACCATACTCGGTGTATGAATTGATGCAGTACCTAGACGCCCCATCATCGGTAAACCTAAAACAATATCGTTTGCACCTGTTAACTTATGCATATAAATACTTGTTACAGCGACGATAAATTCTGGCCAACTTGTTAACGAAATATTAATATCTTCTAGTAAAGTTTTCGTGCTAGAACTGGATAAATAAGCTGTTTCTCGTAAAAATCCATTTGATGTTCTCGGCGCTCTTTCTGCTAAGCTTACAACTTCTGGTTCATCTGCAAACTTTTCTAACCAAAAAGCGCGATCTTCCAGAAATTGTTTAGAATCACGATACTCAATATCTTCTTGTACAATCTTTGAAAGAGTACCAAATGGTTTCTCTGTCTTATTTGTTTCTTCTATAAGTTTTGTATACTCTCTCGCTACCTTTTGGCTAAGAAGTGAAAATCCATAGCCATCCATCACAATGTGATGGATGCGCTGATACCAAAAGAACCGATTTTTTTCCACTTGAATAAGTGCTTCAGTAAATAATTTATCCTCTTTTAAATCCACGGGCATAGATAAATCATTTTTCATCCATACTTTAGCAGCTTCTTCAGGGTTTTCTTCTTTACGAACATCAATAAAATGCATATGAAACTGTAATTCTTCAATAACTTGCCATGGGCCCATTTCATCCTCTTCGAAACGAACATGTAGTGCTTCTGCTTCTGTTACAGCTTTACGTACTGCTAATTCGAAAATTTCTTGATTAATATTTCCGTTTATTTCAACATATTCTCCAGTATTATAAATCGGATTTAGCGGATCTAATTGCTGTGCAAACCACATACCAGTCTGCGCAGATGATAACGAATGACGAACCTTTTGACTATTAGGCATTCTTTACTACCCCTTTATTATGTAGTCTATTTGTTACAGCACCTGTGCTGTCTGTGAAGATAGTAAACTGTACCAATCGGAAACAGTTGGACGTTCTGCTAAATCTGCAAAAGTTATTTCTTTCCCTTCGCGACGCCACTTCTCTACTAAACTCATAATTCTGACCGAATCAAGTCCTCTATTTAGTAAGTCCTCATCAATATCAATACTCTCTACTGGCTCACGAAGTAGTTGTGCAACTAGTTCATGCACTTCCTGTATAGTGATTCCTTCACTCTCATCACTTTTTACACTTTGTAAATCTTTTAACAGTATGTTTGTTGATGTCGTTACTGCACATCTATTAGATGCATACTCCAATGCTTGTTTATGATGCTCTAATGAAAAATCAGCAACTGCATCTGCTACAAAGAACGGCTCTATACCATCCATAAATGCTTCGCAAGCTGTTAAAAGGCAGCCGATATGCGCATAAATACCGCAAATAATAAGTTGATCTCTTCCCTGTTCATTTAAAATTTCTAATAGATTTGTCTTTTTAAATGCACTATATCTCCATTTTGTTAAGAATATATCATCCTCATCAGGAGTAAGTTCACCGACAATTTTCTTTTTATCTGGTCCAGCAGGAATACCGTCCCCCCAGAAATCTTGTAATAACCCTCGTTGTTCTAACGTTTGTCCACCTGGTTGTGCTGTATAAACAACTGGTATACCAAGTTCCTTACATTTTTCTCTTATCACCTTAATATTTGAAATAAGTTCTACTTTTGGTGATTCTTTATCGCTATATGCATCAAGAAAATATTCTTGCATGTCATGGATTAGAAGAACCGCACGTTTCGGATCTGGTGTCCAGTTCACTTTATTTTTTGGTAGTTCTGATTCAACTGGCATTTTGTATACTGAAATAGATGGGATAGCCATCTAATCACTTCCTTCCAATTTTTATATTTTTTATTGTTTTACCGTAATAAGTTTTTCAGTAATGACTTTACGTAACTCTTTTTTGCTTACCTTTCCAACACCTGTTTGCGGGAATGATTCAATAAATTCAATTCGATCTGGAATCTTATAAGCTGCTATACCGCGTTTTCTTAAAAACATTTTTAATTCGCTTATTGTTGGAGCTTGTCCTCGAGCTATAACAAAGGCACAAGTACGTTCTCCTAAATAATCATCAGGCATTGATACAATGGCTACATCATGTACTGCATCATGTGCTAATAGATGATTTTCAACTTCTTCCGCAGCAACTTTCTCACCACCACGGTTAATTTGATCTTTATCTCTACCTTCTACAATGATGTAACCTTGTTCATTTACTTTTACAAGATCACCAGTGCGATAAAATCCATCCTTTGTAAATGATCGTGCATTATGCTCTTCTGCTTTATAATAGCCACGAATTGTATAGGGCCCTCTTGTTAATAAACTACCCACTTCACCAGGTTTTACATCGTTATCATTTTCATCAACAACCCGTACTTCATCGAATGTAGACATCGGTCTCCCTTGTGTATGAATAATGATTTCTTCCGGATCATTTAATCTCGTGTAATTTACTAACCCTTCTGCCATACCAAACACTTGCTGTAACGTACATCCAAATGTAGGGCGAATACGCTTCGCAACTTCGGCACTAAATTTCGCACCACCTACTTGAATCACTTGCAAGCTCGATAAATCGTTATTACGGGAAGAGGCAGCATCAAGCCAAATCATTGCTAATGGTGGAACGAGCGCTGTAATCGTTACTTTTTCTTTTTCTATAAGAGCAAATGCCTCATCTGGACTCCCTCCAGTTGCTAACACTACTTTTCCACCCGCATAGAAAGTTCCAAATGTCCCTGGAGAACTCATCGGGTAATTGTGTGCTACTGGAAGAACTGCCATATAGACGCTATCCGTATTCAAATTACAAATTTCAGCGCTAACACGTAAACTATAAATATAGTCATCATGTGTTCTAGGAATTAATTTAGAAAGTCCTGTTGTCCCTCCTGATAATTGAAGAAACGCAACATCACTTGGCTGAACTTCTGGTAATGGAACGGGATCTATATACAGATCACTTATGTTCACAAACTCTTCTTCTTCTCCCACTACAATTACATGTTGTAAAGTTGGTACTTTCTCTTTCACTTCTCTTGCTAGTTTTCGATAATCAAAGCCGAGAGCCTTATCTGAAATAACGTAAGCACTCGCCTCACCAAACTCACAAAAATAACTAATTTCACTGCTTCGATGTGGAGGTAGTGCAAAAACAGGAAGTGCTCCAATTCGAAATAGCGCAAAACATATTTCGAAAAACTCGATAATGTTAGGTAATTGGATTACAACTCGATCTTCTTGCTTTATTCCTAAATTCAGTAAACCTGATGCTAAGCGATCTACTTTTTTATCAAGCTCACTATATGTCATATGCGAATTACCACTTACAACTGCAATTTGATCTCCATATTTTTCAGCACGTTCTCTTAACATCTCGCCAAATGTTTCACCAAGCCAACACCCTTCTTCTCGATAGCGATCAGTGAATTCTTTTGGCCATTCCGTATAACCTGTTACCATTCTTTCTTCCCCCCTATTTTTCATTCAGCGAATTATTTCTTAACCCTAGAGCCTTCAGCATTGTTTGGAACTTAGCTGATGTTTCTGCTAACTCATCTTCTGGTTTTGACTCAGCAATAACTCCCGCCCCTGCATATAAACGAAGTGTATTTTCTTGCACTTCAGCACAGCGAATTGTAACAATCCATTCACCATCTCCATTTAAATCGCTCCATCCTAGCATTCCTGTAAAGAATTCACGGTCAAATGGTTCAATTTGTTGAATCGCCTCTCTTGCTTCTTCCATCGGTGTTCCGCAAACTGCTGGCGTAGGATGAAGAGCAATTGCTAATTCCAAAGAAGAAGTTTTTGGATCCTTTAGTTCACCTTTCACTTCAGTGGACAAATGCCACATCGCTTCACTATGAATAACGGATGGTTTTTCTGGAACGTGTAGTGTATGACAATATGGACGTAGTGCAGCGGCAACCGCTTCAACTACTACCGCATGTTCATGTAAATCTTTTGGAGAAGAAAGTAATTCCTCTGCTCTTCTTTTATCTTCTACTGGATCATCACTACGTGGTCTTGAACCAGCTAACGGATTAGAAATAACTTGCATACCATTACGGGAAACGAGTAATTCAGGACTTGCTCCAATTAATGTCTTACTATTTTCGTTTTCATCTTTTGGTAAATTAACAGCAAATGTATAACCGTGCTTATTATGCTCTGCTAATTCTCGAAGAAGTTTTTGCTTATCAATCTTTTCGGAAGATTCAACATCTAACGATCTGGATAGAACGATTTTCTTTAAATCGCCGTCCTGTATTTTTTTAATCCCTTGCTTTACACCATCCATATAAACTTTAGGATCTGGTACAGGCGTCATTTCAAATGTTAAGTTCTCATGTGTTTCAAGCTGATTTGTTGTATCCAATTGTAAACGCTCAGAAATTCTGCTATATTCTGGGACGATAAGTTGAACTTCTTTTCTACGATCAAATGGCAAAGCACCAACAACGATAGGATTCGGATTTCCAGCTTGTTTCGCATTACTTAATACCGCATTTACAAGCTCTGGGAAACTTTCAATTTCACGATGCTTTACTGTAGTAAACTCCCCTTCTGTCAATATTGTTCGAGTTGGTGAAGCGAAAAAGAAAGAAGATTCAGTCTTATATTCTTCTAATAATTTTTCTGACAGTTCCTTTACAGCCGTAAATTCATTCATAGTATAGTAGCCCCCTAATTTTTTTATTAAACTCCTAATGTAGCTCCGCCATCGACACATAAATTGTGCATTGTAATATGACTTGCTTTATTTGAAGCTAAAAACAATACTGCTTCAGCAACTTCTGAAGGCTGTGCAATTTTTTGTAACGGTATACCGAGTCTATATGTACTTTGAGAACCAGCAATAATATTTTTTGCTCCATTCTCATCAGCCCATAGTAACCTTTGCATTTCAGTTTCAGTAGAACCTGGAGAAACTAAGTTACAGCGAATGTTGTACGCTGCAAGTTCTAAACCTAAACACTTCATAAACATCGTCGTTGCAGCTTTTGATGCGGCGTACGCTGCCATCTCCATTCTCGGAGTATTTGCTGCATTTGAACCAACTGTAACAATTGCCCCAGACTTTCTTTGCATCATATGTTTACTTACTGCTCGGGACATATAGAAAACTCCTGTAGAATTTACAGAGAATGTTTTATTCCAATCTTCATCACTTAAAGAGTGAATCGCTCCCATACGTAAAACCCCAGCAACATTTACTAATACATCTATTGGTGCTATATCATTTTCGATACGGTTTACTATATCTTCAACAGATGTGCTATTACTCACATCTAAATGAAACGTTTTCATACGTGTTTCATTTAATTCATTTTGATTTAAGAGTACTTTTAACTCCTCTTCATTTTGATCCACCGCAATAACTGTAGCTCCTCTTTCTAAAAACATTTTGGCAACAACACTACCTATACCTTGGGCTGCACCTGTTACTAAAACCGTTTTCCCATCAAATTCCCCTAAGTTCATTTCCTCTATCCTTTCATTTGAAAATTAATCTAATTAAACAAATAATGATAATGATTATCATTATCGATGTAAAAAATAATACACTTACTAAACTAATTGGTCAAGTGTACTTTTCATTAAAATATTATTCATTGATAATGTTTTTCATTTAATATTCTTACATCGAAATGATAATCTTTCTCAATATACTTGTCAACCTATTTTTATTTTTCAGACAAAATATTTTAGTGATTCTCAATACAATTACACCTAAAAGCAATAATAAGTGCCTACATTACACATTTAAACTCCTTTTTTGTAAAATTGAAGAAGATAAACTGTAGATACCTTCATTTACAAAGCCTTATCAAAAGCTCAAGTATATATTTTCTCAACATTTTTCTGAAAATACCGAGAAAATATATCTTGCAATTACTGATGTATGTCTTGTTTATAATTTAAGATTTAATACGTATTTCGAATATAATGTATCACTTTTAATATTCCAATATAATCCAAATGATTGTTTCACTCACTTTTTTTGTCTCAAATGGTTCCAAAGATTATATAACCTCGTTACAATAATTCATAAAAAAAGCACCCTATTTAACAGGATGCTTTTCGTAACCATAGTGTTATAGAAGATTTATATACTTATGCTACGCTGCGATACTCTTCTTCTTGTTCTTTTTTCTGTTTAGGTGCTTGAATTACAATTGCGATAATAAATGATACGACACATAATACGCCGATCACCATGAATGTTGGTTTGAATCCACCTAGAAGTGCACCGATAAAGGAACCTGCAAGCGCTCCAAATCCAAATCCTTGATACACCATTCCGTAGTTTTTACTATGGTTTTTCATACCGTAGAAATCACCAACGATAGCTGGGAAAATAGTGATATTTCCACCAAAGCAAAACGCTACACTTGCTACACATACGAAGTAGATACCATAATTTAAATCTACGAAACTTAGAACTAAGACTGAACTAGCCATAACAACAAAAGTACCAGTAACGATTTTTAAACGACCGATTTTATCTGATAACGGTCCTAGAATAATACGACCTAATGTATTGAAGATTGCAACCATAGCCACCGCATTAGCTGCTGTCGCTGCGCTAAGTCCTACAAGTTGAACACCAATGTCTTTTACCATACCAATTAAGTATAAGCCACTCATACATGATGTAAATAACATTATAAATAATAAGTATACTTGTTTTGTACCTAACATTTCTTTCGTTGTATATTCATAAGTTTTTGTTTCATGAACTGCACCTTGATCAGCAGCTTGATGGATTAAACAAGCTCCAAGGACAATCATAGCTGTAACAATTAAACCCCAGTATATAAATGCTTGTGATACACCAACTGATTCAATTAACTGTGCGTTAACGTATTTAAAGATTAAGCTACCCGAACCATATGCAGAGACAGAAATTCCAGCAATTAAACCTTTACGCTTTGGAAACCACTTTATTAAATTGGATAGTGAAGTGATATATGCTGTACCATCTGCATAACCTACAACAACCCCTGCTAGTACATAAAGCAATATTAACGAAGACGCTTGTGAACTAAGTACTAATCCTAGTCCTAATGCTAACCCAGCTATCATAATAAGCTTACGAAGTCCCCATTTTTCTTGCAATTTACTCGCAAATAAAGTTGAAAATGCTAAGGAAAGACTCGTAATTGAGAAGGTTATAGCAACTGCGTTAAGACTCCAACCGTATTTACTAACTAAAGGCTGATTAAATAAACTCCATGTATATATCGTTCCAAGTCCCATTTGAACTATGACTGTACCAAGGACAACAAGCCATGGATTAACATTTGATTTTTTCATACCTTTCCGCCTCCTCTTTCTATTTCAATGCTTTTCGCTAAGTTTTCTTTTTTTTATGTTCATATTGACCACCTCTTTTGATTTAACACCTTCATTGTATAAGATGTTCCCTGTTATGTAAGCACTTACAATATAGAGCGTCAAAAATATGGAATCAGTTACAGAAAACGAAGGACGAAATACAAAAAACTACTTATTAAATACGAAAGCAGCTTTTATAATGTTTTGTTTCCATAAGACTTACAGCTGTTTTATCATCTTTTTTATAAAAATTATGACTCATGTTATACAATTGCAAGATTTTAATTTTCCTATACAAACAGAAAATAACCTGTTTACACTAAGATGCACTTTATTTTTTATAAAATAAAAAAATATTTTATTGATAAACAAAACTAAATATTCACTAATATATCTATACGTGGTTTAATATATATAATAAAAAATATTTCTGTCTTTAATGAGGAGGTACTATGAAAGCAAACGTAGGGGATACTATACTTTTTCAACGAAATAATTTAAAGATTACAGGGTCTGTACTAAAACTTTATACTGAATCGGTCTTAGTTGAAGTTACAGATGTAAGCGGTGGTACTTTTGAATTCGATCGAACAATTGTAAATCATAAAAACTATAAAATTTTAAATACGAATACATAAAGTGAAACAAACAACACAAAATAGCCCCTGCTCACCAGCAGCGGCTATTTTATATGAAAATACTTCATTAGTTAATATATCCTAAAACACTTACAATCTTACTCGCCTTTAAATTATTAATGTGATAATAAATTTCTAAGCCCCTTCTCTCAGCTCGTAACACTTTACCTTTCATTTTTGATAAATGTTGCGAAACAGTAGATTGTGGAATATTCAGTAATTCTGTTAATTGTGTTACATTGCAAGTTTTTCTCGTACTTAATTCATTTACAATTTGTAATCGGATTGGGTGCGCCATAATTTTTAAAATATCTACATCTTCTTCTGAAACTACACCTTTTCTCATTTCACTCGTATATGTTGTCATAAGACATTCCCCTTTTATGTGAATTTCTCTTATTTAGATCTATTTCCAAAATATTTAAAACTCCGATGTGAAACCTTTATATAAAAATAATAGAATTTTAAATTTTTAAAAACAGAATGAAATACAATTCACTTTATTTATTTGGTACATATACATAATACAATGTTAATATGTGCTCTATGTGAAGTTAGCATAAATTTATAATGAAGATTTTTCAAATAATTCACATGTAACTATCCACTTACCCATAACACTGTCCAGTGATTTTAACATATTTTAGGCGTTTGTATATATTATCTACAAAATAAATGTTGATTATGTCAGCCGTATCATATTAGTCTGTGGATCGGCTTTATTTTTAGTAGGTGGCGTTATCTCGGCAATTTCGGCCTTTAGAACGTATAATCGTTTGGAAAATACACCTCCTTCTACAGATAACTCATAAATACATTGTCTAATTCTGAAAAACAAACAAATGCCACCTCTAAAAAGAGATGGCATTTGTTTTATCATAAACTCCATACTAGAAGAACGTAAACAATACTTTGATTATGAATTACAATTGTACTTACTTCACCACAAACCTCGTCTGACTACACCCATCCTTCTGTTTCGTTACTTCTAATACAGCTGGCATTGCGTTTTTCAGCTCTTGAACGTGTGAAATGACACCGATAAATCGGCCTGATTTTTGTAAGTCAATTAAAGCGTCAACTGCTTTTGTTAATGACTCTTCATCTAGTGAACCAAAACCTTCGTCGATAAACATCGTTTCGATGGAAATTCCACCTTCATACGCTTGAATGACGTCTGCCATTCCAAGCGCTAAGCAAAGCGATGCATTAAATTTCTCGCCGCCAGATAATGTTTTTACATCGCGTGTTTGGCCAGTGTATGCGTCGTATACATCTAAGCCTAATCCACTCTGACGATTTCTCTTTTCAACTCGTTCACTTCGTTTTAAATAAAATTGTCCATTTGATAATTTACGTAATCGTTCGTTTGCAATTTGAACAATTTGTTCTAAATACTCAATTAAGATGTAACGTTCAAATGATATACGGCTTTCGTTATCACCTTTCATTACTTCATATAAATCAACAAGTTCTTGGAAAGCTTTTTCTTCCTCATGAATTTGCTCATCAATACGTCTAATATTTTCATGTAATTCAGAAATATATGTTACCGCATTTTGCGCACGTTGACGTTTTTCTTTAATTATATCGAGATTAATTTGTAATTCTGTTATGTGTTCACCTAACGCCGTAATATCCATATACTCTTTATCTTTTAATTCAGCATGTAATTCTTCAATTTGTTTTGCAAGTACTTCAAGAGATGAATAATAGCTTTGAATTTCTTTTTGTAACAGCTCCATCTCGATATCACTTAATTTAGCTTCTTTATACGTGATTTGATCTGTAAATCCGCTCTGTTCAAGCTCTTTCATAAAGCGCATGAAAGTCTCTTCTTTCTTCAATTTTGCACTTTCAAATTGATTAGAAGCACCTTCCTGTTCTGCTTGAATACGTATATTTTCATTTTGCCAATGTTGATACGCTTCCTGTACTTTCTTCCATTCGTCCTCCATCAATCTGAGTTCGTGCATAGCTTGGTCAAACTGGACTTTCCAAGCTTGTACTGTTTGTAAGTTTTCAGGAATATTTTTCTTATCATGTTCATATGACGTACGAAGCTGCATACACTCCATTTCTGTACGGTGCTGCTCTGTTTCTACCTCACGCTTTTGTTTCTGAAGTGCATCTACTTTTTCTTCTACGCTTTTTATATTCACAGCAGTTTGCTTACGCGTTTCTTCGCTTGCTTTTAACGTATTTACTTCAGTTGCTAATTGTTTTCCTTTTTGAACAAGCGCACTATATGTTTCAACTAATTCTTCCGAGCAATAGCCTCGCTTTTTAACCTCTTCTATTATCTGCTCATATTGAAGATGATAGAAATTCCATTTCTCCTCTAATTGAACATGTAATTTTTCAGCAATATTTTTCTTGTCTCTTAAATCATTTAACTCTTTTTCATCGATTGCATCACTTTGCTCTGTAGCTTTTTTCGGATGGTTCGTACTCCCACATACTGGGCAAGATTCACCATCATGTAAATGAAGAGCTAATATACCAGCTTGTTCACTTAACCAGCGACGTTCCATATTTTCATATGCGTTCACTGCCAATTGCATCTTATTATATGCCGCTTCTTTTTCTTTCTCGAATTTTTGTTTTTCTTGCCAAACATCAAATGCTTGCTTTAAAATTTTTGCATCTTCTCGCATATTCGTTAGTTCTTCTACTTTATCTACATATTCCTCAAGTGCTCGTTCTAACTGTTGTAACTCACCAGACATTAGCTGTTTTTGATTTGTATGCTCCTCTAATTGTCGATCTAAGTTTTGCATACTTTCTTTTAATTTCCCTATTTGAATTTCTGCATTTTGTAAATTCAACTGTTTCTCAGCTATTGATGCAATAATCGGTTGTAACTCTTCTAATCTTTGAACGAGTTTTTTTGCATTTTCTCTCTCAGGTTCTTTATTCTTTACTGCTTCATATTTCTCCTGAGCAAGTTCAAAGCTATTCGTTATATGTTCTTTTTTGGCGATTATTTGTTTTAACAAACTTTCAGCCTTCTGCTCATTTTGCATTGCTTCTTCATACCATTGTTCAAATGGTAATAAACGCTTCGCTTGTTCCGCATGTTTAAAAGATTTTTCTTTCATTTCAATAACTGTACGGTTTTCTTCTAAAGCATTATATTTCTCATTCCTTTGTTGTAAATCTATAAACTTCTCATTTACAGATTTCGCTGCATGAAAACGTGTTTCAGCATCCTTTAATTGCTTCGTTTGAACATCTTGTTCTACTTGTAATTGCTCAACCTCTGCCTTATACACAGCTGTTTCTTGTTCTAATGCTTCTACTACTTGATGCGTATTTACATGTTCTTGTTCCACTAATGTCTCTAATAATGCTCCATCGCGGATTGGTAATTTAAATACATTACGGAAGTATAGCTCTCGCTCTTTCTGCTTTTCTTGTAAGACGTCTTTCCATTGTTTACGTTTTTGATCAAGTAACTCACGCATTAACTTATAACGATCCGTTTTAAAAATACGACGCAAAATTTCTTCTTTGTTTTCTGTCTCAGATGTTAATAGTTTTCGGAATTCCCCTTGCGGTAACATAACAATTTGGCTAAATTGATGTTTACTTAAACCAATTAAATCTTCCACTTTTTTATTTACATCCGTTACATGAAAACGATCAACAGCTGGAACATTCTCTTCATTAATTACTTCATATAGTTCTACTGCCTGTCCCGTGATCGTCTTGTTCCCTTGTTTTTTATGCCCAAGTTGTCGTTTTATTTCATAACGCTTTCCTTTTAACTGAAAGATTAGTTCTACACTTGTATACATATTGTCATCAGCAAATTGACTGCGAAGCATGCTCGTATCACTACGTTCTTCGCCGCTTGCCTCACCATATAACACATAACAAATCGCATCAAAAATCGTTGTCTTTCCAGCTCCTGTATTCCCAGAAATGGCGAAAATACGATGATCTCCAAGATCGTTAAAATCGATTACTTCTTTCTGTTTATATGGGCCAAATGCTGTCATAATTAACTGAATCGGTCTCATCCTCGTTCACCTTCCCGTTCTTGCACTGTTTGTAGTACCTCTACAAATAGACGTTCTTTCTCTTCTGATAAATCTAAGCCTTTCATTTCTTTATAAAAAGCCTTTAATAGGGATAAATCATCCGTTTTATGTCTTGAAACAGTTACTTCATTTGACTCTGTGAGCGCTCGTCTTTGAATCGATCTTTCAACATGCATTGCATTTGGATATACAGAACGTATTTTTTCCATTGGCTGCAAGACAGGATTTTCATCTAATAATTTTACAAACACGTAATCTTCACTTACTGGATGTTGTAACAATTCATCTATTTTCGCTTCTACTGTTCGCATTTTACGACGTGGTGTAAGTAACCTTTTTTCAATTGATACTTCACCTTGTTCGTCCAGTTCCACAATATAATATCCTTTTTTATGTTTTTCTTCAGAAATAGAATATGCAAGTGGCGAACCTGAATATCGAATTGTCTCATTACGTACAAAATGCGCTTGATGTAAATGTCCAAGCGCTGTGTAATGAAACTTATCAAAATAATGACTATTTACATATTCAGCACCACCAATTGAAAGTGGTCGTTCTGCATCACTTGTATTCTCTTCTGCTTCTCCCGCAGAAGTTACAAATGCATGACCAACAAATACGTGTCTTGCTTCTTTATCCATCGTTTCAGAAAGCTCATTCATAAAAATACGCATCGCATCATCATGAGAACGTACATCTTCGTTTTTCAATACATGTCTAACTATGCTTGGATCCGCATATGGAACGAGATGGAAGTGAACCTCTCCATATTCATCATTTAATATAATTGGCTCATATGGAAATTGAAATTGTCCCACAATAAATAATCCTTGTTTCTTCATTAAACTACTTCCAAAATGAATACGATCTGGACTATCATGGTTTCCTGCAACCGCAATAACTGGTGTTTGTAAATCAATCACTATTTTTTGTAAAACATCATTTAATAAGTCTACTGCTTCTGTAGGTGGAATTGCTCGGTCGTATAAATCCCCTGCAATCATTACGGCATCTGGTTTTTCTTCCTCAACAGCTTGTACAAACTGATCTAATACAATCTTTTGATCTTCAGTCATATACACGCCATGAACGAGCTTTCCTAAATGCCAATCCGCTGTATGAAATAACTTCATAGTTTCCTGCTCCTTTTAATTTACTGATTTTAGTGATACGAGTTGATAGTTTATTGTAGTTTTTCCGTTTTCCCACTCTAACTTTTGTATCATTGCACTACCAATTCTTTCTTCATTTGATTTATATAAAGGCAATATTTCTTGAAGTGTAAATAAGTGATAACCATCCAATTTTAATTGAAATATGTTTTCTTCTATATGTAATCTTACTTCTTTTTCATTTGAAATAATTTTTGTGTGCATCTCAAATTTCATGACAGATACAACCCCTTTTTCTATTCTCTACATTATTAATAGTATATTGGCTATGCAAGATTGACAAGTAAATACACGGCAAAGTACATACTTTTCTATTGCTATATGTTTTTTATTTTTACATATATTACGGTATGTGAAATTTTATTTATTTTAAAAATAAAAATGTCTCATGTGACATCTTTATTTTTGTATAAAGTCTTTCATTACATAATATAAAACTGTAATTAAAACGATCGCTACAAAGAATGAAAATACAGCGACTATGTACCCATCCTTATTTAATAGAATGCAAAAAGAAATAGATATGATAAAAATCGGAAATACAAGTCGTACTTTATCCTTCACTTCCTCTGTCGTATCTGTATGATGAAAATACTGCGTTATCCCTATCATTAAAGAAGACAAAATAATCACCGACAATAGTAAAGGTCCTGGCATCCCGATTTCTCCTTTCTCTATTTCTAATGAAATGCAATTTTTCTTTCATCATAATCACTTCAAATACTCTTTTTGAAGTGATTATGCACAATTTACACATATATAATAGCGTGTTTACCATGATAACTTCAAATAATTACAATTACAGTAATGTTGTAATATTCATTTTCAACCTCAGAAATCCTGCAAATATATCTCGTCAAAATATGCGGTGTACAAATTAACATGTACCGTCAACTTTAGACAAAATTTATAAAGGACATTTCAATACGTATCAAGAATTAAGAATAAGAAGATATGTAAGGGAGGATGAATTATGACTGAACACGTTTTATTTTCTGTTAGTGAAAACGGCGTTGCATCAATTACTTTAAACCGCCCAAAAGCACTTAATTCTTTATCTTATGACATGTTACAACCAATTGGGCAAAAACTGAAAGAGTGGGAAAATGATGAGCGAATTGCGCTTATCGTATTAAAAGGAGCTGGCACAAAAGGTTTTTGTGCAGGCGGCGACATTAAAACTCTTTATGAAGCGCGTTCAAATGAAACTGCATTGCAGCATGCGGAACGTTTCTTTGAAGAAGAGTATGAAATTGATACATATATTTATCAATATAAAAAACCAATCATTGCTTGTTTAGATGGAATTGTAATGGGTGGTGGTGTCGGTCTTACAAATGGTGCGAAATATCGAATTGTAACTGAGCGTACGAAATGGGCAATGCCAGAGATGAATATTGGCTTCTTCCCAGACGTCGGTGCTGCTTATTTTTTAAATAAAGCTCCAGGGTTTACTGGCCGATATGTTGCTTTAACGGCATCTATTTTAAAAGCTTCTGACGTATTATTTATAAACGCTGCTGATTACTTTATGACATCTGATTCATTACCAAATTTCCTCACTGAGCTTGAAAATGTAAATTGGCATAAAGAAGATGATGTACATACTAATTTAAAAGAAGTCATTCGTACATTTGCAACTGCTCCAAACTTAGAAAGCGAGCTTGCTCCTTTATTAGAAGAAATTAATTCACATTTTGCATTCGATACAATTGAAGAGATCACCCATTCATTGGAGAAAGCTCAAAGTTCCTTTGCTTTAAAAACAAAAGAAACGCTATTATCAAAATCCCCTATTTCATTAAAAGTAACATTAAAACAATTTATTGATGGACAAGATAAATCCGTTGAAGAATGTTTCGCTACCGACCTTGTACTTGCTAAAAATTTCATGAGACATGCAGATTTCTTCGAAGGAGTACGTTCTGTTGTCGTTGATAAAGATCAAAATCCGAATTATAAATATAAGCAGTTAAGTGATGTTTCAGAAGAAGATGTAAATCGATTCTTTAACTTACTTAATGCATAAAGTGAAACTTTCATAAGTGGTGGGTTTCCGCTCTCCAATCGCCCGTTTATACGGGATAAACCTGAGGCTATATAGTCGTGTAATGTCACGACTATATAGCCTCTTTATTATTTAATAATTTTTAATAAAATTTAATTTTATTAAATCAAAATATGTGCTACACTATTTTTAATCAAATATTCTAAAAATAAAAAAGGAGGAGCGACTATGATTGAAAATTTTTTTCTTTTCATCATTATGTCTATTTGTCTTATTATTTTACCCGGTCCTGATACTGCAATGGCGACGAAAAATACATTGGTTGCCGGTAAGGTGGGCGGAGTAAAAACAGTGTTCGGTACATGTGTTGCACTTTTGATTCATACTTTAGCAGCAGTAATCGGACTTTCCGCAATTATTGTAAAGTCAGCGCTTTTATTTTCTATTTTCAAGTACGTTGGAGCTCTATATTTAATTTATATTGGCATTAAAGCCCTTTTAGCGGTAAGAAACAAAGAAGGCGTTGATACGAACGATATATCTTTAAATAATGAAGATGAACATACTTCTTGCTTTCGTCAAGGGTTTCTTACGAATTTATTAAACCCTAAGGTTGCAGTCTTCTTTTTAACCTTTTTACCGCAATTTTTAAATCCAAATCATAATACGTTTATCCAACTTCTCGTAATGGGTCTTACTTACCTCGTTTTAACCGTCATTTGGTTCGCTTTTTATATATTTTTAATTGATAAAATTAGCGCTTTTATGAAAAAACCGAAGACGCAACGTTATATTCAAGGGTTAACAGGAATCGTCTTAATTGGTTTTGGTATTAAACTTGCTTTTGAAAAAAGTAATTAACAAGACGAAAACCACCACTATTCCTAGTGGTGGTTTTCATTTAATAACTGATTTGGCTGTCTACTCTATATTAAAACCAGCGCTCAGTTACAACTTTTTTACGCGTATAGAATTGAACGCCATCTGTACCATTTGTACCTAGATCACCAAAGAATGAAGCTTTATTTCCTGCAAATGCGAAGAATGCCATTGGAGCTGGAACATTTACGTTTACACCGATCATACCAGCATCGATGTTATCTCGGAACATTTGTGCATGTTTACCATTTGACGTATAAATAACCGCACCATTTGCAAATTTAGATTGATTTGTTAGTTTAATACCTTCTTCTAAATCTTTAACACGTACAATGCTTAATACTGGAGCGAAAATCTCATCTTGCCAAATTTTCATTTCTTGATTTACACCATCAAAGATTGTCGCACCTACAAAGTAACCTTCGCCAACTTCTTCTTTAATTTTACGGCCATCTACTAATAAAGTAGCTCCATCTGCTACACCGCTATTAATATAGCCTAATACACGCTCTTTATGAGATTCACGAATTAATGGTCCAACATAGTTATCTTCGTGGAAACCGTCACCTACTTTTAACTTCTTCGTCTCTGCTACTAGTACGTCGATGAATTCATCAGCAATTTCATCTACTACCGCTACTACTGAACATGCCATGCAACGCTCTCCACTACTTGCAAATGCAGAGCCAATTACACCTTGTACTGTTTTCTCAAGATTGCAATCTGGCATTACGATCGCATGGTTTTTCGCACCAGCTAACGCTTGTACACGTTTCCCGTGTTTCGTACCTGTTTCATAAACGTAACGAGCTACCGGCTCAGAGCCAACGAACGAAACAGCTTGAATATCTTTATTTTCTAAAATGCTATTTACAACATCTTTTCCGCCTTGTACTAAATTTAATACTCCTTTTGGAAAACCAGCTTCATAGAATAACTCTACAAGTCGCTCTGCTAAAAGTGGCGTTCTTTCAGATGTTTTTAATACGAATGTATTACCGCAAGCAATTGCAAGTGGGAACATCCATAATGGAATCATCATTGGGAAGTTAAATGGCGTAATACCAGCAACAACTCCAATTGGATAGCGCCAAATCGATCCATCAATGCCGCTAGCAATATTCGGTAGAGCTTGTCCCATCATTAAATTTGGTGCTGATGTTGCAAGTTCTACCGCTTCAATACCACGCTGTACTTCACCAGTTGCATCCGTTAATGTTTTACCATTTTCGAGCGTAATGATTTTTGCAAGCTCTTCTTTGTTTTCTTGTAAAAGCTGTAAATATTTATACAATTGTCTTGAACGGTTCGGAACTGGTACTTTAGACCATGTTTCATATGCTGCTTTTGCCGCTTCAACAGCTTTTTCAACATCTTCTTTCGGAGATAGCGGAACGTAAGCGATAATTTTTCCAGTCGCCGGATTCGGAACTGCTTCTACTTCTGTACCAGTAGATTCTACCCACTCACCATTAATATGATTTTTTACTCGTTTAATTTCAGTTGTAATCATTATATTCTCTCCTTTTTTATGATGTATATAAGTCTATTATTTTTGATTAGAAATTAATTGTTCACTAACTTTCTTATATAAAGCAGCCATATCGTTTTCACCATATCCAGCTTCACTTGCTTCTTCATATACGTTTAATAGCATTTCGCTTACTGGTAAGTGAAGTTCGCTTTCTTTCGCTAAATCTACTGCAAATCCTAAATCTTTCTTTAATAAATTCACAGTAAAGCCTGGATCGTAGTTTTCAGTTGCAATGAAACTTTTATAATTACGCTCATAAATTCTACTTTGACCGTAACTTACATTTAAAATATCAAACATTTTATCTAAATCCATATTATTCTTTTTCGCTAATGTTAAAGCTTCACTCACACCAGCTGTATAAAAACCAATTAATAGGTTATTAATTAATTTAACTGTTGTACCACTATCAATCTGCTCACTAACATGGAAAACATTCGCGCCTAGTACGCCCATGATAGATTCCGTTTTCTCATATACTTCTTTCGATCCACCAACCATAAACGTTAATGTACGGTTTTCGGCTCCAATTACCCCACCACTAACAGGTGCTGCTAAAAAGTCTACTTTCTTTTCCTTTGCAGCTTCCTCTAACTGTTTGTTTAATTGTGGAGATACAGTACTTGTATCAATTAAAACTACATTCGAGTGACTATTTTCAAATAATCCTTCTTCCCCAAAATACACCGCTTCAACAGCTCGAGGTGAAGGTAAACTTGTAAAAATTACATCGCATGTTTCTGCTAGTTTTGAAATTGATAAGCCGATAATTCCTCCTTCACTTTCAAAGGAAGCTTCAGCCTCTTTATTTAAATCCACGCCATACACTGTGTAACTCGATTTAACTAAATTTTTAGACATTGGAAGACCCATGTTACCTAAACCGATAAAACCAATCTTTTTCATATCGCTTTCCTCCTATTTACACAATATACTTTCCGCGATTTATAATAGCTTTCGCAATTTCTCTCTTTTTTGTAAATACGTTCGTGTATAAAGGCACTAATAATTGACGAATTTCAGTTAAAATCACGTGTCTATCTTGTTCTTCTGTGACAGCCGCTGAAAGGATAGAAATCGCTGCTTCTTCTACTTTGCGGTAGCCTTCTTCACAAATAACGTCAGTTATCATTTGTTTCGTACGCTCTTTCTCTTCACCATTTTTACTAATTGCTTTACTCGTACGTAAAAATGCTGATTCCATGACGTACACGTCAGTTAACATATTTGATAGTACACGTGAATATTCTTGCTCTTGATCAATTTTTAACCCTGGAGTTTTAGAGAGCGTTTTCAAAGATTGTTTTAACAATTTTTTCGCTAATAAAATGTAACGATGGTTTCTCTCGACATTTGCTACATCGGTCTCTACTTCTGTATCTTCAATTTGTTCCATTTGCTTCATTAACATTTTAGCAACTGTTAATCTATTAATTTCGTTCGTTCCTTCAAAAATACGACTAATTCTAGCGTCACGATATAATCGTTCTACCTCGTACTCTTGCATATAACCGTAACCACCATGAATTTGCACAGCTTCATCTACAATATGACCAAGTGTTTCAGAAGCATTTACTTTATTAAGTGCACATTCAATTGCAAATTGAGACATTTTCTTCATTAGATCTTCATCACTCTCATGAATTGCTTCATCAATTACACCTGCTGTACGGTAGGCTGCACTTTCTGCTCCATATGTAGCAATGGTCATATTTGCAATTTTCTCTTGAATCATCGTAAAGTCTACTAATTCCGTTTGGAACTGTTTTCTCTCTTTTCCATATTGAACCGACAAACCAATTGCTTGTTTTGCTGTTCCAATATTTCCAAAAGCAAGCTTTAGTCTAGCAAAATTTAGAATATTAAGAGCTACGTGATGCCCTTTGCCAACTTCTCCCAAAACATTTTCAGCAGGGATGACAACATCTTCTAAAATAAGGGTAGCCGTTGAAGAACCTTTAATCCCCATTTTCTTTTCTTCTAGTCCAATAGATACACCTTCACATGTTCTTTCGACAATAAACGCTGTCATTCCTTTATTTGTCTTCGCAAAAACAACGTATACATCTGCCATATGAGCATTTGTAATCCACTGCTTCTCACCATTTAACTTCCAAGCAGTACCATCTTCATTTAATACTGCACTCGTTTTTGCACTTAAAGCATCAGAACCAGCATTTGGCTCAGTTAAAGCATAAGCCCCAATCCATTCTCCAGACGCAATTTTCGGCAAATATTTTTCTTTTTGTTCTTTCGTTCCGTAATATATGTAAGGCAATGTACCTACACCAGCGTGTATATTAAAGGAAACGCTAAATGCACCAGCATATCCCATTTTTTCTGCTACAAGCCCTGAAACTGCCTTTCCTAACTCAAACCCGCCAAACTCTTCTGGGACCTCGATACTTAATAATCCAAGTTCTCCAGCTTTCTCAAATAATTGACGAGAAATTTTATAGTTATGTTGTTCAATATTCTCCATTTGTGGAACAATTTCTTGTTTAACGAATTGTTCTGTCGTTTTTGCGATTAAATCTTCATCTCCTGAAAAATCTTCTGGCGTAAAGAAAGTATGATTCACATCTTTATTAAGTGAAAAAAATTCATCCCACGGTAACTTTGTTTTCTCCATCTGAATCCCCCTATCATTTCGGCCTTACTTGCTACTACATATGCTCGTCTACGATGAGTGGAATTTCTTACTTTTGAAAACAGAAGGCGATGAATTTTCACATCAAGCAGTTCGTTTTGCCAAAGATGTATTCTCATCGCCTTAGTTGTTTTATCTATTGATCCTCTGATAATACTGTTTTTGCAATTCCAGTATCTAATTGTTCAAAGTCATGATATGAAATTGTTTCATATAACTCACTTCTCGTTTGCATACTTGAAAGTGCATCTTTTTGAGAACCTGTTTCCTTAATTAAAGTAAACACATTCTCATATGCTTTCGCTGCAACGCGAAGTGAAGTTACAGGATAAATAACCATTTGGAAGCCCATATTCGCAAATTCCTCTGCACTATAATAAGGCGTTTTCCCAAACTCAGTCATATTCGCAAGTAATGGTGCATTTACTTTACTATTAAATAAACGGAACTCTTCTTCTGATTGAAGTGCTTCAGGGAATATCGCATCTGCACCTGCTTTTACATAAGCGTTCGCTCTTTCGATCGCTTCATCTAAGCCTTCTACACCACGAGCATCTGTACGTGCCACAATATATAAGCTTGGTGCAACTTCTTTAATCGCTTTAATCTTTTGAACTAATTCTTCTGTCGTAACGAGTTTCTTACCATTTAAATGTCCACATTTTTTTGGTAATTGCTGATCTTCAATTTGAACAGCTGCTACTTTTGCTTCCACCATTTCTACCGCTGTTCTCGCTACGTTTAAAACACCGCCAAATCCTGTATCAATGTCAACAAGAACTGGTAAATCTGTAGCTCTTACTAGATCCCTTGCTCTCTCTGCTACTTCAGTAGACGTCACGATTCCTAAATCAGGTAGCCCTTTACTTGCAGTATAAGCAGCTCCTGATAAATAAAGAGCTGAGAATCCTGTATTTCTGGCAACTAAAGCTGCCATTGCGTCATGAGCACCTGGAATTTGCAAAATTTCATTTGCTTCTACTAAAGCTCGGAAGTGATTCGCAAGCTCTTCTTGTGTTGACTGTTTATCCACAACCCAAGCCATTCTAAATTCCCCCTATTATTAAATTAAGAATAGATCTACAAATTCGTTTACATTCATATTTTCTAATTTTTCTTCATTTAAACAAACTTCATGAATTTGTTCTTGTTGCTTATTAGAATAATGACCTGCCATATTCGCAGTGAATTTTTGAACAACTTTTGGAATCGCTTCGTCTCTACGGAAACGGTGACCAAGTGGATATTCACATTCCACGCTTTCTGTTACAGTGCCATCCTTGAAATGAACTTGAACAGCGTTGGCGATTGAGCGCTTGTTCGGGTCAAGGTAATCTAAACTGTACTGTTTGTTTTCAACAACAACCATCTTATTACGTAATTCATCTACACGTGGATCATTTGCTACTGCATCCTCATAGTCATCCGCAACGATATCTCCTTTTAATAAACCAATTGCCGTAATGTATTGTAAGCAATGATCACGATCAGCTGGATTATTTAATGGACCTTCTTTATCAATAATACGGATTGCTGATTCATGCGTTGTAATTGTAATACGGTCAATTTCATCTAATCTTTCTTTAATTTCCGGATGTAATTTCACAGCACATTCTGCAGCAGTTTGTGCATGGAATTCTGCTGGATATGAAACTTTAAATAATACATTTTCCATTACATAAGACTCAAGTGGTCTCGCTAATTTTAATTCTTGTTTATTGAATAATACATCTTGGAATCCCCAGCCTGGTGCAGATAAAGCTGTTGGATAGCCCATTTCACCTTTTAGAGCAGTCATTGCAAGATGAACACCGCGGCTTGTTGCATCACCTGCTGCCCATGATTTACGCGACCCTGTATTTGGAGCATGACGATATGTACGAAGACTAGAATTATCAATCCACGCATGTGATAATGCATTAAAGATTTCTTCACGTGTTCCGCCAAGCATTTTTGCAACTACAGCAGTTGTTGCTACTTTTACGTATAATACGTGGTCAAGACCGACACGGTTTAAGCTGTTTTCTAAAGCAAGTACACCTTGAATTTCATGTGCTTTAATCATCATTTCTAATACTTCACGTACTTTTAGCGGTTCTTTTCCTTCTGAAATACGAACACGGCTAATATAATCAGCAACCGCTAAAATTCCGCCTAAGTTATCAGATGGATGTCCCCACTCTGCTGCAAGCCAAGTATCGTTATAGTCTAACCAACGGATCATACATCCGATATTAAATGCACCTTTCACTGGATCAAGCACATATGACGTACCTGGTACACGTGTACCATTCGGCACAACCGTTCCTGGTACAACTGGTCCTAGTAATTTCGTACACTCTGGATATTGTAGTGCTAAAATTCCGCATCCAAGTGTATCAAGTAATACGTAACGAGCAGTACTGAATGCTTCTGCGCTAGTTACCTCTTTATTTAATACATAATCCGCAATCTCTTCTAATAATGCATCTTTTTGTTTAATTTCATTTGTTTTAATCATACTATTCTTCCCTTTCTGTCGAAAATTCGTTATTATTAATGATGGGTGTCGGTCAAACACCCATCTGGCGGGCGGCGCTAACAACTCCCCAGTTGTTCTTATTTACTAAGTACATGTCGCTCGCCAACATAATTTACACGTGGACGGAACAATCGATTGTTCGCATGTTGCTCAATTACGTGCGCACATAGTCCTACTGTTCTAGAGCTAAAGAAGATTGGTGTGTAAAGTTGAATTGGAATACCAAGCATCCAATATACTGGAGCTGCATAATAATCAAGGTTCGGATAAATTCCTTTTTCCTTCTCCATAATTTTTTCTCCAGCTTCACACATTTCATATAGTGTATAATCACCTTTTACATCACATAACTGCTTTAAAGCTTCCTTCATCATCAGTGCTCTTGGATCCATCTTCTTCATGTACACACGATGTCCAAAGCCCATAATTTTTTCTTTGTTATATAGTTTCTTCTGTAACAACTCTTCAAACTTCTCAACATTGCCAGCTTCTAAAAGCATGTACATAACTGCTTCGTTTGCACCGCCGTGTAAGCTGCCTTTTAAAGATGCAACTGCACCTGTTAAAGCACCAAATAAGTCGGATTGCGTTGATGCAATAACGCGCGCTGTAAATGTAGAGTTTGGCATTTCATGTTCACTATATAAAACAAGGGAACGATCAAAGATCTTCTCCTCAAGTTCAGTTGGTTTTTTACCTGTTAACATATAAAAGAAATTCGCGCTATATGATAATTCCTTAAGAGGTTCGATTGGGTCTTCATTATTTAAAATATGATAGCTATTCGCTACAATGTTTGGTACTTTACTCAATAATTTGTACCCACGGCTTTTGTTTACTTCTAACGAGCGGTTTTCGATATCATTATCGTAACCAGCTAATGCGGACACACCTGTACGCAATCCATCCATAGGGTGCGTTTCTTTCGGCAATGCTTTTAATACGTTAAATACACCTTCTGGTACTGCGTATTCTTCTTTTAATTTCTTTTCAAGTGTTACTTTTTCATCCTCATTCGGTAGATGTTCTTCCAATAAAAGGTGCACAATGTCTAAATACTCTTTTGTTTTTGAGAGTTCGATTAAATCATACCCTTGAATTACAATTTCACCTTTCACTGTGTCAAGAAACGATATCTTCGTCTCCGCTGCCACTATACCATCTAATCCCGGGGAAAATTTTTCTTCAGCTTTCATCATTATTTCCTCCAATCCTAATAGATCTTCGTGCACATAACTGTAAGCCTTTACAACATTGTGAAACTACATTTCTATTTCAATGTATCAGAGTTTTTAGAAGATTTCAATTTATTTTATAATGATAAGTTTCCTACACTTTTACCGATGTAACAATACAATTTTTCAAAAATAATTTTCATATTTTATAAAGAAAGGACAGACTTCTTTACACGTCTTATTAAAACAAAATATAAGGATGATTCATAAAATCCCGTTGAATATATCATTCTTGCAGTTTTCTTAAGAGAATAAAAAAAACGAGCTGTACACATATACAACTCGTTTCTCCATGATATATATTTCACTATCTCTTCAATATAATTCTTATATAAAACTTATTTATTTTCAAAAAATTATTATTTTACATAATTCAATTGAATTTCTTCCGTTTCCTCATAGTAGCATTCAACTAAATGATAGTTTTTACAGTACCAAAGATTATAAACATCTCCCAAAATAGAATGTCTTCTTTCTCAACCGATACGATTTCCCAATCTGATTTCTCAGAAACTACCCCTAAAGAATAGTCCGGCTGAATTGAACTATTAATATGTTATCCTTTAACCATTGCAAATCGGTAAGTTCAATTGAAATTTCCATCTTTGTTCCTCTCGTTTACGCAAATTCTTTTTTACCTAATCGCTGTTTTACAAAAATGACAAAAACTATTAAAGCGATTAGTCCTGAAATTGCACTACCTGCAAATAAAATACGGTAACCAAACATTTGCGAAACAACTCCAAGTAAAATCGCACCAAGTCCAATCCCTAAATCAAATGCGGTAAAGAATGAGGCGTTGGCAACCCCTCTTTTACTCGGATCAACAATTGTAAGCATCGCGGCTTGCAGTGCAGGTTGTGCTGAACCGAATCCAACACCGTATAATGCAGCTGCGATAACTACACCCATTAAACTATTTGAAATCGTTAATACAACTATCGCTATAATCGTAATACATAGTGCCGGGAGTATAATAAATACTTCTCCATACTTATCTAATAGTTTTCCTGAAATTGGCCTTACAATCGTTAAGGCAACTGCATATACAAGAAAGAACGTCCCAGGATTCACATCAATTGACGATGCAAATAGCGGTAAAAACGTCGTAATTCCTCCATATGCAAATGATAAAAAGAAAACAACAATCGTAATGGATAGAACGGACTTTTCAAACAGTTGTATTTTTCCTTTTTCTTTTTGTGATGTGAATGGCATTTTCGTCATGAACGATAATAAGACTGCCATAAAGGATAAAAGGGTTGCTAACAAGAATAAGCCGTGAAATGAATAATGTTGTACAACCGATAATCCAACCATCGGGCCGATCGCCATTGCAATTGTCATAGCCATCCCGTACCATCCCATACCTTCACCACGGCGTGAATCTGGAATAATATCAGTTATCGCTGTTCCAACGGCTGTTGTAGAAACAGCCCATGTTACTCCATGAATAACCCGCAAAACAGCTAAAAGGACAATAGTCGACGCTAAATTATAAGAATACATCGTTACCCCAAAAAAGATGAGTCCTAAAATTATAAAGGATCTTCTACCATATTGATCTAACATTCCTCCGATAATCGGTCGTATTACAACTGCAGCTATTGTAAACAGTCCCATCATGAGTCCTACTTGCGATTCATTACCACCTATCTCTTTAATAAAGAGAGGGAGCGTTGGTACAAGTAAATAAAATCCTGTAAATAAAAATAACATCGCGAAAGTCATTTGAATAAATGATTTCGTCCATAATCGTTCCATTAAAATTCCTCCATAAACACGTAAGTTATTGCAATTAACACCTCCATTTTACATTTTCTCGGCCCCTTTTCCCTCCGTAAATAGACGTATCTTTTTATAATAAATGGTCCACCATCAATCTAAATTGGTCTTACGACTTTATATGTGTGTTTTAGCCTAAAGTCCTATCTATATGTACCTTTATATGTGTGAATAGAATATACTATTTTATTATTGAAACTTAGGAGTGATCATTACTATGTGGGTATTACCAAGAATAACTGCAGCGGTTCCATCCGTTCCCTCCATACACGTTCCAGCGGTCCATACGGCAAGTTCGGATGTTGGCATTGAACTCCCTGCAACTTGGCAACAATATCAAATTCCCGGTCAAGTTACTCCCTCATTTTGGCATCATGGCGCACATCCAAGTAGTACCACCTTTCATAGCCAAAGTTATCCTCCACTACCTCAGGCTCAAGTTTTTTATCATTTCCCTTCTATTTATTTTCAAAATTTCTATGGTACTTTTAACATTTAAATTCATCATTGCATAGCTGCTGCATTATAACGAAAATAATACTTCAAATAAAAAATATTTAGTAATTTCACATTACAACTATTTAATCCTAATCCCCTATAAACTGCTTACAATAGAATTTTCTGTAGGAAATCAATAATTAACATTTTAATTTTCTAATTTAAACGATAAAAAAGCACTTAAGATTGTAATTTTTTACAAAACTCAAGTGCTTTTTTATATTTTTATAAAATTTCCTTACTGTCCATTATTAACAGGGGCCTCTCCTGCATTTCCACCAGCATCTGGTTGTGTGGTCGCTGGTGGTGTTGTATTTCCTTGATCTCCTCCATTATTTGCTGGAGGTGTTGTTCCTTGGCCTCCTCCATTATTCGCTGGTGGTGTTGTATTTCCTTGGCCTCCTCCGTTATTTGCTGGAGGTGTTGTATTTCCTTGACCTCCTCCGTTATTTGCTGGAGGTGTTGTATTTCCTTGGCCTCCTCCGTTATTTGCTGGAGGTGTCGTTCCTTGGCCATCCCCATTATTTTGTTCATTTTGTTTCTTTTCTTCTTCTTGTTTCTTTTGCTCTTCTAGTTTCTTTTGTTCTTCTAGTTTCTTTTGTTCTTCTTGCTTCTTAAGCTCCTCTTGTTTCTTTTGTTCTTCTTGTTTTTTTAGTTCTTCTTGTTTCTTTAACTCTTCTTGCTTTTTCTCTTCTTCAGTCTTTTGCTGTTGACCTTGTTTCGGTTGTTCTGTTGTATCCTGTACACTCGTATTTGGAGAAGAATCACGTTTTTCCCCTTTTATACGTAGCTCACTACCTTCTTGGACAACACTATTTGGTATTTTAAAGCGTGATTTGTCAGTAGCAAACTTACTCATCATTTCTTTAAAGATCAACTGTGCAATTTTCGTATTTTTACTACTAATATACTCGTCTTTACCATCTTTCATATATCCAGTCCATACCGCCATCGTATATTGCGACGTATAACCTGCAAACCAACTATCTCTGGTTGCACTTTCTGGAATGTTATATTTCGCTAGTTGTTTTGAATCATAGTTTGTTGTACCTGTTTTACCAGCTACATCTAAAGAACTTATATTTGCTGCTGTACCAGTACCTGATGTTACTACTGAACGGAGCATATCAGTAATCATATATGCTGTTGAGTCAGCTATAACTTGTTTTGGTTTTTGCTCAAAACTTTGTGACTTGCCGTCTGGATAAACTACTTTCTTAACAAAATGCGGTTTTGCATACTTTCCACCATTACCAAATGTCGCATAAGCACCCGCCATTTCAGTTGGTGATACTTCGTTTGTACCAATAGCTGTAGATTCCATCGGTGTTTTATTAAATGTAATACCTAATTTCTCAGAGAATTCCTTCGATTTATTAAGTCCTACTTCTTTTGCAGTTTTAACTGCTGGAACGTTACGCGACATTTTTAACGCTTCACGCATAGTAATTGGACCTAAATGACTTCTGTCCGCATTTCGAAGTTCTTGTCCAGTTGAATATTTAAATGGAGAATCATCAATTTGATGATACGTAGCCCATTTTAAGTATTCAATTGCAGGACCGTAATCAAAGATTGGCTTCATCGTTGAACCAGCTGCACGATCTAATTCAATTGCCATATTATGCCCTTTAAATACTGCTTTATTTTCACCGCGCCCACTACCTATAGCACGAACCTCACCGGTTTTCGTATCCATAAATGTGAAAGCCCCTTGGAATTTATCATTTGGATAATTAATAAGATTTTCATTTAAAATCTTATCCGCAAATTCCTGTGCTTTCGGGTCTAATGTTGTATAGATCTCTAAACCATCTGATCCAATATTAACATCTGGTATTTCCTTTTCTACTTCTTTCACTACTGCATCCATAAATGCAGTATGTGGCATTGCTTGAAGTTCCGTTGCTGTCTTAAGTCCATCTGTTACTTTAACTTTCGAAGCTTCTTCCATTTCTGCCTTCGTAATATAACCATGTCGATTCATTAATTTTAATACAACATCTCTTCTTTCTGTTGCTCTTTGAATATTGTCCGTTTTCGTTGGATCATAGTTATTCGGTGCTTTCGGTAAACCTGCAAGCATCGCAACTTCTGGTAATGTTAACTCTTTTAATTCTTTACCGTAGTAGTTTTGTGCTGCTGTTGCGATACCATATGAACGGTTTCCTAAGTTAATTTTATTTAAATACATTTCTAAAATTTCATGTTTAGAATACTGTTGTTCTAGCTTATACGCTAAATATATTTCCTGAACTTTACGTTTTGATGTTTTTTCCATCGATAAGAAGTAGTTTTTAATAACCTGCTGCGTTATTGTACTTCCACCTTGAGAACCGTAATCTCCTTTAAGACTCACCAAAACTGCACGGGCAGTACCTTTAAAGTCTACTCCGCTATGCTCATAAAAACGTGCATCTTCTGTTGCTAAAAATGCATTTTCTACTAATTTAGGAATTTGATCATACGTAACATTCGTCCGTTTCTCTTTCCCATATTCATATACCAAATCGCCATTTTTATCATAAATTTTTGAGGATAACGGATTAACAAGTTTTGCTTTCTCAAGTTTAGGTGCGTCCTTAATCATTACGAAGAAGGTAGCAACCCCCGCCACTAAACCAACAATACCAAGTAATAAACAAGTAATTAAAAACTTACGAAAGAATGAAGTTTTCCCTTTTGGTTTTTGTGTTTTAGAAGCTGGCTGTTTTTTCTTTTTAACTTGTCGTCGCTCCTCTCGAGAACGATAATTTTCTGACATGTTACTTTCTCCTGCCTTTCAATTCTCCCGTTGATTTACTTAAAAATATTGAGGTCACTTTCTAAACTGAATTTAATTAAGAAAGTATATTGACCTGGAGCATTCAATATTTTCCTAATTCACAGATTATAAATTTTAGAATACTTCTTATACAAACTATTTTCACTTCTATTTTTCCTAATAATGCTGCCCCTTTAAGCATAGGATGTAAAAAGTGAATTTTTCATACCTCGTATAAATAATATACCTTTTTTTCAAATGGTCAATATTTTCTTATTTATAAATCAAAGGTGAAATAAAAATAGCACAACGATATGTACTTCGTGTGAACTTCCTTATAATTACGTATAACGAACATTTAATATATTGCATATAAGTATAATACCTCTTTAATTATATGGATTTCAACACCACAACCTCAACATCTACAAGAAATAATAAAAAATGAAAAGTGAGGAGTTGCGTAATGATGGAGCTATCTCCCGTGATTTCAAAAAATATAGTTGCTGTTGGCTATAATCCTTTTTCTATGATTTTACGCATTCAATTAAAGAATGGAATGTATGATTTCTTTAACGTGCCTGAAAACATTTACACCGGTTTATTAAGCGCACAATCTAAAACTAATTATCACAATACTTATATTAAAAATTCTTACCGCTATACTAAAATTTAAACTTAAACAGAATGAAAAAAAGAAAGGAGGTGGTCCCCCTTTCTTTTTACAATCATTCCACGACTTAGCTATCTTCTATCCCTCTTATTCATTTGATCATATGCTTGAATTTGTTTTTTTAATCTCCGGTCTGCTTTTTTATCATGTACAACTAATATCGCATGTATAACGCCTGGAACCCAAAAAATTAATGTTAATATGAAGTTAATGATTGCTTGAAATGGTTTTCCACAAATTAATACGGCTACAGGTGGTAGTAGAATTGCCAATAAATACATCATCTCTTAAAAACCCCTTGTTTTGTATTTTTTTATCTCTCTTCTTTTCATACGCTAACAAAACCAATTATTTTTATATTTCATACATTCCAATTAAGTATGAAAAACTTTTCTACTCTTATATATTCTATTCAAATGCCTAAAAACCTACTACTTCAATCTTACCACGTATGTAAAATTGAAATTCCCCTTCCTTTATCAAATGTGTATTTTCATATTTTTATTTTTTCTAAACTTTCTTATTTTTCTATTATAGTTAATCCAATCGCAGAAATAGCAGTTCCTATCGCTTGTATCCAAACACCAATGAGTGCTATTATCTTCTCATTCTTTTTATCAATCATACTGTCTCCCTTTTCTATTCCATTCTTCGATACATTAATAATACCTTGATACGCTTGAAGTCCAGCACCTAAACTTTGCAAAGAATTACCTAGTATTATAATTCTCTGTATTGCTTTCATCTGAAGCAAAGCTGCTTCTACTCCTAAAAAAGCACCGATCGATTGTAAACTGTTCCCGACAATTATGAGATAATCATTCTCTTTCAATTGTTCATTTATATTAAAATATGTTCCTATTACATTTGATATATTCCCTAATGCTAATAACTCAATGCCCATTTTATCGAGCATTTCACTTTTATTTTCCAAACACATATTTTGGTTTTCTCTTTCAGCTTCATCTTCGGTATCATTACTCGCTATAATTTGTAATATATACCCGAGGGCTTGTAATGAGCTTCCTACAATTACAAGATCTGATTCAACTTTCTTTTCTCCAATAAACCCTCTTGTCGTCCCAATAGCCGCCGTAAGATTTCCTCCTACTTGAAACCATGCTCCCGTCACTTTTAAACCGCTTGGATTCATTCTTATCACCTATTTAGAAATTTTCTACTGCTTTCGAAATACATAAATGGCATCCTCTTTCTCATATTTATTTTCCACATGTAATTTTGTGCATTCTATAATGTGTTAAAAATACAAAAAAGCACCTTTAAGGTACTTTTTCATACAAAGTGTGTATCACCGAAAACATGCTAATTCAATACATATTTACATACATTCTGGGCATGTCAATGAAGCTCCATTTTTATCTATTGTTATATTTAATATATATTGAATCGCATTATGTGACCACATTTCAGGTGTGGGTGATTCATTTACATACTGTGGTGCACATGAATACAGCATTGGGGTTCTGATACTTCCGCCCGGATCTAAAGCAACAACAGCCATACCATAAGGCAATTCAAGTGCCATAGATTTCGTGATACCTTCAATTGCAAACTTTGAGGCACAATATGGCGCCAGCTCAGCTTCCCCTTCTCGGCCCCAACTAGAACTCATATTAATAATCATTCCTTCTTTCCTAGCTACCATGGCTGGGACAAATGCCCGAATTACATTTACTACACCATTTACGTTTACATTCATTATATTTTCGAATTCTTGAGCGGTTACTTTCCACAGTGGTGCATTTTTATTAACAATCGACGCATTATTTATTAACAAATCTGGTGCTCTATTTTTATGAAGTATATAATTTGCCCAACTACTTACTTGCTGAGAGTCTGAAACATCAATTATTTGAAAATCATGTATATTACCGTAATATTTTTTCAATTCTTCAATTTTTTCTTTTGAACGTCCACATCCATATATATTCCATCCCAATTCATGAAATCGATCAACCATTACACGTCCTAATCCTTGCGTCACTCCTGTAATCATTACAATTTTTCCAATTTCGTTTCGCTTCATGTACCTCTCCTCCTTTACAACATTTTACACCCTTCCTATTCATTCAGCCATTTACTAAAGTATCAACTCATTTCATACTTTAGAAGGAGTTTTTATGTAAACAAAAAGAGTAACCATAACAGTTACTCTTGCTTATATCTCAAAAAATCATTATTTATTTCGTTATTGTTCTTATATTTCAGCTTCTCTCTCCCGCATTTCTCACACCGATACATATAAGCTACACCTAGATTACCTACTTTTATTTAAATTCTCAATCTCATTTTGCAACTTTTTAAATTGCTCAAAATGCATAGTGATAGATTGACTGTTACCATAATCAACACTATGCTTCACAAATAAAACACCAGTGTCATGAAAAATTGCTTCCAGTTCTTTTCTAATGGATACTTTCATTATATGCGCTGTTTTAATAGCCGATAAAATTGCAATTTCATTAAACTTTAATTTTATTTCATTTGGACAAAATGCTTCTTCAACCAAAATAACTTCATTGCTATAAATAAGCGCAACAAGATTACTTGATTTTGCATCTGTTAAATCTACTTTTTTTATAACATTATTCATTACATTTTGCCTCCTTTAATTTCGTATATATCAATTATACAATTGTTATTTTTAATTACTCAACCTTACATTAATTTTAACATACTTTTATTGCGGTATTAAGCTACACTTCAAACATTTTACTATTCCGCAATTTTTGTTACATGAACCATTTGGACTATAAGACCATATAGTATTGTTAACAAATGATTGTAAAGCGGGTGAAAACTATGCCCTCAGTTGTAGGGAATTTAGTTGTACAAAATAGTAACGGTTCATTTAACTTAGGTGATTTCTACAACGTTTCTCCGAAAGAAAATACGAAGGCTTATAATGGATCTGGTGCTTCAAACGTTGGTTTTGTTGTTAATACTTTTAATGGCGTGAGCGCGACTAATACGTTTGATTCTGACCTTGCAGATCAAAACCAAGTGGGTACAGCCTAGTCCTATTTTTTTCATCGTTCTGTTTAAGAATTTTAAATTTGTCTATACTATAATCAGGCTGTTACACAGCTATTGTTGATTTTTGGAGTACCCTATCTTTTTCTCCCTTTCCCTGGGGCTTAGCAGCTAGTATGGAGCTAGCTGCTTTTTCGTTTCATTATATATATCCCTCATCTAACATAACGTAAAGGAAGCTAAAATTTAAATTTCAGCTTCCTTTACGTTATTTCAATAATATCCGCAGTATTAAATACATATGTTTTATAAAAAGCGTCAGTACATATTACAATGCACTTTAGTGGGTTTATATGTACAACTGTCATATAGCTTGTTAGTATGTATCCATCTTCAAAATATGTCACTAATATTTCTTTCTCAGACAATAACGACGTTAATAATTTTTCTGAAATTTTCTCTTTCGCTTCGTTTGTTAAAAGCGTTTTTTTTACTTTAAACTTCTCTCCAATAACCTTTCGCATACTTAACAACTGTTCCGACATTACTGTAAATGGAACCCATTCTCTTTCTTCTTTTTGCACCTTTATATTATTCATTTCTTAATCTCCTTGATCATTTATCCATTTTATTTCATACATATTGTTCTTCGATTATTCTTTCATAATTTCTTGGCTCATATTTATGCCACATTAACAGACAGTAAAGCTCATACCTCAATATTCGCTACAGGCGAGAAAAGTAAATTGAAAATCAACTGTCCGTAAATAATGTTTCACATTCTTTCTAAACCTTATATTATACATACCACAAGAACATTCGTTCTAATTATACACGAACCTACGTTCTTTTGAGAAGAGATATATTTATATTTTTATAATTTAAATCATTTATTTTTTCTTCATCAAATGAGCTTTTCACTTCTTATTTAATAGGACGTTCACAAATCAACTAAAAAAGCGACTTCATACAAAGTGAAGTCGCTTTTTCTAATAACGTATATTTCTATATTTATTTTTCTATTCTGACAAGAGTTCTTTCTGGAATACAAATTTCATCTACATTGAAATGATTTATTTTTAATTTTAACTCTCCCGCTCGTTCTTTACCTTCATCACCAACCCAACAACTGAATAATTCAAAATAGTCCCCATCATTTAAATAGCCTTCCATAATCGAGCATAAAGCTAATAGCTTTTTTTTAGCTTCTTTCTTCTCCCTTGCACTTTGACACTCAACGAGCTCAATGCCCCAACTCGTTGAAACTTCATACGTGTAACTTGTTTGAAATTGAAACTCTTATACAATTTCACGCATACTTTCATCTGAAAAGCACGATCCAAAAACAATTACATCATTAGAATCTGGATCTGTTAACGGAATTTCTACATTGCAACCTATATAACTTGCTAAACTCATTTTTACTTCTCCAATATTCTTATAAAAAACAATTTATATGAACATTTATCTACTCAAATATAAAATGCCTGCCTAAACTAAAAAGTTTTAATTTTCAAGTTTATTAACCATCCATAAACGAAAGCATATATTATAAAGAACGAACTCACAAAATTTCTATGAAAAGAGAGCAATTTAAATACTCTCTTTTCATACATACTGTATAAAACTACTCAAAAATAATTGGCCCTTATTATTCAATAAATTTTGGTTGTACTATTATATGTAACTCTCTCTCTGTTACTGCTTTTTTCGGATTACGAAAATACTCTAATTCGTATTTTAATACTTCATACTCAACCATCCCGATCTTAATCCCTTTCGTTTCATATAAAATCGCTAATAAGTTACTTATATCTTCATCATACGATTCAAAAATTTTCCCTCCGCCTTCTCTTTGAAAGATTACTTTCACATGTTCTCCTCCTACGTAACATATTTATCTATTCAATAATCCATGTAAAAATGTTCATTCTTCCTCTGAAAATTCCATACTAAAAAGAACATCCATTTTATTAGAATGCTCTACTTTCCCCTTCATATAACATCAATATTATTGTATGTTTCATTCTGCAAATTATGTTTATTAACACCAATAAAGTAAAACTTAAATCAATTCAAGTTTTGTTCATTCCCGGCTAATAATTAGCCCACGCAAATCATACTGCTTACAAATAGTGAAATACAATTAATAAATTAACTTTATATTTAATGAAATTAAACAAATAAAACATTATAATATCAATATTCTATGAAGTAATGATTAATCACCTTTATAAGAATTACATAAATTCCCATTGTAATTCTTAATATTTAAATGTAATATTGTATTGTCTTACTATCTATTTATAACTCACACACTAACTAGAAAAGGGAACCTATAAAGGTTCCCTTTTCTAATTACAGTCATTATTTCTTTTCTAGAAATTCAAATGTATTTTTAAAGTCTTTATCATTCACCTTAATATCAGCATCTTTCAATAAATCATTGACTACTTGTTGTTTCCATTTACCTGTTGTATCTTGTAGTCTTTGCTGTTCTAAATCTTTACGAATTTGATCTTTTACTTCATCAAATGGCTTCAATTCTTTTTTATCTGTCACTTTAATAATATGATAACCGTAAGTTGTCTTTACCGGATCACTTACTTGTCCTGCATCTAATTTATATGCAGCTTCCTCAAATTCTTTCACCGTTTGCCCTGGAGCAAAACCAGTTATATCTCCGCCTTGTTCTTTTGAACCAGTATCCTCTGAATATTGCTTCGCTAAAGCCGCAAAGTCTTCACCGTTACTTACTTTTTCTTTCACTTCTTTAGCAGTCTTTTCATCTTTCACTAAAATGTGACTTACCTTCATCTCTGGTTTATAGTTATCTTTTACATCTTTTTCTGTAACAGTCGATTTAATTGCTTTCTCAAATGCGATTTCTGGCTTCATTTTTTCTTTTAATTCATCTTCATTTTTCAATCCAACTTGCTCTAAAGTCGATTTGAAGTTGTCACCCATTTTATCTTTTGCTTCTTCTACTTGTTTTTTTGCTTCCTCATCTGAAACTTTATATTTATCTAGCAACGCCTTACTTAACACCATTTGGTATAAAGTACTTTCCCCATATTTTTGTCTTAATTCCTTACTTAACTCTTTCTCTGTAACATTTCCTACTTTTGATGTTACTACGTTGTCTGAGGAACCACATGCCGATAATGCCAGTACTACGCATGAAATAATTGTTCCTAAAAATAGCTTTTTCTTTTTCAATTCAAAATACCTCACTTTTATTATTATATAAGAATAACTATACAGTATACTTGTGTTAACAATGTGTTTTCCACATGTAATTCATTTCATTTGAAAAAACTATGTATCATGTTCTTTTTGTTCAAATATTACAGGGGATCGATATTTTTTTCAAAATATACAATTTACCAGTTATACTTCTACTAATTTGCTACATAATGATCACGCTATAAAGCTCCATATCATTATCAACTCAACTAAAATTTCATATTATATATTAATAAGACTTTATAATTGAAACAAAAAAATGCAGTATACAATACTGCATCTTAGGAGCTGATTTCATGAAAAAAAAACCGATCGTGGTCAAAGTTCCACCAAATTCCAAACTAAAAATTACATTCTTCGGCCCTTGTAACGAGGTAATTACCAATGTTTCTATAATTAATCAACTTTCCACACCTAAGTGTCAAACTATTACGCAATATCCAGACTATAAGAAATACGAAACGGAAGTGCGATCACTATCTGGTTGTTAATCTGTACTATTCATAATCCTAACTATTTAGTTAGCTAAACAACTTCGGTAAATACCACAATTACTCATTTCATGATATTCCATTGATAATCTATTGATTTTTCACACGTTTTTATTAACCGAGCATATATTATCGTATGGAGATTATCCACTCATAAAACCTATCTTTCTTTAGAGCGTACCATTTGTGTATGCTCTTTTTTATTTATCCCTCATCCTGTACATATAAACCTGTTCACTTTTATATTTCACGTGTGATAAATCCACCTGCTCTTTATAAACAATTTAATCAAGGTGTACCGAGCAATACTCCTTTATTAATTATACTCTCACTCCTCTGTTACATTAGTATATTTATTCAAACGTGATTCATCTAAAACATTTCCCTTCTAAATTGACCATAGATGAATTAAAATCTTTATATACTCAAGGAGGTCAAACATGTTCAAGTTGCATCCAATACTACTCATCTTAGGATTTATTTTATTTTTATATAGTGTAATTTCCTTACTGTTATTCCTTTCCATACAATAACAGTACCTACACAAACCTACGTTAAATATGTAATTTCTATATAGTAAAGAAAAAAGACGTAAAATAACTAGCAAATGTAATGGTAAAGAACTTTCACCATCATGTTACTAGTTTCGTTGTACTCTTTTTATTATCTATAGAAAATATAATACTCAAAATAAGATAGCTCTTTCCCCCTTACTTCCTATCATCCGAAATGCTGCTGAAATAAACTAGATTTAACCTATTTACTTATATATTTTAGAAAAACAATAATAATCCCCTACCATTTGGTAAAGGGGATTCACTAAACCTACTGAAAATTATTTTATTCTCTTCTTTATTTAATTGGAGAAGGGAATCTTGCCGCTTCAAAATGTGAACCGTCTTCTGAAGGACTTAAAACTCCGTCTATGCTACTTTGCGCATAAACCTCAACTTGATCTCCTTCATTCAATTGAATGATTGTCGAAACACTTACTACATTTCCAAAACTGATTGGACCGAAAAAGTCATTATCTATAGCTATTGCTGCGTTTCCATTCACACGAATTTCTACACGAGCTCTATAATTTAAGGTAGGATCGTTTGGAAAGAAACCAATCGTTCCAATAATAGAGTAAACCCCTCTAGTCTTCGGAATAAAAATAGAAGTTGCGGGATTATACTCATTTGCCAAATCAAATTGTTCATTTTGGAACAATACCTTTACAAAAGTATTGGCAGGAACCGTTTGATCCACCGTATTTCTAGCTCTAAATGCTGATACCCTAACAAACTTATCCTTATTGTCATTACACTTACTCGTGTTCTTACAACAATCATGCTGTTCCTTTTTATACTCTTTACAATACTTACAGTAGTAATAGCAATACATACTAGTTCCCCCTTCATGCTTATTACTACATATTATGTAAAAGGAATTCGTGATGATTGGACGAGCTATTGTTTTAGCATTATACTAGTCGCCTATTTATATACACTTGAGAGGAAATCATATTAATAAAAACACAACCTAGATGTATAGTGCAATCCATTCAAATTTAATGGATTCTTCTCTTATCTATTTTACTTTCAATACAAAAAGAGCGAATCTACATTCGCTCTTCCCCACATATTTATGGCCCAAAGCTTATCATCCAACCTAACATAAATCCAAATACAGCAAACAGCAGCATAAAAACAAATAAACTACATGCCCACAATGCATATTTTCGACTTTTGCTTTTTGTAATCATACCTACAACTGAGCACACCACTCCAATCCCAACTATTTGCAGAAAACCTTTACCTATGAATGTTTCTTGAATAAGCAATATAATGTTCAAATACAATAACGCTAGAAAGGCAATAATTAATGAAATAGTCCCCATCCACGTTTCCTGTTTATAAATATAATTCTTTCTTTTTTTTAAGAATGCCAATTCCATAACCTCACTTCACCTACTTTCAAGTTTCTAACTTTTTCATGGCTCATCAATTTTTCAATTTCTACTTTAGGCCCAGTTACAACTGCCCCGTATGTTTTTACCCCATTTTTTTCAAGGAAAGAAATACGCTTTGACAACTCTAATACTTTCGCTCTAGATAGCTTCACTGCTAAATTTTCATGCTTCTGTAATGACTTTAAAACATCAATGAATTGTTCCTCATGAGATGAATCACTTGCAAAAGCACCACTTGGCATTGAAATTATATCTGCTGGAAAACCAATCGGGGCTACATACATCCCCTCATTATTCATTTGCTTCTCCTCTAATCCTGTATTAACGGCATACCACACAATATCAATAGTAGAAAACATATCTGTTACCTCTTGTACACTTAATAATTCCCTAAAAGATACAAATGCTTCTACAACAGATTCTTGCGGAAGGCCTTTTAATACTTGCGCTTCATCGCTACTATTGTACGACGTATTATAGTTATTAGGGTGAGACAACACCTCGTTATCTGCATATAGGATTTCTGGAATTTTTTCATCTGTTGTATATTCACGACTTACTTTTGTCGCTCTACTAAATACATAATCTGTTTTCTCTTCCCCTATTCGAATATCTTTCTTGCCTACTCTTTTATACAAATCAAAATGCAATTGCAAACTAAGAGGTAACAATGTTTGCTCCATATCCCTATCTTTCAAAAATACATTTGGTTCTGTTACACTTAACGTTTGATTTACTACATTCCGTATCTCCATTGCGTTTGTAGGTGCCAATGTATAATATAAGAGTGTAGATATATATAAAATAGGTTGAATAAGTAATAAAAAAGTAAATACAATTAAAACATTCGTAATACGTGCTCTTTTTTTACCTATTTTCAACACTTGCTCCTGTTTTCCATCAGGAAGTGAAGCCGATCTTTGATGAAGAGCTTCTTGTAACAATTCTTTATAATCATCTTGTTCAGAATGAGATTTATCATTTGTCATTTTGACTCTTTTCCTCCTTTAACAATTCTTTTAATCTCTTTCTCCCACGAAATACGTGACTTTTATACGTGTTTAACTTTAAATCTAATACAGACGCACCCTCTTCGTACGTTAATTGATGTACGTCACATAATAAAATAGCTTGTGCCTCCACCACCGGCAAAGTATGAATAATCTGAATTAATTTTTCGTAACTATTTTTTGCGACTACGTACTCTTCTGTAGATTCCCCCGCTTGTATTGTCTCTAATTCCTCTGTTCCTACAAAAGTTTCTTTTTTCTCTTTCCTAACAAAATCAATAAACGTATGATATGCCACTTTAAAAAGCCACGATTTTACCTTTTGATTTTCATAGTCTTCTAAATAAAGATACGCTCGATAAAAAGTCTCTTGCATCAAGTCCTCCGCTACGTGATGACTGCGAGAAAGGGAAAATAAATACCGATACACATCGTTTATATAAACCTTATATATTTCTTCAATCTCCATCCCCCTCCTCCTTTCATATATAACACGAATAAGCAAAATAAAAAGTTGCATTATTTTTCCTTTTTTCTTTTTATTTATAAAAAAGAAACATCATTTATACATTTCAATAACTATTTACAATTATAAACAATATATGTGATGTTATGACTATATATATCCTTCAAAATCAGTAAAAAACAGTTCTGATGTTCGCCTGTTCTTGTATTTTAATAATCATAGGATAATCGTACTGCATGATATACTTCGTTGTTGCGTCTCGACCTGATTCGCATAAGTATATGTTCATATATCCTTTCATAAAGAGCCATTAACCATCATTTGTCATGATAAAATAATTCACATTCTTTTTTAATCGGTATCTTCTCATCAAAAAACTCCATTTATAGTATGTACGGAGATTATCACATCGGTTATTTCCAATTAGTAGGTGGGGACTATTTGACGCCTGCATATACACCTCGCCATTTACGAGTAATAAGACCCATCCAAAATAATTCGGCACATGCGAGAAAGTTAGGTAGGAGCCGGGTTACCCATATATGTCCAATTGATGAGGACTAATAATCAATTTGGGATACCTGCCCCCTACTAATTAAACTTTCAATTTATAGATTAAATACAGTTCCATATGGGATAGTAAGAAAAGAACTTCCATACGGTGTGATTTGATGCACTGGGTAAAAATACTCCATAGATGAATAATACGGCTGGATACCTTGTTGCTGCATTTGTTGTTGCATTTGTAACGCTTGTTGAACAGCTTGAACTGTACTTTGTGCTCCGCTAAACGTTATTGATGTACCATACGCTGGTCGTATACCTGCTGGAGAAGCAAAATATGAATAAAACATTATTTTCAGCTCACTTCCGTAAAAGTAATTACAATTTATGTTATGATTCTTTATTTCAGTGGGTGCCGAGAGTTAATCTATTAGATTTGATTAGGTTTAAAGATTTTTATTATCTGTTACACTTTCATATTTCATTTACAAGGTTCCTCTACTAATACTAATTTAAATTTTGGAGGGGCATTTCATTAACAAGTTTCTGATAATTACTTTTTAAATTCGACTACTTTCGAAATTATGGAAATGAATGTTCAAGATTACTAAAAGTAGATTACTTATCTATACACCCACCACAAAATAAAAACACCCTAAACGGATGTTTTATTTTTCACTACTTTAATTCATTAACAATAATTCAATTGTCCTCGAATTTCACCATTAGGATGTTGTACTGTATGAACATTAATATATATGTTTCCAGAGATGATTTCATTTACAAGGTTACCTAATGTTTGACCCGCTAACGGCCCAATCAAATCATCTTGAGTAATCATTCCTGTGAGGGTTGCACAATCTATTGAAACTGGATTTGTTATAGGTCCAAATAAAAAAGCTACAACAGGACCGTTCGTTCCTGTTGATCCAAGATGCAGATGAGCAACTACTACATCCTCTATATCGAATAAATCTAATTTGAATTTTAGGCTAAGCTTGTCCAGGTTTAATTTAAAGAAAGCCTCTCCTCGAGCATCTGTTTCTACTGGTGGAACTTCATTCCTACCGCGTAACTTTGCAAAGAACATATTTACCACTCCTACGTTTTTATATACTCCTAATATATTCTTGCCCTTCATAAATGGTGTTAATAAATCAGCTGTTACTCTACTTAAATTTTTTATACCATAGGTTAAATTATCAATTCTATTAAATTCAACAATCCTAATATTATGTATTAAAGTTTTATCCGTATACTATATTAGATTACTCGAAAGGAGGCGTAAGTATGGAAAGTTGTGTTTTGTTCGTTAATGGACAACCTCTTTTAGTGGTCTCAGTCGCTGGAATCGAAATTGCTAGATTAGAACTTTCTCTTCAAGTAGCATTGACCCTAATAGCATTGGGAATTCCAATCTGTGCATAAACGTTAAGTATCTATTCAAAAGAGAGCTTAGGCTCTCTTTTTTATTTATATCTTTCCTTCACAACAAAAAAGACGCCACTAAAATCACGGCATCGCGTAAAATAATTGCTATTTATTTAATCATTACTTCACTAGCAACCCTAATTCATATAGAATTTCTGAGAACGAATAGCCATATGCAAAACCTACAATACGAATCCCTGGAATCCATCTATGTTCTAAATTTTCATTGTATGTTTTCTTATAATACTTTAATTTAGAATCTATACTGTATTTGTCGTTAATAATTACTTCATCGCTATGAAATCCATCCATTTCAATCTGAACAGCTACGTACTCTGCTCCTTCAATAAAGGCTTTATTATAACACTTTTCTAATTCTTCTAATGTCATCCCCATTATTAACCTCCTATTCATCACCTTCTAAATTCCTTTGCAAAATAAAAAAGCAGCTGTTATGCTACTTTACATTCATTTTAGCTCCAAGAGAAATGATATATATATTCCCTCGTTATACTTTGATTAATCCCAGTTATTCTTGCAAACCGCATTAAGTCCGCCCCTTGAAGAAAATACATCGCAAGCATTACTGGCACTTGCGACCACATAAACTGATAAAGCTCCTCGACTCTCAGGTTTGTCGAAACAATTAAATCATTTACAGGTCCTTGATTCCATACAGAAGTTCTAACTGAACTAAACGGAAGATCTTTCCCATTAACCACTATTCGTGCCATACTTTGAGTTATATCCACATCAATTCCTCCATCATTACAAAAATCGGACCTGTGTATTTACTCCTATTGTTATAAATATTCTTGACTTTCATAAATGACTAAGGCAAACCTCTATTTTTCGTTTCTATTCAAATGAATTTATTTCATACAGTAAATAGCTAAATGAAATTTTAGTATTACTCTCCCGCAACTTCCGTATTATTTAGATATTTTATACCCTTGTTCACTTTTTACAACCGGTATGCAAAATTACATATCTTATTATCTCAATATCACTTTATTAACTACAATTCGATAGAGATCTATTTCAATCACCTGACAAATCAGCATTTGTCATTTAATTCCTTATTTAAAATTCCACCTCTTTATTTTTAAACACTATATTCGAATAATTATATTGGAATTTCTTGTTGTATACACATCTATCTTTTTCAGGTATTATATACGAGAAGAGTAAGGTAAGAGTTACTCTTTGCCATTTTAGGAAAGGTCCTGTTGGAAACAACAGGACCTTTTTTCGTATAATTGCATTTCCGTTTATTTCCACCTTATAACCATTTATCAAAAACACTTTGCTCACGTCACACACATCTGTAAATCAATGAATATGCATGCGCTTTATAAAGAAAATAAAAAAGCACGTTATTCGTCATTTTAACGATAGCGCGCTTCACTCACCTCCTTAAAAATGCAGGATTTCCCTTTCCAATATCGAATTAGTAATGTTTGGAAAGGGGGTGTACCATGGCGGAAATTAAAGTGGGACTTACACAATTTTTAGACTTCACCTTGAAAAGTAGTGCAGCTAAAACAAATTTTGTAAAGAATATAAAATCTCAACCTGAATATCACCCGGTTTTTGATTACTGGAAACAATTGCGAGAAACTGTTATTAAATTTCATAAAAACAAACTACCTTTTGACTGTTTTGATACATTAGTACAAACTGTTGACCAGAAGAAAAAGCAAAACTACATTGATGTTATAAGGCAGTACAAAAAATTTATTAAAAACAAAGACGTCTCTTGGTTTGATCCAGGTAAATCACATTGGTTATCAGATAATTTAATCGTCCGCTCGTCACCTGAACTCGGTTTGCTCATTAATGATGAGCCGCATCTTATTAAACTGTTTTTCAAAGGAAAAAAAGAGCGAATTGATAAATATAACATCAACTCAACACTAACATTATTAAATGAATCAACATTTTCAAATGAATATAAAGATGTGAATTATACAGTCCTTAACATCCAAAAGAACAGAATGTATACGAATAACTCTATTAATAATGATCATTTAATAGCTCTTGAATCAGAAGCCCACCAACTTTCTTATTTATGGAATAAGGTGTAAAAGAGTATAGTTATCTATTTCAATACCTTGTTCATGCGTAATTAGGGCACAATTTCCACAAATCTAATTCGTTTCTTTTAAGTGAAGCTCACCTTCTTGTTTCTCACAAACAATGCAGGGTGGGCTTTTTTTGAATACAGTTTCTTTATCCATTTCAACATCCTAATTATCCCCCTCTGAAAGAATAATATAATGATCTTTTTCTACCACATCTGCATTAGCCCCCTGACTTCTTAACCGCTAAGTAATTCGTAAGATGTTCTTATGATCCCTTTCCAACTAACTGGTTAGCACCCGCCATGACAGTGAGCAGAAAAGTACTGTATGGGTTATCACTAGTCGTATCAATCTAAGTATCTTTCATCGATTTAATTAAATTCCGATTACTCTATTATATCCATATAAGGTAGAGCCATTCGGGACATTGTTTTCGTTTGTTTTGTTAAATGACAAATAAAATCGAAACTGCATCCTTCTAGTTAATAAGTACTAATTAAAAAAGAGTGCTATTAAGATAAGCACTCTTTCAAAAGACTTTACCAATCTCGATGTTCACCATGATCATGATTACGTCTACAACGACACTCGTCACGATCGCGGTCATGATTACGTCTACGACGACACTTGTCACAATCGCAGTCATGATTACGTCTACAATGACATTCGTTAAAATCGTTTCTTCTGTGTCTACGACCGCATCCACAAAATACCAAATCATCCCAAAAACTTTTACAATCTCGAGAATGCCCAAAATTATTATTCCATCCCATAGATATGATTCCCTCCTCTAAAAATAGAATTCATCATATTCTATGATTAAAAGGTGAAAACAGCTTGTTTACTAGTCTATGTTTTATGTTTTATGTTTTATGTTTTATGTTTTATGTTTTATGTTTTATGTTTTATGTTTTATGTTTTATGTTTTATGTTTTATGTTTTATGTTTTAGACTAATAATATTTCAATTTGCAAGTCTATCCCACTCCTCTATTTTCAATAGTTGTGTTCGTTTGTTTTGTTTAAATGGGCTAATCTATTAATTTTTTTAAATCAATTAATCCGACTATTACATATTAAAATTTAATCCATATACTATAGTAGATTGCTAGAAAGGAGGCGTAACCATGGATAGTTGCGTTTTGTTTGTAAATGGACAACCTTTTTTAGTTCTTTCAGTAGCTGGTATTGAAATTGCTAGATTAGAGATTTCTCTTCAAGTAGCATTAGCTTTAAGAGTGCTCGGGATACCAATCTGCGATTAATTACCGTACCGCTAAAAAAGAGAGCATTAGCTCTCTTTTTTATTTTCCCCTTATCTTTCCTTAACAACAAACAAGACGTCACCAAGATCACGGTATCGCCTACGATAATTGCTATTTGTTTAATCATTTTGATATGATCTAACTCTTGCTAACTGAGCCATTTCCTTACTTACCATACTCACAACATCATCTGCAGCTTCATAAGTCTTTTTGAATATATCTGCTTTACATGGATAAATCTCACCATTAACACCTTTAATGATGTAATCTCCACCTTTACCAATCATTACACCTTCTAAAGTTTGTATTTCACAATAAGCTTCGTCAATTCCGTATCTTTTGTAATTGCAATTATGAAGAACAATAGCATTAGATGATACTTTATCCATAAACCAATCTGGTATAGAGTCTACATAAAACTTAAATGCTTCTATTACTACTGGCTTCTTTTTATGCTCCACCACATAAATGTCCATTTTGTCCATCTTCATGTTTAATGTGTAATTTCTATATAACAAAGAAAAAAGCACCCGTTTTGGATGCTTTTTTTAGTAAACTCTCTTTACGATGTATACCACTTTCCGGTTAACCTGATGGCTATAATCATAATGTGTATGCGAATATGTATCTAATCTATTAAAAATTTTATATTTATCTTCACTGTTCATATCGAATGAACGATTTTGATCACAAAGAACCATTATATTATCTCGAGCATTATCCATAAAAATAGCTAATTCTCTTCCCGTATAAACTTTTTCAACTTCTAATTCTTTTCTAACCTCATTATCGTAGTATGACATTTCTCCATCTCTCCTTAATATTCTTTTATATCCCCAGGTTACATTTAGAATACCACGATAAAAATCCAACACTCAAACTGTCTGGTTTCATCTAAAAAAATAAAAAAAGCCACCACCGGAGTGATAGCTTTCTTTCAAGGGGATAGGAATTAATCCTTAATAACACATTTGTACTCAATAGATAGGTAAATGAACTAGCCTAGTGGCAACAAACAATATTCAAAAGCTATTTTCAGATTCATAACCAATTTTAAGTACTTCTTTTAATATTACTAGCGTCTAATGATTTGAGCAGTTAGCTTTTGCTAGCTGTTCTTTTACTTTGTGAAAACGTACCAAACTCGCAGTAGATACATATAATATTCTGTGTTCCTATCTTTATAAATTGAAATAGTCATTACAAAATAAATCTCGTCACGAGAGCACTTTATTAAGTGCTCTTTTTGGTTTTAAACTAACAAAAAATGAATTTTTTACCACATGGGTAATTGTTACATATCTAACGCATATGCATTATAATTGAATAGGTATTGTGTATTGGCATTAAGAGGAGCACCCTGGTCAAGTGCTTCTCTTTTTTATAAAATAGCATTTTTGTTCAAAATGATGACCTTATTTATTTGGACGCATTTACCAGTACTTTTACCAAAAAATTCATGATATCGTTAATTAGTCGAGTACGTCATTACTTGACGATTACCCTTAGGAGCCCCGCAGACAATCGGGGTTTCTTTTATTTAAATAAGGATTTTGCTATAAAGTCACTGCTTCTGCTGCAGGTTTGTTTTTTTCTAATTGTTCAATGGCCATTTGTAATCCCAACCAGTAGCCAATTAAACGACGCGGCAATCTTTTACCAAAATCCAATAAATCTTCTAGTGCTTCCGAATCTAATGAGCTATTATGATAAACATCATTTAACCAAAAATGGTAACTTTCCATAGATGTACTCTCACCAATGGCTGAAATAATTCCATCGTATATTTCTTGTCCGTCCTCCCTTTCGTTTATATCATATTCTTTCCAATATTCATCAAGTTCCTTTTTAGCCTTTTCTTCATCGAAATTCCAACGCCCCTCACAAAATGCCGTTAACTTTCCAGTGAAATATCCTAAATTGAATCCTTTAATATTTTCTAATGTTGCTGGACATGTAAGGTTATACACCGCTTCACCAATATCACCAGAAACAAACACGTTGTATCCAGAAAGGACAAATTTAGTGCGATAGATTCCTGTTCAAGGCTTGCCCCAATAAATAACCTGCAACCCTTCTTCACCTTGAATTTCGGCTACATGATCTTCAAACCAATTCTCTTTAATATCTTATGGAGCAGTTAGACTGGGCTAACTGCTCTTTTATTTATGACAAAATGAAATTTTTGTTGTAAAACTCAGTACAAATGGACAAGCATACAAGCTGATAAAATTTAAAATTCATAAAATAATTTATGCTATTAAAATTTTATATAAATGAGGTGATATTTTGGATTCACATAAAAAACGGCGCTCATGCAAAGAACGATCTCACTATACTACTGGGCCTACCGGAGCTACCGGGTCTACTGGAATCACCGGGCCTACTGGTATCACTGGGCCTACTGGTATCACCGGGCCTACTGGTATCACTGGGCCTACTGGTCCGGGAGCTATAGAATCTGCATTTAGGGCAAATTCAGCAGTTGACCCCCAATTTTTTACTTCTTTTGATTATCATACGGTGAATTATCCAAATGTACTTTTTGATATTAATAATGAATATGATGGTATAAATACTTTTACAGCCAAACAGGAAGGTTTATACCAAATTAATGCAAATTTTGCATTTGACACTGTAAACTCCAGTATTTCTTATTTTGCGATGTTTGATATATTTGTGAATAGTGATTCCGTTTGTAAAGATGTAATTAGAACTACTGGTTATGCTGGTTTTAGCTTATCCACTATATACCATTTAAATCCAGGTGATACCGTACGTGTAGCATTTGTCGCTTCAATAGATGGCAAAACTACAAGTTTCGCAGAACCAGCATCGTATAGTTTTTCTGCAGCAAGACTCCCATTACCTTAAGTTCTTACCAGTTCCTATACCCATACTCATAAATGAAGGGGAATTTTTAATAATATAAATTATATAAACAAAAATTCCCTTTCTATATTTTAGAAAGCCTGTTTAAAACTTTTAAATACATTTAGCAATAAAATAACGCTTTTATTAATTTTTCTTTTTAACACCAGTGCTCCATCCTTTATTAACCAATAATTTTCATATTCCACTTCCACTGGGCATCTATTAGTATAGAGTTAGTATACTGGAGGTGAATTATGTCAAAGGAGAATCAATTCGACTCTCATGAATACTTACATGGAGCTGCATTAGATCCAAGTTCGATTGGACCTACATTATCACCTACTCCAACATTTACAATACCAACTGGGCCTACTGGAAACACTGGACCTACTGGCGACACCGGGCCTACTGGCGACACTGGACCTACTGGTGTCACTGGACCTACTGGAAACACTGGGCCTACTGGTGTCACTGGACCTACTGGCGACACCGGGCCTACCGGACCACCTGATGGGCCACCTGGACCTACTGGAAACACTGGACCTACCGGCATCACTGGACCTACTGGAAACACTGGACCTACCGGCATCACTGGGCTTACTGGAACCACAGGACCTACCGGAATCACTGGGCCTACTGGAAACACTGGACCTACCGGCATCACTGGGCCTACTGGAACCACAGGACCTACCGGAA
>NZ_WBPF01000021.1:313171-457913 GCF_008923725.1 Bacillus sp. CH140a_4T
ACACTGGACCTACCGGCATCACTGGGCCTACTGGAAACACTGGACCTACCGGCATCACTGGGCCTACTGGACCAACTGGTACTGGGATTGACTCACTTAATTTCAGTCAAAGTACTGGTGGTATAGGTGCTCCCGTTACTTTATCTTTACCAGCCGTTAGTGTAGGAATTAATCAAATAGTAAAGTTAGAAGGAGCTTTTAGTACCTCTGTTGGTGTTCCAGCTGCAGGTATAAGTTATATTGTATCTGCAGCTCTTGTTTTCAGAAGAACTGCCGTTCCACTTTCTAGCCAAGGTGACTTCCAACAAAACTTTAAGCCAGAAGGTGTTACAATTAATCTTAGACAAAATATTTCAGGAATATGGATAGATAATCCTCTTCCTGGGAGTTACGTATACGATATGGTAATAGCCATCACTGGATCTAACATAAGTTCTCCAACTATTAATGATAGAAATTTTACCGCTACAGTAATAAACATTTAAAGTAAAATTATAATAATATAAAATAAAGAGTAATATCCTTAAATAAAAAGAACGATAAACTATGATTCCTTCATTATTAGCTCACTTATAATTTTAATAAATACCTTAACTATCAATAACTAATAACATAAACAATAAGTCTCCTTATAATTTATTTTGTATGGGGACCTTTAGTTATCCCAGGTATCAAAATCTATTGAATACACTACCTATTTAGGAACAAAATTCAAATTTGATTATCTATCAAAAACTTTAAATATATAACTCTTACGTAAAACACTTGTAAAGATTGCTGTCATTCGCACTATTTGTCCCAAAGTAGTTATATATTAAAGGTGTGGCAAGCGTTCTGCGTTAGCCCCTTTCTTATAACAAGTTGCTTGAACGCTAGGAGAAACCCTAGCCTTTTTTATTTCCCTCATATCAGTTGGACCTTTCCAAATACCCGCTCGTTTCCATTGGTTTTTCTTTTTCCCGACATACGAGGGGCTAAGATCATACATAATACCAATATCTCTATCCGGTATACCTTGCATATTTAAATTCCTGACAACCTCAGGTGTTAAACCACTTGGCGCTTTCCTTCTAGGTCCACCATTCTTTTTAGATTGTGTATCAAAATATCTACCCAACTGGCGTAATATTTGACCAGTCTAGCATGCCTTACATTCATTGATACTAAAGCATTCGTTTGATGTACGATGGTAATAACAACGTCTGCATTTCTGTTCGATAATGTCGCCAATCTGGTATGTGAGCTCTTTTCGTTCTTCTTTTGTCAGTTTCATACCATCCACCTATAAGACTGCCTTAAGTGCCATACCAAGCGCTTGTGATCTACCTTGTAGTTCTAAACGGTGCTCACGTTCTTTCGCAGCACGTACATTGATATGCATTTTTCGTAAGTCATGCTCTAGTTCATGATTCTTTTCTGTAATTGCATTAAATTCATTAAGTAATGTACTGTAATCTTCTTCACGAGATTGTAGTTGATCTTGTGATAACTTTAGTGCGTCTTCCGTTTCCAAGCGTAATTTTGTTTCTGCGATGTGTTCTTTTGCAAGTAGCTCATTTGCTTTCTTGAGGTCCTCATACAGCTTTGATACTTCACGTAACTCTTTTTGCATCGCATCTTTTATGCGCTTTATGTAATTATCGACATCTGGTTTTACTGTTGGGCGTAACAGTCCTTGTTCTGCTTGTAGTGCTTTCTTTTTCGAAAAACTTTTAAGTGATGGCTTATATACTTTGACTTTCATCACGAGTGCTCCCTCAAGCAAATTAGCTGGAGCATGTTCTGAAGCAACTAATTTTACATATTGCTTAAAATCACGTAATTTTTTCGGATCATACATACGAACTCGACCATTAATAGTGCTCGCTCGTGGTCTCCCTTGTGCTACTGGTTCACCAAAAACTGTAAAGGTAATCATCAATATCCATCATCCTGGCGTTGATGATTTACTTCGTTCTTTTCCAGGTATGCTTGTTCTATATCTTCATGAGTAAAGCCGAGGTGTTTTGTTCCTAATTCCATAAACAAATTAAAAATTATTTCAACGTCATCTGCTAATTGCAGTTTACTGTCTGGATAATTATGTGCTGTATCCCACATTTCTCCTACGTAATTTCAGAAGTTTGACACAGCTCTGAAAAAAGCTTATAAAGAAATGTGGGGTTCCTGATATTCGGTTCCACGATTTAAGGCATACCAATGCAACATTAATGTTGAAACAGGGTATTCACCCGAAAATCGTAAGTGAACGATTAGGACATAAAAAAGTAGGTATCACATTGGACACCTACTCACATGTTGTACCAGGCCTACAAGAAAAAGCAGTTGAAGATTTTGCAAATAATCTATTTCAAAAACACTAATGTTTGCAAAATGTTTGCAATTACGGATTTTGCATAAAAATACTAGCTTATCCGTGTGACATTGAGAGGAGACAAAAACATGAGAGAAATCAGGTCTGACAAGGAATTCAAAGACATCATCGCAAGTGAGGAGCCAGTAGTTGTTAAGTTCTTTACTACATGGTGCCCAGATTGCGTACGTATGGACAACTTTATCGGAGATGTAATGGAAGAGTTCAATAAGTTTGAATGGTATTCTATTAATAAAGATGAGTTTCCAAGTATCGCTGAAGAATATCAAGTAATGGGTATTCCAAGTTTACTTGTATATCAAAATGGCGAGAAGCTAGGCCACTTACATAGTGCTAACGCAAAAACTGAAGAGCAAGTTACTGAGTTTTTAGAAGCATACTAAGATTAAAACCCTCTGAAAAATATTTTTCAGAGGGTTTTAATCTTTATTTACAATTATCTTTCGTAGTTGTTTCGTCATTTCTTCAGAAGTGTAATATGCAGTGTTTTCATGACCTATGTACATAATTACACTCCTTTCTCCTTCATCTCCGAGGTATAAATGTATACCTTTCGTATCACTATTTTCATATGTAATTAATATATCGTATTGTGGTATTTCACCTCTTCTCTTTTGTTTTTTCATATCATTAAATATATTATTAATTCCATTGATTATTTGTTTGTCTTCTATATTTAGAAAATAATTTTCATTTAATCCACCGTAGCCATTAAAAGTAGATATGGATACTTTAGAAATATTATGTTCCTTCTCATTTTCAATATTTGATGGATTACACCCAGTCAAAATAAGAACAATACATAGTAAGAAAAATATTAGTTTTTTCAGCCTCTCACCCTCCTACTCTTTGAATTATCAATAAATCCCATTATTTTTACACCCTAACTTTGCACTTTACAACATATTTTTCCTTCACGAAACTTTGTTATCCTCTTCTTAAAAACCTAAAAAACGTCAACAATGTTTGTATAGACCCACACGAGTTTCGTTTGATACTCTATTTATAGAAAGAAATTCCTTGTAGAAAGGTGAGTGATTAAAATGGATACTCTTTCTCATAAAGAAGCTGATAAAGGTGCGATTGTCAGCATTATGGCCTACATATTTTTATCCTCTATGAAAATCATCATCAGTTATATTACCCTCTCTAGCGCATTACGTGCTGACGGTTTAAATAACTTAACGGATATCGGTGCTTCTTTAGCGATATTAATTGGTCTAAAAATCTCTCGTAAACCTCGTGACCCAGATCATCCTTATGGGCATTCGCGCGCAGAACAAATTGCATCACTTGTTGCTTCTTTTATTATGGCAACGGTCGGATTAGAAGTTATTATTAGTGCCATTCAATCTTTTTTTAATCCGAAACACGCAGCGCCTAATGTACTTGCTGCATGGGTAGCCTTATTTTCTGCTGTCGTTATGTACTTTGTGTATTTGTATACGAAAAAGATTGCAGCGCGCACAAAAAGTAAATCATTAGAAGCCGCTGCAAAGGATAATTTATCAGACGTTCTCGTAAGTATTGGTACAGTAGTAGGTATTGTCGGTTCACAGTTCCAAATGCCTATTTTAGATCCTATTGCTGCTTTAATTGTCGGCCTTATTATTTGTAAAACTGCATGGGAGATTTTCGTAGAAGCTTCTCATATGTTAACGGATGGAATCGATCCAGATAAGATGGAAGAGTACGCTGATGCTATTGAACATATTAGTGGCGTGGAAAATATCGTAGATATTCGTGCTCGTATGTACGGGAATCAAACGTACGTTGATATTACAATCGAAGTAGATGCTCGTATGGATGTTGGTGAAAGTCATTGTATTACTGACAACATCGAGGCTATGCTTCGGAAAAAGTTTGGTATTTACCATGCACACATTCATGTTGAACCAATTAAAAAAGAACCTATTATGACATAGGTTCTTTTTTAATGAAAGCTTTATGAAATATAACACATAAAACGAGCCAGCTACCGCCAGCTGCCCATCCTGCTAATATGTCAGATGGATAGTGAACGCCAAGATATATTCGGCTAACTGAAATAGATAATACAACAAAGCTCGCTATAAAAATAATCAACAATTTTTTATGCAATGTAATACGTTCTTCTGTAATTGTGACGTATGCAATAAATCCTAAAAAAGCAGTAGCATTCATCGTATGACCGCTCGGAAAACTATATCCAGTTGCAGTAACAAGCTGCGTTACATCAGGTCTTGCTCGTTCGTACCATAGTTTAAGCATACTGTTTAAATAACGAGATCCATAATAATTAATTGTTAGAAGTAATGCACTAAGCAATTTTTTTCTAACGAGAAAATACATTACAAGAATAATGAGTAACGGAAAATATATTCTTTTGGAACCGATAAAAGACATCCAAGTAAAGTAGGCTGTCAAGTAATCGTTCCGAAAACTTTGAATAAAATGCGCGACTATATTGTCAAATTTCTCAATACAAGCGGTATGATACGAAAGTGATAATACGACAAAACAAATGAGTAACGTAAAACTTAACAAGTATAAATGTCGATATCGTTTCACATACATAACCTCACTATGCAAAAAAATGGAGCGGTTATTTTAGTTTTCCTCTCCATTTCTTTTTTATGCATAGTTTATTAAAAAATATAATTGTTAATTTTTCCCTTCATTACTGGAATATCTTCATTCGTTACTGTAAAGCGAATCACTTTCTCGTCAAGATCAAGCGCTTCTGCAAATAAACCTGCTAATCCACGAGATTTTCTGTCTACTTCCATAACAATCTCTAGGCGATCATAAGCACTTGGTAAGATTAACAATTCTAGTTCATCTAATTTCCCATAATACTCTCCGGAAACAGGAACAAACTCAAATTCTTGTGCAAATGGCACTTGTTTACGTAATCGATACGGTAATTCTTCACACTCTATATGACGCGCTTTAAAACCTAAATGATTTACACTCTCTAATACACTATTTAATAGTGCATTTGGCAACACTTGAATGTAATCACGATCACTTGGGTCTATACTGCGTTTAATATCAAGGCCTGTATGTACCCAAACTGTTTTCATTCCAAGTGTAAGCGGCGTTTCAACTGGCATTGTAAATGAAAATGGAATTTCTTTTTTTTCATTCGGCTCAACAGAAAAAGGTTCTGTTAAACGAACACGCTCTAAATCATACGTTGCCGTTACTTTTTTATCATCAACTTCTCGTACATACGAAGTTGATAACGTTAAGTAAATGCTTTCAATTTGTTGGCTAACTGAACCACCAGTTATATGAACCTTCCCTAGTATCTCTTCTCCAACAATATACTCATCTTTTTCAAGAACTGTATCTACTTTTGCATTACCAATACCAACGCTTGCTAAAAATTTTTGAAACATGGATCCTCCATCCTTTCTAAAGCAAAAGCTACATCTTTTTTTAATTCTTGTACATTCTCATAGTACGGCGTTTTTATTTGTAACATGCGCATAAGCATTTCACGGTTATAATTTTCCAAAGTTAATTCGTCATACCATGGTTTTTCATGTTTTTCATTAGATTCATAGCCTGCATATAATAAAAATAATGAGAAATGACCGAGCGCATAAAAATCACTACGAAAGTGTACTTCTCGCATCAAAGCTTGTTCACCTTCATAAGTTGTAGCTCGTTCATCACCTTCACCTTTCAATTTAGCCAATCCAAAATCAATAATACTAATTTCGTTTTCTTTGATTAATATATTGGGAATGCGTAAATCTCGGTGAATAATACCTTCACTATGAAACACAGATACAATATCTAATATTTCATATAAAATTTTAAAAACTTCACGTTCTGTATATACATGCCCATCTAAGAAAATATAATCTTCGAAATTTTTACCAGGCATATATTCCATCACGAAAAAGCTTTTTTTCTCCCATACGAAATGATCATATAAACTAGGAATTGCATGATGATTTAATGTTTGTAAAATCATTTTCTCTTGTTCAAATGATTTTCTACCAGACTCATACCTTTGTTTACTTTGTCTTAATTGTTTTAAGACTTTATTTCTATTTATTTGTAAATCATTAACGACATATGTAACCCCATAACTGCCCATTCCAATTACTGATTCGATTTTATAACGTTCTGCAACGATTGTATTTTTTCGCAGTGGTCTATCAAATAAAGCTAGTATACGACGCCATTTCATCAGCTACTTGAAAAGAAGCTACGGCTTTTACGTTTTCTTTTATAATGCTGATGCCCATAACCAGATGAACGTCGTTTATAATCGCTACTTGAATAAGAGCGACCTCTATGACGATAATCACTACTAGAATACGAACGATTTTTTTTCCTACCTAATAAAGAATCAATAATTTTTTTGAACATCCCTTCACCTCTTGAGTAAAATTTTCTTTTAATTATACCAATAATTTCCGACTATATTTGTGACAAGTTTGTAAAGAGTAAAAAACGACGAGTTAAGCCCGCCGTTACTTTCACTCATCCTCTTCATCAAACACTTCATCAATCATACATTTCTCTAATAAATACTCGAATGTAATATCTGCGAGATCTTCAATTTCTTCTCGTTTTGGGACGTATCCTCTTTCAATTAGTTGCTCATAAAAAAACTCCGCAATCTCTTCCGTATCAATTACGACTTCAATTTCCTTCATGAGCATCACTCCTTTATTTCTGTTTTATGAAAAAATCTCAAAAATATGTATATGAGATTAGAAAAATAGTTTTTATTTTTTTATAGGTCATATCTTTAGGACGAGGTTCATACGATGGTAGTACAAGCTATCAAAAAGGGGGATTTAATTATGGAATACCAATATGTGGCAAAGCAAGAAGTAGGGCAAACAAAAGAAGAGTTCATGCATGAAGATCAATGGGCAGACTCTCTTATTAAATGGCTTTTTATTTTTTTAATAATTGTAGGCATACCTTATACTGCATATGTTGTTGTTCAATTCATTCTCTCTTTCTAGTTAACTATTTTTTCTCTGTCAATTTAACTAAATAATTATGAACAACATCCATAACAATTTTGTATTCTTCATCTTTAAATATATCGAATAACAATTGATAATCGTTATAAATATCAAGTAATCCATCAATGATTTCTTGACGATTTGTCTTAACACTCACTTTTTTTGAGTTGTTAATTGACTTTAATTTTCCTAAATCTAATTTATTCATACCAGCTTTATCTTGTTTCATTTTCTTCAAAATTGCATTTGCGGTTTGAGCATTGGCAAGTAACGTTAAATCCGACTCATCTGCTTCTAACCATTCACCATCCGTAATTCGTGACAATTCATATATGGTATCTTCCCATGCGTCATTTTTATATCTCCATACTTCTGTACGAAAACCAACAATTCGAAACACATCTTTATCATATCCTGTTACTTGCACGAGATCACCAAATGTGAAATTATAATTTAATTCAATCCACTCAGTTTCACCTTTTTTCATATCTTGCTCTGAAACGTGCTGCAATGTTTGCTCTACGTAAAACCCATCGTGATTATTGACTTCGTATACGTAAACTCCATCTAAAATCTTCATATTTGTGATTTTACCAACGGTTCCATATAGCGTAATCACGACTATGTCCCCTACGTTATATTTAGGTTGCTTTTTTCTTGCCATCTATATCTCTCCTTTTTTTGACGTCGTGATTTTGATAACAGTATATGCAACCTACATAAAAACGCTTATCACAGAAGCGTATATTCATAAATTTTTTCAATAAAAAATATCACCGTATAAAAAAATTATTTACAACGTAAAAAAAGCTAGCAAATAGACTAGCTTCACGTCAAAAATTTCATATAGTTCTTATCTCTCTTGTATGTATAAATCCCAAGCTTCATCAAATATAGACATACTTTCTAGCAATCCACTTAACTCTAAGTATGAACTAATTTCATCATAATCTTCAGATTGCTTTGGAAAGCTTAAATCATCATACATTGCTTCTGCTAAATTCGATACTTCATTACTAAATAAAGCTGCACGATGCTTCATCATATAGTGGTAAAATGTCTTTTTCAAAAATATTCCCTACCTTTCTAACTTGGATACATTATACAAGGCAAAAAAGAAAAAAACCAGCATAAAAGCTGGTTAAAAGTCGAAATAATTTCTCTTTAATAGACGTGGTCTTCCCATTAATTCTTCATATGTTAGTTGTTTTGGTAAATCTTTCGTATAAATTAGAAACAATTGATCTTCTATTTCTTTCACTGTTTGATCTGCTTGATAGTCCATACCACATGAGGAACAAGAAATGCATGGTGTCTCTTGGATTTCAATGGCTTTCGTACCATCTGGTAATTCCCAATATACAGTATTCAAGCTTTCTTTCGCTTCTGTACTGTCACACCACATACAATTCATACTGCATCACCCTCATTTTTTTTGTCGTTTTCTTCTAATTTAGCCATTTGCGATTGATATTTTTTATCTTTAAGTTGATCACGCTTATCACGTTTATCTTTTAGTGATGCATGAGTGTCATTATCTTCATAGTCTTTACGACGGCTCATACGCTGTAAGTCGTCTGGAACAAGGTTAAATTTCTTATCACTCATAAGACCTGCGATACCAACATCTGAACGTTTTTCTTCGTAGTTTGGATAGATTTCTTTAAAGTACCCTTCTGCTCTTCCTGGGATATAGCTCTCTGGCTCTGGATACGTTGTAATAACACCTTCAAAGTTACGAAGCACAACTTTATCTGCACTTTGCGAGATTAAATAGTTTGGTTGAAGCGCAATTTTTCCGCCTCCTCCTGGTGCATCAACAACGAATGTTGGAACCGCATAACCAGATGTATGACCGCGTAAACCTTCAATAATTTCAAGACCTTTAGATACTGGTGCACGGAAATGACCAATACCTTCAGATAAGTCACATTGATAAATGTAGTATGGACGTACACGGATTTTTACTAAGTCATGCATAAGTTTTTTCATAATTGGAACGCTGTCGTTAATACCAGCTAAAATTACTGCTTGGTTTCCGATTGGAACACCAGCATTCGCTAGCATTTCACATGCTTTTTTCGACTCTTCTGTAATTTCAATAGAAGTATTGAAATGTGTATTCAGCCATACTGGATGGTATTTTTTAATAATGTTACATAAGTTTTCTGTAATACGCTGCGGGAATACTACCGGCGCTCTCGTTCCGATACGAATAATCTCGACATGCGGAATCTCTCGTAAATTTTTTAATACATATTCTAAAATTTTATCGTTAATAAGAAGACCGTCACCACCAGAAATTAATACATCTCGTACTTGTGGTGTATCACGAATGTAACCAATTGCATCATCTAATTGTTTCTTCGGTACACCCATTCCAATTTGTCCACTAAAACGACGGCGTGTACAGTAACGACAATACATAGAACATTGATTCGTTACTAAGAATAATACGCGGTCTGGATAACGATGTGTTAGCCCTGGAACTGGTGAATCTTCATCTTCATGAAGCGGATCTTCTAAATCATATTTTGTTTTATATAACTCTTCCGAGATCGGTACAGATTGCATCCGAATCGGACAGCGTGGGTCATCAGGATTCATTAGCCAAGCATAGTACGGTGTAATATTTAACGGGATCGTTTTTGTTGAAATTTTAACGCCTTCTTCTTCTTCAGGTATTAAATTAATCACTTTCTTTAAGTCATCCAAAGTTTTGATCGTATTCGTTAATTGCCAAACCCAGTCATTCCATTGTTCTTCAGTAACATCCTTCCACAACTCAATATCCTTCCAGTGACGATTTGGTTTGTATACATCATGTAACATTGCTATTCCCCCTTTTTATACGCTCATCCTTTATATAAGCAATAGTTATGCCAACTTTACATTATTGATAAGTAAATGTACGGAGAACGCTATTACATAAGCGAAAAAATATTTGTAAGCACTGTTTGAAATCCATACATACTATCATATTCATTACTTTTTATATATGTAAACGCTCTTTTATTGGTGCAAACACACAAAAACCGCCAATTATTCGGCGGTTTTGTCGTACTTACTCAGTTTATATTGCAGCGTTTGGCGAGGGATACCTAACATTTTTGCAGCTTGTAATATATTCCCTTCCGTTTCAATTAACGCTTGATCTATTAATTCCTTTTCCGTTTGATGAAGTGCTTCTCTAAGTGGCAATATGCTCTTCTTCTTTGGCAGATTCTCTTTTCGAAACGTACGTGGTAAACAATTGGCTGTTAGTGTATCCCCTTCTGCAATTATGACAGCATGTTCAATCGTATGTTTTAGCTCCCGAACATTGCCAGGCCATTGATAAGCTTGTAGCCTTTCTTTTGCTCCCTTATCCATTTGAAGTACACCTTTTTTATAACTTTTATTATATTCGTTCAAAAAATAAGACGCTAATAATAATACATCCTCAGTTCTTTCACGTAGCGGCGGAATATATAATGAAAAGACATTTAATCGATAATATAAATCAGTACGAATTTTATTCTCTCTTAAACATACTTCTGGTGGCTGATTCATTGCAGTAATAACGCGAACATCTACTTTTCTCGTCTTATTATCACCAATTCGACGAATAACACCATCTTCTAATACACGTAGCATTTTCGCTTGTAAATCGAGAGGCATTGAATTCAGTTCGTCTAAAAACAATGTCCCACCATCTACAAGTTCAAATAATCCCGCTCGTTCAATTGCCCCAGTATAGCTACCTTTCGTCGTTCCAAACAATAAACTTTCTAATAGCGACTCTGGCAAAGCTGCGCAGTTTTGTGCAATAAATGGCTTGTTCTTCCGTTTAGAAGCTTCATGAATCGCTTGTACAAATAATTCTTTACCTGTTCCTGTTTCCCCATATATTAAAACATTTGCATCAGTTGGCGCTACTTTTTGTGCTAATTCTTTCGTCTGTTTAAACCGAGCATCGTTCGTCACAATCGTCTCAAATGCAACATGCTTTTTGATTGTTTTTTTTCTAGATGACCGCTTTATTTTTGATTGCAAATCTACAATGGTATCCGTAAGTTTTTGAACGGTGGAATAATCCTTTGCAATTTCTACAGCTCCAGCAATATTTCCATCTATAAAAATAGGTAACGTCGTATTTACTGTACAAATGTCTTCCCCATTTAAATTTTGATAATGCTGAACTTGATGAACGATTGGTTTTTTTGTATCTAACACTTTCATCAACGTACTTGTTTCCCTAGATAAAGATGGAAACGCTTCTAACAAATGTTTACCTAACACTTTTTCAATTTTTGATCCATCGTGTTTTGCAGCTACAGTATTATAGAAAATTGTAATACCATTTTCATTTACTGCGTGTATAGCCTCATCAATACTGCCCAAAATCGCTTCAATGACTTCTTGTGTCGAAACTGCTAGCAATGTCATCCCCCCTTTTGCCGAAAACCCAGCAATCACATGCCGAGTTTTCGGCATACCTATATGCGATTATAAGCATGACGATTCCGTTCTATTTAGACAAATCTTTCACCCATACATTCATATCTTCCAGCTTATCGAAAATGTAGCAATTGTTCGCCAGTCTTCCTGTATACGTATAACCTAACTGATGAAAGGCAGCATTCATTCCGAAAGAAAGCGATCGAGCAATTGTATAGGAGCAGAAAATCGATTTTTCTTGCAGTTCTTCTTCTAACTTAATTAATAAACTTTTCATAAATCCATGTTTACGATATTCGGGTAAAGTAGCACAATTCGTTAATTCTGCATTTCCTTCTTTTATATTCATTTCTGCAGATGCTGTACTAATTATTTCCCCCTCAAATTCATATACATAGTAAATTGTATCGTCTTCTTTCATCGTTTGTTTTACATAACTCGCTTCGTTTAAAGGAGTAGGATAAACTTCAAATACTTTTCCAAATACAGCTGCTAATTCTTCTGCATCCTCTTCTGTCGCTTTTCTTAATAAAAATTTCTCAGGGACTATTTTTTCCTTTACTTCTTTTTCTTTTACACCGCTTAAAATGCTATCTTCCTCAGCCCAATGAATACTATTTCGTCTTTCATCATTATTAAATTTCACGAAGAAGTATGCATCGTGACCTTGAAAATAATGTGGTATCGTTGCTTCTAATAAAAAACCGAAAGAGAGCCATGTTGAAACATGCTCTCCCTTTCCTTTAACAATACATTTAGTGAAAGAATGTTTCTCTGCTAATTCATCAATTGTTTGGATAATCCTCTCAATATTTCCTGTGTAGTGATCTACTCGAATACGTTTATTAAAATAGTCCAAAACGCCTTCTACTGTATAGCCATTCGTCTGCTCTCTAAAAGATTCATAGTATTTCATTTTTTCACCTCACACCAATCTAGTAATGTACATGCAATAATTTTTGCGGCAGCTATCATTTTATCAACTTCTATATATTCGTTTGGATAATGTGCTACTTTCGTTTCTCCTGGGCCAAATACTATCGTTGGTACACCTGCGATTTGTGTAAATAAACCTCCATCAGTCCCCCACGGAGATGCTTCAATAATTGGTTTGTTCCCTTCGATTTCAACAAAGTTATGCCCGAGTGTTGTAATTAACTCATGATTTTCTTCTAGTTCACCAGGAACCCATCTCGCACCAAACCATTCTACTTCTACTGGATTTTCAACAAACCAATTGTCCACATCATTTAATTCAGCGACCCAATTCTCAAACTCTTCTTTTGCTGCCTCTATAGTCTCATTCGGCGCAATACCGCATCTTCCTTCTAAAATTAACGAATCTGGAACAGAACTTGGCCAGCTCCCGCCTTCTATTTTCCCAATATTAATTGGAATTGGAATCGGGATTCCCTTAAATAATGGGTCTGTAATTCGGTCATTTCTCTTCACTTCCAATTTTCTCAAATGCTCTACAACAAACATACTTTTTTCAATTGCACTTACTCCTTCATAACGCGTTCCACCGTGTGCTGCTTTCCCTTTCACATGCAGACGAAACCACATGGATCCTTGTTGTTTCGGGAAAAACTTCATATTTGTTGGTTCTGGAATAATAACACCATCCGCTTTATATCCTCGTAATATAGTCGCTAATGTTCCTGCCCCGCCGCTTTCTTCTTCTATTACACTTTGAAAATAAATATCTCCTTTTAATTCAATACGAGATTCAATAATTGCTTCCATCGCAAGCATAAGTGCGACATTGCCGCCTTTCATATCCGTTGTTCCACGGCCATATATACGATTTCCTATTTTCTCACCACTATAAGGGTGATGGTCCCACTGATTCACATCTCCTTCTGGTACAACATCTATATGCCCGTTTAATATCATAGATTTCCCGTCGCCGCTTCCTTTAAGGGTTGCTACAATGTTGGGGCTATCTGAAAAACTTGTACGCGGTGATACAAAATAAGGATGATCTTTCATTTTAGAAAATGAAGGCTCCCAAATATCAAGATCTAAACCTAGCTCACGTAATTTTTCAATTACAATTGCCTGCGCACCACTTTCATCACCAGATACGCTCTTTTCTTGAATTAATCGTTTTAAAAACTTTACGCTTTCCTCTTCATGACTCTCAATATAATCACAAACTTGTTTTTTTAATTGCTCCATATATTACATCTCCCCTCATTCAATTACTAGTAAGTTAGAGCCAATTTCAAACTCCGCTTCTGTATGTTTTTTTATATCTTCCACTGTGTACGGGCTCATTAATTCTTGTAAAATAAGTCCACTCGGCGTCACTTCCATAACTGCCATATCCGTAATTATTAAATCTACACATTTCTTTGAAGTTAATGGTAACGTACACTCCGAAACAATTTTTGCATTTCCGTATTTATCGACATGATTCATTACAACAACGACCCGCTTCGCTTTTTGTGCCAAATCCATCGCTCCCCCAATACCAGGAACGCGTTTTCCTGGAACGATCCAGTTAGCTAAATCACCATTCTCACTCACTTGTAATGAACCAAGAATCGTAATATCTAGTAAACCTTTTCGAATCATCCCAAACGCTGTGCAGCTATCAAAATAACTCGCTCCAGTAATAAGAGAAGTTGGCAAACCTGCTGCGTTACATAAGTTTTCGTCTTCATTTCCTTTGCTTGGCGTAGGTCCCATACCTACAATTCCATTTTCCGCATGAAACATAACGTTTATATCGTTAGGAAGATGATTCGGTACAAGCGATGGTATACCAATACCTAAATTTACAATCATACCATTTTGTATTTCTTTCGCTGCACGTCTAGCAATTTTATCTCTCACTTCTATGCCCATACCCATTTCCAATTCACTCCTTCCGATGGTACGATATAATTTACAAATACTCCTGGGACAACAATTTCTTCTGGATCTAAACTTCCGAGTGGAACAATTTCTTCTGCTTCTACAATCGTTATATCCCCGGCCATAGCAACGTGAGGATTCATGTTACGGGCGCTCTTATCAAACACAAGATTACCGAACGGATCCGCTTTTTTCGCATATACAATCGCAACCTCAGCAGTTAATGCTGTTTCAACTAAATATGTCTTGTCATTCATTTCAACTGTACGTTTTCCTTCTTCTACAATCGTATCAACACCTACATCAACTAATACACCTCCAAGTCCTACACCACCAGCGCGAATACGCTCTGCTAATGTTCCTTGAGGAGAAAACTCAATTTGTAATCTTCCTTCGTTTAGTTGTCGTCCTGCATTTGGATTTGAACCAATATGAGAAGTAATTAATGATTTTACCCTTTCATTCGTAACGAGACGACCAATCCCTACATCAGGAAATCCCGTATCATTTCCTATTAAATTTAAATTTGTAACTCCTTTTTCTAAAATCGCCTGTATTAAAGATGGAGGGGATCCAATCCCCCCAAATCCTCCAAACATTAATGTCATATCATCGTGGAACAAAGAAATTACTTCCTCTATCTCTTTTAATTTATCGAATGTATTCGTAATAGTTGTCATGCGATACTATGCCCTCCTTTTTGCATCATTTCTTCTACACTTTTTGCAAAAATTGAAAGTAATTCATCTAACTCGGAATATGTAGTTGTCATTGGCGGTGCCACAAGCAGTGCACTATCTTCTTTTCCTGCCTGCCCTGAAACAGCTTGGTATAAAAGAAGACCATTTTTAGCTGCAACCGAAATAAGTTCCGACGCCTTTGTAAACGATTGCAATTCTACTCCAATCAGCAACCCTTTCCCGCGTACATCAGCAATGATTGTCGATTGTTGCTGAACTTTCTGCAATCCTTTTATTAAATACTCTCCCTTTTCCGCTGTTTTTTCAGGTAGATTATGTTTCTCCATATATTCAATAACAGCTAGAGCTGTTGCTGCAGATAATGGATTTGCACTTAACGTATGCCCACTCATAACAGAACGTGATCCTCGTAAAATCGGCTCCATTACTCGGTCACTTACAACCGTCGCTGCCATCGGTGTGTATCCAGCTCCTAAACCTTTACCAAGTGTCATAATATCCGGTTCTACACCCCAATGCTCCATCGCAAACCATGCGCCAGTACGACCAAGCCCAGTCATTACTTCATCTGCAATAAATAAAATATCGTAATGACTACAAATATCTTTAATAACTTTATAATATTCTTTCGGCGGAACGACTGCGCCTCCAGCTGCTCCAATAATCGGTTCAGCGATAAAAGCTGCGATATGTTCTGCTCCAATTCTTTCAATTGATCTTTCTAGTTCTGTCGCACAAGCAAGCTGACAAGTTGGATATACCTTTTGCATTGGACATCTAAAACAATATGGTGCTGGAATAGTTGGATAATCTTCTAAAATTGACACGAAACGTTGTCTGCGCAGTGGATGCCCAGACATTGATAAGGCTCCCATCGTAATACCGTGATAACTCATCCATCGTGACAAAATTTTATGCTTCCCTTGAATACCTCGCTCTTGAAAATGCTGAATTGCAATTTTCATAGCCGTTTCATTTGCTTCCGTACCGCTATTCACAAAAAAGCTCCAGTTCAAATCTCCTACACTTAAATCGCTTAATTTTTCCGCTAATTTTTCAGCTGGTTCACTCGTAAACTGTGATCTATAAACGAAAGCAATCTCCTCTGCTTGCTTTTTGATAACGTCCGCAATCTCCTTTACGCCATGTCCAATACCTGCCGTAATCGCCCCTGACGAGCCATCAAAATATTTATTTCCATTTTGGTCATACAAATACACACCTTTTCCATGTGAAATCATTGGATACGGCTGACCAACAAGTGGTTTAATTAAGTAATCGCGCATAGCGCTCCCCCATTTCTCCAATTTGTATATATATATGAAGAAAATTGACGTTTCTTTCATAAAAAAGAACCCTCTGCGAAAGCAGTGAATTTATCAAAAAACTATTATAAAATATACAAATGAGTGCTAAATATTATTTCAAAAACAGAAAATTCGGAACTTAGAACGAAGACCAACCCTTATCTATACGCTCAAACACCCTCCCTTATATAAAATTAACGCTTCACTAAATATTTTTTAACATAATGCCAGCTTCCCTCAAATGCCGACATTGTGTAAACTTCGACGAAACTCCCTTTAAACTCCTTCCTAATACCTTACTTTACATTGCATATTTTCAAACAATTCTCGACAATTAATCCTACTAAATGCATAGCAATTATTTTTATAGTAATCTATATTTCACATACATTCTCCATTGTTTTAACAATAAAAAAAGAACCGATTAACCACATTAATCAGTTCGGTACGACGCTCTTTTATCGGTTAATACTGTCACTTTCCAACATAAATAGAAAAAAGAATGTTACAAATTCAAAATTCATCCTACAGCCTAAAGCACAAAATCGTCCATAACTCCATTCACAATTCCTGTCGGGATATCCCCATCCCAAGCTTCCATTCCTTTCCTCATTTTCAAACTACCTTTCCTTTATAATTTATGTAGGACAATTATCACTTTGTATGTGTATTTGCCCATAATTTAAAAAATCCTCTAGTTTCCTAAGGATTTTGGGACATGTTTTCGATATTTTAATTGATACGTTCTTAAGGTTTTTTATTTTGAAATACACATTGTAATCATTACATCATCACCCAATAAGGATGATCAATTGCTGTTTCCTCTAAAAATATATAACGCTCGTTCGCCTAAACTACACTTATCCCTAAGCAATACTTTTTATTCACTTTCAACTTTCCTCCTTTAAAAAACAATTTTTTCGCATAACCCCGTTCTTGCTAAGCATATAGTTTTAATGATGACAAAGGAGGAATGTTCATGTCTCAATCTGAAATCGAAAAATATGGACAAGAAGCTGCACGATACGAACAGCTCGCTCGTTACTATCAATTTCATAATCCGAAAAAATATGTAGAACTATATATGAAATATTATGATGCGCTTACGAAACTTGTACAGGCATATGAAAAAAGAGATTCACAAGAAGCTGCTTTACCATCACACATAAGGTTTTTTCACTCAGCTTCAAATACACCTGCAGTTGATATTTTAGTAAACGGACAAAAGGTTATTAAAAATATTTCTTTCAAACAATTTAGTCCCTATTTAACATTAGTGCAAGGTAAATACCGTATAGATATTGTCCCTGTAGGAAATGAAACTCCCGTCTTTTCAGCTTTAGTACCGATAATGGGAAATCACTCTTATACTTTTGCTGCAATAAATATTGATAATCATCTACAATTACAACCTATGCTTGATAATACTCATTTACCAGCAGGCCAAGCCAAAATACGGTTTGTACATTTTTCTCCAGATACCCCTGTTATAAATGTAAGTTTAAAAGGTGGAGATCATTTATTTGAAAATGTACTCTTTAAACAAATAACAGATTTTTTAGAAGTTAGCCCAGGTACAGCAGATATTGAAGTTTCACTCGCAGATAATCCAAGGGTCTTGCTAACTATTCCGGATTTCAAAGTCGAACCGAATATCATTTATACAATTTCACTTTTAGGTTATTCAACGAAAGATCCTAAATTAGAAGCCGTTATACTTACGAATTAAAACAGTCTACACCATTTATTTGGTGTAGACTGTTTATTTTTGAAATGCAATTTGAAATTCTGTCCAATCGTTATCTGAACGACACATGATGGACCCATTATGTTTTTCTACAATTTGTTTACATACAAATAACCCAATACCAGTTCCTAATTTTTTAGTAGTTACAAATGGTTCAAAAATCGTTTCTACATTTTCAGCTGGAATCATTGGTCCATTATTTTTTATTACAATTCGAATCGATTGATCTTCTTCAAATACATCAATGATAATTTTTCTTTCTTCTTTCATTGATTCAAGAGCGTCAATTGAATTCATTAATATATTTAAAACTACTTGTCTCACTTCACTCCGATAACCAACAAGTGGAATTGGATACGGCAAATTCTTTTCAATTGATACATTTGCATTGACCAAACTCGGATATAAGAACTGTATAATATCTTGAAACAAATCATTAAGCCAAAATCGTTCTGATTCAGTCCACATTTCTTTTTTCGATACGAGTAAAAATTGTGAAATACGAAAATTTAATTGGTCTAATTCATGCGAAATAATATCTAAATACGATAAACTAGGATGATCGGCCTTTAATAATTTGACAAATCCCATAATGGAAGTAAGTGGGTTACGAAATTCATGTACAAAACTAGCTGACATTTGCCCTAAAATCGTCAGCCTTTCTTTATGTGTTTCGTTAATATATTGCTGTTTTTCCTCTAAATTTCTTGATATTATTTCCGAGTATTTTAAAACAGTATAATAAATTAATTTGTCAAAACAAGTATGTATTTGAGCCATAATTGGTTTCAATTCACGTGCGCTAACATCTAATTCACACATCGCTTCGAAAAGCTCATTTCTTCCCACGTTTGCATTATAAACAAAATCTCCAATATTCGCATCTGCTCCTGCACGTTCAATAGCAATTTTCTCGCATAATGGCTGAAGATAATCTATATCTTTTTCTTCCATAGTAAGTTCGATAATTAACTCTAATAAATCCTCCCCATTTTGAAATGCTTCTAGTTTAAATGGATCTTTATCGGAAATTATCATTTTGTTTTTCCAGTTCTCAACGAATTGGTGCCTGTTGTTTTTCAAGTGCGAACAAAATACTTCTTTAATATCCTTATCGATTGGAAAAACCTCCATTCCCTCCATTTCCATGCGACGAACACCCTTTATATTTTGAATATTAACACAAAAATCACGATTCGTTAATAGATTATTGTCACATTTTGTTAATATGTGTTGATAAAATTTTTAATGTCTTTATTAATTGTTTAGATTGATACATTCCATTTTCCTTCCTTTCACTCAAAGTTTTTTACATTCGATGAGACTTTTTTTGCATCCTGCTTCATTCTTTCGTACAATAGAAAATGAAAGGTGTGAAAAATATGGTAAATAAAAATGTGGAAGATTATCTCCAAGAAGGCATTTACGGCCAAAAGCAGAACAAACCAGAAGAACGTAATATGTATTTAACTACATTACGTGAGCGTGTAGAAATCGCTTTAACTATCGGTCAAGTAATGCAAAGTAATGTATATTCTGAAGTAGCTAGTAGCATGCGCTCTTCTCAATCATTACAAATATTCCTAAATGGTGGCATTGCTTACCCACATTTATCTAAATACATTAAATTAGCAAATGAAAAAAATGTTCCTTTTACAATTGTTCAAAATAAAGGTACAGAAACACCAATCGGTTTAGTATTATCTCATAGCACTGCTGTTGACAAAGAACAAATTTATGTAGAAGATGCTATTTTCAAACAAGAAATGAAGTAAAAGGTACACTTGATTAAATGAATTCATTCTGAGAAACGTAAAACAAACAATAAAAAAACGAGTATGGAATCGTAAACATTTCCTACTCGTTTTTTTATTGTTTAAGTCCTATTTGCTTTATTTTTTAATACATACTAATTTCATTTCTGTCATTTCTTCTATTGCATATTTAATTCCTTCACGCCCCGTGCCGCTTTCTTTCACACCACCATAAGGCATATGATCTACCCTGAACGTTGGAATATCATTTATCATGACACCGCCAACTTCAAGCTCATCAATTGCACGCATAGCTTTAAATAAATTATTTGTAAATACGCCTGCTTGTAGGCCGTAACGTGAATGATTTACTTGCTCTATCGCTTCATCAAATTCTTCAAATGTATTTACTGTCATAAGTGGACCAAATACTTCTTGGCACTGTACAGATACATACTCTGGAACATTTGTTAATACAGTTGGTTCAAATATCCTTGCATCATGTTTCTTGCCACCATATAAAACAGCTGCACCTTCCTTAATCGCTTCTTGCACCCACATTTCTATTCGCTCTACATCTTTTTTCGAAATTAAAGCCGATACATCCGTTTCCTCAAGCAATGGATCCCCAACAACAACTGTTTCCATTGCTTTCTTTAGCTTTGAAAGAAATTCATCCATTCTCTTTTCATGTACAAAAACACGTTGTACCGAAATACAAACTTGTCCATTATTAACAAATGCTCCCCATTTTACGCGTTCAATTAATTCATCTGTTAATTCTACATCTTCATCAATAATAACAGCAGCATTCGATCCTAGTTCTAACGTAACTCGCTTTAACCCAGCCTTTGCCTTAATTCCAATTCCAACTTTCGGACTTCCTGTAAAAGTAATGGAAGCAACATCATCATTTGTAACTATCGCCTCACCTACAGTTGCACCAGGACCAGAAATAATATTTAAAGCTCCTTTTGGCAATCCTGCCTCTTCAAATAGTTCAACTAATGCGTAAGACGATAATGGCGTTTGATCAGCTGGTTTTAACACCACTGTATTTCCAGCAGCAATTGCAGGACCGACTTTATGTGCCACTAAATTTAACGGGAAATTAAATGGTGTAATAGCTCCTATAACCCCAATCGGTTTTCGCATTGTGTATGCAATGCGCCCATCTGCACCAGGTGCTGCGTCCAGTGGCAGTGTCTCGCCGTATATACGCTTCGCTTCTTCCGCTGCAAATTTGTATGTCTGAACGGTACGATCTACTTCTCCCCTCGCAGCACGAATTGGTTTTGCAGCCTCTTTTGCAATAATCTGTGCAAACTCTTCTCTTCTTTCATCCATTTTTTGTGCAACCTTCTCTAAAATAGTCGCACGATCATATGCAGATAATGTATTCATTTCTTTCATTGCATTTTTTGCAGCAGTAACAGCCTCTTGTACATCTTCTTTCGTTCCTTGTGCAATTTCCGCTAATGTTTCTTCAGAATATGGTGCGTATAATGGTTTATACGTGTTTACAGACTTCCAATCTCCATTTATATATAAATGTTTTTTCATAATTCTTCCCCTTCCATATATATACAACAATACTTCACCTAGTGAAAGGTCTGACTTATGTCATTGTATCATAGCCCTTATTCTGCCAAAAACATTATGTTCAAAAAAACTCTGCCAAATAGCAGAGTCTACGAACTAATTTGTTCTTGTAATGAAATTTGTTTTTCATCTTCTAATACAACAATTGATTCTACACTTTTTGTAACTTCTAGTCTCTTTATATAGTGTCCATCTAATTCTTTCACGCAAAACTTATAATTTTCAATTTCAATGAAATCCTCTTCAGCGATTTCTATATTCTTCGTTAAAATCCATCCACCTATTGTATCAACACCATTATCATCGATCGTTAATCCTAACAACGTATTCACTTCACTAACGAGCACTTTTCCCTCTAATATCGTTTTCGTTTCACTAACTTGTTGAATTTCTGGCTGTTCATCTGTATCAAACTCATCTTGAATATCTCCAACTATTTCTTCTAAAATGTCTTCAACAGTAACAAGTCCAGACGTACCACCATATTCATCTATTAATATAGCAATATGTGTTCTTTCTTTTTGCATTTTTAAAAACAAGTCGTGTATTGGGATAGAGTCGATAACTAAAATAATCGGCCTCATATATTGCTCTACTTTCTTATTACTTACCGCCTTATGCTGCACAAAATCTGTGAAAATATCTTTAAAGTTTACAAAACCTATTACGTGATCTTTGTCGCCATCAACAACTGGATACCTCGTATATTTTTCCTGAGACATTTTTTGCAAAGCTTCTTCAGCAGGCATTTCTTTACTAATAATATGCATCTCAGTTCGGGGTACCATTATTTCTTTTGCTATACGATCATCAAATTCAAAGATTTTATTTACATATTTATATTCAGATTGATTAATCTCTCCATTTTTGTAACTTTCTGAAACTAATAACCGTAATTCTTCTTCTGAATGAACCTCATCGTGCCCTTTCGGTGGCTTCAGCCCTAGCAACTTCGTAATCATTCGGGCTGATCCATTTAATAGCCAAATAAATGGAAACGCCATACGATAAAAGAAAATTAACGGTTTAGCAACAAATAAACTCACTTGTTCAGCTTTTTGAATCGCAAATGTTTTTGGGGCCAATTCCCCTATTACAACATGTAAAAATGTAATAAACAAAAACACTAAAATTACAGCAAAAATGTCTGCTAGTTGGGAAGAAATGTTCAAATTTACAAAAAGCGTGTCAAACATTTGCTTTAACGCAGGTTTACCAAACCACCCAATCCCCAGAGCTGTAACTGTTATTCCTAGCTGACAAGCAGATAAATATTCGTCTAAGTTTGTAATGACTGTTTTGACAGATGTTGCGCGATTATTTCCTTCTGCAATTAAATAGTCAATTCGTGAACTTCGCACTTTAACAATTGCAAATTCTGCTGCAACGAAAAATGCCGTTAAGGCAATTAAAACAATCACTATACTTATACTATATATGTCCAAATACTTTTCCTTACTTACATTGTAAGCAAGGAAGCCACCTCCTACTTAATTTTATTCAAGTGAAGTAAGTATTCTAATACTCTAACAAAATTCTACATTAGCAACCACCTTTTTATATATTATATGCATACATAAAAAAGATATTTATCATTATGATAATCTAATTCATTTCCATCAGTCAAATTGTTCTAAATTTTAGGATAAAATATTTTTATATACACGATATATTCTTCACAGCTTCATTTCGTGAAAAAACACTTTCTTTGCCGATTCCACACTTCTTTTGTCACACTAGAAGGGAACTTACTTCATAGATCGAAATCATTCAACAGGATATATATAGGAGGGATTATTTTGGAATATAAAACACCATTTATCGCAAAAAAATTAGGTGTTAGCCCAAAGGCTGTTGTCCGGATTGCACAACAATTAAATCTTACGATAGAAAAAAATAAATATGGTCACTTTATTTTTACACAAGATAATTTAGACCAAATGTTAGAATACCATCTTTCACAAATAGAGCAGTCTCAAAATTCTCACCCTACTCCAAAAACATCGTCAAACGATGTTGAAGAATTAAAAACTCAAGTAAATACAATTGTTCAAAACATATCATCGCATGATTTTGAGCAATTATCCGCTCAATTAAGCACAATTACGAGAAGGCTAGATCGAATGGAAGAACAAATGCAAGATAAGGCAAATGATGTAGTTACGTACCAACTTTTACAACATCGCCGTGAAATGGAGGAAATGTTAGAGCGAATTCAAAAGCTAGAAGCTGACCTCAAGAAAGAAGAACCACTATATATTACTCCCGATACAAAACCAACATATGAACGTGAAAAGAAACCGAAGCGCCGCAAAATGATTTTTAGTATATTTGGATTATAATTTTTAGACCCTTATTAAAATAATAAGGGTCTTTTTCATGAAGAATGATTTCATTTTAAATTAGTATTCTCTTTATTATACATATTCATTTCGTTTTATTTGGTTAACATAATATTCTTACTGTATTCTGCGATTAATGCCTGTGCATGTGCATTCCCTTGAATCACATCTCGAAATTCTTTTAAAGAATACAAATGTGTAGCCCCTTTTCGAGCATGAATTCGTACTGGTACACCTTGTAAAGTATCATGAAACTGAAATGGATTATCTATCGGTTCAATTGGGAAACCGAGTGTTAACAAATACATATACATTCTTTTTGTAACTGCTGCAATATACCATTCTGCTTTCGTTTCTAATGCATGCATAAATAAAATAGCGGTTAGTCTTTTGAAGTGTCCTCTCCCACGAGACGTTTTCGCAATACTTAACTTGCCTATTTCATACACATTTTTCAAATCTTTCACTAGATCATTTTTAGAAAACGGATAGAAAAACTCAGAATTCGATTGCTCTGGTACCGTATACTTAATACATTCTACTGTACCAATATGATGTTCATCTTCTATTAATAAAAATCGTGATGGATTTAAATTACGTTCTACGAACATTAAGTTTCTTTCTTCACAAAAATCTCCCCATAGTTGCTCGAACCAAAAATGTTCTTCCTTTGTTTGAACACGCTGGAACATATTTACCCGCCTTTCCCATCGCCGCTCTGTTTTTGATAACGCTTTCACTATCTATCATATAAGAACAAATCTTCGTATGCAACTAAAAATATTTATGACTTATTATATTCTGTAAAACGAATTAAATTCCATCTTAATCGTCTTTTATTCCTCATGTACCGTTCTTCTAACAACATATTCATATTACTTTCAAATTCAAATCGTATGAAACTTCTTTCCATACCGCATATAATTCTTCTTAATCTAAAAAAATCCTTTATAAAAAAGGATTTTTTTTACTTCTTCATGCTTTTTAACCACTTCTCAAAAATTTGTACCATTCCATGTTTTCCAGCTAATTTCTCTTCCCCTTGTTTCGTTTTATACGGATATAATTGCAAGAACACACCACATCCAGACTCAATTTTTTTACTATGCATATGACTTCCTGGATATACACAAATGACTTCATAAATGGCCCTTCTATAATAGACTCGCTTGCCATTCTGTTCTTCTACATATTTTATAGACCAGTACTTATACATTTGCTCAGTTGCTTTCGTATTTCCAACATGCTGAAAAATATTGTACATGGGGCTATACTTCACTTCAATAATAATAGAAGATTGATATACATATTTCCCTTCTTCCTTTACATAACAGTCTAAACGAATATCTGGCTTCTTCGTGTCTTCGCCATTATAAAAATTACTCCCTTTACTTAATGCAATAAGAGGATGCGTTTCAATTAAATCATTAAATGCGACATGTACTCTAATATCATCTCGGTGTAAAACTACTGTCGTTCCATCCTGTAATCCATCTACATAAAAATGTTCTTGTATTTGTTCACGAATGGAATTTCTAGCCTCAAAACCAATTTGCTCTAACATGGAAATAACGATAAAAAAAGCGTAATATTCATACACTAAAAATGTGGGTTTATAAACAAATAGTAAAGATGGAGATTGATCTATATATTGTGGAAATAAATCTAAATGCTGTAGTAATTGTTGATGTGGTATCGGTAAATTATGTGAGTTTATGTTACCCGTTTCAGCAACTTCTCTCCAAAATGGCGAATGCATTAAAGTTTGAAAGTATTGTACACTTCCATGTACAAAATGTGATAATATTTTATATTCTTGTATCTTCATAGAACTCTTTCGTACATCCGCCTCTTTTAGTAAATGTATATTTTTATATTTTTGTTTCTCTCTATCGGTCACTGATCCATTACGCTCAATTGTTTGTATAATCGTTTTTACAGCTTGAAATTCTTCTGATTTCTTCTTTTTTTCTCTTTCTAATATTTCAATTGTTTGACGCAAAAAACTTTCAGCTTCAAATAAATAGAGATTAAATTGCATCGCTTTAAATTTAAGAAAAGCATTTTCCTTACTATTTTTTTGTTCTATCAACTTACGATTATATTTTTTTGCATAAGGTTTTCTTTCCGCCACTATGGCTCCTTTTCTCGTTGCTTTCCGCTCCTTTTCTTCCCATTTATATTCATGGATAAATTTTGAACTCAATTCTATTTTCTTAAAAATTTGCTTTATCTTTTTCATTTTTTGTGGCAATTTTCTAAGTAACACTAAATAAGAAGAATCTTCAATATCACTAAGTGCAGAGAAAGTCTTTTTATAATAACCTCTATCTAAAATCAACTCATTCAAAATTGACTTTACATAGTTTTGAATCATTTCAAATTGATCATCAAAAAAATTTTTGGGAACGATTTGAAAGGCGCCATAATACGTTCTATCTTCTATATTCACTTCAAAATGATATAATCCACAACGCCATGGATAAAAGAATTCCGTTTTTCCATGTTCATATATTAATACCTTTTGTTTTTTTTCATTTATTTCATACTTTGACTCTTTTATATTTTTCTGCCCCTCATATACTTTATTCCATATAAAAGTAATATTCATTGGACTTTCATAATGGTAATGCAATCTGATTGGTTTTAATTCTTGTACTTTATAAATACATTGAACTAATGCCGTAGTAGATGTACAAAGACGATTTAATAAAATATATTCCCCTTTCGCCTCAGATCCAATGATTAATTTTAATACAAAAGGGAGTGTTTCTTTCGTATCAACGATTTCTGTTTCATATCGTACTTCATTTTGCATAGCCATACAACTCCAGTTCTCTACGCTTTTCTCTTATATATGCTAAAGAGTGTTCAAATGTAGATACTCTGTTTGCAAGTGAAGATTGCAAAAGAGGTACTAATGTCGCTCCCCTTTTTACTTCTTCAGAAAGTAAAGATCCAACCATCATTTCAGTCCCTCTTATTTTCGTCAATATACGTTGCTTGATTTGTAAATCAAATCCCTCTTCTCTACTGATCATATAGGAATGGTTATTTTGGAACGGTATATTTTGCAAATAAGAAGCAATTGCGTTTGCACATCGAAAAGAAATTCCCTTTGACGCATCGTGTGATGACAATACAGCATGTAACTTATCTAACAGTTCTAACTCTTCCCCAGAAAACACCTCGATCATCGTTTTATTCCTGATCCAATTTATACGAAATTCTCCTGCGGTTACTTTCAGAGGAGGTTGTAATACAACTTTCTCTTGTTCCATACACATTTCACAAAACGGAATCTTTTGTAACGTTATTAAATTCGTCCGATCTAATAATCGATCTGAGAGCTCTTTCGTTGTTTCATCAAAATTTATAGTACCTACAAATATAATATTTTCTCCAATTTCAATTGATGGTGGAATTGGATTTTCTTTTTCTTGTACACCTTCATATAAATTTAAAATACGATTTTGCTTTTCAAGTTGAAGCACAGATAGAAATGGAGTAAACCAATGCTCAATATGTGACATATTCATTTCATCAAAAACGATTATATACAGCTGGTTTTGATTTTCTTTTGCCTTCATTAACGCCCTAACTAATTTTGTTTCACTTTCAATAAAAGTACCATTCGGGTGAAGGTAACCAATTAAATCATGTGGTTCTTGGTACGATGGTGAAATCGGAATCCAAACTAATTCTTCGCCATACTGTAATCCAAGTGCTTCTGCATAAGCTTGCACAAAACGGGATTTCCCAGCGCCTGGTATACCACCTAGAATCGTCAACATATTTGTTTTCGCACTTATATGGAAATTATAAATGTCCGTTTCATCCAAATATAGCCCTTTATTACGTACAAAATTTTTTACATACTGTAAAAAGACGGATTCACGCTCATCCCATTCCCATTCATCCTTTTGCACTTTTATTTCCTCTACTTCTACAAGCTTACCTTCTTCAGTTATTCGTTTTTTTAATTGCTCATACACATGATTACTTACAAAATATAATTGATCTTCTACCGCTATTTCCACATGTTTCATCCAGTCATTAAAGTCTATATACTTACATTCCCGCTGCTGTTCAAAATATGCGATTGAACTAATTGATGATGACTTTAAAGATATATTTCCATATAACCTTCCATCGTGCCACAATAATTCGGGTGGTTCAAAGTCTTTCGGATATTTTGGCATTAGAAATGACAAATAACCATTACTAAGTTTTCTTTCTAAAGACTCTCCTTTTTTGTACTCGGAAACTTTAGGTACTGGAATCATTTTATAGCCGTTTGCCATTTCTCGCGGTTCTTCTGTACAAATTAACTCCGCGTATATATTTCCTCTTTCATAATAGAGACGAAACATAACCAATTGCTTTTCTAATTTTCTTTTCTTTAATTCCGCAAAGACTTTTTCATTCTTTTTATTACTACATAAACCTTCAAATACATAAGCTTCATTTTTTAGTTGCTCTTGTAACGTAAATGGTATTGGCGATAGGCATTGTACAAAGAAATTCTCTCCATTCTTCTCTCTCTCTGCTTTTGTAAACTTTCCGATAAACCTCATATAGTACATTCGTTTTATAAAACTTGGTTGAAGAGCTTTATGTAATTTCACCTTCGTCACCTTCTTTTTTTTCATACTATTCTTAGTGTATGAAAGAAAAGAAAAACTAGAAACAAAAAACCTGACGTTATCCGCCAGGTTCAAAATGAAAACGTATATTAATGAGATGGAAATGCGTTTTTCTCTTGTAAAATGGCATTATGAGCAATTTTCATTTTAGCAAGTACATAACGTAAACGATCTTCAGCGTTTTCATCTTTATTTTGCTGTAATTCCGCCAAATTCTCTACAGCACTCGCTAAATTTTCAATCACTCCTCGTAGTTCAGGATGATGATTAAAAAAGGATTCTTGCACTAATACTTTCCTTACTTCACTCGCTAAATCAACAATTCTGGTTAACTGTTCTTTTTCTTCCATTTTCATCCCTCCTGAATATCTTATGAATTAAATATTCTCTAGACAAAGAAAAAAGCCCTTTATTTAAAAGGACTTTTACATTTTTATATTTCCAGTCAATAACATATAAAGTGATGTGATCGCTGCAATAACAATTGCCCACATTACATATCTCTCAATACCTCTAAAACAACGATTTCCTTTTTCTTTTCTTGCATACATGTAAACAATAATCCCGATTCCATATACAATTGAAACAAGCAATAAATTTTTCAAACCCGCTGCATATAGAAGCCATACAGAATAAGTAGAAGCAATTAAAGCTAACGAGCCGTTTTTTACTTTTGCATCTTTTAGTTCGTTTGTAATAACTAATTTGAATTGGAATAACGCTGATAATAAATACGGTACTAAAATTGATGTTGAAGCAATGAAATACATAATTTGATATGTTGATTCTGAAAACAGAACGATTATAAATATAATTTGGGCAACGCCGTTTGAGATCCATAATGCCATATGTGGCGTTTGTTTTTTATTTGTTTTCGTAAAGACTTTCGGAAACACGCCATCTTTTCCTGCTACATGGGAAATTTCAGAAACAAGTAAAAACCAGCCTATTAATGTACCTACAAGTGAAGCAACTAACCCGATGTTAATCGCAACTGCGCCCCACGTCCCAACAACATGTTCTAATACATGTCCCATTGACGGGGTTTCTAACACGGAAAGCTCTCCTCTTGTCATCGCTCCCATTGACAAGACAGAAATTAAAATATAAATAGACATTACTAAAATAAGTCCAAGTACTGTCGCTTTACCAACATCTCGGCTATTTTTCGCTCTACCAGATAATACAACCGCTCCTTCAACCCCAATGAAAACCCAAAGAGTTACAAGCATTGTATTTTTCACTTGACCAAGTATAGAGGAAACTGAGATCGTTCCTTCTCCCCAAAAATCATGTGTAAATGTATCCCAGCGAAACGCTGTTACCATTACAACAATAAATAATACGATTGGAACCAATTTCCCTATCGTTGCAATAACATTCATAATAGATGCTTCACGAATTCCAAATAAAATCAGAAAATGAAGTGTCCATAATAAAAGTGATGCTCCAACGATAGATGCAACATTATTTCCGCCTTTAAAAATGGGGAAGAAATAACCTAATGTACTAAACAGTAACATGATTGTTGCAACGTTTCCTAAAATTCCTGCTAGCCAATATCCCCAAGCACTGTTAAATCCGATATATTCTCCGAAACCAGCACGTGCATAACTATAAATTCCGCCCTCAAGCTCCGGTTTTTGTCTTGCTAACGTTTGATATACGAGCGCGAGTGGAATCATTCCCATCGCTGTAATACACCAACCAATTATTATAGAGCCACTATTTGCTCCTACTGCTAAATCATGCGGTAAACTAAAAACACCGCCACCGACCATTGTTCCGACTACTAATGCAATTAATGGAAAAAAACCTAACTTCTTTTCTATTTGTACCACCCCATCTGTCATTCTAGGTGTTATGTTCGTTCAACTATTAAAGTCACCTTTTTCTCTAATAGACGTTTCTCTTATATTTTTTCAGGAAAACATTACTTATTCTAAAAGAAAATGAAGAAAAATGGAATACTTTTTTGAAAAAATGTATAAGTATGCACAAAAAAACCGTTCATTTTGTAATGAACGGTCATTTCACATATATAAATTTGTATATTTCTTGTAAAATTAGCGAAGTAAATTCTCTTTTTGTAAAAATTGTTTCGCAACTTCTTCACTACTTTTTCCATTCACATTTACTTCGTAATTCATTTTTCGCATTTCTTCATCTGTAATCTTCCCAGACAATGTATTTAATACTTTTTCAAGTTCAGGATATTTCTCTAATGTCTCTTTTCTTAATAATGGTGCACCTTGGTACGGCGGGAATAACCCTTTATCATCTTTTAGTACTTTCAGTCCGTATTGCTCAAGTTCACTATCTGTTGAATATGCATCGATTACGTTAACATCTCCTGATTGAATTGCACTATAACGTAGTTTCGGTTCCATCGTTTTCACATTTGAAAACTTATAGTTATATAATTTTTGCATTCCTTTATAACCGTCTTCACGATCAGCAAATTCTAATGTGAATCCTACTTTCGCATCCTGTGCAATATTTCCTAAATCAGAAATTGTATTTATATTATTTTGATCTGCTATTTTTTTCGGCATAGCTAGTGCGTATGTATTGTTATATTCCATCGGCTTCAACATAACCATATTATATTTCTTTTCCATTCCAATGCGAGCCTGCTCATATACTTCATCCCGATTTGTGCTTTTTGGCTCTTCTTTCACGAAAGTAGATAAAGCTGTTCCCGAAAACTCAGGGTATATATCTACTTCTCCTGATTTCAACGCTTCAAATACAAATGCAGTTTTTCCAAGACCTGGTTTTAATTCTACGTGTAAATCTGTGTCTTGTTCAATAAGTTGCTTATACATTTGAATTAAAATTTCAGGTTCTGATCCAAGTTTGCCGGCAATAACAATATCTTTCTTTTGTGTATTCCAAAGAAATGGAGAGACGACTATTACAAGAGCGATGCATATCGTCAATATAACGCGCTTAGAAGAGCGTTTTGGACTCTCTAGCACGCGAAGTACTATATCAAAGAATAAAGCGAGTAACGCGGCTGGTACGGCCCCTAAAATGATAAGTGCATGATCATTTCGATCGATACCAAGTAAAATGAGTTTACCGAGCCCACCAGCACCTATAAGAGCTGCTAATGTAGCCGTTCCAACAATTAATACCATCGCCGTACGAATACCGGCCATAATAATCGGAAGCGCTAGTGGTAGTTCTATTTTCCACAGTCTTCTCCAGCTATTCATCCCCATAGCTCTCGCTGCTTCAATTAAAGATTCATCTAACTCCCTTATTCCTGTATATGTATTGCGTAAAATAGGTAATAGTGCATACACAACTAATGCGATAATGGCCGGAAGCTTTCCAATTCCTACTAACGGAATTAATAGTCCGAGTAATGCAAGTGATGGCACTGTTTGCATTACTGCAGAAGTTCCTATAATAAACTCTGCCATCCGTTCTTTTCTCGTTAATAAAATGCCAAGCGGCACCGCAATAATTACTGCAAAAAATAGTGAAATAAGCGATATTTGTAAATGCTCACTTAATGCAGTTAGTAATTCTATTTTTCGTTCTTGGAACGTTTGTATAAAATCAGTCACTGTTTAGCCTCTTTCCTTCATTTGTTCAACAATGTAATTGACAATATGACGACTTGTTAAAACTCCAACATATTGACCATTTTCTTCAACTGGAACGACTTCGTCAGCTCGTACACGAACTAATGCTTCTTGTAAAGGAGAATGTAATGATAGTGCATCCCCATCTTCTACCCGCATACTTTCATCAAGTGGCAATACATCTTCTATACTTTTCCCTTCATACCAAGGTCGTCCACGATTTCCAATGAACTCTTCTACAAATTCATTTTTCGGATTATGTATAATTCCTTCTGGTGTATCTAATTGAACAACTTTTCCTTCTTTCATAATACAAATACGATCTCCAAGCGATAATGCTTCTTGCATATCATGTGTTACGAATACAATTGTTTTTTGAATCTTTTTTTGCAATTGTACAATATCCTTCTGAAGCTGCTCCCTACTTAATGGATCTAACGCACTAAATGGTTCGTCCATAAGAACGATTTTTGGATTTGCGGCTAATGCCCGTACAACACCAACGCGCTGCTTTTGACCCCCTGATAATTCATCAGGCATACGATCGCGATATACGTCTGGATCTAGCCCAACCATCTGTAACAATTCATCGACACGGGCTTTTGTTTTTTCTTTGCTCCACTTTCTCATTTCAGGAACAACTGCAATATTTTCTGCAATTGTCATATGCGGGAACAAAGCGATTTGTTGCAACACGTACCCTATATCCCAGCGTAATTCATTAATATTGTATTGTTGAATATCTTTTCCATCGATTAAAATTGAGCCTTCAGTCGTTTCAATTAAACGATTAATCATCTTCATTGTCGTTGTTTTCCCGCAACCACTCGGGCCAATAAGGACAAAAAACTCTCCCTTTTTAATTTCTAAATGCAATGAATCCACTGCTTTTGTGCCATCTTCATATGATTTTGACACTTGATTAAACTGAATCACAAATACAACTCCTTTATCGTTGTTTCCTTTATTTTGATGGAATATGGAATTCATTTCAAATGATACGCATTATTCTACAAAAAAAGAGCTCACATTTGAGCTCTAACGGTCTAACAATATTGTTTTCATAATAGCGGCATATTCACGCACATACATTTTTCTCTTAGAGCGTATTGGCGTTTCAGCAGCTAGTGCCTCCATCTTCATGCCTAAACGCTTTGCAATTATTTTCGTTCTATATAAATGATACGTATTACTTACAACTACCGCATGTTTCACATCATATAAATCCATACTAAACTTTACATTTTCATACGTATTTGTAGATTGATCTTCTATTAAAATACGACTCTCATCTATACCATGTACCATTAAATAATTTCTCATACTATGAGCTTCCGGTATATCTTCATCTTCTCCTTGACCACCTGAAACAATTACTTTCACTGTAGGATAGGAAACTAGATATTCCAATGCTACATCCAAACGATTTTGAAGAGATACAGACGGTTTATCTCCAAATAATTTTGCGCCTAATATAAGAACGTATGGAGAGTGATGGCTCAATTTTTCACGAGCAACCTGCTTCATCCGAAACGTCATATAAAGAATGTATAGTGGTGGTAATAATAAAATTATAAGCAAGATCCATTTGTTCATAAATAAGTTTGCACTCCCTTTCTTTTTATTATATAGAAAAAGATAGGAAGGCAGAAGTATTTTTTAAACGAGTGATTTATTCGGAACATCCGCTCCGAGTTTACGTTGTGATATCACATAATAAAGAGCGATTCCTAATGATAGGATCAATATATAGCTTAATAGGTAAAATGGGAGCATTACCCCAACCTTAATTTCAATTAAAAAGCTCGCAGCCGCTCCTGAAATAACTTGTGTTAACTGTCATTGGATCTCCATCGTTCCACTTAAACTTTTATAATGTTCTGATTGAAATATTTCTTGATTAAATGCAAAAATTGTAGGATAGAATAATAGATAATAGAATGACCCTGCTATATAAATAATAATGTAATAAATAGAATGATAAGATTGCCTGGCAAATCCCCATATAGTCATCATTCCTATAACGGCTATCCCGATACCTTCGTTACATAACAATAAAGATTTTCTTGAAAAACGATCAATGCTTTGCCCAATGAATGGTGTTAATAAAAACGTAATGAGGGTTGCAACGATAGAAACATATCCAAACGTTGTCTCTCCTCCACTCTCTTTAATTAACAACCACGGAATCGTTATCATAACAATTCCGGAACCAATAGCTGATAGACTATTGGCCCCTAGATTGAAATACAAGCGTGAATCTTTATACAGAGAGGGCATATCACTCCACTCCTAGTTGTTTTTTCACCTCTTTATATACGCCCATATACGCTTTTAATTCTTTAACTAAATCATGAATTAATGGTTTTGCATCTTCTCCCAGTTCACCATCTTGTACATGAAGTCCATCAAGCACAACTTGTTTTGGGATTGCATTTGCGTATACCCCTCTAGCTACAATGCGCATACTGTTTAATGCGTTAATTCCACCTTTACCGCCTCCAGCCACTGCAAGTAATGCGACAGGTTTATGAACAAATTCACTACTACTTAAGTAATCTAACGAATTTTTCAGCGCTCCGCTCATTGCATTATGATATTCTGGTGTACATAGTACTACACCGTCTGCAGTTTTCACTAATGCCTTTAATTTTTTTACCGCTTCTAATTCACGTTGTGATTCTTCCCCATTATATAAAGGCAGTTCCTCTGCTGCTAAATCGTATAACTCCCCTTCAAATTGATCAGCAATATATTTTGCAACCACACGAGTTCTACCAAATTTTCTTGGTGTACCGTTAATAACGACTAGTTTCATAATTATTTCTCCCCTTTATTTTCAAGTTATACTTATATATTATCAGAAATTTCTACACAAAACACAATATAAAGAGGTAACTAGCTTGATAAAATAGTATGATAGACGTAAAAAAGAACCCATACGAAAGTATGAGTCCTTCACAATTACTTTTCCTCCTCTTTATGGCTCAGTATACCTATGCTTCCTTTCGCTTCAAAATGGGTATACGCTTTTTCTGCTAATTTGATACGTTCTTCTGGTAAGGCTACATATTTCATAATATTTTCTATTATTTTTTCGTACGGAGTAAACACAATTCCTGGCCACTCTATCTCATCCTCTGGATTACTATTTTCCGAAATAATAAATTTCTTATTTGCCACTGCATAAGAAACTCGAGGTGTTTCAAGAATGCCTGATAAGTAAAAATGAATATTTAATATAATTTTAGACCTAGCAATCAACTCATTTCTAACAATTCCCCACGCATTATTTTTAAAAACAATATTTAAATTCGGGGCAACTGCTTTTAATTGATCCAAAATAGCTTGCCGCCTCGGATTAAGAGCACCTATAAACAGTATATCGATGTCTTCAGTGATCTCATCTTCAAATGCATCTTTTTTTATTTCCAAAGTTGGCGCATAGTTCATTCCTACATGGCTTATTTCTTTACCTACCCCTTTTTGTTTTAACCACTCTATATTTTGTTTGCTATAATCCCAAATTTTCTTATCTTTTAATAACATTAAATAAAGTGGGTGCGCATAAGGGCTTCCTTCATATAATTGTTCTAAATTATAAATAATTGCATTTTTCGGAAGTAGATTCGGGTTATGTGCATATGTATGCGCTCCAAAAACAATTGTATTTTTCACATTTTCTAGTATTGTTTCTGATATAATTGCTGTATTTCCCTCCTGCTCCAATCGCCATTTCAAAGCTCGCGCAACATCTATGAAACTACCATACGTCTTTGGGCATATAAAAAGACAATAATCATATTCTTTATTCAAATAAGCTTCCATTAGCCTTAAATTATTTTTATATAAATCCACATCCGGGTGTTTAAGTAAAAGCTCATTTGCATGTTTTTTTGCTACTTTATATAATCCAGCATAATAAGCAGCAATGCATCTTCTTAATTCGATTCTTTGCCGATGCTCATCTGCTACGTCCATGTCTAAAAGAAGATTTGCGATACAATACGCTTTTAAATGATCACGATCATAATAATAATCTAGTAGTGGCATCAATTCTTCATACGTATTCCCATGCACAGATTCCCCTAGTTCTAGCGCCCATCGTATTAATTCCATTATTACTCCACTACTCCTTTAACCGAAATTGTATTTAATAAAATTTCGCATTACTTTCTACCATATTTGCTATATGCAACGGCAACTCTTCTTTTTTCGATTCCAAAAATTTTTGTGACACTGCACCTAAATGTTTTTTATGCGGTATATAAAAAGCACTTATAGAAATCTCATAGTCAAATAAGTAATCATACACATGATAATCTACAAATAGAAGATCATTTTTCGGAAAAGGAACTTCCTTCCCTTGCAGGGCATACATCAAAGCAATATTATTTTGAGATTTTAATCGATACATTCTTGCAAGTTGGTATAATGGCTCAGCCCGGGTTGGTCTATACTCCCATGCTTTTTGAAAATAAAGAATAGCTAATGCTGTATATTGCTCTTCTTGCTTCTTCATATTTTCTTGTTCATCCGCTTCTGTTACTTCATGTTGTTTATTTGCTGAACGGTTTGCTAATTGTTCATAACAAAATCCTATTCGCAATAACGAATAGAAAACCTCTTCAACCCATCCGCCTGCTTCCACTCGTTTTTTATACCATTTAATCGAATCTTCAAATTGACTTAAATGAAAATATGTTTGGGCTAAATAAAATAAATATCTTATATGCAAATCAGGCGTTGTTTCTGGATCATTAATCCCTTCTAACAACAATCTCTCATCTCTCTCAAATTTATCAGCTTTACTACCACCATCCCCAGGGTCGTTAACGACAAGCGTCTCTAACCTTGCTACTCTCGTATTGTAATTCGCACCAACTTTGGAACGATCTATATCCCAATACTCATGAGTAACACCAACAGATTTCCATGGTAAAGAAGCTTTCAAAAGGCGTGTAAGCCAATACTTAATATGAATATCATATTGCAATGTAAGATAATGGTCTTCTGTTAAACTAGTCTTATCAAACTCAGGATCAACTTCTAATATCATATCTGCATCTAATATTAATAAATAATCTGCTTCTGGATATGTTTTTTGTGCCAATGAAACAGCTAAACTTCTGTTATAACCAAAGTTTTGAAATGGTTCATGATGAACTGTTCCAGGGATATCATTTTCTTTACACCAATTTTCAATAATTTCAGGTGTATGATCAGTTGATCCCGTATCACAAATAGAAACAAAATCTACAATTGATTTTGTAGCATTTAAACATCTTTCCATAATTCTAGACTCGTTTTTAACAATCATACAAAGACATAACTTTTTTTCTTCCCTTGCCTTCTTAACTTGCTCATTACTCATTTAACCACCTCATATTTTATTAACACGCTCTTTTCATATGTAACACCACTTCATAGCTACACTGATGACATAATCATCCTTTTACTATTTATGAAAATTTCATTTTATTTATTCTTATTTTTATGTTGGGACATCTTTCATGCTTCACTATATTTTTGATACAATCAGTACAAAATGAATATATATCACTTAACAGAAAACTCAGTATACTATATAGTTTACGAGGAGGTTTTATTTTGTTGGATTACATTTGGCTAGATGACAAATCCCCAATTTTAGAACAACTACCAAGCAACTTTAAATCTGCAGCTATACTACTACATCCTTTTGTCCAAATGCCTTCAGGGTGGGAAAACTCAGTAAGAAAAAGACCTTACGAACACATATATCCAAGCGCTGAAGAAATCCTTCAAAATGGGAAATCCGTTTCTTGGAAGGAAATGATGTCTTATAGCGGACTAAATTCCTACACAGAACTAGCAACAGCCATGTTGACTTCCATTAGTGCCTTTACAGGAGAATATAAAAGAGACGACTTAGCTAAAAAGCTACATACAAACTTTAAACAAGACCTTTATTATCCAACGGAAGATTATACATCTATATTTTTATTACATAATTTACTGAAACTCCTCGGTTCTAAAGGTGCAAAAAATCTATATTTCTCTGAACCAATATTTGATACAAACGTATCATTACAGGCAAATGATACTACCCCCTTAAATATTTGGGACCTTATCTGTAGTGAGTTCATTATTACTGATGAAAACATGGATTATGCATTCATGAGTGTGTTTGATTCCTTTACAACTTTTTTATTAGCGAAAGACGAAAATATAGAACACGTTGTTCAATCAATACATGTTGAAGCTATCATATGTGATAAAAAAACGATGGTTGATTGGTATTTTTAAATTAGAGTTTCCTTACACAAAAAAAGAAACTTGCGCTTATGCACAAGTTTCTTTTCAAAACATCTTTATTTTTTTACAACTTCATGTCCACCGAACTGATTACGTAACGCTGAAACTACTTTTCCGTGGAATGTATCATCTTCTTGAGAACGATAGCGCATAAATAATGACATTGCGATTACCGGTGCTGCCGCCTGAAGTTCAAGTGCCGTTTCCACAGTCCATTTCCCTTCTCCTGAAGAGTTCATCACACCTTTAATGCCATCTAGTTTTGGATCATCTGCAAATGCCTTTTCAGTTAAGTCCATTAACCAACCACGGATAACTGATCCGTTTGCCCATACTTTTGCAACATCTTCATAATTGAAATCAAAATCACTTTTATCCAACACTTCAAACCCTTCAGCGATTGCTTGCATCATACCGTACTCAATACCGTTATGAACCATTTTTAAGAAATGACCACTTCCAACGCGGCCTGCATAAGAATGTCCATTCTCTACTGCTAAATCTTTAAATAAAGGTTCTAATTGATCGTAAATTTCTTTTTCTCCACCAACCATTAAACAAGCACCGTATCTAGCTCCTTCTACACCGCCTGATGTACCGATATCTACGTAATGTAAACCAAAGCTTTTCGCTTCTTCAGCACGGCGTAACGTATCTTTATAGAATGAATTTCCGCCTTCAATAACGATATCGCCTTCCTCTAATAATGGATATACATCTTTTAATACTGACTCAACAACTTCTCCCGCAGGTACCATTACCCAAATTGTACGAGGGGCTTCTAGTTCAGCAATCATTTCTTTTAATGTATGACGAGCAGTAATCCCCAAAGCCCCTGCTTTTTCAACAAGTTCTTTATTAACGTCGTATACAACGACTTCATGCTTGTCTTCATATAAATGTTCTGCTAATGGAAATCCCATTTTTCCTAATCCAATTAAACCTAGTTTCATATTAATCAATCTCCCATTCTATACAAATATATTTAATAAAGAAATTAGTCCAAGTGCTACAACAGATAATATCGTCTCCATTGCAGTCCATGTTAATAATGTTTCTTTCACAGTCATTCCAAAATATTCTTTAATCATCCAAAATCCAGAATCATTTACATGTGATAAAATTAATGACCCTGCACCTGTTGCAAGTGCTAGTAGTTCAACATTTACACCTGGTGTACTTACTGCAATCGGTGCTACAATTCCAGCTGCTGTCATCATAGAAACTGTAGCAGATCCAGTCGCAATTCGGATAAGTGCCGCAATTCCCCAGCCTAATAATATCGGTGAAATATGAGATTCTTTCGCCATTTCTGCGATTGTCGTTCCAATTCCAGAATCTAATAACACTTTATTAAATGCTCCGCCTGCACCAATAACTAACAGTATGTTCGCAATAGGTCCTAAACAATCATTTGTAAATTGTAATACTTTATCTTTTGAGAAACCTTTCGCATAACCAAGACTAAAGAAAGAGTATATCGTTGCAATTAATAATGCGACTATTGGATCTCCAATAAAGTGCAATACTTGTGCAAGTTGACTTGTTTTGTTTAGCGCTACTTCTGCAATCGATGCACCTAGCATAAGAAATACTGGAAGTAAAATAGTAAACAATGTATTTCCGAAACTAGGAAGTTCCTTCTTCTTATCTCTTTCAATAAATTGCTCCGCTATATCTAATGGTACTTCTTTATGTATACGAGCACCGATCCATTTCCCGTAAAGCGGACCTGAAATGATTGCAGTTGGAAGTCCGACAATTAATGCATATAAAATTGTTTTCCCTACATCTGCTTTAAAAATACCTACCGCTGCCATCGCTGCTGGATGTGGCGGCACGAGTCCGTGTACAACGGATAGTCCTGCTACTAGTGGAATACCGATTGTAATAAGTGATACCCCTGTTTCTAACGCAATTGTAAATACTAATGGAATTAGTAGTACAAATCCAACTTGGAAAAACACCGGAATTCCTACTAAAAATGCAACGAACATCATTGCCCAGTGAACACGTTTCTTCCCAAAACGACCAATTAATGTGTTAGCAATTCGTTCAGCACCGCCAGATTCGGCCATCATTTTTCCAAGCATCGTTCCTAATGCTAAAACTATCGCTAAAAACCCTAACGTATTACCAAGCCCTAGTTTAATAGAATCGATAATCCCTGGATCTTTTGGTGAAGTTCCAATCAATGGCATTCCCATTGCTAATCCTACACCAATTGCTGTTAATATTAACGCGACAAATGGATGCCATTTTACTACCGTAATAAGTAAAAGTAGTATGACAACTGCCGCTAGTACGATTCCAACTACCATTTCTCCCAATCCCCCTATTGTTTACGTTGGAAAGCAGCTATACAATCAAATTCTTCTTTCAAGCGATTGTAAAGTCGTTCATACATATAAAACATTTCTAAGTATATAGCCGTATTTTCTTTATTCGGTACATGATGATGAACAATATCAATCCAATCCTTTACCTCTTCAAGAGAATCAATTTTCCCTACAGCATATAAAGCAACTGCCGCTGCCCCAAGCGCAGATGCTTCATGACTTTCAGGAACAAGCAAGTCTTTTCCCATCATATCGGATAACATTTGTCTCCAAAATGCAGATTTCGCAAAACCTCCTGAAACGCGTATTTCCGTAAGTGGCCCTGTACAATCCCTGATTGCGAGTGCAACAGAATATACGCTCATACAAACACCTTCCATGACTGCTCGTATAAAATGTTCTCGTTTATGCTGAAGGTTTATTCCAAAGAATGTACCACGAGCATTTGCATTCCAGTAAGGTGCACGCTCTCCAGATAGAAACGGTAAAAATAGCAATCCACCCGCTCCAGCCGGTACACTTTCCGCATATTTAATTAATAAATCATACGGATCAATTCCAAGCTTCCTTGCTACTTCTTGCTCCAGGCTACCAAATTCATCACGTAACCATCTCAGTAAAATTCCGCCGTTATTCGTTGGTCCGCCGATCACCCAGTGCTCGTCAGTTAATGCATAACAAAACGTTCTTCCTTTTTCATCTGTATTAACACTTGATGAAATTGTTCGAACTGCACCACTTGTACCAATTGTAATTGCAGCTGAGCCAGGCGATATTGCCCCAACGCCTACATTCGCAAGAACACCATCACTTGCACCAATAACAACTGGAGTATCTTCACGAATACCCATCTTCTGTGCTAATTCCGGTTTCATACCAGATAAAATATATGTTGTTGGCACAGGTTTTGATAATTGTTCTGGCGACATATGTAACATCGTTAAAACATCTTCATCCCAGTTTAATGTTTCTAAATTAAATAACCCAGTAGCTGATGCTATTGAATAATCCACTACGTAACGTGAAAACAATTGATAAATAACATACTCTTTAATGGAAATAAATTTATAAGCGCTCGTATATAATTCTGGCTCTTCCTCTTTCATCCACAATAATTTAGAAAGCGGCGACATCGGATGAATCGGTGTACCCGTTCGTCTATAAATGTCATGCCCATTCATATGTTGTAATAATTTTTCCGATTGTTTCGTACTTCGATTATCTGCCCAAATGATAGAACGCGTTAATGGCGCACCAGTTTCATCTACTGCAATTAATGCGTGCATTGCTGTACTAATACCGATTGAAGAAATATCTTCTGGTAACACGTTACCTTTTCTGATGGCAACGCTTACAGTTTTGTATACAGCAGCACATATTACATCAGGATCTTGCTCAGCCCATCCGACTTTCGGTTGAATAATTGGATAATCAACTGCATGTGATGCAACGACTTTTCCTTTTTCTGTGAACACAACCGTTTTTGTACTTGTGGTACCGATATCAATCCCGATTACTCTCCCCCTTGTTTCCATGCGACTCTTCCCTTCGTTTCTAGCAAAATACGATTTAGTAAACCGTTTACATGAATTAGTATATAAAATATTTTTTCTTTAATCAAGTTTTAAAAAGAAAATTTTTTTCATAACAAAAAATATCTCCCCCTCATTCCACTCCACTTACATACTAAATTTTAATTTTCAATGCGGTAGATTTGCGTTTTATTCGTTACGTAACACACTCTTTTTCTTTCATTAGGAACACATACATATTCATTCCATACGTTCTACTCATTTGAATGAAAAAGAAGTTGGAAAGCGATATTCATTTTTATGGAGCATTTAACATCAAGCTAAAAAAACAACTACATTCCAAATAGGAATGCTGTACCTTTTGCTCTTTAAATTGTTTTCGGTTCACTCTTCCTTTTTATCTTAATATACATAGAGCGCGTATCCTACTATCACTTTATTAACTTGTAAATATATGTTCCATAATATAAAATCTAATAGTATTTATATTTTTCAGAAAAATAAAACAATATTATAGACTTTATTGTATAATGTTGTAAAAAGATGTCGGAGGGATTTAATGTTACATAAAATATCTCAATTCACAATTAAACTTTCATCCATTCTTTTATCACTGTTACTATTATTAAATTTACCTTACTTATTTATCACTCAACAAGGATTTACCTTTCAACCAATTTATTTTTTTGACCAGATCGTTACTATGTTAAAACAGGTTTTCTCCCCTGAATCATTGTTGGTTATAGGATCAGATCCAAAGTATGGTCATTTAAAAACAACACCATTATTTCCAACTGTTTTAGAACCTTATCTATATTCATTTACTATATTATTTTTAGCCTTTTTGCTTGCGCTCTTTCTTTCATCTAGCATGGCATTTTTTTATTTTTTAGCAAAAGATTATATAAAAAAATGGATAAACCGCATTGTATTCATATTAGAAGCTGTCCCTGATATGATGATGATGATTTGTTTGCAAATATTTTTCATATGGGTACTTCAGAAATTCGGGGAAGCTCCTTTCACCATTATTTCTTTTAATGAAAATCGCGCTTATTTACTCCCTATTTTATCTTTAGCTGCCTTACCTACATTACAAATGTTTCGAATGATGGTGTTATACATACAGGAAGAACATGGAAAACATTACGTAGAGGTTGCATATGGCAAAGGCCTTTCATCAAGTTATATACTTTGTATTCACTTATTCAAAAATATATCTATCCACTTCTTCCACCATTTAAAAACGATTTTTGTTTTCTTACTGTCTAACTTATTCATTTTAGAATTCGTTTTTAATATGCAAGGCATTATTCAATTTTTATTTAAAAAGGCGTTTATTTCACCTCCTGCTGCATTTATCATACTTGTCATGATTATTTTACCGTTTTATACTATTTTTCAAATAATCTCTCTTATGATGAATAGATGGCAAAAGCAATTGAAAGGGGCAGCTTTATGAAATCTATTTGGAAATCAAAACGATTTTTAATCGGCTTTACTTATTTATTCATACTTGTTTCAGCTAGTTTTATTTATAGTTGGTTCTTTAAAGATAACATCCCAAAAGCTCCTCAGTTACTTTACAATGACAATAACGAATTACTTGGAAAGGCCCCCTTTCCACCATCGTTAATACCGCCTTTTGGATCTGATCGTTTTGGAGAGTCTGTTTTCTTACAAATTGTAGAAGGAGCAAAATTCACCATTTTATTAGCCGTGGCAATTAGCTTCTTTCGAATTTTATTCGGAACATGTATAGGAATCCTTTTAAGTTTATATGTTCCAAAATTCAAGAGATTTTTCCAGTCATGTTCAGAAGTTTTTTACTATATTCCTACTTTATTTATCGCATTTATACTCATCACACCCGTTAATATTGTAATCGTATCAAATGCTGATAGATTAGATCCAAATGTTTCATTTGCGTTTTATCAAGTACTCGTACTTATTTTCGTCGCTCTGCCTACACTTTCTTTATATATATCCTCAGAGGTTGATGAATTTATGAAACAAGATTACATTTTAAGTTCCCAATTGCTAGGGGCTAGCCGTTTTCATATTATCAAAAAACACTTACGAGTCTTATTACTTGATCGCTTATTTGTGTTATTTATGGAACATATCGTCCAAGCACTCATACTCGTTATCCATTTAGCGTTGCTTGATATCGTAATTGGTGGGATTCAAATGCGAGAACTCTATGATGGAGTGCTCAAGCCTGTTTCTCTATCTAATGATTGGGCTGGCCTTATTGGATTAAATCGTTATGAAATGAATCTTTCATGGTGGATTATTTTTTATACTCTCGTTTCATTCTTTATTACAATTCTATTTCTTAAGCTTATGACAATCGGGATTCAAGATGCACTGAAAGCAAGAGATTCGCAAATTGTTGCAATTCAAACCGTTCCAGATCATAAGAAATTTGTTAATAGTAAAGATTCTTTTTCGTTTGCAAACAAAGTGAACCTTTAATCATCTCTCATGAATCGGCATTGATAAAAAAACTGATCCCTGTTGAATGCAGGGATCAGCTTTTTTATGCCGTCTAACTTTTTTACATGTCCTTTGCTAGACTCATACTTTTTATATTTAAAGTGAATTATTTACAATCACAATTATGTTGTTTAAAATCGATTACCATACGTCCTTGAATTCTACCTTGCTCCATTTCTTCGAATACATTTTGTACTTTATCTAGAGAACAAGTTTGAACAACCGGCACTACTTTTCCTTCTGCACCGAACATAAATGCTTCCTCTAAGTCCTTACGAGTACCGACTAATGAACCAACTACTTCAATTCCATCTAATACAAGGCGCGGAATGTTTAAATCCATAGTTTCTACTGGTAAACCTACTGCAACAACTTTACCACAAGCACGTACTGCATCAACTGCTGAATTGAATGCTACTTTAGAAACGGCTGTTACTACAGCGGCATAAGCACCACCAAACTCTTCTTGCACAATCTTATCAGCAGGACCTTGAGAAATTGGATTGATAGTCATATCAGCACCAACCTCTTTTGCTAAGGCTAATTTGTCGTCATTAATATCTACTGCAATTACCTTTGCACCAAATACGTTTTTTGCATATTGGATAGCTAGGTTACCCAATCCACCACAACCATAGATGACGATAGGTTGACCAGGTTTAATATGTGATACTTTTATTGCTTTATATGTAGTTACGCCCGCACATGTGATTGATGATGCTTGAGCAGGATCTAATCCTTCTGGTACTTTCACCGCATAATCTGCTGTAACAATACATTGTTCAGCCATACCACCATCTACTGAATAACCAGCATTTTTAACTTCACGGCAAAATGTTTCTCTACCAGTTACGCAATATTCACAACGTCCACAAGATTGGAACATCCATGCAATACTTACACGGTCACCTATCTTTAGTGAAGTAACATCATCAGCAATTTTCGTAACAATACCTACACCCTCATGACCAAGAATGCGGCCATCTGTGTTTCCGAAATCATGATTTGCAACGTGTAAATCAGTATGACAAACTCCACAATACTCTACATCTACTAGCGCTTCACCTGAGTGTAACGGACGTAATTCCTTTTCAATAACTTCAATGTTTGCTTTACTATTTTTATTAACCACTACTGCTTTCATATGTGATCTCCCCTTTAGTGTTTTAGAATTTTAATGAGTTCATCTCACAACTTCTACCTGCACTGTTTTGGCCAATTATTGCACCAAATTTAAATGTTCAATCATCATTACACGTTCATCATAACATGGAATTTTAAAAGCCTTTTGTTAAATATTGAACAATATTTGAATTATTAACCAAATGTTTATTTGAAGAAAAAAATGAATTTGCATCGATGTATAGTTTATGAGAACTCTACGCGGGAATATAAGGCTCCATTAATACAGATTTTTTAAAACAGGAAACTATAATCATCAAATTTTAATAAAAGAGTATTGACCAATATAAAAAGCCCTTCATCTGAAGGACTTTTTATATTCGTTTCATCGAAATTGTTTCACGTATACTTTGTAAATTTTGCAACGTTTCTTCTTGGCGTTGTAAAGATAACCCAACGTATAAAGTATCTAATAAACTTAACTGTGCTAATCTTGATGAACTGGCTTCTGTGCGGAATTCCGTCTCACGTGTTGAAGTATATAATGTAATATCAGCAAGTTGACTTAATGCTGATTTCTGATAACTCGTAATTGCAATAATGCAAGCTCCCCTTGCTTTCGCTACTTCTAACGCTTCGAGTAACCCTTTATTGCTACCAGAATGAGAAATTGCAATAACCACTGCTTCTTTCGTAAGTAAACCCGCACCCATAATTTGAAAATGTGAATCTGTATGAGCAATACAAGAAATACCCGTTCTCATAAATTTATGATATGCATCCATCGCAATAATACCAGAACCACCATTTCCATAAAACTCAATACGGCTTGTATCTTGCAATACTTTTACAGCTTTCTCTAGCGCTGTATCGTTTAGCAAATGCAATGTATCTTGCAGTCCTGTAATATGCGAATGAAAAACTTTTTTAGCAACAGTTACCATACTATCTTCCGCCGATACTTCTTCATGAATATTTTGCATAGGAGTATGTACTATTTCACGAGCTAATGTAATCTTTAAATCTTGAAACCCTTGAAATCCAAGGTGCTTACATAAGCGGAATATCGTAGCTTCAGAACTATTCGTAACTTCAGCTAATTCTGTAATAGATTTATGTACAACATCTTGTGGATGTTTCAATATATGTTCGGCAATACTTCGCAATTTTGGTGATAAACCGTTTAACGAAGCCTGAATCTTTCCAATCCCACTTCTTGTACCCGGCATAGCGTATCTTCTCCTTCCATCTTAGCTTAATCCCGTAAAAATCCAGTTGGTACGGGCTAATAATCAGTTGGGGTGGCTCCCACTGATTCAAGTTTCACTTTATTGTACCTAATTATTGAAAGAAGAAAAACCTTTATTTGGCATCACTATGATTTGTAATGTAAATCAGTGCGAGTTTTGTACATCTCTCACTGATTGTTAGCCCGCAAATAGCGGGCTAACTCTATATATTCTTCCATAACATGGTACTCCATTATTCATACTTACGATTCCCCTCATGTTTCACCGCATATAATGCAGCTTGCGTACGATCATCGACTTCCAATTTAGCTAAAACATTTGAAACGTGTGTTTTCACAGTTTGTTCTGTAATATGAAGCTCTGCTGCAATTTCTTTATTACTTCGCCCTTTCGCAATTTCACGAAGTACTTCTTGCTCTCTTTTCGTTAACATGGAAAAAGGATTTTCTTTTTCTTTCTTAACTGCTGATCGTCCTAATAGTGCTGGTGTTACTTTCGGATGAAAATTCGCATTCCCTTCATGTACTGCGATAATTGAAGCTACAAGTTGCTCAGGCTGTACTTCTTTTAATTGATAACCATCTGCTCCAGCTTCCAGTGCTGGTAAAACATAATCTTGCTCTGAAAAACTACTTAATATAAGTATCTTTATTGTTTCATCATATTGTTTTATCCGTTTTGTTGCTTCAATACCATCCATCTTCGGCATTGATAAATCCATTAATACTACATCTGGTCTTTCCGTTCGGACGAATGTTAATGCCTCTTCGCCATTTTCTGCTTCCCCAACAATTTCAAATTCTTCTCTCGTTTTCAAAAAGAATACAAGTCCTCTTCGAACGATATGATGATCCTCAACTAATAGTAATTTAATCTTCAACCTTCTTCTCCCCTTCAAACTGGCAATTGAATTTCAATTTTTGTACCCTTTTTCAGCTCAGTTTTTATTTGAAATGATCCCCTCATTAACTGAATACGTTCCTTCATACTTTTTAAACCGAGCGCCGACTCTCTTACGTGATCTTGTATAAATCCTATTCCGTTATCTTCTATGTAAAAATACAACTGGCTATTTTCTATTTTTAAAAGTACATTTACCTTTTCACATGAAGCGTGTTTTTTACAATTATGTATTGCTTCTTGGCTAATACGCCATAAAACTTCTTCTATTTCATCTCCAATTGATACCATTCCATCAATTCGAACTTCCACGTGAATCCCTAACAACTTCCCATAATTTTTAATCGCCTCTGCTAAACCTTTCTCTAATCCTTCCGGTCTTAATTGCCAAATTAAAAGTGTCATTTCTTGTAATGCTTCCTGTGATAATTCTCCAATATAACTCAACATCTCTTGCAAGTCTCTATCTTGCGTCATATTTAGAGTACCTTTTGCTGTTAGCATAATAGAAAATAACAATTGTTTTACTGAATCATGTAAATCACGAGCTAATCGATTTCGTTCTGCTACAACTACGTATTTACGTTCTTTTTCCACTAACTGAATACGTTGTATTGTCGTTCCTATTTGAAATGCAATCGATTCTAATAATGCTAATTCTTCCTCTGAAAAATGTGTTTTTTGAGGCGAGGCCACATTTAATAGACCAAACTTTTCTGATCCAGACCTTAGCGGAATTGTCGCATGATGCGTAACATCTTCGGTCTCTCCCCAATTACATTCAATCGCATCCTCTATTCGCTTACATTCAATAATATTTGTCGCTTTTTCCAATCTGCCATTCACAAAACGCTCTACACACCAGCAGTCTCCTTCACACATCGGCTTCTTCTCTTGCCACGTAAGAGCTGGCGGTAAGTTTTGGTCTACAAGCATACGGTACTTTCCACTTTCATCAATAAAGAATATCCACCCTGTTTGTAAATTCATAACTTGTAACAATGTATGTAACACTTTTTCTAACATGTCTTGTAAGTCTGTTGCTTCATTTAATAATTCAGCAATTGCTTTTAATGCTTCTAAACGATGTATCTCTTTTTCTTCAAAATTCATTTTCATCACCATCTACCATTATAACATTAAGAAATTTCTAAATTCTACAAACAAAAAAGAACCGAATTTCTTCAGTCCTTTCTTTATACCAATCATTTTATTATTGTTATTCTCTCCAATGTTAGAAGCAAAATTTTTGTTAACAAACTGTTCTACTTTAGCTGTCCGATAAAGATTGTCCACTATGGGAATGCTGCAAGCTTTCAGTAGTAACGACCATATTTGCTGCCGGCATTTGCACTTGATTCTTATGGAACATAGACATTAATTCAAACCTTACTTGTCTAGAAGTTTCAAAATAATCTTCTGGCTTTATTAAACCTGTAATACAAAATTCATATCCAACGTATTTAAGATTCGGATTTAAATCTGTAACACCCACATATTTAAACGGTTCAACAGCCTCATCTTCTACTTTATAAAGACTAGGGGCCAATTTTTCATTACAATTAACACAAACTTCTTCTAACAATTCCTTAACTCTTGTAGGATCCTCCTGATAACTTACTGTAATCCGTTCAATTACGCGCATCCACCCTTTATTAAAATTTTGTATCGTTCTAATCTCTCCGTGTGGTATCGTAAGAAGTTTTCCTGACCATTCACGAATTTGCATAAAACGAATACTAATTTCCTCAATTGTTCCTGAGTTTGTTCCGTTAAAAGTAACAAAATCGCCAACACGAAACTCTTTGTCCGCTAATCGTGCAAAGCCTAATATAACATCTTTTAACATCTGTTGTGCAGCAAAACCGATAACAACTCCCGCTATCCCTGCACCTGCAATAATACTTTTTATATCTACAAATTGGCTAATTAAATAAATGATTAGACTGATGATAATGATATATCTAAAAATAGATCGAATCACACTTTGAATTGTTTGCTCTACCTCTTCATCAAAAAAGCTTGATTTCCTAAAAAACCAATCAATAATGCGGTTGATTACAAAAGAGATAATGATTAAAACTAAAGCAAATAGTAAAAATCTTAAAAGTAAAAACTCTCTTACATAATTAAAAAATTCTTCAGTATACGTTAATACACTCATCTATCCACTTCCTTAACTAATGAAAATTTCATAAAAAACTCGTTTATTGTTTTAATTTTTGATTTCCTTAAAACTTGTTACACATTCTTCTATAAATATACCCTTTTTCATCACCTAAAGGGAGCTGACAATTGAAATTTTATTAAATGAAGTTTTTTTAAAATCGCAACAATTCCCTATACAAAAAGGGAAATATTAACACAACGCCGAATAGTTCATTTAAAAACATTTTGACTCTCGGAGGTTACTAACAATGGGATATATCGAAGAGCTAAGAGAAGTTATCGGATCAAGACCACTCAATTTAGCTGGCGTTGCTGTAGCTGTTTTCAATGAACAAGGACAAATATTACTACAACAAAGGCGAAGTGGTATTTGGGGTGTCCCTGGTGGATTTGTTGAACTTGGTGAATCAACAGAAGAAGCCGGAAGACGAGAAGTGCTTGAAGAAACAGGGATTGAAATAGGAACCTTACAATTAATAAGCGTATTTTCCGGAAAAGAATTTTTTGTGAAATTACCGAACGGAGATGAATTTTATCCTATCACAATCGCATATCTTTGCAATGAAATTACAGGCGGCACATTAAAAGCTGATGGGTTTGAATCATTACATGTACAGTTTTTTGATTTAAATGCGTTACCCGAAAATATTAGTCCGTTCATAAAAAAACTAATTGAGCGAAACCTCGTCTCAATTTAAATGTAAAAGAGACCTTTTTAAAGGCCTCTTTTTTCACTTGACTTCTGCATGTAAGCATGACTTAAAATGTCCAAGTGCAAATTCATGTCCTTGCCCATTAAAAGATGCAACCGCCTTTTCAAAAACAACAATTTTAAATCCTTTATTATAAGCGTCTACTGCTGTGTGAAGAACGCAAATATCAGTACAAACACCTACAAGATGAACTTCTTCTATTCCTCTTTCTCTTAATTTCATCTCTAAGTCTGTTCCAGCAAATGCACTATATCGTGTTTTATCCATGTAATATATATTCTCAGCATTTTTATATGTTTCGTATACCTCTTGTAACTCACCAAACAAATCTCTTCCATTTGTACCAGCTATGTTATGAGGCGGGAATAACTTTGATTCTGGATGATATACATCGTTTTCTTCATGTTTATCAATCGCAAAGACTACGTAATCTCCATTTTCAATATATTGCTTCGTTATATGGACAATTTCCTTCTCGATTTCTTGCCCTGGTTTCCCGCATGTTAAAGCACCTTTTTCAGCTACAAAATCATATGTATAATCAATATTAATAAGCGCTCGTTTCATAACTACTATCTCCCCTTCTTCTGTTTCACAGTAAACAATAGAAAATTTGTTATTACGACATCGTATGTACTATTCGACATTTCAAATGAAATACCTACATTTTTCATGTAAAACTTACCTTAATCCGAGTTTATCATATAATAGATAAACAGTGGTAAAACAAATAGCTCCTATTAGCAAGTCGTGAATTTGATAGTCAAGCGTAATTTGAGTCACCTCTTGGATCGTAAACCAAATGACTGACATCGTTAAAATAATCAAGACGATACGAATACACCGACTCACATCTTCAGCCTCTTTCTCTGTCATAGTAGAAACAAGTTATTCACTATTACATCCTCTAGTATAAACAAAAAAGCACACTACTTTTTGAGTAATGTACTTTTTATTCTTCTTATGACGCAGGTTTTGTTTCGAATGTTGCTTGATTTAAACTAATAACCTTTCCTTTTGGATCATTGTTTTCATACTGAACTGCAGTAATCGTATGACTACCCGTCTCAAGCGTCTTTTCTTTTAATTGTACTGTTGTCTGTGTTGTACTAGTTACTTGATGTTTATCTGCATACAATTGATCTACAAATATAAATGTTTCTTTATCATTTTGAAAATTAGAAAGCTCTAATTCAACATGTTGAATTAAAGTATCCTTTTTGATGAATACAGTTGGTATATTGCCATTTTCAGAAGTACCATCCGGTGTAATAACTTTTACTTTTCCTTCACCCACTGGCACTGCACCTTCAGGAAATACAACTATATTCTCATTACTTGCGTTTACAACTCGTTCTTCCTGCTTTGATTGCGCATCCTCTTTTTCTTGTGGAGTACCGCAACCGGCTAATAACAATACAGACAATCCAGTGATTATGAATTTTTTCAAAATCCATCCCCCCTGTCATTTCATTATAATTTATTATACAAAAATAACTTTTTAATTTTAAGACTATTTTCAACACTTTCATGAACAAATAGAATCTTGCTCACGATTAATGTATCATACTTTCCTTAATAGAACATTAATTTTTTTTATGAAATAAATAGTAATTCCCTCTTATCTATCATTTTAGCCCAACAAATTAATTACATACCTTTCCAAAATAAAAAGACATTGTTCATTCAATGTCTTTTTATTTTCGGCTTTAAAAAACAAATGTTGTAATCTCATCTACTTCTTTTCTTGGAAGTTTCTTCGGCTTATCTTTGGGAAAACCAAGTGAAATAACCATATTTATTTGTTTTTCAGGCTCAATTTGTAAATATTGTCGTAGTTCATCTTGAGCTAACAATACCGGTCCTGTCATTGGACAAGTACCAAGCCCCTTCGCATGTGCAGCCAACATTAAGTTTTGTGCCGCTAAACAGCTACTCTTAATTCCTTCTTCTTCCCAAACTGAATCTGGTACAAAAGCGATTGGATCAAATATCTTTTCACGAAACTTTGATTCATATGGCGTTGCCAAACATACGATTAATACTGGCGCCTCGGAGAAAGCTGTTGCATATGGTCCGAAAGAACGTGTAAGTAATTTCCCTGCTTTCTCTTCTCCGTTTTCTGTCGCTTTTGCCGCAAGTTTATGTAATGCATCCCATGTCATTTGCTCAATTTCTTTAATTTTCTCTCGGTTCATAATGACCAAGAATTCCCACGTTTGTGAGTTCGTATCACTCGGTGCATAACGAGCACAATCAATAATTTCTTTTATATCACTAGTGGCTACTTCTTGTTCTGTAAACTTTCTAACACTTCGTCTACCGTGAATTACTTCTTTAAAATCTTCATAATTCATACATTAAATCCCCTTTTTACAGCGTTTTCAAAACTTGTCCTATGCTTGAATTATATCATGAAAAAAAGCTGGAGGAGTACCAGCTTTTTTCTTCAATATTAGTTCGTAACTTTAAACAAACTAATACTTTCTTCATATGCAACTTGAAGTTTCTTTGTAATCGGTCCTCTTTCTCCGGTTCCAAACTGCTCATCACCTATTTGAACGACTGGGAATATTTCAAGTGGTGTCGCTGTGAAGAAGCACTCATCAGCTTCATATACTTCTTGTAGTGAAAATTCTCGTTCTTCTACTTCAATATGTAACTCTTTCGCTAATGTAATAACGTAATGACGGGTAATGCCGTGTAGAATGTAATTGTCAGCCGGATGTGTAATCAATTTATTATTTTTCACCATAAAGAAATTTGAATGACACCCTTCCGTTACAATTCCATCTCGTACTAATATCGCTTCTTGATAGCCTTGTTCGTTTATTTTATTTTTAATCATAATATTAGGTAGCAGGTTTAAAGATTTTATATGGCAAAACTTCCAGCGTATATCCTCTTCTACAGTAACTTTTATTCCTCTTTCCATAGCAGCAATTGGCCTTGGAAACGAAACAATATTTGCAAAATATGTTGGTTGCATATTTGACTCATATACATGATTACGTGCTTGAGCACCTCTTGATATTTGCAAATATACATTCCCATCTTCTTGAAATTGATTTTTTTCAATCATTTCATGTAACTCTTCCACTAATTTTTCCTTAGTAAACGGTGGAATTAGTTTTATTTCTTCCATAGACTTAAAGAATCGTTCCAAATGTAGATCTAATAAATGTGGCTTCCCATCATATAGTCTGAATACCTCATATATACCATCACCAAATTGAAAGCCTCTCTCCTCTAATGGAATCATCGGCTGTTCTTCCTTTGTATTTACAATTCTTCCATTAAACAAAATCCAATCTTTATGAGTAGCTTTCATTTATTCCCACTCCTTTATTCCATGATTGGTTTAATTGTACAACTTATCAACACTTAAAAGAAGGAATTTTCTGTATTTTTACAGATAAAAAAAGTACATCACCCATTTAAAGTGATGTACCGGGCCATTCCTTTACTTCAGAAAATATTTTTCAATATCATCTAACATAAGGTTTGCAGCTACAATACCACCTGCTGTATTCCAAATTACTTCATCTACTTGGAATACTTTATTATCTTTAGAAGCCTGTAACTGTTTAAAGAGCGGATCTTCTGTCCATTCTTTCGCTAACGTGTTTCCTTCATTATTCTTATCCGCATCTTTATCAGATGTGAAATAGAATAAATAGTCCCCGTCCATATTTGGAATTTGTTCTTTTGTAATTCCTTTTATCGCAAATTCATCTTTATCTTGTAGTGGTGGTCGTTTAAACCCAATATCATTTAATACAACGCCTGAGAATGAATTTTTTTGATAAATACGAACATCACCTGGGACGAAGCGAATAATGGAAACTTTAGAGTTAATTTTATCACCTAATTGTTCTTTTATTCCTGCAATACGCTTTTTATAATCATTAAGAGCATTTTGTCCTTCTTTTTCTTTATTTACAGCTTTTGTATAAAGCGTAAAGTTTTCTTTCCAATCACCGCGCAATGTTTCAGCATATACTGTTGGCGCGATTTCTTTTAACTGCTCATATATTTTTTCGTGACGCATTTTATTTCCAATAATTAAATCCGGCTTAAGCTTCATTACTGCCTCTAAATTAATGTCACGCTCAGTTCCTACTACTTTCGTATCTTTTAACTCTTTTGCTAAATGAGGATACCATTCATCACCAGCTCGTGGTTTTGTCGTTCCAACTGGCGTTACTCCAACAGTTACAAGTGCCTCAGCACCCTCATTTGTTAAAACAACAACTCTTTTTGGCGTACCATTCACTGTCGTTTCGCCCATTGCATGTTTTATCGTATATGAATCTTTAGCATTAGCTGATGTATCTTTTTCTTTCTTCTCTTCTTTACCGCACCCTGCGATTATAATCGTTAATAACATAACGCAAAGTATAAGCATATTTTTAGTACGTGTCATAAGTCCTCCTAGTTGAAATTGATTATCATTTACATTTTAAAGAGTAATGTATATCTCATACATTGTCAATAGATATATCAGAAAACTTTTTCAATATATATAATTTAGACCTCATTTTTATTCAAACTATTACTTATTTTTTATCCATATTTTTTAACCGTAACATATGAAAAATAAACGGACATAAGAAAGTAATTGTAATTCCAGTCAATACATAACGTAAATAAAAAAACCGCCTTATGTAAGGCGGTTTCTATCATTTTGCTTTAACCAATTTAAAATAAATATATACGATTGATAGTGAATATAACGTATGCAAAATAAAAGAAATAAAAAAGCTATTCCAGCGCTACTATACAGCAAACCGAACTTTACAAAAATATTTAAAAGCGGCGGAAAGTTCGTTATGTTTTGTAATGTAATAAGCATACTAAACAAAAGAAAAAAAACAGGGGCATATTGTAATTCATACGGCTTTTTCTTCATATTCATTCTTTTTCGAATGAACATATGGATTAGCTCTGCTACTACAAAACACCCTCCAATTAATACAAGACCAGAAGTCATCGTCATATATCCACCTGCCTTATATTTATCCCGCGTAACTACGCATCATTATATTTTCTTCACATATATTCCATCTTCTTCATTAAAACCAAAGCTCTCTATGAAAGATTTAGCTTGTTCGGTTAATTCCGTTTGTATTACTTTTATCTCTTTCACATTTCTTTCTTTCATCATCGTTTCAAATGTAAAATACGTATTTGTTCCATAACCATAACTTTGATAATCAAAGTGAATAATTAACTGAGATAAAACCGCACTCTCCTCTTGAACACGATAATCTATTACACCAATATATGTATCATCAACTTTCACACAATACTGTACCTGATTCTCACTTAAACTATGTGAGCGAAACATTTCTTTCACAACGTTTTCATTTTCTACATTTACTTTTTCAAACATAATCATATGTTGTCCATCCTTTTACTATTATTGTATCAATAGTTCGTTCTATTTATGAAAAAAACCTTAAGATCATATGCGATCTTAAGGTTTTTCTAATTAAACTAAGCTATACGCACGTTTCGTTTCTTCGTGGAACTTATTCGTATCGTATTTATGCTCAACATAAATTTGATGCCATACCATAAACGCAAGTACAGTCCAAATTTTACGGCTATAATCGCCTTTATCTGCACAATGTGCTTCCAGTAAGTTTAATACGTACTGTTTGTCGATTAAATGCTCTGTTTTACTCTCGTTTATAATATTGATAGCCCAATCATGCATTTCGTCTTTTAACCAATGACGAATTGGTACTGGGAATCCAAGTTTTTTACGATCTAATACGTGATCTGGAACAATTCCGCGTGCTGCTTCACGTAAAATAGCTTTCGTAGTTCCGTTAGCAATCTTTAATTCAGTTGGGATTTTAGATGCAACATCAAATACTTCTTTATCTAAGAACGGTACACGAAGTTCTAATGAGTTTGCCATTGTCATTTTATCAGCTTTTAATAAAATGTCACCGCGTAACCATGTGAACATGTCAATGTACTGCATTTTACTTACATCATCATAATCTTTAATTTCGTTATACAATGGTTTCGTGATATCCATATAGTTAACACTTTCATCGTAATACTTCATTAATTCAGCTTTCTCTTCTTCACGGAAGATTTTCGCGTTTCCATAGTAACGCTCTTCAATTGGCGTACATCCACGCTCTAAGAAGCTCTTTCCTTTAAATCCTTCTTTAAGAGCACCACTTAATGCTTTTAGAACGCTCTTACCTGGGCTAGGAATGTAAGAGAACATTTTTAGTGAGTTTGGCTCACGATAAATGTTATAACCACCAAATAGCTCGTCTGCACCTTCACCTGAAAGAACAACTGTTACATGCTTACGTGCTTCTTTTGCCACAAAGTACAATGGTACAGCTGCTGGATCTGCTAAAGGATCATCCATATGCCAAATGATTTTTGGGAACTCATCCATAAACTCTTTCGCTGAAATGAATACGTTATGGTTTTTAACGCCTAATTTCTCAGCAGTTTCTTTGGCAACATCAACTTCACTGAAACCACGTTGTTCAAAACCAATAGAGAATGTTAAAAGATTTGGATTCATTTCTCTTGCGATAGAAGCGATAATAGATGAATCGATACCACCAGATAAGAATGAACCTACTGGTACATCACTGCGCATATGCACTTTTACTGAATCATATAACACATCACGAATTGCTTGGATATGCTCCTCTTTCGTTGCGCTTGAAGCATTGAAATAAGGTTTCCAGTAGCGATGGATTTCCATCTCTTTACCGACTTCTTTTACGAAATAATGACCAGGCTCGATTTTATTAACATCAATTGTTAATGTTTCTGGCTCTGGACCATATTGGTACGTAAAGTAATGTTGTAGTGACGTTGGATTAACGCCTTTATCTTCCATCACATGCATAATACTTTTCTTCTCAGATGCGAAGAATGTAGTATCACCTTGTTGTGCGATGTATAAAGGTTTAATACCGAAGTGGTCACGTGCACCGAAAAGTTTCTTCTCTTCACGATCCCAAATCATAAATGCAAACATACCACGAAGATAGTCTACACATTTTTCTTTCATATGTGCATACAATGCAATGATAACTTCTGTATCAGATTGTGTTGCAAACGTTGCACCTTTTTCAAGTAACATTTCACGTAATTCTACATAGTTGTAAATTTCACCATTAAAAATAATTACATATCGATCATTTTCATAAGTTAGCGGCTGATGTCCTGCCTCTAAGTCAATGATGCTTAAACGGCGGAAGCCAAATTGTACATGTTCATCACGAAAATATCCTTCGTCATCTGGACCGCGGTGGAAAATCATCGTGTTCATATTTTCAAATTGATGTTTTTCTGTTTCTGAAAACTCTCTAGGGTTTTCACATAAACATCCTACAAAACCACACATACTTCTTACCCTCTTTCAGTTTTCATTCTGTCTATATACTACTATATCAACCCTATTTATACTAGCATAATCAATTGAATATGGCGACCAAAAACTATAAAAAAATCACTCCATTTCACATTTTTAACAATTTTTTATGAAAACATGAAAACTAGGCAATCACCTTTCTCCGCTTTTGTCATATGATATTGCAAATTGATTTCTAGGAGGGAATTCCATGAGTGAAGAAAAAAAAGACTCTTCTCGCCCACCGGTTCGCAATTATTTAAAACAAATTGATGATTTCTTTGAGCAAACACCACTTCGCAATGTAATCGCTGATTTAAATCATTTTTTCCAAAAAGGAAACCGTTTATTAACATTCCCTGTAGATTTATATGAAGTTGGTGAAGAGCTTGTAGTTACAGCTGAACTGCCGGGTATCCAAAAAGAACAAATTCAAATTGAAATACAAACTGAATACTTAAAGGTCTCTGTAAAAGAAGAGATACTAGAAGAAGCAGATGAAGAAACATCTCATAACTATTATCGCCGAGAACGTTCCATTTCAGAAGCATCAAGATTGATTAAATTACCGTACTCAATTAATAAAAAAGCAGCGAAAGCTTCGTATCAAAACGGCGTGTTAGAAATTCGGGCACCAAAACTTCCGCAACAACATGACATTTTATCCATCGACTAATGTAAAAAAAGAAGGGTGCTGTGCACCCTTCTTTTTAATCCGCTAATCGCTTCATATCACGTATAATGTCTTCGTACGGTGTATTACTAATACCATTATACTTTTTCATTACTTTTCCGTTTTGATCAATTAAATAAAATGATGTACCATGCATAACTTGACCATTTTCCGGTTTATCTACAAGTGATTGGAAATTATCTTTTGAAAACTTTGTAATATCTTCTAACGAATAACCCGTTAATAAATTCCAGTTACTAGTATCCTCTGTAAACTTTTGAATGAAAGCCTTCAGATTCTCAGGCTTATCAAGGTCTGGATCTACACTAAACGAAACAAACTGAACGTCTAATTTCTCTTCTTTTGCCATCTTTTGCAGTTTTGCCATATTAGCAGTCATTGGCGGACAAACTGTTTGGCAATTTGTGAACATAAAATCTGCAACCCAAACTTTCCCTTTTAAATCTTTTGTACCAAATGGCTTTCCATCTTGATTTGTAAATTGGAACGTTTCTAAATCCCAATTTAATGGTTTACGAAGCTTTGAACCTGATCCACTACATCCAGCAAGTACAAAGAGACAAAATACAACCATAAGACCAATTATTTTTTGATAACGCTTCATTTATAAACCTCTTTTCTCTATCCTAAATTTAAATAGGTTATGTTTATCATAACAAAAGTTAACACTACGAGAAAATTGTTTACTACATTTGTTCACGAAATCGTACGAATTTATGTATGTTACTTCTTAATTTCAAGCGAATTACTAGACAAAATATATTTTTTTACTATTATTTCTCTAAATAAAAGGTGCAAAACTAATTTTATTGTTACTTTTGTAAACGCATCCCCCTATTTTTTAACAATTCCTTAAACATTCATCCATGTTATACACTGTATTCCTTAACAACATTTCGGTACAATACAATTACAACGATTTTAAATGAGGTGATGTTCATGACAAAACGTTATGAAAACATGGATAATGTGAGCACAAAAAAATCAATTCGTTCCTTTATACGTTGGCGAAAAGAACGAAAACAAAATAAAAAGGATTTTTCTTTTTTAGTAGAACAATCACCTGTTAAACAAAGTAAATTCCTACAAAACAACTTTGAAAAGACGACTGTAACTTGGATTGGTCATTCCTCATTCCTTATTCAAACGAATGGGCTAAATATATTAACAGATCCAGTATGGGCTACTAAATTAAAATTAGTTCCAAGACTTACTGAACCTGGTCTTTCAATACAAGAACTACCTAAAATTGATATTGTCCTCATTTCGCACGGTCATTATGATCATTTAGATTTTTCAACGCTTCGCCAGCTAGATGATGATGTTTTATACCTTGTACCTATTGGACTGAAAAAATTATTTACTCGCAAAAAATTTACTCATGTAGAAGAATATAATTGGTGGGAAAATACAATCATTAATGATGTTTCCTTTCACTTCGTACCTGCTCAGCACTGGACGAGAAGATCATTATTTGATATGAATACATCTCACTGGGGTGGATGGATTATTAATAATGAAACAACGAAAGAAACCATTTATTTTTGTGGTGACAGTGGTTACTTCCAAGGTTTCAAAGAAATTGGCAAACGCTTTTCAATTGATATTGCCCTTATGCCAATTGGCGCTTATGAACCAGAATGGTTTATGAAAGTATCTCATGTTTCACCTGAAGAGGCAGTGCAAGCTTATTTAGATTTAAACGCTACACACTTTATACCGATGCATTACGGAGCTTTTGCCCTCGCTGATGAAACACCCCGCGAGGCAGTAACAAGGCTTCGAAATAATTGGAATTTACGTATGTTACCGTGGGAACAACTGCATGTACTCTTTTTAGGCCAAACTTTTACTTATAATAGTGCAACAAACGGTAAGCAAGTAAATGAAAAAATTGAAACATTACACGTATAACGTAACTACTTATTTTCTATATCTAACATATACTATAGAAAATCATAAAGTGAAACTTTAATCAGTGGGTGTTTTCTATGAATGAATATTTACAGACTCGCTATATCATTAGCGGGAGTGCCTGTATAACGCTTCTTATTTCTTACTTTCTATTCACATAAAAAAGCTACTTGAAAATATATTTCAAGTAGCTTTTTTATTACTCTGCTAAATACATAAATCCGATTGCACCCGGGCCTGTATGAGTACTAATAATAGGCGTTGTAAAGAAAATTTCTGATTGAGCAAATCCACTTACTTTTTCAACAGCCGCTTTTACATTTTCAGCTAAAGGAATTGCTTTTGCATGTGGAATTGCTACAGCTTTTACAACTTTTCCAGCTGTATCTTCCTCAAATAACTTAGCTAATGTTTTTACAATTTGACCTTGGCTACGCACTTTCGTTACAGGGTTATAAACACCATCTTCAAGGCTAGCAATTGGTTTTATATTAAGTAGCGAACCGATAAACGCTTTTCCTTTACCGATACGCCCACCCTTCACTAAGTTTTCTAATGTATCTACTACTACATATAAACGAGTATTCTTTCTCACTTCATCTACACGTTTTAAAATTTCTTCTAGTGAGCGTCCTTCATTTGCCATTTTCGCAGCTTCTATTACTTGATATGCTAAAGCATGTGTAATAAATTGAGAATCAACAACTGTTACTTTTGTATCGGTCATTGATGCAGCACTATTGGCAGTTGCCACAGTACCACTCATTCCACTTGTCATATGAATGGAAAGTACTTCACTTCCATCTTCACCTAACTTGTCATACATTTCTACAAATGTACCCATTGCCGGTTGTGATGTTTTTGGTAATTCCTCTGATTTGATCATTTCTTCAATAAATTCATCAGGTTGTAAATCAACACGATCTAAATATGTTTGTCCATTTACAGAGATTGATAATGGTAGCACATGAATGCCATACTTATCAATTACCTCTTGTGATAAATCTGCAGTTGAATCTGTTACAATTTTAATTTTTTGCATATTATATTCTTCCCTTTCCAATACGCTCTCCTTGTTATTATACTAGCATTCCCTGTGCTTTCAACAATTTCGAACAAATTTCACCAAATTAATTATATTTTTATACCTAAAATGAAAAAGACAGAGTTTACTAACCCTGTCCATACTCCGTATCATGCATTTTTTTCAAGGGTATTTGTTTTATATACATTTAAATAATCATTCCACTTCAAACAATTTTGCAAATATTCACGGAAAGAATACGAAAATCTTGGGTGCTTTTGTTTTTGAATTTTTGCAATAAATAATTGAAGACGAGACTGAATTAGAAACGATAATGGATGCTGTGCCTGTAGGACAGGGATTTCGAATATTTTAATACAATCCCCTGTTGAATGAGTGAAATAAAAACTTTTCGTAATCACAATATCAATCCTCTTTTTCATTGGATTTTTGAACTTCCTCAACTTTACGCTGTAACACGTTGTTTAAAGTGGAGACTTCTATGAATACAAAAGTACTCTTAGTCAATCCCTGTAGTCCTTTTGGTTAGAAGATTTATACTCTATTCATCTCCACCTAATCCATCCTCCGTCCTACATATCCGATAAGACAGGAATCTCGTTATCCGTATATCGCTTACTGATTTTAGTATAAACTTAGTAAAGCGCAAAGTTTGTCTAAATTTTGGAGATTCTATAATTTTTTTCTTCTTTATATTGTATACGTTTATAGCTATAGTATAACAACTAAATAAAAAAAGTGCCTTTATAACGAGGCACTTTTCGACTGTATTTCTTCATCTCTTTTCTTTTTTCGCTTACTAACAATCTTTGATAAAACGATACTAATTTCATAAATACAAATAAGCGGTACCGCTACTAAACTATGTGATAAAAAATCAGGCGGTGATATACATGATGCAATGATAATCAATGCTACGTAAGCGTACCTTCTTATTTTCATTAGAAATTCCGCCGTCAATAGTCCAATACTCGTTAAAAACATGACAACTACAGGCAATTCAAAAATTACAGCAAATGGAACTGTTAAATTAAGAACAAAATGAAAATACTTTTCTGTCGTAAACATTGTATTAAACATTTCATTACCTATCGTAGTTAAAAAATGAAATAAAAACGGCATTACAACGAAATATCCAAAACATAAACCTGCAATAAATAATATAGACAATACCGGTATATACATGACTGTCATTTTTTGTTCATTTGGATGTAAACCCGGTTTTACAAATAACCAAATTTGTATAGCAGCAAAAGGAATTGTACAAACGATAGCAAATACTGTAGCAATCGAGAAAAAAATCCACAATACATCACTTGGACCGAGAACAGTTAATTTCATTGGTAAGTCTTTTACAAGCCAAAAATAAATATCCTTCGTAAATGTAAATCCGATAATTAAAAATAGTACAAAGGATAGCACTGTATATATTACTCGTTTGCGAAGCTCAACAATATGTTCTACTACGCTCATTTCCCGATCTTCCATCTCGTTCACCACACTTTATTTATCCATTTCGAAGAAAATTCATTACATTTTTTCTTTCTTTTCCTTCTCTTGAAATGCATCATCAGTCAATTCTTTCGTTGATTTTTTGAATTCTTTTAACGTTTCCCCTAAAGCCTTTCCTATTTCCGGCAATTTTTTCGGCCCAAACAATATGAGTACAGCTACTAAAATTAAAATTAATCCTGGAAAGCCAATATTTGAAAACATTTCTCCATCCCCTTTATTAGTAGATTCCTTGTCCTACTATTGCATAATTTTATTTTGTCAAAAAAGTTTGAAAACGTCAACAAATCCATTGCCTTTTGTCAAAAAAATTCAAAAATATAATCAATTATACAAATTTCATTTTCTATTGCCCTTGTGTATGATATGGTAAGGGAAACGACATATTATTTTATGATAGTAGAAAGGATTTGCATTATGACTGAAAAAATGACACGAATGACACATTTTGTGAAAGAAGAAATTGCAAATGCAATTACACATGGTATCGGTGCCATTTTAAGCATCCCTGCCTTAATCATATTGATTATTCATGCCTCTAAGCATGGTACCGCATCTGCTGTAGTTGCATTTACGGTTTATGGTGTAAGCATGTTCTTACTGTACTTGTTTTCGACATTGTTACATAGCATTCACCATCCAAAAGTAGAAAAATTATTTACTATACTAGATCACTCAGCCATTTATTTATTAATCGCTGGCACATATACTCCTTTTTTACTGATTACGCTTCGTGGACCATTAGGCTGGACGTTACTCGCTATTATATGGACACTAGCAATCGGGGGTATCATCTTCAAAATTTTCTTTGTACGTCGCTTTATTAAAGCATCAACGTTATGTTATATCATTATGGGATGGCTTATAATCGTTGCTATTAAACCACTTTATGAAAATCTAACTGGACATGGTTTTTCACTACTTTTAGCGGGCGGAATTTTATATTCTGTAGGGGCTATATTCTTTCTTTGGGAAAAGTTGCCTTTCAATCATGCCATTTGGCATCTTTTCGTTTTAGGTGGTAGTGCAATGATGTTTTTCTGCGTACTCTTTTATGTCTTACCTACAGCATAAAAAAAGGTTTCAGCTTATATAAGCTGAAACCTTTTTTATTGCTTATGTAATTGTGATGCGATAACATCCTGTGTATGCTTCGTTAACTCTTTAATATCCATATTCGCATACTCTTCAGGTGTAATCGGCTTAGAAATTGTTACAGTTGCATGAGCTCGTTTCATGCGGTTTCCATTTGCTTCAAACATTTTATACGTCCCATCTAATGTTACAGGTAAGATTGCTACACCAGATTTTACTGCAAGGTGAAAACTCCCAGCCTTAAACTCTCCAATTTCGCCACCCTTACTTCTCGTCCCTTCTGGGAAGATTACGATAGAATGTCCATTCTTTAACAGCTCAATACCATCTTTAATCGCTTGAAGTGATTGACGACGATCATTACGATTCATAAATACACAATTCATAAGTTCCATCCAGGTTGGTACAACTGGAAACTTCTTAATCTCTGCTTTTGAAACGAATCCAATTGGTTTATTTAAGTAACCTAGTAAAACAGGAATATCCATATTACTCTGATGATTACTTACAACTAGTACCGGCTTATCTTTTGGAACATTTTCCAGTCCCTTTACTTCAACTGCCCCACCAGCTACACGTACCATTTTCTTACCAAACCAATTTGTCGTTTTATACACAACATTATCTTTTTCTTGTGGCGACATCTTAGTTACTTGTCTTTTCAGACGCCACATTCTCGGTGTAATCGCAATTACGATTAAAATTAAATAAAAGATTTTAAAAAACGTTTGAATCATACAGAACCCCCACCTATTATCATTCCGACCTTCATTATACTAGACAAACGAAGGAAAAAGAAGAAAAAATGTCCAAACAACAAGTGCTTGGACATTTTTAAGTATTCTATATTAGAAACGTTTTGCTAATTCACGAGCATTAGCAATTGCTGCTTCTTTAATTTCTGGTGCTTTTTCAGGGTTGGCATTCATACCTTCAACTGCAATATATTCAGTATCATTTACACCGATGAATCCTAATACTGTTTTTAAGTGATTGCGGCCGAAGTCTACAGCTGCGTATGCTCCTTCAGAATAAACGCCACCTGTCGCTTGAATGTGAAGTGCTTTTTTGCCTTCTAATAAGCCAACTGGACCATTTTCAGTATACTTGAATGTTTTACCTGCGATTGCTAAGTTATCTAAGTATGCTTTTACTACTGGTGGATAGCTAAAGTTCCACATTGGAGTTACGAATACATAACGATCTGCATGCATAAATGTTTCTAAGTTTGTGTTCATTGCTGCTACTTTTTGTTGTTGAACTTCAGTTAAAGTTTCAAATCCTTCACCTGCTGCAAATTTACCCCAAGCAGCAAATACATCTGCATCAATTGCTGGTACTGTAGTGTTGAATAAATCAATTGTTACCACTTCATCTTGTGGATGTTCATTTTTGTAAGCTTCGATGAAAGCTTCCCCTACTGCCATTCCGAAAGAACCTTCTGCTGAATTTGGATTTGCTGTAATAAATAGTACTTTTGTCATTGTATTCTCTCCCTTTTATACATTTTATCTTTAATTTGAGATTTATAATTCGGAAGTAAATAACTTACCTTATGTAAGTATAATACAAAAAGTCATAATTAATGTCAATAAAAAATAGCTACTTTTTTTTCGTAAGTTAATAAATTAATATCTTCAATACATTTTTCGTAAAACAAAAAAACTACCTCCACATTTCATGGAGATAGTTTTCCTCAATTTCTATTTTTGAAAAACATGTTTCACTTTTTCAGCAGGAATGTTACTTCCGCCTCTACCTTTTACATCTTCAATCATCATCGTAATGACCATATCTGGTGAATTTAAATCAAATGCAGCGAACCAGCCTAGTTCTTTTCCTTCGGCCTCTTTTGATACTTTTAATTCGGCTGTACCTGTTTTTCCAGCAAGAGTCATTCCATCAATCTTAGCAATTTTCCCAGTACCATCTGGATCATTAATTACTTTCGTCATAGCAGTTTTTAATATATCCTGATTGCCTTTTGAAATTACATTCTCTTTCCAAACTTTTGGTTGCTTATCTGTTTTAATAATATATGGAGAAGGTATATTTCCATCATTAACAATTGGTGCGTACGTTAATGCTAGATGGATTGGAGTCATTAATACTTGCCCTTGTCCATAACCTGTGTCTGCCATTTGAATATCATTTTTAATACCATCATTTGCGATTTTAGAAGCTGGGAATCCATATTCAATTGGTAATTTCTCATCGAATCCGAACTTTTTCGCTTCACTCATAAATTTATCTTTCCCGATTTTCAAAGCTTCTTGTGCGAAATAAATATTATCCGAGTATTTCATCGCCTTATCAAAATCAATCGGATTTGCATCTTTTACACGCGTTACATAATAATTACCCCAAGAAGAATCTTTTGTCCATTTTAATCCTTCAATTTTCAACTCTTCTTTTGGATCAATTGTTTTCGTTTCAAGACCGATTGCAGCTGTAATCGGCTTAAATACAGATCCTGGAACTGATAATTGTGTAAATCGATTCGTCATCGGTTTTTTCGGATCATTATTCCACGCTTCACGTTGTGCTTTTGATGTACCTCTTGCAATTATGTTGGGATCATATGCTGGGCTACTTACAAGTGCAAGTGTTTCTCCACTTTTCGGATTAATTGCCGCACTTGAACCCGCCTCGCCTTTCATTTCATTATAAGTTTTTTCTTGAACAGCACTATCAATCGTTAAAGTTACATTTTCTCCATCAACAGCATCTGTTTTTGCTAAATTTTTAATTTCTTTTCCTTGTGCATCTTCTACGAAGACACGACCACCTTTTTTACCGCGTAGCTTTTCTTCCAGTACTTGCTCTAAACCAGCTTTACCTACTGGATCATCTGCTTGATAGCCTTTCTTTTGTAGCGTTTTTAAATCTTCAGCATTCACTTTTCCAATATAACCAGTAAGATGTGCTGCAGCTTCCCCTAACGGATATGTACGAACATTTACTGGTTTTGTTGCAATACCCGGTAAATCTATGTACATATTTTGTGTTGCTCCTTCAGGCAATATTCCCATTGGTACAAGGTAATTTGGTTTTACCCATTTAGCTGCTAGTTTTTGATCAATTTCTTCTACAGACATATTTAGCAACTTCGCTACCGTTTCTTTCGTTTGCGGAGCAGCATCCCCTAACTGTTCAGGAATCATTCCGATTTCAGAGGCTTTACCATTTACCGCAAGATATTTACCGTTACGGTCATATATTTCTCCGCGCTTCGGTTGTGTCGTTTGCATACGCACTTTACTATCTTTCGTCATACCTGGGAATATAAAATCAGGAGTCCAATCTACTTTCCAAGATTCTTTATCTCCATCTTTTTCTTTCACCATTTTTGCTTCATGGCCAAAAGTGATTTTTCCACCCACTGTATCCATGCTTACTTTAAAAGGAACAGGACCTTCATCTTTTTTATCTTCTTTTACTTCCCCTGTTTCTACTTTTAAATCTTTCACTTCAATGCCAGCATAAATTTTTTCATATTTCTCAGTGAATTCTTTCTTTGAAATATCTTTTTTTGCCTTTTCTGATAATTGATCATACATTTCTGCAAATTTTTGTTTATTCCATGATTTTGCATATGTATCAAACGCTTCTTGTGGTTTTTCTTCTTTACCACATCCAACTAACATGAATGTTAAGCAAAGAAAAAGAATCCCCCATATCTTTCTCAATCGATTCTCCTCCTCTTTCTACACAAATACTTTAGAAAATTTTAGCATTTTTACATGCTACCATTCATTATAGCACTATCGAATCTCATCTATAAACCTATATTGATGGATACAAATAAAAAGATTGATGCGAATATTCACATCAACCTCTATTATTATTGTCGCTTTTCATATACATGATAATAGTACATATACGGATTTTTTTCATCCGTTAAACCTTTTTCAACAAAAATTTCTTTCCAATTTGTCATATCCATTTCTGGGAAGAATGTATCTCCTTCAAATGCATGATGGATTTTTGTAATATATAACTTGTCTACGTAAGGTAAAAAGAGATCATAAATTTGCGCTCCGCCAAAAATAAAAATTTCCTCTTCATTTTTGCATAGTTCAAACACTTCTTCTACAGAATGTGCTACTTCACAGCCTTCAACATGATACCCTTCATTACGAGTTACAATGATATTACGTCTTCCAGGCAGTGGTCTACCAATCGCTTCATAGTTTTTTCTTCCCATAATAAGCGAATGACCCATTGTTGTTTTCTTTACATATTGTAATTCACTCGGTAAACGCCAAGGTAAATTATTATCTTTACCAATTACTCTATTCTCGTCCATTGCAACCATAAATGAAACAATCATCTTTTCATCTCCTCTACAATTATACTGCAACCGGTGCTTTAATTGCTGGGTGTGGATCATATCCTTCAATCGTTAAATCTTCCATTTCAAAATCAAACACAGATTTCACATCTGGATTTAATGTAAGTTTCGGGAACGGACGCGGTTCACGTGCCAATTGCTTTTCTACTTGCTCAAAATGATTCGTATAAATGTGTGCATCTCCAATTGTATGAACAAATTCTCCAACTTCAAGTCCGCATTCATGTGCAATTAAATGTGTTAGTAGGGAGTAACTTGCAATGTTAAATGGTATTCCAAGGAATATATCCCCACTTCTTTGATATAGCTGACAAGATAGTTTACCGTCTGCTACATAAAACTGGAATAGCGTATGACAAGGTGGTAATGCCATACTTGGTACATCTTCAGGATTCCAAGCAGATACAATGAGGCGACGTGAGTCTGGTGTTTTTTTAATCATTTCAATTACATCTTTTAATTGATCAAGCGTCTCACCAGCTGTCGTTTTCCAAGCACGCCACTGCTTACCGTATACGTCTCCTAAATAACCATATTTATTTGAGAAATCATCATCTTCTAAAACGTTCTTTTTAAACAATTCCATTTGCTCATCGTACTGTACTTTAAATTCCTCATCTTGTTGTGAGCGAAGACCGAAATCAGTCATATCAGGACCAGTATACTCATCGCTTTCTACCCAGCTCTTAAATGCCCATTCATTCCAAATGTTATTATTATGCTGCAATAAATAGCGAATATTTGTATCACCTTTCATAAACCAAAGCAGCTCACTTGCTACAAGGCGAAACGGCACTCTCTTTGTCGTTAATAAAGGAAAACCTTTACTTAGATCAAAACGCATTTGATATCCAAATACAGATACAGTGCCTGTCCCTGTACGATCTTCTTTCTTCGTACCATGCTCCATTACATGGCGGCATAAATTTAAGTATTCATATTCAGCATGTTTCATATGTAGTAAACCCTTCTTTCAATCTTATATGGAATTTATCATAACATGAAAAACAGTGAATTTAATAATCCAAATCAATAAAAAATATTTCTATATAAACAGAATTCTACTTCAATATATTTTTAAAAAATGTAAATGTATAATCCCCTGATCCTAAAGCCCTTTCAATGTTATGTTCCGATTTCCAACTTGTTTCGTCCATCCTTAATGTAGCACTCGTATTAGGTGGTATAGAAATATGTAAAAAGGCTTGTTCCTTTTCTAAACGCCACTCAATCTTAATTTCTCCATAAACTGTTTCACGTTTTACTTTAACCCATTCTAAATTCGAATCAAAATGTGGTTGTACATAAAAATGTTTATATGCAGGTTTAGCTTCATCCACTTCTAATCCAACAATATATCGGTATATCCATTCAACGATAGAGCCATATGCGTAATGATTGTACGAATTCATACTATCATTCCAAAGTGTTCCATCCTCTTTCATGCCATCCCAATGTTCCCAAATCGTTGTGGCACCTTGTTTCACTTGATATAACCATGATGGATAATCTTCATGAAATAGAAGCTTACAAGCAAGGTCATGACGGTTAAACTTGCTTAATATTAAATTTAAATACGGTGTTCCTATAAAACCAGTTGTTAAATGATTTTTACTTTCTTTTAAAAGCTCAATTAAGCGATTAAATACTTTCTCCTTCACATTATCTTTCACTAGTTCAAAAAGAAGTACTAGTATGTGGGCTGTTTGTGTATTCGAAATTAACCTACCATTTGGTGTAACGAATTCATTTTGAAACGCTTGAACAATATTTCCATGTAATTCTTTATAAAACGTAGCATCTGTTTTTTCACCTAAAATCTCAGCAATTTTTTGTACAAGCGATGTTGAATATGCATAAAAAGCCGTCGCAATAAAATACTTATCTGTTCCGCCTTCATATACATCGGGTTTCGTATCTAATGCAAGCCAATCCCCTAAATGATAGCCTGTATGCCATAAATACTCGTTCTCACCTTGTGAACGTATGTAATCTATATACTTCTTCATACTGTCATATTGTTCTTTTAAAATTGATACATCTCCGTAATGCAAATAATGAACCCATGGACATATAATTGCTGCATCGCCCCAACCACCAGAAGTATGTAAATCAAAATCCTCTCTTTTCCCAAAAGCATCTGGAATAACTAAAGGCACAGCTCCGTTTTTATTTTGGTCTAATGATAAATCTTGGAGCCACTTTTTAAAGAACAATTGTACATTCATAATTTGCGCAGCTGTTCCAATGAACATTTGTGCATCTCCTGTCCATCCAAGTCGATCATCTCGCTGCGGACAATCGGTTGGCACATCAAAAAAGTTCCCTCTTTGAGACCATTCCACATTTTGATGAAGTTGATTGATTAATGGATTAGACGTTTCAAATCCAGTCGCTTTTTCCATATCTGTATGCAATACAATCCCTTCGAAATCTGCTATTTGAGGCGGCTGGGTTAATCCACTTACCTTCACATACCTAAAGCCTTGATATGTAAAATGAGGTTCAAACGTTTCCTCCTCTTCTCCTTTTGCTATATACACTATTTTTTGTTTTGCCTTGCGGAGATTTCCAGCGTAAAAACTACCGTCTTTATCCAATATTTCAGCGTGATTCAATTCTATCTTTTGGCCACTATAAACATGACGGACTATAAATTGAACCCAACCCACCATATTTTGCCCCATATCAATAAGCCATTCATGATTTGGTAGTTTTGAAATAGAGATAGGTTTTATAATTAACATTTTACGAATTGATTCATTTTTTTGCGAAACAATTATTTGTTTGGAATGCTCAATTATTTCAACATCTTCTAGCACTTGTTCACTTTCTTCTAGCCTAGCATCATAAACTTCTCCTTCATAAATTTCTGAGTACAAAATTGGGCTTGAAGTTACCTTCCATGTTTCATCCGTTACAATTTTTTCTTTCGTTCCATCTTCATAGGTTATATGTAATTGAGCAATTATTGCTCGTCTTTTCCCATAATAATTACGTACATGATGCACGGTAATCGGCCCCTTATACCAGCCATTACCTACCAGTACAGAAATATCATTTTGCCCAATTTTTAATACATGCGTTATATCATATGTTTGATACAATACCCTTTTATCATAACTTGTCCATCCGGGAGTAAAATAGCAATCTCCAATACGTTCTCCATTTATAGAAGCCTTGTATAATCCTAAACTAGTAATATATAAACGTGCTTTTTTAACTAATTTTTTAATAGAAAATCTTTTTTTAAAGGACATAACTTGCGTGCACTCTTTTTTCGCAGCAATCCAATTTCCGCTCCAGTTATCTTGCCCTTGTAATCCAGTCTCCCAAAATGCAACTTTAGACCAAGATGATTCTTCTCCGTAATTATCCCATACCTTTACCCGGTAAAAATAACGCGTCTCTGCTTTATATGAAAATGAATTGACTGGTACATGTATACTTTGATCTGTTTCTACTTTTTGCGAATCAAACATTATAATCTCAAAATCTCTATCCTTCGCAACCTGCAATTGATAAGCAATTTGTTTTACATTTCGGTTCCTCGACTCAAGCTGCCAACTCGTTTTCACAACTTTTGAATCCATACCTATCGGATTTTTTTTATTATCGCAAAGCACTCTCTTTATTGTTAGCACACTTCTTCACCATCTCTTCTAAATCTTAATTTAAATTAATTATAATAAAAATAAAATTCTAAATAAATAATAATTTCATTCATTCTTACAAAATTATTAACTTTCCATATTTAAAAAGGTTTTTATTTTCTATTACCGAAAGTATAGTGCGGTAGAACAAAATTTATATTTGGAGGTTAGAAGTATGTCTAAAATTGAAACTCCTGTTATGACTTCTTTACAAACAACGGTTGAAAAAATGATGAAGGATTTACATGTTCCTGGTGCTGCTGTAGCTATTATAAAAGACGGTGAAGTTATTATTTCAGAAGGTTTCGGCTATCGTAATATAGAGACAAAAGAGGCTGTTACACCGAATACTCGGTTCGCAATTGGTTCCTCAACGAAAGCTTTTGGCACTCTTTCATTAAGTTTATTAGCACAGCAACAAAAATTTAATTGGGATAGTCCTGTCCAGACTTATATACCTAACTTCTCTTTATCTGAACTACTTGCTAGCTCACAAGTTACAGGACGAGACTTAGCTTCTCATCGCACTGGGGTAAGTCGTCATGATGCTCTTTGGTACAGCTCTTCTTTAACTCGAAAAGATTTAGTAGAAAAAATTAAACATTTATCACTTGATGCTCCGTTCCGTACAGCATTCCTTTATAACAACTTAATGTATGCAACAATGAGTTATATTGTAGAAAACATTACGAATCAAACGTGGGAACAATACGTTACAGAGCATATTTTAGATCCTTTAAATATGGATCAAACAAACTTCTCTGTTACAGATTCACAAACTACAGATGATTACGCTTTACCTTACGTTGAAAAGGAAGGTGAAATTAAAGAAGTTCCATTCCGTAACATCGATACAGTTGGCGCTGCTGGGTGTATTAATTCTACAATTAAAGATATGGCAAATTGGGTACTTCTTCACTTAAACAAAGGGAAATTTGGAGATCACGAGCTAATCTCTCCTGAATTATTACAACAATTGTTTACACCACATAATTCCATTCCAGATCAACCAGTTTTATCACTTCCTGAATCTCCATTAAATAGTTACGGTCTTGGTTGGTTTATAAGCGCTTATCGTGGTAAAAAGGTGATTCATCATGGCGGTAATATTGATGGATTTTCAGCGCTTGTTTCATTCATGCCAAATGAAAATGTGGGTCTTGTTATATTAACGAATGCTGGAGGTACATTACTTCCTACTTATCTCGCTAATCAAATTTATGACGAACTACTTGAATTAGAATCCATTGATTGGCATAAACGTGCCGTAGAAGATACTGAAAAAATGAAGGAAATGATGAAAGAAGCGACTGAATCACTTCCTGAACAAATTCAAGGAACTACACCTTCTCACAAGGTAGAAGATTATACTGGTACTTTTGAACATCCTGCTTATGGGACATTACAAGTATACAAACGAGATGATTCGTTATATGTACAATTTATGGAGATGGATATTCAATTAGCGCATCATCATTACGACATCTTCTCTGCTAAAGTTGACTTATTCCAAATGAAAATGAATTTATTATTCGCTTATGAAATGAATGTGAATGGTGAATTCCCATCTCTTCAGTTACATGTGCCAACTATGTTAAGTACGCAGCCACTTGCATTTAAGAAAATTAAATAAATTTTTAATAGAGGGATGATAACACATCCCTCTATTTCCCTTTAAATTATCCATCTCAAAAAAGGATAATACGTAAAAGATACAGAATTCTATTATTCAGCTAATTAAATTATCAGGAGGAAAAGCTGTGTACACAGAAATTTTTAAAGAAATTGTTTCGATTACTCATCACGATTATTCAGGCTGTTTAGATAAGGAAGGATGGGACGATCCTGTTACTTATTTACAGACAGTTGAGAAACTAGAGAAACTTGGAGAACTAACACCCGTACAATTTACTGAAATTGTATGGGATTACTTACTAGACTTTAAAGATAATCATATGTTTTTCAAAATGTACTCTAACAATCAACCTCTTAACAGTGTTGGATTCCAAGTGAAAAGATACGAAGACCGCCTATATATTACATCCACTTCACATGAAGTAAGAGTGAAAAAAGGACAGTCTATTCTTGCAATAGATCATATGAAAATTCCTGAGCTATTAATAAAATATAAAAAGTATTTAAACGAAACTTCATATGAACGCGAAAAATGGGATTATGTTTTATTAAAATCATCCAATTGTACACTTATAGATGAAGATGGATTGACGCAAACAATTACTTTACAAAAGTATAAACAAAATGAATACACGCCTATTTATTCATTTAAACAGCATAATAAAGATACACTTTTAATTACTTTGACGGACTTCACAAATGCTGAAGCTATTAATAAATTATTAGACTCACATAAAGATGAGCTTAATACTTTTCCAAACTTAATAATAGATGTGCGTTTGAATCGTGGCGGGAGCGATGATGCATTTTTTAAATTACTTCCTTACATATTCGAAGACAAAGAGATTTCCCTTTTCGATTCTTCAGATACAATGCAATTAAATCATACAGAACGAAACTTTCAATTACGTATGAAAGACATCGAAATGGAAGATTATGATTCTTTAGACGAACTTTCCAAAATATATACAGATATATTTATTCAAGATTTAAAAAAGAATTATAAAAAAGGTTTCGTTACATTTAATCCTTCTGAATTACCAAAAGAACTCCAATCATTAACAATACACGGAAGAAAATCACCTACTAGAGTAGTGATATTAACAGATGTTACATGCGGAAGTTCTGGTGATTCTTTTGTAGAAGTTGTAAAAAAATCATTGAAAGTAAAAGTAATAGGTCGTCCTACTGCTGGCTTAAATGATTATTCTAATTTAGCGGTAATGGAATGGGCAGATACATTCGCTCTTTACTACCCTACTTCACGGCTTTCTATTATAGATAAAGGCGAAGGAATGTCCGGAATTGGCATACAACCGCATATACATATCCCGTGGACTCCGGAACATATACAAGAAGATGTAGATTTAAAGTTAGCATTACAACTACTTCAAAACGAAGAATGGTAAATAAAAAAGGTAGATGTGAATCACACCTACCTTTTTTTATTTCATGTCAATCTTTTCTGGTTGAAACCAGATTGGCTTCGATAGCTCAAAGTCCTTATGATCCTCTAAAACGATAGTAAGGCGTTCTAACGTATCATCTAACATGTGCGGTGCTGCTCGTAATGACCAGACAACTGATGAGAAAACTGTCATGCCAACGTATACCGCGTATAATCTCCAAAACTCCTCTGGTATTCTCCCATTAAAGTATCCTTCTATTTGTCCGATTGAATACGGAATACTAATATCCCTTGCAAATAGTGCAATTTTTACGAAATCATGAAGTGGGTCGCCCCAGTCGTAGCCATTGAAATCAACTACACCTACATATTTCGCATCACGTACAATTATATTCTCTAAATGAAAATCATCGTGTTGAAATCGATTTGGGCGGTTCTTTACATATATTTCATTTTCATCTATAAACTTAATGATTTTATCATCATTTTTTATTTTTATTCCACATGTTTTATATGCCTCTACATATTTTTGATGTTTTTTCATTGCTCTTTCATACCAAGGAAGTATATCCTTAGGAGCTTCATATGTATGCATTTTCGCTAAATCTTTTCCTGCCTCTATACCAATTGCATATTGTTCTTTTGGTGAATACGTAGGCAATAGCTTCTTCGCATCTTCTCCTTCTATATATGAAAAAATACCATAGCATAAATCTTCTTCTTCCAATAAACCCATCTCAATTGGTTTTTGAGCTTGCACACTACGGTTTTGCATTTCATTTAAAATTTGAAACTCTATTTTCTTTCTTTCGTACTCTTTTATATCGCCCGTCCGCAATAAATATTTTTCATTATTTGCATTCGTAATGATATATTTCTTATCAGGTGAGAAACCTTTAGAAATTTCTTCAATATTTGCTGCATCTTTGATTATTTGTATATTGTTTTGCCATGTTGTAATTGTTTTCATGTATATTCCCCTTACATTTCTACATTTGGTGTATACGCTACTTCTATAATAAATCCATTCGGATCGTAAAAATCAATTGTATAATAACCTTCCGAATAATGATTCATTTCAATTGGACCACGTATTATCTTTATTTTCGTACTAGAAAGAAACTCTGCTACCTCATCAACTACTTCTCTTTTAATAGCTTGGTAACAAATATGTCTAGGACCTAACGTCCTTACGATTTCCTCGTCTACCTCCTTAAAATATATTTCACTTTCTCCCGTACTATATGATACTTCATTTAACTTTTTCCATCCAATTATGGAAAACAACATATCGTAAAAAGAAATGGATTCCTCTATATTCGCTACCCAAAATTCAATATGATGAATACCTGCTCGAAGTGTATTCATATTAAGAATATGCCCCTTGTACTACTTGCACAATTTCCATCGGTGTATGAACCATATAATTTGGTGCATCTTTTTTCACTGTTTCAATGACATCATACCCCCAAGATACCCAAATCACATTCACCCCAGCCTTTTTACACGCTGCTACGTCTCTCTGTTCGTCACCAACGTATAACATTTCTTTCTCTGTTATCTTTTTGGATTTTAAAAACCTCTTTATCATTTTATCTTTCCCAAACAAATTTTTTGAACAATACACTTCTTGAATATTTTCTATATCATTATTGTGTAAAAATGCTCGAATATGCTCTTCTGAGTTAGAAGATATAACGGCAATTCCGTAGCCTTTTTTATGTAGTTCATCTAATACATCCTTCATCCCATGGAACAAAACGAGATCTTTTATAGCAGGTTGATACAATTTATAAAATTCTAGTGCTAATATTGGTAGTTTATACAGTGGTACATCGAGTTGTTTACATCGCTCTGACATCGTTAATTTACGTAAATACTCAATTTCTTCTTCTCTTACCGTTTTATACCCGTGCTTTTCAGCAAGCTGATTATAAATTGGTACAAATATATTTTGTGAATCTACTAATGTGCTATCAAAGTCAAAAACAATATACTTTTTCATTCCCATACTCCCTTTGCTTCTTTTTTCTAAACCTATTTTATTCAACAATATAGTTGTCTTCCCCTTCTATAAGCATAAAAAAGAACAAGATTTTCTCTTGTTCTTTTTAAGAAAGCCACTTTGGCGGTACATTCGTATTCCAATAAATATTTCCTAACTCATGATGCCCTGAGTACCCATCATCAAAACGGTGATAGTGGAAATTAAAATAGTAACCATCTTGCGGTGGATGATCTCTTCTTACATGAAATCGTAATAAATCATTTCCTGATTTCGTGTCATAAACGTGAAAAATCTTTTCGTTATTTCCACCAGCTGGTCTTTGAGAAATCGCTAATGATTGCAGCGAATCTTCTGGTACATCATTGGCAAGCTCAGCAATTGCCTCTTCAATTTTCGGTAATATTACATCTTTAAACTCATCTTCAATTACTGGACCAATTTTAGTGCCAAACTTTTGCATCGACTGCTTCTCTGCTTCTAGCATTGCATAAGTAATAAAAGTATCGGTGGTTAACCTGTCATTCGTTTCTTCATATGTATAGGACGTACTCTCCAAATTTTGTTGCCCAGCTGTACTCGTAGGCTTGTCCGCAGCTTTGGCATTATCAAGCAATATGGAAGGAGGCGTCACTAAACCAAATGTAAATACGGTAATTAATGCAACTAAGGTTTTTCTAAACCAATTTGGCATTTATGTTCCCTCCCTTTCACTCATTATATTTTATATAACGGTTGTTTCTTCTATTATACAAAATGATTGTAATTTTTGCACTTTACAATTTTGTTAACGTTCACATATTTTTCACTTGAATATGAAATTGTAAGATTTCATACAATATAAGTACAACAACAATGAGGAGGCAATCAGATGACTTTAGATGTCATGTATTCCGCCGCAAGCATACTCGTTTTAGTATATTTTCTTTATCAATGTGTAGCAGATTAAAAAAAGAGCCATTTTTCGGCTCTTTTTCTATGGTAAAAATACAATCCAACTAATCCAAACTATAAAAAGAATCCCGGCAATTACAGCTGGTAATAAATAAAAATGAGAAAGTATAACTATTCCATACAAAAGTAGTACTGGAAGTAATAAATAGCGATCTGCCTTCCATCTTAACAGTAGTAATTTTCCTTCATCACAATATAAATGAAGAAACATTTTTTCCGAAAATTCATTCCAATAATCGCGCGCATAACGAGAAATTGCAACTAAAGCAAATACAAGAATAATAGCTGCAATCCATCTCGGACTCATGATAATACTGACTGTACTTATACATACAATTTGAATATAAAATATTCGTGCACTACTTGTACGGAAAAATTCTTTTAAAAAGGATTCAACAATACGAGAATCCTTTTTCTTTCCTAAAAACTTTTTAGAACGCGGAAACATCCACGGCTTTTTATTCGAACTACTTGGTTTAGCCGCATGGCCACCAACTTGCATAATTCCACTCGTCCAGCGCATACTTTCTTCTTTCTCTTTCTCAACTTCTTTAAAAAAGCAATTTTTATAATTTAGTTTTTCTTTTATCAATGCGATGATTAATAAAACTGCTAGACCGATACATAGTATAGAATAAAAGGGATTTTTATAAATAAGAAACAGACTCAATCCAAAAAAAGATAGACTTATAGAAAATATCACATTTCTTACAATCCATAGTAGCCATCGTTTTCCCACACGTATATGAATAAATCTCGTTAACAACGACAACATAAATCGAAATGCAGTAAAGAATAGCCAAAATAATACGATTTGTACCTTCGTCACTCCAATACTTTTCATCAACACTGGTAACATAGCAACTACTACCACTACATTCGTTATCGCTATTCGAATTAACGTATATGTCATGCCATACTGGATTAACTTTTGCATGTGAGCGGGATAAGAAATTAAAAATAAACTATCCGCTTGTTCAAAAAATGAGCGAACTCCTCTAGAATATGTAATCACATAAAATGCGAGTAGACCTAATCCGAAATAAACTGTCTCTCCCATCGATAATTCTTCCATCCATAGTGAACGATAATAAATCCCTATAAATATAAGTGCAGGAATAATAATATATAGTGCAACCGTCCAATCAGTTATAGAACGTATGGACTTCCATTTACGCCCCAGTTCATGACGCAATCTTTTATAAAATTGTTGTTTAATCATGCTGTTCACGCCTTACGATTATATCAAAACAATCTAATAATGAACTCCCTGGCATTTCTGCTAACGTTTGGATAGATTCTAAATGTCCATCTGCGACTAATGTACCTTGTGAAATGAGTAAAAATCTCTCACAAATTCTTTCAGCTGTATCTAATACGTGCGTACAAAGTAAAATACCTGCGCCACGTTCTTTTTCTTTATATAAATAACTTAAAAACTCTTTCGTAGCTACTGGATCTAAACCGATAAAAGGTTCATCAATGATATAAAAATCTGGTTCAGTTAAAAATGCCAAAATGAGCATCGATTTTTGTTTCATACCTTTTGAAAACTTTGATAAATACTCATGTTTATGTTTATCCATTCGAAACATATGTAATAACTCTTCTGCTTTTCTTTCCCAGCTTCCTACTTCGTTCTCGCGAGCAGTCATTAATAGTTCGATATGTTCCCAAAGCGTCAAATAATCATAATATGTCGGGTGTTCCGGCACGTATGCATAAGGATTTTTCTTTTCACCAAATGATATTTCACCATTCATATTTACAAGTAAACCTAGCATCGTTTTAATCGTCGTACTCTTCCCAGCACCATTTGCCCCAATAAGTGCAACTAATTCACCTTTTTCAATTGAAAAGGCAATATCATAAATTGTCTTTTCCCCTATATCATATCCGGCAGAGCGGATATTCACGTCTAACATACATTCCCCTTCTTTCCATTTTCAATACAATCAAGGAAAAGAATAACATATAACTATCTATATATCATTATAAAGTATTTATTTTCGTAGCAGGAATAAATATTTTATAACAGAATATTTAATGTTTGAAGTTATTAATTTAAATTGAAAGGACTATAACTATGACAAACATCGAAGCTATTTTTATTGATCGTGACGGTACAATTGGTGGTGACACTACAATACATTATCCAGGCTCTTTTACATTATTTCCTTTCACAAAAGCAGCTCTGCAAAAACTAAAAGCTCAAAATATAAAAATTTTCTCTTTCACAAATCAACCAGGTATCGCAGATGGGATAGCGACTGTAGCTGATTTTGTACAAGAATTAGAAAGTTTCGGTTTTGATGATATTTACGTATGTCCTCATAAACACGGTGATGGTTGTGAATGCCGTAAACCAAGTACAGGTATGCTGCTGCAAGCAGCCGAAAAACACGGGCTTGATTTAAAGAAATGCGCTGTAATTGGTGATCGCTGGACCGATATCGTTGCAGGAGCAACAGTATATGCGACAACGATATTAGTGCGAACAGGAGCTGGATATGATGCTTTACATACATACCGAGACAAATGGGCACATATTGAACCAAACTACATTGCAGAAAACTTTGAAGATGCTACAAATTGGATTTTAAATCAACTATAATACAAATGAAAAGAGACATTTTCACAATGGAAACGTCTCTTTTCATCTTATATTTTTTAAAATGTTAATTCATAATGGAAATAACGATTATCTCTCAAATAACCATTTTCAGCGTATAATCGCTGCGCTGATAAATTATCAATCTCTGTTTGTAATTTTACACCTTTTGCACCATTTTCTAAGGCGAATTCTTTAGCCGCTTCTAATAATTTTTTTCCTGTTCCTGCCCCGCGCTTAGTAGCTTGTACAAATAGATCATTTAAAATCCATAATTCTTTCATCGAAATAGAAGAAAATGATGGATATAATTGCGTGAATCCAATATATTCACCGTCTTCAATTGCTACGAAAATAACGGATTCCTTTCTCTCAATTCGATTTCGCAAAAATACTTTTGCTCCGTCTATATCGGAATCTTGTCTATAAAACATACGATAATTATTAAAAACTGATGCTAGTCCATCTAAATCTGCAATTGTTGCCTCATATATTCTCATTTTACTCCATTCCCCTTCCAATACTGTTTCATTATATCCGTTGCCCATTTAGGCTGTACAATTTCTTCTGTCGGCATAAACTCTTTCATTATCGGCTTTATATCCAATATAGGGGTGCCATCAATAGCATCTAACCCCTCAACAATAATTGATTTACCTTCTCTTTTGATCATCTTTACAATTGTTGCTCCTATGCGATTCGGACGATTTTTCCCGCGCTGTGCAAAAATGCCTACTTTAGGATAATCATTATTATTTCTAGGATGTCTAGCAAAATATTGAATTTGTTCATCTGTTAACTTATGAAAATAAAAAACAACTTCAATATGAGAAAAATCTTCAATCCCTTGTATACTTTCTTCTGTATACATTTCAGTTAAAGTAATATAGGATCTTACTTCTCCCCATTCATCATCTTTTATTTCCTTTCTTTCATTATGTACAAATGCGATTGGTTGAATTGAAAACATACGCATTCCCCCTTAAATGTAACCACTTACATTATAAAATATTTTCTGAATGTTTTCCACACACACGAACTAGGTTACATAATATAATTATAATCTATTTTGTAAAGCGAAATTAACTGCTTCAACTGCATGTATATGAGTTGTGTCAAATATTGGAACTAGTACGTCTTCCTGCTTTATTAATAATCCTATTTCGGTACAACCTAATATGATCCCTTGGGCTCCTTCTTGTACTAGATCTTCTATTACTCTTTTATAATAATCCCTAGATTGAGTTGTTATCTTTCCTAAACACAATTCTGTATATATTACTTCGTTTATCTTTTCTCTATCCTTTTTTGATGGAACCATTACTTTTATATCATTTTCTTCTATGCGTAATTTATAAAAGTCTTGCTCCATTGTATATTTAGTTCCAAATAAACCAACCTTTTGAATATCTTTCCTTTTAATTTCTTTTGCAGTCGCATCAGCGATATGTAAGACTGGAATATGAATATTCTCCTTTATTTTCTCAACTACTTTATGCATTGTATTTGTGCAAATAATTATAAAATCGGCTCCTCCCTTTTGTAATGAATATGCTGCATTCCCTAATACTTCTCCTGCTCCATTCCAATCTCCGTTAGACTGGAATCGTTCAATCTCTTCAAAGTCCACACTATTAATCATACATTTTGCTGAATGTAACCCTCCTAATCTCTCTTTTATTTCTTCATTTATGATTCGATAATATTCAGAAGTTGATTCCCAACTCATACCACCAATTAAACCTATTGTTTTCATTACAACAACCACCTTATACTGTTTTTTAAAACTAATCACAACATTTTATTATGTATATTATACATAATAAAACAAGAATTTACGTTTTTAATATAAAGTCTTGTTTTAACTATTTCCAAGGAAATTTTATAAGAATATTCTGAAATTAATTATCTAATGTTATTATAGAATCTTCATATTGATAATGAAAACACTCTCGATACAACTGTTTAATTTCATCATATGATGGCACACGCGGATTATTTGCTGGACTTCCACTTTCAATTGCATCTGATGCCATTTTAGAAATAGCTTTTTCAAATTCAACCTCACCAATTCCGTATTCTTTTAAATTTGGAATACGAAGATCAAAACAAAGTTTTTTTATTTCCCTCAGCGTGTAGTCGGCTACTTCTTCATCACAATAGGAATACATATCTTTATTTAAACAACGTCCTATTTCCGCTAGTCTTTTTACTGCACTAACCTTTGTATATTCTAAAACTGTAGGTAATAGTATTGCATTGGATATACCATGTGGTACGTGAAATAATGCCCCTACCGGCCTGGACATTCCATGAACTAGCGTAACAGATGCATTTGAAAATGCGATTCCAGCTTGTAAGGACGCAATCATCATCGCTTCTCTTGCCTCCATATTCTCTCCATCTTCATATGCAATACGTAAATATTTCATAATACTTTCAATTGCGGAAAGTGCAAGTACATCGGTAAGTGATTGTGAAACTTTAGAAATATATGCTTCGACTGCATGACATAATGCATCTATCCCTGTTGCTGCTGTAATATGAGGTGGCACCGAACGTGTTAAAATTGGGTCAATAATCGCTACTTGTGGGGTAAAACTCGGATGTTTCATCATCATTTTTACATCTGTTCTTTTATTCGTAATTACTGCTACACTTGTTACTTCAGATCCAGTACCAGAAGTTGTTGGGATTGCAATTAGTGGTAGCGGATCATTGTCTATTTCTATATCCTTTTGGACATAATCTTCCACTTCTCCACCATTTGTATATAACACCGCAACTGCTTTCGCTGCATCAATACAACTTCCACCGCCAATACCAATAATAAAATCACACTTTCCTTCTTTACAAAGTGTTAACGCTTCTAACACGTGTATATTTGTAGGCTCAGCATTTACTTTATTATATGTAATAACAGTAATACCTTTCGTATTTAATTGTTGTATACACGTCTCAACATATCCTAAATTCTCCATAATTGTATCAGTAACTATAAACGCTTTTTTCCCCAACTTCTTAGATTGTTCCCCCAGCTTTTCAAGCGAATTTCTTCCATATAATACGGACTTCGGCATACGAAACTCAGCAACTTCTTGCAAGTATTCCACCCCTTCTTACCCTAATTAATGTTTTAGTTTATAAAATATCGACTTAATAAATTCCTGTTACAGTATAGAATGCAATAACTAAAAACACAGCAACCGTTTTCAAAATTGTAATAGCAAATATATCTTTGTATGACTGTTTATGTGTTAAACCTGTTACTGTAAGAATAGTAATAATCGCTCCGTTATGTGGTAATGTATCCATTCCTCCTGATGCCATTGATACGATGCGGTGCATTACTTCTAGTGGAATATCAAATTGATTGGCCGCTGCAATAAACTTGTCTCCCATTGCACTTAAAACGATCCCCATTCCTCCTGATGCAGAGCCTGTAATACCGGCTAAAATATTTGTCGTTACTGCTCCATTCACTAGAGGATTTGTAAATGTGGCAGAAATACCATCTCTCATAATCGCGAATCCTGGAAGTGCTGCGATGACACCACCGAATCCAAACTCAGCTCCTGTATTCATCGTTGCAAGTAACGCTCCACCAATACTTGTATTCAATCCAGCTTGAAACCCTGTTACTACTCGTTTCCAATATAATAATAACGTTGTTACAATACCTATAATAAGTGCCAATTCTACTGACCAAATTCCAACTACTGCACTTAATTCTACTTTTCCAAATGCTTTCATACCAATTGCAGAAAAATCAAAACCATTCGGATACCACTTCGGTATCATAATAGTGAAAACTTTATTCATTACACCTACTAAAATAAGTGGTATAAAAGCAATCACTTGCTGAACTCTTGTAATTTCAATGCTTTTCAGTAATGGCATATCTTTTTGATCCACTTGCACTTGCAAAGAAGCTGCCATTTCAGTATCCCCATCGTTAAAACCAAAATACCCTTCTCCTGCTGCCTTCGCCTTCTTACGTCTACTCTCTAAATATAGTAAACCTAACGTCAGTACAAAAATTGCCCCTACAATACCAAGTATCGGCGCAGCATAAATATCTGTTTTAAAAAACGTTGTAGGTATTACGTTTTGAATTTGTGGTGATCCAGGTAGCGCATCCATAGTAAACGTGACCGCTCCAAGTACAATCGTTCCAGGGATTAAACGCTTCGGAATATTCGCTTGTCGAAACAGCTTAGCTGCAAACGGATATACAGCAAACACTACTACATACACACTAACACCACTATACGTTAAGATAGCACCCATTAATACAATCGCTAAAATCGTACGCTTTTCACCAACTAGCTCTATAATTGTCTTTGCAATCGAGTCTGCGATTCCTGACATTTCTACTACTTTCCCAAATATTGCTCCAAGTAAAAATACAGGAAAATATAGTTTAATAAAACCTACCATTTTCTCCATAAAGATATTTGAAAAGAAAGGTAATACAAAACTAGGCTCTGTCAAAAATACCGCAAATAATGCAAATATCGGTGCAAATAAAATAACAGAAAACCCTCTATATGCTACAAACATTAGTAAACTAAGTGCTAATAATATAATAATTAGCTCCAATTATACCCCTCCATTAAACTGAAAATTCAAACTTTTATAGATAAACTTCTACTAATCTTTTGATTCTGACATCCCTCCTCTTATTCATACAAATTTTTTATGCTAAAAATGTCTAATTATAAGTATTCGATTACATATGAAAAATCCCTTTAAACATAAACGATTTCATCTTCATACGTTATAAAGGGATTTTCAGTCTCTATATTTACTTCTCTATCAAACTACTGTCTACACAAAAATGATGTAGTTCTTTTACATCATTTACTATATGAGTCGCACCAACTTCAGTCAATTCTCTTTCACTACCATAGCCATATAATATACCGATTGAAGCAATTCCATTATAATTTGCTCCTATTATATCGTGTTTTCTATCTCCAATCATAACAATTTCTTCTTTATTAAGGGCTTCATTTGTTTGTAAAATGTGAGCAATGATTTCTTCCTTTTTTATTCTCGTACCATCTAAATTACTTCCAACGATACCTTCGAAATAATTTGTTAATTGAAAATGCTCTATAACTTGTTCAGCAAATACAGTAGGCTTTGAAGTTGCTATAAATAAACGATTTCCAGTATCTTTTAATTGTTTCAAAAGATTTGGGATACCATCGTAAACATTATTTTCTAACAATCCACGTTGCTTTAAATACTCTCTGAAATAAAAAACAGCTCGTTCAACTTCTCCTTCATTCATATTATACCTCTCTACGAATGATTGCTGAATGGGCGGACCAATAAATGAGTCAAATTCACTTACATGTAATTCTTCAATTCCAACCTTTTGTAATGCATACAATACTGAATTTATAATTCCTTCTTTCGGATCCGTCAATGTTCCATCTAAATCAAATAGAAATGTTGTATACATGTTTTCTTCCCCCCATTCATTTTACTGTATAAGTATCCTATAACATCTTTTCCCACTTTTCCTTCTATTATACTATCATTATCTTTTTTTCTTAAAAATTACTTTCCCTATGTCACATACTTTCAGTTACAAAAAACGATACATATGATAAAGTAAAAAAGTTACAATTATTTTAATAGAAACGGTGAATCTAATGTCAATTACCTTAATTGTTATAATGGCTTTCACAATTGTTATTCACGCGGTTGAAACGAGCTCTTATAGCATTCGATTAGCTGGTGTACGTTTAAAGAAAATCGCTGTTGCATTATCCGTTGTAGGAATTGTATTACTCATTTCTAGAACGTCAAATTTACTACAAGCCTTTTTACTCGGCGGCATTGTTGACGAAGCTAAACGAGATGCTTCTATTCATTTAGAGCATATAATACGTCTTGTACTATTATCAGCTTCTTTTGGTACATTACTTGCGATTATACTGTATCCAACTTTGACCAAACTATTTGGATATGTCATTCAAAACTTTGAAACAGATGGTTCTTTCATTCGAATGTTGAAAACAAATAACATTCAAAAATTAAAGTACACAAAAAAATATGTACGCTTTCCAAAATTAGAAATGATTCATAGGCTACGCATAGGTGGTATTCCAAAACGTATTATGCTTATTAACATGTTTGCTACTGCTATTTATACAGCTGGTGTTCTTTCAGCCCTATACGCTTCTTTTTTACTTCCAACTTACGCGACAAAGGCTAGTACAGCCTCTGGTCTTATTAATGGTTTTGCTACTATTTTATTAACAGTGCTACTTGATCCACGTATCGCTTTGTTAACAGAGCGAGCACTTCAATCAGAAGAAGGTGCAGAAGCAATGAGTAAAATGTATGGTTGGCTAATGATTTCTAGACTTTTCGGTACGTTATTAGCACAACTATTATTCATACCAGGTGCTTACTGGATCACTTGGATTATTAAATTGATGAATTAGTCATCTATAAAAAAGTAGGTGGGATAACAAATGACTATACAAACAGAGCAAGATATAATTCGCTTAATAGAAAATGACGAATGGATGATGAACGTATTACAAATGGCAGAATCGCTAGAGCTACCTGATTGGTGGATTTGCGCCGGGTTTGTTCGCTCTAAAATTTGGGATACCTTACATGACTACGAAATACGAACGGCTACACCAGATATTGATGTCATTTATTTTGATCAATTACATACAGATGAGGCATATGAGCAATCACTAGAGAAAGCACTGATAAATATGGATGCTTCTATACCTTGGTCGGTAAAAAATCAAGCTCGTATGCATGTAGTGAATAATATGCCACCGTATTCTTCTTCTGTTGATGCTATTTCTAAATTCCCTGAAACAGCAACGGCTATAGGAGTTACACTTGATGAGCTAAACAACGTCATATTAACGGCTCCATGTGGTATTGAAGATGTGATTGCCTTACAAGTGAGACCGACAGCCCATTTTCTTGAAACAAAAGAACGATCACATATGTACAATGCTAGAGTTACTAAAAAGAACTGGCAAAACAAATGGCCTAACATAAAAATTACTTATCCAAAAATATAAAAAGGGAGCTTCGCATTATACGAAGCTCCCTTTCTACATTATTTCAAAAACTGAATGACTAATTCTGCATATCGATCTGCTTCCTCATAATACGGTGTATGACTACTCTCTTCGAATACAATATACTTCCCATTTTGAGCATCTTTATTAAACGTTTCAATTTGTTTTTCACACGTTACGACATCATATTTCCCTACAATTAATAACATTGGATTTTGTAAATCTTTTATTTTAGGTAATAATGAAGTACGAACTGCTCCCTCAAATTTTAATCTATCAAAATGAATTTTAGAGCGATTTGAAAATACTTCCCATTCTTCATCACTATATAAACTCTCGTCTGTCACATCTTCCTTATTATTGTAAATCTCCATTCTTTTTTCTTCTAGTTCATCACTTAGTCTTATATAAGCTTCTAACAGCTCTTCTGAACTAGCATTGCTAGATGAATAAGCAAGAGACTCTTCCGCTACTTCTTCTTTTCCATACTTTTTTAATAAATGCCCTGTCTTTTGTAACAAAGCTCTACTTGTTAATGCAAAATCGAAAGTCGGCCCTTCAAATATTATTTTCTCTATTGAACTTGGATATACCGATGCATACAACAATGCTACATATCCACCGAAAGAATGTCCAATTACAGACCACTTCTCAATTTGCAATACTTTTCTTAGTTCCTCACAATCTTCAATCAAATCATTTAATCCAAAAGCTTCGTCCTCAGTAATTTCCTCTGAGCGACAAACTCCTCTTTGATCTATCATAATTACAAATAAAGAATCTTGTAAACGTTCTGCTTGATGAAATGAAAAATCATAGCAACTTTCTCCTGGTCCACCATGCAAGTATAATACTGGTTTATTTTTAGGATTTCCATGCGTTTCAACGTATAGCTTTTTCCCTCTAATATTCATGTATTTCCCTGCTTCTATCAAATTCGCCTTTATGATCATCACCTTCCTTTTCACTGAATATTATAACATTTAATGTTAAATAATCCCTATTACATTTAAAAAGACGATGATGATTGCAAGTGGCGCTATAAATCGAAGTAAAAACGCCCAGCAAGTAAATACTTTCTTACCATAATTCCCACCTACAAAAAACTCTGCTTCTAGTACCTTCTTTTCCATTTTGAATGAAACGAAAATACTAATAAATAGTGCTCCAAGCGGCATTAGTATATTACTAGATAGGAAGTCTACTGCATCAAAAATATTCTTTCCGAAAATCGTAATATCACTCCATACTCCAAATGATAACGCTGATGGTATACCTACTAAGAAAATGCCGAAACCAATCATCCATGATAATTTCGTTCTTCTTTCTTGTTCACCATTCGCTAATGCTGATACAACTGTCTCTAGTAGAGAAAATGCAGAAGTTAATGTCGCAAATGTAAATAGTGCAAGAAATACAGTTAAGAAAAAACCACCAAATGGAATTTGACTAAATACTGATGGCAATACGATAAATAATAATCCAGGCCCTTCTGTTGGCTCCATTCCTAATGAAAATACGGCCGGAAAAATAGCAAGACCTGCAAATAATGAAACAAATAAATTCAATCCAACAATTGTTATTGCTGATTTTGGTAAACTTTCTTTTTTATTTAAATAGGAACTATACGTGACCATAATCGAAATTCCGATACTAATCGCAAAGAATGATTGACCCATTGCGAACAAAATACTTTCTGAAGTAATCTTTGAAAAATCTGGTTGTAAGAAAAACTTTACACCTTTCATTGCGTTATCAAGTGTTAGTGAGCGAACAATAAGAGCGACAAATAAAACGAATAATGCTGGCAACATATATTTACTTGCTTTTTCAATTCCATTTTGTACACCTTTTGATACAACCCAAATTGTAATGAACATAAAAGCGCAATGGCCCATAATCGCCCAAGCGGGATTTCCAATTGTTTCAGTAAATAACGCTCCGTAATTTTGTCCTGGAGTAATAAGTTGTCCAGTTACTCCTCTAAATAAATAAATGAGTACCCAACCACCTACAACACTATAAAACGAAAGTAGTATAAAACACGTTCCAACGCCAAGGCGTCCAATCCAGTGCCATCCAGTATTTGGTGCAATACTTTTAAATGCTCCAACTGCTTGTTTCTGCGTACTGCGTCCAATCATAAATTCAGCTATAAGTAACGGTAGCCCTATTAATACAGTAAATAATATAAAGATTAAAAAGAATGCTCCTCCCCCGCTCTTACCAGCGATATAAGGAAACTTCCATATTGCACCAAGTCCAATTGCCGATCCTGCTGCAGCCATTATAAATCCTAATTTCGAAGTCCATTGCTCCGTCTGTTTCATTTTGTTTTCCTCCTACTTAAATCTTTTTATATAGATAAATAAATTTTATAGACCAATCCGAATAAACCCTCCATTTCTTTTTCTATAAAATAAAAAATGGCTTAGCGTCTCTATATAAAGAGACGCTAAGCCATTTACTTAACGCGGTACCACCCTTATTGATTCCATTATGAATCCACCTTAGTAGTAATCGTCTGATTACAAACCTAATATCGAAGGTTAACCGTTAAGATTTACTAAGAATGTGATTCCGTTCTACCTTACTGCTCCTAGGCGAGTTCAGGATGTCATTTGACTATGTCACACCAACCCATAGCTCTCTGTACAAATATACGACCTTACTACTCCTATTCAACACATTTAAATATTTAGAATATATTTTCTTTTGAAATTAATATGAAGTATATCGGTTATATTTGTAACTGTCAAGGGATATATTATTTTTTTGTCGAAAAGAATGTTTCATTGTAACTTTGTACAATAGGACAATGTTATTAATAATCTAGATCATCATGATCCATATCGTCTTCATCTTGGTCTTCATCATCTTCATTTTTTATAAATTCAAATTCCTTTTCCGCTATAATATTCTCGTTTTTCTTATTAATATATATTTCTTCCTCACCTACATTTGTTTCTACCTCTATTTCATATACACCATTATCGTCCATACGTTCTACATCAATTTCCTCTACAACTCCATTTACCTTTTCAACTGCAATTTGTTTAGCTGTTTCAGGACTAAGCTTTTTACTTTCGTACGTTTTTCCTTTAGACTCTTCATATCCCGTTTCTTCATGTTCCATTGCATTTACACCATATGCTGTCCCTCCAGCAATTAAAAGCACCATGACGATCCCAATCCATAATTTCATTTCATGTTCCTCCTCTTCATTTCTTTCTTACTTACATACTAAAATGTTAAAATGAAAGAAAACTGTGAGAAACATTAAAATTTGATGAGAATCCGTTTATTGTTGTGGTTATCCTTCGTCATCATCATCTTGATCATCCTTGCCCTCTTCTTGATCATCGTCATCTTGTGGCTGTGATGACTCCTTTTGCTGAATAGCGTTATTTACCGATGTAGTGGATATAATTTCTCCTGTTATTGTATGTACTCTTACATCAACCGTTTCTGTTTGTTTTTTTATTATAATTTGGTAGGTAGCCATACCATTTATATCAACTACATTTACCTTCTCGATAAATCCACCTGGTACTTTTTGTAGCGCCACTTCTTTTGCCTGCTCTTCTGTTATAACTTTTTGTATTTGTGAAGTACCAATAAAAGCGCCTGTATTTTCTTCAATTTCTACTATTACATTCTCATTTGCACTTTTCTCTATTTCTATTACATATATATTTTTTTCGTTTTTTTGCTCAAGCTTAATTCCCTTTATATTCCCTGGCACTTGCTGCACTGCAATTGCTTTTGCCTGCTCTTCTGTAACTTTTATCATCGGTTTCTCTAACAATTGAATTTTACCAGTTGTTTTTTCAATCTCAACTGCCTTACTTTGCTTATCATTTGTTTCTACCGTAATTACGAACACTTCTATCTCATTTCTTTTTTCTAATATAGTATGTTTAATTACACCTTGTACTTTCTGTAGCGCCATTTCTTCTGCTTTCTCTTTCGTTATTGTATTACTTTTTAATGATATTTCTTTTGCACGTTTTATCTCTCCATTTTTGGCATCTACTATTATTTCATATAAGCCTTGTTCATTTGAAAGGTTTACCTTATAAAAATCTTGTTCCCCTTTATTTACTAATTTCATACTTTTAATTTTTCCAGGATACTGTTCAGATACAATACTTTGAATTTGCTTCTCAGATAATATTGTTTCTCCTTGCTTTGAAACAATACGTTGTGATACAAACGCTACACTTACAACCGCAAAGCAAACTAACAATGCAATTTTCCATTTCTTTTTCATTTTTAAAGCTCCTATCCCTTTATGAAAAATGAGGTAAATTTACTGTAACTTTCGTCCATTTTCCTTCTTCACTTTCAAGTTGTATATCTCCTTCATGAGCATCAATAATTTGTTTGGCAATCGATAAACCTAAACCGGTACCCCCTGTTTCCCTACTCCTCGCTTTATCAACTCGAAAGAAACGATCAAACACTTTCTGTATATCTTCCTTAGGAATTCCCATACCGTAATCTTGAATGGAAAAAAAGACTTTTTCTTTTTGTATTCCTACTATAATATCTATAGAATCTCTACTGTATTTCATTGCATTATCTAATAAAACTACTAATACTTGTTTTATTTTTTGTTCGTCAATATTTACAACAATCTTTTCTTCCTCTGTTATAACACGAAAAGTCCGAGCATATGTTTTTTCTAACTGCTCAGCAGTCACCTGACATAATCGGACCAAATCTGATTCGTTAGTCTCCAAATTCCACTCAGCACTACTGTTTGCAAGAAGTAGCATTTGATTCGTCATACCTTTCATTCTTACTGCCTCAGAATAAATCGCTTCTACAGATTCTTCCAAAACATCTTGTTTTTTCATTCCCCATCTTTTTAATAATTTCGCATAACTTTCAATAACAGTTAACGGTGTTCTCAATTCATGTGAAGCATCTGAAACGAACTGTTGCTGCTTTTCAAAGTTCTGATGTAATAAATCAATCATTTTATTAAATGTCGTTCCCATTTTGTACAATTCATCTTTTGATTTTTTCTCAAGCGGTATTTTTTTGAATATCCCTCTATCTTGTATATGCTCCATTGTTTGTATTAAAGAATTTACAGGTTTTAAAATGAGTTTACTTAACATTCTTCCCGCAAAAAAAGACGGAATTAAAACGAAAAGTGATGCAATAACTAATACATTTTTTAACATATTTAAATTCTCTTGCAAACTATCTAAACGTTCTGTCATTTCTAACGAAACGATTTTCCCATCATTCCAAATGATTGGAATTTTTATATAAGCGAATTTCCCACCATTTTTCTCATAAATTCCAGCTGATTCTTTTCTTTCAAATTTCGTATTTACTGCTGGAATTGGTTTTGTACTATCCACTTCTTGCCTAATCATTACCTTTGAATTTTCATTAATAATTCTAATCATACCGTTTGAAGGCAAGTATGGTTGCAATAGATTTATTGCATCTACTTTCTTTGCTGAATCTGCGTTCATTCCATCAATGATATGTATTGCCTCACGTTTCAATCGTTCTAACTCTCCGTTCGTAGTCACTTTATAAAACAAAAAATATATTGAACTATTAATAATTAATAAAATAAGTAGTAACCATACTGTAGAGAATAAATATATTTTATTTTTAATTTTCATATATTACACCTTTAAGACATACCCAACACCTCTAACAGTGTGAATAAGTGGTACGTCCACATTACAATCTACTTTTTTACGCAAGTATCGAATATATACGTCAACAACATTTGTATCGCCATAATAATCAAATCCCCAAACATTCGTTACAATTTGCTCACGGTTTAACACTTGATTTTCATGCTTCATTAAAAAGAGTAATAAATCAAATTCACGTGGTGTTAAGTCGACTAGATTATTACCTCTTTTCACTTCTCTCGTTTTCTCATCTAAATATAAATCTGCAATTTGATAACTACTATTTTCCTCTTCTTTTACTACATTTGAAATTCTTAAACAAGCACGAATTCTCGCTAAAAGTTCTTCTATTTGAAAAGGCTTTGTGATATAGTCACTTGCTCCTTGATCTAAACCACTAACCTTGTCAACAACTGAGTCACGAGCAGTTAATAAAATAATAGGTATTACTGCATTTTTCAAACGTATTCTTCGAAGAACTTCTAACCCACTTATATTTGGAAGCATTACATCAAGTAATATTAAATCCCAGTTACCATTGCCGAACTTTTCCATTGCCTCTGTACCTGTTTTTGCAATTTCACTTTCATATCCTTCAAACTCTAATTCCAACTGCACGACACGAGCAATTTTTTCTTCATCCTCGACGATTAAAATCCTTTCTCCCATAAAAGCCTCCTATAATATATATTTGCACCATTTTAGTATAACAAGTAATACTTTCCTTCAAAAGAAAAAATACCCAATATGTTTTATCCTTATTGAAAAAAATCAGGAATGAAATATATTCCTGATTTTTAAAGTGACAATCCAACCCATTGCCAATATGCATAGTAAAATATAACCATTACAAATATATAAATAACATTTAAATAACTACTTAACTTTAACAAATCTTGCGGCTGAAACGTTTCTCTATCACTTTCTTGAAATAATAGTAATGCTTTAGAACTGACCGGAAAGGTTAAACAATAATTCATTCCAACAATACCTAAAAATAAGACAGCTACTTCATTTAATTGCAGACTACTTGCAAAGTATAGTAATGGCGGAATAAAAATTACTGCTCTCGTTGTGTGAGATGTAATATATAAATGTGATGTGACTGAAAGAATAACAATTACGAGTAACACGATAAAAATGGACTGCTTATTAATTAATTCAGTTACTAAAAATAACTTCTGCATAATCCATTGCGCTGCACCACTCTCCATTAATGATTTCCCTAATGCAATTGCTGCTCCAACAAATAAAATTAAATTCCAAGAGACACCTTTTAAACTTTCTTTCCACTGCATCACACCGAGTTTTGGTAAAGTTAATAAAAATACTCCTATTATAGTTACGGTTGCAATTTCCAAACCGTGTAACCATTCCGTTAGCCAAAATGCTACCATCGCTATTAAAATACTGATTGTATACTTTTCATTTCGCGATAATTCAAACTTAACTTTTTTCTGTTGCAGTTTCGTTTTTACTTCCTCTTTGTCTAAAAATAATACTAATATTACGCGACAACTTATAAAGCTCATTATGATTCCAAATGGTAATCCCCATATTAACCACTCTACAAATGTGATGTTTTTATTATTAAATTCCTTTAACATATCTAGGGCGATTAAATGTGAGCCTGCCCCAATAATTGTAGAACTTGTTGAAACTAAAATAACTGTAGGCATTAAAATTGCTAATGCTTTCGTAATTCTTCTACTCCCAATTTCTTTTGATATAGCTTGAAAAACAGGTAATACAACCGCTGCGCGTCCAGATGTTGATGGAATAAAAAAGGCAAGTATTTGAATCATCATTGTTAAAATCCCGCACAAGCCTGAAATATTTCGAGCACGATTCACAACAAAGTACGTCATTTTCTCAGCTAAACCGGTAACTTGAAGTGCCCTTCCTAAAATAAAAGAACCTATCATAAGCCAAATCACATCTGAAGCTAACGAATCAAATAAAAGATCTTGCTTTGCTGTTCCTGAAACAATTAGAAATAAGACAGAACCGAGTGCAATATAGGCCGAATTTATCGTTGTTGTTGTCCATAATATAATGGCACAGCAAAATCCAAACAAACTCCATTTTGCTTCCATCGTTAATGATGATGGAAGCAAAAGAACTATTTCTACAATTAATATAAGTGCTACGGGCAGAACCCAGGATGACTTAACTTTCGGAGTATCATTATTATTCACATGTAATTCCACTACATTTTTTTCAATCATGATACGTACCCACTTTTATTTAAACGAGAAGCGATTTGATATCCAACTAAAACTGTACGCATCGTACTTTCTGTACAATCACGAAGCCATTTCTCCGCATTAAAAAATGCATTTTCTAACGAAGATGGCATTGGTAATATGCTTGTATATGCATCAATTCCGTAATCGTAATTAATACGTGCACCTTTACCAACTGTCCCTACTAACGCTATTACTGGTAATCCATATTTTTTTGCACATTTAGCCACTTCAGCTGGAATTTTCCCACGTGGTGTTTGAAAATCAATACTTCCTTCCGCGGTAAATACAAGATCACACTTTAACAATAGTTTATTTAAATCCATATACTTCATAATAATGTCGTATCTCGGATGAAGCGTTGCCCCAATTAAAGCTTGCAGTCCAGCACCAAGACCGCCAGATGCACCACTTCCTGGTGTATGATGTACATCTATACCTATATCTTTTTTTATAATAGTAGCATAGCGCTCCAATGCTTTTTCTAGTTCTATTACTTGTGCTTCGTTAGCACCTTTTTGCGGACCGAACACTCTAGCTACTCCCTGTTCGCCGCATAATTGATTAAACCAATTACAAGCAACGTCGATTTGAACATGCCTTAATCTAGGATCTACTTGTGACGTATCTATTTTTGAAACTTGTAATAAAGAGGTACCACCTTGAATTTGTATTTCCTTTTCATCTTCATTTAAAAACTTTACACCTAACGCTTCAGCCATACCAGCACCTCCATCAGACGTACCTGAATCACCACATCCTATTAATATACGATCTACTCCTTTACTTAAAGCTAATTCTATTAACTGTCCAACACCATGAGTAGTCGTTTTTCTTGGATCACGTAAATCTCTCGGTACAAGGCGTAGCCCAGCCGCCGCAGCCATTTCAATAACAGCTGTACGCTCACCATTTCTCGTTTCAAAAACACCAAAATAAGATTGTATCTCATCTCCAATAGGTCCCGTTACTTGTACTTTATACATTTTTCCACCAGTAATATTTATAATTGCCTCTGTAAACCCTTCCCCACCATCAACCATTGGTAAAGTCTCTACAGTAGCAAGTGGCATAACTTTTAAAATCCCTTCTTTCATTACATCAGCAGCTTCCTTCGCCCCTAAACTTTCTTTAAATCCTGATGGTACAACTAAAATACGCATGTAATATTTCTCCCTTCACCTTATATATCTTTCGTATCTACGGCTTATATTAAAGGTGAAAAAAGAGAGCACAATTAAGCTTACATTAAAATTTGGTGAGAAAGTGCTGAGTTTTATGATCTAAAAAATCCGTTGTACTATGAAATAGCACAACGGATATATTCCTTTACTCTTTATTCAATTTTATTTCTCTATTACGGGACAATACTTGTACGATTTCGCGTTTCCTGTACTCAACAAGCAATTGCTTTTAGGTTATCTTTTGTAAGTTTTGTAGTAACAGTATGACACCTTTTGTACATCATGACCAATACTATGTTAAAACTTACGAGTTTGTACAAGTTTGTTAGTTTCACATACAGTACATGTGTTTATATTTATCACCCGGTAAAATGTCATTTCGCCTAAGCTCGTACTTCGTTTTCTATTCTATCATTGCACACAGTACTCCATGATGGTACAACCCTCATGGGGTACTTACTTTCAAATAACATATATTTTTTCTATCCACATCAAAAACAAATTCGTTTTCCTTCTCTTTTCTTGTCTATCCATATATAAAACTTTAACTATTCTTATATATAAAGTGGGGAATGTACTAATAAAACTTATAACTTCTATTCCTCATAAACAATTAATCTTTTTATGATAAAAATGACCTTATTCAGCTTTAAGCTCAACAAGGTCATTTATCTATATTAAAACTCTTCTTCCTATGCTTCTTTTGCATCCAATAACCTTTGTGATAAAAACTCATAAAAATTCTTTGCTGTATTGTAGTCATCAAGTCCACCTTGTCTATCCCATGTTTTTACTGTGCACTCATTGTTTTCCATATTACTATTGTCTAAAAAATAAGCATATTCCCCAATATCTTCAATAACTACTAAATTCTCATTCATTCCTAAATCCCCATAACTCTCTGTTTCAATAACAACAGAAGCAACAACGTATAAATTTGATTTCTGTAATATCTCATAAAAACGAACTCTTTTTTCTTCATTCTGTAAAGCTACCACTAACGTCTCACCTAATGGACAAATTTCTAGTAAACTCATTGAACTACACTCTTTATTTAAAATAACTTCGCCACCTTACTTAAAGTAAGATGGCGAATGTTAAATCCGTTATTTTTGAATATTGATAACTGGTACTTCATTTGTATTATTAGTTCTATTTACTAGATTTAGGTAGAAATGCGATACTGTAGTAGTATAATATGGCGAAATCCAAAGATATGGGAGATTTAGTGTGAATATTCCCACCAATGAACCTAAAATAAACCAACCAATGAAACTTAACCAAGTGATAAATAAATCTAACTTATGTCCTTTCATCATCATTTTACTTTTTTTAATTGCTTCACTTGCTGTACATTCTGGATCCTCTAACATAATGTAGTAAGCCATAGAATAAGAGAAAAATTTAATAATACCTGGAACAATGAACAAAAGACTCCATAAGCTAATAAATATTGTTTGTAAGATACCTAATTTCATAGCTCTAAATATATTATTTGAATTGAAACCAGCAAATAGATCACCTATTGTGGTAGATTCATTTTTCGCTAAACGTAATGTGATTGTATAATAGCCGTAACTCATAACACTTTGTACAACAATATAAAGAATAAAAATAATAGCCCATACAATAATTTGAGATAAAATCAATCCAAAATTAATTTGAGGTTCACCATATGAATAATATACAAAGTTCTCAGGTCCTATAATATCTATAAACAAACCAAAAATTAGAAATACTACTATACCAATGATATACATACTTGCTACGGGGATGAGATAATTAAGAAACGTTGAACCTACCCCTAATCCCCATCGGCCTTTCAATGAGGCTAATGCTTCCCTTTTTAAATTGCTAATCATCTTTTTTCCACCTTTCAAATTCTGTATTATGCATAGTGTGGCTTTAATGAATAATTAATGAGTTTAGTAAAATTCAAATTTCTACTAAACTCATTAATATTTACTCCTTATGCGAAATAATTTCGCCATCTTACGTAAAGTAAGATGGCGAATGTTAAATCTAATTATTTTTTAACGTTCATAGATTTAATTTTTTCTACATTCTCTTTTGCTTGTTTCGTTATTTCTCCATTAATAGCATTTGCATATTTATCACGAGTTAAAAATTCAAAACATTTATACGCATTATTCGTATCAGTTGCAGACATATATCCTGCACCTTTATTAAACATTTTTAGAGCTACCGTATTCATCCATTCTTTTGCATCTGCTTCTGGATATCCTAGTTCCATAGAGTGGTAAGTTAATTCAATTGCTGAAGCTAAATCTTCAATCGTATCTTTATTCCCGCTTACCTTTGCAGCTTCAAATGTACTCAAATACTCAATTGCCGCTTTTACCCCATCTTTAATTCCTAATTCTTCAATACCTGGTGTTTTATATAAAATTTGATAGTTGTTTAACGCTGATTTATATTGCGTTTTTTCTAACTGTTTTGCTTCTTTAATTACAAGACCAGCTACATTAGAAAATCCTGTTTTGTCAACCACACCGCGTGAAGCTGCTTGACCATAATAATGTAAAGCATTATAAAGGCTCGTTTGTCCTTCTTTATTTGCTTCATCACCTGCTAATTGCACAAGTTGAATTCCCTCCATTTTTTTTGATGCATTATCAATCATATTCATACCACTAATTTGGCCAATCGTTTTATCAATATCTTTTAACTGTGCAAGTAATGTGTATGATGGTAATAATGTTTTACCTACTTCACTTTGCCATCCTGTCGTTCCATTCATTTTATTCCATTCATTTTCTGTATCTGTCCATAATTTATTCGCATAATTAACCATTTCTTCTCTTGAACGTTCCAATGGGTGCTTTGTACGAATTGCATTTGCAATATTTAATACTGCTGTATAATATTCTCCATTATTTGCAGCATCGTTTGCTTTTCTTTCAAACATTAGCGGCATTAATAACTTATGAGATTCATCTTGAACGGATTTTTCTACTTTTGTCGTATTTGCTAATAAATTCGCTTTATTTATAGCATCTTCGACTTTGAAATTAGAATCTTTAATTTGTCCACGAAGTCCTTCTACAGCCACACTAAATTGCTGTTCTAATTTTTCTTTTTGTTCTCCTGTTGCACCGTCAATATACTGATTTGCTAATAGTAAAGCATTTTCATATTGTGGATTCGCTGGATTTAAATATGTTTCTATTTGATCGATTTCTTGACTAAATGGTTCAGATTTTACTTGTGCTTTTTGAGTACTTGAATCGATATTATTTGTTTTCTCGTTATTTTTGGTACCTTCAGTCTTAGCACCTTTTTGGTTTTTCTCAGTTGTTGTACTTGTTGCCTCATTTTCTCCTGTAACTGCTTTTCCTTCATTACTGCTAGTATTTTCTTTTACAGGGCTTGCTTTTTCTTTTGTCTCAGTTGCAGACTGCACTACTGTTGTTTGGATATTAAGGTTCTGTAATTCTTCTTGTAATAGCTTGTTGAAAATATCTTCTACACCTTGATTCGCTTTTTCTACTAATGTAGGATCTACGCTTTCCAATACTGATGTAACTAAATAAAATTTACTTAATGCTTGTTCTAAAGATGCTACATCCCCTGTATCTGACCACTCTCTTTTTTCTTCTATTGCTGTTTGATAAACTTTTTCTGCTACAGATTTAATATAATCTTTCTTATTTTCACTCAAGTATCTTTGTAATTCTTCTTGTGTAGTAACCGATTCATTTAGTACATTCATTTGATTACGTAAATAGAATAGTGCTCTCTCATTTGAATATTCACCACTTGTAAGAATTTGTTCTACATTATCTAATGCTAACTTATGTTCAGCTATCGATTTTGATTTTGATGGTGTATTCAATTGGCTAACGAGCGTCCAGTCTTCTTTTTTGCTATAGTAGTTTGTTAAATTATTTAATGCATTTTCATCCAGTTCTTTTTGACTCGTATAAAAATCATTAAAGAAAACAGATGAATAGTATTTTCCATTTCCAGCGTACCACTCAACTAAAATGTCACCCGTTTTTGGCGATACTGTAATTGTTGGGTGTGTTGGTTCTGGATCTGGCTTTGGTTTGGGATTTGGTTCTGGATTTGGACCCGGATTTGGATTTGGCTCTGGATTTGGACCCGGGTTCGGACCCGGATTTGGCTCTGGATTTGGACCCGGGTTCGGGTTCGGATTCGGATTCGGTTCTGGGTTTGGACCCGGATTTGGGTTTGGGTTTGGGTTTGGGTTTGGGTTTGGGTTTGGGTTTGGGTTTGGGTTTGGGTTTGGCTCTGGATTTGTATCTGGTTTTTTCCCATCTCCTTCTAGCCCATTAAGTTGTTGTTTATTATCATTCACTTTTCCCGGTTCAGGTAAATTCCCCGTCGGTTCTGCAACAGGTCCAACCATATTAGTTGGTAAATCTAATTTTTGTGGAGTTGGTGCATCTGATAATTTGATTTGTGGATCTTTCTTTTCCACCGATACTTCATCAGGTTTATACGTTACTGGCGTAATTGGTGATTTATTATTTCCAATTAAGTCTGCTAAATTAATAGTTGGTTTTTCGCCGGGTTTTTCATCTTTTTTTGCAGGATCAGCGACTAAATTGGGGAACATAGACTGTAAATCGCCCCCTGTAATACGATCATCTTTTTTCTCTTCTGTATTACTTGCTAGTTTTACTTGTTCTTTTCCTGCTGTCTTAAAGCCTTTGTCATACACAAGATATCCTGACGTCCCAAATAAAGCTACTGACATTACTGATATAGCGACTTTTTTCCCTAAGTTATTATTGTTTTCCTCCATGTCCTTTTCCCCTTTTCCTATCTTTATTGAATCCAACCGTTTGTTTTCATTTCTGTTAGTTTTTCTTGCGCAGCTTTCACTTCGGATTCATTTTCATTTGCTTGCACTGTTTTTCTTAAGAAACGACTTGCTTCCTCGTATTTTTTCTGTTTAATTTTAAACATCCCGAATGCAAAATTCACATGTGGATTTTCATCGTTTTGTGAGTATGCTTCTGTGAAAAGCTTCTCTGCTTCATTCCCTTGTCCCACTTTATCGTATAAAATCCCTATATTTACAAGCGTATTTATGTCGCGTGTCCCACTGCTGACAACTCTATTGTAAGCTTCTAACGCTTGCTGATATGCAGCAGTACTCTTTGCACCATCTCGCGTTTCATAAAATTGACCCGCTTCGTAATACACAATTCCTAGTTGATTTAACAACTCAATATTTTTCATATCTTTTTGAATCGCTACTTGTAAAATGTGAGATGCTTGTTGATAATTTATTTCTTTCTTTGCACTATCAATTAGATTTGTTTTATTCCAAAGCACATATAAATTTGAAAGTTCAATTGTATATATGGCATTCTTTGAATCTTGCATAATAGCTTCTTTAAAGAAAGATTCTGCTTTGTCTAACTGTACCGTTGCGGTTGATAATTGACCTTTTAAATAAGAAACAATTGCCTTATCCTCATTTGTCTTCGTGCTCATTTTGACAATAACATCTTCCGCTTTTTCAAATTCTTTCATTTTCATATGACTTACAGCTAAATCTCGCATCGCATCTTTTTTGTATGGTTCAATTCCTTTTGCATTATTCGCTAACGCTTGTTCAAAATTTTGCACTGCTTCTTGATATTTTCCAATTCGGAAATTCGCTGAAGCCAATAGATAAGCAGCTTCATTATTTTCTTTATCAATTTCTCTATCTTTTATTAGTTTTGTAATATAATCGATTGCAATTTTATTTTTTCCTTCAGCAACGTAAATCGTTGCTAATTGGAGATAAGCCTCGTCCTTACCCTTTACAGCAATTGCCTGTCCAACAGCTTCTTCAGCTTTTGTATATTTTTTATCATCATAAGCTTGTCGTGCTTGTTCCATAAACTTTTGATATTTAGCGTTTGTTGTGTAGAAATAAAACAACGTCGAACCACCTATTACAACCACTACAGTTGAACCAATAATCAAAATCCGTTTTTTATTCTTTTTCCACCATGTAGAAAAAGGTGATGGTTCACTTTGTTCATGCGCTACTGTAAGTGGTTGATTCGATGCTTTTGCATTTAAAATTTCATCATCTATATCATATTCCACTTGTTTTTTCGTTTGTTTTCGGCTCTGTAGAATGCTATTTGGCACTGTAATTGTAGCTGCTACTTCTTGCTGCGACTGTGTTCCTTGCTCTTCTTTTATCTCTTCAATAATGCTTTCAATTTCCTGTTTTAACGCCTGGTCAATGTTTGGAAATTGTACGATTCGTGAATAGACGAAACAAGCAAATGCTGCATTGTTTTCTCGTTCCAATTCAGTAGCTAATTCCAAATAATGTTGTAGGACCATTTTATTATTTATTTCAGGCTCTTGACTCTCCATAGTTTGAATGATATATGTGAGTTCTTTTTGTAGAGCTTTTGATGGATTGAGTGAATTGAAAATTATTTTATACTCATATAATGCCGCTTGTTTAAATCCTCTCTCTTCTAATAATCTTGCAATTTCCAAACATTTTGATACAAAAAGAGAGTGTTCTTCTGCTGACTGCCTTTCCGCATCAATTTTTATTCTTTCTCTCGCACTATTAAATACATTGTACCACTGTGCAAAGCTTGGGCATTCTGCGAAAGATTTACTGCTCCATGCCTGCTTAAATAATTTTGCAATTTCCCCGTTCCATTCATCATGTAATACTTGCTGAAGTAACGTATACCTTTCACATTCTGTCTGCATTTCTTCCGTTTTAAAGTAACTTGCATCCGTCCATTTTTTATTTCGAACTTCTTCACTACACCAACTCAATATTTCTCCCAATAAAATAGCACCAGCAAATCGATCGGCTTCTTTTTGCCATACTCCACTTTTTAAATACATCGGTGCGTAACCCGCTGAACCTGCTGGCAATAACGAAGGTCTTTTCGTTTTTGGGCCATACATTTGCTCAACATCAACAAGTTCGATATAGTGTTGACCTTTAATTGGATTTTCACTTAAGAAAGGTACGAGTATGTTGCTAGACGATAAATCATTATGAGCAACTTCATTTTCTTCCATCATTTTAAGTGTTGTAAGAAATGCTTCTGCAATAAAGAAACATTGTTCTTTTGATAACATTCGTTGCTCTTGTAAAATATCAGCCCAAGTTGGACCTTCAATCCAAGGCATTACAATACTGTTAGCAAGATCTTCTGATTTTTCGATAGCAGATATATGTTCTTCTTTAGTAACAATATAGCGTGAACATACTTTAAGACCCGCTAAGGAAGAAAGTGGTTTCAAAAATGCTAGTTGATGTTTTTCCTCGCGATAGCGTTCCTTAAAGACTTTTAATGCAATTCGTTCCATACCATTTTCATGTTGTAGTTGATAGACTGTTCCTTGTCTACCTTCTTGCCCATATGGCATTTCAATCCCAACTACTGCTGGATGTTTCTCAAACCGATAAACATCTTTATTAAGACTAATCTCTTCTCCTACTTCCGGTCGGAATCCCATTTTATCCCCTTACTCTCATATGACAATTTTTCATACAAAAGACCAGGAACAATAGCTCCTGGTCTTTTGCAATTGTTCTATTCTTAGTATGTGTTATCTGTACTACGGAATTTCTCAGCAATACGTTTTAGGTCTCTCGAAATTCCTTCTAAAATAGGAATGTATTGTTGCATTTTTTGTTTAGAATTTTCAAATTCCCCTCTGAATTTTGCTTGTGTTGACCCAGCCCATTGTCCATCTAAGCTTTTAATATCGCCTTCAAGTCTATTAACTTGACTTTGTGCTTCCGCAGCTGCGTTATTAAAGTTATTAGAAATTCTTTCAAGGTCTTCTGGTCTAATTTTAATTTCTGTCATTTTATTAATTTCCCCTTTCAAACCATAAATGATACAACAATTAGATTATAAACTATATTCATACAATTTTAAAAGAGTTAAATTACAAAAAAATTCTATTTTATAGTAATTTAACCCTATTTTAATATTATTTCACTTTTAATTCAGACCATTTCACACTAATTTTGTCTGTCATCGTGCGAAGTAAATGTAATGGTGTATATGCACATTTTATTTTTATTGGCTTTCTACGTATGCAATATCCATCCCCACTTAATAATTCTTGATCGATTTCAGCATGTGGAAGTTTCATATTAAAGAAATATACATCGTTATTGTGGGTCGTTCCTAATAAATAACCTATACTTCTCTTTCTAATTTCTCCAAACCATTTTTCATGTGAAAAGCTATTTACACTAGATGTTGTAGCCGCCGTTAAAAAATGAACCCCTTTATTTTTACAATTTTGAACTATTAGTTCCATTTTATTTTTCGCCTCATAATCAGTTGATAATACCGTTAACATTTGATCAATATCATCAATTGCAATGATTATTTTCTTATATGGAAACTCCACTGTTATGTTTGGATCTATAGAAGGTACTACTGCTTCTCTATTATTTATTAGCTCTAACAATTCATCTAACATTTCTTTTAATTGCATATCATCTGTAACTCTCTTCTTCACATGAGGTAAATCTCCAAGAGCTAATATGCCAGTAGGTCTTTCACCAAGGTCTACTAAGTATAGCTCAATCTTTTCTGGAGAGTACTGGTATGTAGTAGTGAAAAGAAGTGTTTGTAATAATGATGTTTTCCCGCCTTCTATTCTTCCACCAATAAATATATGATTCATTTCGTCCAATGAAAAATTTTGCAAACGGATATCGTCTGTTTCAACTCCTGCAGAAATTTGAGTTGGTTCTAATTGCTCAACTATATCTTCTACAAATATTTCTTTAGGAACCATTGGAATCTCTTTTGCTTTTTCACCATTCCATTCACTGCCCATTTTTTGAATAATCGTTTTTAATTGCTGTGAGTATTCTAATTCACTTTCACCTATAAACGGCAGTGCTGCTTGGAACAATTCAGGTGGTTGTCCTTTCATTAACCCACGGCCAGTAGGAACTTCAATTAACGGGAAATTCGGTCTACCAACTAAACTAGGATATTCAGCTCTATCTTGCAATTCAAATGTAATTGCCATCGGTATATTATTACGAACACGATCAAACATATCAATTGTTTGATTAAGTGAGAAATAGAAGTACACGCCATATGTGCTTGATTCGCGTAATAACATTTCTAATACTTCATTCTCTTTTTCGAATTCATTTTTAAATCTTATATAACCATCTACCATTACAACGATAGCAGGAATTTTCTTTGCAACCATTCGATTATACATAGAGAATGACTTTGCACCGATATTAGAAAAACTCTCTTTTCTATACGTGATTTCCTTCTTTAAAAATCCGAATAGACGTTTCATTTTTTCATTTTCGTCCTCTTGTACAACCCCGCCTACATGAGGTAAATCTCTAAAATCTAAGAACATACGACCAAAATCAATAATATAAAAATTCACTTCTTCTGGTGTATGAGATACTGCTAGAGACATAATAATTGTTTGTAACATCGTTGTTTTTCCTGTTCCTGGCATACCATAAATATTTAAGTGTCCTTCTTGTAAATCTAACTTCAGCGGAAATTGCGCTTGATTTGCAACATCATCAATTAATCCTACTGTTACTTGTAAATATTCTTTTGATTTATTCCACTCAGCAATTGTCCAATCTTCCATAGCATAAAATTCTTTTAACAATAATTTTTCTGGTAATGGATCCAGCCAAGGTCCTGGTAATGCTTTAATATTTTCTTTTTCTGATACGCTCTGTACATATTGAATAAAAGCTTGTAGTTGTTTCGGACTATTTGTCATTGGTTTTGGACGCTTTTTCACTTTTATTCTTTCACCCGAGAGCTTAACTTCTGTAAAATCAACAATATCAAGAACTTTCTCTTCATCTGGATTATAAGGTGCTCCACTCCATGCAGACTGGAATAATTCCAATACTTCATTGCTACCAACTTGGAGATACCCTCGTCCTGGTACATTAATTTTAGATGCATCTGGAATCTTTAACATTTCACGACTATCCGCATCATCTTGTACACGTAAACAAATTCGAAAACGCGAGTTACTCCAAATCTTGTCATTTACAACCCCTGAAGGTTTTTGAGTTGCTAATAATAAATGAACTCCTAACGTTCTTCCTATTGCAGCGACACTAATTAGCTCGTCCATAAAGTCTGGTTGTTCCTTTTTCATTTGAGCAAACTCATCAATAACAATAAATAAATGTGGTAAAGGTTCTTTTTCACGCCAGCTTGTTTCATAATATTCATCTAGATGCTGAACATTTCCAGCCTGAATGAATAATTTTTGTCTCCGCTCTAATTCTGCCTTTAATGAAATTCTGGCACGCTCAATTAAGTTTGGATCTTCTAAGTTCGTAATAGATGCAATAATATGCGGTAATCCCGCAAATGTGTTTGACATTCCACCACCTTTATAGTCGATAAGCATAAATGCCATCTCATGAGGATGATAGGTTGCCGCTAACGCGGCTATTATAGACTGAATCACTTCACTTTTTCCTGATCCAGTTGTACCAGCCATTAGACCGTGCGGGCCATGCCCTTTTTTCTCTATTTTATCGTGAATATTTAGAAAAACAGGTTTACTTCCTTCTCTTACACCAATTGGAACCGGTAATGAAGTCGGATACCGATTTTCTTTCCATCTCTCTAGCACTTGTAACTCTTCCATGTTTTTAGCTTGAAACAAATCTAAAAATGTTAATACTTTCGGAATGTTGGCTGCTGTAGAACTTTTCATTCGAATTGGAGCAATGTTTCGCGCTCCTAGCTCACATCGTTCGAATGAAAGTCGATCTACTTTAAAACTCGCACGCGTTGTTCCATTGTTTTCAGCTGAACTTGAAAACGTTTCTACTAACTCTCCATTTTCTCCATTTAAGCTTATTACAAGATCACATTCCATCGGTAACCTTTCCCTTTGTTCTGCAAAAATAAATGTAGAAGCTCCTACACTTTCACCTTCTCTAAGTAACATTGGAGTTAAAGGATCATCCTCTAAAAATTCTCTCGCTGATAAGAAAAAGACATACATCGGAATTAAAGGAACTTTTGCATCCGCTTGCGCAGAAGAATTATATATTCTGCGCATATTAAGTGGAGTAAATAATACTTCTGCTAGTTTCTGTGCATCTTGTTGATTTTCAGATAAAAAGCGCATACTTCTCTGTTCATCCCATACGTGAGGAAGCCACCTCATCCAATCCCATTGTTTTTTTTCCTTTTCATGATAAAATGCTGCTATTTTCACTTCATTTGGTGCATGATGCGTCATAATTTGTGTCGTTACAATTCGAATAAAGTTTAGTCTATCTTCTTTATTTCCAACTACACCAATTACATCGTTTTTTTTCAAAGAAATTGAAATGTGTCCATTTGGTATCGTATTGAAATCCCTTTTCACATTTTGCGCTTCTGTAACTAATGGATTTTCTTCATAACCTTTCTGCTCAGGCACCTTCAATTCTACAAGGAATGGTCTTTCTCCTGTACCAATACGAATATCTAAAAAGTCTGGACTTTCAGGTGTACGCTCCCATAAATTACTTTCCCGATTTTCAATTCTTTGTACACTTTTTAATGGGCTTGGGTTTTGTGTAATTAAATATTTTGCTTGTTCAACCTTTAACGTATCTAATTCCACTCGATGCTTTTGAATTTGCTCTAAGTACCTTGTTTGTAATTGTTCAACCATTTGACGATGTTCTTTCTTTTTACGGAAATGCCCCATCGTTGTAATTATATATGATCCCAACATCGGAATACTTGAAACCATCATTAATGGCATATAACTTGCATTCATCTTCATAAATTTCATCATTACAAAATATAATACCAATGTTAAAACCGTCATCATTGCAGGCAGTAACATTGTTTCAATTGAAAATTTCGGCTCCTCTGGTATATTTGGTGGATCATGAATAATAACATCCCCTGTCGGTATATCTACTTTCACACGCGGAGAGCGTTGAAAATACGGTGATTTTTGCACAAAACATTTCTCCTTCCCCATCCAAAAACTATTACTCAATGATTTTCCATACATAATCTTCTTCACTAGAAGACATACCTTGTTTAACAGGTTCATTATAAACTTCTTCTGCCGGCATCATTTCAAAAGAAGGGATAATTGTCCCTTTTTTATGTAGTATTACATATTGTCCATCCCACACATCATTATCGCGCAACGTTTCATCATTTCGAATAGAATGCCATTCTTCTTTATCTTTTGCCACTCTAATTTCATAAATCCCGCTTAATGCTTCATCTATTTTTTCATGATGTAAAATTGCTTCAATAATTTGTACCGCTTTCACGTCATTTGGAATTGCAATATCAATTTCTTCATTTGACTGTTTTATGTATGTCACAATAATCTCTTCCACGTTTATTCACCTTTTTTCCATCATGTTTGTTACCAAGAAACATCTAAAAATGAAATATCATCGCTTGTCGGAGAGTTCTGTGCCCTCTCAATTTCTTTTAACACTTCCTCAAAGTTATACTGCTTAAGCGGTACAAGTCCGTCTGAGTGAATAACTATCCGATTAGCTTCTTGTCTTGATAATGTCTTTGAAAAAACCGCCAATTCCCCACCAATAATGCCTCGCTGTGTAGACCATCTTTTCTCTATATTTCTCTTAAACTTCATTACATTCGAACAATTCTCCTTATCTTGAAACAATTGTACAAATGAATCGCCATGTGTAACTATCGTTATATTTGCTTTATCTTGATTTGGAATGCGTTCTATTTTCCCTCCAATAAACATCGTTTCACTACCTTGTTTTCGCTTTTCTTCCAAAACATCGCGTAGTAACCACGGTGTTTCTTCTGGCAATCGAAATGCACTCACTTCCTCTGAAGCTTCTTCTATCCAATTTTTTAACTGTTCATTTAATAATGTAGCAATATCCAGTCCACTTTCTTGACATGTTTCAAACAAGTTTACTAACTTCATACCAAGAAATTTTGCAGCAATTTCACCATGAAAAGACAGCCCTACACCATCACATAACGCAAATATGAAACTAGTTCCATTATCTAGAAATACTAGAAAGTCTTGTCCACTCTCGCTTAAATCCTGCGTTTCTTTTGCTCTTACATAGCTATATCGATAAGTAAAATGTTTAGTTTCCTCTTCTTGCAATACCGTTTCTTTCTCTTGAGATAGAATATATTTCATCATACTTCTCTCCTATCGAACCGGCGTTGCAGCAGACATTTGAAATCCAAGTGATACTAAGTCCGCATTCGTCCCAGGAAACATCATCACAGCACCATCTGCAATATGAAACCCATGTTCCATCATCATCTCACGATAGCTTTGAGGGATAGGCGATGAAAGTCTTTGCAACTTTGCACCATATTCATCTGTAATCTCTGTATTTGGCATAATTCCTTCCCACTTCTTTATATTAGAAATTTGGTCTTGCATAATTTCATCTGAAATAAAAATGTTTTCAATTAGTACGTTTCCATCAGGTACAGACATATTCATAATTCTTCGTACAATTAATTCTGGATCTTCACCAGTTGATGCCCCATCTGTCATATGACAGACAATAGGAGCTGGCCCGTCTTGTAAATTTGGTAGTTCCTTTTGCAATAACTTCTCCACTACAGAGAAAGCTTTTGCTGTATCAGTTAAACGATGCGTTTGGATTTTTTCTAGTGGGCGAAGTCTTGCTACCTCGTCTATTGTTTTCACACCGCCCAATAAATCAAAAACATGATCGCTATAGGCTAAAATAGATAACTTATATCTCGGAAGCAAGCGACTACCTTTTGTTGAACGAAATACCATTTGGCGAATCGCTAAAGAAAGAGCATCCGTTACAATATCAATTCTTCTTTTTTCTTCTCCGCCTGCATCCATCATTTGGTTCATTGATGCGCTTACATCAAGAAGATAAATTATATAAGCTGGTGTTTGCTGTGTTGCTTGAGTTTGATATAACATGTTTCATACCCTTCCATACATTATTATATGAACTTTTTTTATATTCATATTTCATTATAACTTATGAATTTTCTTTTTCTCAATTCATTATAAAATGTTCTTAATATAATTTACATATTTTCACACAAAAAATTTATTCCTTTTAACATATGTTGAAAATAATACACCCCTTCTATACTATAGAAGGGGTGTATTATTACGGTATAAGACGTGTACAATCTCTCGGAAAAGCACTCGCCTCTCGTACATTTTTTAATTCTAATAGTTTGTATACAACTCTCTCTAATCCAATTCCAAAACCACCATGCGGGGGACAACCGTATCGGAATGTATTTAAATAAGATTGAAATTCATCTGGATGTAACCCTTTTTCTTTAAAAGAAGCAAGTAATATATCATAATTATGAATTCGTTGTGCCCCTGATGTTATTTCTAATCCCTTATATAATAAGTCGAATGAATCAGTAATAGATGAATTCTCTTTATTCGGCATCGTATACATCGGCCTAGCTTCTTTCGGATAATGCGTAATGAAAACTAACTCACTCTTATATGTTTCCTTCACGTATTTTCCTAGTAACTTTTCACCTTCTGTATCTAAATCCCCAATTGGCGATTCTTTCCGGTACTTATTTTTCAAAATTTCTTGCGCCTCTAACAATGTGATTTTAGGTATTTCTGTAATAACAGGTACTTCTATTTGTAAAAGTTGTAGTTCTTTTTCACAGTTTTTTGCTACTTGTTGAAACATATATCGTAAAACATCCGTTTCTAATTGCATCACTTCATAAAAATCATGAATAAATCCAAGTTCTACGTCTAACGATATATATTCATTCAAATGACGGGAAGAATTATGATGCTCCGCTCTGTAAACAGGAGCAACTTCAAAAACACGTTCTAACCCTCCAGCTACCATCATTTGTTTATAAAACTGTGGTGATTGTGCTAAATAAGCTTCTTTTTGAAAGTATGGAAGTTTAAAAACATTCGCTCCTCCTTCTGCCCCTTGCGAAACAATTTTCGGAGTAAATATACGTGTGAAATCTTTCTCTATAAGAAATTCACTAAAGCTCTGAACGAGTGTAGATTTCACTTTAAATATCACCGCGGTTCGCTCATGTCTTAATGATAATACCCGCTCATTCAGTAGTTGATCTAAACCAACTTGTAACTTCTTTTTATTTATTTCAAACGGAAGTGGTTCTGCGCCATTTAATATTTTCACTTCGTGAGCAAGCACTTCAACCCCTAATTCTGTTTTCGAAGTCTCTACTATTTGACCTACTACTTGAACAACACTTTCCACATCTACCTTATATCCAGCTAACTCATTTTCTAATACACATTGCATAACTCCCGATCGATCTCTTATTAATAAAAAACTAACATTACCTAGATGACGAATCTTTTTTACCCATCCTTGCAGTAATACAACCTTTCCGCTTTGCCCTGTACATTCTTTTGTGAGTGAACGCTTCATTATTGAAACCATTATATTTCCCTCCAGTAATTTTATATTTATTTACGTTATTGTTGTCATCGTCATCATCCACGGTCACTCACCTCCTTTCAAAGAATACAAAAATCCGCCCCTATAAATAGGGACGGATTTTTCCGCGGTACCACCCAAATTGTCATAATGACCATCTTAGCCCTGATAACGGTAGGTACCGTTTGCTTTTACTAATTATCACGTTCAAAGCAACACTCACAGGTGTCCTTCCATCATGCGGTATCGCAATCTTCTCAGCAACCGATTGCTCTCTGTAGACCTTTGCATCATGTACTTTTCCTGATCATCACTTTTTATATTTACAGAGTATTCTATCTCTTTGTTTTATAAAACGCAAGCCTTTTTACATATATTTTGATTTTTCACATCCACTTTTGTACAATCTCCTCTAAAGCCATTCCACGCGAGCCTTTTAGTAATACAACATCCTTTTTCGTTATAACTTTTAATACTTCCTCTGCTATTTTTGCTTTATTATTAAATGACTGTACTTTTCCTGTATCATATTTCTTTCTCGCTTCTTCCGCTACAATTTCAGCTAACTCTCCAAACGTGAATACATATTGAATGCTCTCTTTATTTAGCATTTTACCAATTTCTCTATGATATGTTTCAGCATTCTTACCTAACTCCAACATATCCCCAATTACTATCATTTTTTTCTCATAGGCATTTAATTCCTGTAACGTTTCAATTGCAGCCTTCATTGAAGAAGGACTGGCATTCCATGCATCGTTAATAATCGTAAAACCTGTTTTAGCAGTTATAAATTGAAAGCGCATATGAGTAATATCAACTTGCCGCAATGCCTCCTGTATTTTTAATGTAGGAACATTGTAAAATTGACCTACAGCGATTCCAACGATCGTATTTAATATATTATGCTTTCCGTGTAAGGGGACATCGTACTGTATATTTGAATCATTTACTTTAAAATGAACACCATATTCATCTAATTGCACGTTTGTTGGAAACAAATCATTTGTATACGTTTCACCAAATGTCTTACAATTTATACTCAATAGATTCTTATTTTTCAAAAGCAATGGTTCATCACCATTATATAAAAACAAACTATTTCCTATTAAACCGTCAATAATTTCTAATTTAGCCTTCGCAATTTCTTCTTTTGATCCAAGCTTTTCTAAGTGAGATTGGCCGATCATTGTAATGATTGCTACATCTGGCTGTGCTATTTTTGATAAGTTTCGAATTTGTCCTTTTTCACTCATCCCCATTTCAAGTATTAAAAACTCTGTATCTCTTTCCATTTCTAAAATTGTTAACGGCAAACCGATTTGACTATTAAAATTGCCCTTTGTTTTATGCACACGATAAGTTGTATTTAAAATTGTGTTTATTATATCTTTTACTGTTGTCTTACCATTACTACCAGTAATTCCGATTACTTTTACATTTAGCTCTTTTCGATAAAATTGTGCCAATTGTTGCAAAGCAAACAAAGTGTCATCTACAAATATAATTGCTACCCCTTTTGGCGGAGTGCCGTAAGACTTTTTCCATAAAGAAGCGACAGCTCCATTATCCATTGCCTCTTTCACATAATCATGTCCATCTTTCACTCTAATAATTGGGACAAACAAATTCCCTTTCTTAATTTTCTTGGAGTCAATACAGATACCTTGTATCTCCATATTGTGAAACGATTCTCGTAATCCTTCTCCATCTACTACCTCTTCAAGTTTTTTTAAATTCATTTGAATCAAATCATCACCTTTTTCCATTTTATTACATAAAAATTGTGTTTTTTACGCATATTAATTAACAAATTTAAAGCGAGGTGTGTATATGAAAAAAACAATAAGTTTCTTTCTCCTTTTGTTATGCCTAATCGTAGTAAATGAAACGTACGCCTATTCACCAAAATCTTTACCAATCTCCCAAAACTCTGATCAATGGCAAGTGAATATTGATGAACCAAAAAAAATAAGCAAAAAGATGCTTCAAACTAAAAAAGATGAAGTTCAAACATATCAATTTTCAGTAAAAAATGTCGGAAACAGTGAAGTATATAACGTACAAGTCGAAGTATTCCGCAACGAGCCAAAAACGAAAACAAAATATGAACTTTTCTCACGAAAGGAAAGTCGCTTAGCAAGTGGAAAAACTGGATTTGAGCATACTAATTTTCCAGTTTCTACAAAAGCAGATGAAGTTGATGTAATCATTACTTGGCAAGAACACCCTTTCCGCTCTATGAGAAACGGCCAAAAAGTTGAGTCTAGAAAATTTAAAGAGCATTTTGTTTTTAAAGATGAAAAAAATAACTAGAATGCAGATAAATTCACACTACCATTCCTATAGCTTACTTTACTAGTACCAGTTCATAAGCAAATTAAAAAGTCGTGGCTTATAAATGCCACGACTTTTTACATTAATTCGTACTAATTCCTCTCGCTGCCCAAATACGATCGATATCAGCAGCATGTTGTCCTCCATATAAAAGAGCATCCGCTTGCTTAATTGCTTTTGCTCCATCACTGAATTTAGAGTTTGGTGTTAATGACCAGTGCGATTGTAAAATAATTTTTGTTGCAACATCACGGCCAAAAGTTTGTGCCATCTCATATTGTCCTTGCGACCAAATTTCACCATCAGCATGTACTTGATTTTTTAAATCTTTCGGATACACTTTATTCGTATCTAATCGGCGCAGGCATGTTGGATCTGAACTAGAGTAAGCCGCCGCATCCCACTCTCCAACACATGCTTTTCCATATCCTGTAGTCGATACAGCATCTTCATACGTAGCACCTAAGAAGTCGCCAAACCCTTCTCCCATCGCTCCGCCTTCTGCTGAACTACCAAAACCAGGAACTTGATTATCTTGAATCGAATGCCCGTATTCATGTGCGATAATACCAGCATCTTCTGCATCATCTACTCCGCCAGTACCGAAAGTTAAAGCTTTCGTTGTCGGAGAATAAAATGAGTTATCAGCCGTCGTTCCATTCACATTCACTTTAATAGAGCGATTATTAATATTTTTAAAACCTAACCCTTGAATGTAACGCTGTAATGTATCAATATGATAATACGACATAACATCTTCAAAGCTATCATTTGCGCGTGTATAGTTGAATTGTAAATTTGCAGATTTCGTTTTTGCTTTGGAAGAAATCGTTACATACTCTCCAATTAAAAATCCTGTTCCATCTAAACCTTTTAACGTAACAGTCTTCAATTGGTTCGTTAGCGCAGTTGAATCTGCATCGTTATTATCTTTTAATCCTGCTAAACTCCCGCTTGATACGATAGGGTTAGGTAAAAATACTTTTCCTGTTCCTTCTACTTTTCGGTTTATATCAACCTTTTTAATTAACTTTCCATTTTCTGCATCAATAAATGTTTCCCATGCACCAAACGGGTTATTAGAATGGACTATAACTTTATATACTGGACGAGCAATTCCTTCTTCCACAATATATCCGAATTCTTTCTCTGTAGGAGCCCATAAGTTTTGCTCACTTGCTTCCCCAACATACGCCATTGATTTTTGAATTGCATCTTTTTCACTAATTTTTGTCGTTACTTCCTTCATACCTTTAACGGATTGATAATCAGAAACAGCAAGTACTCCTTTTCCCTCTCCGTTAAGAGTAACTGTAATTTGTTTTGAAAATACAGGTGCACCATTAACAACTTGTTGGAACCTAACATATGAAGCTACTGACGTTTCTGTTGTAGAAATATATTGTAAGTCTGAAAGGTCTGTTTTTAATCCATACTGCGCAGCATTTTCTTTTAAATATTCAGTTGCTTTTTTCTGCGGCGAATAAGCTTCTAGCTTTACTTGCTGCTGTTTTTCCAATGCCGAAGCCGTAGAAATCGTCCCCATTACTAACGGTACAGTCATTGCCATTGCCACCATTTTTTTATTAAACATAGAACCACTCCCCCTAATAAAGTAGCTCAACCTTATCCCATTACCACTAGGCAATCATTCCCCACAAAATGGGGGGATAAAAATTGAATCTAGGAGTAATTCTCTATAAATAATTCTATTACCTTTCCATTTAGGGTGAGTGAAATTTTCTCAATATTTATGTGTAAAATGAAAACAATACTTTAGAAATAAATTTTCACAGCATTTTAATTAGTGTGTTATAGAGAAATAAATTTTCTAGAGGTCCTATCGAATGGATTACGCGGAAAATAGCCGGATAAATGTTCATCATACAAAAAGGAAGTTGGAATCATTCCAACTTCCTTTTTCTTTATTGAGCCGCGCTTAATTTAATACGGACTTTCGTCTCACCTAATGATAGTTCATCGTCTTCATTCGTTAAGTGATCGTATGTAAATCTCTTAACGAGTAAATTTTCTTCCAATAAATCTTTATGGTTCGTTAATGTTCGCTTTAGTTCTTCCTCTGTATCAAGAATAACATCAACTCGTAAATTAACCGGTAAATTTAGTTGCTTACGATATTCTTGAACCGCTCGAATAAATTCACGCGCTACTCCTTCTTGTAATAATTCTTCCGTGACATTCGTATCTAACATAACTGTATATTGTCCGTTAGTCGTATTAGAGAATCCTGATTTTGCAACTTTCTCTACTACTACATCTTCAGCTGTTACCGCTACTTCTTCTCCTGGTGCAGCTTCGTAAACTGCCCTTCCTGTAGATACAAAGTTTTGTACTTCTTCTTGTGGCAGTTGTTTTAACCAACCATTTACTGCATTCACACTTTTACCAAACTTCGGCCCAGCCGTTTTGAAATTCAGCTTTAATTGATAGGATGTGTATTTCGTTTCATCGAGTTCAACATGGAACTCCTTCACATTTAACTCATCCATGACGATATCACGATAAGATTCCCAATCCATATCATTCTCATTATGTGCTAGTAATACAAGTTCTGCTAACGGCTGTTTTACTTTTAAGGAATGCTGATTACGATTACTTCTTCCAAGTTCAACAACTTGTAAAACTGCATCCATTTCCGCTTCTAGTTTCGGCTGAAGTAGTGATTCATTTACAACTGGGTAATCCTCTAAATGAACACTATTTCCAGTTAAATTTAAATGAATATCTTCAGCGACAAACGGTGTAAATGGTGCAATTAATTTACTAATTGTCACAAGTACTTCATGAAGTGTCTCATACGCAGCTGCTTTTTCAGCATTCATACCAGATTCCCAGAAACGATTACGTGAACGTCTTACGTACCAGTTACTTACTTCATCTACAAGCGACGCGATTTCACGAGCTGCATTCGTAAATTGATAATCATCAAGTACTGTTCTCACTTTTTTCGTTGTTCTATGCAATCTTGATAATACCCATTCATCCAATTTCGTCCGCTTTGCATCATATGTTTCTTTCGGATTGTACTCATCTAAATTTGCATATAAAACGTAGAAGCTATACACATTCACTAATGTATCTACAAATTTAGATTTTGCCTCCAGTACTGTTCTTTCAGAAAAACGCTTCGCATTCCACGGAGCACTATCAACGAGTAGCGCCCATCTTAAAGCATCTGCACCAAACTGATTTACTAAATCAACTGGATCTAGTGCATTCCCTTTACTTTTAGACATTTTCTGTCCTTCTTCATCTAATACATGCCCTAGTGATAACACTCGTTTATAAGGCACTTTTCCTGTATATAGTGCTGCTACTGCTAATAAACTATAAAACCATCCGCGTGTTTGATCAATGCCTTCTGCAATTACATCTGCTGGAAACTGTTCTTCAAACAACTCTTTATTTTCAAATGGATAATGATATTGCGCAAATGGCATGGAACCACTATCAAACCAAACATCAATTACTTCTGGTGTACGATTCATTGTACTTCCGCATTTTTCGCAGCAAACTTGCACTTCATCTACATATGGCTTATGCAATTCTAAATCTTCAGGTGTTTCTTTCGTACTATGCTTTCTTAAATCAGCAATGCTTTTCGGTGCGAATTGATGATCGCAACTTTCACATTCCCATACGTTTAATGGTGTTCCCCAATATCTATTTCGGCTAATATTCCAGTCCACCATATTTTCTAAAAACTTACCAAAGCGTCCATGTTTCATATGGTCTGGATACCAAGTAACAGAATCGTTATTTTGCAAAAATGTATCTTTAATTGCAGTTGTTCGGATTAACCAACTCTCTCCTGCATAATAAAGAAGTGGTGAATCACAACGCCAGCAATGTGGGTAGCTATGTTCATACTTTTCTTTATGATATAGTAAGCCTTCCTTCGCTAAATAACGAACAATATCCACGTCACAATCTTTTACAAATTTCCCTTTCAAAAATGGTACTGCTTCTGTATACTCACCTTTCTCATCTACAACATGCAAGAATGACAATCCTTCACTTTGAACGACTCTATAATCGTCCTCCCCATATGCTGGAGCGATATGAACGAGTCCTGTACCACTATCTGCCGTGACAAAATCTGCTGCGATAACGTGATAGCCATTTGTAACTTCTTTCATTGAAAATGGCGGTATATAAGATGTGTTTACTAATTCTTCACCTTTATGAACAGATAATACTTCATAGTCTTCTTTTAATACATCTTGTACACGTTCTTTCGCAACAATGTATACATGACTTTCCTGTTTCGCTTTCACGTATTCCATATTTGGATGTACAGCGAGCGCAACATTTGCTGGAAGTGTCCAAGGTGTCGTTGTCCAACCTAGGAAGTATTCATTTTCACTATCTTTCACTTGAAACTTAACTGTTGCACTTAAGTCTTTTACTGTTTTATACCCTTGTGCAACCTCATGTGAACTTAGTGAAGTTTGACAGCTTGGGCAGTATGGTGAGACTCTATGCCCTTTGTACAATAATCCTTTTTCATGAATCGTTCCTAAAATATGCCATACACTTTCGATATATGGATTCTTTAGCGTAACGTATGGATCATCCATATCTACCCAATAACCGATGCTTTCAGTAAATTCACGCCACTGCTTCTCATATGTGAATACACTCTCTTTACACTTCTGAATAAATGGCTCAATTCCATACTCTTCAATTTCATGTTTACCAGAAATACCGAGTTGCTTCTCAACACCTAATTCTACAGGTAAACCGTGTGTATCCCATCCCGCTTTTCGTAGCACTTTATAACCAGCCATCGTTTTATATCTCGCTACTACATCTTTAATTGTCCGTCCAAGTGCATGTCCGACGTGTGGTAAACCGTTCGCCGTTGGTGGTCCTTCATAAAATACGAAAGACTGTGCGCCTTCTCGATTCTGAATTGATTGCTCGAAAATACTTTGCTCGTTCCACTGCTTACGAATACGTGTTTCTCTCCCTACAGCTGACTCTTTTACATCTACTTTCTTCATCTACAATCACTCCTTTTGAATATTTTAAAGCACACAAAAAACCCGTCCCTATGAAGTAGGGACGGGTTTAACCGCGTTACCACCCTAATTCTATTAGCTCTTCGCTAATAGCACTTAGCAACGTACTATCATACGTGTTCTTTGTAACGGTAGACATCCGTCCGGGCTTACTTATTTTCAGCCTCGGCTCCTCGGAGATGATTTTCAAATAACGTCTGCACACCGGCTTTCAGCTATACACCGGCTCTCTGGGGAACAATTCATTATTTTACTCGTTCTCGTCTTCAGATTTGTATACTTTATTAAAAGCTATTTTATGCCATTGGGCAATAAATTGTCAACTAATTCGAAATATATATTTAATTATACCCTTTTTTCACAATTCCTATACAATTATTTCTTAAATTCTTGTATTCCAGCTAAATCTTCATCTCCTTCAATAAGCTCAGCAAAGAATCCTGATTCATCCTCACGAAGAACAATTTCAAGCTCTTGCTTCGCCTCTTCAATTCTATTTAACTGTGCTAAATAACAAGCGCGATCGTATCTTGCTAACAAATCACTCGCATCTATTGTTAATACATCATTTGTTATTTTTTCTGCCTTTAGTGTTTGTCCGGCACCATGATACGAAGATGCTAAAGAAAGAAGAATTGCTGCTTCATTTGGATGATGTATAGAAGCATTTTCTAATACATGAATTGCCTCTTCAAACCTTTCTTGACTTTGATACATTTCTCCTAAAGCAAGAAACGCTCTACTTACAAACGGTGTTTGCTCCATTAATTGTAAGGTAATCTTTTCTGCTTTTCTTTCTTCTCCTATTTTAAAGAATACTTGTGCTTGTAAAAGAAGCGTATCATAATCATCTGGTAACTCTCGAACCATTTGCTTCGTTAATTCTGAAGCATCCCGTAACATGTCTTCTTCCTCACACGCCATGAAAAGATTTACAAGTTGATTCGCTACATCGTAATCCCATTTATTTTCTAACGATATTTGCAATACATCTATCGCCTCTTTATACATCGCCACATTCTCGTAAAATAGTGAAAATCGCTGCGCTGCCATACTATTTTTTTGATTTAATTTTAACGAAATTTCATACAAATCAATGATTGTAGTAATAATCGAAATTTCTTTCGCACGGTTTTTCATACGATAAAAAGCTCTCGTAATTATGGATTTCTTCGGCTGTTCATTTTGTTGACGTTCAATCCATCTTTCCGTCACCGCAGATGCAGCATACATAAATGCCATACTTCTTTCTGCCTTCTTCACCTTTAATGTATGAAGAAAATCTCGTATGTTAGACAATTTCTTATGTTGTTCTATCGCTTTTACATACACATCAAATATTCGTTCATTATTTGCATCTTTTTGTATAACTTTCATTGCAATTTCAATTGCTTTTGCATTCCTTTTTTTCACTAACACTTTGGCATAATGATATAGAACTTCTATATGCTCACTATCTAATTGAAGTGCCTCTTCAATCTGTGCTTGTTCTTTATCTATTTCATCCATCGCTCCATACACATATGCAATCGCATCTAATCGCCATATTTCAGGTGCTTCGTCCGCTAATTGTTCTAGTTCTGTCAATAACTCTTCCTGAAGACTCATTTCTACTGAAAGCTGTGCCAAATATTCCATATTAATATGCATCGGCTCTTCTTTCATAGCCTGAACCATATGACTTTGTTCTTTAGAACGATTTTCTTCTTTTTCGTATATTTCTGCAAGCTGTAAATGTACACCTTCGAAATTCTCATCAAGCTCTAAACATGTTTCATACGCTTGTTTTGCTTCTGTCAATTGCCCTAATGCCATAAGTGTTTCACCAATTCGGTAATACGGTAATGCCGTTTCCTTTTGTTCTATCGCCTTATTATACCTTTTCATCGCTTGGCCGTACTGCCCAATAGATTCATATAAAATACCTGTATAACAGCCGTATTCACTTACTTCATTTCTTTCTTTCTGTAACGTTCTTAAGAATGCTATACCTCTTTGTACAAATACCGTTCCTTTAATTCGATTCACATATTCATCTAACGCACTTGCCACATTATATTCGCTCTGCTTTATACCACTCTCTAACTTAGACAAAGCTACTTTAAACCCTTCTTCATTTCCACCAAGTTCAACCTCAGCATCCCATAGAACCATTCCCGCATTCATAAGAAAATCTTGGCTCTTTTCAATTTGTTTTTCGATACCGAGAATATATTGTTTCGCTTCCTTGTATTGTTCTTTCGCCATATAAACTTGCGTAAGTCCAAAGTGAGAATAAACATCATCATGATTTTCTTCTAATGCACGATTATACAATGTTTCTGCTTCTTCCAGACTATCATTTTGAAAATGATAGTCACCGAGTTTTACATATAGAGGTGCCTTATCGTCACAATTCTCAATACCTTTTAATAAAATTTCTTTCGTACTTTCCTCATCCTTCAAATCAGACTCGTATATTTCCGAAAGTTTCGTATAGATGTAAGGTGCATTACTATCCAAATAAATCGCTACTTTAAGCCCTTTTATCGCTAAATGTAATTTCCCTAAATGATGCGCACATCTCGCGCGCTCATACCATACATGTGCCTCATTTTTATATTCTTTTAACAAATCATTAAAGATTTCATACGCTTCTTCATATCTTTCTAAATCTATTAATATTAACCCGTGATTCGTTAAAGTGAATCGTTCTGGACTACGCTCCAAGGCGACTTGAGAAAACTGCAATGCCTTTCCAGATTGGTCGATATACATATATGATAAAGCGAGAAAACTCCAAGCAATCGGCTGATCTGCGTCTAATTGTAACGAAGAACGAAAACTAGCAATCGCTTCTACATAACTTTCCTGCTCAAAAGCATACCTTCCGTTTATTAAATGATATAAGGCACGATTATTTTTCTTCTCAACACTCGCAAGCATTTGCCCAGCTTTTTCTAGTTCTTCAAGGCGAATAAAGCACTGTGCACCATGCAATTTAACAAAATCTGATTTCGGAAACTTCTCCATTAACTTTTCAATACAACATATAATAAACTCATTATCTACTTCAACATCTAAATGCTTAACCGTATATAACCACGTATTCGGATTATCACTCGTCTCTTTTAAAAATTGTACTAAGTTATGAATCCCCTCTTTATCATGTTCATCTAAATGATCCGTAAGAGAAAAAATGGATTTAAAATAATGATGTTCTTCTTCATCTAAAAATGATAGCTGTTCCTTCTTTTCTTTCGGAACAAACGTAATCGCTAAACACCCTGTATAACGATATTTTTCTTGTAACTTACTATATTCCACAATAACTGGTTCTATAAAGTTCGGATCTTGAACATAAAAAGCTTGTAACGTATCATCATATCCAGATAGCACTTGTACATGTGAAGCATGCTCAATATCTATACTTAATAAAACAGGAATCCCTTCATCCAGCAGTCTCTTATAATTTTCCTCATTACCTTTAAAATAACGATATTCATAACCTAATTCTTCTAAATAAGAAACAGTATCTGAAAACTTTGAGCCTGTCATATCAAAAATAAACTCTGCTATTTCATCTTGTGTACGTTTTTCTCCCCATAATTGCAACATCATTTCTAAACTTGTCGGAACACAATAATTATCCTTTTGTACAATCGGAACTATCGGTAAGTGCACCTTTTTTCCATCTGGATTTTTTTCTAAATTATGATATAAAGACTCTTTTAAACTTTTTTCTTCTTTTAATAACTGTTGTAAATCTACAAGTTTATTCATTTTGTAAAGCGCTTCTGCACGTAAATGTACAAAGTAAGCTTTATACGCATGATAAGGAAGCTGATTATTTATATTATCTATTACCGCTAACATTTCTTCATACTTCCTTAAATCTAATAAATATTTTACCTTTTCAAAATGAAAATATGGTACTTGCGGGAACTTTACAATCGCATCATCAATTAGCTGTAAAGCACGTTTTTGTTCTCCTTGATTCGCATATAACTGTGATAATAAATAGGTAGATAACTCTTCACAATCTTTATGCTGCATGCCAGCTATAAATTGTTCTTCTGCTTTCTCCCATTCACCTGTATGCATATAGACGTAGCCCCATTTATCAAATACGGCACGTGCACTGTACTCCTCTGCCTTTTGCATATAGATTAGGGCTTCTTCATTTCGTTTCATTTCTAACAAACATCGTACTAATGTAAAATATGTTTTCGCTAAAAGATCAGCTTCTATTTCTTCTTTATTTACCTCTTCTAATGAGTCTTTTAACAACTGTTCTACTTCAAGTATTTTCCGCTCATCAATTAACTCATCACAATATAAAGAGAGCGTTCTCATATTTGGGAATTTTTTGTAGGCGTAGCGAATGAGGAATGAACTGTATTGGTGCATAAGCCCTTCATCAGTAAGACGTATTAATATGTCAAACTCCTTATGCGAAGGAACACTAGCAAGCCAATTCTTCAAATAAGATAAAGCATTCTTTTCTTTTATATATGAAATTTCATTATTTATTTCCTGTAATCCATCTATAAATCTCTTGTCTTTCAAACAAGCATCTAACTGCTTAAAATCTAGCATGTATTCACCTCGAATATTTATTTATACTGCTACTTGCTTAGATTTTACACATCATATTGTAGGTATTCAACTAAAATCTCCTATAATGGATAGTATTATTTAATATTATTCGAATTTATAACAAAATATAGTAAATATGATTGTTTTTCTCCATATTTTGTTTAATTAAATGGAATAACATAACATGAGGATCTTATCTTTCGGAAACTGAAATGAGTACATAAAATTATATCGGCGATAATTCAAATATATCAGCAATTATACGGTGGATATCGACTTACCGATAAAAAATGACAATCCTCAATAAACCGCTATCTTTCAACATTCTATTTCACCAAATGTAATTTTCATATTCGGAGCATATACTAAAGAAGAATGCAATTGAAATGCTTTAAAAAATCGTAGTTCTGCTTCATACTGAACTAAAGCTTCATCATATGTTAACCCTCTAGCCATTAAACGTTCTATAAAATGCTGTTTATCACCCGGATCCCCTGCAATCCCTTCTTCTTTTAATGAATGATACAACCTTTGTTTATCATTATGGTGCATATTAGAATCTAAAAAGTTCACTTTATCACTTACTCTACATTCAATATTTTTTACGCCTAGTTCACTTAAAAACATTGGTATTTTCATACCAATATTTCCATCTTTTCCGATTCTCTGCATGTCACTTTCAAATAACTTCTGTAAAGCACCTAGCCTAATAATTTCCGATTGATTCTCTCCATCTAAAGAGTATGAAGACATATTTGATATCCAATGTGGTTCAAAACAGATTATTTTTCCGCCCTTTTTAATTGAATGTATCATTTTTTGTAGTATCGTTTTTGGCGAACTCATATGTAATAAGAAAGCATGACAAATTGCTATATCGTATGTATCGTTCAATTCAATTTCTGTAGCATCTACCTCAAGAAATTCTGTCTCATACGGAAGTAAACGAAACAACTCTCTCGCTTCAGCTAGTAATGTTTCTCCACTATCAATGCCTGTATACTTTGATCCTTCTGGAAGTAAAGGCATTAATACTAAGCCTAAATAACCATATCCACAACCATAATCAACGATATGTAATGGCTTAGTAATCTTCCAAACTGTATTTACTAAAAATCTTACATAATCGTCATTGTAATATAAACCTCTCGTGTTTTTTAAATATTTTAATTTACTGTTCCAATCGTATGTTTCCAAGTTTAACACCTCCTTTTTATATATGACATTACAATTCTCCATTTAATAAGGACATTCCTACACTTGAAACAATTCTAGAAAAATTTAGATTTAATAAAATAAAACTTCTGCTTTCACATTTTCTATAAAAACAAATAGGCATACATATCTACTATGATACGTATACCTATTTGTTTTACATCTCCTTAGGTGCCTCCACCCCAAGTAAACGTAATCCCTCTTTTAATACAACTGTCACAGCATACACTAATGCAAGTCTACTGTCTTTCTCTTCGCTCTCTTCCAATATACGAACATTTCCATAATATTTATTGAATGATTGTGCTACATCTAATACGTATTTCGAAATGATTGATGGCTCATTTTTGTTGAAGGCTGCTTCAATTACTTGTGGGAACTTATTAAGTAATTTTACGACGCTCCAGCTATGATTATCTTTTAATGCAAACGTACACGTTTCAAATTCTAAACTTTCTTTTCTTAAAATAGAGCAAGCACGTGCATGTGTGTACTGTACATACGGTCCTGTTTCACCTTCAAATTTCAGCATATTTTCTAATGAGAATTCAATATTATGCATACGCTCATTTTTCAAATCATGGAAAATAACTGCCCCTACACCGACTTGCTTTGCTACTTCTTCTTTTTGTTTTAAGTTTGGATTTTTTTCTTCAATATTTTGTATTGCAAGGTCTATTGCTTCTTCAAGTACTTCTTCAAGTAAAATAACTCTTCCTTTACGTGTCGACATTTTCTTACCGTCTTTTAAAATGAACCCAAACGGTACATGTTCCATACCCTCAACCCAATTGTAATCAAGCTTTTTTAATACAGTGAAAAATTGATTAAAATGTAAACTTTGTTCTGGGCCAACTACATATAACGCTTTATCAAATGCATATGTGTTTTGACGGTATACAGCTGCCGTTAAGTCACGTGTTGCGTAAATCGTCGCACCATCTGATTTTCTAATTAAGCAAGGCGGCATTCCCTCTTCTTCTAAATTAACGACTAACGCGCCTTCAGACCCTTCCAGCAAATCATGTTCTTCTAAAATTCCAATAAAATCTTCCATTAAGTTATTATAAAAAGCTTCTCCTTGAAAATTAGTAAATTCAACACCGAGAAGTTCATAAATACGAGAAAATTCTTTTAAGGATTCGTGACGGAACCAATTCCAAAGCTCAACGGCTTCTTCATCACCTTCTTCTAATTTCTTAAACCAGGCGCGTCCATCTTCTTCTAATTCTTCGTCGTTTTTTACCTCATCGTGAAATTGAACATATAACTTAAATAGTTCACGTATTGGATCCTCTTTAACTACTGCTTCATTTCCCCATTTTTTATAAGCAGTAATTAACTTTCCAAACTGTGTACCCCAGTCTCCAATATAATTAATTCCTACAACTTCATAGCCACATTTTTCAGCGATATGTTTCAATGAATTCCCTATCATTGTAGAACGTAAATGCCCCATTGAAAAAGGTTTCGCGATATTCGGAGAGGAATAGTCGATAACTACAGTCTTTTCACATCCAAAGTGATTTTGACCGTACTTTTCTTTCTCCGCTAAAATCGTTTTTAATACTGCATCACTTACAGTTTCACGATTAAAAAATACATTTACATAAGGGCCAACAGCCTCTACTTTCGTAAAGAACGGATCATGTAATTTCTCCGCAACTTCCTTTGCGATAATAGCTGGTGATTTTTTATATTGTTTCGCAAGTAAAAAACATGGAAATGCCGCATCTCCGAATTCATCTTGTTTCGGCGTTTCAATTGAATCTAAAATTTGGTTTTGCGTTAATTCATTCATGAAAATATTAGATAAACTTTCCGCAAACTGCGTTTTATAATCCATACTACAACCTCCTTAATTTTTAAAACACAAAAAACTCGTCTCTAAAAAAGAGACGAGTTTTAACCCGTGGTACCACCCTTGTTGTTCATTACGAACCACTTTCCCGTTTATAACGAGGACAGGGGTCCTCGGCTTACTCTACTATTCGTTCAAGAAGCATCTCCGAAGTGCGCTTCATCTTTTTCTTCCGCACTAGGCTCACACCATCCCTAGCTCGCTTTCCTTCGAAAAAAGACTACTCTCTTCATCACCGACAGTATATTTAATTAATTATTGCTTATTATACATCTTTTCAAACAATTAGCAAGGGTCAATTACACCAAAGTGAAACTTAGCACTTTTTCTTTTGTATACGTGAAAATTGTGTTTTTCAAATCTAGAACTACGGAAATGATCTTTCAAAACGACACGCTTTCTCGCCACACGCTTCGCTTCCGCAATTGTTTCGTCAGTAATATCATGATACAAAGCGAAGTGTTTTAATCCTTTTATTCCATCTGATTCTATAACAGTTTCTTCAAACATTGGATCAAGGTACACAACATCATAACTATTGTCTTCACATTGTTTTAAAAACGCGTAATGCTCCGTTTGCTTCACATCAATTCGTTGCATTGCCTCATCAATTTCAGAAACGGATGAAGACCATGTTTTCAAACCGTTTTCCATAATATAAGCCATATATTCATTACCTTCAAGTCCCGTTACGTTTCCGCTTTCACCAACAATATAACTAGCTACAATACTATCTGATGCCATGCCAAGCGTACAATCTAACACTGTCATTCCGCTCTCTAATTGCGTGGCTTGTACAAACGGATCATGTTCTCCGCGCATTAACCTTTTCACACGAAACATCGCTGAGTTTGGATGAAAGAAAAACGACTCTTCCGTTCCTCTCGGATAAATAGCTAATCGGTTTTTCCCTACAACCAGTACATCTTGTTCATACTGCTCATGCAGTTTATGTACTGGTACGTCATTACGTTTAACGAAAGAACGATTTAATTCTGCTGCTACCTTGTTTGCATAATCTGTCATTTCTTTGTTCGTTCTTCCTGCTGTTGTTACGATCATTGTTTCACCTCTATATAAAGAAAAGAGGGAGATTTACTCTCCCCCTTCTTTAGCAATTCTTTTCAAAAGCTTGTTCTAAGTTCGTAATAATTTCGTCCATAGTTGCACCTTCAATTTCATGACGGTGAATGAAGTGAACAACTTCTTTTCCTTTTAATAATGCCATAGATGGTGAAGATGGAGGAATTTCTCCGAAGTATTCACGCATTTTTGCAGTAGCATCTTTATCTTGGCCTGCGAATACAGTTACAAGATGATCAGGTTGTTTTTCAGCACGAACAACTGCTTGACCTGCTGATGGACGTGCTAAACCAGCTGCACAACCACAAACAGAGTTTACAACTACTAAAGTTGTACCTGCTGTGTTTTCCATAAATTCTGTTACAGCTTCTTCTGTAGTTAACTCTTCAAACCCAGAACGCACTAATTCTTGACGCATTGGGATTACCATTTGACGCATGTATTCTTCATAAGCATTTGACATCTTGTAATCTCTCCTTCAACTTTCATTCCAAATTCATCATATCACGCTCTATTACTAGGTGCAAAAGAAAGATTACGATGATTTCATTTTTTTGTAGGGATTTCACAAACCCCTTCACGGCAATGTCCAACTGGGACAAGTTTTCTATTATTAGCGATATAATCGTATACTTTACTTCCAAATCCAAGTACAATAGATAGTTTGATAAAAGGCACGGCAAACCAGTAAGATGGAACAGCCTTTGCTAATACATGTATGCTATGAATCCCGTCATACCACTTATTATTTTTTAAAATATACAATCTTTGTTCCATCTTGCTTTGTAGTTCTTGAGAGAGTTCATACTTCTCAACTACATCTTCATCTCGAAATGAAACAAATTTCATCTTACCCTTTTTATCTAATTTTTTCGTACGTTCTGCAACCGCCGTACACATCGGGCACCAACTATCATAGAAAACAATCATACATTATTCTCCTTTACGAGACTCCGTCATTTGTTTCCATACAGAACCTTTTGCTTCTTCTCCGCCTTCAATACGCTCTAATGCTAGACGCGCTTGCATCGCTACTTCAAACTCTGGATCATCCTGCGCTGCTGTTAATGCCGGAATCGCACTTTCATCTCCAAGTTCAAATAAGAACATCGCTGCACGCCAGCGTACTAATTTACTTGAATCTTTCAGAGATTTAATCATAACGAACATCGCTGCTGGATCACCTACGTCAGATAAGCAATCGCCCGCTGTACGGCGAACACTTACTGAACGATCTAATAACGCTTTATATAATAACGGCAATACTCCATCACCTTTTACCATACCTAAATACGCTGTTGCTAAACGGCGGATCGAAACTTTTTCATCATCTAACGCCATCTGTAACACTAGCATATCTTCTTCAGTAGGATCCATTTGTTCTAATGCCGCAAAACGGTTTTTCCAGTCAGCATCTTTCATCATCTCTTCTGTTACTTTATATGGCTCACGCTTTTGAATCGTTACTTCAACAGCACCTGCCTGGTTTAATAATTCTTTAACTGTTTCATTTACACGTTCTTCTGAATAAGCAGCAACAATCTCTTCCACTACTTCTTTCCCGATTTCTTCAAAATTACCGTAACGTGTACTTTGTTCCACCCATTTACGTTCTTTTACAACGTTTGGTGCAGACATTTGAACTTTCATAATTGATTCTTTAAAACGATCTGGTAAGCCAACACGTTCTTCTGTTGTTCCATCTGTTAACTTTACTTGCATTGGAATTGTAAAGAACATTTGAACAAACACTTTCACTTCTCCAAAATGAGCAAGTTGTTGTTCTTCACTCTCTTCTACTACCTGTTCGCCGAAAACAGCACGAACTTGTTGTAATAAAACTTTCCAATCAAACTTTGCATTTCGCTCTACTGCTAAAAAGTCAGCTACATGATATACACCTTTAATGCCTTCAATTTTCAAAATTTCTTGCACTTGCATTGGTGCTTGTTCTTTATTTTCATTTGTATAATTATTACGCGCTCCTGATGGTAATACTTCATTCAAAATAACTTTCATTGTATTTGGACTTGGCGTCGGTTCAATTGCTTTAATCTTCACGTAAAAAACTCTCCTTTATTGCATGTTCTTAGCTGTATTGTAACATGTTATCACTCTATACTCCTACTCGGATGCTTAATTTTGCTAATTCCTTTACTACATTTCTTAGAAGTTTCATTTATTCTGTTTTCACCTAAACGTTCTGAAACTATAGTTAAAAGTCTAATTGACAATACCAGAAAAAGGGATTAACCTTAACTCACAAAATGACCATAGTCATTTTGTGAACGAAGTCATTAGAAAGTGGAGGGATAACAAATGAATAATTTCATAATTATTGGTGGCGGTATTGCTGGTCTATGTGCAGCAATTTCCTTACAAAAAATAGGATTAGATGTAAAAGTATATGATAAAAACACTGAACCTACTGTTGCTGGTGCAGGGATTATCATTGCCCCGAATGCGATGCAAGCACTTGAACCGTATGGGATTTCTGAGAGAATTAAAAAATTCGGCAACGAAAGTGACGGCTTTAACCTTGTATCCGAAAAAGGAACTGTTTTCAATAAATTGATCATTCCAGCTTGTTATCCAAAAATGTACTCTATTCATAGAAAAGATTTACATCAATTACTACTTTCTGAACTACAAGAAGATACCGTCGAATGGGGAAAAGAATGCGTAAAAATAGAACAAAATGAAGAAAACGCCTTAAAAATAATATTTCAAGATGGTAGTGAAGCATTCGGCAATATACTGATTGCTGCTGATGGTATTCATTCTGTCGTTCGAAAACAAGTGACACAAAGCGATAATTACCGTTATGCAGGATATACGTGTTGGCGCGGTGTAACTCCTACTAATAACCTTTCCTTAACAAACGATTTCATTGAAACTTGGGGAACGAACGGTAGATTTGGTATCGTCCCTCTTCCTAACAACGAAGTATACTGGTATGCGCTCATAAATGCGAAAGCTAGAGATCCAAAATTCAAGGCTTACACAACAGTAGATTTATATAATCATTTCAAAACTTACCACAATCCCATCCCATCTATTTTAAATAATGCATCGGACGTTACTATGATTAAACGTGACATTGTAGACATTACACCAATGAAACAGTTTTTTGAAAAACGCATCGTCTTTATTGGGGATGCCGCCCATGCACTTACTCCTAATTTAGGCCAAGGCGCTTGTCAGGCAATTGAAGATGCGATTATTCTTGCTGAATGTATCAAAAATAATACCCACTATCGTCAAGCATTTATAGAATACGAACAAAAAAGACGAGATAGAATTGAGAAAATCTCAAACACTGCATGGAACGTTGGAAAAATGGCGCAAATGGAAAGTAAACCTTTAACTATAGTAAGAAACGAAGTAATGAAACGTATTCCGAAATGGGTTGCTAATAGGCAAGCACACGAACTATACAACTTTCATTTATAACAAAAAGGAGTAACGGCATTCTCTACCCTTCTTTCAATTACATTAAACTTTATAAAACAATAAACTTAATCATGAAGTAAGTTTTTATTTGAGATTATCTATTAAACAGATATAATTGTTTGTGTTAGGAGTAGATAAAATGCTTAGAGAAACGAGAAAAAAAGAATTAAAAGAACTTATATTCCTAAAAGCAGTACAGCTCTTCCAAGAACGCGGGTACGAAAATGTAACGGTTCAAGATATTACTACTGCATGCGGGATTGCAAAAGGAACTTTCTTCAACTACTTTCCGAAAAAAGAAAACATATTATTATTTTTAGGTGATTCACAAATTGAGCTATGGAATGAAAGTTTAAAAGCATATGAAAATGTGGAACATCCAAAAGAAAGAATCAAACTTGTTCTAGGTGACTTACTAGACCGATTTACTGGACATGGTGATTTAATGAATCATGCCGTCTTTGAGATTATAAAATCTAACTTCTTAGTAGAAAATGAATTAAAAAGTATACAACAGCTACAAGATGGTTTGTCTTCAATTATTGCAGAAGCAAAAGAGACAGGAAAATTAAACAGTCAATGGGATATACATATTATCACTTCTACTATTATGAGTACTTATTTTTATACACTAATGTCCCATTCACTATTACATGCTAATGAAATAAACGCGAAAAATATACTCAATCAACAATTAGATGTTGTTTGGGAAGGTATCAATCAAAAGTGATAGAGGGCTATACTACTAAGCCCTCTTATTGTGATGCACCCTCCCGCCTTTTCTCCAAAAATGTAATACTCTCAATCAGAACTTCCGTTATATAAATTCTCTTTCCTTGATCATCCTCGTAATTCCTCGTATGAATACGTCCGGTAATTCCTACAAGTGACCCCTTCTTACAATATTCAGTTACATTCTCAGCCGATTTTCTCCAAACGACACAATTAATAAAATCTACTTGTTGCTCACCTAAACTATTTCGAAAACCTCTATTCACCGCAACACATACTCGTGCATAAGCGACGCCTTGCTTTGTGTAGTATAATTCTGGCTCCTTTGTCAATCTACCGATTAATACAACTCGATTCATCATAAGTTATACCACCTCACATATTTTTCTTCATTGTAAAGAAAAATGTGTGAAGCGTAAAAAGCATAAAATAATATATTTTAAAGTAAAAAATATTATTTTATATCTTATAAAAATCAAAAAGAAACCTTACATATTTAAAACATGTAAGGTTTCAAAATTTATCCCGCTTTAATGGGCAGTAAGACCCCCACCTCACAATTCAGCGAAAGCAAAGAATTTAGGTGGGGGATCAACTGCCCATAAAAGTCCGATTGGTTCAACTAATAATCAGTGGGGGATGAAGAAAACCCCCACTGATTAAAGTTTCACTTTATACTTCACTGCAGGATATGTAATATCCACCGCGAGCCATCTTTATTTCAACGCGGTACATTACATTTTCTAAGTAAAAAGTAATCGGTTTAACTTTACTCTCGAATTTTAGTCTTTCATTACATTCAGCCGCATATCTTTCTATTGCTGAAGTAATAACTTCTGCTGATGGATACGTTAAAGCATCATCTAGTTCTATGAAAAAACTTTTAGAAAATAGTTTTTTCATAATTCCTTTCTTCTCTTTCATCATATTCCATCCCCTTTCAACTTACGTTATCAACATCCATATTATACCACTACCTCTATTTATCCTGTAGTAACGGGCAGTAAAATCCTAACTGATTAAAATTTCACTTTATCTTTGAAAATAAAAAAATCCTGCATTTTTCATGCAGGATTTTTTATTAGTCATTTTTCGTAAAGTAAGAAACAAAACGAAGAATTTCTAAGTATAACCAAACTAATGTAAGCATTAGTCCCATTGCAGTGTACCACTCCATATATTTCGGAGCTTGACTACGTACACCATTTTCGATTAAATCGAAATCTAGTAATAAGTTTAATGCAGCAACTACGATAACAACTGCACTAATAATAATACCGATTGTACCGCCTTGGTGAATGTACGGAACCGTTACACCAAACATGTTTAGTAGAAATACGACTAAGTACATAACCATAATTCCAAGTGTCGCTGCCATCACGCCTGTACGGAATTTATCCGTTACCTTTACTACGCGTGTTGCATATAACACTAACATTGCAAACAGAATTGAGATTGTTAGTAATACAGCATTTAAAACGATAGAATCGCCAAACTTCATTGTATAAACAGCTGAAATACTACCTAATACAACCCCTTCTACCGCCGCATAGATTGGTGCACCAAAAGGTGAAATACGCGGGAAGAACATAGACGCAAATGCGATGATTGCCGCAACGATTAAAGCACCAATTAATACTGGCATTTTCATCGTACCCTCTATCATCTGTATGTATGAATAGACAGACGTTGCAAGTAGCAAGATAAGCATAATAAACGTTTTGCCTACTGTTCCGCCAATCGTCATCGCAGAAGCACTTGCTCCCTCTTTACGGAATGCCTCTTTTTTCAACATTGGATTAGATGTTCTCATTTTTTCCCTCCTAAAATAGGTTCTACCAACAGTGTAAAGTTTTTCTCTTTACTTTTCAATATATGCAGCTTGTTTTTATTTTAATCCTTCAACGATGTCTGATAGTTCACTCCATCTTTCCATCGTTTTTTCTAGCTCTTCTTCTGTTTTTTGCTGTGCTTCAGACAATTCTTGAGCTTTCGTAAAATCAGATCCAACTTTCGCAAGTTCTTCTCCAATTGACTCAATTTTCTCTTCTAGTTCGGCAATTGTATCTTCAATTGTTTCCCATTCACGCTGCTCATTGTATGAGAGTTTACGTTTACGTTGTTGTTTCGGCGCTTCTTCTACCACTTTTTTCTCTTTTTGAACTTCCGCCTTCTCAATAAGTTCTTTCGTCTTTTCCATTTCTAAAAAGTCCGTATAACTACCTAGGAATTCACGCACTTCGCCTCCGCCACTAAAGATGAACAATTCATCTACTACTTTATCTAAGAAGTAACGGTCATGCGATACAGTTAAAACGACACCTGGGAAATCTTCTAAATAATCTTCCAGTACTGTTAATGTTTGTGTATCTAAATCATTCGTAGGTTCATCCAGTAATAGTACATTCGGTTCGCCCATTAAAATACGTAATAAAAATAAACGTCTTCTTTCACCACCAGATAGTTTACCCAGCGGTGTACCATGTGAATGCGTCGGGAATAAGAAACGTTCTAGCATTTGAGATGCACCAATTACTTTTCCATCTGTCGTATGAATCACTTCTGCAATCTCTTTAATGTATTCAATCATACGCTGATTTAAATTCATCTCTTCATTTTCTTGCGTATAATAAGCAACTTTTACAGTTTGTCCTACTTCAACTTCACCACTATCAGGAGATAGCTTACCTGCAAGCATATTTAAAAGAGAAGATTTCCCGCTTCCATTCGCTCCGATAATCCCGATGCGATCGCCCGGCTTCACTATATGATTAAAGTTGTGTAATACCGTTTTATCACCGAATTTTTTCGTTACATCTTTTAACTCAAGTACTTTTTTTCCAAGGCGACTCCCGCTAAGCGCAATATCAACGGACTGTTTTGCAGCTGGTCCTTCTTGACCTTTTAACTCATCAAATCGTTGAATACGTGCTTTTTGCTTTGTCGAACGAGCTTTTGCACCGCGGCGGATCCATGCTAGTTCACGGCGATATAAGTTTTGACGTTTTGATTCTTGCGCAATTTCTTGTTCTTCACGAAGTGCTTTCGCTTCTAAAAATGTACTGTAATTCCCTTCATAACTATACAGTTTTCCATTATCTAATTCGAAAATACGATTCGTCACACGATCTAAGAAATAACGATCATGGGTTACAAGTAATACGGCACCATTATATCGTGCCAAATATTCCTCTAACCATTCCACTGTCTCATGGTCAAGATGGTTCGTAGGCTCATCTAAAATTAATAGATCCGGTGTTTCAATAAAACATTGCGCCATCGCAATACGTTTTTTCTGTCCACCAGATAAATTTCCAACAGTTGCTGTAAAATCAGTTATTCCTAATTTCGTTAATAACGATTTTGCATTTGCATTTGCTTCCCACGCACTCATCGCATCCATACGTTGTTGCACTGCAAATAATTGTTCCTGTACTTTTTCATTACTTGGATCTTTTTCGATATTTAATAACGATTGTTCATAATCACGAAGAAGACGAATTAAAGGTGTATCACCATGGAACACTTGCTCTAATACTGTTAGTTTTTCATCAAACTCTGGTTGCTGTGATAAATAACTAATTGTATAACCACGTGAATGCGTCATATCACCTGTATCAGGAGTTTCTAACCCTGCAATAATTTTTAATAATGTCGATTTACCAGTACCGTTTACACCAATAATTCCGACACGTTGTCCTTCTGTAATACTACATGATAATCCATCAAATAACGGTTTTTCTCCGTATGATTTCGATAAGTTTTCCACAGTTAACATTTTCATATTTGTGCATTCCACTCTTTCATAAATTGTTCAATAAACTGTTCCATATAACGATGACGAACTTCAGCCTCTTGTTTTGCTGCGTTCGTGTTCATTAAGTCTTTTAGTTTCAAAAGTTTTTCATAAAAATGATTTAAAGATGGATCGTTATTTTTTCTATATTCATCTTTCGTTATCACTTCACGTGGAGGAATAGTTGGATCATACATTAATCTCCCTTTCGCTCCACCATACGCAAATGTGCGAGCTATTCCAATTGCTCCAAGGGCGTCTAAGCGATCTGCATCTTGAACAATCTTCCCTTCAAGTGACTCCACTTTACCGCCATGACCACCTTTATAAGACATATTGGCGATGATATGTAGAACATGTTTACTTTCCTCTTCTTCCACATGTAACTCTTCTAACCAATCAGAAACTTTTTTCATTCCTGCTTCTTCACTTTCATTTAACTTCTCATCTGCCACATCATGAAGTAATGCTGCCATTTCAATTATAAAACGATTTCCTCCTTCTTGCTCGGATAAAGAAATCGCCAGTTTATGTACGCGTTCAATATGATACCAATCATGCCCACTCGCATCTTTTTCTAAAATATGTTTTACAAAAGTAATTGTTTTTTGAATCTTTTCTTGTTTTGTCATTTTATCTTCACCCAGTTACTTATTGTAACACGCCCGCATTTTTTCATCACATATTTTCTTGTCCGCCCATACACTGAGTGGTAAGCATCATCATGGAGGAGGAATAAATATGTTCTATAATAATCAACCGCCGTATCCACAACAACCATTTTACCCTCAGCAACAGGAACAACGGTATGAAGAACAATATGAGGAATATGAGGAATATGAGGAACAAGAACAACAATTCGAACAAAATCCATACACAACAACGCAAAACCAAGAAGCTAATTATCAACAAAACGCATACGACACACGTCCAAATTATGATTACCCTCAAAACCCATATGCAGCACCGCAAAGTCAAGAACAACAATATCAGCAAAATCCATATGTAGCACCACAAAATCAAGAACAACAATTTCAGCAAAACCCATATGCAACAACGCAAAATCAAGAAACTGAATATCAACAAAATCCATACGACTCACGTTCAAATTATGAATACCCTCAAAATCCATATGCAGCACCACAAAATCAAGAACAACAATTTCAACAAAATCCATACGCAACTCAGCCTCAACACCCACAATATCAACCACAAATGTATCAACCAAACTATGACGCACGTGTTTCACCACCGGCACCACAAACTATTGATCCGACACAACCACAAATCTTACCGCCTGGACCAATTACAGAACCAACACAACAACAAATTCAACAAGTTGTCGGTACACAGTTTTTACCTTTAAAAAAACCTGTACTAGATTTCGTTAAACCTTGGGTAGATTATGGTTTAAATGAAGCAAAACATACATCACACAAACATGCTTTAACAGAAGTTGCTGCGATTATGTTTTTAGTTGGGAAAGGATTCAATCCTACGATTGCACATTATATTGTTGAGTCTTGGGAGAAGAATGAGCAGTTTTAGGGTTGTTCATTTCATGTTAAATAAAACAAAAAAAGTGTCACAAATGCCTGGTTTATAAGCATTTGTGACACTTTTTATTTGTTATGTTAAATATCATTTCAATACTGAATTACTGCAACTACCTTTTCCTTCTAGGACCAATAATTAATTTAATCGCCGTTCTTTCTTGATCATTAATAGTAACCTCTTGAAATGCCGGAACAAAGGCCAAATCAATTCCACTTGGAGCGACAAATCCTCTTGCAATCGCAATTGCTTTAATTGCTTGATTTAAAGAACCCGCCCCAATCGCTTGGATTTCTACATTTCCACTTGTTCTTAGTACACCTGCAATTGCACCTGCCACTGAATTTGGTTTTGATTTTGAAGATACCTTTAATATATTTTCCATGTAAGTTGCTCCCTCTATTATTTAATCGCTCTTTTGTTACGGTTTAAAATATTTCAACGTATCTTTTACTACTATTCACACCAAAAGCAAACAATGCTACATATGTACATTCATTCGATACTTTTCGTCTTCTTCCTGCACCACAACGTAAATAAAGGGAAACAATCATAAACTCTAATATACAAACGTTTTAAAAAACAGACATTCGCTTAAAATATGCGTGCCTGCTTTACTTCAATCTTTCAAGATATCCCACTGATATTTTCACCAAATCATTAACCTTTTCTTCTTCAAAAATTGTTACAACTACTATTCTATTACTATATTTCATCGTATTAGCACTTTTATACTCCAAATCTATCACCTTTTATATAAGACAGGCATAAACTACTATGAGTATACACTTCATTCATAATAGGAGGTAATATATTGGGTTCATACTATCATTATTCAAACTCATATAAAAAATGCTCATGCAACTCCTCTTCTAGTTCATATAGAAAATGTTCATGCGACCATTCACATAAAAAAAGCTGTCCGGCATACGGTACTTTTTGGCAAACTGAGTTTATAACTGTTCCGTTTGGAGGTCCTTTTCCATTTAATCACGTTGGCCCTATAGCAGGAGGAGTTTCCTTACTAAATCCTACTACTATACAATTTAGTCAAGCGGGGGATTATAGAGTTTCTTTTATTTCTACTATAAACACTACTTTAAATCCTGTATTTCCACATATCCCAGTCATGACTATATTTTTAAATAATAATCCACTTGCTAATAGTCAAGGTGACTTTGCTTTTCAAACGAATACTTCATCAAATAACGAATGTCTTCAACTAGTAGGCGAAACGATTGTTACAGTTCCCGCTAATTCAACTCTTCAACTGAAAAATAATAGTGGTTTTAATCGTCAAAGTATTATAACTTGTGATAATGGTATCAATGCAGTTGAATTAACAGTTATAAAACTAAGTTAATAAGCATCTTTTTTATTGAATAATGTTCTTTAAATTCCCATCATCGAACATAAATTCCATTGTATCTTTCAGTTAATCTAATAAACATGAAAAAAGTACCGAACTCTTCTACAAAAGTTCGGTACTTTTCATATTAAAAACTTCTCATTCTTTCTTACTTCTCCACATAAACCGACTTAACAATTGTACGATTATACGGTTGCCCTTCTTTATTCATCCCTTTTATATCCATCGTAACGTTATATACTCCTGGTTGCTTTATGTCCTTCAAAGCACCAGTAAATGTATTGTTATTAACATTTTGTAGTTCATTGTATTCAGAGACTAGTTTCCCTTCTTTATTCACGACTCTTACTGTTATGGAAAGATCCCCTTTCATTTCAGGTGCCACAGGTGATTTTTTCAGTTTATACTCAGATTTATTCGCTTTAACTTTTGTAGGCATTTGGAGAACAAATGGTGCGTCACTCTTGTAATCGCTTACAACTAAATATGCATCTTTCGACTGCTTCGCCATCATTTTAACTTTCCATTCTCCTACATCCATTTTATCAAATTTAAAAGTTCTAATTGTCGCACCACCAAAGAAAGATTCACCTTCACCAGTAGTTATAACGCTATCCTTATTTGTATACATTTTTCCTTTTGGTGATATCATTTGTACGTCTACATCAGAAGAAGCAGTTAAGATAGAAACGATTCCTTCTGCCTTTTTATCAACTGTAACGGTTTGCTCTATCCACTGATTTTGTGGCAATTCTCCTCCTAAAATGTTTTGATTTGAAGTTGTATTTAATTGTTCTATATTTTCATTTGAACTAGTACTCGATGCTACTAAAGCTGGTACGGCTACATTTGATGTGCGTAAATATGGTTCAATGCGAGAGAAAACAGCAGATCCTTTTCGTATATTATCATGATCAAATTTGGAATCTGTAAATAAATGCGTTCCATACGGTAACTTAGCACTCCACTCATTTACTAATCCATCATTTGAACCGTATGATGACAAATATAACCCACCCATAGATAAAGCAGAAAATACTGGTCCCCAGCTAGTCCCAGTAGCCGTATAGTAACGGTTTAATTTAGCTGCTGGATTATTATCAATCATTGAACGAAACTTTGCCATTTCCCCCATTTGTAATGAATACGTACCATCATCTTTTTGACCTAATATAGAAGCAAGCCATCCTGCCCACCAACTATATGATAAATCCGCTAAGTTTGATCCATGATGTGGCGTCGCAAGTGTAATAACATTTCCGACAAATCGATTTGCACCATATCCTACTAATGCAGCCTGTGTATCAATACCGCCTTTACTATGTGCTACAATATTAACTTTTTTACCGAAATGATTATATATTTCTTCTAATTTTTGTGCTAACAATTTTCCGTTGTCCCACTGACTAGCTGACCCTTTTCCAGCAGCATCATATAATTGTATAAAAACTGTTTGATAGCCTGCTTTCAAAGCATAATCATACATATCATTTATATCATGATACACTGTCTTACCATACCAACTATCAGCATTCCCATTCCTTCCTTGTACAAAAAGAATTGGAGGCTTATTCTCATCATAATTTGCAGGTTTTTGACCTAAAAACCATTCTCCAGGTGCAAATACTTCTTTATCTGGAAATCCCGTTTTAATTTCTTTTACTTCCTCCGCCTTTACCGTCGTACTAACAGCCATCGGAGTCATAATAAAACATGCGAGAAGTAATAACATATACCTTTTCAAAATCCTCATTAACATTCCCCCTTTTTTTGAAAGGAAGCACTATTTTTACTCTAGTTTTTTCTTACTTATTTTATAGGTGAAAAATAGTAACTGTCCTTTCTTATGAAACGTTATTCTCTCAACATGTATCCATTCCTTTTCCTATTGGACTCATTAAAAATTTCTCAACACATTTCCAACTAAAAAAGCTGCGTATAAAAGGTCTATATTATAACCTTTTATACGCAGCTTCTTTCTTATAAATCAATGATATACTCATCATCATATTTATCGTATTGGAGCCCTGATCCTAATTTGGATTCCGTAACTTGATCTCTTAAAAACGGTGCAGATTCCATTTTGCTAGTTGCAATTTCAATTCCATATTTTTTCGTTAAATGTGCTAATTCTATTAAAAACCACTCTCTTCGTAATGTAACTGGAATATCAAATGTTCTTCTTTTCATATATAATAGCACCTCTTTTATTTTCATAACTTAAAAAACATTATAGTATATGCATGTCCATTTTAAATGTGCTATTACTAAAATAATATTTTAGTTTACATAAAATAATTATGTACTAGTAGAAAGAGGCTTGTCCTCCTCTTTCTACTGTAGAGATTTAAATTAAGAACATCTTGGTACACCTAAAGCTAAGAATAAACCTGCTACTCCCGCAGTAATCGGTACTTTTAACGTAATAACATCGTCTACTTTCGTTACTAAAAAGAAAGCATTACCTTCTTGTAATATACAAGTTACCAATAATTGAAATTCCATTTAAACCCCCTCCTTTCAATCGATATATTACACTTTATGAATTTTCTTTAAAAATGTAATAGGAAATACATCTATTTTTCCTTATATATTAAATTAATGTTTATAAATCTATTAAAAATACTAATTTTCTAAATTTATATAAATCGTGTAATATCCAATAAGTTCCTATATAATCAATAGTGAAAATCTTACAAATGGAGGTATAAAAATGGCCATTTTGAGTAATATTGGTGCAGCTTTATTTTTTATTGCTTTTATTCTTTTAATTCTATGTATCATTTCATTCTTTAAGAAAAATGGAAAAGCAAAACAATACGGTCGTCCTGCCGTTATTCTTTTTATGATTTCGATTGTATTAATAATAACTAGTGCTGAGACTTCTAATAACCCCATTGTTGAATTCTTTTCTATTTTAAGTTTTGTTTTATTTGTTTTCTTCCTTGTGCTAGCAATCTTATCTGTAATTAAAAAGACAGGTGTAGCAAAAAAACAATTTATTATCACTGCTATTTTATTTGTCATTTTTGGTGTGTTATCAAGTATTTCAAACCCTACTTCTGAAAAAACGACAGCAACTAGTAAAAAAGTTGCTTCTAACAATGCAGAACAAAAAGAGAACGAGAAGAAAAAAGAACTAGCAAAGAAAGAAGCAGACGAAAAAACCCAAAAGCAAGAAGATGAGAAGCGTCAAGCAGAAGAACAAGTTCGTAAGCAAGAGGATGAAAAACGTCAAGCAGAAGAGCAAGCTCGTAAACAACAAGAAGAACAAAAACGTCTAGCTGATGAACAAGCTCGTAAACAACAAAAAGAACAAAAACGTCTAGCTGGTGAACAGGCTCGTAAACAACAAGAAGAACAAAAACGTCTAGCTGATGAACAGGCTCGTAAACAACAAGAAGAGCAAAAACGACAAGCTGATGAACAAGCTCGTAAACAACAAGAAGAGCAAAAACGCCAGGCCGAAGAGCAAGCTCAAACAAAACCAGCTGCAAGTAACAATAATAATGTAACTTACAAAAATTGTACTGAAGTTAAAAAGGCTGGAAAAGCTCCTATTCATAAAGGACAACCAGGTTATAGCTCTAAACTTGATCGTGATGGCGATGGAGTTGCATGTGAAAAATAGTAATGAAAAAAGAAGCTTAGTAGAAGCTTCTTTTTTTACTGTTACGTATAAAATCTAATTACTCTACCATTCTTGTAAGCAATATATCAATTTAAAATAGCATCTTATTTTTTAAATACTTGTAATATTAATCATTAACGGGATCTATACTCCAATTAATGATTTCAATATGTTTCACCTCCACTTTCCCTTTGACAAGAACATGTGGAATTAGGTGAAACATCCCGAATCTTCTACCCTTTTCATATTCCTCTCTGTAATATTCTTTTGTGCAGATATTTAATTACTTTAATTCTCTATATTCATTAAAGTTGATGAGTTCTATTTCACATTCTTTTAATTCTCTATTTGGTCCACCCCAATTATGCTTTGAGTACTTGTATATTGCCATACATTGGCCATTCAGTGCGCTAATAGGAATTTTATAAAATAGTTTATTTGTACGAATGTTTACTCCTATTTCCAACAATACTTTGTCAACTACCCCCACTGAGATGAAACGTTTCAGTCGGGGCTTGAGTTAGAACGCTAGGTCTTTTCATCTATCGCTAGACAATTTGACGCTCTAGCATTCATGCCACCTTATGGTAACACCCCAAGTATATTTTTGGTTGGTACTTGAAACGAACAATCGTTTTCCCACTTGCACCACTCAGATGAATCCGGCGTGTGCTACAAGCCCCGACAAGTCGAGTACACATGGATGGTTGACACACCCACTAAGCTATGCGCAAAGCAACAGCCTTACGTTTTTGCACTTCTAATAGAATCGGCGTTTTCACTTTCAGATTGCCATCCAATTCTACAACTCTTGATTTTTGCAATGTATTCAGCGCACCATTAATATCAGCATGGATACATGTTCCTGCTTTACTTTGGTACAGACCACGAGTAATTCTTTTGCCACTAAAGTGATAATGCGCCTTATCATCCTTAGACCAAACTGGAACCGGATCTTTATCAAGAAAACTAGCTTTTGAAGTATAGCTTTCTTCTTGTTTGAAAAATCGTATACCTTCTT
>NZ_WBPF01000021.1:457923-871015 GCF_008923725.1 Bacillus sp. CH140a_4T
CACATTTATTCTCAATCGCTGCAATCAGTTTATGAAATGGAATTTGAACAAACTTTTGATTATTCTTTTTTCCCATATCAGATTTTTGTTTCCAACCCGTGTTATACCCTACGACAATCGTATCTATATCGAATGCTTTCACTTTTTTGAACAACAAGCCTACAGTTTGTGAAATGTAACCACTTATTTGTCTTTCCCGTTTATGCCAAAGTGCAGCCATTTCATTCGTTACAACCCGTTTCGAAAGTCCATTTTCTATATTTTCCAGTTGCAGATTACGTATCATTTTGTTGAAGTACTGGTTAATAGATTTTAATTTTTTCCCATCAATTAAGAATGCATCGCCTGTATTTGTTACACAACTTAATAATCTATCGACACCTAAATCGCAACTCAAAGCGTTACTCGTCGTCGTGAATTGCTTCTTCATTTGAGAAACGTGCATCTCATATGTATAATGCACCTCAAAGAACCGACCTTTTTGCTTCGGTACAATCTCAATGTAGGAGATTTTTTTATTTCTTATGTTTCTAGGCATACGTATTTTAATGGAACCGTATTTTTTTCTGAATGCCACATTCATCGGAATCATCCAATACCCGTTATCATCTACTTTTGGAACTTGATAGATTTCAATAATTCGTTTGTCAGTTGAACGAGAATAATTCGGAAACCTAGGACGACCTGTGAATGCTTCAGGTTTTTTCTTCCACTGTTCTAACGCTTTAAAAAAGCTTTTTACTTCTGCATACAAGGCTCTACGGATTGCTTGAACAGAGTTTGATTGCATGCCCGAGTAATTCATATCGGCTTGCATGGCAGTATCGACTTCTTTTACAGTAGCCATTTTACTATGGTTCAAATAACTTTGTTTCATCGTGTACAATCCAACATTTCGCAACGCTTTTGAACTATGTGACATGCGCTGAAGTAAACGAAATTCTTTTGCAGTCAGGCAAGCTCGTCCGATATTTTGTTTCTGCGTGAATCGTTGTATATTTTCTCGTTTCTTTTGTTTACGTAATACCTTCACTGCTTTCTTTCTAGCCATTGTTTTCACCACCTTTCTTAGAGAGTTCATTAAAATTATTTCTTTTTGGGCAAGTAACCGCATGATGATTATTATTATCCAATTTCGTTATCTTAAGATATATTCCCTCCTTATCTAAGGGCAGATTGTATCGTAAGACAAAAAACAATAGAGTTCAGACTACCTTCTGACGGCAATTCATCTCCACCTGAATTGTTGGGTTTCACCCGCAACACAAATCAGATGGAGTCTTCTTGCTTAAAAGGATAAATTTGCAAATCATCTATATCATAATAATGCCCTTTGAATAATTTCCTAATTCAAAAATTCTTCGCTATCGGTTCTATAATGTCCTCTGTTAAATGTCACTCCTATTATTCTCAAAACTGACACATTATAAGTGATTTCAATCACCACATCGTTTTTCATTTATCGCTATTCTTAATTTAGATATTACATTTAAACTTTATGGAGGCATTCATATGAAACATACATTTACTGAAACTTCAATTGTTGGTGAGATTGTTACGCAATTTCCGAAAGCTAGTGATCTTTTTAAATCATATAGAATAGATTTTTGTTGTGGTGGTAATAAGCCACTTATTGATGCAATTCATGAAAGAAATTTGTCAGCTACTGAAGTAATTACAGAGTTAAATACGCTTTATCATAATACGAAACGATTAAATGAATCTGAAATTGATTGGAAAAATGCTTCTTATCTTGAATTGATTGATTATGTAATTAATAAGCATCATCGTTATTTAAATGAAGAGTTACCACAGCTAAGTCCGTATGTGACGAAAGTATTACGCGTTCATGGAGCAAATCAGCCTCATTTAGCTCAAATTCATAAGCTATTTCATGAACTTAAAATGGAGTTAGAACAGCATTTAATTAAAGAAGAAACGGAAGACTTCCCATTAATTTTAGAATTTGAACAAAATCCAACTGATGAAAACTATGCAAAGTTACGTAAAGTAGTAGATGAACTAGAAAATGAGCACAATCATGCTGGAAATATTATAAAAGAACTTCGTAAAGTGACAAATGACTTTACTCCTCCAGAAGGCGCTTGCGGTACTTATCGACTTGTCTACCAACGTCTTGAAGCTCTAGAGTCTGATTTATTTGAGCATATTCATTTAGAAAATAATATTTTATTTCCACGTGCCATTACAAAAGCATAAATCAATTGCAGGACATGAGTGTAAATACTTATGTCCTGCTTTTTCATTTTGTAAAATTATCCACATCCCCCTCACACAAACTCGAATTTTAACAATTTGTGAATCATTATAGAAATGTGATAAATATCACATCTCCCCCTTTTTTGATTTTCTATAATAGAAATATAATCCTTTGTTCAACATTTCACATAAAAGGGGAAATGAAAATGAAAAAACGTTTAGTTATGATCGGAAATGGTATGGCGGGCATACGTTGTATGGAAGAAATATTAAAACATAATAGTGGTTCATATGAGATTACTATTTTTGGAGATGAACCGCATCCAAACTACAACCGCATTATGCTCTCTCATGTTTTACAAGGCAAAACAAATATGCAAGATATCATTATGAACGAATACAGTTGGTATGAAGAAAACGAAATAACTTTGTATACAAATGAAAGAGTTCAAAGTATTAAACGAGAAGAAAAAATTATTATTACAGAAAAGAATCGTACTCTTACATATGACAAGCTCATTATAGCAACAGGTTCTAGTGCTTTTATTTTACCTGTTGAAGGTTCCACTCTTCCTGGTGTAACAGGATTTCGAACTATTGAAGATACACAATTTATGATTGATACCGCTAAAGAAAAGAAAAAGGCCGTTGTCATTGGTGGCGGGTTACTTGGTTTAGAGGCCGCAAGAGGTCTAATTGACTTAGGAATGGACGTACATGTTGTTCATTTAATGCCTAGCTTAATGGAGCAACAACTAGATACGAAAGCAGCTTCTCTTCTTCGTGAAGATTTAGAAGCGCAAGGCATGAAGTTTCTCATGGAAAAGAAAACGGTAAAAATTCTTGGTACAGACCATGTTGAGGGCATTCAATTTGAAGATGGTGAAGTTGTAGATTGTGATTTAATCGTCATGGCTGTCGGAATACGCCCAAATACGCAAATAGCAAAAGATGCTGGTTTACTTGTAAATCGAGGTATTGTAGTCAATGACTATATGCTAACAAATGATAAATCCATTTATGCAGTTGGCGAATGTGCGGAACATGATGGTATCGCATATGGACTTGTTGCTCCTCTTTATGAACAAGGTGCAATATTAGCGAAACATATAACAAATTTACAAACGAATGGATATACAGGCAGTATCGTTGGTACGCAATTAAAAGTTGCTGGTTGTAATTTATTCTCTGCTGGCCAAATTTATGAAGATGAACAGACGAAAGCAATATCAATCTTTGATGAATGTAAACGTTCCTATAAAAAAGTATTAATTCGCGACAATAAAGTCGTCGGTATCGTTTTATATGGTGACACAGCTGATGGTACACGCCTCTTTAGCATGTTAAAGAAAGAAGAAGATATAAAAGAATATACAGCCGCTTCCCTTCTTCACAAAGCTGGTGAAGAAAGTGAACTTGACGTTGCTACAATGAGTGCGGATGACACGATTTGTGGATGTAATGGTGTTACGAAAGGTACAATCGTTCATGCCATTTTAGAACAAGAATTAACTACTTTTGAAGAAGTAAAAGGCTGCACGAAAGCCGCAGGATCTTGTGGTAAATGTCGTCCGCTTGTGGAACAAGTTTTATCTCATACACTCGGAGATGCTTTTGATGCTTCTGCGCAGTCTGCTGGTATGTGTGGATGTACAACTTTATCACGTGATGAAGTCGTAGCTGCCATTCACGAGAAAGGTTTAAAATCTCCAAAAGAAGTACGAAATGTTCTTGGTTTTGTACATGAAGACGGCTGTTCAAAATGTCGTCCTGCTTTGAACTATTATTTACGAATGGCAATTCCAGAAGAATATGCAGACGATAAATCATCTCGTTTCGTTAATGAAAGGATGAACGGTAACATCCAGCACGATGGTACATTCTCTGTTATTCCACGTATGTACGGTGGTGTTACAACAGCAGATGATTTAATGAAAATCGCTGAAGTTGCGAAAAAGTACGAAGTACCTCTTGTAAAAATTACAGGTGCGAGCCGAATCGGCTTATATGGTGTTAAGAAACAAGATTTACCTAACGTATGGGCTGACTTAAACATGACTTCGGGATATGCGTATTCAAAATCGCTTCGTAATGTAAAATCATGTGTTGGTTCTCGCTTCTGCCGTTTCGGTACGAAAGATTCATTAGGACTTGGTATGTTACTTGAACAATCATTAGAAATGGTAGATACACCACATAAAATGAAGATGGGTGTAACAGGGTGTCCGCGTAACTGTGCGGAAGTATTAACGAAAGATTTTGGCGTTGTTTGTGTCGAAAATGGATACCAACTTTATATTGGCGGAAATGGTGGTACGGAAGTACGCGAAGCTGATTTTGTAATGATCGTCCCTACTGAAGATGATGTCCTTCGCATCGCTACAGCTTACATGCAATATTATCGTGAAACTGGTATTTACGGAGAGCGTACTGCCTACTGGACAGAACGTTTAGGCTTCGATCACATAAAAGAAATACTACAAGATGCAAGTATGGTTACTAAGCTAAATGAAAGTTTCCAAACAGCTCGTAGCACATATACGGAAGCTTGGGGACAAGCACTAGAAACGAAGTCATTAAAAGCGATGTATGAAGTAGAAACTGTGAACTAAGGAGCTGTGATCTATATGATACAAACGAAAGAAAAAATAAAAGTTATGTGTGCAGAAGACCTTCCTATTCAAATCGGTAAAGAGGTAAAAATGAAAGGTATGTCTATCGCCCTATTTCGCCTTTCAAATGGTGATATTCGAGCTGTAGAAAATCGTTGTCCTCATAAAAACGGACCATTAGCAGAAGGAATTGTATCTGGGGAATTCGTCTTTTGTCCACTGCATGATTGGAAAATCTCATTAATTACAGGTGAAGTTCAAAAACCTGATGACGGCTGTATCCAAACATACGAAGTAGAAGTTATTGATGGTGACATTTATTTATACATGTAATTTTCGAAAGGAAGCCTCCTCTGGCTTCCTTTTAAATAAAAATAGATGAGGTGCGATTATGAACGGATTTGTATATTTAGTTGGTGCAGGACCAGGTGATGAAGGGCTTATTACAAAGAAAGCGATAGATTGTTTAAAGCGTGCAAATATCGTTTTATATGACCGTTTATTAAACCCTTTCTTTCTTAGTTATACAAAAGAAACATGTGAACTTATTTATTGCGGAAAAATGCCAAAGAATCATATTATGCGACAAGAAATGATTCACGCCCACCTCGTTCAATTTGCGAAAGAAGGAAAAATCGTTGTCCGATTAAAAGGCGGAGATCCATCTATTTTTGGCCGTGTTGGTGAAGAAGCAGAAACTTTAGCAGCAGCGAACATTCCATATGAAATTGTACCAGGTATTACATCTAGCATCGCCGCTAGTAGTTATGCAGGTATCCCCCTCACCCACCGTAACTACAGTAATAGCGTCACTTTACTAACTGGGCATGCAAAAGGTCCTTTAACCGATCATGGAACATATAATGCATCCCACAATAGTGACACAATCGCCTACTACATGGGTATAAAAAACTTACCTACAATTTGTGAAAACTTACTACAAGCAGGAAAAAAAGACGATACGCCAGTAGCAATCATTGAATGGGGTACAACTGGAAAACAGCGCGTTGTCACAGGAACTCTTTCAACCATTGTTCCTATCGTCAAAAACGAGAATATTTCAAATCCATCTATGACAATTGTTGGTGATGTCGTTTCATTACGAGATCAAATAGCTTGGAAAGAGCGTAAACCATTACATGGTAAAAAAGTTTTATTTGCATCCGCAACGAATAAAACGAGTTTAATGAAGCAAAAGTTACAAGAAGCCGGTGCAGAAATATATCAAATTCCAACTTTCAAAAAGGTAGAATACACATTAACATTTGAACAAATCAATGAAATTTTTAATGTTGATCGCCTTGTTTTTTGTTCAGCTGAAAGTGTAGAAATATTGATGCGATCATGTAGTAAACACCAAAAAGATATTCGTTCTTTACAGGCGCAACTACAACATATGAACGTTGCTACTCAAGAAAAAATTATGCAATATGGGCTACTAAGTAAACAAGCAGAGTACTCTTCCGATACTACTGTTTATTTAGGAAGAAATATTAATCGAATTGCTTTTATACAAGAGAAAATTGGTGCCGGATCATACATGATGACTCATGCGTATACAATTGACCATCGTTTCGATGAAGTGCATTCTCGTATGCTTTCTGAATTCTCATGGGATAGTATTGTGTTTGAAGGGCGTGCCTCAATTGATACGTTTCTATCAGAAATAAAACGACTTGGCTTTAGTGATATTCTTACTCTTCCCTTCTCGTATACCGAGGCTGCAACTTTACACTATGCGAATAAAATCGGATTTCATCATGTAGATGAGCAATTACAGGACATAATTATGAAGAAAGATTTGGTGCTGCGATGAAAGCAATTGTATATGTTGGACACGGGAGTCGCCTGCAAGAAGGTAATGAACAATTCATTCACTTTATTCAATCTGTTATGAAAGAACGTAACGAAAGAATTCAAAAAATAGCTTTTCTAGAACTAACAACACCTACCATTTCAGATGCAGTTACAGAAACGATACTAGAGGGCGCAACTGAAATAATGATTGTACCTGTTTTATTATTTGCAGCAGCTCACTATAAACGTGATATTCCTTTTGAAATAGAGCAACTACAAAAGGAATATCCACAAATCACATTTGCAGTTGTACCACCCTTTAGTACACATCCACATATGGTGGAACTTGTAGTAAAAAGAATACGTGAAACGATGCCAATGCAAGGTAGTAGTATTTTACTCGTAGGACGAGGTAGCAGTGATCCACAGCCGGTACATGAGTTACAACAAATCGGAGCAGCTGTCGAACGAAAACTAGGTATGCCTGTATCGTGCTCCTTTTTAACGAAAGGAACGCCCTCTTTTACGGCTGAGCTCAAGAAGATAACATCGACTGCGTCCTATGTATACGTCATGCCGTATCTTCTCTTTACCGGATTGTTGCTTCAAAAAATTAAATTGCATACGAGAAAATATGATCACGTTACGACTTGTAACTGCCTTCAGTTTGATACATATATGAAGTTAACATTATTAGAACGAATGGAGGCATGTGTGTATGTATAACATGTACCCTCTTATGCTTAATTTAAATAAAAAAGTGGTCGTTATCATTGGTGGAGGTAAAATCGCATATCGAAAAGCGTCTGGATTAAAAGATACAGGCGCTTTCGTCACCATTATTAGCCCAGAAATTTGCGAGGAAATCAAGGAACTTCCTTTTATTACTTGGAAGCAAAAAACTTTTTCTAATGATGATATTAAAGATGCTCACCTTATTTATGCAGCTACTAATCAACATGCAATAAATATGATGATCAAACAAGCTGCCCATGATTTTCAATGGGTTAATGTTGTAAGTGATGGTACAAAATCATCGTTTCACACACCTGGTGTCATCCGACATGATGAATATGTTGTCACTATTTCAACCTCAGGTAAAGATCCATCGTTTACAAAGCGTTTGAAGCAGGAACTAATATCTATATTTCCTAAACTTATAAAAAAGCTTTCTCGTACTCACAAATAATAATCTATTTCTTAGCTAAAATAGTAATTACCTTTGGACAAACGTTTTTTAGAAGCGTTTGTTCTTTTTGTTTTGGTTCCTTTTTTGAATTAAGCCGCTTAATTATCAGGCATGGTACAATTGTAAACGACACCTAATATATCAAAGACTGTTTTCTTCTCATATCGATGAGATTTCTGTCCATCATTTATCGCCTCAAACCTATTCGTTTTTGCACGTATATTCAAAACAAAATATATGACAAATAAATAACGACAGTTACTGTAATAATGCTGAAAAGTGTTGAAAATAAAACGATTTGTGCATGTAATTCAGGCTCTATTTGATACTCCATAGCAATGGTTGATGTATTTCTTGAAGTAGGAAAAGAACTTGCAATAAATAATGATTGTGCAACAATACCATCAATGTTTAGTAGGTATATCATGGCAAGTGCTAACAATGGTCCCATCAATAATCTTCCAATTAAAGCCCATGTTATGACTCGATGGAAAAAATTAAGCTTAATGTTGGATAATTGCGCTCCTAGCAATATGAGTGCTATTGCAACAAAACTATTCGCAAGCTGATTAAGAGGTAGAAAGATAGAATTAGGTATTTGAATTGTAAACGATTGAAAGAGAATCCCTAGTACGAGCGCATGAAATACAGGCAGTCTTAGAAATGATTGAATAATACCTCCGATTGTTTTTGTTGCTGATAGTAAGTTATATATCCCATATGAATAAGTTAAAAGATTCTGGAAAATTACAATGAAAATCTGAATGGAAACCCCCACTGGATTGTGACTGAAAATCAATTGACTTACTGGTAATCCATAATTACCGGAATTCATTAACGAAATGCTATTTTTTAGAGCTGCACTTTCTCCTTTTTCTAACTTTAATGTTTTTGAAATGAAATGACTTACTAGCATTAGACTCAAACTATAAAGCATTAAATAGTACATGATCTGGAGCAACAAGCCTGTTTCTATACTAATATCATATATATTCACAAATACAGCCGCTGGCATCAAGCAATAATTAATAAGTGTAGATAGCTGCTTTAAGTTAAATTGGAACTTTCTTTGTAAGATTGCACCAATTAACATCAATATTAATATTGGTAATATTACGTCTAATATAATAAAAATAAACATTTAAAACCTCATTCTACATATATTTTAGTTGGATTAAACGCTCTCTTTTCTTTAACATATCAAATATGATTCACAAAGAAAATTATGGATTATTTATACAAATTCATAATTTTATCTTATCAACCTAAACTGTATTCTTTATTTTAAGTGTACTTTTTCACAATATCCATTAGCCTTACCCAAAAATCTGGGCCTAAAAAAATATGTAGTTTTTCTTGTTATAGATACCTCCATGCGCTATTTAATTTCAGAATCTTTGAATATATTAATATATAACTTTTAGAAAGGAGCGACTATTAATCGATTCATTAGCAATCAATAGTCATCGTTTAATTCAAAAGTTATTATTTTCATTCTCGATATATTCCGACAAAGGCAAAGTCCCTTTCTCTTACACTAGACGTGTAAGAGGCGAAGTACCTTTATCTACTCGTTCCTTTAAAGTTCCCCATTGTGGAATTCGATTTAATTTTATACATTTATCGCTTAATTTCTTTATCTGTAGGTAAAACAATTGCAGCAATTATATAAAGTAACACTGTAAATCCACTAGTAAAAAAAGCTGATAATGCAGTTACTATGCGAAGAATACTTACATCAATTCCATACTTGTCGCTTAAGCCACCTAACACACCTGAAACTTGTTTATCTTGAGTGGACTTATATAATTTTTTCATCTAAACACCCCGATCCAATTAAATATTTGTATGTTAAAAATTAGTTCGATCTTTGGAAGAAATTTAAACTTTCTTTAACTAACCTGCCCTTTAATTGAATAACATCTGATATTTATATTTTAACATAAAATTCCATTCTCCTTCTGTTTTTCATTTTAAAACCACATTATTTTAGAAAACAAACATTTGTTAAGATATCAATAAAAAACAAGTTGAAGCCTATTACTAAAAGAACCATCCCAAAATACTTCGGGACGGCTCTTTTTCTTTTTTAATGATTCTTTAACATCACTAACAGTTTTTCTTGACTATACATCCACACTGTAATGATTAAACAAGCAAGTGCGACTTCTGATAATGCCATAAATCCAATTGCATAATGACCTGTTAGTTGGAATAGTAAAGTTAAAATTAATGGCGGGAAGAACCCTCCTAGTCCGCCTAAAGCTGAAACGAGTCCATTTACAATACCAGCTTGTTCTGAGAAGTACATTGGAACGAGTTTGAAGATTGTACCATTACCAATACCTGCACAAAATGCGACTAGTAAGCAACCAAATGTATACACGTTCATACTAGGCATAAATGATAAAATAATACCAGAAAGTGTTAAACCGATAAATACGAAGATTAATATTTTAAATGGGTTAAATTTATCACCAAGCCAACCGCCAATCGGACGCATCATTGTTGCGAGTACAATGAATCCAGCAGTCCGCATACCTGCATCCACTTTCTCTAATCCGAAGTGAGATACTAAGAAGTTTGGTAAGTATACTGTAAATGCGACAAACGATCCGAATGTTAAAAAGTAAAAGATACATAGAAACCAAAGTTTTTCATTTTTATATACACCTTTTATTTGTTCCATTAATGGTGTATTCACCTTTTTCTCCTTACGATCGCCTAATAAAAAGTTCATAAGTGCAAACGCTGCAAGTAAAACTAAATAACACTGTACTGTCGTTCTCCAGCCAACTGAAGTTGCAATGACAGGTGCTAAAAACGAAGTAATTGCTGTTCCGGCGTTACCGACACCGTAAATACCATTTACAAAACCGTGACTCTCTTTAGGAAAATATTTCGGTAAAGAAGTTACGCCTACTGAGAATACGGCCCCACCGATTCCGACAAATAAACCACCAATAATTAAATCCGTCATTGAATTAGCAACACTTATATAAAAGACAGGAAATAATAATAGAATAAAACTAATAAAGAATAATTTTCTTGCTCCGAAACGATTTGTCCAATAACCAATCGGAATGCGAAGAACAGAACCTAAAATAACCGGTACTGCTGTTACCATTGAAATTTGTCCCGCAGTTAATGGAATATCCGCTTTAATATAAGGCATTAATGATGATAAAATGACCCATACCATAAAACCGATAACTAGATTAGAAGTTTGTAAACTTAATTGAAAATTTGAACTTTTCATTCTATTCCCTCCTATGTATGCATAGTTATATTCATTCCCTCCAGCCTAATCACGTCCTAACATGATTAGGCTGAAAAGAATCAACCACCACTTACTGGCGGAATCATTGCTACGACATCGCCAGTTTGAATGATGTCATCCTCATTTGCATACTCTTCATTTATAGCAACCATAATCTCACTTGAAATCGCTACGTTGTATTTCTTAATGAGTACTTCCTTTAGCTTCGCAACCGTAATATTTTCACAATCTATGTGTAATGCTGGCTTACTTACTTCTTCTTGTAAATGTGCGAATAATAGTACTTCAATCATATTCTCATCTCCTTTTCAGGCTCACCATTCTCATATGCTACATTCTCTAACTGATCACCAATCCATGATTCACCATCTTCCCAAAACTCTTTCTTCCAAATGGGAACAATTTGTTTTATACGCTCCATAATATATTCGTTCGCCTCATAGGCAGCTTTCCGGTGTGGTGTAGAAACAGCAACGACAACAGCAAGATCAGAAATCTGCAATATACCAATGCGATGTGTAATGGCGACATATGTCCTAGGCCACTTCTCTCCTACTTCGGTACCAATTTTCTCAAGCTGTTTTTCTGCCATTGTTTTATATGCTTCATACTCTAAATAAAGCGTACGACGTCCTTTCGTAAATTCTCTAACAGTACCAATGAAAGTAGTAACTGCGCCGCACTCACGACGAATTACTTTGTTTGTAACTTCCTCAATTGAAATAGGTGTATCAATCACTTCATAATACGTTTGTATCATCTTGCACCTCTTATCTTCATTTAAATTAGCAATCTATTTTTCTATTATTTGTACGATCGAAGCGCTTCTTCCCACGGCCACTCACTTCCAGCGTTTGATTCTAATAACAGTACCGAAACCGTTATTCCTGCTTCAAATCCCCTTGTTCCTCCCGGCAGAACAATAAATGCGTTCGCCTCTGCAAGTGAAGAAATTGCACTAGATTTATCTAAACCAACTGGTGTCGCTTGCAATTTTCCATCTACAATTTCCACTTTTCCTCTTACAAAACGAGTGAATGGGTTTGCTTTTGGAAAGTCTTTTTGTAAAATCGCCTCTGCACGAAATACGTGTGAATCTTTTCTATGCAAGTATGTTCGAATGACTGGCCGAACATATAATTCACAACCGATATAACAAGCAGAAGGATTACCAGATAAACCAAATAGTAGTTTTCCTTCTACCTCAGCTACAGTTGTCACACTTCCTGGTCGCATCGCTATTTTGTTAAAAAGTACATTAGCTTGCAACCTCTCATAAATGGAAGGTAAATAGTCATAGTCTCCTACCGAAACGCCACCAGTTGTAATTAAAATATCGACTTCTTTCATCGCTTTTTTTACAGTGTTATAACACGTATCTAAATCATCAGCGAATTGCCCATAATATTGCACAACTCCCCCCGCTCGTTTAATTTGAGCAGCAATCATATAGGAATTACTATTTCGAATCTTTCCTGGTTTTAATTGTTCATGTACTTCAAGCAGTTCACTCCCTGTCGTCACAATTCCAATAACCGGCTGTTTTACAACATGTACGGAACTATAACCAAACGTAGCAAGAAGCGCTGCTGCTCCAGGATTAATAACGGTCCCTTTTTTCACAAGAATGCTATTTTGTTTTACATCTTCTCCTTTAAAAGAAATGTTATCACCGGCGACGAAGGAGCGTTTTAATTTCATATAAGTCTTTTCGTTTTCTTCAAATCCTTCTGTTAGCTCTAACATAACAACTGCATCACACCCCGCTGGAATTGCCGCACCTGTCATAATACGGACAGCTTGAAATGGTTTCACTTCTTCTGCAAAAACAAAGCCTGCTCCGATTTCGCCAATCACTTCAAACCGAATTTGGTTACTGCTACTTGCTTCTTTTGTATCTTCTGCTCGAAGCGCAAATCCGTCGTACGGAGAGCGATCAAAATGCGGGACATCATGATCTGCAATAACATCTTCTCCAAGCGTTCTACCGTAGCTATCTAAAAGAGAAACCTTTTCTATTTCACCCTGGTAAGCATATTTCATTACACGCGCAACTGCTTCTGCCACTGGAATTGGTATACGTTTTTCTAACATTCTTTTTTCACCTCTTTTTAAGTAAGGAGAAACTCACTTTCTGTTCACCCTATATATTTTGCGTATAATCGTTTTGCTATTTTCACATCATTTGTCCCATGAATAAATGCCCTACCGTCTGTAAATAAAACGAAACGATATTCATCAATTAGAAATGATAGTAAGTACGGCGTTTTTTTGACATGTACGCTCTTTTGTAATCGTTTTTGAATTTCGTTTAGATTAAGAACTCTCTTTATTCCTGAACGGATTTAAACTGTATTTCGTCCGCATAACACTTCCGTTTTCATCTGCGCTTCAAATGTTAAACTTGGATACGTCCGTAAATTCCCGCAAGATGGACATGTACTTTTTTTCTGTCTATTTACTTTTAATGAGAGATATTGATTGTTCCAAATATCAAATGATAACATCGTCCCTCTTAACGACTCATAGTCATCCACCAATATTTTCATCGCATCTGTTACTTGGTGAACAACGACCATCTGTACAGCTGGCTGAATAATTCCGGCTGTATCGCATGTTGCACCGCCCATAGGATGATCCATCAGACAGCGAAAACATGGTGTTTTCCCAGGAAGAATTGTATACGTTACGCCGTAGCTTCCAATGCATCCACCGTATATCCAAGGTATATTTTCTTTTTGTGAAATGTCATTTATAAGTAGGCGCGTATCGAAATTGTCAGTCGCATCTAATATGAGACCCACATCTTTTGTTAACTCTTCTATTTCTTGTACTGTGACATCTGTTACAACTGGTACAATTTCCACTTCAGAATTAATCTTTCTTAAATGTTCTGCCGCTGCAATTGCTTTCGGTTTACACTGCTGTGCATCTTCTTCTGTATATAACTGTTGCCGCTGTAAATTACTCCATTCGACGTAGTCACGATCGGCAATTGTCAATTTCCCAATTCCCATCCTAACGAGCGCTTCCGCATTTGCAGCTCCTAGTGCACCCGCTCCGATCAGGAGCACATGCCTTTCTCTTATTTTTCTTTGTCCCATTTCACCAATTCCTGAAAACAATACTTGCCTTGCATATCGCTCTTGCATTGGGAATCCTCCTTTCGCTATCCGCCAATGTATGACATTTCAACTTTTGGACGTTTATTTGTACTTTCCGCCGTTCTTTCATCTGAATATCGATCTGTTCTAAATCTCCATGTATGTTGTAAAATTTTTAATAGTGATGCATCAGAAATATTTTCTCGAAGAAGCGTTCGCAAATCCGTTCCTTTCGTTCCAAATAGACACGTGAAAAACTTACCGTCTGCCGAAATACGCGCTCTCGTACAAGAAGAACAAAATGACTCAGATACTGAAGTAATAAACCCAACTTCTGCATCGCTCCCTACATAACGATACAATTTCGCAACTTCTCCAAAGTAACGAGGTGAAACAGGCTCAATCGGATACACGCGATTAATCTTCTCTATTAATTGTTCCTTCGTAATCACTTGTTCAAAATTCCATCCGTTTGTACTGCCTACATCCATAAATTCAATGAAACGGAGCTGAATTTCTTGTTCTTTAAAATAACGAGCCATATGAAGGATTTGACTATCATTCATTCCTTTTTTTACGACCATATTTATCTTTACTTCTAATCCAGCAGCCTTTGCTGCTTCAATTCCTTTCAGTACAGGTTTTGTATTTACATTTCTTCCGTTGATTTTTTGGAAGACGTGATCCTCTATCGCATCTAAACTAATATTTACACGCTTTAATCCTGCGTCTTTTAACGCCTTAGCTTGTTTTGCTAAATGAATTCCGTTTGTTGTGAGTCCAATATCTTTTAAGCCTTCTAGCTTTGTAAGTCTTGCGATTAATTGCGGTAAGTCTTTACGCAATAACGGTTCACCGCCAGTAAGCCTAATTTTATTGACTCCCATACTTATAAATAATCTTGCTAATCTTTCTATTTCATCGAACGTTAATAAAAACTCTTCTTGTAAAAAAGCGTAATCAGGTCCGAACACTTCAGCAGGCATACAGTACGTGCACCTGAAATTACAACGATCAATAACTGAAATACGTAAATCTTGAAGCGGTCGTTCTAATGAATCTCTCATTTTCTCGTGCATCTATATCCCTTCTTTTCTGCTGCAATCCTTAGTAAGCTTTCAATTTTTTATTTGCCTTTATTATAAAAAATAAGCTACAAATTCAATGTGACTTTTCTCACATCACTTTCCCCATTCAAAAATTCTTCACAAATCTGTTCGCATTTTGTTCACATCTTCATTCTCTCCTCCTTACGGTCATTGAAATTTCACTTTATTTTTAAAATAGCTCTTGCATTTCCAGCATATTTACACTCAAAATAGGAAATGTATTGCTTATAAGAAGAAAGGTGATTGCTGTGGCAAACAGTATGACATTATCTCAAGATTTAAAGGAATTACTTGCATCTGTTGAATATAAAATGCAGATTAAAAAGGGGAGTTTTATTTTTCAAGAAGGTATGGAAGCAACAGAACTCTATATCATCCACTCAGGAAAAGTACAAATTAGTAAACTAAGTGCTGACGGGCAAGAATTAACACTCCGTATTTGTTCGGCATACGACATTATTGGAGAATTAACATTATTCACGGACAATGCGAAGTATTTATTAAATTCAAAATGCCTTGAAGATGTTGAAGTAGGAGTAATAAAGCGTGAAACCTTAGAAAAAGCATTACTCCAAAAACCCGCACTTGTATTTGAATTTATGAAATGGATTAGTGAACATTTAAGAAGAATGCAAACGAAGTTCCGAGATTTAGTATTACACGGCAAAAAAGGTGCCCTGTATTCTACTCTCATTCGAATGACAAATAGTTATGGTGTGTTAAAAGAAAATGGGATTCTTATCGATTTACCTTTAACGAATCAAGAACTTGCTAATTTCTGTGCGACTTCACGTGAAAGCGTAAATCGAATGTTAAATGAATTAAAAAAGCAAGGTACACTTTCTATCCATAAAGGAAAGATTACAATCCACGATTTACAATTTTTAAAACGTGAAATTGCTTGTGAAGATTGCTCTGCTTCTGTTTGTAGCATTGATTAGCATCTTATTTAGGTACTTATACTTATAAAGAGAGCCGAGGTCTCCAATTAGATCTCAGCTTTCTTTATAAGTTACTAAACATATAAAACAAAATTATTTTTTCAATTCATTTGGAATACGTCTTCTGTAAATCACATAACTACGGCTTAAGTATTTAATTGGGGCACTAAAAACATGTACTAGTCTAGTAAATGGCCATACTGCGAATAGACCCATACCTGCAATTATATGAATTTTAAACCATACCGGTACTTCCGTCATATACTCAACTTTCGGTTGGAAAATAAAGAGACTTCGGAACCAAGGACCGATCGTTGTACGGTAATCAAACCCTTTTGAGTCGATGTTTAAAAATGTTGAAGAAAGTCCTGCCAGCATTACGATCAGTAATAAAATAAGCGCAATATAATCTCCCTTTGTACTCGTTGCAATGATACGTTTTACTGTTACGCGGCGGTACGTTAATATAATTAAACCGATGATAGAAGCAATACCTGCCGGAAGTCCGAAACTAATTGCCATTGTGTGATACATATGCTCAGAAATACCTATTGAACGATATACAGCTTCTGGAATTAAAACCCCCATAACATGACCGCCAATTACGAACATGATCCCAAAGTGGAATAATAGACTTCCGATCCGGAGCATTTTCTTTTCTAATAGTTCACTAGATTTTGATGTCCATCCAAATTGATCATAGTTGTATCTGAAAATATGTCCACCGATAAAGATTGCAAAAATGATATAGGGAAACAATACCCATAGAAATTGATCCATCATTTTGACAACTCTCCTTTCTAATTTGTCTGTACACCCCATGTATCGATAGCAAGTAGAACAGCCGCAAGAATTGGTTCATACATACTACCTGCTTCTTTTAACTGAACGTGTAATGCTTGTATGTTCTCCTTGTATTTACTCATAATTGCTTCACTGTCTTGTTGATTTGCATTTGCAAAAAACTCTAGTAAAAGTGGTAAATAATCAGGTAGTTCTTTATCTGTTACTTCAAAACCAGATTTTTTATAATGCTGCTTTAACTCTAGTAATTCAATACCTCTTTCTCTTTGTTCACCGGTGTTCATATACGTTAAATACATATTAGTCTTTTTACCAAAATCAAATGTATATACGTAACTATCAATGAGTTGATCGTTCGTTTTATTTAGTACTTGTTCTATAAATGTTGTAAGTGAAGCTTTAACTTCGTCCTGTTCAATCGCTTCAACCTCTTCTTGTAATTCAGTTAAAGCTTCTCTCCACCCGATTTCTGGGTAGGAGAGAAGGAATGAAGAACATGAAAAAGCAGTTTGTAAACTTTGTTTCATATTTTTCCGCCCCCATTATTTAAGAAATTGTCATACAAGAACCTGGGCCACCTGCGAAGGATAAACCACAGCTTCCTTGTTCGTTATATAAATCTGCAACTTGTTCGCGGTGAGACGTTGGGATTACGAAGCGATCTTTATATTTGGCAATCGCAAGAAGACGATACATATCTTCTACATCCTGTTTCGTTAAACCGAGTTCTTTTAATACAGCTTCATTTGGTTCTTTATTAATTTGAAGTGCTCTCATATGCGTTCGCATTACAGCCATTTTTTTCAATGTAAGACGAATATGTGACTCATCTCCTGCAGTAAGTAAATTCGCTAAATATTGAATTGGAATACGCATATTATCAATAGCAGGGAAAACCTCTTCTGCTTGCCAGTTACTACCTTTCCCCTCCACCATATTCATAATTGGGCTAAGCGGCGGGATATACCAAACCATTGGCATCGTGCGATACTCTGGATGAAGAGGTAGAGCGATTTTCCAATCGATAATCATTTTATAGATTGGTGACTGTTGTGCCGCTTTTATCCATTCTTCAGGAATCCCTTGTTTTTTCGCTTCAGCTGCTACTTCTGGATCATTTGGATTTAGGAAAACAGTAAGCTGAGATTCATATAAATCTTTTTCATCTTCAACAGACGCCGCTTCTTTTACTTTGTCAGCGTCATATAGCATTACCCCAATATATCGAATACGTCCTACACATGTTTCCGAACAAATTGTTGGCATCCCCGCTTCAATACGTGGGAAGCACATTGTGCATTTTTCAGCTTTATTTGTTTGCCAGTTAAAATACACTTTTTTATACGGACAAGAAGATACGCAAAATCTCCAAGCACGACATGCATTTTGATCCACAAGAACAATCCCGTCTTCTTCACGTTTATACATCGCACCAGATGGACAAGAAGATACGCAAGATGGATTCATACAATGTTCGCATATGCGTGGTAAATACATCATAAAGACATTTTCAAAATCCGTTTTAATTTCTTCTTCCATTTTCTTTACGTTCGGGTCTTGCAATCCTGTTATATGTCCGCCTGCTAAATCATCTTCCCAGTTTGGACCCCATTCAATTTTGTCGATAAATTCACCTGTAATTGCTGATTTCGGACGAGCAACTGGTTGATGCTTACGCTGCGGGCTATTTGTTAACGTTTCATAATCATAGTTCCAAGGTTCAAAGTAATCATCAATGGTTGGTTGATCTGGATTGTGGAAAATATTCATAAGGCGCTTCATTTTCGAACCGGATTTCAGCTGAATTTCACCATTTTTCAATTCCCAGCCGCCTTTATATTTCTCTTGATCTTCCCATTGCTTTGGATAACCAATTCCCGGTTTCGTTTCTACATTATTGAAATACATATATTCAGCACCTGGACGATTTGTCCAGGTGTTTTTGCACGTTACACTACAAGTATGGCAGCCGATGCATTTATCTAGGTTCATTACCATTCCGACTTGTGCTTTAATCTTCAAGCCAATCTACCTCCTTCAGTTTGCGAATTACAACGTTTAAGTCACGCTGGTTACCAGTCGGACCATAGTAGTTAAATCCATAGCTTAATTGGCCATATCCACCAATCATATGCGTTGGTTTCACATGAATACGGGTTGGACTATTATGCGTTCCTCCGCGGGTGCTTGTTAATTTCGTACCAGGCACGTTAATGTGACGATCTTGTGCATGGTGCATAAATGCCATCCCCCTCGGTATACGGTGCGTTACAACAGCACGCGCTACAACAACTCCGTTACGGTTAAAGCACTCGATCCAATCATTATCTGCAACACCAGCTTCTTCAGCGTCCTCTTTATTCATCCAAACAGTTGGACCACCTCTAAACAGCGTTAACATCGGTAATGAATCGAAATACATACTATGAATTGACCACTTATTATGCGGTGTTAAATAGTTTAATGTAATCTCTTTCCCTTCTACTTCCGGCCGTGATTTACGGAACGGTTTATGTTGCAGAATTGGCTTAAATGTTGCCATCGTTTCACCAAATTCTTTCATCATGTCATGATCTAAGTAGAACGATTGTCGACCGGTTATCGTTCTCCAAGGTATGAGACGTTCCACATTTGTTGTAAATGGCGAGTAACGGCGTCCACCTTTTTCTGAACCTGTAAAGGCTGGAGAAGTAATTACTGTTTTTGGCTGCGCTGTAATTTGTTCAAATGTGAAGCATTCTTCTTCACGTTCTTCTGCTAAATCACGTAGTTTTAAATCCGTTTGTTTTTCAAGTGCTTCCCATGCTTTTACAGCCATATGACCGTTTGTTGTAGAAGAAAGTGTTAATACCGCTTCAGCAGCATTGATTGCTTCTTTTATGTCTGGACAACCTTTCGCAATAGAATCCGTTCGAACGACTCCTAATCGGCTCTTTAATTGCTCATATTCTTTTTCTGCAGACCAAGAAATCCCTTTCGTACCAATCGGTTGTTTTCCGGTATTCGGTCCTAGCGCAGTCATTTTGTCATAAATCGTTTTATAATCCCTTTCGACAACATGAATTTGTGGCATCGTTTTACCTGGGATCGGTTCACACTCACCTTTGCTCCAATCTTTAATCTTGCCAAGTGGTTGCGCTAATTCTTGTGGTGTATCGTGAAGAAGTGGTGTTGCAACAACTTCTTTCATTGGTTCAAGATCGATTTTCTTCGCTAAATCAGACACAGCTTTAGAAAGAGAAGTGAAAATGTCCCAGTCAGAGCGTGCTTCCCACGGTGAACCGATTGCTGGATTAAATGGATGTACAAATGGATGCATATCTGTACTACTTAAATCATGCTTTTCATACCAAGTTGAAGCAGGTAAGACGATATCAGAATAAAGCGCTGTTCCAGCCATACGGAAATCTAAATTAATAAGTAAATCTAACTTCCCTTCTGGTGCTTCTTCATGCCACTTAATTTCTTCTGGTCGTAACGAATCACTATCGTCATTCATTAATCCGTTCGTTGTACCTAATAAATGTTTTAAGAAATATTCATGTCCTTTACCAGAACTTGAAATTAAGTTTGCACGCCATACGAATAAGTTGCGCGGGAAGTTATTTTTATTATCAGGATCTTCAATCGCAAATTTCAGTTCTTTATCTTTTAATTTTTGTGCAACGTATTTTCCGATTTCTTCTTGCGTTGTTGCACCAGAAGCAACAGCTTCTTTATATAATTCAACCCCATTTTTCTCGAATGTCGGATACGAAGGTAACCAGCCAAGTCGCGCTGCTAATACGTTGTAATCACCGTGATGTTGATAACGAGAGTTGCCTTCCACTGGTGATGCTAAATGTCCAACTGGTGTATCTTCATAGCGCCATTGATCTGTTACGAAATAGAAGAAAGATGTACCGTTTTGTAATTTTGGTGGCCCTTGCCAATCTTTTGCCATCGCGATTGTTTGCCATCCTTCTGCTGGTCGTAATTTTTCTTGACCAACATAATGCGCCCAACCACCGCCGTTTACACCTTGTGCCCCAACGAGAAGAACAAGATTTAAAACGGCGCGATAAATCGTATCAGAGTTAAACCAATGGTTAATACCCGCTCCGACAATAATCATTGAGCGACCATTCGTATCAACAGCATTTTGTGCGAACTCACGAGCGATTTGAATAATAAGCTCACGTTTTACTCCTGTCATTTTCTCTTGCCATGCAGGTGTAAACGGTACGTCATCATTGAAGTCTTTCGGCTCTTGCCCGCCAAGCCCTCGGTTCACGCCGTAATTTGCTAACGTTAAGTCATATACAGTCGTAACGAACACTTCGCCTTCTTCTGTCATAACTTTTTTCACTGGAATTGTACGTTCTAATATTGTATTTCCATCATCAGAGAAGTACGGAATTTGCACCGTTTCAACAGCATCTTCCATTCCAAGTAAAGAAAGACGTGGATCAATCTTTTCACCTGTTTCTTCATCTTCTAAACGTAAGTTCCATTTCTTTTCGTTATCCCAACGTAACCCCATTGTGCCGTGAGGTGTTGCAAAATCATTCGTATTCTCGTTCCAAAGTACAGGTTTCCATTCTCCTAACTTCGTTTCGCGTCCAATATCAGAAGCATTTAAGAAACGATCAGCAACGTATTGATCTCCTTTTTGTTTCAATGTGACAAAGAAAGGAAAATCAGTATATTGCTTCGCATACTTTGTGAAGTATTCCACTTGATTATCTACATAAAATTCTTGTAAGATTACGTGCCCCATTGCCATCGCAAGTGCACCATCTGTACCTTGTTTCACACTAATCCAATCATCCGCAAACTTTGTAGATTCAGCGAAGTCAGGACTGACAGAAACGACTTTCGTTCCTTTATATCGAACCTCTGCTAAAAAGTGTGCATCTGGTGTTCTCGTCATCGGTACATTTGAACCCCATGTCATAATGTAACCAGAGTTATACCAGTCACTACTTTCTGGTACATCTGTTTGATCGCCCCAAATTTGCGGAGAAGCTGGTGGTAAATCTGCATACCAATCATAGAAGCTAAGCATCGGTCCACCCATAAGTTGCATAAAGCGGCTACCAGCTGCATGACTTAACATCGACATTGCTGGAATTGGTGAGAAACCGACATTTCGGTCTGGACCGTATTTCATTACTGTGTATAGTAATGACGCTGAAACGAGTTGTAACACTTCATCCCAATTCGCACGAATGAATCCCCCTTTACCACGCGCCTGCTTATACGTACGTGCTTTTTCAGGGTTTTCCACAATGCTTTTCCAAGCATCTAATGGTGACTCGTTATTTTGTAACTCCTCTTGCCACATACTCCAAAGAACACCACGTACATACGGATATTTCACACGAAGTGGACTGTAAATATACCAAGAAAAACTTGCTCCACGTGGACATCCTCGCGGTTCAAAATCAGGCATATCAGGACCTGTAGTCGGATAATTAAGCTCTTGCCCTTCCCAAGTTACAATTCCATCTTTCACATATATATTCCAACTACATGAACCAGTACAGTTTACGCCGTGTGTAGAACGTATTACTTTATCATGCTGCCAACGCTTTCTGTACACATTCTCCCATTCGCGATCTTCATATGTTTCTTGTGTATAGTTATCGTTATAACGATCTATTGGTGAAAAATATTTTAAACGTCTCATTAGTGCTGAAGGTTTCTTCTTCATACTGTTCACTCCTTTAATACGTCTCTCTTACATACCCTTACTATAAAAGAGGTTGTAAAATACAGATGTGACATTTCGCACAGTTCAAGAGATTGTCAAAAATTCAGTAGAAAATAAGTTTGTGAGAAAATCTTTTATTCCCTTGTAAAAGTTTATGGTTTATCTAAATTATTAGGAGAATAGTATTTTGAGGTATCGACTATTTTGCAAAAGAAAAAACGCAGGAGAAATTCCTACGTTTTTCTTTATAAATATATGAAAAAGAGTTTTGATATTATTTCAAAACTGCCATAAGGGAAATATCCTAAATTGAATGCAAGGAATTTTTTCTTCACGATATTATTTTATATCAAGACATATTTCACATAAAACTAGAAATCATTATTTACCGTATTGCCCTTAGTTATGGAAACAATTATACTAGATATAATCAGAATAAATAATCTGAATATTCTCAGAATTTAAGATAGGAGTTTTACTACTCGCAAATAGAGAGATAAATTCTATTTTCCACTAAATAGATTAGAAAACGATAATAACATTAGGAGGATTACGATGCACCAGCTTGATTCATTACATCCCATTATAGAAAAAATAATTAACAATATTGAAAAGTTAATGGTCGGAAAGCGAAAAGAAACGATCTTAGCTTTGACAGCTCTCTTAGCTGATGGTCATGTACTATTAGAAGATGTTCCTGGCGTTGGGAAAACAATGGTAGTACGTGCACTTTCTAAATCAATTGATGCTGATTACAAGCGCATTCAATTTACACCTGATTTACTGCCGTCAGATGTAACAGGTGTTTCTATTTATAATCCGAAAGAGCTCCAATTTGAGTTCAAGCCTGGACCAATCATGGGGAATTTTATACTTGCTGATGAAATTAATCGTACATCTCCAAAAACACAGTCTGCCTTACTTGAAAGTATGGAAGAAGGCAATATTACAATAGATGGCATGACAAGACCGTTACCAAAACCGTTCTTTGTAATGGCTACACAAAATCCGGTCGAATATGAGGGAACATATCCTTTACCAGAAGCCCAGCTCGATCGTTTCTTGTTGAAACTAAAAATGGGATATCCAACACCAGAAGAAGAATTTGAAATTTTAAACCGGATGGAAAAAACGAATCCTCTCTCCCATTTACAAGCTATTACTACAATAGAAGAATTACTTTATTTACAACAAAGCGTACGGGAAGTAAGTATGGACAAAGCAATCAAGCATTACATTGTAAAGCTTGTTAGTCAGACGCGTTCTTATAGTTCTATACAACTAGGTGCAAGTCCACGTGGCTCGATCGCTTTAATGAAAGCTTCACAAGCTTATGCATTCATCCATGGCAGAAATTATGTTATTCCTGACGATGTTAAATTTTTAGCCCCCTACGTGTTAGCTCACAGACTCATTCTAAAAATGGAGGCAAAATTTGAAGGAATTACAGGAGAACAAGTTATCGCAAAAATAGTTGCGCGAACTACCGTACCTACTCAAAGGAAGATGAACCTTTGATGAAACGGATACTACGAGCACTCTATCATTTTACTAAGTTATCACTCATTCCGTTATGCCTAGTCTTAACATTTGTATACGCTATGCTTCAAGGAGGATTTGTAAGTTGGTTTTTGTTTTACAGTATGATTCCTATTGGCCTTTATTCACTACTGCTTCCCTTCTATGCTTTACGGAACGCCGAGGTAAAACGAACAACAAATCAAGACGAATATGTAGCAGGAGAACCCTTTTTAAGTACGATTACACTAAAAAGAAGTTTTCCTTTTCCCTTACTGTATTTAATTATAGAAGATGTGCTGCCATCACAATTTACAAATTGTAAACAAACGAAGATGAATAAAGTAATACTCTTTCCAGGATTGAAACGAAATATTTCGTTTCAATATGCAATTGACATAATACCTAGAGGTGAGCACTCTTTTTCAAGCGTACGTGTCAAAACTGGCGATTTATTCGGTATGATGGAGAAAGAAGTAACTTTTTCAGTTCCAGATACATTTTTAGTCTACCCTCAGTATGTAGATATAACATATCGACAAATGGAAAATCATTTCGAACAAGGAGCACTTTCAGCAAATATAAATTTAGTAAAAGACTCTACCATTTCTGTCGGTGTGAGAGACTATAAACCTGGTGACCGCTTTTCATGGATTGATTGGAAAGCAACTGCACGAACAAACAACATTATGACGAAAGAGTTTGAACAACAGCGCAGTCATAATATTATGATATTCATGGACAGAACCCCATCCCCTCTATTCGAATCAGTCGTCACATTTACTGCCTCTATTGTCAGGTCTGTCTTGAAGCAAAATTCACCGGCGTCATTCATATCTGTCGGAAAAGAACGAACTTTTTTCCCTTTAGACAATGGAGATAGTCAGTTACATCAAATCTTTTGTCATTTAGCGAAGGTACAAGCAGATAGTGTATTCCCACTCTCCCGGAGTGTAGAAATGGAATTAAGAAAAATTTATGAGCCCGTCACGATTATACTCGTGACAAGCGACCTTTCTCCCGATATTCAAAAGGCGGCTGACTTTGCTGCTATAAAAAATAGAAGATTAATGGTGTTTGTCGTAAAAGAAAAAGCAAATCAACTCTCACACCGAGAACTCAGTATTCTAGAAACTCTACAAAAACGAAAAATATTTGTAAATGTGGTTTATGGAAACCAGTATACAAACGTGGTTTTTGAGGTGAGCAAATGATAACATTACAGGCAAAAAAACAATTGGATATGACTAGATTTTTCATGCATGCATGCGCATTTCTACTTTTACTAGAATGGCTAAGGCCTCTTATAGGTATTACAAACGTAGGTAGATTAGATATTTTTGTAATATTTATAGGGATTTGTTTCACTCTCTCTTTTTTTCAAACAAAATGGCAGATTCCTATAAAGATTGTCACAATTTTATTCATCATTCATTTCCTTTATTATAAAAATGCTTTTATAAATCCATCTTGGTTAACGAAATTTTTTACTGATATTTCTCGTAATTCCTCCTTGTTATTCCAGGGGAATTTGCTGGATATCTCTCCAGTTTTTCCAACACTTTTATTTTTTTTATCATTTTGGTTTTTGAGTGCTTGCATCTCTTTTTGGATGATTCATAAAAAACGTGGGTTGTTATTTCTTATGTTGACTATTATTTATATCACTGTTTTTCATAACCTGCATTTATATAATGCTAACTACGCTATTATTCGTACTGTTGTTATCGGCTTTTTTATGCTTAGTCTTCTTCGCATAGAACGAATAAAAGAGTTGGAACACTTACAAAATTATGCTAGAGAAATCTCAAAATTGCTTAGACCTCTTACAGTATTTATTGTATTGTCAGCAACCATCGCATACTTTGCTCCAAAATTTGGCCCTCAATGGCCAAACCCAATGGATTTTTTAAAATTCAATACATCCGAAGCAAGTAAAAATCAAGAAGTTTCTAAAATTGGGTATGGTTTAGATGACTCAAGATTGGGTGGTCCTTTTAAGGCTGATCCTACAATTGTATTCACAGCACAAACACAAAACAAACAATATTGGAGAGTCGAAACGAAAGATTTTTATACAGGAAAAGGCTGGGAAGTTTCTGAAAATCAAAAAAAGGTTTCTTTTAAAAATAAAAATGACGTCGTGAGCTGGTACGAACAAAATACAAAAACAGAGGCAACTGAGGCGACAATTACCATGCAAAAAAGTTATCCACACCTTACCTATCCAGCAGGGTTAGTATCAGTTGAAGCTTCTTCTGATGTAGAATACAGTGTTGACCCATTTTCAGAAAAAATCTATACGATGGACGGAGATTATTCTACTACTTTACATTCATATAAAGTAACATATGAGGTCCCGGAGTTTTCCATAGAAAACTTAAAAGCTATAAAAATGAATGAAGGTCAAGAAACAAATCCTTATTTCATGACAAAGTACACGCAACTTCCCGAATCATTACCGCAGCGAGTAAGAGACTTAGCTGTTAATCTAACAAACGATAAAGACAACCGATACGATAAAGTATTAGCTATTGAAAATTACTTCACGGACCATTCTTTCGTATATGAAACAATGAATGTGTTGTTCCCTGCCAAAAACCAAGATTATGTTGATCAATTTCTTTTCGATACAAAAAGCGGCTACTGTAATAATTTCTCGACCTCTATGATCGTGTTACTTCGTTCCGCTGGGATTCCTGCTCGCTGGGTAAAAGGTTATACAGAAGGAACACTTGATAATACGCTTGTGGGTGCTGAAGGTGAGGATGTTTATAAAATCGTGAACGATAACGCACACTCTTGGGTCGAAGTATATTTCCCTGGATACGGATGGATTCCATTCGAACCAACAAAAGGATTTACGAATCCCTATACTTTTACAAATAATACGCCTGCTTCTACGATACAAAATAGCGAAGAAACTAATTCTCAAAATGCGCAAATGCACCAAAGAAACAATGAAGCAAAGCTTAAAAGTTTAATAGAAGATACAGAAGAAACTCCTACTAAAAAGATTACAAATGTTAAAAATAAATTTTCTTGGTGGTACGTGTTCCTTTCTACGATACCAATTAGTATCATCGGCTACACTCTCTTCGCTACTAGAATGAAATGGATTACATTTTTTATTATTCTTTTCTATAAATATCGAAAAGATGATGCTGTTTATAGTAAAGCTTACAGTGCACTTTTGAAACAATTTGCGAGAACTGGTATACCACGAGAGGAAAGTCAAACATTCCGAGAATATGCACTCCATATCGATACACTTTACAACTCGAATGATATGCAACAGCTTACTTTCAGTTATGAAAACGCTATGTATCAAAAGGGACAGACCGCAGCAGAATGGGAAAAATCCGTACACTTATGGGAAATCCTTATGAAAAAAGCAGCTTCTCCGCCTAAATCAAATGACTTCTATTCAGCGATTTAATCTTGCTAATGTGAGTTGAACGAAAACGCCTCAAAGAACTACATTGTTCTTTGAGGCGTTTTTTAATAATGTGAAACTCCTAGTTATTCCCCAAGTATCTTCTCAATCTCAACCTCTAAATCTACCGGCTTTGTCTGCGGCGCAAAACGTCCTACTACTTTCCCGTCTTTTCCGATTAGAAACTTAGTAAAGTTCCATTTCACTGCCTTCATACCGAGTAAACCTGGTGCTTGTTCTGTCATGTATGTATATAGAGGATGTGCCTTATCGCCTTTCACATCAATCTTTGCAAACATCGGGAAGTTTACACCGAAGTTTAATTCACAAAAACTAGTAATATCTGCTTCTGTACCTGGTTCTTGTCCGCCAAATTGGTTACAAGGGAAACCGAGTATTTCAAGTCCTTCGTCTTTATATTTATCATATACTTCTTGTAATCCTTTATATTGCGGTGTAAAACCACATTTGCTAGCTACATTTACAATAAGAAGTGCTTTTCCTTCGTAATCTTTTAATGATTTATCTTCTCCTGTTATCGTTTTAGCCGAAAAATCATAAACTGTCATTTTCCTTGCCCCTCTCTTCACTATCATTCTATGTTTATACTATACTACATTCGTGAATATACAGCTCTTATTACGTACTTATAAGATCAAATGATAGCGCTTTATTTTTGTTCGAAAATTCGACACAGACTACTAGACTTTTATGATGGAAAGTTTTACAATTGAATTGTGAACAAAATGTGACAGTTTATATTCCATTATTAAAGAAAAGGATGGTGTTCATTATGAAAACTGCACAACATGAAACGATTTCAAATCGCGAGTTTTATTTCGTACTATATATGATGTTATTGTATGTGATTGGCTGGGTAATCGATGTAAATGGTTTATTCTTAAGCTCCTACTTTAATTTAGCAGGAGAGATTATGCTTCCAATCGTTGGTGGCATAGTTGGATTGTTCGTTATGTCTATCAATAAAGAACAAACGCGATAAGAATAATACAAAAGGCAGAAGACGAGTTTTCGTTTTCTGCCTTTTTTCTATTTTAGCGTATAATAGAAACATACAGTAAATAAGGAGTGGTAAATATGAAAAAAGTAGAGCAATTATCTTCTCACCTATATCTTATTGATGATTTCGATTTACAGCATAATGAACGAACTGGTACGTATGTTTTATTAGGTGACGATATTACTTTAATTGAAACTTGTGCAGCCCCTTCTCTTCCCTATATTTTAGACGGCTTACAACAATTACATATTGATTTAAACGATGTTAAAAACATTATCGTTACACACGTTCATTTAGATCACGCCGGGGCTGCTGGTTTAATGATGGAAAAGTGCCCAAATGCTACTTTATATGTGCATTCTCGCGGTGCTCGTCATATGATTGATCCAACAAAGCTCATTTTAGGTGCAAAAGCTGTGTACAAAGAAGATTTCGATAAACTTTTTGATCCAATTCTTCCTATAGAAGAAAAGCGTGTTCATATTGTACAACATGGTGATACGTTACAAATTTCAGAAGACCGCATCCTTACATTTTATGATACACCGGGACATGCTAAGCACCATATTAGCATTCACGATTCATTAACAAATGGCATTTTTACTGGCGATACAATTGGCATTTATTATAGAGAACTCGCAGACCTTGGTGTAGAACTATATTTACCATCAACGTCCCCTTCCCAATTCCAACCAGATGCGATGATTGCTTCTAAAAATCACATTCAAAGTATGAATGTAGATAGTATTTATTTCGGCCATTACGGCGCATCATCCAATGTTACAGAAGTATATAACCAACTTGAACATTGGTTACCTATTTTCGTTCATACCGGTACAGAGGCCTTTGAACAGTATAATGATTTCGATGAAGCAACTAAAGCTTTACAAACTGTATTAATGGATAAGATTTCTTCTCACCTTACAAAGTTAAACGTTCCATCAGATCATTCCGTTTATAACATTTTACATTTAGATATAGAAATTAGTGCGATGGGCATTATAGATTATTTGACGCAGCAAGAAAAAGCAAACTCCACTATTAACTAACCGTAAAGGAAGAGATATACAACAGTAGTTATTGTATATCTCTTTTTTCTTTGAATATATTTTTAATAAAGGATGGTGGAATGCAATGCAAAAAGTGATGCTATACCTCTGCTTCACATTGTTTATCGTCTTATTATTATTTGTCGGAGTGAAAATTCAATTTTATTTAGATACAGATGCGCAGGTGAATTTTAACGTTTATCCAAGATTATTCTACTTTACACTCTTCCCTCTTATAGTTGGTATTTTATTACGATTCCTTCAATCCATTAATCGCGAAACAAGTAAACAAAACTGGCGCTTTCAACCGGATAAATTTATTGCTATTACTGTGCCTACGCTATTCATCTCCTTTTCTCCAGCTCTACTCTTTTCACCAGTTGGTGCATACCTACCTTATTTAGCTAATATTATTCTTATAAACACAACTTTTGTTACGATAATTAGTTTAATAGCTGGTTATTCACTTTTAGATTGTTTTATACAAAAAGATACTGTAAATATGAAAAAATATAATTGAATACTGTATTTTGTTTTAATAAAGAAAGCTCAAAGCTAAAGCTTTGAGCTTTTCTACTTATCTCACCTTTTCATCTACATACTCCATAAACTGCTCCGCTTTAATAAATCTTTCTTTGTACGCCTCAGGTATTTCTTCTACTTTCATTCCACCAGTTGATTTTGTCTTCACTCGTACTATTTCATGTGTCATTAATGCTTCCATATAACGATCAAATTCGTCTTGTGTTAATACTTCTTTACTAGATTTATGACCATTTAATTTATCAAAGTATGGTTGAAGGCCCATACTTACCTTTTTCATTTCCTCTCTTTTTTCTGGTGATAATTGATCATAATCAATATTACCGTTCGAATCTCCGTACGCAAGCTTTGCATTTGTTAATTTTTTTAGTTCTTTTGTAAACTCTTCATATTCCTTTGCACCCATTTCATCTTTCGCTTCTGATAATTTTGCATTAAAACGCATATATGCTTCTAATGTCATCGCTCCGGCATGTTTTTTTAAATTCTCAAAAGATCCGTATATACCATCTGCCATAATAGATTGATAAGCAAAACCGGTCGTAGGGATTAAAAATGCTGCTGCAAGCACTCCTGCGATAAGGCGTTTCTTCACCTTACTTCCCCCGCGCTTCATTTTTATTTGAACAATTACTTTTTCTTTTAACTCCGGCGGGGCTACAACCCCTTTCGCCTCTTCTTGTATAGATTCTCTAACTCTACAATCTAAACTCATTTTACATTCCCTACCTCTCCTAAAAAGATTTCTTCTACTTGCTCTTTTTGACGTAGTTTTTTTAATGCCGCGTGAATTCTAGATTTCACAGTACCAATTGGAATATGTAATATTTGTGCTACTTCTTCTTGTGAATAATCGTGTAAGTATCTTAAGATAATAACTTGTTTCAATTTATACGGTAATTTATGAATGAGTTCGATTAGTTTTTGATTTGATATTTTACTTACAACATCGTTAGAAAAATCAATTTGTACTGGTTTTCTTTGCTCTTCTGCTTTTTTTACAATTCGTAGTCGCATCCACCTCTTTCTTCTATAAGAGTGAATTTGTTTAATCGCAAGTCCAATTAGCCAAGGACGAAATGGCTTCTCGCTATCATACTTACGAAGCGATTCATATAGTTGTATGTAGATTTCTTGAACGACATCGTCTACATCTGTTTTATCATCGATTAAAAAATGCGCTGTTTTATATACTTCTTGAATCGTTTTATCATACAACTCACTATACGCCTCTTTTTTTCCAGATAAAGTTAATTGAATCAAATCTGTATACACTGTTTCATCCTTCATGTACCTTCCCTCCTTTGTCTTACACTATATATTGGCAAGTAATTGAGATTTCGTTCGATTTTCCCAAAAAGTTTTTATATAAATTAATATAATTATCGAATGAGTTCATAAGCTTCACTTATAAAGTCGTATAACTATTATATAATTTTCCAATTTTTAATGACGCTTTAAAATGATTTATATAGTCAAATTTAGGAGGACATATAATGAAAGCTATAGTTGTAACGTCGTTCGGTGGTCCTGAAGTGATGACATATAAAGATGTGAATATGCCGACGATTTCAGACAATCAGATTTTAATTCGCGTTGTTGCTACTAGTGTAAATTTCGCTGATATTAAATCGCGTTATGGCAAAAAAGAAAATAAAGCACTACCTTTTATACCAGGGTTAGATGCCGCGGGTATTGTAGAACGTGTCGGTTCTCAAGTTAAAAATATTCATCCTGGACAGCGAGTCATTGCTTTTCCTCAAAATGGATCTTACGCACAATACGTTGTTGCAAACGAAAGCCTTACTTTTGCTTTACCCCATGAAGTCGATTTTCAAACTGCAGGGGCATGCCCTATCGTATCTTTTACAAGTTATAATTTACTCGCAAATGTTGCAAGGCTTCAACAAGGTGAATCTATACTCATTCACGCAGCGGCTGGTGGAATTGGCACGACAGCAATTCAACTTGCAAAACTATTAGGGGCTAGAAAAGTAATCGGTACTGTCGGAAGTGAAGTAAAAAGAAAAGTCGCTTTAGATGCTGGAGCTGATTATGTTATTTGTCATCAAAATGAGGATTTTGTAGAGAAGGTCAATGAGCTGACAAACGGAGAAGGAGTTAATATAATTTTGGACTCTATTTCTGGAACTATTTCTGAAAGAAGTTTAAACTGTCTTGCTTATTACGGTCGTCTCGTTCATTTCGGTAATGCTAGCGGTGAAATTGGAAATTTCCAAACGAAAGATTTACATGCCAGTTGCCGCTCTATAGTCGGTTTTAGCTTTGGCACTACACGAAAAAAACGTCCTGAATTACTCCAAGAAACTGCCAATGAAGTTTTCCGTTATTTACGTAATGGCAGTCTGAAAATGAAAGCTGCGAAATCTTTTCCACTTCAAGATGCAGGGAAAGCACATGAATGGGTCGAAAGTAGAAAAAGTACAGGGAAAGCCATACTAACTGTTCAGTCCCCTTCCTGAAATGAATACTTGAAACCGAGGTGTCATTCATGGGATCACGAATTATGCATGCTATTATCGCCAACAAGATTGCCGAAAAATTATGTATTCAAGATAAAACTTCTTTCATACTTGGAGGAGTAGCCCCTGATGCGGTTCATTCAGCAGAAGAAAAAGGAGCTTCACACTTTTACGCTGGCACAACGAAAAACTATACGAGAAGGATAGATTTCAATTCTTTTTTTCAAAAATATAGAGCTCATATGGATTCCCCTTTTCTCTTAGGCTATTACACCCATCTCATTGCCGATGATAATTGGCTAAGCGGCTTTTTTCTACCGTGGCTAAAAAATAGAATAGAACATGACGAAACTATCGCACCTATGTACTATAACGATTTCAAATTGTTAAATGCAAAGTTGCTTCATCATTACGATAAAGAACAACAGCTCTCCTCTCTTCTCAATCAAGAGGCTCACATTGCGGATATTGAAGAGGTTTCTAAAGAAAACGTTTTAGAATTTCGAAAGTATCTTTTTGAAGATATGTTGTATCCCGAGCAACATTTGCATGAAGACTTACAGGTGTTTACGTTCAATCAAATTGTCGGTTACATTGAAACTGCTATTGAAAAAGGAGCATTTTTTATTAAACAACTCTCTAATGAAAAATTCATTTCAAAGATTTAATCCCCCTCAATATATATGAGGGGGATTTTCACATAGCAATATTATTGGTCCTTTTCCATAACCGCAAAATAATTCCCTTCGCTATCAGCAAAGTTAAACACTTTACCAGAAGGCATTGTTACCATTTCACCAACAGTAACATTTTTATTTTTTAAACCTATATAGAATTGATCAAGATTTTTTGAGAAGAACATTAAAGATGGTGTACCAAGATTTAATTCTGGGCTCATCTTAGAAATAACTTCTTTATTATGTAATATAATGCTCGTTTCTGCACCGCTAGTCGGAGCAATTTCAATCCATCTCATTCCTTGCTTATTATCTTCCTCTGCTACTACATGAAACCCTACCTTTTCTGTCCAAAAATTTACTGCCTCATCTTGATTATTTACATACAGCATAATTTGTCCAACTTTATGAATCATTTCATTTCCCCCTAATGTTTTTTATATTCTATGTAGGTTTCTACAGGTTCTTTTATGAACCCTTTTTCATTCAGTTGAATGTTTATAAATCGCTATTCATATAAAAGCTATAGGGAACTTAAGAACCTTTGCTTAGTAGCGATGTTGCTTATATCCCTTGCCAATCAAGCTAAGATTTTAAAGTACCCACTAAACGTTCAAAAAAAATCTGGACCTGAAGATCCAGATTTTTTCTTTAATCGCGTTTTTTACATTTTTTTCTGTGTTTTTTGCATTTTTGTAATTTTTCTATTTGGTCTCCTTCTTCACCTTCGTTTTTTGCTAAACTATCCGTTCCGCCTCCCACTGCATGTTGCTGTTTCGTATTAGAACTTTCGATGGCAGCGTTGGTTCCTGCTGCACTGTCATCTCCACCACCGCTTGCCACTTGAGTAGTACTAGCCTGTTCCTCACTAGTTTCATTAATTTGATTATTGATGATAAGAACAAATTCTACCTCTTCATTCGAAGTTTCTTTTTTCATTTCATGCGACTCAATCTGATCCCCACTAATCCCTTTATTTATCGCTTCGCCTCCAGCGCCCACCGCTTGTTGCTGTTCGGTATTCGATGAATCGAGTGCTGCATTATTTCCTGCTGCACTGTTTTTCCCGGCTCCACTGGCAATTTGTGTTGTATTCGGTGCAAATGTAATCTGATTATTAATGACAATGACAATTTTTCGTTTATCAGCAAGATTTCCCAAATTAATTTCTTCGCCATCATTTTTTACAAATCGAAACATGATGTTTTCCTTGTTTTTCATGTTCTCACCCCCTTTTAATATTAAATGGCTAGATAATAATAATGGATTGGACAAGAGTATTTTTTTTATAAATATGTGAAACCCTATCCTTGTCCTACCTTTATCCAAGCATCTTGAAATCCCGCATTAGTAAAATTCCCGTATGTTGGTGTGCCGGGTCCGTCAGCATTTGAAGTTAGATCCCTTAGAAGAATTAGTGGCAGCTTTGTATTAGCTGGACCTGCCACTAATTCGTTCCCTTCGGCGAATGGAATGCAAAATTAATTATCCCAATAAATCCCTGTATTTACTTAGAAAGAATTTAAATTAGTGAATAAGCTTTTTGGATATTTTTAAGAGTAAATATTTAGTTACCTGAAAAGAACACAAGAAATCATACAAATGATTTAACTCAAAAAAAAGACGTAACTACGCATAGTTACGTCTTTTCCTTCATTTATCTAGGCTTTTTCTTCCCAGTAAACGCCGGTTTCTTTTTCTTTGGTGCTTTCGGTTTCGTTTCTACAAATGATCCGTTGAACATTTCTTGCTTCGTAAATACGATGCCTAGTTTTTTTGCAAATTGAAGTAATTTACGCTCTTCTTGTTGTGTTACAAGAGAAACGACTGTTCCTTCTTTACCCATACGTCCTGTACGTCCTGAGCGGTGAATATATTGGTCTACTGTGTCTGGTAACTCTAAGTGAATTACATGTGTTAAATCATCGATATCTATTCCACGTGCTGCAATATCAGTAGCAAGTAGAATTTCTAATTTCCCGCTGCGGAAAGCACGCATCGTTGCTTCACGCTCTTGCTTACTTGCCTCTGAATGAAGAGCTGCTGCTTTCATTTTACGGAATTGCAATTTCTGAGTAATTTCATCTAAACGGAATGGGTCATTTAAGAAAGCAACTGCTTTTACATCGCCCATATGCATAATTCTTCTTACGTAATCATTTTTTTCGCGTCGCTCACAAATGATATACGTATGCTCAACTAAGCTTTTTGACTCTGCACGTGTTATACGTACTAATTGTGGTTCAACTGCTAAATCACGTGCAGCATCTTCTGCCGCTTTTGTAATTGTCGCCGAGAAGAATACTAATTGACGATCTCGCATTGTAGATTTAATTACATCTTGTACTGCGCCCATCATCTTTTGTTTTACAATTTGATCAAACTCATCAAATACAATCGTTTTTACTTCATGCATCTTTAGCTTTTTCATTCGAATTAATTCTAAAATACGTCCTGGTGAACCGACAATTACTCTCGGGTGTTTCTTTAATTTTTCAACTTGGCGCTTAATATCTGCACCACCAATTAAAGATGCCCCTGAAATTTCAGTCCCTGCTGTAAACTTTTGAACCTCTTCGTGAATTTGCATGACAAGCTCACGTGTTGGCGCTAAAACAACAACTTGTGGTTGTTTTACTTCAGGATTAATTTTATGTAAAAGGGGTAATAAGTACGCTAATGTTTTTCCTGTTCCAGTTGGAGATTCAGCTATAACGTCTTGTCCTTCTAAAATAGTTGGAATCGCTTGTTTTTGAATTTCAGTTAATTCTTTAAAACCAGCCTTCTCCCAAGCTTGTTGTAAAAATGGTTGCATATCTTTTATCATTTGTTTTTCTCCTTTATCTCTATTTTTGAAGAAAATGTTGTATTGTTCGCACCGTTTCTATCATGTGTGAAATAACAGCTATTAAATCATCAACATGGTCTTCTGTAATCGCTTTTTGAAATAGAACCTCTACCTTATTATGATATGAAATCGCTCGCTTATTATATTCGTATGAAATTTTCTGCGTAATCATTCTTTCTTTTCCCCATATAGAATGCATGAAAGTTTCAATTTCTTCACACACTACCTCTGGCTTTTCTATCGGGAATGAAAATGCTAACTTCATTTCACAACCTGGTGTAAATTGTGGTACTTCCAATATTTCACCAGACAAGTTCTTTGCATCTACAGATAGTGAAAATGTTGCTTTTACTACCGGTTCGAACGGTTCTGACAATTGAAATGAAATATGGTATATACGACTTAATGAGGCAAGGTCCATCATATCTTTTCGATCTGTTACAAGAATATCTCCATGTAAATCAAAATCATAAACAGCACCTTCTACGATTACTTTTAAATTATCAAAAGCAGTTGGATCAAACATAATTTCCTCCAAAAAACAGGCGCCTTTCGATGGAAAGGCGCCACTTGATGTATATATAGTTTACAGATAAACGAGATGAATTACAACCTTTTAGAATAAACCTACTGCTTTTCCATCTTCATTTACATCCATTTGTAGTGCTGCTGGCTGTTTTGGAAGGCCTGGCATTGTTAACATTGTTCCTGTTAACGCAACGATAAACCCTGCACCAATTGATGGTTTTAACTCACGAATTGTAACGATAAAGTCAGATGGACGACCTAATTTTGTTGCATCGTCAGAAAGAGAATACTGTGTTTTCGCCATACAAATTGGTAGGTTACTCCATCCTTCTCCTTCATATTGAGCTAATTGCTTACGTGCTTTCGGAGCAAATTCAATATCCTTTGCGCCGTACACTTTTTGAGCAATTGTACGAATTTTTTCTTCTAATGGTAATTCTAATTCATAAAGTGGTGCGTAGTTGTTTTCACCTTTTTCAATTTCTTTTAACACTTTCTCAGCAAGGTCAACTCCGCCTTGGCCACCTTTCTCCCAAACTTCAGTTAAGGATACTGCATAGCCACGCTCATTGCACCACTCTTGTAAGTAAGTAACTTCTGCATCTGTATCTGTAATGAATTTATTAATTGCAATTACGAAAGGCATACCGAAACTTTGAATTGTTTCAACATGCTTCTGTAAGTTTTCCATACCTTTTGCTAATGCGTCTACATTTTCTTCTTTTAATTGATCTTTTGCCACGCCGCCATGCATTTTAAGCGCACGAATAGTCGCAACAATAACAACTGCTTCTGGTTTAATTCCAGCTGCACGAGCTTTTATATCTAAAAACTTCTCTGCACCTAAATCAGCACCGAATCCAGCTTCTGTAATAACATAATCACCTAATTTTGCTGCCATTGTTGTAGCGATAACACTGTTACAACCGTGAGCGATATTCGCAAATGGTCCACCGTGAATGATAGCTGGTGTATTTTCTAACGTTTGTACTAAGTTTGGTTTTAATGCGTCTTTTAATAATAATGTTAACGCACCTTCTACACCTAAATCTTTAACCGTTACAGGTTGATTCGTAAAGTTATAAGCAACTACGATGCGAGAAAGACGCGCTTTTAAATCTTGAATATCCGTTGCAAGGCAGAATACGGCCATAATTTCAGATGCTACTGTAATATCGAAACCGTCTTCACGTGGTACACCTTGAACTGGTCCACCAAGACCAATTACTACGTTACGTAGGGCACGATCATTTAAGTCAATACAGCGTTTCCAAACGATTTTACGCGTATCAATTCCAAGTGTGTTTCCTTGTTGGATATGATTATCAATAAACGCAGCTAACGCGTTATTAGCAGTTGTGATCGCATGGATATCTCCAGTAAAGTGAAGGTTAATGTCTTCCATTGGTACAACCTGTGAAAAACCACCACCTGCTGCCCCGCCTTTTAGTCCCATCGTTGGTCCAAGAGATGGTTCGCGAAGTGCAATTACTGTTTTCCTACCAATTTTATTAAAAGCTTGACCTAAACCAACTGTTACTGTTGATTTACCTTCTCCAGCTGGAGTTGGGTTAATCGCTGTTACTAAAACAACTTTACCGTCTTCCTCGTTCTGTAAGCGCTTAAAAATATCAAGAGATAACTTACCTTTATAATGCCCGTATGGCTCTAATTCATCTTCTAAAATATTTAATTCAGCTGCAATTTCTTGAATCTTCTTCATACTCGCTTCTTGCGCGATTTCAATATCGGATTTAACTGTTGTAGTAGTTGTCATATACCCTAGTCCCCCTTTAATTGGTTCTGATGATATTGTATCAGTTTTTTGTATTTTCTGCACTTATTTACCTCCTAAAAATTCTTTCATTTCTTTATATGTTTTTTAACATAAATACCCATAAGAATGTTAACGATTGTTGTAACTCTGTAGGTAGTTGACCTAACATCTTCTCATTTACTCCGCGCTTATACACACCGATGCCATCTACAACTTCAAAACCTTGTTCTTTCGCTAACTGTTCAAACTCCCAAGGCATCATCGTATTACAAACAACGTCTTTGCCGTATAAACGAGGATAACTGTTCTCTCGAGGCTTTGCTGTCGGTCCTAAAATTGCAATACATGCATACCCATCTCTTTTTAAAACGCGCTTTATCTCATTTAATGCTCGTAATGGCTCCTCGGTCCATTCTAAAGAATTAATTGCCATAATTGATTCAAATTGCTCATTTTCAAATGGTAAAGAAGAAAGATCCCCTTTTATAAAAGATAAATTCGGTTCTTCTCCGCGCTCCTTCCCTTTTTGAATCATCACTTCTGATAAATCTACTCCAACTGCTTTATAGCCCGCGTGACTTAATTTATATGTACCGTATCCATCTCCACAACCAACATCGAGCACTTGAGCTTCTTTCTTCACGTATTGTTCAAAAAATGGAATAATTGTACTCCTACTCCCGCTGTCCCACATCTCTTGACTATTTTGAGTCCAAAATTCTGCACTACTATCCCATTTTTTCTCTGCTGATTCATGCCAATTAAATTTCGTCATACATTCCCCTGCCTTCACGTTTTATCACTCATTTCATTCTACATCATTTTCCAAAATTCCTGTTTATCTTCATTAGGAGATGTACTAGCTAATAACAGAATCTTTATTCTCCAATTTTTGCTTTACTTGGGTTTAACTCATACTCATGTTCTTCTCTTTATGTAAGATACTATAGGTACACCCAATTGGAAGAGAGGGATGTACATGCGAAGAAAGAGAAATCATCATTTTAAAAGTGGTGAAAAAAACGAAGAGTATGCAGCTGAAATATCACCAGCTGGCATTCCAATTAGACATAACCGTAAAGAAATTGCAAATGAAATAGAAGGTACAAATACCGGTGCAATGGTAGGCTATGTCGCTTTATTTCTTTCGCTTTTCTCAATTGCATTTTATCCGGTTACACTCGGCTCTCTTGCGATTTTAGTCGGCTTATTAGCTGTCAATTTCGGAGCACGAACACTTGGATATACTGCAATTGGTTTTGGTAGTTTTTCTGTTTTATTTACTTTACTCTATCCGCTTGCTTTGTCAGCGTTTTAAAAAAAACACACCAAGTTATACTTGGTGTGTTCATTCGTGATACAACATAATATGACCGCATCCACAGCAATGTTTCGCTGTAATTTCTTGAAACACTGGATAATTCTCTTCATCTCGATGCTCAATAAACACCTTTTCAAATCGATACATATTTTGTGCATATGCCCAATCTTGTTTCGTACGTGCATACAAAGTTGAGGAAAAAAACTCCTCACCACCGCAAACGATACATGTCTTCTTCATCACTACCCCTCCTATGCTTGTCTTACTTCATCTATATGAACATAAGCATAAGAAAAAGACCTTCTATTACTAGAAAGTCTTCTCTGAAACAAAAAGAAATGTACCAAACATTCCTACTCCGCTATATTCTTTCGTAACACCAGCTTCTGTTTTAAATGTTTGCTTTACAGTCATAAAGAATACACTATTTCGTGCATCTGTACTTTCAAATTGTAGCTTTTCTTTTTTACCATCTACATTTTGTGTGCATTCAAAACTACTCTCATCACATTTTAATGCATACTTGTCCTCTACATACACTTTAAAATCTGATTCTTTCGGACAAGTAATAAGTAAAATCGCCACGAGAATAATACTTATCATACCCACAATTGTATAATATTTCTTCATTTGTACTCCTTTCAAATGACAAGAAAACTTGACTTCATGCGCCAAGTTTTCTTAGTCCACAACCCATTGCCATTCTTGTTCTTTCTTATCAAAAATGAGCCAACCTGTCTCTGTTGCTTCTTCTTTCAATTCATCGATATTATCTAGTACCTCATCCGTACTTTCATACGAACCAACTACATATACCGGAATTTCTAGACCCCTTCTTGACTCAATTTTTCCTGATAGATCAATATAAAGACCATCTTCCATTAATGGAATAAGCCCCATGATCACTTCTTTCGAAATTGCTGGGAAAATTTTTGATTTTTGGAACAAAGAAAAACGTTTCTTACCGAAAGCACCGAGTTTATAAGGAATGACTTTACTTAACATGCCTACAAAGTCAGCAATTCTACGATAATACACTTTGTTGTACCATCCATCATCATGTGAAAAATAAACAAATCTATTTTTCAGTAGCGGAAAGAATGTTCTTGCAAGTGGTTCTTTTTTGTGAGCCAAATATAAAAGCTCTGCAATTTCTTTTGGCTCTAATTCATCTAAATCGCTTGCATCATCAAAATCTACCCAACAAAATTCATCAAATTCATCAATCTCTGCTTGAATTAGCTTATGTATATTTTCTTCCTCAACATATTCAAATAAAGTATGATAATGAAAATCTGTCCATTCAAAGTTATGCTTCAAAAGCAACACTTGATGAAGCGGTGAAGGGATGTTACTTGCAAACTCTTTAAACGTAATTCCTGATGTAATAAAACAATGACCCCGACGATTACCATTAATATATATCATATTCTTTACTTGGTCAGATCCTCCAGACAAAGCACCTAGCCACCTTCGTTTTATATGTTTCAATTCTATAGCATATTTTAACATGAAAAATTTTAGAAACATAGAAAAAAATTCAAAAACTATTTACAATTTCATGTGTTTTATTACATACTGATTACAAGAAAAAACACCTGCTCATGAGCAGGCGTTTTTAAAGGATTTCATCTGGGTTTTGAGGATGATGATTTCCCTCTTTCTTTTCATCTTTTTGGAACATCGATTGAATTTTATCAATTGTTTGTGGAGCTAATTCAATCATTTTTTCTGCTAAATGTGTCGCATTTTGTAGATGCAGAATATTTACTCCATCCTTATTCACTACAAGAAATGCTACTGGTGTAATAGAAACACCACCCGCGCTACCGCCACCAAATGCAGGGTTACCGTTCGCTCTTTGTCCATCATTCGTTTGGAAATCAGAACCTCCTGCTCCAAACCCGAACGCTACTTTAGAAACCGTTAACACCACACCACCGTCAGCCGTTTGAACAGGCTCTCCAACAATCGTATTTACATCGACCATTTCTTTTAAATTTTCCATTGCCGCTTTCATTAACCCTTGAATTGGATGATCCACCGTTCATAACCTCCTTTGTCATATCTTTCCTAGTTTTTCCGAAAGTTGGTGAACTAAACATAAAATTTTATATTGATTTCAAAAATATTTTTATAATCTCCGCAGAAACAAAAAAATGCCGTTGAATTGTATGGATGTCTCTAACAATTCAACGGCACTTCACATTAAATGACCTTTTTTATTTTTTCTCCTACTTAATGTTCTCACTTTAAAGTCATAATTACCTGTCTTTCAACAAAACCAAACTCTTCATACATCTCTTTCGCAAAATTTCCAGCAAATACATTCAAACGAATTTCTGAATAATGCTTTTGTAATTCCTTAATACCAGCCCCCATTAACTTTCTTGACAACCCTTTCCCGCGGTACTCTGGAAAAACATATAATTCGTATATAAACCCTAGTTTTTTATGAGAAAAATAGTCCGTATTTTCCCCGATTAATATCCATCCCATTACATTGTTTTCTTCTTTAAAGACTAAATAATATGCTCCCTTTTCTACAATCGGCCTGGTAATTTCAATTGCTTTCTCTGTACTTAACTGACAATTTCCCTTCGTGCCTTCAAAAAGCGATTGAGCTGCATATTGTATTATTTCGTCCGTTTCTTCCCGATTTGCCTTTTCTATCATTTTTCACAACTCTCCTCTTTAATAGGCATTAATATTGCTCGTTCAAGTTCCTCCGATTCAATTACAATTGCCATCAATCCCTTTTCCGTACTCGTCTCATGAAATTCGCCCTTCTCCCAAAACACAGCTTGTCCCGCTTCCACCTTCACTTTTTCTTTATCTGCTCCACATACATATCCTTCTCCGTCCACAATAAGAAGCAGTTGCGATACAACTGCTTCATGATATCCAATTATTCCATTCTCTTGTAAATGCATAGCACCGATATGTACATTTCCTCTATAATTTAATATTTTCGACATTATGAAATTAGATTGAAATGCTGATATGTGTTTTCCTACTTTTTCACTAAAATCAAATATCTTCATTCCTAGTCCTCCTTATACGTATAAAACCATTCTTACTGTCTGCATCATATGTCCTTCAAAATCTTCTTCAAATTCCTCTAATTGTGCAAAACCTTTCGCTTCATAAAAATGTTTTCCTTTTTCATTCGCTGCTTCTACATGAATGTATAATTTCCGAATTCCTTTTAATGCAGTTAACCCTTTTTGTAATAAAGCACTTCCTATCCCTTTCCCTTGCTGATCTGGTAACAAATAAATCGCACCTAATTCTGCTTCATTTTGCAGTCTAACAGGTGAAAAATTCGCAAAGCCAATTACTTCTCTCTCTTCTTCCGCAACGAATAAATGTGTATTTTCGAGACGATATTTCATTTTTTCATCAGAATAAGCCTCGTCTAAAAAACTGTCTTGAATCTCTCTCGGAATAATACCTTCGTACGTATCATGCCAAGCTATTTTCGCTACTGATTGTACAGCGTGAATATCTTCTTGCTTCATTTCTCTAATTACATATGTCATCTCGATGTCTCCATTCTCTTAAAATTATATTCTGCTAATATACTAGAAGAAATGGCAGAACCATTTTCATAATTCACCTTAATTAATTTTAATTTTTCAATTGAAGCTATTGCGTAATCAAATTTTTCATATATATATTCCATTACACTTAAAAACTGATTTGCATGTAACTTAATTGCAATTGTACAATGCGGAACCCATTTTCCAGGCACATAATATGAATTTAAATTATCATGAAAAGTTTTAAAATAATCATGGTAAGAATGATGAAGTCTTAACAATTCATCTGTAATGGCCGGTGCTAAAAAGATCGTTCCGTTAGTAGGAAAAGTTACCTCAGCCATATTCTCTTGAACTGCTACAAACTCCTCTAATTTCTCCTTATATAAATGAACGTCCAACTCATGGTAATCAGCTAATGTAATATGAGGTTCTACTCCTACTAATTGATTTGTGCCAATGATATTTGTTATTTCATTTTGCAATTCTATAATTTTATTAGTAAACACACGATCAAATGTCGCAATAATAGCGTACATACTTCCTCACCCCTCCGTTACATATAGCGCTTCCCATTCTTCACGAATCATACCCATTCGAATAGAATCATAGTATGTTCCGTTATAATAACGGCATTTGCGCATTCTACCTTCTAAAGTCATTCCTATTTTCTCCGCTACTTTCATCATTCGTTCATTACCAGACCAAGTCGTGATTCCTACCCTACCAATTTCCATCTTTTCAAATAGTAAATCTCGATATAACGTTAACGCTTCTGTACCGTAGCCACCATTCCAGTAATTTGGATTATAAATAACAAGCCCCATCTCCAACCAACGCGTCGGTTTATGCTCCCAATAAAACCCGATTGTTCCTATAATTTGGCCGTTATGTTCTATAATTAATTTAGATAGAGGTTCTTCTTTTAAACGTGTTTGCATCCCCTCTTTATAAGATGGGTATTCTTGCATTGAAAACGGAAAATACGGTGCATCCCATTTTTTCCATTCTGGATTTTTTTCTTTAAATACGAGATTCCATAATGGGTTTATATCTGATTCTTCAATTGTACGAATTGTAACTTTATCCCCTTTTACTATTACGTTTTGCATAATTTTCCTCCTACAACTCTCTTTATTTCATATATAATTATAATATTTTTTCAGAAAAATCAAAACAAATATCATTTATTATATTGTATAATTTTGTTATAAGATACCAATTATTCATGTAGAAAGCTGGTGATTCAATGAATAATCGATTTAGTATTGCTTTACTTCTCACTATTATTACGACAAATAGTATTCTCTATTTTTTCTTACCTTCAAGTATTGTTACGAAATGGGACTTCAATGGAACGCCTACATCAACAATGGATAAAAGCACTTTTGTTATCGTAAATATAATTATATGTTCCTTCTTATTCTTTTTATTTTTAGCTTTATCTAAAGCAGCCAGTAACCAGAAATCTCACCTTTGGATCGGCAACACAATTTTACTTTTTTTATTTTTTGTCGATATTGTCATCGCCCTCATCGCTCTTGGCTATGCACTCCCTCTTGATCATTTCATATTTATAGCATTAGGGATTTTATTTATATTGATAGGCTATTTCAGTTCCAAAATTGATACGACTAAATCAACAGTTTCATTGGAATGGAATGATAAGCACCTTGAAAAAAGAGCTTCAAATATTTGTAGTATTTCAATGATAATAGCAGGTATTTTCCTAGCTGGACTTCCATTTATCGTTTCTACTCCCTATAGAGGTTATGCTATACTCACAATTATTTTAGGGATGACGATTGTCATTTTACCGAGTACGATTTATTTACTTATGAAAGACAGCAAGCAATCTACTCATATAAAAAGATAATAAAAAAATAGGAGGCTCCATACCTCCTATTTCATCTTTTCTATCTCAACTAAAATACCTTTCTCTATCCAGCCTTCTATTCCATCTCTTTTAACTAAATCATATCCTGAACAACTGCCATCAATGAGAGAAACAATGTCCCCTTTTCTTACGCTTATTTGTGCACAAGAAATATCGGTTTTCACTGTGTATTCACCTGAATCAAGTTGCCTAATATATTCATTTTTCACAGAAAGTAATTTATTCATTTCTCTTTGCTTACATACCGTATAATCTTGCATCTTCTCCATCGGCTCTATGCAATAATACGGATATGTTACCCCGCCCTGCATTTCTGAATTCGCATTAAAATCTGCTATTACTTCATAATTTGGAAAATAGTCTACATATGTACAAGAAAACGTATCCCCTGTTGGTTTCCTCTGAATGATAAATGCGTTTAATTGCCCTGCCTCTTTAATCGCATTTCCCCCGTCAATTGCAATAATCTTTTTCTCCTTATCAATAACAGGATTATTAGACGATGCTTCATCAGAATAGTTCACAACAGGCCAATGTCCTACAACTACATACTTATTTGCTCTATGTGATTTATTATAAAACTCCGGCATTGCTATCGCATTTTTTCGTTCCGTCTCTTTCCAATCTTCTCTATCTTCAAGACCCGCATGTACAAAGATATAATCCTCAGTTTCAATCGCTGTTGGCAATTCTGTTAGCCACTTTATTTCTTTTGAAAAATGGCTCATTAATACTTCCCTTACTTTTTGAATAGACATATCTTCATGAATAGAGAAATGCACACATTCTAACCATTCATTAAAAATCGAATGCTTTCTCGTACATAAATAATTGATAAGACCAGGATTTTCATTTAAAAGCGCATCAACTAAAACTTCACAATTCCCTTCAACAACGTGAACATTTGAATTATTCTTTACAAGATTCATTACGTAGTTTACTACACCGATGCTATCTTTTCCTTTCTCACAAAGATCACCATTAATAATTAAATAATCTTCATCTTTAAAATTAACTTTATGTAGTAATTCTTTTAAAAGTGGTAATTCTCCATGAATATCAGATATTACGATTACTCTAACATCATTAGGGATTGATAGTTTCTTTATTTTTTCCAAGTATAAGCGCTCCAATCATTCTCTGTATTATTTATAAAAAAATAATTCAACAACATAAATTATAAACCTTTCTAAAAGAAATAGGTTCTATATATTATGTCATATAGAACCTACCCTTCTTTATAATTCTTTATGAAAAGAATAGCTTACCTTATCATAGCCTTCTCTTTCATAAAAGCGGTGAGCGTCTAATCTAGGAAACGCTGATGTAAGAGCGATGGACTCACATTCATTTTCTTTTCCCCAGTTCTCTATATACGAGAGTAATACTTTCCCATACCCTTTTGAACGATGTGCTTCCGCAGTTACAAGGTCATACACGAAAAGATGTTTCTCATTATAAAAGTTCGTACAAATCGCTACACCAGCTAGACTCACAACTTCTCCCTCTTCATTAAGTAGCGCAAATAATTTATAGTTTTCTTCTTTCATTTTTTGAAATAAAGAACTTGCTTCTTCTCTTGAAAGTTTAGTTCGCAATTGCTGTAATACGGGAAATACATCATGTAAATCCGCTTCTGTTACTACTTCTCTAATATTCATTATGATTCTCCCCTTACTATTTATAAAATTTTCTAAATGTTATATCATCATTATAGAAAGCCACTGCCCTTAGCTTAAGTGACAGTTTTATTCTTTTTTATAAGGCCAGTATGAAAAGGAGCGTCTACGAATGGATCTGACTATCCCATTAGTATTACAAAGTAAAACACCCCTTTACTTACAAATTTATAAATATATGAAACGAGAAATCTCTCATGGATCACTACGTGCCGGTACACGCCTTCCTTCTCACAGAAATTTAGCTATGCAACTTAATGTGAGCCGTATTACAGTTGAATCCGCTTATCAACAATTACTAGCTGAAGGGTATGTAGAAAGCAAACCGAAACGTGGGATTTTTGTTGCAGAAGTTGATATTGATGTCATTCAAAAGAAACAGCAAATTGCGTCAAACAGTGCAAATAATAAAGAAAACGAACAATATGATTATGATTGTAGTCAAGGGCTTATTGATCAAAAAGCTTTTCCTATAACAAACTGGAAAAGAGCATTACACGAAACTTTATTTCAGTATGAAAATGAATTATTTGCTAAAGAGGATCCACAAGGTGAGCTCGTTCTACGAGAACATATTTCAAAGTATTTATATCATGCTCGCGGGGTACATTCTTCACCTGATCAAATTATTATTGGAGCAGGTACGCAGCCTCTTCTTTGGCTACTACTTCAACTGCTTGGTTCAAAAAAAGAATACGGAATCGAAAATCCTGGATTTCACCGTATACCTGCTATGATTCAAAGTTCTGGCCTTCCCGTCCACCCTATCCCTTTAGATGATAAAGGGATTCATATTTCCGCTTTACGTGAATCGGGTTCTAATGTAGCGTATGTGACTCCCTCTCACCAATTTCCACTTGGAATCATTATGCCGTTATCTAGAAGACTCGAGTTATTAAAATGGGCGAATGATTGTAAGGGATATATTATTGAAGATGATTACGATGGGGAATTTCGTTATATAGGAAAACCCATTCCTTCTTTACAAGGACTAGATTCAAATGAACGTGTTATTTATATGGGAACTTTCTCGAAATCTTTTTTACCTTCTTTACGAATGGGATATATCGTTTTACCACCTCATCTTTTTAGAGCCTATCAAGGACTGGGTGGTATGTTTAAACAAACAGTTTCTACGTTGCAACAACTTACCTTTGCCACCTTTATACAAAATGGTGATTGGGAACGTCATATTAACCGAAGTCGTACGTTATATAAAAGAAAACATATTTCTTTAATTAAATCTATTACAAACGAAATGGGAAATAACGTTCATATACTCGGTGAACAATCAGGACTTCATATCGTACTTCACGTTCATAACGGGATGAATGAACAAGAACTTATTCATGCAGCTGCAAAAGAACGTATTAAATTATATCCTATCTCCACATACGATTCTGTTCATAATGTAAGGGAGAAGTCGTATGTATTGCTCGGTTTTGGCAGTATTCCAGAGAATTGTATCGAAACTGTTGTCAAATTACTAAAAAAAGCCTGGTTCCCTAAATAAGAATAGCTCCACGTAAGTTATACTTACGTGGAGCTATTTTCATTCACTATTTTTGTGATCTCATTGCCCTTCCCGGACGTTTGACACCAGTTGTTTCTGTTGAATAAGACGCTTCAATTATAGCGGTTGGATCTACAGAGAGAACGAGATCTTTCATTTTCGGATAAATGAAACGGTTTGTAATACAATAAATGATTCTCTTATGTTCCCCTAAAAAACCACCTTCTCCATGTAGATACGTAACAGATAATTGTAATTCTTTCATGAGTAGATCGCCTATTTCCTTATTTTTGCCAGAAATAATCATAACGCTCTTTCCTTGATTAATACCATCTAATATGAAATCAATCATCTTCGTAACAATATAGAAAATTGCTAATGAGAACATCGCCTGTTCGATTGAAAATAAAATTGCTACAAATGTGAAAATAACTGCATTTACAGCAAGTAAAAATGTACTAATCGGTACTTTAAAATGTTTGTTCATCCAAACTGCTAACATTTCTGATCCATCTATTGCTCCGCCCATTTTCACTACAATCCCCACACCAACACCAAATAGGACTCCTCCATAAAGAACAATTAACAATTCAGAAGTTGTAATTGCTGGAAATGGTTTTAAATAGATTAATCCGAGTGTTGTAACAACGTTTGCATAGGATGTACGGATAAAGAACTTCTTTCCCATTACTTTTGCAGTAAATAATAAAATCGGGATATTAATTCCTAAGAACACCCCGTAAAGCGGCAATCCAGCAACTTTATTCGCCATAATAGCAATGGCCGTTACCCCGCCATCTACTAATCCATTAGGAGCTAAAATAAGCTCTAATGAACCCGCTACAATAATCGATCCAATTGTTAATAATATGTATTCAAATACTCTTTTCATTCATTACCCCCAAAACTTATATATTTTCTTAGTATTATTTTAACGTAATTTTACTACTAATTCAAAGATATGAGTTTATATACACAAAAGTTTCACCTTTACAGTGATTTTTTATGTAATTTATTTATGGAAACACACTTACATATTTCAGTAAGTGTGCTCCAAACATTTATTTAAGTTTTGAGTATGAATTCATTTTCATTTTCAATATTTCATCAACTGCCCTATTATACCCACCAGCATTTCGAAGTGACTCTCCAACTTTACGACTATTTTCCTTAAACGTTACATCATACATCACTTTCTCTACAGCTCCACGTAACAATTCAGAAGTTAACTCTTTACGATTAAGCCTTATTCCAGCCCCTACTTCATTCACTCGTTTCGCAACTAAAGGCTGATCACCTGTTACCGGAATTACAACTAACGGGACACCGTAATATAGCGCTTCACTTGAACTATTCATACCACCGTGTGTCACGAATACATTAGCATACTGTAATACCTCTAATTGCGGCACATAGTTAAACAACTTAAAGTTATTCGGAATGTTTTTAAATTGACTTATATTTATCTTCTTACCAACAACTAATATGACTGTCGCTTCTACATCTTTAAACGCTTCAAAGCATTTTTCATATAGCTCAGGTTGTTCATTAAAAACTGTTCCCATAGAAATGAAAATCAATTTTTTATCTTTTAAATCTTCCATAGGAAAGCTTCCTACTTCTTTACGCGTAGCAATGGATGGGCCAACAAACTTATACGATTCATCGAATACATCTGAACGCGGTTGATATTCCTTTGAAGTATATACAATCGTAATATCACCAGGATGATTCATAATATCATACATACTATTACATTTCATTCCATACTGTCTGTTCCATTTTTCCATTTCCGCTAAACAAGATTGATACAATGGATTCGTTTCATCTGCTTTTCTTGATTCATGTTCATCGTTAAAAGTAATGTACTGATTAAAAGCAAACGTTGTACAAGAAGAAACGCTAGGTAATTTTAAAACATTGGCTATAATACGTCCTACTGGAAAATGATTATCGTATATTAAGTAATCATACTTTTCCCCTTTTGTTTCTTCTACAATTTGAGTAACAATACGCTCTGATGCTTCCATCATATGAGACAGCATCGTCAAAGGACTCCCACCTTCATTTACTCGTTCCATAATATTAATTTGAGAGAGAAAATTCTCAAACACTCGGAATTCTGCACCTGTTGCTTCAATCTTCTTTCTATAATCTTCAATACAATACGAAACAACTGTCTCCCCTCGCCGAATTAACTCATTTACAATAGCTAAAGTCGGATTTATATGACCTTCTCCAGGGAAATTTATTACGAGTACGTTTGCCATCATATTCTCTCCTATCTAATATTATTAATAATTAATTATATTAATTAATTTAAAACTATTATAAAGGAATCTATTCTATTTCTTCACATTTTTCTCTTCATTTTATTATTGAGAAATATTTTTCATAACCTACATTATAACTCTCATAAAAGAACACTTAACTGTTCATTTACTGAAAAATAAGAGATTTAAATTTGGTATTTTTACAGATTTATCATCAGAAACATTATTTTGATAATTCATACAAAACTAGAAAAATATAATTTTCACACTGATTTCTCACCATGAATGTATTTAAGTTCTATGTTGTTCCTATCATTATCCACTTGGTACATATTCTGTTATATAATGAATTTATAGAATTTACAGAAAAAAAGGAGTGTCTTTATGCTACAACAATTATTCACTTCACCTATTTTATCTGTTCAAACTTTACACCCAGGTTATGAAGACCATGCAAGCAATGTGTTTCTCGTCCGAACTGAAGATGCAGAAGTCATCGTTCGTTCTTCTAAAATGATTGAAGAACCAAATAATGATTTTTGGTGGGGATGTAAAAACCTATTTGGAATCGATCCGAGGAACGTACATCCTTTAGAAGCTGTACATGCATTGCTGCAAGAACATACTAATCTTCCTATCCCAGCAATATTAGAAAAACATATTTTAAATGGTCGTGAATTCGTTATAGCTGAAAAGTTAGTAGGCAACACAGTTCATTCTTTTATCGGGCAACCAGATTCTATTTTATTCAGTCTAGGAAAAGGGCTTGCAGAAATACATAAATTTAAAGCCGATTACATAGGAAATGTGTCAGGTTCCTTCCAAACTACACTAGATGAATTCCAATCACACATTTTAAATGTGAGTAAAGAGCTTGTGAATATGTTTTATTCCGATAATGAAAGTATACAAAATGCATTTCCGACTTTTGAATCACAGCTTTCTTCCTTACCAGCACCAAAGGAATCCACACTCGTTTTAATTGATATGGATCCTACTCAGTTTTTATCAGATGGTACAACTATTACGGGCTTAGTAGATACAGAAGCCTACGCAATTGCTCCTCGGGAGTTTGATTTTATCGGCTTAGAATATATATTTACAGAAAAAGAGGCTCATGCTTTTAAACAAGGTTACGAAACCATTATGCCCATTCCCCGTCTTGAAGAATGTAGACATCCCTATCGATATTTGTACCGGTTATTGTCTGTTCAGGGCAGTGTAGAGTTAAAAAAGTGGCTAAGTCATCCATCCTATTTTTAAATATGAATGCGAGGGATTGTGAAATGAATATTGAACAAAAGAAATCTTTAACAGCGAACGAAATTCAGCAAATGAAAGATTTAGCTCATATTTGCGGACAACAAGATGAAATTGATTACTCGTCAAATTTACATGTAAACTTTTTAACTGCTCGAAATAATGAAGAGATATATGATTTTCTATTTTATGACGATATTCAATTAATTGGTGCATTAAGTATGTATGACTTTGAAAGGCCGACAAAACTGGAGTTAATAGGATTTGTTCATCCGAACTATAGGAAACAACATATAGGCACTACTCTTTTACAAACCGCAATGAAAGAAGTACGAAGAAGAGAGGCAGATGAAGCACTTCTTATTATGAATGGGGATTCTGCTTCTGGGAAAGAATTTGCAAAGCATTTGAAGTTACCTTATTTATATAGTGAATATAGTATGGAATTCAGAGCAAGCGAAGTGCCAAAAACAACAAAAAATACGATACAGCTTACTCTTGCATCTTCAGAATCACTTCTTGACCTCATTGAAATTTCCAGTAAAGCCTTTGGAGATTCAGCAGAAAATACCGCTACATGGTTACAAAAAATGATGTATTCACCTTCCCATCAAGTTTACAGTGCTCTTATCGATGAAAAAGTGATAGGAACGATTACAGTTTCTGAGCAAGAGCAATCTACTACACTATCAGGATTCTCGGTTCATCCTTCATATCAACGTAAAGGATACGGAAAAGATATCCTTAGTTATATGGTACATATCCTTATTGCAGAAGGAGTTTCAACAATTGAATTAGACGTCGAAACGAAAAATAACAATGCTTTAAAACTATATACACAATGTGGTTTTGAAATAAAAACGAAGCATGACTATTATAATGTAATGAATCTTGAGGTGAATACATATGTGTAAAAAACTAATTTATTCTGATTATGATATTTTCGCATCCATTTATAATAAACATTGGGGGCATTATGCTGAACACTCCTATCTACTTTTGGAAAAACTCGTTTTACAATATGCACCACCACATTCTCATATTTTAGATCTTTGCTGCGGGACTGGTCACCTTACTAAGAAATTAATTGATAATACTTTTGTAGTAACTGGTATAGATGGTTCTGCTCAAATGATTGAATACGCACGTCAAAACGCGCCAGACGCAACCTTTATCGTCGATGATGCTCGTTATTTCAATGTAAATGAGCAATTTCACTATGTTATCTCTACTGGCGATAGCTTAAACCATATTTTAAAATTAGATGAATTAATAAATGTTTTTCGTAATGTTTACTCCGTATTACATAGCGAAGGTACATTTGTATTTGATATGAATATGGAGAAAGGTTTTCTTGAAAATTGGATTGCTTCATTTCATATTTCAGCGGAAGAATATGTATGTACGATTGATTCTACCTATGATAACGAAAATAAAAAAGCAGAAATGAACTTTATACTATTTCAACATGACATAGATAATACTTGGACAAGAAGTGACTTTTCTTTTGAGGAAGCTTGTTATTCCGATGAAGAAATAATTTCTTCGTTGGAATCTGTAGGTTTTAAGAACATTCAATTACATGGTACAAATAGAGCATTTTTCATTTGTCAAAAATAAAAAAACTGAATCATAACGATTCAGTTTTTTCTTAGTATATTTACGACAGCAGCCGTTTCATTATTTTCTTTATAAACACGCGGGATTCTTCTGTCTAACATACATGTAACTTCATAGTTAATTGTACCTAACATATCCGCTACTTCTTCTACCGCAATTTCTTCTTCGCCTTGTTTACCGTAGAATACTACTTCGTCCCCAACTTGTACTGGCATTGCTTTTGAAACGTCTAACATGAGCTGGTCCATACAAACACGACCAATAACAGGTACTCGAACTCCATTTATTAATGCATGCCCTTTATTAGATAACTGACGATTATAACCATCAGCATAACCAATCGGTACAGTTGCAATCCATTCCTCACCAGTCGTTACATACGTATTCCCATAACTTACACCGCGATTCTTCTTCGCATGTTTAATATGAGCAACTTTTGATTTTAACGACAACGCAGGCTGTAAAGAAACGACTGCATGATCTACCTCTTTTGAAGGATACATTCCATATATTCCAATACCTACACGGACCATATTTTGAAATGTATTGCTAAGTTCCATTGAACCTGCACTATTTGAACTATGAATATATGGAATATGAATTCCTAATTCTTTTGCTGCATTGACAGCTTTCTCAAATAAACTTGTTTGCATATTCGTATATGATTTATCAATTTCATCTGCCGTAGAGTAATGTGTAAACATTCCTACTAACTCTACATACTCCATACGGTTTAATTCTTCTAAAAATGGTTTAACCTCTTCTTCTTGTAAACCGATACGACTCATTCCAGTATCAATTTTCACCTGAATTTGCGCTTTCTTTTGAAGACGGTTTGCGATTTCATTTATACCTTGTAAGTCTTCACTTCTATAAACAGTCATCATAACGTCATATTGAATTGCCTCTTCCGCAGCTGCTACTGATGTATAGCCTAAAATTAAAATTGGCACGTTAATTCCAGCTTCTCTTAACTCTATCGCTTCATCTACAAATGCAACTGCAAGCTGATTTATTCCTGCTTCAATAGCAGCTTTCGCAACTTCAACTGCCCCGTGGCCATACCCATTTGCTTTTACAGCAGCCATCATTGCAATATTTTCATCATTCACTCGTTTTTTAAATTCTTTTACATTATGTTTTACTGCATTTAAGTCAACTTCAACAATTGTATCTCTTCCATATTTCAAACTCATTGGTCTAACTCCTAACTCAATAATTGCATTCCATTCTATTTCACGTTTCATATGACCTTTTACAATATAATACTTTTCGATATGCTAGTCAAACTACTAGAATTTTCAGAATTTTGAGTATGATATAATACCCTTAAGAAACTATTATATACGGAGAAGAGGAGAATTACAATGTTTGTTCAATCTGCATTGCATCAACTACAAGTTGCTGTTGATACTTCTATTCAAATGCTTAACCAATATAAAGAAGAAGAATTAAAAATGCAACCAATTCACTCGAAGCGGTCATTATTTGAAATGTGTACACATCTTTCTCTAATTTGCCATGCAGATCTACTCATTTTAAATGGTATTACGGAAAAACAACTATATACTTTCTATAAAGAACGAAGACCCGAAACAATTACGCAAATGCAACTAACGATGATACAGGGCTACGATTTACTTTCTAAAACTTTTTTATCCTATTCCAATGAACAATTAGCGGAAATCAAGACTGCTTATTGGGTTATTTCTTATTCACGTTTTGAATGGTTGCTTGAAATTGTTGCACACTTTTATCATCATCGTGGGCAAATTCATATTATATTATGTGAGCATACGAAAGATCCTCACATTCCTTTATTTGAGTGATTTTTCACTCATTCATTATCCAATACACGTTCATCATTTATAAATAGAGAAGCAATAAATCCAATAAAAAGTAACATTCCTAATAAAATAAACGTTAGAGCATAACTTCCTATATTCATAAGATAAATAGAAATGAGTGGTCCTATACTAGTACCTAAAAATAAAATAAAAGTATAAATAGAAACTGCTATTCCCCTCGCTTTCCCTCCCAATTGGCCGACAAGAGCAACTAAAGACGGAACGGATATAGCAATACCAATTACAAAACAGACACTCATTATGACAAGAAGAGGCAGATACGACACATAGCCCATTGCACTTAGACTAAAAATAGCAACCAGCAATCCACCTTGAAGAACTTTCCTTACTTCAAACCTTTTTGTTAAACGACCCGCAATTGGTGACAGCATCATACCAAATATCCCCGCTAAGCGAAAATAAAGGACTTGTTCTGCAGTTAAATTATAAGTAGGAGAGCTCAAATAATTTCCTAAAACAGTATACATATTAACAAAAGCCATTAATAAAACAAACGCAATCATATAGCTCAAAACTAAACTTTTATGTGTAAAGACTTTACCCATCTGTTTAATCGGTCCCAAAATATCAGTATAAGATTGAGATATCTCCCCTTTCGGAAGAGAATACTGAATCCATACAGCAGTAATCATATAGACAACGCTAAGAAGAAAGAACACCATATGCCATCCAAAATGTTGACTAACAACCGTACTTATTACCTGACCTACAATTCCAGCTACTAAAAAACCGGTACTAACAAATCCTATTGTTGTAACCTTTTTTTCTACTGGAAATATTTCTACAACGTAAGCTAACGCTACCGGAGAAAATGTAGCTGCTGCTATCCCCTGTAATCCTCTAAAAATAACAAGCCACAATATACTATCTACAAACCCTAAGGAAAACGAAATAATCGACAGAGCAAGTAATCCAATGAAAATCACTTTTTTTCGCCCATATTTATCAGAGATTGCCCCAAATAACAAGCAACCTATAGCAAATCCAACAGAAAATATACTGCCTGTAGCTGCAGATTGTGCTAGTGAAACATTAAAAAGATCTGAAAATAGTGCAATTAAAGGGATTGTTACATATAAGCTAGACATAACGACCATACCCGACCAACATAATACAACGGTCATTATTGTGTAATTCTTTTCACGATTTATTTCCTTTCCTATTTCCATCATAATATCTCTCCCTTATTACATTTTTTTATCAATTTAAAACCTTTAAAGTACGCTTACTTATTTTAATTACATCGTAAAAAGTATGACTGATCACTAAAGTTAGACAAACTTATAATAAGGTAACCTAATTATATTCCCAAATAAATAAGTTGACCCTCATAATCAACTTATTTACCTACCTTCTCCTAATTTCACCTGCATATTTACTTGCATTTTATTTAATAGCTTCTCTAAAACTTGACGCTCTTCTTGATTAAAGTCATCAACTAACGAAGCGCAAGATAACCAAAAGGTTGGTAAAGAGTGCGTAACTAGCTCTTTTCCTTTCGGAGTAATTTTCACTTTTAGTCTTCTTCGATCTTCAGAATGATGGAATCTTACGATTAACTCTCGTTTCTCCATCCAATCTAATAAGCCAGTGACAGAAGCACGTGTTATCCCTAATCGACTCGCAATATCCGAAGGACTCATGTTCACTTCTTCCCCATTTGATTCCATTTCACGCAAAATAAACAACAGTAAAAAATCTAATTTACTTTCCGATATACCAAGCGGAGCTAAATCTACATCAACAGCATCAAGAACATTATCAGACGTCCATAACATTAACAAACCAAGTTTTGCTGCGATTGGATCCGTATCTGCTGATGCTGTCTTTTTTATTAACTCTGCATACGGCCCAATCCCTAAAGGAAGAGAATCTTTTCTTGAATTCATCCGTCTTCAGTCTCCTTTCTTTCCAACTAATTAGCTTACCTAATTACTTTTCATTATACTCATATTTTTCCTTTTATTGCAAGAATATTGTTAAACAAAAAATCCTGTCATTAGAACAGGATTTTTTACACTGCCTAGCTATTATTCTTAAATAATACGAAACTTCTTTAAGGGAAAAGAAATACCACCTTCACTTGATTTCATTGTAACGAAATCAGCTCTTGCTTTTAACTCTTCTCCGCCATTCCCCATCGCAATTCCTAATCCTACATACTGCAACATCTCAATATCATTTCCACCATCGCCAAAAGCTATCGCTTCGGATTTACAAATGTTTAAATGCTCCAATACTTTTTGAATTACAGTTAGCTTCGATACTTTATTATCTTCCAATACATTTATGACATAACCATGAAAACGGTCAAATGTAAGCATTGGGTATTTTTCAATAAATTTTTGAGATTCTATTTCATCCGCATACAGACATAAACAATAGATCTCTTCAGACAAATCCTTGCTTTTTTCAGGGTACTCCCCTAAATTTAACGTCTCGCTAAGTGCTTGCATTACACGCTCATTATCTGAGGCTATTCCGTTCATTGTAAAACCCTCAGTAAAATAAGAAACGCCGTGACCATGTAATTCTGCAAACTCTGAGATATCATGAACGATTTCACTGGAAAGTACTGATTTATGTATAACTGATTCCTCACACTTAATATGTGCACCATTTGCAGAAATAAACGTATTTATGCCTAGTTTCTTAAATTGCGAACATAAGCTATATGGTCTCCCTGTTGTAACAACTACGTGAATTCCTTTATCTATTAACCTTTGTATCGCTTCTTTTGTACTTTCGTGCATACTTCTATCAATCTCACTTAAAAGCGTACCGTCAACATCAAAAAAACACTACTTTGTACATAGGTCTTTATATCCCGTCCAAATGATTCGTATCATTAATGAAATGCACCGTTTTTTGTTCGCCATCAATTTCAATTAAGCTTATTCCCGTATCTCCCATTTTAAAATAATAATCCATTGAAATGGGCATTTTGAAAAACGCACGTAATAGACTATTGATTACACCACCGTGTGCAACGATTGCTATCCGGTCATATGTATTTTCTGTTACAATTTTAGAAAAAACCCCCTCTATTCTCATTCTAAATTCAATAAATGATTCCCCGTTTTCAAAACGATCATGAAGAAACTTTGGCTCTGGATATTTCTTTGCTTCTTCAAAAGATAAGCCTGCTTGCACTCCATTATTGAACTCCATTAATTCCTCTTCTAATTGAATTGGGCATCCAATTCCTTCAGCTAACGTTTCACCAGTTTCACGAGCACGTTTTAATGTACTTGCCCAAATGAAATCTGGCGGAAAATCTGCTTTCAATTTCTGTACAAGCCTTTGCACTTGCTGCCTTCCTTTTTCTGTTAATTCAAAGTCAGCTCGTCCTTCATGTACCTGTAAAATGTCCGCTTCGGATTCACCGTGACGTATTAATAATATTTGCACTTGTTTCCCACTCCCTCGTTTAATATCCACAAAATTCCATTATATCATATTTTAAATTTTCTTTAACAAAAATATATTACTTTGACAGTTTTTTAACGCATCTAGTAAACGTGTTACTCCACTTAACAATTCCAAACACTCTAAACTTATTATTCTTTCAAAAGTGACAAACAAAAAGCCCTATCCCTAATGGCAAAGGACTAATATTTTTTATCCTACTCAAAAATAAAAAGAGAAATGGCATCCCATTTCTCTTTTTCACTCTTATTGTTCTTTTGGTGTATCTGAAGAAGGCAATTTCTTCGCTTGTTTTTCTTTAAAGATTTCTCCAATTGCCCCGAGAGTACCAAGTGTTTCAATTGCATTAGACGGAATAAAGACTTTATTTGCTGGTCCTTTCGCAACCTCAATCAATGATTCAAATGATTTATAAGCAAGTACGCGTTCATCTAAATCTGCTGCACGAAGTAATTCAATTCGATTTTGTTCTGCTTTTGCAATTTCCTCAATCGCTCTTGCTTCCCCTTGCGCTTCTAGTTCCTTTGCTTCTTTTATACCTTCAGCTTCTCGAATACGTGCTTCTTTATCCCCTTCAGCCATTAATATTTTACTTTGCTTTTCTCCTTCAGCACGAAGGACTTTATCTTGTTTTGCAGCCTCAGCTTCTAAAATGATCGCACGTTTATTACGTTCTGCTTTCATTTGCTTTTCCATTGATGCTTGCACATCTTTCGGCGGATTAATATCGACAACTTCTACACGCTCAATACGAACGCCCCATTTTTCTGTTGCTTCATCAAGTGCTAAGCGAATTTCTGTTGAAATTTTTTCACGACCTGATAACGTTTCATCCAGTTCCATTTTACCAATGATTTGACGCATCGTTGCAGAAGTAATGTTACGAACACCATATTCATAGTTCGAAATACCATATGTCGCAAGTTCTGGTTCCACAATTTGATAGAAAATGATTGTATCAATTTCTACTTGTACATTATCTTTCGTAATTACCTTCTGTGGTGGTACATTCGTTTGTTGAATACGTAAGTCATGATATACACGAACACGGTCTACAATTGGTATTAATAAATTTAATCCCGGCTCCATAATACGCTGAAACTTACCAAATCTTTCAACGACTCCAACTTTTTGCTGTGGAATAATTTTAATTGTTAATGCGATAAATGTAACAACAATTAGTGCGAAAATAATCGTTAATGTTAATGCTACTGCCATATTTATTCACTCTCCTTCTTTACTTGTAATATAGTACTATGCCTCTTTATAACAATAACTTTTTCTCCAGCATCAATTGGATCATCTGCAATAGCTGTCCAAATATCTCCATCCACCTTCACAATACCATTCGCTCCTTTTGTAATCGCTTGCATAACAATACCTTTTTTACCGACAAGCATATCTACTGTATCAGTAAAACCTTTTGCTTCTCGAAAGTTTTTTGAAATTCTTTTCGTAAAGAAAGTCAATGTTAAACTTACAATCGCACCAGCAACAACTTGTAACAGTAGTGCTTCAGGAGCAAACAAAGCAATTAGACCTCCGACAACAGCTCCAATTCCAAGCCAAAGCATGTAAAACGTAATCGACAACATTTCCGCAATAAATAAAATACCAGCTATTATAAACCAAATTACCCAAGCAGCCATATGCACCCCTCACTTTCTTTCTCATTTTCTATATGTATATGAAGAAAAGAATGGTTTATCCGCCCTTTCTTATACCGGGGCATTTACTACAAGCTATTGTACATATTCACTGTTATAAAAAGTATTAATAAAATACTATATTAATATATTCTTCATTATACATGAAAATCCCTTTCAAAAAGCGACAAAAAAATGAAATTCTTTCGAAAATTTAATTTTCAATTTATAATTATTTTAACTACTAAAATATTATTTTTTAGGAAGGTGGTGTGCTTGTTGCAAAATCGTTCACTAATTTACTATTTAGGCTCTAAAATATGCATTACTCTCGCTGACATCGTATACATCATGATTATTACAATTCATATGTATATCACAACGAAATCAGCTACATTAACCGCTCTTTTTCCATTAGTACAAGTGATAACTAATCTTATAGCAAATACATCTGCACCACTTATAATGAATCGTTTTTCATCTTATTCATTACTTTTCACACTACAATGGACAAAAACTGTTCTATTATTTTTATTAATGATATTATTCCCGGCCCTTTCCTCAAACGTTGTAACACTATTCATTTTCATTTTTTTCATTTCTTTATGTAGCGGCTGGAGCGCACCGTTATTATACGGTATCCTTCCTCGCCTTACACGAAAAGAACAATTAGTAAAAGTAAATAGTATTTTTTCCTTTTCCACACAAATTGCGCAAGCCGCTGCTTATTCATTTACAAGTGTTATAGTTCTTCTTATCGGTGCTACTTCTACACTCATGATGAATAACATTTTGATGATTTTTGGATGTATTGCACTACACCTTTCATTACGTTCCATACATAATGAACGAGTAATAGAGCCTTCTTCTTCAAAAGGCGCTGCTTTATTGGAAGGTTGGAGACTCTTATTTCAAAACCCTTCTCTTCGTATCGTTACATGTATGGACTTAATTGAAACTTTCGCAGGGACAATATGGATCGGTGCTATTACAATGGCTTATGTAACGACTGTTCTTCATAAAGGAGAAGAATGGTGGGGATATATTAATACAAGTTATTATGTAGGGACGTTAATTGGCGGGATATTAGCATGGAAAATGAGTACATACATTCAAAACAATTTAATACGCTCCATGGCGATAGGCTCTCTTATGTTTAGTATTCTTACATTTTTATATGGTATGACAAGTAGCGGGTTTATTGCGCTTTTTCTATGCGTTCTAATGGGGCCATGTTATCAAATTAGAGATATTTCTCAAACGACAGTACTACAATCTAGTGTAGCCCCTACTTTATTATCAAAAATGTATACAGCTCATGGCGCACTCCTCTCGACAGCTTCTGGTCTTTCTATGCTTAGTATTGGAATTATTACCGATTTGTTCGGTGTTCGTACGATTTATATCATCGCTGCTTTTCTTATTTTATGTTCTGCTTGTTTATCTTTTAGCCTATTAAAATATCATAAGACAGATCAGAAAGATATTTCAATGTAATCAATAAATTAAAAAGGACAGGAACTCCTGTCCTTTTTGTATATTCTATTTATGACAAACCCGGAATTTTTCTATGTTCTGTCGCTTGTTCAAAAGCGTATGCTAGTTTAATCAAGGTCCCCTCAGAAAAAGCAGTGCTTGCCAGAGTAATTCCAAACGGTCTCCCGTTATCCATATATCCCGCAGGTATTGCTATAGACGGATAACCTGCTTTCGCACATATAGTAGAACCTATATAAGAAGGAAACAGAATCGCATCAAGATTATATTTTTCCAGTGCAAAATCAATACCTTGTTCTTGCGAAAAATATATATCTTCTAATCTTGCATTTAAATATTCTGGATTTCTTAACGGATTAGGAAAATCTTTTTTTCTTTCTAACTTTGTTTGTCCATATTTCAAAGCTCTTTCGGCTATATTTTCGTTAAACTCCATTAACTCTGAAATAGAATGTACTGGAATAGTAGAAGGTAATTTTGAAAGATAGTTATCTAAGCTATGCTTCAATTCATAAAGCGGAACTCCCCAGCTCCATTCTCTATGAAAAGAAGAAATATCAATATTTTCTACTACTGTTGCTCCCTCACTACGCAATACTTCAATCGTCTCCTTAAACAAATTTTCATAATACTCACCAGTTTCATAATAATCTTTTGGTGCATTGCTAAATACACCAATCTTCGCTCCATGTAAGCCATTAACATCAAGATATTTTGTATAATCATGTTCTGCTATACCTTCACTTTTATGAGTAGCTGCATCCTTCTCGTCTACCCCAGTTAAACTCCCTAGCAAAATAGTAGCGTCTGTAACCGTTCTAGCAAATGGACCAGCTGTATCTTGCGAATACGTGAACGGAATAATGCCTCTACGACTAATTAGACCAACAGTCGGTTTAATACCGACTACAGAATTTTGAACAGCCGGGCTTAAAATAGAAGCATCCGTTTCCGTTCCAACAGATACTACTGTAAAGTTAGCAGCAACTGCAATCGCAGAACCCGTACTAGAGCCACCAACAAACATATCATCCTCGCCCGTCCCATATGGATTGATTGTTTGTCCACCTCTTGCACTATATCCAGCCCACATGTCAAAAGACATTGCATTTGCTAATTCTGTCATATTTGTTTTTCCTATTATTACTGCTCCTGCTTCTCGAAGTTTCGTAACGAGAAATGCATCTTCACTACTTATATTTTGTTCCAGGGCAATCGTACCTGCACTGGTATGCATAGAGTCATTCGTTTCAATATTGTCCTTAAGTAAAACAGGTATACCATGTAATGGTCCCCGTCCACCTTTTGTCTTTCTTTCATAATCTAACGCTTCTGCAATAAAGATAGCGTCTGGATTGATTTCTAAAATAGAATTGATTTTTGGTCCTTCTTGATCATATTTCGCGATTCTATGAAGATAATACATAACTAATTCTTTTGAAGTTAATTGCCCAGCTTCCATCGCTACTTGTATATCATGAATTGTTAATTCTTTTTGTAATCGTGCATTGAACTGAATCTCCATCTTCATTCTCCTTCTTTAAAAGCTTTTATTGATAACGTGTATCTATTACTTTTTCATTTTCTCCGCCCCTCGCATATACAACTACAATCCCTTTCAAAGAATTCAACTTACCAATGTAAAAACCTTTTATTTCCTGAAAAATAAAAAAAGTCTGAAACGAATGAATTTCCGCTTCAGACTCTTTTATTACTTTACATATACCTCATCTAACAAATGTAAAAACTCACCTTGTTTCCCGGCTAATGCAGGGCATTTTGCAATATCAATCCATTCGTAGCAAAATACTAATCCTTGATCTTCCTCACCGGCACTTACAATATGTTCCCAATCATCTTTTACATCTGTTAGTAACGTTACGTGGAAAAAATGCCGCTTTTGATATTCCTTTTTCTCTTTCACAAGTATGATGTAATCGGCTAGGAATCTTTCTATGCATAAATGACGTAATCCAGACTCTTCTTGTACTTCACGTAAAATTGCTGCTTCTAACGTTTCCCCTTCGTCAACTGTTCCCCCTGGTACTTGTATACCAGCTTCAGGTATATCACGATGTTTAAAAACAAGCAGTTGCATAACTCCTTCTTTTTCTCTTGTCACATATGCGTGTACTTTTTTCTTATATAACACCGTCATAATCCTTCTCTCCCCTCAATTGCTCACTGCGTTACTTCTTCAAGCGTCAGTTGATTTTCATATAAATATGTAGCTTGTGGGTTACCCACATACCTTACGTGCCATGGTTCATATCGATAGCCCGTAAGCGATTCTTTCTCTTTTGAATATCGAATTACAAAGCCAAATTTATGGGCATTTTCAGACAGCCACTGCCCTTCTTTCGTTTCACCAAAAATTGTCTCTAACTGAAACTTAGCAGCTTGAGATGTAATATCCATAGCAAGCCCTGTTTGATGTTCACTCGTACCAGGAACCGCGCTAGACATCGCTGTTTTTGCTTCCCCGTCTTGCTTTTTATACATCGTATTTAATGCTTTTTGTCGATCAAAAGATCTAAATCCAGAGACTGCAAACAAGAAAATACGCTCCTGATCAGCTTGCTGAAACATTTCCTCTAGCGCCCCTGCTGCTTCTTTCCTCATTTTTTTCTTTTCTTGATCACCTTCACTTGAGTAGCGCACTTTCGGAATAACTAAATCTGGCGGTCTGTACCCATCTGGTAAACGTCTACTTTTATTCACAAGCACAAGCATCGAATTCGGATTACTAATTACCGCAATATCACCATCCATATTGGCAATCGTTTCTTTCGCTTTCGGAAATATGTTATTCACATTTACCTCGCGCGCCTGCTTATCCTTATACATTTTATAATTGATTCCTGCTACTCCAACAATGAGTATCATCGCTACGATACCAAGTAGTGTCCATCTTTTTTTCATATAACGACCTCTTATTTTAATAATTTGGCCATTTCATACTCATCGATGTTCTCTCCATCGATAATAAGAGCAGCTCTTTTGACACCTTCTTTCTCAAATCCAGCTTTTTTATATAGTGCCTGAGCTCTTGTATTGTGGGCCATTACCGTTAATTCTAAACGCCATACATCATGTAATTTTGCCCACTTCTCAACCTCTTTAAACAATCTGGTCCCAATACCTCGCCCGCTATACTCTTGCAAAATACCAATTACAATGCCTGCTACATGTCTCTTTCTTTGAATATGATTTCCATTCACTAAAATAAACCCTACTATACTTCCTTTTTCAACTGCTACGAATATTGTTGTATATTCATTTTCTATAAAGCGATGAATCATTTGTTCTTGTTGCTCGGCTGTAAATTTTCTTTCTCCTGGTTCATATAGCATAAATTTCGTTTCTTCATCTAGTTGCTTACTTAATTGCAAAAATGGTGCTGCATCTTCTATTTTGATCTCCCTAATCACTTCTATCACCCAATCAGTTTCATAATAAAAAGTTTTCCTTGTAAAAAGATTTTCTCTACTTTCCCGAAAATCCCTTTGTAAATCTCCCAGTATAATTTGACAAATTTCGATATTACTATAACATCGACAAATTATGTCTATTCTGTGACGCCTCTTCTTTACACAAAAAAAGCGCAAGCTTAACACTCACGTTTTTTCAGACTCTCCCACTCATTTATGTTTCACTTTATCCATTCACCTTTTCCGCCTGCCAGAAATATTCACCAAACGCTTTAGCAAGTACATCAATCGATCGATTTAATTCTTCCTCTGTATTATCTACGCCACCAACTTCTATTAATATCGCTTGTCCTGATAAGTCTTGATTGTAGACACCATTTCCTGTTTGGAATCCTTTTTGAATGACACCACGACTCACTCCTGGATATTTCTTATTAATTTCTTCATGAAGAGCTGTTGCTAATTGTAAGTTCTTTTCATAATTTTTATTGCCTTTCCCTATTACGAAAGCAAGCTTCGCATATGATTTATCTCCAATTGCTTTTGTCGTGACATTTTTCCGAGCACTATCACGATGTAAGTCAAAGAAGTATTGCAGCTCTTTATTACCAGTCATTACTTCTTGTACAATTTCCCGTGACACTTTGTAAGAACTATTACTATTTAACCCTTTACTAATCAACTTTTGACCGACATCAGTCTTGTCGTTAGTAGCTCCAATCCCTTCACTTGCTAATTGTTCACGAAATCGGTCGCCGACTATTGAAATATTCGTGACGGAGCTTGTCGCTTTATTCGGATTTGGATCATTTGCTAAATTCAGTAACGGCAAATAAGATTCCCAGCTATGCGAATGATAAATAAACGCAACTTGTCGTTTCCCTGTCGTTTGAGCCGGTTTCTTTTTCTCTTTGTTCGTATCCGGCTTTGGAGCCTGTCCACCTTCACCAGTCCGTTCTTTTACTACTTCTTCAAGTGGCACGCTCGATTCTATCGGTAAGTTAGAATAATTTGTCCCTTCACCCGCAATAACAATTTCTGTATCGTACTTTCCAAAACCAGGTAGCTCTTTACCGACAAAACTGCGTACATCGTTAAAACGAATATTCGTAGCCATAGAAAAGAGAAACGAGGAAATTGAAAAGTTTTGATTTAAATTTCGATACTCCTGTGTAAAATAATGATTCTCTTTCCCAAGAACGTACATGTAACCATTCATCGATAGCTCATTTAACCAATTATATAAATACGTTGACTTTGTCTCTTTCATAGAGGTTACCATCATACTAATAAGAAAAAAAGTCGCTAGTACTGTAGCAATAATAAATAAAACTAACTTACGTACACTTGTGAACTTCAAATAAAAAAAGCCTCGATTCATACTATCACCCTCTCTATTTCAAGTTATGTACAAGCTCTAGAGAATAGACCGTCTAAATTCCGGCTATATTGTTAATGAGGTGAAATGAATTGAAGCTACTAATAGGAACATTACCCATTGTACTATCATTTATTTTTTATTGGCTTGCTAAGCATCCTACAATCCGTGTTGCGTTACATATTTCAGCATACTTAGCACTTTATGTACTCGGTACAATTATTTCTATTAATATATATGATGTTTTAATGCAAGATTTAGTTTTCATGACAAGCATTCATGGAATTTTACTAAATCCGTTTTTTCTTATATCAGGAGCGTATATAGGGATATACACTTTATACCTACTATTGTCTTACATTATTACAAATATAAAAAATGGAGCGTAATGAAATGCGACCACCGTTCATCTGTCATACATGCAAAAAAAGAATTGTGCGAAAGAAAGATCTCATTACTGCCACATCGTACTTCCGCTTTTATTTATTTCACAGTGATTGCTTTAAACGACAGCAAGTGTTCATCTCACGATTTATCCCTGTGAATACACTATTTCATTTCTTTCTTATTATATATGGACTTATTTTTGGCAGCATTCTTATGATTACAGAACCATCTGTCATTTGGCTAATTTTCTTATTTCCCATTTTATATCGATTTCTTTCCTATTATTATGTTGAGCGTTTTTTCTCTACGTAACGTGCAGACTGTCCTTTAGGAATGCTTAAACATTCCCACTCATTTTCTTTTAACATTTTACCGATGAAAATAATTTGTCCAATATGCAAAGCATAATGAGAAATTTGTCTTTCAATTGCTTGCATGACAGTATGTGCTTCACCGCGAATATATACCGTCTGTAATAAATGCTCCGGCGTTAACATATACATCATTTTAAAAAGATATTCCCATCCTTTATTCCATGATGCGATAACCTCTTCCTTAGAAGAATAACCACCTTCAAATTCAGCATCTCGGTTACGATCTATTTTTTCACCATCAGCTGTTAAAAAATCCGTCCATCTAGAACGCATATTGCCGTGCAGATGCTTAATTATGATTGCTATGCTATTTGTTTCTTCATGAGAAGACCATTCAATCTGTTCATATGATAATTGAGAAAGTACCCTTTCTCCTTGCTTCTTTGTTGCTTTAAAATTCGAAATGGCACATTGTAAATATTCTCGTCCAATATCCATGTTCCTCCGCCTTTACACTAACTAATTTTTGTTCCATTTGGTAATTCCATATTAGGCTGAAGTAATACAACATCACCCGCTTCAGGTACTCCTCCTAAAACAAGCACTTCTGATTTATATCCAGCTACACGTTTTGACGGAAAATTTACAACAGCAACGATTTGCTGACCGACTAAATCTTCCGGATTGTATCTTTTCGTAATTTGAGCACTTGACTGCTTTATTCCAAGCTCTCCAAAATCAATTTCTAGTTTAATCGCTGGAACTCTCGCTTCCTTGAATTCCTCTGCATGTGTTACAGTTCCAATTCTTACATCCAAAGTTAAAAAATCTTCAAAATTAGCCATTTTATCATTCCTCCCAATTATTACTTAGACAAAATACAAAAATCCCCTTTAAAAAAAGAAAGGCGCCTAAGCACCTTTCTTTTGTAGTTCACTTGATTCATTTGATTTATAGAAGAAGGAACCCAGAATCCCGCCAATACATGATGGGATTAACCACCCTATTCCTTCATTATATAATGGTAACATTTGTAACACGTTAGAAACCGCATCAACTTTAATGTTTGCACTTTCTAAACCGTTAAAGAAACTAATTAACAATGCGCCTAAAATAGCTCCAATATAAATGGTATTACGCTTCCCTATCCATTTATGGAAGTAAGAAAGTACGATTAATACGATTGCAACTGGATATATGATCATTAACACTGGTAAAGTGACTGCGATTAATTGTGTTAAACCTAGGTTAGATACAATTAAACTAAACACACATACCATTGTTACAATCGCTTTATGCGAAAGTTTAGGGAATAAGTTTGTAAAGAAGCCAGCACAAGCTGATGTTAATCCAACAGAAGTTGTTAAACAAGCTAGTATAATAACAAGTCCTAATAAAATTTTACCACTTGTTCCATATAACTCATTTACAACATTCGTTAAAATAAGTCCACCATTCTCTGATACACCAAGTGATGTACTTGTTGAACCAAGATAAGCAAGTGATAAATAGATTAACGTTAAACCAAGTACGGCAATAATACCTGATACTACTGTTATTTTTGCAACTTGACTACTCTCTTTTATCCCTTTAGAACGGATAACTTGTACAACGACAATTCCAAATACAAGCGCACTAATTGCATCCATCGTTAAATATCCTTGTATAAATCCACCAAAGAAAGCATTTTCTTGATATGCAGCTAGCGGCGCAGCTGGTTCTCCAATTGGATCAATAATTGCCTTTCCGACAATTACAGCAACAATTAATACTAACAATGGTGTAAGAAATTTCCCGAACCAATCCACTAATTTAGATGGATTTAATGATAAATACCAAGTTATTCCGAAGAAAATTATAGTGAAAAGAAATAGCGTGTACCATTCAGAAACCATTGCCTCTGATAAAAATGGCTTCACACCCATTTCAAATGAAACGGCTCCCGTACGCGGAATCGCGAAAAATGGTCCAATTGCTAAATAACTAATCAATGGGAAAATAAACGCAAATATAGGGTGAACTCTAGAAGATAGCGCTTTCAAGTCCCCCTCTACAAACGCAACAGCTGTTACAGCTAATAGGGGTAATCCGACTCCCGTTACTAGGAATCCAATTGTAGCAATCCAAACATTCTCTCCAGCTTGTTGCCCTAAAACTGGTGGAAAAATTAAATTTCCTGCTCCTAAAAATAGTGCAAATAACATTAAACCAATTGCTATCGTATCACCTGGCCTTAAACGTCCCTTCATACTTTTCATTTGCATAGCACTTTTTCATTGTTTATCTCTATTTTCACAATATGCTATGCATCCTCCTCTCTGCTCAAGATGATAAAATATGCCCTTACAAAGCAGTGTCTTTCTCCATAATTTCTCCATTCCCCTTATTCTTACTCTAACTATTAATTTTTGATTTTTTTGAATTTTTAACTCATTAGAGTGGTATTGCGTGGAGTATAGTTGTCAGACCTCTTTGTTTTTATCACACATATAGTAACATATTTAGTTGAAAAATAAAAACATATTTTCAAATTGATTTTTTTGAAAATCAAAATTATCTACATTTTTTCACCTTAACATTATTTCCAAATAACTTTATACACGTGACATAACTAAAGCCATCCAACATAATTAGATGGCTTTTGCATGTTACTCTATCGTTTCAACTTTACGTGGATTTTTCATCTCTTCCACATACACAACTCTAAATCCGTGATCTTCTAAATCCTTCAATAACGTCTCTAATTCACCGTCGTTAAACTCTTCTCCTAATGTAAACATAATTCTACGAACTAATAAGGCATCATTATCAAAAGTCATTAAACTTTGAATACCTGTATATTTTTTTAATACTGTCGATAATTTTTGAATGGCCCCATTATAATCTTGCGTCCCAATCATGACAGAATATTTACTAGAATGAACGCCCCAAGCATCTTCTAATAACTCAAAAACTTTTTTATGCGTTAAAATTCCAAGAAAGACTCCTTTTTCATCAACTACTGATAAATAAGGTAATTTTTTTATTGTAAAAAATACTTTAAAGAACGAAGAATCTTCTCTGACATATCCTTCTTTATCGTTTAATAATTGTACTACACTCTCTTCCAGTGAACCTTTATATTCTAATATATCTACTTTGTATACATTCCCTAAATATTTCTCTTTTTTTTCATCTAAAACTGGTACACAACGATAGCCAGTATTATTTAAATGCTCCAGTGCTTCCCCTATTGTAATTGAACATGAGCAAAATAAAACTTCCCTTTTCGGCACATAATTCCCTTTAATCCTCATAAACAGCCTCCTTATGTTAAAATACTTTCTGTGCCATAACTATATTATATTTTCAGAAAAAAATAAATAATTTATTTCATTTTTCTGAAAATTATTCATTTTCTTGTCATAATTTATTCACGTTTCATTCACTTATATCCCGTACAATACTAAACTTCTTTAAGAAAAATATATTGTAACTTACGCCGAAAGAAGCTAAAATAAGAATAAGAATTTTCTGAATATTCTAAGAGTAGGTGATTACATGTCTTTATTTCGCTCACATATATATAAATTTATCGTTGGTGTTCTCATTATATTTATCATTAGTCCTATTCCCGCATTATTCATTACACATAAATACTCTTACATAACTGGCTTTATAAGCATTTTTCATAACTTCGCACAACTTTCTTCTATGACAGTTCCAAAGATTGATTGGATGCATGAATCTATCTTTTTCTCAGCAAATCAAATGGTACATACTTCGAATCATTCAACACCGTTATTCCCTTACATATGGGAAATATATTTTTTATCGATTGTTCGTTTTACCTTTACTCTTACGATCGGATTCTTCATCAGTTTAGGGATCGGCCATTTATTTTTTAAAGCACCTCATTCGGTTAAAAAGCTCACTTTCTTATTAAGATGGATACCTTACTCTTTTTGTACTGTATTATTGCAATGCTCAGTCTTATTACTACTCCTATACATCGCAAAATTTATAAAACTTCCTTACTACTCATCTTTTATCATCGTTTGTAGTACTTCCATGATTATCGTTATGCAAGCAATAAAAAAATGGATTCCGTTCTTAAGTAACACAAATGAATATGAAATAAAACAATCTTCTTTCCTTATGGATACATTGTTTTGGGCACTTACTTCGAATCATAAATCCATTTTAGGTTCCATTATTCTTTCATTCGTTTTTATGGAATGCGTTTTTCATGCAAGCGGACTATTGCAATTTATCATTCAATTCGGCGGAAATGCACCTATCATTGTTACAATTAGCTTATTACTTTTGTATATCCCGTATTGCATACTCTCGTTCCTTCAAACACTATGGACGACAAACCACGTTAAACAACAATCATACGCTTTAACTAGAAGTATCCCAAAACCTTAATTTAAAATAACCCTCTATAATCTGAAAGTAGGGGGTTATTCCTTTTGTATCGCGGACAAAATAACAGCACATTCAAAAACTATTGCAGAAACATACCAATATTTACCCTTTTTCTTTGACTATTCTTTTCGTTTGGATTTATTATAAAAGTATAACATAATCGCAGGAGGTGACATCTTTATTCCAAACTACGGAATAGAGAACACACTTGGACATATTAAATATTTTTCTCATCTTTGTACTCATCCTTATTTCCGGCTTTTTCGTTGCATCAGAATTCGCTGTTGTAAAAGTACGAAAAAGTCGAATTGACCAACTTGCAAATGAAGGCAATAAACAAGCTTTAGCTGCAAGAAGTGTCCTATCTAATTTAGATGTTTATTTATCAGCTTGTCAGCTCGGGATCACGATTACTTCTTTAGGGCTTGGTTGGCTTGGTGAACCGACTGTGGAACATTTACTACGACCGCTCTTTGAAAAGATTAATATTACTGGAACAATGGCGAATACTTTGTCCTTTATTATTGCTTTTAGTTTTATTACATTTTTCCATGTTGTATTAGGTGAATTAGTTCCAAAATCTTTCGCCATTCAAAAAGCAGAAGCAATCACACTTAAGTTTGCACGACCACTTATTTTATTTGATAAAATTATGTATCCATTCATTTGGTTACTTAATAGTACGGCAATCTTTTTCACAAAACTACTCGGTTTAGAGCCTGCAAAAGAAAATGAACTTGCCCATTCTGAAGAGGAATTACGACTCATTTTAGGTGAAAGTTTCAAAAGTGGAGAAATAAATCAAACCGAATATAAATATGTAAATAATATTTTTGAATTTGACGACCGAGTTGCAAAAGAAATTATGGTCCCTCGTACAGAAATGATTTGCTTATCTACTGAAAATACGTTAGAAGAGAATATGGATATCGTCGCAACTGAAAAGTTTACACGCTATCCTATCATCGAAAAAGATAAAGATGATATTATCGGTATGATCAATACGAAAGAAGTTTTTCATGATCAAACGAAAGGCATTCATAAGCCACTTGAATCTTACATACATCCAGTACTAACTGTATTTGAAACTGTTCCAATTCGCAAAACATTAGTACATCTACAAAAAAATCGTGTTCAGATGGCAATCGTTATGGATGAATATGGTGGTACTGCTGGACTTTTAACAATGGAAGATATTCTTGAAGAAATCATTGGAGAAATTCAAGATGAGTTTGATGCGGATGAATCACCTATGATTGAAAAACGTACGCCGAAGCTTACTGTTTTAGATGGGAAAGTACTCATTTCTGAGGTGAATGATATATTCGGCCTACATATTGATGATAGTGATTTAGATACAATTGGAGGCTGGCTCCTCTCCCAAGCAGTAGACTTAAATATTGAGGCTGGTTATTCCATCGAATTTGCCGGTTTTCAATTTAAAGCACTAGAACTTGATGGACATCAAGTGAAAAAAATTGCAGTACATAAATTAGACACGAAAAAGGAGTTATAAAGTGACAGTATTATTAACAATCTGTATCATTGCCTGTTTCATTGTTTCATTTCTCGCCTTTATTTATCCTATCATTCCAGGCATCCTTGCTGTATGGGCTGGATATTTCATTTACCATTTTGGTATAAATGGCGGAGAACTAACAACTTCCTTTTGGATTATTCAATTCATTTTCACACTATTTATTTTCGTTGCTGATTTTATTGCAAATGGATATTTCTTAAAGAAATATGGGAGTTCTAAATGGGGAGAGCGTGTCGGTATGATTTCTATCATTGTCGGATCTTTCTTCTTCCCACCATTCGGTTTAATTATCATACCGTTCTTATCGGTATTTATTACAGAACTCATGCATAAAAAAGCGCCAAAAGACGCCTTTCTAGTAGGAGTTGCTACTGTAGTTGGTTTTTTAAGCAGTACAGTAGCGAAAGCTATTCTCCAAATCATTATGATTCTCATATTTGTATGTTATATCATCTTTTAACCATCCCAATTTCGGGATGGTTTTTTTAATATGAAATACCTACTCGACTATTCTCATATTTGTTTTCACTACACAGATTCCACGTAAATTGCGCTGTATCACCAACTGTTATTTTCGCTCCCCCTTCTGGTAATACATCTTTTTCAGTTCGATACACTCCTGTCACATCACCGTCTATTAAATGCGTCGGACAAACGACCGTCCAACATACATTACTACTACTAAGTATCTTATATGCAGCTAAATGATCTTCTGCTGCTGTTGTCGTTTTCCTTTTTGATTCAGTTGATTGAAAACGATATAAATTTAGATTTGTTCTTGCTTGTAAAATACCAGCTGTTCCTATTGTAATGATCTTATGAACCCCTACTTCTTCCATTTGCTTTATAATTCGTGGCATACTCTTCGCTAATGTCCCATTTTGATCCGTTCCAAGTGCACTAATTACTATATCGCTTCCTTCTATCGCTTTCTTTATATCATTTTCATTTAGTACATTACCTTCTATAACTCGTAACCTTTCATGGTGTATTTCTATTCTATTTACATCACGTGCTAACGCAGTCACTTCAGCTGAATCCTTTAATGCTAATTTTATTATACTTGAACCTACTCGACCTGTTGCTCCTAATATACATACTTTCATTTGTTTTCCCCCTCTTTCATTCTTTCTCTATTTTTCAATAATCTCAATTAATTTACAACAAAAAAGCTTCCTCATATGTAAGAGGAAGCTCTATTATTATTTTATTTCTTTTCTTTAGAATCCGTAGACGTCTCAGTTCCACTTGTTTCTTTATCCTTTTTGTCCTCTTGTTGTGTTGTTGTATCGTCTTCTTTCTTCTCATCCTCACCTTTACTACAACCTACCATTAATAAAGAACTTGCAAGTGCCATAGCAGTTAATGATTTAACCCATTTGTTCATTTGCGTTTCCTCCTTTTGATAGAATATGTACAATCCCATATTACTCTCTATTTTTAAAGGAAAGATTGAAAAATAGTAAATAAACGGTAAATATTTGTAAATTTTCTGATAATATATGTAGATTTAGTCATTTCTTCTCCATGAAAAATAAAAAACTAAGGCGCCTGTCTTTCCGCCTTAGTTTCTTATGCAAACTTCTCATTTTCATATACATGTTGAATCTTATACTCTTTCTTCACAACATATTGCCATACACTATAGGCATAACGGTTCATTTTCAGGAAGCAATTTTCTAAAAACGAGCGGAATTCTGGATTTGCAACTTCAACTGCCACTTGAGCAAAATTTAGTGCTAATTGTTTTAAATACGCAATATAAGAAGTTGCAATATAAATATCCCCTGTATATTTACTATCAGTTTCCTTTTCCATTTCCTGAAAATGAAATGAAATTGGTTCACAAGTTATATGCTGTACATTCTCTCCTTCTTGAAAATTCACTTGTTCATTATATGCTTGCAACATATATGGTAAATGATGCTGTAATAGCTCCTTTAATTCTTCGTCTCTTACCTTTCCTGTATACTCCCCAACCTTATATATAAGCATATAACTATACCTCATTAATTCTTTCATACAATCCATGAAAGTGCCTCCCTTCCTTTTGTCTATATGCTATAAATATGATGCTATTACATTTGCTATTCTTGCTAAAAACCAATCCCATTTACTAATTTTCTCAAAATCTTCTTCCGAAAATTTTTTTGATTTATGAAAGTCTTCTTTTAATCGGTTCCATACATCCGCTGTTACTCCCTTATCATAGATAATACAATTTGACTCCGTATTTAAATAAAAACTTCTATTATCAAAGTTTGCGGTACCAATATCAACAATTTCCCCATCAATGATTGTTACTTTCCCATGAAAAAAACCATTCTGATATTGATAAATCTCCGCTCCAGCATGTAACATGTCTTTCAAATACGGATAGGCAGCTTGTTTTAACAATACTGCATCACTTTTAAATGGTACGAGAATTTTCACATTGACACCGCGGTTTAATGCATCTTTTAACTCTTTCATCATTTCTTTACTTGGTACAAAATATGGCGTAGCAATAACTAAAGACTTTTTAGCCTGTTTTAAAAGCGCTCCATATTTTTTCCATAAACCTTTTCCATCTGAAAATAAATATTGATATTTTACATTCCCTATCGCAGGTGAACTTTCATGTACAGGCATTTTTTCTCCCGTATCTTCTTTCCAGTCAGTAGCAAATTTTCTTTCCATATCCGTGGCACCATTCCCCTTAACTCGTACATGATAATCACGCCACGGGCCAAATTTTGGATCTTGTCCAAGGTACTCCTTCCCAATATTAAAGCCGCCGATATATGATACTTTTCCGTCAATCGTAACAATGCGTCTATGGTTTCGTTGGTGCAACGAATAGAATACATGTTTCAATTTAAGTTTTTTACTAAACGTAAACTGGACACCATTGCTTTTTAATTGACGAATTATCTTTTTCTTCAGCTTATATCCACCTATTCGATCAACGGACAATTTTACTTCTACTCCACTCGATGCCTTTTTCTCGAGCAACTGCAAAAACTCTTTACTTATTTCATCTTTACCTACAATATAAAAATGGATATATACGTACTTTTCTGCATTACGTATATCCTCAAATAATTTCTTATATAACTTTTCACCGTTCGTATATAGTTGAAATTCACCTAATCGAACTTGTCCTAATTCAGATTCACTAGCCATTTTCTTCCCCATTTCCACATCGATGTTCATCCAAATGAATACACCTATTAAACAAAGGATTACAACGAAAAAGTGTTTCATGGATATTTTCCTTTCTCCACTTACTGTTATTTCTATATCTTCCCTTTTTTAATACAATATCATTCAAGAAAATATGTCATTACATGATATATGTCCATATCAAACGATGGCTCATTTGCATATTGTATGTTGTATCTTAAAATAAAAGGAGGAAATAACAATGGGCTTCGCACAAGGTAATGGATTCGCGCTATTAGTCGTATTATTTATCCTCTTAATCATCGTCGGTGCTGCTTGCTTCTGCTAAGTAGTTATCGTCATATGATATGTGGATGAAAAAACTATAAAAGCGGACACCTAGTTTTAGGTGTCCGCTTTTCATATGAAAAACATTTCGATTTGTTAAGATATCTTAACGACTAAATATTCAACTTAAAAAGTTAGTAATGTAGCTACTTTCTTACTCTCTGCTTTGCGTATATGACGTTGTTCTGCACGTAATACTGCAATGCGGTATAATTCTTTCTCTTCTTCTGTTTCAGGGATTACTCGCGGCACTGGAACTGGATTATTCTCCTTACTAAGCGCAACAAAAGTAACAAATGATGTTGCTGCTATACGCTTCTCACCTGAAATTAAATCTTCTGCTACTACCTTCACAAATACTTCCATCGATGTTCTACCCGTCCAAATTACAAAGGATTCATAACTAACACAATCTGAAGAGCGAACAGGATGTAAGAAATCTACCCAATCCATAGATGCTGTGACACATTCTTTCCTTGCATGCCTCGTTGCTGAAATAGAAGCAACCATATCCATCTCCGCTAATATCTTTCCACCAAATAGCGTATTGTGATCATTTAAATCTGTTGGAAATACTCGGCTCGTTTTAAACACTCTAGACTCATTAGCTGTTTTACCCTTTACTTCAGTCATTGTTATCACCTCTTTGATTATTTAACCCGCTATTTGCAGACAGTAAGACTCCCACCATAAAATTCGGCTGGAGCAAAGAAGTTCGGTAAGAGTTCCATTTCCCATTAACACTAGAACGGTATGAGCTTAGTATCACTTCAAGCTTAATATTAACAACATTCAGAACTCTTAGTCCACAAAAAAGAACCGATGTTATCAATCGGCTCCTCTAAATACATATTGTTCTTTTGGCGGTTCAACTTTATTCCATTTTGTTACTTCTAATACAGGGATATTCGCATGGAACGGTTGATAAAATTCAGTAGAAATTTCTCCCTCTATTTGAATCCAATCATCGTTTTTCCATTCTACACCTTCTGGCTTTTTCACTAACATACCATATACACCAGAATCCGCTACACAATGTATAATACCGAAACGGAATAAGAAATATTGTTCTTTTTTAGAAGAATCATCTTTGAAAACAAACCCTTTATAAGATAATTTTTTTCCAGTAAACTCGCCAGGGTAATTATAAATTGTTTCCATACCCTTTAAGAAATTTTCATCGTTTAAAGTTACACTATCTTTCGTTACAAACTCTTTCTTCCCTTTTTCCATTACCCCACGGTATCCTTCTTTTCCGTAATAAATACTCGTATCCGGTCTTAAAAATTGCCTTCTCATAAATGGATCTGTACTTTCTGCTTGTGCAACAGGGAAGTGAAATCCTTTCGCCTTAACGATATCTGAATCTAATGTTGCAATCGGGAAAAACAACCCTGATACAATGGGAAAACAGAACAATGAGTACGAAAATACTTTTTTCCACCATGTATTCTCATCTTTTGAATGATCATGCCCGCAATGGCTATGATCACAGCTACAATCTTGTTTTCCTAGTTCTTTCTCATGTTCTTTTTGGAAAACGATAATAATTTGAACGACCGTTAAAAAACCTAAAATAATAGCTGCTGTAGTTGATAAATAGGCATACTTCATATTGATATACTTCGTAATATTACCAGAAATATGAAGCTGCGCGATTAAGATTGTAAAACCTAATAATATATATGCTCGAAACATAACCTACCACCCCATCGCATAAATGAGTAGTGAGCTTGCATAAACAACAAGTGTAACTGTAACTGTAACGACAATTACAAATTTCGTTTTAAATGTCGCAAGCATCATAAACATGTTTTTAATATCCACCATCGGTCCATATACGAGGAACGCGACAAGTGATGCTGTTGAAAATGTACTTTGGAATGAAGAAGCAATAAACGCATCTGCTTCCGAACAAAGTGATAAAATATATGCAAGTCCCATCATAACAGCTGGTGAAGAAAATGGACCTTGTCCAATAGCAAGAAGTGTAGAAGTTTGTACGAACGTTTGAACTGCAGCTGCAATTAACGCACCTAATACTAAATATTTTCCCATCGAGAAAAATTCCTCAACAGCATGCGTACATACATCCCACATTTTTTTACGTAATGGACGCTTATGATTCACTTCTGGGAAATGATCATCTCTTAATTGATGTTCTTTAAACATAAATGATAATATAATTCCGACGATAATTGCTACGACAATCGCTACAATAGAACGATACCATACCATGTGCATACTACTCCCAAAGGCAACGTATGTTGCAAATAATACGACTGGATTAATAATTGGCCCAGTTAGCATAAATGCAATCCCTGCATATGGCGGAACTCCTTTTCCGATTAATCGCCTAACAATCGGAACGATTCCACATTCACAACCTGGAAACATCATCCCTAAAAAAGTAGCCATTAAAACAGACAGAAATCGGTTTTTCGGCATCCATTTTGCTACCATATCTTCTGTCACAAACATTTGAATGAATCCTGAAATAAATACACCAATGAGCACAAAAGGAAGTGCTTCGATCAATATAGAGATAAAGATTGTATTCATTTGCAGGAATGCTTTCGGTAATTGAAACAATTCCATGATGTATTTCCTCCAACTTTTCATTAACAATATGTAATTTTAACCCCATTTTATGAATTGGACAAGACTTATACGGAATTCACCTCTTTCATATACATTACATTTTATAAGTTATATTCTATTCAAAATTTGGGATTTCATAGCAAAAAAGCTGCTCTAGCGCAGTTACACAACTATGCTAGAGCAGCTTTTTTATCGTTAAAAGTAACGTTTCTTCCAAAATACAAATGCTAAAGCGCAAGATAATGTTGCACATATTATGAGTACAATTACAAAACCTTGAGCCTCACCTTCAAACGGAACCTTTACGTTCATTCCAAAGAAACTAGAGACCATTGTTGGTAATGATAAAATGATTGTAATAGACGTTAACAGTTTCATAACACTGTTTAAATTATTCGATATAACAGAGCTAAAAGTATTCATCATTCCACTTAGAATATGACTATATATTTCCGCCATTTCAATAGCCTGTTTATTTTCAATTAATACATCTTCTAATAAATCTTGATCGTCTTCATACATTTTTAAAAATGTACTGTTACGCATTAATTTTTGAATTACAATTTTATTCGCCTTTAATGATGTTGTAAAGTAAACTAAACTTTTTTCAAGGCCTAGCAATGTGAAAATCTCTTTATTTTTCATCGACTTATTTAATTGATGCTCTAAATCGATTGTTTTTCTGTTAATTTGCTTTAAGTATCTTAAATAATAAGTAGAAATCGTATATAAGAGCTGAAGTGCAAAGCGTGTCTTTTTAAACGTATAAAATTCTTTAATACGTTGATTAATAAAACGTTCAAAAATTGGGTTTTCTTCTAAACAAATTGTCACAAAGCAATCTGGCATTACAATCATACCTATTGGAATCGTGTCATAAATCGAATTTCCTTCTTCATCATGTCTAACTGTTGGAATATCCACGATTATTAAAGTATTATTGTCTTCCTTTTCAATACGAGAGCGTTCTTCATCATCTAAAGGGTCTTTAATGAAATCTAAGTCTACATTTAAAGTTTGTACTAGATATTGAATTTCTTCTTCTGTTGGATGAAGTACATTAATCCAGCACCCCTTCTGCATTTCCTCAACCTCTTGTAGTTTTCCGTTTCGGTCTGTTAAATAAATATTTAACATACTATCACCCCGATTCTTTTTACATGTAGGAATCTACCTCTCTTAAACAACAGTTTTTGAACCGCCATTCTCAGCATATGAAACATACGTTTAAATTTCAATAGAAAAATTATTTTGAAAACGTTTTTATAAGAAAAATATTCTAAACAAAGAAAAAGGCAGAGTGCTCTCTGCCTTAAAAAGCTTATGTTGCCTTTATAACATATTTAGAAAGCATCCACAAGTTAAAGCCAACTGAAATCGTATAACCAGCGTATGTTGAAATAATAAAACTTACATAATCGAAATACGGAAGCAATACAATATTTAAAACTATCTTCACAATAATGCCAATTATTAATCCTAGCACTGTCTTCTGTTGTTGATTAATTCCCTGTAACATCGCAGCTGTTACTGTAAAAAGTGAAAATAGTATACAAGCAGGAGCATAATACTGTAAAATAACGCTCCCCATCTCCGGATCATTTCCAGCGCCAAATAAAAGAGTATATACTGGTTTTGCTAACACCATCATTCCAATTGCCGCGGGTACCGTAATACCTACTACTAATACATTCGTCCTCGTAAAATGTTTGTACAGTAACTTCACATTTCCTGCTGTATAAGCTTTTGTCATCTCAGGTACGAGAGACATACTAAAAGCAGTCGCAACAGAAACAGGAATAAGAACAACCATCTGAACAAGGCCAATTATCGCATTAATCTTCTCCGCTTCCCCTTGCATATATCCTATTTGTATAAGTAGTTTATTTATTGTAAATGTATCAATCGTCTGATACAACGGAATTGCTAAACCTACCACAACAAACGGTATTGAGTATGTAAAGAGCTCCTTATACAGCGAGAAAAAAGATTTCGTTGTTTGCGGTATACTTACCATTTCTTTTTTCTTTAAGTGCTTTCTCCTTCTTACGTAATACGCACTTAAAACTGTTAATCCGCCTATCGCTCCCATAAAGGCACCAAACGTTGAAATACCAACAGCCAGCGAGACTGAAGCTTTTAAAACATATAAAACGACAAAGCTTCCTATCAAAATGGTTAAGACCCGAAAAAATTGTTCTACAACCACACTTAATGCAGAAGGTCCCATCGACTGAAACCCTTGAAAAAAACCTCTTAATAAGCTCATTACCGGCACAAGTATTAATGCACAACTTACAATTCGAATATTATTTGTGACCGCTGTTACACTATTCCCTGTTTGATCATTCCCATCAATCACTAGTTCAGCTAAATGCGGTGCTAACAAATATAATATAAAACATGAGATTATTCCCATTAAAAGCATAAAAACGATACCACTCTTAAGCACTCTTTTAACCGTATGATAGTCATTCAGTTGATCATATTTTGATACCATTTTTGAAACGGCGAGTGGTAGTCCCATTGTTGCAATACTAAGCATAATCGTATATGGACGATATGCATACGTATATAAAACGTACCCACTCGTACCGACCATTGCTGTAAATGGTATAACATATATAAACCCTAACATTTTAGATATCATCGTTGCCATCGTTAAAAATATCGTTCCACGTATAAACGGTGACCCTTTCATCACATTCCTCCGCTACGCTTTATTATTATACATTATGGACAACTCCTTTTTTTTAGAACCGAACCGAAACAAATAAAAAAAGCCAATGAAAAATCATTGACTTTAACGCGTTGCTTTTTTCTTTTTGAAATACTTTAATCCGAAGTATAAAGCAACAAAGAGAACAGCTCCTATAATTATGTAATGTGTGTAATCAGATGCATACTCTTTAATGTGTCGCCAATTCCCGCCAAGCTTTTCACCTAAGTATATAAACAGTATTGACCATGGAATAATCGCAACTACTGTATACAGTGTAAATAGCTTTAATGGCATTTTAGCTAATCCTGCTGGAATAGAGATTGCATGACGTACGACTGGAATAAAGCGTGCAGAAAAGATTACTCCTGCTCCGTAACGCTTAAACCAATTTTCCGCTATGTCTAAATGGTGTTTATTAATAAGTAGATATTTCCCATATTTCTCTACAACTGGACGTCCTCCATAATATCCAAGCCAATATAAAAAGATTTGAGCTAAAGTACCACCGATTGTTCCAGCAATAACTGCACCGACAAAGCTAATTTTTCCATCTGCAACTAAAAATCCCGCATACGAAAGTACAATTTCACTCGGAATAATTTCAATCATTAAAGCTAGCGCTACTCCAAAGTAACCTAAGCTTGCAAAAAATTGCAATAACTGATCTATTATGCTTGCTAACATTTTATTTTCTATCTCCTTTTTCTTCACATACCATCCCATTATTACATAAAGGTTTCAATCTGCCAATATCTTCATTTCAACAATATGATTGGCATAAGCATGATTAATCTATTAATATTTCTTTCTGAGGTTCTTTCATAAAGGCAAACATTTCTTTAATTTGTTCTTCGGTATTTCTAGCAATCGATAAATTAGGCAATTCATTTTCACCAAAGAACTCCACATCTTCTGTTTCAATACTCGTTTTCTTTTCGCCACCAATAATCTTACAGCCAATAAAAATTTTATATACGTGTGTTGCTGAAGGCGATGGTTGATGTTTTTCTTTATCAAATATAGCGAATAGTTTAAAATCATCCACTTCATAACCCGTCTCCTCTATAACTTCTTTTGCTGCTACTTCTGTTGGCGTATAGCCGATATCAGCCCACCCACCTGGCAATGCCCATTTCCCATCACTTTTTTCTTTCACAAATAATAACTTTTCATTTTGAAAAACGACTGCTCTAATATCAACTTTTGGTGTTTGATAGCCTGTCTCATTTGCAAATAACTTCTCTACAACTTCCCAATCTGTCTTCGTGTAATGTGACATCATCGAAATGGAAATATCCCGTAATTGTTGGAAACGTTCTATATCATACACATCCTTAGAATACATTAAACCCGCTTGAGCTATAGATTGTATTTGTTTTGCCCAACCAATCCATTTTATCGTCATGTTTCCACATCCCTATTTTTTATTGAATGAATATTACATCAATTCTATTTATACATCTTTATTATACAAAAAAAGAGATTGATAATGTTCCAATCTCTTTCAAAATTAATCCAATTCACGTAAATGATCTTGTATATATTTTTTTCTTTTATTTATATATTCCTCAATCATATCAGCTTCTTGATCAAATATTTCTAATTTTTCTTTCATATATGGATCTTGTAGTAAATATGGACGAATCGATTCACACAAACCTTCTACTTTCGGCATCATAAACGAAACGGTAAATTGTTCTTCTAATATTTCTTCCAAAATACTTCGATATTGTTTTCTAAATACAGGTATATCTAACAACCTTGCACTTAATGTGTTATAACCTTGAATACGAATGTATTCATGATCAAGTGGTCTCCCTTGTACATCTCGCCCCCAAGTCGCATCATAATCCCACGGTATCACTTCAAATAAATTCGTTGCATCGTTATGATATAGTGCATAGTTATGAACAAAACCATCAAAGTTTTGAGTAAAAATGACGCCAGCTAACCACCTTAAATATTTGTCTACATGCAAAAACTTTCCAATTCCTTTTTCATAAGCTTCCCTTGACAAAGTATTTGCTTGAAATACAAATTCACTCAGTTGTTCTTCACTATTTTCATTCGAATATTTAAATTCATAACCCGCAAAAAGCTCGGTCTTAACATCTTTATCTCTCTCACTCATTAAAGAGAAATTTGCATCATCATCTATCGCATAATAAATAGACCCACTCGGTAATCCTCTATTTTTCAAAAAGTTTTCATCTACTGATTCTAACTGTAAATATACGCCTTGAATTTGACCGTTAATTTTTATAAATACATGTTGTGATTTAGGTGAAAGTACACCAATATCGTGAAAAAAGTCTAAAGATAATTTATTTCGTATGAGAGACGGATCCATAAACTCAGAGTTTAGATGAAACTCTTTCGCACCTTGAAATTTTTTCGGTTTATAGAACATAACATGATAAGATTTTTTCTCAAATTCACGAATATGAGCACCCCGATATACGATATCAATGTCATACTTCTTTTTTTCATAAGTTAATTTTGCTGGCACTGGACTGTCTGACCAAATTTCTCTTTTCAATTCCACTAGGTTCATTGGATGAATAAAAAAATCATATGAAGGTAGCATATTTCCCCATCCCTTCTCAGTTCTCTTCATTCAATGTATGCACTTTGCCTTGTCCATACATCCGCTATCAACCATTTATATAAAATTACACTCTTGTCCTGTTCAGAAAGATGCCTATATACATATCCTGTTAATGAAAAAGAATACCTTTTGACTTTAATACACGATAAGGAGGATTTCTATGAAACGTGATATTAGAAAAGCTGTTGAGGAAATCAAAAGTGCGGGGATGGAAGATTTCTTACATCAAGATCCAAGTACATTTGATTGCGATGATGATTGTACTACAAAAATAGAATGTAGCGACGATTGTAACTGCCCAAGAACAAGATGTACTCACGTGAAACATTGTACGTTCGTTACAAAATGTACTCATGTAAAAAAATGGACATTTGTTACAAAATGTACTCGTGTTCGCGTTCAAAAATGGACATTCGTTACGAAAGTAACACGTAGAAAAGAATGCGTTTTAGTTACAAGACGCACTCGTAGAAAACATTGTACGTTCGTTACAAAATGTGTACGCTTTGAAAAGAAATTTTACTGGACAAAACGATGTTACTGTAAAAAATGCGAGTTCTTCCCGAATGGACACGGTGGCTCTTGTGATGATTCATGGGATCATGGTAAAGACTGTCACGATTATGGACACAAATGGAATGATTGCAAAGGCGGAACTAAATTCCCATCTTGCAACAACAAGAAATTCGATCACTTCTGGTATAAAAAACGTAATCGCTAGTTTTTATGCCTATAAAAAAGGCCGTTTTGCGGCCTTTTTTCGTTTATTGAAAATGACTTATATCTGCAAATTGCTTCACTTCACATTTTCCTTCTTCAAATTCTATTATACTTAGACTAGCACTATGCATAAATGGATCATCCCATACATTTTCTATTTCAACACCTGCAAAATGTCCTACAAGTAATTTGGCCGCTGCCGCATGGGAAACAATTAATATACTTTCTCCTTTATGCTTCTCTAAAAGATGATGTATTCCATCAATTACCCTGTTATGAACAGTCTCAAAATTTTCTCCTGATGTTGACTGAAAAAGATGTGGCTCATACCAAAACAATTCTATATCGTCTGGGTATTGCCTTTCTATATCATCGATTGTTTGTCCTTCCCATATGCCCATGTTAATTTCATAGAAATGCTCGTCCGCGATTATCGGTATATCACGTTCGCCCTTTATTAACTCTGCAGTATGAAGTGTCCTTTCACTCGGACTACTATAAATCGCATGGATAGATAAATCTTTCATTCGATCTCCTAATTTCTTAGCTTGTAGCATCCCATTTTCAGTTAAAGCAGAATTTTTCCGACCTTGCATTCGTTTCGCTACATTCCATTCTGTTTCACCGTGCCTTGTTACGTATACAGTTGTTTTCATTTTGCATTCCCCCTTACCATGTTGGCCTCAATTCCCACGGCTCTACCCGTCCTACAATCCATTCACCACATTTACTCTCAATTCCTTTTATTACACCATCCGATATTTCTTCATGAGTAAGCCATCTGCCGTATGTACCGTCTAATATAAAACCTAATATTATTCTATGATAGCTACATCGCGTACCTCCTATTTTTTGTGCGGTCATGCGCGATGCTTTACTACCTAAAATATGAAAAGTGCTGTATGTTTCAGACGACAAGTCTAATTCTCTACAAATGAGCGATAACGTATCCTTCGCACTGGAATGTATCCATGCGACAACTAATGTTATTGGGCCATTCCGCTCAATTGTGCTCTTAATTGCTAACTTTACATCGTCTTCATTATGATAATCTAACGATAGACATGAGATACTTTCTGGTATAGCACTCTCTCGCTTAACATTTTCTAATTTCACTTCATCTCTACCAATAATAGAAACATGAAACTCTTGCTCACAAAGCCACATACACACCCTCTTTAGCATTCCTGTTCCACCAATTACTAGCGCATGCAACTTCTTCCCCCCTTAGTAAAATGTCATATGAGGTTTATCTTCCCTATAATAATTAAGTCGGTCTTGCAATGTCCCTGAATGAAACTCAAATTTGTGGCCATCAGGATCAACAAAATAGATAGACTCACAATCCCTTACATCTCGTTCTCTTCCTTGTAAAATATGAACATCGTTTTCTTCTAATCGCTGCAATAGACGTTCAAAGTCTTTCTGTTCAACTGAAAACGCAATATGCGTATAAGATTGATGAATCTCATTTCTCGGAATATGTGCTTCTTCATTAAGTGCTATCCATACCCCGCATACATAAAAATATGCAAGTTTTCTCCCTTTAACTAATAATTCTCCTTCTAACACTTTTTCGTAAAATGTAATAGAGTTTTCTAAATTAGACACTGAAAAACAAAGATGATTAATTCCTTTTAACAAAATTAGCTCCTCCTTAAACAAACGAAAAGATGAGCGAAAATTCACTCATCTTTTATTATACTATTTCTTTGTAATATATGCCCATTTATAGCTGAAGTCCCCACCAAACGTATGATTTGCAATACCTTTTACATACGGTTTCTCTAAATATGCCGTACTTTGTTGGTACGCAGGAGAAATGGCAGCATCTTCACCAATTAAGATTTTTTCAGCTTCTGCAAGTGCATTCCAACGTGCTTTATCATCTTTTAATAGCTCTCCTTTTGATTTCGCTACTAAATCATCATACTTCGGATTAGAATAATCCATTTCATTAAATGAACTTCCCGTAACGAACATATCAATATAAGTCATTGGATCTGGATAATCCGGACTCCATGCAGATAATGAGAATTCATATTCAAATTTCTTTTCTAACTCTAGCTTCTGCTTATATGGTTGTTGTTTCAAATTCACTTTAATACCAGGTAAGTTTTTCTCTAACTCCTCTTTAATAAAGTCGCCCACTTTTTTACGGCTACCATTATCATCATTTAAAAATTCTACTGTAATTGTATCTTGGCCAAGTTCTTTCTTTGCTTCTTCCCATAATTTTTTTGCTTTTGCTGCATTGTCTTTACTGTCACGGAAATTTTTATTTACAGAACGGAAATCTTTCCCATCTGGTCCTGTTGTAAATTTTTCAGGTACTAAGAAATATGCTGGTAATGATCCGTCATTTAAAATAACATTTGCAATTCCTTTTTTATCATATGCTAGATCAATCGCTTCACGAACTTTTTGGTTTTTAAACGTTGCATTTTTCTGGTTAAAACGCAAGAAATACATACGTGGATCTAACTTCGTTTTAAATTCATCTGGCTTATTCTTTTTATATTTATCAACAAATTCAGAACTTAAAATAACACGGTCTGCTTGATCACTATCATATAAATTTACTCCCGTGCTAGTTTCCTTCACTATATTTACATTAATTTCTTCTAATTTTACTGTATCTTTATCCCAATAATTAGGATTTTTCTTCAATTGATAACTTCGTTCATGTTTCCATTCACTCATCGTAAATGGCCCATTGTATAATAGTTTATCTGCTTCTAATGCATATTTATCCCCTTGTTCTTTCACATATTTTTCATTTAATGGGAAAAATGTCGGGAACGAAGTAAGCTCAAGGAAATATGGTGCTGGTTGTTCTAATTCTACTACTAACGTTTTATCATCCTTTGCTTTTACTCCTAATTGATCTAACGGTAATTCTCCCTTATTTACTTTCTGTGCATTTTTCACATCAAATAAAATAAATGCATACTCAGCTGCTGTTGCTTTATCTAATGCACGTTGCCATGCAAATACAAAATCTTGCGCTCGAACCGGATCGCCATTAGACCACTTTGCGTCTCGTAATTCAAATGTATATGTCGTTTTATCTTCACTAATCTTCACATCTTTTGCCATACCTGGAGTTGGTTTATTATCCTTATCTAAACGATATAACCCTTCCATTGCATTGACAAAGGCACGGAATGATACAGAGTCTGTCGATTTTGATGTATCCATTGAAGGAATTTCTGCTGCTTCTAGTAAGTTTAATACTTGCTTATCTGCTGCCCCCTTACTTGCCTCTTTCTTCGTTGTAGATGCCTTCTCCCCATTTCCGCAACCTGCAACTAATACACTAGTTGATAATGCTACTGCAGCAATCGTTGTTACCTTTCTCTTCATTCTTCCTTCCCCCAATCTATATGTATAAATGAAATCCAGTATAATACATATTATTATACAAAAGATTCAGATTATTTCAAATATTATTTTCGTACATTAAAAAAAAGAAGCGGATAGAGAGTCTTTCCATCCGCTTCTTTTTCTATTTCTTTTACTTGTAATCCATCGTCTATATCAAATGGATTTTGAACTTTAAATATTTCGTCCATTATTTTCAAAAACTCTTCCTCATTTTTAGATTCTCCATTAATCGTCAATGAGTACGGCTCAATCTCGCCCAATTTATAATCAACAACAAATTGGATCTTCACCTTTTTCCTTGGCATATCAGGACTTTCTCCTTGAAACTCTACCAATTCTAATCCTTCGGTGCCACGATAATATACCCAACCTGGATTTCTAAAATAATTTTCAAAAGATTCACCAATTGAAAAGAACGGATATTCATATAGTGAGCCTGCACGAACTTTTTGAATAATATCTCGATCAGTTGGGAAAAAGAAATGGCTGAAAAAAATACTAGCAACTGCTAAAATCGTAACAATTATTGCTCCCATTTTACTGGTTCCACCACTATCACGAATGAGATACTTCTCAACCGATTCATCTTGAATTTCTCGTGCTTTTATTCGATATATACGCCTTTCTGCAAATTGATAATATAATCCATTCGCAAAAATCGCCATTCCAAATAAAATAAAAACGAGTAATAGAAACGTCAGAGGCACCATATTAATGATTGGTAATGCTACGTTGAAACCCATATAATAAGAAAATGCATCACACGCTACTAATAACAATACAAATAATGCTGCTGGTAAATAGTACTTACGATACCCAAGCCAGCCTACATTGAAAATGGCTGCCCAACCATTCCAGCTCCACCTAGCAATCCGCTTTTCCTCAAGCTCCCATTTCCTTTTGTAATACGAAAATTGTCTCCCTACATACACTTCTAATTCCTTGTCTATTAGTGCGCTTCCTTCACCTTGTTCAGTATGCAAAGTCCGCTGGCAACTTTCACAATTCAACTGATTTCCCTCGCAAAGTTGCCCACAATTTATACATCTCAAAACAATCCCTCTTCCCGTCCATACGTTATTTCAATATACCTTCGTGTTTTAATAACCACTCTTTCCTCCATAAACCACCTGCATATCCAACAAGCTTCCCGCTCTTTCCTATTACACGATGACACGGAACGATAATTGAAATCGGATTACGACTATTCGCTCCTCCTATCGCTCGTACAGCTTTCGTATTTCCAACTTTCTCTGCAATATCTAAATATGAAGCACTTACGCCATACGGAATAGTATAAAGCGCATCCCATACATTTTTTTGAAATACTGTTCCCGCAGCAGCCAACGGGACTGTGAACTCTTTTCTTTTCCCCTTAAAATATTCATCTAGCTCATTTATACATTGATCTATCATTTCATTTGTAATTTCTTCTTGTCTCTCATCAACAAATATAACAGACGTAATTCCTTTATCGTTCGCTGTAATTTCTAGCAAACCTAATTCACTTTCATAATAAGCCTGGTACATATGTCAGCCTCCAATTCAATTCATATTAATTATTGTAACACGAATAGACAAAATTTTTCGTATAAGCGTTTTATTAGAGAAACAAAAACGAGAATGATACAATGTAAGAAAATTCAATCTAGGAGGCTATTGGATGCATTCCGAACTTTTTTCACCTTATACAATTAAGGACGTTACATTAAAAAACCGTATCGTTATGTCACCTATGTGCATGTATTCATCAGAAAAAGAGGATGGCCAAGTAACAAATTTTCATCTCGTTCATTACGGAACAAGAGCTGCCGGTCAAGTTGGTTTAGTTATGATTGAAGCAACGGCCGTGTTACCTGAAGGAAGAATTTCTAACAAAGACTTAGGTATATGGGATGATAGCCTAATTGAAGGCTTACATAAAACGACAACTTTTATACATGATAACGGTGCAAAAGCTGCCATTCAACTCGCTCACGCCGGAAGAAAAGCAGAATTAGAAACGGATGCTCTCGCTCCATCCGCAATTCCATTTAATGAAACAATGAAAATACCAGTAGAAATGAGTATACAGCAAATAAAAAATACTATATTAGCTTTTCAAGAGGCTGCCATACGTTCAAAACAAGCTGGATTTGACGTTATTGAAATACACGGTGCTCACGGTTATCTTATTAATGAATTTCTTTCTCCACTTTCTAATAAACGGACTGATGAATATGGCGGTTCACCTGAAAATCGCTATCGTTTCTTACGTGAAATTATTGACTCAATAAATGAAGTTTGGAACGGACCGTTATTCGTTCGTATTTCAGCAAATGACTATCATCCTGATGGATTAACGGTTCAAGATTACGTTCAGTATACAAAATGGATGAAAGAACAAGGGGTAGATGTAATCGATTGTAGTTCTGGGGCTGTTGTACCGGCACACATCGATGTATATCCCGGGTATCAAGTACAATACGCTAAACATATTAAAGAGCATGCTAACATTGCAACTGGTGCTGTTGGATTAATTACGACCGGGGCACAGGCAGAGCAAATTTTAAATAATAACGAAGCAGATTTAATTTTTATCGGACGTGAGTTACTTCGCAATCCTTACTTCCCAAGAATAGCCGCCAATGAACTTGGCTTTGAGTTAGAAGAACCGTATCAATACAAGCGAGCACCAGGGAAAATCCATACGAATAAATAAAACCGAGAATATTATGTACGACTAAATATAGAGAAATTAAAAGTATACTACAAGACAACGTATATTATTTCATAATATCGTTTTAAGGTGTATCAACATTTTGCTTGATACGCCTATTTTTTGTTTTTCACCTCCCTCTTGTTACTATATTTAGCATTACATTGAAATAAAGTTATATAAAAAATTAATTTTAATGAACAAAACAACCATAATCACACTCTAAATATGCGACAAGGTTATAATCCAAATCCCATAATATGGATCACAACTGAAGTAACAAAAAACAATTTCTCAAATTAAGTAGGAAATTGTTTTTTATTATAATAGTATACTGTTTTTAATTCGTTTGTTTCGTTTATAACTCCAACAAATTTAAGTATCCTTTATAAATAGGAACGATGGGCTGGCCATGAACCTTGGAGCTTACGAATTTGTACAATTTGTCCTGTATGATAAGCATCGTGCAAAAGAATGTTCTGATATTGTTGCCAAATTGGAAGAGAAGGGGTAAGTCGCTCTAGTTCTGCTTCTTGAAGGGATATTAATACAGATTGTAAAGCATCATGCACTTGAATTGTTCGTAACACTGTTTGTTGCCACGCATCCTCATCATTACATCCACCTTGGACAAACGTTTCATCATTATTTTGTGGTGCAACAAATGTTTCATCTTCGTGTAAGCGGGCAAGTAGGCGTTCTTTAAAAGTAAGTAAATGGTTTACATTTTCCCAAATTGTATTACTAGCCCTTCCTTCTGGTTGCCAACATGCTTGTGCAGCGGTAAGATCCTTTAACGCGTCTGATATAGGTGGATACCATGCTTCTTCGTAAAAAACTTGCTTAATTCCATTTTGCAACATTTCTTTTTTACTCATTCGTATATCCTCCTTTTGCAAACCCTCAAAAAGTATGGACTAGTACATATCATTCTTCTCGTTTGTTATTCTATCGTTGTAATTTCATTTGAGTTATAAAAATAGATACCCGTTTCTTCTCGCAATGCAGTGATATACATCCCTTTCGCCACATCTTTCGCTGAAATTGGTTTATACTTTTTGAAAGCCCCTTTAAATATAAAAGGAATGATACGAGATAACTTTTCAGCCATTCGTTCACCGAAACGAAATTCTTGTCGATTTCCTACTAATAAAGATGGCCTAAAAATGTGAATGCCACCTATGACTAACTTTTGTAATTCCTCTTCCATTCTCCCTTTAACTTGCGAATAAAAGAAAAACGATTTAGGATTTGCTCCCATCGAAGACACAACAAGGAAATTTTGCACACCTTGTTTCTCCGCTAGACACGCAGCTCGTAACGTATATTCATAATCTACCTTTTTGAAATTTGCTTTTGTTTTTGCTTTTTTTATTGTTGTTCCTAGACAACTAAATACGTCATCTACAGCAAAAAACTCTTTATATTCCTCTAATACCGAATAATCTACTTGCTTTTGCTGTAACTTCTCATGTTGCCATTGCATTGGTTCTCTTACAAAAATAGTAACCGAATCGTAGTAATCTGATTCAAGTAATAGACGCGTTATCTCTTGTCCAACTAAACCACTTGCACCAAGTACTAACGCTGTTCGCTTATTCATATATGCATATACCTCTTATTTTACTTTTCTCTCCTTCAGTAAAATACAACTTTTAGGAGTTTCCTTTTCTCATTTTACCACAAGTAAAGCACTATGCGTACGCATAGTGCTTTACTCACTCTTTTTTCTCATCTTTCTCTCGTAATTTTGTAACTGTTGATGCATCTCCTAAATTACTTAATAACCTTCTTAAAAAAATTAAGACTAAAGCTAATGGTAATACTACCGCTAATATCAATAAAATAGCTTCCATTAAGTAACCCAAACACTCATCCCCCTCTACACCCTCCTTTCATATATATGAACACAGCGTTGTCACATATGCATGTATTCGCAAAAATAACACATCTATATTTGACAACTTTATAACAAAATCAAATCGGAATGATTATTATTTATTGCAACTTTATAAAAGATGTATTATACTAAGTTCGCAAACTAAAACGTAATTATTCCGTTTTGTATTAAAATGATATTTTTCTTCTAAAATTGGGGAAAATATATTCGTAAAAAAAGAAAAGAGGAGAACTTCATGCCTAAAAGATTGACTATATTTTCATTCTTACTTATTTTCACTTTAATTTTTACTGGCTGCTCAAATACAAAAAAAGGTAATGCCAAGAAAGACGGAAAGCTAACTGTTTATACAACTATTTTTCCTCTTGCTGATTTCGCAAAAAAAATTGGTGGCGACTATGTAACGGTTGAAGCAATTTATCCACCTGGTGCAGATTCTCATACATTTGAACCAAGTCAAAAACAAACAGTAAAAGTTGCAAAAGCCGATTTATTCGTTTATAACGGCGCTGAATTAGAGCCATTTGCTGAAAAAATGGAAAAAGCATTACAAAAAGAAAATGTTAAAATTGTAAATGCATCAAAAGGTATTGAACTGCGTACTTCTACTGAAGAAGAGCATCATGATCACGGAGACGGCCATAAAGAAGATGAACATCATCACGATAAAGACCCACACATTTGGTTAGACCCTACTCTAGCAATGAAACAGGCAGAAAAAATTAAAAATGCACTTGTAGAATTACAACCTGACCATAAACAAGAGTTTGAAAAAAACTTCGCAGCACTTCAAACGAAATTTACTGATTTAGATGATCAATTTAAAGCAGCTGTTGCGAATGCAAAAACGAAAGATATTTTAGTTTCTCATGCGGCTTATGGATACTGGGAACAACGCTATGGCCTAAAACAAATTGCTATCGCGGGTATTTCAGCTTCTGATGAACCATCTCAAAAACAGCTTGCTGACATTACAAAAACAGTAAAAGAACATAATCTACAATATATTTTATTTGAAACTTTCTCTACTCCAAAAGTAGCATCTGTCATTCAAAAAGAAACGGGTACAAAGGTTTTACGCTTAAATCATCTTGCTACTATTTCTGAAGATGATGCGAAGAGCAATAAAGATTACTTCACTTTAATGGAAGAAAACGTAAACACATTGAAAGAAGCTACTAACTAATCAATTTTTGAAAGAAGCTGAACGATTCATTCAGCTTCTTTTTTTATTTTTTCTTACTTGACTTGACCAAAATAACAAGTAAAATTATCCATATTAGCTTTTAAGCTATATTAATTTAGAAGGTGAGTTGGAATTATGACTCTTCACATTTGTGAAGTAACAGAAAAAAATTGGCGTTCGGTAGCTGCTTTAAACGTCGCAAAAGACCAGCAGCAATTTATTGAAAGCAATGCGTTTTCTCTAGCAGAATCATTATATGAGGGAAACGGAACGTCAGTAGGTTTATATGATGGAGAAACACTTGTAGGATATGCAATGTACGGATGGTATTGGGAAAAACGTAAAAGCGTATGGTTAGATCGCTTTATGATTGACCAACAATATCAAGGAAAAGGATACGCAAAACGTTTCCTTCGTATACTCATTCAATTCTTACAAGATAAATTTGAATGTAAAATAATTTATTTAAGTTTACATCCAGACAACAAACTCGCAATGGGATTATACAAGTCATTTGGCTTCCGCTTAAATGGCGATATTGATGACGAAGGTCCAGTTGTAGGTGTTGTAATGGAGTTACTATTAGATGAACATACAAGCCTGTGAAAACAGGCTTTTTATTATCCTTCGTTTTTTGCAATCTATCATTTTTCCATAAAGTACTTAATTAATTCCAAAAAATAAGCCTGCAATATATGCAGACTTATTTCACACACTCCTCAAAATGTTCTTGGAACCATTCTTTATTAATATCTTTTCCGATAAACACGACTTCACTTACTCGTTCTTCGCCCTCTTGCCACTCTCTATCGTATGATGCAGCAAACAGTGTATGTACACCCTGGAAAACAATACGTTTATCTACTCCATCAATCGATAAAATTCCTTTGTAGCGATATAAATATTCACCTAGTTCTTGAACGACAGCTGACATCCATTCATTTAGTTTTTGTAAATCTAACGGACGTTCTTCACGTAGTACAAACGATTTTACACCTTCTAGATGATTATGCTCTGTATGAGGATAAATTTGTAACGTATCTTTCGTTTTAAACGTTTGAATTTGTAGTAACGATGGAATATCCACATCACAGTTAGTAGCCTCGATTAACTTTGCAGTCGGATTAATTCCTTGCAGTTCATGTAAGAGATTTTCTTTCTCACTTTCTTCAATTAAATCTAGTTTATTTACTAAAACAACATCAGCAAACGCAATTTGCTCTTTTGCTTCTAGTCCTTTTTCAAAATGTTTATGTATATGATAACTATCTACTACTGTTACAACACCGTTAATTTGGTATGCGGATTGAATAACAGGATCTAAAAAGAATGTTTGAATAATTGGACCTGGATTTGCAAGACCCGTCGTTTCAATTACTAATCCATCAAAGTCCATTTTCCCTTCTGCTTTTACGTCCAGTAATTGTTTTAAAGCGACGAGTAAATCTTCACGTACAGTACAACATAAACATCCATTCGTCATCTCCATAATCTCTTCTTCGACATTCATAATCAGTTGATTATCAATACCAATTTTCCCTATTTCATTTACAATCACTGCTAATTTCTGACCGTGATTCTCTGATAAAATACGATTTAATAATGTCGTTTTCCCTGATCCAAGAAAACCAGTTAATATTGTTACTGGAATCATTCCCTACATCTCCTTATAGCTATATGTTTTTACATTATAGCATATAGAGAAAATCGTTTTTGTAGCAAAACATATTTATTGTATGTCTGAACCTGTAACTATATAATAATATGTAGTAAGAAAGCCTTTTCAAAATATTATTCATTCATCAAGGGGGTACATATAATGGAACGAGTTCAAATGACCGAAACACTAGAATTTTCTCGTATTATTCAAGGTTTTTGGCGTTTAGCAGAATGGAATATGACAAAGCAAGAGTTACTTTCTTTTATGGAAGCTTGTATGGATATGGGGATTACTACTTTCGATCACGCTGATATTTATGGCGGTTATACGTGTGAAGGGCTGTTCGGAGAAGCATTACAACTCAAGCCTTCCTTACGCGAAAACATGCAAATTGTCACAAAATGTGGAATCGCTCCCCCATCAGCTAAATTTCCAGAGCGATATGTTGCGCACTACAATACGAGTGCTGAACATATTATTAAAAGCGCGGAGAAATCATTACAAAACTTACATACAGATTATATTGATGTATTGCTCATTCATCGCCCTGATCCATATATGGATCCAAATGAAGTAGCAGAAGCGTTCTCACGCTTAAAGCAAGAAGGAAAAGTCCGTCACTTCGGTGTATCTAACTTTTTACCTTCACAGTTTAATATGTTAAGTTCCTATTTAGATTTCCCGCTCATTACAAATCAAATTGAAGTATCGGCGATGCAGCTTGAGCATTTCGAAAAAGGGACAATTGATTTATGCCAAGAAAAACGAATCAATCCTATGATTTGGTCACCTCTTGCTGGCGGAGAAATCTTTACTGGTCAATCAGAACGTGCCGTAAGTGTACGTGAAACGTTACAAAAGGTTGCTACAGATCTAGATATTACTAGCATAGATACGGTTATGTATGCATGGTTGCTTACTCATCCAGCTAACATGATGCCAATCGTTGGCTCTGGTAAATTAGATCGTGTTAAAACGGCGGCTCTTGCTACAAAAGTTAACTTAGACCGTCAACAATGGTTTACAATTTTCGAAAGCTCTAATGGACACCCTGTACCATAATGTACAAAAAGAAGAGCCGTTCCTTTACAGCTCTTCTTTTTCATATGTATTTCTAGTCATGGCAAATACACACATATCCCTTAATCCATTTCCATCTACTGCAACACTTGCACTTTCTAACGTACCTTCTAACTTAAAGCCTAATTTCTCAGGTATCGCTCTACTCTTCTTATTTAAAGAATCACAACGAATTTCTACGCGATTTGCTTTCAGTTCAGTGAAAGCGAACTCCGTTATACCTTTCGCAGCCTCTACCATATAACCCTTTCCACTAAATCTCGAATCAATCCAATACCCAATTTCAAATTGAGGTATATCCCAATTAATACGATGTAATCCAGCTGATGCAATAAATTCACCTGTTTCTTTCGAAAAAACTAGTAATCTTAAATCCTCACGCTGCAAAAATTGAATATGCGATTTTCTAATGCTCACTTCTACTTCTTCCTCTGTTTGCTCTTTTTGTGCAAAAGCCATCCATGGTTTTAATTCTTTCATAGAAGCTTGAATTGCATCATATACAAATTTACCGTCACCTGGTTTCGGCATTCGAATAAATAGCCTTTCAGTATAAAATTCAGAAGGAAAATCGAATAATAACGGATTCACTCTCACCACTCCCTATATTTCTTTTATATATAATAATATCCATCTCAAGTTATACAGTAAAGAAATTTCTGAATTTTACACATTTTAATCATTTACCTCTACAGCAACACGAACTCCAGATTCAATTGCTCCTTGTATCCATCCGTGATATAACGTTGTATGATCTCCAGCAAAGTATAGTCTCCCCTCTGGTTTTATAATGGCTGGTTGTAGTTCAGATTCTTGTCCTGCCTGAAATAGCGCAAAACCTCCAAGTGCATATGGATCCAATGTCCAACTTTTTGATATGCCAGACAAGAACTCATCATATACTTGGCCACCTAATATTGTCGCTAAGTTCTGTAGTGTGTAATAGATACGATCACCTTTTGATAAGCCATCCCATAACAACGCATCATAAGACCATGTATAACTTCCTAACATCATAGCAGGTCCTTTCTCTCCAATTCCATGACTTGGATAATAAGCGTAACGAATTGGCAAATCTGTTATAATCCTGCCACCTAATTGCCCTTGTTCTTCCCAAAATCGGCTTTTAAATTGAATTCCTATTTTCGTCGCTGGCATATAATGCAATTCACGAATTGCTTTCCATTTTTCATGAGATATCGAATCAAATGGATCTACTTCCACAAAGCGCATTGTCGAAAATGGAATTGTAATAATAACTACATCCCCTGTAATACTACTATACTCAAAAGTTTCCTCGTCTCGATAGAAAGCTGTCACACCGTTATCGTGTTGATGTAGCTTCATTAATTTTTGATTATATATAATATTTTCTTCTAATTGTGGTAAGAAAGACTTTGGTAATCTATCATTTCCGCCTACTATTTCACAAAATCCACTCTCCTCCTGCATAATGTATAAAAAGCGTAACGTCTCAACAAATGACCTTTCCAAAAAACCTTCTAAATCTAATAGAACACCGATCATCTCTATTGTTACCGGCGAGAAATACGTATGATATTGATAAGGATGATACTTTAAAAATTGTCCTGTAGAGTATCTCCCAAAATCCTTTACTACAATATCCCAATTTTTCTCTGGATTCTTTTTTATAAAATTTATAATTGGCTGTACCGCTAACAATAATAGCTCCTCAGACGTCTTCCCGACTTCATTCATTTCCACAGGATACTTTAATATACTTGGGTCTTTTTCATATTGTTTTAATGTCGTTTTCCGGCCATTTACGTAAATAATATCCGTCTCATTCCTATTAATAAAAGGGCTTACCTGTAGCCCAAATTTTCTTATATATGCCATCGTTAATGTGTGCGAATACGGAATTCTCATTGCCCCAACATCTAAGTACAACCCGGTATCTTCCATTCTAACCGTCTCTATGCGGCCACCTACCCGGTTATTTGCTTCAAAAATCTTCACATCATGTCCTGCAGCCTTTAATAAAGATGCCGAAACTAATCCAGCCATACCGGCTCCTACTACAATAATTTGCTTCGAACGAGTCGTCTTCTTTAACCCTTTATTTATAACTTTTAACGTTTCGTCCATCTCAGTGTTATACATTATATCTTTCTGCACAATTCCACCCCTTACTTCATAAAGTGAAACTATAATCAGTGAGGGGCTCTTCCCCCACTGATTATTAGTTGAACCAATCGGGCTTTTATGGACAGTTAATGCGGGATAAAATGGGCATTAGTGGTTTAGTGCATTTTATTCATAAATTCCCATAAACATAACAACATAACGAGCGGAATATTCACTAAAAGTACATAAGAGTTAGCTTTCACAACTCTTCACACTTCGTATAATATAGCAACAGCAAAGAAGGAGTGGTTGAAAATGAAACAAATTTACGACTACCACGCTACAAAGAAGTATTTAGAAGAAAAGAAACAACAACTATGCAATAAACTTAGTAGTATGCACCTTTCTAAAAAAGAGCTTGAACAACTAAAACTTGAAATTGATAACTACGATTATATTTTAAATTTAGTGGAAATGAATCATTATGAACGAGGCTTTTCTCGTTAAATATAGATAGGTGGTTTATCCGTTTTTAATTTTGAGCATTTTATTACGCATTTTTCGTAAGTAAATATATAATAGGATGTACATTAAGATTGAGAGGTATATTCTATGATCAAATTAAGTGTGTTAGACCAATCCCCTATTTCAGATGGTAGTACAGCAGCACAAGCTTTTGCACATACAGTTACACTTGCACAAGAGGTTGAAAAACTCGGATATACACGCTTTTGGGTATCAGAGCATCACAATTCTGTCAGCCTTGCTGGTTCAAGTCCAGAAATACTTATTTCTCATATTGCAGCAAAAACGGAGCGTATGAGAGTTGGTTCGGGTGGTGTAATGTTACCTCACTATAGCCCATATAAAGTTGCTGAGAATTTCCGCGTTTTAGAAGCGCTTTATCCAAATCGTATTGACCTCGGTGTCGGAAGAGCACCTGGTGGTATGCCAATTGCAACTCGCGCACTACAAGAAGGAAAAATGGTCTCACTTGATCAATACCCAGAGCAAATTGCAGATGTTGCAATGTACTTACATGATCAAGTACCAGAAAACCATCATTACGCAAATTTAAAGGCTACCCCTGTCATTCCAACATCTCCTGAGATGTGGATGCTCGGTTCTAGCGGAGAGAGTGCGATGATTGCCGCAAAACAAGGTGCTTCTTTTGCATTCGCACAGTTCATTAACGGATACGGTGGCCCTGAAGTAATGAAGGCTTATCAGGAACAATTCCAACCTTCCTATTTAGGAGATAAACCAAAATCAATCGTCTCTATTTTTGTTATTTGCGGAGAAACAAATGAAGAGGCGGAAAAAATTGCTTCTAGTTTAGATTTATCAATTTTATTACTAGAACAAGGAAAGCGTACAACTGGTACTCCTTCTATCGAAACTGCACAAAATTATTCATACAGCGCTTATGATTTATTCCGTATAAAAGAAAATCGTCAACGTATGATCGTCGGTGATCCATCTTCTGTGAAAGAACAAATCGTAAACTTAAGCAAAGCGTATAATACTGATGAATTTATGATTGTCACAATTACTCATCGATTTGAAGATAAATTAAAGTCTTATCGCTTACTAGCAAATGCTTTTCACTTATAATGATAAAAGGGAGATACATCCATTACGATGCATCTCCCTTTCTTACTACTTATTACTTTTGGCTTCTATATAATTAATAGCTTCTTTTAATAGCTCTTCAAATCCCTCAGGATAATCATGATTTAAATTAGGCACAACTTTATACTCATGTTCTATATTTTTATCTCTCAATAATTGTACAAATTGCTGCGTACATTCAAAACAATCTTCATCTTGATCCCCGCACACTATATATCCCTTTATATGTTTATCTTGTAGCACTTCCAATAACTCATTCCATTCTTCAATCTCTGGAAGCCACGGCGCGATAAAAATAAAACCATCTACATCTATATCTTTTTGTAAAATCGTATACAAAGCTACTCTTGCACCAGCAGAAAAACCACCAACTATTACACTTTCTACTGTATGATTTTCTTTAAAATTAACGTAATGCTCTTTTAATTCTTCTTTCCCTCTATGTATATCATCCCAAACAAACCCACCTGAAAACTGAACTTGCGAAGACTGTGGTATAGCTAACGTATAATCTTGATCCAACACAGATTTCCAATATGGTTCTACTATTCCTATATTTTCTTGATCTCCGTGCATTGCAATCAATAGTTTTTCTTTTTTCTTACCTTCTATATATTTCACGTCTGCTCGTTCTGTTTTCTTTGCTAATTCTTCCCTCTCTTTACATAATTGAACCATTTTATGAAACTCTTCAAATTTATGTAGTGGTTTTAAATCGTCGTCGGAAATCAAATACTCATTTCCATACCAAAAACCCTTTTCTATAATGGCTTCCTTCATTAATTGCAACGCTTCTTCTTCAAGTCCTGCTGCACCCGCTAGTGCATATTTGAAATTATATATTTGCGCCTCATTTCCCACTATGCTTTTCGCATGTTCCATTATATAGGTGTACGCTTCCAAACTTCCTTCATTTGCGTAACAATGTAATGTTTCATTTAATAATTGAATGTAAGTCATACTATTTTTCATACACCCATTCCCCCGTAATCTTTTATAATATTTATTTCTCAATCCTTTATGCCATTCTGTAATCACTGTATATAACTTACGCTAACAATACTTAATCATTACTCCTCTTCTTCCAATAAGTTTAGTATAAAGTTTAATAGACTGAAAAATCATTTTTTTACAAACAAAAAAAGACAACAATATATTTATTGTTGTTTTCCATACATCTATCCACTCTTTTGTTTTTTTCTGTCTGGTTTACTTGAAACTAAATAATGTTTTTCTGAAATATATAAGTTTCTTTTTAATATACGATTTAAATACGGCCCTAATTTCATCCCGCATATAAGACGCTCTTCACTACCTTCAACAATTGGAAACATTTCTTTTTCTGTTACGTACTGATCTACTGCTTTTTGTACGATATCAATTTCTTTAACTAGGTTTAGATTTTCTTCTGTATGTTCAAATACCTCAAGCGTTTCCTTCGTAATAAGGAAACTATTTGTTGGAAATACAGATAAATACGGCTTTAACAAATCATAATTTACTGTATAATCATCATTTACTAATACTGTATAAACGATATTAGCATTCGTTTCTAGAAACTTAGCCATCGCTTGTTCTAATTCATCTTTCGTAATTTCACGCTCTTCTTTTCCGGTTCTGAAAAAGCGAAACATCGCATCGCCTCCTTTTTACTATATTATAGCATAAAAGAAAACTGAAAAATTACAAAAAAAGCCATTGAAAGAATTTTTCAATGACTTTTTTCTTTATATACTTATATTTATTTTAAGAAAGCACTTAGCATCCATACATGTTGTTCTAATGTTGTATGAATCGCTAATAACATGTCCGCTGATGTTTCATCGCCAGCTTCACCAGCAACTTCCATGCCTTCTTTTAATTCTTGAATAAGCGCAGAGTAATCATTCACTAATGTTTGTACCATTTCTTCTGCTGATTCCTTGCTTGTCCCTTCACTCACACTAGATGTTGCAAGATATTCTTTCATTGTCGCTAATGGCTTACCTTCCAACGCTAAAATACGTTCTGCTAATTCATCGATATACGTTCCAGCTTCATTGTAAAACTCTTCAAATTTCTCATGTAATGTAAAGAAGTGTGGTCCTGTCACATACCAATGATAATTATGTAGTTTCACATATAACACATTCCAGTTTGCTACCTGCTTGTTTAATACTTCAACAACATTTGTTTTCGTACTCATACAATCCACTCCTCTTATCATTTCATAATGTTTATCTTTTAATAACCTAGTTACATGTTACCATACATTTCCTATCCTTTGGAACGATCGGCTCATATGTAACAAAGTTTTAACACCTTTAATACTTCCCTAATATCTTTTCATTCATGTATGTTTTCAAACACTTCATACGTCTAATTGTCCAAGCTCATACATATGCATAATAGTAAATCAAGCTCATCGTAGTAGAAAGAGGGATAACATGGACAATCAACAATGGCAAGTAGCAAAGAAAGTCGCTGCTACTTATATTGGAACAGTTGTTGGAGCTGGATTTGCTACTGGACGAGAAATTGTTGAATTTTTTACAGTGAACGGAATATATGGAACGATTGGCATATGTGTAAGCGGATTTTTTTTTATTTGGCTTGGCACAAAGATGATGTTACTTTCATCACAAATCGGTGCATTTTCAGCACAAGAATTTAACAAATATTTATTTGGGGATGTATTTGGAAATGTTGTAAATACACTATTATTACTCGTATTATTTGGTGTAACGAGCGTTATGTTATCAGGAGCTGGGGCGGTATTCGAAGAGCAACTTCGTTTACCAAGACAACTTGGTATTTTCATTACAGTGATCGCCTGTCTCATTATAGGTAGTCGCGGATTACAAGGTGTTTTTGAAGTAAATACACTTGTCGTACCTATTATGATGATTTTTATTATCGGACTTGCTATTACAACTTTTTTTCACGGTACAACTCCTATTAGTAACACTATTCCTGCAGAAAGATGGAATATGAAGTGGATTACTAGTCCCATTACATATGTCGCCTTAAATCTTTCTCTCGCCCAAAGCGTTCTCGTTCCGTTAGCCAGTGAAGTAAAAGATCGAAAGGCCATTTTATGGGGCGGTATTTTAGGTGGTGCAGGACTTTCTTTAATTTTATTGTGTAGCCATTTAGCTATCTTATCAGTCGATCAATTTTATCAATATAATATCCCAATGGCTGAAGTCATAAGAAAATTCAATGCAACTTTTCACTTTTTCTTCGTTCTTATCATTTTCGGTGAAGTGTTCACAACTTTAGTTGGCAATGTGTTCGGAATGACGAAACAAATGCAATCCATCACCGGATGGAAAAATAACAATATTATTTTCTTTATTTTACTAATAAGTTATTGCTTTAGTTACGTTGGCTACAGTGAATTACTCCACATTCTATATCCTATAATCGGGTGGGTCAGCATCATTTTACTTCCGATTATTGCTTTTAAACGACTTCAAAAAACATAAAAGAAGCATCCATGTTTATTGGATGCTTCTTTTATGTTTATTCACAATCATTACATACTTCCCAGTACGGCCCCATTTCGAGTGCTAAATATGGCTTTAGTTGTAAGCGAATCATCCGACTAGGCATACGTTCTAAAACGAATTGAATTCCTTCTTCCTCTTCATCTAATTCAACCTTTGAAATCGTAATTCTTTGCATAGTAGAAATAGGCATTCCATCTTTATATAAAGTGATTTTCACCTCATCATATTCATTAAAATACAATTCAACACTCATTTGATTTTTTAACAGTTCATCAACAATTTCATATTTATCATTTCGTTTCTGGATTATATATTTCCAGCCACCTCTATCTTCTTCTTTCGGAGCTGTTTGAAATATTGTCATCAAATCCTCGTATAGCATAAGATAACCCCTCTCTTACTAAAAAACGATGGGTATTTTATATACCCTTTATCTCTATCACTATCCATATGTATTGTACCATATATCACCGTTTTTACCGTATTCATTTGCTTCATAACTGCATATATAACACCTGATTCTCTTCATTACTATATGAATTTTCTCTTATTTCATTTTTTAATATTCTTCTAAAGTTTTGAAATCATATCTAACTTAATGAAATGCACTCTTTGTCCATCTTTCACTTAGTATTTCCTTACAACAACAAAAAAGAAGAGTGACTTATATCACTCTCCTTAAAAGAATTTCCCAGTAGCTGCTAACGCTAATACTAGTATTAAAATTGTAAATAATAATGATACAATGAAACTAAAAATAGGTAATGCTTTCTTTTCATCTTTCTTAAAAAGTAACTTTAAACTAAGAAAGATGTTTACTGGTACAAGTATAAAATAAAAATATTTAACAATTTGCACCGAACTATTCGAAAGTGTTTTTAAAATAAACACTTCAATTAGAAAAACAATAAAAAATGAAATACTTAACCAAAATGAGACATAACTAAGCCAAGAATGTCTTTTGGTCCCCCAATAAACTCCCATAGTAATCTCCTTTATTTGTGTTCTATATGATTCTAATTATACACAAAGTTAACAAATACCTCTATTTTTCGACAAATATTATACAAAATATACCTTTAATATCATAAAAATACTCTCTATCCCATTTAATTTTACATAATAAAAACAGACTACTCCAATAGCTTACTGCTGTTTTAGAGATAGTCTGTCCTATGTTAAACTTTAAATCTTTCAATTAACCCTTGTAACTCTTCAGCCATTTGAGATAATGTACCAGCCGCAGAACTAATCTCCTCAATGGACGCTAGTTGTTCTTCTGCTGATGCTGCAACGTTTTGAGTACTCGTCGCATTATTCTGTGCTGTCATTGCAATTTGTCCTACTGAAATAGATACTTCATTTGCACCTTTTGACATCCCATTAGCCGTTTCAACCATCGTTTTAATTTGATCGGCAATTTCATTTGTAGATTGTAAAATCTCAGTGAAGTTTTGCTTCGTTTCATTCGCAATCACAAGTCCAGATTGAACTTCTTCATTTACATGCCCCATAGATTTTACCGTCTTACTCATGTCATCTTGTATTTCACATATTAACTTACTAATTTCATTAGAAGATATGCTAGACTTCTCTGCCAATTTACGTACTTCATCTGCAACAATTGCAAACCCTCTTCCGTGCTCTCCCGCTCTTGCAGCTTCAATTGCGGCATTCAAAGCTAGAAGGTTTGTTTGATCTGCAATATTTTGAATTACTTCTAGTATGTCACCAATTTGTTTTGATTTATTATTTAGTAACTGTATAACTTCATCTGATTGTGAAACAGATTCTGCAATAGATTGCATTTGATTTACAGTTTTTCCGACTAGTTTTCCGCCATTTTCTGCTTTTTCACGCGTATGAGCAGAAGCGGTACTAATTGATGATGAACTATTTGCTACATGCTGAATTCCTTCTGTTACATCAAATAGTAACATTGCACCATTTTCTACACTTGTCGTTTGTGTTGTTGCCCCGCTCGATATTTCATCCATTGCCATTGTAATTTGCTCAGTCGCTTCACTCGCTTGTCTTACACTTGCCGTTAGCTCTTCTGATGCTGCTGCAACATGTCCAGCCGAAGTATTAATTCTTCCTATTAACGTTCGCAATGCATCTGTCATCTCATTAAACCCTTTTGCAAGTTGACCAATTTCATCATTAGAATGAATCTCGATTGTTTGCGTTAAATCTCCCTCACTTATTTCTTTGGAAGTGGTAACTAATCTCTTTAATGGCTTCGTTATAGAAAGTGTCACAAAATAAATAAGCGCCCCACCTATAACTAATGAAATAAACATAACAATTAACATATTATAAAATACAGGCTGCGCAGCTTCAATTATTTCATTTGAGTACATCGTTCCACCAATTTTCCAACCTGTTTTTACATTTGTAGCAAATACCATTTGTTTTTCGCTGCCATCATACATATATGAAAAAGCACCGTGATTATCTTCATAAATTTTCTTCGCCCAAGAATCAGCTGCTTTTTCCCCTGATTTTTCTTGAGGATGTGCAATTATTTTTTGTTTCCCATCTAAAATGAAAGCATATCCTTTTTTACCGATATTGATTAACTTTGTTGTTTTTAATAAATTATCTAAACTTAAATCTATTGCTACAACACCGTTTTTATCTTCTGCTTGTTTTGCAATTGTTACGACAATATGTCCATTTCCCTTCGCCTTATACGGCTCAGTAATGACAATACCACCTTGTTTTGCCACTGCATCTTTATACCAAGAACGTTCTGTTGGATCATAGTCTGCTGCCATTTGTATATTTGGTTCTTGCACAAATTTCTTATCATTCCCAGCAACATAGACTTGTTCAACATCTTTATTCAAATTGATATATTGAGATAACATTTTTCTTAATTCATCTTGATTATCCCCTTGATACATATTACCTTGAATCACACGTGCAAAATTATTTACATCATTAAATTTCGCCTCAATCATTTGATTAATTAAATTATCTAATATTTTTATATTGTCGTGAGCACTACTCGTAATTTGTGATTCAAAATTCTTTTTAGCTGTTTGATAAGACATGCCTCCGATAATAGAGACAGCCGCAATTAAAATGACAAAAAATGAAATTAGTAGTTTTTTCGCTACTTTCATATCACGAAACCAATTTAATAGTCTACCCATTACAAACCTCCTGCTTTTCAATTTCAAAAATTAAATCTTGTGAATTATAAATATTTCCCATTCCCTAATTATTATTTTCATAACCTATTATGATGAATACTTTGTAAAGTTTAAACAATTAAATTCTCTTTGTCCATATATATGAATAATATTATTATAAAATTTACAAATGCAAAAAACCAAAGGGAACCACCCTTTGGTTTTTCACATTTTTTTATGCTGTTTAGAAATCTTTTTCCACTTATCACGCTCTGCCCTTGCAAGAATAGCATCTTGTTTTCTCATAAAATATGCCAGTTCTCTTTGTAATTTTTTATAGCTTTGCAAACGATTTATCGTAATAAGTCCGTTATCAATTGCATGATGCACTGCGCACCCTGGCTCATTTTCATGCTTACAGTCCCTAAAACGGCACGTTTTTGCTAATTCTTCAATATCAGAAAATGTTGTTTGAATTGCATCGATTCCTTCCCAAAGCTGCAGTTCCCTCATACCCGGAGTATCAATAACTAAACTACCATTCGGTAATCGGAACAATTCACGATGAGTTGTCGTATGCCTTCCTTTACTATCTTCCTCACGAATATCTCCCGTTTTTGCTACTTCAATTCCTATAAGTGCATTTAGCAAAGTCGATTTTCCAACCCCGGATGATCCGACTAGAGCAATTGTTTTTCCTGAAGAAACAAATTGCTGCAACGATTCAATACCAGTATGTTCTAAACTATCAACGACGAAGATCGGAACACCAATTGCCACAGCTTCCGTTTCAACAATTTTCTGTTCCACGTCTTCACATAAGCTACTCTTTGTTAAAACAATAACAGGCATTGCACCGCTTTCATACGCTAATAGTAAATAACGTTCCATTCTTCTTACGTTAAAATCATGGTTAAGTGCATTCACTAAAAATAGATAATCTACATTTGCTGCTATTACTTGTTCTTCCGTTCGAGTACCAGCCTCTTGTCTAGAAAAAGAGCTTCTTCTCGGAAAAATACGATGAATGATAGCTTTCTTTTCATTCTCTATTTTCTTTATATGCACCCAATCACCAACAGCTGGATAATCTCCCTTCGTTACTGCTTCATGCCGAAACTTTCCAGACAGCTCTGCCATATATTCACCATCATTACAAACAATCCGATATATATGCTTATGCTCAAGTAAAATACGTCCTACTTCAAAGTTCTCTACAGCTTGTTCTTCAAAAAAAGAATCCCAGCCGAATGATTTTAAAATATTTTGATTCAAATTAATATCCTCCCTAGTTTGAGCTAAGCGGAAGGATCGTGCGCTCACTTATACAGTCTCGCCCTTTCCATCCACCTTTGTATTTGGTTTATTATTCATATACGTTATCTTCGCCATAATACATCACTCCGTTCTCATTTTAATTACTCTCATTATATGGAATATTTATTTAAAAAGCTACCTTATTTAACGCAATTTTCAAATATTTTATTTTTCATCATTCTAATTTGTCCACGGTGACTAACCTCATCTTCTAGCACATGAAACCACAGATAATGCTGGTTATACGCTACACCGTTAGGCCACTTTCTTTCTGACATAAGCCATTTATCATCTTGTTCATTCAAATACTTCAGAGATTCTTCTCGAACACTTTGTAGAAGTTGTACATAATACTGTATTTCATGACCACGGATTGTTCTCCCCGCTTCCCCTAAATACAGTGCGTCTTCCCATATTTCTAATTCTTCTTTTGTAAAGTCGCGCTCTTGAAATGAAATAAGTTGATGGGCTTTTTCTATAGCTGCTATATGCTTTAGTAACACTCCGATGGAATTCCCTCCACTCGGCATAATTAAATCTAATTGCTCAACTGATAAATCTTTTATTTCCTGTAATGTTACAGCCCTCGTACGCTCTAGCATGCTTACTAATTCCCCTATATTTTTTGTATAACCATCTACACTTCTTATTCGATAATCTATATTCATATCACGCACCCCTTTCTACATTCATATTAAGGAATAACCGCTTCATATAATAGACTCATATATATCAGATTTTTCTGTTATAATTAAATTGAATACGTAATAAACCCAAACAAACTTTCTCAATATGCTTCTATGAAATATTAAAAGGAATCAATATAAAATAATCGAATCTTATTCACTAAAAGGAGTGGATTCGATGGAAATGTATCAATGGCTAACTGCTGTTCTCGTTGGTGGCATTACTGGTTTCGTTTCCCATCTAATCAATAACCAAGGCAAGTTATTGCTTCCACGCCGTTTGAAAACTTTTTTTCACTTGGGGTTTTTGACTGATATTTTTACTGGTAGTCTAGCTGCACTTCTTGGACTCGTTTTATTCGATGTCACCTTAATAAAAGAAATTATTAAAGTATCCATTGTGACTGCTATTTCCGGTCAGACTTTCTTACTGCACCAAGCGCTTGGTGGTGAGCAGGCTAAAAATACACAAATTGGGAAAGCTGATGAGAAGATTCAAGAAATTGACAAATTATTACGACGTTAGTCTATACTTTTCTTTAAAAATTATTGCTATAATAAACAATAAATATTTTCTATTGCGTCGTTTGTCAGAAGAAAGGGTGTTTCGTATGACAAAAAAGAAAATAGAAGATTTCTTAACAAACACTGAAAAAGAGGAACTGCTAGAAAACTATAAATGTTTACGAGAAGCCCGCACAAAAAGCGAAGCTAACTATTTTGGTGAAGCAGTAAACCATCTATTAAATAAAGCAAAACAACGAATTATTAAAGATGCAGGCATACATGATGAAAATGCAGCAACTGTTCAATCAAAGAAAAAAGCACTGTTTTAGTTCAATTAGCTAAAACAGTGCTTTTTATTACGGTATTTTTTCACATCTATTTCACATCTATTTCACAAATATAAGTACTCCAATATGTTAAACTAAGTATATCCTTTTCCAAGGAACTATATGCCGATATATAAATCCCTATCTATGTAGGGATTTTTTATTTTTGGATTCCATATAACTTTGTTACATTACCTTTATATTACTTATCTACTTTCTTTACTCTCTGCACTCAAAGATCCCTTCATGTATTATTACTCTACTAATATTGATTTCATATGTGGTTTCTAAGTGCTATTTTCATTGATAGACTAACCGCACTTCTTGCACTCGTTTTATTCGATGTCACCTCAAATAATAGATAAATCCCTTTTTTTATTAATATAAGCTTCATGATGCAATTCCTGTCTCATGATCTTCATTAAGCTTTTCACTTCTTCTAAACAGAAATAAAGCCACTACATATAGTAACGCAGTAAAACTACCTATAAGTATAAAATTGTGAGATGCTACAAATAACAGTCCTGCTGTTGCCGCTCCAATCATTTGACCAATATACATAGAAGCATTTGCAAGTGCGGCTCCTGTCCCTCTTGCTACACTAGACATATTTTGTAAGTTCCTCATCATTAATACAAACAAAATTCCTGTCACAAAAAACAAAACAAAGAACAATAACTCCACCAATATAATGTTCTTTACATGAGGAAGTAATACATATAACACTGCTGTAAATACAATTCCACCATAAAAAGAAAGGTTATAGCCAATTTTATTTACGATTCTAGGGCCAAAAATATTCCCTGTTAAATTTCCTAATCCTAATACGAGCATAGCTGTTCCTATTTCATGAACTTGTAAGCCAAATTGAATGGAAAGCCATACGCCAAAGAATGAAAATGCTGCAAAATTACCCGTTTGAAAAACAAAATATGCAACATAAGAAAGTGAAACCTTTGAATCAGTAAGTAATTGTTTATAACGCTTTAAGATGTTTGTTTTACTTCCACCTATATGAACCGGTTGTATTTCTGGTAATACTACATAGATAAGAATGACAAGTAGTACTGATAATAGACCAATAATGAAGAATGGTGTTGTATAGTGTATCATTGCCAAATACGCCCCAACTGGCAGTCCTAAAATTTGAGAGATTGATAGCCCTGCTGTTGCAATCCCAATTGCCTTCACAATTTGCTCTTTCTCTATAAGAAGCGGAATAGATGCCCATACTTGTGGAGATACAAAGGCTGCACTGACCCCTGCTAAAAACCTAAACATTAGCATCCATAGAAAACTCGGTGCAATTCCACATAAAAACGTACTTAAAGCAAAAAAACTCATTCCTATTACCATCACTTTTTTTCTGTTTAAGCCATCTGATATAGGACCAGCGATAAGCGCAAATCCAGCATATCCTAAAGCATATGAACTCACCATCCATCCTGATAGCTCTGTTGAAACATGATACACCTGTTGTAATGTCGGTAAAAGTGGTGAAATTAAGAAAGTATCTGTACCTATCATAAACATGATCGAAAAGAATACAGCTAGTATTCTTTTCATTTAAATCTTCTCCTTTTATAGAAAAAGAGGGAATTACCCCTCTTCTTAACTAATCTTCTAAAATAGATTCAATCTCTTTCATAATCTTCTCATTCAATGAAACTTCCACCGCTCTTACACTTTCTCTTATTTGCTCCGCTCGTTTCCCACCAGGAATAACAGTATCAATTCCTTTTTTGTTTAATAGCCACGCTAAAGCTAAATGCGATACTTCGATATTTTTTTCTTTAGCTAAGCCTTTTAACTTTTCAACTTTTTTAAAGCTACTCTTATATGTATTTTCTTCAAATAGATTTACACTTTGACGCCAATCCCCTTCGCTTAATTTAAAATCTTCTGTATATTTCCCTCCTAGTATCCCAAAGGCAAGAGGTCCGTATGGAATAAATGAAATACCTGATTCTATACAATATGGCAAAAGTTCTTCCCCAGCAGTACGATCCAACATATTATACGGTGATTGTACAACATCTATCTGTCCGTGCTGATTCGCTTCTTTTAATTGCTCTACGTTTACGTTAGATATTCCAATTGAACGAATTTTCCCTTCTTCTTTTAGACGAGTAAGCTCCCCAATTGAATCTATGTAACTTGTTTCTGGATTTGTAAAATGTAAATAATATAAATCAATATAATCAGTTTGTAATCTTCTTAAGCTATTTTCCACAGCATTTCTTAAATAGCTTCGTTCATTATTAATATAAACCTCTCCATTTAATAACGGCTGTATTCCACCTTTTGTAGCAAGTACAAATTCTTGGCGTCTTCCTTTCAATACTTCTCCTACCAATTCCTCTGATCTACCGAAACCGTATGAATCTGCTGTATCAAAAAATGTAATCCCTTGCTGGATAGCTTCTTTTATTAATCGTTTTCCTTCTTCCTCATTCACATTAGCATATAAATTATGCCCCCCTACAGCGTTTGTTCCTAACCCCAACTTTGAAATATGTAGTCCTGCCTTTTGTAATTTTGTATACTTCATTTTTTCTCCCCCTATATTTCTATTGTTCGAATATATTCAAACAATAGAAATATACCACTTTATATGTTATAGTGCAAACTATATTAACTTATGCAAGCAGGTGAAAAAATGCGTACTCTCTATCATCCAAATCGAGAAGAAATCCAATTCTCTTCTGTTTTATATGCACTTAGCGATCAAATTCGTTTACAAATTGTAACGATGCTACTAGAGAAACATGAACAATCTTGTGGTGCGTTAAACATTCCCATTGCGAAATCAACTTTATCTCACCATTTCAAGGTTTTACGTGAATCCGGTGTTATGTATACACGCCTTGAAGGAACACAACGTTTCATTTCAATTCGTGAAGATGACTTACATGCTAGATTCCCCGGTTTATTAGACGTCGTATTACATGCAACAGAACCATACTAAAAAACATCCCATATTCATATGAGATGTTTTTTAGTTTTTGCTATTCTTTTAATAAAATGCAACTTTAATCAGTGGGAAATTTGTTCATCACACACTAGGAATATATATTTTTCATTCTTTCTTACTTTATTTTTGTCCTGTATCCTTTGGACACTTTAATTATTTGATTACATTTTATACACATCATTAATATAAGGCCGCCTATCTGTTTCAATTCCTGTAGTTGCTTATGCTCACACTTCCCCATCTTATTACCCCCCTTATCAAATAATCAGGTCATTTTGTAATCATTAAAACTACTAAATCCATGCCTAATGTAAGGTCTGAATAAAACGTTTAAACGCCGATATCCCTTCGTCATCTCGCTTAAAAACACCAGCATCTTCAAGCGCCTGTATAAATTTCTGTCCTAATTCTGCTTTTACTATCTCCTGTACATTTTGTTCATGTATCCGATTGTCATATTTGATTTTTAATTGTTCTGCCCATCGTATATGAAGCGTTGGAATATCACTTGGAATGTTAAGTAAGAATTTTTCCACTTCCTGAAGTTCTGTTTTTAAACGCGCAGGAAGTACTGCTAACCCCATTACTTCAATTAGACCGATATTTTCTTTTTTAATATGCTGTATTTCCGCATGAGGGTGGAAAATACCTAGCGAATGTTCATCACTTGTACGATTGTTCCGCAAAACAAGATCCAATTCGTACATACTATTCCGGTAGCGAGCAATCGGAGTTATCGTATTATGCGGAACATCATTCGTAAATGCAAATATATTAACAGATGGATCACTATATCCCTTCCACCTCTCTAATATGTACTCCCCTGCATTTACTATTTGTTCTATGTCTTTACTTCTTAAGCGAATAACTGACATAGGCCATTTAATAATAGAACATTGCATTTCTGGAAAATTAGTTAGTTCAAAAATTAGGTCGTTTGATGCATTTGCCATAGCAAATTCATAGTTTCCACCTTGATAGTGGTCATGTGTTAGAATAGACCCTCCTACAATTGGCAAATCTGCATTGGACCCAAGGAAATAATGCGGGAATTTTTCTACAAATTTTAACAAACGTAAAAATGTTTGACGGTCAATTTTCATATCTCGATGTTCTGAGGACAATACAATACAGTGTTCTTTGAAGTATATATACGGAGAATATTGTAGAAACCAGCTTTCATCTGTAAGATTCATCCGGATCATACGATGATTCGAGCGTGCTGGATGTCCAGTTCTGCCTCTATATCCTTCATTCTCAATACAGAGTAAACATTTTGGATAATTTGTACTTTCCAATACTCTCTCTCTAGCAATTTGTTTCGGTTCTTTTTCCGGTTTTGATAAATTAATTGTAATATCAATGGGTCCATATTCCGTATTTACTTTATAATTTATATTTTTGGCAATTTGCTTCATCTGGATATAGTTGCTGTTTTTACTTAATTCATAGAAGTAATTTGTCGCAGCCTTCGGATTTTGTTCGTATTTTTCATGAAATAGAGAATTGATAACGGACGGTTTTGAAATAAAAACATCCATAATTGCACTTGCTAAAATCTCCTTCTCGTACATTACTTCTTCAATGACTTTATGCGTACAAGCAAATTCAATTAACTCCTCCAATAACTCCGCAATTGCTTTCTTTGCGGGCGCGGGCGCTGACGCTTCCACTACAAAGTCATCTAAACCAACTAAGGAAAGGATTTGATTCCTTGTATATATTTCATCTTCTTGTTCAATTAATTGAACTTCAATAGCCCAATCAATTAACTGCTGGATAGCTTGATATATCATCAGTATATACCTCCTATAACCTTATAGCGGTTTGTGTTGTTACGATGCCAGTTCTATGTACCTTTTATAATTTTATGAACAGACGTATAGGATAACCACCATACTAATATACGTTGCATGAAAAAGAATTAAATACTAAATTCCATGGTATATGCGACAGAACCATACTAAAAAACATCTCATAAAAATATGAGATGTTTTTAGTATTTTCTATTCTTTTAATAAATCTAGTAATCCATTCCCTTCAGATGTACGTTCATATCCTAAAGGTACAGTTCTTTTAATAAGTTGTGCATATATTTCTGGCTCTGATAATTTTCTACCATATTCTCTCTCACACTGCTTAATAAGCAATGCGAGTGCTCCAGCGATATGCGGTGTCGCCATAGAAGTTCCACTTAATACTGCATATTTTCCCTCGGGATACGTAGATAGTATTTCATCACCTGGCGCCACTAAATCAATTTCTTGATTTGAATTACTAAAACATGCGATTTTCCGTTCTAAATTGACAGCGCCGACTTCAATTACTTCGGAGTAAGCACCTGGGAAATCTAGTTCCTCCGTGTTATCATCACAATCTCCATTATTCCCAGCAGCACATACGACGAGAACATCTTGCTTTACCGCATTTTGAATCGCTTCATGTAATTCTGGAACGTCCTGTGGGCCACCAAGTGACATTGATATAACTCTAACTCTTTCTTTATTAGGCCCTCTCCAATTTACAGCATAATGAATCGCCTCAATAATTTGCTCATAACTTCCAGAACCATCTCCCGCTAAAACCTTTAATACTAACATTTTAGCAAGTGGTGCGACTCCTAAAACACCGACACCATTTTCAGTCGCTGCAATTGTCCCGGCTACATGAGTACCGTGTCCGTTATTATCAAAATAATTATTTGGATCCCCTTCGTAATCTTTCGTGAAATTTTTCCCACCGATAATACGATCCTTTAAATCTATATGATTCACATCACACCCTGTATCTAATATGGCAACGACAATATCTTTTCCTTTTGCACTCTTCTCCCATACTTGCGGAGCATGAATGAGTTGTACACCTGGTGGAATTTCATTTACTTGTTCAACCACCTTATCTACTGTAAAAGGAATCAATTGTATACCTTTTTGTTTATTCGCTGTACTACTATTCATCGTAATCCCTCCTGAAAATATATTATTTTCATTTCAGACCACTTTTAAAAACGTTTAAATGTAACATTCGTTTTATTCGTTTCGTATTCCTTCCTTAAAAATATTTCTCAATATAGATTACTAATTTTATACTACTCTTTTATTTATCTCGTAATTTTTATACACCAAAAATCCGATTGGTATAACCAATAACCAAAATAAAAGGACCAATTTAATGGTCCTTTTATAGTTTTTATAGAATGATATGAAATTTTAAAATAAAATAAATTAAATTAAGACTAAGCCTCACTCTTATTTAAAAACTTCTCTATTTCTTTTATTAAATGTTTCGCTCCATCTATACTAACAGTAATGTTTCCATTTGCTAATGATATGTTTTGATTTGAAACATCGCCTGTTATTTGACAAGCATTGTAAGGTTGATATTTTTGTAAAATGACTTTTTCTTCTTCTACGAAAATTTCAAGTGGTGATTTGATTTGTATTCCCAATACATCACGTAATTCTTTAGGAATAACAATTCGTCCTAATTCGTCTACTTTTCGAATAACTCCTGTTGCTTTCATATTACTCCCCCCTTACTTTCTATTATTTTTTCCACCTCGCTCTTTCCATTTTATCACTTTTTGGTAATACTTGTCTCTTTTTAGAAAATTTTGTACTCAAGTTAAAAAAACACATTTAACGAATGCGCAATCTCTCTTTCAATTGTTTTAAATAACGAGACCGTATCAGTAAAAAGTAACCAACTTGAATTCCTACGAAAATACTTAATACAATCGCATTTTCTTTAAATAGTGAGTACTCAAACATCTGTCCCAGTGCAGTTAACGCTACCGCTCCATGTAATGTTGCAACACCTATTGGAACGAAGAATAAAAGTGCCAACCTGATTGTAACTATTTTCGATAATTCCCCGCTCGTTAAACCTACTTTTCGAATCATTTCAAACAAACGAGTATCATCCTCCAAATCAGAAAACAAACGGAAGTAAAGGAAGCTTCCTGCACAAACGAAAAATACTATACCAATAAAGAAACCTACAAATAAAATTGGTCCTGCCATTTGTAAACTTTGATTTTGTTCATACTCTTCCGCACTAAATATTGAATATTCTTGATAAAACTTTATCTGATGCGTAAGTTCTTTACCAACCTCAATTTCATCTTTCGTTCCTTCTGTTTTGTACACATAATCTTTTTCTTCTTTAAATCCACCTTGTAATGCATCATATTGATCTTTAGAAATTACATAGACGTTACCTCTTAATATTTTACTTAATGAGGAAGTATTAACTTTTTTCACTTTTAAAGATTCATTCAAATGTGGTAAAGTAATTTCTTTTCTTTCTTTCATCCGTGGTCCTGGTATATCTACTGATAAAAATAAAGCTTCTTTAATTGCTACAGTTTGAAATGGTTCTCCTGTTAACTTCGCATATTTCTTATAGTCTGATTCTTTTATAAAAACGGCATTTCTTAACGACTGCTCCTCCGCCTTTTTCGTTGAAATATTCGTTTTAGAAGCTACTATACTATGTTTCTTTAACCCTTCATCAATCATCTTCAAATGCTGTGATTCATTACTATTCCCTTGCTTAGAATGATACTGAAATGCAATTGGTCTCTCCATAATCCCTTTCGTCATTGACGTGAAACCAACTAGTGTACCTATTGCTGAAAATGCAACAGTTGAAATAATGGTTACAATAAAGAACATTCTTGCGTTATCTCTCATACGGTAAGCTAAATCTGACAGCGTAATAATATTTGTCTGTGTCCAATAGAAACGTTTACTTTTTTTACATAGTCTAATAATAAAGACACTTAACTGCTTGTACAGCAAATACGTACCAATAATGACTACCGTTGTAACAGGAATCATCATGACAAATACCATTGCGCCATGTGACAGAAGCGCTCCTGCATATCCTGCACTAAGTAATATGACTGCTAATATAGAAGAAATAATAGATGCTTTCGGTTCTGGCTTCGCTTCTGCTGATCCTCTAAACAATTTCATAATTTTATTTTTACGAACCATTCCTGCACTAAATAATGAAATAATCATAAATAATATGAAAAACATAATACTCGTTACAACAATAGCTTTCATTGGTATGTAATAAGCTAAAGTAATATCTAATTTTAATATCATCGGAGCTACAAATAGTAATATTCCGGAAAACAGCATTCCAGCAAGTATTCCAAAAATAATTGCCCCTATCCCAATCATAATATTTTCAAAGAAGATAAGACGCTTTAATTGATATTTCGTCATACCTAACATCATTAAAATTCCTAATTCACGCTTTCTCGTTTTTAAAAACATTCCCATCGAATATAAAATAAAGAAAAACGTAAATAAGTAAATAATGGACTGTGCAAAAGACATACTTACGAATACATACTGTCCCAATTCTCCAGCGCTTAATGCCGGATGAAACGCAAAAAATGAGTACACAAAAAAGGCCATAATTGCAAATGCACTACTTAAAAAATATGCTGAGTATGTTCGTCTATTTCGCGTTACATTCCGGTATGCGAGTTCTCTAATGTTCATATTACTTCTCCGCCCTTCTGCTAACTATGTTCTTATATTAGTAAAATGCGGAAATAGCTTCCATCGATTCAAATGACAAAAACCTTACATTAGTGTAAGGTAATCTGGTGAAATCTTTATTTAAAAAAATAAAAAACCTATGTAAAAGTTTACATAGGTTATAAAAACTTTATATTAATTTTTACATTATTACCTTCACGAACATATTCAATCCTATCAATCAATTGTTTAGCAAGAGTATTCAGTTCTCTTTTACTAATACCTTCCGTATTCCATGCTTTCTTAAACTCCTTAATTGCATGTAGCCGGTCATCGTCTGTTATTACATTCTCTATAACTGCAAGTGATTGTTCAATAGACCGAATTTCTTCTTTCTTCGTTTGCATTGATTGTTTTTGTTTTTCAATTCGCATCTGCATCTCCGACTTATCAATCATTTCATCAATAAACAAATCTTTGATACGTTCAATCCCTTTCTCCAACCGCTCTAACTCTACCAGTTTATTATGTAGTGCTAATTGCAGTGTCGAACTATCCCCCTGCTTTTCTTTTGGTTCATGATTAAGTAATTGTTGTTCATAGTCCTCTAAATCCAAAAATAATTGAGCATAAATAACTTCAACATTAAGACACCTATTATGACAGCGGTTTCCAAAATGATCTGTTGTCAAACAAGTTTTTACATATTTCTTACCACTAGCCTTTCCAGTAAAAGACATTACCCTATTACATTTACCACAGTATATCAACTTTGAAAGTACTTGGACATTTGTTCTTGTTCCCTTTGGTGTATACCTTCTTGATTCAAGTATTGCTAATATACGTTGGTGCTCTTCCTCAGTTTTTAATGGTTGATGTGAACCCTCAGCAATAATCCATTCAGACCTATCTTTTATTTGAACACCATTAGCATTCAACTTTTTCTTTGAACCACTTCCGGAAGTCTTTCCATATACAACTTTTCCTAAATGCACTTCATTTTTTAATATCCTGCGAACCGTATTTTCATACCAATAACTGTTCCTGTTAGTCTTAAATCCTAATTCATTCAACTTCCAAGCAATTTCATATGTTGCTTTCATGTCTTCCAAAAACATCTTTTTCATAAGTTCGTAAACTTTCACTTTATCTGGATCAACATCAAGTTCCTTCGTTAAGCGATTATAAACATATGGAAATGGCGGTCTTCCATTTGTCCATTTCCCTGCTTTCGTACCTTGTTGTTTACCACGAATCATTCTCTTTCTTATCATACGAAACTCATGGTTGGCAAATACCATTTCAAAGTTATTAATAAGTGCTTGGTCTTCATTATTAAAATCATATGTTTTAGTTGGTGTTATTACTATTGTTTTAGAATCACTAAAAACTCTACTAATACGCCCCATCTCTTCGAGGTCACCACGTGATAAACGGTCTAAATCAACAACCAAAACTGCATCATATAGTTTTTGGCTAACATCACTTAACAAACGAACCATCTTCGGTCTTGAATCGATATATTCAGAACTGCCAATTTCTTTATAAATCTCATATTTAAGATTGTGATTTTTTGCATACTCTAAAAGTAAACTTTCATGTTTTGCTAGAACATCTTCTTTTCCATCAGACTCATCTCTTGATTTCCTTAAATAAATAGCCACTTCTTTAATATTTGGTTTCACGTTATGACACCTCATTTTGTCATGTAATATATAAATAATTTTAACAAATGCTGGTAATTTTTAAATAATTTAGAAGAGAATAATTATATTAATCAAGCAATATTTTGTTCTAATTCTTCATTTACATATTTTTCAGCAATACTACTTATATTTTCAGCCATTCGTTTAATAGCTTCTGTTGATGGTTCATTACTTACTCCGACAACAGTAAATTTTCCATACTTAAAAGTTGTTCTAATTAATCCACCTTCCAAATGTTCCCGATTCATTACTTTAATTTGTTCGTTTACAGTGCCGAAAATTGTATTCTTCACATTACATCAACCCGCCCTCTCGATAATTTCCTAACTATATAAATGCTCTATTTGAAGAGCTCACAAATACTTTGTTTTGCATTTCGAAGTTATTATATATAGTTCATTTAAATGTGGAAACCAAATCGAAAAATTATTTTTAACTTTTTTTAATACATCTTTACGCAGAAAAATAACTAGATTAATATAACATTAATGGTAAATAATACAATTAAGAGGTGGTATAACTGTGGAGAGTTTTAAATCAAAAGAAACAAGTGAAAATGTTGAGGACGTAAAAATAAAAAACAAACGTGCTGTAGGTATTCGTATTAAATGGTATGAAAATGGCGAATATAAACAAACTTTCCCTTCTATCCAAGCCACCGCTCGATTTATGAAGGAATATGTTCATCGGTCAACGTTGCCATTCGCTCCGATTCATAAAAGTATACGGGAAGGTATTGATTGGAGAGTTAGAGGGTCTGTTCATTCATTCAGATATGAAGATAAATTTGCTAAAAAAATTCAATACAAAAAGCATATCAAATGATATGCTTTTATTATTGAATTATAAAATTGTTATTTTATATAAAAAGGAGGTTTCTTTAATATGCAAACGTTATTGATCGAGTCGCTTTTTGATGATATATATATGCAAATTAAAAATAATATCCTAACTATTACATGTAATGACTTATACATCATTAAAGAACGTTTTTATACAAAATGTAATGAATACAAAGGCAACACTGATAATCTAACAGGTTTAACTGAGTTATTAGTGGCTATGTTCTTAAAAGCTTTTAAAGATGAATTAAATTTACCATATAATATTGAAAGTGATGTCCCAAAAATCGGATATAATCATAGAGAAAATAAAGTTGATTATGCCTTTTTATCATCGGATAATAAAATCAAGTATGGGGTATCGGTTAAAAGAGGAAACGATTCAATTACTTTAAAGGATCATGAAAAAAATACGGGAATTATAAATAAATTTAAATATAAAATTACTGTTGTTCAAGACCTATTTAGACTCGATAATATAAAAAAAGGTGCTCATGGACCCTTTAAATCTGTAACAATAATTTTTAAAGCTATTGAAAATTCAAATCATCTAAAAATTATAAACGATATTGTTTCAAACCATGATGAATATGAGCATAACTATATAGTTTTAGAAGATAATAATAAAATTTTGTTCCACGAATTAAAAGAAAAACTAGGAATTAATTATTAATATGTATTACCCGATGAATAATAATCTTCATCGGGTATATAAAGGAGTGTTGGGAACTTACCGCATTATTTATTATCCACAATACGGTAAGTGAAATTATTTAATAGACAATAAACGAATTGCTTGGTCATTAATGATTTTTCCATCCAGATAGATAGAAGCAACAATTAATTGAGAACCACGAAGTGCTTGTGTACTATCAGCGTAAACATGTTGTACTTCAATTCCCTTTTTAATCAAAGTTCCATATGCTTCACCCATATTAATTAAACCAATTGCTTTGTTTCCTGCTGCAACATCTGGCATAGCATCTGTAATCATTACTGGTAATCCAAGCATAGTGTAATATTTAGAACCACTACCATTTTTGAAATCCACAAGGTAGTATCGGTTTTCAGCATCTTTCAACTTTGAAACCTTATTCCAAGTATTACGATTCATAACAAACACTGCACCTTCGACTAGTTCTGGATTCATAGAGTTGAATAATCCTAAAATATCATCAGTAGTAATTGTACCTGCAACGGTTTCAATCACTGATTCTGGAGCCAATGTTGCAGTTAAGAAACCTTCCATTTGTCCAACACCATTTCCATTAACAATTGCTCGGTTAACTGAATAAGCAATACGACTTGATAGAACATTGATTGCATAACTCACAATATCAAAGCCAGCATCATTGATTAGGTGTTGAGATAATTCAATAGCTGATGTTAAACGCTTTTGTTCCAATTTTACTTTTGACATTGTGAAATCTGCTGGAGTTGCATTTTCCATTTCACCTAGCCATTGAGCTCCGCCAATACTTGTTTCTTTTAACACTTCAAGATGACCACTTTCACTTGGAAACTGTTTAGATAGTGCAAATAATGGAGCAACTTCTTCTAATTTCTTAATAATTTGATCGGAAATTGAAGTTGGAACTGTTAGTTGTCCTGGTGCCGTACTTGTTGTAATTGCACGAACTTCTTCAGAATATAAGTTACCTTTTAAAAATTCTTCAAAACCACGTTGTTCTATATTTGTATCGTTTGGACTTAATAATTCAACCATATTTCTAACCTCTTTCTTATCTATTTTTTTAAGTTGTATTTCAATATCTCGAATTTGATATTTTAATTGTTCATATTCGTGTTCTTCCGTAAGACCACGAGTTTCATAACTTTGTGATTGTTCGAGCAAGTCATTTCGCAATTCAATAAGAGCCTTGCGACTCATTTCATAAATATTTCTTACTATTTTCCTCTTAACCTCAGCAGGTACTTCAACCTCTTCAACAACATCAATTCCACGAGCAGAAATTGAAGATTGAGAATATGCGGGGTCTTTTACAACTGAAACTTCAAATAATTCAAGTTCATGGATTGTCCGTTCAAAATAACCTTGAGTAGTCTTTTTCCATGAATCTTTAATTGAGCGGAATCCAAATGACATGTTCTTTAAAATTCCTGACTTAATTAATTCATAATAATCTTTGCCCCAAGATGTAGGAGCAACCGTTGCAGACATATAGAGTCCATTTGCATCTTCTGACAATTGAAGTGAATTGTTGCGAGTTGAAGCCAAGATTTTGCTATTGTCGTGTTCAGCAAGAAAATGAATTTCTTTTGCTTTCTCAATTGCACGTTTAAAAGCACCGCATGAAACCTTTTCTTTAAACTGTTCGTTGCGTCCCAACATTTCACTAAATTGTTCAGTCATATTTACATAGCCATTAACGGTCATTGAGCCATCTTCATTTGCTTCAATGTTGGTCTGATTAACTCGTAGTTCCATTTTCATTTTTCGTATCACCTGCCATTTTATCTGATTTTTCAGTTTTATTTTCAGATAAATTTTCATCACCTATAACCGTACTTGTATTCGGTACGGTAAACTCATCTTTTTCAGCATCATACAATATATCACCTAATGACCACATAAAGTAATCTTTCTGAATTGGATTCTTATCTAACATCGCCCGAGCTTCATTAATACTTAATATTCCTTTTTCAAGAGCTTGTCCAATGGCTTCAGTTTGTTCTTTTGGCGTTCCTCGAAGAATCTCTGTAACATCAAAACGAAAATAGTAACCATCTTCTTTTTCACTTTCCAATAACAATGACTTATCCAATGCACTTTCAATTGCTGAAATGATCGGTGACAAAGTATATTGTAAGAAGTGTAGATTCTCAGCCGCGTTACTATTATACTTATTTAAATTTGAGTTAATCATAGATTCTGGAACACTGAACAATCTTGCAATTTCGCTTGTGGTCACTTTCTTTGAATCTGTTAATTGAAGTTCGTCTGGTTTTAATGAAATTGGTTTATAAGTTAAACCTTCTTCAAGAATAACTGTTCTACCAGCATTTCTTGCGCCTCCATATAATGACTCCCAACCTTTTCGCAGTCGTTTTACAGTAGTCTCAGACATTTTACTAGCAGTTTCAATAACACCTGTTGGAAGTGCAAAGTTTTCTAATAGACTTTTAGAGAATTCGACCTCATTCAACGCTAATTGTAATGTTCTTTCACCACTCTTTAGAACACCATTAGAGCCACTGTCAATTAACAGTAGATTTTCATATGGTAAAATCTTTACTCCACCAGCACCCATATATTGAACTTCAATTTTACTCCAAGTAACACCATCTGTTGTTAAATACTTAAACTGTACTTTATCAGCATCTAATCCATGTAAATGGAGCACTTTATTTCCTGCTCTTTCTACATAAGATAACGTCTTTCCATAAAGAATATAATCTTCAACCAATTTACGTTTAAATTGAACCGAATCTGCAAATTCGTTTGGTTCATTATTAAGTAACATTACACGCTTGTCATTTGGTACTTTTACTGTTTCACCATTTTGCTCTTTATACAAATAAATTGGTAATTGAGCAATAGAATTACATATTAATTCAAGCGATGTTTTAGCAGTTGGAATTGATTTTAATTGATCGGCATTAACAATTCCTCCACCCAATAACATTGTTAATGCTAACGCAGAACCATCCGCACTATATAAAGAACGTTCTTCCGTATCATTTTTCTTATAAAAATAATCAAGTAGTCCCATATTATTTCGAAGTTCACCACCCATTAAGAAATTTTTGATAGAATTGCTAAATATCTTTTAGCATCATGTTTAGTCCACTTATTTTGAAATAAAGCATTCTTTCCATAAGTGTTAAGATAATCACGAATATATTTTACATTGTTTTCTAATTCTTCTTTATCATTAAAGAAACGTTTGTCGCCTTGGATTAAAAAATTAATGCCCTCAAGTACTAACCATATTTGCATATTATCTATTCCTATTTCAGTGCCACTTTTACTAAAATCAAGCAAGACTTTCATATTAGTGCCTCTCCTTGCTTATTGATTCCCATAAATTATTGACACCGTTTTCTATACCATCTAAATTAATAGATTCAATAAACATGGTTTCATTAGCATTTTGAGCCAATGTAGCACGACTACTTGGAGTTAGTCCAAATTCACTTGCAATTGAGTAAAATGTTCTAAGTGATTGTCGACGCTCATTTAATGCAGGATTTGGCTTCTTTGTTGAACCTACTACAGTGTTAATAAACATACCAAGTTGCTTAATTTCTTTATCACATTCATCAACCATAGCTAATGCTTTAGCCATTTGATGTAAAGAGATAACATCTATACTTGATAATATTGAGTACATACCTGCATCTTTTAACCATTGTAAAATGAAGAAATAATATTTCCTTGTAATATTGTCCATTTCATATAATACAGATGGATTTTCAAGAGCTTCTTTACACCTTGACATAGCAAGTTCTTGTTCTTGTACCTGTTGCTTTTTTTCTTGCGTTAAACCTGATTTATTCCCTTGTCGGAGATGGATTGGAATATGTTTTCTTGGCATTTTGAACCTCCTTCTTAAGAATTTTTCTCTAAACTACTAGCCCAAAAGATAAGCTCTCTGAACGTTTGTGTGGACAAGTTATTCTAAGGACTACTCCCATTTTTTCTGGACTAATACGGGCGTATAGTTCTTAATCTCTCTTTAAAATATTTGTTATCACACGTTTTTCTTGAATATTTAATTCATTCTTCACGATATACTTAGTGACCAATACCAACAACACTCTATTATTCTTTAACTGGTCTATTTGTTTGTTTATTTGTTCAAGGAATTGTTTATCCTCTGTCTGTTCCTCAACATCATTGAGCAATTGTATCTGCATATCAATTAACTTTAATGTACTATTAGTATTCGTTAATAATATTTCATCTATTTGAGCCAATCGTTTATTTGTTGTATTGAGTAATTCATCAATAATCAATAACGTTACACCACCAATCTATTTGTTATGATTCACTATGTATTAGTAATAAAAAGATTGCCCCACTAACACAAATGTTTAATGGAGCTGTAAGAAGTACGTGACAGTAATTCAAGTAGCACTTGACCAGAGTGCTACTAAATTCATCCGAGAGTATGAAAATGAATTATGTATTGCTACTTATCAATGAAGTAGATAAGTAGCATTCGTGAATTTGCAAAACTATACCGATAATAATTGAAAATGTAATGGTCTTTTAGATGAATTAGACACTATGGCTTCAACATTAGAGTCCTGAGAAAGTTCGTATTTACCATTACATAATATATTGGAGAAATCTCTCCCTTCTGGTCAAAAAATCAGCAAATTTTTTCTAATTTATTTATCAAACGTTCAAGACGATAACGGTATGTTGTACGTCTTCCACTTACCTTTAAACATTCCACTAAATCACCTTTGTAATGTTCCTTTAACAAATCAATCATTTCAGTATCTTTTTCATCTAAGAAACCACTTTCAATATTCTTTTCAATAGCTTGTTCTAAATCTATGATTGGAATAGTTTCATTTGGATTTGTAATAGCACTTTTATCAGCTACGAGCCATTTAAAAATTTGTTGATGTCTATTTGTTGTAATATCTTCATTAGATTCAGTAGCATATTTTTTACTTGCTCTTTCACCAGTTCTTTTTTGTACTGTTTCAAATTTAGTATAAGAACGAACAATGCTTCCAATGTCTCCATACAATAATTCCTTAATTCTTCTATTAATCATTATTTGTTTCTTAGAACGTGTTGTATGCATTTCCGATAAATAATATTGTATTGTATTATAAATTCCTTCTACGAGTCCTCTAGTATCTTCATTTGGTAGTGTTTGATAACACCATAAATCCTCAAACGCCGCACCATCATTAATTAATTCATAATCACCTTTTAACAACTGATATACAGTATCTTCATATTTTAATAGTCGCTCCTTATTAATCAGAGCACTTGTCAATTCAAATTCAGCAGTAGTTTCTTCATCATCGCTTGAATATGATGGAAGACCTTGCTCATTCATTTCAACATCTTTCATTCTCTTTTCATCCAAGATGTTATATTCATTTTTCTTTGTTGTAAGATTTTCACTTTCAAGAATGTATCCCGCAAGAAAATCTAATATTTCATTAATTGTAGTTGTTGTTTTACTATCACTTGTTACCTTCTTTGCATTGAATGTATGAAAATGGTCATTAAGATTATATTTCTTTGTAATTCTTGATACTTCATCCATTCTTTTTTCAGTATTTCTTTCATAACTCAATTCCTTTTTAATATCTCTCATCACGTTTTTTAGCATTTTATTGGTCTCCTTTTATCTCTCTTTGTACAAAATAAAAGAGCCCGTTAATCTAACGAGCCCTTCATCATTTCTTCTAATAATTTAATTGTCGCTTTGCTATATTCATAAACATATATTGTTTCTCTTGGATACTCAAAACTTATAATCGGTTCAATACCAAACGAACCTAAATTCAAATAATACCTTGAATCATATAAATAAATTCTTCCATTTTTAATTTCCATACACCCATCCCTCTTTAAACAAATAACCACAACCATAAACACATAATCATAACCACATTTCTAGCATTTTCTATAACCCCATCACTTTTCATTTCCCAACACTCCTCATTAAATTAAATAGGTGCCATCATTTTTATGATCGCACCTATTTAACTAATTCCATATTCTCTTTTCATTTCATTCCAATATTTATAAATATAACTAATTGAAACAGCTTTAATATTAAGCTCTTTTAATTCCTCATTTAATTTGAACCAAACTTGTTGATGAGTATAACCTGAATTTTTTAACTCAAAAATGCGCTGTTTTTTGAATAATACCTCTTTTTGTTTTACAGTCATATATTTTTCCATAATTATCGCTCCTAATATTTGTATTTCACCATTTAGTAATACCCTACATTATATATGTCCACAAATAAGCAATTTGTAAACCATAATACTAATAGTTTTATTGATTTTAAACAAAATAAAAACTATCATCTTTTAATAGTCTTGACTTACAACCTATGCGGTTTGATTACATAGAATATATTTAATGATTGCCCCATGGTGTGTCTGAATTGATTTTAAGTATTCTTGCATATCCATATTGGAGCGTTTAGCATATGCAAACATATCTTCTTTAACATTATTATTATACCTATATGCAATAATTGGAACTCCTTTTTCATCTCTTTGAACATACACGATTTGCTTATCTAATAACTGTTCCTGTTTGTTTTCACCTTTAATTAATTTCATTTTGCGAGCATCTTTATTTTTGTCTTTTTTATGAAGAACTTGCCCGCCCTTATCAACGATACTTTTTTTATATTTTTCAGATTCTTCCTTACATAAATCAGCGTGTTCTTTACGAGAATAAGTATTTCTTAAACTTTGTACACCACTTTCCGTTTTAATGAGCCCATTATTTTCAATATGAATTATATTTAACTCTTTTAATTTATTGTTATAATTAATTATTGTTTTATTTGTCAGCCCTGTAACCGTTTCAAGTTGTTCAATTGATGGATAAGCAACTTTCTTCTTATTGTTATAAAATGAAGCTAAATCCGTATAATAAGCAAATAATTCTCGGTTCACTGCTCCTTTATAATTTCCGCTCATAATTGTTTGAATTTCTTTATAATACACTATTGTGAACGTTTCCTCTTTAACAGTAATAATAACCTTAAAAAGATCATTCACTTTACCCGGCATATTCTCAATATTAACCATGCCTTTTGCATTTAAAGCTTTTAAACCTTCAAACAAATCATCTTGTGTTTTTCTATTCGATTTCGTCAGTCCTGTTAAATTCGCTTCTAACACTGCAACTGATGTAATTATTTCATCATCATTTTTCGCACACATTAACAGAGCTGACATCGCTAATTTTTCTTTTGTTGATACAATTGAGCTTGGTAGTCTTATAAACTTCCCCATCTTTAATGTTCTCCTTTGATTTTAAATTTGATTGGATTTAATAATGTTTAAGCTTTTTGATTTTTGTATTGATTCACTACATATTTAATATGACCATCTTTGTCGTTAAAGAAAAATACAAATTTCCCCTCACAATGTTTATTTGGAGAAATTCCAATAAGTCCATAACCTTTTCTAATAAGATGTTCCATGAGATTTAAATTATAAACTATATAAGTATTTTTCAATTCCATAACCCCCATATATTTTTACTATTTAGTAATACCCTACATAATATATGTGTACTAGAAGCAGATTTGTAAACCAAAAAAATTAATATTTTTCATTTAAATTTATAATTTTTATCGTCCACTCCAATTACAATATGTTAAAAGACACTAGCACGAAAACTGACAAGTTTTCTGTGCTAAATATCGTATATATAGTTATTATTAGTATATATAGTTATCAGTGTAAAAATGGACAGTTTTCTGCACATTTTTTCCAAACATCTAGAATAAATGAACAGATTTTTGCTCAATTTTACACCATGATAATTTTTGAATACAAATGCCTCTACATTTAAAAATTCATGAAATATATTACAATTCATCAATATCTTTCATATAATTATTATGAGTCTAGACAAAAGGAGTGTTCCAAATGATAAATACTATTGAAGAAACTATTAAATTAGCTGGTTGGGGAAGACGTAAAGCAATGCGAAAACAAATCGAATTATTCGAAAAAGATTTGTTAGACGATGAAAAATTGCTTGGCGTTGCTACTTCAAAACCCAATCCAATTGAACAATTATACATAACCAATAAAAGAATAATCGCTCATAAAATCGAAGGAGTGTTTCAAAACAATAAAGTAGAAATCCCCTTACCTTCCATTAGTTCAGTGAATACCAATGTTAAAGGATTAAGTGTCGAAATTGTTATTGTGACATCAAACAATACAGCATCTGTTGAAAAAATACCTTTACATGTGGCACAAGAAATCAAAAAGTTACTTGATTCGTTGATATTGAAAAACCAAGCGAACTAACCCGCTTGGTTTTTCAATATTCCGATTATTATTAATTTAACTTCCGCATCATCGTCTTAACACAACATGACCACTATTCCAATCAAATTTTATTTTTTGCTTGTCTGATTGCAGAGTTTCCCACCCTCTATAAAATTTATCTATGTCTATTGAACCACGTGTTTTGTGTTCTGGTTTGCTAATTACATCCATTATATTTAATAACCACTGCTCAAATGGGACTCTTGGTCTAAGCTGCTGATAGTTACTCGCATACGAAAGAGTTATTGCCAATGTATGCTCTTCATCTTCTGTTAGTTTTCTGTCTAATAAAATATTTTCAATCATTTCAAAAACCTCCGTTTTTTATAAAATCTATATATATATAATTAATTAAATTAAAATTAATAATTAGAATATGTCTCTTCATTTAGTCATCAATTTATTTCTTTGTTTCATCTCTTTTTCCTGTTTACGCCGATCAAGATACTCACCCAACAAAATATTTGCGAATTCATCTAATTTATCATATTGCATATTTAATTCTTCTTTATATTGAAGAAGCGTTTTTGTATCACCATCTTGATAGTCCAAATATGTTATTACTGAATCTACCGCGGAGATTAGCAAGTGCATTGCCTGAAGTTCACCCCACTTTTTTCCGGCTCCCCCCATTTTCCCAAAATAAGGTTGTCCAGACATACCATCGAAGGTCTCTATTGTTTTCTTAAACTGTTCTTGCATTATCTTTCTGTGCTTTCTAACCATGTACTGTGTTTTCATCTCAATCACACTCCAAATTGTAAAATTTTGTATTTACCCTTCTTACAAAAGTTATTATATATAGAACATTTCAAAACGGAAACCAAATTCGAAAAAAACTTTTAAAAAATAAAAACTCGCTAGTTTTAGCGAGTTTTTGGTACATTATAAAAATTTATTTCTCATTTAACCTAGGATTAATAAGCCCACGCATTTCTGTTCTATAGAATTTATACTTATTGTATTTTTGTACAAATGGAGGTGGGGTATTTTCCACTACAATTATTTGTATATGTTCTGATAACTCAATTAAGAATTCATAAATTGCTTTATAACTTTCTGGATCTAGTGTATCTGCATTTTCACCTTCACTATTAGTCCCCATATATTTACTTAATGAATCTAATAGCAGAAATCCAGGGTGATTTTGTCTCTCTGGAAATTTACTTTTCCAGAGTAAGATTGCTCCTAAATAGGATAATTGTATACTCATCAACAGACCGCCACTATCATGTGAAAAAACACTTGCATTATTATACCATGGCATATACGATTGTTCATCAATATATGCTTTTTCTGCTGTCGCAGGATATTTAAATTTCTGTAATAATTCAATATATTTCTTATTCAAAAATTCTAATATTACTTCCTCATCTTCCACTTCATTCAGTAAGCTCTGCAAAGAGGCCTCTAGTACTCCAAGCTTCTTTTTATATTCCTCTTCCTCTATCTCAAGTTGTCTTATTTTCTTATGTACCCCTACTAACTCTTTATATGAATTTAATTTACTATCTAAATCGATTATAATTCGATTAATCACTTCAATTTCAGAAAAGTTTGGTATAGATATTTTTTGAGTATACTCTTCTAATGCAATAGATAGAACCTTTTCTCGGTCTTCAAAATTTGCATATTCCTTCTCTAAATCATTTATTTTTTCATTTACTAGGGCAATTGTATTATCTAAGATTTTTATTTTTCCCTCTAATTGTTTTCTCAATTGATCAGTAAGGTTATAATCGAATATATCTTCATCTTTATGTATAAGTTCAGAGTTACATAACGGACAATTTTTTATATGATTTTCAATCTTTACTAAATGCATAACTTCCACAGTAGCACTTAGTTGTTTTAATTCTTCCCGATAATGAGTCATTAACTCTTGCTTACTTGTTAAAGAAATGTTTAAATCTCTTTTCTGCCTAAGAATCTCTTTCTTTTTGTTAACCACTTCTAATGTTTCCTGTTTTAACTTTTCATACATTGATGACTGCTTTTTGTTAGCTTCTTTATATGCAGATACATATCCTTGTTTTTCGGATTTCTTATCTTCAATTTTAGAATTCAACTCATCTATATCTTCTTGTAGTTGGATAATATCTTCAGCATCCCTTACATCTAAATACTGTTGAAATGTATTAATATCTTTCTTACATTTTTCAATTAAATTTGTAGTATTAGCTATTTCCTCATTTATACTATTTGCATCTGGGTTTAACAAGTTATGTATTAATTCGAACGTCGGGGTATTCTTATAAGAAGTAAATTTATCATTATTCTTTAAAAAAACATTAGTTCCTATTTCTTGTTGTGGAATAAAAGCAAACCTCATAATGTCTCTAAAAGATAGGCGCTCAGTTGTTTTCTCATTTGACTTCGCCTTACTCTTAATCCTATTTATAATTGGAATATCTAATAATCCAAACAAAATATCCCCTAATTCGCCATAATCTATAACCTTTGGTAAATAAGATTTTCTTTCATCATAAGTAGAATAATACAAGTAAATTTTTGTATGATTTTTCTTTAGTGGTCTTAATATTGTAATTTGTTGGTTCGGCAATTCAATTTCTAAATAAACCTCATTGCAATATAAACCTAATTCTTCTTGTACATTAAAATTAAATTTGTCCCTCTTCCCTAAACAGTAATCTATTAACTTAAGAACTAAAGATTTCCCCGACCAACCATCTCCAGAAATAATCGTTAAAGATTCATCGAATGATATGGTTCTTTTATATTCATCTCCTTCAATAATTAATTTATTTATTTTTATTTTCTTGTTCATAAGATACCACCTTGCAATATAGATAAATTGGATTTATTATATTTCACTTGTAATTTTATTTTTTCCATCCTCGAAATTAAATGTTTGAAAAATACATTTTCCAAATTTTCTATTTTTTCAATACCAATTAAAGAAATTTTCACTTTAAAATTGTAATCAATCTTCTTTTTAGTTGGTATAAAAGATATTAATTCTAAGTTACTTGCTTTTAATATCAATAATCTAATTTTAGGTTCGTAATAATAATAATTATTTTCAACACTTGAATAGATATCCTTATTTTCTTGTTCAAAAACCTTTAAAATATGTTTGAAATTATCTGAAGTAGCAATACTTAAATAAAATGTCAATTCGTCTACAGATACACCGTTTCTCTTTTCACGGAATTCATACAATACACACAGCATATTGAACATATCTAATAGATTATTATTGTATAGAAAATCGATTGATAATGGTAATTTCCTTTCATTTCCTGTAAGTTCAGACATCCAATTCCCTCTTCTCTCCCCACCAAACATCTTCTTTTATATCATCAGCAAGTATATGCACAAATCCCTTATTTTCTGACTCTAGAGGTTTAATCTTATGCATTTGTTCTTCGTATCGTCCATAATTTACTGAATTCAATGCTGAATGTACTGAATCTATTAATATCTGACTCTCACCTTTTGGTAAGTATTCAGCTTTATATAGCTCTTTATACTTTATATCTACTATTCTTAAAAGAGATCTAATAAACCCTTCCTCATAATTATTTCTTCTCAAATACCTAAGATAAGATTCTGCCTGAAAGAAATAATCCTTACTTAACTCCAAAGTAAACTTATCAATTTCTTCAAGTTTTATCTTTTTACAAAATAAACTCCTATCTAATTCTTCTTTATCTTCCAATTCTAACTTCTCTAAAAAATGGCTATCCCCAGAGGAAGATGAATTATCTATTTCACCACTATCTTTTTTTTTACTTATTTCTTCCAACAGTTTACGAATTTCTATCACATGCTCTTCATCGGTTGTAGCCTCGTAACTTAACACCTCAACTCGATACCTACTATTTAAATCCTGTATAAGAGATTGTGATGGCTTATTTAAAATAAGATAATGTTTTGAATGATAATCCGTAACATAAGATTCAAAGAAATTTTTAATATATTCATCATCAAATGAAAAACCAATCATTAAAAAATGATAATTTGCATATAGCAAAGAGAAAAATCTTTCAAATTTATTATTTGAATATAAATCTTGGTATTTCTGATTGGTCATAACAATTGTTCCAGTATCATGGATGTCTCCATGTAAATGCCAAATTCTCTTTGTAAAACTCTGATCATTCAATTCTTCGGCACTAATAGTAGTAGAACATAAATTTTGAGCTATAAATCCTTTTTGGCCTAAGTAGGTTCGTAAAAGATCATCATAATTAGTAGTAACTACAGTGTTAAAATCTAGATTTGCTAAATCCACATAGTTATGAGATCGAGGAGCATCAAGTTGTATTCGCTTCTCTCTTATTATATTTTTAATTTCTTCTTGAATGTCCCTTTCTGTTAAAGAGTAGATATTCATTAAATATTGAAGGGCAAAATCATAATCACCTTTTTCAATTAATGCTACAACTGGCTTGTGAAAGCTTTCATCATCCTTAAATCGATTAGAAATCTCTTTAATCATTTGTCCCCATGTAGGAATTTTAAAAGGATATGATAAACCTGCACCAACAAATGGTATTAATTTTTTATCAGCATAAAGCCCTTGAAGGTCTTGTATTAATCTTTTTTGCTTCAACCCTTATTCTCCTCACAAATTCTTTTTTATGAATATTTTACCATGAAAAATGAGTTTATGAGGAGAATATTATCAAATGATGGAGGTTGAAAATATTTTTAATAATAATACAATTACAAAAATAAAAGTTTCACCAGATTACATGACATTTTTGAAAGGTTTCAAAAAAATTGCTTAAACGAAGCAGTTTCATTATAATGACTACATTCATATTCATACACGCATCCTATTGTATATTCGTTAGTTTTGCGAAATAATAAAGGATAGAAGTATGTACCAATATACATATAAACTTAATTACCGCTTTAATATGAATAGGAGGAAACATAATGACATTACAAGAACAGATTATGAAAGCATTACATGTTCAGCCTGTAATTGATCCGAAAGCAGAAATCCGTAAACGTGTAGATTTCTTAAAAGATTATGTAAAAAAAACAGGTGCAAAAGGATTTGTACTTGGCATTAGTGGCGGACAAGACTCTACATTAGCTGGACGTTTAGCTCAGCTTGCAGTGGAGGAAATTCGTAATGAAGGTGGTAACGCAACGTTTATCGCCGTGCGCCTTCCTTATAAAGTGCAAAAGGACGAAGATGATGCACAATTAGCATTACAATTTATTCAATCTGACCAATCTGTTGCATTTGATATAGCGTCAACAGTTGATACTTTCTCAAATCAATACGAAAACGTATTAGGTGAATCATTAACAGATTTCAATAAAGGTAACGTGAAAGCACGTATCCGTATGGTTACGCAGTACGCAATCGGTGGTCAACAAGGGCTACTTGTGATTGGAACTGATCACGCTGCAGAAGCTGTTACAGGATTCTTTACAAAATTCGGAGATGGTGGTGCAGACCTATTACCATTAACAGGATTAACGAAACGCCAAGGACGCGCTCTATTACAAGAATTAGGTGCAGACGAGCGACTATACTTAAAAATGCCAACAGCTGATTTATTAGATGAAAAACCAGGTCAAGCTGATGAAACAGAGTTAGGTATTACGTATGATCAACTTGATGACTATTTAGAAGGTAAGGCTGTTCCAGCTGACGTAGCAGAAAAAATTGAAAAACGTTACACAGTAAGTGAACATAAAAGACAAGTTCCAGCATCAATGTTTGATGATTGGTGGAAATAAAACATAAAAAAGAAGCTAATCTCATTAGCTTCTTTTTTATGTTTTAACGATACATCCCTACTCTTTTCTCTAGTAAATCCTGCAAACAATCTTCATGTTGTTGATTAAACAATGGTGGCATTTTATTTAGCGGGAAAAACTTCAAATCTAACGTTTCATCACCGTCTATTTTCTTCTCTCCCCCGGTAATTGAAAATGAAAAGAATATTAAAATTGACTGGGCTCTGTCTCCATTTGGGTAGGCTTGAAAATATTTTGTATACACCCCGATAAGCTCATTTATTTCTACATCATAACCTGTTTCTTCTTTTATTTCTCGAATCGCGGTTTCAGCGGCAGATTCTCCAATTTCCATTGCACCACCAGGAAATCCCCAAGCGTTAAAATCACCTCTTTTTTGCAGCAATACTTCTCCATGTTCATTCAACACACAACCACCCGCAAAGTTTATAAGAACACAGTCGTGCCCTATTTTTTCACGTAATTCTTTTATATAATTGGCCATCCTCTTCCCCTTTTCATACGTCTTCTATCATTATTTCTTATCTTTTTCAAGCAATTCAATAATTCGATCTAACTTCTTATTCATATTAATTTCATGTTGTTTTTTTGCAGTGCTATTTTGCAATAATCTTCTAAGGAACAAAGTAAATGATAGGAAAAACAAAACGATAAGTCCGATTACTAAACAAGTATATATCAATGTAAAAATATTACTTTCGAACAAATTCAATCAGATTCCACATCCTTCCTTTTTACATTTTATCACACAATTCTGTTTTTTAAAGTGATACATAATAAAAAGAGCACCTTTTACAGATGCTCTTTTTCATTGATTAATAGGTAAATGTAATTGTCGTTAATGAATAATCTGCCATCGCACTATAAGGTGCTACTTGATAAGATACACGCTTTGCACCTTTTGGCCAATTTATTTCATTTAACACTTTCTTTATATCTTGCATTGTTCCATCCATGGATTGCTTATATCGTACTTCTACCTTCTCTGGCTTAGAAGCGAATTGTTGCTGTAATTTTTTCTTAAATTCACTGTAATTCTCTGCCCCGTATTGTGCAGACAAATATTTTAAATTTGTTTCTTTTAACATTTGTTCATACGCAGCAGTCTTTGAACTACCCGCTTTTATTTTGTGTGTTAATTCATTAAAGTAACTTGTAGTTGCCGCTGGATATTTACTGCGATCCCAGTCGTGATCTTTACTTAATTGCTCATCAGACATATTAAAATATGAATATGTTACGCGCCCAGCTTTATCGGGTACTGGATCATCGAATGTCGTATCAATATGATACCATTTGTTTTCAATGTTCACTAAATTCCATGCGTGAGCTTGTCCATTTCCTGTACCTGTTACAATATGGTTTTGGATACCCGCTTCTTTTAGCAATTCATATGTTAATAACGTATATCCTTGGCAAACGGCAGAACGATTTGCTAATGCTTCATATGCTGTATACGCTTTATAAGACGTATCATACGATACATGTTTTACAACGTAATCATGAATAGCTTTTACTTTCTCATGCTCATCCATCCCAGGTTTTACAATTGAACCGATAATTGCTTTTGCCTGCGATTTTACATATTGTGTTTGCTCTTTTGATTCACGGTATTTCACTTGCAGTGTAAACGTATAGTTTCCTGGTAGCCCTTTAATAGAATATTTAGTAGAGGCTACATTATATTTTACATACTCATCTGCATCTACAATTTTATTAAACTCGCCATACAATTGATCCATAACATTTCTAGCATTTCTATCTTTCGTTTTATATGTAATTGTAATATTTTCTTCTCGATTATCAACCTGTTTTTTTAATTCTTTTCTGAAATCATTTAAAAGCTTTGTATCTGATTGTATTGTCGCTACAGTCGGATTCGTAGCTGCATAAGATACTGATGACACGTGTAAGCCTCCCATTACTATAGTTGAACAAAGCAGGGTAGCTGTCACATACTTACTTGTCTTTCCCATCTCGTCACTCCTTACATTCTATAACTATACGAAAAAAGTATCGTATAGTTTCAGAGTATACAATACTTTTTCGTATAGGTCATATGAGATTATGCATATTTAACATTGTAAAAAGGTTGCTCTTTTTACAAGAACAACCTTTTTCATTAACATGTTTGTAATACACAACATGCATTTTCAAAGCGTCGATTTTTCAAGTCTTCATTTCCAATGCAGAAATAAAGCATCCCTAAATCTCCCCACATCATATTACAATTTTTAGTATCTGAATCAATTTGGAATAAAAGCGTCATTTGCTGCGGGTCTATTTCCATATATTGTCCAGTTTCGTACAATACCTCATCTTGTACAGAGAATGGCTCACCAAACATTTGATGGTTATCGTAGTTGTCTGGAATTAACTCTTCAAGCAATTGTAAGAATCGATCTGAATCCGCCTCATCTTCAATGAAAAGCTCTGGCAATTTATATGTCAGTTCAAAAGTAGTGGCACACTGGTTATAATTCGCTTGCAATTCATCTGCTCTTCGTAATTGCTCTACAGGAACATCATAATAAAGTACACGTCCCGCTTCAGTTGGGTTCATATCTTCTTCAAAGTAATTTTCAATGCTGAAAAAATATAACATTCCTGTCTTAGGTAGATTGTGATCCATACCAACATTTTGTAAATCATTTAAATTAAATTGAGCGATAAATTGTAACGGATTTCCTTTGTTCGTTGGGTATTCAAATGCAGCTGGTAAATCAGGAACTCCTCCCATTTTCGAACTACCTATCGCAACTGCTTCCTCCTGCTTTGGCACAACTTTTACACAAGGAAATACTGTATGAATAAGTTCCTCTTTTAAATGTGTCAGCCCATATTTATCAATTAATACTTCAATTTGTTTATTCATAATTTCTCCTTACATTTACATACTTATTTATATCATCGCACAAAAATTATACTCCATTCTTTATAAAAACAACAAGCCTTCAAAAAAACGGGCTCTTCCTCCATACGCGAACAAGTTTAAAAAAGCATAGTATACATTGTTCCTACAAACACGATAGTTCATTATTTCTTCCAGTACATTTTCCCCTCGTTCATTTTTATTTTTAATTTAAGGAGGAATTCCACATGGGTTACGGATATAGTTGCTGTGGTTACGGATACGGTGGCGGTGGTGGCGGCGGTTGTGGTTATGGAGGTTTCGCTTTATTAATCGTTTTATTTATCCTTCTAATCATCATCGGAGCTAGCTGTTGGGGCGGCTTTGTAGGCTGCTAGTAAATTTAAAAACTATTGTAAAAAAGCACGTACAATACGTGCTTTTTTGCCATTTTCAAATCTTTTATGCGAAAGGAAGTATGATTGATGAAGATTGATGGTGTTTTTGAAGGGGGCGGTGTACGCGGAATTGCGCATGTAGGGGCAATTTGTGCGTTAGCTGAAAAAGGCTATGAATGGGAGCGTGTAGCTGGAACATCAGCTGGTTCCATTATCGCTGCGCTCCTAGCAGCAGGATATTCTTGCTCCGAGTTAAAAACGATTATAAATGATATTGATTATAATAAATTTATGAAGAAAACCTTTATTGACAGAATTCCATTTATCGGAAAAGGATTAAGCGCATGGACTACTCTTGGTATTTACTCTAATATTTTTATAGAAGAATGGATTGAAGAATTACTTCGAAAAAAAGGAGTTCACTTATTTACAGATTTACCTGATTTAAATAAGCTTAAAATTATCGCTTCTGATATAAGTAATGGTAAAATGGTTATCTTTCCTGATGACTTACCGAACTACGGATTTTTAAATTATCGTTTCTCTATTGCTAAAGCTGTAAGAATGAGTAGTACAATCCCCTTCTTCTTTGAACCGGTAAAATGGAGAACCCCTAAATGGAAGCAACCTTGTTATATGGTTGATGGAGGGATTTTAAGCAATTATCCAATTTGGATTTTCGACTCATCTACCTCTCCTCGCTGGCCAACTTTTGGATTTCATTTCGTAAAAGATGAGATTCAAGCTGACCCAGCCCACTATAACGAGCCTATCTCCATGTTCAAAGGACTTTTTAAAACAATGATGCAAGCCCATGATTTACGTCATTTAGATAAGGAATCAAAAGCAAGAACAATTACAATTCCAACAGGAGCCATTACTAGTACAAACTTCGACTTAACAAAGGAAGAAAAAGAGTGGCTATACAATTCTGGTTATAATGCCGCAAATAAGTTTTTACAATCGTGGAACTTTAGACAATATATTGATGACTATAGAAACGGACATCAGGACCGAAGAACAAATCGGTATTTCCGTCAACTTGACTCATAATACTATTACTTGACACTTTAAAAATAAATAAGCCTAATAACCTTATATGTTACTAGGCTTATTTAACTCCTATGTAGTCTCAATCTGACACGTTGCTTAAGGATACGTTAAACCTTCCGCTTCCTCTGCAGTAATAACTGTGTATCGAATTCCTGTTCGCAATCCCAAGAGTTCTGCTTTTTCAATTGCTTCCTGCTTCGTTTCCGCATAAGCAGCTAAATATTTTTCTCCATCGATAATTTGACAAATCACATATTGTTTCATTACTTTCTCCTCTTACTTTTTCATTAGTTGCGCAAGTTTTTTTATACCTATTTCAATTTCTTCTAATGTAGCGTATGAATATGATAGTCGCAAAAATTGCTTTGCACTTCTATCATATAAAGTACCTGAATTTAATAAAATCTTTTCTTTTAAGGCTTTGTCAAATAAGCTACGGTTTGAAACGGGTACATGCATATGTAACCAAATATAAAAACCACCTGCCGGTTTGTACCAAGTTGCTATATCACGACAATATTCCTCTAACATTTGCAACATAAAATCTCTACGTTTTTTCAACTTAGTTCTTACAAACTGTAAATGCTCATCATACAACCCATCTGCAAACCATTCCGCTGCAATTTGCTGGGATATAGAACTTGAACCATAATCTGTTTGCATTTTTATGTCTGCCAATCTTTGAATGACTGGCTCAGATCCAACAATCCATCCAATTCTTAATCCTGGACTAATGACTTTAGACATACTTCCAATATGTAGTACAATTCCATTTTTATCATATGCTTTTAAAGGCTTTGAAACAGGCTCATCAAACCATAAGTCTTGGTACACCGCGTCCTCTATAATCGGCAAACCAATTCCGTTACATATTTCCATCACTTCTATTCGTTTCTTCGCATTCATACTAAAGTTCGTCGGATTATGAAAAGACGGGATTGTATATAAAATAGATGTATTAAATTGCTTCTTATATTTCGGAATATATGATGCATGTATACCATTCTCATCCATTGGTATTCCAATTAAACGCATTCCTGCAGATTGAAAAACATTAAGCGAATATAAATAAGATGGTTTTTCTAATAAGATGGATGCCCCTTTTGGAAGAAGTCCCATAGAAATAAGTTGCAACGCTTGAATTGCTCCTGAAACAATTAATATAGCATCAGGAGTTACATATACACCATGTCCTTTTAAATAGTCCGCAATTTTCTTCCTTAAATAGAAACTTCCTTTCGGTTCTTCATAGCCAAGTGTCACCTTTGACGCTAAAAGCTTATTCATAATATCTTTCATCTTTTTTTCAGGTAAAAGACTTGGCGCAAGCTCACCTGTTCCTAAACGAATTACATGCGGATAAAATTCAGCTTGATTAATCTCTTGAATAGCAGGCAGATTCGGATAATGAAGTCCTGTTTCTACATAAGACTGCCAATTAGGCGGGGGTGCGTACGTTGAAGCATTCTCATTATTATTTACAACAATTGTTCCTTTCCTGCCGTTCCCTTCAATGTATCCCTTTGCCACTAGCTCATCGAAAGCCATTACAATTGTACTCCGGTTCACACCAAATGTGTGTGCCAAATCTCTTTGTGAAGGTAATTTCGTTCCAACAGTCCATTCTCCATTCACAATTCTTTCTTTTATATACGTTTCTATTTGTTTATACAGAGGAGTCTCTAGAGACATATTCGGTTTCCAAACGAACCTTTCCATCATATCACCTTATATTCTTTTTGGTTGGTAACCTCCCCCAACCATATGGATGGATACAAACTTTCATTTCTTCTATACAATATACACTATCATAATGAATTTAAATAGGAGGTAATATGATGAGTGAAGCAATTATTCATGGTATCATTCTTGCATTTGGTCTTATCATTCCACTCGGTGTCCAAAATGTTTTCGTCTTTAACCAAGGTGCGAGCCAACCAAACATTTGGAGGGCAGCGCCTGTCGTATTAACTGCTTCTCTATGTGACACGTTACTTATATTAATTGCGGTGCAAGGTGTCTCCCTTGTACTCCTTACTTTTTCTTGGCTAACTAACACGTTATATATAATTGGATTTTTCTTTCTCCTATATATGGGCTTTGTTATTTGGAGAAGTACCCCTTCCAATGATATAAAACAAGAAAACAGCATGCCATTAAAAAAGCAAATCCTTTTCGCTGCATCGGTTTCTTTATTAAATCCACATGCAATTTTAGATACAATTGGTGTAATCGGAACAAATTCTATTCAATACATAGGAAGTGAAAAATGGGCTTTCACACTTACAACTATTATCGTTTCTTGGATTTGGTTTATAAGCTTAGCTTTAGCGGGGAAATTTCTAAAAAGAATAGACTCAACTGGAAAGACAATCGTATTATTAAATAAATTTTCGGGTCTCATCATTTGGGGTGTCGCACTTTATATGTTAAAACAAGTTATTTATTCTTAATGAACGAAAGAGAATTGCATGTTACTGAAAACATCATGCAATTCTCTTACAAATTATGAAGTAGGTTCCGGTTTCTGTTTTACCGTCTTTGCATCTTTTGCTGGTTTAATCCAAATCATTGCTATAACAGCACCAATACCAGCGAAAATACTTGTTACATAAAACACTTCATGGTCAGCACCTTTCATGAAAAAAGAATATAGAGGTGGTCCAGCTGCTACACCGATAAACCGCATTGAACTATAAAATGACGTAACTGTCCCCCTTTGCTCCTTTTCAATTCCTTGTGTAATTAGGGCATCTAAACATGGGAGTGCCATACCAATTCCGATTCCCATAATAACGAGACAAAGAAGCAGTAAATAGATTCCTTTTATAAATAAAGGAATGATAACTGATGCAGCGGCCATTAAAAAACCAATATAAATACACTTCTTCATCATATTTTGATTATCTCCAATTTTTTTACCGGCCATATATGAACTAAGTGATAGTACAAGTAACGGGATAGCAAGTACACACCCTTTCCAAATACCATGAATGTCATACTTTGATTCCAGTTTAGTCGACAAATAAAAGAGAATTCCGAATAAAATAAGCATAATAATTGCACCTAATACAAAAATGGCAATCAACCATCTTCCCTTTTCTCGAAACGTAGAGAGAATAGATTTTATAAACTCTTTAAGTGGTGGTACTTCTCCTTCTTGTTTCTTTGCCTTTACTAGAACAAGTAATAAAACAATTGATACTACACATAAAACTGGAATCGCCCAAAATGGTAAGAACCATACAATGGCAGCAAGAGCAGATCCTAAAATAGGGCTCAGCACTTTTCCAAATGTATTGGATGTTTCAATGATTCCTAAACCTGTACTAACTTGTTTTTCATCTTTGTATAAATCACCAACACACGGTATAACAACTGGCATTGCACCAGCAGCACCAATACCTTGAATCGCTCTACCGATTAATATCCAAGTGTAGGGATTATCAACTTTCCAAGACACCCAACCAGTTATAGCTCCTCCTATAGCCGCAATCAGCAAACTCGGAACCATTACCATCTTTCGTCCCCACCTATCTGATAAATAACCAGCAATTGGTATAAGTAAAATGGCTACAATGGAATAGATTGTAATAATCATGGATACTTGAAACGATGAAATATGTAATTTCTTTTCGATAGTCGGTAGGATTGGAATGAGCATTGAATTCCCTAATGTCATAACAAGTGGAACTGATGCAAGCGCAATTAAACAACAGTTTTCTTTTTTTAACATGTTGGCTTCGGAACCCTTTCATCGTATATTTCTGACCATATAATAGCCCTGCTGGAACATAATTTTTCATTCCACCAGGGCTATTACATCTTTACTACTTCCCATTTGCAACAAAAGAAATTGGGGAAAATATAGTATTATTCCTATTCTTTGAATCCAGTTCGCAATATATCCATACCAATTAATTGAAAAAAAAAGAAAGGAAGAATCCTTCCTTTCTCCTATAACCTTCTACAATTAGCGAGTATATCCGCCACCAAGTTGTTGTTCTGCCATCGCTACTAGACGTTTTGTAATTTCACCGCCTACAGAACCGTTTGCACGTGAAGAAGTTTCAGCCCCAAGTTGTACACCAAACTCTTGTGCAATTTCATATTTCATTTGATCTAAAGCTGCTTGTGCTCCATGTGATGCTAATTGATTAGAATTACGATTTCTAGCCATTACCAATCACCTCCTTATTTATATATAAATTGTGTTAAATTTCAATTTAAATACATGGTAATTTTTGGTTATTTTTACTTTTTAAAAAAGAGTCTCTACAAGGAGAGACTCTTACATCTTTTTATATTAAGAAATTACTACTTCTAAATTTCTATTTGTTAATACTTTCATTTCTTCTTTTAATATATCTTTCGCATTATGTCCAAACCATTCAAGTGAAGCAAAATGGTCAGTTTCTCTCACTTCCTGAATAATCTCATCATAATTTACGATACCTTCAAATAATGGAACCATACCAATTCGACTTCCCGCTGCTGCATATACATTATTCGGTTCAAACACATGTAAATAATCTGCTGACGATATATTCTTAAAATGGTAATGTTGTATCCACGGTTTTAGTTGATGGAAACTGTCTATTGGATTTGCTCCCGACTCCCATATATGAAGAAAATCAAGGTTTATTTTCAAATTCGGATGATCTACTTCTCCTAATAATTCCAACGTAGAAGGCAATGTATCCGTTAACGTATTTGGATGTGTTTCTAAAAGTACATACATATTATGCTGAGCAAATACTTCACAAATGATGCGAATACGCTTCACATACTCTTTTCTCTCCTGTTCCGAGAAATCTTCGCTACCTTTTTGTCCAGCAAACGTACGAATTTTGTTCGTTTTAAACCAATTAGCTAGTATTACAAGTTGTTCACATTTCTCTATCGTTTTTTCAAAATCTACCGATAATGATATATCTAAGTAATCACTTATCATCGTGATTTCTAAGTTTTTATCCTTTAAACAATTCAATTCTCGTTCTGTCGTTTCATACTCTTGCATATACAAATTTTGTGCATGAGTCCCCCACAATTCAATTCCTTCAAAACCGTTTTCATATGCAAATTGAACAATATCAGTAAATGAAATTAATTGATGACGAAAGGAAATAGTACATAATGAATATTTCATAGGTTTGAACTCCCTTATCTTAAATTCAGTTAAGTTTTTAAAATGCTAAGACAGACTCGTTTGTTTTCATTTCTTTCCATGATAAAAACTGTCTCTCTAATTCAGCCTTTATTTGCAGTTCAATTGCATTCATTTCATCCAGCTTTTCAACAATTGATAATAACATATCTTTATTATTCGTCATCCCCATTTTAATGGCACGATACTGTACATTTGTAAATCCTTGTACAATATCCTCTACCCGATCACACCAATAATCAAACTCTTGCTCCGAATATTGCAACGTTTCACGGAAGTATGCAAAGGCATGTTCATAACTATATTTACGAATTGCAAGTACGGGTATTTGTTTCACTGCCGCTACAAGACCAGAAAGCGAATACCCTTCTTCTTCATTTGCCATTTTTATAATTAAATTTTTCAGCTCCATCGTCAGTTCATTGTCAGTTCTTTTGAAAGTTTCTATGAAATAACTCGCTACCATTTCTTTTGTTGGCTCCTGAATTCCTTCTACATCAATGAAATACCCTCCACCAAATGGGTTATCTTGAACAGAGTGAAGCACTTTTTCTCTTTCCATATTCCCTTCCCAGCGAAAATCAGGATCTAGCATGAACCATTCTTCTTCTTTCTCTGTCTTTGATATCATTAAATAATGCGGAAACGGTTTTTGATGAAATTTATTTTCCCTCTCTGGTAATAGAGACATATCCACCATTACAATGACATATCGATTTTCTGGCTTGTTTTCTACTAATTGTAAAAACGTTTCTACATTGCTATCTTTATCTTTTGCATGATCGTACCACTCGTTCACTTTCGTACCATACAACTTTTCATACCATAGTAAGTAATTATCATGGTTAATGTTTTCGGAGTGATACGAAATAATGCCACCTTCTGTTATATCGAAATCTCCATCCCATAATCCAAAATAAAAGGGACGAAAATCTATATCGCTACGCCTTTTTATAATTTCGCAAAAACAACTCACTAAACAGTGAACTTTAATTGAAGTCATACTCTCATCTACTTTCCTAAAGGTTAGTTATTCACATTCACTTCCTGTAACGGCTGTAATCCCTCCATAAAATCAAGTAAAGATCCTACAGTAAGAAATGCTTTTGGGTCTACCTCATCCTCTGGAACGCATAGCTTTACATCCATTTCTATGTAGACTATGAGTTGTAACATCATTACCGAATCTATATATAAATCTTGGTTTAAACGCATCTTTTCTTCTAAATGCGTTACATTTTTTAGCTCCATTTTTTCTGTCATAATTTTCAACACTTCATTTTTTAATATTTCACGTCTCATGTTGTAACCTCTCCCATCTCTAATAATTTTCTACTTACTTTTCCAGTTTTATTTTTCGGAATTTCAGTTACACTTTCAATCTCATGCGGAACTTTATAAGGTGGTAAATGCTGCATACACCATTCTCTTATTCGCACTGGATCAATATGAGAGATTACTTTCGCTTTAACAATTTCGCCCATCACAGGATGTTTCCCCCGGTATACAATTGCCTCTTGAACACCTTCTAGTCGAAGCATCGTTTCTTCTACCTCTATAGGAAACACTTTTAATCCTGAAACGTTAATCACATCATCCATGCGCCCGACAAAATGAAGGCCACGCTCAGATTTATACCCCAAATCTTTCGTGAAAATTTCTTTATCGTTCATTTTCACTACGATTTCTTCAGGCATATTTTCATCTGAACCTATGCTTATACCCGCATGAGGTAGTGGATTTCCTAAATCTAAATGGCTTTTCATATCATGACATATACTAATACACCCTGCTTCAGAACAACCGTATTGCTGCATCATATATGTTGTCGTTTCTTTTAGTTTATAAAATAATGCTTCTGGCAAAGGCGCTCCAGATGTCATAATTTTATGAAACTGAAACGTTCCTTGCGGGAAACTCCCCATAATATGTAACATAAGTGGTACTGCATATATGATATGTTTTTCTGTATTGCGAACTATATTTAATGCAAATTTAGGGTTTTTATTCGTAATGATGATAGGTTTACTTCCCCTTGTAATTGCAGATAACGTACCACATATGAGTCCGTATGAATGTGAAACAGGAGCCATAACAATCGGCACTTCATCCTCTTCACAGTTTAAAGCTTCATTATAAGCAGTAATCTCTGTATCAACTTCCGTCCATGCTCTACGAATCAGTTTCGGTTCTCCCGTAGTTCCAGAACTATATTGCAATAAAGATGGCTCTTCTAGTAAAGAGTTCACTACTTCTAATTTCGTAAAATCATTATATTCTCTACATAAAATTCCGATACAATTTGCACGCTTTGCCATTTCAATAGCCGTTTCTTTTGGGGTATCTTCATGTATTAGCAATACTGATGCTTTCTTTTCTTTTAAGAAAAACACAAGCGTAATAATATCGAATGGATCTTTCAAACAAAGCGCAAATCTATTTCCTGCTACTTCTTGAAATTGTTCCATCTCCTTATAAACTTGTAATCTCAAATCAAAATCACTTTTACTATACTCTTCTTTATTAACGATTAGCATAATTTCCCCCTGCAGTAACTGATTTTTGTTTCATAAGTTTTCTTGCTTTATACAATGGATTTGGAACTTCATGAACAAGTGATTCCACATCTAAATATAAACGACGCTTCGTCAATTGCTCGGCATAAAAAGTAGGTGTATATAATTGAATCCTTTCAAATCTCTCTTTTAAATGTGGATATTTTCTAAAATGATTTTCAATTTCTTCCACAACCATCATCCAAAAACTTTCTTCTTTCCAATCATATTCATCCGCAAGTACGAAAGCTAATTCTCCTACATTAAATAAGAACAGTGCATCTAATACCATCTCTTGTAAACATTCAATACGGTCCATTTCAAAGAAATCATTCATTTTTCCATTCGCATACGTTTTATGCATTTTAGTAAAGTCCGGACATTTATTTGTTTCTTTTAAGAATGGACGATAAAACTCAAGTCCTTCATGGAAATCCTTTAATGCAATACGGATAGGTAGCCCTTCTTTATGAACTAAAATCATATTTTGTCCATGTGATTCTAATGCGATCCCATGCTCTACAACAAGATGTATAACTGGAATAATTGCTTTTTGAATAAGTAATCGCAACCAATTTTCTATCCCATATTTGTTTAACCATATATCAATAACTGGTGTCCGGTTCTTCTCTTTTGCATATAAACCGTTAAAGGGAACTGCATCTTCTTGCTCATCTAAATAATTATGAACACTTTCACGCCAAATGCACCCTAATGAACCATATGTGGCTTTCTTATTCGTATCATACGTTACACTCGAAAATTCCTTTAACAAAATGATGCGCGATTCATCACTTAAATAAGAATCCTGACTTACGATATCACTTAGCCAATTCGATATAGCTGGTGCACTCGCAACTGAATATGGTTTCAGCGTACGGAGTGTTGAAGTATTAAGCATGTTCAGTGATAACTTTACATATGGTCTCTTTGGATTCGTAATATTTCTTAACGTCCTCATAGATTGTTGCGCACAATAATCGTCCGCTGATCTTCCTAAATACATAATATTTTTATTTTGTATATGATCGGCGTAATTGGGAATGATAAAATTTTCCCACTGCCAAGGATGAACAGGTATAAACACGTACTGCTTTGGATCACATCCCGAACTGTGAATTCGTTCCATATACACTTCTAATGTAGGCTCATCTACCTCACCTTTTAAAATATTGTCATAAATCACTTCATTTTCATAACCTACAGTCGCATATTTCTTATGGGCTGCAATCCATATAAGTTTTATTGGCCTCATAAATTCATATCCATATTGAAAATTGTCACGATATTGAAAACCAATGCGTGCTTTATAGCTAGGATGATATGGATGACCGTCTATTAAATGGCTTTCAAAGTCATCGTATGATTTTTGAGTATATTTCAACTCATTACAGCTCTCGTATTGCGCAATCGTGTCTTTAAATATCGTTTGTTCTAATTCATGAATAAAAGAATGTAATTTCGTTTGTTCTACGTTAACAACTCGAAAAACTTCTTCCAAAAATTGCGAAACTGATTGTATTTCTTGTTTTCCCTCTTGCACTCTTACTATTAATGAATCTATAGAGATACGTCCAAATGTCATTCGCTCTCTTCCGTAACATTCGTACGTAACACTTTTGTTGTCTTCATCGAGTCCTTGTATAAGAAAAAGAATTTGTTCTTCGCTTTCTATACGAACTGGCGTAATGATCCCCTCATAAATTAACGACTCTACTAATTGACGTAACACTCTTCTTCTTACTGAAATGTAATCTTTTGATTCAAGCGCTTTCAATATTTTTGTATGATACATGTCCATTCTCATAACCCCTCCACCTTATGAAAAATACCATTATTTGTATTACGTGAAATTTTAACGTTATTTATGAACGGACAGCCACTTCTCTAACGAGCGGATTCTGTACCTGTACGTAAATCGCTTGTTCTAAAGGGTTACTTAACTCATCAACATCGAAAAATCTCGTTAATAAATTTGCTTTACATGCCAATTTATCCTCTTCTAACAATTCTCTTAAAAAGGTCGAAGGTTCACGGTTATAAGGAAGGAAGGATTCAAGTACAGATCTTAATTCCGAGAGAAGAATTTCCTCCTTAATTAATCCCGCTGTACCAAATCCGTTAATGAGTCCAAACATATGATTGAAAATTAAGTAGTAACGAAATCTTTCATCTACAATATAATCGTCATATAAATTTCCAGTACGTTCTCCAATACCAGCTAACTCATTATTAAGCATCTCTTTCATTGAATTACAGAAATAAAACCCTTGATTATCACGGAAATAATATTTTACTGGGTAACCGTCCTTTAGTTGAACAACACTATTTTGCTGATGAGCTTCTAACGCAACACCATAACGTAAGTACATCCATACCATCGGCTTTAAAGAAATATTCATATATCGTCTAAACCAATCTAAACTTACTTCTTCGCAGGTTCTACTTTCCAAATTTGCTAGTCGATGAATAATATTCGATAAACGAGTACGTTCCCCAGGTATAGCATCTTGAACTAATCCAGCAATTAAAGTAGCGTCATTTGCATGTTCACCATAAAAAGGATTCTCTCGTATAATTACTTCAAATCCAGATTCTTTTGCCCCGTAATTTAATGTAATAAATGCTGGATCACAAATAAAATCAAAGCCCGGGAACTTCTCTAACACTTCACCAATTGCTGTATTTAGCATTTCCTTTCCTTCAAGACCACTCTCTAGTTCCTTCAATTTATTAATACGCATTGAATTTGTTACTTTTACTGGAAATGAAAACTTAAGCATATATTTTGATTTGGGGTGATATAACGTCCTAAGTGATGATGTTGCCATATAATACTTACCGACAGGACCGATATATTCAAGTACGCCTTCATCTATCCAATCCTGTACGTAAGATTGGTGTAATAGCCATTCTGCCTGAAGCGGATGAATTGGAAGTAATGAATATTCATCTTCATTACAATACTTCGATATAAATTCTTTACAAACCATCTCATCATTACATAACTCTTCTTTTAGAATTACTGTTGTAGAATCTAGCAATAATGATTTTTCATTTACTATACTTTTATGTGCCCTAAAATAATGAAGCTGACATTCTCCTTTTAATTCTGGAGAATACATTGCGCTTTTCCATTCCAGAATACCTTGTCTACTCTTTGGAGTTGGATGAGTTAAATGTCCAAATAATAAAGATTGCTCCGCCTCTATAAAGGATGTATGAAAACCGTATAATGCAGATGTATCTTCTTTTCTCTCTTTTGTAAATCCCTCAATATTTTGACAACTACGAATAACTCGAAGCATAAGTTCAGCAGGATTTGTCCCTTCTCCGTAGTTGATAGACATCTCTTTTATTAAGAAGGTAATAACTGTAACGTAATCAGCTTTAATAACAGAATTACTTTCTCCAATTTGATAATAAAACTGTTCTCCAAACAAATGGCGATCTGTTGCTGATTTATATATAACTTCTCCATACAAAGTAACGTTCTGTGCTGATAGCCGACAATATAAATATGTGGGGACTATATCTCTATTCAACGTATTACTGAAGATACTTTTCATTCTTTCATCCTCTGTAATCCATTCTCCACTCCCTGTTTCCCTTAAATAACAGTTTAAAAAACTTTGTAATGTTGCATGTTCTGCGATTTGTTTCGCATGCTGCATGTTGGTCCTCCTCTTTATATTAAAGCTATCGAAATTTTATATAATAAACAACTATTGAATATCGTTATCAATTATGATTCTAATTGATAATGATATTCAATTCAATAGTATATTTCAGAATTTTTTTATCTAATTTAATTTTTCTTGTTTTCTCTCTTTTCTTTAATCTAGTTAAAAACTCACGAAAAAAATACTCAATTTCAAACTACATACTTACTATTTTCATTAGTAATCCATCCAAAATAGTTAAATAAAAGAGGTATACCTTAATTGGTATACCTCTTTTAAACATAAAGTTTACATAATAATATTATTTAAATCTCTCCAACAATATGCTGTCTCTTCTACCTGTACTCGCTCTAAAAATTTTGTATCAATTTTTTCTGGATTAAATTTTTCATAAAACTTTTTAGAAGGGTTATTCGTAACTACCCAAACTAAAAGTGATTGCATATCATTGTTTATACATTCCGATAATAAAGCTTGAAATAACTGTTTTCCTATTTTCATTCCTTGATACGACTGTAAAAGGTAGATCGCATATAATTCCCCATCACAATTATACGCACCACTTCTTTCAACTCCCCCATCAATGAATCCGATTATAGTTCCATCTAACGTCTCTGCTACAAATCTATATTGGTATTTATCTTCTTGTTGAAAAATGTTTTCCCATTGTTTTTCTCGTTGCTCATATGTTATATTTTCTAAAAATTCGTCAGCAAATATCCCTTTATACGTTGTCCTCCAGCTATCAACATGCACCTTTGCTATACCTCGTATATCATCTTTTATCGCTCTTCTAATATGTATTTCCATCATTTCTCCCCCTTTTTATTCATCATTATATCAATTTCTTTCCTTAAAAATCCAAATGAAAAAAGAGTGAATGCACTTCACTCTTTTTTATCACAATTATCTACTTTCCACTTCAACTGAAACAACACGATCAATCTCTTTCAGAGAACTATACAACTCTGTTGTATATAAATCTTCTGGAGCTAAAATAACCATTTCCAGTTGTTGAAATGCTCCACTATCTATATCTTTAATTTTTACGCGTTTCACATGCATACCTAAATTTTTAATTTGCTTAAATATACCATCTAACTCATGATGCTCTTTTACAGTAATTTTTATAGATAAATCCTTTTGTCTTAATGAATACGGACCTGCAATTTTCACGAGTTGTGGAAGTACGTTAATTGCTAAAATAATTAAAATCATAGCAACCGTCGCTTGTAAATAAAATCCTGCCCCAATTGCTATACCTAAAGCTGAGGCAGCCCATACCATAGAAGCTGTCGTTAATCCAGAAATGACATCATTACTTCTTCGTAAAATAACACCTGCCCCAAGAAAACCAATCCCACTCACAATTTGAGCAGCTAGACGCATTGGATCCATATTTGTATGCCCTGGAACAGAATATACATGTACAGCTTCAATTGAAACCATCGTAATTAAACAACTTGCTACAGAAATAACCATACTTGTTTTCACACCAAGCGGTTTATTCTTTAGCTGCCTATCTATCCCGATGAATAATCCTAAAAAGAGTGCTAAACCTAATTTGAGTAAAAATTCATATGACATATTTCCAGTCTCCTTACTTTACAATGTTTCCCTTGGAATAATTCACTATAACTCTTTTATGATATCAATTCCAGTCTTTTCTATTCATTCAACGTAAAAAACCGAAAAAACATTTGTAACGATGTTTCTCCGGCTTTTTATTACGCTTAAGATTCTTCTTTATTTCTGATCTTTAATCTTAATCTCTGCATCTTTGTAGAATGCTAATTTACTGTCATTATACTCTTTTGTAAAATTGTTAAATTGCTCTTTTGATTTTTGTGCTTCCACAGTTAATTCATTAACAGCCTTAACTTTTTCACCAATCTCTTTTAATTTCGTTTCTTTTACTTTTAATTTTTCATACAGTTCTTTTTCAGTCGCTAACGCCTTCGTATAATTTTCATTCATCTTTTGGAATGCATCATAACGGTTTTTATACGACTCTTCTACTACTTTCGCTTGTTTTTGTAACTTCTTATCTTCAAGCTTCTCTATATTTCCTTGAACAGATTTTGTTTCTTTCTGAGCTTTTTCTAGCATTTCTTTCTCATTTTTCAATACTTTTTCACGGTCATCTATATTTGCAGTAGCTTGCTCTATTTTCTTCATAACAGCGTCATTATGATCTTTACCTTCTTGTAAAATTTGAGAATATAGTTCTTGACCTTCATTCTCTAATTTCTCTAACTTTTTCGCTTCATCAACTAAAGATTTTTCTTGTGTTGCTGCTGTTTCAAAAGCCGTATATAGATTTTCTTCAGGTTTTTCACCGAAACAACCTGATAATAACCCTACTGATAACGCTCCAACCACTGCTACTTTTCCATACTTCAACGTTCATTCCTCCATTACATACGGTTATCATGCCAGAAGTTCACTGGGAAGTGACTCTCTTCATGATAAGCTTCAAACTCATAACCCTTTTCTTTTAAGCCCTTTAAAATTGCTGGTACTGCAGCTACTGATTGCGGGTGAATGTCATGCATTAAAATAACTTCCTGTGGTTTTGTTGCATTTGTTAATACATTTTGAGCAATTTGTGCTGCTGCTGCATCAACTGGTACTTTACTGTATCTCCAGTCTTCAGTATCAATTGTCCAGTCCCATACTTTCAAACCGGCGTCTACCACTTTATCTCGAAGCCCCTCATTTAAACCGCTCGAACCGTAAGGTGGACGTGTTAACTTAGGGGATTTACCAATAATATTTGCAATCAAACTTTGGTCTTCTTTCATTTCATTTACATACTCGCCATTTTTATATAGCTTTGCATAATTATGTGTCATACTATGCATACCTACATAATGACCTTCTGCGTTTTCACGTTTTACTAAATCAGGAAACTGTTTCACATTCGCACCAATTAAAAAGAACGTCGCCTTCGCATCATGCTGTTTTAACATATTTAACAATTCAGCCGTATATTTCCCAGGGCCATCATCAAATGTAAGATAAGCAACTTTTCTTTCTTTTCCATTAAAACGACTTGGTGCCGTTTTATTCATTTCTACTTTCGGTTGTTCACTTGCAAGCTGTACTACGTTTTCTTGTTTTGCAACAGCCTTTGCTGGTGAAGTAATGGATTGAAACATGAAATACCCAATAGCTACTGCTGCAATCGCTATTAAAACGACTACTACTCGTTTAATTTTTAAAGCTTTTTCCATTCTATCGAATTCCTCTCCCTATTAATCTTATATATAAATCACCCAATATAATTACACATCTATTTATTTTATTACACTATATAAACAGACTTTATATGTATTATAATGGGATTTATATTGAAATGGTTGTTCCTATTTTTGACGATAGCTAAATCAAGACCAGCATCTGTAGTACGGTTATGAATCTGGTAAAATGACTGTTCTATATATGGTATATACTCTGCAGTAATTCCAATCTCTTCGTCTTTCACCTTTATTACTGATTGTCCTACATTTGTAGTCGCTTTAATGTGAATTGTACCTTTTCATGTGAATATTTAATAGCCTTATGAACAATATTCAAGAAAATATGCTTTAGCCTATTTCAATCTCCCATCAACTCAATTCTTTCTATCGTATGAATAAATTGAATTTGTTTCTCTTCAGCATTAGGAGTTAATTGCCAAATCATCTCCTCTAGTATATCGTATATTTACCCCTTTTGTTTATATAAATTAAAAAGATTTAAGTATAATTTTTCTAAAATATAAAATCGTTACAGAAAAGTTACAAATCCATTCGATAAAAAAAGATTGGCAAAGGCCAATCTTTTTTATTATTCGTTTCGAACTGGTTTTGGTGTTACACCTAAATGCTGATTCAATTTATTTGAAATGTCTTTCACATTTTTTTCATTTGGAATGTAATAATAAATACCACCGATACGTTTATCCGTACCTTCAATTTGCATTTTTTCCATTTCCAAGTTAGATCCTGCCATATTTTTTGTAATTGCAAGCATATCATCGAAAGTTAAGTTCGTTTTCATATTGTTATCAACCGCATCAAGTAAAGAGCCCATTTTGCTAATTGATTGGACAGACATCGCTTTCTTAGCAATTGCTTCTATTACAAGTTGTTGTCTTTGTCCACGCATTGCATCACTATCAATTTTACGCGTTCTTGCAAGTGCAAGTGCTTGTTCTCCATTTAAATGTTGGAAGCCTTTTTCTAAATGAATCATACCTGCTTGGTCTTTACTATCTTGCTCTGTGAAAGTAACTGGTACATCAATATCAATACCACCAAGTGAATCGACAATTTGTACGAATGATTCGAAGTTAAACTTCACATAATAATCAACAGGAACATTTAAAAATCTTTCCACAGTATCTCGTGTACTTTCAACACCACCAAATACGTGTGCGTGGGTAATTTTATCTAATTTTTTTCTAGATGGAATATAAACACGTGAATCACGCGGAATACTTACTAATTTAACTGACTTATCATCTTTATTAATTGTCGCTAATAAAAGTGCATCTGTTCGAACTGCCTCACCGTATTGACTTTTTCGCATTTCACTACCATCTACACCCATAATTAAAATGGAGATGTTATCCTTTAAAGGCTCAACTTCTTTATCACGTTTTGATGATTTATCAATTTTTGCATACGCATCACTTACAACTGCTTTTGCTTTATTATATATTAACGATCCATACCCTACTCCTCCAAAAATAAGTAAGAACAATGGAATTATAATGAACCATTTTATCGACTTTCTTTTAGAACGTTTTTTTCTGCTTCTCGTATTTTGTTCTAATTCAGAGCTCATATCCATTCGCCTCTCTTTCTCTTTCCCTAGTATAATGTATGTCTAGTATTCTTCATATTGAATTTCCTTTCAATTACCTTACAATTTTGTAAGGTTACTGCATGAATCCAATATGTACTCCATTTCACATTATACTCTCGTACTTATTTTTAGCAAGTCACTATTTTCCAACTTCAAATATTTAGCACTTCAAAACATCCTAAATTACAGATTTATAAATGTATTTATTTCGAATCGCTCGATTTCCACCTAAAAAGTCCGCAAGATTAAAGAACAAAATTAGTAATGCAACAATACATTTCATACTATTTCTCAAGTGGTGTATACATTGTTTTCTTCCCATAATTATTAATGATAGCGGATTTTGCTTTTAGTTTCGTCTTGTCTATTTCTATTTCTTCATTCGAGAAATTCACAATAATTTTAATATCTTTTCCATAAGAAGCAGATTGAACTAATTTATCTTCTGACAAATATGCAAAGTTCGTCATTTCTTCTTTTACTGCCTTTTCATGAACTTCATTCCAAACTTTCAGATGGTGCGTAATTTCTTGCTTATGCTTTTTCCACTCTACTTCATCTAAATGGTACAACGGCGGAACGTTATACAATAATTCGTATAGCATACGGTTTCCTACTTCATCTTTTACTTTCAAACTTCCCCATTCCCAGTGGTGTGTTGTAATAACTGAATCATTGTATACTAATTTATATAAAGGTACCGAATATACTGGATTTAAATATACTTGTTTATATTCTTCTTTTAACGGTACTTGTTTTGCATATTTTTCTGGAACATTTTGATTCGGTGACCAATACCCACCCACATAATACGGACTTGTTTTGTTTTTCCTCATATCTTCATCGTCCCATTTAATAACAGGTGTTTCAATGCCGTGAGCAAATGCAATCGTGCTACTTGCAAAATCATTTCCACCCTCAGATCCAACTACCATACCTTTTTCTTGCGCAATATAATCCATACGTTGCAACCTTGCTTTTAAATCTTGTTCTTGTGTCGTTATATGTTTAGCCGAATAGTCATCGTAAATTTCCCCTGTTGCATCACAATCAATAAACCATGAATTGTATTTAGGCCCATTTTGTAATATATCGTTCATTCGCTCTTTTACACTAGGAAGAGATAAAGTTGGATTTAATTTTCGCCCTCTTCCTAAAAACCCTTGCACCTTTTCACCATTTTTCTTCGTCACAGTTGCCTCTTCATATAACGATGGATCATGAAAAGAAGCTGTATTCCAATTTTTATCAGCTTTTTCGTGAATAGAATGGTAAGAATCATACGGACCAACTAAATATCCCATTTTCTTAGCTTCTGTCACGAAATTAGGCTGCATATAGCCTTGTTCCCAGTTTGGTAAACCAATCCACGCATTGTCTATTCCTGCCGCTTTCATTTCCTTTATAATATCTGTTCCATCTGCCTTACCCCATTTACTTACGTCTTCAATCGCATCACCGAGCGCTGATTTTAATACATGCTTATTTAAGTTATATAACTCCATGTTCGATAAATGATCTACACCTTTGTTTAATAACTCACTAGCGTTCTGATCAACTTTTTGGAAAATATCCTCCTTATACAATTCCTTCATTGATAATACTTCATTTATATAACGCAAAATCACATTTTTTTGGTACTTATCAATGAAATCTTGTTTACTTACTTGCTCAAATACATTCAGCTCCCCAGGCTCTGAACTATTCTTTTGAATAAGCTCTTTTATATGACTGAACACAGGACTATTTATTTGCTCTCTTATCTTCGGCCAATTTACGTTACTGTCAGACAAACCATTTTGATTCCAAAAATAAAAATGAGCCGCACCATAAAGTTTTTCAATCTCTTTATTTTTTCTAGCTTTTTCTTGTAATGTTTTAAATTCACCTTTTCCAGCAATATTATCCTTATACAGTTTAGCAATACTGACTGCATCATTATTTGTCACATATAATTGAAATCCATATGTTTTATTTTTATTTATACTCGGGAATTCATGTATAAAATCAAATCCTATTTTCGGATCCGCATGAAATTTCAATTCATTATTAAACATATTGTTCACAATATATACAATGGAATATTTCGAACCATTTAACGCAAAAAACTTCATAGAAAATGATTCAGCAAATGAATATGCATCATCCTTTAAAAACTTCTTCCAATTTTCATCATTACTCGGAATTCGCTTTCCTTCCCATAACGGAAGTGTATAATTTTCAGCTTGTACTTTCGGCCATGTGAAGCTTTCTGCACCAATTGATTCCACTTCAATATTTAAATGATCTTTTTTCTTTTCTACATTCACTTTTACTTGTTGATCTGGATATTCCCAAGATGTACGCCCCTCGTCTTTTTTTACATTCGACACCTTCATTTTCGGTAACGGCTGTGACGCCTGTTCCTTTACACCATCATGTTCTACCGTTAACGTGAAAGTCTCTGGATTTACATCGTAAGTAAATTCTTTATACGTCGCTTTCTTTATTTTAGACTCTTGTACAGCATTATTACCTTTTACATCACACCCGACTAAAGTCGAAAATGACATAGTTGTAAGAAGACATATCGCTATCATTTTTTTCATCTTCTGCACCTCCACCACTGAATATACAGGGGATTTGTTACAGGAATGTGGCAAAAAAATAGAACCAGCATAACGCTAGCTCTATTTTCCGTATTAAGAATAAATTTATATGGACAACTTTAACCTGCTTAAAATATATGTAATACAATAACCGTGTTTTTTCATCCTCACTACTTATAAAAGCAAATAATACTAAGCTTTAGCATGCATTTCTTAACTAAAAAAATAAGTGTATATAATATAACCTAACACTAGCACTACAATTACTAGCGCTGTACCTTTCCAATTCATACCACCCGCCATATCAACTGGACTACCTGTTTCAGCTCTGTTGAGTCCATCATGTAAAGAACCGGTAGGATTATTTTTCAATTCACTTTGCCTTATACGTTCTCTATTCTCTTCTGGTGACTCTTTCTTCATACGATCACCTCCAATTGAATACACCCTTTACTAAATTATACATTATTACTTTTCTTTTATATGCCAACTGAAAAGATATTTACAACAAAAAAAGCTAGCAATGCTAGCTTTTTTATAGCCCTATATGTTCTTCTTTATTTACAGTAATTCCTCTATGATCGATTTCTAGCTCACACACTTTCATTGACGTAAATACTCTCGCTAATTGCTCAGCAATTTCTTGACGTTTATCATATGGCGTTAATATAAAAATAGATGGGCCTGCACCACTAAGCGCTGTGCCGTATGCTCCAAATTCTTTTGCACATTTACGAATAGATGGTAATAACGGGACCAGTTCTAAACGAAATGGCTCGTGAAAATGATCTCTTTCCATCATTTCACCTACAACTTCCCACTTCTTTTGACAAAACGCGGCTACTAATACATTGCTTATTGCACTAGCCTTAACAGCTTCATGAAACGGAAACACATCTGGTAATACAGATCGGCTTTCCTCTGTATTTAACTCTTCATTCGGAATAAGAGAAATTACGCCTAATTCCTTACTTTCGATTCTTACAACCGAAACATTCTTTCCATCAAGTGCTCCGATTACAGTTCCTCCTAATATAGAAGCAGCAACATTATCTGGATGTCCTTCAAAATTTGTAGCAATTTGAACTTTTCGATCAGTTGTTAAGTTCAAATTGCCAAGTTGATTCGCAAGCTCTATCCCAGCTACAATTGCTGATGCACTACTTCCTAGGCCTCTTGTTAGCGGGATATTACTAGTAACTTCTATTATATGGGGTGATAAAGAAGGACATACTTTACATGCCGTGCTAACGATTAAATTTTTATCGTCTGCCGGAATTGACTCTTCAAAGGAGTGGATCACTTGCCATTTATCAGCCTTCTCTTTTACTACTACATTTAAATACAATGACAAAGCTATTCCCACTGAATCAAATCCAGGCCCAACATTCGCTGTACTAGCAGGAACACGAATACTTAATGGTATCACGACATAATCACCCCTTTAATATGCTCTTTAATTTGTTCTATATTATTTGAAACAGTTGCAATGTCTAATGTATTAGAAGAAATTGCGATATCAGGATCTTTCAACCCGTTTCCAGTTAATACTGCAACAACTGTTTCTCCTTTTTTGATTTTTCCAGATTGAACATGTTTAATTACGCCGGCTAATGAAGCATTTGATCCTGGCTCAGCGAAAACCCCTTCCGATTTTGCTAATAATCTATACGCATGTAAAATTTCTTCATCTGATACCATATCTATTTCACCATGAGACTGTTCGGCGGCCTCTACGGCATATGACCAACTTGCTGGGTTACCGATGCGAATTGCTGTTGCAATTGTTTCAGGTTCTTCAATGACATGTCCTTTTACAATTGCTGCTGCTCCTTCCGCTTCAAACCCGTGAATTCTTGGCTTCTTATAGCCTTTTTCTTTCTCATATTCACAGAAACCTTTCCAGTACGCTGTAATATTTCCAGCATTCCCAACAGGAATCGCTAAAACATCTGGTGCACTTTGCAACTGATCACAAATTTCAAATGCTGCTGTTTTTTGCCCTTCAATTCGATAAGGATTCACTGAGTTTACTAATGTAATCGGCTCTTCCGCAGCGATATTTCTTACAGCCTTAAGTGCATCATCAAAATTTCCTTCTATTGAAATGATTTCAGCTCCGTAAGCAACTGCTTGCGCTAATTTTCCGTGAGCAATCTTTCCTTCTGGGATTACGATAATACATTTCATTCCAAGGCGTGCCGCGTATGCTGCGGCCGATGCTGATGTATTACCTGTTGACGCACAAATGATTGCCTCTGAACCTTCTTCTTTCGCCTTCGCAACAGCCATTACCATACCACGATCTTTAAAAGAACCTGTCGGATTCGCTCCTTCATACTTACCGTATAACTGAATTCCTAATTTTTTTGATATATTTAATAACGGAATAAGCGGTGTATTCCCTTCCATTAAGCTAATATCGGGTGTATTTTCATTCACCGGTAAATAAGAATTATACTGTTTTAATAATCCTTTATACATATTGTTTTTCCTCCTCAATAATGTAGTAGCTATTTATTTCACTTGCGACATCTTCTATCGCTCCTAAAACTCGTTCAAATTGATACTTTGAAGTCTGATGTGTCACAACAACAACTTCTGCAAGTTCACGATTTAAAGGTAATTGAATAACTTCTTTTAAACTTACAGAATAATTAACGAAACATTCCGTTATTTTTTGTAACATCCCAGGTTCATCTCGTAATGAAATACGTAAGAAATATTTCGAAACGACTTCTTCATCCCCTTGTAACTCATATGGCTCTGGTTCTTTTAACACACTTTTATTTTTCGGAACTTGATTCATATTTTTAACGATTGAAATAATATCACTTACTACAGCAGAACCAGTCGGCAATTTTCCAGCTCCAGGTCCGTAAAACATTACTTCTCCTACTGCTTGACCGTGAACATATACTGCATTAAATTCATTATTTACATTCGATAATGGATGATGACTTGGTAAAAGAGTCGGTTCTACACTTAAATGAATGGCTGATCCTTGTTTCTCTGCCTTACCAATTAATTTCATAGTAAATCCTAACTTTTCAGCCATTTGTAAATCTTCTTTTTCGACCTTTCGAATCCCTCTTACTTGCACATCATCTAAAGAAACATTCATCGAAAAACCTAAGTTTGCAAGAATGGCTACCTTTCTTGCCGCATCTAACCCATCTACATCCGCTGTTGGATCCGATTCTGCGAAACCTAATTTTTGCGCTTCTTGTAAAGCCTCTTCATACGACCATCCATTTTGACTCATCTTTGTTAACATGTAATTTGTTGTTCCATTTACAATTCCCATTATTTTTTCAATGTGATCTGAAGCTAATCCGTCTGTTAACCCTCTTAACACTGGAATACCGCCCGCTACACTTGCTTCATAACATAAATCACAATCATTATCGTTTGCCAGTTGGAGAAGTTCTGCACCGTATACAGCCATTAAATCCTTATTTGCTGTTACGACATGTTTCTCATTTCGTAAAGCCTTAACAATATGCTGCTTTGCTTCTTCAATTCCGCCCATTACCTCTACTACAATATCAATATTTGGATCATTTAGAACTTCATCGACATGACTTGTTACTACGATCCCATCAATGCAAACATCACGTTCTTTTTCTAAGTCACGTACAACGACTGTCTTTACCTTCACTTCATACCCTGTATCAAGTGCAATTTTTTTATAATGTTCTTTCAAAATATGGACAACACCACTTCCGACCGTACCTAAGCCTAACACCCCAACATTAATAACGTTATTCATCTTCTAATCTCCTCCTACAACCTTATTTTTTATCTCGATCAATCACCTTGCTCTGCTTTTTAATCATGCAGGTGGTGGTTATTTCCGTACTTACAAATCGTTTCATGTTACAGCACCTCCTTTCAAAGTAATAAAAAAACACACTCATCCCTAGGAAAGGGACGAATGTGTTTTCGTGGTTCCACCCTTGTTCCAACCCAGACTTATTTCCTTCTAGATTGCTCAAGTTCAGATAACGGCTGATTCCGTCAATAATTACTAGATTACTCGTTCACTATTGAAGTTCAAAGGTGGTAAAATCATTTCTCGTGTTAGGAAGCTCACACCCTTGACTTCCCTCTCTGTAAACCGTAAAAATGATTTCATGTCCTTATCGATACTTTTTCGTTCATGTCTATTTGTTAACTTATTATAGTTATCAATTTTTTAAAAAGCAAGCCTATTTTTACTAACTATTTTCAAAATCATTTTTCATTATATTTCACAATAACATTTTACAACTGTCGCTCGATTTACCTATTTTGCAATTCACCCCAGCTTTTAAATCAACAGTTCATATATAAATATCCCATTTTAAAACGCGTACATATCCACCTTACAAAACTATATTAATAAAGTTTTTTCAATACAATCTTTTCGTATAACTTTCTTCTAAAGAACGGGCAACATCTTCTTCTGAAGCATTCACTTTCGCATGCTCCAACAACATTTTTGCTGCTGAAGGTAACTCTTTTTTATTTAACCAAGATTCTGGATTCCACATATTAGAACGAATAAAAGCTTTTGCACAATGAATATAGCATTCCTCTACTTCCACAACAATTCCAAGTGACGGATTGCGTCTATTCGCCTGCATTTCTTGCAAAATTTCTTCATCGTTTGTAATATATGCTCGGCCATTTATTCGGAGCGTCTCCCCAAGACCAGGGATCAAAAAGAGTAACCCTACGTGTGGATTTGAAATAATATTCAAAATGGAGTCTATACGACGATTGCCTGGTCTTTCTGGAATGATAATTTTATTATTATTTAATACGTATACAAATCCAGGTGCGTCTCCTCTCGGCGAAGCATCACACTTTCCTAATTTATTTGCAGTAGATAATACTAGAAAAGGAGATTTGGCCAGAAAATCTATACAATGGTGGTCTAAGGATGAAATAACTTTTTTCAAAGCTCGCTCACTTGGTTGCCCTAATATTTCCCGTAATTCTTCCTCTGCTGAAATAATCGATTTTATTTCCTTACTTTCTATTCCCACGTATACGCACCCCTTTTTCTTTATTTTCCCAAAATTCAATACTAATATTGTATAATAAAATTTGCAGAAAGGGGAATTTAAATGACAGAGTGGTTAACAATATTTGACACTAAAAGAAATATACTCGGGAAGAAATTACGTGATGAAGTGCATCGTGACGGTGATTGGCACGAAACATTTCATTGTTGGTTTGTAGAAAAAGATACTGAAGATATGTTTTTATATTTCCAATTACGCTCTAAAAATAAAAAAGAAGCTCCGAACATTTGGGACATTACTTCAGCTGGACATATTATGCATGATGAAGAAGTAGAAAGTGGCGGTCTTCGTGAAATTGAAGAAGAATTAGGGCTTTCCTTTCAAACTACTGATTTAGCATACAAAGGAATCTTTAAAATAGATTATGAAATTTCAAACCTTACGGATCGCGAGTTTTGTCATATGTATTTTCACAATGTCATCAATCGACTTCCATTCGCACCAGGTGAAGAAGTAGACGATGTGATGAAAATACATGCAACCTCTTTTCTACAACTATTAAAAAGAGAGATTCCATCTTTTACGGCTATTTCTGTTTTAAACAATAAACCGATAACTATAACATTTGAAGATATTTATCCATATGATCTTGCATACTATGAATTTGTTATAAAGCAAGGAAAAGACTTACTAGAAAATAATAGTTTATAAATAAAATAGGACTCCCATTTTAAAGTACTTGGGAGTCCTATTCTTAATAGTGGCTGATTGACAATACCCGACTGATTTAAACTCCAATTTATTTTCTCTCTTTCGATGTTTGGAACATACTTGGCAGCGTTACAAAGCGTGCCCCTTTCGTTTTTAACTGTGGAACCATTTCGTCTAGCGCATCTACAGATCCTTGCAAATGCCCACCTGGTGTTGAATGCTGAAGTATGACACTACCAGGAAATGAATTCCCTAACACATTATTTGTGATCGTGTCAGCACTTACACCTTTCCAATCAACTGTATCAACACTCCACTGTACAATCATAAAATTTTGCTCTGTTGCCCACTTCAATTGATTTTCAAGTATTTCACCGTATGGTGGACGAATAAACTTCGGTGCATAGCCAGCTAAACGATTTAATATTTCTTCTGTTTTTATAATTTGATTACGGTACTCCGCCTCATTTACTTTCGCTAAGTTCGGATGGCTATACGTATGATTACCAATTACATGCCCTTCATTCGCAATACGCTTTACTACATTCGGAAACTTTTCTGCATTTTCACCAAGTAAGAAAAAAGTAGCTTTTACATTATGTTGTTTTAACTTATCTAAAATTTTCGGCGTAAATTCTAAATCTGGTCCATCATCAAATGTAAGAGCGACTTCCGCCTTATTGTATGGTCCTGAAAATGCATACGCATATTTTTCGACCCACGAAAATGGTGTCCACGATCCACGCTCATCTGCTCGCAGTTTTACTTCATAGTTTTGCGGGATATATGCGTTTGGCAATGAACTTATATAGTCTCCATAATAAAATGAGTTATATGGCATATATCCATACGAAACATCTCGTTCTAGTCCCCATTGATATGGAGCAAATATTTCTGGCGAATAAAAATAATACATGATAAAAACCTCCCTAAAGTTTCATATGTGATTCACCTGCACTTTGTTAGAGAAATTCCTATTCATGAACAAAAATAAGACTGTCCCTAATTAGGACAGTCTTACTGCTTTATATTATTAATAAATCGATGCACTATCTTTCGGCAAAGCTTTCACATGTTTTAAATAGCTTGTCACTCTGTCCTCATCACCTTGCGGGTACTGATATCCATATGTGTTAGCAATTTCGTTCGCTACTTCCCTAAATAAATTACCCATGACAAAGAATGACTCCCATATGTTTTCATATTCTGCATTAGAAAAAGTCCTTTTAAATTGCTCCCACATATCTTTTTCCATATGTTGCTCGAAATGCTTCCCAAACTTTCCTGCATTAACTGTAAAGTCTGTTTTCATACCAATATGCCATTCTAGCATTACAATTAACATATCTCGTACTGGGCCATCAAGCATCCCTTTCACATAAGAAAGTTCCTCTCTCCATAACCCTTTTGCCACATTCGTACTACACCACCCAAATTCATTACAGCAATCTAAAAAATCTTTTTCTGTAGGCTTTTTTATTAAGTAATCCCTATCGCTTGCTGGTAGAAATTCATTCATACCATCATCTTTATCAAGAAGCAGTTTACTTAAACTATCTTGCCCAACGAACTTATTTATCAAATCAAATGGAACTAGCGTTAAATCAATTCGATTTCCATCCATGAACTGCATTAAATACGGAAATTTCCCGTCTTCATCTGCTGGAAGTAACGACATTTCTTCTGGCATTTGCACAATCATAATTTCTCCAAATCTATGAATCCAATTATGATTTGACGTAAAAGATTGTATATCATTTACAACATACATAATGTCATAGTCTTGAAAACAATCTTTTTTCACATTTGGATTTACACGTGATCCATTCATGATGACAGCTCGAACTCTTCCATCCTCTTTCGCTGTATCCATAATTAAGTCTAACATTTCTTTTTCAGTTCTCATCTATTCCTAACCTCCAATTTTTATATTAACTTATATTTTTATGCGTGTTGGAGGTCCACGAGCTAGCTGCGTTGCACACGATACATGTTATAATTTTTGAAATTTCTTTTTCATCTTTTTATCTCCTTTCGTTATTCTTTTACGACTGCCATATCCATCAATCGTATCCCTTTACTTCCACGTTGTAGCACTTACACACGACTTATCCGCTATTAATTCTTAGAAACGAAATATTTCTTTTTAAAGTTATTTATCATTTACATTAGATTATACAGAGCATTCCGTGTCATGTAAAAATAAAGAAGGGACACCTACTCCATTACAGAATAGATATCCCTTCTTTTGTTTATAAATTTATCCCTTACGGATTAGTAGACCAAAGTCCTGCTGATTTAATAAATGTACGTTTATTTAATTTCAGCTGCGCTACGATAAACTCTGCAATATCTTCTGCTTGCATTACTTTATCTGGGTTTCCATCAGTTAATCCTAAATCTACAGCCATATCCGTTGCTACTGTACTTGGAGTTAAAGCTGTTACACGAATGTTATGTTTGCGAACTTCCATCGCTAACGATTCTGTTAAGCCAAGAACACCAAATTTAGAAGCACTATATGCACTTGTTACAGGTGCACCTTTTTGTCCTGCTGTAGATGAAATATTAATAATATCACCAGATTGTTGTTCAATCATGCTTGGTAAAGCTGCACGAGTTGCATAGTATACACCCATTAAGTTTACTTGAATGATTTTTTCCCAATCAGCAACTTCTAATTCTAAAAACTTACCGAACTTAGAAATACCAGCGTTATTAATTAAAATATCGATAGATCCTAAACCATTTTTTAACGTCTCAATCGCAGTAGTCACTTCTTCGTATGAAGAAACATCAGCAGTCGCAATAACAGCTTTTACGCCTTCCGCTTCTACTTCTTTCGCTACAGCTTTTAAGTTTTCTTCTGAGCGAGCTAATAGACCTACATTTACGCCTTCTTTCGCTAATGCGATTGCTACAGCACGACCAATCCCTCTACCTGCTCCTGTAATTAAAGCATTTTTGCCTTGTAATAATTCTGCCAAGTATAACACTCCTTAATCATCTCAGTTATGTATTATATTAAAATTGTATCTATGTTTATGTAAAAAGGCAATGATGCACTTTCATGTGCGTAGGTTACTTGTAGGTAACTACAATAAGAATACAAGTACCTTTAAAGAAAAAACAGCGCTAGAAGACCCCCCTAACACTACTTTTCTTTCTAATTCGGAATACGTACACTAAATTCCGCACCATGTCCTTCTATACTTTCAACTTTTATTTCTCCTTGATGTAGATCGACTACTTTTTTTACTATCGCTAATCCTAAACCACTTCCCCCATAAGCACGATTCCGTGAAGAATCAGCTTTAAAAAACCGTTCAAAAATATGTTGTTTCTGTTCTTCTGATATACCAATTCCCGAATCGCGAATACGCACTTCCACTACTTTCTCATGTTCTTGCAACTGTATTGTAATTGTACCGCTACTTGGCGTAAATTTAATACTATTATGAATTAAATTAATCCACACTTGACTCATACTTTCTTGATCGGCAGTTATATGCACTTTTTCTAAATCAAGGTCTAATTCAATTTCTTTTTCAGCCCAGAGCGGTTCACTATTTAACACAATTTGCTTTAACTGTTGATCTAATCGATAAGTCACTCTTTCTGGTGTATACTCTTCCGATTCTAAAAGAGTTAGTCTCAGTAAATTTTGACTTAACTTAGATAATCTCGTCGTTTCTGTTTCAATAATGGTAAGATAATGCTTTCTTTTTTCCTCGGAAAGATCATCATCTTGTAATGCTCTAGCAAACCCTTTTATAGAAGTTAGTGGTGACTGTATTTCATGAGAAACATTGGATACAAATTCCTGGCGCATTTTCTCCATCGCATTCAGTTCATCTGTCATATCATTTATACTTTTTACGAGTACACCAATTTCTCCATCATACTTTTCTTCATTTCGTATTTTTACGGAGAAGTCTCCTTTTGCAATTTTTTGTATCGGTTCAATAATAGTCCAAATCATTGCCTCTCGTTTTGGTCTCATTAATATCCCAATCAATGTCCAGATAAGAACAATAAATATAAAACCGACCATATCACTAATTAGAAAGGCAACAAACGACGATACGTTTACTTCAAAAGCATTCAATATACTAGTTGCTACATAAAATGCGATAGACCAAATTATAGTGAGAAAAGAAAAAAGCGCTAATACCGCTCCCGTTACTTTCAACATCTTCAACTTACTCATTCGTTTTCTTTTCCTCATTTACTTACCTCTAAGCGATACCCTAATCCTCTTATCGTTTTAATACTAAACTTCGACTTCTCTTCTTGAAACTTCTCACGTAGCCGATTAATATGAACGTCTAGTGTACGTTCATTCCCTTCAAAATCATATCCCCATACATCTTCAATTAACTGCTCTCTCGAACATGTTCTTCCTGCTTTAGAACCTAAAGTAAAGAGCAATTCGAATTCTTTTAGCGGTAATGTAGCCGTTTGTTCTCCGGCTGTAACTTCAAATGTTTTACGATTTAACAGTACATTTCCAACTTGGATCGATTGCGATACTGTAATTTGGTAACGTTTCAGTAGTGCCTTTACTCTCACTACTAGTTCTATAGGATCAAATGGTTTTACAAGGTAATCATCTGTGCCAAGGTGAAACCCTTTTACTTTTTGAGACGTTTCTCCTTTGGCAGTTAGCATTAAAATCGGGATATCATAGTATTTTCTTAATTCAAAACATACATCAAATCCATCCATATTCGGCATCATGATATCAAGAATAACCATATCAACTTTTACTTCATCTATCTTCTGCAATGCATCTAGACCATCAATTGCCTCATATGTCTGAAAGCCTTCCCGCTCTAAAAAAACAGAAACAAGTTCTCTAATATGCGGATCATCGTCCACAATTAATATTTTAGGTATCAAAAGAACCATTTCCTTTCTACTCAGCATCTATTTTATTAATGTTAAAAACAAATAATCAGTGAAGCAAATTCCCCACTGATTATTCATTTTATAATGCCGCCTCTTTAATTTTCAATTGTTGCGTTGCAAATTCACGATACATGTCATGTGTCTGTAATAATTCATCATGTGTACCGCTTCCTGTAAGATTCCCTTTTTCTATAAAGATAATTTTATCTGCATCTACAACAGTAGAAAGTCTATGTGCAATAACTAACGTTGTTCTGCCTTTCATTAAGTTATTTAAAGCCTTTTGAACGACAGACTCTGATTTACTATCTAAACTAGAAGTTGCTTCATCTAACATAAGAATTTGTGGATTTCGAAGTAACGCTCGAGCAATCGCAATTCGTTGTCTTTGCCCTCCTGAAAGCTTCACACCACGTTCTCCAACTTCTGTTGCGTATCCGTTTGGCAAATCATGAATAAATGCATCAACATATGCCATCGCTGCTACTTTTTCAATTTCTTCATCTGTCACTTCACCCTCAACACCGTAGCAAATATTATCACGAATGGTCCCATCGATTAACGGACTATCTTGTGAAACGTAACCAATTTGACGTCGCCATGATTGCAATGAATAACTCGTAATTGAGTCTTTTCCTAATTTAATGGCACCGCTAGTTGGCTCGTAAAAACGTTCTAATAGTGAGAATAACGTCGTTTTCCCGCTACCACTTGGTCCTACAATCGCTGTTACTTTTCCTGATTCAATTGTGAAATCAATATCCTTTAAAACTTGCTCTTCTTCGTTATACTCGAAATGTACATTTTCAAGAACAATTGGCTGCTTAGCATTTGTGACTTTCACACCAGTTTCATGATCTTCTACTTCATATTCTAAAATTGTATTAATTCTTTCCGTTGCACCAATTGCCTTTTGGAATTGTGTAAAGAACATAGATAATTGACTCATCGGCATTATAATTTGAACTAAATATAAAATAAACGCTACTAGTTCTCCTGTTGTTAATGCACCGATAGAAACTCGCATTCCACCATATCCTACGATAATAACAAGCAATGCCATTAAAACAAACGACATAACTGGTGAAATTAACGCTTGCACTTTTCCCTCTTTCAAACCAAATTGTAATAGCTTTTCAATACCTTTATTTCCAGTTTCATATTCCTTTTTTTCTGTGTTCGAAGATTTCACTAAACGAATTTCTGATAACACTTGTGTTAATACACTAGTAAAAGAAGCCGTTTCATCTTGAAGTGCTTTTGAAATCTTATACATTTTTCGTCCAAGTGGAACTAAGATGAGTACTGATAACGGAATAACCGTTAAAAGTAAAAGTGTCATTTTCCAATCTAAAACAAATAATACAATTAATGATCCAACAATTGAAATACCGCCTGTTAATAAATTTGACAAATGCTCAGAAATTAATGTTTTCACAACTCCTGTATCATTTGTCATACGGCTAATTGTATCGCCTGTTCTATTTTGATCATAATAAGTTACCGGTAAAATAAGCACCTTTTTCCACAAACGTTCTCTCAGTCCAGCTACAATCTTCTGTCCTATATAATTTAGTAAATATATAGACAATCCCGCGGCTATAGTTTGCATAATAAAGAATGCAATTAGCCCAACAATTTGTCCTGTACTAATTGACGAAAGTGAAAAATTATCTACTAAGCCCTTCGTTAACATCGGTATAAATAAACTTGCTCCAGTAGAAAGCAAACTCATTAATAACGCAAAAGCAAGAATCCCCTTCGGAGAATTTGTATCTTGAATAAGGCGTAAAAACTGCCTCCAGCTCCCTTTTTTCTCCATCTCATTTCTAACTTCCATTTTTGTTCATCTCCTCGTGTTCAACCAAACTGTTCTTTCTAAAAACAGAATACAATACAAATGTAAACTGAATGTAAACACACTTTTTCTATTTTTACAAAATATACATAAAAACGCATCTTTACAACAGATATAAACATCTGATATTATTACCTAGTGCTAAATATTATTCTATGTGAATTATAAATAACCAATTTACGATACTATATAAATCTCCCGTTATTGAAAGGAGTATCCTTTTTGCAAACAAATATACATTCCGAAAAGGAAACAATCATTTTTATTCATGGATTAGTTGGCAATCGTCGTGCCTTCAAAAAAGAGCATAAACGATTTTCCGCCTCTTACAACATTATTACTTATGACTTATTAGGTCACGGCGACGATAAAGGAGAAGCTATCGAATTTTCATTACAGCGCCTCGTAGATCAACTATTGAAATTATATGAAAAAGAAGGTATTCAAAAAGCACATATTTGCGCTTTAAGCTACGGCTGTTATATCTCTACAATTTTTGCACAAATGCACCCAGAAAAAGTATTAAGCATTTGTCATATTGGTGGACATTATAATAACCCATCCCTTTTATATAACGTATTTCAAAAGTTTTGGGAGAAGCGAGGAGATGATTACTCTAAATGGCTCTCTCAATACGCGAATACCATTTTTCCAAGTGGCATACTAAAGGCAAATCCGTTCGCGGTCATTTCAAGAAATATTTATTACCGTTTCGGATTACAATTACATTCATCCATTATTGCCCAATCATTACGACATCGGTTAGAATTCGATTTAAAATCTAAATTAAAATCACTTCCCCACCCTATTCTATGGGTAATGGGTGAACATGATCATCTCTATAAATCTTGTCTTTTTGATTTAAAGTCCATTCTTCCAAACGTTTTATATAAAGAAATACCGCTTGCAGGACACGCAGCAAACTTATTTCGTCCGAACTACTTCCACGACCTATACGCTCGATTTTTAAATGGGAAATTACAGTAAAAACTACTACATTCCCAATTTATTCAACTATAAAAAGGCTTCCCAAGTTTCCCTGGAAAGCCTTTTCTCTATACGAAAAGTATATAAACTACTTTTTCTTAGTATGCTTTTGTGTAACCTAAAATGTGCTTGCTCCAGTAAGAGTTGCTTACAGAACTAATACGTACACCAGTTGCATCAGTTTCTGCACTAATGAACTGACCGTTTCCTAAGTAAACACCCATGTGAGAAGGACCTGATTTATAAGTATTTTGGAAGTATACTAAATCACCTGGTTGTGGATTGCTAGTTTTTGTTTTAGAGCTCCAGTATCCAGCAACTGTTTGACGAGCGCCTTTATGACCAGTTTGATTTAATACATAGTGAATGAATCCACTGCAGTCAAAACCAGCAGGTGTTGTACCAGCAGTTCTGTATGGTGAACCATTTAAAGATCTAGCGAATCCAGCGATTGAAGATGTATTTCCACCTGTTGTTGGTTGTTGTACGTCTTTACCTGGTTGTTGAACGTTATTTGTAACGTTATTGTTATTCGTAACGTTGTTTACTCCGCCTTTTACAAACTTAACGAAGTCTGCACTTACGTAACCTGTGCGGCCGTTATGGTTAATTTTGTACCAACCATTTTCAGCGCCAGTAACGTTTAATACTTTACCGTTTGTTACGCCACCGATTACAGCGTTGTATGTAGCTGGGCCTGTACGTACTTTTAAAGCGCCAGTGTTAACAACATAAGAACCACCAGTTTGAACTGTAGTAGTATTATTGTTATTTGTAGTTGGTTGTTGTGTTTGGTTAGATACAGCAGAACCACCTTTTGTTACGAAGTCTTTGCTTACGTATCCAGTTCCACCATTGAAGTTGATTTTAAACCAATCTTGTACTTCACCTACAACTTGTACTGTTTTACCTTTATTTACAGAGCCTAATACTGTATGAGATGTACTTGGGCCTGTACGTACGTTAAGTGAAGAAACGTTTACTGTGTAAGTACCAGTTCCTTGTTGAACAGTAGTTCCTGTTTTACCACCAGTCGTTACGAAGTCACCACTTACATAACCAGTTTGACCATTTACAGTTACTTTGAACCAACCGTTTTCTTGTCCAATTACTTGTAGTACTTGACCTGATTTCACTTTAGAAATAACGTTATGTCCTGTACCAGCACCTGAACGTACATTTAATACATCAGCTGTTACCGTGTATTTTAATTCAGAAGTTGTTTCTACCTTTTTTGTTTCAGTTACAGTCGTTTGAGTTTGTCCATTAATTTCTTTTAGCGCCTCATTTGAAACTTGTGCCTGAGCAGAATCCATACCTGGAACTGCAACACCCACTACAGAAGCTGCTGCTAAACCTGCAATTACTTTTTTCATAAGTTGTCTTTACTTCCTTTCCCTACTATCCTCTTAAAAAAACTTATAAACTTAATACATTACAATATTATCAAAGTAAAATATTCATTAAGTTCCATTTTTTAACAAGAGATTTATTTTTCACACAGAGTTCATTTTAAACGAATGAAGTGAATTCTGTGTGAACTCCATGTGAACTTTACCATTAAACTTATTGTTTTTGCAATGCTTTTTTCAATTCTCTTATGTATTTTATTGAAAATTCGACATTTCATTCATTATCTTAATATACATTTTCTATCCAATTTGAAAAACTCTATTCATCTAATCCAATGCAAAGAATGTATTTCCTAGTAAAGTTCCTTCCATGAAGCATACTCTTATCATGACAAAAAATACTTTTTTTATCAATAGTATAATATTTTTAGAAAACTATTTTTGATACTATCTATTGCTTTTAAAGGATTTGACGATTTGTAAGATTTAACTCTAAAAATTCTGTTCTAATTTGACGAAAATACACATTCCACTACCTATTTTTCACTATCTATGGAATTTCCAGGATATTTATATTATCATATATACAGTGGTATGTTAACCAATACAAATTTTATTTACCCTACACTGAAACCTATCGAACTTTTACAGGTCGGTACATTGAATTTTAAGATGGAAGTCTTATTGCCCGCAAATATTGGGATTAAAACAGGAGGTATATTTATGAAAAACATAATAGATGATCCTATAAATAAAAATATAGAATTGTACTATGCTTTTTTTCAATTCGTTTCAATTATTACCTTACAAAAAATATCAACTATTGAAACACGTAAAAACGAATTAAAAAATCAGATGAAAAATTCCTATCAAAAAAATCCTTATTACCTATAAAAGGTGAACAGGTTGTATCCCTGTTCACCTTTTATAGTTCCTACATTATTTATAAATTTTCACACGGTTTTCTAAAGGTTGGTATTCTTTTTCACCTGCAGTTACCACCGGTTTACCAAACGGCATTTGCGCAGTAAGTTTCCAACTTCCTGGAACTTTCCATTCTTTTCTCACTTCTTCATCAATTAATGGATTGTAATGCTGCAATGTAGCACCAAATCCTTCAATTTCTAAAGCTGTCCAAATTGCAAATTGTAGCATTCCTGAGGATTGCTGTGACCACGTTGGGAAATTCTCTTTGTATAATGCAAAGTTTTCTTGTAGTTTTTCCACTACTTGACTGTCTTCAAAGTATAAAACCGTTCCATAACCACTTTTAAATGCATTCATTTTTTCTTCGGTAGATGCAAAGTTATTTTCAGGTACAATTTTCCGTAACGTTTCTTTCGTAATATCCCATAACTTATCATGTTGTTCTCCAAGCAAGACGACAACGCGAGCGCTCTGAGAGTTAAAAGCTGAAGGTGTATGTTTTACAGCATGATAAATCACTTCTTGAATTTTTTCATCAGAAACTACTTGCTCTTTACTAATCGCGTAAATAGATCTTCTGTCTTCAATTGCTGAGTAAAAATCTTTTGCCATCATAATTCCCTCCAATTTTCATTTGAGGCTTTTTCATATGTATACATCATATTCTGCCTCTCAAAACTTATCATTAATAAGTTTCTAACTTTATACTATCAACAAACAATAATAAACTCAAATAATAACACTCCCATTTTTCACCTTTTTACTTCCTAATATTAAAAATAAAAAGGCAATTTATTTTTACCTATAATAAGTAACAACAAATTGCCTTTCTTATATGATGATTCAACTCAATATTTCACTTAATTAACTAAGCCAAATGCATAAGACATTAGCTTATTCGTCTCTGTAAAACGCTTCGTTTTACCTTTCGTTCCCATAACAACTGTAATAATACGAGTATCACCTTGTTTTGCTGTACCCGTAAAACAATACCCTGCGCTATCTGTAAATCCTGTTTTTAATCCGTCCATTCCTTCTATATATAAAGCTTTATTATTTTTATTTAACATATCATTTGTACTTATAACATTAATATGATTAAATGCTAACTGACTTTGACGTAAGTGAGTCACTTCTAATATTTCTGGATAATCTTTTATAAGATGATACGCCAAGTTTGCTACATCAGCAGCTGTCATCTTCGTCTCACTTCCATCAGGTTCTTGTAGTCCTGATGCATTTGCGAATTTCGCATACTCCGACATTTTTAACTGTTTTGCTTTTTCATTCATAAGCTGAACGAAATCTTTCTCTGTTTTTGCCATATGTTCTGCTAAAGCCACAGCCGAATTATTTGCCGACTCAATCATTAATGCATGGTACAAGTCTTTCACAGTTAACGTGTCATTAACTTGGACTGGGATTCTCGCACCCTCTGTTTGTGCCGCTTTCGCACTCATTTTCACCGGATCTTCCCAGCGAACTTTCCCATTATGTACATTCTCTAATAGAAGATACGCTGTCATCATCTTAGACATACTTGCTGGCGCAAAAGCTTCATTTTCATTATGTTGATAAATAACATCTCCATTACTCGCATCGATAATCATAGCTGCTTTTGCATCAACTTCCGGTGGTATGTACTTTGGTGGGACTACTTTTTCAGCTAATCCTGTTTTAGGTAGTTCTGCCACCTGCAAAGTTTGTCCCTCTAAATTTGTTGTACTCTTTTGAGTTCCTTGGAATAAGAACCAACATATCCCTAAAATAATGATTACTAGGATTGTCAGCCTTCCCCATTTTAACCGCTTCATTTCAAAACTCCTTTAGCAAACCTTTTATACACTCACGTTTAACCATAACAATAATTACTTTATATCGTCAAGGCAAAAAAGCATATTTATTCATCTAATACGTTTATGTTACAATAATACCGAAATATAAGAATATTCAATGATAAGTTATTAGAAATTCATAATTTATATAGAAAGGATTCTTACAATGCTACTTCCAAAACCCTTAAAATACGGAGACACAATCGGCATTTATTCGCCCTCTTCACCAGCAACCTATACTTCTCCAAAAAGATTTGAACGAGCGAAATCTTACTTACAACAGAAAGGATTTCACATATTAGAAGGTTCACTAACAGGTCGATATGATTATTATCGCTCTGGCAGTATACAAGAGCGTGCTGAGGAACTGAATGCTTTAATAAGAAATCCTAATATAGCTTGTATTATGTCAACAATTGGCGGTATGAATTCTAATTCATTATTACCTTATATTGATTACGACGCTTTTCAAAATAACCCTAAAATAATGATTGGTTATTCAGATGCAACAGCTTTATTATTAGGGATTTATGCAAAAACAGGAATCCCTACATTTTACGGTCCCGCACTCATTCCCTCCTTTGGAGAATTTGAGCCTTTTGTAGATTATACATACAACTATTTTGCAGAAGCATTACTACATAATCAAGCACTTCCTTACAACATAAAACAACCTTTATTTTGGTCAGATGAATTTATTAATTGGGAAGAAAAGACGAAAGAAAAAGAACGTAGACCAAATAATTGGATTTCCGTAACAAATGGACAAGCTACCGGGCGGATTATTGGTGGAAACTTAAATACAATAGAAGGAATTTGGGGTAGTCCTTATATGCCATGTATTCAAGATGGTGATATTTTATTTATTGAGGATAGTTCAAAAGATGCAGCTACTATTGAAAGAAGCTTTTCATTCCTTAAGGTTAACGGCGTATTTGATAAAGTTTCAGGTATACTTCTTGGAAAACATGAACAATTTGATGATTGTGGTACAAGTCGTAAACCTTACGAAATATTATTAGAAGTACTGCAAAATCAAAGAATCCCTTTACTTGCTGACTTTGATTGTTGTCATACCCATCCGATGATCACTATGCCTATAGGTGTTCAAGTGAACATGGATGCAACTAATAAAACAGTACATATTTTGGAAAAATGGAAGATATAAAAAATGCCTATATTATAGGAAGAAAGTATTATAAATTGTTTCATTAGAAAACATAAAAAAGCTCCGTTATCACAACCGGAGCTTTTTATTATTGCCCTAAATTTTGAACCTTGTCTTTCAAATCACGAACTTGATCTATCGTCTGCATAAGTTCAGAGTTTTTAAACTCCTCTACATTCACTTTCCCTTCTTCTATCTTTGTCATCGCCGTATCAATTAATGTATTTAGCTTTTCATTATATCCAACGATTTGCTGATGAAGATCCTTTGCTACATCAGGTGGCGTTAATTCATTGAATGCGGGTATATCTTGTTTAATTTCACTAAGCTTCGTTTCTAATTCTTTTCGAGCTTCGCTATCATTAACGGCTTTTTCAGCTAATGCTGGTGCATCATTTGCAAATGCACTTATTTCATTCACATAGTCTGTCGCTTTTTGAGCATAATCTATAGAGTTCTTCCCTTCCTCTACTACTGAGCATCCCATTAAAGCAATTGAAACTATAAATACTAATAAAATTGATTTGATTTTCATTTTAGACTCCCTTCTTCTTTATACAAATTAGTAAGCTCCACTTCATAAATTCTCGCTAAATTACCTATAACCCTTTTCTAATTACTATTTATCCTCTTACATGCCCTATTATCGTTACAACATCTATTTCTATATGTACGCTAATAATATCTTCAATTATATCGATATACCCTTGTCCTATAGCTGCTCCATAGTGTAATGTAAGCCCCTTCTTTTCATACACTGACTTTGGCACTGAAAAAATAAATCTCCTCAAGTTTCTTTCATCAGCAGGCTCCATAATTAAAACAATTCCATCCTCATCAAACATATACGCTCGCCCTCCAACTTTACATTCACTATGGCTCAGTATTGCCTTGGTCAGCAAAATTTAAAACCTAAAAATAAGATGCATTAATTCTTTTTTTTAAGGTTAATGCTTCTTCAAAACTTCGATTTAACTGTCCATAATCCGTATTATGCGAATTATTTCAATTCCCCTCAATTCTTCATTTCCGGACAATATAGAGTACATCAGTTTCAGATAAACCAAATTTCCTAGCACTTCTCATTCCTTGTTTTTCAGCTATGTTATACAATTCCACCTTAAATCCTACATTCATTAATCGTTGTATAAATCCTGATCGATTATAAATCCTTACATGTTCTTCATGACCAAAAGCTAATTTCCTCAATTTTGGCGTTAAAATTAATTCATTCTCTATAATACTATCTACATTCATTACGATTGGAGCTTGAATAATTCCCCATCCATTTGTCTTTAATACTCTATATAACTCTCTCATCGCTTTTTCATCATCTTGAACTTGCTGTAATACATGACCACATAAAATCACATCAAATGTATCATTTTCATATGGAATTCTAGTAACATCAATTTCCTGCATTAATGGATCCTTTGGTTCAATATCTCCACATACATATGTAATATTTTTATACTGGGCAAACCAACTTCTTAACTTTGCTTTTGGTGCAATATGAAGCATAGTATCATTTCCACTTAATAAATCCGTTTCCATTTCAATGTATACACGATATAACCTTTCACGATCCATCGAATCACATATCGGACAAATCCCCGTATCTTTATTCCACATCTCGAATTTATATTTTGGAAAATCGTAATGTTCTGGCCAAGGAGAAAATTTTTCAAATTGTTGATTGCAAAATTGACAATAGCATACTTCTTTCTCAAATATACGATTAACTAACTTATTTAATTTCCTCTCCATCTTCTCATTATCAATTTGATTTAATTGGCCATTTTTTACCGCATCCTTAATTATTAACAACACATTTTCCAAACAATGAGTTAAACACGTTTTATAATCTTGCTCACGATTTAAAAACCCACTATTATATGCATCTATTATTAATTCAGTCCATTCTTCAATTGCCCTTAATGTAAATTGCATTTGTTTTTGATTTTTCCCACCATGTTGTCTAAAATAACTAAGAGGTTCCTCTATATAAACTACATTTCCTTTCTTCATCATATCTAGCCATGTTGCAATGTCATTAATAGCTGAATAACCCTTTCCCTTAAAACACCCAAAAGCCCCTTCAAAAAATTTCCGATTAAACAGAACTGTTGTAGGCTCACCAACTACATTTTTTAAGTTTTTTAACATATAATCACCTAATTCTTTCCCTTTAAAAAGTGTAGTTTCTTTTGCAATTTTCATATTCAATGTTGATGGTGGTAATACTTTTCCATTCTCATCAATTAATTCCCGATATGACGTCACAAATGAAATGTTTTCTAGTCTAAAAAAACAGTTCATCATTCTTTTAATCTTTTCAGGATGAAATAAGTCATCATCTAATAAAAAGTTTATATAATCTCCATTTGCAAGTTCTATACATTTATTAAAGTTCTCAGCTTCTAATCGAGGTTTATTTTTAACATATGCAATACATTCATATTCACTTAAATATGGTTGGATCATCGCTTGAACTTCACCGTTTGTACTATCGTCAGAAATTATTATTTCAATATTTTCATATGTTTGATTCAAAGCACTTTTGAGAGCTAATTCCAAGTAATGAGGTTTATTATAGGCAGGAATAAGTATACTGACTTTCGGTAAATGAGAGTTGTTATTCCGATACTGTTTTTTCTTTTCTATATTTATTTCCTTTCGTTTAATTTTTCGGTAATAGTCTAATGTATATAATATTGATGATGGAACTAATTTTTTTGCATAGTCTAGGAAGTTAGTTATCGCTTTATATAACTCTTTTTCAGTAGATAAAAAACCATACTTTTCTCCAACTATAATACTATGTGAAAAATCCTCTACTCCATCCATCAGTTTATTAGATTCATTCAACTGTTGACCTGGATGTAATCGGAAGTAACTAAGTGTCTCTGCTATATATACTGCTTTTCCTTTACTTAATAAAGATAACCATGAGGCTATATCTACATTACAAAGATACCTTCTCTTATCAAAAATCCCATACGGTTCTTGTAAATCATTTTTACGAAATAACACTGTTGTCGGTTCTCCAATATAATTTTTTTGATCCACAATTACCCTATTTCCTAATTCTGTTCCCTCTATAATCGTATCCTCTTCAAATAAACGGACAGTCGAATAAATATGTCGTAGTTCTTTCCCTTTATCATCAATTACTTGACGATGAGATGTTACAAGCTTGATTTCATTATCTAAATCATTGAAAAAATACTTCATCATTCTTTCAATTTTATTCGTATGAAATATATCATCATCCATTAAAAAATTTATATACTCACCGTTCGCTTCCTTAAATAACATTAGCGCATTTTCAAATTGTCCGAGAGTTGACCTGTTTTTTATATAAATAATATTTGAATGATCACATAAGTATTTTTGTAACACATTTTCCGTTTCGTCATTCGTGCTATCATCTCCAACGATAATTTCTATATTAGAATATGTTTGTTGTAATACACTACACAATGCTTTTTCAAAGTAGCCAGGACGATTATAAGTAGGAATTAATACACTTACCAATGGAATTCGCTCTATCGCCTCTTCACTTTTTTCAAAACGATTCCCCATCTTTTCCCTCCATCTTTTCGCATATTATTTATATACGCGACATAATATCACATTACTTAAACCGTATGAAACCTTTATACTTTTATGCAAGCCCATAACAAAATATCCTACTTTTCACTCCTAAATATACATATTCAATAATATAAGCATTTGATTAGCTGCTTTTTATTCATTTGATTTCTATCGTAAAATAATGTAAGGCAAATAAAACGAAACTTTAATTAGAGGGGGCTTCTCCATCCTTTCTAATTATCCCCCCTCACCAATCGGATTTTTACGTACAGTTAATCTCCCACCCAACTTCCTCACATCAGCCAGATCTTAAGATAGGAGTGTCTTACTCCCTGCAAATAGCGGGATAAATCTACACCTTAAAAAGAATATATATTTCTTAACAAAAAATAGCTGCACCATTTGGCGTAGCTATTTTTACAATTATGACTTATTCAAACTATATTCCTTTATCTAACTCATAAAGCTTTCGATACTTCTCGTTTTCTTTCAAAAGTTGTTCGTGACTACCTTGCATCACAATTTGACCACGATCAAGGAATATCACTTCATCAACATGCTCTATTCCTACAAGATGGTGCGTAATCCAAATAACTGTCTTTTCTTCCGTTGCAGAAAACATTGTTTCTATTAAAGATAATTCCGTCTTTGGATCTAATCCGATCGTAGGCTCATCAAGTACAATAATTGGGGCTTCTTGCATGAGCGTTCTAGCAAAAGCAACTCTTTGTCTTTCCCCACCAGAAAACCTTTTTCCCATTTCATGCATTTTTGTTTGTAACCCATCCGGAAGAGTAGCAATATGCGAAGCTAATTGCGCTTTCTCTAAAGCTTTCCATATCTCTTCATCCGTAGCCTCTGGTTTGCCAATTCGTACATTATTTCCAATTGTCGTATCGAATAAATGCGGCTTTTGATTCAATACAGAAATATATTTTGATAAAAGATTCGTATGAGCATGTTCACTATTCAATAAAACTTCACCATGTAACGGACTTAGCGCACCTGTTAACAATTTTAACAAAGTAGATTTTCCTGTTCCGCTTCTTCCTAAAATGGCAATTTTCTTCCCTGCTTTTATTGGTAGTGTTACTTCTTTCAATACGAATTCATTACTATCTGGGTAACTATACGATACATTATTTAATTCAATGTCTACATGTTTTGATGCAGCATAATCTTTATCTCCATGTAATTCCTTTTCATCGTGTAAAACATCATTACCTTCTATTTGATTTAGACGATGAGCAGATTCTACATATGATGGAATTCGATCGATAGCATCTGAAAGAGGAATAAGCGCGTTTGTGACTGATAATGTCATTAAGACGAAAGCCGCAATAACGGTAGGTGCAATCTGTTCACTTGCCGCCTCATTTCCAGTCCATATGATCATTGAAATAACTACAATCCCCACTACTAATTGAATGATACTGTCCCGAATATGATTCCAGCGTTTCATTCTTTTTTCCGTTTTTAACAACTGATTATTTTGCTCTACATACTTATCAATGAATTCATCTTTTCTACCACTTGCTTGCCAATCAGATAATCCAAAAACAGCGTCTGTTAGTTGTTGATACAAACGGTTTCTTCCTTGTTTTAAAGTAACATGATGTCGCTTCATTAAAAGTAATGATACAAATGGAAGAAGAAATACAATAATCGCTAACATACACCCTGCAATAAGTACAAACACTACGTCAAATGCACCGATAACAAGTACGAATATGCTATAGACAACTAATGCTAATATGCTAGGAAATATTGTACGTAAATATAGGTTTTGCAAATGCTCTATATCTTCGGAGAGCACCCCTAACATATCGCCCGTTTGAAATCGCGAACGGAAAAATAACGCCTGTGGTTCTACTATTCTATATAGTTTCGTTCTCATTTTTTCTAATATGCGTAGTACGACATCGTGTCCAACTAAACGCTCTAAATAATGAAATACCGCTTGTCCTATACTAAACGCACGTGTAGCAACGATAGGAACATATACAGCCATTACATTTTCTGGTCTAAGAGCAGATTTAGAGATTAAATAACCTGAAATGAAAAGTAACATCGCACCTGAACTAACTCCAAGAAGACCAAGGAAAATAGTTACAGTCATTCTACCTTTATTTTGCTGTATATAAGGTTTAATCCAGTTACTCATCTCTATCCCCTCTCTTTCCTATGAAAATGTAATGCCTCATTCTTTAAAAGCTCTTCATACGTTCCACTTTCTATCATTTTCCCTTTATTTAAAATAAGAATATGATCCATCTGTTTCATCCAGTGAAGACGATGCGTTGCAAGAAATACTAACTTACCTTCAAACAGACGTAACATCGCTTGTTTTATTTCAAATTCAGTTTCAATATCAAGATGTGCTGTAGGCTCGTCTAATAAAATAATTGGCTTTTTGCTTAAAAGCGCACGCGCCATAGCGACACGTTGTTCTTGTCCGCCACTAAGCATACGTCCACCTTCTCCAATTCTTTCGTACATCCCGTTCGGAAGTGATGTTACGAGTGAACGAAGACCAACTTCATCAATAACTCTTTCCACTTCTTCATCAGTTGTATTTGTTTCATAAAAACAAATGTTATCTTTTAATGAAAGCGGGAAAATATAAGGTTGCTGCGGAATATAAGCAATATTCTTTTGCCACTCTTCACGAGTAGCCCCGTCAATTTCCACACCATTTACAATCATCTTTCCACCTGAAGGAGTTAAAAATCCTGCTAATACGTCAATTAACGTCGATTTCCCTGCCCCACTTTCACCAATTACACCTATAGCTCCGGTGCCTTTCCAAGTAAAATCAATTCCCTCTAATATAGCTTTTTCAGATTCATTACTCTTTACTTTTACATCTTGTAATTTCAAGTTACTAGAGGAATTCCATATTAAATCTACATTAGGTTCTTTCTTTCCTATTTCTTTTTGTTGCTGTAAAATCTCTTCTATTTGCTCCATTGCAAGTTGTCCATCTAACGTAGCATGATAATTTGCTCCAACTTGTTTAATCGGCAGAAAATATTCCGGAGCTAAAATTAAAATCGTAAGGGCTGGCAATAGTACAATTGTTCCGTCTATTAAACGTATCCCTAATCCGACCGCCACAAATGCAATTGATAAACTCGTAAAGAAATCTAATGCAAAAGAAGAAAGAAAAGCAACTCGCAAAGTACGCATCGTTGCTTTTCTATATCTTTTACTTACTTTTTCAATCTTTCCTTCGTGCTGTTTACTTTTACCTAAATACTTTAATGTTTCTAATCCTTTTAACGTATCTACAAAATGATTAGAAAGTACACGATACGACTCATACTGACTGTCCGCCATTTTCTGCGCTGCTAATCCTAGTAGAATCATAAATATAATCACGATAGGAATCGTTACAACTAAAATGATTCCAGACTCAATATCTAGCGTAAAAACATATAGTACAATTAGTCCCGGTACGATACTACTTCTAATCATTTTAGGAATTGTTAATTCAATATATGTTTTAAATTTCTCAATACCTTCTATCGATAAGGTAACCAGATGACCTGTTCCAGCAGTTTGAACATACCGTGGACCTAATGTGAAATACGCCTCTATTAATTGTTTTCGCAGTAGCGATCCTGTTTTTTCAGCGAAACGTTCCACTAATATTTGCGATACTCGAACAAGCATGTGACGTACTGCAAACGCGATCCCAAAATAAACCGTTTCATTTAACACAGATTGCACTGTTTCTCCTTGAAATAAAAACGTAATAGCCCGCGCTAAAAACACTGTTTGCGCAATAATACTAAAAGCTTCTAAAATGCTAATGATTGTTAACACCACATATAAAACTCGGCTACCAGGATACGACGGAAGTCCTCTTTTTCTTTTCATTAGTACTCCAAATCTTTATCTGACTTAACAGGTTGTCTAAACACATAGAAACTCCATATTTGACTTCCCAAAACAAATGGCAATATAGCAATTGAAAAATACGTCATCAGTTTTAGTGCATAATCTCCTGATGCTGCATTATAAATTGTCAAATCGTATATTGACCCTAATGAGCTAATTAAGACACGTGGGAACATGCCGATAAACACACTCGCACTTAGTAAAATGATTGTTAAACTCGTCATAACGAAAGCCCAACCATCTCTTCTTCTTTTATTTAATAATGTTGACGTACATAATGCTACAAAAGCTCCAATCGGAACCATAATCCACTCTGTACCATGGGCAGTGAAAATATCTGTTTTCCATAATCCTAATCCGGCAAAAATAAGGAGTGCTATAATTGCAAGCGGTGCAATCTTCAACGCAGCAATACGTGCACGTTCTCTTAACTTACCAGTTGTACGTATAGTAAGGAATTGCAATCCGTGAACAATACATAACAGAAGGAACATAACTCCTCCAAGTAATGCAAATGGATGAAGTAATGGTAAGAATCCACCTACAGCATTTTTCGTCTCATCAATTGGAATACCTACCATAAAGTTAGCAATCGCAACTCCCCAAAGGATAGGCGGTAGTAAACTTCCTAAAAACATACCCCAATCCCAAAAACCTTTCCATTTATGATTATCTATTTTCGCACGGAATTTAAAGGAAACACCTCTAATAATTAAAGCGAGAAGCATAAATACAAACGGAATGTAAAACCCGCTAAATAAAGTTGCATACCAGTGCGGGAATGCTGCGAACATAGCTCCACCTGCACAAACAAGCCATACCTCATTCGCGTGCCAAAATGGACCAATTGTATTTAAGTAAATTCTTTTCTCTAAATCGTTTTCCCCTAAAAATCTTGAAACTATACCTACACCAAAATCGAAACCTTCAAGTACAAAGAAGCCTACGAATAAAACTGCAATAATGATAAACCACAACTCATTAAGAGATAACATACTCATCCTCCTTATCAAATGGATCATGGCTTTGAGAATCCTGTTTCGCTTTCTTATTCTCATGTCCTTTAATAGTACGAACGAATAAGTAAATAGTAATTCCACCTATAATTAAATATAGTGATGTGAATGAAACTAAAGAGAATAATACTTCTCCGAACGTAACATTTGGAGATACAGCATCTTCCGTTTTCATAACACCGAAAACTACCCAAGGCTGACGTCCCATTTCAGTCATAATCCATCCTACTGTATTACCGATAAACGGTAGTGCAATTGCATACACCATTAATTTTAAATACCAATTTTTTTCAACTAAACGATCTTTTCTTGATAAGAACCATCCGTATGCTCCTAGAAGAAGCATAAATGTTCCACTCATTACCATCGCTCTAAAACTCCAGAACATAGTGTGTACTGGTGGAATATAATCTCCAGGTCCATATTTTTCTTCATATTGCTTTTGAATTTGATTCATTCCTTCTACTTGACCGCTAAATTTATCAAATGATAATAGACTTAGCATATAAGGAATTTGAATTTCAAACGAATTTTCTTGCTTTTCTGCATCAATTTTCGCAAATACTGTAAATGGCGCTGGATCTTCACTCGTATTCCATAACGCTTCAGCTGCGGCCATTTTCATTGGGTGTGTCTTAATCAATTGTTGCGCTTGCGCATGACCGAAGAATAATACTAGCGCAGTTGTAAGTGTTCCAACAATGATAGAAATGCGGAACGATTTTTTAAACACTTCAGTTTCTTGAGCTTTCGTTATTTTCCATGCACTCACACCTGCAATAAAGAATGCACCAGTTGCAATCGCTGCTGTAATTGTATGCGGGAATTGTACCCATAATTGTGGGTTTTGAATGATTGCTAAGAAATCATTCATTTGTGCACGTCCATCTGCTGCCATTTCATATCCTACTGGCGATTGCATAAATGCACTTGCAGTTAAAATCCAAAATGCTGATAACATTGTTCCAATTGAAAGGAGCCAAATACATAAAAGGTGAATGCGCTTCGGTAATTTGTCCTCACCGAATACCCATAAACCTAAGAATGTGGACTCAATGAAAAATGCTAATAAACCTTCAATCGCAAGTGATGGACCAAACACATCACCTACAAAACGTGAATATGTTGACCAGTTCATACCAAACTGGAATTCTTGTAAAATACCAGTTACTACACCTACCGCAAAGTTTACAAGGAATATTTGTGTCCAAAACTTCGTCATCTTCTTATAAATTTCTTGTCCCTTTACCACATATAACGTTTGCATTAATGCAATGATAAAAGCTAAACCAATAGACAGCGGAACAAAAAAGTAATGGAAAATCGTTGTTGATGCGAATTGTATTCGTGCCAATTCGAGCGTTTCCATACTACAATCACTTCCTTCATAATTTTTTATATCGAAATTTCAATTGAGTTGTTTGAATAAAACAACTCAAATCTTAGAAATATAGAAAGATAAATGTGTTTATGTACTTTTAGAAAATATAAATTTTCAGTTTTTGAGATAATTACAAAAGAACTTTCTCATAAAATTTACCTTTTCACTATTTCAGTAGTGTTTTATCCGTTAATCGAATTGTATAATATACCTGCATAGTAAATTCAGCTGATTTTTGACGTATTATTGACATCATTTTGTCTGAAATATGTCTTTTGTCATTTTTTTGAATTAAATTTTTCTCATTACTAAAATGTATTTTTTTAATATAAGACTTACTTTCGTATCAATAAAATAATCGTTTTCCTCTTCATACACTTGACTTTTCCAAGAAAAAATGTCCTCTAAAGTAATGGGGAAATCAGTGAGTTTTTTGTCAAGAGAAAAATGTATTTTAAAAATTTAAACACAATATAATGTTATTCAAAAATAGAAAATATCCACCCTTTTTCTAAACTGAAAATTCATTTTTTTGTCATTTTTTCAAACTAAATTCATACATAAAAAATACCGAGAATCGATTAGACTCTCAGTATTTTTTAAATTATTTTGCTGTATATTTTCTAACAACCGGTAAAATTTCAGTAGCAATTAATTCGATGTTTTGCTCAATTTTATTAAGTGGTACACCACCAAAATCAATTTGTGCCATAAAACGTTGTTGTCCAAACAATTCATATTGGTAAAGCATTTTTTCAATAATTTGTTGCGGGCTACCAACCATTAATGCGTCACGGTAATCTACTGCATTTGTAAATTGGTGCTTCGGATACCCACCACCGCGCAGTGTAAGCATACCAGCATTAATATGAGGATAGTATTCATTAAATGCATCTTGTGAATTTTTTGCTGTATAAAATAAACTCGTCGTTGCAACTGGTAAACTTGCTGGATTAAAACCACTTTGCTCAGCAGCCTCACGGTAAGCATCTACTGATCCTTTAAAGTTAATAGCTGGACCACCTAGTGTCGTTATCATCATTGGCACACCCGCACGTCCTGCTTTAATCGCACTAGCTGGTGGACCACCAACTGCACGCCAAATTGGTAAGTTATTATTTTTAGCTCTTGGAATAACCGATGCATGTGCAAGCGGCGCTCTGAACTGTCCGTTCCATGTTACATGTTCCTCTTTATTAATTTTTAATAAAAGATCCATTTTCTCTTCAAATAACTCTTCATAATTATTCACATCATAACCAAGTAAACTATATCCCCCAATACGAGATCCACGACCAGCTACGATTTCTGCACGTCCATTAGAAATTAAGTCAATTGTAGCAAAATCCTCATATACTCGTACCGGATCAGATGTACTTACGATCGTTGCTGAGCTTGCAATTTTTATATTTTTCGTAGCTTGTGCAATAGCTCCTAAAATAACTGTATGAGCTTGTGTTGTAAAATGTGTTTGATGACTTTCACCGACAGCAAATACATCAAGTCCAGCTGCATCCGCTAACTTAGCTGTTTCAATTAATTCATGAATTCTTTTTTCTGCACTAATTTTCTCTCCGTTATGTGGATTTAAAACATGATCCCCAATTGAATATAATCCAAACTCTATTCCTTTACTTGTATCCATACGATATTTTTCCATAGTTGCTCTCTCCTTTAATGAAGTGTTATTAGTTTCTCTTTTTAAAACGTTGGTAAGTCATGTGTATATCCCTATTACCTACACTATCACTTGATTAGTCAATTGATAGTGTAAAAAAATTACTCATGTGGTAATTCTTTTTTCTCACTATGCTTATGAACTTTCGTCATTAGTTCGTATAATATTTTCTGCTCTTCTTCATTTAATACATCATCAAAAAACGATGATTGAAATGCAAGTTGCTCTGGCAATGCTCTCTCTAAAGCTACTTCCCCTTGCTCTGTAAGACTAATTGTTTTCGTTTTCCAATCTTGTTTTCGTACTATATATCCTTCTTTTTCAAGACGAGTTAACATTCGAGAAATACCGCCTTGTGTAACAGTTACCTTTTCAGCTAACTCCATTTGTGTGAGTGGTTGATACGTACGTATTTGCAAAAGCACATCAAATTGAGCTGTCGTTAAATCAAAACGTTTTAAAAACTCATTTGACATCTGATTACTTTGATTCGTAAATCGTATTAAACGTAACCATATTAATGACCCTATCGTATTATCACGCATGTTTGATCACTTCCTATCGTGAATCTTACTATCACTTTACTACGCAAGTGATGAAAAAGCAAGAGAAAAAGTGAAAAATATCTCATTAGAGTATTGCATAAATAACGATAAGAAAGAATTCATATTTAAATGAATTCTTTCTTATCGTTATTCTTAACTTTCCATTTCATTCATTGCTATATTTAAAGCTGCTACCGCTTTGGGCCAGCCAACATAAAAAGCCATATGTGTTATTAATGCAATCATTTCATTTTCCATAATTCCATTTTGCTTTGCCAGCCGCAAATGAAATGGTAATTGTTCTGTCAGATTAAGACTAATTAGTGCCGCCACTGTACATAAACTTCTTTCTCTTAATGTTAAAGTGGCATCCCGCCACACTTCCTCGAACAATATCTCTTCACTATAATGAGCAAATACAGGTGCCATTTCTCTCATTTTCTCTTGAATACAATATTCAATGGATTCATTCATCATTTCACTCACCCTTCACTTTTACCAATTGTGCCAATCCTTGGCCAAATGACCAATTTTCAGCAGATGTCTCATTTAGTGTAATAAAAATGTCTGCACTTTTCATACTAGAGCATTCAGAAATCTTCAAGGATATCGACTGATACAGGTCCCTTTTCTGTTTTTTTGTTCTTCCCGGTCCACATGTAATAGAAACATAAATCATATTCTCTGTTCTCTTTTCTCCTCCTTCCAACAAATAATATGGATTATATAAAAAGTGATTTTGTTGATAAGGTAAGAACAATTGAAAATAATCATTTTCAGGGATGTTAAAATGTGAAATTAATGAAATATGAATACATTCACCTATCTTTTTCAATTCTTCTTTATTTAATTTATTTTCATGATAATAAACGTTCACAAAAGGCATACATTTTCATTCCTTTTTCTTAATTTAACTTCAACATTTTTTCATCGTGAAATGTGCAAAATCTCATATACTGTAACATCTTTATTCGTTACCATATCAGGCTTTTCATTATAAAAACTGAATTGACTATATCCCCATTTATCTGGATTATAAATGATTACATTTCCTAAACACTTTTCTATGTTTTGTACATTCTCATTCATAGTGTTTAATTGAGTCCCTCTCAGTGAATTACTTTGAGAAATTCGCCCTGTATACTCAACAGCATATCTACTTTTTTTAAAATCATTACTTAGATTAACAACTAAAGGAACACCTATATTTATTTGTTGCCACCCAAAAGATTGTAAAATATTATCGTAATACCCTTCAAAGATAAATTTGTTCATTCCTTCATGACCATTCCAAACATATAAAGGTGCATAACAGTTATAGAGATTCCCGTCCTTACTTGCCTCATTAATTAAATATGCTTTGAAATTCAATTCTTGAAAATCATCAGTTTTATGCCCATTATCCTTTACCCTTTTTTTAATGATTTCCATATCATAATCCTTTGGCAAAATGACCTTATATTGCATTCCAATCATGTTTATCACTCACTTTCTATCTTATATACACAATGATAAACCGATGAGTGACTAGCGTAAAATAGGTATAAATTATGTTTGATATCATTTATAATGATACCGTATAAGGAGCTGTGATACATGGAAATAAATGATCTTATTATATTCAAAACTGTAGCTAGTGAAGGTTCTATTAGTAAAGCTGCTAAAGAGTTAGGATATGTTCAGCCAAATGTAACTGAGCGAATAAAAAAATTAGAACAAGAATTAGAAACTCCTTTACTACATAGAGATAACAAAGGCGTTTCCTTATTACCTTCTGGTGACATTTTATTAGACTACACGAATCAAATATTAACTTTAGTAGAAGAAGCGAAAGATAAAATTAAAACGAGTGGTTCTTCTTATATAATCGCGACGTCACAATCTATTTTGACTAATTATGTAAGTAAGCGTATTAAAGAAAATTTCAGGAATTATCAAATATATGTAGAGAATAGTAGTCATTTGCATAAATTATTGCAACAACAAAAAGTTGATATGATCATTACTTATGAGGATGATCCCGACGCAGCTTTTAAAAAAGTATTTACTACTTCCATTTCTGTAGGCTTATTAAAAGCGAAAGAAACACGAACCATTGACTATTCGCAGGAACTCTTCTTCGTTAGTAATGACAAAAAATGTCCCTTTAGAAATAAGACGATACAATTTCTAAAAGAAAATAATTTATCTCAGCGTCAATTTCAACAATTAGATTCTTATTCGCTTATGGAAGAGTTTATTCAGGACGGTAAAGGTATAGCCTTTTTACCTATTAAAAATGATAAATTAGTACCAATTGAAGATATTCCAATTGAGAAATTAGCTGTTCATTTTTTTACGCATCAAAACTCTTTAAAACAAATCCCTGATGAACTATTTGATTAATAGAATAGCTATAAACTAATTACATACACCAATAAAAATCCCTCCTTTACGAATCTAAACGAGGGATTTTCATATTCTATACAATTGATTTTTCAAACATTTTGCTCCACTTTTGCACTTTTCTCCTTCTTACTCTGTTTCATATTCTTCAGCCGCTTAATCGTCCCAACTAATCCTTTCGGAAAAACTAGCAATACGATAATGTACAATAAACCAAGAATAATCGTCCATCTTTCAAAAATCGGATATTCTGTAGCTAGTTCTGATAAATAATATTTTAGTGATTCAATAATACCTGCTCCCGCGATTGCTCCAATTAACGTTCCAACGCCACCAATCATTGTCATCAATAATGCATTTAGTGTCATTTCAATTGAAAATACAGTCGTATTAACAAAGCGTAGTGTGATAACAAATAAACCACCGCTAATCGTAGCAACTACTCCTGCCACAATACTAGCAATAATTTTATAATGAAGAACTTTATATCCTAGTGCTTCAACACGTTGCTCATTTTGTGAAATTGCCTTTAATACTTTTCCAATAGAAGATTTTGTGAAAAGACGTAACAGAATAAAAATGACAATTAAACATATAAGTGTTACATAATAAAACGTAAAACGATCACGGAATATATCTGGTACACCAAATGTAAAACCGTCCCCTCCGTGAGTAAGTCCACGCCATTTTTCAGCAAGTACGAAAAACAACTGTGAAATAGCAAGTGTTAACATTGCATAAAAATGACTTTTCAGCCGTAAAGAAAGCAAACCGATTATATAACTAACAATGGCTGAAATGATAATTGCAGCTACTATCCCTATAAAAAAATTCGGTATGGATACTCCTTGCCGATCAAATAAAAGCGCTACGCCATATGCCCCTATTCCAAAGAACATACAATGGCCGAATGATACAATTCCTGTATATCCAAGTAATACATCAAAACTCATTGCAAAAATAGCAAAGATGAAGATTTGAGTGAACAAAATTAACAAGCTCCGTGAATCATTTACGAATGGAAATACACTTAAACAAATGAGCATAAATACTCCGAAGTATACTTTAATTCGATTTGATGTGCTGTTCACCATTTCACCCCTTTTCACCAACAAGTCCCGTTGGCTTCACGATTAAGAAAAATAGTAACATTAACATATTGATTGCAAGTGATAAATCCGGTATAAAATATGCTGTAAAAGCACCAGCTAATCCGACAATTAAAGAAGCGATTGCTGAACCTTGTACGCTTCCTAATCCTCCAATGATTACTACTATGAAAGCTAAAATCGCATACTGCATACCCATCTCGGCAAAAATAACGCCTGAATACGGTGCTAATAAAAATCCTCCCAACGCTGCCATTCCTGCTCCTAATAAAAAGACGAAAGAAAATATAGCTTTTACGTTAATACCGAGTGCTTGAACCATCTCTTTATCCATTACACCTGCACGTATCATAAGACCTATCTTTGTTTTTTTGAGCAATAATAGTAAGGCAATGTAAATGATGATCCCAATTAAAATAACGAATAGACGATATTTAATTAATATTACACCTTCAAATGTATAACTACCTTGTAACCATAACGGTAATTTAGCACTGATTGGATTGGGTCCCCAAAATACTTTAATACATTCACTAAGTACAAGCATTCCTCCAAGCGTCACAAGAAGCTGGCGAACATGATTTCCATATACTGGCCTAATAAGGAATCTTTCTAAAATGAACCCAAGGAACATCCCCATAGCTATTGCTCCAATTAACGCTAATACATAACTATCTGTCATATTAAATAGCCAAACACCTGTAAACGCTCCCCACGCAAATAAACCACCATGTGCGAAGTTTAGAACACTCATTAAACCGAAAATAAGTGAAAGACCTGATGCTAATAAAAAAATGAGCATCCCTGTTGAAATCCCATTTACAAATAAATTGATTAACACATCCATCCTTCTCACCCCGGATTCATGTTAAGAGATTCCTAAATATTTGTGACACATTTCCTTATCCTCTTTTAATTCATGCATAAAACCGTTATGAACAATTTTTCCGTTATCCATAATATAAAAGTAATCACCAATTTGACTAGCCATCATAAAGTTCTGTTCGACGAGTAAAACTGTTGTTTTCTCCTTCATTTTCAAAATGGCTATCATTAATTTTTCTATCATAATAGGGGACAAACCTTTACTCGGCTCATCAATAAGTAATAAACCATTACTATTAATAAATGCTCTTGAAATTGCTAGCATTTGCTTTTGTCCTCCGCTTAAGAGTCCACTTTTTTTGTGCCAAAATTGCTTTAAATCTGGAAATAATTCTAGCATCCAATCTATTTTCTCTTCGGCCTCTTCTCCCTTTCCCCTAGCAAGAGCGAATGTTTCTTCTACTGTTAGATCGTGAAAAATACCTTGATTTTCTGGTACATACCCTATTCCTTTCCTTGAAATTAAATGTGTAGATAGTCCATTTACTTGTGTACTATCATAATAAATTTCACCATTTGCGATATGGTGAAAACCCATAACCGAACGTAGTGTCGTAGTCTTTCCTGCACCATTTCTTCCAAACAGTACAGTAATCGTTCCTTTCTCAACAGCAAGAGAAACCCCTTGTAAAATATGAAACTGATCTAAATACGTCTCTATATTATTCACTTGTAATAGTGCCACTATATAATCCCCCTAAATAAGCACTTTGTACACGCTCATCTTTCATAATTTCTTCGGGCAAACCTTCAGCTAATAACTCTCCATGAAATAAAACGATAAGATGGTCTGACAAACCTAGTACCATATCCATTTTGTGTTCAATAAGTACAATTGTACTCTCTGGATGTTTCTTAATATTTTCAATCACTTGCAAAATAGCCGGTACCTCCTCAACTGATATACCTGCCGTCGGCTCATCAAGTAGTAACACATCCGTTTTTAAAGCTAATAACATCGCAAGCTCTAACTTTCGTTTTTCCCCATGCGCTAAATCTTTTGCTAATACATGTTCTTTCTCTTGAAGTAATACTGTTTTTAAGAAACGTCTCGCCTCTCCAACTTGTTGCTTAAGTTTTGCTGAACTCGGAAAAAAACTATAGTAATCTTGCACGAATGATTGAACACTTAAACGAACATTTTCAAGTACCGTTAACTCTGGGAATATATTTGTAAGTTGAAAAGAACGACCAATTCCTAATCGAGTTCGATCTGAAATTGATAACTTTGTAATCTCTTGTCCTTTAAAATATACTTCACCCTTTGTTGGAGAAATTTGCCCACTAAGTAAATTAAATAGCGTTGTCTTTCCTGCACCATTTGGTCCAATAATGGAAATGAGCTTTCCTTTTTGTACTGTTACATTCACACCCTTAATAACATGATGCTCGCCAAAAGATACGCAAAGATTTTTCGTTTCTAGCAAATGTGTCACGAAACCCCTCCTTTTAAAGCTTTAAGTATGAAAGAAATACGTATAAAGAGGGTGTGCCCCTCTTTATACGTAAAAACAACAGAAAATTCAGTCTATTTATTTTGAACTGGTGGTTCTGTCTCTTTCATCGTTAATTCTCGCTCTAACACTGGCACCGGATAATCAACACCATCTTGCTTTTTCAACGTGATAGAATAAAGGGTCTGCAACGCTTGGTGATCCTTTTCTCTAAACTTCATCTTTCCTTTCGGTGTCTCAAATTCCATTCCTTCCATTTTCTTAATCAATGTATCTACATCTGTATCACCTTTTGTTTTCTTTAATGCTTCTACAATAGAAATAGCCGCTGACATTCCTCCCGCTGTAAATAAATCTGGCACCGCACCATTAAATCGTTTTTTATGTTCTTCCACTAACCAGTCATTCACCTTATTTTTCGGGAGTGTATGATAATAAACAGAAAAACCTTGCATGCCTACTAACGCATCCATCGTTTTTAATGCCGGTATATCTGGTGCACCTGTAGAAATTTTAATCCCTTGCGCTTCCACATTCATATCCTTCAACTGCTTCCAAGGTGAATTTGCCCCAGCCCAAACGATAAATAAATAATCCGGTTTTGAGCTAATGATATTTTGAATATTTGCAGTGAAGTCAGTCGAATTTGTATCAGCATATTGCTCGTTTACAATATTCGCACCTAATTTCTTCGCTCCAGCTTTAAATGCCGCAACCCCTTCACGACCAAATGCATTATCCGGAGCAAACGTCGCAATCTTTACATCTTTTTTTGCAATTGCCGCTGCTCCTGCAATCGCATCTTGCGAAGAACTTCTTCCTGTTCTAAAAATATATTTATTCCAGTTCTTTCCGGTAATACTATCAGCAACTGCCGGTTCAACAACCATAATTTTTTCATATTCTTCAGCTAGTGGTAAAACCGCTAATGTATCACTTGAACTAGACGATCCAACTAAAAAATCAACTTTCTCTTCTTCTAATAACTTCGTAGCTTTCTTCACTGCTACATCTGCTTTCGTTTCCGTATCTTCGACAACAAACTTAATCTTCTTCCCTTCCACTTTCCCAGTTCCACCAGTTGCATAGTCTAACCCTAATTCAAATCCGTTCACTGTTTGTTTTCCATATGATTCTAATGGACCTGTTAATGAAGCAAGAACCCCTACCTTAATCGTCTTTTCATCCTCTGTACTTGTTTTCTTTCCAGAACAAGCTGCCGTTATTAATAACGAGCCTAAAACACAACCGGTAAACATCGTCTTTAGCCACTTACGTTTTTTCATCGACATTGTGATCCTCCCCATACTTTACTTTCTGATAGAATCAAATACGCCAAAGTAACCCAACCGTAATTATGACTTTTCTCTTTTAATACTACACACTACTTGAATTGAAAAATTCTCGAAGTACTCTTACATTCGTGAACAAATTACAAATCCCTCCAATTTCCCATTCATATTCTTACAAGTATTTAAAGTATAACTCCATTCCCTTCTATTACTACCTTATTACAGTAGCTGCCCAAGTACCCCCAATCCCTGTACTAACAGCTACTGCAACATCTCTATACTTTAAACCTTGTTCATTTGAAAAGTGAAGACCTATACACATGTTAAAGGCTACCATATACCCATAAAGATCTAAATATATATGATCCTTTTACTAATCCTAATCCTTGTAACAATTCTATTAACAGAGATTGTTTTGTATGCAATGATAATACTACTCTAATATCTTTTGGAGTTAGTCCACTCTACTTAACACATCCCGCAAAACCTTTTCAAAATTAGGAATTGAAATCTTAGCTAAAATTTATTTGGGCTTCTAAAATAAATAAATTCTTTTTTATGTAAAAAAGAGGCTGCCAAAAGTAGCTATTCAGCTACTTTTCGGACAACCTCTTTTGATGATTTCATCTATTAATCACACTCTTAGTAATATTCATCGCATGAATTATTATTTTCGTTACAGCAGATACAAAATGTTTTTTGAACAAATAAACTAACTAGACTAGTGGGACCTTCCTGTCTTGTAAGAGTAAGACTTTGAAAATCTTCAACTTGAAATATTTTTGTTTAAGCGGGTTGTAATGTAGTAGTAATTGGTCTGCTAGATTTTCTTGTTAAAATAGTTACTTGAACGGGTGCACTCATACCGACAACGAATAACTGAATTAATGTTTTATTGTGATTGTTTGTGAAATCCTCGAATACAGTTTGTGGAGTGGTAGTTTCAAGGAAAACAGATACAGGTATATTTCCATTTACATTTTCTTCAGAACCAGCAATTGTATGAGTCTCAATAAAACAATTGCTTTTTTGATTGCTCGAATAAGATTGCTTTTTATAATACTTTTTACCATCTTTATAAAAATAATCAGCCCTAATTTATGTTACTCTCCTTTCTTTGAGAAATCTATATATTTTATTAATCAAAAGGAGAGTGTGCTTGTACAAAATAATAAAATCCGCCCTTTTAAATAATTAAAACGCTATTTAATCAATAAGTTTGGGTATTTTAATAAATCAAAAGGGATATGTGTTTTAAAAGCTGGGTCATTAATGTTTATCAGAACAATTCTGAGTTACACTCACATATGAACTTAATTTCAAAGGAAAATTACTTTTATAAGACACTATTATAAAAAGAGAATGCTAAGAAACAGTGTAATTTATTAACAGGGATATGTATGATTGAATAGGATTAAAGTAATTACTTAATGTTGGGATAGGTTATAAATGGAGAACCAACTAAAAGAAATATTTGGTGCCTTGCTAGCAGCTATAGGCACAATCACTTCCGCTATTGGAAGCACGCCATTCTATTTTATAAGCAGTAATGTAAGGAAAGATTTGAATATATACGGAAACGTATTACAAGCAGTCGGAAATGCTTTAGAGGCTGATGGTCAAGGAGAAATATCTCTCGAAAAAATTGGGAATGAGATCCAATCCATTGGTAATGTAACCGTAATATCTGGATTAGTTATTGATTTTAAAGAAGAAACACAAATTAAATTAGTGATTGCTGGAAATTGGACACAGGCTTTAGGAGGACTTACAGCATTAGCAGATGAATTTGAAGATACTTCAGATAAAGATGAACATTTAAATATTATAGGAAACTTATTGCAATCTATAGGAAATTCATTGCAGGCAATTGGAGGTATTTATGAATTAAAAAGCAATAGAGAAGAGCAGCAGTATAGCCAAGAGAACCAAGTAAATGATACGGAGAAAAATACAGACACCAAAGAAGACGGTAAAGCAGATGAAAACAAAGAAGGTCAGTTAATAGATATTGTAGGAAGCTGGGTCCAAGCTGTAGGTTCTGTAGTTTCATTAATTGGACAAATACGTGAAGAAAGTGAGGAGCTGGAGGAAAGCGAGGGGTTGGATGGGAGCGATTAATTGACTAGTTTAGTAGCGTTTTCAATAAAATTCCCTTTTCCTAAAATGACAATGAGTAACTTCCACCTTACTTTTTGATTATTTACTAAATGATTGTTAATACAAATACCAAAGCTCTTTATATTGAGAGGTAAAGAAGACTTTCTTAATAAGGTGAAGGCTAATAATCAATAGGGGGCTTCATCCCCCACTGATTATTAGCCTTCACCAATTGGACTTTTACGAGCAGCCCCATCCCCAACTAACTTTTTTGCTTTCGTTTAAATTTGAGGTAAGGGTATTACTGCCTGTTAATGCGGGATAAAAGTTTATTTTGTAACAAATATGAAGGATTACTTGCAATATATCAAAAATTACAGCAATTGATTTATGTAAATCCTTCACTTTCCTGCTATACTTTGATTTATATTCTTCTACTTTTCTTTTTGAAAATTCTTCCTTTTCATTAACTTGTTTTAACCTTAATTAGAGTAAAGTTCCACCTTCTCTAACCCTTCAATCAATAATTTTTTGTTTAATCCTTCCCCTATTATCACCAAGTTCGTTGGAAAACCGAAGTCTTGCTCTAATAAAGTCGGTACTCCAAATGAATACTGTAACAGGTGAGGATATTTATCTTCACGGAACTTCACAAAACCTTTCACACGATAAATACTATCTGGTAAATTCGAAAGCCATTCGTATAATTTATCTTGATCAATCGATTTCGTAAATTGATACGTCATCGTTTGTATATGTAAATGCTGTTTAACATGTAGTGTCTCATGTTCCCCATCATTCGTAAATTCAGCTTCTTCTATGTCCTCTAAAGATATATTACAATATTTTGTTTCAAACAATTTCGCATGATTATTTATTGCTTTCACTTCTTCAATTACTTTGTTCTTATCCGCAAATATTAGTAAATCTAATTTATTAATTAAAATGTGGCTACCAAACTTCAGTTGCTCATGCAATAATTGCTGAACGTTTGCACTTAATACACTTCGATTTAACCACCTTACTGCATCTAAAACGACGACAATTGATTTCACTTCTAGGAAAGGTGCTAAAATTGGTGATACACACGCATCTAATACTTCAATTGGATGTGCAACACCTGTCGTTTCTATATAAATGACATCTGGTCTTTCTTGCTGATATAACGAGTGTAATTGTATTTCAAGCTCTTCTTTTAGCGTACAACAAATACATCCTTTCAGAAGCTCTCTTAAAACATTCTCTTTTCCAATAATATCTGTATCTACCGAGTATTCACCAATTTCATTCATTAATACTGCAACTTTTCTATTCTTCTTTTTCTCCGCTAACAATAAATTTTGTAATAATGTTGATTTTCCACTTCCTAAAAAGCCACCTAGTATATGAATTTCTACTTTATTCATGTGATCGACCATCCATTTCTTTATTTTAAACGTATTCAAAGCGTAATAATTACGATTTATATTCATTATTTTATTAAAAGAATAGTCATTTGTAAATATATCTTCACTGTTCGTTTACTTCATAAGCAACTCTAATTCCAGACTCTATTGCTCCTTGCATCCATCCATGTGTTAATGTCGTATGCTCTCCTGCAAAGTGTACTTTGCCAGCTGGCGGCGTAATATACGGAAATAACTCTAACTCTTGACCTGGTTCGAAAGCCGTAAATGCGCCGCAAGAATATGGATTTTGACTCCAGCTAAAAGATGTTCCAGTAACAAATTCACTATAGACGATGTCACCGTATATTTCCGCTAAATTTTTTAATGCGTAACGAATGCGATCTCTTTGCGGGAGACTATCCCACATTAACGCCTCATCTGCCCACGTATAACTCGCTAAAACGATAGCCGCCCCTGGTGTATGAATGCCATAACTCGGATAATAGGTAAATCGTATAGGTAAATCCGTAATAGATTTACCGCCACACTGTCCTGCTCTCTCCCAAAATCTACTTTTAAACTCTATCGCAATTTTAGTCGCAGCAATATAATTTAACTCACGAATTGCTCGTCTTTTAAAATAAGAGAATAAATGATATGGCTGAACTTCTACAAATCGTAACGCTGAAAATGGAATTGTGACAATAGCCATGTCGCCTGTTACCATACATGAATGTAACGTTTGTTCATGTATTACTTGCATCATTACTTTATTATCTTCCTGTATAATTTTTTCTACTTTATACGACATAAAAATATTATCTTTTAACTCCGGTAAAAATGCATTGGGTAATGCATCCATCCCGCCCGTTATCTCGTAATATTTTGTCGTTGAAGTAAAAAAGATCATTTCACGTAATACTTCAATTAAAGACATTCCCATGTACGCTTCCATATCTAAAAGTACCCCAATCATATCGATTGCTCCATCTGAATAATACTCACTTAAAAATGATCCGAGTGAATACGTTTTATACTTTTTTTCAACGATAATCCAATTTTTATTAGGATCTTTTTTTATAAAGTTTAGTATTGGTTCTAATACTACTAACATTAACTCTTCTGCCGTTTTTCCTTTTTCGTTCTCTAAAATGGGATACCCAAGTATACTTGGATTTTTTTCAAACACGCTCAATCTCGTTTTAATATTATTCGTATATATAATATCTGAAGCGGTTTTATTTATAAACAGATTTAACGGTAATTTAAATTTACGAATGTAAGCTAAAGTTAACTCGTGTGTTTCAGGAATTCTCATTGGCCCTGCATTAAAATATAAACCAGAGCTAAATGGTTCACGAATCGTATATATCCTTCCGCCTATTCGGTTATTCGCTTCTAAAATTGTTATGTTATGCCCTGCTTCTTTCAATAACGATGCTGCAACTAATCCTGAAATTCCTGCACCAGCAATAATAATCTGCTTTGGATTCTTTGTTTTTACGAGCCCCACATTAATAATACGAAGCATTCTTTCCATCGTTAATGGCTGCATCATGCCCTTTTCTCCTTCAATAAAGGATTTTATTGCATTATATTCGGTTCACTTACTTCCTATGTTTCATGCAAGAAATTGCACGGATACATTTTCAATTACTTGAATATCTTTTATAAAATGTAATAAACTAGATATGAATCTATAGAAGTAAGACGTATTATCTTACATAATAAAATCAATGAAATTGCGAGGAATTTTGAAATGAAAAAAGGTATTAACCGTGTTGTATTAGTAGGAACAGGAGCAGTTGGATGTAGTTATGCTTACTGCATGATTAACCAAGCTGTAGCTGAAGAATTTGTTTTAGTTGATGTAAATGAGGCAAAAGCTGAAGGAGAAGCAATGGATTTAAGTCATGCTGTTCCTTTTGCACCAGCTCCAACTAGAGTATGGAAAGGCAGCTATGAAGATTGTAAAGATGCGGATCTTGTTGTCATTACGGCTGGATTACCACAAAAACCAGGCGAAACACGTTTAGATTTAGTTGAGAAAAACGCGAAAATCTTTAAACAAATCGTTCGCAGTATTATGGATAGCGGATTTGATGGTATCTTCTTAATCGCAACTAACCCTGTCGATATTTTAACTTACGTAACTTGGAAAGAATCTGGTTTACCAAAAGAACGCGTAATTGGTTCTGGTACAACACTTGACTCTGCTCGTTTCCGCTATATGTTAGGTGAGTACTTCAATATTGGTCCACACAACATTCATGCTTACATTATCGGCGAACATGGGGATACAGAACTTCCTGTTTGGAGTCACGTATCAGTTGGTATTCAAAAACTACAAACGCTTCTTGATAAAGACAATACATACACGCAAGAAGATTTAGACAAAATCTTCATAAATGTTCGTGATGCAGCTTACCATATTATTGAGCGAAAAGGTGCAACATACTATGGTATCGGTATGTCACTTCTACGTGTTACGAAGGCAATTTTAAATGACGAAAATAGTGTATTAACTGTTTCGGCATATTTAGAAGGTCAATACGGTCAAAAAGATGTTTATATCGGTGTACCTGCTGTATTAAATCGCGGCGGTGTTCGTGAAATTTTAGAAGTGGAATTAAGCGAAGAAGAAGAATTAAAATTCGATCACTCTGTTCAAGTGTTGAAAGAAACAATGGCTCCTGTTCTTTAATCGTGTATTCAAAAAAGCAATCCAATTTACTTTGGATTGCTTTTTTATTTTGACTATCCCTCCCCTATGATAAATGTTACTATTATCCACAATAGAAAGGAGTGATTTCATGAATGACTCTTGGACAATTGTAATCCTCTTGTTGGCTATTTCATCCTTAATACTTTTCCTCTTCTTAATCATCAGGGCTCTATTTCCAACCCAAAAATATGACAAAAACCTCGGATTCATTCTACTTATTATATGCTTATTAACAATACCGATAAGTATCTTCCTTATCGGAGGATGGGCAGGTATGGGAATTGGCATAATCGCATTATTTCTTTTTACTGCTGTTATTATAGCTTTAATTGCAAATAAATTTATTAAACTTCCACCTGCTAAAAAAAATAAGTGAACCTTTAATTGGTAGCCTTTCATCCCTCCCTACTTTTTATTAGCCTCTACCTTTTAGGATTTTTCAGAATACAAATAACCGATGTTTTCATCCTTTGAAAACATCGGTTATTTTCTATTATTTCCTATTTTTTAATCGATTCCTCATTATTTACATCAAGTACATCTAATAAGAAGATGAAGATTGGTATACCAATAATAAGCCCCCATATTCCAAGGAAATGCTCTGAAAAGATGAGAATCATAAATGTATAAAAGATTGGTAAATTCGTTTTCGCAGACATGAACTTCGGGTTTAAAAAATAACTTTCAAGAGCATGGATTATTGTAATGAACACAAGTATGTATACAACGTACATAACTCCGCCTACGTTATAAGCAATAATACATAGCGGGAACAAGGAAATGATGACACCGGCAACAGGAATTAATCCCAGTAAGAAAATCATGACAGCTAATACGAGAAGCTGCGGAAATCCTAAAACGATTAATGCAATGACAGTTAGAATACAATTTACAACTGCAATTAAAAACTGAGCTTCAATTACTTTACCGAATGATCTTGCAAACCTTTCACCAAAATATGCAATCTCCTCATAAAAAACCTTCAGACTACTATCTTTAAATTTCGAAGTAAATGATATTATGCGTTCTTTTTCTAACAAGAAAAATAAACTTAAAATAAGGGAGAGTAGTATTTGCAAACTGACTTTTCCTATATTTGCAATCGATTGATAGATGACATCTACACCTTGTTCTATATATTTTGATACTTCCATCCCATTAATTGTTGAAAGTGCATATTTAATGATCTCATTATCAGGTGGATTTTGAAAAAACAACCTAAACTGATAAATCAATTGGGAAATTTGTATCGTTAGTACAGGTAAATATTTATATAATGTTGTGCCGATAAAAGTAACTAATATTATATACAAACATGCAATAACAATTTTCCGATTCACTTTCAATTTCTTTGAAATAAAACGTTGAAACCGATCCATTAAAAATGTCAGTATGAATGTAATTAATATTAAATTGATCATACTTTTTAATCCATATAATACAAGCGCTACTATTATTAAAACGAGAAACCGTTGGAACCCTCTACTTCGAAAGAAATTTTTCACTTCATTCATTAAGTTTTAACCTCCCCCTTCAATGGATGGAAATTGAATATATTACATTTTATGAACTTCTATAGACAATCTTTCTTACTAATTGAGAAGAATCCCTTTTTTCTTTTTATATTGTTAGATTCTTTTTGTATTAGCCCACTAACATATTTTAGTGGAACTCTTTTTTCGTTTATCCTTTACAGTTTTGGTGATTTTCTATTTTTAGACTGCTGCTCATACGCATACCCCATATTGAACAGTTCTTTCTCACCGAATTGCTTCCCGACAAACACTGCACCTACTGGCTCTCCATTGTTATCATATCCTGCTGGCACCGCTAATTCCGGATAGCCAGCTACAGCTGATAGAAGAACTTCTTCGTTGTTAATCATAACTAAAGCATCCAAACCCTTTTCTACTAAATATCTATCCAGCTCTTTTCTTGCATTATCTTGGCTCGTTTGCACTACTTTTTGAAACTCACCTTTCGTTATAGCAGATTTTTCAGATCCCTCAATTAATGTTTGTCCGTATTTTATTCGTCTATTACTATCCTTTTTATTAAACGCTATAATCTCTTCTAACGATTTTACCGGCACATCTTTTTGCTTTGAAAGAAAATCGTTAACATTATGTTTGAATTCATATTCTAATGTTTGTAGATTATCTACACCCTCAGCGTTTAACTGAATATCATCAGTCAAAATCGCACCTGCATCTTGAAGGTCTTTTCTTATCTTTTCTGCTACTTCCTTTCTATTCTCATCTTGTTGATCTATTGAAAAAAGAACCCCTATTTTTTTCCCTTTTAATCCGTCTATTGATAAATCCTTCGCATAATCCATTCTTTCTTGATCTTTCATTTTTTCTGTCATAGCATCTTTTTCATCATAACTTACCATTACGTTAAATAACGTTGCCGCATCCTTCACCGATTTTGCCATCGGTCCTGCTGTATCAAGTGTTTCAGCTAACGGAATAATACCTGATCTACTCACCATACCTAGCGATGGGCGTAATCCAACTACTGATTGCCGCGCTGCGGGTGCTACAATTGACCCAGTCGTTTCCGTCCCAATTGAAAGTGATGAAAAATCTGCCGTAACTACTGTAGCAGATCCAGAACTTGATCCCGATGTATCAAACGTAATCGGACCGTATGGATTCAAATTTTGTCCTTTTTTCCCACTATATCCGCTAGGCATTGTAAAGGATAAATAATTTGCCCACTCAGACATATTCGCTTTTCCTAAAACAAAAGCACCTTCTTCTTTCAACTTCTTCACGACCGTCGCATCTTCATCTGCAATCCAATCTTTTAACACATAAGTTCCCGCGCTTGTAGGCATCACCTTTTCCGTTTGTACATTATCTTTTACGATAACTGGCATGCCGTATAAGTTCGATTTCTTATTGAAAGACCTCTCTGTATCTAACTTTCGCGCTTCCTCCATTGCATTTGGATTAATCTCTGTAACAGCATTTAATGATATTCCATTTTGGTCATATTCTTGTATTCTAAAAAGATATATACTCGTTAATTCTTCATATGATAATTTCCCATCATCAATCATTTTTTGAAGCTCATCTACAGTCGCATTTACGACTTCTTTTTCTTTTATCTTTACGCTTTCTATGTTAATTCCTTTTAACTGGTTATGTATCGGTTTTAACACTCTATCTTTATCATATACGATACGCTCAGGTTCCTTTGGAAAATAATTTTTATACAAGTAATATCCTCCGGCACATGCCAACAGGACAATACCTCCAGCGATCGATAACGTTATCTTTACCCACTTCTTCATGTTGTTTCCTCCACTCTAAAAGTTGCTCAATTGTATGGAAAAAGAGAGTTATCCTTATAACTCTCTTTAATTAAAATGCTAAATGAAACAATGAAGAATTTCAATTTCATTACTTCTTTTTTTGCATTTGTTTCACTAATAATTCCTTCACTTGATTATACGTTAATCCTGAATCTTTATTTAAACGTTTTACTTCCTCAACATCGGTACCTACTACTGTATATTTTTTCTCATCATTCATTTTCCCACTTCCCTTTCTATTGCATTATTTCTAATATTTTTCCCCTAAACCTTTAGAAATTAATACAAATAAGGAAACTGTCCGAAATTCAACACCTAAGGGCAATTACGTAAGAGGAAACGATAAAAAAATGTCGAATGTATATACTTGTTGAATTTAAGGACTTGGAGGATACATTTTGAAAACATATGAGTTTAAACATAACATTCCAACATTAGAAGAGTACAAATATTTGTGTGATTCTGTTGGATGGACTGATTATATGAATTTTGATGTAGCGGATACTTCACTGAAGCATTCTATTCACTGCATCACAGTGAAAGATGATGAACAAATGATCGGCATGGGGAGAATTGTTGGCGATGGATCTATCTATTTTTATATTCAAGATATAGTAGTTCATCCGGATTATCAGAAACATGGTATCGGGAAAGAAATCATGCATCGTTTAGTTACATACTTACATGAAAACGCCCCTGATAAGGCGTTTGTCGGTTTGTTTGCATCAGAAGGTAAAGAATCGTTCTATGAAAAATTTGATTTTAAAGATTACTCACCAAACATGACGGGGATGTTTACTGTCATTTCAAAATAATAAACATAATAGATTTTTAATTGTAAGGAAAGACTTCGGTTCATATGAAGAAATTTTTGTTCTTGCAGTAAGAGTTTAACATTGCATACGAAAGGAGAGCACATATATGGATAATATGTACTCTCCTTTTATTTCACTCTTTATATATTAAATTTCTTAATAAAATTTCACTACATCTTCAGTAGGTAAGAATGTTCTTTCTCCTGGTTGTTCATTTGGCTCACCAAATGGCATTTGTCCTACTAAGCTCCACTCTGCTGGAATGTTCCAAGTTTCTTTCACTTCAGCATCTACGATTGGATTGTAGTGTTGTAATGATGCGCCAATTCCTTCAGCTGATAATAACATCCATACTGTATGTTGTAACATTGCATTTCCTTGATGAGACCAGAATGGGAACTGATCTTTATATAATGGTGCATTTTCTTGCATTTTTTCTACTGTCGCTTGATCTTCAAAGAATAACACAGTCCCAACACCTGTATGGAAACCTTTTAATCTTTCTACAGTCGCTTCAAAGTTTTCTGCTGGTACGCGGGCTCTTAGTGTTTCTTTAACAATATCCCAAAACTTTTCATGCTCTCCATCCATTAATACAACCATACGACCACTTTGCATATTGAAAGATGTTGGTGCGTGTAAAGCTGTTTGTAAAACTTCTTCAATTCTTTCTTTCGTAATTGCATCATTTTTTGTTACTTTACGAATAGAACGACGGTTCACGATTGCTTCTTTTAAGTTTGTTGTAGTTGCTGACATTTTAATTCCTCCAAATATTTGTTTTATAATTTATTTTGTTATTTCATAACAAGCGAATTAGCAATATCCATCTGTATTACATTGCATACCTTCAAATGAATTTGTTTTATCCTTTTCAATTTCTTTATCAATGACTCTTTGTAGCGTTTCTTTACTAGCAAGTCCTTGAATGACTTCATCTCCAATCATGACAGTTGGAACAGCCATAATATTCGCTTCATCATATGCGTGCTGAATTGCTTCTTGATGCTTTTCTTTATATTTACGAGTTACTAAAGCATCTTTAAATTCGGCTTCAGGAAGACCTACTTCTACCGCTAATTTTGTTAACACATCAATATCTTCAATGTTTTGTTCTTCTTGGAAAAAGGCCGTAAATACGCGGTGATGATATTCATTTCCAAGTCCACGCTCTTTCGCAAATTGACATCCTTCGAAAGCTAAATGTGTATATGGATGCGGTGAAACACGCGGCAAGCGCATATCGATTCCTAATTTCTTTGCTGTCGGAAGAATAAAAGCATCCCATGAACCTAATTTTTCTGGTTCATTCCATGGATCTATTTTTGAATATGGACTTGGACGTAATTCAAATGGCATCCATTCAATTTCCACATCTTTTTCTTTCGCTACTTCATCTAACGGACCTTTTGCTAAAAAACAAAATGGACATATAAAATCTGAGTATACTTTCATTTTTACAGTCATACTTTTACACCTTACCTTTATAGTTGTAATCAATTCAGTTACATTAATAGTAAAAAAATATAAATATGATTTAAGCATTCATTTTTTCTTGCAAAGTTTCAAACAAATGCCCCATCGTAATATTTCTCAAAACTTCTTCCATCGCGGATTGCGCTTGTATTAATATAACTTCTAACACCACTTGAATATTCGCTCCAATTGGACAATCTGGATTTGGTCGCTCGTGAATATGAAATAATTTATCCTCTTCCACTACATTCACTGCATGATATACATCCAACAATGTGATTTCATGTAAATCCTTTAATAATCCCGCACCACCTGGACCGCGATTTACATATACAAAACCCGCTTGTTTCAAATACGACATGATTTTGCGAATAACTACTGGATTCGTATTTACACTTTCAGCCATATAGTCTGAAGTACAAAGTGAAGATGGATTGTTTTTCAAAATAGATAAAATATGAACAGCTATAGAAAAGCGGCTACTAATTTTCATCTTGATCACCACCTCGATGTAATCATTATAGTTACAACTAAAAGATAAGTCAATCCTTTTCATAGATTTTTTATAAGTAAATTAAAAAGTGTCCCATTAATATATATGAGACACCTCTTTTTATTCTGCAAATAGCGCTTGAAATTCTTCAATAAATAGCTGCACAGCAATTGAAGAATCCTTTAATGAAGGAACAGCTAAAGCAATTTCTCTCCATACTTGTGGTTCCAGTTCTCTCGTTTGCACATTCTGTGGTAAATTCGTTAAAGATAATTGGGCTAATATTGCAATACCTAGCCCTTCTTGAATCATATTTAAAGCTGTAGTAACGGTCGATATTACATACTCAGCCCGAAGTGGTACGTTGGCTTGTTTAAACATATCAATAATGGGTGGTTCGTATCCTCCCTTACATAATATGATCGGTTCATTCTCTAAATCACTAATTGTAATAGAGTCCTTCTTACAAAGAGGATGATCATCTCTTAAGATAGCAACCATCTTTCCCTTCATTAATGGGACAATCTCCATATCTTTATTAGGCAAAATAACAATTCCTATATCAACAATCCTCGATACTAACCAATCTTCAACTTCTTTAATCGTCCCTTCACAAAGAACAACTTCTAAGTTCGGATACTTCTCCTTAAAATGATTTATCATTTTCGGTAAGAAATGTGCAGAAGCACTCGGAAAACTCCCAATTCGAATCGTCCCAACTTCGTGTCCTTTCTCCATCGCAACTTCTTGTTCAATCTTCTCTACACCGTTCAAAATCTCTCTAATATGTACAAGAATTCTGTTTCCTACATCCGTAACGATTAATCCTTTTCGTTTATCACGTATAAGAATCGTAACTCCTAACTCTGACTCAATACTTGAAATCGCATGACTTACAGCTGGCTGCGTCATATTTAACACCCGAGCTGCCTTCGTAAAACTACCTAGCTCAACAGTTTTTATTAATACTTGCAGTTGTGTAATGGTCATAACTAATCACTTATACTCCTTATAAAAAAGATTCATTTTATTTATTACAGTCGATATCATATCATAGTGAAATGAATAACAACAAGGAGGTCTTACCGTGACACAGCTTTCTCGAACTAAGACGGCCATCATCCTTACCTTTCTCGTTTTCATGTGGGGAATCAATTGGCCTTTATCTAAGTTTGCCCTGCATTATACACCACCCGTTTTATTTGCAGGCGTTCGAACTTTAATTGGAGGGTTCATTTTACTCCTGTTCGCACTACCGAAATATAAAGAGTTACACTTAAAAGAAACTTGGCATTTATACGTTATTTCTTCTTTACTTAACATCATTATATTTTACGGATTACAAACTGTAGGCCTTCAATATATGCCTGCTGGGCTATTTTCCGCCATCGTATTTCTACAACCAGTTTTACTCGGCATTTTCTCATGGATTTGGCTTGAAGAATCTATGTACGGCTTAAAAATTTTCGGGCTTGTTCTTGGATTTATTGGCGTAGGTGTTATTAGCTCTAGTAGTTTAACTGGACATATTTCTATTATCGGAATCCTTCTCGCGATAGGATGCGCTATTGGCTGGGCACTTGGAACAGTATTTATTAAGAAGACTGGGCACCGCGTTAATTCCATTTGGATGGTAACACTTCAGCTCATTATTGGTGGACTTTGCTTAATTGGATTTGGTTCAGAGTTTGAAAGCTGGTCTAGTATCGCTTGGAGTATACCGTTTGTTAGTGTACTACTCTTTATTTCATTCTTTGTTATTGCAATGGGGTGGCTTGCTTACTTCACACTCGTTGGAGCTGGTGAAGCAAGTAAAGTTGGGGCTTATACATTCCTCATTCCACTAATCGCTATTATTGTAAGTTCAATTTTCTTACATGAGGCCATTACCATTAGCTTATTCATCGGACTATTATTTATTGTGGTGAGTATTTGTTTCGTAAATATAAAGCCGAAAACACTTGCTGTAAGACAGCAGGTTGAAGTGAAATAAATATGAGAAAGAGCCTACTGTTTGTAGGCTCTTTCTTATTGTATGATGATACTTAAGTAATAAAAATATTACTTCTACTATACATGGATGAACTAACAATTCTAATCATAAGGGGGAATTATATGGTTTTACAGTATAAAGAATTTGGAGATTCAAGCTCTCCACTTATGGTTTTTATTCATGGGGGCGGAGTCAGTGGATGGATGTGGGACAAGCAAATTAAACATTTTACTAACTTTCACTGCCTTGTTCCTGATTTACCTGAGCAAGGAAAAAGCAGAAGTAAAGATCATTTCTCAATAAACTTTAGTGCTGAAAAAATCATAGAACTAATTGAAGAAAAAGGACAAGGGAAAACTGTTATAGTAATTGGGTTTTCATTAGGCGCTCAAGTATTAATTGCTATGCTAAGCATGAAACCAAACTTAATTCAATATGCTATGGTCAATAGCGCATTAGTTAAACCAATTCCTTTCGCTAAAACATTAATAAGCTCTCTTAGCTTAACCTACTTCTTAATAAAGAGTAAGAGATTTTCCAAAATACAAGCAAAATCAATGTACATAGATGAAACACAGTTTGATGACTATTATCATGACAGTTGCCAAATAAATAAAAATACGTTTGTAAGGATATTAGAAGAAAATATGTCGTTTACAATACCAAAAAGTTTCAAAGATGCTAATAGTAATATATTAGTAACTGTTGGAGACAAAGAAAAAAGAATTATGAAAGACTCAATGACTAAAATCCTTGAAAATAATACGAATTGCACAGGTATTATCATTCCTGATATTGGTCATGGAATCTCTTTAGCAAATCCCATTCTATTTAATACTATAATTGAAAACTGGCTCGAACATGATATCCTGCCGGAAGACTTAATACTTAATAATCGTCAATTAAATTCTATATATTATTACTAATCCATAGACGTAATAAAAAAGGTCTCATTATTTACGATGAGACCTTTCGATCTTACTTATTTTTTACGACGTACTACAAAAACACACGCACCTACCGACGATACAATCGCCAAAATAGATAAGACAATCGCTATCACTTGCATATTACTAGCACTTTCATTCTTTTCTACATTAAACACTTCACCATGTTCTCCTGTTAATGACGTAGCTTTTGCAATTGTAGTAAGTGAATGTGGTTTTTCGGCTTTTTCATCGCCTGTCCATTCAACAATTTCTCCATCTTTATATTGTTGATATGCATCCCAAGCTATTTTTTGTTCTTTATCAGGGTTTTTAGCGACGAAAGTAAATCGCTGAAACTGACCGGGTAAAATCCCTTCTCCTGTTGCTTCCCATACTACAGTTTTCACTTTTCCATCATTATCTTTTTGCTCTTCCACTTTCCATCCTGGCACTGGTTCATACTGTTGAAACTCTACTCCAGACGGAATTTTCAATGTAACTTTTGTCGTTGCTATATTCTTTTCAACTGGTACTTTTATCGTGTAAGTCTCCCAAGAGTTAACGTCCGAAGTTGCTGGTTTCACAGTAACGTGCGCACTAACAGGTAACGAAAAAATCCCCATTGCAATTATTGTTGCGATCATTGTTGTACCCAATTTTTTTATACGTTGCATTTTCTATTAGCTCCTCTTTATTTATATCTTCTCTTTATCTGCCGCCTACAATAAATTTATAATCCGTATCAAAGCTATCAAGAGATTTTGTTAATCCATGCACTTGTATATTCCAGTTTCCTGTCATGTTAATATACATACCTTCCGCTTCATATTCTCCTGGTGACACGGCTGAAACTTTAAATGAACCTTTTCCCATATTCATATCCAATGATTGCGTAGTTAAAATAATTTGCTCCATATCAGTAACAGGTTGGCCTTTCTCATCCTTTAAAGTGATATGGAATGTATTTTGTCCTACTTTATTAGGACTTACATGTAAAGTAAGTTCATATCCATTATCTAATTGCTTACTCTCTGTAAAAGGTCCAGTAGGAGGCATCGGCGGTGTTTGCACGTTTGTCATAAAAGCTACGATTACGAAAATGATTATTCCAATGATAAACTCTACTTTCACCGTAGCGCCTAATCCTTGCTGCGCTCTCATTTTCCCTTTCACATAATGAACAATTCCCAATATCCCCATGAAAATGAATAAAAGTATCTTCACTAATAAAGCTAATCCATACTTCGTATCAAATAACGAATGGATTGTTGGAATAAAGAATGTACTGTTAAAAAGACCTGTTATTAAAATCACGATGACTGCACCTGTTGCCCACGGTGAAAAACGCTTAATCATATCCCAATACATACTCCACTTGTCATCCTCTTTACGTAAAAGAAGAATAATGGATGATAGACCACCAATCCATAACGAAGCTGCGAATAAATGTAGAAAGTCCATAACGACCGCAATCTCTTTAAACTTTAAACCAAATGCATGACTATTAAAGGCTTTCATAACAAGTATCCCAATAAACAATACTATCGGAATGCTCCAAACTTTAAACGACGATAGCTTCTCGCACTTCATCGCAAAATACGTAACGATTATAAGTAAACTAATAAGAGTCATTTGAGTGAGCCATACGTAACTAAAAACAGAGAGATGTAATGTTTCTTTTAATAGTAAAGGATCGAATGCTTCGAGCCATGAAACATCAGCATTTATTTTCGCTTGCAGTGGTAGATTGAATAGTAAACTAATGAATATCCCAATTAATGAGATCCATATTATTTTTTTGCTTCTTGATCGAACCGAGATTGCATTCCCTTTGTACATAATAAGATTAAAAAATAGCACTCCTATAAACATGGAGAAACTTGTATATAAAATTCCACGTTCCATAATCATATCTATTTGCGGGACATACCCCATCTCTTCTACTTGTACATCGTCCGCTCCCACTTCTGCTGATCCAATTCGGAACGGAATCACTCCTTGAATGGGATGCCCGTCAGCTGAAATCACTTTCCACTGAATAGAGTAGAGTCCGTTTTTCAAGTTTTCTTTTAACCCTACTTCTAATAACTTTTTATTTTCTTTATCAATATGAGCATTTTTCAAATCCACTCTTGTACCTGATGTATCTCTTACAAACAATGTATTAAAATGCGAAACTTGTATATCCTCATCGAATTCAATTTTCACAACAGCTGGTGCTTTCTTCAGTGTTTCATTTTCAGCAGGGTTTGATTTCACAATGTACGCATGAGCAGATGCACTTTTCGGCATCGATATGATAAGCACACATGCAATTAATAACCACGCCCCTAACCTTCTCATTACATTCACGCTCATTTCACTTCTTTCTTCCACATCACTATATTTTCATTTCTTTAACTTCCCAAGTTTAATTCTCCGACGAAATATTAACCTGATTAAATATAAAGTGAAACTTTAATCAGTGGGGGTTTTCTTCATCCCCCACTGATTATTAGTTGAACCAATCGGACTTTAATGGGCAGTTGATCCCCCACCTAACTTCTTTGCTTTCGCTGAATTTTGGGGTGGGGGTCTTACTGCCCATTAAAGCGGGATAAATTTCTATACAATATAACTCTTTAATTCTCTCTCACCTCTTAACTTCCAATACAATAGTAACTACCTTCATAGATACAACTTACATTTTTAAAGCCGATTGTTATTATATCATAAAATATATTTATGTAAGTTGCTGAAGAAGAAAAGTTATCGTGAATCATTTGTGAAGAAACTGTGAAATACATACATAAAAAAAGGCATTACGTTATTACGTAATACCCTTCTTCCATCATAAAATTTCTTTACTTCTCTTCTGGATAATCACAATACTCAATGATTGTTCCCTCTGTATCCGCTGGGTTAAGATATATTAATCTTCTACCGTGCTTATTAATTCGAAGTGTATGCTCTAACGTTCGAATACCTTGTTCTTTTAACTCTTCTAAAGCTACATCTAAATCATCAACACGATACGCAACGTGATGAACACCTTTACCTTTTTGTTTAATAAAGCGCGCTATTGGAGATGTCGTATTATTCGTCGGTGCAAGTAATTCAATTCTATCTCCATCCACTTCAAGAATGGCTACTTCGCTTTCAACCCCAGGAGCTTCACTTACATAACGGTCTATTAAAGTTCCTAACAACACCTTTTCATAAAAACGTATCGTACTATCTATATCTCGAACTGCGATGCCGATATGATCAATTGTTTTTTTCATTTTATTTCCCCTACTACTTTATTTTTTCTCATTATTAATAGTAACAAAAAAAGTTATAGAAACAAATCTATAACTTTTTTCATTTAACCTATTTTCTTATTCGTACTTGCTGCTGGTTGAACTTGATTTTTTGCTTTCATAACGCTAATGCCGAACCCGATCAATCCGCCAATTACTGCTGGTAAAATCCAACCTAATCCAACTGCATGCATTGGAAGTAGTTTAGTAAGAAGGTTATTCACTACTTCTAACTTCAGACCAGCTGCATTCAATCCATCAAACATACTTACAATAAATGTTATGAACAAGCTACCTTGATACACTTCTGCTCGTCCTTTAAACAACGGGTGAAGAAGTGTTAGGAAAATTAATACAATTGCTAATGGATAGATTGCGATTAATACTGGAACAGAAATTGCGATTAACTGTGTTAAGCCTACATTTGCTACAACTGCACTGAACACTGATAATACAATTGCAATCTTTTTATACGAAACATTCGGGAATAACTTATGGAAATATGATGAACAAGCTGAGATAAGTCCTACGCTAGTTGTTAAACAAGCTGCTATAACCATTACCCCTAACATGACTCCACCATATGACCCGAAATAATAATTTGAAACTTTCGCTAATACTGCACCACCATTATCTAAATGTCCAAGTTTCTCAACACTTGAAGCGCCCATAAAGGATAGAGATGTATAAATTACTGCTAATATAGCAGCTGCAATAAACGTTGATTTTGTACAAACAATCATAATATCTTTTTTCGTTTTTGCACCTTTTTCTTTAATCGCATTGATAATAATGATACCAAATACGAATGATGCTAACGTATCCATTGTTAAATATCCTTCTTGGAATCCTTTAAAGAACGCATGTGATGTATATGCCTCTGCAGGTGCTTGCATTTCTCCCATTGGGTTCATAAAAGCAAATACTACTAACGCTCCGATAAACGTTAACATAATTGGAGTCAAGATTTTTCCTACAATATCGACAATTTTCGCAGGATTTAGCGAAAAAAAACAAGTAATGCTAAAGAATATAATTGTAAAAAGAATTAATGCTGAAGAACCCATAGCTTCTGGCACAAAAGGTTTAATTCCAATTTCAAAAGAAACACTACCTGTTCTTGGAATAGCGAATAACGGACCAATTGCTAAATATAAAACTGTCGTAAATACAATTCCGAATACTGGATGCACGCGGCTTGCTAACGATTGTAAATCCTCTTTACCTGAAATACCAAATGCTAATACTCCTAGTAACGGTAAACCAACACCTGTTACTAAAAATCCAGCGTTAGCAATCCATACATTCTCTCCTGCCGATTGACCAAGCATTGCCGGGAATATTAAATTTCCTGCTCCAAAAAATAGTGCGAATAACATCAATCCAATAACTACTATGAACGAAAATGGTACTTTGTTCGTCATAATATAACCTCCATTCCAATCCTTTTATCTCATTTCCATTTTTAACTAATTGAATTTTCTGAATATTTAACTTAAGTATCAACTATTCTTGACCTCATTATAGTTTGAAATATAATATTTTGCAATACTATTTTCAAACTTTTCTTTTATTTTATAAATATACATTTTTTAACATAGAAATAGACTAAAAAACCAACATGGTCATCCATGTTGGTTTTTTACATTTACTATCAATTAAAATTTTGCCGCTACTTTTTTAACGTTCTCTAAACCTTCTTCAACAATTTGTTGTGAACGATCTGGATATTGATTGTGCCCTTCAATTACAACAGTCTCTGGATTTGTAATTCCCCAGAACCCAAGCACATTCGTTACATAATTAACGGCCATTTCCATAGGAGCCATTTGTTCTGAAGAGTAATCTGAACCACGTGCACCTAATACAACGACTTTCTTATCACCAGCTAAACCTACTGGGCCATTTGCTGTATATTTAAATGTTTTTCCAGCTTGAGATAAGTATGAAATATATGTGATTAATGGCGCTGGTACTGTGAAGTTCCATAGTGGAAAGGCAAATACAACTTTATCAGCTTCTAAAAACTGATTTAAATATTGATCTACCGTAGCTACAGCCTTCTCTTCTTCTGCTGTTAACTCCATTCCTTGACTACGTTTGTATCCACCTGAAATAGCGATATTTCCGTAATACGGAAGATCTAATGCGAATAAATCTAACTCCGTAATTTCTGTATTTGGGTTCGCTTCTCTATAAGCACTTACAAATGTTTCATACATTCTTGAACTAACTGCTTGCTCCGCTGGACGATCGTTCGCTTTTACAAATAATACTTTTGACATTGTTTTATTCTCCTCTACTTTTGTATTTTCTTCCTTTTTACCAAATAACGAGCTAAATAACCCCATTTTCTTCACCTAAGCTTTCTTGTCATATTCATTATTCATCATCATAAAAATTCTTATTCTAATAATAAGTTCCAATAGATACCTTAAGTATAAAAACAAAAAACTTTTTGTTATTTAATTACCTTATGTAAGTGATTGTAATACAGTTACTTACTTTAGTCAAGTAACTTTAAACAAAAAAATAATATCTCGAATTAAAAATAATGACCACAATTCAATTCATACACCCATTGTAACTTTATTGTTTGTATAATGGATGTAGAGAGGGCAATTCATATTTAGAAAGGATTTACTCATGAGCACTATAGAAAAGATTCAAACTTTTATTATTCTTTTTGCTGTTACATGCGGCATCGTACTCGGACAATTTAATTTGATACATATGTATGCAGAGCAATTTATTGTCCCCTTCTTATTTTTCATGCTGTATGGATTATTCCTCAGCATTCCATTGAAAGAAATAAAAAATGGATTCCGTAATTTAAAATTCGCTGGAACGAGCCTTACTATTAATTTTGTATGGACACCTTTACTCGCTTGGGGGTTAGGAGCACTATTTCTTTCAGATCACCCAGCACTTTGGGTTGGATTTATTATGTTAATGGTTACTCCATGTACAGATTGGTACTTAATCTTTACTGAAATAGCGAAAGGAAATGTAGCACTTTCTACTGCTATTTTGCCTGTAAATTTAATATTGCAAGTACTACTCCTTCCCATTTATTTATTTTTATTTGCTGGTGTCATGAAGACTGTAGCGGTTTCTGTTTTAGTAAAAAGTATTGTTATCGTAATTGTCTTACCATTTGTACTTGCACACGCTACAAAGTTCATTATGAATAAACTGAAAAAAGCTGAAACACTCGAGAATACACTCATTCCGTTTTTCAGCTCTGCGCAAATTGTATTTTTAAGCTTAGCAATCGTAGCGATGTTTGCATCACAAGGTAAATATTTACTACAGAATATGAATGTCGTTTTCCTATTACTCATTCCTGTTCTATTGTTCTTCCTCATTAACTTTGTACTCGGTCAATTTATCGGACGCATGATGCGTTTATCCTATAAAGATACAGTTAGTCTAAGCTTAACAACATTAGCAAGAAACTCGCCTGTTGCACTCGCTATTGCTGTAACAGCTTTTCCAGACGAACCTCTTATTGCACTTGCACTCGTTATTGGACCGTTAATTGAACTACCAGTACTTGCTTGCGTTTCACAAGTGTTGTTACTTATTAAGAAAACAAAGCAATATACATAATAAAAAAACGTCCCAAAGTAGGACGTTTTTTATTTTCGAGAACTTATAGAAGTAACGATAATTATCGGCTCTAAGGATTTTATACGTGATAGAAAATTAGCTTGTCGTTACATTTACAATGTCTTTCTAATTAAAAAATTATAGGAAAAGTAAATATTACGAAAGCTGCCCAAATTCCGTAGATTGGCAAATACTTCGTAACGGCATCTTGGATAGCTGTCGGTCCTGATTTGTTTTGTAGAAAACGCATATAGGAGAACATAATCCAAATGAGATTTGCCCAAATCAGTATGTTTACGCCTAAAACAGCAAGTCTATTAGGTGTAATCCCGTAAGAAGAAAGTCTAAATACGATAGCTGACAAAGCTACAGTATCAATAATAAGTGCCAAAACAATTAAGGCAAAGTTTATATAATCTGAAATGCTCTTTTTCTCGTCTGACTCACTCTCAACGATAGAAAATATAGTAACAGCCAATACACCAAGGAGTATTACGTTGAAGGCCATAAGGAAATTACGATCCAAGAATGGATTTTTCGCGACCCAAATTACCGTTATAAGATAAATAAACAATGTGATCAGAACGAGAGGACTAAAAATTTTAGCTATATATGGTGTAATATTTTTAGCAAGTTTAAGATTCAATGATACTAAGTATGCAGCCACTACAGCGAGAGCGGCAGCTCCAAATAATACAACATTACTAAAATAGAATTCTCCTATATCCAAGTCAACAAAGCTAAATAACTTCATCGTGAATACTGCTAGTATCATTCCGCTCACTGCCATGCTCGCGTAGAGAAGACAATATTCTAAATTAAATTTTATATAAGCTAATCTTGTACTGCCTTTTGAATATTCATTTCCCGTAAACGCAAGTCCCAATAAGACCCATAACAATATAGGAAGATGTAAATACGCAAGGATACTGCTGTCTTTATAATTTAATGGCAACATATTAAGATACAACCCGGCAATTAGGAACAACGCTGCAAGGAAATAAATAATACTTTTTTTCGGAGTATTATTGTAAATAAAATAAGCAGCAATAAAGGGAATTACACCAAAAGCCAAGTTAATTGGAGCAATTGCTTCCTGCTCGACAAAGTGGAAAATGATTCTAGTGCTTAGGCCAGCTAGAATTGCTAACATGCCCATGAATAAGAAACCTTTTTGAAACAACGATTTTTTTTCGTTATTTGCCGTCTCCTTGAAATGCAACCTTTCATACCAAGCAGCTAGAACCTCCGAATCAGGGTTTTCATCCCATGCTTGTGAGAATGACTTTTTAAAAGCTTTTGGGTCTTTTCTATACATTCTCTCCAACTCATGAGGATTATCCATATTTTCAATAATCAAATTGTGATTGTTCATAGTTTTACCTCCTCTAATAAAAAACAGCGTTGTTACCTTTCTATAAAAAGCACCTCACTGATTTATCATGATATTGATTTTAATACAAAATTTATTGTTTTACAATAAATAATTATCAATTATAAAGATTTTTTTATTGTATATTTTATTTCAAATAAAAATAAATAGTACTACTTATTCAAAAAAATATCCTATAGAATAGACTTTTTCAAGTGTCTATTCTATAGGATACAGTTTAATTATCATATTTTTTTATTTGTTGAAACTACTTAATTCTCAAACACAAAATTCATCTTATTATCTTTCCACTCTAACATCGCATCAAACGTTTTCTCGCCTTTTTTAAAGCCTTTAATTAAATCGGTCTTTTCACCTTTTAAGAGCTTTGTCATATTCTTTTGCGAAATTGTTTTACTTAATATCTTCTTTGAGATGGTAAAATCACATTGCGTTGTATTGTAGTTTGAACAACCGTAAAACGTTGACTTATCAATCACATCGCCATCACATTTTTTACAGCTACCAACCTTTTTACCTGTTGTAAATTTCGATCCTTTTCGCTCAATCGATTCAACATGTAATCCAGTGAAATCCCATTTCTCCGACATTTCCACTGCATCTTCAATAATTTTAGCTGATAGCTTTTTCGTTTGTTCCATAAATGTAGCTGGTGAAGCTGTGCCTTCACCAATTTCCGCAAGGCGTTGCTCCCATTTCGCTGTCATTTCTGGTGAAGCTAGTATTTTATCACCGATTGCGGTAATTAATACTTTCCCTTTATCGGTTGCATACACTTGGTTTTTCTGCACATCTATATATTTACGGTCTTTCAGCATCGTAATAATACCTGCACGCGTTGCCTCTGTGCCTAAACCTTCTGTTTTCTTTAATACTTTCTCCAGCTCTTCATTCTCTAAATACTTACCGGCTGTTTTCATTAACGTAATAAGTTGTCCTTCTGTATAGCGCTTCGGTGGCTGTGTTTTTCCTTCTTTCACTTTCACCTTTACAACTTTTCCTTGTTCACCTTCAGCTACAATTGGGAGAATTGTTTCATCATCTTTATCATCTTGGAAAATTACTTTACGCCATCCTTCTTGAATCTGCTGTTTTCCTTTTGAAATGAATTCAGCACGTTCATCTACAAGAGTTGTAATCGTTGTGTAGTCAAAGATTGCTACTTCATAATGCGCCGCAATCAATCTTCTTACGATCATATCGTAAATTTTCTTTTCATCACCTGATAGTTTGCTTGGATTTGTAACTTGCTCTGTCGGAATAATAGCGTAGTGATCTGTAACTTTTTTTTCATTCACATAACGCTTATTATTCATAATCGATTCAACTGGAGCTGGTAATAACCCTTTATATTCATCAAACTGACTTAATTTCTGTAAAATATCAGGGAACGTCGCTGCTTCTCCTTGTGTAACATAGTTAGAATCCGAACGCGGATAAGAAACTATCCCTTTTTGATATAGTGCTTGTGTTATATCAAGCGTCTTTTTCGGTGAAAATTTAAAAGCTTTATTAGCTGTCGCTTGCAGTGCTGATAAATTAAATAAAAACGGCGGCTGAAACTCTTTACGCTCCGTTTTCATTTCCTTCACTACTGCCGGTTTCCCTTGGCAAAATGCCGCAATTTTATTTGCCATATCAGGGTCTTTTAAGCGGGATTCACTATCCTTCTCCCATTTCCCCTCATACTTCTTTCCTTCTATATTAAAGGTTGCGAACACTTCCCAAAACGGCTCAGACTTAAAGTTTTCTATTTCTTTTTCACGCTTTACGATTAATGCAAGTGTCGGTGTTTGTACACGACCAGCTGAAAATACATCATTCATTCCTTTTTTCTTTAGCAAAATACTAAAGACACGCGATGCATTCATACCAACGACCCAATCCGCACATGACCTTGTATACGCCTCATAGTACGTATTGATTGTATCTGATTCATCAAGCAAGTTTTTAAACCCTTGATAAATAGCTTGTTTCGTTAAAGATGAAATCCAAAGACGCTTCATCGGCTTTTGCACGTTACAAAGATTAATAATGTTTCGTACGATTAATTCCCCTTCACGCCCAGCATCGCCCGCGTGAATAATCTCTGTTACCTGAGGATTATGTAACAGCTGTTTCACAACATTAAATTGCTTATACTTTGACTTTGTTACTTCAAATTGAAAACGCTCTGGAATCATCGGTAACGTATTAAGTGACCATTTTTTCCACTCCGCGTGATAATGCTCTGGATTACATAACTGCGTCAAATGACCAATTGCCCATGTACAGTACGCTCCATTTGGAAATAACTCATTCGCTTCTACTTCTAAATATCCATCTTTCCGTCGATATTTAAACTGTGAAACAAGAGCCAAACCTTGATCTGGTTTCTCGGCAATAATTAATTTCATTTTATAACTCCCTATCTGTATTCCAGTGTTACTTTCATTGTATATCTGTTTAGAGGCGATGATAAAACAACAATCTTATTTATCATTCGCGGTTTGTCTCGCAAATGGGAGACCTATAATATTATACGCTTATTCTTTATGGCTTCACAATAGAAACTCATTATAAAACAATTTCTTTCACATGCTTACAAATAAAAAAGACGCTCAAAAAATCTAGCGCCTACTTGTTTACATTTATTAAATTGTGCAGATAATTTGCAGATATAAATAAGCATAAGTTCTCTCCATTTGAACATATGATGAAATGAACGATAGGACAGGGAGGTATCATAATGTTTGCTTACACATTAACCACCTTAACACTTTGTTGTATCTCGATTCTTATCACATCATATATTTCCAAACGTAACGGTACCCTAATGGAGTATATGGTATTTATTATGTCTTTTAGTATGAGTCTTGGTTTAAGTATAGGTTTTTATTTAGGTATTCTTTTTAAAGGAGAATTACTATATTCTACGTTGCTCGCCATTTTGATTAGTGGTTGCATCGGTTTTCTAATCGGTCTACGGTTTCACCTATTTACTGCTTTAGAAGGAATGTTCTCTGGATTAATGGCGAGTATGATGGGAGCAATGATTACAGAAATGTTAAACACTCAACAAGCCCATAGTATACTATTGATTAGCCTTTTACTTACTATAACGATAACTATGTCATGTATGATCCAGCTTTTATCAGACACATTTACTACTTATACCCGTCGTTGTTTTCTATTATTACTCTCAATTGGCGCTGTAATTATCCTGACTGTATTCGTAACGTTCCCAGAGCATACGCCAATCTCTTCCACAGAAGAACAACATAAACATTAGCATCTATAATCGATTTCATTAATTTTATTTCTGAACTGATGAAGATAAAAAACACTTTGAATCGTTAGTCCAAAACTTCTAAATCTATATACTTAATAACATATTAATTTCATAGATATTCAATTCCTTTGCTTGAGAAGCTATACAATGCCATGTTGAAATATTGAATGTCCACTTAACCAATATATATTTTTGGATCCATAGCATTGCTCTTTTGTGCATTCCATTCACCTTTATGGATTTCAAAATGTAAGTGTTGTCCTTCAGATTGTCCTGTATTCCCCATTATGCCAAGTTGTTGTCCTTGCTTCACTTTTTGACCCGCAGAAACAAAACGACTCTTTAAATGAGCATATACAGTCGTATATGTTTGTCCGTTAATATTGTGAGAAATAAAAACAACATTACCATAGCTTGTAGAATAATAAGAGCGAGTGACTACACCTTCTGCGGCGGCAACAACCGGCACTGTTCCCGAAGAAGCAATATCTAATCCGTGATGCATTCGCCCACCACGTTTCTCAAATCTAGAAGTGTATCTTCCTACAGCTGGTTGAATAAAATCATTTGTTTTAATTTCATTTATTGTATTTCCCTCTTTGGATTGTCGCTGCTCCTCTTCACTAGTCACACTTGTTTTTAATAGAAATTTACTTGATACATAACCGTTTTTACCGTTGTAATTAATTTTCAACCAGCCATTTTTTTCAAATAGGACTTGTACTTTTATCCCTTTTGATAAAGCACCAATTATACCGTGATTTATACCAGCACCGCTCCTCACATTTAACACGCTTACGTTAACATAGTAGTCACCAACTATTGCTCCAGTATATGGATTACTGGTTTCAGGTATTGATGGTGTACCTCCTTTAACGAAATTTACATATTCACTACTTACATAACCTGTTCTTCCATTATGCTTAATTTTCAACCAGCCATTTTCAACGCCAGTTACTTGCAATGCTTGTCCGTTTAATACACCACCAATTACACTATGGTAAATAGCAGGACCTGTACGAACACGTAAAGAAGTTGCATCTACAATGTATGTACCGTCAGCTTGAACCGTAACATTATTTTGTTGTTCATTTGTTTGGTCTGCATTTGCATTTGAGCCACTTTTTGAAATGTAATCTTTACTAACATAAGCGTCTTGTCCTTTATAATTAATTTTGAACCAATCTTGTACTTCACCAGTCACTGGAACAACTTGTCCTTTATACATAGAGCCTAAAATCGTATGGGAAGTACTTGGACCTGTACGAACACGGAGAGAGGATACGTTAACTTTGTAATCCCCACTCGCAACTTGAAATTTCCCATTGTTATTGCCGCTTCTATTTGAGCCAATGTCTATTACAAATTGACTGCTTACATAACCTACTTTTCCACTATGGTTAATTTTCAACCAGCCGTTTTCTTCTCCAATAACTTGTAAAACTTTCCCTTCATACACGCGCCCCATTATTGCACTAGATGTATTCGGCTGTGTGCGAACACGTAATACATTAGCAGTTACAGTTTTACTACGACTCATGCTTACATTCGTCTTCGCTGATACAACATTTTCCGAAACAAATTCACCACTTACGTAGGCAATTTTTCCTTTATGATTAACTTTCAACCAACTGTTTTCTTCTCCAATAACTTGTAAAACTTCTCCTTCATAGACGCGTCCCATTATTGCACTAGACGTATTCGGCTGTGCGCGGACACGTAGAGCATCCGTATTTACTGTTACTTGATTTCCATATTTCACTAAATTAGTAGGTTGCTCATGCTTCGTGTCTTTTTGTATTTTAGTATTTTTCGCTTGGGCAGTACTAACAAATATACTTCCTGTAACAGAGGCTACCGCTACACTAGCTAAAATCTTTTTCATATGTACAAAACACCTTCCTAATAAACACATTCAATTATCATCATGTCTTTATATTAATTTCTATTTATTTCCATTCTAACTATTCAGTAAAATTATCCTTTTATTATCCATATTGAATTTTTATTTATTTTCTGCCATCTATATCTAGTAATAATAGAAGCTTAAATCCTTAACACTCTGAAAATCCTCTCATTCTCTCAACTTAACACTACACAACGTAGTTTAAATTTCTAAAAAAAATAGCTACAAATAATCACCCGTAATTAATACTACAAAATACAAAATCATAATTTGAGTCTTCTTCATTTAACTTATACTTTTGCTTAAAAATACCCGTTCTCCTTTCGCACTACAAATTGTAGTACAAAATAAAAGAAAGGTCAAATATAAGTATTTAGCCTTTTGGAACTACAATACATTACATTTATACACTTCTATCCTAATCGAAAACGATTATGTTTTTTAATCTATAAATAACAAAAAAACATTTTTATCTTGTAAGCTTTTTCTATAGGGTAGCTCCCTCTTATTGTCTAAACTTTTATAAAAATAATATTCACAATTCACAACATTACATATAAAAGCAGTCATCTATAAAGATAACTGCTTTACATCATTATAAACTACATGAATTTCACCTTATTCCGGCTTATTAGGAATGTTTGGATTCGGAACATAGTCAGATTTATAATCTGTATATTTCACTTCTGTTACCATCCCCGCGGAAGCATGGTGTAAATCATGACAGTGGAACATCCAATCACCCGGATTGTCTGCTACAAAGGCTACTTCATATTCTTCACCTGGTTTTAGGTTCAAAGTATCTTTCACAATTGGAGAACCTTCTATCGGTTTTCCATCTTTACTCAACACTTGGAAGAAGTGACCATGTAAATGCATTGGATGATCGTCCATTTTAGAACGATTTACCAATTTTACTTTTACTAAATCACCCCTTTTTACTGGAATTGGGTCAATATCCGGAAATATCTTTCCGTTAATTGTATATACCATTTCATTTCCATTCATTTGCGTATTTAAGTCCATATTATATGCGGCAGTATACTGTTGATTTAACGTGAAACTACCTAATTTCTTACCACCATATTTCGTCATATCTAATTTCGGTAAGTTTTCTTTTTCATCTGCCTTATCTTCCATCTCTTTGCTGCCATCATATTCAATAACAGCTTTCATGCCTTTTGCACCTTTATTTTCTGAATGGTCTTCAACATACCATTTCCCAAGATTATTAGCAGTAAATTCAATATCATAACGTTCACCCGGTGCGATTGAAATGACTTGATCCTTTATAAATTTTGGATCGTTTATTGGTTGACCATCTGTCGTAATTACTTTTATATCATGACCGTGAACGTGTATATCATGTGATAGATAACCAGCATTAACGAGCCGAAGACGAACTTTATCTCCCTTATTCACTTTTAATGGTTCTACTAAATCCCCGCTTTTACCATTGATTGTGAATACATCATACATACTCATATCATGACCTTCCATCTTCATATTTCCATGGTCCATTCCTGTCATATTGCCAGAGTCTTTTTTATCACTGCCCATGTCCATACTAGAATGATCCATGCCGTTCTTATCATCATTCTTTTTCGTATTTTCATTATCCTTAGATTTATTACCATCTACTTTTTCTATTTGCCCTTTTGTCATTTCTTTTAACTGCTTATTAATTTCTTCTTTATCTGTTACCCATTCATCTAACATTAATGTTTGAGACTCCCACGACTAAAGTCGCAAGCCCCAATCCTTACGTAATTACGGGGGGGGGATTCTTGAATGACTAAGCGTTCGCAGTCCATTTCTGTTTTGAACAGCCTTCAAGATGAGGGCATCTCATTGCCCCTCCTAAACCAGACCATATAGGTGCTTAGGCTGATTGACTGTTACCATCAATCACAGTTGCGTAGCGAATATTCATCGCCCCAACGATATCACGGTGTGTCTCAAACCCACATTGACACTTGTACTTTCTGTCTTGTGCCCTGTTCTTTTTAGCACATTTCGGACAGCTTTGACTTGTATACGCTGGATTCACATATTCAACCTGAATATCAGCTAATATCGCTTTATATTCAATAAATTTTGACAAACGATAGAATGACCAAGTGTGTAGGTTTTTTTCGTTTTTACGGCTTGTTCTTGCCGTCTGTCTTATATTCGTTAGTTGTTCTAATCGAATGACAGAAATATGATTAGCAATCGCAAAATCAATGATTTCACGACTTATTTTGTGGTCTTTATCTTGCATCCATCTTTGTTCTTTATCATCAAATCGCCGAATGGCAGTCACTTTTTTATCTTTTCCTAACTTCTTACGAACACTACGAAACTTACGCTTCTTATATTTGTTTTGCCTACCATTCCCAAAGAAACGAACCTTGTCATCGTCTGCGATCGCTACCGCAGGGACTTTAAGACCTAAGTCTACTCCTAAAATTTTCGTCCCTGCTTTTTCACTTATAGGGAGCGTGACCGATATTTGGGCCATCCACTTATTCGATTTCTTTGTGATGCGAAGTGTACCTAACTTATGTTTTAGCAAATCCAAATTACGATTGTTTTTATCGATTAATAAAGCGCGGACCTTTAAACGAGTTGACTTTCCATTTACCTTAAACGGGATTGAAATATGGGTGGAGTCAAATGAATAATTTTGATTGTTCCATACACAAACAGGTCTCTTTAAAATCGGAATGATTTTATACTTGCTTTTCTTTACTTTTGTAGCAAATAAGCTTTTCGCATCTTTGATTGCCTGATTCTTCAATGCACTTGGTATATTCGCTTCAATATCTTTCGTACTTTTTTTCGTGCTTTCCTTTGCTTCAACCATTTCAGATACAAGCATATTCATGACTTTGATATATTCACGACTACTTTGTTCCAATAAACGGATTTGTTCTTTTGTTGGAATCAATTTCACTTTCACTGTTAGGGTCTGTGACATACGTTTCATCCCCTCGTTTTTTAATTTTCAACATACTGTTTTATTGTCTCACTTGACACATTTCCAGCAATAGAAACAAAATGGGACTGCGTCCATAAACTTTGCAACTCTATGCGACGAGGAGATTTTTCTCTCAAACACTTTGAAACGTTCTTCTATAATCATTTATTCTCGTTATAATATATCATTTATTTTCGGAAAATTACAACAAAAAAGACCCAGAGAAACGACCTATACTTTGGATACTTAAAGTACCACGAACCTTGCGATTTTTATTGGTACTCCGTATCCAATCCCACTTTCATCCCATGCCTAAAGGCGATGGACTTTCTCGTTCGAGAAGGGCCGTCGTCCTTTTCATTTGTATCCTCTACAATAAGAGCACCATACAAACCTCTATCTAATTGATTGACAGAATCTTGATGTGAATGATACCAATACGTTCCTGGGACGTTCGCTTCAAACTCATAGGTGAAACTTTTTCCAGATTCAACTGCATCTTGCGTAACACCTGGAATTCCATCCATATTATTCGGGACAGGGTACCCATGCCAATGAATAGATACTGGTGCAGATAATTCATTTCTCAAAGTTACTTTCACCTTTTCACCTTTTTTCACCCGAATTTCCGGACCAGGAGATGAACCATTAAATGTCCAGACCGGAACAATAACACCATTACTTAACTTTTGTTTTTCTTCTTTTGCTATTAAAGTCACTTCTGGCCCTTTTTCAACTTTCAATGGTTTTGTAGCCGTTTCAGTCTGTGGTGTTTTTTTATCATTCATATTTTTATAATCGTTTGTTGTATTTGTGGTCGCGGAACATGCAGCAATTAAAGATATGACAGAGACCGTAACTGCTGTTAATACAAAACGCTTCATGGAAAACCCCTCCTTTTTCTTTTTCAAAATCATTATAAAAAATGATTTTCAAGAAAATATGGAGATGTGCAATGGATCAAATAAAAAGACGCCCAAAATTGAGCGCCTCTACTAATGATTATTTTGTAACAACTTCATCTTCTTTTACATTCACATTATTCTCTCTCATAAACGCTTCAATCTCTTCAACTTCTCTAATGATATCTTTTGACAAGTTTTCATGTCCGTCTTTCGTTACAAGAATGTCATCTTCAATACGAATTCCAATTGATTCTTCTTCAATATAAAGACCAGGTTCAATTGTTATAACCATACCTTCTTCTAACACTCTCTCTTTATATATTCCTACATCATGCGTATCTAAACCAAGGAAATGGCTGACACCGTGATAATAGTATTTCGATAACTCTTCGTCTTCTTGAATTAAACCAATTGCTTTACACTCTTCTGCCAGTACCTTTTTTGTATGCTCATTTAATGCAGCAAACTTTACTCCTGGCTTAATGAGTTTCGTTGTTTCTTTCAATGCTTTTAATACAATATTATACATTTGTTTTTGGCGACTAGAGAATGTTCCATTTATCGGGAATGTATAACTAATATCAGCATTATAGTAGTCTTTTTGAGCGCCTAAATCTAGCAGTACTAAATCACCATTTTGAATTTGTGCATCATTATCTTCATAATGAAGAACTGTAGCATTTTTTCCACTTGCCAAAATTGTATTGAATGCATGATGCTTAATGCCAGATGACTTCAGTGTGAAATCAAACTGAGCTTCTAATTCATACTCCATCATGTCAGCTTTTGCATGCTTAAGTACGTTGTAAATACCCTCTTTTGTTACCCCAATTGCTTCTTTAATAATTTCAATTTCTTCTTCTGTTTTAAACACTCGTAATTCACAAATATGCGGATATACATTACCAATTAAAACGTGTGGATACTGTTCTCTTACATGTTTAGCAAACGTAAGCGTTTTTGTCTCCGCTCCATTCCACTCACGACGCTCTAAATCTAAATATAGATGCTTCACATTTTCTGTAAAAAATATATTTGACATTGTCTTTTCAAAGCTATCTAAATATACAACTTTCTTTATACCTGAAATTTTCTCTGCTTCCTCGTTAGAAACAGTTTTACCGACCCATTTTTCCATTACTGGATCTGACTTTTCAATGAAAAGTGTTTCTTCCACACTATTTCCAAACTTCTTCAACATGAAAATAACATTTGGTTCATCGATTCCTGTTACATAGTAAAAATTTCGATTCGGCACAAATTTATAATGTGCATCCGCTGACATATGAGGTGCTTGTCCAGCAAATAAAATAGTAATAGATTCATCTGGTAATGTGTTTACTAATCGTTCTCTATTTTGAGCAAAAAATGTTGATTTCATAATAATCCCCCTAGCGTTCTATGTATGATTAAAAAACTAATTATCTAACACCATTCATTTTATTATTGTTATAATTTTTCGTCAATTAATAGTACTCATAGAGAAAGGGAAATTTTCATTACTAAGGCCCCTTCCAATCAAAATTACGCATACTACTCCACAATTTCTTGACATTTATTATATATACTTAAAATCTCATATACAGGAAAGGAGCTACAACTTTGAAACATTATGTAGCAACAGGTTTAGCAATTACTTCTTTATTATTCATTTCAGGATGTTCTAGCAACGTCGAAACAGCAACGTCGAAGAAAGACACGGTGCAATCTCAGCCAAAACATACAGAAACAGTAACTACGAGCCCCCAAAACTTCTATAAAGAAACTACATCTGGAAAAATCGAGCACATTCACGGAATTGGCTATGCAGGAAATATGCCTGGGGTTTCTATCGCCACTCATAGCGGGATAAACGTTTACCAAAATGGAAAATGGTTTGAAACTAAGACTGAGCTACATGATTATATGGGATTTCAGGCAACGAAGAACGGATTCTTTGCTAGCGGTCATCCTGAACGAGGCGCAAATTAAAAAAACCCTTTAGGGTTAATGAAAAGTTCTGATGGCGGTAATACCCTTGAAAAGTTAGCATTTTATGGAGAATCTGATTTTCATAACCTTGCTGTCGGATATAATACAGAAGCAATTTATTTATACAATGAGCGTCCTAATTCTAAATTGCAACAAGGTTTTTATTTCAGTACGAACAACGGACAAGATTGGAAAAATAGTCAGTTAAAAGGTCTTTCAAGTACGATTCATGCCTTTTCCGTACATCCAGATCAAGCTAGTGTAATCGCGTTAAGTACTAAAGACGGTGTTTACTTATCTACAGATTACGGAAATACATTTGAACTATTCTCTACATCACTTGAATCGACTGCAGTTACATTAAGTAATGAAGAGGTTATTTACGCCCCTATCAATAAACAAATCGTAACGAAGAAATCAATTGCTACAAATGAAGAGACAAACATACAAACTCCATCTTTAGATGCTAAAGATGCAATTATGTACATATCACAAAACCCTCAAAATTCAGCTGAAATAGCATTTGCTACAATGAAAGCAAATGTGTTCCTTTCTACAGATGAGGGTAAAACGTGGAAGCAGATTACGAAAGAGGGAACATTCCAATTTAATTAGAAGGGTGAATATAACTTGTTTTCAACAATTAGTGAATGGAGCTATCAACTCATGTCTCCTTTAATGAATGTCGCGAATGCTACGAAATCAGTACCTCTTTTATTTGCGTTTTTATTAGGCGTAGTAGGTACCCTCGCTCCTTGCCAATTAACAGGAAACATTAGTGCTATTACACTTTATGGCAATCAATCTTTACAAAAAGGACATGCATGGAAACATATATTGTTATTCATTTTAGGAAAAATAATAGCTTTTACAACTCTAGGACTATTCGTGTGGTTTTTAGGAAAAGAGATTCAACAAATATTAACTTTGTACTTCCCTTGGTTACGAAAAATAATTGGGCCTTTATTAATTTTAATGGGGCTAATGTTGGCAGGTATTATTAAAGGAAGAAGTTTTTTCTCAATCAAATTTATACGAAAACAAAATGAAGTTGGATCATTTTTACTTGGATTCTTCTTTTCCTTAGCTTTCTGTCCGACTATGTTCGTTCTATTTTTCGGAACGCTAATCCCTTTATCTTTCTCATATAATTATGGCTACTTGTTTCCGACATTCTTTTCGATAGGAACTGCTCTTCCTATCGTTATATTAATGTCCATCATCTCCTACCTTGGATTAAATGGGGCACTACTTAAAAAGAGCAGAAAAATAGGAAAAACCATTCAGCTTATAGCTGGGATACTACTCATTTTAGTTGGATTTTATGATATATCTTTATATTGGATATAAATAAAAAAGGTAAGTTCAAGTGACTTGAACTTACCTTTTTTGCTCATTACTCTCATAATGGAAAACAACAATACCTTTTATACCTTACTAAGGCATTGACACTAATTAAAAGATACGTTACAATAACTATACATTAGTAAGTTACTAATGTAACGAAATCTAACTAGAGGTGAATCCAATGAAAAACATTTTATTCCGTATTAACGAATTATCAAAAAAAGAAAAAGCATCTGGATTAACAGTTGATGAAAAACAAGAACAACAAATGTTGCGTCAAAACTATACAAAAACATTTCGTGGAAGCTTAGATTCCATTTTATTAAACACAAAAATTGTTGATCAACATGGTCTTAACGTTACACCAGCCGCATTACAAGATGCTCAAATACGTTTAAAATTAAGCAAATGAAATCAATGCTAAACAAACAATCGTATAAAACATAAAAAGAGCCGGAATTCCTATTTAGAAATTCCAGCTCTTTTTATTGTATTTTCTAATTTAACATATGAACGATACATCGCAATTCTCCACGATACAATCATTTTACGCAAAGTTTATGAACGGAATATGAACAAAATATTACATTCAACATTTAAATATAAAAAAGTCATTCCACAATTCATAATTGCGGAATGGCTTTTCAATTTATTTTAAATCTTCTATTGAGAAAGCACCTGGAAGTAATTGCTCAACAGTTACTTCTTTTTCATCGCCTTTTACATTTGTTAGTAAAACAGGCATTTTCGGTTCACAGAATTCAGCAATTACTTGTCTACAAGCACCACATGGTGAAATCGGTCCGTCCGTTTCTCCTGTAATGACTAAGTAACTAAAGTCGCGCTCACCTTCTGATACTGCTTTAAAGATTGCCGTTCTTTCTGCACAGTTACATAAACCGTAAGACGCATTTTCTATATTACAACCAGTATAGATTTTACCTTCTTTCGTAACTAATGCTGCACCAACAGGAAATTTCGAATACGGAATATATGCTTTCGATAACATCTTATTTGCTTCTTCAATATATTTTTTCTTATCCATATTATTTCCTCCTCAAAGTAAGTGTAATTATCATTAGTCAGTAATAACTGTATGAACTAATTTAGGAGCCACTGCTGTTTCAGCGATAGAAATGTTCTCATAGATTTTTGCTTTTACATCTTCTACATTTTCACGATTTGCATAGATTGTTACGAATGGCTCGCCTTCTTTTACTGCATCGCCAACTTTTTTACGTAACATTAATCCTACTGCTAAATCGATTTCATCTTCTTTTGTCGCGCGGCCAGCACCTAATAACATAGCTGCGATACCAATCTCATCTGCAACAATGTTAGAAATAACACCTGAAGTTTTAGCAGGTACATCAATTACATACTTCGCCTGTGGCATTTTTTCTGGATTGTCTACGATTGAGCTATCTCCGCCTTGATTGCTTAAGAACTCTTTAAACTTCTCAGTTGCTTTTCCGTTTTTCATAACTTCAATTAGCATTTCACGAGCTTCTTCTAATGTATTTGCTTTTTTCGCAAGTACGACCATTTGACTTCCTAATACAAGTACTAATTCTGTTAAATCTTCTGGACCTTCACCTTTTAACGTATCAATCGCTTCTTTCACTTCTAGAGCATTACCAATCGCGAATCCAAGAGGTTGTGACATATCTGAAATAACAGCCATAGTTTGACGTCCTACATTATTTCCAATACGTACCATTGCATGTGCTAATTCTTTTGCATCTTCTTCTGTTTTCATAAATGCGCCAGCACCTGTTTTTACATCAAGTACAATTGCGTCAGCACCAGCTGCAATTTTTTTACTCATAATTGAACTTGCGATTAAAGGAATTGAGTTTACTGTTCCTGTTACATCGCGTAATGCATAAATCTTTTTATCAGCAGGTGTTAAGTTTCCTGTTTGTCCAATAACAGCTACTTTGTCACGGTTTACAATATCAATGAACTGCTCTTTCGTAATTTCAACGTGGAATCCTTCTACCGCTTCTAATTTATCAATTGTTCCGCCTGTATGTCCTAAACCACGACCAGACATTTTTGCTACTGGTACATCTAAAGCAGCTACTAATGGCCCTAATACTAATGTTGTTGTATCACCAACACCGCCAGTTGAATGCTTGTCTACTTTAATTCCTTCAATTGCTGATAAGTCGATTGTTTCTCCAGACTCCACCATTGCCATCGTTAAATCTGCACGTTCACGATCTGTCATATCTTTAAAGAAGATTGCCATTGCAAGTGCACTTACTTGATAATCAGGAATACTTCCGTCTGTATATCCATTAATAAAGAATTTGATTTCTTCAGTCGTTAATTCTTTGCCATCACGTTTTTTTGCAATAATATCTACCATTCTCATTACAATCACCATTCCTTTTTATATGATATGAATCTGTTAAAATAATAAGCCAACGATTGTTGCTGATAAGAAACTTACTAATGTTGCACCGAAAAGTAATTTCAAACCGAATCTTGCGACTACATTCCCTTGCTTTTCATTTAAGCTCTTAACTGCCCCTGCAATAATTCCAATTGAAGAGAAGTTTGCAAATGAAACTAAGAATACAGATATAATCGCTGTCGTTCTATCTGAGAAATTAAAGTTTCCTTGTGCTAAATCTGTCATAGCGACAAATTCATTTGATACTAATTTTGTTGCCATAATATTTCCGGCATTAACTGCTTCATGCCAAGGTACACCCATAATAAATGCAAATGGTGCAAATACATAACCAAGAATTTCTTGGAATGAAATACCGATTACACCTTTAAATACTGCATTAATGAATGCGATAAGAGCAACGAAACCAACTAACATAGCTGCCACTGTAATCGCAACTTTAAATCCATCTATAATGTATTCTCCTAATACTTCAAAGAAAGTCTTTTTCTCTTCCTCTTGTACTTCTAACATATCTTCTTCTTCAGTAACTTCATAAGGGTTAATGATAGAAGCGATAATAAAACCACCGAATAAGTTAAGCACTAAAGCGGTTACAACATATTGTGGTTTTAATAACACCATATACGATCCAACGATAGACATTGAAACGGTAGACATTGCAGATGCACATAATGTATACATTCTTTTCTCTGGCAATAATCCTAGTTGTTTCTTAACTGAAATAAACACTTCAGATTGTCCTAAAATCGCAGAAGCAACAGCGTTATATGATTCTAGTTTCCCCATTCCGTTTACTTTACTTAATGCTAGACCGATAGATTTCACAATAATAGGTAATACTTTAATGTGTTGCAAAATACCTATTAAAGCTGAGATAAATACGATTGGCATTAATACACTTAAAAAGAACGAAAACTCTTTTTGATTTACTAATCCACCAAATACGAAATTCACACCGTCAGCGGCATATTTTAATAGCTCTCCAAAACCATCTGCTATTCCGCTAATTAATACATTCCCTACACTTGTATTTAATAATAAAAATCCCAAAATGAATTGTAATATAACCATCGTTATGATTGGGCGATATTTGACTTTTTTTCGATCATTACTAGCAAGCCAAGCGATACCTAAAATCAATACGAGGCCAAAAATACCGATTAAGTATTTCATAAGCCGTTTCCTCCCATTCGTATCCGCTTACATTTTTTTCAATTGTTAAAGCAATAGATGCACTTTACTTTGTGTATCTATTGCTTTTGACTTCATTAATGATTAGTAGTTATCCGTAGCACCTTTTGCATCATTTAATACGATTGCAACACTAGCACTTGCTCCAACGCGAGAAGCTCCAGCAGCTACCATTTTGTCTGCATCTTCACGTGTACGAACGCCACCAGATGCTTTTACACCAACGTTTGGTCCAACTGTTTTGCGCATTAATGCGATGTCTTCAGCAGTTGCTCCGCCAGTTGAGAATCCAGTTGAAGTTTTTACAAAATCAGCACCGGCTTTTACTGATAATTCACAAGCGCGTACTTTCTCTTCATCTGTTAATAGGCAAGTTTCAATGATTACTTTTACAAGAGCTTTTCCTTTTGCTGCTTGTACTACTTCATAAATGTCTTTTTCAACGAACTCGTTGTCACCGTCTTTTAAAGCACCTACGTTGATTACCATATCAACTTCAGTTGCACCTTTTGCGATAGCATCTTTTGTTTCAAATGCTTTTGTTTCAGTAGTGCTTGCTCCTAATGGGAAACCGATTACAGTACAAACATCTACATCATGTCCAGCTAGTTCATCAGCAGCTAGCTTTACCCATGTAGGATTAATACAAACTGAAGCGAATTTATATTCCTTTGCTTCTTCGATTACTTTCATCACATCTTCTTTTGTAGAATTAGCTTTTAAAATTGTATGGTCAATTAACTTTGCAATGTTCATTATCTTCACTCCTCATATCTTTTAACAACTTCATTCTAACTCTAAGTTGAACAAATGTAAATACACTTTTGAAATTTTGTTCATCCTTTTTAAAAAGGAATTTTCTTGTAGTAAATAAAGCGCATTCTAACTAAGAAACACTTTATATTTAAAATCAAAACTTTTATATTAACAATGGTAGTATGTATCTCAATATCCATAATTATTTTTAAAAAGGTAATTTGTATTCAAAAAAACTCCCATAATTCATACACAACAAAATAAAAGGCTTTCTCAAAATTAACATCTTGAGAAAGCCTTTTATTTCTAATCTTTTTCATAATGTAACAATTCCTTCGCCGTATGCTGATCAATAATTAATACATTTGCATACCCGCCACGTAACGCACCATCAATTGATTTTATTTTTCTATTACCACCGGCAACTAAAATAGAGCGTTTCTTTAATTTCAGTTCTTCTAACTCAATTCCAATAGTCCGCTTATTAATTTCTTCACTACTAATATTTCCGTCCCCATCAAAGAATCGTGAACAAATGTCACCGACCGATTGTTTTTTGAGTAAACTCGTTTCATCCTTATCGAAATAACCTAATCGGAATAATAGCGCTTCGTCTCGCACTGTTCCTACAGTGAAAATTGCAATATTCGCTTGTTTTCCCATTTCGATAATGTGATGAATATGTCGATCCTGCTCTACTAATTCTTTTGTCACTGCATTATCAAATATAACTGGAAGGGGTAGATTTCTCGGCGTCGTTTGAAAAGCATCTGCAAATAAAGCGATGGTCTCATTCGCATATGTATTTACACTCGAATGACTAATTCCACCTTTTAACTGAACAACTTCTACACCTTTTACATGTTGTGGTACGATTTTTCTAGCGATTTCATACATCGTCATGCCCCAGCTTACCCCAACGATATCACCAGTTTTAACCGTCTTTTCCATATACTCAGCTGCATATTTACTAATATACTCTGTAATCGTTGCATACTCTGGTACTGGAGAAAATACGACATGTGCCTCTAACAAGTTGTATTTTTCTTTTAGTAAATTTCCAACGTTATCTAAATCAGCAAATGGATCAGCTATACTAATTTGAACAAACCCTTTTTCCTTCGCGTACTTTAATAGTCTAGAGATAGTCGGTCTTGAAATATTTAATTTATTAGCAATTTCTTGCTGACTATAATCTGATTGATAATATAATCTTGCAACTTCAACGCTTAATTGTTGTTTATCTTTATCCATAGTAACTCATTACATATCCTTTCCTGTATTTCCTTTTCGTTACAAGCATTATACAGCTTTATGCAAGAAATTTCGACTACCGAATTTTATCACCCCATACTTCTACTCCCCTAAGGGTATACAATGAAACTTTAATCAATGGTTTTTTGTCCATCCCCTACTTATTATCAGCCCGCCTCCCATAATTCTTATAAAACAAACCGGTCAGGTTATTGAGGAACTCATTTTGAAAATTCAAATTAGATATATGTATAAAATTAGTATAGAGGTGTGAAATCAATTGTAAAATAGTAGTTTTAGAATAAATAAGAGAAATAACCACTATTGATTATTTCTCTTTTCATATACATATTTATTTTTGGAAAAACAACCTCACTCCAAATACTAATAATACTGCGCCCGTAATACCCTCTATTGTACGGTTCACTCTTTCTTTTCTTAAAAAAGTTCTTAATTGGCGTATGAGTGAAATATAAAGCAAATACCATATTGCTGTCAAAGTCGTAAATGTGACTCCTAATAAAAGAAATTGGAGGAAATGATTTTGATTACTCACAATAAATTGGGGTAAAAAACTAAGGAAAAACACAGCAGTTTTTGGGTTTAAGATTGCCGTAGTAAATCCTTGTCTAAAGCTTTTAATTGCTCCAATATCCTTAGAGTCCATTTCTACTGAACCTGGCATAGCTTCTTTTTTATATAAGGCACTTTTAATTGACTTTACAGCTAAGTAAATTAAATAAAAAGCCCCAGCATATTTTATAAATGTAAATAACATAGCAAATTTCATTAGGATGGCAGAGAGTCCTAGCGTGGCCATTATTGTATGAATCATCATTCCAGATATCGTTCCTAAAACAGTCTTTATCCCACCATTTTTACCATGAGAGATAGTGTTTTTTGTGACTAGTGCAAAACCAGGACCAGGCATTATTATGATTAACAGTGCTGTAAGGATAAATAACAAATAATTTTCCATGTTCTAGTATTTCCCTTCCAATTTTTAGTTTTGCTTACAGTATAGCTTTTTTCATTAAAACATTAAATATAAAAAGCTTGATCAGAAGTTTATCTATGTTATTAGTATCAACTTAACTAAATATTACCCAAAGCTATATTAATAAAAAACATGGCAAATTCATATATCAAATTACAAATCCAACTCTCACAAAAATAGGATAAAAAAATAAACAGTGGAACTAGTCCACTGTTTACTTCGCCACGCCTTCATGTAATTTTTCTGTATAATCTTTTACATCTTTCCAGCTATCTTTCGCTGTATGTAAGTCTTCTTTTATAAACGTAAATTCTTCAGGGCTGATTCCCTTTACGTTTTGTAATAAGTTATTATATTTTGCCCCTACTGTATACCATTGATTTGATATATTTTGCAGTGCTGTAATTGCTGCATCAATTGTTTCTGTCATATTTGTTGTTTTATTTTTAACATCTGTCAATATCGCGACTTCTGCTTGTGCGCCAGAAATTCTATCCTTTAAATTAGCGATTTCTCTTTCTGCATTTGCGATATCTTTTTTCGCAACGGCAATCATCGGTCCGCCAGCAAGGCATGTTATTAACGCTACGCAAAGTACACCACCAGCAATGACCATATCATTACTCTTTTTGATTGAATCGTTATATGTATTGATTTGTTGCTCTAGAGCTGGAATACCAGCATTCGTACTTGCTAAAATTGCTGTTAATTGATTTGTATCCTCTTTAAAACTATTTGTGTCTTTCGCCATTCTATCGCGAAAAGCTTTCAAATCCCCTAGTAATACATCTACCTCATTTTGATTCTTTACAATATCCGCATACAATTTTTCTATATCCGCTTTTAACTTTACGCTATCTTTTTGATCAATCGCTATTAGCATGCTATTATAATACGCTTGAAAAGTATTATTGTAATTAATAATATTTTGATCTGTTTTCATAATTTGAGGCTTCATATAATTTAACCAATACGCCGCGTTAATTTTTGCATCTCTTTGATGCTGAATCATATTTCCTTTAAACTCACTATTAATCGAACTTATTTTACTCAAATCAGTCTCTTGCTGATTTTGAATTAATTTTGCATATGAGTCCATTGCGAATATGCTTGATGTCGTTTGCGCCATTACATCTTGGAATCCAGCTGGCCCTAACGAATAATTTTTCGCACTTTCTTGCAATGTTTTTACGTTTTGTTCTTCTGCAAAAGGATGTAAAGGAAATGTGTTACTCGTTGCCACCCCAGCAATCATTAACGTTAAAAGACATTTTTTATAAAATCTTTTCTGCATTCTTTTCACCTATTTTCTTTATAAGGGTATAAAAAGCTCCTGCTCACAACTGAACAGGAGCTTCAAATCTTTCATCAATACGTAACGCTCTAACGATTCATATTTGATTAAGCTTTTTTCGTATCTACTACTTTAATATCTTCAGCATAAATCTTTTCTGCATAGTCTTTAATGTTTTTCCAGCTATCTTTCGCAATGTTTAAATCTTCTTTAATGAAAACAAGGTCATTCGGACTAATTGAATCTACATTTTGAAGTAAAGAATTGTATTTTGATCCCATTGTGTACCATTGGTTTGAAATGTTTTGCAACGCTGTAATTGCAGTATCAATTGTATTTGTTAAATACTCCGTTTGTGTTTTAATGTTCGTTAACCCAGCTACTTCTAATTGAGCAGTTGTAACTTGTCCTGTTATTTTTTGAATTTCAGCTTGTGCATTATCAAGTTCTCTCTTCGCTAATACGATTCCAGCTGTACCACCGCCTACAGCTGCTGCACCACCTGCAATTAACGCGACTCCTAGCGGCGTTCCTGCACCTGTAGCAATAACTACTGCACCACCAATAATTGCAATTGGTCCTAGAGCTGTCGCAACTGATGAACCGATAATAATTGCATTATATTTACTAATTGCTTCATTGTACGTTGTAATTTGATTTTGTAGAAGCGGGATTCCTGCATCTTGACTAGCTAATATAGATGTAATTTGATTTGCATCACCCTTGAAGTTTTGCGTATCGGACGTCATTTTGTTTCGGAATTTCTTCAAGTCTTCTACTAACTGATCTACTTGCGCTTTATTTTCATTAATACTACTTGATAATCTAGTTAAACCTTTCGTAAGAGTCGCTTTATCTTTTGCATCTACCGCATCAACTAAAGTATCATAATAGTTTTGGAATTTCGTATTATAATTAATAATATTTTGATTCGTTGAAATAAGCTGTGGTTTTAATACATCTAACCATTGCTTCGCGTTTCCTCTAGCTGTATCCTGGTGCTGAATCACTTTCCCTTTTAAAGCCGCATCAACAGACGACACATTGCCAAAGTTAACATTACCTTGTTTAATAATTGTTAAAGCGTACAGATCCATTACTAAAGCGTTTGAACCTGTTCTTTCCATTGCATCTTTTAGGCCTTCTGGTCCTAATGAATATTCCTCATAGTCATTATAAGCTTTTGCTACCGCATGGACTGGGGCTTGTTTCACTGTGCTTTCAGCTGCATACGTATGGGCTGGCATGATGTTTCCTGCTGCAAATACTGCCATAAGTGCTGATAGAGCCATTACTTTATAAGGTTTTTTTGTCATTTTTCTTCTCTCCCTTATCGTTACTTATTTTTAATGTACTTCAACGTTTGTAACGTAATCTTCAAATTGATTTGTTTGCTTATTCATTTCATCACTTACTTTTTTAATTTGATTGAAATGTTTTTGAAGTAAACTACTATCTGTATATGTGCCTTCTTCAACATTCTTTTGAATTTGGATCATATTATTATTTAAAACTTTCCAATCTGTTAATAACGTTTCTAAAGTTGTAATTTGACGATCGATTAGTTCTGTAAAGCTACTTACTTGATCTTCAACGAATGTAATTTGTGTCGCCTCTGCTTCAGTTTGTGATAACTTTTGAATAAGTGGTAGTAGCTCTTTTTGTTTTTGCTGAATACGAAGAGCTGCTTCTCTCGTTTGACTATCGGCAGCATTTACAATTTCATTACTTAAAGTACCGATAGAAACGAAATCAATTGTCTTCGTTTGTGCAGTTTGATTTGTAATTGTAAATACTTGTTTACCTATATTAATAGAACCTTTAATAATTTCTTGAGGTCTATTTAAAATAGTCGTTAACTCTGCTTGAATTTCCCCTTGAATTCTTTTTATATCTTCTCTTAATTTCACAATATCTCCACTTGATCCTTGCAGTGTTTTTATTGCTTCATCAGCTTTACTTGATAAGTTGCTACTATCTTTATCTAATACCGTTTTAAATCGATTTAACTCTAATAAATCTTGCTCCATACTCTCTTGGATGCTTTGTACTTGCAGTTGTAATTTTCCATATGCGCCTGTAAAATCTGCTTTTGCCTGTTCATCTTCATTTACGTTTCCTGTTAGTTCATAGAGCTTACTATAATAACTATTAAATCTAGTACTATATCTCATCATCTCTTGATTTAAATCGATTAGCTTCGGATTATATTCATCGATCCACTCTCTTACATTTGCCTTTGCAAACTTTTGATGATTCGTCAAACTACTCATCGCATTCACCTTAATGTCTGGCTGTTGTAAAATAACTAATCCGTATGCTTGTATAAGCGGTGACTGTGATCCTAACATTCTAATTGAATTGGATAATGTATTTGGAGCAATTACATTTTGTGCATATACTGCTTTCACTTCTGTTTGCCCCTCCTTAGCGTAAGCGCTTACAGGAATAAAACAACTCGTAGATACTGCTGTAACCAATAACCCTGTAATTAAAGTCTTTTTCACTTTAACTCCTCCTATGTATTAGCAACTATTACTATCGCATTTTATTATTCTATTTTCTTGCATATAGTTTGAGATGGTTAAAATAGAGAACGTTCTCAACGTGATTCCTGTACGAACCATCTCTCCCAACTGTTATTGCTACAGTACTTACTTATTGCGATAAAACATTTCATAACTTTTCATATGTGGTTAGTATGAATAAGATTGTATAAAATTTCTCTTTCACCACAATTCCCACATTCGTACAGTGAATATATTACACAAAAATATTATTCATTTTAAAATATTTTTCGTACAGAAGTATGAAATTTCGTTTTGTTTTCATGTAAGTTTTGTACTGTAAGATCATTTAAACACAGCTATTTATATAACGTAAAGAAGTATTTTCATTCCCTTTATTTTCAAGCTTCTCTGTCCTTATTCCAAAATATGATCCGCTTCAATTCTCCAATTGAAATATCCATATATCACAACAAAAACCTCTACTCACTTATAGATATGAAAATTATATTAATATATCTTTTGGGTTCGTATGCAATTATGCATAGTGCATACACAAAAAGGATAGCTCCATTTTCATGAAGCTATCCTTAAAAAACCTTCTTACTTTTTCAAATGATATGGAACTGTCGTAATAACAACATTTCTTTTATAAAGTAAATACGCACGAATGAGTAAACTAGACTGATTATGAAGAATGTTATGCCAACCTTTTTTCGGAATGAACTGTGGTATAACTACAGTAACTCGGTAATTTGATTCACTCGCTTTATATTGCACTGTATCAATAAACTTTGTTAGCGGTTGAATAATACTTCTATAATGAGAATGTAAGGTAACAAGTCTTACTTCAGGTTGCCACTTCTTCCATTTCTCTTCAAATTTCTTTTCCTCTTCTCTGTCAAAAGCAACATATACAGCGATAACTTGATCTGCAGAAAGAGACTTCGCATAATTCAATGAATTTTCTACCACATGTGTCATACCAGCCACAGGAACGACAATTACATTTCCTTCAATCGGAACAATTCTCTCACAAGTTTTTAAACTTAATTGATCGCCTACTGCATCATAATGCTTCTTAATTCGGTGGAACAAGAAGATAATGACAGGTAAGAAAATAAGGATTGACCAAACTTGTGCGAATTTAGTTAAAAAGAACATACTCATTACTATAAAACTAATGACTGCTCCTATTAAATTGACCGTTAATCTCAAAGCCCATCCTTCAGGTTTCTCACGAAGCCATTTTAATACCATACCCGTTTGAGAAAGGGTAAACGGAATAAATACACCTACCGCGTATAACGGAATTAAATGTTCCGTTTGTCCTTGGAAAGCTACAATTAAAATAATCGAAGCGATTCCAAGTATAATAATACCGTTTGAGTAACCTAGGCGGTCTCCTCTTATCGTAAACATTCTCGGTATAAACTTGTCTTTTGCAAGGTTAACTGCTAATAGTGGAAATGCAGAATAACCTGTATTAGCAGCAAGAATTAATATTAAAGCAGTTGTACCTTGTATGAAATAGTACATGAAATTACGTCCAAATGTTTGTTCAGCAATTTGTGAAACAACTGTTACTTCCTTACTTGGATTCACTCCGTAATAATAAGCCAAAAAGACAATTCCTGAAAATAATACTGCAAGTAATGCCCCCATTGCGAGCAATGTTTTCGCTGCATTATTAGGTGCAGGATCTTTAAAGTTTGGAATTGCGTTAGAGATCGCCTCAACCCCTGTTAAAGCAGAACTTCCTGAAGCAAATGCTCGTAGCAGTAAAAACAAACTAATTCCTGCAACCGGCGTTCCAATCGGCGTGTGCAAAGTCGGTGAAACGTGACCAGTTATAATATTATAAATACCTACACCAATTAATATAAATAGTGCTAGAACAAATAAATAAACAGGATATGCTAAAACGGAAGCTGATTCCGTTACCCCTCTTAAATTTAATATCGTAATAAATATAACAAATATAATCGCAATGATTACATTATGTGCATGTAAAGTAGGAAAAGCTGATGTAAGCGCATCTGTACCTGCAGACACACTTACCGCAACAGTTAAAATATAATCGACTAATAAAGATCCTCCAGCTATTAACCCTGGATTCATCCCTAAGTTTTCTTTTGATACAACATACGCTCCTCCGCCATGCGGATAAGCAAAAATAATTTGTCGATAAGATAAAATAAGAGCTGTCAATAATACTAATACCCCAACAGCGATTGGAATGGAATACCAATAAGCTATTGCTCCTAGACCTGCTAGTGCGATTAATATTTGCTCTGGTCCGTATGCAACTGATGATAATGCGTCAGAAGATAAAATGGCTAACGCCTTCGTTTTATTAAGCTTTTGCTCTCCTAACTCAGTTGATTTTAACGGTCTTCCAATTAAAAACCTTTTGATAGATGAAACCACTGCTGTCCACTCTCCAATAATTTTGTACGAACTTTTCTGCTAGTTACAGCGGATAAACTATTTCTTCAGAACACAAAAAATGCCTACAAGCCATAACGAAATAGACTTGTAGACATTAAATTTTTTGTCGCACAAGCTCCACCTTCCTTCTCAATATAACGCTTACGAGGTTAGCTGTCGGATTCGGGCCTATGAGTAGCCCTACCTTTTTCAAGGATTCACCCCATCGGATTAAGTACTAATCCATAAGAACGGGTCCCCCGCACCATGCGGTTTCAGCGATTTAGAAAATTGAAACTGTGGATTATAATACTCCTTTATTTTCAAAATGTAAACAAAAATTTTGAAAAAGTAAAAACTTAAGACGATTGCGCATAATCCGCCGGTAAATATACATAATGAATACTAAAAAACCGATAAAGGAGATCCACATGTCTAAAGAAAAGAAGCCTATTTTTTCCGATTCCTATTTAGATGCATTAGCAAATGAAATTAATCAGTTATATGGTAACCGTGATAACGAAAGAAATACGACAGAAAATACAAAAAGAAACGAATAAGTTGTCAAAAATAAAAAAGATAGCAACATTTATATGTTGCTATCCTTTACTCTTTTTCATACCCTTTCTTTAGTTAAAATCATTTTTTCATACACTTTCAAATTTTGATATACCGCACCCAATAATGGTGCTTCTACAGAAAATTGTTCTGCTAAATCTAGTAAGTATCCTTGCAAGTGCGTCCCTTCAACGGACGAACCTTTTTCCATATCACGCTGCATCGATGACTTCATATTATACGAAATTTTATCAATTGTTTTCATATGTTCCTGGGCAATATCTTCCTTAATTGGTGCTCCTATAAATCTCATGATTTGCACACATTCTTCAAATAAGTTTTGGATAAAATCACGTCCACCTTCGCTTTCACGAATCGGTCCTATCGGTGCACGCATTAATGTCGTCACACCCGACATTACAGTAATGAATAAATATTTATGCCACATATCTTGCGTAATATTTTCACTTAATACAAAACTAGATTTCGTACCTGCAAATGCTTTAGAAATATGCTGTATTCTCTCTGAATCATGAGACTTAATTTCTCCAAATACAAGCCTGTTGGCAGCACTCGTTTGTACAATTTCCCCTTGATCGTTTAACGTCGTCTCGATAAAGCATAAACCGCCAATTACTTTTTCTTCGCCAAACTCCTTTTGTAATAGTGATACATGAGCAATACCATTTAACAATGGAATGATGACCGTATTTTCACCAACAAACGGCTTTACATCTTGAATTGCCTCGTTTAAGTGATACGCTTTTGTTGAAAATAAAATGACATCAAATGGAGCAGTTCGATTTTCCTTCGTTATTAATTTCGGTTGGAAGGAAAAATCTCCGTTAATGCTTCGGATTACAAGTCCTCTTTCCTCCAATTGTTTTTTCCGTTTACTACGAACAAGAAACGTAACATCTTCCCCTTTTTCTACTAATCGACCTCCAAAAAAGCCTCCGACGCCACCAGCTCCTAATACTAAAATCCGCATACAACATCCCCCTTTTCAAAATACAAATTTATAACTTTTAGTATACATAACATTATACATGTCCCCTACTAAATAAGCTGAATTTTCATTCTTAACCTAGTATAAAACAGTGGTTATTTTCGAATGAATTTGGGCATGTTGTTTTTATAGCATATATGGAAAGGAAACAATGTAAATGGAGGCAATACAAACAATCGAGGAAAAAGATGTAACAACAGCCATATTTCAATTTATATTCCCGTTTTCTTTTAAAACTGGATATGAACAAAATATGTTCCCTTTCTTACAGAAAAATGATTTTCACCCTTTTCGACTCGATCATCTTGAAAATGAAAATACATACTACGGAAAGTTTCAAGTTTCACATCAAAATATGGAAGCATACTATCTTTCATTTACAAATAAAATTCTATTTCCTCACTCAGAGCATCAAAAAGGGTTACAGCGCTATTCTAAAGACCTTAACTTAACTGGACATTTAACAACAAATCTTATTTCCGTTCCATTCAAGATTCATTCCATCGACGTAACACTTTGTCCTTATGAGCTTGGATTCTTAACAATTCGAACAGAAGTAGAAACCACTCCAAATATGACATTGTCAGAAACAATTGAATTTGCTGCACGCTTCCGTGTACTTGAAACTAAAAATGATACGAATGAAACGATTTGTATTGAATGTAACGGAAAAAAGTATTCCCAAGTGGAAAGATTCATTTTTAGTTATTTATTTCATGGTGTAACCGATTTCTTTGAGAAGAAGAGATTACGTAGTTCTTACTTTCAAACCTTTCCTTTCTTTGAAGACCAAAGAATGTACGTTCAAACTTTATTATCTATAAAAGAAGATATGGAACTGAATGAAGTCGATGTTTATCGTACTTCCAGTCTTTCCGGGTTAACAAGTGATGGCAAAGCATATGTGAGTGCAAATAATCTTCCTTATATTCATGACTATTTAAAACAACATGCTTATCAAAGATGGGCTCCGAATCGCTATTTCATAATGGGAGAACATATATTCACATGTGTAACAAATGAAGGCGCACGCGAATTTACTAAACTTGCGAGTCAAATGTATGGGGAGTTTTATTACGCTTTATTATTAAATCTATTTCATAAAATTGTTTTATTAAAAATGGCAAACGCTTATGCTGAACTAAACATTGAACAAGATACAAATGAAATAGAAAAATTAATTTACTCAATCAATTCGTTTACGGCGAATTACTTTTCTTTAGAGCTAGTATCCCAATCACAGAGTGAAGACATTTTCTTTCGCTTAAGAAAGCTTTTTAACATCGAGGTTTTATACTCGAATGCAAAACAAAATCTTGATAGTTTATTTAAATATCAAGAAAATGTCGCTTCCAAAAAAGATAGCCTTTTACTATTAATTTTAACGCTCTACTCTGTAGTAGGCCAAATGTTAGGGTTTACTATGATTGATTTGTTAAGAAACACAGATTCAAACAAAATATCATCACCACTTGAATTTTTCGCACTTTTAATAGCAATTAGCGGCATCGTCATTTCACTTATTTTAGGTGCGCAAAGTTTATACCAATGGAGTATACAACATAAACGAAGAAAAGCATGGGTAAAACAAACTGTACTTTCTGCTGTGAAAGAGAAAGATGATAAAAATTAAAAATGCGTGACGCATTTCAGTGAGTGAAATTTATATCGGCGATTTTCCGATTATATCAGCGCAACTCAAAATATATCAGCGATTTTTCAAATATATCGGCGCAACTCAAAATATATCAGCGATTTTTAAGATATATCGACTTACCGACAAAAACTGACAAAAAAAACACATCATAAAAAAGTACTCCAAACTAAAATTCGGAGTACTTTTTTACACTAATTTAGCTTACTTCCCTGCTTCGATTTTTTCTAATGCAGCAGCTACTTGCTCTTCAGTTAATTCGTGTTGCACAATATAACGATTACGTGGGTGTACACGACATTCATGAGAACATGCACGTAAATGTTTCGCTTCGTTTTCTTCAGAACATAAAATTTTCTTATTACATTCTGGATTTGCACAGTTTACATAGCGCTCACAAGGTTCACCTGTAAAGTGGTCTTTACCAACGATAACATGCTCTTTTTGGTTTACTGGTACAGAGATACGCTCATCGAATACGTAACATTGTCCGTCCCAAAGCTCACCTTGTACTTCTGGGTCTTTTCCGTACGTTACAATACCGCCATGAAGCTGTCCTACATCTTCGTAACCTTCACGAACTAACCAACCAGAGAACTTCTCACAACGAATTCCACCTGTACAGTACGTTAAAATCTTTTTACCTTCAAGTGTTTCTTTGTTTTCTCGAATCCAATCTGGCAACTCACGGAATGATTCAATATCCGGTTTAATCGCACCTTTAAAGTGACCTAGATCAAATTCATAATCATTTCGTGCATCAATGATAACTGTATTTTCTTGTTTCATTGCTTCATAAAAATCTTTTGGTTCCAAATAATTCCCCGTAATTTCTTTTGGATTAATGTCGTCTTCTAGACGAAGTGTCACTAACTCTGGACGAGGACGTACGTGCATTTTCTTGAATGCATGCCCTTCTTCTTCATCTATTTTAAATACGATACCGTCAAAACGCGGATCATTGTTCATTGCTTCCATGTATTTCTCAGTTTGCTCTACAGTACCAGAACAAGTTCCGTTAATTCCTTCTGTTGCTACAAGAATTCTACCTTTTAACTCAAGTGAATTACAAAATGCTAAATGCTCTGCAGCGAATTCTTCAGGGTTTTCAATTGTTGTGTACATGTAATATAGTAATACTCTGTATGGTTTTGTAGTTGCCAATGTATTTCTACCACCTATCTAATTTTTAAAATCATGTATAAGTTAACGTTCATATCAAAACATATATAATAAGAAAATGAATTCACATTTTCTTCTCTTTATACTATTTTCTATCAGTTAACAAAAATAAAAAACAAGATTACACATCAAAACACTATGGTTAAGTTGTAATCCCAATATATTATATATCATACAAATGCAATTCCATCAATTAATATACTGTATTATAGTCTTTATGTTCACATAAATTTCAAAAATAGCCCTTTAATTTATTATGTTTCCCCACGTCAGCACACCATAAACTCCCAATTTTTATAACACGACACCATCTATTGCATCAAGGCATATAATTTGCACTAAGGAAACATTTATGTTCAAATAAAAATATCACCAATACATTTAAATGTATTGAAATAAATAATAAGAATCCTTACAATAATTTCATCATGTTAACATTTCAAAGGGGAAAACGACTATGAATAAAGATATATCAAAAGATGAACAAGTCCCTTCTCAAAGTACAACTGTTCAATCAGCGCATTTAGCATTAAGCGGACAAACGAAAGGTTTAAAAAGACTATTACCCTTTTTAGGCCCTGCTTTCATCGCTTCAGTCGCTTATATTGATCCTGGCAATTTCGCGACAAATATTGCCGCTGGATCACAATATGGATATTTATTACTCTGGGTAATTCTCGCTTCTAATTTAATGGCTGTATTAATCCAAACTTTATCAGCTAAATTAGGAATCGCGACAGGCAGAAACCTTCCTGAAATAGCCCGAGAGAACTTTCCAAAACCTGTTTCCATCGGCTTATGGATACAAGGTGAACTCGTTATTATGGCTACTGATTTAGCTGAATTTATCGGGGCAGCACTTGGATTGTATTTATTATTTGGAATTCCGATGCTACCTGCCGCTTTAATTACAGCAGTCGGATCATTTATTATTCTTGAGTTTCAACGCAGAGGATTTCGTCCATTAGAAGCTATCATAACAGGAATGATTTTCATCGTTGTTATCGCTTTTGGTGTACAAGTCTTTTATGCAAAACCGGAATTAAGTCCTCTACTTTCAGGGCTCTTCATTCCAAAATTCCAAGGTGTAGACAGTATATTACTTGCAGCAGGAATTTTAGGTGCGACAGTTATGCCACACGCAATCTATTTACATTCTGCCTTAACGCAGCGCCGCGTAGTCGGAACAAATGATGAACAAAAGAAAAAGATTTTCCGCTTCGAGTTTATTGATATTATTATTGCAATGGTTATCGCTGGAGCAATCAACGCAAGTATGTTAATAGTAGCAGCTGCACTATTCTTTAAAAATGGCTTGCATGTCGAAGATCTTGATGTTGCTTTTAACCAGTTCAGTACTTTAGTCGGTCCAGTATCAGCTGCTTTATTTGGAATTGGGCTCTTATCAGCAGGACTATCTAGCTCTTCTGTCGGTACAATGTCAGGTGATATTATTATGCAAGGTTTCATTCGAATGCATATTCCGTTATACTTACGCCGCTTTATTACAATGATTCCACCATTAGTTATTATCGCTTTAGGTGTAAATCCAACTTACGCTCTAGTCATGAGCCAAGTCGTCTTATCATTCGGTATTGCCTTTGCATTAGTACCTCTTATTATGTTTACAAGTAGTAAAAAAATTATGGGTGCACTCGTTAACCACCGCATAACAACCTTTATCGCTTGGATCATTGCTGCACTTGTTATCATTTTAAATATTTTCTTACTGTATCAAACTTTTGTAGGGTAATAAGAAAAGGTATTCCAATAAAACTGGAATACCTTTTTTCAACATGAATAAAAATCCTCATTACGTCTTGAATAATCTTTATTTTCAGACTAGATTATATAATAACAACACATTCTAGTTTCAGAAGAAATGGAGTGAAAGCATGTTTCCTATATTGAAAACCGACCGACTCATTTTACGAGAACTTACCGAAGAAGATGCACCGAGTATACTACAATGCTTTTCTAATACTGACGTACTGCGTTATTATGGCCAAAAACCATTACAGGATATTGATCAAGTAAGACAAATAATTCATAACTTTAAGTTGAGTTACAATGCAAGAAGCGGTATAAAGTGGGGAATTGAATTAAAAGGCAAGAAAGAACTCATTGGAACAATCGGATTTCATGATTGGTCTTCTGAGCATAAACGAGCCAATTTAAGTTATGCCTTTTTCCCTGAACACTGGGGAAAAGGATATGCGACTGAAGCGGTTTCTGAAGTTATATCATACGGTTTCCACACACTTCATTTAAAACGGATCGGAGCAATTGTCTTTCTTGAGAACGAAGTTTCAAATAAAGTGCTATTAAAATTAGGGTTTGAAAAAGAAGGAGTTCTTAAAAATTATATGTATCAAGATGATATCCCCTATGACACGAACTATTATTCTTTATTAAAATGAGTTTAATAGAAATTATGCATAAAAACTCGTTTCAGCATAATAATGCTCTTATACTGCTGGTGATCGAATGTTTTTACCTTCCTCTTCAACAATCACAGAATCTCTTTTTTTTAGTTATTAAGACTTAAATAGTAAACAGTCATAAAAAATAAAGAGCGATACATCTTATGCATGCATAAGATGTATCGCTCTTTTAATTGTTGTTCAACAATCGCGCCCGTTTACTGAAGATTATTTAATTAAACTTTTTAAAAGTTTTCAATATCATTACCTCTTTTCTAAAACCATAAAGAACGTACTATCCGGTAGCGCAACAGCATTCCCAGACTCATCTTTAAACTCGATTTTCTCGCTAAGATGTTGTGTATATCCATCCTGTAAATAGTTCATAGCTTGAACGATGTTTACTTTATCTCCAAAGATACTCTTTATAAAATCCTTATAGTCGTTTGGCGTAAAGATTCCAAACTGCTCTTGCACCTCGTGAACGAAGGAATCCTCGCCCCATGTATACGTATATAAAAACTCCATTGCATCGTTAACAGACATTTTGACTGTATTATCTGCAAGTACCTCATACTGGATTATGCGCCCCTTAAATTCACGGACATACTGCTCTAAGAACTTCATTCCACCTGCATCTTTAAAATGAATCACACGCATTAACGTTTTATCTTCGGTCATGATGCCATCACGAATGATAATACGACCTCCTGGCTTTAACACCTCATAGGCACTCTGCAGCCCCTTTTTAATTACTTCATGATTAAATTTCTTACCTTCATACTCGATATAAGAGAACAGCTCATGAAAGATAGAAGAATATACAATCGTATCAACCGATTCTTTTTCGAACGAGCTGCTTAAGTTGATTGCATCCCCTTTAATGACGTCCCAAGAACGTCCCTCGTTCTGCTTCTTCTTTTTCAGCGTATCAATTACGTTTTCAGAAATATCGATACCGTAGATTCGTTTGTCCTCGGTCTCTTCTTCGATCATGTCTAACATGACACCGCCACCGGATCCGACATCTACAATCGTATCTCCCTTTATATAATCAAGAATAATTCGTTTATCATCAGCTGAGCTATTCATATGCTCTAGATACACTTCTTCGTTATGGAATCTATCATATGCATCCTTACGTAACCCGAAGAAATCAAAGAGCAATACATTTGCCTGAGCATGCATCATATCTATCTTTTCTGCCTCTACACAGAAGGTAATTAACGCCTCACCTACAGCAGAAAACTGAAACGACACATACGCAGTCTTCATATCTTCATCGACTTTAACCTTAAAAGAAACATGCGTTGTATTCGGCTTCTCGTTCTCACGATACTCCCGTAGATACTTCTCAATAACCCGCTTACGATACACGTTGTCCTTCTTCTCGCCTTTGAAATCATAGTGCAACTGTTGCATCAATTTCTCGAAATGTATATGCTGAACCTTTCTATTGCCTATCTCGTTCTTTAACATAACAAAAACTGTCCAAATATCCTCGAAGCTAAGGGCATGCATAGACGGTTCTACATACCACAAATCCTTATCAGATAAAAATGTTTGAACGTCTCTCTTCTCGCTTCCCATAATTATATCTTTTTCAAATACTGACTCCTTATGTTTTGGCGTGAGTCTATGTATACGAGAAGTAAATGGCTCCACATAACCATCAAATAGCCCATCAATTGTAATTTTCACATCGTTCTTTACTTCGCTCCACAAAGATTTTGATACACCCTCAATAATACACTGGTTAAGATAGTATAGAATCTCCTTTAACCTAACGTCTCCGTATTCTTCTTTATATGTGTCAATTAAATCAATATGAGAGTCCAAACGAGCCTCTCCGCGGATATACTGCCCGATTAATCCATGTGTTCTAATTAAATCTCGAACAAACAAATACTCAGTAGAGTTTAAGTTTGTCTCGATACGTTCAATAAACTGAATATTACTAAAGATATCAGCAGAACCCTCGTTATGTACCAATAGATTAATCCCGTTCTTCTTCCATTTCTCTCGCTGTTTTAAAGAGCCTACCTTTGCAAGCTCACTATACGTTAGTACTTTTTCAATAATGCGATACGCTTCTTCATCTAAAGACAATCCATCTAACACTTGCAGTGTACGGTGTACATAGTACAACACCGCATCTGTTTTTAATGCACCAAGTACTTGTACATTCTCATAGTTTTGATGTATCTCCTCTGCCTCGATTAAATACTTTAACCACGTAGGGAGAGTATCAGAAACCCCTTCAATGTATGTATTTAGAACCTCAATGTTTTTCAACCTATTTACCCCCCATATATAATCGATATCAGTAGTATGGTCTGGGACACCTTCTCTAAAAAGATCCTCACCTTATGTCCCCTTTTACCATCTAAATCTCTTTTAAATACAAATGCATCAAACCCAATCTTTTTATCTTGTAAAAGAGAGTTATCAAGTTTTTAACAAATTCTTTTGTTCATCTCTTATTTTAACTTCATCAGAAATTTCAGCGGAATAAACTGTAGGACTCAGCGGATCACTTCTTACATTGATAAACATATGTTGTGATAGAATCAACCGAAAATGGAAACGGCAAGCGGGTGCAATCCACTTGCCGTTTTTTCATAGCTTAGTATGTATTTGAATTTCTTTTGCTTTCTCTTTTTCACCCTTCACGCGTACAATTAAATCATATGATCCGGATTTTGGAGCTTCAAAAGAAAGAAAACCTTCTTTTTGAGAAGTGATTTCTTCTTCATAAATAACCTTATCATCTTTTGTAACTTGCAATAAAATCGTACCTTCCTCAACGGCTGCTTCATAAGGAATTTCCACACTTCCTTTTTCAGCTTTAAGCGTTTGCACATCGTAATACCCTTGCAACGAACCAATTTTCAAAGTCGTTTCCCCATTTTTTTGAACCTTTGTGACTTGTGTTGCTGTATTGCATGCGCTTAACAATACAACAAGAGTAAGAATCATAAATAAACGTAGTAATTTCATAAAAATCCCCCTTTTTTTATGTATATGAATTAAGATTCATTCTTTAACTATTTCAAAAACAACAATAGCTTAAAAGAATCACCGCTTTTCTTCAATTTCTTTTTTAAATAATTTTTGAAACTCTAATTCTGTTTCATTAATAAAACCAAGATGTAACACACTAGAGATATCTTCATGATTCAAAAAGAAATTGTACTCTGAAGAAATATTACCATGAGGGGAAAACAACGTACATAATCCCATGTTTTTTTGTTTCAGAATCCATCTACCTTCTTCCATAAACCATTAGTGGATGTTCCTTCCCAATCTTTAAACTTTACAACAGAACCTATTGGAAGTAATTCTAACTCTAAATTTTATCCCATCTTATTTCTCACCTATTAAAATAGCTTTTTTTACAATAAAATACATAATAGAGAATAATAAAAAAACCCCAATTGTACCGAAAGTTGCAATTGAAATTTTCCCTGCTAATGATTCATTTGGATCTAATGCATTAGGTAGCACTGTCCCAAAAATTGCAATGCAAGCTAATATAACCATAAAATATTTTAAAATTTTCACTTTCTTATTCATACTAATTTCCCCTTTTTTATAAAACTCAAATAATTCTACACAAACACCTCTATTAATTAATCTGAATGCTCTCAATTACCTTTCAATTATACCAACGACAAAATATATAATCTAATATTTTTTTTATATAATTATAAACAAACATAGTTACAGCAAGAGAATGCTTGTATGCTGATTTGTACTGCATTCCCTTATTCCATGTATGCTATATTTCTATTCTTCTTTTTCCAATATTACATCCCTACAAAGAATAGAAATTACATTCAATTTTTAAACAAACCGAAAAAACTTTCCGTTTTTGTTTCTGATTTTTTGCAACTTCTTATAAATGCGTAACTACCATTTTGCATTTATCTTCTTTATATGCTGGGAACATCACCAATGGATGTCCCTGCCCTCTGTAAAAAAACCTTACTTTTAAAAAGTAAGGTTTTTTGTATTTATTCATTAGCGATATAAGCATTCTTATAAGTATAAACGCCACCAAATTGATGCTTCTCAATTCCTTTTACATAATCCTTTTGTACGTATGCTGAACCCATTTGATAAAGCGGTGCGACTGCAGCATCCTCTAACAGAATACGTTCGGCCTCTTGTAATGCTTCCCATCTTTTCTTTTGATCTAGTACAAAATCGCTTTTCGCTTTCTTTATTAATTCATCGTAGTGAAGGTTAGAATAATTCATTTTGTTATTTGGATTACTCGTCGTAAATAGCTCTAAATAACTAATTGGGTCTTTATAGTCAGGTCCCCAATTTGCCATAGATATATCATATTCTCCTGTTTGTTCTAACTGTAATTTTTGCTTAAATGGCTGTTGTTTAATTTGTATCGTTAATCCTTGCAAATTCTTTTCTAAGTCGCCTTTTATATATTCTGCCATACGTTTTGCATTATCTTGTTCAAACGTTAAAAACTCGAGGTTTACTTGTTCTACTCCCAGTTCTTTTTTCGCTTCTTCCCAAATCTTTTTCGCATTTTGCAAATCATATGAAGAAAGATCTCCGTTTTCTTTTCTAAAATCTTGGCCAGTCTCTTCATTTATATGACCAGCTGGTACAAGTCCGCTTGCAGGTTTTGCCCCGTTATTAATAAAGTGAGCAACGAAATCTTCTTTATTTAACGCGAATGAAATAGCCTGACGCACTTTCTTATTTGCTAACGCATTATTTTTTTCATTAAAACGTAGCATAGCAATTCCAGAATCGCTCGACATATGTAATTCCTTATTCCCTTTATACTTGTCTACAAATTGAGAATTAATAGGCACTCGATCCAAATCACCAGCTTCGTATAAATTAACAACCGTCATTATATCCTTTACAATTTGAAAGTTTATTTCGTCTAATTTCACTTTCTTTTCATCCCAATATGTAGCATTCTTCTTTAATTGAAACTCTTGTTCATGCTTCCATTTCTCTAATACAAATGGCCCGTTATATATGAGATTACTAGGTTCCAATGCATAATTCTTTCCTTGTTCTTTCAAAAATGATTCATGCTGCGGCAAGTAAATCGGCAGTGCTAACAGCTGTAAAAAATACGGGATTGACTGTTCGAGTTCCACTTCTAACTTATAATCATTTATAACTTTAACCCCAAGTTCATCAAGAGGCATTGTTCCCTTATTTATCTCTTTCGCATTTTTCACGTAAAAGAGCATGTACGCATATTGAGACGCTGTTTCACGGTTAATTGCACGTTTCCATGCAAACATAAAATCATTTGCTGTCACACTGTCTCCATTTGACCATTTTGCATCTTTACGCAAATCAAATGTATATTTTTTACCATCTTCACTTCTTTTAACCGATTTTGCTACTGCTGGAATAGGCTGATCTTGATCATCTAATACATACAACCCTTCAAATATGTTTTGCATAACGTGTGCTGATGTACCATCCATCGTTTTCGCAGTATCAAGAGAAGGAATTTCTTCTGATACAGTTACATTTAATACTTGTTTTTTTGCCTCTGTTTCACTTTTATTCGCTTTATTATTACAAGCTGTTAATAATAAAGATGTAACAAGTGCCATTACCATTAAATGGCTCTTTTTTCGCTTCATGAGTTGTTCTCCTTAAGTATAAAATATTATAAAGCGTTATATATTATAGCAGAAATATGAACAGAAAGATGCGACATTCTTTTGAATATTTATTCGTTCAAGAAAAAAGCGATCCTTTTAAAAAGGATCGCTTTTTCAAATACCTATCTTTGTAAACCTCGTTTATAACGCCTTGCTTCAAATATAATACGCTCTTCATCTAACGTTTTACATTCGCCATTCCAAACGACACGTTTTCCGTTAATAATTACATCGCTTATGTCTTTCCCACTAGCAGCATACACAAGGTGTGATAACACTTCATCTGCTGGTTGTAAATGCGGCTTATTAGATGGGTCAATCGTAATAAAATCGGCACACTTTCCAACTTCAAGTGATCCTGTTTGTTTCATACCAATTACTTCAGCAGCTCCTTTAGTCGCAAGTGTAAGAGCAGTTTCAACTGGTAATGCTGTTGCATCTTGATGAATACCTTTTTGTAATAATGTTGCGATGCGCATTTCTTCAAACATGTCTAAATTATTGTTAGATGCCACACTATCTGTTGCAATTCCTACTTTCATTCCTGCTTCTAGCATCGCTTTTACGTTCGCTATACCAGAACCTAGTTTTAAATTACTATTCGGGTTATGAGCTACTCGAACATCATGTTCTGCTAAAAATGCACGCTCATTTTCATTTAATACTACACCGTGTGCAATAACTGTTGGACGTTTAAACAACCCGCAACTTGCTGCATATTCTACTGGACGTTTTCCGTACTGTGCCTCAATATCACGTACTTCACGCTCTGTTTCCGAAAGATGAATATGAACCATCGTTTGATTTTCTACTGCAATTCGTGCGCATTCTTCTAACAGTTCTGTGGAACATGTATATGGACTATGCGGTGCAACCATCGTAGTTAACATGCCACTTTCGTTATAGTAACGCTTTACATATTTCTCAGCTTCTTCAATTGCTTTCTTTTCATCGTCTTTCGTTCCGAAGCTAAATAAAGTTCTTGAAACAGCAGCTCGCATCCCACTTTTTGATACCGTTTCCATAATTGCATCTTGATCTACTCCAATTGGATTAAACATATCAGAGAATGATGTTGTACCACTTTTCACCATTTCAAGTAACCCTAATTCCGTACTAGCGGCCGCAAGCTCTGGAGTAAACTGACTTTCAAGTGGCCAAATTCTCGTCTCCAGCCATGGTTGTAATAACATATCATCGCCAATACCTCTTAAGAGACTCATTACAACGTGTGTATGTGTATTTACCAGCCCTGGTAAAATCCACTTTCCTTTCATGTCAATTACTTCATTTACTTCAAAATCATTAGCGAATTCTCCGCTCTTTACATCTATAATTTGATCATTTTCTACAATGATATATCCATTTTCTATCACTTCATTTTGTTCATTCATCGTTACGATTGTAGCGTTTACATAAGTTGTTTTCAAAAGTATTTCCCCTTTCAACTCTATGAAGTTCCCTTTAATAAGTTACCACCATTATAGTAACTTTTTAAAGATTAAGAGTCAAAAGATAATTTCAATTCTTTCATTATCTTTTCCTTCAAAATGCTATATTGTTTTTCATTTGTATCTGCAAATGCTTCTTCTCGATTTGATTCCACATCCAAATAGTTCAGGTTTTCATTGAATTGAGTCTCTGTAAAATCAAACCTATGTCCATCTATACAGTTATAAAAGTGCCACTCCTCTCCTATTTTTGTCTTCTTAATTTTCCCTCCGTATATATCTTGAACTACTAGAGCCGTTACACCACACTGTCCCTTTGCTGGATTTTCAATAGTCCACTTTGAACTCGTTTCAATCGACCACGATTTCATTAGTGCTTCATATATTCTTTTTCCCTTTATATGAGCCATTCTAAGCTTCTCCTACTATTAATAGTTTTACACATCATATTTCAAAAGAGGCAATAAACGATTCTTAAAAACCGTTGATGGTGTTTCCCCGATTAACTTCGCCCCCATCTTCAAGTAAAACCCTTTTGCATTCGGATCACTATTAATCGTAAAACTTTTTATTCCTAGTTCCTTTGCTTGCTCTATTACAAACTTCCACATTACTTTCCCATACCCAGTTCCCTTGTAACGAGGATGAATGTATAAGAAATCTAGAGATTTATCATTACGTAAAAATGAAAAAAATCCAATCATCTTATTATCGTTTTCTAAAACATATACAAAATTATTTTTTATGTACTCATCGGTAATTGTTAAATCTTCCTTACAAGCCAGTAGGAATTCTTCGCTATAGTTCCATGTTGCTTTTGAATGTAGTGCGAGTTCACTTAATTCATTTCCTTCACTTAATAACGCTTCTCTTATCTTCATGACTCTTTCTCCTCACCTTTAATATATAAACTCTTAAAATGATTCGAAAAGTAATTTAAAAAACCTCTTATTTCCGTATATAAGAGATTACTTTTATAAATTTTCATTATAGGTAACAATTTTTCAAAAGAAAAAAAACGCCATTCCTGAAATTTGGCGTTCTTTTTCTTTCAATCTTTATAGCATATTATGTTAAGAATTATTCTTATATTTCTATACAGTTTCTACTACCGCTTCAAGCATTGTTCCATTTTTAGCATAATTCGTATGCCAAGAAAAAGCTTTTTCTAAAACATGAGGGGTTTGTCCACCTCTTGTTTGTGCTTCTTCGAAATAAGCTCTTAGCTGGTCACGATACATTGGATGTACGCAATTCTCAATAAGTAGTTCCATTCTTTCTCTTGGCGCTAGTCCTCTTAAGTCCGCATACCCTTGTTCAGTGACGATAACATCTACATCGTGTTCCGTATGGTCTACATGCGAAACGAAAGGAACGATACTTGAAATGTTGCCGCCTTTTGCAATCGATTTAGTAACAAAGATAGCTAAACGCGCATTTCTCGCAAAATCACCAGAACCACCAATACCGTTCATCATTTTTGTACCTAAAACGTGAGTAGAGTTAACATTTCCGTATATATCTAATTCTAAAGCAGTATTAATCGAGATCAATCCAAGGCGGCGAATGATTTCAGGGTGATTAGAAATCTCTTGCGGGCGCATCATTAATTTGTCACGATATTTTTCAAAGTTGGAAAATACTCGCTGCATTTTCTCTTCAGAAAGCGTGATGGAGCAGCAGGAAGCAAAATTGACTTTCCCAGCATCCATTAGATCAAAGACCGCATCCTGTAAAACTTCAGAATACACTTCTAAACCTTCAAACTCCGAATCTAGCATGCCGTGCAATACTGCATTAGCAACTGAACCAATTCCCGATTGTAACGGTGCTAAACGATTTGTTAATCGGCCTACTTTAACTTCTTCTTGAAGGAACTCTATTAAATGTTGTGCCATAATAACAGTTTCTTCATCTGGAGGAACAATTGTCGATGGTGAATCCAGTTGATTCGTAAACACAATCCCCTTCACTTTTTCAGCATCAATTGGGATACCGATCGTTCCAATTCGATCATCCGTTTTTACGAGCGGAATTGGAAGTCTTTCCCCTTGTTTACCTGGTTCATATAAATCATGTAGCCCCTCTAGTTGCGTAGATTGAGCCATATTCATTTCAATAATAATGGACTTAGCATTTAAGGAGAATGCTAAGGAATTTCCAATTGAAGTCGTTGGAATAATCATTCCATCTTCAGTAATCGCAACCGCTTCCAAAATAGCGACATCTATATCCATAACGTCAGCACGAAGTAACTCTGCTGTATGAGATAAGTGCTGATCTACAAATAAAAAGTCTCCGTTATTAATTCCTTTTCGCATAGTCGCATCGGCTTGGAAAGGCAATCTTTTCCCTAAAATTCCTGCCTCAGCAAATAATTTATCTACATCCGAACCTAAGGAAGCCCCTGTATAAACATTTACTTTAAAAGATTTATCATTTTTAACTCGGTTTACAAGTGCAAATGGAACTGCTTTTACATCCCCAGCACGTGTAAATCCACTTAAACCTAAAGTCATCCCACTTTCAATCCATGAAGCTGCTTCTTCAGGTGTAACTACTCGATCCTTTAATCGTTGATCCCTAATTCTATCCAAATTATTCTCCATATGTAATCCCTCTCTTAATGAATATTCATAATTATTTTACACATTAACAGTATCAAAATAGGGATTTCCTTACACAATGCCGAAAATTCAGATAAAACAGCGAATCTAGGTTCTAAAGCAGAAACATTTAGAATCCTAGAAGCTTACGAAAATAGCTAGCATATGATTGACTCACTGGTACCCTCTCTCCGTTATCCATAGAAAGTAAAAAAGTAGAATGCGTATCAGGGTAAATCGCTTTAATATGATTAACATTTACAATAAAAGAACGGTGACATCTAATAAACGAATCTTTCGGAAGCAAGTATTCAAATTCTTGTAGCGAGTACTTATGTGTTCCAGTTAACTCTTCTGAATTCACATATGTCTTTTTATCTTTAGCTTCTAAATACATAACCTTTGAGAAAGGAACCGGAACCCATCCGTCTGTTGTTTTTAAAGTAACGACCGACTTACCATCCGTTAAAGCGGGATAAATTGCCGTCACGCAACCTTCAATCTTGTCATTATTTGAAAATGGTACGGCCATTCCATGATAAGGAATACCGAAAACATCCCGGTTAATAAACTCAGAGGCTTTTTGCTTCGTTATCATTGCTTTATGGGCAATCGTTCCTTCCTTAATAGTATCCCCGGCGTTAATCTTTAAATCAATTCGTTTACTTGGCCGATAGTAAATATATTCTTTTGTATTTGAAACTGCGATTGAAATTTCATCTGAAAATAGTTCCCCAACAACATCCAATAGTATACCTAACGTTTTATCTTCCATAGTATGAACACCTCATTCACTATTATACTACTATTATGAACGGGCAGCTGTTGCTTTTAAATGTAACGCAAGTTCACTAGCTTCAATTACTATCAATTTTATTACTTGCATAATTGTTTCTCTGCACCATCAAAATATGAACTACTAAAGCATTGCCACAAGCATTAAAAAAATCTTTATTTTTATAAACTTTAAATCAACTTGCTTCTTACATTACTTGCATTATAAAATAAAAAAGTATTCTAAAAAACAATTCATCTAGGGGGAATTGCCTATGCCGTTGGATTCCATTTCAGGTAACGAATATTCCAACATTTAAAGGAGTGCCTGAAATTTGTTAAACTCATATATCAATTCATTTTTATATAAAAATACAGAAAAATTTAATGGGACAATTTTAATAGCTCATAAAGAAGGGATTCTTTATAAACATTCATTTGGAAAAGCTAATTATAATTGGGACGTACCTAATACATCTACAACGAAGTTTCGTATTGGATCAATAACTAAAATCTTCACAGCAGTTTCAACTTTAATGCTTGTGGAAGAGAAAAAATTACAACTACATGATACTTTAGATCAATTTATTCCCAATTTCCCAAAAGGAAATCAAATTATGATCAAGCATTTACTAAATCATACTGCTGGAGTTGGTAATATTACTGCTCAACATGATTTTTTATCGCAAGCTTGTCAACCTCGAACACCAGATGAACTAATACAATGGGTTATTGCATGTCCCTTTGAATCTAGACCTGGTGAAAAATTCAATTATTCGAATTCAGGTTATATTATATTAGGAAAAATTATTGAAATTATAAGTGGAATTTCTTATGAGGAATTTCTTAAAAAGAAAATTTTCTATCCAATCTCCATAATGAACACAAGTATTGATTTGAATCACACTATTCAAAAGCATAAAGCAACTGGGTATGAGTTACATCCAAACCATGGCCTACAGAACGCATCATTTATTCATATGTCTAATTCATATTCAGCTGGTGGATTAGTTTCTACAGCCGAAGATTTATATAGATTTGATAAGGCGCTAAAAGAAAATCGCTTATTATCAAGTAGGTTGACGTCTCGTATGCTTACTGCAGAATCTTACGGATATGGTTACGGTTGGAATATTGCTATGACTGAGAAAAATAATAAACTTATATTTCATCACGGAGGAATTAACGGCTTTACGTCCTCCTATTTACGATTAATTGACAAAGAGGCTACAATCATCATTTTAAGCAATGTATCTACACTATTAACATCGACTCTTGCTAATGAAATCGCTTCTTATATAGAAAATAATTTTTAAATCTATTATGATTTGAAAAACCGTTCATCATTTTGAACGGTTTTTCAAACAATTTAGTTCACCTTAGCCCCATAACATCTAGCTACCGCAACTGCCTGTGCTATATCTAATTTTACATTTTTTAAATTAAAGCTTGTAAAGTCAATTCTATCAACTATCGCTCCCTTTAAATTTGCACCGCTAAGTTTCACCTTACCTAATTGTGCACCGGTTAAATCCGCTTCACGTAAATCTGCTTTTTCTAAATTACATTCATATAGGTCAGCTTCAATGAAACGTATACCCTTTAACATTTGTTTACTTAAGTTCGCAAACCTTAAATTCGTATATGACCAATCGCCCGATATGATAGTTATTCCGTCTAAATTCGCTTCTTCAAAATCGGAACCAGTCATTTTACATTCTTCAAACTTCGCTACAAATAAATTCGCACCAACAAACTTACAATTTGCAAATGTAGTTCTTTGATGGATAGAAGCATTAAAAAGAGCACCGGTAAAATCACATTCTATGAAATTACAATTTTCAGTAGAAACTTCCGATGCATCTATCCCTCTAAAACGGCATTTTATGAAAGTACAATTCTTCAATTCCTCTTCTTTAATCAAAACATCTTGAAAATCTATTTCTACATATTCTTTATTAACAAATTCACTCATAACTATTCCTCCATCTCCTTAAAGAAACCTCACTTCAAAAAAGTGAGGTTTCTTCTCATACAATATGCTTATCTAACCATAAAATCAAATCTTGAAATACTTCATCTCGATTTACTTCATGGAACATTTCATGTCTTCCATTTTCATATAAACGCAGTGTTACATCTTTCACGCCACATTTTTTATAGTTTTCATATACTTCTTTTACACCTTTCCCCATATCCCCAACAGGATCACGATCTCCTGAAAAAATATGTATTGGAAGGTTTTTCGGTGTTTTCTTGAACTCTTCTAGTTTATTTACTTCTAATACACCAGAAAATAATTCTCGATAAAAACTCGTCGTACAAATGAATCCACATAACGGATCTTGAATATACTTATCAACTTGATTATTATCTGAAGATAACCAATCAAATTTTGTACGATTTGGTTTAAAGTGTGAATTGAAGTTTCCGAAAGATAAAAAGTTTAGCATCGGACTTTTCGTTTTTGTCCCGCGTAATTTCATCTCAATTGTCGCTACTTTATGACCGATACTTCCTAAAAGACCTGGATTTCCACCAGTTCCTGAAATAAGGAATCCATCATATAATTCACCTTTCAGTTGTACAGCACGTCTTGATAAAAAAGAACCCATACTATGTCCAAGTAAAAATAACGGGCATGTCTGCTCTTTTCTTATCGTTTCTGATACAAAAATAACATCAGATACAGCCTCATTCCAACCTACATTTGGTTCAAAATGACCATAATCTTCTTCTCTTTTCACTGTTTTCCCATGACCTTTATGATCATGCGCATAAACACCATAGCCTGCTTCTAATAACGCAGCAATAAAGTCTGTATAAACACCTGCATGTTCTGTCATACCATGTGCAATTTGAATAATCCCTCGCGGATCTCTTTCTGGTAGCCACTTACGTAAATAAATTTCCGATCCATCCAATGCCGTAACGAAACTTTCCTGTACGTTCATTTCGTCAGCCCCCAACTCTATTATGTATATCAAAAAATGAATATCCATTCATTATTCTTATTATGTATTATATGCAATTGCCTTCATTATGACAAATGACTCACTTTTCCAACTAGCTCTTAAACTAATATATTGACGAATAGAAAATAAAATTATATAGTTACTTACATAAAGTAATCATCATATTTTTGGGAGGTTTCTATTATGATGCCATCATTATTTTTAGCACACGGATCACCGATGCTTGCTATTCAAGATACAGACTATACAAGGTTTTTAAAAACACTTGGAGAAACATATAAACCGAAAGCGATTGTTATTTTCACCGCTCACTGGGAAAGTGAAACATTAACGATTTCTTCATCAGATAACGAATATGAAACAATTTATGATTTTGGAGGTTTTCCTCCTGAGTTATACGAAATCAAATATCGTGCAAAAGGCTCTTCTAACATCGCATCTATGTTAGAAACAAAATTTAAAAACAAAGGTATTTTAGTCCATCATAATATGACGAGAGGTTTAGATCATGGCTCATGGACACTATTGCACCGTATGTATCCAGAAGCAAACATTCCTGTCGTCCAAATATCAGTCAATCCATTCCTTCCTGCAAAAGAGCAATTTAAGATTGGAGAAGCACTTAAAGGACTTGGACAAGAAGATATTTTAATAATCGGTAGCGGTGTTACTGTTCATAACTTACGAGCTTTGAAATGGAATCAAACGACACCCGAACAATGGGCAATTGAATTTGATGATTGGATTATTAAACATATGCAGATTACTGATAAAGATGCATTATTTAATTGGGAGAACAATGCCCCTCATGCACAATTAGCAGTACCAAGAGCAGAGCATTTTGTTCCTTTATTTATCGCTATGGGAAGTGGTGAAAATAACGGTGAAGTCATTCACCGCAGTTATGAGCTTGGTACATTAAGTTATCTTTGTCTCCAATTTTAAAGAAAAGGATGAAGCAATAATTGCTTCATCCTTTTCTTTTTTATTCACTTAGTTAACTAACTTCCAAATGTCGTTTCTCTGATACCTCTTCGTTCTTATTATGAAAATAAACCCAAATGCACGCAATAAATAATAATGATGAAGTAGAGAAGAAAACATATTGGAATCCTGCTTGTGCTGCAATTTGTCCACCAAGTACTGGTCCAATCATATTTCCTAAAAACTGAAACGATTGATTATATCCAAATATTCGTCCCGTTACATGAGTTGGTGTATGTTGTTTTAGTAGAGTTTGTACAGAAGGTAATAGTCCTGCTTGTGCGATACCTAATAAAAATCGAAGAATTAATAGTTGCCAAGCTGAGGTTACAAATGCTTGCGGAATAAAAATAATTCCAGCAGCAAACAACGCTACAACTAACGTTTTTTGAGGACCAATTTGATCTGATAGTCGTCCGAGTCTTGGTGCTGCGAAAATAACTGCTAACCCTGTCGCTGACATAACTGCACCCGCAATCATTTCAATATGAGCTGTTCCTGGGCCTTCTAAATTCTTTACATACAATGTAATAATAGGTTGAATTGACATGTTCGCAAGTTGAATAATAAATGTTGTTACAAACAAACTAATAATTAAATGCTTCGCTGGAACCATCGTCCATACTTTTTTCGTTTGTACTTTTTTTGCTTGAGCGGAGTGATTCTCTTCATGTAGGAAGAAAAAAACGATGAGAAAAGAAAGGAATAAAAAAGCTCCTGTAACAAGAAAAACATGGCGCATTCCAATTAACTCTGACAGATAACCACCAAGTAATGGGCCAAGTAAAGAACCGCTCACTCCACCTGTTGAAATTGTGGAGATTGCCCAACCTGAATGTTCTTTCGGAGTTTCTGCCGCAATAAATGTCATCGCCGTTGAAAGGAAACCAGATACTGCTCCCATTAAAAATCTTAGTGCAACTAGTTGATACACATCCGTTACAAATCCCATAAGCGTCATAATAATCGCCATACCTAGGCTCGCACGAATAAGCATCAATTTCCGTCCATGTATATCACCAAGTTTTCCCCATATTGGTGATACGATCGCACCCATTAAAAATGTAATACCAAATGCAAGTCCCGACCACTGTGCAATACTAGAAGTGCCAGTCACTCCTAACTCCTCAATATAAAAAGATAAAAAAGGAATTACTAAACTCATACCGGCTGCAGTGGTAAAACAACCTAGCCAACAAATCATCAAATTTCGTTTCCAGCTGGCCATTTTCACACCTTCTTTCTTTAGATACCCATTCTACACCCTTTATTGTAAAAAGTTTAGTAATTTGCTTTATATGTAAGATTTATTACAAAACCCGCTATTTTCTAGTGAAAATTACTACATCTCTACATCTTTTTCATAAAAAAACCAACTCCCCTATATGGAGTTGGTTACTTATTCTCTATCGGTATTAAACGAGCATTACAATTTCTTTCATAAAACTCAATCGGACCTGCTTGTCCAATAATTGCGTATCCATATCCATCTTGCTTCATACTCTGTAAACAACGATGTAACAATTGCTTCCCTACACCTTTCACACGATTTTGTTTCGCTGTGCCCATTGGACCAAACAATCCTTTCTTCCCTCTCACTACATCATAGCAAGCGAAACCTACTATCACTTCTTCTTGTTCTGCTATATAAATAGGTAAGTTTTCTTTATATGTACGAAATCCATATTCTATTGAACGTAACCAACGTTCATCAAATTGCTCATTTACAAAACTTGCTAATTTTTTAAAATCAGAAAGGTTAGCCATTCTAACAGTACAAGTTAAATCATTATGCGTAGGAACAAAACATTTTAAATCGACCGCTAAATCTCTTGGCTCAGCTATAATATGTAATATATCTTTTTGTATTTGTGCACTTTCACTAAACGTATCCACGCGAAATAGTGCATACATAACATGTCCTTCATTCATCATTACTTGCTGAAAACGTTCCATACGTTTCTTCGCTATTTGTAAAATTTCTAACACCTTATTAGATACCTTGTATTGGCCTATTTTTTTATACTCTTGATCCGTTAAATCGTCTTGTTTTCGTAATGAAAGTTTTTCTAAAAAATTTGTACCCACGTTACGAAACAAATACATATACAACTCGCTGCAAACTCCAGTACCTTCTTTACACATTCCAATAAACAGATGAGTTGGGTGAATAATATTATTTTCCGCCTCTTCTGCTGCAATCTTCAATATGTTATAAACACGTTTTGTAAATTGAAATTCCTCCATATGTATCTCCACCCCCTACTACTTTACTAGTAAACCGTAACCATAAATAAGTGAAACGATTATTCCGACTACCAATATACCTGGCAGTAAATTTGCCACCTTAATTTTAATAATACCAAGTAAGTTCAATCCAATAGCAGCTATCATAATACCACCTGTAGCTGTCATTTCCACTATAAATTGATTCATTAATTCTTTCGGGACCAAACTATTAATTTGTGTTGCAAAAACCGCAATACCTCCTTCGTATAAAATAACTGGAATTGCCGAAAATACTACGCCGATTCCTAACGTCGTCGTTAATATAATAGAAATAAATCCATCGATAATTGCCTTTGTAAATAAAATATCATGATTGCCGCGAATCCCGCTGTCGAGTGCACCAAGTATGCCCATCGCACCAATTGCAAAAATAAGCGTAGCTGTTACAAAACCTTCCGATATGCTCCCTTTCCCTTTCGATCCAACTTTATTTTCTAGCCAATCTCCTAACTGTTTTAGCTTTCCCTCTAATTGTAGCCATTCCCCGATGACGGTACCAATTACTAAACTTAGTATGACAACAAGAAAATTTTCACTTTTCAACGCCATTTGAAGTCCAAGCACAGTAACCGCTAAACCGATTGCATGCATAATTGTTCCCTTCATACTTTCTGGAATTCTACTAAATAATTTACCTAGTAAAGTACCAAATATAATACAAATCCCATTTACAACTGCTCCTAATATGACCATTTCTCATTCTTCACCCTTCGGATTCTTTATTTCTATATTTTGGTTTATTCATTGATTTACAGGTTATCTATATGTTAACTTAATATTGAGAATATTAACAAATGTTTTTCACAACATAAACCGCAATTTTTTGTAGCTATACATAAAATGAAACATTAATTAAGGCGAGTTTCACTACCCACAAATTACGGTATAAACTCAAAAGGAAGGTATTTATGAAAACTTTACTAAAACGATTTCTGTTAATAGCCTTTTGCATTACACCAATTGTTTTATTAATTAACTACTCTTTTACTTCAAAAGCGAAAGACAAACCCGATTTGCAAAACAAATCTAGTAAAACCGCTTCAACAAATGAAAAGAAAATAGAAAATCCGGAAATTACACTCACCTTCTCTGGTGATACAATGTTCGATTGGCAATTACGTCCTGTAATCGAAAAAAACGGGGCTGATTATCCATTCCAGCATGTAAAAGAAGAAATAACAAAAGCTGATATTTCTTTCGTTAATTTAGAGTCAGCATTTACAACGAGAGAAAAGAAAGCTCCTGGACAACTGTTTTGGATTAAAAGCGATCCATCCACGCTTCAAGCGATAAAAAACAATGGATATGACATCGTAAATATTGGGAATAACCATACACTTGATTATGGGCAAGATGGATTATTAGACACGATTTCTCACGTAGAAAAATTAAAGTTCCCTTACATTGGAGCCGGGAAAAATGCAAAAGATGCATATACAGCAAGAGAAATGACCGTAAAAGGGAAAAAGTTCAAATTTCTTTCCTTCGTTCGATTTATGCCTGATACGAATTGGGTAGCTGGTGACAATAAACCTGGTGTTGCGAACGGATATGATTTAAATCTCGTAACAAAAACAATTAAAGAGCAAAAGAAAGATGCAGACTATTTAATTGTCTATATGCATTGGGGCGTTGAAAAATCAAATCGTCCGGTAGAATACCAAAAACAATATGTACCTAAAATGGTTGAAGCAGGAGCTGACGCGATTGTCGGAAGTCACCCACATTGGCTTCAAGGATTTGAGTATTATAATAAAGTTCCTATCGCTTACTCATTAGGAAACTTTTTATTCCCAAGTTATGTGAGCGGGAAAAGCGCCGAAACTGGCGTATTAACTTTAACTTTTAAAGGAAAGGATGTCCAAATGTCATTCAATCCTTACATCATTCGTAACAACCAAATCTCCCCTGTAAATGAGGATGAAAAGAAAAAAGCTCTACAATATTTACAAACAATTTCAACTGATGTAGAAATTGATAATACAGGGAACATAAAAAACAAACGAAACTAGACAACGCAAGATCTATTTCTCTGTAACATACTTTACAGAATAGGTGATGATCATGCTGAAAGACTTATTAGAAAATATAAGTTTGTTAGAGAACATTTATAAAATATCTATAGCCGTTCTACTTTTATGTTCATTTTTTTCTGTTAGACTCCTAAAAAAAATAAAACGTGAACGAAAGCTTACTACCTTTGAATTTACTATGTATGTAATCATTCGTATTGCGATATTCTTTTGGTTAACTAGCTTTGTCCTTCTTGAATATGGAAAATATATTGTTTAATTATAAAAAGATAGATACAAGCAGCATTTCCGCTGTTTGTATCTATCTTTTTTATTTCAGGTACAACTGTATGTTTCCCCCTTTCCTTCTATTAAATAAGCAAATCAAACAAAACAGGATTTTTATTAAGCTCCATAAATTGAATATTATTTTCTTTAAAACGAGTAATTAATTGCTCATAATCTTCTTTATGTTTCAACTCTACTCCGACTAGTGCTGGACCATTTTCTTTATTATGTTTCTTAATGTATTCAAAGCGAGTAATATCATCTTCTGGCCCTAATCCTTTATCAAGAAATTCTCTTAGCGCACCTGAACGCTGCGGGAATTCAATGATGAAGTAATGTTTTAATCCTTCATAAATGAGCGAACGTTCTTTCATTTCTTGCATTCTATCAATATCATTATTTCCACCACTTAGCGTGCATACAACTGTTTTACCTTTTATTTCATCTCTATATAAATCAAGCGCTGCAATAGATAGTGCACCAGCTGGTTCAGCTACAATTGCATTTTTCTTATACAGTTCTAAAATCGTCGTACAAACCTTTCCCTCTGGTACTAAAACAATGTCATCAATTACATCTTTACAAGTTTCAAATGTTAACTTTCCTACCTTTTTAACAGCTGCCCCATCAACAAAACTATCTATTTTCTCTAATGCGACATTTTCATTTTGAAGAAAGGCCTCTTTCATAGATGCAGCTCCCATCGGCTCTACACCAATGATCTTTGTAGCAGGACTAACACCTTTCACATATGTACCAACACCTGATGCTAACCCACCACCGCCGATTGCTGTAAAAATAAAGTCAACCGATTTCTCCATATCATGCATAATTTCAACTGCAACTGTCCCTTGACCAGCAATAACATACGGATCATCGAACGGATGAACGAAAGTCATTCTATTTTCCTCGCAATAGCGCTGTGCTTCTTGAAACGAGCTATCAAATGTATCACCAACTAATACAATTTCCGCAAAATCACCACCGAAAAATTGTACTTGCGATACTTTTTGTTTAGGTGTCGTTGTTGGCATGAAAATCTTTGACGGAATCTTCAATAAATTACACGTATAAGCGACTCCTTGCGCATGATTACCAGCGCTCGCGCATACAACACCGTTTTGTAATTGTTCTTCCGATAAACTTTGAATTAAATTGTACGCACCACGAATTTTGAAAGAGCGAATTAATTGTAAGTCTTCTCTTTTTACATAAACGTCACAATCATATTTCTCAGATAAAACTGTATCTCGTTGTAACGGTGTTTTAATAACGATATCTTTCATGCAATTATGAGCCATTAAGATATCTTCAATTTTCACTCTCTCCTTTACCTTCTGCACCATTTCATATCATCCTTATCTCTTTTAAATTGGCTCAATCAAAATTCGGGATTTTTAGGACTGCACCTGTATTCGCCGATGTTACCATCTGTGCATAACGTCCAAGCCAGCCTGTTTTCACTTTCGGTTCAGGTCGTTTCCATTCTTTTTTACGCTTATTTAATTCTTCGTCACTCACTCTTACTTCTAACAATCTTTCCTCAACATCGATACAAACGATATCTCCTTGTTTTAGAAGTGCAATCGTTCCGCCCGCAGCTGCTTCTGGCGAAATATGCCCTACTGAAATACCACGTGAAGCACCAGAAAAACGACCATCTGTTAATAGTGCAACATCTGCACCTAATCCCATACCAGCAATCGCTGATGTTGGTGCTAACATTTCCGGCATACCAGGGCCGCCTCTTGGTCCTTCATAGCGAATAACAACTACATCCCCTTTTTTAACCTTCCCAAGCATAATGCCCGCAAGCGCCTCATCTTGTGAATTAAAAATAACGCAAGGTCCTTCAAATCGTTTTACTTCAGTTGCTCCGCTTTTAATAACTGCCCCATCTTTCGCAAGGTTTCCTTTTAATATACGTAATCCCCCTTCTTCACTATGAGGGTTTTCGAGAGAATGAATAACTTCCTTATCTTTAATCTCTGCATGAGCAATGTTTTCTCTTAACGTCTGTCCAGTAGCAGTAATACGATCTAAATGAAGTACCCCTTCTTTTCGGCTCATTTCTTTCAAAATTGCACTAATCCCGCCTGCTCGATCAATATCTTCCATATGCCAATTGGAAGCAGGGCTTACTTTACATAAATGTGGTACACGTCTTGAAACTGCATCAATGCGGTTCATATCGTAATCTAAGCCCGCTTCTTGTGCGAGAGCTAACGTGTGCAATACTGTATTCGTTGATCCACCCATTGCCATATCAAGTGCAAACGCATCATCAATTGCTTCTTCCGTTACAATGTCTCGCGGTTTAATATCTCTTTCAATTAAAATTTTTAATTTCTCTGCTGCTTGTTTAATTAATTCTTCGCGTCTTGGATCGATGGCTAAAATACTTCCGTTACCCGGAAGAGCTAAACCTAACACTTCACATAAACAGTTCATAGAGTTCGCTGTAAACATACCAGAACAAGAACCACAAGATGGACAGCCATGATCTTCAATATCCTTTAATTCTTCCTCTGAAATTTTACCAGATTGATAAGCTCCTACTCCTTCAAAAACAGAACTTAAATCAACAACTTCTCCTTTAGATGTTTTTCCAGCCGCCATCGGACCACCTGAAACAAAAACAGTTGGAATGTTAATACGAAGTGCAGCCATCATCATACCAGGTGTGATTTTGTCACAGTTCGGAATACAAATCATGCCATCAAACCAATGTGCATTTACAACCGTTTCTACTGAATCTGCAATGATTTCACGACTCGGAAGCGAATAACGCATACCGATATGCCCCATCGCAATACCGTCATCTACTCCAATTGTATTAAATTCAAATGGAACCATACCCGCTGCACGCACAGCTTCTTTAACAAGTTTTCCAAACTCATTTAAGTGCTTATGACCTGGAATAATTTCAATAAAAGAATTACAGATCGCTATAAACGGTTTATCAAAATCTTCATCTTTCAAACCAGTTGCTTTTAATAAACTACGATGCGGTGCTTTATCAAACCCTTTTTTAATCATGTCACTTCTCATCTTGTCAAATCCCCTCTTACGTATTTTTCACTTATAATCTCTTACTCTATTTCTTTACTAATTCTTTCGGTGCATGAATCCAGCTCATCATTTCACGAAGCTCTGCTCCTACTTTTTCTAACTGATGATTTTGCTCTGCTTTTTTCATCGCATTATATGTTGGACGCCCAGCTTGATTTTCTAAAATCCACTTCTTCGCGAATTCACCTTGCTGAATTTCTGTAAGTACTCGTTTCATTTCTTTCTTCGTTTCATCTGTAACAATTCTCGATCCTGTTACATAATCTCCGAACTCTGCCGTATCGGAAATAGAATGGCGCATGTTCGTTAAACCACCTTCGTACATTAAATCAACAATTAACTTTAATTCATGTAAACATTCAAAGTATGCAATTTCAGGACGATATCCGCCTTCTGTTAATGTTTCAAAACCAGCTTTCACAAGTGCCGTTACCCCGCCGCAAAGTACAGCTTGCTCTCCGAATAAATCCGTCTCTGTTTCTTCTTGGAATGTTGTTTCAATTATGCCTGCACGTGTACAGCCTACACCTTTTGCATACGCAAGCGCTACATGTAATGCCGTGCCTGTTGCATCTTGATGTACTGCGACTAATGCCGGAACACCATTTCCTTCTTGGAATACACGACGAACGAGATGCCCTGGACTTTTTGGCGCGACCATCGCTACATCTACGTAACTTGGCGGATTAATTTGTCCGAAGTGAATATTAAATCCATGTGAGAAAAGTAACATTTGTCCTTCACGAAGATTCTCTTCTACTTCTGTTTTATACACATGTGCTTGCTGTTCATCTGGCAATAACATTTGTACAACTTGCGCGGTTCGAACCGCTTCTGAAACAGACATTACTTCAAATCCATCTGCTTTTGCTACTTCATACGATTTACCAGGTCTAACACCAACTACAACTTCTACACCGGAATCACGTAAATTTTGCGCCTGTGCATGACCTTGAGATCCATAACCAATTACCGCAACTGTTTTCCCTTGTAATAGCTTTAAATTTGCATCTTTCTCATAATACGTTTTCATATTCCATACACTCCTTATAATTTATCCCGCTTTAATGTGCAGTAAGACCCCCACCTCAAAATTCAGCGAAAGCAAAGAAGTTAGGTGGAGGATCAACTGCCCATAAAAGTCCGATTGGTTCAACTAATAATCAGTGGGGGATGAAGAAAACCCCCACTGATTAAAGTTTCACTTTATTTACTTGCAGTACATCAATTAATTTTTTCAACTGACCAACAAGTAATGTCGCTTCATTTTCAGTACAAACTGCTGTGAGTTTCATTTCAGAAACGCCACAAGTGTCTCTTTCGTTTAAATGTAAAGAAGAAATATAATAACCACGCCGAGCAAAAATCCCACTTATACGTAATAAGACGCTTGGCTCGTTATGAATAACGAGTGAAAAAGTATGACTCATTCTTCCCACCTCTTCATAATCATTTCGTTATTCCCTTTGTTTGGCGGAACCATTGGAAATACGTTTTCACCTTCTTCTACACAAAAATCAACTACGACAGGGCCTTCATGAGCAAATGCTTCTAACATCACTTGTTTCGCCTCTGTTGAATTTGTCGCCCTTAATCCCTTCACTCCATAAGCTTCTGCCACTTTCACAAAATCTGGAGATTCGATTTTGGACTCTGATAAACGATTTTCATAAAACATTTCTTGCCATTGCCTTACCATCCCTAGAAACTTGTTATTTATGATAAATACTTTTACAGGGATTTTATTTTCGGCAATTGTTTGCAGTTCTTGAATGTTCATTTGAAAAGAAGCATCACCTGCAATACAAATGACGAGTTCTTCTACTTTTGCAAGCTGAGCACCAATTGCCGCTGGAAAACCAAACCCCATCGTTCCTAATCCACCAGATGTTAGAAAAGTCCTTGGGTTTTTCGCTTTATAAAAATGTGCAGCCCACATTTGATGCTGTCCTACTTCTGTCGTTACAATCGCTTCACCATTCGTTAATTCACTTACTAGACTAATAACATGCTGTGGTTTTAACTCCCTTTCTTTTTGATTGTAGGAAAGAGGGTATTCCTCTTTCCACTTCTCAATTTTCGTAAGCCATTCATCTGTCTGTGTACAAATCGGCATATGTAACAACATATGTAACGCATTTTTTACATCACCAACAACTGGATATTCCACAGTTACATTTTTATGAAACTCCGAAGGATCTATATCAATATGTACCTTTTTTGAATGCGGAGAAAAGAGTTCTAATTTTCCTGTTACACGATCATCAAAGCGAACACCTAAAGCAAGTAGTAAATCACATTCTGTTACTGCCATATTTGCAGCATACGTTCCATGCATACCAAGCATTCCTAAAAATAATGAATCTCCCGGCGGATATGCACCAAGTCCCATTAAAGTGGAAACGACAGGAATACGATTCTCCCTCGCAAACTGAATAAGTTCTTCAGATCCGTCTGCATGAATGACCCCTCCTCCAATATAAAGAAGTGGGCGTTTTGCTTCTGAAACTGCTTTAGCTACCTCTTTCAGCTTCATATTGTCTGGCATAGGCTCTAATTTATATCCTGGAATCTCAATTACTTCATTATAAAAACTTGTTACCTTTTCATTTTGAACATCTTTTGGAATATCAATTAATACTGGTCCCGGCCGCCCGCTTTCGGCGATGTAAAAAGCTTCTTGTACAATGCGTGATAAATGATTCACATCACGAACTTGGTAATTATGCTTCGTAACAGGTACTGTAATCCCGACAACATCTGCTTCTTGAAATCCATCTTTCCCAATTAAGGGCTTTGCAACTTGCCCTGTAATGACAACTAAAGGAATCGAATCCATATAAGCATCTGCTAAACCCGTAACTAAATTTGTCGCCCCTGGGCCAGAGGTAGCAAAGACTACCCCAACCTTTCCAGAAGCTCTCGCATATCCTTCTGCCGCATGAATGGCAGCTTGTTCATGACGAGTTAAAACGTGCTTCAAACCACTTCCGTATAACGCATCGTATACTGGCAAAATCGCTCCACCCGGATAACCAAAAACAGTCGTTACACCTAAATTCTTCAAGCATTGAATAACGTGTCCGGCACCCGTCACTTCTTCACACTGTAATTTCTCACGTGTTGTATACTGCTGCTCCATTTTAATTAACTCCTCTCCCTACCTACAGTAAGCTTTCCGCCAGTCCTGGAACACGTACTCCTCTTTCTCTCGTTAACTTTTTAAATTCCTCTGTTAATTGTTTCGTTACACTTCCTGGTTTTCCATCTCCAATTTCTCTTGAATCAACTTTTACAACTGGAATTAATTCTGCTGCCGTTCCTGTTAAAAACACTTCATCTGCTACATATACGTCATGGCGAGTAAAGGGCCTTTCCTCACACGGAATATGAAGTCGCTCACATAGCTCAATAACACTATTTCTCGTAATACCTTCTAATGCTCCTAAATAAGAAGGAGGTGTTAACACCTTTCCATCTTTCACAACGAAAACATTATCTCCAGATCCTTCACAAACATATCCTTGTTGATTTAACATAAGGGCCTCTAGCACTCCTGCTTGCGCCGCTTCAATTTTTACAAGTACGTTATTTAAGTAGTTCATTGACTTAATGCGTGGGTCCAATGCATCTGGCGTGTTGCGTCTTGATGCAACAGATACAACACTTAATCCATTATCGTAAAATTCCTGCGGGAATAACTTTAATTGTTCTGCAATGATAATAACGCTCGGTTTCACACAACTTCTAGGATCGAGCCCTAAATCACCTTTTCCTCGTGAAACAATTAACCGAATGTAGGCATCCGCATACTCATTTTTTTGCAACGTTTGTAAAACTGCTTCTTCCATTTCTTCAACCGCCAGCGGGATTGTAAGTAAAATAGATTTTGCTGATTCATATAATCGTTTTACATGTTCTTTTAAACAAAATACATTTCCACCGTAACTACGAATACCTTCAAATACACCGTCTCCGTATAAAAAACCGTGATCATATACTGAAACAACTGCCTTTTCTTTTTCTACAAATTCCCCATTCATATAAATGTACTGGTTTCCCATCTCACATCGCTCCTCTTTTTTCTCTCTATTTTTGCAATCTATTTCTATATCGATTGCTGAGATGAGTATTTTTAACAGAATATTCAGTATATAGATATTAAAAATATACTCGTCTCAACAATCGATTACTTACATACTTGTAGCAACCCATTGCTGAGACGAGGGAATCGCGGTACCACTCAGCTTCCTTACACTTCTCACGAAATATAAGCTCTGCAAGTCCAATTAGACTTTTGTTTTTTCTATCGGAAACAACTCCGCTACTTTTTACTAGTTTCAAAAGTAGTGCTCCAAGGTGATCTTCAATGATTAAATTGTTACCACCCTCACAGCTTCTAGGCGGCTCTCTGAAACAATTTTTATCATTTACTCTCCTCTTCTACGCATTCCCTTATTCTATTTTTTAAAATAAAAACTCTCGCCTCAGCAATCAACTACTACAATTTAGTAGCTTTGATTGCTGAGGCGAGAGTTTCGCGGTACCACTCAGCTTCCTTATACTTCTCGCGAAATATAAGCTTTGTAGGTCCAATTAGACCCCCATCCTTTTACCGGAGACGATGCCGTCGCCCTCTACTCAGTTTCCCTTTCGCAAGCGATGCTCCGAGGTGATCTTCAATGATTCGATTGTTACTACTCTCACAGCCTAGGAGTAGCTCTCTGAAACGATCATAACCATCTACTTTCCTCTTCTTTGCATATGTAATATATGAAGTTAGAAAATTCTTAATTCACTTTTATTTGTTAAACGTATTATAGGACGTTGTTCTTTTCATTGTCAACATGTTTTTCTAAAAAAAATAAAATTCAATCAATTTAAGAGAAGTCTATTTATTTTTTCTCAATACAAAATCGGAATGAACTTCTTACACATACTCATATATTACTTAAGTATGTTCGCATTACTACATAAAGAAAAACAACTTAATAACATATAAAATTTTATGAGGAGATGAGAAAACTATGTTAAAAGGAAAAGTGGCATTAGTTACAGGAGCAAGCCGAGGAATTGGACGTGCTATTGCAAAACGTTTAGCAAACGACGGTGCATTAGTTGCTATCCATTATGGAAATCGAAAAGAAGATGCTGAAGAAACGGTGTATGAAATTCAATCAAATGGCGGATCTGCTTTTTCTATCTGTGCAAATCTTGAATCTTTACATGGTGTAGAAACCCTTTATAGTTCTTTAGATAGCGAATTACAAAAAAGAACTGGTAGTACTAAATTTGATATTTTAATAAACAACGCTGGAATTGGTCCTGGTGCTTTTATTGAAGAAACGACTGAACAATTTTTTGATAGAATGGTTTCAGTTAATGCAAAAGCACCATTCTTTATCACCCAACAAGCTATATCTCGTTTACGTGACAATAGCCGAATTATTAATATTTCATCCGCTGCCACTCGCATTTCCTTACCTGATTTCGTTGCCTATAGTATGACGAAAGGTGCTATTAATACAATGACTTTCACGCTAGCAAAACAGCTCGGAGCACGGGGAATAACAGTTAATGCAATACTTCCTGGATTTATTAAAACAGATATGAATGCAGAACTCTTGAGCGACCCAATGATGAAACAGTACGCTACTACCATCTCCGCTTTTAATCGCTTAGGTGAAGTAGAAGATATTGCCGATACCGCAGCATTTCTCGCTTCTCCAGACAGCCGCTGGGTTACTGGACAATTAATTGATGTGAGCGGGGGATCTTGTTTGTAATTTCTTAATCTACTTACAAAAAAAAAGCCAGCATTTTTGCTGGCCTTTTTCACTGTGTAAAACGATATCCTACTCCCCAAATTGTTTCAATATATGATTTATCGAATGGATCGAGTTCAATTTTTTGACGAATATTTTTCACATGTACAGCAACCGTTGCTGCATCACCAATTACATCCATCCCCCATACAGTTTCAAAGAGACGATCTTTACTAAATACTTGATTTGGATGTTCTGCCATACAAGTTAATAAATCAAATTCTTTTCCTGTTAGCATGACCTCAGTTCCATTTACAAATACACGTCGAGCCGATTTATCAATAAACAATCCTCGAATACGGATTTCATCCTTTATTTGTTCTCGTTTTCCTGTTAAACGATCATATCGAGCTAAATGAGCATTTACACGTGCCACCATTTCACTCGGGCTAAACGGTTTTATAATATAATCATCTGCTCCAAAACCTAACCCTTTAATTTTATCGATTTCCTCTTGTTTTGCGGACACCATAAGTATTGGTATGTCCTTTTTCAATCGAACTTGTTTACAAATTTCATATCCATCTATTCCCGGTAACATTATGTCTAAAATTAACAAATCATAATCCTCTATAAGAATTCTTTGTAAACCTTTTTCGCCAGAGTAATCAATATCTACTGTATACCCAGCAACCTCTAAATAATCCTTTTCTAACTCTGCTATAATAACTTCATCTTCAATAATTAAAATTCTTTTCAAGATGCTCTCCTTTTTCTAATTGATTTTTTGTAATGTAAATGAAAGCGTCGTTCCTTTACCTTTTTTGCTTTCTACCCAAATATCACCACCATGTTGTGTGATAATCTGATGTGCAATTGACAAACCAAGTCCGCTTCCACCCGTTTTAGAATTTCTAGAATGATCTGCACGATAAAACCTTTCAAATATATGAGGTAACGCCTTCTCTTCTATTCCTATCCCATTATCTTTTATGTAAATCGTTACATAATCAATAGATTCAGTCATACGAATTCCGATATATCCTTCTTCTTTATCCATATACTTCACACTATTCCAAATGATATTTGTAATAACACGACGTAATTTTTCACGATCACCTTTTACCAAAATAGAAGTATCCTTTTGAGCATCCCATCTCACTGCAATTCCCTTATCTTGTAATTCAAGCTGTAGTTCTTCTATACAATCAGATAAGTATTGATTAATTTCAACCTCTTCAAATTGAAACGGTTCCTCTTTTAAATCAAGTTTTGAAAAGAGAAAAAGCTCGTCAATTAATTGATCCATATCAAACACTTTATGATAAATAATCGTTAAATATTTATCTAATTGTTCGGGAGTTCGAGCGATACCCTCTTTAATTCCTTGTACATAACCTTTAATAGCCGTAATTGGCGTCCGTAAATCATGAGAAATATTTGAAAGCAACTCTTTACGATTTTTTTCATATTGCATTTGCAACTCGACCGATTCCTTCAACCTGCCACGCATCTCTTCAAACGATAAACTTAATTCACCTATTTCATCTTTCGCAAGTGGCTTTACTTGAAATTCTAAATCACCCTTTTGAATTCTTTCCGTTGCCTGCTTTAATGAATGCAATGGTTTAATAATACTCCGTGATATAAAATATGTTAATATTCCATTCGTAATAATTAACCCCAGTATTAAAGAGAATACGAAATAAGGGAAAAATTCTCTAATCAATTCTTCTAAAGGGTTTACATACTCAAATACAAAAATACTAACCTTCTCTCTCTCTGCATCGTAGTAATCAAACTGCTTATAGTAAAAAGAATTACCCTCTATTTTCACAGCCATTCCTTTTCTTTGTCCTTCAGTTTCAAATGCGGGTAGATATTTATCAAACGAAGAAATATTAAAATATGGAGATGCATATGTAAGCTCATCATTTTTTCGAATTAGTAATCCTGCTTGATTATCGTTTAATTCTTTATCAGTTTCCTTTAAAAAATTTATATCCTCCAATTTATCTGGAGCATACGATGAAAGAATTTTCAACCTACTAAAAATATCATCTTCATCTTCTTTTGTACGAATAGCCCCCTCCTGCTCTTTATCAATGAGAGAATGACTATTTTGATTAAGACCAATGATTGCTTTTGCAATACGAATATCACCAAATAAAGTAACACTAATTAACATAACTGCTATACCGCAAAAAACGATTGGAATAATTACCATCGCAATATACGACAACAGCAATCTAATACGGATTGACATTACAGAACTCCTATGAACATTATAATTTTAGCTTGTTACAGAATTCACCGGAAACGAAACTTGACTCATCCAAATACCAGCTAATAATACGAGTATAGCTAGAACAATTTCTAAGAGCAATAAACGGCGATTAACTGTTCCGATATCGTTACCCCATATTTTCGTTTGTCTCCATGCTACAATTGTAATTATACATACAGTAAAAATCTTTAGATTTAAAAGGTTCGTCCATATTGAATTGAAATTAAAAAACACCCAATTCCTCGTCTGTAAAAACACAATTAATTCCCCAGAAAGAAATGCTAGAATAAATGATGTACCAGCAATAATACTAAAATGTTTACGGAAACGCTTTTGATCAAATGTAATTTTGTATAATGTTGTCCACGCTATAACAAGAGCTAAATAAATAAGTGCTCCTAGCCACACCGCAATACTCATAACGTGGATCATTCTAATTATAACTGCTGCCCAATTTGGATTAGTAATCCATACATGACCTGTGAAAGAAAAACTCGCAACAAAAAATCCCCAAATTAGCGCATACCATTCGTTCTCCATATGCTGTAAAGACATAAGAACTAATAATAGCAGTTGAATCATAATAATAACTGAAAATGGCGAATGAATAAGTAAACTTCCTTTCGGAATAATTGACTTATATACTATTAATTCGGCTATTAATCCTACTACAAGTATAGAGAAGAAAATCTTTTTCATATTCTTCATTCTTTGCAATATGGAAGGTAATCTATAACGTTTTACAAACATATCGAGCCATTTTACCCCAGCTCCAATTAAAATCAATCCTTCTACAATATAGCGGAGGGTTACTATCATAACTTCTGAAAATACTGAGCTTCTCGCACTCGCATTCCCCTCTACCACAGTATTTGTTTGTACTTCTTCTCCAATTGAAAAGGTATAGCCTCCTTCACTCGGATGTCCGTCTGCAGATATCATAGACCACCTTACTGTGTATGTACCATTGTTTAATTTTGGTATTTCCACTTTTATTTTTGTTGGTTCATCTAATATGCCAACCTTTGATACTTGTACTCTCGTTGCACTTTGATCTAGCAGTTCAATATTGACTACATTTCCTGTAACTGGTTCACTAAATTCAAGAATAATCTGTTCCGGTTGTACTGTAAGAACCTCCCCCTCTTTAGGGGTGGTTCCTACAACACTTGTATGAGCAAATACACTACTATGAGAAAATAAAAATATACTTACACTTGTTAAAATAAATACTATCATTCTATAAAGCATGAAAACCTCCGTATTATTATTCTGGATGATTACCAGAGTGATCTCCGGTAGAAAATGGAGTAGTTACCCCCTCATAATTCATCATCGTATGCATTCCTTTTTCCGCATGAACGAGATGATGACAATGAACCATCCATAGTCCACTATTATTTGCCTCTAAAGCAATTTCATATTCTTCTCCTGGAAAAACATTAACTGTATCTAAATAAATCGGACTTCCCTCCATTGGTTTACCATTTTTAGAAATAACTTGGAATGTATGTCCATGCAAATGCATTGGATGAATTTCTTCTCCCTTATTTTTAAAGCGAATCTTAACTTTATCCCCTTTCTCTACTTTAATGGGTGGAATATCAGGTGATGTCTTTCCATTAATCGTATACACCCATTTTTCTTGTCCATTTACATCTTTCACACCTTCTGCCAAATCCATATCATAGACCTTTGTAAACTTTGAATCTATCGTAAACTTGCCAACTTCTTTTTCTCCATATTTCGTAAAATCAAACCATGGATAACTCTTTATATCAATAGGTTTTTTCGGCAAAGAACCGTTTCCAATAGTCGCCGTTAACATTCGATTCATTTTCTTAGATGGATCCACATTAATAAGTTTTACACTCGTTGTTTCTGGCATTTTAAAAACAAGGTCATAACGTTGTGCAGCTCCCATCGGAAGAATTGCTTTATCTAGCTCGTCCCCACCTTTTATATCACGACCATCTAATGCGATAATTTGAAATGGCGCCCCAACTAACGTCATTAAATGCGTATTATTCCCAGCATTAATTAAGCGAAGGCGTACTGTTTCACCTGGTTTTGCATCCAATCGTAGTCCCTCACTTGTATCATTTAATGTAAATACATCATAATCATCTCCATCAGATAAATCTTTGAGTTGATCATTACTTGGCATCATTAACGGGCCTTCTAAAGTTTGCGCCTTTTCATTTCGAATATGATTGCTAGGGTAGCTATCCCAATCTTTATCTTGTTCGCCATTATGCTTACGGGTTTTTATGGCTCCTGTTTTCCATTCATGGATCGCCACTGTATAATCCTTTTTATATTTTACAGCTGGTTTATTCGGTTCAATAACAATGGTTCCAAATAGTCCCCGCTCCGTTTGTATTGCACTTTTTTGATGTGAATGATACCAATATGTCCCCACCTGATCAGCATTAAATGCGTATGTATATGTTTCACCTGGTTTTATAGCATTTTGCGTAACACCTGGAACACCGTCTACCGCCGCAGGAACATCTAATCCGTGCCAATGGATTGTAACTGGTTCTGGCAATTCATTTTTCAAATTTACAACAATACGTTCACCTTGTTTAACTCGAATTTGAGTACCCGGTGATGTTCCATCAAAGGTCCATGCATCTACCTTTTTCCCATCTCCCAAATCTAAACTTGCTACTTTCGCCGTAATATTAAAAGTTTTTGTAACCCTTTTTTTGGCATCTGAATTAGCAATAGATGTAATTGATTCTGAAGTAGATGTTGCATCTGTTAACTTCTTTTTTTCATTTGTACCTGGGTAATTATTTATTAAAAAATATCCAAAGATAACCAAACCTAATAATAAGCATGCCGCAATCAATATATTTCTTAAATCGCTTTGTATAAATTCCTTTTTCATATTAGTCTCTCTTTCATTTTTTGTTGTAAACTATTAATTTTCATACGTGGATTCATTGCCTATCACTTCACATATTCACTTCGATTTACATCATAACACTCAGAAAAAAAGAAACTTTGAAGGAATTTTAAAGACTTTATAAAGAAATATATTTCAATTTTTCTTTACTTCTAAATCTTTTTTATTGCGTAATAAAAAAGATTGTATAATACTATAGAAAACATATATATTTAGGAGGATTACAACAATGTCCGAAAAAACATACGAACTCGCAACCTTCGCAGGCGGTTGCTTTTGGTGCATGGTAAAGCCATTTGATGAACTTCCTGGTATTCATAAAGTACTTTCTGGCTATACAGGTGGTCATGTAGAAAACCCAACATATGAACAAGTAAAAGCTGGTACATCTGGTCATTTAGAAGTTGTACAAATTACATTCGATCCTTCTATTTTTCCATATGAAAAATTACTAGATTTATATTGGCCACAAATCGATCCAACTGATGATGGCGGACAATTCTTTGACCGCGGTCCATCTTATCGCACTGCTATTTTTTATCATAATGAAACGCAAAAAGAGCTTGCTGAAAAATCAAAACAAGCTCTTGCAGAAAGCGGTGTGTTTAAAGAGCCAATCGTAACTGAAATTCGCCTGGCTGCACCTTTTTATGAGGCTGAAGAATACCATCAACATTTCTATAAAAAGAACCCAGAAAAATATGCTACTGAGCAAAAAGAATCTGGCCGTGAAGACTTTATAAAAGAAAATTGGCAAAAAAAATAATAAAAATGCATCGTACCTTTTAAGTACGATGCATTTTTATCTTTGAAAAAAGTACGATTGCTGTTGAGACGTTCTTTAAATACAGCTACAGCTTTTAATCTTTAGAAACGTTATCTTCTCCTTCGCTAACTTTAAGGGAAATATCGTTATCCATTAATTGTATGTATTGGGATATTTGTGTTTTTATATCTGCATCTAATATTATTTTGATTGTACTTCTTATATTTTTCCTACAAGGTCAAGGCTTGGTTTAAGTGTTGCAGAACCCTCTTTCCATTTAGCTGGGCAAACTTCACCTGGGTTGTTATGTACGTATTGAGCTGCTTTAATTTTGTTAACAAGGACGCTTGCATCACGACCAATACCGTCTGCATTGATCTCCATAGATTGGATAACACCATCTGGATCGATGATAAATGTACCCCGAGCAGCAAGACCTTCTTCTTCAATTAAAACGTTGAAGTTACTAGTGATTGTACGAGTTGGATCACCAATCATAATGTATTCAATTTTTCCAATAGTTTCTGAGTTATCGTGCCATGCTTTATGTGTAAAGTGGGTATCTGTAGATACAGAGTATACTTCAACGCCTAATTCTTTTAGAGTTGCGTATTGGTTTTGTAAATCTTCGAGTTCAGTGGGGCAAACGAATGTGAAGTCTGCTGGGTAGAAACAAACTACACTCCACTTACCTTTTAAGTTTTCCTCAGTAACCTCTATAAATTGACTATTATAGTACGCCTCTGCTTTAAACGGTTTTACTTCTGTTCCAATTAATAACATAATAAAATTCCTCCTAATTGTATTTTTTGCTACACCTAAATAAATTTGCTTATAAGAAATTAAACCTATTTTAATTCACAATTCTTAAGATCAATCAATTTAGTTTTATATTTTAGCTTGTAACCAAACCAAATAATAAAAAATATAACCACACTACTATACGTCATACAAAGATTAATCCATGAAATCTCCATTTTGAGAATAGCATTATACTCTTGACCTACTATAATAATCATACATAATATAATTGAAATAATAGGGGAAAATGGAAACCACTTAGCTTTATAAGGAAGATTGCTAATATCTTTCCCTTGTGCCATATATGCTTTTCGGAATCTATAATGACATAACGCAATGCCGATCCATGATAAAAAACCTGATAACCCTGAGGAATTTAGCAACCACATAAATACCACTCCTTCGCCCAAAAATGAAGATAGAAAAGCGAGCATACCCACTAGAGAAGTTATAATTAACGCATTTACTGGTATACCATTTTTATTTAACTTCAAAAGTGATTTTGGTGCTTTTCCCTCTTTAGCTAAGGACCAAAGCATACGAGTAGACGCATACATTCCCGAATTTGCAGCTGATAAAATAGATGTTAATATTACAGCGTTCATCACCGATGCTGCAAATGCAAGACCAGCCTTTTCAAAGACTATTGTGAAAGGACTCATTGAGATATTCTCAATATTATTATTCATCAAATAAGGGTTTGTATATGGAATAAGCAATCCAATAATTAATATAGAACAAATATAAAAAAGTAGAATTCTCCAAAACACCTGTTTTATAGCCTTGGGTACATTCTTTTTAGGATTCTTGCTTTCTCCAGCTGCAACTCCAATTAATTCTGTTCCTTGAAAAGAAAATCCTGCAATCATAAAAACGGAGAGGATACTGAGACTGTTAGATGGAAAAGATGCTTCCTCTATAGTGAAATTTTTATAACCTACAAATTCTCCACCTAAGATCCCAAAAATAGTAAATAATCCCACTAACAAAAAAATTATAATTGTAATTACTTTAACTAAAGAAAACCAGAACTCAACTTCTCCAAATGACTTTGTAGAAAAGTAATTAAGTAATACAATTACGGTTAAGAAAATAGCACTCCATATAATTCCTGGAACAGATGGGAACCAAAATTTCATTATGATAGCAGCGGCAGACAGTTCAACTGCTATTGTAATAGCCCATGTATACCAATAATTCCATCCAAGAGCAAAACCAAGTGCGGGATCTACAAATTTAGTAGCATATGTACTAAATGAACCTGAATCAGGTAAGAATGTAGCTAATTCACCCAAACTCATCATAATTAAATACACCATTATCCCTATTAATATATAGGCTATTAAAGCTCCACCTGGTCCAGCCGTTTGAATAGATGTACCACTAGAAACGAATAATCCTGTTCCAATTGATCCGCCTATAGCAATCATAGTCAGGTGTCTTGTTTCTAATGTTCTCTTTAATGTGCCTGTAGGATTTTCATTGGGTTTATGAATTTTATTGTCTATACTCGAAGTTACAGTTGCTCTTTCCGAACTCATGATTTCCCCCATATATAGCGTGTTTAGAGATTAATTAAACTTATCAGAAACCTGATAAGTTTAATTAAAACAATATAAAATCAATCAATCTATTTTCCTACGTACATCAGTATGTTTTAATTCTTTAAAATCCAAAACTTAAACCTCAACTAACTCCTTATTATCTTCATAGATCGCTCCCATAGTCTCATGAGAAATATTTTTAGTTAAATCTTCTTCAGATGCATAACTAAAGACCACAACAGTACGACGAGAATCATTTTCTAAAGGTGTTACCCTATGCAATGTAGTACCAGCTTTCATAAAGTAACAATGGTCTTGAGGAACATATATATTTTGAATTTCACGATTTTCAAGTACGACTTTTAATCCTGTTTCAGGATTTTCTTTATCCCATACGGTATTAGGAATATATTCAACAATAGCACCTTCCCCTTCTTTAGGTGCTTCAATTACCCAAATTAAAGCAAAAGTGTAGTCATCCCAATGCCAACCATGAGTATCACCTGTTTTTTGCTGATTATTAATAATAAATTCTTCTGGCGTATATGGAATACGATGTACTGGTTCATTATTATTTAAAAATGTTAAAAAGTTTATAATCACTTCAGACCTAAAAAATGCTGGAATTATCTTTCCTTTTTCAGAAATACTGTCACGATTTACTACATTAAAATTACGAGGTGTATTTCCTGTAGCTTCAATAGTAATATCACGACGTTTTGCATTTTCTGAAAGAAGATATTTCGCTTCAGCAGACATAGCTGCAATTAAAGGTTTAGGTAGCATGTCATTCATCATTGCTAATCCTTCACTTTTAAATCTCTCCTGAAGTACCAGTAAATAATCTTTTTGAAGCGAGTTGATATGATTTTCTATAATTGTGTCAAATTGTTTTTGAAATTCCATAGTAAATTCCTCCTAATTTTCAAATAAGTATAGTTTATTTATCATCAATTACTTTAATGGCATGTAAGCCATTACTACTTTGTACAGAGAGTCCTAATTCGAGACAATAATTAAGGTAGTCTGTAATATCTTTTGTAATTATCTCTCCTGGTAAAAGAACAGGTATACCCGGAGGTGTAACAAGGACTGACTCAGCAGCCACTCGCCCAATCGATTGATCTAACTCCACATATTTTACCTTTGAAAAATATGCTTCTCTTGGTGTAACAGCTAATTGAGGGGGTGTTAGTACGTTCATAGACCACTGACTTCTTGCAAATTGTTTTGTATCTGATTGTATTTCTCCATTGTTGAATCTCCTAGACAACGAACCTAACGCTTGTACTAGTTTATCAATATCCGATTCATCATGCCCAATTGTAATAATAAATAGGATATTATTCACATCGGAAAGCTCAACTTCTATGCGGTATTCATCTCGCAAAATATTTTCTACTTCTCTTCCTGTTACACCCCAATTCGTAACGTTTATACAAAGCTTTGTCTCATCTAAAGCAAAACTAGAGCTCGAATGATTCAAATCTTCTGGTTTTAAACAAGAAAGGCCATACATTTGATCAATTTCATTTCTAGCTTTACGAGATAATGCTATTGCACGCCCTAATAATTTCTCTCCATTTACGGCCAATTGTTTGCGAGCAGCATCTAAGGAAGCCATTAATATATAATTTGCACTAGTAGTAGTAATTAGAGAGAAATTCTCTTTAACTCTGTCTAAACTTACTAGCCCCTCTCGAACATTAATCACACTTGTTTGAGTAAATGAACCACCCATTTTATGCATACTAGACGAGGCAATATCCGCACCAGCTTGCATTGCAGACATTGGTAAATCAGAATGAAAATGAACATGTGACCCCTGAGCCTCGTCAACTATTACAGGGATTCCTTTCGAATGAACATAATCTATTATTTGTTTCAAGTCTGTTACAACACCATAATAAGTAGGATTTATTATACATACACCCTTTACGTCCGGGTGCTCATCTAAAGTTTTTTGAATGTTTTCTCGACTAATCCCATGACAAACTCCATATACAGGATCAATTTCAGGAGATATAAAGATTGGTACTGCACCGGATAGTATAAGTCCACTAACGATAGAAGCATGAACATTTCTAGGTACAATAATCTTATCTCCAGGATTACAAATGCTCATAATCATAACTACATTAGCACTACTAGTACCTTGAACACTAAAAATCGTATAGTCAGCCCCAAAGGCTTTTGCAGCTAGCTTCTGCGCCTCATGAATAATTCCAGTCGGATGGCGCAAATAATCTAATGGTGGTATTCCTACTAAATCAAAATCTAAAGTGTTCTTCCCAAAATATGTTGTAAATTCCTCATCCAAGCCCCTGCCCTTTATATGGCCAGGAGTATGCATTTGTAGAAAATTATCCTCTATGTAATTCTTTACACCAGTAATTAATGGTGTCTCATATTGCTCATCTTTACATTTATTTTCTACGGTATTTAGTTGAATCTGCAAAGAATCACCTCTCTTAATTAAGTACTTTCATATTCAATAAAACGAAAATTCCCATTTAATCTCCATTACATACTCATTCACTAATACCATCAATAATATCGGTTTCTATAATTCTCTTTCCTTATCCCTCCTATTTATCTAAGCTGCCTAAATCTAAAACGAAATTTCTTAAAATTAAAATTTCTTAAGATTCAATTTTTATTATATATTTACTGAAAATATTGTGAAGTAGGCACTTTTTTGTATCAGAGTACCCCATTGTATACAAAGTTACTATTAATAAGCATTGCACTATAAGTAATTAACTGATGACATATATAATACAAAAAAGAGCCCCATTCTATAGGGCTCTAAAATATTCTATGATTTCCAACAGAAGAATAAATCCAATTAAATATCCATCGCTTTAACCTTGCTAAGTTTTTCAATATGCTTTATATAATTGGCTGCACTTTCCTCTAATTTCTCATCAGATAAATTATAATCTACACCATAAAGGGCAAATGTAGGAAGAAATTTCATACCAGTATACAGACAAGACGCTTGATATGGTCTTAACAATTCACTTAATGTGTACTCATTTGCCTCACCAGCTCGATATTCTTGTTCTATCACACCAGCTGAAATGGCTAATCCAAATTCTTTGCCAAGAAGCTTATCTCCTGTTGACCCATATGCAAATCCATATGTCAAAATATCATCAAACCATTTCTTTAATAATGGCGGCGAACTATACCAGTAGAATGGGAATTGAAAAATATAACGGTCATGCTCTACTAACAATTTTTGCTCACGCTCAATGTCAAAGTTCCAATCTGGGTACTCTTTATATAGTTCATGTATTGTAAAATCTTCCGGGTATTTTTTTAATTCTTCTAACCAACGTTTATTAATACGAGATTTCTCAATATTTGGATGTGCAATGACTACAAGTGTTTTCATAAATATACTCCCCCTCAAAAGATTAACTTCACATTCGTAAAATAATCCTTTTATATTTTGGTAACATTGACATTATCTACTACATATAGCAATATTTAAAGTACGCACTTTTAAGTTCCATAGGCACTTTTAAGTTTCATAGGTACTTTGAAGTTCCCACATAAGAGAAAGGAGCTAAAACTAGATTTCAGTACTAAACAGCTTGAAATAATCTAAATTTTTTAAAATTAATGAAACCGCATTCTTTTTGTGTTTAGCCTTATCCTTGAAAGGAGAATATGCAATGAAAACATATAACTTCCCTATCGAAGTAACTCTTGACGTTGTAGGTGGTAAATGGAAAGTAGTAATATTATGTATTTTGCTTGATGGAAAAAAAAGAACTAGTGAGATTAAGCGAGCTATGCCTAGTATTACTCAAAAAATGCTTACACAGCAATTAAGAGAATTAGAAGCTGATGGAATTATCGATCGAACTGTTTATACTCAGATTCCGCCAAAAGTAGAGTACTCTTTGAGTGAGTATGGAACGTCTTTAACTAAAGTACTAGATAATATGTGTGAATGGGGTAAAAATCACATTGAAAAAAAACTAGAAGATGATCTTCTTTCTGTTAACTAAACAGCTATATAACTGCCTCTAAAATAGCCTAATTCAAAAACTTATACGAGCTTTTTCATCATCTTATATTCGTATTGGTTTTCGCATTCATCTTAAAATAAGTACTATTTGCGCATACCTTAAAAACATTTGACTTTTCTGAATCTTTAAATATAATTAATTTGTCATATGTTGCTCATAAATTTAAACTCTGTTGTCAATGTAAATAACAATAAAGTTTAATTTAGCACGTATGAGTATAAGCTTCTACTCAAGATTAGGTAGGAGATGAATAGAAAAAACTATTCGAACATAATTATCAACAAAAAATTTATGGAGACAGAAAAGGAGATTATTTAATGAACGTAAAAGAAAAGATGCAACTTGGAGAAATTTATTGTGGATTTGACAATGAGTTAGTAACAGCAAGAGAACACGCTAAAAAACTTGCACGATTATATAATGTAACTACGGATACTGACCGTGATTATCGTGATATGTTACTTACAAAACTATTCAGAAAGCGCGGTTCAAATACATTCGTAGAGCCCAACTTCCGTTGCGAATTTGGATATAACATCGAGGTAGGTAATAATTTCTTTGCAAACTTTGATTGTATTATTTTAGATTGTGGTAAAGTGACCATTGGAAATAATGTGTGGCTAGGACCAAGGGTACAAATTTATGCTGTAAATCATGTAAAAGAACCCCAAGCTAGACTAGAAGGTTATGAAATAGCTGCACCTGTAAATATCGCTGATAATGTTTGGGTAGGAGGAAATACAGTAATAAATATGGGCGTTTCTATCGGTGAAAACAGTATTATTGGCTCTGGAAGTGTAGTAACGAAGGATATTCCAGCTAATGTTGTAGCAGTAGGAAATCCTTGCAGGGTGATTAAGACAATAGATGAACTTTAAGTATAAGCGGTACCCTTACATATACCGCTTAATTTTTATATTAGAGTGAAATGTTAATTTTAAGTAAAATTAAACCCTATAAAGTAGATACTGTAAAAATCTACTTTATAGGGTTTAACTCTAATTATCAAACTAACTGCACAGCCTTTTGACAACTGTCTTCATGATCAAGATATCTTGTTCCAACTTCACACATTTGGAGTAAAATCTCTTCTAGTTCCATTCCTTTAGCAGTAAGGGAATATTCCACTTTTAGTGGTACTTGATGATATATCTCTCTTTTAATCAATCCATCTCTTTCTAATTCTCTTAATTGCTTGGTTAACATTTTCGAGGTAATTCCAGGAAGTAAACTTTTCAATTCACTAAAACGTTTTCTTTTGTTAATTAAGTAATACATAATTAATGTTTTCCATTTTCCTCCTATCATGTTTAATAATAATTCTATTCCACAATTATAAGTAGCGATTTTCAAAATATTCCCCCTATTTATATACGATAAGTCGGATTAAATCGACTATATATCTAATAATACCTATTCTTCATTATCTTTCCCATGAATTTTACATATAATTAAGACAAACCCATACAAATAAATCAAAATTTTTAATTTATTATTATTTTAGAAAATCACTTTTGTACAATTTTTTCATTTTAAAATAGGTTCTTTTCTTTCAGCATGACTTTGAAAAACTTTCAAATTTAAATACCCCAAACGATTCCCTATATATAAATAATACACTCTTAATAAAAGAAATCGCAAGCAAAAAACTATTTTCATATGTTGAGAAAAAAATTCCTATATCCCTCTCTATACGATCTTAAAATATTTTTCTTATACCAAAATCAAGTAAAGTTGGGATATATACTCCTTTCGATAAAATAAGTATGGAATACTATGTAATCTATGATTTAACCATATTACTCGCTGTACTCATTATGACAAGTTAATAGTAGTTCTCACATCATTATAACGCGATTCTCCATTACATATTCGCTGTCTATAAACTGTTTTTGTTAATTATATACTCTAACGTTGAATCATATTATTTCGTATATAACCACTCCAATATACAGATTGAATTGAATGTTCTTTTTCATAAACTTCATATTGATAAAGTTGTACATAGGCTGTTCTCCAATCACTAACTAAATATCTATCTGTGATATAAAGGTGAAGTTTAAAAATCAAGAATATTTATGAAATGGCAGTGTGAAAATGCATTTTCTTCAACTTATTTATATTTTTGTAAATTATCTTCTAAAAAGTAAAACCTCCAGTTTAAGTACTAGAGGTTTTCTATTGATCTCGCTATTTGCGGACAGTAGGACTCCCACCTCAAAATTCGGCTGAAATGAAGAATTTAGGCGGGAGTCATTCGTGTGGGCTAATAATCAGTGTGGGATGAACAACCCGCCACTGATTAAAGTTTCACTTTATTTCTTCAAGCGTTCAATAAAATCGTTCAATTTATCAAGAGATTTCATATTCTGATTACAAGCTACACCATCTTTACAAATATAGTTTCCCTTTTTAACGAAAGTTCCTTGTACATCACCTTTAATTTCAACTAAAAACATCCCTACTTCTTCATGTCCATGACATAATGAACAAATGCTCTTTTTATTTAAACTTTGGAACGTTCCTTGCAGACCAACAAACTTATTTTTATCATTTTTCGCTATAATAAATTTCCTGCTTGACCCTTTATCAATCCAGCTTAAATAAGATAATTCTTTCATGTCCAGTTCTTCCATATCAGGAAGTTTTAATTTTTTCGCTTTAGGAAATAATTTTTTTAATGTTTGCGCTGTAACTTCCTGAAATGGAATTACATACGGATTTATTTTCGTTAAAAACGATTCTGCATCTTCTCTATTTTGAACTGTTAATACCGTATCAATTAACTCTTTCTGTTCATCCGTTAAATTCTCAAATACATGTATTATCTTTTCAATCGCTAGTGATTTTAACGCTTGAATGACACCTCTATCATTTGCCGTTGCGTGCCCATTTGCTAAAATATAAGCTTGTGATTTTATAAAATTGTATTGATCACTTCTAATAAAAGCTTCCATCTTTATCACTCCATACAAATTGTTGATCTAGTCTTATTGTATACAATGATTCAGCTTTTTGATATGTAAAAGATAACTTAGAAACGAATATTACATACATCGATTATATTCTACTGCTTCATTTCCTGACAAAAGAAACCATCATCTGTTTTCCATTCTGCATATAATACGTCTTCAAATTTAGTAATTCCTTTTTTCTTTATTTGTTTATAAAGCCATCCTTCATCAAAACCTGCTTCCCTCAAATTATCCTTAACTACTTTCCCATCGCTAATTAATGAAATAGGTAAGTAAACAGGCTTATGTTTTAAATTCAAGTCATTTATAGTGGGAAATTCATATTTACTTTTTTTCAATACGCTTATGTTTCCGTTAGGTTCCAATATCATATACTCAACTTCTCGGATTGAAAATATATCTTTTTGTTGCCTCAGCATTTGTTGTAATTGGTTAATATCCAAATGATTCGATTTTAATTGCTCTCTGTCAATATGCCCATTACGAATGATAATAGAAGGGGATCCTTCAAAAAACTTTCTTGTCCTTCTAAATTTTTGTGTTATTGCTTCTATTGTATAAATTAATATTACCCATACAAAAACAGCATATAAAATAGACCATACTCTCACCTCAGGATCATATACAGTGTTTCCAACTAGTTCTCCGATTACAATGGCGGAAATAAAGTCAAAAGGTGTTAGCTGCGATATTTGTGTTTTCCCTAATATTTTAGTAGCAATTAATAAAACAAAAAAGCCAACAAAAAGTTCTATCGTTATTTGCCCTAGATGATTCATAATCGTTCACCTTTCTGTAATATGTAATATAACGTTTTTATTTCTATTCACATTTCTATACGATACAATTGTGATCATTTTTTCTATTATCATGCCCATTCACATCCTATATATCCAATACCGGCAAAGTAAAAAGAGTCTAGTTCAAAATAATATTTGAACTAGACTCTTTTATTTTCATTTAGAATACACAATCTTTTTAATCGTTTCTCCGGAAAGAAAATACTCTTCTGCAAGTTGATGAATGGAAATCCCGCTTTTAAACGATTCTTTAATCGCTTTGTTTCTTTCATCTAATTGTTTTCTTCCTCCAGATCGTGTACCCCATTTATAATGTTCCGTTTCTTGTTTTGGAATGTAAATTGTTTCACCTTGTATATACTTTTGAATTTCAGTAATTAAACTTTCTGGTAAAACGGTTTTAGCTTTTACGTATTTCATTTCTGCTCGCCCCTTATTTTTTATGGTTCATTTCAATAAGGTGCAAAGCCAAATATAAAAAATGATACGAGTTCATTTAGGCGATTGTATATTACTTGTCTACCTCACGCAAAGTATCGCCATTTCCATACTTGGCTTTGCATGAGACGCTGCAGTGTCCGGCAATTGAATTATAATCGCCATATAAACACCTCCTAATATACCTTTTGCATTTTATTATATGATAAATTCCTCCCCCTTGCATCCACATCCTTTTTAAAGCATGAAATTACTTAGTTTGATATAATACTTTTTAGTCCAATCCAAAAGTATAGTGAGGTTGCTTTATGAAGAAGAAAATAATCATTACAATCGTTACATTATTTATTATTACTGTAGCATTATTTGGAACATACAAATTGATGAACGCAAGAAGTTTTCAATTGTTTGGAGATTTAACAAACCGAGTAGAAACAAATGAAAAAGTGATTGCTTTAACTTTTGATGATGGCCCTACGAACAATGTAAAACAAATATTACCGCTACTAGATACATACAATGCAAAAGCTACATTCTTTTTAATCGGAAATGAATTAGAGAAAAACCTATCGTTAGGAGAAGATATCGTACAATCTGGACACCAAGTTGGAAACCATACATATTCTCATAACAGAATGGTTTTTAAAACACCTTCTTTTATTAAAGAAGAAATAATAAAAACGAATGCATTAATCCGCCAAACAGGATTTACAGGTACAATTGATTTCAGACCACCTAACGGAAAAAAGCTAATTGGTCTGCCCTATTATTTAAATAAAAACAATATCGAAACAATCACATGGGACCTTGAACCTGATACCTTTTATAAGTCTGCTGCTGATAAAATTGAGTATGTTAATAAAAATGTAAAACCAGGTTCTATCATTTTACTGCACTCTATGTATGATGAGTCTAATGAAAATTTACAGACCATCGAAGGTATTTTAGATTCTTTATCTAAAAAGGGCTATCAGTTTGTAACAGTAAACGAACTGCAAAAAAGAGCAAAATAAAAAGGTAGCGTATCATACAATGATGCGCTACCTTTCTTTTTAAATAATGCCAAGTACATTTAAGAATACGATAATAATCGCAATTGGTGCGATAAAGCGAAGTAAGAATAGCCATAATACGAATAATTTATAGCCTTTATTTTTACTTACCCCAAGCTCTTTCATTAATACATCTTTCTTCATTTTTAAAGGAACGAAGATAGAAACTAATAAAACACCAAGTGGCATTAGTACGTTACTAACTGCATAATCCGCTAAATCAAAGACTGTCTTTCCAAAAATCTTCAGATCACTTAATATACCGAATGATAACGCTGACGGTACGCCAACAACGAAGATTAATAACCCTACGATTAAAGCCATTTTTTCACGTTTCCCTTTACCTTTTGCAGTTAAAGATGCAACGCTAATTTCTAACATCGAAATTGCTGATGTAATAGTAGCAAAGAAGAATAGTAATAAGAAAACGATGAAGAATAATTTTCCGAATGCCATTTTACTGAAAATAGCTGGTAGTACGATAAATAATAGTCCAGGTCCTTGAGATGGTTCCATTCCAAATGCGAACACTACTGGGAAAATTGCAAGCCCTGCAAGTAATGTAATCACAAGCGTTAAAGCTACGATAGAAAATGCTGAACGCGGTAAACTTTCCTCTTTCGGTAAGTATGAGCTATACGTTACCATTACGGCTACACCGACAGATAATGAGAAGAACGATTGTCCCATTGCATATAAAATGATTTCTGATGTTACGTTTGAGAAATCAGGTTGTAAGAAGAAACGAACGCCTTCTCCAGCACCATCTAACGTAAGTGCACGAACGATTAAAACAAAGAATAGAACGAATAATGCTGGCATGAAATATTTATTTACTTTTTCAACACCATTTTGTACACCTTTACTTACGATGAAAATAGTAATAAGGATGAATAATAGCTGTGATCCAACTGCTAAATACGGATTGGAAATGATTTCACCAAACGTAGCTTCGTATGCTCCATTTCCTTCCCATAATCTACCTGTAATTGCATTCCATAAGTATAATAAAATCCAGCCTCCTACAACACTGTAGAAAGAAAGTAGTATGAAACAAGTTACAATCCCTAATTTCCCTAACCATGGCCATAATGTTTTTGGTGCGATTTCTCTATACGCATCAACGGCCTCTTTTTGTGTACTTCTTCCGATAACGAATTCAGCTAATAATAGCGGTAAACCAATTAATAATGTGAAACCGATGAAAATAAGGAAGAACGCGCCGCCCCCTCCAATTCCGGCCATATACGGGAACTTCCAAATCGCCCCTAGACCAATTGCTGAACCTGCTGCAGCTAATACGAAACCTAATTTTGATGTCCATTGCTGTGAATTCATCTGTTAATCTCCTCTCTTTATCTTTTTCTGTTTTACAATTCAGTATTTATATTGTTCTATCCACACTCTTTTCTAATACGTTCACTTCCTTCCTACTAATAAAAAAACGCCCCTACGTAAATACGTAGGGACGACAAAAATATCGCGGTACCACCCTAGTTATGAAGATACAACAAAGTTAGGACCTAAATAAAAAACGTCCCTACGCAAATACGTAGGGACGATAAAATATCGCGGTACCACCCTAGTTATGAAGCCACAACAAAGTTAGGACCTAAATAAAAAACGTCCCTACGTAAATACGTAGGGACGATAAATATCGCGGTACCACCCTAGTTGTGAAACAATCTTCACCACTTTATTTGATAACGGTATAAGCTACCGTCTTTCATTTCCTCAAAATATGAGATTTATGAAAGATGCTCCAGGACGAACTTCATGAATAATCTATATACTGATTCACACCAACCATCAGCTCTCTGAAATAGGGAGATATTCACTACTATACCCTTTCATTGCCCAAATATTATTTTCCGAATTGATTACTATCATTTTTATCACACATTAAAAATAGTGTCAACTTATATTTTGAATTTTTATGTATTACATTCTATTTAAAAATGTAAAATATGACTTTTAAATGAATAATATTAGAATATTTATGTTCCATACTATATTAACTACTCTAACAGGTTTATAGTAGTATACGATGAATGCAAGACAGCACGAGTAGGAGGAACGAATTTTGTCTACTTCAAAAGTTTTAAAAGGAACTGCTTTATTAAGCGGTGCAACAATGATTTCACGTATATTAGGTTTTATATACTTCTTCCCCTTTCAACTATTAGTCGGAACACAAGGGGTCGCTTTATATGGATATGCATACTCTTGGTACGGTATTTTATTAAGCTTTTCAACCGCCGGCATTCCGATTGCTGTTTCCAAATTTGTTGCAAAACATAATGCACTTGGTGATTATAGTACAAGCAAAAAATTATACAACTCAAGCGTAAAATTAATGCTCTTTATGGGCTTTTTAGGATTTTTAATTTTATTTATTGGAGCACCGTACATATCACAATTTATTATTCGCTCGAAAACGCCAGATCCACAATTTATCGCTGACGTAACACTTACGATGCGAGCATTAAGTTTCGCACTTATTATCGTACCAGCTATGAGTGTTACACGCGGTTATTTCCAAGGTTTTCAACATATGAAACCAAGTGCTGTTTCTCAAGTCGTAGAACAAATTGCACGCGTTGTTTTCATTTTAGTTGGTAGCTTTATCGTCTCAAAACTATTAGGAGGTTCCGTAGCCTCTTCTGTTGCAGTTGCCACGTTTGGCGCTGTTATCGGAGCGCTTGCCAGCGTTTCGATTTTAATGCTGTACTGGAAAAAATATAATAGATTAAAGCCTCCCGAAGGAGAATTAAAATCAAGAGCATCGAATATCCCATTAAAAAATATTTATATGGAATTACTTCGATATGCTATCCCAATTATATTTGTCGGTATCGCCATTCCACTCTACACGTTAGTAGATCAATATACTGTAGCTGATGTCCTTAGAGCGATGGGAGAGCCTTTAGAAACAGCGAATGCAGTGTTCGCTTATATAACGAACTATGCCCAAAAGTTAATTATGATTCCAGCTTCACTTGCTACTGGATTTTCATTAACGATCATTCCGGCTATAACGAAATCTTATACAAGCGGGAAAATAGAAGAATTACAAGAACAAATTGCAAAGATATTTCAAGTCTTATTATTCTTCACTATCCCAGCTGCATTCGGTCTTGCTAGCATCGCTTACGATGCATTCCGTATGGTTTATGTAAATCCTGAAATTGCACTTGGTGGATCACAATATTTAATTTCATTTGCACCTTCTGCTATATTAAGTGCGATTTTCACAGTTTCAGCAGCTATTTTACAAGGAATCGATTATCAAAGAAAAACGATGATTGCTTTCTCAGTCGGTATTCTCGTTAAAGTTTTAGTAAATACACCGCTCTTACATTTATTTGGCGGACACGGTGCTGTACTCGGAACAATTCTTGGATACCTCGTTTCCAATGTTATTATGTTGTACTGCATCGTTAAGTTTGCGAAATTTAAAATTGGTGAAACAGCAAGAACAGTACTTCTTATTACAATTTACTCCGCAGCAATGTCTGCTGTTGTAATTGCTTTAAAAGCTATTTTAAAATGGTTAATTCCTGGACAATCTTATATAGAATCACTTCTCATTGTTGTTATATGTGGCACTGTAGGAGGGATTGTTTACCTTTTATTCGTCCTAACGAGCGGACTTGCTTCACATATTCTCGGTGATAAGATTCAACGATTACCCGTACTAGGTAAATTAATTAAATAAAGTGAAACTTTAATCAGTGGGGTTTTGTCCATCCCCCACTGATTATTAGTTGAACCAATCGGGCTTTTACGGGCAGTTGATCTCCCACCTAACTCCTCCGCATTAGTCGAATTTTGAGGTGGGAGTCTTACTGCCCGTTAATGCGGGATAAAAAGAAAGAAGGGATGTAACGCATTGTTACATCCCTTCTTTTTTACTTCGCATATTGAATATGTTTTTGTTGTTCAGCAATATGTAATTCTGGCGCATGTTGTTCTACTAAATGTAATAGTTCTTCGATTAACACTTCTAACTCCTGTACACTATACTCCGGTTTCCCTATTAACGTATTCGCCATACGCTCATATAAGTTGTCAGGCTTAATACTCATTCGTTCCACATTATTCGGCATCCATTTAAATGCCGGGTGATGCACATACATTCGGTTTAAACCAAATAAGACCCCAAATATATTTCTTTGAACTTCACAAATAACATCATATAACATAAGCCAGTCTTTTCGTTTTAAAAGTGCCTCTCGATTATGCCAGCGATTGCTTAACCAAAGATTTTCTGAAATCATCTGTTCCGCAAGTTCTTCTGGATATGCTACCACTCTATCCTTTAATTCATGTACTTTCTCTTCTCCATACAAACTAACACCGTCATCAACGGATGATACGATACATTGTTTTTCATAACTTATATCATGTTGATCCACCACATCTAAAATCACTTTCTCTACTGTTTCAGTTAAAAAGTTACTAATCTCTAATTTAATGTCCTCTTTTGTCAAATATGTTTCCGACCATTCTTCTTCCTCGTAAGGATGATATGACAAAATTGTTCCACCAATATGATTAATAGGCCCTTTACGATCCTCATCCTCTGGTGGTGCTGACCATAAAATATGTAATTCTATATCTGAATGTTCATCTTCTAACTTTCTAGCTACTGAACCTGCTAAAATAATAGATTCGACCTTTGGATTTCTCCTATAAATCTTCGACATTTCTATTGCTTTCTCTTTTAACCCCACTTCATTTCCCCCTATAATTGCAGTACACCCTTAATTTTTCATTTATCTATTTCGATATTGCGCATTACATTCCCTTTTCAACGTTCCACTAAATCATATTTCTACCCAATAACGTTGTACAATTTCCCCCGTATGAGAAGAAACCACTTCATTTTCTAACACACCACCAACCTTTTGAATCGTTTTAGCCGAAGCAATATTAACTTTATCGCAAGTTATTAACACTTTCTGCAATCCTAATTTTTGTGCTTCATATAATGCGAGTTTCAATTTTTTTGTCGCGTAACCTTGGCGACGTTTATTCGGATGGACACTATATCCAATATGACCACTTTCCCGCAATAATTCTTCGTTTAATCGATGTCTAATATTCACAAAACCTATAAGTTCTCCGTTTTCAAAACTTAAAAATTGACTAGAAGGTACTCGATTACCTTGTAAGTTTTCCCCCAGTTCCTGGTTACTCACTTTTTCAAGCCATTCATCGAGAGAATCGAAATTTTGTAAAGAACTACTACCGTGTGGTTGTTCTCCTGATTGTAAAAACGCATGTCTATATTCTATAATTTTCCCACTATATTCATGTATTGGTTTTAATAGTTTCATTGTCATTCTCCCCCTCTTTACAACCTAAAACAAACACCTTACTCGTAACAATTTCACGAGTAAGGTGTTTTTATCATTTTCATTCAAATAATCCCATACTCAAATACCGCTCACCTGTATCAGGTGCAATACATAAAACTTTTTTACCCGCGCCTAATCGTTTCGCAATCATAATCGCTGCGTAAACAGAAGCTCCTGAAGATGGCCCAACTAACAATCCCTCTTGTCTAGCTAAGTTTCTCATTGTCGTTAAAGCCTCTTCGTCTGCAATTTGAATAATTTCGTTATACACTTCCGTATTTAAGTTTTTCGGGATAAACCCTGGACTTGTTCCTACTAATTTATGAGGACCTGGAACTCCGCCTGATAAAACGGGAGATCCTTTCGGTTCTACTACTGCAATATATAAGTTTGGTAGTTTCTCTTTTAACGTTTCCCCAGTCCCTGTAATAGTCCCGCCAGTTCCAGCCGTTGCTACGAATGCATCAAGCTCGCCATCCATTTGTTCATAAATTTCAAGGGCCGTCGTATAACGATGAATATTCGGGTTTGCTGGATTTTCAAATTGTTGCGGAATAAAACTATTTGGAATTTGCTTTTGCAGTTCTAACGCCTTCGCAATTGCTCCTGGCATTCTTTTTTCTGCCGGTGTTAAAACTACTTCTGCTCCGTATGCTTTCAATAAATTTATACGCTCTTTTGACATATTATCTGGCATAATTAAAATCGCTTTATACCCTTTCGCAGCTGCATTCATCGCTAAGCCTATTCCTGTATTACCACTTGTTGGCTCAATAATTGTATCTCCTGGTTTGATCAGACCATTCTCTTCTGCAACGTGAAGTAAATTATAGGCAGCACGGTCTTTCACACTGCGTGAAGGATTAAACATTTCTAGTTTTACATACACATCCGCTGCGTCTTCTGGAATAAATTTAGATAATCGGACGACAGGTGTATCTCCTATTAATTCTGTAACATTTTCACATAATTTCATAGTGCATCCCCTATTCTATCGTTTTCTTATCACCTGGTAATAACCAAGAGGTAAGTCCAATTAATGGTAGACAACTACATAGTAACATAATGAACTGTAGACTATATATGTCAGCTAATTTCCCAAGGACTACAGAACCTAAAGCGCCGAGTCCAAAGGCAAGCCCTACAATTAATCCAGATACCATCCCTACTTTTCCAGGAACAAGCTCTTGCGCATAAACAACAATTACACTAAAACTACTTGAACTAATAAAACCGATACATAAAAATAGCGGTACGACCCACACGAGCGAAACGTGAGGTAATAAAAGTGCAAGTGGCGCCGAACCTAGCATTGAAAATACAATAATTGTTTTCTTTCCAAATCGATCTGCTAACGGTCCACCAAAGAAAGTTCCTAATACACCGGCAATCATAAATGCGAATATGAAATACTGTGCATTTTTTATAGATAAACCGTAATGCTCGATTAAGTAAAATTGATAAAAATTCCCGATACCAGCACCGTACCAAGAACGTACAAAAGTAAGAAAAACAAGAAGTATAATAACAAATTTAATATGTGTACTTACAATCGCATTTTCCGCCTCAAGCGCAGCCCTCTTTTTTCTTCTTACAGCACCAGTAGCTAATTCATTCTTATACCAATTTGATACGAAAATTAATAATACAATTCCTACCGCTGCAAATGCGGTAAAACCTAAAGAGCCAATTTGGCCGAGCGGAACGAAAATTAAAGCTGTAAAAATAGGTGCTAGGGAATTCCCTGTATTTCCTCCTACTTGATAAATCGCTTGCGCTAAACCTCGTTTTGCACCGGCTGCCATATAAGCAACTCGGGCACCTTCTGGATGAAAGACTGCGGAACCTAATCCGATAAATAAAACAGAAATAATAACAATAATAAAGTTCGGTGCAAAAGCAAGTCCAATCATCCCAAGCATACTCGAAAACATACCGAGCGGTAATAAAAATGGTGACGGCTTCTTATCCGAATACATACCAAAAACCGGCTGCATAATCGATGACGTCATATTTAATGCAAACGCAATCCACCCTACTTGCATATAGGATAAATTCATCGTTTTTTCCAAAATAGGAAACAATGCCGGCACAACTGCTTGCATCGAGTCATTTAAAAAATGACCGAAACTAATCGCAAATAATATTCGGTATATCGTCGGTGTTTCCATTGTATTTTTTTTCGAAACTGCCTGCATATGTGTATTTCTCCTTCCTGTACAAAATATATATTTATTACAGTAGGTGTAATAAATTCTGACTTTTGAAACATTTCTATTCTATACTGGTTTCATTTCTTTTTCCAGAAATATCACTTCTCAAATAATATATTTTTTCTATAAGTTTTATCGGATTTATTTATAGAAATTTTCTATATTTTCTTTTATACTAAGGCAGAGATGAAGGAAAGGATGACAACTATGAAGAAAAAAACTAAAGGAATCGTTGCACTCTCAATCACATTATCTATGTTTTTAACAGCATGTGGTCAAAAACAAGAGGCAACAACGACCGGAGAAAAGAAAAAAGAATCTTCAAAACAAGTATTAAACATTGTAGAAGCTGGGGAAATTTCTACACTTGATTCATCTATTGCAACCGATGGTTTTTCTTACGCTGCATTAAACAACGTAATGGAAGGATTATATATGCCTGGTCCTGACAATAAAGCTGTTCCTGCAGCTGCTGAATCATACAAACTAAGCGAAGATGGAAAAACATATACGTTTACATTACACGACTCAAAATGGTCAAACGGTGATCCAGTGACTGCTCATGATTTTGAATATGCATGGAAACGTGCCATAAATCCAGAAACTGCTTCTGAATACGCACATATTATGTTCGATATTAAAAATGCAGAAAAAATAAATAAAAAAGAATTACCAATTGATTCATTTGGTGTAAAAGCGCTTGATAATAAAACACTTGAAGTACAGTTAGAACACCCTGTTCCATACTTTTTAGGGTTAATGGGATTTGCAACATTTTATCCTCAAAACAAAAAGGTTGTAGAAGCGCAAGGGAAAAATTACGGACTTGAAGCTGCAAATGTAGTTTATAACGGGCCGTTTCAATTAAGTGAATGGAAACATGATACAAGTTATAAAATGACAAAAAACCTGAACTACTGGGATAATAAAAATGTGAAATTAAATGAAATTAATGTAAATATCGTAAAAGATACTTCAACAGCCGTTAATTTATTTGAAGGCAAACAAGTAGACCGAATTACGATTAATTCGGAGTTTGTTGATAAATATCAAAAAGATCCGAGCTTAAAGAAAATGGAACGTCCTTCTATGACATTTTTCCGATTTAGCCAAAAGAATCCTTTATTAGCAAACAAAAACGCTCGAAAAGCTATTTCGCTTGCTTTTGATAAACAAGGAATCGCTACAACGATTTTAAATAATGGTTCTATACCTGCGAATGCATTCGTTCCGAAAGGATTCGTAAAAGGACCTGATAATAAAGATTTTCGCAGTACAAGTAATGTAAAAGTAGAAACGAATGTGAAAGAAGCTAAAACACTATGGGAAACTGCGAAAAAAGAAACAAATTTACAAAATGCTTCTCTTTCAATCATAACAACTGATGAGTCTAACGATAAAAAAATTAGCGAGTTTTTAAAAGGTGAATTGGAGAAAAACTTACCTGGATTAAAAATCACATTACAACCACTTCCAGTAAAAGCATTTTTAGATCGTGAAGGAAATGGTGACTATGAAATTTCACTTTCTACATGGGGACCAGATTATCCTGATCCTACAACATTCTTAAATATGTTTGTCACTGACGGACCGTTTAATAAGATGAGCTATTCAAACAAACAATACGACGAATTAATTGAGAAAACGAGTTCTACTTTAGCAACTGATTTACCAGCACGTTGGAAAGCGTTCCAAGATGCAGAGAAAATTCTACTGGAAGATGATGCAGCTATCGCTCCAATCTTCCAATCAGGACTTGTATATTTAGAACGTCCAACAGTAAAAGATGTTGTTATTCGTCCATTTGCAGGAATTTATTCTTATAAGTGGGCTTCTATTACAGAATAAGAAAAAGGCGATCCTAACATATATTAGGATCGCCTTTTTTATTAAATCGCAAAACGCTTATACTTTTCATAATCACTCGTCTTACATTCTACTTCTAGTTTCGTACCTTCGTTTTCATAACTCGTAGATAAAACGTGCGCATGATTATTGAAATAAGAAACTACCTGTCCTTGATCATACGGAATTAACATTTCACACTTCGTATACTCTTTATAAATGTGTGAGCGAATCATTTCGACAAGCTCTTCTATTCCAACATGCTTCTTCGCCGATAAATAAACGCGATCTTCTTGTACTTTCGGAATTTCAACATCTACCATATCTGATTTGTTATAAGCATAAATGGTTGGAATATTTTCTACTCCAATTTTCTTTAACGTTTCATTTGTAATATCAATTAACTGTTCATAATTTGGATTCGCGTAATCTACAACGTGAATAAGTAGGTCCGCTTCCGCTACTTCTTCTAACGTTGAACGGAACGCTTTCACAAGGTGATGCGGTAATTTACTTACAAATCCAACTGTATCTGTTAATAAGAATGATTTGTTATCTGGCAAATCAATATTTCGTACAGATGTTTCTAACGTCGCGAATAACATATCTTTTTCGAATACTTGTTTTTCTTCAGTACCATTATAAATTTCAAGCATTGCATTCATCGTCGTTGATTTTCCTGCGTTCGTATAACCTACTAAAGCTACAACAGGAACTTCATTTTTCTTACGCTGTTTTCGCTGCGTTTGACGCTGGGCAACAAGTGCTTCTAGATCTTTATTTAAAACTGAAATCTGCTCTTCAATTTTACGACGATCTAACTCTAATTTCTTCTCACCGACACCTTTATTTTTCGTACCAACTCCGCCGCTCTGTCTTCCTAATGATTCACGAAGCCCGATTAAACGAGGCATCATATACTGAAGATGCGCTACCTCAACTTGCAGCTGCGCTTCTTTCGTTTTCGCACGTTGCGCAAAAATATCTAAAATTAATATGGTACGGTCAATTACTTTACAATCTAAATCCGCTTCTAAATTTCGAATTTGTGAAGGCGATAATTCGTCATTAAAGATTACCATATTCGCATCTACTTCATTTACATAAGCTGCTACTTCTTCAATCTTTCCTTTTCCAATATAATGTGACGGATTTACTCGTTGTAAATTTTGCGTCACTTGCCCAATTACCTCTACATCACAAGCTTCTGCAAGATTCGTTAACTCTTCCATCGAATACGCAAAATCATCTTCATTACCTAAATTTACTCCAACTAAAACTGCTCTTTGTAATAATTCTTCCATATATTTATTCCTCCATTTCGATTACGTAAAATAAAAAACACAGGTTACTGCCTGTGTTTTCGTAAACGGATAAGGGTTCACCAAAGAAATAGAAGAAAGTTATACTTTCATACTATCTCATAGTCAAAAAGTCCCAAGATCATATACGCATCCACAATAAGTGTTCACCTATACGATCCCATTCTATTTATAAAGGCAAAACAAAAAGAGGGCGTATTCGTCCCTCCCTCTTTTTCACATATAAGCTTAATAAAGGGTTCCTTTAAAATAGGCAGACCAATCCCGTTCACTCTGCACACAGACAGAGCCTTTGAGCGCTATTCAATTATTGGCACAAAGTATTGAGACGTAATCTGATTAAGATCAAAGGAAGCCCCTCCGTTCATTTTAAGTTACATAAAGTGTAGCATAAGTAATTCGCTTTCACAAGATTAAACCACCTATAGAAACAGAAAGAAAATCTTTATATATTTACTTTAATCGTCATTTTTTGCGCGTTCTTCTTACAATAAAAATCACAAGAGCTACTATCAGTAACAGGCCTATAGAAAGGGTGACAACTTGCCACCAACTGAAACCGTTCACCATGTCACCTTTTAAATCGACTTTCTTCGTCGGAACAGATTCTTTTGCAATTTGACTTAAAGCCACTTTGTCCATCTCTGCCTCATCTAATCTCTTCGTTCCACTGCACATAGAGGTCTCTAATCTTTCCTCTCCTCTATAAGAAGAAAAAACTAGATACTCTCCTCCCTCCGCAAAACAAAATGTACAACTACTAAAACTTGTATATACAATAACTTGTGAAGAGCTTGTCCCTTTCCAAATTCTCTTCACTTCAAAAAAAGCTGCATTCAAAGATTGGTTACCTCCCTTTGAACACAGCTTCTTTTATCTTAACTTTATTTACCTGTCCGAGACCATATCACAACAGGAATAAGCATGAAAGCTAAAACTCCTCCAGCTAATGACAATGCCGCATAACTTGAATTTGCCACTACCATACCTGACATCGCTCCGCCTGAAGCTCCAGCTAATGCAATAAACACATCTATTTCCCCTTGTGTTTTTGCACGTGTGGAAGGTATAGTTGCATCAACAATTTGAGCCGTACCACTTATTAAACCGAGGTTCCACCCTAATCCAAGTAAAGATAAAGCAACAATTAATAGTATTAAAGAATCACTCGGCGCGATTGCAGCTATGACACCTGCAGCTAGTAAAATTACTCCGCCAGCTATACTCATCGTAGTTCTTCCAATTTTATTAATTAGCATTCCCGTAACGAGAGATGGAAGGTACATTGCACCTACATGAAAACCAATCACAAGTCCTACTGCACTTAATCCATGACCGTGATGCCCCATATGAACTGGAGTCATCGTCATAATCGCAACCATCACAACTTGAGTAAGTATCATTACGATTGCCCCAACTGTAATACCTCGTTTATTTTCTGTCGCTTCTTCTATTACTGGTTGCCCTTTATATGTATGCTCTTGTTTATACGTTTCTATCATATTAGCAATAAGTAACGGATCTGGACGAAGCATAACAAAAAGGACAAGACCAGCTAGTATAAATGCTGCTGCCGATAATATAAACGGACCAGCAAGTTCAGGAATTCCAATTGAATGAGCAAATCTTCCCATTACACCCACTAAATTTGGACCTGCGACTGCACCAAAAGTCGTCATTACCATCGTAATACTAATAGCAGTTGCTCTTTGCTTCTTATTCGCTAAATCCGTTCCAGCATAACGCGCTTGTAAATTCGTAGCTGTGCCCGCGCCATATATAAGTAAAGAAACTAGTAAAAGAATAATACTATTTGTTAAAGCTGCCATCACAACTCCAATAGCCCCTAACCCGCCTACTATAAAACCTCCTGCAAGCCCTATGCGGCGACCATACTTTTGCGATAACTTCCCAACAAAGAAAGCTGCTACCGCAGATCCCATTGTAAACATAGCTGCCGGTAATCCTGCATATGCATCTGTCCCAAGCATTTGCTGCGCAAGAAGTGCACCTACTGTAATCCCAGCAGCTAACCCTGCTCCGCCAAACATTTGTGAAATACTTACGATTATTAATGTTCTTTTGTATAATTTTTGTTGCTCTTCTTCTGTATATATACGATTACTTATTGAAGCATCTGCTGTATCTATCATTTTCTCACCCTTTCTATAAAACTAATACCTCTTGTTAATGTACTATAGAACAACAAAATCCCCAAATTTAAAATGCAAAAATTTATTTATACATGTAAAGAACCCCACGGTTTATATTTTTCCCAGTACCGAGGGGTTCCCAAACTTACAGGGTAACTCTACTTTATATTTCATATACAAACTTTGTACTATTTTACAACTTTATCTTGATTCATTTCAAAGCCTTCTGTCTTTCCCTCTTTTATTTCATAATAATAAGAAGTTAATTCTATATTATGTTCTAAAAGGTAATCCTCAATTAATGAAATAATCACTTTCAACGTTTTCAATCGAGCGTATAATTTATCGTTACTCGCGATAATTTTCCATTTTGCATTTGGCTTATTTGTTTTTTCAAACATGTCTTCCATTGCTTCAACATACTCGTCCCATTTTTCACGGTTACGCCAATCTTCGTCTGTAATTTTCCATCTTTTCAAAGGATTGTTCTCTCTATCTTTAAACCTCTTTAATTGTTCATCTTTACTAATATGATAGAAAAACTTCCCGATTATATAATGATCATCTGTTAATAGTTTTTCAAAGTCATTAATCTCATTATACGCTCTCGTCCACTCTTCCTTTGTAGCAAAACCTTCAACACGCTCAACTAACACACGGCCGTACCATGAGCGATCAAAAATAGTAATTTGCCCGTACTGAGGAAGTTTTCGCCAGAAACGTTGCAAGTAATGGTACCGTTTTTCATGAGGTGCTGGTGCTCCGATTGGATTTACTTGAAACCCGCGCGGATCAAGGTGTTCTGTCACTCGTTTAATCGCTCCTCCTTTTCCAGCAGCATCCCAGCCTTCCATAACGAGCATCACTGCAATTTTTTCTTCTTTTACAATTTGCTGCAATGCTAATAAGCGCCTTTGATATTTTTCTAATTTCTTATTGTACTTAGATTTCGATTCAATTTTTTTCGTTACATCTACTTTAGCAAGATATCCGTTTTCCATGAAACAAATCCCCCTTGTTGTATGACAATGTTATTTTAACATATTTTTGGAAATCATTTCATGTTAGAAAAAGCTGTGTAGAAAAATCTCTACACAGCTTCCTTCTCTAATTGCACATCTACTTCAATATTCTCATTTTTATTTTTCACAGCCTTCATAAAGAATACAGCCGTTAATATAACGGTAATAATTGTACCTACAATATAAGATGTATTTAACGGAATATTAAAACCTATTTTTGCATTTAAAATGTAAATTACAGTCATGAGTGGCATAAATATCGCCGGAATTAAGGAAACAACATACGGTTTTCCTTTGATGAATAAATACATCGTTCCAATCCATAACGCAATTGCTGCAGTCGATTGGTTAGCCCAAGAGAAATATCTCCATAACAGTGTGAAATCAATTTTCGTTAAACCGTATGCAATAACAAACAATGGAATTGCAATAATTAAGCGATTTTTCAATTTCGTTTGCTTAAAATTGAAATAGTCTGCAATGATCGAACGTGCCGCACGAAAAGCAGTATCACCAGATGTAATTGGCAATACAATTACTCCGATAACAGCGATTGTTCCGCCTACAGCACCTAACATGGTCTTCGAGATTTCACTTACAACCGCAGCTGGTGTACCTGATTTAATTAACTCATTTAATTCACCGTATGAGAAAATACTCATCGCAGCTGCTGCCCAGATCATTGCAATAATCGCTTCCGCAATCATCATGCCGAAAAATACATATCTGCCATGTTTTTCAGTTTGAAGTGTTCTTGAAATAATTGGTGATTGTGTTGCGTGAAATCCTGATAAAGCACCACATGTAATTGTCAGCATTAATAGTGGAAAAATAGGTGCATGATCTGGATGCATATTTTCAAACGTTAATTCTGGAATAGGAGAACCTTTTATTATCATCATTCCCCCTATGCCAATAGCACTTATTAGCAACAATGCACCTAATACCGGATAAATTTTCCCTATAATTTTATCAATCGGCAAGATTGTAGATAAAATGTAATATACGAAAATTACAGATAAGATAATAGTTATTGGCACTTTTCCTTGCAATACGATATCAAGTAACGATGCTGGTGTTGTAATAAACACCGTTCCTACTAATACTAAAAGCAGTAGTGAAAAAACATTTACAATATGTCTCATTGCATTTCCTAAAAACTTCCCTGCTAATTCAGGAATATGCGCCCCTTTATTTCGAATAGAAATCATACCTGTAAGATAATCATGAACAGCCCCTGCAAAAATAGCCCCTATTACGATCCAAACAAATGCAACCGGGCCATATAAAGCACCTAATATTGGTCCAAATATAGGTCCAGTACCTGCAATATTTAATAATTGAATCATAGAATTCTTTCGCCTATCCATAGGTACATAGTCTATCCCATCTTGATTCACATAAGCTGGTGTCTTTCTTGAATAATTCACTCCAAATATCTTTTCAATTAACTTTCCGTATGTAAAATAACCGATTATCAATACGACAATTGATACTAAAAATGTAACCATTACTATCCCCTCCCCCTTATAGAAAGCGCTTTCTTATTTCCATATAAGGAAACGTTTTCAATTTATTCTAGCATATTTAATCATATTAAATAAACAGTTTATAAAGAATTTTTAGTATATTCTTTTTATAACTTAGAAATTACCGCCTTATAACAGTAAGAATGACTTGATTATTCGTAACTAAATCTATTCCAACGATAAGGCTTAATACAGCAATACTTATATACTCAATTACTGTATACCATGGATTCAATTCTAATAACATTCCAGAAATAAATATATACAAAAATAACAGTTGCGAAAAAAACTGATTCCTAGCCCGATTTTCATCACAACGCTAACTCACATTATAGGGTATACCCTCTCACAAAAAGAAGATAATAATATATAAATTCATTAAAGAATGGGAGCTCTCTAAAGATGAAGCGAAAAATATTTTCTCTCTTTGCACTAATCTGTTTAGCACTACCAATACAAGCTAATGCGTACACATTTCAATCACTACCAATTGCTTCAAGTTCTAAACAGTGGCATATCGAAATTGACAAATCTCATAACGCAAACAAGCAAGCAGTGCAGTCAAAACAAGGTGTGTATGATACATATCGTTTACTCGTAAAAAACATCGGTAATGATGTATCAAATGTAGCTGTAGAAATCGTTGATAACACTCCTGCCTCTAAAACTACTTTTAATCCTACTACATTACATAACAACGTTTCAAAAAGTCAGACAAGCTTTGACTACATCGTATTCCTTTTAAACTTTAACAGCCATAATTTTAAAGTCGTCATTACTTGGGAAGAAAACAATTTCTCTTACAACGGTCATCCAGTAAATGAAGGGAAACAAATGAAACAAACATTTGTATTTAATGAAGAATAGGCCCTAATTTGATTAGGGCCTATTCTTCATTTATAAAACCAGATTGAATTGCTTCTGTCACTTCTTTTGTGATGTCCATTGTTGTTGCATCGGTGCTAATTTTCTTATGCCAAATATGCACGGAAGGCTTTTCGTTACAAAAATGCTTTATTAATACTAGTTGGTTATATGCTAGCTTATTTTCTCTATGGGTAGCAATATAGACTGTGAAATTTTTTGCTTCAAAAATCTTTTCCTGCAAATTGTATTGGCTGTCCAATTCCTTTGCTACTATATCGTTCAAGTTTTCAATAATCATATAAGTTATTCTCCTTTCCCTTATATCATCAATCAAATCGTCGAATACTTGGTACACATAATGCTACTCCAAGTGTTACAAGTACTAATATAGCTAATGTTATAATCGTTATCTCACCACCTATGATAGTAGCTAACCAGCCTACAACTACATAACCTAACTTTTTCTCAGCTTGTATTTCGCCTTGCATGTCTCTCACCTCTTTTCGAATGACTAAATCCTCCCGGTAAATATCTTAATTTTAATAATTTTAAATTTTCAATTTAATTATATATGAAATTGTTAAATTTATGGTAATATTATCAAAAACATGAAGGAGACAATATATGAAAACAATTGAGACAGAAAGACTCATACTACGCTCATTACAGTTGGACGACGCTCCAGTAATCGAAAAATTAGCTGGCGATTATGATGTTGCTAAAACAACCCTATCTATTCCACACCCATACCCAAAAGGCTCTGCCAAAGATTTTATTACACATATGCTACAAGCAGCAACGAATAAAAAAGTTGTGATTTTTTCTATCTTAGGTAAGAATAATAAAGAATTATTAGGTGTAATTAATTTAAATTCAGATCATATCCATAACCGTGGAGAACTGGCCTATTGGATTGGAAGACCTTATTGGGGAAATGGATTTGGTACCGAAGCAGCGAAAGCACTGCTGCATTATGGATTCAACGAGCTACATTTAAACAAAATATTCGCAGCAGCTTTTACAAATAATCCTGGTTCCTGGCGAATTATGGAGAAAATCGGAATGAAACATGAAGGGACGTTTAAACAACATGTTGTAAAATCTGGTGAATCTATGGATCTTACATACTATGGAATATTACTTGATGAATATAAATAAAAAAGGTGTTTTCATAAATGAAAACACCTTTTTTATTTATAATTTTAAGTTCTTCTTCAATGTCCAATACTTTTCTTGAGCATTTTCAAATGAAAATTCTACCCAACCGTTTGGATCTTCACGATATACATTTACTTTCTTACCACTTTCTAATTTTCCAACTTCATTTTGTTTAACATTTGGTACACTCTTAATTGGGTTGTTAAACGGGAATGGAACTTGGTAGTAAGACCCTAACAATTGAACTGTAGCTGTTGCATCTTTTGCATAATCTTTATATGGAATCGCTTCGCCTAGTGCATTTACATTTAATGTATTAGGATTTTTCGCTAATCGTTTTACATTTTGATAATCTTTGTTATTGAAAGGCTTAATACGTTCCATAATATTAGCTATTTTTCCAGCCCATGCTTTATCTGTTGCATACTTAACATTCATATCAGGTAATGTGTAACCATTGAAATGAGGAGCGCCTTCTTCTAAGTAGTTTTTTCTTACATAATCAGCATTGTATGAAATACTTAATGCATAAGACGGTAAATATTTTGCATGTGCAAATGGATCCCAATCATACGCTCTTAAGCCAAATAAATTATGTTTACGATATGCAATTTCTGATTTACCATAACCAGATTCTAAGATTGCATGTGCAGCTAAGTATAATGCGTTCACACCATACTCATTTTGTGCTTGAATAAAATCTTTACCATTTCCAACAAGTGGACTGTCTGAATGATACTTTCCAATGAAATTATCAATCTCTTGTGCTGTTATATTAGATGGTAACGTTACATCTAGATTGATATACGATGCCATAGCGTTATATAAAAATTGTGCATATTCCTCACGCGTTAAAACACTATTTGGATTAAATGCACCTGCTCCATTACCTGCAGTCACGCCGTTAGACTCTAATGCACTAATCGCTTCACTTGCCCAATGATCTTTCGGAACATCATTAAATGTATGATCGGCTTTTACTTTTAGTTTAAAAGCTTTCTGTAAAATTACCGCCATTTCAGCACGAGTTAAAGATTCTTTCGGTCTAAATGTTCCTTTACCATCACCTACGAAAATCCCCATATCTGTTAAAGTTAAAATTTCTTTTTGGAACATTGTTATTCCTTCGCTAATATCAGAGTATGGATTTTTATATTCGCTTTTCGCGTCTGGTTTTAATGCACGATATATTAATGCGGCTACTTGCTCACGATTTACAACATCCCCAAAGCCAAACTTACCATTATCATATCCTGCAATAATTTCTTTTGACGTTAAATTAGTAATTGCTTTATATGACCAATGATTTTTCGGTACGTCTGGAAATTCTTTTTCAGCTGCAAACGAAGTTGCCGGAGCCATCACTACTTGAAGTGCGACTGTCACTGCTAACACATTAGAAATAACTTTTTTCATAAATTGTTTAACACGTTTTCTATATGCTTGTCCCGTGTTAACTTGCCTCCCTTTATCGTATAATTTTCCCTATTAAACTAACAAACTCTTAATTAGTCAACAGTAAAAGTATACGTGATAAAAATAAACTAATCTACCATTATTTTATTTATAATCAGCATAATACGATATATCTTTTTATTCCGATATAAAATCACAATTTTTTACATAATTAGCCCATCACCTCTATATAGATGATGGGCTTAGCAATCAACATTGTTATTTAGCTAAACGATATTTGGAAACATCGAAACCTTTCCATTCATAATAATCTAAAATACCAGCATAAACTGCCTCAGCAGCAATTTGTCTTCCTGATTCAGTAGCTAATTTACCATTATCTATATCATTATCAATAAAGGCAAGCTCTGTTAAAACTGCTGGTACTGTATTATTATTTACTACATAAAGTGAGTGATCGTCTTTTATCTTTCTATCTCTTGTATGTAGTGCTTCTACTACTCTACTTTGAATTTTCTTTGCTAATACTTCGCTATCCTTTTCAATCTGTGTCTCTTCTCCATGCTTGGATTTTTTATAATAATATGTTTCCGTTCCATGACCATCATGATTTTTAGAAGAATTTGCATGAATGCTTACAAATATATCTGCATTGTTCTCTTGACCAAATTTCACTCGATTCGCAAGAGATTCATTTTTGTTACTTCCTGGATTTCCGTTCTCTTCACGTGTTAACAAAGCTTTTAAAGGTGTATTTTTTTCTAACAACTTCTGTAATCTTAAAGATGTATCAAATACAATTTTACTTTCCTCTACACCTTGTCCTGGATTCCCTGGATCAAATCCTCCATGACCAGGATCAATAATAACTACCTTTTCTACTAAAGGATTACCTACTTTAAGTGAGTCAGTCTTTGTAATAAATTGAGCTGCTTCTGCTTTAGTTAGAATTTTTTTCGGCTCCCATCTGTCACCAGTCCCTACAGAAATCCCTAATGCAACTAGAATGTTAGCTTTTTCTTTACCCCAGTTTAATGTTTCTAAATCTTTGAATTTAGTTGCTGGAGTACCGTTCACTTTAGACTCTAATTTGTAAGCTTCTACAAGAAGAGATGCCATTGAAACGCGGTCGATTTTTCCATCTGGCTCAAATCCATTGCCTGTACCTTTAACCACACCAGCTTTTTCTACAGCTGCGATGACTGGAGTAGCCCAATGTTTTTGAGAATCAGCGTAAGATGGTTTAGCATTTTTATCGATTGGTAATTTTAAAATTTTAGCCATCATTGTAGCTGCTTCTGCACGAGTAATCTCTTTTCTAGGCTCGAACATTCCTTTCTCGTTACCTGTAACTGCGCCTTTTTCTGCTAAGTAGTTAATAGAAGCTTCTGACCAATCCCCTGCTGGGACATCTGGAAACGTTTTTGTTTGTGCGAAACTACTAGATGAATAAGATAATATACTAGCTGCGATTACTCCTGCTGCAATTATTCTATTTTTCATAGAATATATTCCCCTCTCAAGTACAATGTATTTATGTAACAGACTAATTATAGTTCTGAAAATTGGTACTGGTCAATTGAAATTTGTATATTTTTGTATTATTATTGTATTTTTTGTCATATATAACTATAGTTAAAAACTATAAGGTTTTATAAGGGAGAGATTCATATGAGCAACAATTGGAAAGATATAGAACACCGTATTTACACGATGTGTATGATTCAGCGGAATAACGAAGTATTGTTAATACAGCGCCCCGATCATCTAGGCTTCCCTGGCTACATCGCTCCTGGCGGAAAAGTAGATTTCCCAGAAAGTATCGTTCACGCTGCTAAACGAGAAGTAAAAGAAGAAACTGGATTACTTGTTTCAAATTTAACTTTTAAGGGATTAGATGAATACGTAAATCCGAAAGAAAATGTTCGATATATGGTATTTAATTATTGGGCAGACTCATTTGAAGGCGAACTTCTTATGAATCCTCCTGAGGGCGAATTATTATGGGTGACAATTGATACAGCATTAAATCTTCCTATGCAAAATTGGTTTAAAGAGAGATTCCCATTATTTTTTGAAAAAGGTACCTTTGAAATTCAACGTATTTGGGACCGAGACTTAGATAAACAAGTTGCTATGACAATTACGCATACGTAAAAAAAGCTTGGAATCTCTCCAAGCTTTTCTTATTTCTCCTCTATTTTCGTAATCTCATAATCAATTTCTAAAAACTTAATCCCAAATATCCACATTCTATGATTAGCTTCTAATATGTGATCCGTGTTCTCTTTAATAATAAAAGTCTCTGCTAACGGTAAACGTATTGTAAAGAAACGAGTATGTAAATAAATCCCCTCATCCCCCTTACCATTTTTTCTCAACTTACTAGTAATGATTAAATCATTACTCTTATTATATACTTTCAAAACTCCCGTCATATTCGAATATGGCAAAGGTAATGCAATATTCATATACGTCTCGTTCTCATATGTATGCTTTGAGTAAAGAGCTACAAATATAGATTCTCCTGCTTCATTTTTTCTTAACCAAGCCCTTACATTCTCTCTTCCATCCTTCTCATCTATTATCCCGACGATAGAGCCGTGCATCGTTTCCGACTTGCCGCCCATTCCTAAATGTATTTGTCCTACACGTTTACTCATTTTCTCATAGCAAAATGCTACCGGGCGGAACCAGCGAGCCCATTTAATATGTGATTGTAACTCATACTCTTTTGTATCCTCATAAAAGCGAATAATACTTAAAGGAATCTTCGTCACGTCAAATGCCTCACTATGAAAATCATTCATATTATCAACTAAACCTTTGTATTCTTTGCTATCTATTAAATTTCTGTTATGTAAAAATGCTTCACCAACTGTCACATTTCCTCTTAACCTGCTCATTGGTTTCCCGTAATATTTATAATTTGGAGCACTCTTTTCAATCAACCAGCCGACAAATGCTGGTAACGCTACTCCAATTCCATTGACAACACCGTGAATCCAAACCATTTGAGCGATTGTAATCGTCATTACATGTTTCAAATTCCCATACGAATATATAAGTGAAAACATAATTGTTACCATGAGTGTGCTAGACGATATGATCAGGAGAATTTTTGCACTGATAGCATTAAATTTCGTGCGCCAAACATAAATACCATAACTATAAATCGCACATAAATATAGAAAAACTGCAAAAAATTCAAATACTCTGGAGTACGTAATTCCTATTGCAACTGTCATAGGTGAAATGACGATGATAAACATAATAGCATCATACACTTTACTTCTCTTTTCTCTTTTTCTCCCAATTAAACCAGCTGATAACGGCAGTAGAAATGCCGAATAATGAAAGTGTGCAGCTGTGAGTAAAACAATGTCAGAACTAAAGTGTATAATGGAGAGTTTTGCTACAGAAGCAAAAAACCAAAAACCACCTAAAAACAAATATATAAACGCACTATCGATAGCTGTCTCTTCTAGCGGTTTCCATCCTCTTTCTAGTAATCTACTCACACCAAATAATGCAACAATTCCTGTATATACAAACCAAAGTAACGCAAAAAAATAGTGGTTCGTTACGAAAGCTAACATTGCACTAATTGCTGCGATTGGATATAACAACGATATAAATTTATAAAAAAACACATATGATCCATTTCTTGTTTTCTTATCAATGATGCAAAATGACATCGGTATAAATAACAAAATAGATAATAAAATAATTGCTTCAACTGGGTTTACATTTGACCACTCACATATTAGAAAAATAATATAACAAGCAAGTCCAACTATTATATTTTTCATATCATTTATTTCCTTTCCACAAATGTCCCCTTATATGAAAATAATGAACCAATTAACGGATTTCGTACTTGTACATGAATTCGAAAGCATTGTTGTGTTTCATCATAACTTTCTACAATGTTGGCCTCCCCGTATAAAAATCTAGGTAACGGGACTTTCCTTCCAAACATGTAAAACCATTGTTTCTTCGAAGAAATATACATTGCCCCCACCTCATCAATATGAAAATTCAATGTAGAAACAAGTATGTGCGGTTCACCAAAATAATCTACAATTTCATTATTCTCTTCATCCAACTGCATAACAGCGTTAAAATATCTTTTTTTATTATGAAAATAAAAAGTACGATTCCATCGCACAAACTCATGTCCATGTTCATCTCGCTCAGCAGTATTATGTATTGTAAATGGCACTTCCTTCCCCCGCTCAGAGAAAAACATACGGAACTTCGATGCAATTTTTAATATTAATTTTACGAAAAAAGAGCCTCCATAAATCTCATCCATCTTTCCTTCTCCAGTAAAACTATTTTCTTCTGTAATTTCATAGCGCCTCTGTAATTTTGGATGAAGCTTTTTATAAGAATCTCCTAATAGTCTTTCATACATATTAGCCATACATTATCCCTTTCTTTTCCTCTTGCAATTTTTTGAGCTTGGTAAATTCGTGCTATTTATATAACCGACAATTGATAATCCCATTAGTAGAACGTTTAATGTAATTGGATTAAACGGCTCTGTAAAGCTTGCGATATTCGTAAATCCTGCCGCTATTGTCAAGGCTATTAATATAAAAATATGTACGATGAATACTTTTCGTTTTGAAAATGGCAACAGCCATATGACGCCAAAAATAATTTCTAACAATCCAATTATTTTAACTAGAAAAATACTATGCGCAGTTGAACCAATTATCACAGACAACATTTTTACTTCTTCTAAATGAGTAAACACTAGTTTCGGCACTATCCCTTGATACATCCATACAAAGGCAAATAAAAAACATACGAGCCAATATGTCATTGTTCTTCTAATTAGTAATCTAGGATGAAGTCCCTTTTCTAACCATAACTTTAAAGCATCAAAACTCCAAGCAGTCGCCCAGCCTAATAACGGCCGAAACATATAGAAATCTATTACATCCCCTATACGACCAAACCTCGTATCATAATCATATTGCGTCTCAAAATGAATATGTTCTTTATGCGGTGTATACTTCCAATAACCACGCCCTATTTGAATAAGAGATAATCTATTATCCGTCCAAAATTTCAAAGACGAAATTCTTTCACCCGTTTCTTTTCTTATTTCACCTATCGATTCCCCTTCCCCAGCTATTTCAAATCCAAATCCGATCTTTGTTTTATATAAAAACTTCTGCGGTTCTCCTTCTTTTTTCTCTAAATACGAAATTTCAGTAAAACGAGCATCCCATTCTGTATGTATATCTGGTTCCTGCGTATATTCCCATAATTTTTCCATTGTGGTTTTCATTTTTGCCGAAACATAAATAGGCTTTTTCCCCTTCATTCTTCCACCTCCTATGCACTATAAGTTTAATGTACATGCAATGAATTTATTTTGCTACATTTTTAAAATTCTTCCTTTTAGAAAAGAAAGAATTTTAAAAATTTATACAAAACACTTGATTCCCCGAAAAATTTAAATTATTATAAAACAAATGTTACCAACAACTTCATAAATCAAACACTCTCGCCTAAAACGTGAGATAGAGGTTGCGATACTTATGATTATTCTAATGGAGACACAGAGATGTCTATGAAATTAGATGAAAGGAAGTATTGCCGAAATCGATAATTTTCTCTGCATTTATCGATTGGGGCTGTTTTCGAATAGAAACAGAACTGTCATATGTACAGAAGTGTATGTATGAAGAGCTATCTACAAAAAAGAGATATCATTTTTATGGTATTCCTTTTTTGGCGGTTTTTTTATTAGCTCCGTTTTCTGTTTCCCTTTTCCTGTAACAGCACCATCCTCACTTATTTGAGATGGTGTTTTTTGTTTTTCTCTGGTAACTACAGGAATATTGGGATTTATATATGTCCTAATCTATTCTTAAAAATGGATGAAAGAAGGAATTCGTAATGGAAACGATTGTACAAAAATTTGGTGGCACTTCTGTCGGAAGTGTTGAGCGCATTCAACATGTAGCAAATTTAATTATTGAAGAATATGAACGAGGGCATAGTATCGTCTCTGTCGTTTCAGCAATGGGAAAAAGCACAGATGAACTTGTAGCACTCGCTAACGCTATTACAGAAAATCCAAGTAAACGTGAAATGGATATGCTTCTATCAACAGGTGAGCAAGTGACTATTTCATTATTAACGATAGCACTCCAATCAAAAGGTTATAACGCGATTTCATTAACAGGATGGCAAGCTGGTATTACGACAGAATCTGTACATAGTAGTGCACGGATTACTGACATTCATACAGATCGAATTCAATCTTATCTTACTGAAGGTACGATTGTTATCGTAGCTGGCTTCCAAGGAGTTAGTGAAAACCATGAAATTACAACGCTTGGACGCGGTGGTTCTGATACAACTGCTGTTGCATTAGCTGCTGCACTGAAAGCAAAAAAATGCGATATTTACACGGATGTGACCGGCGTATATACGACGGACCCACGAGTTGTAAAAAATGCTTATAAATTAGATGAAATTTCTTATGACGAAATGCTAGAACTAGCAAATCTCGGTGCTGGCGTATTACACCCGCGTGCGGTTGAGTTTGCTAAAAATCATAATGTCATTTTAGAAGTTCGCTCAAGTATGGAACAAGAAAATGGAACAATTGTAAAAGGAGAATGTAACATGGAACAACAATCAATCGTTAAAGGTATTGCATTTGAAGATAATATTACACGCGTCACAATGAAAGGATTAGAACAAGGTGCACTTTCAACGATTTTCTCTACATTAGCAGCGGCACATATTAATGTAGATATCATCATCCAAAGTATTACAAATGAAGGAACTGTTCACCTCTCCTTCTCAATCCATTCTAATGATTTAAAAGAAACATTAGAGGTATTAAAACAAAATCAAGAAACACTTCACTATGAATCTGTAGAATATGAAAATCATTTAGCAAAAGTATCAATTGTAGGATCTGGTATGGTCTCTAATCCAGGTGTTGCTGCGAATATGTTCACTACTTTAAAAGAAGAAGATATTCATATTAAAATGGTAAGTACATCAGAAATTAAAGTGTCTGTCGTTATTGACCGCCTTCATTTAGTAACAGGTGTCGAGGCGCTGCATCAATCATTTATGGCGAAAATTGAGCCTTTAGTGCAGATGAGTTAATTTCCACTAGTAAAACTTAAAACTAATTATATGAATCTATTTCCTTCCTATATAAATAGAAACAGGATAAGAAGATTTTGCGGAAAAGTCGAAGTTCTTTTATCGAATAGCAACTACATTGTCAAATTCTTAAAATGATAGCATTCACAAAATAAAATTCACGCGTATTTCAATAGTAGAAGGTTTACGAAGTGTTGTTCGTTAACAAAATGTTTATTCTATACCCGAAAACACCTTGTCACACTTTCCTACACTGTGACAAGGTGTTTTTTGTTTAGAAGAAATTTTAGTATAATTATGAGGATAGTTAGATAATAAATTTATACATATAAAGGAGATAGAGACTATGGCAAGCAACAGATTACTAAGAATGGACAATGTCAGCATTGTTGTAGAATCCCTTGATAACGCAATCTCTTTCTTCGAGGAGATTGGATTAAAACTCGAAGGACGAGCTACTGTCGAAGGTGAATGGGCTGGTCGTGTAACCGGACTCGGTTCTCAGTCCGTGGAGATTGCTATGATGGTGACCCCAGATGGCCATAGCCGAATTGAACTTTCTCGATTTCTCACACCACCTACTATTGCAGATCACCGAACAGCTCCTGTAAATGCCCTCGGTTATTTACGCGTCATGTTCACCGTTGAGGACATTGACGAAATGGTATCCAGACTGACTAAGCATGGTGCTCAGCTCGTTGGCGAAATAGTTCAGTACGAGGACTCGTATCGACTCTGCTACATTCGTGGAACCGAAGGGATTTTAATCGGTTTGGCGGAAGAACTCGGTAATAAATAAGTAATGTTTTACTGAAGTAAAAATATTTGAAAGAACTTTACGCTTAATAAATCTTAGATTTTGAACCCCGTCCTAGCTTTAGAACGGGGTTATGCTTGTTTGGACTTTTTAACATACTATCAATATCCCGAAATCATTATAAAACAATTCAATTACTTGTTATACTCTTTCCTAGGAAATATAACTGACTCTTCTCACTTCTTATCATATATATCTTTTCTTTTAAAAAACGATCTGAACTCATTCAAAATCACTTTCTTTACGTCAGAGTAAAAAACCATCATGAATAGTGCTATTCCTAATAATATCTCTTGCATTCCTTCATAATCAACGAAAGCACTCACAATTAGCAAACCAAATCCAATGTAGAAACCAAATTCATTCTCTTTCTCAAAATCTTCATCTTCTTCATCAATATGTATTTTCTCTTTAAAGCTTTGGTTTCCTTTTATTAATTCATCTAGCGTGACATTATACATTTCGCTAAGCAAAATTAAATTATCAATATCCGGACAGCTTTTATCATGTTCCCACTTATACACAGCTTGCCTTGTCACACCAATTTTTTTAGCAACATCTTCCTGTGAAAACCCTTTTGACTCTCGCAATCTTTTAAGTTGTTGTCCTAAACTCATAACGTCCCCTCCTTTAACAAATTATGACATAATAGGAGATGAAAAAGAAAGAAACTATTGGTAAAATTCAGTGTAAACCATTCGTTTACACAATAAAAAAGAGAGAATAACTCTTTGAGTTACCCTCTCTTCCTTCTATTAAAACAGATGAATGTTTTCTTTCTTACAAGCTTCACGTAAATCGTCAGGCCATACAGAAGATTGAACTTCACCGATATGTGCTTTTCTTAAGAAGTACATGCACATTCTTGATTGTCCAATACCACCGCCAATTGTTAATGGTAGTACGTCTTCTAAAATACCTTTATGGAAATCATACTCACGTTTGAAGTCTTCACCAGTTTTCGTTAACTGCTCATCAAGTGATTTACTATCAACTCGAATTCCCATTGATGATAATTCAAATGAAGATTGTAGTACTGGGTGCCAAAATAAAATGTCACCGTTTAATTTCCAATCATCATAATCAGCTGCGCGTCCATCATGCTTTTCACCTGAACGAAGTGCATCACCAATTCCGATAATGAAGACTGCACCGTGTTCTTTCGCAATTGCATGTTCACGATCTTTCGGTGTTAATTCTGGATATTTATCTTCTAGTTCTTGGGAAGTAATGAAAACTACTTCTTCTGGTAAATACTTTCCAAGGAACGGATATTTTTCAAATAAGTGATCTTCTAAATCTTTGAATATTCCATAAATTGTTTGTACTGTTTCTTGCAAGTAATCTACAGTACGCCATTCTTTTTGAACAATTTTTTCCCAATCCCATTGGTCAACGTAAATGGAATGTGTTGCATCAAGTTCCTCATCACGACGAATCGCGTTCATGTTTGTATATAAGCCTTCACCAGCTTCATATCCGTATTCATGTAATGCGAATCTTTTCCACTTCGCTAGTGAGTGAACAATTTCTAATTCTTCTCCTGAATGTAACATATCAAATTCAATTGGACGTTCTACACCGTTTAAATGATCGTTTAATCCTGATTTTTTCGTTACGAATAATGGTGCAGATACGCGGAATAGTTCAAGGCGTTTTGCTAATTGATCCTCGAAAAATGTTTTAACTTCCTTAATTGCGATTTGAGTCTCTCTTACTGTCATTAATGATTGATACATGGTGGTTTCCTCCTAAAATGTTTGGATGTTGTGAAAAGAAGCCAACAAAAAAAGCCCTTCTTTCCCAAAAAACTGGGACGAAAGACTTTGGTTCCGCGGTACCACCCAAATTAGCAACAGAGGTTGCTCACTTATACAATACGGAGATGAAATATCTCGATACTGTTCTTCTTGTAACGGCGAAGTTCCCGGCTAAGTCTACTTTCCTGTAAAGGATTTCGGTTAGCAACTCCAGGAGGTTCTTCATAATAGGCTTCGTATCAGGCTCACACCACCCCTGACTCGCTTAGACTACATCCTACTACTACTCGTCCTTTCATAGTCGTTTTGTTGTCACATCTCTGAAACATTTTATTAATGATTATTCTATACAAAAAATAAAGAAAGTCAACAAAAATTTAAAAATATTTTTTAATTCTTTATTTTACGGCTTTATTGATTGTTTTCAATATAACGTCTTCACTTCTTTTGCCTTGTCAATCCAAAAAATGTTTCACTAACCGAGACTAACATATACACAACAAGTAATGTAATCGTTCGAAATATAGAATCCGCAGTATTCCGTATTATTTTCATTTTCTTTGTAATTCCTTTCAGTTTACTTGCAAATTCGTGTTATACTATAGCATTCAAGCACTTTATTTTTACTTAAAGCAATCATAGTCATTTATAAAGAGTATGTTCTAAATCATTGACTATTATCAAATAAGATTTTTATATAACGGAGTGATCATATGAGCAAAACGAAAGCAAAACCGAAAAAAGGTGTAGGACAAGGTACAGGAAGTAAAGGATGGAACCGTTGGCAATCAAGTGCAAAGAAAAAGGCAGCTGCCAAGCCATATAAAAGTAAAGGGACTAAAAAGTAAATTCTGTATTATCTCTTTACTTTGTTCAAAACAAATTATAATTATTACACTAAAAAAGCTATGCTCTCATACATGTGAAAGCATAGCTTTTTATATTAAATCATTAAAATATCTCGTATTTCTTCCTCTGTGATTGATGATAATTTCTCTTCTCCTGGCTCAATCACTTCAGCGATTAAATTTTTCTTACTCTCTTGCAATTCATGCATCTTTTCTTCAATTGTTCCGTGAGCCACTAACTTAATCACTTGCACTGTATTTTTTTGTCCCATTCGATATGCTCTATCTGCTGCTTGTTGTTCAACAGCTGGATTCCACCATAAATCGTACAATATAACCGTATCGGCACCCGTTAAGTTAAGACCTGTACCACCAGCTTTTAAAGAAATAAGAAACAGGTCCCCTTCTCCTTCGTTAAACCGGTCACATAGCTCTACACGTTCCTGCGAAGGTGTATTTCCGTCTAAATAAAAGTATGGAATCGCTTGACGATTTAACTCACGACCAATAATGGACAGCATCTTCGTAAATTGAGAAAAAATTAAAATTCTCTTACCAGTACTCCTGCATTCCTCTAGTATCTCTAGCAGTTGTTCAAATTTAGCGGAACTGCCCTTGTAATCATCCACGAATAAAGCGGGATGATTACAAATTTGTCGTAATCTCGTTAAGCCAGCTAAAATTCTAATTTTATTTTTACGTAACGTATCTTTATCTAAATGTTTTAACGTTTCTTCCCTTAATTTCGCTAAATAAGCAGCATATAGTCTCTTTTGATCTGGTAATAACTCCGACGACTGTAAGTGCTCTATTTTATCTGGAAGCTCCTGTAATACGTCTTTTTTTAATCGTCTTAATACGAAAGGTTTTACACGCTTCGCTATATCTTCGCGCCTTAAATCACCGAATTCTTTTCTTCCTGGTAATAATTCCGGAAATACAACGTGGAAAATAGACCATAGCTCTTCTAATGAATTTTCTACAGGCGTTCCCGTTAGTCCGAAACGATACTCAGCTTGGATTGTTTTCACCGCTCTTGCAGTTTGCGTTGTAGGATTTTTAAACGCCTGTGCTTCATCAAGAAATAGTGTATGAAATGGCCTCGCATACGATCTTATATCTCTTCTCAGTAGTGGATATGACGTAATTACGACATCAAATTCCGCTATGTCTTTTAAGATTTTTCGCCGCTCTGCTTGATTTCCATCTGCAATAACTGCTCTAATATGCGGGGCGAATTTTTTCAATTCACTAAACCAATTGTAGACGAGAGAGGACGGTGAAACGACTAATATAGGCAGCTTTTTCTCCCGAATTTCAGGCAAAACAGAATCTATAAAGGCAATACTTTGCAGCGTTTTTCCAAGTCCCATATCATCTGCTAAAATGCCGCCGAAACGGTAATGGGCGAGTGTTTTCATCCACTCGAATCCGTATACTTGATACTCTCTCATTACAGCATGTAAAGTTTGCGGTACTGTAAACTTTAATTTTTTCGGATTTTGAATACTTTCAACTAAATCTTGAACAGATTCATCTAAACTTAAAACATTACCTTCGTGAAGTCCGTTCATCCATTTCACACTCCGAATAAGCGGAACATTCACTTCTTCCCCGTGTAAAAACTCTTTCCGAATACCTGATTCTTTTACAAACTGATTAATTTCATTAAACTCTTTGCTCTCTAGTGATAATAAAGAACCATTCGCTAATCGGTAATATTTACGTTTCTCTTCAAGAGCCAATAATACACCTTTAATTTCCGCTTCTGGTATTCCTTTTATATCAAATCGAAATGACAACCAATCAATTCTTTCTTTTCTTCTCACCCTAATAAGAGGTGCTGTATCCCCTTTATGAATGCGTAATTTGATTGCTGTTGTCGCGTAAATATCAACTAAGCCTTTTAACGTTGGAACGACATGATATAAAAAGTTATACTCAGCATCTTCATTATGCATAAAGTAACCACCTTCTGTTTTCGCGAAGGCACTTTCACTCATAATGTCTAAAATCTCTTTTTCCTTTTTCTCATCACGATTAAAAACAGACGGCTGTCCATCTTCTTCTAGCGGATTGATCATGACGTTTCCATAATGAAATTCCAGGCCTGCTAACAAACGATTTTTCACACGATCTAAATACAGTTTTGCTTTTAGCGACGGCGTTTCAACACGATCCGATATTACTTCATCAATTCGTACCGTTCCAAGTTTCATTAATCCTGGCACAACTTTCGCTACGAAATGTTCCATCTTGCTTTCAGGAATATAAAACTGATTACTATTTGAGCGACTCATCATCTTTTGCAATTCAATAAGGCGCATACAATCTTCCATAGGTAAATGATATAATTTCCCATCGTAAAGAGCGTTATTATACATTTCCATAACTTGAACACGATTTAAGCCATCTATATGAATTGTAAACCCACCATTATTTCCTTTCGTAAACTCAAAATGTAATGGCAATAAACCGTTTGACATTTGTAAGCCATGAAACAGTTGCTCATTTTGTTTCAGCTGTACATACTCAACTTTAGAAAGTGAAGAGAGCATATTTTTCCACGAAGCCGGCGGTATGAATATCATACTTTCATCTTGTTTCGCATGTACTTCTAACGCATCTTCATACATTTTTTCATTATGATACATTTTAATCAGCTGCTGAATAACCGCGTCCGTTTCTTGCCTGAAGCTATGTACATCTGGTGTGTATGTAAATTCATTAGAGCAATGAAAAGCCTCTCTTTTCTCCACGTTAGAAAGAAATTCTCTAATATGCTTTATAAAATATGTTTTCGCAAGTTTTAACTGAATTCCAAGAAGGGCCCCACCACTTTTCGTCGCTACTGGTAAACATATAAACGCAACATCTAATATTTCACGTGTATCAAAACGGTGTTGTTTACTTTTTGGCCGCAGTGGTTTGTTTGCAAACAACTGAAACATCCCATTCGTTAATACATCATTTCCGCTCATATTTTCACTACTAGCAGAGGCCATGCCGCCCGTTTGCTGGTTATAATTTATTTGTATTAGTACGGCTGCAACATGTTGACAGTACGTTTGAAAAGACACTAACGAAGGACAACTACAGCTCGCAACTACATCCCCTTTTTTAGCTTTTTCTACTGTAACATGAAAATCTTCATTCCCTTTTACCGTCGCCTCACAAATTTCTTTCGTTTCATCATAATGATTCACGATTACTTTATTTGCTTTATAATAAGCTTCGCCTCTTTTATAAGAGGTCTCTCCGCATACTTCTTTTATAATCGATTTATTTAATGTAAAACCCATTGTTTTGACACTTCCTTAATGTGAAACCATTTTCTCTTACTTAACATTTTACATGCTCAACGAGAAAATATAAAATGTTGATTCAACAAAAAAGATGCTTATTTATAAGCATCTTCTTCACTCTATCTCCATCAACCGTTTCGCCTCAAAATACAACACTTGAATAAATTTCTTCGTATTAATTCGTATATGGCCAGAAGTTGCTATTTCATCCTTTGTCATTTCTGTCATCCGTTTTCTCACTACAGTGAAATCAAAAAATTTCGGAGCATAGCTTTCAAATTTCGGATTTGAAAAGTCTGTTAGTCCGAGGGAAGCTAAATGATTCAATGATTGATAAATCGCTCTTCTTACACGTTGTTCAGATGCTTTTCTCTCCTTATCTATATCTGTATCCGAAGCTATATGATCTAATTTTTTTAATGTTATTTGGTGAAAAATATCTTTTAATGCCGGAAATCCAAATTCAAATGTTTGCGCCTTTTCTTGTCCGTATAAATATTCCAGCATATTAAGTAAATCTTTACTTCCGTTCTCTCCCGCAATACCGAGTTCTGCTAGTAAGAAGCGTCCTAAATCTGATATCTTTTTTCCTTCTTGCACTGTTTCACTACGCATTTGCGGCTTTTCCCACTGAAATACATTATTTAATGATTTTTGAATGTCATATATAGAACGTTCCAAACGAATACGCTCTATCACTTTTCGTACAACCGATACTACTTCTATTTTGTTTAGTGGTTTTGTAATATAATATTCCACACCAAGTGTATACGCCTCACCAATGAGCTGTTTCGATTCAACTTGAGAAATCATAATAATTTTCCCAGTAAATGAAGACGCTATATGACGAACTGTTTCGATGCCATCTCTCATCGGCATTAGTAAATCAATAAATAAAATATCTACTTTTTTATAATTTAGCTGTTCTGCCTCAATAAACGCTCCATCTTCGGATTCTCCAATTACTTCCCCAAGATCGCCATCCTCAATAATTTGCGAAAGCATCGAACGGAACACTTCATCATCATCTACGATATAATAAAACAAACCTATTCCCCTTCCCGCTTTAAACTGCACTCCGGTAAACAAACGATAAACTTACACCCTTTTTCAGTTTCATTGTCTTCTAACCTTACTTCTCCGCCAAGCTCTGTTACCATTTCGTGTATGTAAGAAAGTCCAATACCTGTTGACGGTGTTCCTGTTTGATCATACTTGGAGGTAAACCCGGGCTTAAATACTAATTTCTTATACTTTTGTGCAATACCAGGGCCATCGTCAATTACTTCAAAGATTACATGTTGATCTCGTTTATATAACTTAATACGAATGAGACCCCTATCTTCAATTGCTTCCACTGCATTTGCAACTAAGTTATTAAAGATTGATAGCACTGTATACACGTGATATGCAGCGTGTTCACCTTCTATATGTTTAGAAAAACGTATATCTTTCCTTAGCATTTCAGCATATTTCTCATTTATTCTTACGATCATTTCTGTAAGCTCATGTCCTTCTACATACTCGGCCACATTTTTATCTAATAACAGTTTAGATAATCCTGCAAAAATTCTTTGATTATCCTTTTTTATTTCGTGCACTTCTCCCGCTATTTTCAAGGCTGTTTTACTGCTAGAATCATTTTTCGCCTGTAAATTTCGATATAGTTGATATGCTTCTTGTGTAATCAATTCTGCATTTTGTAACGTTTTTTTCAAATGAACAGATTCTACATATAAGTTCGAAAGGTGCATAAACATTTTTTCATTTTCTTTTCGAACTTGTGATTCTTTTAATTTCGTTTCATATAAAATCATCATATTTAAAAAGCCTAGTGCAAAGAAACTACGGAAAACAGCAATAATGATAAGTTTATTTACTTCAGAAACTGTTATTGTTGTACCGAGTACTACCATATGATAAATTGCTAGTTCTGACATACTTGCGATAATTTCAATTGTAATTCCAAGGCATCCAATAACGATTGGTTTCTGATGAAACTTATTTACCCTACAAAGTGAAAAAAGACTTCCATAAATAAAATAATAAAAGAACACAGGATAGCGCAAATAAAATGATTCCGTCATATGAAATGAACCTTGCATGACCCAGTCAAGACATACACGGAATAATACTACACATATACCGACAAGAATACCTGCAGCCGCTGCTGGTATTCTTCTTAAAAATAGTAATAAAAAGAAGAAAAGCGGCGTCCCAAAGCTAACGCGAAACGTATCGTTAAAAGGGTGAAAATTAAGTTCTCCAGCAATCGGAACAACAACCATTAATATAGTTAAAAGGGATATATCTTTCTTCCATAACTGATTCCAATTCAAAGGTGCCACTTCCTATACTTTTTGTCAGTAGTAAAAGTGAAAGCCCGCTTATTATATAAACGGGCTTTATTTCTATATTCTAACCTTTTCTACCGCTTTTATTTGGCGATACTCTGGCTCCCAGATTGCTTCTTTCACTGCAATCTTGATATCGTTATCACTTAAGTTCTCTCTAGCTACACCTTCTGCAACGGCAACTTTCGCTACTTCAATTGCAACCATTTCCGAGATATTACGTAACTCTTCAACTTCTGGCAAAATAGGTGCTCCTGGCTGACTTGTATCTACCATGCTTGCAACTGCTTCAGCTGCTGCTGCGAACATTCCATCTGTCATGACGCTTGCACGTACGACAATTGTTCCAAGACCAAGTCCTGGGAAAATAAGTGCATTATTTGATTGTCCAATCACATACGTTACACCGTTGTATGTAACTGGTTCAAATGGACTTCCTGTTGCAACTAACGCTCTTCCTTCTGTCCACTCAATTAAATCAGCTGGTTTTGCTTCAGCAAGTGGCGTCGGATTCGACATTGGTAAAATAATTGGTCTTTCTACGTGAGAAGCCATTTCTTTAATAATCTCTTCTTTGAATGCTCCTGCAACAGTTGATGTACCGATTAAAATTGTCGGTTTTACATGCTTCACAACTTCAGCAAGTCCGATCGCATCATTTTGTTTCCACTCACTTACTTCCGATTCTTTTCTTGCATATGGCATTTGGAAATCAAGAAGATCTTCCATATCATCTGTCATTAACCCGTTACGATCAATACACCAGAAACGCTTATATGATTCTTCTTCTGATACGCCAACGCGGACCATTGCATCTCTAACTTGATCTGCGATACCGATTCCAGCCGTACCAGCACCAAACACAACAATGCGGTGTTCACTTAACGGTACACCCGAAACTTTCACTGCCGATAACACAGCAGCAAGTGAAACTGCACCTGTACCTTGAATATCATCATTAAATGTACAAATATCATGACGATATTTATCTAAAATTTTTCGTGCATTTCGAGAGCTAAAGTCTTCCCAATGTAAAAGTGCTTTCGGGAATTGTTTATTCACTGCTTGTACAAATGTATCAATAAATTCATCGTAAGCTTCACCAGTTATACGAGGGTGACGATTTCCAATATAAAATGGATTGTTTAATAGTTCCTCACGATTTGTACCTACATCTAAAATGACCGGTAATACACGGCTAGGATCGATTCCAACTGCGGCCGTATAAACAGCTAATTTCCCAATTGCGATGTTTATACCACCAACACCCCAGTCACCAATTCCTAATATACCTTCTCCATCTGTTACAACGACTAAATCAATGTTTTCTGCTGTTGCACCGATATTGGCAAATGCGTCTTCAATACCTGATGGATCGTTAATTGATAAATACACACCACGTGGTTTACGGTATTCATGACTATACCTTTGAATTGCTACACCGACTGTTGGTGTATATACAATTGGTAACATTTCACGTAAGTGATTTGTTAGTATACGATAAAATAATACTTCATTTCGATCATGTAACGCTGTTAAGTATACATTCTTTAATAAATCATCCGGCTGAGAACAAAATTGTTCATATGCTCGGCGTGCTTGTTCTTCTAATGTTAAAACTGCTGGCGGTAATAACCCTTTTAAACCTAATTCTTCTCTCTCATCTTGCGTGAAAGCGACCCCTTTATTTAAAAGTGGTGTTGATAATACTTCTACTCCTCTTAATGTTGTTTCTAATGAACCATTAGAACCTACTGTAAACTTACTCATAACATCCCTACCTCTATTCATATATAGCATTTCTATATTGTAAACAAAAAAGAGGGGCTTGTCCCCCTCTTCTTTTAATTTTTCTTTAAAAGAGTCGCTCCTGCAATCCCTGGGTGTGTCATTTCAAATGGATCTAGAATTAACTCTAAGTCTTCTTGTGACAATACACCATTTTTCACACAAAGTTCTCGAACGGATTGCCCTGTCGCAATTGCTTCTTTCGCAACGCGAGCTGCTGCTTCATAACCGATATGAGGGTTCACGGCTGTAATAATTCCTACACTCTTCTCAACATACTCTTTTAAGCGATCTTCATTCGCTTCAATTCCTTTTAAGCAATTATCTGTAAAGGCACGGAAACCGTTATTCATAATGCTAATAGATTGAAGTAAGTTGAAAACAAGTACTGGCTCCATAACGTTTAGTTCTAATTGTCCTGCTTCTGAAGCAAGGCAAATTGTATGGTCGTTACCAATTACTTGGAACGCAATTTGATTAATTACTTCTGGCATAACAGGATTTACTTTCCCTGGCATAATAGATGAACCTGGTTGACGAGCAGGTAGCATAATTTCCGCTAAGCCAACGCGTGGACCTGATGCCATTAGACGAAGGTCGTTCGCAATTTTAGACATGTTCATCATACATACTTTAAGTGCTGCAGATACTTCAGTATACGCATCCGTATTTTGCGTTGCATCTACTAAATCTTCTGCACCAACAAGTGGTAGTTCACTAATTGTAGCTAAATGTTTTACAACTGCTTCAATATATTCTGGAGCTGCATTTAAGCCTGTACCAACTGCAGTTGCCCCCATGTTCACTTCATATAAGTGTTGACGTGATTGCTGAATTCGTTTCATATCACGTTCAAGTACGCGAGAGTACGCTTTAAATTCTTGTCCAAGACGAATTGGCACAGCGTCTTGTAAATGTGTACGACCCATTTTAATAACATGGTCAAACTGCTCTGCTTTTAATTCAAATACATCATGCATATAACCCATCGTTTGTAATAAACCTTCTAATGCGTTTAATGTCGCGATATGAATCGCCGTTGGGAATGCATCGTTTGTGGATTGCGCCATGTTTACATGACTATTTGGACTAATATAATGATAGTCTCCCTTTTCCATTCCTAATAATTCAAGAGCACGGTTGGCAATGACTTCATTTGCATTCATGTTCATTGAAGTACCTGCTCCGCCTTGGATTGGATCTACGATGAAATGATCATGCCATTTTCCATCAAGAATTTCTTGAGCAGCTTCTGCGATCGCGCCGCCCTTGTTCAATTCCAATCTTCCTACATCTGCATTAGCAAGCGCTGCAGCTTTCTTTACAATTGCGAACGCTTTAATTAAGCCTTCATGGATTTTATATCCTGTAATTGGGAAGTTTTCAACTGCACGCATTGTTTGTACGCCGTAGTATGCATAGTTTGGTACTTCTTTTTCACCTAAAAAATCTTTTTCAATTCGAACACCATTTTTAACTTCAGTTAATGTTGCCATGATTATTCACTCCTTAACGATTTCTTATGCTGCTTTTGTTTCTTTGACTGTTTCTACATATTGTTTTGCTTTCTCATTATCGAATTCGCCTTCCCACTTCGACATAACAATGGCCGCTAATGCATTTCCTAATACATTGACAGATGAGCGAATCATATCTAAAATGCGGTCAATTCCCGCAATTAATGCGATACCTTCTAGTGGTAACCCCATTGAACCTAACGTTGCTAATACAACAACGAACGATGCACCTGGAACTCCCGCCATACCCTTGGATGTTAACATGAGAACGAATAATAACGTTATTTGCTCTGTCAGTGACATGTGCACACCGTACATTTGTGCAACAAATAATGCCGCTAACGCTTGATAAATAGCCGATCCAGTCAAGTTAAATGTATAACCTGTCGGAATAACGAAAGAGGCAACTGCCTTTGGACAACCGAACTCTTCCATTTTTCTCATTATATTAGGTAAAACAGCTTCTGAACTTGCTGTCGTAAATGAAAGAATAAGTTCTTCTTTTAAAATTTTCATTAATGTAAAAATGTTTACGCCAACCATTCGTGCATTAATACCTAATACAATCACAACGAATAGTATAACAGTTACGTATACAGCTAGCACTAGTTTTCCTAAAGGAAGTAGTGTTGCTACACCAAATTTTGCAACCGTAACCGCAATTAATGCGAATACACCAAATGGCGCAAATTTCATAACTTGATTTGTAACCCAAAACATCGCTTCGAGTACACCTTCAAAGAAGTGGAAAACTGGTTTCCCTTTTTCTCCAATTGCTGCAACTCCTAAACCGAATAATACTGAGAAGAAAATAATCGGTAATAAGTCACCTTGTGCAATTGATTCAAATACGTTTTTCGGTACGATATGAACAATCGTCTCAGCGAATCCTTGCTTCTCTGTAGCATCTGCTGTTTGTTTATAAGAAGAAATATCACTTTGCTGTAAGTTGTTCATATCAACGCCAGTACCTGGCTGGAATATATTAGCCGCAAGTAATCCCATTAAAATAGCGATTGTCGTAATGATTTCGAAATAAAGAATTGTCTTACCGCCCAGTTTTCCAAGCTTCTTCATATCTCCTACACCAGCTACCGCAACAATTAATGCTGAAATAACAATCGGTACTACAATCATTTTAATTAAGTGAATAAATATATCCCCAACTGGTGTGATATAAGAAATAGCCGTTTTATTACCATAGAAGATTGCCCCTACTACAATCCCTAAAACAAGTGCAACAAAAATTTGTGTTGCCAATCCGAATTTTTTCATTTATGTTCATCCCCTTTATGCGAACGCTTTCATTTCGTATTTATAAAAGCTTACTCACACATCATATAGGTGAACCTACAAAATCATACAAAAACCTACAAGTTCGTCACAAAAAATTCGAAAATTTTTCTTTCCTTTTTCATTGACACCTTTTCGTTAAAAAGAAATAAAATATACTTGATAAGTAATCAGATTGTTTCGTATAATCAAAAAGATATATACTTACAACAAATTGAAATGAAAAGGAGTGGGTGTTATGAAAAATCACACAAAGAAGTTCATCATATCTATTTCTTTTCTTTTTCATTTTCTTAAAAAGGAACAAAGGCATTTGCCTTTGTTCCTTTTTTATTGCGATCTATTATATAGGGGGAATTGTTATGAGGCCATATAAACGTGTCTTAATTAAATTAAGCGGCGGTGCACTTGCCGATCAAACAGGAAATAGCTTTAACTCCAAACGATTAGAACATATCGCAAATGAGATTTTATCCATCGTTGATTTAGGTATTGAAGTATCTATCGTCATCGGAGGTGGGAACATTTTCAGAGGTCATTTAGCTGAAGAATGGGGCATTGATCGTGTAGAAGCTGATAATATCGGGACACTAGGTACAATTATTAATAGCTTAATGCTACGCGGTGTTTTAACGAGTAAAACAAATAAAGAAGTGCGCGTTATGACTTCCATCCCGTTTAATGCTGTAGCTGAACCGTACATTCGCCTACGTGCAGTACACCATTTAGATAGCGGTTATATCGTTATTTTTGGAGGCGGAAACGGGCAACCGTTCGTTACGACAGATTATCCAAGTGTTCAAAGAGCCATTGAAATGAATAGTGACGCAATATTAGTCGCAAAACAAGGAGTAGATGGCGTCTTTACTAGCGATCCAAAGTATAATAAAGCAGCAAAAATGTACAAAAAACTAAACTATAACGATATTGTTAGGCAAAACATACAAGTAATGGATCAAGCCGCTTTACTACTTGCCCGTGATTATAATTTGCCAGCACACGTCTTTAACTTCGATGAGCCGGGGGTTATGAAAAGAATTTGTTTAGGTGAGCATGTGGGGACTTTGATTAATGATGATGCTTCATTGCTTGTGCATGAGAAATAATTATTTCTCATAAAAAAGGGGTGTCTATAAAAGACTCCCTTTTCTTTAAACTTTATAAATAAAAATCAACCAATCCCGCTAACTTTTCCTTACAACGCTCCCAAAACGATAACTTTTCAAAAAACTCTTTCGTCATTTCCTTTGAATCACGAAAATCTTTTGTTAATGCCTCATTCACGTCTGATACGATAGTTCCACCATGAATATACAAATTCATCTCATCATTAATATAAAAACTACGTGCTGTTATGTTCGTTGTACCGATAACAGTTAGTTCATTATCAATCAGCATTAACTTCCCATGAAACATTCCTTTTTTATAACCATATACTTTAATTCCGTTATTAACAGCTTGACGAATATACGGGTACGCCGCCTCTTTAATAAGAGGAATATCTGGTTTATATGACCAAAGTATTTTCACTGTAACACCACGTTTTTGCGCTTCCATTAATGCATTCATAAATTCTTTATTTTTCGCTATAAAATAAGGTGTTGTAATTACGATTGAATGCTTCGCTTGTTTTATTAATTCGATATATGTTTCAGCAACGTGATGTCCATTGTAGCTAGCCATCGTATGTAACGTATTCCCTTTACTCGCTTTATTCGTACTTCTTTTTATATGTTCTTTCGTATCTCGTTTCCAATCTAAAACGAATTGTTCTTCTAAATCTTTCGCTCCTTCTCCTCTAAGCCGCACATGATAGTCACGCCAATATCCAAATCGCTTATCTTTCCCTAAATACTCATCTCCTATATTAAAACCACCTGTATAGCCAATCTCCCCATCAATCGTCGTAATTCGGCGATGATTACGATGGTGAAGTGAATAAAATCCGAATGGCAATTCAGGTTTTCTACTATATGTAAAATGCACACCACTTTCCCGCAATTCATTTATCATCTTTCTTTCAAATGATAAATCATTAATGCGATCAACGGATAAATAGACGTTTACTCCTTCTTTTGCCTTCTCTTTTAATAAGTTTAAAAAAGTATGGCTACTTTTATCATCCGACAAAATAAAAAAATACGTATAAATAGATTGCTTCGCTTCTCTTATATCAGTAAATAACTGTTTATAAAATGACTTCCCTTCAACATATAATTGAAAATCGCTATAATGAGGTGCATACTCTGTCGGCATGTTTTTCCCGGCTTCCATTTTCCTACCTAAAGTAACATCGATATGCATCCAAATTACAATAAAAACAACAATGGCAATAATAATAGAAGTAACTCGCAATATTTTTTTAATCATTTTGATTTCCTTCCGCTCCTTTTCTTTCCACCTTTCTATTTTGTCATTCATATTTAGATTTCATGCTTCATACAAAAAAGGATGCGACTTTACGTCACACCCTTTTCATATTAAACAAAGTTCCTCGCATCATTATTTCTTCCAAACTTATAAATAGCAATTAAGAAGAATGCTACCGCAAAGGCAATTAAGATTAAAATATTTAAATACAAATCTGAAATTGGAATTCCTTGTTGTAGTTTTGATACTGTGTCTAATAGCCATCTCTGCGGAAGAAAATCAGCTACTTTTTGCACTGCTTTTGGCATAATGTCATACGGAAAATAACATCCAGCAAGTAAACATGTCGGTACAATAACCATATTTTGCATTGCATTTGCTGATGCTGAGTTTTTCGAAAAAGCAACAAGAACTAACGATATTCCAATCGCTATTAAAGCAAATAGCATGAGTACACCAATCATCACTATGAAAGGCATATTGATATTTATATGAAAAACATTCGTTAGGAATAGGGTTGTAATCAGAATTTGTACTGTTAATATCATCAAATTTACCCCGACATTAGATAATATGAACTTCTTCCCATCTATCGGCGTTGATAAGAGTCTGAAATACGTTCTATTTTCTTTTTCTTTTAAAATATAACCTGATAAGTTCGCTGCTGAAAATAGCATAAACATAATAAGGTAACCCATCGTTTGGTTTGTCATATCTTTATTTTTCGAAGTATCTTCTAACGTCTCAGTTTTCATTTTAAATGAACCTTTTTGATATCCTGCGTACATACTATCAAATGCACTTTGGTCTGTCCCTGCTACTTTACTAATAGCTGCTACATTATCAATATAGTTATATAAATATGATTTTATAAATGCTGTTACTTGATCACCTTTAATCGATGCAACTTCTATATGATCTGGCTTCCCTTCTCGAACACTTTTTGAAAAACCAGAAGCTAATGTAATAACTCCATCAAGTTTTTTGGAAGTGAGTTTATCTTCTACTTCCGACTCCTTAACCTTACTCACTTTCACGTGATTTAATCCTTCTAAAAACTTTATCGTATCATTTGCTATCGGCTCATTTTCTTTATTTACAATCCCGATATTTAACGTTCCTTGCCCCGCATTTCCGTATATCGAAAAAGAGATGAGCGTTCCTATTATCGGCAAACTAATAATAATGAATAACCCTTTTTTATTTTTCAAAAGTACAGATAGCGTTTTTTGTATGAGCCATAAAATATCTTTCATACTATAGCCCCTCCCGTCTACGTAATGCAATAATTGCAATTAATAAAAAGAGTGTTGAAATCCCGAGATTTAAACATATTACCGGCAGTGCCGCTCCTACATCGTTTGCATAAATAATTTTCATGACAGCCGTGTTTGCCCACATTAATGGTGATAAGTTCGTAATGAAATTTTCTTCTACTACGACATATGCCCCACCAAAAATAGAAGCTAACTGTATAACTACAAGAATAATCGCTCTCGATGATTCAGCTGTTTTCGTAATGTATCCAATCCCTAAACCGAAGCTAATCGCTAGAAAGACTTGTGTTAACAAAATAATAAATATGATTCCAAGATGGTCGCCCCAATTCGCTTGAAAAACAAATTTACTAAATAACATGACGAGTAATACGCAAAGGGCATTTGCTACTAAGCTACCAAGTACTTTTCCAATGAATATTTCCGCCTTACTTATAGGCGCAGCAATGAGACGATCTCCTGTTTTACGTATTCGTTCTCCTCGAATTAAAGAACTCGCTCCCATCCCAGCATATAGTGCAATCATCGTTGTCATTACAACCGCATAGTAATCCATAGAACCTGGTTTTTTCGCAGCTTGTAAAGATGTTTCTTTTATATAATCATTATGATTTCCGTTTGAAATAACTGCGCTCACCTTACTAGGATCTACTTTTGCAACCTCGGTCGCTACATTGTACTTATCAACAAATGTTGTAAGCATACCTTCCACAATACTTCCCTCAATACTACTTTTGTCACTTCCGTATAATTTTGCACCATCTTTATTTAACTCTACATAAGCAGCATATTTATTTTGCTTCACTTCTTCTTTCCCATCTGTACTATCGGAAGCTTTTTTAAAATGAATACCCGATTTATCGACTTCTTTCGTAAATGCTTCAAACGATTGAGAAAATATGCTACTCGCTTCATCTTTATACAGCACTTGTATATCCTTAATCGATTGACTATCACTATTAAATGCATTCGTTAACGCCGTTCCTAACACAAGCATAAGTACGACCGGAAATGCTAACATAAAAACTAAAGTTCTTACGTCCCTGAAATCTCTTTTAATATGCATAACTGCAATATTGAAGATGTTCAATTGATGAACCTCCCTTTACCTTTTCTTCATTTACCTTTTATTTATCTCGTAAGTTTCTTCCAGTCAACGTAAGGAATACTGTTTCTAAGTTTGGTGCCTGCTCCTCTAACGAGCGGATTTCAATGTCATGATTAATGAAGTGCTGAATAATTTTATTTAAATTGTTTACTCCTGCATCCGAGTTTACTTTAATTACGTTCTCTTCAATTTGAACAGCTTTCACACCGTTTATCTCTTTTAACTGTTCTACATCTAAATTTTCTACTGACTTCACTTCAACCCAAACGTCTTTCGTATCAGTAATAATCGCTTTCAACTGCTCTTTCGTACCTTCTGCAATTACTTTACCGTGATCTACAATTGCTATTTTCGTACAAATCTCTTCTACTTCTTCCATGTAGTGGCTCGTGTAAATAATGGTACTTCCCATTTCATTTAATTTTCGAACAGATTGGAGAATATAGTTTCTTGACTGCGGATCAATTCCAACTGTCGGCTCATCCATAATAATTAACTTCGGTCTATGAGCGATTGCACAAGCGATATTCAGTCTTCGTTTCATCCCGCCTGAAAAGTTTTTCGGGTAACTTTTATGTTTATCGCTAAGCCCTACAAACTGAAGTGCTTCCTCTACTCTCGCTTTTAGCTCAGCTCCTCTTAACCCGTACAATCCAGCAAAGAATTTCACATTTTCATAGGCCGTTAACTCTTCATAAATCGCAATATCTTGAGGAACAATACCGATATTCATCTTCGCAAATCGATTATGTTTCTTTATATTTTTTCCTAATATGCTAATTTCACCTTCATTACTTCTTAACAACCCAGCGATCATATTTATCGTTGTACTCTTACCAGCACCATTTGATCCTAAAAAGCCAAATATTTCTCCTTCTTTAATAGATAACGACATATTATCTACCGCGATGAAATCACCAAATTTTTTCGTTAAATTTTTGATTTCTAATGTATTCATCATTTCACCCCTATTTCAATTTCTCTGCTTTTAGTATAAACAAAAAGAATGAACCTGCTCAGTGCAGAAGTTCATTCTTTTCACATGAGATTATTCACTTTTTTCATATGAGATGATTCATCTTCGTCCGATTCTCTTATATCGGCAACAACATTGTTACTGAAAAACCACTTGTTCCGTCTACAATAATTTTCCCGTTTACTGACGCTGTTCTCTCCTCCATCCCCATAATCCCGAGACCTTTCTTAACGAGAGCTGCACCTTTTCCGTTATCCTTCACTTGCACTTTCACCATCTTGTTAAGTACATGAATATCGATCGAAATGACTGTCACATCAGCATATTTCATCGCATTAGTTAATGCCTCCGTAACATTTTCACCAATAATCTTCCACTGAATCGGCGAAATCATATCTAAATTCCCTTTATATACGAAAGGAATATTTACATCATGCTTACCGGCAAATTCCTCTATGAATAATTTCATACGATGAATGCCAATTTGCTCAGTTGGTGGCTTCATATTTTTTAATGTAACCCGAATACTTTCAATCCCATCTTTCGAAATATGAATTGCATTTTGTAATAACTCGGCAGACTTTTCTTTATCTATCCCCATTAATCTCTTTGCTGCCTCCATTTGAATTAGCGCTCCTGTCATCGAGTGGCCAATTTTATCATGAATTTCTTGAGAGAGCCGGTTTCTTTCTTCTAACTTAAATGTGTACTCTGATTGCTTTATGTACTCTTTATTTTCATGTAAGCTTTTCGTCAGCCGCTGCATATCTTTTCGCATCTTATCATTTTGTGATTCAAGCTTTAATACACGCGATATATACCGCTCTGCCATAGTTAATACAATGTAAGAAAATGCAACAATTAATCCATATGTCATTCGAATACTTTCATCTGTAAAAATAATAGGGATCATCATCATAATAAAGAGCTGCCATTTCTTCTTTATATATTGAAATATAAGTTCAAATAAATTCAATGGTAAAAACAAAATAAAAAGCGGATGAATCTTCCATGTAAATAACATAACTATTCCAATTGACAGAGAAGTTAATATGTTTTTGTGCGTACCTTTTTTAAATATAGAGATTAGCACGTTTACAGAAAGATATAAAAGCAAAGCAAGTATAATCCATGGTAAGTTCGCGACATTTAAATAAATGTAACTAAACACAATATATGTAAATACAATTAATTTACTTACAATTAACCAAAATTCCATATCTTTAATCTACTTTCCCTGTTAAATAATAAATCGCAATTTGTGTGCGATGTTCCAGTCCAGTTTTCCCTAAAACTGATGTAATATAATTAGCAATCGTTCCTTCTGATATGAAAAGTTGCTTTGAAATTTCTTTATTCGAGAAACCTTTCGCAATTAATGCGATAATGCTAAGTTCTCTTTCTGTAAAAAGATTCTTATCTATTTTACATTCGTCCTCTTTGCTCTCCATTAAATTGCTCTTAATTTTATCAAGCACTACATCTTGCATAACAGTTTGACCGTTATATACTCCTTTTATTGCATCACGAATACGCTCTGGATCATTATTTTTTAATAAATAACCTTTCGCCCCGTTCTTCACTGCGTCCAAAATATATTCATCATCATCGAACGTCGTTAAAATTAGTGGTTTCGTTTCCGTTTCTTCACAAATAAATTTCGTTGCCTCTACCCCGTTCATATTTGGCATACGGACATCTAAAAGAGCGATATCAACGTCGTTCTTTTTGCAATATTCCACCGCTTCCTTCCCATCATTCACAGTATCTACTACTTCGAACTCTTCATATGTATTTAAAATAATTTTCATGCCTTCTCTAATAAAAGAATTATCATCCGCTATTAATATTTTAATTTTCATGTTTGTTAGTATGGACCTTCCCCTACTAACATTCACATCCTTTCTTCACGTAACATTTCCCACTTGCTCATTATATACTTCTTTTTACCATTTTTTCACACCTTTTTTCATATAGCTTCCTTCCTAAAAATATATTATTCTTTTTTTACAACATGTGTAGGGTGACCAGCCGTTTCTTACGTCTATATAATAGAATGCGTCAAAAAGGAGGGAGAGACCCATTGAGGAAAAACAATTAATTGAAAAAGCACAGCAAGGAAGCGAACATGCTTTTCGTATCCTTGTGCAAACATATCGTCATTATATTTTTCAAGTTATCTTTTCTATTTTAAGACATGAAGAAGATGCGAAAGATGTTACACAAGAAGTATTCTTAAAAATTCACGCCGCTCTCCCAAATTATCAATTTCGCGGATTAAAAACGTGGATGGCACGTATTGCCACCAATCACGCTATTGATTATAAAAGGAAGAAAGCTAGAGAAAACGAAGAACTCTCCTTATGTAAAGAAACTGAGGAAAATATAAAATCCTCTCATAATATTGAGGCTTTATTATTGACGAAAGAGCAAAAATTACTCATTGCTCAAAAACTGAGAGAACTTCCCGAAAATTACCGTGACGTCGTTCTCGCACATTACTTAGAAGAAAAAAGTTATCAAGAAATTTCTTTACAGGAAAACATCGAAGTGAAAACAGTCGAAATGAAACTGTACCGGGCAAGAAAATGGATTAAAAAACATTGGAAGGAGGAAGAGTTTCTATGACGCATTATTCAAAAGAGGATTGGCGCAATTATACTTTAGATTTTATAGAAAGCAATGGACGTGAATCTATGGAAGAACACCTTTATGAATGTGATCATTGTTTAGCACTTTATATGGAAAGTATCGATGAACAACATGAAAACCTTCCAATGATAAATGATGATTCATTTACGAACGAAGTTATGATGCAAATTAATTTTGAAACGCTACAACCTAATGAAAATATAAAAACAAACTCACTAAAGCGCACCATTATTCACTACATAATTGCGACTGCGGCTACAATTATTTTTATGGTAAGTGGTTTATTCCAATATATTTTCACAGCGACATCAAATTTCGAGAAATCTTCAAAACATAACGAGTCTTCTATCTCACAACAAATTGTAAACAAATCGGTAGACACATCAAAAAAGGACGGAGGTTCAAAGCATGAATAAAAATCCCTTTTTAGCACTTGTATTAGGGCTAATTCCTGGGCTTGGACATTTATATTTAAAAAAGATAGGACGGTTTATTTTATATAGCGGAGGGGCTGTATTTCTATTTATCTTTGCAGCATTTTGTACAATAGCATTAGGAGCGCGTGATATTGCTTTTCTTTCTCTATTTTTACTAGTCGTGGTATGGGCGATCAATTTATTAGATTTAGTTATCACTATTATTAATCAATCGAAAAAACAAGCAGCCGGTGAATTTACAGAGTCCTCTAAAGAGAGCGAACGATTTTATATCATTCTCCTATCCATCATCCCTGGACTTGGTCATTTTCAATTAGGACTTATGCAACGTGGACTTACATTTTTAGTAGCTTGCACAGGAATCGGAAGTATGATTATTTTCGTTGCACTTTTAACATCGCAAGAAAGTTTCCTTATCTTCCTTATTACATTACCTGTTTTATGGATTTACAATTTCTTCGATGTTGTTCAGCAACTCCAGAAAAAAGAACGTGGCGAGCAACTAGATGATCGTACTATTTTCGAAGAGTTTGAAGAGCACCGTGAACAAGGAAAGAAAAATAAAACATTCGCTTCTATTTTAGCGATGTTCCCCGGAGCAGGACATATGTATTTAGGCTTACAACGCCGTGGCCTTCAGCTTATGGCAGCCTTTTTACTTTCAATATATTTACTCGACTTATTAAGACTTTCGGCGTTTTTATTTTTAGTACCAATCATTTGGTTCTATAGCTTCTTTGACGCTTTACAGCAAACTGCAAAGTATGGAAAAGAACGTGTAAATGACGAACCTATCATTGATTATTTTATCAATCATCAAAGATGGATCGGTATTGGGTTAATTACACTTGGTGGTTATTATTTATTAGATCAAACAGTTCTTCCTATTTTGAATGATTACTTTGCAACTATATTTAACATTCATCTTAGCGAGCTCTATTATCGCTATTTCCAAACATCTATCGTTGCACTCCTCTTAATTGGTGGCGGCTTTAAATTATTAGTTGGAAATAAAGAAAACAAAGGTGGTACAAAAGAATGAGAACATGGCGCGTTGGAACATTTTCAATGGGGCTTTCTATTATTTCATTAGGTTGCTTCTTACTATTTTCAGTTATAAAAGGTACGCAAGTATTAGATTCCTTAACAGCATGGTGGCCTGTTTTACTTATTATACTTGGCATGGAAATTTTACTATACCTTCTATTTTCTAAGAAGGAACAATCCTTTATTAAATATGATATTTTTAGTATTTTCTTTATCGGCGTTTTAGGAAGCGTCGGAATTGCTTTTTACTGTTTATTATCAACTGGATTACTAGATGAAGTTCGTCATTCTATTCATACCACTCGCCAAACGAGTAATATTCCAAGTGAACAACTTGATATACCTGAGTCTATCAAAAAAATTGTAGTGGATGCAGGGCAGCACCCTCTAACAATAGAGGGAAATCATACAAATCAAATTCACCTTCTTGGAACATATGAAATAACGACGAAAGCTAATGAAAAACTCAATTTAAAACAAGAAGATTTCCTTTCCGTTCAAACAGCTGGGGAAACGATGTATATCACTTTAAAATCATTACCAGTTCAACATACGTTATGGAATTCAGCACCACAGGTCAAACCGACACTCGTTCTTCCGCAAAATAAAAATGTAGAAGTTCGTGCTTCAAATAACGACCTATCCCTTTATCCAGGTCAATTACAAAATAATTGGTTTGTACAAGAAAGTTCAAATGTATCTGTCCATTTAACGAAAGAAAGCGATATATCTTTAATCGCCGTAACAAACAAAAAAGAAGCACACGGAAACACACCTTGGGAACTAGTTGAAGATTTAACGAAAAAAGAAGAAAATACTTCAGAAGAAAATAAAGAATTCAACGACCAAGAACATTGGTATAAAAATTCGATTAAAACTGGAAATGGGACGTACAAGTTAAATATTGAAAAAGCTTATAATATAAATATGAGTATTATTGAAAAATAAAAAACCTTCCACAATTGTGGAAGGTTTTTCTCATATAATTGCTTTAATTCCTTCTAGCACTAATCCAATCATAAATCCGCAAACAGCCCCGTTTACTCGGATCCATTGTAAATCTTTACCGACGTTATTTTCAATCATTTCAATTAATGTTTTATCATCTAACTTATCAAGGTTTTCTTGTACAAGCTTTCCGATTTTTGAATGATTCTTTTCCACAAGTGTGACAACTTGTTTTTGTAACCACTCTTCTATTTTTTGAACAGTTTGTTCATCTTCTTTTATTTTATTCATTTGTGTTTGTAAAAATGGAATAACATATTTATCCGTAAATTCTTCATTTTTCACAAAAGTAATTGCCCTTTGTTGTACTTGTTCCAGCATATCTTTAATTTTGTCAGTAGCATTCCAATTTACAATCCATTTTTCTTTCCAATTTTCTAATTCTTGTAGTAACGCTTCATTCTCTTTTACATTTATAATTTCTTGACGAATTTTCGCTAATATAAGTTGTCTTGTGCTATTATCTGCATCTTGTAAGCTGTTAATATTGCTAATAATAAACTTCTGCAAAATGCCGCCAATTTTATCTTCATCTACAATATTCATAAACGATTTCAAAGTAAACTGTAAAAATCCATCTACTTTTATGTTTTCCATCGCCTTCATACCTAAGCTTCCAAGCTGGTATCTCGCTTCATCTTGCGCTGTCCAATCTTTCACTTTTACTAATATGTAATCAAGTGTCTTTTCATCATATTCTTGCACAACTAATTGATCAACAAGCACTTGTAGTATGTTACTTGTATTAATTGTATGCAAATACGTTTTTATTTCTTTTTCAATAATAACCGCTAATTTTTCCGTATCTATTGTAACAATCGCCTTCTCAGCAATTGTTACGATTCCTTTTTTTACAGCGTCAGACTGCATTTCTCTCTCAGCAATTTGCAGTACCATTTGCGCTAGCTGCATTTCTTTTACTTTATTCGTAATACTTTCTTTCGTCAGCCACTCATTTTCTAACGTGTTAATGAGCCCTTTCGTTACTCGTTTACGATTTTTAGGTAATAACGCTGTATGTGGAATTGGAATTCCCATCGGATGACGGAATAATGCTGTAACTGCGAACCAATCCGCAAGTCCGCCAACTAACCCAGCTTCAAATCCCCCTTGTATAATCTCACCTGCTACCGTTCCTTGAAAAGGGATAGAAGCCGCAAAACCTACTCCCATAACCCCAAGCGAAATACCCGCTATATATTTAGTCTGTAATGACATCGTATACACATCCTCTTATTATGTAAAATAAAGCTTTTTGTTATGTTTATTTGATATTCGTTCTTTATATCTATACTATAATGAACTAATGCGAAAATAACAAAGAATTTATAATAATACATATGTCATATAAATAAAAAATGAGGCCACAATTAGCCTCATTTTTCTAATATTGTTAATGACTCACCTGTTTTATAATACCCATTCATCACATCTTCCGGAACCATACTACCGCCAGTTCCCCACACAATATGAGTACCTTTCTTCATCTTCTCCATTAATTGTTTCTTTTGTAAATATTCATCTTCTTTACATACTTTCACTGGCCCTATCATGCCTGCTAACGCAGAAGGTTCTAAATAAATATTTTCTGTATCTGCTAGTTCTTTTAATAATCTATATAACTCTTCATCACTTACTGTGTAATTTCCACTCAAAAATGGTTCCATCGTTTTACCGACGAATCCAGACGGTCTTCCTACCGCTAATCCGTCCGCGTCTGTCACATTATCAATCCCGATATCTTGAACTGCAATTTTATCATGAAGCCCTGTCATTAAACCGAGTAACATACACGGAGAGTGCGTAGGTTCCGCAAAGAAACAGTGAACGTTGTTTTTATACAGCAACTTTAAACCAAATGCGACGCCGCCAGGTCCGCCTCCTACTCCGCACGGAAGATAAACGAATAAAGGATGCTCTTCATCTACTACAATCTCTAACTCTTCTAATTGCTTTTGTAAACGCGATGCTGCTACTGCGTATCCTAAAAATAAATCATGAGAGTTTTCGTCATCTACAAAATAACAGCTAGGATCTGCATCAGCTTGCTGACGCCCCTCTTCTACTGCTTTACTATAATCCGCTTCATATTCAATAACGTTTACACCTTTACCTCTTAATAAATCTTTTTTCCATTCTTTTGCGTCTGCTGACATATGAACAGTTACATTAAAACCTAGTTTCGCACTCATAATCCCAATGCTTAGCCCTAAGTTTCCTGTAGAACCTACCGCAATTGAGTATTTCGCAAAAAACTCTCTACATGTATCACTATCTAAAATGGAATAATCATCTTCTTCTGTTAACATTCCATGCTGCAAAGCTAATTGTTCAGCATATTTCAGCACTTCATAAATGCCGCCTCTAGCTTTAATTGATCCTGATATTGGAAGATGACTATCACATTTTAATAGTAATTCTCCTAATATAGGTTGCCCGTAATTTTTCTCTAGAGACTGTTTCATAGTACATATCTTTACTAAGGGAGATTCAATAATACCGCCTGTTTCTTTCGTTTCAGGAAAAACTTTCACAATGTAAGGTGCAAAACGTTTTAATCTTTCTTCCGCATCTTTTACATTCTCTTCATTAAGTGGCGAATCTTTTATTGCCGTTTTATACTTTTCCATGTTCGGATTCACCCAAAATACTTCTTCTGTTGCGATTAATTTATTTATTAGTGGATATTCCTCTTTTAAATTCTCTATTCCCTTCATTTCTCTTCCTCCTCATAACCTTGTAGCTTACGATTCAATAAATTATAATTAAATTAATTTTAATATAGTTTAACATAAATCATTTACTTTAGTTAACTTTAATTTAATTTATTTAAATATAATTTAATAATCATTAAGGAGCTTTCATTATGGAAAATATAGATATCGGTAAAAAGATTGAAAAACAAAGAAAAGAAAAAGGGCTAACGAGTAAAGACTTAGCAAAGATGGCCGAGATTACACCATCTATGTTAAGTCAAATTGAGCGCGGGTCTGCTAACCCTTCTATACAAACATTAAAAGTACTCGCTAAAGCGTTAGAAGTTCCAACATTTAGCTTTTTACTTGAAGATACAAATACAGACGATTTAATTGTACGTTCTCATAAACGAAAAAAAATGATTATCGATAATTTATCATATGAATTGTTATCACCTGATTTCACAGGAAATTTAGCAACAGCAATTATGACTGTTCCGCCGAATACAGCTTCATCAGAAAATGTATTAGAACATAAAGGTGAAGAATTGGCATTTGTGTTAGACGGAACAATTACATTGTATTTAAACGAAGAAGAGTACACTTTAGAAACAGGTGATAGCGTAAAAATACCCGCTTATTTAAAACATAAATGGGTAAATCAATTCGAGAAAAATGCGATTGTTTTATTTTCTGTTACTCCGCCGATTTTTTAATACACATTAAAAAGATAGCCACGTACGGACACACTCCATACGTGGCTATCTTTTTATTTTTTCGGCATCAACAAAATCCCTAAACTAATAACAAAGAAGCTCATCATTTGCTGTATTGATAAACCAAATAGAACCGAGTGTTGTTCGCTAATAAGCGAAATAATAATATGAGCAACACCCTCAACTATTAGAAAAACACTTATGTTCTTTCCATTTCCGAGTCTTTCATTTTTCATCCATAACAAGCCTATTATGCAAAGGGCAAGGATGATCTCGTATACAAAAATGGGGTGATATAAAAATTTAGATTCGTATATTTTCACACCCCAAGGCAATGTCGTTTGTACACCTACTTTTTGGTGGAATAGAAAATAAAAAACAATACTCATACATAATCCAATAGGCAATGTATCAAGTAAAATACGAATTGAAAATGGCTCCTTTTTACTTTTCCAAACAATGTATACACTCGCAATTATGCATCCTGCTATAATATGCTTCATACTTCCTATAGCTAATAATGCTTGCACTGGCGACTTAAAAGCCCATACTGGATTTAAAAATGCCGGTGCAAATTTCCACACAAATACGATGATTAGAAAAGCATTCGTTACTGCATCCATCATTTTTTCATATGGTACGCTTTGGCTCTTCATCTTTCGTTTCATCAACATAAATCCAAATAGACTTCCAATAATAAGAGATACGGGTTGTAACCTCACGATCCACTCCATTAATATAAAATCCCCTCTTTAACCCTCAATTAATTTCTTAAATTTCTCTTCTAATTGATCTGGAGGTAATACGCCTCGTACTTGCTCTACAATCATTCCATCTTTATTAACAAAAAATGTCGTCGGTAACGAGAATACTTTATAATCTAACCCAGCTACTCCATCCATATCTAGTAGAACCGGAAACTCAAATCCATAGCGATCCGCAAATGCACTTGCTTCTTGCACTGGGTCACTTACAGTTGCATTCACTGCAAAAATTTCAACTTCCTTTTTATATTTATCATACATACGAACTAAGTCAGGTGCCTCCATTTCACATGGACCACACCATGATGCCCAAAAATTAATCAGATATGGTTTTCCTTTTGCATCATTTAACGAATATAGCTTACCGTCTAATCCTTTTAACGTTATGTTTGGCGCTTTAAATCCTACTTGTGGTAATACTTCTTTTTCTTGTAACTCCGCTTGTTTTGCTTTTCTTTCTTTTTCTTCTTTTTTTGTATTATAAAAGTTAACTCCGGCCCAAATTAGTGCCCCGGCCAATATAATCGCAATTAGTTTCTTCACTTTTCTTCCTCCCCATTATTAAAAACCTGTAAATCCACCGAATAGACGAATAAAAAATGCCGTAATTTTCGTCATTTGATTTGTGTACAATAAAACACCTGTTATAATCATCATTCCGCCGCCAATTTTCATCATGACATTGGCATATGTAACGATCCATTTTACCTTCCCAATAAAGAATGCCATTACGAAAAACGGAACCGCAAACCCAAGAGTATATGCGGTAATATAAAGAAGTGCTCCTTCAGGATTCGTCGCACCAAGCATGAGTACAGCTGAAAATATCGGCCCCACACATGGCGTCCAACCCGCTGCATATGTCATACCGACTAAAATCGAACGAATATATCCAGTCGATTTACTTCTATACTGCACTTTTTTCTCTGCCATAAGCCACTTAGGTTGAAACAAGCCTGTCATAAACAGTCCCATCAAAACAATAAAAATCCCACCAATTTGTTGAATCAATTTTTGGTTAGATGAAAATGTTATTCCAATCCAGCTTACCGATAAACCTAACGCGTAAAAAATAACCGAAAATCCGATCATAAAAAATACAGTATGCATAATCGCTGATTTTTGCATCATTCCACGATTATCTTTTAAATCTTGAATAGATACACCTGTAATATATGATAAATAAGATGGATATAACGGTAAAGAACATGGTGATATAAATGACAATACCCCTGCTCCAGCTACAAGCCAAATTGTTAAATCTGCCGCATTCATTTAACTCCCCCTAACACACTACAATTAGTAGTGTTAATTCTTAAAAAAAGAGGCTATATGCACTCTCCGACAATAAGTACAACCGACATACAGAATAGGCCTAATGTTATATATACCGAATTTGTATGTAACGGAATAGTAAGCTTAACAACTTTTTCATTTAACACTTGCTCGATTCGTAAATTTATTGCTGTTTTTGCAAATGAAGCTGTCACACATCGATTTTCCATCGTCTTTATTTTAATTAATTTTAATAATGCACTGCCTAATTCGAATTTAGATTTCATTTTTCGCATTGCATACTTATCTGCAGCTAACTCCTGATACACATGATAACGCTGCAATAACCCTTTTAATATCGGGATGTACACCATTCCTTCTGCTAATAACGTAAAACAAAATAATTTTAATGGATCTCGATTCGTTTGATGATATTCTTCATGGAAAATAATCGCATCCATTTCTTCATCTGAAAATGTTTGAAGCATCCCTTCTGACATGACGACTTTCGGACGAAATAATCCAATTGTAAATGCCGCAACTTCCTCGGTCGGCAATATATATATTTGTTTTCCTTTTCGAATGAAAGGAATAAGTACTTTTTGTAACTTTTTACTATAGAAAAATTGTCGCCAAATTCTTTTGCACACGATGAACACAGTAAGTAGTAGTAATCCAGTAATTATAATACGAATGAGTGATAATTCCTTCATATGTTGTTCTAATTGGAACAAGCAAAAATTCGAAAGAAAGAACGCCTTATTTTGAAACAGAAATGGATATGTAACGTAATACACTGACATACTAAAAAAGAGGATACTAACAATCACTGCTAACAATACGATTTTACGCATTTGCCACTTCATTTTATTGATCCTCTTTTTTTAACTGACTCAATTTGTCTTCTAATTTTTTTATTAAAGTCGAATCAGCCTGCTCTAACTCATCTAGCATATGATTTACAACTAAATCTCCAAACTCCCCCATCAATTCCTGTGTCATTTTCTTCGTTTGATTGGATAAGAATTCTTCTTTTGTTTGTATAGTACGATATATGCCACTTCTTTTCACAGTCTGTTTTTCTAAGTGCAATTTCTCTACTAACCTGTTCATAACTGTCATTACAGTATTAAAATTCACAGGTGATTCTTCACTTAATTTCTGCTGCACTTCTTTAATCGTAATACCATCGGTGGACCAAACAATCTCCATAATTTTCGCTTCAAGTGGCCCAAAGAAATGATTTAACCCTTGCTCATTTAACTTATAGTTTTGAGTAAACATAGTATGGCTCCTTTCACACTACGAATTGTAGTATAAATTAAATGAAAGGTCAAACGCGAATGATATACACTAAAATTCAATACTTATAAATCAATAGGTCATTCCATTCATTGTAAACCTAACTTCTCTCCAAATGTCTCAAAGAGATACTGCTCTAATATTTGTACACTAAACGTTTCATTACGCCCAAGTGCAAATAATTCCCGATCTTTCGCTACGATAGTATCTAACGGAATAATGACATTATCCACTATTTTTGTAATTTCAATGATGTTACTTTTGACATTTACCTCTGTTTTAAATTCAATATTTTCTAATACGATATGTGAACGTCTTCCTGATGTGAAAAAAGTAAAGTTAGGATTTTTAACAACGCCAATTTCAGCCTCTAACGCATATAAATAGTGAAAAATTATATCTCTATGTCCATCTTTTATTATTTTTTCATCCTTCTCATCATCTAAGTATTCTTTCACTTTCGCTGCAAACTCAAATCGAAAATCCACTCTTTCACGCTCCCTCTATTCATTCTATACGAAATAAATATATTGAAATAATTTTACCATATTGCGATACAAGTTCCTATTAAAAGTAAAAAGTACTTTTCAAATCACTCTTCTTTCTAATTCTTTTTTAACTCAATATTAATTACTGCGTCGTTATATTAATTTAAACATATTTTTCCCATATTTTGAAACAATAGTATGAAATATTATATATCAATAAGCTGTTTCTAATTCTTTTTTCTATTTAGCTATCATCACCTTTACTATTCCGATATATTGAAACTACATTTTCTACTTATTCATTACATGCGAGAAGGAATGTAACTCTCTTCTATCGAATTTTTATATAACGAAAATGATTAGGTGGTGCTTTACTATGAAATTAGCTGTCATTGGTGGCGGTGATTTACAAGATTCAAATCACTCGCCTATTAATGAGCGACTTATAGAATTAACAAATAAACTATATCCAAAAGTATTATTCATTCCTACAGCTAGTCATGATGATGAAAGCTATATAAAATTATTTTTAGACACGTTCGAAAAACAATTACACTGTGAAGTACAAATTTTACGTACTATAGCCGATACACCTTCTAAATATGAAATAGACGAAGTGATTCAATCAGCTGATTTGATTTACCTCGGTGGCGGGAACTATATTCATATGCTTACACAATGGAAAGAACATAAACTAGATGAAAAATTATTATTTGCTTTGCAACAAGGAACGCTCATTGCAGGCTATAGCGCTGGTGCTATGTGCTGGTTCACATCTAGTATCCGATCAGATTATGAAGGCTCTGATTATATAGAGAGCAACGGATGGGGGATTGTGAACAAAAGATTTTGTCCACATTATAATCAATTAAATAGAATGAACGCCTTCCATTCCTTTTTACAAAACCATCAAGGTAATATAGAAGGAATTGCACTAGAGGATAATTGCGCTCTATATATTACAGAAGAATCTTTTGAAATTATCGGTGAACCTGAAAAAGCGTGGGAGTTTTATATGAGTGATAATAAACTCATTAGACAACATTTTGATATTACTTTAAAAAGCTATTTATAAACATCCACTTACAAAAAAATGTCCCTAAGTATAACAAACTTAGGGACATTTACACGATTTAGCTCACTAATCGTGTAATTCGTTTCTTCTGCCATGAAAGCTTATAATATGCATACTGTAAGATTAAGCTGACAATAAATGCTGCTGGGTATCCAATCCATATCCCTTCTATGCCAAGACTTGTATGGTAAGAAAGGTAATACGCTACAGGTACTTCAACTAGCCAAATTGATACGACGCCAATAACAGTTGGCCATAATACTGTACCGCTTGCTCGCATTGTCGCACTAATAATTTGTGCATGACCGAAAATTAAATAACTCCATAACGTAATCATAACGAGGCTATGAGCAATTTCAATTGTTGTTTGACTCGTTAAAAATAGTGATAGAATGTCTCTTGAGAACAAGTAAATAAGAGATATTAGCACACCACCGATGACATAGTTCATTATAATTCCGGCCTTCACAACTTTCTGCAGTCGATCGAATTGATTTGCACCAATTGATTGTGCTGCAAAAATAGAAACTGTAATACCAAGGCTAACGGCTGGCATTTGTACATAACTTGCAACTTGGTTCACAACGCCATATGCCGCTGTTGCATCCGAACCGTAACGATTTACAAACGCGATTACCGCAATTTCAGATAATGAAACTAATATCATATTAATACTCGCTGGAATTCCGAGTCGTAGCAATAGCTTTAATAACTCCCCATCCATGCGAAGATATTTCCTTACCGTACTATCTAATTGTAGCGGGTGATTTTTCTTCTTTAAATACACTAACATAACAATAAACGTAATAACTGTAGATATAACAGAAGCATAGGCTGCTCCATATACATTTAATTTCGGAGCTCCTAACCAGCCAAAAATAAGAATCGGTAATAAGATCATATTTAGCGTTGTACTTACAATTAAAAAGTAAAATGGCGTTTTAGAATCTCCTGTACCTCTCATAAACGTTGTGTATGCAAAATATAAAAATAAGACTGGCATTGATATAAATAAAATACGTGCATAATGTACACTTATTTCAATAATATTTTCTGGCGTTCCCATAAGGCGCATAATATCCATCGCAAAAATACTACCTACTATAGCTAACACCACTCCAATAATAAAAGTAAATGTCAGCGTCGTACCAACGATAGCTTTTAACCGATCTTCGTTTTTAGCACCAAACGCCTGACCAATTAAAATCGAACTACCTGAACCAATACCAATTACAAATGAAACGAGTAAGAAAAATAGCGGGAAGAATGCTGATATAGCCGCTAAATCATTCACTCCAAGCCATCTTCCTACTACTACCATACCGAATAATTGTCCAATTGATTGTAAGACATTACTTAATAGTAACGGTATTAAAAACATGGACATCGATTTCCAAATTGGTTTACTCTCATTCTCTAGCTTATGTGACTCCGCACCTTCTTTATTGTTATCTGTAGGTGGTTTCAAATTTCATTTCTCCTTTTATTAAACTTCTATCTCTTTGTATAGTTGTTATAATGATGTGCTTCTATTCATTTTCTTTTCCGTATTATTATAACTTCACCCAATATTGGCTTCCATCAGCTGTTCTATCTAAAAAACCATATTCAATTAAATATCTTCTTAAAGTTACAAAATCCGGGTATACGCTTCCTATGACAGTATTTACTTCTTTTTCAGTGTACTTTTTATTACTATCAAACTTCGTCACTAAATGGCGTAATATAATTAATTTACGCTTTTGTTTTTTCGGAAATTTAGAAAGCGGTCCATCTAATCCTTCTGTAAAATGTGTTTTTAATACTTCCTCATTTTCTTCTTCCGTAATATTGTAGCGATCATCTACCATCGTTGCGGTTCTATGAATGGGTACAAATTTCGTTTGTATTTTTGATTTTTCTTCTGACAGTTCCATTAATGCTAAAAACACTTTCGCTTGTTTCATTTTCTCTCGAAGTGTAAATCGATGATTACGGATGGTTGAAGTACTTCCGCCATCCAACTCTTTTACAATTTCTTTATCATTCAGCCCCATATGGAAAAACTGCACCATTTTTTTTTGCAAATCCGTTAAACCAGTGTACTTTTTATCAAGATTTAATAAATAATCAAACATAGACATATGTTCATTTTGCACATGCAATTGTACAAACTTCTCTGCTTCATATAAAACTTGATTATCTTGATAAATAACACCCTTAATAAACGCTTCTCCACAAGCTAAACAAATATATTCCTCTGTTTCCGCTTCAAATACATACCCCTTCTTCAATTCCTCAACCGAAGCATCCCAAAACTTCTCTGAAATATCATTCATACCAAACACTCCTTCAAAATGTTTACTTAAAAATAGACAAATTACAATAACGTTTGCTATCACTCCATCATCTTAACACAACACAAATAAACATTTCAACGTTTCGTTTACCCATTTTACAAACTTTTATAAAAACGTCTATTAAAAAATCTTATAAAAGGATTTAAGGCAAAGAAAAACGAATGTATTTAATACATGAATGAAGATAGGATGTGAAACAAAACATGATGATTCTGCAAGATTCTTATTCAATTTTAACTACAAAAAGGTATTTCCGTATATGGAAACACCTTTTACCCATTATATATTCTATTTATAAACTCGACTAAAGCCTTACTTACCTGTACGAATATATGCTTTCGGTTTCCACCCTCAACAAATTTACTAGTACAACTACCCATAATCATCATACAACTAATTATGACTAGCGCTAACTTTCTATTCTTGTAAGTCACTTCTTACCTCTCCACTATTACAAAATTCCATTTAAATTTATCCCATCAAGAAATTTTACAGGAATAATAAACCGAAAAAGAATCCATTTCACGTCATTTTTATTACATTATTTATCATTATTTTTTTCGTTTCGCTATTCTCCCAAAATGAAAATTCTATTTTTTTCACTCTCATGATGCTGTTAAATATCGTGAACCTTTCTTCATTCTATTTTTCTCACTACTACGTAAGGGAATCCTCTCTTGTTGTAAAACATGGTTTTGTATTTCATACTGAAATTCCATTTGAAGATATTCGTCACGTTAAATACTCTGGTAAAACACTTCGCTCTGAAAAGTGGACTAGACAGCAATTAGAAATCCATTACAATTTATTTGATTCTATGACAACTTTCGTACCTCAAGAAGAAGAAAAGTTCATTTCACTCTTAAAAGAAAACTGTCCACATATGAAAGTAATGAATCGAACACCCCACTAATATTCATAGCCGGGTAACGTTATAATTAAGGCTCGTCAATACATTTACTAATTTTTATCATAATGTCCATACCCCTACCTTTCTATCACATACATTGTTAATAATAATGAAAGGAGGAACCGCAATGGAAAATACAAATAGCAAACCGTTTGTAAACATTGAGGAAGGCGTATTTACCTCTCAAAAACTTCAAGTGGCTATGGACCAAGCTTTTCGAGTTCCTATATTTTTAAGCACTGTAAATACACTGAATCAACTACAACAGCAATTTTTAGACAGACTCATTTTCGAACTTGAGCAAGCTCTTCTTTTTCCTCGTACAATTCCACGAAGCGATCAATATCCTGAATCACCTTTAACAAGCATTAGAAGAATGATTTTATCTAGTTATGGACTCGTAGCTATAAATTTCCAGCGTTTTTTCGTACAAGGCATGAAAACAAATGTAGGTCCATTTTCACCGGACACACCATTTTGGGAAGGAACTCCTTTTTCTCAAATCGAACCAGCTATGGGGTATCAATATGGACTTCCCCTCTTACTAATTCGTGAAACGGGAACAGATATAAATAGAGGGATTTGGCAAATAGGAAATGCACCATTCTTAATTTTAGACTGGAATTCCGACACACAATCTATCGATTCATTTTTTAGTAGTGTTTCTTGGAGACAATTTTTTGCGAATTGGACTGCTCATGTGAGAAATGGATACTATCTACAAACAGAACCCGCGTTTAAATATTAATCGCTTACTTTAGCTAACTTATTTCTAATTTAGGCTATTTTTATTCAAACGATACGAACATACACTATTTCTAAAAAGTGGATTGCTATCCTTTAAATGCAGTTAATTTCTCACAAAGAATTAAACATGAATATCAAAAAAGCCAAGATTCTAAAACAAAGAACCTTGGCTTTTTCTATTACTCTTTCGGAGCAATCATTTTTTTCGGATCTACAATTTCATCAAATTGCTCTTCTGTTAGTAGTCCAGATTGCAGTGCTGCTTCTTTTAGCGTTAATCCATCTTTATGAGCATGCTTCGCAATTTTCGCTGCATTTTCATATCCGATATGCGGGTTTAATGCTGTAACAAGCATTAATGAACGATTCACATTCTCTTTAATTACTTCTTCATCTGCTTCAATACCAATTGCACAATTATCATTAAATGAAACAATTGCATCTGCTAATAAGTGAGCAGATTGTAAGAAGTTATATGCAATAACAGGTTTAAATACGTTTAACTCAAAATTACCTTGGCTCGCAGCAAATCCGATTGTTGCGTCATTTCCCATCACTTGCGCAACAACCATCGTTAACGCTTCACTTTGCGTTGGATTTACTTTACCTGGCATAATAGAGCTTCCTGGCTCATTTGCTGGAATAATAATTTCTCCTAGACCACTACGCGGACCGCTGGCTAGCCAGCGCACATCGTTAGCGATTTTCATTAAATCCGCTGCTAATGCTTTTAATGCACCATGCGTATATACAACTTCATCATGGCTCGTTAATGCGTGGAATTTATTTGGTGCAGAAATAAATTGCTTACATGTAAATTGGCTAATTTCCTCTGACACCATCTCACCAAATTTAGGATGAGCATTAATACCTGTTCCAACTGCAGTACCACCAATTGCTAACTCTTTCATATATGTATTGCTCTCTGCAACCATACGCTCTGTTTTTTCAAGCATACGGTGCCACCCGCTAATTTCTTGTCCTAATGTTAACGGTGTTGCATCTTGTAAGTGTGTACGACCAATTTTTATAATATGTTCAAATGCAGTTACTTTTTCTGCTAATGTTTCTTTTAATTTCGTAATTGCTGGTAATACGTGATTTTCTACTGCAATTACACATGCTACATGAAGCGCCGTTGGAAATGTATCATTTGAACTTTGAGACATGTTTACATCATCGTTCGGATGAATATGTACGTCAGATCCCTTCTCTTTCAAAATTTGATTCCCTCGATTTGCAATTACTTCATTCACATTCATGTTTGACTGTGTACCGCTACCCGTTTGCCATACGACAAGTGGAAAATGTTCATTCCATTTGCCTGCAATCACTTCGTCAGCTGCTGCCACAATTGCTTCTGCTTTTTCTTCCGATAGCTTTCCTAATTTTTGATTGCTAAGTGCTGCACTCTTCTTTAAAATTGCAAACGCTTTTACAATTTCAAGCGGCATTTGCTCTGTTCCAATCGGGAAGTTTTCTTTACTACGTTGCGTTTGTGCTGCCCATAATTTATCAGCTGGAACTTTTATTTCTCCTATTGTATCTCTTTCAATTCTGTACTCCATTTTTTCATCCCCTTGAAAATAAAATACCTACATTTCTTATATTAACAGACTTTTACCCAGATGATAAGAATTCTCACTCGTATATATAAAAAAAATACCTCCTGCCATCGCAGAAGGTATTTTTTATGATGCTTGCTTTCCTTTTTCAACGTCATCTACATACCAGATGAATTTGCCTGTATATCCGTAAATAACCGCCAAAATTAATGAAACAAAGCTTAACCACATAAACGGAACGTATGAGAACGTTGCTACACCTAAAATACCAGCCATAAAAATACCATTATCAGACCACGGAACCATACCAGAAGTTAACGTTCCACCTACTTCTGAGTTACGTGCTAATACACGGCGGTCTATTTTTAATTTATCATAGCTATCTTCCATAATTTTCGGTGTTAAAATTAGTGATACGTACATCGCACAACCAAATATATTCGCTAAGAATGCAACGATTAATGTAGACAATGTTACATTACCTGCAGAATTTAATTTCTTCTCAAATTTTGATACGATTACTTTTAAAACACCCAGTTTTTCAAGTAATCCACCAAATCCTAAACCGAAAATAATAACGGCTACAGATCCAAGCATACCGTTAATTCCACCACGGTTTAATAACTTGTCAACAAATTCAACACCAGATTGAATTGAGAATCCGTTATACGCTGTTCCAATCGCCTCTCCAAAGTTCATTCCTTGGAAAAGAGTTGCCCAAATTGCACCAATTAAAGCTCCCATTGCAATTGTTGGCATAGATGGTTTCTTCATCGCTAATAGTGCGATAACAATGACCGCCGGAACAAGCATCCATATTTTAATATCAAATTCCTTTAATAAAGCTTCTTTTAAAAACTCTACTCGGTTCAAATCTACATTATCGCCGCCATACATCCAACCAGCCACAGTAAACATAATGCTAGTAATAATATAAGCCGGAACATCTAATACGAGCATAGCTCGAACGTGAGCAATAACATCTACTTTCGCCATAGAAGCTGCAAGAACTGTACTATCAGAAAGTGGTGATAATTTGTCGCCGAAATAAGCTCCTGAAAGAACTGCACCAGCAACAAGCGGAAGTGGTAATCCAAGTCCCTCACCAATTGCCATCATAGCAATACCTGCTGTTCCTACTGTTCCCCATGATGTTCCTGTTGCGATAGAAGTTATCGAACAAATAATTAATGTTGCTAATAGGAAGATGCTAGGGTGAATAAACTCTAATCCATAATAGATTAATGTTGGTACTACGCCACCAGCAATCCATGTTCCAATTAAAGCACCTACTGCAACTAAAATCAGTATTGCTTCTAATCCGTTAGAAATCCCTTTCGTAATTGCATCTTGCAATTCTTGATAACGAAATCCTAATCTTAATCCAAGCGCAATTACTAAAAACCATGAAATAAATAGCGCTAATTGAATTGGGAGATCAAAAATCGTTTGGAAGGAAAAGACAACAGCAAGAAATAGTAATAAAAGAACTATGATTTCTAGCATCGATGGTAATCTTACACTTTTCATTTTTTCTCTCCTTACAAGTCGATAACATGACGTATGTCGTCTTACATGTATGTAATATACAATTAGCGAAGACAAAACAAAATTTTCATATTATTTCGATTTATTTTTCCAGTATAATATAACACCTTTTCTATTGTAAAAGTAGATGTTACTTTTCGCAATGGAAAATATAAAAAATGTTACATTTTTATATAAAACAATCCAAGAATAACTTTTTTAATATTTGCCACTACAAAACTTTTTACTATTATCCTCACCTTTTAAAGAGTACCATTTTTCTCCACAAAAAAGCACACATCATTAAAATGATGCATGCTCCACTTTTATTTATACATATTTTGTATTTCCTCTTTATTTTTAAGGATCTCCACAAACTTATCGCTACAACCTTTCGGAAACAATACTCCGAGTCCATATGAATGTTCAAACTGAAAATGAGGGTACTTCGCTTTGACCTCATCCCAAAATTTATACACGCCGAAGTTTCGATCTTTCACCTCAATATCATGAAATAAAACAATACCGTTATTCGCAAGTTTCGGTAACCATGTTTTATAATCATGAGAAACTGCTTCATACGTATGATAACCATCAATATGCAACAAATTTATCGTTCCATCTTGAAACTGATCCACAGCCTCGTCAAAAGTAGACCGAATTAAATTACCTATATGAGGGTAACTCATGTCCGTGTATTTACTCACTATTTGAAAAACACCTTCTCCATATGGACCTGTATGCTCATCCCCTGCCCAAGTATCTACAGCAAAGCATTTTGTAGATAATCCTCCATCTTTTACCCCTTGGCAAAAACTGAAAAAAGAAGCTCCTAAATGTGTACCTAACTCAACTAATATTTCTGGCTTTTCAAATCGTACTAAATCATAAGCAAAGTTTAAATGTCCCACCCACGCAGAATTCATTCGAATATATGGACTATATTGATCAAATTCAAATGTTGGTTTATGAGTAACCCAGCTCATCACATTTCTCCTTCTACACATATTTTTAACAAACCAAATTACTCTTATCTTTATTTTTTTATCATTGTAATTATGATTTTATTTCACAAAAAAATGAAGAATTAACTTTTCTCATTGAGGTAAAGCATCGTATACATATGGGTCTGTAGGCTTATTGATTTTCTCTACTTTGCTTACTTTTACAAGTGGAAATAGTGTTCCTTTATATGTCGTTTCGTCCAACAAACCTGTTATTTTCACCCATGTTTCCGGTGGGAGCTTTTTTACGTTTTCCCCTGCAACAATCATCCCCCAGACTGATGCATCCGCAATACAACAAGTTATGCCGTATCGCGCCACTACCACTTTATCCCCCGTCACATCCTTATCATTATATATGAACCCTGAGAATGTAATTTCTTTCCCTTTAAACCCTTTTACATCTTGGCCAATTATACTCATTGTTTGAACATAATCCTTATCCTCTACTTGTATTTTTCGTTGTCCTAACATACTTTTTTCTAATTGCTCTTCCACTTGATCTGTCACTTTTAAATTCGAGGTTTTATCTTGTTCTTGCCAATCAGGATTTACCTGTATTCCCTCTTTTTCGTTCTTTTCTATACTTCTCGCCTGTACACTTTGATTCATCCCCCTTTTTCCGGCTAAACTTCCGTCAATTGTTACACCTCCAAATAGAAAAGCACTAATAATTGGAACAACAAATAAAACATATACAAAGAAACTTTTCATCCCTGATTTTAATGCTGTATGATGCTTACAACAATTACAATCATCCTGTTTTTCTCTCCCATCTCCCCAAACTTGTAACGAACCAAGAAGTAAAATTACTACAAAAGCGATATACGTAAATTTAATCATTTTTGGAGCGATAAAATTATAAATATTCCCTGTTACAAGTAGTTTAAATAAAAGCATTGCTAAACCAATTAAAATAATGCCACGAATATAGCGATGATAGGCCTTCTGTTCCTTTTTCCCCACTGTTTCTCACCTCCTATAACGTTGTAATTTGCACGATTGTGTACACTGATAAAATAATAATTCCAATGAAAAAGAATACAAATTTCTTTTGAAAATACGCAAATAGCATTAACGTATTTTTCATATCAAGCATAGGTCCAAATACAAGAAATGCGAGAAGTGCTTTTACAGAGAAAACATGTCCAAAAGATGCCGCTATAAATGCATCGGCTGCTGAACAAATTGATAAAACATAACCCAATCCCATCATAATAATTGGGGAAATCACTTCATTATGCGCCACTGTATCAAGTACATTTCGATCAAAAAATGTTTGAAATACACTCGCAAAAAAAGCACCAATCAACAAATATTTACCCGTATCAAAAAACTCATCTACAGTGTGATTCACAACATTCCCCCAGCCCTTTTTTTCTTTTTTCTGAGCCGGATCCTCTATATCTTTTAAAATATTTTTCCCGCGATAGAAATAATACACAATTAGCCCTACTAATAGCGCCGCACAAATTGTTATCCCAAAGCGTGCATATACAACTACATCATTTTTTTGAAATGCATATACGGTAGATAAAAAAACAATCGGATTCATAATAGGTGCACTCAATAAAATTACAATTCCTACATGAAGAGGGAGTCCTTTTTGAATAAGTCTTCTTACGATTGGTATAATGACACATTCACACATCGGAAAAATGATTCCGACAAATACCGCTGGAATCATTGCAACAATCTGTGATTTCGGCATTACTTTATGAATCATATCTTCCGTTACAAACACTTGAATGAGAGAAGAAACAATTACCCCTAATAAAATAAAAGGTATTGCTTCGAATATAATACTTAAAAACACGGTATTCACATTCAACCATTCTTTTGGCATACTTTTGTGCAAATTTGTTAGACTTGTAAAGTCTACAAAAAATAATAAAAAAACAAAAATAGCAATAAGGGCTATTCCTATTAATTCTTTTGAAACTCTATTAAAGACCAACATGATCCCCCCACTTTATTCATATTAAATCGTATACTTGTCCAAATGCCCTACACTACTACACCACAAATTTTATAGTTTATTCCTATTCTTAAATCGTAATCATTATGATTTATTATTGATTTTTTCTTTTTTATCATTTAATATAAAACGTAATCATTACGATTTAAAGGAGAGATCATTTTATGAAAAAAGTACCTATCACTGTATTAAGTGGTTTTCTAGGAGCTGGAAAAACCACTCTACTACATCATATTTTGGCTAATAAGAGCAACTTAAAAGTGGCTCTTATCGTTAATGATATGAGTGAAATAAACATTGATGCGTCACTTATAAAAAAAGGTGGGTTTTCACGTACGGAAGAGAAATTAGTAGAAATTCAAAATGGTTGTATCTGCTGTACACTACGAGAAGATTTAATGATAGAAGTGAGTCGGCTTGTTGAAAACGATGATATTGACTATATAGTTATTGAATCTTCAGGTATAAGTGAGCCGATTCCAGTTGCCCAAACATTTACTTATACTGACGAAGTACTTCATATCGATTTAACGAAAAATTGTCGCCTCGATACGATGGTTACAGTTGTAGATGCAAATAAATTTTGGGATGATTTTGCAGATGGTGAAAGTTTATTAGACCGTAAACAGGCTATCGATGAAAATGATACTCGAGAAGTTATTGACTTACTAATAGACCAAATTGAATTTGCGAATGTCATTATTCTTAATAAAATTGATTTAATAGAAAAAGAAGATAGGATAGAACTTCATCATTTATTACAAAAATTAAATCCCGGTGCAAAAATTATTGAAGCTTCATTTAGCAACGTACCATTACAAGAAATTTTAAATACAAATTTATTCAATTATGAGGAAGCGAGTCAATCGGCGGGCTGGATGCAAGAACTAAATAGTGAACATCATACACCCGAAACTGAAGAATATAGTATCAATTCCTTTGTGTACCGTCGTAAATCCCCTTTCCATCCTGAACGCCTTATGAATTGGTTAAAAAAATGGCCTGTAGATGTTGTAAGATCGAAAGGCTTTTTCTGGCTCGCATCTCGTAATAATATGATAGGGCTTCTATCTCAAGCAGGTTCCTCTATTACAATTCAAGGAGCCGGTGAATGGATAGTGGCATTACCTGAAACTGAAAGAAATCAAATTATTACAGAAGAACCCGAAGTATTGAAAAACTGGGACGAGCGATATGGAGATCGAATAACTGAGCTCGTATTTATCGGTATTGATATGAATCGTTCTGTGATTGAACAATCATTAGATGATTGTCTATTAACAGAAAAGGAAATGGAACAAAACTGGAATACATTTGTTGACCCTATTCCGTCTTTTACTTATACTTCATAATCTAAAATAAAAAGGCTTCCGTCAACAGAAGCCTTTTTTATTTTATCGTTCTCTTAATTAACAAACTTTCTTTCATTTAAATAACAACTTTACATTAAGAAAGAAATTTCAGTTTATTTTTTATACACTCCGTGATATATTGCATATTGTATCCAATATATTTTTTGAAAGGAGACTATATACATTATGGGTCCAAATCGTTTAAAAGGAATCATTATGGTTGTAATTGGTGCTTGTTTATGGGGTTTGTCCGGAACAGCTGCACAACAACTTTTCCAATATGAACACGTTTCTACTGAATGGTTAGTTACAATTCGATTACTTATATCTGGTGTTATCTTACTTATTATTTCATCATTCGGAACGAGAAAAAAAGAAATATTCGGCATATGGAAACAAAAATCTGATGCTATTAAAATAATTTTGTTTGGCCTATTCGGTATGCTTGCTGTACAGTACACATACTTCGCTTCTATTAAAGAAGGGAACGCTGCGGTCGCAACATTATTGCAATATTTAGCACCTATATTTATTACTGTATATTTACTTTTCAAGTGGAACGTTCGTCCATCAAAAATTGATTTCATTTCAATTGCCCTTTCATTAGTAGGCACTTTTCTCTTACTAACAAACGGGTCGGTTCATAACTTAGCTGTTTCTACACCAGCTATTATTTGGGGTATTTTATCTGGATTATCTCTTGCTTTTTATAGTTTATATTCAAAGGGATTACTAGCAAGATGGTCTTCCTCTGTTATCGTTGGATGGGGCATGATTATTGGGGGGATTGGTGTAACGATTGTACACTTTATTTCTACGAAAGAATTCATTTTATTGTCAACTATGAAATATGTAAAACTAAGTACCTTACCGCTTATCACATTTGTCGTCATTTTCGGTACACTTATTGCATTTTATTTATACTTAGACAGCATACGATACTTGACTCCGAAAGAAACGACATTATTCGGATGTACTGAACCACTCGCAGCTATTATTTCTTCTGTACTTATATTACATGTACCGTTTCAATCTTTTCAGTTATTAGGGGCTTTTTGTGTCATTGTAATGGTGCTCATCTTAAGCCAAAAACCGGATGAAGGGAAACCAAAATTAAAGCTTGTTCATAAGAAAAAGGAAAATATACAATGAAAGGATTGAATTCACTATGCCTATCCCTCAAAATTATAAAAAACAAGGAAGAGTTTCGGCAAAATCACTCGTTTTAAATCAACTACAAGATTGGATTATTGAAGGTGTACTAAAGCCTAATGAAAAAGTTAATGATGGGGAATTGGCTGAAGCACTAGGCGTAAGCAGAACACCTGTAAGAGAAGCACTTCAAATATTAGAGCTTTCTGGATTAGTGGAAATGGTACCTGGGCAAAAAACAAAAATTGCTCCTATTAAGTTAGATGACATCCCTATCATTTATGAAACGATGGCTGGTCTTCACTCTATTATAGGAAAGCAAGCACTTCAAAACATTACAGCCGCTGATCTGAAACTACTTTCTGAAATAAATGATGATTTTCAGCGCTCTATAGAGAAGAAAAACGCAAAACAAGCTTTACAACTAGATATACAATTTCACAATACAATTTCTTCTATTGCTAAAAACCAATATATTGAACCCTTTCTAGACAATATGCAACTTCACGTTTTACGCCTTGAATATTTGTTTTTCCAAAACTTTGTTCCAGCAAGACAATCTATTGAAGAACATAACACTATCATTCAAGCACTTCATAAGCAGGACGAACAACAAATGGAACAAATGATGTCTCAAAACTGGCTCCGTCCAATGAAAGAAATATCAAAAATAATTTCTATGAAATAAGAATAGAGCTGGTTACACAAAATCGTAACCAGCTCACCTTTTACTAATCTATATAGCTATGCCTGAATATCTGCATAATCTTCCATATCTTCGTACTCTTTTTCCAATTCCTCTAAAGACAGCTCGTATAATTGTCGTTCACGAATCTTAAACACACCTGCTCCAATTAACTCATCGATTAAATGCCTCTTACGATTTTCAACAGCAAAACGGAGTTGACTACTCATCTTTTAAAAAACTCCTTTCTACGATCATTGAAAATGATAATCTTTATCAATTACCACTTTGATTATAAAAGATGACTCTTTATAAGTAAAGTAATTTCATGAAATATTTACCTTACAAAGTATTTGTGGCCACATTATATATATGTATGCCTTGCGAAAAATGTTATGACACATTTTCTTATCCTTTTTCTTTCATACTTTGCAAGTTGTCTCACCATGATTAAATTCACCATCTATCTCTACTTGAATGGTGACATGTTCTACATGAAACTTCTCTTTTAATACGTCCGTAGCCTCTTTTAGTACACTTTGCGTTCCATTTCCTTTAATAATCAAATGGCAAGTTAATACTTGAAAATCAGATGTGACAGACCATATATGCAAATCATGAACTTCTTTTACAACCGTAATATTTAATAATGTACTTTTTACCTCTTCAACATTTATGTGCTGCGGTGCACCTTCCATTAATATATGGACCGTATCACGTGTTACACGCCATCCACTAATAATGACTAAAATAGACACAAGAATACTAGCAATCGCATCTGCAGCAGTCCATCCGAAAAATTTAATACATAGCGCTGCAATAATTGCTCCGACTGATCCTAATAGATCACCTAACACGTGTAAAAAAGCACTTCTTAAATTCAAATTACCTTTCACATCTCCGCCTCTCATTAATATCCAAGCTGATAAAATATTAATAAGCAGACCAAGTACAGCAATAATGAGCATCCCATTACTAGCAATCTCAACTGGTTCTGTAAACCGGCGAATTGCTTCAATAAAAATGTATACTGAAATGACAATAAGAACGACACCGTTACATAATGCCGCTAACATTTCGACTCGCTTATACCCGTATGTTTTCGCAGCTGTTGCTGTTTTTTCTCCAAGCTTAAACGCAAGTAAACTTAACGCTAACGATACCGCATCACTTAACATATGCCCCGCATCAGATAGTAGTGCTAAACTATTTGTTACAAATCCCCCAATTACTTCAGCAATCATAAAACTTGTTGTTAGTACGAAAGCAATTAGTAACGCCTTTTTATTGTTAGAATGACCGTGATCATGTGAATGTCCCATACAAATGCTCCTTTAAGTGCAATATCTGTATGTTAGTATGAAACAAATTCCCCATCTTTATCCCGAATTAACGCCCGATTAGTGAAGGCTCATAATCAGTGAGAATGCCCCCACACACTGATTAAAGTCTCACTTTATCCCACTTCCTCTGTATACACATTTCGCTATATTTCAAACAAGTCCTTTTTCTCAACAAAAAATAAGACTACTTCTTTTTCAGCTTCATATTGTTTACTAATGAAAGAAATTTGAAGGAGGTTACTTATATGAAACGTTTATTTCTCTGTATGGAACGTGAACTTGTTGTAGTGAAAGAACAATATGGTCACTTTGAAACAACTTATCACTTACAAAATATGCAACCTACCTGTATCGCTGTTGATCCATTCCAACAAAACCGTGTATATTGCGGAACATTTGGACGAGGTTTATGGTTAAGCGACGATGGCGGAGATTCGTGGAAACCAATTGGTGATTCCTATCGTTACTTTGATTTCCCTAAAGAAGATGGTATTTTACACTCTTCGATTACTTCTATAACGATAAGCTCAAATGAACAAGTTAACGGCTACGGCGTCGTTTATGTCGGCACAGAACCGAGCGCTTTATTCCGTTCGGAAAATGGCGGGGAAACGTGGACGGAACTTAAAAATATGAAATCATTATTATCTTCTTATACGTGGGCTTTCCCGCCTAGACCTTTTACCCATCACGTTCGCTGGATTACAGTTGATCCAAACAATCCTAATACAATCCACGTTTCAATTGAAGCTGGTGCTGTTATTCAAAGTAATGATAGAGGGCATACATGGATTGATAAAAAATTTGGTGCCCCTATCGATGCTCATCAATTGCTTATGCACCCTGAAGCACCAAATCGCCTTTATGCATCATGTGGTGACGGATTTATGGGCGGACCTGATCGTGCATACCTTGAAAGTTATAACAGTGGAAACAGCTGGATATCATGCAGTGAAGGACTAGAACATCATTATTTATACAGCATGGCTATCGATCCGGCTGGTTGCGATACAATTCTCGTTTCTGCCGCACCAAGTGCCGATCTCGCTCATCACCGTATTCCTTATGAATCTTATATTTATCGTAAAACGAAAGATACACCTTTCGAGCAAGTACAGCAAGGTCTACCATCAGCAATCGGTACAGTCATTTCGATGTTTGCTACAAACCAAGCAGAACCACATACATTTTATACTTTAAATAACAACGGAGTCTTTCAATCCAATGATAGCGGCGAATCGTGGGAACAACTAAACATTCCTTGGAAAGATGAGTATAAAACGCAGCATCCGCATGCGTTACTTGTAGCTAGTTCTTAACGAAAAAAGACTGCCTAACGGTTTTAGGCAGTGTCTCTTTTATTTCTTTAAATCAATGACAATATCATCTAACACAATACCCTTATTGCCTCCCCGTTTTCGAGACACGAAACTCTCCTTTACTTGTCCTCCAACTATTGTTACCGAACCATAATTTTCAGGAGTGTGAATTCTTAAATTAACGTGAGGCGTTATAATTAGCTTGGTTGCGTTCTCATTGAGTTGTTGGAATGTTTTACTCCAATTAAAATTATAAGAATCCTCACCTGAGCCTCCATTTCCTTCCCCAGAATACTGATTACCTAAATCATCCCTCACTTCTAAATCGATATCCACTCCATCCCATACACCCCTTATTTCTTGAGATACTTCTTGGTTGTAGTATAAAATAAACGACATTGGTGTTATTTCCATTCTCTCCATATTTACTTTTACACCATCTTTTTCTGTACTACCTCTAATCAATTGCTCTTTATTTTCTATTCCTCTTAGATTAATATTAAAATTCCAATCCCCCTTTATCGTTTCTTCTGTTTCTAAAATGTCTATACTTTTTATACTCCATTCAATGTTCACTGTAGTTTCTTTACTACTAACTAGATCGCTGCTTGTTTTTATCGAACCTGTATATTTTCTATCAGCGACTTTAGTAATTTTATTGCTTCCTGATTGGGCACCTGCTCCTTTAATAGTTAAAAAATCCAATGTACTTGGATTTTTGCCTAAATCTCTGTTACTTTCTATAGAATAGTTTATTGATACTGTCTTCCCATCGAAAATCGCATCATTTACCGTTATCTTAATTCCATTGCTTTCTTTTATCATATTTAGTACTATAGCGTATTGTTTATAATTATTATGAAGCTCCGCCGTCTTCTCTACGTCAGCTTTATAATTTTCATACACCCCTGTTCTACCATTATCTAAAAATCGAAATATATCACCTACAATTGGTAATCCCCCGGCATATGTAGGAAACCCGATACCGAGCGTTGCAACTGATAACCCTACTAAAATGGATGCAGCTGCAACACCCTTCTTCCAACTTTTCATCTTTTTCTTCGTACGTATCGATTGTTTTACATTACGTTTCACTTTTTCTTTTTCAATTTCAGAAGCCTCAATTTCCTCAAGTTCTTTTTGATCTATATCAATGTCATTTAATAGTTCATAAATGTCTTTCATATTGCACTACCTCCAAAACTAATATTCGTAGCATTTTGTTGTAGTTTCTTTTTTCCACGGTACACACGATTATCGATCGCTGCCCGAGTTAACCCTAACTTATCTCCTATTTCTTCTGTCTTCATACCGAGAAGATATTTCATAATGAACACCTTTTGATCTAACGGTTCTAATTGATTAATAAGCTTCAATAACTCTTCCCTATCTTCCATAACGATTAATTCATCTTCTGCTGATTTTTCCGTACTAATAGGAAACTCATCTGAAATAATTTCTACTTTTCTAGTTGCTTTTCGGTAATAATCAATCGCCTTAAATTTCGCAATCGCCGCAATCCATTTTTTAAAATCACTCGGCTCTCCATGAAATTTATTTGCGTTATTCCAAATGGAAAGAAATATATCGTTTACGCATTCCTCTATGAGTCCATCATTTTGAACTGGAAGAAGAACTTTGTGCGTTATTCCTTTTATGAGTGGTAAGTATGTATCGACAACGAATTCTAGCGCATCTTCTTTTTGCCGTTGTAATCTTTTTATAAAATTTTTCTCATTTGATTTCATGTAGCGATTCCCCTTATTTTTTTGTAAAAACTTTTACACCCTATATAACGTCTTACAAAATATTTTCTCTCATCTTTTTTATTTTTTGTATGTTATGGAATACTTTCCCTAAGCCATTGTCTCACATAACTATGTATTACAAGAAAATTTTCTCAAGTCTGCCCTTTAATTCATGTAGTACACTATTTATGTAGTGACTTTTTAACTTGATGTACATTTTATTTCATTAATCTACTATTTTAAATTAGGAGATGAGATGTGTATGTGTGGAATTACAGGTTGGGTCGATTGGAAGGAAGATCTTTCAAATCAACATGTTATTTTAGAAGAGATGGCAAATAGTATTCAGCATCGTGGTCCTGATGCTGAAGGATTTTGGTTTTCACCACGTGCTGCCTTTGCACACCGGCGTTTAATTGTAATTGATCCAGAAGGCGGAACACAGCCGAAGACATTTCGTTCTGGTGATTATACGTATGCTCTTACTTATAATGGAGAAATTTATAATTTCCGTGAACTGAGAGAGCAACTTCGAAAATGTGGTCATGCATTTGAAACGCACTCAGATACAGAAGTGTTACTACATGCTTATTTAGAATGGAAAGAAGATTGCGTACAACATTTAAACGGAATTTTCGCTTTCGCTTTATGGGATGATCAGAAGCAACAACTGTTTTTAGCACGTGATCATTTAGGTGTAAAGCCACTCTTTTATACAGAAAGAAATGACAGCATTATTTTCGGATCTGAAATTAAAGCATTATTGGCGCATCCATCTGTCCCCGCTGAAATTGATTCGGATGGCATAAATGAAATATTTGGATTAGGCTTATTTCGAACTCCAGGATGTGGCGTCTTTAAACATATTCAAGAAGTACGTGCCGGACATTCTATAACATTTACACGTGATAAAAAAGTAGTTACGAAGTATTGGAATTTAGAAAGTAAGGTCCATACAGATTCTATAGAAGATACATCATCACATATTTTATCTATTTTACAAGATACAGTAAAAAGACAATTAATTGCCGATGTTCCTCTCGTCTGTATGTTATCTGGGGGGTTAGATTCTAGCGGCATTACTGCACTAGCCGGGAAAGAATTTGCTGCTGAAAATAAAACACTTCATACGTATTCCGTTGACTTTGTAAATAGCGCAAAAGATTTCGAGCTGACATTTGCTCGCACTGGTTTAGACGCTCCTTGGGTAAAACGCGTTTCCGAACATGTAGGGACATCTCATCATGACATTATTGTGAATGCTGAAGAATTAGCAAATCACTTATTCGTTCCCCTCCGTGCAAAAGATTTGCCAAGTGCTGGTGAAATGGAAACTTCACTATATTTACTATTTTGCGAAATGAAAAAAGATGCAACTGTAGCTTTATCTGGAGAATCAGCTGATGAAGTATTCGGTGGGTATCCTTGGTTTCATCAGGAGGAATTACTATATGTAGATAAGTTTCCGTGGCTATCTAATTGGAAAAATACATCTCCTCTTCTACTAAATGAAGTAAATAACCAATGCAACTTAGAAAACTATATTGATACACGATTCCAAGAAGCGATACTTGAAGTACCTACTCTTGAAGGTGAAAGTAAAAAATCCGCGAAGCAGCGTCAAATGTTTTATTTATTTTTAACGAGATTTCTCCCGTTCTTACTTGACCGGAAAGACCGTATGAGTATGGCTGTAGGATTTGAAGTTCGCGTACCGTTTTGCGATTATCGATTAGTTGAATATTTATGGAACGTTCCTTTCAACATAAAAAGCATTGATAATATTGAAAAAGGCATTTTACGTAGAGCACTACAACCTGCTTTACCTGACGATGTACGCAATAGAAGAAAAAGTGCTTATCCAACTTCACAAGACCCACATTATTTACAAACAATCCGTCATTTATCACTCGACATGTGCAGCAATAAAAACAATCCTATTTTCTCACTTATTAACCATTCCACATTACTTTCGATTGCCGATGAAAGCAATAAGGAAATTAATAATTTTGAAGCAAGAAGTGCTATGGAATACATGCTTCAAGTAAATGAATGGTTGAAAACATATCACATCCATATCGCTTAACAAAAAGGAGTTCAAGGGTAAAACCCTTGAACTCCTTTTATATTAATTAGCGCATCTTTTATTTTCAGTATCAATGGACCATCCAATAATAGTGGCACAATCTCTACCTTTCCACTGCAGTACATTTGTTAATACTGGTTCAATCTGTAAACTATTTCCGTCGTGCAATATTTCTACTAAAGATTGATCATCATCAAACCTTCGTTTATCACACTCTAAAATACCGTCCGTTGCCATTACGATGTGATTCATTCCTTTTTCTAATCCTCTTACACCTGACGTAAAGCAAGGTGTATTTGCTGCGAAAATATTTTTCCTACCAATATATTCGTAATTTTTCCGTTTATTTAATCGCCCTTTACCATTCTTCGTTTTCTCAGAATGGAATAAATATGCGAAGCAATCACCAACTGATAGCCAATATAAAAATTCGCCTTTTCGCAAACAAATTAAGCATGCAAGTTCCTCACCATCTTGATCACATTTTTCAATAAACAATTCATCTGTAAATAACGCTAATAAGTACATATGTGTATGATGAAAAGCTAAATGTATCGGGTAGGAAAATAACTCTTTTAGTTTCTCTTTTCTTTCTGAAATGGCTTCTATTATATAATCAATATTTTTTGTTTTGTGGTGTGTATCAAAAATCATAACAAATTCAAATTGTAACTCAGGATCCCACCAAGCAAGCACCGCATCTCCTCGTTCATATGCATCACTTTCTTGATTTCCCCCATATACGCCGACTGAAAGAGGACCACATTTTTCAACATGTATTTCATCTACATACATCTGTTCATGACTCATCCATTTGAATGTATTCACAGCTATCATCCTCTCTCTTGCTAAATGTATACCTTTACACATAGATTACCTTATATTTCAATAAAAATAAACTTTTTCAACATTTTTTATCCAAATAAAAGGATTTTATTTCTATCCTCACGAATATATCTTAATGTACGATATAAAAACAGGGGGATTTATCATTATGAAAGACATCAATCAACATTGGGAGAGCATTTATTATCACTTACGATATGAGTATGAAGACAACCTTTCTCACCAAGCCATTCGTATTTTACAACTCATTTCCCGCGAGAAAGATATAACAATTGGAAGAGTGGCTACTGAGCTTAGTCTCTCTCATAACACAGCGTCTGAACACGTAAAGCGCCTTATTCAAAAAGGATTTATCATGAAAGAAAGAAACAAACAAGATGAAAGAGTTGTGAACCTTACTTTAACGAAAGAAGGCATTGAAGTATTAGAAAAGCATACTTTACTAGATAAAGAAAAGATAAAAATATTAGAATCACAGTTATCAAAAGAAGAACAACAATTAATCGAAAAAGCTTTTTCGTTATTAGCGAAGGAGGCAAAGTATGCATTTCCTCGTTAAAGTAATCGTTTCAGCACTTATTATCGGCGTTATTACTGAAGTCGCTAAACATTATAGTACGATAGGCGGGTTTATTGCTGCCCTTCCTCTCGTAAGTTTACTAAGCTTATTTTGGATTTCTTTCGAAGGCGGGAACAAACAAGAATTAAGTCAATTTGCTATAGGCGTATTATATGGATTTCCTGCATCCGCACTACTATTATTTATCGTCTATATTGGTCTAAAAAATTCGTTTTCACTTAGTACATCTGTCCTGTTCGGTATAGGGGGTTGGTGCATTGTTTTTGCTTGTCAAAAATTATTTCAAGCTTAGTTAGGAGGGTTTACTATTTATAAATTGGTAGAGGTACTGGGGCAAACTATAGAAGTATATATAAAAGGAAGTAGTAAACAAACGGTAGTTATTCAGACCGGAATGGGTTGCTCATTTTATGATTGGCTCCCTATTATAGAAAAACTTTCACAACATTTTACAGTCGTTTCCTACCATCGCCCAGGTTACGGAAAAAGCGAACTAGGAAATCATTCACGTACTACAAGACAAGCAACAAAAGAACTTCATATGTTACTACAAAAACTGGATATTCACGAACCAATCATTCTAATCGGCCATTCCTACGGAGGCTTATGCGCACAACATTTTGCGATGTTACATGAAGATAAACTGCAAGCACTTATTTTAGTTGATTCTACTTCCATGAACTTACACCGACTAGATGAACTTTATTTACCAATTTCTGATCAAACAGATTCGGACGATATGTGGCTTCAAAAATATAATACATACTCCAAAATGGATGTAGACATGCTTTCTAATGAACTAAAACCTATAATCGCTAACCAATCAAGACAGTACATTGAATTTTCTACCTCTCCTCTATTGTATAAAGCGACAGCTTCTGAACTATATGAATGGAAAAATTGTGCTCGCTCAATAAAAAAGCTATATATAACATTAAAAGTACCATTAATCGTTATAGGTAGAGATCCTCATTATTCTATTACTCAGTTGACTGAGGGCGGCATGCCAAAAGAGGAAGCAACACAACTTGAATCAATGTGGCAAGAACTAATTCATGAACAATTACAACTCTCAATACATAGCCAATATATACTTGCCGAACATGCTGGTCACGGAATCGAAATTGATCGACCAGATATTATTATTGAAGCAATTCAATCTCTATAAATAAAAAAAGGAAGCAACTAAAGCTGCTTCCTTACTTATCTATTCATAATCTTCTTCATCATCGATTTCTTCGTAATACGCATTCCCATTACTTACATAAATAGGACCGTTCGCAACGTCAATACGTAATACCCATGCCCACGGCACAGCTAAACGCTTATGTATTGCTCGCCAAAAGCTCATTGATTTTCTTTCGTACTCCTGGAACTCCTGAAGTAACTCTTTATAGGAGGAACCGTCTAACTGAATATTTGCTTCTAGCAAACGAGAATGGGCATAGTACTGCAGCTCTAGTTCAGCAGCAATTTCCATTTCTTCTTCCGTTGCCATACCAATAATTGTTCCATCTGCTGGTGCAATTTCATATACGTTGTGAACTTCAATAAGCCCTTCTTTCTCTTTCTCAAACATGTAAACAGCCTCCTTTAACATATATTTTTTATGTTACAAAGTCATACTTCTACAATAACTTCTCTCTTCCCTCTTTTTTTGATAAACTTTTACAAATTATTTATCTGATAATCTGTAGACTGTATTCTTTCAGCAGAACTGAAACAATTATTATCAAAAGTTAATTTATACACGTCAGGCATATAAAGGGTTTTCCAAAACTGAAAATCATATTTCGAGTCAAAATAATTCATTAGTAATACCATAATATTTCCATGAGTACCTATTACAATATTCTTACCTTTATATTTTTTTAATATACTTTGCATACAAATTACAGCACGTCTTTGTGCTACATCATTTGATTCTCCGCCTTCGTATGCATAATTCCAATCTTTCCACACTTTCTCCATAGCACCATTAAAATCCTGTACTGGCTCTGTACTTAATAATCTTTCCCGTAAATCTTCTTCTATTTGTATCGATATATTATATGTATTCGCAATTCCTTGTACAGTTTGAATTGCTCTTTTATACGGGCTAGAAATCACAACATCAATATGTTTATCTTTTAATAAGCGCGTTACATTCTCTGCATCACAATGCCCTTTTTCAGATAAAGGCCGTTCCCGCTCTCCTTTTGTATATGTAGAGTGGGCATGACGGACGAAATATATTGTGCTCATTTATTCATCTCCCTTTTCTTTTTCTAATTCTAATTCAATACATTACCATTACATCCATTTACTTTTATAATAGGTGCTGTCAATGTTACATGTTGATTTTCATATTTATGAAAGGGAAACACCTTAATACGGTGTTTCCCTCATTTAAAATAGACTACATTCAATTAAATACTTTATCAATTTTATTCCTATCGTAATCTAATATCCAATCATTATATGTATGATAGATATCCCTAATTGTATTAGGAGAAGTAGCTAATACATCACAACCCCTATCATCATAAACGTGAAATATAGTATTCTTGTTAATATTTATAAAATACACCCTATGAAAAATACTCGGTTTTATTCCCATATCTTGATTACAAATTGCTTTTAGCATAGGAATGTATTTCAATTCAGAAACCTTACATTTCAAAGTATATCTATGAGTTTTATATACCCCGTCTTCATCGTCTTCTGGAAAAATATAAGGGATTGTATTTTTCTGTAACTTAAACAAATCGGACTTCTCTTTTACATACTTAGAAAAGATATTCAATTTGTGTTTGAAAATTTCACCGTCTGCATAGTCATTTACATCCACTACGATATAAATATCATCTTCTGTTGCATGTAAAGACTGAAATAAAGTAATCGCTCTATTATAAACGCCTTCTAAATATGTGCAGTTTTCATAAATGTTATTGCAATCATAGTTCACACCTAATCTAAAGCGAATACCAATATCCCCATTATAAAATAGAGGTGGTCTAAGTTCTAAATTTGGAAACGTTTCAAGCATATACTCATTCAACCTCATCTCAACACCTACCTTTAACAACTTCTTGTTTACACAATAAAATTATTCTATTATAATTTTTTTCTAAATTCCTCACTTGTTATAATGTCTCGAATAAAATAATCTATATTATTTCTCAGCTTTTGGTATGCAACTTGATCTTCTATATCGTTAAACATAATGACAACTTCTACTTTAGTCCCTTTCTTATCTGTAGTATACAAGCTTTTTGTCAATACGAATGCAGTAGAACCACCTTTTTGACCAGCATATTCAAACTTACTATTTTTAACTGTTCCTTTGAAAATATTCTCGATTTCTTCTTGCATTGGTTTTGGAAAATACTTTCTACTATTTATCTTTTCCATTATACTCATATAATCTTTAGTGTTTGCACCCACTAATCGATCTGACCAAATTCGCTGAAATTCCATATCTACTTTTAATGGGATATCCCGTTTTTTCCATTCTTCTTCATCTTTCATCCATTCATGTATTTGTAACACATGTTTATTATATTCATCTTTTGACATGTTACGTAACGTTTTTAATGACTGATTTTCTGGCACATGAAGTTCTTTTTCTAAGTATCCTCTCATATATAGTGAAGCAGTATATGAAGTGAACTTGTCATGACTAGTAAGCTCTAATTCTTTTAAACTATCATTTACTCTTTCTATTCCAAGCTTATCTAGCAAATATGTTGTATTTGCATTAGAACTATAATGAATCATTCCTTTAGCAACTTCTTCTAAAGCGATTTGTCCATTTTTCACTAATTCTCTCGTTTTTGCATCTTCTAACCAGTCAGGGTGTGCTCCACCATCAGTGTTTTTAACGTAATATTTTTCTAGCTCCTGCAATGAAATTTGTTCATCACGACTTATTTTTCCTTCTGACACTTGCTTAGCAAATTCAACTGCTATTACAATTTTGGCCATACTCGCTAATGGCAATTTTACATCTTCATTTATAGATGTTATTACGTCCCCATTTTTTCTAATTAGTAATGAACATGTTTTATCACCTTTATGTTCTTTTATGTACTGTAGTACGTAATTAGGATCTTCTTTTGACAAGTAGTACTTCATAATAAAAAAGAAAGCTATAACGGCTACTATAATAACTCCTGCAACAATTCCTATAATCTTTAATATGTTCACAATGTGCCCCCTTTACTAAATTCCCTCCTATATGATTATAACGAATATAATTACAAAATTATACAAAACAGAGTAACTCTTCCTAAAAAGAAAGGGTTACTCTATTTCACATGATGTTATTTGTCCATTTAACGTAACAATTATATTTGAGTCGTCACTTTCTTTAAAACCTTTTAATCGTTTGGAGTTAGGAGGACCAATTACAACTGACTCCTTAATTGGCGAAAGATCCTTTCCTAACTTTTCCGCACTTACACCGTATGCGGCTTGAAATACTTCTGGCGGTGTTAATCTAAGTATGTCTGACCCCTCCGCTGTTTCAAACTGATCGTTATTGAAGAACAAATGTAATTGTACTTCTTCTGTTACCGCTGTGATCCAATGCCACCATCCCATTGGAATAAAGACAGTTTGCCCCGCCTTTACATGATAATTTTGCAATTGATTCGTTTCGGGATTTAAAATGGATGTAACTGCTTCTCCTGATACTACAACATCTAACTCCCACGCATTCGGATGCCAATGTGGTTCCCGCATATGCCCTTTTGTCATAAATAAATCAACAAATGCTCCTCCTATCATCGCTGGTAACTGTGTTGACGTAACTTCATATGCAACGTTTTTCTCATCCCTTTTGAAAAAGACATTTTTTCTCGAATCAAAGAAAAGGTTTGGGGTTCCTGAGCTTTTCTTTAAATTTTTATTATCTGGAACATAACCTGAACTACTCATTTTATCCCTCTTTTCCACTCCGAACATTTCTATCTTCACACTGTATCGTATGGAAAAAACGTATGAATGTGCCTAATCATTCACATAACAAAAAAACATGCCTTCATAATGAGCGCATGTTTTGTGATATTCTTCACATTGTTTAGTTAAAAAATAAACTTTTTACTTACCATGATGTAACATTAAATCACTAAGTTCTTCTTCGATGTGATTTAATTTCGCAACGCCTTCTTTCCACTTATGAATATAACGTGAAACCCCGACAATAAATAAAACAATAATTGTAGAAAGAATAATACCATATACGATTGTTACAGTACTCATAGTTACACTTCCTTATAATTAGTAATGTTGTTATTAGTTATATTTTTATTATAAACCTTTTTCTTTTAAAATACTTCGATTTCAACTTTTTGTAACAAAATTGATTTTTCTAACATTTCGTTCATAAAAATGGCATATTTTTCACAAATTATACAAAACTTCACCATATGTACTATTACCATATGAGTTATATTATTTAATAGGAAAAAGGGGATGATATACTATGACGACTTGGTTTATTGTTATGTTAGTTGTATTTGGGGCATTTAAAATTATCGTTTCTAGCCTTCCCAACTCTGTTATTGAATCCATTATTAGCAAGTACGAAACACATCCACAACTTGACGAAGAGAATTCGACTGTTACAATCAATGGAAATAACTTAGAAGGCGAACAAAAATCCAAAATTATTCATGATTTTAACGAAGGTTTATTTTTAGATCGCTATTATGCACCACCTCACAATGAGGGCACGCCTTTAATTATCAATGCAAAACGTGGCAAAAAAGATTTTACATTTTATATTTATAGTCATGAAGAGCATGTTGATGTTGTAAAGCAACATAAAAAGAAGGTAGTTGCTTATAGTTTACGCTCTAAAAACCTTCAAAATAATGATATGTTCGTGTCAGCTGATTTAGCTTAATACTCATTTATTAGAAAAAGGAATCCATATGTTTACGGATTCCTTTTTACTATTCACTGAAAAATAAGCTCTGTCTTCAAACTATCTTTCGGTAACAGCCATCCTTTTTGATCTAAACTCTGCATTAATAATTCTCTTTGTTCTTTTGCAATACTTTCCTCTTTTGTTTTAAACGATACTTCTATTACGAAATCATCTTCTATTTTCCCTGTATTACTTAGTGGCCAAACTTCAATATTCGTTTTAATATTTTCAAATTCAGCTGTATACCTTTTCATTAATACAGGGCCATAAATACGAGAATTTTTGAGCATTTCTTCTCCCCAATTCGTATACAACCATTTGTTCATTTTCCCTGGCAACTTTTCTATTAACATGTTTTGAGCAGCTCGTTCGTTTGGTAAATCAAGTACTCCATATCCTTTAGCACTATAGCTTTTCTTATTTGAAATACTTAACGTTTTCTTCTCAAATCCCCAATCTATTTCCGCCTCATAGTTATCGGTTTTGCTATCAAATCCATCCTTTTTAGCCACTTCTAGTGCATCTTGAATTACACCATTTTGAATAGGATATCTTTTTTTATATGTTAGCTCAAAATCTTTACTAAATTCTTTCTTTCGAATTCTCGCAAACCAACCTTCATTACTTAAATTTTTATTTGCCGTATCTAAAAATTGCACTTGTATTCTTTCATAATTTGTACCAGCCTGGAAATATTCTAGTACCTCTTGATTTATCTCTTTGTTATAGTCTAATACTTGTTCTGGTTTTAATAATAACTTCACTTCAAAACTAGGTGTCATTGGACTGGCAGCAAACCCTTCCTTAACGTTATACAGGAAACAACAAAAGAAAATGCTTACGAATACAAATACTTTTTTCATATACCGATCCCCTTTATATTTTAAATGACTTCTATACGTTCCATAGTAAGTGAATATACATTCTCATACCCTGCTGTGCTAAGCTTTTTCTGTAATCGATCCGTATCCTCTTTCAAAGCGTGTACTAACACCGTATGTTCTGGTAATAATGTATTTAACATCTCTTTCACATCTCTTATACTTTGGTGAACTTTATACGGCACTCGCTTCACCCTACATTCTTTATCTACACGTTCTTTCAAAACTTTTTCTGCAAAACTCCCTTTCGCAATATGTCCAGTAAATATAATGGAATTTCGTTCTTCATGCCGGAGTTGTTCATAATATAACTGCACTCGCTTCGTTTGCATATTCGCATCACTCATTACAACTATTCCATAACTATTTTGCGTACGGCTGTCATGATCCATAACGATTATGTTTCTTTTTAAACTCTCCAGGATCCCTTCAAGTTCTTCATTATTTTTGATCCAATCTTTATATACAAACATCTCTTGGAATCCATCCAAAATTTCTTGATCTACTATAATGGGAAGTTCTTTATATTTTTCATATAAATACAATACGATATCTTGCGCCCTACCAAGCGGTGGCAATGGCAATAATGCTATTCCTTTCTTTTGCGCAACCCTTTCAATTTCTGTACACAGTTCATTTACTCGTTCATGTTGCGAAACATCATCCGTATGATAAGCTGCATCTACAATTGCGACTTTTATATCGCCACGCAATTTCTCAGGTAAATTAGCTCGTAGTATGTTAGACTCTGCTGAATAATCGCCAGAATAAAATACATATGTATGACTCAAATCCACTAAAAACCAAACAGCCCCTAATACATGCCCACTATACCCCCATTGAAACCGTAATGTAGGAGTAATCTGTATCCATTCATTCGGATTACTAATCTCATCAATACATACATAATTTAAATCTTTAACATTTTGGTCGTTATAAGGTACATTCCACCCTTTCGTCAAATTGTAGTTTCTCCATTTTTCATAATAAGCGGGAAGTTGCTCCTTCGTATAACGAGTCGTCCAAATTTTTTTCTTATATCCGTACTTCACTAATAAAGGTAAACCCATCGTATGATCTTCATGAATATGCGATAAAAATACCGCATCTAAAAACGGTACAACTCCCCTATCTATTTTTGGGTAACTATCCTCATATGATCGATTAATACCACAATCAAATACTATTTTCGTCTCTTTATTTTTTAGGAAGTAGCAAGAACGACCGTATTCTCCCGCTCCACCCCATACTTCCATCCTCATCATGCTACCCCTTTTCTTTTTTGCTCCATATGTTGTAGAAGTAATAAACATAGTGTTGTAAGTCCAACAGAAACGATAGCCATCGCCATTCCAATAGATACTTCTCCTTGTTCAAATTGAGCAAAAATAAATGTTGCAGACGTCTCTACTGATGGAGGTAGTACGAGAAGCGATGCTACTAACTCTCTTATCGAGATTGTAAATGTCATCGCCCATCCAGCAAGAATGCCCGGGATAATAAGAGGTAATATTATTTTTCTAAAAATATAAATATAATTTCCAGAAAAAATACTTCCTGCCTGTACAAGAGAATCATCAATTTGTCCGAATGACGCTTTTACATACTGCACCGTATAAGGTAAAAAAAGAACGACGTACGTTACGATAACCATGACTGGTGTATTGTAAATTGACAGAGGCATATAAGGTGAATTCCAAAATACAATAAGCCCTACAACCATCACGATTCCTGGTACCATATTCGGTAACATACCGCACATATCAAGCCATTTTTCAGAGGACTTTTTCCCCTTTCGGATCATAAGCGCCAAAAACACTCCAATGATTACCGCAATAATCGCTGTTATAAGCGAAAAAAGAAAACTGTTCCATAAAGCTTCTAATCCTGGAGATCCAATTGTAAATAATGCTTCATAATGGCTCGTTGTAAAGTTGTTTAACTGTAAGCCGCCGCCTCTTAATTTCGATAATGAAGCAATCAGTATAGAAAAATACGGGATTCCAATTGATACGATTAATAAACCAATTACATAAGCCCATGCTACGACCCGTGTAAATATAGACAATGTATACCTTTTAGATTTCACACCTTTCCCACTAACCATTGCATATGAGTACTTTCGATTCAATACATTTTGCATATACCAAATGAGCATACATGCACTAAGCAATAAAGAAGATAATGCTGTTGCACTACTAAAATCAATCGGCCAACTCGAAATAAATTTATGAATCTCTGATGTTAATACATGAAATCCTATTCTACGTCCGAATGTAGCCGGTGTTCCAAATTCAGCAATCGTCTTTACGAAAATAAGTAAAGCACCCATTACATAACTTGAAACTAATAATGGCAATATTATTTTTCTTAAACGGTAGAAAAAGCCTCCACCATGAACTGCTGCAGCTTCTTCTTTACTACTCCCAATTTGAAGTAAAGTGTTTTTCAACATGAAGTATAAGAATGGGAATAAATGCAGACTCATTATTAAAACCATACCTCCTAAACTAAAAAACGAAGATGAAATCGTCTTTAGCATCGGGAAAAACTGCTCGAAATAGCCGTTTGGTTGCATGAACAAAATCCAGCCCATCGATCCAATATACGGCGGAGTCATAAATGGAATCATAAAAACAATATCCAACTTACTATACTTTCCAACATCTGTTTTACTCATAATGAATGCTAATGGAAATGCAAATATGGTTGCTCCTATTACTACAAGTACACCTAAAAGCATCGAGTTTAGAAAAATCCCAGCTAACCCACCATTCTGCATCACTTCAAAAGGCTTTAAAAAATTCCAACTACTATTTTCATATACACTAGAAAATAAAATGAGAAAAAGCGGAATGACGATTAACATCGCCACAAGTAACAGCGCTACCGTCATTCCAATTTGCCGTACTGATACGAATCGATTTACCATGTAATCACCATCTTATTGAAATACTTTCTTAAATTGTTTTCCTATTTCATCTTGTTCTTTCTCAACTGTTTTCCAATCAATATTTAATACTGGAATATCTTCTACATTCGGTCTATTTTCAGCTTTTATATCTGTTCTGCCCGGTAATAAATACGCTTTAGAAACTTGTTTTTGCACATCCTCTGATAATAAATAATCAATAAACTCTTTTGCACCTTCTACATTTTTACTATCCTTCATAATCCCTGCTGCACGCGGGCTAATAACTGTTCCGCTTTTTGGATAAACAATATCAACCGGTTCACCCTTTGCTTTTGCACTGTACGTCATATAATCAACGCCCGCAATGACCATATCTTTTGCACCTGTTACTACTGGATCTAACGCTTCTTGATTTGCCCCCGCTACTGTAACTTCATTTTTCTTAAGCTGTTCAAATAAATTCCATCCATCTTTTCCATTCTTTTTCACATATCCTGTTACAAAGTCTAAAGCTGAACCTGAAAGTGCTGGATCTGGAAGATTCACTTTTCCTTTCCATTCCGCTTTCGTTATATCACTCCAATCTTCAGGCGCTGTCTTCACATTTTTTGTGTTATACACAATTCCTAACGCTGAAGCACTATATCCGAAATAATGTCCTTTATCGTCCGACCATTCAGAACGAAGCTTATCAGCTTGTTTCGCTTCTTTATAAGCTAACGTTTGCCCATCCTTTTTTAATCCTTCCATCGCTGGTAATGAGGCAAGTACGACTACGTCAACGACTGGATTTTTCTTTTCAGCTCCCATTCTCGCTAAAATCTTCCCTGTTGTTCCTTGAAACATTTCTACTTTTATACCTGTTTTCTTTTCAAAGTCCTTTTGAATCTTTTCTGCTAATCCTTTTGGTCCTGCACTATATACAACAATTTTCTTTTCAGTCGTAGTTTTACTTTTTGCATCTGCACTACCTGTCTTTGAACTACACCCTGTTACTACAGCCGAAAATAATAAAGTACATACAAATAAAGACTTAAGCGAACTGAATTTCTTCATACGATTCTCCCCCTATATGATGAATACATTTTTTTGGCACATATAACGATACTGGTTTACCGATGCTTAATTTACTATTGTGATAAGCTGTCCATACTCCAAGTGCACCCATGTTTACTTTCATTTCATACCGTTCTCCTACATATGTAACGTGCTGAATTTCACCTGTATACATTTCGCACATTTCATTTTTTGTCAAGCTTACATGTTCTGGACGAACCATTTGTTTCCCCTCTACAAGCCAATTTGCTTTACCAACAAATTTTGCAACAAATTCATGGGATGGCTTCACATAAATGTCTTCCGGTGTTCCTTTTTGTAATACTTCTCCTTGTTTCATGACAATAATTTGGTCTGACATTGACATAGCTTCTATTTGATCGTGCGTGACATACAATGCCGTTAAACCGATTGAATGAACGATATCCATAAGCTCTAATCGCATTTCTTCTCGCAAAATTGCATCGAGTGCACTAAGCGGTTCATCAAACAAAATAAAATGCGGTTTTGTTACAATCGCTCTTGCAAATGCGACACGTTGCTGCTGTCCACCAGAGAGTTCATGCGGATACCTTTTCTCCATCCCTTTCAGGCGAACTCGCTTTATTGCATCTTCTACTTTTTCCCGTAATTGATTCGTTTGCTTTGTAGCTCTTAAACCAAATGCAACATTTTCAAATACAGTCATATGCGGCCATAAAGCAAAATCTTGAAATACCATGCCGATATTACGTTCATGAGGAGATGTTTTAATTTTTTTAGTAGAAGAATACATGCACTTATCCCCAAAATATATTTCACCTTTATCTGGCTCTTCAAGTCCTGCAATCATTCTAAGTAAAGTCGTTTTCCCGCATCCCGAAGGTCCTAAAAGTGTGGTAAATTCACCTTGTTTCATAACAATTTGTAACGGTTTTAACGCCTGCGTTTTTCCAAAGTTCTTTTCTAATCCATGAATTTTAATATCCACCGTATCACCTCTCTCCCCTCACTCTTAACCTGCTTTCATTCTATCTGGAAGACTTATACTGAATGTTAATGTACTGTAAAGATTAAATTAAAAAACTTCTAATAAACTATTTATTTCTATAGATTTTTTCTATAGTTAAAATAAAAAAGGCGGCAACTCATAATGAATCTCTTAAAATTAGAAATTGTAGTGCTTATTAAGAAATACAAAAAACTTACAATTGTTGCAGAAAAACTTGGAGTGAAACAACCTACTATTACATTCCATATAAAAAGCTTAGAAGAGGAACTCGGTGTGCCTTTATTTGAATTACGTTCTGGAAGATATTTCTTAACAGAGGCTGGTGAGGCATTGCATCATTATGCTTGTAAAATAGATGCACTTATGAAAGAAGCTAAGCGGGTCACGCAAGAGTTTAAAGATTTTCATAAAGGTGCTATAACAATTGGCGCTAGTTATGTACCAGCGACTTATCTTTTACCAGAAATTATTCACCAATTTCAATGCGAATTTCCGAATATAAAAATAACCCTCATGGTAAAAACAGCCCCTGAAATTCGAACGATGCTACAAAATCATGAAATTGATCTCGGTGTAATTTCCGCAGCACCGTTTGATGAATCACTTTTAAAAGAAACAAAAATATTACCTGATACACTTGTTCTTGCTTTCTCCAAAGAACATAATTTTTCAAAAAAAGAAACTGTATCATTACAAGATATCGAAAAGGAACGTATACTATTGCATCGTAATCCATCTACAACGAGAGATTTACTTACACAATGGACGTTAGCACATAACATTACGTTCCAATCTGAAATTGAATTAGATTCATTAGAAACGATGAAACAAATTTTAAAATATGGTAATGGAGTTGCCTTTATTTCTAAACTCGCTATCGAACAAGAAGTACACCGAGATGAACTATGCTACATACCCATCCCTGGATTTGAATTTCAACGTAACATTTACACAATTCATCATGAAGACAGATGGAATTCTAAAATTATTTCTTTTTTACTACATAGCATCACTTCTTATGCAACAAAAAATTAAAAGGCTGTCGTTCTATACGACAGCCTTTTAAACTATAACTCTATTTATTTTTCTTCGCTTCAATTTTTGCTTGCGCCTCTTCAGCCTTATCTAATGCTTCTGAAATTTTTTTCTCTTTTTCTTTCACATCATCTATACTATCGACAGCTTTAATGAGTTTATCGATTCCTTCTTCCTCTACTTTTCTCCGCTTTGCTACTCTTTCATTCACTTTCTCTTCTACATCTTTTGCTTTTTGAAGCATATTCTCTGCATTTGATGTTACAGCTGTTTCAAGTGCATCGTCTTTTTTCATTTGCAACACTTCATTTGCAATGTCTTTCGTTTCTAAATACTTACCATCTTTTAATGATGTAGCCCCGTGATCCATTTTCTCGGCCATTTCTTTATATGATTTCGCTTTATTTCCTGACTTTTCTTTTTCCGCTTTTTCAAACCACATCGTTGCATCACTATATTTTTCATCTTTCAATGATTGCATACCTGTTTCAATATACGTGTCATAATTACTGCATCCAGCCATTACGACTAATAGAAAAAGCATAACAAAACTTAATTTTTTCATGATGTTTTCTCCTTTTCTTTGCCTGCTCACCTTACTGTAACACACATGAAAAAGAGTTTCAAAAACTAAAATACTAATTCGGTCATTTTTATAATGATAAGTTAAATTTTTATTATTTTCTTATTTTCAAGCCGACACATCCACTTGTTTTTTCGCCACATGTTGTTTTACTCCAACTACTACAACTAACAATAAACCTCCGCCTAATGTCATCATAACAATGCTAGTTGGCAACATATCTAATAATAATCCATATACAATCATACCGAGTGGTGCGATTGCAGTAGCAATTGTTTCAAGTAAACCGAATACACGTCCTAAATAGTTTGGATCTGTCGACTTTTGAATATGTACTTGCATCGGTATATTTACGATCATCATTGATATACCCGTTAACATCATAAAAGCGATATAGTAAATAAAACTTAATACTTTCGGAATGGTAACTAACAATGGAAAGACTGTACATAAACTCAAGCCCGCAAATAAAAACAGCCCAATATAAACAGAGCGAAACGGATTATTCACTTCTTTACGTACTGATAACACAATCGCACCCATTAACATCCCCACTGCTAACATTCCCTCTACAACACCGAGTTGCTTCGAGGATAAATGCAAATTTTGAACAATAATATACGGAAGTGAAACGAACAGTGCACTCGCAAAAAAGTTCACCCATAGTGCAATTTTCATTAGCCCATATATTTCATCCTCGCGCTTCACATATGAAAAACCTTCTTTTATACTCGTCAAAAAATGATCTTTACTCTCAGCCACTTCTTTTTTGTATAAATCAAATACGATAAATAATTGCACAATAACCGCTAAAAAGAATGTAATGCTATTTAGCAGGAAAAACGATTTAATCGAAAAGAAACCAAATACAACTCCACCGATAATCGGCCCTAATATATTTGATAAAGAAGCTGCCGTTTGATTTAAAGCACTCGCTTTTTGAATACGTTCCTCATTTACTAAACTCGGAATAGACGAAGTTAATGCAACAGAATAAAAACTTGCACAAATTGATAATAATGCTGCTGAAACATAAATAAAAAGAAGTGATGGTCCAAATATAGTAGCAAGAATAAACATAATGAGCATCGTTAAGCTACTTAATAAATCAGTGCCAATGACAAGCCACTTTCGATTCACACGGTCAGCTACAGCACCCGCAATCGGACCACAAATCATCCTTGGAAGTGATCCGCAAACGAGCGTAGTTGCAAAACCCATTCCTGAACCAGTTGTCTTTAAAACGTATAACCCCATGGCAAATGTATAAATTCCTGCCCCTAATAAAGAAGTCATCTTTCCAATCATCATTAAAATAATATTTCTCGTTGCAATCTTCATGCTTGTATCATGTTGTCCTATACTTACATCTCCCATAATGACTCTCTCCCCTTAAAAGTTAAATTGTGTTAAACTTATTATATAATTGACTTTCCAATTTTCACAACAAAAAGTTAAATACAATTTAACTTTTCAATTATAAAGGAGCAATAATATGGCAACTCTCGGTGAAAAAATTAAAGTGTTACGTAAAGAAAAAAAACTTACACAAACAGAGCTGGCAGGTTCGAAACTTACAAAAAGTATGCTTAGTCAAATTGAAAATGGAAAAGCTACACCTTCCATGAAAACATTACAATATATCGCTGAAAAACTTGAATGTGAAGCGAGTTTTTTATTAGAAGATGATACTGGAGAAATTGTAGAACTCATTACAAAAATGGAGCAACTCATAAAGGAAAACAAATGTGATGAAGTGTATGAGACTTTACTACCTATCGTTCAAAAAGAGCTCCCTTCTACTTTAAATACGGCTCATATATACAAACAATTCGTAACTGCCGCGGTGATTATAAAAGATTACAACATTGAATCTTACGTAGAAAAAGCTGTTTCTATTTTTGAAAAATATAAGTTATACCGCGACAGTACGGAAACAAAATTAAAATTATCTTTTGCAATATTCACACGTAAAAAGTATGCAGAATGTTTACAACTTATATCTAATATTAGAAATGATTATGAAGAGAAACATTTAGAAATGGATCTTATTATACATATTGATTTATGTTTATATGAAGCCATCATATTACTAGCATGTGGCGATTATGAAAAATGTGAAGAAACGATATTAGAGACACTCGCATTTTCAAAAAAACATCAAGTGTATTATAAAACAGATGTATTTTACCGAATTTTATCTTACCAAAAAGTCATTACAGTTGATAAAGAGCGTTATTTATATTACATAAAAAAATCTGAGCAATTTGCCATTTTTACAGAAGACACTTTATCCGCTGCAAATATACATATATTAAAAGCTTATTACTACAATACCGTTACGAATGAATATACAATTGCATTAGAACATTTAGAACAATTCCGAGAAAAACTAAAAGATGTACCAATTTTTCAAGAAGATGGACTTTATTATCTTGAAAAAGGAAAATCTTTGTATGGCTTAAAACGTTATAAGGACGCTTTGGAAACATTAAAACATGCTACCATACCAGATTATATGAGTCATCCACTTGATCAATCGTGGTTATTAACAGCTGGATCTTATCGTGCTCTTTGCTATATAGAACTTCAAGATAAAAAATCTGCCTTGAAAGAAGCAAAAGAAGCAGTTCAAGCGATAGATGGCTATCCTGATTCCATCTTCTCTTCATTTATTAAAGAAATATTACAAATAATACAAAAACTTTAAGAATGTCTCTAAATGGTATATTATTCCTCTTTTTTAGCAAAGATAATAATGATGGGAGGAATATAAATGAATATTCAACGTGCAAAAGAGCTTTCTGTGTCATCAGAACAAGCAAATGTCAGTTTTCAAGGCATGCCTGTTACAATTCAACACGTCGATGAAAACAACGAAACCGCCCGCATATATGAAGTAAAAAATCCAGGACGCGAATTAACTGTTCCAGTTAATAGCTTAGAGGAAATATAAAAAATGCCACTTCGATTTTGAAGTGGCATTTTTCTTCCTTTAGATTACTTATTGTAAATTTCTTCTATCTTCTATTTTACAGGAGCTGAAAAAATAAGAATTTTCTACTTCTTTTCTTTTTGTGACCTGCTAAAATACAAACTATGGATTAATTATTCACACTATACATTAAGGTGGAAACATAATGGCATCTAATTTAGAAAAAAACAAGTCTTATTATGCAGTTATATTCACTTCTCATTTATTAAATGATACGACAGATTATAGTAGCGTTGCCGAAAAAATGGAGGAACTTGCAAAGCAGCAACCTGGATTTTTAGGTGTAGAAAGTGCACGAGATCATTCCGGACTCGGAATCACAATTTCTTATTGGGAATCACTTGCGGCAATTGACAATTGGAAACAGAACGCCTTACATAAAGAAGCGAAAAAAAGAGGGCGTGAGCAATGGTATGAAAACTTCCACCTACGTATCTGCCTTGTTGAGAAAGAATTTAAGTTTCATAGAGGTACATTGTAACGATGAAGAAAAAATTAGCTCTCGTTGTTGTTCATGAAATATATGGTGTAAACGACCATATGCATCAAGTTAACCAACACTTTACTTCATCTCATATAGATGTATTCTGTCCTAATCTTCTACAATCGCAACATGCATTTCATTATAGTGATGAAGAAAAAGCATATCATTTTTTTATGAATCATATTGGATTTGATGATGGAAAAGAGCAAATTGAAGAATTTATTAATTGCCTTTCTAGTAGTTACACACATATTGGACTTATTGGCTTTAGTATTGGTGCTACCATCTCATGGCTATGTAGTAGCAATCCGAAAATAGATTTTATTATCGGATGTTACGGTTCCTGCATACGTGACTATATTCATATGAAACCAACATGTGCTACCTTACTTATTTTCCCTGAAAAAGAAGCTAGTTTTTCAGTACCCTCTTTCATTCAATCGTTGCAGCAACAAAAAAATCCTTTATTAGAAATAAAACAGCTACACGGTGAACATGGATTTCTAAATCCGTACACTGAAAAATATAACGAGCAATCTACAAAGCAAGCATACAATGCAATAGATTCATTTCTTGCAAGAACAATCTTATAAAGGAGAGTCAAATGACGCTTACATTATACTTAGTTTCATATTCATCGCCTTTATATTTGCGCTAACTAGCATTTTTATAACCGTAAAAAAAGGGGAGTTTTTCAAACGTCCCTACTTACAGTCTATTATCGTTTGCATTTTATTTTTTACCAATTGGATCTTATATTTAACATCTTTTTATTCGTTACTCCCTGAGAAAGTTAGCGAGTTCATATTCCTTCCCATTTGGTTTTTCCTTTGTATTTTGGGATGTATCGTTTTCTGGCGCGAATGGAGAAACAATCGTGTGTTCTCAATATGTGTTGGCTTCCTTTCCTTTATTAGTTTTCTATTTGGGTTATTGTTGTTAGTTCTTTCGGGGATGTAAAACAAAAGGAAGAAAAGCCAACATTCAACTTTTCTTCCTTCTATGTTTACCTTTAGTCTTCACTGTCACTGATTCACAAGGTGTATAATATATTTGAGGTGTCGCCTTATCAACAAACATCATAAACGTAATGAAGCCGATAATAAAGAAAATAAACAACGTTAACAAAATTGCTCCTATCGTTAAAAGTATCATAACACCACCCCTATACCTTTCATGTTATTACACTTTTCGCTATTAAATGAGCGTAATCCTTTTTAGAAAAAGAAACGTAACAAAATAATCACAATCACTCCCGTTAACACTGTACCTAATAAACTACGAGTATATATTGCAACAAAAAATGTTGGAATTGCTGCGATAAGGTAATCCCACTGCATCGTCTCATGCATAAATAGTACTTGTGCTAAAAGTGCTGCTAATATCGCAATTGGTATGTAATTTAACCATTTTAAACCCCAGTCTGGAATTTGTAGTTTACTAAATACGAGTAGAGGTAAAATACGTGGCACGAGTGTGACAGCTCCTGCTGCTAGTAAAAGTAGTATTACGTCTAATCTCATTTCCATTTTTCAATCACAACTCCAATCGTCGCAGCTAGTAATGTTGCGATAATAACCGCTATACTATCTGGCATAAATAAGTGTGAAACGTATGCAATCAAAATCGCTACAATTGCAACAGTAAGATGAATTGCTAGTTTCGGTTTACTACTTATGAGCTGAAGGACAAATAACCCGATAAACATTGCTGGTAATGCATAATCCATGCCGTACATATGTGGATCTGGTATCCACTCACCAAACAACCCGCCAATAATAGTAGCAAGAATCCAATTTAAATATGCTGTAACATTTAAGCCCATCATCCATCTGTCGCCTACATATCCTTTTTGCGCTGCGTGCTGCACTGCAACGCCGAACGTTTCATCTGTAATTTGAGAACCGATCATTACGTTTTTTACTAGGGGAAGTTTCGTAAAGTACGGCGCGAGCGCAGCACTCATTAAAAGGTGGCGTAAATTAACAAAAAAGACGGTGAAAATAATTGCTGAAGCAGGAGCACCAGCTGCATACATACCAGCTAATATAAATTGGGCAGAACCTGCATAAATTAAAGTGGACATAAACGCAATTTCAATGATGGAGAAACCTGCTGTTTTTGCAATTACACCAGCTGCTATACCGATGCTCAAATAACCAAATACAGTTGGTAAACAATCTTTTACTCCTTGCTGAAATGTATCATCACTCTGCAAAGCTACATGGGCCTGAGCTTTACTCATCCGTATCATCCTCCATTCCTTCTAAAGTTCGTTTTCCTGTTACGACATGAACTAAATCTATATTTTCACGCCATAACGTATCTAACTTATCAGCCCCAAATTCCTTCGTGATTTCTTCAACCATAATATCGTGCCGCACATACTCTGTAGCAACGAGAACTAAAGCTGGATCATACGTTGTAACAGCCCATGAAGTACTATCATTTGAGAAATTCGCAATTAATACTTCCTCTCCATCACGAGCAATAACAGTTAAATGACCACCCATTCTCTTTTCAACAACGTGGGGCGTCATATAATTATGGTGAAACGTCGTGCCTATTTTTTTATTGGGAGCGCCAAATAAGATTGAAAATATATGTACACCTTCCTCTTCCTTTTGACGAATATATGGCTCAATTTCATGCACTTGATCTTCCCAAACAGAAATCCATAGCTCTTCCTTCGCCCTATTAATTATATTGCATATTTCTTTTACAACACGATCATTTGAGCGAATATGCGAAATTACATCTATTTGTCGCTCTTGTTCTAAACAATTTAATTTCCGGTCTAAAAATTCAAAGGACTTTTCAAAATCTTTTCGCATTCGATCCATTAGCTCCGTAGCTGGTACTGGTACATATTTCACTGGTTCAGTAGGAACGATATGCACTGCTCCTTTATCCATCAATTTACCGAGCACTTCATAAATCATCGAACGAGGTACTCCTGTTTGCTTACTCACTTCATACCCGGTTACTGGGGAATGTTTTAATAGTCCAATATACGCTTTACATTCATATTGGGAAAAACCTAACTTTTGTAATTCCTTTATAATTTCATCCATCAGCAATCCCTCACATTCTATATAACTCTCATCTCAAAACGATGCATGTATATTAGTAGTTATTACTATACCTACTAATATAAAAAAACAGACCCGTAAAGTCAATTGATAATTCTGAAATTTAAACCTAAAATAAAAAGCCTTCTTATGAAAGGCTTTTCTCACGTAACACTCCTGTTATTTTAACTGCAATGATTTTGATGTATTTTCCTCCAAATGCTCCCGTAAAGTAGAGCCTGTATACTCTTCCCTAAATACACCGGCCTTCACAAATAAAGGAATAACTTCACTAAAGAATAGATCTAGTGACTTTGGATGTCCTCCTGGAATAGCAATAAATCCATCTAACGCTCCGGCCTCAAACCTATCCATAATTTGTTTCGCAACGTCTTGCGCTGTACCAACCGCAACCCAATGAGCCGAGCCAACAACTTCTGGTCGTTCTAGTATTTGTTCAACAGTTGGTTCATTTTTAATAATGTAGTTGCGTAATAATTCAGCGTGTGTTTTACTGCGAACAGTTTGATCACGGCTTGGCAACATCTCTTCCGTAATCTTACTTTCTAGCGGAATCCCTCTCGCATTTAGTCCGAGAACCATTTCGAGTAACGAGTATCTCTTCTCTTTTGTGAGGTGTTGATGAGCTTGCCTATGCATTTCTAACGCTTCTTCATATGTATCACCTATAAAGAAATATAACCCAGGCAATACACGTATATCATCTTGCTTTCGGCCATGCTGTTCTGCTCTTCTTCTTAAATCTTGACGCAATTCCATTCCTGACTCTAAATCCGGCGTTGCAGCAAAAATTGCATTCGCAACAGAAGCAGCGAAATTCCGGCCTGACTCTGAAGCACCAGCTTGGAATAATGGCATTTCCCCTGAAATGTGCTGCGGAATATTAAGTGGACCTTTCACCTTAAAGTATTCGCCATTATGCTCAATAGGCTTTACCATCTCTCTAATCACATCAGGATTATCTACTTTCAAAACTTCATTAGGATGACTTCCCCAAAGTTTTCTTACTAACGCTGTACATTCTGCCGCTTTCGCGTATCGTTCCTCTGATGATGGCATCCCTTCCTCACCAAAGTTTTCAGCGCCGTCAATGGATGTAACAATATTCCAACCAACTCGGCCGTTACTAATCCAGTGTAAAGATTGTAATTGCCTCGCTAATATATATGGTGGATAAAACGACGTTGAAGCAGTCGTAACGACTCCAATTTTTTCTGTTGCATAAGCAATAGCAGTAAACAATAACGTCGGATCTAAAATGACATTTCCCTTATTACGAGCAATTAAATCTGGGTGCGCCACTAAATAATCTGCTTTAAAAACAAAATCTAACTTCGATTTTTCTGCTCGTTTCGCTAACTCTACTTGTTCATCAATTCCCGAATCAAATATACACTCTTCCTCTTTCTTTCTCGAAATTAAACATAATCCAATGCAAAGTTGTTTTTTTGTAGACATATACACACCATCCCCTTGTTTTAATTCACTTAGTTAAACAAATGTTGCTGTCATTATGAAATTCCATTCTGATGAAAATATATAAAATGATATTGATAATCATTATCATTTTATGATGTAACAGTAATAAAAGCAATAGATAAAAAAGACTCCCACTAATGGAAGTCTCTTATCTCAATATTTCATTCGCTTCTTTTTCATAAATTTTATCAAATGAAGTCATAACGCGTTGTGACGCTGAAATCATTTTTTGATCTGTCATAAGATCAGCCATCTCTTTCGTCAAATCTACATTTGAATTTTCTAGCATATGGTTTTTTACTATCCCTGTTCCGTTCGGTAAATCAGCAATGTTTCCTTCTGCTAGTGTAAAGCTTTTGTTCTCTCTTTGCATGAGACGAGCATTCGCTTCTGCATCTACTGTTTTTGTTTGCAGGCGAGCAATATTATTTTGTGTTACTTCATCATATAATGTACCATCTGCTTGTACAGCAACCTTTGCTCCTTCAGGAATACGAATACGTTCATTATTCTCTCCCATAACAAAAGCACCAGATGATGTTTGCAGATAACGATCACTATTTATTGTAAAACTACCATCTCTCGTTAAAAACGTTTCATCGTTTTTAGATGTAACGAAAAATGATGATGCGCCGGCCGTACCGTCATCTAAAAAGAAATCTGTAGCACTATTTGTCATTTGTATATTTCCTTGTACTAAGTTCACATGCGTTGCGGCTGGTACTACAGCGTAATCAGTCGAACCGATATTTGTCACAGCTCCATCTCCGCGGCGATATGTGTCTTGTACATCAAATACTTTAGAAGTCATATTTTCTGCTTTAAATCCTGTCGTTTGAGCATTTGCAACATTATTCGAATGAACATTAATACGCTGCATGTAATTCATCATACCCATAGAACCTATATAAAGACCGTTCATACTCGTTTGAATAAGGCGGTTGCCTTATCCTTCACCTCTTTTCTATGATGTTTGCAACATTTGTTTCGCTAAATGTTCAGCTGTAGCGATATGTATATGTTGCTTCACGTCTTGTCCGTCTGTCATTAATACAATTGGAGCCGATGATACTGCTGGAATTTTCAACAATTCACCACTACTTGCTGTTTCATCAAATTTCGTAAATACGATACCATCAATATGAATATCTTTGAAATTCGTAATGATTTCAATCATATCTTTACTTTTCATCGACGCTGATAATGTTAAACAAATATAATCTGGCTCTACTTGCCCCATCGTTTCAATCATTTCTTCCACTGTTTCTGACGCACGATAATTTTTTCCGGCGGTATCAATTAAAATATAATCGACGCGCGCTTCTTCTTTAAAATACGTAAGCGCTCTTGTCATTGCATATTCATCACGTACAGCGATTACTTCAAAACCGATTGTCTTTACGTAATCTTGTAGCTGCTGTACTGTTCCAATGCGCGAATGATCTGTCGTAATAAAACCGACTGTTTTTTTCTTACCGTGAAACTGCCATGCCATTTTCGCCAGTGTCGTCGTTTTTCCAACTCCAGTTGGACCGATTAATGCAATTGTTTGCACTTCTTTTTCAAAAACGTTTTCCGTGTTGAAATGGGATCTCATATCTTCCAATATATATCCGATCACTTCTTCTTCTGTAATCATCGTCGCATTCTCAAACTTCACTTTTAACTTTTCAGCATATGCATGAATGAAGTATTGTTCTACATCGTTTTGTTCTAGCATGCGAATTACTTTTTGAATAATAAACGGGACAGATTCTTGCTTTTCGTTCTTTACAACCACTCCTTCTTTCTTGACAGGAACGACTTTTTTCACAGTTTTTTGCTTTTTCGTCTCTTTCGTTTCTTCCGTCTGTTTCACAACGACGATACCTTTTTCAAACAACTTTAATAGTTTCTCTTTCTTTCTTGTCCATTCTTCACTATTTCCTGTTTGCATCGCCGCGTATGACATAGAAGTCGTCACGTTTTCTAAATTGTGCAGTACCGATTGAATTCCGTTCGCCTTCACAATTTGTTCTGAAGGATCATTCACAACTTCCATTAATTGTTCATGAAATTGAGCTGTGTCTTCGTTCACTTCTTCCTGTTTATCCTCTGGAAAAGCAACTAACATTTCATAATTCTTTTTCCAAAAAAACGGGATATTTCGTTTTACACTTTCATCGACAACGTAATAATAATCTGTACCATATTGGTCAAATAACTTTCGATACAATTCATTTTTCGAAGCTGCTTTTATTCGCATTAACGCTTCTTTCTTTTCTGTATTTTCCATTACTTCACCCCCTACTATTCAATGTAAGCAATTTGATCTACAACAATTTCTGGAGCTAATTCGCTAATACAAAGTACTTGCGCTTCTACTTGATAACGCTCAAGAAGTCTTACAATCGCAAATCTGAAATCTTTTCTACGCGTTAATAATACTGGTTCTCTTCCCATTAAGCGGGCTTGTTTAAATACGCGTTGTACTTGCTCAACGACTCGTGATTCTAAATCTAAATCCCAGTTTAATAAATAACCTTGATAAGAATTGTTTACAACGTCCGCATCTAACTCGATTGAATCTGAGAAGAGCGCCGCATAAATTTTACCGTCAGGATTTTTCGCATTTTCACAAATCACTTTTGAAATACATTCACGGACGAATGACGTTACACCGTCAACGTGGTTTTGATAAATTTCTTTTCCGTCAATAATACCTTCAATAATAGTTGGTAAATCACGAATAGAAATACCTTCTTTTAGAAGTTGTTTAATAACATTTTGAACGAGTGATAAGTCGATTTCTTTCTTCTTAATCTCTTCTAATAAAACGCCGTTATCATTTTCAAGCGAGTTAATTAAGTCTTTTACATGTTGACGCTGAATTAACTCATGAAGATTACGTCTAACGATAACATCTAAATGCGTAATTAATATGCTAAGTGGCTCTAATACTTGATAGCCTTTCATTTGTGCATCTTGTACCATATGCTCTAAAATCCAATATCCATCTTCACCGAAAATCGGATCTTTCGCTGGTTCTGCATCTAAATCGGCCATTACATTCGGTGTTTTCAGTGCCAATAAGTAACCTGATTTTAAAACACCTTCAGCTGCCTTCGCCCCTTTAATACGAATAATGTAACGTCCGCGTGGTCTAAAACTCGTATTATCTTTAAAGTTAATGCCAGGAACGTTAATACCAAGGTCGGTAATAATCGACTTCCTCATTAAAACAACTTTATCACGAGCTGTTTCCCCGTTAATTTTCTGCTTTACAAGTGCTGCTAAATCTAAACCGAGTTCTACAATAATTGGATATTTATCTGTAAATACTCCGAATGAATCTTCCACTTGTTGCAGTTGCTCATCTTCGCCTTGAATCATTTCTAATTCTTTTTGAAGCTCGTCTTCTTTTTCTTTCTTTATTCGGTTTTTATTACGAATTCCTAAGAAAATAATTGTTCCACCAACGAGTGCAAATGGTAGAAATGGTAGCGGAGTAAAAATACCCATCGCTATAAATAAACCACCAAGCGCATATACAACGACTTCATGCGCTAATAACTCTTTAAAGATTCCTTCAGTTACTGTATCAGATGAACCGTCAAATACACGCGTTACGATAATACCTGTTGAAATCGCTAGCATTAACGAACCAATTTGGTTTACAATTCCGTCACCAACAGTTAACTGTGTATAGTGAATAGCTGCTTCAGCAAAGCTCATTCCTTGCTGCATCATGCCGACAATTAAACCGAAAATAATGTTTACGAATAAAATGACGATCCCGAAAATAACGTCCCCTTTAATGAACTTCCCGGCACCATCCATCGCCCCGTAAAACTCTGTTTCCATATTTAACTTTTTTCGTTTTGCCTGTGCATCTTTTTCAGTAATAATACGCTGGTTTAAATCCGCATCGATTGACATTTGTTTCCCGGGTAAAGAATCAAGTGTAAAACGAGCCGCAACTTCAGCTGTACGAGACGCACCGTTTGCAACGATAAACTGGAATATGATTAATACTATGAAAATAACGATACCAATTAATAAGTTCCCGCCAATTACGAACTGACCGAACTCTTCAATAACATGCCCCGCATTTCCGTCTGTCAAAATCGCTCGCGTCGTCGATACGTTAATCGATACGCGGAAAATCCCGATTAATAACAACATCGTTGGAAATGACTTTAATTCATCCCACTCGTTAATACTTGTTGCTCGCATATAAATAAGCACTGACATACTTAGTAAAAAAACGATAACGATATCAAGTATAAATGGTGGAAGTGGAATTAAGAGCGCCACTACGAATGACGCTGCTAAAAAGATAGAAAAATAGGTTCTTGCAGAATCTATCTTAAACACAAGAGATCTCCTCCAACCGCGCTATTATACTTCAAGTTCATTCGTTTGAATTAAATAGCGCATAACTTCAATTACAGCTACGTATAAATCTTCTGGAATCGTCTCATCTTCCTCGACTTGATAATATAAAGAACGAGCAAGTGGACGGTTTTCCACCATTGGTATTTCTTGTTCGCGGGCAAGCGTTCGTATATATAATGCGAGCTCATCTTCCCCTTTTGCAACGACAATTGGCGCCGCATCAACCTGTTTATTGTACCGAAGTACGACTGAAATATGAGTCGGGTTGTTTACAATAAACGTTGCGCCATCCATTTTCTTCGCAATTGTCCCTTGCAAGATAGCATGCATAAAGTTTTTTCGTTTTCCCTTTACTTGCGGGTCCCCTTCATTATCTTTATGCTCTCTTTTTACTTCTTCTTTTTTCATCTTAATATCTTGTTCGTACTCCCATTTTTGATAAATAAAGTCAATAATAGAAAGAACGATTAAAATAATTAAAATAGCTAAAAAGATAAATTTAATTTGCCTAATAATTTCAGTAAGTGATGCGATCCAGTTAAATCCAATCATACTAACAATTTTCTCTAAATTCTTTTTAAAGAGAACGTAAGCGACGTAACCGATTAGTCCCATATAAAATAGTGATTTCAAAATATCTACTAAACTTTTACGACTAAACAATCTCGTAAAATAATTTTTTGGATTAATACGTGAAGGTTTCGGCTTAATGACTTTAGAAGAAAATAAGAAACCGACTTGAATCATATAATTAAATAAATGAAAAGCGTATACGAGTATTAATATCGGCACTGATACTTTTAGTAATAAAATACCCATTAAATAAAAATACTCAGTTGAATCTGTATTTTTTCCAATTTGATCAAACAGCACCGCGACAGAATTTGCAATCTCATACCCGAGCCAATCCCCAAAAAAGTAAACGACAACTGCTAATACGAGAATGGAAAATAAATTATTTAAATCTTTACTCCGGGCAATATTCCCTTCTTCACGCGATTTCTTACGCTTCTGCGGGGTGGCCTTTTCTGTTTTATTATCCTTTGCCATGCGCGTCCCCCTACTTCGTTAAGAAAAAGTTAAATAGTTTCGTATATTCTTCAAGCAATACATCCGTCATATTTTTAAACACATAACCGAGCATCGGTACACTCATCGCAATAAACAAAATACCACACGTAATTTTAATGACGAATGCATTCATAAAAATATTTAATTGTGGTGCATTTTTTGCGATTAAAATCAAAACAAAGTTAATGATGAACAAACTCCCCATTAGCGGAAGAGCAATTTCAACCGCTGATGTAATCGCAAATAATAACGTTGCGAGTAGACTATCTAAAAAACTAGTCGTCAGCAATTTTGAAATCGCCTCTGTATATTGAAACGACTTTAAAATCGTGGCAACGAAATAATTAATGCCGCCAAGTGAAATAAAAATAATGAGGAAAAATATATCAAAAATAGTTGATAGTAAAGTAGACTGTGATCCTGCATTTACATCAAACAAACTTGCCTGTGATAAACCGATATCAAAGTCTAAAATATGCCCGGCCATTTTCGGAATATTCCACAGCATTTCTACAATTTTTGAAAGTGATAATCCGATTACAATTTGCGTTCCTGCATAAGCTGCAACGTCCCAAGTTGTCTTTATGTGAGAGACATCAACTTGATCGGCCACTGTAATTGAAAGAGCGAGTCCAACTGTAACCTTCGCCATTGCTGGAATGGATCGACCTGAGAAAAACGGTAAAAAATATAAAAATGAAGTAATGCGGCAAAACGCAAAAAACGTCGCCGCCCATAATTCCATATTCATTTCATTCCACCTATCTTAGTACGAACGCAATAGCGATGGGATTTTATCAAATAAATCTAAAATAAGCGTCGTTAATTCTTGAAACATCCACGGACCTAAAATGATAATAACGAGTACAATACTCGCCATTTTCGGTAAAAACGTCAGCGTTTGTTCTTGAATTTGCATCATCGCCATAATGACAGCGATAATAATAACGACAATCATACTAACACCGGCAACCGGCATTAAAATCATAACCCCTTTATAAAAAAAGGTTTGAAAAATATCTATAATTGGTGACGTATTCATTTATATGACTCCTATCACATAGCATCAAACGCTTCAGGCGACCGTTTTAAACATAATGTCGACGATTTTTGTATATCCACCTAAATATACGAAAACGAGTATTTTAAATGGTAAACTTAAAATCATCGGCGGTACCATCATCATCCCGAGGTACATTAAAAGTGTACTAATAATCAAATCTATAAATACAAACGCTAAATAAATGAACATCCCCGTTAACAACCCTTTTTGGATTTGCGTTAACGTAAAGGATGGTACGAGCGTAAATAAGGAAAGATCTTTCAAATCTTTCGGCAACTCTTCTCCGCGCACTTTCAGCATCATTTTTAAATCATGCTTATACGTATGCTTTGACATATACTCTTTCATAATCGGAGCTGTCGTCTCCGCAGCTTGACTTACTGTTATTTTCTCTTTCGTCATCGGATCCCAAACATCGCTCTTTAGCTGCCCAAGTACAGGCTGCATCGTGAAGAGGGATAAAAATAGTGCAAGTCCTACAAGCACTTGGTTCGGTGGTAAGTTCATTACCCCAAGTCCTTGACGTGTAATCCCAAGAACGATCATAAAATAAGTAAAATGTGTAAATAATAGAACGATAGAAGAAGATAATGACAAAAGGGTAACGAGTGCAAATAACTGTACACTTGAATTACTCGTAAACTCTTTTCCATTTTCGAAATTAATAAAACCGTTTTGGGCTGCATACGCTGGATTTACAAAAATAATTGAAAAAACGATAGAAAATACGAAAATAACGGCTAATAATGATAACTGTTTCTTTATTCTCATGATGGATCCTCTACTTTTTTCGTTTCACTCTTCACCGCGTCTTCTAGCGCTTGTTGAAACTGATTTCCTGTTCCTGTTAATTGCACAGATTGTACACCGTTATTACTAATAACAGTGAACACTTGCTTGCCGTCCACTTCAAATAAAAAGGCGCTCGTTTGATGGTTTAAATACACACCGTCTTTCACTTGAATATGGCCATTTTCACCTTGTTTAAAAAACTGCTGCTTGCGCGTCTTTTTCGTCATATAATATGCACCGTAGCCGAGCGCACCAAACAGTAAAACGACTTGAAATAAGGTCGTCATATACGACATATGACTCCTCCTCTACTCTTTATCTTGCATTTGACTTTGCGCTTTCATAAGCGCAGCTTGCTTCTTGTCAGCTTCAATTTCAGAAATGATAATACCGAACTTCTCGTCCATTACAATCGCTTCACCGATGCCGACTTTCATATTACTTAAATATACATCTACTTTATGTCCTAAGTTTTTCTCTACTTCAAGAACATCGCCCACTTTTAACTCTTTCACATCACCGAGCTTAATAGATGACTTCCCAAGCTTTACACCAAGTTCAATCGAAATATCTGAAACAGTATCAATATGTGCTTTACCTGCTTCATTTCGCTTCCCTGCAAAATCTTCTAATCCCATTAATGACACAGGAGATACTTCATGCTTCATATGGATCCTCCTACTCTACAAAACTTTTAAATAAGAGCGCCTTACGCGTTCCATCTTTTCCAATAAAACAATTAAATTTATGCTTTCCATCTACATAACCAAGTAATTCATCCGAAACTTTCGTATGAAGCGGAATAATATCACCTTCTTCAATTTGTTCAATGTCACCCATCGTCATCTTCTGTTCACCAATTGCAACGTGAACAGGTTTATACACTTGATTCACTTTCACTTCCACTTCAGACGTATACTTTTTACGTTTATCTGAAGAATGTTCAACAATATTTTCAGATGTTAACTTATCCATAATTTCTTCAACAGATAAGAATGGAATTCCGATGCGCACCGTCGTATCCCAAAACTCTGTTTTCATATTTACATTCAATAATGAAATAATATCGCTCGCTGTCGTAATCTTTAATGCATTCGGGTCTGTCTCCGTCGTTACAAATTTCGGTTCAATCGCCACAACACTTTCAAATGATTGCTCTAAATTTTTGCAAAGGAGCATAAAAATATTATCCAGTGTTAAAAACTCAAATGCGGTAAGTGGTCTGCGCATTGTAAAGTTACGCTTACTATCTCCGCCAAGCCAACATTCATGAATGTAAATAACAAATGCTAAATCAATTTCAATGACAATTTCTCCAAGCTCTGGGAGACCAAGATCAATAACGCAATATAAATAATAATCTTTCGGCATTTTCTCTACATACTCACTCGTAAATGGAACTTGCTCAACCGTTGAAGGCTCTAACTCAATCGGAATACGCATACGCGCTGCCAACGTCTGTGACGTCTGTTTACCAAATGTAGAAGCAATTGCTTGCAAGCTACGTAAATGCTCAACACCAAACTTCTCCGGTCTATTAAAATCATACTCTTGAAATTTCTCTTGCTTTCCTGCTTCTTGTGCGAAAGCTGGCATTTCCTCGCCTTCATTTACCGCCTTCAGCAGGGCATCAATTTGCTCTTGGCTTAATTTTTCGCCACTCATGACAATCCCCTTCCCTACCTTTTCAATTCAACGATTTCAACGTACATCTTCCCGTTTTTCGTCAAAATCTTTCCGGTTCCAATCTCTTCATTCTCAAGCATAAGACGTACCGTATTTTTCGTTGAATTTTCAAGACGATACAATGTACCTTTCGTAATATGAAGCAAATCTTCAATTTTCTTTTTCGTATTTCCGATTTCAAAATAAATTGTTAACGGAATATCATCTTGTAATTTCAAATCTAGCCAACTCCCATATCATGTTCACGAAAATTTCATGTTCTCTCTATATATGAAATTTCTTATTTTGAAACGTCGATATTTAATATTTTTTTAATATATCCTTGCGTTTCTTTAAATGGCGGTACGCCTCCGTACTTTCTCACATTACCAGGGCCAGCATTATAAGAAGCAAGTGCCAATACTAAGTCCCCGTTATTTTTCTTTAAATAACCGCTTAACTCTTTCACACCGCCCTCAATACTTTCAGCTGGTGAAAATGGATTTTTTATACCCATCTCTTTCACATTCGCTGGCATAAGCTGCATAAGACCCATCGCACCTGCATTTGACACCGTTTTCGGATTAAAATTAGACTCTACTTCAATCATTTTTTGAATTAACGTTTTCGGAATTCCGTATGTACGGCTAGCGCGATCAATAATCTCCTCATACTTCCCCTCATTGGAAGAACGTATTTTTTGAATATTATACTTCTTCGTTAATCCCCACGTATCAGCAGCCTCATTTTTCGTTTCTGGGAAACGTCGTTCGAACTCTTTTTGTGCCACTTGCACTTCATCTACGTTCTTCGTTTCAGCCTTTTCTTCAGGCTTACTCGCTTCCTCTACTTTATGAATAGATTGTTCTGGTTTATGTACGACTTTTTCTATTTTTGTAGATTGTACCGGCTGACTCATATCCTCTACACTTGCCGGCTGCGTAGTACCCTTCGTCTCCTTCGCAGGTTCACTCTGCAACTTCTCTTGAAAACGACTACTAACGAATGCTTGTGGACTACTTAACTTTTGCTGAATTTGTCCTTTCTTATATGCAAGCACTTCTTTTACTATATTTCCAACTATCATAATATCACCTTTTCGGTAAACAAAGATAATCTAATATTAGAGTTTTTTTTTAAAGTTTGCAATAATCCTTTTAATAATATTGTAATAAAAAAATGAATATATTGTTAAACTGTTATTTTTTTATATTTATTAATTCAAATTTTTAGTTGACACCCACTATGACAGGGATTACAATAAATCTCGAAATTGATTTTTTCGCATATTACCGTTTTTCAATTTGCAGAAAAGTCAATATAAAAAAATGGGGGTTCTTAACATGAGAATTAACACAAACATTAACAGCATGCGTACGCAAGAGTACATGCGCCAAAACCAAGACAAAATGAATACTGCAATGAATCGTTTATCTAGCGGTAAATCAATTAACAGTGCTTCTGATGATGCGGCTGGTTTAGCTATCGCTACTCGTATGCGTGCAAAAGAAGGCGGCTTAAACGTTGGAGCGCGTAACACACAAGACGCTATGTCTGCACTACGTACTGGCGATGCTGCATTAGGCTCAATTTCTAACATCTTACTTCGTATGCGTGACCTTGCTACGCAAGCTGCTAACGGTACAAATAACACTGATGATACCGCTTCTTTAAACAAAGAGTATGAAGCATTAAAAGAGGAAATTGATCATATTGCTGAAAAAACTAATTTTAACGGCAATGCTTTCTTAGATACAACTGGTACTGAAATTAAAGTTCAGCTTTCTGATACTTCTGGTGATACAATGTCAATCGCTGCTATTGATACAAAAGGATTAACAACAGGCACACTGAGCACTTTAGCTGATAGAGACACTGCTGAAAGTGAAATCACAGCTCTTGACACTGCTATCCAAAAAGTTGCTGACGAAAGAGCGACTTTCGGTTCTCAATTAAACCGTTTAGACCACAACTTAAACAATGTAACGAGCCAAGCTACTAATATGGCGTCAGCTGCTTCTCAAATCGAAGACGCTGACATGGCGAAAGAAATGTCTGAAATGACTAAGTTCAAAATCTTGAGCGAAGCTGGCATCAGCATGCTTTCTCAAGCAAACCAAACTCCACAAATGGTAAGTAAATTATTACAATAATCCATTTGATGCTTTACTAAAAAACATCTCTCCTTATGGAGAGATGTTTTTTTACAATAACTAAGAATGCATCCCTATTCTCTATGGTATACATTCAAATAACACGAAAGCCTTTTCATCATATACAAATAAAATTCCAATATACTCAGCAATCAATTACATTGAACAAACTCCTAAACTCGCAGGTAGTTCTTCTACAAAACTTGGTAAAAAACTTTAAAAGAGAAAGCATACGTTACGATCTACTAGTCATTCTAATATAAAAGAGTGTTTCAAATTAAAGAACTTAACATCTTCATTATAAATTCTCACGAACATGCTAACAAGAATGCATGATCTTACTATGAATTTTCTTAATAGAATAAATTTTAATCGAACCTTTATAAATATAGAATCCAAAAAATTATCAGAACTACTTACTCCTGCCAATAATACTACAGATGTAAATACACTTAATTCTACAACAAGTCTATAATTCTCCTCATTAAATAAAAAGGTAGCCTCTTTGATGAAAGCTACTCTTAAAGTTTCAACAAAGACTATAGCTAATAAGGCAATTATAAAAATAAATATTGCATTCCAAGAAGTACAATATCACCATATCGAAATTAATGTAATGACACAACATTTTCAATTACATATTGGACACTCAAATAGCCCAAATACATCCCTGTATTCTATTTTATCTATAGGTATGATTTATACAGCGCAAATGCCCAGTGAATTTGTGAAACATAAATTATTATCAGAAACAACAATATGTAAAATTCCCAAAGCAATTTTTGCCCGTCTAACAGTTATAACAATGACAAAAATAAAAAATCATCTAACAATCAAAATGCGTATGGGTTTTCATATAACAAACCATACGCATTTTTTAACCAAATTCCCCCTTACTTTTCTTTTCACTTACCTATTCATTTTAACTATCTCATTAATGTTTATCCGATTAACATGTTCCTATATCCCTTTTCTTTACGGCTCTCTGATGCCAATTTTAGCTTTTAACATACCTTATTTTTATTATATTTTTATCCTCTTCTGTCTAAAATCTCTCCAAAGAAATTCAAAAAGCATCAGGTATTTTCTTTTCAGAAATGTCCTGATGCTTTTTTATAAATAATTATAAAAATTATTTATTCATTTACTCCGCAATATAATCTTTTGCTGTGCGTGCACTTTCTAGCTTATTATTCTTTGTGACAGTAACATAAATTTTTCCTGCCTGTTCCCCTAGTTGTTTGATTTTTACATTTACTGCTGTCTTTTTATCTCCTACAGTTCCTGCGCCTAGTTTTTCCCCTTCTGTTAATGCGTCATAAACATTTACAACATCACCTGTAGCTAACCCTGTTACCCTCACAATATCATCTTCACCATCATTGTTTAGCACAACAATATTGTTTGCTTTTAGAGCTTCTGATACTTCTGTTGTGTATTTTACTGCCGTTCTACTACTTTCATCTTTGTTTGGTTTTGTTACAGTTACATACACTGTTCCACCTGTTGACTCTAATAAGTCTTTCACTTTAATGGTTGCTTCTTTTCCACC
>NZ_WBPF01000004.1 GCF_008923725.1 Bacillus sp. CH140a_4T
GTTAGTTCACAAAGCACAAGAGATTTGAGATCAGTATTAGAGTGACGCCACACCTCTTATAATTATTGATATGTACGCCTTTCAAAAGAATCTGCTTTATAGAATGTATCCACAATCTATATTTTACTACATGTAATATTTATTTGGTGTAATTTTTACGAATATGTATAATTGCATTAAGTTTACGAGAAAAAGAGAGTATACTTTGGTATTGTGTAATAAAGAAAAAGCCCACCTACGGAAATAGGTGGGCTTTTTAACGCATAAGGAAAAGACACCCATATAAGAGTGTCTTTTCCGATAGTTTGTTTAGCAGAAGCAAGCAGCTCCAACGATGATTAATAATATAAACAATACAACTAATAAAGCAAATCCTCCAGCAAAGCCACAGCCGCCGCCGCAACTACCACCATATCCCATAATGGTTCCTCCTTTAAATCGGAGGTTAAAAAAAGGGTTCACTCATGTATTTTAACGGATTCAATTTACTGTATGTTTTTAGGCATTAATTGTGCAGGTCCTTTTGAAAAGAAACCATAAGGACTCTAAGAATAGCAAAACATCATATATTTTTAAAAAACAAACCATTTAATTATATCAATAATAAGATTATTTAATATAATATATTAATCCTTACAGAAGGGAGGAATAACCATGGAATTAGTTTGTTTTAAAGTAGTAAGTGGACAATACTTCTTAGTAGTAGAAGGTATCCAGATTCCTGTACCAATTCCAGCATTTGCTGCAGCTTTATTAATTGGTTTAGGAGTAATCCCACTTTGTTCTTAATTTAAGGAATTCCAGACAACCCTACCTTTCAATCGATTAACCCTCATGTGTATGAATGCTTGGGGGTTTACATAAAGAAAAGACACCCAAAGGTGCCTTCTTAGGTTTAATAACCGCATTTTATTTTCCGCGTAGACTTTGTTCATATGATTTAACTTCATCGATAGAGCTAAATGTTTTTAAATCAAATATTTTGTTACCATCAACACATACTACTAATAATCCATCTTTACCTTGAATGACACTTCCAACATTGCCCTTTTTTAGAGAAATGCTAAAAGGATGGTCTACATTCATTGTTTTCTTCTTCTCTACATATTGATTAAATTCCATGCCAACTGGGAAAGCCTCTTTTAATTGTTGAAGTGTATACTCAGTTGTAGTTGGCGGATCATTTTTAGTCTTTTCTTGTTCTAATTGTTCTTGTGGTTTAGGTGTTTCTTGACTCGGTTGTGTAGTTTTTTGAAGTGACCTAGTTTGCTCTTTTTCATAGAAGTCTACTTTAGATTTCAACTCTTTGATTTGTGTTTTTAATTCTTGCTGTTCTTTAAAGTGTTTATCGGTAATTTCATCCATATCTTTTTGTGAATACTTAGGTTTCATATCTTCTGGTTTGGAATCCTTAAAAATAGATATGGAAGCAATGATAACGACTATTACAGCGATAATTCCAATAATTATTTTCTTGTTCATGTATGTTCCTCCTGGAGTATAATGGTATCATTATATAATAATTAAATATTTTTAGGTAGAAAAAAGACACCCTAAGGTGCCTTCCTCCGACTTGAACCACTTTAGTTTTAATAACATTTGTTTATTTTAATAATATAAAATAAATATGTAAGAGAAGTTTTATGTTATACTGTAATTACCTAAGTTATTATTGCACATGGGATTCCCTTTCCCTGTGCTTTTTTATTTTAAAGATTAACGATGATCTTTTTCTTACTCCAGAAATTAGGTGTGAATTGTAATTTTAATTTCTCACCTATAGGTTGTTCAAATACAAGAGTTCCTGCCACTTGTCCTTTGGGCGCTAATTGGCCAGAATTAAGTGCGGTATTTTGATTGATCATTGATAAGGTCGGTCTAGTGATATTACCTTGGCTATTTCTCATTTCGAAGTCAAGCGTATTGTATGAGATATCCTCTTTTCCACCATTATATATATTTACTGCTACCAATATGTATTCATGCCCTTGTCTTGGTTTATCGAATTCTCCACCAGGAGATTTTTTAACTTCGGTTACAGTTAATCTGTGGTCACCTAACTTAATAGTCTCGCCAATCGAATATTCTTTTTTCGAATCTTTTTCAGCATTTTTAACTTCTTGACCTTGGGCTGTCACCTCTTGAGGTTGGTATTTAGTTTTCGGATCACCAAATACTAATATCAACGCACAAAAAAATAAGAAAGAACCGACTAAAATGAAGCTTCCCCATCCAATATATTCCCAAACCTTTGATTTCTTTTCAACTTCCACCCGTATTTCTCCCCTTATATATTAGATTTTTATAATAAAATAGTATCAAAATTCCCATTATTTGAGTACAAGATATTTAGAATATACAAAAAAAGAGAGCTTTGCCCTCTAATTTTGATTAACATAACGTATGATTAAGCAGATACAGCAGCCTTATCTTTACGGAAGATTCCCATCAATCCACCGATTAATAATAAAACTCCTGGTAATAAGTAAATTGCAGAGATACAAATAAATCCACCGATAGCAGCAACAGTCATCATGATACCGCCAACTTTAGCTTTACTTCTTACCATAACAGAACCAACGATTCCTAATACAGATAGAGCTACAGCACCCCATCCTAAGCCAATAACAGTGTTTGCGCCATCAGCTTCTAAAGCAGATCCTAGCCCACCAATAAATAATGCGATAAATGCACATAGGATTCCAAAAATCCCACCAATAAGTCCTAATACAAATTCAGCTGTTCTTTTCATTTTAATTTCTCCTTATTTAGCCACGTCAAATTCGAATTTGACAGATTTTTCATCGAATGTAAATGTTGGTTTGAATGTACCAACGAATTTATCGCCTTCTGGCACGTCAAATGTCATTTTGTTAGTAATTTGGTTACCCGGTGCGATATTTTCATTTACGAATGTATCTCCTCCGCCAAAGTACTCTTTGAATTGATTGCCGTTAACGTCGGCAATTTTTAGTTCAGAAGTTCCGAAATATATATCTTTCTTGCCATTGTTTTTAGCATTAAATGCGATTTCTAAAACTTTTCCTTTTTCAGCTTTGATGTATTCGTTAGGTTCAACGAATTTAGCTGAACTGAAAGTTAGTTGTAGACCATTAACTTCTACTGTATCCCCGATTTTATAAACTTTGTTTTCAGTAGATGCTTTTTTGTCCTTTTTTTCTTCTTGTTTAGGAGCATTGTCTTTACTTACTTCTTTAACTTCTGTTTCTCCGCACGCTGCTAAACTAAAAGCAAGTGCTCCTGCTAAAGCAATTGTACCCATTTTTTTATACATGTTTGTTCCTCCAGTTATGTAAAATGTAAGATTTCCGAAACTATCATAACAGAAACGGTTACAACTATTTTGTCATATTTTGTCGAATGAAAATAAAAAAAGAGAGCCGAAGCTCCCTTTGGATAAATTGGTAAAATTATGTAAAATTTTACCTCTAGTAAATGGAAATGATTTCTTTTATTATGGATTCAAATACAATATCTTTAATTTGAAATATCGAGCGCTGCAACGCTTCGTATTTCGTTTTAGAATCTTAACGATAGATTTGTATTATCTTGATGTGTAAAGATGTTTATGCGTTAAAATAAGGAGTGTGAAGCCTACATAAAGTACTTTTTTATCAAGTATGTATATTCCACTAAGAGGTTTAGCGCTTTCTTTTGTGGTTCTGTGTCTAAATCAGAAATTTGGTCTAATATGACCTCGACTTGTGGTGGAATTCTGTATTCTCTACCAACCAAGTTGTCCAAACTAATGTTATATAGATTAGCAAGCTTGATTAGAGTGGAAACATCAGGTTCTGATCGACCTGCTTCCCAATTGGTATACGTTGAACGAACAACATTTAAATGGTGAGCAACATCGTTTTGAGTTAATTTATTTTTCTTGCGAAAATATACTAGCCGTTCGCTAAGCAATGACTATTCACCGCCCTTTTTAATCTGTGACAATTATAAGCGAACGAAGGAAGTAGATGGTATATATTTGGATAAAACGATTAATTTCGTGACATGAAATTAATAAAATGACTCATTTTGAACCTCGATAAAATTAATTAGAACAAAAGTTCGGTTTTATGGTAATATATGCATATGGGTTCTTCAAACGTCGTATGCATAATTGCATTTTTTATTTTTCTTTGACCTGATAAACGTTGCTATATAGCGTTTATCAAACTTTCTCAACAATTGTCAGGTAACTCCATGACCGAATTTTGGGAAAAATGTGTTATTATGAAAACAACTAAAAACGGACGTAAAAAAGACTCACAGCGTGTATAAGTAGTGCGCTAACACTCTTATACCGCTTTCCCTAATCTCGGTAGGGAAAACACTTACTGCAAGTCTTACATAAATTATAACACATCTTTTGAATGTAGTGACGCGTTTTCCTCAAAAGTTAAAAAATGGGTATAACGTGTCTTTTGTTCCGGCAAGGAGGAGCAAAACAGTGCAGAAACTATTACTAAAAATGAAAGATGATTTATTTGCTGCTGGTATTACTAATAAAGAATTAGCGGTGCGACTTGGAATCAACGAAAAGAAGGTTTCCTACTATCTTAACGGCAACTCACAATTTAGCTTTCAATGTTTTTCAGAAACATTAATTCAACTGTACAAAAACAATCCGGAATTAAGAAGATCTTGTTTGTTTGAGTATTGCGAGAAGATAAAAGGCAATAAAAATTTAAAAATAGGTATGGAATTCGTCCATGCTAGAGGTGAATTTGATTTACTGGAAATGTTAATTAATAAGGCCGAACTTTCCAAAAATGAAGTTACAAAAGAATGGGCTAAAGTTTATCGTCTTTTATACAAGAGAAGTAAAGAAGGCCTTGTTGGACAACCGTTACTAACAGAGGTTGAAAAACATCAAAAAACTGTAAAAAGTAATGAAATGAATTTACTCCTCGATATTATTTATTGTTATGGTCTTTATGATTTAAGTGATTATCGTTTTCTATATAGATACGCACGTGACGTTAAAGAAAAGATCGAAAACGGAATCCCTCAAAAGGAAAAATTTTTAAAGCAGAGTTTCACTATAAAAATTAATGAGAGTATCCACGCTACTTGTCTTACTCTTTGCAAAATAAAAGAAGCAAGAGAGTACACTCATTATTTAATGAACTACCTTGGAGAACCGGGAAAATACCCTATTCCACAAGCGAGTGCGTTATATGTTCTTGGAGAATCGTATATATTTGAGGATTATAACAAGGCTAAAGTTTATTTAGAACAAGCGTTATACGCTCTTGGTGATACTTTTAATGACCTAATGAAAAATAAAAAGAAATGTATTATAAACACGTTGAATTTCCTCAAGGTATATCATGGGAAAGATTTAGATGATTTGTATCTTACTGATCCTGCAGAGATTGCTTATCTAGAAATTAAAAAAGGTAATAAAAAAAGGGCTATTGAAATATTAAATGGATTAGAGTACCAAAACGGTAAGCTATCCGCTTTCCAATTATGCTATATGGGTATCGCGAAAGGAGATAAAAAACTGATAGAAAATTCTTTAAAGAAATTCGAGCAAGTCGGCAATATCTTTTATGCTCAATTACCTAAATTATACTTGGGTATCCTTTGAAAAAATGGTATAATTAACTTATAGGTAGGTGAGAGCATATTGAAAAAGATTCTATCAACTTTATCGGTGTTAGCAGTTCTTGGAGTGTTTTTATTCAATACTTCTGATATTGTAAAAGAACAACCTAAGCAATCAGCTATTACTGAACAAACTCAATACAAAATGATGGTCGATCCAGGCGGCGGCGGAGCTGGCTGATTATAATAATATATATATTTAAATGGCATTACCTCTCGTTGAGGTAATGCCATTTGTGCTTTTCGGGGAAATCCTATTTTTGAAGAAAAAAACCAAAAAGGTAATCATTGTGAATCGTTCACAAACTACATAGAAAAACTGGGGGTTTTAGGGATGAGAAAAGAGAACTTAGCTGAGGTGCTATGGAAGGCACTTGTTATGGGAGAAATCACAAATGATGAAAATAAGAAAAAAGAAGTTGCTAATATAGAGCTGCAAATAATGAATAAAAAAAATGATTGTTAGCTTCTCGCTGACAATCATTTAGTCATCTGAACCAAGGGCTGCTTGCATCATTTTATAAAGCATCTCCTGTTCGTGTTTAGGTTTTTGTTCTAGCTTTTCAAGTAATACATCGAATTTCTTTCGTAAATCTGAGTATTGTTCGCTACTTAACTGAGGATCATCAGAAAGTCCTAATAAGTAATCAGTAGTACAATTTAGAACTGTAGCGATTTTTGTAATAGCTTTTCTACCAGCATCTTTTTTATTGTTTTCTATCTCTGATATTGTTGATTTCTTCAAATCAACACGGTTACCTAATTCTTCTTGTGTCCATTTCATTTCTTTCCTTAATTGTTTTACCCTATCCCCGCGCATAATTAATCCACCCTTTTTATTCAAATTCAATTTATATACGATTAGAAAGTTCAATACTCACAGTATTACTGTAGTAGTATTACAGTAATTAAGTTCATTTTATTATAAAAGTTCGCTCAGAGCAAACTTTTCTGCGGTTGTTAATTATAATAGTAGAATTTACAGATTAAAAATAAATAAAAAAGTTTTTAAAAAATAGTTCCCTTTTTTCGAACTTTTTGATATAGTATTACTTGTAAGCGAGGTGAACAGGAAAATGATTTTTGACAACAAAAAATTGTCGGCTTTGCTTGATGAAAATGAAATGAGACAGATACAACTAGCTAAAGAGATAAAACGCTCTAAAAGCACGGTTTGTGAATATGTTAAGGGTACGAAGTCTCCAGGTAAGGAAGCAGCCTTTGCTATTTCTAGAGTATTTTCAGTACCTGTGGAAGATCTTTTTAAAAAGGTTGAATAAATCGAACTTAATAACGTTAAAATAGATTTTTTTTAAATATTAAGTTCGATTTTTTCGAACAAATAAAAAGGAGCGATATTATGAGTCAACTACAAAATTTTAAAAATGAAATTTTTGAGGTATCAGCAAAATTCGAAAATGGCGAAGTGTTGTTCGATGTAGAACAAGTTGCTAAGAGTTTAGGTATTGCGAGAACTAAAAATAACAAAATGTATGTGAGATGGGATAGGGTGAATTCTTATCTTCCTAAAAATTCCCCACAAGTGGGGAAAGGTGATTTGATTCCTGAACCGTTGGTATACAAGCTAGCTTTTAAAGCAAGCAACGAATTAGCAGAAGCTTTTCAAGATTGGTTAGCAATTGAAGTGCTTCCTTCTATTAGAAAACACGGAGCATACATGACAGATCAAGTCCTGGAACAAGCGGTAACAAATCCAGACTTCGCAATCGGTCTTCTCACTAAATTAAAAGAAGAGAAAGAAAAGCTTGCAGCAGCACAACAACAAATCGTGCAGCAACAACCGCTAGTAACATTTGCAGAAGCGTGTATGCAATCGGATAAGGCACTGAAAGTAAGCGAAGTTGCTAAGTTAGCAGCAAAACATGGTATCAAAACAGGTCAAAAGAGATTATTCGCAACACTTCGAGAGTGGGGGTTAATCTTCAAAAATAAAAATGAACCAACTCAGAAAGCAATCGACAGTGGTTACTTCGAAGTTGTACAAGGTGTAAAAGAAAAGCCTAACGGAGAGCCTTTCACATGGCTAACGCCTTACGTAACACCAAAAGGACAAGCCTACATCATAGACCGACTGAAGAAAGAACAAGAACAGAAGGCGGTGTAAACAATGGAAGAAAGTTCATTATCACTAGCAATCATATCAGCGACAATATGTGTATTTGTATACCTAGTACACCGAATTGAAGTTATAGCAAAGAGAGCAGGATGGCTTGAAAATGACGAATAAACAGCAGCGTGATAAATACGAACTAAAGAAACTAGCATGGATCATAAAGGATTTAAGAGCCAGAGGGATACATAACAGCGCGGATAAGGTTGAGGAAATGCATAAGGAGTTTATAACTCTAGCTAAATAGGACAAGCTGGATAGATAGGAGGTGAAAGATATGCATAAATCATATAGGTTTCGGCTTCATCCCAATGAAGAACAAAAGGTGTTAATTCATAAAGCTTTTGGATGTGCGAGATTTGTTTATAACTATTTTCTTACAAAAAGAAAAGAAGCATATGAAAATGACAAAATTACTCTGACAAGATTTCAATGCGATAAACAATTAACATCACTAAAAAAGGAAATCGAGTGGTTAAAAGAGCCTGATAAATGGGTACTACAAAACGTTTTAAAAGATCTCGATGTAGCTTTTAAAAAGTTCTTTAATGAGAAGAAAGGCTATCCAAGATATAAAAAGAAACATGCTCGAGACAAATCTTACAGAACAAACAATAACGGAAATACAGTTCGAATTGAAGGTGACAAAATAAGGTTACCAAAGGTTGGTTTAGTTAAATTTTCAAAATCTAGAGAAATAGAAGGACGAATTATATCTTGTACAGTACGCCAAAGACCATCAGGGAGATATTTTTTATCTATCTTGTGTGAAATTGATGAACAAAAGTTCGAGAAGACAGAACGATCTGTAGGGGTGGATTTAGGAATAAAAGATTTTGCAGTCCTTTCAACTGGAGAGAAAATACCTAATCCTAAAAACTACAGAAAATACGAAAAAAAGTTAGCGTTTTGGCAACGTAAGCTTTCTCGTAGGAAAAAAGGAGGAAAGAATAGAGAAAAAGCCAGATTACAAGTTGCTTGTATTTACGAAAAAATAACAAATATACGAAAAGATTTTCTGAATAAATTGTCTACTAAGTTAATCCGTGAAAACCAAACGATTTGCTTAGAAGATTTAAAAGTTAAAAATATGATGCAAAATCACAATTTATCAAAAAGTATCGCAGATGCAGCATGGCATACTTTCCGTGAAATGCTAGAGTACAAAGCTAATTGGCATGGGAAAACAATATCAATTATAGGTAAATCATTCCCTTCGTCTCAACTATGCTCTTGTTGCGGATATAAAAATAAAGATGTTAAAAATTTAAATCTTAGAGAGTGGGAATGCCCAAATTGTAAGACACGTCATGATAGAGATGTTAATGCAGCTATAAACATCTTAAATGAAGGAATTAGATTGTTAGCGTAAACTAACTTAACTGTCGGGTAGACAGGGATAGCTCGGTCATTTCCTTTCATTAGAGAGGATTACCCAAGAATCTCATTGAGAATGCCACAAGCCCTCGCTTGTCGATATGCAGTAAGGTTTACAGCCTTCGCTTGTCGGAATATTCAGGAATTTAATGTTGGTCCCCACCTTATTGAAAGGTTCCTGGATATTCCGATGCGTGAAAGCATCAAAACAAAATGAAGAAACGCCCAGTTGGGAGACAGGGCGTTTCGAGAAAAGTCGAAAAATTAAGTTATCCTCATTATATCACATCGACTTTTCGTAGTAAATAAGGAGGAATGTGGAAATGGTTGAAAACGGAATGTTAATCGGAAATCATCACGATTTATCAGCTAGAGACTTCATGGATTACTGCCAAGGATGTGGCGGAGAAATTTTCTACGGTGAAGGATACCTTGATTTTAGTGGTGATCCAATCCATACCGAATCCGAATGCATCAAACAATACGTTGAAGAACATTCGATGAAGAAAGTGGCAGGTGAATAATATGGAGGCAAATGTACTTATTACAACTGAAGATATGGCCCATGAACAATGGTTAGAAGCTAGAAAAGCTGGTATTGGCGGTTCTGATGCAGCTGCTATTGCGGGTTTAAATAAATGGAGCTCTCCAATTGGAGTTTACTACGACAAAACAAGCGAAACGGTTAAAGACCAATTACCAAGTGAAGCGGCTTACTTCGGAAATGTTTTAGAAGAAATTGTAGCTGAAGAATTCAGCAAACGCACTAATTTGAAAGTTAGAACATGCAACGCAATCTTACAACATCCTGAATACCCTTGGATGCTAGCAAATGTGGACAGGCTTGTTGTTGGTGAAAAGGTAGGACTTGAGTGTAAAACGGCTTCTGAGTACCTAAAGAAAGAGTGGGAAGGTGAAGAAATCCCAGCTTCTTATCTTCTACAGTGCCAACACTATATGGCTGTAACGGGTTATAAAGCATGGTGGATAGCGGTATTAATCGGCGGTAACAAATTCATCTATAAAAAGATTGAACGAGATGAAGAAATTATTCAGTACCTAATCGATATTGAAAAAGACTTCTGGTTAAACCACGTTGAGAAGGGAATACCTCCAATGTTTGATGGATCCGATGCATCATCTACTCTACTAAAAGAAATGTATCCTGATTCGGTTGAGGATAGCGAAGTCGAGTTAGGAAGTGAGGTTGAGTTATTAATAGAAGCTCGTGATCAGGTAGATAAGGAAATTAAAGCGTTGGAAGAACAAAAAGCAGAGTACGAAAACAAAATTAAAGCAAAACTCGGTTCAAATGAAATCGGAAAAACAGAAAACTACAAGGTTTCTTGGAAAACACAAATTTCAAATCGGATTGATAGTAAACGTTTAAAAGAAGAGCAACCGGAATTGTACAAACAGTATACAAAAGAATCTAAAAGCAGAAAATTCACAGTTAAATAGGGAGGAAATGAAAAATGGCAAACAATGAATCTATTAAAAATCAATTAGCAAACCGTACTGAAAATAAACCAGTTAGTCCTGAGCAAACAGTTGAAGCTTATATGAAGAAAATGGGTCCGAGAATGGCTGAAGTATTACCAAAGCATATGGATATGGACCGTATGAGCCGTATAGCACTCACAACAATAAGAACTAACCCAACTTTATTAGAATGTACTGTTCCTTCTCTAATGGGCGCTGTGATGCAAGCAGTGCAGCTTGGATTAGAACCAGGATTACTTGGACATTGTTACTTGCTTCCTTTCAATAAAAATGCAGGTACAAAACAAAATCCTCAATGGGTTAAGGAAGTTCAATTCATCATCGGATACAAAGGAATGATTGATTTAGCAAGACGTTCTGGTCACATTCAAAGTATTTACGCTCATGCAGTGTACGAGAATGATGAGTTCGAATACGAATTAGGGTTACATCCTAAATTGACACATAAACCTTCATTTGGAGATAGAGGTAAGTTCATTGGAGCATATGCAGTAGCTCATTTTAAAGACGGTGGGTATCAAATGGAGTTCATGCCGGAAAGTGAGATTGAAAAGCGTCGCGGTCGTTCTAAATCAAAAGACTTCGGCCCTTGGAAAAGTGATTATGAAGAAATGGCAAAGAAAACAGTCGTGAGATCGATGTTTAAATACTTGCCAATTAGTATCGAGGTTCAAACGCAGGCGCAACATGACGAAGTGGTTCGAAAAGACATTACAGCAGAACCAGAGTTTATTGAAGCAGAAGAAACAAGTGAAGAAACAACAAATCAAGAACAATCAGAAATTGTATTTGAACAATGATAACTACAAAAACAAATGTTGTTCTTCCTGATTGGTGCTTAAAGGGTACTAGTCAGGAAGAGATAAAACAAAACATTTTGCAATATATGAAGCGTTATGACGGATACAAAGTTTTGCGAGTAAAAAACGGGATAGCAATTTGCGAACGAGGTGATTGATTTGCAATTACATTGGAGAAAAAAAGAGCGTGATGATAGTAAGCCTTTCCCAGTGAAGGGATATAACCTTACTAAGCTATTAAAAAAGGTAAGAGAGTTAGAAAAAGATGGATATGAACATGTAAGGCCATATCAAAAAATCTACAAGCAAAGAAAAGACTTTGATTACGACATGGGGAGAAACTTCAGTAAAGGTGGATTTAAATTTAACGGTTATATAGATACAGTTCAGTATCTGTTTGTAATGAGGAAGAAAGCGGAGTAAAGGCAGGTGAGACCTTGTGACGGGGTGGATAAAATTGCATCGAAAGATTATGGAAAGTTCTATATGGACGGATAGTAACAAATTCAAGTTGTGGACGCTTTGCTTAATGAGAGCTTCTCATAAAGAACGTGAAGTGTTTGTTGGAAATCAGGTTGTAAGTCTTCAAAGTGGTCAATTTGTTACTGGTAGAAAAGCATTAGCAGAAGAATTTAATAAAGGTGTTAAGAAGTCGCAGACCATTTCAGAAAAGACCATCGAACGATATTTAGCACTATTTGAAGAGATGGAGATGCTGACCATCAAAAAAACCACGAAATACAGCGTCATATCAATACTTAACTGGCATCTGTATCAACAAAGTGACCAACAGTTGACCAACAAAAATGAGCATTTCGAACGAAAAATTGACCAACAAATGACCATCAAAAAAGAGCCTGAAAACACTGATATACCAATGTTTTCAGAGTTTGAAGAAACTAAAAGTGACCACAACTTGACCAACAAGTGTCCAACAAAATCGCAAAAACTGACCACAAACAAGAATGTTTTAAAGAATGTTGTTGTTGAAGAAACTCCGTCACAAGAACAAGTAAATATAATCACTGATAAATATATGAGATTGAAAGGAAGAGGTTTCCCTGGACCAGATGATTATAGTACAGCGAATCAGCTCTTACAGGAAGGTGTTCCTTTTAATGAAATACTTTTCTACTTAGATGAATGTTTTCAAAACTATAAACCTAAACATTCAATGGATCGGATAAATTCATTTAGATATTGTGCGAGTTACATCTATAACAGATGGCATTCAAAACAACAGACGAACAAGCCATTAACCGTAATACCTGGTAAACAAAAGAAAAGACAAGCGAAGAACGCGGAATTACTTGCTAAATATGAATAGAGGGGATAAGGAATGGAACAAAAGGAAGTTACGGGTTTGCTACGTTACATTGTTGCAGTATACCCACACTTTGAGCTTACAGATGACCTTGTGAAAGTATGGATTGACCTAATGAAGGATGTTCCTTACGAAGAAACACTTGTGAAGTTAAAGGAACATTGTAAAACAAATAAGTTTCCTCCCAAACCAGCTGACCTATTACATGAAGAAAAATATAGCGGGCCAACTGTATTAGGGACGAAACAATTATTTAAGCAGTGGGACGAAAATAGCAAAGACGTGGCGCCGCCGGAGGAACGGGAAAAGCACCTGAAAGAAATAGCGAAGATATTGGGGATTAAACGGAGGGGAAGACAGTGAATCACACTTTAGATTACGAGGGTTTATATAGCATTCAAGCGGAGCAAGGTCTTCTAGGAGGACTGATATTAGATCCAGACAAGATAAAAGATATTAATTTAATACCTGAGCAGATGTATCGTCCTCAGCATGTCCATATCTTCCGTATTATGCTCGAAATTGACAGTGGAAACGAACCAGTAGACCTTATAACAATGACCGCTAGATTGGCTGAGAAAGGGCTTATAGAGGATGTTGGTGGGATTGGATATCTTGCTCAATTATCAGAGACTACGCCAAGTACTTCTAATATTAAATACTATGAAAAAATCGTATGGAGTAAATGGCGAGATAGAGAGGTTGTTAGAAATACAGAAGCGTTAAAACAGGCGGTTCATAGCGGAAACGATACAGAACTCGCTATTCAAACACAAATGGCAGCGCTACTGAATTTAAGTAGGGAAGACAAGAACAGTGACGGGCGAATCAAGGACGGACTTATAGAAGTTTTTGGAGAGTTAGAGAATCCGGTTCGCGGATTGGCTGGAATGGATACGGGATTTACTGAATTAAACCGCATGACGGCAGGATTCAAACCACAAGAATTCATAATTGTTGCGGCTCGGCCGTCTGTAGGGAAGACAGCGTTTTGTTTAAATGTAGCTAATAATGCGGCAGGAGAACTCAGTGAAGGTGATGTAGTCGCTATCTTCTCGTTGGAAATGGGCAAGAAAGAACTATTGAAAAGAATGGTCAGCATTAACGGCAATATAGATGGGAATCGCATGAAAACAGGCGAGTTAAACCCAGAAGATTGGACGAAGTTAACACAAGCTATGGGAGTTTTAAACAACAAAAACATTCGAATCTTTGATGATGCAGGGATTACAACGAATTTCATTTGGTCAAAGGTTAAAAAATTATGCGATGAGTTCCCAGGTAGACAAATCATGGTGATCATCGACTACTTACAGCTCATAACAGGGAATCCGGTACATAAAGGAAACAGACAAGCAGAGATAGCAGAAATTAGCCGGACACTTAAAACGATGGCTCGTCAATTAAATGTATGTGTGGTTGCTCTATCTCAGTTGAGCCGTGGTGTAGAACAACGCCAAGACAAAAGACCTATGATGTCAGATTTACGCGAGAGCGGGCAAATAGAGCAGGATGCAGACGTCATAGCGTTCCTATATCGGGAGGATTACTACGACCGAGAAACAGAGAACAAAAACACGATAGAAATCATCATAGGGAAGCAAAGGAATGGCCCGGTTGGATCGGTAGAATTGGCATTCATTAAGGAATACGGAAAGTTCGTAAATTTGGAAAGAAGGTTTGAACAATGAAAAGTCAACTAAGCTTTGATGACATATTGGGGACTTTCGATTACAAAGCAAAGAGTACGGCGGAGCAATTCTTAGCGAAGCCGAGGGAATGGCTAGGAAGAGATACGGGAAAATACAGATTGTTGACATATACATTTCAGACAGATCTCTTAAAGAAATTATGGAGCTAGATTAGGAGGGAGAAAATGGCTTTAAATCGTTGGTTAACTGATGAGGAATATGCAAGGGCAGCAGCTAACGGAATAAACAGAATAAGGTTAAACAGTAGGGTATACGACTTTGATTGGGATGTGGAAGAAGCGACAACAGCGCCAATTGGAACGGTTAGGCACAAATACGAACGGAAACATGGTAAATGGATAAAAATAGCATCAGAAAACGGAATAAATAGGAACACATTTTATACCAGGGTAAACAATCTTGGATGGAATTGTAAAGATGCAGCGACCAAGCCTACGAGACAAAAAGGGGAAACAGAAAAAACATGGTTGAATATCGCTAAGAAAAACGGGATTGGCTACCAAACATTCATTTCGCGAATTCACACCCAGAAATGGGACATGGAACGAGCAGCGACAACGCCAGTAATTAATACAGGAAGACGTTGTTTTATGAAGGATAAGGAGGGAGCGTTGTGAAATACAAAGCGGTTCCAACAGAGGGAGATTATGAGATTGCAGCGCGTAATGGGATATCAAGAACTAACGTAAACCAAAGGGTATTCGGATACCAATGGAGCATAGAACGCGCTATAACGGTTCCGCTCCAAAATAAAAAAGGGAAAGAGAATAATAGGACTTTATTATTTCTCGCTGAACAGAACGGAATTAGTGCTTCTACTTTCTACAGAAGGATTAGAAGTGGAATGTCAGAAATTGAAGCAGCAACGAAGTTGAAAAAACATGAAGTGTATCTAAAGATAGCGTTAGAACACGGGATTAGTGAAAACCTCTACCGCAAAAGGGTAGAAAGAGGCATGGCTCAATATGCAGCGGCAACAAAGCCAAAGGACAAACGCGGAAGCGCGAAAAAGAAGCAAATCAGCTAGGAGGCAACATGGACAGGCAAGACTTTTTAATCAACAAATTAATCGATAATCACATATTCAAGCTACCCGATGGGCGCGACTTATTTGAAGGGAGTTGCGAGGAACTGGCGAGGCTTTTGGAAAGGGATGAGGAGAATGAAGACATTATCAGATAGAGTTTTGCATCAAATCGCTAGTGAGGTTTACAGCAGACATGAAACGGATAGTGAAGTGAGGGAAGTAAACATTTGTAGTGACTTATTTGAAATTATTGAAGCAGATGGAAAAGTAATCACTAATGTTAGTGGAGCGTTGGTTTTCGATATAAACAGATACACAAGTGAAGACACTGAAGGCTACACGGATGTAATTATAAACAGGTATGACGATATGGATTGCATGATTGATTTTGAATGTGAATAAAAGGAGCTGGAAGTTATGAGAGAAGCGATTGAAGAGTATATAGAATACTTACAACAATCAGCGGTAGAAAACAGAAAAGAAGCTGATAAGGCTTACGAGGATGAAGATTTAGGACTTGCTGGGTTCTATAGAGGGAAATGGATTGCGAATGAAGGGACAGCAATAGCATTAACAACTATTTTATCTAAATACAAGGAGGAAGAACAATGAAATATACGCAGCATGGCACGTTTGAAGTAACTCAATTATTAGCAGAAGCGAAGGAGAATGAAAAGAATAAGTTCTAGTGTAACTGGCATTTGATCTACTCCTAATACATTGATTAATTTAGTATATAACAATTATAAGATATTTATTGTGGTTAATGGTGAAAAATTAAACAAAACTATCTCTATATGTAAAAAGGCCCTGTAGTCTCCAACAGGACCTTCCCTAAAATGGCAAAGAGTAACTCTTACCTTACTCTTTGTTCATATACTACAAGATTGTTAAAGGAAATCCAAGGCTCTTTATATTGAGAAATAAAGAAGAATCATTATAAAGAATTTTATCTATTTTCATAAATAAAAGAGCAGCTAGCAAAAACTAACTGCTCTCCAGAAAAACGTTAAGAAGGAAGTTCAATAATTAAGTGTATTTATAGTAAGGACAAGATTTGTGGATTTATTCAAGGGGGGATGGATATGGTGTCTGTTTGTATCATAGCTGAATGTCCTATTTGTGAGGATTGTGTATTTGCAAGTTCATTATATAACGTTTATCGGGTAGATAGGTTGGACCACAGCAATCTTTACACAGGCTTTATACGATATTGAAGTTTTTGATAAAGAGCAAATTTGAATTCTGTAAAGAAAAAGAAGCATAAATGAGCTTTGGAAAAGGTATTGGACGCCGGTGAAGTTGTATGTTGTGGTGAGGATATATAAAAAGGCACTTTCACAAGTGCCTTTTGACAGATTATCGAGTTACATTTATGTAGCTTGTAAGTTCTCTACGATATGTACGATCTCCCCAGCTACCAGTTGCTACAACGTCATATTGACCTGATGTAAGTCCGCTTGTATAAAATTTAACTGTCGTACGTCCGCCGTTAACGCCAAAATAGGCATCTCGTCTTGCAACAGGGTTGTTATTACCTTTTTTGTATAACTCAACAACAATATTTCCAGCAGTAGTTGACACACTAACATCAATTGAAGTTGCTCCTCTACCATAATTATTAGCATCAGTAGATAGAGTTAGATTACTGTGGCCTTTTGACCCCATTGCAAAGGCATCAGAAGTACCAAAAAGAAGTCCGCTTGATAAAACAAAAGCTGCTAAAAGTGTTTTCCATAATTTTTTCATTTTTATTTCCTCCCTTGTAATTTAGAAATGTTATATACAAATAACAGTATAGATCATTACATGATTTTAGTCAATAAAAAAAGGGTAAAATGTATAATATTTCTATAATTGTTAATGTTTTTTATCATTGAAAAATAATCTCATACAAAGTAACGAGATTAAAGTCTAAAAGGTAAATAATCCTTTTAATAGAAAGTGAGGTTAGGAGAATGGAAGGTAACGTAAAGCTATTAGGTGCAGATGGAATGTGCGGAATGGAGTTCACAGGGGATAAGGTTAATGTTTATAACGATGCAGGATATGTGATGGAGAGTATGACGACGAGGGAGCATGTTCAGGAAGTTATTGATTTCCTTGAAGAATGTAAGAAAGAAATGGAGGAATAAAAATGGGACAAGGTAACCGCGGAATGGTGTTTGAAAAGCTTATCAATCTTTCGAATGAAATGTATCAAAGAGAGGGAGTAGCGCTTATAAACAAGCGTCCGACTCCTGTGAAGGTATTAAAAAGTGCAGGTGGACGAGTATTAAATGGATTCTATGAAGCTAAGAGTACAGTGGACTATGATGGAGTGTATAAAGGACGGGCGATAGCATTTGAAGCGAAGTCTACAGAGAATGCTGGGCGATTTGATTTAAAGAACATTGCACAGCACCAGTTGGATTACCTGGAGAAAGCGGAGCATATGGGAGCAATTTGTTTCTTCCTTATTGAATTTAGCAAAGACAAGTCAGTATTTGTAGTACCGCTATCAGTCATTCAATCTTATGTAAGGATGTCGCAGCAACCAAAAGGAAAGAAGTCTATACCAAGAGCGGACTTTGATATTTACGGGTACTTAGTAGAACAGACAGAACGTGCACCAATTGATTACTTACAATACATTGATGAAGCGGCAGCACCAGTTATGTTTGATGGAATGATTCAATTTGATCAGGACCATAAAAAGGTAGCAAATAACATTGAAGCAGCAAAAGAGAAGATGGCTAACAAGAAAAGAAAATTATTAAAGGCTTAATGGATAACGGAACCATGCAGAGTGGATGGTGGGGGCTGCTCGCTATGCATGTTTCCCTTATTCAACAAAGAGATAGTAAAATTTCACGTACCCGATGTGAATGTAAAAACCAAAATTCGAAATAGGGGGATTCCTTCATGGAGAGACAATTAACTTTATTACCGGCTATCGATGATAAGAAAGTACAAAAGGAAGTAGTAAGCATTTTAAAAGAATACAGAGCGCTTAAGATGCGATTTAGTAATGAAGTGGAACAAGAAGGAATTAGTTTATTCCCTGAGTTACGCGATTCAAGCGTCGCAAGTAGAATGAAGGTACAACAAATAGAAAAGGCATTAAACAACATCCTAGATGAAGACGAAAGAAATATCATTACTATGAAGTTCCTAGATAATAAACCAGTTAAAGATTCATTCGTACAAAACGAATTGATGATGAAGAACTCATACTTTTACGAGAAGAAGAAGAGTGCAATTAAACTGATCGCTACTACATTAGGAATCATTTGAAAATGGCAGAGAAAACGCAGAGAAATAGCATATTTTTTGGGGAGTTTTTGCAAATGAAAATAACGGTAAATTATAGATACAAGCCCTTTGACAACCGCATATCGAAGAGGATTAGTACTCCTTAACGTATACCGCGGCAGGGCGGGCATGGGCGGTAAGAATCTCGCCGTAAGGGTGGTAAGATTCCCTTAAATAATTAACAATGACATATTCCAGTGTGGCGGGTGTGAGATAACTCGCATTCGTCATGCTGTTTCTATTATATTTACCATTCAGCTCAGATGCGTCCTCTGGGCTGATAGTGAATATAAGTCTATTACTCTCTGTTGTTTGTTTCTGGAAATGGAATGGGGTGGTTTATTTATGATTAAATGAACATCGTATTTATGGACAGTAAACAAAATAAAAATAGGTTTTTATTCAACGATTTGGACGAAATGATTTACACTTTCAACGAATTACTCACATCTTTCGTTGTGCAGAGAGCTTCCGCTCTTTGTTTGAACTAACATAGTGGAGCCTCCTCTCCATCCCCTTGAAAATATGTTAGTTCAAACAAGGCGTCGGAAGAAACACTTACGTCTTGATAAAAATTTAAAAACCTTTATAAGAGAGTTACACCATAGCTCTCGAGTCCACGGACTTAAAACGAGAAGATTCTTATTCTTCTCCAGGTCACCGAACGTAAAGCGCGTAGCTAATGAGAGCTAAAACATTACATGATGCGGTGGCTTGGAGAAGGTTGAGAGTACTCATCCTTGATCTAAGAGAAACTTTGCTATTTGTTTTCTCTCTTCCATCCCCTTGAAAGCTGTCACTTCGGTGATGGCTTTTTGTTTTTGTAGGATATTCTTTTATTCTGTCGAATAGATAGAGTAGGAGAGGAGGAGATAAATATGAAAGAACTTGAGATTGTATTTACAATGAAAAACAACAATCAAATCATAGCGAAAATGGAAGGTAATAAAGTTGATGTTATCTCAGAAATTAATTATGTAGGTTTTAATGGAGCTAAGAGCTTTGGGAACCATGTGGTTAATATGAATGAAGTTCTAGCAGTCGAAGTTATAGAGGGTCATGATGTTCCCGGACATTCAACTGCAGAAAAAATAGACCCTAAAAACATTTTCACTCGAGGTTATTAATCTTAAAGGCATCCATGACGGGTGCTTTTTTCTTTGTTATATAGAAATTACACATTAAACGTTAAGTTGAACAGATTGATTGCTGTTAAGAAAAGATAAGGATAAGGATTTACAAAACAAACGAACACAACGAACGAAAAAATACCTGAGACTATTGTCCCAGGTATGCTTGTGCGATTAATAGAACTAAATCTACTAATTTCGCTAGTGACTCAGGGTTTACTTCAATTTTTAAGTCGAAGCTACCTTTTAAGTCGATTTTCATATACATCTCTTTCTCGTGTGGCATTATTAGATGTATGATTACATCGCGCCACTCGCGCATATGTACAAAAATAATATTAACATCAATATGTAATAAATACAAAACTTTTATCCCATTTGGGTCTACCCTATACGGATGTAAAAGAGTAAACGAATTTATCATACTTCTCAACGTCCTGTTTACATGTACGGAAAATAAATGTTATTATGTACTTAGAATTAATTTCCGAACACGTTAACGGACAAAGGGGAAGATATTATGATAATTGGTTATGCTCGTGTTTCTACACAAGAACAAAATTTAGCTAGGCAACTGAAACAGCTAAATGATTATGGATGTGATCATGTGTATGAAGAGAAAACAAGTGGAGCAACAACAAACAGAGAAGAACTTCAATTAATGCTTGATAATTTAAAAGAAGGTGACACGATTGTAGTTACCGATTTAACACGTATTAGTCGTAGTACAAAGGATTTATTTGAATTGATTGAAGTTATTAAGAGTAAAGGAGCTTCGATTAAATCAATAAAAGATACTTGGCTTGATACAACTAGTGATAATCCATACAGTACTTTCCTACTCACTGTAATGGCTGGTGTTAATCAGTTAGAAAGGGATTTACTTAAGATGCGCCAACGAGAAGGAATAGACCTTGCTAAGCAACGTGGCGTATATAAGGGAAGACCTAAAAAATACGGTGATAAAAACCCTAAAATGGAGCATGCTTTAGAGCTGCTTGCTAATCGTGAAGAGAATGGATACACAGTGAAGAAGATATGTGAAGTTACTGGTGTAAGTCGTACAGTTCTTTATGAGAGAGCGAAAGAAAAGGGGATTATGTAGGAGGGGAAAGATATGGGAGAATTAAGCTTTATGAGTTTTGAAGAATTTAATAACAAAATACAAAGTCATGACAGTGGGGTTTACTTAATCACCGATCATAATGACAAAATTGTTTATGTAGGCAAAGCTTTTAAAATAAAGACTAGGGTTCATGCTCATTTTAATGGTTATTCGAATACTAAAGATTATGCGCACCTGTTCAATAAAGTGGCTTATTTAATAGAAGATAGTCCGCTAAAGCGTTCATTATTAGAGATAACTTATATGATCGAATATAAAACAGTGCTAAATAAAGAAGTGCAAGAGGAGTTCCCGGATTTATACACTGACTATATTAAAAATACAAACGCAAAGTACAAACATGTAAAAATGATTCCTGAAATTGATGAAGCTTTTAAACAGGCTAAATTAGAGGATGCTGTAAGAGACATTGAAAAAGGGAAACGTAGGGTTGCGACACCTCAAATGATTGTGTTACAGAAGGAAAGAGCTAGAGAAAGAGATAGATTCAAAAGAGAAATGTTCAAATCTGTTGGTGGGAAGTCGATGTTTTATGAGGTCCTTTCGTTATTGGACAGTGGATATAACCCTAATATGTTAGCGAATGCACTGAGTATCGATATCAATGTAATCAGCGCATTGAAGGAGCGAAGAAAGGATTTTAAAATACCTCGTAATCATCAGAGAATGATTAAACACCAAGATATTATGTACTCTTTATCTGGTCGAAAAAGCACAAGTAACTCAAGACTAGATCATTTACTTTAAAGTAGCGAATCCGCTGCTTTTTTTATTTTACAAAAAAATACCCAAACAATCATAGTGTTTGGGTTATATAGCATATTAATTTTTTTCGTATTTCATACTGAAGGAAATATCAAATATAAAACCATATAAGTTATCTCTTAAATGTACAGGTTCTTTAGGTTCAGAATCGACTACCGTAAGATGTGGCATAAGTTCTAGATAAAAATCTTGGATATAATCTAATTGTGCCTCTAATAAATCGCTTATAGACTGATTATTCTCTAGTGGAGCGACTTGTACAATTGTTTTTTTATAAGGATCATTAACTCCGTATCCTGAATTAATTAACTCCATTGCAAGGCGTACAGCATCTTCATCGTGACTATCTACTGGAAATGAAGGTGAAACACGACCTGCTATTTTGTTACCATAAACCATCTGAACTTTCTTTATTCGTACAGGTTTATCCCATTGTTCAGGACCAATCCCAATTCGATATTCTGCATCCTTGGGATGACCACCACTAGCTGGTACAAAGATTAATTTCTCCGGGAAAAATTTTGTAGCCATTTTACATCAACCTCTCTTTGGATTTCTAAAGAATTCTTTGGAATTCTAAAGAAATTATATAATTTAGGAGATCATATGTCAACGTGAAAAATGATAAATATATTTGAAGATTTTATTCTTATTAATATAGAAGGTGGTGGGTGATATGAAGTGAAACAAAAACACGAGTTAGCTCAAGAAGATTACATGCAAGGAATGAAGTACAAGGAATTGGCTGAGAAATATGATGTCAGTATTAATACGATTAAGTCCTGGAGAAAAAGGCATGGTTGGAATCGAAAAGGGGTGCACCCAAACGGTGAAAAAGGATGCACCCAAACCAAGAAAACAGGTGCACCCATTGGTAATAAGAATGCAGTGGGTAATTCGGGTAATAAGAACCCTAAGTATGGTAATAAGCATGCTGTAGGGCATGGTCCACCAAAAGGAAATGACAATGCAACTACTCATGGTTTGTTCAAAAAGATAATTCCTAATGATGATCCACATGCGATGGAATTACTTGAAGAAATACAAAACCATACGGAATTAGATATGCTGTTTAATTCTATCCAGTTGCAATACTTCAACATTCTTAATTCGCAACGCATCATGCATGTTCGTGATAAAGACGATATGTCGAAGGAAATTATTAGCGAGCCTGAAGGTGGAGAAGCTTACATGATTCAGTTTGCGTGGGATAAGCAAGCCAACTTACTTACTGCTTACTCACGAGCAATGACATCATTATCTGCTATGATTGAGCGATTCGATAAGTTAGCTAATGCAGACGATGAAAGAAGATTGAAATTAACTCAAATGAAAGCAAACATTGAGAAAACTAAAGCTGATACTGCTCGCATTAAAGGTGAAGATGGTGATGAGTACGAAGACGACGGTTTCAAAGAGGCGCTAGAAGGTAAGGTAGAGGAAGTGTGGGATGACCATGACGACGATTCCGAAGCGTAAAAAGAAACCTGCTCCATTCAAATTTAAGCCGTTCTCCAAGAAGCAGCTGAAGGTATTAACCTGGTGGAAACCTAACAGTCCCGTTAAAGATTATGACGGGATTATTTGTGATGGTTCTATTCGTGCCGGGAAAACAGTATCGATGGCTCTTTCTTACGTTATGTGGGCAATGGAGTCATTTGAAGGTGAGAACTTCGGTATGTGTGGTAAAACGATTGGTTCGCATCGTCGTAATGTTATAACACCGCTCAAGAAGATGTTGAAGTCTCGTGGGTATAAGGTTAAAGATCACCGCAGTGAGAATATGCTCTCCATTACTAAGGATGGGGTAACAAATTTCTTCTACGTTTTTGGTGGTAAGGATGAAAGTTCCCAGGATTTGATTCAAGGAATTACACTTGCCGGCTGCTTCTTTGATGAGGTAGCGCTAATGGTCCGTAGTTTCGTAGATCAGGCAACAGGTCGTTGTTCTGTAGAAGGTTCGAAAATATGGTTTAACTGTAACCCAGCAGGACCGTATCACTGGTTTAAATTAGAGTGGTTGGATAAGCGTAAGGAAAAGAACTTACTACATCTGAAGTTTACTATGGATGATAACTTATCCCTTTCTAAGAAGACAAAAAAACGTTATTACAAGCTATATAGCGGCGTTTTCTTCAAACGGTACATTTTAGGGTTATGGGCAGCTGCTTCTGGTCTCGTGTTCGATATGTTCAAAGAAGAAGTACACAAAGCTGCTTCTATTGATCGTAATTACGTTGAGTATTATGTGTCCTGTGACTACGGTACGCAGAACGCTATGGCGTATGGATTATGGGGTAAATGTATTGAAGATGGCGACAAAGAAGTTTGGTACAAAATCAAGGAGTACCATTATAGCGGCCGTGATACAGAGAAGCAGAAAACAGACCAAGAATACTATGAAGACTATGAGGAATTCGTTGGTGATTTGCCAATCAAGGGAACTGTAGTTGACCCTTCTGCTGCTTCATTTATTGCCGTATTGATGCGTAATAAGAGAAAAGTATATAAGGCTCGTAACAACGTAAAAGAGGGAATAGGTAACGTTGGCATAGCGCTTAATACTGGCAGAGCATACTTCAATGATTGTTGTGTTGAGACTTTCAAAGAGTTTGCTTCTTATATATGGGATGAGAAAGCAATACAACGTGGTGAGGATAAACCGCTAAAAGAAAATGACCACCACATGGATGAAACGAGATACTTTATTAACACGATCATATTTGGATTACGTAAAAAGAAGAAAAAGAAAAGAGGTGAAGCAGCTTAATGACGAATAAAAGGAAAGTTAGTGCGAAGGTAATTAAAGCAGCAGGAACAAGTACTCAGGTGCTATCACGACAGCAAGAGAGTGAGAATGAGAAGTATGCCATTAATGATATTATCGAACCGCCTTATAGAATAGAAGACCTACAACAGATTAGAGAGAATAGCACAATTCTAGGACAATGTATTGATGCTTACAAACGTAATATAGCTGGGTTTGGTCATGAGATGAAATATAAGCTAGAGGATGACAAGGAAACTCCTGAAATGAAAGCAGAGTGGACTTTGGTAGATACAGAAATTATCCCGCTATTTAGCTTTGATAAGCCATTTAAGGAGATTCTTGAAACTGCTATTGATGATAAAGAGACAACTGGCAATGGTTATATAGAAGTTATTCGAAATTTAGAGGGGAAACCTGCTGAGTTGATAAATATGCTACCGCAGTACATGCTAGTGACTCGTAAAGATGACGAACCTCAAGAGGTTACGTACTTAATTAGCGGAAAAGAGATCAAACGCAAGAAGAGGTTTCGTCGCTATGTGCAACGGGTAGGAGCAGTAGATACTTATTTTAAAGAGTTTGGAGATCCGCGTTTCTTAAATAAAGAAACTGGTAAGTTCTCTGATAGTTCTTTAGGTGATAAAAACGCTACTGAAGTTCTCCATTTGAAGATCGGAAATGGACCATATGGCATTCCGCGTTGGGTATCACATGTTGTTCACATGGTAGGAGCTAGGAAGGCAGAGGAGTTAAATCTTCGCTATTTTAAGCAAGGCAGACATATTCCAATGGCTATCTTACTGAAGAACGGGATACTTTCCGAAGAAAGTGAAGCAGCCATAACTGACTATGTTTCGAACGTCGAAGGTGAGGATAATCAACATAAATATCTCTTGCTGCAAGTGGAAAGTGCTGAGGAAGGCATTGTAGGTGATACTCCAACGCCAGTGGATATTGAACTTAAATCTTTAGCTGATATCCTGCAAAACGACGCTCTATTCCTTGAATACGACGAGAAGTCACGCCAAAAGGTACAATCAGCATTCCGCCTTCCTGACGTATATGTAGGTTATATTCGTGATTTTAACAGAGCAACTGCTGAATCTGTACGCGAGATTACAGAAGAGCAGGTATTTGAGCCTGAGCGTAATAACTTAGAGTTTATTATCAATAATGTCCTGCTGCTCCCATACGGATTAAAACACGTATATGTGAACTTACGTAAATCAGAGATTAGTAATACTGAAGATATGGTAAAAACCATCGAGGTGCTTGCTGATAAGGGTGGATTAACATTCCAAGATGTACGTAATATTGCTGGTAATATGCTAAATAAAGAGTTCTCAGATTACGATATGCCAGAAGCAGACGAACCTGTTGCTTTAGTGTTAGAACGTCATCGTAAAGTGAGTGGTTGGGATAAAGGTTTGAGTGAGCAGTTACAGAAGTCAGCTGGTACTAATTCAAATGAGGATTTAGTCAATGTAATGAAAGACTTACGTGACTTACTGGAGTCGATGCAAGATGCAGAAGATTGATAAGTTACTGGATTCATTAAATGAGTGGATTGAAAAGGCTGATACTGACGATTTCACTGCTTCATTACCTGCTGATCTAGAGGTATTGGACATGTTACCTGGTTATGTTGAGGATTTCGAAAAAGAAATTGCTAAACTGCTTCGGAAGCAGAAAAAATACTTTATCGATGGAATTAAGAACTATACGAAAAAGGATGCTGTAGAGAAGGGTATCAAGATAAAGGATATTATCGACTTTGTCACTGGTAGCCTATTCGGAGCAGATACATTTGCTAAAAGCTTGAGCAAAGCAGCGAGGAAGTTTCTTAATTACACGATGAAGGACATGTCGAAAGCTTTCATGGATGCGATTGACCCGGATATCCAATTTAATATATTTTCGAAACGCACTACAAAGTGGATTGATAGCTGGTCTGATGAATTAGGAAAGATCATGAAGATTAACTCTCACAAAGCAGTAGAACGTATTTTAAACGATGGGTTGGAGAAAGGGAAAGGCATAAAGGAAATTGCGAGAGAACTTGCGAAACTACCGGAATTTGACCGAAAAAGAGCGAAGACTACAGCACAGACCGAAGTCCTCGCAGCATGCTCCGCTTCTCAATTTGAATCATATCGCCAATCTCCTGCTGTCACTGGGAAGAAGTGGCGTCATAGTGGTTCAAAGAACAATCAACCGCGTGATAATCATGTTGAGTATAGTGGCACAACGATTCCTGTAGAAGAGGAATTTGAATTACCTGGCTCTGGTGAGAAATGCATGTTTCCTCGTGATAGCTCTTTATCTGCTAAAGAGAGAGTGCGTTGTAAATGCGTTCTTCAGCCGGCAGTAGACAACAACATATTAGGCTTATCTGAAGAAGAGAAGCAGAAGATTAGGGAAGAAACTTTGAAGGAGTTGAGTAAGTGATGAAAGTTACTCAAAAGAAATTGGATTGCTATTGAAAGGAGGTGAACATATGCCAAGAAAACTAAAAAACGTGGATGTAAGCTTTGTTTCTATTGTAGATAAAGCTGCAAACAAAAAGAAATTCTTCTTAACAAAAAGCGAGCAAGAACCAACATTCGAAAAAGAAGTTAAGATCATCAAAGGTGAAGATGAAGACCAAAAGCTTGTTTATGGAATTGTATACTCTCCTGGTAGCGCAGAAGATTCAAGTACACATGACGCACACGGAGATTTCATGACTGCTGAAGATATTGAAAAATCTGCTCATAACTTCATTGCTAAGTATCGTAACATTGATGCTCAACATGACTTTAATGCAGGAGCAGGTGAAGTAGTAGAAAGTTATGTCGCTCCTGTTGATATGGAAATAAACGGTGAAACGATCACTAAAGGTACATGGGTACTAGTGACAAAAGCTACCGATGAGATATGGGAAGATATTAAAGACGGCAAAATGACGGGGTATTCCCTTGCGGGAGTCGCTGAAACAGAAGTGATTGAAGAAGAAGTAACGAAAACTGAAGAGAAACAATTTAAGTCCTTTTTCCAATTGATGAAGGGCTTTTTTAGTGGAGAAAAAGTTGAAAAAGGTGAGGTTAGAGATAAATTTAACCAGAACAAACATCGCCGTGATGTAAATGCTTCATTCTCCGCTTTAGAAGATACTTTCTATCAATCCCTTTGGAATGCACCTACCGCTGATGCTATCGACTTAGATCGTATTGAAGCAGCCGCGCTAGAATTTGTTGAAATTATCAATGAGTTGAAGGGCACAGAAGCGGTTGTTAAAGCATGGGAGAACAAACCTGTTGTAACTCTTACAGAAGAAGTTGAAAAAGCAGGTAAAAAAATTAGTGCTCCAAACATGGCTGATATTGATTCTGCCATTGAGTCATTAACAAATCTAAAAACACGCGTCACACCAGAAGGCGCAGGAAGTGAGGAAGATAGTATGAATCAAGAACAATTAGAAGCATTATCCGTTGCAGTAGAAAAGGCTGTAGGTCCAATTAAGGAAGAACTAGCTTCTGTTAAAAAACATCTTAATCTTGATGAGGGAAAAACAGAAGAGGATATTAAAGTAGAAAAAGCTGTAGAAGCAGCTACGGCGCCATTACGTGAAGAAATCGAAGCATTAAAGAAATCTCAAGGTATTAGTAATCAACAAGATACTGATGTTGTTAAAAAAACAGAAGTCAAAAAATCTGTATGGAATGGCTTACTTTAAGCCTGAAGGAGGAAAACATATATGACACTTAATAACAAAACAATTATTGAAAAAGCAGACATTACTCTTGCTACATTAGCTAGTGGTGGTTTAATGAACCCTGAGCAAGCTGATACATTCTTACGTATGGTGCAAAGTGCTCCTACGATTTTAAAGGATTCTCGATTTGTTCAAATGGCTTCAGATACACGTAAAATTGAAAAAATGGGATTTGGTAATCGTATCCTTCGTCCTGGTGTAGAAGGAACGGCATTAAAAGATTCTGATCGTTCTGCGCCAACAACTAGCACAGTTACATTAAATGCAAAAGAAGTAATTGCTGAAGTTCATATCACATATGACACATTAGAAAATAATATCGAGGGTAATAATCTTCAAAATACTATTATGCAGATGATCGCAGAGCGCGCGGCGTTAGATATCGAAGAATTAATTATTAATGGTGACAAATCTTCTGCTGATACGTATTTAACATTACTAGATGGATTACGTAAACAAGCAACTTCACATGTAATTGATCATGCGGCCGGTGCATTCTCTAAAGATGTATTTAAGAAAGCTTATAAAGCTGTACCTGCGAAATACCTTCGTAACCCTAAAGATTGGAAGTTCTATACTTCACATGGATTAGAAGTTGAATGGAAAGACCAAGTTGCAGCACGACAAACAAACCTTGGTGACTTCTCACTTCAAGGCGGTTTAGCTTCAGCCTATGGTGTTCCTGTAGATGGTATTGCGATGTTACAACCATATACTGATGAAACAAATACTGTATCTGACATTCTCTTAACTCATCCTAAAAACATTGTAGTTGGTATGAGCCGAAATATCCGAATTGAAGTAGATAAAGATATCCGCGCTCGTAAGTTCATTATTGTTTTAACTGCTAAAGTGGATGCGAAATTTGAAGAGGAAGATGCAGTAGCGAAAGTTATCAAAGTTAAGGAGTGATGACTTTTGAATTATTACGCTAAGTTAATAGTTGGTAAAACATACGACGTCCATGAACGTCTATTTTTATTGGGCCAAGAAGAAAAGGTTACAAAGAAAACTTATGATTATCTAAATGGTAACGAACAATTTGAAGTTAGAAAAGAAGGTAGCAAATCTAAAGGAGAGGAGTGATAAGTATGCCACTTATTACTGCTCAAGAATTAATTGATTACACTGTATTACCTGAAGTTAAAAAACGTCCTGTTTCCTTATTGGAGCAGGACATACTTGAGGCAGATACAGAGATTTATAATCTCTCTAAAATAGATTTTAGTGATAAGACGAAATATCCGGAAGTTCCAGCAGAAGTGAAGTTATCGTGCAAGAAGTTAGCGCAATATTATGCTTATACAAACGCTGATACAACTGCAATGAAGGGTATTAAATCTGAAAGTATTGGTGGCGGTGACTATTCTTATACAAAGGATAGCGCGAGTGTAACGAAACCTTCTGTTTTGTATCTCCTACAGAAATTCATGAATCAAAAAGGGAAAAATAAAGTCACATTCAAAATGAGGACGATTTAATGTCTCTACAAGGGATGATGGTCCATGAATGTGATATTTATCATTTACAGAAGAAAGAACTACCAGGTAAGTACGGTCAGCCAGGAGAAACTGTATATTCCTACAATGAAACTCCTGATATAGCAGATCAAGGTTGCTATTTTGCCGAGAATGTAGCAACTGCTGCTCCTGATACTATTCAATCGTCGCCTAACCAATTAAATACAGAGCAAATGAAAGTGTTATTCATGCCTGATACAGACGTGAGACACAATGACAAAGTGATTAAGAAGAATACAAACGTCACTTACTATATACGTAATCCTTTTCCGGTAGTGCATCCGCTTACTGGTGAGGTTAATCATATAAAAGCCATAGCAGAGAGGAAGAGTGAGCCATGGCTAGCCAAATAACGACTAGAGGATTCCGCGAGTTCAGCGCTAAGTTGAACCGTATGGCAAACGGATTAGATCAGAACGTTGCTTTATGGCTTGAAGCTAGCGGATTTCAATTTCTAGAAGAAGTACAAAACCAAATCATTTCGTTAGGTGTAGTAGATACTCGCCTTCTCTTAAATTCATTTACAAAAGGTGATGGAGAGAACGTATGGCGCTCTTCTAATGGTGGGTTAACACTTGATGTGGGAACTTCAGTCTCTTACGCTAAGGTCGTGAATGATGGCCACCACCAAGTGAGACGATTCGTCCCAGGAAGATGGGAAGGTCATAATTTCGAGTATGATCCACATGCACCTACTGGGATGATGCTTACTGCTAAATTCATAGAAGGTCGTCCTTACTGGGATAATGCTATCGCTATATATGAGCGCATGTTCCAAACTGCATTTGACCGCCAATTTAGACAGTGGGTAAATGGAGGTTAGAGTATGTACGCACAAATACATGGTTCTATGAAGGCTTTTGTCTTCGATAACTTGCCACCAGGCACATTTGCTTATCATGAACAGGTTCCAGAAGAAATAAGGATACCTTCAGTATACTTTCCGCACTTATCGACGAATGATTTGAAAAATACGAAAGATACATTCACCTTACTGTACACGATGACAGTGAGGTTTTTTTATGCAACAACAGAGGAAGCAATGGAGCTATCTGATGGAATTGCTAACTTGATTAGACGCAGCGGTTACACATTAAATCTTCGTAATGAGGATGGAAGTGAGTCGACTGATAATGTCTACATCAGAAGAGTGACTACCGCTCCAGTTGAGGTAGGTTCTGCTCAATTAACAATGATTTTTGAATACCAACAGACTTATATAAATTAAGGAGCGTGACCATATATGACTGAAGTTACTGAAACGCCCGCTACTTCAAATAAGATGTACCGCGGTGACGAGTTTATTTACGCGGTAGTAATCCCCGACCCTACCGATCCATTAAAAACGAAACTGATTCGTCCGTTTGACCAAACTGATTCATCTCATTCTATTGAAGCAGATGAGATTGAAGCAGAATCAAAGGATAGAACAATTTCTGATTACGGAAAAGTAACAGAGACTCGTTCTTTCGAGGGTATTGTTTCTGAGGGAGATCCATTTGTAGATGCAGTAAAGAAAAAACTACGTAATAAAGAGTATATTGAAATCTATGAAATAAACAAACGTACATTAAAAGCTGAAAAAGGAACTTACATGATGACTTCCTTTGAAAAAACTGCATCAACAGGTGAATTTGCGACTTACGCTTTAGAAGCTAAGCTTTCTGGAACTGTAAGCGAAGAAACATTAACTGAAATCCCTGCCGGGGCTAATGCATAAGAGCGGTATAAAACCGCTCTTTTTAAATTCGAAAATAACATCCAATTAAAAGGAGATTGATATATATGCGTTTTGAAATTAATGGGAAAGAACATGAATTAAAACTTAATTATAAAGCAATTGCTGAGCTGAACAAAAAGTATAAAGGTGGCGCGCAAGAAGTTATCGGTTCTTGTTTGCAGGGTGATTTAGAGATGTTTGAAGACGCTGTTTACTTTGGACTACTGCATACAGATGAAGGAATTACTAGAGAACAAGTTGTTACTGAAATTGTAAAACAATTCGAAGCGGAGAAAATTTCACAAGAGTTCATTGATAAAGTTCTTAATGAAGTGGTAGCAGATAATTTTTTCTACAAAGCGACAACGAAGAAATTAAAAGCACGAATGAAGAAACAATTGGTAGCGAAGAATCCGGAACTGAAAGAGATGGCGGACGAGATGTACGGAACGGACGACGAACCGCAGACTTCTCTAGAGAAGAAATAGACAAGGTGCAGCAGGATGGATTTAGGTATTTAGGTTTATTGCCAAATGAGGTAATGAACCTGACTCCTCGTGAGTTTCAAAATATGATGACGGGGAGAAATGAACAATATCTAGATGAATTGCAAACCTATAGCATATTTGCTCTTATGATGCGATCGGTTTATCACAGTAATCCAAAGAAGAGTATGAAACCAAAAGATTTATTCGATAGATCTAAAATGGTTACTGATGAACAGAAGAAAAAATCTATTGAAAATCGCGCAAAACAGGCTGAGGAAGATATGCAATTCTTACAAAATCTCAACTTCGGTTGATTGAAAGGTAGGTGAGATTTTGGCGACACAAGAAGAATTAGTAGTACAATTTCGAGCTGAAACAGATCAGATACGAAGAGAAATGGCGGCTATGCAAAGTCAATTAAATGATTTTGTTAGAACGACAAACCGTACATCTCGGGAGTATCGACGAAGTATCGAAAATATGGGTGATGCGAATAGTGAATACAGTCAACGATTAAGGCAACTAAAAGCTGAACAACGGGAAGCTATGAGACCGCACATTGAAGAATTAAAACGGACGAAATTGGCATATCTGGATGCTGCTATGGGAATGGATACATATTCCGGTAGTGCTCAGGATTTAATTTCTCAGGTCAATGCAATCGGTACAGCTGAAAAAGCTGCTAACGATGCAATGATGGCGAATGATAGATTCATGCAAGCGAGTTTATTACAAACAATCGGTATGATGAACAATATGTCTACTACGTCTAGCAAACTACAGGCTAACTTACAACGCATGGGAAATCCATTGTATAACTTATCACGCGGTACATTAATGGCCACTAATGCAATGGAAAGGTTAGCAAATAGAAGTAGTGCAGCGCAGCTTGCTTTAGAGTTCTTAGGTCCGAACGCAAATGCTAAACAACTAAATGATCAGATACGAATTATTAACCAATCTATTATGGGGATGACGCAAGCCTTCTTAGTTGTTGGTATTAGTGCTGTGCTATTTTATGGTAAGTTACATCAAGCTAATATGGAAATGAACCCTAAATATGCAGAAGCGTATAAAAATATGATGGAGTCGTTAACGAAAGCACTACAGCCGATGAGAGATGCCTTTGCAGCTCTAATGATTCCGATTTTTAATTTCGTCAACGCTATGGCGAAAATGGTTATAGCGTTTAATGAAGCGCATCCAGCCTTAGCGAAATTCATTCAAGGGACAATGATGCTTGTTCCAGCCTTAACTCTCCTATTGCTGCCATTGGGTGCAGGAATGGGATTATTAATGGGTTATAGAGCAGCGTTTGCTGCATTATGGATGGTTATCAAACCTGCTGTTCTTGTATTAGCAATGGCCAGTCCTGTAGCATGGGCTCTTGCAGCAGCAATATCAGGATTGGCGGTAGGTTTCGCATATGCTTACAAAAACATTGAACCGTTTAGGAATGCTATTAACAATACGTTAAATACAATAAAAGCTTTTTGGCAAATCATTAGTGGTAATGCGGATGCTGGTAATCAGTTATTGAAATCTCTGGGTTTCAGTAACGAAACAATACAAGCAATTAATGATTTTGTTAACAAAATCAAAGAAGCATTAAACTCAATGAAAAACGCTATTGTACAGGCATTCCATGGTGATTTTTCTGGATTAACCGAAGTATTCAAAACGATATTCCCATCTATATTAGCTATTTTGATTGGTGGTATCCCAGGTTTAATTATTGGGATCAGTACTATGTTCGCTAGAATGACAGAAGCCACTGGTGTTGGTGGCACTCAAATGGTTAGTAAGTTTGGAGAAATTCTAAATAACTTAGTTTTAGGATTAACGAGCTTTGTAACAACTCAATTACCTGTTTTTTTAGAACAAGGAATTAAAATAATCACTGGAATTGTGCAAGGGGTCACACAAGCATTACCGCAAATTATAGCTGCCGTTTTGCAAATCATTACAACGTTTATAACAGGTATCACAACGCTGTTACCGCAGATTATAACGATTGGTATTTCCTTGATACAAACACTTGTCACTGCAATCATAACAGCTTTGCCAGTGATTATTGAAGCAGCGGTGCAAATTATAAACGCACTTGTTCAAGGGATTACACAAATGTTACCTATGATTATACAGTCAGCAATTCAAATAATAACAATGTTCATTCAAACGATAATCCCTATGATTCCTATGTTGATAGATGCAGGGATTCAGATTTTAATGGCTTTAGTGAATGGTATTATTCAAATTTTACCTCAGTTAATTGATGCGGCTATTCAAATAATGACGACATTACTTAATGCAATAGTTGAAAATTTACCATTAATCATTGATGCAGGAATACAAGTTTTAAATTCGTTAATTGAAGGTATCATGCAAGTATTACCTCAAATTATAGATGCTGTGATGCAGATTATCACTAAATTCACTGAGGTTGTTATTCAAAATCTACCGCAAATTATTGAATCAGGAATGCAAATTTTAATAAAACTGGTAGACGGGATTATTAAAATGCTTCCTCAGATTGTAGATGCGGTTATTAAAATAATTACGAAGTTTACTGAGGTTATAGTTCAAAATTTACCGCAAATTATTGATGCAGGTGTGCAAATATTAACTAAATTAATAGACGGGATAATTAAAGTACTTCCTCAGTTAGTTGCAGCTGGAATTAGACTTATGGCTGAACTATTAAAAGCAATAATTCAACATTTACCAGAGTTACTTTCTGCTGGTGTGGAATTAATTGGCGCACTGATTGATGGAATTATAAGTTTAGTTGGAGAGGTATTTAGTTCCGGGGTTGAAATAGGTAGTCAACTTTTAGAATCTTTAGGGGATGTTGATTTATTTGAAATTGGTGCGAATATCATCCAAGGACTAATTAACGGTATTGGTTCAATGGCAAGTGCGGCTTGGGAAGCTGCTAAAGACGTGGCTTCCAGCGTAAAAGGCGCAGTAACAGATTTCTTAGGTATCCATTCTCCTTCCCGTGTCATGAGAGATATGGGGGTTTACGTAGGACAAGGTTTAGTAAAAGGTATCAATTCTATGGAGAATCCAGTCTTTAAAGCGGCTAGGGAGATGGCAGTAGCGGTAAAGGATTCGTTTGATACATTATCAGAAGGAGTAGTGCTTGGCGATGTTTCAATGGGGACTGTATCTGGACCTTCAATCCCTATGGTTTCAGCAGGTTATAAAACACCTTCTAGTATTTCGAACGTGACGTCTACTTCAGGATTTGGTGGACAAACTTTAAGCAGGTCAACAACCGAGTCTCAAACTCTAAATAATGTACAAAATACTACTCCTGCTGTTATTGAGAATGTAATTGTTATTGATAGCACTGAAGTAGTAAGAGCGATCGGAGATAAAATTGATGTGGATCAAGGGAAACGAATTGTAAATCAATCATTTGTTATGGGACAAAAGGGAGGATGGTGATGAAATGACTGAAGTAATCACATTAGGAACAACAGTGCAAACATTAAACGGAAAAAAGTATGTATTAGAAGAACTAGGCATCATGACAAGAGACTTTAATCCGCAGTCACCATCGCCTGTTCATAACTTTGAGAATGTAGAAAATAGAAATGGAACTATCGATAGAGGAACAGTTTATGGTCAACGTACAATAAACTGTTCCTTTTATTTTAAAGCAGTTGATATGTGGGATTATGCGTTACTGCGAGATGAGGTATTTCGTCTGTTTGATAGTAGAGAAGCTTTTTATATTATAGATCAACGAAATCCGGGTAAGCGATGGCTTGTTAAGTGCAATGCATCCTATAACATTGAGCAAAATTGGAAATATGGATTCTTTGAAATTGATTTTGTAACTGTAAAACTACCATTTGCAGAATCAGTTGGAAAAACTACAGATCCTTTTACTTTTGATTCAAACCTTTGGCAAGTTGGACAAGGTTTAATTGCAGAAGATATAAAGTATCATCATACTACTACGTCTTTTCGAATTTATAATGCTGGTGATGTAACCGTTGATCCGAGATCTATGGGCTTGAAAATAAAGTACAAAGGCAAATCTAATAATCTGACTATAAAAAATAACACTACCGGTGATATTTGGAATTATACAGGTGTTACAACGACATTGAACGATGTTATTACTTTAGATGGCGTCAGAGCATATCGAAATGTACTAGGAAGTATTTTTAAAAATACGAATTGGGGATTAATCACATTAAAACCTGGATGGAATGACTTTGTGTTAACTGGCACAACAGATGCTTTTGAAGTAGAGTTTGATTTCCAATTCCATTATTTGTAGGTGAAGTTATGTTATTAGTCACAGGAATAAATGGACAAACAGAGATGCTTTGCGACTTCAAGGAAGTAAGAAGAAAACGAAGAGTCAATGGAGAACACTCTCTTAATTTCTATCAACTAAACACCCCAGAAGCAGCACATGCTTATAAATTGCTAGGTGAACGTTCTAAAGTAACAATTCCCGAAACAGGCGATGAATATATTGTACTTGGTATATCTAAAGTAGGACACTATGGAAAAAGAATTAATGCAATGCATGTATTTCTTGATGATTTTATCAGTCAACATAAATATGAATTACTGAACGGAACCATTAACTTTAAACAATTCTGCGACTTCTTATTTGTTGGTAGTGGATGGACATACATTATAAACGGTGCATTTGCCCCACAACGTTTTGAAAACGTCGGGAGAGATTCTAAGCTTGCATTGCTGCAAAAAGGATTAGAAAGGTATAAAGCTGAGTTTTCCATTGATAACAAAAATAAAGTTATTACATTTAAAAATGAGATAGGCAAGACTACAGAATCACAGTTTAGATATGGACATAATTTGCAGACTTTCAATGAAGAAACGGACATGTCAAACTTTTGCACAGTTATTCGAGGGTTTGGAAAAAGAGATGACGAGACAGAGTTTTCTGTTGAATATAAATCACCACTAGCAAGTGTATACGGTGAAATTCATCAAAAGTCGATTGATGATGATCGTTATAAGTATGAGAGCTCTTTATTGGAAGCATGTAAAAATAATTTAAACGATACACCTCTAACGAAATTTAATGTATCTGTTTCAGATTTATACGAAAATGGTTTGCAAATGCATCCATACGATTATGGCGACTATGTGTATATGCTTTATGAAGAGGCGGATGTAACTGTTCTGATACGAATCGTTGAGGTTATTGATGACCCAGTGAATAATAGTATTTCGCCAACATTTGAACTATCAACTTTTAAAACGTTACGAACCGCAAGCGCAATTCAAGCTCAATTCCAACAGACTCAAAGGGATATCCAACAGTTGATGGATGATGAAGGTAATTTAAGCTTAGCGCTAAAACGCTTGTACATGACCACAGAAACATTTGCTGATAACACTGGCGTTTGGTATATAGATCCTAATGATAAAAATAGATACGTCCATATTGGTGCAGGAGGCCTCGATGTTCATCGTGGTCTTATTCGTGTTGAGAGGGAAGATGGCTTTGCGACAATTATTGGTGGTGCTATCCAGTATGGTTTTGATATTGCAGGTCACTATCCACCGTATCGCGGGATTAACGTGGAAGAAGATGGTTGGTGGTTAACATCTACCCATGATGTCTTAGATAATTGCCAATTCTACACTTTTGAACATAAAACAAGATATGTTAAATTGGCGGCACAAATATTCACCGAAGCTGGCGGTGAAGTTGAAATTGCGATAGTTGATGGTGATGGCAGCACTATAAGAAGTAGAGCTACATCGACTCAATCATCACCGCCTAATCAAAACAATGGTGTTGAACTTATATATGATTTGGGTGTCCCAAATGGTGAATTAGAAGCCTTTTATTTACGAATGAGAAATAAAGTAGCAGGAAAGAAAGCCTACGCGCGGATATTCCGTGTTTGGTTAGAAGGCTAATAGAGAAGTATTAAAAAACGAATTTTATATAAAAGGAGGAACGTAACTTGTATAAACTGAAGCGTTGGTTTAATAGCTGGACAGATAGAGATTTTAGAAATAATACAAATGAAAATTGGACAATTGTTGAAACTGTATTGAATTTCTTGAAGTCTTTCGTTACCAAAGTAGAAACCGATGCAAATAAACGTATCGATAACCTAGTTATCAATGCCGTCGGAGATAGTAATGCTGAAGTTGTAGATTCTAGAGTTGACGCTGAAGGTATCGTTCATCCTACCGCTAAAAACAGGCAGGACGCTGACTATAAGTGTTTAAAAAATGATCTTAGAACTAGAGGAGTAAATGTTACTTGGTTTGGCGCGATTGGTGATGGTGAGACAGATAGCACAACAGCATTCCTGACTGCTGAAGTAAATAACCCAGGCGTACCGATATTTTGCCCACCTGGCGTCTATATGGCGAAAGGGGATGATTTACGCGGTTGGTACTATGGTCTTGGAGCTGTTGTGCATGTTAAAGAGCGAGAAAAATTTAATGAATCAATCCCGCCAAGTCAGCGAACAGGGGTAAGAATTGTTGTTTTAAGCTCAATCCCGCAGCCTATATTGAACGAATTTAATAGTCGCAATTCAGGTGTAAACGTTGGGTTGGATGCCTACGCGAATACTGCAAGTGGCGAATATGCGCTAAAAGAATTAAAAAGTGGCAAACAAAATACGGCTATGGGATTCCAATCTCAGGAGAATAATGCGGATCAGTATTCGAATGTCTCAATTGGTAGTGGATCGCTTTCGAGAGGGAAGTTTTATACCCGTTCATTAGCAGTAGGTAATAATGCAATGAAATGGGCAGGTATTCAAGATCCTATTGTTTCGCGGCATGAACTTTGGTTAAACGAAAAAGATCAGAAAAACATTTGGAATATACCAGGAACAGATCATTACCTCCTAAAGCAAATGAATCCTAATGTAGAAAAACTCATTCAGCCAATCGGATATCCAGCACCTCCTGGTGCAGAAATCGTTAATCCCGGTGGAGGATTTCCGGCCGCAACTTCTTCCTCGCAAGTATCAGGTAATACAGCAGCAGGAAGAAACGCACTACTTCAATTGGTAAGAGGTTCGCAAAATACAGCTATGGGATATCAAGCTTTATCAAGGTCATATTTAACAGATCGATGTACGGCACTAGGAGCTTTCGCTCTAGCTAATGCTTTGGCAGGTAAAGATAATATTGCTGTTGGGCGTAATGCATCTAAGTATCTTCAAGATGGTTATAAAAACGTCATTTTAGGTAATAATGCGATGGGTTATTCAGTTCATGGTAACCGTAACATTGCAATTGGACATCAAGCATTGCAAAAGAATAAAGGGGTTAATAATTTCATCAACACAATTATTGGGACCTACGCAGCGCAAAATAAAACAGACGGTGAAGCAAACGTAATGATTGGTACACGTGCTGGTTTAAATAGTGGTGCTGGCGCTCGGAATGTAATGGTCGGGACAGAAGCGGGAGCAAACTATACAGGATCTAATAGCATTATCATTGGTAACAAGGCGAATCCAACAACTAATCAAGACCGATTACTTTGGATTGATTATGGTAACGATGCAAATGAGACACCTTTTATCTATGGTGATATGGCAAATAACATTATGAATGTTCGTGCAAACCTGAGACCAGATAAAGACGTATCACAGGCGTTGGGTACTCCTAGCCGCCGCTGGAAAGCGTTGTATGCAGAAACAAGTACAATCAATACATCAGATGAACGCGAAAAGCAACAAATTGGCGAAATACCAGATATTTGGTTAGATGCTTGGAGCGAAGTTAACTTTTGTTGTTACAAGTTTAATAGTGATGTATCTGTCAAAGGTGAATCGGCAGCGCTTTGGCATGTCGGAGTTATAGCACAACGCATAGATGAAGTGTTTAAAAAATACGAATTAGATGCACTTAAAATCGGCATTCTCACATACGATGAATGGCCTGCTGAGTACATTAACGTGGTGGACGAAAGTGGGAAAATCACTGGTGAAAAGATAGAACTAACCCCAGCAGGTAGCCGATACGGTATTAGAGCGGATGAGTGTCAGTTTTTAGAGATGGCTTTAATGCGTAGAGAATTTAAAAAAATACAGGCACAACAAAACACAGAAGGAGGGACAGTAATTGAAAGTTAAAATTAATGGATTTGAAATTCAAGGGACAGTTGAAGAAATTAAAGCGATCATTTGTAACCATGAAAAAATACGAAGATTTAATGATGATGTCCTATCCACCTAAACGTAATTGGATATGTAAGAAGTGTGGAGCAAAAGGAATAACTGTTATTAGTATTCCTAATAGAAATAAAGAAACGTTTGGAGAGATTAAAAAGATGTTTGAATTATAACAAAAGAGCAGCTAGCAAACGCTAACTGCTCACTGGGTTGTCAAATAGAATCCAATATTGTTATGTTATTTATCTTTTAGCAAAAATAGTCCTTTTTGTAATTTAACTAAGTTTTTATTAGAAATCTTGTTATTATTTTCAAGAGCATGCAATAAATCCTGAATAAACGCTACATTATCTACAACGACAGGCGTATGTTTCTTTTGGCTAGAATTGATAATAATTGTGCTACTTTTTACTTTCTCTACAATAAAATTTTGGAAGTTTAATATTTCGGTAAATTGATCATCACCTAATCCGGTATAGAAGTAAATAGTTGTATTCTTATGCGTACCATTCTTATATAGTTCGGGATTATAAAAAATGTCATCTAATTGTTTCTCTAAACTTGTATCTGGTTTTGGGAAAAACAAACTTTTATATTTATTCATATACTTATTAATATACTTTATTGAGTTAATTTGCGGGACAACGGAGAATACAGTCGTAATTTTAGGATTTAAAAGACCATATAATAACGCTCCTGTCCCACCTTTACTACTACCAAATGTAATAACCTCTTTATAATGGTGTTGCTCAATAAATTCAGATAGTTGGTGATTAAACTCTTCTATTATATCTTTTCCGGAGTCAATCATGTACCATCCATAGCTATCAGAGAAAAAATCTTCTAAAAAAAGGTAATCTGTTTCTTTATTTGTCGCTATTTTTATCCAATTATATCTTTGATGATATAGTGCAACTTCTTCTCTACTTGCTTGTTTTAATAAAATTTTATCTAAAATATGATCTGGTATACGACCAGCTGATTGAAAAATAATTGTTAACTTCGGGCTGTTGTTATTAATTAATTTACCTTGAATCATTAAAATCCCTACTTTTTTTAGTTAATTAAATTGATTTTACTAGATATGATTATGTCATATTAAAAATGAAAATTTATGTGATATTAGAAATACCATAAGAAATTCAATTATATAGCAATATGTAATGTTTGGAAAACCTTTTAAAAATATATAAATAAAATATAATTCTTATAATAAGACAGGCAAATTAAATATAGCCTTTTTAAAATTGCTACAATAAAATATATACAATAATATTGTTTAGTGAATTAAATTCAATTTATGAAAATTTTTCTAGGAGGATTTACTAACATGAATCTTAAGAAGGTAGCAACTATATCTATTGCAATAAATATTACATTGTTGCTAGTTGGCGGTTATTTTGTTTATTCAAATGTAATTGGTGAAAAAAAGGCAATCTTATCTCCAGAATACAAGATAGAATCGTCTGAAGCTTCGTCAGCTACAAGTGATAGCAATGGCGATCAAAGAGAGCATTCTCCATCATACAAAGTGCGTACCTCTATATTCAACAAGGCTACATCTGTAGACACTGGAGTCGTGTTTTTAGGTGATAGTATAACTAATTTTAACGAGTGGGGAGAAGCTTTTCCATACGTTAAGACATATAATCGTGGAATTAGTGGAGATACAACTGTTGGTGTAATGAAGCGTTTAAATCAAATTGTTGCTTTAAAGCCATCTAAAGTATTTATTATGATTGGAATTAATGACTTAGGAGCTAAAACCCCAAAAGAGGAGATATTAAGAAACTATAATGCTATTCTTGGAAAAATGAAATCAGAGTTACCAGATACAAAGATATTCATTGAAAGCATACTTCCAACTAAACCTTTAGCTAAAGCTAAAAAGTTAAGCAATGAAGACATCAATTGGCTGAATATAGAACTTGAAAAAGTCGCTAAAGAAAATGGACATACTTTTATTGACTTACATCATCTATTTACAGATAAAGAAGGTCAATTAAAAGAAGAATGGACAGTTGACGGAGTCCACATAACGGGTGATGGTTATAAGGCATGGGAAGATAAAATAAAGAAATATGTTTATCGCTAATAGGTCTTTAAATAAAATACGGATTTTACAACAAAACGAAGCGTGCTTATAGCAGGCTTTTTTATTTTTAGAAAAGGAGCTGAACCCATGCAAGAAATTCAAGATTTAAAGCAAGAGATCCAACAAATTAAGTCAGATCAAAAGGATATGCAACGTGACATTCGCAATCTAGAGACACGTACTACAGTCAATGAAAAGGACATTGTAAATATAAATAAGCTTCTTGATAAAATCAGTGCCAATACTACATGGATTTTACGTCTCATTGTAGGCGGGCTAATCGGAGCAGCACTCACTTTCTTAATGAAGGGAGGTGGCATGTAATATGTCAAAAGAGAATATCAAAAAACGACTCCGCAATTGGAAGACCTGGATTGCGGTTTTTTCTTTGCTTGGATTTTTGTTTACGAAATTCGGGGTGCCAGAAGCTAAGACTTTCTTAGATGAACTGGCACCTTTTTTATTATCTGTTGGTATCGCTTTAGGTATTTGGTCAGATCATGATGGCAATCAAAAAGGAGATGTTGAATAATGGGTTGTTTCGCAGGGTCAGGTGGCCACAATAAAATTGTACCAGGTGCAAATAGTCAATATGGAATTGAGCATGTGGAGGACAGACGTTTCTTGGATGCAGTAGCAAGTTATGTACAGGCAGCAGGATGGAAATATGTTAACTGTTCTGATGAAGTAGGAACAACAAAAACCGCAGTGTGGAGTAACGCAGCAGACAATCACTTACGAGTAAAAGATAGTGATGTAGATTGTCAGTTTCATTTAAATGCTTCTCCAGGTGGTACAGGTTGTGAAGTTTGGTTACATCCTTCATATGGTAATAGAGAATTAGCAGCCAAGATTTCTAAAGTAATGGCCGATGCTTTTGGATTAAGAGATCGAGGGATTAAATTTTCTACTGAGTTAGGATGGATTAATAAAACAAAAACAGGATTATTACCTGAAATTTGCTTTATTGATAATGAAACGGATATGCAAAAGTATCGTGCTAATTTTGATAAAGCAGCCAAGGCAGTAGCGGAGGTTATTGTGGGGAGATCCATTCAATCTTCTGGTACAAGTCAATCTATCGCACCATCTAAACAAAATGTCATCCAAACTGGCGCTTTTTCACCATATGAAACTCCTGATGTAATGGGCGCTTTAAATTCTTTGAAAATGACAGCGGACTTCAAATTACAATCTAATGGATTAACGTATTTTGTTACAGAACCAACTAGCGATGCGCAATTAAATGGTATGAAAGGTTGGTTGGATAAAAAAGGTTGGTGGTATGAAGTTAAATAAAAATAAGAGCCGTCCATTGGGCGGCTTATTTTATATTTTTATGGTAATAATCATGATCATCCTTATCTCCACCAATACCATCCCCATCAAAATCTTCTGTATAAGGATTATTGTTATATTCTTCAGTATCGTTGTCGCCAAAGAAGGCGCTGATCATTCCAAATATCCCGAAACCTATAAGTAAGATTATTACTAGTAAACATCCTGCCCCCAAAAACATAGTGAAATTATCTCCATTTTCTTTCGGCTTAGTATTGTTTTCCATAAGTATTCCCCCATCCCAAATTGTTAAATTTATGTATCTAATGTGTATTATAATCTTATTCAATAACAAATGGTTGGTATTCCCACGCAAAAAAGCTGACTGAAATCAGTCAGCTATATTCACTAATTCATCAAACTTAAATTCGGTATTCAAACCAAATGCATCCGTACAATATACCGTTTTTGTCATCGGTTCGATATGTAATACATTTATGTACATGTTGCTAATATGTCCATCACGGTAATATGAAATATCGATTTCTTCTTTAGTTTGCATCGAGTAAATAAGACTGCGCTCAAGCTGCTCTCTCATATCTTCAGTAACAATAGGTTTAGGTAATTTGTTCAAATCCTCAAGTATTCCGCGAATTTTGTGACTTGAATCATAAATTTGCCACGATAGGAACCATTTACTTGCCGTAAACGGTTGTTATATGGGGAGTATTTTTATAATTTTGGAAGCATAACCTCGCCATAGATTCTATATTGAACCATAAGCTTGCCAAAATAACTAATAAAAATACCCCATTTGATTCCTGATAATAGCCTATTTACTCACTCCCAACGTATATCTCGGATAATTCACGCGAGATATACTACTATTTGAAGAATCATAAGCTTGTCGTTTGGCAAAGTTATGGTTCAAATCACAAATTTCTTCATGTTGTTCTGGTATTGAAGCGAAAGGCTGCCACTTCACCATACCTCTCCCGCGTAACTTTGGTGTTCCCCAATTTTCAATATCCATGATGATCCCCCGATTCGTGCGATTTATGTTCATTATACACGAACGTTTGTTCTTTTGAAAGTGTAAAAATAGCCCCGATTTTACGAAGCTACATCCAAAATTCATTTTCATTTATGTTTTTTCCTAACTTCTTCAGTCCCCTTGTTATTTGGGATATAGTCGAAAATTTAGGTGTGTATTCTTTATCATTACATACTTTTGAAATAGTACCTCTGCTCAACTTAGCAGCCTTCTCTAATTCCCCTTGTGTGATTCCTTGTTTATCTAACCACTTACCAAATTTACTACGTTTTTTGCCTAATCCAAACACCTTTACCACCTCATGAATAGCTTGCCCTTTTCGTCATTTTTTTAAACGCGAGAAAAAAACTGACATAAAGACCAAACAGTACACAATACTTTTTACCATACCAAACAAATTACGATTTACGGTTCCAGATTAATAGCCTTTTAAAACTTCGTTTCACCTATTCCAAATAGAATTCGTTCACAGAATACTGTTTCAGACATGACAAAATTAGTATTTTCAACGATTCATAGTTGTTTTTATCTCTTCTAATCTTCAGGGACTATTCTTGCAGAATACAGAAAGAAGGGTGGTGTAAGTTTGTGATATTCGAGTTAGTAAGTTCAGCTACAGTTGGTGGTGTAGTCTTTCTATCAAAAATGCATCAAAAAGGAGCTACGACCGATGCCTCTAAAATTCAAAGAATCTGTGCAAACTGCGGATTAAAAGTAAAAGAAGGAAAAGAGACCAGGACTATACAGTTACTTCGCAAAACGAGAAATGATTGGGGAGTTGAATATGCGTATAGGATTCCGCTCGGTCTTAGTTTCTCCGATTTCGAGCAAAAGATGCAACATTTAGAGGATGGATTAAACCACAAGAGCAAAGTTTATGATTTCAAACTACAAGACTTCAAATCTCTCCGACTGCGAAAAGATATTTTAAAGCAAATACAAAACATCATAAACAAGAAAAAACTCGTTAGAAAGGAAATTGAGCTGTCTTACGATGGGTTACTTAAAATACGAGTTTATGAGAAAGGAATTCCTGATTTCGTTAAATTTGAAGAGGATATGATGAAGCAATGTAGAGGTTGGGAGGTTCCAATTGGTTATACGAGGGATGGATTGGTAAAACATGACTTTGATCAACTTTCGCACATGATCTCAGCCGGCATGACGGACATGGGTAAATCGAATGTATTAAAACTTATAATTACATCCCTAGTTCGTAACCAATCAGAAAATACAAAGTTATTCCTTATAGATTTGAAGGGTGGTCTCTCTTTTAACCGATATAGATTCTTAAACCAGGTCGAATCAATTGCGAAGAACCCAGAGGAAGCCCTTGAAACTCTAAGGGAATTGCAAGATAAACTGAATGCTAGAAACGAATACTTACTAGAAAAAGGATACGAAGACATAAAAGAAGCCGGGGATCCAGTACGATACTTTGTCATTGTAGATGAAGCAGCCGACATGACACCATATCAGGAATGCAGAGACATCATTGTTGATATAGGTCGCCGTGGCAGGGCAGCGGGATTTCGCTTGGTATATGCGACGCAGTACCCAACAAATGAAGCTTTACCATCGCAATTAAGGCAAAACATAGGCGCTCGTATTTGCTTTAGATTACAGACAGAAGCAGGGAGCCGTGCCGTTTTAGATGAGGGCGGCGCAGAGAGTCTTCCTAACATAAAGGGAAGGGCTATATACCAAACGAATGAAAAGAAGGTCCTACAGACAGTTTATATCGATAATAAGCAGATTGATAACATCATAAAGCCACACATCAACATAAGAGCGAGGAAGGAGCATGAAGATGCAAAAACTAGCCATGAAGGAAGCGAGAACGGAAAGTATACTCTTGAGCTTGAAGAAACTCGGCTTTCTTAGTAGAAAGCAAATTCAGGTCCTACATGACCTCGGTGGTGACAGGAATGCTTCGCGTGTGATGAAGAGTCTTGAAGAATATGTGTCTAGCTTTAGGGATGGGGAAAAGGTATATTATCTCAACAAAGAAGGGCGCGAACGTATCGGAAGTAAGAAAATACTCAAGCGTTCTAATCAATTTCGCCATTACATCATGCGAAATGATATCTACATCGCTTACGAATGCCCGAAAACGTGGAAGCAGGAAGTGAAAATGAATGTAAAAGGTATCGTTTCTATAATTGCAGATGCGCTATTCACGGATAATGGCCGTTATCACATTGTAGAGGTGGATCATGAGCAAAAGATGAGCGCGAACCGAATTAAAATGCAGAAGTATCGCAAATTGATTGAATGCAAGGTATTTGAGAATCCACCAAAATTTATTTGGTACACCACGACGGAATACCGCAGGAAGAACCTACAAAAGCTTTGCGAGGGATTGGATTGTAACATCTTTACAGTTACTGATTTCCATTAAAAATAGGGAGATGGTCCATATGGCAGCAGAGACAATGAGCATCAAAGATTTTATGGATGGTAACTACGGGACAAAGAAAAAGTGGAGTTTGTTCAAAAAGAAAGCAAAAAAATACGCACCTGTCGCAGTGCGCATTTCATTAGTAATCGGTAGTGCTATTATATTCAGCAACATTATAGATATTCCTCATGTATTTGCTGATGGGAATAATCCAGATGTAAATGAAGTGTTTAAAGACGTACAGTCCAACGATGGAGCAATAAAAAATTATATTGATGGCCAATTATATAACCGTATTGTAAACGCATTTGAGCCTGTTATTTTCTTGATTAAAGCGGTGTCTTATCCGATTGCTAGTGTAGTCGCTTTATGTGGAGGTTTATTCATTATGGTTGGTAGCCAAGAACGAGGATTTTCGTTAATAAGTCGCGCAGGGATTGGTTATATTGTAGTTCAAATGATTCCGCTATTTATGAGATTATTAGTTGAAATTGCAAAGGCTATATAGATTCATTTTGTTATATTAAATATATCAAGTGTCAATATTTTACTATATAATTGTAACATCATATAACGTTGGGGAAGGTTGTTCAGGTATGGAAAGAAATATTTTTTTGGATGTTGAGAAAATAACAATATATTTAGGGTTAGCAATAGTTGGTTTAGGCTTATGGAATGCTACAGGAGCTGCAAATATTAGTTCTCCATTAGTGACTGGTATTTCAGCATCAGGGTTGTGTTTGACCCTAGCAGACTTTTTTAAAAACAGATATGATAATTCGAATAATAAATTCTATCTCTTTATTGATAGTTTATTGTATATTTTAGCGACAATGAGTATATTAGTTTACCCGAATTCTAAGCTTATCACATCATTAGATAAAGATACTCTTGATTCAATAAGCACTACAGCAAGTCTTTTAGCATTAGGTTTTGTATATATAACTATTGGATTTAGTAATAAAAAGGCTATAGTAACAAGGGAAAGAGAAAGACTTGAAGAGGAATACAAAAGACTTAAAGGCATGCAAGACATAATTGAAAATAATAAATCACTTTTACAAAAGGAAGAAGAAAAGCATGAAAGAATAATGAAATTATTGACAGATTTGTCTGGTGATTTTAAAGAGTTAGAGAAGAGAGTTAATGAATTGAATAGAAATGCTGAAAAAAGCCCTGTATAAACAGAAACAGGGCTTTTTATAATTTTCTTGTTTCAAATGTAACGACTCTATTTAATCCAGAATTGCCACCATTTCTTTTTCTCCTGCGCTGCAACTAACATCTTTTTAGTCTCTTGTTGTTCGCGAATCGTTTGCATGAGTAATTCGTCATGGCTCTTTAAACGTTCACCAAGACGTTCCTCTGCCGATTGTATTTGCTCTTTCATATGCTGCTGAATTTCTTCTTTAAGTTCTTGTTTAATCTCCTCTACAAGCTCGGATTTCAACTCATCCTTCCAACTATTTAATGCCAGTTTTTTTAATTCCTCTAGGGCTTTTTCACGATCATTATCTCTAATAAGAGGCGCAGGAACAGTCCCCGTTCCACCATTCCTATCTTCCGAACTGTATTCTTCAGCAATAACTTTAGCAGCCATAGAACGTGTCGTTCCAGCGTTCCCAATAAGGGATTGAAACTTTCGCAATGCAATCAAGTCATGTTCCGTGAAAGCTCGGTTCTCTCTGTTCTTTCCGTCCTTAACTTTGATGAATTTGTATCCGTTCTTCTCTAGTTCCAAACACCATTTACGTAAATAGCTGTCACTTATACCAAGAGTCTCAGCAACTTCCTTTGTCCAATAAGATTTTTCTAATGAGTCACGATTCCCGTTCCACTGTTCCTGATCCATTTGTATCCGTTCCCCCTTTCGTTCCTATTGCAACATTCTCCCTAAGAATCTACAATCCTCCCTAAAAACTCTTGATAATAAAAAAAGACAAGCATTAAGCTTGTCCTCTTATAGAGAGTACGTCGTTTAGGTCATTTTGTTCATTTGAATTCAATTTATTAGTGATATAGTAATCTAACATTTCATCAATAAGTTCATAATTTTTCATGTCTTTCATTGTGCAAATGGCTTTCATTTTATTAAGTGTTTCAAGTGATACTTTTATATTTTTTCTGTCTGATGCCGGCAATGAATTCTTTTTCTGCGGCTTAGAATCTTTTTGAATAGGCGTCACAGTCACTAAGTATTGTTTATCCAAATTACCCACTCCTATTTAATATTTTATCTCAAACTGTTAAAACAATTTTTTGTATTATATATAGAAAAAGTGGAAATATAGAAATATCCCTTTATAGGAATAGGGATATTTCTATATTTTTTAAACCTCTGTTAAGAGCTTGAATTTCCTTTTCTGTTCAGGTGTTAGATCGTTTTCTATATAACGATCTATAAGTAAGTCGATGATCTCATATGTGAATTTTGTGTTCGTAAGTTTCATTAATACTTCAAGTTCTTCTTTTGATTGATTAGAAATTTTAATACTACCTTGCTGGTTTTTAAATTTCTTTTTCGTTTCAGTTTTTTCGTTTCTTTTTTCTTTTCGAGTTACTTGTTTTTCTTCTGTCTTAGGTTGAGAAGGAGCAGCTGGTACTTCATTGTTCTCCACTACAGCTTGTCCTTGCTCTGGTACATAGGGTTCAGTAGGTTCAAAGTTACTTTTCTTTCTACCTAACAAACCAGGAGTTCGCGCCATTTTACACACCAACCTTCATTTTTTCGAACATATCAATACGAGACAACAATTCATCACTAATCGTTTCGTATAGTTCAATTACATTCATATCATGTCTATCTTTTTCAGTAATACCATTTACATCAAATCGCTTAATACGTTCCATTTGCGGGACAATGTTTTTGAATAGGTTTTCTTCACCGAAAATTTCACGAGCATTTTCCATGATATACTCGTCAACCTTACCGTTGTTTTTTAATAGGACAGGAAGAACGCCAACTACTTCAATATCAAGATCATATTGTTCTTTTAACTTAATAAGTTCATTAATATAGTTCTCGGCACCAGTAAGAGACCGTTCTTGTGTTTGCAGAGCAATTAGAACATAATCAGAAGCTACAACTGCATTTTTTGTAACTTCTAGTGACATAGGAGGTACGTCGATAAATATGTAATCGTATTTATGCTTTATCTTTTCAAGTAATCCTTTAAAGTAATGATCTTCCTCAGCTTCCGAAGAACAATTTTTATAAAGAAATTTTGCGAAGTCCTGAAAATCAACATAAGAAGGAAGTAAATGCAAATTATCCATAATTTCCACTTCTAAGCCGTCTAGGTTTCCCTCTTGTATTCCTTTCATTAATGTTTTTTCAACAGTAACAATTTCATCAGGATTAAGGATTGATTTTGTTAACATTAAAGACTTGGTTGCGTTACTTTGTGGATCAAGGTCAACAAGTAATGTACGCTTGCCTTTTTTAGCAAATTCATAAGAGTTCAATACAGCATTAGTGGTTTTACCGACTCCACCTTTGTAATTACCTACCGTAATTGTAATAGCCATTTTTAACACTCCAGTTATATTATTTGAAATTTCCCTATATCCCTTTATAGAAATAGGGAAAAATAGAAATAGGGAATTAGGGATATTTCTAACTATAGAAATAGGGATATTTCTATATCTTTATAGAAATTATAACAATGATATTGAGGTTATGCAATAGAATCATAGAGTTAGAAATTAATAACATAAACGTTGATATTAAGAGGTTTTATTTGTAATCAAGTCGGAGAAATATAAGGAAAATACATATCATTTAATATTGAAGATAGAAGGAGCAAAAATAACTAAAATAGGGAAATATAGATATAGGGAAAAAGGGAAATATCCCTATATCTATAAGTGGAAATAGGGAAATAGGGAAATAGGGATATTATTCGTAAAGTGCGCAAATTCGCTGTTTACAAAGGGTAATGCTTGTTGTAACGTAGTAAACAACAAGCAACATTCTACAAAACAAAACATAATTTGATATTTTACATAAACGAAGATCCATACAACAATTGAATATGAACACAAAACAAAAAGCCACTCCCTGTGCTATTGGCGCCAACCATTAGCGGGAATGACTTGGTTCTAGTAAGTGTACCACCACTTAACTAGAAAGAACTGTATTAACCCACAGTATTTACGTTTAAGTAGTGCACCAACACTAACCTTAAACAACTATGCCTTTTCACGAGGCTTCTTTGATATACCCATTTTATCATTGTTTGGATAAATATCAACTAGTAAATACTAGTTTTGATTATTTTCTAGTCCAAAAGATATATAACGGGCATCTCTAATCCTAGAAGTCTTGTGAATGTACAGGCCATTTAGGAATTTGGGATGCCTTTTTGTTTTTGTTCGCGTGGAATTGCCTGATACCACGTAAATAAAAACTGATAAGCCGTAATTCCGTGCTTCTATATAGAGGGAACGTGTTACGGCGTGGCTAGCTGTTGGTCGTGCAGGGGGTACAAAGTATACGCCTACAAAAACAGCACCCCTCATTGGAATCCTGTTCTTCTGGTGAGGGTGGGCGAGAACTTGCCCAGGGACGATTCTCTAAAAGGTTCGGGTGGTTATCGTTAGCATTACGGTGCTAGGGAGTACATTCAGTTTGTCGTGTAGGGACGATATTACAAGGACAAGCCATAGTAAAAGGATGTATGCGGTGAAGATCGCTGAGTGAACGGGGTCTATACATACGGATACCTTATAAGTGACCGCATGGCGAAAACAAGACGCTTATCCATCTATTTTGATTGATTACTTTTTTGTAGTCTTTCAAAGTAGGGGATAAATCTGCCTTCCAGCCGTGTTCCATAATCGTTCCCACATGATAAAAACCCTCAAGATCTTCAGTCAAGATTAAATTCGAAGAAAAGCAGAAAAATATAAGATTGTTTAAGCTCTAGGAGAACTACTCGCTAAGATAGAGGAATAAATAAAGGAATTTACTACTTACTTAGTTAGTTAGTTAGAGGATAAGGGGATGGATGATAGAATAGGTCTTATTGCTGAATTAGGTTTTACACATCAGATATAGTACGTGAAATTTAAGAAAAACAGATTATAAAATTAACGTGTGAATATAATAAGTTATTTAAATGCCGTGTTATTATAGGTGTAATCTATAAATATAAAAAGAGGTGCGAAATGTCTGGTGATTTAAAAGGCAATATAAATCAGAAAAATGATAGAGGATTTGATGTTAGCTGGTTATTTTTATTTTTGGCTATAGTATCTCCTTTCATGGGATTATTGTTAATAAAAGGATTTTCATTCAAGTTTGATGATTTAGGTACTTATGGGGACTTCCTTGGGGGTTCAACTATTCCATTCTTGACTATTTTTACGATGTTCTTTATTTATAGAACTTACAAACTTCAACATGAACAACTTAAAACACAACAAAGAGAGTTGTCCTTACTCCAAAAAGAAATGGAAAGCACAAAGGAAACATTGCAAGAACAAAGTAAAACCGCTAAGATGCAGCGATTTGAAAACTCATTTTTTATACAAATTGACGAGCTGAGAAAATCTAAAGTAGAAGCGGTAGCATATTTAAAAATGGCTTTTGGTGAGACTTATTATACATTTAATGAATGGATGGGATCTATTACGCTATGTATTGACAAATCTATGATAAATTCTCTGAAAGACCCATCTAAAAAGCTTCCTGGAGAAAATGAAGTAGATAAATATTTTGACGAATATGGCGACTTATTATCTGCTGCTATAGATGAAAGCGGAATATATGATAACGATGTAATTCCTTCATTTTTTAGTAGTGTTAATCGGAGTTTGCGATTAATTTATGAATATAAAAATAGTATGGATACCTGGGAAGTAGATTTCTATTTAGATTATTTATATCAAGAAATTGGTAGGGAATCTATTAACATTATACTGTATGGCATATGTATGAATAAACAAATGGTTTCAATTGCACAAGACTTAACTTTTAATAAATTTGCTGATGTAAATTATAAGTATGCTCGAAGACAAGATTTTCGTTTTATTAACTACGTATTACATGATAACCCTGATTATTCTATTGTTAAAGATAAATAAGTACGCATAAAAACCTCACTATTTTCATAAGATGGTGAGGTTTTTTATGCATAAAGAAAAGACACCCTAAGGTGCCTTCCTCCGACTTGATAGAAATATTATATATCCTTCTTTTCGCTTGAGTTTCACAAGTTCGTCAGTAGGTTAGAACCTATAAGAAGGAATGGCTGTCATAAATGTGATGATGCTTGCGCTAGTAGCGTATGTTAGATTTAAAAAGTTACTAATTTTTGTCATAGGCTTCACTCCCTTAAAATCACGAATAATACAAAAAGCGGAATATAAAATGATTAATAAGCCAGTCATCATCAGCAATGGTAAGCCAATTCCATTGGACACATGTGTGTTTCGACAATTCTATTATATCATAATTTTCCTTATTCATTCCATAAAGAAAAGGCACCCTAAGGTGCCTTCCTCCGACTTGAACCACTTTAATTTTATATAAATATACACGTATTACCCCTTTGTTATACGTGTAAACACATCCTATAAAACAGAATCGTCTATATACACCAGATTGTTAGTTCACAAAGCACAAGAGATTTGAGATCAGTATTAGAGTGACGCCACACCTCTTATAATTATTGATATGTACGCCTTTCAAAAGAATCTGCTTT
>NZ_WBPF01000005.1:0-336047 GCF_008923725.1 Bacillus sp. CH140a_4T
CCGGTAGGTCCAGTGTCACCAGTGGGTCCAGTATTCCCGGTAGGTCCAGTGTCACCAGTGGGCCCAGTATTCCCGGTAGGTCCAGTAGCGCCGGTAGGAATTATAAATGGAGGAGTAGGTGATAATGTTGGCCCAATAGAACTTGGATCTATCGCAGCTCCTTGTAAAATATCTCGGGAATTTAATTCATTTTCTTTTGACATGGTTCACCTCCAAGATTGCAGCTCTTTACTAATAGATGCAGAAAGTTAATTGGTTATGAAAATAAGTAATTGATTATACATTATGAAAATTAAAATTGAACAAAAGCGTTATTTGATTAATAAATAAAAAAGAGCACCTGACCAGGGTGCTCCGCCAATTACTATGAATAACAATCCATAATAATATATGTGACTTTTGCCTAATGGTGATAATTTTATAAATTTATTAACAAAATCCTTATTTAAAATAAAAAGAGCGCTTTTAAAAGCGCTCTACGGCCAAGGCTAGTGTTGAAAATAGGTGACTGCATTACATTGTATGTACGTTTTTACTGTATGTGCGAGTTTAAATAAAATCGTTATTTGATTAAAAGAAAAAAGAACACATGTTGATATGTGCTCTAAGCTAATCATTTTAATATCTATTCAAGTGTTTCTTTTGCATCAGGTGTATCAAATTTATCAATCAATTTAAAGATTGCTTCTAAAAGAATTGTAGATAAAATCGCAAAGATTAATACAGCATGTGGTGATAATTGCACTGCTGTGAAATTAAGTTTTGCTAGCCAAAAATATCCGACATACATTGTCAGGAAGGTACTAACAATTGAAATTGTAAATCCTAAGAAACCTAATTCTTTTAGCTTTTCCTCAGATAATTTAAATACACGTAATACGAAAGAGAAGATGATCCCAACTATGAAAAATCCAATACATAAGGTCAATAGTGACATTATACTTGGGTATTCAACGTCATCAGGCATCCATTGTTTCATTCCTACAATGATGGCTGTAGGGAGCACGATGGGTATTAATAATGGCGATACTATTAGAAAAATTGCCAATAGTCTATTGCTGTTGTTTGTTTCATTATTGTTTTGATTATTCATAAAGCCTCCAAAAATAATTTTAAAATAAATATCCTAGTGGATTTTAGCACAAAAGTATTAGCAAAGCCACAGTTAAAAAAAGGTGGATTTAAACAAAAACGCTATTTTATTAGTAAACAAACTAAAAAGAGCCTGTTGTGTGAGGGTAGGCTCTTTTTAGAAAAAGCTAATGGAAAAATTGCGTTGAGGCTACCCATATAATACAAGATATTACTTGTTTTTTCTATATGTTGAATGTTGAAAAATTTATGTGCTTAATAAAAACACTATTTTGCTAATGCGAAAAAAAGGAGTGCCTTATTAGGGCGCTCCCAGTCGCTAATAAATACCCAGTCTCATTAAAGTATATGTGAATTTTAACTAATAATGATTATAAAAACTTCATTTTGCATTAATTCGGAACATAAAAAGAGCACTTAGTAAAGTGCTCTCGTGACGAGACCTATTTTATAGCGACTATTTTATATAGAAAGGAACTCAGAATATTATATGTGAGTCCAGTTAATTGAGTGCTTTTTACAAATACAGAGCAGCTAGCAAAAGCTAACTGCTTTGTTGTCCAACAAGAGCATCACCACAATGCTTTGTAACTTAGAAGTTACAGTTATAGTATAAGCAAAATTGAAAATGTTATGCGAGGAAAGCTTAATAAAAATTTCATTTTGTATTAAGTTGGAATATAAAAAGAGCACTTAGTAAAGTGCTCTCGTGACGAGCCTCATTTTATAACGACTATTTTATAAAGAAAGGAACTCAGAATATTATATGTGCGCCAGTCAATTGAGTACCTTGTACAAATAAAGAGCAGCTAGCAAGAGCTAACTGCAATGAGAAATTACACCCATGAATTTAGGAGTACAAAATTACATGGTTGATTATAGTATGTATGGAAATTTCAAGTTTATGTAATAAAACTTAAAAAAGAGCAGTTGGTACTGATAACTGCTCTCACAAACACCGCAAAAAATGGACTACTTTGGGGAAAAAGTAGGTTGTACTTAGTGTTGCCGTAATATTGGAATTTATTCGAGAAAATGAAAAGTTGAATTACTTATAAATTACTAATAACTAAAAGAGCAGCTAGCAAAAGCTAACTGCTCAGACTCTCGACCAAGAGAGCAAGAGTGGGAAGAATTTAAAACTACTTTTTAAATTCTTTCATAGTATCGGAAAATATTTAGAATTCTATTCGTATAAAACATAAAAAATGCAGCTAACAAAAGTTAGCCGCTAAGCCCTCGGGTATGAAGGAAAATCAGAAACTGTAGTTACATTATTGACGAAATATTGAGTTTTATTCAGAGGCAGATATATATTGTGAAAAAATTCAAGGTTAAACCCAATAAAAAATAAGCATTGCAGTAAAACAAGAGAGAGTCGTCAACAAGGTAAACTTTGCTGCAACTTTCCATTGTTCACTTTTAATATTTGAAGAGGAAAAAATATATTTTCTAGCTCCAAAACCTAATAAACAACCGCCGCATACTAAAGTTAACAGTCCAATGAGAAATCGTGAAGTTGGAAAGCCAGTAGGATCCATAGCAGTTAAAATCAACATTTTAAACGATAAATGGAGAACGAGTGTTAAAACAAAAAAGTAGCTAATAGCTAGTACCCATTTATTCATGCTTTTCATAAAAACCACCTCATTTCTTTGGGGTTAATAAAGTGAGGTCGGGAGAATGAAAGCTTTGAAGAAAAGAAAAATTAGAAAAGCTATTACTCGTCGTGCGAAAGATGTAGAGAAGTACCAAGTTAATAAAGCTTGGAGAAACATTTTTGTACAAGCAGGTATTATCAAATAAATGAAAATTGAATGTCGTCCGGCTAGAAAACTAGAGGACACCAATTTTTAGAACAGCAATTAAAGCTGTTTTAGGAATAGGTGTCCTTTTTATTTTGAAAAGGGAGATGGGGAAATATGAAGGCACTAAAGGACCAATTACGCGAGTGGAAAAAACAATCGAATCAAACGAAAAAGAAAACTAAGAAAAAGCGAAAAGAGAAGTTAAGTACTCGTGACATTGAAGGTTTAATGGGAATTCATGGCCCACGTTATGAACGTAGACGCGGAGCTTTAAGACAAAAGTAATTTGAAAATAAAAAGGAGTGGTCTTACATGACTAAACAATTATCTTTCTTACCAAAAATCGATAGAACAGCAACACAGGAGGAATTAGAAGGTGTGTTGGAAAGCGTACGTATACATAGACAATTTGGGATGATGCGTAAAGAAATGAAAGTCACTCCTTCTTATGAAATACGTGAGCACGGTCCTACACATACAGTTGGAAAACCATTAGAAGATGTTGCTATAGCAAATATTCAACAAAGTAAACGAGAAGAGTGGCTTGAAAGAATGTCAGTACGTATTGATCAGTTTTTAAATCGATTAGGGAACGGACGGACAGGAACTATTCAGAGAGACATCATTTATAAACGTTATTTAGAAGATGAGGACGTGTGTGATTACATGGTCTATAACGAGATAGGGATGTCAGAGCGTACTTATAGACGTTGGAAATCTAAAGCATTTTATAAACTCGCTTTTGCGCTTGGATTAGAAGTTTACGAGACAGAAGAAATGGGAGGTAATGAATAATGAACTTTGTTCAACCGATACGTGATCCAGAGCAAATACAGCAGCTTAAAGAGTATTTTAAGGGAAAGAGCTTACGTAACTACATTCTCTTCATTATGGGCATTAATACAGGTCTTAGAATCTCAGATATTTTGAAACTGAAGGTAGGAGATGTTAAGGGCAGTCATATATCTATGAGGGAAAAGAAAACAGGGAAGCAGAAACGAATACAAATTACTGCATCTCTTAAAAGAGAACTTAAATGGTTTATTGAAGAAAGAGAAGACAATGAGTATTTATTACAAAGTAGACAAGGTGGGAATCGTCCAATTGGTCGTAGCATGGCATATAAGATATTAAGTGGAGCAGCGGCAGTGTTTGGACTAGACGAAATAGGAACACATACGTTGAGAAAGACGTACGGCTATCATATGTACATGCAAACGAAAAACATAGCATTACTCATGGAGATATTCAATCACTCGTCAGAGAAGGTCACGTTACGTTATATAGGTGTAAACCAAGATGCAATGGATAAAGCAATGACTAGGTTTAAAATCTAAGCATTGCTTTTTCTTTTTAATTCTATACAGTTACTCATAAATTTCGTACTGTGTAACTCAAAAGAGAAAGTGAAATAAAATCAATGATACCAAGGGATTCAGCAAAGAGGTCAGTTACACACAATATAAGATATGGGTAAGTCATTAAGAGAAAATACATGAGAGAAGGATATAAAAATAAGTGGCAGAGTCGTGACCGCTTTTTGGCAGGAAATGTGCCGGTTGTTTTGGAGTTCACGTGATATATTTGTATTGTGAGAAGTGGCGGAAAACACAACTCACTATGTTGTTTCAAAATTTCTAAACGACCCATATTGGCGGCAAGCTAAAATCCGAAACCAGCAGATGGTAAAGATTGAATGTACCGTTAATATAAAGGAGAGCTTTTGCTCTTCTTTGAGCTAACAACATCCTAGGTAGACAGAATTAGGAGAACCTGATAAGTTTTCCGATGGTGTCTGTCGTGGTTGTTGGCTGAGAGAAGAATAAAACTTCACATACCGTAATTTGATTGTAAATAAATAATTGTTCTTAAAGCATCCATTCGGGTGCTTTTTATTTTGGAGGAGGATGAATGATGGATAATCAATGTGAGCACGAGTGGACTAATATTCGTATTCCAGGTGATGATGGCATTTATGTAGCTTGTCTGAAATGCAAATCTATAGATGTAGAAGAAACGAGAAGATTATCTAGAGAGTTAGCTTTTCAAAAGGGGGAAAAACAAAATGGCTAATAACAAATTAATTATTGAAGTAACTGCTGATACAAATGAAGCATTGGAAGAGATTAAGGAAGTAACAGAAGCTGCAAATGAATGCGCGGAAGCATTAGAGAAGCTAGAAAAGGTTATGGGAAAATTCACTAAAAAGAATGATGTGATTAGAATAGATGTTCCTGTTCTAATAAACGGAAGGAAAATAGCTGAAGGTGTTACGAGAATTACGGAAACAGAAAGGGAAATAGCTTCAAGAACATGTTAAGGAAATGCAGGGGGAGATAGCTAATGAAACTAACTAAACAAGAACAAGCCATTGTGATTGGAACATTCATTTCAATGTTAGGAACAGATCTTGTAAATGAGCGTATCGATAAAAAGAAATTAGAAAATGCAATTCCTATATTTGACGAGATGCAAGATAATACAACACCAAAGCAAAAGAGAGAAGCTATGATTAGTTTGCTTGGTAAAACGGTAGATGAATTCTTGGAAAAGTAGCCATAAAAAAAGGAAAAGGAACTCGCTTGGGGGGCGAATTACTTTTCCAGATGGCAATGTTAATTTCATTATAACAACTTGTATTTATTTGTAAATATATAATCAGAATATTCTTTCTAAAGGAGTGAGGGTAGGTGCAAGTCTATTGTTCGAACTGTAATAAAGATTACGACATGCAACCACAAGTAACACAACTTCCTAATCGTATTGAGAAGTGTTTCTTTATTTGTCATCATTGCGGCCATGAACATGTTGCAGCATATGTGAACGATAAGATTCGTAAGCATCAAGCTGACATTGCAAAGTGTCATGAGCGTATTAACAAGAAGAACCTTGCTATCGAGGATGAAATGAAACGGTTAAGAAAGAGAATGGAAGGTGCCAAGTAAACCATTTAAGCCGTGCAAGTCGTTAGGTTGCAACGAACTAACACGGGATAAGTATTGCGCTAAGCATATCGAAAAGGAAAAAGAAACCGTAAGATATTATGACAAACATATTCGAAACAAAAGCTCACGTTCATTCTACAACTCAAGACTGTGGAAGGATATGCGTGAGCTTATTTATCGTAGAGATCATGGTCTATGTGTTCAATGTAGAAGCAAGGACATCATTAAGATAGGTGATGTAGTCGATCACATCATACCTATTCGTGTTGATTGGTCAAAACGATTAGAACCATATAATTTACAAACACTTTGTCATGCTTGCCATAATAAGAAAACAAAAGAAGATGAAAAGAAAAACAAAAAATAATTCGAAAGAAAAACTTCATAAACAACCCCCCACCTTAAAAAAGCAAAAGGCGAATCCCTGGAGACCGCCGCCTAGCTTTCTGTGCAAAAATTTCGTTTTATTCCATAAAAGGGGGTTCGGCTGAAGGAGGTGGTTCTCATAGGAAGAAAAGCTAAACCGATTCATCTACATTTATTAGAAGGAAATACAAGTCGACTAACAAAAGAAGAAATCGATCAAAGGTTAGCGGCTGAAAAAAAGTTACAAGCAAAAAAGGATAAAGTAAAACCACCCACATGGTTAGATTCAGTTGCTAAGAGAGAGTTCAAACGAATTGCAGGTGAATTATTAGAGTTGGATGTCATTACAAACATAGATGTGAATGCACTAGCAACTTATTGTGATGCTTTTTCTGACTATGTTGAATGCACCAAGATTATTCGAGAAGAAGGACTACTTGTTGAGTATACCAATAAAGCGGCTGAAACCAATAAAGTGCCACATCCATTACTTACAAAGAAGAAGCAATTACATGAGCAAATGAAGGCTTTGGCTGTTGAGTTTGGTCTTACACCAAGTGCAAGAGCAAAAATTGTAATTCCAAATATAAAACAAGGTCCGAAAACTAACGTAGAAAAGGAGTTTGACGTATAACATGATTAGACAATGGATGTTGGACTATTGTGATGATGTACTAAGTGGTGAGGTCATTGCCTGTCAGAAACATAAACAAGCGTGCAAACGATTTTTAAGAGATATTGAGCGTGAAGGTTCTGAAGATTTCCCTTATGTTTTCAATGAAGAAAAGGCACTTCGTTTTTTAAAATGGATGTCTTTATTTAAACATACAAAAGGGAAACTGGCTGGACAAAGAATTGAACCGCATTCTATACAAATCTTTGTTTTTAGTAATATTTATGGATGGGTTCACCGAAATACAGGCTTAAGAAGATTCAAAAAAGCGTATTGGCAAGTAGGACGTAAAAATGCAAAGTCACAATCTTTAGCGTGCGTTGGCTCATATGAAGCAATGGCCCTTGGTGAGAATATGTCTGAAGTATATGTTGGTGCCACAAAAACAGAGCAAAGTAAAATTGTTTGGAATGAGATTAAGGCCCAAATGAATGGATGTGACGATCTAAAAGATAAATTTAATATTGCTTATGGGAAAATTGAACACTTAAAGACAAATTCTTTTATTTCCGCACTTTCAAAAGATGCTGGTAAATCTGGTGATGGATTGAATGTTCAGTGCGGTATTATCGATGAATACCATGCACATCCTACTTCTGAAATATATGATGTTCTTGTATCTGGTTCGGGAGCTCGTCCTAATCCATTAATGATGATTATTACGACAGCAGGATTTAATTTGAGTAACCCTTGCTATCGTGTGGAATATCAATATGTTTCTAAGATTCTAGATTCAAATATTGATATTGAAAATGAAGAATACTTTGTAATGGTCAATGAATTAGATAAGGATGATGAAATTACAAACCAAAATGTATGGGAGAAGGCAAATCCTATTTTATGTAGTTATGAAGAAGGGTGCTCTTTTTTAAAAGGAGAGTTACAATCAGCATTAGATGTGCCAGAGAAAATGCGGAATTTCCTTACTAAAAATATGAATCGATGGGTTGATATGAAGGAAAACGGCTACATGGATATGAAAAAGTGGAAAGATTGCGATGGAACTGTTGAATTATCTGAATTAAAAGGTTTGGAATGTACAGTAGGAGTCGACTTATCCGCCAAAATCGACTTAACGAGCATTTCATTTGAGTTCAAGAAGGATGATAAGTATATTGTTTTAAGTCATAGCTTTATGCCGGAAGATACGTTAACTGAGAAGAGACAAACGGATAAAGTTCCTTATGATCTGTGGGTACAACAAAAATGGATCACGACAACGCCTGGTGCAGTAGTTGATTATGAATTTATCAAAACACATATTAGAAACATGGAGAAAAAGAATAAGTTCAAAATTAAAGAAATATGTGCTGATCCATGGAATGCAACACAGTTTATGCAAGATATGGAAGCTGAAGGATATACGATGATAGAGATACGCCAAGGAATGGCGACTTTATCAGGCCCTACAAAAGATTTTAGAGAACAAGTGTATCTAAAGAAAGTCATCCACAATAACAACCCTGTATTAAATTGGGCAACTAGTAATGCTATAACGAGGCAGGATGCTAATGAAAACATTATGTTAGACAAGTCAAAAGCAACAGAAAGAATTGATCCGATTGCGGCTGTAATAAACTCACATGTTCGTTGTATCCTCAATTCTGGTGAGATGGACTTAAATTCATATATCTTAAGTCAAGATTTCTCATTTTAGGAGGAATTACATGCGTTTTTTATTGTTTTTTATTAGTATTTTAGAAGATATTTTACTTATTTCGGGGTTGTCCATCATTGTTGGGACGACTTTTTTTATTAATCCAATTTACGGCTGGTATCTATTAGGACTTATTCTCACAATGTTGGGGGTGGTAATGATAAGAAGATAGAAAGGAGGTGAAACTTTTGATTTTTCGACAGTTATTTAAGAATCAAGATATGACAGATTTAAAAAATCCATCACCTTGGTTTAAAAGTATATTTGGTTATCAGGCCGCAAGCGGTGAAAAGGTAACGGTTGAGTCATCTTTAGGCGTTCCGACAGTGTATCGATGCATTAACATCCTTGCAAATAGTGTTGCAATGCTTCCTTTTCAGGTTTTTAGAAAAACATCAAAGGGAAGAGAACGAGATAAGCTGCATCAAGTGTCGATTGTTTTAGAAAAACGTCCAAATCCGTATCAAAGTCCGTTTAAATTCAAACATTTAATCGAAACGCATCGTAATACATGGGGAAATGCTTATATCAATATCCATTGGGGTGTGGATGGCAGACCAAAAGAATTATGGGCATTGAATCCAGCTGTCACAACTCCAACTGTGGACTTAAAGACAAATAAATTATGGTATTTCACTAGTTTACCGGACGGTACACCTGTAAAAATACCTGATGATGATATCATTCATCTTACTACATTGTCCACTGATGGGCTAAAAGGAAAACCGCCTATTCAAATTGCAAGAGAGTCTATAGGTAGCTCACAGGCGGCACAAAAGTTTAAAGGTAAGTTTTTTACAAACGGTGCAGCTCATAGTGGAATATTAAAAACTCAACAAGCACTTGGTAAAGAAGCGAAAGATGTACTTCGTGATTCTTGGGAAGAAGCAAATACAGGTTTAAATAATGCTCAAAGAATTGCAATTTTAGATGCTGGTTTAGAATTTGAGAAGGTGGGAATGCCATTGAAAGATGCTCAATTTATTGAAGGTATGAAGTTCGATAAAGCTGAGATTGCAAACATCTTTAATATTCCATTGCACATGATTAATGAGTTAGATCGTGCTACATTCTCAAACATTGAGCAACAGGCATTGGATTTTATTCAAAATACATTGAGTCCGATACTTATTCAGTATGAAGAAGAGTTTTCTTATAAAACATTCTCATTTAATGAGCAAAAGCGTTACTATCTAAAATTTAATTTAGCAAGCTTATTAAGAGCAGATCAAAAATCAAGAGCCGAGTTCTATAACATTATGTTAGATAGAGGTGTATTTTCTATTAATAAAGTTTTAGAACTTGAAGATATGGATGGTATTGGTGAACTAGGTGATAAGAGCCGAGTCGATTTAAATCATGTATCTATTGAGATTGCGGATGAATACCAATTAGCGAAAGCTAGTGGAGGTTCGTCGCTGAAAGGAGGTGAGGGCAATTAAAGACGTGTTTACTATTAAAAATCAAACGGATTCTTCAGCGGACCTATTTATCTATGGTGACATCATAAATAATACAGGTTGGAAATGGGATGATTCTGACATTATGCCTGATGATGTAAAAAACATTTTGGGTCAATTGGATGATAAAAGTAACCTTAATATTTATGTAAATAGCGGTGGGGGTTCAGTGTTCGCTGGTTTAGCTATTTATAATATGTTAAAGCGCAATAAGGCCCAAAAAACTGTTTATGTAGATGGCGTTGCAGCTTCCATCGCTTCAGTAATCGCCCTGGCAGGTGATCGTGTTGTTGTCCCTTCTAATGCTTTCTTAATGATTCATAAGCCTTGGACATATGCAGCTGGAAATGCAATAGATTTCCGAAAAGCAGCAGAAGACCTGGATAACATTGAGTCTGGAATTATGAATGTATATAAGGAAAACTTAAAAGAAGGTATTGAAATTGAAGAAATACAGCAATTAGTAGATGCAGAGACCTGGTTAAGTGGTGAACAAGCTGAAAAATACTTCAACATCGAAGTTGTGGAAGCAAAAGAAGTCGCAGCATGTATGAGTGATTACTTTGATAAATATCAAAAAACACCAAGTAAAATAGTAGCAAAAGCGCCTTCTTTTCCGAAGAATGAACAATTAAAAATTCAAAATGCACTAGACCTGTTAGAACTATAGGTCTATTTTTTGTGCCAAAAATAAGGAGGAAATACCGAATGGATAAACATGAACAAGAATTACGTCAGAAAGTCGCTGATTTAAAAGCAAAAGCAGAAGAGTTTAACAATAGCGGTAAATATGAAGATGCAAAAGCGAAAATTGAGGAAGCGAAAAACGCAAAAAATGAACTAGATAATTATCTAGCAATGAAGCAAATCCAAGTGCCTGATCCTGTGAATGCACAAACTGGAGTGTTACCTCCAGCATCAGTTCAAAATGAAGATACATCGTATAAAGAAGTATTTATGAAAGCTTTACGTGGCCAAGCATTAAGCCATGATGAAATAAGTGTTATGCAGGAATATAAAGCATCCTTATCAGAGAATACGGGCAAGGATGGCGGTTATATCGTCCCTGAGGATATTACTACAACAATTAATCAGCTAAAACAAACGGTTGATAGCTTAGAGCAATATGTAAGTGTACAACCTGTTTCAACAAATAAAGGATCTCGTACATTAGAAAAACGTGCAGCATCTACACCTTTTGCTCCACTATCTGAGTATGGAAATCCAAATGCGATGCAGGAAATTGCTTCACCACAATTTGATCGTTTATCTTATGCTATTGAAGATTACGCTGGATTCTTACCAGTACCAAATGACTTGTTAGATGATACAGATCAAGCTTTAGAAAGTTATTTACGTCAATGGATCGCGAAAAAATCCATTGCAACTCGTAACTATTTAATTTTGCAAGAAGTTAACAAGTTAACAAAGGTTGATTTTAAGGATTATAAAGGAATTAAAACCGCATTAAATGTCACATTAGATCCAGCTTTTTCGGCTGTAGCAAACATTTTTACAAACCAAGATGGATTCAATTACTTAGATCAAATAGAAGATAAGGATGGCCGTCCGCTACTTCAACCAGACCCAACAAATCCAACTCGTAAGTTATTGTCAGGAAAACCAGTTATTGTTTTATCCAATAAGACAATTGCTACAGATAAAGACGGAAAAGCACCATTCATTGTTGGGGATTTGAAAGAAGCGATTGTTCTTTGGGATAGAAAACAATTATCTATCGATATGACTAAAGAAGGTGGAAACGCATGGAGATCAAATACTTCTGAGTTCCGAGCAATCGAACGTGAAGACGTTACGCTTTGGGATTCAGAAGCGGTTGTGTATGGACAAATTACAGTTGTGGCGAAACCTGGAGCTTAATGATATAGGAGGTGTCCTTCTTGGTACTGAAATTAGAGGAAGCTAAAGAGTATCTTCGTGTGGATGGCGATGAGGAGGACTCCCTCATTTCATCCTTTATAACAGCAGCTGAAATATATATTAAGAATGCAACAAGTAAAAATGTAGATTTAAAGAGCGAGCTTGCTAAATTAGCGGCTCGTATTTTAATTGCTCATTGGTATGAAAACCGTGAAGCAGTTGGGAAAGCTGAACAATTAGCATTTAGTTTGCAGTCAATATTAGTTCAATTGCAATATTGCGTAGGTGATTCCACATGAATCCAGGTAAATTAGATAAACGTCTTGTATTTCAAATAAAAGATGAGGATGCGAAGGGCCCGGATGGTGAACCAATAGATGGTTATAAAGACTCTTTCACTGTATGGGGCTCCTTCATTTTTTTAAAGGGAAGAAAGTACTTTGAAGCAGCCGCAGCCAACAGTGAAGTGCAAGGTGAAACAGAAATTCGATACCGTGGCGGTATGAATGCAGATATGAAAATCAAATATAAGACCACGATTTATGACATTGTTTCAGTTATTCCAACTGAAAAACACACGTTATCAATCATGTGGAAGTGTGGTGGAATGAATGGCTAATGGTGTTGATTTCTTAGGATTTGATCGTTTAGTCTCCGAATTAGAACAAATGGGATTACGTGGAGAAAAGATTGAAGATAAAGCTCTTGCAGCAGGTGGCGAACCTATTCGAAAAGCGATTGCCGAACGAGCACCAAGAAGTGATAGTCCTAAGAAACCGTCTAAAAGTGAACCGTGGCGTACTGGCCAACATGGTGCTGATCATATAAAAGTTACGAAAGCTAAACTTGAAGGTGGTATTAAAACAGTTAAAATCGGAATCGATAAAGCAGATCGTTCCCCATGGTTCTATTTAAAGTTTCATGAATGGGGGACGTCAAAAATGCCAGCTGAACCATTTATAGAACCTGGCTTCAATTCTTCAAAGGAAGCCGCAGTTCGTGCTATGACAGATATTTTAAAAAATGAAATGAGGCTAAACCTGTGATAAATTTACGCCCGGATATTTTACAAGTTCTTGAGAATAATCAGGAGCTTGTTTCTTTATTGGGTGGCAAGCGTGTTTATTATCGTAAAGCCAAAAATGCAGAAGAGTTTCCACGGATTACATTTTTTGAATTAGACAATAGGCCAGATGGCTTTGCGGATAATGAAGAAATTGAAAGTGAAATCTTATTCCAAATCGATATTTGGTCAAAAGGTAGTACAACAGCAATCCATAAAAAAGTGAATGAAGTCATGAAAAGTATTGGTTTCTCACGTTATGCGGTTGCTGATCTATATGAAGATGATACACAAATTTATCATTACGCGATGCGATTCGCGAAAGGAGTGGAGTTATAGATGGCTGGAGAGATTGTTACAATTAGTTCGACTGTCGGTGTAGATAGTCTTGTATATTCAAAAATATTAAAAGATGATGCGACAGGAGTTTCGTATTCAGACGTGAAGAAAATGGAAGGTGCCGTAAAGGTTAAAACATCTAAAAAGGTAGCTTCTGAGATTATGTGGAGCGATAACAAGAAATCAGAAATCGCTGAGTCTGACGGTGAAGTCGAGGTTGAAATTGAAGTTCGAGGACTTTCACTATCCACGAAAGCAGATATTGAAGGATATCCAGAAGTTAAGGATGGTGTATTAGACGAGAAACGAGAGGGGGAAAAACCATATTTAGCGATTGGATACCGTTTTTTAAAGGCTAACGGTAAGTATCGTTATGTTTGGTTACTTAAAGGAAAACTTTCACAAGAGGAAGAAGAAGCTGAAACGAAAAAAGACAAGCCTAACTTCCAAACAACAAAACTTAAAGGATCATTCATTGAGCGTGATTTTGATGATAGACCAAAATTCACGGCTGATGCTGATGAACCTACATTTACAAAAGCTATCGGAGATAATTGGTTTAAAAAGGTATACGAAAAAGCAGTTAATCAACCACCATCAGGTCAATAAGAGGGAGCAAAAGCTCTCTCTTTTTTTTATTAACTAAGGAGGAATAAACTATGAAACTAACATTACGAATCAATAAGGAAAAGAAAACTTTTAATTTACCGGGGTTCATTCCAGCTCGTTTAATCCGTCAAGCACCTGAGCTTGCTGATATTCCAAATAATCCTGGTCCAGAGGATATGGATAAAATGGTTCAATTTGTAGTGAATGTTTTCGATGAACAATTTACATTAGATCAATATTGGGATGGTGTGGATGCTCGTAAGTTTTTATCGACAACTTCAGAGGTAATTAACACTGTTATCAATGAAACTGTGGAAGCAGCTAGTGGTACACCTGGAACTGGAGAAGAAGAAAACCCAAACGCGTAGAGGGGGGAGGGATAACGTTCAGTGAGTTTATGGACGAGCTCTACCTCTCTTTATTACGTCAAGGATATAAACATCATCATATCGATAACGAAATGGATATTTGGCATTATTTAAGGCTAAATGGAAAGTATCGTGAACAAGGTAATTCAAATAGTGAAAATCAAAATTCAAATGAAATAGAAGTTCCAGCTGAAAACATTATCTAACGAGGGGGTGAGACATTGGCAAATGAAATGGATAATTTAGTAGTTAAGCTTTCCCTTGATAATGTGAATTTCCGTCAAGGTATAGCAAATTCAGGACGTGCGGTAAGGACACTACAGAGCGAATTGAAATCTGTAAGTACAGGGATGGGCGGTTTCGCTAGTGCTAGCCAACAAACACAAGCGAAAATGGATACTCTAAGTAGGCTCATTGACGCACAAAAAGAGAAAGTTAAAGCGTTACGGCAAGCATATGATCAAAATAAGGCTAAATTAGGTGAGAATGATGCAGCAACTCAGCGATACGCTTCACAAGTTAATAAAGCTGTTGCTGATTTAAATAGATTTGAAAATGAATTAAAGCAAGTAAATAAGCAGGCTGAACAAAAAGGGATGGATAAATTAAATAATTCTTTAAAATCCCTACAGGCTGAATTTCAGTCTATTACAGCAGGCATGGGCGGTTTTTCTAATGCGACTGAACAAACAAGAGCTAAAGTTGATGTTTTATCTCGTACGGTAGATAAACAAAAAGAGAAGATTAGGGAACTTCAACAAGCCTATAATCGCGCTAAAACAGAAGAAGGCGAAGCGAGTCAATCAGCACAAAGATACGCTGAACAAATTCATCGGGCAACAGCTGAACTTAATCGATTTGAAACTGGATTACAGCAGTCAAATCGTGAATTAGAACAGCAAGGCAATCGTCTATTGAACTTCGGTAATCGTATGGAGACATTAGGTAATCATTTGCAAAATGCCGGAATGCAGATCGGCATGGTATTTGGTGGTATGACTTATGCAATTGGTCGAGGTTTAAAATCAGCTGTGGAAGAATCTATGAACTTTGAACAACAGATGGCTAACATAAAAGCGGTATCTGGTGCGACAGGACAAGAAATGAGTAAGCTCTCCGAATTAGCTGTTAAATATGGGGAAGATACGAAATATTCTTCTGTAGAAGCCGGAAAAGGAATTGAAGAATTAATAAAAGCTGGTGTTGGCTTAACGGATATCATTAATGGCGGATTAGAGGGAGCTCTAAACTTAGCGGCTGCTGGAGAACTAGAGTTAGGAGAAGCAGCAGAAATCGCTTCAACCGCCTTAAATGCATTTAAAAAGGATGGTTTAAGCGTTACGGATGCAGCTAACTTACTTGCAGGTGCAGCTAACGCATCAGCGACTGATGTACATGAACTGAAATACGGTTTATCAGCAGTTGCAGCAGTTGCAGCAGGAGCAGGTATGACATTTAAAGATACATCAACAGCTTTAGCGGTATTCGCTCAAAATGGTTTAAAAGGTTCGGATGCAGGTACTTCGTTGAAAACTATGCTTATGAGGTTAAATCCATCAACTAAGGAAGCGTATAACAAAATGAAAGATTTGGGTTTAATCACATACAATGCACAAGCTGGTTTTGATTTCTTGGTTAAAAACGGCATCCAACCAGCCTCCAGAAATGTAGGGGATATAGAAGTTGCTTTAGAAAAATATGTAATGAAAACAGAAGGAGTTAAGAAGTGGAATGATAAATGTGAAACTACATTCCGTGAATTAGCTACGAGTTCAGCTTTCTTATCATCAAAATTTTACGATCAACAAGGGAAAATCCAAAGTTTAGAGAATATATCAGGAATTCTTCATGAATCCATGAAAGATTTAACAGATCAACAACGAAGCATGGCTTTAGAAACGTTATTTGGTTCGGATGCAGTTCGCGGTGCGACAATTTTGTTTAATGAAAGCGCACAAGGTGTAAATAAGATGTATAGTGAGATGTCTAAAGTAACTGCTTTAGAAACCGCTAATACGAAAATGAACACTTTGAAAGGTCGTATTGAACAATTGAGTGGAGCATTCGATACAATGAAAAAGACAATTGGTGACGCGCTTGCCCCTGTGATTAGTGCTTTTGTTGCGGGATTGCAAAAGCTTGTGGATGGATTTAACGCATTGCCAGGTCCGGTACAAAAAGCTATTTCAATTACCGCTGGTATTGTTCTTGTATTAACAGCGGTGGCTACAGCAATAGGTGTAGTTTTAGCAGCGGTTGGAATGATCATGTCAGGGATTGGAGCATTAGCAACATCATTAGGAATTGTTGGTGGTGCTGCAGGTCTTGCTAGTGCTGCAGTTGGATTCTTAGGTGGTGCAATAAGTTTATTACTTGGTCCGGTCGGATTGATAGCAGCTGCTCTTATCGGAACTGGAGTTGTTGCATATAAAGCATATCAAAAAGCAACTGAAGATAGTATCGCTTCAGTAGATCGCTTTGCTACGAATACAGAAGGAAAAGTTAGTTCCTCCACAAAGAAAGTTCTTAGTGAGTATTTCAAGCTATCTGATGGTATTAGACAAAAGTTAACTGAAATTAGACTAAACCATCAAGTAATAACAGAAGAACAGTCGCAAAAGCTAATTGGGCAGTATGACAAATTAGCTAACAACATTATCGAAAAAACAAATGCAAGACAACAAAAGGAAATTGAAGGACTTAAAAAGTTCTTTGCGGATTCTTATGTATTAACCGCGGAAGAAGAAAATAAGCGGATTGAACAAATGAATCAACATTACGAACAAGAAAAATTAAAAACCCAAGAAAAAGAAAATAAAATTAAAGAAATCCTACAAACGGCAGCTAGGGAAAATAGAGAATTAACAACATCCGAACGTATTTCTTTACAGGCATTACAGGATGAAATGGACAGAGTTGCTGTAGAGCATATGTCTAAAAATCAAATGGAACAAAAGGTTATTCTTGAAAATATGCGAGTGCAAGCTAGTGAAATTTCAGCTAGACAGGCAGCGGAAGTTGTAGAGAATAGCGCCAAAGCAAGGGATAAAGTTATTGAAGATGCGAAAAAGACTCGTGATGAAAAAATTGCAGAGGCAATTCGTCAGCGCGATGAAAATAAAACCATTACTGCTGATGAAGCGAACGCAATCATTGCAGAGGCAAAACGCCAGTATGATAGTACAGTTTCTACTGCAAAAGATAAACATCAAGAAATTGTAAGTGAAGCAAAAGCGCAAGCTGGTGAACATGCAAATCAAGTAGATTGGGAGACTGGACAAGTAAAATCTAAATATCAAGTTATGAAAGACGATGTTGTCCGAAAAATGAAAGAAATGTGGTCAGATGTTACCAATAAATATGAAGATATGAAAACCTCTGCAAGCAATAAGGTAGAGGAAATAAAAAATACAGTTTCAAGGAAATTTGAAGAAAAGAAAAAAGCTGTTACAGATAAAATGCAAGAAATAAAGAATGGTATTGAGGAAAAATGGAATACAGTTGAAAAATTTTTCAGTTCTATAAATCTAAGTTCCATCGGTAAATCAATTATAGAAGGCCTTGAAACAGGATTAGATAGTGCAACGGGAGGCTTGTATAGTAAAGCGAAAGAAATTGCAGGAGAGATTAAAAAGACTATTTCCGGAGCGCTAGAGATTAACAGTCCATCTAAAGTGATGATTCCAGTTGGTAGTGCGGTTCCAGAAGGTGTTGGCGTTGGTATGGATAAAGGGAAACGGTTTGTTGTCGATGCAGCCAAAAATGTAGTTGGAACCGTTAAGAAACAAATGGGGAACATGCCGTCTGTTTTTGATTTCGGATTCCAAACGAATCAATATAGTATCCCACGTAATACATTTAGCGACTTCAACGGATATGCGCAACCGCAATTATCTAATAGCAATCCATCTATGGCAAAAACAATATTCCCCAATAGACCGGGTGGAGAACAAGAACTGAATTTAACCGTAAACATGACCAATGTTTTAGATGGAAAAGAGCTTGCAAATGGAAGTTACACCTATACTACAAAGCTTCAAGATCGTGAACAAAAAAGAAGAGAAGAATTTTAAGGGTGGTGAGCACGTTGGGGAAACTCAGTTTCACTTTTAATAATATTAGAAAAGATTATATTCAAATGCTAGTTGGAAGAAAACGTCCTTCATGGGCTCCAGTAAAAAGAAGATTAGTAAGAGTCCCTCATCGAGCAGGGGCTCTTTTACTTAATACAGAAACGGAGGAACGTCGTATTGACGTTCCTCTTGTTATTAAAGCGAAAAAAGATATGGCAGATTTACAAAAGTTAAAAGAAGATTTAGCGGATTGGTTATATACAGAGCAACCCGCTGAACTTATTTTTGATGATGAGTTAGACAGGACTTATTTAGCATTAATTGATGGCTCTGTCGATTTGGACGAAATAGTCAATAGGGGTAGGGGTATTATTACTTTTGTTTGTCCTATGCCTTATAAATTAGGGAAAACAAATACTCACAAATTTACACAAGAGTGGTCTACAGAAACAACTTCTTATTTGACGAATAAAGGAAGCGTAGAAGCTCCAGCACTAATTGAAATGACAGTGGAAAAACCAAGTACCTTTTTAGATGTATGGTTTGGAGAGTATCCGCATAATCGTGATTATTTCAGAATAGGCTATCCTCTGACTGTGGAAGAAACTACGGTACAAGAACGAGAAAGAGTCATGTGGGATGAAATGTCTACTCCTATAGGATGGACACCTGTTACAGGACAATTCGATGATATGAAAGGGACAGGTAGTTTTAAGTCGAGGGGTGGTTATGCACTATATTGCGAAGATTACGGAAAAGAGGTAGGGTTCTACGGTGCTATAGCCAAGAAAAACATTCCAGGCGGACCATTACAAGACTTTGAAATGGAGGCATGGATGACTTTAAAGTCCAAAAACATAGGTGAAATGGGACGAGTTGAAGTTCTCCTTTTAGATGAGACGGGTAATCTGGTAACTCGCATCAATATGAATGATCTATATGCAACTGCTGAAATTACAAGGGCACATATGAAAATTGGGAATAGCGGAACACCCAATAGTTTTCGGAAATTAGTTGATACAAGTGGATATTATTCAACTACATTTAATCAATTCCGAGGGCGTTTGCGTATCGCTAGGCGGGGTAAGGTGTGGTCTGTATATGTGGCTAAGTTTATAGATGGTACAGAAAAAGATGGCGCTTCGCTTGTAGAACGTTGGATTGATGAAACAGGAAATCCGATGACAGAACGTAAAATTGCACAAGTTATGATCGCAATTTGTAAGTGGGATAATCACCAGCCTGTTAACGAAATACAAATTGATGATTTAAAAATTTGGAAGGTAAACAAAGTCCCATCTAATACAAAACCATATATTTTCGATACTGGAGATAAAATTGTTATTGATACTGAGAAAAGCCTTGTTACAATCAACGGAGAGAACGCAATCAATATAAAAGAAATCTTTAGTAATTTCCCCATCGTAATACGTGGTGAAAATCGTATCGATATAATGCCACCTGATGTAGATGCAACAATCAGTTATAGGGAGAGATATAGATGAGAACACCAAGCGGGATTTTGCATGTTGTGGATTTTAAAACGGATCAAATCGTCGCAGCTATCCAGCCAGAGGACTATTGGGATGACAAACGGCATTGGGAACTTAAAAATAATGTTGACATGTTGGATTTCACCGCTTTTGATGGAACGGACCATGCAGTTACGTTACAACAACAGAATCTTGTTTTGAAAGAAGTTCGCGATGGAAGAATCGTACCATATGTTATTACAGAGACTGAAAAAAATTCCGATACACGATCTATTACCACATATGCTTCAGGAGCTTGGATTCAAATTGCGAAATCAGGGATTATAAAACCACACCGGATAGAGAGTAAGACGGTTAATGAGTTTATTGATTTAGCACTCTTAGGTATGAAGTGGCAACGCGGAATTACTGAATATGCTGGATTTCATACAATGACCATCGATGAATATATTGACCCACTCACCTTTTTAAAGAAGATTGCATCTTTATTTAAACTGGAGATTCGATATCGTGTTGAGATTAAAGGTTCAAGAATCATCGGTTGGTATGTAGATATGATTCAAAAACGTGGTCATGATACAGGCAAAGAAATAGAATTAGGAAAAGATTTAGTCGGTGTTACGCGAATTGAACATACACGTAATATTTGCTCTGCTTTAGTTGGATTTGTAAAAGGTGAAGGTGACAAAGTAATCACTATTGAAAGCATTAATAAAGGTCTACCCTATATCGTAGATGCAGATGCGTTTCAAAGATGGAATGAACACGGACAACATAAATTTGGTTTTTATACACCAGAAACAGAAGAATTAGACATGACTCCAAAACGTTTACTGACGCTTATGGAAATAGAATTGAAAAAGCGTGTCAATTCTTCAATTTCTTATGAAGTGGAAGCACAATCGATTGGTCGTATTTTCGGCCTAGAACATGAATTGATTAACGAAGGCGACACGATCAAAATTAAAGATACAGGGTTTACACCAGCATTATATCTTGAAGCGCGAGTAATAGCTGGAGATGAATCTTTTACAGATCCAACACAAGATAAATATGAATTCGGAGATTATCGTGAGATAGCTAATCAAAATGAGGAATTAAGAAAAATTTACAATCGTATTCTTAGTTCCCTTGGCAATAAACAAGAAATGATAGACCAGCTAGATAAACTAGTGAACGAAGCTAACGAAACCGCTAGTAATGCAAAGAGGGAGTCAGAAGCAGCAAAAACACTAGCTGAAAAAGTACAAGAGAATATTAAAAATAATACCGTTGAAATTATAGAATCCAAGAATCCACCAACAACAGGTCTTAAACGTTTTAAGACACTTTGGCGTGATATTAGTAACGGAAAGCCTGGTATTTTAAAAATATGGACAGGTACAGCGTGGGAATCGGTTGTACCTGATGTTGAATCTGTAAAAAAAGAAACATTAGATCAGGTTAATAAAGATATTGAAACCACAAAAACAGAGTTAAATCAAAAGGTTCAAGAGGCACAGAATCAAGCTACAGGACAATTTAACAAAGTACAGGAAGGTTTACAAGGTGTCAGCCGTACAATTTCTAATGTGCAAAATAAACAAGGTGAAATCGATAAGAAAGTAACTCAGTTTGAGCAAGATTCTAATGGATTTAAAACTTCGATTGAATCGTTAACAAAAAAAGATACTGAAATTAGTAATAAATTAAATACGGTTGAATCAACTGTGGAAGGCACCAAGAAGACGATTTCTGATATACAGTCTGATACAAATTCACTTAAGAAAACAACTACTGAAATTAAAGAAGAAGCTGGGAAAATCTCGACAAAGTTAGAACAAGTTGGTGCTCGTAATGTAGGCGGTGAAAACTGGATTATTGACACTGGAAAGAATCAAAGACCTAAAACAATTGGCATGAATGGCGGTGCCTTGGTTAATAAAGCTGCTAGTTCGTTTAGTGAGGATTATTTAATTGTAGAGTGTACAGATCAAACCGACTCTTTTTATCAACTCCATTTAGATAATACGAAAATGGGGGACTATGAAAAAGGGAAAGATATGACTTTCAGTATCGATCTTCAGAATGACGTACAAGTTGATTTTCTTGTATTCCAATTTATCAATGGTGGATGGTCTGAAAATCTTCAAGTTGGATTCCCTGCTGGCGATTGGTCGAGAAGGACATTTACATTCCAGATAGACGGACGCGCTACGGGTTGGGGTATGCGCTTAAGGTTTGCAAGAAATACAAACCCCATTGGTAAAAGGTTCAGATTTAAAAAAGCCAAGCTTGAAAAAGGGTCAATTCCCACCGACTTCAGTAAGTCAACTTATGAGTTGGAGCAAAGTGTCAACGGCATAACAGATAACATAACAAAGGTGGAAAACAATCAGACATCATTTGATAAACGTGTTACCGAGGTAGAGAAGACAGCAAATGGAATCACTCAAAATGTTTCTAAATTACAAGAGACACAAATGCAGCAAGGGAAAACATTAACTCAAGCTACTACAACGTTAGAGCAACATTCTGAGGCACTGAATCTAACAATGAAAAAGAAAGATGTTGAGGATTATGTTGGCGGTCTTGGATCTATTAACGAGATTAGAAACGCGGGTCTTGATCCTAAGAAAATGAATTTTTGGGGATTAGCGGCGGGAACTGTACTTCAAACTAATGCTATTTACAGGGGTTATCCTACTTTTTGGAGTGACTATTCAGGAAATACAGAATCTAAATGGCAAGGCGTTATGTCAGGATTTGTCAAAGTTACAAAGGGTGAGGATTTAGTGGCAAGTGGTTATTTCGCGACTGATAACATAGCTTCACTTGATAGCAAAGCTTGGTTGGAAGTTGAGTTCTTTAACGCTAGTCAAATTCGCGTAAGAACACAACGTGTAGAAATAACTTGGGCAAAACAAGGCGATTGGAATAGAGTGACTTTAGTAGCTAAAGTTCAAGCGAATGAAGAGTCCATGAGATGGCGTTATTATGTTGAAAAAAACGGTCGTTTACGTGCCACTATGCCTATGTTACAACGCGGTAAAGTAGCTACAGAATTTTGGTTACATCCTAAAGACGTAACCGACTATGATCAGTTAATGGATGATATCGCTAATAGAGTAGCAACTGAGCCATACAATCAGAAAATGACTCAAATTGATAACCGCTTCACTATCAATGAACAGGGGATTAATGCAGCAGCAAAAAAGACAGAGGTATATACGAAGACGCAAGCGGATGGACAATTTGCTTCAGATTCTTATGTAAGAGATATGGAATCACGACTTCAACTAACAGAAAAAGGTGTTAGTATCTCTGTAAAAGAAAATGATGTAATCGCAGCCATTAACATGAGTAAAGAAAACATTAAGTTAAATGCAGCACGAATAGATTTAATTGGTAAAGTTAATGCTGAGTGGATTAAAGCGGGAATGCTAAGTGGTTGCCAAATTAGAACATCAAATACAGATAACTACGTAAGCTTAGATGACCAATTTATACGTCTCTATGAAAAAGGGGTTGCTAGATCATTTCTAGGACATTACAGAAGAACAGATGGCTCAGTACAACCAACTTTTATTTTAGGAACAGATGAAAAGACTAGTGCTCCAGCAGGCGCTTTATTTATGTCTCAAGCAGGCGCAGGATGGTCAGGGGCTTATGCGAGCATTGGTATTAGCGATAGCATAGTTGATGGTGCCGTCCAAAAGTCTGTGTATTGGGAGTTGCAAAGAAACGGACTAAGTGTTCTAAACGCTAATGATTACCATGTGTTTTATGCTGGGAATGGAAGTTGGTATTTCAGACGAGGAAAAACTGGATTATATCAAACTTCGTTAGTCGTTGAAGATAATAGTACAGATTCTGATTTAAGGTTACCTAATATCACTTTACGTAACAGCCGTGCAGCAGGATATACAGGTATCATTCAAGTCAAGTCACCTGTTACTCAGAATGGATGGGGTTCTGTTCAAGGGAATTTCATGAGCCCTTCATTACGGGAATATAAATCTAACATTCGTGATGTTTCTTTTTCCGCCCTAGAAAAAATCAGGAATGTACGAGTGAGACAATTCAACTATAAGAATGCAGTAAACGAGCTTTATAAAATGAGAGAAGAGAGGGATCCTAATGAGCCACCATTGACCACAGAAGATATTAAAACATACTACGGGGCAATTGTAGATGAATGTGATGAATCATTTATTGATGAAAGTGGTAAAGGAATTCACTTATACTCATATTCGTCACTTACAATCAAAGCTTTACAGGAAGTTGATGCAACGGTACAGGAGCAGGAGGTAGAAATATCAAATCTAAAATCACAAGTAGCTAGTCAAGAAGATCGGATAGCTCGATTAGAAGAATTATTACTACAACAATTAATTGATAAGAAACCAGAGCAGCAGTTATAAGCTGTTTTTTTATTTTTCACAAAATACGGCTTTTATAAAAAAAGAGGGACAAATAACTGTCTCTCTTTTTTATTTTGAAATGAGGTGGTCAAAGTGGAAGGGTTACAAGATGTAAGAAATGATGTACAAGAAATGAAGCAAGAAATCAAAGAAATAAGGCTTGAAATTAAAAGTTTGGAAATGCGTACAACAGGAAACGAGAAAGATATTGATAATATCAACAAACAACTAGATAAAATCAGCGCGAATACTACTTGGATTTTACGTCTTATTGTTGGTGGAATTATTGGGGCAGCACTCACCTTCTTTTTGAAAGGAGGTGGTATGTAATGATTAGTTTAGCCGTAATGATTGGAATTGTTGTTGGTCTTTCGCAAATCGCCAAAACAATCGGATTACAAACAAAATATGTTCCGTTATTAAATTTAACGCTTGGCATTGTGCTAGGCGTTTTATTTTTGGACGGGGACATCAAAACAAATGTATTTCAAGGAATCATCATTGGATTGTCAGCAAGTGGATTATTCGACCACACAAAAATTATAAAAAAGGATGTTGATGCTAAATGAAAAAGACATTGAAACATATTACCTCGTTTCTTATGATTCTAGTGCTTACTAGTTCTTTTGCTACAAGTGCTTTTGCTGATAGAACACTTATTATTCCTGATTTACCTAAACAACCATACCGTAATGGTGTAGGTGCTTATGAGGGCGTTGTAGCACATTCTACAGCAACTCCAGAAGCGCCAGCTATCAATATTCAAAAATATGAGTCTCGTACATGGCGTTCAGCGTTCATACATTATGCAGTTGATTGGAATGAAACAATCCAAATTGCTGATACGAAATACATTGCTTATGGTGCTGGACCAGGGGCAAATAAACGATTTGTTCATGTAGAATTATGCGAAACAAAGGATTATGAGAAATTCAAACGCAGCTATGATAAATACATTAAGTTATTAGCTAAAATTCTTCGTGACCGTGGATTATCTGTAGAAAAAGGATTATGGACTCACTATGATGTTACAAAGTATCTTGGTAGTACAGATCATGAAGATCCACTTGATTACTTACGTAGTCATGGCGTTTCAGAAGCTCAATTTAGAGCAGATGTACAACGAGCATACAATAATTCTAGTGCAGATGTTTCTGTCCCTGAGAAGCCATCTAAACCAGCAGAAGTTCCAACAGCTGTAACAGACGGAATTGCTTATATTGAAGGCTATAAAGTTAATTTACGTAAAGGACCAGGTACAAGCTATACTAAGATTCGTCAGCTAAATAAACCAGAATCTTATGTTGTATGGGCTGAAAAGGATGGCTGGCTAAACCTTGGCGGTGAGCAATGGATTAAAAATGATCCATCTTATGTGAAGTTTAGTAAGAAAAGCACGGTGGATTCTTCTATTGTAGGGAAGCGTGTTGGTTCAAAAGTTAACAATCTACGATTCTACAATGCTCCATCTTGGCAGGATAAAGATGTTGCGGGTTCTGTAGATGTAGGATTAGGTTTCACAATTGATACAAAAATACACGTCAATGGATCCCCGCAATTTAAAGTACACAATAGCAAGGGGAAAACATACTATGTAACTGCAAATGAAGCCTATGTGTATGTGAAGTAAGAAAAAAGCCGTCCTATGGGTGGCTTTTTTAGTTTATATTAACTAATTCATCAAATTTAAATTCCATATTTAGTCCAAATGCATCGGTACAATACACCGTTCTCGTCATCGGCTCGATATGTAAGACATTAATGTACATGTCATGAATTAAGCCATCACGGTAATAAGAAATCAATACCTCCTCTTTATTTTGTAATGATTGTACAAGGCCGATTTGTAGTTGTTCTTGCAAGTCCTCAGTCACAATTGGTTTAGGAACTTTATTTAAATCGTTAAGCATTTCATTAATTCCTATGAACTGTTCGGGGAGTGAAGCGAATGGTCTCCATTTTATCAAGACATTTTTAAAATTATTGCAGCGATATTAATATCTCTATCTTTGTACATATATCTTCATACATAATCCTCCTTATAATAGATTTCTATTTTTTAAAATTTGATAAGTGTTTATTATGTTTCGGCATTCTCGAAAAATATAGATACATAAGTAAGTTATTTTTAATATACTGGGATTTTATATGCAAACTTAAGTACCTTTACAGTGATATTTAAATACAATGGTATGAGTAGTTACCATTGTATTTAAATATCACTGCTAGTATGAAATATCATAATAACCAAGGAGGTTTGGCTAATGAAGGGAAATATTAAAGAATTGATTGAATATGGCGAACGTATTCCACATTTTCATAAAGATTTCCCCATAATATTATTTTGGAGTCACAGAAGCGGTTGCACTTCCCTAGCGAATTGGTTTTTCTTCCAAATTGGGTTATATGAGGAAGCGATGAAATATGCACCGTTCATTCATTACTATGAATCTGAAATATACAAAAATAAAATTGATTACTACAAAGATTTAGAAATGCAACTCTTGAAACTAAGTAAGGATACGATAAAACTTGTACGCAACCCTTATAAAAGAGCTGTAAGCTCATTTTTAGTACTTTATGACAACCCTTACGCCTCGAAACAATGGGAACATATTAGAGAATATTTTTATAATGATAAAAATGATTCAAAAGGAATTTCATTTAAGCAATTTTTAAATTATGTAAAAGATATGGGTCCTAAGTCCAGTCAGTTAGATCAACATTTTTCACAGCAATACATTGAGGGGGAAGAAAAGATCATCAAACAAAATATAAAACTAGAGAATTTCAATACAATAATTCCTAAGTTGGAGAAAGAATATAGGTTACTTTCTTCTGATATATCACTCCTTACAAACTCCAATCACCATAGGGCACATCAAATGATTTATAAAGGAAACTATGTAGATGATGATATTACAAACCCACACTTTCCTTCATTATCAACCTATCGAAGTTTTTATGATGAAGAAGCTCTAAACCTTGTTTCAAAAATATTTACTGACGATTTTGAAGCATATGGATATAAGAAGAATGAAATTAATTTTTAACTGATGTACCTATACCCGACTATGCATTGAGTCTCTTTAAAACGACAACCACTATTAAAAGCCAGTGGTATGGAAGGGGAATTATAATGAGTATTTCTATTATAATGATGGGTTTCATCATAGGGGGATTGGTTGGAGTAACAGGGATAGGTGGGGCCGCATTACTGACTCCACTTCTTCTAACACTAGGTATAAGTCCTTCTGTAGCTGTTGGAACTGATTTAGTATATAACTCTATTACTAAAATGTTTGGAATATCCCAACATTTGAAACAGAAGACTATCAATTTTAGATTAGTAAAATATCTAGCTATTGGAAGTATACCCAGTGCAATTATCGCAGTAGTAACACTTCATTTCTTACCGATTTTTTACTATAGCCGAGAGGGAATTATAAAGTATATATTAGGATATGTTTTAATCCTTGCAGCAATTTCTATTTTAATAAAAACATTCTTCTATAATGGATCTACACAAAATTATTTTCAAAAACAGACTATGACACAAAAAAAGAGCCTAACAATTATTATTGGTGCAATACTCGGTTTTATCGTGGGACTTACTTCTGTTGGCTCAGGCTCTTTATTCGCTATTGCAATGATATATTTATATCGACTGAAACCATCCGAATTAGTAGGCACGGATATTACACATGCGTTTTTATTAGTTACGGTTGCAAGCATACTAAATATGAATTTAGGAAACGTAGATTATCTCTTATTAATTCACCTTATCATTGGTTCTATCCCAGGTGTCATACTTGGTAGTAAATTCTCCACTAAGATCCCCGTTAAACCTCTTCAAATATTTTTAGCTATCATTATTGGTGTTAGCGGACTAAAGTTAGTCATCACTTATTAAAAATATTTTATGTTTTTGCGATATAAGAATGGAGGTTCAAAATGAATCATACAGAACTATATAATTTTATAATCAAGCAAGGGCGTGTACCTCATTTTCATAAAGATTTTCCCCTAATCTTATTTTGGAGTCAAAAAAGTGGTTGTACCTCACTAGCGCACTGGTTTTTTTATCAAATTAATTTATTTAAAGAAGCAATAAAATACAACTCATTCATTCATAACTATGAGCAAGAAGTATATAAGAACTCTACACATTATTTAATCCGATTAGCTAATGGATTACAAACTAAGGAGCAAAATACGTACAAACTAGTAAGAAATCCTTATAGAAGAGCAGTAAGTTCTTTTATTGCTCTGATTCCACCACCAAATGTTGAGAATCCTGCATGGAAGCCCATTCGATTATTCCTGTATGGTGACGAAACCTGCAATAAGCCGATTTCATTTAAGTTATTTCTATATTATTTAAAAGCACAAATGACCCAATTAGATCAAATAGATCCTCACTTTACCCAACAATACATACAAGGGGAAGAGGAATTTGTTACAAACTATATTTATCTAGAAAATTTCAACACAGAGATTTCAAAACTAGAAGAGGAATATAAATTGAAAAAATCACCATTAGATCTATTATCAAAATCTTGGCATTATCAAGGTAGTAAGATGATTTACAAAGGGGTTTATGCAGAAGCTGATATTACCAAGCCTCTTTTTCCACGATTACCTATTTATGATAGTTTTTATGACGCAGAAACTATTCAGTTGGTTCAAGAGGTATTTGAAAAGGATTTTAAGATGTATCATTATGATTTAAATTCTTTTTCTTAAAATAAAAGTGTGCCACGCCTCTGATTCTATTAAGTGTGTTTTGTTAAAATAGATAAAATAAAAAAGTGCTAACAAGTTTGCAAACGAACTTGCTAACACATATACAAAATAGACATAATTTATCGCTGATATGACGTCTTTGAAAATAGCTTTAATCAGTTAAATGACACTTATACGAAATGCTCATAAAAATAGTCTTAATATCAAGAATATAACCATCCAGATATTCCTTTGCTTTTAAGACGAAAACGAGGCATGATTTTAATTTCTACTCCAGAATTTGCATCAAATAATAAAAAAACTCGGTTTGTAAAGCTAAAAGTGCAACAAGCAACAAACGGTATAAAGTGGATTAAGATATTTAGAAATTTAAAAGATGATTTTCATATAGGTGGAGAAGTTGATTTGGAGCATATTCTTCAATATCCGAAAGATTATATGCTGGGAGAAAATCTTAGGGTGTTACTTCCATATAACGAGAGAATATATAAAGTTCAAGGTACTAAAATAAAACCTGGTATAAAAGTAAAGGAAAGAGCGTATTTATTTAAAGGGTTTCAGCAAAAATTCTCTTATTTCAGATTACTACCGGAATGTAAAAAGGTAGTCACAAATAATGAAAATGAATTATTCCCTTTAATTGCACCAAAAGGATTAGAGACTATAACGTTAGAAATATGGTCTGAAAAAATATCGTTGGAAGTTGAACAAGCGTTATTTGAAAGGGAAATTGTGTTAGCTCAAATCGGTGAGTCATTATATGTATTAAATGCAGATTCTCCAGTATTGTTAAAAATAGTAAGATATAATATTGAAAAAGTATTGCAAAATCCATATAAAATGCAATATTGCCAGAAATATAAAACAAATTTAGTAGAGGATGTTATGAAAGCGGTTTATGCTACTGCAGGTGAGCGCAATGATGCAACATTAGCGTTAATCGCAATGAAAAATTGTGATGGCCGTGAAAAAATTGATCCGAAGCAAATTGTTAGAGAAGGGTTTGCACGAACAAACCGTATTTCAGCATTTATTAATTTATTTATAGGCCAAAGTGTATCTCGTAAAACAATTATAAATTGTATTTTTAGTTTATTAGAACAAAAAGGATTTTTAAAACGTAATTGGAATAAGATAAATTTACCTTGTACATATGTTAATTTATCAATTGAACGAATCTCGAAATTTGATTTCTTACCTATTTTTTCACAAATAAAAGGAAAAGAAATTTCATATAAATTATATGGGAATACAGATTGGCAAACGATTGATCGTTTAATATTACATGTAAATAAACATAATACCTTTTTACCACAGCCTTCAAAAAGAAATGATATGGGAATTCAATTTAAACAATTTGTTTCTGAAACATTAACAGGAATTTTACAACATGCAAAAGAACAAAATGAGCAAGTATATTTCATTATAGATGCGAATGTAAGAAAACATTGGATAAAAGAGTTAGTAAATAAAAAAATTGATGTAGATACTTTTCCGGAGATTGTTCCAGATATGCTAAAGGTTCCAAACTTAAATATTATAAGAATAAATACAGCTTTTGATGTACCAAAATACGGTGTGATAGAATCTGATGACGTACTGGATAGTACGGGTTTATATATAGATCAAAAAGGAATGTATTATAGCACTGGTGAGTATTCATTTAATGATAGTGAAACATTGCATCGGTACATACTTGAAATATTACCGTTAGGTGTAAAAGTTGCAGAAAGGAATTATATTGCCAAAATGATACATTATATGTGCTGTAATACAAGTATGCTTTTGGAAAAGGATGTACACATGCCGTATTCCATGCATATGGCGAAAGTAATAAAAGGCTATATGACGGATATAGATGTAAGAGAGTTTAAAGAGTTTGATGATGAACTGGATGTAGATATAATAAAGATAGAAAAGAAAGATTCAATTATTCTGCTGTAAATAAATAATAGACAAATCCTGCTCATTATATCGGTCAGGATTTGTCATTTTTTCATGTAAATAAGGATATCCTTTGTCATGTATCTTCTCTTTTATGTATTTACTTTATTTGCGTACAGGATTAAGATGTTTTTTAGAAATAAAAAACTGCATCATTTAAGAAAGCTATATGAATTGATTCAAAAGTAATTTGAAAGGAATGAGGAATTGTGAAGAAATTAGATGTGCTATTAATGCTATTGAGCGGCCTCTTTCCAGTTGCAGGAATGATGAAGCAAATCCCACTAGAACAATCTTTATATATTGGAGGCCTTTTATTTTTTACTAGTTTCGGTAGTTATTTTGCGAAAAAAATATATTCACGTATATGTAGTTGGATAGCATATGCACCATTTATAACACTCCTGTTAGTCATTTGGCATCAAGATATTTCAATAAATTCAATAATAACGAATGCGAAAATTGCCGCATGTGTCGCTTTAATTCCGTGTCTATTCCGTTTTCGTACATATGGACTTACTTTCGGTTTAGTCTCATTATGGGGCGCTTTACTTTGGGATATAAAAGAAGTACAGTCGTTAGTCATACTTGAACGTATGTCGAGTTTAATGATAAGCAATTTTAAATACCTCATGCTTTTAGTTGGCGGGCTTATATTAGGTGGATTAATCGCCATGTTATTACACCGTAAAGAGGAAAATAATAAAGAAAATATAAATCTATTTCAACAAAAAAAGAAACGAAAAAAGCTATCATTTAAGTTTCCACTTCCAAGATTACCGAAATTAAAGATAAAATTATTTAAGTTTGGTGGAAAAGTATCAAAACGAAAAACGCCAGAAAAAATACGTGAGCATAATTACGAAGAACCAGCTCCAGCTGCAACATATGAAATGAGAGAGCAAATAGATCAATATGAAGAAGGTACTGCTCAAGGACAAACGAGGATGGAACGTCGTAGAAATAGGTATAATGCGTGATAAAGTGAAAAACCCCTTAATGATTAATCAATTTTATGAAAAATCATTAAGGGGTTATTATGTTATTAAATATAGATTGCTAAGGTGGAATTTATAGCATAATGTAAAGGTGAAGACTTAAATAAAATAATAGGAGGACAAAATGCTTATTATTACATACATTTCGGTCTGTATATTATTTTTAGTTAGCTTTTTACATGTTTACTGGGCTTTCGGAGGTAAGTGGGCGACAAATAGTGTCATTCCAACAAAAGCTGGAGAAAAGGCGTTTACACCAGGTATAGGGATGACATTGTTCATTGCGCTATTACTAAGTATGGCAGCGATAATTTTATTACAACAAACAAATATTGTTCATTTTGCATTTCCTAATATTATTGTTCAAATGGGGTCCTGGGTTTGTATGATTGTGTTTTTCATAAGAGTAATTGGTGAGTTTCATTATTTTGGTATTTTTAAACGCGAAAAAGATACGTATTTTGCTAGGATGGATACTGTTTTATTTATACCGCTTTGTGCATTTCTATCTTTATCATTTTTACTCGCAATTATAATGTGAATAAAAAAATAGTAGCTGCTTTTTTCATATTAAATATAAACGTAAACTGGCAAGTGTAAAAGTGAAAAATCTAGTAGTAAATAAAAAGGATGTAAGCGCCTTTTTATCGAATTATAGATTATTATGAAAGGCGGGTGCACGATGAAGTATGTAAAAGTCAGTATGAACGGCGGAAGTGAACATAAATTCTCAATGACTTTAGATCGGTTTGAAGAACTTATTACTACAGAGAATGGGCTATTAGAAAATAAATTAGTTAGTATTGAAAATGTAATGATTAATCCTACTAATATATCTTCTGTAGTTGAAAAAATTGGTGTACCAGCAAAGTTTATGGAAGTTTAAAAATCGGTACAAAAAAACATCCACGGAGGATGTTTTTTTGTATAAATATGTTAATTGTACAATGAATTTATGAGGAGAATTTAATGTGATACTTCGTACATGCACAAAAAATAAGTACAAGCATATATTAGATAGTGGGACAAGACCTTCGTGTCCTACTTAATACTCAGAAAAACCTCTATCACATGAGAGCATCCAATTGCAGGGTGCTCTTTTTTTATCCCGTTATTTAACTTTCAATTTTAAACATATCTTTGATGTTAATAAATATTAAAAATAATATAATAGCAAAAATTAAGTTAGATAAATAGAAATCTTGATGAAACAGTAGTTCAAAGATGACATCGAAAACATATAATAATGCGATAGTAGGTAATATACAAATAAATATAAATCTCCAATTTTTTAAATAATGTTTATAAGTAGTAAACACTTTCTCCATACATATAGCTCCTATATTTTTTATTTTCTATATAATTATACATTTAAATAAAGGGATTTACAAAATGTTGTAGTGAAAGTTTTTGTTGAAACCTTATATAGCTGTAGTAATCTTTCTAATACATGATTTGATTAAAAAACTTTTAAAGAGTGGAACTTAAGTGATACACTATAATCTACGTTATTTTTGAAATGAATAGAGGGATTTATATGATAGATAAAATCAAAAATGTTGTAGAAGATATGTACGAAGATGAAGCAAAACATTTACTTCAAAGTATTCTAATTCAGTTAAATGTATTAGAAGAAAACTATAGTGAAGATACAATTAAAAATTTAATGGATATTCCTAAGCAATTAACGAGTAATACATCTTATAAAAGAAATGTAAAAGAAAGCTCACACGTACATATTGCTTTTGATGATTCAACAGCTGGAAGTTTAAAGCATATGCTGGGTCAAGAAGAGCGATTGGAAGAGATGGTTGTTGCTTTTTCTGAATTCTTTTCAATTGGGCCGATATACAAGTTACATATGAATGAGGGGCAATTAGCAAGACAGAAATGGTTAGTAAACAACTTAACCACTTATGAAAATTATTTTGAAGAAGAGTATTTATCAAGTTTTTTAGAAACTATGGAAGAACTACATACTATTCCTATTGAAACGCCTATTACAATTTGGAAAGCTAATAATGCTCATGAACATGTAGGTCTATGTTTTGTAATGGCACAATTAAAAGATAAGAAAAACATTCGCGTTATGAATACATCTGAAGCAAGTAAAGAAATATTAAAAAAAGAGTATGCTATTCGTGGAACTGGAGAGTTAGCACCTGAAAGTTTAGCTCTAATTCAAAAAAGTTTTGTAGAATTACCGTATGTAACTGAAGAGAAACGTATGCAGTTTGAACATGAGTGGGATAGTTTATCGAAAAGTACGGAATTTTTAAGAGTTTGGACAGAAAATGAAGTGTGTTCTGTACAAGAAGATTATTTTGATCAATTTATTATTGAATGCGCGAAAAGTTTAGGTGCTGATCGAGAGTTCCTAAAAGCCCCTAGAGTAATTGGTGAAGCACTTGGTCTTGTAGAGCAGTTAGTTGGCGATACGTTTTTAGAATATCGCTTAAAGGAACTAATAAAAAAAGAAGTATTTGAATTTGAAGGTTCGTTAGAAGAAATGCGCTTTTATAGTGTGAAATTTAAAAAATAATACATCGATTCCTTTTATGAAAAAGCACGTATTTAAAAAATACGTGCTTTATTTTTTATTTGAATTTAGGCTATACATAAGCTTCCTTTAGAGGGCACATTACATATGAATGTTAAAGGTACCGAATGAAAAAAAGGTGGTTTGTTAATATGTATAACCAACAAAATTATCCATATGATCAAGGAATGTATTATAATCCACAAAACTACGGGTATGAATCTACAAATGAAGTGAGAGATGTGGAACAAGAAGATTATAGACCAGATGATGCGGAAGATGCTCCAACGTCACCACCACCGTCACAAGCGCCGTCGTTACCGTCTACATTTGCTTCACCAGCTCAAGCAGGGAATATGAAATCATGGATGTGTAACTGTCTAGGAAGATGGGGCTATTTACGTTTGCATCGTCCTGGACCTTTCGGAAGAGACTTATGGTTCTTCCCGACTGAAGTGAGGAGAAATGGGGTTTCAGGTTACACTTGGCAAGGTGGTCGCCGTCGTAAAGTAAGTTATCGCTATCAACAAATTAGTAATTTCATGTGTTTTGCGTAAAGAAGAGTGAGGGAGTAGAAGGATTTTACTCTCTCGCTTTTTATTTTTCAATATACGAAGTAAGATTTTGAATGAAAATTTACAATTTTTGCGTTTTTATTAGAGTATAATGCATATGTTGGTTGGTTTTCAAAAACAAATGAGAGTGAGGGAATACAATGTCAATGAAAAACAAAGTTGGGCTAAGAATAGAAGATGGCATTAATTTAGCGTCAGCTCAGTTTAAAGAAGATGCGTATGAAATTTATAAAGAATCTAGAAAAGTGCAACCTATCTTATTTGTGAATAAAACGGAATTAGGTGCAGAGTGGCTTATTACAAGATATGAAGATGCGCTACCTCTTTTAAAAGATAATCGCTTAAAAAAAGATCCGGCCAATGTATTTTCTCAAGATACATTGAATGTGTTTCTTACTGTTGACAATAGTGATCATTTAACTACACATATGTTAAATTCAGATCCGCCTAACCACAATCGTTTACGATCACTCGTACAAAAAGTTTTTACACCGAAGATGATTACCCAATTGGAAGGAAGGATTCAGGATATTGCAGATGATTTATTAAGTGATGCCCAGCGAAAGGGTACATTAAATCTTGTGGATGATTATTCATTCCCATTACCAATCATTGTGATTAGTGAGATGCTTGGCATTCCAAAAGAGGATCAAGCGAAATTTAGAATTTGGTCGCATGCTGTTATTGCATACCCAGAAACACCAGAAGAAATAAGTGAAACTGAAAAGCAACTCTCTGAATTTATTACATATCTTCAATACTTAGTTGATAAAAAACGACAAGAGCCAAAAGAAGACTTGGTGAGTGCTTTAATACTTGCAGAAAGTGAAGGCCATAAACTAAGTGCTCCTGAACTATATTCGATGATAATGTTATTAATCGTTGCTGGCCATGAGACAACTGTGAATTTAATAACAAATACGGTGTTAGCACTTCTTGAAAATCCGAATCAATTACAGTTATTAAAAGAAAATCCGAAATTAATTGATGCAGCTATTGAGGAAGGGTTACGATATTATTCTCCAGTTGAGGTTACAACTTCAAGATGGGCGGCTGAGCCTTTTCAAATCCATGACCAAACAATCCAAAAAGGAGATATGGTTGTCATTGCATTAGCTTCGGCAAACCGCGATGAAACAGTATTTGAAAACCCAGAAGTATTCGATATTACTCGGGAGAATAATCGTCATGTTGCTTTTGGTCACGGTAGCCATTTCTGCCTTGGTGCCCCGCTTGCTAGGTTAGAAGCAAAGATTGCTATTACTACTTTGTTTAAGCGAATGCCTGAACTACAAATAAAAGGGAATCGTGAAGAAATGAAATGGCAAGGTAATTATTTAATGCGTTCTTTAGAGGAATTGCCTTTAAAGTTCTAGAATAGTTAAAAGGAGACATGCATACATCGAAAATGATTTACATAGAGTATGTATGTGTTATTTAAATTCGAAACGGAAGGGTGAAAACATCCCAATGATCAACTAATTCTATTTGTAAGAGATCTTCGTTAAAAAACGAAATATTCTTCTGAATAGGGTTAGTCTGTGCATTTATAGAAAAGGGATGTATTTCGCTCTGCGAATATATAGTCTTTTTATATGATTTGTGCTGCTTCCTGTTCAGAACATGAAATAGGGGGCTTTTTTATGTCGACAAATGTAGTAACGAAACAAAACAATGGGGTATCACAAGTATTAAAAAATCGGTTTGTGCAAGCAATTCTTGCCTCAGCATTATTTTTACAAATTGGAATATGGGTTCGGAACTTTGCGGTATTACTATATGTAATGGAAATGACAAAAGGTGATGCTTTTGCCATTTCAATGATTTCAGTTGCTGAATTCGCCCCAATTTTCATCTTTTCCTTTATTGGCGGAACGTTTGCTGATAGGTGGAAGCCGAAGAGGACAATGATATGGTGTGAAACGTTAAGTTCTATTTCGGTATTTGCGGTATTAATTACACTTATGTTTGGAACATGGAAAATTGTGTTTTTTGTCACGCTTATTTCTGCAATCCTTTCGCAGTTTTCTCAACCATCAGGGATGAAATTGTTTAAACAGCATTTATCAACGGAACAAATCCAATTAGCGATGTCTATATATCAAACAATATTTGCGATTTTTATGGTGTTAGGACCGATTCTTGGAACATTTGTTTTTCATAGTTTTGGAATATATATTTCAATTATCATAACAGGTATTGCTTTTTTACTGGCAGCAGCTGTGTTGTTATTTCTTCCGAAAGATCTTGAGAATGATAATGAGAAGAAAGAAATCACGCTATTACAGGAGATGCTGGATGGTATTAAATATGTGAAAAAGAAAAAAGCATTAACTTTGCTTGGGCTTTGTTTTATGGCAGCAGGATTAGGTATAGGATTGATTCAGCCATTAGGTATATTTATTGTGACTGAGCAGTTAGGATTATCAAAAGAGAGTTTGCAATGGTTACTAACAGTAAATGGCGCGGGTATGATTGTTGGCGGCGCTTTAGCGATGGTATTTGCGAAAAACGTAGCTCCGCAAAAGATGTTAATTGTAGGGATGCTCGGTCAGGCGATTGGCATTGGTATTATAGGTTATTCGACGAATTTATGGGTAACACTCACAGCACAACTTTTTAGTGGGTTAGCTCTTCCGTGTATCCAAATAGGTATTAATACGCTCATTATTCAAAATAGCGATACTGATTTTATTGGAAGGGTAAACGGCATTTTAAGCCCATTATTTACAGGATCAATGGTAGTAACGATGAGTATTGCTGGCTCATTAAAAGAGACGTTTTCATTAAGTATGATGTATGAGGGCACAGCTTTACTATTTATAATTGGATTATTATTTATTTTACCTATATACAATTTAAAGCCAGTAATAGCGGTAGAAAGTGAAATAAATGGTAAAGGAAGTGCTGTACAACATGAATCCTAATCCAAATGTTAAATATCCTATTGAAGGAAATCAAAATGTCCATTTTATAAAAAATACAATAACGAAAGCGAATATACTCGTTGGAGACTATTCATATTATGATGCGAAAGACGGAGAAACATTTGAAGATCGAGTATTACATCATTATGAATTTCTTGGAGATCATCTTATTATTGGAAAGTTTTGTTGCATTGCAAATGGAGTTACCTTTATTATGAACGGAGCGAATCATCGGATGGATGGATTTTCGGCATATCCATTTAATATATTTGGGAATGGGTGGGAGAAGTATACACCTAATTTGTCTGATTTACCTTACAAAGGGGATACAGTTATAGGAAATGACGTATGGATTGGCATGGATACAACGATTATGCCTGGAATAAAAATAGGGGATGGTGCAATCATTGCAGCTAAATCTGTTGTGACTAGAGACGTCGCACCGTATACAATTGTTGGCGGAAACCCAGCAAATAAAATAAAGGAACGATTTACAAATGCAATAATAGAGGAATTATTGCAAATTCAATGGTGGCATTTTGACATTGAAAAAATAACTGAAAATATAGATACGATTGTACAAGGAGATATTGAAGCATTAAGAAAGCTAAAAAGGTAATAAAAAATGCATGATAAAGAGTATCATACCTCCGAATTTTGTTAATGATAATAGAACAAGGAGGTGTGATACTATGGCACAAGACGTTTTATGTGAAGTAAACAACTGTAAATTCTGGGCTAACGGCAATAAATGTAGTGCAGATGCAATTTATGTAGTAAGTAATAAAGGGAAACAGGCATCAACTACGGAAGAAACAGATTGCAAAACTTTTGATCCAGAACTATAAAATTTTTGAAGGGTAGCCAAATCGTGGTTGCCCTTTTATTAATTATAGTATTGATAATAAATCTCATTTTCATTCATTGTTTTTAACTTTTCTTGTTATTTTTTCATATTTTCTTCATAAGTGATGTAATCCAGAGCAATTCATGTTCAATACGCGATTTACTAAATTCAATGAATTCTGTAATAAGAGATGAGCTAACATGTAAAGATTGAATAGCAGTAAGCTGTTTATGTAGTACGTCTTGGCGTATTGTTAAAATTTCTTTTCTAGCTTCGTAATCAAGTTTTTCAAATAGCGCGATACGCACAAGGAATTCAGCGTTATTTGTCGCAATCTTTTCGGGAAACTCTCTTAACATTTCATAAAAAATTTCTCCTCCTGTTTCAGTTATGTCGTACATATTTCGATTCGGCTTTCCGACTTGTTTATGTATTTGTTTAATTATAGCCCCCATATTTTCGAAGCGCCGAAGAGCGGGATACAGTGTATTATGGGGTTCAGCCGAGATACGTGTAAAAACGGGTCATAAGCTGTAATATATTTCCATTATTAGTTTTTTAGTTAAAAATATCTACCTCATGATTAACAAAAAGCTGATTACCTATGCGCTATAAATGAACTGCCCCCAATTGTTAAACAAAACCTAGCAATGGGGGGCAGTTCATAGTTATCATTTGACTCTTCTAGTGACTTTCTCAAGTAAAGCACCCTTGGGTTGAATAAGATTTATTTATTCATTCCCATCAATCGCTTAATTGTTCTTATTTGTCCACGATGATTAATTTCGTCTTCCATAACGTGAAACCACAAGTAGTAATTATTATAAGGCACACCATTATCCCACTTGTTTTCCTCGAATAACCAGCTATCTTGTTTTGATTTCAGATATGTTAGTGTATTTTCTCTAACTTGTGATAATTCATTCAAATAATAATCTAAAGATTGCTTTTTTATTCCTTCCCTTGCTTTGTCTCCAAGTTCTAAAGAAATTCGCCACTTTAGATATTCACTTTCAGTTAAATCTCTTTTTTCAAACGAGATAACTTGATGAACAAACTCCATCGCTGCAATATGTGATAAGAGGGAACCAATAGTGTTTGAACTACCGTTTGGTAAGAAATCTAAATCACTTTGGTTTAAATTAGAGATTTCGCTCAATGTAACATCTCTTGTATGTTCAAGCATTGTTACAAGCTCTCCAATCTTATTTGAATAGTTTTCTCTTGAAATTATTCTATAATCTATCATATATATCCCTCCAATTCATGCTAAGCATAAGTTTACCAATAAAATAAAAAAAACAAAGTCTGAAAATTCATGTAAAATAATGATATAATTTAATTGAATATAAAGAAAAAGGAAACCTGTTTTTATCAGTGTTACCTTATCCAAGACTAAATTTTACCCATACATCATTTTTTTGATGTAGCTCTTGAAGATAAAAACTATTTAATTTTCAAGGAACAGTTATTAACTTAAAACTTATTATACGAGGAGGGTGTATCATGAAAAAAATATGCTTTGTATTAATTGTCGACGCTGGTATAAATTATGGTTCAATATTTTCTCTACCATTTTTAAGGAATCAGGATGATTTGAAGGAATATTTTTCTAAGTATTATGATGTTTCAATTAATTATATTAGGGATAAAAACTCAGTTGACTATTTGGTAGTTCCCAAACCGTGTCCACCTTTTGATAATGAAAATAATCTTCCAATAATTGAAGTACCAGCAATCTTATTTATGGAAAAGGATTTTGAAAAAATAAAGACTTATATAGACAATTATTTTTCTAATAACTCATAAAGAAAATAAAAGTACAGTAAAAAGAAGTCCGATAAAAAACGAGTGGCGTAGAATATTTCTATTAATCATTCGTTTTTTATTATATTTACATATCAGTCTATCGCAAATGAACTTGTACAACATATCGGGAAATATAGTGAGGTTAATATCGTTGAAGAGTTTGCTGCACCTTTACCTGTTACCGTCATATCCGATTTATTAGGAGTGCCAACAACTGACCGTAAAAAAATTAAAGAATGGTCTGATATTTTATTTATGCCATATAGTAAAGAAAAATTTAACGATTTGGATGTAGAAAAAGGAATTGCGTTAAATGAATTTAAAACGTACCTGCTTCCAATTGTTCAAGAGAAAAGATATCATTTAACCGACGATATTATTTCAGATTTAATACGAGCTGAATATGAAGGCGAAAGATTAACTGATGAAGAAATAGTTACTTTTTCTTTAGGCTTATTAGCGGCAGGTAATGAAACAACTACAAATTTAATTATTAATAGCTTTTATTGCTTTTTAGTGGATTCACCTGGAATATATGAAGAGTTAAGAAAAGAACCTACATTAATTTCAAAAGCGATTGAGGAAGTATTACGCTATCGCTTTCCCGTTACATTAGCTAGGCGGATTACAGAGGACACAAATATATTTGGACCTTTTATGAAAAAGGATCAAATGATTGTTGCATGGGTAAGTGCAGCAAATTTAGATGAGAAAAAATTCTTACAAGCTTCTGAGTTTAATTTACACCGAATTGGAAATGAAAAGCATTTAACCTTTGGTAAAGGTCCTCACTTTTGCTTAGGGGCACCACTTGCACGACTTGAAGCTGAGATTGCATTAAGAACTTTCATAAATGCCTTTGAAAAAATAGAGTTATCTCCATCGTTCAATTTAGAAAAATATATATTGGAAAATGAACAAACGTTAAATTACTTACCTATTCTTTTGAAAACTAGGTAAATCGCTCAGCAAGGTACGAATTTACTGTATCTTGCTTTTTTATTTCTCAATTGTAAATTTTTGGTTGGTTATTTAGTATGGAGGTGTGTGAAAAAGAATGGAGGAGGACGCTTATGTTAACGTGTAATGGAAGTAAAACGTTTCAAACATTTATTAAAGCTGTAACAGAATTAATGGATAGTAATTTATTAGAAGATCAAATTGTTTGTGCGATTGAAAAATTACTTGAAGAACTTTTAGAAAAGAAAACATGGCTTCCGTTAGAAAAACAGAAGGCGAATTCGGCTCAATACGCACGACACTTGTTATATGAGGATCCTTTTAATCGTTTTGAAGTATTAGCTCTTGTATGGAAAGATGGGCAATCTACACCTTTACATGATCATGATGGTACATGGGGAGTAGAAGGCGTTTTTAAAGGAAGGATAATGGTGCAGAACTTTATACAAATTAAGCAGCGTGAAGATTCACTTGTTTATTTAACACATACAGGAAATCTTTATTTGGGAGAAGGAGAAACAGATAAAGTCATTCCACCAGCTGATTGTCATATTCTTGAAATAGCCGAAAGTGAAAGCGTTGTCACTATTCATGTTTACGGAAAGCGTTTAGAAAAGTTTAAAATATATGTCCCAACTGAAGAAAAGAATGTGTACATGTGTGAGACAAAATATATTAGTTATAGTTCATAGTTTAAAATCAAAAGCTTTTCTTTAAAAAGAAAAGCTTTTGATTTTATTTTTAATTATTTCTTGACCTGAAACGCTTTTCATAAATTATAAATAAGGAGTACTTCACGAAATCAGTATGAAAACGATACCTTTCGTTCAATATAAATTCGTGTATATATAGAAAGTGGTGAAGAAATAATGAAATTAATTGCAATTGATTTAGATGGAACTCTTCTTTCGGGGAATAAAATGATTAGTAAAGAGAATGCAGAAGCAATTCGAAAATGTCAGGAAGCGGGTCATGTTGTAGCAATTTGTACAGGACGTTCTATCGTCGACATTGAACGATTATTGTTAGAAGTTAATTTAGAGTGTCCAATTATCGCGGAAAACGGTGCCCTTATATATAAAGATAAAAAAATGATGAAGAGATATCCAATTCAAAATATGCAGGCACTTGAGATTGTGAACTATCTTGAAGAGAATGGCTTATATTATCAACTTTATACTGATAAAGGTGTGTACGTACCGGATTATGGAGTAGAAAGTGTACGTAATGAAATAGAATATGTGAAGAATTCAAAAGAAAATTTCGACTTGAAAGAATTAGAAACGATCGCAGCATTATACCTTGAACATACAGCATTTCTTAGTGCAGAAAGTTGTAAACCAATTGTAGAAACCGATATACATGTGCATAAGCTTTTACCATTTTCTTACGACATAGAAAAATTAAAAAAATTAAAAGAAACGTTTCTGCATAATACGGATTTAGCAATTACATCTTCATATTGGCATAACTTAGAGATTAACCATCGAGATGCTCAAAAAGGAAATGGATTATATACTTTAGCAGAACATTTAAATATTCCGGTTGAAAATACTGTAGCGATAGGTGATGGGCTAAACGATGTATCCATGATGGAAAAAGCAAACATATCAATTGCAATGGGGAACGCAGTCGAAGAAATAAAAGCGATGTGTCAATATGAAACCTTATCAAATGAAGAACACGGTGTTGCACACGCTTTATATAAATATGTAATGTAATATAAAAAGAAAAAAAGAATCCAAATAGATTCTTTTTTTCTTTTTATTAGGGGTAAGGTATTCTATGAGATTCATAGAAGCCTTATTACATTTTATTATATAGAATATATTGGAATAAATGTTTATATTTTTCATAATAATTGTGAAAATTTTATGAACTTTATATTTTTTGTATTTTTATACTGCTACAAGTGATGTGAATAAGGCTAATGTCATAGTTAAATGTGTGCATGAAGGCGCGCTTTCGGTTGTTTGTCAAATTAAAATTGGTGTTTGATGGAATACATAATGATGAAAGTTTCATTTTATACGTAAATTTTTCTCATTTTTAATTGAAAAATAAAATTTGTTCGAATAATTATTCTACAGCTATATACCTATACGCACATTCTTCGTATAATGGAGAAGTATAAATTTTGAATTTGTATTAATTTTACATATTGAGGTGAAAAAGGAATGAATGCGCGGCTAATGGAACTTATTGATGTGAGTACAATAGAAACCATGGCAGAACAGTTTTATAAATTAACCAACATATCACATCAATTTCTTGATGCTGAAAAAGAATGTATATTTTCTTTTGGAATAAATGAGATTAAAATATGTAAACTTCCCAAAATTGAAATCCCCATTTTTTTATACAATCAACATTTAGGATCTTTTGTAGTATGGTCAAACAAAAGTGACATTTTCAATTGTCAAAAATACTTTGAAATGCTTTCAAATCTAATTATAGATGGAGCAACAAAGGTATTTCAAAGTAAAAATACAACGTTGCTTTCTCGAAAAGAGGAGGAACTACATACGATTTTACAAAACATGCCTGTTATGGTTGATGCGCTTGATTATAATGGAGATTTTGTTTTGTGGAATCGGGAGTGTGAAATTGTAACAGGTTATACCGCTGAAGAAATAATAGGGAATCCAAATGCCCTACAATTATTGTACCCAGATCATAATTATCGTCACCAAATACAAACGAAATTTTTGACTTGTGGAAAAAATTTCAGGGATTGGGAAATGCAGTTAACATGTAAAAATGGTGAAATCAAAACAATCATGTGGTCCAATATATCAGAACAGTTTCCTGTAACAGGATATAGCTACTGGGCTGTCGGAGTAGATATTACACATTTAAAAGCGATAGAAGAGCAGTTAAAACAACAAACGTCTGAATTGGAATTAATTTTTAAGGCTTTACCAGATTTATGTTTCTTAACAGAAGATGATGGCACAATTATAGATTATAAAGCAGGATCCCCTTCGAAATTTTACGTACCGGCACAAGCTTTTATGGGAAAAAAGTTTTTCGAAGTATTACCATCTCCAGTAGCACAGCAGTTTCAGGAAGCAATTCATCAAGTGAAGGAAAAAGGAACAAATGTAATTGTTGAATATCCACTTACAATTAATGGGACTATCGATTTCTTTGAAGCTAGATGCTTACCATTATTACATGATAAAATAATGATCATTGTACGCGATATTACAGAACGGAGAAAGACAGAAGAATTGCTAAATAAATCAGATACACTTGCAGCAATTGGTCAATTAGCAGCTGGTGTGGCTCATGAAGTGAGGAACCCATTAACTGTCATTAAAGGATTTATACAGTTATTTCAAATTAATAAAGAAGATCAAGAAAAATATTTTGATTTAATGCTTTCTGAAATTGAAAGAATAGAAGCGATTCTTCAAGAGTTTTTATCAATTGCTAAAACAGATGAGATAAATACAGAACAAAAAAATATTTATCAAATTTATAATAATGTCGTATCGTTAATGAATACAAAAGCAATTATGACGAATATTCAAGTGGAACTATATGCAGACATCAAAGACATAAGCATTGAATGCTCAGAAAATCAATTGAAACAAGTGTTTATTAATATTTTGCAAAATTCTATCGAAGCTATGCCAAATGGTGGGAAGATTACAATTCACATAAAAGAAATAAACGATGATGGTGTCATTATTCATGTAATTGATGAAGGAATAGGGATACCTGAAGATAGAATTAAGAGATTAGGTGAGCCTTTTTATAGTACGAAAGAAAAAGGTACCGGGATCGGATTAATGTTAAGTTATAAAATCATTGAAAGTCATCAAGGGAATATAAGTATTATGAGTGAAGTTGGAGTCGGGACAACAGTAACGATTTACTTGCCGAAAGCTCAGAGTGAAAAATCTTTGTCAAATTATGATGATAGATTCGAATCCATACATCCAATTATTAACTCTTAAATTACTAAATCCCCAATAACCGAAAGCTTAACTTTTGGTTATTGGGGATTTTTATATTTAATTTAGTAAACTTTACCTTTTCTTAACCTTTGTTTTAATTTCTATTAAGTTTTTATCAGTATATTAATATTTGTGCAAAGTACTGTATAGAAAATGTGCATTACTTTTAATATATAGATTTAATTATTATTAGAAATTCTGTAAGGAGGAGATTATGACAAAGTGAAAAAGTATGAGAAAAAAAGTGGTAAAGCAATACCGACGCGGTTAAACATTTTATTTCTTTGTGTATTTTTATTGTTTTCTGCAATGATTATACAGTTAGGTAAAGTGCAAATTTTCGATGGAGAGACTTATAAAAATGAAGTAGAAAAGAGAGAAAATGCAACTGTGAGCCTATCTGTCCCACGTGGAAAAATATTTGATCGAGAAGGGAATCCAGTTGTTGATAATACATCTTTACGAACGATCACGTACACAAAGATGAAAGGTGTAAAATCAGAAGATATATTAAAAACTGCAAGACAACTTGTAGACATAATTGAAATGCCGCAAGAAGATATAGATAAGTTAAATGAGACAGATAAGAAAGATTTTTGGATGCAATTAAATCCGAAACTGGCTGAAAATCTAGTATCGAAAAAAGAAATAGATACATTTAGAGAAAAGGATATTAGCGGCAAGAAGCTAGATGAAAAAATAGAAGAGTTAAAAAGAAAACGGGTTACAGATAAAAATCTTCAGGAATTAACAGAGAAAGATATAAAAGTGTTAGCTATTAAAAGTAAGATGACTTCTGGTTATCAAATGGCTCCTCAAATTATTAAAAAAGATGTTAGTGAAAAGGAATTTACTATAATTAGTGAAGGTTTAGCGAATCTCCCAGGTGTAGACGTATCGGTGGATTGGGAGAGAGTGTATGTAAATGATGGATTATTCCGATCTGTTCTTGGAAATGTTTCTAATTCCGATGAAGGATTACCAAGTGAACGATTAGATTACTACTTGGTACGTGATTATAGCCGAAATGATAGGGTTGGAAAAAGTTATATCGAGCAGCAATATGAAGATGTACTTCATGGTACAAAAAAAGAAGTAAGAAGCGTTGCAGATAAACAAGGTAATACAATTAGAACGGAAACAGTTTCTGAGGGAAAGAGCGGTAAGAATTTAACTTTAACAATAGATATGGAATTGCAGAAGAAAGTAGAAGAAAGTATTGAAAAAATATTAAAGGCATATAAAGGGTCAGAATCCATGTTGGACCGTGCTTTCGTTGTGATGATGAATCCAAAAAACGGACAAGTATTATCCATGGCCGGGAAAAGACTTGTAGAAAAAGACGGAAAAACAGAAGTTGAAGACTATGCATTAGGCACAATGACTAGTTCTTATGAGCTTGGATCAACAGTTAAAGGTGCGACAGTTTTAACTGGATTTGAAACGAACGCTATAACACCAGGTACTTATTTTTATGATGCACCTATGAAGTTTAAAGGAACTAAGGAAAAAAAGTCTTGGAAAGAGTTTGGAAATATTGATGATTTAAGGGCGTTACAAGTCTCTTCAAACGTTTATATGTTTCATACAGCATTAAAAATTGCAGGTGTGGATTATGTGAAAAATAGTTCATTAGATATTAAACAGGAGTACTTTGATAAAATGAGGTATTATTTCAGACAATTTGGATTAGGTGTTCCAACGGGTATTGATTTACCGAATGAAACAGCTGGACAAATTGGTAAAAAAGATAATCAACCTGGTTTCTTACTAGACTACTCAATTGGTCAGTATGACACCTATACGCCACTTCAGCTTGTACAGTATATTTCAACAATCGCAAACGGTGGATATCGAATGAAGCCACAAATTGTTCAAGAGGTAAGAGAGCAAACGTCGAAAAAAGATGAGATTGGTAAAGTGGTGCATTCAGTAGAACCAATCGTTTTAAATAAGATAGATATGAAAGAGGAATATATAAATCAAGTAAAAGAAGGATTTAGAAGGGTATTCCAAGAAGGTGATGGAACAGGAGTAAGGGCGTTCCAAAAAACATCTTATAAGCCAGCAGGTAAAACAGGGACAGCACAGACAGTATACGGCGGAGAAAGTGATATTGGAAGAAATGAAAAAGGTGAGCGAAGAGAATGCTATAATTTAACGTTAGCAGGATATGCGCCGTATGATAATCCTGAAGTAGCATTCTCTGTAGTTGTGCCGTGGGTTATTAATGATAAATCTGGTATTAACTCTGATATTGGAAAAGAAGTTTTAGATGCTTATTTTGAATTAAAAAATAAGCGATTGACTGGAGGAACTACAAAAATAGATAGCTCTCAAGAAGGTTAAAACATATGAAATGTTATAGAAACTAGAGTCGTCTTATTTAGGAATAGATTCAAAATGGATGATAGAGAAGGATAAAATCTTCTATCAACTATGCACACTTTATAAAATAAATCATATATTGATAGCATAGGACAAGCTGAAAAGCTTATTCTAACCTCACAGAACACTCCTTATCACGGTTAGGCATCTACTTATGTAGATGCCTTTTTTAATTTATTAACTGACAATTATTTATCAATCTAAAGTAGTAAGTATATTAGGACTATTAGGGGAAGATTGACGGTAATAATTACAGTATGATTAATAAGAGTATTGAAATGTAAGGAGTGAGAAATAAGTGCTAAATATTTTAGTGGTTAATTTTCCAGCAGAGGGACATGTAAATCCTACATTACGTTTAGTCCAAGCCTTTACTGAACGGGGTGATCACGTACATTATATTACAACAGAACACTTTAAAAGCAGAATTGAAGATTTGGGAGCAACTGTATATACTCATCCAGATTTATTAAAGGAGATTTCTATTGATACTGAAACCTCACATGGGCTGAATTCTTTCTTTCATGTACATGTTCAAACTTCTTTATATATATATTAGAAATTACGAAACAACTATGTGAGAGTATCAATTTTGATTTCGTAATTTACGATATATTTGGTGCTGGAGAGTTAGTAAAGGAGTATTTACAAATTCCAGGCGTACTTTCTTCTCCTATATTTTTAATTCCTCCAGAATTTTTGGAGACTTTACCTTTTCATCCAAATGCAGAAATACAATTCCGAACCGATGAATTTTCTGGAAATTTACTACGTCAAATGGAACATGAATTTGGAGTAAAGCTTAAAAATAATCTTCAATTTATGCATAATAAGGGAGATATTACTCTTGTGTACACAAGTCGCTATTTTCAACCTAATAGCGATTTGTTTGGAAGAAATAACATTTTTATTGGTCCTAGTATTTCAAAGCGTAAAACAAATGTAGAGTTCCCACTTGAATTGCTTAAAGGTAAGAAAGTTATATATATTTCAATGGGAACACTGCTTGAGGGGCTCGAACCATTCTTTAATACGTGCATTGATACTTTCTCGGATTTTGATGGAATAGTTGTAATGGCAATTGGTGATAGAAATGATCGTTCTAAAATTAAGAAAGCGCCAGACAATTTTATAATTGCTTCATACGTACCCCAATCAGAAATATTAAGTGAAGCAGATGTTTTTATTACACATGGTGGCATGAACAGCGTACACGATGCTATTTATTTTAATGTCCCATTTGTTATAATTCCGCATGATAAAGACCAGCCAATGATAGCTCAAAGATTAACTGAACTTGAAGCAGCACATTGATTATTGAAAGAACATGTTAATGTGCAAACTTTAAATGAAGCGGTAACAGACGTTCTTTCAAATGAAAAGTATAAACATGGTATACGAAAACTGAATGATAGTTTTTTAGAATGTGGTGGTACTAAAGAAGCAATTGCAGTTATAAAATCTCTTTTAAATAAATAGTGTGGACAATATAAAAGCATAGAGGCTCTACCTTTATGCTTTTATATTATTATACTGCAAACTGCACAGCAGTATTTGCATGTAAAAACGCGGTATCAAAAACAGGTACAGTAAGGTCGTTTTGGGAAATGAGCAATGGTATTTCAGTGCATCCTAGCAATATACCTTCTGCGCCGTTTTGAATTAATGATTTTGTAATTTGTAAAAGTTTTTCTTTTGATGTTTCTGAAATAATTCCTTTACTTAATTCATTTAAAATAACATGATGAATAAAATTTCTTTCCTCTTCATTTGGGATGATTGTCTCAATATTAAAAGTTGCTAGACGTGATTTATAGAAGTCTTGTTCCATCGTTTGTTTCGTACCCAATAGTCCGATACGCTGTATATTCTGTTCTACCATTTCTTTAGCACTTACATCACCAATGTGAAGAAGTGGTATTGATATTGCATTTTCTACTTCCTCAGCAAATAAATGGACCGTATTGGAACACATTAATAAACAATCAGCTCCGGATTTTTCAACCTTTTTTGCAACTGTGATTAGTTCGTTTTTCACTTCTTCGTATTGATGATTTTGTAATAAAGTAGTTACTTCACCAAAGTCCATGCTATATAAAACAAGTTTTGCATTTTGATCATATTGAGAGAGTGTAAGTGTATTAATATGTTTATAGTATAACGATGTAGATTCCCAACTTAGTCCACCAATTAAACCGATTACTTTCATCGTACATTCCTCCCGTAACTATTTTGAATTTATTATTTCGTAATCCCGATAAGAATACAATGATTTAAATGTACCGTTAAATAAAAAATAAAAATAATTAGAAAAGTGTTGAATTTTATTCTTCTTAGTGCCATAATACGAATTACAAATTAATACTTATCCAGAGAGGTGAAGGGAACGGCCCTATGAAACCTCAGCAACCCCTATGTATATTTATAGGAAGGTGCTAATTCCGCAGAAGACACGATGTGTTTTTTGAAAGATAAGAGGATTCTTGAACGTGAAAGAAAATGACCTCTTATATAAGAGGTCATTTTTTGTTGTATAGAAAGGGAGTGTTGATGCATAATTCATTTCCAAAATAAATATAGAGTAATAAAAGTTGACTAGTATGAGAGGGGAATTGTAATGAACAAATTATCAACGAAGTTAGTAGTGGCAATCGGAATTGGAGCAGCATTATACGGGATATTAGGACTTTGGGGATTTTCTATTGCACCAAATACATTTATTAAACCTGCATTAGCTATTTTAACTGTTTTTGGAGCGTTATTTGGCCCAGTAGCAGGACTGTTAATAGGACTTATCGGTCATACCGTAACGGATACAATCGCTGGTTGGGGTATTTGGTGGGGGTGGGTAATCAGTTCAGGCATTATCGGCTTTGCAATGGGGCTCATTCAAAAAAGAGTGGGCTTTAGTGTGAAAAACGGGACATATAATAAGGGAGATATTTCTTATTTATCCATTATTGGGTTAATTGGTATCGTCATTGCAATTATATTTGCTGGGGCATTCGATATTATTGTAATGGGAGAACCGTTTAACAAAATTGTTATACAAGTATTAGGAGCTACAATTGCTGATGTTATTGTATTTTTAGTTCTTGGATTGCCAATTACAATAGGTCTAGCTAAATCAAATAAGAAACATACACATTTAAAAATTGAAAAGTAGGGATGTTAACATGCAACCAATTATTTCTTTTGAACAATTTAGCTTTCAATATGAGCGTGCGGCGCAGTCTACTGTAAAAGACATTACATTTCATATATTTCCTGGAGAAAAAGTGCTAGTTGCTGGACGAAGTGGTTCAGGGAAATCAACGTTAGCTCATTGTATCAATGGGCTTATCCCGTTTTCTTATGAAGGAATTAGTACTGGTAATATTTTGATTGCTGGAAAAGATCCGAGGAAAGAGAGTGTTTTTGAACAGAGTAAACAAGTAGGAACAATTTTGCAAGATCAAGATGCTCAATTTATTGGTCTTACAGTGGAAGAAGATGTAGCTTTTTATTTAGAAAATGAATGTGTAAATCAGGATAATATGAAAAAGATTGTTTCGGACTCATTAAAAAAGGTAAAGATGCATACTTTTCATAAACAAAGTCCGCATGAATTATCTGGAGGACAAAAACAAACTGTTTCTTTAGCAGGTTTGTTAACAACGAATGCTGATATATTATTGTTCGATGAACCTTTAGCAAATTTAGATCCTGTAAGTAGCTTACATACAATAGAACTTATTAAAGATATACATAAACAATATAATAAAACAATCGTAATTATTGAACATCGAATAGAAGAACTGTTAAATCTAGATTTAGATAAAATCATTTTAATGGAAGCAGGGGAAATTGTTGCGATAGGCACTCCAGAAGAGATTTTAACGTCAAGTATATTACCATCTATCGGCTTAAGAGAGCCCATGTACATAGAAGTATTAAAGAGATTACAGTTTGATAGTAATAATGACGTAATATACCCCATTAAAAATCTTCAAAGGGAAAGTGTTAGTAGCGTAATAAATGAGTGGATGGAGAAGCAAGCTTTTTGTAAAGACACTCCTATAATAAAAGAGTTATTGAAAGTAGAGAATTTATCATTCTCATATCCTAATAAACAAAAAGTATTAGACAATGTAAATTTCTCCATATATGAAGGGGAAATTGTAGCACTTTTGGGCCATAATGGAGCGGGTAAATCAACATTAGCTCATAGTCTTATAGGGATAAATAAAACAAATAATAATAGGATTTTAATTGATGGAGTAAATATCAATTCTTGGTCTATTCGTAAACGGGGTGAGGTTATATGTTATGTGATGCAAAATCCAAATCATATGATTACACAACCTACTGTTATAGAAGAAGTTTCATTTTCATTAAAATTAAAAAAAATTTCAAAGAAAGAGATTAAACTTAGAGCGGAAGAAGCGTTAAAAATTTGTGGTTTGTATCCATTTCGAAATTGGCCAATTCAGGCATTAAGTTATGGACAAAAAAAGAGAGTAACAATAGCATCTGCACTAACAACAAATCCGAAACTTATCATTTTAGATGAACCGACAGCGGGACAAGATTATTATCATTATAAACAGTTTATGTCGTTTATTAGAAAACTAGCTTCAAAGGGAATATCTTTTATTTTTATCACACACGACATGAATCTCGCTTTAGAATATACTGACAGAGCGATTGTTCTCTGTAAAGGGGAAATTATTGCGAATAATTCCGCGTCTATGGTATTAGGGGATCCAGCAACGTTACAAAGAGGGAATCTAAGGGAAAGTTCTTTATTCAAACTAGTTAAATTTAGTGGGATTTCATATCCTGAAAGGTTTATGGAACTTTATTTTAATGTTAATAGGAGGGAGGAAGGTGTATAGTACATATTTTCATCGCATGGATGGAGCAGTGAAATTGTTGTTATTTATTTTTTGTATGACACTTACTTTTTTGTTTTTCGATTTTCGTATATTGCTAGTTATATTTATGATTGGATGTATCGGACTATTTATTGCTAAAATTCCATTTCGTAAAATTTGCATTGTTTTTACTGTTATATTTACATTTAGTTTATTAAATTCTGTCATGATTTTATTTATTACACCAACTCATGGATCTGAATTAACCAAATCATATACTTCGTTTTTACATATTGGATATGCAACAATTACATATGAAACATTATTTTATGCAGCTACACTTTCATTAAAATATTTTACGTTATTACCATTTACACTTATTTTTATATATACGACTGATCCAAGCAAATTTGTGAGTAGCTTAAGTAAATTTCGAATTCATTATAAGATTACATATGCAATAAATATTGCATTACGTTACATACCTGATATTCAGTCCGAATATAAAGTTATTAAACATGCGCAAGAGGCGAGAGGAGTAGCTTTTGAAAAAGGAGAAGCAAGTTTATTGATCCGTATGAAAAACCGTGTCTTAATTTTTTGGCCTTTAATTATTCATTCACTAGATAGAATCGATACTGTTTCAAATGCAATGGATTTAAGAGGATTTGGAAAGAAGAATACACGAACTTGGTTTTATAGAAATAAAGCGAAAAGCGGGGATTTCATTGCTTTATTTGTAGGTGTTTTTATTTTAATTGTTGCAGTGTATTTAAAGTTACATGTATTTCAAAACTTTTGGTATCCATTTTAAAGCACTCTCAAATGAGTGCTTTTACTTATTTTTATGTGGACATGCTCAAAAAAGGGATATTTACATAATGTATAATACGAACCAGTTAAAATGATCAACTACCTATTAGTTTTCAAACCAAAAGGAGGAAAAAATATGAGTTACGGTGGTTCTTGTGGTTTTGGTGGAGGTTTCGCTTTATTAGTTGTGTTATTTATTTTATTAATTATCGTTGGATGCAGCTGCTGGGGCGGAGGGTACTAATTTCTAAATTAGTCTCCACAAATGTAAACTTAAAAAACATAGAAGATACTTATGTATCGAAACAAATAAAAAAGGAGCAATTATGCTCCTTTTTTATTTGTTTTCAGATGAGTTCATATTACATTTCGGCAATGTAATTGTCAAAGTTGTACCTTTATTAACGATACTTCGGATTTTTAAACTACCTTGCATCGTTTCAATAATCTTAACAGCAACCATTGTACCTAAACCTGTACCCTTCGTTTTTGTACTAAAATACGGTTCGCCAAATCGATTTATTTGCTCTTGTGACATACCAATTCCACTATCCTCAATTCGTATGATAACTTTATTATTACTAATAGATGAGGAAATATTTAAAGTACCACCATTAGGCATTGCTTCAATACTATTTTTTATTAAGTTTAAAAAACATTGTTGAAAGTGCTGTTTATTACCAACAATTGTTGCCGTAGAGAAATCTTTTGTAATATGTATTGTGTTCATATTACATAACGGTAAAATCATATTAATAACTCGATTTAACTCATGTTCTATTGAAATATGATCTAATTTTTCTGAAGCAGGTTTAGCAAACGTTAAATAATCATCAATAATTCCTTGGGCACGATGTAACTCTTCAAGTATATGTTCAATATACTCGTCTCTTGATTCTGGAGTTAAATTTGGTGTTTTTAAAAGTTGCGTAAATCCTTTTACGACAGTTAAGGGATTTCTAACCTCGTGCGATATACTAGCAGCGAGTTGGCTAACTATTTCCATTTTTTCCATTTTAATTAACTTCGATCGCATACATACTGCATCTTTTAAAACTTCATTAAAATAAATGACAAACAACATTAAAATAGTTGGTAATATTATAAAATAAATAATGTATAAATTATTCACTTCAAAATCTGATAAAGTTAATACAATTACAGTTGTAAATATCGCTAGAAAAAATGTTAAAAACATTCCATAAGCTACTTTATTTTTTCTATTATACTTATTAAATTTTGCGGATGCGAACGCTGTAATGATAAACATTGTGCCATAAACTAGTATGGTTAACATACTAAATCCATAAAATGAAAACCTTGTAACTAATAAAATAGTAAACAATATTATACCAACAGGGAATCCACCATAAAGCGTACCTATTATAACTGGTATTTGTCTTAAATCATGAATACAATTTTCATCCATATAGATAGGATAGCGCATACATAAAATAAGAGGTACACTCGTACAAAGTATAATAAGTAGTTTTTTATATTTCTTTAAATAGTGCCCGCTATCATATATAAAATAGAAAATAAATATACTAATTAGAATGTAAAGAAGATTATTTAATACGTTTTGATTAATATAAACAAAGTTCATAGTATGTGCCTCGTTATTTTGAATTTCCATTTCAAATATATTATACATGATTATAGTAGAAACTTTTTGCATTTAATAATATAAGTTTATATCTTTTTAGCATTAGCCTCGTTTAGCCACTCTTTATAAAATGTTTCAACCGACGTATATCGTTCAATTCGGTTTTCATTTACAGCACGATACGCTATTTCATATAAATCTTTACTTGCTTCCCATTTTGTAAAGGAGCGATCTTTTCCACCGCCCAAGAGAGCAAAAGCCATTGCCCCCATATTAAATACATTTGTTCTTGCGTCAATCATTGCATTTAGCTCGAATTCTTCAGGAGACATAAAACGAGAGGAACCCCATAATCTTCCCATTTTATTGACGTATGGTTTTTTAGAATATAAATCAATATCACAAATCTTCGTCTCGTTTGTATGAAAATCATATAAAATACTACCGTCATAAAAATCTATTGCTACATATTTTTTCTTTTCGACATAGGTATGGAAAGAAAAAATAGAATTTAAGGATTGAATTCGTTCCATAACTGATAAATGCTTAAATTTATAAAATGGAGAATTTGGATTTTTATATTTTTCAGGAGGCGGGAAACTCCAATGCGAATGAAGACATTCACCATCAAACCAATCGAAAATTAATACATATCCAGTGTGAACTGGAAAGTGTTCAATTAGTTTTATAAGTGAGTCATGCTTTAATTCCTCGTATAGGGAAACTGAATTTTTTAATTTTTCAATAGCATCACTGATCTTGCCGTTATATGCAATTGTATTTGCTCCTGCATATTTAATAAATTTCTTATGACCATCTTTTTCTACACCAAAAGATAGATTTCCTGAATCTTGCTGGTCAAAAACCGCAAATACGGTTCCTAATTTCGTAAGCCAATCAAAATTATGATGTTCTTTTAATTGGAATGTTATTTGATTCAACTGAATTTCAACTGGATTAGCTTTCATAATATACCTCACATTTATTATAATTAAGTTGTATATTTCAGTATTCGACATATTTTGTGAAAATCCTATGTTAATCACATAAAATTTTATAAATATAATAATAAATAATTATAAGTAGGTGAATAAAATGGAACAACAAATCGTTATTAAACCATATCAAAAAGACTGGCATGAAGAGTATGTAATAGAAAAAGAGAAATTTATTTCATTATTTGGAGGAGAATGTATTGCTATTGAACACATAGGGAGCACATCTGTACAAGGATTAGGAGCGAAACCTCTAATTGATATGATGATTGGCGTAATGGATTTACAAATTACTGAAAAGAGGATTGAAGATTTATTAAAAATTGGATATGAGTATGTTCCAAAAGAAACACCTAATCGACGTTTTTTTAGAAAGGGAAAATGGAGAGCTGGTACCCATCATTTGCATGTTTATATTTATAATAGTGACGAATGGAAAAACAATCTTTTATTTCGAGACTTTCTAATAAAACATGAATGGGCACGTAAAGAATATAGAGAATTAAAAGAGAAACTTGCAGCTACATATCCTTTTGATCGTGTTTCATATACAAAGGAAAAGGCACCGTTTATTCAAAGAATTTTAGAATTGGCCAAAACTCAAAAAAATTAAAATTACAGATTCTTATCTAAAAAATTTTAAAAACCACTTTCTACGTTATTTATAGGGAGGGATTTTTTCTTTTGTCATAACGATATACATTATTTCCAATTATTAGAGACGGATTATTTTATTTATTTCGATATTTCTAGTACATTGAAAATATTAAGGGGGAATTAAACAATGAAAGCTATTGTACATCAATATAAAAAAGGGGTAGAAGGATTAGAATATAAATTTTCATCTGAAACAAATCCTAATGCCGGTGAAGTAAAAGTAAAGTTAAAAGCTGCAGGATTAAATCATAGGGATTTATTTATTATAAACAATAGAAAAGAAATGGAGCTGCCGTTAGTAATAGGATCAGATGGTTCAGGAATTGTTACAGAAATCGGAGAAGGTGTTTCAAATAATTTATTGCAAACCGAGGTTATTATTAATCCTAGTATTGGATGGGATAATATTGCTGAAATACCTGAGTTACCAGAGGTGTTAGGTGGACCGAAAAATGGAACATTTGCTGAATATGTTATTGTGCCAGCTGAAAATGTAGTGGCAAAACCGTCATATCTTACTTGGGAAGAGTCAGGGGTTTTATCTTTATCGGCATTAACTGCATATAGAGCGCTTTTTACAAAGGGTAGATTAAAGTGTGGAGAACATGTTTTAGTTCCGGGGATAGGCGGCGGTGTAGCGACATTTGCCATGTTATTTGCAAAAGCAATTGGTGCAAAAGTAAGTGTTACTTCAAGGGTAGAGAGTAAAAGAAAGTTTGCCGAAACATATGGCGCAGACTTTTCTTTTAATAGTTCTGGAAATTGGGAAGAGAGTTTACGCGGAGAGAAAGTAGATTTAATAATCGATAGTATAGGTCCAGCGACATTCTTAAAATACTTTGATGTATTAAAACCAAATGGGAGAATTGTTAATTTTGGTGCAAGCTCAGGAGATAAAATTGAATTGCCATTACGTGCATTATTTTATAACCAAATCGATATTATGGGGACATCTATGGGTAGCCGTGAGGAATTTCATGAAATGATTAAGTTTATAGAGAAATATAAGATTAAACCGATTATTGATAAAGTATATTCGTTAGAAGAAGCCATTCAAGCATTAAAACGTATGGAACAGGGAGAACAGTTCGGTAATATCGCTCTACGTATGGAATAAAAATATGATTTAATAACCTATGTTTTTATATGGATATGTTATGTAATATATACACTTATAGTTTGTGAATCATTTGACTTAAAAGGTTTTTCAACCCTATATATCTTTAATTCATGTAAATAGTTACATAATTGTCAAATGAAAAATAGTAAAATGAATAAAGTAAAAATCTAAATATGTGTAAATGTTGTATACTGTGTAAATCAAGTCAACTTGTATCTTTATTTCAAGTAATATAAGAAATTATAAGGAGAGAGTAACGTGAATTACACAGTATTTCAATGGGTAAACAATTTAGCAGGTACATCTGCGCTCTTAGATAAGGTAATGATTGCTATTACGAATAGCGCTGCATATGTGGCTATTCTATTCATGTTTATCTTATGGTTTCATAACGGAAAGAAAGAGAATGCGATAAGAAAACAATATACAGCGTTGTATACGACACTTTCAGTAATAATTGTATTACTAGTAAATGTTTTTATTCATGTAGTATATTATCATCCACGTCCTTTTGTAGCATATGATGTGAATCAATTAGTACCTCATGCAGAAAACTCGTCCTTTGTTAGTGATCATTCTGTACTTGTATTATCGATTGCGTTCATTTTTATTCTTAGAGGAGAAAAATTAAGATATATTGCACTTTTATGGGCGGTTTTAGTTTGTATATCGCGTTTGTATGTAGGTGTTCATTTTCCTTTAGATGTAATTGGAGCAGCTGTAATAACGATAATAACAAGCAGTTTATTGTTGCAGAAAAAACATACATTTGAACCAATGGCAAAACTTGTTTTCAAGATGTATGCACTCGTAGCGAAAAGAATTCCTTTTTTAGAGAAATATAACCATGTAGCTTAAATATCATAACTAGCCTTTTATAGATTAGCAAAAAATCCCCCTTTGGAAATTCAGAGGGGGATTTTTTGTTGTATACAAGTGAATAGATTGCTTGTGACGAAAAAAGAGTGAATATTCTTTAATTTCACGTACCGTATTTTAAGTATGTAAATAAACTTACAATAACAACAACTAGTTTTGCATTGTTTTAAAGGAATTAATAAGAAAACTTCGAAACATATAGTATCGAAAGCAAAAATTACATATTTTAAAACGCATCTTTGCATGTAGCAAATAAAAAGAAAGGAGAAAAAAATGAATAAACTTCAAACGAATAAAGGTGCGCGGTATTTTATGGTTGCTTTTATTGTTTTGTTTCTTATTATTCTTTTGCGTTTTTTTTATATTCAGGCAGTAGGAGTCCTGCATAATGTGAATGTAAAAGATCTAGCAAATGAACAACATAATAAAAATGGTGTTTTGGAAGCGAATCGTGGCACAATATATGATCAAAATGGAAAGGTGCTAGTCCAAGATTCCACAACGTATCGTGTTGTTGTGAATTTAAAAGGAAAAAAAAACGTGAAAAATAAAGATGAAACCGCAGAGCAATTAGCTGCCGCGCTTGAAATTGATAAAGAGGATGTATTAAAGAATTTTCATGAGGGGCGTACACAAGTTGAAATCGGAAAAGTTGGTCGGAATTTATCTAGAGAAGTAAAAGAACAAATCGAAAAATTAAAAATTCCAGGTGTATCCTTTATGCCAGAAAAGGCAAGAGTGTATCCAAATGAAGATTTTGCTTCTTATATACTTGGTTTTGCTAGACCTGATGATAAAGGAAATACAGAAGGGAAATTTGGACTTGAAAAAAGTCTGGATAAATATTTGCGCTCTATAAATGGAAAAGTAGAATATGTGGGGACGCAAAGAGGTATCCCGCTTACAAATGATATTGGGAAAATAGAACCCGCTAAAAGTGGAAATAACGTATATCTTACGCTTGATAAACAAATTAATAGTTTTTTAGAAGAAGCGATGAATAAGGCACAAGAGCACTATGATCCTTCTATGTTAGTAGGAATCATAGCGGATCCAAAGACAGGTAAAGTTTTAGCAATGTCTAGTAAACCTAGTTTTAATCCTAATAAAGGCGATATCGAATATTTTTTAAATGATCCAATCGCAAATGCATACGAACCTGGTTCAACAATGAAAATATTTACGCTAGCTGCTGCAATTAATGAAGGTGTATATAACGGAAAAGAATATTTCCAATCTGGAAAATATTCCGTTGGTTCATCTGATATTAAAGATCATAATGGTGGATTTGGATGGGGATCTATTACATTTGATGAAGGCTTTGAAAGATCATCCAACGTAGCTTTTTCTATTTTAGAAGATCAGTTATTGAAACCGGATAAATTTAAGCAATATATGAATAAATTTGGATTCAACCAAAAAACCGGAATAGATTTACCTGGTGAAAGTAAAAATACTTTATTATTAAATACACAAATTCAACAAGTCACAACTTCTTTTGGACAAGGTTCTACAGTAACACCTATTCAATTAATCCAAGCAGCTACTGCTATAGCGAATGACGGGAAAATGATGCAACCATATATCATTGACAAAGTTGTAAATCCAACAAACAAACAAGTTATTATGGAAAATCAACCGAAAGAAATTGGGAATCCGATAAAAAAGGAGACAGCGGACAAGGTAAGGAACTTAATGGAGCGTGTTATTACGTCATCAAAAGGTACTGGTACAATGTATAAAGTGGATGGTTATCCAATAGGAGGCAAGACAGGAACAGCGCAAATTCCGAATCCTGAAAATGGACGATATATGGAAGGGAAAGAAAATTATATTTTTTCATTTTTAGGAATGGCTCCAATTGATGACCCAGAGTTAATTGTTTACTTAGCTATTAAGCAGCCAAAGTTAAAGGGAGACGAGTATGGAGCTCAGCCGCTTGCAGAAATATTTAAACCAGTTATGAAAAACAGCCTTGAATATTTAAAGGTGAAACCATATACAGAAAAACAAATGGCAGATGCAACGAAACGATCCCAATTAAAAGTACAAAATTATGTCAACCGATCGATGGATACAGTAGAGAATAGTGTAGAAAAAGAGAAACTCCAACCGATAATTTTAGGAGAAGGAAAAATAAAAAAACAATATCCGCAGTCTGGCGAAGTAATGAGTCAAGGAGATCGTATGTTTTTATTAGGAAGTAACGCAAAAATGCCAAATTTACAAGGTTGGTCCATGCGTGATGTTATGTATTTCTCTAAATTAGTAAAATTAGATTTAAAAACTACAGGGACGGGCTATGTAACGAGTCAAAGCATTGAAAAGGGACAAGCTATACAAGAAGGCGATACATTACAATTAGACTTAGAACCACCGTTACACCCATTAGCAGAAGCGAATGCAAATTAATTCGGACAAAGTGAAGGGTCTATATACAATAGGCTCTTTTTTTTATAGATTTAAGTAATTTCACGCACCGTAATTTCCAGAAAAAATAATAAATAGAGGAATTAACAGTAATACGTTATTAAATATCTGATTATTTTATATTTACAGTTAAATAAAATTGTGATAACATGGAAAAAATCAAATGCAGTGAAGAGAAGAGTAAATAAAATGAATTTTTCACAGAGAGCTCCACTTAGCTGAAAAGGAGCAAAAATTCTTTATTGAACCAAGCCTCTGAGCAGCGCATCGGAACCTATTATTAGGGGATGGTGTGACGGGAGCTCCCGTTATAGAGCTATGGTATAAGCATGAATTACAATGCAGTACCTGATAAGGTTAATATGGCAACATATTAACAAACTAGGGTGGCACCGCGATGATAAATCTCGTCCCTAAGACTATAAGTCTTGGGGGTGGGATTTTTTTATTGTTTTAAAACAATTTGGAAAGCGGGGGCCTAAAATGAAAAACTTACTCAAAAATTGGAAATACCCTTTATTACTACTGTCCGGAGTTGGTATTGCGAATTTAGGGGCATGGATTTACTTAATAGCACTGAATGTACTTGTCTATAATATGGGAGGCTCAGCCTTAGCTGTTGCTACTTTATATGTAATTCAACCATTAGCCGCTTTATTTACAAACGCTTGGTCAGGAAGTATGATTGATCGTTTAAATAAACGGAAGTTAATGATTCACCTCGATATATATCGTGCGGTATTTATCGCTATTTTACCTTTACTTCCATCACTTTGGATTGTGTATGTATTCGTATTCTTTATAAGTATGGCCAGTGCAATTTATGAGCCAACTGCTATGACATATATGACGAAATTAGTTCCAGTAGAGCAAAGACAACGTTTTAATTCATTACGTAGTTTAATAGGATCAGGTGCATCTTTAATTGGTCCAGCGATTGCGGGAGTATTGTTAATAGCAAGTACATCGGAGTTTGCTATATATATGAATGCTATAGCATTTCTCTTATCAGGAGTAATTACATTGCTGTTACCTAATCTTGATAAAAAATCCGATATTCATACGTCAAATGACAAGTTATCTTTAGCTGTACTAAAAAAAGACTGGAACATTGTTTTAAATTTCAGTAAAAAATCAATGTATATCGTTTTTGTGTACTTCTTATTTGAAGGGATGATGGTTTTAGTCGCCGCAAATGATTCACTTGAATTATCATTTGCGAAAGAAGTTTTATTGTTAACAGATAGTGAATATGGCTTTTTAGTTAGTATCGCTGGAGCCGGGTTTATTTTAGGAGCCATAACAAATACAATTTTATCAAAAAAATTAACACCTTCATTTTTAATTGGAATAGGATCATTATTCATCTCAATCGGTTATTTAATTTATGCTTTTTCAAATGAGTTTTTAATTGCTACTATCGGATTCTTTATTTTATCTTTCTCTATGGCGTATGCAAATACAGGATTTAATACCTTTTATCAAAATAATGTCCCTGTCCATATCATGGGACGGATTGGAAGTATATATGGGCTTGTGATTGCGGGCATCACCATTTTAATTACGATATTGTTTGGAGTTGCAACTCAATTTATTTCTATACAACTTGTCGTTATCGTAGGATCATTCGTAATGCTACTTATAACTATCATATTATGTGTGTTTACTTTATTGCCATCACAGTCTAAGGTGTATTCCTCTGAGTCAATCAATTCAAAATAGTTCTCTTGGTTTTGATTTACGGTATTCAATAGGAGGGTTCACCCTCCTATATATGGAAATATAAGAAGGGTGAACAATTATTGATAAACGAGGGTGGTTTTTGTAATGAAAACAAAAGATCAAATAGACAGCATTGTAAAAGAAATGCATCGGCATATAGATTTCTCTGGGGTAATTTTAGTAAAAGAAGAAAAAGGCTTAGTCTATGAAGAGGCGTTTGGTTACGCAAATCGCAATGAATGTATAAACAATACGCCACAAACAAGGTTCGGAATTGCCTCCGGTTGTAAAATATTCACTGCTATCGGTATCTGTCAACTTGTTGAAAAAGGGGTAATTAATTTTCAAACAAAGTTAAAAGAGTGTTTAAGTATTAAATTTCCAAACTTCAATGAAGATATTACAATACATCACCTTTTGACGCATAGTTCGGGTATTCCAGATTATTTTGATGAAAGTATTATGGATAACTTCGAAGATCTTTGGAAACAAACTCCTATGTATCTATTAAAAAATTTAAAAGACTTTTTACCATTATTCCAAAACAGAAATATGATGTTTGCACCAGGAAGTAAGTTTCACTACAACAATGCTGGATTTATCATACTTGGATTAATTATAGAAGAACAGACAGGACTTAAATTTACGGAGTATATAGAAAAAAGTATATTTAATCCCATTGGTATGAATGATTCGGGCTATTTTTCTTTAGATAAATTACCAAGATACACGGCTCTCGGATATATAAAAGATGAAATAAACCAAAATTGGAGAACAAACGCCTACTCTATACCAATAATAGGAGGTTCTGATGGTGGAGCTTTTATTACTGCGCCAGACATGCTGAAGTTCTGGGAAGCGTTATTTAACTATGAAATCATAAGCCATGAATATACAAACATACTTTTAACTTCTCACATTCAAGTAAATAAAAATCAGTCTTACGGATATGGAATATGGATTGAAACAAGAGAAAACAAGATATTCAAATATCATGTAATGGGATATGATCCAGGCGTCAGTTTTCGTTCGGCCGTATATCCAGACTTAGGAATTACAGTAGTTATTCCGTCAAATAAAGGAGCGGGTCCTGAAAAGATAATGAAAGAATTAGAAAACTCTTTTTCATAAGGTTAAAAGAGTTTATGAACGCATTAATAAATGCAAAAAAGACGTACTATTGATTTGTACGTCTTTTTTGCATAAACAATGTTTAAAACTGATGGGAAATCACATTCTATATTTTATAATTTTTATTAGCTAGTTTATTTAAATTATGGAATGAAAAGAAGCCAATATAATTTTCAAATGTAAACAAGTAAATAGGAGGACTCTAAATGGATATTCTATTTGTTATTCTACTTGTTGTTTTTATAATGATATTAATGCAAGGTAAAGAATATAAAGTGAATATTAATCGTATTTGGTTCATTCCGACTTTGCTGTGCTTTGCGACAATCCAGTCTATTATTCATATGGGACAATTAACTATATTGAAAGTATTACTATTCGTTGTAATGCTGGGGATTGGATTGGGCCTTGGAATGGTTAGGGGAAAAGTTTTAACATTTCGATTAGATAGTGAAACAGGTCATGTATTACGAAAAGGAAATTGGTTAAGTACAATTATTCTACTTGCCATTCTAGGTACGAAGGTTTTGATTAAACAAAGTATGTTTTCTAGCAGTACTCACTATACATTAATGGTTGTAACAAATACCTTTTTATGTATCACATTAGGTACTGTAATTAGTAAACGATATTATATTTGGAAAAAATATAATGAATTAATACAAAAAACATGAAAGTATTCATCCATTGTTTAACAGCGCCGTGAACGGTGATACTAAATAACATTGAACTTTTACAACAAGGGATGATAATATGATATTCATTTACACAGATTTTGGCGGAACACATTCAACTTCACTTGCTGCAGCTTATCATTTAAATAAATTACCAACGGATCGTAAGTTAACGAAAGAAGAAATTTTGAATGTAGATTACTTTAATAAATTGAAAACAGAGGATATGGGGAAAATTATTTTTCATGGAATAGACGAAAATGGTAATCCGGTGTATACAATTGGATGCGGTGCATCAAAAGTCGTTGTACCCGCGATGAAACATTTAGGAGAAATTCTGCAAAAACATTATCAAAGTCATGAAAAGATTGTTTTTTCTAATACATCACCAACAGTGCCTATACCAATGACTTTTGGTGGCCTGTTTTCTAGAAGGTTCCACATTGATTTTATCGGCGTACCGTTACTCGTATGGGGAGCGAAACTTTGCTGTGATAACGTACAAAGACTTGTTAGTTATACGAAAGAAGCTGGCCGATTGACGAATGATTATGTTGTAATTTTAGATAATGAAACTTTTAAATAATATAGGATAAGAAGAAAATTGGGGAAATACTTCGGTTTTCTTCTTTTTTTGGTGAAAATGACAAAAATTATTCACATTTAATATTCATCTACTATAGCCAAAACAATAAAGTCCTGTTACTATTACAGGGATATTCTCTTTTCGTAACATAAATATATAGAAAAGTCAGAAAAGAGGAATTGAATTAAGGGAGGAACAACATGAAGCGTGTTGCTTGGATTACTGATAGTACAACTGCGAGTTTTACAACAGAAGGAGATAACTTTGTTATCCCGATTGAAGTTATTATTGATGGTGTGTCGTACAAAGATTGTGAAGAAGGTGTGCGTGAGCGCGTCTATAATGCGTTAAACGAAGGTAAAACTGTCACTACATCACAACCTAACATAGGGGAAATGGTAGAATTATTTTCGAAATGCAAAGAAGAATATGAAGAGGGATTTGCAGTTGCTATTAGCGGAAAAGTAAGTGGAACTTATCAAAACATGAAGTTAGCTGCAGACATGGCAGGTTTCCCATTAACGGTATTGGATAGTGAAACAACAAGTTATCCAATGGATGAACTAATTAGAAAAGCGAAATCGTTATACAATGATGGTATGACGTTACAAGATATACACAAAACATTAGTAGATGAAGAAAGAAGACCTTATTATGTATTCCCAAAAAGTTTAAAAGGTCTATATGCAAGTGGGCGTGTAAAAGGAGTTCAATTTTTACTTGGAAGTTTATTAAGTGTCAACTTAATATTAGAAGTAAAAGGTGGAGAGCTTTTACTTGAAAAGAAAGTTCGCAAAATCCAAAAATGTCGAGAATACATTAAAAATGAGCTTGAAAAAGAATTGCCAAAAGTACTTCATATGTTCCATGCTAACGATAAAGATGGAGCTGAAGAATGGATTTCAGATATTAGACAAGCATTCCCTGAAATGGACTTTAAACTATATCCATTACCAATTTCATTTGCGGTTCATGCAGGTGAAGGTACAATCGCAATTAGTTATTAAGAGGGAAGCCCGTGAATCATTCACGGGTTTTTTATTTTATTAAATTGAAAATGAGGCCCCACTATATCGCTTTCAAGCTAAAAAATACTCGTATTAATTGTAATAATTTGCTAGTGTTAAATTGTAAGTGTTTGTGAAGGATAACATACTTTTCTAAATGTTTTTTTGTTTTTAATATTTATTAAGATACTTAATTGAAATGATAGTAACCGCTGTATTAGATATTTTAAAGAAGACTCTCCTTTTTAGTGTAGTTTAGATTAAAAGGCTAGGACAAAGATAATATTGGAGGTAGTTAGCATGGGCAAGAGTGAGGTGTTTAAAGGTTTCAATTTTAAACTAGTGGTAATTGAAGCGTTATTAGATAAAGAGCCATTATTTCTAAAGGAATTAACAGACTTAATCAATAAGTATACAAATAGTTTTGAATGGTATTCTGGAGTTGGACCAATTGTTGAAATCAAGGATTACTTAGAAAATTTGAATTTAGAAATGAGTGATTTAGAAAAGATTGAATCTCTTTGCTTTGATGGGGGGAATGAAATTTATCAGATTCTAAAGCCAGATTGGGATGGTGAAGACAGTTTATTTGATGTATTGTCTGTTGAAGGATTTCAAATTCTAAAAAATTTAAAAACAGTAGAATATATTTTAATGTGTTATCCAACAGTGTTAGAGCCATTTAACAAAGCTGGAATTGAAATTGAGGATTGATGAAGAGAGAGTCATATACTATAAGAAGAAAAAACGAGTATAACCGAATTTAGGTTTATACTCGTTTTTTCTTTTAAATAAGAGAAATTATTTTAAAACCCAGTTTTCTGCTTCCTGACGAATACGAATGAAACGACGATATGTACCTTTGCGTTGGATTAGTTCATCGTGTGTTCCTTTTTGAACAATTTTTCCGTTTTCAAGTACAGCGATTTGATGGGCGTTTTGAATTGTTGCGAGTCGATGAGCGATAATGAGCGTAGTTTTCCCTTTAGTCAGCTCATCAAGTGCACATTGAATGAGAGATTCATTTTCAGGATCAAGGCTTGAGGTTGCTTCATCTAAAATAATAATTGACGCATTTTTTAATATAGCACGGGCGATGGAAATCCGTTGTTTTTCACCGCCAGATAGAGAAGAGCCACCATCCGTTAACACCGTGCTATACCCATCTTCAAGTGACATGATAAAGTCGTGACATTGCGCTTTTTTTGCCGCCTCAATAACTTGCTCTTTCGTTGCCTCAGGATTACCGAAATGTATATTGTTATAAATAGAATCGTTGAATAAATAAACATTTTGGAATACCATGCTGATCGATGACATTAATGTATGAATACTTAATTCATTAATATTTATATCGTTAATTGTAATAGCACCCTTATCTACATGATAAAAACGAGCGATTAAGTTACATAGTGTCGTTTTTCCAGAACCAGATGGACCGACAATAGCAGTTGTTGTTCCTTCTTTTATATGAAGTGATACATCTTGAATAATTGGGCGATTACTATAGCTAAATGAAACATGATCGAACGTAATATCAAACTGTTTTAAATGAATATCTTTTCCTTTCGTATCGACAAGTTCTGATTGTTCAATAGCACCCAGCTTATCTAGCATATTATCAATTGTTTCAAGAACGTGTGTGGCATCACTAATGGGCTCAATACTATCAAACATAACAAAAGAAAAGAGTGTGATTAAGAAGAGGTCAGCAAGCTGCATATCACCGGATAAAATAAGTGACGAAGCAACGAGAACGAGTAATACTGATGCAAGTTTCAGTCCCATACGGTGGCCGACATTATAAATACCGAATGACTTTTGAATTTGAATGTTGACATTTTTACTATTTTTAAAGGCCTCGTTAATATTTCGGGATGCTACACCTTCTTGATTGAAGCTTTTTACAACAGACATACCACGTAAGTATTCTAATGTATTGTTAACGAGTTCATGTTGACTTTGTTGATGCACTGGTGCATTTTTACGGCTATGTTTTTGTAGTAGGCGTAAAAAGAGCATAGATAGTATAACGCCAGCAATAGCAATAAGTGCCATAATGGGATTATAGAACAATAAGAATAAAATCATCGTAAATGTCATGATATAACCATTTACAACAATATCAATCATTTTCATTGCCATCAGTTCCACAAATGATAAATCAGTAGTTACAATACTATTAATATCACCTGTACGGTACTTATTGAAAAAACCGAGTGAAACTCCTTTTAATGTGTTCCCAAGTTGAATGCGATGTGATGCAACGAGTTCATAACCAATACTCTCTTGATAAACAGCTTTTAAATAAGAAAAGAGGAATCGTCCTAAAATCGCTATCAAAATAAATAAAAGAAGTAACCAAATTGTTTCTGAAGTTAATTCTTTTGTACCATGATAGTCATCCAGCATATATTGCAGTCCTTTAGCAGAGATGACAATAGGTAAAGTAATACAAATTGATTGGAAAAATGAGAAGACGAACCCAAGATATACGCGTTTTTTATAAGGACCAGTCCAAATCAGAATTCGTTTTAAAATCTTAAACATTGGAATGTCCCTCCTTAATTACATTGTCTAGTTGAATATCTTTTTTTCTTGTACCAATATGTGCTTGCCATAGTTTTTGATACAAATCATTATTTTGTAAGAGCTGGTCATGGGTACCTATAGTATGAACATCGCCATTTTGCAAGACGACTATTTGATCAGCATGTTTAATCGTTGATAATCGGTGGGCGATAACAATTAGTGTTTTATTTGAAGCTAACTCATTAAATGCTTTTTGAATTTCAGCTTCATTTTCAGGATCTGTGAACGCTGTTGCTTCATCTAATATAATAATTGGTGCATCCTTTAAAATAGCACGAGCGATCGCAAGACGCTGCTTTTCACCGCCCGATAGTTTTTTTCCAGCTTCACCAGAGTCCGTTTGATAGCCATTTGGTAATGCTTTAATAAATTCATCGCAACGAGCAAGGCGAGCTGCATGGAAAACTTCATCATCTGAAGCATTCGGATTCCCCATACGAATATTCTCTAATACGCTTGTACGGAAAAGGAAATTATCTTGTGCAACATAGCTAATTATCTTACTGAAATCGTTTGGATGAATATCTTTAATATTGATGCCACCAATGTTTATACTTCCATCAGATACATCCCAAAAGCGTGTGATGAGCCGAGCGATAGTGGATTTACCACTACCAGAAGGACCGATAAGTGCGGTATAGTTACGCTCAGGAATAGTTAGTGATAGATCGCGGATAACTGTATGTTTTTCGTTGTAACCAAATGAAACGTGTTTCATCTCAATTTGAAAGTGATTTGGTACTAGATTGTGAGTAGGGGCAATCGGTAATGCTTCTAAATGTAAGTAGTCCTTTGTGTCATTCACTGCATATTCAATAGATTTAAAATCATTAACGAAGGTTGTAATTTGCATGAGTGGATGAATTAATCCCATTGATAAAGTTAATGAGATAATAAGTTCTGCTGGTTCAATAGTACCATTTTGATAAAGAAGCAATCCAACTGGAAGCGTTCCAACGAGTGTTGAAGGGAGAATTGCATTCCCGAGAGTCATTAAAGGCCATGTGCTACGGAACCAATTTAATGTGAAATCCTTAAATAATGTAATAGCATGAGAGAACTTTTTGTAAGATTTGTTTGTTTGATTAAATGTTTTAATGACTTCAATTCCTTCTACATATTCAACAATTACACTGTTAACGTGGTTGCTAGACTCCATGTAATTTTTGTATTGAGAATTAAAGTTGTGCATCATGATCATATAAATTATTAGTGCGATTGGTACTGTAATGAGTGTAGCTAACGCCATTCGATAATCGATTGTTAATAAGTAAATAAAAATACCAATTGTTAATAAAATATTGGATAGCCCTTCAGGGATAATATGGGCAAGAGGAAGTTCTAATGTTTCAACACGATCAACGATGATATTTTTCATATTACCAATGGGTCGATTGATAATATATCCAAGTGGTGCACGCAGGAGACGCTCAGCTAATTGCAAACGAATATTCTCTAAAATGCTAAAAGCAACTTGATGTGAATAATAACTTGAGAGTGCATGAAATACTGTCTGTACGAAATAGCCACAGATAGCAATGAAAATCCAATAGCTAATACTATTTATCGTTTGGATACCGTCTATTAATAATTTAAGAATATAATAGATGGCTACATAAGGAACGAGTCCACCAATAACGCTAACAATAGCTAAGAAAATAGAAATGATCATTAAGTGTCTAGAGGGAACTACAAATTGTAAAATCGAGTGAATCCAATGTTCCTTTTTGATGGGGGGTGTAGAATGTTCCATATTTTCACGTCCTTTATGATGTAAATGTTGTTATAAAATCTTGTACAGTTAATTTATTTTTGTCATTATAATGAAACTCCTTTCTGTTTTGAGGTCCTTATGAAAATCTAATTAATATATTTTGAATATTCTACATTGTATATTTTATCGAGAATGATTATCAGTGTCGATATATGGATGTGGAATGGAATTATAAGTATAGTACTCTTGGACTATGAAAGTCGGAGCTATTGATAGTTCTTAAAAGAAGGGGCCCGTGTAGCTCTCTTTAGCAGGGATAGTAAGGCTTCTAGCGCAAAAGTTAGAGAATAGAGGGGGCATAACCTAGGATATTAAGTGAAATGTATACTAGTTACACAAGTAACTCTGAAGATTGAGTTATTATTTATGGTCCTGATACTTAATCGGCAATTCTAATTCATACAATAATTAATTTTGTATAGAGAGATGAAAGGATTTTAAAAAATAAAAAAGAAGTATATATAAACAAATATATAAATGGTAGTGATATTATGAAAATCAGTAAGTTTGCAGAAGTAAATAATGTAAGTATAGATACAATTAGACATTATATGGATCTCGGCCTCATTATTCCTGAAAAAAAGGGAGGGCACTATTTTTTTGATGAGTATTGTCAAAAAGATATAGAGCTTATATTAGAGTACAAATGGCTAGGGTTTAGTTTGAATGAAATTAAAGAATTTTTTCTTTATAAAAATTTAGCGAAATCTATAAATTACGAAAAGGATAATTTTTATCAATCTTTATTTAAAGTGAAATATGAAAGGCTTGAACAAGAAATAAAAATTTTAGAGGAACGAAAAGATAAATTAAAGGAAGCGTTAAATAATTTATCTAAAGCAACTGAAATTTCGAATTCAATTTTAGGGATAGATTTAAAAGTACTTCATTTATTTAAATGTTTTAAGTGTAACGGAAATTTAAGTCTCGAAGATGGCATTATCAATAAGAATCAAATTGTTGAGGGAAAGTTGATTTGTAATTGTGGTGAAGAATACAAGATTACTTCAGGGATTTTAATAGCTGGAAAATCATTTGAATCGTATGAAAGGACTTTAGTTGAGGATTATATTCATGAAACTGATAGTGCTTTTTTGGAGAATATACAAAGGGGAGGAGAATGGGCGAAAAAGAAACTACTGCAGCTAGATTTAAATAATAAGGTGGTACTTGATTTAGGTTCGGGTCTTGGGTTCTTTTTACGAAATATTTATGAAGAACTACCAGAAGATTGTTTATATATTGCTGTTGATCGAGATTTGAATAAACTTCTATTTTTAAAAAATGTAATTGAAAAAAGAAATCCTAAAAGAAACATTTTATTTATCTGTGCTGATTTTTTAAACATACCTATTCAAAAATATTCTGTTGATATTGCAATTGATCAGTCCGGTACAAGTAATTATAGTTTTGAACATGAGGATTTTTTATTACACGAATTAAACTCCCTGTTTAAACACGATTGTTATTTATTAAGCTCATTTATTTTATTTAATAATTTCAACATAAATAGCCAAATTACAACTAGGTTTCGGGAGAATTTTACACTGTCAAAAGTGACGAAAGAAATTCATAATCTACAGTTTCAATCCATTGATGAGAGAACATCAAATTATTTGGAACGGGGCGGGAAATACGAGGATTTCTTTGTTCAAGGAGAAGAAATTTATACATATTCATTTTTCGGAAAAAGATGGGGTTAACCCCATCTTTTATTTATTTCCCCTGAAAACTTTTCAAATAGTACATATTGCTATTGGGTTGACCCAAGAACTTACAATGTACGTAACACAAAATTAGACAGGGGGAAAAATGATGGAAAGTTTACGATTACATATAGAAAATAAAAAAAACAAACACGAACTAAGAAATATTTGTTTATATTCAATTGCAAAAATAGTATCAATATCCGGCAGCTCTATTTATAGTTTCGCATTAGGATTATATGTTTTACAAATAACTGGATCAGCGTTAAATTTCGCCATTACGCTCATTTTAGGAACGATTCCAATGATTGTTATGAATCCATTTGCTGGTGTAATTGCTGATAAAATTGATAAAAAGAAACTGGTTGTTTGTATGGATTTACTAAGTGGATGCTTATTAATAGCTGTTTATATATTAAGCAGCTATTATGGATTAAACTTATTCATCATTTATATTACTACCTTTCTTATGACTGTATTTACAACATTTTTTGGAATAGGATTAGAAGCAGCAAAACCAAATATCGTCTCTAAAGAGAGGCTATTGAGTATTAACTCTATAAGTAAAATTATTGATTCCATATCTTTAATTCTAGGTCCTATGTTAGGGGGCATTATTTTTGCAGTCTTTGATATTAAAACTTTTATTATTATTAACGGTATTTCATTTATTCTATCAGGCACATCCATACTGTTTATTCACTTTAAACTGTTTGAGTGTAATGTAAATGAGGAAAGTTCAAATAGCGGAATTCATTTTATTAAAGATATAAAAGAGGGATTTTCTTACTTACTTGAAAAGGAAAGCTTAAAGAATACGTTTCGTATTTTAATTTCACTTAATTTCTTCTTAGGATTTGCTGTAACTGTTCCATTGCCATACATTATTAACACGGTTCTCAATCTTAGCTCTAAACAATTCGGTGTGATTCAAGGGACTTTTCCGATAGGTATGATAGTTGGTGCAATATTAGTAAAAAAGATAACTGATCGTTTTTCTTATTCCTATTTATTGAAAAAAATAAGTTTTATGCTGGCGATTTTTATGATAGTTTCAGGTATCCCTGTTTTATTCAAAATTATTGAAGTAAATAATATTGTATTTGTTACTATGTATTGCGCTATTATGTTCTTCGTAGGGCTAACGATAGCATTAATCGACATCCCTTTAATTTATTTTATGCAAAAAGAGATTCCAGATGAATACAGAGGCAGAGTACTTAGTATTGGATTAAGTTTAGGTAAAATGATGCAGCCGATAGCACTGGCATTATCAGGTCTATTATTAAATCATATTCCAGCCTACACGCTTCCAATTGGAGGAGGGATTGTATTTCTTATTTTGAATCAGGCTTACTCAAATAAATTGAATTTAGAAATCCATTCAAAAGGGTATCGTGTTGAACGTAATTAAATAATATCGAAATAGCGCAGGATCATCATCCTGCGCTTACCTATTGTAATTCAGCTGTTTTTCTAATAACAATCTTATCAATATCATCTTCTTCATCACCGATAAATAAACCGCGTTCTTTTAAATACGCCTCAAAATATAAATCTGCTTCTGCACGTTCATCATACGGTTTTACAGATAGAACGAAACCTAATTTGTTTTGTTCCTCTAAATGAGAAGTGGAGATATAGGCCGGTACATTGTGGCGTAAAAAGAGTTCTTTAACCGGAATAATCATATCTTTCATTAATTTCGTTAACATACCCAATTCAAACTCGAAATTAAAGCGATCTATACTACATAAATCAGCGAATACTACACCGATAAAACCTGTATTAAATACTTCTTGATAATCTACTTCTTCGTTACCGTAAAAATTCTTTTCTATTAAATAATTTATAAAGTAAGCTACACCATCACTTTGTTCAAATGGTTTCGTTGAGAGAACAAAGCCGATTTTCTTTTGTTTATGTAAATACACACATGACATGTATGCTGAAATGTTATGTTCTTTAAATAGAGAACTTGTTGCCCCAGAGAGACCATCAAGTACGTGATGAACGATTTGAAGTTTTTTACGAGCGAAATAATAGGATTTCTTTTGTAACTCCAATGTATCAATAAAGACAGAGCCGATAAAGCCTGTATTTGAAATGATAGGTGTTTGCTTTTTTCTTCCTCTGCGCTTTGCTTGAGCCATTGTAAAAATCATCCCTTCATGTACAATTAAAATAAAAAGAACATTTGTTCGTATATTTATATTTTACTATTAAAACGCTCTAAAGTAAAGGGTTTTTGACGAAAAAAACAACAAAAAAGACACCTGTAAAAGGTGTCTTAAACGCTGTAGGGAAGAGGGTTCATCCATACAATTTATATTATGATACAGAAACAATCTCTTCTGTATCTTCTACATCTAAATGACAATCCATAGTACGAACATCTTGATCTTCATGACTTCCGAAATAAATAGTAATTTTCATATGTATCGCTCCTTTATTCTAGGAATACCTAAAATAATTACTAGTAATGTTAGTATTTATTATATACCACTTTTTTCATTCCGACAACGTTATATCGTTTTTAATTCTTTTAGAGCAAAGAGAGTGATGTATAGAGCTATTTTTATAGAAATAGGCACATTTCATATATGTTATATTTAATACTGAAAGATTCGAATACGAATCTTTATGAAAGGAGAAAAATGAATGAATTATAAACAGTTATTAATAGATAACTTCACATATAAAACTTCATATATTGCGCGACAGGTACATGGAATGAATGTAAAAGAAACGAAGGATTATATTGCTGTCGACTGTGGTTTACCGGCAGATACATTTAATATCATTACGCTACTCAATAGTAATGTAACGGAAGGGGTCGAGAAATTATATAAGGAAGTAGAATGCTATAATCAAAAGAAATTTCCAATGAGTGTATGGCTATGGGATGCGGAGCAAGAGCGGGATATAAAAAGCGAATTAATTAAAATTGGTTTAAAAGAAGCAGAACAAAATATCGCAATGGTAGCAGACTTAAAAACAATTCATCCAATACTAAACATGCCAGTAGGTTTTACGATAGAAAAAGCATCTTTGTCAGGACAAATTAAAAATTTTGGAGAAACGTTAGCTAATCTATTTGGTACATCAGAGGAAGGTATACATGTACAAGCATTTTACAATGAAACTGTTTCTTTCGATTTATGGAATAGTGAACATATGAAACTATACTTAGGGATTTTTAAAAATGAAGTCGTATCTGTTGGTTCATTAGTATGTACAAAAGATAGTATTGGTATTTATGATATAGCAACTAAAGAAGAAATGAGAGGGAAAGGATTTGGCTCTACTATGTTTCATTATTTGTTGCAAGAAGCAAAAGAATTAAAAGTTGCCCAATGCGTATTACAAGCTTCACCTGATGGGATTAATATTTATAAAAAGGCTGGTTTTCAACCTGTTGGACAAATGACAGTATTTGAAAATCGACATTTAATTGAATAAATCATCCGAGCTAAATTGCTTTCATGTAGGAGTTAATACATCATTATGAAAAAAATATATATCGTTACAATCATTTGCACCTTTATAGTAATAGGTACTTTTGTTTTTCATAAAGCAAAGGAACTTAAGTACACGAAAGCTATTAAACAATCAAATCATATAAAAAACATTGCACATAGAGGTGCTTCTGCATATGCGCCGGAACATACAATACCAGCTTATACATTAGGACAACAATTAAAAGGAGATTATATAGAAATTGATCTTCAAATGACAAAAGACGGACATTTAATAGCTATGCATGATGAAACAGTAAATCGCACTACAAATGGTACGGGGCTAGTTAAGGAACATACATTAAAAGAAATAAAGCAACTAAATGCAGGTTCTTTTTTCAATGAAAAGCATCCAAATTTAGCAAAGAAAGAATATGAAGATGCTACAGTCCCAACACTAGAAGAAATTATTGAAACGTTCGGGCAGAATGCTAACTATTATATTGAAACAAAATCACCAGATGAATATGCTGGTATGGAAGAAAAACTATTAGAAATTATAAAACACTACGAAATAAGTGATAAAGTTATTATTCAATCATTTAGTGAAGAAAGTCTGCAAAAAATTCATAGTTTAGATGTTAATATACCGCTAGTACAATTACTACCTTACAAAAAGGCAATTCAATTAAATGAATTAGAGATAAAAAGTATAAAACATACTGCATCGGTCTTGGGATGAACTATAAATATGTTGATTCAGCTTATGTAAAGAGAATAAAGAAACATGGATTAGAAGTTCATCCATTTACTGTAGATAATGAAACAGACATGAAAAAGCTAATTTTATGGGGCGTTGACGGGATGTTTACGAATTACCCGGATCGTTTACATTCGTTAGTTAAACTATAATAGTGTAATTATCACTGAACCAATAAAACAAGTACCCACAAGTATACAAAGATAGTTCATGGTTCAAATGGTAACATCATTGAATACATAGATCCAATATTGAAATGAAATCCGAAAAAGAATCCAATACTTTTATTGGATTCTTTTTATTTAGCTCTAAGTGATTAACTTAAAGCAATACGATTTTGAATTTATTAATAAAATATTACATTGAGTATGATTTTTCATAATAATCATCAGAAAGTAACGAAAATGTAATGAATTTTAACTACGCTTTTTATATTTTTTTGATACACTGGCTACGAGAGGAATACCGATTAATGTAGGTAAAAACCAAAACCATATAGGTGGCAGTAAATTAATTAAGGGAATATGAATACCGATGTTTACCAAAAGTGCGGTAACAGCACCGATATAAGAGCCTAACATACCTATAATATGGTGGTGAAGCCAATTTTTCCACCGTTTTTTTCGTGCGAGGTATCCATAGATCGCAAATGAATAAGAGAAAATTGCCACATAAAATAAATATGCGATTTTATCCCAGTTTATAATGGATAATATAATTGCAGTAAGGGTGATGACAACGTAGGATGCATGATATATTTCACCCCATTCCGTATGTTTTCCTTTCTTCTTTTGAGCAACCATCGCTATTATCCCAGTGGTTAAACATATCGTTCCAAATAATATGTGGATGGTTAAAAGAATGTTGAAAATGCTCATAATAATTCCTCCCTTTTTATTGTTATAGTATTGCAGTATAGGAGAAAAGTTGAAACATATTGTTTATTCACTTTAATATATTGAAATAAAGGTACTCCAAGAACAAGTTTAAACGGACAAATTTTTCTTGTATTTAGTGAGATACGTATTACGTGAAATGAAGGAGAGACTTCCATGTTTACATCTATTACATATTTACAATCAGGGAATGACAAGCAACAAAAGGTATATGATGTTTTGAATAAACTAAACATAATGGAGGATTTAGCTTTGTATAGTCCCGTTCTTTGCGGGACAATCCCTATAAGAATTGATACTCTTCAATCTGACTTAGATATAGTAATGGAAGTACATAACTTTGATGTTTTTGAACAGGAAATGAGATCTTTATACGGTTCTTATAAAGGATTCAAAATAAAAAAGAAAAAAATTAAAAATACCGAATCGATAAAGGTAAATTTTGAATTTGAAGGTTTTGATTTTGAATTATTTGCTCAGCCTAAGCCAGTACGTAACCAAAATGCATATAGACATATGATAGTAGAGCACATGTTATTAATGCAGCATCCCCATCTAAGGAAAGAAATTCTTCACTTAAAAGAGAACGGTTTAAAAACAGAACCTGCTTTTGCTCAAGTATTAGACATTAAAGGGGATCCTTATGAAGAACTTATTTTATTGGGACAAGAAATGAGATTGTGGTAAATAAGATACATAAAAACTCCTCTATAAATAAAAGAGGAGTTTTTGTTATGTCATTAACTTACGGATTAATTCGCCTAACAATTCAATCCCGTTAGTCATTTGCTCTGGAGAAGCATATCCATATGATAAACGAATGTACTGATCTGATTCTTCTTCATAGATACGTCCTGGGTTTAAAAGAATTCCTTTGGATAGTGCCTCTGAAAATAATTTCTTCATCGGAATGCTAGGTACAACCTTTAGCCATATAAAAAATCCACCACTAGGAATATCCCAGGTGGCAATATCTGCACAATACTTATTTAAAGCACGTATCATTATTTGTCTTCGTTCTTTGAGTTGAATTCTTATGTTTGCAACATGTTCCTCATAAAATCCTTTATTTATCCATTCAGCAGCAACTCTTTGTGATAAAGAGCTCGATCCATAGTCTGTTTGCATTTTTATATCTGACAATCTATCAATTACAGGTTCTGGTCCAATAATCCATCCAATTCTAAGTCCAGGAGTAAGTGTTTTAGAGAGACTACCAACATATAATACATGTCCATGTTTATCTATCGACTTTAAAGGAGCTGGAGGTAGTTCATCAATCCATAATTCGCGGTAAATATCATCTTCAATAATAGGTAACTGTTCCTTTTCACATATTTTTAATATTTCTTTTCTTCGCTCTAGAGACATTAATATCCCTGTTGGATTTTGAAAACAAGGGATAGAATATAAAATATTTTTCTTTTGACTATATTTGATTCGCTTTAATAACTCGTTAGGTAAAATACCGTGATGATCCATACATATACCAGCTAGATTTATATTTGCTGATTGAAATACATGAAGTGAATATAAGTAAGAAGGTTGCTCAAGTAAAACGGTTGATTCTCTATGCAATAGACCAATTGATATTAATTGCAATGCTTGTAACGCACCAGAAACGATTAATATAGAACTAGCTGATGCATGTATTCCAAATGATTTTACGTATTTACTAATTGCTTCACGTAACGGTAAAAACCCTTTTTGTTCTTCATATCCAAAATAATCTAATTCCTCACATATGCTTTTCATAATTGACTGCATAGTTTCTAGTGGGAAAACTTGAGGCGCAAGTTCGCCTTTACTAAGGTGGATAAGTTCTTTATTTGCTTCTGCTTCATTTATTTCTCGTACCATTAACTTGCTAGGTTTATGAATACCAGCCTTTACATATTCACTCCAATCAGGCGGGGGATTCGTCGCTAATAATGACCATGTATTATTTGTCACAATTGTTCCTGCTCCAATTTTTCCTTGAATCAATCCGTCTGCCATAAGTTCATCTAGTGCAGTTATTACAGTACTTCGATTTACATGAAATAATTTGGCTAACTGCCGTTGACTAGGGATCTTACTACCAATAGGCCATTCTCCGTTTTCGATTTTTTCTTTCATATAATCTATTATCTGCCGATATTTAGGCAGTTTTTTATTAGTTGTCATAAAAAAACTCCCTCGTTTACTTTAAAAATGCCAAGTGGTTGGTTTTTACGATAAATGACTGGTTGAAGACATTGTATCAACTATTAAATATGATGAAAAGAAATAATTGGTAATTTTAAAGTGGTTGGTTTATTAGGAAGGGAGAGATAACATGCATAATAAAAAATGGGATTTACGCATCATATGTGCTCACATCTTATACACCAGAGCATCTTACTTTACTACGTTTATTAATTGCTTCATTTATACTACTTTTGTTTTCTTTTATATATAAGTTACGGCTACCAAATTTAAAGGATATCCCAGCAATTTTTATATTTGGTGCTTTAGGGTTTACTATTTATCACATTGCATTAAATTACGGCGAAAAAACAGTAAATGCTGGATCTGCAAGTTTAATTGTTTCAGTCACACCTATAGTAACGGCAATTTTTGCTTCTATTTTTTTGAACGAAAAAATGAAATTAAATGGTTGGATCGGTGGTGTAATTAGTTTTATAGGAATTGCTTTCATATCATTTAGTCAAGGAGATGCTATTCAATTGAATAGTGGAGGATTATTTATATTATTAGCAGCGATTGCAGAAAGCCTATTTTTCGTTTTCCAAACTTCTTACTTGAAAAAATACGGCTTCTTGCCATTTACTATATATACAATTTTATCTAGTACTGTATGTATGCTTATTTTCTTACCGGGAATGTATACAGAAATACTAGCAGCTCCTCTTGAGGTGAATATGAGTGTTTTATATTTAGGTTTATTTCCAACAGTACTCCCATATATCGCATTAGCTTATATCATATCTCATTCTGGTGCTACTGAAGCAACAAGCTCTCTATATTTAACCCCAGTAACTGCATGTTTTATTGCTTGGATATGGTTAGGTGAAATACCGTCTTTTGTTTCGATAATTGGTGGAGGAATTACTATATTAGGGGTTTTAATTGCACATATATCATTAAAGAAAGAAATGCATAGTGAGGAGTACTGCAATACAACAAAGTAGCTTTTGTTTAGAGGTAATAATTCAATATATCTATTAATGACATGTAACCACGTAACTTTTGAAATTGAAACAGGGAATTATTTTACTGCGTTGAATATATAAATACATTCTCTTAATAAAGGAGCTAAAATTATTGAATGTCCAGTTAAAGGTTGTTACGAGAGAGAATTGGGAAGATGCATTAAAGTTACAAGTTAAAGAAAACCAGATGAAATTTGTTCCATCTGTAGCAGTTTCACTTGCTAAAGTATATATAAAACCAGATGGTGATAATGTAGAGTACATACCATTTGCGATATACGACGGCGATCTAATAGTTGGTTTTATTATGCATGCTGTTGTAAGAGAGACAACTAATATGTATTGGATAAACGGTTTTATTATCGATAAAAAGCAGCAAGGTAATGGTTATGGAAAAGCGGCATTACAGAAAAACATCTATTTAATAAAAAATACATGTAAGGCGTGTAAAGAAATTAGATTAACCGTACATAAAGATAATATCTCTGCAAAGAAACTGTATGAACGTTACGGTTTTCAATCATTGGGACATGAATATGATGGTGAGCAAGTCTATCGTTTATTCGTTAATCAAATATAAAGTAAAGGATTGAGAGGAAAAGCAATTGAAAACTAAATTTCATCACATTGTACGAGCTGTTATGATTAAAGATAAAAAATTGTTAGTGGCTGAATATATTGGCCATCATTATTTTTTACCAGGTGGTCATGTTGAAGTTGGGGAATCAGCTGAGAATGCATTAATAAGAGAACTGCAAGAAGAACTCGGAGTTAACTGTAGTATAAAACAATTTTTAGGCGTCATAGAAAACCAATGGGAAGACCGAGAAGTTCTTCATCATGAAATTAATCACATGTTTGAAATAGATTCACAAGAGTTACATATTGATTTCACACCAAACTCTAAAGAGTCTCATTTAGCATTTCACTGGATAGATTATAATCAAGAAGCTTTAAATACTTATAAAATCATGCCAGCACCTTCAGTGAAAGAGTTACTAGAAAGAAAATTAAGCGATGAACTACTAAACTGTTGGATTAGTAATTTTTAAATACCTCTATTAAAAATAAATTCGTCTACTGAAAGGAGATTAAGAAAATAGGCTAAAAAACAAGGTACATCACCTAGTGTAAGTTCATATTTTGTTGATGTACGCATTTAGTCTATAGCCTTTTTCTACTTTGTTTGCAAAAATATATAAACTGTAACATTTGGACGGAATTTATTTTTATAAATGGAGGGTTTCGTAATGAATCAGTTTCAACAAGAACTTCAATCATTAAACCTTAATGATTATCAATCCGGTAATGTTGTGTATTGGGATCAACTGCAACAAAATCAATATCCATACTATTACATTCAAGATGATGCACGTCGTTGCGGCGGATGCGGTGGTTGCGGCGGACGCTGTGGTGGATGTGGCGGCGGAAGATGCGGAGGTTGTGCAGGACGTTGCGGCGGATGTATAGGTTGCGCTGGTTGTTTCAGTTGCTTTAATTGCTGGAACTGGTGGATCATTTAAGTATAGAACATCAATAATATCTTACATGAAAGAAAGGTGTAAATACTATTTTATACGTTTCTTTCATGTTGTGATTTTTTATTCGTGTTAAGGGGGATTTATTTGTATACATACGATAAATTGATTTCTTGGGTCGAGAATATAAAAGAAGAAAATCATAGTTCTGCAACTGCACTGTGTATTATAAAAGATAATAAAATCGACTAGAGCATTATAGTGGCTATCATTCAAATACATCTACAAATAACAAAGTAACAGCACCTTCACAATTCAATGTTGCTTCTGCGAGAAAAAGTTATTTAGGATTAATGGTAGCATATGCGCTTTACGAGGGAAAAATAAACTCAATTGATGATGAAGCGAAAAAATATTTTAAAGACTTCGACCCTGTATTACTCGGTAAAATAACGATAAGACATTTAGTAACTCATTCGCACGGTTTAGGAGAAACGAATGACGGGACAAATTAGGAATTACTGGACCAACCATTTTAGTAATACCTGAATATAAAGGAGTTGTTGCGAAAATGTACAATAAAAGATATAACTACGGTGGTGATAATTACTTATATTATTTACGTAAATTTAGCAATTTAGTCGTTGATACATTTCATAACAGTAATAGGGCATAATTACTCCTATAATGAAAAGGAGTGAAAGAAAATGAAAGATAAAATAAATAAAAACAAAAAGCAAAATATTAAAGATGTAAATACAGAACAAAATGCAATTTATAGCGATCCAAAAGATGCAGCTAATATGCAAACGGTACCGCAGCCGAAGGATTTTGATGAAATTGAATACTAATTTTTTCTTCATCCGACTATATAATGAATGAAAAATACATCTTAAGTCCCATCACATGAAAGAAATCTTTTGGTATCATATATACATAAGCATTTGAAAATGTCTTATCTTAACAAAACTAAGCTTTCTTTTAGTAAATCTAATATAACCTGCAAAAAGACACTTCATAATGGAGTGTCTTTTTGTGTGTATGAACTTAATTTCCATTTTCCGCATAGTATCTTGTATTTTATGATGGTTATACTAACTGTGAAAATTCATGTCAAGATAAAAGAAGGGGACAGTTAGTATGAAACAAACTTCTATAAATCCATTACTAATTGTTTTAGGTACAATCATTGTTCAAATTGGCCTTGGAACAATTTATACATGGAGTTTATTTAATCAACCCCTTGTAAGTAAGTTTGGATGGAACCTCAATGCCGTTGCGATAACTTTCTCCATAACAAGCTTTTCTTTATCATTTTCAACCTTATTCGCAGGTAAGCTGCAGCAAAAATTAGGACTTCGTAAACTCATCGCTACTGCAGGGATTGTTTTGGGACTCGGTTTAATACTTAGTTCACAAGTTTCTTCCTTACCATTACTATATTTATTAGCTGGTGTCGTTGTTGGTTATGCAGATGGAACTGCTTATATTACATCACTATCTAATTTAATTAAATGGTTTCCAAATCGGAAAGGACTTATTTCTGGTATATCTGTTTCTGCATATGGAATGGGCAGCTTAATCTTTAGATATATAAACGGTAGTCTTATCGATAGTCTTGGGGTATCACAAGCATTTTTATATTGGGGGATTATCGTCCTACTTTTAGTATTAACCGGATCGTTCTTCTTACGTGAAGCAGTTGTAAGTAACACCGTAACTGAGACATTACACAGTGACTATACGTCTCGTGAAATGATGCGAACGAAACAAGTATATCTCTTGTTTTTCATGTTATTCACATCATGTATGGGTGGTCTATATTTAATCGGTATGGTAAAAGATATCGGAGTACAGCTCGTTGGACTTAGCGCAGCAACCGCCGCTAACGCCGTCGCAATGATTGCAATCTTTAATACAGTAGGTAGAATCATTCTTGGAACATTATCAGATAAAATTGGCCGAATGAAAATTGTCTCTGCAACGTTTATTATTATTGGATTGTCAGTCTTTACTTTAAGTTTCATCCCACTAAATTACGGTATTTATTTCGCTTGTGTAGCAAGTGTTGCCTTTTGCTTTGGTGGTAACATTACAATATTCCCGGCCATTGTCGGAGATTTCTTCGGCTTAAAAAATCATAGTACAAATTACGGAATTGTTTACCAAGGTTTCGGATTTGGTGCGCTTGCAGGATCATTCATCGGAGCACTACTTGGTGGATTTCAACCGACCTTTATTATAATTGGTTTTCTATCTGTTATCTCTTTCGTTATTTCAATTTTAATTCGTCCTCCAAAAGCAGAGAAGAAAAAGGAAATAAAACATTTACATCGGAAAGTAGCCTAATACTGAAAAGGGTCCTAATATAGGGCTCTTTTTTATATAGTAATGAAAGGTTATTGATTATTAATTTTGCTAAGAGAAGATAAATGAAATACTCTATTAACTTTTTTATATTTTAAAACGATTAAATGGTAGAATGTAACAAAGACAGAAAATTCCTGTTATTAGAGGTGGACTTAGATGAAAAAAGTAAATGTTACATATGCACTTTTATACGATAAAACAAATGAAAAGGTCTTAATGGTAAAAAACAAAGGGAAGAAAGGTTCTTATTACACGCTACCAGGTGGCGCAGTTAAATTTGGGGAAACCTTAGAAGAGGCAGTAATCCGGGAAGTGAAAGAAGAAACCGGGCTACATATAAATGTAAACGGTATCTGTTACATTAGCGAAGCTTTTTTCGAAGAGAGAGGACATCATGCAATTTTCTTTAATTTTTTAGGTGAAATAATTGGCGGGGAGACAAATATAACAAGGCCAAAAGAAATTGAAGAGATTACTTGGATGGAATTACATAGAGCAGCACCGCATTTACGTATACCAGAACACTTATTAAATACATTACAAAGAAAAGAAACAGTACCTTACTTTTTTAACGGAACAATCATTCATCAATCTTCATAACATTATCATTTCATGTAAGGCGGGGAAAAAATGGAGTTTATCGTTAATCATAAACATTTCACTCAGGCACTTTCAGAAGTAAGTAAAGCTATATCTACTAAAGCTATAATCCCTATACTATCCGGCATAAAAATAATTGCAGATCAATCTGGAATTACTTTAATCGCAAGTAATTCAAATATTTTCATCGAAAAATTCATCCCTAATTCCAACGAAGACGACCAAATTACAACTATAGTAAAAGCAGGAACTATTGTCGTACCTGCAAAATATTTCATTGAAATTATAAAGAAAATGCCTAGCGATGTATCAATAAAAAGTACGAATGAGCAAATCATTACGATACAATCAGAAGAAATTACATTAAACTTAAATGGACTTCCAGCATATGAGTTTCCGAATGTACCACTTATAGATGATCATGCAAAAGTACAAGTTAAAACAGAACAATTGATTGAAGTGTTTAAACAAACTGCCTTTGCGGTAGCTAAAAATGAATCTAGACCCGTTCTAACCGGAGTACATATCGAGTTAGACCACAACAAATTAATTTGTGCTGCAACTGATTCACATAGACTTGCTATACGTGAAATGATAATTTCTTCAGATGTGAAAGCAAATTGTATCGTACCAAGTGCAACTATTAGTGAACTGCTAAAATTAATGAGCAGTAATTCAAAATTTGTATACATCTACCTTTCAGAAAGTCACATTATTTTTACATTCGGTACCACTACGTTATATTCAAGGCTAATTGAAGGGAAATATCCTAATATATCTAGTTTAATTCCAAATGATTTTCAAACAGTCATTAACATAGATAGAAAAAGGATTTTACAAGGTGTAGATCGATCAAGCTTATTAGCAAGTGAATGGGCAAATAACAATGTCAACTTAGAAATCATAAACGAATCCACAATTAAAATTTCTTCTAACGCTTCTCAGATTGGAAAAATATCCGAGACACAACAGATAGATACGATTCAAGGTGAAAAACAATTAAATATATCTTTCGATGGACGATTTATGTTGGATGCTTTAAGGGCGATAAAAGAAGAAACGGTTACTTTAAGTTTCAGTGGTTCTATGAGACCCATATTAATTGAAGCAGGGACGCAATCTGCAGCAGTACATCTTATATCACCAGTAAGAGCTTATTAAAAACATAGGAAGGAATCACATTATGTACAAGCATACTTTATGTTTTATAAAGAGAAATGAAGAAATACTTATGTTAAATAGAGAATATGACCCTGTAAAAGGATTATGGAACGGGGTAGGGGGAAAGATAGAAAAGGGAGAAACACCTTTAGACAATGCGATTCGTGAAATAAAAGAAGAGACTAATATAGAAGTTAAGCATGACCAAATTCGGTTTAAAGGTATTATTAAATGGGAGGACTCTTCATATTCTGGCGGTATGTATGTTTATCTAGTAGAGTTACTTAATGAATTTACATATCACACTCCAAAAAAAGTATCAGAAGGAATTTTAGATTGGAAAGAGATTTCTTGGATTCTAAGTGACTATAATTACGGCGTAGGAGAGATGATACCAAAATTTTTATATGCACTACTCCACAATGAATTAATATTAGAGCACAACTTTGTTTTATCTAATCATAAATTAATAGATTATTGGAATGAAGAATTAGCTAAGCAGGACAGTTCTATAGATAATATAGTTCAATTGTAATAAGAATAAATTTATCCCAAAGTAGAGTTTCAAATAGCAAGAAGGCAAACATAGTGAAATACATTTAAATACAGAAAAAAGAGCGAATCACTTATAGAAAGGTGCGCTCTTTTTTTTATTTATAATTAAATTTCTCTCCACCAGGCTGATGAAGGATAGTCTGTAGATTTCAACGTAATAGATTCACCGATTTGTGGCGTTGCAATATTAACCCCTAAACGATTCGCTTCTTTTGTCACACGTTCAATAGGATCACTCCATTCATGTAACGCCAATGTAAAAGCACCCCAATGAATCGGAAGAAGCAGTTCTCCTTTCACGTCAATATGAGCTTGTACCGTCTCTTCAGGTAACATATGAATAGCAGACCATCTAGGATCATATTGCCCGCACTCCATTAAAGTAAGATCAAATGGGCCGTATTTATTACCAATTTCCTTAAAGTGAGGGGCATAACCGCTATCACCACTAAAGAAAATTTTAGTTTCTTGACCAAGAATAAGCCATGAACACCACAACGAACAATCTCTATCTGTCATACTTCGTCCTGAGAAATGCCTTGCGGGAGCACATACCAACTTAATATTATCAAACATAATTTCATCCCACCAATTATGTTCGCTAATTTTACTAGGTGAAACGCCCCATTTAATTAAATATTGTGCTACTCCAGTTGGAACATAAAAGTGCTTTGCACGATCTTTTAACTGCATAATACTCTTGTAATTTAAATGGTCATAATGATTATGAGAAATGATAATCGCATCAATTTCTTGAAGGTCTTCACGCTCTAAAGAAAAAGCACCACTATAACGTTTACTATTAAACAGAGGAAATGGGGAAGAGGCATCTCCAAACATCGGGTCTAATAACAATGTTTTACCTTCTATTTTTAAAAGAGAAGCAGAATGTCCAAACCATGTCACGCTCTCTAAAGACTCATTATTTTTATCTGATAAAACTATAGGTAATTTTTTTATAGGACGCAGCTTAGTTTTCATTTTAAAGTAATCAGTCATTAAACCTATAATATCTTTCGGCTTAAAAGTTACATCAGTATGAATTTGATTTATATATTTCTTTTTCATTCGTTCTCCTTTTTACGTTTAACAATACACGTATGTTGTTATTGTAGCTATTTGTAGTTTAAACGAAATTATTTAATCTTTCATCTTAAACGCATTACATTTCATAAATTTGTCAAATTCATTATTTTTATATATAAAACGGGGTTTAATCAGAAGCAGCTAAAATCAATATTAAGTAAATGTAAATTGTTTTAATTTAGTAAATCCTTTCTTATGCGCAACAAAGAACATATGTTTCGTTGTATGTTATAGAAGAAAGTATGTCTCTAATTAAGAGTTGGAAGGAGAGGGTGTAAGTGCAAATAGAGAGAAAAAAGAAATCAAAATGTAAACTATCAAAATCTGAAATAACGCAGCTATATGCAGAAGGGAAGAGTACCTCAGAAATCGCTATACTTGCTAATGTGTCTGCTAGGTATATTCGTATGGTTTTATCAGACAATAACGTCCCAAGGCGTGCTATAGGGAGTTGGAAGAGAAAGTATGACATAGCAGAAGATTATTTTAAAACGTGGTCAAATTATGCTAAACATTAATAGTAAAACAATAAAAGACGACCTTATGAACGTACACGGAATTAAGCCATGTAAATCTTTTAACATTGAATTTCCTTTTGTACCAGAAGAATATTTACATCACTTTGTTCGTGGGTATTTTGATGGGGATGGTTACGTCAATTATGAAACTTATACAGTAAGTTTTGTAGGAGGATCATATAGGTTTATGAATTCTTTAAATCAGGTACTACAAAATCACAATTTATCAGCCGATTTACTAAATCAAACTAAACATTATCGCGTCATTTTAACCGGGAGAAAATCAATACAACTATTTTCAAATTGGATTTATAAAGACAAAGATATTTATTTGCATAGAAAATATGAAGAATTTCAGAAAGAAAGTCTAAATCTAGATAAATTACAAGATAGAAAACTAAAAAGAACTCAAGCTGCTGTTAAGCAGAGAAAACAAAATTTCCTTAAGGAATATATGAAAAATAAATGTATCACTAAAACTTGTTCCAATATAGAAATAAAGGAACCAACTTTTAAAAGTTGGTTAAAAAATGATAATCAATTTAAAAAAGAGTATGAAAAGATTAATTTGACAAATCCAACTACCAATAACTAAATATAAATTTCTAGATGACCTTAGTATAGGTATTAACATGGCCATACTAAGGTTTTTATTTTGAAATCATAAAAGGATCCTTACTTTTATTTATGGAACATAGTAAATACATAGATTTTACAATTACTTTATTAAAGAAGGAGGGACTATATAATGTTCGCCAATTATACTTCAGAGAAAATATTTCAAACATCTTATGAGGCAAAAATGATTTCGTCAGGTGACAATTATCCAACTATAAAAATAAGTGGGACAAACCTTCAATACTTACTTGTAATGCTTCATCTTGGAATTGAGTCAAAGACAATAAAAACGAAACTAAATTGGACGAACGAAGAATTCGAAAAACAAATACATGCATTAGAACTAGAAGGTCTATTGAAAAAGATAGGAGGGAGTTACTATCCAACCTGTATGGTTATAACAGCTAATGAAGGAAAAGAGTTGTATAACCTATGTGAGCCTTTAATTAAACCTACACTCAAAATCATTGAAAATTATTCAAATCAAATTGATGCTATTTCTAAAAGAATAGAGACATTTAATCATTTATCTAAAGAATCGTATAGTCTTTTACTTTATAGCGGTGTGTTATTAGATTTTGAACAAATAAATAACATTGAAGAAAACTATTTAAAAACGATTCGACCTTTTAGAAACAATAAAAGATATTATTATTCGATTCAAGAACAAGAATACACAGATAAAGAGGCCTTTGGAATATATGGTAATACGTATTTGGATTTAAGTGAATATCAAATTGGACTTTATGGAAATACTCGATATACAAATTTAAATTTAATAACTGCAAATAAAGAAGTATTTGAAGAATATTTTCATGATGTTATAACTGATATTAATTATGCGAAAAAACAATTGGTTAAAAATTTTGTAGCAGCAGATAAGCAAGTAGACTTAAGTTTAAATGTATTATACGAGCAATTAGGCTTAAGTAAAAAGTCACAATCAATTAAGAATACTTTGCAAGCAGCAAATACTCACAAGAAATAACTTATGAAGAGTTTTTTATCTGGTGGTATCATTTTTTCTATACAAAAGTAACTGAATAATTAATAAAACAGGGCGTAATCAGGATCAGTTCCAAAATGAACCAGACATATATAATTTATTAAACTAAACGTATAGAATTAAACCTTCATATAAGTAACAGGAGGATATGTATATGACTGTTTTATGCTTAGTGAGACACGGTGAAACTGAATGGAATGCAATAGGGAAGCTTCAAGGCCGTGAGAATATTGATCTAAATAAAAATGGTAAACAACAAGCTGAAAAATGTGATTTATATTTGCGTGAAAAACAATGGGATGTACTTATTTCTAGTCCTTTATCAAGAGCAAAACAAACAGCTGAAATCATAAATAAGCACATGATAACACCAATAAAAATTATTGAAATGGAGAATTTTATAGAACGTGATTATGGTATAGCTTCAGGATTAATGAGAGAAGAGCGGATGAAAATGTTTCCAAATCGTAATTATTTTAATCAAGACCAAGAGAACTACTAAAAGCAAGAATTATAACCGGTTTAAATATATTCCTGAAAAAACACTCAGATAGTACTGCCTGTATAAGTAGCATTTATTATGATCAAGAACAATGGAAAATACGTGAATATAACAAAATTGATTATTTACAAACAAATAATGAATAGAAGATAGATATATGGAAAAAACGATATAAAAGGAGAGAAGGATCTTGCAAAAGAAATTTATCAATCCAGAAACGTTGCCACCAACTTTTGGATACTCGCATGTAGTCGAAATTAGTAACGCAAAACGAACAATTTACATATCTGGGCAAGTAGCAATAAATACTAATGGTCAAATAGTTGGTGTTGGTGATTTAGCTACACAAATGCAACAAGTATTCGAAAATATTAAAAGTGCATTAGAAACTTTGGAATTACAATTTAATGATGTAGTAAAATTAACATTTTTCTTAACAGATATTCCTCAAATGGCCATTGTTAGAGATATACGAGATCAATACATAGATACTAAAAATCCACCAGCAAGTTCAGCTGTAGCAAACTAATTTTAAAAACTTATTTGTAATCATATCAATACAATTCGTTTACTGCGTTCATTTTAAACGAATTGTATTTTTTATTAATTAAAATCTAATTTATCTCCGAAAATATTATTATCAATAGCGTATAAAACGAGTAACTACACAATCAGTCACACATTACTAATTCGGTGGAAAAGGGGATAATAATAACTATAACTAACAATTAATAAGTTAATTATTTTTTACAGTTAACATAATATATATTATAGGCAGTTATAGAAACAAAGCGATATCAGGTATCAAAAACCAAGTAAACTATACTTAATGAGACGAAACGGAGATTTTTAGTGAGATTCACACAAAATCGTATCTAAACGAATTTCTACAGTTTTTATCGTTTTTATTTGTTATAAATTCATCACAGCAAATCTTAATCAATAATCACTTAAGATTTAACGAATCAAAAACATTTTTCATCGGCAAGAAATTTTTATACAGAAAAATTATTTCTATACACAATATAAATTTATATTTTTATTTTATGTGTTACTTTATGAATTTATTGCTATTTGCACACGTTTTACAACTTTACATTATTTGTTGTTATTTCTGTTATTTAGGCTTGACTTTCATTTCACTCATTGTTCTTCATTCTAGTTAACATAACGTTTATTTTTAACATAAAAAAATCTCCCTCACCTTCAGGAAGATTTTTTAGCTTGCTAGTATTTCATTTATAAGTTTTTAATAACAATCCCAATTGTAAATAACATTGGAGAAATCTAGATTTAATAAATCGTCTTTCTTTATAAAGAAATTAGCAACACCAGAATCTCCCCACATAATATTTAATGAATCGTCTGTATCGATTTGTAGCAATAATATGTCATGATGCTCATATTTTACTTCCCATTCCCTTGGATCTGTCTGTGTGAAAAATGGATAACCGCCTATTTTATGCCCTTGACTTACATATATATCATCATACAGTTCGCCTAATTCTGTACTATTTTCTTCATCAACAATTTCTTCCCAATCAACTTCCTCACTAAACATCTTTTCAAATCGATAGTCACTTGATGTTACTGGTTGATAAGCTAATTCAAATTTCAATTTCGCTGCTTCAGGTATGATAAAGTCCTCTAATTCTAAAGTGTTTAAATAACTAAAATCAGTAATAACCTTATTTAAATCTTCTATAATTGTAGAATGATAAATAATTCGAAAGTCTTTTTGGGTTGTTAGATGGTCAAAATCTGCTCCGTAAAGCTCATCATCAGCACTTACAAAAAACTGTAACATTCCCTCTTGAGGCATATATTCAACATGCGGTATTTCTTCAAAGTTTAGCTGCGCAAGTAACATCATAGGTTGTCCATTTGAATCTTTAGGATGCTCTTGATCTATAGGTAAATACGGATAACCACCAAACTTACTCTCAAAAAGCGTTGTCTCTGCTAATGTTCCAGACACGTTAATATATGGTTTCACACTTTCTTCTAAAATAGTACGATATTGCTCTAGTTTTTTCGGAATTTGAAGTTGATACGTATTCTTCATTATATTTGCCTCCCTTTAATAATGAATTGAAAATGCCTTACTTAATTATATAGCAAAAGATAGCTTCATTGAAAATCGTTAAAAATCCGTTTTCACCCTCATTTTTTGCGCACTTGGTGGACAAAGTAAATTATGTTCTAATACCTTTTTATTAATAGTGTGTTTTTTGTAAATTCCAATGCTCTCAACCCGTCAAACAACTTTTCTCGCCATCAAATACCGTCATGACCGCCTTGGAACTCTTCATAAGTAATTTGGTGTTCTTTTTCTTTTAAAGCTTTATACAGGCGTCTATTAGCCGTTAAAAGAGGTTTGTTTTCAAGCTCTCCTGCTGCAATATAAAAATTGGGTTGAGTCCTATTAGAATATATAGATGAAATTTGATTTTCAAACCAAGGAATTTGATTTTCATACCCATCCTTTTTCCAATGTACAGATCCAGACATTGACAACACGTTCCCGAAAATATGTGGATTTTGAAGCGATGCATAACAAGCTGCTAAGCCACCAAGACTGAAACCGGCAATTGTTGTATGTTTTACTTATTGATGCACACGATACTTCGCCTGAATCCACGAAAGTAATTCCTCGGTTAAAAATGCATTCATTTTATCGTTATAAGTTAGCTCTTCTAGCCGATTAACTGGATCTATAGCAACAGCAATACACGATGGAATTTCTTTTTCGTAAATTAAATAATTGAGTGTTTTTGCAATTGAAAGGTTATTAATGAATGAATTCCCATCAAATACAATGAGAAGTTCTTGAAGATGTGAAGTGTGAGAATAATCATGAGGCGTATAAATATGAATTTTACGTTTGTTATTTAAAATCAAACTATGAAAAGAATATGTTTCAATTCTGCCAGATGGATAATGGTTTGAAGGAAAACGACTACTATACTGCACTTCCATTCCTATGTTTAATACAGACGCTTTATTGGCATCTTCTCCAAATGTATTTCCATTAAATTGGTCTTGTTGATACTGCTCACTACGCTTTATCCAATCATTTTCGAAACCATCGTTTACTGAAAAATAGTACGTCGAAATAAAACTCTTATCCGTCCTAAACGTTTCATACCAAATATCTGTCTGTAACAATCGTTTTAATTGATTTACAGACAGATCCCAACCAGGAAAACTGCCGAATACATAAACGTTTTCGGTTTTTCTGTCCCCTAACCAAATATACGTTATAAGCCTATACTGACTATCTACAGGACATTGTTCTATTAATGGCGTACTATTCGACTTTATTTCATGTAAAAAAGTATAAAAAGCTTGTTCATTTCCATTCTTTAATTGATTATTAAGCTCCTCTAACTTAGGACTAATTATTGAATTCACCCACCTTTCTCCTTTGTATTTCTTTTCACTAGATTGCTTTTATAAAATTTAGGATTAGGATGTTATGTATTTAGATGAGTTATTTATTAGAAAGTTTATCAATTGCCTGAATAGAAAGTTCTAATGCTTTTATCCGTCTTGTTAAAAGTGTTCTTTGAGGACTTCCAGCTTTAGACTTATCATAGGCCCTCTCTATTGATGGAAGCAAACCAGCAAGGACATTACGAGCTTCTACTAACTCTTCTTGACTATACTGGTGATTTTCTTGATTCCAAACGTTTTCTAGTGCTGCTAATCCTACGCAAACTGCTTTAAGTCGTTTTTTCACTAATGTAGTATTTGCACCTTTTTGAGTCATCTGCGATAGTGCATTTTCAAGTTTACGAATTGTTGATTGTAAAGATTTTATTGATTCCAATTTATCTATATTTGATACGTTTTCCATGTTATTGTTGTCCCTTCTCGCTTAATAAGCACTTGATTTCACTCGAAATATTTTAACATAAATAACTAACGATATTCGAGTTGGACAATGCATTAAAGGAAAACAATCGCTAAACGCCTCTCCTCCCTTACTTCATTCTATAAGTACTTCTTTCTGCACATTAAAATCCCTATTTAAAGAAGGTATAAAATATTGTCTTTTTTATGAACAAAAAAACGCACAAGCATCATAACTTGTACGTTTTTATTTTTATTCAGTAAGGTAGTATAGTAATAGTTTCCTGGTCTTCTCAAAATTCATGAAATCTCTATTCAAAATGGGATACTTCACAATTTCTATTTCTAGAAAGTGATATTGTGGAAACCATTCAAAGAAGGATTTCTTTAGCCACTTTATTTGATCAAACACAATCTCCTTTTCATTATTATTAAGTATGTAACTTAGAGTACCTGCTGTATGCATCCAATAATAATTTAAATCAACGCTTATGCAATCATCTTCAGTAAACATATTATTAAAATCTTTTCGTATTTTTCGAAGGTCACAATTCGGAAATGGTTTAAGCAACAGACTATGCATTTCCTGCAATTCATTAAAAATAACCTTTTTACCTAATAGCAAGTTTCCACCCCTTTATTTCTCTATCCAACTTAATAATTTTTCATAATGATAATGAGCATCTGTATAGCCAAGATTATATAAATTAACGAGTTTTTCTTTATTTCTTTCTATTCCGCTTATAGGAAGTTGCACGCTAGGCTGAATAACATAAAAATTATCTTTTTGTCCTATTTGATTCATATAAGATATCGTCTCATTATAAAAACGATAATGTTCTACTAATGATTCTGCAATATTCGGATATTTTCTATATAAAATTTTAGCTAGTCCAGAAAATTTATTTCGCTGCTTCTCATATCCTTCTGGCTTTGTCATAATAACAACGTTCTTTTGATAACCATCAGTTTGCGCTTTTAAAACCGGTATAGGATCGATAATTCCTCCATCAAGCAATTTTCGATTATCATATTCTACAGCAGGCGCTATAAACGGGACAGAGCTTGATGCACGAATGATTTTTAAAATATCATTTCCGTGTTCTATTTTATTGTAATAGACTGCTTTGCCTGAATCACAATCAGTCGTTCCTATAACAAACTGTTCACTTGAGTTTAAGAAAGTTTGAAAATCAAATGGAACAATATTATTAGGAACCTCATCAAATAAAAAGTCCATTCCAAATAATTCACGTTTTCGAATCAAATTTCGATAAGATATATATCGGTGATCTGATACTAACTCTGTATTTACTTTTTTATTTCTTCCTTTTTGGCGCGATAAATAAGTGGCTCCCATACATGCCCCAGCGGATACGCCGACTACATACGGAAAGAATAAGTTCTTTTCCATAAAATATTCGAGTACTCCAGCAGTATATAACCCTTTCATTCCTCCGCCCTCTAATACTAAACCGATATTATTCATGTTTTATCCCTCTGCTTCTTTTTTCTTACTTACATGTTAGCACAAGATTTTAAGATGAGGTTATATAAAATAATTGCAAAGATAACCAGAAACTACTAAAGTAATCTCATAACCTCTTAGTAAATTGCATGGTACAATATAAGTAACACAATCCACAAATAACGGAGGAGGAATTTCCGATGGGTTTATTTAGCGGTATTTTAGGAAATGCATCAAATGCTAGTACAGAAAGTGTAGAACGTGATTTAGAAAAGATTATGCTAGACGATGAGAAAGTTGAGCATGCTTATAAATTAATTCGTGATTTAATCGTATTTACAAATCGTCGACTTATTTTAGTAGATAAACAAGGGATATCTGGTAAAAAAACAGAGTATCATTCTATTCCTTATAAAAGCATTACACAATTTAGTATTGAAACAGCTGGACATTTTGATTTAGATGCTGAGCTTAAAATTTGGGTATCTAGTTTGAGTACGCCAATTACGAAGGAATTTAAAGGTGACGATAGTGTTTTAAGCATTCAAAAAGCGTTAGTAACATATACGACGAAATAACGACTTTTTGCATCTTTATTCATTTTTAAAATTACTAACCCGAGTAATTTGGAAGAAAATGCATCATTTTTGTATATTTAATCTTAATTAACATAAAAAGGTAAAGCGTATTCCAAATGCTTTACCTTTCTTTTTTATAATAAATTAGTGTAGTTTTATCATTTAATTTCTTTATTACTTCTGTTCTTTTATACCCCATTTTTTCGTATAGAAAACAATTTCTTCCTTCTTCTAAAATTGTAGCAAGTTCAAAAGTTTGTGCTTTTGGAAACATCTCTTCAATTAAAATAAGTACCCTCTGAGCGATTCTTTTCCCTTGATAGTTTGGATGAATAAACATAGGACTGATCCAAAATTTATAAGGTATTTCTTTTTGGGATATACAAATCGCTCCAACAAGGTTAGATTCTATTATCATCTTATAATAGTTACTGCTAGTATTATTTATCCTTAAAATAGTTTTTTCAATAGATTCATTTGCTGGATTTGTTTCATAGTCTTTATATTTATTTAATAAAGGGGTAAATGAGTCTATTTGCATTTGAAACAAAGTTGCTGCATCATTTTCTGTCGCCTTCTCTAAAGTAATCTCCATGTTACCAATTTAGTCGATTTCTTAATGAAGTTATATGAGCTGTATGATGACGTCCATGCCATGCATATAGTCCAATTGCAGCAGCAAGTTTTGTTTCACCAGTATCTGGATGATTAAATGTTTTTTCTAGATCTTCAAGTTCTAGAGAATATAAAAGGTTAACCCATCTTTTGTGCAATGACTCTAACATTACTAGTGAAACATCTACTGGTAATTTAGAATCAGGTAATTCTGCCCACTTCTCTTCTTTATACGGTTTAATAGTTGGGTTCTTTTCTGTTAGTGCTAATTTAAAGCGTATGTAGCTGTTCATATGGCTATCAACAACGTGATGTACAACTTGACGAACTGTCCATCCACCAACTCGATACGGTGTGTCTAACTGCTTCTGATCTAAATCTTTAATTGCCTTTGTTAGTTCATTAGGTAAATCTTCAATTTCTTGAATCCATGTATCAATCATTTCTTCAGTTATAGGACGTTTGTATGTAAATTGCCCAATTGGATAACGTAAATCATTCATGTATAAGTCCCCCTTATTATAAGCGCGAAGTATTTCTCCATATATAATGTACAAACTTCACATGTTCCCCGTTTAATTCTACAGATGTTGTATCTGCTTCGTTATGATAAGAAGAAAATCCACTTTTTTCTAGTACAACTTGTGATGCGAAATTATTAGAAGTTGTTTTAGCATGAACTTCATTAATTTCATTCATTTGTGCTACGTCTAAAACTAATTTTACAGCTGCTGTTGCAACTCCTTTTTTAGTAAACTTTTCTCCGACTCGATAACCTAACGAACTGCTTCGATTTTCCGCATCTATATCTACTAAATTTATTCGTCCTACAATTTCTTTTTCTTCATTACGAATTAAATAGAAATAAGAATCTCCATCCGCTTGTTCTATTAATAAATCATCTAGTAGTTTTTGAAAATATTCAAAATCAAAATATTGCGAGCCACGATTTGGTACCATTGTTTCAAAAAAAGATTTATTCGTAAGTTCAAACGTAAATAAATCTTTCGCATCGTGTTTCTTTAATTGTTCTATGTATATTTTCATCTCGCTTACCCCTTCTATATATACTAACTGTTATATATTCTTTTTAATCGATTATTTTCCTGCTATTTCTTTTGCTTCAATAACACTGCAAGTAGCACTTTCGGATGAAATAGGTGAAATGGACTACGCATTAAATTCATTACTCTTACCAATCGAATATAAACGTCAGAATCAGTTGCAGATAGTTGATATATTTGTTTCGTATACCATTGCTGAAATTTTTGCTTCATCGTTAATTCTCTTTTTAGCTGAGGATGACGTGATATTTCTGTTGTAGTCATTTCCCAAGGAGTTTGTATGATATGAGCAGTCTTTTTATAAAACTGCTGTGTAAATGCTTTATCAATCTTTTGTCTCCTTTGTAAAAGTAACTGCAATTGGTGGGCTTCCATAGCAGCAACTGAAACACCTTGACCAAAAACAGGATCAAAACGACAATGTGCATCCCCGACTACTAACAATCTTTCGGGTAAATTATTCACTAAATCAAATCGCCGGTGTACTTGATACGGAATTTTGTAAGTTTTGATATTTGAAATTGCCTCAGCTTTGTTTAGAAAATCCGTCACATTAGTGATTGATAGATTTTCAGCGAAGGTATAAAATTCATCATCAGTTTGTGGTGCTTTCTCATTTGCATATCCGCTGAAAGTAACAAAATATCGATTATCCTCAATCGTTTGAATAAGAACGCCATACGGATTGTCAGGGAAGCTTGGAGACATAAGCATATTACAGCATTCTAAGTTCTCATTTTCTTTAAGTTTAAACATTCTAGTTGCGTAAAATAAATCAATACGCACTTTCTCTTCTTGCACTTCGAAATTGTATTCACGTAACCAAGCTATACTTTTTGAACCAAATCCACTTGCATCAACAACAATATCTGCTTTAATTTCTTCTTGCGTACCAGTCTCTAAACATTTAGCTTTTACTCCATATACTTTGTTAAACTTCCCATCTACTAATAAACCTTCAACTAATATTCCAAATTTAGTGGTAATATTTGGAGTTTGATTTATTCGTTTCTGTATATGCCATTCAAGCAAAAATCTACTTTGTTGAATCATATGTACTTCTCCTATGAATGGCTGTTTCCATAAACCGAATTGATGCCATTTTAAGTCACGAGTAAAGTTATTTACGATACTACCCGCTTCAATTAATTCATTAGTGATAGTAGGAAACAATTCCTCAATAGCTTTTTCTCCACCTTTTAATAACACATGAGGATGATTACTTTGCGGAACTCTTTTTCTCGAAGACTTTCCATCCCATCTTTCACCAGCTTCTAAGATAATTACTTCTTTAAAAGTAGTTGATAATGCTTTTGCTGCGAGTTTTCCTGCTATACTTCCTCCTATAACAATAGCCTTATTAAACATATTTGCCCCCTTAATGAAAAAAGACCCTGCCTTGTATGAATGAAACAGGATCTGTTACTAAATTAAAACACATGAGTATATTGCAACGTTAAAATTAAAATACCTAATCCCCATACGTAATACGCGAATACTTTTAATGAGTGACGTTTTAAATATTGAATCATCCATGAAACAGCTATGTAACCAAAAAACGCTGCTGATAATGTGCCGACAATTAAAGATGTACTAGAAATAGATTCTGCTTTCCCTTGATAAACATCTGCTAATTGCAAAATGATAGCTCCGACAATGGCTGGAGTTGATAATAAGAAAGAAAAGTAAGCAGCAGTTTCACGGTCTAACTTTCTCCATAATGCAGCGACAATTGTCATACCAGATCGAGAAATTGCAGGGAAAATAGCTACAGCTTGAAATGAACCGATGATAAATGCATCTTTATATGTAATGTCATCCATTTTTTTACGACCATTCTTTTGTTTGTCGGCCATGTAGAGAAAGAATCCTGTCACTAAAAACTCCCAACCAATCGTGATACCTGTTTTTGAAATATCCTCAAAGAAGTCTTTAAATAACAATCCGATTACAACTGCGGGTATCGTCCCGACAATAAGTAGTAGCATGAGTTTTGAAAATGGATTTTTAATTAAATATATAAATTCTTTTTTGTAATAAATAAACACCGCAAGTAAAGTTCCAATATGCAGCATCGTATCTAAAAACAATCCCGCTTCATCTAATTGAAACAAATGTCTTCCTAAATAAAGATGACCTGTACTACTTATCGGTAAAAACTCTGTTAAACCTTGTATGATCCCTAATATAAAAGCTTCTAACCAATTCATGATGGTCCCCTTTCATGTTTGCTTGTACCAATATATGAAGGTTAAATTTTCGATATGAAAAAAACTATTTTTCTCTATGAATTTACTTTTCTTTTATGGATATATATGTAAAAAGAGGTAAGGAGGGTTACTATGTGGCAACATACAAAATTCGGCAATGTATTACTTTGGGCAGGACCTATCTTTGTGTTTATAGGGTTGTGTATGACAAATGTTATTTCAGATATTCCTTTTTTTGAAGGGAAACATAAAATACTTGGAATTATAATATTATTTATAGGGCTTTTCTGTTTAATTGCTGCTAATCATTTTAAAAAAGGAGAAAGAAATGAAGAATGAAACAATAAAAAAACAATCCCAGTATAAATGCTAGGATTGTTTTTTTATTACTTATTTATAGAACACTTTATCAACGTTATATTTTGCTTTATATTCATTAATGATATATGTTTCGTAAATTTCTCTTTCTGTCGGATCTTCTACGATACATGCATCAATACGGTATACTTCATCACGGTGATTTTTAATTGGTGAAACATTGTCTTCAAAATGCTTCTTAATACGTTGTCTAATTTTACGAGCTTTACCTACGAAAAGAAGTTCGTCATTAATATTGTAAAACATAAAAATGCCGCCTTTATCTCTAGGGAACAAGTGGAAATCGATAAAACCATTAATTGGAGTGATTATTGGCTCGTCTCCTTTAATAACTTGTTTACGTTCAGTAATTGAAACATCAGTTTCAGGAATATTAATTTTAATCAAGTTCATTCACGTCCTCTTTTATTATAAAGATAAATAATAGCATACATATGTAAGAAAAGCTACGTTCAGAGGCATATTTCATTTTATAATTCAAATATTATAGGTGTATCATGTAAACTCTTCTTCCAAATCATATGATCACTTGATTCGCCCCAATAAACCTTCAGTACATAACTAGGTTCTCCAAACTTCTTCGCCCATATACTTTGCGCCGTTTTGTATCCACTATCTAAACAGTATTCCGTTATCCCTCTGCTAAGTAACGTAATATACATGGCGTTTAGTAATAAATTACCTATACCATTTCGTTGATATTCAGGTAATACAAATACTGTTCCTATTTCATATAAATCTTTAAGAACACCACCTGTACAACTATGAATCAAAGTACTTGCTGGACCGATTTCAATTGTTCCAATGATTTTATCGTTACTTGTATTAATTGCTAATAAAAAGTAACGCCTTTCTCCATTACTCTCCAAATCATTTTTCAAATACTGCTTTTTCGTATGTATTTCATTTTCTATGTCATCCAATAATTGTGATAACCCTTCATTTTTAAACGTATCAGTAATAACAAGACGAAAAAACAAATTTAATTCATCTACATCATCCGAATTGGGTCTTCTAATTTCAATGTTATACACGACCTAAATCTCCATTCTTTTATAATATAAAAGGAATTTTTAAGACCAAACTTTATATACTCTATTCAACATTATTCTACAAAGGCCTGCATAGACCCAACAATATAGAAAGCTCATTATAAATATCGATAATATAATTTTTATATCCAAAGTTGTATGAACGGTAGGACCTAATACAGGAAAGCGAAAAATATCAAGAACGATCATATTACCTATAAGTAGACAGATCGCTGAAAAGGCAACCACCAAAATCCTCCTCTTGAATTGTATAAAGGATACTCCTAACGCTATACCCAATAAACCAGTAGTAAAGGGAAAGACAATGAGTTCACTTGGCTCAATAATAAATAAGAGGAAAATAGTTAAAATATAAGAGAATATTCCCTCCCGGATAGAATAACAAATAGCTAGAAAGATTGGCAGCGTCGCAAATGGACTAATAAATAACCCAATACCAGGGATTAAGTTCCCTGCAGATTGAAAAATAGCAGCAAGTGAACCGAGTAATGCTGTAATGACTAACCTCTTTGCGGGCGTCATCTTTCTTTTCTGAACCAAATTCGTTTCATTCGCATTCATCGGTTGATACCAATAATTTCTGAAGTGATTCATTAAAATCCCCCTAAAGATATCTAATTATGCAGTGGACGATTGTATAATGAATAATTCCGAGAGTGTCTATCATATTAAGGAACGATTTCAAAAATAGTACCTTTGTTCAAATCAGTTACTTTCATAGAACCGTAAACTCCTAAATATAATCTAGTTTGATCTAAGTTTGTTCCTAAACTCATAAAATAAGCTGCTTGTTCACCGAAATCATAATAGGTTTCAATAACATGAAAGTCAGTATGTTTACCATGCGTACCAGCTCTAGAAAAAGCTAACGCACCTTTTACTGAAGACTGCGATTTTTCTTTCTTAGCAAGATCAGTAAACACAATGCTACCAGTCAAACTAGGAATGGCAGTTCCCATATACGGTTGAACTCCAGTAAGGGAAGTTCCTTCAAATTTATCTGGTCTGGAACCTTTATGATAATAATTAATTAGAGGCTGTATGCGTTTCACTGAAGTTTCTATAGTTTCATTATAATAAGCCATTATTCTCTCATCTAAAGTAGGATTCTCAGAACAATGCCTTATAAAAGAAGTAGGTAATTCTCCTTCCCATCCTCTCCAGCCAAAATTAATAAATCCATATTGATTAGGAGTATCTCTCATTAAATGGGCTTGAACAAGTTCGGTAACTGGTATTGGTTTGTATTGAACAAAAGAAAAAATAGACTCTACTATATCCTGTCCGACCTGCCCGACATATTTGATATATTGATTATAAAATCTTTGAAATGAAATACCGGTTATATTGCGTACGCCTTTTGCAACTAATGTAAGAATTTCTTGAATAGATAGAGGAAGTTCATTAAAACGTGTAACTACTGGAGGATTATTTATGGACGTATTTTTACTTACATCGATTTCAAATATTTTACCCGCTATTTCTAAATCATCCTGGCTTAAATTAAACGGATCATAACCCGATCCACCGTCTCCATTTGTAAAAACAAGTTTTCCAGTCTCTGGTGAAAAGTTTAAAGTATTTACGCCGTTATGATTAAAAAATGGGCGTTTTATATTAAGTATTGTTCGTCGCTTTTGAGGTTGCCTGTTTGATTGTAAAATCCATTCTTCAATTGTATCTATATGATCGTATTGAGTATCTCTATTTGTCCACTTTAAATTTAATGTTTTCGGGTCACAAGAATTTGGTTTAAATTGTTCCGAAAGCGTACCTGGTCCTTGAGTACCGGCTACTGAATAATGAAGATAAAATAATCCGTTATCATTAAATTGTGGATGGAACGCAAGCCCTAGTAATCCGCGTTCATCATAACCGCTACTAGAAACACCTTCTTCAAATGTGCCTAATTTGATAATTTGCGGACGAATATTTAAAAATGTCTTTATAACTCCGTCTCCTATGTAAAAGACCTCTCCTAATTGGGTTGCAATAAATAGTCTTTCGGTTGATTCACCTGGAAGTATAGCTGTTTTTATTACAGTTGGTAGATTTATGTTGTGCACAATTGGTCGTAAACTAACCTTCACTTTTGTCAATTATCTTTACACCCCTTTGTATTCTTTTTTTAGAAGAATATGATTAGAGAAGACATATTAGTATTAAATAACTCGCATTCCTTTTTATTACAATTTTGTATATAATATAATTATAAATAAACTAGGGGGACTACTTATGACACCTTTACTACAAATCATCTTACCACTTGTATTTGCACTATATTTATTTACCCTCTATCGTAATACGACTATAGGAAAAGCTGCATTTATTTTAGCGGTCATGATAGGAATTTTCGGTGTAGAGAATATTTTTCAATATGCTAGTTTAACAGATCATGCTGTTTATCCATATTGGGGAAGTTTGAAGGCTGTAATCTTTATTTTATCAGTTGTGTTTTTATTCAAAAGAACCCCCACTCCATATAGTAATTGATCGTTAGCATTTCGGAGAAAAATCACGCTAAGCAAATCTCGACAAGAAAAAAGTTGTTTTTCCTCGTTATGATTAAACATGTTTATGAACAATTAATTATTCATATTTATTTAATACATATTTTCGGGAGGTCATGCAATGAGAGCGCCATATCAAGTATTGATATTTCCTTATATAATAACTGATAATTCTATTCAATATGCTATTTTTAACCGAAGTGATTATGGTTATTGGCAAGGAATAGCTGGTGGTGGAGAAGATGGTGAGACACCTACTGAATCAGCAAAACGGGAAGCGTTTGAAGAGGCTGGTATTTTAAGAGAAAATCCCTATATAAAATTAGATTCTGTTTCTTCACTACCAGTAGAGGATGTAGTTGGAGAATTTCTTTGGGGAGAAGATGTTTATGTAATAAAAGAATTTTCTTTTGGAGTTAAAGTTCCTACAAAAAATATTTCATTATCCAAAGAACACTGCAATTATAAATGGTTATGCTTTGAGGAAGCAGTAACGCTTTTGAAATGGGATAGTAACAAAACCGCTTTGTGGGAATTAAACAAGAGGCTATTAAAACAATTACAGTATTAGCTAACAAAGCCGTTAGTGAAATAAGAATTAAACAACTTCAAAAACTTTGCTACGCTTCATAAGCAGCAAGGTTTTTAATTTTTCTAATTCCCAATTAGGTGTAAGTATAGAAAAAAATATGAGACATACTAAATAACTAACTATAAATTTTTTCATTTTCATCCCCTCTGTAATTTAATATGCTATCTACATTGTATGACAGTTCCCCTTACTCTAATATGCATAAAAATCACCTTACCAGTATTTTGCGAAGGCTATATTCTAAGACGTTTTTTAAATCAAGGGTTTTATTTATATTCTTTTAATTTCGCTATTTTCATATAGAATATTGTTATCTGATCAGACTATAAAGAGACTGATATAGTCAGTTGTATAAAATTTAGTTATTTCACAGTTTATTTGTATTATGAAACAAACTCACATTTCAAGCTATTTCGATTTACTATAATATATTTACCTGTTGATTTATTCATTACTTGAGACACTTCCTTGGTATGTGTTACCTCAAACCAATCATTTTGTATATCCACCAATAATTTTATTTCTACATCACTTTTCCCATATTTTAAACCACTATAAGATACTTTCGTCATTGTAATCGTCCCTTTCTTAGTAATTAATATGTGTCATTTAATCTCTTTTTATATTACTTATTTCTATAATACTATACATTATTGAGATGCATAGTATTATAGAAATAATACAATTATTGAGGCATTAAATTCCTTTATTTTTTGCATTAAACCCTAATAAATTATTTAAAGGTAACTTAATCATTATGTCGTTTGTTAACTTCAATCGTAATGAACTCCGGCAAATAGCTGGGAGTACATCCTTTTGCTACTTTTTCATCTTTGTAAAGACCCGTTTTCTCACCAAGTTTAATACAACGTGCACGATTCTTTTTATCATAAACGCCTATCCAGCCTGCGGCGAAGTTCATAGCCCATTGAACTTCCGGTTCTTCCTGCGCAATATTAGCTTCTATTGCAGATAGCAAGTCTGCGGTGTTATCAGGCGGTGTTTGTCCAGTCCATCTCAATCGCCCTTGATAATACCAAAAAGCTCGCCTTTGAAGAGCCGAAGGACTATTTTCCCATGACTCCATCAATGCAATTTTCTTCTTATCTTTGGTGAGCTGATTAGCCATTAACCAATCCATTAAGTTATTTCGCTCATCAAAAGTGTGGGTCTGCATATCCTTATCAAGCTTATTTAGCACATCTTGTGAAAGAAGTTTTTTGTCCATAATTAAGATTGCTAATAGGCTGGGCAAAAACTCTTCGGTTGACCAAAGTTCCATAGCTAGTTCGTGATCTTTTTTAATGTCCTTCGCGATTTTTCGTAAGTCGCCTAGCTTTGTTTTACCATTGATCTGAGATAGAATGTTTTCTGCTTTTGAAGAGCGTTTTATTTCTGTATCTTTTTTTTCATTCATTTTATACAACTCCTTTATTAAAGCACTGTTTCATGGTATATCCTTGATGGGATATATCATGAACTTAATTTCATTATAAGTCTTATTGCAAACGTTTTTTCATTTTGAGGGAAATTCGTCTCCTTAACTTGATTGCGATGTATGGTGACCCCTAATAATTAAGAAAAAGCTGATTTTATAGATGGAAATAAAAATAAGTCTATGACTTATTTTTACACGTATCTCGGCTGTACCCCAATTATATTATCTCGCCCACCTTTTCATCTAAATATTTCAAACACTCTTCCGTTTTATCTATTTTATATAAATTTCGTGATTTAAATCAATTGTCTTCAATTAACATAACCATCTTATCTGTAGTCAACGATGCATATTTTTTATGGGAGTAATTAAAAATATTAACTTGATGGGTATGTCGTGCTACCCAAAATAAAAAAGATTAGGAGCGAATCCTAATCTTTTTTATTATTCAATTGCACCCGCAACGTCATAATCGTTTAAATCTAATTCTATTGTTTGGCCGAGTGCTAGTTTAGCTAATTCTGATCCTAAATATGGGCCAGCAGTTAAACCAGAAGCGCCTAATCCGTTTGCAACGAGAATACCTTCAAAGTTAGGTAGTGGCCCAATAACAGGTAAGAATCCTGGTGTAAATGGTCTAAACCCAACTCTCGTTTCAAGCATAGTACTATCTTCTAAACCAGGCGCAACTGCTAATGCTTTATGGAATACTTCATGTAAACCACCTGCTGTTACACGGTGATCGAAACCAGTGTCATTCTCATGTGTTGCACCAATTACGACGTGACCATTGTCAAATGTTAAAATATATTGATCGTTTGGCGGCATAACAACTGGCATATTTTCTGTTGCTGTATTTTTAATTTGCAAATGAACAATTTGTCCTTTTTGGAATGTAACTAAGAATTTAATTCCTAACGGATTCAAGATTTCATTTGCCCATGCGCCTGCTGTTATAATTACCTTTTCTGCTAAAATTGTTTCATCGTTTACTGTAACTCCAGTAATACAATTACCTTCACGAACTAATACAGCATCTCCTTTTATAAAAATAGCACCATGTTTTTTCGCAGCACTTATTAATGCGTTACGTAATGATCTTCCATTTACTCGTGCAGCGCCACTAATATGAACAGAACTGTATTCTTCTGATAATGCTGGGAACAACTTTTTCGTTTCTTCAGCTGATAAACGCGTAATTTCACCAATCTCTGGTGCATCTTCACGTCGTTTATAAGCTCGCTCTTCCATTTGATCTAGTTTTTTCTCGTCAGTATGTAAACTAATTGCACCTACACGGTTGTAACCTGTATCCGATTCACCGTCTTCTTCTAATTGTTGAATTAACGAAGAATAGTAACGTGCACCGCCTTTAACGATTTTATACCACGCTTTATTACGACGCTGTGAAAGCCAAGGACAGACAATACCTGCTGCTGCATCAGTTGCTTGACCTAATTGTTGGCGATCCACGATAGTAACATTCGCACCTGCTTTAGCAAGATGATAAGCAGTAGACGCCCCTAAAATTCCAGATCCAACTACAATATACGATTTCATTTCAAACACCTTTTCTCTTTTGCTAATTATTTAAATATAAGAACATACTTTAGTATACTGAAAGGAATCGTTTTTTCAATGTGCTAAGTGTAATTAATTGTTGCATCATTGTGACTTTCCTAACCATTATCTTTTCTTCTTACGGAATAATTCAATTGTTTTATAGCCTTGCGAAAGGATTTCAATCATTTTCTCAAGACGTTTATCACGTGTTTTTTCTTGTTTTACAGAAAATAAATTACGTGCCCAATCTTTTTGATATCCAGGTGTTAAACTTTGATAAAACGTAAGTTCATTTGGATGATTAGCCAATAATGCTTCTACATCTTTAATACGATCTGCATAATCAGCAACACATTGACTCATAGCAGGCGTTTTATTCTCTTTTTTCTTTTCACGCTTTAAGCCTACAACAGTAAAGACATCGTCCATACTTACCATTCGTGCAAACTTAATATCACTCTGTCCTACATACCCATCTTCGCCAACGTTTAATGCTGGAAACATTTCATCACGGTGAATAAACGTACTGTAACGAGAATTACCTTTTTTCGGATACGCGAAGAATATATAGCCTTTTTCAATTAGTAATTCTTCATTACTAATAATATAATTCGTTTGTTTCACCATTTCATCAAGTGTTTCTACAAAAACAAAAATAGCATCGTGTTCTTTTGAAAATGCAGTTTCTTTCCCTGTAAAAATGTCATAATCACTAGGTTCATGAATTACTACCATATTTGTATACTTATTAAGTTTCAATTTATCAATAATTGACATAAAAATCTTCCTTTACATTCAAAATTCATTGCTTATAATTTTTCATACTGTTCTAGTGTATTATATCTAATTAGAAAATCAAACTTTAATAGTTAGTTTCAAATTAAAGTTAATAAAATAGCCGATTCTACATAAGAATCGGCTAGCTATTTGTTTCATCACAACTCAATAGCAAATAAAGTATTTAATAGCTCTCTATATTGATCTTCTGTAATTGCTCGTTTCATTTTTTTCTCGTGTATCATTTCAGTTAAACTCGTATTCGTTAAAGAGACATGGCCAGCGTCCGACAATTTAACTGCAATTGGTCCTTTATTGAAAATAGATTTCTCATCTTCTATTACTCTTTTTTGAACATCATTCACTACTGCCTCATTAATGATACAATTATAAAATGCATGACAAACTTTCCACTCTCCGTTCGCATCTTTTCTTTCTAGAACGAAATTTCCTTTACTCGTATCTTTTCGTCTCACTCGATACGTACCGTTTTTAGAGGAGACAGACTCACCAGTAAAAGGTACAGGGACTAGAGGTACTAAGGAAGCAATACCTACATCCATTAAGTAACGTACGTTATCATGATTTAAAATAATTGTTATATGTCCATCCTCAAGTGCCCATGCGTTTATATCATTTTTATATACGGTACCAAGTGCAAGTTGTACATCATAACCACAATCTTGTAAAAAGTAGTAAAAAAGAGTATTTAATTCATAACAAAGTCCGCCGCGGGATGTATTTAAAATTTTATTCTGTAAATTTTCCATAGTAATTGTATTCGTATTACGTGCTATAACATCTAAATTCTCAAATGGTATAGTGTGTGCAAATGCAAAGAGAATTGTATTTAATTCTTCAAACTTAACTTCAGTACGGTTTGCAATATTCAATCTTGTAAAAAGCTTATGTTGTAAACTTGTCATAGTCAGCACCCCTTAACATGTATAAGTTAAAATAGTATATGTTGATTGTAAATTTGATGGAGTACTGAAACAATGTACATTTCGTTTAACTGTACCGGTACAAAAAGTCTAACTCACAAGATTACATAAGAAAAGAAGCTACGAATACAAATTTAATAGTTTATCTATCGGTAAATGATTATGATCGCTTAAATCAACAAAATATTGAAGTTGCCACATTTGGCTCTTTTTAGCTTGGTTGCTAACAGGGGTATCCCAAATTGGATAAATTCTCATAGCCATCTTTCCTTTTTGACTTTGCGTTTTCAATATTTTTTCTTTAAGTAGAATTCCTTTAGGAAAAATAAATTGTCCTAGTTTATTATCATCAATACAAGTGATAACTAATAAGTCAGGAGCAGCGTCATAAGAAAATGCTTGATTTTGCATATTGTCATCTTTCTCCCAAAAAGAAACAAATTGCCCAATTTTATTAGGGGTCATTTTTGATACTCTAAAACGGATAGTTTTGTTATTTAAGTGAAATAAACAACCCGCATATTCTGCGTTTTGCTGTTCTTCTTTTAGATTCGTGATTATTAAATTGTTAGGTTTGTAAACTAAATTGTTTAAATTTCGGATTGTATCATTAAAATTGTACAAGAAAACTCCCCCTTTATTCATTTCTTAGTTTACCACAAACATTAGTTCTTATATGTTGTAAATAATTTGCTATGTGAAAAAGAGGGATATTTTACTGAGATTATTACTTTAATGTACTTAGTTTTTCAATTGCTTGTTGTTCAGTTGCTAAGTAAAAAATGTCTTTCCCTTTATTGCACTCATAAATAAAATCCTGTAAGCTTTTACTAGTATACATAGAGAAATCTCCAATGATAGCAATCTTTACCTTGTAGTTTATAAACTTTTGAAGAATATCACCAGCAAGGCATGTTTTTAGATCAAAAAAACTTTCGCTTATTAATGATTTGTCAATAATAATATGTTTCGCATCCACCTCATATTGAACTGTTGCCATAATATCCAATGCCGTTTGAACATCGGATATTAGTACCTTCTCATTTCTTATGACCGCAATATTGATTCCATCGATTACTACTTTCTTTATTTCCATAGTCCCACCCCTTTATAATTTACACAGTATGAGTAAAATTGTTTTACAAAACTTCGTATTAATCATAGATTAAATTAGCCGCAGCTATTAAAATCGCCTCTATTTTTTATTGTAAATATATATTTTTTATTACTAATACGGTCAATGAAATTAATGATAGTTTCTCTTTTTTATATTTTCGAATATATATATGAAATTACTTTTACTTGTTATAAAAATATTGTGGTGTAACATAACTTAACAAACTATCCAAAGTATGAATCTCGGCATATGGTTGTATTTTGGTAGTATTCTTGATTTTCTGAGGGTTAAACCACACGCCTTTTATATTTGCGTTTTGAGGACCAGCAATATCCTTTTCTAAATCATCCCCAACAAATAAGGTATTTTCCGGCTGTACATTTAGCTTATTTAATGCTAGTTCGAATATACGGTTATCAGGTTTACTCAATCCCACTTCTTCAGAAATAATGATTGTATCAAAGTAATTGTTTAAATTCGTATTAATTATTTTAGCCTTTTGCCTTTGAGTTGAGCCATTTGTAATAATTCCAACTTTAATGTGCCTCTTTATATGATTTAAGAAATGAATAGTATTTTGGTCTATTGAAAAACATTTAGGGAAATGTTCATTCCAAAAATCTTGGATATAATTGCGTGGCAATCTATATTTCGGCGCGAATTCATCAAATAAAGATTCTATAACTATTGTTTTATCACTAATGCCGTATTCTCTTTTATCATATTCTTTGAATTTCTGTAACATATTGTTTTTGACTGTATCACTAACATCCTCATAACACTTTTCTAAAACTAATAAAAACAGATTATCTACTGCCTTATCTCTATCAAGTAACGTATCATCTAAATCAAACAGCATCGCTTTATAACCCATCAAATAATTTCACAACCTTTCTCACATGATTTAAATAATCCGTAGTTCGCACCTTAGGCCTTTAGTAAATTAGCAAAAAAACTCCAAAGTTTGTGGCGTACGCTCTAGAATTTCGCTGGCTTCTTTTATATTTAAATTCATCTCCCTTCTATTAAAATTTCGAAAGTGTATTTTCGGAAAAAATTAAAAAAATTCACACATTTTACATTATTATACATTATTTTTTCGTAAATATTAATCGTTCAGCATTTTATATGATAAGTTTTTTCAAGCACACAAATATTTCTCCATAAAAAAGGAATATGGGTAATAGTACTTTTTTATGGAGAATACAAAATCTTAAAAATCGAGTTAATACGTTAAACGTCCTATGAAGTTTCCTACTGTATCTCCACATAAACTACAGATAGTACGGCTATAATGACTACCAGAGGTGATATTATGAAAAACTATCATATCCTCGTGGTTGAGGACGATCAAGAAATTCAGGAATTAATTAAACAATTTTTAATGACACAACAATATACAGTGGTAGTTGCTTCAGATGGACTAGAGGGTATGACACAATTTAATAAGCAATCCTTTGATTTAGTTCTTCTAGATGTAATGATGCCCAATCTTAATGGATTTGAAGTTGCTAAAATGATTCGAAATCAGTCAAACATACCAATTATTATGCTAACTGCGTTAGAAGAAGAGGAAGATCAAATGAAAGGGTTCGATCTTGGGATTGATGATTATATAACAAAACCCTTTTCGTTTCATGTTTTAATTAGACGAGTCGAAGCTGTACTTAGAAGAAGTTATGATAAAAATGTAAATAATCATTTGGTATTTAAAGAAGTGCGCATTGATGTTGATGCATATAGAGTATATGTAAATGATGTTGAAATTTTGTTAACGACAAAAGAGTTCGAAATTCTACAACTACTATTTCAAAATGAGAGAAAAGTACTGACAAGAGAAAATATCGTAGAAAAAGTTTGGGGATACGATTATTTTGGGGAAACACGAATAATAGATACACATATTAAAAACCTACGTAAAAAACTAGCTATCCCCTATATTAAAACAATTAAGGGTATTGGTTATAAAGTTGATGAATAAAATTTTAAAAGTCATGAAGATGAAGCAAATTACTTATAAACTCTTTATGACTACATCTCTCATTTTGTTATCCTTTGCAGTGTTAATTTATTTGACTTTATATTTCTTTCTCCCTACGTTTTATGAGCAATACAAAACAGATCAACTGCAAACAGGGATAAAAGATATAATTGATAAGTCCAAAGATCTTACGTTTCAAGATGCGATACCACTTTTTGATGAATACGCAAAAAAAAATAACGCGATGCTTTCGCTTCAAAATAAAGAAGGAGTAATTATTTACTCGCCTTCATTTTCTTTTATTCAAAGTGGTACACAAACAACAGTAGTTACTAAAGCCACACGATTTGAGAATGCAGGTACCATTAGCAATTCATATAATGTTACGGAACCAATTCAATTCCAAGATGGTAGTTTAACGCTTGTGGTGTTCGCAACATTTCAACCGATTGATGAAGCTTCGCAGGTATTAGTGCGCTTTCTCCCCTATATTAGTATCATCGTGCTCGTAATTGGTATAGGGAGTGCTTATTTCTATTCCAGATTTATTACAAAGCCACTTATTTATATTAATGAGGGTGCACAAAAGATGGCAAATTTAGATTTCTCCGAAAAAATTGAGGTTCGCTCTACAGATGAGTTAGGAGAATTATCTAATAGTTTGAATGACATGTCTATTAACTTACAACAAGCTATGTTTGATTTGAAAAAAGCAAATGAACAATTAAAAAATGATATTGAAAAAGAAAGAGAAATAGAAACAAAACGCAGAGAGTTTTTTGCCATTGTAGCACATGAATTAAAGTCCCCTCTTACTGTAATGAAAGGATACTTAGAAGGGATGATATACAATATTGGCCCTTATCAAAATCGTGATCAATATTTAAAGAAAAATCATCAAATTATTGAAAGTATGGAACAACTAGTTCGTGAAATTTTAAGTATGTCAAAGTTAGAACAACACACTTTTAAACTAAAAATAGAAGAAGTTAATCTTTCAAAGTTAATAGGTACAATCACAAAAGATCTCGAATTTTTCGCTTCTCAAAAAAACATCCAAATAATAAAAGAAATTGACTCTGACCTTTCTGTTTATACAGATCGTGTCCTTTTTGAAAAAGCATGTAAAAATATTATCCATAATGCAGTTATGTATTCACCACATAATGAAAAAGTCTATATAAAGTTAAGTAAGGATCCTAAACAAGGTCAAATTAAAATGCAAATTATAAATACAGGTATCAATATTAAAGATGATGATATACAACAAATTTTCAAACCATTTTATCGAATTGAAAAATCTAGGAATCGAAATACCGGAGGAAGTGGTTTGGGGCTATATATTGTTAAACAAATTCTTGAAAGAATAGATATAAAGTATTCTATAAAAAATATGGAACATAGTGTGCAATTTAGCATGAGTATTCCATTATCTAAATACAAAAACAAACAAACTCTCCTTTAAATAGGACGAGTTTGTTTGTTTTTGTAGTAAGTATAAACTGATTAACAGGCTTTTCATTTAATGATATATGCTACTTCTTAAATTACGATTGTCATAAGTAGTGACAAACTGTATTCAACTTAAATATTCACCTTCTACTATAACAGCAAAAAAAGGAAATTCCGCTTAGCAACAAATTAGATTCTCTTATTTGAGATGCATTTCATCTATGAAACTGAAAAGGAAGATGAAAAATGCATATTTGCCTCCATTTTTCAGATTAATTTGGAATTCTTTTATGATAAGCTATATGTAAAGATTAAACATAAAACATAAAGGATGATTCGTATGCAAATAAGACCAAAGATAAGTGAATATAACCCCTATTATGCAACGTATACCAAATTGGTATCAGACGGAAATATCATACATATTCTAGAACAACAAATGAAGGAAACGAATCTATTATTAAAGAGAATTTCTGATAGTGAGGGACTTTTCCGGTATGCTCCTACTAAATGGAGCATAAAAGAAGTAATCGGTCATATAGCAGATACAGAACGTATTATGGCGTATCGATTGCTATCTATCGCTCGAGGCGAGACAGCAGAACTTCCAGGCTATAATGATGATATGTATGTTCTTAGAGCTGCTTTTGATAAGCAATCTATGCAAGATCTTCTTGAGAATTTAATAGTTGTTCGCCAATCTACCCTGTATTTACTTAGGAGCTTAGATAAAGAAGCTTGGTCACAAAGAGGAAATGCGAATAATTCTGAAGTTACAGTTCGTGCATTAGCATACATCATTGCTGGTCATGAGCTTCATCATCTTCAAATTATAAAAGAACGTTACCTTGGTTCTGATGCATATCCAGCAAGTTAATATTTGAAGAAAAAGAATCCTATTTATATAGGACTCTTTTTCAGTATATATAAAGAATTAGCACTTAAAGCCATGGACAATTAAAATTCACCACAGAATATTTAAGTTACCCCCTTTATCAGTACATAATTTTCTTCAGGCTGATATACTATAAACACAATAGTTCTGGAAAGGTGATGATATTATGTATGAACAACAAAATAATAGAGATAGAGATCAAAAAATGATGTTTTCTATGCAGGGAGTTCCCTCAAATAAAATTAACATGAATCAATTACCTAAATGGATTAGAATTTTTGGCTATTGTGCGTTTGGTTGGATAATAGTATTTAGTTTAATTATGATTGTAGGTTTAATTCTGCAATAACTATACAGACACACAGTTAAACGGGACAGCATTTAGATTATATATCTAGGTAATGTCCCGTTTTTTATGTGTGATTATCCCATGATATAGGTAACCAATTATAATAAAAAGAACTTGTAGAGTATCCTACAAGTTCTTTTTATTATATTATTAAAACGGGAACAACAAACTATTTTAACATTCAGTACAGGGAGACCATTTTGATTATGGCTTGATTTTATTATATATCAAATATAAGCTTTTGAAGTAGATGGTTTTTGAAAATTTTGTGAATTAAAAAGCTAAGATATTTGTATTAGATTTGGTTTACGACCAACTTCTTCTTACTTAAATACACTGCACGATCGGATTTTTTAGCAACTTCCTGTGAATGCGTTACAACAATAATACATTTATTCTCTTTATGTGCAAGTTCTTGAAACAGTTCTATAATATCCATTGCCGTTTCTTCGTCGAGGTTTCCTGTCGGTTCATCTGCAATAAGTAAATCAACATTACAAGATAACGCTCGAGCGATGGCTACACGTTGTTGTTGCCCACCACTTAGTTGCAAGACGTTTCGTTTCGCTTCTACTTCTGTGAGTCCTACTTTCTCTAATAATTCTAATGCCCTTACCGTCTTATTTTTCACTTTAACACCTGTAATTTCCATCGCTGTTAGGACATTTTGAAGAGCCGTCATATAAGTAATTAAATTATAAGATTGGAAAATTACAGATACATTTTGATTACGGTATCTATCCAAACCAATTTTTCGAATATCTTTGCCATTATACAGTACATAACCATTTTTAGGGACATCCAGTCCACAACCTAAGCTTAGAGTTGTAGTTTTACCAGATCCAGATGGTCCTAAAATCGTGTAGAAATGCCCTTTTTGAAAAGAAAAGTTGACATTGTCTAGTATTGCTACATTTTTCCCATTACTTTCATAATAATAATCCAAATTTTTAAATTGTAAAATCGTTTCCATATTAAGCCTCCTTATTCATCTTTTAAAAGAATTTGTTTTGGATTTAAACGTAGAATTGATAATGCCGGAAGAAGCGTTGCTATTATAGCAATAGCTAGTCCCAGCCCCCCCATTTTCCCTACATCTTCTCCTGTTACACTTACATCAATTTTATCAATTGGATCCTCTTTTTGATTTTGTAGCGTACCACCAGGTCCAGACATCATTACAGTACTATTTCGCGTGGTGTCCGTTTCTTCGCTTGCTGTAGCAATTTCACTCGAAAGTAAATTATCCCCGATATATTGAGAAACTTTAGCTCCTGTTGTTATGGATAATCCAAATGCTAAAATAGCGACACATAATACTTCTACTACGAACTGCGCCATCAGTTTCCATTTTTTCTCTCCAATTGATAACAGAATCCCCATTTCCTTACGACGTCCTTTAATTGATAGCATAATGATTAACCCTAATATAATCGCACCTGCAATTGATACAATATAAATAATCATTTGAGAAGTAGAAGAAATATTTTCGATAGGACCAATCATTTGTTTGTACAATGAATCATGTGCATCTAATTTATAATAATTAAAATCAATATCAGATTTTGTTGCTTCTTTTTTAAATACATCAATGTATTGTGGATCATTCAAGAAATACACGACTTGAACACTACTTATCCCTTGATCTACTTCTAATTTTTTCATAGTTGAATGCGGCATATATAGTTTATTAGCTGGATCCATTATAGGAGGGGCCTGTTGACCCATTGCTTGCTCATTTGTTTCGTAAATACCGATAATTTCAATCTCGAGGGTTTCCTTCTTATCCCCTGATTGTACTTTTACTTTGTCTCCTACTTTCAAATTGTTTAATTCTGCTAATCGTTTTTCCATTAAAGCTACATTCTGATCTTTCATCTGTTCTGTAATTGGTTTCCCATCAATGATTTTACTTTTTCCGTTTTTAAAGCTTTCTTGTAATGCAGTCTTACGAACTCCCTCAATCATAAAAGAAGCATTCATATCTATTTCTGTACCGGAACTTGAACCGCCTCGCACAGCCGCCATTCCCACTTTACCTTTACCTTCCTCTTCTCCTTCTGAAGCTCCTACTAGTTTAAGTCCATCAGAAATACCGAAAGTGTTAGCTATGTAATTATAGTCTTTTACATACTTGGACTTCGCTAATTGATCTGTTTCTTTTGTATCGAGCTGCGGCGGATTTGGTATTTCTCCAGCTTCCTTAGCTTTTTGACCTAATTTGTCGAAATCAAGACCTAAAGTAACATCTGCACCAAGTTTTTTTCTTGCAGCATCCGCTGCTTTTTTTGACGCATTTTGGATTGTGAAACCTGAAAGAACCAAATTTGTAACAATCAGAAAAACTGCCATCAAAATTAATGATGTTCCTACCCTATTTTTCATACTGAGAATTGCTCGTTTCATAAAATTCATTTTTTCTTACCTCCTTGATAACTTGTATTCTATATAGGTTATCTAGAGTTAATATGGAGATAATCGGTAGTTTAACTAGAGATATAAGGAGTTTATGTGTAGTTATTCATTGCCCTAGTCAAGAAAAACTGAAAAACCAAAAAACAACCCAAAATGTAATCAGTTTTGAATATTGGTAATAAATGTGATTTTTTATGTTTTTCAAAGAAATCACGTCATTTTAAAAGGTGCACCTTTTAAAAAAAATATAAGTAAGTTAACGTTCTCTTATATGGAGTACCACATCCCCCTCAACCTATAACTCCAAAACAAAAAATAAGCTGTTTTGAATGGTTGGATAGGGTTGAAGAAACTTATATTTAACTACGGGGTCCCGATACATCACTATCAATCTAATATTTTGCAATATCGATAAAACGAAAAAGACGTTATCCTTTCCTATAATTCCACAGAAAAGATAACGTCTTTTTTATACTTGTATAATCAAAATTCCTTTGAATTGTTTTTGGATGGTAAAACATGTTTCTCTACTCTTTCATATAGAGTAAGCAATTTATTGATAATAGAAAATTTCGGTACGAACCAATACGAAAATAACGCTGAAACACATCCTATTAAAGCCCCTATTGCAACGTCAAAAGGATAATGAACCCCTACCCAAATACGAGAGATCGCTACACAAAATGCAAGTATAAGCCATAACAATCCAGTTTTTTTACGAACAAGCCAAAACGAAAAACAAATTGAAAAAAAGAGAATCGTATGGTCACTAGGAAATGAATTATCTACAGTATGGTCTACAAGTTTATTTACATCAGGCAATACTGCAAACGGTTGATAATTCAGATGAAATTTCCCTGCTATTTTTCCAATCACCTCAGCAATTACAAAAGCAACCATCGCTTGTATAACCATCATCCTAGTTCTTCTGGACCCAGTAAACCAATAAGCTAACATAATTAAAGCAAAAATATATACCATATATTCTGCCAAAAACACCATGGTTGAGTTTAGGAATGAATATTGTTTACCTAATTCATTAATTGCTCGAAAAATATCAATATTGAATTGAGAAAAAGACATGTTCAAAGACCTCCTTTTTTGTAAGGTGTTTTATTGATTGCCACATACCTTCATTACATGAATAATTTTGGTTATTGTACTCATCTAAAAATATCAACCTCTTATGACATCGCTTTCTTCTTTTTCACTATAATAAAAAAAGAAAAAGGAAAACATCGAACTTTCTTACAAACATTCGGGCATTCTTACAGTTTTGTCATTTTTCATGTTTACTGAAGAATCTAAAGCGGCGTTTAATCCTGATGCTTATTATACTGGTAAGAGCCCTTATACAGCGGTGTATGGTGGTTTACAGGAACATGCACAGATAGCGGTGTTCAAAAAGGATATAAACAAATCACTAATTTAGGGTATGTTGAGCTATTGCTTGCTCATTCGTTTCGTAAATACCGATAATTTCAACTTCAAGGGTTTCCTTCTTATCCCCTGATTGCACTTTAACTTTGTCTCCTACTTTCAAATTGTTTAATTCCGCTAATCTTTTTCCCATTAAAATAAAAAAGATCATCACTTGGTTTAGTTAGAAAACTAAGTGTACATAAGTACAACGACATGAAAACACTTTGTTCCTAAATCCACTACTTGTATTATTGGTTGCATGAAACTCCTTCTTGAGAAAGGTTTTAATTTCTGAATATTCTGTTGACTGTAATGACATATTCAATTTACAATTTAATTGTGGTGTTCTTTCACAATTAAACTACTTAGAATACACTTCATTTATTTGAAAACAATTACAAATAGAGGTGCTAAAATGAAAAATAGAGTAAATCCAGAATTATTACAAGGGTTAGAGATGTTTCCGGATCTCGATTTACGCCCGGAAAACTTGCAATCAATCAGAGAAGGAATAGCCCAAATGAGACCACCTACCGTTGTTGATGACTCCCTTTCGTTAACAGATAAAGTCATTGTTGGACCAGATGCTAATCCGTTACCATTAAGAATTTACCGTCCAAAATCAAATCATGAATCTTTACCTGTCTTATTATGGATACATGGTGGTGGTTATATCTTAGGTTCTATAGATGATAACGATGATACTTGTATGAGGTTTGCAAAAGAAGCTGGCTGTGTGGTCGTATCTGTAGACTATCGCTTAGCTCCTGAACATCCTTATCCAGCACCAATCGAGGATTGTTATGCAGCTTTAAAATGGATTGCTGATAATGCAGAGTCATTAAACATTGATTCGAATCGAATTGGGGTTGCAGGAGTAAGCGCTGGAGGTGGGCTAACAGCAGCATTATCATTATTAGCCCGAGATCGAAAATATCCTTCGATTTGTTTACAAATGCCACTCTATCCAATGATTGATGAGCGAAATAATACACCTTCGGCCAATGAAATTAAAGAGGGGTTTGTTTGGAATCAAAAGGCAAATGAAGCTGGCTGGAAAATGTATTTAGGAGAAATGTATGGAACGGATCAAATCCCTGCCTATGCAGCGCCTTCTCGAGCTGAAGATTATAGCGACTTGCCATATACCTACACATTTGTTGGTCAATTAGATCCATTCCGCAGTGAAACATTAACCTATGTAAGCAAACTAGCGCAAGCTGGTGTTGATGTCGAATTTCATTTATATCCAAATGCCTATCACTGGTTTGAAGGATTAAATCCAAATGCCGATGTATCTATTTACGCTGTGAACGAAATGGTACAAGCAGTAAAGACTGGTTTCAAAAGAGTATCTAAGGTTAAGGCTTAATATCTTTACAAGAGAAACACTCATAAATAGTATACATTTGTGAGTGTTATTATCTATTAGCAATAGCCGATTCTAAATAAGAATCGGCTATTGCTATGTAAAATCCACCTAATATATCAAGGCTGAGAAACAGATATAAGATGTTTAGACGAAGTGTTTATTTCCTCTGCTACTGCTTGTATGTTCATCATGATTTGAAGCATTTCTTCTATTGTTGTCCTTGGATTGATAGAGCAAAGTCGAATTACTACTTTTTCTTTCAATCTAGTCGTACTTAGCATAGCAAATCCTTTTTGATTAATTTCTTCCACCAGTTTTTTGTTTATTTCATGAATTGTATCTGTAGATGTTAGCTTACAAGGAATGTAACGAAAAGTAACAATTCCTAATTGGGCAGGTGTTACTACCTCCCAATCTTTTTCTTTCCTTAAAAACTCTTCAACTTGTTCAGCCAACATAATGCCATGATCTATTGCCTCACGAAAAGCTGTGACTCCAAATGTTTTAAAAGCAAGCCATACCTTTAATGCTCTAAATCTACGAGAAAGTTCAATTCCACGCTCCCCAAAATTCACTGTTTCTTCTATATTAGTTTCCGTATCCTTAATATACTCCGGGATCATACGGAACGTTTTACTTAAATATTGGCTATTTTGAATGAGTACACAACCAACATCATAAGGCTGAAAAAGCCATTTATGCGGGTCTAACGTCAAAGAATCAGCACGATGAATTCCGCTTAACAACTCCCTTCCTTTTTCACTAAGAATTGCTGCAGCCCCATAAGCACCATCCACGTGTAGCCATACATCTTCATCACCACATAGATCAGCCAATTCATCGAGGGAGTCCACCGCTCCGCAATTTGTTGTCCCTGCATTAGCAATAACACAGAATGGGGTTTTTCCTTTTAATCGATCTTCTTTTATTTGTTTTTTTAAAGTACTAACTGAAATTCTTAAATCTTCATCTGTTTCAATTCGGCAAATTTGATGATGTTTAAACCCTAATACTTTAAGTGCTCGATCTACAGAAAAATGAGTTTGGTTAGAGAAATACACAACCGCATTTTCTATGTCATTGTTCAGCTTGACCTGTCTCGCTACAGTAAGTGCAGTCAAATTAGCCATAGAACCGCCACTGACAAATAGTCCTTCAGCTGAATCAGGGAATCCTAGCATTGATTTTAACCAGTTGATTGTCGTTAATTCAATTTGTTCAGCACCTGCACCTACTATCCAAGCTGTAGGAAATACATTAAACCCACTTGCTAAAAAATCTGCTACTACACCAACATAATTATTAGGACCTGGCACAAAAGCCATAAAATGAGGATGATCCACATGAGTAATTTGATTAAACACATTGTTATTAAGAAAATGAAGTAACTCATTTGGATTAGATCCTTTTTCCGGAATCGTTTCAATTAGCTTGTCTCTAAAAATATTACTATCAATTGTTTCCGAAACTGGTTTACTTTTTAAATGATTCATATGATCAACAATCAAGTCAACCGCTTGATATCCTAACTGACGCATCTCTTCGGCTGATAACTGCAAGTTTTTTGTCATATAGTTTACTCCTATTCTATTTAAAAAGGCGAGTTCTTGCTCGCCTTTTCATTTTTTATAATTTGTAATCACCGATTGCTTGTATTGGATTTTGAAGAATCATGTTGATTAACTGATGCATGTGATTCAATATTTCTTGTATTTTCGCTTCTTCATATACGGTTTGATCATATCCAAACTTTATTGTAAGTTTCTCTTCAGGAAAGCACATAATTCCATACTTTACATGCGGCTCATCAACAACTTCGTAATCTGTGATAGCAAAATTTCTGTTTTCATTTGAAGAGAAGATAGCTTGGTTTGTTGGATAGTTTTCAAAAACCCAAAGATGGTCAGTCAACTGATTTTTTAATTCACTTTGCTTTTGTATATCAACAAATGAATAGTATGCATACTCATTACATTTCAATGTCTCTAGTTGTACTTTTTGCAGGAAATCTACAAAAGTTTGCGTTTCTGTCCATGCTAGTCTGATAGGTAAAACATTTGTGAACAGACCGAACATATTTTCAATTCCTTCAACTTCAGGAGGTCTGATTGATACGAGATTAGGTAATACTACTTCTCTCGTTCCATTGTATTTGCCAAGCAATATTCCCCATACAGCTAGTAATGCCGTATTCATAGTTATATTGTTTTTAGTTACAAATTTCTGTAACTGACTAGTTAAATCCTTATCTAATGTTAAATCCATAAAAGTGAAGTTTAACCCTTCACTTTTAGTTGGCACTTTCTTTTTAGGAATACTAGTCTTTCGATTGTATCCTGATAAATAATCCCGCCAAAAATGACGTGCTTTCTTATGATCTTGTGCTAAAGTCCAATTTATGAATGTTTCAAAAGGTTTTACCCTAGGTAACTCCGCCGTAGTTCCGGCATTTTTTGTTTCATAGAGCTGGAATAATTCGTCTATTAAAATGCTGACGCTCCAACCATCACATAATAGATGATGCGAACTCCAAACCACTTTATGCTCGTTATTACCTAGTTGGAATATACAGAGACGGTTCATGAGTTCATCATTTTTGAATCCTTGACTTAAATTTTCACTCATCCACTGGTCTAGGAATTCTTGCTGTTCTTGTTTCGTCATCTCAATCAAGTTATTTATCTCTGAAATCATTTGAACATCATGTAGAACAGCTTGCCAAGGTTGTGCTTGTTCATCTTGCACAATTATCGTCCTTAAAGAATCATGACGATTAACTAATTGTTGGAAACACTGAATAAAGAGATCAATATCCAGTTCCCCCTCAAGTGACCAAATTATTTGTTCAAAATATGCATTTGTATCAGGTTCAGTCGCGGCATGTTCATAAATAACCTCCTGGAAAGGTGCTAATGGGTAAATACGTTCTATTTTTATATCCGGCATTTTTTCTTGTATTTTGGTAAGTGTATGTTGATTAAGTTGTTTATCTTTAACATTTAGTAATGTAGCTTTATTATCGTTCATGTTGTTTACATCATTTGTTTGTAAACTTGAAAGATGGTCTAGCTTTTTAACAAATTGAACCATGTCTCCTAATATAGGAAATGAAAATAAATTTTTGGGCTCTAGCTCAAATCCTTGTCTATACAGTCTAACAGATACTTGAATTGCTTTTATCGAATCTCCACCTAAGGCAAAGAAATGATCATTTACCCCAACTCGATCTACTTTGAGTACTTCTTGCCAAACACTAGTTAATATTTTTTCCATTTCAGTTTTTGGAGCAATAAATATTTCATTTTTTTGTTTCTCTGGAGTAGGGAGCGCTTTTCTATCTAATTTCCCGTTTGGAGTCAAGGGTAATTGTCCCAAATAAACAAAATAAGAAGGAATCATGTAATCTGGCAAGTGATCTCGCAAATGCTTTCGTAGTTCTGTTGTACTAATATTTTGCTCAGTTACCACATACGCAACTAAAAATTTTATTCCATTCTCATCTGTTTGATCAATTACGACAGCATGTTCGACTTGTTTGTAAGTTAGAAGACAATGGGCAATTTCTTCTAACTCTACTCGATATCCTTGAATTTTCACTTGATAATCTTGGCGGCCTAAAAATTCAATATATCCCTCAGGATACATTTTCCCACAATCTCCTGTCTTGTATAAAAGACCAAAATCAGGGTGTGATACAAATGCGTCATTCGTTTTCTGTTCATCATTTAAATATCCTTTAGCAAGGCCCACTCCCCCGATATATAAATCCCCCATTACACCAACAGGGCACATTTTCTTTTCATAGTTCAACACATAATACGTTTGATTTGCCAAAGGCATCCCATATGGAATACTATTCCAATGTGATTCCACCTGTTTGACCGGATAATAAATTGACCAAATCGATGCTTCTGTTGCTCCTCCTAGTGAAACTACTTCTGCAATCGGAAAATGTCGTTTTATTTTTTCTGGTAAAGAAAGTGGAATCCAATCTCCACTATGTAAAACTAAACGCAAAGAAGAATGTTCAAAATGAGAACCTACTTGATCCAATGCCAAATCCATGATTGCAGGCACTGTATTCCAAATTGTAATTCCTCTACGCTCGACGGTACGGATTAATTCTTGCATGTCTCTTGGATCACGAATCATTACCAACATTGCACCTGTGCTTAACGTTCCGAAAATATCGTATACAGATAGGTCAAAACACATGGAAGAGATACCAATAATACGATCATCTTCATTTACCTGATATTTTTGATTAATGTCTTGAATGGTATTTGCAACCGCTTGATGAGTAATAATTACTCCTTTTGGTTTCCCTGTACTTCCTGAAGTGTATATAATATAGGCAAGATCTTCTGGACCAGCAATAGCGGGCATATCTTCTGTTGAATATAATGACAAATGTTTTTCTTCATAAAGACTAGGTTCTAATAAAAGTTTGCATGAGCTATTTTTTAAAATATATGTTTGGCGATCTAAAGGATGATCGGGATCAATCGGAACATAAGCGGCACCTGCTTTTAAAATACCTATCATATTAGCAATTGTGTCAACTCGTCTTTTTGCTAAAAGACCCACTTTGTCACCTAGACCAATGCCTTGCTCTTTTAAGAAATGCGCAATTTGATTGGAGCGTTTATGAAGTTCCGAGTATGTTAACCATTCTTGCTCAAATACCACTGCTACTTCATCCGGTGTACGTTTTACTTGGTCTGTAAATAATTGATACAGAGTAGTTAAAGGTATTTTTTCTGTTGTTTCATTGTATTGCTCAATTAAAGTTTGATCCGATTCTTTCATCTGCAAAGATGTTACGTCGCTTTGTTTCACCAATTGTTCCAATAAGTCAACAAATTGGGAAAACATTGCTTCTATTACATCAACATCAAACAACTCTTCAACATAGTTCCAGCTAATTAATAACTCTCCATTTTTTTCAATTACTACATTATCCAAATACACTTGTGGAGTCCGAGCATGAATATGGCGAAGAGAACCAAGCTGTTCCCAAGCAAACGTACCCGCACCTGCTAGCATCGAGGTGAAAACAATTGGCATAACTGCTTTTGGCGTCATTTGGTGGTATCGAGTAAAATCTCGAATAAAGTTAACTCCATCGTAATGACGGTGTTCAAGGCCATCTAATAAAGTAGATTGCGTTTTTTTTACTCTAGTAAAGAAAGATTGCTCTGGTTTTACATCAACATCCAACAAAATAAGCGATGTGAAATCTCCCACAATCTGTTCTACTTCTTCATGAACAGGATAACGGTTAAATACAGTCAAATTAATTGCCAATTTACGTTGATTACTCCAATATGCCAACACATCACCATATATTGTACAAAGCAGAGCGGAAGGAGTTACTTCTTTCTCTTGTGCTAACTTTCGTAGCTTTGTCCACTTTTCATTGTCCAGGATCTTAGTAAGTGATTGGAATTTAGGAGTAGCAATCTCTGCCGGATCCTTTTTTAACAGCAAAGAAGGTGCAAATGGAAAGTCAGGAAGCTTACTTGTCCAATAATCTTTTGCTTTTTTATATTCTTCGCTTTGTTCCATTTCATCATAGATAAACATGTAATCTTGAAAATCAAAAGATAGAGATTCTAATTTTTGATTTGGTTTATAAAAATAATGCAACAAATCCCGTCCAACTATGTTCATGCTTGCTCCGTCCATTAATAAAGCATCGTATCGAAAACATAATAAATACGTTTCTTCTTTTAAAAGAAAGGCTTTTAATTCAAACAAAGGCCATTGCCCCAAAGGGAATACATGGTTAGTCATTCGAGAACGTTCTTCTTGTAAGCGAGCATTTTGATTCCTATCATCTAAACCTATGAGACTAACTATTTCAATCTCGTAATCAGGAACGCTTTGTAATATTTGCTGTTCTCCCTCTGGTAACATTACAGCTCGCAACATTGGATGACGATGAATTACCTTTTGAAAACTTTTTGAAAGACGATTAATATCCAATTTTGTTTCATATTCAAAATATGTTTGAGGTGAAATACCACTTAATTCAAACTGCGAATTCCTCCCTAACATGTACGCTGTCTGAACCTCTGTTAATGGAAATGACTTAGACAAATCTTTAACATGAGTTGGTCTATTTTCAAAGTTTTTCTCTTTATGCTCTACCTTTACACAAGAACTAAGTTGAGCAATCGTAGGATGCTTAAAAAAATCTGTTGTACTTATTTTTAAGCAGTCTTTTCTTAATAAATTAATTACCTGAAGTGCTTTAATCGATTCTCCTTTTAAAGCAAAAAAATTATCATGAATACCGATTCCCTCAATCTCCATAACTTTTTCCCATGCATGCACCAATTTTTGTTCAATTTCATTGCGCGGGGCAACATATGGAATTGATACATAATCCGTTTGTGTTATATCTAATAACCTTTTCCTATCTACTTTCCCATTTGGATTCAGCGGAATCTCTTCCACCTGAATCATTTTTTCAGGAATCATAAACTCAGGTAATTTATCACTTAAATATTTTCTGATTTCATCAAAAGAGACCTTATTATCGGATACATAGTACGCAGCTAATAATTTCCTATTTCCATATACTTGATCAACAACGATAGCTTGGTTTATTTCTGGATGTTCCCTTAACTGACTTTCGATTTCTCTTAATTCAATCCGAAATCCCCGAATTTTTACTTGATGATCCATTCGACCTAGATATTCAAGTTCTCCATTAGGCAACCAACGAACGAGATCACCCGTATGATACATCATTTCTCCTGCCGTAAAAGGACTCGGTACAAACTTTTCATCTGTCAGTTTAGATTTCCCAAGATACCCTCGTGCTACCGCCACGCCACCAATACAGAGTTCACCCGGAACACCAAATGGTTTTAATTGACCATACTTATTCAATATATAGGAATGATAGTTTGTGTTGGGACTTCCAATCGTAATTTCTGTGGCAGAGCTCAAATTCTTTACTGTTGCACAAATGGTTGTTTCCGTAGGACCATAAATATTTAAAATCGTTGCTTCACTGATACCTCGAATTTTTTCAACCAAATCAATGGAAAATGCTTCTCCTGCTAACAAAATAGATTTTAAATCTTTCAGAAAATTTGCCCCTTCTGGATCACTTAAAATCACTTCCATTCGCGATGGCGTTGATTCCCATAAATCCACCTTATGTACTTTGACCAAATGAGCCAATTCTTTTGTTGCAAACTGGTCCTCTGTAGCAATGACTACTTTCGAGCCTTGTGTTAAAGGAAGACATATTTCTAACAAGGAAATATCAAAAGAAACACTAGCAAGAAACAAGAATGATTGATTATCTTTTACTTTTTCTCTCATTGCACTTAAAAAATGAACAAGAGATTTCTGTTCCACCATTACTCCTTTTGGATTTCCTGTTGATCCTGATGTGTAAATGACATAAGCCAAATCATTAGGATCGCAATCCCGAATTAAATTACTTTCTTCACCTTGGAAGAGATGTTCCTCATCAAGATACAGCACTTCACCAGCAAATTGCGGTAACTCTACTTGCGTTCGCTTGCTCAATAAACATTTTGCTTGACTATCTTGTAACATATATTCAATTCGTTCATTTGGATAGTTAGGATCGATTGGTAAATATGCTGCACCTGCTTTAAAAATTCCCATCATGCCAATGATCATTTCTAATGATCGGTCTACCATAACCCCAATAATACTTTCCTTGGATACACCTTTACTTTGAAGAATAGAAGCCAATTGATTTGCTTTCTGATTCAATTCTTTATATGTTAAATATTGATCATTACAAACAACAGCGATTTGATCTGGGGTTTTTAACACTTGTTCTTCAAACAAATCTTGAAATGTTAGAGACAAGTCTATGCGTGTCTGACTGTTATTCCATCCTTCTAACAACGCTTTTTCTTCTTCTGCAATAATACAAATATCTTTCACTGCCAAATTCGGATTTTTTAATACTTGCTTTAAAATATAAAGATACGAATTTGCAAACTGTTGCAAAGAAGAAAACGAATGAGATTTGAAAGAAATTTGAAATTCATTATGTATTTCATTCCATTTTCTTTGTATCCAAACCGCTAAATTATTCTCTGCATATTCTTCTATCGAATTTTTATTATGTAACCCTTCCATCCCAATAACAATTTGAAAAGGAGTTAAAGGATGTTCCACTAATAATTCAGAGAGTGGATACCCCTGATTGTCATACCCGAATAAAGTCGCTTCTTCAATCTGATTCACTACTTGTTTAAAGCTATGATGCGGATGGATTTCACTTCCTAAAGGAATCCATTTATTAAGATTCTCGCTTTGTTCAAGATTTTTTTCGATTACAGGAATACCAATAGTAATTCTTCCTTGATCTGTATAGTGTGCCAAACAAATCCTTAACGCGGCCTGTAACCAGCTAAATAATAATAAATCTTGAGACTTACTTTCTTTTTGTATACTTTTACTCAACTCTACATTCATTATGATTTGAACGTGCTCACAAGGATTTTCTTTATTTAGTTGGTAATCACTATTAAATAAAGAAAAATCAAGAACCTCGGAAGATAATTGCTCCTTCCAAAACGCTTCTACCCCTTGATTTCCATGAATAGAACTTCGATCTTTAATGTGCATGTTTATCTTTATCCCCCTAATATTCATTTCTTCTATTCGTAAATTTTCAGGCCAACTTCAAGCCCATGGAGAAATACTTGATGGTTATCCAAACATAAAAATTGCTGAATCTCTTCAAATTTCATATGACCAACTGAACAAACCCCTAAATTTAATGTCTCAGCAACCATATTTAAGGTAGCAGTGATAATGCCTGACTCAATACAAGCAAATAAATATCCATCTGAACCGTATTTCGGGATGGAAGCGTTCGCATTATAAACCAAATAAACTGAGAAGGCAGATTGAGTAAATAAATCCTGGTTAATTAACTCATGATCACTTTTGATTACTTGATCAATGTTGTTTACAATCACAAGACTATTTTTTGATGGGTTATAATAATAAAATCCAGCTTTCATACCCTCTATACGTTTTGGTTTTACATAAACAAAGATATCAATGGGATAGAGCCCGCCTGCACTTGCGTAATGGTAGTATATTTTTTCTTCCCTAACCTGTTTTAGAGTTGATAAGAATTGGGAAAATTCCGAAAAACTAATGTGGTTTTCCATATCAAATTGACGACAAGACCTACGTTCCTTGATTAAAGTAGGTAGCTCATCTGTTGTTTCAAGTTGAATTTCGGTTGACCGTGCAGCAACGTGCGTGCGATTTAATTGTTCACTCATATACTTATCTAACTCTTCTTTAGAAAAGCGAATCTGGTTGCTATATGGATTTGAAAAAATCTTTTCTTGTGTAGAAAATACTTCTCTTGGGTGTAATATGTTACTTACTAACACACGATTTTTTATCATAAGCTCTATTGTTTTTTGTGTCTCTTCTATATTTCCTAACGAAAAGCGCTCTACTAGTTCACTAATTTTTACACCTTTTTGAGCCATAAAATAAAACTCAGGAAACCACTCAGACAGAATGCCTGTAAATCTCATTTCCCCTATCAAAACTTCATTATGCAACTTCTCCCAATGTTTAATCGGAGACCAGTAATAAATTTTCTCGCTCATATAATCCTCCATAAACGTTTAACTTATTTTTGAAATGCAATTTTCTAATCTACAAATTTTTTTTTTAGATTCTGCTCCTTGTCTCATAGTGATTATAAATACATGCACTTTAACGAAACTTGAAAATAATGAAATAACTTTTTCTTCATTAAAATTTTTTATTTCATCATAAAAAATGATTTTTCTTTGGATATTTCACATCCTTTCCCATAGTAATCCTATAAGGTATAAACTATTTATAACATTGAGAATATTCATGTATTTCCAATGTGAAATTATTGTAATGGATTGGAGAGCGGTTGAATATAGTTATTAAATCAAATAATGTTGAGAAAGTTTTATTTATTATATTGATAAAATTTTATGATGTAATTTATTACAAATAGATTAAGAAAAGAGTTTTAAATTTTTCTTAATCAGTTAGTGTGAAAATATCACATACTATTACATACAATTGAGTTACTTACATTTCATATTCAAAATAGAGAAAAGACACCTTGAATGGTGTCTTTTCTCTATTTTAATTCCATATACTTTTTACGCCTTTGTTATTTTTAAACGATTTGTAGGAATTAATACAACTCGAACATCTAATTCGTTATATGTTCGAATATATAATAAACATTATCTGAATTACGAATGTATTTCAGATAATTTTATAAATAAACTCAAAGATATCTTCTCCCCCTACTGTTACAATAGCAATAATCTATTGCTTATTTCTTTCATTAAATTGTAATATAATTACAGTATGTGAAATTATATTACATTAACTTTAAAAACGAAGTGAGAATAGCCTTCACTTCGCTTTTTTTTATTTGCAATCCTTATTAACTTTGCTCAATTCATTATATATTTCCACACTCTTCGCTTTTATTTAATCGGTTTTTCTGATTTTAAAACAATGGAACTTAATGGAGGAACTTTAATTTTATTATCACGGACAACATAAAGTGTTTTACTACCTGCCTGTTTACCGTCTACTAGTACTTTCCACGGACCTTTCGATGGAAGCGTTATGTCAATGGTTTCTCTATTTGCATTGTGAGTCACCATAAAGTATTCGTTTTTATTCCCATTTCCCTTTATTGAATAAGCCACAACATTTTTTGGAGCATCCATAAAAGCTATATGTTTTTTAATTTGTTCTGCAGATGTCATTCGAAAATCTGGGTACTTTTTGCGTAATTCTATTAAGCCCTTCATATAATCTACTTCATTATTAAATGCTGCACGGCGCAACCAGTCCATTTGGTTAATTGAATCGGGAGATTTGTAACTATTATGATCACCATATTTCGTACGCATAAACTCTTGCCCTGCATGTAAGAATGGAATACCTTGTGATGTTAATAAAATCGAAGAAGACAATTTGTGCATTTGTTTTCGCACTTCTTCACTGTCCCCTGGATTAGTCAACTCAAGTTTATCCCATAATGTATGATTATCATGTGCTTCCACATAAGTTAGTACTTGCTCCGGATCTTGATAAGTAGACGAATTTGTATCGTAGTCAATTCCTGCCGTAATACCTTTTTTAATACGGTCTTCCATATTTTCCATTCCATTTACAAACCCATTTTCTTTCTCCTCAAATACACTACCTTTCAATCCATCACGTATATTATCGTTAAAATGGGCAATCCCTTTCATTTTTTCTGCATTCTTTTGATTTGCTTTCAACTCCGCTGCAAGAGGTGTATTTAAATCCCAGCCTTCTCCATGCAAAATGATAGAAGGGTCAATTTGATTAACAGCTTTACGTATTTCATTCATCGTTTCATAATCATGAATACCCATTAAATCAAAACGGAATCCGTCTAAGTTATATTCTTTTGCCCAGTATGTGACTGAATCCACCATAAATTTTCTCATCATTTTTCGTTCTGAAGCTGTATCATTTCCTACTCCAGTTCCATTTGCAAATGTTCCGTCTTCATTGTAACGATAATAATAACCTGGAACTAACTTATGAAAATTAGATTCAGCAGCGTTATACATGTGGTTATATACTACATCCATTACAACACGAAGATTATTATCATGCAGTGTTTGAATCATTTGCTTTAATTCAGTTATTCGAACAGTTGGCTCATATGGATTTGTAGAATAAGACCCCTCTGGAACGTTGAAGTTTTTCGGGTCATATCCCCAGTTATATTGTGGTTCGTTTAAATTCTCTTCATTTACTGATGCATAATCAAATATCGGTAAAAGCTGAACGTGCGTAACACCAAGATCTTTCACATGATCAAGACCTGTTTTCACACCTTCAGGACCTCTTGTTCCTTTTTCTGTTACCCCTAAATATTTTCCATTCTGTTTAATACCGCTTTCGGGCTGAATAGAAAGATCACGTATATGCAATTCATAAATAATAGCATCTTCCGGATTTTTAAATTTCGGCTTTTTATTTACCTTCCACTTTTTGGGATTCGCTTCTTCTAAATCAACAACTGCACCTTTATCTCCATTTACAGAAGCAGCACGCGCATACGGATCAACTGCTTCAGTCCACTTATCCCCAATTCTCACTTTATACGTATAAAAGAGACCTTTTTGGTTCCCTTTAAGTTCTGCTTTCCAAGTTCCTTTTTCACCTTGTTGCATGTTTATTTCAGTACCTATTTTATCATTCCATTTTTTATATGTAACTAACTTCACTTCACTCGCAGTAGGAGCCCATACACGGAACTTAGTATGTTGTGGTGTATATATATTACCTAAATCGTTACCACCATAATAATATAAATGATCAAATTCCTCACTACGAATGACTTTACCGATTTCAGTATTCGTATCAGCAACGTTTTCGATTTTAACTTTGTATGTCTGTTTTAAATCAATTTTCTGCTCCGTAATTATTTTAACCTTATTAGTAATATTTCCACTGTTTATATCATAAGGACTAATATTTTTAATATTAATGCCTTCAATTTCAATATTCCGTTCCTTAATATGAAACGGGATGTTAGTCGTTACAGTAATTTCATTGAAACTATCAATAGTTGCTTTTTGAATGGATAGATTTGAAGAAGGCTTAGAGTTATATACTTTATCATCACCAGAAAGAATCCATACTTCAGCACGACCATCCTTTATATTTTCAATCCAACGATCGCCACCATCTTTTTCCCACTCATTTGTACGAATGATAAATCCTACACGATTATAGTCACCGTCTATATTAATCTTAGCGTACTTTCCAAATTCATCTTCACCTGTAAATTCATATGATTTACCATTTGCATTTTCTCCCCATGTCCAAAGATTCCAGTCTTTTGTATTTCCAGACTCCTCTTTGTAATGAATGATAACTTCAGTTGTTTTCGAATTTGAAACTGCCTTTACACTTTGAAAAGAGAAAACAGATGATAACATAACGATTATAGTCAGTAATACAACGGATTTGTTAATTAATCTTTTTATCATTTGCACCACATACACCCTTTCTTTAAATAGTACGTACAATTTATTATGCTCGTACTAAATTACACTATTTAAATTAATCTAGAAATCTCTTTTACTTCCCCCCCTATATTGGCTATTTTCACATATGTATTTCAATGATCTTTTAATACGAAAACGTTTGCATTAATGTTCAAAAAAATAGATTTGTTTATGTCTTCATATATTTATAAATACTAAAAGATCAAGGAAATCATTTCAAAGCAATCGTTTGTTATCGCTTTCATTTTATAGCACTTCCTATCAAGAGGTCAATATATTATTAATTTTCAGTTTTTATATACTTTAAACCTTATATATGTTAACTTCATAAAGATAGACAACCTAATTATTGCTTAGTAAGTGTATTTTCAATCATACATTGCTGTATAAAAAAACAGCTACTATCTTTAAAATGACAGTAGCTGTTTTTCATAATGTAATAATATATGAATGAAAACTATATTTCTAACTTACTTAATTTTTGCTGCATCAAATGCCTTTTGAACTGCTTGAACTTCAGCAGTATTTGCTCCATATTTATTTGTTGCCACTCGAATACATGCTGATCTCAATTCTTTGAAATTAGAAGTCATGTTTAACTCATCTGTATTTGCATAATAGAAGATATCAAACATTTTATCTTCACCAATCCCTTTAACAGTTACACCGTTATGAGTTCCACCTTTTGCAATGAGATACGCAACTTTATTAATAATACTTGAATTAAAATGAACGCCACCTTGATCCCATCCATTAAAATCATTAAATTCACTGTAATCATCTGGATAAGGTACACCAAGTGAAGATGGAACAGAAGCTGGATTTTCCATATCACGGAAAACAGATCCAGTTTGTTCTCCCATCGTCCAGTTAAAGCTTCCATTATTTACGTATTTCTCAATAGATGTTCCCATAATATCAGATAGCGCCTCATTAATCGCACCAGATTCACCGTAATATTCAAGATTAGATTCGCTAGAAGTAACTGCATGTGTAAATTCATGGCCAGCTACGTCGTATGCCTTGACGATAGGATCTCCGTATACAAGCATACTTCCATTATTCGCACTTAATGCATTCTGCCAATTTTTCGGATCATTCGTATCTCCAGAATCCCAAGCATGTACAACTGAAACTACCTTTTGTCCCTTATTATCAAAGCTATTACGCTTGTATTTATCTTTATAAAAATCAAATACTTTTGTTGCTAAGTAATGAGCACTTACTGCTTTTGGATCGTTAAATGTTGTTGAAGTGCTAGTTGCTAATGTACCAGGATAATAGCTTTCTTCTTTAGTAATATCTCTATAATTCACATCATATGTTTCAATTCCTTGCCCTCTTGTATAATCAGCAAGAGCATATTTGCCATTACTTTGTTGAGAGATTCCAAATGTACGTGATATACCTAAATCATCTTTTCCTGTTCCAGTTAATGATGTAAGATTGCTTTTTTTACTTTTCTTTAATGCTCCAACTAGTTTTTCACTTGCTTTTAAGTTAGATTCTTGTACCATATTTTTTAACATATCACCATTTTGTGCATTTACTAAATAAGTTCCGGAAACATAGTTTGGTGTTGCAGCTTCAAATGTAACCTGGTATGCATTGCTAGCTTGTCCATTATTTTCATCAACAAAAATAACTTCTTTAACTTCTGGCTCAGAAATAAAATTGATATCGTTCCCGTACTGCGTATAAATATATTGTTTTGCTTCATCTTTTGATAGATTAATAGGTTTTTTCAATTCTTCTTGTTTTAAATTTTGTGCACTATCGCCTGAAATACTTTTAATAACACCGTTATTATCTACGTGTGCAGTTAATTGATGGCCATATACTTCTTTTCCTTCGTACGTTTGCTGTATACGTACAAGTGTAGTCCCATCATATGAACCACGTTTTTGAAGAACTTTATAATCTACTCCTGTTTCTCCATTGACTTGCTTTGGAGAAAGAGCTTGTTCTGTTTTCTCCTTAAGAGCATCTTTTACTACATTTTCGGGTGCCTTTTGTGACGGTTGTGTAAGTTCACCTGAACGGAACGATTCTTCCTAAATTTGAACTTGTAGTTGATCTGTTTCCTCTGCATAACCTACTCCGTATGGTGCTACAGCTGTTAAAGCTAAGCCTGTTGTTAATGCTACCTTAGTTAATGTCTTTTTGTTTTTCATTTTTTTCACCTCGTATAATTTTTGAAATAGAAAGCTTGTACAAAGTATACTGTCTATTTCTGTCGGAAAAAAGAGAAAATACAAAATTCATGTAACATTATGCAAAATTACATATATGGTCGATGATATAAATAAAGAACGACACATATATGTATATTAATTTCAATAAAAAAGAGCTCTTTTAGGCGCTCATCCAATTGGTTAGTTGTTAATTATCTATATTCATTCTAATCAAAGTACCCTTACATCTAAATAACAACATAAAAACCCACTCTTTACTATTTTAAGAGTAGGTTTAATGCTATTAAAATAACAATTATTATAGGACATCTTATAATTTATATTACTTATTTAAACTTATATTTTGGACATGAAGTTGATTTAGGATAAAGATGGATCAAATGAATACTAATGACCTTGATAAACAAGAAAAAGAAAGTGCGTGTTTTGTTTTATGATATATATATATAGTATATAAATACTTTAGTGAGGCAGCGCATCTACAATTTAGATTTTTTAATATAATGTTGTTATGTATGTCTATAGCTGCATGGATTGTAACATCATGAGATAGCTGAAGTCTCATATGAGTTTCAGGCTTTTTTATTTTGTCAAAAATATCTTTAATTTATCTCCCATTTAAATATAGTAAAGGACACATCTATTGCATGTTATTAGCTCAAGGTATGTTCTTTTAAAGCATATTATAAATATGCATAGTAATAAATAAGACCAAAATTATTCAAATAAAAAATCCCCCGGATTTGTTTAATGATCCAGGGGATTTTTTATCGTTGATTCTTTATATTTCCATACCGATCACAAACTTTTTTAGGATAATGGTATGTCCAAGTTTAATAGTTTTTTGCATGAAAGCTATCTATTTTATATTTATTTAATTATCCTACTAAGTTTTTTGTAAAATTCACCTTTTCTTTTTACATGATTAAACTGATTTGGATTAATATTAACTTTTTGTGAGAGTGCTACAATCTCTTCTTTTGTAATTGAATCTTTAGTATTTATAGATGCTATATTTGTATATTTTCCATCTTCAGTTTTTGGAATTTCTAAAATTCCTTTATTGACAAGATCCACTACAGCTCTATGCTCTGAAGAATGTGTATTCACGCCAGTAATTTTCCAATTATGCATCACTTTTGGTGTGTATACACCATTCTTTACCTCTTTTAAATATGTAATAGCAAGGTTACGAATGGTTCCACCAGTTTCCCCGAATGCATTCTCTTGTTTAGATGACCAAATTTGTTCAAACTTACGCCCCTCTAAAGCTCCACCTTTTGCCTGAAGAGCCTCCATTCTATACGCATTCATTCCTAGTGTCATAGCATCGTTCGTTTTGATTGGTTTATTTGTACGAATAGAACGTAAATTTGTAATTCTACTTCCATATGGTTTTGTTAAGTCAATTTCATATTTTACGCCTCCAAAGAAATCATTCGTACTGTATTTAGAAGCACGACGGGTTTTATCAAAGCTAACTGTTACATCTCCGGCACGAGATGAGTTAAAGTACCCTGCCGCCCATTCCATATAGTCTTTTAAGTCTTTCCCAGTTACCTTATATACTGTAATTTCTCCCAAAGCATATTGATAATTATACGCAATATCTTTTTTCTTAATAGGACCTACATTCAAACGAGCATTATCGTTATCAATTTGATGGGCGACTACATCTGCTTTGCTGTAGTAGAGCATGACTTCATGAAAGAAATCTGATAAAGGTGTCTCTTGAATCTGCACATTTGGAATACCCTTTATTTCATTTTCAGGAACAAGGTTTCTACCCTTTAATTGAGCGACTACAACATTTGCATCACCTCTCGCATACTCATGAAAAGGTGTCAGTGTGTCTTCAAGTGTAGGATCAGATACTACTGTTGTTCCATCAGTATTTTTTACAGGTATAGCGGTAGCAGTTTTATCTTTTAGAACCAGCTTTCCATCTTGCTTTGTAAAAGTAAGGTCAATACGCGAGATATGTGTTCCATATTTATCTGGTTCTGTAATAATAACGCCATTTACAACTTCTTTTTTAACAAGTTTATGCATATGAGCTGCAAAAATAGCACTTAGTTCCGGACAAGCATTCGCAATATCTTGAACACCAGTACCAGGGATTCCATTCTCATTTTCTAGTCCCATATGCATAACTCCTACCATTACATCTACTTTACCTTCTAATTCTTTAATTGCCTTTTTTGTCTCTTCTACTGGATTTTTCACTACCAATCCATCTAAATGATCTGTCCCTTTTTCGAAATCACTAATCATTGGTGTATTCATACCAATAATCCCGACTTTAATTCCACCTTTTTCAACAATCGTATATGCAGGAAGAAAACGCTCTCCATTTTCCTTGTAAATATTTCCTGCTAACGTCTTTCCCTTATATTGCTCACTAACTTTTTTCAATGTATCTAATCCAAAGTTAAATTCATGATTTCCAAATGCCCAAGCATCATATCCCATTGCATTCATCGCTACCATCATTGGCGATTGCGGTTGATCATTGAATAATTCTACTGAGTTTCCTTGGATTGTATCCCCAGCATCTACTAATATGGTATTTGGATTTTCTTGACGTACCTTCTTTATAACCGTATAAAGCTGTGTCAAACTTCCACTCATATTTGCTCCATCAAGTGCATAATCCCAAGGCATAAATCTACCATGAATATCTGCAGTACCTAACAATGTAATATTAACATCAGATTCCTCAGCTTTTGAGATAGATGGCTTGACTATTACTGCTGTTCCAAGAAGTATAATGATAACAAAATAACATAAATAGGTCTTCCATTTCATTTTTTGCATAATAACAATATTTCTCCCCTTTTTGTACTGCTATAAAGTTGCTTGAACTTTAAAAATGTAACTTATTATTCGGAAAAATTCAACTGCAAAAGATAATTTTGGAGGTGGTTCTACTGTGAAAATATAGAGAATAAAATGCATATCCCCCCTAGCAGAATAATGTTTACTTCTTCCTCTAACGTGTGAAGAGCGCTAAACCAACGGTAGATGTATATGTACTGTTAAAATTATGGACATATAACTCATTTCCGGAAATCATTATAACTTAAAGATATAGTGTGTAATGCTGGTTACATTTTCGGATTTCATTGCTAATTTATTTCCTCCTAAATGAAAATGCTGAGATCACTCCCAAAAATAATAACCCCGTTCTTCATTTAAGACGGGGTTACACTTATACAGCAATTCGGATTCAGTTTTTTTTGAATGTTCGTTTCCTATTCAAGAGAAAGATCTGCTAGTTTCGTATTTTCTTCTGCTTATTGGTTGCTTTCAACTAAATTCATCATAATTTTAATCAGGACTTGTATTTTATCACTCAAACCCTTGATGCTATCCTAAATCGCTCAATAAATAGATAATAATTTTTACTTTTCAACTTCACAAAGTAATTTGACCTCTTTGATTTGTTCTATATGACGCTGTTCATGCAAATAGATTAATTCTATCCACTGATCAAGAAATAATTCTCCAAGAGCTGGATGCATCACTGATTTTTTTACCAATTTAGATTCATCTTCTATTGTACTCAGAAAACGCATCAATTCTTTTCTAGAGTCGTTTAACAAATCAACCATTTGCAGCACTTCAAATGGTTCTATACTTGGTTCAATCATTTCTGGTGCTATAAATTTTATCGATCTATCTAATACAATAGTATGAATTTCATTACGCTCATTTTGGAAACTATCCATCTTTTTTAATCCTGACGAAATAACCGTTATAACTCTCTCATCTAATAAAACTAAGTGATGACAAACTTGTGCTATACTCCATTTATCCTTATCTGATTTTCTATTAAATTGAGCATCACTTAACAAAGTAATTTCCTCAAATAATTGATTTCGCGTTTCATAAAACTTGTCCTTTACAAATGTATTCATGTGAATTCTCCTTTTATTAGAACCTATATACTTAGATTCCTGCGTTAGAAATATTCTCTATAGAAGAAAGATTTTCCTTCACTACTATTTCAATCAAATCTTTTCTTGCTTTAATAGTTTCTCTAATTCACGACTAAATATATGAGTTTTCTCAACATCCTTGAAGATTTTCTTGAGATTATCATGTGCTACAGCTACACCATAATACTTTCCACGGAATCCTTTCAATACAACTACATAAAACGTTCCTAATTATCAATCTAGCATTAAATAAATGTAAAAAATGCCCCTATTCATTCATTTTTCATGCGTATGTATGTACATTTGTTAATTTATTCGATATATTATGTGTATTGAATGATTACGAAAAGCTTATTAGTCGCTAAAAAACACCTTATATTTTTATATCCGAGAAAACTACAAAATGTATAAAATTCCATTTGTCAAATGAATTTAATGCGGAAGGAGGTTTGTGGTTACTTCATCGGGATATAATAATCAGTTTTGAACTGATAAAAATATAGGAGGCGACATAATGTTTCGTACGATTTCAAATTTCATGAGAGTAGCTGAGATAAGAAACAAAATTCTTTTTACACTAGCGATGCTAATTGTTTTTCGAATTGGCACGTTTATTCCAGTTCCTCATACTAACGCAGAGGTATTAAAAGTACAAGATCAAGCTAACGTTTTAGGTATGCTAAACGTATTTGGCGGAGGAGCATTGCAACACTTCTCAATCTTCGCTGTAGGTATTACACCATATATTACAGCTTCCATCATAGTACAATTACTACAAATGGACGTTATACCTAAATTTTCGGAATGGGCAAAGCAAGGAGAAATGGGCCGTAAGAAATCAGCTCAATTTACTCGATACTTTACAATCATTCTCGCATTCATACAAGCCATTGGGATGTCTTATGGCTTTAATAATATAGCAGGTGGACAATTAATAACAGATCAAAGCTGGACTACATACTTATTTATTGCGACAGTTTTAACTGCAGGTACTGCATTTTTACTTTGGTTAGGTGAACAAATTACCGCTAATGGAGTAGGTAATGGTATTTCGATGATTATCTTCGCAGGACTTGTTGCGGCGATTCCAAATGTTGCGAATCAAATTTATTTGCAACAATTTCAAAATGCAGGCGATCAATTATTCATGCACATCATAAAGATGGTCTTAATTGGTCTCGTAATTTTAGCGATAGTTGTTGGCGTTATTTACATTCAACAAGCTGTGCGTAAAATACCGATTCAATATGCAAAAGCTGTTTCAGGAAACAATCAATATCAAGGAGCAAAAAACACCCATTTACCTCTTAAAGTAAATAGTGCTGGTGTAATTCCAGTTATCTTTGCTTCCGCATTTTTAATGACGCCGCGTACAATTGCGCAGCTCTTCCCTGATTCAAGCGTATCGCAATGGTTAGTTGCAAATCTTGATTTCGCACATCCAATTGGAATGACGCTTTATGTCGGTCTGATCGTTGCTTTTACATACTTCTACGCATTTATTCAAGTAAACCCTGAACAAATGGCTGAGAATTTGAAAAAGCAAAATGGCTATGTGCCTGGTATTCGCCCTGGTAAATCCACAGAACAATATGTAACTAAAATTTTATACCGTTTAACATTTATCGGTGCAATTTTCTTAGGGGCAATTTCAATTTTACCGCTCGTATTCACGAAAATTGCTACATTACCACCTTCTGCACAAATCGGTGGTACAAGTTTACTTATCATCGTCGGTGTAGCACTTGAAACAATGAAGACTTTAGAAAGTCAGCTTGTAAAACGCAATTATAAAGGGTTTATCAATAAAGCGAATTAAGTAAAAAACACAGTTGGTTATTTTTCCAACTGTGTTTTTAATTCTACTACCTCTAATATTTCCCACTAATGTATCAATCACTTTTTCTAAGTTCACTATTTTTCTTCTAATGCTTGAATGCGTTTTTCGCTATCCTCTACATTATTATATTTTAACTCATCATTTGACGATTTGAACTGCTCCCATAATTCGAAAATAGTATTTTCAGTAGGTGATTTTGATTTTTCACCACTACTGGTTGCATCTTTATTTGATTCTAATTCAAATTGAAGTTCATATGTATTTCCATTTATTCTGGCTGTCGTTTCTTTGATCCATGTTTCATATGAAGGTCTTGAAATTGTTACTTGGATTTTATCTTTTATTTCATCCCAAATCGTGTTGGATTTCTCTTGTCCAGAAGTGAGTGGATTATTTTGCATATGATGAATATGTGTGATAGAAGTGGTTTTTGATTCTATTTCGAACCAAATTTGATATTCTTCATTAGTAAGTTTCTGTACGGTACTTGAAATTATATTTTTATACTCACCTTCAAGCAAATCACGATGAAACGCATCCTCGCAAAAGATTCTTAATGTATTATCTTCTATAGTAGCATTTGTATTTCTAACCCAGGTTATAAATGTTTTCTCTGCTAATTTTGGCCTTAACGCTTTCTTTACTTCATCCCAGCTATTTAGCCTTTTTTTGGAACATCTTTCAACTTTGATGGTTCGTCATTACATAGATCAAACTGAATTTCAAACGTCGTATTAAACATTTCTCTTAATGTATGAAATACTAATTCTTTGTAGTGAGATTCTAATCAGTCACGAGCAAATTCATTTGGACAGTCAACTCCCCCCACTGAGATGAAACATTTCAGTGGGGGCTTGAGTTAGAACGTTAGGTCTTTTCGTCTATCGCTAGACAGTTGACGCTCTAGCATTCATGCCACCTTACGGTAACACCCCAAGTATGTTTTTGGTTGGTACTGGCAACGAACGATTGTTTTCCCACTTGCACCACCCTTTCGAAAAAGAGCAATTCTTCCTTATGGAAGAAGCCACCACTCAGATGAATCCGGCGTGTGCTACAAGCCCCGACAAGTCGAGTACACATGGATGGTTGACGCACCCACTAAGCTATGCGCGAAACAACAGCCTTACGTTTTTGCACTTCTAATAGAATCGGCGTTTTCACTTTGAGATTGTCATCCAATTCTACAACTCTTGATTTTTGCAATGTATTCAATGCACCATTAATATCAGCATGGATACATGTTCCTGCTTTACTTTGGTACAGACCACGAGTGATTCGTTTGCCACTAAAGCGATACGTCCTATCTTCCTTAGACCAAACTGGAACCGGATCTTTGTCTAGGAAACTGGCTTTTGAAGTATAGCTTTCTTCTTGTTTCAAAAATCGGACGCCTTCTTTTACACATTTATTCTCAATTGCTGCTATCAGTTTATGAAACGGAATTTGAACAAATGTTTGATTATTCTTTTTCCCCATATCAGATTTTTGTTTCCAACCAGCGTTATACCCTACGACAACCGTGTCTATGCCAAATGCTTTCACTTTTTTAAACAACAGGCCTACCGTTTGTGAAATGTAACCATTTATTTGTCTTTCGCGTTTATGCCAAAGTGCAGCCATTTGATTCGTTACAACTCGTTTCGAAAGTCCATTTCCCATATTTTTCAGTTGGAGATTACGTATCATTTTATTGAAGTACTGGTTAATAGATTTCATTTTTTTTCCATCGATTAAGAAAGTATCACCTGTATTTGTCACGCAACTTACTAATCTATCTACACCTAAATCGCAACTCAAAGCGTTACTTGTGGTCGTAGATTGTTTCTTCATTTGAGAAACGTGCACTTCATATGTGTAATGCACCTCAAAGAACCGACCTTCTTGCTTCGGTACAATCTCAATGTAGGAGATTTTTTTATTTCTTAAGTTTTTAGGCATACGTATTTTAATGGAACCGAATTTTTTCCTGAATGCCACATTCATCGGAATCATCCAATATCCGTTATCATCCAATTTTGGAACTTGATAGATTTCAATGATTCGTTTGTCAGTTGGACGAGAATAATTCGGAAATTTAGGACGCCCTGTGAACTTCTCAGGATTTTTCTTCCACTGTTCCAAGGCTTTAAAAAAGCTATTCACTTCTGCATATAAGGCTCTACGAATCGCCTGAACAGAGTTTGATTGAATGCCCCAGTAATTCGTATCGGCTTGCATGGCAGTGTCCACTTCTTTTACAGTAGCCATTTTATTATGGATCAAATAACTTTGTTTAATGGTATACAATCCAACATTTCGCAATGCTTTTGAACTATGTGACATACGCTGAAGTAAGCGAAATTCTTTAGCTGTGAGGCAAGCTCGTCCGATATTTTGTTTCTGCGTAAATCGTTGCATGGTTTCTTTTTTCTTTTGTTTACGTAATACTTTCACGGCTTTCTTTCTAGCCATTGTTTTCACCACCTTTCTTAGAGCGTTCATTAAAATTATTCATTACTTTTGACAAAGCAATATTTGGAACAAAATATGAACATGTTCTTCATCGTAATTCCTTTTGGCTCAAGTAATAAAATGATTATTACTATCCAATTTCGTTGTCTTACGATATATTCCTTCCTTATCTACGGCAGATTATATCGTAAGACAAAAAACAAATATTCGCTCTCAAAAAATTTTTATATACGAGACAAAAGAGTTCAGTCTTCCTTCTTTTGGCAATTCATTGCCACCTGATTTGTTGAGTTTCACCCGTAACACAAATCAGGTGGCGTCTTCTTGCCGAAAGGGATAAAATTAAAGTAGCCCTATTTTATACAGAGCTGCTTCTTTATACAACTACATTTCCTTCTCAAATAATTTCCCTTGTTTGAAATAGCTCCGGAGTGTGGATCGATTAGCTAAAAATACACCAACCAAAATAAAACAAGCACCTATTCCCATTGTAGGGTTTAAAGGTTCTCCTAATATGATATATCCTACTATAATAGCAATTAGTGGTGATACGTATAACCAAGTTGACGGGAATACAGGATTTGTTTTTGATAAAAGCCAATAATATAATCCGTGTCCACCAATTGATCCAATAAAGATAAGATATAAAATAGGCCACTGTACACTCCATGAAGCTAATACAGTTACATTCGGTTGTTCTACTATGACGGATACGATTAGTAATAAAACCCCTCCGTAAAACATTTGAATACCATTAATGAGAAATGGTGATACACTTTGTAAATCCGAAAGTATTTCTTTTGAGCGAATAGAGCCTATTCCGTAAAATAACTCTCCTATTATTAAAATAAAACAAGCGATACTCCATATGAAACTTACTTCTTGTTGCATTCCTGGTAAAGAAACAAAAACAACACCTATGAGTGCAATAATTAATGCTACGAGTTGCTCTTTTTGTAATTTTGTCTTATTTCTCTTTGCCTGTAATAACAAAATCATCATCGGTCCCGTAGCAGAAAGCACAGCAGCTAACCCTGAAGAAATATATTGTTCCGCCCAGTACAATGTTGCGAATGTCATAAATGTTAAGCAAAAACCAGCATACATAATACGTTTTGAAAATAGATGTGGCATTATTTCTTTTCGCTTTAACTTAAATATAATCATCAGAATTACGCCTGCTAAAAAGAAACGAATTCCTGCTGAAAATAATGGAGGCGCTCCTGCTTCAATTCCGATTTTTATCGTTAAAAATGTTGTTCCGAAAATAATACATACTAAAATATAATTGAAAATGACCATTTCCCTTCCTCCTTTTTACTCTTAACATGAGTATAGAAGGTATGGTGTATAACAGTGTAACTATGTATATAACAGTTACCTAAAATTATAGTTGATTCTCTAAATATTTTTCGCTTTAATAAAATAAAAACGAAAAAGGTGAAACCATGAAGATTGTCCTTCGTAAAGAATCCAACATACCGTATTATCAGCAAATATATATGCAAATTGTTGAAAGAGTACAAAGCGGCATGCTTACGCATGGTGACTCCCTTCCATCTTTACGCTCTATGGCCGAAGATTTGCAGATTAGCCTATTAACTGTTCGTAAGGCATATAAGCAATTAGAAAAGAAAGAATATATACGCATTGAACATGGGAAAGGTGCTTATATACATAAACATGTAAAAAAAGATTTCAAACCAATTCCGTACAGATGGCAACAAACAAAAACGATTAATGTTATGCGATCTCAATATGCAATGAATCAGCACCGAAAATATTACGATTTTTCACAAGCGATTTTGTATCCTCGTTTATTGCCAAATCCATTCTTAGCAGACGAAATGCATAAAATACTTAATAAAGACCAGATGATCCTAGCAACTTATGGGCCAGTACAGGGTGATTATGAACTGCGAGTTGAAATAGCAAATTACTTAAATGAACACCAGAATTTAGTGACCGATCCATCTCAATTATTAATTACAAGCGGCGCACAACAAGGAATTGATTTAATTGCTCAAACATTATTAAAACCTGGTGATATTGTATTAGTGGAAAGTCCTTGTTACAGTGCTGCACTTGATATTTTCATCAATAAAGGTGCTAAAATTATACCAGTTTCTCTTGATAATCATGGAGTTCGCTCCGACTTAATCGATGATATTTGTCAAAGTAAAAATCCCGTATTATTGTATACGAATCCAACTTTTCAGAACCCAACAGGTACAGTAATGAGTAATGAACGGAGAATGGAACTTATAGAACTAGCAGAGCTATATGAGTTTTTTATAATTGAAGATGATTCTTTCGGAGAAATATATTTTGAGGATGCTACTATTCCCCCTCCTATCAAAAATTTTGATACGAATGGTCATGTAATATATATAAAAGGATTTAGTAAAACGTTAGCACCAGGATTGCGTATCGCATCTCTTATTGCCGATGGGCCTATTTTTGAATGGTTATATGCTGTAAAAGGTTCAATGGACATCGGTAGTCCTTTATTAACGCAAAAAGCACTCCTTCCTTTTTTACGTGCAGAACGTATGAAAAATCATTTAGAAAAATTACGTACTGCTTTACAAATTAGACGTGATATAACGATTGATATGTTATCACCTCTTAAAGTAATAAGGTTTGAAATACCAAATGGTGGCTTTAATTTATGGGTTACACTTCCTGATTCGATAGATCCCTTTACCTTATTACAAAAAGCAAATGAAGTAGATGTCTCTTTTTTACCAGGAACAGCTTGTCTATTAAATAACGATATAAATAACAACCAATTAAGGATTAGCTATTCTATGCTAAATGAAAAAGATATGTTAATTGGTTTAGAGAAATTACATGATACAATACGAAACTATAAACTATAAATGCATATGTCCACTATCTTTAAGCTAAAAAGTAAATACCCCAAAATATTTTTTGAGGGTATTTACTTAATCATTTTTATTCCACTTTCATTACAATCTTACCTCTAACATGTTGACCTTCACTCAAAATATGAGCTTCTCTAACCCCTGCTTCATTAAACGGTACAACTTTACTTATGATTGGTTTTATTTTTCCACGTGCAATTAAATCAGCTAATTCTTCTAGTTGCTTCCCATTTGGTTTTAGCCATAAAAATCCTGATTTTATCCCTTTTACTTTTTGAATTGGTTCATGGACAATCGAAACGAAAACACCACCAGGCTTTATAATTTGAAAACTTTTTTCTTGTACTTCCCCACCTATTGTATCTAATACAATATCAAAATCTGATAGTAGTTCTTCAAATTTATCTTTTTTATAATCAATAACAAGATCTGCTCCTAAAGACTTTAAAAACTCTTTATTCTTACTACTCGCAGTTGTCGCAACAAAAGCTCCAAATGATTTTGCGATTTGGATTGCTAAACTTCCAACTCCACCAGCTCCCGCATGAATGAGTACTCGATCATGTTCTTTTATTTGTGAATAATCTACAAGGCTTTGCCACGCTGTAAGCCCTGTAAGAGGAATAGAAGCTGCCTCTTCAAAACTTAGATTTGTGGGCATATAGGATACTAAATCCGGTTTTACTGTAATGAATTCAGCATAAGAGCCCTTCCCTATATTTTCAGGTTTCGTATACACCTTATCTCCTATTTTGAAACACTCTACCTCTTCCCCAACTTCTTCAATAACTCCAGCTACATCTAACCCTAAAATGATTGGGAATGAAAACTGTAACTGTTTTTGTAAGTCTCCTTTTCTTGTTTTCCAATCAACAGGATTAATAGACGTTGCGAAAATACGTATTAATACCTCTTTACTTTTAACGATTGGTTTTAATACTTGTCTTTCTTTTAATTCTTCAACACTCCCATATCGATCTATTACAATTGCTTTCATTTCCTCTCCTCCTTGCTGTTTATTTTAATAACATACAAATATTTCTCAAATTTTTTTGCCTTGAATTATCATAAACTTATTTTTGGGGGTAAATTGTGTAAGAAGCATTGTAAGTTCCAAAACGTAACTTACACACATCTTAGAATCTTTCAAAACTATATTTTAAATTTAATTCAAAAGAAATGGGGAGAACGCTATGACTGAAAAAATATTTAAAATTAACGGGATTGATATATGTACAGAAAGCTTTGGGAACGATAAGAACCCAGCTGTTTTATTAATTATGGGTGCTACGTGTTCAATGGTTTATTGGGATGAAGAATTTTGTGAACAGTTGGCTAACACAGGGAAATTTGTTATTCGTTTTGATAACCGTGATGTGGGACGCTCTGTTACATATGAACCTGGAACTTCCAATTATACAGTGACAGATATGGCAGAAGATGCAATTGGGGTACTAGACGCTTATCATATTGATCAAGCACATCTATTTGGTATGTCTTTAGGTGGTATGATCGCTCAAATTTCTGCTGTAAAACATCCCGAAAGAATTTTATCGTTAACATTATTAGCTACAAGTGTAATAGGCTCTGACGATAACACGCGTGATTTACCTCCGATGGATGAAAGAATTTTAACACATCACGCAAATGGCACGCATTTAGATTGGACAAATGATAAAGTTGTAGCAGAATATTTAGTTTCCGGATCTCGCCTATTATGCGGATCCAAACGAACATTTGATGAAAAAAGAGTCTATAAACAAGTAATACAAGAAATAGAACGAGCTAACAATTTATTAAGCATGTTTAATCACGCTCTACTACAAGGAGATGATGCATATGAAGGTGTGCTTCACTCCATACAAGCACCTACATTAGTTATTCATGGAACAGACGATACAGCGCTCCCTTTTGAACATGGTCTCGCACTTATTGATGAAATTCCTAAATCCGTCCTACTAACCCTTGAAGGTGCAGGACATGAAAATCATCCTGATGACTGGGCAGACATAATTCATGCTGTTACTGAACATACAGCCAAAATATAAATAAATAACGAATAGAAGGGGCACAAATTATGGTGTGCCCCCTCTATTCGTTACATGAAAAAAGCCCATCACTGTATCCGTATGTGTAGTGATGGGCAATTCTTATATTTTTCTATGTTTAAAAAAACGGACAATCTAATTGATCAACAGATTCCCATGATTTTTTTTTTATATTTTCGGTGGGTTTATTTGCTTCTAGTGGTACGTTTTTAAAAGGGTTTACTTCAACCTTTAATATGGAAGATGGCTCTACGTATAATGAGAAAACATGGCTACTTGGTATAGCTTTTGACACATCAATATCTCCTACTTGTTTAAAAAGTTGCTGCGCTGCAAAGAAAAAGAAATTGGTTGGGTTTGATTGTTTATTCAGCCATGCAATCATTTCAGGTGATACTGATTTATGAATATTGATTTTTACTCGATCACCACGTTTATATCGCCTAGATCGCATACTTCCACCAACTAACTTATCGTTAAGTTTGTAAATCCTAACTCTTTTTGCTTATGCTCTCTATATTTTGGCGAACAAGTGTAGACTAATAATCCACGTGCATTTGTAAATAACGGATTATCTACAAAGATTACATTTGTTAGTCGTCCTTTTTGTTTTAAAATCATTTTTAAACTGTTTTTAATAATTACTGCGCCCCCGCCATAAATAAATACGTATGGATCGTCTTTCATATCATCAATTTTGTTTATGATATCCGTTGCGACACGTGCTGCTAAACCTAATAATGCTGGCTGTGATTCTTCAACTAGTAACGCATTTCTTGGGTGCTTTTCATTTAAATAAATTTGGTTAAATTCTGTAATACTATCAATCGTCTTTGTTGGATACTTCCGGTTCCATCTTGTAATAATTTGTAGTAACGTTTCTTTCACACCGTATGATAAGCCCTTACTTAGTTGTGGTCTAAAGTTCACACCTAGTGAAACTACTTCTTCTGTCGTCCCTGCACCAATATCAAAAGACAATAAAGTTTTATCAACAAAATCAATTTCTGAAACTTGATTTTGTTCACATTCTATTTTATGTTTCACGACATTTCCTTCTTCATCATATACAATGCCCCACGTACCAGAAGCGCCCTCAGGCAGGCATTTACAATATTCGATTGAAATATTAATTGTCACATCACGTCCGTTTGGATAATGGAACACAACCTTATGATTGCCCATATAACGTTTCGCATTTTCCGCAGCTATTTCTTGTGTAATAAGCTGCATAGGAAGAGCAACAGATAAATCATAACGAATATTAATATGACTAGAAGTTGGACTTTGACGCATAGCACTCACCGCTAAACCAGATAGAATGGTAATAACCATTAACTCATCTGTTGACTTATTTGATTTCTTCTCAACCTCAGTACCTTTTAATTGATCTTGAATGACTTTTTCTCCAACGATATACCGCACGTTATTTAACATTAACGATGGAGAACTAATGGTCACGTCAATGTGATTTTCTAATTCCGATAATGAAACATCTCCCTCATCTAACAATCCAGTAGGCTCTCCTATATATAAAGAATATATACTCGGAATAAAAATAGGATCTTGCCCTTTCACCATTAACTTCAAACCGTTATTTCCTGCATCAGCACCAGCTTTTAAAAGAATAGACATAACTACCCCCTAAATTAATCTGACATCCCTTCCAAATATATGCTAGCCCATTCTTTTACATTCAAATGTAATGTAATTTTTTATTAATCGTAAAAACAAAATATCATATTCTTGCACCATTTATGTAAAAAGTATTTGACATAAAACTCCCCCAATTTTATACTGTATTTGTAAAGAGTTTTTTACATTATAGGGGGTGTCATTTCTAAATTGAATCACAAGAAAGTTATTTTCATAATTATCGTATTATCACTAATCGGAGTTCTTATACATGGCACATATAAATATGTAACGGAAGGTTCGATTTTGGGAGGAACAATATTCGCTTTTTCGTTAATACTTGGTAATTTAATTAATCAAATTACTTGGGGAGATCCAAATGGAGTATCGGAAGAAAGCCAAGATAAAATGGGACAGCAAATTACATATAAAAGCTTTAAAATTGCTTATTTTGTACTTATATGTCTTATGTTTTTTATTTTACTATTGTCAGAAGGATTTGCATTCCTAGTACTCGATGAAATAAAGAATCTTCCTCTTTTTATCGCACTTTGTTCTTCATTCTTTATTTATCCTATCGTTGAATTCGTTGTTGCTAAACAATATAAATAAAAAGATGAGGTTTTCTATAAACAGAAAATCTCATCTTTTTATATTTACATCCCCTCAACTATCGCTTTTAATTTATTCACAGTTCTCCAATTTCTTACTGTAGCTGGTGTATGTAGCTTCTGAAACTGATTCATTAATTTAGAATCTCGAATGCTGTTTTTGAATAACAAATACACAACTTTTTCATGTATATAACAATCTTCAGTTTCATTTGTTTGCATAAGCAGCTGATCCTTTTCTTTTTCAGAAAGTTCATTTGCTAAGAAGGCAACATGTATACTTTCCCCTTCAAGCAATGAATCGACTTCATAAGGACACCTTTTTATAATGTTTATAAATTCAGCATGCGTTCTTAACATGACCGGAACATCAAAACCAAAAACGTTTTTAATTTCAGATTGTATTCGTTCCTTTAGAAATGTTATATTTCCCTTAGATTTGAACACGATATTACCGCTTTGAATATATGTTTTTACTTGTTTTAACCCTATGGATTCAAACATTTCTTTTAAATCGGCCATTTTAATTACCTTATGCCCGCCTACATTGATTCCTCTTAGTAATGCAATATAAATTGTCATATCATTTCTCCTTGTTTAAATGTGTTTCAAAGTTGATGTAAAGTTATTTAATATAACAACCTATAAGAACCTTGCTACATTTTATTGTAGTAAGGTTCTTGGTGTTTTATTTCATTTAACGAAAGCACCTGTTTGTTGAATAAAAAGTGCTTTCGTTATAGAGCCGTTGACTTTTTAAACAAAGGTATGTACCCTCCACTAGGCCCATAAGCAACTCCAATTTCTTTCCATCCATATTTTTCATAATATCCGTTAAGATCCGAAGTAAGATAAAGAAATTTGTATCCTCTTTTTGCTGCTTCTATTAGTCCATGATTCAACAATTTTGCTCCTATAGAGTTGCCCCTAAATTTTTCATCTACAAACAAACACGCTAGCCACGGGCTCAAATCTTGACGACTATTTAAATCATTGCGAATTAATGCATACGTTCCGACAATCTTATCATCTACTTTTGCAATGTAAAAACTCGGTATGTCATTTGGATCAGTTAAAGCATTAGTCATACAATCTTCATAAAATGCACGCCCACCTGCCTCCCCCCATTCTTTCCAAAAAACATCTATTGCCTTATTAAATAAGTCATCCTTCTTTAGTAATTGAATAATTTCCATAAAGCTACGCCCCCAAAAAGTATTATTTAATGATTGTAGAACTTACTAAATTTAAAGTTTTTCAAGTATCTTTATTTTTTATGTAACTAGCTATAATTTCTTTACTCTTAAATACAGCCTTTTCATATATATTCTCTTATCGTTCTAAATAAAAAAACTTACTACCTTGTTTTTCAAGAGTAAGTTTTTCTTCTCATTATTTTATGATAGGTAAATGCATTATAATTTGTTGACCAATTGGTCCCATTCTTCTAAAGCCTTTATCTTGGAAGCCGACTTTTTCATATAAATTTTGTGCCGGAATATTTTTTTCATTCACAGCAAGTACAACCTCATTTTTTATCGGGAAATAACGTTTTACAAACTCTTGTAATAATGCCAATGATTTTTTAGCATATCCTTTTCTTTGTCTATTGTGATTTACAGAAAACGAAGTTAAAAGTAAAGCATCTTGATTGTTTGTGAACTCCTGTACTCTATCCCCTGTTTGCAATGCAAAAAGACCAACAGGTACCCCGTTGTAATCTAAAATAACAATCACATTTTTTGTTCGATCACTTTTTGCTTTCTCCAATAATTCACCTGGGTCTGACGTAAATTGAACTTGTTCACTTGGTAAAGTAAATGTTTGTATAACTTCTTTATATTTCTCCTTATACGGAACTAATTGAATTTCCCCTGTATGTATGTTCATGCGAAACTCTCCCATTTTTCAACTTATTAACTTAAACCTTGCTGCTCTTTTGAATGCACTTTTCCATCTAAAAAGGTAATTTCAACTAATGCAGTTGGATCGCTTCCTTTCCAAGCAAAAATTTGCTTAATTTGTGTAGAATCTTCTACACCTTCTTCTATAAGTAAATTACCATCAAAACCAATTACATCTTTCACTTCTGTATAAGTCATTCCTTCATTTATATTCGAGAAATGATTTATATTAATAGACTCTTTCTTCTCACTTTCCATCACAGTAGAAGAAGTCGCTGTTTGTTTTTTCACTTCTTTCTTCTGTTCACACGCTGTCATACTGAAACCTAAGCATAAACTAAAAAATATTAATGCGCTTTTTTTCATCATAACAGTTGTCCCTCCCATCATAATTAAACCATATATTCCCTTGAAAATAAACTGAATATTTAATATTATATTAAAAAACCCTGTACAATTTTGTACAGGGTTAAGGTTAACTTTTTTTATTCAAATGATTATTTGATTGGTCATTCTGTTCTTTTCTCAGTTCTCGTTCTTCATCTTTTGGTAATTGTTTATCATTATCTTTAACTGGATCCGTTTCTCGATTTTCAATCATGTCATTTGGAACTTGTGGCATTACCCGGCCAACAATTGCTGCTAACTCATCAAGTATACCTTCACCTGTTTTTCCTTTTTTAATTTGCTTTCCAATTTGTTTCAGTCGTTCATACGTATCAACATCTGCTACAACGACTGCATTAGCACCCTCCGGATCGTTTTTTAAACTTTCTGCAACAGAGTATTTAATGGACTCCACGCGAGTTCGATCGAGTTTTGCTTTTACATCAATACCTACAATAGCATATTTCCCAACAACTACAGCAGTTGCATCATTCACACCTGGCACACTTGCGGCTAAAGATGCTAAATGGTCCGCTGCTTTTTCATTTGGTTTATTTGGTTTATTTGTTTTGTTCGTATAGTTTACATTTTTCATCGAAACGTTTTTTTGCTCTGGTTTTTCGTTTGGATTATCCTTTTTTCCAATACTACATCCAGTTATAAACAAGCAAAGCATCAACATGTATATTAGGCTCTTCATTATTCTCACCACTTTACTATTAAAGTTTAATCATAAATTTTTTCAACAGCTTGCATTTTCTTCACTTTTTCCTCTGCGCCGCTATTTGCATTAATGAAAATTTGATACGTATCTTTCCCTAAAGTACCTATAAATTCATAGCAAAGTACTTCGTTATGCAAATCATTTACTACGACCGCTTTACGTTCTTCCATCACTTTAACATCTGGATTGATTTTCTTTCTTGCTTCTGCTGCAGTTAGCTTTGCTGATGGAACTGTTCGTTTTTGATGTGATGCTAAATACTCTTTTGCGGAGAATCCAACGATAGAACCGTCATCTAAAGCAATTTTCATTTGGATTGCTTCTGGATAAATTCGTACGCCATTCTCATTTACTACATACGTAAATACACCAACGTTATCATATTGTGAGCTATCATAAAGCTCCATATTATTAAACTTATGGTCCTTTAAGAATTTCAAACCTTTACTTCCTGCATCGTTTAAACTAATTTTCTGTTCTTTAATTTCTCGATTATTCATTACCCAAATTGGATATCCACCTTTTCCGGTAATATCCATATAAAACTCATTATTCGTTGCTGAATCTTTAATTTTCACACTATAGAAAGATTCTTTCGCGCCTTTTCCGCTTTTCTCAACATCTACTTTTTCATTTCCTTTTAAATTTAAAAATGATTTTGCGATTTTCGCTGCTTCATCTTTAGAAATTGCTTTTCCTTCTGCTTCAAATCCACCTTTTTTATTTTTTTGTGCACTTGTAAAGGTAGGCCCGAAGTTTGTAGATGAATACGATGTTACATTTTTCTCTACGGTCTTTAATCCATCAATAATTGTATTGTCTGCAGGATCACGATTTGATGCGAGTGCCATCTCAACATCCATCCAGCGTAAATTATTTTTCAATACAAGATGTTGTACTTTTCGTAACTCATCTTGAATGTTACCTGCGTTTGAATATAACGTTTGCAATGTTTTATATTCTTGATCGTTTAGCGGTTCTTTTTCTAAATCACGTATAGCCGCACGGTAACTAAAATCACCGATATTTGCTAAAAATTCTTCTGTTTTATTAAATGGCATTAATGTTAAAGGAAGTTGTCCTACATCTGAACGAGCTTCCGATGTTAATCTCCATACGTCTGCTAATGCAGGTGATAAAGATGCACGTGAATTCATCGCGAGCGTTGTTCCAATTTTGTCATGCAATAAATCAACCTCATATGCTAAATCATGAAACGCACGTTGATAGCTATTTTCTGCTCGAATTAATACTGCATTCTTCTCTTGATGCTCTTTATAACCCCAATAACCTGTTCCAACTACACCGACTGTTAATAATACAATTATAATACCTCGTAACATAGTTCCACCTCCGCTCTATTTACAGAAAATATGTTTCCCAATCTTTTTAATTTGTGGACGAGTCCAAATCCATTTACTTGTTGCTGTATCTGGATTGAAATAATACAATGCGTTTCCTGTTGGATCCCATCCATTTAGCGCATCTAATACAGCTTTTTTCGCTGTTTCATTTGGTGTTAAATATATTTGTCCATCCGCAACTGCGGTAAAGGCTCTCGGCTCAAATATTACACCTGATACGGTATTTGGGAACGATGCACTTGTAACACGATTTATAATAACCGCAGCTACTGCAACTTGTCCTAGGTACGGTTCACCACGAGATTCTCCATATACTGCGTTTGCCATAAGCTGAATGTCATTTTGAGAATAGCCATTTGGAACATTTGTCCCTTTATTTTGAGGTGGTTTATTTTCTTTTGCAGTACCACCACTATTCCCTTTATTGGCCGTTGACTTGTCATACTTCGTTGCCTTTACGAGCATTTGCTTTGTTTTAGCCCCTGCTAAACCATCAACTGGCAATCCAAATTTTTGTTGGAAATTTCGAAGTGCCCAATATGTACCCCATCCAAAAACACCATCTACTTTTCCTGTATAAAATCCGTTATATTTCAATCGAGATTGCAGTTCAATGACATCTTCGCCAGATGCTCCTCTTTGAATGACTTGATTAGAAAATGCCTCTACATTTTTTAGTTGTATACTACTGACTATCAAAGATAGTCCTATGAATACAAGCAAAATTGCTAGTTTAAAAATAGCTTTTTGACGCATAATTTTCCCTCCTTAATTACGGAAATGATTTCTTGGTTATGTTTTGTAAAAGCCTCGCTTTTATGTAAAGAAGACAAAAAAATCCAAACTCATATCGTCAAAAAATATGTAAACAATATAAAAAAAGATAAAAGGAGTTAATCATGAAGAAATTGTTAATGCGTGTCGCACTTGTCATTCTTTTCATAACAACAAGTTCAAATATATATACCGGTCCATCAATTGTTCATGCCCAGCCACCCTATGCTAAATGGGGGAAACTTGCTGTAGAAAAGACGAAAGAACAATATCCCAAAGCGGAAATTATCGATTACCTTCATATAGGTAGAAAACCAAAAACTGTTCAAATAACAGTTGAAAAATTTAAATTGTGGCTACGTGAAGATGGAAAAGAATATGGCGTTTTTGTTGATGTAGAATTTGAAACGAAGACGGAGAAATTTATAAAGATGTCATTTCAAAAGACGAGTAGATAAAATAAAAACCCCACTATTTATATTTTAAACAGTGGGGTTTCTTTCATTTCTAAAATTTCGATTCCCTAAAAATCTTACCAATATACAAATAGCACCAATTACAACTGCTATCCCTATACTGTATAAAAATACTCTATCATATCCACCTATTCTCGGATCTAAAAACGGATATGGATACCAATTCACGAGTGGACCACGTATTAAGCTATACACAACGTAAAAAAACGGGAATAAGAGCCAACTTGAAGCTTGTTTCCAAGTGATCTTCTTACTAGATGGATTTAAAATCCAATCTAAAAGCATGGCTATTGGCATGATATAATGTAGCACCGTATTTACCCATGGTATTGCAGTTTGAAGTGATTCTTCTAATCCTTTTAATAGCAAAAAATAAATGAGTCCTGTCGTAAGTATATATACCGTTGCCGCACCACGGAGTATACCAAACTGCTCTGATCGACCAAATGTAGCTGTTCCTATACTACTAAGAAGGAGAATAACCGCTACTAAGATATTACTTTCAATAGTGAAGAAACTAAAAAAATTAACTGGATTGAATGGTTTCATTTGTGCTCTTATTAGAAATTGCGTAGTAATGGCACTACATGCTAAAAGACTTAAACATAGTCTAAATAAAGATAATGTTTTTACACCTTTCATACATTCTCTCCTCTTCTTATATAAACTAATAATTCTCTTGTACATGCTCAATAAACAATTTCAATGGAACAAGTCCACGTTTTGGCATATGACTACTTATTACAGCAATAAGCTCTAACTGCGGAATGATAACGATGTATTGCCCGCCATATCCCATAGCAAAATATATACAATACGGTATGTGAAATCTTTCATTATTCAATACCCACCAGTGATATCCATATGCCCCGACATGTTCATACGTTTCAAATAGAGCTGTACTTGATTCTTCTAACCATTTCGAGGATACAACTTCATTCCCTTGCCAATATCCATTCTGCAAACATAATATTCCGATCCTTAATAAGTCTTTAGATTTCATTTTCATACCGAAACCGCCGACATGTATTCCTTTGGGATCTTGTTGCCACTCATATTCGGTAATTTCTAACGGATCAAATAAGTACCTTTTCGCAAACTGCTCTGTCGATATTCCAGTAGCTTTTTGGATAATGTAGCTAAGCAAATGCGAAGAACCTGAGTTATAATTCATATTTGTTTCGGGTTCTTCAATTATTGGTTTTTCTAATATGTATTGGACCCAGTTTTCCGATTCTACAAAATCATTTGGAAACACTACTCCATTTCCGAACTCTTTCCAATCTTCACCTGTAGTCATCGTCAATAGATGGTAAATTGTTAATTCATTTTTTTCTTCTGGTACATTAGGAATCCATTTTGTAATCGATGTATGTATATCATTTATATATCCTTTATCGATTGCGATACCAATTAATATAGATACAATGCTTTTTGTAATCGAATTTATTTTAAAAAGATTATTTTCACACTCTAACGTTTTATAATACTCAGTTGTTAACTCACCTTTTTGATAAACAAGAAATGTATTTACTTTTTTCTTTTCAAATTTATTTTCTAGTTGCTTGAAATCCAAAACTTTACCTCCAATTAAATCATTACTTGATTTATTATATCCTGTAACTTCAATTAAAACATAATTGTGATCAAATAAAAAAGAAACCTGTCATTAATGCACTGACAGGTTTCTTTTTTATAATTTCGTACGAACATTCCAAAGCTCTGGGAAGAAACGTTGATCAAGTACTCGTTTTAAATAAGACACACCAGAAGAGCCACCTGTTCCCATTTTATGTCCGATAATACGTTCTACCGTTTTCATATGACGGAAACGCCATTGTTGTAGCCAATCTTCGATATCAATTAATTTTTCAGCAAGCTGATATAAGTTCCAATATTTTTTCACATCGGCATACACTTCTAACCATGCCGCTTCTACTGTTGCATCTTCTTCATAAGGCTGCGTAATATCACGATTTAACACATCTTTATGAATAGGGAATCCTTCTTTTACAAGTGCTTGAATTGCCACATCATACAAACTTGGTGCGTGTAGCGCTGTATGAAGGCGAGCGTGTAATTCTGGATCTTTTTCATAAATTTTTAATGCATGCGGTGTTTTATAACCAAGCGCATACTCAATCATACGATATTGATACGATTGAAAACCTGAAGCTTGACCGAGTGAGTCACGGAATTCAATGTACTCTGATGGAGTTAATGTCGCAAGAATATCCCAAGATTGAATAATTTGCGACTGGATTTTTGATACACGTGCTAACATTTTAAACGCTGGTTGTAATTTATCTTGTTTAATAGACTCAATTGCTGCGTTTAACTCATGTAAAATAAGCTTCATCCAAAGTTCGCTTGCTTGGTGAATCACGATAAATAACATTTCATCATGATGGTCTGATAATCTCTTTTGAGAAGATAGTAAACTATCTAATTGTAAATACTCCCCGTACGTCATATTCTCTTTAAAGTCCGTATGAATTCCTTTTTCCATAATTACCTTTTCGTTTTCTTTCATATTAGCCAAACGCCCCTTTTATATAATTCTACTTATATTGGTCTAATAACTGCTCGAACTGGACTTCCATCTGCATCTGTTAAGGCAAGTGGTAATGCGATTAATTCATAATCGCCGTCTGCTACATGATCTAGTACGACATTTTCTAAAATGTGTATGCCATGTTTAAACAATTGATGATGCGCTGCTAATTCTTTATCATCTAATGGATCAACTGAAGGTACATCTACCCCGATTAAACGGATACCTCTCTCTGAAAGAAATGGTGCTATATCTGCACGTAAATGCGGGATTACATCTGGGAATTCATTCACTTTACCATGTGAAGATGTGCGTAACAACAATCGTTCTACGCCTTCTAAATGAAAGGTTTCTAATTCCTTTTTTCCGATGCTTTCAAGATTAGAAACATCTATGATGCGCGCTGGACCGACATAAACTTGAACATCTAAATCTAGTACTTTCTTACCATCATTATCAAAATGAAACGGTGCGTCAATATGAGTACCTGTATGAATACTCATCGTTAACTTTCCGACATTTACCGACCCGCTTTCTTCTTTTGACCATGAAACTTCATACGAGAACGGTGTATCCCCTGGCCAAGTCGCAATTTCATTATTTAGCGGTTGTGAAATATCAATCCACTCTGGTGTTTTCATGTTTATGCCACAACCTCTCGCTTATTTTCAAACCGCTTATATTCTTCATCTTTCATGATTTTCTTTAAAATTTGAACAGAATGCCACACTTCTTCGTATGTGTTATATAAAGCGACTGGCGCAAGTCTTACTCCATTAGGTGCACGAAAATCAGGGATAACTCCATTTGCTTTTAGCGCTTTACAAATGCGTGCTGCTTCTACATGCTCTAAATAAATGTGCCCGCCTCGTTTTTCATCCTCTAATGGATTTCCAATTATAAATCCGAAATCTTTTAATTCATGATCAATTAAATTCAGCATATATCTTGTAATATGTAGAGATTTTTCACGTAAACGCTCTATACCAGCATCTTTAAAAATTTCAAGAGAACCAATTAAAGGTGCAGTACTTAATACGTGCGGTGTACCAATTTGATAAGCACCTGCATGATCAGCAGCTGTTAATGTATGTTCCATATCAAACTGCTTATCTTTTCTAGAACTAAACCAACCTGATAATCCTGGAAGTCTATTAAAATGCTCTTTATTTACATATAGCCCTGCAACTCCACCAGGTCCTGCATTTAAATATTTATAATTACACCAAATAGCGAAATCAACATCCCATTCTTTGAAATGATGCGGAATAGAACCGATTGAATGACATAAATCGAATCCGATATGAATACCACGTTTATGCGCTTCCGCTGTTAAACGTTTCATATCAAGAATTTGGCCGCTTCTATATAGTACAGAAGGCAATAAAATTAACGCGATATCATCTGTCATTGCTTGAATAATATCATCTTCAGAAAGTGTTCTACCATCTCGGCTCTTCACTCGTAATAAATGCTCATCTGGATCTAATCCTTTTAAACGAATTTGACTTTGAAGTGCATATATATCTGACGGGAATGTTAATTCATCCGCAAGAATTTTTGTACGTATTCCTTTCGGCTCATAAAATGTGGCAATCACTTGGTGTATATTTGTCGTCGTGGAACCGGTTACAATAACTTCTTCTGGTAAAGCTCCAATAAGAGGTGCAGTCAACTCACCTAATTTCTCCGAGAGGAAAAACCACGGATGCTCACCCTCTGTCCAGCCGTCAATGCCATACTCTTTCCATGAATCTAGCAAAGTGAGTAACGATTTCTCTGCTCTTTTTGAAAGTAGCCCTAATGAGTTTCCATCTAAATATATCGTTCCTTCTTTTTTATAGAATTCAGTTTGAAAATCTTTCAGTTCATCATGTTTATCACATTCAAGCGCATATTCATAAGTTGGTTGAAATGGTTCTTTATACATGGTGTCACCTTCTTTTAATATTCTTTTTATTCTAACTAATTGAAATATATCACCTTAGTTGATATAACGTCAATGATATTATGTCAGTTGACTTTATATATGAATTTCTTTTACAATACAGTTATATTTTCAGATATTTCAGTATAAAGAGGTGATTCTTTGAAAAACAATACTCTTTCATCAAGAAAACACCGCTCCTTAGAAACAAAGAAGAAACTATTACACGCTGGTTACACTATTTTTATACGTAACGGATTTCAAAAAACGACAGTTACACAAATTATTAAACATGCAGAAACCGGTTATGGCACCGCATATGTATACTTTAAAAACAAAGATGATCTTCTCATTGTTTTAATGGAAGATGTCATGAATCAATTTTATGATATTGCCGAGCGCTCCTTTTCGCCTCAAACGAAAGAGGAAGCACATAAAATGATCCAAAATCAAGTTAGAGCATTCCTACAACTAGCAGAAAAAGAACGAGCTATATTGCAAGTTGTGCAGGAAGCAATCGGATTATCAAAAGAAATACGTCAAAAATGGGACGAGATACGGGAACGCTTTATAAACAATATTACGCAGGATATTACATACTCTCAAAAGAGTGGATTAGCAAAGACTGAATTAAATAAAGACATTGTAGCACGTGCTTGGTTCGCGATGAATGAGATGTTTCTTTGGACGATTGTGAAAAATGATAAAAAATTAGAGTTAGAAGAGATAGTATATACATTGACAGATATGTATACGACTGGGTTATATAAAGAGCACACCTTCAATAAGTAAGGTGTGCTCTTTTACATCTATAAAAATATATTATCTGGGTATGGTAACGCTAAAACCGGTTTTTACTTATGAAGTCTCAAATAATAGTATTAAAATTACTAGAGTTCCAGGTCCATCAAAAATTTTATATACAGAGCCAATACATTTAGAAAGTATGAAAGAACTCATTACTAAGTCTAATGATTGGCGTACATCTCCTGTTTTAAAGAAGATTCAAATCTTCGGTTATATCGATGGCATTCCAACTTCTATTCATGATAATGTTTTAAAACGATATTTCCAAGGTAAGAAAAGAGAACATAACCTTATCTCTTCTGAACTTGCTTATTGGATAACAGAAAGATTTTGTATTGATCAAGAAATATATGAAAGAGCTATTAAGATTTTCAATGAAAAATCTTCAAATAATAAAAACGTTACTCAATCCTTTGAGTAACGTTTTTCCCTTAATATGTACTCAATATAAATTTTCTTTATTATAAGCAGTTTCTACACACTCTGCTAGACGCTCCATTTGTTCCATAGTTAAACCTCGTGAAATCCAGCCTGTTAACTTATACATAATTTTATAATAAAGATTACTAGGTTCATATTCTGAAATTAATGTTAGTGCTGTACCTTCCTCATCTTCTTCTAGCATATAAGTCATCGCTGAATAACCTTGCTTCATTTCACTACCTAGTGAAATAATATGTGGTGCATCGTATTCAATGATTTCTACTTCTGCCTCAATTATTTTCTTACCGACTTTTTGAACAGATATATATTTATCTCCTACACACGGATTCTCTTTATCCATATTTGAAGGATAACGATTTTCTATTATAAACATATTCCATTCTTTTATTTTTTCATCCTCTATTATATACTCACATACTACATCAATTGGTGCTTTTATTACTATTTCTAGTGCGAAACTCATTAAACTGCCCCTCTCAAATACCCTATCCAATTCTATTTTAACTAAATCATTATGCCATATTTTATATAGTGAAATACAAGTAGAATTTTTACTTTTATTGTGAGAATGCTTATTATAATAAGAAAATCATTTAAAATATTTTATAAACGATACAATAATTAAAAATAAAGCAACAAGTAGTACAGCAACTCCTATACTCCTATTTTCTTTTTCTTTATTTTTTAAATTTTGCACCCCCATACTAACTAACATACATCCTAAAAGCGTTTGTAAAATTAGTACACTTTGTTTCGATGCATCATCCCAACTATAAATGGAATACCCGATTACAATAATTGCAAGTAAAATCGTTAAGATCCTATTCATACGTAAATCCCTCCTATTCAAAAAGAAGCCGCTAAGTTTCCTTAGCGGCTTTATTAACAATTTATATTTAAAAAATTGCTTTTTATGAATTTGATATAAGTTCAAAAAATTTTCTAACCAGTATAACTACGTATGTTAGCACACCTTTTCTTTATTTAGTCTACTTACAATCCCAACTAAAAATTTATATTCAATCCTCCTCTTCTTAACCTTTTTAAACCCTTCTTTCGTATCAAAAATTAAACACGTTTTCCGAAACCACATTCGTACATATAAAGACTCAAAATAAATAGGTTTTATAATACCTCGTTTCTCAAACTCAGCTCCATCTTTATTTTCAGTTTCTGTTCGAACGAACCACCTATTTCCGATGCCAATTTCAATATACTTCACATAAGTCCACCTTCCGGAAAATATTTTCTAACTATTCTATTATTTCCCTGGCAAGCGCACATTCCGACAGAACATGAGCCCACAAAGAAAAAGTAGATTACAAAAATCTACTTTATAGCTTATATTTTTGCATTCGTTTATAAAATGTACTTCGAGGTACATCTAAAAGTTTTGCAGCTAATGAAACATTTCCATTCGTCTTTTCTAGCGCTTCAATCATGCTATCACACTGTATTTTTTCACGAAAATTGAATGTATGCTCCGTTTTATTTTCTGCTTGTAATGCAAGTTGATGTTGATTTCCCATCATTGTTTGTAATAAAAAAGCGATTTGTTTTTCGCATATTTCTCGACCTTGCGACAAAATGTAAATACGTTCTAACACATTTAATAACTCTCGAATATTTCCGGGCCATGTATGCTGTGAAAATTGATTACAAATACTCGTCGGAAATACAACATTCCAATTCTTTCGTTCACAAAAATCTTGTATGAAGTAGGGAATATCCTCTTTTCTTTCTATTAACGATGGAACATATAACGGATAAACATGTAAACGATAATATAAATCTTGACGGAATCTCCCTTCTTCTACTAATCGTAGTAAATCTTTATGTGTCGCAGTAATAATACGAATATTTACCGGTACCTCTTTTGAACTGCCAATTGGGGTTACTGTTCGTTCTTGTAAAACACGTAACAATGCTACTTGCATCTCTGGCGGTACTTCACCAATTTCATCTAAAAATATTGTCCCTCCGTCTGCTTGTTCGAATTTCCCTTTATATCCTTGGCGCCGTGCACCTGTAAACGCTCCTTCAGCATAACCGAACAATTCACTTTCCATTAATTCTTTCGGCAATGAACCGCAGTTAACAGCTATAAAAGGACCATTTTTTCTTGGACTATTTTCATGAATCGCTCTCGCTACATATTCTTTCCCTACACCTGTTTCACCACAAACATATACACTAGCATCAGTTGGGGATACTAGCTTAATTTCTTCTAAAGTATGTTGAAAAGCATTGCTTGTCCCAATAACTCCAGGGAAAGTAATTCCGTTTATAAATGGGGAAGTTGAAAATACATTTCCTTGTTTATTTTCCTTTACATAAATACATTTCCCAATCATTCTATCATTACTATATAATGGTACTTCTAATTTAGATTTCAATCCATATTGCATTAAATCTTCAAGTTTCATTCGTGACCAATTAGAAACTCGTTCTCGAACCTTCTTGCTTGCAGAAACGATAACATCACGATGATTACAAATGACAACTTGTTCATCACTGTCAATTACATCTAAAAAACGATGGATTAAATGTAGTTCATTTTGATGCAATCGAATACTACATTCACGTTCAATCGCATGTGCAATTGAAGTTACCATCCCGAGCATATATGGATGTGAAAATTCAATTGGACAGGAGAAATCTAGAACACCAATTAATTTCCCATCATCATTATGAATGGGAGCGGCCGCACAGCTCCAGCTATGAGATGCGACAGAGTAATGCTCTGTACCACTAATCATAATAGCCTCTTCAATCTGTAACGCGGTTCCTATCGCATTTGTACCAACAGCTGCTTCCGTCCATTTCACACCTTCAATGAAATTAATATGTTTCGCTCGTTTCAACGTTTGTTGATTTCCACTTAACGATAGAACGTAACCATCTGGATCGATTAATAATGACATCATTTGCAGTTCATCAATGGTTTTTCTCATATTTTGTATTTGAGGTATTGCTATATCAAGGAAGATTTCACTCTTTTTCTTTTGATCCTGAAAAATATTAGAAGACAAAATTTTCTGACCTTTATTCATATGAGGATTCACATTTGCTTGTTTACATCGATGCCATGACTCTGAAATTCTTTCATTTATACGATTCGAATCAAGTACCCCTTCATCAACAAACTTTTTCCACGTATGTAAGTAAAACGGTGAAGCTAACATTGTATCATCTCCCTATTCATTGTTTTGGAGATCTGTAAAAACATACTTATATTATAAAACTGAATAAAAGCGTTTTCAATAAAACTAGAAAGACGACACAAATATGTTAATAATTTGAATATCTTATTGCGCTTCTTTATTCTTTTTTAGTAGAACTATATTTTGTATGATGGACGCAAAGAAAATACATAACCAAAACCACTTTTGTGGATTGCCGTTTATAAAGAAAACTGTCACCGCTATTGCAAATAAAATGGTAGATGCTAAACTAAAATATAATTTTGTTTTAATTCTCATTATCCCTCACTCCTCTATCGCTTTACAGTACATACTAACTCTTCATTTTTCAACTCTACTATGTACTTCTGTAAAACATATTCTCTTCCGCCATGTTTTTCATACCAATCATGTATTCTTTTAACATGCTTCTCGTCACTTCTAATTTTCGATTCAATTTCTTTATACTGTTTATAACTATCATATTCCCATATGGCGAATATTTCAGTTGTACCATTATTATTATCTTTCATCCAGCGTCCTATTAGCTTGGAGCCATGTTTTAATTGATTAGGTAAGTTCGTGTTATTGAAATGTTCATTAAATATTTCTGTAAATTCATTCTTTACTATATAATACTTTCTTCTGTAGAACATGCCACTACACCTCTTTTATGAAATGTATGAATACACCTTCCCATTACAACCGTATTATAATACTTCCTATCCGACAGCCTTTTATCATTTTTTAAAATCCCTTCTACTTCAAAACCTAATTTTTTATAAAGTTGAATGGCTTTTTCATTTGTCTCTAACACTTGTAATGATATCTTTTTCACTTCATTTTTATCAGCCCACTGAATAGATTGTTGTAATAGACTCTTACCCATTCCATATCCCCAAAACTCTCTTAAAATACAAACACCAAACTCTACTTTATGGGATAATCTTTTCAAATTTGATCCTTCACATCTTGAAAATCCTACGATTCGGTTGTGCACTTCTGCAACTAAAAAGAGATTTTTCGTTTCTTCACTATCTGTTTTTATTATTTTTTGAAAACCTATCTTATCTATAAATCCCTCTCCAGCTTCTCTATCCATATTTTCAGTTTCGCCATCGATCTGAACTCTAATTTCCGATAACTGCTCAGCATCCGTTTCAGATGCAGAACGAATTGTATAAGTTAATCCATTTATATGAAACTCTTGTCCTTTTATAATCATTTCAAACTCCTTTTAAATGGGGTCGATTGACGCTATTACAATTTCTTTACCTTGTTTCTCAAATTGTTGAATCATTTCTTTACTAGCCTCTTCATCTGTTATTATAAGGTCAATTTCTATTAGTGACTCTCCTTTTATAAAGCAGTCTATTCCGAGTTTAGTATGAGGAGCTAAACAAATATTTCTTCTAGCAATTTTACTTACTGTTTTTCCAAAATAAGCAACTTCCGGCGTTGCAGTACTTATACCATTCAATGAAATGCCGTCACCTGTAGAGAAATACAGATCAATAGATAATCTACTTATCATTTCAGAGGCAAGTGTATCTGTCATATTTCCTGATGGTTTTACTTTTCCACCAATTAAATACGTTTCTACATTCTGATACTCCCGTAACTTACGAGCAATTTCTAAAGAATTCGTAATCACTGTAAATGATGTTTCAGGTAAATACTTTAACATTGCATAATGGATAGAAGCCCCGCCAATAAAAATGGAATCTCCTTCTTGTATGTAGGATGCAGCAACTTTCGCAATCGCTTCTTCATCTAGTGAACTATCACGATAACGTTTAGATGGTTCGGCGGCTAAGTTTCTCACTCGCGTAAGTTCAACTGCACCTCCGTGCGTTCTTTTTAATAAACCAGCCTTCTCCATAATAGACAAATCTCTTCTTATTGAATCAATAGACATATCAAAACTTTCCGCAAGATCTTTAGCAATTACCCTTCCATCTTTCTTAAGTAACTCTAAAATTTTCTCTCTACGCTCTTCAGTAAACATGTACCCACCGCCGTTATTGAAGATTCTGAAATTTCATCTTTATTTTAATTATATGCATGTCTCTTCCGTTTTACAATATTTTCAATTCTTATTCACTCTGTTTTATACAGTTTTCTCCCACTTTTTATACCATTTAATTCAAATATTTTTCCCACCCCCATATATATTTGATAAAGGTATATGTCTCTTATAAAGAGATTGTCATACGTGCTTTACATCCACGACCTGTAAATATCCTACCATTCCATATTGATATTCCCTCATAGAAACGCGAAAAAATATAACTTAGCAGATACAAGAACGATCCTGTGAACGTTATGTACATTATTTTTCACAACTGATAACATTCTAATATCAATGCGTTAAAATTAATTAATATATTTTTATTCGAAAGGAATTCCATTATGAATTTATCTAGGTTTTGGAAGATTACTTTTTAGATTTACATTGCACTATTGATTAACTTCGTTGTGTTTAAATTTTTTGGTAATGTGGAAGATGTCATAAATATGGCTCATGATAATTATGAGAATGTACACAGGCTCGGTGGATCTATATCTAATTTCATTCCATTTAGAACTATAAACTCTTATAGTTCTACTATGGGCATTGGATCTAGTTTTATTAATATAATTGGAAATATTATTCCTTTTATCCCTTTAGGGTTCTTAATTCCAATTGTATTCCCATCTAAAAAAAGTCCCTAAAATCTATGCTAGTCTGCTTAATTATCATAATTACAATTGAAATCACACAATATATAACTTATTTAGGATCTGCGGATATAGACGATGTAATATTGAATCAAATATCTTGTATGATTGGATATATATTCTATCTGATATATATTAAAATAAAAAACTCACAATTAAAATGGACAGTTTAATAAAAAAGCCCTGAAAAATCAAACGCTTAAAAGATGGTTCCGATATTCAATCGGAGCCATCTTTTTTTATGTCCACTAATAAAGTTTACTAGTTACCAATCTCAAGCAATACATCTTTTGCACAAATCGTCACTTCTTCAAATGGACAATCAAATAAAACACCCAATTCGAACCATTCATTCGTAAGATCTATTTCATGACATAACCACCAAGCACCTTCAAAATCTTCCGGAATAGAACATTTCGTTACCCCTGTAAAAGTTACTTGCAGTTTATCAAATTCACTGAACGTACCACTGCAATCTAAAGTAATGATTAGCGTGTCTTTTGATCTTCTCTCTACTGATTTGACTACACTGTCATGTAGTGAGTATTCATGTAACTGAATAACATTTGTTGGGAGTTTTTTCTTAATTGAATGGAAGTGCTCTAAATAGAATCGATCTAAATGAGCCCTTCTTTTCTCACAATCCCCTATCCACTCTTTCATAAGTTTTTTCAATTCACTAGAAGGATACTCTGAATTAATTGTGGTGCTATGAATAAATGGATGTATGGATTCAGGAAGGAATTTTAATAAATCTGTTTTCCTTTCCTTTATTTCCTCAATTAAACTTTGTATATCCATTTCTGACCATTCTTTTATAGACTCTATAAAACTTACAAATTCTATAATTTGCATTTCTTTATACCAATCTTTATTGAAATATTTCAATAGCTTTCCTCCTAAAACATTTTAACATCCAACAAAAGCGATATATCTATTTATTATATCATTCCAATAACTATTTTTTCTAAAGAATAAATGCAAAACTGTAAATATTCCGCCTTTTATTTCTAAAACTTCAGAATATTTACAATTATTTATTTTTAGAATACATTTTACTAGTACAAAGATTTACTTGTACAAAAATTTAAACAAAAAGGGATGGTTATATGTTGAAGAAATTAGTAGCAGGGACATTAGTAGCGGGATTTGCATTCACTGGAGGACTAGGTGCAGTAAGTGCTGAAGAAAAAAGTAACACAATTAAATCATTTGATTATTTAAAAGTGGATGAACAAAATGTTAGTTCATTTGCAAAATTAAATGATCAGGATAAGAAAGACATCCAAATTACTATGGTATTACCTGAGCAAAATGAAAATGGAGATTGGTTAGCTTACGGTTTTACTAGTAGAGAAACATTGGATGCTTATGTTGAAAAGGATAAAAAAGCACTTAAAAATCAAATTAATACTTTAGGCAGTGGTGCTGGTAGTACTGATTTTTATGAACATAAAAATAAAGGCGGACAATATATTTACTGGAGCAGCGGTTTTAAAAACTTACCTTCTAGCTGGAACGACAGAATTTCTTCTGTAAGTACAGCTTCACCTTCTGCAAGTTATTCAACGACGCTTTGGGAGCATACTTCAACACAAGGATATGGAAAAGGTGTTCTATTTAAACACGCTGATTGGTATGGTAAAACTGCTAATTTAGCTGCTGATTGGAATGATATTACTTCAGCTATCGAAATTAAAAAATAATTGGATATTTTATTACTAATATAAAATATCCAAACGACTATTCTCTAATCTAGAGAATAGTCGTTTATTTAATTTTCATTTAAACATGCACAGCATGTCCTATTGCTTGCAATAACGCTTCATGAATCGCTTCAGATAAAGTTGGATGCGCTGCAATATAATCTCTCATAATATCGGCAGTAACTTCCGTATGAATCATTACGGTGCCTTGTCCAATCAGTTCGGTGGCATGAGGACCGATAATTGAAATCCCTATAATTTCTTGATATTTAGGTTCCACAATAACTTTTACTTTACCCGTTTGTTCTCCAATAATAAGTGCTTTTCCGTTCGCTGTAAAAGGAAATTCTCCAATTTGTATGTCACCGTACTGCTCTCTTGCATCTTTTTCGTTTAAACCAACACTTGCAATTTCTGGCGCTGTATACATACAGCGAGGTACAGCATGATAATTTACTTTCACATCTTCTCCGCTCGCATGTAATGCTGCTGTCGTTCCTTCGTGGAAAGCAACGTGAGCAAGTTGTATTCCACCAATCACATCACCTGCTGCGTAAATATGTGATACATTTGTTTGCATATGTTCATTCACTGAAATTCCTTTATTTGAAAATTGAACACCTGTTTTTTCTAAATCTAATTCTTGTACTCGTGGTTTTCGGCCGACAGAAACGAGAACATATTCCGGATTGGCTTCTTGGATGCTTCCTTCATATTTAAATAAAGCTTGCTTCTTATAATTATTTAATCCTTTTAAAGCTGCTCCTGTAAATATTTCCACACCATCATTTTCTAGTTTCTCTTTTAATATTTGTGCGATATCTTTATCTTCACCAGGTAATAATTGCGGTGCCATTTCAACAATCGTAACTTTTGTTCCAAGGCGACTATAAATACTTGCAAACTCGCACCCTATTATACCACCGCCAACAATTAATAATGATTTCGGTATGTTTTCTAGGGACATTGCATGGCTACTATTTAAAATCCACTTCCCATCAAATGGAGCAAAAGGTAATTCAGTCGGTTCTGAGCCTGCCGCTATAATGAACTGATCTCCATCTACTACATCTTCTTTATTACCGTTTGTAACTCGCACACCGTGATCCGTTTCAAATTTCGCTTTACCTTGTATAACTTTTATTTTATTTTTCTTCATTAAATATTGAATTCCTTGGACGAGCTGCGTTACGATCTGTGATTTCCTCGCCTGTATTTGCTTCCAATCAATTGATATACTTCCATTGTTAAGTGTAATTCCATAATGATTCGCTTTTCTCACAACGTCATGCACTTCTGCACTTTCTAACAATGATTTTGTAGGCATGCAACCAACATTTAAACAAGTCCCGCCAAGATTCGCTTCATCAATAAGAGTGACATCTTTTCCATTTTGAGCCGCGGTAATTGCCGCTACATAGCCAGCAGGTCCGCCTCCAATAACGACTAATTTACTCATTCTCTCACCTTCTCTTTATAAAAGAATTGTTATAGGTTCTTCTAAATAACGTTTAATTGTGCGTAAAAATGCAGCTGCTGGTGCACCATCTAATACACGATGATCGAATGTTAAACTTAAAGGTAACATACTTCCTTTTCTTAATTTTTTTCCTTTATATACAGGAACGTGTTCAATTGCTCCAAAACCTAAAATACCAGTTTCAGGTGTATTTAATACTGGCGTAAAATATTCAATCCCAAAGCTACCTAAATTACTAATTGTAAAGGTTGTTCCTTGCATATCATCACTACTTAAACTACCTTCTCTTGCTTTTTGTGCAACGTTTTTAATCTCTTGAGATAACTCTACTAAAGATAGATTATTAGCAAAGCGAATAGCTGGAACGACTAGTCCTTTTTCTAACGCGACCGCCATGCCTAAATGGACATGTTCAAATTGATGAATGGCATCATCTATATAAGCGCTGTTCATTTCTTTATGCTCTCTAAGCGCTAATACAACAGCACGAGAAACGAAATCCGTAATAGTTAGTTTGTTATCGTATCGTTTTTGTACAACTTCCGCTATGTCTTTATGTAAAGCAACTAAATCTGTAACATCTACTTTCATTGTTAATGTTAATTGCGCACTATTTTGTAAACTTGCATGCATACGGTTCGCAATTGCTTTTCGCATACCAGTAACAGGAACGACTTTACTTTCTTCTTGTTCAAGTACTTCTGGAATTGCTACTCTTTCTTCTAGCGCCTTTAATACGTCTACCTTTGTGATTCTTCCGCCAGGTCCTGTACCAACTAATGCCTTGATATCCAGATTTTCAGACTTTGCAATTTTCTTCGCTACAGGTGAAATTTTGATTCTTTGCTTCGTCACCTCTATCGCATATGGTTCTGGATGTTGGACCTTTTTCGGCTCTAAATTCGGTGTTTTTTCTTCTACAACTTGTGTACTTTCATTTACGTCTACTTTTTCGTTCGGTTTACCAATATAGCAAATTACAGTACCCGGCGGAACTCCCTCATCTTCACTTACAGCTATATCAAGAACAGTTCCATCCGCTGGTGCTTCTATTTCCGTTTCGATTTTTTCCGAGTTAATACTAGCAATTAGTTCACCTTTTTCTACATTATCACCTGCTTTAATATTCCAGCTCGTAATAATACCTTCTTTCATCGCCATACCTAACTTCGGCATTACAACTTCTACAGCCATGTTTCTCTCTCCCTTCTCATCGTTTCATTACACATGTAATAAAGAGTGGTCTCCGATCATTTCTGATACAGTTTCAATTACTTTCTCCGGCGTTGGTAAATATAACTTTTCAAGTGGTGGCGAGAACGGAACTGGTGTATGTGGTGCTGTAATTCGTTTAATAGGTGCATCTAACAAATCGAATCCTTTATCCGCTACAATTGCCGCAATATCTGTTGCAATACTACATCTTGGATTTGCTTCATCAATAACAATAAGACGATTTGTTTTTTCAACAGATGCTAAAATCGTATCTTCATCAAGCGGTGACAAAGAGCGTGGATCGATTACTTCTACTTCAAGTCCTTTTTTCGATAATTGCTCAGCAGCTGCAAGTGCTGTATGAACTTGTTTTCCAATTGCGACGATTGTTACATCAGAACCTTCACGTTTAATATCTGCTTTCCCTAATGGAATTGTATAGTACCTTTCCGGCACTTCACCTTTCATATTGTAGAGTGTTTTATCTTCAAAGAAGATCACTGGATCATCATCTTCAATTGCCGCTAATAATAAGCCTTTTGCATCATACGGAGTAGAAGGAACGACAACTTTTATACCTGGAATGCTCGTAAACAACGCATATAAACTCTGTGAATGCTGCGCTGCTGCGCTAAAACCAGCACCATGCATCGTACGTACTGTAACTGGCACTTTCGCTTTACCACCGAACATATAGCGGAACTTTGCACCTTGGTTTAATACTTGATCAAGACAACTACCAATAAAGTCATTAAACATTAATTCAGCTATCGGACGTAAACCTGTTGCCGCAGCTGCCATCGCCGCTCCCATATAACCCGCTTCTGAAATTGGTGTATCTAAAATACGATTTCGCCCAAATTCTTGTACAAGTCCTTTCGTAACACCGAGTACACCGCCCCATGCCTCGTCATCTTGCAAGTGATCCACTTGTGCACCACCTGCAACGTCTTCTCCTATTAAAATTACGTTTTCATCACGACGCATTGAGATTTTCATCGCTTCATTAATTGCAGTTGACATACTTACTGTTCTAGTCATTATTTTTCACCCTCCTCTTGTTTGTAAGAAACGTATACATCTTTTAATAATTCTTCATCCTCTGGATATGGACTGTTTTCACTAAATTCAATTGATTTTTGTACTGCTTCATCTACTGCCTTTTCCATATCCACAAGCTCAGATTCAGTTAATAAAGCTTCATGAATTAAATGCTTACGGAAATTCACAATGGCATCTTTTTCATTTAAATGTTCTTCTTTTTCTTCTGAAGTTTTATATGTTTGCGCTTCACCTTCGAAATGACCGTAATTACGATATGTCATACATTCAATTATTGTTGGCCCACCGCCATTACGTGCGCGCTCCACCGCTTCTTCAGCTGCTTTATACACTGCAAGTAAATCTTTTCCATCTACCTGAACACCTGGAATATTGTAAGCTTCCGCTCGATCTGCAATGGAATCACAACTTGAAGCATATTCAAATGTCGTCGCTTCACCGTAACCGTTATTTTCTGCGATAAAAATAACTGGTAACTTCCAAATCGCCGCTAAATTAACCCCTTCATGAAATGTTCCTTCATTATTTGCTCCGTCACCGAAGAAACAAACACTTACATCTTTCGTACCTTTATATTTAGCTGTTAATGCTGAGCCGCAAGCAAGTGGAAAACCTCCGCCTACAATCCCATTTGCACCAAGCATTCCTTTATTTAAATCGGCAATATGCATGGAACCGCCTTTACCTTTACATAACCCTGTCGCTTTCCCAAAAAGTTCAGCCATCATACCATTTAAATCACAGCCTTTTGCGATACAATGTCCATGTCCCCTATGCGTACTTGTAATACTGTCACTATCCGTTAAGTGGGCACATACACCAACTGCTACCGCTTCTTCACCTGCGTATAAATGAACGAAACCTGGCAGAACACCTTGCGCGAATAATTCATGTACCTTATCTTCAAACTTACGAATCTCTAACATTTTTTCATACATCCAACGAGCTTGTTCTTTCGTAATTTCATTCCCTTTACTTTCAGTTGTTTTTAACATGTCCAGCCCTCCCATTTTCTTGTTCATCTTTTATATTGCAAATACTGTGCCAAATTCTAATCCTTGATTTCATAGGTTTTCTCTATTCTTTCAAAATAAAAAAGTGGACAAAATGAGACACTTGTCTCGTTTTGTCCACTTTTGTTCACCTAATTTGAGAATTATAATCTTATTCATTATCAAAACTCTTCTGTAACTTCCGGATGTAAATAATTTGACCAATATGATAAGCATTATGAGTTGTTACATTTGCTAATACTTCCCACCACTTTGCAGAAACAGGAAATCCAACTACATCACTTTCAACCTTTTCTTCATTTATAAGCTTTTGCCATTGTAATAGTTTCTCTAGTAGTTTCTCTCTTAACTCATCGAAAGATTGATTATCTGAAAGCATAAAACTTTTGTTATTATCACCAATAGCAGGCACGGCATTCACATTCGATTCTTTGTACCTAGTTTGCCACGTTGAGTTCCAATACAATAAATGTTGTACAATTTCAGCTATACTATTACTCTCTTCATTCGGTTTCCAGAAAGCTTCTCTCTCAGGTAGATCTTTCACTGCATCTGAAAATGGAATATACCAACTAGGATCGTTTGCATTCGCCAACAATTGATCTGCTAATACATCTTTCACATGCGCCATTTTTATTCCCTCATTTCATTAATGTATTTATACTCACTTCTTTATATACGCTGAGTCCGTATGATTCCCTCTTTTAAAATAGAATTAACGGTATTGCACTCAAAACGAATGTAAGAATAATAGATTTTCTTTTCATAACTCGTTATGATAAAGGAAAAAGAAAGCTGGCAGAAAATGAATAAAAAAATCGCAATTATTACAGGAGCCTCAAGCGGATTTGGACTATTAACTACACTTGAACTCGCAAAAAAAGAGTATTTAGTTATCGCTACAATGAGGAACCTTGAAAAACAAGGAAACTTAATATCTCAAGCTACTCAACTCAACTTGCAGCAGAACATAACAGTTCAACAATTAGATGTAACCGATCAAAACTCTATACATAACTTTCAATTATATATAAAAGAAATAAACAGAGTAGACCTACTTATTAATAACGCAGGATATGCAACTGGGGGCTTTGTAGAAGAAATTCCAGTCGAGGAATACCGTAAACAATTGGAAACGAACCTTTTTGGAGCTATATCAATTACTCAACTTGTATTACCTTATATGAGAGAACAAAAAAGTGGAAAAATCATTAATATAAGCAGCATTAGTGGTCAAGTTGGATTCCCTGGTCTATCCCCTTACGTTTCTTCAAAATATGCATTAGAAGGCTGGAGTGAATCCCTTCGTTTAGAAGTACAACCGTTCGGAATAGATGTTGCTTTAATTGAACCTGGTTCTTATAACACGAATATATGGGAAGTTGGTAAACAACTAGCTACAAACCAATCTGATACATCTTCTCCTTACAAAGAATATATGGGTAAAATACAAAAACATATTAATAGCGGCAGTGATACATTTGGTAATCCGATAGATGTGGCTAATAAAATCGTAAAAATTGCTGAATCTAAGCGTACGAATTTACGATATCCGATTGGAAAAGGTGTAAATTTTATGATCTTTGCGAAGAAGATTCTTCCTTGGAGATTGTGGGAATACCTTGTATTGAGAACCTTTAAGAAAATGTAATAGACTTTTTGAAATCCATTTTGAAAGAGGTGCGAATTAAATGTTAGGTTTACCATATGGAAAAGTATTTTTAGTTCCATGGACTGAACAATGACAAATTGAATTTATGAAAGAGAAACAATTCATTGAAGAACAAATTGGAAAACATATTTTAGCGATACACCATATTGGTAGTACCTCTATTCCACATTTAAGTGCAAAACCAATTATTGATATTGCAATCGAATTAGAAGATTATAAGGACGGTATAAAATGTATTAAAAAGTTAGAACTACTAAATTATAAGTACAGAAAAGATGTACTGCCTGAACGATACTATTTTAATAAAGGCGAGCCACGAACTCATCAAATTCATATGTATGAACAAAGGAATACATATTTAATAGAACAATTACAATTTAGAGATTACTTAATAAACAATAAAACTTCTCGTATACAGTATGAACAGTTAAAAATTCAACTTTCACAAGCTAATCCTAATGATAAACATCGATATGCAGAGGATAAAACAAATTTCGTTACATCTATTTTAGCTAAAATAAATGATAAATTTAAATAAGAAACCATTTAGTAGTAAATGGTTTCTTATTTAATAGTTATTTCATTATTTGTACCATCAATTATAAAATCTGCAAATTCATGTGGCATATGACTTTCTACATACATATCTTCAGCAATCATCCAATTGTTTTCCCACATATCGCGCGCTGCTTCCCCGTCTCTAGCAATTCCCCTTTTTATCCGTGTTTCACGAGGACAATTCACCCATATTTTCAAATCATACATTTCCGCCAGCTCCTGACGTGTTGCATATACACCTTCTATAATAACAATTCCGTTTACAGGGACAGTATGAGATTCTACTAAAGAATCCGTTTCCCAATCGTAACGTTTATAACATCCTTCAATGCTATTACTGATTGGATCTAAAACTTCTTGTAAAAGGCGTTTCCAATCAAAATCTGCACCAATCGATTTATTCGTAGGATGTTCATTTACAATTTGTGAAGATGGTAAATAAAAATCATCCATATGAACAATCGTTACAGTAGAAAATTTACTTTTTATTTTATTAGCTAACGTACTTTTTCCTGCACCACCACAACCATCAATACCTATTATTAATAGTGATTGCTCTGCAAATTTCACTTGAATTCGTTCTAATATGTTATTTAACTCCAAACTTTTTCATCCCCTCGTTTTATTTATTTCTATAGACTTGCTTTTACGCTGATAACGGATCGAAGTAAAGTAGCAATGAAATCATAACCATAAATGCAAATAAGCCGATTATCGAAAGAATGTATTCTTTCGATTCCCTATCATATTTCCACTCCATCCATGCCCGTAACATCCATAACGTTGCAAAAAAAATGAAAAAGGCATAGCCTATGTTTGCATTTTCATCGCTATTAACATAAATTATACTACTTACAAAATAAATAATAAATAATCCAATTTCCAATTTTACATGCAAGCTATTTACATGCTTATATCCAAAGAAACCCCTCTTCTCCATATTCAACTTTCTTCTTAAAAACTGCTCTAAAAAATATCCGCCTATAGCAATTCCTATAATTATTATCCAAACTGTAGAATTCCACATGTTCAATCCCCTCCTACTACGTTGCATTATTTAAAATAAAGTGGATCACATGACAGTTATCTTCTTGTAAATAACTTACATTCCTTTCAAGTCATCTCATTATTTATACCACCAACAATCATTTTTTTATGCGGCAGATGGAAAGAAGTAAAAAAGCATCGAAGTCATAAAAGCAAATGTAAATACTCCGATTATCGAAAATATATATTCTTTCGATTCTCTATCAAATTTCCATTCCATCAATGCTCTTAATACTAACGTTCCGCCTAAATAAGTAAAAATGACATAAGCAATATTAACGCTTTCGAATTTAACGATGAAAATAAAACTAGTTATTAAATAAATAAACAATAGTCCTATTTCTAATTTTTTGTGTAAACTATTTACATGTTTTTTATATCCCAAAAAAACTCTATTTGGCATATTCAATTTTTTTCTTAAAAACTTATCAAAAAAATAGACAGCTATACAAAAAATAATACTTATAATCCAAAAAGTAGAAGTTCCCATTACTTCACCTCCTATTACTTTATTTATTTTTAGAAATAAAGTGGGCTATATTACGGTTATCCTCTTCTAAATAACTTGCAATCCCTTCAGGATATGTGGGCTTCTCCTTTAATTCATTTATACTTTTCCAAGTTAATTTAATATCTTCATATTTTTTATGTCTTATTTCATTTGTAATTCTCTCTTGAACAGTTCCCCTATGTATCAATATGCAATGATGTCCTTTTCCGTTGTTCCACCCGAAAATATCCTCATTTACAACAACTAACTCTTGAACGTCAATCTTCAAATCGTATTCTTCCATTAATTCTCGCATTATTGCTTCTGTTGCTGATTCATCAAATTCAATAGAACCGCCTGGAAAACGATAAAATATTTCACTTAAATCACATTGTACAAGTATTTTAGAATGATCTTCATTTAAAATCATTACTTCAGCACGTAATTTAGGATTTTTCATTTTGTTTCCCCGTCCATTCCACATAGGATTAAATCCAATAGCTATAAAAGAAAAGATTAAGCATAATTCCTGTTATTATTAAAAATGGCACCGTTCCTAAAGAAATGACATATTCCCTTGATTCTTTATCAAATTTCCATTCCATATATGATTGAAAACAGTATAAAGTTATTAAAAATAAAATGGGTAAATTACTAATATAAATAGGATTTAAAGTGGCACATATCATCGTAACAATTATATAAGAAATGATAAGACCCCTAGTCCCCCATTTATGTGCGTTGTTTACATATTTACTATTCCAGTCAGTTTGTTTCGGTATATTTAATTTTTTTCTCACTACTTTTTCCAAAACAACTAATAATATGATCCATAATACTAATAAAATCCCTTTAACTAAAAGCAGTGATTTCTCCTCCTTTACCTTTTATCCGGTTGATCACTCGGATATGTAGCATTCTCTTTGTTTTCAACGTCCCAACTAATAATTGTCGCACTATCTCGTCCGAATTGATGATGAACGTGCTCTAATACATGATGAACACTTTCGTCAAGTTCTATATTATTTCTATTCATATCATTATATAGATTAAATGGTGTTTCATAATGACGTTCCCCGCATTCTAATACTCCATCTGTAACCATTACAATACGATTCTTCCCAGTACGTAATTCACGAATGCCTGTTGAATAACAGGGGACTGGTAAATTAAATGTGTTTACATTTCCAATCCATTCATAAAAATGACGTTGATTTAATGCATATTGTCCTAACTTATGTAACTCTTCATGAAATACATAAATGAGGCAATCTCCAATAGACAACCACCATATATAATTTTCTTTTCTTACACATATTAAGCAAGCTGTTTCCCCTTTAATTCTTTGGCACTTTTCCTTAAATGAAGAGGATTGAAATATTGTCAGTATGTGATTTTCAACAGATCGAAATACTGTATCAATCGATTCATTCATCATTACTTTTATATTTTCATATTCTTTTTGGATTGTATTTACTACTAAATCAACACTTTCCACACTATTATGTCCATCTAAAATAGCTGCAAATTCCCAATCACCATTCGACCAAACTAACGCACCATCTTCGTTCTTTTTTGCTCCGGCGCTTATATTCCCGCCGTATTTTCCAAGTACAATGTCACCATATTGTTTAACTGAAATTTCTCCTAAACACATTTCTGTATTTCCAACCCATGAATAATGTCTATTATTTGTTGTATGCATATTCACTCACCATATACTTTCGTATTCTTTCGCATAGTTTTTTGATTTTTTCTGCGTCACCATAAGGCGCACCGGTCCATTTCGCTACTTCAGTCGGTGACCAAAACTCTTTTGGTGTATTTGCATAACGCGGTATGATGTGCATATGCATATGTGGTACACCATTTCCTGAAACAAAAGTGTAAATATGTTCCGCACCTTCACTTTCTTTTAGCGCTTTACTTGCTCTACTTGTTATAAGTCCGAACGCTTTCGCTTCTTCATCTGTTAGTTCAGCAAGACCAGGTACATGTCTTTTTATATCTATCATTACATAACCAAGGTATGTTTCTTCACTATCCCAGTGGACATGTCCAACGTAAACGAGTTCATCTTCGTAAATAGCTCCACCTGGAACTGTAATGTTTCCTATATGTTTTTCGCAAATAAAGCAGTTTTGTTCTACTTGATTGTTTGTTGACATATCCATCACCATCCTTTTTATTTATAATATCGTAAAAAAAGGAAAAACAGGATTTATATTCCGAAAATTCATTCTTTTAATAAAGAGATTTTTTAAATAAATTTACAAACTCATTATTTCTTCAAAAATGCAACGCCAATTACGATCCCTATCACAATTCCAATTACTAAATTACTAGTAAAGACCCCTTGAAACACACCAATTACAACCCCTATAGCGACACCTATCGCCAATGCATCATTTCTTTTTTTATTTTTAGTCAAAATTGCATCGCCTCCCATCGTTTCTCCATAAATAACATACATTTACTTGAATGTATTAATATATTCACTATCTCACTTGAATATTTCCAAAAAATTCATTTTAACTTCACATATAATATTTTCCATTTTCTTTACATACTCCTTTTATAATAAAAAAATTCCAAGTAACCATTAATTATACATAGGCATTTACTATAAGAAAGCTTCGTAATTTATTGAAGGAGGAACGATTTAAATGCATCCTCATTGGAATCCAAATATAAATCAACAATATGTTTATTCCCCCCATCCTGTAAGAAATACGTTGCATCAAGATTCACAATATATGATGCAACGTATCGCAAGTCTTGAAAGCCAATTAGCGAAATTAATCTCATTAATCGAAGAAAATAATCATTTAATTAAGTCAATGGATCAACAACAAAACCAAATTTGTGCACCAGCTGGTGGTTCTGTTATTGTTCGTATGTAATCTTTTCGAACAAAAAAACACACTTTGTATAATAAAGTGTGTTTTTTTGTTATCTTCTTTTTTGATGAAATCCTTGTGTAATACGGTCTAATATAATTGCAATGACAACAATAGCTAGTCCAGCTTCAAATCCCATTCCGATATTTACTTGTGTTACAGAACGATATACATCGACGCCAAGTCCCGGTGCTCCTACAAGCGATGCCGTTACTACCATTGATAAAGAAAGCATAATACTTTGGTTCACACCAGCCATGATTGTTCCAGTTGCGAGTGGTAATTGTACTTTAAATAATTTTTGTGATGCGGTAGAGCCAAACGCATTCGCTGCTTCTATTAAATCTTCTGGAACTTGTCTAATTCCTAAGTCAGTAAAACGAATTGTCGGCGGCATTGCAAAGATTACTGATGCAATAATCCCAGGTACTACACCTACTCCGAAAAATGTAATCGCAGGGATAAGATATACGAATGCCGGCATTGTTTGCATAAAATCTAATGTCGGTTTTAAAATTTTTGAGAAACGTTCATTTTGAGATGCTAAAATACCAATTGGAATCCCGACAATAATTGAAATAATAACAGACGTAAGTACAAGTGCTAATGTTTGCATCGTTTGTGCCCAGTAGTTAATATTCAAAATAAATAATAAACCGATTAATGTAAAAATAACTAAAGATACTTTTCTCGTTGTGTACCAAATAAGGAAACAAAGGATAATAATCATCAATATAGCTGGTATTATTATTAAAAAATTAGTGAGTAAATCAACGAATCCGCCGATAATATAAGAGAACCCTCGGAATAAGCCTTCAAAGTTCTCATATAAACTTGCAACAAATGAGTCGACCCATTCCCCTAAAGGAATACGTGGTATATTATTCATCGTCTTTCACCTCTTCCTCAATGTTACCTGCAAGAGCTTGAATGACACTTTCACGTTTAATAATTCCTCTCAGCCTTTTCTTCTCATCAATTACTGGTAACGGATATTTCATCTCTGCCATTTTTGCATACGTTTCTTCAAGTAAAGTGTCTACATACACGTGCGGGATATCGGTAAGTAATAAATCGGCAATTGGCCACTGTTTTTGAACGGCTTTACTTGCATCATCCGCAGTTAATATACCTAAAAACTCATACTTTTTGTTAACAACATATACAGTTGAAACGCCGGCGTTCCTCATAATTTGAAGTGCTACACGTGGTCCACGATCAATTAATAAAGTCTCCGGTCGTTTTAATATAGATTCCGCCGTAATTACTTTTCCTAAATTCACATCTGCCACGAACTTCTCTACAAATTCATTGGCAGGACTCATCATAATTTCTTCCGGCGTTCCAATTTGGACAACTTCTCCATCTTTCATTAGCGCAATTCGATCACCAATCCGAAGAGCTTCATCTAAATCATGCGTAATAAAAATAATTGTTTTTTCCATTTTATCTTGTAACTCTAACAGCTCATCTTGCATTTCTTTTCGAATCAGTGGATCTAATGCACTAAATGACTCATCCATAAGTAAAACATCTGGGTCATTCGTAAGCGCTCTCGCAATGCCGACACGCTGCTGCATACCACCACTAAGTTGACTTGGATAATTATCTTTATGATGGTCTAATCCAACTAATTTCAAAGACTCTAACGCTTTTCTCTCTCGTTCCTCTACTGGAACTCCTTGTATTTCTAATCCATATGCAACATTTTGCAAAACAGTACGATGCGGGAATAGAGCGAATTTCTGAAAGACCATGCTCATCTTCGTTCTTCTCACTCTTCGTAGCTCTTCTTTTCCCATCGTTGCGATGTCTTCACCATCTATGTATATATGTCCCGCTGTTGGTCTAATTAATTGATTTAACATACGAACTAACGTAGATTTCCCACTACCAGACAAACCCATAATAACGAAAATCTCTCCAGTGTATACTTCAAATGTTGCCTTTTTTACACCAACATTCATTCCTGTCTCTTTCAAAATTTCCGATTTGCTTTTTCCTTCTTTTAATAAGGTAAGCGCTCTTTGCGGATGTTTCCCAAATACTTTTGTTACGTTTTCAACACGCACCTTTGTATTATCCATGTCACTACTCCTTTTCTACCCATCTATTCACTTAGTGTTGCGATTTTGCAAAGAAATATTACATAAAAATTACATTCATAAGCTTTCTTTAAAATTCTCGTTTCCGTTCATAATAAGAATGCTTACTTATACATTTATTTAAAGAGGCAAATGCTTCTTAGGAGGTTTTCGATGCGAAAGAAAATTTGGTTTATATGCCTTGCATTATTTATTACTATGATTTTCACTTCATGTAATGCAACAAATGCAAATTCGAAAGGAAAAATTAAACTTGGTGTAACAAGCTGGAAAGAAAATATTGCAACAGCAAACATGTGGAAAGTTCTATTAGAACAAAAAGGCTATAAAGTTGAGCTCATGTATTTAGAAAAAGCGGCAATTTGGACTGGCGTTGCTCGCGGTGATGTTGATGCTAATTTAGAGGTGTGGCTACCCGTTACGGATAAACCACTAAACAATCGTTATAAAGATGATATTGTCTTAAAATCAAAATGGTATGAAGGTACTGGACTTGGCCTAGTCGTCCCTTCTTATGTGAAAAACATAAACAGTATCGAAGATTTAAATGCCCATAAAGATGAACTAGACAATAAAATTGTCGGTATCGAACCCGGTAGTAGTCTTATGAATTTAACGAATAAAGCAATGAAAGAATATGATATTAAACTAAAACTTGTCCAATCTTCCGAAGCTGCGATGATGAGTGAATTAAAGAAAGCATATACGAAAAAGAAACCAATCGCTGTTACGCTTTGGAATCCTCATTGGGGCTTTTCAGAATTTGACTTAAAATATTTAAAAGACCCTAAGAAAGTATATGGTGAAAAAGATGACATTTATTACTCTGTTCGTAAAGGTTTCGAAAAAGATCATCCGGATATCATAAAATACTTTGACAAATGGAAAATGAACGATGAACAGCTTGGTACATTAATGGTCGAGTTAAATAAAACGAAAGATCCCGAAGAAGCCTCGCGAAAATGGATTAAAAAGAATCAAGCGCTAGTTGATGAATGGGTAAATGATTAATAAAACAGGCTAGAGGATTAACATATCCACTAGCCTGTTTATCTTATTTTTTCGTAACAACATCATCTACTATCCCATATTCTTTCGCTTCTGCTGCAGTCATAAAATAATCTCTTTCTGTATCATGTGCTACTCTGTCAATTGGTTGCCCCGTTTTTTCTGCAATCATTTTATTAATATCATGCTTTAACTTCAATATCCTTTTGGCTGTGATTTCAATTTCCGTCGCCTGCCCCTTTGCACCACCAAGCGGTTGATGAATCATAATTTCACTGTTAGGGAGTGCAAACCGTTTTCCTTTTGCACCTGATAATAATAACAATGCACCAAATGATGCTGCAAATCCCATGCATAGCGTTTGTACATCTGGTTTAATGAGATTCATCGTATCTAATATGGCAAAACCTGCTGTCGTTGATCCGCCTGGGCTATTAATGTATAAAAATATATCTTTCTCTGCATCTTCCGCTTCTAAAAATAATAATTGAGCTACGACACTACTCGCTACTTGATCATTAATTTCTGAACCGATAATAATTATGCGGTCTTTTAATAACCGTGAATATATATCATAGGAACGTTCTCCTAATTTCGTTTGTTCTACTACATATGGAATTGCGGTCATTTTATATCCCTCCAATAATTGTTATGCAACGCAAAGCATACAACTGTAGGAAGAAGGATTTTTTGCATTAAATAATAAGACTGGCTGTGTAGATGGTAACTTAGTAAAATCTATTGTCGGAAGAAGCTTTCTTAACAATTCTGGCTTTTCCTCACGTATAGACGTTACTACAACTTCAATATCATCTGTGAATTCGACTATCTCAATCCCTTCTTCACTTACAGTTTTTAGCCTATTTCTACTTCGAAATAAAGAAGCTTTCACTGCACCTTCCGATACGGAACATACTTTAGCAATATCAGCGATACTATATTGAAAAACATCTTTTAATAACAAAATTGTGGACTGCTGTACATTGAGTGACGATAATACTCTCCCTACCATTTCATGCAAATCTGCAATGTTCTCCTGTGGTTCTTCAAAAGTAATTTGTTCCTTTATTTTTTCATGAACTGATTTTGATTTCATCTGATCTATCCAACGATTTCGAGCTATTTTATATACAAGCGTCATACAAATATCTTTATTACTATATTTTTGAAGAACTTTACAAATTGTTTCTTGGGCGAGATCTTCACCGTCCCATTTATTTTTCGTTAAAAATGTACAATACCTTTTCAACTCTCCATATTGCTCAATTAAAAAGTTTATATTTGAATGATTTATATCGATATGATTCTTGAAAATATGAGTTACTTTTGTGCACAAAATAACCACTCCTTTTCAGCGCTTACTTAATTAACGATTCAACAAACAAAAAAGTTACGGGGCATATAAAAAAATTATGTTTATGTTCAATAATTCGCGGTCATAAATATGTTATGTACAATTTTACGTGAGGAGGAACAAATTTGCCAAAATTAACAATTGAAGGTGCGGGAACTTTTGATGTAAAAGAAGGCACAAAGTTAGTATTAGCGATTGAAGATAACGGTATAAACATTCTCCATCGCTGCGGCGGGAAAGCCCGCTGCACAACTTGTAGAGTTGAAATAATCGCAGGTGAGTTTTGTGAAGCAAATTCTGATGAAAAAAATGCGATTACGGAAAAAGGAATTGAAGATCACTTACGTTTATCATGCCAAATGCACGTACATAAAGATATAGTCGTTCGTCCTATACTTACAGTAGAAAATTCAGGTCTTGATGCAGGCCCACGTCCAGCAGAATAATATGCTGAATTTCAAACAGCTCGCAGGTGAATATGCTGCTAACTTTGTAAAAGATGGGATGAAAGTTGGACTTGGTACAGGTTCTACTGTATATTGGACGATACAAAAATTAGGTGAGCGTGTAAAAGAAGGCTTATTATTTCAAGCTGTACCAACGTCAAAAGAAACGGAAGTATTAGCTAAACAACTATCCATTCCATTAATCTCCTTAAATGAAATTGATATACTCGATCTCACAATCGATGGTGCAGATGAAATTGATTCAAATTTACAACTTATAAAAGGTGGTGGCGGCGCATTACTTCGTGAAAAAATCGTTGCCACTTCCTCCAAAGAATTAATTATTATTGCTGATGAATCGAAACTTGTAACACATTTAGGTACTTTCCCATTACCTGTTGAAATTATACCTTTTTCATGGAAACAAACGAAAAGGAAAATTCAATCTTTAGGTTGTCAAACAACGTTACGTTTAAAAAATAATGAAACGTTTATTACCGATAACAATAATGTAATTATTGATTGTGTATTCCCTCATAACATAACGAATCCTGCCAATGTACACACGCAATTAAAAATGATTACAGGTGTAGTTGAAACAGGATTGTTTATTAATATGACTAATAAGGCGATTATTGGAACAAAAAATGGGATAAAGGAATTATAATGAAGGCTGACTCTTACAGTCAGCTTTTTATATTTTCTCTTTATTGCGTATCATTATGATATACTATGTAAACAAAAGCATATATCACACCAGAAAGGGCTGAACAATTTGCACTCCAAACTCATAATAGAACTTACAGATTTAGAAACTGCCTTTCATATTCGAAAAGAAGTATTTGTAAAAGAACAAAATGTCCCTCTTGAAGATGAATTTGATACATTCGATGAAATCGGTGAGGCATGTAAACATATTTTAGTTTATTATAATGAACTTCCTGTAGGTACAGGTCGTATACGGTTTGTTAACGGCGCAGGAAAATTAGAGCGAATTTGTATTTTAAAAGACTATCGTAAATATGGATTAGGAAAAGTAATAATTCAAGCGTTGGAAGAAATAGCTTGTGACAAAGAAACTACAAAAGTAAAACTACACGGTCAAACACAAGCTGAAGGATTTTATAAAAAATTAGGTTATCAAACTTCTTCTAATGTATTTATGGAAGACGGTATTCCGCACGTTCTTATGACGAAAGTATTATCATAATAAAAATGGTAGTATATGAAACTATTTTATGTATTCATATACTACCATTTTATATTAATAGAAAAGTGAATTCTCAAGATTTCTTTTTGCATCAAAGCCCATTATCTCTCAGTTCATACTTAAGTATAGCTTACACTGTTTTCCATAATGATAAAGCATAAATCCAATTTGGATCCCCATTTCCTTGATAGCTCTGGACTGCTTCATATACTTTTCCTTCGTGTAGAACTCTATCTCCCTTTTCATATGCTTTCTTTGCATCCCACTCTTCATATGAAGCGCTTTCAGTTTTTGTAGTAATTTTAAATATATCACTTTTTACAGATTCATTTCCAGCTACATCAACAGCTTTCACTACATATTTATAAGTAGTATTAGGCAGTAAATTTTTATCCTTATAAGAAGTCGTATTGGATGTTGCAATCTTTTTCATTGATCCTTCTGTTTCTCTATAAATATCGTAATGGTCTACACCAATATTATCATCAGATGGACTCCACATTAAATCTACACTTGACGCTGTCGTTCCCATACTATGTAATCCTTTTGGTTGTGTTGGTGCTTCTGTATCAGGAGCCTCAACTGTTGTTTTTACTGTAAGCGCTGCACTTTCTTTCGAAACATTTCCAGCGGCGTCAATTGCTTTTACAGTATATGAATAGTCTGTACTTGGTTTTAATTTTTTATCAATAAAATGAGTTCCTGGTACTGTGTCAATCATCTCTCCGTTACGGAAGATTTGATATCCTTTTACCCCTATATTATCCGTAGAAGGGTTCCATGTTAGTTCTATACTATTCGCTGTTACTTTTTGTGCCTGAATTCCATTTGGACTACTTGGAGCTTCTATATCTGGTTTCACATCATTGATAAGATTAACATCAATTACATTATAGAATGCATTTGCTGTATCAGCTACATCCCATACTGCTAAAATCACATGGTATCCACTTCTATCAGTAGGTACATTAACTTTGTGAGTTAAATGATTTGAGGCTGCAGAACCATCATGTTGTACAGTTCCAATTGGTTCAAAATCCGCTCTTGTAAGCGCTGTATTTGAGTTCCATCCTTTTTTGGTAATATAGTAATGCCATTTACTCGTTAAGTGAGGCGCTGTATATTTCCAAGTAAAACTATTTTCTCCGCCTGTGATTGTATTTTTAAACCAACGATTTTCAGTTTGTTGATCTAAAATACCACCAAATTTTCCGCCTGCAGAAGCGATTTGTCCATCAACTGGGCCACCTTGCGGGAATCCTTTTGGTGCTTCTAAGCTTTGCGGTTCATACATAACACTTCCGCAGTTTACATTTAGTGCGCCATAAGTTGGACTACATAAAGCAGATCGGCTGCCAGGCTTTTCAACAAAACCGTGCGCGTATGCATTTTGAGGAATAAGTGTCGAGCCAATAATTCCGGCTGTTAATGCAACAGCTCCTAGACTTTTTTTGTTCATTTTCATGTTTTGTAGTTGTTTTAATAATCGATTATTCATATTCCTGTCCCCTTCTTGTTATACTTTGTAGTGCAATGTGGGCTTCGATGTAAAAGAATAACAAGAGACAAACTTGTATCGATGTATGTGTTAATTATGCATACATCGCAGTGAAAATATATTTCATTTCTTGTGAAATATTTCACTTGATGAATATATCATGACATAGAAACCATTAAAGCATGTGCAGAAGTTGTGCAGAAATGATGAAAACATTAGTAACACGTAAAACTATGGTCCGAATTTATAAAACAGAATATTTAACATTTTAAAACAACGAATTCTCCGCTTCATATAAAAGAAGAGTGTCTATATCATTTCATATAGACACTCTTCTCATGTATAATCTTCCATTTATTACTGACCTATAAATATAAATTTTTCATCATTATAGAATTAACCGGGTCAATGAATCTATTCTATCCCCCCATGTTATTTCTTTTTATAATCTAACTATTTATAGTATCGTACTTCTCTAAAAATAGTCTTACTTCATTTGAAGATTTTAAAATAATAACACCTTTATCTTTACTCAATTGATTTAGCCGCTTTAAAATTGAAGGTCGTTTCGTTTTAGGGTATTCCCATATCCATTTGAAAAATTGCAAGTCAAACCTTTCTTCACATCCAGCCCCCATATCCGGCCTTGTTTTATTCCGATATTGTACAACTCTTTTAAAAGCACGATAAATACATATTGTTCTATGAATATCAAGAAAGATAATTGTATCAGCTGCGTTAATTCTTATATCCATTGTCCCGCCATAATTCCCATCAATAATCCACTCATCTTCTTTAACTAATTCATTTTGAACCTTTCTTTGCTCTTCTTTCGGTACACCTTCCCAATTCGGTTTCCAAAATAACGCATCAAGATGATGCACTTTAATATTTAATTTATTTCCTAACTGTTTTGCTAATGTAGATTTTCCTGAACCACCAGAACCTATTAATATTATTTTTTTCATAAATACCCCTTTTTAAATCTTTTATTTTTTTCGTAACATAAACTCACAAAACATTCCAATCCCAACACCAATTGTATAAACCACTATATCACTCCACAAAAATCCGTAACCTAATACGAGTCCACCTAAAGTCGTTGCACGAATGCTATCTATCCATTCAGCATGATACAATTGGCTCACTTCAATCCCGTAGCAAAATAACAAACTAATAAAAGCGACTCTCTTCGTTTCTATTTTAGGAAATAAAAATCCGAACCCTGTAAAAATCATAAGTGCCCATAAAGCATCGCCTAAGTACTCATTTAGTAAATGAGGTAAAGCAAATGCAAATTTCCTAGAACAAAGACCTAACATAATTATAACTACAGTAAATAGCGCATATAATAATCTATTTCGTTTCGTTTTCATTACAAGATCTCCTAATATGTAATTTGAAATTGTAAATAGGTAGTAAAATATAATTCTTTTACTACCTATTTTTTAATGGCTTTTATAATAAGAAAATGTGGACTTGTATTTAGGTAATGATATGATTTTTCGTTTACTTCTCTCATCTTTTCAACTGGCCTCGGTTCCACCATTTTTTCAATCACAAAATAATTTGTTGTTTCATTAATTATGTCTTGGAGTGACCTTCTAAAAAAGCTAACCTCTATTGTAATATTTGGTTTAACCCAAGTATCTACCAATAAATGTTTTTCGAAATAATTTTTACTAGTAAACTTTGTAAAATCCATAAAAGGATGATGTATGGAGTAAATAAATTCACCACCTGGCTTCAATACTCGATGAAACTCCTGAAATACTTTATTCCAATCTTCTAAGTAATGCAGCGTTAATGAACTTACAATAACATCAAAAGTATTATCTTCAAATGGTAATACTTCTTGCAAATCATGACAAAGAAACGTTGCTTTATTGCCCGTACTTTCCTTTGCATATTTCACCATTTCAGAACTTACGTCAATTGCAGTAACGTTTGCTCCTCTTTCTACAAATTGAGAAGTATACCACCCAGCTGCACATCCAGCATCTAATATACTCTTCCCTTCTAAATTCTTTGGAATCATCTCCATCATCGCTGGCCTTTCGTAATAGCTGTTATATGGATTGGCCACATCTAGGTTTTCTTTATATGTACTCGCTAATTTATCATATGTAACTTTGACCCTGTCTTTCAAATCATCCACCCCTTATACATACTAATCTAATAACTCTTGCTGCTTTTTCTTTGAAAATGACTGTAGAACTAAATCATATGACCAATCAATCATCTTATTAATTTGCTCCTGCTCTACATCTTTATGTATATACACTGTATTCCAATGTTTTTTATTCATATGATACCCCGGAATGATTGTCTCTGAATACTCTTCTCTTAATCTTAGTGCGAGTTCTGGATCACATTTTAATGTAATCGCAGCTTTTTCTCCTTCTTCATGGTTTACTATCGCAAATATTTTATTATTAAGCCTCATACATGTTGCATTCCAACCATCAGGAGAGTCTTCAGTCGCTTTTCTTTTTGATAAACAATATGTTCTAGTTGCATCCATTTTAATTGGCACCTCTTATTCTTTCACGATTTGATTACGATGCATTACAATTTGTTTCGTCGCATGAAATTGCTGTTCACCATAAAACTTTATTAATTTCTCTCCGCAAAATAAACTAACAATATGAACATGAGATATTTCTTGAAGTAATATTGTTAGCATTTTCTCTCCAATGCCTTTATTTCTTACACTTTCATGTACAACAACATCTTCTATGTACGCTCGAAAAACACCGTCAGAAACAACTCTAGCAAATCCGATTAATTCATTTTCTTCCCATACCCCAATCGCTATACTATTCTTTAACATTTTTTGCATATCGATTTCTTTTCTTTCTGACCACCAACCGACAGAGTCGTAAAGCTTTTTTATTTTTTCTACGCAGATTGGTTGTTCATGTTGCAATTTATACGTGTACATTTTCTTTCTCCCATCAAATTGCTCATTATATTTATTTTGTCTTGTTTTACTTCTTTCAATATAAAAACTATAGAATTCAAACTGTTATTAAAACCTTCATAAGATTAATTTATAATATCAATTTTACAATTGCAATCGTTACTCCTCCCTTTACATTCCTCATATTAAATATACAGAATAAAAGAAAACTAGTGAATATAATACCAAAAACATTTCTCATATACTATTTAACTATGAAAACTTGAATTTCTTTCAAGAACTGGTAAAGTTAATTAGGTAAAAAATACACAAAGTGAGGCGATTTTTTGAAAAAGTTTAGTTTATTACTAACAGCATTTGTCATAATCTTATCGTTATTCATCCCTAATTTTACAAGTGCTAAAGCTTTTCCTGATGTCCAATCTAATCATTGGGCAATTAAAGAAATTAACTATTTATCGGATAAAGGTATTATTAATGGTACGCCAGAAGGATATTTTAAGCCAAGTGATAATGTAACGCGTGGGCAAATGGCCTTAATGCTAGATTTATCCTTAAGATTAGAAAAGCCATCTAGTTATAATCATATTTTTTCTGATGTAACTAAAGGTATCTATTATTACGATTCTGTACATAAGTTAGCACACAACAACATTGTACAACGTGAAACAAACTACTTCCCGGATCGCTCATTATCACGTGCGGAAATGGCAGTAGTTCTTGTTAAAACTTTTGATTTGAAACCTACAGGTGCCGCTGTGAATTTCCCTGATGTTCCATCTAATCACTGGGGTTACAATTATGTCAAAATTTTAGCTCAAAATAATATCACTGCTGGATTTCCTGATGGTACATTTGGTCCAGATGTCAAAGTAACTCGTGAGCAATTCGCTGCATTCTTAGCTCGTGTATTAGAACCAAATTTCCGCCCAGCTCTTCCTAAGCCTAAAGGTAACATAGAGGTTCATTATATTGATGTTGGACAAGGTGATGCTACTTTTATTAAATCTCCTAGTGGAGAAACGATCCTTATTGACGCTGGTAACAACGGAAAAGGTAAAGTAGTAGCAAATTATCTAAAAGGATTAGGATACCAATCTATTGATTATATGATCGCTACTCACCCTGATGCTGATCATGTAGGTGGATTAGATGAAGTACTTTATGCTATGAATGTAAAAAACGTATATGCACCTAAAGTAAGCCATACAACTCAAACGTTTAAAGACTTCCTAACTGCAGTAGCTAACAAAGGATTAACAATTAAAGAAGCAAAAGCTGGAGTAACTTTACCAATCAACGGTTTAAACTCACAATTTTTAGCTCCCGTGAAAGAATACGGTAACGATCTAAATGAGTGGAGTGCTGTATTAAAAGTAACACATGGAAGCAAATCTTTCTTATTTACTGGTGATGCTGAATCTAAAAGTGAGAAAGATATGGTTGCAACACATGGTTCCAACCTAAAATCTGATGTATTAAAACCTGGCCATCACGGAAGTAAGACATCTTCTTCTCAGCCATTTTTAGATGCAGTGAAACCAAGTATCGCTGTGATCAGTGCTGGTGCAGGTAACCGCTATGGTCATCCTACACAGGAAACTTTAGCAAAGTTAAATGCAATGTCTGTTAATGTATATAGAACCGATTTAAATGGAACTGTAGTTATTAATAGTGACGGTTCAAACATTTCTGTAAGAACGGAGAGATAATTATGAAAAAAGGTATTATTGACCGTTTTGAAGGTGAACTAGCAGTTATTGAAGTAAATAACGTAACAATTGATGTACCTAAATCCAAACTACCCTCTACTGCAAAAGAAGGTGATGTTCTTATAATCGAGGATGATACGTATACAATTGATAAGAACGAAACAGATAAAAGAAGACATGAAATCCAAGATTTAATGAATAAGCTATTTGAATAGAAAAAAGAGCCCTCCTGTTGGATGGCTCTTTTTTTGCATACATAAGCTAGTTATTTTTTATTATTTAACTTCATACCACCAGCCTTTCCGATCAAGCCAACCTTTCATACCGTTTAATTGTGCATCGCTAGTTGGATCGGAAATAAAATACGTTAAGCCATCTGATTGTAAAATGAAAGTAGCAGTCATTTTTAAAGAAGTTAACGCCCCCATAACATCTGGAGTTTCATAAGGTGAAAAGGCTCCAGTTTGAATGATATTTTGTTTAGAAACTTGCGCTTGTATATTTTCTTGTTTTGGTACCGATTCAGTAAACCAAGAAAGTGGCTTATTTCCTATCAATTGGTTTAAATCACATTTACCGATCCCTGGTACATTACCTGTCTCAGTGTATTGCCAAATATCACAAGGATATGCTGGTCTATTACCGCCATATCTAGGAATCCATACAAAATCACTTTTTACGTTTGCCATACCGAAAGGTCCATACATATGATGGCCTACATATAATCCAACTTTTTTAGCACCTAGTCGGTGTAATTCATCGATAAATGCTTGTGTACCAGCTTTCATATCATCCATTGTTTTCACTTCTACATCAGCAACCCAAACTGTAGCTCTCTTATCACCACGATTCCAGAAATCTTGTGCTTCCTTCTTCGCATCAGCAATTGAAATAAAGCGGCAAAATGCATAGTTACCGAAAGGAATATTTCTAGTTTTCATTGCTTGGGCGTAATCTTTATATAAAGGGTCTACATAATTTGAACCATCCTGTACTCTAGCGATTACGAAATCTAGTTGTGGAGCTGCTACATCCCAATTAATGTTACCGTTCCATTTCGAAATATCTACAATATAACCCATTGCATAACACCTCCTTTATCATTATTATATTCAGAGCTCGTCTTCTTGCTCTTCCCCTTCTAAAAATTCAACAGTTATTGTTAGTTCATATAGTAATTACGACAATTGTCATCTACAAAGACAGTAACTCATTTCCATAAAAAAAGAAAATCATTGTTATACGAATCGTACTTTTCATTCCCAACATTGCATCAAAATGATTAGTTACTATAAACTAAAAAAGCATCACCTTGTTGGTGATGCTTTTAAAACCCACTTTTCTTGTAGAACAAAAAGACGATTCCTATAATCTTTTCTCTAAAAAGTGTTGACTATGTCCTTTAGGATGATCTTCAACAACACCATATTCTTGATAGCCATGCTTTTTATAAAATTCTGGCGCTTGAAAACTAAATGAATCTAATAATATTAATCTACAACCTTTTTCCTTCGCAATATCTTCGATTTTATGTAGCAGTTGACTACCATAACCATCATGACGAACTGAATCATCAACCCATAAAAAATCAATATTCAGATGATAAAAATACATCGTTCCTGTTACCCCGCCAAAGATTTTCCCATTCTCATCTTTCACTACAAAACTTACTTGTTCCATCTGCTGTTTTACTTCATCTGATAAAATAGACATGTTATATTGAATTACTTTATTTTTTATGTATTCTCCTTCAGCGCGAGTACCATTCTCTATTTGTTTCATATATTTCTTCCTTTCAACTTAGTAAGCTATCTTTTTTTCTTTTTTAATAAACTAATAAATACGAAACCACCACAAGTAACAAAGCATGAAAAGCCAATGTTTCAATCACTCACCCCTTACATGCTTTTACTATATTCTTCATATATGTATTTCAATGCTACTGCAAAAACTTCATCTATTTCTTTATTTTCACTTCGATTCGGTAAATCTTCCCCCCCAATAACATAAAGAAGTGGAAATTCATTAAATACTCCTAGTATACCAATATTTATTATAGCTTTTGGCAATCCACCTGTCATATGGGCTAAATGATTGTGCGGTATGCCCTCATATTCTCCTTGCTGCCTTAGCATTCCATTTATTATTGGTTCCCATAATTCTGGCTCACTTTTATAACCACGAAAAACCTGTACTAAAAGTGAATGTACTTCATTTAGCTCTCCAACATTTTGTTCATCTCTAGGGTTTTCTTGAACATATATGTTAGGGAAGTACGTTGAAACATACTTTCTAATAGCGTTCCATCCTCCACAGTGCATTACAATCGACTTTGCAATAAAACTGTCATGACACGCTATCATCACTTCAACTGCTTTACTAAGTGATAATGTATCTCTCCCTTGCACATGCGGATATAATTGTGCACTATCTTCTTTCGGATCAAATTTAATTTGGTGAAGTATATGATCCCAACTAATTTGTTTCTCTTTTACCATGTTTGCTACTGCAAATCCAATTGCCACTTTTACTGCTGATGCTAAAGGGACATGCAGTTCATTATTATAGGAGGCAATTATATTTTCATATTTTGTTGAGTACACAATTACTCCAACTTGACCAGATTGTATTTCTTTTATTTTTTCAATGACAGTCTGCATATTCGCACCTCTTTTTATATAGTTTTATCATCTTCTCAAAATTCGATATAGAATATTAAAAACCTTTTTTGTTATTAGGTATTTATGCATACAATAAAAAAGATAGCATGAAATTTTCCCATGCTACCTTTCTAAAATAAATAATACACATAACGCAAACATCTACTCTTCCGTAGGTGTTTTAGGACCATTAAGCTCCAATTGATAAAAAGCTAAATCTAACCACCTATTAAACTTATAACCAGCCTTTTTGATTGTCCCTGCATGAATAAATCCATAGTTTTCATGTAAGGCAATACTTTTCTCATTATGTGCATCAATTCCAGCAATTAAAGTCATATATTCCCTTTCTTTTGCCATTGCAATCAATGCTTTCATTAAAGAAGTTCCTATCCCATTCTTTCTATATTCCTTATGAACGTACACAGAATGCTCAATTGAATATTTATAGGCAGGCCAAGTTCTAAACGGACCAAATGTCGCAAATCCTACTATTTTATTATCTAGTTCATATACTAAAATTGGATAACCTTCAGTCTTTTTTTGTTCATACCAGTTTATTCTATTTTCAAGGGTTACAGGTTTATACGTATATACGGCCGTTGTATACAATATAGCATCATTATAAATATCTAAAATGTATGTTACATCTTGTTTCCTTGCTTCCCTTATCATCGCTTTCTTCCTTTCCTCTAATTTCACTCCTATATACGAATACGAGCTTTTCGGAAACCATCAAATATATTTAACGCAGCAGACAAAATGTAAATGATAATACCTCCACTAATTAACCAATTTTTAAATTCCTCTGGAGAAGTAGTAAACACATTTGCCACATACGTAATAAATCCTTCATTAAATAAATGCGGATTTACTACGATTACAATGAATACTATTGTTCCAACTATTTGAAGGATAGCATTCCCGATTGCCAACTTTTTCGTCCATTGTCCTTGTACTAACTTATAAAGAGATATACCTATTTCAAACACAACCATAATTACAACAATTGGCCAATACTGAAGTAACACATCTTGATTAAAGGTTGGCGCGACAAACTTCAATCCGCTTTCTGTACCATGATATACACCTACAAGATGGTTCGCATAAAAATAAAGTGTTGCCCATATTGCCGTCCACATTAACCCGCCAAATACTTCGAACTTTGAGATCGACTTTTTCTTTGGAACATACGAAGTATTTTTCAAATCATCAGGCGTCCATTTTTTTAAACTTGTCGTCAACGGTTGAGTACCTTTGTCTTTATCAGTTCTTTCTAAAATTGCAAATACAAGTGTCAACCAGAAAAATACATGGAGGCCTACTTCGATAATTTCCCCAATTCCTTTACCTATCACATTTAAAATAACATTTAATACCGCTTGCTCACCATTATATCCAACAAAATTTTCTGCAACCATTGCAATGAGTGCGATAACAGCTGCAATCGGTATAATCATTTTTAATAATGTCGTATATACATCAAAATAACGTGGTCCAATTAAATGCATCGGTCTATCCAAGTACCCATTTGCCAATGAAACTGGACTCCCCAATTTTTCAAGAACTCTTTTTTCATCATTTTCATTATAATCATCAGGTAACATATCCTCGATTGTTGACCGTAATTCAAGAATAATATCTTCACGATTTTTTTCAGGTAATCTCTTCGCTACTTCCTCGACATAAATATCAATCAAATTCATTCTTGTCCTCCTCCTTTAATAAGTTATAAAGTTCCTTAGAATCTTTTATCCATTCCTTTTTCAACTGCAAAAATATCTCTAATCCGTATTCACTTAAAACATAATACTTACGCGGTCTACTCTCTGTTTTATCCCAACTACTCGTCACTAGCTCCTGCTTTTCTAATCGGCGAAGTAGTGGATATAAAGTGCTTTGATCGATTGTAATCCCTGATTGCTCCAATAATTGGACAAGTGAATACCCATACTGCGGCGCTCTTAACTGGCTTAAAACTGCTAATGTTAAGGTTCCTCTTCTTAGTTCAGTAATTAACGAATTTAATAAAGCATCCATTCACTCACCTCATTTTCATTACTATATGTCATACAGTATGTGTTTTATACTATGTATCATACAGTATTAATGTGATAAAAACAATAATTAATTACCAAAAAATAGATAATAAAAAAGCACAAACTATATATTTTGTGCTTTTTAGCTAACTACTTCAGGCGTGTGCTGGCATATGTTGCTGTAATTCCTAAGAAATCAATGAAACCTTATCAAAAACGTTACCCTTCCTGTATATTTCTACAAAAAAATAGCGTTTTTTTCATTTTACTGATACATTTTTTTAACTTGATGCGATGGAGCGATACCCATTTATTAATAATTTTATTCTCGATACCGCCAGTTGAAATTGTTATAATTATAATATTTTAAATATTATAATTACGGGGTGAAGAAAATGAAAATTGCAATAGTCTGTTTCGATAACTTTACTGATATAGATGTTTTTCTGCCATGGGATTTATTAAATCGTGTACGTTTAGTTGGCGGTATTTCTGATTGGAATGTCCAACTATTAGGAACGAAAAAAACTCATATATCCATGTCCGGCTTACATATTCCTATGACAGGAAGTATATCTGACATCCCTTATGCTGACGCTGTAATATTTGCAAGTGGAAAGGGTGTACAAGATTTATATAAAAATCAAGAGTATATAAATAGCATTCATGTAGACCCTCAAAAACAATTAATAGGATCTATGTGTTCTGGGTCACTACTACTAGGAGCTAAAAAATTGTTAACTGGAAAAAAAGCAACTACATATCCATCCGTAGTAGAACAGCTTAAAGAATTTGATGTAGATGTTATTGAACAAAGTTTCGTAAACGAAGGAAATATCTCGACTGCTGCGGGTTGTTTTGCTGCTAAAGATCTCTCAGCTTGGATCATAAGAACCCTAATTAATGAGGAAATGGTTGATACTGTGCTAGAAACTGTTCAGCCAGTAGGCAAAGGTTTATATTTTTAATTTCAAATCAGGTAATAGGATTAGTTGCTCCCCAGAACGAAATTTTGTTACAAGTTAGCACAAAATTTCGTTCTGGGGTATTTTATAAAATTTTATCTCGATCGCAATGAGGTAACATCTACAATCGCATCAATATGAATTACACCATATACATGCGGATATTCTTGACCGTTAGAAGCAAGTTCATATTTTATTTCTGCTTTTATTAAGGATGGATCAATTGTCAGTAATAAAACATCTTCTTCATGACTAAAATGTTTTTCAGCAACTTTTAAAGCTTGTTTTAAAAATGAACAATGAATAAATCCCTCCTCTTTTAGTGAAGCTTCATTAATTTCTCCATTTACCTTTGCGATTTCCCAATTTCTTTTTATTATTACCTTTGTAATCATAGTTTTTTTCTCTCCATGTCTTTATATAGAAAAACAAGAGGTTCTTCCTTTTGTTTTTAGAAATGCCTCTTGTTTTTAGTATTTATTTTAATCCTTTAATTAAAGGCGATGCTTCTCCGCTATGGAAAATCCATAAATCATGAAGCGACCTTGTACATCCGACGTACAATAACTTCGCATCGTGTTTTGTATTTTTGTAATGTTCTTCATCAACGTCAATTAGTAGAACCGCATCAAATTCTAGCCCTTTCGCCAAGTATACAGGTACTACTGAAATACCACCTTCATATTTACTTTGATCTGCTTCTATGACGTTTACAGCCAGTCCTGCATTTGTTAATTTCTCATATATATCGCGGCATTCATCGTCTGTTCTTCCTATTACCGCAATTGTTTTCACATCTTCATTTTGTAGATGCTTTAACGTCTTCATTATCTCATTAAATTGATCTTCTGTTTGGATTGCTTTAACATCTTCACCACTACGAAAAACTGGTGTTGCGAGCCCAACTGGAATTTCTGCATTTTTAATAATCTCGTTCGCAAATTCAATAATTTCTTTTGTAGAGCGATAACTTCTCGTCAGTTCATAATAACCTGTTTCTTGGAATACTTCCTTAAAAGCACCCCAATCTTCAATCCCTTGATAATCATAAATTGCTTGAGATAAATCACCTAATATAGTGAAAGAGTTACCTAGTGTAATTTCTTTTAATACATAAACTTGGAATGGCGAGAAATCTTGCGCTTCATCAATAACGACGTGATGGAATTTCTGTCCGATTTCAATACCTGTTATGTGGTGATGTATGTAAATTAAAGCTGGTAAATCTTCTACATACACTTCTTTTTTACGACAACTCTTTTCAGTTTCTTTCACAAGTTCTTCAGGCAATACTTCGAATATTTCTTTACTTTTCAATATTGAACTATAAATGGAAAGTGAGCTCATTTTCGGCCAAAACTTCATATAAGTATTCAATCTCTTTGTCGCTTCTTTTTTTAGTAATTTCTTCTCGTTTGTTTCTCCATACTTTTTTAGTTCAATTTCAATCCAGCGCTTCATTCGGCCGACTAATCTTTCTCTTCTTTTCTTTAATGGATAATGTTTATATTCCACTTGCATCCATTTTTTTATGTCTTTCACTGGAATAATAGCTTTGTCCCATGCCTCAAAATCACTTGTTGGTACTAATTCTTTTTCAAATTGAACCATTCTCTCTTCAATAAAGGACTTAAATTCCAGCGTGCCTTTCAATTTACCGAGCATAACCTTTTCTTCATCACGATTAATAGAAAATGCTTCTTTCAATTTTTCTTCTGTCTGCTTTAGTTTCACCGAATCATCTAACGTTCGTAATGCCCAATCTGGAAATGTTGTTTGACTAATATTCCCTACACCTAATTCAGGAAGTACACTCGAAATATAATCTAAAAACAGACTATTTGGAGCGAATACAATCATTCTCTCAGCTTCTAGCTGCTCACGATATTCATAAATTAAAAAAGCAAGGCGATGTAAAGCGATTGTTGTTTTTCCGCTCCCTGCAACCCCTTGAATAAGTAGTGGTAAGTTTCTTTCCGCACGTATAATATCATTTTGCTCCGATTGTATCGTCGAAACAATATCCTTTAGTTTATTATCTTTATTCTCACCTAATCGATATAGAAGAAAATCATCGGCATGCGAGACATCTTTATTTCCTTTTACATATGTATCAACAACACGTTCTAGTTCTCTTTTTCGAATAGAGATGTTTCGCTTTAAATAGACATCACCTTCAACTAATCCGTCTGGCGATTGATAATATGCTAATTCTTCTCCACCGGTAAATGAATAAAACATACTTGCGACAGGTGCCCGCCAATCAATTACAATTGGTTTCATTGTGTCTTTATGTGAAACACCTACTTTACCGATGTAGATCGGCATAACATCTTCCTTACCGTCCTCTTGAAAATCTAATCTTCCAAAGTACGGTTCTTGTACACCGATACGTAAATTCTGCCTATTAGATTCTCTCATACTTTCTAGAATTTGTTCTTTAAAATCATCTCCATAATAAACCGGAATGTTTTCGAGCTGTTCTAATTGATCATCCATCGTACGTAATGTATCTTTCATCCTTTGTAACTCTTCTTCAAAAATGTTGTTCATTTGATGATTCCCTCCTGTCCGTTCTAATTTTTCAGTCGAAATACAATTGTATTAAAAATCCATTTATAAAGTCAATAGTTTTAGTAAGAATTTTCTAAATTAAAAAAATAGTAGAGATTAATCCCTACTCTTCTTTACTTTAATTCGATACGCCAAACATTCATTTAAAGTTGCCAATTCTTTATATTTCCGTTTTTCAAAATCATATGCTCCACCTGGGAAGATTCCTACAATACTTAAACTAGCTTCAGCACATAGATTGCTAATCTCATCTACCGTATAGCAACGTAAAGATTGTGTCACAATATCATTTGAAGAATCTGTTTCCCACCAATGGTCCAGCATTCTAGCATTTTCACTATCATATTCATATTTTCGCATTGCAGAATAAATCGGCATTTCTTGTCCATTTGCTTTTTCCCAATATAAAGGTTGATAAATATCAATAAGTGCACACCCATCATCTTTCAACCAACTATGGATGCGTTTTAATAAAAATAATTGTTCTGCATCCGTTCCTACACCAAATCCATCCAAATAAGTAACGACATCAAACTTTTCTTCAAAATTAATTTTATAAAAGTCAGCACAGTGAATAACAATATCATTAGTAGAATGTTCTTTCGCAAACATAACTAACTCTCGTACTAGCTCAACTGTAGTCATCTTTACATTCAAATTAGACATCGCTCTTGCAAATCCACCATTTCCTGCTCCTAGTTCTAACATAGACTGAAATGTATATCCAACTTGTTCTTGTACTTCTTTAGCAACTTCCTGTAACCAATTTTCATTATTTACATCATAGCTTAGTAGTTCAAATTGTTTTTTATAAAATTCTTTTACATTTACTTCGTTCATTAATATTCTCCTCCTGTATATTATTTTTCTGCTACAGGTGAGAAACTAAATTTCTGATACCCATGAAAAATCCTCCTTTTAATTTCCCTATATTTACATTTTATCTAAATAATAAGAATTTTTAAAGTACTAAAACAAAAAAACAGATAATGGATGTTCCCACTATCTGTTTCTATGGCTGCCTTTATTGTCCTTGTTGATACTTCACCCAATCACCAGAAATGATAACTTTCTTTAGCATTTTTTTATCTTGAGCGACATACACAAATGCACGTATTTCCCTATCGCTTAAATAAATCGTTTCGGTAATTCGGTCATATAAGTCACTCTCTGCATTACCTGTGTATTCTTCCAGTTCATCTAATTTTTGCAGAACATCATCATTTACTTCGTAAACTTCTCCATATACTTTGTCTTCATTTGAACAAATCATCGCCGGATACCCTTCGTTTGTATCAAATAATTTGCCATACGTCCATGCTTCGTCTGCGATGCATATTGCACCTTGTATAAAATGAGCATTCGCTTGCTCTTTTCTTAACGTGCCATACACGAAAACGTGATACATATATCCCTATCCCCTTTATATGTCTCTACTTTCTAATTTGTAAATAAGCACGAATCATAAAGTAACTCACTTCATTTGGAAGTTGTTCCTTAATCGATTTCAATCCACCCTCTGCATTTTGCACGGCAGTTTCAATCAATGATTCATATTCTGAAGGAACAAAACTGTTCCAATCTACTTCCATTCCATCTTCAAAACAACGAATTAAATGATTTTCAATCGTTTGTCTTGATAAGCCACGTTCTTTCGCAATTTCATCTAGATCTATGCCTTGTTTATACATTTCATACGTTTCCAAATGAGAATTTGCTGAAGCTTTCCCTGACTTTTTCCGCTCTGTCACGACTTCTGTCTTAACTGTTTCAGCATAGTTTGGGTTTTCCTCAATAAAGTGCTGAACTGCTTGTAAGAATTGAGAACCATACTTCACAAGTTTATGTTCGCCAATCCCTTTTACAGTTAAAAGTTCAGAGTCACTTTGCGGCATTTTCGCACACATATCTTTCAACGTTTGATCAGAGAAAATAACGAATGGAGGTACACCTTCTCCTTGCGCAATTTCTTTACGTACTTCGCGAAGTATTTCAAATAAAGGATGATCTTGAACAATTTGTCTCGTCTCTACTCGTTCTTTACGTAAAACATTCTCTTTACCTAGTAACACTTCTTTCCCTTTTTCTGTTACTTTTAATGTCGGATACGTACCATGCTCAACTGCGATTAACTCATCCGAAATTAAAAACTCAATAAATTCACTAACTTCTTTTACGCTACGATTTGATAGTAAACCGTATGTTGGTAAAGTATGAAAATTAAATTCAATAACTTTCTTATTTTTCGAACCAGTTAAAACTTGTGCAATCATTTGTTTTCCAAATCGTTGGTTCGTCCTAATCATACAAGATAGAACCATTTGTGATTCTCTCGTCACATCGATACTTTCGCGGTCGTCCGTACAATTACCGCAGCGGCCGCAATCTTCTTTCGGCTCTTCTCCAAAGTATTGCAAAATAAATGATTGTAAACATTGTTCTGTATGACAGTAGTCAGTCATATTTTGCAGTTTTTCAAGTTCATTTGAAAAACGAGATTCTCCTGTCGATTGATCAATTAAAAAACGCTGTACTTGCACATCTTGAGAAGAATATAGCAATATACACGCACTATCTAATCCGTCACGTCCAGCACGTCCTGCTTCTTGGTAATAACTTTCCATGTTTTTTGGCAGTTGATAATGGATAACGTAACGAATATTTGATTTATCAATCCCCATCCCGAATGCAGATGTCGCTACCATTACACTCACTTCATCACGTAAAAAGAGTTCTTGCTGCTCATTTCGATCGTTATCACTCATACCTGCATGGTATTTTGATACAGAAACTCCTGCTTTCATTAAATCCTCATACAATTGATCAACTACTTTTCTAGTAGCCGCATATATAATCCCAGATTCCTTTTGATTTTGACGAATATAATCCGCTAAATATGCATGACGATCTTGTCCTTTAATAACCGAAAATGATAAGTTCTCGCGCTCAAACGTTGTCATAATCGTGTTCTCTTGATTAATTCCAAGTGTGTTGCAAATATCATCACGAACTTGTGGCGTAGCCGTAGCAGTTAATGCTAATACGAGCGGCTTCTCTGGAAGATAATCTAATATGTGGTGTATATGTAAATAACTCGGACGGAAATCATGTCCCCACTGCGAAATACAGTGCGCCTCATCAATTGCAATCATCGGGATTTTCATATCGATAAGTTGGTCAACAAACTCCATTGAATCAAGCCGCTCGGGTGCTACATAAAGTAACTTATAATGGCCTTGTTTCGCTAATTGGATTCGTTGATTCGCTTCTGTAATAGAAATAGAACTATTAATATAAGTAGCTGAAATACCGTTTTGTACTAATGTATCCACTTGGTCTTTCATAAGTGATATTAATGGCGATATAACTAACGTCGTTCCTTCGAATACTAATGCGGGAATTTGATAACAAATTGACTTACCACCGCCCGTAGGCATAATACAAACTGTATCTTTCCCATCTAATACATTTTTAATTGTTTCATCTTGTCCTCTTCGGAATGACGAATAACCGAAGTAAGACGCTAAAAGTTCTTGTGCTTTTGTAAACAAAAAAGAGTCACCTGCTTTTCTTTATCTTTCATTTACTACTATTATATCATCACTTATGTGACTTGAAAGTAATCATTACATGACTAACAGCTTGCTTTTTCATTATTTTATGCTTCTTTACGTTTTAAAAGTTGATAGCCATTAAAACGAATTTCAAAATAAATACACATTTTATTCAATCTCCTTGAATACTACTAATCTTATACATATGAATTCAGGAGGTTACTATATGAAGCAGCAGAATATTAGTTCCATCAAGCAGAAAACAGTACCGAATCCACTCCAATTCTCGAATAATGATGCGTGGAAATATGAATCATATTATAAATACCAGCCATTATTTTCTTATAGAAAACTTTTTCATTTTCTTTCTCAACTTTTTAAACGCTAATACGTGTGCCAAATATATCATTCATAATAATTTTCTCAATATAAACCTTATAGACTTACTACAATACAATTGATATCATATGAAATATTCTGTTGGATAAACCCCTTAAGTTGACCTGCTTATAAAAGCAGGTCTTTTTTGATTATTGTATATTTCAGTACAGTTTTAGATGTATTTGTAAATCTTTTCTCCATTTTATAACCATCCTCCACTTACAACAAATGGTGAAAATCACAAAAGATAACATATAAATTCTTAACATTTCAGTATCCAATTCTTTTTTTCTCAATACACAAAATGATTTTCATTTGTTACTATAAAAGTACTCCAGATGAGTTTTTGCTCATCAACATTATCTAGTAAAAGGGATCTGCTGCGGGAAGCGGATCCCTTTTACTTTATTAAAGATGCACTTCCAATTGGACACATTTACCAGGTTTTTTTAATAGAATTTTATGATAACATTATTTAGTCGAGTCCGACATCTCGGCAATACCCTTTTGAGGCTCTGCAACTTCCCTTGCAGAGCCTCTTTTACTTTATATTCACTTTATTTATATATACCACAATGAAATTCTTCATCATCTTCCACATCAATTTCTGAAATTAATCTAGGACACGTAACTAAAAATAAATTCCCAACATACTTTGAGTTATACATGTTCAAAGGAGTGTTACCGTTTATGTATTCTTATTGGCAATCGTATTACTCCCCCTATCATAACCCTTATGTACACTTTGATACATCTGTACGTAATTACCGAATTAGTAAAAACGAGAACTTTTTAAAAGGTTATATGCGTTCTTTATGGGAACAACATGTTGCTTGGACGAGATTAGCTATTATATGTATTGTCTTTAATTTACCAGACGTTAACGTTACAGTTGGGCGGCTTCTTCAAAATGCAACACATATGGGACTATCACTTGAACCATTCTATGGTGAGGAGGCTGTAAAAAAATATAGTGCACTAATTAAAGACCACTTAGTCATTGCTGCGGATCTTGTTAAAGCCGCTAAAGCAGGTGATCAAAATGCAGCTGCTGCTATAGAGAAAAAATGGTACGCTAACGGTGATGAAATTGTGGCATTTCTTACTAGCATCAACCCCTATATAGAAAAAGAAGAATTTAGAAAAATGTTTTATGAACATTTAGCATTAACAAAAGCAGAAGCGCTGGCCTTCCTAAATAAAGATTTTGAAGCAAGCGTAAAACTATACGATAAAATTGAAAAAGAAGCATTAGAAATGTCCGACATGATAACAAACGCAATCGTAAAACAATTCCCGCAAGTGTTTCAATAATAATAAGCCGATTTGAAAAAACAAATCGGCTTATTAAACTTTGTATCAATGAAATTTCACCTCTCCTCTTTACATTTAACGTATATCGATATATTTTATTAATATCCGTTTTTTATAGGAGGAAATCTTTTGATTAACGCCATTGGTCTCGTATTTATACTCACAAATAAACACGAGAAAAAGAAGAAAGTTTATCTAAATGAAAAATTCGCATTAATAGACATTATTGATTCTAAGGAAGTAATTGATGATGAAGGAAACTCATTAGTAGAACTAACATGTAAATACAGTATTTATCTAGATGAAAAATATTATTGTAAATCTCTCGATGATTATACTGGACAAGTATTTCCGTTCTTGAGCGCTAAAATAGGAAAAGGTCTGCTCAGAAACTTAAATTACTATTTCTCTTACGTTGATGCCTATGATAAAAAACCACCCGTTAAAGAAATTAGACCACTTATGAAACAAGTAACGAACAGATAGTGAAAAATACACAAAAATGGAAGCATCTAACTTCGGATGCTTTCTTTTTTGAATCCAGAATTCGTTAAGTTCTATCCATCTTCTAAAAGTATGTATCTAGGCATACTTTAAATTAAAAACAATGGAGGATTAAAATGAATGAAATACTCAGAAACGATTGTTAGTAAACGGCTTCGAACACTTAAAATATTTAGTATGTTTATTATGCTAGTTTTAATTGGATGGCTTGGATATACAAAATTACTTTATGAGAACGGATTTCTTCAAGAAAAGAAACATTCTGTTGAAGTAATGAATACTAGTATTACAGGTGAAATTGAACAGAATTTCCATGTGAATTTACAAGGTTATCGTAAAACAGACATAGATACTATTATAGATACAAGTAAAACCGATCCGAGCGAACTATCATTAATCGAGTTAATTAATACATCTTGTTCGCGAGATTGCATAGGTGAACCATTGACATATGTGGATGAAAATAATGGATATATCTTTTATACGGAGTCTACCGGAACTAATGTAGCTATACAGATTAAAAAACAAGACACGTGGGAAATTGTAAAAAAATCTGTTCAAAATGGAATTTAATCTTATAAAATTAAAGAGTACGTAACGTACTCTTTTTTATTATTAATACCCTTCATGTTTACAATGGCATTTCGGTTTCTCTTTACAATTACATTTTTCACAATCGCATTTTGGTTTCTCTTTGCAACGACATTCGTGATAATCCCTACATTTACAACCACATCTTCCAAACATTAAATCGTCCCAAAATGAACGCCTGCAATTACAATGATTCCCCGTAAATATGCATCCTCCTAAATAGAATTCATCATATTCTATGATGAAAAGCAGAAAGAGGTTTGTTTATTAGTCTATATTCTAGTTTTTAAAAGTATAAGTATAATTATAAATGTTATACTTTTCTATTAGTTGTACCTAATATATTTAAAGGGATTACTCCAAAGAAAAAAGCCCAATATTTAGGCCTTAAATTTATATGTATTTTCTATCTTCTCGCTCACAATATATATAACTGAAAAACTCAAACAAAAAGTTGACTATAGTTCCTTCCCTTCCCCCACAGCCCCTTTTAATCTCTGCAACATATACCCAATTCCTTTACACCCCGCTAACGGGTACGTAATGATTTCTCCTGGATATAATTGTGTCACTACTTTCTTATGCTTCTTGCCTGCAAGTAAAACAATTTCATCAAACTGAAGCAAATCTTTTTCAATCATCTGTCGATTTAATTGTTCCATACTAATAATTTCATCGCTCTTTGAATCAAAGGCAAGATCATAGTTTTCTAGTACAATATCATTTGGTCTTAAAAATCCATGCTTCGCTGATAATATAACCCAATTCTCAAAAAACATAGTTGCATACGCCTGACATGCTTTTCCAAACGGGCTAATATATACATCTTTTGCCTCCATCGGCCCATAATCTGGATACTTATCCCAAATTTTCTTTTTTCCGCATGGAATTATGCATAACCTTTTCATCTTTATTTCTTACCTCACTTCTAACTTTTTAAATATAAAAATATAGAATCCTCTTCTTCTTCATACTCAGCTTCTATATCACCAACACCCACTACGTTCCAACCATTATTTGTTTCTATTGGCTTTTCATTCATTATAATATGAACTTGTGTCATATTTTTAAAATTTTCTTCAAAAGATGCTAAAACAGGTTGATTTATCATATATGTTTTATTATGTATACATACACTTAAAAAGTTTTTATGTAACGCTTTATTTTTGTTTAATTTTACATTCATTGGATTAAACGAATTTAATTGTATATTGCCTACAATATACAAATGATATCCTTTTTCCTTATAAAATTGTTTAAAATCCCCGTCTCTTTCGTTTTGAACAAAATGAATGATTTGCTTCGTTTCTTTGCTTATTACAAATTCATTATTTAAACTTAAAACAACATTAATATTTTGTTTTAAAAAAGCATATAACGATTTATCACTATTAAAGAAGTTCGTTCTCCATTCAAGATGGATTTCATCTAATAATAAACATAAAAGCATTCCTGAGCTATAGCAGCTCCTCCTAATGTTACAATTAGCATCATATGTATCTAAAATAAGTCCGCTATATTTTTGTAATATTTCACTTTCATTATTTTTACATACTGCAATGTGGGCGTTCATTTCAACATACCAAGCAGGTCCCTCTATACTTTCAACCATACACTCATAAGTTATAAACTCTTCTTTTATAAAACGAGCTCTTTGTTCTCTTAATTCGATAAATTGCTTAATATAATTATTTTTCTCAGCTTGTGACTTACAGTGCACAGCATTATATAAACAAATTCGTTCTTTATTTCGCAATTCTATATTTTCTTCTGTTATAGTATATTGAAATCCTAAAGATTCATTTGGAAATCTACTTTCTTTATTCAAATATTGATAGCAATGAAAAAGTTCATGCACCACAACTGCAAGTAAACTTTCATAATCTCTATGCCTATTCATATTCACGATGGCAGTCGGATAATCTTTTAATAGGATAAATGTATCAGCCTTAAATTGTTCATCCCGCTTTAAAACGGCATACTCACCATCATCTTTCAAAAATAATGGATGATGAAATACATACACATGCTCATCATTATATAATGCAAATGCAGTCCTATTGAAACCTGGCCATAGCGTATTCAATAATTCTATATTTACATCTTTCTTTATTCGATTTAATATATTGTTCATTATATGTAACACCCCTATATCATTCTACATACACCTATTCTATTCCACTTAAAAATAACCCTTTTATTTACATAAATGTTAGAAAAACATATATCTTTCCTCAAATTATAATGTATTATATAAATATACATGTGCTAATTTTATGAAAAGAGGGTGAACAAATGAAAAATATAATCCCTGCACTAGTACTCTATATTATTGTTTGCATAATCGCTATGTTTGCTCCAGCATCTCCAGGCTATAATCATGTTGGCTGGAAGTTGTTTGTTGGGCAAGCTTATGCTATACCAATTTTTCTCATTACAGTTATTATTACATTTTATATAAACAAGAAAAAATCTACGAACAAACTGTTATAAGGATAGCAAATGCTATCCTTATTTTAATTCATTTAACAGATCCAAAATTACACTTACAGTACTTTCTATCCTTTTTTCCGAAAAATCAAACGTGACACCCGTTTTTTCATATATTACTTGTATAGGTAAATTCCAATCTGCACTCGCTCCCTCTTTAAAGAAAGCAATCGCTTTTTCTGGGTCTTCTCGATAAATTTGAAACAACTGCATTGCTCCTATTTGTGCAATTGCATATTCAATTTTATAAAAAGGAAACTGAATAAAATGAAATGATTCTAACCAACTTGAACTAATTTCATCTTCTAATCCGACAATATCTACTGATGAATATTGATACCTTTTGCATATTTCAGCGTATTTCTTATCACGTTCTACTGATGTATGATTTGGATTTGCATAGATCCAGTGCTGAAATACATCTCCTGCAATTGACGACATTAATAAAGACAAAGCACGATACAATTGTACGCGCTGTACTTCTTTATATTCATCCTCTTGCTTATAAAAAATAGTAAGCTTATCCATTACTAGTAACTCAAGACTAAGGGAATAAAGCTCAGCCACCTCTTCACGAAGATACCTTTCCTGCATACTACTATCATTGTTAAATTGTTTATAAAAATGAAATGCATGTCCCACTTCATGTATGAGTGCATTAATGGCATAAAATGATGGACTAAAATTAGAATACACATAAACCTCTTTACTATGAGGCAAGGTAAAACAAGCTGCTCCTGGCGCTTTATTTTCACGTTCTTCTACGTCATTGAATCCTTCTTTCCTTATATGAATAAATTTCTCATGAAAATATAAATCTGTCTTCCGAAACATTTCTTCCACCCCATCCAATAAATCAACGACATTTTGGAAAGGGGCTTTTGGTAAATTACATGGAGTAAGATCCCAAGGTCGATACGTTTTTACACCGAGATTCTTTTTAGAAAGACTTCCTAACTGCTCCCAGATTGGTACAACATACTTTTCTATAGATTCATGAAGCTTATAGCAATCTTCAATACTGTAATCTCTATTTTTTTGTTGAAAAGCATATTCACTATAATTATTAAATCCTGCATTTAAAGCAATCTCATTCCGTAATTGTACGAGCTCATTCATAATACAATCTATTTCCATTTTCACTACACTTCTTGCTTCACATAAAGCGTACCAAGCTTTTTCACGAATAGCTCTATTAGGGTTATCTAACTTTGCTTTTACAAATGCATACGTCTTTTGCTCTCCTTCCCAATTTATAGATATGTTTGACATTATTTCTCTATATTTCGTAATTAGCTCTTGCTCTTTAATGGAAAGAGCAATGTTTTTTTCATTAAACATTTTACTCTTCACAAATCTTTCTTTTTTCATAAATCCATATTTCTGCTCATCTAATAAATTAGAAAATATACACTCTCTAAATTTCTGGTCAAATTTTGCATTGTATCTTTTTAAAAGAGGTTGAATTGTATTTTGATTATACATATGTAAATCACGTATATTTCTGTCATTTGTATCTCTATACATGGCGATTAAACTACTTGTTATCTCCTCTTCTACCTCAGCGTTTACACGCAGTTCCTCCAAAAGCCAACGCTCTAACTCTGAAACAGAAGCAATATTTCGCTCTAAAAGTAACTGTAATTTACTCTCAAGATCATTAAACATACACAACCCTCCTGTTTTTAATTTTCTGTTTTTTATAGATGAAAAAGGACAAGTAGCCAATCCGACTACTTGTCCTTACTGTTTATCTGTACGCAATAAAATTAAGCTTGGAATGCTTCTGTTAATACTGGTACGATTTGTTTTTTACGAGATACAACACCTTTTAAAGTAGCAGTGTTGTTTTCTAGAGAAACGTTGTATGCTTTCTCAACAACGTTTGCTGCTTTACCGATCGCAAGACCGACAGAATCGTTAGTTAAGATATCAGTTACAACGAATAAGAATAGGTCTAAACCTTTTTCTTCTACTACTGCAGAGATAACTTTTTCAAGTTCCGCTTGGTGTACAAGAACGTCGTTTGTATCAACAGCGTTTACTTGTGCGATTTCAACTTTCGCATTACCCATTTGGAATTCTTTAGCATCAAGAGAGATTAATTGCTCCATTGTTTTTCCGCTTAAGTCAGCACCAGCTTTTAACATATCTAAGCCGTAGCTATCAGCATCTACACCAGCGATTTCCGCTAATTCACGAGCTGCCGCTACGTCTTGCTCTGTGCAAGTTGGAGATTTGAATAGTAAAGAATCTGAAATGATTGCAGATAACATTAAACCTGCAACTTCTTTACGAATTGTAACGCCGTTTTCTTTGTACATTTTGTTTAAGATTGTAGCTGTACAACCAACTGGCTCACAACGGTAGTAAATAGGATCACTTGTTTCAAAGTTAGCAATACGGTGATGGTCAATAACTTCTAACACACGAACAGATTCGATATCGTTAGCACTTTGTTGACGCTCGTTATGATCAACTAAAATTACGTTGTCCACTTCGCTTGCAACTGTCTCAACAAAACGCGGTCCTTCTACTTTAAAATAGTCTAACGCAAATTGAGTTTCACCACTGATTTCGCCTAAACGTACAGGCTCAGCATTCATTCCTAATTCTTTTTTCAATTCTGCATAAGCAATTGCAGAACAAATTGCATCTGTATCTGGGTTTTTATGCCCGAAAACTAGTACTTTTTCCATGTTTTCCACCTCTTCATGAAAAGGATATCTTAAAGAAGCAAATATGACAATATTTAAAGCCCATTTTTTTATAAATAATTGCACTTTCTTCTATATTTTTCATCGTTTTTCGTAAAAAAGATCATCTAAAATGAATTAGATGATCAAAATGTATATTTTATTTAAAATAGTGTAGGAACTTGCACTACATGATTTAGCTCGAAATTCGATGCCAAACCATTATTTACAAGGTTAACATCTATCACTTGATAAAATGCATTCCCAGTATCTGCAATTTCCCATACAGCTAAAATAAGGTGATATCCATTTCTATCAGTAGGTACATTCGCTTCATGTGTTACTGAAGTTCCTGGTCTAGCCCCTCCATCATTTTTCACATAGAATGGCACTAAATCTAAATCAGATCTTGTTAAAGGCTTATTTGGGTTCCAATCTTTTTTCGTAATATAGTATTTCCATTCTTTCGTACTATGAGGTGCGGTTAGTTTCCACTTAAATGTATTCGTCCCGCCGTTTAACGTAACTTTCTTCCACCTATCTACTGTTTGAACGTCTAAAGTAGGAAAATGGCCAGCTCCTGCAATTTGTCCATCAGAAGGTCCTAATTGCGGGAATCCACCTATTCCTTCTACACTTTGCGGCTCGTATTGAATTGGTCCGCAATTTACATTTACCCCTTGCTTACATAAATAAGAACGGCTTGCTGGTGATTCAACATATCCATGAGCTGAAGCTTTTTCTGAAAAACCGAAAGTTAATAATCCCGTAAGTAATATGCCACCACTTAATATAACTTTCTTCACCTTCTGTAAACCTTTCGTTTTCATCACGTCATCCCCTTTCTCATAATAAAGCGAAAATAACTATAGTTGGCTAGTCATCTTCTCTACATCCATTATAAGTCGAGGAGCATAACGAAAAGAACCCTCTAAAAACTTTCTCAAATTCATTTCGTCCATTAAACAAATTCAAATAACACCGCTAGATAAATATAGACGGTGTTAAAAATCGTGGTTTATTATTTTGAGCATAATAGTTTTTTAATCGTAACTTATAAAACTTTATAATAAATTACTGTGGCATCTAAATTACTATTTGGAGATATTGCGTATTCTGGTATTTTTCCGGCTTCTTGATAGTTTAATGATTTATATAATCTATTGGAAGGGTCTCCTTCTCTCGTATCTAGCACTAAAAGGGACCTTTTTTCTTGTTTTGCTCGCTCCTCTGCTTTTTGCATAAGTAAACGTCCAATCCCATTACGTCTAAAGTTTGGATGAGTCATTAATTTACAAATTTCAGCTCTATGAATCCCATTAGGCTTTGTAACTAAATGTAATTGAATACTCCCTACCACTTCATTATTTATTTTAGCAACATACAAGATCACTTCTGGTGCTAATACAGTTTCCCAATACTTCGCTGATTCTTTTTGTTCCAGTGGAGGTAAAAAACCAATTGACGCCCCCTCATCTACAACCGTTTTCAAAAGTGTAGAAAGCTCCTCCACATCATCTTTTATTTGCTTAATCTCTTCAATTACTACATTTTGCATTACTAATCCCCCTTTTGTTTCATTGTACCAAGTTTTAAGGAAGGAATAACAGGTTACTAAGATGAAATAATTTAAGGTACAATTTTTTAAAGAAAGGATATCTATATGAAATATATATTAGATAGGGCATACGCAAGAGAATTACTCGAGTGGGCATATGAACAAAACCCAGGTCCGTGGTTCGAACATTCATGTAATGTTGCCCTTGCAACTGAAAAGATAGTTGTAGAACTTATTAATAATGGGTATGACTTAAATGCTGACATAGCATATATTGCTGCTCTCCTACATGATATAGGAAGGTATAAAGGTTTTACTAAATCTGTTATTCATTCCTATGATGGTTATATGTATATGAATGATTTAGGGTATATAGGAAACGCGATAATTTGCGTGACACATTCATTCCCGTGCAAAAATGAACATTTAGATATAGCAGCGGAGTGGGCCCTTGTTCCTGATTATATGAAAAGCCGATTAATTGAAATATTAAATGAAAATAGTGACTACGACTTATACAATAAAGTAATTACTCTTTGCGACGCTCTCGCTGATGCGGATGGGTTTACTACGCTTGAAAGAAGATTGGTTTCTGTTGGTTTACGACATGGAACAACCCCTCATTCTTCTTTACATTGGAAAGGTTTCTACACAATTAAGAATGAATTAGAATCTTTAATCGGTAAGAGTATATATAGAGTTCTTCCTGACGTAGAGAAATCGATTTATAACAATATGGAATATTAAATTACATACAACTTAAAAACGATAGAATTTGTATGTGTACTTCTAAAGGAATCTTTGAAAAGTGGAGGGATTAACCATTAGCAAAATAGGTTTTGACTTAATAAATCAAGAGGATAACTTTGATCTTGGATATGAAGATATCGAGGCGATATGTAAGAGATGTAAATTTTCTAACTGCTCCCACACAAATGAACCACATTGCGCAATTAAAAAAGCTATTTCCGATGGAATTGTTACAGAAGACATGATGAATAGTTATTATAGAGATAAGAATGAATTCGAATATGTATGTAAACAAAAGCACAAAACAAACGCTATTGATTATATGAAACAATTGAAACTTTTTAGAAAATCTTAAAACTAAATAAATAGTTGTGATTTCTCATTCCCACTAAATTTAAAATTCTTACTTTATTACATCACATACCAGATAATTTTTATACTCAAATTTAATCTCACGTAAAAAAACGTTTTAAACATAAAGTTTAAAACGTTTTTTCTATTCAATGCTTTTGATTTTTCAGTTCTATTAAACATTCCTGTACTAAAGTTACCGCTTGACTCATTGCAGCTCCACCAGCAAATGCTGCTGATACCCCACACGCTTCCAGAATTTCTTTATCTGAGCATCCTTGATCAAGACAACCTTTTGTATGATAAACGGTACAATATTCATCTTGCGTTGCTAGACTAATTCCTAATGCGATAAGTTGTTTTTCCCTTTTTGTTAAAGTGCCCTCTTGAAAACAAGCTTGCGTGAATGCATTATATGTTTCAGCAATTTCAGGAATTTGGTTTGTAAAACTACCGATACCTTCTTTATAATGATGTAGAACGTCATTTACTGAACTATGTTGTTCTTGTTCCATCTTATTATTACCCCCATTCCAATTATGTGTACCTATTGTAGTATGTGATGAAAAGAAGGCAATATACCCCTTTAAATAAAAAGAATATTCAGTTTATTTAATTTACAATTTTAGGCTGTCATCTACTACTGATTGTTCTTTATAGTTTTTCCTTTCAATCTCTTTACTTCTTTCTTCCCAAAATGTTAAACTTTCAATTCCTACATTTTTAGGATCAAATACCGGATCTTTCCCTTCTTTTTTCTGTGCTTCATAATCTTTTAACACTTTTAATGCGATTTTACTTAATAGTAGAATCGCGATTAAGTTTAACCATGCCATACTACCAATTCCTAAATCTCCAAGATTCCATAAAAGCGAAGCTGATTGTACGCTACCGATGTAAACCATAATTAAAAATCCAATTTTTAAAACTGGTTTTAACCATCTATGTTTAAGATCACGATCTAAATAAGTAAGTGTCGTCTCAGCGATATAGTAGTATGCGAGTAATGTTGTAAATGCGAAGAAGAAGATTGCGATTGAAATGAATAATGGACCAAACCCTGTCATAACAGTTTCAACTGCTTGTTGTGTATAGATTGGACCAGCATCAACATTCCCTATATTCTTTACAATAGCGCTTTTTCCTTCAGGTATAACATTATACATACCTGTTATTAAAATCATAAGAGCTGTCGCTGTACATACAACAATTGTATCGATATATACAGAAAACGCTTGCACTAACCCTTGTTTTGCAGGATGGGATACTTCAGCGGCAGCGGAGCTATACGTCGCTTCTCCAACACCAGCAACATTTGAAAATACAGCGCGTTTTACTCCCCATGCGATTGCTGCACCGACGATTCCGCCAAACATTTCATTTATACCAAAAGCACTAGAGAAAATTAAAGCAAACATGCTTGGAATTTCTGTTACATTCGCAAGTAATACGATACATGTAACAATTACATAACCTATTGCCATAAATGGAACAAGCATTTGCGAAACGCCAGCAATTCTCTTTACACCACCAAAAATGATCGCTGCTAATAATATGACTAACAATATACCAGTTATATATTTGCTAATACCATTAGAGTTTTCAAATCCAACTGCGATACTACTAGATTGAATACCTGGTAATAAAACGCCATATGAAAGTGTTACAACGACCGCTACAATGACTGCAAACCATTTCATTTTCAGGCCTTTTTCAATGAAATATGGTGTACCACCGCGGTATTCATTCCCAACTTTACTTTTGTATACTTGAGATAATGTTGATTCAACAAATGCACTAGCTGCTCCTAAAAGAGCCATTACCCACATCCAAAACACAGCTCCTGGCCCGCCAAAAGCAATAGCTGTCGCGACCCCTGCGATATTACCTATTCCAACCCTACCTGATAAGGCTAAACAAAATGCTTGAAAGGATGAAATTCCCGTCTCCGAGCTCTTCCCTTCAAATAATAATTTAATCATCTCTTTAAAATAACGAATTTGCAGAAAACGAGTTGCAATTGTAAAATACACACCTGCTCCTAATGCAAAAACAACTAAACCAATACTCCATACTTGCCCTACTAACCACTCTACTAATTGCTCCATCCAAATCCCCCTTATCATTCTTTTGAAAGCTATTTTATATATAAGAAAACGGACAACTATTATGAAATCTTCCAGTTGTCCGCATCTCTTATTATTTCATCACTCTATTTATTAATAGTTAGATTCTCTATTACTTTATATTCACCCAAACACTTTTCACTTCTGTATAGTTATCAAGCGCATAGGAACCTAACTCACGACCGATACCAGATTGTTTAAACCCACCAAATGGTGCAGCTGCATTTTCTAAATTATAATCATTTATCCATACTGTTCCTGCCTTTAATTTATTGGCAACTTGATGTCCGGTTTTAATATTTTGTGTCCATACGCCCGCTGCGAGCCCGTATGAAGAACGATTTGCTCTTTCGATTACCTCTTCTGTTGAATCAAAAGGAAGTACAACGACAACTGGCCCGAAGATTTCTTCCTTAACTATCGTCATATCGTCGGTTACATCTGTGAATACTGTTGGCTGTACAAAATAACCTTTTTCAAATGCACGTTCACCACCAGCAACAACAGTAGCGCCTTCCGCTTTTCCTTGTTCAATGTAATGTAGCACACGCTCTTGTTGTTTTTTAGATACGAGTGGACCCATTTCTGTTTCCTTCTCCATACCTGCTCCAAGTTTCACGTTATTCGACATTTTCACTAGTTCATTTACGACTGTTTCGTAATGTTTTCGGTGAACGAACACGCGAGAACCGGCACTACAATTTTGGCCGTGATTATACATAATGCCTTGGAATGCGCCGTTAACCGCTTCTTCTAAATCAGCGTCTTCTAAAATGATATTTGGTGATTTACCTCCAAGCTCTAACGTTACATGTTTAATTGTTTCTGCAGATTGACGCATAATATATTTCCCTGTAACAGTTGAACCTGTGAAGGCTACCTTATCAATATCATGATGGTTTACGATTGCAGCTCCTGCTACAGGGCCAAAACCTGGAACAAAGTTTACAACACCGTTTGGAAAACCAGCTTCTTTAAAGAGTTTCGCTGTATATAATAATGATAAAGGCGTTTGTTCTGCCGGTTTTAATACGATCGTACAACCTGTTGCTAGTGCAGCTCCCATTTTCCAAGAAGACATAACGAGTGGGAAATTCCAAGGAATAATTTGACCTACAACGCCAACAGGCTCATGACTTGTGTAATTTAAGTAATCTTTTGAAATCGGAATTGTTTGTCCGATAATTTTTGTAGCCCATCCCGCATAATAGCGATAATTTTCTACAGTTGCTGCAATATCATCATCTAGTGCTACTTGATATGGTTTCCCGTTATCCAATGCTTCTAATTGCGCTAATTCTTCTCCATGCTCTTCAATTAAGTCTGCTAATTTATAAATAAGATGCGCTCTTTCAGCGGTAGTCATTTCTGCCCAAGGTCCTGATTCAAATGCAGATCTTGCCGCTTTTACTGCTGTATCAACATCCTCTTCTTGCGCTTCGCATACGACAGCTAGAACATCTTCTGTTGCTGGATTGTATGTCTCAAATGTCTTCCCGCTAATGGAAGGAACACATTCACCATTAATAAACATTTGAATTTCTTCATTTAAAAACGCTTTCACTTTTGGCCTCAGCTCAAAATTTGTCTTTAACATATATGATCTCCTCCTTAGTTAAACAGCTGCATGAGCTGCGATTTTTGAAATAAGCATTTGAAGTTTTTGATCTTCTTCTTCAGTTAATCCAAGTCTCGGATAACGAGAAGGCCCCCCGGCTTGCCCGTGTAATTCCATGGAGCGTTTAACGATTTGTACATACTTTCCTGATCCTTCCAGAAACTCGCAAAGTGGTAAAATCGCATCGTTAATTTCCCAAGCTTTTTCTAATTCACCATTTTGGAAATGCTCATACATTTTCGTAACAAGTCCCGGTACGATATTTCCGGCTACTGAAACCCACCCTGTTGCACCAACTAAATATGATTCCATAACTAAATCTTCAGATCCGCAGAATACTTGAAAAGCACCTTCGCCTTGTCTTACTAAATCTCTTGCTTTTCGAATATCTCCACTAGATTCTTTAATATGTGTAACATTTTCACATTCTTTTCCAATACGTAGCATGAGCTCTGTACTCATATCAACACCGGATGTAAACGGATTATTGTATAACATAATTGGTATATTTACAGCGTTTGAGATTTCTTTAAAATGAAAATAAATTTCCTCTTCTTTCGGTTTACAATAGTACGAGTTAATAATTAATGCGCAATCTGCCCCATGTGCTTCTGCGTGTTTCGTATATTCAATCGTTTCTTTCGTCGTCTCTGCTGCAGTTCCAACAATAACTGGAATACGTCCATCAACTTCTTTTAATACTGTTTCTACCATTTTAAATCGTTCTTCTTTTGATAAACTAACAAACTCCCCTGTACTTCCATTAATAATAATGCCAGCTACTTTTTGCTCAATAAAATAGTTTACGTTTTGTTTTACACCGTTCCAATTAATTTCTTGCAACTCATCCATCGGTGTGATTAATACTGGAAATGCCCCTTTAATTTTTTTCATATTTATCTCTCCCTTTACCATTTTATTTTAATAAAAACCCTGTCGGAAACGGATCTGTAGGGTCTAATAGAAACGTCTGCATCCCTGTAATAAATCCTCTACTTTCAAAACGGAAAATGTAACCCGTTTCTTCCTTCTTCACTTTTTCAACTGTTATAAAGCTATTAAATATACTTTCATTTATAAAAGGTTTATCCGCTATATAATCATTTTTAAATAATGTATGAACAAAAGACACAATAGTGGAGACAAACCCCGGCGAACGTACAATAAAGTTATCTTCATGAAATGTAATCGACTTTATATGGTTCTTTTCTTTTTGCGAAGAATCTACTAAAATAAGTCTTTTTATAAGTGACTGTTTTTGTATAGCTTGAAGTGTAGCTTCTCCCCATTTTTTCAATTCTGAAATGCTTTCAATACGAATTTCTGGCGAATACGCACCTTTTTCTACAACTGCGTATACTTTATCTGCCTGTATGAGAGAGTAACTTATATTACCAACTTGTAAATTTTTCTCAATCATATAACATAGTTTACTTTCAAACGAAACAGATACAACTTCATCATTCTCTACATACGCATAGACTGAAAATATGCCAGATAACGTTTCGATTTTGTATTGATTCGTATCTCTCTTTTTTAAATAACCACTTTCTAGTAACATCGTTATTACTGCGACAATACCTCCATAATGAAGAGGAATAGATCCTTCATGATTAAAAAATAATACAGCTGCATCGACTTCCGTATGAATAGAAGGAACGACAATACATCCATTTAAACCGATAAAACCACGCGGTTCATTTAATAAAAGCTTCATTTCTTCTGCTAATTCACCCGAAAATTGTTCATTTAATTGATCTAAACTGTAGTAGTATTTACAAGGTACATCTTTCATTACACGAAATGCTTCACCATTTACATGTACGTCTACTGTTGTATACATTTTTTGAATGTTCATTTTACATCCTCCGTTTCATGTTCCATCGGCGGAATTAGCAAAAAGCCTTCTTTAAGTGGATCCATTTCATTGTAAAAAAATCTATGCATTCCCATAAGCCAAGCTGAACCTGTAATTTTTGTTACGACAGCTTCAATGTTTTCAACATTTGTCGTATTTATGACGTACCCTTTAAATAGAGAGCCAACGATACTCTCGTGAATAAACTCTTCATTCATCTCGATTTTTTGATTTGCGTATAATACAGCTAACTTTGCTGATGTTCCTGTACCACATGGAGAACGATCAATTCCTCCTGGCGGTACGACAACTGTATTTTTTACATGAGCGCTTTCATGAGTAGGATCTGTATAAAATTCAACATGAGTTAATCCTCTAATAAACGAATGCTGCGGATGAATGATTTCAAATTTCTCATTTATGATATTTCTAATATGAATTGCCTTATCGATAATTGTAGATGCATTTTCCGGTACTAACTCTAAACCTACTGACTTCGCATCAATAATGGCATAGAAATTTCCTCCATACGCAATATCTGCTTCAACAATTCCAATTCCTTCGACTTGTACAGTAATATGTTTCAGTAAAAAAGCCGGTATGTTACAGAAAGAAACTTCTTTCGCTTTTCCATCTTGAACAAAGATATCCACTTCAACTAATCCAGCTGGCGTGTCTAACTTTAACGAAGTAATTGGTTCAACTACCGGTATTAAACCGGATTCAATTAAAGCTGTACATACACCAATTGTATCGTGACCACACATCGGTAAATATCCACCTGTTTCTATGTAAATAACACCAATATCTGCTTCAGGATGACATGGATCTGTTAATAATGCTCCTGACATTACATCATGACCACGAGGTTCGTTCATTAACAATTTGCGAATCCAGTCATACTCCTTTTTCATATGTAACATCTTCTCTGCCATCGTCTCTCCAATTAACTTAGGCAGTCCGCTAATCAATGTTCTCGTTGGATTCCCGCCCGTATGTGTATCAATGGTCGTAAAGACTTTTTGTGACCTCATCCGTTTAACACCCTTTCTGTAAAACGACTCAAACGAAGTGGTTCAATAGGAATGATTGTTTCTTTTTCATTTAATAACTCTTCAATCACTTTCCCAGTAACTGCTGCAAGACTAATGCCATCCCCTTCATGCCCTGCTGCTATAAAGTAGTTCGGGATATGTTCCACACGTGAAATAATTGGCAAATGATCTTCTGTCCATGGGCGTAATCCAGCGTATGAACGAATCACCATCATATCCGCCATTTTCGGATAAAAGCGAATTGCTCTGTTCGCAATACTTTTAATAACCTCGTTATTTATCCTCGTATGAAATCCTACAAACTCTCTACTACTACCAATTAAAAAATTTTGGCTTTCTGTCGGCTCAAATACAAGAGCTACCCCATATTTTTCAGTTAAAGCATCCACTTTTCGTTTTCCGCCAAATTTAGAAATTAAATAACCAAATTCCATTACTTTACGGCAACCAACGTGTTGTTGCCTTGAAGCTACAATAATATGCCCTTTTCTCGGTTCAATTGGGATATTTACATCCAACATTTCTCCGATTTTCGGAGCCCACACACCAGCTGCGTTTACCACTTGCTTCGCAGTAAACGTCCCATTTGTCGTTTCTACAATAAAGGAACCGTCTATACCTCTTTTCATTTCTTTTACTTCCGTATGATTAAATGCTTTCGTACCAAATTTCTTCGATTCTGCAAGAAGTGAAAAAGCGAGAAGATATGGATTTACAGTTGAATCTGTTGCGCATTCTAACCCGCCTAATAAATCGTCCGCGAAAAATTGTGATTCTGCTCTTATATCTTGCCTATCAAGCATTCGAAACGGTAATCCAGCTTGTTTTTGACGATTTACCCATTGCTGCGCTGCTTCAATCTCTTCATCCGACTCACATACGAGAATACTTCCTGGCGCCCTATATTCAAATGAGTGCTCTAACTCTTCACTTAAATCAGTTACTAATTTTTGACTTACTAATGACATTTGACTATCAAACCCTGGGTCTTTATCAATAGCCAAAATATTTCCGTCACACCGTGAAGACGTCCCACTGACAAATTCTCCTTTTTCAATGATTGTTACGTCTCTTCCATATTTTGATGTGTAATAAGCGATAGAACATCCTATAATACCACCGCCTATTATTAAAACGTCACAGTGCCTCACGTAGCACCTCTCCCTTCTTTTTAATCCCTCACTTTCTTTTATGCAATTGACGTGCCAACTCTACACATATACACTTTTTATAACTAATATTTTTATTTGTAAAAATATTTTAAATTTATCGTAAATAGGTGTATTATTTTTTTATCACTGTCAAAATTTTTATACATAATAGGAGGACAATATGGCATTCCCATTTCCCACAATAAAAGAATTTCTAAAAACTTTATCCATTGATCATACAAACAGCATGCAATATATTGAGCAAGTTAACGAAAAGTATTATTACTGCCCTTCTACTACAGAAGAATATAACTGTGCAGTAATAAATGAAAATGACTCATTCACCGCTTTAATTGACGCATTCTCCAATAAAATAGTCGTTATCATAATGAACGAAAATAAAGAGCCTATATGCTATATAACGGCTCAGCAAATCATTCCGTTTCTAGTTAAGTCTTACAATGAACTACAATCTTTCTATAACACCGTCATACAAACAACTGATTCTTCCGTTACAGTCATCGATGATAAAGAATGCGTTCGAACTTGGACAGATGGCGCCGAAAAAATTTTTTCAGTCAATCATAATGAAATTATTGGACAACCTATCACTCGCTTTTTTGACTATAAAGATTTAGAAATCTTACAATCATTGCATGACGGAAAAAGCATAATCGCTCAGTTCCATCAGCCTCGTCCAGATTTGTTTGTATTAATTAATTCAAATCCAGTGTATTGTAACGATGAAATTATCGGAGCTGTCGTTTCAGAAACTGATGTTACAAATCAAGTCGCTTTAAATGAAAAGCTATTTAATATGTCACATGAAATGCACCGATTAGAACAAGAGGTCGCAAAATATAAAGATGAATCAGACCCTTTCCTTGCGATGAATGGAAAGAGCCCTGTAATACAAAGAACGATTCAATTAGCTAGAAAGGTTTGCTCGGTGAAATCAACCGTTTTAATACTCGGAGAAAGTGGTGTTGGAAAAGAAGTATTCGCGAAAGCAATCCATGAAGCAAGCGAAGCAGCTAAGGCACCTTTCATTTCAATTAACTGCGGCGCCATTCCAGAAGCTTTATTTGAAAGTGAATTATTCGGGTATGAACGTGGGGCATTTTCTGGTGCAAATAGTAAAGGTAAGAAAGGTAAAATAGAGCTCGCGCAAGGCGGTACATTATTCCTTGATGAAATAGGAGAAATGCCGCTTGATATGCAAGTCAAGCTTTTGCGTGTACTACAAGAACGAAAATATTACCGTGTTGGTGGAGAAAAAGAAATTCATATTAATTTCCGCATTATCGCTGCTACAAATCGTGATTTACAAGAGGAAATGAGAAAAGGCACGTTTCGAGAAGATTTATACTATCGCCTAAATGTAGTTAGCTTGCATATTCCACCACTGCGAGAACGACGCGAGGATATTATTGAATTAACCTATTCTTTCTTAAACGATTTTTCAATCAATTACAACAGACCAATTCGTGACTTACCTTCCAGCATTATGCATGAGCTACTTCATTACAATTGGCCAGGCAATATTCGCGAGCTTCGTAACGTTGTTGAAAGACTTGTCGTATTTGCGACTGACGGTATTATAAAACAAGAATATTTACCATTTCATACAACCGAAACGTTAGACAATCCTACGGCACATTCCCTATTACTCAGCAACAATCATACGATTCTCTCTTTGCAAGAAGAGATGGATGAGCATGAGAAGAAAGTCATTGAGAGGGCTTTACGCATATTAAATGGAAATAAATTAGAGTGCGCGAAACAACTCGGTGTAACGAGAGCCACTTTATATAACCGTTTAAAAAAGCTTGGATTACAATAACCGTCTCTCTCCTCTATATTGGCATAGTTTTTGCATAATAATTTGTGCAAACCGAACTAGAGGAGGAATACATATGATGAATAAAGATCACTTAATTGTTTGTCGATGTGAAGAAGTTACATACGGTCAACTTCAATCGACAATTGCTGAATATAAATGCTCGGCAAGAGAATTAAAACTAAGAACACGTGCTGGCATGGGATTTTGCGGTGGTCGCACATGTAGAATGATGATAGATCGAATGATTGAAAGTGCAAATCCTGACGTAACTACTAATGAAATCCCATTAAAATATCAACCACCTGTGCGCGCAGTTACCTTTGGAACGGTAGGTGAAAATCAATGAATAGAATTACCCATCACCCTATTTTAGGGAGTTTAAATAATAGTAAGCGCATCACTTTCCAATTTAACGGGCAACAATATGAAGCCTATGAACATGAAACGATTGCGGCCGCTTTACTCGCAAACGGAATACGAACATTAAGAGTGCATGAAGATAGCGGAACACCGCGAGGTATTTACTGTAATATTGGGCATTGTTCTGAATGCCGCGTCACAGTAAACAATCAAACGAACGTACGCGCATGCTTAACCGTTGTAGAAGACAACATGGTTGTTGATAGTGGTAAACAGCATCCAAATATCGTGAGAGAGATGGTGAAAAAGCGATGAATGATGTCATTATTATCGGAGCTGGACCAGCAGGTTTATCAGCCTCCATCTCTTGCGCTCGATTTGGACTGAATGTACTTGTTATTGATGAATTTATGAAGCCTGGCGGAAGATTGTTAGGACAATTACATCAAGAACCTACTGGAGAATGGTGGAATGGGATAGAAGAATCAAAACGACTTCATGAAGAAGCAAAATCACTTTCAGTTGATATTCGATGTGGCATTTCCGTCTATAATTTAGATAAAGATGAAAGTTCTTGGTTCGTACATACGAATATCGGTACGTTAGAAGCACCTTTCGTTTTACTTGCTACTGGTGCTGCTGAGTACTCTATCCCCCTTCCTGGTTGGACACTTCCAGGAGTCATGTCAATCGGAGCAGCCCAAGTAATGACAAATGTACATCGCGTTCAAGTTGGGCGAAAAGGAGTAATTATTGGTGCTAACATTTTGTCATTCGCTATTTTAAATGAATTAAAATTAGCAGGTATTAAAGTCGAACATATCGTACTTCCTGAAAAAAGCGAATTAAGTCAAAAGGCTGGTGAACCAGAAGAAGTTTTAAACTCTTTATTACATGCTGCCCACCTTGCCCCGTCACCTTTATTACGTATAGGTAGTCGATTGATGAAATATAATTGGGCGAAACAAGCTGGATTAAACTTCTATCCAAATAACGGTATGAAAATAAATGGCACACCTCTTCACCTCCGAAAAGCAGCTCTTGAAATTATCGGTACAGATCAAGTTGAAGGTGTACGTGTTGCTAATATTGATACGAAAGGAAACATCATAACTGGAACGGAACAAATATATGAGGCAGACTTCGTTTGTATTGCCGGCGGCTTATACCCTCTTGCTGAGTTAGCCGCTGTAGCTGGTTGTCCTTTCCGTTACATTCCGGAATTAGGCGGGCACGTACCTCTCCATTCCGAAACAATGGAAACCCCTCTTACTGGTTTATTTGTAGCGGGTAATATAACTGGCATTGAAAGCGGGAAAATCGCAATGGCACAAGGAACTGTTGCTGGTTATTCAATCGTAAAACAAGCAAATAAAAAAGCTCATTCGGTTGAACAACACTTGCGACAAGCAATTCAAAATGTCCACACTGTGCGTCAACAAGCTGCCATTCAGTTTAACCCGATGGTTGATGTTGGTAGACGGAAGATAAATGAGATTTGGCGTGATTTTCATTCTAAAAAGGATACTTCATATAAACAACAAGAAATTATTTAATATACTTTCTATAACAAAAAGCCCCCCTTATCACCAATAATAAGGGGAGCTTTTCAAATTATTTCACTTCAATTGTCCAATCACCATCTGCTTGAATAGTGAAAATATGTATGCCATTTTCTTTTACAGGCATTTTTTTCGTTGTATCAGCTGCACCAATTTCATTAAATACTATACTATCATTTAATTCAACAATAAAATTACTTTCACCGTTCATATGTACACCATGTAACTCTTTCAAGCCTTTTTCAAGTTTTACAAAAACAGCATCAGATCCATGGCCACTAATTGTTCCCGGAGTTGTTATTACTTTATCCATTGGAATAGACTGTGACATATTGACTTTCCAATGACCATCCGCTGTAGGATTGATGAAATATTTACCGCTCTTTTTTACGAGAACTAACCTTTTTTCTTTTCCATTACCAATAAAATTTGAAAGTGAACCAGCGTCATTACCTTGTTCGTCTTTCAACTCAAGAATCGCATTACTTTCTCCTGTATGTTCTACCTCAGCAATGACAAATCCAGATTTTAATTCGAAAAAGTCAGAAGAATTCTCACCATCACCTTCTAATGAAACATTATTATCTTGAGATAATCTTTCTACTGTACTTTTCTCTGTAATTTCTTTAGCTTTTGGGCTAGTAGTTGCAGTTTGTTGTTCCACATTCTTATCTTTCTTTTCGTTCGTTTGTACATCTTTTGTTTGTTCTGTTGAATTACAAGCAGTTAAAGATAAACAAACCGCAGCTAATGCTACTAATAATTTCTTTTTCATTATATCCTCCTATTAACATAAAATATTCCTGCTTATAATAACATGTTTTTACCAATTCATTAGTTTATTAATAATTGGATTTTATCCCAAAAAAGGAAACATACTAATAATATTAATCAAAATAAAAAACTGTTAGAGCATAAGGCTCTAACAGTTTTATTGTTCATCATTATTAAATTTCGCTAATGCGTAAATGCCTTCTTCATCATCTAATTCAAGTTGTAATCTTGCTGCAAATGAATTGACATTATATTCTCTGTCAAGTAATAAGCGCAATGCTTCGATTAAGTTCGCTTGAATTAAAATTTGTTTGCGACCATTTACCTCTACTTCAGCAGAGAAACCATAGTCATCGTCATACATTAGTTCAACTAAAACTTCTTCTGGACCGACTTGTCTTTTTTCAGCGATATATACGCAAAGCGCATTGATAAGTTCTTGTTCAGAAATTTTTATTGTTTCCATGCTACTTCATCTTCCTTTTTCTTACGTTGATCTTTGAAGTATTTAAATGCACGAACTGCTAACATTACGATACCAGCCATTACTAACATATTTACCATAAACGCTAATACAGAACCAAGAGCTCCCATATTTGCAAATAAGCTACCCATTAGTAAACCACCAAGACCACCTAGTAATAAACCTTTCATAAAGCTTCCTTTATTACTTTTTGGTGCTGTGTTTGTTGCTTTTGTTTTTGAGTCTGTTGTCGTTTTTTGTGAATTCACGTTATTATCTTTTTTGTTCAAATCAACTTTTGACTTTTGACCAGAACTTGGTGTGTAAGATTTTTTACCAGATTTGTAACTCTTCGCTGCTGCGTGATCTACAAACATGAAGCTACTAGCTCCAAAGATAACCATGAATGCTGTCATGACTGCTACAAGTTTTTTCAACATATTATATCCATTCTCCTTTTATATAGATATATGTGAAATCTATCTTTCTCGTAAATGTAGAATGATAGATTTATTTTAAAAACATTTTAAAGGTTCTTATGAACTTATTATATGAACTTTTGTCGAAATATGCAAGTATTATTTACTTCCGACAGTTTTATGACATAAGGAAAAATTAAGCAAAACAGAATTGACTTTAAATGAAACAAAACATATTATAGGTTCATAAGAACTTTTATTATTTATGGAGGTGAAAAGATGGAAACATTTCATCTCACACGAAACGAAATGGCTACCCTTCTTCTATCACTAAGAGGATGGAATACGAAAAAGCCTCTCGGTATTTTACAAGAAGCGTGGGCGAAGTCACATAAAAAAGATATTGAAAGCGGACAAAGCGTTACTGCTTTTATTACTACCGCACTTTCACCTATTTTTGAAAAACTAATTAAAATTGACGATACAGACGTTGGTTTTTCATTAAATGAAATAGTTGCGCTTGGAAATCAAATTGAAAATACAAGTTTCTCAGTAACAGCTATGCAAAACTGGGTGAAACGAGATATAAAAGAAATGATTGGCTCTCCACAAAAAGGGAAAAAATATTCAATTGAACAAGCAGCCTTACTATTCATTGTAGAAGATTTAAAAACAGCACTTGATTTTGAATCTATTCGTAAGCTATTACGCCTTATCGTAAATGACCCAGCTGATCGAAGTGATGACTTAATCAATCCTGTTCATTTATATGGAGCATACTCTTCTCTATTTGAAGAACTCAATCAAGGGAACTGCTTACAACTAAATGCAACAGATACAGTTCATACAATTGAAAACATCGTAAAAGAAAAAGCAGATAAAATCGCAAGCAAGTTCGATCAAATTAATAACGAGCAACGTGAAGCGATTCGTAACGCGATTATTATCGCCACTCTTTCTGTACATACTGCATATGTACAAATGTTAGCGAAACGTTACGTAACTGCAACTTTATTTTTACAAAATTTAGATGTGAAGCCATAAAAAATAGGAGCAGAAATGCTTCTATTTTTTAGGTAATAATTATAAAAAATCATAATCGCCTATTATTAATTCAAAAATGATCATTTCATTCTATTAAATTTCGAACAAGTTTTCTCAATAAATTTAATCCATTCATCTTTGTAACTCTTTATAAATTTCGAATTGAGCTTTTGAACTATTAGCGAAATTTAACCAATCCTGTCTTACATTACTTATGTTTTCAGTTACCACAAGTTCAACAATATCTAGATGTGAAACATTCGTTGTTATCGGTTTATTTATACCATTAACTTTAGCACCTGACATATACTTAGCACTCTCAGGGTTTAATGCGAAAGCAAAATCGATTACAGTAGAACCTTGCGGTAAGTTCACGGAATCTAACTTAGGAGTAAATGCTACAATGTTATCTTGGAATAGTTCATATGATACTAAATCATAAAATTCAATCGCATCTTGAGTTACTAGATCATTTGTCTTAATAAAATGATCCATCAATTTATGAATTATATTTTGCATCTCCTTATCAGTTATACTTTTTGTAAGTACATGAAATACTCCTTTATCTCGTATCTCCTGATTTATTTTTGTTTCAATACATATCACTATTTCATGGTTATTGATCACCACTTCAGTCTTTAAGTATCTGTTTAATACATCACTTTCAACTGCTATATTATCTTCAAATTGATATGGAATTGGTTGGTATAGTTGATGTATAACTCCCAATATTTTATAACAGTCTAAATTATTTGAGGCCGTGATGACTATTTTGGACACTGCTGTAATGTCTTGAATATCTTGGAGACGAGAATAAGCTGTATAAATAGGGCTTACTTCATAGTTAACTTCAAATATTAAAGATGGATTTAAAAAATTATTTATATCTTGCATGATATTTTGAGATAAACCCTCTAATAACTTAACATAATTTTGTAAAATAATTTTCATTCCCTTATATTTAGAATGGTTAAGATAATAAAAACCTAAATCTTCTAACTCGTGTTGAATATGTGATAGCCCTAGTCTTTTACATATCGGAGCGAAAATTTTGAGTGTTTCATTTGCATAAGGAACTTGTTTCTTTACAGCTTTCACCTGTAAAGTTCTCATGTTATGTAGACGATCTATCACTTTTATAATAGCTACTCTTATATCTCCTTGCGTAGCTAACAATAATTTCTTTAAATTTGTTGCTTCATACTCTTCTTTATTACGGATTTGTTTTTTATCAATTTTAGTTAATCCTTCTACAATATCAGCCACTTTTTTACCGAATATATCACGTATATACTCAATTGTATAATCTGTATCCTCCACCACATCATGTAATAATGCTGCAACTAAAGTTATAATATCTGCCTTACAATCTAACAAAATTTCTGTAACTTCAAATGGATGAGTAATATAGGGCTCACCCGAAACGCGAAATTGGCCTTCATGAGCTTTCTCGGAAACTAATATAGCTTTATGTAATTGTTCTAATTCTGCTTTATGTAGATATGAGGCCTTGTCTAATAATGCTTTTTTCATATTTTCACCTTCATCACGTTAATTTTCTATAAAATTTTATTAACATTATAATTCGTTATTTGAAAGTGAAGTACCTGTCTAATTGATAAGAGATATTTATATTTTTATTCTCCTTGAATTATTTTTAAATTCTTGAACCTATAAGCCACCCTTTGAAATACTTTTTTATCAACCGAATTATATCTCTATCCTAAATAGAAAATGGTCCATAAATTTGATTCTTATTATGCTTATATTATCCTTCTCACTGTGTAAATTAAATGCCCATATCATAATAGGGAATTTCCAACACATTATCATTTACTATAATACTTATCGGAGACATAAAAGAATTGAAATAGCAATCCCCTATACAAATAAGGTATAATCTACACATAGTGAATCTTTTATGTTATTAAGTATTAGATTCACCTATTCAAAAATACATAAACTAGAAGGTGCAACAATGGTAAGTAGTTTTATTCATTCAGTATTAACGTTTTTTGAAGGATTAGGTTATTGGGGCATTATGCTTGGACTTATGATTGAGATTATCCCAAGTGAGATTGTCCTTGCTTATGCGGGATTCCTAGTATTCAATGGGAGTATCTCATTTGTAGGTGCAGTTGTATTCGGTACAATTGGCGGCGTTATTGCTCAAATCTTTATTTATTGGCTTGGACGATACGGTGGACGCCCTATATTAGAACGTTACGGAAAATATATTTTCATTCATAAAAAACATATAGATGCAGCTGAAGATTGGTTTAATCGTTACGGAACTGGTGTAATTTTCACTGCACGCTTTATTCCAGTAGTACGTCATGCGATTTCAATTCCTGCTGGTATTACAAAAATGCCATTACTACGCTTCACTACATTAACAGCACTTGCAATCATTCCTTGGTCTATCATATTCATTTATTTAGGTGAAAAACTAGGTGAAAATTGGGAGAATATAAACGATATTGCGGGACCGTATGTGAAGTCTTTCGCAATTGGCGGTGTCATACTTATCCTTCTATACTTCATCCTAAAAAAATGGTCAAAGAAACGTAAAAATCTTGCTTAAGTGAACATACAAACCGCTATATATTCATTACGAATGTTAGCGGTTTTTTATTGAAATTGACTAATCTATAAAAATCACAAAAATGTTCTCCAATTTAACATTTACATGGATAAGCAACAATCCCATCATTCCTTTCGTACATTATCAAAAAAGGAGTGATTCCCCTATGCATTGGCAACAAAAAATACAATACTTAATTGGACGCCCTATCGGTATTTCCTTCCTAAATGGTCAAGGAACTTCTGGTGTATTATGTTCAGCACATGATGGTCAATTATATGTATATGAATACCTTTATCAAGCGCAGTTCGCAATGAAGCATTATGATTTTAGACAAATCCAAGATATACATGCCTTTCCGAATTGCCCACATCAAAATCCTCTATACTAAAAAAGGAACAGCTTATAGCCGTTCCTTTTTCTCCACACTTATTTCTCAGTATAAAAGTTTTGCACTGCTTCATCAAAATAAATCCAGCCTTTCCAGCCTAAATGAATTGTATCTTTTAAGAAATACTTATCATATTCATGGCCAGAGAAATCAACTACTGGGTATCCTGCTTTTTCAACTTGTTCCCGAACTTTTTTATAATACACTTCACGGCGCTCTTTAGGGAAACCAGCGTAATCATACCACGGTCCGTTTACAGGTACAGAAATAAAGAGTGGCTTTACATTTTTCTCTTTAAAAATATTTAAAACAATTTGTAAGTCATCATATTCAGGTGATTCTTCATATGATTCATTTGCTCTAAAGTTTTTTAAGCCTTTTAATTTTTTCTTTAAATTATGTTTATAGTAATACGGATTTTCAATTCCGAATGTGTTTGTAGTAGATTCCAATTTCCCTTCTTCCTCCGCATGTTTACGTGCATCTATCCAAGAAATTGAACGTAGTCCTATATTTGTTTTTTCTTTCATCGGTTCAATCTTAAATAAAGAGTTAAATACATCTCTATGATCTAAAATATTTCGATGCATATAAGCAAGTGGTTTGACTAAACCTGCTTTTATGTTATGTTTCGTATCATTATATACAATACCTTCTAATGAATTTTTTAATATATCATCTTTTTGAACAACTTTATAGTCTAATAGTCGTTTCGCAATTTGCTTCTTCATTTCAGAATTTATTTCATCATTAAAAATAAAATGATATGCTTGTTGTTTAGAGAAATTGTTAGTGAAATCCCCCTGTGATACCCCTGTCTTTGTAAACCATTGTGGCGATAAAACAAAGACTACTTTTTTACCTTCTAATCCATCCATCGTAGACGTCATATTCAATATATGAGCTAAACTTTGCGTACCGCCAATTCCCATTAAATATGGTGTAAAACCTGCGGGATTTACTTTAAAGTAATTAGACGGATGATATGCATCCATTCGTAAAAATTCAGATGAACCATACATCGGTAAATACTGGGAATCCCCTAACATTTTTTGCTGCAAGAAAACACTTTGCAATTTTTCTTTTTGTAAGGAAGTTGCCGCATCTTCTACCTTTTTATCACTAATAAGTGATACTAAACTTTTCGATGGAATGAGTATGATAATAAAAAAAAGCACACACGCTAAAATTATGGGACCAAAAGCATGCTTCATTTTCATCGTCTCTTCCTCTTTCTATCGCTATTAAATTGTAACCCTTGTTTTTGACACGCCATCATTTCTCTCCTTTTTCTCTATACATGTTCCATTCTATTTATCTATTATATACATGTATGTATTTCTTTCCTTGTTCTATTAAGTCCTATATAAATAGCACAAGAAAATGTTTCCATAGAAACACGTTAATTATACAAGATTCTACATAAATTTCACACTGGAATTTATGTAATAATTTTATTTTTAAACAGCGAAAAAACATATAAAATGTCTATAACCCATCAGATGATGAATTAAATTCAAAATAAGATACGTCCACTATATTCAACATCATTGCCTTCCGAACACTGTTTATATCCTAGTAAATCATACCATAAACTATATATCTAACTTTAAATAAGAAAAACAGACTATCACACATGTGTAGTCTGTTTCCCCATACCTTTATTTGTGTACATCTGCCCATTTTAAACTTGTAGCTGGACCGAATTGATGTACATATAAATCTTTCACATATGGCTTTTGTAAGTACGATAATCCTCGCTGGAATACTGGTGCAATTACTGCGTCATCAAGTAACATTTTCTCAGCATCTTGCATTGCTTTCCAACGAGATTTTTCATCATTACCTAATTCTGTTTTAATCTTCTTAATTAACGCATCATATTCTGGGTTTGCATATCCCGTGTTGTTCACACTGCTTCCAGAAAGGAATACTTCTAAGTAAGTCATTGGATCTGGATAATCCGGTAACCAGCGTGAAAGTGACATTTCATATTCTTTTTTCTTCTCTAATACTAGTTTTTGCGTATGTGGTTGTAATTTTACATTTACCTTTAAGCCTGGTAAATTTTTCTCTAGCTGTTCTTTAATGTATTCTCCTACTTTTTTGAAGTTTTCTAAGTCATAGTTTAATAACTCAAGCGTTACTTCATTTGTACCTGTTTCTTGCTTCGCCTTTTCCCAATATTCTTTCGCCTGTTTTACATCAGTCTTATTAAACTCACCTGCTGTACTTCTAAAGTCTTTTTTATCTGGACCTTTTAAAAACCCTTTAGGTACGTAATAGTTAGCAGCAACTGAACCATCATTTAAAAATGAATTCGCAAGTCCTTTCTTATCAAACACTGTACTTAGCGCAAGACGTGCATTTTTATTTTTAAGAATCGGTACATTTTCATTGAATCGGAAGAAGTACATAACCGGATCTGTATATTGTTTAAGCTCTTTATTATTTTTATATTTATCTACGAATTCTGTTGAAATGACAGCTCTATCAACTTTATCTGTTTCATATAAATTTACCGCAGTTGAAATTTCTTTTACAATTTGATAGTTTATTTCATCTAGCTTCACTTCTTTTTTATCCCAATACTTATCGTTTTTCTTCATTGTAAAACTCGCTTCATGCTTCCACTCCGATAATGTAAATGGACCGTTATATACCACTTTATTTGCTTCTAATCCGTATTTATCACCTTGTTCTTTCGCATATTTTTCGTTAATTGGATAGAAGGACGGCAAAATAAGTAGTTTCGTAAAATACGGTACAGGATGTTCTAACTCTACAACGAACGTTTTATCATCCTTTGCTTTTACTCCTAATTCCTCTAACCCTAGTTGTTTCTTATTTATTTTCTCTGCATTTTTCACATCGTATGCAATGTATGCATATTGAGAAGCTGTATCTGGATTAATAAGCTGCTTCCAAGCGTATACGTAATCTTGTGCTGTTACTGGATCTCCGTTAGACCATTTCGCATCACGTAAGTGGAATGTATATGTTTTCCCATCTTGACTCACTTCATATTTTTGTGCTCCAGCTTCAATTACTTCATCATTTTTCGATAAACGGAATAATCCTTCCATTACGTTATTTAAAACGTTAAACGATACCGCATCTGTTACTTTCCCTGAATGTAAAGACGGAATTTCACCTGTTTCTAATAACTGTAATACTTTTTTCTCATCTTTTGGCTTCGTCGTTGTTTTTTCTTTTGCGCAACCAACTAGAAATGAAGAAGCTAATAAAGTACTAACTAATGAGTAACGAACAACTTTTTTCATTTGAAAACCCCCTCTACTTTTTAAGGTAAGTAACGACGAGCACCAGCGTATTCTTCTATATATCCTGGTGTATTTAGCGGTATAATCTCTACTGATCTTTCAGCTCTCGGCGAGTGAATCATATTTCCGTCACCAATATACATCCCCACATGATGAACACTACCTTTTCCTTGATCATGTGCAAAGAAGATTAAATCTCCTTTTTGTAAATTCTCTTTATCAACTGCAACTCCATTTCTCGATTGCGGACCTGAATCCCGTGGAATTGTAATACCGTGTGATTTATAAATCGTATGTGTAAATCCAGAGCAATCAAATCCGAAGCCACTTGTACCAGCCCATATATAAGGTAACCCTAAAAATATTTTTCCAGTGTTTATTAAATCATCGGCCGCCGGGGGTGGAATATCATTTTGAGAACGGTAAACCGTGCCATCATTTTTTCGTAGCCAAGCTTTCTGTCCGTTTGGTAACAACACGCGATATGAAATCGTATCTTCACTAAGTAGCGGCAGTCGCGTATTATAGCTCACTTCAAGCGATTTATGTTTTTCAGAAGGATTTATATATAAAATGGCTGTCGGTTTCGTTATTAATACGAAAGGTTCATTTGTTTTATCTGCAAATTCTTGATTATATGTTAACTGTTTTTCAGGCATCCATCCTGGGTAGCCTTCTTCATTTCGCGGCGTTGGCTGACCATGGACTAACACTTTCACCCAGTCCCCTTTTTTATCAACAACTGTTACTTCTTGACCTAATAGCGCTTGTGTTTCTAGTTTATTTGCATTTGTTAACCAAAGTTTCTCATCAAGCGTCATTGATTTCGTCCACTTCCACAAATCAACTGGATTTGTAGCGCTCGGTGCATCAATTGGCCGTAATGAATCAGGTGCAGTCCAAAGTGTTGCAGCAGATACATCGATAAACGCCTTACTATCTTTCTTTTCTTCAGCATTTGCTGATGTAAACGATGAAAATATAAATAAAGTTGTTAAAAATGCAGTTCCTACTTTTTTCATACATATCCCCCTTAAAAGATAGTTTACTAGTCTTTTCTCCTAAGATTTACTATTCACTGTCGATTGAAGGTTTACCTTTGACCCAGAATAAGTCATTCCTTCTGGTTCTTCCATTAACCAAAGCGGTGCATCGAGATCGAAGTAATGAATATTAGGATGGGCAGCTGCTAAATGGGCTACAGCATTAACAGAAATTGAAGTTTCCATCATACTACCGACCATACATTTTACACCAGCTGTTTCGGCGATATCGGCAATACGCCACGCTTCACGTATACCACCACATTTCATTAATTTAATATTAATTAAGTCTGCATATCCTCCTTGAACGATTTTCAATGCATCACTCGCTGAAAATATGCTTTCATCTGCCATAATGGGCGTTTGTACATGATCTTTGACGTACTTTAATCCATTCCAATCTTTCGCATGAACAGGCTGTTCAATAAATTCAATATTTAAATTGCGGTTTTCCATTTCTTTAATGATAGAAACTGCTTCTTTTGGAGTCCACCCTTGATTTGCGTCTAATCGTAACGTCGTATTTTTGGGTACGCTATTTCGAATCGCCTCAATACGTTCTAAGTCTAAAGGAGCAGATTTCCCCACTTTAATTTTTAAAGTTTGAAATCCTTTTTCTACATGTTTCTTTGCCTCTTTCGCCATAATGATAGGCTCATCTACACTAACAGTAATATCTGTATGAATTTCTTTCTTCCCGCCTAATAATGCGTAAAGTGGAACGTTTTGATATTGACAATACACATCATATAAAGCGATATCTACCGCCGCTTTCGCACTTGGATTCCCAATACAACTCATTTGAATGTGCTGTAGTAACCTCTGAAATTGAATGATATCTTGACCAATTAAACAGGACCGCATCGGCCCTAAAATTGCCTCTTCAATCCCGTTAGCGAAATCACCTGTAATAACGGGTGTTGCAGCTGCAGCCCCCTTGCCAAAAATTCCTTCATCAGTATGAATATATACATCTATACTTTCTATTTCAGTTACGGTACGAAGCGCTGTTTTAAACGGTGTGTGAAGATTAACACGTCTACGATTTACTTTTACATCAGTGATTTTCATATTGTTCATCCTTTCATGGTCTGACAAAGTGGAACCTTAATCCACAAAAATAAATTAGGTTTTTACGGGCAATTAATCACTTACTTTTCATGTAAGAAAGTTACTGCCCATAAATGTGAAATAAAAAAATCCAGCCATAAGAAGATTCTTATGGCTGGATTTTGTCTAGGAATAGGTAGACAAAGCAGCGATTTGATTATATTTTTTCTGTGCATCTTTTAATGCTACAAGTAGTGCTTTTTGAGACGAGCCGAAGTATCTTTTTTTTATTTCTGTTACTAATAATGGATCGTTAATATTTTTATGTAGAAACAAATATTTAACAAATTGTGATGTTAATTCAATTGTCGCTGAGCAATCTGCATCTACAATTTCCCCAGTCTCCTTAACAAGTACAAACGCTACAAAATAACTTTTAAACTTTTCAGTAATGGGATTATTTTGAGGTGCTTTCGCATCTCCTACGACATAAATTGTATTTGAAGCGTACACAGCTATCTTCCTTTCTAATACGGGATAACGGTTTTCTTAATAGTCGTATGAGTGATAAACTCAACCTTGATTAAAAAATGTATCCGCTTACCTTATATTATAATGCAATTGACAGAATTTTAACAACATTTATTTTGGTATATATTCCATAATTATGAATACAGCTCAAACTCTTCATTTTTACAATATGTGATTGTTTCTTGTACCATGCCATTCATACATGAAAAAACAGTTAGCTATCGCTAACTGTTCTACTACACTACTTCGGCAACACAAATATAGTTTCATTTGACTTAGAAAACTGATATTCTTTTCTCGCAAACTTCAAAATTTCTTCCTCATCATCTGTTAAATTTTCTATGTTAGTCTTTAAAGAAGCCTGATTTTTCTTTAAAGAAACCAATTGTTTTTGTTGATTCGTTATTGTATCTTTTTTTTCCAAGATTATTTCTTGTTGTTTCGTTAAAATAAATTGAACGTACAAAGTACCCGCCGCAATAAATATAAACATGAATATAAATCGCCTTAGTTTTTTCTTATTAATTGCTCGATTCTCATTAGACTGTGATAGTTGTTCTTGTATATTAGGAACATTTATTCGCTTGAGTTTCCTCATTATGAAATCCCCCTAACACATATATTTTCACTACCATCGGCATAATCTCTTACTAACTTTAATTCTATTCTTATAAAATAAGCTCCTTCACAAAAATATCTCACAAATTAACCAATTAAAGATAGCATTCGACGACATTTCCATATTTACATTGAATTTTTTTATGTATGCTGCAATAAAATAGTAGTTTCTGTTATTCTTTTTCTACTATTGTAGAAGAGTTTTTTTACATACGAAATTTCTCCTTGTAATAACATGCTTACAAGGAGAAAAAAGATAAATTGTCGTATATTCGCTAAAACTAAAATTACTGTTTCTGAACTAAATTTTTGAGCATAGATCACCTGTTAAGAAACTTTGCTAAATAAAAAAGCCCAAATTGGACTTTTTTATTTTACAAATCAATATCATATTCCATACTTTTGGCTGTTTCCGCAGCAATCTCCACACCTAACAAATTTTTCACAATATGAAATGACATGTTAATACCAGCTGAAATACCTGCCGATGTAATAATGTGTCCTTCATCTACAAATTTCACATTCTCCATTACTTCTACATTCGGAAAATCTTTTTTGAAAGTTTGAATACTAGCCCAATGCGTTGTTGCTTTTAAATTTTCCAGTAAACCAGCTTTCGCAAGTAATAGCGCCCCCGTACAAACTGAAGTCATTAGCTTTACTTCTTTCATTTGCTGTCGGACCCAATTTATTATAGTTTCATTATTCACTTCACTTTCCCGAACACCTTTACCACCTGGTATGATTAAAATATCAACTGGTGGTAAATCTTCAATACTATAATCTGGCTGTACCTTTAATCCGTTTCTTGCTGTAATCATTTCTCCATTTTGGCTAACTGTATAAACAGTAAATGGTTTTTTTTCATCTGCTTCGGTTACAGAAAAAACTTCAAAAGGCCCTGCAAAATCTAACACTTCTACCTCATTAAATAAAAATATGCCTACACTCCACTTATTTATCATACATTCACTTCCTGTTTTAAATGTTGTAAAAGGTGCTCGTATCCTTTTTCTAATGCAATATCATATGCTGCTATCCCATCTTTCAAATATTTAAGCATACTCTTCTATATGTTCTATTGATTATTATATTTTCCTTTTAACACAACAGTTTACATAATAATATTATCGTTCTAATTTCTATCTTTTATTTTAAATATTAAAATTTTCTGTTAAAATAAAAATAATCATGTTTAATACGGAGGAGAAACTATGTTACAAGTAATGCCTTTAAATAGTGAAGACTATGATTTAATTACAGCTGCTGAAAAAGTAATCGAAAAAAACTATAGATATGGCCGTCATCATATCGGTTCAGCTGTAAGAACTACAACAGGTAATATTTATGCAGCAGTGCATGTTGAAGCGAACGTTGGAAGAATAACAGTGTGTGGTGAAGCTATGGCGATTGGAAAATCTATTTCAGAAAGCGATCATGAATTTGATACCATTGTAGCAGTTGCTCACCCACACCCTCATGAAGATATACAAAAATGTTGGGTTGTTGCTCCATGCGGTATGTGTCGAGAATTAATAAGTGATTATGGAAAAAATACGAACGTTATACTTTCTTATAATGGTGAGCTTGTAAAATGTAACGTAATGGAATTATTACCTGAAAAGTATACAAGCGACATAGAATAATCATTCATACTTTCAACATATCAAATAATATTATTCTAATAGAAAAACAATCCGTTTTAAAAATGGATTGTTTTTCTAATTCTTTTTTATGCAGTTTATTTTATTTTTCTATTTTTAATAATAATAGAATTACATTAACAAAAATGAAATCCAAATATTTAATTATGTGTTGCATTATGTTTTTCATTCGAAAACTAAAATTATAATTATCCTTACATTCGAAAAACATTAATATAAACCCTCTAAAATCAGCAGTTTTATCATACCAATCTATAACAATTCTGTCTTCTTCCCTTACCTGTTTCCTTTAATACATATGATTTTAAAACTAGCGCCGTTAATGAATCCGTTAATGTTTTATATGATAAATTAGATAATGCTAATAGATCGTTCGTATATAACATTCTATGCTTCTCTAATAATAATAGTACTAATCGTTCAGACGGTTTTAATGCCTCGTCACTTTCTAGTATAAAGTCTATATTTTTCATTTCTCTAATTATTACTCCTTATATAAAAAAATAATTAAACAACTAATTTAATATAAAAATAATACACAACAAAATTTGAAATGTATTAAAATAACATCGTTTTAAAACACTATTATACTATAACATAGAAAAAGCATTTCTCGAAATAGGAAATGCTTTTTTAAATTGCTTATATGTTTCTTCCAAACTTATATTATAATTCGAATTCTTATCCGTACAATTCCCCTCTAATTTCCTGATCCTCCGATTCATTTGTAATAAATCAAATTCTTCTAAAATGATTTATATAAATAAAAAACGGTTCGTCATACATGCTCTAAACATGAATGACGAACCGTTTTCCAGCTTCTTCTCAAATACATGTTCTACCTTAAATATTTCTTGCAATATGGAGGCTTACTGTAATGACTTGTTCCACCACCGCCTACTACTACTTTACCGCCTTTTTCAAAAATTAATAATTTACTTGAACCATCTGCAAGAAGTACTATTACTTCAGCATTGTTACTTGTTGCCACATAAATTATATACCCACTTTTTGATATACAGGTTTCCCAATTCGCATCAAATTCTGATCTTAATACCCGATTTGAATACACTTGATTTTCAATTCTATCTTGTGCTTCGTTCTCCAAATTTATCCCCCTACTTCTCTAAAATATCATTTATAGAAAAATAACAGTTCTATTTAAATAAATGACTGCCTTTAATATAAATAGTATATGTATTTAGTAGAAGAATGCTTGGACAAAGGAAACGTAATTACATGTAAGTAATATACAATTGAAAGAAGGCAGCCGATATTGTATCAACTGCCTTGTATTCATAGATAGTTCTTTATTTTTCGTTTCGCATAGCTTCAAAAGTAATCATTTGATTTGCATTTGACGGTTCTTTTTCATAAACATAGTCAGCAGAGCAAGTAATATTAGAGAAACCTATACTTTCTAACAGAAGTTTAAACTCTTCTATTCCATACCAGCGCAGCGCGAAGCGTTGCAGTTCTGTTTGTACTAACTGCCCTTTACTCCATTTTTCATATTTTAAATATGATAGAGTAACTTGGTTCCTCCAATCTATTTCAATTGATTTATTTTCTAATGTAATTCCGTCACCGCTCGGCAAAGAAAAAGTCGATGTATGAATCTCACCAGTCTTCCAGTCATGTGGAAGCATAATATCTACGATTAACCGACCACCTCGTTCAAGTTGTTCATAAAAACATTTCAATGCGTTTATAGAATCTGTACGATTTTCAATTAAACAAAAAGATCCAGTAGGAATGATAATTGCCTCATATTTATGTGGCAGTGAAAATTGTTGTACGCTTCCTTCATATAAATTAGGATGTAATCCTCTCTCTTTACATCGTATACGGCAAGAATCTAGCATTTCAGATGAATAATCTATCCCATCTACTGTAAAACCAGCTTCAAGAAGTGGGATGATGACGCGCCCTGATCCTACTGCCGCTTCGAGAATTCTTCCTCTACAATTTTTTAAACGTTCTTGGTAATACTCAATATCACCATTTAAAGAATAACCGACAGGCTTAGTGAAATCATAAAGTTCCGTGCAAAGTGTACTATAAAAACTAAACATTTATTTTCTCCTCCGTTTTTTACGTACGGAAGATTTTCTTTCAATTAATCTTCCTGTACCTTTATTTTTAATGAAAATTCGAAAGAGCTGACTGTCATAATATATCACTCGCTTTCCATAGAATATAATCATATTGTATAATATTCCCTTCGAAATGAAAATATAGAAAATGAAAAATCAGATTTTTCATTTTTACTGAAAGGAGGATACGATGAATTCATTAATTGGGTTTGTTTTTCTTCTTATTTCTTTTAATATACTGATTTTCTTTATAGCAAAGAAGTATAAACGAACATGGAAAGTAGCCAGTGGGCTTTTCATACTTTCTTCGCCACTTTGCACGTTATTGGTGAAAAAGTAGAAGATGGATTCGCTGGAGGCTTTGCTGGGCTTATCTTTAGTGGCCTATTGATCATAAATGCCATTTTTTTATTTATTGTAAGCATTTTTGTATCCACCAATAAAAATTCACATTGAACTCTCCCTTTCAAAATATAAAGAGCTTACTATGTAGTAAGCTCTTTATCCATCACTATTTATTTCACAATTGGTAATGTCACTTCACTTAATTTTACTATAAGCTTCGTGCCCGCTTTCGGTCTAATTGTATAATCATAGTCACTAGCAATTAAAACGACCCCAATTTGATGCCCCGCTTTAAATACATAATCATCTGGCTGCATGTCCCATGTAAATGTATAATCTTTACCTGGTTGAATCGCTGTTGAATTTTCTATACTCTTTAAGTTTTGTGGATCCATCCAACCTTTCGTTACGATTTCCGGCTTCGTTCCTCCATAATCAACAAGTAAAGCAGTTAAATTTGATACAGATCGATCAATATTTCCTGTAATTGAAATCTTTGGTGTACCGCTTATTTTCATATCCTTTTGTAATACCGGCATTGTATAGACTAATCGATTGGCTACTTCTAATTCTGGGTTTGCTACTAATTGGTTTGATTTCATTTTCGCATCATCTACGAATGAGAAAACTTTATTTGCAGAGCCCATACTTAATGGCATATTAACTGCTTTGTTACTTAAATACATACGAACTTTTGACGGCACAGCCGATGGATCCGGCCAATTTTTTAATTTTTCCCAAGTTTTATTTTCACGTTGTACATCAACCATTGGTTCATTCATAATTCCATTTTCAATTCCATACAACCAATAATCGAGCCATTTATTTTGTGTTCTTTGCCAGTCATTCGTTGATGTTCCACCATGTCCACCTTGATGTAACCACATTTTACGAGGAACATCATTTTCTCCAAGCGCATCCCACCATTGCGCGAACTGCTTCGTCTTAACATTCCAATCATTTAAACCATGCACAACAAATACGCTTGCTTTAACATTTTTAGCATCTTTTACATAATTACGTTTATCCCAAAAATCATTATAATTACCAGTTTTTCGGTCCTGTCCAGCTGTTAGCTCTTTTATTACTTGTCCGCAAACTTCAGGATTTTCCCTTGTTAGTACTGCTTCAGCCATATTGTCTGTATCTTCTCCTTGGTATCCACCTGGCGCGATGACTGCACCGTTTGCACGATAATAATCATACCAACTACTAATCGCTGCGATTGGAATAATTGTTTTTAATCCTTCAACACCAGTCGTCGCAACAGCATTCGGTAACGTACCATTATAAGAAACGCCAGTCATCCCTACATTTCCTGTAGACCAATCAGCCTTAACTTCCTCACCATTTTCTGTGTATGCTTTCGCACGTCCATTCACCCAATCAATAACAGATTTCGTTCCTAGTATTTCTTGTTCATCTCCAGTAGTCGGACATCCATCTGATTTTCCAGTTCCAATACTTTCGCCTAAAATAACTGCATAACCTCTCGGCACATAATAATTTCCGTATGAACCAAGATTAACAGCTCCATATGGTTTCCCTTCATACGCATACAATTCTTCATCTACATTATATACAGGAACATCTTTTAAGCCAGCTCGATATGGACTCATTTCATAAATAACGGGAACTTTCACATTCGAATCAGTTTTTGGACGCATAACTTTTACTGATACACGATCCTTTTTCCCATCTCGATCACTATCAACTTCCGTCTCTACAAATAGATTTTCGATAATTGCTTCATCAAGCGAGTAAATTGGTTTTGTCATCCCATTTTCTAATTCGATCTTCGTATTTGATTGTACCCCTTCTGAAACTTTCCCATTTAACTTCACATCATTCTCATTTATGTAGTTTGTTTCTTTATTGTCTGCATACGCAGTCATACTAGAAACTCCCGATGTAACTGATAAAGATAAAATTGTTGATAATGTAATTGCTATTTTCTTTTTCCCCATACTCTTTCCTCCCCATATATGTCTCCTTTTACTATACAATAAAATTACTGAAAATTCAGTTTATAATTTATACAAAAACTTGAGAAATTTATAGAACACTCTTCCAACGAGCTTTCAAGATTATATATCCTGATTTACCACTCTCTTATAATCAATAAAAAACATCGCCTAATAATAGACGATGCTCCTAATAGTATTGAATTAAACATTCTTCATATTAATATAAAATCGTATTTCTCCCTCTATAGTAGATACTCCATAGTCAAAACCATGTCTCTCTAAAATACTTTTCACTATCGCTAAGCCTAATCCTGTACCTGAATGGTCTTTACTACGAGAAGATTCTAAGACGTAAAAAGGTTCCCAAATTTTATCGATATCTTTCATCTGTTCCGCATTCATACCATTTTGAATTTGAAAATATGCACTTTCATTTCGTTCTTCTAAAGTAATTTTTATATTTTGATTTGCTGTATATTTTATCGCATTAGATATTAAATTTTGAAACACCATTCTCATTTTATTTACATCTGCATAAACAACCGCATCACCAACATTATAGTTCACATGCAAATCTATTTCTTTCGACTCTAACTCAATCTTATGCTTATCTAATATACTTTGGACTAGTGATTTAATAGAGAATTCTTCTTTTTGTAAAACATCTCTCTCTAGTTTAGAAAATCGTAATAACTCTTCAATTAAGTTCGAAATTTGATCAGTTTGTTTAATAATAGTATCTATGTATGTACCATCATCTAAACCATCTTTTATTCCCATAGAATATGCTTTCACTAATGCGATCGGAGTTTTTAATTCATGCGTCACATCACCCATAAATCGTTTTAAATGTTCATTTCGATCTGTTAAATTTTGATGCGCTTCATGTAGTTTATCACTCATGATATTAATACTATTAGCTAAGTCTCCAATTTCATCATTTGTTTTCACTTTCGCTCGTTCAAATTTCAAATTTGAAATATCTTCTGCAACATCACTTAATTCTTTCAATGGTCTCGTAATTGTTTTTGAAAGTATCCATACAAGTACGACAATAAGAAAAATCGTAACACCTAATATGTACAAATAAAATGAGTTTAACGTTTTTATCACTTCATTTGAATGTGCGATCGAAACTCCTACTAAAATCAGCAAATTGTCTTTCGCAATATATTTCACAAAAAAACTAGATTTCATCTTCTCTTGATCATATATTTTATTCGAATGCCCGAAGTTCTTTACTTTCATTATTTCTTCTTTTGTAATCCAAAGTTTATTAAGGGCAACTCTTTTCTTTGTAAGTTGCATACGTAACTCTTCATTAATATGATCTTCTGAATCGTTTATCGATGTATACGTAATCGTAACATTCCCCTCATTTTCAATGCTAGTAATCGCTTCATCCAGTTGATTGCTCGGTATGGATTGTATTTGTGCTGTTATACCTTCTAAACTTTCTCGCGTTTTGTAAATATTATATTTCGGTAAAAGATAGTTAATTAATAATAACGATATCGTAAAAATAAGAACCACAGTTAAAGAAATACTGAGAAATAGCTTTTTTCCAAGTTTATTCACTCTGTTCCTCCAAACTATATCCTAGCCCGCGGTGCGTCTTTATAATATTTCCTCCTACTTTTTTACGTAATCTTCTTACATGTGTATCAACAGTTCGCTCTTCACCAAAATAGTCAAATCCCCATACGATATCTAACAATTTTTTACGAGTTAAAATCATGCCTTTATGATTTAAAAAACACTTTATTAATTCTAGCTCTGTTTTTGTAATATCTAACTCTTTGTCATTTTTATAAACTTTATTTTTAGTGAAATCTATTTTCAAATCTTGAACTTGAATGACATCATCATGCTGTATTAACTTTTTCGCTCGTGTAATGAGTACGCCTGGATGAAATGGTTTTTTTACGTACTCATCTGCACCACTTTGAAGCGCCGCTAGTTCATCTTCGCTTTCACTTTTCGCTGTAAGCATTAATACTTTAACGCTTGAGTTCTTTTTTATTTCCTGACAAACAGTAATACCACTATGTTTCGGCATCATCCAGTCTAAAATAGCTAAATCAATTTTCTCATCATAAAATATTTGAAGTGCTTCCTCTCCATCTTTCGCTAATAAAACTTCGAAGCCTTCTTTCTCGAAATAAGCCTTTAAAATCCTTAACATATCTTGTTCATCATCTGCTATTAATACTCTCATACATGATCCTCCATTGCTTTTAAACAAAAATCAATTGTATTATACAACTTCTTTGTTACATCAATGTGACAGAAAAATATTTGAACCGTTTAAGGGGATAGTAAAGACGAGGTGTTGTATTATGATTAAAAAAATCGGGGTCATTACTCTTCTTTGTTTCTTATTATCAACAAATGTGTTCGCAAATAGTAATCAACAAATTGAAGTATTTGATTGTCAAAAAGAAATGGTCGTTCAAAAACAATCTTTAGATCCAGCTATTCAAAAAGAAGCTGTTCAATATGCTAAATCCATTACTGGTCCGTTCAAAAACTTAAACGTCGTTCCGAAAGATGGTCACATGATAAAAATCCCTTTATCTAAACCAGTTTCTATTACAAATCAATGGTTACATACAACAATTGATGAAGTACTAATTCTTCTACCACTTAATCAAAAGCCTTATATTATGCTTTACGATGATGAAAATAATCCGCATTTTTATTATGTAAAAGGTGATCCGAAGGGATTATTGAAAGAAATGAATGTTAAACATAATTGACTAGAAAAAAGAGACTTCATAAGCTTATTTTTATAAGCAGAGGTCCCTTTTTTTACTCATATAATACTTTATAATGACTAGATCCTTTATAAAATTCTCCTTTCACAAATCCATTTGCAGTATAAAACGCATCACCTTGCTTTGTATCTGTATGTAAAACAACCACTTTAAAATACTTTTCCGCATGAGATAATAGTCGGATTAATAACAAGTTCCCTATCCCTATACAACGGTAGTCCTTTGAAATATAAAATCTCCTCACCCTACCAATCTTATTATTTTCTGTATATGGGTCCTCATTTAATCCTCCTATTCCAATTAACTTTTCCCCTTGAAAAATGCCATATAAGCATTCACCAGTTTTATTAAATATGTTTATTTTATATTCATATTCACTTATAAGTCTTATTAGAAAATTAAATCCTTCTTCTTTGCTTTCTTGAACAAGACAATCGTGTTCGTATATCATTAAATCTTCAATTTGTTGAATATGTATATCTTTCAAGTGAGTTCCCCCTTAATATAAAAATACGTAAAAATGCTCAAGAATCTTTTGTTCTGAGCATTTTATGGTTGTTACTTTATTCAATTCGTAGAATGGCTATTCTTCAATTCAGATGTAAATCGATAATATAGTTGTTTTATTTTATTACGAAAATATAAGAGCCTTGCTACACTCTAATGTGGGTAAAGCTCTTTAAAGCTCTTTAAAGCTCTTTAAAGTTGTTTCATTTCTATACGTTTAAAGGTATTTGTACTCAAAAATCTTTAATAAAGTTGTTTAATTCTTATTGGACTAAGGCGATTGTTTGTTTAAGTGAATACTTTTACATTTATAATGTCTCTCAAATATAATATTAGTTTATATATTCACTATTCTTCTCTAACAGGTTTAAGATAAATTATAATTTATTAATTGATATGTTTGTATAACCACTGCTCAAATATCTTTAACTGTTCGGCAGTATGAAAATAATGTTCACCCGTCTCCATGATTTCTAATTCACAACGATGTTTTTTTCTAAAATCGTTAATAGTTTCAAATTCGCACAGTTCATCCTTGGCCCCGTACATAATATATGTATCCGTATTCCATGTATTAATAGGATGTTCTTTTACATAACATAAATAATCCCAATATAACTTTTGACCAATCGGTGTCTCTATAGTCATTTCTTTTTGCAAAATTTCTGGTGTTACATTAAACCATTTCATCATATTTTTGATAATTCGTTCCATATTAACTACTGGTGATAAAAATAATGCCTTTTCTATCACATCATTTTGATAGGCTACAAGGCTAAAATAAGCTCCGATACTACATGCAAACACGCTTACTTCTTTCCAATGTTCTTTTGCGTAATTCATAATTATAGATAATTCACTAACACAAAACTGTACTTTGCAAGGTGTATTATCATTTTTCCTTTCTCCATGCTCAGGTAAATCAAAGCTTAATACTTGATAACCTTTTTGATTGGCTGCTTCAGCTAATATTTGAATAATTGCATCTTCCTTATTTGACATATTTCCATGTACTGCAATAAAAATTTTTTCACTTTTATCTCCCCATAAAACCGTAGGAATATTACCAATTTTAAAATTATCTTTAAGCATATTTTACTCCTTGGAATACGACATATAGGAATTGGCAAAACTGCACACTTTATAATCCTCTACTCAGTTTTAAAACAAATCAAACTATTACTGATCTATCACAAATGAATTCTACTACGTTAGTGAAAGAAGGCTTTTTATACAATTATATAATTTTTTAGAATGAATTATTTTCTCTGCACAATAGGCAATATCCCCTTCAACTCCAGTAAATCTTCTATTACTATATCCGCCTGCGCAAGTTCATCTTCTTGTGCAAAATCAAAATTGCAACCAATCGCAATCAAGCCATTATCTTTAGCTGCGTTTATATCAGATAACCGGTCCCCAATTACAGCTGCTTCTTTTATATCATATTTATTTAAAATATTTTTTACTAAGTCGCTTTTATTAAGTGAGTTTATTTGTTCAATACTAAACGTTTCAGTAACCCATTGATCTAAATCATAATAAGATACGATTGCTCGTAAATATTCAGTTAGACCATTACTAGCAATATAAATTGAACAATTATTTTCTTTTATATATGTAAAAATTTCTTTTACGTTCGGATATAAAGCACCTTTTCCGCTTTTAATGTTTTCAATTAATCTTTCTAAAAAATATGCATCCGTTTGTTCTCTTATTTTAAGAGAATGATCCGGTAATAAAGCTTCCCAAACTTTCGGTAAAGGCACACCCATAATTTTACGGTATTTATCAATAGGTGTTACCGTATCCCATAATTGTAGTGATCTTAAGTGGGCAAATGTATCATCTAACGATAATTCTAAGATTTTATCTGTTTGAAATAGCGTTCCGTCCATATCAAAAATTAATGCTTGTAACATGTCATTCTCTCCTTTTGAACTATAAGTATTACTTGATTTATTTTTCAGCATCTCAACTATAATTTCTGAACAATAATTTGCGGCTGTTTTCGCGAAATCATCATAGGAAACTTGAGCTTCATCGTCTGCACTGTCAGAAATACATCTTATAACAAGAAATGGTACGTCATTTATATAAGCAACATGTCCAATTGCTGCACCTTCCATTTCTGTACAAAGCGGCGCATATTCATCTATTAATTTCGCTTTTAGTTTTGAATCTTCAACAAAACATTCACCGCTTACAATTCTTCCTTCATGAACCTCCATGTGTAAATCACTACTATTGCATGCAATACGTGCTAACTCTATTAATTCCTTATTTGCGATAAACTCTTCTTGGAACGGGAATAAGTTTTTCATTTGAGATTTACTTACATCATGATGGGTAACATTCGTTGAAATAACGATATCACCAACTTTTACATCTCCGTGTAACCCTCCAGCAACACCCGTATTGATAATAGCATCTACATCAAATTTATGAATTAATGTTTGCGTACATGCGGCTGCATTTACTTTCCCTACACCACATCTTGTGACAATCACTTCGGTTTCCATAAATTCTCCAACGTAAAAAGGCATTCCTGCAATCGTCTGTTTTTCTTCTATAACTAGTTTTTCTAAAAGTAAATCTATTTCAATTTGCATTGCTCCGATAATGCCGATTCTGTTCATGAATGTAGTCTCCTTTTTTCTTATAAATCTGCCAATATATTATGTAAGGCACTGTAATTTTCAGCTATCCAATTCATTTCATCCGCAAAGCGTGAAGGTGGTACACTTTGCTGATCCATATTGGCATGGATCCACCATGTGCTCTCCATATACCAAAGCATTTGAATTGCCCGAACAATACTCCCTACTGGAAAGTCTAATTTATGACGGTATCCCGCTAAAAATGATGCAACTAGACTCTTATTTAATACTCCATTATGTAAGGCACAAGATATAACCGCACGCCCAATATCTAATTCGACATAATCATAATCCATCCGATCAAAATCTAGAATTGCTGAGACTTCATCGTTATGGAATAAGAAATTATCTACCCATAGATCACGGTGCACCCATCCGCTTTTACTATTATAAAATTGATTTATATTTACTAATTGTGTTGCTTCTTGCTGTAATTTTATACGGGAGAGAATATGTTCTTTTCCTAGCTGTTCTGCTTCTCTCCTTTTATCTTCCCAATGTTTCAACCTTTCTTCTTTAGTAGGCGGAACAAATTTAGGTTTTTTTCCTTCTATTAAAGAGCCATCATTTAACAATTTATGCATATGACCTATTGTCTTACCAAGAGAGTAGATTTCCTTTTCATTCAATTTTCCTGGTAAAATTAGATTACCTTCTTTATGTTCTAAAACTATAAATCTTTCATTATTTTTTGATGTATGCATTACATTATTTTTATAAGTTAGGAGCTTTGGACAACTTACACCATTATTATGTAGTCTTTGCTGTTGTTGTAATGCTTGTATTAAAAGTTCTGGGTTATACATTTTGTACCGTTCTTTATTATATTGCTTTAATACAAAAAATCCTGCATTCGTTTCGAGTTTCCACTTTAAATTTAGCCAACCACGATGAATAGGTATTGCATTTCGAATTTTAAACTTAAATAAAGACTCACACTCCACTTTCAGCTCTTGAAAAATCATTGCAGCTTTTTTATTACATAATGGCTCAATCATCTTACTTATCCTTTCTTAACTTGGCGTTCTTTACATCAGTTGCAAATATTCATCAACATCTTTCGAAATTTGTCTAAAAGCTTTATCCCAGAATGCATAGCTTGTTATATCTATTTCAAAATGTTTTTTCATAAGCTCTTCTACTGGAGCTTTTCCTGTTTCTCGTAAAAACTCTTTATATTTCGAATGAAAAGTACTTTTACTTTCTTGAGCTATTTCTATTAAACTAAAACTAGCTAAATACCCAAATGTGTATGGATAATTATAAAATGGAACATCTGCTATATAAAACTGAACATATTTCATCCAAACAAACGGCTGGTATTCTAATAATGCATGCCCGTATGCTTTTTCTTGTGATGCTATAGATAATTTCTCGATTTCATCAGCACTTAAAGGACCTTCTTTACACTTTTCATAAAAGTTCTTCTCAAATTCAAATGATGCTCGTATTGCCATTACATAATTAAAACTGTTTCTTATTTTCCAACTAAGCAATGACTTTTTTATATCTATACTATCTGTTGTTTGAATTAGATAGTTTATAAGCACGGTTTCAAAGAATATAGACGCAGATTCTGCTGTACTCATTGGCAAATAATCATCTAAAAAAGAAGTAGATTGTTCAAAGCTCATATTATAAAAATGCCAAGCATGTCCTAGTTCATGCGCAAGTACTCTTACACTATCTATACTTCCGTCATAACGCATTGAAATTCGCGATTCTTTCTCACTGAAGAAAGGAGCGCAAAACCGGCCTGGTGCTTTATTATCTCTTGGCTCCGCATCTACCCATCCACTCTCTATTGCATTACGTGCAAATTCTGCTAATTCTTTATCTATATTTTCAAACGCATCGTATATGTTTTGAACTGCTACTGAAAAAGGGATATTAATCTCATTATTTTCCTTTACTGTCATAAGTTCATGCCATGTGATCGAAGCTTCCCCCTTCTTAAACACGTTTAAAACACTTACTAATTTATCAAGATTTTCTTCTGTCGCATTCCACATTTTTAATAATACAGTTTCAGTAATACCATTCGCATGTAAAGATTGAGTTAAAATATCTCTGCCTCCTAATTCATTACTCTTTGTATTACGTAATCTCCCTATTTGATTCAATACAGTAGCAAAGATTTCTTTTTCCTTATGTAGGGCATTTGTTAATAACTCGAATACTTCTACTCTTTCCTTTTCATTATTACTATTCATTGCAATATTATTTGCTTGACCAAATGATATTTGTTTATTATTGTGCTCTATTTCTATCTTATTTCTTAATTGTATGTACATATTTTCCCATGCATGTAGTTCTTCTTTTATTAAATTAGTATTAATATTATTGGAAGTTTCCATTGCACTTTGCTGTATTACTTACTGTACTTCCCTTTTCAGATCTTTTACTGCCGTAGTCAATATAGTAAGGTCAGATGAAACACTTTCTTCAGCCGATCGGCAATACAAATAATATTCAGCCTTTTCAATAGCTTGTATAAGTTTTGAAAGGATCCCTACATCTTTTGTCGCATAATATTGTTCTTTCAACCCCAATATCGGAGTTAGAATATCTTCAATCAAATACAATCGATCTAAATTCCACCTAGCAATTTCATGCAATTTTTAGCCGCCTCCTATTTTTACAAATAGTTACAGTTGTTTCTCCCTACACAATTATATATGAAACAAGAAAATTTTAATATCTTTAAATATTTAGATTTCCACAAACGCATTCTTATTAATACTCCTTTCTTCTGCTACTGAAACGTACATAACATAAACAGATAAACGATACAGATACTGGAATCAGTATTACTCCTCCAATAAAAGGATAAATAACTACACAACATGTAAAAGCTACTATAGAAAAAATTTTACCTAACCTATTCTTTATTAATTTCATTCCAGCCGCAGTACCGACTATATATGTAACAATTCCTAACGAATTCGGTATTAATACAATTTTATCTATACTAATATGGAAAACGAAACTTATTAACAAACCTATTATTGCAGTGCAACCTACAACTTTTACTGCATTTGTTGGGGTTTCTCTTTTTTTATTTATATGTGCTAAATAACGTGGTGCAACTTCAGCTTTTCCTAATGAATAACCTAAGCGACCCATACTTGCGATAAATGCATTTGTCGTTCCTAAACAAATTATAAAAGCTACAAATCCAATTATCCATGCAAATCGCTCGCCTAATGTTTGTTTCATTACAAGCACGAGAGCCGTAGTATTATCAGCATTTATATAATAGGATTTCATTCCAATTACCGATAACGCAATACCTATATATAAAACTCCAATAATAACAATCGCAAATCCCGTAGATAAAATAATATTTCTTTTTCTAGGTGTTTTAAATTCTGGAGCTAAACTTGCAATAGCTTCCCAGCCGAAAAAAGACCAAAAAATTAATAATGATGCCTCTAAAATTGGATTTATTTCATGCATAGAAATATGTACATTTATATTTTTCATTTCAATATAAGGTAGTGAGCTAATAATCGTTACAATTAAAATAAAGAAAGTTAATACACCAATACATACTTGAAACCAACCACTCATTTTTAACCCGTATAAATTAAAACCAATTGAAATACTTAAAATAATAAGCGCTATAACGTAAGAGAAATATGGTGATAAAGCAAGCACTCTCACTATATACATTCCACCAGTCATTGAGACTACGATTTGACCAACGCTACCCGCAATAAAAAAACACCATCCTATAATAAGCACCTATATTTTTACCGAAAGCTTTTTCTGCAAACGTGGCAATTCCACCTGCACTTGAGTACTCAATCGATAAAAAAGCGAACGTAAATGCAAGTGGAATACTAAATAATATCATAACAAGCCAAGAAACAATCGCATTCCCTTCTGCTACACTCGCTGTCATACCAGGTAATATAAGGATTCCCGATCCTAAAACTGCTCCGACATATAAGGCTGTTCCTCTTTTAATAGAAATTGTTTCGTCAAAATGATTAGACATTACAAGCACCTCTATTTATATTTTAATTATAGAAAGTTATCAGTCTATTCAATATACAAAAGTGTATGTATTTTTACATAAGGCTTTCTATTATGTATTTGTTTAAGAAATTTACTTTCAATTTTGCAAAGTAGCATAATTCATGGATGAAATTGATAAGAAAATAACGCTATTACTACAAGAAGATGCCAGAATGACAATTACAGAAATGACCGAACACTTACACCTCAGCCGCCCTAGTGTTACCGAGAGACTAAAGAGATTACAAGATACTGGAATAATTGAAAAATATACCGCACGGATATCATTAGATGCAGTTGGAAAATCAATTCAATCATTTTTAAGAATTGAAAATCTAAAGATTCCTTGTAAAAAATTTGAGGAGAAAATCTACGAAGAATATAGAATACTCGAATGTCATCGAGTAACAGGTGAAAGTAGCTATTACTTAAAAGTTGCGGTTCACTCTATGAAGGAATTAGAGGAATTAATTGATTTTGTTATACCATTTGGAACAGTCAAAACTTCAATGATTTTATCTTCACCAATACCATATCGACCGATTATTACTGATTAATAAGAAAAAAGGATTGATCAAAAGATCAATCCTTTACTCTACCTCATTTAAGAAGAACAATGTTAACGCACCAGGTCCTGTATGAGCTCCGATTGCCGCTCCAATTGTATTTACGATAAATACTTCACAGCCAAATCTTTCTGTAATTAATGCTTTTAACGCTTCAGCTGTTTCTAAGTCATCGCCATGAGTCATAGCGATTGTTTGACCTTTAAGGTCTTTTCCGCGCTCTTCCATAATATCTACAATTCGGCTTAGTACTTTCTTTTTTCCTCTTACCTTTTCAAGTGGTACAAGTTTTCCTTCTTCCACGTTTAAGATCGGCTTAATGTTTAGTAAACCACCGATAAAACCAGCTACTTTACTTAAACGCCCACCTCTCACTAAGTACTGTAAGTCAGCTACTGTGAAGATATGTTCTATATGATTCATTAGAAAATCAACACGTTTTAAAATATCTTCTTTTGATGCACCGTCTTTTGCCATCTTAGCAGCTTCTAATACAACAAGCCCTTGACCAAGCGAAGCACATTTCGTATCGATAATTTCTAAATCTAAATCAGCATATGTTTCTTTTACTTCTTCTTTAATAACTACTGACGATTGATATGTACCAGACAGTTCAGATGAAAAAGCTAAATATATACAAGGATTACCTTCTTTTGCATAAGAAACAAATTTTTCTTGGAAAGTTTCAAGTGAAGGCAATGATGTTCTATAAACAGCGCCTTCTCTCATATTTTGCAATAATGTAACTGATTCTAATGTAACTCCATCTAAATACTCTGTTTCTGCTTCATCATAAACACGGAGTGGAATTAAATCAATATCATATGCTTGCAGCAATTCTACCGGTAAATCCGCCGCACTATCCGTAATGATTTTAACACCCATTTTTAAACCTCTATTCTGTTATAAATATAAAAAATATAAAATAAAAATAGTACTTTTAAATTATATACGTAAAACTTAAATGAAGAAAGGAAAAGACTTTATATTGTATGCACTATTCTTCAAAACTTGAACTGTTATTAAAATCATCTAAATTTAACCGCTTTACATTCTGTATAATAAAAATATATCGAATTTTCCAAAGGAGTGATACAAATGAGTATTCAACTAGCCACCTCTAATGATTTAGAATGGGTTAATAAACAATATGACGCTATAGGATTTGTACGAAGTGATTTAAATCGAGATATGGTGGCAATCATTACATACGAGAATGCTTATGCAGGTGTTGGTCGATTAGTTAAAATAGATGTAGATACTTTAGAGATGGGCGGGATTTTTATTCTTCCTAAATTTAGAGGTTTACACTTAGCTGAGGAACTTGTTTCATTTTTAGTAGAAACTGCGAAGAAATTACAAGTACAACATGTATATTGTCTTCCTTTTGAGGAATTAGAAAACTTTTATAATAAATATGGCTATACTGAGGTCGATACTACGAAAGAAGCGGTTCATCCAATTATTCTAAAAAAATATAATTGGTGTTTAGATCATTATGATAAGCATGTTTTATTATGTAAGCTGTAAGTGCGACTAAAGAGAACGTATATAAAAATATTAATTACTTCTTCTACTCAGATAATAACCGTACTTTATTTGGTCACCATCAGCTTCTAGAAGAGGTACAGTTACTACATATGTTTCCTTTCTCTCCTAGCATTACTTTTTTGTAATTGATTAATTTGTTTAAAATTACCTTAAATCGTATTCCAACAAACTAGTCAGAAGGGAAATTCCTATATAATACAATAAAGTAATTAAAAGGAGCGTTATTCATGCTAGATGTAGTAAGACTTTTTATCTTTATTGCTGTTGCAATTGGTGCCATTATTAACATTTACCTAGAATTTAATAAACCTAAAAAAAGTATATTTTCAATCGTTTTTCTATCAGTACTCTTAATCGGAGCCTCAGGATTAAATAAAGATATTTTTTCTAAATTATTATAGTTGCTTGATTAAAAATCACTGTTCCGTTAATAATGTAAATAACATGAATGTATTTCTCCATTCCCCCTTGGAGAAGAGCAGTTAGCTTTTGCTAGCTGCTCTTTTATTTAAAAATAATTTCATCTATTATCCACAAAATAAGTATCATACGCCTTATCAAAAACATATCCTAGCTTTTCAGCTAGTTTAGCAGATGTAGTATTTGCTGCATCCCAGTTTGGGTATATCCCTTTGTCTAGACAGTCCAAAATTAAAGCCGCGCTAACTAAAGTTGCCAATCCTTTTCTTCTATGATTTTGATCAGTCGCCACCTCAATTTCAATCCCATTATCATAAATGCTATATGATGATGCACCGCATACAACTTCTCCGTTGTACAAAATACTATACCCTATACCTCGGTTTAAATAATCTTCTACTGATTGAAATTGACTTATAAAATCTTCAGAGACCTTATGTAGTGTAGGGATATTTACGATATGTTCATCTATTCTTCGTAACTCGTATCCTTTTGGAAGCGCTGATATAAAAGATTGCAATTTTGAACGATTAAAAACTTCCACAATCCGTTTGAATTTATAGCGTAAAAACTTATCTATTTTTCTTTCGTAACATGTTTCTAAACGCTTTTTCCAATCTTCACTATTTACGATTACTAACATTCTATCAGGAATGTTACGCACTAATTCTTCAGTTTCTTTCGCATTCGAATCACCAGCGTAAAATGTAAAGATCCCTACCGTAACTTGCGCTACTGTTGGATTTTCAAGATCATTTACCCAAGCAGTACCCATATGTCCTTGTAAATAAGAAAGTAAAACAACGTTATTGAAATCTTCGAACATTGTAACTAATTTTTCTCTTGTATGTATATTCGCTTCATATATCATTCACATTCCTTCTTTCGTTAGAATCAATGTACTTCTACTTTTTTCTACATATAAGCAAATGTATACTAAACTCCATATACTTTTATATTATTCATAAATATAAAAGTATTATAACATCTAATGAATAGTAACAGATTATTATCTTCTATTATGTAGTACCCCTCAATACTCGTTTGAGGGCTCATTTAAAGAAATAAGTAATAACTCATTCTTATAAACAAATGATTCCGTTCCTCCGTTTTTATATACTTTAGTCACTTGAACAACTGATGTGTACGTATTATCGTCATTCAATATCATCTTTTTCATCTCTTCTATCTCAGTATTACCAGCTCCACTCTCGATTTTCAAGCAGTTCGAGATGTTGAGGTATCCACTCGATGTGAAAAACTTGGATAATATAACTTTAACGTATGAATATAGTACCTACTCAGCACATTAAAAATGAGTAATAACACATAAATTCCCCTATAAACACATATAACAATTTCATCTTTCATGAAAAAAACGTTATAATGAAGTGTAGCCTCTACGATTACGTTATAAAGGAGATTAAAACAATGGCTAAAATTAAAGTATACCAAGCAACAGAAGAAAATATGGAAACAGTAAAAAACATTATTGATGTTGAAGAACAAAACCCAACTGCTGAAAACTTACAAAATCTATACGCATGTGTATTAGATACGGAAGATATGGCATTGCCTGAATCATACATTGAAGAAGATATCTTAATTGATTCTATTGAAGTGATGGTTAACGTTTCTCAAAGCAAAGTAAGAGACTTAGGTGCTTACGATGTAATCGAAGTACAAAACAAAGGTAAGAAAACACAAATATTATTATTAGCAGACGAAGAATACGAAATCATCGAAGGCTAATCTCAATCCGTACATACGAAAAAGCTCCCTTCCAATTGGAAAGGAGCTTTTTCATTACGCTTTTGATGTTTCGCTCTTTTTATTTGTTTGTTGTTTCTTAATTACCATGCGCTCATTTCCCATAAAGAAAATAAATATGAATGCTAAACCAGCTGGTACCAATGCCCACATAAATGTTTGGACAATTGAGCTAGAAAGAGCATCAATAATTTTATCTAATATTTGCGGCGGGATTTTAGATCTTGCCGATTCTGATAGAATAGCTCTTGAATCTCCTAAAGCGTTTGTATTCATTCCTCCGCTCATACCTTTAAAAGCTTCTTCTAATTGATCTTGGAAACCTGTTCTTTGGATCATTCCGAAGATTGTAATACCTAGTGTCATTCCTAACGAACGAATGAAGTTACTTGTTGAAGTCGCAGATCCTCGCTGTTCCATACCGAAGTTGTGAATAGCTGCCATACTTAGTACAGAGAATGAGAATCCAACTCCAAATCCGATAATAATCATATACACTGTTAATAATGCACGACTTGTTTCTGGCGTTAATGTGCTTAATAAGAATAGTCCAATTAGCATAATAACCGCAGAAATAATCATAATGTTTCGGTAGCTAAGCTTCGTAGTTAAAAATCCGCCTAACTGCGCTGTTACGACTGATCCTAACATCATCGGTAAAAGTAATAATCCTGAGTTTGTTGCAGTGCCGCCGTATACACCTTGAATGAATAACGGTATGTACACAGTTGCCGACATAAACGCAGCACCGTAACATAAAGCAATAATAGTACTCATTCCGAATAAACGTTGTTTAAACATTTCAAATGAAATAATCGGTTCCTCTACTTTACGTTCAATACATATAAATGCAATAATTAAAATAGCGAATCCACCAAATAAACTTAAAATAAAACTAGAATCCCAATCATACTTTTGTCCACCAAGCTCTAAAGCAAACATTAAAGAAACTACTGCACCAACTAAAGTAATTGCACCAAACCAGTCAATTTTTTGCTTTCTATGAACTCGTGACTCTTTATAAAAGAATGTAATAAAAATAAGTGCTAAAACGCCAAGGGGTAAGTTAATATAAAATACCCAATGCCAGCTAATGTAATCTGTAATATACGCACCAAGCAATGGACCAAAAATACTTGATAAACCAAATACTGCTCCGAATAATCCACCCATTTTTCCGCGCTTTTCTGGAGGGAAAATATCAAAAACGATAGTAAACGCGATCGGCACTAATGCCCCGCCGCCAATACCTTGAATGGCACGATAAATACCTAACTGTGTAATATTTTCAGCAGTACCACAAAGTGCCGAACCAATCATAAAGACGATTAAACCGAAAATAAAGAATCTCTTTCTACCATACATATCTGATAGTTTACCGAATATCGGCATACCTGCCATTTCTGCGACCATATAGGCAGAAACGACCCAAACAAAGTTTTCAAGGCCTCCTAAGTCACCAACGATTGTTCCCATCGCTGTTACGACAATGGTATTATCCATTGATGCCATTAAAATACCTAGCAATAAGCCCGCCACAACAAAGCCGAGCTTATTATTCTTCTCAACCATAACCTTGCTCTCCCTCGTACTACTTATATTTGTTTATGTTCTTTTACGACTGCATTACCTTTTTGGTTAAAACTAGTATGATATTCTACAACACTAATTTCACAACCTGGACCAATGGTAACGTTGTTTCCTCTTACTACTTCAGCGATAGTATGCTCTAAATAAATCTCATCTCCTTCAATGATAGACGTTTGGAGGCTTCCAGCATGACTTGAAAATGGAATAAATCTCGCTTTTTTATGAACGGTAATCTTCTTACCACCAATCTCTCTCACTTTACTTCCTTCATAACGAAGTGAAATATCAATATTTTCAGCATTAAGTAATCCATCACTTTCAAGGCCACCAGTTAGTGATAGTTCTTCAACTTCAATATCTCCTTTCACATTTAAGGCGCCTTTCACATCTACGAAATCACCAGTAAACTTCCCTTTAACTTCTATCATACCTCTTACTTTCGTTTTTTCAATATGGGCATCACTATTCATTTGTGTATTTCCGTATACTTTTACATATTCCGCAGTTACATTTCCTTGTACTTCACTATCTCCATACACGACATAATTTTTCACTTTCATATTACCGCGTACTTCACTCGTGCCGTACGTTTTAAATTCATTACAGCTCATATCATTAGAAATCGTTCCTTCACCACGAATCTTCACTTTGTTATAATCCCCGCCTGCTGAACTACCAGAACCATTGACAGTAAGACTATGTTGATGTTCCATATTATTTTCTCCCTCCCATTAAACCTGCTTCATTTCTTTTACATTTGCGTTTTTATCAACAGTAAGAACACCAGTATATTCAATCAATTCAATCTCACAGTTCGCTCCTACTGTAACATTGTTTCCTCTTACCGTTTTTATGTGAGCATAATCAATATCGATATTGTCACCTTCTAATAGTTCAGCCTCTAATTGCATACCAAATACCGATTTAAACAGTCTACTAAAAGTACTTAGTCTATGTTTTACTTTAATCGTTTGACCACCAATTTCTTTCGCTCGACATGTACCGTGAATATTAATATTTATTTCATCGGCACTTAATAATCCACCAATTGTAAATTGTCCTTCTGAAGAAAAAGTATCCACTTCACAATTCCCATCAATCGTTGCTTGACCATTGACTTTAAATTCTTCACCAGTGACATTTCCACCTATTGTACCTTTTCCTGCAATTTTCAAACTGTTTGCCTTTACATCTTGCGTAATTGTTGCTTTCCCATCAATTCGCATCGTTTCCGCATGTACTGTGCCTTCGACTTTACCAGATCCACTAATTCTTGCATTGCCGCTTTTCAAATTCCCAGTAACGGCACCGTAACCGTTACATTCAAATTGGTCACATTCAACATTTCCAGTAACAGTCCCTTTTCCGTTTAATTGCACTTTATGAAACTCGCCGCCATTCGATGAACCGTAACCATTTATAATCAAATTATCTGTACGCATACTTTTTCCTCCACTACAACAGTTTAGTTTTTAATGCTTCGGTATATTTCATAATCGCTTCGCGTAAAACAATTTTGGTGCCTTTTTCAAAAATTAAATCGTCTACGTTTGAAACTAAGAAACAAGTAGAAATCCCTAACTTTCGGACGATGATTAAATCACAAGTTTTATGCTTAATCGCTTCATAATTTTCACGTAAAACTTGTAAGACCATTTTTCCTTCTTCTAAACTAATCTCTCCTGATTGTAGTAATTCTTCAAGCATATACACATAAAGAATATCTACAAATTGAAACTCTGTTGTTTTATTCGTTTGTTCTATGAAGAATTGTAAAACTGGCTCTGATGCAATCTCTTTACGTAAAAGGTCTTCCTTTGTTAAAAGGATTTCTCTTACACTCGGTGAAAACATATTTGCTAGTTCATCAAGTGATAAATCCTCTTTCATCGTTTGGATTTTATCAATACGCTCTAATATCTTTTCTTTCGGAAAAAATGTCTCTTGACCCGTAAATGTTGACTTTCGTACAAACCAAGCTTCCGGTATTAAATTTTTTCTTTTCCACCTATATAACTGTCCGTATGAAATACCAGTTAGTTCTAATAAATCTTTTTTTGAAATTAAATCTGTACTCAACTGTATAACACTCCTTCCTAACAACAATGTAACATAACACTGTTACGTTGTAAATGGACTTTTATCATAAGAAGCGTAACAATGTGCAAAACAACCTCGTTTCACACAAAAAAATAGGGTTCTCACGCATCCTATAAAATGCGTAAGAACCCTTATATATCAACATGTAAACCATATTTCATAAAAATCAATCCATCCTTGTGAATTAATCATTATATTTTGTACTTTTTCGTGAGAAGTTACTTGTTGTTTGTTACGGTATAAAGGAATAATATGAATGTGACGTAACAAAGTGTCCTCAATATCGCGTAACAATGTAACTCTTTTCTCTAATTGTTCTTGTTTAAAATAAGGGGACAACTTTTTATGAAAGTCCATGCTGCTTTGCCCATGAATAAAACTGTTTTTTGTCAGAAACATATATAGCAGACTATCTTCTATTCGCTCGCTAATTGTTGCACTATCATGCATCATATCGGCCTTTTGTATCGTACTCATTTCCAATAACTCTTCTATCTCAAGAAAATTAGTTTCTACACGAATCCCGTACTTCGCACACTCTTTTTGTATCCATTGTGCATCTTCAACGTGATCTTGTCCTGTAAATGTATAGAGTTGTAACACTTCATTATGATACGTACTCCTTTTCATTAAACAATCTATATCTTCCTCAATCTCTACTATGCTTTCATTTACTAATATTAGTTTCTTTGCCACTTCTCCACGTTCTCCGCCGAGTTCTTGAACAATTTTATCGCCATGAATAATTTGATATAGTACCTTTCGAAATAGCTCATCTTGCATCGGCCCTTCTTTTACAAGATTGCACGTTACGTATGTTACGTTCGATTCAAGCCGAGATAACTCTTTATTAGGCTTTTCTTTATCTTTATACTGCGCCTTGACTAACACGTCATACGTATTTACATTTTGCTCTACATTCATTAGTTCAATTCGGTCAAGAAAAGGTCTTTCACGATAATATAAATCATGTACTTCTAGTACAAATAAATGTGCATTCTTCTCTCGTAATATAAATGGGCCTGTACCAATGAAGTTTCCTGCCTCATCTTCATTTACGATAGAACACTGTTCTGCGCTAAGCATATGTAAAAACATCATATTTTCAGTATGTAATCGAATTTCAACAACATATTCATCCACTGCACGGACACTTTCAACATGTTGTAACATCCATGCGTGTGGGTTGTTTTCAGCTTTCATAAATCGATTCAATGACTGTATAACATGTTGTGCAGTAAGTCGTCTTCCATTATGAAGATAAACGCCTTTTCTTAAATAAAATGTCCAAACCTTATCAGCATCACTATATTCCCAGTGAAAAACAAGCCTTGGTTCTATAGAATTTGTTTCCTCATTTACATATACGAGTGTATCAAAAATATGTTTAACCATATGACATTCTGATCGCATCGTAGCGTAAACCGGATCTAAAGCGATGTCTAGATTCATTCGTACTTGCAAACGAAGGACATCTTCTCTTCCTTCGGGCGTCCTTTCTATTTGATGACCAAATAATGAATCTATCCAAGCTTCATACTCTTTCTTTACTAAAGGAAATCGTGAGCTGTAGCGTTCCACAAATGAGATTCCACTTTTCACATCTCCTTTTTTCGTTAGTTCTTTTCCTCTCTCTAAAATTAATGTCATTGGTTGCATTTGAAATATTAATTTAGAACGATTCCCTCTCCCGCGACCTGGAAACCAAGTGATCCAATGTAACTCTTCTAATTTTTTTATAATTAATTTACTATTACGCTCCGTACAAAATAATGTTTCTGCTATCATCTGTACTGTTACTTCTAATTGCTCTCCTTCTCGTCTACCTTTACCATAGATACACCATAGTTCAATATATTGATCTAAAATAAACATCATAATCCCCCTAAAAGGTGAAAAATAACCCCTTTTGTTTCTACCCTTTTTCCATTTCTCCTTTCATCTTATCATTTCAATATAGAAAGGAGGAATTAATATTGAACAATCTCTTAATACGTTATAACAAACCAATTATTATAAGACTGTGCGGCGAATTATTAACCCGAACAACTGAATCTATGTTAGCTCTCATAATGATTATTTACGTTAATAAAATGTTAAACGGTAATATAATAATAACCATGCTCATTTTCGGTCTACAACCTCTTTCAGACATCGTATTTACACTTATTGCTGGGGGAGTCACTGATAAATATGGGCGAAAGAAAATTATGTTACTCGGCTTATTGCTACAAGGCGTTGCAATTGGCAGCTTCATCTTTGCTCAATCTGTTTTTATATTTGCAATGTTATACGTCATAAATGGGGTGGGCCGTTCCTTATATATTCCCGCTCAACGTGCACAAATTGCTGATTTAACAAAACAAAAACAACAAGCAGAAATTTTTGCTCTTTTGCATACGACGGCTGCAATTGGTTCCGTAATTGGTCCAATAATTGGCGCTATCTTTTATCGTACTCACCCTGAATATTTATTTATAATGCAAAGCATTACACTGATGGTATATGCAGTCGTTGTTTGGACGCAGCTTCCAGAAACTGCTCCAGCAATGACAAAAACAACACAAAAACTCGAAGTATCATCTCCAAAACAATTTGTACACAAACATTACGCCGTTTTGGGACTTATGATTTCTACACTTCCTATTAGCTTTTTTTATGCACAAACTGAAACAAATTATCGTATTTTCGCTAAAGATATATTTCCAGATTTCGTATTCATACTCGCTTTTATTTCAACATGCAAAGCTATTATGGAAATCATTCTGCAAATTTTTCTCGTGAAATGGTCTGAACGATTTTCCATGGCGAAAATTATCCTTATTTCTTACACTTGCTATACGATAGCTGCGATTGGCTACGGGCTTTCAGCAACAATCACGTCCCTATTCTTCACATTATTCTTTTTAGTCATTGGGCAAAGTATCGCTTTAAACCATTTACTTCGATTCGTTTCAGAAATCGCTCCTCCAGATCAACGTGGATTGTATTTTTCGATTTACGGGTTACATTGGGATATATCTCGAACGTGTGGCCCTGTAGTTGGTGCAGTTTTATTAAGTCAACTAGATGGTAGTATGCTATTTTATATTTGCGCTTGTTTCTTAATAACTGGAGGAATTATGCAAGCTCTTTTTGTTCGAAATTTAGAGCGTAATAAACTAAAAAAAGACATTTCGGAGCATATTCCTCATATTTTATAAGCTGCTTTCTTAATCCTTTTAACAGTAAAAAAGAAGGATATCACAAAAGTCTCAAGACTATTGTGATATCCTTTTTTACCCTGCCATGTTATTAATACTATCTTCTGGCGAAAATACCGAAATATGATTTACCTTACCAGTCGATTTTGGAATAATGAATTTTAACTCAAACTGATTGTTTACTTTATATACATATATTTTGTCTTCCCCATTTACTTTAACTGAAGCTGCTCTTCCTAATGCTTTCTCTATTTCTTGTAATGTAATTGATTTTAGCTCTGCATGATAGGAGCGTACATCAAAAACTTGTGAGCCTTTATTAAAACCGAAGCTAACATTTTTATTTGTAAAGGTAGCGTACATTCCGTTACCTGCTTGTTCCGTTTTATCTGCTTTCCCCCACGCTTTTTCTATTTCTTCAATATCTCCTGTATGTGCTGCAAACGGAGCGTTAGGTACTTTTCCTTCTTTCGCTAGTTCGAACAAATCTTTAATGTGGTTAATTGATTTTTGATTTATTACTGTATCTTTCGTGCTTGAATCTGTCTTTGGTTTTGTTGATCCTTCATTATTTGATTCTGCTTCAGGCTCCTTCTTGTCTTCAGAAGAATTATTCTGTTCGTTTTTACTATTTTCTGATGTTTGGTTTGTTTCCTTCTTTTCATCTGTCCCTTTACATGCTGCTAATGAAAATAGGCATGTAAAAGAGAGTAATAATATAACTACCTTTACATACACTTTCATACATTTCAGCCCCCTATCATAATCTTATTCATCTTGATAACCAATCCATTACACTACTTTTCAAATCGTGTTTGTTCCAAAAAGTAAATGCTTCACTCTCTCTTAATGCTTGCACAACATATTCTACATAAGCTGTTCCTAAAAAATAACCAAGTCGGTTGTATCCAAAATATTGTCCGCCAGATAACCGGAACCACTCTTTCTCTTTTTCTAACGTCCATCCTTCTATATAATCTTCCAAAAAACGTTTCTTTATATGTTCTTCATTTTCTATATAGCATTGTAACCAACGTTCACCATCATCGTTATATGAGTAATACACTGATTCATTTAAACCTTTCATAATTTGTTTTGATAAATATGTTGCAACACCTTCACGATACAAACTAACTGCCGCGTCAGTCCACTCGGCTTTACTCCAATCCATTCCATCATTTTGTAACTTAACATTATGATATATATGTCCTATTTCGTGAGCAACAATTACACGAAGATGATTCAAATCTGGAGATAATTTTTCTACCGCAAAAAATATGTCTCCAATGATTTCCCTTTCCACAAATGCATTTGAACCAAACCCTCCAACAAATAAATGAAATTTCATATTTAAATCAAAGTTATATTTATAATGATATTCATTCGTTATCTCTTGAATAATGGTCGGTAATGTTTCTGCAATGATACGAATATCTTCTATTTTTGCAGGATATTGTTTAATGGCATTCGAAAGACGTTCGCTCGTATGTGGACAATGATACTTAAAGTATTCTTCAAATATCTCTGTATTCGAAGTAAAGTATTGATTGAGGACTTCTAATTCTAAATCGTCACTTTCCCATAATTTTAAAAAACTTGGAATTGTATTATTTATCATTTTTCTCATCTCCTTATATATCCCTTCTCGTCATTTACACAGCAATCCTTCCTTAAACGTAGAAAAAGCAACAAAGAAAGATGAGCCTTCTTTGTTGCTTTTTCTGTTTAATCAAACCATTTATCACCATCAGAAATCCATTTACCATTATGCAAATCGTAACATTCATCATAATCATGAAAACTAAAGTACGATGGTAATGTAACATTCATGCCACCAGCTTTATTCCAGCAAGTCGCAAACCATTCTACTATAACTTTCATTTCAATTTCAGATAACTTTTCATCATTTTTTTCGTAAAAATCCCAAAATTCATCAGATTCTTCACCACTGAACGTATAATATGTAACATCGTCCATTACATTATAGCTACCAGAAAAAATCCCTTTATCAGTTCCTTCATAAAAAACTTCATTCGCTTCCCCATCCATTGAAAACATAACGATAGACAGTTCAAATGACTGAACAAAAGCAGTAAAATCTAATAAATCTATTTCTTTATAATAATTATGCTCTGTTGTTACCTTTAACTTTTCAATCAAATCAGAGGATTTTGCTTCGAGTCCATTTATTATCGAATTTTTATAGCTCTCAATCGTAAACAAATACTTCACTTCCTATTCATTTCATATATTTATCGAGATATATAAAATTATAGCAAAAGTTTTATATATTTTGCTTTAGAAAATGAAAAAAGCTGTCCAAAAAGGACAGCTTTACATATGTATTTTTACACTTCGATTGACTTACCATCTTCAACAATATGATAAAGTAAATGAGCTAAATGATGAATTGGACCATACTCTTCCTCTTCTTCGTCTGTTTCACCTTGGAACTCAAGATCATTTAAGTATAGTGCTAAAAATTGATAGTATAGTTTCAAATCAAATCCGTAGCACGCAGTTGGCTCTTCATGATCGCCTTCGTATTGTAACATTAAGTATTGATCGTTTCCTTCTGCATCTTCTGCATCAAAGAATACGAAGAAGCCAACGTTTGTATCTAAATCAAATAGATGACGAGTGCCTTTTTCTGTTGCTTTGTTGAAATCCTCTTCACTTAATTTATGTACTGTTGTCGCTTTAGCATTATCTTCTTGATGGAAATTTACTGTAAATGTTTTCAATGCTGACACCTCCTGATTGTATAATACTAGCATAACATATAAAAAGGACTGCTTACAAATGTAAACAGTCCTTGCATTCATTTCCGCATTGCTCGTAATAAGAAACTTACAATGAAAATTAAAATAATCGCTCCAATTAAAGCTGGAATAATTGCAAATCCGCCAATTACTGGGCCAAAACTCCCAAGTAATTTCGTACCAATCCAAGAACCGATAATACCAGCAATAATATTGCCAATTACACCACCAGGTACGTCCTTTCCAGTAATTAAGCTTGCAAACCATCCTAATATACCACCGACGATTAAAGACCAAATCATATGATAACCTCCTTTATATTTCACAAATCAAATTATAATTAGAAACAATTGCTTACCATTAGTTATGTTACATTTTTCATTAGTTATTCATACCGCTCAATCATTAAGTTCTTTCAGAAAAATGAATGATCTTTTTAGAACTAAAAATTTATACTGATCCATATATTAAGGACAATCTGGCTTTAATATCGTTCGCATAAATTCTTCTTTAAAAGCCGGATAGTTAAAACCAACCGCAATTTTTTGAATAGGCCTATTATCAAACGTTGTCGGCTCAGCTATTTTTCTAAAGTCTGCCACACTTTGTCCTCTTGTTACATCATTTGTCGTACTAATCCAAACTGCAGATTTTTTATATTCGAAAATATCATCATTTATAAAAGAAATGAATGGAAGTAAATCATGAATCGGACTTCCAGCAATACCCGGGTATTCTTTTTTATAAAAGTTCTCATAATAAAAATCAATCATCGGTTTAATCAATTTCGCTTGCCCTGTTCCTTCTTTATTAATAATATCCACCATTTCAGGAGTAATTAGTGCTTCTTGCGTTACATTTAGCGGATAAATAGTCGCATTCTTTGCATACTTCATTACAATATTTGCGGCAATTGGATCTCCGTAAAAATTTGCTTCTGATACAGGAGTAACGTTACCAGGAAATAAAAAAGCACCGCCCATAATATAATACGCACATACTTTATCCATTACATTTGGATATAATAAAAATAACGTTGCCAAAGTTGTTAATCGTCCTGTCGCTACGATAATAATATCTTCTGGACAAGGCTCAATTAATTTAATTAATTCACAAAAATTTTCCCGTTTACAAATCCTCGTATCAGGTGGAATAATTGGACCTAAACCGTGACCCCCATGAATTTCAGGAAAAAACAAAGGTTCTTCAGCTGTCATCGGTCTTGCTGCACCCTCAATGATTTTTACTTCTGTAGCATAGTATCTTTCTAAAAAATACACATTTTCCGTTACAATATCTCGCGATACATTCCCATATTCAGCAACAATACCTATAATATCTAATTGACATGTTTTATTTGCATAAATTAACGCCACAGCATCGTCAATACCAAAGTCTCCAAAAAAGATGATTTTCTTATTAACTATCCTCACCCCTCTTCAGCATAATCTACTATTATTATTATGTGAAAAAGACAAGGCTGTGAAACGATGCAAACTAAAAAAGCCGCCTATTTATTGGCGACTTCAATCTTTTTATAAGATAAATATGCTAATACATTTTTACTTGAATTGTATTTCGGATTATTTCCTTTTCTCGGTTCTCTCATATGAGTTTTTTCAAATCCAGGAATGTCCGGCATTTTCTCCATAAATTCAAGCATTTCTTCTTCAGTTCCTTCAATACGTACGCGAATCATTATTACTTTTCCTCAATTCTCATTTTCTCTGTACTAAGTATAACGTACTTTGAAAAGACTGCAAGAAATTTATCTTTTTAATGTCGCACTTTTTTTACATACAAACAGTGCCATTTCAGTATAAAATGAATCTATTTTATTATTTTCAAATTGAATATGAAAGAATTCTTGCATTTCAACTGGTGTTTTCATCATACATTCTGTTAACTTCATACGTTTCTGCGAAGGTACATTCATCATATCGCACCACCAGTCAAAATCAAATTTCTTGTCAAAAGTTAGACATGACTGCATTTGCAAACCGTTCTTTTCTAACAAGGCAATCCATTCTGTTTTTTTCAACGCACGTTCATGACTCGGGTCCCGCTTTTTTTCTATAAAATTATAAAATGTATCGTATTCATTATTTTCCGGTGAAACATTATCTATTAAAATAAACAATCCATTATGTTCTAACGTACGATTTACTTCATAAATAAACTGAGCTGGATTCGTAAAATGATGTGCTGCAATTCGGCATGTTATCGTATCAAAAGAACGATCAGCAAACGGTAAACTTTCTGCGTTTCCAGCGATAAAAGATACATTTTCATGTCCATTGCTTACAATGAATTTTTTCGCATTCTCTAACATTTTTTCTGTTAAGTCTAAAGCAACTACTTCTTGAAACAATGGGGCTAATACATTCGCAACATGCCCACCGCCTGTAGCAATATCAAGAAGACGATTATTATGACGAGACTCTACCTGTTGAACTACATATTGTAAATCTGGTCCTTTAGCATGAATTTTACTTTTCACATACTTTTCCGCATTATTACCAAACTGTTGTTTTACAAGCTCTTCTTTACTCATTTTATCATCTTCTTTCTATTGTTATTTACACGATTCAGATAACTAATAAGTTCTATTTCATATTTTCAATTCCTCTTTTGGATAGATTATATGCTGCTTTGAAAAAATAAAAAAAACCGTAAGAATATATCTCACAGTTTTTTAGCTTTCTATATAGTTTCTTTTTCCCTTTCTTCATTTCCTGAAGGTAGGCTACCAATAGCATCCGCCGTTACTTCAACTACAAATTCACAAATACCTGCTACTACTTCTCCAATTACTTCATCCACCTTTTTCCCCCTTATTTTATGTAACTTATTTGTAGTATAGAAGAGAGTAATTGTTTTTAACTATCGGAAAACGTGACAACAACATTACATTTTTGTAAGCTTTTTCAATTTATTTAGCTTCTATTTCCAAATATGATTGACTAGCATATAGGCCATCATAAAATTCGATAAGTAACAATGCTCATTGATCAGACGTGTAACATTAATTAAAGGTCTATCGTTCTATTCTTTTCAATTTCATTTCTAAATGTCTGAAGAAAAAGAAAGTGTTTCCGAGAAGATTTATAATTACTTACAGCATAATGTTTTTGAACTACGTATAGAGGAATACTCTTCTTAATTTACTAATAATAAAATAGGTCAATATTGATATTTTGCTTTATATATTTATATATTTCTAATTCTGACTTCGTTACTTTCCTTCTATTTAATCCGAATTCATTCACATTAATCCATAACCAACCTTCAAACAACTCTTTTCTTAATTGATTAGTTAGAATAATCCCTGATTTAATAGCCTTGTCTTCATGTAATAACACATATTCCATTTCATTTACTACTAAACATAGGCTTTCCCCCACTAATTCATTTTTACGAAGAAGAAATGTATAAACTTCACCTTGGACTGGAGTTTTAATTATAAACACATTAGATGGATTTACCTCATATAAATGGATTTCTATTATACTCACCTCCGTTCACTATTTATAATTATAACATTCAAATATAAAGATTTATTTTAAAGATATGTAAAATACATATTATTTGATTAGGATAAACTATTGGAGACCACAATAATTACATTACAGTTTTGTAAAACTTTATAATTTATTTAGCTTCTCTTCTTCTATCCTTTGAAACTTCAAGTATGATTCACAAGCATATAGGCCATCATAACATTAGGTAAATACCAATTATGCGAGAGGAGGCGTGTAAAATATACTACGTAAAACTAATTAAAGGTCAATCATTCTATGCTTTTGATCATCGCTTCTTAATGTCTGAAGAAGAAGAGGTTTCCGAGAAAGTTTATAATTACTTACGTCGTAACGAATTTTTCGAAGCACGTAAAGAAGAATTTTCGGCCTAAAGTATAAAAAGCATCCAGAAAAATATCATTTACTCGGGATATTTTCTTGATGCTTTTATTTTATTTATCCTCACTTTCAATGAATATCTAATCAGAAGTTTTTTACATTTTGATTTACTTATTTTTCATGTATTAACACATTGAATTTTTGACAAATCAAAAAGATTGAAATCCACTCATGAAACACGTAATATAGACTCTGACTCTAAAAAAGTTCGTTAATAATAATACATAAAATACGGAGGTTTTATATACGAGTTTTTCATTTTAAAAGACGGAGAGGTTTTACATTATGTGGCGTAATAAAAATGTTTGGATTGTTTTAATTGGGGAGTTTATTGCTGGTCTAGGCTTATGGCTTGGTATTCTTGGTAACCTTGAATTTATGCAAAAATATGTCCCTTCTGATTTCATGAAATCCGTTATATTATTTATCGGATTATTAGCAGGAGTTCTAGTCGGTCCTATGGCTGGTCGCATTATTGACCAGTATGAAAAGAAAAAAGTTCTTCTATACGCTGGGTTCGGCCGCGTTATTAGTGTTATTTTTATGTTTTTCGCTATCCAATTTGAAAGCATTGCCTTTATGATTGCATTTATGGTTGCTCTTCAAATTTCAGCAGCATTTTACTTCCCTGCATTACAATCTGTAATTCCACTTATCGTACGTGAGCATGAGTTATTACAGATGAACGGTGTACATATGAATGTAGGTACAATCGCTCGTATTGCAGGTACTTCACTAGGTGGAATTCTTTTAGTTATAATGAGTTTACAGTATATGTATGCCTTCTCAATGGCAGCGTACGCTTTATTATTCCTCTCAACTTTCTTCCTACAATTCGAAGATAAGAAATCAACAACACCAAGTAAACAAGCTACAAAAGATAATAGCTTTATGGAAGTATTTCGTATATTAAAAGGAATTCCTATTGCTTTTACAGCACTTATATTAAGTATTATCCCTCTATTATTTATAGCTGGATTTAATTTAATGGTAATTAACATTAGTGAAATGCAACATGATCCAACGATTAAAGGCTTTATATATACCATTGAAGGTATCGCATTTATGTTAGGGGCCTTCGTTATTAAACGTTTATCTGACCATTACAAACCTGAAAAATCACTATATTTCTTCGCTGTTTGTACCGCTTTTGCACACTTATCATTGTTCTTTAGCGATATAAAATGGATGTCTCTTACATCATTTGGTTTGTTTGGTTTTAGTGTCGGTTGCTTCTTCCCTATTATGTCGACAATCTTCCAAACGAAAGTGGAAAAAAGCTATCACGGCCGTCTCTTCTCATTCCGTAATATGTTTGAGAGAGTTATGTTCCAAATTGTCTTACTTGGTACAGGTTTCTTCTTAGATACGATTGGACTGCAATATATGGTTCTTATCTTCGGAGTTATTTCATTATTAATTATTTTCATATCGCTATCTAAACAGAAACAATATGAAAAACAACCTTCCCAATCTGCGAATTTATAACATAATTAAAGAAGCATGGATCATTAGATTAATCCATGCTTCTTTGTTATATAAAATCTTATTTATTACGCTTATTAAAATTATTTAAAGGAGTACCCCATTTTGCTTTCGAATATAATATATAAATATGGTATATAGGAGGTGCAAAATGGCTGATGGCATCCAGTTATTTATTATCCTTTTTGTTATATTCGTTATGTTTAGCATCATAAACTTTTTAGCAATTTCCCTATCCCAACATAACTTTAAAAGAAGAATTGTGGCAGGCTTCCTATTTTTACTGCTAACGCCTATTATTTTTTTGACAACCACGACACTCACTTCTTTATTCAATAACGCTGGTTTTGGATCAATTAACCTAACCTCTTCTATTGTAAATATGTATATTTTAAACGGCATTGTCATTCTTCTTTCCGCTTCATTTATCTTCAAAAAACAAAATGTAAAATAGCGTACTAGGCATGAATCTTATGTAATACAGATTCATGCCTTTTTATTTTAAAAACCTTACCTTTCCCATTTTTTATATGAAATTAAATAATTCTTTATAAAAATTTAAACTTTATTTATTATACTAGTCCTATCGTATTCGCACGTTTATTGAAAATGAAAAGAAAGGAGTACAAAATGAAAAAGATTTTATTAATTATTCCCACATTCATCGTTCTACTTAGCGGATGTAGCAATAATGATATATACGGTTCTTGGGAAGTCGTTGACAACAAAAATGGGCTTTGCCCTGCCTCTTATAAATTTGAAACAATTGTAAAAGAAGAAAAGAAAGAAAAAATTGTTCAAAACTTAGTGGAAATGCAAACAACGAAGCAAAAAGAAGATTTATACAAAGGTTCCTTTGTAAAGGATTCTAATGTGTATCACATTGATTATGGTAACTCCTTTACATCGGATCAAACTTTACAAATTGTCGATGGCAAATTAAACGTATACTTTTATGCAGTTGAAAAATTATGTACATATAAAAAGAAATGATTACACTTCATATAAGACGCAGAAAATATTTTCTGCGTTATTTTGTGTTTCTCCTTGTTTTCCTCCCTCTAAATTTGTCAATCATTTTAATTTTCATAAAAAAATGATAAAATGTAAATATGTGTTTTCAGAATAATTAAATACGCAGAAAGAAAACACTGTTTTTAGGAGGGGTTTTGATGACTTACACGTTAGCAACTAGAATGAAAGCATTCCAATCTTCTATATTTAGTGAATTAGGGGCTTATAAAAAAGAAAAAATTGTAGCAGGTCACAAAATGATTGATTTAAGTATTGGGAATCCTGATATGCCACCTGCTGACTTCGTAAGAGAAGAAATGGTACATACAGCAAGTGAAAAAGAAAGCTACGGATACACATTAAGTGGTATTCAAGAATTTCACGAAGCTGTAACTGAATATTACAACAACACTCATAACGTTACATTACATGCCGATAAAGAAGTTTTATTATTAATGGGTTCACAAGACGGACTCGTTCACTTACCTATGGTTTATGCGAATCCGGGAGATATTATATTAGTTCCTGATCCTGGATATACAGCTTATGAAACTGGAATTCAAATGGCTGGTGCAACCTCGTATTACATGCCTTTAAAGAAAGAAAATGAATTCTTACCTAACTTAGCAGCTATCCCCGAAGATATTGCTAATCAAGCGAAGATGATGATTTTAAACTTCCCAGGAAATCCAGTTCCAGCAATGGCTCATGAAGATTTCTTTAAAGAGGTAATCGCATTCGCGAAAAAGCATAATATTATTGTTGTCCATGATTTTGCTTATGCTGAATTTTATTTTGATGGTAATAAACCAATCAGCTTCCTCTCTGTACCTGGGGCTAAAGAAGTTGGAGTAGAAATTAACTCTTTGTCAAAAAGTTATAGTTTGGCAGGTAGCCGTATTGGATATATGATTGGAAACGAAGAAATTGTTCGTGCGCTTACTCAGTTTAAATCTAATACTGATTATGGTGTGTTTTTACCAATTCAAAAAGCGGCATCAGCTGCACTAAGAAATGGTGCTTCGTTTTGCGAGAAAAATCGCGGTATTTATCAAGAACGTAGAGACACTTTAGTTGATGGATTCCGCACATTTGGCTGGAATGTCGATAAGCCAGCTGGTAGTATGTTCGTCTGGGCCGAAATTCCGAAAGACTGGACTTCTATAGATTTCGCTTATGCGTTAATGGATCGTGCGAATGTCGTTGTTACACCAGGTCATGCATTTGGACCTCACGGAGAAGGTTTTGTACGTATTGCACTCGTTCAAGATAAAGAAGTGTTACAACAAGTTGTTGAAAACATTAGAAATAGTGGCATTTTTTCTCTTGAAAAAGTAAATGAATTAGTTAAAAATTAATGGTAACTCCCCTGCTTAACTGTAGCAGGGGTATTATTCATTGGAGGTACTTTCATATGCATATTAAAGACACACTTCCCCATCGTTTTCCATTTTTAATGATTGATAAAGTAACCAATGTAAAACATGGTGAGTCCGTTACGGGATATAAACTCATTACAAATAATGAGTGGTTTATAAATGATAGTCAAGACCATATGCCTCATATGTTAATTGTAGAAGCACTTGCTCAGCTTAGTGCATTTGTACATCCAAATGACTCTGAAAGTTTAGGCTTCCTTTCCTCATTAGATGGGGTTGAATTCCACGGAAAAGCATATCCCGGTGATAAACTTGATTTACATTATGAGCTAACTCGCAATCGCCGAGGTTTTATTCTCGGTACAGGTACTGCAACTGTTAACAATCAGCCGATTGTAACGATAGAAAAGCTATTAATATATCAAGCAGAATAGAGACTATGTAATTCTACGGGAATCTATCTCCTACAAATTCGTTTCACCAACATGAACAGCGTAAATAAATTACTTGGTTAGGAGCAGGAAAATGGAAAGTACTATCGGTATTGATGCTGGAGGAACATTAACGAAAATTGCTTATTTGAACGAAAGAAAGCAATTGGTTTTCGAAAAATTTTATTCAAATGAACTAGATAAAATAATAGATTGGCTTAAGAAAAATACTCGTATAAAACAAATATGTATTACAGGTGGTAAAGCAAAACAATTACAGCAACTACTTTCACACTCATATAAAATAGTAGAACTAAACGAATTTGAAGCTACTCTTGTAGGTGTACGATACATATTAAAAGAAGAGAGATATGATATAAACAACTTTATTTTAACTAATATCGGTACAGGTACTTCCATTCATTACGTTTATAATGACAAATATATTCGAGCTGGTGGAACTGGTGTTGGCGGTGGTACTATTATGGGGCTTTCAAGATTGTTAACAAATATAGATCATTTTGAAGATGTGATTCCTTTAACAAAAGTTGGCTATAGAAAAGAACTAGATATTACGGTTGGAGATATTTATGGTGGTATTCTCTCTCCTATTGATAATAGCTTAACTGCTAGCAATTTCGGAAAAGCTACCAAAACAGATTCAAATTTTAGTAGTGCTGATATACTAGCAACTGTGCAAGGACTTGTCGGTGAAGTCGTTACTGCATTAAGCCTTCAATTCGCCGAAACAAAAAACATTGACCATATTATTTATATTGGTTCCACTCTATGTAATAACGTACACCTTCAAAATATTATTAGTAGCTACACAAAATATCAAAATAAAACACCAATCTTTTTACAAGATGGTGGTAATAGCGGTGCGATTGGTGCTTTACTTCATGTTACGAATAAAAAAAGCTGACACTTGTCAGCTTTTTTGCAACAGTACTTCAAATTCAATAATTGATTCCCCGTTCTCTCCAATTCGCTCTACACTAATTCTATCAACTACACATTGTAACTTTTCAGGGAAACTATGAATTTTCTTAGCTACTTCAGCAGCTAGCTCAGCACTTTCTTTTCTCCCGACTGTTACATGCGGTATGTACGGAATATCTTCTTTCAAAAATTGTAATAAAGCGCCTGTATACAGCAAATCATGTAATTCTTATATTTGTTTTTGCCCCTTTTCAATTCGTAAAAATAAATATTCCCCTTCATTCGTAATTTGATTCGCAAATTCAATTTCTATCTCTTGTATCCCTTTTGATAATTTTAGAATATGTAATTTCAGCTCATCATTTGAAATCGAGCTTTCAAATGGGAATACAATTGTAATATGCGGTGGGATTAAGCCGAATAAAGGATCATGTTGTTTCCTAATGTCCTCTATTTCATTAATAGACATGTCGTTTAGAAAAAGTAAAATTGTACGCATTTTTATATCCCCTACTTTATCTTTTTTACATTCATAATATTGTATGGTAGCTTGCACTTCAACAAATGATTTCAATTACATATAAAAAGAAAAAACTTCTCAAAAGAAAAGTTTTTTCTTATAAAGCATGATTATTATTTCCCCGCCAAACTTTCCTAAATTTTATATAACAAGCAATCCTCCAAGGGATAATATACGAGACAGCAACAACATAAAATAATAAACCTATTGTTTGCTGATCTAAGTCAACAATATATTGTCTTGAACAGTATCTCAAAACGACAAGTGCAATAAAAGTAATTAAAAAAGTTGCACTTTTTTTCGTATAAATATTCCCATCAGCTCTTCGTTCATAATTTGTTAAAACTATAAGTGGTACGGCGAGAAAAATTCCAATCGATACTGCTATAACTACTTGTAATATAGCTGGATGTATGGGACCAAAAAACCATAAAACACTCGGTGTTAAAAATACTAATGGCCACAAAATACGTAGCCCAGTTCCCTTTATAGGTTTATACATAGATCGATAACGACGCCAGAATATTAGTAGTGCAATGCATAAGAAAACTGTAATGAGTGAAGATGTGTCTCCCATTTGCTATCCTTCTCTCTATAGTAATCTAATACTATTTCAAATCGTTTTTTCGAATGATACTTTACGAATAAATATACTACTAGTTATGATATAAAGAACAGTTAATCCAATTGAAATAACAGTAAAATACGGTATATCTACTAAAGATCCATCACTCGTAAATAATAAACCGGTTACCCCCGCTTCCCCATAAAGCACACTATTTGTTGATAAGAAAAGGGATCCACCAATCATAAGACCAATCCATTGAAATCGTTGTTTAAAAACTACTACCACTTGGAAAAAACATGCTGTTGTAACATAAAATAAAAATTGCAAAATAAATTGTTGTACCGATTGCTCCCCAAAATTAACATTTACTACGTTATATTTTAAATCTTGTAAAAGTGTAACTTGAAGAAATGAAAATAATGCAGATTGAAGTACAATATAAAAAATTGCTCCGATAAAATATTGTATTCTCGTTACACCGAATGAAACAGCTAAACGAAATAGATCATCTTGTATGAGGAAAACACTCCCTACTATAAATAACATAATTGCTATTGAAGGGTTATTGATAATTTCGGGTAAATAACCCATGTTCGCTCCATTTAAATGAGCAGCATTTAACGTCCCGTTTATTAATAAAGCTACAATCCAAAATATTATAATTGCTTTATAATGAAAATTTATATGTAACTTCAACTGCTTCATTAACATCGTCATTTCACTTCACCACCAGTTATATAAATAAATAGTTTTTGTAATGTAATTCTATCAATTACTAAACCCTCCTTTTCAAGAGAGTAATAATCTTCATTAGAAAGCTCTTCCCATATAATAGCAATCCCCTTATTTCCATAAACTTCTCGATTTATTACTTTCTTATTGATTGAAAACTCATCCACTTTATCTTTTTTCCCTGAAATAATATGACCCTGTTGTAATAAATCTTCCACTGATGATTGAACAACTAGCCTTCCTTCTTTTATGATGATTACATCTTCAATCACATGGGTTACTTCTTCTACTAAATGTGTTGATAATATAATTGTTCGTGGATACTCACCGTAATCTTCTAGTAGTAAACTATAAAATAACTCTCGATGTGCTGCATCCAAACCGGTAGTCGGTTCATCAAAAATTGTTATAGGTGCCCTACTTGCTAACCCTTGAATAATGCCGACGACTGTTTGCATGCCGTGTGATAGTTTATTGTATTTCACTGTCATATTAAGCTGAAATTTATCAGCGAGTTCTTCAGCATACTTTCCATCCCAGTTTTTATAAAACATGCTGCACATCTTAAAAATTTCTTTTACTTTATAACTTAAATGTGCTTCTTCTTTCACTCTAACAAAACAAATATTTTGCATCGCTTTACTATTTTCAAAAACATGTTCATCAAATATTGATACGCTTCCACTACTTGAAGTAATTTGGCCTGCAAGTAAATTTAATAGTGTCGTTTTTCCTGCTCCATTTCTACCGAGCAAACCATATATTTTATTCTCTTCCAAAGAAATCGTTACTTCGTTAACTGCTACTTTCTTTTTATATTTTTTCGTTACACCTTTTGTTTCAAGTGCAATCATCCCTATTTCCCCTCCTTCGTAATTTTTTGAATCATATCCATCAATTCGTCTTTTGATATTTCTAATACTTTTGCTTCCTCCCACACTTTAGGTAAATATTCGGTCATAAAAGTATTTTGTCTTTTTTTAAGTACGACTTCTTTCGCTCCCTTTGCAACAAACATCCCGATCCCTCTCTTTTTATATAAAATCCCTTCATCCACTAATACGTTTACCCCTTTAGCTGCAGTAGCTGGATTTATTTGTAACATCTTCGCAAATTGATTTGTTGATGGAACTTGTTCTTCTTCAAGTAATATGTCTTTTAAAATATCAGATTCGATCGTTTCTGCAATTTGTAAGTATATTAATTTATTTTGCTCCAGAGTAGGTTTCACAATTTCACCACCTTAGGTTCATAGGTTCATTACTTATGTAATTAACCATACCACATAAAAATATTTATTTCCATAAATTTCTTTTATAAAAAAAGAGAGTCATTCGTTTAAGAATGACTCTCTTTCTAAAAGTTCGAAGTTTCAACTCTTGTTCTCAAATTCTTTTCATTTATACCATTTTGGCAAAAATTAAATTGTTGTCCCATTATAGACTTTGTACGATCTACTACTTGCCCTAAATGATAACTTGTATGCTCCACTAAATGTAATAAACTATGAAGATCAATATGTCTTTTTTCTTCCCATGCTTGTATATATGCTGTTCCCCATTCATCAAATACTTCTACAACGTACTGTAGCAAAACTTCAGTACGTTGTAGTTTTACTGGAAAATACTCCTCGATTCCCTTTTCAAAAACTATATTGGGATTTTTATAACGACTAGCATTTCTCTGTATATGTTCACAAATATGCAGTACGATTCCACCAATTGAATTAACAGAATCCCCTTGTTTCCACAAATCTTCTTCACTAAAGAGGCTAATTGTCTGTAATAACTTAGATAAATAATGATCTTGCATTCTATGATAAGTAATTTTGTATACTAACTCCACCTTTTCTCCTCCTATCATTTCAACTACTGCACTGGATATTTAACAAATAATGATTTCCGAAACTCTTTATCATTCATAAGCATTGTAATTTTTTCGTTATTATCGTTAAGGAATTTTATTACTTTCTTTTTATCCCATATATCATCTTCTTTTGGAAAATCATTAAATTTTTCATACAAGATTGATAGTATTTCTTCTCTTTTTATAGTGAATTTTTTATTTTCTACTTGAAACTCGTAACTTTTCGCATTTGGTACTAAAATCGATAGATAAATTACGTTAAAGAGAAAATTCTTCTCCATCGTGTACTTACTATCAAACCAATACGTCGCAACCATGTCTGCTGACAGAGTTCCATTTCCATTTGCACCATAGTTCACCTTTATGCTTTCATTCTCCAAACTAATACTTTGAAATGTTTCACCACCGGGTAAATGATTAACAATTGCAATCATATCTGAGTTATTACCAACGTATGTCCCAGCATATTTCTTAAAGTCACCAGGTTCAACATCAGATATTTCTCTTATTCTTTCTCCGTTAGAACAAGCAGAAATAATTAAAAAAATTGTTAGCATAACAATTATATTACGATGCATATATTTCATTTAGCATCCCCCATTTTTATCGATATTTCGTTCATTACAATACTTCTTCTCAAAACCCTTTAAAATATACGCATTTTAATCAAAATTAAAAATTTTCAATTTTCCTGTTTACAATTATCCATTAATTGTATATACTTACTAACGTAAGAAAAATATTCTAAAAGGAGGTCGAACAAAATGATGAAATTACAATTACATGCTTTAACTTTAGCGTTAACTGCACCTGTGTTTTCTGGACAATTAAATATAAATTCGACCACCCTAATGGAGAATTGAAAATCGCACTTTATTTCTATTAATTCATAAATTCGCCACAGGAGGTCGTATACTTTCCTGTGGCTTTTTGACGCCCAGCCATAGGAGAACTATATCTTCCTGTGGCTTTTTTATGCGATTTTTTAGCCTCTTATATTATTTTTTAAAGAAAGGAGCAACATTCGATGACTATTAGCGTATTGTTTTTAAGTATTACGATTCAAAGAAATACAATTTCCAAAGATGAAATTTTTCATAACGAGCAAATTGAAAAAGCTATGAATGATGTTAAGGAGCGCCAAGCGCTTTATTGTGATCACCTGTAATTCCTTTTCGAAAGGAGGAATTCATTTATGACTTTTCATATTTTCTTTTTTACAACTGTACTTCAGAAAAATACTTTATCTGAAGATGAAATCATTCGTAAACAACAATTAAAACAACTGACTGATAAAATGACTGACATTAAAAGTTCATACTATACGCATATATATTAAAAATATATTTTAAAGGAGCAATACCTTCATGAAATTTAAAGCATTCTTTTTAATAATCACCATTCAAAAACGTAAGCTTTCTCAAAGTGAGATTTTGCGTGAGCAACACATTCAAACTATTATGGACGAAGTGAAAGAGCATCAAGCTTCTTATTACAGCCGTCTTTTCTAAATAACTTTTAAAGGAGCAATATCCTAATGAAATTTAAAGCATTCTTTTTAACAATCACCATTAAAAAACGTAAGCCTTCACAGAATGAGATTTTACGTGAGCAACACATTCAAACTATTATGGACGAAGTGAAAGAGCACCAAGCTTTTTATTACAGCCGTCTTTTCTAAATAATTAATAAAGGGGCAAAAACTAATGAAATTTAAAGTATTCTTTTTGACAATTACGATTCAAAAAACTAAGTTCTCGGACAGTGAGAAATTGCATGATCATCAAATTAATAAAGCTATGGAAGAAGTAAAAGAACGTCAAAGTCATTACTGTAGCCATCTATAATTCCTTTCGAAAGGAGGAATGTATTATGAAGTTTCATCTATTCTTTTTAACAATTACAATCCAGAAAAAAACTATTCTGATGCGGAATTAAAACAAGAACAACAATATAAACAGGTTATAGACGAAATTCGAGATCGTAGAAGCAAATACTACTCTCACCTATAAATCTTTAAAATATAAAAATTGAAAGGAGTCGATTATGATGTTGATAGCACGTTCTAAAGAAATGATTTGGATAGTTCAGAGGGATTCCACATAGTTTTATAGACATAATATTACACAAGTATATCGTTATATTTGATGTGTAATAAATATATAATAAAATTACACCCGTACACTTTTAAATATTGAGTAATAAACAAAAGATACACCACTTAAAAAGCGGTGTATCTTTCTCAACTTATACTATTTTCGATTACTTCGTTTCGTCTTAAACAATCTCACTAAGTTCGATACAACTGTTTTTGTTACTGCATAAACTGGTACTGCCAAAATCATTCCGATAATTCCCGCAAAGTTACCTACCCCTAAAATTAAAATAATAATTGTTAACGGATGGATATTTAATTTTGAACTCATAATACGCGGTGAAATAATATTACTTTCAAACTGTTGTACAATTGTTACGATAATAATTACGTACAACGCTTGCATCGGAGATACGAACAGACCTACAATAACAGCTGGTGCTGCACCGATAAATGGACCTAAGTTAGGAATGATATTTGTAAATGCTGCTATAATTCCTAAAACGAAAGCGTACGGTAAATCGATAATTAAATAACCGATAAAAGTAAACGCACCTACAAATATACAAACGAGCGCTTGCCCTTGAATATATGCAGATAATGTTTCATTCGTTTCCTTAATAATGCGAAGCCCCTCTTCACGGTAAGACTCTGGTAATAGACTTACTGCTTTACCTGGAAAGGCATGTCCATCTTTAAACATATAAAATAAAATGAATGGTACTGTGAAGATCACTAATGCGACGTTCGTGATAATACCAAATAAAGCCGTTGCACTCGACGTAATAGTGTTTGGTATCTCCTTTAAGTATTCAATCGCATTTTTTTCAATTGTTTCAATGGAAACATAATTTTGTGTAGATAACCATTCAAATAGTCTGTGGTGGGATAAATCTTGTATGTATAGTTTTCCCTCTTTAATATAACCTGGCATATTTTTTACTAAATCCATTAGCTGTTGTGAGATTGTTGGAACAACTACCCCAACTCCAACCGCAGTTAATGTTATGATAAAAAGATATAACAGTAAAATCGCTAAACCTCTAGGTACTTTTTTGTTCTCCAAAAAGACTAACAATGGGTTAAATATGAAGTATAAAAATAATGCGATTAAGATTGGGAAAAACAACGTTGATACGAAGATACCAATCGGTTGAAATAGAAACGATATTTTTGTGCAAATAAATATGATTCCTACAACCATTAGCACTTCTAATGTCCAAAAGTGCACTTTCGATTTCAAAAAAACTTCCTCCTTTAAACTAGCACTTCTCTTCATTGTACCAAAATAAGCAAGAATTTCACATAATATTTTCCTTTACAATATTCCAAAATGCCAATAAATACACTACAATGAGATTACATACAAATTTGTAGGTAAAGGTGATAAAAATGACACAATGCATCATTTGCAGAAAAGATACGAAAGAACTTAGTGAACAATATGTCATCCCCGAAATATTATGTGGATATTATTTCACAAACTCAATTTGTGATACTTGTCATGAACAAATGATAACAAATATCGATCGTCCCTTAATTCGGCATAAATTAAGTCAATTTAAGATTGAGCAGATGAAAAAACAAATTGATTCCCCGCTCTATACGAATGAACATGGTGAGGAACTTGCGGCTGCTGAGACAGATGTTGTTGAAGTAAGTGATGAAATACTTTATTCCAATGCATTAATTATGAAACTATGTAAAAAGCACGATATTTCACTACATAATGAAATTTGGAAAGAAGAACGTGTAACGAAAGTAGCTAGCTCTATTCAACGTGAATTACTTTTAGATAACCGTAAATACAAAATGAGTGTATTAAAAATGGCTTATACTTTCGCTGTACAAGCTGTTGATGGCTATTTTGAAGATCCAGATGCGATTGATATTTCTAACATTCTAGCAAACGCCGATTTCATGGAATTAAAAGAAAAGAATATTGTTCGCGATTTAAGCAAAAGTTCTTTATGGAATACATTAAATACAAATAGTGAAAACCATTACTTTATTTTATTAAGCGATAAAGATGGCCTGTTCTGTTTCATTCGTCTATTTGATATCTTTGATGTTGTCGTTCATTTATCAGAAAAGAGGTATGAACTTCCATCACCAATTGTCGGCGTAAATAATGTAAGTAAGCAGGAATTTTATGTCCAAACTTTAAAACAGTATATGGATGGGCTATTTAAAGAAAAAACCCCTTCTATTTAATCGAAATCAGAACATACGGTCTCCTTTCTTGATGAAAAGACACTGTGTTATAATAAGTATGAAAAGAACAATACAATCACATAAACTAATTATTAATTGTATATAAATAAAAAAGACTAGTGTGCGGCTACACACTAGTCCACGTAACTTAGCAGATTGGATTGTTCATTTATCCTATTTGTTTCTTACAAACAAAACAACCCACATTCTATTGGCATAGGTGGGTTGTTATTTTTTGAGCTTGTCTATTAAAACAACGACGAACGTTAACAATGCAACGAGAAACAGTCCACCCTGCAGTAGCAACGCTATTTCACTCATGTATTATCACCCCCCTCCTATTCGGAGAAGTGATAATTGAACAACCAACCGTACCTTAAGTTACTTTTTAATTTTACCATATTTTCTAATAGTTTACGATGAAAACCCGCAAGTGAAATACTTGCGAGTTTTTTTATCCCGTATTAACAGGCAGTAAACAAAATGAAGCAAAACATAGGTGAAACTGCCTGTTAATGCCTGATTGGTTCAACTAATAATCCTTTGGGACAATTCACCCAAAGGATTAAAGTTTCACTTTATTTCTCACTATTTTTTTAATGCATACGCATCAGCTATCATTTCACCAACAATTTTATTTTCTTGTTTCTTATCTTCTTTCAATAAAGGAAATAACAGTTCTGCCACTTCATATGCTTCTTCTAAATGAGGATATCCTGATAAAACAAACGTATCAATTCCTAACGCTTCATATTCTTTTATTCTATCTGCTACTGTATGCGGATCTCCTACAAGCGCAGTACCTGCACCACCTCTTACAAGCCCAATACCTGCCCACAAGTTAGGACTTATCTCTAACGACTCTCTCGTACCTTTATTTAAATGTGTCATCCGTTTTTGACCGACTGAATCGTATCTTGCAAATGTTTTTTGAGCGAGCTCAATTGTTTCATTATCTACATATTGAATTAACCTTTCAGCCTCTTCCCATGCTTCTTCTTCTGTCTCTCTTACAATTACGTGTAGTCTAATACCAAATCGTACGTTACGCCCCTTCTCTTCCGCAAGTTTTTTTACTTCATCTATTTTCTCTTTTACTTGCTCTGGTGGCTCTCCCCACGTTAAATACACATCACTATGCTCCGCTGCAACTCCTTTACCTGCAGCGGAAGATCCGCCAAAATAAATTGGTGGATACGGCGTTTGAACCGGAGGAAATACAACTTTACTATCCGTAACTTTAATATGTTTTCCTTCTAAAGAAATACTTTCACCTTGCAAGGTCGATTTCCAAACTTTTAAAAATTCATCCGCTGCTTCATACCTTTCATCATGTTCAAGATATAATCCATCTCCTTGCAATTCAACAGGATCCCCTCCAGCTACTACATTAATAAGTAACCTTCCTTCTGAAATTCTATCAAATGTCGATGCCATCCTCGCTGCTACTGTTGGTGACATTAGTCCTGGTCTAACTGCTACTAAAAATTTTAATTTCTCTGTCTCAGCTGCAAGTGCCGATGCCAATACCCATGGATCTTCACATCCTTGACCAGTTGGGAGTAACACACCAGTATATCCTAAATAATCAGCTGCCTGTGCGACTTGTTTATAATAACCATATTCAGCTGCTCTTCCTCGTTTTGTTGTTCCTAAATATCGACCATCTCCATAAGCCGGAATAAACCATAACAATTCCATAACTTTATACACCCCTTTTTATTGTAAAACGTATACTAAAATGCTCTATATAAATTACCTCTAATAATTTACCCCGCATTAATGGGCAGTAAGATCCCCACCTCAAAATTCAGCGAAATCAAAGAAATTAGGTGGGGGATCAACTGCCCGTTAATGCCCGATTGGTTCAACTAATAATCAGTGTGGGATGCCCCCACTGATTAAAGTTTCATTTTATATGTTAATTCCCTGTCTCACCTTTAAAATTATCTCGCCACCTTAAAAACTTCACTTCAAGTAAACGTACGAGTGAATCAGAAAACTTCCCAACGAATGCAAAGATAATAATACCGACAAATACAATATCTGTATTTGAAAATTGCCTTGCGTCCATAATCATATAGCCAATACCTTCTGTAGATCCCATCAGTTCTGCTACTACTAAACTTACCCATGCAACTCCTAAAGATAATCTTGCTCCAAGTAATAGGTTCGGCAATGCGGCAGGTAAAATCAATTTCGTAATTAATTTTCTTTTACTAAACTCTAACACTCTCGCAACATCAAAAAGCTTTGAATCTACACCCCGTATCCCTAAAAACGCATTTACATATAAAGGGAAAAATGCACCGTCCGCAATTAATAATACTTTCGATGTTTCTCCAAAACCGAACCATAATACGAAAAGCGGTGCAACTGCTAAATGAGGTACAGTTCTTAACATCTGTACAGACGGATCTAAATATTGCTCACTTCTCGTTGAAAATCCAACAATCGTTCCTAAAATAATTCCTAAACTCCCGCCGATAAAGAAGCCAGCCGCAGCCCTGAATACACTAATACTTAAATGGCCGAATAACTCTCCTGTTTTTATAAGCTCTTGAAAAGCTAGAAATATATCCAATGGCGTTGGTAATACTGTTTTAGAAACTAGATTGAATACGCCCGCTAACTGCCAAATAATTAATACGATAATCGGTATCGTAATCGCTCTTACTATCACTTTCACATTCGTCTTTCGCACTTTCTTTACATTGTTTTTGCCAATCGTTATACTCGCTCTTTTCATAACAGCTTTCGTATTCTCCAATTTACAAAACCTCTTTTCATTTCGCCTTTACTGCTTTTTCTACGAAAGAATTATCTACAACTTTATCTGTCTTGATTTCTTTCTTTATAGAACCGAGTTTATATTGAAAATCCGCTGTCTTTTGCTGTTCCTCTATTATTTCTTTCGTTACTGGAACTAAAATTGGTTTGTCATGATTAAACACTTCTTTTACAATGTCAGCATCTATTTTCTTTGCAGAAGTATATATTTTTATTGCTTCATCAATGTTTGACTCTTGCCATACACGTGCTTTTTCATAAACTTCAAGGAATTTCTCAACTAATTCTGGATGTTCTTTCGCAAACTTTGTTCTCGCAATTAAAAATTCCGGAGAAGATACATTTAATATTTCACCATCTACAATAACCTTCGCTCCTTTATTTAACGTATGTAATGAAATGAAAGGATCCCAAATGGCCCATGCATCTACTGATCCTGATTCAAATGCAGGCTGCGCTTCATCTGGTTGCAATTGAATGACGTTTACATCTTTCGCATTGATACCTTCTTTTTCTAATGCTCGATACAATAAATTAAATGCGCTACTTCCTTTTGCTACTGCGATTTTTTTACCTTTTAAATCTTTTACACTCGTAATTTTGCTATCTTTTTGTACAAGAATGCCTGTTCCTTTTCTCGCATAACTTGTATTAGCAATTTCGGTAAATTCAATACCAGCTGCTTGCGCTGAAATAACCGGGGAGTTTCCAACTTCGCCAAAGTCTAATCGATTTGATGCGATCGCTTCAAAATAGGGAGGTCCGCTTTGAAACTCTGTCCATTTCACTTTAACTCCTTCTTTTTTAAACTCCTCTTCAAACCATCCTTTTTTCTGTGCTAATAATAGCGGGCTTAACCCTTGCTGTATACCAATTTGAATTGTTACATCTTCTTTCTTGCTACTTGCTGTGTTTTTTTCACACCCTAATAAAAATATAGATATAGCTAATGCAAAAGAAAGAACTTTACCTTTTTTATACATATATAATCCATCCTCTTCCTATATACTCGTTTGAATCAGTCCCCCGTGTTCAAACTGCTGTAATACTTTCGTACGAATTTCTTGGAATAATTCCGAAGTTTTACTACGTGGATAAGGTAAATTATTTTCAATCACTTTATGTATTTTTCCAGGCTTTGCACTCATGATAACAATTCGGTTTGAAAGATATATCGCTTCGTCTATATCATGAGTAACAAATATCATTGTCGTTTTCTTCTGTTCCCAAATATTTAAAAGCACTTCTTGCAAATGACTTCTAGTAAAAGCATCAAGTGCCCCGAATGGTTCATCAAGTAGTAATACATTCGGATCTCTTAATAAAGCTCTCGCAATCGCAACACGTTGCGACATACCACCTGAAATTTCTTTCGGATAAGATGTTTCAAAACCGTCTAATCGAACGATTTCAACCCATTCCGTTACCTTATCTTTTACATACTTATCTTTTAGTGACAAATCTGCAGCGATATTTTCTTCAACTGTTAACCACGGAAATAAGCGATGTTCTTGAAAAATAAAACCTTGTTTCTTACTTGGTTTTACGATTTTCTCCCCATCGATGATAACTTCACCTTCAAATTCGTTATCTAATCCCGCAACAATTTTCAAAAGTGTACTTTTCCCGCAACCACTCGGTCCGATTACAGTGACAAAATCGCCTCTCTCTAATTGGAAATTAATATCTTCTAACACTTGAACCCTACCAGTTTGTTTCGAAAAATATTTTGATACCCCATCAATTGAAACAGTCACTTCTTCCCCTCCTTGAAATGATTCATTTAAATGAATAGATACAACATTTGTACAATAAAAAAACCAAAGGCATTTCATCTTGTAATGAAATGCCTTTGGTTTCTCCAATCAGCTATACGTTATAGAATTAACTACATACTATACAAATATTTCCGATAAGTCAACTAGGTTTTAATGAACATTATTTATTTTTAAAAATAGTAGCAGTTTCTGAAATAATATTTGGAAGCGATTCTTGAATTGTATTTTTGACTGTATGAAGAGCTTTTTCTACATATCCGTCTTCAAATTGTTCTAACGACTCGGGTAATTCATCCTCATCCAAAATAAAAAATTCTCCACTTGGAAGTACCATAATATCAACGATTAAATCTTCGAAAGACACCATTTGGTCCGTTATATATGTATGCTTTACAATATTAAAATAAGAACCTAGATAACCTCCATCATGATCTCTCCAAACGTATAAATTATATGGACGATTCCTCCAATAATTTGCAACTGTATAACTTCCTTTCGGGATCGTTAACTTCGTATCGTTTGCTGCCATTGTAAAAGAGTACTGTACTTCATGGTATAAAACAATTTTATCTGGCTGCGTTTCTATTAATAAACAAGCATGATCTACAGTTGTAGCATCATAGCGAATTTTTCTTTCAATAACTTCAATTCCTGACGTACGTAAGTAACTCATTTTTAAAATTTCCCCTTTAATCTTAGTTCTTTCATTATATCCCTTTATATTTCCACTAAAAAAGCGTTTAGTCAATTCATTCATTGTTTTTAAGTTAAAATTTATATGATCGCATTTTCTACTCCACAAAAAAGCCCCTTCTAAGTTAGAAGGAACTCTATTTGTATTATTATTTTATAACCCATGATTTGTAAGCCTTCACTTCTAAACGAAACTTAGATTCTTTTAACCACTCCACAGCACTACATACAAGAGGAGATGAATTATCTTCAGTAATACTTTCTATTGGAATCCATCTAGCTCCTAATGAATCTTGCTCTTCAAATTGTTCCGGTACTTTGAATTCACCTTCGCACCTTTCTACAAATTAAAAAACTGCGATATGATGAACATGTGTGTACTCCTTGAATTTTGATGGAAATTGAAAATCAACTGTACCTATTTGTTTTACTACCTTCACTTTCAGCCCCGTCTCTTCTTTAATCTCTCTATGAAGTCCAGCTAGTAATGATTCCTCATCTTCTAAACTACCACCAGGTAAATCATACCGATTTCTATACGGACCTTTAATTTTATCAATTACTAATAAGTTATTGTTTTCGATACAAATGCCGTACACACCAAACGCACGATGAAAATTAGTAGCATTATTCATGCTTCAACTTCTCCATAACCGCATCATAAAACTTTCGCTTCTCATCAACATTTAAATGAACACGACTTACAGTTTTAGAAAATCCATATAACAATTGCGCCTTTACTGGCCCATTTAGTGTTATTTCAAATGTTGGAGGTTCCTTTATAAATTCCATCACAGTTGCGTCAAGAACCTCTTTCTCTTCTTCTTTCTTTAAAGGTTCGCCTTTATAAAACGTAATATTATCAATTTGAATATAGGGTATAACAATTTTCTTTCCTAATCCAATTTGAATAATTACTTTTTCTTCCGCAACAATAATTGGATTTTTTCGCATTGCTTGTATTTCAGCTAAAAAATAAAACATTGCATACACGTTTAAAATAAGTAAAATCCATGCTATTACTGGATTCCATTGATGAAGCAAATAATGAAAACCGATACTTTCTATTAAGGTTGCATGAATGATCATGATATATACACCTATTGCACCAGTCTTTTTGTGATATGAGTATACAGATTCACCTTCTGGTATTTTTACACGCCATGATAAAAATGCATAATAGATTAACTTACATTCTGTTACAATGATATTTACTAATTTATTTCTATTCATAGTCGCATCAAACGCTGCATCAATTGCATAAGAAAATGAAGAATACTCTCTTTTATATTCTTTATATTTTTTTATTATGTTAGGAAGCTTTTTAACAATTTTATATAGAAGGAATAACTCTACGCATACAAAAGCAATTTCTCCCGCAACTATAATATAAGAAACGTATGAAAAATCTTGTAAATAGTCACTTGGAATAATAAATCTTGCAAATATATAACCAGCTATTACGACAGGTAATATATACGTTAATGAGTATCTTTTTCGAATAATAAAGAAATACGTAATAACCGGAATTGCAAATATACAATCTAACAAAGAACCAAGTACAACTTCTTTCGGAGCAACTGGTACAATTGGAAGAGCATACAATAAATAGTTGGATAATAAGATTAAAAATACGAGTCCAATCCAAATACCTTTTCGCCTTCGCGATAGTGTGGCATTCATACGTTCACTCCCCTATTTAATAACCTTATTTAAATGATCTTTATAAAATGTAATGGCACGTTCAAATTCTTTAACTTCGTCTATTTTTATAACCGTTTCAAGTAATAATTTCATCGCGGATTCATGATCGTTTACGTTATATTTTGCTAATGACAAAAATACTTTCATCACATCATTATCCGGAAACTGCTGCAAACCCGTTTCTAAAACTTTAATTGCTTTGTCATATTCACCTATACAACGATATGTACTTCCAAGACCGATATATGCATCGCAAAGTGACTCACCCTCAAGACCGTTTGCAATCGCCTGTTCATAATATGGCACAGCCTCTGTTTCAAGTCCCATTACATCATGTATCCAGGCGCATTGAAAAAGCACTTCTGCATCCCGCGTAAAGTTTGTTAGCCCAATAAGTATCTCTTTGGACTGTACATATTTCTTCTCATTTCTTAGTTTAATAGCTTGCTTTAATAAATGTTCCATAGAATCCACCCCTCACCAATTATTCTATGTATCCATCTCGAATGGTTAACGTTCGTGTAAAAGTAAAATCCCCTTAAATTAAAGCTTCGCTTACCTATATATACTATGCGGATTCACTCTTATCCAAATACTTAAAATTATAAAGTAGTAATACGATTACATAGCACTTCTAACCTTTTGACAATTTCTTTTGCTGTTTCATCTTTACCATTACATAACTTCCTATTACCGTCTTCTCCAATTACGTGGTGTTCCGCCCCGCGCGAATATAAAGAATGTGGTGAATTTGCAATCATTACACTCGCTTTAGCTTCTTTCATTCTATTTTTCGCTCTTTCAAACAGTTCTTCTTCATTTACATCACTTTCAAGTTTAAATCCAACGAGTACGGTTTCTAGATCCCACTCTTTTATTTGTTTTAATACTTTTGGCGCCTTTTGAAAATGAATGATTGGCGCTATATCACTTGAAATTTTTCCATTCATATCAAGAACATTCCCATCTTGATCATAAATTTTATCTACAATCCAATCGGATCCAGCCGCTGCCATAATGACCGCATCGACTTTTTCATGTGTAATGATACTTTTCATTTTATCCTGCAAATCAACAATTCCTTCAAACGGGTGTAATTCCAACTGATTATTTATATCTTTTGGTTTCTCAGCAAAATAACCGTGTAAATATATAACATGTGCTCCTTTACTTATAAGCTCTTCGGCGATTATTCTACCAATTGTTCCTTTTGCCATATTCGTATGACCACGCACTTGGTCCCATTTTTCTAAACAACCACCACTCGTAATTAATACCTTTTTTCCCTTCATTATAACCATCCCTTACTGATTTTTCTTAAGAAACCATTCTGTTCCAAAGTCAACGATATCCCGTTGCTTCATAAGACGGCACGTTGCATTTCCTATTTTTCCATTTGTTACAGTTCCTTTTCGCTCAAACTCTACACCGATTTCTACAAACTTATCAGAATCGTAATCCATATCAACAAACTCTTTCCATACTCTTTCACCATTTTCTAAAATAGGTGCGCCTACTTTTAATAACTCACATGCACCAGTACGTACTTCAGATAAATGTACAGACGTATTGGAATCATATCCAACACCAATTAATAATATGTACCCGTCTAAATCATATATTTTTCTTAATGGAGACTCCTCTCCTAAACTCATTGATAGTGACTGATTCATCGTTATTTCTTCTGCATGCTTTCCCCATGCAGCAAAACTTCCTAATGGATGGTTACTGCGCACTACATTCGGATATGTACGAAAACATTCAACTACTTTTCCCATTGCCCTTGTTGGTGTAATATGTGGCTCAAATGCCGGGACGTTATCCCTGATAATTTGCCACCATTCTTCAGGTACAGGTGGCCTTGACCAATGTTTCGGATCAGATAAATCCGAAGATTGTGTTGGCATAATAATTGTTCCCTCTTCCGTAATAACTTTCATTAACGCCTCTACTACCGCAACTGCTCCGCCAGATACCCAGCCAATAGAACTTAGCGAAGAATGCACAATAACCGTCATTCCTTTTTCTAATCCTAATTTTCTTAAATCATTTGTAATTGTTTTGATTGTATTTGGCAATGGTGTACTTGCCACTATGTCATTCATTTTCACAATTGTTCCCCCATTTGTATTAAACTACTACATACATATATTATCATATTTTTCTTAATTTTTAACTTAATCGTTTTTATGAACATAAAAAATGGTAATCCACTCACATAGAGCTTAGTTATATGTTACATCACAAGAAAAAAATCACTATATATAAACGAAAGAACCCATCAAAAATGATGGGCTCTTTGTTTCATTTATCCTTCAATTGTAACCCCTGTAAACATCGATAAGTTTCCCGTTATTTTCTCACCTACACGTAAAAATATCCCAGCAGCTCTCCCGCTAATGCAGTGTGAACCAATTAATAGTTTTCCAGTATACGGACCATCCCATGTGTCAATTGTGTAGTCAGGCATTTCTATGTATCGCTGATATATTTTCCGCTGTTCAAAGTAATAGGCTGTTTTGTCTTCTGCTAAAAGCTCATCATTTTCGTATATAGATACCCCTCCGCCTTCACGGCCATATAAAGGTTTAGAAACATATGATTCATTTCTTTCTATAAATGGTTTATTTGTAAAATAGGTTGGTAAGAAGTAGTTCTGAATGATTTCTCGCTCCTCTTTTTCAAAGAAAACTTCCTCTTCGAATAGTTGCCAAATTAATGCGAGTACACTTTTATTTTGCATAAGATAGGCAGCCGGTGGATTTATGATTTTCACTCTTCCTTGCGCTATATGATTTAAAAACTGGAGACCAATTCTTTTCCCTTTTTTATCAACATCTGAAACTAAATATTCAATCGGATATAGTCTATATAAATAATAAATTCGTTCACCATTTGGCGTATATATACCATCATCTGCAACAACGATATCTTGTATACCTATATAATCCGTTGATTGATCTAAACAATAGTTTCTTATAAATTGAACTGTTTGATGGTCTTCATCGTGCCAATCATAACTAGTAAAATATATTGTCTCTATAGGACTTATATTATAGTCATGTTTAATTTGTTCCCACGCCTGCACAATATGCTCTTCTATATGATTTGGGTGATTTACATTATGATAACGACATAACACTTCATTTGCGACAGACGGCTCTAAATAACCAGTTGGTGTGTCACAATTTACTTCTATTAACTTTATATCTTCACCATTTACGATAAAGTCAAACCTTGTAAAAAATGAAAACAAACCAGTATGTTTCATTCTCGTAATTTCCCACGTTTCAGCTGGAAATCCTAGTTTTTGAAAATCTTCTGTCGTATTTACAATATATTGATACGTTCTATATAACACATACATAATTTCTTCTGTCGCTTTTGAAATAGCAGTATAAGTCTTTGCTGGCATACGATACATACCCGTTGCCATATATTGATTCCATTCTTCATCTTCTAATAGACTCGGCCATGTAAAACCATTCCGACCAGCCTCTTCCGCAAGTGAAAACCATACTTTCATATACTCTTTCTGCTCTTGTTCTGTATACATGATCCTATTATCCTTTCGTATTATGATCCCGCTGGCGCTTTTGCATTCCCAATTCCACTGGAGCCAGAATTCACTTTCGGCGTTTGTGTCGTAGATGATTTCGGCGTATTCGTATCTGGCGTCACTTTATTAGAGGAATTTGGCTGTTGTTTATTTAAATCAACTTTATTGGAAGAATTATTGTTGTTACTGTTAGTTCCGCCGTAGTATCCTCCACCACCGCTGCCACCAGTTCTACTTTGGTCTTTTTCACGATATGGAATAATATTATTTGCATACGGTTTCTTCATTACATTGGGTTTTGCTGTATAATTCATATTTGAAGTTCTGCTTGCTAATAAATATCCTGCTACGAATGGAAGTATCGGTAAATGTGAGTTTTCATGATATGATGAAAACGATGGATTAATTTCCTTGCATAACTTATCAAGTTCTACATTTTCATTGGTAGGAATTTTATCATCACAATTTAAAGCTTCTTGTTCATTCCCTTGCTTTGCATCATCCGTTTTAACAGCTGTACTTTCTTTCTGTACAGTCTCTTCTTCATAATCACCACACCCAGTTAATAAAAATGATGATACTCCTATTGAAGCAGCCACTTTTATAAATTTACTTTTATCCATTCTCATGTGTTATACACCTAATTTCTTTTATCTATATTTTTCCAGATAACTTTATTATATAATGTATATGTTAATTTTTTCAAACTAAACTCTATATGCACATTTGCATATTTTATTCCCAGAATAAAAACGAACTATCATTAGATTATAATTTTATATATAGAATATAAAAAATTGAAAGACACCCTAATATCGGGGTCGTCTTTCAATTTTTTTATTTTTATATACTAAACGTCTCAATAAAATCTCTAATGGTCCATTCAGATTGTTTTTTTCCATTATTGCAGCTAATAGGACAGACAATATCCAAATACTTATTGCTATCAATGCAGCAAGAGCGTTACTTACATGCCCTCCTAAATCAAATGCTACAGGTGATAATAGTATAACAAGCAGTGCCTCATTCAAAACAAAAAATGTTAATGAGCGCTTTCCCAGAGCAATTAATGAAAGGCTAAAGTACCCTGGATTTTTTAATCTACTCCCTATTATTCCGAAACCCGTTGCATATGCTAATCCTCCAGCAATTCCAGTTAAAATATGGATTCCATTTATCATTCCAGCTATAAATACACTTGGATACCATATAGTACCTATAAAAGATAGAGGCAAAGCACCTATTAAGGAAATTGCTAATCCTATAATTGTTATAAAATATAATTTTTTCAAATGTTGCTCTGGTTTTATTAATAACTGATATCTAGCAATCCACAAACCAAGAATTACAGAAGGAAGAATCGGGAACATAAAATGAATGAGAACAGGTATAGCAGGAAAGAAAAGTAATCGTAACATTGTAGTACTTAGATACGTGTCTTTTGCTGAAACATCTGGTGAAAAACCGTAATCGCCTATTGCTTGCATATTAAATCCCCATATTATTGGAATAAAAATGATATACAATATAGTGATAATCATAAATGTTCGAATTAATGTTTTCATTTTACACTTTAATAGTGGACTAACAAGAAGCCCAGCTAAACCATAGGCCATTAGAATATCTTGCCCTCCAATTAAGACCGCTAACACAATCCCAAACAGTATTAAATACCAAGAGCGTTTTCTTACTATTTTTACAGCATGATTTTCATTTTTCCCTTTTGATATTTGCCCTTCAAATGCTAGAACCAAACCGTAGCCTAATAATACGGCAAACATTGCTCTTGCACGATTATCAATTATGAATATACCAAAAAGGTTTACAATTTGATCGAAGAAGCTACCGCTTTCCACCCTATGCATAATTCCAGGATCCGCAGCATATAAATAAAGCGGTGCATGAGCAAGTACGATTAACAGTAACATAGTGCCTCTTGCTAAATCTAAAGAGACCGCACGCTTCTTCTCAATTGTTTCATTATTTATTAATTTACTCATATTTTACTTCCTTCCTTATAATAAACTGAATATCCTGGCTTTTCTTTTGCATTTTTGTCAAAAACTAATAGCTAGTTGCTATTAAAATTAGAACAGATAAAGTGAAACTTTAATCAGTGGAGGTTTTGTTCATCCCTCACTGATTATTAGCCCGTACCAATCGAGCATTTATGGGCTGCAGGGCTGCCATCTAACTTCCTTACTCCAGCTGTTTTGAGGTGAGCGTTTTATTGCCCGTAAATAGCACGGGAAAAATAAAAAACGAACTATTTCTTCAAATCCTATTCCGGATATTATATTCTAAGATTAATTCAATATGTTTTATTTTTAAAATACAAATGAAACCTTTCAATCCCCGGATATTTTTCTCCTAAACTTTTAACCTGAAAACCAATTTTTTTATAAAATCCTACTGCCTCTTTGTCTGTCTCTGCTTCTACATAAGTCAATTGATGTATTCTTAATACTTCCTTTATCATTTGCAACGCAATTCCTTTATGACGATATTGTGGAGCGACTGCTATGTGACATATTCTCGCTTTATTTGCTCCAATTATTTCAATACCTATGCAAGCCTTTTCTTCATATCTGTACAAAGTCCCTTTATTACTTCGATAATATAAAACTACTTTCTTTAAGCTAGTTTCACTTGGCCCGACTGCATACTGTAGCACATTTAATATTGGATTTTTCTCAATTTCTTCCACGCGTTGCAAATTCATTTTATCATTCCTTTCAATGAAAAAATTAGCTCTTAATATAAAGAGCTAATCTCATTACGCCGTTATTTTTTCTTCTTTCTTCACAACGATCGCTACATAACTATGTAGTATCATTCCAATAATAACGAGGCTCATACCAATCCAAGATAAAGATGACGGAATTGGCGCTGATAGCAAGATGAGCTCTCCTACTAACGCAAATAAAACTTCACCGGATTGTGTTGCTTCTACTGTTGCTAGTTTTTGTGGATCATCTTTTACAAGATCTGTCGCAAAGAAGAATAATACTGTCGCGATTAAACCAGAACTAACTGCTACAATAAAACATTGGAAAACTTGGTTACTTGAAGGTAAACCGCCTGTTGATACTTCATAACCAGATAATAAAAACCAAAATGGTAAGCTTGCTAACGTCATACCAAGAACTCGCTGGAATACATCTAATTCCCCTTTACAAACTTGCATCATCTTTCGGTTTCCAAGAGGATAAGCAAACGCTGCAATAAATACTGGAACTACACATAAAATGGTTTCACGAATTCCTAATGAAGAAGCATGTTCTACTTGCATAAGTACAACACCACATAAAATAATACCCGACATAACTAATTCCTTCATTGGAAGTTTTTTATGTAATGGATCTACTGCAAAAAATGGTGTTAACAAAATACCTGCGACGATCGTAATTTGCCATGTTGATGCAACGAGCCAACCAGGCCCAAAAGCTCCGGCAAAACTAAGTGGTGCATAGAAGAGGCCAAATCCAACGATACTCCACACTAACCATTCTTTCGGATTATTTTTCATATATTGAAAGAGTTGCTTTAAGTTACCTCTATACATGACAATAAGTAACAGCATCGGAACCATAAAGTAGTACCGTAATGATGCACTCCAAATCCAGCTCCCACCTTCTAAGTCCATCGCCCGGTTTAAAACGAAGGTAAAGGCAAAGAAAAATGATGCCAATATCCCTACTACAATAGCTTTCATTATAAAACCCCTTATAATAGTTTTTTTATTACATAACTCTCAATTTATTCGGATGCAAAATTTTTTAACAGCATATTAACTTATAAAAATAATAGTATTTTCATTTATTATACAATATATTAAAATAAAATCAGAAGGAATCGCTACATCATTCGTTCCATAGATTCCGCTAATCGAGATCTGTATACATTTTATATCTGCTATATGCATAATTGTTGGTGCATATCGTACAGATGAAGAGTTTTGGCTTAAGAAATAAATTAGTTATTTGGATGTAATTATATTGAAAACATATAAAACATATAAAATTTCCATAGTATTCACCTTATTGATGTTAGCTGCAGGACTTTCTTTTCTATTCATTTGTATTTTAGCTTTAATAGATGAATTTTTCTTCCTTGGTATTCTAATCTTAATCATCCCAGGCATTTTTATATACTATGGTTTTTATCTTTTGAAAAAAAGAAGAGAGAATACCGGGTTTTATTGGGATGATGAAGGTATTATAATTGATTTAGATGGGAATAAAGTTTATTGGTATGAGATAGAAGATATTGTATATAGCGGTTTCCCAGACACAAAAGCGACTGTCATTTCCACTCACTATACTCATCACGAAAATATAAGAATACGCCATAAAAAATGGCAGCCTACAATTGCGCATATAATTTACTGGTATTTAATGGCGCAACCAAAAGACTACCATAAAAATTTGATGTTAACTTGGGAAGAAAAGAAAAAAAGCCAATTTAAAATGAACTCCCCCTAATCTATTAATTACGGGGAGTTTCTCACGCTTACATTTAGATTATATGTAGTTGATATTCTTTGTACAATTTTCTCAACCGACTAATATGAGCTTGATGGTACCGATTATGATCAGCAATATGCCATATCCCCCACCTTATAGTCGCATTTTCTCCCTTTTCGTAAAAAACTTCTCGTGTTAAATCAGCTTCTGTTAGTTTCATACATTCCTCATAAAACATTTGTTGCACAGCTTCATAATCTTGCATTAATTGTTGCAACTTCTGTTTTCTTAAACTTGGCAGTTCTCCTACTTCATTTAACATAGGTCCATATATATTTTCAAGTGCCAGTGGAACTACTTCTCCTTTTAAGCGGTACACCCAGTGTAAATCGACAACTGCTAAATGTTGAAGTAGTTGCCCAATGTTATTTTCATTATTTTCCGAACTTTCAAAAGACAGTTCTTTCTCATCAATACCTTCTACTAACTTTTGCAATCGTTTAAATGTATCAGTAACCGTCGCATACAAAATCGCAACTTGCGGGTTCATATTTTTTTCTAAATGGAGGTCTTTCATACTAAACTCCCTTTCTTAAAAGAACAACACCATATATTCATCGTCACTATATACACCGTTCATTTTTAAAGCTCTTTCTTCGATTCCATACGTTTTAAAGCCCATTGATTCATACAATTTTTTTGCTGGTTCGTTTGTGGATACAACACCTAATGTCAATTGTTCCAAGTTTATTTCTCTTGCTTTTTCAATTGCCTTACGTATTAGTTCACGTGCAAGGCCACTTCTTCGATTACTTGCATCTACATACATCGCAACGATATGACCTTTATGCTTATACGCCTCTTTTTCTTCTGTTAGTAAAGTAACAACTCCAACTAATTGATGATCCTCATTAAAAGCACCGAGTGTACAACTAGTAGTAGCTGTTAAATTACTTTCCACTCGCTTAATAGGATTTTCCTGAAGAGTCGCCTCTTCATAAGTTGTTACAAATGCCTCCGGATTTACTTGTAATGCTTGTAAACGTAAGTCCCAATATTGTTTCGCGTCTTCTTTCGTAAGTAATCGGATCATATTTCTCCAGCCCCTTTAAGTTAACATAATATTTTTATAAGCTACCATTTAAAAATTCGTATTCTTCTTTTAACATACTATAACGATAACGATGAATGAATTTCCCTTGACGTAATCGATCATTTCTCATTAGTCCTTCACAAACAAAACTAGCCTTTTCATAACTCTTTCTAGCTTGAAAGTTATCTTCATCTACACGTAGCCAAACTTTTTCTAATTCAAATTCAAAGAATGCTAGATGTAACATACTGTATAGGGCCGCTATTCCATACCCTTTACTCCAGTATTCTTTATTACCAATCGCGATTCCTAGTTCTGCATTTTTATTTGTTTTATCAAAGTTTTTAAGATCTACCCATCCAATATGTATGCCATTCTCTGCAGTGATAGCTCTTTGTTCATAACCATTTTTTTCGATTGATACATGCTTCAATCCATTTTTTCGTATCCTCACGAGTGAATGGTGGATATTGATCTGGTACCACTAAGTGTTTTGTTACTTCTTTATCTAATGACCATTGATATCTATCTTCTACATCATCTAATGTCATTTCTCTTAATTGAACGAATGGTACATTCATTGCGCTATCCCCTTTCTATTTTCCTATAGAAAACCCTTCGAACATCCTTCCTCCATACTGTTCTAGCGTTTTTTCTACAAAAGTAATTAATTTTCTTTTCTCTCCCGTTGTATAAAAATGATCAAACGCCGCTACAAATTGATTTGCATATTGTTCATCATATGTTCTAAGTACCCTTATAAACCATTTTGAATTTCCAAGCCACCTACCATTTACTCTTAATACATATTCATGTAATAGATCAGCTAATAAATTCGCGATAAACAATTCTTCTTCTCTTTTTGATGCACCAATAAAATCATCCAAAGTATCTGTAATAAAATACCGTTTCTGTTTCATCATTTCTTCGTTCCATTTAGCTGGTCCTGTATTTAGTAAATCATTTGCTTCTCTTTTTAATTCCTCAACAATTTCATTTTCACCTTTTAATACAATAGCCTCTGAAACTAATTGTGGCAACGAAGGTCTTCCGCGATCACAATCCATTTTAAAAAAGGTTTTATACGTTTCAAAATTATGTACAAACACCTCAACGGGCCATCCATTACTATAAAAAGATTCCCTATAACAAGATGACAAATTACGATCTATAATTACAATGTCCAAATCAGATGTTTTTGTCGCTTCTCCTCGTGCAACACTTCCTCCAAGTAAAGCTACATCACAATTCGGAAATTGTGATGTAATTATACTTTTTGCTGCTTCCTTTGCTTTCATAACCGTTCTCCTTTTCTTATTTCACTTTCTTTTTTTCAACTCTTTCTCTCGCTTTTTTTATATACGGCTCTGCATCTGGTGTTTTGCATGATGTTGCCCCATGATCAACCTGCACTTTTCCAATTTCACGTGCAATTTCAATCGCTTTTCTCTCCAAGTCTTCATTAAGAATTCCTATCGCAATTAAAGCACTATTCATCGCTTCTTTTTTTCTATTTTTTTCATTATGTATATTTGTTTTAACCTCTTCTAAATACGGAGAGAAGAAATCATCATGTAACGTTTTATTTTTAATCGCTATATTTGCTAATAAAGACCAGCCTGCTCTTCCAATCCATTCATCATCAGACTTTGTCCATTCTTCCATTCTTTCTATCGCGATTGGCGAAGTACAAATAGCCGTCATCAAAACGTCCATTAAACAATAATAATCAACCTCCTGTACCCATTTATTTAGCTGTTCTGTCGTAACTTCCTTCGGATCTACAATCATCGTTGCTAAAGTCATTGCATCCATATTTTTTGTTTCCCATAATAAAGTCGCTAAATCATGATCTTTTTTAATCTTCTTTTTTAACAATTTTAAATTGGCAAAACTAACTCCGAATAGTGGCTCTTTCGCTCCGTGGTTTTTATACGTTTTACGATTTTGTTCTGTTCCATATTCCTCTAATTGCTGCATTACTTCTTCAAGTAACATATGCCCACCTCTTTATCTTTTCTGTTGACTTCATATATGTATGTACGATATATTCTACATTACTTTTTGGTTTTCCTATATTTATTTTTTAAATACGGTATGTGAAATTATATAGTTACTACAAATAACTAGAACAAATATGAAAAACCTGTACATTGAACATATACAGGTTTTCATTTCATCAAATTCCCATAGTGTAAGAAATAAAATTTGAAAGTACTTTTATTTGTTTGATCCTCTTTTTATTTTTTGTAAGCTCTTTACATCTGACCACTCTTCTATAGAACCTGCGTCTGGAAAAACTGTAACTACATTAAAATCCGCACCTTTTCCTTTTCCAATTTGTTTAGCAGCTAATAAATTCGCCGCTGCAGACGTTCCTATTTTCATACCAGTTTCATTATAAAAACGTGCCATTTCATACAAGGTTTCTTCATATGAATATGTCCATTGTTTTTCTATCAAATTGTCTTCCTGTTCTATGAAATGTTGTTTCCTTCCTAGGCCGAACCCACCTGATCCAGCATATTTCTTTAAATGATTTGGTGGTTGTCCGGAACCATAAGGCAATTCAGCAGGCATTACTAAATGTAGCTCAACTTTTTTTGTATAATTCTTTACTGCTTTATAGACCCCCATTAGAGTTCCACCAGTACCAGCAGATGCTACCCATGCGTGTATTGGTTTTCCATTCATTTGTGTAATAATTTCTCGTCCTGTTCCTTCTATATGACTTAATAGATTTGCATTATTATAATGTTGGAATAAAAAGTATAACTCTGGTTTTTGTTTGCTAATCTCAATTGTCTTTTCAATTACTGCGTAAAAACCCATACATTTATCAACTAAAATCACGTTAGCTCCATAATGTTTAAGTTCATTTAGTAGTGATTTACCAGTTCCAGAACTTAAAACTAACGTGCATTGAACTCCTAAACAATAACAAATATAGCCAATTGATCTCGCTAAGCTTCCACCGCTATACTCTAAAATAGGTTGTTTTTTGTCCGCTTCTTGTAAATATTTATTAATCATTCCAAGTGCGGCTCTATCCTTAATCGATTCTGTAGGGTTATGCCATTCACATTTAGCATAAACAGAAAGATCCTTCGTTTCTTCGCATTCTAATTTAATGAGAGGTGTATTCCCAACATTTTTAGCGAACTCATTAAAATGCTTTAATGTCATACTTCTATTCCTCCTACATAAATCATATTTATTTTTAGCTAAAATACTTTCTACATCTTCATAACTCTCTTAGCTAAATCTTTTTATATAAAAATCCCTACAAATGCTGTAGGGATTTATGACTAAATCATTTTGTTATACTCCATTACATACGAGAAGAGCTTCTTTATTCAAATGCGTTCATAAGCACAATTCTCCAGCCATCTGGATCCTCTATTGTGGTCCCTTTCTCTATCCAATACGGATTTTCTGGTTCCACCTCATGATAGCCCATATTACTTAATCGATTCACTATTTTTTCAATTTCTTCTTTATTAGGCATATAAAATACTAGTAAATTATCTTTTGTCGGTGCCGGACATGGACTTCCATTAACGTGCGTTGTAAACTCTAAATGATACTCGGCATCCGGTAATCCAAACATAACCCCATCATATCCTTCATGATTATGAAATTCTCCTATACGCTTTAACCCTAACCCCATCTCATAAAAACCTATAACTTCTTCAAATTTATCTGTTGGTCTTGCAATTCTAAATTGAACCCAATTCTTCATGCAAATCTCCTCCTTTTCATTTTCCAAAGCTTTATAGTAATTATTATAAGTTACATATATTTCCTTTCATATCCCTCATTGGAGTGAGAACTACCTAAGTTGAAAGACCTATTAGTTTATAAATAGTAGGACTTTAGTATTAAATTCATATAAAAGTAGTTATATGAATATTGAGATGAAATAAATAGTTCTTCCTTATATTTTATTACGTATGAAAAAGTTCTCCTTGCAGAGCCTTTATATACCGATCAGCAGATCTTTGTACAGCCTTATTCGCATCTTCCACCACACCATGAAATGCATTATATAGTCGACTAAACTGGATATCTTTTACTTTCTCTGCCATATCTCTAACTTTATTCGCTGGTAATGGGATGAGATTTGGATAACTATACATAAAACTTACCCATTTTTGATCGGAAACTACTTGTATAATATCACCTGATAACAAAATTCCTTTCCCTTCGTTACCTTCTTTCCAATGCATAACAGTCCCGCCCTTAAAATGTCCTCCTAAGCGATGCAATGTAAGTTCTTCCGATAATATCAAATGTTCCCCAGACCAAAATTTAATTTGTTTACTCGGGCGAACCACCCACTCTTTATCATCTTCATGAATATAGATAGGTACATTGAATGTTTCCGCCCATTTTACTTGTGTAGAGTAATAATGTGGATGAGAAAGTGCTATTGCTTGAATACCACCTAAATCATATATACTCTTGATCGTTTTATCATCTAAATAGCTAATGCAATCCCACATAACATGTAGAGTTTTACTTTGTATTAAAAATGCTGTTTGTCCAATTGCAAATTTAGGTTTTGTAGTAATGCTATACAAACCACTTTCTTCTTTTATTATTTCATTTTTGTATAAATTGCTATTTTGCATAGTTTCTAATGTTGTCCATGACTGCCCAATTGGATTCACATATTGCCTTTCCTCATTGCAAATATTACAACGGGAAGGTGCTTCTTCATTTTCGGGATACTGTACTCCACATGTAGTGCAAATATAATTAACCATATTCCCACTCCCTTTTTAAATTTAATTGTTCTTATACCAATATTTTAATAGAAAACAAAAATATTCGAATCAATAATTGGAATGAAAATGAAGTAATACGAAAGTATGATTAGCCCCCTTCCTTTTAACACTTTAGTCTAATTTCTTTAATTTTTTATTTGCTGCTTCCGAGAAAATAGAGTTTTTAATATATTAAAACTTTCTAATATATTTAACCCTTTAATCGTTAAAAGAAAGAGCAAATCTTCATAAAATACATGAAGCAATTGAAAGATTTTGTTACAACTTTATCACTATAATACTTACTAATACACATCAGGGGGATAGTAGATTTAAATTAAGGAGAGAGTATAATAAAAATTGTAATTATACTGTACGAAGTATGTAATACAGAAAGCGGTAGCAACATAAAGTTTGTTGATAAAACTATCGGGTGAATTTAATTTGATGATTGAAGAGTTTGTAAAGATAAATGAATATTGATTTCAAGCTTCATTTTAGGGGAAATAAACATCACAAACTACACGAATTAAAAAGTAGCCTTAAGACAAAATTTATATCCATAAAATATTTAAATGCATATACAATTTTATACAACCACTTTTTTATAAAGTAAGAAAAGTGGTTGTATATTTTAGAAAATATTCTTCGTTACAAAATCACGTTACATATTTTATTAAACTACAACTACTCATTTTCTTTTTTCTTCTTTTGTTCTTCAGAAGGCTCTTCCGTTGGATCTGGCTCTTGTTCATCCTTCTTGTTTAATTCATTATTTTTTTCCATAGAAGGATCTTGTTTTTCATTCTTTTCCTCCTGCCTTTGCTCAGAAGGTTCCTCCGTTGGATCTGGCTCCTGTTCATCCTTTGGAGCTGGATTACACCCAAATAACATTCCTACTGTAAATATGCTCATCATAAATATAGAAAGCATTTTTTTATAATTCAATTAAAGCACCTCCTAAAATTAATTTCCGTTGTAGTGTTCCAATTTAAGATTAAAACTATCCACCTTTTGTTCCATTTCTTTAAAAGTGTCATTCCTTTTAAATTTTGCATAATTTTGGACAAACTTTTTTGCAGTAGTTAAAAAGTTTTTTTGCAATTACCTCCCTATAATTGCTAATATAGTAGAGTAGAACTTTTATAGAGAGAAGGAAAATTATGCACAATGGAATTCAAATGACAACTTTAGTAAAAAGGGCTATGTTGATTTGCGCGGGGGTATTATTTACATACGAAGCCGCTTTAGGATCAGCACATATTGCTCTAGCAAGCACAGAGGATGAAGCAAAATCTGTTCAACTTGTAAGTGAAATTCAATCATCTCTTGCACCGAAAGAAGCTCCAAAACAATATAATGGGCAAGTTAGAAAAGTAGCTTACTTAACATTTGATGATGGTCCTGGAAAATACACAGCTGAGCTTTTAGATATGTTAAAGAAAGAAAATGCAAAAGCAACATTTTTCCTAATTGGTTCAAACGTAAAAGCTTTCCCTGATCTTGTAAAACGTGAAGATGCTGAAGGCCACTATGTTGGGATGCATAGTATGACTCATAATTACAAGAAACTTTATACAGAAGGTCGTTATGTAGATGAAATGAAGGAAGATCAAGGCTTAATCGCTGGTGTTCTAGGTAAATCACCAGTATTAACTCGTCCATCTTACGGCTCAATGCCAGGATTAAATGAAGCTCTTCGTAACAAAGTTGTTGAAAATGGGTTGAAAGTTTGGGATTGGACAATTGATTCTTTAGACTGGACATACAGCAAAATGCCTGTTGATGCTGCATCAGCTAAAATTGTACAAAACGTTGTAAATGGAGCTAACAAGCCAACAGAAGTAATTCTAATGCACGATATTCATCCACAATCCGTTAAAGCAGTACCAGGAATTATTAAAGGGCTGAAAGAAAAAGGATATGAATTAGAAAGTTATAGTGAGAACGAACACTTCCCATTAAACTTCTGGCACGATAATCGTATGTAATGAAAAAGACTCTATTTCCTCTAGTAGGTTATTGAGTCTTTTTTTATCGTATTGTGCAGTACTTCTCGTAAATTCTATCCCCCCTCCTTCCTTTGTATCAATAGAAATAAAAGTGATAACTGGGACAATAGAAGAGAAAATCGTATTAAAAAGATGAATCGGAAATTAAGAAAGAGAAACGAAAAGCAAAAAATATCGCAAGAGTGATTGATTCCAATTTAAAATACATATACATATTAAAATATATCAGGAAATTTAGGATTGAATATACAAATTCAATTCTATTTTTTATATTATCAACACTTTAGCACATATTACTCTTAAGGGGTGATGTGTATATGGATTTTCTTTCAGCCGAATATTTGTCTGCCTTACTTGCCATCATTGTAATTGATTTAGTATTAGCCGGTGATAATGCCATTGTAATTGGGTTAGCAGCAAGGCGATTACCGAAAGATCAACAAAAGAAAGTTATTATATGGGGAACTATCGGGGCAATCGCCATTAGAGCTCTCGCTACTTTAGTTGTCGTTTGGTTATTAAAAATACCAGGGCTACTTCTAATTGGTGGTGTACTCCTTATATGGATCGCTTACAAATTAATTGCTGAAGGCAAAGATCATGATATTAAGGCCGAAGAAGGGTTTTGGTCTGCTATTAAAACCATTATTATTGCTGATGCGTTAATGGGTATAGATAATGTTCTCGCTGTTGCAGGAGCTGCGCATGGCAACTTTTCTTTAGTCATCATCGGACTATTAGTATCTATTCCAGTAGTCGTATGGGGCAGTACATTAATATTAAAATGGGTGGACCGATTCCCTGTCATTATTACGATTGGAGCAGCTGTTTTAGCTTATACTGCTGCGAAAATGATTGTAGATGAAAAATGGTTCGCTGGATTTTTCGAAAGTAACCCTTTCATAAAATGGGCATTTATCATTATTATCATTGCCGGTGTAGTATTCTTTGGAAAGATGAAACAAAAAAAGAAAGATGTTTCTATATAATGACAACGTTCTATGTACAAACAAAAGCGCTACTCATAGGAGTAGCGCTTTTTACTATTTATTTCGTTTCTCCGTCTTCAGTCGTCTTTACCTTCGTTTTATTTTTATCACGATTGTTATAGTTGTACTTCGAACGATCGACCGGTGTAAATCCTTCCGGTGTATAGAATCGTAATAAGTCACCATTTACGACTTGGTCAGAGTATTTTAGTGATTTTTGAACCATTTGTTCATTTTGTTTTATTTCGTCTGTTAATTCTACAGCGTTACCAGTAGCTGTATCATAGTATTTTCCATTCAATGCAGTAACTGTTGGACTTACGAAGTTTCCGTTACGGAATGGAACAACTTGTTTATGCTCTGGTGATAGTAAATCAGATCCGAACTGGACATAATTTTTCGTATCTGTACCTAGTAAGTGTAATAGTGTCGGAAGAACATCAATTTCTCCGCCGTATTGATGTTGTACGCCACCCTTCATTCCTGGAACACGAATGATTAATGGTACTCGTTGCAGCTGTGCGTTTTCGAATGAGTTCATTTCTTTACCCATTATTTGAGACATTGCTGCGCCATGATTATCTGAAATACCATAATGGTCACCGTACATAACGATAATTGAGTTATCGTATAAACCAGATTGTTTCAAGTAATCCAAGAAACCTTTTACAGACTCATCTAAATAACGTGCCGTTTGGAAATACGTATCTACTGATGAATCACCTGTAGTCGCTGGTTCAATTGTTGCTTCCGCTTTATCAATCGGATAAGGGAAATGGTTCGATAACGTAATGAACTTCGTGTAGAACGGTTGTTTCAATGTTTGTAATAACGGAATTGATTCATTAAAGAACGGTTTATCTTTTAATCCATAGTTTACTACATCTTTTTCATTCATATCATAGTATGACGCATCAAAGAATTTATTAAAACCAAATGATTTATAAATATCGTCACGGTTCCAGAACGTTTTATAGTTACCGTGGAACACTGCTGATGTGTATCCTTGTTGCCCTAAAATAGCTGGTGCTGATTGAAACGTGTTATGAGCTTTATTTGTAAAAACAGATCCTTGTGGTAATCCAAACATTGAGTTTTCTAACATGAACTCCGCATCAGATGTTTTACCTTGTCCTGTTTGATGGAAGAAGTTATCAAAGTATAACGTATTCGCATCTTTTGTAAATGAATTTAAGAACGGTGTAACTTCTTGCCCATTTAATTTATAATCAATTAAAAAGTTTTGGAATGATTCTAAATGAATATAAATTACATTCATTCCTTTTCCTTTACCAAAGTACTCAGGATTTGGACTTGCATATGTTGATGCAAGATAATTTCTAACCTCTGTCATATTATCTCCATCAGCTAACGCTCGTTCTGTTGATGCTTTCGCACTTTGAATGCCATCATAAATCGTATAGTTGTATGCCCCTAAATATTTCACAATATAATTACGGTCAAATGTTCTTGTTAATAATTCAGGACGATCGGATTCTGCAAGACCTAAGTTAATGCTGAATAATAAAATACCTGCTACAAATACTAGTGATAATTTATGTTTGGCAACACGAATTGGTTTTGGGTTTGCGAATTTTGTTGCAACTAAAACAATTAAAATGATTGTATCTAAGAAATATAGTGGATCATATGCGTGTAGCAATGCAAAAATACTACCACCTAAATCTCCAAAGTTATTCGTTTGTGTTAATGTCGGGAACGTAATAAAGTCACTGAAAAAGCGATAATATACTACGTTTGCGTATAACAGTATAGACATTAACAAATTAATAACAATTAACCAAATGTAAGCACGTTTCCCCTTTGCGAATAATGCGAGCCCTAAAAATAAAACTGCTGAGCTTAACGGGTTGAAAAACAGTAAAAACTTTTGGATTGTGTTGGATATCCCTAAATTAAATTCTGTCACATATGCTGCGTATGTTTTTAACCAGAATAAAATAATGGCAAACACGAAAAATCCAAAGTGATTGCTTAACACTCGCTTACTCTTTAATAGTAATTGTTTCATCTCTCCACCTCTTTTGATCATCCAAGGCTTATTTTTCTATAAGTCTGTCTCTATTCAATTTTTTATCTTCAAATAGATTTTGTTTGTTTAACTAAATGAAGAATATTAGTAATTATAATTTGAAGCTAGTATTTATTCAACTATTTCTTTCTAGACATTTTGACCTTGGTTTCTATTTAATAAAATAAATTTGTAACATTTTCTGTTTTCCCCCATGTCCCATCCACTAATTATGACACCACATACTATAAACTTTTATTCACTGCTTCGCAAATAAATATGTCTCCAGTTCTGGAACATTAATGTAATATAATGAATTTAATAATAGATAGAATTAGTTTTTTTGGGTGTATATTACATCCCTTCATGAATTTCATAGTTTATTCATGCTGTAGCCATTTCTCTATATGCAACATCAAAATAACTTTCCACCGCTAAAGTTATTTCTGTATAATTATTCACAATTCATAAAAACAATGATTATAAAAAAACCTCACTCTCATAAAGAGAGCGAGGTTTTTCATCATTTATTATTGACCTTTGTACATTGCATCTACTTGTTTTTGAAGTTCTTCATTTTCTAAGAACTCATCGTAAGTAGCCTCTTTATCGATTACACCGTTTGGCGTTACTTCGATAATGCGGTTTGCAATTGTTTGTACGAACTGATGGTCATGAGATGTGAATAACATTGTACCTTTGAATGCGATTAAACCGTTGTTTAATGCAGTGATAGACTCAAGGTCTAAGTGGTTCGTTGGATCATCAAGTGTGATTACGTTCGCACCACTTAACATCATTTTAGATAGCATACAACGAACTTTTTCGCCTCCAGATAATACAGAAACGTTCTTCTTAACTTCTTCACCTGAGAATAACATACGGCCTAAGAAACCACGTAAGAAACTTTCTGACTCATCTTGTGGAGAGAATTGGCGTAACCAATCAACTAAGTTGGAGTCACTGTTCTCAAAGTATTTAGAGTTATCTCTTGGGAAGTAAGATTGAGATGTTGTAACGCCCCATTTAAATGAACCGCTATCTGGCTCCATTTCACCCATAAGGATTTTAAATAATGTTGTCATCGCGATATCGTTACGACCGATAAATGCAACTTTATCACCTTTATTTAAAGTGAAGTACACATTATCTAACACTTTTTCACCATCAATTGTTTTAGAAAGACCTTCAACAGTTAATAAGTCATTTCCTATTTCACGCTCAGGTGTAAAGCCAACGAATGGGTAACGACGTGATGATGGTCTAATATCATCTAATGTAATTTTATCTAATAATTTTTTACGAGAAGTTGCTTGTTTCGCTTTAGATGCGTTTGAGCTAAAGCGTGCAATGAAGTTTTGTAACTCTTTTACTTTCTCTTCTTTTTTCTTATTAGCATCTTGTGTTAATTTTAAAGCTAATTGGCTTGACTCATACCAGAAGTCATAGTTACCAACATAAAGTTGAATTTTACCGAAATCAAGATCAGCCATGTGCGTACAAACTTTATTTAAGAAGTGACGGTCATGGGATACAACGATTACTGTATTTTCAAAGTTCATTAAGAAGTTTTCTAACCATTGAATCGCTTTTAAGTCCAAGTGATTGGTAGGCTCATCTAGTAATAGAATGTCTGGTTTACCAAATAATGCTTGAGCAAGTAATACTTTTACTTTCTCTGCCCCAGTTAATTCTGACAATTTCTTATCATGAACATCTTCACCAATACCTAAACCTTTAAGAAGGATTGCAGCTTCTGATTCTGCTTCCCAACCGTTAAGCTCAGCGAACTCACCTTCAAGTTCAGCAGCACGCATACCATCTTCATCACTAAAGTCTTCTTTCATGTAAATGGCATTTTTCTCTTGCATTACTTTATAAAGTTGCGTGTGACCCATAATTACTGTTTCTAATACTGGGAACTCTTCATATTCGAAGTGATTCTGTTTTAATACTGCCAGACGCTCACCTGGCGTAATATGTATATCACCTGTTGATTGTTCGATTTCTCCAGATAAAATCTTTAGAAATGTTGATTTACCCGCACCGTTTGCTCCGATTAAACCGTAACAGTTACCTGGCGTGAATTTTATGTTAACATCTTCAAATAATTTGCGATCCGCAAAACGCAAACTAACGTTACTTACTGTAATCATTTGTGTCCTCCTACTAATACCGCTTATTTCAGCGTTTTCTCACCGATTGTCTTAAAAAATCGCATATTACGACTCAATTATTGTAGACTATAGCTATTATATAGTAGAAGAAGGATGAATAGCAACGGTTGATTACTATTCATCCCTTTTCTACCTTGAATAAAATGTATATTTTTAACGAAACAATATTATATAGAAGCAAATTTCATAATGTAAAGAGAAAATATTTATCATTGGAGCATTATGTTTACCTCTTACTTCCTTAACCGCATGTAGTAATAACAATGTAAAAACACCTACTGAATCAAAATAAGAGAAGAAGGAAAACGTATTATCGTACCTGCTCTTGGTGAAGATAAAGGTGGTCGTTTATTCGAAATTACAAAGAAAGAAGACCTAGAAAAAGTTAAGAAATATTACGATGAATCAGGAAATTATGCTCCTATGTTATTCTCTCATACACACGAAAAAGGCAATTTTCTTTTACAAATGAATGGCGATATGAAAGATGAAGAGTTTGCAAAATATAAAGATGTAATGGACAAGTTTATTAAATAAAAGAATCCCCTTTTAAAAGGGGATTCTTTTATTTTCTTTTGCTTAATTTCTTCGTATAATTTTTCATTTTACTCGTTAACCCTATTAAAGCAGGTAGCAATATTGGCATTACAATGATAGCTAATAGTAACAGTGCAACACCAACAACAGATGCTACTTGTATAAGCGTCAATACACCTGAAGGGATTAATGCAGCAAATGTACCACCTAAAATAAGCGCGGCCGATAATACAACTCCTCCTATGTGACGAGAGGCATTTACAATTTTCGTTGCTGGGTCTCCCTCTAGCTCATTGTATCGCATCATTACGAAAATGCTATAATCCACACCTAAAGCGACAATCATAATAAAACTAAAGAATGGTACATTCCAGCTTAATGACTCTACATTTAGTAAGTGTGCACTAATTTGTTCACTTATACCAAGTGATGCAAAATAAGCTATTATTAAAGATCCAATAATGAAGAGTGTATTTAAAAATGATCGTGTAATAACGAGTAATACAATCGCAATTCCAATTAACATAATCGTAGCTGTACGTAAGAAGTCTTGACCTGTTACTTCTTTTAAATCAACGTTTCTAGCCGTTGTACCTCCGATTGCTTTTTTCGCCGAATTTAATTCTGTACCATTTAAAGTACCGTCTATCGTTTTATTAATTTCTTCAATAATTGGCATCGCTTCTTTTGAATACGGATTTACGTCTAAAATGATTGTCATTTTAGCAGTCTTTCTATCATGTGACATGTACGTATTCAACGCTTTTTGGAAATCCGCTCCCTCTAAAACTTCTTTTGGAATATAAAATTTCTCAGAGCTTTTTGATTCATTCAGTTCTCCTAAATATTTCTGGGCATCTCCTAGTCCGTTACTTACCTTTTCGAGCCCTTCTGTGCTTTTAAATAATCCTGATTGTAATTGCCCCATCTGTTCTTGCAAGTCTTTCAGCCCGGTTAATAACTGGCCTTGCCCATCATTTATTTTCGTTAATCCGGTTTGTAACTCAGATGACTTGTTTGCAATTTGTTTTGAACCTGAAGCACCTTCATCTAATCCATTTTTAAGATCAGCTGCTCCTTTTTGTAATTTAGTAACTCCATTGTTCATTTCTTTTAAGCCGTTATCCACTTTCAATAACGATTGATTTGCTTCTTTAAATGAGCCCATCGCCGCTTTATGCTGTGTTGCTAATTGATTTAATTCATTTGAAAGCACACTTAATTGCTTTTGAGCCTCTTTAGCAATTCCTATCGTTTGTAGTATGTTCGGATCATTTGCTAATTCTGGTTTCGTTTGAATGAAATTGGTCATTAACATTTCAATTTGTTCGTAACCTTTTTTCGCCCCATCAATCGCTTGAGAAATACTTCCGAAGTATTGATTGTAAGAACTTAAGCCTTTTTCTAACTGCGAATAACCAGCATGAAGTTGTGACGTTGCATTAGATAAAACATTTATATTTTCATTTACTGAAGTTAATCCACTCTCAATTTGCTGCGCACCTTGTGCTCCGTCATTTATGCCATTTGATAGTTGATGTAAAGCTGTTCCTAATGCTGTTACTCCATTTTTCGCTTCGTTTGTTCCATCTATTAGTTTTTGAACGTTTGCAAGACTATTTGAGTCTTTACTACCCATTTTATCTTTCGCAGTAGTCAATCCATCATTAATTTCCTTAATACCACCATTGGCGTCTCCTAAACCTGTATTTAGTTCTCCAGCTTGTTTATTTATATATAGTTCTTTTATCCTTTCACCAGTTGGTCGTGTCGGTGAATATACTTCTGAAACACCTTTCACTTTCAAAATCTTATCAGTTATTTCATCTATAGTTTGAAGCGAACTCGCCTCATCTAACTTGTTATCCGATTGAATGACTAACGTACTTGGTGAAGAAAAACCAGGTGGAAAATGATCTTCTATAACGTTAATCCCCATTTTCGAATCATATTTATTATCTACTTCAAATAAATCATTGTAATTTAGTGTGTTAGAATATTTCATTACGAAAGGAATCGATATCACAAATACAATGATTAAAGCTGCGAATGGTCTTACTACTGAGTTTTTCGCAAGAAATCCCCATAAGCGACTATCCTCATGACCTTTAAATGTTTTAACTGGATAAAACATTCCTTTTCCTAAAAGCACCATAAAAAATGGATTTAATGTAGTTAATACAAGTAATAATACTGCGACACCAATTGCTACGGCTGAAGTAGATTGATATAATTTAAAACTCGCTAAAGCAAGAGATGCAAAACCGATTAGTACTGCTATCCCACTATATAAAACGGTTTTTCCTGCTGATTTAAACGTTTCTTTCGTAGCCAAAAATGCATTTTCTTGTTTACTTAATTCTTCTTTAAATCTTGTATATAATAAAATGTTATAGTCTGTTCCAACTCCAAACAGGACAACAACTACAAACACTTGTGTAAAGTTGGAAAACGGAAAATTAAATCGATCAACTAAATGGGCGATAATCCCCATTGAAACTAAATAGGATACACCAACTGTAAGAAGAGAAACGATTGGAACAATTGGTGAACGAAATACAATGATTAATACAACTAAAATGAAAATGATAGAAATAACTTCTGTCTTTTTCACTCCCTCTTGAGAGGATGTAAGGAAATCACCCGCTATTAAATCACTTCCTGTTAAGTACGTTTTAACACCCTTCGTTTGCACTTTTTTATGAAGATCATTTGCAACTTTTGATATTTCACCATTTTTTTTATCTACTGAGATTTGCGTTAAAATGGTCGTATTGTCTTTAGATATCAACTGTTTTTCCAAATCTTTATTATCTAAATGTGAAACAACTTCCTTAATTCCTAATTGCTCTTTTTCATTTTGTAAAGCATGGATTGTTTTTATTATCTCTTCTTTTTGCTCAGTAGTTAAAGCTTCTTTACTTTCACTATTAAAAACAGCTATAATTTCATACTTTTCAGTCCCGTCTTTATTCATCTCTCTTATCATTTTATCAGCAATACTACTTTGTTCTGTATTAGGAATCGTAATGTGCCCTTTTTCTTTCACTAATTTATCCATATTAGGCATCGTTACGATCATTGCAATAGTAATAACTATCCATAATAGAAAAGATAAACTTCTCCAATTTTTCAGCTTACTCATTTTAATCATCTCCCATTTTGAAAATTAAAAGGGAATGAATATTCATTCCTATCCTTTTAAAAATACTTTTTTCGGAATGAACGTTCATTCCTATCATTCTATTGCATTATTTTTTAAACTTTATTAAACTACCTTTTCCGGAATGAATGTTCATTCCTATTGTTACACAAATATCCTCTCCTACTCTCATGTTTTAAATATATTCAGGAATGAATATTCATTCCTATACCTATTAGCTATAGAATCAAATGATTCTAATAGCGTTCCAAGAACTTTCTTCCAATTCTTTTACTAATTCTTTTGAGTATTCTAATTGCCCTGTTGCAATTACCTTCGTTAGTTTTTCTAGCGGTTGATATACAATAATAATTAAAGCAACTGGAGGCAATGGACGAAGAAAACCTTTTGCGATTCCATCTTCAATAATATTCATAAAGAAGCCTATAAAATCATCAAATATTTTCTTACTCTGTTCGTCAAGAAAATAACTATCGCAGTGAGAATTTGTAAATAAAAAAGCGTCCACATTGTTTCTCGCAAATTCAAATAAGCGGTTGTACGTATGACTAAACTGTTCACGAATATTTGCTTCAACAGGAAAATCCGTTTTTATCATTTCAGAAAGCTCTAACATACTTTTTGAAAATAATGAGTTAACAAGCGCCTCTTTATTTTCAAAGTAGCGATAAATAGTACCCGCACCGACCTTTGCTTTTTCAGCGATCATTGGAATTGTCGTACCATCGTAACCACGCTCTGCGAAAAGTTGCATCGCAGCATCAAAAATATCCTCTTGTTTGTTTTTAGCCATTTTTTCCACCTCTATTTTCAGGAATGAAAATTCATTCCGTTTTTAATTATAAATTACATCGATTAAAAGTCAAGTGCATGACCAGTATCGGTTCGGTTTTAATCCCTTGTTTGTGAAAACATTATATCAGCGATTTTCAAGATAAATCGACTTACCGACAAAAACTGACAGTATAATTTGAAGCCGTCCCAAAATTTTGTTTGGGACAGCCCAATTTCCTATTTAAAACTTAAAAGAAATCATAAATAAATGCTTTACGTACCGGGACTATATTCTCCAACGCTCGTATTTCCTCTTCACTTCCGCTAATTAATTCTAGTTCATTAAGTTGTAACGGACGTTTGTATCCAAACATTATTGTAGATAATGCATTTATATCTAGCCTAATTCCTTTATCCTTTATTTCTTCTTCTATAATTGTTATTTCATGATTTGCAAGTCTCACTGTTACGTTATTCCATGGTGCAAATGAATCTGTAATATGTAAAATTACTTCTTGCTGTGCATTGTTCCAATTCAACTCATATTGTTTTAAGAACTGCTCCACATCTACAATTCTGCCCATAAAATATGGCTTTATTTCTGCTTTCACGCGTGGCTCTTGCAGTGTATATAATAACGGTTCGTTTTCACTTACTGTCATTTCAAGTTCTTTAATCATAGAATCATGCTGGCAAATAAAGTTCCACAGGCCATTTCGTGCTTCGTTTTGCAGCGGAACAAATTCTTCTACTTTCATTTTATAGTTTTCTATTTTATATAGCATGTAGCCAGCTGCCGTTTTATTTTTATCGTAATAAATCGCTAATGTTAAATCATCATATACAGCCTGTAACCACCATTTTTCACCGCGAACTAGCATACCGGAAAAACGTTCTGCAAATGTTTCATAAATTTTCTCAACTTCTTCTGGATGATTTTCTTTATTGTAACGTTTCACAGTACCATTCACTTGTTTTTTCATAACTAAATCACTCTTTGTCATATGACATACAAGGAGATTCGCACAAAGTTCCCAGCCGTATTTACGGTAAAATGAAACAGCAAATGGATGTAGCATCGATACTGTATATCCGTCTTTTTTCATCGTTTGAAGTGAATGTTGAAGCAATTCTTTCACGTACCCGCTTCTTCTATACTCTGGATACGTCGCTACCCCTGCAACGCCTCCCATTTTAAATTTCTCTTTGCCTATGTATATATGAAACGGAATAAGATGCAGTTTTGCTGCTACATCTTCACCTTCCATAATACCGTATATTTCATGAATTTCTTTCATCTTTGTAAGTTGTTGCTGCAATCGTTCCCCATCAACTTTATATTGAAAAGCGTATTCCGATAAGCGTAATGCTTCTCTAAATCTATCTTCTTTTAATTGTATAACGTTCATCTATTTCTCCTCCATTCCTTGTTTGAATTGTACCATAATTCTCAATATTCCGGTGCGGTGAATGAAATTATATGGACTTAACGACACGAATCCAATATAAAAAGCAGATACATCCCGTATCTGCTTTTTATTACTTTATTTAGCTAACTTTTGAAGTTCTTCGAAGAATGTAGGATATGATACGCCTACTGCTCCTGCGTCTTCAATTGTTGTTTTTCCTTCGGCTAGACAGCCGGCAATTGCAAGCATCATTCCGATACGGTGATCACCGTAACTATTTACTGTATTGCCTTTTAGTGCTGATTTTCCGTAAATAATCATCCCGTCATCAGTTGCTTCTATGCGAGCTCCTAGTTTCGTTAACTCCGCAACGACTGTATCAATACGGTTCGTTTCTTTTACTTTTAATTCGTGCGCATCTTTAATTACTGTAATTCCTTCTGCTTGCGTTGCCGCTAAGGCGATAACAGGAATTTCATCGATTAATCTTGGGATAATATCTCCGCCAATTTCAATTCCTTTTAATGAAGATGTTTCGATCGTAATGTTTGCAGCTGGTTCTGATGATCCTTCGTTAATTGGCTCTACAGTAAACGTAGCACCCATTTTTTCTAAAACATCAATAATACCTGTACGAGTTGGGTTCATTCCTACATTTTGTAATACTAGTTTACTGTTTGGAATAATCGCACCTGCTACTAGGAAAAATGCTGCTGACGATACGTCACCTGGTACTTGAACGTCTGTTGCTGTTAGCTTTTGTCCACCTGCAAGTTTCACTGTTTTTCCCTCACGAATTACTTTAACGCCAAATGCTTCAAGCATTCTTTCCGTATGGTCGCGGGAAATATGTGGTTCTGTAACAGCTGTTACACCTTCTGCTCGAAGTCCTGCAAGTAAAATAGCTGATTTTACTTGTGCGCTTGCTACAGGCGAAGTGAATTGGATTGCTTTTAAATCTCCACCACGTATTGTTAACGGTGTAAACGTCCCTTCTTCGCGGCCATCAATGTTTGCACCCATTTGTTTTAATGGATTTGTAACACGTTTCATCGGTCTTTTTGCGATAGATGCATCACCTTGTACGCAAGAGAAAAATGGTGTATTTGCCAAAATTCCTGACATTAAACGTATTGTTGTACCAGAATTACCAACATCTAATACAGCTTTCGGTTCTTGTAAGCCTTCTAATCCTTTACCAACTACAGTGACTTCATCACCGTTTTGCACGATGTCTACTCCCATTTCTTTAAAGCAAGAAATTGTACTTAAACAGTCTGCACCGGGCAAGAAACCTTTAATTGTTGTTTTTCCTTCTGCAATCGCGCCGAACATGACAGCTCGGTGTGAAATGGATTTATCTCCTGGAATTGTAATAACACCATTTAATCCGTTATTAACAGGTTCTATTGTTCTTTCCTTCATGTTTTCACCTTCTCATTTAAATTGTTTCATAAGTTTGGTATTTTTCTTCTCCGAGCGCTAGCTTTGCTTTCATACGATCTTCTTCTCTTTGGAAACTAATACGTAATACCCCAAGCAACCCTTCACGTGCTTCTAATATTTGCAAGTTCGTAATACTAATTTCTTCGCGTGCCAAAATACTCGTAATATGAGCCAATGCCCCTACTTTATCTAAAACATCGACGTATAAGTCGTGATAGGCAGGAATTGCCCCTCTCTTTCGTACTGGTAAAGAGTCACGGTATTCTTTCGCGTCTGCAAAATAGTTTTGAATCTCGCCCGCATCTCCGGTAGAAACTGTATCATATAAATCTTCCATTTCAGAGATCCACTCTTTTAATAATACCATTAAATGCTCCCGATTTTGCTTAACAATATCACTCCACATTTTTGGGCTACTAGATGCAATACGTGTAATGTCTTTAAACCCTCCGGCAGCTAGTTGATGAATAAGTGGATTATCTCCTGCATGTTTCTCCACTTGTTTCACTAATCCTGCTGCGATAAGATGCGGAAAATGACTAACGATCCCTGTTACATAATCATGTTCTTCCGTATTTAAAACGAGAAAATGAGATCCTGTTCCTTGTAACCAACGCTTTAGTTCTTCCACATGTTCATTTGGCACATGATTCATCGGCGTTAAAATGTAAAATGCATTTTCAAATAAATGCGCTTTTGCACTTTCAACTCCAGTCTTATGAGAACCTGCCATCGGATGTCCACCAATGAAAGATACTTTCTTTGAAAATAAAGCTTCCGCTTCATTCATAATCGTTCCTTTTGTACTACCAACATCCGTTACAATAACATCTTCTCGTAAACGAAATGACGCTAATTTGTGTAATAACTTCTTCGTTTCTTCAACTGGAGAAGCAAAAACAATTAAATGCGCCTCTTCACATGCATGCTGTAAATCTATCGCTACTTCATCTACTACATGTAACTCTTTTGCACGCTCTACTTGTTCTTGAAATATATCATAACCTGTTATCGTTACATCGTGCTCTTTCTTAATTGCTAATGCGAGAGAGCCTCCTATTAAACCTGTTCCAATTAATACTACCTTTTTACGCATTTGCCTCATCTCGAGACTTTCTTTTTTTATTTTCAAAGTGTTGTTTTAACACTGAAATCACTCCTTCATTTTGCTCCCTTGTTCCGACGGTAATACGGACACCATTCGGGAATGGACGTATAATAAACCCTGCGTGTGCACAAGCTTCATAAATCTCTCCAGCATTCTCAACTGGCAAGAAGATGAAATTTGTTTGCGATGGATAAAATGGAATTTCATTTTCCTTACAAAAGCTCTCGTATTGTTGTAATCCCTCTGTATTCACACGAACTATTTCTTCAATAAACTCATCATCACAAAAAGCAATCGTCGCTGCTTTTTGCGCTAATGAAGATACGTTAAATGGCAAACGTACGACATTTAATTTCTCGATTAGCTCTTCCTGTCCAATTGCATATCCAACGCGGAAAGAAGCTAATCCGTACGCTTTAGAAAATGTTCTAAGTACAAGAATGTTTTTATGTTTTTCTAAAAGCGGTAATGTCTCTGGGAAATCCTTTGCTGTTACGTATTCATAGTACGCTTCATCAATGACAATTAACGTATTTTCACTAATACCTTCAATAAATCGAGTCAATTTTCGATCATTCACATATGTGCCTGTCGGGTTGTTCGGATTACAAATCCATACGATTTTCGTATTATTATTTATTGCTGACGAAATTTCATCTAAATCGTATACACCGTTATTTAAAGGGATTTCTTTCACTTCACAACCTTCAATAATTGCATGATGACGGTACTGAGGGAATGTTGCACCAGCCGTCACGATGTTATCTCCTGCTTTAAGTACTGCACGGCTTATTATTTGAATGACTTCATCTAATCCACTACCGCAAAGTATTTGTTCCATTTGAACATGTAACTTATCTGCAATTTTTTGACGGAGCATTGTAGCACCTCCGTCAGGATATAAAGCATGTTCCAACCACGATTTTTGCAACTCATCTAAAACACGTGGTGAGCAGCCGAATGGATTTTCATTCGATGCTAATTTCACAAATGCATGATCTCCGTACACTTCTTTCATTTGTTCAGGTGATTTACCTGGTTTATATGGTTGTAATGATGATAGTTGATCTTTTACTTGCATGTTAAAACCACCTTTTTATTAAAATTCTTTTGCGTAGTTGTTATGTTGTGTGATGTTTTGCTGAATTAAATCCATACGATCTTTTCCGAATTGTTCGACTAGCGCATGTGCAAGTTCCCATGCTACAACAGATTCAGCTACTACACCTGCTGCTGGTACTGCACAACTATCAGATCTTTCAATACTCGCTTGGAATGCTTCTTTCGTATCAATGTCAACACTTGCTAACGGTTTGTATAATGTAGGTATTGGCTTCATAACACCTCTTACGACAATTGGCATTCCTGTTGTCATACCGCCTTCTAAACCGCCGGCATTATTGGTTTTTCTCGTGTATCCATTTTCTTCATCCCATAATATTTCATCATGCACTTTACTTCCCGGCTGTCTTGCCGCTTCAAAACCAACGCCAATTTCAGCACCTTTAAATGCATTAATACTCATAATCGCACCAGCAAGTTTTGCATCTAATTTACGATCGTAATGAACGTAACTACCAATGCCAATCGGCATGCCTTCTGCAATGACTTCAACAATACCGCCGATTGAATCTCCGCTACTTTTTGCGTTATCAATCGCATCCATCATCTCTTGTTCTACTTCTTTATCTAAACATCGAACTGGTGAATTTTCAGTAATCGTTTGTATCTCTTCTATTGGTAAGTTTGAAATTCGTTTCGCTTGTACCCCACCAATTTCAAGAACATGCCCTGCAATTTCTACGCCTAATTCTTTCAAAATTTGTTTCGCAACTGCACCAGCAGCTACACGAACTGTCGTTTCTCTTGCAGATGAGCGCTCTAGTACATTTCTTATATCACGATGTCCATATTTAATTGCGCCGTTTAAATCCGCATGTCCTGGACGTGGTTTTGTAATTGTACGTTTCATATCTTTACTTTCTTTTTCCGAAATTGGCTCTGCACCCATTACTTTCGTCCAATGTTTGAAATCATCATTTTTAACGATTAACGTTATTGGTGAGCCAAGTGTCATCCCATGACGAACACCACTTACAATTTCAACTGTATCAGTTTCTATTTGCATGCGTCTTCCGCGTCCGTGCCCTTTTTGTCTTCTTAATAATTCTTTGTTAATATGTTCCGCTGTTAATGTTAAACCTGCTGGTACACCTTCTAAAATAACTGTTAACTGCGGTCCATGTGATTCTCCAGCTGTAATGTATCTCATTTCTCTTGCCCCTTTACTATTTTTTTGTACAAAAAAGTCCCTACTGAGCGCTCAGTAGGGACGATGTTTATCGCGGTACCACCCTAGTTGTAGACAACTATCGTCTACCTCTCTTCTTCTGTAACGATCGTTTGACCGTCTTTCCCTCCAAAAGTTGGCGGAAAAGATGCTCCAAGGCTGTAATTCATGCTTATCTTTGTACTGATTCACACCGACCATCAGCTCTCTTTAACAGTGAGATAAGCACTACTGTTTCCTCTTCAGCGCATATATGATATGGAATTAAGATAATTTATTTTTGAAACCTTTTAACTCATCCATGAATCTATGGAATTCTGGAATATCCATTTGTTGTGCAGAATCTGATAATGCAACTGCTGGGTCTGGATGTACTTCAGCCATTACTGCATCTGCGCCAATTGCAAGTGCTGCTTTCGCTGTTGGTAATAATAAGTCTCTACGTCCAGTTGAATGCGTTACGTCAACGATTACTGGTAAATGTGTTTCTTTCTTTAAAATCGGTACTGCTGAAATGTCTAATGTGTTACGTGTCGCTCTTTCGTATGTGCGGATACCACGCTCACATAGAATAATTTGGTCGTTACCCTGTGCAATGATGTACTCAGCTGCGTTAATGAACTCATCAATTGTTGCTGCTAATCCACGTTTTAATAATACTGGCTTGTTAACTTTACCTACAGCTCGTAATAAATCGAAGTTTTGCATGTTACGTGCACCAACTTGAATTACATCAACGTAGTCTAATGCCATTTCAACATCGTTCGGATTTAAAATTTCACTAATGATCGCTAAGTCAAACTCATCTGCAACCTGGCGTAAAATTTGTAATCCTTCTACTCCTAAACCTTGGAAATCGTATGGAGATGTTCTTGGTTTGAAAGCACCACCGCGCATTAATTTTAGACCTTGGTCTTTCATCGCTTGCCCTACTTGACGAACTTGCTCTAAGCTTTCTACCGCACAAGGTCCCATGATGAACGTTTGTGTTCCGTTTCCAATCAATTCACCTTTTACATTAACGATTGTGTTTTCTTGTTTCTTTTTACGTGATACTAGTAATGCTTTACGGTTATCATCTTCTTGTAATTCTAAGCTAGCTTTGAAGATTGTTTTGAAAATGTGTTGAACTGTTGACGTTTCGAATGGTCCTTCGTTATGCTCTGCGATCATATCAAGCACTTCACGCTCACGTACTGGATCAAATCGTTTCGTACCTTGTACTTGCTTCTGTTCCCCAATTTTTTGAACGATTTCACCACGTTTGTTTAAAAGGTGTAATAGTTGTAAGTTAATTTCATCTACCTGTTTACGTAATTGATCTAATTCATGATTTGCCATTTGGAAATCCTCCTCTAATGTTTTAAAAGTATAGTAAGAGAATGAAAAATTCTCTATTTTCTGAACTGATAAATTATACAAATTTTAAGTGGAATCGATACCTCTTCTTATCTTAAACGAATATTTACTATAAGGACACTATCGACTAGATAAAAACCCACTTTTTTGTACAAAAAATCCCTACTGATCCAATCAGTAGGGACGATATTTATCGCGGTACCACCCTAGTTGTAGACTTCTTTCGTCTACCTCTCTTCATTGTTAACGATCATCTGACCGTCTTTCCCTTCATAAAGACAATATTTATCTTTATTACGGAAAAGATGCTCTAGGACTGTAATTCGCTCTTGTTTTTGTACTGGTTCACACCAACCACCAGCTCTCTGTTACAGGGAAACAACAACTACTGCTTTTCCTTTCAACGCATATATATTTAATTTTCAAGTTGGACCACTAAAATACAAAAAGTCCCTACTGAATAAATCAGTAGGGACGATATTTATCGCGGTACCACCCTAGTTGTAGACTAACTTTCCGTCTACCTCTCTTCACTGTTAACGATCAATTGACCGCTTTTTCTTCATAAAGACGAAACTATCTTTACTACGAAAAAGATGCTCCAAGACTGTAATTCATGATTATCCCTGTACTGGTTCACACCAACCACCAGCTCTCTGCTACAGTAAGACTAACCACTACTGTGATCTCTTCATTGCACTTTGTTTATTCAAATGTTTTTGAAATTGAATAAGTATGATTCGTATTATAGAACGCTTTTCAAAACACTGTCAACAACTTTTTATATATTTTTTAAAATTCCACTTCCGTCCTACATTTCTTCTTGTAAATTCTCCATAACAATTCCGATGCGAATTATCTCATTATCTATTGCATTTAATACATATTTTTCTACTCCATACTGGATTAATATTTCTTTTATTTGAATAATTTCAGTTTCAAGTAAATCGGCTTCCTGAAGCGTTTGTAATAAAGTAAAAAATACATTTGCATACAATTTTTTATACATTTTTATACTCTCTGTCTTTTCAAGTATTTCATTAAACAACTGTTTTAACTCCGTTTGATTCCCTTTTCCAATCACATCTGAAAATGTTTTTATTATAGATAATCCTCTTTCTGCTATTTCATCCATAAATAAAATAATACGCAAAAGCATTACATATTCTCTAGCTGTGATTTCACCCATTTTCGGTCGCTCTCGCAAAAATACACTGAGCCAAGATGTCCAAAATTTTTGTTGTTCTTTTGCACTTAGCGTTTTGACGTAATAGCATAAAAACTGCATAAATTTAATTTTATTTTCTTCATTTTCTTGTATAAGTAACGGGGATAACCAATCTGTTTTTTGCTCCCAATATAGTACACATTTAATAAATACAAAACTAAGCCATTTCAAGAAAGCTTCCCTCGTATGTGGATGTAATACTTCCAAATGTTCTACCGCATATTTAATAAATCGCTTCATCTCTGTAAATAAAGGTAAATTGATTTGCGTGTAACATAAGCCTGCCCATGCATATTTCGTAATCTCATTTTCCTTCTTTAAATCTAAATACGGTAACAAATATTTTCGGCACCATTGCTTCTCAATGTGATTAAGAAATGTAATATCTGCTACTAAACGAGCTAACATGTAATTTGTCCGCTCTGAACTAACTCTTACTTGTTCTTCAAATAAAAATAAATATTCATACACGTTACGATCGTATAAATGATCATATGATAACAGTTTTAATAATACAGCTGTCATTTTCCCAACAGGATGCTGGATCGATTCATTGTAAAAATCTTGTTTTCCAAGCTTAAAATCTGTATCGCTTTTCATTACTTGAGGGAATACTGAAAAAGCAAACCGTTTCACATTACGTATGCTATTTTCCTCTAACTCTTCTAATCGATTACTAATTTCATATAAAAAGCTACTAATTAACCAATGAAAAGCAGTATTTCTAACAAATTTCTGTAATAGCGGAATAACTTTTTGAATTTGTTCATTTGTCAGTACTCGGTTATTTCGCCATTCTCTAATACAAACAAACCATACTTCATTACTTATTTCGTGCATGCTAACTAATTGGTAAGCAAATGAAATACTCCATTCTGTATTCAGTTTACATGCTTTCGATAACATCTCTAAAAAATGGCGTTGTTCAAAAACTCCGTCTTGAGAAAATTGCCGAACTTGTTTCATAATTTCATCGTCTTTCAGATGTAATAATCCATCAGCAGTTACATTACAAGTAATACTTTGTTCTGTGGTTTCTTTCTTTTGTACACTGTATCGCTCAGAATGAAAGTGAGGATGCTTTTGCTTCATTAGCTCATAACCTTTTGCTGTAGATGGACTATTTGGATCACAAGTGAATAATAAATCTAATACTAAGCAAACATCAAATGCCCTCTCCTCTGCAAGGTCTTTCAGTACAATTTGAATGACTTCTTCCTTTGTTTTTTCTAAAGAAGATGCGAAATGATTTTTTATAAGTTGAAAAACTTCGTGTTTATACGTGACATCTAAAAGAAGTCCTTCCTGTAACAACCATTTCATTTTCTCATCAGCGCTAAAGAATATATTTTTATTCATCGCATCAATTGCAATTCGATGTTGCAGTATGCTGTTTGCTTCTATCATTTCTGTAATATAATAATTTGCTTTTTTCTCATTGTTTTCACATAAATAAGCTAAACACTCTTTTACAATTTGAATTAAAAATGTAAGATCATTTTGCTGAAACTCTTTTTCTACATTTTCTTTATCCTTTTTTTTCAATGCCGTTTGTCTTAATGATAACATTCGCATCTTCTCTATTCCCATCATCATAATTGGTACGGCGTAATAGGAAATATGCGGTTTCATCTTCTCATTCCAAATTTGCTCCACATAAGAAAATGTAGACACTGGTAATCGACTCGATTCCTCAAGTTCTATTGATTCTTGCGTGTCATTTCCCCATTTTCTCTCCCGCTTCAACTTAAGCTTTCCATCCAAAATAAACGTTAGTAATAATAAAGCAATTTCTTTATGCTCAGGAAAAGAACATTTTTGCAGTAAATAAGAAATTTTTTCAATTGATTTACTACCTTTTTCAGCTGTTTCTAATAAAAGAAGTGTCCATCTTGCAAACAATAACGGGTTCATTTTAATTTTCGTTTCGTTTAGGTAGCTACAAATTGTTCTCCATAATAACGGAGATAGTTTAGAATGATTTTTAAAAATTAATTGAAATAATTCTTTTTGATGACTAAAAAGAAATTGTTCCACTAACCATTCCGCAAGTAGTTCATCTACTTCATTATCGTTTGATGTAACTAAAAATAAATTTTGTAATTTCCCTTCTGCTTCAAGCCATTCCACCCATTCATAATCATGAGCAAATTCAACAAAGTAACGGACTGTTTCAATTTTTTTTATGGATTGTTTTATGTATGATAATTGTTCCTGCTCTACTGACGGCGGAACTGTTACTATGTCACGAATTCGCATTCGTTTTGTAATATAATTATCGCCCATTAATTCCGCCCATCGCTTCACTGCTTTAACGAGAGATTGATGATTATTTCCTTTATTCGGATACACAATCGGTCGTATTCCTAAATGCTCCCAATGGTACGTATTTTCCCCTTGTGCAACAAAGGCAAAACGCCTTGTACTTGGTGGTAAACCAGTAGCTAAATATTTCATTACCGGGTCATTATGGCTATATCCAACGAATAAAACGGTATAATTCGAGAATAAATCAACTAAAAATCTTCTTGCCCATCCTTCCGTCAAGTAAGCCCTTCCAAAATCACCATCTGTTAAAATTAATGCTTCTTTCTCTTGTTCTATATTGCCATGTATGTAAGCGAGTCCCTTAAACGCTCTACCTGTAGGTAACGCAGGTGCATAATATACGTTTAATTCTCTATTCATTTCTTTCATCGCAGTTGTAAAATGTCGATCAAAATTTGTCGTTACAATGCGGACGTCTGTATCTAAAGGAAACAACCTTGGAATCGCATAATGAAGCGGATTCGGCTTTGACTTTTCATTATGAACTAAACCTCTTGCAACTTGATGTACATCTTTTGTTTTCGCAATTTTACCAAGATAATAATCATGAGGTTCTGTTATTTCACGCGTTTCTACATATAAGGTTTTCGCAATTTCGTCAACTAGATCATCAAAATTCGGTAAGTTTGATTTCCCTTTCATAGAAACTCCCGCTCCAACAAATAGTACTAACTTTCCTTGTTCAAGATGATCGATTAACTCATCTGGAATTTCTACTTCTGAAGTAATCCACACCTAGGATTCCCCCTTACCTAAAAATGTCATATACTCTCATTTTACTATAACATTTTTTCTTTATTTTTATAATATTTAGACTACAATTCAAACATGAAAAAGTTTTATGTAAATAAATCCGTAATAATGTATGAACTCCTGAATTTATTGCAAAACTATGTATAAATCGGAGGTGTAAATATTGAATGATTTTACTGTAGTACTTATCAAGTTTATATCGTGCGTTATCGCATTTAGTATTGGACTCGCTTTATTTTTCCCTGCAACGTTCGTCCAAATTATTTCATTCAGTCTTTTTGTTACAATCGTATCCTATATGTTCGTTGATAAAATCATATTAAACCGAATAGGCAATACTGGTGCCATTATGTCGGATTTCTTACTAACGTATTTAAGCGTATGGATTTTCGGTAATATTTTATTAGACAATTATATGCAAATTGCATGGGGTAGCATCCTTTCTGCCATTGTCTTTACATTATCTGAAGTAATCGTTCATCGCTTCTCTAACTCACACACAAGGCACAACAATGATAACATTCATATTAATCGCCGCTTTGCATATGGTACGGAATTTGCTGAAGAGCAGAATATATTGGATAAAGATAAGAATAAGAAGAAATGACATTTTGATGCAGGAGCGCCCTTTTTAATTATGTGGTGCTCCTTTTTTATGTATTCATTATGGTACGTGAAATTATAAGAACGATGTTTTCAAGATATCGTTCTTATAATAAAAAACTGCCTCTTATTTAGAGGCAGTCACTTTCAAATCTTTTAACGCAACAACATTAGCAAACGCTCCAAACACTACATTATGATGCTTTACAATGTCTTCCGCACGTAACACGTCTGTATGAAACGTACTATGTGCATCACTCACTAACGTTACTTTATACCCTTCACTAAACGCTCTTCGCGTTGTCGTATCCACACAGTACTCTGTTTGCATTCCTGAAATAATAACGTGTTCAATGCCTTTTTCTTGTAATACTTCATTTAAGTTCGTCTTATAGAATGAATCTGGCGTCGTCTTTTCAATGATACTGTCCCCTTCTTGCGGGGCAATTGCCTCATGCACTTTCCAACCAGCTGTACCTTTTTCTAACGGATGATCTTTTGGCCCGTTATGCTGTACAAAAATAACTGGAATATCATTTGAACGACATTCCCCAATAAGCTCTTGCAATATTTCTAAAAACTTTTCCCCATTATGTACTGGCATTCCTGCTGTATACATACCTGCTTGCACATCAATTACTATTAAAGCTTTTTTCATTTCGCGCAGCTCCCTTTGTTTGTATTCTATCGTCCAACAATCTTCTAATTTCCCCTCATGCAGCTCATGTTCCTTTAATATCTTCACCTTTTTAAATCCGCATTTTTCATAACATTTTATCGCACGCCCATTATTTACTTTCGGATCCATTGCGATTGCTTCTGCTCCCGTGTTCTCCATAATATATGTAATTGCTGCCTGAACGAGTTTCGTTCCAATTCCTTTTTCCCAATAATTCGGCTCACCGATAAATTGATCCATTCCCCATACATTTTGAGATTCTTCATAGCCATATAATGCTTTCCACTCAGAATCAACTGGATACATTTGAATATAACCAATTGGCATATTATCAAACTCTATTAAGCATCTTTTTTCATGACTATTTGGATTATGTATAAAATGATCGAGTACCATCTCTACAGATTGCGGATTATCTCGCCCTTCGTAATACCGTAAGACTTCTGGGTCAGTTAACCATTTTGAAATGATCTGTGCATCCTCTTCTTTTACGTACCGTACCGATACATTATCTTTTTGAAATAACATAGAATACCTCTTTTTAATTTTTTATATTTTTCCTTGTTGTGAAATCTTTCATTGCACCTATTAGTGCATATGGTAACAATGTAACCGCAAAAAGAGCAGTAAACATATTAAAATGAGGGATTTCATATGGAGTGAACCATTCCGTAAAAAATTTGGAATGTAAAATTCTACTTAAAAATTCCCCACTTGGTTTAAAATTTGGTGCCCATCCAGTAACCTCACAAATAATAAACAACAATTGAACAATAATAAATGCCCCTAGATAGCGAAACCATGTCCGTTTCAAAATCGACTGCGCCTTATTTAATTTATGTTCCATCTAGCTCCCACCTTTTTACTTCCACCCTATTAATTATACACTTTCCACAGTTTATTTGTTAAAATTTTCTATATGATCATTCGTGCTGGGGGAATACATTATGTCTAATCCTATTCTAAAATCAACATTAATCATTCTTAGAGGAAACTCCGCAAGTGGTAAAACAACAATCGCAAAGCAACTACAAGAACATTTCGGACAAGATACACTTTTCGTATCACAGGATGTTGTACGTAGAGATATGCTGAAAGTAGACGACACGATGGGGAATTTATCACATGATTTACTATTTGAAATTACAAAGTACGGAAAAGGAAAATGTGAATTTGTTATTTTAGAAGGCATTTTAAACAGTCATAGATACGGTGATATGCTGAAAGAATTAATACATTTTTTTGAAGGAAACGCGTATACATATTACTTTGATTTATTGTTAAAAGAAACGATTCGACGACACAATACAAGAGAAAAGCGCCATGAATTTGGTGAAGATTCCCTAGAAAAATGGTATAATCCGCACGATACAATTGAAGTTGCTAGAGAAACTATTTTTACAGATACCTTCACGCAAAAAGATATATTTAATGCGATTCTTACTAATGTTGCGATCGAAAAACAAGACTAACATAATATGTTAGTCTTGTTATGTATTTTGTATTTCAGTTTTTATAATTGAACAATCTTTACATAAATAATAGTATATATTCATTTCCCCAAACTGGAAATCAACTACTGAAATAAGTCCACGTTCCTCAATATCTTGTGTAATTGTGGCAACATACTTCATATCTTTAGAACAAGTTGGACACTCCAAATTCTCTGGAAGATCATCATATAATGGTGCCCCTAATAATCTACATACATATTCAGAACCGAACAAGTCGAAAGCTTCCCAGTAACTATCTTCATCAGTAGGTATATCTCCATTTTTCATATTTATAAGCTTTACCGTCGTTCTTGGTAATGAAACTGGTAACTTATATTCCTTTTCCATTATCCATTCTTCTGTATTTTGCTGCTGTATGATTTGAACTGTTTTACCTCCATCACTTAACTGAAAATATTGCGGTTCCCACACCATCGCGCAGTTCAAACATGAAACGAATGGTAAAATATTTAGTTCATTACTTTTAAGTTCAGCAAGTCTCCCATCTTTTAAATCAAAACAGAGAATTTGATGCATCTTCTCACTACATAACTTACATACTGGCAAATTGCAATCTTCACCACCAAAGTAATGATTATAGGAATCTTTCCCTTCAATTACTCTATACCCTTTCAACTCATTGCAATGTGCGCCATATAATTTTGTTGTCATATTCTATCCTCGCTTTATATAAATCTGATCCACTTCATTATAAAAAAATTAACACTAGAATACACCTATCCTTTAAACTTAATTACACTATTACGAGTGAAAGTGCATAGTCTTTCAATCAATCATATTCACTCAAAAATAAAAGCCAGTCTCAATAAAGAGAACTGACTTATTTCTATATAACTATATTTATTAAAGAATTTTAACTTTAACAGTTTGTCTTCCCCAATTCATAGCTTTACTTTTTGAACCCATTAAAACATCAATACGATTTCCTTTAATAGCACTTCCCGTATCACCAGCGATAGCTTCTCCATAACCTTCTACCCAGACTTTAGATCCTAATGGGATTACTTTCGGATCAACTGCAATAATTCTCATATTCGGATTAGCCGTTAAATCATGCCCCATCGCAGTTAAAACACGTCCACCATAAGTACCATTCTCACTTGGATCCGCTGTATATGCTGTCGCTACTACCGTTAATTCACGTTTAGCAGACTGTATGTTATTTTTAGACTCTTCTTTTACTTTTGCTTCTTCCTTAGCCTTCGCTATTTCTCTTGCTTTGGCCTCTTCCTTAGCCTTTGCTATTTCTCTTGCTTTCTCTTCTTCCTTAGCTTTTGCTATTTCTCTTGCTTTCTCTTCTTCCTTAGCTTTTGCTATTTCTCTTGCTTTCTCTTC
>NZ_WBPF01000005.1:336057-446410 GCF_008923725.1 Bacillus sp. CH140a_4T
TTTAGCTTTTGCTATTTCTCTTGCTTTCTCTTCTTCTTTAGCTTTTGCTATTTCTCTTGCTTTCTCTTCTTCTTTAGCTTTTGCTTCTTCTTGGGCTTTCACGTCTTCTTTAGGCTTTACTACTTCTTGTACTTTCACTTCTTCTTTTGGCTTAACTACTTCTTGTACTTTCGTTTCTTCCTTAGGCTTAACTACTTCTTGTACTTTCGTTTCTTCCTTAGGCTTTGTTACTTCTTGTACTTTCGTTTCTTCCTTAGGCTTTGCTACTTCTTGTACTTTCGCTTCTTCCTTAGGCTTTGTTACTTCTTGTACTTTCGCTTCTTCTTTTACTTTTGCTATCTTTTGTACTTTAACTTCATCCTTAGCTTTAACCGTTTTTTGTACTTTCGCTACTTGCTTCGTTTTCTCTTCAGCTTTTTTTTCAACTGGTGCTGTACTTGATAGGAAAGAAACATTTACATAAGCTGTTTTTCCTTTATACTCAAATTGTAACCAACCGTCTTTTACTTGATGCTTTGATTCAATTACATCATCTGTTTTTAGTCTGCCAAGTATTTCTGATTCTGTACTTGCACCCGAACGGACATTTAATAAATTCGCGGTTACATAATACACATCTTTTGTAAACTCCGCACTTACAAATACTTCTTTACCATTTAAATCAATTTTGGACCATCCTTCTTCCGTATGTATAACTTTTAACTTTTCTCCTTCTTTTACTTTTTTGACAACTTTTGATTCCGTAGTTGGCTTTTCACGTACATTGAGTACATCTGCTGTTACGATTGTTTCTGCAGTAGCAACTGTGGTAAAAGCTCCCATCCCAAAAACTGTTGCTGTTGCTGCGCCAATTATTTTTTTCATATTAGCCTCCATTACGTTTTTTGACTTCTATTATATCAAATGCTTCCATAAAATCAGGTGTTTTCACAGAATATCAAAACTTTTGTAACAATATATTAATATTACTTAATATATTGTTGTTAGAAATATCCTTTTTCTTCAAGAATATCAAATTTATACGTTCGCATTCTATAAATAAAAAATCACCTCATCATATATAAAATGAGGTGAGCAAAAGGCTATTTGTTTAAGAATTTCTACAGTTATCTTTCTTGATTATCATAATATGTTTTATCTGCATATTTTTTATCATTACCCTTTAAATAAGCTAAGATTATTTTTGGATTTTTAATTAAAGTCCAATCTCCATATGTATCAAATCTTCTGCACGAAGTTATCATTCCATTTTTTATTGTACCGAACTTCTTATTTTGTTGTTTTCCCCATTCTTTTAACCGTTTTGCAAAATCTGCATCTTCTGCCATAAGCATATTTTCATTAAATCCATTAATCGCCATAAAATCTTTTCTATAGCACCAAAAAATCCCGACAGATATAGCCCCATACTTAAAAAATAATGGAATTATAATTAACAACGCGGAAACAAATATTCCTAAAGATATTCTTTCAAACTTACCAGTTACCCCACCGCCAATATATTTACCTGAAACTAAATTTTTGTCTACGTTAGACAAAAAAGACTCTGTCATTTGGGTATCAGCATCTATTGTAATGATTATTTCTCCCGTAGCTATCGCGGCTCCTGCATTTCGAATTTTAGATAAATTTTTATCATCATTTTTTAATGTAATACAGTTATACACCTCTGCGATTTCCTCTGTTTTATCTGTACAACGATTTAAAACCACTATGACTTCAGTTTGATCCTTATATGCTTCCGCTGCCTTTGAAATTGAATCTAAACATTTTCCAATGTACTTTTCTTCATTATGTGCAGGGATTATAATAGAAAACTTTACACTTTTTTTCAAATCAATGCCTAAAGATTCATTTGTTTCCTTCATAACACTTCCCCTTTTTATAAAATGAATTTTCACTCTATATAACATATATTAATATTTATGAGGCTGTATTATAAAAACTAAGAATATGCTAAAAGTCACCTAGAATTCTTCAATCAAAACAAAATGAAATAATACTTTTTATACTACATAGTTATCGCTATTCCTGCCAAAAACAAACTTACGATTGCTAAGAATTTTGTGCCGACTATAGCCCCTCTTAAATGAAACTTATAATCTTTATATCCCTTCATCCCTTCTGTACTAGGAATAACAACAAATCTTGGGGTAATCCAGCAAAAGATTAGCCAATCTATTATAAACAAATCTACTACATTAAAAATCATTAAAATACCAAATGTATGTAAATAGGCATCTATATACAATAATTTTCCATGTTTATGTAGTATATATGTAGAAACGAAAGGAGTACCGAAAAGAATAGCATTGTATGCAATATTAAAGTAAATCGTTTGCTTTTTTTCTTGAATCGATTTTGGAAAAACTACCTTTTGAATATCTTTCGGATAATCAGTTAATGAAAGACGAGGATTATAATATAAAGATCCTAAAATCAGTACGGATAACACAGTAGACATAATGACACCAACATATATCATTTGCTCAAATGAACTCATAAGCACCATTCACCCTTTTCTATAATCGCTCCATAGTACACGCACTTAATTACATATTGTATGTACGGCATCAATCAAAAATTAACAATTCACTTTATCAATGATTTTATAATTGAAATTATGATTTATGTGTCATATATCTTTTCTGAAGAACAATCGAAAATTAGTTTGGAGGAATATTATACAAAAGCTAAATTTGAAGCAATAGGTTTTAATTTATATTTCCAACTCGTATCAAATAAAGAAGTAATAGCGCAAATTACTGAACGTACTATTCTGTTAGATGAAGCGAAAAATGACTTTACAAGGCTGTTTAAGTACAGTGAAAAACATCAAATATTCGTCTCTTATAAAGTATATGATTCTATTACAAATGAGTATATTGTTCTTGGACATGTTGCAGTATACGAGGATAATGTTAAAGAAGCTGAAATTGGTTATATGATTTTGCCAAAGCACTGGGGAAAAAGATATGGTAGTAGAATTAAGAAGTAGACCGATATAAACGTACTAAAAGCAATTATCAATCCAATTAATATCCCCTCTCGCAAAATTTTAATACATATAGGTTTTACATGCGAGAAAGTTTATGAGATTGATGGGTTGCCTGGGGAGATTTTGAGTACATATATTTAACTACAAAAAAGAAATGCTACATTTGAACTAAAAGTAGCATTTCTTTACATATAACGTCCTATTCAACCATCGAAAGTAAAACTTTCTCAAGATCTTTTTTAGAAAGCATACTACCATTTATATAGATTTGATATGCATTTTTCCCTTCTTTTGCAGGAACCACTATTTTCATAGCCCGTACATTCGATTCTTTATACTCACCGAATGTTACGTCATAGCCATTTAATTTATATTTTTTTATATCTCCAGTAAAATTATGTCCTGTTTTAGAGGGTTTATCAAATGGTCTATCAAGAAAGAAATCTTTATATTCTCCCTCAACAATTTCTAACTGATGGATTGTAAAACCTAATTCTACATCTGAAGTATGTGGCTCTTTTTTTACATTACGCTTTTCATATCTCATCGTAATCAACGGCATAGGCTTGTCTAATGTCGCTTCAGCTTTGACTTCTTCAAATACTAATTGATGTCCAACCGGAATATATGATGGATGCTTGATTGGAAAACCAGTTATTTTTTCAGCTTGTTCAAATGTATAGGTAAATTGTTGATCTATTCTTTCTTCATATGTATTTAATTGTTCCATTACCTCTCTATCTCTCATTTCTTCATCAGCATTTAGGCGATTTGTAGCAGTATATTGTCTCTCACCATTCTCTACAACACTTACTTTCTTATAGAAATGGTATGTTTCCTGTAATAAAGCTACATACTTTTCAAAGTCCTCTTCTGTAAATATACTTTTAGCAATTTCTATACGTTCCATTACTGAATTATAACCATCTTCAGTCATTCCGATATCTTGTCTTGCTTTTTCTGGTGTCCCTACAATTTTATCCATTAATGTTGTACCTGCAAAAGTACCCGTCGGTATTAAAATAACCGCGGCTACAAAGCCAAATAATAACTTTTTCTTCATAGAAGTTTTCTCTTTCTTTTTCATCTTTTCGTATTTATAAAAAGAATCTTGTACTTTATCTTCCAGATTAGGAGAAGGCTCTATATTCGCTGCCTTTCTTTTCAATTCATTCGTTACATATTTTTCAAAATCCATTTACTTCTCCCTCTCTTATGTTTGGCTTGTGCTCCATTTCAGCCCTTAATCGTTTTAGCGCAGTATGTAATCGGGATTTCACTGTACCAATAGGGATTTGAAGAAGTACAGCAATTTCCTCCATACTATACTCATGGAAGTAACGCATAATTATTACTTCACGATGTTTATAAGATAATTTTTGTACAATCTCCACTAATTCATTATGCGTTTCCTTATGTAAAATATCTTCATGCATTACGTAAGAACGATCTTGTTCATACATTTTTTTCTTTTCAAAAATCCGGAACCTTCGCCACGATTTACGACGCCAATCCTGTACTTGCTTCACAACTAGTCCATGTAACCAAAAACGAAATGAACGATTCATATCATAGTTTGTTACGGACTTCCACATTTGTATGTACACTTCATTCACTATATCGTCTACATCTTCGTTTTGACTTCCTACTAAAAATACTACTGTTTTATAAATATCTTTACATGTGTACTCATAAATAACTTGAAAGGCTTCTTGATCCCCAGACTCCATTTTATACAGCCATTCTTTTAATTGTACTTCATCCAACATTACGTTCCCCTCTCATGATCTTTCACACTATATTCGCTCGTTTCTCACAAAAGGTTCATTTTACATGGAAATTTATTTATTACAATAAAAATATAAGGTATATTTTTAAGAAAAGGAGGATTTCAAGAATGAATAAAGAGGATAAAATTCACGCTGAAAAAGTGTTGAAAAATCTATTCATCGGATTACAAGTTGATGGATTACAATTTGGTATTTCTCCAGGCGCTATAAAGATTCATTTCACAAACTTTCACGACTCAGTTGATTATGACGGACAATTATATATCAATATCGAATCAAAATGGTGTTTATTTAATAAACCTCAAAAAAGATACCCATTAAATGAAGATGAATTTGAAGATTATTCTGAGGAAGAAGAATATGAAAGAATATTTAAGATAAGAAGACAAAAAGTTACCGATATACAACTCGGCTTAGAAAGCCCTCATTTAATTATTATATTAGATAGTGGACAAATTATTTTTGTAAATGGTTTTCATGATTATTATGAATGTTGGCAAGCTGGTGTCCTATGTGAGCAATGGCTTGTAGTCGCTGCACCTGGGAATGAAATCGCCACTTGGGCTCCCGATGAGTTTATCAATAAATAAACTTTTTTTCACGAAGAAGAACCGAAGATATTTTATGAAGTATGATACTAATTAACTACATAACCATTTCTATTACACTTAAACGAATAATCATTTTATTTAAATAGAAATACTTTATTAAATTTGAGAGGATGATTATGATGGCATGTGTCCATGATTTTGGAATAATTGACGATTTTGATTCTCAAAAAAGTTACAATGATTATACACCAGAGAAATATCATTGTATTTCTGTTAATGATGATATTATCAATAGTTTAAGTCAAAATTTATCAATTATGAAAACCTACTTTCATACAGTCAAAAATCAGGAATATGGTTTAGCATATTGGGGTATTACAATTATCCCTCCTGAATCATTAGCAATATTCTATGAAACAGTTACATCTTCAAAATTCTTCAAAAAATCTGATGAGCTGAATGAATTAGCTTCAAAAATTGTACAAGCTTCCAACTAAACCATCTCCCATGCCCTTCTGTTTCCCCAACCGTTTCACGATATTCGTTTCCGTTAATATAATAATCAATATGAAGGTCCCGGTCCCACATGTTGTTATACAGGTGGAATACATCACGTTTTGCACCGATTTCTTGCACTTGTTTTTCCAACTTACGTTTTACTTGTTCAGGTATTTGATTTGCGACGTGTGTATGGAAAATACAGATTACAACATCTTCACTTAATTGTTCAATAATAGATGGTAATAGCTCTACACCGTCTCCTTCTATTAATTGGACAGATTCATTTTTTACTAAAGATGCTGCTTGGTCAAACATTTCAAGTCTTTCTTTATGTTCTGGCCAAATGAGTGCACGTAGCCATAAATAATCTTCATCACTATGTAAATCATTTACATGCAAATCTATTCCGATTCTTTCTACGACAGTTGGACTTTCTTTTAGAAAATGAGGTACATTTTCCCCTCTTATTTCAGAAGTTATATGTACATTTGAATTTATATTTCCGTATGTTTCATCCGTTCCGTACGAATAGCTATATTGGTCCCAGAACAGTTGTAATCCAGAACTTGTACCAATTTCAATTAATGCTAACGGTTTTTTCACTTTATTAAATATGTAACAGAAACCTGGGTATAAGTATGCACATCGTCTTACTTCATTCGTTTGAACGAGTTTCGTTTGTAACAAAGTAATGATTTCCTCTCGGTACGTTTTACAGAAATCTTTAAAATGATCAAAAGCTTGATCTAAATCTGTATTAGCCTTTTCAACTAAGCTACTATAATACGTTTTTACATGATGTTCTTTGCCTGCTAGTAATAAATAATGTACGGCGCCTAATAATAAGTTCGGGACTGGTTGGCCTGTTTGAGCATGGGAAGCTAATGTAAGTACTTCCTCATCTTCCGCAATTTTTATTGATAAGTATTCATATAAGTCACTTGACCCTTTACATTCCTTTATTGAGAAATTTCGAAATAAGTTTGCGATTTTTTCTTGTTTACGCATTGATATCCCTCCTTTAATTTCACAGAATAATCATACTATTACAAGGGGAAAAATTCCATAAAAAGGTATCCTCCCTACCCAATTATTAATGCGTAAGCTTTTTCGGGATAATTTCAAACTGTGATTTTTTTCTATTCATAAACTGAAAAGTGCTTGTTAAATAAGAATTTTGGCAAATAAAACGTTAAATAGTTTAAAATTATCAGATAACACTAGATATTTTAGTCTATTAATTATTATAATAGAGTATGAGATGGTTATATAATTGAGACAAAAAAGGTATACACCTAGGTGGGGCCTAGGCGGTGTTTTCAATTTACGGCTTAGATATAGTGAACACCTACTCTTTTTTGCCAATATAGGGGATGGAGAGATTATCATGAGCAACATGCAGCAAAAAACAGACGTTATCTTAATTGGTGCAGGAATTATGAGTGCAACATTAGGCTCATTACTAAAAGAATTAGCACCTGAATGGGAAATTAAAGTTTTTGAAAAACTCGCAAGTGCCGGGGAAGAAAGCTCTAACGAATGGAATAATGCAGGTACAGGGCATTCTGCGCTATGCGAACTGAACTATACTTCCGAAAAATCTGACGGATCTATAGATATTAGTAAGGCTGTAAAAGTGAATGAGCAATTCCAGCTTTCAAGACAATTTTGGGCATATCTTGTAAAAAGCAAATTAATTCGTAATCCACAAGATTTTATTATGCCTCTACCTCATATGAGTTTAGTACAAGGAGAAAAAAATGTTGAGTTTCTAAAAAACCGTTTTGAAGCGCTTTCAAAAAATCCACTGTTTCAAGGAATGGAATTTTCCAATGCTCCTGAAACATTAAAAAAATGGCTTCCACTCATTATGGAAGGTCGTACATCTAATGAGCCTATGGCTGCAACGAAAATTGATTCTGGAACAGATGTTAACTTCGGTGCATTAACACGTATGTTGTTTGATTACTTACAAACGAAAAATGTCGAGCTAAACTACAAACATAGTGTCGAAAATATTAAACGCACGAAGAATGGTTTGTGGGAAGTGAAAGTACACGATATGAATAGTGGTAAGATTGAGCATCATACTGCAAAATTCGTCTTTATCGGCGGCGGTGGCGGTAGTCTACCTCTACTTCAAAAGACTGGGATCCCTGAATCAAAACATATCGGTGGATTCCCTGTAAGTGGACTATTTATGGTATGTAAAAACCAAAAAGTTGTAGAGCAACATCATGCAAAAGTATACGGTAAAGCTAAAGTCGGCGCTCCGCCAATGTCTGTACCTCATCTTGATACAAGATATATAGACAATAAAAAAGCTTTACTATTTGGACCGTTCGCAGGATTCTCTCCTAAGTTCTTAAAAACTGGCTCAAACCTTGACTTAATTGGTTCTGTAAAACCGAATAACGTCTTAACAATGTTAGCTGCTGGTGTAAAAGAAATGGGATTAACAAAATACTTAATTCAACAAGTTATGTTATCACATGAAAAACGTATGGAAGAATTACGCGAATTCATTCCGAACGCAAAAAGTGAAGATTGGGATATTGTAGTTGCTGGGCAACGTGTACAAGTAATTAAAGATACTGATGCCGGTGGTAAAGGTACACTTCAATTCGGTACAGAAGTTGTAAGTGCAGCTGACGGTTCAATCGCTGCATTACTAGGTGCATCACCGGGGGCTTCTACTGCTGTTCACGTCATGCTTGAAGTATTAGAAAAATGTTTCCCAAGCCGTATGGTAGAATGGGAAGGAAAAATAAAAGAAATGATCCCTTCTTACGGCATTTCACTAACTGAAAATCCAAGATTGTTCCAAGACCTTCACACTTCGACTGGTCGTACACTTGGATTAAATGAAAAAGAAACAGTTCATAACTAATGAAGAAATTAAAAAACGTCCGATATATTCGGACGTTTTTTAATTACTAGAAATTATATTTATCAATAATCTCTTTCGTAAATACAACCCGCTCTGGCAATACGATAATTCCGTTTCCTTCTGCCTCATAATCATAACCTTGGATAGCGTTTGGCTCTACTTTCACTTTTCCAATTCCTTTTACTTCAAAGCTATCCCCTACTTTTAACTTCTTCCCTTTTACAACAATTTCATTTGCTACATACGTTGCAAGTGCACCTTGTTGTTTTACATCCCATAAACCAAATTGTTGTACTGTTCCTCGTTTTACGTAATCACGCATAACGTTTGGTGTGGAGAACCCAGTTACAACAACTTTTTTATCCATTTTTAAGTTTTCAGCTGCTTGTGCCATCGCTGGTAGTGCCGTTGCATCCGGGCAAATGACTGCATTAATATCTGGGTACGTTTTTAATATGTTCTCCCCTACTGATAAAGACTTTTGCGCATTATTTTCACCGTATTGCGTCGTTACAATTTCCCAGTTCGGATATTTCTTTTTAATAATTTCTTTCGCTTTCGTTACCCATTGGTTTTGATCCGTTACTGTTGGACTAGAATAAAAGAAGGCTACTTTTCCTTTATCTCCAATTTGTTTAGAAGTCATTTCAATTAATAAATTAGCAAGTTGATCTGGTGTTCCTTGGCTTATATAAAATGAACGGTCTTTCGGATTGACATCAGAGTCCCATGTTAACACCGTCATCCCTTTTTTCTTAGCACGTTGCAATGATTGCGATAGACCATCTACCGATGTAGAAGAGACCATAATTGCATCATAGTTTTGATTAATAAAGTTGTTTATATATTTCACTTGACCTGATACACTTGCTTCAGATGGTCCATCATATTTCACTTGTACGCCTAGTTTATCTCCCATCTCTTTTGCTCCTTCACCACCCGATGTAAAGAAGCCAACTCCAGTTAGTTTCGGGATAAATGCAAATTTCACATCATCTGCCTTCTTCTTATCTGCCGTTTGACTAGAGCAAGCTATTAAACCAATTAAACAAATGCACACTATTAATAGAATCCCCAGTTTTCTCTTCATGACATTTCCCCCTTATGCAAGTTCTTTCTTTTCCACGGTGTGAATCGATGTAATTTGAAATGTCTCATAATAACTGAAAGAATAAGAATAATACCAATAACTACGTTAGATTGTTCATTTGTTAAACCCGTCATTTGCAAGCCATACTGCATGAGTCCTATAAAAATACTCGCCAGTACAGTACCGATAATACTTCCTTTTCCCCCTGTAATAAGTGTTCCACCTAATACGACTGCTGTAATGATTGGTAAAATCGTTTCACTTCCCATATCAGCACGTGCGGAACCGAAATATGCAGTTAAGAAAGCGCCTCCTAATCCACCTCCTAACCCGGAGAGTATGTAAGCGATGATGACTACTTTTTTCGTTTTGATCCCAGTGTATTTTGCTGCGTTTTCGTTCGCTCCTGTTAATTTTACGTGGCGCCCATATACAGTTCGGTGAAATAATAAAGTACATAAAACTGTTAATACGATCAGTATCCATAATAAATTCGGTATCCCTATAAAACTACCATTTGCCAGTTGTACAAATTCTTCAGGTAAACCACTTATCCCTTCATATCCAAAAGCACCTGCCCCTCCTGAAATGACGAGTGCAATTCCGCCGTATAAAAACATTGTTCCAAGTGTAACGACAAGTGGCTCTACATCTGTCATTTTTATAATGATTCCGTTTAAAGCTCCTGCTAAACAACTGATTATAAGAGCTATTATGACCGCTAGCAAAATAGGTATTCCATTCATCCAAAGTACACCGATCAAGATCGAAGTGAGCCCCATTATTGAGCCGACCGATACATCAATTCCTCCTGTTACAATAACGAAAGTCATTGGTATCGCCGCGATTGCGATAAAAAGAAAATCATTTGTACTAAAAAGGAGATTACTAATATTTAAGAAATCACTATTTATAAAACTAAAGAGAATGAATTCTAAAAGAAGTAATACGATTAGAACACCTTCCCATCTGTATAAATACTTCATAGATTCATCCTCCTTTCTGCCTTCCACTTTTTCATAACACTATCTAATATGACGATTAGTAATAATAAGAAACCTGAAATAGCATTATTCCAAAATGCTGGTATTTTTAAAAAGACGAGTGAACTGCTTATCGCCTCTAAAAATATCGCTCCTAATGCAGCTCCAACTATAGAACCCGTTCCGCCTTTTAAATGAACTCCTCCTAGTACAGCAGCTGCGATAACCTGTAGTTCTATCCCGGTTCCTGTTTGATTTGGAACGAATCCGATATTCATGACAAATATGCAACCAGCGAGCGAAGCGCTTATGCCTGAAATCATAAATGCATATATTTTCACTTTATTAACAGGTATACCAATGAGTCTCGCGCCATCTTCATTATCACCTACCGCATAAAAGTATCTTCCGAGTGGCACTTTACTTAAAAAGAAGTATAGTAGTAGTAAAATAATAAGAACAACCCATACAATTATCGGCAAACCAAGTATGACGATAGATGACAGTTGCTTAAAATCATTTGGTATATCTTCAATCCACTTTCCACCTGTGAAAATTAACATCGCACCTCTAATGACCCCTAACATACCTAATGTCATAATAATAGCTGGTACCCGAAACTTCGCAACGCCAATCCCATTTATAAAACCAAGAATAGAGCCAAGTAAAATAGCAGCAAGTATGGACCAAAATGCATGATATCCATCCGTTAACAATATCCCGCAAACTGCTGCGCTTAATCCCATAATTGAACCAACTGATACGTCTATATTTTTCGTAAATAAGACGAACGATTGGCCAATTGCTAACACGACTAAAATAACGCTTGATTTCATCATTAAAGATAACGAGTTAAGCTGAATGAAACTTGGATTTATCATTCCGACAATGGCAATGTAAATGAGTAATAATAGTATGATAGATGTTTCGTGCATTTTATACATACGTTTCATTCCGTTACACCTCCGTATGCAAGACGTGTAACTGCTTCTACATTTATTTGTTCTTTCTCCAGATGTGAAACAAATTGTCCATTTCGCATTACATATACACGGTTTACTAATTGAACAATTTCTTCAACATCGGAAGAGATTAATAATATTGCGAGTCCTTCCCTTTTCATTTTTTCTATCGTCTTATATACTTCAAGCCTTGCTTTCGCATCAATTCCTCGAGTCGGTTCATCAAGAATAATAATTTTCGGATTACACGCAAGATATTTTGCAAGCACGACTTTTTGCTGATTACCTCCCGATAAAGATGCGAGTTCTTCATTCAAATGCGGTACCACAATTCGAAACTGTTCTATATACGACCTTACTAAAGCGCTTTCTTTTTCTTGATTAATGAAAAAGCGACTATTCTGATGTAAATTTGCTGCAGTCATATTTTCTTTAACTGATGCAATTGAGAATATACCATTTCTTGCTCTATCCTCTGGCACATAAACTAATCCTTCTCTAAGTCTTTTATGCAAAGAGCATGAATCAATTGATTTTCCTTCTAATAAAATAGAACCTGATTTTATAGACTTCAATCCAAATATTGTTTCTGCTAATTCCGTTCTGCCTGACCCAACAATGCCAGCAATACCTACAATCTCCCCAGCATGTACAGTAAATGATATATTTTCGAATGCGTGATTCGTTATATCATTTACTTCTAATATTTTTTTCGTTTCTTTTGTATCTTGCACTACTTCCCTTTTCTCTTCTCGTTTATACCCTTTCGGTAATAACCCCTCCATTAGCATGTCATATGTATAGTTACGTACATCCCCTTGGCTTACAATCATTCCATCACGTAATATCGCTACTTTGTTGGCAACTTTAAAGATTTCTGGAAAGCGATGCGTAATATATATCATGCCAATTCCTTTTTCTTGTAAACTTTTCATCAGCACAAAAAGACTCTTCATTTCGTGAGTTGTTAATGTCGATGTTGGCTCATCTAAAATAAGAATCTCGGCTTCTCGTATTAATCCTCTAACGATTTCTACTAATTGTTGCTGCGCAATGGATAGTGATCCTCCTAGTTCTTTAAGGTCAATATCCCATCCTAAACTGTCAATCAAATGCTGAATCTTTACTTTTAATTCCTTTTTCTTCTCTTTTAGTCCGATACATATATTTTCTTCAATGGTCATATGTGGAAAAATGAGTGGTTCTTGTGGTATTAAGTAAATCCCTTCTCGGTGTGCTTCTTTCGGATTTACAAACTGTTTCCTCTTTCCTTTTACATACATTTCTCCACTATCATACGAATATAACCCCGTTAATATTTTCATTAATGTTGATTTTCCAGCACCATTTCCTCCAACTAAAGCGTATATATCGCCACGCTCTACTTGTAAGTTCACCCCTTTTAGCACAAGTTGATTTGAAAACGCCTTACTCACTTTCTTTACATGTAATAAAGGTACGTTCTCCACATGATGTCACCTGCCTTCATCCAGAACATTTTTTGAGAAAATGATTATTTGTTCTACTTGTTTTGTAGCATTGTATATTCCTTTTTTCATATCTAGAACACTTTTTCACCAGACAATTAATCGTTTCAACTGGAATAAACAAAATATGTGGCACATATGTTTAAGCAGTGGTCAATTGTTGAAAGGGATGAAGAGTATGACACAGCTGAACTTTGAAGAGAATTTATTAACGAAAGTAGCTTGGTACTATTATAAAGACCAATTAACACAACAGGAGATCGCTTCACTTCTTCACATTTCAAGAAATAAAGTTGTTCGGTTATTAGAGAAGGCGCGCAGTGAAGGTATCGTTACATTTCACGTAAAAGGGACTGGTTTACACTGTTTAAGTATTGAGCGTGACCTAATGAAAAAATTCCACTTAAAAGATGCTTTCATAATCCCTACTCCAATAGACAATTATCACACTTCTCTCGGAAAAGCTGCTGCACAGTATTTAGAAACTCATCTCCAACAAGGCGATTTACTCGGCATTGGGTGGGGTGAAACAATTAGTAAAATGCTAGAAAACATTCATTTTGAAAGTTCTATTAATCTTTCAATCGTAACGCTAACTGGCGGAGTAAATCACTATCTCCCGAGAAAACAAAACTATTTACACTACATGCAAGGCGATCTTCACATTATCCCTACGCCGTTTCTAGCATCTACAACCGAAATGGCACAAAGTATTCTATCAGAACCGAGTGTAAAAGATATGCTTCATGTCGCTTCACTTGCTCATACAGCTGTTGTCGGTATTGGCGGATTATCTCAAGACGCTACGATTGTAAAGGAAGAAAAATTAACGCTACGTGAGATGACGTATATTCGTAGTCAAAACGGTACTGGCGATATTTTAGGGCAGTTTTACAATACAGATGGGCATTTATTAAACCTCCCGCATCATAATCGACTAATTGGTACGCCGCTCTCTATTCTACGCAAAATGAAGCATGTCGTTGGTGTTGCTGGGGGTACAGAAAAGATAGATGCAATTTTTGGTGCTTTAAAGGGGAGATTTATTCATACATTAATTACCGATGAGGAAACGGCCCTCTCCTTATTACGAAAGGATGGTGATTGTTAATGTCTCATTTATTAGCTTTTGATGCTGGTACAGGAAGCATTCGGGCTGTTCTTTTTGATTTATTAGGTAATCAAATTGCGGTTAGTCAAAAAGAATGGGTTCATAACACGGATCCTCGTTACCCAGGTTCTATGAATTTTGATGTAATAGAGAACTGGGAGCTAGTACAACAGTGCACGAAAGAAGTTTTACAAAGAAGTAATGTCTCTCCCTCTTCTATTCTAGCTATTAGCGCTACTAGTATGCGAGAAGGTTTTGTTTTATATGATAAAGGTGGGCAAGAAATTTGGGCATGTGCAAATGTTGATGGTCGCGCATCAGCTGAAGTTAGTGAACTAAAAGAAATCAGGTCACATCTTGAAAAAGATTTATATACAAGATCTGGTCAAACTTTTTCATTAGGTGCTTTACCTCGCCTACTTTGGATTAAAAAACATGAACCAGACGTCTATAGCAACATTCATTCTTTTACGATGTTAAACGATTGGATTTTATATAAATTAAGCGGCGTGCTGCAAATCGATGCCTCAAACGGATGTACGTCCGGTATTTTTGACTTACAAAATAGAGTGTGGGATAACGATGTCGCTAAAGAATGCGGTCTAACTTTACCATTTTCACCAACAGTAAATGAAGCTGGTACAGTAATTGGTAGCGTTACAAAAGAGTGTGCGGCATTAACTGGATTACGTGAAGGGATTCCTGTCGTTGCCGGGGGCGGAGATGCTCAAATGGCATCACTTGGAACAGGAGTAGTTAGACCTAATCAAACATTAATATGCGGCGGTAGTTTTTGGCAGCAAGAAGTGAATGTTACTGAGCCAATAACGGATCCACATGCTTCCATTCGAGTAAATTGTCACGTCGTACCTAACCTATGGCAATATGAAACGATTGCCTTTTTCCCAGGCCTTGTTATGCGCTGGTTTCGAGATGCTTTTTGCTATGAGGAAAAGAAACTTGCTGACAAACTCGGTGTAGATGCTTATGCATTATTAGAAGAACAAGCAAAAGACGTACCTGTCGGATCACATGGTATTATCCCTACTTTTTCAAACGTAATGAACTACATTTCTTGGCGTCATGCTGCTCCTTCTTTTTTAAATTTAAGCTTAGATGCTGACAAATGCGGAAAAAAAGAACTGTTCCGTGCTATTGAAGAAAATGCTGCCTTCGTTACACTTGGTAACTTAAAATTAATAGAAAATCTCACAGGAACATTTCCTTCTGAAGTCATTTTTGCTGGCGGTGCTGCTAAAGGAAAGCTATGGCCACAAATTTTATCAGACGTACTCGGTATCCCTGTAAAAGTACCAGTTGTGAAAGAAGCAGCTGCTTTAGGAACTGCGATTGCTGCTGGAGTTGGCGCTGGCAAATATTCATCTATGGAAGAAACTGCTGAACAGTTTGTACAGTGGGAGCACAAATTCGAACCAGTTACTGAAAATCATGAACTATATCAAGAATTCTATGAAACATGGAAAACTGTGTATGACAGTCAACTCTCTTTAGCTGATAAAGGGCTCACCTCACATATGTGGATTGCGCCTGGTGCACTGTAACACATTACATAAAGGAGTGAAATATATGTTAAAAGCGAATGAAAATGATTTCTCCTATCGCTTCGGTGATAACGGGCCGAAATATTTAATACAAGGTCCGAATATTGATCTTGGCCTTGTTGTCATTCAGCCCGGGCAGGAGTTTCAAAATCACTATCATACGACGTGTGAGGAAGTCTTTTATGCATTAGAAGGTGAAATTGATTTCTATGTGAATAACGAAAGAGTTCCGATTAAACAAGGCGATGTATTGCAAGTTCGTCCTCATGAATCTCACTATCTTATTAACCATTCTGACAAACCTTTTAAAGCAGTTTTTATTAAGTCACCACATTTACCAAATAAAGATACGGTACAAACGGAAAATCCAATATTAACGAAGGAGTGATTTCACATGACTTGGGGATTTAAAAATCGATTAAATACAATTTTACCTGATGGCAGAGCGGTTATGTTAGCGATAGATCACGGCTACTTTTTAGGGCCTATTCATGGGCTAGAACAGCCACTTGAGACAGTTAAAAACTTACTTCCTTATACAGACTCTCTCTTTTTAACGCGCGGTGTACTTAGCTCCTGTATTCCTGAAAACTGCAGCACACCGATGGTTATGCGTGTTTCAGGTGGAGCTACTGTCGTCGGTAAAGATTTAGCGAATGAAACAATTGTTACACCAGTAAAAGAAGCAGTAAAACAAAACGCAATTGGCGTCGGTGTTTCTGTATTCGTCGGATCCGATTATGAAACACAAACAGTTTCCAATCTCGCAAATGTAGTTTCAGAAGCTCATGATTACGGTCTGCCAGTACTCGGTATTACCGCTGTTGCGAAAGAATTACAAAAACGTGAAGCACGCTTTCTAGCACTTGCTTCCCGCGTATGCGTTGAAATGGGGGCTGACATTATTAAAACGTATTACTGCGAAGGATTCGAAAAAATTACAAGTACTTGCCCTGCCCCAGTTGTAATTGCTGGTGGACCAAAATTAGATTCGATTGAAGACGCATTAAACATTACGTACAATGCACTGCAAGAAGGCGCAATTGGCGTAGATATGGGCCGAAACATATGGCAATCTGAACATCCTGCTGCGATGATTCAAGCGATACATGGTATTGTAAAGAATGGATTGAATGTGAAAGAGGCTCTCCAATTATATGAAGATGTAAAAAATTAAAACAAACGAACAAACTATTGCATTTAAAGGAAAAGCCCATATGTTAGATTACTAAGTAGTCTAACATATGGGCTTTCTTGTATATTTTTTATCATTCCGTATTCGATCAGATTTCTACAGATCGCGTACGTTCCAAACAATCTCACCCCGATCGCCAAACGTACTGTGATGCCGCTTAAAGCCTATCTTTTCTAATACCCGGAAAGACGCCGTATTCCAAGCACCTACAGTTGACCAGAGTCTTTGGCGACCTGTAGCAATCGCAGCCTCAAGCACAGCTGCTGCTGCCTCTGTCGCATATCCCTTACGATGAGCATTTTGGAACAATTCGTATGCAATTTCCGGCTCTTCAAGCGTGGAACGACCGATGATTAAGCCACAGTATCCGATGAAATCCCCTTCTTCTCGCCTACGTATAGTAAGAAGAGAAATACCATTTTCAGTTGCTTTCCTGCGCATCTCGATAAGATTACTACGAACAGAGTCAACAGTTGGCATTTCCACACCACGTTCACCAATTAATTTTCTCAGCCAGACTGCATCATTTTCCTCCCACATATTCAGGTCGAGTCGTTCCGTTTTTAGCTGGAACGCCATATCTTTAAAAACAGTTGTCATAGCGGTAACCTCCTATTTATATCACTGTACTACTTATATTAGTTTCGTACTGTACCATATGGGAAACCTGCTTGATTCTCTAAATTTTATTGCATAAGCAATTCCTCTACTAAATAGACCTTGTTATCAAACTTCATTTTAAATCTATAATATTCGATTTATGAATGACTGTAGATTTACACTTAATAATCACATTAAAAAATGTATCGCCCTTTCTTTTTTGTTAAAATAAAGAAAAGGAGGAATTATTATGAAACGAATGGGTTTTGAACGCCCTACTGATTATTATGATGAAGGATTATATACTATCGATGAAAAAATTTGTGTACTATTAAAAGAACGGAAAGAACTTTCAGGTGGTGATCCGGGCTTTCCACATGATGAAGCAATTTATAAATGGGCAAAGCAATATGGATTTTATCCAGACTATTTAAATTCACTATTCTCTTCTATGATGGACGAAGGTGAATTTAAACCTCGCGTCGAACCAACTACATTCAAAAAACATATACCTGTTTTTAAAACGCATGAACAAAATGGTATCATGTATACGGTAACTTTTATTCGGCAGTATGCAAATGCTAGTGTAGTGTATTTATATAGCGATTGGGATTCCACTGATGAAGTTTTTAATGAAAATAAGCCTCATAGTTTCTTCCAATTATCAATAGATGATACATATGACTGCTGGCCAGAAGGTGGTGGCGGCACTGATGGACATTTTAGTCATCATTTCGTTATATCTCCTGCCCTTCCTGATAATTTGTCTGGAATAAGCTTACGATTTAAAGAACTCAATATGCCGTTTAGAAAAGATCAATCTGTACTTGAGTTTGAAATTCAATTGGATTAAAAAGAGCGTAATCTAGCTAGAAATTAGACTAGATTACGCTCTTTTAGTTGCTAGTTATGCAGTATATGAAATTTATATCAACGATTTTTTCAATTTATCGACTATTCGACACAGGATATCGATTTACCGACAAAATTAGACATTATCATTTATATAACACCCACTCTATTAACACAATTGCCGATTCAATACGTTCTTTCGTATTCCCTAAAAATAATTTATGAAGTAATGCCTCCAAATGAATTGGTTTATTAGGCAACACTTGAATATACCTTAAAACAGATCCAGCTGGCGGTGTAGGTTTGTTATTAATAGCCCATATCCCTTCTATCAATGTCCAAGTTGACGTATGAACTATGTATGAAGCCTTTAGCTCATCATGTGCTTTCAAAGCAGACTGAATTTTAATGAGCGAACTATGTAACCAATGAGCAATACCTTTCACTTTGTCGCTAGAAACACGATAGTTTTCAAATTCGTAGGTAGCTATTTCCTTTAACCTTTTCAACTCGCCGCTTTTATCAAATAAAATTTCCCCTTCTAAAAATGAGTATAGTTCCATCGGATTGTTTTTAAAGTTTACTAGTATTTGATTAACGTCTGCATACTTATATTCAACTAAAATATCTTCTCTCGTTTCAGAATGAAATTTCTTCTTTTGTCCGTCTTCTAACAGAATATATAAGTCTAAATCAGAATCAGGATATGCATCACCTCTTGCGACAGATCCGATAAGCATACATCCAGTTACCTTATCTATAGATAAGCTTTCAGCTACTATTGTTTGCACTAATTTTTTATGTTGTTCATGTTTAATAGATGTTTGTATTTCTAACATTTGTAACCTCCAAACATTTTTTATGGAGTTATTCCTTACCTAAATATATTGTACTTCTCTTACAATCTTCTATACTTATTCAACGATTGTCAGTTCATATACAATTGCGTCTTTACTACTTTTTGTTTTATCTTGAATCGTAACAATATCTCCAGCTTTTATTTTTGAAGCATTCACTACTTTTACCATCTCTGGTAGAACACCCCCACCATCGTTCTCTTTATTTAGTGGAAGCCACTTTACTGATTTATTAGTTGCTTCTAAAATTTTATATTTAATTGTACCATCATACTTTATTTCACCAACAAGATCTTTTACTAATGTAGGTGTATATTTACCCTCTTCTTTTTCTAAAGAAATATGATCACCTATATCTGGGATACCGTTTCTTACAGGTGCTTCCCATTTTGTTGGATTTAAATCATTTAAACTTACTTTCACACTATCTTCTTTATTTGAATTAGCATCTTTTAGAAATATATCATTATACTTCTTATCAATAATGATATACTCCTTCCTCTCTACTATTTTTGCACTACTTTCACGTTTTACTTCCTCGTTGTTAGATACTTCTTCTTTCACATTATTATTACTACACGCTGATAATAATGTCGTCGCTAAAGCTGCCATTCGTAACATTTTTTTCACTTCATTTACCTCCATTTATAACGAAACAATAAAACATATATCACATCCACATTTTACCATATATCAAAAAAAGAGGATATTTGTTTATTACTAAACAAATATCCTCTACCTTTACATATATATTACGACTGTTGATAAGCCGCTTTCGATGATTTTACATAATAAACTGCGTGATCAACGTTAATGATATGATCTGGTTTTGGTTTACCACGACTCGCTCTATGCCCAGCTAAATGTTCTTCACTTGTTTCCCAGTTTTTCCATGCTTCTTCAGATTCCCAGCGAATCATAACAACAACTTCTTCATCGCCGCGTCTTACTTTCTTCACAAGAACACTTAAGTCGATGAAGCCTTCAAATTTTTCAATAATGCCTTCTCCAGTGAAACGTTCTACAACTATATTTGATGTACCTTCTTTTACTGTAAATGTTTTCGTTTCGATAAACATATAATCCCACTCCCTCTTTGTAATACGAATACTAGTATTCTTCTATTATAGTTGATTATGATAATTATTTTCAATTAAAAAGTTATAATTATTTGAATTATGCTGTTTTCTCTTCAACCGCTTCATCTAAAAATTTGAAATATGGAAGTAATAATCCTATTAAAGAAGTAATACATATAATCGCACCAATAATAAAGTATAGTGCTCTTATTCCCCACATTTCACTTAGTATACCTCCTAATAACACACCTAACGGGATAGCGGATCGTATGAAAAATAATCGCACTGAAAATACTTGCCCTATCATATTGTTTGGTACTGTTTGTTGGCATATTGTTGTGTTATGTATATTGAAAAATGAAATACAAATGCCTGCAACTACTTCAATGAACACCGCAATTACGATACTATGATTAAACCCTAGAGAAATGTAAGTTAGTCCTCCTATAAACAATCCACCAAGCATAAGTATACGCCGGCTTTTATATGTTATTTTTCCGACTAGTATAGATCCAATTACATAGCCAAACGGGAAACCGGCCATAAAATAACCAAACTCCGCATAGCCTGCGGACAATTCGTCTTTTATATAAGGAAGATTTGTAACCAGCGTTACTCCAACTCCAAATTGTACGAAAGTAAGAAATAGACCGAGCCAAACGATAACTGGTTGTGTGAAAAAGTATGTAAAGCCATGAATAAATTGTTCTAGCCACGTTTTCCCGATGGATTGTTTTGTTCTCTTTTCTTTTATATAAAGTAAGAGAGCGCCACTAACAAATAGACACATACATACGAAAGATAATGTAAGTTCTGTTCCAATTAAATGAATGACTACTCCGCCCAATACAGGTGCAAGAAACATCATAAGACGAGTCATTCCATCAATATATGCATTTGCGTCTTGAAGTTGTTCTTCACTTACAATGCTCGGTGTAATTGCTTGACTTGCAGGTGTATACAACGGCGTAATAAGCCCGATTATAATTTGTACGACATACACATGCCAAACTTCTATACTACTAGTAAGTAACATGACTAACGGCAATAAGAAAACCGAAGCTCGCACCCATTGCGAAAATATCATAATCCACTTCCGGCTCCATTTATCAATAAATGGGCCACTTATTAATTGTAGTATAAGAGATAGGATAAAGTATAGTAACCACATACTACTTAAAGCAGTTTTTGACCCTGTTAATTCGTAAACAAGAATCGAATTACATAACGTTCCGAAAGCCCCGCCCAATTCTGAAATCGCGCTACCAATCCACATAAAAAAGAATGAACGATTTTTCAATACACTCTTCACTATAGCCCACCAACTTTTCTATTAAATTCCTCCCTTTATGTGCATTCTAGTTGCATATTATCTATTTAAAAACGCATCTAATTCTTTCGCTAGCGACTGCACTGCTTTTTTTCTTAATACATATTTCCCATCATGTATATCTACTAACTTCGCTGCACGTAACAATTTCAAATGATGGTGTACAGTCGATTTACCGAGTTGCAGTCTCTCTGTAATTTCTTGCAATGTCCGTTCTTTTTCAAACAACATTTTTACAATGCGTAATCTCGCTTCATCTCCAAGCGCTTTATGTTTTTGAACTAAAAAATAATTCGGTTCATATAGATCTTCAGGATGGATGCTTTCGTTTGCGACTGGGTAATGAAATACTTTCGTATCTTCAATATCCGCCTCAATATTCCACGGTCTGTACGTCATTTGCGGGATAAGAAGTACATTATGAACACTTGGTTCTGGCATATAGTTCACACCGCCAGTCGCCCACTCGACAAACTCTTCTGATTTCATCTTTTTATTCATTTCATTTTTCGCTTCATAATCTCGTTTTAATATAGATAGTATTTGCTCTTCCTCTTTCTGAATAACACTCTCATACCAACCTGTCATAACAGCGATTAAATGAGATTTCAGCACTTGTACATCAACTTCACATATAAAAGGAATATACGTAGAGAAAAACGGATGATCTTGTGTCAGTTCTTTTAGTTCATGTATTGCAGTTACGTCTCCACTTGCTGCTAAATGTCTTTGCCCTTCATACTTCTCACCTAAAAACGGTAAACATATATACTTCAAACCTACTTCTGAAAGCGAATCGATTTTAGCATGAAACTGTGATAAGTCCTGAAACTCTTCCTTATACAACAACTGAAGCAACGCTTTCCACGTATTATGTTCTTCTACAAACCGTAAGTGTTCTCTCATTTCTTCTGTTAATGATTGTCTAATTTCTTCCCATTCACTTTGTGACTTTTCAAGAGTATCGATTAACCTTTTATGAGTAATTGCTGCAATGCCAAGTGCACATTCGAAAAGTATCGAATATTTCACTTGAATGTTATAAGTTTCCCTCTTTCTACTCGTTATGTGATAGACCTCCATTTATATCCCCTCCTTGTTTGCTATATATTAAATTCTATTTTTATCGAATTTAACCTTCTATATTTTTAGAATTAACAAAATTTTAGTTGAAACACATTCATTCTAAATTAAGAAGAATAGGAGCTTTTTTATATACAAATAATAAGCCTCAAGGAGTTGTTGATATGCATTTTATATTAAATATGTTAGGAATTTTCGTTGTAATATTAATCGTTTTCCTATGTTCGCCTAATAAAAAACAAATAAAATGGAGACCAATCGTTATTCTAATCATATTGGAGCTCTTTATTACATGGTTTATGTTAGGTACGAAGCTCGGCAGTATTATCATTAATAAAATTGCATCATTTTTCAGTTGGCTACTAGCGTGCGCGAATGAAGGTATTCGGTTTGCCTTTCCTTCCGCTATGGAAAATCAAACCGTTGATTTCTTCTTTAGCGCATTACTTCCTATCATTTTTGTTATCACCTTCTTTGATATTCTTTCTTACTTTGGAATCTTAACTTGGATTATTGATAAAGTAGGTGCAGTTATTTCAAAGATTTCTCGTTTACCAAAGTTAGAAAGCTTCTTTTCGATTCAAATGATGTTTTTAGGAAACACTGAAGCACTTGCGGTTGTTCGTGATCAATTATCTGTTTTAAAAGAAAATCGTTTATTAACTTTTGGAATTATGAGTATGAGTAGCGTTAGCGGATCCATTCTTGGCGCTTATTTATCGATGGTTCCAGCTACATATATTTTCAGCGCAATCCCTTTAAACTGTATTAACGCATTAATTTTAGCCAATGTCTTAAACCCTGTTGAAGTCCCGAAAGAAGAAGATGTTGTTTATTCTCCTTCAAAACATGAAAAAAAGGATTTCTTTTCTACTATTTCAAACAGTATGTTAGTCGGTATGAATATGGTAATCGTTATTTTAGCTATGGTAATTGGTTATGTAGCATTAACTGCATGTTTAAACGGGATATTAAGCTTTTTCGTAACAGGTTTAACAATTGAAAAAATCTTCTCCATTATCTTTAGTCCTTTTGCTTTTTTACTCGGCTTATCGGGCAGTGATGCTATGTATGTAGCTGAATTAATGGGGATCAAAATAACGACGAATGAATTTGTCGCAATGATGGATTTAAAATCGAACCTAAAGTCGTTACAACCTCATACGATTGCGGTAGCAACAACATTTCTAGCATCTTTTGCTAACTTTAGTACAGTAGGTATGATTTACGGAACTTACAATTCATTATTTGGCGGAGAAAAATCAGCTATAATTGGTAAAAATGTGTGGAAGCTTCTTGTTAGCGGAATGGCTGTTTCCTTATTAAGTGCTATGCTTGTTGGGCTATTTGTATGGTAAATAATCTTTAAAATAAAAGACACCCAATCGAATTGAGTGTCTTTTATTATTATTTTCGAATCTGTCCATTCCCACGAATCACATATTTTGTAGAAGTTAATGCAGGAAGTCCCATCGGTCCCCTTACATGTAGCTTTTGTGTACTTATACCAATTTCTGCTCCAAATCCGAATTCAGATCCATCAGTAAAACGAGTTGATGCATTATGATACAGTGCAGCCGCATCTACAGCTGTGAAAAATTTGCTGACGTTTTCCTCGTCCTCTGTAATAATCGCTTCGGAATGCATAGATCCATACGTATTTATATGATGAATCGCTTCTTCTATAGAAGAAACTACTTTCACTGCTAGCGTGAGTGATAAAAATTCTGTTTCCCAGTCTTCTTCTGAAGCAAGTACAATTGAAGAATCAAGTTCCAGTACTTTCTGATCACCACATAACTCCACGCCTTTTTCCTTCAAAGACGAAAACAACTCGCTACCATATTTCTGCGCCCACTTCTCATGAAGTACAATCGTTTCAATTGCATTACATACAGATGGACGCTGCGTTTTTGCATTTATAATAATATCAATTGCCATTTGTTTATTCGCTGTTTCATCAATGAAAATATGACAATTTCCTGCACCCGTTTCAAGTACTGGAACAGACGCTTCTCTCACTACAGTATCAATTAATTGTTTGCCACCTCTTGGGATAAGAACGTCTAGGTAATCATTTAATGTAAACAACTGCTTTGCACTATCTCGCGTTGTATCTTCTATAAGCTGTACACTTTCTTCTGGCAAGCTTGTTTGTTTGAGAGCTCGGTGAATAACAGAAACGATCGCTTTGTTAGAATGAATAGCAGAAGAACTACCACGTAATATAACTGCGTTTCCTGTTTTCAAACAAATTGTAGCAGCATCTACTGTTACATTCGGCCTTGCCTCATAAATCATCCCAACAACACCAAGTGGTACACGCATTTCCTGAATAGCTAGTCCATTTGGTCGCTCCCATTCACTTATACATTCTCCAACAGGATCACGTAATTCGATTAACTGCTTAATTCCCTCTGCCATATCAACAATTCGTTGTTCAGTTAGCATAAGTCGATCAAGGAGTGAATCAGAAAATCCTTTTGCCTTACCTTCTTCGATATCACGTTTGTTTTCCTCTAAAATATAAGCTGTTTCTACTATTAGCCTCTCAGCAATTACAGCAAGTGCTTCGTTTTTTTGATTTGTAGATTTAAGCACAAGATCCCTAGCAATTTCTTTCGCTTTTTTTCCCTTTGCCAACCCTTCATTCATTTTTTTTCCTCCTTTTTAACATCACTACTCTTACAGTGAAACCCAATAATCTCTATGAATGACTTCATAATTATGTCTTTCGCCTCTTGCTTGAATATCTTGGCTTTGCATACCTTTTATTTCTCTTAATTCCTCTGCGCTATATGTGCATTGTCCTTTTCCAATTACGCGCCCTTGTTGCGTCATTACTTCTACGACATCGTCAACTTTGAAAAATCCTGAAACATTTGTAACGCCAGCAGGAAGAAGACTCTTACCATGCTGAATGATAGCTGTAGCTGCTCCGGCGTCTATTTCAATTTGTCCACTAACAAGTGAATGCAAGGCAATCCATTGCTTGTTCATCTTTATTTCTTTTTGAGGAGCATTTCCGACATATGTTCCATCACCTTTGCCCTTCAAAACATCTACAAATTTCTCTTGTCCACGTCCTGTTCCGATAAATACACTCACGCCAAGAGAAAGTGCTGTCTTCGCAGCATCAATTTTTGATTTCATACCGCCAGTCCCAAGTTTGGACCCAGCATCTCCTGCAAGAGAAGCAATTTCTTCTGTAACTTCAGGAAGGAAATAATACTTTTTCGCATCCGCATTTTTCTGAGGATTTTTGTCATATAGACCGTTCACATCCGTAAAAATCATAAGCATATCCGCCGAAACAAGCCCGCTTACTAAAGCTGACAGCATATCATTGTCACCGAACGTTAGCTCCTCTAAAGAGATGGAATCATTTTCATTAATGATTGGTAGAGCAGAACGGTTTAGTAACTCTCCTAAAGTAGCGTAGGCGTTACTATATTGTTCTTTTCTAGAAAAATCACTTCTAGTCAGCAATAATTGCGCAGTAACGATACCATACTTACGGAATTCCTCCGTGTACGCCTGCATTAACAAACTTTGTCCGACAGCCGCAGCAGCCTGTTTTCCTTTAATTGTCACAGGTCTGCTAGGATACCCTAGAGCAGAAAAACCTGCAGCGACGGCCCCAGATGTAATTAACAAAACTTCATGCCCTTCCTCTTTCAATCGAGCCAATGCGGCAACGTGATCTGAAAGTTGTTCTTTAGAAATGCCTCCGTGACTATCTGCTAGAGAGCTGCTCCCAATCTTTACAACAATTCGGTGTTTTTTCACTTTTGTATCCCCCAAGTCTAAAATCAAAGTTTTTTATAAATTACACTTTTATTCATTCGGCTTACAGCGCCTTCTATTCTTATCAGTGCTGCACCTAGCCTATTAAAGAGCAAAATAAAAATGACCGCTTCGCCCTTAATAAAATAAAAAGGACGAAACGGTCATTGTTCCGCGGTACCACCTTAATTGATATACATAGATATCCACTTGGCGCCTATAACGCAGGCGAACGCCTAAACTTTCATTTAAGACTCAGGGATAGGTTCGATATATTCTATACGAGGAATCTTTCAGCCGGTGAATTCCACTCTCTTTCGCAAGAAGACATATGTACTATTTCCCTTCAACGATTTTCGGTTTAATTTTTTATATTATGCGATATAGTTCCATTTGGTGTCAAGAGGTATTTTTAAAAATAAATAGAGCGGCAAGTTACTTGTATGAGAATATTTCCCTAATGAATGAAAATACAAATCGATATAAATTCAACTCATATTCATCAACATAAAACCTTAAATTAAAGTGTATATATTTACAGAATGTCGAATATAATTGTTTTTTAACTTTTGGTGTTGCAAAAAGGAATATATTCTCTTAGAATGTTTCTTTATATTGCATGTTGATGTTATTGTTATTTTAAGATAACAATTTCGAAATGATATAATTTATTATAAAAGGAGCAAGATTGAGTTATTATGGATAAACAAATTGGATTCATCGGTTGCGGAAATATGGGAATGGCTATCATTGGCGGGATGCTAAACAAAAAGGTAGTGTCTGCAAATAATGTTATTTGTTCGGATTTAAACACTACGAATTTAAAACATGCTAACGAAAAATATGGGCTAACTACAACTATTGACAACAATGAAGTAGCTAAAAATGCTGATATTTTAATTTTATCAATTAAACCAGACTTATACCCATCAGTAATTAATGAAATAAAAGAAGTGATCAAAAACGATGTTATCGTCGTTACGATTGCTGCTGGAAAAAGCATTAAAAGTACTGAAGAGGCCTTTGATAAGAAATTAAAAGTTGTACGAGTAATGCCTAATACCCCTGCTCTCGTTGGAGAAGGAATGTCTGCGTTATGCCCAAATGAAATGGTGACAGAACAAGATTTAGAAGATGTGCTAAACATTTTCAATAGCTTTGGTCAAACAGAGATTGTAAGTGAAAAATTAATGGATGTTGTAACATCTGTAAGTGGTTCGTCACCAGCATACGTATATATGATTATAGAAGCGATGGCAGACGCCGCTGTACTTGATGGTATGCCACGCAATCAAGCATATAAATTCGCTGCTCAAGCTGTGTTAGGCTCTGCCAAAATGGTACTGGAAACAGGAATACATCCAGGTGCATTGAAAGATATGGTTTGTTCTCCTGGTGGAACAACGATAGAAGCTGTAGCAACATTAGAGGAAAAAGGCTTACGCACAGCCATCATTTCAGCTATGCAACGCTGTACGCAAAAATCTATTGAACTGTCTGGTCAAACGAAAAAGTAAAACTATAAAAGAGATCACGTTAGCTATGAATTTAACTAGAAGATTGTGGATTACATACTCTCCCGCTTTCACAAAATAATAAACGGACAAACTCATAAACGCTTGAGTTTGTCCGTTCTTTTGGTTATACTGAAATAATTTTATTTATATCTTCTTTATTTCCTACTATGATTGTGTAATCTTATTAGAAACAAGTAATTTTTCAATGCATTTCGGCAACATATCTAATAATGTTTCAAATGCGTAATTTACATCTAGACGTTCTGTCCATTGATGGGCATCTTTTCCTACCGGCCCCATATTTAATACTGGAACGTCAAACTCTTCTAGTTCCTGAAGCGGAATCGAGTAACCTTTATCCCATAATGGCATATTGTCTACGAGTGAACTCATTGAATCTAGTGGATTCTGTAAGCCGACATAGCTCAAATCTGAAATTCCTCCAAAATAATTTTGGTTTTCAAATGTAATGTTATGATTGTAGTGTGCATACTTTTCCATTTCTGCAACTACTTCTTTAATTAACGGGTTGTTGCGTGAACTTACAGCTGGATAATATGGTGGAGCAAAGAAAAGTACAATCATCGGCGCCTTTTCTTTACATAAAATAGCTAGTTTATCTACTAAATCAATCGTTACCGCACGATCATCTTTCTCTTCTCTATTTTTTATTATACTAGATTGAATATCGTCTATTTTCGCTTGCCCATGTTGTTCAATTGCATAAGCGATAAGCTCTTCATAGGTTAATACATTTACTTTCAGATTAGGCGGTATAAACGGATTATATTTAGAAAAACGATATGCTTGCTTTTCATATGATTCTTCTATTTTCTCTGCTACTTTCGTTACTTTTTGACGTAACAATGAAACGACATCTGTCATTGATTTTTCTAGTAAAAACAAATTAAATAATGTAACGGCACGATGCGGAATTTGGACAGAATAATCCTCCTTTAAGTCCCTTTGAAGTAAGTTAGTTGGCGGAGGGCTCGCTTCCCCTTCTACAATATCACAAAGGTCTGTATTCAACTCTAATTCTGCTGTTATTAATGAAGCCATATAACTCCCATTTAAGCCTGCAAATGGTTCACCTACATGTGTCTCTTTTCCGTAGCAAAGAAAACCAGGTAACACTTTACCAATAGAACCAGTGTAAATATACTTATTTTGGTCACCAGGATGTCGTGAAAACATAGGTTCTGAATTTAAGACTGTTTTATAATTTAAATCGTGTTCTCTTGCTAAATCTAATAATCTCGGAACAGCCGCCCTCATCCCCACCGAATTCACTTCTTCATCTGGAACCGCCAATAAAAGAACATTCCCATCAAATCTTCCATCACAAGCTTGCTCAATCATTGCCATTTGTAATGCGAGGCCGCATTTCATATCCATTGTTCCTCTACCAAATAGCCAATCTCCTTGTTCTATATCTTCACGTACATGGTCTGGTAGTTCATCTTTATGAGAATAAAACATAGACGTTAACTTTTTAGGATTAAATGCATCTTCTTTCCACACTCCATAATCTTGTACATCTACAACATCAAAGTGACTAACTAGAATTACGGTGTTTTTTGTACTATCGCTTTTCTTTACAAGGGCTGTAACAAAATATCGTCCGTCCCCAGTCGGATTTTTTTGCAAATGATGCGGGTTTTCTTTGAAGTACTGTAAATCAGATAATTGTTCCACAACAAAGTCTGGCAATATCACTTCAGCTTCTGTACCTGTAATACTAGGAATTTCAACAAGACTGCTTAATAATTGAATCAATTGTTCTTTTGATTGCCACTTTGACATATAAATCCCCCTATTTTTCCGCATTATGAAAACGAATTCCAGTATATGAATAAAAAATGACGACAGTTATCAAAATTATAGTTCTGATGTACTGCCGATTTTTATTGATATTTCATGAGCTGCTTGTTTTACCTTACTAATAAGAAAAGATAGTCGATCATCATTAATGCGATGACTAATTAACCCAACACTTAATGCTCCTACTACTTTATGATTAAATCCGATAATAGGTGCAGCTACTGAAGCCGTCCCTTCTGTTTTTTCACCATAACTTACCGCATATCCTTCATTTCTTATTTGCTTTATTTGCTCTAAAAGAATGCGCTTTTGTTCTGGTAAAGAAGAAAGTAAATGTTCTACAATATGTTCCATTTCATTCGTTTTCATATTGGCAAGCATCGTTTTATTTGCAGCGCCAATTGAAAGTGGAATCTGTTCTCCTAGATTATCGATAACTCGAATTGTTAAAGGACTATCAATTCTTTCAATGATAATAGAATGCGTTCCATTTGGAATGTTCAAATACACACTTTCTTCTACTTCAGCAGCCAAACGTTTCATCGCTTCTCTTGCAACTGATCTGTAGTCTACTTTCTCCAATTGTCGTAATCCTATTTCCATCCACATTGGCCCAATTTTGTACTGCTTCGTTTCTGAAATTTGCGTAACTAACCCATGCTCGATTAGAGAATTAAGTAATCTATGTACTGTACTAACTGGGAGATGTGTCCTGTCCGCTATATCAGAAATAGCCCAATACTCTTTTTCATTAGTAGAATTTAACAACTTTATTATACTTATCGCTCGATCAATGGACTGTACCATAACTCACCTCAACTTGACTTGTAATATGTTAGTACGCTCAATTACCTATCAATTTAACAAAAATTCAAAATGAAATCAATCTATTTATTAAATTTTCTAAAAATAAAAATATGTCGCTAATAATAAATTGAAAGCGCGAACAAAAAAATATTGACTTTTCTTTTTAATTATCTGAAAATTATAACAAGATTTCACATCACGGAATACATTCCATAATACGGAAAAACATCGAACTTCATTCTATCAACTACGAAAGTGAGGAAAACAATGACGCAAGTAAGTAATACAAACAATGAATTAAAACGAACGATGAAAAGTAGACACTTATTCATGATTGCACTCGGTGGTGTGATTGGAACGGGGTTATTTAACGGATCTGGTTTTATTATAAGTCAAGCTGGACCCGGTGGATCCGTACTTGCCTTTATGGCTGGTGGATTATTAATGTATTTCGTTATGCTTTGTCTTGGTGAACTTGCTGTAGCCATGCCTGTTTCAGGTTCTTTTCAGGAATATGCAACTAAGTTCATCAATCCTGCAACTGGCTTTACAATCGGGTGGTTGTATTGGTTAAGTTGGGCGAATACGACCGGTCTTGAATTTACAACTGCCGGCATTACAATGCAGCGCTGGTTTCCTGATATTCCCGTCTGGGTTTGGTGTTTAATATTTGGCGTTACAATCTTCACTATTAACGCATTATCTGCTCGTAGTTATGCAGAAACAGAATTTTGGTTTTCAAGTATAAAAGTATCTGCCATTATAGCTTTTATTATCCTTGGCGGCGCCGCTATGTTCGGTTTTATTGATTTAAAAGGCGACGAACCAGCCCCATTATTATCAAATTTCGTAAATCATGGCGGTTTATTCCCAAATGGACTTGCAGCTATCCTATTAACAATGGTTACAGTCAATTATTCCTTCCAAGGCACAGAACTTGTCGGAATCGCAGCAGGTGAAAGTGAAGATCCAGCAAAAACTTTACCTCGTTCTATTAGAAATATTATATGGCGCACAATGTTTTTCTTCGTCTTAGCAATCTTTGTTCTTGTTGCTTTAATTCCTTGGGAAGAAGCAGGATTAACAAAGAGCCCATTCGTTGCTGTTTTTGATAATATCGGTATTCCATATGCAGCTGATATTATGAACTTTGTTATTCTTACTGCTGTTCTTTCTGTCGCAAACTCAGGACTGTACGCTGCAACACGCATGCTTTGGTCATTATCAAAAAATGAAATGGCTCCTGCCTTTCTAAAGAAATTATCATCACGAGGAATCCCTTTAAACGCTTTAATTTTGACAATTTCTATTTCTGCTTTTTCTCTTTTAACAAGCGTCGTAGCTGCTGAAACAGTTTACTTATGGCTAATTTCCATTTCTGGCGTCATAACAATCATTGTTTGGATGTCAATTTGTGTCTCTCAATTCTTTTTCCGTAAACATTATTTAGCCGAAGGTGGAAGATTAGAAGACTTAAAATTTAAAACTCCACTTTATCCACTTGTACCTATTCTTGGTTTTGGATTGTATGGCATTATATTAATCAGTCTTATCTTTATTCCTGAACAACGACTTGGAATCTATTGCACTGTACCATTTATCATCTTTTGCTACACCTACTATCACTTTAAAGTTAAGAAAAGAATTGCTACTAACACTCGTAGTGAAACTAAAATTAGCGAGACTATGTAATACTATACTTATATTTAAGACCGCACATGGCTTTCAATTCATGTGCGGTCTTTTATCATTGTAACTTGTTCTATTCCCTTTTCATTCATTACCTCATACGAGTCAGTATTACTATACACCCTTACTTGGATTGCAAGTTCTTTGAAGAGTGATATCAATTTCCATAATGTAGTAAATACCACAATACTAATAATTGGAATTTTTTACTTTTTATACGTTATTAATTTTCCTTACTATTACTGTTTTGATATATTGAATATATAACGCTTAAAAATATTAAAATAGACAGGAGTTATCTACGATGATAAAAGGTTTCGGGGGAATATTTTGGAGAACTAACAATCTTGATGTTATAAAAAAATGGTACAGTGCAGTGTTGAAAATTGAAATAGCAGATTGGAATGGGACTGTGATTAAACCCCAATTAGGAAATGAGACTATTTTTTCTTTCTTTACCGAAAATGATAATTATTTTCCAATAGAACAGCAAGTGATGTTAAATTTTGAAGTACATAATTTAAATGAGACTATTCAGCATCTTGAACATATTGGTGTACCTCTTGAAAAGAAAGAAGAAACTAGTGAGTTCGGAAAGTTTATTTGGATTAAAGATCCTGAAGGTCGTCTAATTGAGCTTTGGGAGAAATAATGGATTGTAATCCTTGTTTTTTAGATTCTATCCCCTGCCCATCAACTTTAGAATATTTACAAAAAGCTATTCTTACGAAAAAATAGCTTTTTTCTTATTTTCAAATATTATTCTGCAATTAATTTTGTACTATAATCCCCTTTGCTATTAATTTTCGGTAGATTTATGAACAGTCATAATAATATATAGAAAATTCATAACGCCTCAAATTGTTAACATAATATATTTATGGTTATCTTATATTTATACTTGAGTACGAGCATTTCCTAATCCTCTGCGATTACACTTTAAATTTTTAAGTTTTCTTCTTATCAGACATGTATTATTTAAACAAAAACTCCCCTTACATCGAAATTGATTAAGGGGAGTTTTATATACGATAAAATTATAGTTCAGATTTCACTCGAACAGAAACATTGTTTTTAATTATTTTTTTGAACTCTTTAAAACTAACAAAATTGTTACTTTCCTCATCCCAAAGACGGAAGCGGAGTGATCGTAAGCTTGTAGCAAGAGTAATCGTTGGTACATTTTTTAACGGAAGCGTATTATTGTGTGCCTCTTCTAGTTTATAGTTAGGTACTCTTGGACTTAAATGGTGAACATGATGGAATCCAATATTACCAGTTAGAAATTGCAAGATTTTTGGAAGTTTATAAAATGAACTTCCTTCCACTGCCGCTTTCACATATTCCCATTCTTTATCTTCTTCAAAATAAGAATCCTCGAATGTATGTTGTACGTAAAACAGCCAAATCCCTACTGAACCTGCTATTAAGAATATCGTACCATGTACTAACAGAAACGATTGCCACCCAATTGCCCAGCAAAGTATTGCTACTACAGCAACGATTATAATATTCGTCAAATAAGTATTCATACGTTCTTTCTGTCTAGCACCTTTTCGGTTAAATCTATTTTTAAGCAAGAAAACATAAATTGGTCCTAATCCAAACATAACGAATGGATTACGATATAAGCGATATGCTAAACGAAGTCTAAATGGCGCAGCTACATATTCATCCACTGTAAGCGTCCAAATATCTCCTGTACCTCGCTTATCCAAATTACCACTTGTAGCGTGATGGATAGCATGCTCATGTCCCCATTGATCAAATGGGAATAACGTTAACACACCCATACATGTCCCTACTATTCTATTGGTAGGTCGACTTTTAAAGAATGAATAATGGGTACAATCATGAAAAATTATGAAAATTCGCGTCATAAAACCAGCAGCTAATAGCGATGGAACTAAAGCTAACAGATAAGAAACAGACAAACTTTTATAAGCAAGATACCATAAAATAATAAATGGCACGACTGTGTTAATAAGTTGCCACACACTTTTTTTAATCGTTGATTTTTCATATGGAGCAACTTGTTTTTTTAAATTTTTAGTATTTTCTAATGTCATTGTTCTAATTCCTTTCCTTTTTGTTGCTAATTCACATTATAGCATACTATTAGTATCAGGTGTTAAAAGTAGATGTAATAAATATTATATATTATAAAAATCTCTTTTTTCTTACTCATTACTTACAAATTACTTACGGCCAAAAAGGCTTCTATAATTGGACTGATGGATCATTTCATTTATAATAAAGACATCTATTTTTTCCAATAAATATATAAAAAAAACAAAGAACTTTTTCACAAGAAGAAAAGAGCTGCCACAAGTCAGGTTTCACCGACTTATGACAGCTCCTCTTCATTTTATTTTAGCGATGGATCCAAACTGCACCTGCAGACTTGTCTTCAGCTTGACCTACTACTTCAAACTTCAATCCAAGTTTCGGCAACTTACGTCCGGCATCTGGAATAACACTGTTGATGTATTGCTTAGAATCATCAAATTTCGCAACGCCTGGCAATCCTTTATAATCAAAGATACCGCGGGTTGGCGAATTTACTTTCCATGCTGGCGTTTGATCAAATGAGAATGCCGCATCGGCAATTTGATAACGCGTACTGCTCTTCACAGTTGGTTGTCCATTTAATGTTCCTACGATTGCCTCTGGATGAGAATCTACTACCCCAAGGAATCCTTCGCCTGGATGAACGCCTACCCAGTTATCTGTAAAGCTTTGATCCGCATACCATACAACCATTCCTGTATTAAATACTGGACCACGTGCATGTTGTAGCGCCGTGTCAGACCCAGCGTAATTTCGCCACTCGATATAGTAGTTATGTTTTTTCTGTTCAAATCCGTTAGACACAGTAAATCCTTTTAGTGTCATTGCTGGCTGGCCTTCTGCATCATCAGAGAAAACAACTTTTCCATCTACAGTTAATGCTGCATTGTCTAACGCAAATCCTTTATATGCTACTGCAATATCTGTTACATACTCAAATTGTAATTTTACTTTCTTTCCTTTGAATTGGCTTAAATCATATGATTTATCAACCCACTTACCATCCGTTGTATCTATTCCGGCTTTTACATCTTTTTCGCCCATTCTATCAATTCGCGTCTTCGTTCCATCTTCTGCAACCGCATTTACGTCAAGGAAATCATACTTCGCTTCCAGTTCATAAAATGCCTTATAATCAAACTTAGCATCCGTTGCAGTCGTTAAGTCAAATACTGGTGTCTCAAGTGTTGTATGAATGTCATTTCCTTTTGTGCTGTAATAAAACTTCTTACCAAATGCCGATTCGATATTTTTTATATCTTTGTCTGGCAAGTTAACACGAACGATTCCTGGTCGTTTTGATTTTGTAACACTTTGATCTAAATATGTTGCAGTACCAATTCCCGTACGAAGTTTATCATAATCTACCTCGACGATATTCGCCCAGTTCCCCTTCATATTCTTTTGGAAAAACTCTTTATTTTGCGGTGAGAAACTTGTTGGCTCTGTTCCTGCAATTTTTCCAGCCCAGCTACCACCACTCATAAGAGACCATGATTCAACTGGTTCGCCTTGTCCTGAGTACTTTGTATCATATTCATCTGGTAAGCCTAAATCATGACCGTACTCATGTGCAAATACACCAACTGCTCCGTCTTCAGGCTCAATTGTATAATCATATGCAGCCATCTTTCCGCCCCAGTTTGATACAGTAGATTTTGTACCATCAATCGCATATGGCTTCGATCCTAGTTTTGAACGATGTGACCAAATCGCATCATCTTTCAATTTACCGCCGCCAGCTTCTTGACCCACGCCAGCATGTACAACCATTAAGTGGTCAATAATTCCATCTGGCTCGTTTTTATTCCCATCACCATCTTGATCGTATTGATCAAATTGGTCATAGTCTGCTAAATTGATACCTTTTGCTACCGCTGCTTTTAATGCTTCTTTCACAAAATCACGTGGGCCTAAAGGACCTTTGTTATCATGACCAGTCCCCGCATCCGCACCATAATCTGAAGCTTTTCCTGGAACAGTAAGCCATTCGGTTACAGTGCCATCAACTGTGTAGCTTCCGCCAGATTGCTCTTCATAATATTGTTTAAAAGTGTTAATCTTCGATCCATCAAATAACGTAAATTGCTCATCACCAAATAACATTTTTTGATAATGTTCACGATTAAAGTCCTTAGAATACATGTAACCCGGCTCTTGATCAATATTATTATGCTTAAAATCGCTAAATTCTACGAGTAAAACAAGTACTTTATCTTTTCGGACAGCTCCATTGTACTCTTCTTGCTTCGCTGGTGTAGTAGGTACTTTTCCATTTAATTTTCTAGAATTCAACCCTGCATCTTGTCCAGCAACTGGTCCTACTTCAGGTTGCTGCGCCTGCTCATTTTCCTTCATTTTTGTATCTTTTACTTTTTTCATAAAATCAGAAGCTTCTTGCGTAAGACTATCTCCTGTCAAGATTTCTTTCCCAGGGTTTTCCCCTTTCTTTTTCTCAACATATTTTTCGACAGCCTTTGATGTCTCAGCTTGTGATGCAGATTGATAAATTACTCCCCGTTGTTTCAGCGCTTCTGCCAAACGCTCATCTGGTATTAAATGCTCATCTATTGGTAGAGATGGTGGCGTATCAGCATACGCTGCATGACTTCCAAAAGTAAACGTACTACTTAGCACTGCCGCTGTTGCTAATACTGATAAAGGTTTTAGCTTCTTATTCTTTTTCAATGTATTTCCTCCCCGATTGTTGAGAATCATCGTTTTTTATCGATAACAACATATTATTCGTTATAATGTGAATATTCAATATTTTATCAACGTACAATTGTTGAGAAATATTTTTATATAGGGTGAAAATATAAAATAAGAATACGCCTACTATTGCAAAATCCCCATTCAAAATAACTTATAAAACTTACAGAAAGTTTTTTGTAGAAACTACAATACTCTATACTCTTTTTTGAGTGAAATCTCATTTACACAAAAAATGTCAATTCCTAAGTACTAGCTAAGGAATTGACATTTTTTTAACGAGAATGTTTTATGAATAAATGGATTGCTTCTTCTGGTACATAGAACTTACCATTGCTTTCTACAACTATGCTACCTAATTCATAATCTTTATTCTTAATACGAATTATATTTTTATTTACAAATAATTGAGCTTTTACATTATTACGTTTTACTATGAGCAACGGGTTTGCTGCATCAATTTTGTCTATTATTACAGTTGCACCATTTTGTTTAAAGGCTGAATCACTCTCTACAAATAATTTATTTGTTACTTCTTCTAAATTAAAGCCCATTGCTTTCGCCATCGTTTTCGCAATATCTGTGTTTTGAATCAAACCGTATGGCTTTTTAGGACCGTAAGAATATAAAAATACATCCTCACCTGTATGGCCGCCTGTTGTAAAGCCTATGTTCGCACGATTGGCCAATAATGTAGTAAATATCGGACCTACATCCGATTTCTTTTTTGCTGCTTTTACTCTTTCTTTTTCATCATAAGTTAAATTGTCCAACCCGTATAATTTAGCTACATCTTCTACATTTGATAAATCAGATTTGAGTTTATTTGTAGTCCCTTCAAGTGTCATTTTCGATTTTTTCAATGGATCAATGTATGTAGAGACCGGCGTAGTATTATATCCTTTTGTCGTATTCATATTCCCAATAGAAATCCCGCTATTACCATGGTCAGCTACAGCTATTAACATCGTATTACCATCTTTTTTTGCAAATTGCAACGCTTTTGCTACCGCTTCATCAAATGCCAATACATCGCTAATCATCCCAATTGGATCATTCACATGAGCTGCCCAGTCGGGCTTACTTCCTTCCACAAATAAAAAGAATCCATCTTTATCTTTTGATAACGTTTGAATTGCTTTTTCCGTCATTTGAGAAAGTGTCGGTTGCTCCGGATTTGTTGCTTCACGATCCATATCAAATGCTAAAGCATTATGTGAAAAAGAGCCCCAAATTTTCTTAGATTTAGAGTTCATTAATTCTTTTTTCGTTTCAACAAAGTCGTATCCTTTGTTTTGAATCACCTTTACTAAATCTTCACCGTCATTTCTTTTTATAGGTAGCAGTGCCGCTTTTCCTCCGCCTAATACGACATCTATATTTTGATACACTTGTTGCTCCGCAATTACGTCAAAACGCTTGCGGTTTACATGGTGAGCAGAGAATCCGGCCGGAGTAGCATGCTGAATTTCAGCTGTAGCAACAATTCCAGTTGCGCGACCAGTACGTTTGGCACCTTCTAAAACATTGGCAACTGGCCGTAACTTGTCCTCTTCTTTTATTGGTTTTAAGCCGGGGGAACTTACAATAGAAGGTAATACACCTACATATCCTGAATTCGATTTATTCCCCGTCGCTAGTGCTGTAGCTGCTGGGGCTGAGTCTGTTATAGCTGATTCCGCTGAATATGTACGAACTCCTCCTGTTACCATTTCATCTAACGCCAGTGGTTTCCCTTTATACAAGCGAGCTAATGTCGTTGCTGAAGAACTCGTTCCGTCCATAACCATTATGATTACATTTTTCGGTTGCCGTTCTACTTTTTTCACTTTCGCTTCCACCGAATAATAATTCATCATGCTTTCCGTACATAACATACTTAGTGTGATTGTTCCTACTAATAGTAACTTCTTCATCAGTAAACTCAAATTCGACATTGTTGTTCCTCCGTATGTTTTACATTCATTTATATATGTTTTATTAGTCCCCAATTTTCATGAAGCTAACAATCATTACTTTCCCTTTCTATTATTAGTAAAACAACGGACATTACATATCATACCTTTTTATAAAAACGTCTTATCATTCTCTTCCCAAAATTTTATTTCTCAATAAAAATCCGATTAGAATAAATAATAATTTATTGTTAAACGATAAATTTCATGTTAAATTAAAAAGATAATTTAAAAATGAGGTGCTTTATATGAAACAAGGATCAACACTCTTTTTAAAGACAGCTATTATCCTTATGGGGATTCCTGTTTTTGCTTTGTGCATATTTTTAATTCCTAATATCGGGAATTATGCAGCAGAATTGTACCCGGGTATTGCATATATAAAATATCTTATTTTAATCAATCTATATGCAACAGTGATACCTTTCTATTTTGCTCTATATCAAGCCTTTAAACTTGTAAGCTACATTGACAAGGGTAGCGCCTTCTCCAAATTATCTGTTAGAGCTTTAAAAAAGATAAAACAATGTGCTGTTACAATTAGTGTATTATACGTATTAGGTATGCCACTCTTCTATCTCGTAGCGGAGAGAGATGATGCACCAGGTATTATTATAATAGGTATGATCCTAATCTTTGCTTCAATGGTAATCGCAGTCTTTGCTGCCGTTCTCCAAAGACTTTTAAAAGATGCGATAGATATAAAATCAGAAAATGATTTAACGGTCTGAGGTGAATAACATGGCAATAATAATTAATATTGATGTAATGTTAGCGAAACGAAAAATGAGTGTAACTGAACTTTCAGAGAAGGTTGGAATTACAATGGCTAACCTTTCTATTTTAAAAAATGGAAAAGCAAAAGCAATTAGAATTACAACTTTGGATGCTATTTGTAAAGCGTTAGAATGCCAACCAGGGGATATTTTAGAATATCAACCAGAAGAAAGCGAATAAAAAGAGTCCTTCTCGTATGAAGGACTCTTTTTTTCGCTATTATGGTGCAAAACTAACTCGACCAGTCAAAACTAAAATAATCGCAATAATCCAAAATATAAAGAATGATAAGGACAGTATTAATGAAAGAATAGCAATTCCCTTCTTCTCGTTTTTTTTCGTCATCGTAATGACAGAAAGTATGATACCCGCAACTGTGAGAGCAACTGTAATATAATCTCCCACTATATTACCTGCATTGGCTATCCTTGTTGGCGTTATAAAAACGAACAGAAAACATAAAATTCCGATGAGTAAAGATATGTAGCTTATTATACTGTACTTCTTTTTAAGAACTATTTCAGTTTTTATACTAACCCACCCCTTCTCTATAGCTATGAGGTCATAATAGCACAAATAACCATAATTTGTTTTTTTTAAAAAACAGGTACAGCGGTAACTTCCACTGCACCTGTTTTTATTTAATAAATAAACCTGCTATTTCCTCTTTGTCATTATAAGTTATAATAAATGTCCGTTGTTCTTTACTATACTTCGCTACAAGAATAACAGTATATAAACCATCTTTTTCTTCAATCGATTTTTTCTCAATTTTTTTGAACGTACCGGCTTTTTCAATTACAGGTGTAAGATCTTTCATTTTTTCTTCTGGTAATCCAGCTTTCATTTTACTATCAAATTTGTCATGCACGTCTTTATACTTCGCCTCATTTAATAATGATACAATTTCTTCCGCCTTCGGAATAAATTTTTTCTCCGTACTTTCATCTACTTTATTACCGGTACATGCTGCAAGCGCGAACGCCGCGATAGCACTTATAATAATAAGTAATATTCTTCTCATTTTCATACACCCTTTCTTTTTAAAATGAAACTATAACTAAAAACGAGTAAAGCACAGATTGCTATTGAAACTTCTGACATAATGATTCCGCTTTTCCCTTGTACATATAGCGATATAATGCCCGCTAATGTATTTGCAGTCCCATGGATGAGAATTGCATATACAACATAACGGAATTTCTTTTGGACGACAGCTTGCAATACAATGAAGGAAAGCCCAATATGCAATACCATCGCGAAGATGCGCTCAATGCCGCCGAAATAATAACTGTCACCATTTTGAATGACTGTTTGTGACAATAATAGGGATGTTACCGGAATACCAACTAGCAACACAGCCTCAATACCACCATGCCCTGCTCCAAATAAAAAACCAGACTGCCAATCTCGTTGTTTCATAAAATAACGCATTGCAATAAAACGTGCTATCTCTTCAAAAATTCCAGCTGATAAGCTAAGTAAAATTACAAATAACACAGGCTGCATAACAGAAAACATTTGAAATTCTGTGCTATTTCCATTTAAATAATTCAGTATTGGTATGCGGATCAATATTTGTGATACAACAAAAGCCAATACACCTAACATATATGGAATATAGCGTTTCTTCAAAAAAGCATAGAAAAGTGCTATAAGCGGTAAACCAAAGCTAATCATCGTTGTAAAAATAAGACCATTCATCTCGCTTCACCTCTTACTTGAAGTGTATAAAAACGAGTGAAGAAAGTATGTAGTTATTTCTTATTCGGTTTTATTTTCATCATAAATGGTCATTTATGATGAAGGTTTGGGTGAAATACGGACGTATATAAGTTGTTTCTAAGGTCGCGTTATTTGTTTTATTCATAATCCGTTTTAACGAGAATAGCCCGTATCCTCGAGCTCCTTCTTTACTTGAATGGTTTTTCTCATAAATTTTTTGCAAATCAATCGCTTCACTCTTTGAACTATTACGGACGATAAAATATTGTCGTGAATCCATTTCAAAGAATGCGATTTGCAATATCTTTTCCTCACTATGCACCGCTTCTTCAATTGCATTGTCTACTAAAACTGAAATGATGCGAATAAATGAAATAATCGGCATCGAAACACTTTCAATGTTCTCAGGTATATCAAGCATTGCTTTTATTTGTTGCTGCTGGGCAGTGCCAACTTTCGCCCTTAATACACTTCTCACTTCAGGAATATGTATGCGAGATAATTTCGCAATATCAAGTTCATGATCATTTATTGTTTTTAACGTAGGGGCTATAACTTCATAATACACTTGCTCAATTTCCTTCACATTTTTTGTACGTATGCCCTCTTCTAACGATAGTAATACATTCATATAATCATGACGGAAACTAGCAAGCTCATCGTGCATATCCTCTAATTTCTCTACATAATCTAATAACTCTTTATCTAAACGTTTTTCGTGCTCTTCTCGTAACTTTTCTTTCGATAAGTGTGAGCTTATTAGCACAATGATTAGTAATAATAAAAATACAATAATCGCTGAAATATAACTTACTTCACTGTATTGTTGATTTAATTGTGCTAATAATGCAGAAGATGGCTGAGTTAAGATTAGTTCAATAATAAATCCAGCAATTAATAAAATATAAGTTACATAGTATAGCGGACTACCTACTATATATTGAGCAATTTTTCGGATTCTTTTGCGAGCTAATAGAATACCGATAAAAGTAAGTGTCGATACGATAAGATGAATCATGCTACCTGTCCATAAATATAAATTGAATGGCGTTAACATAAAGATTTTCATTCCTAAATCGAAAAGCAACATTTTCACTAATGTTATTATAACCATGCTCACTAGTGCAAAATATACATTATGCTTCAATTTCAATTCATTTTGCATTAGTCCTAAACTTATTAGAAACAACACAATGGTACTATTCAATTCTGGGTATCTCGTTACTGTTACGACAATAGCAAGTAAAATAATAAATACCGAACTTAAAGCTATTAACATTCTATATGACAACCTATTGTACCGGATTAATTGAATGTATAAAAACGTATGGCTCATACTAGTAAGCAGTATTGCAAATAAATCATAAATATACATTACATCTCACCCTTTAACATATTACGTATTTTACTCACTAAACGCCGTGATACTGGAATGCGTTTCCCACTTTTTAAAACTATCATTTTCTGCTTCGCATCATAAGAAGACATTTGCTTCATATTCACGATATATGATTGGTGACAACGAAATAAACGTTCATCTATTAATTCAATTTCTTTTAAAGTCCCGTAAAAATAAACGATTCTATCTAACGTCACTAACGCTAAACGGTGTGGTTCATCGGTCATAACGTATTCAACTTCATGAAACGGAACCCGCACAGTCGCATTACTATTTTCAACGATAAAATCATCGGACGGAATAATATGCTTATTACGCGCTTCATATTGAAGTAAACATTGTTCAAAAACGTTACGCCTCTCCTCGTGTGGCAACCCTTTATCAATAAAAGTTAAAGCTGATACCATGTATTGATATGAAATAGGTGCAAATTCAGAATGTGTCGTTACAAACACAATAATCCCTTGCGTATCATACTTTCTTATTTCTTGCGCCACTTGTAAACCTTTCCGTTCTTCCCTTTTAATCTCTATATCTAAAAAGTAGATTGGGACATAAGTCGCCTTAGGAATATTAGTAATGATCTTTTCGCTTTTACTAGTTACCTCAATAAAATCAAAAGGCAACATATATTTCTCGCAAATCTCTTCAACTAACCGCTTCATTTGCTGTGCTTGTATGACATCATCTTCTAAAATGAAAATACTCATGTAATCACTCGCTTTATAGAAATCTTTTTATTTATAGATTTATCTATAAATATATAATTCAAATCGTTATACCAATCCCCTTCTAAATTCTTGAAAGTATTAATTTTCTATTGTTTTTATAAAGCATAGAAAACAACCTCTACTTTTTGCTTGAAAGTAGAGGTTTTATTTAATTTTTTATAAAATAACCTCTCTATCCATCACTATCTTAAAAAATTCCGAGTAATGTGATAAAGAATAGTCCGCTACATCACAATTCCCTTGAAACATACATGTTGAAATACCTAATTCTTTTGCAGGTATTAAATCTAACTCCCTGTCTCCAATAGCTAGATCAATATTGTGCTTTTTATGCAAATGATCATAAGATAAAGCGTTCGGTTTTCGGGGGAAACCATCGTCAATTGTAACCATGTCTACGAAGTATTTGTCCCAGCCGTAATGATTTAATATAGATAATACCCCCGCTCTATCTTTATGAGTCATAATTACATTTTTATTGGCAAACTTTAAAACCTCTTCCACTTTTTCAAATGGTTTTATATCTTCTATCATAATACGATTCTCTAATACTTCAATTTCACTTAATTGTTTTTTAGATATTTTATAATAATCAATTGTGTGAGAAAATGAAATCTTTAAATTTGTATAGATTTCTTCTTCACTTATTTCCTTCCCTAAAACTTGAGAAAGAATCTTTGTATAGACTGGATACGTATCAAATAATGTCCCATCAAAATCCCATAAAATATTCATTCTGTTCACCTTCTATTTTTAAATCATTGTATGACTAAATCCGCACGATCCTTCGGTAATTCCGTTGCTAAGTAATAATCTTCCGCTTTCCAATACCTATCCTCAAACTTTGAAAGGTTTTTCTGCGTTTCCTCACTCTCCCGAAGAAAACGTGTCTCTCTTGGACAATCTAAATACACCATATAATGAAAGAAATCTCTCCATTCTTTTCGCTGTAGAAAAACACCTTCAATTACAATTACACCTACTATGGGGATCTGTACTTTTTTCATTTCACTTGAGTCTTTCTCATCATAATAGAACGGCAAATTCAGTTTTGTTTCATTTTGTAACTTCTGAAAAAACTTCTGCCGAAGCCACTCAATATCCCATTGTAAATAATAATACTCATACCATTCTTCATAGCCCGTATGATATCGTTTATTACGCTCTACTATGTGATCATCAATATGAAAAATATGAAACGGAATACTTTCTTGTTTCATATTTTCCTTTAAGTTTGTTACAAATGTTGTTTTTCCTGATCGACTTAAGCCATCTATACCTAAAATGAACCTATTTTGTTTATGTTTCTTCATTATATTTATAAGCTCATTTGTACTCATTGTTTCTTCCATTCTTCTTTTAATAACGAGTATAAAATCGTATCATGAGCAAATCCATTTTGAATCATATGTTTTCGAAGTAATCCCTCTTCTTGAAATCCTGCTTTACTTAATAATTTTTGAGAAGTTTTATTCTCTACGTATACAACAGCAGCAATTCTTATCAGTTGCAGCGTTTCAAACCCGTAACCTAAAATCGCCTGTAACGCTTCCGTTGCATACCCTTGTCTCCAATATGTATCATCTAATTCATAACCAATTTCAGCTCGCTTATGATGATTGTTTATGAAATGAAATCCGCACGTTCCGATTAATTGGCCCGTCCCTTTTTTCTCTATTCCCCAGCGAAATACACTTCCCTCTTCATAACGATTTTTAAACGTTTGAATAGTCGTTTTCGCTTGCTCAATATTTTCGAAAGAATCCATTCCGAAATAACGTATAACAGATTCTTTTGAAAAATAACGGAACATCGTTTCTGCATCTAACAGTGTTAGTTCTCTTAATTGTAAACGTTCTGTTTCTAGTTTCGGAAACCCCATATCTTTTTCTCCTTCTATTCTAATGAACTGCAAATTTCAATATAATTCCCATCTGGATCGGCAATGTATGCAATTGTTTGTCCCCACGGCTTCACAATTGGTTCAACTAAAATCCTAATTCCTTGCCCTCTAAATTGCTCAATTGTTTCTTGTACATTTTCGACAACGAATCCCAATTCAAAATGAGAAAATTGTAACTCGCCTTCTGTAAGTGGTAATCCTGTTAATTCTTTTACGTCTTGCCGGGTATTCATCGCTAATATGGTAGTTCCCGTATTAAATTCAATATATGTACCATGCTCTGCTTTTATAGATAACTGTAAAATATCTTTATAAAACTTTAAACATTCTTCAAACTTTTCTACATATAAAATGATATACTTCATTTTTAAATTCATTTTACATCCCCCTTTATATCCATCCCTAAAATTTCGACAAATGTCTCATAAAAACCTTGTTTCCTATAGTAACGAGCACAAAAAAATGAGGCCGATTTCTCGGCCCCTCAGCTTATTGGCATAAAACAGGAGATTTGGTTTGGACATAACCAGTTCGTACCTTTATTATATTTTATTTTTTCTGAATTTTAAATGCATTAAACACCTATTTATATTGAGAAAGTTTTTTCGGTTGCATAAAATTAAAGAGTTTAAGAAATGCTACAAATGGAGGTGTATACATATGGAACCAATGCTATGTCCAAGCTGTAAAACAAACCGTACTCGCTTTAATATTCTTGAACAACAAGTAAAACCAGTCAAGTTAAATCCACAAACTGGTCAAGTAGAAGAGGAATACACAAATGAAACGATGAATGCTTTTCATATGTCCTATCAAGGACCAACATACAGAGTCCAATGCGCTGTATGCGGACTCGTTGAAAATCCAGAACAATTTATTAAACCTGCGCAAAATCAATCTTTTTCTTAAATAATTTTATTACCCCCTACCAATTTTTTGTAGGGGGTTTTTCGATTTAATATGTTAATCAAAAATGTTTTTCTTCCTTATTATAAGTTACACCCCACACCTCTTTAGTCATCTTTTATTTTTTTGACCTTCGATATGAATCATTTTTTCTTCATTTATTATTTTCGGGTTGGGTTCTTCGTAACTGTTAATTTTGTGCCTTTATATAGATTTTTATTATATAAAAAAGAGTGAACAAAAATACAATTATATAGAAACGAAAGAAGTTGCCCCCGGTATTTGTATTTCCCTAAAACATCAACTTCTTTTTAACTCTACTTTTTATTATAATATTTCACTTTTTAATTTCTTAATTTTCCAAGAGAGTCTTATAAAGAAGTATATCCACATACAACCTGTAAGACCTGTCATAACTTTCGCCCAAATTGGCACTCTTGATTCCATCGGGCTTAAAAATAAGTTATACATTGATGGTAATATACTTGCTGATATAATAACAAGGAATAGCAATAACTCATTTAGCTTTTGTACCCTCGTCTCCTTTTCTGAGTATATATCAGGTAATTCATTTACCTCTTCTACCTCTTTACAAAAATAATTCCATCTTGTGAAACTTGTTACGCGTTTCCAACCAGACATTTCGTATATTTCGAAATACTCTTGTTGTTGTTCTTTCGAATCTCTATAAACCAATCTAAAATCAGCTTTATATATTACATCTTTCGGCTTAGTTTTCTTAAACTGATACATTAAATTGTATTTTTGTAATGCCCAACCTTGCTGGTGCATCTTTCGTAAAAAAGCTTCTTCTTTTTCTAAATTCCATGCCGTAAAAAACTTAAATACCCTTTTAGTCTCCATCTTCCATTCACTCCCCTAAAATACTATTCCCGTTCCTTACAGATCTCTGCAACCTGTTATACTCTAGCTCTAACACTTCTCTACCAAGTGGCGTTAACTCATAGCACTTCTTTCTATCTGTAGAAGCCACTTCAACTATTAACTTCTCTTTTAGTAACTTTGTCGTATTCCCGTATAAAGTACCTGGACCGAGCTTTACTTCTCCATTTGTCATCTCTTCTACCATTTGCATAATTCCGTAACCATGCATTGGTTTCACTAGTGATAACAATATGTAATATGTCGCCTCTGTTAACGGAATATATTTTTTCGCTTTCGCATTCATTATAACCACCTCCGATACATCGCTTCCTGATATATCGACTAACGATACATCGTATATCGATATTGTATAACTACATTCCAAAATATGCAAGTATAATTTAATAATTGGATATTTATTTCTTTGAATTAAAAAATCATATCAATTTTCTGAATAATTTGTTAAAATATAGAAATATCCGTTTATATTTTTGAAAGGAATGATACATATGATAAATAAATTGAAAGAAAACATAGGATCAGTTTTTGTCGGTAAAGAAAATGTTATAGATTTATTACTCGTTTCATTGCTTGCTGATGGACATGTATTACTCGAGGATGTGCCTGGTACTGGGAAAACGTTGCTAGCGAAAACACTTTCTAAAAGTATTGGTGGTAATTTTTCTCGTGTCCAATTTACACCGGATGTACTTCCGAGTGATATAACAGGTATTGAATATTTTAATCCGAAAACGAGTGAATTCGAGTTAAGACTTGGACCAGTTATGACTAATATTTTGCTTGCGGATGAAATTAATCGCGCTATGCCTAGAACGCAGTCTAGTTTATTAGAATCGATGGAAGAACGACAAGTAACGCTTGAAAAGCAATCTACTCCTCTTCCGAAACCGTTCTTTGTTATTGCGACGCAAAATCCAATTGAATCACAAGGAACATTTCCTCTTCCAGATGCACAACTTGATCGTTTTTTAATGACAATTTCAATTGGTTATCCTGATTCCAAAGATGAACTACAAATGATGCGTCGTTTCCGTAACGATACACCGTTAGAAAGCGTCAAATCTGTTATTTCTTTAGAAGACATTTTAAAAGCACAGAAACGAGTAAAAGAAATTTTCGTATCAGAACCGTTAGAACATTACATTATTAAACTTGCTCACGCTACAAGAAATCATGATTACATCGCTAACGGTGTAAGTCCACGTGCCACACTTGCTTTAGTGCGCGCAGTTCAAGCGTTAGCCTTTTTACGCGGGAGAGAATATTGTACGCCTGAAGATATACAATTTTTAGTTCCTTCTGTTTGGAATCATCGTATCGTCTTATCGATGGAAGGCGCATTACGTACGACAAAAAATGAAATTATGCAAAGAATTTTAAAAGAAGTTGACGTACCAGTGGAGATTGAGCAAGCATGAATGGACAGCGAGTTGTAACTGTACCGTTATTTTTCCAACTCCATATTATTCAACTAACCGTCCCAGGCGCTATACTATTTACATTTTTTATGCCACAACGAATCATTATGTTTTTCTTTTTCTTCTACTATTTATTTGCAATTTTCATTTATAAATATGTCGCATACATAGAGAAAAGGTTTCAAGTGATTAACGAGAAACAAACGACTCGGCTTTTCCCTGATGAATCTGGACAGTTTTTTATTCATTTAAAAAATGGAGCAAACATACCACTCGTTAATGGTACTTGTTATTTTCATTTAGACCCGTCACTACTACCACAAAAAGATCAAGGAATTGAACAAATATCGAAAACGTTATTCTCTTTTCCGTTTTCACAACCTGCTCATTCGGCACAAAAATGGGATTTAACATTGACGGCAACGAAGCGTGGCGTATTTCAAATTGAACAATTCGAATGTGTTTTGAAAGATCCTTTTCATTTATTATCTGTACATTTACCTGTATTTGATAAATTAAGAACTGAAATTATTGTGTATCCATCACCTAAAGAAGTAGCAGGTTTGCAAGAACTTCAGCAACTTTTAACAGGATCTTATCGAACAAATTTTTCTTTTTACAATGATGAAACATCTATTATTGGTGTAAAACGCTATGAACGTGAGTCTTTCCGTTCTATTCATTGGAAAGCATCTGCTAAAATGCAGGAATTACAGGCGAAGCAATATGAACCTGTAAAAAATTATAGTTGGACGATTTGTCTTTCATTAGCTGCTGATCGCGGGTTTGGTTGGAAAGATAATATAGAAGATCTTATTTCATTTGCAACATACATTTGTCAATACGCAACGAAGCATCAAATACCGTTTGAATTATTTATTAGTGTATTAGCTGAAGGTGGTCCTCTGCACTTACCATTAAACGAAGGGCAAACACATTACGGAATATCTTTAGAGGAATTAGCGCGTATTTCAGATGATAGTACGTTACTTCCTAAACAAGGATTTATTCATTATGTAACGAGAAAAAGAGAACGATCATCTACAATGATATACATTGGTTTACAGAGAAATGAACTCCCTCTTCTCTCTCAGCCTACGTTTCTCATTAATAACGAAGGGATGGTGGAAAAGCTTGAAAACTTGGCTCTATCACGTTAATGACTTTTTTCTGCTGCTCCTCCTTTCGTTATTAACGGAAAGAGATGAATTCATCGGTATTGCTATATTTTTAGCAACAGGCTATATTGGTGTATTTCTAATCCATAAATTCATGAAAAAAAGAACGACAGGATTTGTTATACTGTTAATTACTCAAATAATCAGTTGTTCTATCTTTCTCCCTTTCTCTCTATTTGGCACAATTATGTTACCGCTTTTCTTCTTTATCGTACATGTAGTTGGACCTGGGTATCCAGTTCAAAAATCGTTAGGCGGTATTATATGGTTTGGTGTTTCAACTATATTTTATGCGCCCTTTCCACCTTTGTGGAAACTATTACTATTAGTCTTACACATTATGATTACATTTTGGTTAACTGGGGCAAATCGTAATCAACAGTTATTACGTTTCGCTTCTCTTATTACGATTGGAATAATTAGTGCTTTTCTCATTCCTATTTTCCCATACATTCGGCTTCTTTTTTCTTACGCCGTACAAGTAGTTGCTTTAGGATTTGGATACGCCATTAATCCGTTATTTTCCGCAGCCGAATCAAAAGAAACAGACGATTTTTGGTCGAATAAAGGCAATCTAAAAGACCCTCAAATTAAGGATGAGTTTGGACAACGTGATTTTGATCCAACTCTCATAAATAGCATTACCATATTAGTTTGTACAGTCATCGCTATTTACGTCGTTTGGAAAATAATAAAAAAACGAAAACAATTCAGTTTACCAAATATGCCTGTCTTTGAATCTACTATCATTACTGATAAAGAAGGCATAAGCCAAAAACGTTTGAAACGAAACAAACCGCCTCATAATGAAATTCGAAAAGAAATTTTCAAACTTGAGAGTAAGTTAACTCCTCCTTTAAATAGAAAACGAGGAGAAACTGTTGAAGCATGGTTAGGAAGAATAAATAGTGAAGAGCATATAAATATTCAGAGTCATATTATTATAAATGCTTATAATACAGTGCGTTATTCAAATGAGGAAAACACCGTACTTTTGCATGAATTTAAGGAAGAAATCCATAAACTCTATGCATATCAGAAGAGTATGAAGAAAAGAAAGAAATAATACAACAGAAAGACTCCTATTTTCATAGGAGTCTTTCTATACTTCTACGTTAATTTTTAAATTGAAGCATTCTTCCCTGCTTCAATCTCTAATGATTCTTCATGCCACCAAAGTGTTTCTTCAGGGTCTTCTTTAGCGATTAGGTGTGCTTCCTTTTTCGTTTCAACTGTAGGATATGAACCTTTAAGCGCACGTCCTGAAGTTGTAACGAATAATACACTAAATACGACTAATCCAATAATACTTACTCCTGCTAAATAAAATGCCGGTGCAAGCGGGTTACCGGTTGCATGAACTAAGTATGAACATACGAGCGGTGTTGTTCCACCGAATATCGATACAGAAATATTAAATGAGATCGAAAGTGCTCGATAACGTACATCGGTGAAAAAGAGTGATGGTAATAATGAAGGTAGCGTTCCTTCATATACACTTAGGAAGAATCCTAAAATGAAAATACCTGCAAATATAGCTGCAATATGTCCATTACCTATTAGTAAAAATGCTGGAATTGCAAATACTGTTAAACCAAGTAAACCAATTTGCACGACACGTTTATTACCAATTTTATCACTTAATTTACCGAAATAAAGTGCCAGTGGAATCATAAGTGCCATCGTAATAGAAATAATTAATAAGCCAGTTGTTTCTTTGACTTTAAGTACTTGAGTTAGATAAGAAGGAATATACGAAAGAATCATATAATTCGTAATGTTAAAGAAGGCGACAATAACTGTGCTTAATAAGAAGTCTTTTTTGTGATATTTTAATATATCCATAAATGAAAATTGTTCGTTGTCTTCAGATTCCTCTTGTGCTTTTTCCATCTCTTCAAAGATGGGAGATTCATCTAAATGACGGCGTAAATATAAACCGACCAAACCAATTGGTGCAGCTATTAAGAAAGGAATACGCCAGCCCCAGCTGAGCATTTGTTCATCTGTTAACAATAACGTCAAAATGGTAACAATTACCGATGCAGCAATGTAACCTGAGAGTGTTCCAATTTCAAGACCACTACCGAGTATACCACGCTTTTTATCTGGAGAAGATTCTGCGATATAAACCATTGCTCCTGAATATTCGCCGCCTGTAGAGAAGCCTTGAATCATTCGGGCAACTAAAAGTAGTATTGGTGCCCATACACCAATTTGTTCATAGGTTGGTAGTAATGCGATGAATAATGTAGAAAGTGCCATTAAAATAATAGTAGTACTTAACACGATTTTTCGGCCGTACTTATCTCCTATTCTACCAAAGAATACACCTCCGATTGGTCGAACGAGAAAGGCTGCTGCAAATGTACCAAATGTAAGTACAAGTTGCAATCCACTATTATCAACACCTGAGAAGAATAATTGACTTAAAATTACCGCTAAATACGCGTATAATCCAAAGTCAAACCACTCCATTGCATTCCCGATACCAGTAGCAACTACTGCTTTCCTGGCTTGTTTAGGATTGACAATATTAACGTCTTGAGGTTCAAAATTTAAATCATTATTTTGTTGCATATAATAAAACAGCTCCTTATTTAATTTAACTTCTTTAAGCACACCTTCTCTTATTGAATAAAATAAATTCGAAGCACTTAAGGAAAATCAGCGTCTCCTTATCTGTTATTATTGTTTCACATAATTAATTATTTGTCCAATGAGATGCTTCCAAGGTTAAGTAATTTATTAAAATAAAAAAGCTGAAGAAGGCGCTATACGAGTACCTTTTTCACCTTTTTATTTTAATATAAAAATTTATTTTTTTACCCCTATTTTCTTCTTATTTGAATTAAAAATAAGTTTCTTTTTTAAATACTTGTAGCTGCTAAACTATGTATACAAGAGATAAATTCATTAACAAATGTATCAATTTCTTCTTTTGTAATTATATATGGAGGAAGTAAACGAATGATGTTCCCTTGTGTAACATCAACTAATATCCCATTCTCCATTAGCTCTACCTGTAATTTCTTCACATTTTCATTTGTATCATTCAAACTAATTCCAAACATCATGCCAGCATGACGTACTTCCCCAATATAATAAGTATTTTCTTTCTGAATTTCTTGCAATTTATCATTTAAATAGTGTGACATTTCATAAGCCTTTTGCATTAAACCATCGTCAATTAATGTGTTTAATACCGTTAATCCTAAAGCCGTTCCCATTGATGAATGAGCAAACGTTGTGCCGTGATCTCCCGGTGCAAATACATCACATAACTTTTCACCAACAATAATTCCGCCAAGCGGTATCCCGCCTCCTGCTCCTTTACCAATTTGAATAATATCCGGTGTAATATTGAAATTTTGATAAGCAAATAGTTTACCAGTTCTCCCCATACCACTTTGTACTTCATCAACGATAAGTAGTACATTATATTTCTCACATAAGTTTTGAACACCATGTAAATATTCACTTGATAAAGGGTATATCCCCCCGCTACCTAAAACCGGCTCTAGCATAATCGCAATCGGATTTTCATGAATTATTGTTTCTTCTAATTGCTCTATATTCTCGCGGTCTACTTCATATACCGGAATCGATGTTTTAGGGAAATTTTGATATACACTTTCTTGTCTCGTAAAATGTAGTGCTCCTAATGTTCGCCCGTGGAAACTATTTTTCAGCACTACAATTCCTTCACGTTCTTCATGCGTATTAAATCTATATTTATCAATTAATTTTAACGTTGTTTCTGTCGCTTCCGTACCAGAGTTTGTAAAAAAGACTTTTCCTTTTTTTAATGAGCAGTCAACTAATTTCTTTGCATATTCAATCGCAACTGGATTTAAAAAATGAAATGGAAGATGCAACGATTTTGTAACTTGCTCCATTGTCGTTTGCACGATTTTCGGATGATTGTATCCTAATACGTTCACTCCCACACCAGAGAATAAATCTACATACTCTTTACCATCCACATCATAAAGCTTGCATCCTTCTCCTCTTTCTATTGCAACCTTCGTACGACAATACGTAGGCATCATATATTCTTTATCTAATTGAAACCAATCCGACATTTTAAATTCCTCCTAGTTATTTTCCCTGTTTATTTATGTTCTCTATAAAGTCATGTATAAATTCATTTTTAAGATTGTAATTTTAATAGTAACTTTCTTCTCGATATCCATTTTTTCATAATTTCTTCTATTTCAACAGGTCCACTACATGCACGTTTTTTTCACCTAGCGGTCTGTTACTACTTTGCATGTCATACATAATCAAGGCTGTGAAATCATATTTAGTAACAATGGACAAAAAAGATTTGGAGGCTATATCAATGGATGAAAACTATGATAAACAGAGGAAATCTTTACAAGGGAAAGGCCTTAATGCAAATGAAGAACGTAATGAACAAGCTACACTTCACTCTCAAACAGTTGGTTCACGTGGACCTGTTCTAGAAGCAAGATAGTGTACTTCACGAGACGTTACAAGAATTTATTCACGAAAAAATTTTAGAAAGACCTGTTCATGTAAAAGGATTTGGTGCGTTCGGTTATTTTCAAACGATCTATCCTATGTCTGAACATACGAAACTAAGTTTTTTACAACATTCTAATGAGAAAGTTCCTGTTATGGTGCGATTTTCATTAGCTGTTAGTACGAAAGGCACTCCTGACACTTCTAGAAATGTACGCGGTTTTTCTACAAAGTTTTATACAAAGGAAGGCATTTTCGATCTTTTATGTAATCACATCCCTGTCTTTTCCGTTCGTGATCCAATGCGATTTCCTGAAACGATTCAAGCATTGTTACCTTCACCTAAAAATAACTTACTTGACCCTAATAGATTTTGGAGCTTCGTCGCTAAAGCACCTGAATCCATTCATTTCGTTGTCCATTTATATTCTGATGCTGGTACGGCCAAAAGTCTGCGCCACATCCCAGGACATAGTGTTAATACATATGTTTGGAGAAATACAGAAGGCAACCGCAAATATGTAAAGTATCATTGGTACCCATTCGAAGGTGTACAATACATTACTAGTGAGGAAGCGAATAAATTGGCTGCCGAAAACCCTGATTATAGTGGGAAAGATTTATATGATGCAATTGCAAATGGTAAACCAGTGGAATACGGATTATATGTCCAGCTCATGGATCCGAAAGATGAAGAACATCTTCCTTATGACCCTTTAGATGATACAAAATTATGGGATGAAAAAACATATCCTCTTATACCAGTAGGCAAATTGGTATTAAACGAAAATCCTGAAAATTATATGGAAGAAGTAGAAAAAGTCGCCTTCTCCCCCTCTAATTTGCTAGACGGTGCAGAACTATCAGATGATAAAATGCTGCAAGGGCGCGCTAACATTTATAGCGATTCTCAAAGAAGAAGAATTGGACCTGAATTCCGCAAATTAGCGATTAACCAACAACGAAATTGGACACCTGCTAATCAAATAACGAGCGGCGATGGAAGATACGTTGAAGGTAAACTTGAAAGAACTTCTATTACGAAACAGGATGACTTTACGCAGCCTGGTGAATTTTATGCGAAGTTAAAACCGATAGAAAAAGAACATCTTGCTGAAAACTTAGCTAGTGATTTAAAAGTTATCTCTGCTGATATTAGAAAGGTTGTTTTAGGGTATTTTCATAAAGTGTCTGCTGATTTGGTGAAGAGGATTGAAAGTGCGATGCAAAAGCTTTAAGTATATAAAAAAACGTCATTTCAAAAATAAAAAATGACGTTTTTTTATGGCGAAATTACTAGGAATTTTTACCACTTCATTTGCAATTATTAACGAATTTTTCCTCACTTAAAATTCCTTTATTTCATTTTAGATTATGATATTCATTTCTCTTTTTCATATAATCTTTTTCACATTGCAACGGCTTGAATTTCACTTTTTTCCCTTTCTTCTTTTTCGTCTTTACAACGAGCCATTCCCCTTTTTCAACATCTAGTTTTAGGCGTTTCATTACATTGATATTATCTTTTTCTTTATAAAGTAAAAATGCTTCTTGAGCCCTCACAAATAAGCTGGGCTGCTCGCTAAATCCACCACTATCATAAACTTTAGTTAGCGAATTATAATAAGAATCATTTTCCTTTCCACCATACATCAAATGGGCCGCATCCAGGTCTCTTTTACTTACTTCCCAAAAACTATGTTCATCAATATTTAAATTAAATGTGGATTTAATATCACTTATTATATTCTTCACATGCTTGTCATCTCGAATTTTCCTTTTTTCAAGACAATCCGAAGTTAACTCTGGTGCATCCGTTTGAGAATGTACAACTTGTTGAATAGATACACATAATACAAATACGCTTAAAATGTATAATATTTTTTTCATACTTACGTTTCACCTCAAATAATTTAGATACTATATTATTTGAGGCTTATAATATTCTTATGCTAACAATGTGAAAAGCCCTATAAATTAGACTTTTATAGGACCTTTCATATTAATATTGCTTTATCAAATTCACTGGTGAGTCTAGTACTTTACTACTTTTTACGTCATATAGTCCTATAGGCGTTACCCGTATAAAAGGCAAGTGCGTTGCAGAAAAGAACAAAATGGTAAATGCCGGATCGTCATACGCGTAGCCACGCTCTTGCAATAATTTCACCAACTGTTTCTCTTCCTGTATTAATTCAGTCATTTTTAACTTAGACATAATCCCGAGCAATGGTAATGCGATTTCGTGTAATACTTCATTCTTTTCAGCTATTACCATTCCCCCGCCAAGCTCTTTTACTCTATGAAAAGCTGTAAGCATATCTTCTTTATTCTTTCCAATAAGAATGATGTCGCCGGTACCAGAATATGAGCTAGCAAGACCACCTAGTTCTTTCGCAAACCCCTTTACAACTGTATTCACTCGCCACGTACCGTCACGAGCAATCATCATAAGAAAACACTCATCATGATCTAGTGAAAGTTCATCACTGTTTAAATCAATATCAGTCGTGTATGGTTTTGTTATAACGTTATTTAATAATTGTATGCCCATTTTATTAGTAAAAATCATATCCTCTTTTTCTATAGACCAGTCTAATAATAATGGAGTTACTTTGAATTTACTCCAGTCTATTTGTACTGATTCATTTTTATTTATTCCGTCACGCTTCACCCATTTCCCCTTTGCAATTACACTTATTGGAACCGGATTTTCTTTACTTTCCAAAATATTAATATTAGCTATTCTACCTGTCGCAATTGAGCCATGTACATGTTCCATATTGTAATAACGAGCGATATTATAGCTTGCCATATGATAAGCATCAATTATTGGCACTCCTTGTTTTATCGCGGTAGATATCATTACGTTTGTCATTCCACCTTCATAGAATGAAGGATGTGAGCCGTCTGTAGTAAGAATGAATCTATCAAACTGTTTTACTCCTAGTTCCAACAATTCTTTCAGTAACACTTCTAAATCTGGGCGGATTGAAGAATTTCTTAAGGAAACCGTGTAACCTTGCATAAGACGAGCGAAAGCTTCTTGCCCTGTCATTGCCTCATGATCACAATCTGTACCTAACAGTTTTAACTTCGCCAATGTCGTTTCAGATGCTCCTGGAAAATGTCCTTCCACTTTTTTATGTAATCGTTTCGTTTCCTGCACCCAATGTAACATTTCATCATCGCCATGTAATAACTTTGGCCACGCTGTTAGCTCGCCACCTTGAAGAACTGCTTTATGCTTAAGCCACTCTATTATTTCTTCACGATTAAATAAAGATTCCCCGTTTTGCAATTCAGTTTGTCCATCAAAACGACACCACCAATACATACTCGCTGGAATCTTTTCAAATTCATCTAATAAACGAAATGCTTCTTCACGTTGTAATGTGAAAAATAAAGTTAAATTATCATTAATAAAAGTCGTCGTCCCAAACTGCATCGCATACTTCGCTAAAGTTTCAGGATTATATAATTGATATGGATGTGCATGCGGTTCTATGTAACCGGGTACGACATACTTTCCTTCGCAATCAACAACTTCACACTCCGTTAATTGCCCCGGCAGCTGCTCCCCTACGTATACAATTCGATCATTATATATCCAAATGTGCGCTGTCATCCACTCGCGCATATAGGAATTTAAATAAGTTGCATTTTTCAATAAAATGTGTGGACTTCTTGTACCGTCTATTACTTCAACATGTTCTCTTAATTGCTTGTTACTCCATCTAAACTGATTTTCTCCCAATGAATTTCACTCCACATCTAGTTACTATTTTTTATTAAAATAAAAATAATTAACAAACTAAAGTATTCTTCATCTATAACTCCCCTGTATAATCCCTATACCCTTCATTATATGAAACGATTACAAAAATAACAATTTTCAGAATTCAAAACAAATGATTCTCAATAAAAAAGGATGTCGTATAACCGACATCCTTTTTATACTAAACTATACGATTAAATTACACTTGATGTCATACTATGAATGCTAATACTGTCCTTAAAAGCAGGAGCCTATTCGCATTCTATTCATCTATTTCTTAAATTCAATTTGCATCATTTTATTAAACTGTGTAGGAATATCAACCGGACCTAAAGCGTTCACATTGACAGCAAATGTATGCTTGCCTCCCATTACTCCGCCTGCAAAAGTCATAAACCCAGGAATTGATCCTCCGTGACCCCATACTGAGACACCATTTGGAAGTTTAGTCTCGTAGATTCCAAGACCATATCCATCACCAACCCCTTTTCCTTCTACAGGAACTGTAGTAAGCATTTCTTTTAGCTCACGTTCCTTCAGTAACTTACCACCTAGTAAGGATGAAAAGAACTTATTTAAATCGTCCGCATTAGAAATCATATCTCCAGCTGCATTAGCTAAACTCGGATTATAATACGTCATATCTTTCAATTCACTTTTTTCATCAATTTTCATATATCCACGAGCATGATTCTTACCTGGAATAACAGGTGAATTCCCTGGTAAAAACGTATTTGATAGATCCAAAGGTTCAATAATGCGCTTTTCGATTTCTTCTGCGTAACTATTACCCGTTATTTTTTCAATAAGCATTCCTAGTATTACGTATCCTGTGTTTGAATACGACCAACCTTTACCTGGCGAAAAATCTGGAGGTAGAGCAAGTCCTATCTTTACTATTTCTTCTGCTGTATACGTTTTTTTCGAATTCATAATATCAGCATCTTTTGACTTTAAGTATTCAGCTATACCACTCGTATGATTCAAAAGTTGACGTATCGTAATTAGATTGCCATCATACCCATTTCCTTGAATGAGGCCTGGCAGCCACTTTTCAATTGAATCGTCAAGCTGCACACGATTTTCTCCTACTAATTGAAGAACAGTCGTAGCAGTAAAAGTCTTTGTCACGCTACCAATCCGAAAGCGATAATCCGATTTCATTGGTTGCTTACTATTTAAATCCGCGACACCAGCAGTATAACTACTAATTTTTCCGCTATTATACGTCTTAGCTAATACCCCTGGTGCTCCAACTTGGATTGTTTCCTGCATGACTCGTTTCCAACCATTCCGATTCTTTTGATCATGTGCTTGTGACGAACTAGAAATATTTTGAGTAGACTCTGCTTTCACAGTAAAACCTGGTGTGAATAAAGTAGTACCCGCTAATAAAACTGCCAAACTTGCTAACTTAATGGAATAACATTTTTTCATAAGGCTTTCTCTCCTTTATTCATATCGTATTGATTCAAGTTATACTTTCATCCTAAATGATAAAACTCTCTTTTTTCTTATCCATTCCTTACGAAATACTTACTTTCAAAATTAGACGACCAGATGGGAAAAAGTAATGTATGAAAATAAAAAAAGATACCCATAGCAAACGCTTAGGGTATCTTTTTCACCAAATTATTTTACTAACTCTCCATTATAAGCTTTTATATCAAGAGGAGCAGTTAAAAACTGTTTTACTTTACTAACGAAAGTTGTGAAGTGTTCACTCGTATTATGACTCGCAACTGCCTCTTCATCTTTCCATACTTCTACCATCGTATATACATTTTCTTTTTCGGTATCTTTATATAAGTCGTAAGATACATTTCCACTTTCTTCTCTTGAACCATGAAGTAGTGGCTGAATTTCTTCTAAAAATGATTGTTGTTTTGCTGGATCTACTTGAAATATTGCGTGAATAATAATCATGGTGTTTCCCCTCTCATATCTCACTTATTTCCGTATTGATAAAATTACTTCCACTCAGCAACTTTTTCAATTGGAAGACGAACTGATTGGTATCCACTGTCAGCAGCTTTTCCGATTGAAATTAACATTACTGGTACGTGACGTTCTTTATCTAATCCGAATGCTTCTGCGATTTGGTCTTTTTCAAAACCACCAATTGGACAAGTGTCATAACCGTGAGCACGAGCTGCTAGCATAAATTGCATTGCTACAAGACCACCGTCAATTAGTACTGTATCTTTCATTACGTCTGGTGTAACCATTGAGAAGTAACCTGAAAGTTTTTTCATTTGATCTTCTTTTACTTCGGCTGGCATTAAACCGCGCTCTACTGCTGTACCGTAAATTTCTTCTGCGTTATCAAAGTTGTTCAAATCACCAAATACAGCAATCATCGCTGAAGATGTTTCTACTTGAGATTGATTAAATTTCGCAAGTGGCGCAAGTGTTGCTTTCGCTTCGTCACTTTCAATTACTAAAAATCTCCATGGTTGCATGTTCACAGATGATGGGGCAAGTGTTGCTTCTGTAAGAATTTCTGTCATTTCTTCTTTGCTAATTTTCACTGATGTGTCGTATTTACGGATTGAACGACGTCCTGTTAAAATTTCGTTAAAATCATTTGTTTTTACTGAGTTAGTCATAGTTGTATTCTCCCTTTTTATAGTTCTTTTATATTTTCTTGAATGTGATTTAACATAGTTAAAAGATTATCGCGCTGTTCTTCGCTTAACCCTTTAAACGCTGACGCTGCAAAACGTTCCTTTTCCTCTTGAAATGCCTGAATTTTATTTCGTCCCTCTTCAGTAAGAGAAACTAGCGTAATTCTGTTATCGTCTGGATTTTTACGTCTTACAATCATTTCATTTGCCTCAAGCTGCTTTAAATGTCTTGTAATCGCAGCATTATCAATATTCACTTCTTGCTGAAGTGCTTTTTGACTAATTTCACCTACTTCATATAACTGAAGTATAAGCTCTAATCGAGACTGGCTCATACCCGTACACCCTTCAAACTTCGAACTTACTTCTTTATTTAGAAAGTGTAATTTATATAAAATAATCGCTTCTTTTGAGCATGAACTTGTCAAACTATCCCTCCTTTACATACAAAAATAAAACGTTTGATGTATCAATAGTTGATATGTCAATTAATATAATCTATATCGATTTAGAATGCAAGCATTTTGTTTTATTTATATTTTTTCCAAATTAAGGCGCTTTGTCGCGTTACAAAAAAGGTTAATTGCACTATAATAGTACTAATTTAAATGACTGGAGAGTGATTGGAATGCGGCAATACACAAATAGAAATGAGGAAACAAAAATGGAAAATGAAATGAGGATATTCACATATGACAACAATAAATATAGGAATTGTCGCGCACGTAGACGCTGGCAAGACGAGTTTGACTGAGCGTATTCTTTATGAAACGAATGTGATTAAAGAAATTGGCCGAGTTGATAGTGGTAATACGCAAACTGACTCAATGGAATTAGAAAGGCAGCGCGGAATTACGATTAAAGCATCTGTCGTTTCTTTCTGTATCAATGACTTAAAAGTAAATGTTATAGATACACCTGGACACGCTGATTTTATCGCTGAAGTGGAGCGATCATTCCGGGTTCTAGACGGTGCAATTTTAGTTATTTCTGCCGTTGAAGGTGTGCAAGCACAAACAAAAATTTTAATGCGAACATTACAGAAACTAAACATACCAACAATATTATTCGTAAATAAAATTGATCGTAGCGGTGCAAATACTGAAAAGGTTATGAAGCAAATAAAAGAGGTTCTTTCAAATGAAGCGTTCCCTTTCTACTCTGTAGAAAACGAAGGAACAAAGGAAGCACGAATTATTGAATACAAATCATATGACGCTTGTATGGAACTGTTAGCACCATATAATGAATCATTACTTGCGTCATATGTAAATGACGAAATCGTACCGGACACATTATTAAGAGAAAAACTCATTACACAAATAGCACAAGCAAATGTGTTCCCTATCTTTTTTGGATCAGCCATGACAGGTATGGGTGTAACTGAACTGCTCGAAAATATTTCAGACTTAATTCCCGCTAATAAGTCGGCAGAAAATGAAGTATTATCCGGTGTTGTGTTTAAAATTGAACGTGAATCTTCTGGGGAAAAGATTGCATATGTAAGAGTTTTTTCTGGTAACTTACAAGTTAGAAAATATGTTGATATACAGCGTGGAGAGTCTCTACCACATAAGGAAAAAACAAAAAAAATGTGCATGTTTCATATTGGAGATACTTTACAAACTTCTACCGTTCCTAGCGGAGAATTTTGCAAAGTGTGGGGACTGAATGATATTAAAATTGGTGATATTATCGGTGAACGAACTCATTATATAAAAGATATTCACTTTGCGGAACCACAAATGGAAGCTGCTATTGAAGCATTACCAAAAGAACGAATTCATGATCTATACGCTGCACTTATGGAGCTATGTGAAGAAGATCCGCTCATAAAAGTGTGGAAAGATGATATTCATCATGAACTATATATTCGCCTTTTCGGTGAAGTACAAAAAGAAGTAATTGAAACAACTCTTTTGGAGAAATATAATTTGCAAGTTACTTTCTCAAATACGCGGGTTGTATGTATTGAGAAACCGATTGGCATAGGGAATAGCGTTGAAGTAATGGGCGAAAAAGCGAATCCATTTTACGCAACAATTGGTTTTAAAATCGAACGTGGTGAACTTAATTCTGGCATAACATATAAGTTAGGTGTTGAACTTGGATCACTGCCTTTAGCATTTCATAAAGCAATTGAAGATACTGTATTTCAAACGTTAAAACAAGGTTTGTACGGATGGGAAGTTACGGACATTATCGTCACGTTAACCCATACAGGTTATGCTAGTCCTGTTACAACAGCGAGTGACTTTAGAAACTTAACACCACTCGTTTTAATGGATGCTTTAAAGCAAACCGAAACATGTGTATATGAACCAATTAATGAATTTGAATTAACTGTACCGGAACATGCAATTAGTACCGCAATGTATAAATTAGCTGCTATTCCAGCAACTTTTAGCGAGCCTATATTACACAATTTTTCTTACCAGTTATCAGGGTCATTACCTGTTGCGAAAACAGAGCATTTTAAGCGAATGCTTCATTCATTTACAGAAGGAGAAGGTATATTTACAACGAAGCCATCTGGTTACAAAGAACTGAAGGCTCCCTTCCCTATTCGAAAACGTGTTGATTATAATCCGCTGAATCGTAAAGATTATTTACTTCATGTGCTGAAGGCTTATTAAATAAAAAAAGAGGTGCAAATTGCACCTCTTTCTGCATGTATTGATAGGTTAGTTTGTCCTAACAACTTCTTTCAGCTTTCTCATTATATTTGCTATTGCTTCAATTGAATTCTCTGTTTTAAATTCGCCAATGTTTACAGAATGGTTAGCGTTTTTGACAACTTCAATCTGTAAATTCGTTTTATGTAACTGATCAATTTGACCTGAATTGTATTGGTGATCTTTATCTCCAATTACTAACAGCCCTTCGTGATGACTCTGTAAGATAGAATTAAAAATCGAATCAAAAGTAAGCAAAGGTGTAAGTAGAATCATTTTTGACTGTAAAAACTCTTCTCTCTTCATTAAATCATTTGCAATCGGAATGGTTCCGAGTGACTTCCCTAAAAACATTGTTTGGTTGTATTGCTCACCTTTTAATACTTCCTTTATTAAAGGATTAACATCATCCATCATTATTTTTGTTACTTCTTCCATCGGTTTATTCATTACTTGTTCGTCATAAGAATAATGAATATGTACTACATCTATTTTATTTTCGAGCATAAGCATCGTCGCATAATAAAATAAAGGTTTATCATAATTGTATCCTGAACCTGAGAACATAAAACAAACTGTATGAGAGCCTTTTTCAATATATGTATATGGAATTACTTTTCCTTCTATAAGAATTTCTTTTTTAGTTCCCTTCACCTTATCCCCTCCGCATACATTTACTTTTGTAAAACGATATGTTCTGTATGAACTAATACATGCTTTACTTTCTCTTTTATAAACGCTGGCTGTACGTTATATATATGTAATTCTTCTACAGGCACCCACTTAAAGAAATATGTTCTACCTTCTTCTTCAAGAATATACTTGTCTGCTCCATTTGCAGGTAATTGTTTCAGCTCTACTTCATAGTAAAAACTAATTTCATGAAACTTTCGTTCAGAAAGTGTGAAGAAATTTTCTACTGACCATATTAATCTCCTTATCTCAATAGGAACCGCTAACTCTTCAGCAAGCTCTCGTTTTAACGCTTCTTCACTATTTTCTAGCATTTTCACTCTTCCGCCTGGTACATACCAAAAATCTTCACCTTCACCTTGCAGAATGAGTATTTTATTATCGTGTTTACAAATTGCTCCGACTCGGTAATTAAAACATGTTTCCTCTACTTTAAATGTTAGATCCACTATCTTTTTACCACCTTTACATAGTATTGGATTAAGAGATAAAACAATTGTAATTGCAAGTAAGTACAATAAAAAACTATTTTCACAAGCACTTTACCTAATTACACACTATCATTAATAAATTAAGATTACTAAATCCACTCATGCCTTTCAATATTTTTAGATAAAAACCACTATTCTAACTATTGACCCATTACTTTTTGTTAACTAACTTGTTGTAATAAATAAAAATAATAATCTACATCATACAATAACAAGTTGAATATTCTTAATTTTTCATATTGTTTCTTTTATAATTATCAATTAATATATATATGGAAGAATAGTAGATATTTGGATATATCTACCGCAGTAAAAACAATATTGTTTCATGGGAGGGAAATATGTGTTTACTAAATGGAAAATAGGAATGATTACTTCTTTTCTTGCTTTTACAGCATTTACATCTGTGATTTCTGCTGAAGAGAAACCAAAAGATCAGCCAAAATGGGAAGAGTGGATAAAGGAAAATGCAAAAAAATTAAACGAACCAAATGCACAGACAAATGAAGATTTATCCTTTTTAAAAGAAAAAGTAAAGGATAATCGCATTGTTCTACTTGGTGAAAGTACACATGGGGCTAAGGAAATAAATCAATCAAAGGTACGTATGATTAAGTATTTACATGAAGAAATGGGATATGATGTTATTGCATTTGAAACAGGATTTGCGGAAGCAAATGCTGTAAATCAAAACCTCGATCAATTAACTGCTTTGCAAGCCATGAAAAAATCTTTATACGGTGTTTGGCATACTGAAGAAATTTTAGAGCTATTTCAATATTTAAAAGATCAAAAAGAAAAAGGAACACCTCTTATATTAACAGGGTTTGATGCTCAATTCAGGTGGTATTCTTATTTCCCTGAGTTTGCAAAAGAATGGTTAGAAAAAATTAATCCTGAAATTGCTAATGATATAGAAAATGCTCATACAGAATTACTTAATATAGAAGAAAAAATTGAATCTAAAGATAATGAGTACCCATACGAACAATATAAAGCAGAAGTTCAGCAAGTAATAGCGAAATATGAAAAAATTAAAACGTTTGTTCAACAACATAAAGCCGAATTAAATAGGATAGCTCCATCAAATACATACGATGTAAATCTATTAGAAAAGTCTATTAGTATACGCATTGATACAATTAAAACACTCCAAGATGCTGCTGTAAAAGAAAAAAACTTTATTTATCCAACAAACTTTAAACCTACAGATCTATCATTTTATATTCGAGATCAAAAGATGGGACAAACTTTAGCTTGGTTAAGTGATATTCAATACAAAAATAAAAAAATCATTGTATGGGGACATAACTATCATATCCGAAAACAAAATTCAAAAATGATACTTGATTGGACCAAATCCCAACAATATAATTTTAAAGCGCCGAATATGATTGATTATTTACCTCAACGGATAAAAAATCAAATGTACACAATTGGCGTGTATGCATATAGCGGAAAGAGTTGGGATAGCAGTGATCTTAATAAAATAGTCCCTATAGATACAGACCATGCTGAACAAAGTATCGAGAATATATTAAGAAAATCTCAAACTCCTAATGTATTTGTTGATTTAAAAGGGGAAAGCAATCGTCCTGAAACATCTTGGATGTTTACTCCTACTACCGCAAGACACTGGGGTCTTAAAGAATTCGAAGAAATTTTGCTGCCGATTGAACAATACGATGGCATATTATGGCTAGACTGTATTTCACCATCGCAATATAAATAAGGAAAAGCGTACACTTTCACTATGGATAAGTGTACGCTTTTCTAGTCATAATAACTACTAAATTTAGAAATTAATATAATATATGATACCATCCCTTAAAATCAAATCATTCTAAAAGTACCCTACTAGTTTACTCTTCTTTTTACCACTTCTCTAATAATACTCTCTCTCTTTCAACTGAAATACCTGCTTTTAATTCCCATTCGTCCACACTCTTCATCCACTCATACACATCTGTAACTGTATGTTCTAAGCTTCTAAAAGTAAGTCCTTCTTTAACAGCACTCTCAATACAAATAGAAAAACCACCTTTCCACGGCTTTGTTTCACCTTCTAATGAAAAAGTTTCAGGAAGCCATAGTGGCATCTCGGTCCAAGGCTGCACTTTATGTTCATTCATAAACGATTCATCTACCCAAATGAATGCAGCATCACTATTCGTAACCTTTTTACACGTATTTAATAGCTCTTCCATTGTCAATTCATAGTTCGGACCTGTAACATTGAATGTACCTGCTTTATTGTTTTCTGCCATGTTTAGTCCCCAGTTTGCAACGTCTTTTATATCAACTATCTGCACTGGACGGTCTTTTCTTCCTGGAACTAACACTTCTCCTCCCTTTGCTACACGCCCAATCCAGTATGGAAGCCGATCTGTATAATCAAAAATTCCTGAAAGAAGTCCTGCTCTTACGTGTAAAACACGCCCTGGCCAATACTTCTCTGCCTCTTTTTCACATAATACTTTCAGCGCACCGTAATACTCATAAGGAGAAACTTCACCATTCTCCACAGCCCTTATTTGATCACCCGTTGGTTCCGGTTGTAATAAATAATCTTCTTTTATATGAGGCGGAATCCAATCTTTGTATACAGAAAGACTTGAGATGAATATATAATGCTTTATATTATCATGTAATGCTTCTCTAACATTTCTAATATGATGCGGAGAAAATCCACACGTATCTACGACAACGTCCCATTTTCGATTTTCTAAACTTGAAACATCATCATTTCTGTCACCGATTAACTGCTCTACTTCAGGAAAAATTTCTTTATTCGTTCCGCGATTAAATAATGTAGCTTCATGCCCTCTTTTTATAGCTTCTTCTACAAAAGCTCTTCCTAAAAATCTTGTACCACCTAGAATTAGAATCTTCATAGTTCTCCCCCATTCGTGATTGAAAATCCTTTCTTGTGTTAAACGATTTTTTGCTGTGAAAAGTTACGGGGTTAGTCTAACTTTTTCTACAAGTTCAACATATGTAATTTCCATTTCATATATAATTAAAATATCCGATATTTGATTAATCACTTATACATACTTAGGTAGGTGAACAATATGAATAGAAACATAATTTATCATTCAACATTATGTATTTATCTTCTCACATCACTTATTTATATCATCTTACTGAACATAGAAAATGGTCGTAATTATTTAGGGTTTACGATGGTTATTCCACTTTTAGCTGCTATTTTATATCAGAAATTATATAAAAAACAAAAAATAGTTCATAGATTTGGAATTTCACGTCCAAAAATAAGAACTTTGATTTTCTCCATTTTATTCCCAATACTTCTAGGTCTATGTCTGCATTTCTATTTTTATATTTATAATATAAAATTCTTATTTAATCATTATAATGAATTGAGATTTCTCCTACTCATTGGTCTTACAATTGCTGCTTTTTCTGCATTTTTAGAAGAAATCATATGGCGTGGAAATTTTCATTACCATTTACGAAAAAAATATTCATTAAAACAAACAGCAATCATTACTGCATCGCTTTGGTCTTTATGGCATTTACCAGTATCAATCTTTTATAAAAACTATGAATTATGGTTTGTAGGTATATTAAGCTATATCTCGTTATTATTTATATTATCTATAATTTTGACGTATACGAGAGAGTATAGCCATTCTGTGATAACACCTGCAATTTTACATGGTATGTTTAATGTATTTTATTTAACAGATGGAGTAGAAACAAAATGGGATATTAGCCTAATGAAATTAATTAAATTTATCTTGCTGGTAATTGTGTTTGGCATGATGTATCTAATACATCGAAAAGTTAAAAGTACCTAAACAAATTATAAAGTACTTCAACACCTATTCAATAATCGTATAGGTGTTGAAGTTTTCTAATCTTAGTTAATACAACACTTTTTTCTATCATGAAGAACAAAACAAGTTTAACTAAACCTTTCATTCTTGTTTTTATAAAAATAACTATATTAATCTTTTAAATAAGGAAGTATGCACTCTTTAATTAACTTCCATCTATCCTCTGCATTCGGTATGACTTCAGAAGCAATCACTACCACCAGTTCCTTCTCTGGTACGCAGCAAATCATATTCCCACCATCGCCCATTGCACAGTATGAAAAGATTCCATCCTCTTCTCGTAACCACCATAAGTAACCATATTGATTTTCGTTCATTGTTATCGATTCTTTTATCCATGATTTTGATAGTATTTGTTTTCCATTATGAATACCTTCATTCAAATACAGCTGTCCAAACTTAGCCATATCTCTAGCTGTTAACGTAAGTCCCCAGCCACCTGTCGAAATACCATTTGGATCGTGAACCCATCCTTTCACATCTTTTCCGAATAAGTCATCGAATCCAAAGGCTTTCATATTGTAGTTTGGAATTGCTCTCATGCCTAGTGGCTGAAATAAGTGTTTATTCGCAAATTTACGCGCATTTTTTCCTGTTGCGCTCGTTATGATTGCTGATAATAAATGAGCTCCTGCAGATGAATATTTAAAAGTCCCAATTTCTCCGCCTTTTCCTATCCTATTTATCGTATACTGTACCCAATCTTGTTGCGTACATAGTTCTTCTAACGGTTCCTGCCAGTCTACGAAAGGATGTGGAGCTGTCATCGTAAGAAGATGTCGTACTGTTATTTCAGATGACTTAACGTTATATTCCGGGAAAAATTCTATTACTCTTTGATCAACACTTTTTATATACCCTTTATCTACACATAGTCCAATTAACGCAGAAATAATTGTTTTTGTAACTGACGCTATATGAAATGCATCATCTGGACCGTAACCATTATAATAATTTTCAAAAACAACATTACCTCTCTGCACTACTAACATACCATTAATATTTTTGTATTCTTCTTTTATAATATAATCTAGCTTTTCAGCAGTTTGCATTGTTCTTCCCCCTTTATCAATGATTAAAAAGGTTCGATAGGTACATATATATCAACTATATGTTTATTTTCCGGGTGTTTCCTTGGGTCATTTTTATACATTTCAAAAGGATACGAATCTCTCGGTTTATATCCGCTATTTGGAAGCCACTCACCGTATAAGAAATCCCATGCTCCTTTATATTCATCTTGGAATATTTCAAAATGACCTACCGCATACTTTCCAGAAGGTATTACCATTATTCCAATGTCGTTCGTTTCTACTGCAGACTCATTCGGAATTGTTATACAAAGACTCGTTCTTAAATGATCGTCCTCAGTAAATTCATGATGATCGTGGTAAATGGTTAATACTTTCGTATCCTCGAATACATGGTAGTTTTGCTTCAATGCGTAATGAAATAGTTTCTCTATCATTTTTGGAAAAGCAATCGTTAACTCTTCATATGTACCGATATGCCTTATGTACGCGACGTGTATATCGTCTGCTGATACAATCTCAACATTTCCTCGAACCTTCTTACACTCATTGTATTGAGAAGTTCCGCTTACGTCTTTGCAATTCTTGCTATTGTCGTTTCGATATTGAGACGGACTTACACCGTAATAATTTTTAAATGTTCGGGAGAAAACTGCTGAATCTGTAAAACCAAAATGGTAAGCGATATCCGTAATCGTCATATCTGTGCGATATGTAAGTAGATATGTTGCTCTTTCTAATTTTAATCGGTTTACATACCGTGATAATGGCTCCTCTACTATACCTTTAAAAATACGATGAAAATGAAACTTTGAAAATCCTGCTACATTCGCTAACTCTTCAATTGAAAGTGAATTATTTATATGTAATTCTATATAATCCTGCACTTTATAGATGCGTTGTAAGTATTCATTTCTGCTTTGTTTACTCTCCATATTTCTATCTCCTCACACAAAAAGAACCATCCTAGAATACTTGTAGGACGGCTTTCTATTAGTAATAAATTCTTCCATTTTTTATTGTTAAATTGATATAATTTCACTATCTTTTTATAGCCCTACGCAAGTTAATAATATTGTTTGGGTTTAACTCCCATTGTCTCATAAGTTCTATTTGTCTCATTTTTAAATCTACAAACGGTTCTTCCACCATTTCGATTCTATTAAATTTCCCTTCGAAAACTGAAGCGTTTTTTATTTTTTTATATCCACCAAATCCTAAGTCATCATTTAGCAACCAGACCACTCTCTGTATTTTTGCAAATAAAATACCACCTGTACACATTGGGCATGGTTCCAACGTGCTATAAATAGTAAACCTCTCATTTTTTATTTTTGCATTAAACATCGCTTGTCCTGCATTACGAATAGCATCTATCTCTGCATGAGCTGTTATATCTTTTTGAGAATGTACTCTATTTCTTCCTCTTGCAATGACCTTATTATTTTCATCAACAATTACTGCTCCTACTGGATACGTATTTTCTTTTAATGCCTTTTCAGCTTCTTCTAATGCCATCTCTAAAAAATATCTATCTCTTTCAAAATTCATATAGATCCCCTTTTTGATAAGATGATTTTACGAAAATTCTGTTCAACACCCCCTACTTTTACACATTTTTCAAAAATAAAACTCTACTACCGCCGTTCCCATCATAATTTGTATGTACCGATACACCCTCTATCTCATCATCCCCGGCCTCAATTCGAAAACCGATTTCTTTATGAAACTGTATCGACTTTTTGTTAATTGGTGACGTAATTGCTTTTACAACTTTACGATTATTTGCACGAGCAACATCAAAGAAATAAGAATACAATGTCGATGCGATTCCTCTTCTTCTATACTTCGGATTTACACCGATAAAATGAACGTATGCTTCATCTTTATATGTTTGTGAAAAGAATCCGCATAAGAAACCTAACGTTTCGCCATCTTCTTCAATGATAAAACTCGTTTCTTGAAAATGAACGAAGAACAGTTTTGGCAACATAGCAGCCATATCTCTCCCGCCCCACCAATCATTTAAAACAGAATGAATCTTTACATAATCTTCCCCTTGGATGTTTCTTACTTGCATATGTTTCTCCCTCTCACTCACTTCATTTTTTCATATATTTTAATTACGGTTTCTACTAATAGAATGAATACCCAAATCCCGCAAAATACAAGAACAGACTGGAATATGGATCCAATAATAATAACACCAACTGCACCTGATCCTGAAATTGATACTTCCCCAAATCCTGGATTATGTATAAGCGATCCAGCAGAAAAAGCCATTAAAATTGATCCTATTAAATAAATCACACTCATTATTTTTAATATTTTTATAGAAAGATACGAAGTTTGTTCTTTCTCCACTTCTGATAATTCGATTTCCCTGTTCGCAATTCCTTTTTGCAGACAATCTTCACACAAAAATTCTTCCTTTATTTTTTTACCCCCATGCAATGCACCTGTTATTTCTTTACATCTTGAACATTTTCGATTTATCATGTTGTTACCACTCCAATCTATTAAGATTATACTTATATCATTCTTCGTTTACCTTAATATTCCTTTTATGTATTTTATAGAGAAAGGTCGTGTTTTATGATTTCAAAACTCACGTTTGGCTCAAAAAAAATCTACTGTTCATTATGTATTAAGACCTAGTTGTTATGCGATTATTTTCCATTCATCTTCTTCAAAGGTTGCTGTTATCCAAAAAGGAGACCGTTACTTTTTACCTGGTGGCGGTATGGAAGGTGATGAAACAAAAGATGCATGTTTGCACCGTGAACTACTAGAGGAATTAGGATGGGTAATTGAAATTGATCAATATATCGGTAATACAGCACGATATTTTTATGCGGAAAAGGAAGAAACATATTATTTAAACGATGGGTTCTTTTATATTGCGAACATGGTGCAGAAACAAACTGAAAACTGTGAGGATGATCATGTTTTACGGTGGATGTCTCCATTACTTGCTGTAGATTTTCTCCTTCACGATCATCAAAAATGGGCCGTTGAACAAGCGCTTTTATTACGAAAACAAAAATGATCTCCTTCTATATGAAAGAGATCATTTTTACTGTTAACTGACTTTTTTCAAATTGAGAGCAGGCTTTTTGATTCCGCCTTTTTTTACAACATATAAGCCGATGAAGATTATAAGCCCTCCAACGAGTTGCATCATATTAATTTGCTCTCCAATTGTTACTGCCGCAAAGATTACTGCGAATAATGGTACGAGATACATATAAACCATTACTTTCGTTGAGCCTATTTTACTAATACCGACATACCACATTGCTAGTCCGAAGATGGTCGCAAAGATGATTGAATATGCTAGTGATCCCCAGCTTGGCGTATCTACTGGCCACGTTAAAGAATTTACGTTGAATAAACAGTATATAACTAGCGGTACAATTCCAATTAAAGTAGACCATGATGTGACTCTCATTGCGGAGTATTTTGTAATAAGAGGTTGCGCTAAAATTGGATACCATCCCCACGCAATTGCTGCGACTAATCCAATTACATTTCCGAGCCACGCATACTCATAAGTAGCTCCTCCTGAATGTCCTGTTAATAAAACGAATGCTGCACCAATAAACGCTACTATTGAACCAATTTGTACTTTCATCGAAAAACGTTCTTGTTTGTGCAATACTGCTAATATCCCTGTAAAAATAGGTGACATTGCAATTAATAATGAGGCGTTCGTTGCTGAAGTATATTTTACAGATAGCATAAACATCGTTTGATACATTGCCGTTCCAACGATACCAACTGCTACTAATCGTAACCAATCTTTTCTTTCAATACGTAATGAGCGTTCCATTAAAAATGTAATAAGTAATAATACCGGTGATGCTACTAAAAATCGTAAACTATTAAATTGAATGGATGACATATATGCCACGCCATACTTTCCTATTGTATAATTTGCTCCCCATACTAACGCTACTGATACTAGGAGCCATTCCATTTGCCATCTTTTCATCCGAATCTCCCCTTCCATATTTAGCATAGTAAAATTGGCTGGATATAACACCGTCCAATTGGCTGTTTTTTTACCCAGCCAATTTGTTATACTTAATTGTATATAAGAGATGCGGAGGTGTTTGTATGGAATGGAAGCTAGATAACGACAGTAAAATTCCTATTTATCAGCAAGTTGTTGACTTTATTGAGAAACGTATTACATACGGAGAACTTCCACCTGGTAGCTTCCTACCTTCCGAACGGAAATTAGCTACGCAGTTAAATGTAAACCGAAGTACGGTAACGACTGCTTATAATGAACTACGCGCTATGGGGATTGTAGAAAGTACGACCGGTAAAGGGACACGTGTAAGTACACATATGTGGGGCGTCTCTCCAACATTAACGCCGAACTGGAGAAATTTCGTAGAAGGTGGTACTTTTTTACCAAACTTACCGTTACTTCGCCATATTCGTGCGGAAGTACAACAAAATGAAAACATCATTGATTTCGCAAACGGCGAGCTCGGTTGTAACCTCTATCCTCACGATCAACTACAAACGATTTTACGAGAACAGCCGTTAACACATTCATTAAGTTACGATCATCCGCAAGGCTATCTCCCGCTAAGACAAGCGGTCGTAAAATATATGAAGGAATATTTAAAAGTTGAAGCGACTGAGCAATCCATTATGATTACATCTGGCGCACAGCAAGCACTTCACCTTATCGTACAATGTTTATTAAATCCCGGTGATGCAGTCGCTTTTGAAAGTCCTTCACACTGTTATTCCTTACCGTTATTCCAATCAGCAGGTATTCGTATTTTCCCGTTACCTGTCGATGAACACGGTATTAATCCAGACGATGTGCAAGAATTATATAGAAAGCATCGTATTAAAATGATCTTTTTAAATCCAAACTTCCAAAATCCTACGGGAACGATGCTTCATCCAAACCGTAGGAAAAAACTGTTATCACTTTGCGCAGATTTACGAATTGCGATTGTGGAAGATGATCCGTCTAGTTTACTTACGCTAGAAAAGAAACAACCTTGCCCTACTTTAAAATCGATTGATGAAAACGGAACTGTCATTTATGTACATTCCTTATCAAAAATGATTGCACCAGGCTTACGAGTCGGCTGGCTTGTCGCCCCGCAGTCTGTCGTAGAAAGATTATCCGACGCAAGACACCAAATGGAATTAGGTATGAGTATTTTCCCGCAGTGGCTTATGCAACAATTTTTCGAAACTGTACCATTTCAGTCTCATATCGTACCGTTACGAAAACAACTAGCAGAAAAAAGAGACGTTATCGTTCGCGCCCTAAATGAGCAACTTCACGATAAAATCTCTTTTTCAAACCCGACCGGCGGTATATACATATGGGGAAAACTAAAAGAACCGATAAACGAAAAACAACTCATTATGCAAAGTTTAAAACAAGAAATCGCCTTTATGCCAGGTAGTATTTTCGGTGCGAAAGATGGTTATATTCGTTTATCCTATGGAAAAGTAAATATTGATCAAATTGAGGAAGGTATTTCTCGTTTGCGTGAGGCTATTTTAGTTTGTGGAAAATGACTTTACATAAAGCTTTTTCGTTTGACAAAAGAAAAATCTACCATTATTATCAACACGAACCTAGTTATAGGAGTGATAAAAATGAAAATTTACGTTGATGCAGATGCTTGTCCTGTAAAAGATGTGATTATTTTAGAAGCTACAAATGTAGAAATCCCTGTAACCCTCGTTACTAGCTTTTCTCATTATTCTAATGCTCAGCAACCAAAAGGCGTGGAAACAATTTATGTTGATTCTGGAGCAGATGCTGCGGATTACCGCATAATGCAGTTAGCAAAAAAAGAAGATTTAATCGTAACGCAAGATTACGGTCTTGCTTCGCTCGCTTTAGCAAAAGGTTGTATCGTACTGCACCATAAAGGCTATAAGTATACGAATGAAAACATTGACCAACTATTACAAACACGATATTTAAGTGCAATGGTTCGAAAAAGCGGCAAGCGTACAAAGGGACCGAAACCATTTACAGCAGAAGATAAAGAGAAGTTTCGAGCGCTCTTTAAAAGTATGATTGCACTTTAAAAATGAACATTCTATTTGCAAGGAAAACTTCGCAAAAAAAGAAGAGAATATCCAAATGAACATTCTCTTCTTGAGGTTTACCCGTTTAAAATGAAGGTAAATTATCTAAGTTATTTTCTTTTATTCCATCCGGTTCACTACGTATAATATCTCTACCATACTTATGAAATACGTCCACATGAGCTAACTTCCCTGATTTCGCTTCACTAAGAGCAGTCATATAATCTAACTCTCTCCCGCTACTTGTTTTAAAAGCTATTAAATCCCCATCATCATTTTTACGAACAGCAACAATTTGTTCTGCTCCTGAATTGACTTCATGGTCTACTTCCAATTGAGCTTGCTCTTCTCCTTGATGTAAGTACTCATTATAAACTTTTTCAAAGTCTTTTTCGTCCATAACATTCACCTCCAACACATTTTATTAGTATGGTTGGGAGGTGTTGGTTTTATGTATTTTTTACTAACTTAATAAGACTTCACTACTCCAATTAAAGAATACAGATCATTCTTTGTAACCTAATACAAATCTATTTATAGTTCCTTCCCTTTTTATTTTAAGCTAAATTTAAGTGTTAATATTTTCCTAACAACTTTATAATTTATTATATCGAAACGAAATTTGAAATGGAGAATGGTTAAGATGAATATAGATATTAATCGTTTAACTGATATTTGTTTAGAGTATCAGCAATCTAGGTTTTATGTTACTAGAATCCCTAAAGATTTCTTATCAATTGCCCAAAAACGTTTTTCTATACCAACGGATGATCGAATTATTGCTTTTTTAAGTTGTAATTTATTTGGATCAGGCAAGTATGGTGTTTACTTTACGAGTTCGGGTTTATACTGTAAAAATTGGTTATTAGGTAAAGAAAATTTGAAATGGGAACAATTAAATGAAGTGCAACAAATTGAAATTGATAAAGATGCTTTCTTATCTTTTGATGCACAAAAAAGCTTCAATATTAACGGGAGTGATTACCCCCCACTGTTATTTAAAGAATTACTTATAACTCTTACGAATTCATTCCGAAATTCAAAACAACATGATATACATCCAATTATAAAAATGGATAAGATAAAATCAATTTGCTCATTATTTGAAACGTACAATGAATTATTAGAACCTGATAACGGATTATTTGTAGACACTCATATTTCAGACAAAAAGTTAAAAGCAATTGAGGCACGATTTATCGTTCCAAAAGAAGAACAAATCATTGCTTTTTTAGATACATCTGTCCTTGGGAATATGGGGAAAGGATCTGATGGAGTATTAATTTGTCAATCAGGTATATATTTTAGAGAAACCTTTGTACACTTATATTTCCCATGGCATGTCTTTAGAAATCTCCCTATTACTTTGACTTCAGATGAATTCGAAATTGGGAAAGGAAACACGTTTCATCTTCAACATGCTAGAATGCCTAGTCAAGATATTTTATTGTTCATCAAGAATTTAAAACAGTATGTGAATAGTTTATATGAAGAGCATCCACAATTACATATTTAATACACTCATGTATAGTTAAGTCTAAAATTTAAATTCAACTAAAAAACCGATTATTTTTGTAGAGGGCCTACAATTATAATCGGTTTTTTACTCTTATTCTTTTCTTATATTCCTCTTTTTTAATACCTACGCAAACCCTTCAAAGTCTCCAATATATCATCTGTAAAGGCTGTACTACCTTCTGTCTCTAAAACTCTGAAATAAAAACTTCTTAGGAAAGTTCTAATATTTTGTACTAAAATAGCATGCTGCGGATGTCGGATATCTTCAACCGTTGCTATGCTATGTAGCCAGTTGCTCCACTCTTCTTCAGTTAAAAGATTTTGGTTACGTAACGACATAATTGGCGCTACTAATCTCTCATCTTCAAAGTGGATATATACGTAGTCATGTAAGCGAACCTTCTGGCGAACAGCAGCTAATATTGCATATGAAAACTCACGATTTTGTATAGTACGTGCTAAAGCATCGAGTGCATCAGCAGCGTGTGCTGTAGAATGTGCCCATCCTTTTCCTTCTACGTAACCTCTTACATCTTCTTCTAAATATACATATTCCAGTACTTGTTCTGCCACACTGTACAGTTGTTCTTCAGATAACAGTGGTTCTCTTTCATGGACAGATAAAATAAGTGGCGGAATTAATACGGAGAATGCACGTTTAAATACAGAGTCTGTTCCCTTTTCACCAATTTTATAAAATAAATAATCAGGACTAATTGCTTGTAACATTAACCCTCGTAATTCTTTTTGTCTAAATACATCATTTGTAATCCATGTGTGAAGCGTACTATAAATTAAATCATCACGTAATTCAGCATCAGGTGAACCGATATAATCTAGCATCCACTGCGCATATGGATATGCATCTACGTCTTCTGGTACAGCATAATTATTATTTTTAATTTGTAGTAGTTCTTCTTTTAGTTCTAGTACTTCATTCATTATATTTCTTGTCCCCTTTGTACTTTATTAACATATTTTCGCCTTATTCCCTTTAATTTTTTCATAAAATCAAGTCAATTTTTAAAATCGTTTTAGTACCTATCTTCCTATGAACTTGATTCAATTATATATAATTTATCCTGATAAATAAAAGGAAATACATTAGAACATCGCAGTCTCTCACTTTTTTTACATACATTTCATATCAGTTTAAGTTATAAAACAAAGTATGTTTTTTCTTTTATATTCAAACGTATTTACAATCAAAAATTAAATCATTTTAGAACTTGTTTAATAAACTCTGTTTTAGCTTTTGTATAGGCTTCTCTATCTTGGTTAAATCTTTTAGCTAAATCTTGTTTAAGATTTGAATACTCATAAACTAATTGTGGATTTTCTCGTAAGCGGTTACGAAATAAAAGTTGTTGCTCCCATCGCTCACTTCCTTTAACCATCAAATGCAGGTGCGCTACACGCCTATTATTCTTAACTTTCACAAAGAACCTTCTCCAAGGTCTTTCATCTAATTCTGGGCTTACATAATGCCAATTATACATGGCCAATTTCGCTGAAATATGTAGTACTCTATCAAATGAGTCTATTTCAGCCATTAAATCAATGATAGGTTTTGCAGGTAAATCAGGTATGGATGTACTTCCTATATGTATTACTTTGCTTATACCGAGAGGAGCAAGCAGTTCATATAGTTTCTGCTCTTCACATCGGCCTTTATTTTGCCAATCAGGATTTGCATTAACTATCTTTACTGACTCATTCGCCCATACAGGCCAATCGTTCGGGTTATCTTTTTTATCCATCCAAAGTATCTCCTTTCACGATTTTTTGTTATATAAACGATTTTAAATTCCTTTAAATACAACTACGGGATCATGAAAATTACTATTCTGAAAGACAACATCCGCATACTCTTTCGGATTATGCTCGTCTAGATACATTTTACAAGCCGCATGATACCTGTTCAAAAACATCTTTTCTGCTTCTTCATAACTTCCAAAAGCTTCTGTTTCCCGCTTTGCACCACGTTTTCTCGCAATCTCAAAATCTGTATCTAAGAAAATTTTATAGTCAAATAAATGCTCTACGTCTTTTTTCAATAGAAACGTCCCATCTACTATTAGTACCATATTGGATTGAGCCATTAACGGCTCATTATGTACAGGCATATCCGTTATTAAGTTATGAGAAATCGTTTCATATTGTAAATTCCCATTAGGTCCTAAAGGCTTTAATAATCTTTCTTTGAAAGCTGTATAATCGTGTGCATCTTCGTAATACCCTCTTGCAGACTCTTTTCCTTGCGCGTATCGAATTGCTCTCGGATTATGAAAATCGTCAATGCTGGCGCGTGTTACTCGTACTCCTCGTTCTTTTATTTCTTCCGCTAGCTCGTTTGCAAATGTTGTTTTTCCTGAAGCTGTAATACCACTTACTCCAACTCTTGTTGGATGAGTTACATTTAATTTTAAAATATGATCTGCAATTTCTTTGATTCGTTGTTTTCGGTTCATGATATTTCCTCCTACAATTAGTTTACATAATATTATTACAATTAACATTACATGTCACTATTTGTCGGTAAGTCGATATATCGAAAAAATCGTTGATATATGATGATTGGCTTACTTTCCCTTAAACCCTCGATACAATGCAGTCCGTAATTCTTGTTTGTATGCTTCAATTTCTGGCATATCGAGTTCTTCTGCTAGCCTGATAGCTAATTCAATATCATATGGTACACGTACGAGTTGAATGGAAAAGCTCGCGGCTTCTTTTTCATTGTATGTTCCTTCGAATATTAAATAGGAAGCTTGTGTAATTTCAAGCGGGTTTCCAACGCTACCAGCATTACATAACGTTTTTCCTCTGAAATTTTGAACGAATGCTTGGTGAACGTCACCGTAGCAAACGACATCTGGTTTTCTTTCTCCTTCTATATTCTCTGTGAGCTCACTGTTTTCGAACATACTAATACGCTCTTCTCTTGAAGCGTGTGGTTGAATTCTTTCATATAAACTTCTCGGTGAAGCGTGGAACATACGAATTAGTTTGCCGCTCATAAAAAATTCGATTGAAAATGGTAAGCTTCTTAAATAGTCATTTTGTTCTTCCAACAATTGTTTTTGATGCCATTTTAACGCCTCAAATTCAGTCGGTTTTGTAATGAAATCATCCCAGTTCCCCATTACAACTCCTTCACATTCCTTACGAATGATTTCAATCACTTCGCTAGAATGCGGACCTTTTCCGACTAGATCTCCAAGACAAATGATGCGCTTGATTCCTCTTACTTTAATATCTTGCAGTACAGATTCTAATGCCGGAATATTACCATGTATATCTGAAATTACAGCTATTTTATCCAAATGAATCCCTCCATTACTTATTATTTATTATATCCGCATGTTGTGATTGATACCATTTTGGAATATAGGATGAAAAATGATTATGATCTTCTAAAATGCCGTTCAATCTTTCCTTCATATCATCCACTAAATGTGGCGTGCTTCGGTTTGTCCATACGATATCCGCTGGGAATGTCATTGCTGCATATAATGAATACAGTTTCCAAAAATGAAGCGATGGTTCGCCTCCGCAATAACCGTGAACTTGTCCCACCGCAAATGGTTTGCTTATTCTTGTAGTAAAAATCGCTACGTTATAGAAATCGTGTATTGGATCGCCAAAATCATATCCACCAAAATCGATAACGATAAATTCCTTATTATGGATCATACTATTTGCTGGATGGAAGTCATCGTGTAAAAAGGTAATAGGGCGATTTTCCAATAATTGTTTATGTTCCCCTACAAAGGTTAATACAGGCTTCAAATCCAGAAAGTTCACCTCATAATCTGCTAACGCTTCAACGTATCTTTCGTATTTATTCCATCGAAACGTTTCCCATTTATTACTTGCACTTTCTCTTTCTATTGAGTGGATTCTCTTTAATACTTCTCCTGCTTTTCTTCCTGCATGATACTGTTCTTCCACGGATAGCTTCTCTAAACCTTCTTCACCATTTACACCTTGGATCCATTCAAATACTTGAATACATTTATTTAATTCCTCAAGCTTTATGAAATGAATTAATCTAGGCGTTGGAATATGTAATGACTCCAATTGTTTCATATACGTATATTCTTCTTGTTTACGTTCAAAATGAACAGCATCACATACTTTCACAAAATATGTTACTCTGTTTTCTAATTCTATTTTATATTTCTCTTCATGTGAAAAACCTTTTGAAATAGCTGTACACTTTACAATACGAGGCCATTCTAGTTTTCTCTCTATCTCTCTAAGAATTTCCTTCACAACGTTCACCTCTATCAATATATGTACAAACTACCTAACACTTCATGCTCTCGTTTATTTTCCCCTTTAAACTCCGCCGCAAAAGGATATTCGCCATGATGATTCAAATGTTCTAGTACTAGCCCTTCTCCAATTGGTTCACAAAACTGTACATGAATGTCACCAAACGATACGCTTTGACACTCCGCATTCCATTCTTCATTTTTCACAACTGAGCTTGCAGTTAGCTCCATTACTTCTTTCCATTTCCTCACTGTTTCTCGAACATTTTTCACTGCGTAATGAATCGTTTCAATTTGTTGTACTTTGTTTTTATGTTCAGTGATTGTTCCTATGTTACGTAAATCGTTTCTTCTTGCTTCGTCCGTTTCATTCCACTGTATAAAGAAGGGTAATTTCGGTCTGTTCTCTTCTTGCTTTACAAATAACATTTTCCATTCTAAAAGGCGGCCATCTTTCCTCATTCGTTTCCCTTCAAATGGCCCTATCGTATGTAATCCGTGTTTACTAAACTTAACTGCTAGTTCTTCAATTGCATCTGTTCGAATTGCGATTTGTAGCATTCCTTCTCCGTCTTGTAACTTCACCACTGTTTCTTGTACTAATGGATTGTCTGCTTCTTTCGCTTTTTCTTCATGCTGCACTGCTAAAAATTCGATATATGATAAATCAAAATAACATAAACTATTCCAAGTACCCCAAGTCGTATGTTCTCCGCCTATTGCAGTATGAAATCCACGCTCTTGCATTTGTTTTGCCGCTTCCTCCGGTGTACCATGTACTGCGTGTACGAGATGATCAAATCGTAACATGTCTTTCTCCCCTTTCTCTCCATCCTTTTATTGTATATTTTATTTTTCTTTCATTCAATTTAAAAAACTTTAAAACCTAGTTGATTTATACGATTAATATGTATTATAATGAAACAAATTTAATTATTGCTGATTGGAAAAACCAAAGGCACTTTTCTCATATGGGAAAAGTGCCTTTTTCATTTATTATTACAGGGGGATTATTTATGCAGAAATTAATTGTCTTTGCTATTATTGGATTTTTCGCTCAATTGATTGATGGGGCACTTGGAATGGCGTATGGGGTAACATCTACCTCGCTTTTACTAATGTTTGGTATCGCACCGGCTGTAGCTTCCGCATCTGTTCATTTAGCTGAAGTCGTTACAACCGCCGCTTCTGGTGCATCTCACATCAAATTTGGAAATGTTGATAAATATACCGTTTCCAGGCTTACATTACCAGGTGCAATTGGCGCATTTATTGGGGCATGTTTTTTAAGCAATTTACCTGGTGATGTAATTAAACCGTACATTTCCGTATTTTTATTTACTTTAGGGGTTTATATTTTATTACGATTCCTTATTCAAAAACAAATTGTCACTTCAAAAAAACGTATGTCTGCTAAACAGCTTGTTCCGCTTGGCTTATTCGCTGGATTCGTTGATTCAACTGGTGGCGGCGGCTGGGGCCCGATTACAACACCTGTGCTTTTGGCACGAGGAAATGAAGCTAGAAAAGTTATCGGATCTGTAGATACGAGTGAGTTTCCTGTTTCACTCGCTGCAACAATTGGATTTTTCATTTCACTTGGCTGGGAACAAGTAAGTTGGGTTTGGGTATTTTCTCTCATGCTCGGTGGTATCGTTGCGGCACCAATCGCTGCATGGCTAGTACGCATCGTTCCAGCACATTTACTTGGCGTATTAGTTGGTGGCCTTATTATCTTTACAAACATTCGTACACTGCTAACTACATTTAAAGTGGATCCAACTATTATTTCCCTTTCTTACGTGGCAGTTGGTCTTATCATTATTATTTCTATTTTCATTGCTGTTCGTAATCATTCCAATCGTTCTAACGCATCAACAGCCGGATATCCAAATGATCAAAAACAAATGCTACCATAACGATAACAATACCGCCGGATATACTCCAAGCGGTATTGTTTATTTTTCTATTTTCCAATTCATCATTGTTTCTGTAGTGCCCATTCTCTTCATATGTAATTTCTCTAATACGCGAATCGAGCTATTATTTTCAAGAAGTGTCTCTGCAATAATCGTTTCTACCTCTCCTGTTTGAAAAGCCCAATTTATTAATTCTCTTACAGCTTCTGTCGCATATCCTTTATTCCAATATTTCTCAATAAATCCGTAACCAATTTCTACTGTATGTTCCTCATTTGGTTTCCCTTTAAACCCTATATCACCTAGAGCGATGTCATCTTCTTTTCGAATGACATACCACGCCCCCCAAGGTAATACATCCTTATCTTTTTTTACATTTTCTACATGCCCTACAATATGTGGACCACTATTATATCCTTGCTCGTTAACAACTTGCATACGCTCTTCTGTACACGGCACTATATAGAGCCTTTCTGTTTCTAATTTCAAGTTAATTTCCCCTTTTTTGCTTAAACGTTACTCTAATTATAACAAAAAATATGACCTTATCATGAATGTCGAATTATATCTTCTGAATTTTCTTTTATTTTTAAAGGGTTTTTTATTATTTTTTGCGAAACATTTGTATAACAATTTGTTTCTTTGTTTTTTTTGTTACATAACAGTAGGTTCGGGTGGAGTTTCGCAAGCGTTTCCTATACAATAACCGATATTTTTTGACTTTTCCTAACAAAATATCTTGCAATATATTCAGAAAGTCATTACAATTGCCATATATTAAAAATCTTAGCAATATATCAAATCCTCATCTATCCGATGAGGTAGAGGTTGCGACTTTTAAAAGTAATACGGACGAGACACAGAGAATGTCACCGACTCCGTTTGAAAGGAAAAGTTGCCGAAGTTTATATTTCATCTCTGGAAATATGAGCTGGGGCTGTCTCCGAAAGGAACAGAACTGTCACGTTTACAAAATTACCGTGTAAACGTGGGGTGCTATCTTAACGGAAGGGTATGATGGGGTGGTTATTTGTGAAACGTTCCGCCAAATTCCTTTGGCGGTTTTTGTATTTTTCTCCCCCGTTCCTTCCTATCTTACAAGAAAAGGAGTGTTGAACATGAATAGCGCAACGAATCAAACTACCTCTGAAACGCAAACTACAAATGGAAAAGGTGAATTAAAACGTAGTTTAAAATCAAGGCACCTTACGATGATTTCTCTCGGTGGTACAATTGGTACCGGACTATTTCTTGCCAGCGGTGGTGTCATCCATTCAGCTGGTCCTGGCGGTGCACTAGTCGCATACGCCGCAATTGGAATTATGGTTTACTTTTTAATGACAAGCTTAGCTGAACTCGCTGCTTACATGCCTGTTACCGGATCTTTTAGCACATATGCAACAAAATTTGTTGATCCATCCCTTGGCTTTGCACTTGGATGGAACTATTGGTATAACTGGGCCATTACAATTGCTGCTGAACTCGCAGCTGTAACATTAATTATGAAATTTTGGTTCCCAGATACCCCTTCTCTCATTTGGAGCGGATTATGTTTAGCTATTATTTTCCTTTTAAACTATTTATCTGTTAAAGGGTTTGGTGAATCTGAATATTGGTTCGCACTTATTAAAGTAGTTACTATTATTATCTTTTTAATTGTTGGCTTTATGATGATTTTTGGAATTATGGGCGGCGAATCTGTTGGCTTTAAAAACTTCACTGTTGCAGATGCACCATTTAACGGCGGCATTATGGCAATTATCGGTGTATTTATGGCTGCTGGGTTCTCCTTCCAAGGAACTGAATTGTTAGGAGTTGCTGCTGGTGAAACAGCTGATCCAGAGCGTAATATTCCGAAAGCAATTCGTTCTATATTTTGGCGTATTCTTTTATTCTACATCCTTGCGATTCTCGTTATCGGTTTATTAATTCCTTATACGACTGAAAGCCTTGCTGCAAGTGATGTAACAGTAAGTCCATTTACACTTATTTTTGAAAAAGCGGGCGTTGCCTTTGCTGCTTCCGTTATGAACGCTGTTATTTTAACGGCAGTACTGTCTGCTGGTAACTCTGGTATGTATGCATCAACTCGTATGCTTTGGGATTTAGCTCGCCAAGGAAAAGCACCGAAGTTTCTTGGTAAATTAGATAGCCGCGGTGTACCTGTTAACGCATTAATCGTAACGTCAATTGTCGGTAGTATCGCTTTCATTGCTTCTTTATTCGGTGACGGCGTTGTATACATTTGGTTATTAAACGCATCTGGAATGTCTGGCTTTATCGCATGGGTCGGAATTGCAATTAGTCATTACCGTTTCCGTAAAGCATATATCGCACAAGGAAAAGATTTAAAAGACTTACCATATAGAGCAAAATGGTTCCCATTCGGTCCAATCTTTGCATTTGCACTTTGTGTTATCGTAATTTTAGGTCAAAACTACGGCGCATTTATGGGCGAAGCAATCGATTGGAACGGTGTACTCGTTTCTTACATCGGTTTACCACTCTTCTTAGTACTATGGTTAGGATATAAATTTACGAAGAAAACGAAAGTGATTCCACTTGATAAATGTGAATTAAAATAAAGTGAAACGAGCAAACAAATTTGTTTGCTCGTTTTTTGTTATAAACCTCTTTACTTCCCTATTGCTCCTGTTTTTGCAATAATAAAGGAAATATACATAAAGGTTGTGATACCATGAACATTCGCATTACTGATGAAGCAAAAGCTGCTATACATAGATTAGAACGTGAAGACAAAAAAGTCATTCGCATTAGAGGGACAATGACAAACTCTTGTAGTATTTTCGTTGATGTCGATTTAATTTGGGATACAAATAATACAGATGACGTTGTATATGAAGATGCTGATTTTATTGTACAAATGGATTCATTTACGAAAGACTACACTGGTAATACGGTGAAACTTGATTATAAAACGACTGGTTTTAGTATTACGACTCCGAGTGAGACGTTGGTTTATGGGTTGTCGATTAAAAAATAAAAATTGTTTTAGCTGACCAATGAGGTGAAAAAATGGGTAAATATGTTCCGTTAAAATTTTTATTTAATGAAGAATTGGCAGAAAAAATGGCTGATTCTATATGTAAACATGATCCTAATTTCTCTAAAAGGCTCTTTGTAGATTCCGTAACATGTAAAGTTGAAAATTTAGAGTTAAAGCAGCGGATTGAAGTAATAGCAGATGAATTACATACTGCATTACAAAGAGATTTTAATGAAGCAATCCATATATTACTGAAAACATTGGGACCTGAAAATACAACAGAAATAGGTATATTTACAAAGGGTTATATGTATATGCCTATCGCAAAATACGTTGAAAAATATGGACTTAATGATTTTGAAACCTCATTCAACGCAATGTATGAAATAACAAAAAGGAATACTGCTGAATATGCCATTCGTCCTTACCTTGAAAAATACCATGAAGAAACCTTGGACATATTGCAACAGTGGTTACGTGACGAAAACAGCCACATTAGGAGATTAGTTTCCGAAGGTACAAGACCAAGACTTCCTTGGGCTAAAAAAATGGGAGCTCTGAAAGGTGACTTCAGAAATAATTTAAAGCTTCTGGAGCCATTAATGAATGACCCTTCTAAGTATGTTCAAAAATCTGTAGCCAATCACATTAATGATATTACGAAAGAAGATAATGAACTCGTTTTTAAATGGTTACGAGAATTGCTCAATAATAACCATCCTGTTAACCCTTGGATTATGAAACATGGGTTAAGAACGATGATAAAAAATGGCACTTTACCAAAAGATTTTTGTTTTTAAGTATTTTAAACAAAAACGCTTATGCTTCAAAAATGAAGTATAAGCGTTTTTTCTCTTTAAAACACTATCCCTGCCTTAATATATTTTGAAACATTTCTGGCTTACTTTGTTCAAAACTCTCTATTAATTCTTTTCCAAATATCGTTATACTCTTCTCCCAAGGGTGGCCTAAATACCCCCACTTAAAGTCCTTCTGAATAAAGAAGTAGTAATCTCCATTCGGAAATACTGGTATAATCCACTCATCAAATTCATTTTTTTCAAACTCTAAATGTGGATTCACCCAATAACACTCATGTTGCCAATCCAATGCCATGATATATTCATTCGATGCTGTAATTTCTTGAAAAGCTTGTAGCGCTTTACTTTCCAGATTATCATATACATTTAACTGTACCGACTCTCCAAAGTAATGAGAAATATCATATGTCACAAAAGGACTTGGCACCTTAAATGATGGGAATATAGAACCACTTGGTGAAAACTCAAAATCACTATATACCCTATCCCATATTTGGTCGTACTCTTTGTCTGTAAACTCCATCCAATTTTTCATTAAACAACTGCCTTTCCTTATCATTTCGAAGGATTTCTACTCGATTATCCCGAATATATAAATAACCATTCTCACAAGGAGCGAATTTATTTGAATTTATTTGAACATGAAACGTAAAACCGTTCCACTTTAATAAGAGGTCCTCCTTTTTTCTTTTCTCATCATATCATTTACTTACAAAATAGGAGGATATAATTATGAAACGTGATCCATTATTTTTAACTTTATTAAAAGGTGCTAATACAAATTTTAGCGGTTGGGATTTCTCTTTCATTTCAGAAACGGGTCGAATGAAGAGCGAGCCTTTATCGTGGTCGTACAGTAGCACCGCTTTCCAGCTTATGCAGCGTGCAGAATCAATGGTAGATATGGGTACTGGCGGCGGAGAGTTTTTATCTATGTTACAACCGTTCCCGTCAACTATTTATGCTACTGAGGGCTATGCTCCGAATGTATCAATTGCTCGGAAGAAATTAGAGCCTCTAGGGGTTACAGTTGTAGAAGTGATCGATGATACTGCTTTACCATTTCAAGATGGTCAGTTTGCTTTAATCATAAATCAACATGAATCATATGCTGCTTCTGAAGTAAAAAGAATACTTTCTACAAATGGAACATTTCTTACCCAACAAGTTGGCGGCCTTGATTGCGCGGAACTTAATGAGCAGTTTAACGCACCGCTAAATAGCGAATTTGCAAGTTGGTCGCTCGAAGCAGCATGCATTGAATTAAAGCAAAATGGAGTTACTATTTTAGAAGAAAAAGAAGAGTTCCCTTTTCAACGCTTTTATGACATTGGCGCTATCGTCTATTATTTAAAAGCGATTCCGTGGCAAATCCCTGATTTTACTGTCGAAGGTTACTATGAGGAATTATATCGTATACATGAAATCATCTTACAAAAAGGTTATTTTGATGTGAAGCAACATCGTTTTATGATTAAGGCGATTCGCAGTTAATCATGGAGCATATGGAAATAAAAAGAGATGGATCTACCATCTCTTTTCCCCCGTTTATTTTTAAAAATTTTGTGGTGGCTTCTAGATTGTTACGTACGTTCACGTCTTGCAATCGCATCAGCTAATGCGATAAATTGCTCATACGTTATCTTTCCTGTTACCTTCGCTTTAATAACCTTTTCCATTTCTTTTGTAATAATCCTACCCTCTATCGCTAGACTTGCTTTAGCTTCTTCGATAGCTTCATTTAGTTCTTCCTCACTTTTGAATGCCATGATTTAAGTTATCTCCTTCACATCGTTTTATTTACTCTTTCAATATGAGAAAAGTAATACCCCTTTTCATCCTTTGCGTTACTCATCATACTTTGGCCATCTATTTTACTAATCTCATTTCCTTTCTTATCATATGCATATATGTAACTACCGTCTTTCATTGCATTTAATCCAAAAGGTTATTTAAAGAAGATAAATTGAAACTTGAATAAGTGGGGTTTTGTATAACCCCACTTATTCTATGATCTTCATTTTTGAAAAAGGATAATATACAAATTCCACTTTGCCTATTATATTATCTTCTGCAATATACCCTAAGCCATTTCGACTATCTCTACTAAGTTCACGATTGTCTCCCATTACAAATAACTTATTTGGCGGGATTTTTGTCTTTTGAAAATTATAAAACACTTGCGTATTATTGAATAAATCTTTATTTGTATACGGTTCTTCTTGCTTTTTATCATTCACATATACTAATCCATTCGTTATGTTAATTACGTCACCAGGAAGTCCTATTACTCGTTTCACATAATATTTCGACTCATCCTCTTCCTTTATTATGACAATTTCTCCGTGCTCTAAATTAGAAAAATATACTGCTGCTTTATTTACAAATACGTAGTCTTCTTCATATAAAGTCGGTTGCATCGATTTCCCTTCCACTTTACATAAAGTAAAAGAATGATAGGCTACTACCAAAACAAAAACAAAGAGTATGTATTTTCCCCATCCTCTTTTAATCTCCTCTTTCATATCCATTCCCACCTTATTTAAACGCTTTTTAACTCAAAAAATATATCACTGCACAATATGTCTCCATGCAGTGATACTATTTTTACTGGGCCTTGTTCGGTTGTTCTACTGGGACTGGATTTCCACCGGCTCTTTTCGCTTTCAATTCAAAATACGCATCCAAAATCTCTTTACCAATCGCGGAATTAATTCCTGATTTGTCATCATTCACCCAAGGTACAACAACTGAAAAAGCAACTTCCGGATCAGCATCATATGGTGCATAACCGGCAAGAGTTAAATTATAACATTTTTTTCGGTTGTAGTTTTCATCTCTTCCAATATCACTTTCTCCACCATATACAGTTTCAGCTGTTCCTGTTTTTCCAGCTGGTTTATACGGTAATCCTTTAAACGTTCCAGTACCTGTCCCGTCAGTCTCTTGAAAAACTCTTCTAAACCCTTCTTTTACATGATTTATGTATGAAGTGTCCATATCCACTCGATTTAATATAACTGGTTCAATAGACCTAACAACTTCTCCAATATCCTCTGGTTTATGTGGTTGCTCTCTCACTTCTTGTACAATTTGTGGTTTCATTCGGTAACCGCCGTTTGCAATTGTTGACATATATTGAGCAAGTTGAAGCGGCGTATATGTATCATACTGTCCAATCGCGTAATCAAGTAAAAAACCAGGTATGTCATCCGTTCTACCCATTTGACCAATCGATTCATTCGGCAAATCAATACCAGTCGGTACACCTAATCCGAACTGTCTAAAGTAGTAGCGCATTTTATTAAATGTCTCTTTTTTAATATCTAGTGGATTGTTTGGCACATAATTTATACCTGCCATTTTTAATGCTGTATTAAACATATAGACGTTTGATGAAACTTGTAAAGCTCTTAAATCATCAATATCTCCAAAATCTTTCCACGATTTCTTTGGCTTAGTACTTCCTTTAAAATACATTGGTGCATCGAAGAAATGCGTATACGGCTTAATTGTTTCAGTTTGATATCCGGCTAGTAACGTAGCCCCTTTCACAGTTGATCCTAACTCATAAGAACTTGTCATCGTTCCTAAAGCAAAGTCTTCTATTTGCATGCCACCATCTTTATTTACAATTTTCTTCCCAGCCATTGATAAAATTTGCCCGTTTTTCGGGTTCATCATTACAACGAACGCGCGATCCATCATCGGCTCTGCAGAATGAAACGCTCGTAAATTCTTTTCAAGACTTTCCTCTACTTTTTTCTGTAACTCCATATCCACTGTTAACATTAAATTATTTCCACTTTTTCCTTCAGTCACTTTTTCCGTCCGAATAATATTTCCGGCTTTATCCGTAATATTTTTCGACTGTTCTTTCGTTCCATGTAAGGCATCTTCGTATTGTTTTTCGATGTAACTCTTACCAATGCGATCATTTCGGTTATAATCACGCACTAAATAATAATCTAACTGTTCTCTTGGTAATCCCTCATTTTCAGTAGAAACGCTACCAAGGATAGAACGAAGTATTTTATCATTTGGGTATTCACGTTCCCAATCCACTGTCGTATCCACTCCTGGCAAACTTGCCAATCTTTCACTTACGACTGCGTATTCATTTTGACTTACATCTTTTTTAACGATTTGCGGCGTCATTTTATATCCCGCATTCATCCTACTTTTAATTGCTAGTACTTCTAAATCCTCTTTTGAAAGTTCACTTAATTCTTCTTGCGTAATTCTTTCCCTACGTAACTCTTCTACTTTTTTATCTAATTCTTTCCCTTCCATCTCTTGCTTCCTAAATGTATTCTCATCTTCTTTTGTCACTTTTGCTGCGGCACGCTTTTCATTTAACTGCATCCAAAAATCTTTCTTATCTGTTTCTGTCAACTTAGCTATATCTTCTGGCGACATTTCAATTAGCTGGGCTAACTGTCTTGCTACTTGTAAAACTTCTTTCGAATCTACTCCTTTCATTTTCGTATATGTAACGGTTCGTAGTGGTTTGTTATTTACAATCACTTGACCTTGCCGATCAAACATTTTCCCTCTAGGAACAGGCGTGCTTACCGTTACATCTTCCTTTTTGTTCACTTCATTTCTATACGTTTCTCCATCAATGATTTGTACTTTACCTAATTGAATTATAATAGCTGAAAATAAAAGAAAGACGATAAAAAATAGTACATTTAATCGAAATGGAATATGAGTCTTTTTCTTTTTCGATTGTTTCTTCTGCTCCTTTTTCTGTCTCATTTCGCTCCCTCGCTTCATTCTATTAACATTTCTACAAAGAACCATTATGTATCAAATTTATTTATATGATATATATAGAATTTTATATTAATTACTAAAGAAATAAAAGATTTAATTTTCAGTATTTTAATTTTATAACCTATTTATTACCATTCCCCTTCATACGTCATAACATGAATTTTATTCAAACAAAAAACTGAGGTGTTCTCTATACACCTCAGTTTTTCATAAAAATAATAACTTATTTCACCGATGATAATCCTTCAACAAACTCTCCAATCTTATTTTGAAAAACAAAATCAAAGTTATATTCTTGTCCTGTTCGTTCTTCATTTACTAAAATTGTCGTTGCCCCTATTTCCCTCTTGGCGATTTCCGGGAATGAAGCGACAGGTTGTACTTTTAATGACGTTCCCATAACGATAAGTACATCTGTTTCATATAAACGTTTTATCGCATTTTGATATTGCGGCAATGTATCTCCGTATAAAACAACGTCTGGATTTAAAATGAAATTACACTTCTCGCAGCGAGGTACTTCATGATCAATCATATACTGCAAATCATATCCCTTTTTACACTTCGGACAATGTGCTGTTTGAAGTGTTCCATGTAAATCAATGACATGTTTACTACCACCTAATTGATGTAAGCCGTCAATATTTTGCGTTAAAATCGTAATATCTTTCCCTTGTTCTTCTAGTTCAGCTAAAAAGCGATGCCCACGATTTGGTTTATATTGATGAAACGTATTAATTTGAAAGATTTCCTTATAATGCTTCCAAAATTCTTTCGGACTTCTATTATAATATCCTCTTGATAAATACATCTCCACATTCGCATCAGCATACAATCCATTTGCTGAACGAAAGTCTGGAATACCACTTTCCGTACTTGCTCCTGCGCCTGTTAACACTGTAATTTTCTTCGCTTTTTCTAAAATTGAACGTACTTCTTCAAATTGCTGCACAAAAATCACCTCTATGTATTTCCCTATACTTATTATACCAGTTGTTTACAGGAGGTGTCGTACGATTCGTTTTATTTAATGCGTCGTGCCCCCAATTTCCACAATATCGACCTCAACTGTCGTCGTTACCTCAATCGCCAATTCTATCCCTTTACTAATAGTAGAAAGTGACATACTTGGTTGACCTGGATAGTTACTCGCTTGTTCTGGTAAAAACGGAATATGAACAAATCCGCCTTTTATTTTCTTATCCTGTTTCTCTAGTTCATGCATGAGACCGTAGAATAAATGATTACAAACGAATGTACCTGCTGATTGTGAAACGGAAGCTGGTATGCCTTCTTCTTGTAGTTTTTTTACAATTGCTTTCATCGGAAGTGTAGACCAATAGGCAGCCGGCCCTTCTTCCACAACCGGTACATCTACCGGCTGATTCTCTTCATTGTCAGCAATTCTTGCATCATCGATATTAATTGCGACACGCTCTATCGTAATATCTGGTCTGCCCCCAGCTTGTCCAATACATATAATCATTTCAGGGTTTAGTTCTTCTATATACTCTTTTAATACTTTTATTGATTTATGAAATACCGTTGGGACTTGTTTACTAATAATCTTGTATTCTCCGATTGTTTTTTCATGCAAACTTTTTGCGACTTCCCAAGCTGGGTTGATGCTTTCTCCGCCAAACGGATCAAATCCTGTTAGTAATACTGTTTTCATAGTTTTCCCCTCCTAATTAGAAACGATATACAAGGCCGTACATAATAAACATATTTATGATAAAGATTGAAAGAGCAATTGGTACTTGTGCTTTAATGACTGCATTTTTATCTTTTAGCTCTAAAAGCATTGCCGGAACGATATTAAAGTTTGCTGCCATTGGCGTAATGAGCGTTCCGCAATATCCAGCAAACATACCGAGCGCTGCCATAATCGCTGGATTCCCGCCGTGCATTTGAACAATTAAAGGTAAGCCAATTCCGCCAGTAATTACGGCAAATGCTGCGAATGCATTTCCCATTACGACTGTGAAGAGCATCATACCTAAACAATACGCCATAACAGCAACGAACGGATACTCTGTCGGTAATACTTGGCCGACTAAATCAGAAACGACTTGTCCAACGCCAGATTTTGCGAAAATACCACCAAGTGCTGCTAACATCTGTGGTAAAATAACAGCCCAGCCGACAGCTTGTAATAGTCTGCTACCTTCTTGAACAGGCGTTGTTATTTTCGATTTTGTAATACGCATCGCCGCAACAAATGCAAGTAATGCACCAAGCGCTAATGCAACTAGCGTTACTTTATCTGGATCAACAAGGGATACATTTCCCCATTTGATTTTCCCTAACGTTAACGTACCGATAATTGTAAAAATTGGAATTAATAGTGCCGGCATAAAAATTTTATTTTTTAATTTCTCCGCATGTTTCACACGTTCTTGTACTGGTACTTCTTTCTCCTCTGATTTTGTTACTTTGTTTAATGAAGCTAACACGACCATTGCGAGCACGATACAGCCAACGTAAAACGAAGGAATTACATTTCCGAATAAAAACGTAATTGCAAATAACGCCCAAAACAAGCTAGAACCAAGTCGATTTGGATGTTCACGATCAAACGCAATACGAACAGCGATAAAGGCAACGATTATACCTAATACGTAATAAATTGTATCCATTGTGATGATGTTCATTTTATATTGCCTCCTTCTCTTCTTTTTCTTTTGATGTCATCGTTTTTGCTATATATTTATCAAATCTTCTAAATCTGATCCAACTTACAATAAGCGCCGCTATCGCCGTTGGAATACCCCAAAGTGCCATATCCCATACACCGACATGCATACCTACTGAATCGAAGAATCCTTTCATTAATAAAATGGCACCAGTTGCGATAAATATATCCTCTCCGAAAAACCATGCTGTATTTTCCGCAGCTGCTGCGTTTGCTTTAATCTTTTCTCTTAACTTTTCAGGTAACTTACCATATCTTCCTTGCGCAGCTCCCTCTGCCATCGGTGCAACGAGCGGTCTTACTGTTTGTGCATGACCACCAATATTCAGTCCAAGTGCTGCTGATGATTCTCTTATCGTAAAATATGACATTAATACTCTTCCAGTTGTTGCGCCTTTCGATTTCGTTATAAGTGCTTCTGCTCTTTCTTTTAAACCGTAACGCTCTAAAATTCCGATTACCGGTAAAGTTAGTATAATCGGCATAGACATATATCTATTTTCTATGAAAAATTTACCGAACATGCTGATGACATCATAAAAGCTTAATCCTGAAACCATACCAGTAACAATACCTGCAACCATTACTACTAATAGTGTATTTAATCTAAATAAAAAGCCCACTGCAACAAGTAGTATCCCGATTAATTTAATCATTTCAGCACTTCCCCTATTTTTTATTTCGGTGCACAAATAGAAATATCATTAAGTTTGAATGTTCTGTATATTCTTTCTGCAAATTGAACTGCTTTTTCCCCATCACCGTGTAAACAAATCGTTTGCGCCTGAACTGCTACTTTCTCTCCATTGACCGCATATACTTGGCCTTCTTTCACCATTTGAAGTACTTGCTTTATCGCTTCGTCTTCATCTTTTATAAGCGCATTTTCTTCTGTACGGCTCGTTAATGTACCATCTTGCTTATACGTACGATCTGCAAAAGCTTCTTGTACGAGAGTTATATTGTATTTTTCTACAGCCTGTATAAACGACTCGCTATTTGCTAATCCGTAAAGTAATAGATTTGAATTACTATGATAAATTGCTTTTGCAATTGCATCTGCAATTTCCGGATTAGTCGCCGCCATATTATATAGGGCACCGTGTGGTTTCACATGATGCATCTTCCCGCCAGCTGCTTTCACAAAAGCGTCTAATGCACCGATTTGATACAATACATAATCGTATACTTCACTTGCCGAAACGTTCATGTTTCTTCTTCCAAATCCAATTAAATCAGGAAAACCAGGATGTGCTCCTATTGCTACGTTTTGCTGCAGTGCCTTTTCAACCGTTTTCCTCATTACAACTGGATCACCCGCATGAAAACCGCAAGCAACGTTTATAGAGGAAACGAACGGAAGAATTTCATCATCATTCCCCATTTTATAAGCTCCAAAACTTTCTCCTAAATCACAGTTTAAATCGATTGTCGTCACGATTTTCCCCTCCTATTGTCAGCTTCGTAAAGCGATGAATTTCTTTAATAGATTCATATTTACTTCTTGTTCTATGTACAATTGTTCCGCTTCTTCCAGCGTAATTTTCTCAAATGAAACATAGTCCCCTGGTTTTAGCTGGGCAAGAAGAGGTAAATCTACTGAAATGATATTTCCCATTCTCGGATAGCCACCTGTCGTTTGCCTATCTGCCATTAATATAATCGGCTGTCCACCGTTTGGCACTTGAATCGTTCCAAATGTAACGGGACTCGATAAAATCTCTTTTTCTTCCACTCTATTTAAAACTTCTCCCTCAACCCTATAACCCATACGGTCAGCGTAATTAGATACTTTATACTCTTTCGTAAAAAATGCCTTTCTACTTTCTTCTGTAAATTGATCATATTCAAAATTAGTTATGACACGCAGCTTAGGATATTTCTTATACTTTGGTAGTACACTGCTGCTAATTGCCCAGTTTGTTTTGATTTGCTCTCTCTTTTGTAAGTCTTGAATGAAACGACTCGCTATTTCAGTGTGCGTACCAATTTGAAAATAATCTCCTTTTTTCAGCATCCTTCCTTCAATACCACCAATCGCAGCACGTATGTAAGTACTTTTACTTCCCATTGTACGATCAATATGTATACCACCCGCAAAGGTCACATACGCTCTGCAACCGCTTTTCACTTTTCCAAAGCAAAGCATGCTACCTTCTTTCGCTAAAATAGGACGCCATAATGGAACACGCTCCCCATTCAGTAACGGTTCCGTATCTGCTCCGCCAATCGCAAGTAAAGTCGTTTTCTTTATTAACAATTTAGGCCCCATAATCGTCATTTCAAGTCCCGCTTCATTCTCATCATTACCGACTAACATATTGATCATCCGAAGTGCACTTTGATCCATTGCCCCGCCAACAGGTACACCGTATTGTTGATAGTGAAATCGCCCTAAATCTTGGACTGTTGTAAACATCCCTGCATGTAAAACCTCTACATCCATTCTTTAGCCCCCTCAAGTGATACGTACTCTTCCTTCGTTATTGGGATAAATCGTAAATACATACCGCTTTGAATATATGTTGGTGTTTCTTCTTCTGGATTAAATAAAGAGATTGGTGTTCGGCCGATAATATTCCATCCTCCTGGTGTTTCAAGCGGATATATACCTGTTTGATTCCCGCCAATACCTACTGAACCAGGCGGTATTTGTAACCGTGGTGTTTCTTTTCTAGGTGTTTCTAGTTCTTTTGATAATCCTCCTAAATACGGAAACCCCGGTGTAAAACCTAACATATACACAAAATATGTTGTTTCACTATGGATGCGAATCACATCTTCCGCTCTTATTCCTCTATCATGCGCGACCTCTTCCAAATCAGGTCCATATTCTCCCCCGTAGCAAACAGGTATAGAAATATGTTTCACATCTTGATTCACCTCTTCTTTATACGAATCACACAACTCTTTTATATATTGGCAAACGTAATGATATGGCCCTTCACTTTTCTCATGCCGCTTCCATACTTCGTAAACATTGTAGTAGACCGCTAATGAAGTGAAAGACGGCACACATTCAACCATTCCTGTAAATGGATGCCGCCTCAACGCTTGAAACAATCGCTGCACTTTTTCGTATGTCTTCATTCCCATTTCTTCACCAAATGTAACAATAATTGCTTGATCCCCTAACGCAGAAAATTTCATCCCACTCCCTCTTTCTATGCCAAAAAGCCGAGTTCTTTCGAAATGCGATGTGCCGTTTCTTTCACTTTCGCAATAAAATATGCAATATTACTTTCGTTATACTCAATAGCTAACCCCGAAATACTAATACCTGCTATAACCGTTCCATCGCTTGCGAAAATGGGCGCTGCTATAGCGGCTGTATGATTTTCTAACTCAGAGTAGCTAATTGTGTGTCCTTCCTTTCTCGCCATTTGTAACACTTCTAGCAATTGTTCCTTATCCACGATTGTTCCATCTGCAAACTGTTTTAAATCCGTTTTCTCTACGTATTTCCATTGCTCTTCCTCAGAGAAATACGATAGTAAAATTCTCGGACATGCACCCGCATAAAGCGGTGCTCTTCTCCCAACCGCCGTATACACGCGTACAGGCTGAGCACCTTCCATCTTTTCCGCATAAATCGCATCATTACCATCTTGAATAATTAAATTAACTGCCTGCCCTAAACTATCTCTAAGCTCTTTCATATAGGGAATCGCAATATTTCTTACGGATAATCTTTGTGAAACAAGTTGACCGAACCGTAAAAAAACGACTCCGAGACGATATTTCCCCTTCTCGTTTTTTTGTAAAAACTCCATTTCTTCTAACGAGCCAATTAAACGATAAACAGATGTTTTTGGCATACTCGTAAGCTGAACCATCTCTGTTAAACTTAACTCTTCATGCTCATAAAACAACTCTAAAATATCCATTGTCTTAACTGCTGTTTTATTTATACTCATTCTATCTCCCTCTTGTTCCGAATTACGGAACTTAAATTCCGTTTTTCGAAACAAATATATAATTTAAAATTATAAAATATTCTTTCAATTCTATCAATATTTTTTTAAGCCTATGACTCGATATATTTGTCAGTAATTAAAAAAACGTAAACAATTAAAGGACTTTGTAAATTTTTACATCAAACTATTACATCTCCACTATATTTCGATTATTACAATATATGTAAAACAAAATGTAAGGAGTGTTTCTTTTGAAAAAGCTGCTAGTGATTCCCGCTATTATGCTATCTTTTTGTATAGGTTATAATGTGACATTTGCGACAAGTGAAGATACTCATTCAACCGCTAAAGTTGCCCAATATCATAAAATAGCGAACGAAGAAATTCATTTTTTCGGATCAAGTATGTCTAGTTTTAACTATTCTCACGGGGATGCATTAAGCCTTCTTGTAAAAAATATAGGGAATTCTTCTTTTAGCTATACTTTATATAACGCTAAAGGTTCTTGGATGATTGACGGAACTTTAAAACCTGGAGAACAAGCGATCAGTGAATTTAGTATAAGTTGGAGTGATTGGCTTCCTGAAGGTGAATACAAAATAAAATTTAGAAATAATGATGGTTCTCTTTCAAAAGTTCAAGTTATAGCAAAACCTAACATATAAATAAATAGGACACAAAAAAGATGATTTCTGTATCCCCAGAAGTCATCTTTTTTAAATTCCATTTAATTTGTCAGTATACTTTTTTGCTTCTTTCATGACAAGATCTGTTACCTCTAGTTTATTTACAAATATTCCATAATAAATCTAGGCTTATACTGACTATCTTTAAACATCTTTTCAACTTTATGTATAATTAACGTCTGAGTAAATCTTTCCGTCTTTAACTTGACTTTTCTTTCAAAAATTTTAAAATTTCTTGGTTGAATTGTTGGGGATTTTTTCGTGCAAACGTATGTCCCTGTCCAGAAACTGAGACAAATGAAGCATTTGGAATTGTCTTTGCTAAGTACATGGAATGCTTGCATTTTATAATATCATTTTCCCCAACCAATATTAAAGTAGGGCAACTTATTTGTTTTAAATCTAATTCTGAGACACCAATATCATGGAGTAACAAACTGAGAATGGATAGTTTCTGCTGAATTTTCTTACTAAATAAGGAAGGAATGAAAGCAAAACCATACAATGCATAAATAGCTGCTAACACTAAAAAGTGAACTCCGCTCGTTTTTGTGTTTCCTGCATTCAAAACAAGTCGATGAACGTATTCTGGATACGAAGTAGTAAACATCATTGCTAAGTTGGCTCCATCGCTAAACCCGAGAAAGTCTGCTTTCCGAATGTTTTCTAAAAGCATAATGGCTTTCAAATCATCGACCATTAGTGGGAAGTTTAAGTTTTTGGAGACATTAGTCGAACGCCCATGCCCACGGCTGTCGACTAAGAATATTTGAAAATACTTTTCCAATTCAGGCACCTGCTTAGAGAAATATTTCCCGCTACCACTATTCCCATGTAACAAAAATAGCGGAAAACCTCGTCCGCTTTTCTCGTAATAAATTTGACTGCCATCTGCCATAATAGCATATTTTCTTTCTTTTCCCACAAAATCACCTACTCGTAATATATATTATCAAGGAGACAAACCTTCTCTTGCTTCTTAATAGTCTTTTATTTTTAATTAATTTATTATACAAAAAACACCTTATAAAATAGACTTTTTTCGAGTGTCTATTCTATAAGGTGTTATATTTCATACTTCTTTATAACGCTCTCACTTGTTTCAACGGCCAGAAAACAGCTTGTCCTTTTCCGACAATCTCATCTTCTGAAATGAATCCGAACATACGACCATCTTTCGAAACTTCACGATTATCTCCTAAAACAAACACTTGGCCTTCTGGCACTTTCGTTTTTCCTGTGATTTGTTCTAACGTAAAGTCTGGGGTTAATACACGGCCTGCTGCTTTTTCTTTAAACTCTTTTAAATATGGTTCTTCCATCGCTTTTCCGTTTACATATAATACATCGTTTTTATACTCAACTGTATCGCCTGGTACACCAATTACTCGTTTTACTAAATCGTACCCTTCTTTACCATGGAAGACGATAATATCAAAGCGATCTAATCCACTTATACTATAGCCAATCTTATTCACAAGAACTCGCTCGTTATTTTCTAAAGTAGGCATCATCGATTCACCTTGTACTAGTGAAGGTGTAAATAAAACACCGCGAATAATAGCGATTAATACAAGGGTAAATCCTATCGTTTTAGCCCATGAGAATAATTCTTTCTTCGTATTTTCCTTCATCGTTTCTCCTCTTTCTTAAGTGTTTATTGTATGATTTGAACTAATTCTTGTACTAAATTAAGATCAATTTCAGAAAAACATGATTTTCCTTCTCTTACCGCTGTGCCGACATGTGCTTGCGTAATTCCAGTTTCATCTAGCAATTGCTTTATATTTTCTTTCGTCACGCCAGCTCCAGCAACAAGTTGAATTTGACCATCGCTTACTTTTTGCATTTCTGCAAGCACCGGAATATTCTCTACTATATTTCCTTGTCCACCTGAAGTTAAAACGTGAGTCACTTTATGAAACTTCTTTAAAGTTTTCATCGCTTCTACTGGATTTTCTATGTCATCTATCGCACGATGGTACGTTACATTTATTCCTTCTACAACAGATAGTAGATCGGCTAATTTCTCTTCATCCACTTCATTTTGTTCGTTTAATACACCTAATACAACACCATTTGCACCTAACTTCTGCGCAACGATAATATCTTCCTTCATCATTTCAATTTCTTCTTCCGTATATGTAAAAGACTTCGCATGCGGACGAATCATAACGTGAATCGGTATATGTACTGCTTCTACCGCTTTTTTAATAAATGCATAACTCGGTGTTAAACCGCCTTCTGTATAAGATGAAATTAATTCAATTCGCTTCCCGCCAGCTCGTTCAATTCTTTTCACATCTTCTAAACATGTTGCAATAACCTCTAGCATGAGATGACCTCTTTTCGTACTTTTTTCTTATTATAACATTAGTAAAAATAAGAAACCTAGCTTTCTCCTATAAAACTGTAAAAAGAAGAATGAAAAGAAAGATTTTTTAATTGATAACAATTATTGGTAATGGTATATTTTTCATATATTATACAACAAAAAGGGGAACAAGTTATGCTTCTTACAAAAAAACATTTCATTATTTCTAGTTCATTTATTCTCATCGCATCGCTTTGCACAATTACTCTATTACCAAAGCAAAATACACAACTAGATTCCACTCCTTCTAAAGTAGAAGCAAAAGAAACGATTACTCTCTCATCAAATGAAACAAATGAAATCCCAACATTTCGTTCGTTATCAGTTAATGATACACATACATTCCGCGGGTCAGTCGGTACTGGATTTGACTTTAGTGGTCTTAGTGATTTAAAAGTCACAGTTAAAAATATCGGTACAAATACATTTACATATTCAATCAAATCACCAGATGAAAAGCCACTAGTAAAACATACGATACAACAAAATGAAAGCAAAACACTTACTTTGCGTTCAATCATTTCCTCTCCTCGGCCAGGAACATATTATTTGTCCGCTTATAATGAAGATGGATCTGAGAGCAGTTTAGGACTTGAGGTACAGCCTGAATAACAATGAAAAAGGAGTAACCCCTAGCTCTTCTGACTAGGTGTCACTCCTTTTTATTTTAGTTATTTTTTTGTTACCTCATTATAATAGTGGCTAAACGCTTCTACTAATACGTCAACTGACGCATACAATTCTTCTGGTGTATTATCTACCCCTCCCATTTCAATAAGTAATGCGTTGGGAGAAAGATCTTGATTATATACTCCGTTTCCGCTTTTACGATCTTTAATAAAAATCCCTCGGCTTAAACCGTAATATTTCTCATCTAAATATGAATTGATTGCCGTTACTATTTTTTTATTTTTTTCAAAGTTAGGATTCTCTCGCCCTAAAATAAAATAAAGCCGAGCATAATTCTTTCCGTTAATATTTTTTGTTGTAATATTTTTTCGAGCATCGTCTCTATGAAGGTCCATTGGAAACATAATATTTTTATCTTGTGCTAATTTATCTTGTAATATTTGACGAGATCCTTTGTAAGATTGGGCCCAATTTAAATTTTTATTTCGCAGAAAATCCCTCATATTTGTCGTATCATGTGAAACACCTATTCCTTTTTCTTCTAACTTTTGTTTTAAATAGTTTCCAACAAATGTAATATTGACTTCATTATTTGTACTGGAAGCATCGTCGGGTATAGTAGCACCTGGAATAAGAGGAATAAACGATTCCCAACTATGTGTATGATAAATAAAAACTTTATTTTCACCGTTATTTCGTGTATTTGAATTCTCACCAGTAGAATTGTTTTCTTTCTCACGCTTTGGGTGTTCAATAGCAGTACCTTTATCTTTAATATTCTCTAAAGGAATACTGGATTCTTCAGGAATATTCGTATAATCTGTTCCTTCCCCAGCAATTAATATTTCCGAATAAAATTGATTCATATTAGGAAGTTCCCGGGTTAATAAACTTCGAAGATCATTTACATTAATGTTTGTAGAAAGTGACAGTAAAAAAGATTCCAAAGACGCTCTTCCTTTTTCTTTATTGAATTCTTCTGCAAAATAACGATTTTCACTTCCTATCATATACATAAGGCCTTTAGTAGAATTCGTTCCTAATAATTGATTCATATAAAATGATTTAAATACGCTAGAATTACTAGAAATGAAGAATGAAGTGAGGATACATATAATAGTGAATAAAATACCTATCACTATATAATTAAAATTTAATACTTTCAGCTTTACTTTATTCATTTTATATCTCCCTTCATTTACTATATTCTTACGCATAATTTTTAAGTAATATGATTACTAATTTAATAGAACTTCCTCAACTACTATATTTTTATTTAACCTCTTTCCGTAAAGCGAATGTCGTTAAAGCTACCTTGCGCAAATATCATCAAAGATTTTAAAAGAAATTAAATAACCTGAGTCTATATAAATATAGAACTCAGGTTATTTAATACTGTTTACTCGACAGGAGGCACTGTATTTTAATGGATTTTTTTATTATCCATGTCAATGCCCAATTGATCTTTCAATAACTTCATACCTTTTTGTGTAAGATGGACAGCCCGACTCTTATCCGTTTTTGTAATCCATTCCTGTTCAAAAAATAGTTTTGCTATTGCAGATCCTAACCAACCAGAAATATGGTAGCGTCGTTCACTCCAATCGAGACAAGGTTTTGCAAATATTCTCCTCTTTATATCTGCCGTTTCAATATTTATCCCAAAATTCAGAAACCACTGCTTACCTTGTTCCGTTACAACATATTCTCCTTCCTCTAAAATTAGAAATTCCTTATCTAGTAATTTTTCGGTTATCTCTACACCGAGTTTGCCTGCAAGATGATCATAGCAAGTTCGAGCATAACGAACTTGTTTGAGTTGAGCCGATTGTTTTAAAGAACGAATTTGGACTGTTGGTGCGATTGTTCCTAACTTCTCAAGAACTTCTGCTACCTCTTGATTAGCAAGTCGATAATACCGATGTCTACCATGTTGTTCAACTACAAGTAGATTCCCCTCTACTAATTTAGAAAGATGAGAACTAATCGTTGGATGTGACACCTTTGCCATATAAGCCAATTCGCTAGCAGGTAGTGCCTGATTATTCATTAAACAATCTAAGATAATTGCTCTTGTAGGTTCAGCAATTAGTTTAGCTATATATGAGATATTCGGATATACATTCATATTTCGATGATACCCTAACTGTTAAATTGATACAATTATTTTAAGTTTAATAGTAAAGGAGAATGTATTATGAATGCAATTGATCTTAGTATCTTAAATTTGAAAGAAACGAGAAGGCGCTCAGAAAAATTATGGAATTCTCTTCCCGATAATTTTCTTAATTGGAAGCCTGATGATGAGGCCATGTCCTTTGGTGAGATGATTCGTCATGTTTGGACCTCAACTTTTTACTATCATATGATTTTAAAAAACAACGGCTCAATACATGACATACATATGCCGTATGATGACGAGCCAATTACTTGTGTAAAAAAAGAAATTGAGTTGGCTCAATCATACTTTACTGACTTCATAGCATATATTCAATCAATAAACTTAACCGAGCTAGATTCAAGACTTATTGATCGAAGTGATGTTGGCTATCAAAGATATTTAGGCGATATGCTATTACGAATTGCCTATCATGATGCGGTCCATGCAGGTCAATTTTTACAATATTTACGAATGATAAACTTGGAAAGACCTTTAATTTGGGATTAAAAGTTTTCAAACTGTCACTGCAATAAATATTCTTTCAACCAGTAACAATCCAAAATCATGATAACCATTTATATTAAAAACCTACATCTCAACTTGGTACGTCTTACACATAAAAAGCACGTGTTTGATTACTAATCAAACACGTGCTTTCAAAACAACTATATTGTCCATAAACAATAAAATATAAGTTTAAAAAAACTACGACCGAAACGCCACATCCGCCAATATAGATAGTGTTGCATCATCCATCGGCGGATTGTGTAATCCTGCTCTGACGTTTAAATAGTAACGATGAAGCGGATTTTTTTCTGATAAACTTTTTGCTCCTACGATGCGCATTGCTTTATCTACAATAGATATTGACGCATTCGTTACCGCATATTTCACTGCCGCTAATTCTGCCTGCAGTGATAGTTTATCCTCTGCTTCATCGTACTTTTTCGCAATTTGATATAAAAAGACGCGGGCTTGCATAAGCTCAAGTTCTAATTCTCCAACTAATCTTCTAACATTCGGCAATAAACTAATAGAATGATTTAAACTATTTGGCTTGTATGATCCCGCAAACTGAACTGCATAATTTCTTGCTGCTTGTGCAATCCCTAAATAACATGCTGGTATATGTAGCAACCAGCCGATACCCTTTTGTTTCACTTTCCCGCCTAATACATCTGTAAAAAAGCGATTGTCTATCTCTACATTTTGTAAGATAAGGTCGTGACTAGCAGTCCCTCGCAACGCAACGCTATCCCACGTTTCTTCAATGGATACACCGAGTGTATTTCTTGGAATGACAAACTCACCAACTTCTTCTCGGCCTTCCATACTTGCTGAAATAATAAAATAATCAAGTATTGGCGCCATCGTTGTAAAAGTTTTTCTTCCATTTATAACCCACTTCTCGCCTTGTTGAACCGCTATTGTTTCTGGTTTTCCGCCACGCGTCGGACTTCCTGTTTTTGGTTCTGTTGCTGCCCGATTAAATAGCGCACCATTACGCACTTCTTCACAAAACCATTTGAACATCTCATCATTCCAAGAGCGATTTTCCGCTAGCTCTTTCACAATGCCAAGATGCCAGCCAATCGATAATGCTGTAGCCCCGCAGCCTTCTGCGATTTTCTCTTGAAATAAAACGAAGTCATATAAAGAAATCGCACTACCACCAAATTCCTTCGGTAACGTTAATTTCGTATATCCGATATCTTTCAAATCACTCATATTTTCATACGGAAATGATCCTAATTCACTTAGTTGATGCTCCCTTTCCATGAACTTCGGAATCAATTTATTTATTTGTTCAATAATGAAAGATTGTTCTTCTGTTTCAACAAATGAGAGTGCCATACTATAATCTCCTTTATGTTCGATTCATCAACCGCTCACTTTTTCATTATGATTATATGAAGCTACCTCTCTATTGTTTCACTATTCCGATAAAAATACAATGTTTTTGACAAATAAGAAAAGCTCCTATTTTAGATAGGTTCTTTTCTTATATTAGTCTCCCTTCAATGCCTTTAATGGCAAAGAGGTTACATATCCAATATACGAGAATAATTCTTTAAAGAAGAATGGAATTTCTGTATCTAGCGTTTTATATGCTGATGTCGGTGTTGGTGAAGCATATGCTTCAATATTAATATGTTTTGCGATTCTCATTGCGCGTTTCATATGAAGTGGATCACTTACAATCGTGTATGTGCGTATTCCGTTCTCTATTCCAACTTCCTTCGCATTCTTTAAATTTTCTTCAGTGAAAAGGGATTTAGTTTCTATTAAAATATCTTCCTCTTTTACACCTTGTTTCATTGCATATACTCTTGCAGTACGCGCTTCCTCAAGTTCTGCCTCGAACTTTGTACCACCTGTAAAAATAATCTTTTTAATATTTCCGTTCTTATATAAAGAAATCGCATGATTAATTCTTTCTTTAAATACAGGAGATGGTTTTCCGTTCCATGAAGCTGCTCCTAGTACGATACCAGCATCCGTTTTCACGCCATCATTTGTTTTAAAACGATAACTCCAAATATCGTAAGCTGCATAACTTACATATAAAATAGCAGAACAAATCATTAGTAAAAATACTTGAAAGATTCGTCTTTTCTTACTCTTCTTATTTTCTTTCATTTGTAATTGCCTCCGTACATCATCCATACTTCTATAAAAAAACATTTATATCAAATCGTTTTGTTTGAGTTTATTAAAAAGAAGGAACTTTACTTGTTATTTATGTATAAAAGGGTTTTCATTTAAAATTGAGGATTATCAATTCATTTTTATTTGCGGTTTTCATTACATGTTTTAAATTCATAAGTTTATTACCATACAACTACATTGTAACGAATTTTTTCTCAGAAGGGAACGATGAAACAAAAAGAATTAAAATAAAGTAGCATTTTGTAAGAAAAAAGGTATATTTTTCTTACATCACGAACAATATACCTTTCAAAACACGAATTATAACTTTTCTTTATACAATTCTAATTTTTCTAACAGACGTGTTTTCACAACTGGCCATTCACTTGCGATAATACTATACACAACTGCATCTCTCACATGACCGTTTGGCAATTTTCTTTCATTTCTAAGCACGCCCTCTTTAACTGCACCTAACCTTTCAATTGCTCGTTGTGCTTTTTCATTTCTTGCATCCGTCTTAATTTGCACCCTGAGCATATGCAGTTTTTCAAAAGCATACTGGAGAAGCATATACTTACACTCTGTATTGATACTCGTTCGTTGTACACTTGGATGATACCACGTTTGTCCTAACTCGACTGTTTTATCTTCTACTGAAATATGATATAAACGCGTACTTCCTACAATTGTATTCGTCTGTTGATCCACTACAACGAAAGGAATTTGAGTACCCTTCCCATAACCCTGTATCGCTTTTTGTACATATTGCTGCATATCTTGCGCAGTATCCATTTTAGAGATTAAATACGCCCAAATATCCCGATTTCCTTCTACAATCGAAAACAAAGTTTCGACATCATCACTATCTATTAACCGTAACTTTGCTCTTTCGTGAATCATTTCCATTTGTAAGCCCCCTTTGTTGTTACTATATCACATGAAATAAAAACGCTTTATAAGAATAATAGAATATTTTTAAAAGAATTCCTTTTCAAATATAATCTTCTCGTATAAGGTAGGAAGGCTCATCAATAACCTTTAAAAAGGAAAATTTTGATAATTTCTAATAAATTCTATATAATGATAAACGGGAGGGGATAAAAATGCTAGATCAAATTACTTGGGGAACACCTGGCAGCTTATTATGCTTAGGATTCTTTTTTGCAGGACTAGGAATCTTCTTAAGAAGCATGACGTCATATTCAAAAAATAAATAAAAGCATCCCAAAAACAGAAAATAGTACATTTTCATGTTTTTGGATATTTGATTTTCTTAGCTTGATAGTAATATGGGAATACCTCGCTTTTAAACAAAAGAAGCCTTTCTTTTACAGAAGGCTTCTTTTGTTATAGATTTATCTTATTAAAACTTTAAAGCAACAAATAAGCAATCGGCGTAATAATAAGTAACGTTAATATCGTTCTTTGTACATAGAGAATAATAAGTTCTGATACTTTTAACGGGATGTCCGTCGATAAAATACAAGGAATGGAAGCTGAGAAAAACAATATAGATGATACCGAAACAACTGCAATGACAAACTTTGTCACAAGTGGTGCACTTACAACTAAAAGAGAAGGTAAAAACATTTCCGCAATACCAACAGATGCCGCTTTAGCAGCTAGTTCTGCTTCTGGTAATTGTAAAGCCCACGTAAATGGATAGAAAATATAACTGATCCAATCAAATATTGGCGTAAATTTCGCTAAGACGATACCAATTAATCCTACTGACATAATAGATGGCAAAATTCCCATCGTCATAATAAATCCATCTTTTAAATTCACTGCGATATTTTTCATAATACTCGGTGCAGATTTCGATACTTCTAACGCATCTTCCCAAGCGCGTTCTAGCATTTTTTCTTTATAAACAGGCTCTGGGAACCCTTCTTCTGTTACATATGTATCTGGTTTTCTACTAAGTGGTGGGATTCTTACGGTGATAGCAGTTACGATGAATGTTACAACGAGAGTAGTCCAAAAATAAACATTCCATAAATGCATAATGTCTAATGTTTTTGCGATGATGATCATAAAGGTTGCGGATACTGTAGAAAAACCTGTAGCGATAATGGCAGCTTCTTTTGTCGTATACTTTCCTTCTTTATACACGCGATTCGTAATAAGAAGTGCAAGCGAATAACTCCCCACAAAGGAAGCGACCGCATCGATTGCTGATCGTCCAGGTGTTTTCCATAACGGTCTCATAATCGGACGGCAAAACGTACCGATAAATTCAAGTAATCCGTACCCGACTAATAACGCTAAAAAAGCCGAGCCAATTGGAACGAGTAAACTTACCGATATTACTAGTTTTTCATACAAAAACGGCCCTACATCTGGTGCAAAGAACCAAGCTGGCCCTACTTTCAAGCAATATAATACACCAAAAACGACGCCAACTACTTTTAAAATCGAAAAACAAATGTCTACGATAGACGCATTCCATTTTTTCGTATAAAACGGATAAATCGCACCCATTATCATAACGAGTAGTGCATAATAAGGTACGACGCTTGGAACCGAAGACCGAATCCATGATACGATATGATCAATCATAATAGATGAAGCACCATTTATCATAACTGGTACGAAAAACATAAACACCCCAACTAGACTAGCGAGTATAAAGCGAAGAATGATCCTCTTCTCACTCCCTGTCTTAATTACATTCCTTTTTAATTCAAATTCAATCAAAATTCGACACCTCCTATTATCTAAATATTATGTATATTTATGTTACATTCCTGCTTTCCATTACTATATTTAATCATATAAAAAAAGCCTATTTTGAAATGTTAAATTCAAAATAGGCTTTTTTTATGATTTGTTCTTCTTTTTATTTTTTCTCTTCTGTTGGTTTTTGCTCTTCTTCTTGCTTTTTCTCTTCTTCTTGCTTTTTCCCTTCTTCTTGCTTTTTCTCTTCTTCTTGCTTTTTCTCTTCTTGCTTTTTCTCT
>NZ_WBPF01000005.1:446890-603970 GCF_008923725.1 Bacillus sp. CH140a_4T
CTTTTCTACTTCATTAATACTCATGTCTATACATTCTATTAAAATTCGTTCTCTTGCTCTATCAGAAATTATCAATAACCATGTCGCTATGCAACTAATAATAATCCATGTATATATTCCACCAACTGTATAATAAAACGTTTCTCCTACTTCTTTTTTTAAATTTACATCCATAAGAAATACCATATGGAGCTTATTTTGCACTATTAAACTTATAAATCCACTCGATAGCATACCTAATATAAAAGTTTTAAACGTCGTTGCTGTTGTATCTTCAACTATCACTTTTAAATACAATTTAAAAGTCTTCATTTTCTCAATATCGTCTTGGAAATGAAGTCGTATTCTATTTTTTATCGTCGTAAGGTTATCAATAGCGTCATTTTTCGCAATACTATTATCTATAATTTTTTTAATTTGAGCATCTACACTGCGTGTAATTCCCGTCCATTGAAATAGCGTCATTTTATTTTGTTTCTTTTTATAAATAATTCCCAAACAAAATTTAACAAACCATAACGAAAATTTTTGAATATAAATAAAAATACAAACACCAAAAGAATAGATTATAATCATTAATATTTTTAGGGTATTCTCACCAAAAATACAATTTATAGTAGCAGGAAAAAGAAAAATCAATAATAACGTTACTATGAGTACTACAGTAATTTTAAACAGTGCTTTCAATGATGACTCCTCCTATGAAGTGATATTAACTTACATTAACATAAATATATTAATATATCAATTTACAAATACAAAATATGAATTCACCATATTAATCCATCAGGCGGTAAAAAAGATCCATCAATTGTAGCAGTGCAATTCGAAAACGATTACATTTTAAAAGATAAAAGCACTCTAAGTATCGATTAATAATATAAAAAAGCCTCTTTTGAATCCTACAAACAAAAGCGGCTTTTTTATATTACATCCCATAATCATCCACAATCACTCGAATGACACGATACGATTCTTCTGCAACTGCCTTATCACTAGTCTTATTCGCATCATATGTAATTAACGCTTTCCAAAGTCCCCATCCTCTTGCTCTATTCCACGTTTCTTCATCTAAGCGCAATACTTCTTTAAATACATTTCTGCTATTCTTATCAAAAAATATCCATGCCATCGTTGCATCACAAGCTGGATCACCTACTCCTAAAATACCAAAATCAATTACGGCACAAAGCTTTCCGTCCTTAACGAGTAAGTTTCCAGGTGCAACATCTCCATGAACCCAAACTGGCTTACGGTTCCATGTTGACTGAAGTGCTACATCCCAAAGGTGCTTTAATACAGTTTCATCAAAAACGTCCTTATTATTTTCGATAGCATCTCTCGCCTCTTCATCATATACAGATATAAGCCCGCCTCTGTAAAAATTATGCGCTCCGGCTATCGGTCCGTTACTCGCATCAATGGATTGCAATTCTACTAAAAATGAGCCTAAGTCCACCGCAAATTCATTTAAATCACGGACATTTTGTTTCTTAACTGTTTCTCCCTCTATCCACTTATTAATAGACCAAGGCCATGGATACAATTCAGATGGATTTCCTTTCGCAAGTGGTGTAGAAATCGGTAAAGAAAGTTCCCTACTTAATATAGGTAGCCACTTATTTTCTTTCTCTACTTGCGGTGCATATGCTGCATCACTTGGCAATCTGACACTCATCTCATCCCCTAAGTGAAACGTTCTATTATCATGTCCACTAAACTTTACAGGCTTCACTTCTAAATGTGCCCATTTTGGAAACTGTTCTTGTACTAACCTTTTAACTAACTCTGTGTTAATTAAATTCATTCACTTACCCCTTCTCTTTTGAAACTTACTAAGTCCATCTGTACTCCCAACATATTCAAAACCATTTTTCTTATAAAAATTATTCAACGTACGATTATGTCCAACACAATCTAGTTTCAAAAACTCTTTGTCATGTTGTACATTCTCATCTACCCACTGTAAAATCCATTCTCCAATTCCATTTCCCTTATACTTCCGTTTCACCGCAAATCTATGAATGTATAAAGAATTAGAAACTTCCTCCTTACCAAAAATACGTTCATCCCATTCATTTTGTTTAGGAGATACTGTAACCGTACCGATAATTTCATCTTCTTTCGTAACCACATATGTATATTCCCCTCTTATACCTTCTAATATTTCAGCCGTAGCCTCTCCACCTAACAAATACTGCCATTGATCTACTTCTTTATGTTGTAGCCACTCTGCTACTTCTTTTAATAGAGTGATGATGCTATTGCTTTCCTCTTCAGTAGCAGTTCGAATTGTATATTCTTTAACTGTATTTCTCTCCATATCGCTGTTCCCCTTTCCTATCGCTATCATACTGATAAACGCGTTCTACCGTCATTTTCGTCGGTAACGTATTCAACATAATAACCTTGATTCCTTGCGTTTTCATACATCAATTCAATCTTTTTTTGATCTTTAGCGTAAATTGTGACGTATGTACAATCCGCAACTAGTAAAACTAATTCACACTTACTCTCTTTAAATTCTTCATATGTCTCAATATCTACTACTTCCTCTCCTTTTGAATACGCTTTTAAATCTGCAAAAATAACATAATATATATTGTCTTTAAATAAAGTTTTCAAATCTGATCCTTCCACTATACTTGGTTCTTCTGGAAATAATGCCTCTTCCAATCCACCACGTGCTATTAGATATGACTCCTCACTCCCTACCCACCAATCATATGAAGAAATATCAATTGGCTTTAACACTTTCCAAAGTAAATTATCATATTCATTTGGAATATCTACTGTAATTCCTCTTTTCATTTATTTGCTCCTAGCTTATTTATTTTCGTTTTCATTTCATACATTATATACCAAATTCAATTACTATATTTTGTCGATATCTATGTAACTTGTTTTTCACCGCGAAAAAACCGTCCCACCACTTATAAGACGGTTTCTTTATGCTTATATTTAAGTTTTTCATGCAATTGTTGCACCCCGCTTTAAAATAAATTCTAATATATTCATCACATCAGCCATTCATTCTTAATGCTCACTTTGTCTTCACAAAATAATATAAAAACCACACCGCATGATTTTGTTCATCTGCAGCTATTCTGCGCAACAACTCTTTCAGATGTGCATCCGATGTTTCGTCTGAAATTTCCAAATAAAAATCTACTGTCTTCTGTTCATCTTGTATTGCGAATTCTAATCCTTGTAAGTACGTATTTGGACATTCTTCCGTAATTTGTGGTTTCGGCTGCTGACCCGTTAAATTTGTATAGATTTGTACAAAATGATGGAAATGCTTTATTTCATCGTTACGAATCTCAAGAATTTGATTTCGTTCCGCCGTATTTGGAGCCATATTAGCTAATTTCGCATAACAATTTATAGCACTAAACTCTCCGTTAATTGCTTTCTCAATATCACGAATCAGCTTATCATTTTGCCTATACGAATCATAATAATTCGAATTATACATCGTATCCCCTCCATTATTCCGCATAACATTTTATGCAATTTTAAATAGCAGGAGCATGTATACAAAAAGTAACTGCAAATCCGAACTTTTTTATTCCCTTTAACCTATAAGTTAATAAAAGATAAAAACGCTTCACTCCTAGTGAAACGCTTTTATCTTTTATACATTTACTTCCGTTTTATGTTCCTTTACTACACTACGTTTGAAAGCAGACGCTAAAATAATAACCATACTTATTACCCCAATCCAAACGAGCACAGTAAGGGGTGTACTCCAGCTTAATCCTTTTCCAAAGAAGAAGATTTCTCTAAGTCCTTCAATCATAAATCGCATTGGCAACCATGCGTACACCCAGTCTTGGTAAAATGGAGACAACATTTCCGGTGCTAATGATAATAAAGGTGCACCGAAGAATAGTAAGAGAGCGAATAAACCGATTCCCTTTAGTCCAACTAATGAAAGTACCGCCGATATCATTAAGAAGAAACTAAAGGATGTAATAGATAAAAACAGTGCTGTATCAGTGAAATTTGAAATATTTAAACCTATCATATCATCTGCAATCCATGTAAGACCGAACCCAATGACAAGTGCCGCGACAGCCCCTGTTATGATTTGCTTTAGTTTTAATACAAAGTTTTCTTTTCTTGTACCTACTGGAATTTTACTTATCGCAATAAAGATAATTGCCGCACTCGCTAAACTTGCAATCCATAACGGCTGAAATAAAGAAATTGGCGAGTTACCGTTCGCACTATTTTTGCCGATTTCATTTACGTTTGTCACTTTCTTTGTAATCGGTGTTACTACATTTGAAACTTGTTCCGCTGTTAATGTAGCTCCTTTTGCTTTCAATCCTTCTAATAGTTGTGTACGAACAGTAATATTCATATTATCAACGATCGCATGTAACATTTGCCCTGCCATAGTTGAAGCCGCTGTATTCATTCCTTGATTTATGAATATTTCTACCTCTGGCGAAGATGGCTGTGGTGTTCGTAATGATGCTTGTTTTGTACTAAAGTCTTTCGGAATAACTAATGCTGCGTAATACTCTTGATTATTTAAGCCTTTTTGAACTGCTTCTTTATTTTTCACTTCTACCCACTTCACCGCAGGTTCTTCCTCTGATTTTGATGTCTTTTTCATATTATCAACAATCGTTTGCCCCATATTCATCTTCGGTTGATTCGGAATTTCTACTCCTTGATCCTCATTTACAATTGCGATTGGCAAATTTTTCGGCTGAGGTTGAACCGTTGGAAATAACGTTAATGAAAAAACAAAAACAACAAGTAGTGCAATAATTGGTGATACCAATAAAAGTTTATTTTTAAACATTTTCTTTTCTCCTCCTTACATTTGATTTATAATAACCAACAACGTGTTGTTTATTTATATTTTGAATTATATGTTCGAGTTGAACCTTATACAATAATCAAAAATTGTGAATGTGTCGGTTATAAGACACATCCTTGAAATGTGTTGGCTAAAATTAAGGAGGGACATGCTTTGCGCGATAGTAATTTAGATTTACGTGTTGTTCGTACGAAAACTGCTATACGAAATGCATTTGTGGAATTAATTGAAGAAAAAGGTTTTGACGCCATTACAGTGAAAGATATTACAACGAGAGCGAACATAAATCGTGGTACTTTCTATGCGCACTATCAAGATAAATTTGATTTAATGACGAAATGCCAAGAAGAAATTATGCATGAGTTTTCTAGCATTGCCAAGCAGAGATTGCCTGAAGTTATTGCGGATCTTGGGTCCAATCCTTCCCCAACAATGCCGTTTATACTTATCACTTCTATTCTTGAATTTCTAAATGAAAATAGTGATTTTATGAGAGCTGTATTAAGTCCAAAAGGAGATTTGTCTTTCCAAACAAAACTGAAAGACTTTATGTGGAAAACAATATTTGAAGATACGAATGGCGCTCTCATTAATAAGGAGAATTTACTTGTCCCAAGCCAATATCTAGCTTCTTATATGGCATCTGCTCATATTGGTGTTATTCAGCAATGGTTAAATAACGGACAAAAAGAAACACCTGAGGAAATTGCTCGTATTTTATCAACAATCGCTGTTCATGGACCTTTTTATGCGGCCGGTTTAAAGAAATGAGCCAGCTATATATGACAAAAGATCATCCACTATAATAGCGGATGATCTTTTGTTTCATTACAACACTTCAATATATCCTTCTGTTCCATGTACTCGAATTCGTTGTCCGTCTTTTATTAATTTCGTAGCATTCTCTACTCCGACGACTGCTGGTAATCCGTATTCACGTGCAATCACTGCTCCGTGCGTCATAAGTCCACCAACTTCAGTCACTAACCCTTTTATAGACACAAATAATGGTGTCCAGCCAGGATCAGTAAAAGCAGTAACTAATATATCGCCCTCTTCTAAATTCGCTTCTTCCATACTTAAAATAACGCGAGCTCTCCCCTCTATAACTCCTGAAGAAACAGGCAAACCTACAATCACATCAGCTGGGAGGTTTTCTCGTTTATACTTACCTGTAATGATTTCTCCATCAGACGTCATAACGCGCGGAGGTGTTAGTTTTTCATATAATTTGTACTCATTTTTTTGTTGATGAATAACCTTGTAATCTAGTTTATTCGTGCGAACGACTTCATGAAGCTCTTCAAAAGTTAGATAGTATATATCATCGATTTCACGAATGACACCGCTCTGCACAAGTTGCTCAGCTTCTTTCAATAATGCCTGCTTATATATGAAATAACGATTAATCATGCCGTATTTTGGATATTCACGATAACCAATAAAATTACGGATGTTTCGAATCATTCGCTTCGTTTCTTCTACTTTTTGTTTTCCATCCGGCAAGTACTGCAATCGCTCCACTAACTCTTCTTCTTTTTTCAAAGCTTCTTGCAGTCCTTCTGCAAATTTCCGTTTACTCGCACCATATTCAAAATCTCTTATATTATTTAAAATCATCGGGATAATGGTTGTTGGCTTTTCACTCCAGCGCGTTTTCGTAATATCGATTTCTCCGCTGCATCTCATTCCGTATTTATTTAGAAAAGCATCGATTGCCTCTCGAGCTTTTTCTCCGCCTTTAAATTGAACTACTTCATCTAAAAAGCTATCATTTTCTACATGTTGTAAATACGCAATAACTTCTGGATATGGCCGAATCACATCAGCAACATCCATTAATGCTAGCCCCATTTCAGACGTAATATTATTTTGTACGGATTGAGAAAGTGTGTCTGCTGCATTCTTTTCGCCTAACCATTGCTCCATTTTTTCATTCATCCATGTTGAAGCATTCATACCTGCCATAATGACAGCCATACTTTGCGGGTTAAATAATACTTTCTTTAATTGCTGCATATCTTCCAAAATAAAATGGAGTACATCCACCCCTGATTTCGTTTTCATGTTTCGTTTTAGCTCTTCGATCGATGCTTGACTATTCTTTATTAAACTCGTAACGATTACCCGGTCGGTTTCAATTTGTTGTTGCGAGCTTGCTGATGGCGTGCTTTTCCTGACACTCTTTTCTTTTTCATCATCCGATAACATTTTAATAAAATTATCTCGCTCGATTATAGTCGTTAATGCATCTCTTACGAGCGGATCCGATTTTCCTAAAGTGTTTATTAAGTAATCTCTGCTAGCAGGTGAAGCTAATTGTTGCGTAGCATCCACAAACAGCCTTCCTCCCGCTTTACGCATAGGAGCATTAGTCGTTAACAAGAAAAAAGATAACCCTAGTGGTTTCATCGCATCGGTCATCATTTGCTGGTGACCAACCGATACATACACATGATTTTCCTCATCATTTACTTCTGGTATTGGATATAAAGTCGTGATTGGGCGACTTTGGACAATATAAAATGTATCATCCACTAAACACCATTCAATATCTTGCGGACAACCAAAATAAGCTTCAATCTGTCTTCCGATCTGTGCTAGTTGTAAAATTTGTTGTTCAGACAATGTTTGAATTTTTTGCTGAGCCAGATCAATCTGTTTCGTTTCTGTTCCGCCCTCTTGTAAGGCATAAATAGCTAATTTTTTAGTTGCTATCATCTTTCCGGTAATTTCGCCTTCTTTTACTTTATAATTATCGGCAGAGACCAGTCCTGATACTAATGCCTCACCAAGTCCAAAACTTGCATCAATTGATAATACCTTTCGGTTAGAAGTAACCGGATCAGCAGTAAATAAAATGCCCGATGCCTCAGGGAAAACCATCTTTTGAACGACAACACATATAGAAACTTGATTATGTTCAAACCCATTTTGCATGCGGTACATAACTGCGCGCTCTGTAAATAAAGAAGCCCAACACTTTCTTACATGCTGTAAAATCGCTTTTTCTCCGATAATATTTAAATACGTATCTTGTTGACCAGCAAACGAGGCATACGGTAAATCTTCAGCCGTAGCACTAGAACGTACGGCATACGCATGTTCATTTCCAAAACGTGAGAGATAATGAGCTACCGCTTCCACTACATCAGAAGGGATTTTTACTGTCATAATGACTTCTCTAATCTTCTTGCTAATTTCATCAATTTGAGCTCGCTCTTCCTTTTTCAACTTTGTTAATTGCTGCAACAAAGTGTGAAACTCTTCATTTTGCTCGATGGCCTTTTCATATCCTACCGTTGTAACACAAAATCCTTCTGGCACTTGTATCCCTTGAATGTTGGATAACTTCCCTAAATTCAAACCTTTTCCACCAACGAGTGAAAGCTGCGTTTTTCCTATTTCCTGAAAATCGAGAACGAAAGAACTCATGTAACATCTCTCCTTATTATGCATGTGTTCTTGATTGTAGCAGTAGTAAATACGAATAAACAGTCTATTTCGAACTTGATTTACATGATATAATTAAGTTAGGAAGAGATATTCCCCCTCTAATTCACTTCAATTACATCACCAAACTTAAATATCCTTTGATTATGAAAAGCATCCTTACAAGTAATCGTCTTATTTAACGGATTTATATCAGCTACTGTTATGTAATTTTTATATAGATAGCCATCTTTATAATATGTAAGTAAAACCTCTTCCTCACCTAAATATGAAATTAACAGGTTATTTTCAATCCTTTCTTTTGCATCTTGCGTTAAGATTGGACGCGGGACTTTTGTTTGCTCCTGTATCATTTCTTTAATACAGACGAACTGCTCTGGCATACTAGCAAACGGTTGCCACTTTACCATTCCTCTTCCTTTTGGCATATTAGCATTCTTCACGATTTGTGTCCTCCTAATAATGTGTTTCTATATCTTGTTGTTGCGACGCTTGTGTAGGAAATTCCACGTAAAATACTGTTTTTACCAAATCTTGTTCGAATTTCGTCCATAACCTTCGTTAATCTCATTTCTTTCTCTCTTTGTATAATGTTATCGAAAAGCGAAATTTGCTCTTCTCCTTCATGTATTAAATTTGTTAAGGAAAGGCTTATCGATCGAATCGGCTCTCCTGTATGCCTCTCGTATAAAAAATAGGTACAAACATTGTAAATGTCCATCGTTAAATTTGTTGCTCTATTTAACGTATGTGCTTTTTTTATTCCTCCTCCGTATTCCTTACTATATCCAACTGAAAAATGAATCGTTTGTGCATATTTCTTTTCCCTTCTCAATCTGTAACAAACTTCTTCTACATGCTCTAGTAAAATAACGATGAACTCTTCTATCGAATAATCACGAAATAATATTTGGCTTTTCGCTATAGATGTTGTTGCTGGAACATATTTCTCTGCTATTCTGCTAAAATCAATCCCGTTACTATGCAAGTGTAATTCTTCTCCTATTACACCAAATGATTGTTTTAAATATTTCAAAGGGTACTGCGCTAAATCCCCAATCGTATGTATACCTTTTCGATTTAATTTCATTTCCGTTTTATACGATATACCCCAAAATTTACTGAGCGGTCTAATACTCCATAACTTCTCGGGTATATCGTCATACGTCCACTGCGTTATTCCATCTTTATTCTTTTTCGCTTCCACATCCATCGCTACTTTACTCAATAATAAATTCGGACCAATACCAATCGTACTTTCAATCCGTGTACGCTCATATATTTCTCGCTTGAACTTTAATGCAAACTCGCACGGATTACTCGCAAACAAATGAATACTTGCGGTCATGTCCATAAAAAACTCATCAATACTATATTGATGGAAGTCTTCCGGCGCAACATACTGTAAAGCTAAACCTGTTATGTAAGTTGAACACTTCATATACGTATGCATAATCGGATTCACAATAATAATAATATCTGGCCGCTTCGGTATTTCGTACAATCTTTTATGTGGGTGATTTCGCTAATAATTAAAATTTAAAATAAATATTCTGAATTATATGTTGATTAACAGGTAATTTACAGATAAACTTAATTTATCTCAAGATGATATTTTAAGAGATTAATCAATTAGGAGGACTTTAAGCATTGGTTAGATTACTAAAGGAGGATGCTATTGGATCCGAATAATAGAAATATCAAGTTCAGTGTGAAGAAAGCATGTGTCGATATTGGAAATGACTATCAAGTGGAGTATGCAACTATAGTTGTTGAAGACACTAAGACTAAGTTTTTTAGAGTTCACCCTACAACCAATTTTATTAAACAACGCTATGGGAAAACAGATCACAATTTTAACTCGCAAAAAAGAGCTGCTGATGTCATTGTACAGTTCTTAAATTGGCTATTAATTGAAAAATACAGTACTTATCAAATAAGTTCTTTAAAACAACTTACCTTATCACATGGTGTTGATTTCTTGAATTATTTAAAAACCACTAAATATAAAAAAAAGAAAGATAGAAATAGCGTATACAGGTCTAGAGGGACTTTAGAACATGCAGATCTGTACTTAAGATATTTTTTTAAATTCTTAAAAGATCAACACATCCTTCAAGGTGCATTAGCAGATGTTATTGAAAAACATACATACAAAGCAAATAATAAAGAAATAATTAGCTCTATTTTTATTGGAAATGGTTTTTCACTCCCAGCAAAAAACGTTACAAGACATGAATTTAAACTAGAGCACTTCCCTCACCCCCAATTAATTACTTTATTATTAGAAGTATCTGATTTGGTAGCGCCAGAAATTTCTTTTGGGATTTATCTACAAATATTTGGTGGATTACGCAGAGGTGAAGTTGTTAATGTCTTACGAAGTGACCTTCGCGAAATCGGTCCTAATGGAGAACATGGTTTATCTGTTAGGATAGGCTACAAACCTTATATATGGGAAAGATTAAATGATATTTCATCTTGCTCAGTTAAAAGAGATACTAAACTTTTCCCTATACAACCCATTCAAGTTATCCCAACTATTTCAGTCCCTATTTTAAAAAGTTTGAAGATACGATTAGAAACGTTACAAAAATCGAACAGACATAATGCGCTATTTGTTGATAATAATGGTAATCCAATGAGTGGTGATACTTATGATGCTCGTTTTAATAAAGTTAAGCGTAAATTTTTAATGACTGTAAAAAAGAAAATGCCTGCTTATTTCTCTCTACTTTCATCTAATACCTGGGGGACGCATATTGGTCGACGAATATATACTAATCTGATGGCAAAGATCGTTAAAAGTCCAGCTGAGTTAGCTATTCTTCGAGGAGATAAAAGTCTTGAATCTGCCCTTGTTTATATGAGCAAAGAAGCAATTCGTGAAGAAATACAAGAAGGTTTACAACAGATGTATCAAGAGAATATGAACACCAACGATAATTTAGATGAAGAAGCAATTAGTTTAGCACAGCAATATAACAATAATTTTATAAATTCCATTTTAAGAGAGGGTGCTGTAAATTTTGAGTCGATTACTAATACAGAAAGAAGTTATTGAGTTAACTGGTTTCAGTGCAGATAAAGTTAGACGGTTAGCAGAATTAAACCTAATTAAGTTTAACGGAAAATATTATCAGCAAGATTCCATACTACAATACTTAGATTATGAAAAAGGAATAATTGATACTTCTTTCAACATCAATGATTTTACAAAATTTGTACAGATACCGAAGTATACCGGCATTCAGAATCTTCAATCGCATTTCCCTGAAGAATTTCACCTTCTTGAAATAATAAAATTAACTTTTCCGATCAACGGAAAGTATATTTTCATCACAAAAGAATCCTCCCTCACCTTTAGAAATACTTTAGATAAAAAAAGAGTACTATTTTCTACTCATATTTCCACAAAAGAAGCTAATAAAAGATATGGTTTTGGATTTGCTAGAATTAAATATTATACAAAAATCAAAAAATTAAATCCTATTATAGCTCCTCCTAATATTAGTGAACGCGGCTTGTATTATCCTATCGAAGAACTAGAAGCAGTCGCCGCAGAAGAACAGACCTTTTTAGAAGAGCATTATTCAGTTTCTGCAGTAAAAAAAATGCTTGGATACGCTGAAAGTAGCTTATGTTCAATTATGGCTCTAGTTGAAGAAGGGTTTTTAACCTTTCGGAAAACGGAATATGGAATAATTAATGAAAATGCTGGCAACAATACATTTTGGATAACAAAAGAGTCTGTTCATTCATTTTTAGATTTATTGGAAAATAAGTATTTGAAGCTAGAGCATATAGAGAATAAGTTAAAACTTTCACACATACATTTACTTTCGGTTTTTTCAAACAATGACAAGCTCATTATAAGTAAACAAATATACATAAAAAAAGAAAAAGCATTTAAACTTTTAGAAAGATATGACTTAAAAAGTATAGAAAAGGCTTACTCTCCGAATCCCAATATCCCTTCTACTATCTATGACTACTATACTTTAAAAGGTATCGCATCTCTTTCCTCAAGAACTGAAAAAACCTTATATAAACTGCTGCAAAAATCTGAATATAAGAACCTTTTTAAAGATTATATAGAACCCATTAATCAAGAAGAGTTTTGGAAAATCAGCAAAAAAGAAGTCGATAATTACTTAAAAGAAATAATAAAACTGAGAGAAAAATATTATACACGCGCTGAATTATTAAAAAAATTACAGTTACCAAATAACTTTCAATACATCCCTATCTCTTCTATAAAAGTACCGTTGCATATGAAGTTTTTCACCAATATTTTAAGTAGTTATCTATATGATAAACAAGAAGCACAACTTTTTTTAGATAACCCAGAACTATCTCACCTTATTTTTAAACAATCGCACCTTAGCCTTAGCGATTATATAAAATCATTTATTGATTTAAGAAAATTTCCTGAAAGCCTTAAAGAAACCGTAGATCTCTTAAAGTCTTTTACTGAGCAAAATCTTTCAGCAAAACAAGCTAACCCTGATACATTAAACAGTTATAAAAGAGAATATCTAATTGCGATAGAATATTTAATTAAATATCCCCTCAAAAAAGAACTCTATCTTTTCGATAATACTGAAGTACAGTTATTTATTGAGAAATGCTCCTCAACACATCATAAAACCTGTTTATGGAGGATCTTAACTTTTATAGAAAAAGAAAGATTATGTAGATATTCACTAAAAAAGTTACCCAATCCACGTAAACAAAGGCTTAAAAAAGAACAAGAAAAACTTTGTTTTGATGATTGGCTAGAAATTTATAAGTATGCACAGAAAATCGATGCACACTTACATCAAGCTATTATTGATAAACAGTATGCAAATTTATGGTTATTCGTCATAATACTCTTAACTAACGCTTGGAGACCTAGTGATGTTTTTCGAATACCCCCTATACAGCCTGAAATTATTGGTATCCCTAACATTGATTGGCTTACGCATCATAAAATTACTAAACCTAAGGCACAAAAAATTATAAATATTATCCGTAGTTATAATTTAGTTACAGCTAAAAACGGAATGCCTAGGGATTTCACATGCAATCTTGATCTACTTGAACCAATGGTAACTGCATTGTGTATTTGTGAATTTCATAGACGGAAGTCTAATATTCCAACAATAATGGACTTTACGACCGAAAGAAAAAAGAAGAATACTATTAAAGGGAGTGATTTTAATCATTTTTTTGGAAGAAATATGAATCTAAAACACATTAAATTTTCTCCTTTAATCGCTAACCGTTCATTGATGGAACATTTATTTTATTCTATTCAAGAGAAAAAAGGGAAAGGTAATTCAGCATTTGAACTAGTGATGAAATTACGTAAACATAAAACTGAAGTTACAAAGGAATACATAAGTGATGGAGGAAATACAATCTCTCTCCACTTATTTTCTCGAGGAGAATTTGGCTTTTTATATGACCATTTAATTGAACTTCTTACAGATAAGCGTGAAAGTACGTTATCCCAAAGAACACTAGACATTTGCCAACTCAAACGATTTTTCGAACCATTTGAGGTTGAAAATTTTTCTTATTTTTTATCTAAAGTAATGAACGATGAAGAACAAAATTTAATGGATAAACTCTTATCCTTAACCCCAGATCAAGCATTTGAACACATGCGAAAAATGTATTTAGGACATATGCCATCAAAAAACTTAGATGCACAATGTTTAATTTATCCTAATTGTCATAGACCATCTAACATGTTTAGTTGTAATCAATGTCCCTTTGCAGTGCATAACGTTTATGCACTAACCTCCATATTCAATGAATTTGATGATAGCATTCAAAGGTATAAAAATACAAACAAAAATGGAGTAAAACAAAGAGAACAAAATACTATTTTAAATTACAAAACCTTCTTATTAAAGCAATAGAAAAATTTGGTGAGGACTATGTATTTAGTTTTTATACTGGCGGAGAAAATGTCTTTGTACAGCAATTAAACCTTATAGAGGAGTGATCTTTTCTTGTCACAAATGAAAATTCAAGGTAACTTATATGGAATTAATTATCCTCAGGAATTTTCGGAGGATGAGTTTCTAAAAGAGCATTCAATTGAAAATGCAAAAGAAATTATTGCAGAACTTACTTTAAACAAAGTTTTTTTAGATGGAAAATTCGATGATGATTCCTGGGTTTTAATAAATAACAAAGAACTAAATATACGTAAATATTTTAATTTTCAGGACATCTTGGATACTGAAATTAAAATTAAAGCCAAGTGTTGGATTTTAAATTATTTACTGACAGTAGCACCTAGTTCTGCAACAGTGTATTTAAATAACTTAAAAAATTTTTTGCTTCTTACAAATTATTTATCATGCCTTGATATCGATGAAATAGAAGCTTCTTTAAATGAATTTAAATTATCAGTTCGATACAACGTTTTAATTTCCGGAATAAATTTCTTGGACTACATATATGGTAGTCAAGTAACTAAATCTAAAATAGAATTATTTTCAAATCAATTACGGTCAATAGTATCTAAGTTTTTCTTTTCTAATACCAGAGACCTCCCCCCTTATAAAGACATTATCAGGTTTAGTTTTATCCTTACTTCATTCTCTAACGTTTGGGATGAAAAATTAGAACTGAAGTTTTTCCCAGTTTTATTGTGGTGGAAATTAACATCTGTTATACCAATGAGACCTTCTGAGTTTTGTTCTATTAAAAGAAACTGCCTATCTATTCAAGGTAATGATTTTTTTATAACTTTGCCTAGACAAAAACAAAAAGCTACATCAAAAACTTTTGAAGTACCTAATACCCTACCGATTTCTAAAGAGCTCTACAATCTCATAAAACGCTATATTCACATTTCAGATTCGTACGGTGAAACAACCACTCTTATATCAGCTGCTGTATATCGTAGTACATTAAACTATCCTACACAATCAAAACGTAGGATATTAAATCAAAACCATTTTTTTCTTTATATGTTTAATAATTTACTACATGCTTTTTATTCTGAAGTTTTAAAGGATATATATGGTCTGGAACCAATAGACAAATCAAAGTGGCTAAAAGAAAAAAATAGCGTAATAAAATTAAGATCTAATGATGGTTTGAGTGAATTTACTGCTGAGAAACAAATTATCAAAATCCAACCGAATGACACAAGACATTTTGCAATTTGTAGTATGATGATTCAAGGATTTAATCCATTAACTATTGCACGTATGGCTGGTCATCAACATATTGAATCACAATACCACTATCAAAAGCATATTGAATTTTTTATAGATTCCAAAGCGTATGAAGCAACATTATTAAATCGTTTAACAAATTCATCTAGGGATACAAACTATAACTCCACGCTTGTAATAAAGGATTTAATTAACAGGTCCTTAGCTCCTGAGGAAATGTTTGAGTATAAAGAGGAAGTCGAAATTGGCTATTGCACAGATGAATTAAGACGATGTGAATCAAGAATTTGCATTTTCTGCTCTAAAAATTGGATCCCTCGTGAAGAAATAGAAAGTAATTTTAAAGAAATTGTTGAATTAAAAACTGAATACAGCAAAAAACTAAAAATTAGAGCACACACACTATCGAGAATTTATAAAGATATTAAAATAGAATATAAATCTTGTAGAGTAAATCCTTTAGAACTAGCTGAACTGGCTAGAGAGTCTAAATTAACAAACAGTGAAATACATGATTATGCTGTACTTATTTCAAAAATTTTCGAGTAAAAGGTGAGATAATTGAGCAAATTAAAAAATCCCAAAGGTGCTGGACGTAAAAGAAAATATGACAATCCGGCGGAACAAACTAGATTAAAGAAATTAGTTTATCTTTACAGAGAAAGAAATCCTTCAGGAATAATTAAAATCTCTCATTTAGTAAGATTTTCAGAAGAAATGAATAAAATAAAACCCGATGAATTTCCATCAACATATAATAAAGATGTTTGGAGTAACTGGGGAAGAGAAATAATTAATCTAGCAAACGAACCAATTACTATTAAAATCGTGTCAGAATTAGGTGATCATCATGAAATACCTAATTTTTCTGATATCGTTGATAAGTATATGCATGATAAACCAAAGCTTTTAGAACATTTGTTAACATGTGAAAATTTACTACATGAATCGTTAACCAAAAATAATGACTTTAAATTGCAAAATAATATACTTGAGAAGCAAATTAATTCACTAAAACTTGAAATATCTGAACTGGAAGGAACGATTAAAAAATATGAAAAAATGACCTTAGAAATGGCTCATCATAGTGGTGTCGAAAAATATAGAGTAAAGTACGGCTTAAAAAATCAAATATCTGTATCAAAAAATCAGAAGGCTTTTGATAATTTGGACGACCTTCACTCATTTCTCGATCCTGATTTAACCCTCAAAAATAACGAAGAAAAAAATAGTCTAAAAAAAATTGTAAAAGAAGAATCCCCTATCTTAGCTAACTGGAAAAAATTACGGAATTAAATCCAGTAACAATTATAACTAAATTTCTGAGTATCATTACTTCTCTAATACATCAAAAAAATATTGATGAATTGCAATTCATCCTAAAGTTTATTCATAGCTTCTCTGAGTTCGTAGAAAGGAACAGTATAAAATAATGACTGCAACATGTCCTTAAATAATAATCAAAACATTTACTTACAATAAATGTTTTAAATCATCTAAAATTACTAAAAAGATTTCCTCGCGCATAAGAAATATCTGTATTTTATCTACAGCTGAAATGTAAAGTACTTCTTATCCACTTTTGAACTTAAGAAATTTAATACCATTTAATAAAAAAGTTATCCTTTCTAACACATTTAGAAAGGATAACTTTTTACATTTTTTAATTTATAACATTAACTTTAGACTAAATGAACATACATGCAATTTTGAACTTTAAACGCATATTTTTAATTAAACTTTTTATATTAAGAATCTCCATTATATTATGTAAAATACTCTAATTTTGCATTTGGAAAAAATTTATTCATATATGAATAAAGTTGATTTTTTATATCATCTTCTTCTTCTTTTTGATAAATATATTTACCAATTCCATATTTCCCCCATTTATATCTTCTTCTCTCTTCATCTAATTCTAATTTTGTCATAGGATAATTTTTTTCAATCACTCTCTTTGCAGGCTTTGTAAAACGATGTTGAATAAATTCAAATGTAATGTCATCTCTTACATCAAGAGGTAATTCAGCATCTAGACGTTCAAACATAAGAAAATACCCGTTCTGCCAACCTTCATGAAGATAAATAGGAGCCACTATGAACCCTAATGGGTATCCTGCTCTAGCTACTTTTCCTGCTGCTTCAATTCGTTTAGCTAAAGGGGACGTACCTGGTTCAAAGTTTTTAATAACATAATCAGCATTTACACTAAATCGAAATCTTGTTTTTCCATTATGTTTTGCATCAAGTAAATGATCTACATGATGAAATTTTGTAACAAACCTCAGCTTTCCGTATTTTGATTCCCCAAAATGCTCAATTGCCCGTTTTAGCGTATGTGTTAAGTGATCAATTCCTACAATATCTGATGTACAAGAAGCTTCAAATCTGGTTAATTCTGGCTCACGAGCCTCCATGTATTTGTCAGCGGCTTCTAAGATTTCATCAACATTTACATAAGTACGGATATATGGCTTACTTCCCATTGTTGTCTGTAAATAGCAATAATGACAATGTCCCATACACCCTGTTGCAAAAGGAATTGCATACTCCGCTGAAGGTTTGGAAGTATCAAATTTCAGCGTTTTTCTAACACCAACAACAAGTGTAGATTTTGCTAATCGATACTTTTGAAAATCATTATCGCCTGGCAAATCTCTTACTTGATTATGGGAAGTAGTATGTCGAATTTCAACATCCATCTTTGAAAACTTCTCAAACAGCTCTTTCCCCAAAGGATAATCTAATGCTTTAGGTTCAAAATATACGAGCTTAGGCATAAATGGCTTATTCATTCCAACATCCCCTCTGGAATATCACCATAATAGTAAGTGTACGCTTGGTTTGCCTCTTCTTCCGTAGAATAAACCGCCATCTCATTTGTTAGTGGATAATACGTTTCGTAAAGGAACAACGCTAATTCATTTGGTCTCTCAGGGTTATTTACAACTGCTGCGGCTTGTATATTTGCTACATCTTGAGTGTGGGGATTTCGATAAAAAATATAGACAATATCTCCAGCATAATAAGTTTTACTTTCATTAGAAAGCTCCATTCAATCACCTTTTCTTTAAAAAAAATTGTAATGTGCAAAGTAATACATTCTAAATTTTTTCCTATAGTCCATAAAAATATGTCTACTTTTATCAAGAAGAATCTTTATTTTGAATTACATTTATGATTGACGCTATGGAAAGATATCCCCACACGCTCATAACCGATTAACTTAAGAGCAGAAACCAAATAGAATTTCCTTTATCAGGACTAAAATATTCTTAAAAAAATAGTACACTCTTAATTCTCTTTCTTCGTACTGAGTACATATCTATTTGAAGTATTAGTACCACAATGGCCTAGTTTGAAAGAACATTTTTTAGTCCTTTAAATTTGTTACACCAAAACCAACTTAATTGGGGTAAACGATGGTTGACATTGTTAAAATAAAAATTTTTACATATAAAATAAGAATTTGCACAAAGTAAGTATGGTTCTATTACTTAAAAGTGAGGTGATTAATTATGTCAGTGCTAGACAATTTTGATCAATGGAAAAGCTTTTTAGGAGAACGATTAGAACAAGCCGAAGGAAAAGGAATTGCTGGTGAGGCAGTTTCAGATATGGCATTCCGTGTAGGTGATTATTTGGCAAATGAAGTAGAGGCGCGAAATGACCAAGAAAAACTATTAGCTGAGCTTTGGAAAGTTGCTAATGAACAGGAACAACATACAATTGCCAATTTAATGGTGAAGTTTGTCCAACATAAATAAACAATTATGCATTTTTAGTCACACTTCTATATGAAAAGAGTGTGACTATTTATTTTTTTAGACTCCCATACTCTTTTCATATAGAAATGTGTTTAATATTTGATTTATTTTATGTAACTGGTTTTATACGAAAACTTAAATTACAGTGTGTATATCAAATAACTATATGTTTTTGTTGTACGCTTATTTTCTATAAAAGTTGATGCTACTAGAAGTGAAAGTATAATAGCTTTTCAGTATGTTATGTAAGCAAACAAGTAATCTTTGTCATTGATTCCTATCACTTATACACGAAAATTTCTATTTTGTTCTAAAACAGCAAAGGAATTTGTAGTTCTCCTTAGTAATCTCTGCCCTTTCCTGAATCTGAAATTTCTACTAAGGTTTCTGGATAAGGTTCAAAATAGGTTTGCCTTAATAAATATTGTTCTTCAAAACGAAGAGCCCATGATTTTAATACAGAGAGCAAACTGCTAAGCGGTATCTTTTTTTCTTTATACTTTTGAAGAAGTGTTAAAAAATGCTCTTTTTCTTGATTTTTCAAATTCTTCTTAAAATAACCAAAGATATGCTGACATACGTTTACATGTGATGTATAACGAGGTGTTCTTTTTAATAATTCATATAACATTTCCTCATATTTTTTAAATATGCTCTCAACTTTATCTTTTTTGTGATTGGCAATAATTCTGCCTAACTCTTTTTGTTTTGACTGATTATATGCCATGAATAAATACTTATAAACGGATTGAAAAGCAATCAATTCTTCTAAATTTCCATTTTGTTTGATTCTTCTAAAATGAGTAATTGTAAATAATTTTGTGAAAAAATGTTCTCGAATAGTGAAATTTGACAATCTCCCTTCCTCTTCTACTGCAATATGAGATAATTTTCTTAGTACAGCCCCACCAAATATGCCAGGACCTTTTCCTTTCGTTGGTGACTTTTCATACCCCGTATAGATATTCACATCTTTTATTCCACAACTTGGAGATCGACTTTTTAAAATAAATCCATCGACATCTGGTAATGTACTTAAAAAATAATTAGAAAAATGCTGCATTTGTTCTGTTAAATCTTTTCTTGTAGAAGGCTGCACAAGTTTTTGAACGCCATTCTCCTCAATGATTCGAATTGTTTCACGAGGTATACCCAATCCAATTTCTACTTCAGGACATACAGGAATAAATGTAACAAATGGTTTTAAATTTTGAATTGTAACATCAAAAATCATATCTCCGTTATAACGACAGGTATCAAATTCCAAGCATTTACTCACAACCACTTTTGGTTTAGGAAATTGTCTCTGCATGTTATTGCCTCCTTAGGATTTAATCAGCAATATATTAAGTATTAAATTATCTTTTAAACTTTTATGCCATCATTACAGTGTTTTACATCCAATATAAAAATATTCCGTAATGTTGTTAGAATTGTCAAGAATATCGATATTCTATAAAATTGGTATTTGTTTAATAAAACATTTGAACATTTATTTTTATTTTTTTTGGTTTAAAAAAGAACATTTTTGAGAAAACCCTTTTCCCCATAAAGGTAAGAGTATTTTTAATTTGCTTTCCCATCGAATCCTCTTGTAAACTGTGTCTAAGAATCAATTCTTGAGCACCTTGACTTAACAGTTTTCTTTTTATAAAAATTGGGCCCTTTTAATTAAAAGGACTTTTTGTCCAAACATATAAAAAATTAAAAGTTTTTTATCATAAATATATTGGTATGTAATAGTTTGAAAATACATTTAGAGATGATGGCTTTTCCAAGTATTATCTCTAAATTCCTCTACTTTGATTTCTGTAATGACAATCATACTTTTCACTGTTATTTTAACATAGTCACAATTTTTTTTAGAATTAATATAATGAGGAGGGAATTTTATTGAAAATTGCAATTTGTGGTGGAAGTGGATTTATTGGTAGACATCTTTCAAATTTTCTTAGCAATGAGGGGCATACAGTTTATATTCTTACACGGAAAAAGATAGATGATTTTTCAACTTCTAATATTCAATATGTAAAATGGGATGCTAATTCAAATACATTTCCTTTTTCGTCTATTGATGTTGTCATTAATCTAGCTGGAGAATCTATTAATAACGGTAGATGGACAAAGAAACAAAAAGAAAAGATTTTAGAGAGTAGGTTCCAAACTACAAAAGGACTTATTAAGCAATTACACACCCTTGAAATAAAACCTCAAACTTTCATTAATGCCAGTGCTATTGGATACTACGGGGCATCTCAAAAGCAGTCTTTCACAGAGGAACACGAAACTCCGGGAAATGATTTTTTAGCAACTACAGTATCTTTATGGGAACAAGCAGCATCTCAAGCTAAATCACTCGGAATACGTACTATTTACACTAGATTCGGTATTGTATTAGGTAAAGATGGAGGTGCTTTTCCAAAAATGCTCCTTCCCTATCAATTGTATATTGGGGGTACAATCGGAACCGGAAACCAATGGTTATCATGGATTCACATAGATGATGCCGTACGTATAATTGATTTTGCTATCAACAAAAAGGAGGTAAAAGGACCTCTTAATATTACAGCACCAACACCAGCTACTATGAAAGAATTCGGGAAAAATATGGCAAAAATTACAGGGCGCCCACATTGGCTGCCAGTCCCTTCTTTTATCCTCCATACTTTACTGGGAGAAATGAGCATGCTGATATTAGAAGGACAGCACGTATTACCTCAAAAAGCTATTGAACACGGATATCAATATAAATTTTTAACATTAGAACATGCATTACAAAATATAATTCCATCTACAATGTAGTACTTCAAAATACAACTTATCTATATTTAAAATATGGCAATAAAATTGCGGAAGATTAGAAATACATATTTTAAACTTTAATCTATGTGAGATTTAGAAGATTTCTCCACCTTTTAAGAGATTAATTAAGGAATTTTCTTAATAACAAAATGATAAAAGGTAGGCATCTCTTATAAAAAGATATCTACCTTTACTTCCCTAAAATATATTGTATTTCTAAAAAATCCATATTCGCAACTTCTGAAAAATTCTATATTCATTTCATTATTGTATTAAGCATCCACATTCTCTCTCTTTTCCATTCTAGATTTCACCTGAACAAAATTTGAACCATCCTAGAATCAACGTACTGGCAGGGTCAAGAAGAGACCTAACAATGAATGTATCCAACATTACTCCTATTGCCGTAATAATTCCAAATTGAACAAGTACTTAGATTGGTGAATTAGCTTAATATTACCTAACACACACGAGACATATCGAATTACACCAACTGTTAATCGATCAATAAAAGATTTTGAAGTAATACTTGGAAAAAGACTATTTAGACGAGAAAAATAATACCTTCAAGTTATTCTACTTCTGGATCTAAACTAAATAACGATTTACTATGTATTGAATTATCAATAGAAAAAATAGCAGATACTTATAAAGATATTAATATTGATGACCTAATAACACTTCGTAATATTGAATTGCAATCCCAAAAAAATCAGAATATTAACACATTATCTTTATTCGGTAATCAATGATAGGAAATTTAAAGAACCACAGAGATTTTTCAACTCTGTGGTTTATTTTGCGGTCTATGACAGTAATCGTGTAACTACCCAATAAAAAAAGACACCTTAAGGTGCCTTTCTTACACTTAAACCATCTTAATTTTAATAACATCATTTTAAAAACTAAAAATACACCTTGAATCTTTCATATAATATTTTAACATATTTACATATAAATAGAAGTGCTAAAAAAGAGAAAATGCCTGAAAACTATTTCTTATAATTTGAATTTATTGTATCTTTATAGTAATTTTCAGAAAAGTGTTATTTAAATATTTCTTAATTATTATTTGTGATGGTCCAGGAGGGTAAACATTATGTCTAATGATTTTAATATGGATTATAGTCATTTTGAAAGGAGTGCTAAAATCCTTGAAATGCTGGGTAATTCAAATCGTTTATTGATTGTTAGTGAATTGATTAAAAATGGTGTTATGACAGTTTCTCAACTTAGTGCAGCAACACAAATTGCAGAATATAAAATTCTACAACATTTAAAAAAATTAACGATAAGCAAGGTTATCAGTAGTGAGCGGAAGGGTACAAAAATCTATTGCAAAGTAGAAGAGAAAAAAACCATTGATATTATTTTTTTATTAGAATTGTTAAATTAAAAATTAAACTTAGTGTCAATGGAGGAAGACACCCTCTGATTCCTTCCTCCAACTTGAACCATCTTAAATTTAATAATATGTGTATTGGAATTCATTCGTATATTATTTTATCGCGTTTAAAAATTTTACACATTGAGAAATAAGACACTATTCTTCATTTTCAATTGAACGTAAAAACCCCTAGAGGAGGCTAGGGATTTTTATAGAATGAATATGATTCAAAAAAGGACTTACCCAACATAACATATGAATGTTTCATAAATATAACATTTGAATAAATGTTATATTTATCACATAAGTTAGATGAATATTAAATAAAGAAAGATTCTAGCTATTATTTCTACACTAATGGTTACTGAAGTGTTATGAGATAACAGCAACGATTTCACGACTCACTTTATGGTCTTAGAATTTCTCGTTCAGTAATGGATGTAATAAGCATTTTATTAATCATCCAGAGAATTACGTTGTTTAGATGTATAGTTTTGATTTGAAGATTCTCTAAGATCTACTATATCTGTTTCTTCACCAAATTCGGTACCATAATTTATTTCTGTTGATTTGTTATAATTGAAATCCTGATTTACGTCCCTCATTAGCTGAAATAAAAGAGTTATGCACATTAATCCACTTAAACCAACAAGAGCAAATACAACCCGCGATAAAAAGGCGCCTTGTCCACCGAATATTGCAGCTACTAAATCAAACTTAAAAAATCCAATTAATCCCCAATTAATAGCACCGATAATAATTAATGCTAAAGCAATCCGCTGTATAGTTTTCATTTATTTAACACTTCCTTTAATAATTTGATAATATTATGCAGATCAATATTTTTATGAATCCTTAGCTATGCTTCTTCATAAAACATTATGCATACCATATACTTACCATCAACATATTAAATTCCATAACGTAAAATATGAGTAGACACTTAATAATTAATATTATGATTAAATAGTAACTTTCATGTTACTTCACAGCATTACTAAAGTTCATATTTATTATTAATATTTCTTACTACTTTAATACATAAAATAAATATTAAACGTGTAGGTATTTTTATCCTCAGAATGAATCACAAGCACCCTTTTTTGCATACTATAATATATTGTATTTATACTATATAGAAACTATTTAAGTGTTAGCATAAATAGTTAACCTTTCATAACAAGTGAGTAAAGCGGGCCGTAAAATTACAGGCTGCTTTATTATATATAATTTTTCTAAGCAGTACTTAAGCATGGTTAAAGACTAAACTATCTTACACAGCTAAGGAAATTACATATGCCCAAAATATTATATCCTTTCTTAAAGCAATCCATCCCTTTAACCTCGATAAAATATTTTTATAAAAATTTAAATTAATTAACATTCCTTATAAGTACCATAAATATTTTGGTTTAATTTATTGAATTACTTCATTTAAATACAAATTTTAATTAAATTATGAAAAAAGCAAGCATTAATATGCTTGCTTTCCATTCTAACCACGATGTTCTACAAGATCAATTACACCTAAAACAACGTGAGCTAAACCAAATCCAAACACTGTATTTGCAATCATTTTATTAGTTCCACGAGTTTGTTTAAGAACATAACCTGCTGCTGTCACTGCTGTACCTAGTGCTGTTGGAATTAATCCTTCACGAATATCCACAGTGATTGCCTCCTTGTATCGTAGTTAATAATTTTGTATTAATGCTTTAGAAGTACAGCATTAATACATCTATTAGTATTTTACTTTTGATCAAAATTATGTGGATTTTTATGAACAATGTCACAGTATTCACCTTTTGTATTTAATTTTAAAATTAGTATCTGTTTTTTATTTACAATTATGATTAATCAAAACTATTTACGCCCATACTAATCTTTGTTTAATACACACTGAATATGGAGTTGAATTTAAAATGGAATATAAAGATAAAACTTCTACTGAAGCTGCACTATTACAATACAAATATGGATTAGGTGTATTTGCTGAAAAAATGCCCAAACTCACTGATAAATTCCATTCTTTTACAGAAGAGTGTTTCAAAGATGGTACGTTATCAAAGAAAGAAAAACAATTGATTGCATTGGGTATAAGTCTTTATTCTCAAGATGAGTATTGCATCATTTATCATACAAAAGGATGTATTGATCAAGGTGCTTCAGAACAAGAAATTCTTGAAACAGTTGGAGTAACAGCAGCATTTGGCGGAGGCCCCACTATGAGTCAGGCAGTCACACTTGTTCAAGAATGTATAAAAGAATTAAATAACCATAATTAATTGCTAAAAAATTCACTTGAGGGTAAAAATTCGTGTGTTTTCCCGGCACCTCCTATATATTTACTAATAAAAATAAAAAACTTGAGCATTTTCTTTGTGCTCAAGTTTTCATTTACGTCTTTAATTTATACTATAAATTGTCCAAGATAAATATGTAGCAAATGTAGCCCATAAAAAATATGGGATTAGCAACCATGCCGATACTTTAGATAAATTGGAAGAAAACATAATGAGAAGTAACGTAGTAATAGCGACTAGTAAACAATCTACTGTTGCTAAAAACAAATTCTTTTGGCTAAATTGAAAGTAGCTGAACGCTTGATTGAATATATAATTTAAAAGGAATAAAAACCAAAATGTTTTTGGCTTGAATCCATAGTTGTTGTAAATAATTGCAACTGATAATGCAATAAGTCCAAATAATACAGCCCATATCATTCCGATTGTCATACCAGGAGGTGTCCAAGACGGCTTTTCTAACGCATTATACCAAGTACGATCAATAGGGAATAAAACACTAGAAACATAAAACAAACCATACGTTAGTAAGAACACTATAATACTAGATTTTTTCACAAACATTCTCCTTTTTACTAGAAGATTATAGAAACTTTATATGATTAGTATGTCCTTGTAATGGATAAAATTCTATTATTTAAATTCCAAATACATATTGTTTAACCTATTTCATACAAATTCTTTCATACTTTTATATGCACAAAGGGCTCTCTCTCGTGCTGCCTTATGATCAACAATCGGAAAAGGATATGTATCACCAAGTTTTATATTGGCTTTTTGTAAAATATGCTCAGGTGCTTCCCAAGGTTTATGTATATATTTGTTTGGGATATCTCTTAATTCTGGTACCCATCTTCTTATATACTCTCCATCTTTATCAAACTTTTCTCCTTGTGTGATGGGGTTAAAAATACGAAAGTACGGTGATGCATCTGCTCCACTTCCAGCAACCCATTGCCATCCCATTGTATTATTTGCAATATCAGCATCTAGTAGTGTATCCATAAACCATTTTGCTCCTTCTTGCCACGGAATTAACAAATGCTTTACAAGAAAAGAGGCTACAGCCATTCTTGCCCGGTTATGCATAAAACCTGTTTGCCATAGTTCTCGCATTCCCGCATCAATAAACGGATAACCCGTTTTCCCCTTTTGCCATACTCTTAATAACTCCTCTTCCTTATCCCACGGGAAATTTTCAAAGCTCTTATTAAGAGGTCTATATACTGTAAATGGATAATGATATAGTAAATAATAAGAAAACTCTCGCCAAATTAATTGACGTATAAAGCTATTAACTTGTTTTTCAAAAAGACTACATTGTCTTTCGATACTTTTATTTATTAAGTAATGAAACATTAGCTTTACTGATATTTGACCAAATGAAAGATACGGTGCCAACATCGAATGGACATTTTGATCTGGAAAATCTCTTCCTTCACTATAAGAGACTAATTTACTAGAGAAAAATTTCTTGAATGTTTTATATGCCCCTTCTTCTGTCGGATCCCATATTACTTCCATATGAGATGTCCACAGTATAGTCGGCAACAAGTGTAATTCTGAAACAGATAAGCTTGCTGGTAAAGAGTTTCCCCACTTTATATTCTGCACTCTGCTAATAGGTTTAGGTATTACCTGCTTTTGAAATGCATTGTAAAAAGGCGTAAACACCTTATATTCAGTGTTATCTTTCTTTTTAATAATCCACGGTTCTAATAATAAATGTGAATTAAATTCTTTACAGATAATACCTTTATCTTCTAACATCATTTTCATTTTTTGATTAGATTGTAATCTGTCCGGGTCATAACAAATATTCCAATATACAGCCGTTATATCTAATTGTTCTATGAGAGAAAGTATTTCTTCCTCCGTACGTCCTTTACGAATTATTAAAGTAGAGCCCAATGCCTCAAGTCGCTTCTTTACATCTATTACAGCATGGTGCAACCACCACTTTGCCGCACTTCCTATTGAAAAAGTTGCATCTTGTATATATACCGGAAGAACCTCACCAGACTGAACAGCCTCAAATAGAGCTGGGTTATCATATAAACGAAAATCTTTTTGAAACATAACAATAATTTTTTTTTGCATAGTCATCCCTTCTAATTTCGATACGATAATCCTTTACTTAATAAAAAAATCTGATGTGAACTTTTCATCTCATTTAGCGACATACAATCCACTATTAGTCCTACTAATAGTAAGTATTATACCTCTCTTTACATTATAATACTTATGCCTACAAACATTGATTTTCAATATCTCTAAGTACGTCATTTCCTATACTGCCTATTTTTTTATTTTTCATATTAGCATATAAATTCCCCAAGACTTTCAGCTCCGTTTTTAGATGTAAAATAACACTAGATAGTATATATAATTTACCCATGCTCTCTTTTCCGTATTTGTTCTCATACACTTTTTGAAGAGTAGTAAGGTATAAGGTTAGTTGAGATATTTTAATTCTTAGCTGTTCTAGAATTAATCTGTCATCACCATGCTGTGCAAAAAGTAATGCTTCGTATATAGGACGATGCATATCCTCTTGCTTTATCATTTGTTCTAATAATAAATGCTCAAATTCTTGTTTACCACTTGTAGTAATACCATAGATAGTTCGTTCAGGACGTTGTTCATTACGAATAATATCAACAATTTCTATAAAGCCCTTCTTTTCAAGTTGCTCAAATGTGTAATATAAAGAGCCTTTAGTAATTTTTATATAGTATTTCATTTCACTATTTTTTAAAAGTTGCTGGACTTCATACGGATGCCTATTTTTCTCCATAAGAAGACCCAGCATAAAAAGCTTTGTATTCATAACTCTCCACTCCTTAATAACCTATACCAATAGTATAAGCTAAAAATAAGTAAAGAATCTTTTTGTTTTATAAAATTTATGACTTTACATTTACTTTATCATTATTCTTTGTACCTGCTTTGACATTCCCCATAAATAATATTGCTATAAACGAAACTGTAATTGGAATTAAAGCTAATAGAAATACAGTAGTAATTGAAGATGACATAGCAGCTATAATTTTTTCAAGAATAAAAGTAGGGATACTGGACCTTACATCTGAGCGAAATATTGTACTTGGATCACCTAGATTATTTAACATGCTGGAACCGTATTCTATTCCCTTAAAAGCATCCTTTAAGTTAGCTGTAAAGGCACTATTTTGAATGGAGCCAAAAATCGTTACTCCAATTGTCATACCTAGTGAACGAAAGAATGAATTTGTTGAAGTAGCTGAACCACGAAATCTCGGTTCCATATTATGAATAGAAACTGTGGGAAGCAAAGAGAACGAAAATCCAACTCCAAATCCCGTTATAATCATGTATATCGTTAAAAGCACACGGCTTGTTTGCGGATCCATCGTTCCTAATAAATACATACCTATCCCAAAGGATATTACAGATAGTAGCATCAAGTTGCGGTAACTAATTTTCGTTTGAAATATTCCACCAATTGCACTACCTACTACAGAACCTAACATCATTGGGGTTAAAATTAATCCAGCATTAGTTGCTGTTCCACCATATACAGCCTGAACAAAAATAGGAATAAATACTGTTAAAATAACAAATGTTGCTCCATAGAAAAACGTAATAATTTGTGATATTGCAAACTCCTTACGCTTAAACATCCAAAATGATATTATCGGATCTTTCACTTTTCTTTCTACCAATAGGAAGCCAACAAAAAATACAATAAACGATGCAAATAACCCAATGGTTTGTATCGAATCCCACTTAAATTCTTTTCCTCCCAATTCTAAAGCGAACATTAAGCTAATTACTGCTATGACGAGTGTTATCGCCCCCCACCAATCAATATTTTGCTTAGTAGGTGGATTATTTTCTTTATAAGCTTTTAAAATAAAAATTAATGACATTAGACCAATTGGAATATTGACGTAAAAAATCCAATGCCAACTAATATTTTCTGTTATATACGCACCTAATAAAGGTCCTAATACACTTGAAGAACCAAATACGGCCCCTAATAATCCAGTCATTTTCCCTCTTTTTTCAATAGGAAAAATATCAAATACAATGGTAAAGGCGATTGGCATCAGTGCCCCCCCACCTATACCTTGAATTGCACGATAAATACTTAGCTGAACAATACTTTGCGCAGTACCACATAATGCAGAACCAATTAAGAAGATTAATAAACCAAAAATATAAAACCTCTTTCTACCATACATATCAGATAATTTCCCAAAAATAGGCATACCAGCCATAACTGCAACCATATAAGCAGAAGTAACCCAGATGAATTTATCCAATCCACCCAAATCTGAGACAATTGTACCAATTGAAGTGGCAACAATTGTATTATCCATTGCAGCCATTAAAATGCCTAGCATTAACCCAGCTATCACTAAGCGTAAGTTGCTCTCTTTTGCAACCATACCTCTTTCCTCCTTTTTTTCACACTCAACAAAATAAATAGTCTAATTAAACTATACACTTATTATAGTCTAATTAGACTATTTTTCAATAAATCATTAAAAAAATAAATACCCCCAAATATATTGGAGAGATTACAATTGTAGAATTGATTCCTATATAAGGGGTCACAAGACCCAAAAAAGAAAATTGTACGTTAAGGAATATTTTACATAAAAAGGCGATTCTTTAAATATAAAGAATCGCCTTTTTATATTTTTTCAATCTCTTACTTCCAGAGATAAGATGGTTGGATTTCACCTTTAATTGCACGAATCCTCTTAATTGAGTATTTTTCTTCAAGTAAATGCTCTTGTTTTAGCCTGGTTAAAATATCATCTTCATTGATGCTCTTAATGATTGTTTCTAAATTTACTACTGTTGAGGGCATTGTTCGAATGGAGAAAATACATGGTTTCTACTCACCCCGTTGGCAAATGAAAATCATCATTTTATGGAAAACTCATCGCGCAAGCGCTGTATTTTTTTGCACCAGAACCACAATTTCTGCTCTATTACACCTAAATACTGACTTTGGTCAATATTAGGTTTTGGCGCAAAAATGATTTCATAAAATTTTCAACCTGAACATTCAATGATTGTGAAAATACTGCTCTGAAAAACCAAATAAAAATTACGGGTATTATTAATCAAAATATGTATAGTGTTTATAAGTAACCTCATATTTTGTTGTATATTTTAACTTTATTGAATGCTTGCAACAGAACCAGTAACAAGTAATGGATCGTACGGATGCTCTCGTAGATGGATAAAAGAACTGTCCCCACTTTTCTATATATTTTCTTAAGAATAGATTTGTGATTAACAAAATTATTTACACGAAAACATGGGAGAAGCCATATCCGATATTTCCGGCAGCGAATCTTTTTAATTGTAATTTATTTACTATCAAAACTGATTATCCCTGAGCCTCAACATTTTTTATAGGTGTGACTTTCGATTTCCCATTGGTGGATATATTTATTGAAACGTTCAGATCTAATGTATTGTTTTGAAGAGGTATCATTCCTTTTTTTTGATATTTCTTCCATAAAGTTAGCTGATCACGATATAGTAGATGGGATAATTGATAAACATCAATCCCCTTTTCCATCCCTGTTTGATAGGTCATTCTAATTTCTTTTTCAACTAGATTCTCAGCAATTTTTTTAACCTTATGTATAGGCATCGACTTCATTACTTGATACATATCGCCTTCTAGCCGGATATTCATGACAATATGTGGTTTTCCTTTTTCTATAGAAACTTTCGTATCTATTTTAGGATTTTTTAATGTGATTTCTCCAATGGCTTGATTCTTAAATTTTAATAGTAAAGGGGCTCGATTTGTATTTTTGTTAGTCCACCGAACTCCTGCTATATCAGAATCATTTAAATGATTGACATAGGACTTAGCAGCTATACAACCATATCCATTAAATTCTAACATCCGGAATGGTTTATGCCCCTTTTTCCAATGTTCTGTAGTTGTAGCTAAAAAAGGAATCCGAGTTGTCATTCCGGGCTCATAATAATTGGATCGAAACGTATACAGTCGCAAGGGATCCACACTTGCATATTGTCTAATCGTTTCTTGTGGTAAATTCATAAGAGTATATAAAGAAGAAATATTAAATATATTATTCGTTGCTAGTATGTTTTCTAATGGTTCCGTTGTTCCAAATACCCACATCGTGTTTCGAAACTGAAAAAAACGAGAGAGAAAATCATTAAGTTGATTTAAATTACCATTTTTGAGGAATCTTTCCGTCACAACGATACTTTTAATATGTTCCCATGAAACTTGCTGTTGTGTACTTTTATAAAAATCAAAAGCTGTGTCATATAAAATTTTCCCTTCCCCTTTTCCAATATAAACGGGACTGTAATTACGACTTGCGGTTCCTTCTTCTTTCGCCATATTGGTAAAATTAATAAACTGCGGATAAATAATATAATGATTGTCTTTAAAGTCAATTCCTAGGGTATTTATAAATAAAACATGCTCTAATTCTCGTCTATCCCAACAACCTGTGAGTAAAAAAAGAAACATGAGAAGGAATAGCCCAACTTTTCTATTTATTTTCATCATTATTTGTCCTTTGCCTTGTATTATCATGCGTATGAAGTTCTTTTGGTCGCTTCTTCATCTTTGTGAAAGGAATCCGAAATGTGGATGGTAACATACTACTAAACACGGGAGGGGAATATGGCGCGAGAAATGGGAGACCGAATGAACGTAAATTTGCTACGTGTATTACAATTACAAGTATGGAAAATATAAAACCTATGATTCCTAAAAAAGAAGACATTAAAAAAACACCATACCGCAAAATACTTAATGACCCAGTAAATGATTGATTGACTAAAGTAAAGGTTGAAACAACGGAAATTGCTATCATGACGACCATCGATGGTGAAACAAATCCAGAACTTATAGCTGCTTGTCCGATAATTAACCCACCTACCACAGATAAAGTTTGTCCAAATGCAGTAGGAATACGTAGGCCTGCTTGTCTTAGCAGTTCAAATAAGGTAATCATAATCAGTCCCTCTAATGGAGCCGGAAAAGGAATCCCTTCTCTTGATAAGCTTAATGTAGCTAATAATGTGTAAGGAATTTGATCAGGGTGATATGTAACTAAGGCTACCCAAAATCCAGGAAGGAATATAGATATCCCTATTCCCAAAAGACTTAATAATCGTATAAAACTACCGAATAAGTAAAAATAATTTTGATCTTCAGCAGTATTTACAAAAAACGGGAAAGAAACTGGTGCAATCGTTGCAGTCGGTGAACTATCAACTAATAGAATAAAGCGCCCATGCAACAAACAATTCACTGCATAATCTGGTCTACCTGTATATTCAATTAAAGGAAATAAACTAAATTGATTCCCCGTAATGAATTCTTCGATCTGGGCACTTGAAACCACACCATCAATATTAATTTCTTTTAGCTTTAATTGAACTTGACTAATTGTTTCTTGTGATGCTACATCTTTTAGATACAAAAGTCCCACCTTTGTTTGCGTCCTTTCTCCAATAATAAATTCATCGTAGCTAAGTGAGCTTGTTTTGAGCCTTTTTCTAATTAAACCTATATTTGTACTAAGTTCTTCAACAAACCCATCCCGGCTTCCACGAATTGTCATTTCTGTATTGGATTGTTCAATAGATCTTGTAGGTAATTTCGCAATATCAATTGTGTACCCTCGTTTATATTCTTGAAAAATAATAAGTAGCTTTCCTTCAAATAGCATTCGAGAAACATTTTCGTTTGAGTTTTCTAACTCTAACGTTGTTACCGGGAACTGAGAGTTAGATGCTAGAAGATTTGAATCTTTAAATGAGCTCTGTAAAAGGTCGTTACACATTTCAGGAGCTATCGCTTGCTTTAACTTTGTATGATCAATTACATGTTGACAATACACCAATAAAATCGTTGTTGTAGTTGTATCTTCACACCATTTACGGTTCATTATTTTTACATCTTTGCAGCCTTCAAACCATACACGGAGTAAGGATTCATTTACTTCCACTGTTCTTTTCATCTATATTATCCCCTTTACATCCATTAACCGAATATATAATATTCTAAGCTCTTTTCTTATTTTTAGAGACCCAAACAAATACAAGTAAAAGCATAGAAAACAAGAATAACCCTATTGCTGAAATTGGTAAAAAAACATAAGATAAAAACCAATAAAAACTGGCATCACTGATGGGTAGTATACAAATAATCACCATAAACATAAGCAATGCAAACCTAATTTGATTACTCGCTTTCCGTTTTGTAACTTGTAACACGTCTGGAATGAGAAAAATAACGAGTGATATACGAATAAAAACCCCTACAAGCCACTGGTACACAGAAAGAAAGTCTAGATGTTCAATATACTTCCCAATTGACACAAGTCGCCATTCTTCAAAGGCTGGATATCTCTGATTTGCAGCCACAAATGGACCAAACTCTACAATAGCTGCCATGGTAGGACCTAGTGTAATACCAGCTAAAATGATTCCGACTATAATCAATTGAGATAATTTAATTTTGGTTCGCATATGATGTTGTAAAAAAAGAATGAAAATTAGTTCAATAAAACCTGCAGCTGGATAAATCATCCCTTTTATTACTGGGTCTATCCCATGCTCCATTATCGGTTTAAGTAAAGAATAATCTTTATGTGGAAAGTTTGCGATCATTACAAAAAATCCAAGCAAAAATACAACCGGCAATAAAATGCCTGTTGTGAGTGCAATAGATTGAACCCCTCTTTGTATATTATAAAAACAGATAATCGATAAAAGTACTCCCAATAATATTCTAGGTGTTTCTGGTAAATAAAAAGAGAAGAATGTTAGTGTTTCTTTTAATGTGACTGTGCCTAGAATAATTAAATATAAAACAATTATAGAAAGCAATGGATATGTGATAAATCCGCCATAATTTCGCATTAACCACGAGAATAAATGTTCTTCCCTTGTATATTTATGAACGATAAATACACAAGGAATCCAAATGATATACACTAAACTCAAAATTATAATTGAGATCCAGGAATCTCGACCAGAATGATCTAATAACATCGGAATTATAATGACATGATTAATAATTCCAGTACTACCAATAAGGACAAGAGCAATCTGAAAAAAATTAACCATCTGCTTCGCCATATCCACCACCATATTTTGTCATAAAGAAATGTTAGTATTATACTCGGCTCGTTACACATTTATTCAACATGCATCCCTATTTGCAATATTCGGCTCTGGTGCAAGGCTCAAATGGTATCAAAATATAAGGTTAATTACGAACATTAAACATTTTTAGATTGCGAAGGATGTATTTTCAAAATCATTGAATGTTTAGATTAGAAATTCTATGAAATCATTCTTGCACTAAAACCGAAAAAACAATTGAAAATTGCTTATGTAATGCTCTTGATTTGTTAAGTTTTTTCTTTAAGAAATATTTTCACATGAAAAGGCGACTCTTTTCTATTTAAAGAATCGTCTTTTCATCTTTTTTTCAATTCTCTTAATTTCCGATATAACGCAGCTTGACTTACACCTGTGATAGCACAAATTTCTTTAATTGTTTTCTTCGTTTGTTGGCGTAATTCAATCGCATGGTTCATTCCTGCATGTTGTGCTGTATATTTTTTTATTCTCCCCCGGTAAACTCCTTTTTGTTTTGCAAGTTTGATTCCAGCAATTTGTTTTTCCTTAATCATTTCTCGGTCTAACTCACTAAAGGCTGACATAACTGTTAAAAAGAATTTTCCTGTTGGAGTTCTTGTATCAATTCCTAAATTTAAAACCGCAAAGTGTACGCCTTTTTCACGTAGATGTTCAACAAATTGTAGCAATTGAATTGTATTCCGTCCTAGTCGGTCCATTCTTGTTACCACCAGCGTATCTCCTTTTAGTAATTGAGAAAGTAAATCATCTAATTCTATTTTTTCTTGACTTACACCGCTAATTTTCTCTTTAACAATCTTATCAACTCCATATTTTAGAAGATGTTCAATTTGTGTATCTAAATTTTGATCTTGTGCACTGACACGAGCATATCCATATATCATTTTTTTCACCTTTTTTCTCTTTATTTTTGATAAGCGCTATTGATAGTCTGTGAACCCTTTATTATCAAGGAAACAAAACATTATCAATAGGGTATACTCTATTGATAATAATTGATTTTTTTAGAAGAAAGGAATCCAATATTGAAAACAAGAGAACTTCTTACAGATATACAAAGAACATTTTTTATGAAATTCCAAGTGAGATGAGTGAACGTGAATTAATTCGATGTTATACCTTATCTGATGAGGAATTACAAATCGTTAATCAACAGCGTGGTGATCACAACCGATTGGGATTTGCTATTCAAATTTCTTATCTTCGTTTTCCAGGGAGGCCTTTATTGGCTAAAGAAAAAATCCCACAATTTCTTGTGAATTTTCTTGCAAAACAAATAGGTGTAGCCTCTTGAGAGGTACAAAATTACGCACGTACTCGAGATACCACACGGCGAGAGCATGTAAATAAAATACGGAATCTTTACAATTTACGTACTTTTACTCTGAGAGAATACCGTGAATTAGCACGGTGGCTTCTCCCTCTAGCAATGAAAACAGCAAACGGGTATTTACTGGTAGAAGCTCTTATTCAGGAAATGAGAAAACGCAAAATTATCATCTTACCCTAGACAGAATAGTTTATCTATCGCACTTCGTGAAATCGGCCGAATAGAAAGAAGTTTATATATGTTAAAGTGGATACAAGATCCTGAACACAGAAGAAAAGTTCAGGTTGAATTACATAAAGGCGAAAGTAAAAATTCTTTGGCTAGAGCTGCATTTTTTAATCAATTAGGAGAAATTCGTGACCAATCCTATGAAGATCAATTGCATCGTACAAGTGGACTTCAACTCATTATTTCTGCGATTGTAACTTGGAATTCTATCTATATCTCTCGTGCAATTGAAACGTTACGGAATAATGGTATTCATATTCCAGAGGAATATATTCAGCACATCTCTCCATTAGGCTGGGAACATATCGCACTTACAGGAGATTATATTTTGAATTTAAATCAAGAATTGAATTTTGAAAACTTACGGCCACTACGGAAAAATAGAATAAAACAGAAATAAAAACACAGGGAAAATTATTTTCTCTGTGTTTTTATTTCTTAATAATATGTAAAAATATTCCTTAACGTACAATTTTCTTTTTTCGGTCGTGTGACCCCTATAAAGTAATTAAAACCGTAAAAACTATTACTTTTTTATACTACCTTAATTTTGCATACATATAGCTTACTCATTTAGTTTTGGTCTAGTTTGTAAATATAAATTCAAATCCGGACTTGAACCGTTAATAATTATATCTCGAACAATTTTAGAAAGTACCATACTATATACTAATCCATTATCTCCATACGCATAGATAAAGTGACAATTTGGAAACTCTTCATACATTCCAATTATAGGTAAACCATCATGAGTACCACCATAAAAAGCACTTAAATAAAATTCAGGTTCAACTGTTATATTGGGAAAGAGCTTATTAAATTCATTTACTAATTTCTCTTTTTTATGGATTAATTTTGAATCTCTTTCTTGAGCAATGTTTGTATCTTCATCTAGCCCACCTATAATAATCCTGTTATCTGCAGTAGTTCTCATATAAATATATGGTCTCGCAGTTTCCCAAATGAGAGTACGTTTATACCAAGAAGATAAATCTTCTACAGGATTAGTAACAACTGCATATGAGCTAATCAGTGTAGCGTTCTTTTCCTTTTTCAATTCCAATCCTTCATATCCTGCAGCCACAATTACTTTATTGGCAGTAATAGAATTGCCCCCCTTTGTATAAAAGATAGCACATTCTTTCTTTAACTTTTTGCCAACAATCTCTGTATCTTCATAAATTTGAACTCCTTTATTAGAAGCTTGTTCTAATAAACTATGTGTAAATTTATAAGGATTTATTTCACCATCATTATACGTATAAATAGCTGCACGTTTTTTAAATGGATATCTCTGTCCAATTTGTTCCTCTGATAGCCAAGTCGCTTTAAAATCATGCTTATGTAAATAATACAGTTCTTTTTCTAATTTCTTTATATCCTCTTCATAACTTGCATAATATAAACTGTCACGTCGTTTAAAATCAGAGCAATAAGGCAAGTTTTGATCAGCATATTCAATATCATTAATGGCTTGTTCACATAATTTCATATGCTTAACTGCATACTCTTCTCCAAATGTATTTACAAGTTCAAAAAACATCTTATCTCCTAAATATTGAATAAGTGCTGTATTTGTAAGGTTACTTCCATGTCCTACCTTTCTTTTATCAACGATAACAATATTTAAATCTGATTCACTCAAATAGTATGCGGATTGAGCACCCGAACTTCCTGCTCCTATTATTAGTACGTCACATTTTATATCTTCGTCCAAACGAGGATAAGAAGGTGTATTAGAAAAAGTCGTGTTCCAATATAATTTCCCTTTCTGTAAATCCATTTTAATGGCACCATCCTAAATAAAATAGTTATATCCCCATCTGTATCTCCAAATCATTCTTACTATATACTTCTTATTAAAATTATTCTTGCTATCATTAATAAAAATTCTTATAAATCTAATAGACTTATCTTAAAGAACATTTTTTCAAAAAACGCCACAAAGTTTTTTATTTAAATTATGTACATACTCAGTACTTCTTATAAAATACATTAAAATATCTAACAAAAAGAGCAAAAGATATCCATTTATAGAGGCTTTCTTTTGCTCTTTTTAAGGACGCAAGCCCAAAAATTTAATATATTATAATATCCAATAAATAAAAGGTACTTACCTATTGATAATTTATATATAAGAGTGAATTTTTATTCATTTTATTGAATTAATTAATGTATTCAAATACTTTATTAGCAGGAATTTTAAAAACTGTTTCTTTTCCACCTGTTTTATCAATCATGAAACCATGAACTTTAACATCAGGAGGCACTAGTGGATGATGAAGAATCGCATCTATACTCTTCTCAATATTTTCACTAACATTTTCTTGTCTAATCAGCCATTCATTAAGGGTACCATTTGAAAATTCAGGCATGCAATTTTTAAAGAGATAGTCTAATTCTATATTATCTTTTGTAAAATCACGTTGAGTTTGTAGATTAACTGAAGAAGTTTCTTTGTCCTCTATTCCTACAACAAAAATTTCTTCAACATTCTCTTGATAAATAGCAATAATAACAGATCTCATTATATCTCCATAAGGATGTGCAATTACAGAATAGTAGCTGCGTATAGTCAACATGTTTTCTCGTTGAACGTTAGTTATTTGTTTAATAATAGCCTCTATTCCGTTTTCAATGTCTATTAACAATAAAACTTTTTATTCTTCGAATTCATTTGGACACATTTACCAGTATTTCCACAAAAAAATTCATGGTATTGTTAATTAGTCGAGTACGTTATTACTTGACAATTACCCTTAGAAGCCCCGCAGACAATCGGGGTTTCTTCTATTTATCTTTGTCACCTTTTATGGATATGAGTCTTGGTCATAAAGTACCTAAAAAAGCACTCTTTATTTTTCAAAACTTTTCATATTCAAACTGAACAAACATATATTCTTGTATCAACGCTTTTTACTCATATGATTCCAAAATTCTTATCTAGGAGCACAATTATTCGTTGACTCTTGGACATTTTTGTGAAATTTCTTTAATATTTTTATTTCCTAATATTAAAAATCACGTTATTACAATCACGTGTCAATCTTTACTTTAGTACTAGTCCCTAGGCCCATTAAAAATTCAGTTCAAATTACACTTTCCTTTCCATTGATGACAGGCTCCATAAATCTAATTAACACATATTATATTAAAAATTTACTCATGAAAATCTGATTACAATTTTTGGTTTATTAATAGTTCATAAGACATTCACCTACCTTTTGAAGAGTGTATATAAAAGCACTCTTTTTATTTTTGTTAAAGACATAAACATTTAAATATTATTATTTCATTATTTATAGATTTACGCTAAGATAAACTCACATCAATCTTTATACTTTCACTTTAAAAATGATACTTCAATTGTGGTCCTGGTCTCTAGGACCTCTTTTTTATTTAAGAGAAATTTCATTTAAATCCACCCGTTAACCCCATAATTTCACATGATAATAATTACCATATTACTATACATTACAAGGGAATTGTTCCCATAAAATGTTTCAATCATTATATAACGATTGAAACATTTATTAATTTGATGTTAAAATATATAAGATACTTCCAACAAAGTATTACTTCTCAAACTTCAGCCCCTTGGAGCGCACCCCAAGGGGCTGAACCACACATCCATCAACTTAAGGAATATTTTGAAGTATCCCTAAAACAAAAATTTTATATCACTACAACAGTCATTTATGAGAATTTAGGTCATTTTATTTATTGCTATGCTGTTTTCTTGTGACACAGAGTACAATTATAGACAACATCTAAAATATTAAAGACTTTCTTTTTTTCATAACAGTGGAACTTTCGCCGTTTTTCTGTAGGAGGATAAACAGGCGAAGCAGGATTACTTGAGTTGAAAGCTCTTGATACAATCCGATATAAGCTTCGTAAATTTCGTGGGTTTGTCCTGGTTGTAGCTGGAATAAATTTGACAATTGTTACAAAAAAAAGAACTGACATTCTTACAAATCTGGAAAATTGATAATGGCTGTTTATGAAACTTTCAATATTTATAATTAAAGTTGGTGCTACTTCTTTATTGCATTAGATAGCAATGTAATTTATAATACGTTTAAATGATTAAATTATTAAACGGAAGGTAATGTTAGCGAAATGAACTGTAATGATAAAGTAATGCATATTTTAGAAAATTTAAGACCATGTTTCCAAGGGTTGGGAGATCCAACTCGTCAGCAAATTGTATCGCTTTTAATTGATAAAGATAGCTTGAATGTGACGCAAATTGCGGAGCATATTCCCATGTCAAGACCTACTGTATCTCATCATTTGAAAATATTGAAACAATCAGGGTTACTTCGAGTTCAGAAAAAAGGCACTGAAATGTTTTATTGTCTTGAATTTAATGAAACAATAAATCTTTTAAAAGAACTTGTTTCTTTAGTTGAAGATGAATGTAAGAATTAGGTACTCATTTATAGTTTAGGGACAGCTTTTGTCCCTTTTTTTAGCGACATTATGTTAAAAGGTTTAAGTTTTTAATTATTTAAACTTATGATCTCACACTAATTAAAATGGAGGTTTCAGATGAATAAGAAAACAGTATTAATTGTTGGTGGGTATGGTGTTGTTGGTAGTCAAATTGCTCAAATTTTACATGATCGACATCCTGATTTGGAAATTAGATTAGGAGGAAGAACTTTAGGGAAAGCGTTACCTTTTGAATCAGATAGGGTAAAAATAGTCGCTGTAGACAACACATTAGATGATCCGTTAAGAAATTTGGATGATAATTTCACATTAGTTGTTAATGCGGTTAATGACCCGCAAGATAGACTACTTCTATCTGCAGTTCAAAAAAAAATTCCATTGGTTGACATTACTCGTTGGACTGAACGTTTTAAGAGTTCTATTGATCGATTAAAAAATGTTGAGGTCCAATCCCCTGTTGTATTAGCTTCAGGGTGGATGGGAGGGACAGCAGCCCTTTTTGCTAAAATGTATTCAAAAGATCTTCAAGAGGTTACGGTTGATATCAACGCACTATATTCTCTTCAAGACAAAGCAGGACCAAATTCAACAGCATATATGGACCGGTTAACGATTCCATTTGAAGTCAAAGCTCCAGAGGGAATGCGACAGGCTTATCCAATGACTGATCCAATCAAAGTCCGCTTTCCCAACGGTTATATAACCAAATGTTATCGTTTGGATACTCCTGATCACGTAACCCTGCCAGAATCAATTCATGCTGTTTCGGCTAACTTTCGGATTGCTTTTGATAGTAAAATATCTACATATGGACTGGTTTCTCTGGTGAATACAGGAATTTGGAAACTGATTAGTGGAGAAAAATTTAATGACTTACGAAAAAATATTCTTTATAAACCCGGAAGTGGAAGTGCACATAACATAGTTATTCACCTTAAAGGTTATGATGCTACTGGTGTATTGCATAGACGATGTGTGAACATATCCGATCCGTTGGGACAGACACATCTTACGGCTTTAGGAGCGGCTGTCCAAGCAGAGAAAATTTTACAAACATCTGATATTGTGGTTTGGGGTTCGGAAATTTACTTTCCGGAAAATCTATTAGATTTGGGTGTGAATGCATCTGTAATTATAGATTTTTATAGAGAATATGGGGTCACTATTACGAAAGAAAATATATAAAAAGTACCGTTCTATACTTGGTAGTACACATATGGCTATCCAGATAAGAAATACAAATATCTCCAAAACGAGAGAATGTACATCTTCATGTGAAAATGTACATTCTCTCGTTTTGCGGTGTTATAAAATTCTTAAGTTGATGGATGTGGGTTACCATACCCAAAAAAGAAAATTGTACGTTTAGACACATTTTAGACATATTTAAACTGATTCCTGTACGTTAAGGAACCGATTACTTAGTTTACTACTTTTTTTAAAGAATCAAATAGTGAAAATTTGCTTAACGTAAGTTTTATATCAACTATTACGTTGGGGTACATCCAAGGTACGTGTATTATCTATACTATGAAAATCAGGAGTATTTAAAGTATTCTAAGAAGAAAAATTGAGTGATAAGATACGTTAAATATTTGATATCTTAACTAAGTAAACAATATATTTAGTTACCTTGAGGGCAACGAACGGTTGTAGACTTCGATGTTGCAAGGATCGTTGTCAAACACATTGTTTACATGTATTTAAATTAAGGTTTTTACTCCTAAGTATAGATAACATGTATATCTCGGCTGTATCCCTTTTTCACTTGTTCTTGATTAATCAAATAAGTCAAAATATCTTTCTAAATTTTTCACTGATATGCCCCCATGCCCATCAAGCTAAGATTTTGAGACACCCCCATAACGAGAATTTTACTTTTTTACAGTTATTTATGAAAATTCCGCTTGTTTTTTTCATTTTTGGGGTGCTAAACTTAAAACTTCAGCAAGAAGCACAGACTAAAGCACCTCGTTTTCACGATATAATTCTCAGCTAAATTCGCAAAAAAGAGCTTGAATTCCCAAGCTCTTTTAAATATCACTTAATAACTTTATAACCACCATTTTTCCTGTGGAATTAAAACTGTTTCAATATCAAAGTTATTCTCAAACCATTCCTTCATCAATGTTTTATGGACAAGATATTCTGATGCAGAATGGGAAACGCCGATTAAAGACATCGAAGTATTAGAAACATAATCCATCATTTGTTTGTATCTTTGTTTACCATATTCGTTATCAATATGGCAATGGATTTCGCCAGTGATATAAGCTTGAACTCCTCTTTTTTCAGCTTCCTCCATCCAACTTACTTTGTCGCCACAACCTGCAACGATAGCTATTTTCTTTACGTTATTTATGTTCTTACCTTCAAAATCAACATATGGAATATCGAATATTTCTTTTAAGTGAGAAGTTAGTTCACTTGTACTCTTTTCTTCAATGTTACAAATTAGAACTAGGTCTTCATTATTTATAGAACTTGTTAAAAACCCATCAATAATTTCTGCATTTAATTGTTTAGCAATAGCTACACTTGTACCTAAATTGGCATGATAATCCATCGGTACATGGCATGTATAGAATGATAATTCCTTTTCTTTTATTTGTTTAATGTATTTTTCTTTTATAGGAACAAAGCCTTTGCCCCATGCTCCTTTTGGATCTCCACATTCCATCAATAAGGGATGGTGCATAAAAAGTAAGTCTCCGCTATTACTTTCTTCTATAAAACGTTCCAACACTTCATCTGTAGGGAAAACGGCAAGAAAAATTTTCTTTACATTTGCATCCCCTTTTAACATTAGACCATTAAATAATTCCACAAAGTCTTTTTCAAAAACTGATTTCCAGTCAAACTTTAAAGGTTCATAGACCATTGGTATGAATTGACTGAAAGCAGAATCCTTCCCAAATGATTTTATATCAAGTTCAATGTCCAGTTTAGACACTATTTCACTTAGTTTAACCATAAGATTATTCCCCCAAAAATTTTATAATTCAATACAAACGGTTAGAAAAATAAAAATTATTATATTCTTTTAAATATTTTAACATAAAAAACCCATTTTTCTTCATGAAAAAATCACTCCTGTTGTTTAAAGTGGTCCCTCCAAATTCCCTTCAAGCAAAGTTAAAATCATACCTTCAAAATGAAAAAACGCTATGCTTATTGTAAACAGTTTATAAGAAAGGATGGCGTTTTGATGAATCCTATCATTTCAAATAGATTGAATCTTTTCGCTCAAGAGCTACAATACTTTTTATCTCCAGTGGTCCTACAAGATATTGCCAAACAAGTTGGCTTTGTACAACGATCTAGTAAGTATCAAGCAAAAGAACTCATTGCCCTTTGCGTATGGCTTAGTCAAGAAATTGCTAGCACATCACTTACACAATTGTGTAGTCAGTTAGAAGTTTCCACTGGGGTACTTATGAGCTCAGAAGGACTGAATCAACGCTTTAATCCAGCAGCTGTCGCATTTCTTCGAGAAGTCTTTACTTCTCTTCTCAAACAAAAACTCTGTTCAAATCACTCACTTTCTGCACACATGATCTCTACTTTCAATCGTATCCGTATTTTGGATGCAGCAGTGTTTCAACTGCCTGATCATTTCGCCACTGACTATCAAGGTTCAGGTGGAAGTAGTAATACGGCAGGCGTAAAAATCCAATTGGAATATAATTTACTTAGTGGTCAATTTCTTAACGTGCAGCTTGGACCAGGAAAGAATAATGATAAAACATACGGTACCATCTGCCTTGAAACCGTAGAGACCGGCGATTTGTGTTTACGTGATCTTGGTTACTTCGATTTAGGAGACTTACAAACTATTCATGATAAAGGAGCTTACTACATCTCGCGGTTGAAGCTGAATACGCGGATTTATATCAAGAACCCTGAGCCAGAATACTTCAACAACAGCACGTTAAAAAAGCAAACAGAATACATCCAGCTTGATATGACACAAATGATGTCAGATCTAATCCCTGGTGAAACGATAGAAATTACCGAGGCATACATTGGCCAAAATCAAAAACTTCCAGCACGTGTCATTATCCATCGTTTAACCGATAATCAAACGCAAACACGCCTAAAAAACCAAGCGATACGTGAAAAGAAAAAAGGCATTGTCATGAAGGATAAAAGTAAGCGTTTAATGGGGATGAATGTATATATTACGAACACGTCTTTAGAAGGAGTACCAACGAACTACGTGCACTCACTGTATTCACTTCGCTGGCAGATTGAAATTTTGTTTAAAACGTGGAAGTCATTTTTTGAAATTGATGAATGTAAAAATATTAAAAGAGAGCGCCTAGAGTGCCATTTATATGGACAACTCATCGGCATTCTCCTCTGTTCTTCTACGATGTTTCAAATGCGACAGTTTCTGCTTGAAAAAACAAATCAGGAGCTAAGTGAATACAAAGCGATTTATATGATTAAAGATTACTTTCCGTTACTTTTTCAAGCGATAGCCATTGGCACAGAACAACTTTTAAAAATTTTGCATCGTCTTTATCTATTGCTCAAAAAGAACGGTCGTAAATGTCATCGGTATAAGAAAATGACCGTCTTTGATATTCTAGGGATTGTGTATAAAACGACGGTGAAGCATAGACAAACTGCCTAGCGAAAAAATCAGATTTTAATAGGCTTCTTTAGTATGCCTACTTTTCTATCAATTGTTAGTTTTGAACCAAGGATCATTTCATATCTAGTAAATTACTTGATTAGCTTGATGGGCATGTGATATGCCCCCTATTTTATCTTCTTCAAACTTGCATTCCAATAACTCATTTCTCATAAGCCTGTTTCTAAAATAATAATTTAAATTGGGACCTCTCAGAGGTCCCAATTAATTAAAAAGTAATGTCTCCATTTGTTACATCATTTACAATTTTTGTACTAATCCCTCTAACATCTCGAAAACTTCTAAATTATTTTTTTGATAGTTCAGGGAATAAATAATTTAATATACAGATAGTTAAACGTCTGGATTTACCTTTATACGGATATATATGCATATACATCGATGGATTAAAGTTTGCCTCAATAATTCCATAAGCATTTTTATTAGCTGCAGGAACTTCTGTATTTTCAATAATCAAATCAATACCACTAATATTAGCTCCAAGTGCCGACACAGCATCTACGGCAATTTTCTTATAATCATCGGGAATTTGATCTGTCACATCAATTGAGTCTCCACCTGTACTGACATTAGAATTTTCTCGCAGGAAAACAATTTCATCACTTGTTGGAATTGAATCTTTTCGATACCCTTGAGCTTTAAGCATTAGGACCTCTAATTCACCTAATTGTATATTTTCTAAAGGTGTTCTATGGTCCATTCCTCTTAATGAATTCAGGTTCTTTTGAGCGACTAACTCTTCAATCGTATGTGAACCGTCTCCTATAACATTGGCAGGAATTCGTAATAAAACGGCAGAAACTTTGTCATCTAGCACAAAAAATCGATATTCTGTTCCATTAATAAATTCTTCTATTAATACTGATGAGTCCTCTTTAAATGCTAATGTGAGTGCTTTTTGATAGTCTTCGTAACTTGCTCCGTCTTCTTTAAAGATAGATATTCCTAAACCATAATTTGTTGTTTTTGGTTTAACGACAAAAGGCTTTCCTGCAGATATATCATAGGAACGTAAAGCTTTTTCTATATCACTAAATTCCTCACCTATTGGTACACGAAATCCATGCTGTTGAAGAATTTTCTTTGTTACTGTTTTATTTTCCATAATTAATGGTGATACATAACTATCTTTACTTGTCATATTCCCATTTTTCACATATTCAACATGATTTCCTAGCTGTAGTTTTAAAAATTGATCTTGTCGATCTAAAACGTCTACTTGTATTCCTTGTTGAATAGCATCAAACATTAAAATTTGTGTAGACAACTCCATGTCAGTAAATCCTGATAGTTGATATGGTTTATCCCATGCTTTTTTATAATTTTCTTTAGCAATACGGTAAGCTACCTGACTTTGACTACTTTTTATACTCTCTTTATAAAGTCTTCCAGCTAAAGTTTTACTTGGATCTGTTAGCATTTCTCTCAAGTTAACAAACAAGGTATTCGAAATTGTTATGTCTAACAGCCCTGTTAAATGTTCCATTTCATCAATAATACGCTCAGCATCTGTTTTAAATTGCGTATGTTCTAACGGATGTTCAAGAGCCACTACATTATTTTGAAAGTCACCGATTTTTACCCATTCATCATTATTATCGTCTTGGTCAATCCAGAGTAAATAGATAAGGAAAAGATGTAGAAATTCTGCTTGTTCATGGCTAATTCCATATGTTTCAAAAGGATTTAAATCTAAGTTTCTTAATTCAATATAACGAATACCATGATTTTTTAAATCTGAAACTTGAGGACCGCCCCTTAAACGGACAGAGGCATAAAATTCTTTTTCTTCTAATAAAACCCCTTTATTCACCAGCGAAGAAACATCAGATATATAGTTCTGTAAACTACTATAGGATACTTGAACATCATTTTCATTACTATAACCATGTTTACTATTTCTAATGCTTCTTACGGCGCCATTTAAAGGATTTATTTCAAAGAAATTCTTTTCACTACTAGGAGAAGCACCAAAAAAATAAGTTATTAACCATCGATAGTGTAAATAATTCCTTGTGACTTTCAGATAAATTTCTGTTTTAAATTGATAATAATCCTTTATTTCTGATTGTAATTCAAATAATGCCTGAATCAAATCATCACTAAATTCAAAATTGTAATGAATACCACTAATCATTTGTTTTCGTCTACCATAAGAATTAGATAAATATCGACGATATAAAACATTTTCATGATTATTAAGTTTCGCAATAACAATATCTTCTTCTTTTTCGGGCAACTGTGGTGGCATGCTTAATGGCCAAAGCATTTCGTTTTCCCCCATAGAACGATAGGCTACATCATGGATAGCTGCTAAGTAATTAAATAAATCTCCTAGTGTCTCGGTAACAGGTGTAATTAGTTCCATCTGTGTTTCAGAGAAATCCCGCTGAATATAAGGATGATCATCTCTTACTGAAATACTATTGGGATGTTCTGTTTTAGCTAAACTTCCTGATAGATCAACTCGTTGACTTTCTTTTTCAACGCCAAAACGTGCTTTTAATACATATGGTTTAATACGGTCATTGTTTAACATTTTTTTCATTTCCATATAAACGGTACCCCCCATCAACTCAAATATTTGATATAGAAAGCGACAAAATTATAGCTGTTTTTTACATTCAGCATTTGGATATTAATGGCCAAAGCATTTTATTCTTATCCACAGAGAGAGAAGGTATTTCGTGGATAGCTGCTAAGTAATTAATTACGTCTTCTAATGTTTTAGTATTAGGCTGAATGTATGATCTTGTATCTATTATCGAAACGGGTTTAGACGTTTCAGTTGAACTTTCAAATAAGTCAACTTGTCGATTTTCCTTTTCAATCTCATAACGAGATTTTAATAAGGATGGTTTAACACGGTAATTAAATAACATTTTTTTAATCCACATGAACTCTTCCTCCCAATTTATTTGTTTTTACAAACGATATAATATGACAAAATATAATAATCAAAAGTACCCACATCTCTACATGCGGATACTTTTGTTACTATATTTTGATGTAAACTTAAATACTTCGTATGCCATTGGAAGTGGCTATTGTTGTAAATAAGAATCATCTTAAATACTTCATATGGAAAGAGAAATGCTCATTTAAGAAAGTGGAAATAAAGAAGTAGCTATGATCATAGCCCTCCATTTTTTTATAAGTTACCATTTGACTATTTTTTTGAGCATTCTCTAAGAAAATATGCTCTTCCAATTGTTTTGGATAAAACTCGTCTTGACTACCTTGCATAATAAGAATAGGTGGAATCGTGTCTTCTTTAATTAATTCTGAAGCATCCCATTGTTTCCAAGAATTTTTGTCTTCACCTAAATAAGAGGTGAAAGCATTTATTCCCCATGGAACTTGACTAGGGGTTAGGATTGGCGAAAAAGCAGAAATCGCTTTGAATCTCTGAGCATTTTTTAAACCAATCACTAACGCCCCGTGCCCTCCCATTGAATGTCCCATTATGCTTTCTTCACCTGAAAAGTTAGGTACAATAGTCGAAGCAATGGATGTTAACTCATCTACTATATAGGAATACATTTTATAATGCTTTGTCCAAGGCTCCTCGGTAGCATTTACATAAAAACCTGCTCCTTGTCCAAGATCCCATGCTGCAACATCTGAAACGTGTTCTCCACGCGGTGAAGTATCTGGCATGATTACTGCAACTTGATGTTTTTCAGCCAAACGCTGAAATCCACTTTTTTGACTAAAATTATCATCTGTACAGGTTAAACCAGATAACCACCATATAAGCGGGATTTTTTTCTTTTCTTTATTTGATGGTAAATAGATACTAAATTTCATATCACATTGCAAAACTTCTGAATAATGACTATATTTCCGTTGCTCTCCCTCGAAAGAACGATGTTGTTCAATACATGTAAGACTCATTCTCTCACTCTCCATAAGTTAAAATCGTACGAATGGATTCACCTTTGTGCAATAAATCAAATGCCTCATTGATATCTTTAAATTCTAAATGATGAGTAATAAATGAATCTAAATCAATATCACCTTGCATATAATCTTCAACCATTTCTGGAAGCTCAGATCTTCCTTTAACTCCACCAAAGGCTGATCCACGCCATACTCGGCCCGTTACTAATTGGAATGGACGAGTATGAATCTCTTTACCAGCACCAGCTACACCGATAATAATACTTTCGCCCCAACCTTTATGACATGCTTCAAGAGCAGACTTCATTACTTCAACATTACCAATACATTCAAAGCTATAGTCCACGCCTCCGTCTGTCATTTCGACTATAACTTCTTGAATTGGGCGATCATAATCTGCAGGGTTCACAAAATCAGTCGCTCCCATTTTTTTAGCTAGTTCCCATTTTTGAGGATTCAGGTCAACTGCAATAATTCGGCTTGCTTTCGCTTGAACTAGTCCTTGAATAGCAGCTAATCCAATCGCTCCTAAACCAAATACAGCTGTCACAGCTCCTTCTTCGACTTTTGCAGTGTTGTGTACAGCACCAATACCTGTCGTTACACCACACCCTAATAAGGCAACTTTATCTAACGGAGCGTTTTCGTCGATTTTTGCTAAATTAATTTCATTCACAACTGTATATTCACTGAATGTACTAGTTCCCATGTAATGATAAAGTGGCTCTCCGTTATAAGAGAAGCGAGTTGTTCCATCAGGCATTAAACCTTTACCTTGTGTTTCTCGTACAGCACTACATAGGTTTGTTTTACCAGAACGACAGAATTTACATTCTCCGCATTCAGGTGTATATAGTGGAATAACATGATCACCAGGTTTTAGTGAAGTAACTTCATCACCTACTGAAACGACAACACCGGCACCTTCATGACCTAATACAGCAGGAAATACTCCTTCTGGGTCGTCACCTGATAATGTAAAAGCATCTGTATGACAGACAGAAGTATATAATATTTTTACTAATACCTCTTTTGCTTTTGGCTCTTCTACATCGATTTCTACGATTTGAAGTGGCTCTCCTGGCTTAAATGCAACAGCAGCTCTACTTTTCAAATGAATCCCTACTTTCTTTTGTTTATTAATGTTTACACTACTAAGATTACACCTTATAATCTTAATTACAATACTGACATATTTGTCACTATAAACATTTTTAAAGAGAAAGGACTGAAAATTAATGGTTATTCATTATAAGGACAAAGAATTTTTTACTGGAAAAGATTTGGCTTTATCTGTGATTGGCGGTCGTTGGAAAATAGCAATTATATGGTGTTTGTTACAACGTTCCCCATTAAGATTAAGTGAAATACAAAAAAAGCTACCTGAAGTTAATCAACGTATGTTGATTAGACAATTGAGAGAATTAGAAGATGATAAAATAATTACTCGATGTGTATACCCCGTAGTACCTCCTAAGGTTGAGTATGAACTTAGTAAAATTGGTCATCAACTAGAGAATGTTGTAACAGCCATCTGTGATTGGGGAGATGACTTTAGTGATTTTCTAGAAAAAGATTCGGACGAACTTAGTTGAAGAAACAAGTAAATATTGATTCATTAAAAATAGTGCGTAATTGTATGACTTAATCCATAAATTTGCATACAAAAAACCGATAACTTTGCATCGAATGCTGTAAAGTCATACGTAACGACTAGTTAAGATAATTAACGAAAATATACGCTAAGCAAATTCCGACATAAAATGAGCCGAATTTCCTACTCTAAGGAATATTCGGCCCATATGCTTTATTTAGGCTGTAAGCACAATTATTTGTTTGTTTTTGAATTTTTTTGTAAAATGAAAATTTCATCGATATATTCATTTCTAAATATTAAAATTATTTTATTGCAATTACGTGTCCATCTTTTACTTTCGCTTCAAAGATGATACTTCACTTTTGGTCCTAGTTCCCCTAGGACTTTTTTTATTCCATTAAGGATTAGCACCGTACTATCAAGCTAATAAATGTAAATACATCAAAAACAAAAAATCTCACTCCTTATCAATGTTTATTTATCTCTATTTTCATTATTTACATAGACAATGTATAAATAGGGGTATTTTTTAACGAGCTAGTAACAACAAAAAATCAAAATCATCAATACACATTATTGACCACATTTTAATTGATTCCCTGTACGTTAAAGAAGTAGTTTGTATATTTGAGTAGATGTGTGAGACAGATGTAAATTTAGGAGGATCCAATATTTTCTATTCAAACATGATACAATAGAAACATATCCAAAATGGAGGAACAACAAATGAATCCAAACACAAAACAGTTTATTTATGATATCCAGCAAAGAAAGAATAATTATATAGAAGATGTATTAACAGCAATACAACACCCTAAAAAAGAGCAATCTGAACAGGTCATTCAAAATATAGTAGAGAAGATGGATATGATGATTAGTTTAGTTACTACTTACATGAGGATTGAATCAGGATCAACGGCAGAATTAAAAGAACTTCAGGAAGAAATTATTCATGCTCAAGGATATATTCAAAAACGAAAATTTGAAGAAACACAGAGATAAAACCCTGTGTTTTTATTCAGTCGTCTATGACGCTAATCTGCTATAAATCCAATTAGATGTATTTTGATTATTGTTTTGGCATAATCCATACAATTTGTTGAATGCGTACAATATAACGGTACTGTATCTTCAATGAGCAAATGATCTGGTTTCACACCCTTTAACTTTCCTCTTACCGTTTCAATAACCACATGTTTACCAATTACCGATTGTAATGTCTGATATACGTAGTGATTAAGTATACTTACCATATATTTCTCACTAAAGTCATTTCCCTCCAAATAACACATTCTATAAGACTCCTTTCTAACTTACATTCTTTCTCTTAATAAATGATATAAATCTTATAAATATGCTAGAAGGATAATTCATTATATGAACGAAAATAACATTTTAATAAGGTGCATTTTCTATTCCTAAATTGCAAAAAATTATTTATATAAAGTTACTTTTACTAGTTAATAGGTGATGATATAGGGATACTTTGAATGTATATCCTTTCAAGATATGTATCATTTTAAATACGTCCTTTATTAGAGTACTGCTCATACTTTTTTTGAGATTCTTTCGTAATACGTGCGTTAAGTAAAATTGCCAACAATAAAAACACTCCATATTTTCCTCCTGTAGCTCCTATGATAATCACACTACTACAAACAAGTACAATTAATAGGATAAACGAAACTAAATAAATACGATCATAATTCTTTGACATCTTCTCGTATTTTATGCGTTCTTTCCTTGCATCCATCTAAATTCCTCCTTTAAATTATCCGTTTCACTATAAGATAAATCCCGCTCTTAAAAAGAAAACAATCTATCGTTTCAAATACTTAGTTTGTTTTTGATCAACTAATGTATATAAAATAAAAAGAAATCCTACCAATATTAAGCTTTCCACTATGATAATCCCCACCCTCTCCTTCCTTTGAACCCCATCACATCAGATGGAATATATGTATATCCTGTTATTAGCCGTAGCAAACAAAAAGGATCTTCCCTTCTCGTAAAGGCTGATCCTTTTTTTCGTTCATTCAACTATTTTTAGCTATTCTTGATTAATTAGAATCACAGCTGGTCCATCTACACGAATTCCACCAACTTCGATTTTTTCATAAGGCTCAACTGTAATAGAAATAATCCCTTCTCGCTTCTTTAATTCATTACTTAATTCTTTTGTTAACATTTTTTTCATGTGTGCACTCCTTCTTACTGCTTAATTTACTATTGTTATGTAAATAAGATTAAAAATGGTTTCCTGGTCTGGAAACCATTTTTTGTAGTTGACCATATGGTGTTACCAGTTCGTTTATCAATTTTACGTAAAGAAGATAAACAATTACTATTCACTGTCTCAGTAGATGTAAGGAACTCTTAAAGAGATAGCGGTGAGATTAATTGTTTTTTCTTCTAGAAATAATGACTTAGATAATATATTACCTAAAACAATGAAAGCCCTACCTCTCTTTCATCCTTACGGATCCTTGTCCGTGCCAGTGTGAATCAGGATTGCAAAAATCAAGTGACTATTTAATCAAGTTATTTGATGAAACTTTGAACGTTCGTAAAAGAAATTTAAAAATAAAAATGGATAAGATTGAAGTAATAACAAAAAGAGGTTCCTACTCTAAAAGTGAGTTGAAGAAGCTGAATGTCTTTGAAATGATTTACTTTTAATAATCATCATATTCCCGAAAAATTCAGGATATTTCCGGGGGATGTAATACATTATCTATAATGAATCTTAACAGAAACTTTTTATTTGATTTTCAGTGATTCCTTTAATTAATCCTAGTTCACTAATCAAAAATTCATGTGCGTTATCCAACATTTTTTTTTCGCTTGTATTCAGTGCCTTTTCTTTCTTCATACGCATTAAATCACGTACAACTTCAGCACCATCTTGTATTTCACCCGTTTTTATTTTGTCCGTATTCACTTTATACCTTTGTTTCCACGGCAATAATTTATCTGATTCTCCATGCTGAAAAATGTGTATAATGTGTTTTAATGCAAGTATATCAGTAACTGGGCGTATACTCGAACTTAGTATTTTACCCATAGGAATCATGACTTGCATATTACTGATTGACATTTTTATAACATAATACTGTTGTTTTTTTCCTGAGAATTCTTTTTCTTCTATGGCTTCAATTATACCTGCTCCGTGCATTGGATAAACAATGTTATCGCCAATTTGAAACATATAATCCACCTCCATATATGGTAACTTCCTTAACCTTAACACATATGTTATTTTTTATCAAATATTTTATAATATCATAAAATTATTTTTATCGTCAATAACTTTTTAACAAAAAATTAAATTAAGTAAAAAACATCCCAAAAACAATAGGGAGTGTGTCAGATTCCCCATAAAGGGAAGGGGAATTCCCCCGCTTATATTCTAAAATCTCTACTCATTAACGTAGATCAGTTTTTCCTTGAAAACGACCAAATCGATCACGTATTTTTTTCAATCTTATGTGGTATTCCAAAATCTCAATTTTTGCTTTTTCAGCTAAAGGTGCAATTGGTCGTAAGTCTTTTAACCCCCAATAATCAACCACTACATCAAGTACTTGATGTAGTGGTCCATAATTCGCTTCTTTTGCAATTACAGCCATTCTATTTTCAAAATTAGGCATGACAGCACCTCGCATTTTAAAATTCCTAATCACATTGGCAATATAATAGCAATAATTAGATTCCAATTCTAAATGTGTTCGAATGACGTCTCGATAAAACGCATATTGAAGAGTTTCCTCTTTTGCAAGACGGCTTAATAATGTAGCAAGATCTGGATCATGCTTACTTGCAATCTTAGCAACATTATTGTAAAACACCACCGTTGCAAGTTCTTGTAGCGTCGTTATACGTCATCGCTTCGATTGGTGTATGAAAATCAGGCTAAAATCCACCCTCAACGACTGACTTTCTTATAATTCATGTGATCGTTTAGAGTTCACACTTCGAGTGAGTAGTAAATATATCATAAATTCGAATGTTAATCCTCTTCTGAAGTCTAAGTATGTATAAAATCTGTAATAACAGAAAGAGACCCTTTAAAAGTCTCAGATAGTTAGAGAAAAAAGAGTATAGATATCTACACTCTTTTTTTATTTACATTCCTATATAGAGTATCAAGACAAGTTGTCTTAATGCTCTATATCAAGGGTGTTGCCAAGCCAAACAGACCAAAAACGAGGATTTTGGGAAGAGTTCCCCAGTGGTTGTATATACAGTTTAAAAGTAATTAAAAACAGAAGGATGATTAATAAAGTGGAATTGTTGTAAAAATGGTAGGATATATACTTTGAGGTGTATATTCTATAGAGGGATGATATTGTATGGTTTCATAATAAGGTATAGCGGGATGTTGATAATATGGCATATGCTGCATTGCATGATATACTGCATGCATTGTTGATTGAGCTCCATGGGTTGTATAGACTGAGCCTATTGCCCTGTTTTTAATACAGTAAGGATTTATCATAATAATTCACCTCAGTTAATAATTAAATAAACATTTATATAATATGTCTAAAAACTAAACCGTGTCACATCAGGATTATGCAGATTTATAACGATAATGAGATAAACCTATTCATACCAAGCATTATGAATAGGATATACGCTATTAATAATATAGCAAGTTGTTTATTTTAAATGCTTTAGAAGCTCTCAAATTGACTTATCAAAATTAAAATATAGGATTTAATTCCAGATTCCCCCCTGAAATCCATAATTGTTTCCGTACCCCTTTTATGCTAAAAAGCCTTCTTTACAAAAGTTACCTTTAGTCTAAGTACATTAACTTAACCAGTGCATAGGATAATTTTATAAAATCGTGAAGGGTTGATAAAAATGTACTATATTCCTTTTATGTATCCATGTCCTTATTATGTTAATGTACCGTATAACTATGGAAGACCGCCTGTTTACTGGACTTTCCCCAATGAGATAGAGTATGCAAACAGATTTGATTCTTTTAGTTTTTCCGACGGTGTTGGAAGTATTTCGTTAACAGATTATGGATCAGAACCATTTGTTGTTAATATAAATGAAGCAACAAAACAAAACAATAAGTATCGTACTGCTTTATGGACAGGTAAACATTTACAAGTTACCTTAATGAGCATCAATATTGGCGAAGATATTGGCTTGGAAATACATCCTAATGTCGATCAATTTTTACGTATTGAACAAGGTCAGGGGATTGTTCAAATGGGCAAGAGTAAAGATAATTTAAACTTTAAAAGAAATGTCTATGATGATTTTGCAATAATGATACCTGCGGGAACATGGCATAATGTAACTAATACAGGTAATATTCCGTTAAAACTTTACTCGATATACGCTCCTCCAAATCATCCATTTGGTACCGTTCATGTTACTAAAGCAGATGCATTGGCTATGGAAGAAAGTTATAGTCATAGCAATAAGAATACAGTTAGTTATTAATCAAGCTTTATTAATAAAAAAGAATGCACATTTTAATCTGTGTGCATTCTTTTTTATTAATCTATACATAAAGACTTTGCAAGAAACTCTAATAAAGTTGTGTTCCCAAAAGTAATGATCTTATTTTTTCGAAATTACATCGATATTCAATCTCTACTTTTTCTGACGGTTTCTTATACTTCATAAAAACCAAAACATGTCACCTACTTCTGCAAGGATATAGCTGTGTGAAAAAACTTGACTCTTAATATAGAATGTACACGTTTCTTAATAAAGTGATGCTCTTGTTCTACAATGTTATTCAAATATTTTGGTGGTCTTGTTTGGGGGTCATAGTAACATATTAAACTTCTAAATTACATCTATACAGTATCAAATCAACATAAGCCAATAACAACTAGTTAATGGCAGGTTAGGTGGCTCTGAGATTACCGTTGTATTATACCCCACAATAAAACTAAGTGGAATGGTCGCAGAAGCCCATCCTAGAGTGAAAAATTGATTTGCAATTGTATTACCCGAACTAAAAATAGGTGTTTGACCGATAGAACTCGAGTCAATTCCGATAATTCCCTTTCCGGCAGTATTTTGGATACTGTTACCATTAACTTCTATGAATTTAAATATAGTAAAGTCCGCGTTAAACAATAAAACAGGTACATTTCCTTCATTTACTGTTGTGTTGTTTAAAAGAAACAAACCAAAATTTGTACCAACAAATTCCTCGATATCTAACAGGTGTCTTAATGTAGCCGGAGATAAGTTGTCTTGTGTATTATTGCTTATTACTAAATTCCCTTGAAGTGTGCCTGAATTAACGGTTATATTGGTTATGATGATAAATCTGCATCTCGTGTTACCTGAGTCAGACACAAAGGTGTTACCGTCAATAATACTTTGCCCTGAAGTAGAGGAAATAATGATATAGAAGTATCCGTTGTTAGGTGAAGCAGCGGGTGCATAGGTAAAATTACAATTTGTTATTTGGAATTCAGTTGCTTTAATGGCGATACCGAGTTCGCATACTGAAATTTCACAACTATCAACATATATTCCTGTTGCTAACAAATTATTAATTGAAATAACAGACTCTACACTCAAAACAGAAGGGAAATTTTGGACAATTGACATATTACGAAAAATAACGTTAGATACTGTAACATTAAACATAGAGATTACAGTATTCAAGGTAGTAATGACGGTAGTTGCCCCTATTCCTTGACCCTCAATCGTTACCGATTTATTAACAGTAACAGTGGATGTAATTATAAAGGTCTCAGCGTCAAGTAATAACCTGTCACCATTATTAGCGACAGCTAAAGCTGCATCAATTGTAGTATAAGTCTGCGTTGAACCCACAGGAATTGTGGCACCGGTAGGTGCTGGAATAGCTCTGACCATTGGAGGCACTGGCTGAGAGAGCTTATAATATGTTCTCCCTGTGGATAGGTCAATGTAAATATCTCCTAAATTTCCAATAGCGCATGTGGGATCTCCAACCCCTGTTAAAACCATGGTACCTGTTTCTCCCGTTGGGCCTGTTTCTCCCGTTGGGCCTGTTTCTCCCGTTGAGCCTGTTTCTCCCGTTAGGCCTGTTTCTCCCGTTGGGCCTGTTTCTCCCGTTGGGCCTGTTTCTCCCGTTGGACCAGTTTTTCCAGTTGGGCCGGCTGGCCCAGTTGGGAAAGTAAATGAAGGAATTGCTGGAAACGTTGGCCCCACCAAATTAGAATCCAAAGCTCCAACCTGAATCCCTTCCCATTTCCTATGTTCATTTTGATTATCGAACATCTTAACACCTCCAAACAGAGTATGCTCATTCCTTAGATGAGGAAAGCGATTTTGCCTCTATGGTATTTTATGTGAGGAGATTCGCCAATTTACCTATATTATGAAAAAGCAAAAAATAAAAGACTCTGTTCGGTCCTGTTGCGAAGCATCTTAAACTAAGTTACAACCTTAAAAACAGACACAAGAAATGAGTGAAAATAAATCAAAATCGTATGGCAAACAAGTTATTATGTTATCTAAAACATTTGCTTCTAATCAACTATGTACCAATTCTGAATAGAAAAACAAAAAACTTAAAAATCTTGCAATTCGCGAGAGAAATTGCCTCTCTAAAACAATAACACCTTTTCAAGAAGGGACTGCACCTAAAAAAGACAGCCATACAGTATGAGATATTAATCACAGCATTATGAGGGGATACAGTAAAACTGAAACATAGTATAGAGATAAATTATTCTATATGAGAGGTGTTTCAGATGAAAAAACAGTATGATGAAATGTTTAAAAAACAATGTATTGAATTGGTGGTTAAAGAAGGGGGTACAATTTCCAGTATTCAAAGAGAATTTGACCTGGGGAACGGGACACTAAATGCATGGATAAAAAAATATTCTTCCCCATTTTTTGATGATGAGGTATCTGATATGAAAGAACTGCGTTCTTTACGAAGTGAAATCCTGTCATTAAAAAAGGAAAATGAATTTTCAAAAAAGGAAGCAACCTTCTTTGCTAGCAACCAAAACTAACACGTTTTCAGTTTGCAAGACGATATAATCAAATATTTGGAGTGCGCTGGATTACACTATATAATTGCTCATGAGACTCACAACATTATTCAACTCTCTGTTTGGTCAAGAGAAATAGAACTCATCCCCGTACCTACTAACTTTATTGGAAGAAAGTTTAAATCCATTCATTCTTATTAAACTAAATGGTGCGTTAGTGGTATACGGAAAATTCAATTAATCAGACTTTTTTATAAAAAACAGTTCTGAAAAATAATAAAAAGCCAGCGTTTTGTTCAATTACTGTTTAAAACAATGGCTTTTTATATGCATTGAAATTCCGTTCATACTATAATTACATCTAGAGACACATCCCTGTTTGGAGCAGTTAGCTTTTGCTAACTGCTCTTTTATTTAGAGTTGATTGTCACTCCTACTACAGCATTTTCATATGTTATTGTGTAGCCCCATCTTTTCAGTTGTAAGCTCATTCATTTTATTTCTTAAAAACCTTCATGAAGTATCCTTGCACTACACACTCCGAGGAAAAGCGCTGTTCGAAGGCGCTCTTTTTTATCCTAATAATATTCACGATTTTGTACATACTACTCATAAGCTGCTTTCTTAACAGTGTTTGCAGCCCGGAACCTTTTTTGGGAAAAGGAGCAGTTAGCTTTTGCTAGTTGCTCCTTTTGATTTGCATCCCAACCATGAATACAGTAGTTATATAAACTTCCATCAATATGCTCTGTACGTCCGTTGTATGTAACTTTCGTCCCACAAACTTCATTAAATCCTCGGACACTGCTTCTTGCTGTAAAAATATCATCTGAGTTTGCCAGGTAAATATAGAAGTGTACTAATCCTGTATTACGGACCATCGCTTTTCCTCTGCAATCTTTCTTCAATTTACTTCTTAATGTGTCAATGTACATCTATTTCACCACTTTTCTACAAAATGAAATTTTTATATACATAAATACCTGACTAAATACCTAAAATAATTAAAAGTTTAGGTGGTATTCAATGAAAACAGTACTCACAATCCTTAAATATTTATTAATTACACTAGGAATTACTTGCTTAATTATTTTAGGTTACATATGGTATTTTCCACATTAATTCAAATAGCGTTTTGTTCAAATTAACGACCATAAAACCGGACATATTTACCAGTATTTTTACCAATAAATTCATGATTACCTTAAATTTTTTTCACCTTTTAATTGGACAGGCATATGATATTTATGGAGGCATCCATTTATATCAATCTACCTTTCTTGTCAAAGGGCATACTTATATGTGTGCTCTTTTTCTTTGTTATGAAGAAACGCTTTGTTCACATTTCTGATACATTTATGAAACATTATTGAAATAACGATTTTATAATTCATCAACATCTTCATGCTCGCGTAATACATCTGTAAACATTACTGAATTTCTTGCTTTTCTCCTTAAAAACGTTATATACTACATTCGAAATAAGTGAATTTGCTTATTATCTTTTCTCATTTCCCATGTGACACAACCTTTTATTGAGCGCTAGGATCAATCCTAGCCTTTTTTACGCAAGATAAAGATTTTATTTAAACTCGCACCTACACAAAAAACCTACATACAATATTATGGGTATTCTTTTTCAATATTAGTTTTGGGCAGAGCGTCTTTCTCTCAAGGCGCTCTTTATTCTTTAATGACAGGCTCCATAACTCCAAGTAAGGCATACAATATAAAAAATTCACTCGTAAAAATCTGATTACGATTTTCTGAATTTTTTATATCTCATGAGACATTCACATACCTTACTAAGGGTGCATATAAAAATGCGCTCTTTTTATTTGTTGTTAAATCATGATTTAGTTTAAAGGTTGCACATAAACCATACGTACACATACGATATAATTGTAATCACCTTTTTCCAAGATGTATCTTGGCCATTGAGCGCCTTAAAAAGCACCTTTTATTTTTAATGTATACTTTTTGAAGCAATACATATATTTTAAATAACCTGTTATGTCTTCAACTAATATTTTAGTTCCACTCCACTTTTCTTTAGACAATACCCCTCCGGCTATTGTCTTTTTCTATATTCAATAAGAATTTCGTTAATGAATTTATAAGATTATCACCATTAGGCAAAAGCAACATATATTGTTATGGATTGTTGTTCATAATTTTGGGCGGAGCACCCTGATCAGGTGCTCTTTTTACATACTAATCATTGCGATGGGTAAGACTTTGAGGTTATCTTCATCTTTCCCCCTACTTAACACTGTACGTGCGACTTTCATCGCATACAGCGTCCCATCTTATTCTTCTATACTAAAGTAACTAAATTACAAACTTTACGGAGTCTGTTTATTTTCTTCAATTTTAATTTTACAGAATTTTTATTTGATTGTCCCATATATCAAATTCATAAAATAATAAAGTCTCAAAAACGGTAATGTTTTTGAGACTTAGATGAATTATACATATAAACGTTTCAATACTTGTTTCATTTCTGGTTTGATATTAATGCTTGAACGGATTTTTTTTGCTTTTTGTTCCGCTTCTTCTACGTTAGATGCATGGCCTAATTTTACTAATAATCCAGTTGCAACTGTCCCTGTACGATTTCATCCACCAGAGCAACGGAAAAATACTTTTCCCTCCTCGCTCTACAGCTTCTTTAACGGCTCCAATTGCATTTTTAACAGACCCCCATTAGCCTAATAATTTCTCCCTGGTAGGCGCATCGATGACTGTATGGATTAATGGAAGCCCAACCAACGATATAAGATTACCTGTATTTACAATCATCTCATGGACATCAGTAATTTTTATTTCTTGTTCACCTTGATGACCTACAATGTCCATTCCATTTTTCGTTCTAACTACGTATTGAATTTTATATAGTGTCATTACCTCACCGCTTCCTTCATCAACCAATTGATGAATACGGCTACCCAAGACGCCACACGCTTCCAGAGCATCTTTTCCCTCTCCTCCGTATGCTTCTTCCACACGTTGCTTTCCCATGATCCATATAATCTTAGTTTCTGGATAGAATTCCTTTAATTTTGCCAACTCTAACAAAGCATTGATTGCAGAATGACCACTTCCCACAACAGCTACATGCTTATTAGCATATCGCTTTTGTTCATTTCCTAAGATATCTGGAATACCATAAAAAATATGCTCGTTAAAAGATTGTTCTTCTTTCAACCAAATACCATTAGAATTTGACGGATTTGGATTTCCCCACGTACCTATGGCATCTAACACCACTCTAGCTTCATAAACTTGCAGTACACCTTCTTTTTTTGTATAAATCATGAATGGAATTTTTTCACGATTCGCTGTTTTCATTTTATCTGTGTCTTTCCTACCTATAGATAGTACTTTAGTATTCAAATGAATCGTTTGATTTTGGAAGGGTCTCCAGCGGCTGTAAGGATTGTTCTACAATTTCTTTCCCTGTTGGCAATGCTTTTATTTCTGGTGACTCCCAGCCACACTGTTCAAGAAGAGACAAAGCCGCTTTATCAATGTTATATTGCTAAGGTGAGGATACCCGCACATGGCCCCATGTCAGAATGTTTAATCCTATCTTGTCTCCACCTTCTAATAAGATGAATGATTCACCTTATTTTGCTAAATGTGCAGCTGCAGCCCCCTACAGGGCCTCCTCCAATAATGGCTACTGGTAACTTTTTCATTCTCTGCATATCAAATTTTGCTTCAAAAACTTTTCTTCTTTTGAGAAAAATTAAGATAACCTTTGATATAGTTATTAATTTTAATTTAACTCTATAAAAAATAGCAATATAAAATCTAGCCATTTTCTTAATTCCTAACGCTTTTAATGGCGGTGTTGCCGCTAATACGATTGATCCGCTTCGCTTTACATCTCCTACGACTGCCAATTTTGTATAACGTGGATCGAGTCCTTTTTTAATACATGAAACACTTGCATAAAAGCTACGAAGATCTACACAAAGAATAATACGATTCGGTAAAAGAGAATAATCATACAAGGTTATCACTCCTAACAAAAAGAACATTCGTTCTCATTATACACGAACTTATGTTCTTTTTGAAGGTATTTTTATGAAAATTTTGGTTAAAATAACCGTTATATCTGTGCGCTATCAATTAAGACAGGAAAAACTATGTATACAAAACCGCTAGAATTTCAAGTAACTCATAAGCATAAAACTACCAAAACAAACCAATTAAACCCTTATTACCAAAACATAATTTATATAAATTCCTTTGTTTCTTATATGTGTGAAGATAATAAAATACTATTCCCAAAACAAAAAAAGCAAAGATTTTTAATTTACTTCAGCTTTCCTCTCTCTAATACATATATTCCTCTAAATTTGATTTTTTCTTGTATATTTTTTCAGCAAAATCTCCTACATAGCGCATGTACCAAGATTCATCCGTATGACTAGTTACATTCTCCTTTTTTCTATTGTTAATAGCTTCATAATAAAAGCTATCACACAGCAAAATTGCGAAGTCTTAAATTAGACTTCGCACCTTATACAAATTTACAATTAGTGATAATACCCATACAAATACAATAGTATATACATAATAATCACTCATTATATCTGTTCTCTTTTAATCCGCCAATGCATAAACAAATCCTTTTACTTAGCTATCTCTCATGATTAGTTTGATTGTTTCTAGATACTTAATCCCCTCTATACTAATTTCAATCAGTAATCTATTCCGATTGAAATTACAAATAACAAAATTTATCCGATTTTCCTTTTTGCCTACTTGCTAAATTCAGCAAGTAAAATACTTTTAAAAGGATCAGGATTACTAAGGTTAAAGCTGTTTAAATTGATGGCCACTGTATGCTTGCCTCCAAGTGTTCCACCAACAAAAGTGGAAAACCCTAGAACGCCACCTCTGTGTCCCCATACCGAGACACAGTTCGGAAGCTTAGTTTCAAAGATTCCAAGGCCATATCCGGTTCCTTCTCTTTCTGTAGGCACTGTAGTAAGCATTTGTTTTAGTTGCTGTTCCTTCAGTAATTTGCCACTGAGTAAGTAAGAGAAGAATTTGTTTAAGTCGTCAGCAGTAGAAATCATATCTCCATCCGAGCTACCTGGGTTAATATAAGTAACATCTTTTAGCTCACTTGCTCCGTCTAGTTGGAAATAGCCACGGGCATGCTTGGTGCCTGGAATCACGCTTGAATTGCCAGGTAGGAATGTATTTGACAAATCAAGCGGTTCAATAATCCGCTTTTCAACCTCTTCCGCATAGCTATTTCCAGTTACTTTTTCAATAAGAATTCCCAGTACTACGTATCCTGTGTTTGAATAAGACCAACCCTTTCCTGGAGCAAAGTCTGGCGGAAGTGAAATCCCCATCTTTACGAATTCTTCAGCCGTATACGATTTTTTTGTATCCATAATATCAAAGTCTTTTGAATTTATATAGTCAGCAATACCACTTGTATGATTCAAAATTTGCCGAATCGTAATCTGGTTGCCATCATATCCGTTTCCTTGAATGACACCAGGCAACCATTTTTCAATGGAATCGTCTAGATTCAAACGGTTCTCCCCAGAAAATTGAAGTAGAACTGTTGCAATGAACGTTTTCGTCACACTGCCAATGCGAAAGCGAAAATCTGCTTTCATTGGTTTCTTTGTTCTTAGATCCGCTATCCCAGCGGCATAACTCCAAGTTTTACTACCCTTAGAAATTTGAGCGAGTATTCCCGGGTATCCAAGTTGCAGTGCATCCCGCATTGCTTTCTTAACGGAAGTACGATCGTATTGAATATTAGTTTGTAAAGAACTAGATACATTTTGGATAGGTTCTGCTTTTACAATTGAGGTTGGTGTTATGTATAACAGGGAACTTCCAGCTATTAAAAGTGCTAGACTTGCGCATGTAATTTTATTGCGTGTTTTCATAAAGTATTCATCTCCTCTATTTAAATTGTAATTATCGTACTCATCATTTATTTTCACAAATCACCATTGCGTCCTAACAATCGGTAAATCCCTCTTTTTCCACATGCGTATTAACCATAGAAAATACTTCTTGTCCTTGAAACACTCTTGTTACTGATTGTTTTATATGTAGGCCGTACTTGTTTCCCCTTTTCACGCCTCCTTATATTTTTATCCTACACAAAGAAAATCTCTTTTTCCTTACCTATCCCTTACAAATTCCTTACATTCGAAATCGCTTCTAAAATAATAAGATTGAAGGAGCATCTGTGCCCGAAAGCGCAAAAAAACACCGATGTTTATCGCTTCGGTGTTTTTTGCGCTTTAAATATTGAAGATATATTTTAGTCTTAACAGGTTAAAATTCCATTTTTCCCTAATAAAATTATTCTCCTTGTTCTGTCAACACAAATTTCATAGTGTTATATGAAACACTTCTCACGTTGTCATTTAGGCACATTATTCTAATTTTATTGATGCAGTTGAGATGGACTCACTTTTTGAATTTGAACGAGTATATCAAATGATTTACCTAGTGATATATCAACAGTTTTTGGTCTATCAGGTCCTTCGGTAGCTATCCCAGCGAAAATTGGATGTTGTTCGTTTAACCAAGTTTTTGTCACTCCGTTCGCCTTACGTAAATCAATAAAAAATTGATCTTTTTTGACCTGTCCAAAGATGTAGTTATAACTTTTTGGATCATCTGATTTTAATGTTCCATATGGGCCAAATTCACCGTCACTATTATAAACATTATATTGTCCTTCGTAAACTGACGTTCCAATAGATACATACCGTTTCCCATAATATTCTGCTAAATGTTGCCCTGCTACTTTAGGGTATATAAAAGGTATCATATTTGTTTTCGAAACGTGCCCATTATGTCCCCAAACAATGGTTTTTCCTAAATGTTCTTCAGTCCACTTTGCATTTTCATACATTGCGATATCATGTTTCAAAAACATATCCGATGGTTTATCAGGAGGTGACGCTAACATTGTAGTAAACTGTTCAATAATACGGGCATTTTGTTTTATCCATGCGAACTCTTTGGATTTTCCATTTAGATAACTTTTATTTTGTTCTAATAAAGCACTGATTTGTTTAGTATCTGAAATATACTTTTCTTTTTCTTTTTTCGAAAGGCTCTCAAAAGTATTCATATCCTTTGTTACAGGAATAAGACCTTTTATCTTCGCTTCTATTCTAGGCACAAAATCTGAATTGGTTCTTTTTATATATTCTATTATATTATTATAAACATTCTCATTTACTGATTGAATATCCATCCCGATGACACGCACTTTAGATTTATGTTTTGGATTAGCATTATATTGCCGAATCCAATCAAGTAAATCCAACATTTCTTTCGTTTTAAATGTAGGTGATAGGTGTTGGCTTGGGTTTCCCTTACCAGTAAGAACATATTTATCAAGTTCCAAAGCTCTGTCCCATCCCTCTTCTAAAACTAAGTTGGTAAAGCCCTTTTCAGATACTAAGTATTTAACAATGCGGTGTTTCATCGTAAAAACTTCATGAGCCCCATGCGTAGCTTCACCTAAACCTACGATTGAAGCTGAACCTACCATATTCTTAAGTGGTTTTAAATCATTAAGAGATGCAGTTGGATTAGTTGTTTTTAAAGGTTTTGCATGTGCTTCTAACCATTCCGCTATTTGATTTGTATTGTATGGAGCTGTAACAGAAACTTCTGTTTTCGAATCTGCATAAGTACTTCCTACAAAATTAGTCAGTATTATAGCAGAAGCACTAAGTGCAATAATTATTTTCTTTTTCATAAAAACCTCCTGAAATACTTCTTCATTAATTTTTGACATACTATAAAGACTACCGTTTCAACCATTACCTTTCTTATTACTGTTAAGATACATTTATTCTAATCCCTAAAACTCTCTTATTCCTTAATAGGTTCTTAAGAAATCCTTAATTCACTCATACGAATATAAAACTACATGAGCTTCAATCTATTGTAGTGTAGTTAATATTGGGCTAATAGGAAGTTCCAAATTTTGTTTTTTGCAATGTATTCTCTTTATCATAGGGTTAGTTTAGGGGTGATTTTTTGTTTACTTCATTTTTTTCGGCACTCTGCATCTAGACGGTATACCCATTGGCCACAGTAAGACTTTATTTCAAACCCACAAAAAATAGATTACCTGCACACGAAAAAGTATAGTGTACAGGTAATCTATTTTTTGTGAGATTAATAAAAAACTAATTTATTTTTTGAATTCTTCCATCAATAATAGACTGAATTGGTTCTTTTGATTTTTTTATATAATCTACTAATGCTTCAAAGTCAGTTGGTCCTGTTTCAGCATCTTTACCGTTTTTAAAGGATACAAATCCATCTCCACCTGAAGCTAAAAATGCGTTAGCAACGACGCTGTAAGTTTTAGAAGGAATGATTTCTTCTCCATTTGTTAAGCGAATACTTGTTACTTTTTCTCCATTAGGCTTGTTCGCATCCCAAGTGTATTGGATCCCTGAAATTTGAAGCATTCTTGTTATGTCTTTTTGCCATTGTTGATTTAAAATATCACGAATGTCTTGGCCTGTTAAATTTACTTTTATTAATTGATTTCCGAATGGTTGAATACCATATATCTCTCCCCATGTAATATCACCAGCATCTAAGTCATTACGAATACCACCAGGATTCATAAGTGCAATTTGAGATTGCATTGTTGTACGCTGGGCATCAGCAACTAAATTTCCAAGAGTAGATTCACCAGCCGTATTGAGTTTGCGATCTAGTGGAGCAATAGACTTACCTACAACTTCATTAACAAGAGGTGCGATTTTCGCTTGATATTTCTCCATCTTCTTCTTTATTTTTTTATCAGGCTCCATGCCTTCATGGTAAGTTGTAACAATTTCTGCTTTTTTCTCAACAATATCTTGTGTTTTACGATCAATCTTTACATCAACATCAGCAAAAGCCATACCGTAAGAATTTGCTTGTACGACAAGTTTATTATTAACAGTTCCATTTACATAAGTGTGGCTATGCCCACCAAAAATAACATCGACTTCTGAATCAGTCTCATTTGCTAATCGGACGATATCACCATTTGTTACGCCGTTCCCATCTGTTGTACCTCCGTTATGCGCAAGAACAACGATAGATTTAACGCCTAGTTTTTTTAATTGCTTTACGGATTTGTTAATAGCTTCAACTTCATCTGTAATTTCCACATTCTTTAGCATAGTAGGCATAACAAGGTTAGGAACATCCGTTGTTACGACTCCGATAAATCCAACAGGAACTCCTTGTACCTTTTTTATAGTGAATGGTGGTAAAAATAAACGACCAGTGGATTTATTATGGAAATTTGCGGCAACATATGGGAATTTTGCTCCTTTAAAATTCCCTGTTTTTTCATGGTATCCACCATAAATAAGGCGGTTCATTTCCGCAACACCTTCATCAAATTCATGGTTTCCTATAGTCCCAACATCGAATTTCAAATCATTTAGAAATTCAATCGTAGGCTCGTCTTGTAATAATGCTGAAACAGGAGTACTTGCTCCAACAACATCGCCAGCATGTACCTTTAATGTATTTGGATTTTGTTTTTCACGATCACGTAAATAAGCCCCTAAGTACTCAATTCCCCCTGCATCTTTATTGTTAATTTTTTTTACAGTGTCTAGTTGCCCATGAAAATCGTTAATACCGAGCATTTGCACATCTATGTATCGGTTTGGTCCTGTACTTGCTTGGGCTGAAGGCGCAGCAAATACACTAGTAAAAGTAACTGTACTTAGTGCTAAAGCAACTGGAATGATTTTTTTCAACATAAAATTTCTCTCCCCTAATTAAAATCTGACATAATACGATGTTATTTTAATATATTAAGAGAATTATTTCTATAAAAATTCAACTAATTATAAAAATTAATAAAATTTTATTGTTTTCTGACAAAAAACTTCTTTCTCTTGAGGATTATTCAAAATATTATCTTGATAGTAATATAGCAATCCACCTAAGAGACCTAGAAAAAGCTAATCCATACATTTTAGCTGGTAAGAAGAATATTCAATTCGAAACTAATGGAGTTTTATCAACCTAACATCTCAATATCACCATTTAAAAAGATGCTCCTGGATTTATCCAAGAGCATCTTTTATAAAGCTTTATTTTTACTTGTTTATAATTTATCAATTAACAATTATATAGTTGTAATCAGTCTTTTAAAAATAATAGGAGTGCTTCATTAAATTCTTTGGCATGCGTTGCATTTAGCCCATGTGGACCACCCTTTATTAACGTTACTTTAGAATTAGGTATTGCTTCATGTGTTAATTTCCCACTATATTCAAATGGTACAGTTGCATCTGAATCACCATGAATAACAAGGGTAGGTATATTAACCTTGGCTAAATCGCCTCTGAAGTCTGTTTTGCTGAAAGCAGCGATACAATCTAGTGTTCCTTTAGGTGATGCACCCGCAGCGATATCCCTATTGTAAAGTCGAAATGGTTCACTAACTAAGTCAGTTCGATCTCCAGCAGCAAAAAATCCTTTCGTAAACTCATCAAGGAATGCTAGGCGATCACTTTTTACTCCATTTTCAAATCCTTGAATTGCTACATCATCTAATACACCCTCAGGATGATTTGCTGACTTGTAAAGGAATGGTGGTACAGCTCCTGCAAATACAGCCTTCTCTACTCTATTAGTTCCATATTTCCCAATATACCTGGCTACCTCACCTCCACCCATAGAAAAACCAACAAGTGTGACATTTTGAAGCTCTAACTGTTCTAATAGTTGATGTAAATCAGAAGTAAAGGTATCATATTCATACCCTTCCCACGGCTGAGATGATTTTCCAAAACCTCGACGATCATATGTTATAACTCTGTATCCAGCCTCAACAAGAGCGGGAACTTGGTATTCCCAAGATCGACCACTTAACGGCCAACCATGAATGAGTACAACTGGTTTCCCTATACCATAATCCTCATAATATATCTCAATTGGTGCTTGATTTTCGGTTCCTACAGTAATTTTTGCCATTCTCCTACCTCCTTTAAAATTTATCCTTTTCTTTAATAATCCGATGAATCTCATAACCTATTTATGCACATTTATATTGTGAACGCTAAGCATGAAACTCTATTGTTCCGATAAATTCATTTTCTGTTTATGGAACACTTCCTCATCTCATACCTTTTTCATCACGAAGTATTTGCTAAACATTCTTCATATTCAATTCTAATAACAAAAATAGGAGACTATCAATATCGTTCTATCTATAGAATGTATAGGTAAAACCAATTAATTTTATAATGAAAATAACTATAGTTACCACCTATACAAATTATAGATAATTTAGAATTGATTAACCAATTAGTTTTCAAATACTATAAATTTGTATAGCGCTTCATGTTCCGTGAATGCTGCTATAACTCATATTAACGGTCAGTTTAGTTACAAACTAATCGTAACAAACGAAGAAATTTAGAATGATATTCCACTGTTTAGAATTTCTTCGATTACTTAATTTTTAGGAGGAATACATAATGACTGATCTCTATTCTCGTATTAACAAAGATGATGCTGTCGTGCTTTTAGTAGATCATCAAACTGGTCTTATGTCCGGACTAGTACGTGACTATGGTGTTGATGAATTTAAGAACAATGTTTTAGCGCTTGCTCACACTGCTAAGTTTTTTGATTTACCAGTTATTTTAACAACTAGCTTTGAAAACGGACCTAATGGACCTTTAATGCAAGAATTGGTTGATCTTTTTCCTCACGCACAAAAAATAGCTCGACCTGGACAAATTAACGCATGGGATAATGATGATTTTGTAAAAGCAATCGAAGAAACTGGAAAAAAACAACTTATTATCGCGGGCGTAGTTACGGACGTTTGTGTTGCTTTCCCGGCACTTTCCGCTATAAAAGCTGGCTATGAAGTATTTGCTGTTACTGATGCTTCAGGAACTTTCAGTAAACAAGTTGCAGATGCTGCCAATACGCGTATGGCACATAATGGCGTACAACTTATGAACTGGTTTAGCGTAGCTTGCGAATTACAACGCGATTGGCGCAACGATGTTGAAGGTTTTGGCAATTTACTTGCTAGTAATCTTCCAGGTTATCAAAATATAATTGGAAGCTATTTGGGAGCTCAACGAGATCTTAGTAAACAAAATGCATAAATATATTCCAAAGAAATAGCTTTAAATTACTTTTTTTAAAGTAGATAGTATAGATTTAGTGCTGATTAAATCAGCACTAAATTGTAAATTAAAAAGTATAGCAAAGCTTTTATTTTTATGATTACAGCTTAAATTAACTTTTTGCAAATAATAAAAAAAGGAGCATTTTATTATGAGTAATTTAGAATTATTAAATCCAGAGAACAGTGCCTTAATTTTGATTGATTTTCAACCTCAAATGACTTTTGGAGTTGCAAGTATTGATAGACAAACATTGATTAATAACGTTATGTTGCTTGCTAAATCAGCAAAAACTTTTAACGTACCTACTATTCTTACTACAGTGGAGACACGCAGCTTTTCTGGTTATTTTTGGCCACAAATTCTTGACATATTCCCAAACCATGAAATTATAGAACGCAGTTCAATGAACTCTTGGGAAGATCAAAAATTTGTTGAAGCAGTTAAAGCAACAGGTAGAAAGAAATTAATATTTGCAGCACTTTGGACTGAAGTTTGCCTTGCATTCCCTGTGCTTGAAGCAATTAAAGCTGGCTATGAGGTGTATGCAGTTGATGATGCTTCAGGTGGTACTAGTTTGACAGCACATAACGCTGCTATGCGTCGTGTAGAACAAGCTGGTGCAATTCCAGTGACAGCAATTCAAGTTTTACTTGAATACCAACGTGACTGGGCATACAAAGACACTTATGATGCTGTAATGGAGATTGTAAAGGAACACACTGGTGCTTATGGTCAAGGTGTAGAATACGCATATACTATGGTGCATGGCGCGCTTCCAAGCAGGAAAATATGAAGCATGAAGGAATAGCTGTCGAAGAGACTCATACAGAGAACACAATGGATACTGCTGATCCAGTAACAACGATTGTTACATGGGAAATTCAACAAGGTAAAGAAAAACAGTTTGAAACATGGAGACATGAAATCGAAGCTGCCGCTACTAAATTCCCAGGGCATTTAGGCGTAAATCTAATAGTCCCTAATAATGAATCCAGAGAGTATACTGTTATTTTTCGCTTTGATACGTATGAACATCTACGTGCTTGGCAAGAATCAGATGTTCGCCGAGATTTGTTAAAAACGGCAGAACCATTTCAAGTTACTAATCCAACTTACAAAACTGAAAGCAGTTTGGCTTATTGGTTTGTTACTCCGAAAACGCCAATTCCACCGCCAAAATGGAAAATGTCTATCGTTACCCTTCTGGGTGTATGGCCTCTTAGCATGTTAGTTCCTAAATTGATAGGACCTATTATAAAACATATGAATCCTATTATGTCCGCTTTTTTTGTTTCTGTATGTATAGTGTCCTTGCTATCATGGGTAGTTATGCCAATTTTCGGTAAATTATTTCATCCATGGTTACAAAATAATAGGAAGTAGACGAGGTGTGAATATGAATTTACCGGATATGATCTTATATAACGGAAAAATTACTACCCTTGATCCCTCTCAACCTGAGGTATCTGCTATCGCCATAACTGATGGTTTAATAACTGCATTAGGTGGAGATGAGCTTCTTAATAGTGCCACAGAAAAAACAAAAAAAAATAGACCTTAAAAGAAAGAGAGCAATTCCAGGCCTGAATGATTCTCATATACACGTTATTCGTGGTGGTCTTCATTATAATATGGAATTACGATGGGAAGGTGTCCCTTCACTTGCCATAGCTCTCGAAATGCTCAAAGAACAGGCAAGGCGTACACCTGCTCCTCAGTGGGTAAGAGTAGTTGGAGGTTGGTCTGAATTTCAATTTAAAGAGAGACGGTTGCCAACTCTGGAAGAGATTAATGCTGTTTCTGAAGATACGCCTGTCTTTGTGCTACATCTTTACGATAGAGCACTTGTAAATCGTGCAGGGCTGCGTGCACTGGGATACACAAAAGATACCCCAGACCCTCCAGGATGCTTAATTGAGCGGGATAAACGAGGTAATCCAACGGGCCTTTTAATTGCAAATCCTAATGCTTCTATTCTTTATTCAAGTCTGGGTAAGGCTCCAATACTTAATTTTGACGACCAGATTAACTCAACTCGGCATTTTATGCGCGAATTAAATAGATTAGGTATTACAAGTGCCATTGACGCAGGTGGTGGTTTCCAAAATTACCCTGATGACTACAAAGTTGTTGAACATTTAGCTGAGAAAGAACAATTAACTTTGCGTATTGCTTATAATCTATTTACGCAAAATCCTAATCATGAATATGAAGACTTTGCTTCATGGGCAAAAATTGTTTCTCCCGGTCAAGGAACTGATAAGTATAAAATGAATGGTGCTGGAGAAATGTTAGTATTCTCGGCAGCCGATTTTGAAAAATTTCAAATGCCACGGCCTGAACTAGCTACGATGATGGAAGCTGACTTAAAGAAAGTAATTTCTCTATTGGTAGAAAACCGTTGGCCATTCCGTTTACATGCAACTTATGACGAGTCAATCACACGATTCCTAAATGTATTTGAGGAAGTCAACAAAGAAATTCCTTTTAATGGTCTAAGATGGTGGTTTGACCATGCAGAAACAATCTCAGATCGTAGTATGGAACGTGTTAAGGCTTTAAATGGCGGTATTGCCATCCAAGACCGCATGGCTTTTCAAGGTGAATACTTTGTTGATTTATACGGAAAGGAAGCTGCAAAGCGTACTCCCCCAATTTATCGTATGTTAGACCTAGGTATACCTGTTGGTGCCGGTAGTGATGCGACTAGGGTTTCCAGCTATAACCCTTGGGTCGCTCTTTACTGGATGGTTGCCGGAAAAACCATTGGTGGTCTTTCGATATACGATGAAAAAAATAAACTTGATAGAAAAGTAGCCCTGGAATTATATTCAAAAGGAAGTGCGTGGTTCTCTGGTGATGAAGGTAAAAAGGGAACCCTTGCAGTAGGTCAGTTTGCTGATATTGCTGTATTGTCTGCTGACTACTTTACTGTGCCAGAAGAAGAAATCAAGAACCTTGAATCATTACTCACCATTATGGGTGGGCAGGTTGTTTATGGAAATGATGAATTTAAAAATTTATCACCTGAATTGCCGCCAGCATCACCTGATTGGGCACCGACGGGAGTTTATGGTTATGGTGGCGCTAACCTAGCCCACACTATACTTTCTCACGATTCCCATGATAACAAGTTACATAGTTGTAGTAACCCTCTCCATCAACACACTCATACCGTGATAGGAAAAGATGGAACTAAATGGGGTATTGGTTGTACTTGCTTTGCTTTCTAAGTCAAAACCACCAGTATAATGCCGGTGGTTTTCTTTCTATAATAAGGATATGTAAATTCGAAATAGCATTGTATATCCCTATTGGAATCTATTACTATGCGATAAGACCGCAGAGTTGATGGATTAACTTGCCTTATTTTTATACCCTTCTCTCCGTGCAAAGTCTGCCCTTTTTCCCTTAAGTAAAAGTCAATGGCATTCCCATTTGAAGCGACTATACCACACATATAAATCTACTTGCCCTTTGACTGTGATTTAGGACTTATCCCAAGAGTTATGTATCATTTTTAATTCTCACACTATAATCATTATTATTTCTATTAGACTAATACTTTTTCAGGATCATGTAACTTTTGCATAAAGATACGTGCTGCAAAACTTAAAAATTTATCATCAAAGTGAATCAGATTAATATCTTGACTTGGTGTCGGATCAATAATACGAACTATGCTCAAATTATCATTATTAACAAATTCAACTAGTGAAAGAGGTATTATAGCAACCCCATGTCCATTGCATACAAGGCTCAATAGAGAAATGGAAGATTTTGTTTCTATTTTTGCTTCAGATAAAGATAGCCCTAAACTCTCACAATATATTTTAATAGATTCACGACAACTACATGAAACCATTATTCTACTCAGCCCTACTAATTCTCGAAAAGAAACAAATGATGTTTCATTCAAAGGATGGTTTTTTGGAACTACAAGGACAAGCTCTTCACTATACAGAAGGGTGCTTGTTAATTTGTCTGGAATTTGAGCACTACGTGTAATTCCTAAATCAATATTTTTGCCAACGATTTGATTTACAGCAACTTCGGATTCTATAATTTTTACTATGATGTTGGGATAATGTCGTTGAAACTTTATAATATAAGGTGTTAAATAAGTGAGATCCTCTAATAAACCTCCTATAGTAATTACACCTCTTTTTACACCCTTTAATTCAAAAATTTCATTATAAACGTCATCAAATTGTTGCATGATAAATTTTCCTTTATCAAATAGCAGCTTACCCGCTTCTGTCATTTTGATACCTCTTCCAACTCGATGAAACAAGGGTGTATCAAGCTCCCCTTCTAACACACGGATTTGTTGACTTAAAGTCGGCTGTGAAATACCTAAAACTTCCGCAGCTTTAGTAAAACTACCATTATTACAAACCTGAATAAAATACTCTAAATGACGTAATTCCATTCTTGATACCCACTCTCCGCTTTATGAAAGATTTATAATGAAAAGGACAATATGTATACGTTATACATAACAACTGTCTTTCCTACTATATCAATTGCAATTACATAATTTCTTTATTTTGTATTACAACAAATTTACTACAATTTATTAATTTTTCCTCCTATTTATTTAATTTATATTTAATTTATATTTAATTAGGATATTACTAAACAGAAATAATCTCTAAAAACTTACAATTTCTGTGCGTAATATCCTAACTTTTTCAACTGTTTAATTATCATTTTTTCTCAATATAGTCCAAACTACCAAATATTTGCCGAATCCCCTCTTTATGCTGAGGAAAAATAGTATCCACCAATTCAATACCTTCTGAAGTAATTGACGCATACGTGATACTACTACTTGCAAGTAATATTTTGTCTCCAATTTTTTTATAGGCTGATTGGCTTTACTGGATAGTAGCTCAAGCACTGCAAATTCAGTTGGATTAAGTTCATAACTTTTTATATCCCTTTCAATACGTTTAGTGATTGACTGTAATTCCCTTGATAATATAACAAATAACTTTAAAGATAGGCTCTCATCGTTAATCACGATCACAATTACCAACCCTTTACAAATTATCTTGAATTCGAGATTCATTATATTATCGTCAAAATATTATGTCAATCATTCATTTTAGCTTTATCAAGCCACTTATAATTTATTTCTCAACATAAGACATATGGAATTAGAAGAAAACAATTGTTACTATATAAGTACCTCAATTACGTTATTTCTTTTAAAGAGAGCTTGTTTTCTAACGCAAGTTCTCTTTTGTCATATTCTAGATTCACTCCGGACAAATTTCAGATGATGAGTCTGCCCATGTATATGATATAGTTTTTAAACAAAGATTAGAGCTCTCTTACAAGAAGGAGAGCTCTAATCTTTCATATAAATATTCACCATTTTTATCATTGCGGGGACATCAAAGCTTTAACTTGATAGGGATATGGCACTACCCCTATTAATAAATATTACTAACCATATTTCTAGTTAATATCTATCATATTTTTTAAAAACAGGACTAATTAGATTTAAAAAAAGATTTCTTTTTCTTTACTCGTAATAAATCACCTGTCCACCCTTTGAATCGCATATACATATACATCCCCCCTGTTGTGAAAATAATAAATAAGAGAGCGATTAAATAGCTATATTTCCATTCTAATTCAGGCATATATTTAAAATTCATACCCCACAATGCTCCTAAAGCTGTCAACGGCGTACTCACAGCAGTTAATACAGTAAGAGCTTTCATAATTTCATTCCCACGATGTGAAGAAACAACTTCTTGTAAATGAATCATCGTGTCTAATTCTTCTTGGTACTCTTTAACAAGTTGTAATCCACGCTCTAATTTCAAGTGTGTTTGTTTATAACAAACAGTTTTTGTTATATTTTCTAACCAAGCTTCCTCCAGGCCTTGTAACACTTCTTGTATTAAGCGAAACACATGTGTGTTCATAAATAATTCATGACGAATATGATAAATTCTTTCTAAAACTGCTATGTTATTATGATGATAAAAATCCCATAATACATTTCTAAAATGGTTTTCAAAATAGTCAACCTCTCGCAAATAGTGAGATATAAACATTGATAAGATGGCACATAATCCTTCAGCGGAACTATTACAATTTTTTGTACCCATAGGGACATTATGTATTAACTTTTGGAAATCCTCTTCCTCTTTTTCCTGGACCGTTATCAGTGTTCCATGAGCTACGAAATAATGAAGAAATTTTTGAATTTTGGCGTCCTTTTTATCTTGATCATATAAAAACGAACCATATACACAAGTTTGACTTGGTGATAACGTATAAACATATAATCCATTTTCACAAGGAGAACTTATTTTCTTTACAAATTGAGAGAAATAAGATATTACATCACGAGGGATTATAGAAGAAAGTTTTTCAAGCTCACTAGTTTTCACATGATACCAATTCCATTTCGGCATTTTTGTGCATTCCATATTATTCTTCCTTTCTGAATAGTTTTATGTTTGATCGAATAATATCCGTAATATGAAATTTGTATGTAGGTATTCATGTCTTCGAGGAAAAGTTTTTAGATCATCTAAATTACAAAATAAATGGCATAGGAGATCTTCTTCTGTTACAAGGAAGACCCCCTATATATTAGTTGTTTTTATTCTCAATTTTAAAAATTTCCTCTATACAAGCACTTTTTATCTTTTCTTATAAAGAATTTATTATATGTGGAAAAAAAGCCACATAATTTGGCACTTCTATTCAACGAAATCCATTTCGGTCGTTATTATAATTTGGATTCATATGCAGATTGATTGGTGATGTCGTCAAATACTTGACTTCCAATCATATAGTATCCATGAAGTGCAGCCTCTTTCGAAGCGTCTACCATACGGAAAGAAGAAATTTCACCTTGCATTTTTTCAATTCGTTTTTTGTGGATATCTACTATTCCTCCTGTCCAAATAATAGTGTCATACTGGTCTAACTTAAATTGTTCTTGTAATACACGCATAACGTCTTGGAAGTGTGTATCCAACTCTTTTTGAATCAAAGTATCAACCTGACTTGTCTGAGGATTTTCTTCTCGACCTCCATATCCTTTTTCTAATATTTTTGGCATGTCGTTAATATGCAATTGATTACTTTCACCCGCATGATTCTGCAGGATATTCTTAATATTTTTCAACGGCTTGCTACATCCTAGTTCTGTCTCATAATGATTTAAAATGACATTCTGTTTCATATCTGTCATTTCTAATGTACGAAATCCACCATCAATAATTAAGATACGATCTCGTTCCTGAATGATTCCCTCTTTTAAGAAATAGGCATGTAAAGCGACCGGTTGCTGAAGAATCAAAACATTTTCCACCGTAATATTAATAAATTTCCCATCAATTTGCACGGAAGTTTCTTTTTTTAATATATTTTGTAATTGCTCATGCTGACTACCAAAACAAGTAACGGGAAGCCCGGTAACAACTAAAGGTAACACGACATTTTCTTTATAATCCTTTGCAATGCAACCAAATATTTGTTGTTTAAATCGTTCGCTTTCATAATAATTTTCTATTTCTTCGTCAAATGGAGGAAGAAATGAAGCTTCAGATTGATGTGCTTCATTTCCCATGTAGTATGCAAAGTCTAAGTCTATAAAACTTACCTTTGTTAAATCTTCACTTTCAGCATGATTAGGTACAGGGGCTAATGTGGAAGCTTCACTCTTAATCGTCATCTCAGAATCTACATCCTGTCGATATGCCCGCTTAGTAAAGCCAATTCCTACATCAATTGCATACAGAGATTTCATACTTTTTTCCTCACTTTCTCTTTTTAGAATTAAATCTAAGCACTCTCTTCTTTCCCTTCTTTCATATATTTCTTTTCGTCTTTTTTCTTTTTGTTATTTTCGTTTTCTGTTAAGTCTTTAATAGTAGAAATGACAACCGGTGTGGCTGTAAGCAATTGTGGTAATGTTTGTTTTGCAACATTAGCTGCATTTACAGAGAATTGTTTACTTGTCTCAGTTACCCTCTCTAATGTTTCCTTTATGTTTCCTTCTTGTAGTTTGTCTTTTACGCTTTTTCCTGTTGTTTGTATAGCTTTCCGATTTTCTTTTTTTAATAAAGAGACCATGACTCCGGTCGTAATTCCAATCACAGCATATTTAAATATTGTATGTTTCATTTTTCTCACCCTTCTCTACTTTTATTTTCTTCCATGCTACAACCTAAAATACTTAACTTACCTATTTATCAGATGTTGCAATCTATTAAAGAGAATGATAGTTTTGCAGCTGCCTATCACTCACCGTTGTTGTTTCAGCTGTTACTAGAAGTAAAATTCTCCCTTGATCTAGTTTTTCTTCATATAAATTAGCTTCCTCCTTCGACAACCCCATTTCCTCCATTTGATTTCGGAGTTCGTCCCCTTTTTTGGAGAAAAAGTTGATAATACTTGTTCCTAATCCTTGTTCTTTTACTCCAATCGTATTTGTGTTTGTATCATCCGCAATCTTTTTTGTTAGATGCTTTTCATGTGTTAAGACGTAAATGTCATCTTGGCGAATCCCTTGTAATTCTAGCTCTTTTACTTTCATAACTACTTCCTGTCCATTTTCATATTCATGAACCACCGGTTTTCTTTCATTCTTATTCATTGTATTTTTCCTCCTTTAGATTTTTTATTTTTTTATTTAGTTGTTATGTAATATGTAATACACCTATTTTAAAGATGTTAAACCTAAATTTTCAAAAAACTTCATACAATAGGTTATTAATGTTTTTGAATATCAAAGAAATGTCACGAGCACTTTGCTTTGATAACAGTGTTACAAATAACAATTTGTTTTGAAGACAAGCCTCTTTTTTATCATTGGATTTTCCAATGACATAGAAGCACAGCGCTGCATTACATGTAACTGCCCCATGGGATTCTCTATTCTAAAAGAAAAAAGCACCCGATTAGATGCCTTCTTTAATTGTTCTCACTATAATTTATTTAGATACTCCTCTTATTACTGTAAGATACATTTATTCTAGTTCCTAAATCTCACTTATTTCTTAATTCACTCATACCAATATAAAACCAAATAACCTACCATCAAAAAATAAAGAAAACAGGTTATTTGGCTATTCATTCCGTAGGCTTAATACTCAAGTTAATCTTTTTTCACACGGTTAAACTTTATTAAGAAAACCTTAAGGAATTTCCCTCTATATTTATAAGAAATTTTTTCTATACTGAAAAATGTAAATACATAAGAGGAGAAACAATCATGAAGAAATTCGTACTTTGCATAATAGGAATAAGCCTTCCTATATACTTACTACCTTTCATATTACGCGGGGATTTGGACAGATTTAATCCGATTGCTGAAGAAAAAACTGTATACGCCATTGCGAAGGGATACGGCGTTCCAGATTATCATCATAAAGGAAGAGCTATGTACTCACTAAAAGGTGTTGATGAAGCAAGAAATGAGAACCAATATACAGTAGGAACGAATACTCCTAATGATTTCATAAGAAAAACATACTTAAAAATTCACGTGAAAGGAAAGTATGTGTATTCTTACGATGTTATTTCTGAAAAAGATATTCCGGAGAAAATAAGAGGACAATTGAAGATAGAAGATAAATAAAAGAGCCTACTCGTATGAGCTGGCTCTTGAGTGCCTCTCCCACCTATCATTAGGCTATCTTAAGGAAGAAGCATTTTTTTGATAAATTTATTAAATTCTTTATCATTGTTTTAATAACCATTGTTCAATTACTTTCACTGTTTCATCTCGTTGTGATTTTGACGTAATTAAGCTTGCATTATCACCTTTTTGCTCACCATACATGCCGAAATGAGCATGGTTTCCGCCTTTTATCATGTGCATAGTAGTATTCTTTGACATTAACTTTTTATTGTTCTCTATTTTTTCTACAGTTGCTAAAGCATCTACTTCCCCATAAATTGATAACATCGGAATCGATTTCGTAGAGAAATCATCTGCAGGATACGAACCTAGGAAAATGATCCCGTCTACCTTGTCTTCATTCTGAAAGGCATACTTAGAAATCATAGCTCCGCCCATCGAATGTCCAGCAACGTACCATTTTTGAACTTCAGGATACTGTTCAATTACACTGTCTACCGCATTGATTCCAAGTATCGCTAAGTTTAATGGTAACTTAGGCATCACTACAAAATGCCCATCTTTTGCAAGAGCTTCTCCTAAGTAACTATAAGCCTCAGCTTCTACTTTAGCTCCTTGATAAAAAATAACACCTACCTTAGCATCTTTCTCTCCAAATACTATATTATCTTCACCCATTTTATCATCTACTAGCGACAACGCCTCTTTCGTTGGTTTATAAGTAAACTGAGACCAAACAAAAAAACTAATACTTCCCATAAGTAAAATACCTACTAAAGAGTACAGCGCAATCTTCATCCACTTCTTCACATATATGCCCTCCCTAAGATGTGTATATTCTATACTTTAAATTATTATGAATATACTTGTCGAATAATCTGTTATTGCTATTCAAAAAAATGAGGTTAAGACAAATAATAAAAGCTCTACATCCATAATCAATCTTTCCATTTCTGTAGGACAAGATAAAGTTAAGTTCATAAACAAATAAAAAGAAAAAACAAGCGACCTCAATGTTAGATCACATGCTTTTTCTTTCATCTTATACTTTCTAAATAAATCTATGAACGATTCTAATTACTTGCTTCACTTTCAAATTTTTGAGTTGCCACTTTTTTAGGCATGAAACATGCAAAGATTAATGCTACGAAAGACAAGAATAACATAAATAGATAGGCATCACTTGCGCCGAAAATAGATGATAATTTCGCTAGTTGAATAGCTGCAATGTTTCCATTTTCCGAAGATAACTCGGAAGCATGTGCAGTTACTTGAGCCGTATATACAGTAATAACAACCGCTGTTCCAATTGCACCTGCTAATTGACGAATCGTATTATTTACCGCTGAACCATGTGAACCTAATTCTCTAGGTAAAGCATTTAGTCCTGCTGTATTTAAAGGCATCGAAATGAAACTTAACCCAATTCGTAAAATAATAGTACGTACCATTAAATATATATACGTTGTGGATTCAGTTAAATCAATTACACCCCACATTGAAATAATGATAAATATTAACCCTGTAATAAAGAGTGGTTTTGCACCATATTTATCATACATTTTACCTGTAATAGGTGATAAGAATGCATTAATAACAGCCCCAGGTAATAGAAGTAAACCTGATTCAAATGCGGTAAAGCCTCGGCCGTTTTGTAAGTATATCGGTAAAAGAATTAAATCAGCATACATAATCATCGTGATGAGTACATTTATCACGGATGTAAGAGTAAAAATTTTATACTTAAATACAGATAAATTTAATAGTGGATCAGTAGATTTTATTTGACGTAAGCAAAATAGCGTTGTAACAATTATCCCAGTAATAATTGTTGTAATAACAATCGGATGATCCCATCCCTTACTTCCTGCACTACTGAATCCAAATAAAACACAACCAAAACCAATCGTTGATAAAATGGCACTTACAATATCCAAACTTGCTTTTGTCGTATCTGCAACGTTCATTAAATATTTCAGCGCAAGAATAATGACGATTAATACAAATGGAGCTAATCCAATAAATAACCATCTCCATGATACATATTCAATGATAAAACCAGATAATGTTGGAGCGATGGCTGGCGCAAAAATAATGGCAAAGCCGATGATTCCCATAATACTCCCGCGCTTTTCACTAGGGTATAAATATAAAATAACTGTCATCATGAGCGGCATAATAATTCCTGCCCCAATTGCTTGAATCATTCTTCCTGTTAATAACATGCTAAAATTTATAGCACCGGCACACAGTAATGTTCCAATGAATAAAAAGAACATTGAGCTAGTAAACAATTGCCTCGTTGTAAAACGTTTCATTAAAAACGCCGTAATTGGTACTAACACACCGTTTACGAGCATAAAACCTGTTGATAACCATTGTACAGTTGCAGCCGTAACATCAAATACCTCCATTAAGTTACTCATCGCTACATTTAGTAACGTCTGATTTAATGTTGATAAAAAACAGCCAGCAATTAGTACAATTAATAAAACTTTTTTATTTTTTTCTGTTATTCCCTTCTCCATTTCTAAACTCCCTTTTTCTATAGTTGCATTATTGACACAGTGTCGATAAAATTCATAGTAACAAAGATACATATTCCTGACCATAAACAATTTTGTTGAAAATGTTCATTAATCGACATTGAAAATATGCTATGTCGAGAAAGTCAAAGAAAAATCTATAAAGGAGTTTCAAAATGTCTACATCAAAAAAAGAGGACCCTCGTACACTTCGTTCAAGAGAAATGTTCAAAAATGCCGTCTATTCCCTATTACAAGAGGAATCCACTATTTCAAATTTAACAGTCCAGAAAATAGCAAACAAAGCTAGATTAAATCGGACAACATTTTACTTACACTACCAAGATATTCAGGATTTACTCATGCAACTCACTGATGAAATTTTAAACGAACTTTCTAATAAAATTACCGCTTTAATACACGTAAGCAATTTATCAGAAAAACAACAGCTAACACAATTGCTTGATTATTTATATATTCATCGAAATTATTTATCTATTTTATTTAATATGAATCATTTTGAGGAACAATTATTTCTATTAATAAAGAAATTAGTAGAAACGCGCAGAAATAATAGTGAGACAGAGCTACCCGAAGATTATGTTGCCATTGAGATTAAAACCGCTTCATTGGTAGGAATCATCATGTGGTGGATAAGAAATGGACTTCATTTTAGTTCAGATTATATTACAAACCAAATTTATTTCATGTACAGAGGACAATGAGGTTAGAGCATGTAAGTCCTATTTCGCTATGTAGAAAAATGCGAATTTCATACGCTAAGAGAATTTGAATATAAAAAATACCCCGATTGTTAGAATGTGCTTAACAATCGGGGTACACTTCATGGAAATCGACTTTGTCTTAGTTATTGTTTTAGTAATACAAACATCTTTTAAGATAACTATGTTTATACTATAGACGTTGATCTTTCTGGAAGTTTAAACGAAAATGATCCTCATCATTATATACCCCAAATTCATACCCTTGCTCTTTATAAAATTTAATAATTTCAGGAAGAGCTTGTAATGTTTGCGCCTTTTCATGCATTAAAACAACTTCTACTTCTTCTGTTGTTTGTTTCTTTACATTTTCAATAATCTGAGTTGGATTATCTTTTAATTTCCAATCATTTGAGTCTATTGTCCAATCCCAAACTTTTATTGCTGCTTCTACAATTTGATTACGAATTTCCTCACCCTTTAATCCTGGTGCAGATCCATATGGCGGTCGAACTAGTTTAGGAGTTGTACCCGTAATATTATGGATAAGAGCTAACGTTTCTTTCATCTCCGGTACAAATTGTCCTTTTTTGTATAGCTTATCACTATTATGTGTCATGCTATGTGCACCAATATAATGCCCTTCTTTTACTGCTCGTTTTACGTTTTCCTGAAAATCTGTATTTTGTAGATTACTACCTTGCATAAAAAATGTCGAGGCAACATTTTGCTCTTTTAGTACATCTAAAAATTTCCCAGTTAATTCGCTAGGACCGTCATCGAATGTTAAATAAACAACCTTTCCTACCGGTTTTCCATCAGGTCTTTTCTGTTTTGCTGGTGGTGTTTCCTTTTTCTTTTCTTCTCGTTGCGTATTAACTTGTTTACTATTTTCATTAGCTACTCCCTTCGCTGGAGTAGAGTTCCAATTTCCAATTAAGAAGAATGTGAAAAAGGTCGTCGCTAAAACAACTCCTAGAGATATGATTGCCTTCGTTACTACACTTGTTTTTTCTTACTTTGCGATTCTTTCATTATTTTTCGATCCTTTCCCTATTCATTTTCATATTCATTATTTAAAAGGCTGAGCCTTTATTCGACTGAATCATTCGTTTCAACCGGTATTTACAATAAATAGATTAATAGAGCCGGATAAAGATAAAATGCAGATAATGTCGAAATCAGTTAAAGAATAGCGTATTGCATCCACTCTTTAGAAAAATATTTGTTTCTAATTTGAAAACTGGATATACACCAAAAATAAAAAATACTACTCTTCCTAATTAAGATTTAGAAAGAATAGTATTTTTCTATTTGCCTATTTTATTACATCGTAAAATAATTAATAATGCCATCCACAATACCTTTTTGCGATTTTGCTTGGAATTCTTCTGAATTCATTCTTTTTTCATCACTCGCATTAGAGGTAAACCCTAATTCAATTAAGATAGCCGGAGAAGGATTTTCTCGTAAGACAAGAAAATCACTGCCATGAACACCTCGATCTCGGCTGTCTATATTTTGATCAAAAATAGCTTTTTGTACGATCTTAGCTAATTTTTTATCTTTCCTTTTATTAGATCCATAATGAGTTGTTATTCCTTTTACATTTGTATCCTCAAAAGCATCATGATGAATGCTAATATAAAGATCCGCCGTATGTTCTTTCACTACTTTGACACGTGCTTGCAATTCTTCCTTTTGTTTTGTTTCTGAAAGTAAACTCGCATCTTTTTCACGCGTCAATATAACTTTTGCATCCGTTCTTTCTTCTAATTCTTTCTTTATATTTTGTGCTACTTTTAAATTAAGCTCTTTTTCAATCGTTCCAAATTTCTTTCCTTTCGTCCCTCTATCTCCTCCACCGTGCCCTGGATCAATTACAATTGTTTTTCCTCTTAATCGTAAATCCTCTGTTGATATATTTTTGTACCCCTTAGCATGTATGAAACTAACGCCTGTACCCAGTATTAATATAATAAACAAAAGCAATATCGCTCTTTTTTTCATTTTAACAATCTCCTTATCAACTTTTCATTCCGTCTCTAATGAAAATAGTAATGAATGCTGATAAAGATAAAATGCAGATAATGTCGATTTTAATTAAAAATGACCAAAACGTGTAGAACGAAAATTCTACACGTTTTTATTTAAATAGAAGAAAAATAATACTCCATCTTCTGTATTCGAAACACCATATTCCGTGCCATGTAGCTCTAAAATATTCTTTGAAATAGCAAGGCCCAATCCTGTTCCACCTTTTGAACGTTGACGAGACGTATCTCCTCGATAAAAACGATCCCATATTTTTTCTAAATGTTCTGGCGCGATATGAGCCCCTTTATTTTCCACACAAACTTTTACACGTTCATTCTCTTCTATTGTAGAAATAATAATATTCTCCTGTTCTGGTGTGTAACGAATCGCATTCGTAATAAAGTTCGTTATAACTTGTTCTATGCGATGCTGGTTTGCAACAACTTCAATTTTAGAAAGTTCTTTATAAACATGTAATTGCTTAGCTGTTATATCAGAGGTTAATTGCTCACATATATAATCAATCATCTCATCAATATGGAAAACATCCATTTCCATTTTATACGTACCAGATTCGAATTTCGCTAACTCCAGCATATCAATAATGAGCATATCCATTTTATCTACTTCTTTTGACATTGCTTTAAAGTAATACTCCTTTTTATTACTAGCAACCCCATCCTCCAAAATTGAAATACAGCTCTTCATAATACTTAAAGGTGTTTTTAACTCATGTGAAACACCCGCGATAAATTCTTTACGTGTATTTTCTAATTGCTTTTCTTTCTCTATATCTTGCTGCAATTGATGAATATACGAATGCAAAGCTGTAGAAAGTGTATTAATATTTTGTGATAAATCACCTATTTCATCCTTTGTAGTAATAGGGATCGTCTCTGAGAAATCTAAACCCGCAATTTTTTTGGTAGTATCATTTATTTGTAATAATGGCTTGGCGATTTTTTTTGAGTAATAGAACGATATTAAAACAATTAAAATCAGTACAAAGAGAATTAAATATACATAATAATCCTTAATCATTTGTACCGCTTCATCAACTGGTTGCAATGATGTCATAGCAAATATATAGTTTGTCTTACCATTTGCATCTTTTGTTGGCTTGATTAAAAGTTTATATTTAATATCATTTTCTTCGTAATCCATTATTTCTGTAGAAGTAACATCATTCGATTTTTGATTCAATAATAAATCAACCTGAAATTGTTTTATTCTATCTATAAGCACACGATTTCCATATATAAAGGTAGTTCCTACAGTCTCCTCCGGTAATTGCACGTTCTGAATGCTTCCTGTTAAATATAATTGTGAACTTTCTTTTGAAGATGCGCCTTTTGGCCCATACAATCTTTCTGACAGTTGCTTGTTCTCCAGCCCAACATTCTTCTCTTTTATTGTTAACATCGCAGGGACTACTATATCCCCCTTCTGTACTCCATCGATAATAATATGACTCCCTTGTTCTAAACTATATTTCATCCTTGGTATATCTTCTAAATTGATAAAACTATACAACGGTATGTGAATTGAACGTTCAGAAAACCTCTTATTTTCGTTAGGGTCTAATTGAATTTCTATAGAAAAATCATTTGCATATTTTATATTACCTACACTATCTAACGTTGTAATCCATGTCGCATTCTCTTGATAGAAATTTTGTTCCAATTCTTGAATTGCTTTCGCATCATCTCCAGCTTTTACATATGCTTTTTCAAAGGATTGAATATTTGCTTTAATATCATTAACTTTTCGATTTGCGTAGTATTGCTTAAAAAATATAGTTTGTCCAATAAAAATAGTTACTAAAATAAGTGTGCATAATGCTGTTGTTAAAATAAATAACTTTAATACAATTCCTTTTTTCATACCTGTTCCTCAAATTTATACCCAGCTCGCACAACAGTTACAATACAAGCTGCTTTTTCTCCTAATTTATGACGCAAATTACGAATATGACTGTTAATAGTACGATCATCACCAGCGAATTCATAACCCCAAATTTTATTGATTAGTTGTTCTCTCGTAATCACAATCCCTTGATTTTGCATTAAATACGTTAATATTTCAAATTCTGTATGCGTCATACTTATGTCTTCCCCATCTACAGTTACTGTACGAGAAGGGAAATGTACATGGATACCACTACTCGTTAATGTGTCTTCATTTGATACATTAACAGTGGAAGAATATCGGCTTGCCATTAACCGTTTTGCTCTTGCTAGTAAAATAGGAGGACTATATGGCTTTGTAACATAATCATCTGCTCCTAGTTCAAATTCAAGTAAAGTATCATCCTCATCCACCCGAGCCGTTAACATAATAATAGGTACATTAGATTTCTTCCGAATTCGCCGACAAACCGCCCAACCATCTAATTCTGGTAACATAATGTCTAAAATAATTAAATGCACCTCATGTTCTTCAAATATAGATAATGCTTCTTTCCCATCAATCGCCTCTAAGACGTCATACCCTTCGTTTAGTAGGTAATCCTTCATAATTTCACGTAAAATATCTTCATCTTCTACGATTAAAATTGTTCTTTGCATCTTTTATCTTCTCCACGATTCATTTTATTGTTAGGAAGAAATAGTTCATTTTATATGTTAACCAATTAGAAATCTTTCACTATTTCCGTCACTACTACATATAACATAGTTATATCAAGATAATAGCATAACGGTATAAAGATAAAATGCAGAGATAGCTTTACTATTGAAATGCTATTATAATTTTGTAATTGGAATGAATTTGAATCACATAAAGAAACAGAAAAAATAATATTATTTGGAGGTATCAAGATGAGCCTTTTAATTAGAGCGTTAGAAACAAATGATTTAGATAATTTCCCGGAGATTGATGACAGTTTTATAGTGAATGCACGGTTAATTCTTTCTCTTTCAAAAGTAAATAGACGCATAGAATATACAGTAGAAGACGCTCCGAGTTATGAAAAAAGTTATTTACAAAATGATAATGAAGAACTGGCGTACAATGAATATATAAATAAACCCAATCAAATAATTTACATAGCACTGTTACATAACCAAATCATTGGATTCATAGTATTGAAAAAGAATTGGAATCACTATGCTTACATAGAAGAAATAACGGTGGATAAAAAACATCGTACACTCGGGGTTGGTAAAAGATTAATTGGTCAAGCAAAGCAATGGGCAAAAGAAGGCAACATGCCCGGTATCATGCTTGAAACGCAAAATAATAATGTCGCAGCATGTAAGTTCTATGAAAAATGTGGATTTGTAATAGGTGGATTTGATTTTCTTATTTATAAAGGTTTGGATATGACAAGTGATGAAGTTGCAATTTATTGGTATTTTCACTTCGAATGAAAATGTTCTTAACGTTAAACAAACTCAAAATAAAACCCCAATCTCTCTACATTAAAATTGAGAAATTGGGGTTAAGTTATTTAAAACAGGTAACTAATTAATAATCCTGCTGATAATAAGAAGCCGAAAATCGTATTTGTCATCGCTGTCGATTTCATTGCAATACGCATATACCCAGGATCCTTTGCTCCTTTTTGGAAACTTTGAATGGCAGAGATTGGCTTTCTCAAACCTAGAAACATAACTAATGCCCAAGGGCTTATATAACCCATCAATACAATTACGACGATCCATACATAAGCAATGAAAAAGGCTACAGCTAGTGTTACTATTGCTTTTTCTCTCCCAAGGAGGATTACTAATGTCTTTCTTCCACCTTTAATATCTTCTTCGATATCTCGGATGTTATTCGACATGTTGATTGCACCGACTAAAATTCCAATTGGAATAGAAATTAATACACTTTCAATTGTTATCGTATTCGTTTGAATAAAGAAAGCGATGAGTACAAAGCATGTCCCCATTAACAATCCAGAAACTAGTTCTCCAAACGGAGTGTACGCAATTGGTAATGGACCACCTGTATATAAATAGCCAACCGCCATCCCAATTAAACCGATAACGACTAACCACCAACTGCTATTCATACAAATATAAACTCCAATAATTGCTGCTACTACATACAATAAAAGTGCAACTGTTAACACATTTTTTGGTTTCAATCCGTGACGGACAATTCCGCCACCGATGCCAACAGAATCAGCGGTATCTAATCCACGTTTGAAATCATAGTACTCATTAAATAAGTTCGTTGCGATTTGCAATGCTAAACATGCAACCATCATCGCAATAAATAAAAGCCAATCAATTTCGGCAACATAAAGTGATGCCACGGTCCCTAAAATTACAGGAGAAAACGTCGCCGTTAATGTATGCGGGCGCGTCATCTTCCATATTAATTTAGCGGAACTAATTTCTTTTTCATTCCCCATAACTCTGTTCAATCTCCCAACATTTTAAGTATAAATTACTAGCAGTATCTTTCTATCTATGTTCTGCCACGCATCTATTATATCAAAAAAAGAATTGGTGATAGAACTGTAATGCTCTTGCTTATCCCTCTATCACTCTTGAATTAAGTTTTTCAAAAGAAAGTCCGTTGCTCACATTCGAACAACGGACCTTCTTTATATGAACCAATGTAAAACATCCTCAGCAATCTCTTCTGGTCTACCCCAATGCATTAGGTGCCCTGTATCTGTGTAAAGCTTAGTCGTAATATCAATATACTTCCTAAATTCCGCTATTTGTAATTCTCTTATTTTCAAATAATTATCTGGAAGATCGCAATACAATAATAAAATATTGCATTTAATTTTATGAGATTTCAACGTTCTATACACCGTATATTGAAATTTAATTACACTTCTAGCGGTATCGCCATTAGCATGCCATTTCACTTTATTATCTTCTTCTCGCATTAAATCATAAACCGCACGTTCTATTAATGGTGACCACCTGCTGTAAACCATTTTTTCTGATTGGATGAATGCTTCTTTACTGTCAAAAATGTATTCATCAAAATCTTTTTCGTAATGGGTGATTTCTTCTTCTAATGATCGCGGTGGACACTCTCCTTCTTTCGCACCTTTATATAGATTCGCAAAATAATTTGCATTCATTTTCCCATGATGATAACCACCATCTAACAAAACAATTTTATTCACTTTTTCTGGACATTCTGCTGCATAGTGAAGCGCAACACTTGCTCCCCATGAATGTGCTACTATATGAAATGTTTCTTTTCCTATCCGCTCAAGTAATGCTACTACCCAATTTGTTAAATTGGATGCACCGTAATCTTCATCCTTCTCAAAACTTGGTGTTTTCCCATGTCCAGGTAGATCAAACGATACGATATGATAATTATCCTTTAAAAGTTCCGCTATTTCGATAAAACTTAATTTTGTACTTCCTAAACCATGAAAACAAATGATTTGAGGATTACTTTTATCTCCCCATTCACAAACACTTGCTTCATATTCACCAAATTCTACAAAAAAGTGATTCATTTTTAATCTCCTCTAATTATTAGATGTAAATTAGTTTGAATGCAAAATTGTTTTTTCAGAATAAATAAATTCAATAAAATTATCCAAACCCCTTTTTCGCAAATAATTTTTATAGAATACGAGAGTTAGAAAGCACCAAACGCTTATCATTAAAATTAATGGTTAGACTACATCTTCACGTCTATGAAATTAATGTAGCTTAATAGTTGTAATATACGTCTATCATATGTGTGATTTTTCAAAGTACGTTCCAGTCCATTTTTTGCTATTTGATTTCTTTCTTGTACATGTTCCAAATAATACTCCGCTTTTTGTATAAACTCTAGTGCACTATTAAAAGTTTCTATTTCAACACCTGGTATGTAATGCTTTACTACATCTGGTCGTATATCAGTTAGTTGAAAAGAACCTACGGCATTAATTTCAAACGTCCTATTATTTACTGAATACGCTTGGATATTTGCAGCATTACAATTCAATTCCTTATCACTTGGTGAACGGTGTAAATTTATATTGATTTTAGTCGATACGTAAAATTGTAACGCATCTTCATACTTCGCAAGTGGCAAGAGTTGTATTTTATCCTTTAATCGTTCATAATTTTTCAGCTTTTCCCAACCGAACCCCACAATTTTTATGTTTTTATCTACTAAATACTCTGAAATAGAATCAACAAAAGCAATTCTATTTTCAAATGCTGTACCTATAAAACTAAGATCATATTTATAGGTAACTTCTTTCTGAGAAGGTTTAAACACATGTTGATTTGCTGCTAACGGGAGATGAAACACATTCTTACATCCTATCCCTCTATAAAACTTGATACAATTTAAATCTTGCGTAAATATGTAATCATAATACGGAACAAGATTTTGTGTTACATCCGTATAATACGGATCATCTGTCAACCAAAGTCCAGTAGTAAAACCTGCACTCTTTAGGACCGGCATGACATTAATGCATCCCTCGCTTAAACCACTTAGTACCAAAATAAAATCCGGTTTCATTTTTAATGCGGTTTCTATCGCTCGTTCTGGATTCACCATAATTGTATTGCTGTTTACCTTTTGTAAACTATTCAAAATAGCTTCTTCGATCATTGGGTAATAAAAAGGAATGCCTGATTGAATAAATAAAATTTTCTTAGGAGTAGTGTCTTTCATGTCATTCCCCCTATTTCTACATAATTAAAGTACAGGAAAATTATCCGTCTTTATTCATTTTCATAACATCTTCTTTTATATTTATAAGCACTGTTTATGTCCATTATGTTGCATTCCCTCATTTCACAGGCTAACGAAATTTTTGTATTCTAGATTGCCATAAAAGAAGAAAAAGCCAACTCCTAGGAGCTGGCTTTTCTTCTCTTATCTTATAAAACTTCAATAGTTACACTAGCTAGATTTTACTTTTGTAACCCATTAATAATGGTATCTGTATTCCATTTCATCATTTTCAAGTAAGTATCTCCATCCTCACCTGATTTACCTAGTGAGTCTGTAAAAATTGTACCCGCAATCGGTACGTTTGTTTCTTTTGAAACAGTTTCCATACTACGTCGATCTACACTTGTTTCAACAAATAAAGCCGGAACTTTGTTTGTTTGAATTAAACTTACAACATCTCTAATTTGATCTGGCGTACCTTGATTTTCTGAGTTGATTTCCCAAATGTATCCCGTCTTAATATCATATGCTTTTCCAAAATATTTAAATGCACCTTCACTAGAAATTAAGAAACGTTTTTCCTCTGGGATTTGATGAATTCTGTTCACAGTTTCATCATGTAGCTTTTGAAGTTCCGCTACATACTTGTCGGCATTTTTAGTATAGAACTCTTTATTTTTAGGATCTTCTTTAATTAATGCTTTCTTCACGTTTTCAGCGTATACAATACCATTTTTAATGTTCATCCATGCATGTGGGTCTGGTTCTTTTTCTAATCCTTTTGTTTCTAAATAAATAGCTTCTACACCTTCACTTACTTTATAAACCGGTGCGTCTTTCTCTGATTTATTTGCCGTTTTCAATAACTTTTTAAACCATGCGCCGCCCTCTTCAAGGTTTAAACCATTGTAAAACACCATATCTGCATCTGTCATTTTCATAACATCTTTTGGTAGTGGATCATATTCATGCGGATTAGCCCCAATTGGAACAAGACTATGAATCTCAACTTTATCCCCACCAATTTGCTTCACCATATCATATATAATAGAGTATGTAGTTACAACTTTTAATTTCCCACTACCCTCTTCTTTCCCATTTGTGTTACTAGAACACGCTGTTAATGCAAATACGAAAATACAAATTACCGATAATAAAAAATTTTTAAATTTCATCTTTATCCTCCAATCAATTATGACAACTCTGCTCTATTTTTTCTAATTTTAATAGCTCTCCAAAATAAACCTTGTGACGGTGAGAAAAAGAATGCCAATGCGAACAAGAATGTTGCAACAAGAACAATCGTTGCACCTGAAGCAAGATTATAAGAGAAACTAAAATATAGCCCTACTACAGATGAAAGTGCACCAATGCCTGCCGCTAAGTAAATCATGACCCATAAACGGTTTGTTAATAAATACGCTGTAGCCGCCGGTGTAATAAGCATAGCGACAACTAAAATAATCCCTACAGTTTGAAGTGAAGCAACTGTAACCATTGTAAGAAGAATCATTAAGCCGTAATGAATCCATTTGTTCGGCAACCCATAACTTTGCGCCATCGTTGGATCGAAAGTAGACACGAGTAGTTCTTTATAAAACAGAATTACAAGACCAATAATGACAACTCCAATAATAAGTGTCATCCACATATCAGAAGAACGAACTGATAGAACATTCCCAAATAAAATATGATACAAATCCGAACTACTCTTCATAAACGTAATTAAAATAATCCCTACAGCGAAAACAGATGTAAACATAATCCCTATCGCCATATCATGTTTAATTCGACTATTTTGACTTACAAACCCAATTCCGACTGCAGTAATAACTCCTGTTAAAACCGCTCCTATGAAATAGTTCATACCAATCATATAAGAAAGTGCTACCCCTGGAAGAACAGCATGTGAAATGGCATCCCCCATTAAAGCCATACCTCGTAAAATAATAAAACATCCAATTACACCGCAAATTACTCCTACCATAACGGAAGTTAATAACGCCTTCTGCAGAAAACCGTACTGCATTAATGCATCTATAAATTCTACAATCTTCATGATGAATGTACCTCCGCTGCATTATTAAAGAATATCCCTTGATTCACATACGCTTTTGACATAACAGTTGGTTCTAATACTTGCCTTACTTCTCCGTAATGAATTAAGCTCTTATTCAATAATAGTAATTTATCAAAATAGGACTCTGCTTTACTTAGATCGTGATGTACAACAACAATCGTTTTCCCTTCTGTACGTAATTCTCTAAGAATTTTAATAATTGTCTCTTCACTTGTTACATCAATTCCAACAAATGGTTCATCTAAGAAAAATATCTCTGCCTTTTGTGCTAACGCTCTCGCTAAAAAGACACGTTGTTGTTGTCCACCTGAAAGCTCACCAATTTGACGATTTTTAAACTCTTCCATTCCGACCTTTTTTAAACATTCAAAAGCCCAATCCCGATGTTCTTTCTTCGGTCTTTTCATCATACCTAAAGATGGATACGTTCCAATTAGCACGACATCTATAACTGTGATCGGGAAATCCCAATCTATATCACTCCTTTGCGGTACATATGCAACATGTTTTCTAGCGCTCCGAATATCCTCTCCAAGAACTTGAACGTATCCCTTATCATTTGGGATTAAATCTAAAACAGCTTTCATTAAAGTAGATTTTCCTGCTCCGTTTGGACCAATAATTCCAACGAGTTTCCCTTTTTCAATATCGAAGGAAACATTTTGAACTACTTGATTCCCTTGATAAGATACATACAAATCTTTGACAATTATAGCCTCATCCATTTTTTATGCGTTCCCCTTTCTTTTTTTCATCTATGTAATTATTTTGCGCTAAGGCAACTTCCAAACAAAAAAATATAATGCGAATGTAAATTCACACCAAAGTTTCCCTGAGGAAACTTTTTTCTATGAGTCAAATTATATAAGCTAGATACAAATTTGTAAACTGCTTTTTATTACTTTATGAATATATTGAGAAAAGTTGCCTCTAAAAAACAAAAATATCAAACTTTTCTCAATTCATTTCGACACACATATTAGTCAATGCTAATATGAATAAAGAATAACATATTAGTAATCGCTAATACGAATGGAGAGGATACAATTGTACAACTCAAATGATTCAGATGTAAAAGCCAAGTTCATCCGTGGCTTTGCTGATAAAACAAGATTACAAATTCTTCAATGTATGATGGATGGTGAAAAAACAGTATCTGAAATTGTGGAAATCACTCAAGGAAATCAGTCAAACGTATCTCAGCACCTAAACTGTTTAAAAGGATGCGGAATCATTTTAGGCAGACAAGAAGGAAAATACGTCCACTATTCCTTACGCAATAAGCAAATTGAACAGTTACTCACTATGTTTGATGTCGTTTTTCATGAAGTACAAAATGAAGTAGCGTCATGTGATAAAAACGATGCTTGTTTATCTCAAAAAGGAGAAAACACTCATGACAGATAAGGACGAGAAGGTAAAGAAATGATGGTTACTCCGACACCGATGCCAAGTGCTTAATATAACCAAAATATCAATTACACTAAAAAACAGCCATATTGATGGCTGTTTTTTAGTGTAATTGATTGTTGCTATTTTCTCAAACTATAAAGAGACTACTATAGACAGTCGTAAAAAGTTTATTTGTTCCATATTTTCTTCGTATTATGAAACAACCTCAAATTTCAAGGTATTTCGATTTACTACGATATATTCACCTACTGTTTTATTCATTACTAGAGAGACTTCCTTAGTATGTGTGATTTCAAAACTATCTTTTTGTATATCCACTAATAATTTTACTTCCACATCACTTTCTCCATATTTTAAACCACTATAAGATAATTTTCCCATTAATCATCATCCTTTTTTATATTAACTATCTCTATTGTATTATATATTATTGAAACCTATAAAAAAGCAACAATCTTTATAATCTGTATCCTTTGTAAAGGACATTTTACATAAATAGGTTCGTTTCATTATAGAAATGTGATAACTTAATATTCGTACCCTTTCTCAATAGCATTAGTTTTGAATTCTGTTCAATGCTAGATATTCTGAATAAACAAAGGCGAAGTCTTCAAAGAGACTCCGCCTTTTCAGTGCACAATGAACTTCAACAATTACTAGCTACTCTTGACTGTTAATCAGTAATCACTAACTCCTCGATTACTTTCATATTATTAAGGGTCTCCTCATCCGCTGGTAAGAAACTAAGAACCATTTTATTATGATGATAAGTCTGTTTATAGTCTTTTAGTTGAAAGTAACAAAAAGCTAATTGCTTATGCGGTAACCAAGTTTTAAAGGGTTTTTGTTCGATGAAAAGAGCAGAATGAGCTGAAGGTGCTTCTATAGCTTGTTTATACCAATAAACAGCTTGAGAAAATTGATTATTCTTAAGAAAAAATTCACCTAGGCGACAGCTGAATTCGGGTTGAGGAACATCGTATTCTAAAGACTGAAATGTGATTTCTTTTTCTTTTTTAAAATTTCCGATTAGATGATAACAACTTGCTAATTTATGCATAACAAAAAGCCTGTGTTCTAATTGAATATCTTTGTAGTCTAGGAACTTGTTATAAAATTCAATAGCCTGTTTATATTTTTTATGTTTATGTAATTCTCTGGCATAATGAAATATATCGTGAACCGTCATTTCCCCTTTATTTTCTTTCAAAAATTGTTCATACAGTTTGAGATTTCGATCTGATTCATTATTAGTATAATTTTTTTTATGGGTGACTATGATGTCACTGTCGAGAGAATTATACTGATCTTGAGTACTTAGATTTTCATGAACAACTCCGTGCCATTGAAAATTTTTACTTCTTTTAACTAATCTATTACGGCGAATACTTGTTAAAATATTATTAAATTTATCAATTTCTGCATGATAAATCATAGAAACCGCATCAATGTTTTGAGCGAGTGATTGTTTTAAATTAAGTAGCTTTTTACGTTCTTCTGGTAAAAGTATATCATCTGCGTCTAACCATAAAATATAATCCATTGAAGCTTGTTGGAAAGAATAGTTTCGAGCTGCTGAGAAATCATTTATCCATTTAAAATCTAAAATTTGTTTCGTCCATTTACTAGCTATTTGTTTCGTTTGATCCGTTGAGCCTGTATCTACAATAATCATTTCATCTGGGATACCTTTAACTGATTCTAAACATCTATTAAGAGTTTTTTCTTCATTTTTTACAATCATACATAAACTAATTGTAACCATCTGAACACCTCTGTTATAGATATCTTTCTTTAATTCGAAGGCTTTACCTATACCTTAGTACCTAAACGAATCTCAATAAGTGGGGATATAAGTAGTTCACGTTGTGGTTCTCGAACTGATCTTATAGCACTCATTTCAAGAACCCTATTCCGCCGTATTCACATCATCTAATATCTCTGCTCCATTTTTACAATCATCTAAATTGGCACAACATCTACTCCATATTGTTTAACTTTATCAAGGTTTATCCAGTTTTCGAGAATGATCCGTCCACAACCTAAATGGAGCTTTTTCTCTTCCATAAAATCACCTCATTTTAGTTTATTTTTATTAATGTTGTTCAAAAAAAATGCTACATGTAATTTTCAAATGAGATATTGGATTAATTTTGAGTACAATCCATGACCCAAAAGCTAAATACGGAATCATAATGGAATCAATTATTGCCAGCATACTATCTAACTGTATAAATAAAGTTATGAACTATACCTGATCAAATGCCACTCCTTGCAGAATCTCATGTGAGTTAAACTCATTTCTTCTGACATACGTCACCTCCACAAATTACTTATCATACCTAATAAATACAGTGGGATGACAAAATGACATTAACAATGGCTACGGCTCTCTTTTTCTTATCAATACTAGATATAATTTAACATAGTAAAATAATAATCGGATGAGAGTCCAATACATATTATTAAAATTACGATGGGTCAAGTCGCAGGAAGACACCACACATAATTAATAAATCACTTTATACGTCTAAAAACTTTAAAAGCCGTTCCAAATAAAGGACAAGTTGCATTTATTAATAATGACTCTACTAATGAAAGGAGAATTGTTTAATAGGATGGGTAAATACAACTATTACGAAAAATATAATAATTGCTCATGGAATAAACAACGCAAACAATATCATTTTGAGGATTGTAACGATTATTCATCATATAAAAAATGTGATGATCCTTATATTAAAGTGCATGTAGATTGTTGCAATTCTAACAGAGAGAATACACGGGAATCAGCATTCAGGGCTACTAGTGCTACTAACCAAGCAGTTGCAGCAAATGAAACAATCCAAGTATTATATCAAAATGAACAATTTGATTTAGCAAATGAATATAGTACTACTACATCCAGCTTTATTCCTAAAAAAGATGGAGTTTATAACATTATAGGATCTGTTCATTTTCAACCAACTGTTCTAACCACTCCTTATCAAATAAATGTATCTATTTCAGTAAACGGTGTGTCTATAGGCCCCGATAAAGAAAGCCATGGTGCAGTAAATGTAGGAACTATTACAAGAGATAACATTGTAGAAACTGTTGATATCTTGCAGCTAAACGCCGGAGATGTAGTTGAAGTTGTTGCTGTGTCTAGTTTAGCTGGTCTATTCTTAGCTGGTAACGGAACACGTTTTGCAGCATCTAGAATTCCATCTCCTGCCAACTAACAAATACAGTAATTCAAATTGTGAAAGGCACCTTAGGGTGTCTTTTTTTATCGAAAATGAGATGAAATATGCAAATTACGATATGAGTATTCATCGTCCGACTAATCACGGATACGTCTTTACTTAGATTGTTCATTACGTAGATATGTACCGGTCCTGTTTGTCCTGTGGAATAAGTGGGATTGTCGGACCAATTAAATTTGGATCAAATGCCACTCCTTGCAGAATCTCATTTGAGTTAAACTCATTTTCTTCTGACATACGTCACCTCCGCAAATTACTTATCATACCTAATAAATGCAGTGGGGTGACAAAACGATAATAATAAAAGCTGCGGCTCTCCATTTTTATGTCTCTTTTTATATATTAAAAACTATAGCGTTAATGACTTACCGTTTAATCGCATCAATAATTAACGATGGGAAACCAAGTGGATCTCCTTGATTTCTAAAATCATATCTTTTTGAGCGGAAAATAACGCCATCATTCGCATCCCATTCTTTGTAATAAAATTGCCCATTTTCATCACAATACTCAAGTAAAACCACCTCAAATCCAGCAGTTTCAAACATTTTCGTTAATGTTTTATTATTATGAACGATTTTATAGCGAACACGATGAACGTGCGGAAGTGTAGAAGGACATACTCATATACTTACTACTTTTTTTATTAAAAAGCTACTCCTTCGATGTGGTCTAGAACAAGCCCCCTATAATTAAGCCAGTAAAAAAGAATTCAAATTATCCCCAAACAATCCCTCGCCGCTCGTATTCCATTCTATATTCAACTGCAGCTGCAATTTTGGAGCTTGCAAACCTTTCCGTAATCCAAAGACCTAAGTCAACTCCTGAAGTAACCCCTCTTGCAGTGATAATATCACCTTGATCTACAATTCTATAAGGAAGAAGTTCAGCTCCGTATTTACTGACTTCATCTTGTGCCAAATGATGCATCGTCACCTTTTTACCATTCAATATACCTGAGGCTGCTAGCAGCATACCTCCTGTACAAACTCCAGCAACAATGGTTCCTTCCTTATGCATCTCTCTAATCGTTTTAGTCAAAGTTCCAAGCTCAGCTTGCTTTCTTGCCCCGTACTCAGCTTTATGATTCCAGCCACCACCAGGTACAATTAACAGATCCGGGCGATTATCCATTCGTAAAAAATCATGTAGTTTAACCGTAACTCCAAACGAGGTAGTAACTTCTCGTTTTCGTTCACTTGATACGAGTTCAACTGTAAACGGGGCGCCTTCTTCTATTGCCCTTTTCAGTACTTCAAAAGGTGCAAAGGAGACAAGCTCTCCGAAACCGTCAAACAATACAATTTGTATTTTCATTTTTAGAACACCTCATACGCTTTCTTTTTCGCATCCAAAATTAGGAGAGTAAATGTTATCTACAAATTAACAATGACGACAGTCTTTCTCCTCTTATTTTATAAGCTCTCAAATGTTTCTCTAATTCTCTCTCATCACCTAGTAAACTCATCGTCTTTTTAACAAAATTCCAATTTAAACTACCGGATAACCATAGCAACGAAGAAAGTCTTTCATACTCATTTGAAGTTAAAATGTTACTAGCTTTATACCCTTCTAGAAATGCTTTAGCAACTTTTGGACATACTTCATGCGACTCTATTCCTTCTGTCCGGGAATACCATTTTATTAAATAGGCTAAACCTTCAATACGATCTACATATCCAATCGATTCAAAATCTATAATTCCTTTTACACATTGATTTGAATCCCATATGACATTTAAAGGATTTAAATCAGTTTGTACGATAAACTCTAAATCACTCGTATGTGCGCATTCTATATGGTACTTAGCGAGCTCTATATACCCTCGCAATTCCTTACATGTACTGCTCTTATTTTCTAACAGCTTTATAAACTCACCATATCCATCTAAATGAGATTTCTTTTGAAAAGTCAAGCTTTGAAACATACTAGAAATATCATGTATCTTTCTTGCTTCCTTTCCAAAAACTTCTGCCATCGTTTCTGTACAATGAGTAATATGTTCTCCTTCAATCCAAGTAGACAATACAAATTGGTACTGTTCATCATTCCAAGTAACAAATATAAATGACTCTCCCGCCCTATTCTCCTTAATCTGCATAAATGGAATTCCATGCTCTCGTAAATAATACGTAAACCGTACTTGCTCTTTCAATTGTTCATTAGATAACGTCCCAAAGGCTGGATTACTTATTCGATCGCTATTTATAAACCGTGCGGAATATCGTTCTCCATTTACGATGATTTTATAATGCAAATCTGTATGCCAACTGTTCTTATGTAATTCTTCTTCTACTACTACTGTATGAATTTCTTTAAAATAATTTATTACTACGTCTTTTATTATTTGTTTCACCTTATTCTCCTTCCATGTAAAAACCTTTGATGATAGGCTAAATACACTTAATTTACTCAAAAGGAAAATAATATCCTACATAATTAAATACATTTGTAAAACCTACATTCTCTACAACGGCCACAGAAGGCTTATTTAATTCCATGCAGTCCCAATATGGAATGATATGATTCTCCAAACATTCTTTTACAAAACTATGAGCTATCCTTTGAGCTAATTTTCTACCTTTGTGACCTTCTATCGTTTCAATATCTATACAGTGTATATTTTCAAAAACGAATCCTGAAAAACAAACACTTACAATCATGTTGTCATAAACAATACAATAACCTATTCCCTCATTAAAAAATTCATCCGTTGAAGACCAAATTTCTAAAATTTTTGATTGTAAAAATTCAATATTCTTCAATACGTTCCCTTGATTTTCATAGAGAGCTTTACTCATTTTTAGCACTGTATACCCTTGTTCAATTTTAGGTTCATGATTACCCTCATAATCCTCTTCCTTGAGCGTATACACTCTTTGATTCCAACTCTTTACTTTACGATGTTGAAATATTTTTTCTTCTTAATCCAATTAACTACTTTATCTATCTCTAGTGGTGTTTTCGTATTATTGTTTGTCACTATTTTTTCGATATTCAAATGCAAAACGAATTGATGGGCATGGACTTTTTCTCAAAAATCTCATAAAAAAAGGGAGTAGTCAAATCGAGGAAGCTTTCGCTTTTTTCATGTATAATGATTGTACTAATTCTAGGTGGTGTCTCGGACGACTTCAAAGTATTAGTATAATCATTTTCACCTTTATTTTTGTTATTTTATAAAAACAGTTTCCCATCCTTTGTTTTTAAGATATCTGCAAGGAATTAAACCAAGCTTTATTGTTATAACAATAAAGCTTGGTTTGGGATATATATGTAACTACTTGGAAACTATCAATTCAGTCTTATAGTTCTCATTAGGACATCCACAACCTACTTCTTTTATTTTCAAAACAAGTGGATGCCATTTACATAGTGTACTATACCATTCTCCTCCTTTTTCTCCCTCAATATAACGAAATCTATTATTTTTTAATTCTACACAAAAACCTTCAACTCTTCCTCATATTCTGTAAGTGCCTCATCTAAAATTGCTAACCCATCATCAATCTGATCTTTGTTTATAGAAAGCGGTGGAATCATTCGAATTACTTCACTTGAATTTCCACAGAAGTAAAATAGTACACCTTTTTTTAATGCGATGTCTAATATTTTAAATAATCCCTCACCATTAGGTGTACCTGTTTCAGGGCTAATAATTTCAATTCCAATCATTAACCCAACAGCTCGTATACTTCCAATAACAGAATGTTTTTGTTTTAAGTTATACAATTTCTGAACTGCGTAAGCACCCATTTCTCTCGCATTTTCAACCAGCCGTTCTTCTTTCATTACCTCAAGAGTTGCCAGTGCCGCTGCACATGCAATTGGATTCCCTCCGAAAGTTGTACCATGTGTTCCTAATGGCCACTCCTGCATCAACTCTTTCGACGCAACCGTTGCACTAAGAGGTAATCCTGATGCAATTCCTTTTGCGATTGCCATAATATCTGGTGTTACTCCAAATGTTTGTGCTGCAAACCATTCACCTGTACGACCAAATCCTGTTTGTACTTCATCAAAGATTAATAGAATTCCATGCTGATTACAAATTTCACGAACTTTCTTTAGCCACTCAGCTGGTGGAACAATATATCCCCCTTCCCCTAGCACAGGCTCTACAATTACACATGCAACTTCTTCTGGTGTAACTTGATGATTAAACAGAGTTTCAAAATCTCTTTCTAGTTTTTCAACACAGTGTTTCTCAGGATCAATACCTTCCGGACAATCTTTAATATTTGCATATGGAATTTGATACGTTAGCCCATTAGGTTGCAAAAACTTACGATATTTACTTTTGGAAGTTGTTACACTTAATGCCCCCATTGATCGCCCATGGAAACACCCTAAAAAAGAAATAACATACGGTCTTTTTGTCACATATTTTGCTAACTTAATCGCCCCTTCAATCGCTTCTGTACCACTATTTGCAAAAAAGAAACAATCTAACTTAGGAGGCAATACCTTCCCAAGTTCTTCCGCAAGACGTAAAATTGACTCATACATGATAACTCCAGATGGGCCGTGAGTCAGACACTCTGCACTATCCTTAATTGCTTGTACGACCTTTGGGTGACGATGTCCAACATTGGTCGTTGCAATACCTGATGTAAAATCAAGGTATTTCCTCCCATCTAGCCCAAAATAGTAACATCCTTCTTCTTTCACGACCGGTAAATTCGGATGGTCTTTTGCCATACTTGGTGCTAGTAATTGTGGCATTCTTTCAATTAAATGATTCCAATTTGTAGTCATTTGAACTCCTCCTTATCATTGTACATCAGTTTCCCATTACATATAAAAATCATTGATTCATCTGCTTATGCATCTGCATCTGCATTTGTATGCTGTTCTTTCCACTCTTCATATTTTTCAAATTCTGGTGACGTTAAATACGAAATGATGAAAATTGATAAAACACTACATACCATCCCATATAAGATTGGATCTGTAGCCGAAAGACCTTGTACAATTAAACCAACTATCGTGACAATTGCACTTAAAATAATAGAGTAAAATGCCGCTTTGTCTGTTACGCGTTTCCAAAACAGCCCTAAAATTATCGGAAAGAATACCGATCCAGATAATATTGCATATGCAACATCTAACGCTACAATAACATCCTGAATCCAGACAGCGCTAATTATTACGAATATTCCGATAATTAACGTTAAAATTCTTGAAGTTCTAATTACAGCCTTTTCACTCATATTCTTAGATGTAGTACTTTTTATTATGTCGTTTACAATTAATGTTGAAGACGCTAATAGTGTTGCAGATGCAGTTGACATAAGAGCTGAAACAACACTTGCAATGACAATCCCTAATAAGCCTACTGGTAAAATTGTAATGGCCATTGTTATAAACGCACTTTGTGGATCACTTAAATTCGGAAAAACTACAGCAGCGCACATACCAATTATACTGATTGCAACAGCATATAAAAGACAGTATACCCCTGCGCCAATTGTACCTTTTTTCGCAATCCCTACAGTCTTGGCAGTAAAAATCCGCTGCCATATATCTTGGCCGATTAGTACCCCTAAACAATATAAGAGAAAGTACGAGAAAATTTTATCTCCACCAATGTTGGCTATTTCAAAATAACTATGTGGTAATTTTTCTTGAAGAGCAGACCAACCTCCAGCCTTCTCTAAACTAAGAGGTAACATAATTGCAAATACTCCAATTGTCATTACAATAAATTGAAATATATCGGTCATCGTTACAGACCACATGCCTCCCAGTAATGTATACATAACAACTACACTGCCGCCTAATAACATACAAAGTTTAATATCCCACCCTAGTAGTACATTTAATATAGTCCCCATTCCAATTACTTGCGTTACAGTAATCATCGTTACATATATAAATGTAATCAATGAAGTAATTACTCTTGTTTGTGAATTAAAACGTAACCCTAACAGTTCACTGATTGTAATTATTTTAAATCTTGATACTCTCTTCACTAAAAATATTCCTAATAGAATAATTCCGATTCCAATCATAACAACGAGCCATATCCCTGAAATACCAAATTCATATCCTAATCTTGCAGTTCCAATTGTAGATGCCCCACCAAGAATTACTGCGGCTAAACAAGCTAGATACATTACTAAACCTAAACTACGACCAGCAACCATAAAATCTTCAGATGTTTTTGCTTTCCTTGCCCCTATAAAACCAATACCAATAATAATTATAAAATAACCAGCCATTAGTAATATATCTACTGTATTCATAACATCCTCCTTTTCAATACATACTATTTTAGCCTTACTAAATTACGTCTTTTTTGCATCGCTACAAGAGTAATCATTTCATATGCAATACTTGATGCTGCAATTGCTGTAATTTCTCCACTATCATACGCAGGTAACACTTCGACTAAGTCAAATCCAGCAATATGTAATCCATCTAATCCTTGCATAAGTTCCACTGCTTCAATCGTTGTAGGTCCACCAATTTCAGGCGTTCCCGTTCCGGGTGCGTATGCAGGATCTATAAAATCAATATCAAATGAAACGAAAGTCACTGCATCCTTTACTCGTTCATGAATTCTCCGTAACACTTCTGTATATCCAATTTTCCGCACTTCTCTCATTGGGATAACTTCAAAACCTAACTCTCTTGCATCCTCTATATCATTTGGTCCATACAAAGGACCACGCATTCCTACTTGAATAGAATGATCGACATTAATAAGCCCTTCTTCAACCGCCCGTCGAAATGGAGTTCCATGCATATATTTTTCCCCATAGTAATGATCCCATGTATCACTATGCGAATCAAAATGAACAAGAGCTATAGGGCCAAATTTCTTTGCGAATGCTCTTAAATTTCCTAATGAAATAGAATGATCCCCGCCTAATATAATAGGTACAATCCTTTTTTCTAATAAAGGTGTTAAACCTTCTACGATGTTGTCATATGTACGATGAATATTACCAGGTACAATATCTAAATCTCCATAGTCTACCCCTGAACAATAATCAAAAATATCAATTGCCTGATCTGGATTATATGGACGTAATAAACTTGAAAAATTCCGAATATGATTCGGTCCTAAACGCGCTCCCACACGATACGACTGTGCAGTATCAAAAGGAATTCCTAGCACTGCAAAATCTACATTTTCAGTAGTATTTTTTTGTTCTAGTCTCATAAACGTTTTCACTCCACAAAAACGAGGTGACATAGCAGAGTCCTTAGGTTTATACATCTTCTCACTCCTACCATTTATTTTTCTACAACTTTAAATAAAATAAATCTTACATTAGGATATTCTTTGCCTCATACTCATAAAGGTTGACTTATCAATTTATCCCCTACTTATTTTTCTTGTGCTAAATCTTAAAGCATTGAAAATAAGTATTGATATAAGGCAATGTTCTCTCCTCCTTTGTATTGTTTATTAATGCAACTATCATGCCAATTTAGAAAAAAGAAGAAGATGGACGAAAATATTTCATCCATCTTCTCACAATTCATAACTTCAATTTATCTTATACTTCTTCAATTTTCTTACTACAGAGGGCTGACTTATCGCTAAATTCTCTGCTATTTTCACAGTCGTTTTATATTTTCTCTTAGCATCCAATAATACTTGCTTCTCTACCATTTCTAGTATTTCTGTAAGAGTTTGAGACGATTTTGTAACGAATTCATCACCACTCTTAGATTTATAGTAATCTGGTATATTTTCAATCGTAATAAGCTTTGAATGTGATGTAATCACGAGCCGTTCTATTATATTCATTAATTCTCTTACATTTCCTTTCCACTTTTGCTGTAATAAAATTTGTATGACCGCCTGATCCAATTCCCTCTCCCTTTTATATTGAGTACAAAATTTATTCAAAAATAAATAAATCAAATTCATAATATCTTGAGGTCGTTCACGTAATGGAGGAATCAAAATTGGTACAACGTATAAACGAAAATATAAATCTTGTCTAAATTTTTTATTCTCTACCAGCTCTTCTAAATCACGATTTGTTGCGACAATAAGCCGAAAATCTGCATTCTTCAGCTTTGTTCCACCAACTCGATAAAATTGTCTTTCTTCAATTAGCTTAAGAAGTTTTACTTGTTGTTCAAGTGAAAGCTCTCCTACTTCATCAAGAAACAAAGTTCCCCCATGAGCAAGTTCTGCAAATCCGGGTTTTCCATTTTTTTTCGCCCCTGTAAAAGAGCCAGCTTCATACCCAAAGAATTCAGCCTCAAATAAAGACTCAGGTATAGCAGCACAATTGACTTCAATAAAAGGTCCATATGTTCTTGGACTTTTATCATGAATATAACGAGCAATAGCTGTTTTTCCTACTCCTGATTCTCCAAGTAGAACTGTATTTACATCCACCTCTGCAACTTGATGTATTGTCTCCATTGCTTTATACATAGCAGGATCATCGGCAATTAACCCTACTGATGTAATTTTTTCACGCAGTGCAAGTTGAGCTTCCTCTTTCACACGTTCCAGTTCCTCTTGCATATGATCTAAATATTTCTGAATTTCTATCAAATCCGAAACATCATAAGAGTAGCTTACAACTCGATATACTTCGCCTTCCTCATCCAATAAGGGTACTCCCGTTACTAGCAATTTATTTCCTGTCTTTGTAAGCTGAACAACTGTGATTTTCTCTCTTTTTTGTATGATTAACGGTGTCACAATCGGAGTAATAATACCTGTTCGTTCCAATTCATAAATAGAAGCACCGATTAAACTTTCATACTTAATTCCATATCTATCAGCGGTAAATTGTGTCGCTTTTAGAATCGTCCCATTTACATCTGTTACGATTAAATCATCCATTAAAGATTCCAATATCGTCTCTGTTTCAGAAATAAATTCTGTATATAACAATTTTTCACCACCGTTCAAAATAAAGAAAATTCAATCTATTTATTAATGAATATTTTATTTGATTTTGTATAGAAATGTAAAGCATAAACTTTCTCATAAATGAAAGAAACAAGGTAAAAAAGCATAAGAAAAAGGCGACTTTCCGTTCAAGTTTGAACGAAAGGTCGCCTTTTTGCATTGTGCATATGTTTTACGAAATGAAAAACGTAAGCTTTTCATTTCCCTCGTCAAATTCACTCCTTTTTTTATCTATCCCTGATTCCTCTGCACCTCTCTAAACTCCTCCTTCACTTTCTCTAACAACCCTTCTTCCGTAATTAATCGATACGCTGTATTTGCTAGTGCTTTTGCCGATGTAATTAATGCTTTATCTCCAAGTTCTGAACGTGCTGCTTCTCTAAATTCATTCGTATGTGCAATTAAATCGTCTGGACCAATTTTAATGTACGGATGAATTGTTGGTACGACTTGACTGACGTTTCCTGCGTCTGTTGAGCCGATGCCAAATCTTTCTTTCTGATTTACGTCTTCACCTTGTAATTCTAGTTCTTCGGCTACGACGTCATTAAATGTTTTTGTTACGAGTAGTTCATCGATTTCATTTTGGAATTGATGAATTTTCACTTTCGTACCTGTTGCTAACGCTGCTCCTTCTGCGATGTTTCTTACTTTCTCTGTTACTTCCGCACATCTCTGTCTCGTTGCTGCGCGGATGAAGAATCTTGCTGCGGCGTAGTCTGGAATAATGTTAGGTGCTTTTCCGCCCTCAGTAATAACGCCGTGAATTTTCACATCTGACGGAAGTTGTTGGCGAAGTGCGTTAATGCTGTTATACAGCTGGATAATCGCATCTAATGCGTTAATTCCTTCTTCTGGTGAAGCTGCAGCATGAGCGGTTTTTCCGTAGAAATGAAAATCAAATGGATTGACTGCTAGTGAAGGACTCGTTGTCGCTGTTTTTCCGCTCGGATGAATCATAAGCGCCGCATCAATATCTTTAAACAAACCAGCCTTTACATAACTCGCTTTTGCACTACCGTTTGGTCCTCCTTCTTCAGCTGGTGTTCCAAACACGACAACTTCTCCCCCAATTTCTTCAAGCGTTTCTGATAATGCGATTGCTGCTGCAACGCTAATTGTGCCAATTAAATTGTGACCACACGCATGACCGAGTCCTGGTAAAGCGTCATACTCAGCTAAAAATGCGATAACTGGTCCTTGTTTTCCTGAACTTTTTCGCGCGATAAAACCTGTTTCATGTCCTGCTATATTGTGCTGTAGCTGAAATCCTGCACTCCCTAGTAATAAACTTAGTGTTCGTGATGCATAAAACTCTTGGTTACCAATCTCCGGATTCGCATGAATATCGTGACTCGTTTCTATGTACTTTTCCTTATTTCTTTCTATGCTCTCTTCAATTATTTTTCTTTGTGACGTTACTCCTGTCGCTCCCATTTTTCTTCCCCCTTATATTTTCACGTAAAAAAGCCTCTTTCTAAAAGATAGAAAGAGGCTTCTGCATATACAGTCAAAATGAGCTTCTTTCTTATCTTTCAAGTTACCTTGCTGGAATTGGCACAGTATTCATAACGAATCCGCTGCCGAGGTATCATAGGGCCAGTCCCTCCACCTCTCGTGATAAGAATTTTCATAAAATTATATTAAATTACATTCATTCTAAGTTCATTCCGATTAAAAGTCAAGGAATTCCTATCCGAATTTACCGAATATCTAAAAATCCTTTTAATACACCAATTGTTTCTGGTGCTTGCAGTCTTGCACATACGTACGGAAATTCCGTACTACCTTCAAATATCATTTGTGATGTGAGCGGTGCGCCTGCCCAAAAGATTTCATCATCGATTACGATAAACGGGAATGCTTTATTTTGCCTTTGTAACTTTACGTTTTTCAATGGAACTGGTCCATCACTATACACCGTTATTTGCGCATTTGTACGCATTAACGCTTGCCATACTCGTTTATCCACTTGCTTTGTACTTGGTAGTGAAATAATGATTTTTCGTTTTGCGGCTAAAATATCTTTCAATAACCCCTTCGGCTCTTCAAGATTCATTTCCATAAACCAACGTAAACGTTTCGAAATTTTTCGTTCCCACAATTGTCTTGATGTCGTACGATCATACACATCTCCGTGACGTTCTATATGAGCTGTTAATTGTGATAACGCTTGTTTTCTCGAAAGGTTTTTACGCATATAATGGCAATCCGATAATTGAATGAACTTCCCTCTCGCTCTCGTTACTGCAACGTTGACGAGGCGATGGTTTTTATGGTCAAAGAATAACACGCCAGGTCGTTCTTGCGGATAACTATCCACTGTATCAAATATAATCATATCTCTTTCAGACCCTTGAAACTTATGAACTGTCGCTGCTAAAACTGGTATGTTTTGATATTTCGTTCTCTGCAATATTTCCCTGATACACGTTGATAAAAAGCGGGATTGTGCCCTGTAAGGTGTAACAACACCGATCGATTGAACACCGTCTAATAGTCCGATTAACATCATTTGCATCGCTACTAAACCAGACATAATATTAAAACGTGACCCTGAAGCAGCGTCTTTTAAAGAAAAGGCTCCCATTAAACTCGTATCAAATAAAACACTTGCCTCATTTGCGAACGGTTGCAATTGCGCAAGTTCTTTACGTTCTGAAACAGACGGATGATCGTATACTCTATTTTTATAAATAAATGAATTTGTAAACTTCGATATATCCGCATGCATACGTCTTTGTTCCTGCAGCATAAAGAGGTTTGGATGTGCTTCTGATTTATTAACAGACTCAACAATTCCGGCATGGTAAAACATATCTTCCCCGAGCCATTTCCGAACGAGTTCATGATTCGCCATCGCAATTGGAGGTAACTGTAAAAAGTCACCACATACGACGATGCGTTTTCCAAGTGAAGCAGCTAATGCAATTTGCGGAACATATGCCATACTCACTTCATCTACGACAACTAAATCAAATGTACGCTCATAAATAAGTGAATCAATGGCACATTTCGATAATGTTGCGCCGATTACTTTCGCATTTTCAATGTATTCTTTTTCTACTTCTTTAATTTTCGCTTTTTGCTTTCGAAGATCACTTTCAATCTCTTGTATACGCTTCTTATCAGCAGAAGTCGCTTTATATGATAAAATCTTTTCACGAAGATCTTGTCGTGTCTCTTCTAAATAGAGTCTTTCTTCTCCCCAAGATCCGTTCGTCGTTTCAACTAGCTTCGACGTAAGTAATGTTTCATGATTTCGTATATGTTCATGTTGACTATAACCGTAACGAACAATTTCGCCAGGTGTCCATTTCTTTTTCTTCTCAATTTGCTTCGTTACTTCACTCATTAATACGTCCACTGCCGCATTACTATGAGCTAACACAAGTACCGATTTTCCTTTTTGATAATGCGCCGAAATAATACGTGATAAATTGTAAGACTTCCCTGTTCCAGGCGGTCCCCACACGTACGTTGTCGGATTGTAAAACGAACGATACGCCAATTCATTTTTCGGATTTTTCATCTTCTCAATATGTTTCGGACTGCTCGTCCCATCAACAAGACGCTTTATACGATTACGTTTTAACTTATCTTTATGTGCCTCTTTCAATCGCTCTTGTAGTTGCTCTAGCAATTGCCACGGTTCACTGTATAAAACAGCTTCTCGTATTTCACCTTGTATATAATCATTTAATTTCAGTTCTATTTCTAATCCGTGTACAGATAATACTTCCCCTGTCGCTTCCTCACCATCAAACTCAATTCGAATTGGTGAACCTTCCGGTAAGCTTACTTCCGAAATAAGCTGAAATACGTATACTGTACTTTCATAATCTGTATATAAAAAACGACCGTTCATGATAGAAATTTTACTACCACCTATCGTTTTCCAATGTTTAATTTCATACGCTAATGCATAATGCCACTCTTTCATCGTTGCCGATAATGAAGGAGTTTGAGTAGGTGTATTCATCGTATAATCTCCTTCCTTCTCCCCAAACATACTTTCTCACTATACCATATAACACGCTAAAATTTGTAAGGTTTTTATCTTGCTTATTTTCTTAATTTTCAATAAAATATTGTGTATAATTTTCAGAAAGAAGGAATCTACATGCCAGTTAGAAGAATTGAACACGTCGGACTTATGGTCGCAAACTTAGAAACATCTATTTCATTTTATGAGGAAGTAGTTGGCTTACAACTCATTAAACGTATGGGGCATCCGAATCCAGACTTAAAACTCGCTTTTTTAGGTGTAGAAGAATCGAAGGAAACGATACTCGAACTCATTGAAGGCTACAACTCTTCTCTTCCGGCAGAAGGAAAAGTACATCACATTTGCTTTAAAGTGGATTCATTAGAGGATGAGATCGAAAGACTCAAGAAACACGAAATAACTTTTTTACTAGGAGAAGAAATTGAAACATTACCAGATGAAACACGTTACATATTCTTCGCAGGTCCTGATGGAGAATGGATTGAGTTTTTTGAAACGGAGAGATAAAGTGAAACTTTAATCAGTGGGGTTTTGTTCATCCCCCACTGATTATTAGTTAAACCAATCGGGCTTTTACGGGCAGTTGATCCCCCATCTAACTTCTTTGCTTTCGCTGAATTTTGAGGTGGGGGTCTTACTGCACGTTAAATGCGGGATAAAGTAAAGCTTTATTGTGCGGGATAGAAAAAGAACCGGAATTCCAGCCCTTGTTTTTAACTAGTAACAATAAAACATACCTTCAATCCGAAAACTCACCTATATTAAAAACAATCATTTTGTTAGGAGTAAAGAATGGTAAATACAATCTATATTATTATTTTTTGGATAGTTATACTATTTCCAATCCTGTATGTAATCAAGATAAAGCATTGGAATTTAAAAGTAGCTGCCGTATTTATTGGAAGAATTCTATTAAGTATTATCTTTTTCATAAATGGAATAACTTTAGGAATGCAACGAAATTGGTCAGAGCCTCCCTATGAAACAGAATGGAATTTCTTTATAAAGTCTTTATAAAGTCTTTATTACACGGTAAAACTGATGCACTTATACACTTGTTACTTCTAATTATTATCATTACTTTAGATTTAGCAGTTATATTTTATAATAATAATAAAAAGAAATAGGATGTTCTCTCCTATTTCTTTTTTTAATGGGGTAGCGCCACATGCCCATCAACTTAAGAAAAATAAACACCCCCAAAACCAAAAAGAGATGACTTTTCCAAATAACTAACTGCAGAGCAAGAAAATTTTCATTTTGGGGGTACTTCAAAACCTTAGCTTGATAGCGATGGGGTACCGTCAGGAAAATGCGGAATAAACATGGTGCACCTGGAAGAAAATTTTAATATAAGATAATATTAAAATTTATTATTTTTACAAACCTTAAGTTATAATTAAACTATAACTAAAAATTCAAAATGAACATTCATAACATAGTTTTTTTATTATTCATCAAATTTCTCAAAACTCTACAATAAAATATAAAGGACTTAACATCTATGACTAATTTACATAATCAAAGTCTAATTTCATGGAAGCAATTTATTTTAGGATCACTATTAATATCTTTTTTTGCACCAATGATTTTGGGAATTTCATTAAAAATAGTATTCTCATCACATGCAATTAAACAATCATTCAATAATTCTAGTTTGGAGATATTGGAAAATTTTTCATTAGATTTCGCTATACTTTTAGTTACCCTTTACTTTATTTTTAAATATAACCCTTTTTATAATCTAATATTATCTACACTTAACATTAAATCCCTAAATCAAGGTAAGACATATTTATATATTTTGATCGCAAATATAAGTACCATTCTATTGGCTAATGCAACCAATCTCATCTCAAATGATTCTGCAAATATACAAGCAACAAATTTAGGGATAGAAACATTACCCGAACAATCTTTCACAATATACATGATTGCTATATTATCAATTGTATTATTGGGACCTGTTTTTGAAGAAATCTTTTATCGTGGGATTATTCTTAGATTTTTAGAAATCAGGTATTCTTTTTTTACTGGGTTAATTATATCCAGTTTATTATTTGGTTTAGCCCATGACTATGACTTTGTATTCATTATTTTTGCAACCTTATCAGGGATAATTGATGGGTTACTTTATAAAAGAACTAACTCTATAATCCCAGGAATAATTGGACATATAACATACAACTTATATACATTTATATAATCGTAATGAAGGAATTGAAGAAAGGCACCTTTGGGTGTCTTTTCTTTATGCATTAGGGGTCACCATACATGCCCATAAACTTAAGAGATTTTAATACTCTTAAGTACTAAAAAACGTTATTCTTTCTAAACAAGCTAGATTAGAAAGGATGACGTTTTCTTATGAATCTCTCGATTCAAGATGAACTACAACCATTTGCGGAAGAATTACAGCGATATGTTACACCTGTATTTTTAGAAGAACTAGCAAAAGAACTTGGGTTTGTAAAACGAAAACGCAAGTTTTCTGGCTCAGACTTAGCTACTATTTGTATTTGGATGAGTCAACGGGTGGCAAGTGCTCCCTTAGTTCGATTATGTAGTAGGCTTCATGCAGCGACAGGCACTCTACTCAGCCCTGAGGGCTTAAATAAACGCTTAAATACAAAAGCAGTTTTGTTTTTACAACATATTTTTTCTTTACTGTTACAACAAAAAGTATGTGAACAAACGCAAATTTCTAACCATTTCTTCTCTTATTTCCAACGAATTCGTATCCTAGATGCCACCGTATTTCAAGTGCCAAATGCTTTAGAAAATGTATATCCAGGCTCTGGAGGATGTGCTCAAAAAGCTGGAATCAAAATCCAATTAGAATATGATCTACACAGTGGGGAATTTCTTAACTTTCAAGTTGGACCAGGAAAAAATAATGACAAAACATTTGGTACGGAGTGCTTAGATACCTTACAACCAGGAGATTTATGTATTCGTGATTTGGGTTATTTTTCATTGGAAGACTTAGATCAAATGGATCAACGCGGTACATACTATATTTCTCGTTTGAAATTAAATACAAATGTATAAGTGAAAAATCCAGACCCAGAATACTTTAAAAATGGTGCAATGAAGAAACAATCGGAATACATACAAATCGATGTGAAACAAATTTTAAACCAACTACAACCTGGAAAAACATTGGAATTAAAAAATGCTTATATTGGTGATAAACAACAACTGTTCGCACGTGTTATTTTTAATCGATTAACAGAAAAACAACTTCAAAAACGACGAGCGAAAATTTCGGAAAAAGAAAAATCCCAAAATAGATCGTACTCGGAGAAAAGTAAAATGGTAGCGGGATTAAACGTGAACGTGACGAATACACCTTGGGAATGGGTTCCGATGGAACAGGTACATGAGTTATATACTTTGCGTTGGCAAATAGAGATTGTCTTTAAAACGTGGAAATCACTCTTCAAAATAGACCATTATCGTAATGTAAAACAGGAACGATTAGAGTGCCAATTATATGGAAAGCTAATCGCTATTTTCCTTTGCTCCTCTACTATGTTTAAAATGCGCCAACTTCTTTTGCAAAAGAAGAAAAGAGAATTAAGCGAATATAAAGCGATAGGAATGGTCCAAGATTATCTATATCTTTTGTATCAAGCTATACAGAAAGACACCCAAGAAATAACAAAGATTCTAATCCGTCTATTCCACCTACTACAGAAAAATGGGCGGAAATCTCATCGATATGAGAAGAAAACAGTCTTTGATATTATGGGTGTTGTCTATGAGTATAGTGGACTTAGAAAACAAAAGAAAGCTGCATAATCTCTAAAAATGATACCTACCTAGGTTTATTTGGCATGCTCATTTTTAAGAATAAAAAGTGTTTCAAGAGTGTTGTAGTTTATTTGAACGAAAGTTTATCTTGTTTCCGCTCTTAAGTTGATGGGTATGTATGGTGACCCCTAATAGGGTACAGAAAAACAGCCTCTTAGTATAAAATTCTATGAGGTATCTAACAAATGAAAGTAGAACCTGCCTTACTATCCCCTTCAAGCCAAGTCTTGGTGTTCTATGAACTTTTGCCTATAGAATTAATATTTTGATACGCTTGCCAAATAATTCTTGATGGATAAATATATCTCACCGAAATTTTTTAGCAAACAAATGAAACTCATTTTTAAATAAAAACGCCATCCTTTCTATAGATTTCTATAAAAAGAATGACGCTTTCTATTAATTATAAGCATAAATTCATCTTAGATTGTTGGTAATATAACTAGACTTATTCCCATGCAGCAAATGCTACATAATCTTCTTTTCCATATTTATTTTGATATTCACCTGCGTGAATTATATCAACTTCTCCAACATGGTCTGGCTGAAATCCTGTTCCATCTCCATTATCAATAGGTTTCACTAGAGAAACTAGCATAAGCCCTGTAACTTCAGATTCTTTAGAAGTTTGCTTCAATGGAAGACCTTTAGATTTAAGATATTGCTTTTGTTTCTCGGTAAGTTTAAGTACTGCTGCTTCTGAAATATCTGTGTTCTTTTTACTTTGCTCAAGCTTGTCCATTTCTAATTGTTTTGCGACTTCTTCTGCCTTACTTTTTTCAAGATTATTCATTTCTTCTGGTTTAGCGGCTTGTTCAATTTTATTTTTTGTAGCCTGTGATTCACTTTTAAGCTCCTCAGCACTTGCATTCATTAAAGAAAAAGTAGATATACCTAATACAGCTGTCAATCCTAAAGCTGACCAACGATACGATTTTTTATTGAATTTTTTAATCATAACAATTCTCCTTTTCAATGCTTTTTTATTTTTACTTAGATTTGCTAAACTAGGCATTTGATAATAATTTGAATAGTGTTCTAATAATGTAATAATTGTATGCCCATATTCGATTTTTTCTTCCGAGTCAATAAAAGTAAGAGCCAATGCATCACATGCGATTTCTTGATCCTCGCGCATTGAATAATAGGCATACCAAAGGATTGGATTAAACCAATTTAGTATAAGCAAATGATGCATAAGCCAATTAACCCCAACATCTTTACGTTTAAAATGAGCTAATTCATGATAGAAAATAAACCGTAGCTGATTATCATTTAATCGTTGTATATGCTGTTCACATAATAATATTCTAGGTTTTCTAAATCCAAGGAGTGTCGGACTAGCAATCTTGCCGGCTAATTGCAAAGGAATATCCTCTTTTATAGACATCGTTTCTTTACAACCTTTGAAAATATTTAAAATTCTTTCATCTGTTATAATTGGTTGCTTTTGTATGTATAAGTATAAACGTCTATTTGCAATTAGTGTTAAAGTCCCTAAACAAAAAACACCTAGCATCCATACATATAAACAGATTTCATATATTGATATGTGTTTGGAACCCGATTCAACTGGTGATTTATTGTAATCACTTGAATTAACAGTATACTTCGCAGGTTCATTCATCACTTTTAAACCAGAAACATTTGCTTCCTTCTGAATTAGAGAAGTAGAAGTTACATATCCATGCGAAAGTATGGAGTATAGGCTATAAGAACTATCCGGTGACCAAGGTAAAAGTAATCTTACAATCAGAATTAACCACAGTGCGTAATGCCACCTTGCCGTTAATTGATTCCTTAGTAAAACTTTGATACATAAGATAAAACCTACCAATATACTAGCCATAATAGTAGTTTCTAACAGCCAATCAAAAAAAATAGAGAGATACGTTTGTATTAAAACATTTATCATAATTATGATCCCTCTTTTTGATTACTTTTATCATCTAGAATACGTTTGAGCTCATCGATCTCTTTTGAAGATAGCTTTTCATCTTGTAAAAAATTAACAAGCAACGGTTTCAAAGCAGCACCGTAAAAACGCTTAATAAAAGATTTAGTTTCTACTTGTAAATATTCATCTTGTGAGATTAAAGGACCGTACATGTACGTTCTTCCTATTTTCTGCTGAGAAAAAACAACTTGTTTTTGAACTAACCTATTGATTAATGTTCTAACTGTTTTTGGATTCCAATCCATTTGTCCTTCAAGAGCTTGAATTACTTCATTTGCTGTTTGTGGAGATTTTGACCAAAGGACTTTCATTACTTCTAACTCAGCTTCAGATATCTTAGGTATTTTTTTCACGTTTCCAATTTCCTCCTCCCTTTGATTACAAATGTAATCCTAAAGTTTATACTACATTTGTAATCTTAAATTTGCAATCCCTATTTTAATATCGGAATAAATTACTTGAAATAGGGATATCATTAAATTAACATAAGACTACAAATGTAATCTTATGTTTAGATTACATTTGTAGTCTCGATTTGTCAATCTCATTTAATATCCCCCTAATACAACATCTCCATATGTTTAAAGTAAATCATTTTACTTTAAATAGTTATGTATATTCTTCGCTTTTTCTTTGCCAGGTAACTTGTAACTTCTCTACAATACAATTCCCTTTATTTAACTATCTATATAGTATAGATTTTACAGTAAAAATACCTAATCCCCTTTTACAAAACTGGAAGGGTATCTTCAACTTTTTAATATTATATTTATATAGAATTCGCTCCTTTCTTGAAAACATACTATAAAATTAAATTAATAAATATCATTTAATGGAGGTTCATAATGAATAAAACAGAACTAATTAACCAAGTATCGGAGAAAACATCACTTACTAAAAAAGATGCTACCGCATCTGTACAAGCTGTCCTAGATCAAATTACACAATCTCTTCAAAAAGAGGAATCCGTACAGTTAATTGGATTTGGTACATTTGAAGTAAGTGAGCGTTCTGCACGTACTGGGCGCAATCCCCAAACAGGCGAAGAAATGCATATCCCAGGAGGAAAAGCACCTGCATTTAAAGCTAGAAAGGCTTTGAAAGATGCTGTTAAATAAGGCTTAAATTATCTATCTAAAAAAGAATGGAGATTTTTATCTCCATTCTTTTTTAGATTAATCATATATTTTTTTCGGAAAATAATTAACTAGTTTTTTATCATTTTCAAGATTTCCATACCCTTCAAACTCTTCTAATCATAGAATTTATTTTTAGATGCTAGGCGTATCAACACTGTGCTTGATACGCCTATTTTTTATGGTTTTCCCTTCGTTTTATCACTACATTTTGTAGACTTATCGAAACTTTTATCGCTACATTTGAACTTTTTTTTCATCACTTTTAAATAGCCAATTTAAGAGAAACAATTGATTGCTTATTGCCTAGTTGAAATTCATGTTTGTATTTGTGTCAAAATACAGTTCCTTCAATACTTTTCTTTTAATAGATGCGTTTACTACACCTCATTTTAAAAAGCTTTTATATACCATGCATTCATAGTGGAGTGTTCAGAACCTGGTAGTGGTTCATTTAAAAGTATAAATCCAAATTTTTCATATAATAGACATGCAGTTTTTAATTCATGCATTGTTTCTAAATAACACTTTTCATAATGTTTAGAGGCAAATGACAAAGCTGTTTCCATTAGTTTCTTGGAAATCCCTAAACCTTGTGCTTTTGGACTTAAGTATAACTTTTGTAATTCGCAAACTTTTTCATGTTCGTTAAACGGTGCTATACCAATTCCACCAACAACTTCTCCTTCCATTTCTACTACCCAATAGTTCGCATGTTTTAGATTATTATAATATTGGTGTAGGTCGTTAAGCTGAGGGTCAAAATAAGCTGTTCCAGGAAGCGCTAATCCAAGTGATTTTAATGAATCTTGTATAATTTCTTTTACTTTTACATTGTCTTCTTTTTTCATTTCTCGAATAATCATATACGATCTCCTTCAATTAGGTTTTAATAAAGATTGCGATAGATTTTTGAAAATGGCAACCCTAAAATGTTGACTAAGTCCATATTTCAAGGGTACAGTTATATTAATATTAAATGTGGACTTAGTCAACAAAAGGAGGATCTATGGATAAAAAAATTATTTATGAAATCAGACAATTCAACCGATTTTATACAAAGGTACTTGATTTATTTAATAACCAGATTCTAGATACAGATTACTCATTAACCGAAACACGAATACTATTTGAAATAAGCGAAAGAACAGAGTGTATTGCGAATAATCTAGTACAAGAGCTTAATATTGATAGAAGCTATATGAGCAGAATTTTACGTAGATTTGAGAAGGAAGAATTAATAGAAAAAAGAAGTTCAATAAAAGACAGCAGAAAAAACTTGCTCTTTTTGACAAAAAAAGGAGAGGAACTACTAGATATAATTCATATTCAGTCAGATGAACAAATAAATCAATTGTTTAATGGACTAAGTGATAGTGAGATTAATGAAATTCGTGTTTCCATGATGGTAATAAAAGACAAATTAGATAAAAATATTAAACAAAAGTAAAAACATGAATGATTTTAAAGAACTAATTGGAGTAGCGTCACACATCCATCAACTTAACAGAACAGGTTACCCCTAAAACGATAAAAATGAACTTTGATACTACAAAAAACACAAATTTTTGTTTAGGGGGTACTTTAAAATATTAGCTTGATGGGCATGGGGTACAGCCTAGTAATTGATAAATCTCCTATCTTGTTTTTCTCTCTATTTTTTTTGCTTACATTAGAAATGCTAAATTGTATAATGACTCATATTAAACTTATCAATAGACTTGCTAGTAATTTTTCATACTAACTATTCCTTTCTTCATGCTGTAATACTTAATAGATAACCTAAATAATAAAATTGTTCCACATTTACAAAAAAAATAATTAACTATAAGATGAAATAGACTACATAAGGGAGGGTTATATGTTACATATAAAAAGATGGAAATTTTTTGCGATTCTTTCTATTGTAGGTTTGATTTTACTACTTTTAATAAAAATCAACTTCATTTCAATTACTATCGCAACTTCTTCAGCTGAAAGAGGAAAAATTTCCGATCAAAATGGGGTCATACTAGCTACAAATAAGAAAGTGAAGTCTCTATATTGCACTTCTAATGATGAAAAGCTATCGAATCAAGATACCTCAGACACATTAGCTTTTTTCAATCAATTTTCAAACGAGTTTCAACATGACATTTCTGCAGAGGACATAAAATCACAATTACAACAATCTTGTAAAAAGCAGACTATGAATGATATACCATTATACTCTGACATAAATGAGAGTGAACTTACATTCATAAACAAGAATAAACCCAATAATGTAATAATTAAAGATGAATGGATTCGATATTATCCAAAACAAGAAATTGGTTCACAGCTAATTGGATATGTAGAAAATGACCTTAATTCTAAGTATGGACCTGTTGGAAAAAGTGGGGTTGAGCTTCAATATGAAAATGATTTAAAAGGAAAACCCGGAAAAACTCTAATTTTTAAAATGAATAATAAAAAATTCTCATGGAACATTCAAAAAGTACAAAGAGGAAAAGATATCCGGCTAGCTTTAGACTCGAAATTGCAGCAAAAAACCGAGGAAGCATTAAGATCTCAAATTAAGAAAATACCTGATGCTAAAGCTGGTTATGTTGTAGTAACTGATGTAAAAACTGGCGCAATTTTAACTATGGCCAACTCGGCAGTATTTAATCCAAATACATTACATACACATGTATCATCTAAAGATGAAAACTTTAAATCACTTTCGCAAAATAAAGCAATTCAAAAATTAAAGTATGGTGAATCTTATGTAAATATGGCCTCTACTATAAAGCCACTTACTATTCTAATTGGATTAAACGAAAAGCTTTTTCAACCTGAAGATACTTATTTAGATAAGGGTACTTTTCAGTATGATAATCAAAATAACATTACGAATGCACCTGGAACGCCAACAGGTGAGATTACACCAAGGCAGGCTATCATTAATTCATCTAACACATTTATGACAGCAAAAGTAGCTCTGCCCTTATTCAACCAAAATAATGGGAATATAGAAAAAGTGGCACATATATGGACAGATTATTTAATGCAATTCGGCCTACGTTCTAAAACCGGGATTGATTTACCCTTTGAAGAAGACGGACAATATGAATTCCATCCATCTAATAAGTTTGAAAAGGGAATCTCCGCTTTATTAAATGCCTCTTGGGGAGGAAATGAAGTGCATACCCCTCTTCAACTGGCTCAATATGCAGCAACTTTGGCAAGTAAAGGTGATAAGTATAAACCTCAAATCGTAAGTGCTATTATAAGTCAGGATGGTAAGGAAACAAAAAAGTTTAAACCAATTTTAGAAAGTTCAAATCGTTATCCTATGGAATTTTGGAGTGTCGTGCAAGGTGGAATGAGTCAAAATATAGAGGAGATTAAAAATTTACCCTTTCATGTCGCAGGTAAAACGGGTAATACCGGTTCTCCGAATGAGCAAGAAAGAATGATAAATCATTCACTTTTCATTTCATATGCTCCTACCGAAGATCCACAAATCGCCATTTCTGTCGTTATTCCTGGTAGTAATTCAGAAAAAAACATCGCTGCTCTCGTTACAGCAGAAGTTTTAGAGTTCTGGCATACACTTCAATAAGAAAATAAAAACAAAGAGGAAGGTTCATTAAAGTGAACCTTCCCCTTTTACCATAAAGAATCTATATCTATTATTTTCCACATGCCTTCATGATCCTTTTCGAACACGAATGAATATTTAATATCAGTTAAAACATACTCTTTTTGTACATACCCGGTATTACCTTTAAATGTCGATATTTTTATATATCCATCATTCTGCTCTTTTTCTGGAATCCAAGCTTTTACCATTTCATTAGATACTTCATATAAAACTTGTGATTCTCGTCTTGGTTCAGCTAAAATTTTCGTTTTATTTCCAGTAACAGTTACATATATAAAATGTTCTCGCTTTGATTGGTTACTTTCTGTCATTCCACTTGGTACTTTATATACTTTCTTTGTATCATTTGCAAATTCTCCCCCCATCGTAAGAGCAACTTGCAACTCATGAAAAATGTCTTCATCAAACTTCAATTCATCCTTCTTATAACTCTTCCCTTTAAATAGAATTTCATCATTTAATGCTCTATACAAATCATTTTCATTTTTTGAATTTGTGCTTTGATATAAATCATTCATAAATTGTTTTAATGATGGATCTTGAGCAGACTCATCTTTTGTATTCGGCTTAATTTGTGTACTACTTTGTACCGGTGATTTATTATTATCAAGCCCAGGTTGTTGAACAATAAAAAATAACATTGTACAAACCAAAACAACTGCAACAGGCAATGCTTTTTTACGAAATGGTCTCTTATTTATTACAGAATCTACTTCACTATTTTGATATACCGATTGCTTTATTTTATAAATAAATTCTTCTTCATCTTTCCGATGCTCCATTGGGCCTTTTTTCAATTTACTATACCAGTCAGGATTTTTTTTACTATTCATCACTTCTACCCTCCCCTATTAGTTTTGAAACTTTACTTCTCGCTCGACTTAATCTAGATTTGACTGTTCCAATTGATACACCTAATGTTTCAGCCATTTCTTCATAAGATAATTCATATTTCGCGTCCAATATTAGTATTTCACGGTGTTTTTTAGGTAGTTTTAATACAACATCCCACACTTCATTTAGTTCCTCTTGCTTAAAAAACTCTTGTTCTGCCGAGGAAGACTGCTTGTCGTCACTAAAAAAACCCACTAAAGATATCCTTTTAAAATAAGAGGATTTCAAATAGTTTATTGCCGTATTTCTTGTGATTTTTAATATCCACGTTTTAATAGATGACTCCTTTCGAAACAAGTGCCAATGTTTAAAAACCTTTATAAAGACATCTTGCGTGATGTCATCTGATAAGTGTGGATCTTTCGTAATAATAAATGAATAATTCCATACATCTTGCCAATAGTCTTTAATAACATAGTCAAGCTCATCATGATTACATTTTTCAATAAACTTCTGTTCCATTTCCACACCTCAAACTTATTTGAATAAACATAAAACTACCCTCACTTTTAATATGGTTTCAATAGATAGACATGATACAAGTCTCATTTGTTCCATAGCTCTTTTTTCTATATAACTGCTCTTTCTGTATTTGAATACGTTGTCGTTCTTCTTCCTCTTTCTTTATTTTTTCTTGACGGTTACGTAGCTCTTCTTGCTCCCTTTGTATTTTGTTTCTGGTGCAAAAACAAAGTAAAAGAGAATAAAATATATATTCCTAACGGAATCGTATTTTTATGCTACAAGTCCATCTACTATATTATTCAAGTACTTTTGTTGTCTAAGTTGCATACCATCAGGTATGCTCTTTCTTTTTTCAACTGCTCAATTGCTATAGAATAAGCCGGATTCTTATCGACTGTTATTACACGTGGCTTTGAAACATAAAAAGGCCGCAAAGCTTTCCTAAAAAAGCGCTTTGCAGCCTTTTGATTTCTTGTTTTGTTTAGACAAAAATCGATTGTGTTGCCTTTCGAATCAAAAATACGTTACAAGTACATCCATTGCCCTTTAAACTTTTATAAATGTTTCATCAGTTTCTCGCGCCCTCTTTAATGTACTTGCCCATATAAAATCTGGTGGAAAGTCATTTTTGACTTTATGTACTAAACCTCCCACTTGTCATCTATCCATTTCCGTTAATTCAAAATCTGCTCTTACTTCATGCACGTTTAAAATATCCGTTTCCGATTCCCGTACCTAATTAATAGCATACCGTTTCCCCCCTTTACATCTTTTAAACCGAATGGATATATTATTATAATATATCTATTTATTCAAATTAAAGAGGAGTTTTTACTTTTAATAACATATTCTTTTAATTGGGAAAATCTATTTTCTCTTCATACTACCTGTACTCTTTCCTCAACAAAAACAATACAAAATGCGGTCTTTCCATCAATAATTAACACTTTTTAATAATAAAAAAGGATGTCCAAAAAAATTCTATTTTTTTAGACATCCTTTTAATCTATTTTATTAATAATCCCGTAGGAGTAACTTGATATGTTTTTTTCTTACCCACAAATTCCTGTTTACTATTCTCAAGATTAGTAAGTGTGGCACGTGTCTTTTCCTTTTGTGCTTCTCCCTCTATATGAGTAAATTCAATATAATCCCCTACTTTGACTGAAACGGTTTGGCTTTCAGAAGCTTGTTGTCTATTTCCTACAATTTCTTTATTGTACAAGATATTGCCCCATGAGTTTTGAACTTTAATGCTTGCATACGTACTAGTAAAATAGGAATGGGGTATACCCGCTTCTAATTTAATCTGCATTTTCTCTGTTGTTTTGTTATATTCTATTTTCGCGATTTCTCGATCATTATATCCCTTTAATGACCATGCGAATTGATTTCCATCTAAAACCGTTGTTTCTGGCATTTTCTCTACTTTCTTCAGGCCTTCTTTTGTAACTTGATACCTTGCTGTTTTTCCAATGGTTTCATTTTTGTTATTTTCAAGGTTAATTAAAGTCGCTCGCGTTTTTTCCTTTATTGCTTCCCCTTCTATATGAGTTAGTTCAATGTAATCCCCTATTTTAACGGGCACAGTTTGGCTTTCAGCATTTTGTTGTTTATTTCCTACAATTTCTTTATTGTACAGAACGTTGCCAGAAGAATTCTGGACCTTAATACTCGCATACGTACTAGCAAAGTAGGAATGTGGTATACCTGCTTCTAGTTTTACCTTCATCTGTTCTGCCGTTTTATCATAATCTACTTTTGCAATTTCTCTATCACTATATCCTTTTAATGACCATGCAAATTGATTTCCATCTAAAATTGTTGCTTCCGGCATTTTTTCTACTTTCTTCAGACCTTCTTTGGTAACTTCGTATATGGCTTTTTTTCCAAAGCTTTCTTGTTTACTATTATCGACATTCGTAAAATTAGCTCTATGCACACCTTCTAAATGTGTTAGCTCGATATAATCTCCTACTTTGACTGGTACCTTTTGTGATTCAGCATTTTGTTGCTTATTTCCATAAATCTCTTTGTTATAGGTCACTTTACCTGATGTGTTTTGCACTTTAATACTTGCGTATGTACTATCAAAGTAGTTATGTGGTATACCTGCTTTTAAGTCCACTTGCATTTCTTCTGTTGATTTATTTAAATTTACTTTCGCAAATTCAAAATCTCCAATCCCTTTCAGCGACCATGCAAATTCGTTACCTTCAAAAATGTTTGGAGATTCATTTTTGATTTGTACCTTTTTCTCAACAGTTTGATCAAATAAATCCGTTAATACAATTTTTGCATAAGCATTTGTTGGTAATAATATAGATTGATTGATTCCATTTTGATAAGATTTAATATCATCAATTACGTTAATAGGTTGGCCCGTCATATTTTCATTGTTATAAATTTCAATTTTCCCCTTAAATTGCGGTGTACTATTTTCTTTTAGTTTCCAAGATACATTTAATTTTTCATTTTCATAATATATAGATTGGATATCAAAATCTATTTTTCCTATTTCAGGTTGAGTAGGTTGATTTAGCGTGAATGTTTTTCCTGATCCAATGGTAGACTGCGTATTACCTCCTGCTTTGACCCATACATATTCTGAAGTAGCTCCTCCATCATATTGATAAGCATTATCATGCGTTCCAGAAATACTTTGATTATTCCAAGAACTCCATTGTCTATCTACTAACTTTCGGCTATAACCATTTTTTAGGCGCGCTTCTCGAACATTCTGTCCACTATCAGCCCAGTCTTCCTGAAACATTCCTAATCCATGATTAAATGCAACATTAGCAACCGGAAAGTCCATAATTGCAATTAGGTGCCATTTATTCTTTGTTACATCTTTCATCCATTGTCCAAATTTAGTATGACCATCTTCTTGCCATGAACGCATTGTCATTCTGTACCAATTGTAGTCTTTCCAACCATAAGTTGTTTGAATCTTCATTCCTGTTCCTTCTCCTTCAAAGGGTCCAGCTTGTGAATTCGGAGATAAGTATTCGGCCTTTATTGCTTCTTTAGAGGAAATTGGATCCCATAAGGCAAAATGTAATGTACGTTTTCCATTTTCATCATACCCACTTTGTTGTTGAAAACCAGCATATCCTCCAGCTTCACCACCTGCATTCCAGTTGTGTACAGCCCAATACGTATAAGGTGCAGTCTGAACTGGTGACCAGTCTATACTAATAATATCTGAGGCAGGTATATTTTGGGGACTCACATAAACTGCTGGAGCAGCTGAATGTGTTTCGGCTCTAGAGTGCGAAATAGACGTTCCAAACATAGAAAACATGCTACATGCTGCGGTAATTATAATAACTTTATTAAAACTTCCCTTAGTTTTCTGACTAATCACACTAATCTACTTCCTTTTCTAATTTTTATTATTGAATAATAACTTAGTAGATAAATCTATCAAAATTCAAGCAACATCCAGTAATTCTTTAAAATACTGCCCCAATTTATGTTGTTCTATCTTCACATCTGATTCTTACATATTACTTGATTGTAAGTGGTTTCCATAACGATAATGCAAATATCCAATTTTGGTCACCATTTCCTTGATGATTTTGAACAGCTTCATATACTTTCCCTTGATGTTCTACTTTGTCTCCCTTTGTATACGCCTTCTTTGGATCCCATTTCTCATAAGATGCATTTTGATCTTTTGTTTTTACCGGCAGAATGTTACTTTGAATTGATGTATTTCCAGCTGCATCTACAGCCTTCACTGCATATTTATATTCCTTATTAACTGTTAAGTTTTGATCAGTAAACGTCGTTCCTTGTACCGTCTGAATTAGTTGTCCATCACGTAATACCTGATATTCTTTTACACCTACATTATCTGTAGAAGGATTCCATTTTAGCTCTACACTGTTAGCAGTTACATTGCTTGCGGATAATCCTTGTGGCTGTGTGGGAGCTTCTGTATCTGGTTTCGGATTAACAATTTGGTTTACTTTCTTCAGGCCATCCTTTGTAACTTCGTATATGGCTTTTTTCCCAAAGCTCTCTTGTTTACTATTATCGACATTCATAAAAGTAGCTCTATGCACACCTTCTAAATGTGTTAACTCGATATAACCTCCTATTTTGACTGGTACCGTTTGTGATTCAGCATTTTGCTGTTTGTTTCCATAAATATCTTTCTTATATACTACTTTTCCTGATGCATTTTGTACTTTAATACTCGAGTATGTTTCATTAAAATAATGATGCGGTATGCCTGCTTTTAAGTCGATTTGCATTTCTTCTGTCGACTTATTGAAATTGATTTTAGCAAACTCAAAATCGCTAATTCCTTTTAGTGACCATGCAAACTGTTTTCCTTCTAAAATATTATTTCCATTAGGCATATCTGGTTTAATTGGATTAGAATCCGTACCCTTCCAAATTTCTGTTGTTAAAATTGGATATCCTAATGCAGCCACTTTTTGGATGGTATCATTATTTGGACGTAATCCCCACTTCTCAAAGAAAGGAATCAAATTTTGTTTGGCTACTTTTGATGCTGAAATCATAAATAATTGTTTTTTATTTTCATCAGTTTGTGGAATTTCATTTGAAGGCATGTCTCTATACAATTGATGCAATTTAGGATAGAAATCCTCTCCATATGCTAACTGTAGTTGCCAAAGCATAACAAGCTTAACAAAAACATCACTAATTTCATCATAATTTTTATTCGTTTGTTCTAGATATTGAAACGCTTTTGGATAAATTCCACTTTTCTCTAAATTGGATGGTTGATTAAATGCTTTTTCTACAGAAAGGCTGTATATATTATTTTGTACTTCTGTCATATTATAAAACTTCCAGGGCGATTGTTGTCTCAAATGTCCTGCCTCGTGCCATGGACCCCAGCCATCTTTTACAAATTTATCAATATCTAACACGTATTGAATTGCATCTTCTACATATGCAGTTCGATAAGAAGTTGCATACATATAATAATCCGGAGAATGATTTTCCTCTACGTAATGAACATAATGTTTATCTACTTGTTCTTCGGATAATCCATCTACTTTGTCTTGAATTCGAGTAGCTTCATCCATCTTTTTTAAGAGTTGTACAGGATCTGTATTAGAACCCAACAAATATTTCTTAACACGTGCAGGACTGGCTGTAATTAATACACGTTCTCCTTTTAACTCCACTGCATGTGCATTAGGATATTGGTCCAGCATGTTTATTAGATCTTGTTTCGTATGCTTTCCTAATTCAAAGAAAGGCATAGTCGTTCCACCTGTTGTGACTGTTGTTCGAATGGTGCCACCTTGTTGTTTATTATAAAAATAAATCATCCCCCCATTTGGAGATTGAATCGTGTTTATACCAGGTTTTAATGTAAATGATTTTATTTTAGAATCTTCTCTCCAGGAAGCATCATACGAATACGTTCCAATATATACCTGAATATCTTGATTACCTTCTACATTAATCGTTATTTGTTCATTTGGTTTTGCATATAAACCAGTGGGTTCATATGGGCTAAATGCCATATTTTTTCTTTCCTGTTGTTTCAGTCCCTCGACATCCCCTTTCCCTGGGACTGTATACGTTCTATTTTCTGATTTAACTGAATTCTCACCTTGCAGTGATGCTGATAATTTTTTTGGTTGCTGCATTTCCTCTGCAAAGACATCTGGTGAAGAAGCCATTCCAGAAGCAAGTATAGTTAATGTTGCAGTAGCTACAAGTATTCTTTTGGTTTTATGCTTTGATTTATTCCCCATAGTATCTCCCTCTCATTTCCTTGATAAATTTAAAAGTTTTCATTTCTTTAGCATGTGTTTACGTGCAAAAATAGTTCATGAACTTGTATTTATTACTTTTTACATAGCCCTCCCTTTACTCTGTTTATAATTATATTTAGATGTTATTTTATGACACATATAAATACAACTTTATAAAATATCTATCAAAAACGTGTATTTATGTTTTAATCTAGTATTCCTAACTGTCTTACAAATCAAATAAATTACACAAAGGTTGTCATTTCGTGTGAATAATACATTAAATCTAATTAATTACAGAGTAATAATTCACAAAAAATTAATATTATGTAAAATTCAAGAAAGTAAATAGCTATAGGCGGATTTGTCATATATACATTGACACCGCTAAGTCATTTACTACCATCAGAATACTTCATTCTTTTTTCTCTTATAGCTTAAGTTTTTAAGTTATTGGGAGATAATAGCGTCATCTTTTCCTAGGATTCCACAGAAAAGGTATCGTAGTTTTTATCATTTTAGCCAAGAAGACTCCTTCCTCAAGGAACGTGAAATGAGTAGGTGGGAGATGAATTGGCTTCGGACAAGGGATGGCAGGAAGTCATCTTAATTGTTCGACATACTTACATTGTTACTTCAATATCATTCGAATGTACGTTTGTTGTATAATAGGTACATATCAAAATGGGTGTGAAAGGAATGATGATCAATAAAGCATATAAATTTAGTATCTATCCAAATAAAGCACAAGCAACCTTAATCATTCATTAGTTAGCTACTGAAAATACTTTGTTTTAATTGTATGATTAGGGTGTATTATAATAAGTTTAAAAATTATAGAAAAAACCCCGATTTGATTATGTTTCAAAATAAAAGTAAGCCTATGACTCAAAATTACATGTATCTTGGCAGTACCCCTATATTTACCTTTAGCAGTACAATTTTTTCATTTGTAAGTTTCTTCAAAATCCCCCCACCACTTAACAAGTCTAATTATTATTTATTTTTCTTTATAATCTATTTCTATGATATACTCATAATGAGTCGGGGAATCACTCTCCCCTCTATGTACTTATATTTTATCTATTCATTTTGGCGTTTAGACCTTTAAAGCTAAGCGTCCTTTTTCTTTTTTACCCTATAATTCAGCATCTCGTACTAAATTATTTGCTAATCTTCTCAAAACAAACAATACAGTATCTATTTAGCGGATTAATTCAACATAAGATTATATGTAGACTATTAATTAGGTATTTAGTTTTTTATTAAACATTATGATACGTGAAATTTTATATTTCCCCTATAAAAAAAGCCACTTGAAAGGAGCATTTATTTTACAAGATACTGTTCTATTTCTTTCGGAGACTCTTTAAAATATTAGCTTGATAAACATGTGGTGATACCCTTTTATGAACTAACATTAACAATGTGTCCACTTTCACCTTTCATTTAGTTCTAATTCTTTTGATTTCATTTAACTATTCTTTATCTTTTTCTGAAGCTTTTTCTATTTTATACATTTTAAAACTATCCCTTATCTCAAAAAAAAGCTTACCAAAAGAAGAAATTACCTTCCCTTGATAAAGCTTTAACTTTGTCTAACCTTCTTTTACAAACCCTTTATATTCCACTCTAAAAATTACAGGCATTGTATTTCACGAACAATATATTGTTATGACTACTGTTATTCTTCTCTAATTACATCTATAACATTATCCTTTTGAATTTTCCCAAGTGGTATTAGTACCGCTACATAACTAATCAACAGTGCAGTTATAAATGTGGTAAAGATAGATTGATAAGGAATAATCAATTCAAAAGACACCATATTCGAAAGCGCTATATAAAGAATATATGAAAGCATACAGCCGAAAAAGATTCCTTGTATACTTCCAAAGAGACCGTACAGGAGCCCTTCATAAGTAATCATCTTTTTTAAATCCTTTTGCGACATACCAATCGATTTTAAAGCAGCTAGTTCTTTTCTTCTCATAATGATGCTGACTGTAATGGTATTTAAAATATTCACACAACCAATCAGTGTAATAACAGCTATAAATCCGTACCCTAATATTTTTATATAAAGTACATTGTCTGTATGAAAATTACTTTGAACAATATTATTTTGTACATCTATAGATGCATCTCCACCCAGTTTCTTTTGTATATCTAAAATTGTAGCATCAGCCTGAGATTGATTCTCTAAATCAATTTCAAAACCTGATAATTTTTGTGGAGATGGTGTAATATATTCAGCTATTTGTTCACTAGTAATAAAAGTTATGGTATCCATCACTCTGCTCATATTAAAAATATCCAATTCTACAATTGCAGCTATTTTTAAAGTTTCCAGTTTTTCTTCATTGTAGGAGATTTCCTCTGTAGATTTTCTTTCCTGCTGACTTGTTATTTGGATTTCATCCCCTACCTGAAAAGTGCTTAGAGAACCTATATATTTTTTACTTGTATTCATATCATTCGTTGCAGCTTGTTTTACTAAAATAACCTCTTTTTCACGATTTAATTTTGAAATATCAATTCTTCCACTAGTTACATTTTCAGCTAGTTTCTTTAAACTATTCTCATCGTATGCTTTTATTTGTGTTTTCATAATTTCTACAGTTTGATTATTATATTTTACTTTTTGATACAGCGATTCATTTCCTTGTAATTCTTTAATTTGTTTATTTTTTGGTACTTTCGTATAAAAATCATTTGCCTGATATTGCTTGTACAGCTTCTCTACATTATTGACTTTATAAATATTTCGACTCATACGATCTATGCTAGGCTTGTCTAAATTTGAATTAAGCGTAACTGATATGTCCGATTTTAGAGCTTGAATTTCCGGTTGTTTACGCTGAATGACAGTATCTATGAGAAACGTAAACGTAATATACAGTACACTACTTATAATAATAGACAAGATTGTAACTGTATATCTATTGGGATTCCTTTGGATATTTTTTAATGCCATACTTAAGGGAAAAGATAGTGGTTTCTTTAACTTTGTTCTCTTTTTTTTCTTTATTTTTTCTTTTTTTATAGCTAATCGGCTACTTACGGCCAGTAACGGTGAAATTCTACCTGCAAAAAAAGCAGGAAAATAGCTTGAAATATAGACAGTTATCAATGTAATTAGAGAACTTACACATATAATTAACCAATCTAATTTAATTGTATATCCCATAGAATTTTTAAGTACGTTTATCAGTACTTGATTAAGTAAAAAGACTACTAATATACTGCACATAATCCCAAAAAAGATAGCAATAATTGAAAGAAATGTTGCTTCCCTTATCACAATTTTTCTGATTTGTTTTTTTGTAGCTCCTATACTCCTCAATAGCCCAAACTGTTTCATTCGCTCTACTATACTAATTTGAAATGCATTGTAAATAATAACAATCGTAGAAATCACAACAATCCCAATACTAATAGCTGCTGCCATCATTATCTCCACACTAGGCTTTAAGGCTCTCTTTAATCCGTCATTCACTCTTATATTTTCTTTATTCGTTAATAATTTAAATTGATTTTCAACTTCATCAAAGTTTGCGTACTTATGCAATTCAATCAATACGCTACCTTCTCCAACTTTAAACTTATTTTTATATGTCAATAATTGACCTTTTTTATTTTCCTGAGTACTATTAGACTTATTTAGCAAACCAACAAGTTTATATTTTTTATCATGAATAGTAAACATACCGCCTAATTTAAGATTGGGTCCGAAGTAAGGTAGCATCCATTTTTCCAAAACAGCCTCGTTTTCATTTGAAGGTAGCTTACCTTGTACAGGTATACTAGAATTTAACAGCTTTAATGCTTGTTGGTCTGCATACATATAAGAGACAGCTATTTCATCAACATTGAGCGTCTCTCCTGGAGCTATGATGCCATAAGAAGATATATTCGGATTACTTTTTATCATATTGAAAAGCTTTTGATTATAATTTTCAACTGAAATATTTGCGGAACCCATAGAACCTTTTTTAGCATTTTCAATTCCCGAAGTGTATCCGCTATTAAAAAACAAACCAATCGTTGTTATTAGCGCCAATGCTAAAATAATGCCTGTTAATGTTAGCAGAGTACGTTTTATATTACTTCTGAGATATTTTTGACTTAACTGTTTGTAACTACGAATCAATACTCCTCCCCTCCACATTTTGCTTGATTTTGCACTAATTGTTTATCTGAAATAATCATGCCATCTGCAATGGTTATAATTCGATCAGAGTTTGATGCGATAGCAGGGTCATGGGTAATTAAAATCACCGTCTGATTATATTTTTTAGCTGTTACTTTTAATAAATTCAGAACTTCTTTTGTATTTTTTGTATCTAGATTTCCGGTTGGTTCATCTGCTAAGATAATATCGGGTTTATTTATAAGAGATCTACCAATAGATACCCTTTGTTGTTGACCACCCGATAATTCAGAAGGCAAATGATCTCGTCTTTCATTTAACCCTAGAGTTCGTATAATTTCATCCAGGTAATGATCATCTACCTGTTCCTCGTCCAGTAGAGCTGGCAAAGCAATATTTTCTTGTACATTCAAGACAGGTATCAAATTAAAAAACTGAAATATAAAGCCAACTTTTCTTCGGCGAAAAATAGAAAGTTCATTATCTTTATAATTATAGATATTTTCACCACCTATAAACACATTTCCTGAACTCGGACGATCCAACCCTCCTAAAATATGTAATAACGTACTTTTACCAGAACCTGACGCTCCAACTATGGTGACGAATTCTCCCCTATGAATGGAAAGATTAATTCCTTTTAACGCCTGTACTCGCGTTTCTCCCTCTCCATATGTTTTTTCTACATTTTCTAATCTAACAACCTCCATACAACTCATCCTTTTCACAGATTAATTTTGAATCTCTACAAAATAGATTTTATCCCTATCGTATTCACTATTCTCGTCTTTCACTTCATACACTTTTGAAATGTTTTCGATCACCTTATTTACCTTGTTTTTATTTTTATAATCAAAATTTTCTTTTGCAAACTGAATTAACGAAAGGTTTACTTCTTTTTCTTTTAATTGTTTATATGTGTCCTCATTAACAATTACTATCGGTGATGAAAAATAGCCAATCCAATTATTTTGTTCAATATGTTGAACAGGTATCATTTGTCCATTTAAATTTAAATTTCCATCCTTAACTTCCTCATCTTCCGCTTTTTTTCTATAAAATAAATTTTTTTCACTCGCTAATTCTTTTATTTCTTTTACCGGGGTTGAAGTTATTGAACTATCTTCTTTAGATAAGGGTGTTCTTACAATTCCTTTTTTCAAGAATTTTTCTGCTGTAGATTTTGTAATAACCGCGTATTGTTTCTTTCTAAGAGATGATTTATCAAGTTCTTTGTCCATCTCTTCTTCAGTCATATTTTCTCCTTTTTCTTTCCATTCTTTCTTAATATCTTCTTTCTGTTCGGTAGTGAGTTCTTGTTTTATTATTTCTGTGACCAATTTATAACTATAATCTGCTGTTCGTACGTTTTGATCTTTATACAGATTTTTAACAGCAGATATATTTTCTTTCGTTCCAGATACCATGATACCGTTTACCGGTTGTGAGGGACCATTTATATAACGATTTACAGCAAACCCTATACCTATAAAAATTGCTGTTACTGCTAGAAATCCTATTACCTTTTTCATTTTCTTCCTCCTCATATACTATGTTTAATTTGGGATTAAAACAGTGGTTTTCTTCTTTAAATAAAACAGTGACTAAAATGCTACAAGTCTTAATAAAGAATGATTACCTCCAGTATAGACGTCTTTAATTGCTAATTGAATAACTCTTGTCTTACTATATATACTTTAATCTTACAGTTTAGTAAGATTACTAAATCTAACTTTTTATATACTCGTAACTCTGCTCAAGATATATTTTAAAATTGTACACTTAAATGGCTTTTATGCACTTATTTAAGTACACACATACTTTTCAAATTCTCGAAAATCCGCTCCCATTCAGCTCTTATTCTCAATGAGATGTTTTTAAAATTCATTTACATAATTAATGCGAATCCAATTTTCATTTAACATTTTTGTATAAGTTAAGTTAACTTAAATAAAACATTACTGATTTTATAAAAACGGACAATTTCAACAAGATTCTATTACAAGGTTTTTCATAATATAAGCAAGAACATGTATGAATTATGTAAATATTCCGCTTTAAATAATTGTTGTATCTCATTATGTGTTGAAAAGCTGAAAGCCGATTTGGGTATTATGCTTATACTCAGAAAAGCCTCTAAAAGTCCATTTCCATACTAAACTATTTTAAATTAGCCAATCAACGTGTAAAATAACTGTCATAATCTAAAATACTGCCATAATCAAAGACAAATGAGGAGAGATACTGTGGATAGAGTATTATTCGTTGAAGACGATAACGATCTAGGAATGGCTATTGAGTTTACTCTAAAAGGAGAAGGACTTGAGGTTATAAGAGTTTCTACTGTACAAGATGCAAAAGACCAATACGAAAATAATAAATTTGACTTAGCCATATTAGATGTTGGACTCCCAGATGGAAATGGGTATGATTTATGTACCTATCTTAAAAGAAAAGGTGATATACCTATTATTTTTCTCACAGCACTAGATGAGGAGGCAAATGTAGTAATGGGCCTTGAAATTGGTGGAGATGATTATATAACAAAACCCTTTAGGGTAAAAGAGCTATTATCTAGAGTAAAGGTACAATTAAGAAAAAAAATTAAAACAGCTTCTAATACTATATTGAGGTCTGGAAATATACAGCTTGAAGTTGAGGCGGCCAGAGCTTTTAAGCATGAGAAAAGTATAAATTTAACACATTTAGAATACAAACTTTTATTAACGCTAATGCTTAATCCTCATAAAGTGTTACAAAGAAATGAGATATTGAAAAAAATAGTAGATGAAAGTGAAGTGTTTTTCGATGAAAATACTCTTTCTGTTTATGTAAAAAGATTAAGAAGTAAAATTGAGGATACTCCACAAAATCCTAACTGTATAATTACACAAAGAGGTGTCGGATATTTCTGGAATAAAGACGTCAGTAAGGAGTAATTTAATGATAAATAGAGAAATAAAAATTAATATACTTACATTAGCATTAATCTCTTTTTTATTTATTATATATCAAGTTATCACAGTTCATATTCTATATGACCATTTAAAAAATGATTATATTACTATTTGGAGTGAAATTACCGGAAAACTAATTACACAAAACCCAGAAAATGAATACGAAATAATACAAGCACTTACAAATGATACAGCGAATAAAAAAGATTATGCCAGCGATGGAGAAATGCTATTAAATCAATATGGTCTATCTGCTGAATTGGATTCAAGACTTTTTCCTTATCTAAATAAACATATATCCCAAAACAATATATACATGTTCCTTGGAGCAATAGGGTTCAGCTTAATCCTAATTTTTCTAAATTACTTACAATATAAATCTTTTTTCTTAAAAATTAGAAATGTAACAGCTGCAGCGAATAAAATTATTGAAGGTGATTACACCATTGATATAAAGGAAAATAGAGAAGGAGATCTAGCAAAACTCGCTAATTCTTTTCTTAAACTGAAAAATGTTATTAGAAAAAGTATGCATAATTTATTGGAAGAGAAACAATTTTTAATTCAAACTTTACAAGATATTTCTCATCAACTAAAAACACCACTCTCAACACTAACAGTGAACAACGATATCTTATTACAAGGTAAATTAAATGAACAGCAATATCATTTTTTACACAATAATGAAGTTCAAATTTCAAGAATCAGCTTTTTAATACATAATTTATTAAAAGTTTCAAAAATAGATGCTAGGGCAATACTATTTGAAAAAGAAAATTCTGATATTATTGATACAATTTATGAGGTCATTGCTAGTTTGAACAGTAAATTAAATAAAAAAAATATGAACATACATTTAAAAACCAATGAAAAAATATCACTTTTCCATGACAGTATTTGGATGCAAGAAGCTTTATTAAATATTTTAAAGAATTCCATTGAACATTCAAATGATAATAGTTCTATTTATATTGAAGTCACAAACTCTCCTATTCATACTGAAATTATAATTCGAGATTTTGGTGAAGGTATTGCATCAGAAGATTTGCCATATATATTCGATAGATTTTACAAAGCAAAAAATTCTAAAAAAGAAGGATCTATTGGAATTGGCTTAGCACTAGCAAAATCAATTATCGAAGCTCATCACGGATTTATTAAAGTAGAAAGCCAAAAACATTCATTTACAAAATTTACAATTACTTTTATGAAGTATTGATAGTCATTAAATTTTTTAACATCCACACTTTAAGTATAATTTTCAATAATTAATTAGCGTTGAAAAAAAGAAGAATGACTGTGGAGAGATAAATTTTTCGTTTTTAGGGTATTATAGGAACTTATCTTGATGGTCATGGGGTCTTGTCACATATCCATCAACTTAAGGATGTGTGACAAGACCCCTAACACTATAAAATTAATTACTATTTTCACGTCTTTCTATAAATGTGATTTGTAGCATACATCTGCCACAATTTAAACCATAACTTTACCCGGAACGTTAAATATAAATAACTATAAATAGACATTGAAAAATAAAGCCTACATCTCCAATTACTAAGTAATTGGAGATGTAGGCTCTTTTATTTTTTTCCCTGGTCCAACTTGAAAGTTAAGAAATTCTCCACTGTGCAGATCATATTCTAATTGAATTTTGATTCCAGCTGTTTGGGCACACCCTCCTGAGCCTAGATATACATTCTCTAAAGCATTTGGCACTTGAAATACGGTGGCATCTAGGATACGGACTCGTTGAAAATAAGAGAAAAGGTGGTTAGAAATTTGTGTTTGTTCACATATCTTTTGTTCTAACAGTAAAAAAATATGTTTTAAAAACAAAACTGCTATAGCATTTAAACGTATATTAAGCCCTCAGGGCTAAATAAAGTGCCTATCGCTGCATGAAGCCTACTACATAATCGAACCAAGGAATCACTGCCACCCGTTGACTAATCCAAATGCAAATAGCAGCTAAGTCTGATCCAGAAAACTTACGTTTTCACTTTATAAATCCTATTTCTCTTGCAAGTTCTTCTAAGAATACAGGTTTAACATATCGTTGTAATTCTTCTGCAAATGGTAGTAATTCATCTTGAATCGAGAGATTCATAAGAAAACATCATCCTTTCTAATTTAGCTTGTTTAGAAAAGATAACGTTTTTTGATATTTGAGGGTATTAAAATCTCCTGAGTTGCTGGTTATGTATGGTGACCCCATAGCCAAAGAAATAAGAAGATATTTAGAAGTGCATAAAATTTTGAGGAAGTGCTTGTGAACCGTATCATAAATAAATGAAGTTTTATATGTTCGATTTTTAAATAATACCCAAGAAGGAGTGGGTTGCAGTTATAGAAATACTCTATTTTTTGTATTTCTATAATAGATAATTTTTAAAAAAAAACAGAATTATCTTGACAGTTATTGAATGGATTGATAAGGTTATAAAAAAATATTTCTTATCCAGAGAGGTGGAGGGACTGGCCTTATGAAACCTCAGCAACAGGTCTGCTTAAGTAGACACTGTGCTAATTCCAGCGGGTGATAATCCTGATAGATGAGAGCTTCCGTTTTTATTTGTCAGTAGCGCCCTCTTTTTTAGAGTGCGTTTTTGTTTTTTCTGGATAGTAACTAAAGGAGAGTAGAAATGGAGAACAAAAATGGGCAAGAATTTCAAAGGAAAATGCAAGCACGTCATTTAGTCATGCTATCACTTGGTGGGGTGATTGGAACTGGCTTATTCTTAAGCTCGGGTTACACTATTCAACAAGCTGGCCCGTTTGGAACAATTCTATCCTATCTAATTGGTGCGCTAGTGGTTTATCTAGTTATGCTATGTTTAGGAGAGCTTTCCGTACATATGCCTGAAACGGGCGCATTTCATAGTTATGCAGTTAAATACATTGGACCGGGTACAGGGTATACAGTAGCCTGGTTGTATTGGTTAACTTGGACTGTTGCTTTAGGTTCTGAATTTACAGCCGCAGGATTACTTATGAAGCGATGGTTTCCATCGATTAATGTTTGGGTATGGAGTGCTCTTTTTGCCATTTTGATCTTTTTATTAAATGTCCTGACTGTTAAATTTTTCGCCGAATCCGAATTTTGGTTTTCATCGATAAAGGTTATAGCTATTGTGATTTTTATTGTTTTAGGAGTAGCGGCAATGCTAGGTTTTCTTCCGATGACTCATTCAAAAGCAGCACCATTCTTTTCTAATTTTACAAGTGGAGATTTATTTCCTCATGGTGCTACCGCCATTATAATGACCATGCTTGCGGTTAATTTTGCTTTTTCGGGAACAGAATTAATAGGCATTGCAGCTGGAGAAACAGCGAACCCGGAAAAAATGATACCGAAGGCCATTCGAATTACTCTGTGGAGATTGATCATCTTTTTTGTAGGAACGATTGTTGTGTTATCTGCGTTATTGCCTATTTCCGATGCAGGGGTATTAGAGAGCCCTTTTGTTGCAGTTCTAGAACGAATTGGGGTGCCATATTCAGCTGACATAATGAATTTCGTTATCTTAACAGCCATTTTATCTGCAGCAAACTCAGGCCTTTATGCCTCTTCTAGAATGCTTTGGTCGCTTGCTAATAAGAATACGATATCCCCGATTTTTGGAAAAATGACAAAGCAAGGTGTTCCAATCAACGCCGTCATTTTCAGCATGGCGGGTGGAGCTTTGGCTTTGCTCTCAAGTATTGTGGCACCAGATACTGTCTATATCGTACTTGTTTCCATTTCTGGTCTAGCAGTAGTTGTAGTTTGGATGAGTATTAGTGCTTCCCAGTTCCTATTTCGCAGACAATTTTTGAAAGAAGGAAATTCTGAAAAGGACCTGATTTATCGTACACCACTATATCCATTAGTACCAATTGCTTCTTTTATCCTTTGTCTGGCATCGTGTATTGGAATTGCATTCGATCCAACACAGAGAATTGCCTTATATTGCGGCATACCGTTTATTTTGTTTTGCTATGGAAGTTATTATCTAACAAAAAATCTAAAAAAGAGGGGCGTAGATTATGTCGAACAAAATCAACCCAATTGATGCTATTTTATCCCAACATTCCATTATGCTTCTTGACGGAGCATTAGCTACAGAATTGGAGGCGCATGGATGTAATTTGGACGATCCCCTTTGGTCGGCACGTGTGTTACTAGAAAATCCGGAACTAATTTATCAGGTTCATTCGGACTATTTTCGTGCTGGAGCAGACTGTGCCATAACAGCAAGCTATCAAGCTACTATTAGTGGTTTTTCCGCGCGTGGAATACAAGAACAGGAAGCTTTGGAATTAATTAAGAAAACGGTGTTACTTGCAAGAAGGGCAAGAGATGATTTTTGGAAGGAAAATACGCAAACGAATAGGCCTAAACCATTGGTTGTTGCATCAGTTGGGCCGTACGGGGCTTATCTTGCAGATGGTTCAGAGTATGTAGGCAACTATGGTGTGACAGATAAAACATTAGCAGACTTTCACCGTTCGAGAATGTCAGCGTTAATCGAAGCAGGTGCAGATCTATTGGCATTTGAAACAATCCCTTCCCTGCAAGAAGCAAGAGTATTAGATAGATTATTGCGTGAGTTTCCAGAAACATATGCGTGGCTTTCCTTTTCGCTAAAAAATGAGAAAGAGATTAGTGAAGGTATGAAACTCGTGGAGTGTGCACGAGCTTTTGAGAAAAGTGAACAAATTGTAGCGATAGGCATCAATTGTGCGCCAGTAACCGTTGTGACTGGTGCAATCCAAGCGTTGAGGGAAAACACCAAAAAACCGATTATTATTTATCCAAACTCTGGTGAAACTTATAATCCAGAAACAAAAACATGGCATGGTCATGAACAATGTAACGCGTTGGATATTCAATCTGAAAAATGGTACCAAGCAGGTGCACGTTTAATAGGTGGATGCTGCAAAACGACCCCTTATCACATTGAGGAGATATCGAACAAGTGGCGTTCTTCCGAGTTTTTCTATTCAAACGAAGCAAAACAGTAATGTAATGGATGATAATCTATCTTTGTGTGTATTTTCATGATTTGGCTTGTTCAGGAATCTACAGTTACGTCTATTGGCACAAAATGTCTTTTCAGAGACACAAATATGGATGGTAGCCTCGGGAATCCAGTGGACTTTTGGGTACCTTAGATATGGTAGACAACATGCTAAATCTTTTAATGAAGATATAATTGATCCAATTGAAGGTGAAGGGGACCATTTATTCGTAATTAAAGTTAACGAAGAGGTTAATTTAGTTATTCAAAAAATAGTTCAATAACTATATGAAAATTTGTTGTGGTAAAAATCCTTGTTATAGTAGTAAATGTGGTCATATTGTTGTAAAAAAGGATAGATGTAAACAGGTATACTCCCCTGTTCATCTATCCTTTCCTTTTTACCTTATAAAATGTGTGACATTATATTCAATCGTATAAATATAGGATTTCATTACTATTGCCTTGACTTTTAATAAAACGATAGGGTTTATTTGGTATGCGTATTATTAAGAGTATGCTTCTATTTTAGGAATGCTTTACCCCACAAAATAAAAGTACACTTTGTTTCCATTCTTAAGTTGATGGGTATGTGGCGGTACCCCATACCCATCAAGCTAATATTTTGATGTCCCCAAAAACAAAAATTTTATCTCTTCAAAGTTAGTTGTCTATGAGAATTGAGTTCATTTTTTTGTTTTTGGATATTTGCTTTACTTAGCTTGATTGCACTGTGGTTCTACCCCTTATAAAGGTTATAAAAATCTTTCAAATAGCTCTAACTTGCACAATGCTTCCCGTTAATATAATACGCTGATTCTGTGAAAACCGTAAATACAACCTCTACTTCTGGAAGTCCAAAATCCATTACATATGTAGTAATGGCCTTGGCAAATCGATCGCGAATTTCCTGTCCACGCTCGAACCATTTCACTTCAATAAGAGGAAACGCTTCTATTTCTTCTCCATTGAATACAAACGTAGAACTTGGTAGTTCCAAGGTGAAATTATCCGTACCACACTCACAGATATCTGCGAGCTCTTCTACTAATGGCTTGCTTATGTGTTTTAATTGTTCAGTAGTAATTCCACGAAACACAACATGCGGCATGTGAATCCCTCCGTTAGATAGCTTTATATTTGCTCACATCATAACACAATTTATTTTGCTGCACTAACATCTATTGGTACATTTCAATGACATTCTTAAGAATGATCATATGTTATTGAAGCAATACATGTATTGTAACTTTTAAAACATTTGAGAGCTCGATAATTGGATAAGTAAAAAAGCCTTATCATTCTCCCTGTCAGGAGGCATGAGGGAAGGCCTCTATTAGGAAAGGAATGGTGTGCTTATATATTTTAAAAAGAAAAGACACCCTAAGGTGCCTTCCTCCGACTTGATAACCACTTTAATTTTAATAACATTGGATTCCCATCCTAATACTATTTTACCACGTTAAGTAATGTTGGTCATTGAGAAAGTCAAATACGTAGTGTTCATATATAGTGATCCCTAGGAGCATGCAAGATTTAATAAAGTTTTTTGTTGATTCAACAAAAAAAGAAACCTAAAACCGTACCAGGATAGGAATGTATAAAAAATGCATAGGTCGATAGAAAAAGAAAGGAGATTCCCTTGTAAGGGGAAGATTCCTCCTTGTCCTTGCTACTGCTAATAGGACGTTATGTTAACTTCATATGAATGGAGCATACATAAGTTGAATTGTAGATGTCCCTAAAATAAAAAAATACGCTATTCTTTCTATAGCATCAATTCAAAAAAAAGAAGGGATTATCCCCTTCTTTTTTTGAATTACGTGTCCCTTATTATTTACTATAACCACGATTCAGTTTCGTTAACTTTTCATTAATGTGAAAAATTCTTACTCTAATATCTTTAACACCAAATGCTTGAAGTCTGTTTTTGTGCATTTCTCCATACTTTTCAGCATCTTGTTTTTCTTCAAATACATAGATGCCTCCAGCTTCTTTCGTTTCTTGATTCTCCGTCCATATTTTCCAATGGAATCCTTCTTCGTCATTAATACTTTTTGCTAAATCCCAAAATACTTTTTCCATTTCTTCACCAAAAGGACCTTCAAACGGGAAATCAACTTGTAATAAATATGCCATTTTTCACTCACCCCTATTTTCAATATTTTTCAATTCGAATGCAGGTAATACCTTAAATGATTGCTGCTATTATTCCTGCATTCATTTGAAATTTCACCTGTATTTTTACACCCCCCACTGATTATTAGCTTTCACCAATCGGGCTTTTACGGGCAGTTTATTTCCCACCTAACTCCCTCGCATTCGCCGAATTTTGAGGTAGGAATCTTACTGCCCGTTAATGCGGGATAAAATAATTACAAAATGATAGTGACTTGAACGCATACAGTTTAACGGCTTTAGGTTATGTTAAAAAAAAACAGCCATTCCTTAGTGGAACGGCTGTTTTCGTAATTCAATAAAGGCTCCCAGATTGCGGTAGATATTTTTAAATATTATCTTGTTTTTTTGACTTGATTATAATAAAAGATGGACTTCGCGATTCGTTTATTAAATCTGGCATTTTCTCTATCCCTGCCAAAGTTGATTGTGGTTCGATTATTTTATCCAGCGAAAGCCCGTGTTCAATTAAAGTATTTATTAATGTGGCAACAGTTCTATGAAAAATAACCACACTATCGTCAACAAACCAGTTGTGTACTCTAATTCCTTCTTCTTGATAATCATCTAATGCCCAGTGTGATTTATTACCATCCTCAGTTTTTATCCAATGGTTGCTTCCTTTGCGAGCTGTTGCTATTGGGTGTTCGGTTGAAAAGATAAATTCACCACCGCTTTTTAATAATTCATTAATCTTTTGAATCATTGCCGAGTAATCTTCAATGTAATGTATAGAGAGGGAACTTATAATCAGGTCGAACTTTTGATTGGTTAGTCCCATATCCTCCATAGGAAGACACATAAATTCTATGTTATCATCCTGATTTAACTTTTTAGCACGTTCAATCATATTTTTGGATATATCTACACCTATTACGTTTTTTGCACCATTTTCTATACAATACTTTGAAAAATGACCATCACCGCAACCCAAGTCTAATACCGATTTCCCTTTCAAACATAGAATTAATGATTTGATTGCTGGCTGTTCTATGAAGTCATTAGCGTTTATTCCACTTTCACGCAACGCTGTATAGTTTTTGAAGAAATTCGGATTATCGTAAACATTTTGTTTCACTTACATCACTCCTCTGACAAGGTGTTCATAGATTAAGCTGACTTCTGTTTCCAAATCATCATACTAACCATAAAAATTTTATCATCCTTTTATTATAGTAATGTTTTTTAGGAAGATATCTCAAACTCAATACGTTCACACTCCTGCCCGTTTGCTGAATAATCTGCTGTAGATACTATACCGTATTAAGAAAATTAACCTTTATTTTAATTAAAAGAAAAAATCTTACATGAAATTAAACTTATGTAATGTAAGATTGATGGGCATAGAGCACCGCCCACATTTTAATTATTTTATAGACCAAGCAATTCTCAAAAAAGGATAGCACAATTTAAATTATGATTTTGATTTAAACAATGCGTTCTGAGACACTACTCTTCTTCTAAAATAGCGTAATAATATTCATCCCACCATTCATTTCCATGGGGTATACACTTCCTGAAATATCCTTCTCTTCTCATTCCAATTTTCTCCATCAATCGATATGATGGAGTATTTTGTGGCTGACATGTAGCTATAATTCTATGTAATTTCATTTCCTTAAATCCATATTTTAATGTAGCTTGTGCTGCTTCAGAAGCATATCCTTTATTGAAATATTTAGGGTTGAATACCCACCCAATCTCGTAAGTATGCTCACCAAAATATTTATGAAAAACAATATGACCAATCAGAATATTTTCATCTACCAGTATCACAGGAAAGTTCTCTGCATTTCCACCCATATTTCTATTTACAAAGTTTCTTGTATCTTCTTCAGTACAAACCCCTTCGGGTATGTATTTCATAACATTGCTATCTGATGTATACTCATGGACAGCTTGCCAATCTTTGAACTCAAAATTTCGTATTAATAATCTTTCTGCTCTTATAAACATTTACTTTTCTCCTCTCAAAAAATCGTTTCTTTATTTCAAATCCACATTCAACCCTTACACTAAAAAGAACTTGTAGGAATCTCTGCAAGTTCTTTTTAGTGTAAGTTGAATATATGGGACAAACAAACTATCTTACAGATTCATCATAGAAACTACAGGAATAGTACTTTGATAAATATATCATATAACAAATATTAACATTTTTATATTTTTGAAAATTATGTTAATTGAGGGCGAAAATAGCTTTTTCTTAACTATTCTTAATTTCGTTTACTACTAAATTCATTTTACTTAAATAAAATGCTTGATTTGATTATTTTTGCAACTTCTCGTGAATGAGTAACAACAATTACGCATTTTGTTGAGTTTAAATTAAAGTCTACTTCTCCCTGATGTTTCCCCTTTTTATTAAGTCAAATCTACCATGTTGTGTATATAAAGCATAAAGATTATTGGATTTTGAATCAACATATACGCCCCTTTTATTTAAAAATAAGAAAACCCCATATTCGATAAAAAATACAGGGTTTTTATAAAGCAGTTTATTTTGTTTAAAGTTATACTTAGTCGAAAGAAGTTCGTGAATTAAATATTACTTATCTAATTAAGAAGAATTTAGATTCCAGCCCAAACATCTTTTCCATATCGCCCTTCATCTTGCACACGATCCAACCAATTCCTTGCTTCTTGTTCACTGACTTCATGAATTTCTTGATATGCTTGACAAAGGGTGTCTTCTACGTCAGGAGCCATTTTACTTCCATCACCACATATATAAAGATGAGCCCCATTATCTAATAACGAAATTAAATTGATTCTATCTTGTTTTATTAAATGCTGTACATATGTTTTAGGATATCCTTCTAGGCGAGAAAAAGCTGTGTGTAAAGAGATTAATCCATCTCTTTCATCATTTTCTAGTTCTGTACGATAGAGATAATCCTTTTCAGGATGACGACAACCAAAATATAGATGTGCTTGTCCTAAGTTCATACCTTTTTGTTTTTGAACACGACGCGCTTGCAAGAATCCACGGAATGGTGCAATTCCAGTACCTGGTCCAACCATGATAATTGGTGTTTCTGGATTTTCAGGTAATTGAAAGTTTGATTGTGGCGTTCGAATGAAACAAATAATCTCATCTTTATTATGACGCTGAGCTAAATAATTAGAAGCGACTCCTTCATATGTCCCTACCCCACTCCATGCAGGTGCATGAACAACACCAACCGTAATGCTCAGACGATCCTGTGCAACGAGTGGAGAGCTTGAAATAGAATAGTAACGCGGTTTGAGCGCAGGAAGAAGTTCTAAAAAACGTTCAAATCGGAGTTCACAAGCCTCATACTTTTCAAGAAGATCCAACATTGACATACGTTTCTTTAATATTTGTTCATGATAAACTCCCTCTTCCAATAATGATTCCAATTCCTTTTTATGAGGAGGGCATGCTGTAAATGTCACCATTTCCCGTATTTGTGCTCGAGTGGCCGCTTCTTGAACTTCTACACTATAACTAAGAAGGTCAAATAAACTAACAGGACTGTCTAAAGGTATGTGATTTACACTTCGTCCACTTGCACTCAATATGACTTGATCCTTCCCATTTAATCCAAAGCGTTTTAAAATTCGGTTGACATTTTTCTCACTATTAATTGGTAGCACCCCAAGGTGGTCACCTTCTTGATACGTAGCGCCTTCTGGCAAGGATATCTCAATATGTCGCGTGCTTCTTTCACTGCTAGATGATTGAAGTTCACGATTTTCTAGTATAGATGCATAAACTGCTTCATATGTTCGCGCAAGAGGAGATCCTCCAAGACGACTAACAAATTGTAAACTTAATGTACTGCGTTCTTTCTCAATGTTTTTGTTAAGTTCCAATCCAAATGCCTTCATCGCATCAGACCACATACTTTGTTTCCATTGCTCGAGCTGTTCCTCGAAATCACCACTTGCATCCGCTTCTCCACGTGTAGAAAATCTTGTTGCTCCTTTTTGAGCCATTTGCTCATCAATGTATCTTGGAATTCGCTGATAAGTACTAGCCCAATTATGATCTCCACAACCAAAAACTGCGTATTGAACACCTTTTAGCTCGTCCGGTTTTAATTCCTCCAACCATTGCACAAACTGCCCTGCATTACTTGGTGGTTTTCCATTATAAGAAGAAGTTACAATAAGAACCGCCCCTTCTTTTGGCAGACTTCCAATTCGATCGTTAAGAGCAACCACTTCCGTTTGAACACCTTCTAAACTAGCTGTATCTGCTAGTTCTCTTGCAATACCTTCTGCTACCCCTGTATCCGATCCATACAGAACAAGAAGCGAAAGATTATCGGCTCCAATAATAGAAGGAGTCTTCTGAACTGGCTGCTTAATTTCATGGTTTTTCAGTTTTTCCTCTATAGGCGCAAGAACAGTAGTATGGCTAATAGTTTGATTTCGGGGTAGAATCCTAATTTTAAAATCACCAGGCTTTAGCGTTAATGTTTGTTTTACGTCCAGCTGATAGTCTTGATAATCAATGAATTCAAAATGTTGAAGAAGCATTCCCATTACGATTGTGGCTTCATGAAGTGCAAACTGCATACCGATACAAGCCCGTTGACCATTTCCAAATGGCTTATAAGCATGATGAGGAACCTTATCCAGCTCTTCAAATCGTTCAGGTTGGAATTCTTCCACATTGTCTCCCCATGCGTCTTTATCCCTATGTAGCTGTGGAATAAGAACAGAAATACGATCTTCTCCTTTCTTAATTGGATATTTCCCACCAATCACTGTATCTTCTTTTGCATAGAGACTGAATGCTGGAGCAGTAGGCCATAGACGTAGCGATTCATTTAAAATCATCCGGATATACTTTAGTTTCATAACTTGTTGGTATGTTGGAGTGGGATCTGTTAAAACCCGATCTACTTCTTCATAGGCTTTTTTCAATTTATCTGGATTCTTTAATAAAAAATAGATTGCAAAAGATAATAATCCACTTGTTGTTTCATGCCCAGCTATTAAAAAAGTGATAATTTGGAAACGAATATTTTCATCATCTAATTTTTCACCAGTTTCCGGATCCTGCACATTTAACATACGGGAAAGTAAATCATTTTCTTCCTGACTTCCACTACTTTTACGTTCAGCAATAATATTATCTACTAAAGAAAACATAGATTGAATATCATGCTGAAATTGACGTTTCGTTCTCCACATGAGTTTATCTTCTATATCCAGCCGCTGTAATTGGTGCATCGCCTCATCTAGAGCACGGCTCATGCTAGTAATAAAAGGATGAGAGGTCTCACGATAAAAGCTATTAAATCGATAATTAAAACCACATAGACCAATTGTATCCAATGTAAGGCGAGTCATATCCTCCGGAACATCTACGTTTTCATTCGGATTAAGCCGTGCCCATTTTTGAACGAGTTGTACGGCAATATCGACCATCATAGCATGATAATCTTTCATTGCTCGTTGGCTGAATGTAGGCATCAAAATATTATGAGCTTTTTTCCAGTTAGGCTCGTGAGTCTCGCTTGTAAATAATCCGTCTCCAGCAAAGGCGCGAACTTTCGCTAAAGCACCCTCTATACTTTTATCAAATCTTGTTTCGTCACAGACTTCTGCTACCAATTCGTGTCCAGAAACGACAATGATGGTATCACTTAAAGTTTGAATTCGAAAAATGGGACCATACTCTTCCGCCAGCTTGATAAACGATAAGGTCGGTTTATCTTTATCGATTAATGGGAGATTACCCAGCGGTCCATATGTTTTCGGTTGAGGAATGGCAGATACTTTTTTATCCATTAAAAACACCCTTTCAAAAAAGCATGAAATAAAATATCCCATTCAATAAAAAAGAAGATAGCAATGAATCGCCTGGGATAAAGATATGTAATTGATTACCTTATTTTATCTTTTCCCTAACTATTCCTGATTATGATATTGCGTATAAGGCTGGTAATTTAATTTGTTTGTTGGCAATTAGTTTTATAACTTGCAGAGAAAATACTAAATTAAAATGAAGCGTATTATTATAATGTTAATCCGAAATTGAGAGCAAAAGATTGTAGTATTGGGAAAAACAGTAGTTTCTCATGTCAATTCAAACAAATACGATAAGCAAGTATACTGTGTTACTAATAAAAAAAGATCTGATATGAATATCAGATCCTTTTTACTATATATAATTATTTCACTGATTCTTTTCCAGATTTAAATACCAGCACCTTAGCAGCAGAAATTTGCATTTCTTCATAGTCTAACTAAACAGTAAAAACTTATAGGAATCATGATCTAAAGTTTTATTTTACTCTACCGATTTAACCTCTCGACAGCTTCCGCGCTTGTATCTACACGTTTAACGAAAAAAACTAATAGTAGTGCAACAACATTCATACCAAGCGCTACATAGAATGAATATTGAATTCCGGATAATAAAGCCTTCTGAGTTACTATTACCTTCGTAGCTTCTGTGAAGGTTGTTGGATCTACATCAGCCATTAGACTTTCAGCTTTTGTTTTTGTTACAGAATTCATAATCGTAACAAGAATAGCAGTACCAATCGAACCGGACACTTGTTGAGCTGTATTATTAACAGCTGTACCGTGCGGATTTAAGCGAGTTGGCAATTGATTAAGGCCATTTGTCATAAGTGGCATCATCACCATTGCCATCCCAAACATCCGCAGTGTGTAAATAAGAATAATATGTGTGTGACTAGAGTCGAGTTGCAGATTTGCTAGCATATAAGTTGAAACGGCTGTAATGGAAAGTCCTACTATACCAAGAATACGAGGGCCATATTTATCGAATAGTTTACCTGTAATTGGTGACATAATCCCCATTATTACCGCACCTGGAAGCATCATTAGTCCTGAGCTCAGCGGCGAAATACCGCGGACATTTTGTACATAAGCTGGTGTTAAAATCATACCCGAAAACATGGCCACTGCGTTAACAATCGCAATTACAGAAGCAAGTGCAAACATTGGGTACTTATAAACACGTAAATCCAATAACGGTTCATTCATTTTTAATTGGCGGATAATGAAAGCAATTAAGGCAATAGCGCCTATGAATAAAGTTGTTAAAACAATTTTATTCGTCCAACCATCGGAACTTGCAGAGCTGAATCCATATAACAAACCGCCAAAACCGACAGAAGATAATAGTAATGAGAGATAATCAAGTTTTGCATTTTTATTTTGCCTCATGACTTTCTCCGATTTCCAAATCCCTAACAATAAGCTAATGATTGCTAACGGTAAAATCATTTCAAAAAGCAAACGCCAGTCATAATACTCTACAATATAACCCGATAGTGTCGGTCCAATTGCTGGGGCTGTAATCATAACTAATCCAAAAATCCCCATCGCTGTTCCCCTTTTTTCTCTCGGAAAGCTTACTAGCATAATATTCATTAACAAAGGCCCCATGACTGAAGAACCTGCTGCTTGAACCATCCGACCAGTAAGTAATAAACTAAAGTTCGGTGCTAAAGCCGCTAAGGCCGTACCAAGAATAAAAATTAACATAGATGTAATAAATAAGCTCCTATTGGAGAAGCGGGTTATTAAAAATGCTGACGCCGGAATTAATACGCCACTTACAAGCATATACCCTGTAGAAAGCCACTGAATCGTTGAATAATCTTTAATGTCTAAATCCTTCATTATTGATGGCAAGGCTACATTTAAAAGCGAGTTATTTAGAAATGAAACAAATGCTCCAATAAAAAGGATCACAAGCATTAAATATGGTGGTTTTCTTTTATGTAATGTTTCACTCATATATTCATTTGCCCCTTCATTATAAATTCCATTAATTCGTTTAAATCGTTTGCATATCTGTACAAGAATACATTATCCTTGCAGTATTTTGCCAAACTCTTCGAATGGATATTCTCTTTTTTGCAATTCTACTTGCTCAACATAACATGTTTAAATCTTTTTTATTGCTTAAACCCTATAAACAAGTTTGTTAACCGAAATTAAATTAGGCTGAATTAAACAAAAGGAGCAACTGAAAATCCCCTTCTAAAATAAAGTGAAACTTGAATCAGTCGGACTTTTACAAGCAGCCCCCTATCTAAATTCTTTGCTTTCGCTGAATTTTGAGGTAGAGGTGTTTTGTTACCCACAAATAGCCGGATAAATCAACAAGAACACACACCCATTCCTTTAAATACAGGCTTGTAAATCTAGTTATGTAACCATCCATAAAAAGGAATATTTCATAGGCTAAGTCTAACATTACATTTTTAAAGTGAGGGGAATAAGCTTATGCACCAATGTTGGTATTTGAATTCAGAGGGCAACGGTGAGCAATATAATAACCAAATTGCAATGTCATCATTATATTTACATCCCCAAATAGCTAAAGCTGAGGGAATGAATGATTTGAAGATTCCTGAGAATTGGAGTTTTCGAGTCTATCCATTTGGTTGGGATTCACCAGTCAATTATACAGGTTTCAATCCCGATCCCCCTCCCTTCCCTTTAGGTCAGCCAATCCATTATGCAGGGACGATGCCCCAAGGACATCCCACTAATTGGACTCCATTACAAGGCCATGCAGGTTTTAATTTTCAAAAACCTCCCTTACCCTGGGCTCAACCATTCAATCATACAGGGATGTTCGCACAAGGCCATCTTGCCGCTTTACTATCGTCGCCAGCCAAGCCTTTTCATTTTAATACCAATAATAACTGGGGTATTTTTGGAAATCCTCCAGGATGGGGCGGACAAGGAAGTCCTATGGGATGGGGGAATAACGGTCAGCCAGGAATGCTTGGAAACTTACTGACAGCAGGAAAAGGCACCATGAATGGAATCGGAATGCTTAGTAGTCTAATCGGTATGGGGAAGTTCTTCTTTTAGTTAATTAGAACGGGAGGATAGATCCATAGCCAAGAATTAAAAACCATTTCCTTTTAATCTTCTCAAACATACTCCCTCCAAGTTCGTTTCCTCGTTTTTCAAATTATAAAAACATCAAGAAAAGACATTCCAAATATGGAACGTCTTCTTTCACTTTATAAAACCATTCAACAATCTGAAATATTCTAACCAACATACTCACTCATTTAACTAAATAAATTGGTTAATTGCATAACGCACGTCTAACTTTCCTTGCGAAACTTAGCGGATCATCAACGTCCTCGATATTAACGTAAATTAAATTCGGATCATCACATAACCACTCATTGTGTATAGACGAAACGATTATTCCTTGTTTAATAATTGTAGCAACAAATCCATTGACTTCTTTTTGCAATAGCGCTACCCGGCCTAGACATAATGCTCGTCCAGTTTTATTATCTCGTGATTCGAATGAGAAGGAAGTTGTTACTCTAAAACGTTTTCCTAAAATAGTTGCTTGTATTTCATCCCGATTTATTGTTGCCACACATTTTCCACCGGCGAATCCTTCTTGGCCACCGATAATCCTTGCAAACTGTTGACAAATTAATTCATCATTACACGCCATACCTTGAATCATCCCCCCTTTTACTATTAGGTTATGAATGAATACTTAGGTCTGAAACGGTAATGAATCTATTCTGTTACAAAAAAGATTATCGGAATCTAACGAAGTCTATTATATGGTAAGGCATTTTTAGAGGCATAAAAAAAACACCCTAAGGTGCCTTCCTCCAACTTGAAAATCATATCTATGTATGGAAAAATTTAGAAAACAACAGTTTCTAACTATAATTTATAAAGCTATTATGCCATGAATTACATACATATTTCCTTATTTACTGGAAGCAGAATCCCGTTATATTACTTTCTAATTAGTCTCGTTAAAGCCATCCCAATAAATCCAGCACCCATCCCTATTAGCCATCCAGCATGGGTGTCACCTAATATAGATCCCACTCCTCCGCCAAGAAACATGCAGCCAACAAATACTAATCCTCCAATTCCCCAATTCGGCCGTTCCATAGTCAATCACATCCCTTCCATAAAACATATGCTTATAGTTATCTAAACTTTCTTGCATAGGATGGTTAATTATTTTGCTTAAATTTAGCACTTTCAGGCCATTCAAAAGATGCGAAGATTGACCAATTTGAATGAATTGCAGAATGTGAATTTAATTTTTTCATATTATAATACCTTAAGAGTTGTGGAACAAATTCTTCTTCAACTAACGAGTTAATAGAAGTATGGAGATTTTCCACAATTTATGGCTCCCCCCTCGTTATCATGTTAAGAAAAAGCAAATTCCACAAAAACGAAAATTATATGTATCATTGACTACTGTTAATGATGCGTTATGTCATACAATGGAGTTACTATTAGAAAACTGTGAGGATGATTACGTTGATAAAATTTGTAATTAGTTATGCTGCAAGTCTGTTTGCTTTTATTTTTGGGTGGTTCTTGATTTCATATATTTCTCATCCTAGCTTTATTCACCCGAACGTTGTATTAGAATTCATTAAAACGATCGTCACTTATGGTAGTATACCGGCTCTTGTAGCTTGTCTAATTGGGGAAGTGTTATACAGGAAAATCAAACGATGTAGAGAATTTCAATTTGGGATTCCTGTATTTATAGGACAAGCAGTTATCTATGCACTTATACCATTTCTTTTTCTTTTTCCTTTTAATTCATCCCATTTCTTTGATTTCGTTGCACCTGTTATTATGGGGTCCTTATCTTTTTATTTCGTACGTAGAAAAATATAATTAACTTCAAGAGTGTGACAGAAAGAAGCCTGAGTGAGTAAAGCCCGCTGTATAACCATACAGAGCTCAAAGGACGCATCAATTTTTGCGAAATAAACAAGAAAAAGAATAAAGGGTTTGAGGAAGAAAATAAGTAATTGCGTGAAAAAGAAAATGTAAAGCTTACTGATTACTTCATGAAGTAATCAAATTAGGACCGTACATATTAGACATATCTAAAATGTACGGTCCTTTCGTTTACTAGTGGTTTACTTATATAACCTAAAGTTAAGTATGTGATCCTTTTACCATTTGAAATTCTTTTTAAACTTCTTATATTTTCTATACGAATGTCTAACAATGTTTAACATAAAATACGGTATTTTAATAGGGAAAGGAAATTTATAAATGAAAGGTAAATAAAATATAAAATATGCCTTTTCTAGGTCTCTCCACTTACTATCTTCTTTTGTTTTTAAGAAATCAGATACATCGACTACATATCCTCTTCCGTTTTCCATCATCACATTTTTCCCGTGAACGTCACAAGGAGTTAATCCTTGTTCTCTTGCATACTCTAATGCTTCATTGATATCAAAGATTACCTGCTTAGGAATTTTAATCCCCTTATGAATAGCATCGTATAAGGTAATTTCTTTTAAACGTTTCAATACTATGAAATTTTCTCCTTTATATATAAGCTTTGAATAAGAAGGATGATTTCCGATTCTTCGGTATACTTCTGACTCTTTTTCAATTCCTTCCCCTTCTCGTGCGTAAACTTTCACTACCCAATCTTTGTATTCTTTATGCATAAATACTGCAGCATAATTACCTAGCCCTAAACACTTCCAAAGTCTAGGAATATCTTTAACTACTACAGGCTCGAATTCATCCTCACTTCTTATGCTTACCTCTTTTAATAATTCGTCCTTTATCAATCCCACAAAACTGTTTATACTCATCATTTCCACTCCGTTTTTGCTAAAAGGGGTACCACCCAATACCCATCAAGCTAAGCTTATATAAGTTTAATTCCACGTAAGAGTTTTTCTTTCTTCTAATATATCATTATGTCTCGGTTAAGGAAAAATGTAGAGTTACGCTAAAATAAAGAGTTTGCGCGGTTTAATTAAAACCATCGTTCTGGGGTATTCGCTTTTCTTAGCTTGATAACGATGGGGTACCGCCAGCATTTTGGAAAAAAACCACGCTAAGCAAATTCGGATATTAAAAAAACTGATTAATCCATGTTTAGGTTAATCAGTCTTTTAGTATTTAATGGAGTTAATTTATCCAATCTTCAAAAATTATTAATGTTTTATTTGCTGCACCCATCTCTATTTGTATACCAATTGGGGCAGTTAACATCGGATGAGTATGGCAACAATCAAGTTCTGCAATAAAGGCGTTTTAAAACCTCTAATAGAACTTGAAGTGACCTTCGAAAGCGAGGCGCATATCACAACACCTAAACCATCTGTTCCCTATATTCTTTAGGGGATAGGTGGTTTAATTTTTCTTGAATTCGCACAGTTGTGTTGGTATCATGTTAACTTTTTATGAATATGGTGTATGTCCTGACTATTTATTGAATAAGTAGGGATAAACATACAAGAAAAAAAGCTCACTTTGCATTATATGTAATAAATATGATAAGTAAAGGGGGGTGGTTGTTTATTTATGTCATCCAATTATAGAAAACACTTCAACCCTTGTAATATGCCTTGCGCATTTCCAGTTCCTATTCCAGGAGATCAAGGAATTACAGGACCTACGGGAGCAACAGGATTACAAGGGATTCCAGGAGCAACTGGATCTACTGGGGCAACTGGACTAACCGGATCTACTGGACCTACTGGATCTACTGGATCTACTGGACCTACTGGACCTACTGGACCTACTGGATCTACTGGACCTACTGGACCTACTGGACCTACTGGACCTACTGGATCTACTGGACCTACTGGATCTACTGGACCTACTGGGTCTACTGGATCTACTGGACCTACTGGACCTACTGGATCTACTGGACCTACTGGACCTACTGGATCTACTGGACCTACTGGACCTACTGGATCTACTGGA
>NZ_WBPF01000005.1:604292-1064950 GCF_008923725.1 Bacillus sp. CH140a_4T
AACAATTTCACCTCAAACTCTTGCTAATCTTGCTCTAGTCAATTTTAGCACTGGAGCTGTTCTATTAAACAATGTTTTATTTGATGGAATTTCCACATTTACAATTCAAGTGCCTGGTACTTATTATTTTATTGGTGCACTAATGACTTCTGCAAGTCAAGCAGGACCTGTTGGAGTATCTATATCTCTTAATAATCTTGCTCCAGGCTTGGATGGAGCAAATTATGGAACTGCAGCAGGCCAAGAAGTTGTTGCTTTTGGATTTCTTCAAGTCGTTGCTGGGGATACAATTACTCTTATTAATGTTAGTGGGCAGCCCATTACGATAGGAGGTAGTACAGGTAGTAATCAACCAGCCGCTCGATTGTCTTTTTTCAAAATCTCATAAGACTTAATTTTGTGAACGAAAAGTCCATTCAGGCTGTTTCTGAAGGGACTTTTTTTATAGGTTTAGAGATACATTGACTGCTGATAATGAGAATTATGTAAATAAGCTGCCCATATGGGCAGCTTATTGGATTTTTTCAAATACGTGATATTTTATTTGTCGATATTTTTTAATCTTCTTTATCGATTTCTATTGTACCTGTTCTAGCACTAACCTTTAAAATATTTAACAGATTATCAGGTGTCTTAATTTCCACTTCATATTCAAATTTAGATTGTGCTAAGCTGTCATCTTCTAATTCGAATTCTTTTTTCACATTAATAATTTCTCCATTTGTATGCGTTAAAGAAATTTCACGAACTTGTTTCTCTGTGTAGTTTTCATTCTTTTTTGCATAATTGTAACCCAAACCATAATATCCACCAACAATCGCAATACCACTTACTAAAATAGCAATTACACTTATCATTATTTTCTTTTTATGTTTTAACATTTCCATCCACTCCTTAATGATTAATCATCTATTCCAAATCTTGCTTCAAGTGCATTTTCTGCTTGCTCTAATTGATCTTCCAGCATATCGTGTTCTCTTTCTTGCGCTTTATATTGTTCAATAGTTATCGTTCCAGCTCGATAATCTGCTTCAAGCTGATTATCAGATAGATCTATTTTGTCATCTAATTGATCAATTTCTTTTTTTGCTGCTAAGTACGTACTTAAGTTTTCTTCTTTTGCTCCAACTGGTTTCGTGTTATTTGCCTTTCCAACGATAGATGTGACTTCGTTTTTGAAATCTTGTATTTGCTTCGCATCATTCGTAGCAGGCCCTGTTTTGTGTGGTTCTTGTTGTAGTTGAGAACTTTCTTTTTGCAATGTATCATTTTCCACTTTCAGTTGTTGTACTTCTGTATTGTTATCTGCTTGAGTAGAACAAGCTGTTAAGAATAAACAAGACATTGCTCCAATCAACATCCACTGTCTCATTCTGTTTTCCTCCCTTTACATGCGCACCTTATCCTTGCCTTTATATTACTGAACAAACATTAAAGGAAGATTAATGTACAAAAAATAAAGTGAAACTTTAATCAGTGAGGGTTTTATCCATCCCCCACTGATTATTAGCCTTCACCAATTGGGCTCTTACAGGCAGCCCGACTCCCCCTAACTCTCTCGCATTCGCCGAATTTTGAGGGAGGAGTCTTACTGCCCGTTAATGCGAGATAAAATGATATAATTAAATCGTTTCTAATCTTTCTTTAATGTTTTGTAATTATACTGATACATATTAATAAGAAGAAAAGGAGAATGTTAATGCGAGTTCTTATTGTCGAAGATGAACAAGACTTACAAAATATATTAGTAAAACGTTTAAACGCAGAACATTATAGTGTCGATGCATGTGGGAATGGAGAAGATGCCTTGGATTATATAAACATAGCTACTTACGATTTGATTGTGCTTGACATTATGATTCCCGGAATAAATGGTTTGCAAGTATTACAAAGATTACGTGCAGACAATAATATAACTCCTGTCTTGCTTCTTACAGCTAAAGATACAATTGATGATCGCGTAACAGGACTCGACTTAGGTGCGGACGATTATTTAGTAAAGCCGTTTGCTTTTGACGAACTGTTAGCAAGAATTCGAGTGTTAATGCGAAGAAATACAGGAAACACATCTAATGTGTTTGAAATCGCTGACCTAGTAGTAGATTGCAATATGCATAAAGTTACAAGAGGAGACCAGGTTATCGCTCTTTCCAGTAAAGAATTTGCTATTTTAGAATATATGATTCGTAATAAAGAAGTTGTGTTGACACGAGATAAAATAGAGCAACATGTGTGGAATTACGACTATGAAGGCGGCTCGAATATTATTGATGTTTACGTCCGCTATCTTCGCAAAAAAATTGATAGCCAGTTTGAAACGAAGTTAATTCATACAGTACGAGGAACTGGTTACGTATTGCGAGTAGAATCATGAAAAGACTATCAATAAAAATGAGAGTAACCCTGTGGTATACGGGGCTAATTGTAATTATTATGGCACTCGTGTTAGCTTTTATTTTAACCTCTTCAGATAAAGTTTTGCTTTTTAATATGAAAGATCAATTGAAGAGCACAGTAAAAGAAAGCATGGAAGATATCGAATATAAGCATGGACAATTAAAAATGGACGATGATTTTGAAACCTTTGAAGATGGAGTAAATATCATCATTTTTAATAAACAAGGTGAGCTGCTGGCAGGAAATAGTCCAACAAACTTTAATAAAAAAATATCGCTTAAATCCGATGAAATACAAACCATTAAAGACGGTAATAAAGAATGGATTGTATATGATTTTCTCCATAATGCAGGCGGCGATGAGCAAGTCTGGATTCGTGGAATAATGACTATGAACCAATTATCATCAACGATGAATACGCTTATTGTAGTAACACTCATCTCGTTTCCATTACTTATTCTCATTGCGGCAGTGGGAGGATATTTTATTACGCAAAGAGCGTTTCGGCCTGTGCAACAAATGAGTGATTCAGCTAGTAAAATTAGTGATGGTAAAGACCTTTCGAAGAGAATTCATTTACAAGGTTCACCGAAAGACGAAATGTATCATTTAGCACAAACCTTTGACAAAATGTTTGAGCGATTGGAGACATCATTTGAAAGTGAAAAACAATTTACATCTGACGCATCTCATGAATTAAGAACACCAACATCTGTTATTATTTCGCAATGCGAATACGCATTATCGCAGAGGAATAATCCGAAAGAAATGGAAGAATCGTTAGAAGTAATTTTAAAGCAATCACGTAAAATGTCCGCGCTACTATCCCAACTCTTATTATTAGCAAGAGCTGACCAAGGAAACCATAATACTTTCCAATTTGAATGTATCAATATGAGTGAGTTAACGGAAATCGTTGTAGAAGAGCTTTCATTAATGATTCAAGAAGCTTCGATTGATATCACAACTCATATAGAGGAAGACTTGTTTATGAAAGCAGATCAAACATTGATGATGCGTTTATTAATGAATTTACTAACGAATGCGATTGCTTATAGCAAAGCGAACGGAACTGTGAATGTACAACTGTTCTGTGATGAAACCAACATAATAGGTAAAGTCTCCGATAATGGCATAGGCATCAGCGAGCAACATATTACGAAAATATGGGACCGCTTCTATCGAGTTGACGCAGCACGAACATCTTCAAACATCGGAAACACAGGTTTAGGATTGTCGATGGTAAAATGGATTGTCGAACTACACGGAGGAGAAATTACGGTTGAAAGTGAATTAGGAGAAGGTAGTACTTTTACCTTTAAACTACCAATTGAAAAACAAGCATAATGTATGAATGTTTGTAGCTCCAGAATGAAGATTCTTCAATCCTTATTTGAACTACCCCCACTTAACACTCTAACGAGCTGTTTGAAGTGGGGGATTCCTACGAACACCAAGGTATCCCTCAGTTTTATGAGTAGGCAATCCCCGTAATCCCTACGGTTAGGAGCCTTATGGCCTCTTTTCTCAGATTTTCGGCTGCATTCACATCTCTATCATGATATATACCACAAGAAGGACACTTCCATTCACGCAGGTTCAGGCTTTTCACATCTTTATTTTTGTAGTCGCAATGCGAACAAGTTTGGGAACTAGCGAATGTTTTCGACACCACAATCACTTGTTTCCCATACCAGCATGCCTTATACAACAACATCGCTTTGAATTGTGACCATTATACTTCTTGAATCGCTTTCGCTAGTTTGTGATTCTGTAACATATTCGATACTTGCAAATCTTCTATCCCAATCACATCGTGGTTTTTGATGATCCTTGTAGAGAGTTTTTGCAAGTAATCCGTTCTTGCATTTTTGATTCGTTCATGAATACGAGCGACTTTAATTCGCTGTTTATGCCAATTCGCTCCGCCTTTTGTACGTCTAGATAGAATACGCTGGGCATGAGCGAGTTTCTTTTCTAATACCCGAGACCATTTTGGATTACCGAATACCTCACCTGTTGAAAGAATAGCAAAGTTTTTCACACCAATATCTATACCAACAGCGGAATCGGTCTTCGGCAATTCTTGTACTTTCGCTTCAGCAAGAATCGAGACAAAATATTTTCCACTTGGATTCCTTCTGACAGTAGCACTCAAAATTCGTCCTTCTACCTCACAACTTTTGACAAATTTAACAAGACCAAGTTTCGGTAACTTCAATTTATTATCTATAATCGCAATGTTTCCATTTGTATGTTTCGTTGTATAGGATTGGACTTTATTGTTCTTCGATTTAAACCGAGGTGCTTTGTTTTGTTTTTTGAAGAATCTTGCATACGAGTCAGCGAGTTTGTGAAGAGAAGATTGAAGAGCGATACTGTCCACTTCTTTTAGCCATACAAATTCTTTTTTGAGAGTAGGTAATTGCGAAGAACAAGTACCATAGGATAACCCTTTTCCTGTTTCTTTATATCTATCATTCCACTTTTCCAAAAAGTAGTTAAATACAAATCGTGAACAACCTATTGTTTTCGTAATAGCTATTTTTTGTTCTAAACTAGGATAGATCCGAAACTGATACGCTTTATGGATAAGCACCGCTTTTCACCTCACTTCCTTTTTTTATTTGTTTACAATCTTTTTCACGATACGTATGAGAACGATACCATGATATAGCAAAAAATACTAATCACGTATCATTTCTTCTCTTTTGTCGAAAGTCCTCTGTCCCTTTCAAAAAAAATATACAAATGAAAGAACTTTTACAATGAAACCATTTCGTCGATGTAAAAATGCCTCGGAGCTATAACATTTTCTTTCTATAGGAACGAACTGATTAGAATACCGGTACCTCATACTGATTCTTCACCAAAAAGAACCTTTAGGCTTTTTCCTAACCGTCATTCAGCTCCCACTTACTCATTGGACCATGTCCTATCCATTCCTTGAGGTGGAAGTTTTCTGTCGAGAAATGATAAAAGTAATCGACGCATTTTAAACAGCATCGATTTTATCATGTTGAGCAACCTGCTCTGTTAAGTTGATATGCATATGGAAAAAACTATCGAAATAAAACCCCAGAAATCCAAAGGTCTCTGGGGCTTCATTATATATTTAGCTCTTTTTGCTTTTTGTTTTGTTTATGTCTATGCAGCAATTTTCGGCTTATGAGAGAAATCAGTAATAAGATCAGTATTAGTACGAAAATTTGCATAAATGATAAATCAAAATATTTAGCACCTGTAACGATTAAAAGTGTAGAAATCGTACCTTTTACAATGAAAAAAATAATAATCCATAATCCGCCTTTTTTCCAGTTCATTTTTTATATTACCCTTTCCTACTTTTTAATTCTTAAATGGGACACCTTAATTAAAATCTATTATATTAGTAAACTTTTTCATAAAAATCATATACAATTACATGCGACGATTCCATCATAAATGAAAATGATATTCAGTGTCAATTTTATTGACTATTTGAATACCTGTTTCTTCATCTCAATCTCTTTCTACTTTGTTTCTTATAAGTAATAAACTCTTGTCTTCAAACAAAAAACACCTCCATTGAATGTACATACTTCGTATGCAAATTCAAGAGGTGTTTTTTCATATACCATCAGGTAAGATTTCCCGCTTTATTTATTTCTTAATACGTAGCTATTTTCTAGTACACAATAACTGGATCATATGTGTTCAAACTATCATACACAGTTTTTGCAACGTTAGGCAGAAGGTTTACACACCCACCTGATCCCCCTGTTACATAAGCATTATTTCCCCAGTCTTTTCGCCAGCCTGCATCATGGAATCCTTGACCGCTATTTGTGAATGGAACCCAGTAATCTACTTTCACTGCATAATCAGCTTTCCCTACTGCGCTTCCTCTCAGCGTGTATGGTGTTCGTTTATATAAAACATACCACACACCTGGTGATGTATCTTCACCCGTGCTATGTTTACCCGTTACTACATTGGTTGTGACTACTAATTTCCCATCTTTATAAATCCAAATTTGTTGATCTGCAATGGAAACTTCTGCATATGTGTCTCCGATGCCATTATTCGATGTTGTTTTATAGCCGATCCCTTCCTTCTCCCAACCATTCCCGTGAATATTAGAAGCAGAAAGCGATTTCTCGCCTTTCTCAAAGGCTTGTTGAACTTGTTTTGTTTCTTTTTCCACATCTAGTGCCCAGCCATATCCTTGTCCCTTTACTGAAATAACCGAGCCAGAATGTGTTTTAAAAGCGAAGTCTTTATGTAATGTAGATTTAACCTTATTAATTTCAGTAATCTTATTCTTAATGTCGCTCGCATCGATTGTCACTTTCATATCCTTTGACATAGACGCATTTTGAATGAAATCTTTCGCTTTTAATGAGTACACTTCATCCTGCACTTTATAATCAACAGACTGCTGAAGAAGATTCTGTAATGCTTTCTCTTCTTTTTTGATGATTGGATCGTCTTCTTTAATAGGTTGTATGTATGCAGACTTTAAATGAATTTCGCTTTTATGCTTCTGCTTGTCGTAATTTTTTAGTAGATTCGTAACGTCATACTGTTTTCCATCAACGCTCTTCGAAATTACAACTTTTCCTTGTTCAAGCTTCGCCATAGCATCTTGAGGCGCTTTTAAATTTTCATTCATAGAAACAAGCTTTTCTTCTACAAGTTTTTTCATCGTTTCACTACGATACTGATCCGCTTCTTTCGGTAACAATGAATAATCTTTTTCCTTTGAGGAAGGGAAAAATGTCCACTGGCTTTTTAATAATTTCTTAACTTGTGGCAAATCTTTTTCCGTCAGTTCCGTTTTTGTATCTTGTTCATCTAAAATTTGTTGTTGATCAATATAGACTTTATTTGCAAGTCCAGATGTTTTTAATTCCTGTATTGCCTGATCAGCGCTCAAACCACCGACTTTTGTATCATTAATCGTAACATTTGAATTGAAGTGAGTTGCTTGATAATAACTCATTCCCCCAACGAGAAGTGCAATTACACCGCCACCCGCTGCGATAAGTTTCCAATTTGTAAAACGTTTTTTTGATCTTACCCGTTTTTTCTCAACTTCTTCAACAGATTCATTTACTGTATTATTGTTCATCAATCTTTCCCCCGTATACATAAACGTCAATTGATTTTAAACCAAAACCATTGAATAGTGTACCTTATTTTTCCTAAAATTTCATTGTTTTTAACCAGATTTTAACTCATTTAATTGTTTAAAGTAGATTTTTTAATAGAAAGATATATAAAGATGGTAAATAAAGCGAAAAAGAACCATAACAATCGAGCTATTAAGTGCCCCTCGCATTCGCCGAGTTTTGAAGAACGATACTACTTAACTTGATAAAATAATTTTCGAATGGTTCAAATTAGAGGAAGGCACCATAGGATGTCTATTATTTATGAAAAATATCCACAAAAAATGGCCTACATGTAGACTCTTTTTTGTGAATATTTTAATGCCGCATATTTTATAAGATTAAATGCAAACCATGCTCCTGCTTTTCGCCAGGTTTCACAACATTTACTATCGGCCTAACTAATTTCACCTTATAAGTTTTATCATCAACAATTTCAAGATTCTTTAAACTATTATATATGTTTGTACCACGCTTTATTGATACGTTTAATCTTTACAGGTGTTGAATTTTTAGACTCATCCTTTGTTGTAATCCTATTATTAGAACATCCTGCAATAGTGAGACAGCATGTAGCCAATAAAACTAATACTATTAATTTCTTCAAATAGCCACTCCTATATAAGGGAAATATTATATTAAGAAAACTAAACATAACATCGAATCTTTATAAAAACAATATATTTCCTAGTTTTATTATCCATTGGTAGATTACTGAATACCTTAAGGTGCATTAATCCGCTTATACGTGTAGAACCTCATGCTCATCGAGTCAATGTCCAATTTCCATTTTATCCGATTTTCAATGTTTATTCCAATATAAAAAGATAGCTATTTTTGTAGAAAACTAATTATCTCTCAAAATGAAAAATACGAGTTGAATTCTTATAACCTTATATATATTTATTCAGCTAACTTCTCCCCTGTAACAATCTGAAACAAAGTGGCCGCATTTTTTTCTTCTAATTGAGCGTACCGATTATCTCCCGAGATGATTTCCACTTTATCCTTATTAGGGCTTACCCAAATTTGATACAACACTGCTTTCGCCTCTATTTTCGGATTTTTAAATTGAAAAATAAAGTGATAATCCGGTGGACGAGACATTTCCACTTTTTTATTCTCAAAAGTAGTATCATTTAATATTTTCTTTACTTGCATCACTTCATTATTATCTGTCACTACCTTAAAATCTTTATATTCATTATCACCAATATTTTTTTGCACTTCGATTCTTTGTCCTTCATTTCCTACTACATTTGAACAGCCGGTTATTATGAGTATACAGATGCCAATAAAAACTAGAGACAAATTTCTAAATTTCATATTAATACCCTCTTTTCAATACAAAATATTTTAATTTGTAAAATAAAGGTAATTAATTTAAACTTAAAAATATAAATAATAAAGAGAAAGGAGTGTCGTTCCATGCAGTTACAAACATACACTTGGAAAAGTTATACGTTTCTCATTGTAAGTATATTCGTTACTATTAATCTCTTTCTCTTCTCACCTATTTTAGACAGAGCTGGAGTAGAATATGTTGTGCTTTTCGCCTACTTCATATTAACTTCCGCTGTTATAGCGATCATATTAGCAGTCATCTCTTTTTGTAGCCGAGCTGAGAAGAAAATGTTAGCCATTATCGGTTTATGTTTTACTCTATTTAACACAGCGATCATTTTATTTTTCCTTTGGTTTGGTTACCATTTCACTTAAGTGAAATATAAATAAACTCCATAAGCCACAAATAAAATTAGTAAAATAGAAATGCCGAGTACCGTGTATATAATCCATTGTAAGTTTGAACTCATCTACTCCCCCTTTTCGCCTTTTAATAATCCCATTATATAACAAAAAAGCATTGGATACCCAATGCTTTTTCACACTTACGCAAATAAAGATGTATTCGCATATAAAGCTGGTGAACCACCTGAATGTACGAATAAAATGTTGTCTTCTTTATTAAATGTGCCTTTTTTAATTAAGTCGATTAGTCCCGCTACTGCTTTACCTGTATACACTGGATCAAGTAAAATACCTTCAGTTTTCGCAAGTAATTGAACTGCTTCCACCATCTCTGGTGTTGGTAAAGCGTAACCTGGTCCTACATATTCATCAAAACATGTAACAGCTTCGCGCGGGATAAAGTTTGGAATACCAACGTGAGCTGCCGTTTCCTCTACAAGTTTTGCTACTTTCTCTTCTTGTTCTGCTTTTCCTCTACTTACGTTGATTCCGATTACAGGGATGTTACTTTGCGTTCCAGCAAAACCAGTAATTAAACCAGCGTGCATACCAGCGCTACCACTTACGCAAACGACTGAACTGAAATCAATTCCTTGATCAAATGATTGCGCCATAATTTCTTGCGCACAAGCAACGTATCCCATTGCGCCAGTAGGATTTGACCCTCCAACTGGTATTACATATGGTGTACTACCTTTCTCACTTACTTCTTTCGCTACTTTATGCATCTCTTCCATAAGATCTGCTCCGTTTGGTACAACAATCACATTTTCAGCACCTAGTAAATGATATAAGAAATAGTTTCCGTTAAAGTCTGGCTTCTCTTCTGGCTCAAGCCCTTCTTCTAATACAAGAATACATTTCATTTTTTCTTTTACAGCAGCTGCAAGTGTTAGGCGGCAATGATTGGACTGAATACCACCAGCTGTAATTAACGTATCTGCACCTTTTGCCTGTGCATCCGCAACTAGAAACTCTAACTTTCTCGTTTTATTACCACCAGCTGTTAAACCAAGTAAATCATCTCGTTTAAAATAAATAGTCGGCCCACCAAGTGCCTCAGAAAAATTGTTTAATTTTTCAATTGGTGTATATGATTCTGTATATTTTTTTCTCGGGAATTTAGCTAAATTCATTAATAACGCTCCTTTGTACTTCTTTCACAATGTATGTAACGATACTATTATTACATGTAAAAATGATGAAGTCACCTTTCTGGAGGAAAAATGTATTGGAATTCGGTTTCGGTTAGCGAAATTGTACTAACACTTCGGATTTCAATGCGGTACATGAAATTTATTTCAACGATTTTTTCAATATATCGACTTACCGACAAAAACCGACAACCTAAAAAGAGCCCACTCATTCAAAAGTAGGCCCTTACCAATCACTTATTTGCCGAAAATCGAAGAAGCTGCGTTAATCCTGGTTCTAAATTCATTTCGCCTTTATGTCGTACGTATACAATCTTGTTCCCATCAAATTTGGGAGGATTTCCTGGATTATACGTCAGCCACTCGTTCGTTCCTTCTACAGAGTACTCCATATACTCCGTTGCACCGACAATTACATTTTTACTATCATCAGCGGTTACATTTGGTGCCATTTGTGCGACCTTCGCATCACTAATTAATAGCTTCTTTATATCCTTATCACGTTTATAGTCATAAGCTGTTACAATTACATCGTTACCATATGCTTTCACTTGTAGCCCTTGTTTAAATGAATAACCATCAGGAGCAGTCTTCTCTCCGCCATTTGGTCCAGCTGACATCCATCCTGTTTCAATTCCGCCGGTATTTACAACAGTAAATCCTTTTTTATCTCCGCCTGCAATTTTCTTTTTACCAGCCCAGTCTGACAAGTTTAAATCCCAATGCGTATGACTCGTGAAGAAAACAACTTGCGGATAATCTTTTAATATATCGTACAACTTATCGACGTTCAAATAATCTTGTAAGTACGGTGATTGTCTTGATCCAGATACTGTATCAGGTAAAACGTGATGAGAGAAAATGAAAATTGGCTTATTTTTATCTTTTTGACTATATTCTTCTAAATTTTGTTTTAACCAACCTAATTGCTCATCACTCATAAATACTTCATCCCACATTTTTGAATCGTGGTATTTCATATATTTTTCAGTTCCTAAAAATAAAAGCGGATAACCGTCTAATTCTTTTTTATGATACACCTTTTCTTGCCCGCTAAATTGTAAGTAACGGTTGAATAGCGTTTCTTCCGTTACACCATTTGGCCATGTACTTTGAGAGAGTTTCCCATCAACTGTCCATTTACCAGCATAAAACTCATGATTGCCAACAGTTGACCATACATTCTCTGGATGCTTATTTTTGTTTAACACACGCTTCACATCATCATATTGTGACTGTTGTCCAGTTGACGTTATATCCCCATTCATAATAAGTGCTCTAGATAGCGGTGTCACTTTGTTCATATCTTTTAAGACGTGATCAAAATCCCCTAAATCCCCTTGAATATCACTAATAACATTAAAAGTTGTAGCTGATTTTCGGACTTGCTCTTTCCCTTCTGCGTGCACTGAAAACGTCGGTAATAATGCCATCATAACTGCTAACGAAGCAACTGTCTTTTTCATACAAATTCTCCCCCCTAATAATAGAATGTACAAACTGACATGTTCTGCTTTCTCTTAGGTGCTTGTCCAATTCATATTATAGGGAGGGATTGTAAAGGTAGATTGGATAAAAAATTAAGTGTTTTTTAAGAGATTTTGTCTTTTTTACACGTCTAGTATAACAATTAGTACTATTTGTTATACTAATCTATTAATGTTAACCTAATGTAAAGTTATACGATAAATTACTTAGTTGGATACGTTGTATTTTAATCTACTTTACATAAATTCAATAAAATCCTTTACCTTTTCAAATTTTCTTCATTTAATCCGAACAACTTTTGTAAAATAAACCGTCCATCTTTTCTTATCAATACATCATCAAACCAAATTTCACCACCACCATACTCTGGCCTTTGAATGTTTACTAAATCCCAATGTATCGCTGATGTATTCCCGTTGTCTGCACCTTGTAGCGAATCTCCAATTGCTATATGGTAACTACCATTAATTTTTTCATCAAATAACGTATTATTCATCGGGTGTAATATGTAGGGGTTAAACGCCAGTGCGAATTCTCCCATATATCTTGCTCCCTCATCCGTATCCAGAATTCGATTTATTCGCTCTGTATCATTTGCATATGCCTCTATTATTTTTCCATGCTTCATATGTAACTTTATATTTTGAAACGCATAACCTTGTTGAACGGAGACTGTGTTACATGTTATTATTCCATTCACTGAATCTTTGACAGGTGCTGTATATATTTCGCCATCCGGGATATTATCCGTACCATCACCCTTTAAAACGCCTATTCCTTCAATGGAAAACTCCAAATCCGTTCCTTCTCCAATAATCCTCACTCGGTTTGTCTTTTCCATTAATTCTTTTAATGGCTCCATCGCTTTTGACATGTTGTTATAATCTAGCGTACATACATCATAGTAGAATTTTTCATAAGCCTCCGTGCTCATATTTGCTTCTTGCGCAGAAGCCTCATTCGGAATGCGAGTTGTCACCCATCTCGTTTTATATACAGCTTCACTATGAGATTTTCCAAATACCTTTTGATATAACTTCATTTTTTCTGCTGGTACATCTGCTAATTCATATGCATTTCTAGGGCTACGGAGATTAATATACACTTGCATTTTACTTAATCGATAACACTCCCAATCTGCTAATAACTTAAATTGTTCTTCAGATCCAGATAAAATTAATTGCCTTGTAACAGAAACATCGCGCATTGATACATGCGCATATCCACCTGCCTTTTCCACTGATTTAATAATTTCACGAACGACTGCAGGATCTATTTCTGTGTAACACTGAGAACCACTTTCTTTAAGCATTTCTCCTCTCCGTCCAAACAATAGCTATGTACTTAATACTTTCCACCACTACCCGCATCTCCTTTTTTCATAAAAAAAGAGACACAGAGATTTCTCCCCATGCCTAATTGTAGCTTTAAAATAAAGTTTAATTGAAATAATACCATTAACTTTAATAAACAAAAGAAAAGATCCTATTTTAAAAAAGGTCAATCAAAATACATTTTTTGTGATAATTCAAATAATTATCCCGAAAAAATTTTAATCGTTTTGTACACCTTATACAACAGAAGTATTTCACTTAACAAGATGTTGTTTCTTTCTTTTATTTTTCTACTACTCTTAAAAATTAACTACTGAATAATTTTATTGCACTCAAATTGATTTTGAATTCCTGACCTATCAATTTGAATCCAATACTCTGCTATTTTTCCATCTTCTATTCTATATACAGCACTTGCCATTTGAATTATTGGAAGTCCTGTAGGTTGATATCCATCGATTTCTCCTAAGTGTATACCTACTTGTTTCCAGCGTACATATACCTTACTTCCTTGTACTAAAAACTCTTGTATTTCTAAAGAAAAATCACCATATACTTCAATCATCTCTCTTACATGTTCAGCATAATCTTCAGGTGTTCTGCAAACTGTTTGTTCTTCTTCAGATACAATTTGATGTGCCAATACTTTTTCTGCCATCAACTGATTTGAATAGTCAGGATTCTTCCCTGAACGTACTTCTTCAAAAAATTTTCTAACAATTTGTTCTGGCGTCATTTGAAAACCCCCTTATTAATAAATCCAATATTAATCATATCACAGTTTGTTTTCATCTAACTATTAAAGTAATCTGATCCGTGTGTATAAAAAAACAAGACCTCTTCATTATTAAGATATCTTGGTTCATATTTTTCAGCAACATCGAAATTCCATTCGAAACATCATGACTTTATTTAAAATTCACACTACTAATCCTCTACTTCTTCACCGCATGCACATAATGCACCGTCTCAAAAGCTTCTAAATAATCATTTTGTCCTTCAAAATATAATGTATGAATATCCCCTGGCGATAAGTGCTCATAAATGAGTAAGCCCGCCTTCTCTAACAGTGCTTCCATTTCGGTATAAGAAAAACACGATTTCATCGGTTCTCCGCCTACTGCAGCCATTTTCACCATATTTTCAACTCGATTGGACAGTCCTTTTTCCGTAAATAAGTTTTCATCTGGATAATCAAAAACGATTGAGCTCCCTTCTGGAACTATCTCGAATAAGTATTCTATTAAACTAGAAAGCTCCTCTTTCGTTAAATAGTACGTAACACCTAATAGGCTAAAGAAAGTCTTTTTATTTTCAAATCCTTCATTTACTAATGTTTGCTTCGAGAAATCTTTAGTAAAATCCATCGAAACAAAATGAAGATTGCTTGGAATTTCATACTCTGCTTCTTTCAATCTTTGTATTTTAAACGCTTGCGTGGAAGGATGATCCACTTCAAATATTTCTATTTTATTTTCTAACTCTCGATGTCTAAAACTAAATGTGTCTAAGCCCGCACCGAGTATGACATACTGTTTTGCCCCTAATGCAATTTCATGTAGTAATACTCTTTCACAATATGCTGCGCGTGCCAAAGGTGTTGGTGATAATTGAACTTGTGTAATCCATTTTAATATTTCTTGTGGATTATCTTGAAACTGCTGTGCAATGTCTGTATTGAAAAAATGGATCCCTTGAACCATGTTCATTTCAATTTCATTACGTTCTTTTTGCGGAATGAAATCTTTAGCTACATAATCATCAAAAATTTTAGGGCTATCAAATTCACTATGATACGCCCTTCCGAAAGCTGATACTAGCGACGTTACACTTGCTTCACCTTTTTTCACGCACATACACTCCTTCATTTTCACAACAAAAATAGGGTTCCCCTGGCCAGGAGAACCCTATTATACACTTTATTTTTATATTGGTAAATTATAGCATAAATAAGTTTTTTTGTCAAGTTTCTAGCCTGCTACCACTCCGACACTTTGTATATTCTCTGGCAGGAAAACCGTAATTATATACACAAGTTTTCGAATTATTTGTCCATTCTTTTTTGAGCAGTATTAGTATTTTGAGATACTGGTATATGTTCGGTAGCTCTAGATAAACCTGTTTTTGGCATATTAACATAGATGGCTTCAGAAGCGCCTTTTTCTATTTGATACGTTTCGTGAAAAACACCGACACTCCCATTATCTTTAATCTTATTATTGTATGATTTCCAAGCATTTGAATGATTTTTTCCGTGGGCATAGTTTACTAATTCATCGAATCCCTTCCAGTATTGAATTAAGACCACCTTTCTCCAACTAAAGAAGAATTCTGTATGTAAGAAACCCCATTGTGGGTTTTGATACAATTCTTTAATCATAGGTCCCATAGCATTAAAAACTGGTATCCACTTCCAAAATTTTAACGAATTTCCCGAAAGAATTCTCCTTCCTCAAGCGTGTGAAGGGCGTAGCCCAACGATAGGTGGGAGATGAATTTCGGTTTGACAGTAGTCAAAAAATTTTGATAAACTAGCTATATGAGGCTCTTTGATAACTTGATATAGAAGGTTGCAGGAAGAAAATAGAGTGCGAAAACCAAGCCATTCGGTTCCTGCGTAAAATATCAACCGTATAAAGAGAACATCCAAGCGTTGGTCATCTAGGGATGGAACGCCCCGAAGTAACGCTCAGGGAGACGAAAGGTTGCTTTCGTCGTGGAACTGAGAAGCTCCCACTTCAAGCTTTGCTAAGTGGTGAGTAGTTCACTAGGTTATTAATACGCATACCAATAATAAAAACAACAAATGCTTGATCCTTGCTATTGGCTATATGCCTGCCGTTAAAAATTTTAGCCCCCACTTTAATCCCCCTTTTTTACTGAACATAAATCATGCGCAGCTTCCAAATAAACCATACCACTTTTCCATTAATTTTCCAATCACTTCAACATAGATTTTATGAAAGGCTGTATTTAATAATAAAGGGTATTTATTTCCTACCTTTTTATTATTAAATTTCCTTTTCACCAGGAACATTTTCATAATATATTTCAATAACGGTAGCATTTCCGCCCCCTTTCTAAACAGAATATTTTTTGTGAAATCTCCACCCCATTACTACTCAGCCAATTTGTATATTCTTCGGCAGGGAAATTGTCGATTCACACAGAATGTACCAAATTATAACAATACATATAGAGGCCAATATGAAACGATTCGTCATTATTACAGTAGGAAAAACACACAGCGGAAAAACTACATTTGCTAAAGAACTAGAAAAAGAGTTACCCCATTCTTTCGTTATGGATCAAGATAACCAAGCTGAATTTATCAACACACATTACGAAAAATTACAGCCGGATGAAGGCGCTAATACATTTAAGCACGGTCTTTCGAAATTCATTGTTGATTATGCAAAAGAACATACGAGTTTACACCTTATTATTAGTAACTCCAATCGCAGTAAAAACGGAAGGTTATATTTACTAAACGAATTATTTCCACAAAATGAATATGTACGCATACTCGTTCATTTTGATATTCCAGATGATGTACTTTACGAAAGAGTAGCTCGAAGTACCAATATTTTTAGAGGTGGTTATTCTAGTTTCAAAGAAGTACTTGATCGACAACAGTCTGAATCACTTCAAGAAGATGTGGTAGATCCTATAGAAAACGAAGCTGATTATTTGTTTGTTATTCGTAATAGTAAGGATGTAAACTCTACTATAGAAGAAATTGTTCATCTTGCTAAAGATCTGTCCCCTACTCCAAAATAAGAGAATTTCATAATTACATAATGATAGATTATTATGCAAATACTTCCTCTAGACATCGTACATGGTATATAATGATGTAATAATCTATTTTTATATGCTCAATTTTACACAATAGAGTGCATTCATAGGAAAGAGGTACAAAAATATGAAAACAAAACAAACAATTGCTGCGTCTACACTAGCTTTAGCAATGATTGCTGGCGCAAACTCTGCCCATGCAGAAGTAACTGACGCTACTCCTCAGCAAAGTACGGGAGATCGATTAGCTGAAATTAAGCAACATAGACAAGAGTTAGATGCGAAATTACAGCAGCACAAAGAAAACGTGGATCAAAAGTTGAATGAACTTAACCAAGTTAAGGAAAATGTTGATACGAAGGTTAATGAACTACATGAGCGTAAACAAGTTGCTGATGAAAAAATAAACGAAATGAAACAACGTAAAGAAGAGTTAGATGCAAAACTGCAGCAAGACAAACAAATCGCCGAAGATAAAATCGCTGAAATGAAAGAGCATAAAAAACAAGTAGAAGACAAAGTTGCTGAAGTAAAAGAACATAAGCAAAATATCGATAACAAAGTGAATGAGATTAAAGAACATAAACAAACTGTCGATGAAAAAGTGAATGAAATTAAGCAACATAAAGAGAACATCGATCAAAAGGTTAATGAACTTAAGGAAGTTAAAAAACAGGTAGATGAAAAATTAGCTGAGTTAAAGAAAGCGAAACAAACTGCTGAGGACAAACTTGCTGAGCTAAAAGAAAATAAGCCGAATACCGGGAACACGTTAGAGGAACTTAAGAAAATTAAAGGCAATTTAGATAGTCTTTCCGCTAACTTAGAACTAGCGAAACAAGATGTAAAAAACAAACTTGCTGAATTACAAAAAGCTAGAGAAGATTTACTAAATAAAATTAACGAAATGAAACAAGCGAAACAAACTGTTTCAGACGATTTAACAAAGAAAAAACAAGACTTAGATATTAAAATCAATGACTTTAAACATACTGAGAAAAAAATTGATGACAAATTAGCTGAGGTACATACAACGAAGCAAAATGTAGATAACAAAATTAATGAAGTATCTCAATCGAAACAAACTGAAACAAAGACTGTTACTACAAATGTAGACAATAATGCTAGAGAACTTCCTAACGCTGGTAGTGAGCAATCAAACAATATGGCTTTAGGTATGTTATCTGTATTAGGCGGGGTTTTATTACTTGCACGTAATAAAATTAAAAGTTTTTTATAAGGCATTTATAATTTATATTATATAATCTACTGTCCCTTCTCTAAGAAGCCTATGCATAGGCTTCTTAAGGAAGGGACCAAATATACTGGTTTTCCCTCTAAAATTAGATTCTATTTCTATCCACATATCATTTGTTGTAAAGGCAAACCTTTCACTTTTCCATTATGATAATCACCCAAAATAAATAAATTTATTACATTTCAAACTTAGATTCGTTCCTTATAAATTAACAAAACTGAAAAACTTTCGCTCATACTGTACTCACCTAAATCATGATGATAGGAAAGTGTACAATTCTTTAACATTGTTAACTCTCAACTCATACACTACTAATAGTACTTGTGTAGCTATATAATTTCCCAAATCATCTAGACCACATATAATCCTCTACTAGTTTCTACATGATACTTTCATCCCCCCTCCCATAAAGTTCTTATTCTTCTAATTATTACATGACCATGATCCATTGCTACATTAGAACGACATCTATAAATATATATAAGGAGTGAAATACATGGATTCAACAAAGCTCACAGGACGAGTCATTTACAAAGGAGATCCTGGTTATCTAGAAGCTATTAAGAATTGGAATCCTTACGTTGATGTCTTCCCCCTCGTCTTTGTTTTTGCACAAAATTCATATGATGTCAGCAACGCCATAAAATGGGCTCGAGAAAATCATGTTCCCTTACGTGTTAGAAGCGGTCGGCATGCGTTAGATAAAAATCTTTCTGTAGTAAATGGCGGCATTGTTATCGATGTAAGTGATATGAACAAAGTTTGTTTAGATAAAAAGAATGGTATAGCAACCGTTCAAACTGGAATTCACGTCGGGCCACTTGTAAAAGGACTAGCTAGAGAAGGGTTTATGTCACCGTTTGGAGATAGTCCCACTGTTGGAATTGGTGGCATTACAATGGGCGGTGGATTTGGAGTAGTTTCACGAACAATCGGTCTAATAAGCGATAACCTTATTGCTTTGGAAACAGTAGATGCGACAGGCCGAATCATTCAAGCAGATCAATATTGCAATAAAGATTTATTCTGGGCCTCTAGAGGAGGTGGTGGCGGAAACTTCGGATACAATACAGAATACACATTGAAACTTCATCGTGCCCCTAATACTGCCACAGTTTTTAATATTATTTGGCCATGGGATCAATTAGAAACTGTTTTTAAAGTTTGGCAAGAATGGGCACCTTTTGTAGACTCACGACTGGGATGCCTTCTTGAGATTTACAGCAAAATAAACGGACTTTGCCATGCAGAAGGTATATTTTTAGGGTCAAAAAACGAGCTTGTAACATTACTAGAACCTTTAACAAATGCTGGAACTCCAACACAAATTGTTATAGAGGAATTACCTTACCCAGCCGCTATTGATTTCTTAGATCCAGACGAGCCAATCCCCGGTCGGTCTGATCAAAGCGTTAAGTTCTCTTCTGCTTGGGCACTTAACCTTTGGCCGGAAGAGCCTATTTCAATTATGAAACAATTTTTAGAAGAAGCTACTGGAACAGAAGCTAATTTCTTCTTTATTAATTGGGGCGGTGCTATAAGTAAAGTACCTAGCAGTAAAACTGCTTTCTTTTGGCGTAGCCCATTATTTTATACGGAATGGACTGCTAGCTGGAAAGACAAATCCGAAGAAGCTGCTAACCTAGCATCAGTTGAAAGAGTACGCCAATTAATAAAACCTTACGTAACTGGCTCCTATGTTAATGTTCCAGATCAAAACATCGAAAATTTTGGACAAGAATATTACGGAGCAAATTTCGCTAAGCTTCGGAAAGTAAAAGCAAAATATGACCCAGAAAATCTTTTCCGTTTCCCACAAAGTATACCACCCTCTTCCTCTTGTTAATATGTGAAAAAACAAATAGGAAAAAGAACTCTTACGATGTAAGAGTTCTTTTTTTTATACCAGCTTCCCATCTCGAAGCGTCAATATACGATCACATACATCAAGCATTCTTTCATCATGCGTAATCATAATTGCTGCTTTTTGACTTTCTTTCACTTCACGTTTCATCATTTCCACAACTTCACGTGCGCGTTTTGAGTCTAAGCTTGCCGTTGGTTCATCCGCTAATATTAAATCCGGGTTGTTCATAAACGCACGAGCGATTGCTACCCTTTGTTTTTCCCCGCCAGATAGTTGATTTGGATAATGATTTTTTCTTTCTCCTAATCCAAATGCCGCTAATAAATGATCTGCACGCTTCTCAGATTCTTTCTTGCTTTCTTTTTTTAGCTTTGCAATGTAAAGCAATTGTTCTTTTACATTTAAATATGGAACAAGATTTGCGAACTGGAAAATGAAGCCGATTTTTTTCAAACGAATGTCTGTCATTTCCTTTTCCGATAACTTCGTAATATTTTGCTCACGAATGTAAATATCCCCTTTTGACGGTGATAATAAAGCACCCGCTATTGATAATAACGTACTTTTCCCTGATCCAGAAGGACCGACGATTCCGATAAATTCTCCAGCTTTCACATCAAGCGACATCGGATGAAGGGCTGTTACTTCCGTATTCCCTTCTCCGTACACTTTACTTACTTTGTCTAATTTCAATAATGAAGTCATTACATCCCGCCTCCAATTGCTTCTAATGCATCAACTTTTAATACTTGGTATAACGAAATAAGTGTTCCTAAAATACTAATGACGATAAAGATTGCTGCATATTGTGCAATCATCGGTGTTGTTAATAAGAACGGCATACCCGCTGGTAAAATTTGTTCTAATCCTTGTACAAGAACAATACTGATTACCATCGCAACGACTGATAAGAATAATGCCTGTACGACTAAGCTATTTGCTAAATAAGAATTCTTTGTACCGATTGCTTTTAATACGCCTAATTGTTGTGTTTTTTGCAGTGTAATGACGTAGAAGAATACACCGATTAATAACGCAGCGATAACTAGTAAGAATGCAATGATCATTGTTAATGTTCCTTGCTCTTCTTTAAATCCTGGAATACTTTGCAGTACTTCTTTTTTGTCGATAACATGTGCATTTTTAATTTCTTTATCTGTATTCAGTGCAATTGCACTATAATCTTTTTGGTTCGGTTGTGAGATAGACCCCCATACGCCTTCATTTACATAAACGACTGGTGTATGGCTAAACATTTGATCTTTCGTAAATCCAACGATTATAAATTCTTTCTTTGAAACAGGATCAATAATTGTATCTCCAATATCGATTCCTTTTTCTTTAATAGATTCATCAGCAACCATTTCGTTATTTGCTGTACCTAATTTCTCACCTTTTACAATGTTCGGCTCTAAAAATGAATCACGTTCACTTGAGAAAATAGCAACATCCACTTTTTTCGAACTATCTTTCTTTTCATACGTTGAAACTTTCACACGAAACGGAACAGCCTCTTTCTCACCTACTTGATTTACTACGTTATCTACATCTTCTTTCTTAATTTGTGAACGAAGTAATTTATTTTCCGCATCATCTGCTAAAACGAACTTATTTGCCTCCATATTTTGAATCGATGAAGCATTATCATAAGATAGTCCATTTGCTAATCCTGAAATAACAAGGACTAAAAATGATAATAACACCATAATCAATCCGATTAATCCGTATCTTAATTTTGATTGTTTTAATTCACGCAGAGCTAAAAACATTTCGCTCGCTCCTTCCTCTTTCTTTCTATGCACTTATCATAAAAAGGAATTATGAACGGAATATGAACAGAAGATTACAGAGGATAAGATTTAATTTTCAGAAAACATTGAAAATAATTGAAATCCTTGATACAATTCAGTCAAATAATCTTGACCGAGTAATTTCATTTAAGGAGTTGATCATTTTGAAGCCCATGTTCACACTAACTACTTATAGCCAACTAAAAGCAATAAGCGATCCACTACGTGTCGAAATGATGATGCGTCTATGCGAACGTCCTTATACAGGACAATTACTATCTGAGAAATTCGGCATTCCAAGGGCGAAAATTCATTATCATTTAAAAGAATTAGAAAAGAATGGTTTTATAGAAATCGTTTATACAGAAGAGAAAAATGGCATCGTTCAAAAGTTTTATCAATCTGTCGCGAAAGGCTTCACCCCTGCCGCAGATCTATTACCTCATTTAGAAATGTTAAGCGAATCAGGTCGCCAAATCTTTTTACAAATGACTGAAAGAACGAAAGGCCACATTCTCGCTGCACCAGAAGAAGCTTTTACATTACGAAAAGTAAGCGAAGACCCTGCTGATTGGAATTACGTTTCATCTTGCTGGGAATTTGATGCTACGCAAGAACAATTTCAAGTGTGGGTGAAAAAATTTCATGAATTGATGGCTGAATTAAATGAAATCGCAAAAGACGCGGATAAAGATCCAAATAGTAAATCTTATTACATTTCTACCACTGCACTACAAATCGACGAACGGGCGATGCAGCGCTTTGTGAAAAAAGAAGAAAAATCGTAATACGATTTTTTTTACACCAACGGTCAAATTTATTTTACCGAATAAATTTACCCGGCAGTAACGGGCAGTAAGAATCCCCCTGAAAATTCAACTGGAGCAAAGAAGTTAGATAGGAGATTAACTGCCCGTAAATGCCCGATTGGTTCAACTAATAATCAGTGGGGATAAACCTCCCACTGATTAAAGTTTCACTTTATTATAAAGGAGTAGATTAAATGGACATATTAAAAAACCGGAATTTCCTCTTATTGTTTTTAGGGAGAATTTTTACAAACATAGGAGATAGCTTGTATTATGTAGCTGCGATGTGGCTCGTATATAAACTGAGTGGTAATCCTTTTTATTCTGGATTGGCTGGTTTTCTTACGCTATTACCTTCTGCACTTCAATTTCTTACCGGTCCATTCGTTGATAGATGGTCAATCAAAAACACCCTCGTCATTACACAAGTTTTGCAATGTATTCTTATATTAATCATTCCTATTACACACTACTTCGACCTATTAACTGTTCAACTACTACTCATCATTATGCCCATCGTAGCCTTTATCGAACAATTCACCTATCCCGCACAATCAAAAGCTTTACCACTTCTATTGAATAAAACACAATTATTAAAAGGAAATTCACTCTTTTCATTTGCGTATCAAGGCATCGATTTAATTTGCACGACTCTTTCTGGCATATTAGTAGCACTACTTGGCGCAATCACTTTATATGTAATCGACTCTTTCACATTCGCGATTACTGCCCTTTTGTTCTTTTCATTGAAAATGCCAAAGCAAGCAGAAACCAATACATCACTTTCAACTAAACAATATTTCTCTGATTTAAAAGAAGGCTTTTCGATCGTCTTCCGTTCATTAATGGGCGCCTTCTTAATCGGTTCAGTTGTCGCTAATTTTTCAATCGGTATGACAATGGCGATACTCCCTTCTTACGCTGATTCTTTAGGAGGCGTGAAATCATATGGCTTCTTCTTAGCTGCTATATCAGCAGGTAGTCTCATCGGTGCATTATTCAGTTCATGGGTTGGCAAACGTAATGTTGGCCGTGTCTCCATTATTAGCTTTGCGACTGGCTCTATCTTTTGGTTTCTCTCTACGATTGTACCGTTTCAATGGCTATCTATTCTCTTATTCGGCCTAGCTTGGATACCAATCGGTGCCACCAACATATTATTTGCGACAATTAGTCAAATTGCAATTCCAAATCAATATCTTGGACGCATTAACTCAGTCATGCGAAGTATGGGCACAATTGCTATGCCGTTCGGTTCTTTAATTGGCGGATACACCGCAAATGTATTTAGTAGCCAACTCATTTTTGCGCTCGCTAGCATCGGTATTTTATTTATTTCTCTCGTATGGCTGCTTCATCCGAAATTACGAGCATTGCCGAAAGCTGATGAATTTACAGCGGATACTTTTGGAGTTCATTTTAGGGAAGAGCGCGGGAAAGGTACAGCTTTATAGCAGGAACAAACATAACCCCGTTCTAGATTTGGGACGGGGTTAAAATGTAGTTATTTAATTTTGGATGTAAAATACTTCACTAAAAATATAACAATAGCACCAACTAAAACGTTCAATTAACGATTTGATGGCCAAGACCCCTGCATTTTCCTTAATTGAATAATTTGGCCTGTATGATAAGCATCATGAAGCATGATGTCCAGTAATTTCTCCTCAAGTGAATTTTGTTCAAGCTCTTTTTCGGAAATTGCACTTAATACCTGTCTTAAATTACGCTGAGCATTTTCAGAACGTTCAACGACTTCCTTCCATTCCGTATCATCATTAGATTGCTTAGTAAGATAAAAGGTGTCATTACCGTCTAGATTATGTGCCCATTCACGGCCTTCCAAGTTTGCAGCAAGCCTCTCTTTGTAATAAATGAGATGATTAACGCTCTCCCAAATGGTATTCGTTGCCTCACCAGATGGTTTCCACATAGCCTGTTCGGCTGTAAGTCCTTCTATAGCATGTTTAAACGGTGCATACCAACTCTCTTTATCGAATGTTGTATCTAGTACGTTTAATAACAAGTCAATTCGTTTCAAAGTAATTTCCTCCCTACACGGTTCAAGTTTTAATTCAATCCTTATAACTCTGTAGAGATTCTACATTTTTAAATAAACTTCCTGCTAATCTTATGCCACAAATTGGTCCAATTGTAGCATAGTAGGACTCACATTTTTCAAATATTTTTTACTTACGAAACATCGGAATTTTATTCAGTTTTCTTGAATGACTACTTCACCCGAAATTACGACCATTATCGAAAGCTGATGAAATTACGGCAAATATTTTTGGTGTTCGGTTTAAGGAAGGATGCTGGAAAGGTGCGGCTTTATAGCGGAAAGAAAACATTATCTAATCCGTAATGTTTAAAGATAATAAAGTTATTTGATTTTATAAGTTCAACCAAGTATAACCCCGTTCTAAATATAGGACGGGGTTAAAAATATAGTTATTTCATTTTGTATGTAAGATACTTCACTTCACTAAAAAATATAACAATAAAGTTATTTAAAAATCTAAGTTTTATTCAAAAAAAGCGCCCAATTATGGAAAGTCAAGATGATGATTTTGACTGTTTCCTTTTCTTTTTGACTAACGCACTAGTTTAAAAACGGAACCATTTAAAGAAGATTGACACTTGAGTAACTCTGTTTTATTTTGAATATAGGTAAAGTCCAAAATCTTGCATAACAGAGGTTTGCCCCATTTGCCGCAACATAGTAGCTATATTGCCACGGTGATAAGAACCATGGGTGACAACGTGAAGTACTGATTCAGAAATAGAAGTTTCAAGCACCCCAGCATATGGGTTATTCACCACTATCACCTTATCAATATCTTCTTGACTGTTTAAAAGGGCTTTGTTTCGTTCGGATAAGTCTTGAAATATTTTTTTCATTTCCTCAATATTTTTCGTTTCCACCTGTTCTCTCAATTGGTTTGTAGACACCATTGCTTCATTCATACTTTTACCTAAGATAATGTCAAACCATGCGTAATCTGTAAGGTAAATGTGCGACAACACCTTTGATACCGAAGAAAAACCACTCTGAATTTCCTTATGATAAATGTCCTGTGGTAGTTCTTTTAAACGATCAATTATCACTCCATTTGCCCATACGTGGTATTTGTACATTATTAATGCGGGGTGTGTCATCTAAAAGTCCCTCATTTCTAATAGTTTTTTCGTATTGAAACAATTGATGCCTAGATAAATAATTTATCTATAAATTCTGTTGTTCAATTTATTATTCCATTTTATTTATAATATTCCTTCCTAAACTAATCTCACTTGTTACCATAAGTACATTCCTTCACAACCCCTATTTATTCACATCGATATCCAAATTAATTACAAATTGTTATTCAAGAATATGACCCAATTGCGGAATAGAATGACTCGCATTTTTTCAAACAACTTTTTGTCACTTTACACATAAGCGAAAATATATCAGCGATCTCCCGAAACGAAATGACAAAAAAGAAGAGGCAGTTTCAAAAACAGCCTCTTCTATCTATTTCGGAAGCTCCACTTGAACAGTAGTCCCTTCCCCTTTCGTACTATACACTGAAACATTTCCGTTATGCAGTTCCACAATCTTCTGCACAATCGATAATCCTAAACCGCTACCTTCTACGTTTCTTGCCCTAGCTGTATCTACTTTGTAAAAACGATCAAATATACGGTCCATCTCTTCTTTTTCCATACCGATTCCGTTGTCTGATATAGAGATCATCACACTTGATTCTAATTCTTCTACAACAAATTCAATTGTTCCAGCGTCGTTTGAAAACTTAATACTATTCGTAAAGATGTTACTCCATACTTGATGAAGTAAGTTTTCATCACCTTGTATTGTAATATCCGGCACATCAAATTCAACGGCGATATCTTTTTCACGCCATTTCCATTCGAGCATAAAAATGACGTCTTTAATTTGTTTCTGCAAATTGAATTCTTTTATTTGCAACACTTTCTCTTCTTTATCTAATGAAGCGAGCGTAAGTAACTGTTTACATAAACTAGACATTCGCTTACTTTCGCCCTCAATAATTTGTAAGTAATGGTTTCTTTCTTCCACACTCATCTCTTCTGACTGTAACGTTTTTGAGAACCCTTGTATGGAAGAAAGCGGCGATTGAAATTCATGAGAAACATTCGAAACGAATTCTTGTCTCATTTCATCTAATTCTTTTATACTTTTCGTCATCTTTTGAAAATTAGTTGCTAATGTACCAATTTCATCTTTTCGATTTTCATCTAATTCGATATCATATTCACCACTTGCAATCTTTTTCGTCGCTTTCGTAAATGTACGAATGGGACGAACGATATAACCTGCTGCAATCGCTATAAAAATGATACTTAATACAACGATGAAACCGAGTAATACCGCTAGAAAAATTCGCATCTCGCCAAATTGGTTCTGAATGTCCGGACGAATAAATAAAGCGTACTGTTTATCACCGTGTTTTACCGGTACACCGACACTATTAATTAATTCATTATCGAAAAACCCTGTAATAAATAGGCGAGTCGGATATGTAGAAACGCCATTAAACGTTTCGCCATTCAATACTTTATGAACGGTATCATCACTTATTGTCGTCTTACGAAACGCATTGCCGATACGCTTTCCGTTCTTTTGATCATCTACAATGTAAATTTCATATCCTAATTTTGCAATAGACTGTAAGTACGTCTCTTGATTCTCTTCACTTTGCTTTTCATATAACGATTTAACTTCTTCCGCATACATTAAAATCTTTTCACTATTGTACGGTTTTAACTTCACTTGATAATATACATTCGTTAATAAAAAACCGATAATACTGCTAAGTAGCATGATCCCAACCGTCATAAAAACAAATCTAGAGTATAGTGATTTCATTTTATTTCAACTCCAACTTATAACCGAGACCACGCACTGTTGTAATTTGAAAATCATCTGTTCGTTTTGAAAAACGATCTCTTAGTCGCTTCACATGAACGTCAACCGTTCGTTCATCCCCTTCAAAATCCATTCCCCATACTAATTCAATTAATTCTTCCCTTGAAAATGTTCTTCCAGGATAACTAGCCAGTTGCGATAACAATTCAAATTCCTTCAGTGGAAGCAAAATTGTTTGACCGTTACACTTCACTTCAAAGCCTTTTCGGTCAATAGTCGTACCGTGCAACGTAATCATATCAGCACTCAGCATTTGATAACGACGTAGTAATGCTTTCATCCGGAAAATGACTTCAGCTGGCTCAAATGGTTTTACAATATAATCGTCCGTACCAGAAATGAACCCTTTTTCTTTATCAACTAATTGATCTTTCGCAGTTAATAAAATAACCGGTATATCATGATACTTCCGGATTTCCTCACATAACGTATAGCCATCAACAAACGGCATCATAATGTCTACTATCGCAAGATGAATATTTTCTTTCTCTAATACGCCTTGCGCTACCTTTCCATCTTCCGCTTCAAAAACTTTAAACCCCTCTTTTTGTAAATGGTAATGCAACAACTCTCTAATATGCTTATCATCATCAGCTAATAAAATATGTATCATCTTCATTAAACCCTCTCTTGTTCATCCTTCTACATCCTTACCTTAAGAAACAATTGGATTTTTTGCAAGAAAAAGAAAAAGAATCTATTTTGAAAAAAGATTATTCAAAATAGATTCTTACGTTTTAGTATTAAGATTATTTTAATGAAAAATAAGTTCTAAGCTTTAGAAATATCAACGAATCCTTCTCCAAATACGTCACGAACATCGTGTATAGCGATAAACGCAGCTGGATCCGTAGTTTGAACAATCCGTTTTAGCTTCACTACTTCTTGCTTATTAATAACAACATAAAGAATTTCCTTCGGAGTTTTCGTGTAATAGCCATGACCTGAGTACACAGTAACCCCTCTACCCATTAAGGTAGTTACCTTCCCTGCTATTTCATTCGGGTTATCAGAAATAATCGTAATGGCTTTCTTCGGATTTAAACCTTCAATTACAAACTCCATCACTTTCGTTGCTACATATAGCATAATGATTGTTATCATCAGTTTTTCTGCACCAATGATGAAATAAGATGAAAACGCAACGATTAAATCGAAGAACAGTAGACCGTAGCTAATGCTCCAACCTAAATACTTATGCGTCATCCTAGCTAAGATGGTAGTACCTGCAGTTGTTCCGCCGACGCGAATAATAAGACCAATCCCGCACCCGATAAATATTCCTCCGAAAATGGCATTTACGAGCATTTCATCTGAAGTAATCGTCCATCCTTCTGTCAAATGAAGGAATAGTGAGTTCGTAACTACAGCGATAATCGTATAAATCGTTGTGATCTTATTTAAAAATTTATAACCAGCTATTAACAAAATCGCATTTAAAATTAAGTTAACTAAGCCTGGTGACCATTCAAATAAATAGTACGTAATAATCGTGATACCCGTTACTCCACCCTCACCAAACTCGTTCGGTATAACAAACAAATTGACACCTAACGCAAAAAGAAATGCACCGATAATAATAAAAATAATGTCTGTCGTTCTTTTTTTCATACAGTACCTCACTTCTTATGTAAATATTTATTCTGTCATAAACTCTCACCATTATATCGTGGAATATTCAAATCGAACAGTGGTTAGTTTTCATTTTAATATAAGGTTTCAATCAAACATTATTCTGTATTTGTATATAAGCTGACTCACACAAAATTTGAACAAAAAACAAAGATACGAAGTCATAGAATAGAATTCGCATCTTTGTTTCTTTTTAAACGATTTATATGAATGTAAATCCCCTCTAAGATCTTTACCTTACTGTTTTCTATCGCATTTTTCTAAACGGAAGTAGAACAATACCCCACCCTCAGTATTATTTACACCGTACTCTGCATCATGTAATTCTAATATGTTTTTTACAATCGAAAGACCAAGTCCCGTTCCACCGCATACTCGTTTTCTTGATTTATCCACCCTATAGAACTGATCCCATATTTTCTCTATATTTTCTTCTGCAATATGTGATCCTTTATTTTCAAACCCTATATATACGCCATCTGCTTCCTCTTTTATATCTATTACGATTGTTTGTTTCGCATCTGTATAACGAATTGCATTTGTGAACAAATTTGTTATAACTTGTTCCAGTAAATTTGCCTTCCCCTTAACACGTACATCATCAAAATTCATTTTGATTTGCAGTAATTTCTCATCAATTTGACCGTGTAAATCTTTTTCAGCCTGTTGAATCAAATCCACTATATTTACTGGATCCATTTGTATTTGATACGTTCCTGATTCATATTTAGCCAAATTAAGCATCTCATCTATAAGTACATTCATTTTCTCTATCTCTTTTTCTAATGCTTCCCAATAATATTGGTTCATTTCAGGCGCAATACCATCCTGTAGCATCGATGCAGATACTTGCATAACACTGAGTGGTGTCTTCAATTCATGTGAAACACCAGCAATAAAATCTTTTCTTGTCTGTTCTAATTTCTTTTCTTTTTCTAAGTCTTCTTTTAACTGATTGATATATCCTTCCATTCTTTCTGCAAGCAGATTGATATTAGAGGAAAGTTCGCCAATTTCATTTTTAGACTTGATCGAGAGTTTATTTTGAAACTCTAATTCCATAATCTTTTTCGTCGCTTTATTAATTTTTAGTAACGGATTTGTAATGATTCTTGAATAATAGAAAGACACAATAAGCGATAGAACTAACACAAATGCTATGATGTATATATAATAATCACTCATTAATTCAGTTGCCTTTGTAAGTGGTTGTAAAGATGATAAAGTATATACGATTTCTTGCACTTGACCGTTTTTTATTATTGGTTTTATCGTTTCAATATATTGAATCCCATTGATGTGGATTTCATTTTGTGTCCAACCTTGTTCTTCCAACTTCACTTTATCTGATATCCATTCAGCTTGAAAATTTAAAATTCGTTTCGCAAAAACATCATTGTTATACAAAGTGGTAATAGTATCAGGATTTGTATAATTAGGCATACTTATTTCTTGTATAATTCCTTCTAAATAATGGAGCGTCTTCATCCCATCATCTATTATTAGTTGATGTCCCTCTTTATTTCCACGCAACGTATTTTTCCGTATCTGATAATAGTTTGAAGAAACAAAGCTCGTATCATATCCTTTTATTTTCATGCTCATTGGGATAATTATTTCCCTATTCAAATCCTTACTAGCTATATCCATAACAGCGACATTTGATATTTTATTAATGAAACTCGTTATAATAATACTAAAATCAGTATCAATAAATTCTTTTGAGTTCATAAAATTGTTAAACACAACTTTAGAAATTTTTTCAGGATTTTTTCTATCTGCCACCTTTAGATAATAATCCCCTGATGGCAACATTTTAATATTTGCTTCTTTATCTAGTCTCGCAATCATAATGCCGTGCTGATTTGCATACTTCTCTTCTATAATTTGCATTTTCTTCTCATCCTGTGAATGAGACTCATAGTACTTCTCATACTGTTGTAATTGTTTTTGAACACTTTCTTTTTCCTTGTCTATATACAAGTATTTCGTAACATACATTTGTCCAAAAAATATAACAGCGATGATCATGCAGCATAATAAAAATGTAAGAAAAAACAACTGCAACACAATTTTCTTTCTCATTCTATTTCTACCTCGAATTTATACCCTGTACGAACTACTGTAGTGATATGTTTTGCTTTCTCACCGAGTTTCACACGTACATTACGCACATGTGCCGTTAATGTTTTATCATCCCCGTCATAATCATATCCCCAAATATTCGTGATTAACGTTTCCCTTGTTAATACTTGTTCCTTATGCTGCATTAAAGATTGTAAAATTTCATACTCTGTATGTGTAAAATCTACCTTTTGTCCATCTATTGAAACAGAACGTGCCGATTTATCTAAATGAATACCACATAAATCAATACAGTTCTGAAATTGTACAATTTGATTTGTCTCTTTGAATAAACGCTTTGCCCTTGCTAGTAAAATAGCAGGTTTAAATGGTTTCGTTACATAATCATCTGCCCCTAGTTCAAATCCAAGTAATGTATCATCCTCATCACTTCGAGCCGTTAATAAGATAATAGGAACATTAGAGTTCTTACGAATACGTCTACAAACTGACCACCCATCCATTACTGGGAGCATAATATCTAATATGACTAAACTAATATCATTATCCTGTGCAGCAAACAATTCCAATCCAATTTGGCCATCTTCTGCTGTTACCACTTCATATCCATCATGCGAGAAATAATGTGCCACAGTCTCTCGTATAATTTTTTCATCCTCAATGATTAAAACTTTTTTCATTTCTATTCTCACCCAATCTACGTTCACTTTAAATCGAAATAGTCATTGCTTGTCTTCCCATTTGAATCCAAGATTGTTCAAAATCCTTCCGATTAATCGCTCTATGTTTATCCGTTTTTAATGGATCGTTAATATATACATATTGTTCATCGTAATCCGTAACAACGACACTATGTTGATGATACGTCACTTTCATTTCCCCTGTATCTGTTTTCCATGTATAAAATTGATCATCAGGTAACAGTTTAAAACGAGCATTTGTTAACACCCATACAGGGAGTCCTTGATCTATTGCTTCATAAATTTGTTCAGGTTCTTTGTGACTTAGATCCATCACTTTTTCATCTGGAACATACAACTTAGCCAATTCTAAAATCGGCTCCACATAAACACCAAGTCCTGGTTTATCAAAAGTAGCCATATCCCCAATAAACCCTTTATGCATATTTCCCTTCAAACCATTACTTTGAAATGATACATGTTTTATTTTTGAAGCTAATTCCATCTTATCGACTTGCATCCCTGAAAACTGTAATACCATCGCAAGGCTCGTTACTTCACAACCACGCATCAATTCTGGTTTTTGTAAAATTAGCGGCACATCTAATGGCCTTACGATCTCTTTCTCTTGTTCTATAGGTACATTTTCAGCTACTACTTCATTTACGGATTCTACAGATACATTACTCATTTTTTCTACTTCTGATTTTTGTTTCACTTCATTTGCTACCGCAGGTTGTTTTTTAGCAATTGTAGGGCTGTCACTATTTGACATGCCAATACATATTCCAAGCCCTGCAATCGTTAATAAGCAAAATGTTTCTTTACTAATATATTTCATAAATACCTCTCCTCACTTCTTTCTAAGGAGAGTTTAGTTCCTTTATATTTAGATAATCTCATATTTATAGAAAGATAAAGAGAAATTTATATAAAGATTATATAAAGATGCCTTCTATACGTATTAATCGTATGTGTAAAAAATCATGCTTTCAACAAGCAATATTTAACTATTATCTCTATTCAACACAAAATATGGATTCATCAGCATGTAAAATAAACTGTAAGGAAAACCCCTACAGTTTATAAGAAGAAATACATACACAACTAAAAAAACAAAAAATTCATCTTGAACAAAGATTGATCAAAATGAACCTTTCTCCATCAAATTTAAGTTGTTTTTTAAACATACTATGCTCTAAAAGATAATTACTATATAATTTTATATTCATAAATTCCAAAATAAATTTACTTATCTTTCTCCATATATTCTTTAATCTTTCGTTCTTCCCACTCTTTTCCGAATATCCCAACCGGAAAAGTTGTCAAACCGTGTATAACGATACCAATCCCCCAACCTGCAAGTGGATATACAAACCATAATTTACTTGAATCAGAGCTTATATTTATAATAAAAAGCATTAAGTTCACTAGTATATAGACCGTTAAATGAATATAAAACGCTTGTAAATTCTCTACCCTTTTTTTAGCTCGTAAATAATTCTCATCTCTCTCCATATATAAACACCTCTTTCATTATTGTATTTTTTAAATTCGCTCCGATTTAAACATCATATTCTAATCAAAAATCTCTTATTCTCAAAAATTCACAAAATAAAAAAGATCGTCTTCATTTCAGGAAGATTGCAGGTGCTAGCGGATACCCTTTTTTGTTCGTAGTACGATACCTTGTGAAAAAATTGAAAAATCAAATTTCACAATAGAAATAAAACCTTTACATCTGTATAATAAAATTAATAGCGATATTTTAATACAGAAAGGTCTTGGTAACATGCTAGGTATCGATGTCAAAAAAACAGATGGAGAATTAATTATTTCATGGCAACTAGCTAAGATTCAAATTCCATTAAGTGAAATTATTGAAGTTACAGAAGATGAAACCTATGCTGGTGTAGAAGAAGAAAACGTAACCCGAATTGGAACAGCATACGCTACAACAGACCGGATTTTAATCAGAACAGTAAAACAAAATTATCTATTATTTACGACCAATAGAGTCTCAATTTTGAATAAAATCAATGTATAAGCAATAGGATAAAACACTTGTCTATATGGGTTTATTCGATTCAACTGTATACCCGCATTTTAAAAATTATTATAGATACAATGATGTAAAAATAAACAAAAAATACCCAGCAAATTGTCATACACATGATCATTTGCTGGGTACTAAGGGATACATTTGTTAATTACAGAATTCTAATTAAGACCAAATCCAAACATCATCATTATTTTCAACGTTGCTCTTTACCTCATGAACTTTTTCAATATTGTCCGTTGTATTCCAGTTAATAGAACTTCCGCCCCAGCCTACATACTTCATATCAATTTTTACTTTCTCACCCGTATTAAATACTTGTCCCTTTGTTAAGAAAACATCAATAATAACTTTCTTACCATTTAGCGATGGATACTCAACTACGACATATTTAGTAGCACCGTCTCCCTCATCTTCCATCGTTGCTACTTTTGATACTTCCCCAATCACATAATCAGGCGAACCATCTTCTTTCATGTGCATACCTAACTTGTTTGTTGTATTTTCAACTGCAGTTGCAATCATATATTCCGTAAAATTACGCATCATAGATCCAGTAGCTTTTACTTCATCTCCTACTTTCACATTTGAAAGTGAATCAATATACACACTAACAGGTTCCTCATATTGCTTAGATGTTACAACAATCACACCGTTATCTACTTCTACTACTCGTCCTTCTAATGTCGAGAAATTCGATTCAATAGAAGCTGCACTCGCTTTTGTTAGTTCTAACCCTGGTACATTTGTTCCTGATAATGCTGCGATACCTAAAGCACCTGCTAAAATTATTTTTTTCATACCCATATGTAACCTCTCCATTCATGATGATTATATTTTTTGATTGGTATCGACCAACCTGTAATCATTATAGTTACAGGTTATAGAAAATATCAACCCTCTTTCTTATGCAATGTTGCATACTGTAACTTTTAAATATATAGCAAGAGGACTAAATTCTCGAATTACAATAGTTAATTTAATTCAAAGCTAAAATAACCTTATGAGCACGGTATAAAGAAATTAAGAGCTGCTTTCAGTCCTAAAGTTAGCGAATACCTTTATAAAAACTCAACCAAAATCTATTCAACTAATGGAAAAATGAACTATGTCGAAATTTATTTTTATAAAATTCAAATTCCAAGGAGGTTTTACAAAATATTACACAGAATTATTCGTATATCGTAATATAATTGGAAATTTTTTACGATTTATTTCATTTTATCTACCACGTTTAGACAAAATAAAAAAACATAACAAAAGGAGAGATATAGATTGAAAAGAAAAATTAGTACAGCTGTTGTAGGTTTATCGGTATTTAGCTTTGGTCTTTTTGGTGTAAATATTGGGGATGGCGGCGTTGTAAAGGCTGAACACGGTGAAACTTTTGCTCCGAAATTAGAAAATCATGGTGACTACGGTGGCACTCCTGCTTATGATCATGGAAGACCCCCTATTTCATCATATAATAAAGGGGATACTTGGACTCCGAAACTAGAGACACATGCTGATTTAAGCTCGAAATTAGATTCACATGCGGATACTTGGGCTCCTGCTTTCAATATTGGCGATGGTGGGGATTCCCCTGCCTACACGAATACTCATGGAGAAGGAATGGCTCCTAAACAAGAGAGTCACGCTGACTTCTTTGCTCCTACGTTAGAAGCGCATGGTAATACTGGCGCTCCTGCTTTAAATGGTGGTGATACGCCTGCTCCGAAACTAGAAGCTCACGGTGAGACTATTTAACATAAAACCCCTAGTTATGTAACTAGGGGTTTTATGTTTTCATCCTATTGACACCTCATGCATACTTTCTCAACTTTTATTTTAGTACTGTGCATGTGACATCATTTTATTAAGATTCTATAGTCAATCGTGATCCCTTTCCCCAAAAAAACATGGACAACACTATAAAAACATAAGGATTGACAGGTTTTACAAGATTTAAAAATTCAGAATATTATTTATAAAAAATAAAATTCCATATAATTACTTTTCATTGTGTTACCATTATAGTTACAATTATATAGAAAAATATACAAGGAGGCTAATATGAACATTTCATTAAAGGGACATACATATACAACAAAACATTTAGAAGCTTGGTACCACGCAATCTTAACGCAAAACGTTAAGGAAGCACAAATTCAGTTTCAGGAAGCTAACAAAGAACATGAAGAAATGCTTTTGAAAGAGACAGAAACATTTCCACTTTATCACTTGTATTACGCATTACTCCAGTTCCGACATACAGCTCTGACAGATGGACTATCAATCACGACGGATAGTTTTCAAATCATAGAAGACCAAGAAAAACCAGAAGATAAACATTTATCTTATCTATATCATTATTATAAAGCGATTCATTTTGCAGCAATTAATCATTATCAAGAAGCAGAAGAATATTTCTTAAAAGCACAGGCACTTTTATCCGGACACAGTCAAATTGAACAAGCTGATTTCCATTACCGATACGCTGCTTATCATTGTCACCAACAACAACCAAGTTTTGCGATTGTAAATGCTTCTAAAGCATTAGAATTTTTTGAAACGCAACACGGATGTGAAAGAAATATTTCATCCTGTTTAAGTGTACTTGGTGCTTCTTATGTAGACGTAGGACATTTTGAACAAGCTGAGGAAAGCTATAACAAAGCGTTAGATATTCTCCAAAAATTAAATGAAGAATCATTACAACTGTATGTGCGCGGTAATCTAGGTCATCTATATGCTAGCCAGAATCTTTCTGAAGAAGCGATCCGTCACTTGACACAAGTTGTTGAAAAAATCCCATCTCACTACAAAGCTATATTCTTACTTGCACAAGAACATGAAAAATTAGGACTTATCGACAAAGCAAACCACTACATTAAAATAGGGAAACAACTTATTTCTGAACTTGGTAATGAAGAGCACAAACATCACTTTGCTATACTAGAAGCTTTCACGAATCAAACTGAATTAGACAAAATTGAACCGATTGTTTTAGAAGGAATTGAATACTTCAATAAAGAATCTTTATATATCTATGTTTCTGAGTATCTTGAAAAACTAGCTCTTGCGTTTTATAACAAACAACAACATGAAAAAGCAAGTTTATACTTCTTTAATAGTACAATAGCAAAAAAATCAAATGAAAGAGGGTTAAAGAAATGAAAAAAACAATTGGTAAAATCGCTGTAGGTATTGCATTTACGGGTATTGCTGCATTTGGCTTAAACGCAGGTTTCACAAATCAAGCTGGACATACTCACTTCCCGTCTCCACCAGCTCCTTCTTTTTCTGAGGGTCATACTGGCGGGGCTCCTGCATTAAACATCGGTGACACTGGTGGGGCTCCTAAACAAGAAGGGCATGAACATTTCCCTGCTCCAAAAGTTGAATCTCATGGCAATACTGGCGGCGCTCCTGCTAATTCTGAGCATGGTACAGATTGGTAAGTTAACAAAATTAAAAACAATTTAGATTACGTTCCTATATGTTTACAAGAAAACTATTCGATGTTATGTGGTTTTCAATTCTAAAAAATACACCTATTAATTAGGTGTGTTTTTATTTTACCTCTCTATCTAATAATTAAAGAATACCTCCCCTAAAAATCCCAGCAAAAAAAACCGAAGAAACTACCTATACTTCAGACACTTAAAGTATCACGAACGTTGCGATTTTTAGTGACACTCCGTATCCAATCTCACTTTCATCCCAAGTGCCTAAAGGCGATAGCTTTCTTGTTCTGGAAAAGCTGTAACCTCTCCATTCATGATGATTGTATTTTCGATTGGATACGACCAACCTGTAATCATTATGGTTACAGGTAATAAAAAATAGCAACCATCTTTCTTATGCAATGTTGCATACTGTAATTTTCAAATGCAATTCAACACTTAGACTGAATTCTTGAATAACAGCAGGTAAACAGATTGATGATGAAGAAAATAATGTGATGCATCATATTTTTTCAAAGCTACAGTTTGTATAGTTGTAGTCCATTACATTATGTAGGAGCGGAGTTAACATGTTAATAAAACCAAACAGATTACAGCCAGGTGATATCGTGGCAACAGTAAGCCCTTCATGGGGAGGCGCAGGTGATTCTGAGATACGATGGCGGTATGAACAAGGCGTAAAGAGATTAGAAGAAGTTTTCGGTCTTACGGTTATCCCAATGCCAAATAGTTTAAAAGGTAGCGAATTCATTTATAACAATCCACAGGCTCGTGCAGAAGATTTAATGACAGCTTTTAAGGATACGCGCATAAAAGCAATTATTGCGAATATTGGCGGTGAAGATAGCATCCGTTTACTCCCTTATATAGATTTTAATGTGATACGTGAAAATCCGAAAATTTTTATGGGGTACTCTGACGTTACTGTTTCACACTTGTTTTGTCATAAAGCAGGAATTTCCTCTTTTTACGGTCCAGCCATTTTAACGGATTTTGCCGAAAATGTAGAGATGGATCCATATACAATTGAAATGGTAAATCGAACTCTCTTTTCAAATGAAACGATTGGCGAAATTCAACCAGCTCCTGAATGGACGAGTGAGCGTTTAGAATGGATAGAGGTAAATAAAGATACAAGGCGTACGATGCAACAAAACAAAGGATATGAGCTACTTCAAGGCTCTACCACTGTACAAGGGCGTTTAATTGGTGGTTGTATAGAAGTACTCGAATTTGCAAAAGGAACGGAACTTTGGCCTGAGAAAAAACATTGGGAGAATTGTATCCTTTTCTTTGAAACTTCTGAAGACCATCCAGAACCAAGTTATATAAAATATTGGTTACGAAATTACGCAGCGCAAGGTATTCTCCAAAAAACAAAAGGCATTATTTTTGGTAAACCAAAAGACGAAGCATATTATGAAGAATATAAACACGAAATACTGCAAGTTATGAAGGAACATAACTTAGAAGATTTGCCGATTCTTTATAATTTAAATTTTGGCCATACCGAACCGAAGTTGATTTTACCTTACGGTGCGATGGCAGAAATTGATTGTGAAAATGGATCTTTTTCTATTTTGGAGAGTGGCGTGGAATGAATAAAAACTCTCCTATGAAATATGACTGTGAATTGATACTTTTTAAAAGTATATAATTGGAGGGAGATTACGTGTATGGAAGTAACATTTACAGTAAGTAAATGGGATGAAAAACCAATCGATGATACTAAAAAAGATTTCCCTATTAATATTGCTCATGTCGAATATGATATTGATGGTGAATTAAAAGGAAAAGCTTTTGTTGAATACTTATTATATTATTTAGACTCAAATATAAATGATGGTCACTTAGCTACTGCTAAAATTTCTGGATTTTTACACTTTGAAGGAGTTTATAAGTGGCAACAAGGGACATTTACAGCTATAGAGCAAGGAATATTTGATAAAGGAAATTTAGATTCCCCAGGAACAATTATTAAAGCTACCGGTAACTTAGAAAATCTAAGAGGATCCTATCATTATCAGTTTACAGGTCAAACTAGTAAACTGATTTTAGGGTTTGAAATTTAGCAAAATACCTTATAATTTAGTGGAAAGGACATTTCTTGTAATACTAGGAATGTCCTTTTTGCTGACGAGCTTATTCAAGTTAAGAATGAACAGAGTATATTACATAACGTCTTATTATCAGTATTCAGCAGTGCATATCATTTTCGTTATGGTGGAATTAAAAATCTAAGCCCGAGTGACACGGCCCCCACCTATTCGTTACTTTTTCTACTAACTAAAGAATAATCCCCGAAAAACTCCCCTTCATAACTTCCTTTTCAAGTTGATTCCTACATATAAACATCGCCATAATCTTTGTACGATTTTTTTCATCGGGTTCAAATTGTTCAATGGTTACGTCACAACGAATCGTATCACCGCTAAACACAGGACGTACAAATTCAAAATCCATCTTGCGAGCTAGTACGTTATAATCACCGCCCATTTTTGTAGGCAGCGTTGATGTTAACAGTCCTTGTACAACAAATCTCCCCTGCTCATCTGACGTAACATGATGAACACCTTCATCTTTAGATACTTCCGTAAATAAAACAACATCTTCTTTTGTAAAAGTTCGTTCAAAGGTGATTTTTTCGCCTACTTGCAATTTCATCCATACTCCTCCTCAAAAACACTTATAACATAAGAAAAACCGAAAATAAAAATCATTTCGGTTTTTCAATCTAAAGAAGTCTATTTATTTTAATGAATGTACAAACAACCCGCTACGCAGTTTCGGTTCAAACCACGTTGATTTCGGCGGCATAACTTCCCCGGCGTCTGCGATTGCTAATAAAGCTTCCATTGATGTCGGATATAATGAGAACGCTGCTTTATATGCACCGCTATTTACAAGGCGTTCTAGTTCTTCTAATCCGCGGATTCCTCCGACAAAGTCAATGCGTGAATCAGATCGCGGATCATGTATTTCAAGTACTTGGCTTAATAAGTGATCTTGCAGAATAGATACATCTAAACCTTTAACGAGATCATTCGCATCAAACGTTTCCTCTTTCACTGTGAGCTGATACCATTTCTCGTTTACATACATACCAAATGTTTTTGGCTCATTTGGTTTATATGGTGAAACAGATGCATCTTCTACATAAAAGTATTGTGCAATTTGTTTTAAAAACTGTTCTTCTGATAAGCCGTTTAAATCTTTTACAACTCGGTTATAGTCCCAAATGGATAATTCATCCTGAGGGAATAGAACCGATAGGAAGAAATTAAACTCTTCTTCTCCTGTGTAATTCGGATATTGTTCTCTTCGCATGAGCCCTACTTTTGCTGCTGATGCTGAACGGTGATGTCCGTCTGCAATGTACAAGTTAGGAATATCTTCAAATAAGTTTACTAAACTTGCAATTACTTCTTCATCAGCTATTTTCCAAGCGACATGCTTAACGCCGTCTTCTGCTGTAAATGTATAGATCGGCGCATGTTCTTCTTTCCAACTGGCAATGAAACGCTTTACCTCTTCTTTTGTACGATACGTTAAAAAGATAGGACCCGTATTTGCATCACACACATCTACGTGACGAATGCGATCTAGTTCTTTTTCATGACGTGTTCTCTCATGTTTTTTAATTGTATCATCTTCATACTCATCGATAGACGTACAAACGACAAGGCCTGACTGCGTTCTTCCTTGCATCGTCAGTTCATAAATGTAAAGCGCTGGCTCCTCGTCTTGAATGAACACTTCTTCTCGTATCAATCGATTTAAATTTTCACCCGCTTTTTCATATACGCGATCATCATACGGTGAAAGTGCCGGGTCTAAATCAATTTCTGCTTTATCAACGTGTAAGAAAGAATATGGATTCTCTTTTACAACCTCTCTTGCTTCTTCACTATTTAATACGTCATACGGTAAAGCTGCAACTTCCGCTACTTTTTCTTCTACTGGACGAATGGCCCGAAACGGTCGGATTTTTGCCAATTCCCTCTCTCCTTTACACAATCATTCGAACGGCTACAACACCTGTAATTTTGCTTATATTTTCCACAATATTCTCTTTTATTATATCATCAATTCCGTTATCAATATCAATCATTGTGTACGCCCAAGAATGTTTACTACGATTAATCATATCAGCAATATTAATATGATGTTCTGCTAAACATCCTGTAATTTGTCCTACCATGTTCGGAACGTTTTGATGCATGATTGTAATACGTTTCTTTCCGATATAAGGAAGTTCTACGTTTGGATAGTTTACTGCATTACGAATATTTCCTGTCTCTAAATATTCACGTAATTGACGTGCTGCCATGACTGCACAATTTTCTTCCGATTCAGACGTAGATGCACCAAGGTGAGGCGTCGCTGTTACGTTTTTCATTTTAATCACATTTTCATTCGGGAAGTCTGTTACGTAATGCGTAATAATATCTTCTTCTAACGCTTTTTGAAGAACATTTTCATCTACAAGTTCTCCTCTAGAGAAATTGAATAGACGCATACCTTTTCTCATCTTCTCTACAGCATGTTCACCAATAATTCCCTTCGTTTGATTCGTAAGAGGAATATGAAGGGTAATATAATCACATGTTGCGAAAATTTCATCTAAACTAAATGCTCTTTGCACTTGCGTAGAAAGGCGCCATGCAGTTTCAACTGAAATGTAAGGATCGTATCCGACAACGTCCATCCCTAAAGCTAACGCATCATTCGCAACTAAAGCACCGATTGCGCCAAGTCCAATAACCCCTAGACGTTTCCCTGCAATTTCTGATCCAACAAATTGTTTTTTTCCTGATTCAACAAGCTGAGGTACTTCTTCGCCCTCTAAATTTTTCGTCCAGCTTACCCCATTAATAATGTTACGTGAAGACATAATAAGGCTGGCGATAATAAGTTCCTTTACTGCATTGGCATTCGCTCCTGGTGTGTTAAATACTACAATTCCTTTTTCTGTACAGCGATCGACAGGAATATTATTTACACCAGCACCAGCTCTTGCAATCGCCTTTAAGTCTCTTGAAAATTCTTCTTGATGTAAAGAATAACTGCGAAGTAAAATACCGTCTGGGTGGTCCATTCTATCCCCTACTTCATAACGCTCTCCGCCAAGGACTTGCAAACCTTTTTCTGCAATTTGATTTAACGTTTGAACACGAAACATATCCCCATCTCCCTATCTATTCTCAAGCTCAAATTCCTTCATATAATTTACTAATTGCTGTACGCCGTGTGCTGGCATCGCATTGTAAATACTTGCACGCATACCACCGACTGAACGATGTCCTTTTAGCGTAACAAGACCGCGTTCTTTCGCTTTTTGTAAAAACTTATTGTTCAGCTCTTCTGACGGCGTTGTAAACGGAATGTTCATAAGTGATCGATACGTAGGATCAACTGGTGAAGTAAACAATTTTGATTCATCTAAGAAATTGTAAAGAAGTGAAGATTTTATTCTATTCTGTTTTTCAATCGCAGATACTCCGCCTTGCTCTTTCAACCACTCTAGTACAAGTTTCGTTACGTAAATACTAAAGGACGGCGGTGTATTATATAAGGAGTTATTTTTGCTGTAAGTTTCATAGTTTAACATCGTAGGACAAGAGCGATCTGCTCCCCCAATTAAATCTCTTTTTATAATAGCAATCGTTAAACCCGCTGGCCCTAAATTCTTTTGCGCTCCCGCATATATAAGACCAAACTTCGTAACATCGTATTGTTCTGATAAAATATTTGAGGACATATCCGCAACGAGCGGCACTTTATCTAAATGTGGAATATCCACATATTTCGTCCCCTCAATTGTATTGTTCGTTGTAATATGTACATAATCTAGTTTTTCATCGCTCAATAAACCATCCAGTTTAGGAATTGTAGTAAACTTCTCTTTTTCAGAAGAAGCAATCACTTGTACTTCCCCTACTTTTTCAGCTTCTTGCAGCGCCTTTTTAGACCATGAGCCAGTCAACACGTACCCTGCTTTTTTATACGTATTCATTACATTTAACGGTATCATAGAGAATTGTAATGACGCACCGCCTTGTAAAAACAATACTTCATAATCATCAGGAATGTTCATTAGTTCACGAAGCAAGTTACCCGCTTCATCTATAATACTTTGAAAATAAGAAGATCGATGACTCATTTCCATAATTGACATGCCTGTCCCGTTATAATTTACAAGCTCCTTTTGCACTTTCTCTAAAACTGGCAAAGGGAGTATTGACGGTCCAGCTGAAAAATTATACACTCTCTCCATCACCCTGAAAACCTCCCTATTTCTCATTTTGCTATTTTTTAAACTTTCTGAATTATAACCTAAAATATAATACATGGTCAATTTGTTTTCTATTATTACGGTGCAAGAAGCAATGGAATCGCTTGCATGTGTAAACTTTTTTTACAAACATACAAAAAGTGTTAAGTACATACTCGTACTTAACACTCTAGTAATAATAGAATAATAGCTAATCGTTCGTAAAGAACCGATCAAAAATTTGATAAATAGCAGAAAGACCAAAGAGCCAATAAATAGTGTCCACAAGCGCCGGCATAGAACCAAACCATTTCTCAACTACATTGTAATCTAACGCTACAAATAACCAATTCAAACCTCCAAGAATCACCAAAATTACTGTAAGGTAAGACAAAAATTTCATTATGATTGCCCCCTAGGTGATAAGATGGTGAAAGGCCTTTCACTAGAAATATATGTGGTAAAATTCAAAACTTACCTATTTAATAAAAATTATTTTTGGTACCAGCCATTAATAACCATTTCTGCCTCTTTACTATGTATTTGATACGCATGCGTACTATTATGAGAGCCAATAAACCAAATAGAAAAACCTTTAAAATATGGTTTCGGTTCTAATACATCACGGTAAGCGCGCCATCCGTTTAATTGTACGTCTTTTGAAAACACATTAGAAACATCTGGATTCCACGGATTTTGCAATCCAAGTTCACGCGCTGGAACGTTAAATCCACCAAAGTAAACCGGTTTTCCTGTTGCTTTATGTAATTGTTCTAATTGCTGCACAACATTTTGCCCACGATTATACACTGTCGTCGCAAATAAACTTTTCTTTACTTCTTCATATGTTGGATTTCTTTTTCCCGAAACTTCAAACCAACTATCGATACTTACAATATCCACCTTTTTTAAATACGGACGATTGATTTTCTCTTTAAACTTCGCTTCATATGAAGGATCAAAGCTTGCTGTTAACCACCAATTCATTTGATACAAAACATTTCCTTTATACTGCTGACGGACGAAATCAATCGTATCGCTCCAATATCCTTCTGCATATTCCATATTCACGAAATTAGAGGCAATCTTAAGTCCATACACATTGTATTTACTTGTAATCGAATTAAAGATGTCTTGTAAAATAACCGTTTTCCAATTCCAGAAGAAATCATTAATATTACTCGGATTCCATTCCGTTTCTCCAACATTTCCTTGCTGAATATATGGGAACGGTTCCACTATCACTTGAATATTACGCTTTAATAATTCCTGAATTAAAATAATAGCCTGTTGCTTTTGTGCTTGATTAATTACCATGTTCGTAGAAGTTACATTCGGAATATCTACCTGAATCGGTACATTTACTGTATTTAAATTTAAGCGCTCTACATCAGCTAACACTTTCGCCACATTTCCAACTTCCCATACCGTTACATTTCCTGATTTGATTTTTCCAGATTGAACAGTATTTACATCCGCATGTACATTTCCTTGAAAACAAAAAGAAAATAGCATAATAAACACTCCTAAAAAACTTACTAAACTCTTATTTTTCTTCACAATTTTCCTCCTATAATTTTTGGCATTCTTGCTTATTCTATACAATATTTCACATATATTCCACAAGAATATTTAATGAAATTTCATCAACAAAAATGTTATTCATCCTTTATTCACACCTTATTCATACTAACCTCCTAAAAATAGTAAGGTAAATAAAAAAGGAGCAAATTTCCGCTCCTTTTCTATCTTTTCACAATTGAAGTTATTAAATTTTATCTGATAACCTAACCGAATCTACTTCTTCGTATAATTAAATTTTCATACTCATAAATGTAGCAAAAAATTTTTATCTACATTCTCTTTTGTATTAATCTTACATTTAATTAATTTTTTATCTTTATAGTTAATAATTCCTTTCTTCTTTCAAAAATCATACCATCATACAAATATATTCTTAACTGTGTACAAAGTAATAATTACTTCATGAATATTATACCTATAATTAATTCTTTTAGTTAAAAAATAAAGAAGGGAGAGAGATACATATATGATCCAAGTGTTCATTAAATCGGAATTTAACGAACAGTTGAAAGATGTAAGTTAAACTTCCCTCCTATCTTAGATGTTGTACAAAGACATGAAAATGGATACTTTTTTATAAAGGAATTACTTTAGTTATATATATCTACGTACATCTTTACCATGATTTTTAATAGCAAATCTGTTAATTAAAAGGTACAGTTGCGTATAACGATTCTTTCTAACATAAAAATACATCACTATTAAATAGTGATGTATTTTTATGTTAGATATTAGAATAGGAATACGGGCGAATTAATAAGGAAAAGGTTTATGCATAATATTTCTATAATAGGGTATCAAATAAAGATGCATGCTTTATTCCATAATAGAGCATTTAAATCCTAACTTCTCAATTTTATCTACACTTTCTTATCTGCCAACGAAACATTAGATACAATTATCAATCTATTTCCCTTTTAGGCTCTACCAACATGATGTGGGATTCCTCTTCAGTGAAAGGTTTAATCTCAACGCCTCTCGGGACAATAAACATCTCGCCCTTAGAAATTTTCACCTGTCCATCACGAAAATCGATGAACATCTCCCCTTCAAGCACAATAAATAGCTTATCCGTATTAGGATGCTCATGCCATATAAAATCTCCATTAGCCTTAAAAAGCTGAATTTGATCATCATTCATTTCACCAATCACTTGTGGATACCAATAATCGTTAATTTTAGACAACTCGTCATTTAGTTTAATAGGTTGGTAATGGATAATAATCCCTCCTCATTTATAACTTCCATTATATTACAGTAATCTAGGTGAAAAAGTCGTCATTACGCTTAAAAAGAAAATGCTCAGGCCAGAACTTTTCATTCAGATAGTACAAAGGAGTGATTTCAATGAAAGTTTTTTCAATCCAATGTTTCCTTTAACTCTCCATAAGTATAGAACAGTGATTTTCAAATAAGAATGGACCCCTGTTGACATTAGTATGGATTATTGATGAACTTCTCGCGATATTTAGTAGGCGAAATGCCAACTCGTTTCTTGAAAACTCTACTAAAATATAAAGGGTCTGCGATTCCAACAGCCTGCGCAATTTGTTGTACAGGCACACCACTTGTACATAACATTTTTTGAGCCATCTTTATACGATAGTTCAATAAATATTCTACTGGCCCCATACCTGCATGCTTTCTAAACACGTAAGAAAGACGATTTCGATTAACATTATTTTGTTCTGTAAGTGTATGTATTGTAATATCTTTATAATAGTATTTATGAACATAACTAGATATTCGTTCGAATAAAGTATGCGACTCATAGTTGTTTTCTCTATTGACAACACTTAATAAAGCTTCATTCAACGCTTCGCGAAACAGTATTTCGGTCTGAAACATCGAAATGCCTCCACGCTGATTATACACATCCCAAAGACGCATAAGTAATTCGACAAGACGAGGAGATTGTCCTGTTAATAATTCAAAATGCTGATGAGTAAAGCCAGAGTCTTCTCGTTCTGAATTACTTATCCGATATAAAACAAGAATATATTCCCAGTTTATTTCACCAAGCATTTTATGGGCTAATGTCATTTTTGCACCCCCATGTATAACTTTTCCAGGGGAAAGGGTATACGGCGTACCATTAAATTGAAATTGCGTCTTCCCTGTAAGTGGAAATACAAATCCTGGGAAAGAATCTGTAGACTCAGCACAAGGCACACCTGGATTTTTAGCATAACGATATACTCCTTCTACTCGGAAAGGATTATTGGCAAGATACTCTGCTAACTCATTCACGTCCAACTTCACAATGCACGCCTCATTTCAATAATAGTTTTCTTGTAATTCGCGACATTAATTGGTGTACATTCTGGGCAACGCTAAACTAAAAATAGTACATACGACTTAACAAGATTTGGTTACTAACCTATAAATATATTGTTTTTCATTTATTTAGTCTACTGTTAAGCAGCTTTATTGAAAGTCAGAAATTTAACCTTACTACATAATATTAGTATGTATGAATGAATGTTATTTGTGAATTATGTTAATTAAATTATACGATTTCAGTTTGTGTTCATAGTGTAATTTTTGGTTTGTATGAAGTTTTAAATCGAGACTGTTTACAATGTAGTTTGCGATAAATAAGAAATTAATCTTTTGTTTAAAAATGATTAATTTCTTTTTATGATTTAAATGTATTTTAATTTTATTATAAAAGAGCCTAAATCATAGCCGGTTTTTATTATAGCTATAACTGAAATTAGGGCCAATGTATATTTAATAAATGGATTTTTTAGGAACCCCTTTATATTTTAAACCTCCATTCTCGATTGAAAATATTCTTGTTCGAGGATAAAAGCCCGCCTAAAATTAGGAGGACTTTTATCTTTCATATAAGTGAATCCGATTTTATGATTTTAAAAATGAGTGTCATCTGTTATACCCCTATAACGCTAACTGTTCAGAACATGCTCTGACATTATTAGTATTATTATACTCATGTATATAATGGATATCAATATTATAGTAATAGGTAGATTCCCTCTGCTGTTAAGTAATAATACAATTGTTTAATTACAAATAAAATTGTTACATTTACAATAAAGGTATTTAAAAATTCCAGTGATGTTATTCGGTTAAAGGTACATTTTCTTGAATAATAGAAAGGAATATTCATAAGTAAATCGAAGTTAATTCAGAAGCTGTTATCTAGTATAGTATCGGCACGTACTACTCAACATTAAGGAGGAAATCGATTATGAGTGACACACAGATATTACGAGGATTAACCACAGTCAGTTTTTGGACGGATGATCTAGCAGCGGCAAAGAAGTGGTACGCCGAGCTATTGGGCATCGAACCTTACTTCGAACGTCCAGGATATACCGAGTTTCGTCTTGGCGATTACCAGCACGAGCTGGGGCTGATTGATAGCCGCTATGCGCCCAATGGTTCAGCGACCGGACCGGCCGGTGCTGTAGTGTACTGGCACGTCGATAATGTAACAGCAACTTTCAAATATCTGCTATCTATGGGAGCGAAAGAATACGAGGCACCCACAGAGCGCGGCGAGGGGTTCATTACTGCTTCCGTGGTCGATCCCTTTGGGAACATCTTAGGGATTATGTACAATCAGCATTATTTAGAGGTTCTGGGTTCGACTAGAAAAACGTAATTTTACAGTTCACCAAGGCTTGGTAAGCTGCATATTGTTCTCTGCTTTCCAGATCTCCATTCCAAAAAATTATTCATAAATGTATCTGATAGAGTGTTCCATGCAGGAGGAATAGTCTCACTATAGTTTACAATCGTATCTTGCATATTTAACCAAGTTTCTTTATCTCCTAAAGTTACGAATCCTTCCCATGCATCTACAACACCATCTATAAATCTAGTAGAAATACCAGTCGACGCAGCATTTAAATCCTTTTTATTAAAAAATGACTCTTCTGGGTTTGGAGGGAGCTTTCCACACATGGCTCCTTCTTGAATATCAGAGTCAACTAAATTACCAGCATACAATTCATCCGCATCTCGAAATTTAACAGCTGCACGTTCTAATTCTACTGCGATTTTATCTCATTCTTGCAAAATGTTAAACATCATTGGTTTTGCTTCATTAAACATCTGATAGAAACGATCACTGCTTGCTCCGCTCCACTGAGAAGCTATATATTCAATTTGAGAGTATAAATCCTTATGTATATATTCTAATGATGATCTCGTATTTTTTACGGTTTTAGCAGCTTGTTCTAATTGTTCCGGTGTTACCTTTATTTGTGTGCTCATTCCATCCCTTCTTTGCATATATATTATGAAAATTATAACATATCATTATTTCATTAATTTTATCATTTGAAAATATACGTTCCTAAAATTGAAAGTATGTCCCATCATAAAAACCGCTCCAATTCCTCATTAGAAAAATGAACTGCCCCCTTAAATAACCCTCGTTGTTATAAAAGAAATCACGTTTTTATACTGATAGTATTATAAAATAAACGGTTTATTAATTTTGCAATGAAATTCATTTTATAGCCCCCTCTCTTTGTCAATAATTTATCTATTCAATACAATTATATATTCAGATAAATAATTAATAAAAACCAACAAATTTCCCAAAAATATATTTCGGTCATTACATAATTTTTGGTATTCGATTGATAGTCGTAAGAAAAACACAATAGGGTAACGCCACATGCTCGTCAAGCGAAGTTAAAATTATATCCTCAAAATAAAAAAATGCTATACTTATCGTAAAAATCTTCAACTGGAGTACTGATGAAATCAGAAGGATTGAATCCATGCTTTAATTCAGCATCCGTTGTATTTCTTCCCGAAGTCCTTACTCCTCTTTTTACACAAAAACAGACTGTGGAGAAGATTTTCTCCACAGTCTGAAAAGAATCCATTTAAATATATATAGATTCTTTTATTTATCACCTTAACTTACTGTAACCTATATTGTCCTGTTAACTGTTCTTCGGCCATTCGAACTAAGCGTTTTGTTATTTCTCCACCGACAGAACCATTTGTACGTGCTGATGTATCCGGTCCTAATGTGACTCCTAATTCACGAGCAATCACGTACTTCATCTGCTCAATAGCTCTCAGCAGAAATAAGAATCTCATTTGTATTACTTTCATGTCTTTGAGCATTCATAATTGCGCCTCGTTATATTTCACTAATTGAATTTAAAACACATCCGTATGCTATTTAGTAAGATTTACTATTCGAGACGTAATTATTGCAGTAATTAAGATAATAATAGCGGTTATCAAGCCAGATTCTCCAATCCAAATCTCAGTTTGATATCCTGTACTTGCACGTGCGAAAGGGCCTTGTATAATGGCATTCCAAGTGGTATGGATGATAACCGACGGCCAAACGCTACCTGTGATCAGTCGTAAATAAGCTGTAATATAACTGAAGGGCACAATACAAAAATAGATGCCAAGTACTGAAAGTAGGATAGATGATCCCTCTACATATAGACCAGCAATAACAATTGGAACATGCCACGTTGCCCAAATCAATCCACTAATAAGGATAGGCCGTGAAAACTCTGCATCGACTAGCCTTGTGAGCATATAACCTCGCCAACCCATTTCTTCTCCTAAAACTGGGATTAAGTTAAGCAAACTTCCTAAAATGCTGCTCAATACTACTAGATAAATGAAACTGAATGGTTCCGGTAGATACTGAAGTCCAAGTATATTGTAGATCGGTTCTAACATACCACCTTCGGGATGCTGAACCCCCGCAATTCCGCTCAACCAGGCGATAGAATAAGTAATTCCACAAATAATCATAGGTATTAGCAGAGCAAAACCAATCCCCTTCCATATCTTTAAGTTACCGAGACTAAAAGATACATCTTTAAACCCTTCTTTCAGTATTATGCGAGTCAAAATAGAAGAAAATGCTGGGGTAAACATATATACCACAATAAGCGGCATACTTTTCGTAATTATTACTGCTACATTTAAGATAATAGAAGTAATGATTAAGATACTCAGAAAGAGTTGAAGTCCTATTTTAGCACGTTGGATTTTATCTTTATTGCGGAACGATTTTGCGTGTAATATCATTGTAATCCGTCCTTCCCCTTGCATTCACTTGTTTATCGAATGTACTTCTTGTCATTTCCACAGACACAACTTAGCATAAAAATATTTTTGTATACAGATTCATTCATATTTAAAATCCCTCCCAAATTTATAATCTAGTCTTACTTGTGACTCATCAATGTAATTATTATTTATAAGTTGTCATAGCCGATAGTACAAAAGTGTAATGATTAGTCTATGACCTGTGTCAATTCACCTTATGACAATATGTAACTAGAAAATATGATATGGGATAGATAACAATTGAATTAAGGCAATTGATACGTGCAAGTACATGAATCAATCTTGCTTTTAAAAATAATTCAATTGAGGTGGAAAAAAATGAATAAGAAAAGAATGATTGCAATGGTTAGTACAGCTTTATTAGTCACAGGATGTGGAGAAGTAGGAAACGCTCAAACAGTAGCAGTCGAAAATTCAGGTCAATCAATCCAAAAAAATATAGTTAAATCAATACAATCACAGGCTTATCCATTAAAAACGATAGAGCCGTCAAAATCATTTGAGGATTTAAAACCACTTAAGAAAATGATTGGGGGCGCACAATATGTAGGATTAGGAGAAAATACTCATGGAAGCTCTGAAATTTTCACTATGAAGTTTCGCCTTGTGAAATATTTGGTTACTGAGATGGGGTTTACAAATTTCACAATGGAAGAAGATTGGGGAAACGGCTTAAAGCTAAATGAATATATCCAAACAGGAAAAGGAAACCCTAAGGAATTTTTAAACTTGTTATATCCTACTGATGAAATTATAGCCATGATTGAGTGGATGAAAGATTATAATGCTGATCCGTCCAATAAAAAAAAGATCCAATTTATTGGGCTCGACTTAAAGGAATTGGACCAAGGTTGCTTCAATAAAGTAATTGATTATGTAAGGCTGCATCGACCAGATTTGCTGGCAGAAGTAGAAGAAAATTATAAAGAATTGTCGGCTTTTAATGGAGGTTTACAGGAATATATGAACCTTGCTCCTGAAATAAAGGAAAAGTTCAAAGCAAACGCTGAGAAAGTAGCTCGATTACTAAAAGATGAGAATAATCAAGCCAACACAGAAATAGTTTTACCCGAGTACATCTGGGCGAAAGCAACGGCAAGTGCAATAGAAAAATTTACCACAATGCTAATTCCTAACGACTATCCAAGTATGTTAAAGCTACATGAGCAATACTTGGCCGATCATGCAATGTGGGCACAAGAGACATTGGGTGGTAAAACGATGGTATGGGGACACAATATTCATATAGCTAAAGGAATTATCGATGAGAAATTATACCCTTATGTTGCGGGGCAGTTTTTGAAGGAACGTTTAGACAATAATTATGTCACCATTGGCAGTACAACTACGGAGGGGAATTTCACCTTATATAGCGAATATGCCCCTTCCACTGGAGGTAAGATTACAACACGCGAGATTCCACAAAATGTAAATAGCTTTAATTATACCCTTGGAAAAGTACCATATAACATGTTTTTATTGGATAACCGTCACCTTAAAGGACAAGCAGAGAAATGGGTTAAAGCAAAAAGACCATTACTAAGTATAGGAGGACAAATCCTCCCGAACGAATCGGTATACTTTGATAAATCATTACTTGAGCAATTTGATATTATTTTTCATATTCGAAAAACAAGTCCATCTCATATTCAATAAAAGCACAAAACAATCCCTTCTTGCATCTGCAAGAACGGGATTGTTTTATGATGATTCATATAAGCATCTTTTTTAAGCAGAAATAGGTTACTCTCCCCTGTTTAGCATCATTTAGAAATGTCATATGACACTTTTACACTAGTGAGAATGACAAAAAAAGCAGTACAATTCGGTTATTACATAGATAGGAGCGAGAACTTTATGAAATCAAGATTCATTCAGAATGGTTATTTTTTATTGCTAACTTTCGTTACAGGATTGTTTTATTTTTGTTTTTATCTAATAGCTCTGCTATTCAGTTTCACCCTTTCATTTACGGTAATTGGGATTCCACTAGTTATACGCGTACTACAGACTACTACACTTTTTATCCAATTCGAGCGCATACAGACGAAAATTTATACAGATATTTCAACAGACTCTTATGATAGAAATATAACAATAGATACATCGAACTGGACTCAGGTGAAATTAGTACTTACTGATCGTCACACTTGGTCTGCTGTCTTTTGGTTAATGCAGAAATTAGTAATTGGTATTTTCAGTCTCATTAGTGCAATCATTTTTTATGTAATGCCACTTATGTTGCTGTTGGCACCACTACTGTATCGCTACATTGAAATGAATATTATATTCTTACAGATAGATACTTTTGCCAAATCACTCTTTGTAATGTTTATGGGTATAGTATTTACCGCCATAAGCATTAGAGTAGTAGATGGTTTGACAAAGAAAATTGGGGGCTATACACGTAGCATGATCCGGCAACTAAATCAATAGAAGTTTACCTTCTAAGAGAGAATTGTTGTCTAAAATTAAAAAGTACAACAATGTATGAAGGATTAATTTATAATATAGGAAGTAAAAAGGTAGGCTATTTAGGGGGTAAATGACTTGTTAGATATGGTTAAGTATTGGTTTTGGTACGATTGGATTATGTTAGGAGTCCGTATACTTGCTAGTGTGTCTATCATTCTAGCTACATTAAATTTTCAGGATGGTTTAACATTACCACTTTGGATTATTATTCTTTGGGAAATTATTGCCTTCTCTGTTCCATGGGTAGCCTTATTATTCAATTATAAATATTATTTGTTCACAGAAATATTGCTATATGGTGGACTATGTATATATTTAACCTCATTATTTCCGGAAGCTTACAGTACATTTCTTATATCGGTGTTTCTAATTGCTGCAAATAGTAAGCATTTGTCCTATTATTGGACAGCTCCAATAACAGTTTTTATAACAACTGGAATTTTCTATGCGGTTGCGCCAAGTAATAGCTATTGGATTATGGTTACCTACTATGGACTTGCTTATGTAATGGGCTTCGCTTTCCATTTATTAATCGTCAATCATAAGCAAAATGAAGCAATTCGTAAACAAAACGCAGTACTTGAGCAATATATGTCTCAGATTGAACGCATTACACTGGCAGAAGAACGGAACAGACTGTCGAGCGAGCTTCATGATACAGTTGGTCACGCTTATACTTCAATTATTATGGGGATGGAAACGTTGCGTACCGAACTTGCTACTGAAATGGGTATACAGAGGCTAGACTCTCTGCTTGAAATGGGACGTAAAAGCATCGAGGACGTGAGAGGATACCTACATCAAATGGATTCTCCGTGTCAATTCCCTTCCTTGATTCAATCTCTACAAAATCTTGGAGCCGAATTTCAGGAGCACGCTCAGGTAAATGTAAGTTTTAGGACATTCGGAGAGGAATATCAACTATCTCGGCAAGCGAAGATCGCATTCATTCGTTGCTTACAGGAGTCCCTTACGAATGCAGTACGTCATGGTCAGGGGACTGAAATTATAGTTTCATTGCAGTTTGAACAACAATATACGAGGTTAGAAGTTCAAGATAACGGAAAAGGAAATGTAGAATGGCAGGAAGGCTTCGGTATGAATGCGATGAAAGAACGGGCAATGAACTTGCAAGGTCATTTGTCTGTATATACAAAGCCAGAGGAAGGAATGCTTGTTACATGCACCATACCGCGACAAACTGAAATAAAAGATGGACTTATTCGTTTGTTAATTGTAGACGATCAGCCATTTGTTCGGGAAAGTTTGAGGACACTACTCGATAGATATGAAGATTTAAATGTAGTCGGTTTGGCTGAGGATGGCAATCAAGCCATCGATTTGTGTGGGCGCCTTCAACCCCATGTTATACTTATGGATTTAGATATGCAGCACATGAATGGAATCGAAGCAACCAAAAAGATTAAGCAACAATGGCCACATATCCGCGTATTGATTTTTACAACGTTTCAAGATACCGAACAGGCGTTAGAATCGCTTCGCAACGGTGCGGATGGTTTTTTACTTAAATCTATTGAAACGTTGGAGCTAGCTAATACGATCCGACTTATTCACAAAGGTGGGACACTAATTGATCAGGGAATGTCTCACAAAATATTCGAGAAATTTGATGAGCAAAAAGAGACACCACAATCAAGAGCCACCGCTTATGAGCTAACAGCTAGGGAGATAGAAATATTGCAACTAGTAGCAAAAGGACTTCGATACACTACCATAGCATCAAGGTTATACTTATCAAATGGTACGGTCAGAAATTATGCTTCCACAGCTTATACAAAGCTAGGCGTCCGTAACAAAGAAGAAGCTGTTCAAAAGGCTCTAGAAATTGGAATTATTGAATAACAAAATGTTTTGCGATATATAAAAATGAGTAACAAAGAAACAGAACGCTTTGTGTGGTTTCTTTTGTAACAGAGTAAATAAGGCCCATTATCGTATAAGTAAATGTTAAAACATTTACTGTTTTGTCATAATAAAATCATTGAATCTTATCCTCTAAAATACAAAAGCCTACTATCAATTTAACTGATAGTAGGCTTTTAACATTATTTAAGAACTTGGTTATGTTCTAATTTAACAGTTTTCATCAGTGGAAATATTATCACTTCGGCTCTAAATTTAACACTTTCCCCTCTATCCCCTCCGTATTCAATGTTGTCGTATGATACGTTCCGTTTACCCAATCATCTATTTGATCATGATACCAATCGCTTCTAAAATGTCCCGATTGTCCTGGCCCTACGATATGATAACCATTTGACATATCTTTCGTATCAATAATGAATCGCCAAGACGCTCCGTGATTGACAATACCGTTATCTCCGTAACTCGCTGCTTGAACGGTAACTTGGCTGCCGCCAATTGGAACTGGTTTTTCGCGATTAAATGCAAGTAGTGCTAACATACTAGACGATTTTGAGATTGGATGTGTAAAAGTAAGTTGATGATAATCGCCCCACTTCCACTCCGCAACATTCGGTCCATATTCCTTCTGTAATTTCTTCATTACATTTTCGTACGATGTATGCACAACTTTCGTGAAACCTCCGTATTTCGTAAACCAAGCGCCGGTTTCTCCTGCTACTTCTTTTCGAATCAATTCATCAACAACTTGTGACTTCCCTTCAAATAACTCCATTACGTCTTTCGGTATTTCTTTTGAAAATAACGTATTCGAAATCTCTTTCATTAATAAATGGAATATTAATGGTGCAGCTTCATCTTTACTATCGTAAAAATTCCACTTTGTTAATTGTTTTACACCTTCTTTCTCTACTTCATTTAAAGATGATTTATTTAACTCTTTTAACAATATAGGAGTAAATTCTTTCCCGTATAAATTTTTTTGATCCATCTGTAACTCTTCTAAATCTTTCACCGTATACTTTTCCTTCTCTTGTAAAAACTCTTGAATACGCATTTGCCTATATGGCTGTGCCCACGTATTACTAATATGGTACGGATAATTATCATCCACAATTTTATTATTTGCCGTTGAAATAAACCCTTGTTTTGGATTTATTACTTTTGGGAGTTGATCATATGGGATATACCCTTCCCACTCATATTCATCTGTCCACCCTGGTACTGGTAAACTCCCATCTCCTTTTTTACGCACTGGTATATTTCCGTTCGCTTTATAAGCAATTGTGCCATCATTTGATGCAAATATAAAGTTTTGAGTTGGTGTATGAAAGTCTTGAAGTGCCGTTTCAAACTCATTCCAATCTTTCGCTTTATTCATATTTAATACAGCCTTTAATTCAGCGGAAGGTTCCAAAGCAGTCCATTTCAAAGCGAATACTGTTTTCGTTTTCTCTTTTCCTTTATCCGCAAACTCTGAAATAACTGGACCGTGCCTCGTAACAGTAACGTTATAAGGAATTGTTTTCCCGCCTTTTACTTTAATAGATTCATCAACAACTGTAGCTTTTTCCCACTTATCGTTATACAAAAATTCATTTTCATTATTAGGATTTCGCTTCTCAATATATAAATCTTGCACATCAGGACCTGTATTCGTAACGCCCCATGCTATTTTGTCATTGTGTCCTAATATAACACCCGGTACTCCAGCGAAAATAACGCCACTCACATGTAAATCTTTCATTTCAAGTTTTGATTGATACCAAATAGAAGGCGTCGCAAGAGATAAATGAGGATCATCCGCTAAAATTGGCTTACCAGACTCACTCTTCTCACCGCTTATGACCCAGTTATTGCTACCATTAAACTCTGGCGGAATGATCGCTTTTGCAAAACTTTGTGCTACGTCCACATTTGTATTTTCCAGTTCAGCTAGCAATCTAGGCGCATCTTTCGGATATGTAGGAAATAGCTCATTTGCTTGCTCTTTCGGTAAATTTTTCAGCGCCCAATATCGAAACGCCTGTCCGTGCCAGTGTCCACCTAAATCAAACGCCATATACTTCCCAATCGTTAAAGTATCAACAATGGACCATTCAGCAGGCTCATAGCCTAATAAAGTAAACTCAACTGGCAATTTCTTTTCCTCTTTCGCCTCGCGTATAAAAGCGTTCACCCCATCAGCAAATGACTGCAGGGCATACTTCGCTTCCCCGTCATATTGACTAACAGACGCTTCGGCTGCTCGCCGTAAACCGAGCGTTCGAAACAACTTATCTCGATCAACAGCTGCTTCCCCTACAACTTCACTCAACATCCCAGAAGCTTGCCTTCTACTTAAATCCATTTGAAACAAACGATCTTGCGCTTGTACATACCCTTGCGAAAAATATAAATCATGTGCATTTTCCGCTTTAATATGCGGTACCCCTTTACTATCCCGCTTTACCTGAACAGCATGTTGTAAATCCTCTAGCTTTATCGTTCCATCTATCTTCGGCACAGAGCTAAGCGTATATATGTTCAAAAAAATCACTGTACAAATAACTAACAAAAGAACGATACTACTAGACCAAATAAAAATTCTCTTACCTCTAGTTCGTTTCTTCTTTATGACGACTTCCATATTACCCCTCCTTTCTCAAACTATTCGCTTCTATTTAAGGAAGAACCTTTTAGAAAAGTTGAAAAATCCGTACTTTCTCATACTATGGATCATACAAACTACATACCTCTCTCTTATGTACACCTTCCTTCCCTTCAATGAAATCTACTCTCCCTTTCTTACACCAATTCCTCAAAATCCCCTTCACATAAACAAGCGTTCGCTTATTCTGTTCAAACGCAATTTTAAGTGCCTCTAATACTCTCTCTCCTGAAATTTTTTGTATCCACTCCTTCAATTCCTTCACAATATATGGAGATAAACTATTTATATGTTGTTCGTAAAACTTATAAACTTCACCATTTGGCGTATCCTCTTCTATCTCTTCCTTCTCCTCAGCAACTTCTTGTAAACTACTATTATCCTCTTCTTTCGGCATACCAAAATACTCTAATAACAATGGAATCTTCCATTCTTCTTCAAGACATGTACGTAAAAACATATGTATGAACTCTTTATTTTTTACAGTCTTTAACTCACGCAACACACACTTCTCTACATTCGTATTTAAAATAGGGTTATAGTGTAGCCAATTTATTATGTATAACTCTTTCGTTTCCGCATCGTATAAAATCTTTCCGTATTCAACAAACCTATTTAATAACTTCTCAACAGTTTCCATACTGTAGCCTGTTTCCAGTTCTGCCACACGCTTCGGTAATACGTAAATTCCACATTGCTTCGTTTTCGTACTAGTTAACAAATATATGTAAAAATAACGCTCCTCTGGCGTTAAATCTAATATGAATTCATCTTGCCAAAAGTTCACCTGCACATTACGGTACACAGTCATATGTTTCCCTCCTCTTTTTATTTTTTAAAAGGCAGAATTCAATCCTTCAATATACATATAGGAATGAAGGGTTTGTTTTTTGCATTTGAATTCCAAATTTTTTTAACTACTACAACGCCGGTTTTATTTTTTCGCGCTTTTTTGTTCTTGTAGTTGTTTTTGTTTTGTTTTTTCTTAGTGATTTATTACTTCGTAGGTGCTTATGAGGGGCTTGGAAGGGGCTTCATAGGGGCTAAAATAAAAAGGAGCTATTCCAAATTTTTATCTTAGATAGCTCCTTTACCATTCTTTCTATTTTTGACTTGTATGTAACATCTTCACTATAAAGACAGCTGCCTCACCACGAGTTGTTGTACCTTTAGGATTAAACTCATTATTTCCAACACCCGTAACTACCTGTAAGCTGTATAATCGTTGTACAGGCTGTTTGTATGTGATTAAATAATTGAAACATACTTATACAAAAATTATTTTACTAACGATACTATTAGCGATACCGAATTATCTATAACGGAACGTTCTGGACGTGATTTCATTAATACTGTTAATCCAATTAAGGAAGTGACTAATGTTTGTGCTACTGCTTTAGCGTTCAAATCACTTTGCAGTTCTCCTGATCGAATTCCTTTCGTAATTAATTCTTGAAAAATAACTGCAAGATACATTTGATGTTCTCTAGTCAATACTTCAAATTTTTCATTATGAGGAGCAAGTTCGACCATTGTGTTAATACAAAAACAACCTTTACTGAAATCTTTTTTATATTCCTCTTCCACCATATTTTCAAAAAATGTCCGAATTGCTTCTTTTACAGATTGTTCGTTTTGAAGTTTTGTTCGTATATTAGCTGCATGTAAATTTGTGTATCTCCTTAATGCCGCTTCAAATAAACCCTCTTTATCACCAAAGGCTGAATATAAACTTGGCTTTTGTATTTCCATTTTAGCAGTTAAATCGCTTAATGAAGTAGCTGCGTATCCCTTCTCCCAAAAAAGTTGCATAGCAGCATCTAAAGCTTTTTCTTCATCAAATTCACGTAGTCGTGCCATTTAAAACCATCTCCTTTCTACATCTAGTTATTAAGACTATACATCATCATTTATGTACCAATCGGTATATTATATATCGTATTAGATTATAAACGACATGTCAAAAACTCATAACTAAATCAAAATAAACTTGACATATATATTTATTCAAGATTATATTTTACTTACAAATAACATACCGTTCGGTACATTATTTGTAAGTAATGCAAAAAGGAGCTGATTTTATGAATAGTAAAGAAAAAATGATGACCATTCGAAAACATACTCACACTCAAGTACATTCGCCTGTTCATACAACAATGTCTCGTTATATGACTCTATTATTCTCAATAGCTTGCGGGATGGCTGTAGCAAATATATACTTCGCTCATCCACTACTTGATTCTTTATCAAATGAATTTAAGATTAGCCATTCAACTATCGGTATTGTAATTACTATTACTCAATTTTGTTATGCACTTGGTTTACTTTTATTAGTTCCACTCGGGGATTTATTAAACCAAAAGAAAATAATCATTGTCCAAATGCTTTTATCTGTTTTCGCTTTAATTATAATCGGGGTCGCTCCCTCAAGCACCGTACTTTTTATAGGTATGGCCTTAGTAGGAATTCTTGCAACTGTTACGCAAACACTCGTCGCATATGCATCAATTTTAGCTAATCCAGCGGAACGTGGGCGCATAGTAGGTTTCGTTACAAGTGGCGTTGTAATAGGTATTCTCCTTGCTCGTACATTTGCAGGCACATTAACGGATTTAGCCGGATGGCGATCTGTTTATCTCACCTCGGCTATTCTTTTACTGTTCGTAACTGTTTTGTTACAACGGAATTTACCTACTCTTGAACATAAAAAAGCAACAACTATGTCTTACCGAAAATTAATACACTCTGTTCTCTTATTATTTGTAGAAGAACGACTCTTACGCATTCGGGGAATATTAGCATTGCTTATTTTCACTTCATTCAGTATTTTATGGACTTCTTTAGTATTGCCTCTCAGTGCTACACCACATAATCTATCCCATACATCTATTGGTGCGTTCGGCCTTGCTGGAGTGGCGGGTGCATTAGCTGCTACTAAAGCTGGACAATTAGCTGATAAAGGATTCGGACAAAGAACAACTGGCATAGCCTTATCATTATTAGTACTTTCATGGCTTCTAATTAAATTTATAAACCACTCTCTATTATTACTAATTTCCGGCATTATCCTTTTAGATTTAGCGGTGCAAGCTGTACATGTCACCAATCAAAGTATGCTGTTCACAGTGCGTCCCGAAGCAAGAAGTCGACTCACTGCCAGTTACATGATTTTTTATTCTATCGGTAGTGCAACAGGTGCAATTCTTTCAACAAATATGTATGCAAAATATGGTTGGGATGGAGTATGCACATTAGGTATATCTGTTAGTGCTTGTGCTCTTTTATTTTGGATAATAACCTTACGGCGATCCTCACAGCTGAACGAAGAATAATTCATTTATGTTTAATAAGTGTTTTTCTACAAGAATAGAGTTTTCTTTTCAACACAAATCAACGGCATTTTCATATAAAAAATGCCGTTGATTCACAATTTCATGATGAGGAATCCTATACTATTGAAATACATCTATTACAAATTCCCTTTAACGCTCTCGACAATCTCATTTATTGTATTTCGATCAAACTTATCACTAATTTCGTATGGTTCACGGTCTCCTACTAATTGTACGCCTACAATATCATTGCGATCCTTACCATATTGCACTTCAATAATCAATCCACGCTCTATTTGTTTCCAAACGAGACCTGCTTCATCTTTATTCTCTAAAATGATACAGTCCTCAATGCTTTCGTCAATCCCAATTAACTTATTTTCATCCATATATCCTACCTCGTATTGTTGACGTTCTTTCGCTTTTCCACTTACTAATATACCTTTGCTACCATATGAGTAATCCGTATAGTCCTTTTTCTCCAATTGTGCCGCTTTCGACTCTTGCGCTTTAGTTTTTTCAGTGTTCCCACAACCCATGATAAGACTAATTGGCATCACTGTAGTTAGTATTACTCTAGTAAATTTCTTTATCATTTAGAATCAACCTCACATATTTAACTTTAAATTCCATTTATCCCCTTACCAAATAATAACATGATAATACCGAGAGAGAGCCAAAGGTAAACTATTATTTTCATCCCCAAAATTTATGTAATAAGCTATACCTCTGTATTTCCTTCCTTTTTACTTTCATATAGTATCCTTACAATTATAGATAACTAGACTTTCAAAATCACTAACTGCATTATCTACAAATTATAGAAAGTAGACATCCTACTCACATAAGATTTAAAATTAGGAAGTATGGAAAACATGATAAAAAATATAAACTAGATGCTCACAATTATCATGGTCTTTATATTAAGGAAGGAAGTGCACAACTTTGGATTTTAAAACAGTTATGCAGGAGCTTGAAGCCCTCGGCAAGGAAAGAACGAAAAAAATATACATATCTACTGGCGCGCACGAGCCAGTTTTCGGCGTAGCTACTGGTGCGATGAAACCAATTGCTAAGAAAATAAAAGTAAATCAAGAATTAGCTGAAGAACTTTATGCGTCAGGCAACTACGATGCTATGTACTTTGCAGGCATTATCGCGGATCCGAAAGCTATGAGTGAATCGGATTTTAATCGTTGGATGGATGGCGCATATTTTTATATGTTGTCTGATTATGTAGTAGCAGTCACTTTATCGGAGTCAAATATTGCACAAGATGTTGCTGATACATGGATTGCAAGTGGGGACGAGCTTAAAATGTCTGCAGGCTGGAGTTGCTACTGCTGGCTTTTAGGAAATCGAAAAGACAACGAATTTGTCGAAAGTAAAATTGCCGCTATGCTTGAAATGGTAAAAAATACAATCCACAATTCGCCAGAACGAACTAAATCCGCTATGAATAATTTCCTAAACACGGTGGCAATTTCATATGTACCACTACACGAAAAGGCGGCCGAGACTGCAAAAGAAGTTGGTATAGTTGAAATAAAACGTGAAAATAAAAAGAGCAGTTTGCTAAATTCTGCAGAGAGTATTCAGAAAGAACTTGATAGAGGAAGACTTGGTTTCAAGCGTAAATATGTAAGATGTTAGATGATTAAAAAAGGTGTCAATCTAAGCAAGATTGACACCTTTTTTGATGAGAAAAATGAATGAATTCCCCCTGCACACCTTATCCGTTATACATTTCTTCATTCAATTTATAAACTCTATCTCTTTTCTCATCACTTTTGACAAAAATAAGCTTTCCTTCTTTAACAAAAACTTCTAATAGTAAGCATACTTCTCCATATGCTTTAGGCTTATTCGTTGTGAATCTTTCATCTGATATTTTTCCAGCTCGTATTAATTGTTCGCATAACTCAAGAGCACTTATTTCTTCAGAATCCACTAATTCCAATATATCTTTTTGCAATGGCGATAAAGGTACTGGTATTTCAGCTACCTCCACCTTTTCTTTTTCATTTTCTTCTTCAAATAAATCTTCAAATGAAATTTGATTCATTACTCCTTTTCCTTTCTAACGATTAATTTGTATAACATGAACTGAATCCTATAGCGTAGTTATTGTTATGTATTACTTACCTTATTACATAAATCTCAAACTCATGTACATCGTTTCATATAGTATGTTTTGATTATACCAAATATACGTTCTGTCTTCTATCGTAGATTGAAAAAAGACACGTTTTACTGTTCACAAATAGCGAAAAGGAGTTTATATGCTTTTGTTGAATGGATTTATAAATAGGATGATTAAGTTTCATGCAGGTTAGAAAAATAGACATTTATTTCATAGAAATTTATGGTAAATATTCATTAATTACATGTTATAATCACGATGTAAACATTAAATTATATTAAATGTTTACATCGTGATTATAACAAGGGGGTTCACAAATGGGTAGAAAAACAAGTAAAGTTAAAAAGTTTTTAGGCTTCGTACTAACCGCAGCACTAGCAACTACAACGATGGTAAGCACGGTAAATGCAGAAACACTTACGAAAACAAACGGTAATGAAAAGAGCTATAAGGCAGTTAGCAATAATGACACTGTATTTACAGACGTACCAAAGGACCACTGGTCAAAAGTTGCTATCGATTACTTAGCTTCAGCAGGGATTTATAAGGGATATGGAAATGGGAAATTTGGTTTTGGGGACAACGTTACTAGAGGACAGGTAGCTTCTTTAGTCAATCGATATTTAGGTTTAAAAGCAGACGATAAACAAGGGAATATGTTTAGTGATATTACAAATCATATGTTTGAAAAAGATATTAAAGCCATTGCGCAAGCTGGAATTATGAAAGGTGATGGCACAGGTACATTTCGTCCAGATGATGTATTAACTCGCTATGAGATGGCAGTAGTATTACAAAAAGCATTTCATTTACAATTAAAAGGACAAGGGAACTTTAAAGATGTACCAAAAGGTCATTGGGCCTATGAATCTGTAAATGCAGTGCGTAGCAACCGCATAGCACAAGGTGACGAGTCAGGTAATTTTATTGGAAATACGATTGTAAAGCGTGAGCAGTATGCACAATTTTTATATAATGCAATAGCAAAAAACAGAGATTATAATTTCAACATCAATTCAAAAGAAGAATTGAAACAAATGTTAACAACCGCTTTACAGAATGGGACGTTTGGTCCATTTACATTAAATACATTGCGTAAAGATATATCTGAAGTAAAAAAAGAATTTGGTGTGCCTGATGTTTTAAAGCAAGCACCTTGTACAGAATGTGATGCACCTAATATAGCGGTATACGGAGATTATTATATTGATATGTACCCTTCGGACGCAAGATATATATGGGTGAAAATGGATATCCCTATCCACGAATTAAAAGAATGGTTTGGTGAGCCCGATTTAATCGGAGAGGATATGACTAGTCAAGGCTTTATATATAAACGAGGAAGCTATTCTCTTTATTTCAGCTTCTCTGATGGTTATATTCAACGCGCTGAAATATCTAAAGCTGAAGATCGTTATTAAGTTACAAACTATATAAATATATAAAGTATAAAAAGATCCTTCAAGAACACGCTTTTTCTTGAGGGATTTTATTGTATTCCTATCTATTTTACATAGTACAAATCTATAAAGCTCCCACTGATTAAACTTTATTTTTCTTGATGCTCAGCATCCCATTCACTTAAATACGTTGCATATTCTAATTCATCTGGATCATCATATAACATAGAAATAAACTCTAATTTATTTCCATCACAATCTAGAAAATATACGCTTGCAGCTGGCATCCACCTTTGGACAATTGGCTCTCGATTCCCTTTCCCCTGACTCCCTACTACCCCTATTCCACGCTTCTCTAACCACAATTTTGAAGTCTTTAAAAACTCTAAATCTACACGAAAAGCGAAGTGTTTCATCTCAAAATCTTCATTACTATGTACTTCCCATAATCCGAGCATTTGCTCTTTCCTTTCTCCTACCCAAAAGAACGCAACTCGTCTATTCGATAGTTTTTTTGCTACTGTTAAGCCTAACTTATTTTGATAGAACTCTATCGCCTTTTCTAAATTTCTTACATGTAAATGAGTTTCATATATGCTTTGTATCATTATATATTTCTTCCTCCCCTACATTCTGATTTTTAAAAATATGTTTTGTTTTTATCATACAAATTAATATATTTTTAAGCATCCTACTTTTGTATAATTGTTCTTTCCTACAAAGGTATAGGTATAGGTATCCATCTTTAACTAATGTCCCAACACCGGAATTCAATACAATGAAACTAGTGAGGTTTTATTCCCCCACACTAATCATGCTTTTATGGACAATTGGCTCTCACCTACTTTCCTCCCATTAGAAGCTTTACTGCCCCACAAATAGCAGGATAAAAATTCTATTTACATTCATAAATTTTATAATGTAATAAGATTAACATCTTAATAATAGAGGAGGAACCATTCTGGATAAAACCAAAGTTATGGCTTATTTTAGTATAACGGGTGATATATTCCCTGTTGAAGTAATTACCGACGTCCTAAGTATCGAGCCTACAAGAACTTATAAAAAAGGTGATGTTGTTGCAAAACGTGATAATCCGAATCTTGTATCCACCAAAATCATATATAGAAAAGAGACGGATTGGACTTTAAGCACTGGATACCAAGAATCATACGATGTAAATAATCAGTTGCATGTTATTCTAAAATCTCTTGAAGGAAAAACAGAACAATTAAAACATCTCAAGAAGAAGTTTGATTTACAGTTTCTTTTTATGGTAGTGATTCAAGTGGAGAATAACGAATCACCCGCAATGTATTTACAAAAAAACATTATTGATTTCGCTAGTTACATTCAAGCAGAAATTCATTTTGATCTATATATTTGTTAAAAATAAAAACGCTATTGATATTGAAATCAAAAGCGTTTTTTTATGTGACTATATATTTTATCTTATTTGTACCCCAAAGCAAATTCTTTTTATATAATTTATTATTTCAATTTCCCCTCAAAGACGATCTTTCTACCGCACGGTTCAACTTCTGTTTTACCGTTTTTCTTCACTTCATGAAAGATTGGTTCTTCCATACGACGGGACGGTGCATAGCCTTCTTGTTCCATACGTGCTAAGCAATCTGTAATTGTTTCGTTTTCGAGTACTTCAAATTTCTTTTTATTAGGTTGTTTTGTCATGCCCTAACCTACTTTCTATTTTTCTTGATGCGAATTGATTCTTCATGTAGACGATATATAACATTGCGAGAATTCCCATTATAATCATAACCGCAATAAAAAAGCTTGTATACTGTATTTTTTCTATAAATACGCCTCCTAATACAGGTCCCATAATACTTCCTAAACTAAAGGCGATTCCAGATAATATATTACCTGCTGGTAATAAGTGCCTCGGTAATAAATCTGTCATAAATCCAAGACCTAATGAGAAGCACGATCCAATGACCATACCTGCTAACAACATACAGGCAAAGACGATCCAATAATATTGGTCAAATACTGCTGCCAGTAGGAAAATTCCCGTACTTACGCTGAACGTCCACGTTAAAATACGGTCTCTTCCGTATTTATCACTTAATATACCGAGTGGAATTTGTGTAATAATGCCCCCAACTGCAAACGCTGGTAATAAGAAGGATACATCTGAAACAGACCATCCTTTACGAAGCGCGTATACTGGTAAGTTACTATTTAACATAGCTTCCAGTACGCCATATGCAAGTGGTCCTAGTAACGCAATCCATCCTAATCCAACAACTTGTTTATAACGAGAAAATGATGATTCACTCTTCACTTCTCTTTCATCTTGCGCCGGGAATGCATTTTTCGTTGGCAGTAGTAAAAGCCAACCTATTAAGCAAAGTATAGTAGATATCATAAATGGTGTTGCAAGACCATACTGAACAGTGCTCGCTAAATACGGACCAACGGCAAAACCAATTCCGAAGAATACACCGTATATCGATACTTGTCTACCAATTTTACTCGGGTCTGATGTTGTCGTAATCCATGTTTGTGTTCCGACATGAAGCATATGATCTCCGACTCCAACTAGAAATCTAAGAATAAACCATACCCAAAATGAAAAAGTTTGTGTAAAAAAGAATAATGATATAACAACGAGAAACCCACCAATAACGATAATTGGCTTCATTCCAAACTTTTGCATCGGTTTTTCAAGAAACGGTGAAATAAATAATATTCCAATGTATAATGCCGTCGCATGAATACCATTAATACTTGAACTAACCCCTTCTTGTTCAAAAATCATTGCAATGGCCGGTAAAAGCATCCCTTGTGATAAACCTGAGATTGCTACAATTCCAACCATAATCCAAAACGTAAAACGCATCGACATCTCTTTCCCTCTCCTTCTCACGCTTTCCACCTTTCATTATAAACTGTTTCTGCAAATGCGTGTACGAATATTCGCAATTAAAAAGAAGCTAAAAGAATGAATCTTTTAGCTTCTTATCCTTCCCAAACTTGTGCTTTCACATTGTTATGGAATTGCTTGAAATACGGATGTTTATAAAAAGCAGTTTCATACGCGTATTGCTGTGCACTAGCGATTGGTGGCTGCGGGTATTGCAGTTGTAAAGGAACTACAGCTGGTGAAACTTGCATATACAGCGGAGCTATCATCATTTTTGTATATACATGATGATTATATGGCGAATGTGCAATGAAGAACGGATGATGCATTGATAATCTCCCCTAATACCTTTCATTTCGGGGATTGTTTCTATTCTAACCAATCCTCTACATGTTTTATAAATACATCTAAACAATCAATAAACGGCGAGTGGCCGCAATCTTCCAATACTTTCAACTCTGCATTCGGCAAATGTTTTGCTAATTCCTCACCAACTACTTGCGGTACGACGTAATCTCTGTCACCTTGTATGACGAGTGTCGGAGCTTTAATACGATGAATTTTCTTATTTCCCTCTACAACTCCGTTATGTTCATCCGAAATATTAAATGTAATGAGCGCATAATTTACATCCACGAAATTACGCTGCGTTAACATATCGTCTAAATACTTTTCATAACGATCTGGTTCAGGTTGATTATGTGTATATATTAATAGATTCCATACTGTACGGTAATATAATTTATTCATATTTTTTATCGCATCTAGCACTGGCGCAATTTGTACGGGATCTTGAGCAATCTCTTCTTTCGTCTTTACTAAACTTGATACGATCGGCTGCCCGTTAATATCTTTTTTAAAAATTGGATATCCCTTCATGCCCACTGATTCTACTAAAATTAACTTTTCGACAAACGTTGGATGATTCGCTGTAAATTGCATCGCAACGCCACCGCCCATTGACCAGCCCATTAATGAAAATTTCTCTAATTTTAATTGATCGATAAATAGTTTTACATCTCTTGCAAAGTCGTGTAATGAATCTATCGATTGATTATATGTTGATTGGCCAAACCCTCTTAAATCAAGAGCGTAAATATGGTATTGATCTTGCAACTTTTCAATAACTAAATCCCAGTGTTGTGACGATGTCATGTTCCCGTGAATGAGTACAAGAATTTCTGTATTTTGCCTTCCAACTTCCTGATACGCAATCGTTTCTCCGTTCGATAGTGAAACAAACTCCATTGTTGCAGGCTTAATCATCACAAGTTCCCCCATTCTTTTTAATAGAAAGAAAATTCTTTACTTACTTAAAGAATAACATGCAGAATATACGTTCTCAACAAAAAAGCTATACGAATTTTTTACATAAATCAACATGTCTATTACTAGACAATTATAATAAAAAAGGATATAGTTAGCTAGGTAACTAATTTGAAAGGATCTAACTATATGGACGAAAAACAACATTTTTTTCACATTGTCAGCCAGACTTCTCGAAAATTCACAAAGAAATTTAATGAACGCGTATCTCCAACTGGGCTATTTAGTGCACAATGGGCTGTTATTTTCCGCATTAATCAAACTGGTTCTTGTACGCAAACAGAATTGTGCCAGTACTTAAATGTTGAATCACCAACGATGACTCGTACGCTAACACGTATGGAAACGATGGGTTGGATTATTCGTACTGAAGGAAAAGATCGCCGTGAGAAACTCATTTCTTTATCAGAAACAGCGATAAAAATGATTCCGATATGGCAAGAAGAAGTTGATACTTTTGAAGAAACAACGCTAGATGGTATTAACGAAGATGAGTTACATCAAGCATTTCAAGTGTTACAACAAATTATTAAAAACTTAGATTAAATTGGAGGGATGACGATGCAAAGTGAAAAACTTTGGACGAAGGATTTCCTCGGAACTTGTTTTAGTAGTCTATTTCTCTTCTTAACATTTTATATGCTTATGACTACTCTGCCTGTCTATGTAATAGACGGTCTAAAAGGAAAACCTGAGGAAATTGGTTTAGTTGCAACTGTTTTTCTTATTTCATCTGTTTTATGTAGACCATTTACAGGAAAATGGCTCGATGAATTAGGGAGAAAGAAAATTTTATTTATTTCACTGTCATTATTTTTAGCTGCTACTGTTATGTATTTCGGTGCACAAAGTTTATTTTTATTACTTGCCCTTCGCTTCTTGCATGGTATTGGGTTCGGTATGGCAACAACTGCAACTGGTACGATTGTCACAGATGTTGCGCCAGCTCATAGAAGAGGCGAAGCACTTGCCTATTTCGGCGTATTCATGAGTTTGCCGATGGTAATTGGTCCTTTTTTAGGTTTAACAATCATTTCTCATTTTTCATTTACTGTACTATTTATCGTTTGTTCCGTATTTTCATTGCTTGCATTTTTATTAGGACTACTTGTAAATATTCCGCATGAAGTGCCTGTAAGCAAACAAAAACGAGAAAAAATGAAATGGAAGGACTTAATTGAACCATCCTCTATTCCGATCGCTCTGACAGGATTTGTTTTAGCCTTTTCTTATAGTGGTATTTTATCCTTTATTCCTATTTATGCGAAAGAGATCGGTTTAGGAGAAGTTGCTAGTTACTTCTTTATTGTATACGCACTCGTTGTTGTAATTTCTCGTCCATTTACAGGAAAGATTTTTGATCGATTCGGTGAAAATGTACTCGTTTACCCAGCTATCATTATCTTCACAATCGGGATGTTCATTTTAAGTCAAGCGCAAACTCCGTTTTGGTTCCTTGGTGCAGGTATGTTAATCGGCTTAGGTTACGGAACATTAATTCCAAGTTTCCAAACGATTGCGATCTCTGCCGCTGCAAACCATCGACGAGGTTCTGCGACAGCTACGTACTTCTCATTCTTTGATAGTGGTCTCGGTTTTGGTTCTTTCATTCTAGGTATCGTCGCAGCGAAATCAAGTTATCATAATATGTATTTTATCGCAGCTATTATCGTTGCATTCACTTTACTTCTCTATTATGGATTACACGGACGAAAACAAAAATTCAAGAAACAACTTACAGACGGAAAAGTTTCCGCTTAATACGAATAAGGAAAGTAAACTTCCCCGTTTACTTTCCTTATTTTGTATTTCTTTCACTAGAAGCGTATACTTATAATAGAAATAAAAAGGAGGGACCCCTATGAAACTTAAAAAATCTCCCCTACTCTTACTCATAATCACATTCATATTTGTAATTACAGGGCTTGGTTTTACATACTTCAAACATAATAAAACAATCCCATCGAAAAATAACGTGACGAAGAAAAATTGGTTAGATGACCCGTACTTACGTTGGTCGTATACACATATGAAAGAATTCACTTTAATTAACGAGGTGAAAAATAACCCGGATCACGTTTTCCACTTCCCTACTGCATCGCAAAACTTAGACGATTTTACTGTGGAGCGTAGATTTGGAACGACTCCTCTAAAAAAACTTTTAGACGATAACAAAACGGATGCTTTTGTCGTTGTACATAATGGACAGCTTGTTTATGAACGATATTTCAATGAATATAACGAGAGTAAACCTCATGGCATGGCGTCATTAGCAAAGGTCTTTACCGGTGCAATTATACAATCTCTCGCTGAAGAAAACCGTATTGACTTAGAAAAAACAGCTGACACATATATAAAAGAATTAAAAAATACACCGTTCGGTAATGCATCGCTTCAGCAATTAATGGACATGCAAGTTTCTGCACAGTACCCTACTCACGGATATGAACATCCAGCGTTAGAAAATCAAGATGCACAACTATATTTAGCGAGCAATATTTTACCTCGGGGCAAAAACTACGAAGGTCCAATGAAGATTTATGATATGTTACGAGAAGCAGAAGAAACTGCACCGCCTGGTTCCGATTTTTCTTACGATAACGGATCAGCGGAAACGCTCGCTTGGGTTATTCGGACGATCACGGGTAAATCATTAGCAGAAAATGTTAGCGAACGCATATGGTCTCAAATTGGTATGCAAGAAAACGCGTATTACGTTACAGATGAAACAAAAATAGAACAAGCAAGCGCAGGCTTAAATGCAACTGCTAGAGATATGGCGAGATTCGGGCAACTACTACTAAATAACGGGGAATATAACGGAAAACAAATCCTCCCTTCTTCTATTACTGAAGATATAAAAAATGTCCAAGAAGGTGAACTTGCAGTTGGCCCTGGGGCTTCCATTTCTTATCATAATCAATGGTGGATACCGCACAATGAACAAGGTGCTTTTGAAGTGTTAGGTAGTTACGGACAAACTCTTTACATCGATCCGAAAGCAAATATGGTCATCGTCCACTTCTCTTCTAACGCTACACCAAGTAATGAAATACATTCAGTTTACTCAAATATGTATATTGATATTGCACATCATTTAGAGAAGCTTCCACAATAGTGGAAGCTTTTTCTTATTGGAGTGCTTATTTTATAAATCCCCTTATCATGGTTATCCTCTGCTTATTCATACGTGAATTTTTTATTAGCAATCCAATAATTTGTTACGAAGAGTGTCAATAAAATCCACATAATCGTTAATAGTACATTGACTATTGCGGGTGTATCCACTCCCCCCGTGACTAACATTTCCATTGCATGTTTGCTCATACTAGCTGGATTAACTTGATCTATTATTGAACTCAAACCGACGATTACTCTACAGGCTAAAAGGAAAACAATTGAAATTAATGCAATAATACCTTGACTGTGAAAAATAGCACTTATCATTATTGTGAAAGATACGATAAAAAGAACCCAAATTAGATACAATAGTAATCCAGTAATCATGGGTGCAAAAGGAACAGCAGTAAAAAGATAGTTAATATATAGATAAGAGATAAAGTACCCAATCGTTACACTAAACGCTACTATTACATAATTTGATACAATTTTCCCAGCTATATATGAAGTAACCGTAACAGGTCTTGTTAAAATAAAGGCCAACATACCATTTGCTTTATCTGTTTGAATGGCACCCATCATAGAGATTACTAGAATCATAAGTCCGAGCTGATCAAACTGAGACCCTAAAGTACTCGCTAGTACTTCGCCTCCTTTTTGTGCTGTCATACTCGGATCGATGGTAATTCCCTGTCCTCCACCTAATGCTCCTAAAATGGATGGTAAGTAATGCGTTACTATTGGCTGTGTTGCCCCTAAAAATATAAAAACAATTGGTAGCCAAATGATCTTAAAATCACGTAACATTTGAACACATTCTTTTTTTATCAATATCATTGAGTTATTCATTTTTGCACCACCAATTTCAAGAAAATTTCTTCTAAAGTATCGTTGCTCATTTCAAATTTAACGATGTTCACTTTATGTTCGAGTGCATTTTGCAGTAACATATTTTTATTTATTTCGATACTCTCAACCTTCACTTTGACTTTACGTCCAATCACTTCTACATCCTTCACATAGGGAAAATTTTTTACAACGTCAATCCACTTTCGGTCTTTAGCTGTAATTTCAATGATTAATTTATTTTCAATATTGCGGTGTAAAAGCTCAGTAATTGTTGTATCTTCTATCTTTGTTCCATCTTTAATCATGACAAATCGTTCACAGATTTCTTCTGCATCACTCAATATATGGGTTGATAATAAAATAGTCGTATCTTTTTTTATTTCTTCAATCAGATTTAATACTTCCCTTCTGCCTATTGAATCTAATGCGGATACTGGTTCATCCATTACAATAAGCGAAGGTTTATGTAATAATGCTTGTGCAATACCGAGTCTTTGTTTCATTCCCCCAGAAAAGGTACTCACCTTTGAACCTTCTTCTCCACTTAATCCAACTTTCTCCAAAATTTCTGGTATCGACTTTGACAATACTTCTTTTTTCATCCCTGAAAGTTGCCCCATAAACATAAGAGTTTCTCGCGCTGTCATCCAATGAAAAAAATTAGGGTATTGCGGTAAGTAGCCAATTTCCCTTTTCATTTTTGATATTTTTATCCCATTCAATAACACCTCACCAACATCTGGATTAATAATATCTGAAATCACTTTTATTAATGTAGATTTCCCTGCTCCATTTGGTCCGATTAACCCTACACATTCCCCTGTTTGCAGTTCCATCGAGAAATTATTGACAGCAATTTTTCCTTTAAATGATTTTGTTACATTTCTAATCTCTAATTTCATAATTTCTCACCGTCCTTTCTCCCTATAACAAAGTACAGAATAGGTCCCAATACGTTAACGAAAATAATAATTAGCGACCATACAAGTACATTTTTTCTTGTTTTTCTATGTCGATATAAATCAATTAATGCAATGGAAACTAAAAGTGCCCCGACTACAATAACCGGCAATATGATCGGGAGAAACGCCATAATATCCATGTCTTTAAGATCATTCCATCCATAATGCAGTTGCATTTTTATCACTCCTTTTAAATCTCATTATCATTATTGATAATGATAAAATAAAAATGGATGGATTGCAATCATTATTCTCATTATTTATAATGAGAATAAAAAAACAATACATAAGGTGATATAATGAGTAATAAAATTGAAATTTTAATGCATCCGGTAAGAATGAAAATTTGCCAAGTGTTAATGAGAAATAAAGAAGATGGGCTAACACCATTAGAAATGGTAAAAATCATTAAAAATGTACCACAAGCAACACTATATAGACAGCTACAAACTATGGTTGATTCTGGTATCGTCCATGTAATTAAAGAAAAAAAGGTAAAATCTGTTTCTGAAAAATATTACGCAATCAATGAAGAAGATGCAAAAATTGAAGGAAGTGAATGGAAAAGATTATCTGATGATGAAAAGTTAAACTACATTTCCTATTATCAGTTATCACTTATGACACAATATCAAAGTTACCTTAAGAAATTAGAGGAACAAAACAGTCAAGAAGATAAGTCTACTTTTTCTGTAGTAGAATTAAAGCTAGGTGAGGAACACTTTGGAAAATTTCAAAACGAACTTAACGAATTAATGATTAAATACTACAATAGCCAAAGTAAAGATGACGAAATAGAGGCTCCGGTTCGGACCGTCGCTATTACAATTATTCCAGAGACGTGAACTAACTCAATATACATAATACAAGCCGATGCTTCCTTACCATAGGCATCATCGGCTACCTTCATTTCGAAAATTGTTTTGACTACTACTGTATGGCTAGCGAAAAAACTTATCTAGAAGCTGGAATGTTGTAGCATCTAGAATTAGAATGTGCTTAAAGGTCCTATCTTTCCTATATTACATGAATTCTTTTCTTTCTTTTCTCATGCTAGTCTCATACGATCCACACTCTCTCCAAACGCTTTTTAAAAAGAAGCATGGGTAAACTAATAAATATAAATTAGGAATCCACCAAGAAATATCGAAATCTAAACGGATTGTCCAAAATGCTAGAGCTTGTAATCCTGAACAAAAAGTTAAAATTAATGATAAGAACGCAAAGTGGCTCCAAATATGTTTTTGTTTAGAATGTAAATACATGAGCATCTCCCTATTGTTCCCTCTTATTAAAGGAAGAACTATTATGGGATTTAGCGGTAGTTGCGGTTTTTCTGAAGGATTTTCTTTATTAGATGTATTTTTTATTTTATTAATCATCGTTGGAGCTACTTGCTTCTGCTAAAAAAAGTATAAAAAAGACACCCTTATAGGAGTGTCTTTTCTACTCTCTTTAAAGAATTTATATCAACCTCATAAGTATTTCCATATGGTCTAAGCGCCGGAATTTCTTCCTTTGGCCCATAAAATAATACTTTCAAATCATCATCCTTATACTGAACTACGAAGAAGTCATCCAATTGGTCAAATGTGTTTTGATTGATCGTGATAAAACCATTTTCTTGGGCAGTTGTTTTAACACTTATTCTTCGCCCATCTTTAATGACATCATATCCATGCTGATTCGTCACTTTGGATAGCTCACCATTTGTGTAAAGAACACAAAAAAATTCACCTAGACGACCTATAAGATGCCTTAATTCAGTCGCCTTACAACCAAGAACATTCATTTCAAATCGTAACATTTCAAAGTATGCCTCATATAATTTTTTAATTTGTGAGATTCCTATTTGATACTTATCCTTATAAAAAAGAAGTTTCCCATTATCCCACTCACCTACAACATATTCACAATCTGTCCCTTTAGGTTTGTGAAAAACTAATCCTGTATAAGGATAATTTTCACCTACATATCTATAAGTTTTTTTATTTATATATATAAACAGATTTTTATTAACAGCTCTCCCTTTGTTATAACGGTTATAACAATAATCAGCAGGATTAATACTCCCCGGTTTCGTATTAAATTTTGTTATTAATCTGTCCTTTATCTCTGCCGATGTTACAGTATCGCCTATTTTCTCTTTAAGAGCCTCTATGAATTGCTCATAAATAGTCAATGTAATCCTCTCCTCATGTCTCTCAATAGTTTTAAACCTAGTAGAACTTGCACTCTATAATTTGGCCTAATTGTAGAATAATATATTTAAAGTTCTTTATAAATTCTTATAACTTACTATGTAAATTTTACATTTAATTAATTAAATTTCATAGACTATTAGAGTAAAATATAAATTGGAGAATTTTATTAAATGCTCAAAATAAAGATAATACTCCATTAAGAGCTCGTTTATTTAGGAAACGTGTCTTTTTTATTGGCTTTTTAAATAAGGTAAACGTGAATAAGCATTATAAAAAGCAGGACAATAATATTAAATTAACTTCCACTCGAAGGAGTTTAAGCCTTGCATGAATGACTATAATGACTATTTGGTTGAGCAATCGATATGTTGTGCCGAAACGTCAATATATTAAAAAAAGGATCTCTCTTTATCAAGAGAGATCCTTTTTTTACTTCTTCTTCTTTTCTGTCGGTTGGCTTTGTTTAGCGAAATTAGATGAATCATTGAAATTCGGTTGCTTTTTACCAGCATTATTACTTCTACCTTTTCCCATATGTAATGCACCTCCTCTCGTCCTTACTATTCCCAATAAAAAAATCCTCTTACATCCAAGAGGATTTTTTGTTGTGCTATTATTAATAATGCCCAACTGTTACCGCAGTACTTCCAACACGGTCCTATCCTAACTTTTAACCATGGTGTCGATCGTGGCCATCAAGCCTATGATTATCTATCCGTCTTGGTGTTTTCCTTTAAACGTACCCTAGTCTTCGATTGCTTGATAGGCCGTAGTCCAGAAGTCTTGGATAAGATGCGATGGGGCCGGAGTGGACATCCCAACCTGGGTGAACAGAATTCCAATAAACTGTTTATCTGGATCAGCGTAAGCTGAAGTACCGGTTCCACCATCCCAGCCGAATTGACCAATAGACGCGTAGTCTCCAAGATAGGTACGCACCGCCATCCCAAAGCCCCAGCCACCTTGGATCCCTTGTCCGAACGACAAATGGACGTTATTTTTGGCCAAATCGTCTCGGTATACTTGTTGTTCCGGAGTAAGACGGTTGGTGGTCATCAGCTGGACTGCGGGCCTAGACAGGATCCGTTTAGTACCGTGCATCCCTTTATTCAAAAGCATCTGCAAATACGCGTGATAATCGTCGACGGTTCCAAGCAGTCCACCACCGCCTGCTTGGAATGCTGGAGGTTTGCTGTAACGTCCACCCGCTCCCTCATCCCACACGATGAATTCACCTGTCTGCGGATTGGGGTTGAAGGCTGGTGGAAGCCGGTCAATCTTGAGCTGAGGTACGTAGAATCCAGTGTCCTTCATTCCTAGTGGATCAAATATGCGTTCGTGCAAGAACGACTCGAACGTCTGACCCGTGACCCTGGCAACAAGAACGCCGATTACTTCTATACTGATATGATACTGCCACCGCTCTCCGGGCTGATAGCTTAGCGGAAGTGCACCTAAGCGACGCATAAACTCATCTGGATCGGGCATATCCTGCCCTGGCGTGTCGAATATCCCACTCTCGAAGAACGCGTTCATGATTGGAGAACCCATCAACGTGAGATCCACTCCGAGCCCGAATGTTGAGGTCAACAAGTCTCGTACAGTGATAGGACGCCGTGCTGGGACGGTCTCTTCTAGCGGGCCATCGGGCTGTTTCAACACTTGTCGGTCGGCGAGTTCCGGTAGCCATTTGTCTACTGGGTCGTCTAAATGCAGTTTGCACTCATCGAGCAAAACCATTACCGGTGAAACTGCGATTGGCTTGCTAGTGGACGCCAATCGAAAAATCGTGTCCCGACGCATTGGTGCACCACCATCATGCCTCATTGTTCCAAGCGCTTCGACGTGCGTCTCGCCGTTTCGGCTGACTAAGGCGACGAGCCCAGGAATCTTTCCAGAATCGACATGCCGCGCCAATATATTGCGCATTTTGCGCAATCCTGTTTCAGAAAAGCCCTTATTGTTTTGTCCCATTTTGTTCTCCTTTAGTTTAGATTGAGATTTCTAATACATATTGACAATCAATTATTAGTTCTTCAAATAGAAAAATTCCCCTTTTTAATAATTTCGACAAAATGCATTTATATACATGGAGGCACCATGCATCACTCTCAACCTAAGATAGGCTACATTTATGGGGATTTAATAATGGGGAATGCAATCATTAAAAACATTGGTACAGCCATTAAAAAATATGATTACAAGATTTGCGAATTGATTATGATACATCTAAAAACGCCGATATTCTTTCAAACAAGTAAAAAAGCGCCCTATAAACAGGGCGCTTCACTCCAACCTAATGACTAATATTAGCAGTTGGGTATAATGTTGTTCCTCCAATTGAAACCTTTATTTCATTTGTTAACGGAACATTTTGTTCATTAATAATTGTTCTCCACCATTCCCATGCAAGACCTGTACATTCTCTTGCTACGATTTTTATATTTTTGGAATTTGGTGGAAGAGGGATAACTGTAGAGTAATGAGCTGTTTTGTCTTTGCCACTACCTTCCCATGTTTTATGTGTTAGTACTTCTTTCCCATTTTGATCAAATGTGAATTCATCCCAAGATACATCAAATTGAGCAACGTAAGCACCGTAATGATCAAGTGTCATTTTAGCACTTGAATATTCTGTAGTTGTCGTCTCGATATAATCTGTATTGTTATGAACAGCAGCAGTTGCATTATCTTTTAAGAAAGTGCTTGTATATGAAATTGGGTAGGCTGGATTTTTAAGACTTAATTCAGCATTATCTTTAATGATATTTCGGATTTCATTGAAATCTTTTGTAACAACCTTGTTATGCTCTTTCGCATCTCCGCCTAATACGAAAGCAGTAAAGGTACTTTCTTCAAAAATATCTTTGTACTGTCCACTCGTTTCGACGCTGTTATTCTTAAGTAGAGCTTTAAAAGCAGCTTGTACATCTTTACTCTTAGATGTTGTTTCTAATTTTACATAAACCGTTCTACCATAAGCTACATTTGAAACCATAACAGGTGGAGCTGAATTACTTACTCCTTTACGAGTTAGCTCATCAAAAGTAACACTATTATCAAATAGATCGGATGGATTGTTAGGTAGTTCAGCACTTACGGTATAGAATATTTGCTTATATGCCGCCACCATCACTTTTTTCTCTCCATTTGCAACCGCGTTAAAATCAATGTTTAGACTGTTATCAAGATATTTAGCATTAACATTAAGAGCACTTGCGATTTGTGATTTACTATAAACCATAGATTCTGTATACTGCATTCTTGCAGGTAACGTATGTGTTGTGGAATACTTTTCATTCCAAGTAGATACTAAATCGTCTACTGCTCCAGCCACATTACCATATGTCGGGTTTTGGACAGTGATTGTATTTTCTTTTCTCATGCCAGGTAAGTCTATACTAATATTCAAAGGCTTTCTCTTAGCCACTAATAAGCTTGGTTGATTGTCTGCAAAAGCTTTATTGGCAAGTTGTACAGCTCCTGGATACGTGCGATTCACTACAGAATCAATAATCGAAATATCGACTGGTGACGTTGTAATTGATTTTTTCTCGCGTTCCACTACTACAAATTTACCATTTGAATTGATACTTTCTTTCGGAACAAAACTCTCTACCTTATCACCATTTACAGCTAAAACCTCTTGATTATTATATTTAAGATTTGCTATACCAGTATCAATACCACTAGCATTTTTGGTTACATCAATTGCATTACCGATTTGTGTTTCTGCGAAGGAAATAGATGAATAATTAATAGTGCACAGACTAACTAATAAACATGTAAGGAACTTTCTTCTTTTGGTATTTTTCTTATTATTCAGAAAAATCACCCCGTTCTTTTTTAGTAAGATATAATAATGATTGCTAACTAATAAACTTACATAAACGCTTTTAAAAGTTCTTGAACTAAAGGAATTACTCCACCTAAAAATTTTAAAACTGCCATTGCGATTTCCATATTACTTCCTCCTCTTTGCTGTATTAAGATGTGTTGTATATTTATGCTTTCATTATAATAAGCTTTTGCATTTGCATCAATTCATTTTTATATGCAATATTACATATTAGAGGGAGAACATTTTTTTGCTAGATTGATGATGGAATAGAACCACATGCCCATCACCCTGAGGTTTTGGTGTCCCCCCACAACGATAAAAATAAATCACTTAATGTGACACCTAAATCTTTACATACCTCAATGCATAATTTCAGAAATGGATTGTATTCACCTTTTCTAAGTCGAATTTGCATTACTTTGGTAAGCATATTAGAAGCCTCCAATACATTCATTCCATTTGAAATATATATAACAATAGTTAGAGATTGTAGCACCCTATATTTTCAGGGATACCCCTATACAATAAAAAAACGCCATCCTTTCCTATGATTCTACAGAAAGGATAACGTCTTTTTCGCTCTATAGGTAGTGCAAAATCTTCATTTGATAGCGATGTAGCAAAACCTCTATAGATTTTTATTTTTGAATCATTGCACCCACCTGCTGATTTGAAAGTTTGTTTAATCCTTCTATTTTTTCATTTCCTGATCGGCTTTTTGATTGAACGTTTCTCGATAGAGATCAACATAAGTTTTTGAATCTTCAATCAGTCCATCGCAGAAAGCAGCAACGTCTGTTCCTGTAACTTCAAGCACACCCTTCCCATTAGCTGCGCCTTCTTCAAAAAAGCTGAGAATTTCCGAGAGCGGTCCTATACCTTCGTTTAGTTCAACAGGACCGACTTTGAAGAGGTATTTTTGGATTTCTTTATATACAATTTGGTAATCTTGTGGAAGCGATTTAACACGCAAAATATGAGCTCTCCATTCCCTTTTTCCTTCGATGATTTTTTTGATACTCATTTCAGTCCCCCTAATTTTCTTGCTACGTTCTTGTTGAGTTTGTCACGCCATTTATCTCTATAAGTTTTTGCACATTCTTCACCAACAAGCGCTGCGCAAAAGTCTTTTATATCATCTCCTAATACTTCTTCGACGCTCTGTCCGTCTGCTGATGTAACTTCAAGCAGTTCAAGAACACTATCAAAAATTGGCATTAAATTACGACCGGAAAAATCTCCATGAATCCAGAGATTATTTATGATTTCTTTCCAAACAATTTGGTATTCAGCTGGCAAGACTTTTACTCTCGCTTCAAGATTTTTCATATTTTTAGTCATATCGCTGCCAGTGATTTTTTCTAAAAAATTCATTATAGTCTCCTCCTTTAAAATACTAAGCTATTCAGCAAAGTTCTATCATTTAATTACATTGGTGAATTTATGAAATTGCTTATCAAAATGACGATTTTACATCACTTTGTATGTCTTATAGTAAAGTACCCATTTTGTCCGGTACACTATGTTTGGCTGTTAATTCGTTTATTTTACTTGGGATAATGTTCTATTTAGTTCAGAAATTATCTAGTTTTTATTGGCCAACTTCATTGAGTCGATAAAATTTGTGTGGTGGGCCTATAATGAATGTCTTTCTCCATATACACGAGTTTATTTTTTCGAGCCACATCGTGATGATGTAGATTGTTCCCTCCACAATGTCATTCCAATCCAGCGCTCATAGCTGCTGCGTGATTTCATAGCCATAAGTTGCACCACGGCTAATGATTTGAAGCACCCCTTTCAACATTTCTGAGATATTACCCAGTACTATGTATCACAGGTATTTTGTATTACTTAGTACATGTATATAGTAACGCAGAGTAGTATAACATGTCAATAAGAGGTAGCATCAAGTTATCTAAAAAACAAATCTCAAACTTAAGGATAGCATCAATAAAACAGATATTTTTAACTTTCGACCTTTATCATATAGACAAAGCCCAATTCAATCTACACTTTTTTACGACACTACATTTACTGGAGAGGATAAAAATGAAAAAAGCACTTTATATCAATATTGGTGGAGAAGGACACTTAAATCCAACGCTAAGATTAGTGCACAATTTAATAGAACGTGAAGATAATAGTGTCTAGTATTCGGCAATGATTTTGAAAAAAAACAAGCGTACAATATTAGCCATTGTGGGATAAACAGCACCAGTGAATCACTTTATTTTGAACTTCCTCTAGTTATGTCCCTTTAATAAATAATCAGCAATTATCAGCCGAGGATTTAAAACAAGCCCTCAATGAGGTGTTGCAGAGCCCTTTTTAACTAAGGTACTGTTCTGAGAAAGTCGTCTATAAATTTCAGAATTTTCCATCTTTTGAAGGTTATCATCCAAACAACCTCGAATAATTGTAATACATATACATAAGGAGGTTGATCTATTTTGTTTCGTTCTTTTACAAATGGTTGCGTCGCCTTAGTGCAACGTTTCTTGCCAGAACCGTTTATTTTATCATGTTTATTAACTGTCTTCGTTATCTTCTTCGGCATGTTTGCAACGCACCAAACACCTGTGGAAATGATTAATCATTGGGGTAATGGAATTTGGGGACTACTCGCCTTTTCTATGCAGATGGCACTTGTACTCGTGACAGGATCTGCTTTAGCAAACGCGCCTCTTATTAAAAAAGGATTAACGAAAGCTGCAAAGCTACCGAAAACGAATGGACAAGGTATTATTGCCATTTCAATCGTAAGTTTACTAGGGGCATACATAAACTGGGGATTTGGTATTGTTGTATCTGTTTTATATGCAAAAGAAGTGGCAAGGCAGCTGGAAGGATTAGATTATAGACTAGCCATTGCCTCTTCTTACTCTGGATTTCTCATTTGGCATGCGGGGCTTTCTGCTTCTATTCCTCTTACGTTAGCAACTGGCGGTGAAACGTTAATTAAAACGACAGCTGGCAGTATTAAAGAAGCAATTCCAATAACAGAAACGTTATTCTCACCATACGCACTCGTGCCAGTTATTATTTTTCTCGTTACGATGCCTCTCATTAATAAAGCGATGCATCCAGATGAAAAACATACGATAACTGTAGATCCTAGCGTATTCCATGAAGAAGCTGCCGCCCAAGAAGTAGGAAACAATACGTTCGCTGAGAAAATGGAAAATAGCATCATTATTACACTTTGCGTTGGATTGTTAGGTCTCATTTATATTTTCAATTACTTTTATACGAAAGGCTTTAACCTTACTCTCGATATCGTGATTTTTATGTTATTAATTGCTGGACTTATTTTCCACCGTACTCCGATTCAATATATTCGCGCTTTTTCAGACTCTACAAAAAGTGCTTCTGGTATTTTACTTCAATTTCCGTTTTATGCTGGAATTATGGGAATGATGATTGGAGCAAATAGTGAAGGACTTTCACTTGGAGGAGCTATTTCGAATTTCTTTATTAGCATTTCAAACGAAACGACTTTCCCGCTCTTTACTTTTTTAAGTGCTGGTATCGTTAATATTTTCGTTCCGTCTGGTGGCGGTCAATGGGCTGTGCAAGCACCCATTATGATTCCAGCTGGCGCTGAACTTGGTGTACCTGCTGCAAAAACAGCAATGGCAATTGCGTGGGGCGATGCTTGGACAAATTTAATTCAACCTTTCTGGGCATTACCAGCATTAGCGATAGCGGGTTTAGGTGCTCGTGATATTATGGGATTTTGCGTTGTGAACTTACTATATGCAGGATTTATCATTAGTCTATGTTTCTTATTTATCTAAACGAAAAGCTAGTTTTATACTAGCTTTTTTACATAATAAATTATTTACTCCGCATTAACCGGCAGTAAAACTCCCACCTATATCCAGTTGAAGCAAAGCAGTTAGGCGGGAGATCAACTGCCTGTAAATGCCCGATTGGTTCAACTAATAATCAGTGGGAGAAAACACCCCCCACTGATTAAAGTTTCACTTTATTTCCCATGCAATTTACAATCATCTTCCACTCTATGTCCGTAAGATTTAATGCCTCAAATGCAAAAAAATCTTCACATACTTTTTCAATTAGATGTGGATTTTCCCTCAAGAAATTCCACTGTAACGCTTTAGGAAGAAAATATGTATCATATTCTTTACTTCCTCTCACTACCCCATCAACTTCTCTTTCACAAATTCCTCTTATTAAATAATCATTTCTTAATTGAATCTTCATTTGTTGAAACATTTCACTACATTTCTTCAATTGAAGTAAGCAATTAATATATGAGCGAAAAAGTTCGTTATCATACTGACAACACTTTATAATACGTTCCATTTCATTCATAATGTACGAGCCTTTTCTTCTATTTGTAATAACCACTTTTCCCGCTTCTCATGTTTACTCGTTTTCACAGATTGAAAAACAGATCGTTTTATATCACGAATGCCGCAAAAACGTAAAACCCCTCTTTTCATCATAATCCAATCTGCTGATCGATATAATAGGGCGACGTACCATAACGGTGAATCTAACGTATTAATCACCCACGCTTTCTTTCCTTTCAATAGACCTTTCGGCAGGGCACCTTCATATTTATAAGCAAATCCAGCAACGAAAATGCGATCAATAAACCCTTTTAAAATAGCAGGCATCCCCCACCACCATATTGGATATATAAAAAGAAGCGTATCCGCTTCTTCCACTAAATTTCTGTACCTAGCTGTCTCTTCTTCATTTACTAGATCACGTCTTTTCTTCTCTTCATTAAATACAAGGACAGGATCAAATTGTTCCTTATATAAATCAAGTACCGTAACCGAATGATTTGTTTCTTGTAATCCTTTTTGCACATGCTTTAAAATCGCCGCGTTAAAACTGGAAGGACTAGGATGAGCGTATACAATTAGTACATTCACTACAAAACAACTCCCTCTATAAGTTAAAGTTTCCCCTTATTTAACATCGTCTCTACAATTTGCACGTTTTTCGAACTTTGTAATAAACGGTTTAATACTGTAAGCAACTCTTCCTTGTCTAAATCTTTCAGTTTCTCTTTCACCGTACTTTCACCAGCACCTTGAATATCATAAACAACTGCCGCCATATGCTTGCAAAGATTCTCATAAGGACACTCGCAGCTACTTTCTGTAAAATCTTCAAGATCAATAATTACTTCATAGTTTCCTGCATTTCCAGTAACGAAAGCAAATATTTTCTTGTCTTGTATTTCAACATCTTCTACATGTCCCTCTTCATAATATTCATACCCTTTATCCATAATGTACTTAGGAATCCATTTCGTTATATCATGTAATAAGTAAGCGTACATAACAACACCTCTTCCTTTAATTCCCTTTTGACTTCTAGAGCCACTGCATGTTATTCTAATAACTGTCAAATAGCAAGTCTATATGACAAAACGACTGACACCTATTCGGCGAAGGTGTCTCTTTTCATTTGCAGCCGATATGAAGTGCCTCTTTCAGGCACATTCAATCTTTGACACTACACACTCAACACCATTCCCTGTATCAGGCTGCTTAAGCAGTCTTTTACTCTACATACTTCAAAAAAAAGAGAGCTTAGCTCCCTTTTCCCGCCTTATAAAATACCCCTTTTTCAGTATAGAGATATTCATCAGCTAATGTAATTTTCCCATCCAGTTTCAGTTCATCTAATAGTCTTGATAAATAAAATTGATGTAACATCTTTTTCGTGAATTTTCCTTCATGATGCGAAACGATATGTTCTTGAATATCTAACAATGATATTGGCTTATCTTGCTCTATCATATATTCATAAACTGTACTACGCAGTTTTACGTATTTTTCGAGTGTCACAGTACTTCGCAACCCCTTTCTTCTTAATATAAATTTTCGTAATCGGTTTTTTTGCAACAAAAAAACCTCTCCGATAAGAAGAAGTTACGTATATATCTTCGTCTTATCTCCCAGAACAAATATGTTCTGCTGGAATTAGCACCTGCATCGCGGTTGCTGGGTTTCATCGGGCCAGTCCCTCCACCTCTCTGGATAAGAAAATATTCACTTAATTCTTACTATACGTAATTTCATTTTAATTGTCAAATAAATATAACAAATAATATTTTCTTCTTTACTGTTCATACTATACATATATGAATATTTAAGGAGGAGTATGAAATGCATCAAAATGCTCGCGGATATGTACAAGATTCTTTTCAATCCTTACAAGAAGCAAAACACTGTTTAGAAGAAGCGCTACAGACTGTTGAAAAAGATTTTAATCGCGCACGTATTGAGCAATCCCTTTATGCGATCGAACAAGCTATTCAGCGCTGTGATTACACGGTTCATATTTTAGAACAAGATTGAAAAAGCTTCCCATCATAAGGTGGGAAGCTTTTTCAAATGGCATACTTCATAATTATTACCGTTATAATTAAAAAATATACAGAATTAGCAATTTCTAAAACCCCTACTTTTATAATAGAAATCTTTTTACCATACAGCATAATTGCTCGAATGACACTCGGTATAAAGATAAGAGAGCACCATGGATTGATAGCAAACACGATTATCGTTAACAGAATATGATAACCCCAAGATATAAAACGATACTTCGGATTATTTTTCTCACGAATCATCGTTTTCACATAAAACGTACTTCCTAAAAAATATAAAAATGATATAAGCGCAATAAATAGTGCTGTTTTATCTATGAGTTTCATTGAAAAATAATAACTAACTAAACCGCCAATACAGAAAACAATAATCGCACTAATATCATTTAGTAATGCTCTTTCATTTTTTTGACGAGCGTAATACATATTTACAATAAATAATGGAATCATTACTACTACGAATAAAAGAATGCGCCATTCATATAATAGAGAAATCATCCCAAATACGAACGCAATGAGAAAATATACAATTGCTGCATGTAAATACTCTTTTTTTCGTCTTTGCTTTATGTACGTAAGAAACGGATACGTAGCTAAATAGATAAAGAACCATGCTAAAAACAATGGAATATGATACATAGTAGGTTTCCCAAGAATGACACTTAATAGAAATGGTATAACGAGCATGGCCCATGCACCGTGTTGCTTCGGAATAACTAACTTCATTAACTATACACCTCCTCTTTGAAAATAGTTCTCACCTATTATTATACAAATAATTTTATATAGTAACGGATATATATTGGACTATTTTTTGACAATAAAAAATGCTCCTTACAATATGTAAGAAGCATGAAAGAGGCAAACGAATATGTAAGTCGCGACCCTACCTTATATGAATATGCTTTTCTATGCCATGTTATGCTTATCTAATATGCCATATTTCTTTTTGAATCTTGTAAGAATCGTAATCCAAGACGTACTAAATAATAGTAAGAAAATAACATTCGAAATCGCATGGCTCAAATCGAAATAAAAACTCGCAACATAGTACGCGACAACTGTTTCCCACGTTGCTTCCTGTATAAAACCGAGAAGCCCCCAGAAGTTCATAATCCAGCCAAATAAAAATCCAACAAACAATCCGTATAGTAGTCTTCCCCATAGCTTTTTCATTAAAAATGTATTACGTAATAATCCAGCTATAAAACCAATCATCCCCCACGAAAACATTTGCCACGGCGTCCACGGACCTTGTCCTAAAAAGATGTTAGATACGATAGCCGCTGTTGCCCCGATCATAAAACCAGTTTCACTCCCAAATACGATCGCAGAAACGATAATGACAAAAGAAGTCGGCTGTACACTTGGCAATATCGAAAAGGGTACGCGGCTAACTGCTGCAATTGCCGCTAACACAGCAACGAGAACAATTTCACGTGAAACAAACGCCTTTCTTTCAAAGCGGATATAGAAAGGTAACATAATAACAACTAATAAAAACAAACTACTTAACATGTAATAACCGTCCATGATAAGTGTCGTAAAGAGTAATATGCCTATTATTACTGCAAAAATACATACTATGAATGCAACATATCGTTTGGACACGCTTCGTACACATCCTCCCACGTTAATGCAAATGGCAATTCTTTTCGAATGAATCGATTGATAGATGTTGTATAAAAGAAGTTTCCACTAAAAAATTCTTTCGGTGCATCATTCATAATGACTGCTCCGTCAAATAACATCATACATTGATCAACGTATTTCGCTGCAAACTCAATATCATGCGTCGCCATTACAATTGTTGTACCTTCTTTTTGCAACTTCCTAAATAGCTCTCCTACTCTTTCTTTTTTCCACGGATCTAATCCCTTTGTCGGTTCATCAAGTAATAATAAAGTCGGCTTTGATAATAATGTTGTACATAGTGCAAGTAATTGTTGCTCTCCTCCGCTACAATCGTGCGGATGGCGTTCTTTAAGCGAGCTCAACCAAAACTGTTTTAGCATATCTTCTGCTATTTCTTTTCCTTGTTCCCCGTATAACTCACGTGCACGTTCATACACTTCTTCCCACACTGTATCAAATGTAAAATGATAATACGGATGCTGCGATACGTACCCGATACTTTTAAATCGTTCTTTCGAATCAATTTTATGTATCAATTTTCCATTCCACTTTACTTTCCCTCTTCTCGCTTTTTGTAAACCTGCTAAAATCGCTAACAGTGTAGACTTCCCTGTACCGTTTTTTCCAACGAGAGCTACCCATTTTCCTTTTTCAATCGATACGGTTAAGTCTCGTAAAATAAGTGAACTATTTTTTTCATATTGGAACGAAATATGCTCTGCACTTAAAATGACTTCTTGCTTTTCACTTTGTGCTATTGGCTCATTCACATATGATATCTCTGAAAAGTTATTCAACTTCATTTGCGCTTCTCGCACTGTAAACGGAATATCTTCCGCGTTCCACTCTAAAAACAATCTTGGAATTTGCGGAATAAATGGACGGAATTTTTCAACTTCCCACATGTTCGCTATAACCGTTTTAGGAGTACCATCATAGACGATTTGGCCATTATTCATACAAATAACGCGTGTTGCAAGTGGTATCACTTCATCTAAGCGATGTTCACTTAAAACGATCGTAATGCCAAGTTCTTCGTTAATACGTTTTAACAATCCTAAAAACTCTTTCGCAGCAATGGGATCTAACTGCGCCGTTGGTTCATCTAATAATAATAATTTCGGCTGCATAACTAATACCGCAGCTAAATTAACAAGCTGCTTTTGCCCGCCAGATAACGTATGAACAGATTGATGCAATAAATCTTGAAATCCTAAGAAGCTAATGAGCTCTGCTATTCGTTTTTGAATAATATGTGATGGTAATCCGATATTTTCTAAAGAAAATGCTAATTCTTGAATGACCGTATCCATTACGAGCTGATTTTCTGGATTTTGAAATACCATACCAATTTCTTGTGCAGATAATAAGTCAGGTACTTCCTCTAATAAAACGTCATCATAAAAAATTTCTCCTGAACGTGTACCGATTGGAAGTAATTCCTTTTTAAAATGTTTTAATAAAGTCGTCTTCCCAGATCCTGATCCTCCAGCAAGTGCAATAAACTCTCCTTTTTGAATAGAAAGAGAAATATGCTGTAACGCATATTCGTTTTCATCAGCATATACAAATGATAAATTGTTTATTTCTGCATGCGCCACCATAACCATTCCCTTCCTTCCATTATAATTGGTAGACTAATAAACATCGTAAATACGCCAAACATCATTCCATCGTATTGCTGAAATAGAATAGATTCGACTTTCGGATAAATGATTAACTTTCCTCCGCCATACGTACTACATACAATAGCAACTATAAATAGAATACTTAAATAACTGAGCGTGTACCAATCGCGTTTTTCCATTCTATACCGAATATATGTCGTACGCTTCGTTACACCAAATCCACGAGCTTGCATAGAATCTGCTGTCTGCAGTGCATCTTCTAACGAACAAATTAATAATACTTGCAGCAATTGCATACCATTTTTCACCCGTTCCACAATGGAACCTGCATCTACTTGTACACCTTTTGTCTTTTGGACGAGTGTTATTTTCTGTAATCGCCTCATAAACAAAGGAACAAACCTCACCGTAATCATCGTTAACAATGCTACTTTCGGTGAAATTCTAGAAAATAAATATAAAAATTTATGACTTGAAATAATATCATTATACGAAGCAAACGTAAACATAATCGCAACTAATAATAACCCCATTACGACTCCATACATAATCGCCTCAAGCTTAATGCGGCTATCACCTAACCAAAATAACGTAGTTCGACCTCTATGTGTTAATAACGAATTAAATAAAATGACCATAAAAAAGAAAACAATTGTGCTCGGTAACATCTTTCTTATCTTTTCGCTATTCCCTTGCATCACATTAATTATAACGATTAATAGAATTGCTCCAATTAAAAAAAGAGGATGAAGACACATCATACATAGTATCATCACCCCGATATAATAGAAAAAATTCACAAAAGGATGTAAAGACGAAAAACTTATTTTCATAGCCCTTTACCGAATACCTTTCTTAATTTAGTATACATACACCCATTCGATTGTATCTCCTGGCTTCACTGTAACTACACCCGCACTATAGTTTGGAAACGAACCGTTCAAACGATATTTCCATCCACTATTATCATTTACATCTTTTTCATATAAATCATTAATACCTTTTACGTAAATATCACCTTTAGAGCCCATTGCATCCACATCTAAACCTGTACGTTGCAATACTTTATAAACAGTATCGCCTTCTTGTACATCCATTTTTTTCGCACCTAACAAGTAGCCTTTGTCACCTTTTACTGAGATCGTGACTTGTTTTGCTTGTGGTTTTGGTGGTTCTGGATCTACTTTTGGTGGCACTGGCTTTGGAACCGTCGGAGTCGGTATCGTTTTCTCCTCTTTATTCGGATCAACCTTCTGCTCCTGCTTCGGTGTTTCTTTCGGTTGATTCACAACCTTCGCTTCTTCTTTTACTTCTGGTGCTTTCGGTTGTTGTTGCTGTTGTGGTTTCTCTTCTTGTGCTTTTTGCTGTTCTGGTTGCTTAGCAGCAGGCTGTTCCTGAGGTTTTTCTTCCTTCTTTACTTCCGGTTGTGCCTGTTGCTTTTCTTGTTTCGGCTTCTCTTCTACTTTTTGCTCTTGCTTCTCTTTCTGCTCGTCTTGCTTATTTTGCTCTTGTTCAGCTTGTTTTTCCTCCGGCTTTTCTTCCGGTTTCGCTTCATCTTTTTTCTCTTCTTGTTTTGCTACCTCTTCTTGCTTTGGTTCTACTTTTTTCTCAGGCTTTACAGCTGCCTCTTCACACCCGGCAAGTAGCCCCAGTGAAAGCATTAAAGAAATAAACCACTTCATCTTACTCATGTTGTCTCTCACCTTTCATAATAAAGTGAAACTTTAATAAGTGGGGGGCTTTTCCACCCCCCACTTATTATTAGTTGAACCAATCGGGCTTTTACGGGCAGTTAATCCCCACCTAACTTCCTCGCACTCGCTAACTTTTGAGGTGGGGATCTTACTGCCCGTTAATGCGGGATAAAATTAGGAGCAAATGATTGCTCCTAATTTTTGTTAAGCTGCTTTACGTCTCCATAATACATATGCAGCAGCAATACATAATACACCCATACCTACTTCTGTAGCTGCACTATGAGAAGATGCTCCTGTTTTTGGTAACGTGCTACCGTTTCCGGATTTTTTATTTTTAACTGGTTCATTATCGACAACAACTTTTAGCGTGTCATCTTTCGTTTCTTGTTGTACTTGTTTTTGTTCTTGTGGTTGTTCAGTAACTTCTTTTTCTACTACAACATTTTCTGAATCCACATTTGGTTTCGTATCGATTTCAGGAACAGATACATTTGACCAATCATAAATCGATTTTCCAAGGTCTTTAAACTGAAGTAAAGCTAAGAATGCTTGCTCTGTTGCCATTCCGCTACCGTTTTGATCACTTGGTAACCATTTGAATTCACCATTTGGAAGTTGGTATGACAGAAGATTTTGCATTGCCTTATGTAGACGGTTTTGATCTACATCTTTCACAAGTGATAATCCAATAATTGCTTGCGAAGCACTATTAGAATTTTCTTGTCCATCAGCAGAAAAACCACCGTTTTCTAGCTGCTGTTTATATAAATAGGCAACAGCTTTTTCTACAGCTGGCTTCACATCTGGTCGATCTTGATAAGGAGCTAATGCCGATAAAACCATACCTGTTACATCAACGCTACTAGCACTGTCTTTACCGCTTGCACTATCGTAAGTCCAGCCGCCATCTGTATGTTGCGCGTTTAAAAGCGCATCAACTAAAGCAACTCGATTCCATTTTGAATTCACTGGAACTTCATATTTCTTCGTATCAAATGCAAGTAAAGCAAATGTATAACCTGTAACAGAATTCACTTTATCTGATTCGTACAATTTTTGAACTAAATTATGTTCGCCTACCTTTGTAGGGTCTGCATACATTGCATTCATCATAATAATCGTTCTAGCTAAATCTGTCGCTGAAAAACGATTAATACGCTTTTCTACTTTTTCAGTTACTGCCTTAACATAATTTAATTTCGCCTCAATTGGAACATTCTTTCCAGAACGAGCAAGACCTAAAGCTACCCAATCACTTTCAATTCCATCTTGTAACATCTTTTCAGATGTCTTAGAGATTGCTTCATTTACTTTCGCTGCTGGAATTTGAATGTTCTCTTGCTTTGGTTGTTCTGGTTTTTCTTGTTTCGGATCATCCGTTTTTGGTTCTTCTGGTTTTTCTTGTTTTGGATCATCTGTTTTTGGTTCTTCTGGTTTTTCTTGTTTTGGATCATCCGTTTTTGGTTCTTCTGGTTTTTCTTGTTTTGGATCATCCGTTTTTGGTTCTTCTGGTTTTTCTTGTTTCGGATCATCTGTCTTTGGTTCTTCTACAGTTTTACAAGTACCAAATTTATCTAATGTTTGCTGTAATGTTTCCTGGCTCATATTGCTCCAGTCTGAAACAAAGCGGAAAACAACAACATCACCAGACTCTAATTTATAACTATCTGCCCCAACTTGTGCAGATGTATCATTTACATCGTACGTCCAACCACTTGTAGCCCCGGCCATCAAACCGTCGATGCCTTTTACATATGTTCCAAACGACATCGTTTCAGATTCTACTTTGTCCCCCATGACCTTTTGCAGCAAACTTAAAGCTGTTTCCCCATCTTTAATTTGCTCTTCTTTTGGACATAACATAATGCCCTTTTGTGATTCCCCAATAATTGCAAGTTTTGCTGTATTTCCTTCAGCAAACGTAATATGTACTGTATTCGCAAAAGAAACAAATACAAGTGTAACTGCCATTAACGACGTAAGCAGCCATTTTTTCAACATTGCCATCCCAAAATTTCCTCCCTTACTACTATTTACACAAAAAAAGGCCCTTCAAGGGCGTGCAATTGACACTCTTTTTTTGTAAGTGTCGAACAAACTGTGCAACACCTCCTACCCGCATCATTCGCGGCTATATTTGTATAGGGAAAATAATTTTGTTTATGAACGTATCATTGTGATAACATCCACTTTTCTAGGCAAAACTGACTTCCATTCAAGTTATCGTAAAACGATAAACCTATACATTCTGTTAATTTTAAATTTCTGTATTATTTTACTATTGACAAAGAATTTTGTCCATGCTTTATCGGATTTATTTTCTAAGAATAGTAACTTACTAGCCCTTAACGATGCAAACTCTTTTCACTAATAATAACGCCATCTTCATCAGCATACACATATTCATTCGACTTCCATTCTACTTGTCCAAATTGCAATGAAATATTCTTCTCGCCTTTTCCTTTTTTTACACTTCTATTTGGCATCGTCCCTAGCGCTAAAATACCAATATTAATATTCTTTAGTTCACTAGAATCACGAACATATCCATTCACAATAATTCCTGCCAGCTTTCTTTCCTCCGCAATAGCTGCCAAATTATCACCAAGTAACGCACAATTCGTGGATGCTCCACCATCAACAACTAATACCGTTCCTTCTGGCAAAGTTTGCAATCCTTCCTTCACTAGTACATTATCATCCTTCACTTTTACTGTTGCAATTTTCCCGTGAAATTGTTCTTTCTTCCCAAAAGACCGAAAAGACTGACGACATATTTGTAATTCATTCTCAAACTCATCACATAAATCTGCAGTTTTCCACATCTTTTTCCCTCTTTTCCTTATTCTTTCTATATAACATATTCTTTGATTATTTTCGTTTCCCTGTCTAATGTTGCAAGAATTTGTATGCGTAAGAAAAGGATAAACGCAAAAATGACCGCTACTTTTATTTTCATAGCAATTACAGCAGGAATAATAGGTGGCATGAAAGCAAACGATATCGCTTCTACTTTTCTAGCAGGCTGCCAAAATCTCATTTACGGTGCTTTAATCGTCGGAATGGCTCGTTGTATTTCAGTCATTCTAGAACAAGGCAAATTACTTGATACAATTGTTAATCAGCTAGCACAGTCTCTTGAAGGACATAGCCCTGTATTTGGCGTTCTCGGTATGTATGTAAGTAGTGCGGCATTACATTTCCTCATTTCATCTGGGACAGGTGAATCTGTTATTTTCATTCCGATATTAGCCCCATTAGCTGATTTCATCCATATTACACGCCAAGTTACTGTACAAGCTGTTTATGCTTGGAGAAGGTGTAGTGAACTGCCTCAATCCAACTTCCGGTGTTTTAATGGGCGTTCTCGCAGCGAGTGGCATTTCTTACGGAAAATGGATTCGATTTATAGCTCCACTTGCATTCATTTGGTTTATCCTCGGACTTATTTTTCTTATTGTTGGTGTGAATATTGAGTGGGGGCCGTATTAAAAGGCTCATATTATACTTAACTTGATAAAATATTGATTCTATTCTCCAATCCTATAAAAATCACTTATTCTAGTATAGATATAAACAGGGATTGACCATAGTGATCAATCCCTTTTATCAAAGTAAAATACCTTTAAGTATTTTAGTTCCAAATTTTATTTACCCATTCCGGATGATCAATAAAAGGATTACGATTATGTTGATATTTCGTAAAAATCACTTCATTACGCTTTCGCTCTAAATCATCTACCGGGTCTTGTTCATTCCATTTTAGTAAAACGGATAGTTTGCCCATGTATGGATCTTTATTGTTATTCACCTTTTCATTTAATTCTAAGTCTATTTCGCCGTTGTCTCCTTCATAACGAACAGCCATGTAAAATAGCATTCTAGCGATATCTCCTTTTACACTATCACGAGGTTCCCAAGAATCACTATCGTATTTACATTCTGTCGCTTCCGAATGATTCACACCACCATTATCAAAATCCAGATTTCCACGTGAACTATTTACAGATACATCCGTCGCTCTTAAATGATGCAAATCTGTTCCAGCTCCTGCAGTCGTTCCAAAATCACCGTGAGATTTTGCCCAAACATGCTCTCGGTTCCAATTATCAACTCCTGAACCATTCGTAAGTTTCCCTTGCGAACGCCCAGTATATAAGAGTATCACATTGTTTTTATTATTTGGATCTTCATCAGTATCTCTTAGTGCTTCCCAAACCGCACTGTATGATAACTTTGTATGATCATCAATAATATTATGAAGTTCCTTCTTTAATTCTAAACCCGTTTTTCCTATTGCATTATTATAATATGTATCGTCATAGCTTTTTACAGTAATCTCTTGTGGTGATGCAGAAGCTACTTCACCGTGTATGATATCTGTGAATGATAAAGATGCAGTACCTAAAATAAAAAATGAAGATAGTGTAACCATAGCAAGCTTTGTATTTCGAAACTTCATATACCCATTTCCCCTTTAAAATATAATTTGAAGCTATTAACTAAAAAGTGCTTTCTACCCCCAAAAAACTTTTAGAAAGCCATACCCATCCTTTTCTTTTTATTTAATACAAAACTCTATTGAGTCTGTATTATTTTCACACTTTTGGTTTATCTACTTCTCAAGGAATATCCTTCTCTAGTAAAGATTATTAAAATATTCTTTACAATTAAAAAGTAGTTTAATATTAACTTATTAATTTCAATTTTTTTATGCAATTATGCATATTTGATAAATCGTTCAAAAAACATTTTGAATAAAAATTAAGATGATAGTTTGACTTTTCCTTTTTCTATAATTGTCTTTATTTTTTTGTAAAACCCTTCTTCCTCTGAAGGATTAATACAAAAATAGATTGGATACCATGTAAGGCACCAATCTATTTTAATGAAAGGAACTTTGGTAATTCTGAGTTCACAACACATTGTGCAGTAATGATAACATTTTTATGTTGGGACAGAATTACTACTATTTATTTGGCAACGTATCAATATACTTTTTAACTACTTCATATACATATTCTTGATTCGCCGCCGCTGTATTTGGATTGTATTTGCCGCCGTTTGTTTTATTGTTAGATAATACTCGAATCCCTAAAAATGGTACGTCATAAGCTTTTGCAATTTGCGCCGCTGCAGCACCTTCCATTTCTTCAACAGATGTACCGTATTTTGTATGGAACCACTTAATTCTATCCACTTCATTATTCCAAAGATCTGCTGAACCTATAGTCCCTTCCACCACTTTACCTTTCGTATATTTATCTTTTACCGCATTAGCTGCTGCAAGTAAATCCTTATCTCCCTCGTAGTATCGGATTTTCTCAGCATTTGGATCTTCTCCTGCACTTCCTTCCGAAGCCAATAAGTCCATTGAAATCCATTTTGTCGGTTCAATTCCTTGATTCTCATCCATATTTGTTGTTTTTAATGAACCTATGTTTGCTACTTGTTTTCCTAAAACAATATCAAATACGTTTAAATTTGGATCGTGTCCACCTGATGTTCCTTGGTTAATAATCGCCTTAGGCTTATATTTTTCAATAGCCACTGCTGTAGCGGCTGCTGTATTTTCCATTCCTTTACCTGTTTTCGCTACGATTACAGGATAATTGTCGACAGTGCCTTTATAAAATACGAAAGTTCCAGACTTTTCTTCTTTCACATTTTTTAACCTTTTTGCAAACTTTTCAGCTTCTATCGGCATTGGTCCTTGAATTAAGATAGGTTTTTGATTACTTTTTGCCTCAACTTGTTTTGGACCCGCATTACATCCCGCAAGTATTGAGAATGACAATGCAACAGTAGTTACTAGGGCAGCACATTTTTTCAACGTATTCTTCTTCATAAATAATCTCCTCTTTCTCTTGTTGTTTTCTATACTCGATGCTTTTGGTCCAAACAAAAAAGTTCTAGAAATTGTAGAAGAATCTCTACTTTCTAGAACTACGGTAGTCAAAGTTAATTGAGCAAAAGATAAAACAAATGCCAAATTATAGATCGGTAGCGCTCATGAAATAGCACGGCCGAATACTTTAACCCGTAGTCCAGTTCTTTCATTGGGAACTAGGTAGAAACGCTCGGACCATATTACCGAGTATATACGAGTGATGATGTGTAAAATTATTATATTGGTAATATATCAAACTTTTAGTGTGCACGCAATCTAAATGTGAACATTTTTATTGAAAAAAATTATAATGTTCGTTTTTATAAGTGAATTCGATAGTATTTTTCATTTCATAATGGATAATAACCAGAAAAAACTTACAATCCAAATTTCGAATTAGATTGACCTACAACGACCGATCTTTTACCAATAATTAATCTTCCTCACTTTGAGCTATAAGTCTTATTCCACTCATATAGTGAGATAAAATATGGATTTAAAGCCGACTTTCCTTAACAAAATCACCCGTTAGGAAGCATTCATCTAAAATAAAAAGAAGCTCCAAATTATATTATATTTAAGTCATAGATATTAAACTTAATAAAATCAAAGGCAGGAACATATTTGATATGTTCCTGCCTTTTTATTGTCAGGTACCGATACATAGCCATCTAGCTAAGATTTTGAAGTGCTGCAAATTCAAAAATTTTATCTCATCACAGTTTTCTATAAGAATCCAGTGAACAGCCTATTTACATCATTTTCGAAAGCCGAAGTTAAAAACCCTTAGTTTCTTGCTCATTTAATGCACTACATTAATCTAGAAATTCAAGTAATTTCAATCTTTCAATTATCATTGACTTATACTTGATAGCTTCATATTGTGAATTATCAATTTTTGTCTTTTTTATATTTAACATATCAAATATTTCTCTTTCAATATCTCTTCTTGCTTCTAAAACTTTAATTGTTCCGTCTAAACCGTGATAGTCTTTCATTTTCCCATACCCTTGATTTGTATAATACTCAATAAATCCAGCAGACCATTCTTTTGCTCTTTCATTAAATACCTTTCTGAATGAGAATTCTAAATCATCTTGTTCTATATAAATCAATACTGGATTTAATTTCTCTATGATTTTCGCTAATGCATTAATATAACTTTTAACTTTCTCTTTTTCTTCACCATATTTAACCATTCCGATTGTTAATGGATTTTGTATGAAGCAACATTCAAAAATATAAATTTTATTTTCGTTGTTGGCTATTTCAACAAAATCTCTCCATTTTTCAGTTATTAATTCAATATTTTTCTCTAGCGGTAATTCATATATATCATTTTTAAAAATGGTATTTAATAAACTTTCAGGAAAATTAGAGCTGGATTCATTTTTAATTTTTTTATATGGCAATAAATAATTGTTTCCTCGCTTCGTGACTCTATCACTAATTACTTCCCTAAAATCACCACTATTCACTAACAAACTTTCGAATTCACTTTTATCAAAACAAGATACCCCATCATAATCAGCAGGGTGGTCTGGATTTCCTTCCAGAAATAACTGAACGTCAATATTTTTTTCAATTAGAATATCGTAAAGCAAGTTTGCAGTGGTGGATTTCCCAAAACCAGGAAGCCCTTCTACTATGATTAATTTTGTATTCAAAAAAATCTACACCTTTCTAAGACAAAACGGACTAATTATCCTATAAATCTTTATCTAAATTCACTAAAACTAGAACTTCTTTTCCTATGTATCATTATTTCGTTATCTCACCAAACTGCGCTCTCGTCACTTCCGCTAAGTCATTAACTTTCAGCTCAATTTGTATACCAATCTTCCCGCCGCTTACGATGATCGTTTCAAGCGATTGCGCACTCTCATCAATGCATGTTGAAAATAACTTCTTCATCCCTACTGGTGAACAACCACCGCGAATGTATCCTGACACTTTCGTAATATCTTTAACAGGAATCATTTCAATCTTCTTTTCACTGACCGCTTTTGCGGCAGCTTTTAAATTTAGTTCCTCATCTACCGGAATAATAAACACATGATAATTTTTACTATTCCCTTGAGCGATTAACGTTTTATATACTTCTCTCACTTCTCGTCCAATTTTCTCGGCTACTGATACGCCATCAATTTTTCCATCGTCCGGATCATATGACATCATCGAATATTCGATCTTTTCTTTATCTAATATTCGCATCGCATTTGTTTTATCTTTTTTCATGGTTTTCTCCTTAAAAGGTTATTTCATATTATTAAGTTTTATTATACACCTTTTTCCATTTCTCCTACATAACTTCACGTATATTTCAAAACTAAAAATATTGATAATTCGAAAATCATCTGATATAATTTGGAAAAACTTATGTTAAGGAGAGATTCGTAATGCAAAATGTTAATACTTCTTTCCAACTTCATCATCATACGTAACGCCGTGTATCCGAAGAAAATTTTTCTTCGTGGGTACAGGGCTTTTCCTGTTGACCCACGAAGCGTTCATAAAGCTATGTGGGTATTTTTATACCTGCATAGCTTTTTTTAATTTAAAAAGGAGTGATTATAATGGAAATGAAAAATGTAAAAGGAACGAAAGACTATTTACCAGAGGAACAAGTGTTACGAAATATAATTAAAAGAGCTTGTGAAGATACGTTTGAACGATACGGATGTAAACCGTTAGAAACACCAACGTTAAATATGTATGAGCTTATGTCTTACAAGTACGGTGGTGGTGATGAAATATTAAAAGAAATATATACGCTTCAAGATCAAGGAAAACGCGACCTTGCCTTACGCTACGATTTAACAATTCCATTCGCAAAAGTCGTGGCAATGAATCCGAACATCCGCCTCCCTTTTAAACGTTATGAAATTGGAAAAGTATTTCGAGATGGTCCAATTAAACAAGGAAGATTTCGTGAGTTCATTCAATGTGACGTTGACATAGTCGGTGTAGAATCAGTCATGGCAGAAGCGGAACTTATGAGTATGGCGTTTGAACTGTTCCGAACGTTAAACTTAGAAGTAACGATCCAATATAATAACCGAAAATTATTAAACGGTATTCTCGAGTCCATTAACATCCCTACTGAACTAACGAGTGACGTCATTTTATCATTAGACAAAATCGAAAAGATTGGGATTGATGGTGTACGAAAAGATGTATTAGAGCGCGGAATTTCTGAAGAAATGGCTGATACGATATGTAATACCGTCTTATCTTGTCTAAAGCTTTCAATTGCTGACTTTATAGATGTGTTCAATACTCCCCTCGTTGCCGAAGGAGTAAACGAATTACAACAATTACAGCAATATTTAATCGCTCTCGGAATAAATGAAAATGCTATATTCAATCCATTTTTAGCGCGAGGACTTACAATGTATACAGGTACCGTATATGAAATCTTCCTAAAAGATGGATCGATTACATCCAGCATTGGTAGCGGCGGTCGATACGATAACATTATTGGGGCATTCCGTGGTGATAATATGAGCTATCCAACAGTCGGTATTTCATTCGGTTTAGACGTTATTTATACAGCACTCTCACAGAAAGAAACGATATCATCTACAGCGGATGTATTTATCATCCCACTCGGGACAGAGTTACAATGTTTACAAATTGCCCAGCAATTACGTGCTACCACTTCCTTAAAAGTCGAACTCGAACTAGCAGAACGCAAATTAAAACGTGCCCTTAATTACGCAAATAAAGAGAATATCCCTTATGTGCTTATTATTGGGGAAGAAGAACTTAGTACAGAAACCGTTATGCTGCGGAATATGAAGGAAGGTAGTGAGGTGAAGGTTCCCCTTTCTTCTTTAAGTAGTTATTTATAATACGAATCACCCTCGTTTGGGTGGTTTTCTATTTTATAGATAACGAAACAATTAGTTAACATAAAATAATTATATTCTACTAAAAAACACAAACATTTAATATCCAATTACCTATTATTTTTGGTAATATATAGATATGAATTGTTTTAGGAGGATTTACTTTGAAAACCTACATACAAGCACTAAAGTGGACTACAGGAATCTATCATCTTTTATTACTTCCTTGCTATTATATATTTCCAAGTCTTGTTAACCTAGATGAGATACCTTTACTACTATTGATTGCTTTACATATCACTACTATTTTATTAGCTAAAAAAGCAGGCATGAATACGTACGCTCATTATATAGGTATTATCGTTACTCTAGTTGCCTTCTTTCCTTATATAGACATCGTTCTACATATTATAGCAGCCATTTTCCTTTTATTAGATGCTGCTTCCACAAATAAAAAAGAAGTGTATGATTCATAGCTGGATAATATAAAACTTTAATCAGTAAAGTTTTGAATTAGGTTAGCAAATCACAAAATCATCTCAAAAACTAAGCTTATTATTAACACCCAAAAAGGATTTACTTTTTAAGTAAATCCTTTTTTAAATTACTTTCCTTACTCCAGACTAATAAAAGAATATTCTGTTTTATTTTTATAAAATTCTAAATATTTACAATATAAGTTAATTATCATACATTTTAGTTAGGTAAAAAAAACTTAGTTTAAAGGAGATGAATTCATGCTTAAAAAATTGATAGTAGGTGCAGTGGTCGCCATTTCATCATTAACTGTGGGATTGGGATCAGTATCAGCTAGTACCAAAAAGGATTATTTGATTACCTCTTTTGAATATGTAACTGTAGATGAAAAGACAGTAGATGCGTTTAACAAGTTTGGTGCTCCATCAAAGGAAGACGTAAAAATAACATTAGTTCTACCGAAACAAAATCAAAATGGAAACTGGTTATCTTATGGATTTTCGAGCAAAGAAAGTTTAGAGTCTTTTATTGAAAAAGATAAACAACGGTGGAATCATACAATCACTCCCCTTGGTGTTGGTGGGAGCGGACCTAATAGTACAGACTTCTATGAACATGCAAATAAGGGTGGCGAGTATTTTTCTCTTAGTAGCGGTTTTAAAAATTTGCCTCCTAATTGGCAAAATAGAATTTCTTCTGTAAGTACAGCATCCCCTACTGCTAGCTATTCGACAACGCTATGGGATCGTACTTCAACTGAAGGATATGGTAAAGGTATCATCTTCAAACACTCTGATTGGTATGGTAAAACTGTAAACTTGAATGACTTTGCAATTTCAGCAGTTGAAGTTAAAAAGTAAAAAATATAGAAATAAAAGGTGTCTTCACATATGGAAAACACCTTTTATTTCTACAACTCTTAACTATTATTTTTTGTATTTCTACTCTCCAAAACTTTCTCCATATTATGAGTTGCCCATTCCATCATTAATAAAATCATTGGACGTAGTGATTCACCAAGCTCAGTTAACGAATATTCTACTTTCGGAGGAACTTCACGGTATACTTCACGATGTATGATGCCGTCTGCTTCAAGTTCTCTCAGCTGCAGTGTTAACATTCGTTGTGTGATATTAGGTTTTAATCTTTTTAATTCATTAAACCTCTTTGTACCATCTAATAAATGATACAAAATAACCCCTTTCCATTTCCCACCAATAACCTCAACCATTGCTTCAACTGGACAAGAATATTTATTTAGAAATGGGTAATTTATATTATTTTCATTCGAACAATCCATCATAAATCCCTTCCCTTACCAATAGTATCTTTTTTGATACTATAACACATAAATGTGCGTACTTGTATCTATGTTACTTTAAAAATATAATTTACTTACAAAAATAAATTAATGAAAAGAGGTACTTTTATGACAAATACAAAACAAATTACAAAAGAAAAAATTATGGAGGCTTTTCATTTCAGACATGCATGTAAAGAATTCGATCCTATGCACAAAATTTCAGAAGAGGACTTTCATTTCATTTTAGAAACAGGCAGGTTATCTCCTTCTTCTTTTGGTTATGAACCTTGGAAATTTATTATCGTACAAAATAAAGAAGTAAGAGAAAAACTACAACCGTATTCATGGGGCGCTGGTGGGCAACTTGCAACAGCTAGTCACTTTGTCATTGTTCTTTCAAGAAACATTAAAGATATGCATTATGATGCAGAGTATATTAAATATATGATGAACGATATTATTGGATTACCTGAAGACACTCAAAAAATTAGATATGAATTCTTCAAAAAGTTCCAGGAATCAGATTTTAACTTGTTACAATCCGATCGTGCTGTATTTGATTGGGCATCTAAGCAATCTTATATTGCTTTAGGTAATATGATGACGAGTGCAGCTCAAATTGGCATTGATTCTTGCCCAATAGAAGGATTTGATAAAGAAAAAGTAGATTCTTTACTTCGTCAAGAAGGCATTATAAAAGACGATAATCTTAAAGTATCTGTTATGGTTGCCTTTGGTTACCGTAAAGAAGAGCCAAAACGTGATAAAACAAGACAGACTATGGATACAATTGTTGAATGGATTAAGTAATATAGCACTCACAAATAAAACTCCTTCTAGCTAAATACTTATTCTATTGAGGCATCAGTTGTTTTTCTAATGTATGAAATTGATTTTTCATGGAAAGATATGTTAGTATGTATACAGTTTGAGCGCTCTATTTTTTAGAGTCGAACAGGAGGAGAATGGATATGTCTGATATTGAAGTTGGCGAAGTGTTTACTCTCAGTGATGAGAATAATGAGGATCAGGAAGTAGAAGTACTTGGAGCAATGGATGTCGAAGGCGCAGAATATATTGCAGTTGCCTTCGTAGAAGACATTCAAACAGATTCTGAGGAAGACATTGATATTTTCTTTTTAAAAGTAGAAGAAGATAATGAGTTTTCATACATTGAAAATGATGAAGAGTTTGATAAAGTATCTGCTGCTTTTGATAAAATTTTGGATGAGCAAGAGCAAGAATAATATGAATGAAAAACACGAGGACGGATGCATATCCGCCCTCTTTTTATTTATCCCGCATTAACGGGCAGTAAGACTCCCACCTCAAAATTCAGCAAATGCGGAGGTGTTAGGTAGGAGATCAACTGCCCGTAAAAGCCCGATTGGTTCAACTAATAATCAGTGGGGATGGACAAAACCCCCACTGATTAAAGTTTCACTTTATCACTCATCCAAAGACTTATGCAGCAATTCGAGTACATCTTTCATCACAAAAGGACCATCTTTTTTCACATGCTCAGCGAATTCAGAAACGAGACGTAATGTTCTTACACTTTCAATCGGGTGCTCTCCTGATGCACTTTCAGCAGAAAGCATAACTGCATTCGTTCCGTCGAGTACAGCTTGAAACACATCAGTCACCTCAGCCCTTGTTGGAATAGAATGATCTACCATTGATTGAAGCATTTGTGTCGCTGTAATAACATATGTATTCGTTCGATTACATTCCTGAATCATCATTTTCTGCAAAAGCGGAATAAATTGATACGGCAACTCTACTCCTAAATCGCCCCGTGCAATCATAATTCCGTCTACTTCTTTACATATATCTTGAAAATTCTCGATCGCTTCCATCGTTTCTATTTTTGCAATTACATTAGGGGAAGTTCCTTTATGCTGCTGAATAAAATCACGTATTTCTTTTATATGTCCAGCTTTTCGCACGAAAGAACATGCGATAAAATCAACATCCTCTTCTAAAAGAAACTGAACATCTTTTTTATCTTTCTCTGTAATAGCTGGTAAACTAACGATTGCCCCTGGTAAGTTCACCCCTTTATGAGAGGAGATATTACCACCTGTTTTGACCTTTGTTTCTATTTTGTCCGTACTTACCTTCTCTACGATTAACTCAACTTCGCCATCATTAATTAAAATTCTACTGCCAACTTTCACGTCATTCGCAATACCTTCATAATCGACACTTGCTTCTCTATTGCTCCCTGTAACTGGTTGCGTATGCAAAATAAAAGAATTTCCCGCCTGAAGTGTAATTTGTTCGCCGCTCATTTCACCTAACCTTATTTTAGGACCTTGTACATCTCCTAAAATTTTAATAGAATCATCTAACGATTTGACTAAACGAATGATATCTTTATGACTTTCATGCGTACCATGTGATAAATTCAACCGCACTATTTTCATACCATTCTTTATTAACTGTGCTAACGTTTCTTTATTATTACTTGCTGGTCCAATTGTACAAACTCGATCGATTGTCATTTTTATCACCATCCTTTTTCGTTAGGATTCCCATAAACTTTACTTACACTCTCACCCAAAAAAAAGCCTACTCCCATAAGTAGGCTTTTAAAACTACGAAAGTTTCGTTAATAACTGAGTTAAATCTTTTTTCGTTTTCGTCGTTAATGATTTCATTTTAGTAATATCTATCTTTTCTTTCTCCGCTCCTACAATTAACGGATACATACTTTGCCCGATTGTTTTATATTCAGCTGGGTGTGATGCTTCTAACTCTTTCTCAATCACATCCCATTTTTCATTAATTTGTTTTCCGAGTTTATTTACTGTTTCTAATTTCGGATTGGCAGCTAATTGCTTGTCTAAGCTATCAACTAATGCCGCAACTTCTTTTACATTTGTTTTCACAGCTACGCTTTTCTTCGGATCTTTCGTTGTTTTTCCGTTTGAGTTTGTACTTGTACTTTGATCTGTCGTTTTTCCGCTAGTCGTTTCGTCATTCGTTTTTCCTGTCGTCTCTTTTTCTTTTGTTTTCACATTCTCATTTTGAGATGACGTTTTACCGTTACTTTCTGTTCCTGATGATTCTTTCGTATTTTTTGCATCTTTATCTGTTTTTTCATTTGAAGAAGTATTTGTATCTTTTTCAGTATCTTTCATTGTTTTTGACGTCTCATCTGCACTTGTCGTTTTTGCTTCTCCTTCATTTTGCGCTGTTACTTGCTCTTTCTTTTCTGTTTCTTTATCTGCTGAAGGACTACAAGCTGCCATAGTAAGCATTGTACCAATTGTTATCGATGCGATAGCGACCTTTTTCATTTTCATATAAATCCCCCTATGTTTACTTTATTTATCCTCCCCTTTACGATTCGATTTCCCTTTAAAAAATCCCTTTTCATACGAATTACCATCTTTCCGACAGTAATCTTCATAATAATACGTACAAAAAACGATAAATCAATTTGAATATTCGAGTTTCTTCTACTTCATTTTTCTTCTCTCTAGCAAAAGAAAAAGAGTATATTGTCACATGAAGAATTACTATCTTCATATGACGATATACTCTCCTATCATATTTTTATCTTTCTTGACATTTTATTTATACAAAAAAATTATATTTTCTTTTATTTTTTTGTTTCTCAACATTTGTTAACATAATATATTTATGAATAACCACCATTCGAATGAATGACTTGACCCGTAATCCATTTTGCATCTTCACTTACTAAAAAAGAAATTAAGCGTGCTGCATCCGACGGTTCCCCTACTTTACCTTGCGGGAACTTCCATACTAAATGATGCTTCAGCTCCTCTGTAATCCATCCTGTATTCGTCGGTCCTGGATCTACAGCATTCACTGTAATCCCCTTCTCCATCGCAACTGGTGCTACTGATTTTGTAAATGCTTCAATTGCTCCTTTCGTCGCTGCGTATGCTAGTTCATCAGGCATTGGCCCTAACGACTGTCCTGAAGTAAGATTAATAATACTTCCACTCGCCTTGCTTGCATAATGTTTTATAAATAATGAACTTAATAACAAAATAGCGCGAACATTCACTGTATAATGTTTATCTAACTGTTCTACATTTAAGTCCTCAATTCTCGTATGAGTAGCATACGCTGCATTATTAATTAAAATAGATGGATCACCTAAACGTTCTGAGACCATATAAAACAAACGATTTGACGAATACGACTGCGATAAATTGATTTCTGCCATTTCACATCGAACACCTAAACTTTCAATCTCTTCTTTCAACAAAAAGGGCTCTTTGTCATGCATTCCCCACGGCATCGCTTTATCATACTGAGACCAGTACGTGAAAAAAATGTCTATCCCTTTTTGAGCAAGCACCTTGCATACAGCTGCACCAATTCCATTCAGACGAGTTGCCCCTGTTACAATTGCTATTTTCTTCACCTTTTCTCCTCCATCTATGGATAAATCCCCTGCACGAATACAGAGGATCTATCTTTTTATTCAATATTTGACAATATACGTTCTGCACCTAATTTTAAAATTTTAATGAAGATATAATTTACAATCGTAAACATTACAAATAAAACAATAAACATAACCCACAGTCCTACTTGAAGGAAGAAGTATAATAAACTTACTCCTGCTACAATAACTAAAGCTATTAAAATATTAGCTAAAAAATTCCACAAAGTTGTATATCGGCTCTTAAATAATTTCTGCTCTGTATCCCAGTGTATATCTGCAGTTTGTGCATCCCAGCGTGTACCGATTAAATTAATTAGCAATAAACCGTTCGCACTTAGTAAGAACCAAAGTACCATAAATACTGGAGATATCCCCGCTACAGCTGCCATCGTAATACCGAATACCGCCAAAATAATTACATTAATTAACCAAGCAGTGATCGCTTTCGCAAAAAAGATATCCGAAGCTTTTACAGGTAAATAACGATTCACAAACCATGAACTTCCATCACGTGAAAATGATGTTGTTGCGATAACGTTACTTCCCATTAAAAATAGCGATGCACAAAGCCCAACACCAATTGCAAGTCCTGCTGATTTTGGGTTATCAATATACCCTGTGATCCACTTTAAATTTCCATCTTGCACGAATAAAACAAAGAATAACATAATCGGCATAACGAAAGTTTGTACAATACAATTTAAGAAAAATTGTGGTGTACGGAATAACGTTTTAAATTCTTTTTTCACATACGCTTTTAAATGTGAGCTTTGAACCGTTGATTTTTGTAAACCTTCTGCTGAAATGACCTCTTTCTTTGCTGTACTCGTTGAAAGTCCAATAACCCCTTTTAAATATGTACGCTCTGCAATGTAATAAAACAACACAAAAAATACAAATGAAATAAGTGCAAAGATGATTACGTTTAAAGGACCCTTCCAATTTGCATTTTCTACTAATGCCACTGCTCCGAAATATGTAGTTGGAAAATAGTTTGTCATTTGTACTAAAAGAGAAGATTCGCTGCTCGCTAGGTAATTCGTAATTGCATCTTCAGAAAACGAACTTTTATTTTTCCACTGTAAAAATACATTAATTCCTACAATAAATAGTATACTTACGATTCCAATAAAGATATTGCCTCGGTCTTTATTTTTCGCTATATTTGTATACCTCATAATAACTGTCATCAGTAATGAAGCTAATACTAACGGCACAATCGGGAAGAGTAAGTAAATAAAAATCATGTATATGTAATATGTAATAAATGCACCACTTTTTAACCCGTACGTAATAAAGATTGGTAGTAAAATGAATGAACTCATTACGTATTGTGTTATTAGTACCGTTAAAAATTTTGCCGAAATAATTTGCGCTGGTTTTAATGGTAACGGTAGTAACATTTCAATGTCATTACTATAGTAAAATACAGTTAAAATGTTCGTAATACTCATTAAAAATACCCATATACTCGCAATCGCAAGCCCCATTGCGATAATCATTCCTGGGTCTTGACCTAATTGTTTCATACCTTCATACATTCCGTGCGTGATAGAACCAAATATTAAAAAGCCAACAAATAAAATGGCTGCAAATGAAAATACATACGCCCATCGCTTCTTCTTATCTGTTATAAAATCTGCATAATTTAATTTCAATAATACTTTCGTTAACGTCCAAATTTTACTCATTGCCCGTCATCTCCAAGAACATTTTTTCAAGTGATTCATTGGATTTAAAATGATCTCTCATTTCATCTAAATTCCCTTTAAACTGAAGATTTCCCTTATTAATAATCGCGACGCGGTCACATATTTTTTCTGCCACTTCTAATACGTGTGTAGAGAAAAATACAATCTTTCCTTTATCCGCATGCTCTCTCATCATTTCCTTTAAAATATAGGCAGATTTCGGATCAAGCCCTGTTAACGGTTCATCTAAAATCCATATATCCGGCTCATGCACGAGCACACCAATAATAATGATTTTTTGTCTCATACCGTGCGAGTAACTTTGAATTTGATCCGATAACGCATTGTAAAGATCAAATTTCTTCGCTAAAGACTCGATTCGTTCTTGTCGTACTTCTTTCGGTACCTCATACATATCTGCCATAAAGTTTAAATATTCAATTCCCTTTAATCGTAAAAACATATCTGGGCTATCTGGGACATAACCAAACGTCTTTTTTGCTTCCATCGGATTTTTCATAATATCAATACCGTTAATCGTAATCGTCCCTTTGTCCACCCCATGAATACCAGTAATCATCTTAATTGTCGTTGATTTACCCGCACCATTCGGCCCTAAAAATCCAAAAATTTCTCCGCTAGGCACTGATAAACTTAAATCTTTTACTGCATAAGTAGACCCGTTATAACTTTTTGACACATTCGTAATTTCAATCATTCCATCCAATCCTTTCCTTAATTACCAAATAACTATATTAATATTATAGCATACTTCTATTTTTAGATTTTTATATTTTTTCAGTTTTTTCAACCTTTAAAATAAATATACAAACCTAATCCAACGATTAAAACGACAGCTAGTATTATATAAATCATCGTCAGCCGTTTAATATTCCCTTTTGTCGCTTTACTATAATTCGCATCACCATTTCGCCCAATTAACACCGTCGCCACTACAGTAATTACTACAAGTAATACAACGATCATGATCCAAGTTAGCATGCCTTCCTCCCCCTCCTTACAATCATTTTACAATATTATCCTCTTTATTTCGCAGTATATTTCCTCTTTTTACTATTATTATGAAAAGAATTGGAAAACTATTATTACTATACTTTTCTATATGTGATATATTTATAACATAATGTGATTTATTTCTAACACCGAAAGGAGAATCTATCGTGAAAACAACTTGTATTAAATATTTAGGATTTCTCGGTTTCTTCGGTTTCCTCGGCTTTTTTTATGAAAAAGGATTGTTTACTATGTTCTGTTTCTTCTCCTTTTTCACAACGTATAGAACGGTTCAACACGATGAACTATTTGAACAAATCGTCAATAAATCGTGCCGCAATGCCTTTATCGTTACATTACTAACTACCGCTATCATTATGTTTATTGAAATGTTATTTCCAAACCCGGCGCTACAAGAGATTGATATCGCTCTTATTTTCGGCACACTCATTCTTACGTTCGGCTTCTCTCTGTTCTTTTACGATAAACCAGTTGATGAAATGGAAGATGCACCATGGCGTTCGTAACGAAAATAAAAGAATACCGCGCCAAATTGAATATGACACAAGAAGATTTAGCGAAAACTGTTGGTGTACGCCGTGAAACGATAAGCCATCTCGAAAAAGGAAAATACAACCCTTCCTTGCAACTTGCTCACGATATCGCGAAGGCACTTCATAGTACAATTGATGAGGTTTTTATTTTCGAGGATTAATAAAAAATACCGGCATTCTTTTCACAAAGAATACCGGTATTTTTTATTTATACAACTATCACCCATACAAAACCGCATGAAATACGCCTAACAGTAAGTATTGATCCTCTATATAATCTTCATCATATACATCCATCTCGATATCATACATATCTTCCTCAAGACGAATATTCCAATCTGCGATTACGTAGCCGTTTCGTAATAACTTTCCAAGCCCAATTGAAGTTTTGTGAACAACATATTCTTCTGTCTTATATGTAAAGGTAAATATGAAATTTGCATCCAATAACTTTCCATCACATACAAGTATTTCATGCTCTGCATCATTATTATCGATGTACGTTACTAAAATCCTTCTTTGACGCTGCCTACTTACATCCTTTGCAATGACGCGAATATTGTCCTTACTATCCTTTATTTCATAAATGATATTACTACCGACTTTCGGAATAAAGTCTAGCACTTTCATCAACATATTTTTATAATAGCCCCGTACTACGCCTACTCTTTCGCTTTCATTATAAACCTCTATCGACGTCGTATCCGCTTTACTATCACACAGTCGTTTGTAAGAAAGCTTCATCATTCGCTCTCCTCTTAAGTACTGATCAAACGTAACGGGATATTCTATCGCGCGCAGTTCCTTATTGAGCTCATTCAAATAACGTTGAACGCTCTCTACTAATGCTGTAGTGGATATACGCTCTTGAAGTTCAAATTGTTGCCAACTAGAAGAAACTCTCCACTGATCGTCCTCTTCATAAAAGAATCCGAGAATTACTTCCTCACGGTCACTCGTTTCATAATTCATATGTACGTTTTGACCGTGTTGCACTTGTTCCATCCACTGTCCTAAATAAATGCCGAGCTCTGCGACCTTCATACATGACTTCTGAAAAAGTACGCTGTCACTCGCGCGAATCGTTAAATCCCCTTCAATAAAGCCTTTTGTATAAGCATCATACTTTGGCTCATCCTTCTGCGGAATAGCCTTGTCTAACTCAAATAAAAACGTTAACATCTTTCACTCACCTCTAGTTATTACACCGATCGTACCTATAAATTGAACGCAACTCAAATTATATCGACGATTTTCCCAATATATCTACCGTAACTCAAAATATATCAACACGATTAAAATGAAACTACCTTTTCTTCCGCCACTTCCACAATTCCTAAAATTTGTAGCAAGCTCTCCACTTCATAAGTCGGCTTAACATCTGTCATATTTTCTTTCAAACTCGGATTATACCAACACGTATCAATGCCGTAAACTTCTCCGCCTTTCATATCAGAAGTTAGCGAATCTCCAACGATTAATACACTTGATTTATCAGTAATCCCAAACTTCTCAAATGCATAATCAAAAATCTCACGTGCTGGTTTTTGATGACCAACCTCTTCTGAAATAATAATATGATCAAAGAAATTACATAAAGGCGAATTTCCGATTCTAGATTGTTGCACCTTCGTATATCCATTCGTAATAATACCTAACTTGCAACCTTGTAGTTTCTCACATAATTGCACTGCACCTTCTATAAGGTGTACTTCTTTCCCTAAGTTTTCAAGGTATACATCACTAAATTGCTGTGCATCTACTTCTATATTATGAAGCACAAATAATTGTCTAAATCGATCTACTGCTAATTCACTTAGCGTAATCATTTTATTTTCTAAATCTCTCCATAATCCATTACTAATCTCTTTATAACTTGCAAGATAATCATTATACCCTGTAGGCATCCCGAACTGTACAAACGCGTTATGTAATGCGTTTCTTTCCGTTTCAGGAAAATCTAATAATGTATCATCTACGTCGAATAATATAACTTTATATTTCATTATGCTCTCCTCAACTAGTACGTTATTTACAACTTGTATTTTCTCATTAATTGACTCTTAAGTCGAACTTTTTCCCTTTACAAATAGTATCTGTACAGAGAACTTAAAGTTGCTTTTAGGCACACGAGTTATGTTATTCAAAAATAATTAATTGTGAAAATACTATAAATTTGAGATAATTTGGATAATGAATCCAATTTTTAAAAAGGTAATACAGGAATAGGAAGGGGCGGAACAACATAGTAAATTCATGGGGAAGACCTAAAATAACAATCCCAAAAACAAAAAGTGAATGGGTTGGAGATATCATTGGATATTCATTGTTCTTTGGATCAATCATTTTTCTGATCATTATTTGGGGAAGATTACCCGAGGAAGTACCCGCACATTATAACGCATATGGAGCTGTAGATCGCTGGGGATCAAAGTGGGAACTTTTGCTTTTGCCAGGAATAGGGCTTTTCATACTCCTTTTAATGCAAACTTTAGAAAAGTTTCCAGAAGTTCATAACTACCCACAAAGACTGAATGAATCAAATGCTAAAGAGTTTTATTTAAATAGTAGAAAAATGCTTAATCAATTAAAAAATGTCTGTTTACTTATTTTTGCTTTCATCCTATTTGAAACAATTTCAATCGCTTTAAATTGGAGCGACGGTTTCGGAAAATTATTTTTACCGATATTGTTAATTGGGACAGTTATTCCAATTGTCATAGGAATAATAAGGCAACGAAAAATTTCATAATAGAAACAGGAGGCTAATCCAATTAGCCTCCCTCCTTCTTATTTATCCTCTAGCAATAACACTTTCATTTCTTCTAACGACTCTTTCGTAAAGCCAAGTGCTTTTTCAGCATATGCTTCAACTGAACCATATTGCTTTTTCACTTCATCAATCGCAGCTTGTAAATATTCAGCGCGTGCTTCAAACATTGCACCTAATATTGCTCTACTTTCATCGTTTTGAAGTTTCGCACCTAAAAAGGCCATCATTTTTTCATTTAATTTTTCACGGAAACCGTTACTTAGTAAGTAGTCTTCCATTACTGTTTTTTCCGGTACACCTAGTAAAAGTAATAATAGTGCTGATCCGAATCCAGTACGGTCTTTTCCAGCTGTACAGTGGTTTACTAACGGTAAGTTTTCTGGGTTTTGCGCTAAGTTTAAGAAGCTCACGAATGCTTCATTACCACTTACGAAATCTTGATTCATTTTCACAAGGTACTCGCCTGGCTTCCCTAACATAGAAAGGTCACCAACTTGGAAAAATTCATTTATGTTCAAGTCTTTCGCTAAATCTTGCATAACTGGTAAGCATACTTGGCGAGCACCCGTAATCTCTGGATTCGGCTTATGCTTCACTTCAAAGTCTGTACGGTAGTCACAAATTAACTTTAAGCCAGACTTTTGTAAATAGTCGATATCCCACTCTGTTAATCCTGCTAATTCTTCAGAACGGTACAACTTGCCCCATTTTACTTTACGTCCTTCAGTCGTTTCATAACCTCCCATATCACGGAAGTTAAACGCGCCTTGTAATGGCAATCTACGCTCAGCTACTGTCACTGCTTGTCCATTACTTCCTACTAGTCTAAAATATGGACGCTCATTTTCACTCGGATTTTCAATTGTACATGATGATTCTCCATTTACCGTTGCAAGTAATTCTCCATTTTCCTCAATATGCTCTGATGAAGTACTCCAGTAAATGCGAACTTCCTCTATATTATTTTCCCACTTTATATATAACGTATTGTCTTCATTTCTTTCTACAGTTGCTTGTAACCAATTTCTTTGCTGCTCCATTCTTTCACCAACGCTTTCTCGTATAATCGAATCTTTCTCTATTGTATTATAGGAATATCTATTTTGTCGTTCTCATTTTTCTTTTTATCTTACAAACAGGCAAGAAGTTCTTTTACTTGTTCATAAGTTGTACACGGATTCCCTCGAAATACGTATGCGATTTGTTCATTACCTAAATCTTCATATACAACTGTCCCACGATCAGGGTGTGAATAAAACTGTAACCCATTTATTATTTGTTTTGGGCCATAATTCATTGTCCAAGAAGAGACAGGATAGTACGCTTTGTTTTTATGCCGACAAACCCAAAGTGCATATAGTTTACTATCTTCATCCCAGTATACATACTGTATTTCATCATTTCCGAAACCAACTGATTCAAGTTTCCAACTTAACTTTTCATGAATTGATAATTTAACATAGGATACGTCTTCGGGAGCATTCCACTCACGACAGCTTCCTATCTCACCCATTTCACCTCTCTTCGCTTGAAAGCTTAATAAGTGAAATGGTGTATGTAATATCGTTTTCGCAAGCTCCATATTTACCGGTTGTAATTCAAATAGAAATCTTTCCATTTCATCTTGGTTTATATATCCGCGATCAACAGAAACTTCAATTTGTGTTTTCCATCTAGATGTAACGTAACTTTCTTTTCCTTTATAATTTACACCTTTCCAATACACAAGCCATTTATATTGAAAACAATCTCCTTTTGCTTGAGAAATACAACTATCCGGAAATACTGGCTCCATTATATCTAGAAAAAACTCTTTTACCCGAAACATTCCAGTTGGAGTAACAACCTGAAACCAGAAAGTTTCCCACTTTTCACCTTCATAACGTTCTGAAACCTTTTCAACTTTCCAATTTTCTAACAATACATGTGGATACATTAAAACGAATGAATGCATGGATTGCTTTAACATATATAGTCCCCTCCCGCTATACGAGTTCGAGAGTATACACCATTCATCCTCCTAAAACTTCCTCACAAATCGCTCAGTACAACTCAGCAGCTGACATCCGTTCTTTTCAAAAACATCCTTCATCCATTCATTTTGCACATTTGTCTCGCCAATATAATAAGATGCGCCTATTTCCTTTAAGACAAACATCGCTCCCGTAAAGAATGCTACTTCATACCCTTTATTTCGCATATTTGAAGCAATTGCGAAATACATGAGTTTTCCTTCTTCTAACGTACCTCTTTCAATATGCGGAATTACAATTCCTATCGGCACTTCATTGACACTCGCTGTTAAACAATGCTCTTTCCATTGCTCACCAATTTCTTGTAGCATCATATTTACAAATTGATCATAAGTGACTTGTTCTTCCGTCATTTCGTTCCAAAGAGAATAAAATGTATTTTCTCCTACTTCTTCAATAAGCTTAAAATCAATTTCACTTTCTATATCTTCTACTTCATATATATCCTTAAACACAATCATGTTTTCAGTAATGTATTCAAATGAATACGTTTCGAAGCATTTCTTATACACATCGTAATTTGGACTTTTTGAAGAAACCTCAAAATGTAAGTTTTCTATTCCCTCTTTTTCAGCCTCAGTAACGCAATACTGCATTATTTCTTCTAATTGCGTTTTTGTAAAAGGCTCCGCATTATTTTCTTTTATCATTATAGAAGAAGCATTTCTTCTTATTTTAAAATATTTTTCTAACTGTTCTATAGTCATCATATACTTCCCTCATCTATGTCATACTCGAATTTCTACTTGTTCTCCTTGCATGAGCAGGATTGTCCTTGAATATATAGAATACTAGAAAACATCGCATCTTTAAAGTGCGGAGGAGGTTCTCCATTGGATATTACAGCGCTACAACAACAGTTAGAGCTTATACAACAAAATGACTATACGCAACTGCAACATATAGATATGAATGAGTTAACGCTCAATATGCTTCAGTATGTCGGAACAACTGATAGTTACGTTCGTTACCAGCTTATATATAAATGTTTTGCACATTTCATTCATCATGAATTCCTTATGGATGATCAACTGAAATTACTGTTGCAAACTTGTTTAAGTGATGAGTATTTATATTGTGACATTTACTCCCCACATACAGATGGGGTTTTCACACGTTCTTACACTGTTTCGTTACTTGCATTAATACTCCAATTCGCTAACTCGCACTACTTTTTTACAGAGGAGGATATCGAAGAAATAAAAAACAAACTCATTACATATACAAACTTAGAAACGGATTTTCGAGGCTATATTGAAAATAAAGGGTGGGTTCATTGTCTTGCCCACGTATCTGATGCCTTTACTGAAATTGTTCACAATTCCTATACGAATTTTGAGTGGTATGAAGAATTAATTCATTGTTTATTAAATAAAATTTTTATCCCATCGGATCTTTTTCATAATAATGAAGATGAACGAATTGTTACACCGTTACTATCGATGCTATACCATGATTTCCCACAAGATGAGTTAATTTCAATTATTTATAAAAAAATAAAAAGGCTTCCTCAAATTAGAAAACGCCTTTCGCTAAATGAATATTGTATTTTATGTGCCAACATTAAAACCTTTTTACGTACTTTATTTTTCAGAACGAAAGATGATCATAACTTAGCCTTTACAGCACGTAAAACAGAAAGAATGTTAAAAGAACTTCCTAATTATTATTAACTATAAAGAGAACAAATATGGGTTATGTTGAAGACATGAGAAATTTAGTAGGCAATCATCCACTTATTTTAATCGGTTCGCACGCCATTATATTAAATGAGGAAAATAAAATATTACTGCAGCTACGCACAGATTTTAACCGCTGGGGCATTATTGGCGGCGCCTTAGAATATAACGAAACGTTAGAAGACGCTTTAAAACGAGAAGTATATGAAGAAACGGGACTTATCATTAAAAATCCAGAACTATTCCGTACATACTCAGGACCAGATTTCTTTCAAATCTATCCAAACGGCGATCAAGTACACGGTGTACTCGTTGTTTATATTTGCCGCACATTCCATGGTGAGCTTGTATGCGACCATACGGAATCGAAAGAACTACACTTCTTTCCGCTTGATGAGTTACCTAGCAATCTTCCTCCTGTTATTGAGAAGATTATTACAGAATTTCAGCACTCCAATTAAAAAGCATTACATATTAAAAAACCGCATTTCCCGTTATTATAACGCAAAATGCGGTTTTTCATTTCACTGTAGGTCCGAATTATCCCCTTCAGAGTTAGATTGTTATCTCAATCTGATTTCCTTCCGGGTCACTTACTACACTTTCATAATAACCATCCCCTGTAGTACGTGGGCCGTTTAACACAGGGTAGCCTGCTTCTCTTAATGTATTCGTTAATACGTTCACCTTTTCTTTACTACCTACAGAAAAAGCAATATGCGCATATCCTATTGTTTGTGTTTGTGTATTATCGTCTATCCCTACTTGCCTCATAAGTTCTAGACGTGCTCCACCTTCAAAAGTTATAAAATAAGATTCAAACTGCTTTTTCGGATTGTGATATAAACTATTCTCTTCACCACCGAAGTACTGTTTATAGAAATCACGCATACCTTCTAAATCATTTACCCAAATTGCTACATGTTCAATTTTCATAATCGACACCTTTTCTTTTACAGTATTCAACCAACAATTTGATATTTAATTTTCTTTGCTTGTTCTTGTAATCATAAGATCAAGTCCAAGGCTTTTCAATCCATATAAATAATCTTCTTTCCAATCGCTCACTGTTATTTTTGGAATATGTTCTGCTGGAATGTACTGCGGACAAGTTTTTACAATTTGATCTATTACAAATTGGTTCACTTCATCATCACAGAAGATAAAGGCATGAGGGTTAATAATAGCTATACATGTAGCTATTAAACGAGTAATAGCATCTATATTATATTTCTCTGGATTATTCGAATCTCCACTTCTCAAAGCTTGTAAGAAATTTTTATTATCATACTGTGGAACGAAAGATATCTCTCCTGAGAAAAAGGTGCTGCCTCGTACTACATCTCCATTTACCATAATCCCTGCTCCTGGGCCATTTTGACCGGAATACAAATACACAAGAGATGAATTATCGTTATTTCCAGTACTTTTATAATAGCCAAGCACTGCGGCATTCATATCGTTTTCTATAACTACGGGTATTGAAAACAGATCCTCTAAGTGACTTTTCAAATTAAAATTCTGGAACTTTTCATATCCAGGAATATAGAAAATACGACCATTATCAACCGAACCGGGCACACCAATTGATATAGAGCTTATTTTCGGGAATGTAGCGATAAGATTTTCAATATGTTTTGATAATAGATTCACGCCAGTATCCATTAATACACCCGAAGTACTTCCTTGTTCCTTTACTTCCCCTACACAGTTAAAAATGGTATAGTTTGTTTCATTCTTCTCTAAAAATATCGCTAATCCTAACATATATTCCGGATTATACGCATATCGTTTCGCTCTTCTTCCGCCACTTGAATCATCTAAACCGACTAAAGTGACTTCACCATCTTGTTTCATATTTTCTATAAATTTACTTATCGTTGGAAAACTAATTTCTAATGTATTACTAAGTTCAACTTTCGTTGCACTTCCTTGCTCTAGAAGAGCTGTACGAATGCCGCGAAGGATCGTTTCTTTAATCGATTTTTGAGTAACAAATTGTTCACTCAAATCGCTCACCACCTTAATCAACATACTTATTAAACTCTTTTAATAAGTTGCGTTGACAATATATCATACATCATTTTCTAAAGCAATAGAGATGATATATTTCCGCTGCGTGCAATTCTTATTTAGCTCGGTGTATTCTCTCTCATAATAGACGATACAATTCCAGACAAAAGAACAAATAATAAAACTGCTAGTAAGGCATTACGTATTCCGAATGTTTCTCCAAGTATCCCTAAAAATGGTGGTCCGACTAAAAAGGCTGTATAACCAACGATAGAAACTGCAGCAACATTAGACGTCGCATTTTCACGGTCATCTCCAGCAGCTGACAGGCCAATCGGGAAACCTAGCGCTGCACCAATCCCCCACAGTACTACACCAAGTGCTAGAAAATACGAATTACTCCCAAATATTACGATTGAAATTCCAATAATCGCCATCATAATTGTAGCACGTACGACAGCGACACGACCAAATCGATCAAGGAAATAACTACTACACATACGAGCTAACGTCATTGCCATTACAAAAACTGTGTACATAATAGAACCTGTCACTACACTTTGTTCATGTCCGTCTACCATTACGATAGGTAGCCAATCATTTGCACTTCCTTCTGCAAATGCCATTCCAAGCACAAAAAGACCAATTAAAAGCACCTTTTTTTCCATACGTAAGGAAGCACGCTTCGCTTTCTTTTTATTCGGCGTTTTTTCCTTCTTTCCTGTTCCATGTGGAAGGAAACGATACAACATACATGCAAGTAATACAAACACGACCGAAATCGCAAGAAACTGATACAAAATTGGGATGTGAAGCGACGCTGCAACAGAACCACTGAGCGCACCTACTAAAGTTCCTACACTAAAAAAACCATGGAATTTCGGAAGAAGAGTTGTTCCTAATTTCTGTTCAATGGAAGAACCTTCTACATTCAATGCAACTTCCGCCAATCCGTATCCTACTCCAAATACTAGTAAGCTATTAAAAGCCCCCATACTAGAAACAAAATAAATATTAATACCTAAACTAAGTAATCCAACAATCATAAAAAACATACTGCCTATAATAACGTCTCTAGCTCCCTTACAGTCAATAAAGCGGCTTGCACTCAGTAAACCAATTATTGAACCGACAGATAGTCCGAACAAAATCCAGCCCATTTCTGCATTTGACACTGCTAAAATATCTCGAGTAGCTGCTGTTCTTGAAATCCATGTAGCAAACGCGACACCTGGCAAAGCAAATAAGAGAAAAAGAGCATTTCGAGAGGCAAGTAATGTCTTTTTATGATTGTTCGCACTATATTTCTCCATATGAAACACCTTTCACATTGTCTATACGATAATTTACGAACTAGTGAAAACGCCCTTTATTCGTCTATCGTTTTAATAACTTTAGCTGGATTACCACCAACAACTACATTATGAGGTACATCTTTTGTCACAACTGCCCCTGAAGCAATTACAGCGTTGTCTCCAATTGAAATACCAGGGTTAATTATAGCTCCCCCGCCAACCCAAACATTGTTACCAATCTTTACAGGCTTCCCATATTCTTTGCCAGAATTCCGCTCTACCGGATGCAACGGATGCGTAGCAGTATAAATGTGAACACCTGGTGCAAACATACAATTATCACCGATTCGCACTTCACAAACGTCCAAAATCACACAATTAAAATTTGCGAAAAAACTCTTTCCGACGTGGATATTGTAGCCGTAATCACAACGAAAATCAGGATTAATGTGGGCTTTCCCGTCAGCTGAAGAACCTAAAAGCTGATTTAATAAAGTAAAACGTTGTTCATCTCCTGTCTCCATCGCCTCGTTATAAAGGCGCGTTAAACGTTTTGCCTCCACCCTATCGGCTACTAATTCTTCGTCATCCGCAATATACATTTCTCCCGCCAACATCTTATCTTTCTCTGTTCTCATACAATCATCTCCTTTGTTATAGAATGAATTACACTTATTAAACAACTTTAATAAGTGACTTTAATTATACTTATTAAACGAGTTTAATAAGTATCCCTATATTAGCATATTTTTTAATATGTGCAACTAATAAGTTTTGAAAGGAAATGCGAACTCCTTACTTCACCTAATGATATTACTTGGTGGCATTTAACTAATATAATGATTGATCCATTGTTTTTCATTAAAACCATTGAGACTCATCATCATATGAAATCCTCTCATTTAGGGGCTATACTATACATTTATTAATGAGCACACCAATATTCAAATCAATTGTTAATAAAAAGAGATTGACCCAAAAGTAGCTGAATAGCAACTTGGGTTAACCTCTTTTATTTATTATCCTTATTTAACTCTTCTACAATGTCCCTTTTCCCTATTCTATTAGCAAAAGGTATAAAAATAATAAGGACTATTCCGAACATCCCCGCTATTACCGTTACGATAAGTTTGAAATCAAAAAATAAAGGTGTACGATCTATTATACTTACCATATAGGTTAATAATGTTCCTATAACAGTCCCTAGTACGATTCCAATAAGTACATATAAATTAACTTGTGTCAAAATAATTTGTACAATCCCTTTTTTCTTAACTGTTATTGCTCGTAAAATAGCATACTCTTTTCTTTTAGATTGAATATTATTTATAAGTGTATTACATACCCCTAATGTTACACTAAACAAAATTACTACAATAACAACGATGAAAATGGACCACCTTTGCTGAAACATTAAATTAGATTGTTTTAACGATTGAGTATAACTACTTATTTTTAATTGTGGATATTGACCTTTCACTTTCTTTAATTGCTCCAACGTCTCTCTCTCGTTATTTGAACTAATAAATGCCCGCTCAAAAATTGTATAATCTTGTTTATATGTTACATTACTCCAATCCATAAGTACTGAAGGAGAATTCGGTAGCTCGTTAACAATTAATCCGATTTCTACCTTACTAGTCGGTCTAACTTTTTGTTCCTGTTCTGAAAATAGACCCAATTGAACGATATCACCTACATGAAGTTTATACCGCTCCGCTAACTCTTTTGTAACAACTATACTATTCTCCAAATTTGCAGGTACTTCTGGCAGTAATCCTTGCATTTTCATTTCCTTTAAATCACCTAAATTATAGTCAAAAGTACTATAATTTTCACCTTGTTTTAATTCTGCCAGTGAGTTCGTACTAATTGTACTAGCTCCTTTTACACTACTTATTTCTTTAAATATGTTTTGTATATCAGGTAAGGTAATGGTTGAATCATTAGTCAAACGATTTTCCACAACAATATGTGTTGGAAATTCTCGTTTTAAATATCTTTCATTATTTTTTTGCATCGTTTTAAATATAGTGGAGCCGAAGACAACTATCACCATCATTGTACTTATCATTAAGATAACAAATGTATTTTTTCTCACTTGTGGAATTACATTTTTAATAGCAACAAATGTATTCCTTCCAAATATTTTTTTCATCATAGGTAGACATAATTTTAATATCCAAGAAAGATAAATAGGAAATAAAACATACACTCCTAAAACAAGAAATATAGATCCTATTAATATCACTATCGCCTGCGTATCTCCAGTATTTTCCATAAATCCACCTAAAGCAGTTAAAAATATGCTACTAATTAAAAGGAATTTACCCATAATACTGCGTGTTTTATTATTAGAAAAATCGGATTCTTCATTTTCGCGCATAAGCTTTACTGGCAATATTTTCGAACTTCTATATGACGGATATAACATAAACAGTTCAATAAAAAAGATACTACAAATCACAGTTACAATTGCTAGTTTATAGTCGAAACTCATCGAATTAATTTGAAAAGCAAATAAATGCTCTAGCCAACTTTGTAAAAAACGGTTACTTATTACAGCTAGTAACAAACCAAATATTCCACCAAAGAAATTAATTACACTACATTGAATGAATATAACTGTAAACATTTGTTTCGTTGTTGCTCCCATTGATCGCATAATAGCAAATTGACTTTTATATTTATATAAAAACACTTCAAAATTAGACATCAATAATAATGAAGTAATAATAAGTATTGATACAGATAAAATAACTATAAAAATATGTAATGACGCTAAGTTACTTTTTAAAAACTCGTCTTCCTCCGCAATATCGATTCTTAATTCTTTGTCTATTTTATGAATTTGATTAGACAAAGCTAGTACATCTGCATTCGCTTTTGCTTTTATCAACACATAAGTAGCTTCATTGTGTTTACCCGTTTTTTCATATACGTGCTGTTTCACCGCACCATTCGATAAAACGAGTATATCTGGAGCTGAACCTCCAGCTTCTATATCAGATAACACTTCTTTTACTACATAGGATTTATTTTCTATTTCAATCTTTTCCCCAACGTTTACTTGTAGAGTTTCTGCTAATCCATGATTTAATGTTACTTCTTCATTTGATAGATTTTTAGAGAAGTGATATCGACTTTTCGATAACGAATCATTTTGAACACCTACTGTATAAATAGCGGTATTCAATTTATTCACTTGCAAATGATTTACTAATACTTTTGATATGTATTCAATATTTTTTTGTTCTTTAATATTTTGTAGTAAAGATTTATCCATCAACTTATTTTGATCAGGGTTATATCCAACTGATAAATCCATATCTCCATATACATTTTTCACTTCATTTATAACAGACTGTTTCGCATGACTCGAAAATACAACCATCGTAATAATTAGAGAAACAGCCAACATAACGCTAACTATAGAGGAAATAGCAGTGAATTTATTCGTCTTAAAAAAGCGTAAACTTAATCCTCGTACTGATTTTATCATTTTGATTTCTCCAGTAATTTTTTAAATTTATCTAAAATGATATTCATATCATTTACTCCATGAGTACACGTATAATCATCAACATTTTCTCCATCATGAAAGAAGAGAACCCGATCTGCATACGTAGCAATGTGAGGATCATGAGTAACAAGAATCATACTTTGATTGAATCTTTGTTTCATATCGACTAGTACTCGTAAAATATCATTAGACGTATTGAAATCTAAATTTCCAGTAGGTTCATCTGCAAGAACAATTGGAGGAGATGTTATTAACGCCCTACCAATTGCAACACGTTGTTGTTGTCCCCCAGAAAGCTGAACTGGTCGATGATTTCTCCAATTTACTAAACCAAGAACATCTAATATTTTATTTGTTTTTTCTCGTATCTCCTCTTCTGAATCAGCTGATAATATGAGGGGTAATGCAATATTTTCTTCTACAGATAAATCCTTTAATAAATGGAATGACTGAAAAATAAATCCTATGTTATCCCGCCTGTACTCCGTCGCGTATGGTTCAACAAACATATTTTTAGGGACTTCACCATTTACATATACGACTCCCTCATCAGGCTTGTCTAAAGCACCAAGTATGTTAAGTAATGTACTCTTCCCAGACCCACTCGTCCCCATTACGGCAAGGAGTTCTCCTTTATTTAACTCCAAAGATACATTTTGTAAAGCTCTAACATTTGTATCTACACTCTCATAAGTCTTACTTAACCCTTGAACTGCTAACACAATTTCACTCATCTTTATTCACCTCAACATGATTAAATGTTATTTCCTCCATCAGATTAACTTGAATTAAAATTTTTTCTTTTAAATTACTAGGTGGTACAATTTCTATTCCTATTTGAACTAGCAACATTTTTAATTCGAGAATTGTGACCATTTCTATCCCTCCTCACTCTATATTGGTAACAAATTGGAATTCCGTTCGGTTTTTTTGTAAAAAAATAAGGGAACGCTTAACGTTCCCTCTCAAATCCAATCCGTTTCTTTATTTTTGCTAAATTTACCTTCGCGACTTCTCTTGCCCGCACAGCACCTTTTTCTAACGCTTCGTATAATAAATTTGGCTCATTCATATACATTTCATATTTCTCACGGGGTCCAGCTAATTCGCGGTCTACAACGCGAAACAACTCTTTTTTCACATCGCCCCATCCGATTCCAGTTTCATACTTTTCACGCATCGACTGTATTTCATCTTCTGTCGCAAATTCTTTATAAATTATATATAACGTTTCTAGTTCTTTCGGTTCATTTGGAAGTGAAGAATCTGTTTTGATTTTAAATATTAACTTTCGTAGTTTTTCTTGTTCTGCAAATAATGGGATCACATTTCCATAACTTTTACTCATCTTCCTTCCATCAAGACCAGGTAAAATGGCACCTTCTTCTTGTATGACATACTCCGGAAGCGTAAATGTCATGCCGAATGTATGATTAAAATACGACGCAATATCACGGGCAATTTCAATATGTTGAATTTGGTCTTTCCCGACTGGTACATGAGTAGCTTGAAATAATAATATGTCCGCTGCCATTAAAATCGGGTACGTATATAACCCCATATTCACTCCTGTATCTACCTCTAACCCTGCTTCTTTATTTTGCTCTACCTTCGCCTTATATGCATGGGCACGGTTCATAATCCCTTTCGGAGTTAGGCAAGCTAATATCCAAGCTAATTCTAGAATCTCCGGCACTTCTGTTTGCCTGTAGAAAATAACATCTTCTCCAATTCCAAGTGATAACCAAGTGGCTGCTACCTCTTTCGTATAACTACTGAACTTTTCTGGATCATGCACAGCATTTAATGCATGATAATCCGCTATAAAATATAGTGCTTTTCCTTCATTCTTCTTTGACATTTGTAATGCAGGTTTAATCGCGCCAATATAATTCCCTAAATGCGGATAACCTGTCGGCTTAATTCCTGTTAACATTATTTTTCCGCTCAACCTAACTCCTCCTTTCTCAAAATAAAAAGAGCCCCTCATCCTTAAATAAGGACGAGAAACTCCCGCGGTACCACCTTCATTAGCTATCATCATAGCTCACTTCAACTTCTTAACGTGAAGTAACCGTCTTTGCCTACTCATTTCAGCTAGAAGCTCTAGAGCCCATTCCATATTCATCCCTTACTGATTTCCACCACACATCAGCTCTCTGAAAAGTTTCGAATATGTACTCTTCTCTTTCATTGCTTTTCGTTATTTTTTTACAGTTTATCACATTTCTCGTTCATCTAAAACTGAATTTTCTTTTTTTGTTAGATTTTAGCAATAGTGATTACCAATTTATTCCGAGAGATATATAATCAATATATATAATCGATTTGCACTACAAAAACGAGGTGATGTTTTGGGTTGGTTTACTAAAAAGAATGATACGTTTAAGATTGATGTGTTTAAGAACGATGATAAAAGTCAAGGTGATACTTTAGGGGTAATTATACACTTCACACCTATCGCTATATATGTATACACCTGCGATGAGTACATAGAAACATTTGACGGTGCGCTCACTTTTGAAAATGAGAACGGAAACCAAGTAGAAATCGGGGGTACTTTCATTTCTCTTGAAGTAGATGCTACTTTTCGCATGGACGATCTAATATTTGATTATAAACTAAAGGAAAGCAATCTACCTATTATTGAATTAAAAGCCTACGCATAAGGTTTATTGGTTTACTACAACAAGAGTATAAATGAAAAAGAGCTAAAACAGCATTACCTGTTTTAGCTCTTTTTTTACGTATTCAACTTAACAAATCTATAACTATGTGTTACTAACACTTTTAATATCGCATATCCTGGAATTGCTAAAATAATCCCCATAATTCCAAATAAATTTCCGGCAGTTAAAATAATAAAAATAATAGTAATTGGGTGAATGTCTAATTTTTTCCCCATAACCTGAGGAGAAATAAATTTACCTTCTGCTAATTGTACAACTATCATTACGATAATTACTTTTAACACCATTGCTGGCGAATCGATAAATGCGATAATTAACGCTGGAGTTATTGCGATAATTGGTCCTACGTACGGAACGATATTTACAATCATCGCTAAAATAGCAAGTAGTACCGCATATTTAATACCAATAATAAGGTAACCAATTAATAGCATAATACCGATAAACAAGCTAACGATAATTTGCCCTCTAATATACGAGCTAATCGCATAATGCATATCATCTAGTATGCTCATCGCTGCTGGTCGTCTTTGCTCTGAAATAAACTTTAAAAAGTGATTCGGTAATTGTTCACCATCTTTTAGAAGATAAAACAATATAAACGGAACCATTACAAACGTTAAAACGACCTCTGTAACAGTGCTTAAAAATCCAGTTACATTTCCAGTTACTGATGATAACGACTTCGTAAAATCAACTGTGTAGTCTTTTACCATACTCGCTACATTAATATTTAAATTCTCTTGAATTTTCCCTAGTAAATTACTTTCTCCAAATCTACGTGCTGCTCGTTCGATTTCATGACCGAAATACGGTAAGTTATCTATTAATGCATCGATTTGATCTTTAATAATTGGGATAACCGTTACAACTAAAAATACAAATAATCCTAGTACTATTAAATATATGGAAGCTATTGATACAATTCTTGAAACACCTTTCTTTTCGAGAAGCGAAACGAATGGATGCAAAATATAAAATAGTACGCCAGCTAATAATACTGGGAAGAATATTGTTTTTAAAAAGACGATAAACGGAGTAAACACAAAAGAAATTTTCGTTAACAGTAATATGTTTATAAACAATAACGCAAACCCAAGTAACACCGCTAAATAATTGTGTTCTCTAAAAAACTTTTTCAACTTATCTCTTTTTCTTATATTTATTTTCTCCAATGAAACCACCTCTTCGAATGATGAAAAGCCCTTATTCAGGGCTTTTCATCATAATCTATATCTTTATTTCCTTGCAGCTTTCACTACAAATGATACAATAAGAATTAACACGATTGCTCCTAATAATGCTGGCACGACATGAATCCCACCAAAAGATGGCCCAAAAGACCCAAATAATCTACCACCTAAAGAAGCACCTAATAAACCTGCGATAATATTTCCAAACATACCACCTGGAAAATTTTTACCCGTTATAGAACCTGCAATTGCACCTATAATAGCACCAACTATTAATGTGATAATCCATCCCATCTTTAGTCCTCCATTTCTATTATAGTGTATTTCTTTTTAACACTAAATTATTATGTAACTATTATAATTATTATATCCAAAAGAGAAAAATCTTGTCAAATCTATGAAAATAAAGTCTTCAAGGAGGTTTTACCCTATGATTCAAAAATTAATAACAACTTCTCACAACACCGCTGCTTCTATTTTAAACATTCAAATACCCGCTTATAAAATTGAGGCGAAATATATAAATAGTACCGCTATCCCTCGTCTTTATGATACTGTAACCGATATTCAATTATGTGATGAAAATTTTTACGGCTATTTTTATGAAGATACACTTGCCGGGTTTATTTCTTTTACAATGGATGAAGAGGAAGTTGATATTCATCGTTTAGTAGTTTCCCCCGATCATTTTCATAAAGGAATTGCGACTAAGCTATTACTATATGTATTTGACATGTTCTCCCCTTCCAAAACATATATTGTACAAACAGGCAAAGAAAATACCCCTGCTCTGTCTTTATATAAAAAACATGGATTTATTAAAGTAAAGGATATCATATTACCTGATGGTGTGGTTTTAACCTCCCTAAAAAAATCAGAAAACAACAAATAATTTGACTCATTAATTTATTTATGTTATCTTTTAGTTTATAAAACCTTTTGCTGAGTCCAAAATTTGGAGCGGGGGAACCACTTTTGTAGCTATGCTACTTGGGGCGAATCTTATTTAAGTAGGGAAACTCTCACTTCCCGAGTCCGACAGCTAACCTCGTAAGCGTAATGGGAGAGGAAGGTGCTTTTTGCCTATGTTACACAGTGTACCTCCTTAATTATAAATATGGAATCAATTTCAATAGACGCCTATATTTATAGAAAAGGAGACATGTATAATGTTACGTTTATCTGATCACGCAATAAAAATGATGGAGCAAAGACTTCGACTCGAACAACACCGCACATATCAAGCAAATAAAGTTGTAGATAATTTACATCACAAATACTTCTTTCAACATATTTTCCAGCCGAAAAGATAATGAAAAAAACACAAGGTGTGTCTATACAGACATTCCTTGTGTTTTTTATATTTCTTATAAAATTCTCACTACATTTAAACTTGCCGTAATCGCACCTGCTATAGTAGTTACATGCCCAACAGCCAATGGACCATTTTGTAATATTAACGTTGAATTGGCACTCGTTACATTCACAAGGAGTGTATTTGAAATGGCAGGTTCGATTACTACAGTTGATGTCGTTACGTTTTGTATAAAACTCCCTGTTAGTTGCGTTCCATTTAATAGCAATCTAACAGATACAGTCTCATTCCCACCAGTCGCATCCCCTTGGAAATAGTAGCTTACTAAATATATTCCCGGCGTCGATACTGTAACAGTCGTGGTACTAGTTAAAGATACACCTGTTCCATATACAGTGGATCCCGAATTTATTGGAATGTTAGTATTTGCCGCAATTGCACTTGTTGAAGTAGAAAAGAAATAGCCGCCACCTGTTGATATTGCAGATGATCCAGTTGGACCGGTTGCTCCCGCCTGCCCTGTCGCTCCCGTTGGACCTGTTACTCCCGTCGGACCAGTCGCACCGGTTGCTCCTCTTATCCCTTGTAACCCTGTCGGGCCTGTCGCACCAGTCACTCCCGTCGCTCCAGTTGCTCCTGTTGATCCCGTCACCCCTTGTGGACCTTGGATTCCTTGGATTCCTTGTGGACCCGTTACTCCCGTCGCTCCGGTCGCTCCCGTTGGTCCCGTTATCCCTTGTGGACCTTGGATTCCTTGCACTCCTTGAGGACCAGTTGCTCCCGTCGGTCCTGTTGCTCCCGTTGGACCCGTTACCCCTTGTGGACCTTGGATTCCTTGCACTCCTTGAGGACCAGTTGCTCCTGTCGGTCCTGTTGCCCCTGTTACACCGGTTGGACCTGTTGATCCGGTTATTCCTTGTATTCCTTGTGGTCCAGTTGGGCCTGTTGGACCAATCGGACCTTGAATTCCTTGCAGACCTTGAATGCCCTGTGGACCGGTTGGACCCTGGATTCCTTGTATTCCCTGAATTCCTTGCGGGCCTGTTGCACCCGTTGGACCGGTTGGACCCTCTGGACCTTGCACTCCTTGTATTCCAGTTGCACCGGTTGGACCTATATCTCCTTGTGGACCTTGAATTCCTTGGATTCCTTGAGGACCAGTTGGACCTGTTATACCACTTATCCCTTGCACTCCTTGTAAACCTTGAGGACCGGTTGGACCGAGTGGGCCTTGGATTCCTTGCAGACCTTGTAAGCCTGTTGGTCCAGTTGCTCCCATTACTCCTTGCTCACCTTGTATTCCTTGTATTCCTTGTGGGCCTGTTGGACCAATTGGACCTTGTGCCCCTTGCACTCCTTGTTGACCGGTTGGGCCAGTTGCTCCTATCGGTCCTTGTACTCCTTGTAAACCCTGTAATCCAGTTGGACCGGTTACTCCCATTACTCCTTGCGGACCTTGAATGCCTTGGTCACCCGTTGGACCAGTTGCCCCCATTGGTCCCTGTACTCCTTGCAAACCTGTTAAACCAGTTACCCCTGTCGCTCCCTGTATTCCTTGCACTCCTTGGATTCCAGTCGCTCCTGTTGCTCCGGTCGATCCAGTTGCCCCAGTTGCTCCAGTCGGACCAGTTGGACCTCCCGGTGATCCTGCTGGACCCGTCGGACCAGTTGGGCCTCCTGGCGGCCCTGTTGGACCAGTTGCTCCCGTTGGACCAGTTGCAGATCCAGTTGGACCGGTTACTCCCGCCTGACCTGTCGAGCCGGTTGGACCTGGATCCCCTTGCAAGCCAGTTACCCCTGTTGGGCCTATTACACCTTGCACTCCTTGTATTCCTTGAGAGCCAGTTGGACCGGTTATACCCATCTCACCTTGTGGACCTTGTAAACCTTGAACGCCAGTTGCACCGGTTGGTCCCATTGGCCCTTGTTCCCCTTGAATTCCTTGAGAGCCTGTCGGACCAGTCGGACCCATCGGACCCTGTATACCTTGTATTCCTGTTACACCTTGTAATCCACTGCTTCCTAAATTCCCTTGAACACCTTGTATACCGGTATTTCCTGTTGGACCGGTCGGACCAATTTCTCCTTGCACTCCTTGTATACCTTGTATTCCAGTTGGACCCGCCTGCCCCATTTCACCTTGCATACCTTGTATACCTTGTATTCCGGTTGGACCTGTTTCTCCCATTGGCCCTGGTATTCCTTGTATACCTTGTATTCCGGTTGGACCAGTCGGCCCCCTTTCACCTTGCATACCTTGAACACCTTGAATTCCCTGTGGACCTTGTTCCCCCATCGGCCCTTGGCTACCTTGAGACCCCCGTGGTCCTGTTAAACCGGTTGGACCAGCTGGACCAATTTCTCCTTGCACCCCTTGCACTCCTTGAATTCCTGTTGGACCCGTTGGACCGATTGGACCTTGTACGCCCTGTATTCCTTGCGGGCCAGTCGGTCCACCTAAAGAACCTGTCGGACCCGTTGGACCAGTTGGCCCCGTAATACCTGACGCCGGAAAAGGAATAGGTGCTTGAAACTTACTACACTTATCTTGATCCCTCACAAGCATCTCCCCCGTTATAACTAACGTATCAAACTATTTTTAATACATTTAAACTAGCGGTTATCACACCAGATAATGTCGTTACATGCCCAATAGCTAATGGACCATTTTGCAAAGATAACGTAGCATTTGAAGAAGCAACATTAATGACCATCGTATTCGAAACCGCTGGCTCTAATACAAAAATACCTCCTGTAACATAAAAAATAAAACTCCCCGCGACTTGCGTTCCATTTAAAGTAAGCCTCACGGAAATCGTTTCATTCCCCCCATTTGGATCACCTTGAAAATAATAGCTTACTAAATATATTCCCGGCGTACTTAACGTTACAGTTGTTGCATTTGTTAAACTGACACCAGAACCAAAAATTGTGGACCCGGAATTGATTGGTATTAGTGCATTCGCTGCAATTGTACTCGTTGCAGTAGAAAAGAAATAACCGCCACCACTAGGTAAACCAGTCGCCCCTGTTGCACCTACTATTCCTAAGAAACCTATAGCCCCTATACTACCAGTTGCTCCAGTAGGCCCCACAGCTCCAATCGGCCCTTGACTACCTTGCGCTCCAGCTGGACCTACACTACCGTTAACCCCTGTTATTCCCCTTGCTCCAGTTGGACCTTGTATTCCTTGAATACCTTGCACACCTTGTATTCCGGTTACTCCCGTTGCACCGGTAGGTCCTGTCATTCCTGTACTTCCTTGTATACCTATAATCCCTTGAACGCCTTGTATACCTTGTGCCCCGGTCCTCCCTGTTTCTCCTGTCACTCCTGTTTCTCCAGTTACGCCCGTAATCCCAACATTTCCTTGTGGTCCCTCGGGTCCCTCAATACCTTGCGCCCCTTGCACTCCTTGTGGACCTGTTATCCCGTTTTCTCCTAAATCCCCTTGAGGACCTCTAATTCCTTCTGCACCTGTCGGACCGGTTATTCCTTGTATTCCTTGCATACCTTGAGAACCTTGTGCTCCTGTTGGGCCTACTATACCTTGTATCCCTTGAGGTCCTTGCAAACCGATGGCTCCTGCCTGACCTGTTATTCCTTGGACTCCTTGAAGACCTTGAGCACCTTGGGCACCAGTTAATCCAACTTCCCCTTGTATTCCTTGTGAACCTTGTATACCTTGTGCTCCAGCTGCTCCTGTTTCCCCTCGTATCCCTTGAGGGCCTTGTATACCTTGCGCTCCAGCTACTCCTGTTGGACCGGTGATTCCTTGTGGCCCTTGGACTCCGGCTGCTCCTGTTGTGCCTGTGGGACCGATTATTCCTTGTAACCCTTGTATTCCCTGTGCTCCTGTTGGACCTGTTATCCCTTGTATTCCTTGCACACCTTTAGGACCTTCTGCACCTGTGGGACCAATTTCCCCCTGTGGACCTTGAGTTCCTTGGGGACCTTCTGCACCTGTTGCTCCTGTTATTCCTTGGTTACCTTGAGAACCTTGTGCACCTTGTACGCCAGCTACACCAATTACACCTTGAGAACCTTGTGCTCCCCTTACACCTTGAGGGCCAGTGGGACCAGTTATACCTTGTAACCCTTGTACTCCGATTGCACCAGTTCCGCCTGTTACACCCCGCGCACCAGTTACACCTGTTGGACCTGTTGGTCCTCCAGGTGGGCCAGGTGGGCCAGACGGACCAGTCACTCCACTAGATGGACCAATTGGACCGGTTGTTCCCGTCGGAGCACCCGGAGGTCCTTCTGGTCCTTGTGTACCGGTAGAACCGGTTGCTCCTGTTATCCCTCGTACTCCTTTTGCTCCTTGAAAACCTGTAGATCCACTTACTCCTTGTATTCCTTGAACACCTTGTGGACCTTGAGGGCCTGTTACACCGGTTACTCCCTTTATTCCGCTTATACCTTGAGGACCTTGTATTCCAGTAGAACCAGTGGGGCCTACTACACCTTGTATCCCTTGATCACCTTGATGTCCTTGCTCTCCAGTAATTCCTTGTATTCCTTGTGAACCTTCTTCTCCTTGTATACCTGTAGTTCCGTCCTCCCCTTGTATTCCTTGCGCTCCTTGAGAACCTTGAGAACCTGTTACACCTGTTATCCCGGTTACACCTATTTCTCCCTGCATTCCTTGCGCGCCCGTTTGTCCTCTCTCACCTATTTCTCCTTGCATTCCTTGGGCGCCTTGTATTCCTTGACTACCAGCAGGGCCTGTAATTCCTTGTATTCCTTCCAGTCCTTGTAATCCAATATCACCAACAGGACCTTGCTCTCCAATTAATCCTTGAGGACCTTGTAAACCAACCGGACCGGTTATTCCTTGCTCTCCAGTATCACCAATGGCTCCTTGTATTCCTTGAACCCCTGTTGTCCCTCGTGGTCCTTGTATCCCCCCGATACCTTGAGGGCCTTGTGGGCCAGTTGCTCCTGTAGGGCCAGTAATTCCCGTAGGCCCTACAGGACCTTCATGCCCTCCAGTTGGACCGGTTGGGCCGCTATTACCAGTGGGGCCAGTTGCTCCTATAAGCGGAAGAGGCAGTGCCACTCCAAATTTTTTGCACTTTCTATGACGACGCACAACAATCCCCCTTCCTAAAAATAATTACACCTTTTATATGAAATGCATTTTTATACGAAAAGTACACCTCTGATCTCATTTTTTTAAAAATAAAGAAGCCTATCATTTCATCTATTTGAAATGATAGGCTTCTTTTTATAAAACACTTTACTTTCTCGCCTTAATAATAAAGGTGGTTGGCACCATTCTAGCTTTATATAACGAATAATATTTCGTAGACGGCACAGCTAATTCTTCATCAAACACGCTAGATGGTTCAGGTTCTTCTATTCTTTCAATTGTAAATCCCGCTCTATTTAACTCATTTATGTATGTACTTATTTTTCTCTTATATAATGTCGCTTGTACATTTTCCCCTTTAAATGTTTCAAACGTAATAGGAGTTTCCTTATGATAAGAAGACTTAAAAGCAATTTCTTCTGTACCATACTGTAAATTTGAATATACTGGATGCTCCCAGCTAAAAATAAAACTTCCTCCTGGCTTTACATATGAATAAATCAGTTCCAACGTTTTTCTTAAATTCGAAGTCCAACCTAATGCATAAATAGAATATACAATATCAAAATACTCTTTCGGAATATCCAATTCCTCTTCCATTGCTCCACATACTAACTTTGGCTTCCAACTCTTTAACGTTTCATTCGCTGTTTTAATTTGTTCACTTGAAAGATCAAGCCCCCATAATTCTTCCGCCCCATGTTCTGCCATATATTGCAACGAATGCCCACTTCCACACCCAATATCAAGAACCCTTTTATTTCCAATCGAATCAAACAAATGAATCTCGTCTTCAGACGCTGTATACGGGCCGTATTTCGGTAAACAATCTACTTGAAAGAAATATGGTGCTACTGTATCCCAACACTTTTTATTTATAGCTAACATTTGTGTGCCTTTCATATTCTACATTCCCCCATCCCATTTTCTTCCCCTACTATAAATTACACATTATAACCCGATCTCCCTTTTCTCTTCGCCCGATAATTTTTCACTTTTGCAATCGTTCCGTACGCTCTTCCTCCTTCCCCACAATCATTATTTAGAATCAAAAGCGATCTACAATAAAAAAATTCGACCATCATATTTGACAGTCGAATTTTTTTATTTTTCATATTCAAGATGATTATGTCTTTTACAACCAAATAAATAACAAGCCCCTATATAATCAGTTTCAAATTCTAACCCTGGAACATATCCAGATTTGATACGTTCTATCATTTTTTTATAACAATTTTTCTCTTCTGTATATTCCTCAATTAACTCTTTCTTATCGTTTTCTGTCCAGTTTTCTTCTACTTCTTCATTCTTAACATCTTCTATTTCTGCTGTCTTCGCTTCAATAGATTCCTGTATAACTTCATTTATACGCGTGAAATTATTAGCTTTATATAAAGCATAAACAAATCTACTAATCCAATCGGGGCTTTTCCAAACTTCTTTGTATCCCTTTTCGAAACATTGAATGGCTTCTTTATAGCAATTCAACTCAACATATAAATCTGCTACATGAATTTCTCCTACAAAATCATCAGATTTCCTGTTAAAAGCATCTAACTTCTCTTTCGCTTCTGTCGTTCGCCCTAAATCAATTAAACATTTTACATAGATATACATTATATAGTCCGAATCTCCTGCAACTCGCAAGAAAAATTCCGAAGCTTCTTCCAACTCTCCAAGGTTATAATGAGCTACAGCTACATTGTGAAATGCTTCATTGGATGGTTGCATCAAAATAGACTTTTGTAATACTTCTTTCGCTTCTTCCCACTTTTCTTGTTTCGTGTAAATTTCCCCTAAGATGTTATAAGGGAAGTATGAGGAAGGATCTAACTTAACAACTTCTTTTATTAATTCAAGAGCTTTATCATCATTCTCCTCCTCATAAAAATACATCCAAGCAAGATTATTGAGAGATTGTACACCTCTAGATTCATGTACTGCTCGGTGAAACAGTTCCATCGCTTTCTCATATTCATTTTGTTCAAACATTTCAATCGCCTTTTCGTTAATGTTCAAATAACTACCTCCGAAGTGAATGAATTCATCTATCCTATATCTTTATTTTAAAATATAAAAATTGTAATTTCTATAAAAAAGAGAGGAATCTTTTTCAATATAGATCCCTCTCTTTTTTATATGGGGATTATGCCGTGCTTTTAAAGCTGCACTACTCCCTTTTCTTTACGATGCATGTTCATCTTTCTTCTTCATTAACGCTCTCTTCTTCATCGCCTTCGTTAAATATCCACCTTTAAATGAACGGATTTCATATGAAGACATAAACGCTTTCGGTGCAATTTCATTAATAATTTCTAGCAGTTCTTTTTCTCTAGAACGCTTTGCAACGATATCTAAACGATAACGTATAGAATTAATACCCTCACCTTCAAATACTGTAACGCCAAATCCAGAGTGACGTAATTCATCTACTAATTCATTACAACGGTCTAGTAAACTAACTTGATACGTAATATAACCAATTGCTAATTTATTCTCTATATAACCGCCTAATAATAGTCCCGCACTAAAGCCAATGACATAGGCAACGATGTTCATCCAATTTGATAAATCTTGAAACACAATACCTAAACTGACAATGTAAATAGCTCCTTCTAACAATCCAACACCAGCAGCGGATCTTGTTTGATTCTTTACAAGCAAAATCGTACGGATTGTTAAAGTTGGAACGTAAATAATTTGAAGCACAAAAATAAGTAACGCTTGTAACATTGATATCCACCTCTTTCAAAAAGTCTTTTGTCATAATAACATACATAACCTTTAGAAATCGATGGGTTTTTAAATTTTTTTACATTATTTTTCATACTATTGAAAAACGTAAAAAAGAAGCGTATTATATTTGTCGTAAATTTGATTCCTTTCATTAGCTCGCTTAAACACAAAAAAGGAACCCCATTAGGCCCCTTTCATCATAGCTCTATGTTTTTCGAAGCATGTTCCCTTTGCTTCTCTTCCTCTTTCACTAACTGCATATTCGCATAAGCTAAATTTGCAATCATTAAAAAGTGACCACCTAAAATGCCTGTACCAAATGCCCACATTTCCATTTCATGCTCAATTTCATACATGATGATTGCTCCTAAAATGGCAGCTGCAAATCGGTTTAGAACTCCTAATCCAGGAGCCTTTTCTTTCATTACGATACTTTTCCCCAGTTTCTCCACTCTGCGAGCTAATAACCAAAGGCAATATGCACTTACAGCTAATCCAATACCAAACCCTGTTACTTGTTTTCCAAACGGAGTAATCGTCCACATAAGTAGTAAACCACTAAAGATCGCATACAATTGTAATCGATATACACGTAAGGCTGCTTGAATCAAAATATCCGCTCCTAATTTCGCATTTTTTATACGTTAGAAGAAAAGCAGCAACTTACACAGTTGCTGCTTTCTCTTCTTCTTGCTCTTGTTCCATTTTACGAATTTCAACACGTTTAATTTGGTAAGCGTCTTTTTCTAACACTTTAAATTCATAACCTTCCGCCTCAACATGTTGTCCTTCTTCAATTTCATGATTTTGCATCATAATCCAGCCACCGATTGTATCCACATCGTCTTCTTCAATGTGTAATCCAAACAAATCTTTCACTTCTGAAATAAGCACTTTTCCATCAACGATTTTATGGTGCTCATTCACATGCTGAATTGGTGGTGCTTCATCTTCATCATATTCGTCACGAATTTCGCCGACGATTTCCTCCAAGATGTCCTCAAGCGTTACAATCCCTGCTGTTCCCCCGTACTCATCATATAAAACAGCCATCGGAATTCGCTTCTTCTGCATTTGAAGTAATAAATCGTGAATTGGAGTCGTTTCCATCACTTCAATAATCGGACGCATATACGAGCGAATCGATGATAAATCTTTTTGATCTTCGGTCATATATCGAATAAAGAAATCTTTTACGTTGACCATACCGATAATATCATCTTTATCTTCTCCAAAAATCGGATAACGTGTGTATCGCTCATTTTGGATTACTTTCATGTGTTCTTCTACTGAATCTTCCAGGTAGAAACCAATGATTTCTGTTCGCGGTACCATAATTTCTTTAGCAATACGATTATCAAATTCAAAAATGTTATTTACATACTTGTATTCAGCTTGATTAATTTCGCCACTTTCATAGCTATCTGAAAGGATAAGACGTAATTCTTCTTCTGTATGAGCTACTTCATGTTCTGAAGCTGGTTTTAAACCGAATAAACCAGTTATCACACGCGCTGAACCGTTCAATACCCAAATAAATGGATACATGATTTTATAGAACATCATTAACGGAGTTGCCAATAATAGAGTTACTTTTTCAGCCTTTTGAATTGCCAGCGTTTTCGGAGCTAATTCCCCTACTACAACGTGTAAATATGTCATTAGCATAAAAGCAAGACCAAAAGTTAATACTGATGAGATAGAAGGATTTAAGTCCCATCTCTCAAATAGTGGGTGTAATAACTTTTCGATTGTCGGTTCACCTAACCAACCTAACCCCATAGCTGTAACTGTAATACCTAATTGACAAGCAGATAAATATTCATCTAAATTTGATGTTACTTTTTTCGCTGCTAAAGCACCGCGTTTTCCTTCCGCAACAAGCTGATCAATACGACTTGAACGTACTTTTACAATCGCAAACTCTGCTGCTACGAAAAATCCAGTAAATGCGATTAAAATCGCAACCATGACTAAATTAAATATTTCCAATGAATCCCCCTAGTTTAAAAAACTAAGGTGTCCACCTCCTGTATACTATAATGTTTTCTTATTTGTTCATTAGAAAACATAGCCCGATACAAAAATTAAAGAGGTCGGATTTCACTTTTTTCTATAATAATAGAGCAAGTGTCTGTATTAAAGCTGTCGTTTGACCAGATAAAGATTTCGATATTTTTTCACGTTGTGAATCAGTCAATCCATCTAAAAGCGGCTTTAACTCCGTTAATTCTGCTTCTAATCGATGAATATGGTCTGTCACTTCATTCACATGCTTCGAAACGTGTTCATTGATACCGAGCAGCTTCTTCTTCTCCTCGATTTTCTCTTTAATCTCACAAAGCGGCATATGCATTTCTTTGCACTTCTCAATAAATTGTAATGTCTCAAATGCTGTTTCATCGTAATAGCGATAATTAGATTGAGATCGCTCCGCTTTTAAGATACCTAGATTCGTATAATAATCAATCGTGCGTTTCGACACGTGAGCCATGAGAGCCAACTGTCCGATTCGATACACCTTCCCAACGATCTTCCCCCCTTGTTTATATTACTAACATCATACAATACATAAACTGTACAGTCAAACGTGACGGTTATTGTTCATAATTTATACACAATTCCACATATTCTCTCAAACTCATAGAATATAATTTCAACAAAATAATTAAATTATCGAATTTACAAAACGACTGCTAACGAAATATATCCAAGAAATCCCCTGTTCTTTTCAACCTTTCTTATTATAAAATACTCCACTTTAAAAAGATCAGCTCCGTTTAATAATCATCCCAATAAACTGAAAATTAAGTTATAATATCATTATAAAATATGAAGGAGGAATGCACTCATGTACTACAACACTTCATTCGAAAACGATCAACCTGTAGGCCGTCTATAAGCTAAGGCGGGCATTCATATAACACATAACACTATGCCTCGTCTTAGGGAACTCAAAAAACTCTAAAAATAGACGGAGGTACTTTACATGAAACAAACAATTTTAGGAGCTATATGTTTATCACTAGCAGCTAGTATATGGGGCGGTATGTACGTCGTTAGTAAATACGTACTCGACTTTATCCCACCACTGACACTCGTTTGGCTACGCTTTATCATTGCATTCGTTGTTTTATATTTCATTTTGAAAACAGCTGAGAAAAAGCAAAAGAAAAAAATAACCATTCGCAAAAAAGATTGGCTTTTATTCGCTTGGATTGGATTTATCGGATATTTCATTTCGATTACATGTCAATTTATCGGAACAAAATTATCTGACGCTCATACAGGCTCGTTAGTCACATCAGCTACACCTGCATTTATGGTTATATTTGCAGCGATCATTTTAAAAGAAAAGCTAACCGCTCGTAGACTGCTATCTACTATCATAGCGACAATCGGTGTCATTATCGTCATTGGATGGGATATTGAAATTGGTTCCTATTTTATCGGTACAATCATATTAGTGGGGGCCGCTATTACGTGGGCTTTACTATCCATTTATGTGAAGATTGCTTCAGCTCGATTTTCATCTTTAGTGATTACAACGTACGCCATATTCTTTTCACTCTTTTTTATTACATCTTTTATGATATGGGAACTACAATCAACCTCTATCGAAACAGTAAATACGTACGTAATATTAGGCGTATTATACTTAGGAATTGTCTCAACGGCAGGTGCCTTTTTCCTTTGGAATAAAGGATTAGAATTAATGGACGCAAGCATCGGTTCCTTATTTTTCTTCTTCCAACCTATCGTCGGATCGTTGCTTGGTTGGCTCTTATTAAATGAGTCATTAAATAGTAACTTTTTTATTGGTGGTATTCTTATTATATGTAGTGTTTTCATTACTACGTTTGAAAAGAACTGAAAAAACAGGCAGAGATTTTTAATCTCTGCCTGTTCCACATTCTTTACGCACTCCAATGCGATGGACGGGACAACATTTTCGGCAACTTCGTATGTGTATCCCCTTTCGCCGCGTTAATTTGAACTTGCGTCAGAAAAATACTATTTGTAAAATCTGCCCCGCGAATATCTGCATCTCGCAAATCTGCTCCGATAAGGTCTGCTCCACGTAAATTTGCTCCACTTAAGTTAGCCGCAATTAAGTAAGCCCCTCTTAAATTCGCTCCTTGCAAATCTTTCTTCTTCAAATTTGCCTCCATAAGGTCTGCTCCGCGGTGACTAATTCGTTTCTTACACGTAGCATTCATTTCCTTCCAAACTAGCTCACTCGTTTCTAAAAGTAAAACATTTACTTCTGCACGGTGTAACGGAATATTTACTTTCATTAACTCGTCCGCATTTAAATTTGAAAGACGCTCCGTCTCTTCAATCGCTTTACTTAGTTCTTTATGAATTGGTTGTGTCGCCTTTAACAAAATAGCCTCATTCAAATACCACAGTATTTCATGAAGCTGATGCATAATTGGAAAAGCATCGTACATTTTTCTCGCATGCTTAGCATCTTTTCGCCAATCAATCCCGTTAAACGTAACTTGCGAAATCTTCTGCCCAGCACCGAAACACTCAAATACTGTACAACCTTTATAACCTTTTCCTCTAAGATTTTTATGTATGCTACATTTAAAATCTGATTGTAAGTTAGTACATGGCTTCCCGCCATCTTTATTCACCGCAAAATCTACCGATGCTGCGAACGGTAACGCTACGCAACATAAACCGAAGCATTTTTCGCAGTTTGCTTTTAAATGATCGTTATGATTAGTCAAAATATATACCCCCTGTTGTCTTTTGACTATTTCATAATATTCCAACCTTATTAAATAATCAATTTAAAAATAAAAGAGCTTCTTTCATTTCAATTCATAACTTTATCATCCAATTTCCTTTCAATTGAAAAAGACAGTTTCTATCTAATGAATTATAATTAAATTATAAATATTCCAACTAAAAGGAGACTTACTATGGCACTCGAAATGAAAACAAACTGTCAAATTTGCGATCAATCTCTCGAATCAAATTCCGAAGCATACATTTGCGTGTATGAATGTACATTTTGTGCACCATGTACAGAAGAAAGACAAAACGTTTGCCCAAACTGCGGCGGTGAATTAGTACGTAGACCTAAGAAAAAACAGTAAAAAAGCAAAGCGATATCGCTTTGCTTTTTTACTGTTTTTAGGGATTTGAAATTATATCCACGATTTTCCAAATATATCAACGATTTTTTAAATATATCGACGTTTCGACAAAGAATACCGACTTACCGACAAATAACGACAACACTATATGCATTGAACTTCAACGCAAGTTAAACGTTTAAAAACTTCACACAAACAGGCTCTGGTACAACAACATCAGATTGTAACAATGTTAACTTTCCTGTCGTTTCATTTCTTGAAAATAGTACAAGGTTATGTGACTTTTCATTTGTAGCAATCAAAAACTTTTCAGTCGGATCTAATACGAAATCCCTCGGCCAATTTCCTTCTGTAGATGTATGTGCAACAAATGTAAGCTGACCTAAATTTTGATCCACACTGAAAACAGCAATACTATTATGACCGCGATTCGCTGCATATACAAAGCGGCCGTCAGAAGAAATATGAATCGCACTTCCTTGACTATTGTCATCAAATTCTTTTGGAACAGTAGAAATATACTGTAATTCTGTAAAGGACCCTTCTTCCGGATTATATGCTAACACAATAACTTCCGAACTCAGTTCAGTCATGACGTAAGCGTACTTTCCGTTCGGGTGAAAAGCAATATGTCTCGGGCCACATCCTGGGTTTACAGACAAGCTATTTACTTCTTTTAATGTACTATCTTTTATTTCATACGTAATTATTTTATCAATCCCTAAATCAACACCCACTACATATTTTTCATCAGGAGTATATCCCGCGTAATGCGCATGTGGTTTCTCTTGTCTTTCTTTATTTGGACCAGAACCTTCATGTGTAATAATAGATGTTGCAGCATTAACAGTCCCATTTCCCTCATTTACTACAAGAGACTCAATCGTTCCTTTATGGTAATTTGCTGTAACTACCGTACGTTTTCCACTATCCACACTAATATGACAAGGAGAAGCCCCTTCTACTACTTGTCTGTTTTGTTCCGTTAGCTCTCCGGTATAACTGTTAATCGAATAAGCAGCTACACCACCAAATTCGCCTTCCTTAACAACAGAATAGAGATATTGATTATTTTTGCTAATCGTTACATATGTAGGGTTATCTAACTTAGCCGCAAGCGTTACATTACTAATTTTTTTTGCTTCCGTGTCTAAAATAAATTTATATATTCCTTCACTGTTTTCTTTCGTGTACGTTCCAACATATCCAATAAACTCTTTGTTATCCGCCATTTTCATAACCCTCTCCCTATAGTTTTTGTTCATCATATTTTTTACAGAACAACCGTGAACTATTTTTTGAAAGAACATCTAAAAAAACTTGAGTACCTCTTTATAAGTTACCATATTTCCCTGCCAAATAGTCTCTACACCCACTTTTTCTGAAAAGCCGCTATACTCTCATATTCTTCTTCAAAGTGGCGGGCCAAACGAATATAGATTGGTATTAAATCTTTATATTTCTCCACACTTTCCATGTTTGGCTCATGATAAAAATTGGCACCTACCATTTCAGAAACTACATGTAATGTATCTACTTCACGTAAGCTATATAAACCAAGGATTGCCGCTCCTAGGCAAGAGCTTTCGAAACTTTCAGGAACATATACGTCTTGATGAAATATATCTGCCATCATCTGTCTCCAAAGTTCCGATCTTGCAAAACCACCTGTCGCTTGAATTTTTTTCGGTTCACCAATTAGCTCTTTTAATGCAAGAAGAACTGTATACAAGTTATAAATGATTCCCTCTAAAACAGCGCGAATAAGGTGCTCTTTCTTATGATGTAGGCCAAGTCCAAAGAAAGATCCCCGCGCATTCGCATTCCATAAAGGAGCTCTTTCTCCTGCTAAATACGGATGAAATAATAAACCGTCAGATCCAGGATTCACTTTTGCTGCTATTTCAGTAAGCAATTCATAAGGATCTTTTCCTAAGCGCTTCCCCTGCTCAACTTCTAACGTACATAATTGGTCGCGAACCCACCTAAAAATCATACCACCGTTATTAACCGGTCCACCAATTACCCAAAGGTCCTCAGTTAACGCATAACAAAAAGTTCTACCCTTCGGATCCGTTACAGGCTGATTTGTTACAGCTCGCACTGCACCGCTCGTACCAATTGTAATAGCAACTACTCCAGGTTCTATTGCATTTACACCTAAATTCGATAGAACTCCGTCACTCGCCCCTACTACAAAAGGAGTAGTAACAAATACATTCATCTCTCTTGCAAATTCTTCATCTAAGCCTATTAAGCTGTGCGTCGTTGGAACGAGTTTAGAAAGCTTTTCCTCTGAAATTCCTGCAACACCAAGAGCCTCTTCATCCCATTTTAAAAATTTCAAATTGAACAGTCCTGTTGCTGATGCTATAGAATAATCAATTACATATTCATTAAATAACTTATAGAAAACATACTCTTTAATTGAGATGAATTTATAGCTTTTTGCAAACAACTCAGCATGTTCATTTTTAAGCCAAACTAATTTTGAAAGTGGTGACATAGGATGGATTGGTGTTCCAGTACGAAGGTAAATTTCATGACCATTCATATCATTTTTTATTTTTTCTGCCCAGCTCGCGCTTCTATTATCTGCCCAAGTAATACATCTCGTTAATGGGTTTCCCCTTTCATCTACAGCAATAACACTATGCATTGCCGAACTAAAAGAAACACAAAGAATATCAACTGGCTGCACATTACTTGATTGTATCGTTTCTTTAATCGTATGTATGACCGCTTGAAAAATCTCTTCTGGATCTTGTTCTGCTATTTCCGGCGCAGGAGAATATAAAGGATATTCAATTCCATGGCTTGCAATAACAGATCCATCAATCGAAAACAAAACTGCTTTTGTACTAGTTGTTCCAATATCTACACCAATCATGTATTTCGAGTTCACCATGTAACCCCTTTCGAAATATTCCTATAACCAAAGAGCACCCTAATGTATACAAAAAAGACGCTCCCTTATGAGAGCTACGTTTTAACAAACTTCACTCTCATAAGGAGGTCCTTTTTCTAACTATAGTGCTATTTTGAAAAGCGACAGCCTCACCACATTATAACTTAGGCGCTTTCGCCCAATCCGCAGCAAACTTTTCAATACCTTGATCTGTTAGTGGATGCATAGCAAGTTGTTCAATGACTTTATAAGGAATTGTAGCAATATGTGCACCTGCCAGCGCTACACGAGTTACATGATCTGGGTGTCTGACAGAAGCCGCAATAATTTGTGTATCTAATTGATGAACATCGAATAATTCAGCAATTTTAGCAACTAATAATACGCCATCTTCAGAAATATCATCTAAGCGACCTAAAAATGGAGAAACGTACGTTGCACCTGCTCGAGCAGCTAAAAGAGCTTGGTTCACAGTGAAAATAAGTGTAACATTCGTTTTCACGCCTTTTTCTGTAAGGTAGCGACAAGCTTCTAATCCTGCTAATGTCATCGGCAGTTTTATTGTAACTTTTTCATCGCCACCGTTAATTTTAATCAGTTCTTCTGCTTGAGCTATCATCTCTTCAGCTGTAACAGCATCTGGCGTTACTTCTGCCGAAACAGATTCAACTTTAGGTACTGCCTGACAAATTTCTGCAATACGGTCTTCAAACTTAATGCCCTCTTTCGCTACTAAAGAAGGATTCGTTGTAACGCCAGCTAAAACCCCTAATTTATATGCCTTTTTTATGTCCTCAAGATTTGCAGTATCAATAAAAAACTTCATGATTTATTCCCTCCATTTTTTAAACGTTAACGAGTTATACTTTTAAAATGTTTATTTCTTTTCTACCGCATGTCCGCCAAATTCATTGCGCAGTGCTGCTACAACTTTTCCTGTAAACGTATCATTGTCTAATGAGCGGTAGCGCATTAATAGAGACATTGCGATAACCGGAGTTGCTGTTTGAAGGTCTAATGCTGTTTCTACTGTCCATTTCCCTTCACCAGAAGAATGCATAACACCCTTAATCTCATCCAGTTTCGCATCTTTAGAAAATGCATTTTCAGTTAATTCCATTAACCATGAGCGAATAACTGAACCGTTGTTCCATACTCTGGATACTTTTTCATAATCGTAGTCAAATTCACTTTTCTCTAGAATTTCAAATCCTTCACCGATAGCAGCCATCATACCGTATTCAATTCCGTTGTGAACCATTTTTAAGAAATGACCACTACCAGCTTTTCCAGCATATAAGAATCCATTTTCTACAGCTGTATCACGGAAAATAGGTTCAACGATATCCCAAGCTTCTTGATCGCCTCCGATCATGTAACAAGCACCATTTCGAGCGCCTTCCATTCCGCCAGAAGTTCCGGCATCCATAAAGTGAATGCCATCTTTCTTTAATTGCTCATATCGGTGAATAGACTCTTTATAATGCGAATTACCAGCTTCAATTAAAATATCTCCTTTTGATAACAGCGGGGTAATCTCATTAATAACAGAATCAACAACAGCGTGCGGAACCATAACCCATAGAATTCTTGGTGATTCCAATGATTGAACAAGTTCGTTTAAACTAGACGTACCTGTAGCACCATACTCTTTCATTTCTTCCACCGCACTCGTATTTAAATCAAATGCCGCTACTTCATGTTTATGATCAATTAAATTCTTCCCTAAATTTAATCCCATTTTACCTAAACCAATTAATCCTACTCTCATAATATAATTCCTCCTTGAATTACCTTTCATCATAAATACATGTTAATAAAATGATGAATATCTTTTTGTCATATTGCTTTACTTATAAGGACGTACTTACTTTTTCAATCCTTCATCTAACCACCATTTAAATTCACTTTCTTGTAATAGAGCATGAGCAGCATCCGGACCATACGAGCCAGACTCATATTCATGAAGAGGTAACAAGTTCTCTTCGAACGCTTCAAGAATTGGTTGCACCCATTCCCATGACAATTCAACTTCTCTCCAGTGTGCAAAGAATGTAGAATCTCCGCATATAGCATCATAGATAAGCCTTTCGTAAGCTTCAGGTATTCCCACTCCTGTTTGCTCACAAGTGAAATGAATACGGATCGGTTCAAGCTCTCCATTGTTCAATGGATTTTTACTATTTAATTGGAGTGAAACATTTTCATTTGGACTAATTTCAATGATTAACAAATTAGGCGCTGCATTTGGATTACTATCTTGATACTGCTGTTTTAATGTATTTTTAAACTCAATTACAATACGAGTAGACTTTTCTTTCATTCTTTTTCCTGTTCGTATGTAAAAAGGAACATCAGTCCAAAATGGGTTATCAATCCATAAGCGAGCCGCAACAAATGTGTCCGTTTGAGAAGAAGGATTTACTCCTGGCTCCTCTCTATACGCTACAACTTGTTGTCCCTTTATCTCTCCTGAGGCATATTGCCCGCGAATGATATGGTTCTGAACGTCTTCTTTTTTCACTTTACGAAGAGTCTCCATCACTTTTCGTTTTTCCTCACGAATTTCACATGCATTTATCTTGTCCGGCAGATTCATTGCAGTCATCATTAATATTTGCAGCATATGATTTTGAACCATATCGCGAATGGCTCCTGCATGATCATAATATCCTGCCCTTTCTTCTACCCCAACCGTTTCACTAGCTGTTATTTGTACATTCGCAATATGTTCTTTATTCCAAATCGATTGGAAAACAGGGTTTGCAAATTCAAGTGCTTCAATGTTTTGAATCATCGGTTTACCTAAGTAATGATCAATACGGTATATTTCGTCTTCTTCAAACGTTCGACTAAGCTTATCATTCAGCTCTCGAGCAGATGGAAGATCATGACCAAACGGTTTCTCAATCATTAGGCGCTTCCAGCCATCCGTTTCATCGAGTCCACTTTCTTTAATATTTAAAGCAATGGTCTCAAAGAAGTCAGGAGTAACTGAAAGGTAAAACATTCTATTCCCTTGTATATTTTGTTCTTCTTCCCTTTCAAGAACTACTTGTAATAACCTTTTATAGTCTTCTGGCTTATTCACATCTAACGGACAATAACGAAAATACTCTAAAAAACCTTCTATTTTCGGAGTACCTTCTTCCTTGCGACGAGAAAAAGTTTCTATGGATTCTTTTACTCTTTTTTGAAAATCTAAATGAGATACTTCACGTCTTCCAAGCCCAATAACGGATATTTGCTTTGGAAGCTTTTGATCTCTATATAAGTTATATAGCGCGGGGTAAATTTTTCTTTTAGCTAAATCCCCTGTTGCTCCAAATAAAACAAAGGTCATTGATTCCAATTTTAGTCCCCCTCGTGATGTATAGTCATTGTCACTATAGTAAAAATGCATTGTACAGAAGCTACTATTATTATTGATTCACTCTTACTTCTTAACTTCTAATTTTTTATAGTTATCGCTTTCTCATTGTCCCCAATATTAATAGTGGCAATTCAAAGCATTTTTCCCACATACTACTTACCTACTTGCACTTACATAAAATAATTTAATTACTTTTAGTGATTTAATTATTTTATGTCTATCATATTAACTACATAGATTATTATCGTCAAGAAAAGTGTCTCGAATTAAAGATTTTTTATTCCGTAACATCTTATTAGAAATATGTTCATGAACTGAATAATAAAAAGACAAAACCGAACATATTCTTGTTCGGCTTTGCCTTTTTATTATTGCTTCAAATGATTTTTAACCGCCCTTATTACTAATTCATGATCTTCTTCTGGTGGTAATCCTGAAACTGTTATCATTCCAATAACCCCTACGTCTTTTATTTGGACAGGAACACATCCACCAAACGCAGCATAATCCGACCTATCTAAAAGATACTTTTCATTATATGGAACACCCGTTATTTCACTTTGTATTTGCATATAATACGAGCTATGATTATGCAAAGAAACAACTCGTTTTTTACGCTCAATCCATTGCGTATTTTCCGCAGTTGTCCCTGTCATCTTGAAATGAAATAATTGCACACCATTTTTCGCTATATCAACAGCAATCAATTTCCCTTCTTGCCTCGCCGTTTCAACGATAAATAACCCTATTTGCAGTGCATCTTCATTTGTAAAAGAGGAAAATTGAAGTGTTTCCTCCTCTATTAAAATTTGTTTACTGATTTCATTCAAATTTGAAGCGCTCATATGTTTATCCCCCTTACTCACTTTATGCCACATTGATATTTTTGAATTTCTGTGATTCTATCGTACTGCCTTTCCATATAACTAATACCGTAAAGCGCACTCTTTTCTTCTTGGTGCTATTATGAATTATATTTAACGTATTAAAAATGTATGTCCTCTAGCGCTAAACATTTCGTATAGAAGTTTTCTTCTGGATACTACTTATAAACATAAAAAAACCAGTTGCTTAAGCAACCGGTTCACTAATAATTTCATATAGGATATTCGTTCAACCAAAGGAATGCTTGTTCATAATCCTCAAAAAATTTTACAGATTCTTTTGTATTGGACTGTTGTAAATAATTCAGTACCTCTCCTTCTTCAAGAAGAAAAGCAATTGCCTTACTGTGTTTCAAAATCGTTTCATTGAAAAACTTCTCTTTCCATGCTTTTTGGACAGAAAAATGATCTGGTATGTATCCTTTTCTATCGACCAGCAATTTGTATTTCCGCCCCTCGGAAATGAATTGCTGACAAACCTGCTCGAAACCATTAAACCATTCATACACATCATCTGTTTTAATCTTGCCAATTAGACGGGTAACAATTATATCTCCTGAAACTGTCGTGCTAATATTCAGTTTACTCAACTTGAAATCATCTCCCTTAGCTACAATTATGCGGAAATATCTCATAAAATCAATAAGATAAAACTGTAACGCATTAAAAAGGGACAGACCCTCCAAACGGAGAAGCCTGTCCCAAAATCGTTCTATTTTATATTAGAACGAACAATCGTGAATTAGAATAATGATTTAATACTTGCTAAAACAGTAAGTACACCTACAATAATAACAAATACGTTACTCATTTTCCCTTTGTATTTAGCTAGTACTGGTACTTTATTGATTGCATACATCGGTAATAGACATAAGATAGCAGCAACTAATGGACCACTTAGAGAATCAATAAGTCCAAGAATACTTGGATTTGTATAAGCAACAAACCAGCATGATAATACAACAAAAGTAAGGACGATTGTCTTAATTGTTTTTTCTTCAATTACTTTTCCACGTGATTTACCGAACTTAATAATCATGTCACGCATTACTTCAAATGCTCCGATATAATGGCCAAGGAAAGATTTTGTAATAGCCACAAAAGCAATGATTGGAGCTGCAATCGTGATTACAGGTGAATTCAGTTCATTAGCAAGATATGAAAGAATTGATAAGTTTTGCTCTTTTGCCATTTTTAAATCCTCTGGAGTCAAGCTTAATGTACTACTCCAAACGAAGAACATAACTACAGCGAATGTCATGATATAACAAACTTTTTGTATTTGCGCACATTTAGCATCAGTAGCTTCTATTCCATACGTAGATCTCTGTTTCACAACAAATGATGAGATCATAGGTGAATGATTAAATGAGAATACGATGATTGGTAGAATCAACAATATCGTTCCAAAATATCCTGTTCCTGTTGAAGTAGTAGAAACAGCTGAAAAGCTAAGCATTGACGTATTCCACTGTGGAATTAAAGATATTGCGATAAACAGTAGAGAAGCTATGAAAGGATACACTAGCATACTCATGATCTTTACAGTAATATCTTGACCAAAATTCAGTATAGCGATAAGACCAAGAACTAATACAAGTGATAAAATGGCCCTTGGAGGCTCTGGCATGTGCAATTGATGCACGATAAAACTACTTGCAGTGTTTGTAAGCGCAACCGAATACATTAGTACGATTGTATAAATTGAACCGAAATATACGATGTTAAAAATGATACTTGCTTTATTTCCGAAATACTCTCTAATTGTACCTGTGATCCCCTCATCAGCAGAATTAGAAGCGTATATCATTTTAGCAAGCGCCCTATGTGAGTAATACATAACTGGATATGCAAGCAATGTAATTAGTAGTAAAGATAATAAACCACCTGAACCTGCATTAATCGGTAAAAAGAGCACCCCTGCTCCAATTGCAGTTCCAAATAGGCTCAATGCCCATGTAGTATCCTGCTTATGCCACTTTTTCGGATCTGCATATTGCTCATTTTTTAGTGCGGTATTTTCAGCTTGAACTTCTATTTTCTTTGCAGTATTTCCGTTCATATAATAACTCCCCCTTGTATCTATTCCTGCGTCTCTTTTTATTGCTAACAAATATTCACCTTTTTGGATAATGAATTCCTTACAAGTTGCCCCACATTGTATGTCCTTCATCATAATGAATCCAAATTGAAACATTCGCTAGTTAGCGTCCTAACATAAATGTTAGCGTTCACAAAAAAGTTCACTCGTAATATCCGCTCTTTATATAAAGACCGCTTAAGAGAACGATATTGAATAGACTTCATAAATACGTTGCAACATTTCTAATAACAGTGTATTACTTTGATGGTTTCTCTAAATTACTTGTAACAGTAATTTCAGTTAAACCGGCCTCTCTTCATTTATGAGGCATTTCTTTCTCAATTCTATACATCACTTTAATAGCTTCGGCAGCATTTATGGTATTGATTACACAAGCCACTGAAGCACTTTACATACATTTCGCCTCTAACCACACACCTTTCTTACTAATAATCGCATTTTTTATATTTTCTCCAGAGATAATAAAATTTCTCTCGACGCCCTCATTATAACGTGTATATTTATAAAATTAATATTTTTATATTTTCAGAAATATTAATTGGATATAATTTTACATGGATAATATTTTACAGTTAGCATGTAAACCTTGTTCCTATCACTTAAAACGGAATTGTTCGGCAAAAAACACAGTTAAATATTGTTTATCTAAGTTACTCATTTTAAAAATACTCATATCTTTCTTTACCGAAAAATTTTATTTTGATTTAAAAAAGATATTCTAGTAAATAATTAATGTGGTTAAAAAGAGTATCTCTTCAAATGCATAAACCAATTTTCAGGATATATATTACAGAAGTTGCATTCATATACATTTTCAACTTGATCGGTAACGAGAGAACCGCTCACATTTTGCTACACGAAAAAATAAAATAAGCCGCCCATATGGACAGCTCATTTACATCATTATCATTATTAGGAGGGAGCAAACAAATCACTTCAATGTCATCTTAATTGTAGTTTTTTCAACTCTTCTTCAGGTATGTTTCTATGTTTGTAATAAATGAGTTGTATTTCATTTCCTTTTAGATGCTATTATTACACGATCCAACCTATTAAAAATGAATAATATAATCTTTAAAATCCCTCATTAACTAGCTCTTTTATCGAGTTTAATTTTGCTGAGAGCTCAATAAACCATTCTTCATCCCCTGTTAATAATGCAAGGTCTATAAGATAAAGGATTTGTTCCTTATTGATTACCTTTGATTCAGGGAGTTTGTTAACATGTTTACTAAAAAGCAAAATCGCTTCATTCATTGTGTACTTGTCGTCACGTTTCACAATGCTAACTGTAACTACATCTTCTACTTCATCAAGTGATACAATGTAACCAACTATGAATTCACCCTCATTTGATATTCCACGAACCCAATCTCCCACTTTTAAAACATGATTATTATTTGACATCATACTTTTTCACCTTCTTATAAATATTTTTTGTTACGATAAAAAAGATATAAAAACTAAATCCAACTGTAATATTTTTATTTACAGTTATTTTTTAAGAACTAACGGCTACATAATAATTAAGCCGCTTAACGTTCTTGATTAATAAGGTCAACAACTTCTTTCATTGTATAATTCTTCAAATATTCACCTAGATGTTCTTCCGCACCTAAGAAAATAGCAAAAAGAACTTTCCGCATGTTCGAACCTACAATACACTGATCATTTGATTCTGGACACTTCGGCTGCAATGCACCTTCAGAGGTTATTTGATAAATATTCCAAAGATTAATTTCACTTAAATCACGGGCAAAAATAAAGCCTCCACCAGTTCCCTCTTTTGATTGTATAAACTTATGTTTTTTTAACAAACTTAGCACTTTGCGAATGCGCACGGGATGAACACCTGCACTTTCGGAAATAGCATTACTTGTTGACATCCGATCTGGTTGTAAAGCTAAATAAGTTAAACTGTGAATGGCCAAAGTAAAGTCGCTGTTCATTGTTGTCCTCCTACGATAAAAAATATGATTTCTCGCTTAGTAACTTACTGTAGCCATAAATATTACAGATAGGTTAGTCAAACGTTAAAATATATAAGAAGCATGCTTAGCATAAAAAAATAAATCCCTTTATATTCTATCAGAACTCCTCTATATCTCCTATCTTCAATTAGCTTTTTAAGCTACAAATAAATTTAAACTGTCCACTGTTTCTTAACTTGTTCTTCTGCCAATTGTTTAATTTCTGTCCAAATCGTATCTTTATTCACAATAACATTTGTGTGATAATTTCTATCTTTATAATTAACTGTAACACGTACTTCAATCACTTCTGTTTCCTCCTTTCAAAATATTACTTATTAATTAGCCATTTTTTGCAATTCAACATTCAAAAATGTTCGAACGCTACGCGGTAAAAATTTGCGAATTTCTTCCTCATTAAAACCAACCTGTAATCTTTTTTCATCCAGCATAATTGGACGACGTAACATTTGAGGATACTCAATTATTAATTTATAAAACTCATTAAGCGAAAGCGCCTCAATATTTATATTTAATTCCTGAAAAATTTTAGATCTAGTTGAAATAATTTCAGTAGCACCATCTTCAGTTAAACGAAGAATGGATTTCAGTTCATCAACTGTAAGCAAATTTGATACGATATTTTTTTCGGTATAATCAATTTGATGTTCTTCAAGCCATGCTTTTGCTTTTCGGCATGAACTACAGCTTGCTGACGTATATAAAATCACCATATTTTACACACACTCCTTTACTTTTTAAAATTATTATATAGATAATTGAAATGTATTAAAAAAAATTACAGTTTAGAATGAAATACACGTTATATTATTTATTCAAGAATATTTAATTTATCTGTTTTTCACAAAAATAACAACTCACTTCTAAAAACTATACTGTAATTTTAAACTTTACAGTTCAATTAATCAACTGTTAAGTCTTGGATGCATTCCATTAGCACAGCAAATCATTTTCTTTTGTACGAATGTCTCATAGTATTACGGCTAACTACTTCTTTAAAGTACATTTTATCCCGCTATTTGAGTCACCGCCTCAAAATTTGGCAAGAGCAAAAAAGGTAGGTCGAAGTCGGCTCCCCTTAATAACCCGATTGGTACGGTCTAATTATATTTCACTTTATTCATTTCTTTCCTACATGTACTACTATGAAATATATTTAGCACAATTAAAGCTACTGTATTGAACACAGCAGCATTGTAAGAGGAAATACGCGAACAAAGAAGCAAAGCGCACACACTTTGCTTCTTACAAAATCCCTTTTAACTTTTTACCAATTAACTCCTCTACATATTCATAACCTTGTCGGCCAAAATGTAAACCGTTTTTTCATCAGCTGTAATACTATCACCGAAGCATACTAACGTTTTCATAGAGCTAATTCTCCTTTTACGTATGAAATAGCTTTCCTTCTACCGCCTTAATATATCTTTCAGCAGAACGTTCCACTGCCTCATTCGCATTCTCTTTCACTACTCCGTGAAAAGCATTATATAAACGATTAAATTGTAATGGCTTCACTCGATTCGCCATTTCCTCCACTTTTCTTGCCGGTAAGGGAATTAAGTTTGGATAGCTATACATGAAACTCACCCACTGCTGATCCGCTACGACTTGAATAATATCACCTGTTAATAAAATACCTTTCCCGTCATTTCCTTCTTCCAAATGTAATACAGCACCGCCACTAAAATGTCCTCCGAGACGATGAATAGTAATTCCATCCGCTAATTGTAAAGTCTCCCCAGACCAGTAAATAATACGACTACTCGGGCGTACTACCCACTCTTTATCATCTTCATGTATATAAATTGGTACATCAAACGTTTCTGCCCATTCTACTTGTGTTGAATAATAATGAGGATGAGATAGTGCAATCGCATCTAACCCTCCCCACTCTTTTATCTTCTCAATTGTCGTTTCATCTAAATAAGTAATACAATCCCATAATAAACGATAGGAATCCGTCTTTACGACAAATGCCGTTTGACCGATCGCAAATTTCGGTTTTGTCGTAATGCTATAAAGTCCATGCTCTTCTTCTATCATTTCATTTTTATATGTGTCACTCGTTCGCAAGTTTTCTAAAGTCGTCCAAGACTGCCCTTTCGGATTCACATATTGTCTCTCCTCATCACAAATAACACAACTTACTGGTTCTTCCACACTCGCCGCATACTGTACGCCGCACGTTGTACAAACGAAATTTTTCATAATAATTCCCCCTATCCCTATATTTTTATTAAGCTGATTTTTGTTGATAGTGATCTACTTTTTTATTTTCAATTAATAAACCGATTAGGGTCAGTAAGTAAACAGCTGTAACTGACAATGGAATGACAGTAAATCCCTTGTCTGCAAAAAGAATCCCGCAAACTGACGTTACGAATACAGTCCCTACTGACAATAAACCATAACTTTTACTCTCATAAATCCATACGTACGGTACAAAATGAACACCTATTAACATTGCCACTACGAAAGGTAACCACTCTGGAAATTGAAAATAGGCAAGTAATACAAACGGAATATTTAATACATTTATCCCGCCAATTACTCCCGCTAAAGTCCCTAGCGGATTTCCTTTCGCAAACATATCAATTTTCAATATAGCAGCTATTATTAAGCCGAAAGGAAATACACATCCCATACCAATTAAATACACCCACACAACTTGCTTTTCTGAAAGAAGAACACCAGTTACACTCGCTACAATCCAAAATAAAATACCAGCTATTATAACAGGAACTCCTCTCTTCGTTTTTTGTGCTAAATCTCTTTTTGCTTCTGCTATGTTCATTTCATTATCTCTCCCAACTATTTGTACTATAAAGCCGGATTGATTTCGCCCATCCAATAACGCCAAGCTACTAAGTAATCTTCTAAATCTTTCGGGTGGTGTCTCAAACATGTATCTATACGCAAATATAATCCTATGACTATTTCCTCGTACAAATCTCGTTCTTTTTTATAAAAGACACATTGTTTCATCACATAATTAATCGTTTCTTTCGTTACATCTTCAGGAGTTGAACAGAACGCATAAATTAAGTCGTATAAAGGATCTCCAAGGACTGGTAACGGATCAATTACCCCATGTAACCTATTCTGCCGAAATATAAAATTATGAAATCCGAAATCACCATGTAATAAAAATGGCTGATTTACTCCGGCATCCCTATTTGCTAGTTTAAGAACCTTTCTATACTCCTCCTCACTTATGTAACGTCTTACATTTTCATAAGCTCCCATCACATTTGTCGTTAAAAATTCATTCCAAGATTGAACCGGACTTTCTTTCCATCCCCAGACATCTGCCTCTGGAACAATTTTATACTTATTGATAACTTCTTTTACAAGTGTACGAAGCTACTTCGTTTATATCCTTGTTCGCACGAAGTACTACCTTCAAGGAAAGAATACACAATATAAGTATGTAAAGGTTCCTTATACAAAAGTTTTGAAAATAAAGTATTACCCTCATAAAAAGAAAGAAAATGAGCTTCTTCACGTATTACTTCCGCTTCATTCAGCTTTACTACATATTTTTCGTCCAACAAATATACAGTACTTGTCGTTCCTCCGTTCAACGCTTTCACGTTATTCGGATAACGCGAAATAACTTTCTCCTTAACTAGTTGTGCAGCGATTATTGAAATGTCCATTCCCTCACCCTTTAATTCCGAAGATTCCTTCAATTCGAAAGACAACTTTACTATTATTTGACAAACAAATAGGAAACCCCTTCCAAAATCTTAATATAACAAAAATTCATTTACTTTTATATTTCAAAAATAAGGAAATAATAACAACAACGTTACATACATATAGGAGGTCACTATGAAACCTGAATTTTTAAAAGCTGTACATGATGCCATTGGAAATGTTGAACACATTCATATAGAAGAAAGCGGTGCTGACAGCTTACTTATCCATCATGATGATGCACAGCAGTTACAACAAGTCGCTAAAACGTTAGAAAACAATAACTTCCGCTCTGCTTTAAGAACAACTGGAGATGCTTCGTATATTGAAGTGTTGAACAGATAAAGAGAAGCCTTGGCAAAATGCCGGGCTTTTTAACCTTCTTTAAAAATTTTATAATAAAGCTCTATCTCTGTTTTCACCGAACAATTATTCCTCCAAAATATCCTCTGCATCTTTTCATTTGAAGTATGTGTGCTTCCAATGTAATAAGTAGCGCCGATTTCCTTTAACATAAGTAAAGATTGAAGATGCAGTTGGGAAGAGATTCCTTTCCCTCGATAATAAGGCATTATCCCAAAGTAAAATAATCGTCCTTCACTTTTCGTTCCAGGCTCTATATGCGGTATGGACAAACCAATTGGCTCATTTTTACCATAAAAAACAATGCATGACTTCTCCCAGCCTTTACCTAACTCTGTTTGTACTGAATAAAAATGCTCATCAATATTTAAAATGGAAGTTTGATTTCCTGAGTTCAACATACATTGCTCCCAAATGCATTTAAAATCCTTTTCCGATAACGTTTCTCCTATTGAACGGTATGTAAATTGTTTTTCAAGCGCCTCTACATCGTCTAATTCTCTACACACTTCTATCTTTTCTGCATGTAAAGAAAAACCAGCATTAAGCAAAATCCTCGCACTTGAGTTATAACTACTAAACCTTTTGTCTAATACAATACTCGCTCTTTTTAACTCCCAGTTAAAACAAATTTCTTCAAATCTACTTATCGTCTCTTTATAAGTTTCTAAGTTATAAAAAGCATCTTCTTCTATTTCTTCAATCGTTACTGCATTTGGTAAGCCATTTAATACTTTTTTAGACGAGCCAAATAAATTCTGAATGATTACAAGATCGCATATCACCACTTCAATTCACCCACGCCCGGCTCAATAAACTTCCCTGAAACATCCTCATTTGAATCGATTACCCAATCATATATATTTTGCGCACCTTCAGCCGGAGTCATATTCGCATCAAAGGCACCAATATCAGTCTTTAATTTTCCAGGGTGAATTGCCGTTACACAAATCCCTTTATTCTCAAACTCTTGTTGTAAGCAGAGTGTTAACATATTTTGTGCAGCTTTACCAATTCGATAGGAATAGGAAAATTGACCTTGCGGAAACTCTTTACTCGCCATTTTATGTAATGATCCTAAGCGAGAGGATACATTTATTATTCTCGGATGATCCGATTTCTCTAAAGCTACATATGTACCTTTTACAGCTCGAATTACACCTAAGCAATGAATATTAAATAAGTTCGCTAACTCTTCTGAATTCGTATGTAAAACCTCAGTCTCCTTTCCAGTAATTCCAGCGTTATTTATAACTAGATCCAAATACTCTGTATATTCCGCAAGCTGGTTCTTAATTTGGTCCGTACTCTCATCAATCGATAAGTCTGCCAATATAGGAAAACATCTACAACTAAACATTTGCTTCAATTGCGTTACCGCAGCCTCAGTTCTAACTAACGGATAAACGATATGCCCATTTTTATGAAATACTTTGACTAACTGTAACCCTAAGCCTCGATTTCCACCTGTAATAAACACTCTCATATTTCCATCTCCTTATTTTTATAATAAATAAGAAAATCCATCCACTTCCCATTCTCTAAAGAAAACGCCTTTCTCTTGCATTCAAAAGAAAAACCCGCTCTTTCCGCGATACGAACGGATGGCTCATTATCAACATGTATATGTAATTCAATTCTATGAAAATGAAGACTATTAAAAAATAACGATAACGCAGCTTTCACACTTTCCATGCCATATCCATTTTTCCAGTATTGATTATGTATGGAATACCCCATCACCGCCCATTGATAGTCCATACGTAAAATTTTTATCAGCTCTAGTTTTCCAATGTTAGCCCCGTCTTCTTTACGAAAAATGCCTAATACATACATTTCATCTCGATGTGCTGCTTCATCAAAACCTCTTATCCATTCTGTGAACCATTCTTTCGTTGATGATGCCATAACTTGATAGCCATCGTCATATTTGTACTGCGATGGTAACCTCTTATGAAATCCATCGAACCAACTTTCATAATCATTATTTTGGAACGGACGAATCATAAGTCTCTCTGTCTCTATTTGTAATAGCGGCAGCTTCATTTATATCTCTTCCTTTAATTAATGATTGAATATTCTTTATTATCTTACACAAAATACAAAATCTAGTAAATTATTATGTTCTTTACAAACAAAAATCCAGTCATGCTCACTGCATAACTGGATTCCTCATCATCTAATCACTTTTTATTTTACAAGTACACCTTCTCTTAATTCCCTCTTCAACACTTTCCCTAAAGCATTTTTCGGTAATTCTTCCATAAATACAACTTCTGGTATTTTATAACTTGCTAGTTTCTCTTGACAATGCTGTATAATTTCTTCTTCCGTTAAAGACGTTTGCGTGTCTTTTACAATATACGCTGTCGGAACCTCACCCCAAAAGTCATCCGGAACCCCAACTACTGCAACTTCTAAAACACCATGTATTTCATGAATAACATCTTCTACTTGATCTGGATATACGTTGTCACCACCACGTATGATAACGTCTTTATATCTTCCCATAATATGCAGGAATCCGTCATTATCTATCATGCCAGCATCGCCCATGTTAAACCAACTATCTTTTACTACCTTCTTTGTCGCCTTTTCATTATTCCAATACCCTTTAAACATGTATGGACTTTTTACATGGATCTCACCAACTTCATTGGTTGTTAGTTCATCACCTGTTTCTGGATGAACAATTTTCAGCTCTACATGTTTAAGTGTTTTTCCTACAGAAGACATCTTTTCTTTTCCCATCATTGGATGCCATGAAGTGACAACCCAACCTTCTGTACTCCCATAGCCTTGCACCATATATATTCCTTTTTCCATATATTTTTGAATAAGTGTTTCTGGCACTTTTGTACCACCGCTTTGTGCCACTTTAAAAGTTGAAATGTTTCGTTCTTTTTTATTTAGCTCATCTAGCATGTAGCTATAAACAGCTGGGAACGCAAGCATCGTCGTAATTTTCTCTTCTTCAATCTTATCCCAAATGAGAGTAGGATTCGAATTAGCTAAGAAAATCATCGTAACGCCATGATAAATGCAATTTAAAATAGAAAGCACGCCACTCATATGGAACAATGGATGCACGGATAAAAAGCGTTCACCTACTGGAAATTCTCTTTGTCCCGCGATTTCAGCAAAATAATGATGTAAGTTTTTATGTCCAATGACACATGCCTTCGCCTGTCCAGTCGTTCCTGAAGTAAATAAGTAAATCGCATCATCATCTTCATGAACTTCTACGTTCGGCTCTGTACTTGGCTGTCCTTGTAATGTTAATTCAAATGAACCAAAGCCTTCTATTGTCGTTTTCATTACATAAGGAATTTCTTTAACAGCATCAATATTTAAAGCTTCATGGAACTCTTCATCAATAACTAACACTTTTAATTTCGCTTCTTTTACAATCGTTTCTAGTTCATAAACAGTAAGCTGATGATTTAGCGGAATACATACCGCTCCAATTTTTAAACTTGCCATCATAATGCTTGGAAACGGGTGATTATTTTTGCATAGTATTCCAATACGATCTCCTCTTTGCACACCATTATGTAACAAATAATGTGCAAGCTGATTTACTCGTTCATTATACTGCTGAAACGAATACCTTTTCTCTCCCCCTACAAGCGCTTCCAAATTTGGTGATTGCATTGCTCTTTTTTGTAATAATTTTTGCATCGTTCTCAAGTAAAACTCCCCTTTATATATGTTAGGTTTTTATTTTACCATATTAACTATTAATTTACTAAAGATTACACTTAGTGAATATAAATCCAATAAAAATAGCCATCTACTTAACAAGTAAATGGCTATTTCCTCTTATATATTAGAATACTCCTTATTCATCACATATTGTACATACTCCGGTGCGCTTTTATCAATCTCTTCATCACTTAATTTATATTCAGCACCGTATAAATAAAACGAAGGTATAAATTTCATATCTGTATATAAGCACGTAGCTTGAAATGGTTTCGTTAACTCCTCCATCGTAATTCCACTATTTTCATAGTCTTTTTCTAATCCACCTATAGAAATAGCTACCCCAAACTCTTTCCCCTTCACTTTATCTCCTTTTGATCCGTAAGCAAATCCATATGTTAATACATCGTCAAACCATTTTTTCAATAATGGTGGTGAGCTGTACCAGTAGAACGGGAATTGAAATATATATCGGTCGTGTTCCACTAACAGCTTTTGTTCCTCTTCCACATTAAACTCCCAATTTGGTGCCACTTTATATAATTCATGCACCGTAATTTCATCCGAATATTTCTCAAGTTCTTCAATCCATCTTTTATTAATTTTTGAGTTTTCAATATCAGGATGTGCTACAATTACAAGTGTTTTCATCAGTTTCCATCCCCTTTATAAATTAATCAATCCTTTACGTATTAGTATGAATGAGTCACATATAATTGAAAAGTACGTACTTTAAAGTGCTATAGGAACCTTAAAGTACCTGTGGAGGTGTTATATGAATCAAAATGAAGACTGCCCAATTGCAACGACACTCGATGTAATCGGCGGAAAATGGAAAGTTCATATTTTATGTGTTTTGATGGATGGAAAAATGCGAACAAATGAAATCCGACGAGAAATCCCCAACATTACGCAAAAAGTTCTTACACAACAACTTCGGCAACTTGAAGCTGATGGGATTATCCATCGTACTGTATATCAAGAAGTACCACCAAAGGTTGAATACACCATAAGCGAATACGGGAAATCTTTAATGCAAATTATGGATGAACTATGTGAATGGGGAAAAGATCATCAAATGAAAAGATTACATGACTAATAAAACCTATGAACTTCTATACATACTAGTGGGAATGGCACATCACTATCAAGCTAACAAAAAGACCTTAATAAGAAAACTTTCATTTTACAGTCCATTTAAAATTTAGCTTGATAGTGATACGGCAAAACCCAAATAAAGAAGTGCATGAAACAAATTAAAAACAACAATGCATACGACTAATATTAACAAGAGAATTATAGTCGCGAATGGCTTACTTCATTTTGAAGTCTAACCTTCACTCTTTAAGCCAGACTTAACAGTATCGCTTTTGTACGATTATCCGTTACTTCATAATAAATTTCTAACCCTTTCCGAGTACCTGTAACGACTTTCGTAGCTTTTAGTCTTGATAAATGTTGACTAATTGTACTTTGAGGCATTTGTAACATTTCATACATTGTCGTTACGTTAATAGGACCTTTTGCAAGCATTATTTTTACTAATGATAAACGGACAGGATGCGCTAATACCTTCAATACCTCAGTGATTTCTTCATACATTTCTTTCATATTTTTCTCCCCTTTTATATAAATATTATTGATATCCATATATATAATTCGAAAGGATATACGATTTTATGTCCGCCATTTTAAAAAAACATTAAAAAATATCTTCAGATGGAGGGATTCCTCCCAATTCTATAGATTTTTCTTTTACTCGATATTATGTGGTAGGGGTTTTCTTACTGATACCCTCTACCATTGTTCTCTTGTTGGTGCCCATTATTTCCATGCGATCCTCTTCCGTTATTCTCTTGCTGATTTCCATTATTTCCTTGTGATTCTCTTCCGTTATTCCCTTGCTGATTTCCACTATTCCCTTGGGACCCTCTTCCGTTATTCCCTTGCTGGTGCCCATTATTTCCTTGTGATTCTCTTCCGTTGTTCCCTTGCTGATTTCCATTATTACCTTGGGACCCTCTTCCGTTATTCCCTTGCTGGTGCCCATTATTTCCTTGTGATTCTCTTCCGGTGTTTCCCTGCTGATTCCCATTATTACCTTGAGAGCCTCTTCCGTTATTCCCTTGCTGATTTCCATTACTTCCTTGAGAGCCTCTTCCGTTGTTCTCCTCTTGCTTATGTCCATTATTACCTTGAGACCCTCTACCATTATTCTCTTGCTGGGTTCTATTATTTCCTTGCTGCGAGCCTCTTCCATTGTTCCCTTGCTGACTCCCATTATTCCCTTGAGAGCCTCTTCCATTGTTCCCTTGCTGCTTCTCATTATTTTCTTTTATTTGCTTCGGTTGCTGTTCCTTATATTGCTTTTGTTCTATATACTCTTTCTTCTCGTTACTTTCTTCTTTTACAGGTGGCACATCCGATGATGCATCAGAAGATGACTTTTGTTGTTCTTGATTAGACGGCGGTGCAGGTGGAGTAAGCGATTTTTGCTTCTCATTCTCTTGTTTTATATAAACGCCCGTTCCAACTCCTGCTTTCTTGGCGTCCTCCCGTATTTGCATCGTACTGCTTTGATATTCGACTGTAATATGTTTTATTTCATACTCTTTCTTTAATTGCTGCATAGCCTTTTCCAACTGTGGTTCAAGCAACTTGTCCTTTGCAACAGCTGTTAACATAACTTCCTTATCATTCGTTAAGTACTTATCCTCTTGACTCAGCTTTATAATAGTACGTATTACGTCTTGCACATGTTTATTTTCCCATTGCTTCATTTCTTTTAAAATACGCCTTCCATCATCATTACAAGCTCGCAAATCTATAACACGAAAATCCTTCGTTACACTCGCCTCTAAGCTTGGATTTATATCAACTGAAACATAAGCAAAAGCTTTTTCTTCCGGTTGGTTGTAGAAAAACAGAAACACACATAGACAACAAGTAACAAGTATTGATGCAGGCTTAAAAAAAGGAGGCATTGTAAAACGCGGTGACCTTTGTTCTTCTTCATCAAACGAGATTTCCTCCCCAACCATGTATGAGTGCGCTTTTCTTTTACATGTAATAAACTCTCCATTTGGAGTTAAAACAACTACGTTATGTTTTTTTATATCCATTACAATTCCTTTATTCATCATGCTTTTCCCCTCTTATGTAATCAAGAATATATGTATAGTTGTTTGCAAAAATAATACACATTGCAATAATGTATTTTCTATGTCGTTCCAACGTTTTACGACTTACCCTAACTCGTGGTTCAATATGTTTAAGCGGTAATTTTTTCTTTCGGAACAGCTCTTCCATCATTTCCTCTTCTTTTATAATAATCCTCACGATTTCTATTAAGTGCTTACGCGTATCACGATGCTTAGGAGATTCTTTAGCAAGCTCTGAAAATGTGATTTTAAACTCAGCTAACACACTTTGAAAATGAAGAATTTCCTCCCTACGGTTACTATTTTCCATCTCTTTCATATACTCCGTAAGCGATACTTGCATTTCTAATATTTCCTCTTGCTCATCTTCTTTTAAAAAGACAAAGTTATGCTTAGACTCCTTACGTATATAGTCAATTACATCTCTTTTTATAAGAAGATTAGCAAACGCTAGAAAAGATTTCCCTTTTTTATATGAATATTGTTCAATTGCTTCATTAAATGCAAACAACCCAATACTATATTCATCATCCTGTTCTGTAATATATCGGCGACAGACAGACGATATTGATTTTTTAATAAAAGGCTGATACTGTACGATAAATGCTTCCTTATCTCCTCCATTGTTTTGTATGTCACATACGATATCTTCTATTTTCGGTTTTCTTAGGATCTTCATTACTAAACTCAACACTAGTAATCTCCCAGCCTCCTTCAAATAGCAAAAAGGCCACTAAACAAGTGACCATTCAACCACATTTTGTTAGTACTTTTCTTTTGGTTTGTCCTCTTACTGTTGCTCATATTTTTCGAGGCCGATTTTTTATATGACTATTTTTTCCACTTGTACTAAAGTGACGTCTGTATTTTGTACTGCTTTCTTGTTTTCTTTTGCAATGCCACTTGCTCTTTTCTATTTTAGCTGCAATCTTTGAATAACTCTTCGCTATATTTTTGGTAATTTTAGCTTTTTCTTTCATTTGTTTTCTTCTACTTATATATATTCGAAAGAACAAATAATTTTATGGGGGTCAAAAAATTTTTTTTATAAAATAGTTATTTTTTCAAAAATAAAAACCATCAATTGGAAGAAACTCGTTATAACTCCTCCTTATGGTAATTCCTTTGTAAACCTTTTTATTTAAATGTATAATTGTATTAAAAGTCTAAAATTTCAGAATCAGAGGAAGGCGTCATGAAAAGTTTTGGTACGTTAGTAATCTCTACCGTCATTTCAGCAGGCTTAGTGTATTATAATATCGATTCCTTTTATAATAAATTTACATCCGGGAATACATATTACTGGGTAAACGGTATTCTAGCTGCTGGATTCCTTATATCCTTAATTATCAACATAAAAGATATCATCAAGAAAAACTACACAACTTCTGAATCAAATTAAGGAGCCGGAGCCTATTATGGTTCCTTTTTTTATGCAAAATAAAAAAACAGCTGTTAAGCTACTTTGAATTCTTCTTATCCCCAAATGAAATGATATATATTCTCCCGTTACACGTTCATTAATTCCAGCGATCCAAGCGAATCTCATTAAGTCCGCCCCTTGAAGAAAATACACCGAGATCGTAACTGTTACTTGTGACCACATGACTTGATAAAGCTCATTCACTCTCTAATTCGTCGAAACGATTAAATCATTTACAGGTCCATGATTCCATGCAGAGGTTTGAACTGAAGTGAACAGAAGGTCTTTCCCATTTACCACTATTCTTACCACACTTTGAGTTATGTCCATAACAATCCCATCCACCATTACTGAATTTAGACCTGTTTCTATACTCATATTCTTGATTAATAATAAATGTTTAAGGCAAACCCCTATTTTCATTTCTACTCAAGAACAATTTATTTGATAAAATAAAAAAGCAGCGCATTCGCTACTTTAAAATGTCCATTTTGTTCAAATTCACGTTTAATGTGTACTAATTTATGTTTTTTCTTCTAAATAGACCAACGATATATTATAATCCTCTATATACCCAAGGAGGTTTACCATGCTTAATTTTCATAAAACATTCCCCATCTTAGGATTCTTTTGGTTTTTATACGGTTTCATTGGCCTCATCTTTTTATTACTATTCCTTAGCGTGTCGTAACAGCGCTTATAAATATATGTTTAATGTATAATTTCTATATAACAAAGATAAAAGCATCCATGTCCCATTGTTATTCCTCGCTTTCTATTAAAAGGATTATTTTGTTAAAAAATTGATTCTTCTTTATAACCTCTATCTTTTTCTTTTATTTCCCATTAAAATTGAGTAAAACTATTTTGAAAATATAGGAGAAAGCTATGAAGCATAACCTCAATCTATGGTCCTTTATATACTTTTTGATTAGCGTTGGACTATTCCGTTTATATTTTGAAATTCCACTTGAATTATTCAAATTTTTCACGGATTCATTACACATTCACCCTTTATTTATATTACTAGTTTTAACAATAGGAACTTTTTTTTCTGGCATTATAGGATTTTCTAAGATGAATAATTGGATTGCGATGCTTAGGAGTGTAGCAACAGTCTTACTAACATTGTTATTATCAGTGTTTTTAACACTAACTTTGATTGTGGGTTATGCATTAAGTTAAACGTAGTTTTTTATGAGTAAAACTCAATATTCCGTCAATAATATAGATGACATTAGATTTTTCTCCTTGTTCCCCCTTGGAGATGAGCAGTTAGTTTTTGCTAACTGCTCTTATATTAATAACAAAGATAAGATTCCTTAGAATGATTCTTCTTTATTTCTCAATATAAGGAGCCTTGGATTTTCATTAAAACTCCTGTAGTATATGAACAAAGAGTAAGGTAAGAGTTACTCTTTGCCATTTTAGGAAAGGTTCTGTTGGAAACAACAGGACCTTTTTTTGTAAAGAGATGGTTTTGTTTAATTTCTCACCACTAACCACAAAAATATCTTATAATCGTTATATAATAAATTAAAATAATAGATTAGGAGTAGATCAAATGCCAGTTACACTAGAACTTATTCTTTTCATTCTTCTAGCAATTAGCGCTATTGGCTATTTAGTAAAAGAATTTCAAAAAACTAGGAAAAGAACACTTGGAATTTCACTAGAATTCTTGGTTCTTTTCTGGTCAATATGGAGAATATCGACTATCATAATCTGATTTGTAAAACATGAATTCCTTCGAATAAAAATCAATATTATGTCCATAATGTTAATAGGCTGTATGCCAAAATCCATTTAGTTTTCTCTGTATCTCCTTATATTGAGCAGTTAGTTTTTGCTAGCTGCTCTTTTATTTATGAAAAAAGATAATTTTTTTATAATGATTCTTCTTTATTTCTCAATATAAGGAGCCTTGGATTTTCATTAATACTCCTGTAGTATATGAACAAAGAGTAAGGTAAGAGTTACTCTTTGCCATTTTAGGAAAGGTTCTGTTGGAAACAGCGGAACCTTTTTTCGTGATTTAAAGGTACTAAGACAAAAATGAAATATTTACCATGAAGGTAGTTGTTAAATATTTTACGCTTATACAGTATAATGGGATAGTTATTGTGTATTGGCATTAAGAGGAGCATCCTGATTAAGCGCTTCTCTTTTTTTATAAAATAGCTCCAAATTACTTGGACACATTTACCAGTTTATTCAACACAAATATCATGTTAAAATCCCTTGTGAATACGACATAACTCAACTTGATGAAGCTCTGTAATATTTTCTGTAGGGCTTCTTTTTTTACAAGCAGTTATTTCATTAAGCTGACTACCTTGTTGTGCAAAATAACGATTTTGTTCACTTTTTTGATACATTTATAAAACATTCATATGTTATCTTCAGTAAGTTCTATTTCCTTTATAATATTGTGTGAAGTATACCAACGAACGAAGCCTAAAAAACTCTAATGAAGTGGTGAAAAAAACCTAATTTCTCTACAAAACATTGAGAAATTAGGCTTTTTAATAGAAAAAGTAGCATTCACAAACAATGAATACAGTTTAACTCTTCAATTCTATTTTCACAGATTCATATATTCTTCTAAAGTCAGTTTTTCCTTATATATATTTTCAGCAATATCTCCTACATAGCGAATATGCCAAGGTTCATATGCATAACCCGTAATACTTTCCTTCCCCTTAGGATAACGAATGATAAACCCTGCACGATGCGCGTTTTCTTTCAGCCATTTTCCTTCCTTCGTATTCGCAAAGGATAGCTCTAGTTCATTGTTCGCACTTTTAGAAGAAACATCCATCGTTAACCCTGTTTGATGTTCGCTATGCCCTGGCTTTGCAGAGAAGCGATCCGTATGCTCTTGCCCTTTCTTTTTAACATTGTTGGCATACAGACCTTTTTGATACTCATAGGAACGAAATCCTGAAACAGCATTCAACTGGATCCCATCTTGCTTAGCTAAAAGGAATAGTTTTTCTAATGCTTCCGCTGCTTCTTTACGAAGATGACTCTTTTCTACCGTTCCACTAAATGAGAACGGTACATTTGGTACAACTAAATCCTCTGGCATATAGTCTTCGGGTAAACCATATTCCTTATTTACTACAGCCTGTACACTAGCAAAAGAACTTGCTATCTTATTTGAAGTCCTATTTTGCTTACTATTTTTTTCTTTATTTATGGAGTTTTCACTAGTTTCATAGTTTGTCTTATATGGTTCTTTACCAATAGATATATTGGTGTAAATGATAAAGATACCTAACATTACTACTATACAAGTTAAGGTTCCTACTAATTTAAGTCTCATCATTCATTTCCTTCCTGCAACTCCTACTGTTACTCATTCATCATACTTCAACCATATCAAATCTATATTAATTCCCTGTGAACTTTTCTTCATAACGTATTCCTTAATAGATTGATAGTATATCTTCCCTTTCTTTTGACACCCTTAAAATATCAGCTCTATTCATACATGTAGAAAAATAATCTAAAAATTTGTATAATAGGATGAGAAGTGTAGCATTCTATTATAGAAAGGTCTTGGTATAATGCTAGGTATTGATGTCAAAAAAACAAAAGAAGAGTTAATTATTTCATGGCAATTTGCGGAGGTCACGATTCCATTACGTGATGTAATCGAGGTTACCGAAGATGCTACCTATGCGGGTGTTGAAGAACCAAGTGCAATCCGTATCGGAACAGCATATGGGACAACTGATCGTATATTAATTAGAACTGTAAAACAAAATTATGTATTATTTACTACGAATAAAGTGTCGATTTTAAACGCAATTCACGCGTAACAATGAGTAGATAAACGCGCTTAAACAAAGTTCAAGTGAAATATGAAGGTGCAAAGTCATAGAATTGACTTCGCACCTTTTTTAAAACAATCTATATGAATGAAAATTCCCTTTAACATTTCAGTAAGGCCAAAGCCACTTCTGTCACACCATACTACTTTGTGTCCCATTTATCTAAATTGAAGAGATAACGCTCTCTTTTTTTGATAAAATTATCTCTATAATGATAGCAGGAAAGGATTTGTTGCTTTATCACGGCAGAAAAAACACAGTTTGTAAAAAAAGAGCATTATATCCCCCAGTTCTCTATGAGACCTTTTGAAATAGCTAAGGGATTTTGTCTCACAGTGAATTTAGAAGCTGACACTTTGGAAGCTAAGGAAAAGAAAACAGGGAATTATTACAACAACTCAAAAATAATCAAATAGATTAAAATACTGTAAATAGGACTAAATTATTAACATAAAAATAAGCACATCTTGTAAAAAAACAGATGTGCTTATTTTTTAATTTTTATGCATTTTTACGTTTTAGGAAAATCACTCCACCAACAATTAACAATAATGCACCTGCAGCCATAGAGATCCAACTTGTAAGGTCTGCACCTGTTTGCGGTAACCATCCTATTTTAGATTGAACTTCTTTCTTAGGTTGTGGTTGCTCTTTAGGTTGCTCTGATGTTGAAGTATTTTTATCTTGATTCGGCTGTTCTGATTTTGGTTGCTCCGGTTTTACTTCTTTAAATTTCACTGTCTGACCCTTATCTTCGATGTCAACGTGAATAGCTACCAAGACATTATCTTGATACAATTCTTCAAACACTACCACTTCTTTACCTTGTAATGCAGAAGCATTGAATGTGAAATCGAGTGTGATAGAACTATTCTTCTCTTTAGCAGTAAACTTAGATTCTACTGTTACTTCTTTACCATTTACTAATAATGGTTTTTTTGTTGCTTTATCCATTAGTTTACCTTTTACTACGTACTCTTTACCCACGATTAAGTCTTTGTATTCAACTTTATCTTGGATAGTTACTGTTTTAGAAGCGTCTAACTCTTTAGAACCATCAGCTTTATTTGTAGCTGTCGTTTTAATTGAAGGCTCTACAAATCGAACTGTTTGACCTACATCGTTAATGTCAGCGTGAGTTGCAATTACTTGCCCTTCATGTAATAAGTCTTCGAACACAACTACTTCTCTTCCTTGCTGTTCAGCACCAACGAAAGTAAAGTCTAATGTTACAAAACCATTCTTTTCTTTTGCAATAAATTTAGTCTCAGCTGTTACTTCTTTACCAGCAATTAATAATGGTTCGTTAATAGCTTTGTTCATTAATTTTCCTTTTACAGTGTACTCTTTACCAACAACTAAGTTAGTGTACTCCACTTTATCCTGGATTGTGATAGAATCCTTTGAATGTATCTCTTTTCCACTATCAGCTTTGTTTGTAGCAGTTGTTTTTACTGATGGCTTAACGAACTTAACTGTTTGACCTTTATCATTGATATCAGCATGTGTAGTAACAACTTTTCCGTCTTTCAGTAACTCTTCGAATACTACTATTTCTTTTTCTTCTAAACCAGTTGCATCAAATGTGAAGTCTAATGTAATAGAACCATTTACTTCTTTTGGTGTAAACTTAGTTTCAGCTGTTACTTCTTTACCATTTACAACTAATGGGTTATTAGTTTCTTTATCCATTAATTTACCTTTTAAAGTGTACTCTTTACCTACTTGTAGGTCTTTGTATTCCACTTTATCTTGGATTGTTACAGACTTAGAAGTGTGCATTTCTTTTGTACCATCGGTTTTATCAGTAGCTGTTGTTTTTACTGATGGAATCTTTTCATCTTTGACAATATGTTTAATGATGTGACCATTCTCTTTGATCTCAAAAGAGAATATTTCTTCATTCAATACATAACCTTTTGGTGCAACAGTTTCTTTATATGTGTATTTTCCAAATGGTAACTTTTCAAACTTCGCAATACCTTTATCGTCTGTTTTCCCTTTAACTACTTCTTTTCCTGCTTCATTATAAATAGTAAACTCTGCATTCGGAAGCTTATTGTTTCCATCAGCTACATCAACTTTTGTAATTTCTAGATCACCTTTGATAAGATGATTAACTGCTAATAGCTCAATAATTTTTCCATGTTCCTTTATTTCGAACACAATTGGTTCTGTAATAAGAACGTAACCATTTGGAGAAGCCTTTTCTACAAATGAATATTTACCATACGCTAAATCTTTGACGTTAACTTCACCATTTTTATCTGTCTTATATTCCCCAATTACTTTCCCGCTTGCATCTTTTAGCTCGAATACTGCACCTTCTAATTTTTTACTGATATCTTCATTATCTACTTTTAGTAATTTCACACTACCTTTCACTTCTGTATTTTCCACTGTAAAAGTAAGTGTTTTATTGTGCTCTTTAATTTCAAAAGGATACTTTGTTTTATTTCCAATATATCCATTAGGTGTTTTCGTCTCTAAGAAATAATATTTACCATACGTAAGACCATCAACATTTGCAATTCCATTTTCTTTTGTTACTACTTTTTTCACTTCTTTTCCATCTTCAGTAAAGACCGTGAATTCAACATTAGGCAACATCTTACCTGAATCACTAAGTTTTTTTATTTCGATGTTACCTTTTACTTTGTTGTTTACTACTTGAACAGCTCCTATTTCCCCTGTCTTAACTTCAATAGTTTGTGGTTTATCACCTGAAACATAACCTGTTGGTGCTTTAATTTCTTTTACTGTGTAGGTACCAATTGGTAGGTTATTTAATTCTGCAGTACCATCAGCACCCGTCGTTATTTTTCCAACTGATTCATTATTTGCATTAAAGACTTCAAATACTGCACCAGCTAATATTTCTCCATTTTCCCCAACCTTTTTAATTTTTAAAGAACCAGCAGCTTCCCAATTTACTGCAAGGTCACTACTAAGCTTTTCCTCATTTCTTTCTAGTAGCACTGTAGCATTCTGAACAGTATCAGTACCGCGATAAGCAATTGCTTGAACTTTAGTTAAATTTGCAGCAACACTTAGATTAAATTCACCTGTTTTTATATCTTTAGGAATTTGGATACGGAATTTTTCCCCAAGTGAAAGCTGATCTTTCACTTCTCCATTTTCACTAACAATTTTAACTCCATTAGGTGCATTTTTCGCTACTACTTTATAAGAACCACTCTTAGCATTTGTTTGTACTGTGTATAGGTTTGTTTCAAAAAACTCACCCTTTAATTCTGCCTTTTGCTTTTCAGCAGGAATTACATTCATAAAAATATCTTGAGTATCTTCACTTGTATTTGCAGCATTAATAATTGTCTTAGCCGCTTTTTCAACATTTTTATTTTCATGCTTTAATTCATTTACATCAAGTTGACCTAATGCATTCCAAACCGCAAGCTGAGTTGCATAATGTGCTTCATTCTTATTAGCTACTCCCAGTTGTTCTATACTTTTTTGTGGGAAACCATTTAATAGAACCCTATATACTACATTATCTGTTTTTCCCATTTCAGGAAGATCTTCACCATTTGGTGATTTTAAGCCAAGAGTTAAACAATAAGCAATTTGACCGCTTGAATTTTTAATAATTTCAGTTCGGATATCCTTTCCTAAACTGTTGCTATAACTCCAGTTCATTGAATACTTTTCATGCGTCATAACCTCCGCATTTGCCCTCGGTAGAAACACATTAAAGAATAATGCTAGTACTGATAATAATGCAAAAACTCTTTTAACAACTCTTCTCCCCAATTTTAAAACCTCCCTAGATAAAATGAATCTGATGTATTATTCAAATATTTAAAATAATCACAACGAAGATATTTCATATTATAAGACATAAAGTTACAAATATTATATTATTTTTACAAATTATTTATTTTCTCAACATCCACCATAAATCATAATATTTAAATATTATATTTTTAAAAAAGTAACGATATTAGGATACCTTAACAAAATAAGAAACTTGGTAAAATACTAGAATAACGGTAGTTGGAGTACGGAAACGATTCTTGGCATGAAGGACCACTACAAAGATATTTTAATATGTAAACAGATATTTTCAGATTGAATCTATGTATTAATAATGAAATTTTATTCCATTTACACCTGCAATGTTTATATAAAAGATTGTAAATTATGTTTTTATAGGATTTTTTCTATTAGTTTACTGGAAATTTGCATTATTATGTGACAATAAATATCATTGTATTTAATATAAAATGATATAAAAAAAGGGTATGCAAATAATTATCAGAACTTTCGATTAGTTAATTATACTAAAATTAGTATTAAGAATATTAGCAAAAAAAGTAACAACGTTATTACAAAGTTCGAATATTGGTCTAAGTACCCTAGCATCTCAATGGTAACCTCTTGAATACTTTTACGTTTTTAAATAAATTAAAATAACAAAAAAATAATAATTTTTAATTTTTTCTTTGTAATTTAATAAGTTGCATGTTAATATGGCGAAGGTTATAAAATGGATTTCGCCATACACAATGTTTTTTCGGAATATTCACTCCAGAGAAACGTAACTATTTCAGTAATTTGCTTCATCTTTTACCTATACAAACTTTCAATTTTTTTGTTCATAAGTAAAAGTAACTTTTTATTCTATCTTCCTCATCGATTTTAATATAAATGGTAAAAAAGCACTTTTTCAAGTGCCTTTTCTTTTTTAAAGATAGATAATCTAATAAAATCAAACACCTAGATTAAACACAGACATAATCCTACTTACAAACTCTCAGAGAGGTATAAACTATGGGAATTCCTACACTATTATTAAATACATTTATTATTATTATTTGTATCCTTAGTTACCAAGTATTTTGGCTAGAACATAAAGAAAAAATGGCATGTAATAATATATTAATTTCTGTACTTTCCTCCATTGCAATTATTTTTTGTATGACTTTTCCTTTTCATTTACACGCTGGGTTCATTTATGATTTACGTTTTATTCCCATTATATTAGTTTTTCTATATGGAAATACAAAGAGCATTATTTGTATTGGAGTTTTATATCTTTCTTATAGATTTTACTTAGGTGGAAGCGGAGTCTTCCCATCATTTATTATCTTTACTATTATTTCTGTTATTACAATCATGTTTCGTTACTTGTCACCTACTTATTTCAAGGAAAAGAAGATATTATTAAGTATTTTACTTATTTTGATATGTACAACTTCCCTTTCTATCTGTGGTATTGTAACGCAAATAGATACAGGTGGTAAAATTGACTCTACTCTCATTGAATTTTTATTCAATTATATAATCATAAATATTTTCACAGTATTATTATCAGTTTATTTAATAGAAGGAATGATCAAGAAATATAAAATAAAAGAAAGAATGCAAAGAGCAGAAAAATTTTATATAGCTAGCGAACTAGCTGCATCGATCGCGCATGAAATTCATAATCCACTGACCACGGTACGTGGATTCACTCAATTACTAAATGAAGATGAGAGTGCTAAGATGTCTCAAGATAAGTACTTAGAAATTATGTTACTTGAAATGCAGCAAATACAATCTACTATTAATAACTATTTATCTTTAACCAAACCACAAAATATTATAAAAGAGGAACTAGATATTAATTACATATTAAATCAAGTGAAAGATAATATTTCACCACTCGCTCTTTCATATAATGTTGAAATAAAACAGCATATTACAACAGATTCCCTTTACATAAATGCTAATCCTGAAAAATTAAAAATATGTCTAACCAACATCATACAAAATGGAATTGAGGCTATGAAAAATGGTGGCGTATTACAAATAAATATACAAAAAATAAAAGATAATATTGTAATTGATATCATTGATACAGGAATAGGAATGTCTTCCCAACAAATAAAACGTATTGCCTTGCCATTTTATTCAACAACAGAAAAAGGTACTGGGCTTGGTACTATGATTGCGTACAGTATTATTAAAGAATTAAACGGAGATATAGAGATAGAAAGTGAACTAGGAAAAGGAACACACTTTTCTATCACTATCCCCTGCTAATATAATAGAAGATTTATTTAAATGATATTATTTTGTAGCTAATATAACCATATAAAAAGAAGACGTAACTATTCGTCCTCTTTTTATATGGTTCTGGTGCAAAAATGTTAGTTAGAAACATAGAGTAGCAATTTCCTTTTCATTTCTATCTTATGAAGCTAGGCCAAACAATTTATGAATAAATTCTTTCTCGCTTTGGACAGATTTGTCCGGTAAAACAAGTGGTTCTGGTGCAAAAATAAAATACAGTAGAATAAAGCACATATATTCCTAACGGAATCGTATGAGAAATGGATAAACCCCGTTCTTCTAGCATTTCCATCAAATCACGAAAACTAAGGTTGTACCGTTAACAAGATGATGTCTGGTTGATAATGCTTCCATTTGAACAAATTTTCCTTTTCCATACCGATCACACATCTTTTGTAGAGTAATAGTATCAGCATATCCCAGTTCAAGAGGTTACTTACAAAATATTTAGAATTTTTTTGCGAGAATCCTCCGAAATGTAATACGGACTTTAAATACTTTCATTTATAATTCTCTATTTGTCTATACTTTTCATATCGCTGTTGTATAAGCTCTTCCGAGGATAATAGTATCAATTTTTTTAGAGATAGTACCCCCAGAACAAGATTTTGTTCTAATTTGTAACAAAAAAGCTCTTTTTTGTTTTGGAATATTTCTGAATTCTTAGGTTGATAGGCATGCGTCACTACCCCATATAGTAACAATAAAGGCTCAAAAACGGCTTTTGTCGATTGAAAAGCGCAATAGAATGGTTTGATTTTATGAAAAAAAGTAAGAATCACCAATATAATTGGCGGTTCTTACTTTTTTTCACATACATACTATTAACATGATAGCATTAAAAATTCTTGCAAGGAAAGTGAGGTTTCTATATGCACTATGATGAAGATATAAGTTTAACAGGACGTATTGTGTCACCTGGTGAAGCAGAATATGATTCAGCACGTCAATCGTTTAACACATTCTTTAATAGATTCCCTTTTGTTATTGTCTTTGCACAAAATACTCAAGACGTTGTGAATGCGGTACGATGGTCATTACATAATAACGTACCTATCCGAGTACGTTCAGGAGGTCACAATTATGAAGGTTTGTCAGTTTTAGATGGTGGTATTGTAATTGATGTCAGTGAGATAAATCAAATAAAAATAGATCCAACATCAAAAACTGTTACAGTAGGGGCTGGCTGTAAAAATCTCCATTTAGCTGAGCTTCTTGGGAAAGAAGGACTAGCTATTCCTAATGGTGTCTGTCCTAAACCAGCTATCGCTGGAATAGCTTTAGGTGGCGGGCAAGGTATTCTTTCTCGACCATTAGGACTACTACTTGATCATGTAGTAGAAATAGAAATGGTTGATGCTAACGGCTGTGTATTACAAATTAATGATCAGGAGCATCCTGATTTATTTTGGGCTTTACGTGGTGGAGGGGGGAGTTTCGGTATTTGTACATCTTTTCGCTTTCGTACTCAGGAAATTAAGACTGTTGGTTTTGTTGAAGTAAGTTGGGGGCATCAGGATTTAAAAGCCGTTATACAGGAATGGCAAAAGTATACTCTACCTACTTCTGATAAACGCTTTACCCCCACATTATTATTGTCGTCAGAAAAGACATCTCCCTTGTTGATGCATGGGATTTTTCATGGCTCAGTTACAGACTTACAGAAATTGATACAACCACTTCTCCAAATTGGATCACCTATAAAGGTAGACATAAGAGAACTGTCTTATTTAGAATCTATAACGTTAATATCCAATCATCAACCTGCAACTCCTTTTCCATTTAAAAGCGTAGCACCTTTTCTCGACTCTTTATTACCTGAAGAAGGTATTGCTACGATTCAACATTTTATAAGTCAAGCTCCACCTAATTCTACTGTTTCCGTATTTTTTCAGGGCTTAGGTGGGAATGTGTCTGAAGTACCCGAAGAAGCTACGGCTTATTTTTATCGAAAAGCTCTAATGAATATGGTTTTATTTTCCACGTGGGACAAACCTGAGAGAGCTGCACAAGGGATTCGCTGGGTAGAAGATTTTCGTCACGCATTGATTCCTTTTACGAAAGGTGTCTACGTTAACACACCAGATCTTTCAATTAAAGAATGGTCAGATTTATATTATGGCGAAAACTTCAAACGATTGACTCAAGTGAAAGCTAAATACGATCCAGAAGATATTTTCAACTTTCCACAAAGCATTCCACCTGTTTATAAAAAATAGAATTCCTTTGCTTGCTTTAAATTTTGCAATTTATAAAGAATAATAGATAAAAAAGTTTGCACGGATAATGAATAAACATGAATCAATTATATAGGGAGCACGTCACATCGCCGTCAAATTAAGATTTTACATTATCCATAAAGCAAAAAATACGTTATCCCTTCCTGTGATTTTCGAGAAAGAATAGCGTATTTTTTCTTTTTAGGAGGAATTTTGTTTTCTTAGCTTGATAGAGATGGGGTAGCACCATCAAAACGCGAATTTCGTACGCTAAGCAAAATTTCATAAGAAAAAGCCGATTTCCGGTACTCTAAGAGAATAATTGACTTTTTACTGTTAAGTTGTTTGTAGTGATTGTAGGGAGTCTAATGATGCAATTTCTTTTATACTAAATCGGTATTTTCCTAGAATATTAATGTGTTCCCATTCTAATGGAAAATAAAAAGACAGCAATCGATAAAATCCTTGCCATTTTCCTTATATATCAAGATGCAGCTAATAATCCCCCTATTGCTGGAGGCTGTCCATTGCTTAATAGCGCAATTGAAAGTACTGGAGTATTTCCAGAATTACAAAAAGCAGCAGCAAAGGGTTATGATGATACAGTAATGTTAATGGCTTCTCTCATAAAAGAAGGAATAGAGAAACAAGAACTTAAAGAAGATATGGACATTATATCGCTCGCTTCTTTTCTTGCATCTTCAATGGAGGGCGCTATTATGGCAAGTCGAGTATCGAACGATAATATACACCATCAGTATTTTATTGAACAAATAAAACATCATCTTTTCTCTTATTCTAAATAAGTGAGAACTTGCATTGCTTCCATTCAATTTTTATAGACTTAAACTGAATAAACCCCTCTCATAAAAATGATCTTCTATTTATGAGAGGGGTGAATAATTTTTAGCAAAGGGAGCTTTTTAGACGTTGTATATTAGGCATACAACCAATCTATTTTTCACATACCTCCCCTTTTTATCCTACCCTTAAAATAAAAAATGGCATTCCTGCCGTAACATTAAATTAGACCTTCAAATTTTTAGATACTCCTACTGTCGACGTTCAAAAGCAAGACGTACAGCAAGCCCTGTCAAGACACTTGCCATAAGCCAACGCTGTACTCGTAGCCACGTTGGGCGTGTGCCAAACCATGTAGCAATTTTACTTGCTGTAAACACAATTAGAAGGTTAACTATAAAACTAACAGTGATTTGCGTAAGGCCTAAAACTGCACCTTGTATAAGCAACGATCCCTTCTCAGGATCTTCAAATTGGGGTAAAAGTGACACATACAAAATAGCAATCTTTGGATTTAGAAGATTAGTCATAAGTCCCATTAGAAATAATTTCCGTGGTGGCTCATTAGAAATAGTACGAGGTTCCATAATAGAAGTAGCACCCGGTTTTATCGAATTCCAGGCGAGCCAAAGCAAGTAAGCAGCACCTGCCCACTTGACTGCTTCGTAGACAGCGGGTACTGCAAGGAATAAAACTGTCAGTCCAAACATGGTTGCGATTATATAAATTACAAATCCAAGCATAATACCCAAGAGAGAAATAAATCCTGCCATACGTCCCTGCGTAATGGAACGAGAGATAAGATAAATCATATTAGGCCCAGGTGAACAAACCATGCTAAGTGAAACTATTGCAAAGGCTAACAAAGTACTAAAGCTGACCATGAATCTTCCCCCTTTATGTTACATAAAATTTCCTATTGTACATTTTATCATGATTGAGTAGAGAAAAGATTAATATAAGGCGATGCAGCTAAGTAATATGATCGGATCAAATGTATGGTAATCACATACTTCTCATTCTCTTAAGTAAGGATTTAAAAATAACCTATCCATAGTGACACTACAGCAACTACTAACAAAGCAACACAAATTGTGATATTTCGAACCCAATTTTGTATATCAGCAAAATATCGTTCTATAAAAATAGCGTTGATATAAACGATAAGAAATAAAACAACGAAAGTAAAGGAACCAAATTTATCGTTAAATTTCTCATTGGTATATGTGCTTACATGAAGGAATAGAAAAACAAACACTACTATGAATAGCTCAAATAGCCTTTTTATATTCATTTCGCCACCACCTTACAATAATCCCCTTTTATTCCATTTTACCAGAACATCATGTGAAGCAGCATATGAATATTTTATTCATGTCAAAAAGACCAACAATTCAATATTGTTAGCCTCTACTTTCCATATTCATACCTTTTATCACTTTACTTCCTAACAACTGGAATCCACATTTCACCAAATATTAAGCCGTCTCTCTGTCCCATCTCAACCGTTGTATTTGGCCCACCAACATAAGCAAAATCTTTTTCTTCTTGTAAAGCTTGACCGAAGGCGATGCCAGTCAGCTTATTACTTAGCGCTTCAGCCGTTTTGTCCTCTCCTTTCACTACTAAATATTCTCCCTTCGGAAACTGGATCACTCTAGACTCTTCTTCTATTTGTGCCTCTGTCATGACACCAGCATAATACATCATTTTGTTATTCACCGCTTCGCTTACAGAAAAAATATATTCGTTTGTAGCCAAAGCTTTTAAAGTATTCAGCCTTCCATCTTCTTTAACAGCCGCCCAAAAGTCTTCCTTTTCTTTATTGATCCCAGCAAAGTCTGTATAGTCACTCTTAATTTCAGTTCCAATACCTAACACAATAAAGCTATCTTTTTCTTCAATTGTATAATTTTTCATATTCAAAACCTTCCTTTTTTTAAAATGAATCAAATGATTTATCTTTTCATCTGATACGTTTATAATACCTTTAAATCATGTCAAAAAATGATACTGTTTAGGAGACTCCAATGAAAAAAGTTGAACGGATTAATACAATTATGCGGTATATCAACAACCGCTCCCACTTTACAATTACTGAAATCCTGCGAGAATTTAACATATCACGATCGACAGCTATTAGAGATATTAGAGAAATTGAAGCTATGGGCATGCCACTTGTCGCTGAAGTTGGAAGAACTGGTGGATATTTTGTTATGCATAACTCTATCCTGCCCGTTGTTCGCTTTACTGATAATGAAGTCAAAGCTCTTTTTATTGCCTTTATGGCTACAAGAAATCAACAACTTCCCTATCTAAAGAGTCGCCAATCTTTAGCCGAAAAACTACTAGGACTCATCTCCGAAACTCAGCAAGATGACCTTGTTCTTTTAAATCAAATCTTGCTTTTTGAAGGGACTAACCCTCATAATCCCGATCTACTTGAGCTTTCTGACCTCCCCCATCCTATGTTAGAAAAACTCATTCAAATCCTTCTTTCGGATAGACATTTATTGATTACTGTCAAAGAAGAAGAAATCAAGTCTTATCCAATTTACCTATTACACCTTTATCAAGAAAAAAGCCATTGGATCCTTGAGGGATTTGACTTAAAAGAAGAAAAGAAGCTGATGTTTCCTGTCGATGACGTCATCAATATTGAACCGTACACGCCGAAAAAGAGATTAAATAAGAAAAAGATTTTAGAAAAGCTCAGTAAGAAGGACGAAGCAATTAACCTTGTACTTGAACTAGGAGCAAAAGCGATTGCTCAGTTCAAAAAATACCACTCTTTCAAAGTTTCAATTTCTTATACAAATCCTTACCAATCTACAGCCATTTTAAAAACATTTATCAATGTTAACAATTCCGATGAAGTGACAGAGATAACAAATTGGTTACTCTTCCTAGGAAAAGATATTACAATCAGGGAAATGCCTGAAGAGGTATTATACGATTTGCAAGAGCGGTTATGTTTATATTCTCCATAAGCAGTGATCGCTTAAACCCAAAAATATTGAGTTTAATTTGTTACCAGTTGCCCATATTTTTTACCATGAGAGCACAATACATAATAAAAGCACGGAAAATCTCCCGTGCTTTTTCAAAAATATATATAATTTCGGATGACTTAATTCACTTACCCTAACTGACGTTTAAATGCTTTACTTGCGAAAAAGTAAGAGATGATCATGATGCCTACGCACCAAGCGAGTGCAATCCAAATATCATTGCCAACAGTTCCTTCATATAATAGGGCACGAATCGCATTCACGATTGAAGTTACAGGCTGATTCTCTGCAAACGCACGAACAATTTTTGGCATCGTTTCAGTAGGTACAAAGGCTGAACTAATAAATGGAAGAAAAACGAGTGGGTACGAGTACGCTGTCGCCCCTTCCATAGACTTCGCTTTCAGCCCTGGAATGATAGCTAGCCATGTGAGCGCTAGCGTAAACGTTCCCAGTATTCCAGCTACTGCAAGCCATTCTAGAATAGTAGCACTAGAACGGAAGCCCATTAAGAGTGCAACAAGAATAACCACCACTATAGTAAGAACATTAGCAACAAGAGAGGTTAAAACGTGAGCCCACAATATCGATGAGCGCTTAATAGGCATCGTAATGAAACGTGCCATCAGCCCACTCTTTACATCCGTAAATAATCGCACAGAGGTGTAAGCTACACCGGATGCGATAGCCATTAGCAAAATTCCTGGCAATAAATAATTCACGTAGTTATCCGTTCCTGTCTTTATAGCCCCGCCAAATACGTAAACAAATAATAGCATCATCATAATCGGTGTAATCGCTACTGTAATAATTGTATCCGGACTTCGCATAATATTACGCATTAAGCGCCCTAGTAATACCCCTGTTTTGCTTTTCATTTACATCTCCCCCTTTTTACCGATAATCGCAAGGAAAATTTCTTCCAACGTCGGCTGCTTCTCGATATACTCTACTTTTGCTGGCGGGAACATCTCTTTCAGTTCAGTAAGAGTACCTGTCGTAATAATTTTTCCGCCATGCAAAATAGCGATACGGTCCGCCAGTTGTTCTGCTTCCTCCAAGTACTGAGTCGTGAGCAAGATCGTTGTGCCGCTGCCAGCTAGTTCCTTGACTGTATCCCACACTTCAATTCGCGCTTCCGGATCAAGTCCAGTCGTCGGTTCATCAAGAAAAATAACTGCTGGCGCCCCGATCAAACTCATCGCGATATCAAGCCGGCGCTTCATACCGCCGGAATACTGATCTGCCCTCTGGTTGGCCGCATCTGTCAGGCTAAATCTTGCAAGTAAATTGTCAGCAACTTGAGCGGGATTGGAAACACCACGTAACTTGGCGATCATTATCAAGTTTTCTCTTCCAGTTAGCATGCCGTCTAAAGCAGCGAACTGTCCTGTCAAACTGATGCTTTGACGAACATGATCTGGTTGACGCTGGACGTCAAAACCGCAAATACTTACTTCACCATCATCTTGTTTCATTAACGTCGAAAGGATATTGACCGTTGTCGTCTTTCCCGCTCCATTTGAGCCTAGCAGCGCGAAAATTTCACCACGCTGCACCTCAAAATCCACTCCCTTTAAGACTTCTTTATCTTTAAAAGATTTTTTTAACCCTTTTATAGAAATCGCTGCATTGCTCATACTTTTTCCCCCTTATTAAAATTGATTACCTACACCCTCTATTTAGTATCACTGATAATCCGTATTACTTAGTAGTGGTTTAAAAATATAACTGAATAGCGATGGCGGCAATTCACATTTGTAACCAGCTAATCAGTCGGTATTACTAATTGCATTTATTTTTTTCTCAATTTCTTCATAATACTTTCATTCAAATCTTCACGATACTTGGAGACATACGTTTTAGCGTTTGCTACTAGTTCGTCAGCAAAAGATGCTACGTCCTCCCCAGTAATGTCAAGCACTTGTCTGCCTTCCGCTGCACCAGCTTCAAACAAATCGATTAATTCATACTGTATGTGCAGCATATCCATTCCATTACCCGCTGAGAAATTCCACATGTAGTTTTGAATTTTCTTAAACACAAACTGATAGTCCTCTGGCAGTGCTCCAACACGTGCCATCATCATTTTGTACTCTTTTTTATCACCGATTAATTTTTTAAACATTTCCAACATCTTATTTTCCTCCTTTTTTATAAAGCAGAACAAGAAACTCTCCAAATATGAGCCGGAACATTTTATATTATGAGGCTAGTTTGACTTCAAGACGTTAATTTTTGAAGATACAAAATCCCATTTTTTCCAAAACAGTTCAAGCTCTTGACGGCCATCCTCATTTAATGAATAAAACTTACGAGGCGGTCCCATATCTGATGGTTTCTTTTCAATATTCACAAGCTTTTTCTTTTCTAATCGTACGAGGATAGTATAAACCGTCCCTTCCACGACTTCCGTAAACCCAAGATCATTCAGGTGGCGGGTAATCTCATAGCCATACGTTTCACGGCGGCTAATGATTTCCAGTACACACCCTTCCAGTGAACCTTTCAGCATTTCAGTTAAATTTTCCATGTCCTGATCCTCCTTTACCCCCTATTCTGTCTGACTTATATTCAGTATCACAGAGTACTAAGGCGAATTTTTACTGAATAGCTTTTGAGTAAAACCACACTATTCAGTATTACTTATTACAACTACATTGTATGACTAAGTAGTTGTGGATGTCAACTAGTTTTCAAATTATTTCTAAAATCCGCTTTTACCTATCGTTTACTGAAAATATTTTGAAAAACAACACTACTCAGTATTACCTATTACAACTACATTGTATGACTGAGTAGATGTAAATGTCAACTCGATTTTTATATTTTTCTAAAATCAACCATTACCGACCCCGCTAAGAAAAGAAAATACCCCAAAACAAAAATTCTACATTTTTGTTTTGAGGCACTATAGGCTAGCTCTTCTTCTTAATAAGACAGATCATCCTTTTGTTACGATAACATCATTTCCATATCTTCCGCTGCATTTGTAATCAGTTTCAAACCGAATGTTTCTTGTAATACATCAAGCACGCCAGGTGAAATAAATTCAGGCGCCTTTGGACCGATGCGAATATCTTGAATGCCAAGACTAAATAGTCCAAGTAAAATCGCAACCGCTTTTTGTTCAAACCATGATAGGACAATACTAACTGGCAATTCGTTCACTTCGCATTCAAATGCATCTGCTAAAGCGGCCGCTATTTTCACTGTAGAAATTGAATTATTGCATTGTCCTAAATCAATGTAACGCGGAATCTCCGTACCAGGTACAACACCATAACTCACATCATTAAAACGGAATTTCCCGCAAGAAGTTGTTAAAATAACCGTTTCTGGCGGAAGCGAAGTTGCTAATTCACGATAATATTCTCCGCCTTTTCCCGGAGCATCACAACCTGCGATGACAAAGAAACGCTTAATCTTTCCTTCTTTTACTGCATTAATAATTTCCGGAGCTAATGATAATACTGTATTATGATGAAACCCTGTTACTAACTGCTCATCCGACTCCATATGTACTTCTGGAAGTTCAAGCGCTTTTTCAATCAACGGTGCAAAATCATCATTTTCAATTTTTTGTACACCCTCTAAACCGGCAATATCATATGAAAAGAATCGATCAGAGTATGACCCTTTAATTGGCATAACACAGTTCGTTGTCGCTAATATGGCACCTGTAAATTTTTCGAAAAGACGTCTTTGATCATACCATGCCTTACCGATGTTTCCTTTTAAATGTTTATATTTTTTCAGCTGCGGATAACCGTGTGCTGGTAACATTTCAGAATGCGTATAAATATTAATTTCTTTTCCTTCTGTTTGCTTTAATAACTCTTCTAACGCAAATAAATTATGACCAGTAACTACAATTGCCTTACCTTCTACATGGTTTTGCGTAATTTGAACAGGCTCTGGAACACCAAAATGATTCGTATGCGCCTCATCTAACAACTCCATTACTCGTAGAGCTGATTTCCCTACTTTCATAGCCATATCAATATGTTCTTGTTCATTAAAGTTAGAATTTGTTAATGTCATATACAGCGCTTCTTGCGTTGTAGCATCTACAAATGCATCAGTATACCCTAGCTGAGCAGCATGCGTACGATAAGCAGCAATTCCTTTTAACCCAAACACAATCGTATCTTGTAAACTTGCAATTGTTTCATTTTTACCGCAAACACCGATTACTTTACATCCGCCTGTTGGCGTTTGTTCACATTGATAACAGAACATTATCATCCCACCCTCTCCCAATCATTCCTTACAACCTAAGCATAATACCCATTGAGAAAAAGGGATGTGATATCAATCACAATAATATATAAAAATTTGTGACAGTTCACATTGTTGACATAATATTTTTATTGACACCAAAAAACATTACATAATCATATTGTTCAGGTTTTCAAATATCTAAACTATTGCTGAATCACATATTTAACTTTCTAGTTTATAGTACGAAATGAAAATTTCGTACTATAAACTAGAAAGTTAACAAAAATAGACATACAAAAAAGCTATTCTTTCTTTTTATTATTCAACTGAAAGAATAGCTTTTTTTCATTTTGAAGAACTATCAATTTTTTGATTAAAGATTTTATGAAAAATCACTTTATTTACAATACATTTACACTATCTTTACAATGTTTACATTATTTATATGATATATTTATATAGAATCTACTTAAGAAATTTCATGTACATTGTTATCTTTATAATCTCTGATCTGATTGATAAGAGATTATGTTATATTTTCATACCAGGGGTGAATTAGGATGACTGAAACTTTAAAAACACTTATAATGCTTGATGCTACTTACGTTGTTATAGCAATTATGACGGTACTGGTATTTGTATACTTGGAATTAAAATCTCAGTAACGTATGCAGGCATAATTGATAGCTTCGCATTTAAATATAGTTAGAAGAAAGCGAGGAGAAAATTGTTTCTCCTCGCTTTTATATTCCCACAGTTTCTTATTTCAACAAATCCAATGTATGTAAAAGTAATCCTCTGTCCCCTACGTCTCCATGACCAGGCACTACTGCATTTATATTGCCATATCGCTTCAGCACATTTTCAATCGATGTAGGCCATTCATTTACATAGGCATCAGCGACATTCCCTAAATTTTTAGCTTCCGCAGACTTTACTAAACAACCTCCAGCTAAAATGTTGTATTGCGGTAACCATACGACAATATTATCTTCTGTATGTCCTTTCCCCGGATAAAACGTTTCTACTTTCATATTTCCAAACTTCCAATTTGTAATGGTTTGTAAGTCTCCAAGTGGTTCTTCATATCCATTTTTCTTTGCTAGTTCTGCAGTTAGTGTTGTACTATGCGCTTTAATGCCTCTTTCTTTCAACGTTTTTATTCCTCCAATTCGATCAGCGTGCGCATGTGTAATAATGACATCCGTTACCCGTTTCTTAAATTTCTTTTCTACCATCTCTATTAATTCCTTCGTTAACTTATCATCCCAAGAAGAATCAACAAGTACTAACCCTTTAGAAGTAATAAGAACTAGACCGTTCGAAGGAACTGCTTCTCCGTTAAAATAACCTAACTCCGTATGAACCCATACATTTTTGTTTAACTGAGAAATTGAAATAGTTCCTGTCTCATTCTTTATTATTTTTTGCTCTAGCTTTTGTTCCGCTTGTACAGAAGAAATTGTACTAATAAATTGAGTTGCTCCTAGTAAACTAACACATACCCCTAATTTTAATAGTGTATTTTTTTTCATTTTCTCCACCCTTTCCTTCAAACGAAATAGTTATTACCTATATTAGACAATTCATCTCAAATGTTTGTTCCATCTTTTCTTACATATTTTTCATACCATTAATAAAAAGCGTACAAAATTTTGTACGCTTTAATTTTGTTAAATTATAACATTCATACTATAATTTATTTACAGCCCTTTAACGGAGGTGTTTTTAATGACTCTCTTCGCTTCTCCATCATTATTCATTCTGGCAATCATTTCATTTGCATTAGCTTATTTCATCGGAGTAAAACAATACACTTGGCTCTTATCAGGATTCAACGAACGCCGTGTGCCAGATAAAGGTAAGTTATCGAAAATAGTTGGTCTTTATAATTTAATTGCCGGTGTTATCGCCACAATTGGTAGTGTCTTCATTACTCCTAATGTAAAAATTGTATTTCCTATCATTATAGTTGGACACTTTATAATCGCTGCTTATGTAAATACACGCATGGTGCAATGAAAAAAGATCACCTAAATGGATGATCTTTTTTATAATTTATCGACATATTGCTTCGCTTCTAATAAGGAAAAACCAAAAGCCTCTCTTACTCTCTTAACTGCTGTAACTGTTTTTCCTTCTTCCATAAGCTGACGCAACTCTTTATTAATTTCAGGTTCTCTATCTATAATTCCCATTTCTTTCGAAATTAGCTGTAATCTATCTTCCATCCTCTTTAAACGTGCATCCGTTTTCTTTTCGATTCTATTTAATTTTTCAACGATATAAATAAACCCAAAGACCGCTATCGGTATGATCATCCAAAATTCCATGACTATTCCTCCTCATTAGCTTTCATTTGTTTTATTTCACTAACTTATGTAAATTTTACCACGAAACACATTTAATGTATAATAGTAATATACAACACTGTTAATAAAACCTTTTATTTTAGGGGGGCACTTTATGAAAAGATTTTTTAAGACGTTACTACAATTTGTAGTCCTTTCAATTGCACTACATTTATTATTTGATATCGTTGGCTGGCTTGTTTTCAATGCGCCAATTAAAAATAAACAAATGATTATTTCCCTACTAACAACCTCATGGCTTATGTACATGTACCGAGACAAATTTTTTAAAACATTCACTTCGAATTAACTAAAAAAACTTCATCGATAAAAGATGAAGTTTTTTCTTTTTCTCTCATTCTATCTATTTACTACTGTATAATAGAACTAACATTCTGTCTTTTTAAAGAAAGGAGTCACTATGAACTTAAAAAGTAACAATATATATGAGAAAATGAGACAATATTCCGTTGCAGGGTTAAGCCTTGCCATTATACGCGATGGCAAACTAGACGAAGCGGCAGCTTTCGGAACACTTGAATCTGGAACAACTAAAACTATCACTACGGATTCTATATTCAACTCTTGTTCTATTAGTAAATTCATCACCGCAATACTCGTACTAACGTTATCAGATCAAAAAGTTGTGCATTTAGACGAAGACATAAATGATAAACTCATATCTTGGAATATACCTACCAATCTATTTACCTCACAGAAAAAAGTCACGTTGCGAAATTTATTAAGTCACCAATCTGGAATTATTGATCCTCCTAATAGTTTTGAGCATTTTACACTTGTACAAGGGCGACCAAACATGTCTGAAATCCTCGCTGGTAAAACATCATATTGCCCAGTACCGATAGAAATAACTTATACACCAGAAAGTGAATTTCACTACTCTGATGCAAACTTTTGTATTATTGAACTACTACTTGAAGATATAACTGGAAAACCATTCAATCTTTTACTAGAAAAATATATCTTTCAGCCACTCCAGCTAAAGAATAGTACAGTATTCTCTACTGTAGATATAAATAAAATGGCGGCCTTTGCTTGTGGGCATAATAAAGATGGCACCGTTACAAATGAGCAGTATCCATTTTATCCATTCGCAGCTGCTTCAGATATTTGGACAACATCAACAGACTTATCAACTTTAGTAATTGAAATCATTCATTCCTTACAAGGAAAGGGAAGACTAAAACTTTCTCAAAAATTAATACAAGATATGCTTTCTCCTCAAGGTTGCTCAAAATGGACTGGACTAGGTGTTTTTCTAGATGATTCTAACGAAGACTTACAAATGTATTCCCTTGGATGGGGCGTAGGATTTCAATGTATGATGGTATGCTATCCATACCGAGGTAATGGTGCTGTTATTATGACGAACACTGACTTAGGTGTTCATCAAATGGAAGGGATTATTGGTGACGTTTTAAAAACGTTATCCTTATAATATAAAGAAAGAAGCTGTTCCTTCCAGCTTCTTTCTTTATATAACATTTTTCGCAACAATTTTTATATGTTCTGGTGCAATAATCTCCGTTATACTTTCTTGGAAATCTTCCTGCAACATTTCTTCAATATGTTCTAGCTGCACTTCAACATGTGTACATTCTAAATTATGTATATTTAATAATCCATAATGATCTTTTTTCTTAATTACTAAATATTGATTTTCCTCTGTTACAAGTACAGAGCCTAATCGTACTCCTAGTAGGCGTTGATCATCAAACTTCACGATCATTTCCCCCTTTCTTAACCCAAAACGCGATTGTTATGTAATAAAATAATATTTCAGGTAATCTATTCTTTATAAACTATATCATAATTTGTTAAAATATAAATATCATATTTCTTTTTACTAAAAGCCCCCTATTCTTTTATATATTTCGATACAAAAAACTTTCTCAACACAAAATTAGAATTTTCAGTTTTTATTCTTATGAAAATCTATTATAATAAAGTTAATAAATGTTTGACCTCTCCTAATTCATGTACATATGGATGATCAGTAGTCGCTGCTACTGATCTATTTTTTTGATTTCAGAAAGTAAATACGCTGCATCCTTTCCTACACCACAAATAAGTGCAGAACCTCTTTGAGATTGCCACGGTAAACCGATATAATATAGTCCTCTCACGGGACTTATTCCTCTTACATGATTAGGAAATCCTTTCTCATTCACTGCTTTTTCTATTTCAATCCATTTATAGTTCTGAATAAAACCAGTTGACCATATAATACTTCCTACGCTATACGTGCCACCATTTTGAAACATAATGCTATTTTCTGATGCACTAACCACTTTTTCCTCTAGTTTAATTACTCCACTACGAATAAGTTCCTTTCCTTCAAAACCAAAAATAGGATCCTTTCTCTTCTGAAACCATTTTCCCCTCTTTGTATTTACTTCAGCGTACAATAAACCCAATTTTTCTAACCAATTAAAAATGCTTGTTCTAAAAAGATGTAGCGGTAAAAATGTTAAAGGATGACTGATAGACATTGTAACTTCATGAGTTTTTGCAAGTTCTATTGCAATTTGCATTCCGGAATTCCCGCCACCTACTACTAGTACTTTTCCCTTAGGAATTTGTGATGGTGATTTATATTGTGATGAATGTATTTGAAAAACATGTGATGAAAGATGTTGTGAAAATGAGGGGATATACGGTTGCTGAAAGCCACCTGTTGCGATAACAACCCTTTTTGATTGTAAAATTTCTGTAGGAGTATGTAATTCAAATATATCTTTTTCTTTCTTTATTTTAATAACTTCAGTTTGCAATTGGACCGGTAATTTAAAATGCCTTGCATATTCTTCTAAATACGTTGCCATTTCATCTTTACTTGGAAATCCATTTCCTTTTACTATCATAGCTGGTAAACTACTATATTCCCTCGGTGTGAAGAGCTGTAAAGAATCATATCGATTTCTCCACGAATCACCAATTCGGTCTCCAGCCTCAAGTAATAAAAAATTATACCCTGCTTGCTTCAAGTAATATCCCATTGTTAATCCAGCTTGACCTGCTCCAATAATAATTACATCTAGCATCTTTTTCCTCCTTCTTAAAACGTATAAATATATGTTCATTTGTTCATATGTTTTAAGATACGATTTATTCTTCAATATTTCAATCTGTTTAACAAAATGAAAAAGAGTAGTTCGCTACTTTATGAACTACTCTTCATTCCATTTATTTAACACGTAATTACACTACTCAATTTAGGAAAACTTGTATATGGATTTCTTCCATTTCTACAATTTCTCCTCATAAAATATAATTCTATTTAAAAATGGATCAATCACAGTTAATTCCACAGTATCCCACGGTGTTCTCTCTATATCGGGTTTTGAATACGCATATCCTTTATTCAATAATATAGAATGATAATCCTCTACATTATCTATTTTCACCCGAATCGCACCACCTGGCGAAGCATCCCCATGATGTTCTGATAAATGTATTACAGCATCATGTAACGAAATTTGCATATATAATGGCATATGTTCCTCATACCGATGTTCCCAATCCATTTTAAACCCTAAAAAATTCAAATAAAATAGCCTTGCTTTTTCAACATCAAAAATTCTAAATATAGGTGTAATCATTTATAATCTCCTCCTATTTATAAACATCTGCCGCCAATTCCCTCAAAACATCCACATTCACTACTTCAAAGCAACCATTGTTCTTCTTTATAATCTCTTTATCACAAAAAATATTTAATGTACGTAATAGATGCCGATAACTCGTTCCTAACAATTCAGCTGTTTCTGTTAAATTCCCACTAAATACAATTCGATTTCCGTGCTGCACCGCTCGTTCCCCCGCTGCTAACATGTAACTCGCTAGTCTATTTTCAAGTGGATATAGTAAATTAATTGTACTATTTTTTGAAAGTCGGTTTAATTTATGTGCTAACGATCCGCAAATACATCGTAAAAATTTTGCATCATGAAATAGTTGATTTCTCACTTTCCCTAAAGGTAAACCAACACAATATGAATCTGCCATTACTTGTACGTTTGAAGCTGTCTTTTGAGAATGAATTAACTCCACATCTCCTAACAGCTGCAAGCTATCATAAAAGCATAATAATACAGATTTCCCATTACTTAATGTATTAAATGCCTTCGCTTTTCCTTCAACGAAAAAATATAAATAATCTATCTCTTCATTTTCTCTGCAAATAAACTCATTCTTTTTGAAAAATATTAATTCCATATATGGATTCATATCATTACTAAAAAATGAGTCAATATTATTTTGTTTCATATACTCTGTTAATTTAATAGAATTACATATTTTCTTCATAGTTCCCCCGCCTTTACAACTCATCCCCATTGTAATCAAAAATTTCTTTCTCTACTATGACATATGTCATAGTAATACACAATTTCAGCATGATACAGTCATTACAAATATGAAAATTAAAGGGGATATTACATTGTATAACTTTCTTTCTGTCTTTATTGGTGTGCTCATCGCCGTTATGCTTCCATTGAATGGGATTTTATCTGAATTAATTGGCAAGTATACAGCGAGTGTTGTCATTCACCTTGTCGGTTTAATTGCTGTTATTTTCGTTTTAATTATAAACAAAAATAAAATTCGTTTCGAAAAAGGTATTCCACTTTTTCTATATAGCGCTGGAGCGATTGGAGTATTCACTGTTCTTTTTAACAATATAAGTTTCTCCGTCCTTGGTGCCTCTATTACGATCGCATTAAGTTTACTCGGTCAATCTATTGCTTCCATCGTTATTGACCATTTCGGCTTATTAGGAATGAAAGTTGCAAAGTTTGAAAAGAAAAAACTAATTGGATTATGTTTCATCTCTTCCGGAATTATAATCATGACAATTTATTAATGGAGGCAAGAAAATGTTATATATTACTATCTCTATTTTAGCTGGTGTTTCTATAATTATTGCTAGAATTATTAACGCGAATTTAGCAGCGAAAATCGGAAATTGGGAAGGCACGTTTTTTAATTATATTACTGGATTATTTTTCTCTATGTTATTTTTAATTTTTAGCTCAGATTCAATGTACATTCCTGTTCATACGTTGCAGTCTATTCCTATCGCTGTTTACTTAGGTGGATTAGTAGGTGTTATCGTCATCTCGTTATCGAACTATATTACACCTAAAATCTCAGCATTTTATTTAACGTTACTCATCTTTATCGGACAATTATTTGCGGGGACTATCATTGATTTCATCTTGTCACACGAACTCTCTATGGGAAAGGTTGTCGGTGGCATTTTCGTACTAATCGGACTCACTTACAATCTACTTGTAGATCGCCCTGTTAAAACTGTGCAGAATAACCAACTTCAACTATAATACTTTACGCTTCCCTATCATATATTAATAGAAAAGCTCTTCATACGAAGTGATAGAGAGGAGAATATTCTATTAAGAAAATCATTTTACTGCTCGGTAGCGTATTAATTATTTTTGGAATCGTATGGTTTTTCAACTTTGGAAAATCTATTCAAGATTTCTATACAGCAAATAAACCAAAGAAGAAAGCTACTATCATTTCCACTCAAAGAGATCCAAATGAGCCCCCTGTCTTTTTAGGAAAACAGGAAATAAAAGATATACATGTCGAGTCAATTAAAACAAAAAAGGATATCTTTCTCACAAAAACAGATGAATTAAAAACATTCATTAACAGTATGGATACAGCCAAAAAAGGAAAATTAACATTAGATGAAGAAGGATCAGATTTAATAGATTGTGATATGTGGATTACTTTCGAGGATGGAACTTATAAAAAATATTTCATATGGGTAGTTGACCATCACAATAACGAAGTAATGATTGCTCAGCAAGATACTCCTGATGATGTAAACCTTACGTACTATCAATTAAATGAAGATAGTTCAAAAAAAGTTTATAACTTATTTAAAAAAATTATTTAAACGAAAAAGTCATGAGCACGTGTGAAGTGCTTATGACTTTTTGTACTATATATAAGCTTTACTTACCATTTTTCAATTTCCGAATCGCAAAATATGCGAAAACAATCGAAATATAACAGATAGCAATCCCTAAGAAACTAACGCTAAAACCATCTTTATGAATGGTCATAAGCTTTAAAATATTAATATCCAATAAGTGACCGATGAAAAGGTACATCATAATAATTACCATTGCTATAAAATAGTCACTTCTTCTTAACCTCATTGTCATTAGCCATTCACCTCGCAATGTTTTCTATCTAAAACATACCATATATACTTAATATTTAAAATGTTTTCCAAGTTCATAAAAATAATTCGAGTGTACTTTTTTACATACCAATCTTTCCCCCCTATAATAAAAGAGAAAACTCTTACTTTAATGGAGGGAATAGAAATGAAAGCAATTGGTTTACATGAATACTTACCTATTGAAGAAGAAAACAGTTTAATTGATATTGAAGTTGAAAGACCTGTTGCTACAGGAAGAGATATACTCGTTAAAATTAACGCTATTTCCATTAATCCAGTTGATACAAAAGTTCGCTCTCCGAAAGATAAAAAAGAAGATGTAGCGAAAATACTTGGCTGGGATGCTACTGGTGTAGTCGTACAAACGGGCGAAGGTTGTACGTTATTTAAAGAAGGCGACGAAGTGTTTTACGCTGGAAGCATTACGAGACAAGGTACATATAGTGAATATCATTTAGTTGATGAAAGAATTGTTGGTAAAAAACCTAAAACGTTAAGTGATGCTGAATCTGCAGCACTTCCGTTAACAGCTATTACAGCTTGGGAAGGTTTATTTGAACGTTTAGGCGTTGATTATAATAAGAAAGATACAAATACATTTAAAAACATTTTAATTATCGGTGGAGCTGGTGGTGTTGGCTCGATTGCAATTCAACTAGCAAAATGGGCTGGACTGAATGTAATCACAACTGCATCCCGCACTGAAACGATACACTGGGTTGAAAAATTCGGTGCCGATTATATCATTAACCATCACCAACCTTTACAAAATCAAATATTAGAATTCGGGATAAAAGATGTAGACTATATTTTCTGCTTAAACAATACAGATCAACATTGGCAAGCAATTTGTGACCTCATTAAACCACAAGGAAAAATTTGCTCTATCGTAGAAAATGAACACCCTCTTGAGATGGGCATTTTAAAAAGTAAAAGTGCTACATTCGTTTGGGAATTTATGTTTACAAAAGCGATGTATGAAACTGGCGATATGATTACGCAGCACGAACTATTAAATAAAGTAAGCGAACTATTAGATGAAGGTATTTTAAAGACTACATTAAATGAAACATTAACACCAATTAACGCTGAAAATGTAAAGAAAGCACATGCACTGCTTGAAAGCGGAAGTACCATTGGGAAAATCGTTTTAGAGAAATTTTAATAACAAAAAGTCCGATTTCCATATGAGAAATCGGACTTTTTACTATCTTTATTTACTTGAAATCTCTTGATCATTTTGAACATCTAACGGAGGTCGTTTCCCTATTCCGAAAGCATAGAAACTAATTGTTACGATAGCTAAGAAAACAATACCTACTACTAGTGAAATGCGTGTATCATCGTTAAACCACATTCCGATTAATACCATAATTAAAAAGGCAATTGTTAAATAGTTTGTAACAGGAGCAAATGGCATTTTGAACGGATGATCTTTCATCTCTGCCCCTTTTGCTTTTCTAAAATTAATTTGACTAATTAAAATGACGAACCATGGTACCATACCAGGAAGTACGCTCGCACTATATACATATACGAATAAGTTTTTCGGTGCGATATAACTTAAAACAACACCAACCGCTAAACCGATAATTACGCCAACTGTACCGAATAAAGGTACACCATTTCCAGAAAGTTTCGTGAAATATTTCGGTGCTTGTCCATTTACACCTAACGTATAAAGCATGCGTCCCGCACTATAAATACCACTATTACAACCAGACATTGCCGCTGTAATAACAACGAAGTTAATAAGTCCAGCTGCAGCCGTAATACCAACCTTCGCAAAAGTTGCTACGAACGGGCTACCAATTGTACTTAATTGATCCCAAGGATACACAGTTACAATAACGAAAATAGCACCAATATAGAAAATTAAAATACGCCAAATTGTACTTTGAATCGCTCTTGTAAGTGTCTTCTTCGGATCCTTCGCTTCACCAGCAGTAATCCCGATTAATTCCACACCTTGGTATGCACCAACTACAAGTGATAATGCAAAGAAGAATCCTGAAAAACCACCTGTAAAGAAACCACCATTTGACCAAAGATTAGATATGCCAATCGCTTCTCCACCGTTACCAATTCCAAAGAAAATAAGTCCAAATCCAGCAATAATCATTAATAGAATCGTAACGATTTTAATCATCGCAAACCAAAATTCAAATTCACCAAATGACTTAACAGAAATTAAGTTAGCTGCGCCAAGAATAACCATTGCGATTACGCCTGGTATCCAAGCTGGTAATTCCGGGAACCAATATTTCATATATGCTCCAACCGCAATAATTTCTGACATCCCAACGATAACCCACTGGAACCAGTTACTCCACGCTGTCATATAGCCAGCTAGCGGATGAATATACTTATGACCGAACGTCGCAAATGAACCTGTACTCGGCTCCATATACAACATTTCACCCATCGCACGCATAATGAAGAAGATAAAAATACCTGCAATTGCATACGCAAGCATTACTGACGGACCTGTCCATTTAATCGTGCTGGCTGACCCCATAAACAAGCCAACACCAATCGTTCCGCCTAAAGCGATCATTTGAATATGACGTGCTTCTAAACCTCTTTTCAATTCTTTGTTTGCCACTTCACTTCCCCCTCTTAGATGATTCATAGCCGCATTTTAAAACAAGATACTTTCCCCTAATTCCTTTCGGCCCTGAAAATGATGAAGCAAACGTCATTTCAGACTAACTTTAAAGCTATCCTAAAATCGTTTTTTGCCTCTTACAAAATTCTCAAAACCTTTCATCTTCCAATATTCTATAAATCTTAAAATTACTTACCTTATATTAATTCATTAATCTGAAAAATTCAATTATTTTTTCAATAAATTATTATACATAAGTCTGATTAATTTTTAACTAAATTAACAATAAAATACATCTATTCAATATGATTCCGGTATGAATATTATTACAATATAAATAACCGAGGAGAGTATTTCTTCCTCTGTTTCACATCCCATGCACTTCAATCTTTATAGTTGATAACATAATTTCCCACACGTCCGATTCATATACCAACCAGAAATTTAATATATTAATAAACTACTAATTTCTTTAGTCCAGCCCAATTTTGAGGCAGGAACCTTACTATCTCAAAACAGCGGGATAAAATATAAAAGGGTCTCATTTTTAATGAGACCCTTTTACCATTTCATATTTAAATCATTTTTGAAGTTTGTTTACCTAAAATAAACACCTTAGTAAACACCATCATGATAACTACTATAGCCAGAAAATAAAGTGGCATCACGAGTAACGATCCCGTATGCAGCTGACTCATTCCCAAAATTGTCATCGTTACAATTACATAGTACCCTAAGCTAAACAATGCTCCGGCTGTACCAATAACATCTTGAAAATCTACTAATGCTAAACTTAAACAGTTAGGCAACGCTACTCCAATTCCTAATAGCAAAATAAACATCGCTACTAAAAATCCAATCATATATATTACATTCGGATTTGATCCAACAAACGTAACAACAGATAAAAGGATGGCTCCCCCTGTCATTACAAGACAACCGATATATATAATCTTCTCTGGTTTATACGTAGCAAGCAATCGTTTTGAAACTTTCGCTCCAATAATAGAAGCAGAAGCAACAACGATTCCTAACAATCCATACATACTAGGCGATAACTGAAAGTATTCAATAAAGATAAACGGCGCTTCTGCATAATAGCTAAATAAAACACCATTCGCTCCTCCAATTAATAGCCCATATGTTACTACTTTCGGATTTGTAACCAACCGTTTTAAAACAGAAAACACATTTATTTTATTCGTTACTGAGTCCGTTTTTGTTTCCGGAAGAGAAACAAACGTATACAGAAAAATCCCGACACTCATAACTACTAAACTCAAAAATACGATTTTAAATCCAAACATTTGATCAAGAAAGCCACCAATTAATGGTCCTATCGCTGGTGTAAAAGCAATGACTGCCGAGATTTGAGCAAACATAACATGCCTCTTATGCCCTTCTACACTTTCACGAAGAATCGTTTGTGTAACAACAGAGCCAGCACTTGCTCCAAACGCTTGAATAAAACGACTTAGCAGTAAAACTTCAATGGAATTTGCAATAAAGCATAAGAAACTCCCTACGCCATATACAACAATTCCAAGTAACATTGCCGGGCGACGACCAATTATATCCGATAACCATCCAATAAAAAATACACCTAAAGCAAATCCAGCAAAATACACACTAAGCGTTAACTGCACTTCATTATTACTTACTTGTAACGCCTTTGAAATGTCAGGTAAAGACGGTGTGTAAATCGTTTCACTAATTTGCGGAAATGCCACAAGAATAATCATTAACAAAAGTGATGGTACTGAGACTTTTTTCATATTTCATACCCTCCTATAACTATGAAAATCTCAAAAATAAAAAGACTTTTCTTAGCTACGGAACGGGAGGGGCCATTATAGAAATTCGATCATAAAACAACAAAGAAAACACCTCAATTACGCATGTTAATACTTATAGGAGGGTAATATTAACATTGATTTTAAAATATACTTTTTCAATTATATTATATATTGTGTTTCTTTTTCTAGTGTTTGGCCTTAGAGTATTAGCTAAAAAGATAACTTGATGCTACCACCTTTTTATGGAATAATTAGAAATAGTTTGAATTGATAGTTCAAATTATTAAACGACGGACTAGCATATTTCTAATTTCGCAAAGCTTACAAACAGGAGGATTTTTGTAATGATTGAAATTTTAAGGACAGTAATAAATTTCCTAATCTCTCTATTCTCAGGAGAATTACCAATTGTCTATTATGTGTGGATTATCGCTTTATTTATCATGCAACTAATCCAGGCTACTCTAAGCTATAAGCTCTTTAAAAAGAAAGCCAATTTCAGCACTTATATGTCAACAGAATTACTCGCTTTTATTATTCTATTGTTTGGTGGTATGTTAATATCTAAGTTACTTGCCTACATAATAGACGATCCTACTATTAGTATGACAAATGTAACACATTATTTTATTTCACTTATCATACTAACTATATTTGTCTCTATTGGCTTTATTAAAGATTTTTTACAATCATCTATTAGTAATAAAAATGTAGCTCTTTTTACCATCTTAGTAGTGTCCTTACTAGCTAGTATACTTTCATTCAAGTTTTTATCACCTTTCATTGCAGGTTCTTTTTCTCTTTCTAAATCTTTTATAACCACTTTAATTATTGTAGTACTCGGGTTAATTACTCTATTAATTTCTTTAGAGGAAAAGTATGCAGATGAAGAGTAATTCTTACATTCATAGTTTAAAATCGGTATTAATAATAAAATAACAGTCATTGAATCGAAAATTAAGCAGAAATGAGGAAATACAATTGAGCATTGAACAACAATTATATGATGCAGTGAAAAGTTTAATTGACCAAAGATATCCGCATAATTGGGGCGGAGCTGCAGCAATCCGTGTAGAAGATGGATCCATTTATACAAGTGTGGCCCCTGACGTAATAAACGCTTCAACAGAACTTTGTATGGAAACAGGTGCAATTTTAGAAGCTCATAAATTTCATAAGAAAGTTACACATTCTATTTGTCTTGCAAGGGAAGATGAGCATTCTGAATTAAAAGTATTATCACCTTGTGGTGTATGCCAAGAACGTTTATTTTATTGGGGACCAGAAGTACTATGCGCCATTACAAATTCTAAACAAGATATTATTTTCAAACCGTTAAAAGAGTTGCAGCCATACCATTGGAGCGAAGCATATCATGATGAATTTACAAAAGAATGGAGTACACGATAAAGTGAAGGTTACTCTCAAATAGCGGAGAATAAAGATTATTCACTAAAAAAGCACCGTCACAAATGACGGTGCTTTTTCTATGTAAGAGCTACTAGAAGTTTCCTTCTAGCCTACTCCCATTTATAAGTCCAAAATTGTTCAAGTTGCAGCCATTTTAACGTTGCTGCATCTTTATTTTTGATTTTTGCATGTGTTTCTTCTAACATCGCTTCTGTTTGTGAACGATGCGCACCTAGTGCAGCTAATTTATGCTCGAATACTTCACTAATATTATTTACAACATCCGGCTCACCTAATACAGCTTCGCGATTTCTCGTAATCGCAACTGCATGAATGACTGGACGTTCTTCTTTTGACATACGTGATACAGCGCGAACGACAGCGCGGCCAAATGCATCATGATCTGGATGTACGCCGTGCTCTGGATAAAATGTAATAATTCGAGATGGATTTACTTCTTGAATGATCGCTTCAATTTTATCTGCAACGAAATCAACATCTTCAAATTCTAACGTTTTATCATGGAAACCAAGCATTCTTAAATCTTGAATTCCCATCGCTTCACATGCATCTTTTAATTCTTTTTCACGGATATTTGGAATCGTTTCACGGTTAGCGAATACGTTTTTCCCCATGTTACGTCCCATTTGTCCTAAAGTACCACACGCATACGTTACAGGTACTCCTTGATCTGTTAATAAGCGAATTGTTCCTCCCGCAGCAAATGCTTCATCATCTGGATGCGGAAATACAACAAGTACATGTCTCTCCATAAGTTTCCCTCCTTCTTACTTAAATGGCGTTAAGCTTAACTCAAGTGCAACTGCTAAGCGACCTTGATTATCATGCCCTGCAAGTAATAAACGCTCTTTATCGTCTACTTCCCAGTGCGTAATACCTTCTGCATATACCCAGCCATGATCCATTTTCAGACCAACTCGGTATGGATTCGTTCCAGTAATCTTTCCGCGTTCAAAGCGAATAATTGCATTTCGAATGAATGCTCCAACCGTCATCATCTTTTCGTTAAAGTGTGACGCATACGCTCCGTTCGTTGTTTCTAAATGAATATATACATCTTTATTTACAAAACGTTCAATTTCATTTTGAATAAGAGAACTATCTTTTACTATTTCCATCGGAATTCACCTCTTTAAACCATTTTACGCAAAAATAATGTAAATTGCTATCTCTATATTAGAGGACAGCGCCCACTTTTCCTAATAATTTGCACTGTGTTTCTTTATTTTTTTATATCATATGTAAAATCATCGTCTTTTCCTTCACTTTGTTAAATAGTTTTCTTTCTTTTTTGAATTTGCTACAATATATTTTATCCCGTATTTATACAGCGAGATACGTTTTGATAATTGAATACATACTTTAAAGAAGGTGACATGATTGGAACAATCAGCACATGAAGTAGCAAATTGGCAATATTATTTTGCAATTGCCGTATTTTTAGTCACGTACGGATTTATTATTTCTGAGAAATTGAATCGTGCTGTAATTGCATTATTCGGCGCTGCTATTATGATTATTTTTGGAGTTGTAGATTTACATACCGCTTTCACATCACATATTCAATGGGAAACGATCACCCTTTTAATTGGGATGATGATTCTCGTACATATTACGAGTCAATCAGGCGTATTTGAATTTGTGGCCATTAAAGCGGCAAAAGCAGCTGGTGGAAAACCAATCCGCATTTTATTATTGCTATCCCTACTAACTGCTGTCGGATCAGCATTTTTGGACAACGTAACGACCGTCTTATTAATCGTTCCTGTTACACTATCCATTACACGTATTTTAAAAGTAAACCCTGTCCCTTATTTGATTTCAGAAGTACTATTTTCAAATATAGGCGGAACAGCAACACTAATCGGTGACCCACCGAACATTATGATCGGATCAGCAAATAAGCATTTAGATTTTAATGCCTTTTTACTAAACTTAGCTCCAATCGTAATTATTATTTCTATCGTTACACTTGGTATTATTTACTTTATGTATCGTAACAAACTAAAAACAACACCTGAGCAAATTAAAATATTAATGGCATTGAACGAAAAAGATTATATTAAAGATCAAAGCCTCCTTTTAAAATCCATTTCAATTTTAGGACTAACTATTTTAGGCTTTGTACTTCATTCTGTTATTCATGTAGACGCTGCCGTTATCGCGATGACAGGCGCTACACTTCTTATGCTAATTGGAGTAAAAGAACATGATATTGAAGATGTATTTGCCCACGTTGAATGGGTAACCATTTTCTTCTTCGCCGGACTATTCGTTCTCGTTGGCGGGTTAATTGATATCAGGCTTATTTCTTCACTTGCAAAAGAAGTACTCGACGTAACAAATGGCGATATCGGTTTCGCTGCGGTACTTATTTTATGGGTATCAGGCATCGCATCTGCGACAATTGACAATATCCCATTTGTCGCAACGATGATTCCGCTTATTCAAGATTTAGCTACAGGACTCGGACTATCTGTCGACTCTCCGCAAATCGAAGTACTATGGTGGGCGTTATCACTTGGGGCTTGCTTAGGAGGAAACGGAACATTAATCGGAGCATCCGCAAACGTAGTCGTTGCTGGTATTGCAAAACGTGAAGGACATGCTTTCTCCTATATGGACTTCTTAAAAATTGGGTTACCGTTAACAATCATTGCATTACTATTATCACACGCTTATATATATTTGCGTTATTTAATGTAAAAGTTGTAGTGCGTGAAATTATATCGTCAAATACAAAAGGTTTGCAGCACTATGCTGCAAACCTTTTTTCATCACCAAAATATACCGATAATTGCTAACCCACCTAATATCATACCACCAATTTGGCCAACGATTGCTGGTGATAGTTGAACACCTTTTCGCACTTCAACAACTGGTCTTTCATGCCTTAGTTGCTGCACTTCACTTTGCAGTTGATGTACACTTCCGTGTAATTCTTTAATTAGTTCCTTTAATTCAGCGACCTCTTCATTTACTGGTTTTGCTTTGTCTAAATTCATTTTGCATGACTCCTTATAAATTCAATCAGTACACTGTAAAATTTCGCCAATTATCATTATATCTCCTGCATACTACATATATAATTTCGAATGTACTTTCTAACCTTGCAGCTCTATCCATTCATCCCTTAATATCCCCATAATCATACGATCAAAACACTTCCCATCTCTTTGAACTGCTTCTCTCATACAGCCTTCTATCTGAAAGCCCATTTTTTTATACAACTCAATAGCAGCTTTATTATAAGAAATAACATCTAGACCGACACGGTGTAAATTCAATTCATAGAAAGCATATTTTAAGATAAGATGGATCGCTTCTCTTCCATATCCCTTTCCTCTATCATTTGCATCTCCTATACCAATTGCTAATAAACCCGTTCTGTTATTCCACTCTATGCCATGAATTGCAACAAAACCAATTAAGCGATCTTCTTGAACTGTCCTTAACATGAAAGAAACACTATTCGATCTTCGCCCCTTTAATAACCCATCACTCGCTATTTCCTTTAATGATAGTGGGAATGCTACATCTGTATCTACGTTTCTTAAATACTCACTATCTTCTTGCCACATAGCCATTACTACAGCATCTGCTTCTCTCATAGCTGATAATTTAATCGTTTTATTTTGAAAAAGATTCATTGTCATTTCAAACTCCCCCTTTATTAAATAATGGGGATACTTATTCTAGCCTATTTATCCCCTTGTTTCTTAAACTGTTTTTTAAACGGGATACTTACAATAAGCGCTGACATTGGCACATCTCCTCTACATTGAATTAACTTCATTTTACATTTTTTTATTTTTTCAAACAAACTAATTATAGTTCTCTATCATTTAGAACTATAGTATACTTAATTATTCTTCAGATTATTCAATCAAAACAAGAAATCACAGAGGGTGAAAACATGTTTTATGTAAAACAACTACTCTATTTTACTTATGAACAAGCATTATCCTGTTTATTCCCAGTCGTTATTTTCTTAACACTAGCCCTTTCAAAAATCATTTCCATCCCAGGGTTATACCGCTACGATTTCATACTCATCGTATGTCTTCTTATGCAGTGGATTATGTATAAGACTGGACTTGAGACGAAAGACGAATTAAAAGTAATTACTGTTTTTCACCTTATCGGGCTTTTACTAGAAATATATAAAGTACATTTCGGTTCATGGAGTTATCCAGAAGAGGCGTATTCAAAAGTTTTTGGAGTTCCACTTTACAGTGGCTTTATGTATGCAAGTGTTGCCAGTTACATATGCCAAGCGTGGAGAAGATTACATTTACAAATGTACCATTGGCCGAGAGCTATTTTTGCTATACCGCTAGGCGCTATGATTTACTTTAATTTTTTCACACATCATTTTCTATATGACTTTAGATGGGTATTAACTATACTTTTATTCATCGTTTTCTTTCGGACATTTGTAGAATTTTCATTACGAGGCGTTACATATAAAATGCCACTCGTTCTCTCCTTTTTCCTTATTGGTTTCTTTATTTGGATTGCAGAGAACATCGCAACATTTTTTGGAGCATGGCAATATCCAAATCAACGGGAAACGTGGAATCTTGTTCATTTAAGCAAAATTAGCTCATGGTTTTTACTCGTTGTTATTAGCATTATGATTGTTACACAACTCAAACATTTGAAAGAGTCGAAAAAATAATGCTGATTATGTAAAAATAGTTAGCCCATCACTCATTAGAAAGTGATGGGCTTTTTTACCTTCCTTATTAAAGTAGTTACATATTATGAGCTACTACTAGCAGAAGATGTTGCTGCAGATGAAGCGGCAATCGTTGCCATCATAGCTGCTTGTTGTGCTTGTATGAGGACTTCTATCATAGTTTGTAAACCTGTGTTGGTAGCTTTACTTTCTTCACCTTTCTGACTTACGAACAGTTGAATAGCAATAAGAATATTCGCATCTGTATGCCAACGGAATAATTTCTCCCCTTGCAATTTTTCAATCAACGCTTTAATAGCATAAATCTCTTTTTCTCCATCTTCAAGTAACGCTAATAGCCCGATTGCTGGATAATGCATCTGTTTCACTTTTACCTTTGCTTGTTTTAACAAATTCCATATGTTTGTACATGTTGCAACTAACATTTCTTCACGGACATCCTTCTTTAGCGAAAGAATATGACTTAAAAATTGAAGATCATTCCCTTTACGCAAACCAGCTTTCGCTAGTTTCTGATAAAGACGTTCCACTCGGTCCATAAGTGTTTCTACATTCTCTGATTGTCCTGCTAGTAAAACCGCGAGCGGATAATCATTCGTACCTGTAAGAAAAAGATGATCCTCTTTCATGCGTTTATATACTTGCATCGAACGCTGAACGTGCGTGCCATGCTGTTCATTTTCTTCTGTTAAAAGCACAGCTGCTGCGAGATAAGTAAATATACTTCGGCTAAAACCACCAGCAACCAATTGTTCATATAAATTTAAAAACTTCCGAAAAGCTTTCTTATAATCTGTAAAGTGAATATCTAAAGTTGCGGCCACCACAAAGCGATGATAAGACTTCAAGTATGAAAACATCCCTACCTGATTCTTAATATAACTACTAATTTCTAAAAAACGTCCGAGATCAAATGATTTATCACTACTTGCATACATAGCAGCAATCATCATTCCAGTTCGAGAATCACTCGTTTTCCATTTTAGTTCTCCCTTTAACTGTCCATATGTATGTGTGTATTGCTCCAACTTTTGTTCTAATGTAATCATAGTATTCACCCCTATTTCTAATTCTTCTCTATTATTATACGTATATTCCATATTTAGGAACAAGCTATCTCATACAGATTTTACAGCTTTATACTTTCTTCTGAATTATCTTCAATATTTTTCTATTATGTAAAACAAAATAACAATAACTATCCCTACTTCATCAGTATCACGATGGTAATCATTCAAGAAATTCAATAAACAAAAAAGATAGATAATAAATTATCTACCCTTTTTGTCTATATATTATTTAACATTACACCTTTATTGTGATTTCGTTTTTTATATGCAATTAAAACTAAAGAGCCTTAATAATACGTTCCATCGCCTTCATTTGCCCAATATGATCAGCTTCATGATAAAGCATCATACCGTATAGCTCCCCTACTGTTTCCAGTCCTAGGAATGGCTCTGGCAATTTATTTTCAAATGCTTCTGCTGGAATTTCGTTAATATTTTTTGCTTGTTCTTTTAATTGAGCCGTTAACACTTCTAACGTTGGTCCTTCTGTTTTCCATTTAGACGGTCTTGATCCATATCCAAACATGCCTGGATATTCAGTTGGTAATTGTTTGAATTCTTTTCCAAACATGAAAACTTCTGCTGCCGTTAACACATGACCGATATGCCAACGAATGGTATTATTAAAACCTTCTGGCTGTGTATCCACAGTTTTATCGTCTAGCGTCTCCATAAATTTAAGCAATTCCCCACGCGTTATTTCAAATTGTTTTAAGCCAACTAGTCTATTCATTTGATCGTTCCCCTTCTTCATGTACCATTTATTATGAACTAAGAATGTTCAACTTATTAAAGTTTCACCTTGTTTAATCTATCAGAAACAATGAAGAAATACATCTAATATGCTTAGTAAAAATAATAAAAAGGTTCACCCCTCGTACATATAGAATTATTTACTACACAAATAGTTTAGTAAATAAAAGAGGAGTGTTAATTTCATGTTACATGTTTTAAAACAACAATATAATCTTATTAGCTCTACAAGAGAAACGCTATTTTCATTTTTGGAAGAAATCCCACTAGAAAAATTACATAGCACAATTACTAATTTCGGAAGCGGCAGTATTATAAAGACACATATTCATGTAGCCGATTGCTATCGATACTGGCTTGGATCATTTGCATTTAAGCAAAAGCGAGCAGATTTTTCATTTGCTAGCGATTATGAAATTGAGCATGCAGATGTCGCGAAAGTCCGTGATAGATTTAAGTTAGTAGATGAGACTGTACTACGCTTTTTAGATGAATACAATGACCGTTGGCTCGAAAATTTAGCAAATGAAGTGAAATGGCAAAAAGAGCCTTGGAGTACAACTCCACTATGGCTTTTAACTCATACAGAAACTCATGAGTTTCACCATAAAGGACAAATTGTATCAATGGCTCGTCACCTTGGATATACTCCTCCTGATACAGATCTTAGTTAATGCAATAGTTCTAAATATCTATCAAAAGCTTTAGTCAAATAAAAATCAAACAACTATAAAGAGCCTTACTACAGTAAAATATAGCAAGGCTCTTTCATCTTCATATCAACATTAAATAAAAGCTCTTAACACATTTATAATACTATCAATACCAAATAGTCTCCGCATAATTATATGCATCACTATTTGGAATGGCATGTTTCCCCTGTGCTTGCGCCTTTCTTGGATCTAAATCATATACCATTGGCGTATAGCACGATGTTTGCCCTTTATTCACAACACCATTTCCTCCAGCACTTCCGCAAGTATATGCCTTTCCATCTGTTTTTCTTACGATTCTTGCATCAGCTTCATTATTATATACTGCTGCACGAGTTACTGTAACTTTTGCCCATGCTGTCTTACACGTTGTACTAAATTTTAATTCCACATAAGAATTGGAATCAATCCACTTCTTTTCTTTCGTTACTGCGGATTGGTCACAGCTATTGTAATACGGACTTTTCCCATCATACGAATGATCTTCTGCATATGCTTTATCATTATTCGTCGTACTAAACACACTAGTTAAAACGAGCAATGATAGACAAAAACATGCGCTTAGCTTTTTTAAAAGTTTCAAAGTATTCCACTCCTTTTTAATAGCGTCCTGTTTTTCCATAACCATTATTAAACGTAACCGCTTCAGCATCTGCTGTGTATCCGAAATCAGCAGTTAAATCAAATACCATTCCTGTATAAGTGCTCGTTTGACCTGTTTTTATTGTGCCGTTTCCCTGATTAGAAGTGACTGATTTTTGGAATACACCATTTTTGTATTTATTCACAACAGCGTACGCATACACTCCTCCAGAAACAGCTGGTGCTGGTTGATCTAAAACAAACTTAGCCCAAGCTGCATGACATTTATTACTGTAACGTAAATACACTGTCCCTACTTTTTTACTACCTTCGTACACCGCTGTAGACTTTGCATTAAATCCATCTGCATCACACGTTGTACTGCCTCCGTACACTTTCGTTGTAGCCGGATTTTTTCCGTCGTAATAACTACTTAAATCAGTAGCTGCAAATGTACTTCCTTGGAAACTAAATAAGACACCTATACTTGCCGCACTTAACACGCATACTTTCATTAACTTTTTAAACATTTTAAATTCTCCCCTCAAAATAAGTACGTATAATAAAGACAATTCCCCCCCCTATGTACGCCCCTCCTTTCATACTTCCTAGAGGCATTTTACAGAAACGAATAAACGTTGTAAATTTCCTTATGATTATTGGAATATACGAAGAAATTTACTTAGCCGTCTAAGAAAAAAAGTTGAGAAATACACATTTTATAGCATTCTTCATTTAAAACATAAAAGAACCGATACTTGTTACATGCAAGCATCGGTTCGTTATACAAAAGTGCCATTTTTCTTTTATATAAAATAAATATTTCTCCACTTAATCTGTTGTAAAAAACTCCCTCGTCACATCAATAAATTGCTGTAGTGGCACTGTCATCCATTTATCTTTATGCCAAGCAATTTGTGTATAAATCGGTGAGATTGCACTCTCTAAATATAACTCTTCTATCGTCCCCTCTCGTATATCTTTTTCTACTACTATTGCTGGTAACACAGCTATTCCTAAATCTGCAATAACACATTGTTTAATTGCCTCGACACTAACAAACTCAATCTTATTTGCTGGATACACATCTTCCTTACGAAATAGCTCTTCAAATAAAGTCCGATACGAGCAACCAAGCTCCGTTAATAAAAGTGTCTCACTTTCTAAATCTTTTGTAGAAATGGAAGGTTGTTCAAGTAAACGATGCCCTGAAGCAGCTACTACCTTTAATTCTTCTTTCATAAGCGGCTCCACATGTAAAGCATCTTCTGTTTTACATTCATCCAAAATAAAGGCAAGATCGACTTTTCCCTCCATCAATTGTTCCTTCGCATCTTTATTGGAATGCGCTGGTTTAAATATAAGCTTTATTTGAGGAAATTGTGCTTTAAACCTCTTTAATATAGAAGGCAGTCTATATGTACATTGACTTTCCTGCGCACCGATTATTAACGTACCTTCTATTTCCTCATCATCTTTCACAGCCATTTTTGCTTCGTTACTGAGTGCAATCATCTTGTCGGCATATAGTTGAAACTTTCTACCTGCTTCAGTTAAAAAAAGACGTTTTCCTAATCTTTCAAATAACGGCGTACCTAGCTCAGCCTCTAACGTTTTAATTTGCGCCGTTACGCTCGATTGAGCAAAGTTTAATTTCTTCGCAGTTTGCGTAAAATTCAAAGTGTCCGCCGCTACTTTAAATGTAATTAATTGTTTTATCTCCATTTATCGTCCCTCTTTTCAATCGATATTTCCGATTGATTTCATCGAAATAATCCTCTTTGTCTATTGATATTTGTATTGTATGATAAAGAGCATCGACAAACAATAAAATGGAGGTATTCCATATGAAAGCACTTTGTTTTGAACAGTTTGGAAGTCCAGATGTACTACAATATAAAGAAATTCATGATCCAATCATAAATCCAAATGAAATTCTTATCCGTACGACAGCAATCGGATTAAACTTTGCTGATATTTATAGACGCCGCGGTGATTATCATCTCGCTGGCAACCCGCCTTATATATTAGGTTATGAAGCGGCTGGCATTGTTGAAAAAGTAGGAGCTGACGTTACGAATATTAATCCTGGAGACCGTATTGCATTTGCTGATGTCCCATTTGCAAATGCAGAACTAGTTGCCATTCCATCAGAGAAAGCAATTAAGCTTCCAGATTCTATCTCTTTTGAAACAGCCGCTTCTGTCTTATTACAAGGATTAACAGCAGACTATTTAACGAAAGATAGCTATCAAATAAAACAAGATGATATAGCTTTAGTACACGCAGCAGCTGGCGGTGTTGGGCAACTTCTTATTCAAATAATTAAACTACTAGGCGGAAAAGCAATCGGCCTCACGTCATCAAAAGAAAAAGCAAAGATAGCTGCATTAGCTGGTGCTGATCACGTTTTTTTATATACGGAAGCATGGCATACAAAAGTACTTGAAATAACAAATGGTCATGGAGTAAATGTTGTATATGAATCAGTAGGTTCTACATTAGAGGAAAGTTTTAGCGCTACTAAAACTGGTGGTACTGTCGTATTTTACGGAATGGCCGGTGGTAATCCTGCGCCCGTTGATCCGCGTATGCTTATGGATACTTCGAAAACTTTAACTGGCGGAGACCTTTGGAACGTGCTTATATCTTATGAAGAGAGAAAGGAACGCTCCTCTCAATTATTCGAATGGATTACGGCTGAAAAATTAAAAATCGCAAATCCTACTACATTCTCTTTACAAGACGGTGCCCGTGCCCATGAATTATTAGAGAGCAGAAAAAGCACCGGGAAGATTTTATTAATTCCTTAATCATTCCCATTTAAAAAGGAATCTAGATTCGATTTTATCAAGACCTAAATTGAAACAATTAATAAATGAAAGGACATAACATATGTTATGCCCTTTCTTCTTCAAATAACGGGCCTGTGTAAATTTGAAATAAATTTTGTGCTCATTGCTCAATTAAAACGCCCTTTAAGTAAATATGAATTTTTTATTTGTATATCGCTAAGAAATTATCATTTCACTTGTAAATAAGACTACGTACTAATTTATGCTAAAAACGAGAATTCACTCCTATAACGACAGTAGCGTCTAGTTCCTCATCTCTAGCCAATTTCGGAGTAAGCCCAGCATCAGCAAAAATTGCAAAGGTCTGTGTTGCCTGCATTTCGCTCGTTTCTATTAAAAGATGTCCTCCCGGTGCTAGCCAGAGAAATGCTTCTTTTGCTACTCTTCGCTGAATGTGAAGTCCATCCTCTCCCCCGTCAAGCGCTATCTTTGGTTCATGTAGGCGAGCTTCCTGTGGGAGCAGCTTTATTGCCTTGGTAGGAACATATGGTACGTTTGCAACTAGGGTATTCACACGACCTTTAAGTGAATGAGGCAAGGCATTATACAAGTCACCTTCAAAAACATGGCCACCAAAATTTGTTACGTTGCGGCTTGCACATCGGACTGCGACAGGGTCAATATCAACAGAATACAATTCAACTCGTCCTAAAGCTTTCACCAGAGCTATACCCACAGCCCCTGACCCGCAACATAGATCAACGACGATATCATCAAAACATGACAGGGCTTTTGCCTGGTGAACAAGAAACTCTGTACGGTGACGAGGCACGAAAACACCTCGGTCCACTCTTCTATCCGCAATCCACAGAAAGCTGCGTATCCAACAACATATTCAAGTGGTAAACCATGGGCCCGCATTTCCACCATTTTCTTTAGGTCCTCTGGTGTTTGTGCCTCTGACATAAGTAACCGGGCCTCATCTTCTGCGAAAACACACCCCGCGCTCTGAAGCCTGTTAATGATACATTTTTCCGTTTTATTTTCCAAAAAGAAATTAAATTCTCTCCCTATTTATCTCACCACTTTTTCTTATTTATAACCCTGTATTCGTTAAAAATTGGAGATATCCTTTTCAACAAAGCAACCCTATTCAAAAAGTTACACCCTTATTCAATTAAATGATCCAATTGTTGAACAAAGAAACACGCTACATAATGGATATTTTCACCAAAATATCCTAACCTAATTTTATAAATAGAAATAAGAAAAGGAAGCTAGATTTCTCTAGCTTCCTTTTCTTATTTCTATATGATTTTTTTATATTTCCACACTTTCTTTCCCTTTTGCAACATAACTCATATCTCCAACAGACTCGACTGTGTATGTTCCATCTTGATATACAATCTTCGTCACACTAGCATTTTCCACTCCAAGTTTTGTTTTGCTGCTGTCTAACATTTCTATTAAAGCAGTAATCAAAAGCCCATGAACGACAACTAAAACGTTGCCAGCTCCATTTCCAGCAGCTTCTTCACTAATTTTATCAATCTCTGTTTTTATACGAGTAGAAAATAATTCCCAATCTTCCGCCTGTTTCGTAGGATCTGCTGCTCTAATAAGATTAATCACTTCTTGAATAGAAAACTTCATAAGTTCTTCTGGTGATGAAACGCCCGCAGCTTTACCAATCGTTTCCCACATATTATCAAGTTTCTCACCTTCAAAAATACCGAAATTTAATTCTCGTAAATTTTTTCTTTTCTCAAGTTTCAACTTTGATTGCTCACTATATTTTAATACTAAATTAGCAGTTTCAATCGCTCGGCCGCTATCACTACTATATGCATTCGCAAAATGAACATCTTTTAATCCCATTCCTAAATTAGAGGCAACTTCCACACCTTTTTCTACTAACGGAGAGTCTGCCCAACCTTGTGCGCGATGGTTCGTATTTAATATTGTTTTACCGTGTCTTGTCACATATAACGTAACTACATTCTCATTGCTATCTGTTTCTCGATTCTTCATTCAATTCTCTCCCTTTACATTTCTATATCAATTTTACCACCTTAATTATTCATTGAGCAAAATATACGTAAGTAAATTTACTTAATAAAAAAGCTATCTTTCTGTATATCCCTACAAAAAGATAGCATCTTTTATGATTGTATTTTCAACCGATACTCTTACTCAGCAAAAGCACTCGAATATTGCACAACTCCTTCTACACCTTGCAGAGCGTTCTCGCTTAGCTCAATCACCATAAACACTTCATCTGGCACTTCAAATGGTGCTTTTATATTCCACTCACTTGCTTTCTTAAAGCCAAATTTCGGATAGTACTCTGAATGTCCTAACACTACAACTGATCCGTATCCAAGTTCTTTCGCTTTTTCTAACGCAGCTACAATAAGTTTTCCGCCAATTCCTTTTTTCTGATGATTTGGAGCAACTGAAACCGGTGCAAGTGCTAACGATTCTACAGAAGTTCCATCCTGTTCAATCGTAATTTTGGATAACATAATGTGACCAACGATTTCCTCATCTACTGCAACGATTGATAATTCAGGAATAAACGCGTCACATTCTCTAATACGTTTTACAAGTGCATGTTCTGTTTTATCGCTAAATTCTTCATGTAAAAATGCTTGTTGTACAACTTCTTCTGTTTTTCTATAATCGTTTTTTTGTTCTTGTCTAATCGTTACCATTTTAACTTAGCCTCTATTCTTCCTTATTTCTTTTTGGATTTTACGAAGCGCTTTTTTCGATCCGCGCTCTATATCATGTTGCATTTTTCTTTCTTTATAATCGACAAATAGTGTATTTAAATCATATCCCTCTGGGTATAATTCCTTTGCTGCTACCTCTAAAGTGATACGTTTTACATTCACTTCAACAAATTCACCGTTATAATATACAACGACGTTATAGAAATTATCTATTTCCTTATAGATAATACCAAAATCATCATAATCTAATACATTTACACGATCGCCGATTTTGTACTCGTAATGGTTTTCTCTTTTTTCTTGCACAAATTTCGGTTTTCTAATTTTACTTTCATTCACTTTTTCTAGAGCATATTCTTTATTTCCCATATACGCTTTCGCTCTTTGCAGTACACGCTCTCTTACGTTCATTTTATTCGCAATCCAAAGTGCATTACTTTCTCCTGATTTACCGATCACTAATTTATAAAGTGGTTCTAGCGTCTCACTATTAAACTGCATCGCTGCGTTCATAAAATCATCATGCATTTCTGAGAATCGTTTAATTTCACCGTAATGCGTACTCGCAACTGTAATACATCCCGCAAGATAAAACTCCTCTAAAATAGAAATTGCAAGTGCTGCCCCTTCATTCGGTTCAGTCCCACTTCCTATTTCATCAAATAGCAGCAACGTATTATTATTTGACATCCTCATAATTTCAGATAGATTTTTCATATGAGATGAAAATGTACTTAGTGCATTTTCGAGACTTTGATTATCACCAATATCTACAAACACATTTTCGAAAATAGCAATTTCTGTTTCTTTATCTCCAGCAATGTGCAAACCTGACATTGTCGCTAAAGTTAACAATCCGATTGTTTTTAATACAATTGTTTTCCCGCCTGCATTTGGTCCTGTAATAATTAAACTACGATAGTTTTGACCGATTTCAAAGTTTAACGGTACTACTTTCCCACTTAAAAGTGGATGCTTACAATTTACTAAATGAATGTAGCCATGATCATTTAACTTCGGCTCTATTCCATCGATTGATTTACTAAACTTCGCTTTCGCAAATACCATATCATATTGACTAATTAACTCCATGTTAATCTTTATACTATAAATGTTTTCTAACACCATTCCTGATAAAGTCGCTAAAATTTGATACTCTTCCATCGCTTCTTCTGCTTTCAAACTTGCGAGTTCCGCATTTAACTTTGTAACCGTATGCGGTTCTATAAATACAGTAGAACCTTTAGCAGACGCTTCAACTATACTTCCCGCAACTTGATTTTTATAAGAAGATTTAATTGGAATTGTATACCTATCATCCTTCTTACTAATAAAGAATTCTTGAATATACTTCTTATTCGTACTACTATTTAAAAACTTTGTTAAACGTTCTTTTATTTTTCCATCTACCGAATCAATGTTATTTCGAATTCTTTTTAGCTCTTTACTAGCAGCTGCATCAATGCTATTTCCTTTAATGGAAAAATTAATTTCCTCTTCAATACTTTTAAATTCAGTCATTGAATTTGCATAAGAAGCTAATACTGGCGCAAAAAATTCTTTATCTAACATAAACTTTTTAATCTTTCTACAGCCGCGTAAAAAGTCTGAAACACTTACTAACTCTTCAGGATCTAAAATCATCCCTTTTTCTAATTTTTGAATTGTACTACCAATATTTGAAATACCGAAGAAAGGAACATGCCCTTCTGCATCTACTATAGCTCGTGCTTCCGTCGTTTCATTCAAGCGATTCCTCACTACTTTTATACTCGTACTCGGTTCTAATTTATTTAATAATTCCTTACCTAATCCACTTACACAATAAGATTTCACTATATCCTTTAATTCGTTATATTGTAACTTTTCAAAAGTCATCGTATTCATTTTGTTTCTCCTCACTATGATTGATTTTTATCATAAATGAAGATACCTACCCATTAGATTCCAATGAGCCCTACATGATTCAATTACCATTTTTATACATTAAAAATATACGTAAAAAAGCTGCGGGGATACCGCAGCTTTTACATTTACAAGGCATGAGTAATAACATATGAGGAAATAAGCCATAAAAAAGCAGTTGGCAATCCCATTATTACACGCTTTATAAAGTATTGTAGGTATCTTCATAGGTATCGAAATAAATCCATGACAAAATTAGGGGTATGGTATACATAAAAATCCCCTGTTCTTATCCGATTTATTTCATTAAATTTTTCCTATTTAGTACCTACCGCACTCACAAAAAGCACCTCTCATTAATTTATATTATAGTCATTGAAATCTAATTTACTGAAATCATCATACTATATGTTTTGTGAGAAGTAAAGGTGTCAGACTATTACCTTTCATACCTTACTAAGGACATCTTTTTCTGATAATACTCTTTTACTTTATATATTGTAAAATCTTTATATACTCATTTCTTTTCTCAAGGGTATTTTTCGCATCTTCAGCCGTTACTAAATACTCTACCGCAATATGTTGTAAAACATCCTTATTAATATTGGGTAGCTGGATCGTTATCTCTCCCACACTACTCTTACTATTTTCAATCGTTTTATTGAATTCCCTTACACTTCTTGCAGCCTCCGCTACTGTTTCCATATGTACAGGATTGTTTACATCTAAAACAGTATTACTTCTAAAAACTACTGTATAATACTGCTTCAAATTTTTCTTCGCTATTTCTTTCTCTTCACTTTTATCGAAAACAGTATCCCCCGCCTGTATTCGATTGAAAATAAGCATAGTATTATTCTCTCTTTTTTCATAATATGTATTGAATCTTTCTTGTAAATTATTTGCTTCTTTTTTTATTTTATAGTTATCATTATTTACTTTTGGAGAGACTTGTCCCTCGAAAGAAATTTGAAATTGCAAATACGGTTCATCAACTTGCTGTACAGTAACTATCCGCCACTTTGGACCAAGGAAATCCTTTCCATTATCCAATGTTTCAACACTGTTTAATTTAACAGACATACCATACTCAGCTTTTGTATAACTTTTTGCTGTTTGTTCAATTTCTTCATCCGATATATCACATGATGTTAATAGTAGTAAACTAAACATTATGCTATATTTCATTATTGTTCTTTTCATATTGCCTCTCCTTTTGCTACTACTTCCTATACAAAAGTTTCCTTATCAATTTTAAATTACGATTTATATAAAGAACTTCTTTTAATAACTACAAGTGTAAAAACACCCATTTATTATCATTTTACACTTATAGTGTAATTTTACACTATATTCATTTTATCGTAAAGCAAATATCATATCTATTTAAATCACGTTAAAAACATACTAATATTTAATTCTATAGCAATCACAATACTGTTTTTTATTGTATCGAACTTTAAAGTAATAACTTTAATTTCACTGCAAAAAAATTAAAAAAGCGCCTCCGCTATTGCGAATGTCATTTACTTTCCCTAATACATTTAATAATTATGACAAGCAATCATAGGAGGTTACTATATGAACGAACAATATATTATTTTACATGGACCTGCTCTTGAACCAGATTTAATCGGCCCCACACTACCACCAATTCCACCATTTACATTCCCTACCGGACCTACTGGAATCACAGGACCTACCGGAATTGGGATAACTGGTCCTACTGGGGTTACAGGACCTACCGGAATTGGAATAACTGGTCCTACTGGGGTTACAGGGCCTACCGGAATTGGAATAACTGGTCCTACTGGAGTTACAGGGCCTACCGGAATTGGAATAACTGGTCCTACTGGAGTTACAGGGCCTACCGGAATTGGAATAACTGGTCCTACTGGGGTTACAGGACCTACCGGAATTGGAATAACTGGTCCTACTGGAGTTACAGGACCTACCGGAATTGGGTTAACTGGTCCCACTGGAGCAACCGGTTTAGGGACCTTGCCCATATTTGGAACAATAACTTCTGAAATAGGTATCGGTTTTTCAGCAGTAGTTAATACAAATGTTAATTTCACCATTCCAGGACCTGTTAGTGGAACTACTCTAAACCCAGTAGACAACTCCATTACAATTAATACCACTGGTGTATACGCTATATCCTTTTCAATCGTATTTGCGATACAAGCTATTTCGTCCGGTATATTAAATCTTACAATAAACGATTCGATTCAATTCGCAATTGAAACACGAGTTGCTGGTGGTTCTGGGGTAAGAGCTACATCCGCCAGAACTGATTTATTACCTTTAAACCAAGGAGATGTTCTTCGAGTACGAATAAGAGAAGCCACGGGTGATATTATTTATTCCAACGCATCTCTCGTTGTTTTAAAAGTCGACTAATTCATTTATGAAAATAAAAATCTAGGAATGATAACAATATAAAAAGAAGAGGAAGACTTATATTTCAGTCTTCCTCTTCTTTTTTATCACCAATTTACTTCTGAACATATATGGAAACCGATCCTCCACTTACATGGAACTGTCCCCATCCGTCCTTATTAATTGTTACAGTATTTGTTTGATTACCCGTCATATCGTACCATACTTCTCCTGCGTTATTCTTTCCAACTTCCATCCACTTTGATCCTCCTGACCCATCTGAGATTAATGTCGCTAGACCAGAATCCGCATGTACACCATCACCTTCTCTTGTCCATCCAATTACATCTGGATGGTCTAAATAATCACGCTGCGTACCATATGCAAAGTTTTTTCGTGCCGTCAAAATCGGATCAATTTTATCTTTTAACGCTGGGATTTCATAACTACTATTTCCGTTTGTTCCATAGTAATCACCATAGAAAACTGAAGGATAGCCCTCTGCACGAGTTAAAATAAATGCATATGCCAACGGTTTAAACCACGGACTTACTACAGATTCCAATGACTGTCCGGGCTGAGAATCATGATTCTCAACGAGAGTAACTGCGAGTGCAGGGTGATTTTGCATTACTGTTCCATTTAAAATACTTCTCATATCATAATTCCCATTTCCTTTTGAAGCATAATGAAAATTATAGTGAAGTGGTGCATCAAATACAGATTGATTATAATTGACTTTTGCTAAATAATTATTTAAAGTCTGGATATCATTTTGCCAATATTCAGCCACCGTAAACATTTCTTTCCCCGTTTGCTGTCTGACATGATTTACCCAATCGCGTAAATATTCATGATCAATATGTTTAACAGCATCTAAACGAAAGCCATCTAAATTTAATTCATTCGCATACCACGTCCCCCAATTTTTCATCTCATTCGCAACATCTGGATGATCAAAATCAAGATCTGCATACATCAAATAATCATAATTTCCATTCTCGCTAGACACTTCCCAGTCCCACGCTTTACCTATCCCCCTAAATTTATAAATTCGATTTAATTTCCTTCCTTCATCCCAATCCGTTCCATCAAAATGATACCATTTCCATTTAAAATTAGAATGAGTATCTCCGCGCCCTGGAAAGTTAAACCCCGTCCATGCATTAATTTCATAATCACCTGATACTTCAATATTTCGATTGTTACGGTCTACCTCAACAGCTGTTACATTTTCAGTATAATCCGCTCCACCTTTATGATTCATAACTACATCGCCATATACATCGATGTTTTGCTTATGTAAAGCTTCAATTGCAGATTTCAACTGTGCTTTTGTCCCATATTTCGTCCGCACCGTTCCTTTTTGATTGAATTCCCCTAAATCATATAGATCATACGCTCCATATCCTACATCATTTTGCGTAGTTCCTTTATATGCAGGTGGTATCCAAACAGATGTAATTCCTTTTTGAGCTAAATTTTCAGCATTTGAATGCAAGCGCTTCCAATGATTACCATCATTCGGAGCATACCACTCAAAATACTGCATTAACGTTCCATTGTTAACCGTATCTGCATACACTTTACTTCCCCCATGTATACTAGGTAAAAACAAAACAACCGACAAGCCGACTACTGTTATTTTTTTCAACATATTTACACCATCCCCTTCAAAGAAAACGTTTGCATAGCTTATCGGAATTATTATAATATTCGTTCTACAATTAGTAAAGTAGCAATCTCTCACTCTCCCACATTATTTTTTAATCTAACTTCAAATATTCAACAAATACTTCACCGTAGTTTTTATTTCACATCTTATTCAAAATTGTTTACAATTTATCTATAAAAGCATAACGGAGGGATTTCTATGACGGACTTTCAAAAACATTTTTTTGCGCGATTACATATAGAAGAAATACACAAAGTTTCATTCGAAGATTTACCTAACATTATGTACGCGATGGCACAAACTGTCCCTTTTGAAAACTTAAATATTCTCGAAAACAACTTTACAGAAATATCAAAAGAAAATCTAAAAGAAAAAATTTTAGTGAACAACCGTGGCGGTCTTTGTTATGAACTCAATCCTACTATGTATTACTTCCTTAAAGAGGCTGGATTTGATGTTCATCTCATTTCAGGAACAGTGTACAATGCTGCAAATTCTATATGGGCTGTTGATTCTGGCCATATCGCAACCGTTTTAACACATCATAATGAACTTTATTTAATTGAAGTAGGATTCGGCTCATACTTACCTCTTGCTCCTATCCCTTTCTCAGGTGAAGTCATTCACTCCGTTACAGGAAATTATCGTATTCGTAAAGAAATGACCGAAAAGGGCAACTACATGTTAGAGATGCGTAAAAACAATGAGTTTTTGGATCAATCTTCTACTGATGATTGGACGTTAGGATATGCATTTTATATAGAAGAAGTGAATGAAGAAAAAGCAAATGCGGCACAAAAAATTATCGTTGAACATGAGGACTCACCATTTAACAAAGTACCTCTTATTGTAAAACTAACTGAAGATGGGCATGCATCTTTAACAAAGGATAGTCTAACAATAGCGAAAAGCGGTAAAAAAACGAAAGAACATGTTACAGATGTGCAATATAAAAATCTTTTACATGCAAAATTCGGAATTACATTATAATTTTTTAAGCCTTGCCATTTTAGCAAGGCTTTTCATTTTCCAGCAGGGATTTTTTGCAATTTGTTGTATTTCATAGTTATATAGGAATATAACTACATATTTAGAAAGGAAATGATTATGACTGAACTTAAAGATCGACTACAAGTAGATGAGAAAGAAAAATGGGATTTAACGGATATCTACCATAGCATTGAAGACTGGGAAAGTGATTTTCATAAAATTGAAGTATTAACGAAAGAATTACACGAGTTTAATGGAAATATTTACGATGGTAATAGTTTATTAGCTTATTTAACAAAGAGTGAAGAAATATCTAGCATAATATCTTTAATGTTCGCTTATGCACGATTACAATCTGACCTTGATACGCGCGATACTGACGCTCAATCTCTTGTCGATAAAGTGTCACAATTACATGTGAAAGTAAGCGCGGCTAAATCTTTCTTTTCTCCATTCTTACTTAGCGTAGATGAAAACACATTACATTCTTACATAGAAGAGGCAGAAGGCTTACAATATTATAAAGAAGACTTATTTGAATTATACCGTTATAAAAAACACGTATTGAATAAGGACCAAGAAGAGATTTTATCACAAATGGGCGAAGCACTTTCCTCTCCTCAGCATACATATGGCATGTTAAATAATGCGGATATTCTATTTGGTGAAATTACGACTGATGATGGAGAGAAAGTAAATTTAACACGTGGAATGTATGCAAAGTTAATAGAAGATGAGGATCGCGAGAAACGTAAAGAAGCCTATAAAGCTTATTACAAGCCATACGTACAATTAAAAAATTCTATCGCTTCTACTCTATCTGCTGCTATTAAAAATAATGTTACTGTTTCAAAGCTAAGAAACTATCCATCAGCTTTAGAAAAGTCATTATTTGGCGACATGGTTCCGAAAGAAGTTTATGAAAATTTAATTGAGACGACGAAAAAAAATATTCAATCACTACATACTTATAATGAACTTCGAAAAGAAAAATTACATGTAGATGAACTACGTCAATACGACTTAAGCGTTGATTTAGTAGCTGGTGTAAAACAAGACATTCCATACGATAAAGCGTTTGACATTATGATTGAATCACTAGCTCCATTAGGCGAAGAGTATATTGAAACATTAAAAAGCTTTAAAGATAAACGTTATATCGATGTGAGAGAAACACCCGGAAAACGTTCCGGCGCTTATAACTTTGGTGTATATGGTGTTCATCCTTTCATTCTTTTAAATCATCACGATGATTTAAATAGCCTTTTCACTCTTACTCATGAATGTGGACATGGTATGCATACGCATTACTCACACGGATACCAACCAAGAATTTCTGCACACTATACTATTTTTGTCGCAGAAGTCGCTTCAACAGTAAACGAAGTACTATTAATTCATCATTTATTAAAAGAAGCAAAAGATGCTAATGTACGTAATCATTTAGTAAACCATTTCATCGACAAATTTAAAGGCACTTTCTTTACACAAATCATGTTCGCTGAGTTTGAAAAAATCACTCATGAAATGGCTCAGCAAGGTAAACCATTAAATGCCCAAGTCTTTAGCGAAGTTTATGAAAACTTATTTAGAGAGTACAATGGCGACTCCCTCGTATTTGACGAAGAAGTAAAATATGGATGGGCTAGAATACCGCATTTCTATCGTCCATTTTATGTGTACAAATATGCAACTGGATTCGCTTCTGCAATCCAAATTGCCGACAAATTATTGAGCGGCGATCCAAATGCTCAAAAACATTATATTGAATTCCTTAAAGGTGGAAGTTCTGACTATCCTTTAAACTTACTGAAAAAAACTGGTGTTGATTTAACTACGCCAGAACCGATTGAAAGTGCACTAAATCGATTTAGCTCACTTGTTGAAGAGTTTTCAGCATTATAAAAAGCATGCGGAGTGTAATACTCTGCATGCTTTTTTCATTTCGGTTGCTTTATGCTAAATGTTGCTGCGTCACACAGTGAATCATGCCACCATACGCGAACAGTTTATTTACATAAATACCGACAATTCTTCTTCCCGGAAACTGCCCTTCAATAATTTGAAGCCCTAACTTGTCATGCTCATCGCCATATATAGGAACTAATACAACTTCATTTCCAATATAAAAATTCAAATATGAGCCCTTACAGTCTGCTTCTTTTACCATTTTTCTTGTCACCGGTACTGGTATAAGCTGAAATGGTTGTCCATCTATATTTTTTGCTTGTCGCAATTCTTGATAATGCTTTTCGTATGCCTCCAAAAGGTATGATTCGCTTTCCCCGAAAGGATCATATTCATAAAGAATCGTATTTTCATTTACAAAACGTGCTGCTCCATCAATATGGTAGTCTGTATCTTCATCATAATTATCCTCACCGCGAATGCCCGTTATCCATATAAAATTCGTGACCCCCAAATGCTTCGTTAACTCCATTTCAATCTCTTCCTGACTTATTGTAGGATTTCGATTTTCATTTATAATAGAAGTTTTTGCTGCCATTAAGGTGCCATTTCCGTTTATCTCTATTCCCCCGCCCTCTAGACAGACACTAGAATTAACTTTTGGAATGCTATACGTTTCACTTATTTTTGCCGGAATAACAGCATCATTTTCATACGGATATTTCTCACCCCAACCATTAAAAACCCAGTGTGTTAAGCAGAGATTACCTTCCTTATCTTTTACAAAGATCGGTCCATTATCCCTTATCCACACATCATCCGTCTCTTGAATTAAGAAATCAATTTGATCCATATCCACTTTCGCTTCCATTAACTTCGATTGGACATGTACTTTTTCTTCCTCATCATATACAACAATATGAACAGTTTCTCCATAATGAAGCTCCTTTGCCATCGTTACCCAAATATCATCTAGCTTAGCTCTGTAACCTTCACCTCTATGAGCTTTATCATGAGGCCATTGGAGCCATGTCCCCTCATGTTTCTCCCACTCAGCAGGCATATAAAATAAACTTTTTTTCATACATGTTCACCCCTTCTTCGAATGTAAGGTCAGTCTAAACTTTGACATCGTGTTAAGGTCAACAGAAATATATTCATGTACTTGTAACTACTTTATAAGGTGTCTCTTTATTTCTCCTTGTGATACACTACTTCTCCTTGTAAAACCGTCACTAAAACTTTCGCATTTGGAATCTTATCGACACTCATTTTAGTAATATCTTCATTTAGTAATATCATATCGGCTGATTTACCTACTTCAATTGAACCAGTAATTTTATCAAGGCCTAATGCTTTGGCGGGCTTAATCGTATAAGCATCAATCGCTGCATATATATCAGATAAGCCTTTCTCTTCAATACTTAGCGCATTCGAAATCGTCACAAGTGGATTTAGTTCATTTACATCCCAATCACTACTAAGTGATACGTTTGCTCCTGTTTTCCAAATGCGTCCTAACGGCATAATTCGTTCCATCTGTTGATTTGTAAAATACGCACTCGCCCAGCTTTGTTTAGGATCTTCTGCAAAATCATGACCTACTTGGAAATCAGCACTAATACCTAACTTAGCAAAACGATTTATATCACTATCTTCTACCATTTCAACATGCGTAAGCGTATAAGGCTGATTCGCCCCTTCTTTTTTCGCTGCTTCAATTGCATTTAAACTCTCTCTTACCCCGCCATCTCCAATCGTATGAATGAGTGCACCGTAACCAATTTTATTCAGTTCCGTCAACCACCACTTCATCTTTTCTTCTGGAATATAGTTCAAGCCATACGGGGTTCCTTTAAACCATTCAAATTTATATTTTTCTAGTGTTTTAGCTGTGCTGTTAATGCTAATTCCATCACTATACATTTTCACTTGATTGATAAGCATTCGAGATGATACATCATCACGCTTAATTTTTTTGAAGTACTCCATTTGTTCTGCTTCATTTAAATTTGGATATACCCACGGGCGAAGTACTACTCGCGACGTTAACTTTTTCTCATCGTTAACTTTATTCCAAACATCTAACCAGCCTCGTTTCCAATAGAGACGTCCATCGCCGACTGTAGTAATCCCATTCTTCGCAACCTCATCTAATCCATCCAGCAAACCGTCATAATTTTTTTCAAAGAGATTTGACTGGGAATTCCATGCTTTTTCCATTAAGATATCCCCTGCTGTATCATACAGAAGCCCGAAAGGTTCTCCTGTTTCTGGATCCCGAATAATTCTTCCGCCTTGCGGATCTTTCATCTCTTTATTTATTCCTGCTACTTCCAATGCTTTTGAATTAACCCATACAGAATGAGAAGTTCTTTCCATAATTAATACAGGGTTATTAGGAAATAACTCATCAAGAACTTGTAATGGCGTTTGTTGTTCTGATTTTGCGTCCATATCTTTTAACAACTCTTCCAAACTAAATCCTGTTCCACTTATCCATTCGCCATCTTTTACATCTTTTTTACAAGCCTTTAAATACGAGCGTTGTTCTTGCAGCGAAGCATCAGGTGAGACACTACAATTCCCTGCAGCTGGTGATTTCGCCTCAAATATATGATTATGATTGTCCACAAAACCAGGGAGAATAAAACGTCCTTGTAAATCCACCACTTTCGTATCTTCATTTATAAACCCTTCTACATCCTTATTTGAACCAACAAATGTAATTTTTCCTTCTTTAACGGCTACAGCCTCTACAATGTCTTGCTTGTCATTTGAAGTATAGATTGTACCATTTTTAAACACTACATTTTTGGGCAACTGATTAGGTAGAACAAAGCTACCATTCTCACCTTCTCCTCCAGGAGTACACGCTGAAACCCATGTCACACTTAAAATCAGACAAATAATCATGATTGTTTTTTTCATATTCTTTCTCCTTTTTATTATGATGAATTACTTACATAAATAGAATAAGGATTGACATAATGTTAATGTCAATCCTTATCTTTAGTCTATTTTCATCACTAAAAAACAAATTTGTGTCACATATTCCTCTACTAAACAATCACATTCAGGCCCCTTGATGTAGACCTCATATGGCGAATCATCTATTACATAACCATTTCTTTCAATCCATTTTTCTAACGCTATATAAGCGTAACCTATATAGTCGTAACTTCCATAATGCATAGTAGTAACGATTTGATGCGGATTTAATTTTTTCATTTCGCATTCTTGTACTACGTCTTTATCGTTCTCATGCATAATCGGAATTCTTAATTCAATATCGCTCTGATTCGGGATATACTCTTCATCATAAAAAACTGTAGAGGGCGAACCGACAATTTTAAACTTATTCTTTTGTACTTTTTCATATAAGTCATAAAAATAATCATCCATATCATCTATATTTATTTGCAGTCTTTGAGCAATTACTGTTATTTCATTTCTCACTCCAATAAATATATCGTAATTTCTATGGCAAGCAGTATTTAAAGCATGATTCATATTTACCATTTCATTCATTTCTGAAATAACCTGTAAATTTTGTTTCACTTCATGAGATAACTCTACAATTTGCGCTTGCATATGTTTCACAAACGAGTCTTGATCTGATGACTGGAGAATGATTTTAATTTTCGGAAGAGGGAACTTATACTCTCTCAACTTTTTTATTTTTAACGCTATTTCTAACTGCCCTTGCTCATAATATCTATACCCATTTTCCGGGTTCACATATGCCGGTTTTAATATATCCTCTTTGTCATAATGCCTTAGCATCCGTGTACTCATTTTACAAATCCGCGAAAACTCAGTAATTGTATACATATACTTACCCCTTGAATACATTTTCTTATACGCTTATTTTAAAACCAATCAAAAATCTTTCTAACTGAAAAATCCCCATTTTGATTTTTCAATCTCTTCATATTTGAAGGTAACAAATGATGAGGACAATACCACGTTAAACAATTTATTGCGCCTCCCATTGTTGATATTTCTCCTACATGAATTTGAATCGCTTGTTTCTCCGTATGCTTTTGAATATACCGTAAAACTTCCTTATCTTTAGCTAATCCAAATTTAGGAACGTAGATCGTATCACATGTTTCTAACATATTTATATACAAACCTTTTGCCGACGCTATTTCTTGGTCATATTGCCCTTTCTCTGTATATGACGATGGCACAACTATAAATTCAGCTTCTGGCATTTGCTCTTGAATAATTTCTTGAACATTATATCTAAATTCATGATCCCCTAAAAAATCACTAATAAACATCGTATGTTCATCAATAAATTTAACCATTCCGTCTGCATGTCCAAGTACGTCTCCTTCTTCAGCAGGAATAATAATAACTCGGCTCACATCTAAATCCCATTCCAGTTGCTCTATAATTTCTTCTTCCGTCCAATCATCATTATCATCAAATATGCGTTCCGTTAATATAACAGTATCTTTTTTATTCCAAATAAGATTTCCACCATCTAATATCAATGGAGATTTCACATATTCAAAGTCGTTCTTTTTCAACCATTTATTAAATTGTTGATCTAAATATCGCCATTGATCTTTCGGTAAGTAATTTGGTTGATATTTAAATTTAACTAAATGATTTGTTACAACTGGTGCAACATCTCTTAACCAAATATCATCATACTCAAAAAAGCTTGTATGAAATTCTTGTTCCTCAACAGATAAAGAGACAAGTTGATCAGCAAAAGATTTATGTTCATTTAAGTATTCATTAAAATAAACCAGGTCTTCATAAAATGGTCGATAATATTCATTTAATTTATCTGGTATTGCAGTAAAAATAATTCCATTATGTTTTTGTTCCATAATATTTACCTCGCTTTTTAATAATGGTTGAATAGCTAATTTCACTTTGCCAATTACTTCCCTTTTCATAACAATGTTCGAAACGTGCACATTTCATGAATGGATTATAGCACGGAGAAATATTATATATTTATATAAAAAATATAAAGCTGTCATTAAGCCGCAAATTGACTCTTGACAGGATTTTAAAATACAATAATAGAAATTTATATGAAAATATGAATTTGAATAATAGCATCATAAATCCTATCATTATGAAGCTAGTTAAGATTATTCCTTTCAATACCCTTACTCCCTTTTTACAAAAAATAAAACATGACAAAATAGGTAAAGGTAACAATGTACCTATTTTGTCCGTACGTTGCTACATTTCAATCGATTACTTCAAATGAATCGGTTGTTGCTGTGTAATACAATGTATCATGCCACCATTTTTATAAAGCTCTCTCACATCAATACCAACTACTTTACGATTTGGGTATAACTTCTGAATCGTATCGTTTGCGATTTTATCATTTGAATCATTATAATTAGGCACCAACACCACTGTATTCCCAATATAATAATTAATATATGATCCCTTATAATCGAGAGCTTTTCCATTTTCTAAAGTAACTTTATCTTTACTAAGGGGTAAGTATTCGTACTTATATTTCTGTCCTGATGCATTTTTTGCATCTAACAATGTGTCCATATCTTTGTTTGATAACCCCCACTCGGCTAGGTCATCTTCTTTCATCGTTACGATGGTAGATTTACCATGAAATTTAGCAAATCCATCGATATGGAAGTCAGTAATATCTAAATTAGGTACTCCGTCTAACCAAATAAAGTTTGATACTCCTAGCTCACTTATATATTTTTCAATTTCTTTTTCTGATAAATTTGGATTTCTATTTTTATTTGTTACTGCACTTCGGGTTAATAAAGCAGTCCCATTACTGTCTAATTCAATTGCACCGCCTTCAAGGACAAATTCCCCCCAATCAATCCTTTCAATCCCTAATTGTTTACTAACATTTTCACGTATACGAGCATCATTTTTATAAGGGGTTTTCTTTCCCCAACCATTAAATGCCGGATCTAATATTTTGAGATTTTTATTATTGTCATAAACAAAAATCGGTCCACTATCTCTTGCCCATACATCATCAGTAGGAGCGATAAAGAAATCAATTTTATCCATATTCAGTCCTTTATCTATTAAAAGGTTATTGATGCGCTCTTTCTCTTCCTCATCGTATGCAACAATATGGACTTTTTCACCCTCAGTTAAAGCACTTGCCATCTTAACCCAAATCGGTTCAACTTCCTGCTTATATTCTTGACCATATGTGTATTCATGAGGCCATTGCAGCCATGTACCTTCATGTTTATCTTTTTCATCTGGCATCGTATATTTTCCAACCTTTTTCTGTACCTCTACTTTTTCACTCTCTTTCCCTTTTACATTTTCATTACCACTTTCAAAAGAACAACCACTAATAATCGCCGTGGATAATGTAGCTACTAAGCAAAACTTTACTACTTTTTTCATTTTTTCAACCTCCTGTTCTTATCTCCAATAATGTAAAGCTTCACATAGTGTGAAGCTCAAGCTTTTTCTCCAATGTAAAAATTACCAATTATTCTTTGCATTCATATCATTTAGCTAATTATATGTATTTATTCAACTACCTTCCTTACCTACTTATTTGGCACGCTGAAATTTACGAAATAAAAAAAGTCGGTATTGATAATTACATATCAATACCGACTTTTAAAATTATTATTTTCCTTCTATTAAATCATTCGCCATTTTCCTAAACTCCTGATTAAACGTATCATTCATACCATTTTGTACGTTAGAGAATAATATGACAAACGTTCGTTTATCACGGTTAAAATTATTAAATGTATTCCAACCAGCTAATACACCATGATTATGATAATAATCTAGATTAGTATAGAAACTAAATCCATATTTTCTTACAGGTGATGCAGTAAACATATCTGATACACTTTGTTTAGATAGCAGTTTTCCATCCATAATAGCCTCATCTAATCTTTTCATATCTTCAACAGTCGTATACATTTCACCGCACCCATACAACCAGTTCATTTTTAAGCGGGGTGCAGCTATTAACTCGTTATCTTTTTTCGTATAACCTTCTGCTAAGAAAATATCTTCAGGGAGAGTTGCACCCATTCCAGATTCATACATTTCAACAGGCGTAAAAATATTTTCTTTCACATATTCAGCGAGCGGTTTATTCGATATTTTTTCTACAATATACGCAAGCACCATATAATTATAATCTGTATATTTCCAACCAGTCCCTGCAGGAAATTGCAATTTTTGTGCACCAATCCACGTTACTAACTTTAATCGTGACGCCACATCAACCCTACCTTGTCCCTGATCTGGCAGCCCAGACGTATGTGTTAACAAATTTCGTAACGTAATATTTTTATCTGCCGGAAATGAAGAAATATACTTATTTACATTGTCTTCAATGTTTAATTTCCCTTTTTCTTTTAGTTGCATAATAGATATTGCAACTACTGTTTTCGTAATAGAACCAATACGATATTTCGTTCTTGGCGTCGTGACTACTTTATCTTTCACATTCGCATACCCATAACCTTTTCGTAAAATCACATGATCTTTACTAGCTACAAGTACACTCCCATTAAATCCTTTATCTTTTAAATATTGATCTAGTTTTCCGGCTACAACTTCATAGCGCTTTTTCTCATTCGCATCAACTTCTTGAATATCGCCCTTTTTCTTACTATTTACATTAGAAAATGCCTTTATATCATATTTCTTACCTTTATTTGCATGTATTAGCGCAACGACACTCCCACAAAAAATAGCAAAAATAAAGAAAACGATTAACCATTTCTTTAACATAATAGGAACCCTCTTTTATCTAGTTTCACTTAACGTACATCCATTCTGTTCTATATCTTTTAATTTTCAAATATTTTATAATACTACCTATTATTCACCTAAATGAACTAGATTCCTTTTTCTCATATGCAGTTTTCGGCTACTCTCTATTGTATTTCTTTCTTGCAAAATTTCCACCTTACAATCGGATACACCCTACTATAATTTCAACATCTTATGTAACATTTGTTACACATTATCATTATCAAAAAGGAGTTATAAACATGAAAAATACTGATAAACGCAATCGTTTAGATGATATGATGTTTCATTACAGGGTAACAAAAAATAACATAGTTTTAATTGAATATTACGGAAAATAAATTACGATATTAAAAGGAACTGATGCTGAAAAATTTTTAAACAAAATAAATCGTGCACATAACGATACAGAAAAACAACTCATTATGGCTAAAGTTACAGGTAATTTCAAAAGAGGCAATGAACGTCAATGAAAACGAATCTCATTTATATTTTGATTATACAACATATAAAAAAAGAAATGTCGCTCATTCGGCATTTCTTTAGACTTTCTTCATAAAAAATTTACATTGCTAACTTTCTTTTATTTTTTGTTTTTACTATAAAAACTCACTGCTGAGATACTTAATAATATTACTATACACAACCACGCATACGTATACCCTTTCTCATCGACAATATAACCAAATAAAACAGGTGCAACAATAATCGCAATTTGATTGAATGTAAGTGCCAAACTAACTGTTATTCCAACAGATTCTTCACTTGCCAATTCAGCAACTTCGGCTATAAAAAGACTAAACCATCCAATTGAAAAGAACCCTAACAATGCACTTACACCATACAATACTCCACTCGTTACTGTATGTATGCCCATGACTAACAATAGAATCAAACCGATAGAAGCACAGACAGCTATAAATAATGGCGTGCGCCGATTCCCCTTATAAAACAAATCACTACTAGCTGCTAATATAACACGGCCTATCATTCCAGAAAAGAACATCACTGAAAATACTGTTCCAGCTACAATAGATGTGATAGATTGTTCCTTTACTAAAAATTTCATGAAGTGCCCAACTAACACCATTTGCAATGAAATCATGCAAATACCCGTTATATATATTGGATACAACTCTTTTTTACATATCACTACTTTTAACTCCGTCCAAAAAGAAATTTTAATATGTTCTTTCTTTGCATCCTCTTGAACATATGGCTCTTTATAATAAATAAAAAATAATAACCCTCCACTTATACAAATGCATGCCATACTATTTATCGCGTAAGCCACATTATATTGTATTGTAAAAAATGGGATTAGCACTCCCGCTAATGCACCACCAATTGGTATACCAGCTTGCCTTATTCCCATCGCTAATCCACGATTTTCTTTTGGGAACCATTTTAAAATTACTTTACTTCCCCCTGGCTGGGAAACACTATAAAACATTCCTACTAATAAAAGTACAAATAACAGACCATTAAATCCATTTACTATATTAGTTAGTAAAAACGAACCTCCTAGCAAAAATGAACTGATAGAAATTAATAATTTTTCATTATATCGATCCAGTAACCGACCGACAAAAAGCATACAAAATAACGGTCCAACATTTACAACACTTACTAACAATCCACTCTCCATATTCGTAAGCGCATATTCTTCTTTCCAAAATAAAGCGAAAACCCCGACACCATATGTTATAAGTGTCGCTGTTGTTTGAGCAATCGTCGCAACAATTAACATCACCCACTTATAAGTACTGTTCATCCTTTCTTCCATTAACACAATAATCCCTCCATCCTCTTCCATTGTATGAAAGTTCTGATATCATATAAAATAAAGATTCATCATATAATCCATCAAAAAAATTGATATCTTTTTGGAGGGATGATACGTGGACATAAAAGATTTAACTGTATTTTACGAAGTTGCTAAGGAAAGTAATATTTCTCACGCTGCGAAAAATTTGAACTATGTACAATCAGGCGTAACAATGCGTATGAAACATCTAGAAAATGAATTAGGTGTGCCTTTATTTTACCGTAACGGAAAAGGGGTAACTTTAACTTCTAACGGTGAGATTTTATTAACATACGCCAAACAAATTATCCACTTAATGGATCAATCTATAAAAGCGGTTCAAAGTAATGGAACTGATCCTAAAGGCCCTTTGAAAATCGGGTGTACAGAATCTACAACCGCGGTAAGGCTGCCATCTATATTAACGGCCTATTATGAGAAATACCGAGAAGTCGAATTGATTTTAGAAACAAATACGACCGAACAACTAATTAGGCTTGTGTTAGAACGAAAACTAGACGGAGCGTTTATAGCAGGACCTACTCAGCATACTGAACTTCATACAAATGTATTTCGTGAAGAAGAATTAGTTCTCATTAGTAAAAAACCTTTATCCTCTCTTAAAAATATAGAAGATATGAATTTACTCGCTTTTAGTCACGGTTGCTATTATAGAAGTTTATTAGAAGACTGGCTTCAAGAAGAAGGCATCTCGCCTAAACGAGTATTAGAGTTTGGAACAATTGAAGCAATACTCGCCTGTGTAAAATCAAATATGGGCGTAGCAATTATGATGAAATCTATATTAAATGGTCATGCACATAACGTATCATTTAATCCTTTACCTAATAGATTCAAAAAAGTTCCTACTACTTTTATTACTAGAAAAGATATATATCACTCAGCTGCATTACAAAAATTTATGGAGATGATTTAACAATGCGTGAAAAGAAAATACGTGGGATGAAGCGTAAAACAAACACTATGATACAGCGAATTGAAGAACATACAAAAACGTTCCCTTCTGCTTTCTATTACGATGAATATTGGTATATGCCATTACCAGTTTCCCAAGCTTTTATCAATTCGTGTAAAACACCTAGAAAAGTAAAACGATTATGTATACAAACCCTATTAAATCAAGCAAGCCATTTAATAAAAATAAAACCGATCGATACACATACATATCGAGTTGTTGTTTTGATTTCTATAGAAAGGTTGTGGCATTCACAAATCATTATATTTAAAAATGAAGACTACTTTCATGATTTCTTTAATAGAAATAGTGAATTTCAAAAATGGATTCCTCTTGCAAATGAGTCTGATTTTTGGAAGACATGGGGAATTTCAATTTGTCCTACTTTTCAAAGGTTGCACTTCCAAGAAATCGTGCATGATGAGGATGAATGCTATGAAAAAGAGATTTGGTTTGTTGGAGAGTTATCTTAAAAGGGGTACTTTCAAATTAAAAGCTTCCTTTTTTCCACTTAATAAAATCGCTATATAATGAATTTATCATTTTACTATATAGGAGGTTTTCAAATGGTAATCCCTAAATATCCTGATGTCCCTACTCTGACGAAAAAACAAATCGATCAAATTACAGAAATCACTTTTCTAAAAGAAATAACACCACAAAAATGTGATGCAATTTTCGTTTTCGGCGGTTCTCATCCTGGCAATTGGCAAGCTCCTCTAAAAGCTTATCAACAAGGTTTAGGAAACCAAATTATCGTTACAGGCGGTACTAGTTTGCATGGCATGAAACATCCGAGCTGGAATTACGGGGATTTGTCAGAAGCAGAAGTAATTGTACATAAATTAATTGAACATGGCGTACCAAAAGAAGCTATCATATTCGAGACAGACTCCCTTCATTCTATCGCTAATGTAATTGAAGCGAAAAAGATTTTTGATTTCACAAAGATTAATCGATTACTCTTTGTATGTAAAAGTTTAGGAGCTGGTCGGCAATATAAAGTATTAAAAAAACATCTACCTAATACTGTTACTTGTATTCCATTTACATTTGATACAAGTTTCGATGGTGAGTTTATAATGAATAAATATAATTGGATGGAAAATGAAAAGAGTCGCTCTATGATTTTTGGAGAATACTTGAGAAATATTTGCTACGGTAGAAAAGGCGGTATCGAGCCACCTGAAAAAGAAGTTCAAGGCTTAGAAGAATATGTATCCTACTACTATAATCTAGCATAATAGAAAAAGGTATACCAAAACGTCGGTATACCTTTCTCCTATTTATCCCGCTTTAATGGGCAGTAAGACCCCCACCTCAAAATTCAGCGAAAGCAAAGAAGTTTGCTGGGGGATTAACTGCCCATTAAAGTCCGATTGGTTCAACTAATAATCAGTGTGGGATGAAGAAAACCCCCACTGATTAAAGTTTCACTTTATTTTTCTTTTAACACACTATGTAATCGATCTGGGTAATTTGTAAACATTCCTGTAGCACCCCATTTAATTAACAATCTCATATCTGGTTTCTCATTAATTGTATAAGGATGTATTAACAGTCCATTTTTCCTAGCCATCTTCATATATGACTCATTCATAATTAAATCTCCGTTATCATTACGTAAGTTTGGCCCAATACCAACTGCATACTTTTTAATTTCTTGAAACTCTTCATTCGTTACACTTTTCGGTTCATGTGTAATACCAGACCATTCAACAATCTCATTATTTTCATTTGGATAATACCAAAGCAGTTGAACTAACGGAATATTTCTATTCATACTATGAATCTTTGTTAAACTATCTTTACTAAATGATTGAATCATAACACGACTAGATGACATGTTTTGACCTACTAAATTATATTTATTTAACAATGCTAACAATTTCTCTTCCATTCCTGGATACACATCTGGTGATTTTGTTTCAATGTAATACTTCATGCTTCTTCCGTACTTTTGGAAGATTTCTTCAAGAGTCGGAACTTTTTGACCAACATACTCTCTCTTAGCCTTTTCTGGATAAGCTTTATTGAACCAAGATCCTGCATCTAAGCTCTTTATTTCACTTAATGTTTTATCTCGTACTTCCCCTGTACCATTTGTAGTGCGGTCAACTGCTGTATCATGCATTGCAATCAACTGGCCGTCCTTAGTTAACTGAATATCTAACTCCAAATAATCCGCTTTCATTTTTTTCACAAGATCATAAGAAGCAAAAGTATGCTCAGGTGCATGTCCACTTGCTCCGCGATGTGCAATATTTAAAAACTTATTCGTATTCCATTCATGCTTCCCTTCTACTTTCGCATGAACTGCTCCCCCAGCAAAGATACTTCCCGTCATAAAGAAAATAACTAACACGCTAATAATTTTTCTCATCCTTCTAACCCTTCCTACGTTGCAAATTTCAACAAGTTAATGAGATTTACACGAAATAGAAGATATACTTTCATCATTTTTATAAGCTTATATTAAAATTCCAATCTTACAAATACAATTCCCTTATATTTTTACTATACTATTTATTTTCCATATCCCTCCTATTCACATGTAACTCCTTATTGATTACAGTTCATCAATAAAAAAAAGCCATAAATTATTTAGAGGACACTCCTGTATCCCTAAATAAATTTATGGCTTATCTCAAATATCTCCGGCCTCGATTAACTTGTCGAAATTAATCATACCAAACCTATTAATATTTGTGAATATTTTTTAAATAGATAGTTTCTATGCTAAAGCAGCTGGCGGCATTAATTGCGGACCTTTTCCCATACGTGCCAACACCCAGTCATCGTAATACCACATTTCCGTTTGACGACGACTCATCATATAATCCCAGCGTACTTCACGCTCAAATTCAATGATTTGTCCGTCTCCTCCAATTGTCACCCAGTTAAAACTCCCGTTAGTATGCATCATTTTCACCCAAAAAACAGGGAAAGTAACAGTTTCCCCTTCATCTTTATACTGCCTCGTTTGTTTTTCTATACGCAGTAAAGTTAAACCACTTGCATATTGTTGATCAACCTTTGCCATTACATCCATTGCTATTTGTTCAGCATCATCTTTATGAGGCAGTTTGTCTGAGTGTACTGGCATCATATTCGTATAACTTAATAAGCACTTATCATTTTGAGTAGTAATGGTTGTAATATGAGCACCACCGTAATTTAGCGGCCCTTCTACCTGATAGCGCTTGATGGAAACTTGTACACTGTCACGTAATTCTTCATGCTCCCGTACTATCTTTACATACTTCGGAAGTGGTAATAACATTGAAACTTCTTTACTACAATTTTGAAAAGTATTATATTGATTCGCCATTTAACATCTCTCCCTTATATATAATTCTTCTGGAACATGTGTAAGAAATTTCGTTAGCTCCCCGGCATAATATACATATAATTCATGCATCGCCCTCGTGCATGCTGTGTAAAATAAATTACGTTCAGACTCTCTATAATAGATGTCATTGGATGCATCAAATATAATAACCACGTCAAATTCTATCCCTTTCGCCAAATAAGCAGGAATAACAATAACGCCTTTCTCGTAAGTTGTATTTTCTTTTTGCACAAGATGCACATATAATGTATCTCTTATTAACTCCATTACTTTCATACATTCTTCATTTGTTTTACAAATTATCGCAACTGTTTTATAACCTTTTTCTTTTAACTCTTTCACCTTAAGCACCATATTCTCTACATGCTCTCGTTCATCACTTACTTTTATACAAACAGGCTTCTTACCATCCCTGTTAAAAGCTTGAATCTCATTTCCATTTGGAATCATACACTTTGTAAATTCAATGATCGGTTTTGTCGATCGATAACTACGGTTAAGCTGGACTGTTTCTACTTTATGATCCGTAAATAATGTGGCGATAATATTGTTCTCTCTATTTTGATCATGCGAGAAAATATTTTGATTACGATCACCAAGTAACGTCCATTTCGCCTTCGGAAATAGTCGTTTTAGAAACGCTAATTGAAATGCTGTATAATCTTGCACTTCGTCAATAAATACAAACTTTACAAGGTGATTCGTCTTAAATCCTTCAAGTAACTCTTTTAAAAACAAATACGGCGCTGCATCTTCATTTGCTAGCTGTTTATTCTTTAAACGCTTCACTGTCTGCTTACATATATCTCCCCAGCAATCTGGTACAAAAATATCTTTCTGCTTACTTTCAAATAACTGCTGAAAAATCGCCGGATGATTTACAAAAGCGAACTTTTTCACCCTTCTACGTAACGAACGAAAATGTTTCTTCACTACATATTTCGTTAATAACTCATGTTCCTTCTCATAATAATCAAATTGATTATCCTTCTCTAATTTTTCATATATGCGATTGTAATCTTCTTTATTTAAATACTGAACTTCTCGTTCCACCCAATCTTTTTTCGCTTCTATCTTTTCAAATTCATGTAACTTCCGAAGAATCCATTCCATTGTAAGTTGCATTCGATTCGGTATAGCAATCATCATGTCTAGGCTATAAAAATAAGCACATATTGATTTTGCCTCTATGAGCACTTCACCTTTACATGTAACATCATGAAATTGTAAACCTTTTTCACTTAAGCTTCGCGCGTATTTCTCAAGTAGTCCCATAAATTCAACCGAAGATTTATATTGAATACCTTTCACTCTAGTTTCATACGTACTTTCATTCTTCTTCGTTAACACGTATTCTAACTGTGCAAATGAATCTTCTACAGTAAAGCTTTTTCCAATCATATGTTCCACATACGCTTGAAAAGTCGTTTGTTGCATATTTTCTTCCCCAAGCTCTGGCAAAACGTTCGCAATATAACTATTGAACAACTCATTCGGAGAAAACAGTAACATTTGATCCGCGTGAACCGTGCCGCGGTAACGATACAGTAAATAAGCAACACGTTGCAGTGCTGCTGAAGTTTTTCCGCTCCCAGCAGTCCCTTGCACAATTAACACATCACTTTTATCGTTTCGAATAATTTGATTTTGTTCCCTCTGTATTGTCGCTACAATACTTTTCATTTGTTCACTTGCATTTCGTCCAAGTGCTTCTTGTAATAATTCATCACCTATCGTCACACCTGTATCAAACATACTTTGAATCGTCCCATTTCGAATCATATATTGACGTTTTAAAAGCAAATCGCCTGAAATCGTACCTATGGGCGCTTTATACTCTGCTCTCCCTAAAGTGTAATCATAATAAAGGCTCGAAATAGGTGCCCGCCAATCGTATACTAAAAACTCATCATTTTCTTTATCATAAAAAGAGCCGATACCGATATATATTTCATCAGTATCCGCTTCAGCATCTTCTTTAAAATCAATCCGCCCAAAATACGGCGTTTCTTTTATTTTCGTTAAAAGGTTATATTCATTTTTCGTATGACGATGTGTATGTTCTCTTTCAGCAAGAAGCTCTGCCTCTTGCCTAATACTCGCCGCCGTTTCAACCGCTTCTTTAATATTATCTATATTTACTTTTACATCTTCCCAAAAGTTTTTTCTAATACTTACAATTTCAGACTTCACTGAGCCAACTCGATTATCCAGCTCTTTCAGTTCCTCGTCTACTTTTTCAATAACTACATCTACACGTTGTTGCTCTTCTTTATAATGACTCATATAATCTCCCCTTCTCCTACTATTTGAAAGCCTTATATGATACGTAACTTTTTACTTTTGAAAAATGCCACAAGCAACAATCTCCCACGACTTTTGAAACTCTTCGTTTATCCTCTCTTCTTTCCACTTCTCAGAAAAAGCAGGGTGATAGAACGATGAAAGTAAACCAAATAACGTATGCGCTAAAAACAAACTATCTTGTTTTTCAATCTCATTGCGCTCTATTCCACGATTTATCACGTTCTCCAGTTGTCCAACTAATCTTTCTTCGTGCTTTTGAATCACCTTATTCTTTTGCTGCACTAACGAACTATTCAATGTAAATAACTCTTCATTCTCAAGTAACTCTTGCTTTTTAAGCTGAAATAAACGAAAGAACCACTCTTTTAAAATGATTTCTGTCTCTCCATCTTTTCCAGCAATTTGCTCAAGCTGATCTGAGTACTTAAGCAGCCATCTTTCTAAAATAGCATCGCGTAGTGCAGCCTTACTCCGAAAATAAGAATATAAAGCCGCATGACTAACATCAAGTGACTTCGCAATACTAACAAGTGTCGTCCTACCCCATCCATATTTCATTAACTCTTTTTCCGCTGCATCTAAAACAACATTTTTCGTTAACGCCTTATCTGTCATTTTTCTCACCGTCCATTTTATTTATATAACAACTTACATTTTTTATCATTTGTAAGTTGAGTACAAAAAATACGATTTCAATTAGGTTATAAGATTAACATATCCTTTTTCAACTTACAATATTTTTATTTTGTAAGTTGAAAACATCATAAAAGGCGGCGTTGTCTTACATAAAACAAATTCATTTGATTTTTAAACATAATCCAAAAGCTAATATACCGTAACTTGGCATTTTTTCTTTTACAAGGCAATACTTTTTAACTTGTAATAATTCATTCGTCTCGATTTTCTTTCCCAATATTGCAGCTCATACAACAATCATGTAGCATTACCGTATCGATATAATGGTTCATCATCTTAAACCTTTCGACTAATTACCAGGAGGTAAAGTGATTGAAATGAATAAACAAGAACAATTAAATGTTATAAAAAAAGATTTTATAGATTCTCAAAAAGTATTATTAGCAATTGGCGATGAAACACGTCAAGCTATTTTGTTAGTTCTCATGGAAACGGAATGTCAAACCGGATTACGTGTAGGAGAAATTACGAAGCAAACACACCTTTCTCGACCAGCGGTATCGCATCACCTTAGAATTTTACGAGAAGCCGGTATTATTTTAATGCGAAAAGAAGGTACAAAAAACTTTTATTATATTGATATACGTACAAAATTAGGTGTATTAAAAAATCTTGTATTAGATATTGAAAAGCTATTGCACAACTTTTATCCCACTTTAACGGGCAGTAAGACCCCCAACTCAAAATTCAGCGAAAGCAAAGAATTTAGATGGGGATCAACTGCCCATAAAAGTCCGATTGGTTCAACTAATAATCAGTGTGGGATGAAGAACCCCCCCACTGATTAAAGTTTCACTTTATTGAAATTTGGAGGGATAAGAAATGAAAGCAATGATAATTGATAAGTACGGGAAAGTTCCAATGCGTATGGCAGAGGTACCTACTCCTGAAATGCATGAGTATGAAGTGCTCGCAGAAATTCATGCGGCTAGTATTAACCCAATTGACTTTAAAATACGCGATGGAAAAGTAAAGATGCTACTTAAATATGAAATGCCCTTAATTCTTGGTAATGACTTTTCCGGTGTCATCGTGCAGGTTGGATCAAAAGTGACTCGTTTTAAAGTTGGCGATGAAATATATGCACGTCCAAGAAAAAATAAAATCGGTACTTTCGCGGAATATATAGCCATTCATGAGGATGATATAGCTTTAAAACCAAAAAATTTAAGTTTTGAGGAAGCGGCGTCGATTCCACTCGTTGGCTTAACATCCTATCAAGCACTACATGACATCATGCAACTAGAAAAAGGACAAAAGATATTAATTCACGCTGGATCTGGTGGTGTTGGTACTTTCGCAATTCAGTTAGCAAAAATAATGGGCGCTACCGTTACAACGACTGCTAGTGAAGCTGGTGCCGATTTAGTAAAGTCTCTTGGCGCAGATGAAATTATTAATTACAAAACAGAAAAATTTGAAGAAATACTAAAAGATTATGATGCAGTATTTGATACAATCGGTGGTACAACACTTGAAAAATCATTCCATACTATAAAAAACGGCGGCAACATTGTTTCCGTTTCTGGAATGCCGAATGCTCGATTCGGTAAAGAATTTGGTTCAGGATTTTTCAAAACACTCTTATTTTCATTAGCAAGTAGAAAACTTACTGCACTTGAAAAAAAGCATAATGCGCAATATTCATTTTTATTTATGAAGCCAAGCGGAGATCAATTACGTACTATCGCAAATTATATTGAAGATGGTGAAATCAAACCGGTAATCGATCGAGTTTTCCCTTTTGAAGATGCGCAAAGAGCAATGGAATATTCAGAAGCTGGAAGAGCAAAAGGAAAAATAATCGTAAAAATAAAATAATAACAAAGACTCCATTTTCTTAAAATGGGGTCTTTATATTTACTGTTAAATAGACATCGTGCAGTGAAGTCCTTACAATAGATTGCAAGGGGAAATATCATATTATACTTTTAGCTAATTTTACAAAGAATACATACGTACAAATACATAATAAAAAAATAAACAAGGAGGAGATAAAATGACTAAAAATAATGAAGCTGGTTGGAATTTAGATAATAGTTATACGACTCTGCCGCAATCATTTTATACAGAAATCCCCCCTACTCCCGTAAGTTCACCGGAGCTAGTTAAACTAAATCATTCACTAGCAATATCTCTTGGCTTTAATCCTGAAGAATTGAAAAAAGAAATTGAAATTGCTATTTTTGCTGGCAATGGACTCCCAGAAGGAGCTCATCCATTAGCACAAGCGTATGCCGGTCATCAATTTGGACATTTCAATATGTTAGGCGACGGTCGTGTGCTTTTAATTGGTGAACAAATTACTCCTTCAGGTAATCGTTTTGACATTCAGCTGAAAGGTTCTGGCCCTACTCCGTATTCACGCCGCGGTGATGGTCGCGCTGCACTCGGTCCGATGCTACGTGAGTATATTATTAGTGAAGCAATGTATGCACTTGATATTCCAACTACCCGCAGTTTAGCAGTTGTCACAACTGGCGAGCCAACATATCGTGAAACAAAGTTACCTGGAGCCATTTTAACTAGAGTAGCAAGTAGCCATCTACGCGTCGGCACATTTCAATATGCTGCAGCTCGTGGTTCTATCGAGGATCTTCAATCACTAGCTGACTATACAATACAAAGGCATTATCCAGAAATTGAGACTCATGAAAACCGATATACTGCACTACTACAAGAAGTCATAAAAAAACAAGCAAGTCTCATCGCTAAATGGCAACTTGTTGGATTTATTCACGGCGTAATGAACACTGACAATATCACAATTAGCGGAGAAACGATCGATTACGGCCCTTGTGCTTTTATGGACAATTACGACCAAGGAACTGTATTTAGCTCTATCGATACACAAGGTCGCTACGCATATGGGAATCAGCCATATATGGCCGCATGGGACCTAGCACGATTAGCAGAATCTTTAATACCGATCTTACATGAAGATGAAGAAGAAGCACTCAAGATTGCTCAAGACGAAATTTCAAAATTTAGCGTACAATATGAAAACAATTGGTTCCTTGGAATGAAAAAGAAATTAGGACTATTTAACAACGAGGAGCAAGATCAATCACTTATTGAGCAACTTTTAAAAATGATGGAGAAATATAAAGCAGATTACACAAATACATTCCGTTCATTAACTCTTGATACTATCGAAAATACAGCTCTATTTGAAAGCCCTGAATTTAAAGAATGGTACGAACTGTGGCAATCTCGATTAGAACGACAAGAAGAATCGAAAGAAAATGCCTACGAAATGATGCAAAATAATAATCCATCCATCATTCCAAGGAACCACCGCGTAGAAGAAGCACTAGAAGCAGCTGTGGCAAATGGCGACTATAGCGTAATGGAAAAACTTCTTGAAGCTCTATCAAATCCTTATGCGTATGTGACAGAACAAGAAGAATACTGCGTTCCACCTGCACCGACGAATCGTCCTTATCGTACTTTTTGTGGGACTTGATTGTTTAATATGTAAAAAGGTGTGTTCATACAGATTGTGTGAACACACTTTTTTATATTCTCCCCTCTCAACTAGAACTTTAAAATGCACCTTTCCCGATTCCTTTTCTTTACTCCAAAACAAAAATTAAACTATTCCAATAGACTTACTCATAAGCTCGTTAAACAAATATTGAGAAATAAAAATTACATTTCTAAATATTGTTATTTTTGATAATATATTTGATAATATATTTTATAAGAATATTCAAAAAGCGAGGGGATTTCATGAACGTTCAACTACAAGGTAATGAACAAATGACGAAATTATTTAATGATTGGTATTTAGCTATGCTTAAACAAGATGTGTCCCAGGCGACAAACTTAAAGCATGAAATTGAGGAAAAGGAACTAAACTTTGAAGAAGATGAAAACTTAGCATTATATCATTCCTTACTAGACTTTCGATATAAAGTTTTAGTAGATAGTTTAAGTATTTCAAAAGATTGTTTTGATAAAATAGATTCTTACTTAATCTCATCCAACCATCCACTGGCTTACTACTATCACTTCTTTAAAGGCATTTATGCAACTTTAACCACAGACTATAACTTAGCTAGCGAACATTATGAACAAGCTAAGTTATTACTAGTAAATAACACTGATAATCTAGAGCATGCTGAATTTTATTATCGAATGGCGATTTTCCATTATCACTTTTATCAACCAATTGAATCCATTGAATATGCAACTAAGGCTAAAGAGATTTTCGATAAACATACTGGCTACGAAGTTAAAGTTGGATTATGCAAAAATACATTAGGTGCCTCATTTGTATATTTAAAACAATATGAACAAGCGGAAGAACAATATAATTCAGCAATACACCTTTTACAAAAATCTAATGAAAAAGAATTAATTTTAAGTGTACGTAATAATTTGGGTTGGTTATATGCGAGTCAAAACCTCTCCACACTCGCAATCCGTCACCTATCAGAAGTAACTGAAAAGAAACCTACACATTTCAAAGCTCTCTTCTTGCAAGCAAGAGAACACTCTAAACTAGATGAAACTAGTATTGCTGAAGGGTTAATCCAAAAAGGGTTAAAAATTTGTACTGAATTAAATAATGAAGAATATATATATCATTTTAAAATTCTAAACGAACTAAATAATAATGTTGCTTCTGAAGAATTAGAAACAATTATTCTTGAAGGAATTACGTTTTTCGACAAAGAATTATTATATAACTACACTCAAGAATACTCAGAAAAATTAGCTGTTAAATTTTATAGTGAAAATAACCACATTAAGGCAAGTGAATATTTTCATAAAGCGTTACAAGCAAAAGAAAAAACGTTTGAGAAAGGGGCATTGAAATGATTAAAAAAATTAGCTCTGTTTTTTTAGGACTATCTGTTTTCGGTATTTTGGCTACTGGTATTCATAGTTCATTTACATACCAAGCGGGTCATGCTGATCTTCCTGCACCACAAAGACCTGACCTTGTTCAATCCGTTGACGTAAGTAAAGACTACAACTCAACAACAACAACAACAACAACAACTGAAAAAGCACTTTAAAAAACGGAAGACCTTCAATTAAGAAGGTCTTTTTAAATACGCTTATTTAGAATATCTCCCTTTGATGTAGACTTTATTTTCTCATCAACTCCGCAATCCCCCTACTCCCCCCACTACCAACTTTCTCAAGTTCCTCCACAACTAATTTTCTTCTTGCCACAGAATGATTTTGACTTAACTTCGCTTTTCCTTCTATTTTACTAATCTTAATTTTAAAACCAACTATCCCTTTACTTAATCCTGCCATATAATTCGAGTCTACATCATTAAGTGAATACGTACTCTGTGGATTTTCATATTTATGTACTAACTCTTGAAGAGAATCTCTTAATTCCTGTTCATCTTCAACAATTTCTAATTCCCCATATACATGCACTGCAACGTAATTCCATGTTGATACTGCGTTGTTTGTTTCATACCATGATGGAGATATGTAGCTATGTGGTCCTTGGAATATAGCTAACACTTCTTGATTCTCACTATCTTTCCACTGTTCATTCGGACGTGCGAAATGGCCATGTAAAGTTAGAGTCTCCCTACTTAATAACAACGGCAAATGTGTTGCATATGGTTCCCCGTTATGTTGAGAAAATAATGTAGCAAAGCTATTTTGTTCCATTATCTCATACTTCATCTTTTCATCTTCTATTGCGAAATATTTTGGTATGTACATAAGCTCCCTCTTTTCCGCTCTTTTCTATTTTATTTAGTAATCGTATCAATCAACAGTGCCAGTTTGTCATTATTTTATAGTGGCAGCTTTCAACTAAAAAAAGAATAGGTCGCATGTACTCAATGCGACCTTAGTTTATTTTTTCCAATATATTTGTAATAAATGCCGTCTTACCTTCACTATAACTGGATCGATTTTTTGATTCTCTTGCTAACCCTTCCTTTAAACGACCATATTCAACAGCAACGTCTTCATGTTCACGAAGGTAATCCCGAAACGCTATATGTCTTCTTAACTCTTCGCTATTTTTGTCACACACATATAAATGATGTTCCATCCAAACTGTACTTTCTCCGTCCCACGGAACGAAAGCGTCCTTTCTGCCAAACGCCTCTCTTCCTTTGAAGCTCCAGTCAGCTTGATGGTAATACCCTATCTTTTCAAGCGTTTTTACTACTTCAGGAAAAATTTCGTACTCTTCTATTACTATATCAATATCTAATATTGGTTTTGCTGCAAGTCCTGTAACAGATGTGCTCCCAACATGCTCAATGGACAAAACAAGTTCATTTATTACATTGTTAATGAGCGATTGTAGTTTATAAAATTCACTTTCCCATTTGATGTTATATTCTTCGATAGTAATTCTCTGTTTCAACGTATCCCTCTCCTCAAAAGCAATTATAACCTTTGAATATGAGTATCCTTAAAATCCGTCTCATATTTCAATCCATATCCAAACATTCGATCCATCCCAATATGCGCTGTCCATATTAATCCTATCATAATAACTGTGTCTATCTTAAAAAAGAAACCTATCATAACAATTAATATCGATATAATATATGTGTGAAAAATATTATAAACTTTAGCACCTACATGATTATTTATCCCATACGCTAACATTGATAAATCCGGTGCTAAAAGAAATACTAAAAATATAATCCAACTAAATTCATATATTGAATACGCATAAATCGTGGCTAGGAAAACAACTAGCCCTTCAATATGTACAATACGTTTTTGCATTATTCACCATCCCTATTTTTCTATATTTACCGATACATTTTCATCACTGAAAGTATTCTTTGCATTTTTTGACCAGATGGTTGCTAAAATCGGCCCTGCAATGTTATGCCATACTGCTGCTAATACACTTGGAAGTGCAGCCGCTGGTCCAAAATGTGCTGTTGCCAGCGCAACACCTAAGCCTGAATTTTGCATTCCTACTTCTATTGAAATAGCTCTTCTTGTCCCTTCGTCTAGTCTCAGTACGAACGCTGTTACATATCCGAGTAAAAAGCCAAATGCATTATGGAGCATAACTGCAATAAAGATAAGCAGGCCTGAAGAAGTAATGCTACTTACATTCGCTGAAACCACCGCTGAAACTATAATGATAATTGCTACAACTGATATTAAAGGAATAACAGTCATTCCTTTCGTAACAGTTGTAGGGAAAAACTTCTTCACTACTAATCCTAAAATAATAGGTAAGATAATGACTTGTACGATAGAAAGAAACATAGACATAGCATTCACTGGCATCCATTGTCCTGCAAGTAATAATAAAATAAGAGGTGTAGCAATTGGTGCTAGTAACGTTGATAATGATGTCATTGCAATAGACAACGCTAAGTTCCCTTTTGCTAAATAAACCATAACATTTGATGCAGTGCCACCCGGTACTGAACCGAGTAACACTAATCCAGCTGCTAATTCCGCTGGCAACTTCATAACGTAGGCTAGTACGTATGCGACAAGTGGCATAATAATAAACTGAGCACATACACCGATAATAACTGGCAATGGTTTTGTAGCGATAATTTTAAAATCAACTGCCTTTAATGTTAATCCCATCCCAAACATAACAACGCCAAGTAATATTGTTATGTAACTAGTTAACCCGATAAATGGTCCAGGAATGAAATATGCGATAGCAGCAATACAAATAACCCAAAATGCGAAATATTTTCCAGCTATATTACTTATCGCTTCTAGTACTTTCACCCCATCATCCCCTATCCTTCAATTGAAAAACTTTATTCGGATTCAAAATATTTTGCGGGTCAAGAGCTTTCTTTATTTTTTCCATTACGAGTAATGCCGCCCCATGTTCTTCTTCTTGATACTTCCGTTTCCCAATCCCAACGCCATGTTCTCCCGTACACGTCCCACCTCGTTTAAGAGCATATAAAACGATACTTTCATTTATTTCGTCGCCCTTTTCCACTTCTTCTTTATCGTTCGGATCAATCATTAAGAGCACGTGAAAATTCCCGTCTCCTACATGGCCAAGAATACCACCAACAAGACCTACTTTATCTAATGTCTCTTTCGCATGTTGGATTGCGCCAGCTAACTCTGAAATTGGTACACATACGTCTGTACTCATAAGCTTTTTACCAGGATAGCTATGAACGTAAGAGTATGCTAGATTATGCCGTGCATCCCATAATTTATTTCTCGCCGCAGTTTCCGTTTCAAAAGCAACTTCTTTACATTTATGATCAAAAACAATTTCCTTCGTAAATTCAATATCTTGCTTTAGCCCAGCTTCATTACCGTGAAACTCTAAAAACAGCGTAGGCTCTTCTCTGTAACTTGTTTCATTATAATGATTTACTTGTTTCATAGATAATTCATCTACAAGTTCAATTCTCGCAATTGGAATACCCGCTTGTAGTATATTAATAACAGCTTCTACTGCATCATTTATAGTTGGAAACGATGCTCTCGCAGCCATTACATGTTCCGGTATGCCGTATACTTTTAGTGTTAACTCTGTAAAGCATCCAAGCGTACCTTCTGATCCTACGAAAACACCATTTAAATGATAACCTGATGATGACTTCGCTGCTAAATTTCCAGTATGTATTACTTCCCCATCAGCAAGCACGACTTCTAAATCACGTACTTGATCACGCATTACACCATACTTAACTGCTGTCGTTCCGCTCGCATTTGTAGCAGCCATTCCACCCAACGTTGCATCTGCACCTGGATCTACACTAAAAAACAAACCGTATTTCTTTAATTCTTTATTAAGCTGAGAACGAGTCACTCCTGGCTGTACTCTCACAAGAAAATCTTTCTCTCTTACTTCGAATATTTTATTCATAAGTGAAAAATCCACTGTAATTCCTTTTTCATATGGAATAACATGTCCTTCTAAACTAGATCCTACCCCAAAAGGAACAACAGGTTTTTTATGCTCACTTGCTACTTCCATTATTCTACTAACCTCTTCGGTCGTTTTCGGAAAAACAACTACATCAGGTAAACTACTAGTATGATAAGATTCATCTTTACTATGTAACTCTCTTACTGTCGTATTTACAACTACTCGATCTTCGGGAAGTACACCCTTTAATTCATTTACTAAACGCTCTACCGTTATTTCCATCGTACACCCTCCTACTTTCTATAAATTCGAATTACAAAATATGTTAACTATTTTATACATAATAATCCGAAAAATTAAATAATTCAAGCTTTATACATATGAAATTCGTTTCCTACTGTCGAATAAACAAAAAGAACTTGCAATACCTATCGCAAGTTCTTTTCTATAAAACTATATTTTAGATGACTTCTTTATTAACAGCATAAACCAAACTAAAGTAACTGCCATTAACGAATGGGAAAACCCTACAATATAAGTTAACCCTTTAAAATCCGCTCCATTTAGCTGAAGAAGCCCTCTTGCTGCCAATGAGCCTAGCATTAAAGTTAATGCAATGTTATGTAAAACAAACCACTTATTAAAACTTTTCGCTTCATGAAACGCGAATACTTTTGCTAATCCTAAGGCAATTAAAAAGAAGAAAAAGCCGAGTACAAGTGTATGTGTATGCAAAAGATTTAACAAAGTAGATCCTACAATCCCCTTATACTTTCCATACTCCCTAGCGAAAATTCCTGATAATAAACCGATAATCAAATACGTAAACGATGCATTATATAATTTTTTCATTATGTACCTCCTTGAGTAGAATGTGTAGTGTGTCATATTTAGTAATAATGATAGTTATATAGTAAAAACTCCTAGTTACCTAGGAGTCATTGTATAAGTATCTCACTCTTTACAATCAATCCTAATTATAAAATATCCCTTTATACAAAACAAACGAACTTTATGTGAACAAGTAGAGCATAATGAAAATATGTTGCACTTTTGTATTTCGCAACCCATACTAATTGTTATAACTATTAAAGGTGGTGCAATAGATTGATAGTTCTTGAAACTGAACGACTCGTTCTTCGCTGGTTTGATATAAAAGACGCTCCATTTATTCTTGAATTAGTAAACGATCCTGCATGGATTCAGTTTATTGGTGATAAAAGGATTAAAAACTTAGAAGATGCAAAAAAATACATCTTAAACGGACCCGTTGATATGTATAATAAAATGGGCTTTGGTCTTTACTTAGTTGAACGTAAAGAAGATCTCACGCCACTTGGTATGTGCGGGCTTATAAAAAGAGATTCATTAGAAGATGTTGATATCGGTTTTGCCTTTTTAGAGAAATTCCGTTCAAAGGGGTATGGCTTTGAATCAGCTTCTGCTGTAATAGACTACGGTGTACAAAAGCTTGGTCTGAAACGAATTGTAGCAATGACTACTATCGATAACATCAATTCAGGAAAGCTTTTAGAAAAAGTAGGATTGCAGTTTGAAAAGATAATTTCAGACTCAGGAGAAGATTTAAAATTATTCGGGTATAATGCGTAGAAAAAAGGTCGCCATTCATGGCGACCTTTTTTACTGATTTAGGAATAATATCTTGAGTTACATTATAGTTTGCATCAATTCTTGTAATTACCAATATACCTTTAATATCAAATTTTCGGTACTTTATAGAAATAATTCTTTCACTTATAAACAAATTATATTAATATAATAAATATAGGAAGTGATAATAAATGGAACAACATGATATTAATCCTTTAGAACAACCACTATTTTTTCTAGTTCTTCAATTCATTGCATTTATATTAATCATTTGTATCTTATATGGAATCTTGTATAATACCGTATTGAATTTAAATATGCCTAAATGGACTGCGCATATGGTAGCTACCGTACTTTCCCTTGGTGTTGCCTATCAAACTTTTATAAATTTCATTTAATTTTTCTATAATGCGTAACAAAAAGGTCGCCACTCACGGCGACCTTTTTACTATTTCACTTCTACCGTATAATTCCCTGTTCCCCCGCCATACTGATACACATGTAAATAATATTTTCCTGGATACGTGTAGTAACTTCCTACTAACTTATTCCCTTCTTGCTGTGCATACGTAACATAATTATTTAAATCTGCTTCAGAATAAAGAACCCAGTTTACTCCGATATTATTTTCCTTCGTTACATTAATTTGAAGGTTTTTCGCCGTTTCCACATTTATTTCAAAGAAGTCACTCGTATCACCATTTCCTAAGCTTGCGCGTAAAACTTGATTTAATTGTAGTTTATTTGCTGTTTGGAATGAATTATTTGGCTCTTTTTCTACGCTGTTATCTTCTTTCTTTTGAACCGTTACATTCGTTGTAACAGTATTCGTTAATCCTTTATCATCTGTTACTGTTAATTTCGCTGTATATGTTCCTTCTTTTGTATACACGTGAGTTGGATTTTGTTCATTACTTACAGTACCGTCACCAAACTCCCATTTATAAGAAACAATTTTCCCATCTTCATCTTTTGATCCATCGCTTTTAAATGAAATTGCTTCATTTACATTTCCGCTATATGGACCGTTTATAACCGCAACTGGTGCTTTATTCACAGCACCTTCTTCTGTATTAATACCATGGAATACAACATCGTATTCAAATTGTCCTGATGCATTCACACGGTAATTCACAAAGTAAGCTGTTACTGTTTTGTAGCCTGTCCATTCTTTTGCACTTAAACGTTTTAACGTATCATTCACATTTTGTGTAATTGTTTTCCAGTCTTCATATTCCCCTTTTGCAGTCGTACCTGTATACGTTCCTTGCAGTGTAAATGTATTAAAGAACTGTGATTTATTTTTCTTAACTGATACATTACTTAATTTTGCTTCTGCTGTAATTTCTGCTGCAATATCTGAAACTGGTTTCGGTGCGTGCGTTGCTAAATAATCATCTGATACTAACGGAACATTATATTTCTCACGGTTATCGACTAACATTTGCATATAATCTTGATACTCTTTATTTAAATTCGCATCTTTACTTAATGCAGAGCGGTATGCATCATATGCTGTTACATCATTTTTTCTAATAAGATCATGAATTTTGTCAAACATATCATATCTTTTCGTGTACATGTACGATTGTAAAGCGAAGGAATAATTATAGAAATCCCACGTTCCATACTTTGCGTTTAACGTTCTCTCTGCTGTATAACGTACTGCTGGATTTGAAGATATCCCTCCTATAATGCTCTTTCTCGGTACAACATTATCTGTTCTCGTTGCACCTGCAAAAAACTCTGCATTCCCTTCTTCAAACCAAGATAATCTCTCATTCTCATAAATCTTACCTTGTCCCCACAGTCCTGGCACTTCATATCTACCTTGTAAGTAATGCGTGAACTCGTGTCGGAACAATTCTTCTAAACTATAAATGCTTTCTTCTGGCGTACGTTCATAAGTAAAGAACGTACCTGTTCCTTCTATATAAAGACCTCCGTTATTCGTTTCATACCCGTACAATTGACGGTTAAATTGATACTCAGCTGGACTGTTATAAATAACCATCGTTAATACATCATCAGGGTTTCCTTTTTCTAAAGGTTGATCACTTTCAACCGTACGATGGAATTGTGCCTTCACTTCTTTTGCCGCCCAATATAGACGTTTTACTTTTTCTTCTGTCACTTTATCTCCAGCTTTTAAAACAATTGCCCCATCATCAAACGTATACGTTTTTGGCAAATACTTTTTCTTTCCATCTTCTCGTATTTGATCTAAATCAACAACGTTTCCATTTGCATCTTTCCCACCATAATTCGTCGTAATTTGCTCAGCAGCTACGAAATATTGCTCCCCTAAATACGGATACATTTTCATCGCGTCTGTTACAACTTGCAATCCTTTCGTTCCTGTACTATGGAACGTACCAAGTCTACCTGTATAATAAATACCATTATTAATTAACCAACCATTCTTCGCTGTCACCGTTCCAATTAAGGCAAAACGACTTAATTCATTAATATAGCTATCAATTTTTTGGTACCATACTGTATCTTTCGGAGATTTTCTCGTATCGTACAAATACGATTGAATGTCGTAATCAACACCTTGCATAATATCGTAAATTGCATTTCCAGCTGATAGATTGTCTACCAATGTAGAAAAATTATCGTTATATTGTTTAAAAATCTTTGCAGCTGATGTTATCGTTTCCACATCACTCGAAGCATTTCCTATTAATTTCCCGTATGATGATACAACTCTATTTTGTTCCAACGTGCCGAGTTTGAAATTCGGGTTATTCGCAATCGTTTTTAATGCAGGTAAGCATTTATCATGATAGCTCCGCTCATTTAGTTTATTTAATTCTGTATGATAAAACCCTAAATAAAATCCTGATCGTAATACCTCTACTAAAGTCTCAATCCCTTTGGAATCATCTTTCGTATAAGCTTGTCCTTGCTGCTTCAATTTATCAATAATTGCCTGCATCCTACTATCGTTTTGATAGAATGCAAGGCTATCCTTATTAAACTGAAATAGCCCAGTAATTTGCTCCCAATCAATTGTTACAAGTAAATCTACTAACTGCTGATTGCTCAATTGATTTAATTCAGCAATTGTGTAAGTTTTCGCTGCAGCTAATTGCTTACTTTCTTTTTTTACTTCAGGCGGTCTTTGCGACAAATCAGCAAACTGTAACCTTTTCTCAAAAGACTTATTTTCAAGCACTTTTGATGAATGAGCTAATTCTTGCACTGGTAATTGTACACCAACTGGCTCCATTTTGAGCACATTCCGATAAGAAACTTGCTCTCCCTTTGTACTTTCTGCCAATGTGCTCCCTTGGAAACTCCCTAACATTAAACTAGCAAAACTTACCCCTACTAACAATTTTTTTGAATAGCCTTTCATGCTCTCCCCTACCTTACATTTTTTAGTGTCCCACACCATTATTTTACTATTCTTACTTTTTATTCTGTATTGAGAAAAAATAAGGGAACGTTCACACATGTATCCATGCCCAGCAAAATTAACACTTGACTTTATGTGCATTTTATATCAAAAAAGATAGATAATAGCGAATTTCCTGCTACATCTATCCTCTTTTGATCGAATTTCCCTTTCAATACCAATTATTGCTCCTAACAAACCCGCAACACCGATTCGTATAATGAAATCAATATTTACACTTACGAGCCCTTCCCTCTTTCGTTCATCATAGATAGATAAAACAAAAATCATTACATATATCCGTTTATCGATATGAATGAATATTACTAAAACACACTTAATACTCCGATCATTTTATGTTAATATTTTAAATATTAACATAAAATAAATAACTTCTAATTTTAAAACTCCACTAATTTTCTTAAAAAACAAAGGTGGATTACATGAAATGAGGTTGAGAAAGTTTAGAAAGCGCTTTCATTTTGCATCGTAATTTTTTGAAAATACTACATAAATAAAGGAGATTACCAACAATGAACGTCTCTTTACTAACACCCACTACCGATTTACAAGAAGAATACTTAGATTTTTATAAAGAATGGAAAGATAGCGGTGAAACGATGATTCCATGGGTTATCTCAAAAGATCCTTCTAATTTCACGGCAATGATTCAAGAACTTCACGATGCGCATAACGGAGTAAACCTTCCTGAATCTTGGGTACCAGACTCTACGTATTGGCTCGTTACAGATGAAAATAAAATTGTAGGAGCTGTTAATATACGTCATAGTTTAACCGAACATTTATTTAATGCTGGAGGCCATATTGGTTATGGCATTCGCCCTTCAGAAAGAAGAAAAGGTTATGCTACGAAGTTATTAGAGTTATCGCTAGAAAAAACGAAGGAATTAAACATTACGAAAGCACTTGTCGTTTGTGACGAAGTGAATACAGCTTCTGAAAAAACAATTTTACATAACGGTGGACTTCGTGATGATGATTTCACTGAGGAAGATGGGAATGTAGTAAGAAGATTTTGGATTGAGCTATGAAGAAGTATCAAAAAGAAGCCAGAAAGTGATTATACACTTTCTGGCTTTTTTATAATGCTTCTATTTCAAACTGCACTGTAATACCGCTTGGGTCTACTACAGTAAATCCGTTTGTACTTTCGTTTACTTTATGTTGTTTTTCTATTAATCTTTCTTTCACTTCATCTAACGCTTCTTTATGCGGTAATACAATTGTATACACTTTAAGTCCAGTTGCATGTACTGGTGGGTGTGGGTTATTTACTCCGTTCCACGTATTTGCACCTACATGGTGATGATATCCTCCTGCAGAAATGAATAAGCAGTCATCTTCGCGTTGTTGCACTTCAAACCCTACTGTCTCTACATAAAACTCGTGTGATTTCTCTACATCAGCTATTCGTAAATGTACGTGCCCAACGATAGTATTAGCAGGTAATCCATCAACCTCATAATCAACGAGCGTTGCCAGTTCTTTTAAATCAAGCGGCGTACTTCCTCCTGGCCCTTCTCCCCATTGATCACGCGGACGGTCTGCATAAATTTCAATACCATTTCCCTCTAAATCTTGTAAATAAAACGCTTCGCTATACGTATGATCACTTGCACTATTAAACCTTGAAATAGGTAAAATTTCATTTGAATATGTATAACGTCCTTCTTGCTCAGCCGGACTATCAATTACATCCTTATTACGGATCACACCAAATAATGCCGAAGCAAACGCCTCACGAGTCGGAACTAAAAAGGCAATATGATACATACCAGTCGTTCGTGGTTCTTGCAGCACCCCGTCCTCTAGCTTTTCAAGAACAAGTAACGTGTTCTTGCCACCTTTTCCTGATAAATATGCTTTATTCGCCTCTTGTTTCATTACTTCTAAGCCTACTACATTCTCATAAAAAGCAATTTGGCGCTCTAAATCTATCACTTTAAATTCAACATGACCAATACGTGTTTTCGGATGAATTTGTACCATGAATAACTCCATCTCCTTATCCCGATATTTTCCTATTTCATATAACCGTTACTATGAAGGATACAACTAAAATCACCCTATGTAAATATGAAAAGTCAGAATTTATACACATTTTTATTTTCGTAATAAAAAAGCCACCACTTCTAGTTTTTAGAAAAGGTGACTTTATAACTCTTATCTCATTTTATGTACTTCAGCAACTAACTTTCCGCCCTGAATGCCCATATAAAGTTTCACAGGTGCATCATTCGTGTTTTCAAACACTAAGTCTAAGTATGGATATGCAATTGTAGCATCTCTTCCTTGTGGAACGTATCCTACCGTTTTAGAATGCGTTGTTCTCTCTACCATTTTCAAACCAGCTTGATCTGCTGCATTGTATAAAGTTGATGATGTTTGACAAACACCACCGCCGTATCCATCTACTAATTTACCATCTACAATTTCTTTTCCTAATTGGTATCCTTTATCTGGCGTTGTATCACCTATTAATGCATTGAAAGAGAAACGGTCTCCTTTCGCTAATACAACTCCATTTATGCTCGCTGCTGACAAACGAATATTCTCAATACGGCCACCTGCTGAGCCACCTAAATTCGTTTCATATCTACCAATTACCGTGCCACTTCCTTGCGCATCACTTAATGTTGCAGTAGGCTTTTTCTCAACAATAGGTAATTGATATGAAGAATCCCACATACCAACGTTTAATAATTTATCTACTAATTCTTTTTCCATTAACTCATAAGCAGGTTTTCCTTCTTGCCAACTTCCATCAGGTGCTACGCGTGAAGGAACCATCTTTTTGTCAACGCTTTTCCCAACCTCGCTAGCAACCTTCGTCACTGATTTTTTAAATTTTGCTTCGTCTTCAAAATAACTTAGACTTGATAAATCTAGCTTTTTCACTTCCGTACCTGTACGACCATCTACTAAACTAATAGAATCCTGCACTTCTGCTTTAGCCTCTACCGTGTGGCCACCAATATCACTTACTAATGCAACATCACTTACTTTTGCGCCACAGCCACTCACTACAGCTACACATAACACCCCAACTAATATACCCTTTATTTTACGGAACAATATACTCTCCCCTTTTTCCCAATATTACTTTTATGTATTATTTCATTTTTATGTATGTTTTGTTACAATCATTTTACAATATATTTATAAATTGTTACAAGTTATTTTTTACTCTATATAAATTACTCTTTTCTTTTCCAAATGTCTATACATATTTACATAAAAGTTTGAGTTTGATAGAAATGTAACCTTTATGTAACCCACCCCATTATCCAGTATATACCATTAAACGAACGAAATACAAATGTAAAAACTCCATATTCTTATTTATAAAGGAAGATCCTGTAAACATAAATAGGTATTTGCCGTGCCACACTCCGCTTTTACACATACATTATGGTGAATTAACCTATTTTAAAGAAATGGAGGATGTTTTTATGTACCCCTACAATCCATACGATCCATATAACCAAAATGGTTATCAGCCTCAATATGATTTACAAGCACAATACCAACAATATATAGATCCAGCAGAACAAGTTAATCCATATGATCAAACTCGACAATTCCAACTTCCAATCTCTTTTCCTGGTACTGGAAACCGTCAACTAGAAAGACGAGTAAATGAGCTTGAACAAAGAGTACGTCAATTAGAAAACACGGTTGAGCGTCATACACGTAGATTAAACCGCTTAAACCAACGTTTACGTACTATAGAAAACAGACTAAACATTCCATTTTCAGCATTAGAAGACGGATTTTAATTTTGAAAATAAAAAATATATAAAGGAAGGGGCTCCCCTTCCTTATATAAATTGACGAAAGTTTTTTCCATCTCTATACTGGTAAGAGTTAATGAAATGAAACAAGGTGATAAATATGGATTTTGAAATAAATTATCTTTCCTTTTATGTTGTACAAGTAGAAGGAAAAGGTGAAGCTGTTGATAAACGCTACAAACATTTTCAAACATTAGACGCTGAAGAGTATGAAGATAGCTCCTTAAAAGAATTTTTGAATGGTGAATTATTAAAAATTTCAAAGCGAAAAGTAGAACGTCATGCAAAAACAGAACAAGCTCCGACAAAAATCGGTCGCTTCATTGTAGAAGAAGGGCACGAACTTGATTCAAACCCTCATTACAACCTATTTAATCGCATTCGCTTCGCGGAGACTAAGGAAAACTTCAAAGATATGAGTGAACCACTCGTTTATACATATCTTGACACAAGTGCTGTACGCGGTGGTGTATTTTTAATTGCGCAAGCAAAACTACGTAAATACTTTGATGATCCATTCGTTTTCGTTATGAAATGTGACTTTGAACCGAAAGTTGCTTCTATTTCAGATGAATCCACACTAATTCGTAACGTTGAAATGGCAATCACAACAAAAAACATGAAATCTATCCAATATCCGTACATGCCTGAAGAAGGTATGGTTGAAGTAGGCGAACTAAAAATTCACCAAGCATCACACGCCCGTTACTTTGAAGACTTCTTAAAATTCGTCGAGTACGAACGCTCTATGCCTGAAATTATGAAAACACAAATAATGGACATGGTATACGACCAAATTGAAGATGTATTTGAAGAAGGTACGGAAGAACGCGAACAATTCGACCAAGCAATGGAAGTATGGGCTGCCAGTCCGAAACGCGAAATTATGGAACAATTTTCAACCGAAGAAGTAATGGAAGCTACCGCTCAAATCGTCGAGCATGCTCCTGAAGTGGAATTAAAGCTAAAAGCAGATCATATCTCTGTGAAGGCTCTACTTGCTGATTTCGGGGATCAAATACATATCGCAAAGGTAAATGACCGTTACGTATTAATGATTGAGGCTGATACACTTACGTTTGAGAAAGGCTTCTCTCCTATTGAGTTTCTGAAGCCAGACGAATTGCAAGATGTGATTGAGCGGATTGAGCAGAAAGCCTCTCATATACCGCAATATTAAATATCAAAAAGCAACCGAAATTACAAAAAACAAGGAAAGAAGCTGTTCCAAACTATCTTTTGAAACAGCTTCTTTCCTTGTACATTCATTGTTATTATCTTTATTAGCAAATCGATATCATTCTTATAATTTTCTATACGGCTACATAAAAAGAGCACTTAGTTAAAAGATTTAACTTATAGGACAACCATTTTTCTTAAAAAAGAATGAGAAATAACCCCATTTTATTTATTAACCCTCAAGCAAACTATAATAGATTTCTTCTATTTCAGAAACCATTCTCTCTTGTGTTAAATACTTCCGTGCATATTCCTTTGCATTTTTCCCTAAAGATAATCTTAACTGTGAATTTCGTATCAATAAAGTTAATGAATCAACAATTTGTTGCACATTTCCAGGTTCACATAAAAGTCCTGTCTTACCATCTTGGATCATTTCTACGATACCTCCACAATTTGTGGAAATAATTGCTTTCCCTGCAAACATAGCTTCTATAATTGAAAGTGGAAAATTATCATTTATAGTAGGTAAAATATAAACATCAGAAGCTGCCAATATTTCTGCAATATCTTTTCGATTCCCTAAAAATTTCACATTTTTTAAATTATAGAACTTTACTTGCTGTTCCAAATCCTCCCTCATAACTCCGCCTCCAACAATCCATACTTCGATATGAGGAAGACTTCCCTTCATTTGTGAAAGTGCACTTAAAAGGTTCGTATGCCCTTTTCTAGGAGAAAGCCGCGCAATACAAGTAACAATTATTTTGTCTGTTTCTTTTTCTATTATTTTCTCTTTAAAGTTTATACCCGTATAAACAGTCACAAGTTGTTTAGATTTCGCCCCATATTTTTTTAACGCCGAATGAAAAGAATCACTAATAGTTATAATTTTATCAGCTGTCTCTATTCCTTGTTTCTCGATTTCACTAAAGTACAATTCCTCAATAGAATCTTTTTTTATTTTATTAAATTTTATCCTACTTTGAGTAAAATGTCCGTGTGGTGTAAAAAAAAGAGGCTTTCTATATCTTAAATTGAATTGCCTTAATATAAATAAAGAAAATAAGTCTTGGGCATGAAATACATCATACCCCTTTAAATTTTTCTCCTCTAAAAAACTTGTAAATACACTTAGGAAACTCACGTTTTTAATAATTTTTTCATTTATAACTCCATATCTTTCTCTAAAAAAAACACTTATTTTTTTCGCTTCTTCAGGAATCCGCTTCTCTAAATATTCAACTGGCATCTGGAGGGGAGAAATAACATCTACTTTATGTCCCAATTTTTCAAATCCTTCTTTTAACGTGGAGATATAATTAGCCAACCCTCCGACATTAGGATATTTGAAGAATGTTACATACAAAATTTTCATATTTTCAACTTTCTTATTTAGACATTCTCCATTATCCTTGAAAGATACTATTGGTAAATCTACAAACTCGAGCTGATTTTCCACTTTATAATACTTATCCATAATCTTCAATAATCTTTCAAATAAAAGATTTTTAATTTGTGATTTCAATTTATCCTCCCTAACCAAGCTAGCAACCATTTTATAATTTATAACCCAAGTTCCTTACCCCAAGTTGCAATTTTTTCAAGGTGGTACGCTAGCAATTCGCCTCCACGATTGTCAAATATCCTTCTCAACTGTGTATGCAAACCTTTTTCTAACGTTCGTTGTAAATATGCCATTTTGTATAGATCCATAGGATTTTCTTTAAAGTGAATTCCATATTTCTTCATTTCCTTTGTATACACATTTACGCAGTTCAAACGTATTTCATCTGCATTCCCTTGCCAATCTTTTCTAAATCCTATTAATACTTCAACTAAAACTACCATATCCAACCACACTGGTGCATATTTAGCAGCTTCCCAATCAATGAATTGAATATTCCATTGACTACCAGAACTTACGTTATTACTGCATATATTTTGCATATGCAGATCACCATGCGTTATTGCAGAGCCACTCTCCAGTAATTTCGGGAAAAAGTCCGGACCTTTTTCATATATTTTCATTAATGATTTATAATAAGGTTTAATAATATCTTCCAGGTCTTCATCATCCATTGCAGCGTTTAAAAAAACTATTGTTCGGTTTATATATTTCTCTCGATCTTTTCTCATTTTATCGGACCCATAGACTGGTAACCATTCTGACCAAGTATTTTCATTTTTACGAAGTTTTTTTTCGAAAGTATTAGCGTGAAGTTTAGCAAGAGTGGGGATAATAGAATTAAAATGATCTGGAGTAAAAGTAACTTGCCCTCGAATTTGTTGAACAAACTCCATAAATATCCATGTTTCATCATTTGTTCTTTCAATATGATATATTCGAGGAAGAAATTCTTTTAATTTACGAGAGGGATTTTCATACATTTTAATTTCCACTTCATTTTTACGATGTGTACCGTTATATATTTTTAAAATAATAGGAAAGTACTTCATCTTTGTTTGAATATTTATTTGATAAACACTCATTTTATTACTGGCTTTTAAACATGTAATTTTAGATTCCTCAATCGTAATTTTATCTCTTAATGCATTCGAAAGTTTTTTTTCAATTTCTAGCTTTTGAAACAAGCTTAATAATATGTTCGGCTCGTACAAAACTGCTCATTCCTTTCTTTTTCTTTTCCAAGCATTTATTAAATGTGAATATGCACTTCGAATAAACGGCATTGGGTCATCCCACGCAAACAGAGCAAATTCTTTTTGACCTTTTAGCCCTTTATAAAATTCTTTCCATGTCATTTCTCCCTTTTGTTTTTTATGACGAAATGTTAAATAATATCGTACAAGGTAAATCCATTTAACACCATCATTCTGTTGTAATTGTGGTATCACCTCCTGATTCGTTACATATAAATAGTACATGTATACAAAATCAATACCGGCTCTTCTTGTTAAACTATGCGTTAGCCAAAAGCGAGGATTTATCTCGATAAATTTATATACCCCATCCCTAGGATCTTTTTTAAATTCTATCATACCTATACCTTTTAGTTTTAACTCTTGAAAAAATGGCAAACACATCTCTACTAATTCTGGTACTTGTTTACTAACAATATGTGCACCCGTTCCAAATTCAGCTGGAAATTGGTGATTTTTTTGTAAAGAAAATAAAGCTAACAATTCCATGTTATCATCATAAAATGTTGCCACTTTATAGAAACATTGATTATCCCCTGGAATAATTTCTTGAATCAAAAGTTTTCCATGTTGTTGAAATAGTTGATACTGACTTCTTAGTTGATCTGCATCTTGTACTAAAATTGCTTTTTGATTAACTTTCTTCCGAAATTCATGTCCCATCACCGGCTTTAAAATACATGGAAAAGTAAGGTCTTCTATCACTAATTCAAATTCTTCATCCCGTTCAATCATATACGTCTTAGGACAAGGGATATTATGTTTCTTTGCTAATTCATACATTTTTTCTTTATCTACTATTTGCTCAACAAGTGATTGTTCAGGTATAAAAAACAAATAGTATTCAGAAAGTTCTTTTTGATATTTCGAAATAAATACCAAGTAATCATCCGCACCAGTATATAGAACTGGTTTTTCTTTAAAGTTTTTAGCCAAATCAACTAAAAATACTAATAACTCTTTTTCTTTATATAACGGACTTGGACAGACTCCACATGAAGCAAGACGTGATTTACCTATTTTATATGCCTTTTCATTGTCATACGCATAAACCTTAATTCCTTTTCTTGCTAACCCCCGAATGATTCCAATTCCATTAGCACTTAAATCTAACACAACTGCTACATGTTCATGATTCATGTAATTTTTCCTCGCCCACATATATTTTTATAAACTTCTTCCACTTTCATTGCCATTGACTCTTGTGTTAAATTTGTTTTTGCGAATTCTTTTGCATTTCTCCCTAACATCTCACGTTCTTCTTTATTATCTATAACCCGTTTAATGGCATTTGCCAATTGATTTGTATCTCCTACATCTACAAGAATGCCATCTTTTTCATTAGCTACTAGTTCTGGGATTCCTCCTGATTTTGTAGAAATTACACAAATCCCATAATGCATTGCTTCAATAATAGAGATTGGTAAACTATCATTAATAGTTGGAAGGACAAAAACGTCAGTTTTAGCTAATATATTTGGTATATCATCTCTTTTCCCTAAAAACTCAACCATAGAAAGCCCTAAATCCACAGCTTGCCTTTCACGCTCCTCCCTCATTTCACCATCACCAACAATTAGTACTTTAAGCTTATCTGTATATTCATTTCCGATATAAGAAAGTGCATTAAATAATATATCATGTCCCTTTCTTGGACCTAATCTAGACACACAAGATATAACAAGCTTTTCATTATCTTTTTGACGGCTTACAGTAGGATAATCAATACCAGTAAGAACTTTCTCGATATTTTCTTTTAACGCCCCCATTTGAGATAATGGTTTACGAAACGAATCACTTAAAATAATAAGTTGATGTGAGTATTCAATAGCTTTTTTTTCTAGCTCTTTATAATAAACTTCCTCTACAGAACCTTTTTCAATAATACCAAACTTCAGTCTATTGAAGGTGTACATTCCATGAGGAGTAAACACGATTGGTTTTCCATACCGTTCATTTATTTTCCCTAATATATTCGCTGTAAATAAATCTTGCACATGAAAAATATCATACTTTTTTAAATTTGTATTTTCTAATAACATTTTTTCATAGACATACATATTTCTATTATTTTTTAAAATCATATTACTAACATTTCCATAACGCGTATTAAAAAATCTTTTCAACGCCGGAACAATTTCACCACGAATCATTTCAACTTGATTCATGGAAAATTGATTAGGAGAAATGATATCTACATCATGCCCAAGCCGTTTTAAACCGTCACTTAAAGTTTTAATATAATTAGATAGACCTCCGACATGAGGATAGTCCCAAAACGTCGCAATTAATATAGATAACTTCTTTTCTTTTGATTTTCTAGATTTTATTTTTCTTTGTCTTATATTTTTAGATTTTTGTTTTAGTTTTACTATTTCCTTTTTGTTATTCACAAAAGAATTCACACCAAAATACTCATCCAGAGCTTTAACTATATATGGATAGGGACCTTCTTCTTGTCTTCTCATCGCCATATCCTCCTAATTATCTCAAATGCTTCAGCATAAGATACACCAATAGACATGCCCCTCATTCTCCCTAAATATTCTATACCTTTATATGAACGAGGGTGTGGAAAGTCCCTCATTTCTACCTCATAATGTTTTAATGCGGCAATTTTCGTATCCATTTGATCTGTAATATCTACAAAATAATTAGGCTTGAAAATTTTATCATTTGAATGAACATTCCATTCGCTAGAAGAAACCGTTTCAAATGTAATTAACTCAATTGGTCTTTGATTTGGCAAAGGTCGAGTTGCTGTCAAAACCGCCCTAAATGTAATTAGATGGTCCCTATTAACATCACCATAATGATGTGTGAAAATTTTACTTGGCTTATAAATTTTTATTAAATTTTCAATTTCTTTTGTTAATCGATGCAACGGAAGTAACTCTAATTCTAAATTATTATGCTTTAAGAAGATAACTTCTTTAATACCAAGCGCCTCATTTGCAGCTATACTTATTTGTTCCATATGATGTGCTTCTTCTTTTCTTCCCAAAGCAGTTATAACTGATACTACTCTAACTCCTTTATCAATTAATTTTTTTAAAGTACCTCCAGGTCCTAATAACTCATCATCCGGATGAGCACCAATAACTAATACACACTCAACCATTATTACTTCCACTCCCTATATCATTTATAATATATGAATACCTATCTTCAAAATAAACTGTCATTAGCGGATACCTCAGATAATTATATGAAACTAAATCATCTTTTTAATAAAAATATATTTAATAAACCTATTCCTTAATCCACATACGATAACTATCTAACCGCAAATTCTTTACATGATTTAAAAATACTTGGGATTGTCCTAGTTTCTCTAAACCCTTCAACAATTTCTTTGGTACTCTGCTATCTGATGTAAACGCTCTTTTATGATCGATTACCTTTAATTTTCCTTCCTCGTTTATCAATATATGTCTAACTTCAGTGTCTAACCTTTTGAATTGTATCTTTTCTAATTCATCTAACATCGCTAATATTTTAATAGCTAATTGCTCTGAAAGTTCCTTTTCTCTTTTTAAATAGCGTGCAAGCGAGACTCCTTGTACATATTCCATAACAATGTAGTTTTCTCCATGTTCATATACAGTCGGAATAACCGGTGAAGATTGCCCTGCCATTAAAGCCTCTAACTCTCTTTGTTGTGTTTCTTCATTGAAAAATATTTTCACGCATTTCTCTTCACTTAATTGATACACTTCTCCATCTTTACCATCACCAATTAATTCATTTCCCATTACTTCTTTTCTACCTATTTTTTTCCCATAAAAATATTTTTTCATTTCACTCCTCCTCACTCATTTTCATTACTTTTAAAACTAGTATTAATTTTTATTTTATGGATTAGCCTCCATAAATGTTAATCCATATCAGCACATTTTCCATATATTCACGATAAAAACTCTAAAAATGTGCTCTTATTTCAATTTTTTATATACATTAAAATTCCCCCATTCAAAACAACAAAACTTTTAAAACAAGTAATAATTCTCATATAACTTCTTACTTCATCCATGCATTAAAAAAAACCTATTATTTAGGTGATTACCTGATATAATAGGTTTTTGCTTTTATATATAAATCTAGCAGTTTTTAATTACCTCTCTTTCCTCCAAATACTTCAATTGCCGTTCTGCCTTTCTTACCGCCGTTCGAAAATGCTTTTTCAATAATTCTATTGTAGATTCACTTATATAGTATCTTTCCGTTATACTTTCCCACGTGTCACTACTTTCAAATGTACTCCAAACGAAAGGACGCTCTGTATTTTTTCTCATTTCTTTAAATACCCATTTTCGCATCTTTTTTTTCGCTTTTTCTGTTAGTTTTCCGTTCTCTACAAGTTCAAGCTCACCGTGTCTTTTGTACCGTTTATGAATATCTCTCTCGCTATATACTTTAAGAAGTATATTTGCTGTATTCTCAGCATCTGCTAAAGCCCGATGCTGTTTCCCTTCCCAAGTTAAACCGAGCTGCTCTACTGCAAACTGTAAACTTGGTGTATGCTCAAATAATTCTTCATACGCTTGGAAAACAAATTTCTGCAAATCAAATTTGCTCCCTTTTTCCGTACATGGGCATTCTACACCGTGCAACGTACAATCATGAGATAGAAAGCGGTAATCTTCTCTTCCCCATGAAACAAATATAGAATTTTCTCCGATAAACTGAATAAATTTCTCTATAATTTGCGGGAATTTCTCCACACCAATTAAATCATTCTTTGTAATTCCCGTTAATTTCGTCGTATGACGAGTGAGTCGTGCACTCGGTTTTACTAACTCCGAAAATTCTCCAATTACCTTCATTGTACTTGCTTCTATTTTTACAGCTCCGATATCAACTATCTCTGACGGATCTTCTGATTTATACGGCCTGAAATTTCTCTCTATATCGAACACAATAAAATGTGTAGCGTTTTCCAATTTTTTTACCTCTTTCTAAATTCCATTTCACACACATACTCTATTTTTAGTATTTATTCATTCATGCACTTTATGCATGAAATATTTCGTCTAAAAAACGAAAATTTAATCTCATCATTATATGTACATAGGAGGTTATTCAATAAAAATGCAAAAAAAAGAAGGGCAAGCCCTTCTTTTTTCCATAATTACTTCTTGTTAACGTTTGTAGCTTGAGGTCCACGGTTACCTTGTTCTACTTCGAAAGTAACTTCTTGACCTTCTTCTAAAGATTTGAAGCCGTCGCCTTGGATAGCTGAGAAATGAACGAATACGTCTTCTCCGCCTTCAACTTCGATGAAACCGAAACCTTTTTCTGCGTTAAACCATTTTACTTTACCGTTTTGCATTTAAAAAATCCTCCTACAATGTACCTATATGTACATATTCATTTTCAACCACTTTACAATAATACTTCAAACATTAAAAAACTGCAACCCCAGAGGAGATTTAACATTGCTATCCTCCTCGGAAGTTACAGCTCATTTAAATCTCTATATTATTAAAAGTAAAATGGTTTAAAGTAACTATATCATATCAATATAATAAAAGTAAAGTTTTTTTGCTATATAATTTTTTTCTTCCACTGCATCGCTTTTGATTCACCTGATCCAGCTACAACATAACCCTCTTTTTGGTTAACGATGCGCCAGCCATGCCCTTTAACTGAGTCACATACTGTAACAAGTCCTTCTTCTAGAAGTACACGACAAACCGTACTAATCCCCGCCTTATTTTGTGTTGACGTTGTATATAGCGCATGTTGATCTACACTCAAGGCTAAATAGCTACTTGCTTTCTGCTCACTTTGACATGTGTGCCAATATGTTTTTTCACTCTCAATACTTTCATCTATTTTACAAAAAGAAATATTCCCGCTAATCCCCTTGCATGATCCACTCGCTGCTACTAAATAAGAATTGTGTACAGTCAACGCTGAGATCATCTGATTCATCACGATTTTAATCCTCTTTAATTTACGTGTCTCCAAATTAAAGAGCCAAACACCACCATATTTAGCATGTATTTTCGTACCGATAAATAAGTAATGTTTATATAAAAATAACGATCGAATAGATGGTGCCCCGCCACCATACTCAAGAAATGGATGAATGGTTTCCCATGTCGAACCAAAATCATTAGAATGATACAACGTTTTATCTCCATGAGCAATGACTGTTCCTTGTACATTACTACAAACATTCCAACTCGTTGCTTTTGTTGGAAAACGCTGGACCGTCCAGTTCTCTCCACCATTCATACTACGAATAAAAATCCCTTCGTCACCTACACCATACACTACATTATCTTCGCTATGTAAATCCCTAATTCGTTTTTGAAAACCATTTAATATTTGTTTCCATTCTCCATCTCGTTCAATAAATAAGCCATTATATGTAGTAGCTAACATAAGTTTTCCATCTCTTAACTTTGTAATAGCGGTCGCACTTAACATTGTCTCCACGTTGACACTCCCATTCTTAGAACTTCTCAGCAAATGCAATTGCAAAATTACTGCATTTTTCAACATCCTCTTCATCTTCTGGAGCTAGTTCGATTTTCAATCCTTCTTGCACAAGCTCTGCACCGCGTTCTACAAGTCTTTCTTCAAATATCGTTACCGCTTCACAAAATAGTTCATACGCCGTATCACCTGATCCGAATACCGCTACTTTCTTCCCTGATAAATCTATATTTTCTAAGTCCTCATGGAAATCTTCCGCCTCAAACGGTAATTCACCATCGCCCCACGTATAAGATCCTAAAATGATTCCATCATAGGCTAATAATTCTTCAGCATCCATGCCTTCCATTTCTTGCAATACTACTTCATGATCAAAAGCATCTAAACTAACTTTTATTAAATCAGCAATACTCTCTGTATTTCCTGACATACTTGCATAAGCTATTAAAATTTTTGCCACTTCGGCATCCCCCTCTTACAATAAATGATTCTCATTCTCATTATATTAATAATGAGAATCAATTTCAATTATATTTTTCGTTTTTATTTATTCCATACAAAAAAAAGCACAGATGACTATACAATCACCTGTGCTTTTTTATTACTTTTTAAAAATACCAAACGGCTTCCCAACTGGTAATACAACTTTACCGAAGTGTGTATTTAACACTGCTGCTGCTGAACCATAGAAAGATAATAATGAAATACATAGTTCAGAATACGCTGCTAAATTATGCATTGCATGCGGCATAACACCTAAAGTACTTAATGAAAGACCAATAAATAAGAAATCAATAAGGACGAAAATCATAAATAATACTTTATGTGTTTCCATTGCACCAATTGTCATAAAGATTGTGAAAATCAAATATCCAATAAAGGCTACACCCAGCTGTTTTGAATCTGCAGCTTGTGCTAATTTTTCGCCAAATACTCCAAGTTGAATTAACCAAGTCATTCCAACACCTAACCAAAATAGGCCGTATGCACCGAATGCTGTTGTACCGAACGTATTGTTATGCTTTGCATCGTGAATGCACGCAAAGATTTGTGCAAATCCTCCTAAAAAGATTGCCCACGGTAATACAAGTGAAACGCCATCTGTTAAGCCTAACTTTTGAGATGATGCTACAAGTGTTACCATCGCTAATCCAAATAGACCAATTCCAGATGGATCCGCTGTTGTCATTTTCACATGATGTGTAGTTGTTTGATTGCTCATATAAACCTCCTGATTATAAACATACTCGAATACAATACTTAAATCAGAAGGCTATGTCAATGGTTTTTTTTGTATGTTGTCAGACCTTATTTTTTATAATGGTTGAATATACTTCCGACCACTTCATACGGTTTTATATTCACTTTTTCCAACTCGTGTATCGGCAACCATAACGGAATATAAATCCCTCTATCTTTCAGTTCGAATTCTTCAGCTTTACCACTTCCAAAAACTCCACCTATAATATGGGCATTATAATAATACTCCGTACCCTGATACTCCACCTTTGCAATCAGATGCTCCAATTTTATATGTACCCCTAATTCTTCATAAATTTCTCGCTTCGTTGCTTCTTCAGCTGTTTCTCCTTCTTCAATTCCTCCGCCTGGAAAAACATAATATGTTTCCCCTTCTCGAATACGTTTTATAAGAGCAATTTTCCCTTCCTGCACAATGATAGCCCTGCCGCGATTTCTTATCATTTTATTACCTCAATACGAATCGCAACTGTTCCCCACTTTTTTTCTTGTTCTTTCGTATATATTTTGTATGTACTTTCTAGCATTTCCTCTAAACTATCATTTTCACAATCCAATAATTTGTGATTAATTTGTTCGTACATTGCTTTAAAGCTTGCGTATCGTTTTATTTCCGTTACTTTTACAGTCATCGTTGCTGCTGTCGTAAGGTTCGTAAATACAATATGATCGCCTTGTTTTATAAGTTGACGTTTTGTATCGTATAAACGTACTTCATATACTTTTTTTCCTGATTGAATTGATTGAAAAGGTTTATTATATAATCCCATTTCGTATATCATTCATTCCACTCCTTTTTATTCGTTGCGCCTACTATTTTATTTGTGCATTACCAATTCATACAACACAGTTTGACTTATTCCAAGTTGCATATAATGTTCCATATCCATTACTTGACTTAGAGAGGATGCTAAATTCGTTATGTTATGTTTAAATCAAAAACCTGAATATAATAAATATGATATTGGTGATTATACTTATAGTAAAGTAGGTCCAACCATTTTTTCTTGGAACGATGAAACAAAATTAAAAATAGGTAAGTTTTGTTCATTAGGAGAAGAAGTCGTTTTTATACTTGGCGGTGAACATCGTGCAGACTGGATAACGACTTACCCATTTAATGCATTTTTTAATGAAGGAGCACATATTACTGGTCATCCTTCTTCAAAAGGTGATATCGTAGTCGGCAACGATGTATGGATTGGTTATCAATCCTGCATTTTATCTGGTGTTAAAATTGGTAACGGAGCCATTATCGGGGCAAAGAGTGTTGTTACGAAAGACGTACCTCCATATGCGATTGTAGCTGGTAATCCTGCAAAATTTGTTCGATATCGTTTCCCGCAAGAAACGATTGAAAAACTAGAAAGTCTCGCATGGTGGGATTGGGATATTTCTGTTATAAAAGGAGCCATTCCATTTCTACTTTCCAACAAAATCAACGAGTTTTTTACCTCGCCCGAAAATGAATCTATGTGATTAATACAAAAAAGAGCATCCTATTCTTTCAGGATGCTCTTTTTTGTATTATTTTTTATGTTCGTGCAAATGATTACACGGAGAACATGGAAATGGAATTTTATCTAAGCAATTAAAGTTTGTTTCACAAATTTGTTCGATAGTTGGGACGAACGGTATGACCACAATATTACTTTCTATTATTTGTGTAACAGGTGGCAACACTGTACCTACTTGATGTTCGAAGCGAATACTCGCTTGATTTATATAATTTCCTGAACCACTTGGCGCGCTCTGAACTACTACTTGGAACGAGACTGTGCGTGCTTCACCTGGATTTAAACTTTCTATAAGAAATCCTGATACTGGATTTACATTTGACACTAGCGTATTATCAACCGTTACACTTCCAAGGACAAATTGAACACTACTATCTAACATATCTTGAAAACGAATATTTTGTAGGACAGTATCCCCCGTATTCGTAATAACTGTCGTAAACGTAATGACATCTCCAATTGTTGCTGTTTGATGATCCGCTGTTTTTACGACTGTCGTTGAGACATTTTGAGGAATAAACGGGATAACAACTGTATTGCTATCGCCTTCAACTACTACAGGCGGTTCATTTGGATTCACAGTTGCAAACCCACTCGCTGTCGCTGTATTTGTAACTAAATTATTTATTTGCCCTCCTGTTATTACAACTTGGAAATTAATAATTGCTGCATCATTTGGCTGAAAATCACCTAACGAAATACCGGTATTCGGATTAGCAAACGGAAAAGGTACATCATTTACCGTTACCGTTCCATTTATAAATAGCGTATTTGGATCAATGATATCTGTTAACACAATGTTGGTCACAGGAACTGTACTATCATTTATAACAGCAATTCCGTAAGTGATAACATCTCCTACCATTGCTACTTCAAAGTTTGCTCCTTTTGCAACAAATAAGATTGCTGTATTTACCGTCACTATAACTGTATTGCTCGTGTCCATTACTGTAACCGGTGGCTCTCCTGGTACTAAAATATACTCTGCTAGCGCCCCAGCAACATTCATTACTGTACCACCATCTGGAAAACTTGTAATCGTAGATTCATATGTTACAAGTGCCGTCTCACCGACTGGGATGTTTGGTATCGTAAATCCAGCCTGCGGATTTAACCCTGGCTGCGGAACTCCATTTATCGTTACACTATTTGGAACAAATTCAGCTTCCTGAGATAACACATCTATAAACTGAACATTCATCGCATCAGCCGTACCAGTATTTAATATACGAACAGTATACGTTACCGTTTCTCCCACTCCAACAATTGGATGATCTACTTCTTTCAGCATATCTAAACTACCTCGATTTACTGGTGTGACTGTCGTATTACTTGAGTTCGTAATTGTAAACGGTGGTTCTCCTGGAATCAATTCGAAATCACCAGTTACTCTCGCTGTATTCATAATGCTACTAGAAGGCGGAATTGCGATTACATTTACTTCAAATGTAATTAATATACTATCCCCTACTGCAAGATCCGGTAATGAAAATCCTACAAAAGGATCTAAACCTACTTGCGGAATCCCATTTATTTGTACACTTCCAGGAACGAATTCTAAACTAGGTGACGGAACATCGATAAACTGAACATTCGTCGCTGTTACCGTTCCCGTATTTGTAACTTGCACACTATACGTTAACGTATCTCCTAAACGTGTCGCTGCTTTATTTACAGATTTTATAACACTGAACCGTCCTCTATTTATCCTTGTTATCGTCGTATTACTCGGCTCTGTTACCACAACCGGTGGCTCTCCTGGTACTAATACAAAGCTTCCTGTTATATTTGCAACGTTCGTAATGGTTCCTGATGACGGGATGTTTATAACTGTCGCTTGAAACGTCACTATAACTGTTTCGCCAACTGGTATATCTCCAACTCCAAAGCCAGTAATCGGATTTAAGTTTGGTTGCAGGGCTCCATTTATCGTTACACTATTCGATATAAATGACGCTCCTGCTGAAATGGTATCAATAAACTGAACATCATTTGCTGTTACTGTTCCTGTATTCGTTATTTGAACCGTATACGTTAATACATCTCCAACGAGAGTAGCAACCCTATTTACTTGTTTAATTACATTAAATTGTCCTCTATTTACAGTTGTAAGGGTTGTATTGCTCGGCTGGTTTACTATAACTGGTGGTTCTCCCGGTATTAATACAAAGCTTCCTGTTACATTTGCCGTATTGGCAATTGTTCCATTTGACGGAACACTAACAACTGTTACTTGGAATGTAACTTCTACACTTTCACCTGGGTTTATATCTGGAAGCGGGAATCCATTATTAGGATTGAATCCAGGTTGTAGCACACTATCTATCGTTACACTGTCCGGTACAAATGTTATTGAGGATGGTAATACATCACTATATTGAACATTCGTCGCTACCACTGTCCCTGTATTTTGAACTACTGTTGTATATGTGATTGTATCGCCTACTGCAACAACCGGCTGACTTACTGATTTTAAAACATTCAAACCAGGTTCATTGATTTTTGTTAATGTCGTATTACTTGTCGTTGTTTCTGTAATAGGCGGCTCTGTTTCACTTACAGGAAATGTAGCTGTAACGTCTACAAAGTTAACAACTGTACCACCTTCTGGTATGCTTGTAACCACTTCCTGATATGTGACAAGTACAAAATCATCTACAGGTATGTCTGGAACTGTAAAACCAATGAAAGGATCTAATCCTGGTGCCGGTACCCCGTTTATGCTCACACTTCCCGGTACAAATGCTACACCGACGGAAGTTGTATCTATAAATTCAACATTCGTTGCTGGCACTGTACCGAAATTAAAGATTAATACATCATACGTTAATATTTCTCCTACAGTCGCTACTTCTTTATCTACTAGTTTTAATGGAAAAATCGAAGCTATATTAATTGTCGTAACGACTAAATTCGTTAATATCGTTTCCGTAATTGGTGGTTCCTGCGGATTTGGTTGTGAAGTAAATGTAACGTCTGCATCATTTAATATGACTTCATTATCTGGAATTTCTGTAATCATCACTCGGAACGTTACCTCAATACTTCCACCATCCATTAATAATGGAGTAACTGTAAATCCTATTTCTGGATTTAAACCGAGTTGCTGTACCCCCCCTATCGTTACACTATCTTCTTCAAATGTTGTTCCTTCTGGTATGACATCTTGGAAAAATACATCTGTAACAGGTATAATTCCTACGTTTGAAATTAGCACAGTATACGTTAATACATCCCCAACCGCTCCAGTAGCAACATCTACTGTTTTGATTGCTGTTACTTCACCAGGAGGAGGTAACGGTATCGTCACTACTGTCGTATTACTTGAATTGGTCGTTGTTACAGGGGGCTGTAAAGGATTTAATAAAAAAGTGGCTGTAGCAGATGCCGTGTTTAGTACGGCTCCGCGCGTGGATGGTGCAACTACTGTTACTTGGAACGTTACAGTCAATGATGTTCCAGCAGCGATATTAGGAAGCGTAAAACCTATATTTGGATCAAATCCAGGTTGAGACGCTCCATTTATCGTTACACTATTTGCGACAAATGTTGTTTCTGGAGCAATTGGGTCAATGAAAGAAACATTCGTTGCTGTTACTGTGCCGTTATTTCGAATGACAACAGAATACGTGTAAGTTTCTCCAAGTGCTGCTTGTTGTACAGATGAAGTTTTTTGTATATTTAGCTGTGCTGTGTTTACTTGCGTCACTACAAAATTACTATTTGTTACAGTCGTTATTGGAGGGTTTGCTGGATTTATAAGAAAACTTGCAGTAACGTTCGATTGGTTTCTAACATTTCCACCGCTCGGAACACTCGTCACTGTAACTTGAAACGTAATCGTAGCCGTTTGCCCGACCGGAATATTTGGTACTGGGAAACCTGCCATAGGATCCGCGCCTTGCTGTACGACTCCGTTTATTGTCACACTATTTGCTACAAACGCAGTACCAGACGGAATTGGATCTTGAAAAATAATATTCGTTGCAGGAACAGTTCCTGTATTTTGAATAAGAATCGTATACGTTAACGTATCTCCTACTCCTGCTTGCGTTGTATTTACACTCTTCATTACATTAAGTGATCCTACATTCACTCGCGTCACAACAATATTACTAATCGTTACAATTGTAATTGGCGGCTGGAGAGGACTTACTTGGAAATCAGCAGTTACATTCGCATTATTCGGAAGAACTCTATTTGATGGTACACTTGTAATTGTTACTTGAAAAATAACTGTTACCATCCCTCCTACTGGAATATTAGCAAGCGGAAATCCAGTTGTTGGGTTTAAACCTGGTTGTGGCGTTCCATTTATTGTTACACTATTTGCTACAAACGTCGTTCCCGATGGAATTGGATCAAGGAATGATACATTTGTTGCTGCTACTGTTCCACTATTTTGTATACGAACTGTATACGTTAACGTATCTCCTACTCCTGCTTCAGTAGCGCTTACACTCTTCCTTACATTTAACCCTGAAGAATTCACCACTGTCATAACAGTATTACTTGGCACCGTTACAGTAATTGGTGGCTCTGTTGGATTTACAAGAAAATCACCAGTAACATTCGCGTTATTTATAACATTATTTCCTTGAGGAATTTCATCAATTAACACTTCAAACGTAACAATTGCACTCGCGCCAGTAGGCAAATTATTTAATGGGAATCCAAGTTCTGGATTTGCACCTTCTTGTAAAACACCATTAACAAATACACTGTTTTCAATAAATAATGTCCCTTGTGGAATTGAATCTTGGAAAAATACATTTGTAGCTGGTACACTACCTGCATTTATGATTTCAATTGTATATACTAAAACATCCCCTACAGTTGCAACATCCGTATTCACTGATTTCACAACTTCAAAGTTCCCTGATTGTACAGTTGTATTCACAATGTTACTCGGAACATTGATTGTTACTGGTGGTTCACTCGGATTCACTTGAAAATTTGCTGTTACATTTGCTTGATTTAAAATATCTTCATTTTCTGGATCCTGTACAATTAATACGTCAAATGTGACTACAACTGTTTGAGCCGCAGGAATATTCGGAAGAGAAAATCCTGAGTTCGGATTTAGTCCATTTTGCGATATGCCATTAATTGTTACAGAATTTGCAACGAAAGAAACCGCTGAAGAAATGGTGTCTTGGAAAAACACGTTTGTTAACGGCACGTTTCCTGTATTTTGAACGGCAATGGTATATGTTAAAGTGTCCCCTACTGCCGCTTGTGTTGTATTCACTTCTTTTATTACATTTAAACCACCTGTATTCACTTGTGTCACAACTGTATTCGTTTGTCTATTAATCGTCACTGGTGGTTGATTCGGAATAACGACGAAATTAGCAGATACATTTCCGCGATTCGCAATCGTACCTCCTGATGGCGTAGATGTCACTCGGACTTGAAAACGCACTGTCCTACTTCCACCTGAAGAAATATTTGCTACCGTAAACCCAGTCGAAGGATTTGCTCCTGGTTGTGAAACCCCATCTACAGTTACACTATTCGCTATAAAAGTCGTTCCAATTGGGATTGGATCTTGAAAAATAACATTCGTCGCAAGTACATTTCCTGTATTTTCAATTGTAACAGTGTACGTAAGAACGTCATTCACTGTAGCAAAAGCTCTATCCACTGTTTTTCTCGTTCTTATATCAGCTATATTAATAGTAGTAACTACAGTATTACTTGTCGTTTGCCCTGAAACCGGTTGTTGACCAGGTACTGGAGTAAAGTTAAATGTTGCACTCGCACGGTTCGGAATTGGATTGACAAGAGGATTAGATGTTACTCGAACTTGAAAACGCACTACAGTCGTTTGCGAAGCATTAATACTTCCTAGATTAATACTACTTGCTGGATTTGCTCCTGGACGTGCTACCCCATTTACCGTAACACTATTTGGAACAAATGTTGTTCCAGCAGGTATACTATCAACAAAAATCACATTGTTTGCAGTGACATTTCCATTATTCGTCACATTAACCGTGTACGTTAATACATCATTAAGTGTTGCCGTCTGTAAATCTACAGATTTTTGCATACTTATAGTTGCTTGATTCACTGTCGTTTGTACTGTATTTGAAGAAGACATACTTGCAATTGGTGGACTACCGACGAAAGGACGGAATTGATATGACACCATTGCGCGATTTGGAATAGGATTTGGGTTCGGAAACGATGTTATTCGCACTTGAAATGTAACAATTCTTTGCGTGTTATTTGGGATTGTGCCTAAATTAATTCCATTAGCAGGGTTCGCATTCGGCTGTGTTACTCCACCCACTGTTACACTACCTGTAACAAACGTCGTTCCGTTCGGAATACTGTCTTGTAATATAACATTTTCTGCACTTCCTGTACCTGTATTAGGAACTGTAATTGTGTAGGTAAGAATATCTCCAACTCCTGCAACTGTTCTATTGACCGATTTAACAGGATTAATAATTGGACCCGTTGCATCAATTTGGACCCCAAAACCAGCTGCAGCATATCCATCTCCATTAGTAACGAATCGAACCGTTGCTGACGTTTGATTATTTACTAATGATGCAGAGGCATTTACATTTGTAATATCCCACCCTTGTCTTCGGACAGCCAAAGCTATCCCTAACGGCTGATTCAAATCTCCAAACGTTCCAGTTGTATCTAACTCTCCAATATCGTTACAAATTTGTGATTGAAAGAAATTATTTGCAGGGTTTCTCGGGCCTGATAATGCAACTGTAGCATTTGCATTCGGTCCGAAGCGAAGTTGGTCTCCAACGATGTTAGAATCACCTTCTTGAGCAGTTACGAGCACTCGTCCTGTTACAGCTCCTGTAGCTGGAGTAGCAAATCCTGAAATAGTAGCATCAACTGGTGGTGATGAAGCATCGATAATTTCTTGACCTGCATAAACTGATAAATTCCGAAGTGGCAAACTGGCATTTTGATAAACAACCTCAAGCGTCCAACCAGCCGAACGACTGATAGTTGGATCAGATGAAGTTCTTGCAGCTGGCACAGCACCCGTTGTATATGCGCCTGCCCCACCTGCACTAACAAGATTCGTTACATTGGCAGAGCGAGCATAATAAAACTGATTTCCTACTGAACCTTGTTGCGCGGTAGCAGGATCTGGCGTAACAGAAAACGTCCCTGCTGGCGTTGTAAATGTAATGTTATCATTTAAAAATGGTAACACATCTTCCGTATCAGTCCGGAAAGTACCAGCCCAAACTAATTCTGCATATAACACACTGCTTCCCGCTGGAAGATTTAAAATTGCACTTGAAGAATTCAATTGCCACTCATCTGTTGTCCCTGCTGGGAATCCTGGTACTTGCAACGTTGTATTTACTGTCGTAAACACTGCAAGTGTACCAAAAATATTACCTGGTGCAGGTGATGTAGGGCTAAGTCCCAGCGTATTCCCAGTGAACGTGACGGCACCAGGTACTGTTGTCGTAAAACGATTTATAAAAGGCACACAATCATCTCATTTCAATTATAGTAAAAAGTGCTCTATACTATAAAATGTAGACAAACTATGCAATGTACTTTGTCCAACAAAATTCCGCACATACGAGAGGAGCTTACTACACTATGCGCTATGTTATCGTAACAGGAACTTCACAAGGTTTAGGTGAGGCAATCGCCGCGCAATTGTTAGAAGAAAACACGAGTATCATCTCTATTTCTAGAAGAGAAAATAAAGAGCTTACGAAACTCGCAGAACAATATAACAGCAATTGTGTTTTCCACTCCTTAGATCTTCAAGATGTACATAATTTAGAAACGAACTTTAACAAAATCCTTTCATCTATTCAAGAAGATACTGTATCATCTATTCATTTAATTAATAATGCAGGTACACTTGCACCGATGAAACCAATTGAAAAAGCCGAAAGCGAACAATTCATTACGAACGTTCAAATTAACTTACTTGCACCGATGATTCTTACCTCCACTTTCATGAAACATACGAAAGACTGGAAAGTAGATAAACGTGTTATAAACATTTCATCTGGTGCAGGGAAAAATCCTTATTTCGGCTGGGGCGCTTATTGTACAACGAAAGCTGGTGTAAATATGTTTACACAGTGCGTAGCAACCGAAGAAGCAGAAAAAGAATATCCAGTAAAAATCGTCTCTTTTGCACCTGGTGTTGTTGACACAAGTATGCAAGTACAAATTCGTGAAACAAATAAAGAAGACTTCATAAATTTAGACCGCTTCATCGCACTAAAAGAAGAAGGAAAACTACTGTCACCCGAATACGTTGCAAAAGCAATTCGTAACTTACTAGAAACTGAGAATTTCCCGCAAGGTGAAGTCATTCGAATTGATGAATAATAAAAGGCACGCTCTAATAGCGTGCCTTTTTATTAAGTATTGGCGATTAATTCATTAAATCCCTCTTTTACGATTCAATAATATTCGAAGCTAACGTATTCAAATCATTTTCCGCTTGTAAAATTCTCTGTTTTTCCTTTTCAAATACCTCTTCTTCTTTCTGAAATGACTCTGTTCGATTTTTAATCATGCGCTCCATTTCTTTTTTACTCGGTCCACCGTATACATTTCTTTTTTGAATAAATGCTTCTGGCGATATTATTTCTTCCCACTCTTTTTCTAATAAATGTATTTCAAATTTTTCTTGTAAGTATATATTTACATCTTTTAAATGTAATTCATGTAGCTCCTTTTGTTGCTCCAATGACATATTTGCAATAACACTTGCTGCATGATGCGCATGCCGAAATGGAATGTCATAATTTTTTGTTAAAATATCTGCGAAATCAGTTATCGTAATTGCATGTTTATAAGAACGACTTTTCAACGTTTCTTCTTCTACTTTCATCGTTCGAATGACTGCATTCATAATACAAAAAACACGAATGGTCTTTTCAATTCCTTTATATAAATACGGCTGCAAATCATCTTCTGTATCGACAATATCACCAAATGGTGTATTATGAATCATTTGAAATACTGTAAATGCTTCTCCTAAAGCGCTACTCGTAATCGCACGGGCATGTTCAATGGAAACTGGATTTCGCTTTTGCGGCATAATGCTACTTATTTGTACATATGGCTTTGCAACAGTAATACCATCATATTCTTTCGTCGCTAATAATAAAAAGTCATGAATCCATCTACTCGTATTCGTCATAATTACCATAAGTAACGAGCTAACTTCTAATAAATAATCCGCTCCAGCAACAGCATCATATGAGTTCTCAATTACATTTGTAAACCCAAGTAAATTGGCAACTCTTTCTCGTTTAATTGGGAAACTTGTTGTGGAAAGAGCAGCGGCTCCCATTGGAGACTGATTTAACAGGTTGTACGTTCGTTTCATTCGCTCTAAATCTCTCTGCATCGTATCATAAATCGCTAACGTATAATGACCAAATGTTGTTGGCTGTGCTGGTTGTGTATGTGTATAAGCTGGCATAATCGTTTCCTTATGATCGGCAGCAAGTTGTAGTATACTTTCTTGCAACAACAAATGATGTTCCATTAATCGGAGTACATACCGCCTTAAACTCATGCGATACATCGTTACACCCATATCATTTCTACTTCTACCAATATGCATATTACTTACAAAATCGCATTTCGCTTCTTGAGAAATTAAATGTTCCACTAAAAAAAAGAGATCTTCATGCTGCTCTGTATATAGTAATTGATCTTTTGGAATTCCCTCTATCTTTTTTAGCGCATGCAATATAACTTTAGTTTCTTCCCTTTTCATTAAATTTTCTTCAGTCAGCATCACAATATGCGCTTTATGCACTTGAAACATATCTTTCAATAAGTAATTTCGCTGAAAATGAAATACATGTTGTAATACGCAATCTACGTATGTTTTCCCAGGGAAATTAGCACCTTCAGTCTTTATAAACTCTTCTTTACTCTGTTTCATCACCTTTTCCCCTCTCACCTAATTATTACTACCCATCATACCCAGTGATGGTGAAAAAGTGCTTGTACATAAAAATAAACTCGGTGCTCTCTGCACCGAGTTTACTTAATAAAAGTCGCATCATACTTATCACTTTGCAACACTTGGAAATGTAAGTTTGCTAAATGTTTTCGTATTTCTGCACTATCGTCCTCATTTAAATTATTTGCTAAGAACACTATTTCTGTACAGTTCCCACGTTTATCCATCGCATAAACTGCTTTTGTAACTGTCCATGGCGTATAACCATTCTTTTGCCCTGCATGTCTAAATGTTTTACGATATTTCTTAGCACTCATATCTGTTTCAACGATATTCGCCCACACTTTTTCTTCAGCTTCTGTTAGGTTATGATTTGCCTTTTGAAGCAGTACCATATAATCGTTTGCAGAAGCTGCTGGTAATCGATCTGACCAAATTTTATCGTAACGTTCCTCTAAATAAAGAGGTATTTCCTTCTGTAATAATGGCCCCTTCTTTTTTAAGCGTTCATGAATAATCATCGCATATTCACGATATTGCTCTTGAGACATTTCTTTTAACTTTTTCTCTATTTTATATTTCGGAACATGTAGTTCTTTATGCAAATATCCAGGGATGTATAAAGATGAAACAATCGGAAATAGCGGCTGATGTGCTGGAAGCGATAAACTTTGTAAGTTACGATTAATATTATCTAATCCTAATACTTCCATCAAATATTCAGCATTCGCATTCGAACTAAACTTAACCATTCCTTTTGCCACTTCTTCTAAAGAAACTGCACCTTCTGTTGTCTTGTCTGTCTTTTGTAAGTACCTTTGCCATCTATCTTGTGCACCGCCATCTGTATTCGGCACATAATAACGATTTATATCATTAATGGAAACGAAACTAGACGGATCAATTTTCCCTTCCGTAACTTGTTTCGTATATTCAAGCGCCACAATTAACTTCATCGTACTAGCAACCGGCAATACAACATTTGGATTTACAGAATAAACAACTTTATCATTTCTCTTTACTAGAAGCGCACTATTTTTTTCATCTTTATGTTCTTCAATAAAGGATGCGATATACTGTGCATCCTCATTATTTGAACTCCACACTTTTTTCACTAAAAAATTACCCGATATTAGCAAAACGAAAATACCCACAATCACTGCGCATACTATAGTTTTTTTCAAGTAAAATTCCTCTCCTATTGTATAACTCTTCTCTATCTACCTCTTACAAACAAAATAATGGAGATGATTATTTTAGTAATCATCTCCATTATTTTAACTTGTATTCTCCTATTATGTCTACGTCATAATTTTCACGAAGTCTTCGAGAAATTTTTTATAATGTAATGACCAACCGATTCGCACCCAATTCTTTAAGGATTTCGCATCAGGTTGTGGACGGAAATCAGCAATACTTTCTCCCTTTGCAATCCCTACTGTATCTACATCGACACGACGGTATACATAATCCAAAATAGACGGATTCGCCGCAACCATCATTGTAACAACGTCGTGTACTGGGCTACCTGTTATTTTTGGGTTTAACTTTTTATACGCTTTATAATAATACGTAAATATCGGTTCAATTAATTTATTAAAATTCGTTTTAGAGTGTTTCGTAATATGTTTCACCATTTCTGGCGTAATAATTGCTTCAGATGTTACGTTAAGTGGCACTAATGTCACATTCCTGGCATTTTGCATAACTAATTGTGATGCAATCGGATCACCATGAAAATTCGCCTCTGCGACTGGTGTCACATTGCCAGGCATTAAAAAAGCACCACCCATTATATAATATTCTTTCACATACTTCATCATCGGCTTTTCTAAAATAAATGCTGTCGCTAGTGTCGTTGACCTACCAGCATCAACAATAATTAATTCTCCTTTATACTTTTCAAGAATATCAAAAAATGCACAAAAAGGTTTTATATTCGGTGAAAAAGCTTTTGGGGGCTTAATAGGTCCTAAGCCATCTGCACCATGAATCTCCGGATAAAACGTCACAAAATCACCGGATAAAGGAATTTTCGCACCATTTATAACAGGTATATCTTCCCGTCCCGCCATTTGCAATAAATACGCCGCATTACTCGTTGCCTTTTCTTGCGTGACATTCCCGTACCCAGTTACAACACCGACAATATCAATATCAGGATGCAACAATCCATACATAATTGCTAAAGAGTCATCAATTCCTGGGTCTCCCAAAAATAACACTTTTTTCATCGACCTCAACTCCATCCCCTCAATTGTTATTAATTTATGAATAGCAATAGGTATACAGAATAAAAAAGAACAAATTTATACGAAAAAACGTAGCCCTAAAAGGACTACGTTCTTCATCTAACCTATACTATTTTTCTTCACAGCACTCATACTTCCTATGATGTAAGCGATAAACGCTAAACAAATCGGGAAGACAACTGTATGTATACCGAACGGATTTGGATAGAAAAGATGAATGCACATATATGAACCTACCCCAACTAAAATAGAAGCAAGCGCTCCTGTTGCATTTCCTTTTCTCCAATATAGCCCTAATACGATTGGCCAAATGAATGCTGCTTCTAATCCACCGAAAGAAAATAAATTTAACCATATTAAAAAATCTGGTGGTTTAATTGCTGCTGCATAAACGAGCAGTCCTACGATACCAGTAATCCACAAACTTCCTTTTCTGATCGTACTATCCGCTGCATCTTTATTTATGTAATTTACGTATATATCTTTAATAATTGATGAACTTACAAGTAACAATAACGAGTTTACTGTAGACATAATTGCTGCCATTGGTGCAGCTAAGAAAACTCCAGCTAACCAAGGTGGCAACACTTCCATCGCGAGTAGCGGCATTACTTTATCCGGTACCGTTATACCTGGAAGTACAACTCGTGCAAACACACCCGTTAAATGCATACCAATCATAATTGTACCTACAACAATCGTTCCAATTATTAACGCTTGATGCATTGCTTTTGAATTTTTATAAGACATGGCACGCACGCTAATTTGCGGTAAACCAACAACACCAATTCCAATTAAAATCCAAAATGATGTCACATATGATTTCGTTAAACTACCATCCGCTCCGAATGGTGTAATTAAATTCGGATTGATTTGAATAAGTTCCTGCATAATCTTTTCAATTCCACCACCAGCAATGACAGTAGCAATTAAAATGATTGTCGTTCCTACTAACATAATAATTCCTAATAACGTATCTGATAAAGCAACTGCACGAAATCCACCAATTAATACGTACACAAGTACAGAAAAAGTAAATAAAAATAGTGCTGTTGTATAAGATAAACCCGTTAGCGATTCAATTAATCGTCCACCGCCAACCCACTGAGCTACTGTTGCTGAAAATAAGAAGATAATTATACATAACGCAGAAAGTATAACAACTGCTTTATTATTGTATCTTCCCTTTAAATAATCGATAAGAGTAATGGCTTCCATCTTCCTAGCGATAATTGCAAACTTTTTACCGATAACCGTTAAAACTATGTACCCTGTTACAACTTGAATCGCAGATAGTAATACCCATCCAAGCCCCATATTGTATGCAATACCAGGACCACCAATAAAACTACTTGCACTACCGTACGTAGCGATCATTGTCATTGCTAATAATAAACCGCCAAGCTCACGCCCACCAAGAAAATATTCTTGCAAAAATTCATTATTAGCAGTTGCTTGCACGCGTCTTGAAGCATATACACCAATTAAAAATACAACGATAAACGAAATTATCATTGGAATGATTACATACCAATTCATCTATTATTCCTCACTTTTTTCTTCCTCATCGAGTGAAATATCTTGAAATACAAAACGAACAACTAAACTAAGTAAAATAACCATAACGATAAATCCAACGATACAGCTATAAAAAAACCATGCTGGAAAACCGAATACATATGTATATTCACTTGGATTTTTACTACCAAGCCCATAAGCAAATCCGTACCATATTATAAAATTGATAATAGCAAGTCCAAGACCAATTAACGCTTCTCTATGGGCGATTCGAAAGCGTCGATCATCATGATAATCCTTCATTTTCTCCCTCCTCTCACGATGTATTATTGTACCATTGTTCTTCTAGTTTTTCCTACTAGAAAGCAAATACAAGCAGGATTTTTTATAATCATATAGAAGATTCTCTTACATTACATATTTTTTACAATTGTAACACAAATGAAATTTGAATTTTCAGCATTTGTTAATTATGATTTATATTAGAGGCTTTCCATCTAGTTTCCACATCCTTGACTTCGGAATAAACGCCGTCTCGTACTGCGTTTACATTATACTTTCAAGGGGGTTATACAATGAGTCAACTAGCTGTAAATCTTCATGAAAAGGTAGAAAAGTTTCTTCAAGGTACAAAAAAGTTATATGTGAATGGATCTTTCATTGAAAGCGCTTCCGGTAAAACATTTAAAACACCTAACCCAGCAACCGGCGAAACACTTGCCGTCGTTTCTGAAGCTGGTCGCGAAGATATTCATAAAGCTGTCGTTGCAGCTCGCATGGCCTTTGATGAAGGTCCTTGGTCTCGCATGAGCACTGCTGAGCGAAGCCGTCTTATGTACAAATTAGCTGATTTAATGGAAGAACATAAAGAAGAGCTTGCACAACTTGAAACGTTAGATAACGGAAAGCCAATCCGTGAAACAATGGCAGCAGACATACCACTTGCAATTGAGCATATGCGCTATTATGCTGGCTGGGCGACGAAAATCGTTGGTCAAACAATCCCTGTTTCTGGTAATTACTTTAACTATACACGCCATGAAGCTGTTGGTGTCGTCGGTCAAATTATTCCTTGGAACTTCCCACTTCTTATGGCAATGTGGAAAATGGGGGCAGCGCTTGCTACAGGATGTACAATCGTTTTAAAACCTGCAGAACAAACCCCACTATCCGCTCTATACTTAGCTGAATTAATTGAAGAAGCTGGATTCCCGAAAGGTGTTATTAATATCGTTCCTGGATTCGGTGAATCAGCTGGACAAGCTCTTGTTAATCATCCACTCGTTGATAAAATTGCATTTACTGGTTCTACTCCAGTCGGTAAACAAATTATGCGACAAGCATCTGAATCATTGAAACGTGTTACTTTAGAGCTTGGCGGTAAATCACCGAACATTATTTTACCAGACGCCGACTTATCTCGCGCGATTCCTGGTGCACTTTCTGGTGTTATGTTTAACCAAGGACAAGTATGCTCTGCTGGATCACGCTTATTTGTTCCAAAGAAAATGTATGATAATGTCATGGCTGATCTCGTCCTTTATTCTAAAAAATTAAATCAAGGCGCTGGTCTAAGTCCAGAAACTACAATCGGTCCTCTCGTTTCTGAAGAACAACAAAAACGTGTAATGGGCTACATCGAAAAAGGGATTGAAGAAGGTGCTGAAGTGCTTTGCGGAGGAAGTAATCCGTTCGATCAAGGCTACTTCGTTTCTCCTACAGTATTCGCTGACGTAAATGACGAAATGACGATCGCAAAAGAAGAAATTTTCGGTCCAGTTATTTCTGCAATACCTTTTAATGATATTGATGAAGTAATTGAACGTGCAAATAAATCACAATTCGGCTTAGCGGCTGGTGTGTGGACAGAAAATGTTAAAACAGCACACTATGTTGCAAGTAAAGTGCGCGCTGGTACAGTATGGGTAAACTGTTATAACGTCTTTGATGCAGCATCTCCATTCGGTGGATTTAAACAATCCGGTCTTGGTCGTGAAATGGGATCTTACGCATTAAATAACTATACAGAAGTAAAGAGCGTTTGGCTCAACTTAAACTAACGAAAAAGAACCTGGCCTATCCGGTCAGGTTCTTTTCATTATGTATTCCCTTAAACTTGCAGTCCCCCGCTCACATTTAATACTTCTCCTGTAATATAGGAAGCGTATTCTGATGCTAAAAAGGCTGCTGCGTTCGCAATATCTTCTGGCGTTCCAATTCTACCAACTGGAATCGCACTAACCATCTTTTCTTTCACTTTATCTGGTATCGTTTTTGTCATATCTGTATCCATAAACCCTGGACAAATCGCATTACACGTAATACCAAAACTTCCAACTTCTTTCGCTGCTGTTTTCGTTAAACCTATAACTCCTGCCTTTGTAGCCGCATAATTTGCTTGACCTATGTTTCCTTCTCTACTAATTGAAGATATATTAATAATACGTCCATACCCTTGTTGTCTCATATAAAGAAGCGCTGGTTGCATACAATAAAAAACACCTGTTAAATTTACTTGCAGTACTTGTTCCCATTCTGGTTTCTCCATTTTATGTAACATAGCATCTCGCGTAATTCCTGCATTATTTACTAAAATGTGCAGTGTACCAAATGTTTGGACAGCGTATTCAATTAAGGACTTCGCATCATTTTGATTACTCACATCACAACGATACTGCTTCACTTCATATCCTTCATCTGATAATTCACGTGTCGTTTTTTGTAGCTTCTCTTCATTCACATCGCTAATTAATACTTTCGCCCCTAGTTTTGCATAAACCCTTGCAATCTCTCTTCCAATTCCCTGTGCAGCCCCTGTTACAACAGCTGTTTTCCCATTTAAAAACTCCATCCCTATCCCCCATTTCTATTACTTATACTGTATATTTCGGCTCTTTGCTTCCCAATTCCTCTTTGTATAAAAAAGTCTATTTGTGTCAAACTAACTTTGCAACGTCGCATAAACACAAGGAGACTGTGTCGAATGAACAAAGAAAATTCCAAGCAAAACAAAGCTGCTGATGGCATTGATGTTGAGTTCTCTCGTGAACTCGCTGACCACAATGACTTAGAAGCAAATGCACGTGCAAATGCCGCTGATGCACGTCAAAAACGCCAGTCAACAGAAAAATAAGGAAAGCACAACCTTATTCTTTTCAACAGGGACCTACTACCCAACAAAATAAACCGAGAATTATCTCTCGGTTTATTTTCTATATTTTTTTATATAATGTGCCAAAGTAAGTAGCGGATATATATGGGCATAGCTATGATAATGAATGTAAAACCCACCTGGTAAACCTGTTCCGGTAGGATAGTGTTCATTATCATTAGGATTCGCAAGCAAATATGAAATACCTTTTCGAATAGTTGGTGTTTCTTTATCAGAGTAAGAAATGAGAGCATCTAACGCCCATGCTGTTTGGGATGGTGTACTAAATGGTAAAGTAACAAACCTTTTCTCCACACTACTTTGGCAAGATTCTCCCCAGCCACCATCTTCATGCTGTATATGTTCAAGCCATAAAGCCGCTCGTTTCAATGATGGATTGCTAGATGGAATTCCAAGTGACCGTAAACCTGTCATAACAGCCCACGTACCATATATATAACAAATTCCCCATTTCCCATACCATGATCCATTTTCCTCTTGTACATTCATTAACCAATTTATCGCACTTTGTGTTTGTTTCTCTGGCAATTCATTTTGCGCATATGTCCCAAAAAACTCTAACACTCTCCCTGTAATATCCGGTGTAGAAGGGTCTGTAATCATATCGCTTGCATTTTCAATCGGTAAATTCGCTAATAAATTGCTCGTCACACCTTTTTCAAAAGCTCCCCAGCCACCATCATTATTTTGTAATCCTTTAACCCAATTGATCCCTTTCCTCCAAGCATAATCTACCTTTTCGTTTCCTCTATTTCTTGCTAACGCTCTTAGCACAGCTGTTGTATCATCAACATCTGGAATTGTCGTATTCACATCTGAAAAACCCCAACCGCCCGGAGTAAGCGCCGGAGCATGTACGCTCCAATCAGCTTTTTTTGTATGTTGTTTTTTTAATACATATGTTGTTGCATATTGAATCATCTTATTATCTTTCGAAACATGGGCCTCTTGTAACGCATGGCTGAGTAAAGCCGTATCCCATACAGTTGAAGGCGAGTTTTGCAAATGATTCCCTCTTTCCATCTTCCATATATAAGATGTTATCCCGGTTATAGCCTTTTGAATCATTGATGATTGAAGAGAATGCCCTAACGCGAGTAAAGCATAAATCATATAAAACGAGGCGGTTGCGTAACTATATAACGTTCCATTTTCATCAATACGCTCTTTCATAAAACGTTCGACTTCCTCATATCCTTTATGATGTAACGAAAGTGGATAAGTTATAATTTTCTTCACATCACTTAATAATGTTTGAAATAGGAGAGACCGATCCTCCCGAAACCATTCTCCGCCCCCGCCCGCAATGTGATTTAAATTTGGCAATAATTTTTTCCCTACTCGAAATCTTTTATTTAAACACAGCATTATCGGAATTAAATGGATACGTGCTGAGCTACTGAGTTCAAATATACTGAGAGGAGAATCATTCTGTAGAAACATGATTGGTGTTGGTAAATGAAAGAATGGAGGATATTCATATTCTCCGTGAATTGCTAATAAAAACTTCGTCATAAAATGAGCACGCGCTACCCCGCCACGCTCATTTATAAACATCTCCGCTCGCTTCATATTCGCATCTTCTTTTGTATATTTTTCTGATGCAAGTAAAGCAACATAAGATTGAATTGTAGCAGATAAATTACCCCCTACTTCATCTTCATACAATTTCCATGTTCCTTCATTCGTTTGGAGTGATGCTAATCTTTTTACAAACGGTTCTATCTCTTTATCTCTACCTAATAATTTTAATAAAAAAATCATATGACAATCGGTTAATGGCGCTCCTTCAAAACAAAACCGCCACGTACCATCTTGCCTTTGCATCGTTTGAAGTGCAGTTGTTCTTCTGGCTATTTCTTCATGCACTTTTTCATATAATAACAAATTACTCACCCACCCTTTCGAAATCCGTATAACGATATTCAAAAAAGTAACTGAATATGTATGAAAACAAAGAAAAGCAGAACATATACGATGCTCTGCTCATAAACAATATCCTACCCCGACAATTATCCCTAATAAAGCACCAGCTACTACTTCATACGGCGTATGCCCGACAAGTTCATTTAACTTCTTATATTCTGTTTGTCTACCGTGAAAAAACTCATTCAATATTTTCGCCTGTTTACTTACTGCGAGCCTTACTCCTGAAGCATCATACATAACAATGATTGCAAAAATAGCAGCAACAGCAAATACGGTACTTTCCACACCTTCCACAACGCCAACACCTGTCGCAAGTGCTGTAACAGTTGAAGCATGAGAACTCGGCATCCCACCTGAAGCGAAAAACTTTGCAAAATCAAATTCACCCGTTTTGAATAATTTAAAGACTACTTTCGTTAATTGTGCTAGAAACCATGAAATTACAGCGGCCATAAGCGGATCATTATGTAAAATTGTTTCCACGTTCTCAGCTCCCTACTGACTATAATGGAAATCTATATAGTATCAGTATAAAGAAAAATGCGCAGAAAATACTACGCATTATGATACTTTTGCTGATTTATTTTTTATAAATTTCGGTTGTTTCTGTACTAAAAACTTTGTTTTCGCTACCGAGAATACAAATAATGCAACCCATATACAGAAAAATGCAATCATATGAGTAGATGTGAAATGTTCACCAAATACGAATACACCTAAAATTAAACTAATCGTTGGTGCAATATATTGTAAAAATCCTACCATATAAAGCGGAATAAGTTGTGCTCCTTTTGCAAAATAAAAAAGTGGTAAAGCTGTAACAATGCCTGCTCCTATTAATAGTAACGTCGATAACATGGAAATAGATCCAAATGAACCGAAGCCATGTGCTCCAGTCATAACGAGATAAATAATCGCAAACGGCGTCACTAACATCGTTTCCATCGTAAGCCCAATTGTTGCATCATAGTTTAACAATTTTTTCGTTAATCCGTATAATCCAAATGAAAAGGCAAGTGATAAAGAAACCCACGGAATAGACCCGAAACGTACTGTTAAAATGATAACCCCTACTCCAGCTAAACCAACTGCAACATATTGCCAAAAGTTTAACTTTTCCTTTAAAACGACTGTACCAAGTAAAATGCTAATAAGCGGATTAATATAATAGCCAAGACTTGCTTCAATGACATGATTATGATTAACGGCCCATATGTAAACAAACCAGTTTCCGCTAATCAAGACTGAAGCTATTGTTAATGACATTAATAATTTAGGTCGTTTAAAAAGATTCACGAACTCCCCAATAAACGGACTAAATCTCTTCGTAACACCTAATACAAGTAACATAAAAACGAACGCCCAAACGATGCGGTGTGCTAATATTTCATCTGCTGGAACTTCCTCAACCCATTTCCAATAGATTGGTAGAATTCCCCACATCGTATAAGCACCAGCCGCATATATAATCCCTTTTTTTTGCTGTGCTGATTGACTCCCCATCTTCCTTTTTCTCCTCTTCTCATTTTTCTCCATTATACGGTCACACATGCTCACTTTACCAATAATCAATCTGCAATTCTTTCGACATTTCTCATACAGCAAAAAGTAAACATACTGTTATAACGACAAGTAACGGTATACCGAAAACAAATTTCTTTTTATGTGTTTTATGGTGAAACATGTACATACCGATCCAAGCACCAACTGCTCCCCCAGCTGCCGCTGATAAAAACAACGTACTTTCTGGTGTTCTCCACTGTTTTTTCTTCGCTTTTCGTTTATCAAGCCCCATAAGGCTAAAAGCTATAACGTTGATAATAATAAAATAAATCCATTTCATCGCTTTCTCTCCCTATGAAAAATTCGCTTAATGGTAACATGAAAAAACGATGGAAACAACTGAAGAACACTTTTTATTAATGAGTTACCTTCATATTTACATAGCCAATCAAAAGGCCAATTATAGCTATTAAAAAGAAGGATGTTATGAGCAGAATCTTATATTTCATTCCCTTCACCCACTACCATTTCATCGAAAAAACTTCTCTCAATCTCTTTTTCATCAAAATGAAGAACTACAATTAGCCCTACATATAAAGAAACGAAATTTAGAAACCATTCGCCATTATCATCTTTCTTAGCTAGGCATTTAAATATCTCTTGAAATTGCATACGCTCATCGGTGGCAACAACTGGTCGCACACCAAAATATTTCAATACGAGATGTAATTTTAGCTGCACGGATAATGATAAAATATATTTTAATAGCTCCGTATACTCTGCACTATCTTTTTGACTATACAACTTCACAAGCTTTTGATGTAAAGTAGAAATCGATAATTCTTCGTCAGTCACTTGAGTTACTTCTACCATTTCAATCATCTTTTTCATATCCATTACATTTACCCCTCCTGAAAAAACAAAGCCAAAAAATATTTATTTTATAATCAGCAATAATTGTGTGTTTCGCGTCTCTCGTTCTTCTTCACCCACTAAGTCATACTTCTTTAAAAGGTGAAAGATATCGTTTAATATTTCCTGTGGATGATTACGTTGCAAAAATCCCTTCAATCCTGTAAAAATCCCTTCCGGTAAAAAACTCTTCTGACTTTCAAGCTTATTCATTACATCTTCCATAGAATGATCGATATTACACGCCATAAAAAATTCCTCCTCTATTCTTTATAAATAATATCCTCCGCTAACGCTGCAAACACTTCTCCTACAAGAGAGTCTTCATCATATACAGATGAACCGTTATTTTCTTCTCGTTTTGCAAAAGGTATTTGCGCAATCACTTCTGTTTGCAATTGTTCTGCAAGCATTTCGCCGCCACCTTTTCCGAAGAGATAATTTTTTGTTCCATCTTGTTCTTCATAATAAGCCATATTTTCTACAATCCCTAAAATCTCGTGTTTCGTATGTTTCGCCATAACACCTACTCTAGATGCTACAAATGAAGCTACATTGTGTGGTGTTGTAACGATAATTTCTTTCGCCTGCGGGATCATTGCTGCAACATCAATAGCAACATCTCCTGTACCAGGTGGTAAATCAAGAAGTAAATAATCTAATTCTCCCCAGTGCGTATTCGCAAGGAAATTTTGAATCCATTTATTTAACATTGGCCCGCGCCACATAACTGGGTTATTTCCTTCCGTAAAAAATCCCATCGACATGATTTTCACACCGTGACTAACGACTGGAATTGCTGTTTGATCAATCATCGTCGGTTTTTGATTCGTTTCCATCATAGCTGGAATGCTAAAACCATATATATCTGCGTCTAATATCCCCACTTTTTTGCCCATACGAGCTAAAGCAGTTGCAAGATTAATTGTCACTGTTGATTTTCCAACTCCACCTTTACCGCTCGTTACAGTAATAAATCGTACCCCTGAATCAAGGCGAAGCATGCTCGGCATACCAGTTTCTGTTCTCGTATTTTTCTTTAACTTCTCTGTTAGCGCAGCTCGTTCTTCTTGTGTCATGGAACCAAATGTCAAATCTACTTTAGATGCACCAATCGCCTGCAGAGACTCTTCCACGTCTTGTTGAATTTTTGCCTTTAATGGACAACCTTGAATCGTTAATACTACTTCAAGTTTAACCTCTGTTCCATTCATTTGTATATTTCTAACCATATTTAATTCTACAATACCTTTGTGTAACTCTGGATCCTCTACATGTTTTAACGCGTTCATTATTTGTTCTTGAGTAATCATAGAACTCATCCCTTCTCGTATTCGAATTTATATATAACATCTTCTTAGCGAAATAGCTTATTATCCCCCGCTAACGGGCGGAATGAATGCGACTATATCTCCAGCGTGTATCATCTCTTCATTCGTTACAAACTCTTCATTAACAGCCACCATTACTCTATCAAGTGATTGTAAACAATAGCTTACTTTGAGCCATTCTTTTACTTGCTGCACTGTCATTTCTTGTTTTTCTAAAATTACTAGTCGGTCCGACCCGACATCCTCACACAAATTTGCGAACAATAAAATTGTAATCATCTTCTCATTCTTCCTTCTTTGGTTTTCCTTCTGGATATGCCGTATTTTCAAGTTGATCTCCAATCCACATCGTTCCATCTTCCCAGAATTCTTTTTTCCAAATTGGGACGATTCGTTTTATACGTTCAATCGCGTATTCATTCGCTTCATACGCTACTTTACGATGCGGTGACGAAACTGCAATAACGACCGCGATATCCATGATTTCTAGCCGCCCTACTCGGTGCGTAATTGCTACTTTTGCGTCCGGCCACTTTTCATTGATTTCTTCACCAATTCTCATAAGTTGTTTTACTGCCATCGGTTTATATGCTTCATACTCTAAATGTAGCGTTCGTTTTCCTTTTGTTAACTCTCTCACCGTACCAATAAAAGTTGTAATTGCACCTGCTTCCCTTCTTGCGACTTTATTCGTTACTTCTTCAACTAAAATCGGTAGATCTACAATCTCAAATAGCGCTTGGCCCATTAGAAACACCTCTCACTTTATAAAATGCCCAAGGCCATTCACTTCCTTCGTTATCTTCCAGCAAGAGAACATCTACGAACATATCTTTTTTATAACCTCTCGTACCACCTGGAAGTACAATAAATATATTTGTCTCTGCTAGAGAAGAAACCGAGCTAGATTTATCAAACCCTGACGGATAAGCGATTAACTGTCCTTCGTTATATGCCAGTTTTGCTCGCACAAATCTTGTAAATGGATTTGGTTTTAAAAAATCTTCTCCTAATAACGCTTTTTCTCTTTTTACATGTGCTTTTTCACTAAACATATACGTCCGAATACAAGGTCTTACAAACAATTCAAATCCTACGTAACAAGCAGATGGATTTCCTGATAAACCAAATAATAACTTGCCACTTAATTGCGCTACAGTCGTAACACTTCCTGGTCGCATTGCAACTTTATTGAAAAGAACAGAGGCACCTAATTTTTCATATATAGCGGGTAAATAATCGTAATCCCCTACTGATACACCGCCTGTTGTAATGAGCATATCTACTTGACTTAACGCTTCTTTTACAGCTGTAAAACATGTATGAAAATCATCACTAAACTTCCCAAAATATTTCACTCTTCCGCCCGCTCTTCGAATTTGAGACAATATCATATACGTATTACTATTTCGGATTTTCCCTGGCTGTAGTGAATCATTTACATCCAGTAATTCACTACCAGTCGCTAACAATCCAATTACAGGCTTTCTCGCCACTGGCACCTCACTATAACCGAACGTAGCAAGAAGAGCTGAAATACCTGGATGAATGTATGATCCTTTTTTTGCAAGAACCGTTCCTTTACGAGCATCTTCACCCTGAAAAGAAATATTGTTGCCCGTTTTGAATGATCGCTTCACTTCCATATAATTGTTGCCAGCTTTCTCATATTGACGAGTCAGCTCTAACATAACCACCGCATCACACCCATTCGGAATTTGCGCTCCCGTCATAATTCGAACTGCTTGAAACGGACCTACTTTCTCATGGAATATTGATCCCGCACCAATTTCACCAACTACTTCAAACACAATTGGCGTTTCATAACTTGCTACATTCGTATCTTCTGCTCTAATAGCAAATCCGTCATACGGTGAACGATTGAATGAAGGTACATCATGGTCAGCTACTAAATCCTCTGCTAATATACGCCCGTAAGCTAATTCAATAGGTAGTAACTCCTTTAATCCCTCATTAGCAAATCCCATTACTTTACGAACAGCTTCTTCAACCGTAATTGGCACTCTTCTTTCCATTATTGACAACCCTTTCTATTAACCGAATACGCGATAATATAATTGTTTCGCTTTCGAAATATCATTTGTACCATGAATGAAAACACGACCATCCCGAAAAATAACGACGCGGTAATCATCTAGTTGGCAAGATAGTAAATACGGATTCCGATCTACTTTCCCTAGTTTGTTTAATACTTTTTCTATATCATCAAAATCGTATTTTTTATTTTCTACTGGTCTAATTTGCACTGTATTTCTTCCGCATAAAGCAGCTACCTTCGTTTGGTTTTCGTATAATAAATAAGGATAAGTTCGATTTAAGCCACACGAAGGGCAATCGTCTGTTTTGATTTTCCCTAGTTTTATAAAATGGTTTTGATTACTCCATATATCAAACATGAAAAATGTTTTTCTAATTGCTGAGAAATCTCCTACTAAAATTTTGAATGCTTCCGCCACTTGATATGCTGCGACGATTTGAACAGTCGGGCTAATAATTCCAGCTGTATCACATGTCACACCTGTAACAGGGACGTTCTTCAGCACACAATGTAAACACGGGGTCTTTTGCGGAATAATTGTATAACTCATACCGTACGATCCAACGCAAGAACCATATACCCACGGGATATTATGCTTTTGTGATAAGTCATTTATTACAAATCGAATATCGAAATTATCTGTTGCATCAATTATTACATCTACATTTTTTAATAGACTTTCCATATTTTCTGCAACTGCATCCATTACAAAAGCATGTATTTGTACTTCCGAATTAATTTGTTCTAGCCGATTTTTAGCAGCAATTGCTTTCGGCAGTTTCTCTCTCGCATCTTGTTCAGAGTACAGTTGTTGCCTTTGTAAATTACTCCATTCAACGTAGTCACGATCAATAATCGTCAACTTGCCAATACCTGCACGTACGAAACTTTCGGCACTTGCACTTCCTAATGCGCCTGCTCCTACAAGTAACACATGTTTATTTCGAATTTTTTCTTGTCCTTTACTCCCAATCGGTTTGAACAACTGTTGTCGTGAATACCGCTCAGCCATTACATACCCTTCCTCTCACGAACTCTATTTCATATTAGAATGTTGTTTTTGATAACAAGCAAAGTAAGCAAATCCAACAAATCCAGCTCCTCCAATTACATTTCCAATAAAGACAGGAACGAAATTTCTAGCAAGATCCATCCACGTCAGATGACCTGCAAAAATAACTGCCGAGATGACAAACATATTTGCTACTACTTGCTGAAATCCAATCACTACAAATGCCATAATTGGAATCCAAATTCCGATTATTTTTCCGACAAAATCACTCGTCCCATAAGCGAGCCAAAGTGCCAGACAAACGAGCCAATTACAACCAATTGCTAAAATTAAAGTTCTCCCAAATGATTCATGTAACTTTCCTTCCGCTATCGCTACCGTTTTATTTAAATAATCTCCCTCTGTTAATCCGCCAAGATGACCGAAACAATACGCAACGAAAATTGCACCAACAAAATTCATGAAAGTAATCCAAATCCAGTTATTTAGTACACTTACCAATGTAACTTTCTTTGCATATAGGGCCATAGACAGTGACATCATATTTCCGGTAATTAATTCTCCTCCTGCTAATACGACCAGCATTAGTCCAACAGGAAAAACCGCTCCTCCTAAAATATTTACTAACCCCCCCCAGCGCTCAGGTAAATTACCTAAAACGCGAATGTTAAGTAAAAAACCGAGCGAAATAAACGCTCCCCCTAAAAAACCGAGAATAAGCATTGCTGGCAACGTCTGACTTACTTTTTGAACACCGGCCTCAATTACAAGCTCAGCAATTTGTTCCGGTTTATGAAATGCCATTACCAATTCCTCCATTTTCTCCAAATAAAAAAGCAGCTTCAAAAAACCTCCGCAAAATAAAGGTTTTTGAATGCTGCTTAATTTCTCTGCACATCTTTTACAGAGATATCAATCATCACTTTTACTATAAAATAGAAAATCTACAAACGTTGCATACTTTCCATTTTGTATATACTTCCTCAAAGTGTCACTCTTATATATCAACCACCAATATGTGACATTTCAATTTTAGGTATTCTTTTTTTACTTGTATTATTTAAGCGTTCATCTGAATAACGATCTTCTCGGTTATTCCATATATCACGTACGATATCTGTTATTTCCTCGTCAGTGTATCCACATCTAAGCAGTTCTCTCAAGTCATTTCCTTTAGAAGCGAACAAACAAGTATATAATTTTCCTTCTGCAGAAATACGGGCTCTCGTACATGATGAACAGAAAGAATCTGTTACTGATGAAATAATACCTATTTCTTCATCACTTCCAATATAACGATAGCGAGTCGCAACCTCACCTGCATAATTTGCTTCTATCCGTTCTAATGGCATAACTTGATGAATCACATCTACTATTTCTTGTTTCGAGACGACCTCTTTTAACTCCCAGCCGTTATAATTCCCAACGTCCATATACTCAATAAAACGAAGAATATGCTTATTTTCTTTAAAGTATTGCGCCATCTGCAAGATGTCCTGTTCATTTTTACCCTTTTGAACGACCATGTTTATTTTAATTTTCATACCAACTTCAGCGGCAGCCTGTATTCCTTCCAGAACCCTTTGTACTTTGCTTCTATTACCATTCAAATAGAAAAAACGATCTTCTTCTAAGGAATCTAAACTAACTGTCACACGTGATAAACCCGCCTTATATAAATCAGGAGCAAACTTTTTCAGTAGTGATCCATTGGTTGTTAAACCGATATCCTCCACACCATCTATTTTATTAAGGCGCTCGATAAGCTGCGGAATACCTCTTCGAAGTAACGGTTCTCCGCCCGTAATCCGTAACTTTCTTACACCTAAAGAAACGAAAATACGTGTTATCCTTTCAATCTCATCAAAAGATAAAATTTTATCATTAGACAAAAACGAATAATCAGGACCAAATATTTCTTCTGGCATACAATAACGACAGCGAAAATTACAGCGATCAGTAACAGAAATACGTAAATCCTTTAAAGGACGTTGCAGTTTGTCTAATGTGACAGATTTCATATTTATTGCCTCGCTTTTACTTATTTTATATTTACAACACGTTTTGGATGCGTATATACATTTAAGGATTGATTCCGAATAAACCCTATCGTAGTAATACCTAATTCTTCTGCTAGCTGCAAAGCCAACTCGGTTGGAGCTGATTTTGACAGTATAATTTCACAACCGATCTTTGCGACTTTCAATAATATTTCCGAAGAAATACGACCACTAAAAACAATGATTTTATCTTTTATAGAAATATTATTTTTTAAACAATAACCGTAAATTTTGTCTAACGCATTATGCCTACCGATATCCATTCGGCTTAAAATAATGCCATTCACATCGCACAAAGATGCATTATGAACGCCGCCTGTATGACGAAATGTCTCCGCAGATTGCTGCATTTCTTTCATTAACCGAAAACAGTCCTCTACATCAACCTGTACATGGATACCATTCATTTTTTTCGCGCTTAGTGCATCATTTGCAAAAACAAACCCTTGTCTACTCATACCACAGCATGAAGTAATATAACGTTTATTTTGCATTTGTTCGTAATACGGATTCACTTTTTTCGTCGTGACATGTACAAATCCTTCTTTCTCTTGTACCCATATGTCATCAATATCTTCGTACTTCCGAATGATTCCTTCAGATGCTAAGAAGCCTATTACCATGTCTTCTATATGTTCTGGAGTACTAACCATTGTAACAAACTCCTGTCCGTTCATTTTAATCGTGACTGGAAACTCTGTTACAATGCTATCCTCTATATGCTTAAACGCCCCTTGTTCATAACGAAAGATTTCTCTTTCTACCTGTATCGGTTTCACGATCAGTATCCTTCTCTCACGTTATATTTTTATCAAAAACAAATACCGAAACCGCAATATCTTCCTCTACTTTCATATCTGAAAACAAATTCACTAATTTCGCACCTACAAGTTCTTCCAAATGTTCACGGGAATTCGCAGCATACACTTCTTGAATCATTTTCGTTCTAGCCATATGAACCATTTCCGCACCGTCCATCGTACTTGAAATGAATTTTTCAGTAGGTGTTAAGTTTCCATAAAGAGTCGCAATCGCCATATTTTCAGCAAAAACAGTATGAATTCTTTCTGGCCCTTTTCCAAAAAGTTCCTTTCGAAGTTTTCGTATCATATCGTTAAATTCATGTACTTTTTTTGACATGCAATCGTACCTCCCAAAAGCCTCATTTTACTTTATTATATATTTTACCAAAATCCCCCTTTCGTCCAAACTATTTCGCATGAATAATTGGACGAAAAGGTTCACTTCATGAAGTTTATTCGTCTTTTAACCCTTTCCCCATACCTTTTAGGAAATGAAGACCAAACCCGATAGCACGGTTAATGTCTGGGTCTTTTAATACTTTCATAAGATCGAATACCCCTACTTTTTTATTACTCTCTAGATGTTCATTACCTTCTTCTAGTCCAACTAATAAGCTACCTATAAGTTTTTTCGTAAGTTCCGGATCAAGTTCTGTTAAAGCACCCGCAGCACCCATCATATTATTAATTAAATTTGTAACAGGCTCACGAGTCACTTGGCCAAGAACAATCTTTGCGATTGGTTCTTTCGCCTTTAGCATAGAATTTGCGGCTTCTAGCATTCCGATGTCATTTAATTCTCCGACAATATTAAACATTTGATTTAAAGCTTCTTCATTATTAGTTAGAAGCTCTTTTAAATCATCTAATTTTTGCTGTTTTATTTCTTCCTCAGTTAATTCTTGTTTTTGAATCATTTTTATAGGTGCAGCCATATTTTTCTCCTCCTACTTATCCGTTAAATGCACATACCCTGGACGTGCCCACTTACGATTTACCTCAATACCAGCTTGAGGATGACGTTTTTTATTACGTGGGTTCGTTTTTGGCATCGGATTTTCGCCATCAACTTCTAGCACTTCCATACGCACTTTCGTCTGTTTATAAGCAGGTGTATTTGTACGCGTATCAACCGCAGGACCTGTTAAGAAATTAATCGCTGTTTCATTATCTGTAGAGTTCATCGGTAAATATAACTCATTCGCTTTTACACGGTCTGTTACAAGTGCACGTAATTTTAACGCTCCAAAAGGAGAGATAAGACGAACTAATGAACCAGTTTTCACTCCACGTTCTTTTGCAAGTGCTGGAGAAACCTCAACAAACACACCAGGTACTTTCGTTTGAATACCTGTTGATTTATTTGTCATATTCCCTTCATGGAAATGCTCAAGCATACGACCGTTATTAATGTGAAGATCGAACTCCGCTGGGAATTCAGCTGGACGTACCCAGTCAGCAATCGCAAAACGAGCTTTTTTATCTGGGAAGTTAAATCCATCTTGGAAAAGTAGTGGTGTATTCGTTCCATCAAAGCTTCCCCAATGGAAACTATTCCACCCCTCCAGTACTTCATAGTTTGCTTGTGAAAATAGTGGTGATAAACTTGCCATTTCAGCAAAAATTTCACTAGGATGGCTATAATTCCAGTTTGCACCTAATTTATTCGCAATCTCCTGCACAATCCACCAGTCTGGCTTCGCATCTCCAAGCGTAGGAAGAACTTGATACAATCTTTGTACACGGCGCTCTGTATTTGTGAACGTACCTTCTTTCTCAAGAGACGGTGCTGCTGGTAATACAACATCTGCATATTGAGCAGTTTTAGAAAGGAAAACATCTTGCACAACGAAGAAATCAAGGCTTGATAACACTTCGTGTACGTGGTTCGCGTTAGAGTCTACAAGAGCCATATCCTCTCCGACAAGATACATAGCTTTCATTTTCCCTTCGTCAATTGCGTGCAGCATTTCAATATTATTAAGACCCGGTTCACTATTAATTTTCACTCCGTAAGCCATTTCAAATTTCGCACGTTCCATATCATTAGTAACGTGTTGATATCCAGGAAGCCATCCTGGTAAAGTACCCATATCACAAGCACCTTGTACGTTATTATGACCTCGAAGCGGATATGCACCAGCACCTGGACGACGATAATTACCAGTTGCAAGAAGTAAGTTTGAAATCGCAGCGGAAGTATCAGATCCACCTGTATTTTGCGTTACTCCCATACCCCAAAGGATACATGTACCATCTGCATCACGAATCATTTCAGCCATTTGAATAAGTGTTTCTTTTGAAATACCAGTCATTCCCTCTGCATATTCAAGTGTATATTCTGTAAGACTTTCTTTGAAATCTTCAAAGAAGTTTACATTCTCATCAATAAATCGTTGATCGTGCCAGCCTTGATCAATCATATATTTCGTAACAGCCATTAACCATACTTGATCTGTTCCTTGTTTTGGACTAACAAAGACGTCTGAACGCTCTGCCATTTCTGTTTTACGAAGATCAGCCACAATTAATTTTTGTCCGTGTAATTTATGTGCACGTTTAATTCGTGTAGCTAAAACAGGATGACCTTCTGTCGGATTACAACCTACAATAATAACAAGACCAGATTGTGCGATATCTTTAATCGTTCCAGCATCTCCGCCCATACCAATTGTTCGGAATAATCCGTCTGTCGCTGGTGATTGACAATAACGTGAGCAGTTATCAATATTATTCGTTTCAAATACTTGTCGGGCTAATTTTTGAATCACGTAATTGTCTTCATTCGTAATTTTAGATGAAGAAATAAAACCGATAGCATCTTTACCGTACTCTTCTTTAATCGATCCTAATTTACTTGCAATTACATTCAATGCTTCTTCCCATGTAGATTCAACAAACGCTCCATTTTTACGAATTAAAGGTTTCGTAATTCTTTCTTTAGAATTTACGAAATCCCAACCGAATTTTCCTTTTACACAAGTAGAAATTGCGTTAACTGGCGCATCAGAAGAAGGCTGTACTTTAAGGATTTTACGCCCTTTCGTCCACACTTCAAATGAACAACCTACACCACAAAATGTACATACTGTTTTCGTTTTCTTCGTACGAGTATCACGCATGGCCGCTTCCACTTCTGATACCGCAAAAATACCGCTATATCCAGGCTCAACCTCTTTAATTAAATCTACCATTGGTTCAAGAATATCTGGTTTTAATCCCGTCATAAATCCAGCTTCACCGAGCATCGTTTTCTCCATTAAAGCGTTACAAGGACAAATGGTTACACATTGACCACAACTTACGCATGAAGAATCATTAATATTTACTCCTTCATCCCAAATAACTCGTGGACGTTCCGCTTCCCAGTCTATTGATAACGTTTCATTTACTTGTAAGTTTTGACACACCTCAACGCATTGACCACATGCAATACATTGATTCGGGTCATAACGATAAAATGGATGCGTCATATCCACTTCACTTACATCTACTTTCGGTTCATACGGATATTTTTGATGTTCGATTTCCATTAATTCTGCTGTATTATGCAGTTTACAGTTCCCATTGTTGTTGTCACATACAGTACAGTATAGTAAATGATTTTCTAGTAACCGATCCATCGCCTCTGTTTGCGCTTCTTTTGCACGAGCAGAATTACGTTCAATGTTCATACCTTCTGTCACTACTGCCGAACAAGAACGTATTAACTTTCCGTCAACTTCTACAATACAAGTGTCACATGTTTGAATAGGATCTACTTCTGGCACGTAACAAATTTGCGGATGTTCAATCCCGTTCTCATTAATAACACCCAATATCGTTGAACCCGGCTCCGCTGTATACTTTTTTCCGTCAATTGTAATATGAACCATGTTGTCATTCATGGTCTTTCCCCCTTTTTGAGAATAAAAAAACTCCACCACGAAAATATACGCACCACATTCCGGCACGTTATTATCATGGTGGAGTAGTTCATTAGCACATCTTGCTAAAATACCAATCCATTTATTCATATATATAGCGATAAATTCGTAACAGTTCATATCACGATTCCATCTTTAACACTATAATTATATCGTTAAACTTAAAAATATACAATATAAAATTTAAACTACGCATATGTCCGCATGGAACTATCCATAATAACCCATATAAAACATAACAAGGAGTAAGCGAACAAATGGGGTCTTTTAATAAATGGATACGTGGTGAAAAATCTTTTTCTGCACAAGAGCAAGCTGATCACATATTAAATAAAGCTATCTCTTCTTCTCTTTCCCTTAATTTAAAACACTTGTCCAAACTGTTTAGCGGTATTCCAGAATTAATTACACGCACTTTTCCGTTAAAAAACGGAAACGAAGCCGCTCTTATATATATGGAAGGACTTGTAGATAAAACTGTTATTAACATTGATATTCTTCGCCCCCTCCTATTTAAAGAGTGGAATGAGGACGATTTTTGGGAATCTTCCGTTACAATCGGAAATGTAAAAAAAGTTCAGCAGTGGTTAGACATTGAACAGTCCCTTTTACATGGTAAAAGCATTTTATTCATAAATGGACAACTTACAGCGTTAGAACTAGATACGCAATCGGCACCAAAAAGAAGTATTGAAGAACCTACAACAGAAACTGCCATAAAAAGCTCCCACGAAGGATTTAATGAAGTAGCGAGCGACAGTCTTGCACTTATTCGTCGATATATTCCAAATCGCGAATTGAAAGTGAAGGAATTCACTGTTGGTGAACGAGCTACTTCAAAGGTTTTTTTGCTGTACTTAGCAGACGTTGCAAACGAAGACGTTGTACAAGAAATGGCATGCCGTATCGAATCAATCAAAGTGGATGCCATTATTACTACCGGAGAATTAGAAGGGTTTGTTGAAGATAATTCCTATACTCTCTTTCCGCAATTATCAATAACCGAACGCCCTGATACAACGGCCCATCACATTTTGGATGGACGAATTGCTGTTGTTGTAGACCGCTCACCCGGCGTATTAATTGGACCTATGACCTTTTCATCTTTTTTTCAGACGATAGATGATTACAGCTTCCGGCCAATGATTCCATCTTTCATACGACTACTTCGTTTTACCGGACTATTTATTGCAATATTTGCTCCAGCTCTTTATATTGCTATGATTTCCTTTCATTATGAAGTGATTCCACTTAAATTATTGTTAACAATTGGAGAATCTCGAGCTAAAATTCCTTTCCCCCCTATATTAGAAGCACTTTTGATGGAACTAGTACTTGAAATGCTCCGCGAAGCTGCGGTTCGGCTTCCTGGTCCCGTTGGACAAACGATTGGAGTCGTAGGAGGGATTGTCATTGGACAAGCTGCTGTCCAAGCAGGAATAGTAAGTAATGTTATGGTTATCGTCGTATCTATTACTGCAGTCGCTTCTTTTATCATCCCTAACATGGAAATGTCAGCAGGAATTCGGCTTCTTCGCTTTCCAATGATGATAACCGCTTCTTTGTTTGGGGTCATTGGAATTATGGTCGGGATGGCAGTTATCATCATCCATATTCTTTCTATGGAATCACTTGGTGTTCCTTATGGTAGTCCTTTTTCTCCGTCATTTGCTGCGGATTTAAAAGACATTCTTGTACGTTTACCATGGAGAATAATGAAGAAACGACCACTATCCCTTAACTTAAAACAAGACAATCGACAACCTGATATAGAAGAAACGGAGGAAGATAAGTGACAAAGCGTGCAAGGAGGGAGATTAGTTTATTTCAATACATTTTAACGATTAGTGGTGTTCAAGTAGGTTTCGGTGTACTTACACTGCCACGTGAAGTGGCACAAGGTGCCAATACAGATGGATGGATGTCTATTATTATAGGATGCGCTATCACTACTTTAGTCAGTTTATGTATTGTAAAAATTATGGAAAATCATCCTGGATATACTTTACTTGATGTTCTCACTCGTTATCTTGGGAAGTGGCTAGGAAGAGTAGGAATGATTTTTTGGATTTTATATGCTGTTCTTGCAGCTGTTTCCTTAATTTTTTCCCTCTTATACGTTATTCACATTTGGATTTTACCTAGATCTCCCATGTTTTTAATCATGATGTTACTATCTATTCCAATGGTTATGCTCGCATGTAAAGGTGTTCTTATTATTAGCCGCTACGCTGTTTTTACTGTCTTATTTACACTTTGGATGCCATTACTATTATTTATCCCACTTAAAGATGGGCATTGGGTTTATCTTCTTCCTCTCCTTAAAGAAGGATGGCTACCCGTTTTCAATACAGTAAAATCAACTATTATTGCCTTTCTCGGATTTGAGTTTGCATTCGTCCTTTATCCTTATCTCAGTAATAAATCATCTGCAAAAAAAGGAATTGTTCTTGCGAATTTGATTACGCTATTTGTTTATCTTCAAGTTACATTCGTTTCATTCGTTTATTTTAGCCCAGATGGTATAACGAAGTTTTTATGGCCTACCCTTTCTCTCGTTACACCATTTCACTTTTCATTTCTGGAACGGTTTGAAATTATCTTTTTGTCATTTTATCTCTTCATTATTTTTGATTCTTGCGTTCCTTATATTTTCACTGCTTCAGATGGAATCAATCAATTACTCAACAAAAAAGAGAGTTCCTTACCTATCTGGTTTTTATTATTCGGGTGTATTTTCGTTCTATTCTTTTATATCCCTTCCTCTTATGAAATAAGTGCGTTGCGGGAATTTTGGGGAACTGCAAGTTATTTTATCGTTTTTCTATTCCCAGTCGTATTTCTCTTATATATAACACTTTATCAGCATTGGAAAAGGAGAAAGATTTAAATGAGACGCTTTATTCATTTTATTATACTCTGTTTTCTCATATTTTTTTTGACAGGCTGCGAAGATCGGTTGGATTTAGAAAAACAATCGATTTCATTAATTTACGGTTTTGATGTAAAAACAAAAGGAAAATTAATTGTGTATTACGTAAATCCTATTTTTAATGAAGATGTAGAGAAAAAATACGCAACTCATGAAGCGAAAGTACATACCCCCCGCGAAGCAAAAGCAACGTTTAATAGTTCAAGTAGCGGTTTAGTATCTACAGAAAAGTTACAACTCATTTTATTTAGCACGAAATTCTTAAAACAAGAAGGAGCTATGCCTTACCTTGATGTTTGGTATCGTGACCCTAAAAACACTGGAAATATGCGTATCGTTGCAGTTGACGGTCCAATTTCTTCTGTTATTTATAATACCTTTAAAGATCAGCCTGCTCTTCCTGAATATTTAACAGATTTAATTAATACAAACAAGTTATACAATCGGACGGTTTTCACACCATTTCATGAATTTCACAGGCAAACATTTAATAAAGGTATAACACCCGCTATTTCAGAAATAAAAAAAAGGAAAAAAGATGTTATTGTTACCGGTTCTGCACTATTAACTTCTCGCGGAATCTATAAAATGTCTTTAAATCGCTATGAAAGTGCCCTGCTTCTTATATTCCAAAGAAAAGCTAATATACCCGTTTCACTTACACTGAAAATCCCCTCTAATTCAGTTGAAAGTAATAGTCATCGAAAAGATACAGAAGGTGACGATTTCGTAACAATAAATGTTCTTAGCATGAATCGTGACATTCACACAGGCTATAGCGATAACCACTTCAAATTTAATATTGCAATAGATTTTAAAGTTTCCGTATCTGAACTTACATTCAGCATGGATATAGATAGAGATAGGAAGAGATTAACTTCACTTATTACAAAACAACTAAACAAAGATTTAAATGATTTAGTCCACAAAATTCAAAAACAACAACTCGATCCATTCGGATTTGGTGATTATGCAAGAGCGTTTCAATATAAAGAATGGAAAACTGTCGAAGATGATTGGCCAAGTGCCTTTTCAAAAGCCAATGTGAAAGTAACTCCTACTATTAAAATTTTAGAAAACGGGATTATTAAATAGCAAAAAACACGCTACTTACCCTTATACGTTTAAAGAGTAAGTAGCGTGTTATCATTTTTATTTTTAAGCTTCTTATACAGTTACACTTCTGTTTCTGGCTCTTCGTTTTCCGCTTGTTCCAATCTTTGCTGCTCCGCAAGTTCAGCTGAAATCATTCCATAATAAATTTCTGGATACAATCCAAATATTTGATATACACTTCCTAAAAACGGCATCGGAATCCCTCTTTTCTAAAGTTGTATTGCCACTTTTAAGGATTCCCTTTTCATTCATTAAACATTCGTTTTTGGTGCTTCCTCTTCATCATGAACGCTTAATAAATTTTGCCACTTTTTATAAGGAGCACTATTTGGATCTACATAACCTTTCGCATACGAACGATCCCACAATTGTTTAATAAACATTTCTTTTTCTTTCTTTGCAACCATATCGGCACCTGTACCGTAATAGTTTTGGAAATATAACTCAATTTCATCAAGGAATAATCTTAATAACTCATCAGAAGTTTCTTCTAACGTTGGGTCATATTTCGCCTCACGGTCATACATTAAAATCATATCTAAAATATTATGGACATGCTCTTTACGAAGCCATCTAATATCTTGAGCGCCTAATACAAACGGATGTGTATATAAATGTCCACCTTGTATCATCGCCTTTTCTTGTTCTTCTTCAAATCTGGACAAGATGTTTTCATAAATAAATGGGTTATGAAGCAATGCTCTGTGTAATTTATAACTTTCGCTTGAAATATTTTTCCCCATCGACTGAATTAAGAAGCTACGTCCAACGCCGTTATATTGATACACGAACTGCCCATCAACAGCAACTAAACTAATCCAGCGATACATATACGCGTATAATAGAGCGCGATTACATTTATCGTAATCTAACTTCGTTTGCGTTGCATTTAAGTCTGGCATGAATGCTGGTAAGTGCCAATACTTATCTAAATGCGGCGTTAAACTAGATTTTTTACTATTCAACTTGTTCACACGGCGATAGTATGACTGAAAATAATCACCTTTATCATTCATAAATCCATTTGCAATATGTCCAGACGAAAGCTTAGGAAAGTCTTGCAACGATAAACCGTAATGCGCACGATAACAAATGACCTCAAATGGTGAAAAAGCTTCATGTACTGTATCTTTTTCTTTAAACATTTCTTGAATTAATTCCTCTTGTAGTTCTTTCTTTAAAGATGGATGTATACCCCAATATTGTAATTCCCTATGATGGGAAACTTTCGGCACAAATGGACTAGCTAAATGGAACAAGTCTTCAATTTTTTCACGAACGTATTCATCACGATCACGCTTCTTATAATCCGCTTCTTTTCGTAACGCCTCCACGATATTCAGCTCTAATTTATCGCGATAGCGTATTTGTAATTCATCGTAGCAATAACTTAGTATGTGCTCACGATAAAAGTCTTCTACCTTTTTCGATTGAATCTCTTCTGTTTTCGCATCGCGGCAATATTCCCCGTATAAACTCATATAAATTTCCGCGGATATATCTTTCGGCAATACACCTAAATTTAAATGTTGCTGCATATCTTGCCATATCTTTTCTTGCAACTTCTCTTCAGCTAATACGTATACATTCGTTGGGTTTGTTTTCCCTTCAAATTCCTTGCTTCGTTTTTGAATTTCAAACAATAAATTTTCACGTGTTTCGTGTAAATTATCAAAAAACCTTTCCCAATATTGAATCATTTTATTAACTGCTTGATATAGCGATTGATAAACGAGTTCTAATAGCATTTCTTTACGATACTCGTTTAATTTGTGTACGTACTGCGTTACAATATCTTCAAATTCTTTTTTAAACAAACGCCGCTGATTATTCATCATTTTTCCAAACCAGCCTTGTTGCTGGGCGATTTCTACTCGGCGAACAGCTGTTACCGTCCCATCAATATTACTTACATTAAATTTCTTATCGTAGTTTTGAATTAAATTACGCTTTTGTTCATTATTTTCATGTAAACGATTCATTTTCTCTACTAACTGCTTTCGAATTTCATACAACATAAAACGAGCTGATACTGGATGAACAGGATCTGTTTTCTTTAAAAACCATGTATTTAGTTGATATGACTGGCCTTCAGAACCACTTGGTGAAAAACGGTCTGATTCAATCATGTCATATAAAAGTGTCGTTACATGTTCATGTACGCGGTTCGGAATCGCATACGCATATAAACGAACCGCATGATCCACTCTTGCTACTTCGCCTTTCATTTGCTCCATCATTTTCAGCTTCGCAGCTGAAATTTTACACTCGTGCTGCAGACGGTTTAATTCCTCATCTTTTTGCACCGTTCGCTGTACATAGCTTTCTACAGCCTCTAAAAACAGTTTAGATTTCGCCACACCAACTTTACCGCCCTCTGCTCCTTCACGTGTTTCATTGTACATTTGTCTATAGAAAATATGAGCCTGCTCTGGACGAGTAGCAAGATGTTCTAAGTCTTCTAAATAACTTTTCCCGCGCTCTGGCTTTTCACGTTGCATACCACGTTTTACATCTTGATCGTATCTCTGTTTTTTCTCTTGAAACAGTTGATCTAAATGAAGCCACGATTCATCTAAACCTTGCACAGCCCATTTTAAAGCACAATATTTTAACACGTGCTCATACGGATAAATAATCTTTGCTGTTCCTGCCCCGCAATATCGTCCTTTCCCGCTCGATTCTGCTAATTGCTGAATTTGATTATCTTCCTGTGCAAAATGATTGGCAGACATCGGACTAAATAACTGTAAATAAATCGTATTTGCCATTTGCTCCATATAATCGGATAAATTGTGCAGATGGTGTCCGTGTAGATTTTCGTAATCGTATAAGAAACAATAATTGTACGGTAGATGGTGTTGTTTAATCGTATGATTTGTTCTCCCGTCTTCATCTACTTGATCAGGTCGATATTCTAATTCAATCGTGACGCCACCGCGTTTGGATAATTCTCCAGTAGAGCCGAGTGTAATGGCATGTAATTCTTTTAGCGATGCATAGCCGTTTGCTTGCACCGTTTCAAACTCTTTTGCACTAACCGTTCTCGTCTTCACTAACACGTCCGGCATTAGAAACGCACCACGTATTAAAATGTTGTGATGTTGCAGTTTTTTCCGAAGCATTTCACGTAAATATAATGCAATTTGTAGAAACATCCCTGAACCTGTTCCGCCCGCTAGTGATGTTACGATAATGACACGCACTCCATATTCCGTTTGATCGCTTGTAACCGGAAAAATCTTCTCGATTTCTTGCCAAAAGGATGTCAATTTATCTTCTTTCATCGCAGCACGTAACGCTAAACGGGAAATGACGCGTAATTGCCCTGCCCCTTCTGTCAGCGGTTTATCAAGTATAGTCGGATCCATCGGAAACCACTCGGGAATCGTTGGGTCTCCCGCAATATACTCTCTTGGCGTTTTACTAGAACTCGTTTGCGTTTTAAACTTTCGAATATGATCAAATTTACTCAATGTATTCACATCTGTATCAAATACGTGCATTGCTACCTTTTTTCGGCGCTCCTCAGGTAGCCTTTCATATATTTGATGTGTTACAGTACTACCGATTCCACCTAAACCAATTAATATCGTTGGAACTTGTAACGTCATGTGAACCACCTTCCTATTCTTGCTTGTTTGAAATGAGGGGGAAAAAGATAAGCCTCCCTCCTTTTCCCTACCTACTATTCACACTCATATTTGTAAATTTCTTTACCATACCCTCTATCAATTACTAAAAGTTCATTTGGATATAGCGTCTTATGTTCCATTCCAACCTCATCTTCTGTTATAAACATCCCATCAATAATCATTCCTACTACTTGTGACTCTTTCGCTACAAATATCGATTTTGATCCTTTTTTTGCTATAAACGTAACGGATTGCACAGTCTTTCTTTCTGCCCTAAACGGAATGCCAAAATAGTGCTTCCACCATTTATTTTTAAGTAACTCTGGTTCAGATTGATATAACCAATCTTTCGCTACTTCTTGATCCCATTCGTAATACAATAGTGCTTTCCGGTGAAATCTTGGACGGATAATCCATCCTAAAACGATTATTCCTACTACTAACAGTAATAAAGTGATAGGAATAACAAACTTAAAAATAAGCGCATACTTTTCATAGAACGGTGCATTTTGAATATGAAGTGATATTTTTTTCTTTACTTCTTGTAATTTTGAATCTTGCACTATGATGGTAGCTTCTACGGTGCCGGTATCTGTGAAATTGAATGTGTCGGAGTAATGAGGGCGAGGATAAATATAAATTTGATTACCATGTTGTTTTATTTCATAGTTGATTGATTGTTTAGATGTGACACCAGTAGATTTTAATAGTTTCTTTACAGCCTCTTCTGTCATCGGCTTACCATCTAACTGTGGTTGTATAATAAAAGGTTTACTATTCTCTAAATTTGTTACTTTTTCTTCATAATCTTTCGTTATCGTTTGCAGTGATAATTTTGGCTTTTCCGTTACTTCGATTTTAAATTCTTTCGTCTGTCTGTAAAATCCCTTTATGTTCATATGAACTTTCCCGCGCACTAATCCTTTATCAGTCTTCGTTTCGTAGTAAAATACATGTTTTTTATCGTCCCACTTCATCGGGTACTGTTTTCCGTCTATTTCTACTTCTGCCTGAAAATATGAAGACTGAATTGGTAATTCCGTCGGCTTCGCTTCAATAACCGCGGTAACACCTTCGTACATTTTTTCCACATTTTTTTGACTACGATCATCTTTGTCATAAGTAGAAACAGTATAGTTAAGCGCTGGTTCAACTAGTACTTGTAGTCCTTCTTTCTCAATATCTCGATCCACCTCTATCGTATAAGTTCCTGGTTTAATAACTTCCTGCTTTTCCGTACTAATATGAACTATATTTCCGAATAATTTCGCTTCTCCTGGTGCATGTATGGAATAGGAAGATTGTAATTGTAACGGTTTAGAAATTTGTGTGACCTGATAATTAGACAAAGAAGGCGATTGTCGTACAAGCGTCATACGCTTTAATGGAAATGGTGTTGTAATCTCTACTTTCTTCCCTACTACTTTCGTTTTTACAATCGATTCAACAGAAGAGAACGGATCACGATTTGCAACTAATGCTGCCACTTGATTAACGCTTTTTACAATACCATCCTCTCCACTAGATGGCATCGTAACTCCGTTTATCTCTTTCTTCCATATTTCTTTAAACGTATTTAGTTGTGCCTTTTCTTGCTGCCCTAAATCCTCTTCCATCGTAATTAAAATTGGATGTAGTGATATCTTTTTTGCATCCATATCCTTCTTAAACTGTGCTAACTTCTGTGTAATTTGTTCTTTTCCGCCAACCTTATCTTTCTCTAAATCATTAAATGCCCCGTCAGTTAAGACAATAAGCCAAAATTCACGTTTTCCATCTATATCTGCTTCCTTTTTTATAGATTGCATCGCCGTTTCTACTGCGCTAAACGGAGTATTTAAATACGTCTTCCATGCCCCAATCCCCTCAATTTCTGTTTGTCTCTTATCCTTCGTTAACGAAATGTTTAATGGATCATTCGGCTTGCTCATTGGAACATAAGAAAATTTATCTTTTTCATCTAATAGCGCAACTAAACTTTGCAAAGCGTAATTGGCATATTTCCAGCGATCGTTATTTCTCATGCTGCCCGAATCATCATATACAAGTGAAACGACCCTTTCCTTTGCCTCCTCTCCTTTTGCAAAAGTCCAAAAAGGATGTAACCATATAAATAGAAACAACGTGAATGTGGCACAAATTCGAATTTTCATGATGAGGCTTCGCCACCTTTGTAGACAAATTCCTATGTTTAAATTTATGAGAGGATACAAGATATATGACTTGTATTTTAGGACAACTAACACACCATAACTTTATTATGTAAACAGTTATATAAACTGAATATGATTCCTTCTAGCGTTTTCTATCCGATACTATAAGTAAAAAAGCCTGTTTAAGCTCTACACTTAAAACAGACTTTTCCTACTTTTCATATTGAAAACATATATCAAAAAGTTTGATTTATTGCTTCACATACACTTCAACAACCGGATTATCTTTATGATCCGCATGCATGCGTAAATTCTCTTCACTTGTACTATAAATACTAGCTAATAACATAATTGTTAGCACATTAGGAGTTTTTGCATCACTTCCGTATTTTCTTTCAAGTGCTTCTTTGTATTCAAAGTCCAAATCCCCCTGCACATATGTATACACTTCAAAACCATCTTCTAAATTACAAACTACTGTATCAATAATATCTGACCCTACTTGCTTCTTCATTTCCTCTCGCAATGCTCCAATAAATTCTTTCCACGGTACTTCGTATGTCTGAAACTGATTTGTAGATTTCATGCATTTTCCTCCTTATATATCCTCTTCCTATATTTCCCCTTCCCTATAACAATTATGATAGATAGGGCATTCGTACAAGCCGCACTTGTCCCCTTTACATATCGTATTACTGTAATGCGGAAGGAGGAAAGAACATGCATAGACAAAAATGTTATGATACGTGCCGACGTTATTTCGGTAAAGTCGTTCGCATTGAAGATCGTGATGGTCGCATTCATTTAGGTAAAATAATTGATGTGACAAACAGCTCTGTATGGATTGAGCCAGTGCAACAGCGCTCATCTTTTGATACTGGATTCGGATACTATGACGCATATGCAAACGGTGGTTGTGATCTTTGTGGCGGCATTAGCAGATGTGATAGTTGCGGATTTGGTTGTGGTGGTGGATTCAGCGGCTGTGGATGTGGCGGTCGTGGTTGCGGTAGTTGCGGCGGCTGGGGAGGCGGCGGTTGTGGATGGGGCGTCGAACTCGGATTTGGTTTCATCTTCGGAATTACATTAGCTGCATTATTTTTCATTTAACATAGTAAAGAGTTGACTACCTTTAGCCAACTCTTTCCCTTTATTTTTCACATATAAAAATACGATGACCTAAAATGTGTTGGTACATAAGTCGTACATTTTCATGCTGTACCCATGCCTCATACAATTCATTTGGAATATGCGAGGATACATTCCATTCTGGCTCTTCTATATAGCCCGAGATCGTTTCTGCAATTGTACCACCGCCAGCAATTATAATTCTTTTAAAATTTGCTTTCCGGAATAATTGTACCCATTCATTCTCAGTTAATAGTTCTTTCATCCCATATAATCGGGCAATTTTTTCTTCCTCACTCTTCTCAATGTGCCTATCAATAATCATTTCAATGACAACAAGCTTGCCATCCTTCTGTAATACACGATAGCACTCCGAGATAACCCTTTCTTTCTCTGTGAAAGCAAGTATTGATTCTCCGAGTACAAACTCAAATGAATCATGCAAACAAGGTAATTGCTCTACATTTCCTTCAATTAATTGAATATCTATTCCTTCAAACAACCATCTATCTTTCGCCTTTTGGATCATAATCTCATTCTTTTCAACCGCCGTTACTTTATAACCACATTTTTTTGTCATATACGCCGCTGTTTTCCCCGTACCGCAGCCTATCTCAAGGACATTTGCTCCATATTTAAAAGGCAGCTGTGCTAACAATTGTTTTGTTAACGTAAAACCACCAGGATGAGCACTTCCTATTCCGTAATAAGCTAGGAAATCGATGTAAGTATTTCGTTTCATAAAACTCTCCTTTAAATTTTCTATAATACATATATTCACCTATCAATAAATAGTGCACATAAAAAAGCATTTCCAAGTGCTATACCGCAACTTGAAAATGCTCTTCTCTTTTTTATTTCTCTTCAATATACGCCCATTTGAAGCTATATTCTGGGCTGATATTATGCTTCACAATGCCCTTTATATTTGGTTTCATTACATATGATTTAGCACTTTGATATAAAGGTACAAGTGCTACATCATCCTCAAGTAACAATTTCTCTGCCTTCCCTAACTCTGTCCAACGTTTTTTTGCATCAGCCATCCATTCTGTCTTACTTTTATTAATAACGTCATCATATTTTGAATTTGAGTAGCTCATCTGGTTTTGAGAATTTGTCGTTTCAAACATATCAAGATACGTCATCGGATCCGCATAATCTGGATTCCAGCCACCATATGAAAAATCATAATCTTGGTCTGATTCTAATTTTAGTTTTTGCTTAAATGGTTGCAGTTTAATATTTACTGTCACGCCTTTCAAATTCTTTTCAACTTGATCTTTTACATACTCCCCAACTTTTTTCGCATTACCAGTATCATAATTTAATAACTCTATTGTCACTTGATCTTTTCCAAGTTCTTTTTTCGCTTCTTCCCAAGCTGCTGCTGCCTTTTTGGAATCTTGTTTTAAACCATTCTTAAACGTTTCTGCGAAATCTTTACCGTCTGGACCACTCGCTAAACCTTTTGGTACTAAGTAATCCACTGGTTTTGAACCATCATTTAAAATGACATTCGTTAAAGCCTTTTTATCGATTAATAATGCAATTGCTTCACGTAATTTTTTGCTCTTTAACGGTGTATCTTGCCCGCCACGTTTTTGGTTTAGACGTAAGTAAAACGTACTGGTTTCCGAATATGCGCCAAACTCTTCTTTATTATTTCTATACTTATCAACAAATTCACCTGATAAAAGTGTGAAATCAATCGCACCTGTGTCATATAAATTTACTCTAGTAGCTGGTTCTTTTACTACACTATAATTGATTTCTTCTAGTTTTACAGTCTTTTTGTCCCAATACTGCTCATTTTTCTTTAATTTCCAGCCTTGCTCATGTTTCCAGTCTGTAAGCACAAATGGACCATTATACAGTGTTGTATCAGACTCTAAACCGAATTTATTTCCTTTTTCTTTTACGAACTTTTCATTTAATGGATAGTATGACGCAAATGCCATTAAGTTCAAAAAATATGGTACAGGTCTTTCTAGTTCTACTTCAAGCGTATAATCATCTACCGCTTTTACACCTAATGTCGAAACTTCTCCTTTTCCTTGATTAATCGCTTCTGCATTTTTAAGATAGTAAGCAATAAATGCATACTCAGCAGCTGTTTTTGGATCTACTAGACGTTGCCATGCAAATACGAAATCTTTCGCTGTTACAGGATCACCATTTGACCATTTTGCATCTTTCCGTAATTTAAATGTATATTTTTTGCCATCCTCGCTTTTTGTGCTAGATTCCGCTACAGCTGGGATTGGCTTATTATCTTTATCTAATCGATATAAACCTTCCATTGTATTCCCTAAAATTTGTGAGCCAAGTGTATCTGTATTTTTTGAAGTATCCATCGTCGGAATTTCATTCGTTTCTGTACGATTTAGTACTTGCTTTGCCGCATATTTAATATCAGATTTCTTCTCTTCTCCACCATTATTAGATGTCGTTGTCGTTTTCTTCTCCCCACCTGATCCAGAAGAACATGCTGTTAACGCCATACTCATTGCTAAAACTGGCACTACAACTGCCGTTAGTTTTTTCATTTTTTTCTTCATTCTTGTACCCTCCCCAATTATATGTACGAAACTAACTTTGAGAGATTTTCTATAAACTTAGTTATTAATACCTGTTAATTACCTTCAGTTTTTAAGTTTTAATTTATAGTAACTCTGTATTTTACTATTACTACTATACGAATTCTCCCCCATCTACTATATGTCAGTACTACTTTTCTTATTCTTCTCTATTTAATTGAATAGAAAAAGAGCGTGTTAAAAGTAAATTATCTACTTTTAAACACGCTCCTTTTTATTATTTTCCTTCCGTTACATAAGCCCACTTAAAGCTATATTCTGGACTAATGTTGTGCTTTACAATACCTTTTACATTCGGCTTCATTACATACGCTCTACCTGTTTGGTATAAAGGTACTAATCCAGCATCTTCTTCAAGGAATAATTTTTCTGCTTTACCTAATGTTTCCCAACGCTTCTTCGGATCAGATAATAATTCATTACCTGCTTTTGCTACCATTTCATCGTATTTTGGATTCGAATAACTCATTTGGTTATATGGGCTCTTCGATTCAAACATATCAATAAATGTCATTGGATCTGAATAATCTGGGCTCCAACCTGCAAACGAAACTTCATAATCTTGTGCCGACTCTAATTTTAATTTTTGTTTGAACGGCTGAATTTTCGTGTTAACCGTTACACCTTTTAAGTTTTTCTCAATTTGATCTTTAAAGTAGTCAGCGATTTTCTTCGCAGTTCCATCATCATAACTTAGTAATTCAATTGTCACTTGGTCTTTTCCAAGTTCTTTTTTCGCTGCTTCCCAAGCTGCTGCACCTTTTTTCGGATCATATTTCAGACCATTTTTAAATGTATCTTGGTAATCTTTACCGTCTGGTCCTGTCGCAAGTCCTTTTGGTACTAATTGATCTGTTGCTTTTGAACCGTTATTTAAAATTACGTTTGCTAAACCTTTTTTATCAATTGATAATGCGATTGCTTCACGTAGTTTTTTGCTCTTTAACGGTGTATCTTGTCCATTACGTTTTTGATTTAAACGTAAGAAGAATGTACTCGCTTCTGAATACTCACCGTACTCCTCTTTGTTCGATTTATATTTATCAACGAATTCTCCTGATAATAATGTGAAATCAATTGATCCTGTATCATATAGGTTTACTTTCGTAGCAACTTCTTTTACTACACTGTAGTTAATTTCTTCTAATTTTACAGTCTTATTATCCCAGTACTTATCATTTTTCTTTAGCTGCCATCCTTGTTCATGTTTCCAGGAAGCCATCACAAACGGTCCATTATATAACGTTGTATCTGCTTCTAAACCGAACTTATCTCCTTTTTCTTTTACGAATTTCTCATTTAAAGGATAGTATGATGGGAATGCCATTAAATTCAAGAAATATGGTACTGGCTTTTCCAATTCTACTTCTAGCGTATAATCATCTACCGCTTTTGCTCCTAAATCTGTTAGAGGTTTTTCACCTTTATTAATTGCTTCTGCGTTTTTAATATAGAAAGCGATAAACGCATATTCTGCAGCTGTATTTTTATCGAGTAAGCGCTGCCATGCGTATACGAAATCTTTCGCTGTTACAGGATCACCATTCGACCATTTTGCATCTTTACGTAATTTAAATGTATATTTTTTGCCATCTTCGCTTTTCGTACTTGATTCTGCCGCAGCTGGGATTGGCTTATTATCTTTATCAAGACGATATAATCCTTCCATCGTATTTCCTAAAATTTGAGAACCTAATGTATCAGTAGATTTTGAAACATCCATCGTCGGAATTTCTTGATTCTCTGTACGATTTAACACTTGTTTCGCCGCGTATTTAATTTCTGATTTTTTCTCTTCCCCACCACCACTAGACGTCGTAGTTGATTTCTTCTCCCCACCAGATCCAGAACACGCTGTCAACGCCATACTCATCGCTAAAACTGGCGCTACAACCGCCGTGAACTTTTTCATCTTTTTCTTCATTTTTGTACCCTCCCCAATTATATGTACGAAACTAATTTTGATAGATTTTCTAATAACCAGTTATCAGAAAATTCTTATTAATTAATATTCTACTAATTTTTCAGGTTTTGTAAAGTTATTTTTAAAATATTCTAAAAATTATTTTTGTGTGATAGTAACAATTGTTTTTTTCTATTATCACTATATAGATCCCTTATATCTATTAGTTTATTTACATTTTGTTTCATAATAAAAGAGCATTCCAAAAGTAAATCGTCTACTTTTGGAATGCTCTATCATTTTATCTTACTATTGTGAACGATGAGATTCTCACTACAAAATACGCTAAGAAACTTGTATTCATCCACTTACAGATAGTATTACTGCTTAAAATTATTTTCCACCTTTTTCAGTGATATATGTCCATTTGAAGCTATACTCTGGACTAATATTATGGTGAACAATGCCTTCTACATTTGGCTTTTTAACATAAGCATCACCACGTTGATATAAAGGTACAAGTGCTACATCTTGCTCAAGAAGTAATTTCTCAGCTTTTCCTAGCTCTTCCCAACGTTTCTTCGCGTCACCCATTAATTCAGTGCCAGCTTTTTTGATCATATCATCATACTTCGGATCAGCGAAGCTCATTTGGTTATGAGAATGATTAGACTGGAACATATCTAAGAATGTCATTGGATCTGCGTAGTCAGGTCCCCAACCAGCATATGATAAATCATAGTCTTGCTCTGTTTCTAATTTCAGCTTTTGTTTGAATGGCTGAAGTTTAATATTAACAGTTACACCTTTTAAGTTTTTCTCAATTTGATCTTTTACATATTCCCCAACTTTTTTCGCATTACCAGTGTCATAGTTTAATAGCTCAATTGTAACTTGATCTTTTCCAAGCTCTTTTTTTGCTTCATCCCATGCAGCTGCTGCTTTTTTCGCATCTGGTTTAATACCATTTTTAAATGTTTCTTGGAAGTCTTTACCGTCTGGTCCAGTTGCTAATCCTTTTGGTACTAAGAAGTCCGCAGGTTTAGATCCATCATTTAAAATAACGTTTGCTAAATTCTTTTTATCGATTGAAAGTGCTATTGCTTCACGTAATTTTTGGCTCTTTAACGGTGTATCTTGTCCGCCACGTTTTTGGTTCATACGTAAGAAGTAAGTACTTACTTGTGAGTATGTGCCAAATTCTTCTTTATTACTTCTATACTTATCAACGAATTCACCTGTTAATAGCGCGAAATCAACTGCATTTGTATCATATAAGTTTACTCTTGTAGCTACTTCTTTTACTACGCTATAGTTAATTTCATCTAGTTTTACTGTCTTTTTATCCCAATATTGATCGTTTTTCTTCAGTTTCCAGCCTTGCTCATGCTTCCAATCAGTAAGAACGAACGGTCCGTTATATACTGTTGTATCAGACTCTAAACCGTATTTATCCCCTTTTTCTTTTACGAACTTCTCATTTAATGGATAGTACGATGGGAATGCTACTAAGTTTAAGAAGTATGGCACTGCTTGTTCTAATTCAACTTCTAAAGTAAGGTCGTCTACTGCCTTTACTCCTAGTTCCGTTACAGGTTTTTCCCCTTTATTAACCGCTTCTGCATTTTTAATTGGGAATGCGATAAATGCATACTCAGCAGCTGTTTTTGGGTCTAATAGACGTTGCCATGCATATGTGAAATCTTTCGCTGTTACAGGATCACCATTTGACCATTTTGCATCTTTACGTAATTTGAATGTATATTTTTTACCATCCTCACTCTTCGTGCTTGACTCTGCCGCAGCTGGGATTGGTTTGTTATCTTTATCTAATCGATATAAACCTTCCATTGTGTTCCCTAAAATTTGAGAACCCAATGTATCAGTATTTTTAGAAGTATCCATTGTCGGAATCTCATTTGTTTCCGTACGATTTAGTACTTGTTTCGCTGCTAATTTTTCTTCTGATTTGCTATCTCCGCCAGAGCTAGAATTTGTGCTCGTCTTCTTATCTCCACCTGATGTAGAACATGCTGTTAATGCCATACTCATTGCTAAAACTGGTGCTACAACTGCTGTTAGTTTTTTCATTTTTTTCTTTTTCACTTTCTGTACCCTCCCTAATTCTTAACGCTCTCATTTAAGAATTTTCTGATAATTCTGTTTTTCTTTATATATTTATCAGAAGATTCTTATTAACTATTATTCTACTAATTTTTTGAGTTTTGTAAAGTGTTATTATTGAAAATTTTTAAAAAATTATTTTTTTACAGTAATATTCATAAAAATTCCATAATCTTTCGAAACACTATATCTCATTAAATTCTATGTATTGATTTAATAGTCTTTATATCCTTTCACTATAAAACACTTGTAAATTATTGTTAATAAATAATGTATATCGTAACAAACCTCTTTTCTACAAAAATAAAAAAGTCAGCTTTGCTGACTTTTTTATCCGGCCATTTTCTCTCTTTTCATTTCCTCTATTACTCTCGTATACTTCTCATCGTCAAATTCATTTTCACTTTTTGCAACAACTACAGTCGCAATACCGTTACCAATTAAATTGACGATAGCACGTGCTTCTGACATGAAACGATCTACACCAAGTAATAGCGCTAACCCTTCTAACGGGATAACATTCATTGCAGATAATGTGGATGCTAGTACTATAAAACCTCCACCTGTTACTGCTGCTGCCCCTTTAGATGTAACTAATAAAATAGCTATTATAGTTAATTGTTGACCTAGTGAAAGATCGACGTGAAAAACTTGAGCTAAAAATATAGTTGCCATCGACAAATAAATCGTTGTTCCATCTAAGTTAAAAGAGTATCCGGTCGGAATGACTAAACCTACTACCGGCTTCGAACACCCAAAGTCTTCCATCTTTGTCATCATTCGCGGCAGTACTGATTCTGACGATGATGTACCGAGAACAATGAGTAATTCTTCTTTAATATGCGCTAAATATTTCCACAAACTAAATTTATACAGTTTACAAATAAAATTTAAAACAATAAAAACAAATAATGCCATTGTCGCATATACACAAATCATTAATTTACCAAGTGGTATGAGCGTACTTAAACCATACTTACCAATTGTAAACGCCATCCCGCCGAATGCTCCAACTGGTGCTAACTTCATAACAATAGATAAAATATTAAAAAATACTTTCGATAATCTTTCAAAAAAATCGATAACCGGTTGTCCATTTTTCCCTAGCATCGTTAACCCTGCACCGAATAAAATAGAGAAGAACAAAACTTGTAAAATATCACCTTTTGCAAATGCTTCAAACATGTTAGACGGCACAATATGTAAAAAGAAATCCATCCATTGCATTTCTTGTCCGCTTTGTACATATTGTGAAACATCTCCGCCCTTTAATTTTGAAGGATCTAATCCATCTCCAGGACGTACAACATTCGCTACGATGATACCAATAAGTAAAGCCGCTGTTGTAACAATTTCAAAATATAATAGTGCCTTCCCGCCAACACGACCAACCTTTTTCATACTTCCCATACTTGCAATACCAAGCACAATCGTTAAAAAGATTATCGGTGCAATGACCATTTTAATCATATTGATGAACGTTTCACCAATTGGCTTCATCTCTTGTCCAACACTAGGCCAAATTGCCCCTACTGCAATACCACAAATAATTGCCACAATAACTTGGAATGTTAAATTCTTTACAATTCTCATTTTTAATACTCCCCTGTTTTTCATTTCTCCCAAACTATTTTAATCAATGACATGTATTCTATGTGATAGCCCCCTTGTTATTTAACTTAAACCACAACTTTATGTTACACTATTATCTTTAATTTGAAAATAGTATATAACATTTATAAATAAATGACATACTATTATACACAATAAAAAGCAGACATTACGTCTGCTTTAATTCTCCTCAATCTGTTTTTCACTTAATCCTAAATGTGTTCTAAGTGTATTACTCAAACTCTGCAAATCTTGTTTATTAGGATTATAATAATATACACGTTGTCCATTTGGACCGTTAGGTAAATATAAATCATCACCAGCTAATTGTATTTTTTCAACTGAACCGTTTAAACCGTATTTATAAAAAGATAAAATATCATCCATTACTAAATTTGTTTTAAAATCGCCGTCAACCGCCTCAACTATTTTTTCTAGCTTCGTAATCGAGCCTACACTTTTTAATTTCCTTAACATCGCTTCAATAACAAGTTGTTGGCGCTGACCTCTCATTGCATCACTATCAATATGACGCGTTCTTGCTAGCGCAAGCGCTTCTTCCCCTGTTAATTTTTGTAGCCCTTTTTTCAAATGAATCGCGTCAGGTTCATCTTTACTATTTTGCTCCGTAAATTCAACTGGGACATCTACTTCAATCCCATCTAATCCATCAACAATTTTCGTGAATGCATTAAAATTAAACTTCACAAAATAATCAACAGGCACTTGTAACAATTTTTCTACCGCTTCCATTGAAGCTTGCGGCCCTCCATCTTTACCATTTTTTACGAAACCACTTCCATATGCATGCGTTATTTTATCTTTTTTCTTTTCAACTGGAACATATGTGTATGTATCACGTGGTATACTTGTTAATTTCACTGTCTTATCATCTTTATTAAAAGTAGCTAACAGTAGCGCATCTGTATGAAATGCACCATTATACTCCTTTTGTCGCTCTTGATTTTCATCAATGCCCATAATTAAAAGTGAAACATTATTTGTAATCGGCTTTACGGCTTTCTCACGTAAATTTGATTTTTCACCGCGTGCTAAATTCAAACTAGATTTTTGTACGAGATTAGCAGTTTTCATATACACATAAGCACCATATCCAACTCCGCCAAATAATAATACTGCTAACAATACACTTATTATCATTGTCTTCTTATATTTTCTTTTATTTTTCTTTTCTCTTGAAGAAGAGGTATTCTCCATATATTTCCCTCCGTTTTCTATTCATCTAATATGTTTTTCAATTTTTCATACTTAGCGTGATCCTTTTGAAATACATTCTCTTTCAATCCTTTGTTTATTTGTATCCATTCAGTCGTAATCGAATATTGAATCATACCTTCGTGGAAACTAAGGAACTTTAGCATAATTCCTGTATTTTTCTCTACAACCATTTCAAATTTCCCTCTTAAATCTTCAGATGTACTTACAGGCATTTCTATGTTTATTGTCCCTTCTATTTTGTAGCAATCAAGTCCAAGATACTTCGTTTCTTTATAATTCCAATCTTTATATCGAACGAGTAGATCAGCAAATTCTGATTGAATACTATACTTCGCGAATCCTATATATTCATCATCATACCTTTGTTTCTCACCTGATTTTCTCAATAATCTTTCCGTAGGATTTAATTTTAATAGTTCATAGTTTCTTCCTTTCGGGCTCCATTTCGTCTCTTTATATGTATACTTCTCATCATCAAATTCTTTTTTCTTGCCCTCGTTATATATAATTGTTCGTTTTTTCGTTAGCTTATCTTCTTTCGAAGAGATACCACTTTGCCATTCTGTATCAATCGCATATTTGTATGTTGTAGCAATTCTTGACGAACTAGAATATTCCTCAAATTGTCCTGAAATATTATTAAAATGATCAATGGAATCCAGCATCTTTTCATGAATCTTTTCTTTATCTGGATAATTTACGTTCGATTTTATTTCTTCTTCATTTTCATAATCAGAAAACGCCTTTTTCTTTACATATTCAAATACCCCACCATTTTGAGCAAAAATTTGATCAGAAAACTCCGACATAGACACAATGGAAATTGTTAGAACCGCAGCACTTATAGCCATCATATAAACTCTGTAACCTTTCTTTTTTACCGGAAGATTATGTAGTGTACGATTAATCTTTTCATTTAACTCTGGCGGTACTATAACATTCTCTTCTTTTATTCTCTTTTTTATTTTCTCATCAAATAATTTTTCATTATCCATCCTATACACCCCCTATTCCATCTTTAATCGCTTTTGCAGTTGTTCCCTCGCGCGTGACAATCTCGATTTCACTGTTCCTTTTGGCACTTCTAAAAGCTTCGCTATACTTTCTTGATTCATATCTTCATAATAAAAAAGCACCGTAACAGCTCTTAACTCTTCATGTAATGATTGAATCGCATTACACAAATCTATATCTTCATACTGATCATAAGCACTCATATTGTAATCACTTTCTTCTATTACCATTACCTTTTTGTATGATCTAATAATGTTGTTACACTCATTTATCAAAATTCGAACTAACCAAGTTTGAAAAAACTCTTCTTTCTTTAATTTTTTTATATTTTCATAGGCTTTTAAAATTGTTGCCTGTATCGCATCTTCTATATTTGTCTCATCGCGTAACATAGCCTTTGCAATGCGATACATCTTCACTTTTTCTGTATGTATAAGCGCCATAAACGCTTCATGATCACCTTTTTTCGCTAAAGAAACATCCGTTTCTTCTTTTACAATCATTTTATATAAAGGGATTACTTTCACAATTGCTCCTCCTGTTTCATCCTCACTTCAAATTTAACTTTACATGTATTAGACGGATGAGCCTAGAAAAAGGTTCATTTTTTTGAATATTTTCATAAAAAAAGGTAAACATTTTTCATGTTTACCTTTACTCAGATGTAATTCTAAGGAAATACCCATCTGGATCCACCATTTTAAATCCTCTCATTTCCCATGGATACGTTTGAATTTCTTCTTGTATTGTGCACCGATTCTCTTTACAACGTTCATATACTTCTTCAATCCGATTGACAACAATAATTAGTTCAAAGCCATTCCCCTTCATTTCTTTTCGATTGTAAAAGTAGTGATTTTCATTCAATCTTGAATCACTAACTAGTAATAAAGAAAACTGGTCGTGATTAAAACGCGCTGCATGCATATTTCTTTTATACAGCTTTAAACCAATTACTTCTTCATAGAACAATAATGACTTTTCGATATCATTTACATATAGCTGCACCCGGAACAAATGATTCATTCGTTTCCTCCTCATCAAAAAAAGCCCACTCTATCAGTGGACTTTCTACTTTACAACGGTAAATCCCTCTTCTTAAACACTACAATCGCTACTATGAAAATACAAAGTGCTCCAGCAGTTAAACCTATACTCACTGGCCATATATTATACGTTCCTTCAGCAATTTCTTTTGGACGAAATAGCGTAAATAATGATATATTTCTCATCCACTCTAACTTATCGCTTAATTTACCTACCATATCGGCTACGAAAAATAAAATAGTTAAACTGGCTGAGTAGCTAAGTGCCTTTCTTTCATCATTACATATACAAGAAAAGAAAAATGAATAAGCACTAACGACTAAAAATATTAGCCCTCCGACTACGTTTATCTTCAGAAATAATTCTTTATTTAAGTTATTATCTTCTAAAAACCATTCTGCACCTACTATACCCGCTACATACGTAACAGCTACAATAATCAGTAGTCCCAATATAAGAATAGATGCTTGCGTGATTGCAATTTGCACTCTAGATACAGGTGTTGCTAGCAAGTATGCCATCGCTCCTTTATCTACATGACGAGCAATTAAATGCGTTGCAACTGTTACGCAAAAAATTGTTAAAATAATAATAAACAATAGACTATAATATTCGCCAGCTAAAAAATCCATTACGTTTTGAATCGGACTTTCCATGCCAACAATTTTTTTCACGCTATCAGGCATAGCACTTATTAATTCATTCAATCCTTTTGCCGATACCATTGATGGGAATATCCAAATTAATAACCATAAATATAGAGCTGCACCAGTTGCATAACTCAAAATATTTTTTTGTGTTTCTTTCAAACTAGCTAAAAACAATTGCTTATTCATGCTTTACCCCTTCTTTCTTATCGTAATAATGCATAAATAAATGTTCTAAATCCATTGCTCTCGTTTGAAGTGCCGTTACATTATAGTTTGAAAGTGTTTGTAAAACAGCTTGATAGTTTCCTTGTACAATAATCGATGCTTCTCTACCTTTCACCGCTTCAAATTGCAAATTACATTGCGCCAGAGATTCAATCTCTTCTTGCGATGATACGGTTACATCTATTACCTGTCGTCTCATACTTTGTAAATCATGAATATTTTCAACCGTTACAAGGCGACCATCTTTAATTATAGCCACTCTGTCACATGTACGCTCAATTTCAGTGAAAATATGCGATGACATAAGGATTGTTTTTCCTCTTTGCTTTTCCTCTAATATTAAATCTATAAATACTTGCTGCATAAGCGGATCGAGTCCTGATGTCGGTTCATCCAAAATTAACACTTCTGGATCATGCATAAAAGCAGCAACAATTCCTACTTTTTGCTTCATTCCTTTAGACATTTTTCGAATCGGTGTTTTCACATCAAATTGTAGACGCTCTATTAGTTCATCTCGTCTTTTCGTATCCTTTAAACCGCGCATTCCTTGCATTAACTTTAAAAACTCTAACCCGTTCATTCCTTCAATAAAAGAAATTTCTCCTGGTAAATAACCGACTTCCCTTTGAATCTTCGCGGCATCATTCCAACAATCTAATCCGAAAATTGAAGATTTTCCAGCAGTCGGTTTTATAAATCCCATTAAATTACGAATTGTTGTGGATTTCCCAGCACCATTTGGTCCTAAGTATCCAAAAACTTCCCCTTCTTTCACTTCAAATGTAATATGAAACAAGCCTTTCCCATTTGAAAACTGTTTTGTAACATTTTGAACTGAAATCATAAGTCCACCTCATTTATTGAAATATTTGATATATGATATTTCAAAGTTATTGTACTCCTCATCTTTCACATTCGCAACAACTTTTTGAAATATTTACATGTCCATATTTCAAAAATATTGTTTTCCATTATTTTTTCTTGTATATTTTAATTGAGGTGATTGCATTGAACGGCTTTGAAAAAGTGAAAGAAAAGAAAAAACGTGCCATAAAAGAGGCAGCCTTCTTATTATTTTCAGAACGCGGATTTAATGAAGTGAAAATAGAACATATTGCAAAAAAAGCAAACGTTTCTCAAGTTACCATTTATAATCATTTCGGAAGTAAAGATGCGTTATTTAGAGAGCTTATACAAGAATTTATCATATCTGAATTTCAATATTATAAAGATCTTGCAGCGGAAAAATTACCTTTTCATGATATGATGCAAAAAATGATTGTAAGAAAAATGAATACTGGTGGGTTATTTCAGCCGGATATGTTACTACAAATGATGCAAAGAGATGAAGAGCTCCGAGAGTTTATTTATAGTTATCAAAACGAAGAAATCCTGCCCTGGTATATAGAAATATTAGAACAAGCACAGAAAAAAAATGAAATTAACCCTCACCTTACTAAAGAAATGATGTTACTGTACATTCAAATGTTCACTAAATTAGGTGATGATTTCGGGGCACAACTTCTTGAAGGAGATCGTGAAAAACATATACAAGATATCGTTACGATGTTCTTTTACGGACTGTCCGTCCCCAAAAAATAATGTTTCTAAAGAATAAATACCATCACAAAAAAAGCCCTTTGGATATTTAAATCTCAAGGGCTTTTTCATGTCAATAAAATGATTAAAACTAACTTTATCTTAAAGAAGTTAAATGCTGCTTTATAGATAATACCTTATTATAGATTAACTCTTTTAGCATAGCTGGCTGAATTGAGATAATCGTTTCACCGAAATTCAGAAAATAACTTGAAATAAACTCAACTTCTTGCTTGTTAAAATAGCCTGCTATACTATAATTCTCATTTTCTTTTTGTATCTTCATGGAAGGATAATTCTCTTTATCAAAAATGTCTTTTCCTTTTTGATTAACAATGACACTAAAATCAATTGAATCAGGCTTTCTATGAAAATTAGTAAGATAACTTAACAACTCTTCAAGATTTTTTGGATTCGTATTGCTTGTTTCCTCAATAGAAAGAATTTTATCGCATCTAATTATTTGAACATGATTTGTCTCAAAATTAAAGATTTTAGCATACCACTGGCCAAATTTAGATTCAATTCGAATAAATTGAGCGACCAATGCTTTCTCCTCATCTTTTTTTAAATATGTTAAATGATAAACTCGTTCAGCAAAAATCCCCTGTAAAATTTCTTTTAAGAACGGACTAAAATTACTATGATTTGTTACTTCAAAAGAAAGCGTTCGTTCCATAATTGAAATATTTTTACTCACATTATCAGGTAATACATGTTTAAGTTTATTTTCAAGTGCAATACTTTCTATATTAAATGGTTTCGTCTTGTATCCATTTAATGTAAGAATCGAAAAGTATAACGCATACATTTCATCCACACTAAAATAAATTGGTGATAACACACTATTTTCTATAATTTTATAACTTCCATTTCTACCTAGCTCAGAATATATTGGTACACCTATTTCTTCCAATGATTGAATATCTCGCAGCGCGGTACTTTTAGAAATCTCATATCTAGCCATTAAATCTTTTAAATTAAAATATCTTTTATTATTCAAGAAAATAAGCATATCATTTATTCGTTCCGTTTTTTTCATATTTCCCTCCCGAAAAGGTGTCATGTATTGAAACCTTTCTAGTCTATATTATAATTATTAACTAATAAAGGAGTTATAAATTTATGACATTAGAAATAGCTATTTTTCTTTCAATGAACGGGCAAGCAAAGGAGGCAATTAATTTTTACACACGTAATTTAGAAGCAAAGAAGTTAATGATTGTTACGTATGAAGATCTTGCCAATAGAGATAGTTCTTTTAAAATTACAGGTGAAAATAAAGATCATATTGCTCACTCTGTTTTACAAATTGGGAATTCAAAGCTAATGATAGCAGAAGATACAATGAATCCTACTGAACGTTATAACGTTGGAAATAATATGTCACTTTGCATTCAAAGCGCTAATTTAGAAGAAATACAAAGATTTTATAATAATTTAATTTCTGATAAGCATGTGAAAATAATCTCTCCGCTAGAAAAAAATATATTTAGTGAAGCATATGGGATTATTGAAGATCCTTACGGCATACAAATCCAGTTAATGTATGATAAACGACTAAACTAAATAATTAGTCATATTCATATAATCCTAATAAAAAAAGACACGAAATTCGTGTCTTTTTTATTTTATAGTGAGGACTCTACCCGTTTCACTACTTTCAATCGCTAATTGAATAAGTCGAATAACTTCTAAGCCTTCTTGTGCTGTTACAGGTGGTTTTTCACCATTTACAATACTATCTCTTATACCTTTATAATACATGTCATAACAGCCAACTTCTGTCGGAATACGCTCTAGCTTTTCTTCCGTATCTAAAGTAACAAAATTCTCTTCAACATCTACTCCATAACCGTTATCGCCTGGCTTCATTCCATTTTTTAATTGTTCTTCCTGTGAATCCATACCGTATTTCACAATAGAACCTTTATCTCCATGCAGTGTAAAATGTGGACCTGCTTGCTTTACGTAACTGCTACTATGTAAAGTGACACGTTTCACACCGTAGTGAAGTATAACATGGAAGTAATCATCAATTTCTGCACCTGGTCGTTGTTTGATTACATCTGCACTTATCGCATCTGGTTTCCCAAATAATGATAGTGCTTGGTCAATTAAATGCGATCCTAAATCGTATAGTATTCCTGATCCTGGTAAGTTCTTTTCTCTCCAGCGATCACGTACATGTGGACGGAAACGATCGAAATGCGCTTCATATGCGTATAAATTCCCTACTCTATTTTCTTCTAACAATTTCTTTATCGTTAAGAAATCATTATCAAAACGACGATTATGATATACACTTAACACCACATTATATTGCTCTGCTAATGAATTAAGCTCTTCTCCTTCTTCAATTGAAACAACGAATGGTTTCTCCACAACTACATGCTTACCATGTAAAATTGCTTCTTTTACATATGGAAAATGAGTTGTATTCGGTGAAGTAATGATCACTAAGTCAATATCAGCACGATTTACTAATTCCTCAATTGTGCCAACAACTTCAGCATTTGGTAATGCTTGTTTCACTGGTTCTTCTTTTGATGATAAAATAGCACGAATATCATATTCTTCTATCGTTTGTAATAATGGGATGTGAAATGTTGTACTAGAAAATCCAAATCCTACAATGCCTACACCTATTTTTTTCATGTTGCCCCTCCATCTGTCCGGCTTCAACTAATAATCAGTGGGGATAAAGAAAATCACCACTGATTAAAGTTTCACTTTATGAGAACGATTTCATTCAGTTATTATAACAAGATTATTTTTATTTACATAATAATTTGCCTAGAAAAAAGCATCTCGCCATTATTCATAGCAAGATGCTTTTCTTTACTCCGGTCGTTTTTTCGTCCACGTTTCAATAACTTCACCAGTATCATTAACATCTAGTACTAAACTACCGTTACTATACCGGTCCTTATTTCGATACGCTTTCGGATCAATTTCTTCTACGATGTGCTTCTCTGTCTTCATGTAAACTAGTTCATCATCTCGAACAATTTCAATACCGACAATACGGTATGGATTACGCTTTAACTCTTTGAAAATAACAAGACCTCGCTTCGCCCTCGTTGATTTCTCAATTTCTGATGCTTTTAGACGTTTTACAGCACCACGCTGCGTTACGAGAATAAGTTGATCTTTTTCACCATTTAATGGTTTACCAGAAGCGACATAATCATCTTCTTTTAAATTAATTGCTTTCACACCAGCGGCTCTTACACCGACTGGACTTACTTCATCTTCATGGAAAATAAGTGCATATGCACCATAGGTTGCAAGAACGATATCACTCGTTCCATCTGTCGCAAATATATCTACTACTTCATCATCTTTTTTCAAGTTTACAGCAACGAACGCCCTTGAATAACGCTGTACTTTATATTGGTTTAATTCTGTTTTCTTAATCATGCCATTCTTTGTTACAAATACGATAAATCGTTTTTCTTCTTCAAAATTCGGTACGACGGTCGCCCAAATAATCATTTCATCCCGCTCGAGTGAAACGAGATTCGCAACGTGTTGACCTAAATCTTTCCAACGAATTTCTGGCATTTCATATACTGGCAGATATATATAGTTTCCTTTATTCGTAAATAAGAGGACTGTCTCTGTCGTGTTCGTATCGAATCGCTCCAGTAAGATGTCACCCTCTTTCATACCGAAGTCTTTCCCGTTCGATGCATTATGTGAACGCCAACCTGTTCGTTTCACATATCCTTCTTTCGTTACAGTAACGATGACATCTTCCTGCGGAATCATAACTTCCACATCGATTTTAATTTCCTCAATTTGTTCTTCAATAATAGCACGGCGATCATCACTATATGTTTTCTTTACTCTCTTCAAATCTGTTTTAATAACTTGAAGAAGTCTTTGTTCACTTTGTAAAATTGACTGTAGCTCTATAATCTTCTTATTAAGCTCGTCTGCTTCTTGTTCTAGCGCCGTAATATCTGTATTCGTTAAACGATATAGTTGCAACGAAACAATTGCTTCTGATTGTGCTTCTGTAAAGCTAAATTTGGCACTTAAGTTATCTTTCGCATTACGCTTATCTTTAGAAGCACGGATTGTTTCAATCACTTCATCTAAAATCGATAATGCTTTCTTTAAACCTTCTACAATATGTTGACGATTTTCTGCTTTTCTTAATTCATATTGTGAGCGTCTCGTAACAACTTCTTTCTGATGCCCAATATATGCATCCAAAATCTTAGGTAATGTCATAAGTGTCGGACGACGATTATTTATCGCAACCATATTGAAGTTATATGGAATTTGCAAATCTGTATTCTTATATAAATAATTTAAAATACCTTCAGCATTTACTTCTTTTTTTAACTCTACAACGATGCGAAGACCTGTTCGATCTGTCTCATCACGTACTTCAGCAATTCCATCTAGTTTTTTATCTAGACGTAATTCATCCATTTTTTTAACAAGGTTCGCTTTATTTACTTCGTACGGAATTTCTGTAATAACGATTTGTTGCTTCCCACCGCGGATCGTTTCAACTTCCGCTTTTCCGCGAATAATAATTTTACCTTTTCCTGTTTCATACGCTTTTTTAATACCATCAATCCCTTGAATAATACCACCTGTCGGGAAATCTGGTCCTTTCATAACTGTTAATAAATCATCAACAGTACTATTCGGTTTATCAATACGCATCATCGTCGCATCAATTACTTCTCCAAGGTGATGCGGAGGAATTTCTGTTGCATAACCAGCTGAAATTCCTGTCGATCCGTTCACTAATAAGTTTGGGAACATTGCCGGTAATACAACTGGTTCTTCACTCGTATCATCGAAGTTTGACACAAATTCTACTGTTTCTTTATCAAGATCACGTAATAACTCAGATGCGATTGGTGATAAACGTGCTTCTGTATAACGCATTGCCGCTGCTGGATCGCCATCAACACTACCATTATTACCATGCATTTCAACTAAAACATTACGTACTTTCCAAGTTTGACTTAAACGTACCATCGCCTCATATACAGAGGAATCACCATGTGGATGGTAGTTACCAATAACATTACCGACTGTCTTAGCTGATTTACGAAACGCTTTATCATGTACGTTTCCTTCCACATACATAGAGTATAAAATACGTCTCTGTACAGGTTTTAAACCGTCACGCGCATCTGGAAGCGCGCGATCTTGAATAATATATTTACTATATCGTGCAAAGCGGTCACCTAACACGTCTTCAAGCGGGAGGTCATGAAACTTCTCTGCCTGCATGTTATTCCACCTCCGTCTCCATAATCATTTCATTTTCTAAAATATTTCCTTCTTCTTGCATACCAAATTGTACATTTCGTTCGATCCATTTACGGCGAGGTTCTACTTTATCACCCATCAATGTCGTAACTCGGCGCTCCGCTCTTGATGCATCGTCAATTTTCACACGAATCAACGTACGTGTTTCAGGATTCATCGTCGTTTCCCATAATTGATCGGCATTCATTTCGCCAAGTCCTTTATAGCGCTGCAGCATGTAGCCTTTACCGACCTTTTTTGTTACACCATCTAATTCTTCATCAGACCACGCATACTCAATCACTTCACTCTTACCTTTTCCTTTACTTACTTTGTATAAAGGAGGAAGTGCAATAAATACTTTTCCAGCTTCGATAAGTGGTTTCATATATCTGTAGAAGAACGTTAGTAACAATACTTGAATGTGCGCACCATCTGTATCAGCATCGGTCATAATTACAACTTTATCGTAGTTAATATCTTCAACAGCGAATTCATTCCCTACACCACCGCCAATAGCGTAAATGATTGTATTAATCTCTTCATTTTTAAAGATATCTGCAAGTTTTGCTTTTTCTGTATTGATTACTTTACCACGTAACGGTAATACCGCTTGGAAACGTCGGTCTCGACCTTGTTTCGCAGAACCACCGGCAGAGTCACCCTCTACTAGATACAGTTCATTTTTCTGCGGGTTACGTGATTGTGCAGGTGTTAACTTACCACTTAATGTACCTTCTGATTTCTTTTTCTTTTTACCAGTACGCGCTTCTTCTCTCGCTTTACGAGCAGCCTCACGTGCCTGCGCTGCTTTAACGGACTTTCTCACAAGAAGTGTAGCAACATCCGGGTTTTCTTCTAAAAAGTAAGCTAAATGCTCAGATACAATTGCATCAATTGAAGAACGAGCTTCACTTGTACCAAGTTTCCCTTTCGTTTGCCCTTCAAACTGAAGTACTTCTTCTGGTACACGTACAGAAACGATAGCCGCTACACCTTCACGAATATCTGTACCTTCTAAGTTTTTATCTTTTTCTTTTAATAACGATACTTTACGAGCATACTCATTGAACACACGCGTCATTGCTGTTTTAAATCCAGCTTCGTGTGTTCCCCCATCTTTTGTACGTACGTTATTTACAAACGAAAGAATGTTTTCTGAGTAGCCATCGTTAAACTGGAATGCTAACTCTGCTTCAATTCCGTTTTGTTCACCAGTGAAGTATACAACCGGATGAATCGAATCTTTCTCTTCGTTTAAGTATGAAACGAAAGCTTCAATTCCTGTTTCATAATGAAAGACATCCTCTAAATCATTACGTTCATCTTTTATCGAGATTTTCATTCCTTTTAATAAGAATGCAGATTCACGTAATCTCTCACATAATGTTTCATAATTGTAATTTGTTGTACTGAAAATAGTTGTATCTGGTTTAAAGTGTATTATCGTACCAGACTCTTTCGTCTTCCCGATCTTCTCCAGTGTCGTTACAGGAATACCACCATTTTCAAAACGTTGTTCATAAATATTTCCGTCACGTTTAATCGTTACTACTAACCATTCTGACAAGGCATTTACAACTGATGCCCCAACACCGTGTAAACCACCACTCGTTTTGTAACCACCTTGACCAAACTTACCACCAGCATGAAGTACAGTTAAAATAACTTCAGGTGTCGGTTTCCCAAGTTTATGCATTCCCGTAGGCATTCCTCGCCCTTTATCTATAACGCTAATACTATTATCTTTATGTATTACGACAGAAATTTCGTCGCCAAATCCCGCTAACGCTTCGTCAACGGAGTTATCTACTATTTCATATACTAAATGATGCAATCCACGGCTATCCGTACTCCCGATATACATACCCGGGCGTTTTCGAACGGCTTCAAGTCCTTCTAGCACTTGAATTGCATCTTCATTATATTGGAACTGATGCTTCGCCAAACTCCTTGCCCCTTTCCTAATCAAATCAGAACATATGTTTCTATTATAGAATAACGCCTCGACTATAGTTTTGGCAAGTTATCTTATCTCTTTTATATACCATTTTCAATAGAAAAATCCTTGTTTTTTTCACAAGGATTCCTCTAGGCTACTATTTCAGAAAAATAATCGTTTGTCAACGAGAAATGGATATGTATGCCAAGATTACACATTCCAAACCTTTATCATGATCCAAATGATCAATATCCAAAATGGGATAACGAGTAATAATCCCCAAAAACAGCCTTTAAAAAATCTCATGATGAACACCTCGTTCATCGGCCCTATTACCTATAATGAGGGCTGAATCAATCTTTCTACCTTTAAATCTATACTATTTTGTCATCGCATGTTCTACTTTAATACAACGATCCATTATTACAGTATAGTCTTTTTCTTTTAACAGTTTATATGTATCTTCATCTTGTACTCCTAATTGTGCCCAAAAAACGTCTGCATCAATCTCTACAAACTCTTTCGCAACATCCATTAAAAATTCTGAACGGCGGAATACATTTACAATGTCAACATGTTCCTTAATATCTTTTAGTGAAGAAACTGCTTTTTCTCCAAGCACCTCATCTACTGTTGGGTTCACTGGAATAATGCGATACCCAGCATCTTGCATTGCTTTTGAAACCATATACGATGTACGTTCTGGTTTATCCGATAATCCAACAACTGCAATCGTTTTACTTTTCTTTAATACTTCACCAATTTCCGTACGAGTTGGGTTTTCAATTGTCATAATTTATCCCTCCTATTCCTTTAGTATAGCCGATAAAGAAAGTCTCTTTCAATATGAAAGAGACTTTCTTTTATTTCAATTATTGATTCTTTGTAGCTGAATTATCTGCTAAAGTAGCTGTTTTCGTCATTTTTTGACCATTACGGTAGAATGTAACTTCTACTTTTTCGCCTACTTTTTTCTTTTCATATAAATATTTACGGAATTGAAGTGAATTTTCTACTTTTTGATCATCTAATGCTACTACAATATCATATTGCTCTAAACCAGCTTTTTCTGCAGGTGATATTGGATAAATTTTACCTAATACAACGCCATTTGTTACTTCTTTCGGTACTTTCAATTGATTTACTGCATAAGCCTGCACATCTTCTAAGGAAACGACACCTACTCCAAGAGCTGGACGTTTCACTACTCCGTCTTTTTCAAGTGATTCAATAACTGGCTTTGCGATATTAATTGGAATAGCAAATCCAATTCCTTCAACTTCTTGTTGTGCAATTTTACTTGAATTAATCCCAATTATTTCACCATTTTGGTTAAACAACGCACCACCACTATTACCTGGGTTAATTGCTGCATCTGTTTGAATAACTTGAGCATTCCAATCTGCACGCTTATCGCCATCGATATCTACTGGAATTTCACGTTCTTTACTACTAATAATACCTTCCGTTACACTTCCATCAAACCCTAGTGGGTTACCGATTGCAATCGCTTTTTCACCCGCACGGATTTTACTTGAATCACCTAAAGTTGCAACTTTATTTACATTAGATCCATCAATTTCTACAACAGCTAAATCTAACCAAGGGTCTTTGCCTACTAGTTTTGCATCTACTTTTTTACCATCACTTAGTTTTACAGCAAGTTTATTTGCTCCGTCTACTACATGATTGTTTGTTACAATATATGCTTTATTCCCTGCTTTTTTATAAATAACACCTGATCCTGAACCAGCTTGTTGTTCTTGGCCTGTCGGTTGCATTGCAAAGGGATCAATACTTTGTTGCATATTAATCACACCTACAACAACATCTTTCGCACCTTCAATCATACCAGGTAAATCCGTTTCATTTTTTGCTTTATTGACAACAGGAACTACAGTACCTTCAACCTTTGAATCCGAACTGAATGATGATACAGCCGCTCCATTATTTTGAGCCCATGGCATATAAGGTGCTGCAAAACTAATTGTGACAGCTCCAACTACCGCTCCGACTAAACCTGTGAAAAAATAACCTTTTTTACCGCCTGATTTTCTCACTTCTCTCGTTTCACTATGCTCTTCATTTAAATTCGGTCCGTCGTAATATCCCATGTTTTATTTCCCCTCTCTGGTGAATTCGTACTTTCAGTATAGTCACAGTTTGTGTCCTTCTTGTGAACTCATCGTGAAATCCAATTTAAAAAATACTCTTATCTATCAGTGTAGACAAGAAAAGTATTTTTTGTACATTCCACCTACAAAAGAGAGTATAATTTTGCTATATCCCGAAGCTAAAGTGCATAGTAATTTAACGGTTATTCTTCAAATTTATAACCAACTCGAATAACAGTACCGATATGCTTCGCTTTATCTCCTAGCTTATTTCGTAGTTTTTTAATATGAGTATCAACCGTTCGGTCATCACCGTAGTAATCATATCCCCATAACTGATCTAATAAATGTTGACGTGACAACACAATTCCTTTGTTCTCCATTAAATAAACAAGAAGTTCAAATTCCTTATGTGTCAATATAATTTCTTCTCCATCTACTAAAACGGTTCTAGATAGACGATTTACTTCTATTCCAGCTAAAGACATAGCATTCTCTTCCGCTACTCCTACCACGCCATCTGCACGTTTCAATAACGTCTTTGCGCGAGCTACTAGCACTTTCGGGCTGAAAGGTTTCGTTACATACTCATCTGCACCTAATTCGAACCCTAATAATGTATCATCCTCATCCGAACGGGCTGTTAGCATAATGATTGGTACTGCTGATTCTTTTCTAATGCGTCTACAAACAGACCATCCATCTATTTCTGGTAACATAATATCTAACATAATTAAATCAATTTCATGCTCTGCAAATAATTCTAACGCTATTTTTCCGTCTTCTGCTTCGATTACTTCAAAACCTTCATTACGAAAATAATCACTAACGATTTCACGTAGTCTTCTTTCATCTTCAACAAGTAATACTGTTTTATTCATATCATCTATCCCGCCTTTTTACTCTTTCAATCGAATAATACGTTGATTGGAGCTTCCGCGAAATGGAAGTGTTAAATCTTTTTTCTCGATTTCAAATCTTCCATCGACTAAAACATCCCCATAATGTAACAACTCTATCATATCATTATTTTGAGAACTCTGTATCTCTTCTAACGTATAACCTGTATACATCCATAGATTTTTTTTCAAGTCTTTCACGGCTTTTGCTACTTTTTTCACATCAGCAGCTTGAAAAAATGGATCTCCACCTGAAAATGTTACATCAGTTAATGGATTACTTGCAATCTCTTTCACAATTTCTTCTACTGTCATTTCAGTTCCATTACAAATATTCCACGATTTCGGATTATGGCAACCGAAACAACGATGCGGACAGCCCGCAAAAAACACGACTGTCCGCAATCCTTCCCCATCTACTACACTATCATGAATGATGTTCATCACTTTCATTTATGCTTCACCCGATCCATCTCTTCACTACGTTTCGCACTATTCCACTTCGACATATCTCCTACAAGATAACCTGTTATACGGCGAATTCTTTCTATATTAGCTTCGTCTTCATTTCCGCAACTTGGGCATTCGTTTCCAATAACTCCGTGATAACTGCAGCACTTACAACGGTCAACAGGATGATTAATTGAACCGTATCCAACGCCATGATCTGCCATCGCTCGTACAATTTGTTTTAACGCCTGTTTGTTATGCATAGCTGCTCCGTCTAGCTCAATATACGTAATATGTCCCCCGTTACATAGAGCATGGAAAGGTCCTTCTAAACGAATTTTATTTATCGCTTGAATGCTATAGTAAACTGGGATATGGAATGAATTCGTATAATAATTATGGTTCGTTATACCGCTAATCACACCAAATTCTTCCCTATCTTTTTTCACAAACTTCCCTGATAACCCTTCTGCAGGAGTTGCAATGACTGAGAAATTCAGTTCATGTTCTTCCGTTGCTTTATCCATTCTATCTCTCATAAAGGAAATGATTTCATACCCCAGTTTCCATGATTCTTCATCTTCTCCATGATGCTTTCCTGTTAAAGCTACTAAGCACTCCGCAAGACCGATAAAACCAAGACTTAACGTCCCTTGCTTTAAAATGGATGCTACAGAATCTTCAGGCTGTAACTTCTCTCCACCGCGCCATACACCTTGTGAATATAAAAATCGAAAATCTCTTGCTCGCTTCGTACATTGATACTCAAATCTCTCTAATAATTGCTTAATCCCTAAATCTAAGTAATAATTTAACGCTTCAAAAAATGCTTCCTTTGAACCACTAATTAACGCTAATTTCACTAAGTTGATAGACGTAAATGATAAATTTCCTCTCCCAATCGCTGTTTCTTCTCCATGTATGTTAGACATGACACGGGTACGACATCCCATATAACATACTTCACTTTCAGGTCGTCCGTCATAATGCACTGCATTAAATGGCGCATCTAAAAATGAAAAGTTAGGGAATAATCGTTCAGCCGTTGTCTCTAACGCTAATTCAAATAAATCATAGTTCGGATCACATTCTTCAAAGTTCACACCTTTTTTCATTTTAAAAATTTGAATCGGAAAAATTGGTGTTTCTCCTTTACCAAGACCAGCTTGTGTCGCTTTTAAAAGTTGTCTAACTAATAACCGTCCCTCTTTTGATGTGTCTGTTCCATAATTAATAGAAATAAACGGTACTTGTCCCCCGCCCCTACTGTGCATACTATTTGAATTATGAACGAAAGCTTCACACGCCTGATACGTATCATTTTCTGTTTCTTTCCATGCAAATTCTTCTATTTGTTCTTTCGTAAGCGGATATGACTGTAATCGTTTCTTATGTCTCGCTACTGTTTTTCTCACATATGGAGCTAAATCAATATCAAAGAGTGCAAATGATTGACCACCGTGCTGCATATTTTGATTCGCCTGAAAAATAATAGACGAAAGAGCCAATGCACTTTTAATATCCTGCGGTTGTCTCATATGCCCATGTCCGGTATGAAAACCGTTCGCAAGCATTTGCGCTAACGGAATTTGCGAACAAGTCGTCGTTCCTGTCGCATAAAAATCTAAGTCATGTGGATATAATATATTTTGATCTATCGCTTTTTTCACTTGATCTGACAATAAATTTTCAACTGCATAATATTTCGCACCCTCTGATGCGAACGTTCCCATTACTCCCATCGGAGAGCGGCCATCTACATTTGCATTTTCTTGCATTAAATCTTGTTCACTACCGTGGACAATCGTCTCAAACACTCTCATTAATTCTTCTCCACGTACATTTCGTTGTAACATTTATAACCCTCCACCAATATGTTGTTGTCTTTTGATTAAAATGTTACTACATATAGTCTTGGTGTTTCTGTGAGAAATGTAACATTCCTGTGAAATTTTTTTCACGAAATAATGAATTTTTCATTTACAAAAAAGAAATGTGCTCTTTACAAATGTATGGTACAATATACGGGAAAAACTCTTTTTACCCTTTATCAACACATTTGAATAAAGGAGACTGAACTTATGGTTACTACATATCTTTTATTTATCGTTGCCTACTTACTTGGCTCGATTCCATTCGCACTAGTCGTTGGAAAAATCGGCTACGGAATCGATATTCGTGAGCACGGAAGCGGTAATCTAGGCGGAACAAATACATTCCGCACACTAGGGAAAAAAGCTGGTTTTATCGTTACAATTGCTGACATTTTAAAAGGTACATTAGCAACAAGTCTACCGATTATTTTCGGATTAGATGTTCACCCACTATGGTTCGGATTAGCAGCTGTTCTTGGACATGTGTATCCGATTTTCGCGAAATTCCGTGGTGGTAAAGCTGTTGCAACTTCTGCTGGCGTGCTATTATGCTACTCTCCAGTTGTTTTTGCAATATTAGCTGTTGTCTTTTTCAGCCTTTTATTTACAACAAGATACGTATCACTTTCTTCTATGGTAACAGCCGTCGTTGCTGTTATTGCATCCATTGTTAGCGGGGATAAAATCTTCATTATTGCGATGTGTTTATTAGCAGGTATGGTTATTTATAAACACCGTGCAAATATCGGACGAATTATAAATAAAACTGAACCGAAAGCAAACTTTTCAAAAAAGCAAAAATAAGATTGTAACCCACATAACGCAAAAAGAAAACGTGAAGCATATTAATAGCGTCTTTTTGCGTTATTTTTTATACTAAAGAAAAAGCAACATAATTTGGAGGAACTATACATGAATCTTTCCGTAACAAAAGAAGCAGCACAATGGTATAAAAACGAATTAAACTTACAATCGGGTGAAACACTACGCCTTTTCGTACAATACGGCGGTTGCAGTACTGTGCAAAAAGGACTTTCTTTAGGTATTCGTAAAGATGATCCTGCACATCCTGCTGTTCAAACTCAAGAAGAAGGTATTAATTTCTTTATTGAAGGCGATGATGAGTGGTTCTTCGATGGACATAATTTATCTGTTACATTTAACGACGGTGATGATTTCCCGCAATTTAATTATGAAAAATAAAAAAAGTGTGGCAGAAGCCACACTTTTTTTATTTTTTCTTAATTTCCTCATATTTCGCATACCACTCAGGATATAACTTTTTAAATGATACGGGCCTGAATCCTTCTTTTTTCGCACAAATATTCGTCGTAGTTGCAGTAATACAAAGGTCTCCATCACCGTTATATATTTCATAACCATATACAACGCGAAGCGGGCTCACAGTGTCCACCCACGTTTTCACAATTGCGTTTTCACCGTAGCGCATCGCTTTACGATATGAAATTTGCAAATCTAACACAGGAGAAATAATTCCCTCTTTCTCCATTTCAACATATGAAAACCCTAAATCTTGTATAAGTTTCGTACGGCCTAGTTCCAGCCACACTAAATAGTTTGAATGGTAAACAACACCCATTTGATCTGTTTCCGCATAACGGATTTCAACTTCATGTTCTGCTACAAACATATGTATTCGCCTTCTTTCACTTCTGGTGCCTTGCATACATTTAATCATAATACAGCGGAATCAAAAATAAAATAAAAACAGTGAATCTTTTACTGAAAGGAGCAAGCATATGATTCAAATTGTAACTGTTCGTAGCGGTGATAGCGTATATAGCTTGGCATCAAAATACGGATCAACACCTGACGAAATAGTAAAGGACAATGGACTAAATCCAGCTGAAACACTCGTTGTTGGTCAGGCACTAATCGTGAATACGAAAGGAAATAATTATTATGTACAGCCTGGCGATAGCCTCTATCGAATTTCTCAAACATATAACGTTCCTCTCGCTAGCTTAGCTAAAGTGAATAACTTATCTTTAAAATCCATTCTCCATGTCGGACAGCAATTATATATACCGAAAGGGACAAAACGAGCGGTAGAATCCATCGCTTATTTACAACCTTCAACTATACCTATTAAAGAAAGTTTAGTTAATGCTACGCGTGCTATTAATCCATTTTTAACATACTTAGCTTATTTCAGTTTCGAGGCAAAAAGAGATGGTACGCTAAAAGAACCAACTGAAACAGCTAAAATCGCTAATATTGCAACACAAGGCAAAACCATCCCTATGCTCGTTATTACAAATATTGAAAATGGAAATTTCAGTGCCGATCTGACATCAGTTATTTTACGCGATACAACAATTCAAAACAAATTTATTACAAACATTTTGCAAACAGCTGAGAAGTACGGTATGCGAGACATTCATTTTGATTTTGAAAGTGTGGCACCTGAAGATCGCGAAGCATATAATCGTTTTTTGCGAAATGTGAAAACACGATTACCTAACGGATACACATTAAGTACAACACTTGTACCGAAAACAAGTTCAAATCAAAAGGGGAAATTTTTCGAAGCTCACGATTATAAAGCACAAGGACAAATTGTTGATTTCGTCGTTATTATGACATACGACTGGGGTTGGCAAGGCGGGCCACCGATGGCTATTTCTCCTATCGGTCCTGTAAAAGAAGTACTTCAATACGCAAAATCTCAAATGCCTCCCCAAAAAATTATGATGGGGCAAAATTTATACGGATTCGATTGGAAACTTCCGTTCAAACAAGGCAATCCGCCAGCAAAAGCAGTTAGCTCTATCGCAGCTGTTGCACTAGCTCGTAAATACAATGTTCCTATCCGCTATGATTTCACAGCTCAAGCTCCACATTTCAATTACTTTGACGAAAACGGCGTACAACACGAAGTTTGGTTTGAAGATGCGAGATCTATTCAAAGTAAATTCAACTTAATGAAAGAACAAGGTATTGGTGGTATTAGTTACTGGAAGATTGGCTTGCCATTCCCACAAAATTGGCGTTTACTCGTTGAAAATTTTACGATTACGAAAAAGGGCTGACAAAAGTCAGCCCTTTTTTACTATTAAAAATCCGTCACAAAAAAGAAGAATGACAACATTCTCCCTTTTTAACCGTTATCAACAATCGGTTGTTTACCTGTTTGGTCTTGCATTTGCTTTCCTTTATTGCCACCAGCTTTTTTTGATTGTGTCCCAATCTGATTCGGTGCAAAGTCTTTTGAATTCTTTTTCGGATTACCCATTACTATCGCCTCCTTAACACTAGTATCGTACTAGTGTTAAGAATTATTCAGCTTGCTTAAAAAGTTTCATTTCATAACGTTTTTCAATACGCTCTTCAATACGATCGATTGCATCACGATCGCTTAATAATTGTTGTTTATTTTCTTTCACAAGTTCGTCAAATGATTTACGGCGACTTCTTCTCACGCTGTTCACCCTCTCTCCTTCGCATTCTTACTATACATAGTATGAGCAAATGAAAAACTCTTTAATCAGATTTGTAAGAAAATTTTATGTTTTAGTACTCCTAAAAAAACTCCGTGTACAACTTCTTGTACACGGAGTTTTTTATACCATTATATTTAAATATTCTTTTAGCTTTTCATCTGCGTTCATTTCACTTTTTTTATACTCACTTAGCGCTTGCAGTACGAAATCATACTGTCCTAAAATATAACTTTCTAATTTCAGGACATCCTCTAAGCTATTAAGCATAATTCTCGTATTACCAACTTCACTTTTTAACGCCGGTTCACATTTTAAACTCGTACTTATTTCTTTCACATCATCTTCTAATATCTCTGTTAATATGTATTTCTTTCGCCCTTTTACTTTTACCCTCATAACTGGATAAAAAGCTTTTATATCTAAATAACTTCCTACATTCATGCAACGAACCCATTCGATATCACGTTTATTTCGTACAAGTATCTTTTTTACTGCCTCATATACTGTTGTTTCATCAAGTGCTTCCGTATTCGATTTTCTTTTTGCCTCTTCTTCAATAGATGCACACTTTTGATAAACAGCTGCACAAGTAATACAATCATCAAATGCATTATGAGAACTTAAACGAATTCCAAGCATTCGCTTTAACGTTTCAAGTTTATAATTAGGCGCTTGCTTCATATATTTCTTTGCTAAAAACACAGTATCAATCACTTTATTTTGAGGTTCCGGTAACCCAAGCATATTTACATTACTTTTCAAAAAGCGCATATCAAAAGATGCATTATGAGCGACAATTACATTTGTATGTAAAAACGCTAAAAATAAAGGTAATACTTCTTCAATCGTCGGTGCATCTGAAACACGATAATTTGTAATACCTGTTAAACTCGTTATCCGGTCCGGAATTGAACGCTCCGGATTCACATAGGAAACAAATTGATCTACTAGTTCATGATTGCGATATTTCACTGCTGCGACTTGAATAATTTTATCATTATAAGGGTTAAATCCTGTTGTTTCAAAATCAATTACAACATAATCTAACGGTAAGGATATATTCCCCACTCCAAACACTCCTTTACCTCTAAACGTTTATATTTCTTTTATCATAACATGCTGCTATCACTACGTGAAAAAGAAAAGGCAGAAATGGTAACTTTCCACTTCTACCTTTTCACCATTATTTTAACTTAGCAATCCGTTTCTCCATCTCTTTTTGCGTCATCGGTCCAATAAACTTATCTTGAATGACACCTTTCGTATCTATAAAATACGAAGTTGGGATCGTAATGACTTTATACGCTGTTGTCACATCAATATTCTTGTCCAATAAAATAGGAAAAGTAATTCCTTTTTCCTTAGCAAAATTGCTTACCTTTTCTACTCCCCCGCCCTTTTCTGAAGGCGTATAATTTATTGCTAAAATTTCTACATTTTCTTTATGTTCTTTATAAAAAGCCTCCATATCCGGCATTTCTTGCTGGCAAGGTCCACACCACGTTGCCCAAAAGTTTAAAATCACTTTCTTTCCTTTTAAATCCGATAACTTTACATTCGTTCCATCTAACTTCGTTAATGCAAAGTTTGGTGCACTCTTCCCTATTTCAATACCATTACTTGCAATCATCTCTTTCATAGCAGCTTCACTTTTTTCTTGCTCCCCTTGTACCGCCTGATCGTTTTTACCAAGCTGTTCATAAGCTGCATATCCCGCTAAACAAAGTAACACTACAATAATCGTAAGCTTCCGCCACATTTTATATCACCCTAACGTGTTTATCTTCTTATAACTTAATCACTCAAATACTATATACCTTATTTTAGCTTATACGGACAAGCTTGGAAATATTCACAGTCAAAATAATTAGAATATTCTTATTTAAAGTGTAATTTTTTCCTTTTTATCATATAATTAGAAAAACAGATGAAGTGTTGCTTATCTTCTTATGGACCCATTCACCTTTTTACTCTCGTAGTTATAAACCTACAACAAAAGGGGGATTGTTTATGAATTCATTCGAAAAAATAACCTTATTTATTCTTAGTTTTCTTTTATACCCAATCGGTATTATTACATGGATTATTTCACTCTTTAGTAAAGATCTTGAAAAAAAGAAAGTAGGGCGTATTTGTCTTTATATCTCTCTATTCTCATTCGTCCTTTTCGTAATCCTTGGAATTGCAACGCTCCTTATGACTGCTACTTTTAACGTTGATCTGAATCACTCCGAATCTATCGAGTATCAAATAAATGACGCTGAATAAAGATTAGAGCAATGCTCTTATCTTTATTCACATCTCTGTAAAAATGAATGACTATGTATTAATTCTTCAGGACTTCCACATGCAACAATACTTCCTTCTTTCATTATGACAACACGATCTGCTAGTATCGCTTTCTCTACATCATGTGTTGCCACAATTCTCGTGACCTCTCTTCCTAATCCTTCTATCATATTCCAAACTGTTTCTTGGTTGCTCGGATCTAATCCCGCAGTTGGTTCATCTAAAATAATAAGATTCGGATTTGAAACAATGGCACGTAATAATGCAAGACGTTTTCTTTCTCCTCCCGAAAACTCTTCACCACTTTTATGTAGTACAGTTTGAATCCCTTCCGATAAATCTCTAATAATTGGCTTCATATTTACAAGTTCAATATTTTTTTCTAACTGCTTTTCTAGACACTTCTCCTCGAAATACATATTCTCTTTTACTGCCGTCCGAAAGAAACGAGGTTCTTGCCACACTGTAGTCATACGTGCCTCATTACCGTAAGAAACAATGCTACCGTTAGATGGTTTATACAACCCTGTCATTAATTTTAAAAGCGTTGTTTTTCCTGCACCACTTTCTCCCACAATAATAACGAGTTCACCAGGATTAATTTGCAAATCAATATTATGAATTCTACATTTCTCTTCATCATTCTCTTGAAATGAAACATTTGTTACCGTCATTCCCATCGCTCTTTCTCGATTACTATTTGCCACTCGTTTATCTAAAAAAGAAAAAACTCTATTTGCCGAAGCAACTGCAACTTGTGTCATCATTAATAAATCGCCAACGTAACGGACTGGAAAAAAGAGCATTTCAATTGTGGCTAACACTGTAATAATTGAACCAACTTCCATTTCTCCCTTCATTATTTTTTGCGCGCCTATAATGAGAACAACGATATATGCCCCTGTTTCAATCACTGTCCCAACTACTCCAATGCAGTGTTGCATCATCGTCTTCTTTACTTCTGTTTTATAAGATTGTGCTGTTACTCCTTGAAATAAGCGAATGGCCCAATTTTCTTTTTGCAAACTACGTAAATCTTGTGCTCCTTTTACAAATTGTGACACCATCTCTACAACACTTGACTGATTGTTTTGAGCAATGCTTGCAATATTTCTTACCTTTTCTCCCATTAACATCGGAACAGTTGCACTTAAAAATAAAAACGGAGTTACCCACAATATGAACTTTATATCTATATGTTGTAGTGCTATGAACGCACCTACAAATTGCGCAATAGCGTGTATATATTCTATTAATATAGAACCATATAACCTAATCCAATTCGGAATATCAGACACAACTAACGTCTCTAACTCTCCTTGTTTAATCTTCTCACTCTCTTCAAACGGTAATGAGAAAAAATGATGCAATACATTTATACGCTTCTCTCGTAATATTCGCTGACTCGCTTTGGAGCTTATATAATCAAATGAAAGATTGTTCACCCACATCAACAAGCGACTCCCTGCAAACAATGCAATATATACATACGCAGCTTTTAATTCCCGCTGAATCAGGTTATCTACAATTAGCCCCATGAATAGTGGACGAGATAAATTTAAAATAGCTGCAAAGAGTCCACTGCATATAGCTGCTATTACTAACACTTTTTCTTTCTGTAACGGTAACAATATTCTTTTATATTCCTTCATGATATTCCCTCCATTTTTATAGTAAAAAGAAAGGGATGAAACCATTCGGTTTCATCCCTTTCCATAAAATAAGGAAGCTAACAGTTATTAGCTTCCTATCATTCATTTCAATTATTTAGTTCGACACTTTAGATTCTTCAATTTTCTCACGAAGAACCATTTGCAGAATACCACCGTGACGGTAGTAGTCAATTTCAACTTCACTATCGAAACGAGCTACTACTTCAAATTGTTTTTCGTTTCCATCTGCATCAGTTGCAACTACTTTTACAAGATCGCGTGGTCTAACTGTTTTGTCAATTTGAATTTCAAATGACTCATTACCAACAAGACCTAATGTTTCAGTGCTTTCGCCATCTTTAAATTGAAGTGGTAACACACCCATTAACACTAAATTACTACGGTGAATACGCTCAAAGCTTTCTGCGATTACTGCTTTAATACCTAATAAGTTTGTACCTTTCGCAGCCCAGTCACGAGAACTTCCCATACCGTAATCTTTACCAGCAACAACTAGAAGGCCTGTGCCATCTTCTTTATATTTCATAGCAGCATCATAGATTGATGTTACTTCACCAGTTGGCCAATATGTTGTGTATCCGCCTTCTGTTCCTGGTGCGATTTGGTTTTTAATACGGATGTTCGCGAATGTACCACGCATCATAACTTCGTGGTTACCACGACGAGAACCGTAAGAGTTGAAGTCAACTGGTTGTACGCCGTTTTCTAATAAGTAGCGTCCAGCTGGTGTGTGCTTACCGATTGAACCTGCTGGTGAAATGTGGTCTGTCGTTACAGAGTCACCAAATTTACCAACTATGCGTAAGCCTGATAACGTTTCAACTTCACCTGGTTCTTTAGATAATCCTTCAAAGAATGGTGGGTTTTGAATGTATGTTGAATCATTATCCCAAGTATATAAAGCTTCATTTGAAGTTTGGATTTCATTCCAACGCTCATTGCTATTAAATACTTGTGCATATTCTTTCTTGAACAGTTCAGATGTAACAACACTTTGAACTACATCTTCAATTTCTTTAGCTGATGGCCAAATATCGTTGAAGTATACAGCATTGCCATTTGCATCTTTACCGATTGCATCATTTTTCAGATCAATATCAACAGTACCTGCAAGTGCATATGCCACAACAAGTGGTGGTGATGCTAAGTAATTCGCTTTTACAAGTGGATGAATACGACCTTCAAAGTTACGGTTACCAGATAAAACAGATGTTACTAGTAAGTCGTTTGCTGCGATTGATTCTTCTAATTCTGGCGCTAACGGACCAGAGTTACCGATACAAGTCGTACAGCCGTAACCAACTGTTTGGAAACCTAATTGATCTAAATATGTTGTTAAACCTGATTTATCTAAGTACTCAGTAACAACTTTAGATCCTGGTGCTAATGATGTTTTTACGTACTCAGGTACTACAAGCCCTTTTTCAATTGCTTTCTTCGCAACTAGACCTGCCCCAATTAATACGTATGGGTTTGATGTATTTGTACAGCTTGTAATTGCAGCGATTGCAATTGCACCTGTCTTCATCGTTACTTCTTTATCTTCTAATGTAACCTTCACTTCTTTATCGAACTCTTGCGCATTAAATCCAAGTCCTTGTGTTCCAACTGGTGCTAAAACAGCTTTGTGGAACGCATCTTTCATATCTGAAAGTGGAATTAAATCTTGTGGGCGTTTCGGTCCAGAAAGGTTAGATTCAATTGTATTTAAATCAATTTCAACAAGATCAGTGTAAATTGGATCTTTGCTGTCTGCTGTATAGAATAAACCATTTGCTTTACAGTATTCTTCAACAATGCGAATTTGCTCTTCATCCCTACCTGTTAAACGTAAGTACTCTAATGAAATATCGTCAATTGGGAAGAATCCACAAGTTGCGCCGTATTCTGGTGCCATGTTTGAAATTGTTGCACGATCAGCTAAAGGCATGCTCTTTAGTCCATTACCGAAGAACTCAACGAATTTACCAACTACACCTTTTTGACGTAATACTTGTGTTACTTTTAATGCAACGTCAGTTGCTGTAGTACCACTTGGAAGTGTACCAGTTAATTTCACACCAATTACTTCAGGTACTGGGAAGTATGAAGGCTGTCCAAGCATTCCAGCTTCTGCCTCAATACCACCAACGCCCCATCCAAGAACGCCGATACCGTTAATCATTGTTGTATGTGAGTCTGTTCCAACTAATGAATCTGGGTATGCAACTAAGTCACCTTCAGCATTTTTCACAGCATGAACGACTGGCGCTAAATATTCAAGGTTTACTTGGTGTACAATACCTGTAGCTGGTGGAACTGCACGATAGTTATCAAATGATTTTTGTGCCCAGCTTAAAAATTTATAACGTTCTTCATTACGTTTAAACTCTAAGTCCATGTTGAATGCAAGCGCGTCTGCCGTTCCCGCTCTATCAACCTGTACAGAGTGGTCAATTACAAGGTCTACAGTAATTTCTGGATTAATTTTATCAGGATCCCCGCCCATATCTGCCATTGCTTTACGAAGCGAAGCCAAATCTACAACAGCTGGAACACCAGTGAAATCTTGTAAAATTACACGAGATGGTTTAAATGGAACATCGATATCTTGCACATCTTTCGTTCCCCATTTCGCTAAATTTGTAACATGTTCTTCTGTAATTACACGTCCGTCTACTTGACGAAGTACGGATTCAAGTAAAACTTTCACGGAATATGGTAATTGAGATACGTTGCCAACCCCTGCGTTTTCAAGCGCTTTCAAATCATAATAATGATACGTTTTTTCATCTACTTCAAAAGTTGCACGTGATTGAAATGGATTATGTTTGACCATTATGTTTCCCCCCTGTTAAACGTGACTAAGTTGTCTGAATATAAAATTTAGACAAACTTTTCAATACCTTACGATAATATCTTATTACAACTTTCTAAATAAGTAAATAATAAGAAACTTATAGATTATCATAAGTTTTCTTTATGTTTCTAAATTTGAATAATGTTCATGCTCCTTATGAATACTATTACTATAAAGTAAAGTGCTCTATTAGCGCTTTACTTACAGTTCATACATACTATGAACTGCTCATCATTCAACTTACAAAAAAAGCTATAGAGGTGAAATAAAATGAGTAAAAGAAAAGCAAATCATATTATTTCAGGAATGAATGCTGCATCTGCACAAGGACAAGGAACTGGTTACAATGAAGAATTTGCAAACGAGCCCTTAACTCCAGCGGAGCGACAGAATAATAAAAAACGTAAAAAGAACCAGTAACGAAAAATCCCAAAAGGTCCATTTTCCTTTTGGGATTTTTTCTAATGTTTATAACGTAGTAATTCGGAAACCGTTACAAATCGATAGCCCTGCTTTTTCAGCTCTGGTAAAATTTTCGCTAGCGCTGCTACTGTTTGACTACGATTATTTCCTCCATCATGTAACAATACAATATCTCCACTTTTAGCATTTTTCACTACATGATTTACAATGGATTCAACCCCTGGATTCGCCCAATCACGTGGGTCTTGATGCCAAGACCATAGAACAGTTTGATAACCAGCTTCTTTCGCTGTTTTAAATACAGCATCGTTAATATATCCACCAGGAGGACGGAATAGCAAAGGTTCTTTCACCCATTTTTTAAAATATTTCTTTCCATCTAAAATATCATTTTCTAATTTTTCATCTGATGAATTACTCGCATACAAATGATTCATCGTATGATTTCCAATTTCATGCCCCTCTTTTAACACTTGCTTTACTAAATATGGATTACGCTGCACTCGAAATCCAATCATAAAAAATGTCGCTTCTGCTTTATATTGACGTAATAAATTTAAAATTTGTGGTGTATACGTTGGATCTGGTCCATCATCAAATGTAATGGCAATAATCTTTTCATTATTAGGTACTTCCCATATTACATAGCCAGTTGGTTCTAGCTCTTTTCTGAGCAACATTTTCGCTTCCACTTTTTCAACTTGAAATATATGTACTGCGCATAATAAAGAAAAAACGAATAGAAAGATTTTCTGTTTTAGCATAACATTTGTCAAAGTAATAAGGTTGTCGAATACACAACAACCTCATTTACTTTTCTAATTCATCTACATTTCGCATAATATTTTGGATATTATTTTCGTATTGCTCAAGTTGTGGACGTTGTGTTTCTGAAGCTACTTCTAGCGCATTTTGAATCTGTTCATACGCTTCCTGAACCTCTTGGCGTAACTCTTTTAAATCATGACCGTAGTTTGGATCATTTTTCACAATGTTGTTAAATGCATGTTCTGCTTGTGTAACCCCTTGCTGCGCTGCTTGAAAAGCTTGTTGTTTATCTTTATGATATGGCATTATATAATCCCCTTTCCATAATAGTTAGTCCCATTTATCTTTACCTTTTTTTCTAAAAACATTCTCGTATAAATTTGCAAACTTCTCTCATTCTAAAGAGAAAGAGGAGGTGTCACATACAATGGAAAAAAACAATCACGAAGCGAAAGAAAAAAAGGGACAACCTGAACCATTAAGCGGATCTCATAAAGTAAAAAACCGTAACCATTCACGCCAAAAAAATCATGCACATCATGATATGTAAAACAAAAGGTTCACACTAGTTACCTTCATCACATACAATGTTTATATTTTTCCACTTATTCTTCACCCCTACTTCATTCATGCATAACATAGTATGAATTGAGATTTTACGGAGGGTGTCTTACATGGGCAAGAAAAAGAAAGATTGTCTTTTTCATGTTGATGGTTTCGAAGAATGGATGGATCAATTTTGTTCTGATTCTTGTAGTAACTTTAGTTTCCCAAATCAAATTCATATTGACCTTTGCGAAACTGAACAAGAGTACATTTTGGAAACAGATGTACCAAATGTATCCGAACAAAATGTAGTCATTAAAAAGATGGAGACAGGCCTAAATATTTGCATACTTCATAATAATAGTTCTTTGCAGCGGATCATTCCTTTACCCGCTACTATTATTTATAAGAAGATGCTAGCCTGCTTAGAGAATGGATATTTAGCCATTCATATTTCCAAAAACGAAATTTCTAATAAACATGAAGAAAAAGTTCTTTTTCAAATTGAGAATTAAAATAAAGTGAAACTTTAATCAATAGGAGTTTTACTGCCCGCAAATAGCGGGATGAATACAAAAATAAACCCCAGTCGTCTGCTGGGGCTTATTTCATTTCGCATGTAATTCTAAATTACAATTTCTATCATCCCTCTTTTTCAATAAACCCTTTGTAACTAAAAGTACAGGAAATGCTACAGTTGAAAATATAGCTAGCGCTGAAAAGACAATAAATCCATTTTGATAACCGTAGTAATCGAGCAGTACACCCCCAACCCATGGACCAATTACTGCTCCAATTCCCGAAAACCCCATTGCTCCAAAATACGTTCCTTTTAAATGCGAAGCAGCTATACCATCTATAAATACATCCGTCATTGAAAACATGAGAACTTCTCCAATTGTAAAAATAATTGTGCAAATGGCAGCACCTAGCGTAGATTCTACTATTCCAAATCCAAACAATCCTCCGCTCACAAATAAAGTTCCCATCATAATGGATACTAGCGGTGTATACTTTTTACACATTTGAATAACAGGGTATTGAATTACAACTACAACAATCGCATTTAAAGCTAACATATATGAAAATAATTTCACTCCATCCTGAAATATATGTGCATTTGCAAAATATTGTGATACTGTTGTCGTTAAGTGAGAAAAACCACAATTACTCAAAATAATACCGACCAAAGCAACTAAAAATACGACATCCTTCCGCAAAATGCGAATTGCATTTAACATTGTGACAGGCTTTTCTGTATTTACTTTCTTTTTTTCAATTGGATACTTCTTAAATTGGAACGCTAATATAGCTGTATATAGAATGTATACTCCAGCTGCTACTAGAAAAGGAATTGTTGATTTTGCGCTTCCAATCTGTAATCCGACAAGTGGGCCAATTGCTACTCCAACATTGATTGCACCGTAACGCAAATTATATACGAGTAAACGATACTCTGGTTTCGTTAAATCTGATAATAATGCTCTTGAAGTCGGTTCAAAAAAAGACCGACATAATCCATTCAGAGCATTTAATAAAAAGAAACTTAAAACATGATTTGCAAACGAAAAGCCTATAAATACAAACACCCAAACAATCATGGACCATATTATAATCATATTTCGGCCGAATCGATCCGATAAATTCCCTCCAATAAAACTGGCAAACACCCCAACAAGTGCACTCGTTCCGATAATAGCACCCGTCATTCCTGCTGATACGCCTTTAACAGTCGTTAAATAAATTGCTAAAAAAGGAATACTCATTGACGTGGCAAACCTCGCAAATAAAGTCCCTATTATAATTGTCATTCCTAACGGATGTATATTTTGCAACTTCCCCTTCATCTTAAAAACCTACTCTCCCTGTTCTTACATAAAAAAAGAAAGCAAAGGATCTGCTTTCTTTTCCCTTTTTATACTTGAGCTGTTGATACCCGAGCTGTTCTCGTTATGTCCATATCTATGCCATATGTAAACTGTAATTCTTTACAAACATCTTTAATTAAAATTGCGACATTATACTTCTCATTAAATTGTAAAACGATATTTTCTACTTCTTCATATGTATACTTATATTCCCCTGTAATGACACTTTTTAGATCAAAACATTCATTTATACAAAGTTGCACAAGTAGTTGGTCATATTTCTCTATTACATCTTCTCTCTTCCACAGTACCTCTTTTACATATAACCGATCAAACTTCACACTTTCTCGATTACAATCCGTTAAAATCCGGGTCATTTCATTTAATTCTCGATACAATTCAGAAATATTTTTACTTAAACTAAGCAGTTTATCTACACCGTTTTCATATAACATATTCATTCCACCCCCGCATTTTCTTTTTCTTATTATAGCAAGAAAATTCCAAAAATAGTTTCTTTCTTCTGAAATATTAGGAAACTAATTTCAATTGCTTTACAATGAAACTAGTGAACACGAAAGGGGAAAGAAAATTGGAGCAAAAATTATATTACACTGACGCTTATAAAAAAGACTTTACTACGAAAATCATAAAGCAAGATTATGATAAAGACGGTAACTTATACGTTGTTTTAAACGAAACGGCATTCTATCCGACAGGTGGCGGACAACCATATGATACTGGTACATTAAATGATATCGATGTAATCAATGTAGAAGAGATAGATGGAGAAATTCGTCACTTCATTATAGAAAAATTACATACAGAAGAAGTAGAAGGCAAAATCAATTGGGAGCGCCGTTTTGATCATATGCAGCAACATGCGGCTCAGCACATTTTATCTGCTGCTTTTTGGGACCACTTTAATATACCTACGATTGGATTCCATCTTGGTAAAGAAACGATAACAATTGATTTAGAAACAGAAAATCTGCATGCAGAAACAGTTGAAACGGCAATACAAATTGCAAACAAAATTGTTTTTGAAAACCATCCAATCCGTATCGAGTCGATGAACTTAGAAGAAGCAAAAACATTACCCCTTCGTAAAGAACCGACATTAACAGAAAATATACGTGTTGTTATTATCGAAAATTACGACTACAACGGTTGTGGCGGGACACATCCGAAATGTACAGGTGAAGTAGGTCCTATTCAAGTATTAGGATGGGAGCGCAATAAAGGTGGCATACGATTATCGTTTATCGCTGGCTGGCGCACACTTAAATTAATGGGGCAACAGCAAAAAATTATGAAGGATGTTTCTAAACAATTAAACAGTAGCGAGATTGATATTCCAGCAAAAGTAGCACAACTGCTTACTTCTCAAAAAGAAAACGAAAAAGCAATACAAACAATGAATGAAAAATTATTATATGCAGAGACAAACGAACTACTGCAACAACCTGCCGAAATACATGCTGGCATACTTATTTCTAAAGTATTTACAAATCGTTCTATGCAAGAAATCGCAAAGCTTTCTGCTATTATTACAGAACAACAAGAGCATACCATTACATATTTCGTTATCGAAAATGATGACAAACTACAATGCATCCTCGCTTGCGGAAAAACAGTCACACTTGATATGAACGCACTTTTAAAAGATGCTCTTCCTGCTATTGAAGGAAAAGGTGGCGGAAATAAAAAGAGTGCGCGCGGCGGCGGAAAAGCGGTTATGACCGGGGACGAATTTTTAAATCAACTTGTTTCTTCTTTACAGTCAGCTGTGTAAAACATGCTTATGAAGGATAGCTAACAGCTATCCTTCAACTATATTTACAAGCCTATATTTTGTTTCAAACCTTGATAACTCCCTGCACTTGCAAAACCTTCACTTATAAGAGTGATAAAAGTTCCCGAAAAACCATATTGACTTAAATCTTTAATCGGTACCATTTGCACATCTTGAATTGGATTATGATCAAACTCATTAGAAGGTAGCGTAATTTCACCTTCAATCCTTTCAAGCAGAAACGTAATATGTAATAAAGATGGACTAGCATCTGGTTTATCACAAACATAGAGTAGCTTCTTAATTTTAACCGCCAATCCTGTTTCTTCTCTCATTTCTCGAATCATCGCTTCTTCTAACGTTTCACCATTCTCTACTCTTCCCCCGGGTAAAGACCAATTGCGATTAGCAACTTTTTGCTTTACTAACAAAATCTTTTCACCTTCAATTAAAATTCCTGTAACACGAACTTGCATTACATTTTCCATATGTAATCCCCTCTTCCCATTATATTTACAAATTAATCCTTCCACAAAAAGAACGTACGTTTTATAATTAAAGAAAATTATGGAAGAAAGAAGTTGTTACATTCATGCGTCCACCTTTAACAAAGTCTATATCACTTGAAGATTTCCAAAACTATTATTGGTTAAAAGCAGAACTGCAAACATTTTGTCGTGAGCATGGGGTACCAGCTAGTGGCTCTAAGATTGAAATAGCCAAGCGTATCTCACATTATTTAATTACTGGTAAAATATTAAAGAACAACTCTGATCAAAAGATGAGTAAAGCTTCCCTCTCTTATAAAAACCTTTCTCTTCAAACGATTATTACTAACAATCATCGCTGTAGCGAAGATGTTCGTACTTTTTTCAAAGAAAAAATCGGAGCAAACTTCCGCTTTACGGTTGCTCTTCAAAAGTTTTTTAAAGAGAATGTTGGAAAAACATATGAAGATGCGATAACTTTTTGGCATGAAGAAAACGAACGTAAAAAAGACCCTACTTATAAAACAACTATTAGCGCGCAGTTTGAATACAATTGTTTCACTCGCGACTTTTTCGAAGATCCAAATAACAAAGGAAAATCAAAAGCTGATGCTATCGCTGCTTGGAATGAAATAAAAGCAAAACCTGGTAGCAATGCTTATGTTCCTCAAAAAGTAGAAAACTAGTCCCTTTCTAGTTTTCTACTTTCTCAAATAATAGCGCAAGCCCTATTCCACCACCTATTCCTAACGTTGCAATTCCATATTTCATATATTCCCTTTTCGCTTGATAAAACAAACGTGTCACAAGCATAGTTCCAGATGCACCGTACGGGTGACCGAGCGCAACTGCTCCACCATTTACATTTAATTTTTCAAAAGGAATTTGTAACTCCTTTGCACAAGCAACAACCTTTGAAGCAAATGCTTCATTTATTTCAAAATAATTGATGTCCTCTACTTTCATATTCATTTCGTTTAATAATTTGTTCACCGCAAATATCGGACCAGTCCCCGGAAGATTTGGATCCACTCCAACTACAGCACTACGAACGAAACGAAGTACAGGCTTATATCCTAATTTTCGGGCTTGCTCCTCTTCCATTACAAGAACGGCACATGCCCCATCATTTACACCACACGAATTACCTGCCGTTACTGTACCATTTTGTAAAAATACAGGCATTGTTCTTTTAATCATTCTTTCATAATTCATTTCTCGTTTTATAGCTTCGTCAAAAGAGCCATTAAACGGAAGTATTTCATCTTGTAAATATCCATTTTCTACTGCTTGCAGTGTCCGTTTATAACTAAGACAAGCGTATTCGTCTTGCATTTCTCGCGTTATATTATAACGCTCTGCAACATATTCAGCCGCCACTCCCATATTAGGATCACCAATTGTTTCTGGTGAAAATCGCGCTCTATTTTGAAATGGTGATGTACTTGTACTCTCTACCCCTCCTGCAATATAACAATTACCTGCCCCGCCTTGAATGAAATGACATGCGGTGCGAATTGCTTCCAAACCCGCACCACATTGCCGATCAATCGTTACACCAGGAATATGATAGCAAAGTCCTGCCTCTAAAGCAGATAATCTTGCAACATTCCCTCCTGGTCCAACAACATTCCCTAATATAACATCGTCTATCTCTCTCTCAATTCCTTTACTTAAAAACGTAAGAAGTGGCGCTGCTAATTGCTGAACTTCATAATCTTTAAACATCCCATTCTTCTTACCGATAGGTGTCCTTTTCGCTTCTACAATAACCGCTCTATTCATATATCTTCTCCCGGTTTTTAATCATATTTTTTGCTGCAATACGAGCGATTTTCCCGCTATTTGTATACGGTATTTCATCTACAAAATGCCATTCTTTCGGTATTTTAAACGAGGATAATCGTTGTAAGCAAAAACTTTTTAATTGTTGCTTCGTAGCACTTCCTTTTACGATGGCGACAGGTTTTTCACCCCAATAACTATCTTTCACACCAACTACAACTATTTCATCAACAGCTGGATGTTCATGTAATACACTTTCTATTTCTTCTGGGAAAATATTAATTCCTCCAAATAAAATCATATTCTTCTCTCTACCGACAATATAAATAAAGCCTTCTTCATCTTCATAACCTACATCTCGTACTGTCATCCAGCCATCTGCAGTCAACTCCGGAATGAAAACCTGATCCAATATGTATCCCATAAAAAACTGATCACTCTTCACATAAACAGTTCCTATCTCACCTTTCTGTACTTCTTCTCCTGCTTCATTACATATTCGAACTTGCACATTGTGACAAGGTTTCCCTACTGAATTGGGCCTTCTATCGCTCTCTTCATCAACTAGTGCTGTTACAAAACTTAGTTCCGATGCACCGTAAAATTCATATTTTCGTGCATAAGGAAATATACTCTTTATTCTTTCTTTCGCTTCAGCTCCCCATTTGGCTCCTGACGAAATAATTTTCATTTCATTTTCTATTACTCTGTTTTCTTTATATAAAGATTCTAGCATTGTCGGAACTGTATACATGACCGAAATATTTTCTGTTTCTAACTTATCCAGTACTTGATCTGGAATAAACTTTCTCATAATATGCACCGTTTGCCCTACATATAATGCACTTATTGCGCCGTATAAGAAAAGAGAATGAACGAGCGTCCCAGCTATTAAAATAGAATCTTCTTTTTTCATATGAAAGTCATGTATATTGCAATCAAAACTATGAACCCACGATTGCTGTGCACGTAAAAATGCTTTCGCCTTCCCAGTCGATCCTGACGTAAATCCTATATAAAAAGGAGCATGTTGTACATTTTCTATAGTGGAATATGTAAGAAGATAGTTCTCTATCATTCTTTTCCACTCATCAACTTCTATTACTCTTCCTTCTTCACCAGGTAGATCATTTACCTTATATCGCTCTATCACAATCACATCCGGATTACTGATTGCAATTCTTTCTTTGAGCTCATCCTGTTTCCACTTTATATCTAATGGCACACAAACCCATCCGGCCATAGCAGCACCAGCAAATAGTTGTAAAAACTCCATACGATTTTCTAATACAATTGCTATTGTTTTATTCTTCGATTCTTTTTCATTCAACCAGTTTGCTACTTTACACACTGACTTAAACCACTCTTTATATGTTAAAACTCGATCATTTTCCTTTATCGCTATTTTATTTGGTTGTAAAGAGGCGTGCTTTTTATATTCTTTCGTAATTCCCATTTGAGACGTCCTTTCTTTAAAAAATAATAAAAAGAAACACGCAATGAACGTGTTTCTTCTCTTTCTTATCCTGCATTTGTATGTTTCCCACTTTTTAGAGCAGGCGTAATAATATGTTTCAATGAACGATGTAATTTCGTTACAAGAATTGCTGCTATAATCGCTTTTATGCAATCACCTGGTAAAAATACGGCACTTACTTTCATCGTCTGCCATATAGAAACATCCATAAAGAAGGCTTGTACAATAATACCAAATACATAAACTACGAAAATACCACCAATTATATTAATACATAATACCTTTATTATAGAAACTTCACGTAAACGCTCAATTAAATAACCAATGACAAACGCTCCAACGATATAACCAAGTAAATATCCTGCACTTGGCCCAACAAATACGCCTGGACCACCGCGTCCACCAGCAAGTAATGGTGCTCCAACTCCAACTATAAGTAAGAAAATAAGCTGACTTAACGCACCAAGACGTGATCCTAATAATCCACCAGCAAGCATAACACCGAGTGATTGTAATGTAATCGGAACTGGTGTAATAGCAAGAGCAATTGGAGGTATTAACCCTAACACTCCCATAATAGAACTAAATAAAGCGACGAAAACTAAGTTTTTTGTATTCATATTTGCTTCTCCTATTGTAAACTTAAAACGATTTTTAGATAACATATTATAGGAGTTATATTATCTTTCTATTTAGGTTTTGTCAACTTTTTTTAAATATAGGTTTACAATTTTTTCGATTATTTCTCTTTATGCAAATGCTCAAGTTCTTTCCGAAGCGCCTGTTTTAAAAACTTCCCAACAGATGTTTTCGGTATTTCTTCCATAAATACAATATCGTCTGGTAACCACCACTTCGCAAACTGTGGTTTTAAAAACTCATATATTTCTTCTTTTGTTACTGTACTATTTTTCTTTTGAACGACGCAGGCAATTGGTCGCTCTTGCCACTGCGGATGAGGAACGGCAACGACAGCTGCTTCAAATATAGCATCATGTGCCATTAATGCATTTTCAAGGTCAACTGAAGAAATCCACTCACCTCCGCTTTTAATAACATCTTTCGTACGATCAACAATTTTCACGCAGCCTTCCTCATCAACTGTAACAACATCACCAGTATATAACCAACCGTCTCGGAATCCTTCGACAGTACGATCATCGTTATAATAGCTTTCAGCGATCCAAGGTGCTCGTAAACATAACTCTCCCATCTCAGTACCATCCCACTCCACTTCACCGTTTGTACCGACTACTTTCATTTCTACACCAGGGACAAGATATCCTTGTTTTGAGCGGATTTCTAATTGCTCTTCATATGATAATTCTGTTTCATAACTTTTTAAACGTGCAAGTGTTACGAGTGGGCTTGTTTCAGTCATACCATATGCATGTACGAAAGGAACATTATATTTTTGTTCAAATGCTTTAATAACGCTTTTCGGTGCAGCAGCACCACCGCATAATATTCTCGTTATACTAGATAAATCGTAACTATTATTTTCTAATTCTTGTAATACACCGAGCCAAATTGTCGGCACACCTGCTGCTATCGTTACTTTTTCAGCTTGAATCATCTCTAATAAAATTTTTGGAGTAAACATTGGTCCTGGCAGAACTTGTTTAGTTCCAAACCAAGTAGCTGCAAAAGGAAGCCCCCAAGCGTTCACATGGAACATCGGTACAATTGCCATCGCCGCATCACTTTCCGATAAAGCAGCTGTATCCGCTAAACCGAGTGCCATACAATGTAGTACAGTACTACGATGCGTATATACAACACCTTTTGGGTTTCCTGTAGTCGCTGACGTATAACACATACCAGCAGGTGTATTTTCATCAATATCTTTTACAAATTGGAAAGTTGGATCGCCTTCTTCTAATAGCTTTTCATAATGATATACAGGTTCTAGCGTAGTATTGGGAAGTTCATCTTTATCAGTCATAATAATGTAGGCTTGTACAGTTGATAATTGCGATTGAATATTTTCAACGAGTGGTACGAGATCTTCATCTATAAGTAGAATGCGATCTTCTGCGTGCTGAATAATGTATGAAATATGTTGAGGAGATAAACGAATATTAATTGTGTGTAAAACGGAAGCAATACCAGGAATAGCAAAATACGCTTCCACATGTCGATGATGATTCCACGCTAACGTTCCTATACGCTCGCCTTCTTTAATTCCTAATTTTTTTAGCGCACTTGAAAGTCTTCTCGTCCTTTCACCTAACTGCTTATACGTTAACGTCGTAACTGTATCATGTGTCCGTGAAACAATTTCTTTCTTCGAAAACAGTTTCTCTGCTCTTTCCATCATAGAACTAATTGTTAGCGGTACATTCATCATCATATTGGTTACATCCCCCTTTAAAGCGTTTTCATTTTTCGTTTATTATAACAGACTTTTACGAATAATTACGACATTTTTCTGTATTTTCTGAATTATTTCTTTGGAAATAATTCAGAAAATACTAAGAGAAAATATATTAAAATTCCTTCTTACGATATATAAATACCGAAATGAAATAAGAAAAGATATATATGATAACGCCAAATATTGTATATAGAATTGAAACGTATACAGATGAATTTAAATTTGATATTGGAAATTGTTCTATTAGATATCCAATTACACTTTGTAATCCAAAATAAGTAACAAGTCCCCCACATGCGCCTCCAATTGTAATAGCATCAGATTTTTCTGCTCCAAAAATATAGAGGAGTGGATAAGCTATTGCTCCGGCATTAAGAATGATGAACGTCCCTAAAGAAACACTCTTAAATATACCATCATCAATTGGTGTATCGGAAATGAAACCATGTACATAAAATATGCCATATGATAATACAGTACCAATGATTACAACTAAAAAATAGAAAAGGTAGTGACTTTGTACAATGTTATTTCTAGTAACCGGTAAAGTAAGTACATACTTTTCATAACCTGACTTACTCTCATATTTAATAACTTCAAGTGCAGGAATCGCAGCAAAAAAGATAATAAACGTAGCAATTAAACGGTACATTGAAGCATCACCAAAATAAAAAACGAATCCTGCTCCTAATATCGCTATTCCCATGAACATAAAGAAAGTTCGATACACTAGATAATAGTTTGTCAATAATAAACCTCTCATTTATTTTTCACTCCTCGTTAATAAGACACTCATTTCTTCTATCGAAATGGTTCTATGAGAAATGCCATTTGGTAGTTTATGCACATCTGATACAAGTACATTGAAATAAGAACCATTATTCCTTTTCACCACAACTATATCTTTGTTAATTAAAGTTAGTTGTTCCTCATCAACATCTACAATGGCATAATTGTCCAAAACCTTATCCTTCTCTTCATTCAATAAAATTTCTCCATCTTTTATAATGATAAGATGGCTAGCTATTTTTTCTACATCACTCATAATATGAGAAGAAAGTAGTATACCACCATTATTTTTACTCACAAAACTTTTTAATTCCTCCAACACCTCCTCCCTAGATGAAGGATCGAGACCTCCCGTCGCTTCATCTAGGATTAATAATTTTGCATTATGTGACAGCGCAACAGCTATAGTTAGTTTCATTGACATTCCACGCGAGAATTTACCTACTTTCTCATTAGTAGGTAAAGAGAAAGAATGAACTAATCGATAAAAATTATCTTGATCCCAAGATTCAAACATCTTTTCAAAAACTTTGTTTAGTTGCTTTATCGTAAGATGAGCCGGTAGATTCATAGCATCAAATACGACTCCTATCTTTTCCTTAATCTTGGCATCTTTATTTATATTTTCTTTACCAAATATTTTTACTGTACCATTATCTTTAGAAATTAACTCTAATACTGTTTTAAAGGTTGTTGATTTCCCAGCTCCATTGTTACCAATGAATCCAACAATTGATCCAGACCGCACATTGAAGGAAACATCTCTTAAAACAACTTTATTCCCAAATGTTTTACTTAAATTTACAATTTCTAGAAGATTTGACATCATTACACTCCTATCTTAACTTTTAATAAAAATATGTTTTCTCCTATTAAAAATTATCCACTTTTTCTCTCACTTTCTTTTTCAGTTTAAAAATAAGACGATTACTATATTCTTTATTTTCTACTAAAATTCGATACGCCTCTAATACTCCTAACACACGAACAAAAAGATAAACTCCGATAGCAATAAGTACAACACAATAAGGGTGATACTGTACTAATTCTCCTGAAGTGATATGCTTTTTCTCAAGCAAAAACGGGATTGCGCCTGCGGCTATAAAACAAAATCCAATGATCATTACTGCCGCATACTTTTTCTTAATAATTGCATATCTTTTTGTCAATTCTTTTAGAAAGTTTTGATCAAATAATAGTGCTTCCTTTTTCAATACATTGTATCGACTCTCTTCTATCGTTGCAGATACCATCATTGCTCCAATTCCAAGAACAGCAATAATAATGACAAGGAATGTCGACAATGTTGCATCTTCCTTAAATAATAAATACGGTATTGTAGATAAAATAAGCAAACTAAATCCTAACGCAATATATTTAGAAATTTTTTGTCCATATACTATATACCCTTCTGCCATTTCCTTACTTACATAATAACCATCCACATTTTCATTACTTTGCTCAGCAGTTTCTTTTAATAAATAATCGAGTGATACTTCAAATACATTTCCAATCATTATTAACTTTTCAGTTTCAGGAAAACCTTGACCGTTTTCCCATTTACTAACCGCTTGCCTTGTTGTGTTTAATTTCTCAGCTAATGCTTCTTGAGAAAGCCCCTTTTCTTTTCTTAATTTAAAAAGCTTCTCACCAAATCCCATATGTGTGTCCCCCTTTGTTTTCTTAACTAAATTGTATGTAAACATAGCCCTTATCTCTATCTTCCTGCGGTTGCACTTTGTCAACTTATGGTTGCGATTGTGTTATATAGCGGTTTTATATACGATTTAGCTATTTTTCTCCTAAGATTGTGGCGTTAATAAACCACCCTCCCCTAATAACTAATTATAACAATTAAAGGTAATTATTGTTATAAAAAATAAAAACTCCCTTATTCATTTAAAGGAGTTTTCGATATGAAATATTCCAATAGGGACTAATTTTTCTTCCTCATATTGATTCACAATTTCTTCTATACATTTTTGTATGTCATATAGCGACAGTATATGTTGTCATCTCCTTATATAAGGCATACTCATATATATGTAAAATATTACTCCTAATAACTCCCCTAATAAAAACACTTCTCAATAATCATAACGGCTTCTGCTTAAACTTTTCATAATGTCTTACTTTTAATAAAAGGATATTCCCGCAATCTGTACAAATATAAGCATCTACTGGTGAAGATGTGAACATCGTCTCCTTTTTCCGTATTTGTGCATAACCGACAAACTCTCCTTCTCCTATGTTATGAGAACCACAGTTAGAGCATGTCTGCACGTCTTTCTGTTTCATGAGAGCACCACCTTTAATCTGTTTCCACTCCCTTCGACAGTTCACTTCCATTTCCCTTCCAAAAAACCTCTTATTCTCTTACATTTCAACAGGAATCTCAGAACAAACATCGTATATATACTATGAAATATATTTATTGACGGAGGAATAGTATGAGTACAGTTATGACACTCAATGCAGCTCAAGAAATTGAAAACGCAGAAATACATATGCTCTCTTCTAGACTAAAAGCACTACAAGCGTTAGCTGAAAATCCAATGCAAGTACAAATGAAAAAGTTCGGGAGTGCCACTGCCTTTTCATCAAAAATAATTGCTGGTCCTGCTTTTAACACAGTAAAAGGCGTTACCTTTACAAATACAGATGAGATAGATGAAACCATCTCTTATTATCAATCGCTACAAATCCCTTGTCGTTTTGAAATTACACCCGCTCAAGGTACAGCTGAATTATTTCAATACTTATCTCAAAAAGGATTTTACCAATCCAGCTTCCATACCGCTTTATATAGTATACCGAGAGAAGATCCATCCCTTCTTCCTTCTAACATTTCAGTACGCCAACTAAAAGAAAATGAATTTCATATTTTTGCAGACATATATGTACGTGGATTTAACATGCCACCCTTTACAAAAGATGGCGTACGGCAAAATAACGAAATTCTCTACAATAAACCTGGCTGGCATTTTTTCATAGCCGAAGTTCAAAATACTCCTGCAGGCATTGGTGTCCTGTATATAAATAATGGGATTGCTTCATTAGCTGCTTCTGCTACTTTGCCAGAATTTCAGCGTAAAGGCTGTCATACTGCCTTAATTCAAAAACGAATAGAAAAAGCCCTAGCGAAAAACTGTCATTTAATAGTCGGACAAGCAAGGTTCGGTAGCGGCAGTCAAAATAATATGGAACGTGCCCATATGAAAATTGCTTATACAAAATCAATATGGACTGCAAAAGACATGTAATTTACATTCTTTCTCTTCTCATTACAATTTTATACATTTCATGACAATTCCTTTTCTATCCTATTAATCATTTGAATATTCAAACTATATTTGTTACGCTATTACTAGATACATCATTCAACTTGCAATATGAAAAGAGAATTCTAATCAAACTACAAGGAGGAGAAATGTATGACTAAACATAATCATGGTTTAAAAGAAAAAGTAGAAGGTGCTATTGATAAGGTAAAGGGTGAAGTAAAAGAAGTTGTCGGGAAAGTAACTGACAACAAAAAATTACAAGCCGAAGGAAAATGGGATAAAGTGAAAGGCACTGCTAAAGATACGGTTGGTAATGTAAAAGAGAAAGTACATGAATATAAAGAGCATAAAGAGAATAAATAAAAAAGAACAAAGATGTATGGTGGTGCAAGTAGGGAGTTACTAGATCCGAGAAAAAAGAATTTGTATTTTATATTTACCTGTAAAATCATTTTAAAACGACAAATAGATGCCTTAAGGCATCTATTTGTCTATAAACAGCTATTTTTCTTCTACTATATAACTTCCTAATCACTGAGGCTTCTCCTTACCAACATTCCCCAACATAATACCTTTGCTAGAGCAAAAGATTACTTTGTGAAATTTGGTTTTAGGTCACCTGTATACGGTTCGTGCTCAACAAAGATTTTTATATCTTTTCCATTCGCATCTTTCCCTAGTCTTGTATACGTAAATTTCTCTTTATTTAATTCTGTAAGTTCAAGAACCGCACCATATTTATTATTTCCTAATGAAACATGGGCTCTTATTTTATTACCATGTACAACATCAAAGAAACCATAGTCCCCACGACTTTCTCCTGTATTCACATTGAAAAACTCGTATTTATTTGTATTTTTATCGTATTTTGCTAGACTAATAAAGTTTGAGTTGTATTTTGTTACATTATTACCTTGTTCGTCTAATACCACCGTTCCGTTCCATAGTGTACTAGATAATATTTTATCTCCATCAACATCTGTAACTATTTTACCCGTCGAGCTCTCTAAATTTTTATCAGGTCGCGTGAAAGAAAGTTCTTTTTCATGATAAGGAATATGTTCAACAAACACTTCTACATCGTTTCCTTTTGCATCTTTCCCCATTCTTTTATATGTAAATTTCTCTTTATCTAATTGCGTTAATTCAACAACTGCTTGATAATTTTGCGTTTCAGAAATTAACACTCTTTTCTTTCCATCATTCGTTATAAAAAAGGTACCGCTATCATTACGACTCTCTCCTGTATTTGCATGAAAGAATTCATACCTTGCAGTTTTAGCATCATATTTTGCAAGCCCAATGAAATTTTGATTTTCTTTCGTTACATCATTATGATTTTTGTCATATACTTTTGTCCCTTGCCAATTTGTTTCACCAAGTATGCTAGCTAGTAGTTGTCCTTTCGTTTGTTGAGTTTGCTCAGTTTCTTGTATTGCTTTATATAAAAATTGTGCATACTGTTCACGCGTCACATCCATACTTGGAGCAAATTTCCCTCCTCCTACTCCTTTTGCAATATTATTTGTTTGAACAGCACTAATTGCATTTCTTGCCCATGAGTTCGTTGAAACGTCAGTAAAAGTGTGATCACTCTTTGCTTTTAAATGAAAAGCATTTGTAAGAATCTGTGCCATTTCTGCGCGTGTTAAGGATGCCTTCGGTCTAAAGTTCCCATTCTCGTCACCCGTAAAAACACCCTTTTCTGTTAAAGACAAGATTTCCTTTATATAGCTTGTCGAATCTTCACTTATATCCCCATATGGGTTCGCATAATTTTTGTTTTCTACCATATTAAAATAACGATACATTAAAGCGGCAACTTGTTCGCGTGTTACATTATCTCCAAAACCAAATCTCCCATCATCATAGCCAAAAATGATTTTCTCACCTGTTAATTGCTGAATCGCCTCAGATGCCCAGTGCCCCTTTGGAACATCTTTGAATACACCCGTATGATTCGTTTGTGGTGTAGCCGCTTCTGCTTTCACCTCTCCATTCGTTTCACTTAATAAACTTCCACCTAAAACTGCTGATATGATACATGTTTTTAAAATTGTTTTATTCATAACTTCCCAATCCCTTCCTTCATTTAACAAAGAATTACACCACTTATCTTCCAAAATAAGATTCTAAGTGAGCAATTCATGTTGTAAATTTTGATTACAGCTGAATGGATACAAAGTGTTACATCGCCAAAGTTCTTTCTCTCGTAGTATCCATAGCTGTTATATATAGAAATTATAAATAGCAACTATAAATTGCCCATAAATAAATTATTAAAAAAAGATAAAATTAAGATAATATATTTTTAATCTCAATCTGTAAAAATAAAAACGTTATTCTTTCTCATCTAGCTTGTTAAGAAAGAATAACGTTTTTTAAATTCTAAGGTCCTGGGGAAAAAGAGGTTTTATTTTATATGTTCAAAAACAACTTCACGGCCTTTTCTAAACAGAACATCGGAAAAAGCCGTGGCAAATACTTATTTTATAATTGGAGAAAGTTTACTTTCCTTCATTCTTCTCTAACACATACAAATCTTCTTCAATATTAGATAGTTTCTCTGTTACAAGCTTTCTAGCATCCCCAATTGCTTGATTGTATGCAAACGGTCCTACTAATTTTATCATTTCTTCTATTAATCGCTCTGCTTGAAAACGTCCAATTTCATCTAAATCTTCTTCAACGAAAAATTGCTGAATTTGTGCTACAAGCTCTTCTTTTTTATCATTTGGTATTTTTATATTCATCATCATTTCTTACTCCTCTATATTTAAAATAATCCGTTTCTTAACTCTACCATAGAAAAACGCTTTCCAGGACAACTTTTTGTAACGTCTTCTAGCTCCCTGTGACCGAGTATATTTTCTTTCTTTATACCAAACTGCTTCATAAACATTTTACATAAAGAATATAATGCATTCATTTGTGCGGTAGTTGGATCATATTTATCAAAATTACCCGTCATACATATTCCAATTGTATTTCTATTATTATCTTTCGCATGTGCTCCAATATGTAAACCTCGTCCTTCAACTACAGTTCCATCTTCTTCAATAAAATAGTTGTAACCGATCCCGCTCCATCCTCTTACTTTTTGATGAAATTCATGTGTTTTATACACATCCCATCCATCTTCGGATGTGTGGTGGATAATCAGTTTATTCACTTTTTCTAAAGGAACTAATTCATCTTGAAATGTTAAATTAACACATTTAATTTCCATTTGAACATCCTCCCTTACAAATCAATCATCATCATTGTTTTATCATCTGGTCGTATTCTCTTTTCCCCTTCTAGCTCTTCAATAATTGCTACATATTCATTTATACTATTCTTTCTTATATATGCAAAAGTTTGTTCCAGTGGCCAATCTGGGTGGAATAATCCGTCTGAACAAATAAAAATCCCGCTTACTTCATCTATATGTAATTCCCCATGCTGTAAATAATGTATCGCTTCTTTCATTCCATTTGCAACGGAATACCCACCCTGCATATTTGCAAGATAACGATTATATTTTAACTGTTCCCGCACATCTTGAAAAACATGTTCTTCCGGTACAGATAGCCCCTTTTTACGAGCTTCTTCTCTTTTCTTTTTTGCTCGTTTACTAATTCCCTCAACCGTGTCTTTCGTTAATACTTGCATCGTTCCATTTTGAAGTATTGCAACAATCATACAGTCCCCTAATTGTGCATATTCAATTTTCTCACCAACTATTTGAACTGCCGCGATACATGTGCACCACAAATGCTCTTTTTTTCTCGTGTCTACTTCATATTCTAACATTTTTCTTTGCAATGCTTCATTTGCTTTTGCAACGGCAACTTGTAAACTATGATTTTCACGTAATGAAGCAAAATAACTTGCAAATAAATGCGAAGCGATGTATGCTCCATTATGTCCCTTTTCATCACGAAACGGGACAAGTGGTGTTGCACCATCACATACACCATACATCTTATTTTCTTCATTACAAAAATAAGAATCCTCACATTCTTGCTTCAATGGGCTTTTCTGTTGATATGTTTTTATCTTCACAACTGTATCCCCTTTCAAATAATAAAATACTCAAATTCTTTTGATTAATCTAATTTTCCGAAATAAACTGTTTTTACCCAAAACTTTCAATATCATATATAATCTTGAAATAATATGAATTTTTTAGTGAAGGACGGGAAAGAGATGGTCAGATTTCTTGGTGTTATTATTGGTTCTATTATTATTGCGATTGCCTTTAATCTTTTCCTTATCCCCCACAAAATTTTAAGTAGTGGAATTGGCGGAATTGCTATTATTTTAGGGATTGTAACTCCTGTAAACACAGGTATTATTAACTTTGTATTAAACTTACCTATCCTTATTTTAGGATACATAGGTCTTGGAAAAAAAGTAATTTTTAACACTGTTATCTCTGTTATTGTATTATCTGTTGCATTATACTATGTTCCAGTGAAAGTCGTAGCAACAGATCCACTTTTATCATCTATCTTTGGTGGTGTCATTGCCGGAGCTGGTATCGGTCTTGTCTTTAACTGCAATGGATCAACTGGTGGATTTGATATTATCGGTATGCTGTTATCTCGCAAACGAGACATTAAACTTGGCGGATTCCTTATTATTTTAAATGCAGTCGTTGTAATCATTGCAGGATTCTTCTTCACTTGGGATGTTGCTCTTACAAGCTTACTTTCTATTTATGTAACTGGTAAAGTTATCGATGCTATTCATACGAAACATCGAAAGGTTACACTTATGATTGTAACAAATGAAGCAGAAAAAATGAAAAAACAACTTCTTTCAACTGTTGTACGTGGAATTACATTACTTGATGGCGAAGGTGCTTATTCCAGCGAAAAGAAACGTGTACTTATGACAGTCGTTTCTCGTGAAGAATTAGCAAGTATGAAATTAACAATTTCTGAAATTGATCCTCATGCATTTGTTAACATTACAGAAACGGTGGAAGTATTAGGATTGTTTAGAAAAGGTTAAAAAACTAGGTGAATTTCCACCTAGTTTTTATTTTCCATAAATTCAATTCGATTTCCGAACGGATCTGACACATAAAATCTAATTACATCTGGTCGTGCATGATCATCTATTACTTCAATACCTTGCTTTATTAACTCTTGTTTAAATTCATCTATTTTTAAAACATAAAAAGCTGGATGCGCCTTTTTAGCTGGATTGAAGTTTTGCTCAACTCCGATATGAATCTCTTGATTTCCACACTTAAACCAACATCCACCACGCTTCTTTAATTCCTCTGGCTTCGGTATTTCCTCCATACCAATTTTTTCACCATAAAATTCTCGTGCTGTTTCTTCACACCCTAAAGGTGCAGCTACTTGCACATGATCAATCCCTTGAATATAATTTTTCATTTTCTCTCCCCCTCTTCTACCCTAATGTTATAAGGAAACCCTACTCCTGTAACTTACAAAAGATTTATAAAACAATATAAGCTCCCCTTATTACCACCTTACACTCACTTTTCCAAAATAAAGAAAACAAAATTTATTATATAACTCCCATTTTTTATAGAAATATACATTGCATCTATATTATAGTTATGAATAGATAAATCTTTTTAGATGCTATTTGTACGGAGGAACTATTATGAGTCGTAAAAAATATTCATCAACTCAAAAAAAACGTCATCCGAACATTTCTAGACGTTTGCGAAAACATATACAAGATTGTTCTTTAACAGAAATGTATGCATCTCTGTTCGAACACAATCCTGATAGTATTATTTCATTAAATTTAGAGGGAGTTATTCTCCATATAAACCCTTCTGCCGAAAGAATATTAGGTTACACTTCTTTAGAATTAGAACAGAAAAATATTATCTCTATTTTAGAAGCCCATATTTCTGAGCAAGTAATACAAAATATAAAGAATACGGAAGCGGATAATCAACAAGAATATATGTTATCTATTTATCATAAAACTGGGTTCTTATTAGACGTCGTGACAAAATTAGTTCCTATTTTTGTCCAAAATCGTTTAACTGGCGTATATGCCATTATGAAACCTCTTGAAAAATCAGAAAGAATTGAGAGTATGCTAAAAGAAAGTGAGAAGAGATTACGTACATTAGTGAACTCCATGCCTGCGTTTGTTATATTTAAGGATCATGAAGGGCGCTGGCTTGAAGCAAATGACTATGCACTTTCTTGCTTCAATTTCCATCATGTACCTTACCACGGGAAAAAAGATAGTGAACTCATTCAATATAACGAAGCGTACCGAGAAGCTTTTTTACATTGTGAAGAAGTCGATGAACTAGCATGGCAACAAAGACAAATTCTGCATGGTGAGGAATTTATTATACATAGAGATGATTTCGACCTAATCTTAAGTATATCGAAAGTTCCACTTTATCATCCTGACGGCTCGCGTAAAGGCCTTATCGTAATGGGAAGAGACGTTACCGAACTTAAAGAAACAGAAAAGTTATTACGAAAATCAGAAAAACTTGCCGTAGTCGGACAACTGACAGCTGGAATTGCCCATGAAATTCGAAATCCACTCACCTCTCTTAAAGGTTTTCTAACGTTGCTGCTCCCTGAAATAAATGAGGAGCAGAAATGGTATATCGATGTTATGTTAAGTGAAATTTCACAAATGGAATCTATCACAAGTCAATTTATGGCGATGTCTAAACCACAAGTATTATCTATCCAAACTTGTAACATACAAACTTTAATTGAAGAAGTAGTTACATTTATTTTACCAACTGCTATTATGCATAGTGTTCACATCATTATGGATCATTTTGATTACGTATACGACATTCAATGTGATGGTAACCAATTAAAACAAGTTTTTATAAATATATTAAAAAATGCAATTGAAGCGATGCCAAATGGCGGAAATATTTTCATCCAAACAAAACCATTAGATGATACCTTCATCTTAATACGAATTATCGATGAAGGTTGTGGTATCCCAGAAGATCGTATCTCTCGTTTAGGCGAACCATTTTATAGTTTGAAAGAAAAAGGAACAGGACTAGGATTAATGATGTGTTACAAAATAATTGAAGAACATCATGGTAAATTACACATTTCCAGCGAATTAAATAAAGGTACGATCGTTGATATTCAATTACCGCTTTCTTCATCTCATCTTGCAATTCAGTCGTAAATAAAAAAGAAGCACCTGCTAATGATAAGCAGATGCTTCTTTTTTATTTGTTTTTATAATACTGTATTGCCATACCATTCTTTTGCTTTTTCTACTTCACCCATTGTTAATTGATGACCTCTATTTTCCCAATGCATTGTTACATTAGCGTTTGCATTTTCTAATAGTACCTTCAATTCCTCTGACTCGGCTGATGAACAAATCGGATCATTTGTCCCAGCAGCAATAAACACAGATTTCCCTGCTAAATTAGGTAATTGCATTCCTCTTCTAGGCACCATTGGGTGATGAAGCGCAGCACCATTTAATGAATTTTCATAATGGAATAATAAGCTTGCAGCAATGTTTGCTCCATTTGAATAACCGATAGCTACAATGTTATTTCTACCAAATTCATATGTTTTTGCAGCTTCATCTAAAAACTCATTTAATTCCTTCGTACGGAAAATCAAATCCTCTTCATCAAAAATGCCTTCTGCCAATCTACGGAAGAAACGCGGCATACCATTTTCTAATACATTTCCTCTAACACTTAATACAGATGCTTCTGGGTCAATTATTTCTGCAAGTGGTAATAAATCTAATTCATTACCTCCTGTACCATGAAGTAATAACAACACTGGTTTTGACGTATCTTTTCCTTTTTGAAAAACATGTTTCATCATAATCCTTTTCCCCTTTCAATCACTTTAATCTAAATTTCTCACTTCAAATGGTAGAAGTGTTTGTTCAATTTGTTTTCTATGTGATTCATATTGCTCCGGTAACTTTAATTCCTCACCCATCGTCTCTAACGATTCGTCATGAGCGAAACCAGGAGGGTCTGTTGCAATTTCAAATAAAATTTCCCCGTGTTCTCTAAAATAAATCGCGTTAAAATAATTTCGGTCTTGTACAGGAGTTACGCCATATCCAAAGCGAGACACATGCTCGTTCCAGTCTAGTTGATCAGCATCATCACTCGCTCTCCAAGCAATATGGTGAACTGTACCAACACCCATCTGCCCGCGTCCAATTGTTGATAATTTTAAATCAATAATATTTCCAATATCAGCAGAAGAACGGAATCGAACGAATTCACCTTCTTCTCCAATTTTCTCAAGACCCATAACATGCTCTAACAATTCAGCTGTTTTTTGAGGTTGTGCAGATAAAAGAACAGCACCGCCAAATCCTTTAATTGCTACTTCTGGCGTAACTTCTCCAAAAGTCCAATTATTTAATTCGCCTTCTTCTCTTTCTACTAATTCTATATGCAAACCATGCGGATCATCAAATTCTAAATACTGCTCTCCAAATCGAGTCATTTTTGTATACGCAACGTCGAATTTTTTTAATCTATTTTCCCAAAAATCCATTGCACCTTTTGGTACGACATAAGACGTAATGCCTACTTGACCATCCCCAATAACGCCTTGACGAGCACCTGCCCATGGGAAAAATGTAATAATTGTTCCAGGCTTTCCTCCTTCATTACCAAAATAAAGATGGTACGTACCTGGATCATCAAAATTCACTGTTTGTTTCACTAAACGTAACCCTAATACACCAGCATAAAAATCCACATTTTCTTGTGGGTGTCCTACGATTGCTGTAATATGATGGATCCCCATAGTTTTCTTTTCCATTTCGTTCACTCCTTTTTAGTCCCTTATAAAAATTGTTATACATTAAAATTCATTATTCATTTTGTCCATACTGCATAGTAAAATCCGTCATGATAATTTTATCTCGAATCCGAGATATCAATTATAAAATCACACTTTAACTTCTAACTCATCAAAATCATCTCAAATTCGAGATAATTCCCGAAAAAATATTTACTGCATTTGAAATCTTTATTCAAAGTAAAAATTACCTCGAACTCAAATTTATTATAAGTTACTTACTTTTAGTTGTCAATAAGTTCCTTATTTTCATTTTAAATAAAAAGAGAGTAAACGCCAGTTTCGTTTACTCTCTTCGCTAATTATTTCGTTTCTTCTTCCAGCACTGCTTCCATCTCATTAAATTCACGATGAATTGCTTTCACTGGTTCTTTCGTTACTAAACTTACAATAATAACAGCTAATAAGCTACAGAAGAATCCAGGTACCATTTCATACATAGTTGCTTTTAAACTTGGAATTTGTACCCAAGTAATAACAACTACTGCACCTACAATCATCCCTGCAAGAACGCCCCATTTGTTCGTTCTCTTCCAATATAAACTTAATAAAATAGCGGGTCCGAATGCTGAACCAAAGCCAGCCCAAGCATAACCGACAAGTGTTAAAATTGTATCACTTGGATGATACGCTAAAACAACTGCAATCATAGCTACTACTAATACTGACAGTCTACCGATAAATACTAGTTCTTTATCACTTGCATTACGGCGGAAAAATGTTTTATAGAAATCCTCCGTTACAGCACTTGAAATAACGAGTAATTGCGAGGAAATACTACTCATAATCGAAGCCAAAATAGCTGATAGTAAAAACCCAGTGATGTACGGATGGAATAAAATATTTGAGAATGTTACAAAGACCATTTCTGGATCTTGTAATGTCGTATTATTTTTTGCGTAATAAGCAATACCAATTAGACCAGTAAGCATTGCACCTATAATGGAAATCGTCATCCAACCGATACCAATTCTACGAGAAGTTTTTAAATCTTTAATTGAGGTAATTGCCATAAAGCGGACAATAATATGCGGTTGACCAAAATATCCAAGACCCCATGCTAAAAACGAAATAATCCCAAGAATTGTAGTCCCTTTAAACATATCTAAACGTGATGCGTCAACTTGCTTAATTGTATTGAATGTTTCTGTTACACCGCCTACATCTGTAAAAGCAACAATTGGCACTAATACGAGAGCAATAAACATAATACACCCTTGCACAAAGTCGGTCCAACTTACTGCTAAAAAACCACCGAATAGTGTATAAGCTACAACGACACCGACAGTTACAAATAAACCAATCTTATAATCTAGGTTGAAAGAATTTTCAAACAAACGTCCACCTGAAACTAAACCAGCCGACGCATAAAATGTGAAAAATACTAAAATGACTATAGCGGAGACAAAACGAAGTATTTTCGTCCGATCTTTAAATCGGTTCTCTAAAAAGTCCGGAATCGTAATTGAATCATTCGCCACTTCTGTATACGTTCGCAAACGCGGGGCAAGAATTAAATAGTTTGCATAAGCACCTATTAATAAACCTATCGCAATCCATACACTTGATAATCCTGTTGCATACATCGCACCAGGTAATCCCATTAGCATCCAACCACTCATGTCAGAAGCACCTGCTGATAAAGCTGTAACTGCTGGACCGAGTCCCCTTCCACCTAACATATAATCTGATAAATCGGATGTCTTCTTATAAGACCAATAACCGATATACAACATACCTGCCATATAAATAGCAAGCGAAACCATAATCTCAATCTTCACCAAATCTCTCCCTTAGTTACATAAGCCATTCAAAATTTCGAAAAATGACTCTTTCTATTTTCTTGTTTTCGCTTATGGTTCCCTACCTTAACAAACATTTTTTGTTCTTTCAAGTGAACAAGCACTTTTCCCTACATGTGAAAACCTTTATAAACGCCTTTATCCCAGTGTATTACCCGGCTTTCAAAAGAAATTAAAGTAAAAATATTCAGAAATTAAAAGGTGCCTATTTTTTAAAATAAAAAAGCCATACAAATGTATGACTTTTAATCTATTAAACATAGCTTAATTTCTATTTACTAGTAGGAAACAATTGTGAAAGAGGAACGATCCGTCCCACCTCATCTTTAAACACAATATGCTCTCTCGTTAAATGACGCGGACTCTTGACTCCCGCTGCTGCCGCAAGTGAGAACAAACTATATCTCATACTAACAACATAATTCATTACGCGCCATTTCTTCTCATATGGATCTAGCGCTTTTTGATAGTGCGGATTCGTCGTGGCAACTCCAGATGGACATTGCCCCGAATTACATTGAAGCGCCATAATACAGCCACTTGCCATCATAAATCCGCGCGCTGAATTTACAGCATCTGCCCCAATTGCTAAAGCAATTGCCACTTTATCTGGTGTAATTAATTTCCCTGAGGCAAACACTTTGAATTTGTCCCGAACACCATAATGATTCGCTGTATCAATACAAGTTAGTAACGCTGGAATAAGCGGCATACCCATACTATCTGCCATCGATTTATACGTTGCTCCTGATCCACCTTCTGAACCATCAATTGTAATGAAATCTGGATAGATGTTTAACTCTTTCATCGTTTTGAATAAATCCTCCAACGGCTCCTGCTGTCCAATTACAATTTTCATACCGACTGGTTTACCGCCATTTTCTTGCAAACGCTGAATAAAATAAAGTGTATCCGCTGCATTATTTAAAAATGAAAACCGATTCGGTGAATTAATTGTCTTTCCTTCTCGTACATTACGAACAGAAGCAATCTTTGCATTTACTTTTTGTCCTTCTAAATGGCCACCACGTATTTTAGCTCCTTGCCCAAATTTCAATTCAAATGCTTTAATATTACTTTCTTTCGCTTTCTCCATGAATTTCTCCATTGAAAAATTACCATCCTCATCACGGTACCCAAATAAACCTGGACCAATTTGCGCAACGATATTTGCACCTGTATGTAAATGTTCTGGTATTACACCACCTTCTCCCGTATTAATCCATGAACCGCCTGCCATCTTCGCCCCAAACCCACTCGCTAAAATGTAATTTTCTCCAATCGCACCGTAAGAAGTTGCTGATGCTCCAAACATGCCATACAGTTTCCATGGATATTTACGATTTTCACCGATGATAATCGCATCGTCTTCTTCGTATAACCAAAGATTCGTTGTATCCGCTGTCAATTTTTCTCTTCGTGAAAATAACCCTTCTTTATGAATCACATACTTTTTCCCTTCACGTTCTTGCGCTACATTCACACTTAGTTCATCTGTTAATATCGGAAATAATGTATTAGCAATATAGTAACCAGATGTATCAAAATCTCGTTTTGATCCAAAACCGAGTATTTCAGAACGGTACTTTGCTAGAAACATTACACTTTGAAAATCATAACGTGAAAAAGGCTTCCCGTCCGTATCATGATCAAACCAATATTGCCTAAATTCCGGCCCTATCTTTTCAAGTAAATAACGCATCCTTCCTAAGTATGGATGTAGCTTTAATATAGAATGATGCGTCCGTTTTTTAATAAAAAATGTAATAATAAAAAAAATGATTAATAGTAGCATTAATAAGAGCAATATACTAATAATAACGAGTAGCGTTTCACTCATCCCGCTTCCTCCTATGAAAATCCATAATAAAAGGAGAACACCTGATGCGTTCTCCTTTTATCTTTATTCAAATTAATGTAGCAAGATGCTCTTTCACATCATATTCAACTAAACTTTCAGCATTTTTAATTCGATGAACAAAATCTGGATTAGCAATTAAAGGTCTTCCAAATGCCGCTACATCAATTGTTCCTTCTTGCAACGCTTCTTCAGCCTCTTTCGGATTTAAATTCCCTACGCCAACGATTGTACCATCCCAATATTTTCTTACTAATTGATGAAAATTCTTTCCGTCAGCAATAACTGCTGTATAATTCATCGTAGAAGGGTGAATCATCGTTAATCCAACTTCTTTGAACATATTTACAAACGTTTCAATTGCAAGCTCAGGGTTTTCCCACATATAGGTAGGGTTATCACCTTTGAAAGCAGAGAAGCGAAGAAGTGTTTTATCCGCCCCAACAGCTTCTATTACAGCCTCCGTTACTTCTTTCATAAACGTTAGCTTTCGCTTTAAGTCTCCGCCGTATTTATCAGTACGCTTATTTGCAAACTCATAAGTAAATTGATCGATTAAATATCCATGTGCACCGTGAATTTCTACTCCATCAAATCCAGCTTCAATTGCATTCTTCGCAGCTCGTGCGTATTGACCGATAACTTCTTGTATTTCTTCTAACGTCATTGCTTCTGGCGTATCAAATGGTTTACGAAAACGCGGAACATTTCCCTCTGCAGCGATAGCAGACGGTGCTTGCGGCATTTGCCCACCAATTATTTCGTGATGACTCATACGGCCAACATGCCATATTTGAGCAATAATCGTTCCACCTTCTTTATGTACTGCCTCTGTAACAGGCTTCCACGAATCGATTTGTTCTTGTGTATAAATCCCTGGTACTCCTGGATTTCCTTTTGCTCTTGGGCTAATGACGATTCCCTCTGTAATAATTAATCCAACTCCATCAGCTGCACGCTTTCTATAGTACTCGACTACATCAGTACCAACGACTCCCGTTTCATGATTCGCGAAACACCTCGTCATCGGTGCCATTGCTATGCGATTACGAAGAGACCAAGATCCAATTTGAATCGAATCAAATAACTCCGTTTCTTCAATATTTTCAAAAGATCCCCAATCATTTATATTTGTTCCTTCATAAATACTTGCCGCTTTATTATTTGAACTTGTCATTTTTCTTCCCCCTAAAAAAATTCTTACTATAAACGCATCATACTTACTTTTAGATAGTAACGTCAATTTATACGCCTTCACTATCAAACATTCGAATATCAAAAAATAGAATGATACAACTAAAAAAAGGTTTCCTAGGCAGGAAACCTTTTTTAGTTGACCATATATGGCTAACATTTCGTTTATCTCTTCACATATAAAAAAACTTTAACAATAGAGGTGAAAGTGGTTCGGTATTCTTCTAAAAATAATAACTTATATAAACCTAAAACAATGAAAGCCCTACCTCTCTTTCATCCTTACGGCTCCTCGTCCGTGCCAGTGTGAATCAGGATTGCAAAAATCAAGTAACTATTCTATCAAAGTGTTTCATTAAACTTCGAACATTCGTAAAGAATTTTAAAAATAAAAATGGATTTGATTGTAGTAATAACAAAAGAGGTTAATGCTCTAAAAGTGGTTTGAAAGAGTTGAATGTCTTTGAAATGATTAATTTTCTATAATTATGCTCCCAAAAAATTCAAAATCTTTTTTGGGATGTAATACATTATTTGTAATGAATCTTAACAAAAGCTTTTTATTTGACTTTCTGTGATACCTTCAATTAATCCCAGTTCACTAATCAAAAATTCGTGTGCGTTATCTAACATTTTCTTTTCGCTTGCATTCAGTGCTTTTTCTTGCTGCATACGTAATAAATCACGTACAACTTCAGCACCTTCTTGTATTTTACCCGTCTTTATTTTATCAGTGTTCAATTTATACCTTTGTTTCCACGTAAGTAATCTATCAGATTCTCCATGTTGAAAAATATCCAATATGTGTGCTATTGCCGTTATATCTGTGACTGGTCGTATATTTGAGCTCAATATTCTCCCCGCCGGAATCATTACTTCCATATTACTACCCGACATTTTTATAACATAATACTGTTGTTTTTCTCCTGCGATTTCCTTCTCTTCTATGGCTTTAATTATACCTGCTCCGTGCATTGGATAAACAATGTTATCGCCAATTTGAAACAAATAATCCACCTCCATATATGGTAACCTTCTCAATCTTAACACGCATTCATTTTTTTAGCAAAATTTTTATTTTATCATAAAATTATTTTTCATGTCAATCCTTTCAAACTAAGAAAATAAATTCGTAAAATATCACTAAAAACCCGCAATCTTATTAACTTTTCCACACATATATACATTCTAATTTCACCTTCTCTTTTTACATAAAAACACATTACTACATATGAGTAGTAATGTGTTTTTTATACGGCATCGATAAATATTCTCTATTAATTTCACGCCTATATACTAACCTGCTTACGGACTGTTTCTCTCGCTAAAAGAAAACTCATAATCACTTGCGCAGCTACTCGACTCGTCATATCTCTGAAATCAAGGGTTGGATCAATTTCTACTATATCCATCCCTTGAACGAGCGGTTCTTTACCAAAAAATTCAATCGCATCCAGTAACGTCGTACTATCCATTCCACCAGGACCAATTGCTGGACAACCTGGTGCAAATGCTTGATCTAGTACATCCATATCAAGAGAAATGTAAATAGAAGTCACGCCTTGCTTCCTTAAAACTTCAATACTTTCCGTCATAATATTTTTTATTTCTCGCTCTCGTACATCTTTCATTGTATACACTGTCACGCCATGTTCTTTTGCATATTCATGGTACGCTCGTGCATTTGAAAAATTACGAATTCCGATTTGAACGAGTTGTTTTCCTGTAATGACATCATTTTCTAGTAAACTACGGAACGGTGTACCATTTGATGGGCCACCATCATCTAAATTACGTAAATCATGATGGGCATCAAATTGAATAATACCAACCTTCCCTTTACTATTTGCAAACCCTGTTATACTCGGAAAACTAATCGAGTGGTCACCGCCAAGAACGATCGGTATCATGTTCGGATTTACTTTCGTTATATGACCAACTGTTTTCGCAATTCGGTTATGACTTTCTTTTATATCCGTCACATGCATCGTAATATCGCCGCAATCATATAAGACACTTTCTTTCATATCATGTTCTTCTGTAATTGCGTACGTGCTATATGCATCTAACATCGCACGAATTGTTTTTGGTGCAAAACTTGCTCCTGAATGACTAATAGATGGTTTAGAAAGGGGTGCTCCAATTAAGGCAGCACCGAATATTTCTACACCTTCCTCCCAATCTTTAATCATCTCACTCCATTTCGTCACTTCACGATCGATAAACTTTGCATTCTTCTTTAAATAGTGGCCGTGCTCCACGATTGTTCACCTCTTGTATATGCAATATTACCATTCTTCCATACTGTATTCACATGACTTACGCCGTAATGATACGGTACGTAAGCATAATTATAAGCATCCCATAAAACTACATCTGCCTTGCGACCCACTCTAATTTTCCCGGCTACATCGCCCCGATTAATAGCATAAGAAGAGTTAACTGTTACCGCGTTCCAAACTTCTTCTGGTGTCATTTTCAGCTTCAGCATTGCGATGCTCATAATAAGTTGAATGTTTTCAGTTGGACAGCTACCTGGGTTAAAGTCTGTAGCTAACGCAACTGCAACACCTTCATCAATCATTTTACGACCGCGCGCAAAGCTTTCTTTATTTAAGTAGAAAGTTGTTCCTGGTAACAAAGTGGCTACTGTATTCGAATTTGCAAGCATTTCAATTCCTTTATCAGAAGCGCCAACTAAATGGTCCGCTGATGCTGCACCAATTTCAGCAGCTGCTTCCGCACCACCAAGAGGGTCAATTTCATCTGCATGAATTTTTACATCAAAGCCAAGTTCTTTCGCTTTTAATAAAAACTCTTTTGATTCTTCGACAGAGAACACACCTGTTTCGCAGAAAATATCAACGAATTCAGCTAATTGCTTCTCTTTCATTTCTGGCAATAAGTCTAACATCCATTGTAAAAATTCTTTCGATCTACCTTTATACTCTTTCGGAACTGCATGAGCACCTAAAAATGTGGAAACTAAATCAATTGGATGCTCTTTTTGTAATTGTGCGGTTGCCTCTAATTGTTTCCATTCCGTCTCATCATCTAATCCGTAACCACTCTTCGCTTCTACAGTTGTTACTCCGAAAGATAGCATACGGTCTAAATGGAATTTCGCTTTTTGAACAAGTTCTTCTTTCGACGACTGTTTCGTTGCATTTACAGTTGAAAGAATACCTCCGCCTTGTTCTAAAATTTCTAAATACGGAACTCCTTGTAATTTTAGTGCGATTTCATTTTCACGAGATCCACCAAATACAAGGTGAGTATGCGGGTCAACAAGACCAGGAGAAACCATTTTCCCGCCGCAATCAATAACTTCTTTCCCTTGTAACCCTTGAGCTTCTTCCGCTGTTCCAACGAAAGTAATTACGCCGTTTTCAATTCCAACCACACCGTTTTTGATAACAGGAAGCGTGTTCATCGCTTCCCGTCTTAACAAGCCATCTTCTTGATCCATTGTCAGTAATTGACCGATATTTATTAGTAAAGTGTCCAGCATGTTTTCTCCTCCTTATTTCATCATCGGAATGTTAACGCCTTTTTCTTTCGCAGTTTCCACAGCTAAGTCATATCCTGCGTCAACGTGACGAACCACACCCATACCAGGATCAGAAGTTAATACGCGCTCAATACGTTTTGCTGCTGCTTCTGTTCCATCTGCAACGATAACCATTCCAGCGTGAAGTGAATAACCCATACCAACGCCACCACCGTGGTGAACAGATACCCAGCTCGCACCGTTTACACTATTAATTAATGCATTTAAAATTGGCCAGTCGGCTACTGCATCACTACCGTCTTTCATCGCTTCTGTTTCACGGTTTGGAGATGCTACTGATCCGCAATCTAAATGGTCACGACCGATAACGATTGGTGCTGATAATTCACCATTTGCAACCATTTCATTAATGATACGACCAAATTTCGCGCGTTCACCGTAACCTAACCAACAAATACGTGATGGAAGACCTTGGAATTCAACTTGTTGACGAGCCATACGAATCCAGTTACATAAATGCTCATTATCAGCGAACTCACGTAAAATTACTTCGTCTGTTTTATAAATATCTTCTGGGTCACCAGAAAGTGCTACCCAGCGGAATGGTCCTTTTCCTTCGCAGAATAATGGACGGATAAATGCTGGAACGAATCCTGGGAAATCAAATGCATTTTTCAAGCCTTCATCGAAAGCAACTTGGCGAATGTTATTTCCGTAATCGAACGTAATTGCGCCTTTTCCTTGCATAGCAAGCATTGCTTCTACATGTTTTGTCATACTTTCTTTTGATAATTGTACGTAACGTTCTGGATCTTCTTCACGAAGTTTCGCAGCTTCTTCTAATGTGTAACCTACTGGAATATAACCGTTTAATGGATCATGAGCAGATGTTTGATCCGTAACTAAATCTGGCGTAATATTACGTTTCACTAGTTCTGGTAAAATTTCTGCCGCATTTCCTAATAAACCAATTGAAATTGGTTCTTTCTTTTCTTTATACTCGTTCGCAACTGCTAATGCTTCTTCTAACGATTCTGTATACATATCACAATATCTCTTTTCAATACGACGATCGATGCTGCGCTTATCAACATCAATAGCAATGACAACACCGCCGTTCATCGTTACAGCAAGAGGTTGTGCACCACCCATACCACCTAAACCAGCAGTAAGTGTTATTGTACCTTTTAATGAACCATCGAAATGTTGACGTGCCGCTTCGCCAAACGTTTCATATGTTCCTTGTAAAATACCTTGTGTTCCAATGTAAATCCAGCTACCTGCTGTCATTTGCCCGTACATCATAAGACCTTTTTTCTCTAGTTCACGGAAGTGATCCCAGTTCGCCCACTTCGGCACTAAGTTTGAGTTCGCTAAAAGAACGCGAGGTGCATCTTCATGTGATTTAAAGATTGCAACTGGTTTTCCTGATTGAACAAGTAATGTTTCATCGCTTTCTAACGTTTTTAATGAATCTACAATCGCCTGATAGCTTTCCCAGTTACGAGCTGCACGGCCAATTCCGCCATATACAACTAATTCTTCTGGTTTTTCAGCAACTTCAGGATCTAAATTGTTCATTAACATACGAAGTGCAGCTTCTTGAACCCATCCTTTCGTTTGTAACTCTGTACCTCTTGGCGCGCGAATTGTTTGTTTTACTTTTTCCATTTCAATCTCTCCCTTTTCTCATTTTATAGTGCTGCGTTTACATCTAATCTTTCTTTTATCGAATAATTCGTTTTTAACCAATACGCAATATTTTCAATATCCGTTGAGAATATACGGTCATTAGTAATAGAAGGTACTTGCTGACGACCTTGATGGTAGAAGCTCTTTGTCACTGTACTCATGTTTTCAATACCGCGATATTCTGCAGCTTGCATCGCACAAATCATTTCAATTGAAAGAACACGTCTTACGTTTTGAATAATTTGATGTGCATGGCGTGAAGCGATTGTTCCCATACTTACGTGATCTTCTTGGTTAGCTGATGACGGGATTGAATCAACACTCGCCGGATGTGCTAACGTTTTATTTTCAGAAACAAGTGACGCTGCTGCGTATTGCATAATCATTGCACCAGACTGAAGTCCTGGTTCCGGACTTAAAAATGGAGGTAAATCATTTAATTGCGGATTTACTAAACGTTCAATACGACGCTCTGAAATATTTGCAAGTTCCGCCATTCCTACTTTTAAGAAGTCCATCGCAAACGCAATCGGTTGACCATGGAAATTACCACCCGAAATTACTTTTTCTCCGCCATCAAAGATTAACGGATTATCTGTTGCTGCATTCATTTCAATTTCTAATTTTTCTTTCACATAATTTAAAACTTGCCAAGAAGCACCGTGTACTTGCGGGATACAGCGAAGTGAATATGCATCCTGTACTCGTAGTTCTCCTTGTTTTGTTGTTAATTTACTATCATGAAGGATGTCACGAATTCTGCTCGCTACTTCCACTTGCTCTTTATAACCACGTGCTTTATGAACATTTTCATCAAATGCATCAATAATGCCTTGTAACCCTTCAATTGTCATCGAAGCAATGAATTCAGCTTGATACGCCATTGCTTCTGCTTCTATATAAGAAAGAACTCCTTGCGCTGTCATCGCCTGCGTACCATTGATTAATGCAAGCCCTTCTTTCGCTTCAAGTTCAATCGGTTCAAGACCTTCTTCTGTAAGAGCAACCATCGCATGAACGCGTTTCCCCTTATAGAACACTTCACCTTCGCCTAATAATACAAGTGCAAGATGAGATAAAGGTGCTAAATCGCCACTCGCACCAAGCGAACCTTGTTGCGGAACGACTGGGTGAATTTTACGATTTACAAACTCAAGAAGCATATTTACAACAAGCGGTCTAACGCCAGATACTCCTTTAAGCATCGTGTTCGCTCGTAAAATTAACATGCCGCGTGATACTTCTTCAGGGAATGGATCGCCTATACCGCATGCATGTGACTGAATTAAATTATGTTGAAGTGCCTTTACATCATCTTTTTGAATAAGCACGTCACTGAACTTTCCAAATCCAGTTGTAATACCGTAAACGACTTTTCCGTCCTCTACAATCTTCTCAACAACTTCGCGGCATTCGGCCACCTTTTGCATACTATTTGGACAAGCTGTTACACCTTCCCCTTCAAGTAACAACCTCTTCATTTCTTCAATTGTCAATGTGTGTCCTGTTAACGTAATCATTCTTTTTTCCTCCTTAAAAAGGCAAAAGGGGACCTTATCTTTTTAAGACAGACTTCTGTCCTAAAAAAGTAAGGCCCCCTTCTAACTAATAGACTATGGGCAAATCATATGTGATTAATTCCTAAACCAATCGCCTCATGCTCAGATCCTTTTACAGGTGCACCAATCGTTCCATATAATGCAACAGCAACCCATTCGCCTTCTTTTTTTCCGTCGTATGGTGTACCGCGCACAATCGCAAAGCGAAGTCCTACTGTACGAAGAACGTCTGCTAACTGAATTTGACCTCTCGTCACTCCGTACAAAGCTTCCATTATTGCATGATAAAGTGCATGTGTTTCTCTGTAAACGTCTGTTTCAATAACTTGGGTGCTCTTAGCCGCTGTTTCCATTGCTGCTACAACTTTTTGCGAATTCATCGAACCCACTTTCCCCGTACAATACTTCCAACCTTTCGGAATAGATAATACAGGGCTTTCATTCTCATCCGCAAGTGCCAACAACATGGCCATACGACCAATTCGATGTGTTCCTTGAAGAAGCATGTGACTCTCTCATTTCTTTTAATTATTTGAATATTTCTTAATTTAAGAATATATGAAAACGGTTAAATCGTCAATAGTTTAAACTCACATTCAAACATTTTTTTCATCTCCTCCATTTGTGTACACAAATTATTCACACAAATTTTCCAGGCGTGCTATAGTCTCACTAACAGATGCAAAGGAGCGATATTTCAATGACGAAACGAAAAGATATTCATTTTCGAATTGAAGAAAAATTACTTGAAAGGTTCGAATCTGCACTCCATTACGAAGGGTTAAGGAAAACCGACGTATTAACACACGCGATTCAGCAATTTTGCACGAAGGTGGAATGCGAAAAAATGAATGATGTAAAACGCCAATACAACGTAAGTAATCATTTACAAACACGTATCGATACGCATAAACATTACGAAGAAAAACAAGTGAATTTAGATGAACTTGTCATGGAACATTTACATCTTCAAGGAGACGAGAAAATATTAGAGGTTGGTTGTGCTAATGGAAATTTTCTTTCCCTTTTACAAACTAACGGGCACAAAGGTCAACTAACCGGTTTTGATCAATCGAAAACGATGCTTTCTGAAGCAGCAATAAAGAATAGCATAATTGAATGGAGGCTAGGTGATGCTGGTAAACTCCCTTTCAAAGCTAATTGCTACGACTGGATCGTCGCAAGACATATGTTATACCACATGAAAGATGTCGAAAAAACAGTTCAAGGATTCCATAAAGTAATTCGCCTTGGTGGCTCACTTTTAGCTACAACAAATTCTAACGTTACATTACCTCGTATCGTTGAAATGTGTAACCGCATGTTAGACGCATTTGATTTGCCGAACACAACATCATCAGTCACTCCATTTTGTTTAGAAAATGGTAAAGAGATATTACAGTCTATTTTTCCAACTGTTGAAGAAACTATAATTCATAACGCTCTCGTTTTCCATCATGCTACTCCAATTGCAAACTATATTTCTAGCATGTTTCCGTCACTAAATATACCTGATAATACACATCTTCACGCCGAAATGAAGGAATGGCTAAAAGAAGAAGTAGAAAATGAATTGGCAATTCATAACGGTATATGGCGCGATCCGAAAACGTTAGCCATTTATCGATGTCAAAAAGAAAAAAGCTAGCATTCGCTAGCTTTTATACATTCTCAGGTAAAAGTTTCTCCATCATCACATTGCCCTTACCACCATAAAAATTTATATTTTGTTCATTTGCTACTCCAAAATAAGAAGCAATCGCTATTCCAAATGGTACAAATGCATGCCACTGTGCTGTAATAACATTTGAGTGTTGCACAACTTCTTCATACACAAAATTTTCTACTGGAAAACAATCTAACTTTTGATAATCTATAGTCGCTGTATAAGAAATCACTTTAAATAAACCTGCTCTTGCTAACGCATACGGTCCAGCACAAATCGCAGCTACTAATTTTTCTTTTTCAGAAAATTGGCGAATGACTGAAAAGAGAATATCTGCGTCTTTCATATGTACTGCGTCTCCCCCTGGAATGATAATCCCCTCATATTCTTCTACAAACACTTCACTTAATTCTATATGTGGTTGCACTTGCAAACCTGTTTCACTTACAATCAATTCTTTCGTTACACTCGCTGTAATGATTTCAAATTTATTTTTCAGCAACGCCGTAGCTACCGTTATTTCAAACTCTGCAAATGTTGGGTATACGAATAAAAGTATTTTTTTCATAACTTTCTCTCCTTCAACCATCTCATAAAATATATCTCTAAATCGGCCACTGTTAACCTATTCGTGTCCACATAAGTTACAGGAAATTGTTTATACCAGTCTTTTTCAGTTACTACTAATTTAAATTGCTCCTCAAATGTACTTCGCTTTCTTGCCCTATCATTATTTTTTCTATCATACAAATTCTTTTTTGAAACATCTAAATAAAAAATTGCATCTGAACGACATTCTCTTAATTTATACAATTCATCTTTTAATTCTGTTTCTATATCCCACTCTTTCCCTATCATCTTCGGGTAAAAAAGTGTATAAAATTCAATATCTTCAGGTCCACGATCAAAAATTACAACTGAATCTTTTACATTTTGAAACTCCTTTATTTTTGCTTCCATAAACATTTTTTGATTTATAATAAACCCTTCTTTTGAATTCATATCCAAATTTAATTGTTTTCGCTTTTCTACAATTGGATAAGGATTTTCATATATAACTGAAAGCCCATATCGCTCTAACCTTTTAGCCAATGTTGTTTTTCCACTTGCCATCGGTCCTTGGAGTGAAATTACATATGCCATTCCTCACATTCCCTTGCACTTTAATACATCTATAATATACAGAATTTTCAATACCATCAACAATATATATATCATCTTGTTTCTTATTCTTATCTAACTTATAATAAAAAATAGAGATTATGACGGACGCAAAAAATAATGTAAGCTTGGAAATCCAAGCTTACATTATTTTTTGCTTTCCCTTTTCTAATAAAAAGAGTATACTAGATTAGAACGTATGTTCTTAACAATTACATACAGTAAGGAGATAAGACAATGGTATACGACACAAAAGCAATTTCTTGGAATGAGTCTTTAAAACAACTTCAACGCCGCTATACAAACAAACAAGTTGACCGAAAAGAATTTGAAGATATTGAACTGATGGAATTCTTCCGCGATAACGACTACATTTCTTTACCTACACATATAAGCGGCCTATCAACAGCACGTTTTACTTCTTACTCTATTTTCACAACTGAAGATAAAGATCGTAAAGTTGGCACATTAATCATTGAATATGTAGAAGATGATAATAATAATTTATGTGTTGAACAACTATACTTCGTTTAAATGATAACGCTTGGTCAAAATGACCAAGCGTTCTTGCTTTCTATGAATCTCACTGTTTATAATATGAATAATAGAAAACCGCAATCATTAAGGGGGGATATACTTGCTCGAAGGATGGTTCAGTTGGTTCATTGTGCTATGGACTATTATTTTATTAGGACTTATGTCTATCGGTGGATACTTTATGTTCAGAAAATTTTTAAAACGACTACCAAAAGAAGATGGTATGTCCATTTTAGATTGGGAAGAGCACTATATTAATAAAACTAGGCATTTATGGGATGACGAACAAAAACAATTGTTAGAAGAGCTCGTAAGTCCTGTTCCAGAACTATTTCGTGATGTTGCTAAATCAAAAATTGCTGGCAAAATCGGAGAACTAGCATTACAAGAAAAAGCCTCTCAAATTACACAAGATTTAATTATTAAAGGGTATATTATTGCTACACCAAAGCGCGACCATAAATTTTTAGTTAAAAAACTGCAAGAAAAAGAGATTGATTATTCAAACTATAAGTCTTTGCTCGCAAAATAACTTCACATTATTTTCGATAAAAAGACAGCGCCTTTGACGCTGTCTTTTTATTTTATACATATACAGTTTTTAAGTTAATTTCATATCTTTTTCATTATAAAAACCATCTTCTTTTTCCATTTCCTTCTGTAATTTCGTAAAGGAACGGTACATCGCAATTCTCCATGACACAATCATCGCGAATGCCAGTAAGAAAAACATGCCACTAAGTTGTCCTAAATCAAGAGATTGGCTTAAATATGTTTTAAATACAATTCGTACGACAAGTAATCCAATTAATATAAAAACAAAGGCTTTTGAACGCTTCAAATAAATCTCTTGTCCTCTAATTTCAAATTTAGATGTTTTAATAAGAAAAATAGAGAAGATCAAACCGACACCAATTGCTTCTAACATTTCTGCTGGAGTTAATCGAAATTCTGGAAAAACAAACATCAATGCTCCCGTACTCATAAAAAATGGTGGAAGTATAATTTTTTTCAATGTTGCAGGTTTCTTAGCTGCTTTTAAACGAATAAACATCGCACCGACAGCCATACAAACAGCAACGATACTGGATAAAACAACTATGTTCATATTTTCTCATCCTTTTTTGTGGCTATATGCAAAATATACTTTCATTATATGCTTTTCCGTTAGTATTTCCAACATTTTCACAGAATAATACTAAAAACCGGTAAAACCACCAAATAAACTTGAGAAATATACGATAATTTTCGTCATCCAGTTAAAGTATAGGAAGATACCCATGACAATCATAACGTATCCCCCAATTTTCATGAATTTCATACTATTTCTTTTAATCCAAGACATTTTCGTAATAAAGAATGATAGCACGAAAAATGGGATAGCAAATCCAAGTATGTATGCAATCATATAAATCATTGCTGATTCTGGGTTCGTTGCTGCTAATCCAATGACAGATACTAAAATAGGTCCAGTACACGGCGTCCACCCTGCAGCAAAGGCCAATCCAATTAGAACAGATCCAAAATAGCCACTCGGACGATTTTTAAACGTAAATTTACGGTCTTGCATTAAGAATTTCGGTTTAAACACACCGACAATAATAAGACCGAACACGATGATAAATATACCACCTAACTGTCTAATTAAATCTTTATAATTTGTAAAGAAGCCTCCAATAAAACTTGTACCAAACCCAATTGCAATAAATATAATTGAAAATCCAAGTAAGAAAAACGCTGTATGTATCATACTTCTTTTGCGAAGCATTGCATTTTCTTCTTTCAAATCAGAAACCGACATACCTGTTATGTACGATAAAAATGCCGGATAAAGCGGTAAGCAACATGGGGAAATAAATGATAAAAACCCAGCGCCAAACGCTAAAAAAATACTAATATCTTGCATTATTCCACTCCTCTCTTTACATATTGTAGCAAAAACATATAAAAATACTATGAACAATTCGTGAAATCACTTTAGCAACGTGATAATAATAAAAACTACCATTTCACACTGTTTCTAAAAAAACGTTTTCATTTCCTTCTATTATATAGAAAAATCTCAATTCGACTACAAAACCTCTCTAACGTTATTAACATAACAAAGGTAACGTAGTTTCTCAAATGATTAGCACGATACGAGTACGTCTACATACATATTGCTTAAAAAATATTTTTTCAAATGCTGTCTTTATACAATATGAAGCTGATTTTATAATACTTCTATTATTACTAATTTCAAGATTATGCATAAATATCATACTTTTATTATTATTCTATAAAATGTCACACTTTTCTTTTATTTGACCCTTCATTTTTAATTTTGTATACTTCCCTCTAGTTATATATGTCCGTTACGGAACAATTTCATATAGATGGGAGGAATTTTTCATGCTTCGTTATTCTCTTTTAGTTTTATTAGGAGCGTGTAGCTATGGGATTTTAGCTATTTTCGTTAAACTTGCCTATGCAGAAGGATTTTCACTTGGAGAGGTAATTGGCAGCCAATATTTGTTCGGTTGGATTATTTTGCTTGCTATTACACTTCTATTTTCTAGACATCGTGTTCCATTAAAACAAGCGTTAATTTTATTCGTTGCAGGTACATCTGCAAGTTTTACTGGAATTTTTTATTATGGTTCATTAAAAACTGTACCAGCCTCTATTGCAATTATACTTTTATTCCAATTCGTTTGGGTTGGAATTATTATTGAAGCAGTCGCAACAAAAACATTCCCTTCAAGAGAAAAGGTTATTTCCGTTATTTTCTTACTTGCAGGTACATTTTTATCAAGTGGTTTACTAGAGAAATCAGCAGGTGATTTCGATATGACTGGAATCATACTAGGTTTATTATCTGCTGTTACATTCGCAACATACATTTTCGTGAGCGGAAAAGTTGCTGTTGAAGTACCTTCATTACCGCGCGGTGTTCTCTTAATGACTGGTGCTTTAACTTTAGTAATGATCGTATTCCCGCCAACATTTATTTTTAGCGGTGCAATTTCTGAAGGACTTTGGAAATACGGTTTAGGATTAGGAACATTTAGTATCGTTATTCCTTCTATCGCCTTTACAATCGGTATTCCAAAGATCGGTTCTGGCTTAGCGACTATTCTTGGTGCAGCAGAACTACCAGTTACAACAATTATGTCTGTGTTCGTTTTAAAAGAAGCTGTGCTATCTTCACAATGGATCGGTGTATCACTTATTTTAATCGGTATTGCAATCCCGCAAATTGCCTATGCAATGCGTGGACGTTATCGTAAACATCATACACACAAAAAATTGGCAGCATAAAACGGGAGAGGATTTTCATTTGAGAATCCTCTCTTTTCTTATTGTATACTTAATGTAAATACTTTATTTAAGAAAGAGGGCATGATAAGTGGCAGCAAATCGAGAGCAATTAACTGAGGCACTAATTTCTATTCGTCGAAATTTGCATGAGCATCCAGAATTATCATACGAAGAATTTGCAACGACGAAAGCTATAAAAAATTGGTTAGAAGAGAAACACATTACGATTATAAATTCTAGTTTAGAAACTGGCGTTATTGCTGAAATTTCTGGGAATAATAGCGGACCGATTATAGCAATCCGTGCTGATATTGATGCCCTTCCTATTCAAGAAGAAACAAATTTGCCGTACGCTTCCAAAATTCACGGCAGGATGCATGCTTGCGGTCATGATTTTCATACAGCTGCTATTATAGGTGCCGCTTATTTATTAAAGGAAAAGGAATCTTCTCTTAGCGGAACGGTACGCTTTATATTCCAGCCAGCTGAAGAAAGTAGCAATGGTGCTTGCAAAGTCATTGAAGCCGGGCATTTACATGGCGTTCAAGCTATTTTCGGTATGCATAATAAACCTGATTTACCAGTCGGTACAATCGGTATTAAAGATGGTCCACTCATGGCCGGGGTTGATCGCTTTGAAATTGAAATTCACGGAGTTGGTACACATGCAGCTGTACCAGATGCTGGAGTAGACCCTATTGTCGCGTCTTCTCAAATTGTGATGGCACTCCAAACAATTGTAAGCCGAAATATAAGTTCTTCACATAATGCCGTCGTCAGTGTCACAAACATCCATTCAGGAAATACGTGGAACGTTATTCCTGAAAAAGCAACGCTGGAAGGTACTGTACGTACATTCCAAACTGAAACACGTGAAAAAATCCCTGCACTAATGAAACGTATTATTCAAGGGGTTTCTGATGCATTAGGTGTAAAAACAGAATTTCGTTTTTATGCAGGTCCTCCTGCTGTTCATAACGATACATCTCTAACAAACTTATCCACCCAAGTTGCCGAAAAGATGAATTTAAATATCATCTCTCCTACCCCGTCAATGGCCGGAGAAGATTTTTCTTTTTATCAACAAGAAATACCTGGTTCATTCGTCTTTATGGGAACGGGTGGCACACATGAATGGCATCATCCAGCTTTTACAGTAGACGAGCGAGCATTACCGATAAGTGCAGAGTATTTCGCTTTACTAGCAGAAAAAGCACTCAAACAATTTGCATAAAAAAGGAGCCGTTAAGAATACTTAACGGCTCCTTTTTATTAAGTTAAATCACGTTTTAAAAATACGGTATAGGAAATGCTTAAAAATACAAATAAATACAGTAATAACATACATGAAGCAAACGGGAACGTTACCCCATCAATAAAACTTCCATTCTTTGCAATACTGTATAAATCTGTGTTTGCTGGCAATAAATATTTCGCCCAATCATATCTAGTTGCTGCTAGTAATGCAATGTTTCCAGATAAAGCAAGAAATAGTGAAATACCAATCGCGCCTCCGCTAGATCTTGTTAACACAGAAATCATAAAGGCAAACGCTGCGTACACAATAGTCGGCAACCACGATAAAATATAATACTTACTAGCTTCTACAAAAATATTTTGTTTTATAATATTTCCGTCTTGGAAAATAAACTCGCTCCATGCAGGCTGCTGGAATTTATAAATAACAAGTCCACATAATGTGGAGAAAATCATATTAAATATAAACAATAGTGCTGCAAATATCACGATTGCTAAAAATTTAGCTGTCAAAATTTTAAATCGACTTGCTGGTCGTATCGTTAAAAATTTATATGTTCCCCAGCTATATTCATTTGCAAAAATTGTACTTGCATACACGAGGATAAACGGGAGCAATATTGGAAATACGATAAAACCTGTATCTCTCATGAAAGAAAGTGGGGAACTACTTGCCGGTGCTGTATCTGTATCTAAATGCTTCATCTTAAGCTGATATTCCTTTACAAGCTCGTCCCCAGATCGTTCTGCTAAAATAGCTTCTTTTTTCATGCCTAGCTTTTTCTCAATTTCTACAGTTCTTTCTGTATAATCCGCTTTCCATCCTTTTGTTTCCGGTTCCAAATACTTTACCGTAACCCATCCTAATCCGATTATTAATACTGCAATAACTGCAAATGGAATAATCGTTCGCTTTCGCTTAAATATTTTATACAGTTCGTTATACACTAAATTAAACAATATCTTTTCCCCCTGTTAATTCTAAAAATTGCTCTTCTAACGTTTTTCTTTCTTCATATACACGATACACTTGAATGTTTTTCTCAAGCAATGTACGAATAACATTTGGGATTTCTTCATCTTTTACGGTAATAAGTAGATCATTACCTTTTATTAAAACATCTTGTTCTAACATTTCTGCTGCTTTATTCGCATCATCTACACGTATACGGATTGTCTCCATCTCTTCACTTTGATTATGCTGAATATTTTGCGTCGCGACATATTCTCCGTGCTGAATAATGATAACTCTGTCACACATTAATTCAACTTCTGAAAGTAAGTGACTAGATACAAGTACCGCTTTTCCTTGTTCATGCGCAATTTTCTTTATGTACATTCTCATTTCATGTATTCCACTAGGGTCTAATCCATTCGTTGGTTCATCTAATATTAATACATCTGGATCATGTATAAGCGCTTGAGCTATACCTAAACGTTGTCTCATGCCGAGTGAATATGCTTTTACTTTACGATCAATTACTTGTCCCATTCCTAACAATTTCACTACTTCATCGATACGTTCTTCTGTCACGTTACCATTCATTCGTCCGAAATATGTTAAATTTTCATAGCCACTCAAGAAAGGATAAAATTCCGGCGTCTCAATTACTGCTCCAATTTTCGAAGCAGTACTTTCAAATTGCTGTTTTACAGATTGACCATCAATCCAAACTTCGCCCTCTGTCATACGAATCATGCCGACCATCATTCTCATTAAAGTCGTTTTTCCAGCACCATTTGGTCCAAGCAAACCAACTACTTCACCTTTTTTAACTTCGAAACTAATATTTTCTACAAGTGTCTTTGAACCGATTCGCTTCGTTAACCGCTCAACCTTTACAATTGATTGTTCATTTGTCATTCTATACAACCTTTCCTTCCCATTCTTTGTCAGGTCTTTACACTGTAACATGATTATTTTTCTGTGTAAAATAGAAAAAAGCATGATTTCTCATGCTTTTCCCTTGAAATGAAACGAATTTTTATCCTGTAAACTTTGAACAAATCGAAAACATTGCACCATCGATAATAGGACGATAACAACCATAATTATACTAACAACTACTATTGCATATATTGTAATTGGTGCACTATTTATTCCTTGTATTCCTACTATTTTCATAAAGATAATCGTAAATAATTTCAAAAATAACATCCCATTAACTAATCCAAAAACAAACGCTGTGCCATAAATGAATAATTGCTCCTGGCATAATACACATAGTACGTTCCTATTCTCTGCTACATAAGATTTAATTTCCTCTTTCCTCACTTGCAGAAGAGAAAACATTATTTTATATGTAGTAAAAATACATATAAAAATGAATATAAGAAACAGCGTGTAAAAACACATTTGAAATAAAAGTGTAGCCCCTAATTCCCCAATAGCCCCTTTATTAAATTGGAGCGATATCATAAAAAACAAAACCATAGTACTCATGGCAATCCACATAAATTGCTTCATCCTTTTGGCAGCAAATGTTCTTATATTTTTTCTCACTAACTGACATAAAGACATATGTTCTTCCCCTACCTTACTTCATAACAAACTCATTCTATACTACTAGTGTATAAAAATATGACATTTTAAACATCGCACTACAATCTGAATTGTTTCTAAGTCTTTAGTCCTAGAAAATAAAATGGGGAAAAAATCATATTTAGAATATAATTTTAAAAAAAGGGGGTATTACATGCGTATAAAATTACTAGCAATTTTGTTATTATTCCTCACTAGTTGTAGCCCACTAAAAGATAATGAAGTAGCCTCTGTTAAACCATATAAGTTAACAAAAGAACAATCTGATATTCTACAAATGACTCCTATAGGAGAAGGAAATAGAATGTTTTATAACGTTACATTAAAAAATGAAAAAGATGAAATACATGCTACGATTGATTATTATCAAAATGGAAAAAAAGTGAAAGAGATTGCCAACATCGCTTCATCACATTTTCCAGAAAAGAAAGTAAAGCTTTCTTTTTTACCACCTCAATCCCAACTCGATAAAGATGCACAAACGCAAAAACATTGGTATGTTAATATTGAAGGTAGTTCCATGCTCTCTCCTGAAGAAACACCATCGGTCGTAACTAGCTCTGCATCTACTACTATTCAATCTGCTATTAACTTAACATACAATCAAAAAACGACTTTAACGGCTATTATAAAAACGAATAATGAAACCGTAAAAGTGCCACTGCTTGAGGAAAAAAACACTATTGACCAACTATTACAAGAAAATGAACATTTTTATCTCTTTAGTATAGAACTAAAAAAAGAACACTAAAGCGGAAATGCAATAGGATTGCATTTCCGCTTTAGTGTTTAATGAGGTGTACTTTTAAATAAATTAATCAATATCATCCTCAACTTCGATTCTTTTCTTCTCTCTTGCGATTTTTAAAAACTCTAAAAGTTCTGGATTTGTATTCATTTTTTTGTAAGCTACTGACATTTCTGCAACAAAATTAGAATCATATAACTCTTTATATACGACTTCTGTTTTATACAATTTATTCGCCGATACAGGTATTACCGTAATTCCAATTCCCGCCGCTACAAGCCCCATAACTGTTTGATATTCCGTCGCTTCTTGTACAATGTGTGGACTAAACCCTACATCACGGCAAAGTGATAAAATTGTATCGTATAACGCTGGCCATACGGGCCTTGTAATAAATACAAACGGTTCGTCTCTTAAATCTTCAATATGTATTTCATCCTTTTCAGCAAGTGGATGTGCCTTCGGTAAACATAACGTACAAGAAAGCCTTTGAATTGGTTCTAATTCTAGTAATTGTGTTGGAATTGGCGGACGTAAAAAACCAATATCAATACGGTTATCGTGAAGTGCATGCACCTGATCTGGTGTTGACAGTTCATGTAGTGCAACAGACACTCTCGGAAATTTCTTTCTATACTCCCTTACGATAGATGGTAAAATATCATATATCGCCGCACCTACAAAACCAATTGAAAGAGAGCCCACTTCTCCCCTTTGGGCACTTTGTGCGATTTCTACTGCTTTTTCAATTTGTTCGAACGCTTTTTTTACTTCTTTTAAAAACATTTCTCCAGCTTCTGTTAATTCAACCTTTCTCTTCGTTCTTGAAAATAACATAACTCCCATTTCTTTTTCTAATTGCTGAATTTGTTGACTAAGCGGTGGTTGTGTCATTTGTAAACGAGCAGCTGCTCGTCCAAAGTGTAACTCCTCTGCCACTACAACAAAATATTGCAAATGCCGTAATTCCATTTTGGACACCCTTTTCACTTTCAATTAATACATCTAATATATTAATAACATATAATTTATATATTAGACAAATTTTTCGAATGAACGTATAGTAGAAATTGTTAATTCTTTTTTACAATTTTTATGTAAAAAAAGAAAGAGGTGGTTACTGTATGAAATTGTGGAAATTAAGCGGACAAATTTTATTATTATTTTGTTTCGCTTGGACAGGCGAATGGATTGCAAAACAGGCACACCTCCCAGTTCCAGGAAGTATAATCGGTATTTTCTTATTATTAATATCGTTAAAATTTAACCTAGTGAAAAAAGAGTGGATACAGGACGGAGCAGACTTTTTATTAAAAGAACTTATTTTATTTTTCATTCCTTCTGCAGTCGCTGTCATACGCTACAAAGATACACTATCACAATATGGAATCGATCTCATCTTAATTATTATGATTAGTACACTTTGTGTCACTCTCGTTACAGGACTCTTAACAGAATTGCTACTAAAGCGGAAAGGATCAACACAATGATCGGCTTTCTTTGTTTGCTATTAACACTATTCACATATTGGATATCGAAAAAAATGTATCAACGCTGGAATTGGAGCTTACTTTCTCCCCTTCTCGTCTGTCCTGTTATTTTAATTGCTGTATTACTCGGACTAGACACACCTTATGAAACATATGAAACAGGCGGTCAATGGTTAACAGAATTATTAAAGCCTGCAACAGTTGCTTTTGCATGGCCAATCTATAAATACTTTGATTTACTTAAGAAACATGGAATAGCTATTTTACTTAATGTCATTGTCGGTTCATTTTTATCAGTTATTACTTCAGCACTACTAGCAAATTATTTTCAAATTGATTCATCGTTAGAACATAGTTTAGCACCTCATATTGTAACGACACCAATTGCAATGGCCATTTCAGAAATGATCGGTGGTATGTCACAATTAACAGCAGTATTTGTTGTTTTAACTGCGTTAACAGGGGCATTGCTCGGTCCTTCTCTCATACGCATATGTCGTATTAAAACAGCACTCGCAAAAGGCATTATGTTGGGCACGAGCGCAAATGGTACCGGTACATCAAAAGCATTCGAAATCGGCCCTGTAGAAGGAACGATTGCAAGTTTATCTATGCTTTTAACAGCAGGAGCTAGTTTAGTTATCGTACCGCTTTTCTTATCGTGGATACATTGAAAAAGCAAGTGTTTAAACACTCGCTTTTTTATTTATATATTTATTTAAAATCTCATAATCCTCCGGGAAAGATAGCGTTAATTCCTTCATTTCATCTATCTTCTTCCAAGCAATTTCATGTATTAATTCATCAGGATCTTGGATTTTCATACTACCGCCAATTTTTTTAACGACATAATAATGAACGTATACAGGAAATCCGTATGTAATACCCTCTTTTTCGTATATTTTATTTACAACTTCCACATCGTAACCTGTTTCTTCCCAAACTTCTCGAATACAACATTCTTCTAGTGTTTCTCCCTTTTCAAGCTCGCCACTTGGAACAGACCACCTTTTTTCTTCACCCTTTTGCCCTTGCAACACCATTAAAACTTCATTTTTTTCATTTACACATACTGCTGCACAACCTATCCATCTTTCCATATACATCCCTCCCCTACTACTATTCGTCTTCTTCTTTATTTTCCCCTTGAAAAAAGAGGAAAAAAGGAAAACGATGACGAAAACTTACATCAACTTCATAGACAATCCCTTCTTAGAAATTAAAAACGGAAGGATGAAAATATGATTTCTAAATATGTTGTGGAATGTGTCTTTTGTGAAGAAAATCGAAAACCTCGCCAAGCTATCGTAACAGTTCCCGCCACTACTCAGCTACTAGCCATTGAAAAAGTGCGTGCGGAATGTAAACGTCGTTTCGGAAAAGCTTTATTATTACAAACAGAAATTAAAGAAGAAATAGTTTTTGAACAAAAAGAAAGCTGACCATAAATTGGTCAGCTTTCATATCCGATCATATTTTCACATGAAGATTAGGGGCATCCTCTTTAAGGATCGGGATTTTCCCATTATGTACGTTCCATAATGGTCATCGAACAATATATTTCTATGCAATTAATTATTGAATAGAATAGGGCAAAACTTGTTCGCATTTTTAGAAAAGGGATAGGGATATAATTCAAGTAGCACTTCGAATACTCGAACTTTACACTCATTATATTAAAACAAATCCTTTTATATGGGAAATATGAATTACTTACATAATTCATTCGTAAAACATATTAGTTTGCTATATTATTTTTATTCCATCAATAGCATAGGTGTCATAATTGGTGAACACTTCAAAGCCATACAAATAAAAAGCACCCTGGGCGGATGCTTTTCATATTTTTCTAAATTGATGCTATGTACTTAGTCTTGATTAATCAAAATTACCGCAGGACCAGCGACTACTACTCCAGCTACTTCTATCTTTTCAAATTCCTTTACTGTAATAGATATAACCCCTTCTCTTTCCATCAATTCTTTACTTAGGACATCAGTCGGTATAGCTTTCACCGTCTTACCTCCTTTTCATTTATACAATATGATATAGTAAAACTGTAATCAGTAGAGCTTCGTTCCACTCCGCACGGATTATAATCGGGCTACCCGTTTATGCACGGTAAAAATAACCCAATGCATCTATATATATGCATCACCTCCGCTTTCATTCCTTATTCCCCCTAAAACTCTTCTCTCCCTTCCGTAACGTATTGAAAAATAAAAAAGCACTCGCAATCGCGAATGCTTTTTCATTATTTACTTTCTATTACTTTTAACATTCTATTAATAAATGCTGCCGATTCTCCACGCGTTGCAGAACCTTTCGGCATAAATTCATTATTTTCATTTCCTTTTACAATACCTAATCCATAAACACGTTGTACAGCTTGTTTATCATATGCTAAATCTTGATCCGAGAATGGTAACGGAACTAAGTTACCTTTAATTTTTTTATATTGCAGTGCACGGTCAATCATGATAACAGCTTCATCTCGTTTAATCGTATCATTTGGAGCAAATGTCCCATTTCCTCGACCACTTATTATCCCGGCACTTGCTGCACGATTAATACCGTCTATTAGCGATGGATGTGCTGTATTTAAATCATTAAAATTCGATGACCCTTCAGGTAACTGCAATGATCTTGAAATGAAATTTGCAAATTCACCACGCGTTACGAGACGCTCTGGCCAATAAGAACCTTTCCCGTCTCCAACCATAATGCCACGTTTATCTAATTCACGAATGTCTGCTTCGTACCAACCGCCTGTTATATCATCTTTATGGTTCGCATCATAATAAGCTTTTGTTCCTTGTAAAAATGGTTCCCACGCATTGTTTTTAATCATAATGGCTGGGCAATTTTTACCACTCCAAAATTGATGCTTCTTCACATTTTCTATAGGAATATGTAATTCTCCCATTAAATAAGCTGCTAATTTGCGAGCATTTTCAACAGCTTTATTATAATCACCATCTTCGTTTACAGCAATTTCAATCGCAATGGATTCTCGATTTCCAGTTCCTTCTGCTCCATCTCCGGCATGCCAAGCATTTTCGTTTAATGGAAGGTGTTGATAAATCTCTTTATCGTCTACCGTAAAGTGCCAAGACGCTGAACGATCTTCCGTTCCCGTTGCTTGGTTATATAAATATAATGCATGATTTCTAGCATTTGCCCCAACACTGTAATTATCTGTCTCATGAATCGTAATATATTTTGGCTTCATCGCATAACCTGGACGAATATTTTCATTTCCTTTCGGCACAATCATTTCTTTTAAAGTTACACCATAAATATCCGTTGTTTTCTCTTCTATTGGTGCAGCATACATAACTGCTGCACGTTTTGTACGTGTTGGTGCCATCTCTTGAATAAGCGAAGCCTTTGTTCCTTCAAATTTTGCTGAAGGTGAATAAATCCATTTCATCTCATTATTTATTTTTACTTGGAACCATTCTCCAGCCTGCCCAATTACTTGGATAGTTTGTGGCTTCAATACATTCCCTTCTTTGTATGAAGTAAATGGTTCAGAGTAAGTAGAGGTTTCTTCATTAATAATCAACTTTTCATTTGATAAAGGGTGAATTTCTTTAATTTCTACATTGCCCTCACTATTTTCTATCCACCCAGTTCCAGATGAAGTTCGAACATAGTAAGCGTTTCCTTTTCTCTTCTCAGCTTTTACAACTTGGTTCGAAATGTGAACCCCTGTCTCTTTTTGAAAATTACTAGAATCGTATAAAGGTACTTCTTTCACTATATGTACCAGAAACTCACCTTGTACTTCATTTATTACTCCCTTGTCCTCTCCACGACCATCTTCATCCTTCATATGGTTTTCAATACTTTTTAAAGCTTGTTCATCAGTTGAAACTGCTACTGTTTTTTCAAGCTCATTAGCATAGGAATAATTTGGAATCGTTACCGTACCAAATACAATCGATGCAGCTAAAACATTATAAAATCTTTTTTTCATCATAATACTTAACACGCCGTAATTAAATTCGTGTTAAATTCCCCCTCCTTAACCAAAATATAGGTTGTCTAGTAAACTATTAAGTAACATAACCATTTACAATATAACAGACTCATCCCAATTCGTATAGATAGGAATCACTACTATTTGCCTACATTTACTATATTGGAATATAAAAAAGAAGCTATAATATATAGCTTCTCTACGGTTCTTTAATCTCTTTGCACCTTATATTCCATAACTTTACCATCTCTATCAAATTGTAAAACAAGATGTTCACTATCTATAGGAATAAAGCCACGTTCAGTTCCCAGATAGTACGAAGTGATAACCCCGTCTTCTCCATTTCTCGTTTCAGTAGGCGTTCCTAATAATTTTGTAATTTCTTCATTTGATTTTCCTGTTAATTTATATTTTTGTATTAGATTATCTACCATATGTACCCGTTTCTCTTCGGCATGTAACCACCGATCTTGATTAAACTTTGAAGTGTATGTATTCATACTCAATTGTGCAGTACACACTATTAATGGAATGAGTGCTACTATTACCACTCCCGACATTTGCTTCTTTTCTTCATTACGATTTTTAGAAACATATAAGATAGACTTTTGAATCATAACTAATAAAAAAAATGGCATGACTACTACCAAAATGCTCGTGACACTTAATGACGTATGTACCATATCAATAATAAAAATAAACGCAATATACATTAGTACATACAAACAAAAGTAAACATACAAAATCCCCCTTAATATAGCACTCAGAAAGCCCACCTCTTTTTAATTCATTATATAATTCATTCGTTTAATGATTTCTCGAAGTTTTTCTAACTCTTGCTCTGTATATATTACTTTCCCTGTTAAGATCTCATTTCTGAAGAACGTTACAATTTGCTCTCTATCTTTTAATCTCGGCGTTTTTTCTTCAGAAAGATCCAGCACTTCTTTCCCGCTCTCATTATAAAAATATACAATCGGTTTTACGTTTTCCTTTACAATATCAACTTGCACTTCTTTCAAACAATTGCATAGAATATGCGATAGTTTCTTCGCTCTATATACTGGATTCCCTTCATTTTTCACTTGTATCGTTAATGAATCTTCACCTGTAATGTATGCAAACGTCTCTTCTTTCTCCATCTCTTGTTGATAATTGCCAATTTCATCAATCATAAATGAATATATACTAGCATTTTCTTTCGTTAAGCCGTGAATTAATTTCCCTGTCCATTCTTTCGTCTCAAGTACATACATACCCGTTTTACTTAAGACGAGATGATGAATTCGAAGATCATTTCCTCCATGCTGATTTCTAATAAAAACATTCGGCATAATATGAAATTCATTATCTAGTATTATGCCTTGCTCTACGAAACCACGTTTCATATATTGTAATGTTTCGTGTGTACTCACTTCAGCTCCGCTTTTCGTATACTCTCGCAAATCTGCAATTAACTCTTGAAACATGTGTATTTCGTTACTATGTTTTTCTTGCATTTCACTGCGTTCTTTACTATGTTGCACAGCTAATTGATTTTTCATCATACGCATATTTTCAAGTTCTCTAGCTGCACTTATTTGTAAATCATTGTATTTCTTCTGTTCCATATTTTTCAATGTATTTTGTTGTTCTTTATGTTCTGTAACCGTAGCTGCAATTTCATTTTCGTACGTTTCAATTGCTTGTTTCTTTTCAAATTCTACTTGCTGACTCTCTGATTCTAGCTGTTTATTTTTATAAAACAGCACGAATACTGCAGCTAATAATAATAAAATTACACCTATTAGCACATAATCCATATTTTTTCTCCTTTATTTCATTCCCTACTATTTTCCATACACATTTCTACTACATTATACTATGTTATTCGTATATTTTTTGTAAAAATTTCGCGCACAGTCAAAAGACCTTGTAATTCTACAAGGCCTTTTGTAAACTTCCTTTATTTTGAAGCAAATACATATTATAATACAACCCTTGCTCACTCAGTAATTCTTGATGTGTACCTCTTTCTACTATTTCTCCATCATGCATAACAAAAATTTGATCTGCATCTTGAATTGTAGATAATCTGTGCGCAATTGCTATAGTCGTTCTCCCTTTTCGCATTTGCTGTAATGCGGTTTGGATCGCATCTTCTGTTTCTGTATCAATATTAGCTGTTGCTTCATCCAATACTAATACTTTCGGATTCGTTGCTATCGTTCTAGCAAAGGCAATTAATTGTCGTTGACCACTAGAAAAAGCGGCTCCTCTTTCTACTACTTCCGTTTCATACTGCTCTGGTAATTTCTCAATAAACGTATTCGCTTGCACAAATTGTGCCGCTTCTTTTACTTCTTCATCCGTAATTTCTTCATTATACATACGTATATTTTGTTTTACATTTCCCGCAAATAAAAATGCATCTTGCAATACGAGTCCTATTTTCTTTCTAATTTCTTGTTCTTCAAATTTCTCTAAATCTACACCATCTATTACAATATTTCCGGACTTAATATTATAAAATCGCATTAACAAATTCATAATGGTACTTTTTCCGCTACCAGTGTGCCCAACGAAAGCAACCGTTTGCCCTTGTTTCACGTGAAAAGATACATTTTTTAAAACATCACGTTTTCCATCATACGAAAAAGTAACATTTTTAAATTCAATTTCTCCATTAACGACTTGAGGATTCCCATCCCCTTTTTGAACTGGTGCTAAATCTTTCTCATCCATTAAATGAAATACACGTGATGATGAAACAAGTGCCTGTTGGAAAAATGATAATTTCATCATCATCTCATTTACAGGCTGGAAGAAACGATGTATATAATTAACAAACGCATATAGAACTCCTACTTCAACAGGACTCTTCAAAGCATCAATTCCAAATAAACCAAGTACTAACGCAATAGCCACAATATGAACTAAATCAGTTGCTGGACGTAAAAGTAACGCGTCTAACTTTAACGTCCGCCGCCCTGCACTATAATGTTTATTATTCACTTCTTCAAACTCTTTTCTCATACGCTTTTCTTGTCTGAACACTTGAACAATATTCATTCCTTGAATGGACTCATTTAACTTTGCATTTAACACGCTTAATTGATTACGTACTTCTAAATAAAAGGCTGCACTTTTCCGACGATATAGCACCATAATTGCAAACATTATCGGAATTAATACGAGAGAAAATAGAGCTAATTTTACATTTAATAAAAACATTGCTACTACAATACCTATTAAAAAGACTACATTTTTGACAAATGTGGACAATACACTTACATAAAAATCTTTAATTGCTTCCGTATCATTCGTTATGCGCGATACGAGCGTACCAATCGGCGTACGATCAAAAAAGCTTAATGACAATTTTTGAACATGATCATATACTTCAACACGCATATCTTGAACAATTTTAAAAGCGATATTTTGAAAATACAATAAGTCTAAATACGTAAATAATACTTTTAATAAATGAGCAATAAGATACACTACAAATAGTGTAACAAGTGCTGATTGATCAAAGTTACGTGGTACTAAGTGTTCATCAAGAAATTGTTTAATTAAAAAAGGCCCCATCATTTCAGTGACAGTTGCACCAACTAAAAAGATAAATGCTAAAGATAGCAATCCTTTATATGGCTTCATATAAGAAAGTAATCTACTTAAATCACTCCGCTTCTTCTTAGTCATCATACGCCTCCTTTCTCGACTAATGCTTCTAACTGTTGGCTCTCATACATGTCTTTATACCAACCGTTTTCTTCCATTAATTGCTCATGTGTACCTCGTTGCACAATTCTACCCTCATCCACAACAAGAATAAGATTGGCATGTTGAATTGCACTTAAACGATGAGCAGTAATAATCGTTGTTTTTCCTGCTCTTTCCCTCTTTAATGCATTTAAAATCGTTTCTTCTGTTTTTGCATCTACTGCTGATAAACAATCATCCAAAATTAAAATTTCAGCATCTGTTAATAAAGCACGCGCAATAGAAATTCTCTGTTTTTGACCTCCAGATAACGAAACGCCTCTTTCTCCTACTACTGTTTCATACCCTTCTGAAAATTGGAGGACGTCATTATGAATACAAGCAATCTCTGCAGCCCGGGTAATTTCATTATATGCAGCATCCGCCTTTCCGAAGGCAATATTCTCCCCAATACTCGCTGAAAATAAAAAATGATCTTGCGGCACATATGAAATGGCAGAACGAACACCGTAAAGTGTTACATCACGAATATCCCGCTCCCCAACTTTTAATTCACCATTAAAATGATCATACTCACGGATTAAACATTTTAATAACGTCGTTTTCCCCGCACCTGTACGGCCGACAACTCCTAGTGTTTCACCCTTCTTCAAATCAAAGTGAACATCTATTAGCTGTGACAATTCATTTTTCTTATATGAAAATGAATCAACCGCAAATGTAACATCACCGCTCGCTATTGTATGCACAGCATCTTCTCTATTTACTACATCTGATTTTTGCGAGAGAATTTTTTCTACACGGTCATACGAAGCACGCCCACGCTCCATAATGTTGAACAACCATCCAAAGGCTAACATTGGCCAAACGAGGGTACCTAAATACGTTGTAAATGTAACGAGATCACCTACAGTTAATTCACCCCTCACAACTAATACTGACCCGTAACATACTGCAATTAAAAAAGAAAATCCAACGATAAGAGAGATTGTCGGATCAAACAACGAATCAATACGTGCGACTAACATATTTTTATGTACGACATCTTCTGATTTTTTTCGAAATGCTTGTAAATCTTCTTTCTCTTGTCCAAGTGATCGAATTACCTTCATCCCACTCATACTCTCTTGTACTTTATCGTTGATTTCCGAAAACGCTTGCTGCGCTTTATGAAACCTTTTATGTAATAACGTTCCATAATAATTTGTCGAAATCGCTACAATCGGCATTGGAATTAAGCTTAACAATGTTAACTTCCAACTAATTGTAAAGCCCATCGCTACGAGTACACACCCCCCTACCGCTAATGAATCAACAAGCGTTAAAACCCCCGCTCCAGCAGTTTGTTGAATCGCCTGAATATCATTGGTCGCATGCGCCATCAAATCTCCAGTACGACGTGATTGATAAAAAGATGGACTCATCTTTGTAAAATGTTCATATAAATTCTTTCGTAATTGACGGGCTAATTTTAATGAAGACCCAAAGATCATAATACGCCATAAATAACGTAATATGTACATAGTAACCCCTACAACTACTAACAGAATAACCCACTTCAACAATTTGTCAGATGTTAATGTTCCATTATTAATTTCATCTACTACAATACCTAGTACTTTCGGGGCTACGAGTTCAAGAAGCGCGACACCAAATAACATAATAATTCCGGTTATGTACGCTCGTTTTTCTTGTTTAAAAAACCATGCTAAATTAATAAATACCTTCATTTTTATCCTCCTCCCTTAAAATGAGCGATGTTTTCAGTTTACCAAAAATACTGAATTCTTAAAAGTTTTAAACACTTCGAAAAATCCAATAGGAAAGGGCACTCTTATCGAGTGCCCTTTAGCGCTTATTTTGTTTGTTGCTTGCTCATCGCGCTCATCATTTGATTGATTTTCTTTTGGGAAGGTTTTTGTCCCATTTGCATCATCATCATTTTTAACATTTGTTCATTAATTGGTGGATTTTTTTCTAAGTAGTTCATCATGTATTTGCGGGCAATGAAAAATCCTAACGCCACGCCTGCTACTAGTGCTACTACGCCCACTAGAATACCTAACCAAATCGGCATATATTTTCCTCCTTCATGTTGTCTACCTTACAGTGTACTAAAACCTTTTCAATAAGACAAGATACAATTCGACATTTTTTACACATATGTTCGTACTTGTTTTAGAGGATTCAGCCATCCGTACTTTGTATTTTCATAATCCATAGCTAAAAATGTTAATTCACACTTTCTTAACACCTCAAAGAAAGTCGTTTCCATAGAAACGTTTCCAGAGGTATTCATGCGAATATAGTGCGGTTTCACCATTATTTCGCCGTATTCGGCTCCTGTATAAAGTGTATGTGTATGATGTGTTCGATCATATTTACCAAGAACACGCAAAGCTTGTTCTAATTTATGATGAATTTTCATTACTTGTAATGGCATCGTTATATACATCATTTGTTTATATAACACTTTTTTCTCTGAAAGGGACCCAGATTCTGAAAATCGAGCAAATAAATCAAAAAACAAATATTCACGACCAAAGTAAGCTCTCGCAATATCCTCTTGAATTAAATACAATTCATACGTTTTCATCTTTCGCCTCCCAATCTGGACAACCTTTTCCCTTCATTATATAGAAGAAATTTTGCAATGATTGTCTGACTGCGGAGAGATAAAAAACTTTTTCTGTCGAAAAAACTCATTTACATAGAAAAACCTCTCCATGCCGGAGAGATTTTTCTAAAATCATTAAAGCATTTCTTTTACTTTACGAACAACGTTCTCTACAGTAAATCCATACTCTTCCATAATCTTCTCACCAGGAGCAGAAGCACCGAATGTATCGATACCTAACACATCTCCATCAAGACCCACGTAACGGTGCCATCCAAATGTAGCACCCATTTCAATTGCGAAACGTTTTGTTACTGCTTTTGGTAATACAGATTCTTTGTACTCAGCTGTTTGAGCTTCAAAGCGATCCATAGATGGCATGCTGACAACAGCTGCGTCAACGCCGTCTACTGCTAGAGCTTTTTGTGCTTCAATAGCTAGACTTACTTCAGATCCAGATGCAAGTAAGATTACATCAGCTGTTTCTTTCTTGCTTGCAGAAACTACATAGGCACCTTTTGCTACTTTTTCATACGTATCGTCTTTTGCGCCTTCTAATGTTGGAAGGTCTTGACGAGTTAATACTAAAGCAGTTGGTGTTTTTGTAGATTCTAAAGCTAATCTCCAAGCCGCAACAGATTCGTTACCGTCAGCTGGACGAATCACAGATACATTTGGCATTGCACGAAGCGCTGCTAATTGCTCAACTGGTTCATGTGTTGGACCATCTTCACCAACAGCGATACTGTCGTGTGTAAATACATACGTTACTGGCAATTGCATTAATGCCGCAAGACGAATTGCTGGACGTAAGTAGTCAGAGAATACGAAGAATGTACCACCGTAAGTTTTTAAACCACCATGTAGTGCAATACCGTTCATTGCTGCACCCATTGCGAATTCACGTACACCGTACCAAATGTTTTTACCGCTGTAATCAGCTCTTGTAAAGTCTTTTTCGTTATTCATGTATGTTTTGTTAGAACCAGCAAGGTCAGCAGATCCACCGAAGAATGATGGTACAGACTCTGCAATTGCATTAATTACAGCACCTGAAGAATTACGAGTTGCTGCTTTTGATCCTAATTCATAAGTTGGTAAGTTTTGCTCCCAACCTTCTGGAAGAAGACCATTCATTGCTGCTTGCAGTTCGTTTGCTAATTCTGGGTATGCTTGTGCATATTCACCTAGCATCGTATTCCACGCTGCTTGCGCAGTTTCACCAACATCTTGTACTGTTTTACGGAAGTTGTCATATACTTCTTCTGCTACATGGAAGTCTTGCTCAGCAGTCCAAGCGTATGCTTCTTTCGTTAATTTTGTTTCGTCTACACCAAGTGGAGAACCATGTGAAGCTGATTTTCCTGATTTGTTTGGAGAACCGAAACCAATTGTCGTTCTTACTTCAATTAGCGTTGGGCGTTTTTCGTCAGCTTTCGCTTCTTCGATTGCTTTCGCGATAGCTTCAATATCGTTTCCATCCTCAACACGGATTACTTGCCATCCGTATGCTTTGTAACGATCTTCTACACTTTCAGAGAATGAACGATTTAAATCGCCATCTAATGAAATATCGTTTGAATCGTATAACACAACAAGACGACCTAATTGTAAATGAGCAGCTAATGAAGATGCTTCAGCAGAAACGCCTTCCATTAAATCTCCATCACCACAAATAGCGTATGTATGATGATCTACTACATTATACGCATCACGGTTATATTTAGCAGCTAAATGTCTTTCAGCCATTGCCATACCTACAGCAGTTGCAATACCTTGTCCAAGTGGACCAGTAGTTGCATCTACACCTGCTGTATGACCGTACTCAGGATGTCCTGGAGTTTTGCTTCCCCATTGACGGAAGTTCTTTAAGTCATCCATTGTTACATCATAACCAGATAGGTGAAGTAGGCTGTATAATAACATTGAACCATGACCTGCAGATAATACGAAACGATCACGGTTAAACCACGTTGGGTTATTTGGATTGTGTTTCATAAATTGAGTCCATAATGTATAAGCCATTGGTGCTGCACCCATTGGCATTCCTGGGTGACCAGAGTTTGCTTTTTCAATCGCATCGATGGATAATGTGCGAATCGTGTTGATAGAAAGTTGTTCGATTGAATGTGACATGCTATTCTTCCCTTCGCTTATATTAGTAAACGTTTTATACATTTATATGATAGCTTCCCACGCAAGATTATACAACATGTATCGACAAATATGTTGATATTTTTTTGGTTTTCCATAAAAAAATCAATGATTTCGGGAATGTATGGGCATTCAATATGACATACTTTTTCATTGTTTTTATTTTAAAAAGAAAGGGAATTATCTGTATATTTATTCATCAATTTTAAATTCCATAATGCACAATATATCCTTCCCCATTTTTCACTCTACGAAGCAAACGAATAAACGACTGTAAATCTTGGCATACTTTATCTCGATTAAATACGTATCTTTCATATTCTCCATCCGTATTATTATCATTTTCCCATTGAAATTGTCCTGTCAACTCGATTATTTCTGGCGCTAAAGAAAACATGCTAACGAGCGAACCAAATAACTGTTCTGCTATCACTGCCCCTTGCTGTTCTATTTTCGTAATACCATAATAGTGAATTCCGAATCCTTCTTCTCTTTTTGCTGGATAATAAGTCGGAATCCAATGGATGAAATCTAATAGATATACGATTAGCTCATCACTTAATACAACACACTCATCTATCGTTGCCTCTTTCTTATATAGAAAACAAAGTTCAATCCAATCTATACCTTTAAAATCTAATCTTTTTTCATTTGAAACAAATACAAACTCATGCTGTAAAGCCAAATTATCCCCCCTATTGCTCACATTTATTATTCTTATTATAAAAAAAGCACCTTTTATAGGTGCTTAAAATAAATTATACAATTTTCTTCCGTATCGAACTTGAAATATAATCAATGATAATGACCATTAAAATGATGCCCAATAAAATAATACCCACACGAGACCAATTGCGTGAACTCAGTGCAAAAATTAGAGGCGTACCAATCCCACCTGCTCCAATAACACCTAAAATAGCAGCTGATCGCACATTAATTTCGAACCTGTATAACGTATACGATAGAAAATCCGGTAATACTTGTGGTAATACTGCATACCAAAGTATTTGAAAACGATTCGCGCCTGTTGCTATTAACGCTTCCGTCGGTCCCTTATCTATATTTTCAATTCCTTCTGAATATAGTTTTCCTAACATCCCAATAGAGTGTAACCCTAAAGCTAGAACTCCGGCAAAAGAGCCTGGTCCAACAGCTTTTATAAATAAAAGAGCCATAACTAGTTCAGGAAATGTACGAACAAAACTAAGTACAAATTTTCCAGTTCCTGAAGTTAATTTCCCACTGCTCATATTCGTTGCTGCCCAAAAAGCGAATGGAACAGATAAAAAGGCAGAAATAAATGTACCTAATATCGCAATTGCCAACGTATCAATTAAACCATGTAATAAATCTTCACCATCTGGCAAAGATACATACGACCAATCTGGATTCAATACACCTGTCATAATTGCTTTTGTAATTTCTCCTGCCGTATCCTTTATACCCTCTAACTGGACTCCTGAAAAAGCCCATACATAAACAAATGCAAGTGCTATAAAAATAAACCAGCGATACATACTCGGTTTCTTCGGTTTTGGTACGATTAACGTCGTTTTACTCATTATAATTTCTCCCGCAACAATGTACTTACATAATCAATTAACAATACAACAACAAGAGTATAGATAATAATAGAGGCAGTTTGTTCATATTGTAAAAATCCAAGTGTACGATCATAATATAACCCAATACCGCCTGCCCCTACTAAACCTAAAACAGCTGCCGCACGTACGTTCACCTCAAATGTATAAAGAACATAGGAGACAAAATGTGCTTTCACTTGCGGAATTACCCCATACACAATCCATTGTACTTTATTTGCTCCTACTGCTGTCATCGCTTCTAATGGACCTGGATCAATCGATTCAATTGACTCATACAATAATTTTGCCACAAGCCCAATTGAGAAAAAAGTAAGAGCCAAAATACCTGGAAGTGGTCCTATTCCAAAAATAGCTACGAAAATTGCCGCTAATAATAAATCTGGTATCGTTCGGATAAAATTTAAAACCAATCGAGCTGGACCGTACAAGAATGTACTAGTAAACACATTACTTGCCGCAAATAGTGCCAGTGGAATAGCTAAAATCGCTCCTAAAGTCGTCCCAATAATCGCCATACGTATTGTATCTAACATCGCTGTTGTAATAACTTGAAAATAACTCCAATCTGGCGGCACCATCTCTTTTAATAAATCCATCATATTAGGAAAACCAATTACTAGTTTTGAAAATGATGCGTCGACCTGTACACTACTTCCCCACAACAGTAAAATGACTAGAATAAACGTCAACATATGTTTCAACTTACTCGGCGGCTTCGGTATCGCTTTCGAATATATCGTCACGTCACTCATTTAACTGCCACCTCTAACAATTCACTTTTCTGCGCTACGTCTCCATAAATTTCAGCAAATTTTTCATCCGTTGCCTCTTCTACTGAACCGTCAAAAACAATTTCCCCTGCATGTAACCCAATAATGCGTGTCGCATATTGCCTAGCTAAATCAATAGAATGTAAGTTTACAATTGTTGTAATTTCAAAATCTTCATTGATTTTTTTCAAATCATCTAATACTTGCTTTGTTGTTAGTGGATCTAACGATGCAACAGGTTCATCTGCCAATATGATTTTTGCTTCTTGCGCTAATGCTCTAGCAATCGATACACGTTGCTGTTGTCCTCCTGATAATTCATCCGCTCGCGCATATGCTTTTTCTAAAATATTCACCCTTTTTAACGATTGAAAGGCAAGCTCCAAATCTTCTTTTGGAAATAGACCTAACGTTGTACGCAATGTCGAATGATAACCAACACGGCCAGCTAATACATTTTTCAATACCGTTGATCGCTTTACAAGGTTAAAGCTTTGAAAAATCATACCAATATCTCGGCGCATGCGTCGTAAGCCTTTTCCTTTCGCAGCAGTAATAGACTCCCCTTCAATCATAATTTCGCCTTCTGTAATCTCATGAAGTCGATTTACCGATCTGAGAAGTGTAGACTTTCCAGCCCCGGACAGCCCTACCATTACAACAAATTCACCCTTTTGAATGTTCAAGTTTATATTATTTAATCCTTTTGTACCATTCGGATACACTTTGGAGACATTTCGAAACTCTATCACATATCTTACCTACCTTCTATGTATTCAAAACGGCAAACTAACTGAAAACATATCATTCCAGTTAGCTGCCATTTCCATATGTATTATTGCGTTTTTACTTTCTTTCCATATTCACGAACGATATCAAATTTACTATCATCAGATTTAATATAGCCTTCATGTGAATATACTTCTTTTATGATTTTGTGACCTTCCTCATTCTTTCCTATTTCAATGAAAGCGTCCTGTAATTTCTTACTCCACTCTGCATCTAAATCAGAACGTACCGAAATCGTATCGTTTGGAATTTTCTCTGTAAATTTCACTATTTTCGTTTGATCGAATATATTCGGATAATCTTTTTTCACAATATTACGAGCATCTTGGAATACAACAGCTGCATCTACATCACCATTTAAAAGCGCAATAAGCGACTGATCGTGACCTTTTAATGTAACAGGTTTCACATCCTTTAGCGGATCAATTCCCTCTTTTAACAATACTGCCGCAGGCCATACATATCCCGCTGATGACGTTACATCTTGATAACCAATTTTTTTACCTTTTAAATCTTTTACACTGTTAATATTTGAATCTTTCTTAACTACAAACTCAGATTTATAAAAGTCTACTAAATCTTTTGTAGGAGCTCCTGTTTCATCATCTACTCCAAAACGTTGTGCTTGTAAAATTACGTTTGCAGCCTTTTTCTCATGCGCTAACACATACGCTGTTGGGGGTAAAAAGCCTACATCTACTTGCTTAGATGCCATCGCTTCTACAATTGTATTGTAATTCGTTGAAATACTAACTTTGACCGGAATATTTAATTTATCACTTAATAGCTTTTCCAATGGTTTCGCCTTCGCCTCTAGCGTATCTGCATTTTGAGAAGGAACAAATTGAACATTTAAAGTCTTCGGTACATAACCTTTTTTCGTATCTTCAGTTTTACTTGCACTTGATTCCTTCGTTCCACAGCCACTTAATAATCCCGCCGCCAGTACAACTGTCGTGCTCATTGCAAAAACTTTTTTCAACATATTAATGCCTCCATTTTTATTGTTATAAATTTCCTTCCGTAAACATGAAGAAATATATCACACATTTTTATTAATAATTGCTTATTTACAGAATCTTTACACATTCTATACATTCTCATTAAAATTACCTTCATATATTTGATATGCTTAACTTGTAGATAACAATAGAAAAGGTGAATGATATTGAATCAAAATCAAATTGTAACTTTAAACATCTTATTAACAAGTGATATACATGGTACTGTTTATCCAATTCACTACCAAGATAACTCCGAAGCTGAAATTGGTTTAGCTAAAATTTCTACTCTTATAAAAAAAGAACGTTCCCAAAATAGAAACGTCCTTTTAATTGATAACGGTGACTTCATACAAGGAACACCCTTCACTTATCATTACGCTACATATGAAAAAGATAAGAAAAATCCAATGTCCTTATTAGCGAACTATTTACGGTATGATGCCGCAGTGATTGGGAATCATGAATTTAATTATGGAATGGGCGTATTAAACAATGCTATTTCTACTGCGAACTTCCCGTATCTATCAGCAAATATTTTAGATAAAAACAGCAAAGAACCTTATTTCGGGAAACCATATATAATAAAACATATTGAATCAAATATAAAAATTGCTATTTTAGGGGTGACAACACATTACATTCCTAATTGGGAACAACCCCATCACATTCAAGATTTACAATTTGAAGATGCATTAGAAACAACAAAAAAGTGGGTTTCTTACATTCACGAACACGAGAAACCAGATTTATTAGTCGTAGCGTATCACGGAGGATTTGAACGCGATCTACAAACCGGGGTACCGACCGAAGTTTTAACAGGTGAAAACCAAGGATATGCAATGTGTCATGAAATTGAAGGAATAGATATTTTACTAACAGGCCACCAACACCGGGAAATCGCTCACACCGTAATAAATGGTGTAACAATTTTACAGACTGGATGCAATGGACACTCCATTGGAAAAATAACAGTAACATTCAAAAAAACAGAAAAAAAATGGATAAAAAAAGAGAGTTATTCACAATTATTTCCTGTGCAAGGAATTACGGCGGACCAACATATTCTTTCCTTAGTTGCCGATTATGAAGAGAAAACACAAAATTGGCTCGATCAACCTATTGGACTAATCTATGGAGACATGCAAATTTCAGACGCTATGCAAACTCGTTTGCAAGACCATCCTTTTATTGAATTTATAAATAACATACAGATGGATATAGCTAATGTTTCTATTTCTTGTACAAGCTTATTTCATAATACATCTCCAGGTTTCCCTGATCATGTAACAATGCGTGACATCGTTTCTAATTATATTTATCCAAATACATTACAAGTAATTAGAATAACTGGAGCAGATATAAAAGATGCCCTTGAACTCTCTGCTTCTTATTTCACATTAAATGCAGATGGAGATATTATCGTAAACCCTACCTTCATAGAACCAAAGCCGCAACACTATAATTACGATATGTGGGAAGGGATTTCGTACGTATTAAACATTTCCAAACCTATTGGCGAGAGAGTAGAATCTTTACAATGCAAAGGCATTCCTCTTAATATGGATGAAGAATATGAAGTCGTTATGAATAATTATCGCGCTAGCGGCGGAGGAAACTTCTTTATGTTCCAAAATAAGCCCGTAATAAAAGACATACCAACAGATATGTCTGAACTGATTGCTAATTATATTTTGAAACATAAAAAGATAGAAGCAACAGTCAATAACAACTGGAAAGTTATTAAATAACGGATATAATAAATAAAAAAGATGGGCTTTGCCCATCTTTTAGTTTAATTTTGCATTATCTTGCTTTTTTAAAGCTTTTAATTTCGCCGGTGTAACATCAGTACCTTCTTCGTTAACAACTTTAATTCCTTTAAGTTCGTTTAACATATTTTGACGAAATCCTTTTAAATATTGTTCACGTAGCGATTGGCGCTCACGTTGTTCTTCTTCAGTTAAACCTTCAGCTTTTGCTTTTTTCGCTAAGAAGTTAATGCGTTCAATGAGTTCGTGACTTTGCATCTCGAATCCCCCTTTTACTCAAAACTGATTATTATCATACAATAGTTAGTCCTCTTTATCAAGCAATTGCTTTGTATACTCTACATATCTACGATGTACCGTCGCTTTTGAAACGTTATGCCCAAAGCCGCGAAGCGTCGCTGCAATTTCTTCAAAAGTTAATTCATTTCGGCGTAAACGTACAATTTCCTCAATTGGCACTTCTTTTTTCTCACGCCCTATACTTAAATGACGATTTTTCAAATTATTCTCCGGACGAAATCCTTTCTCTACCGCTCTTTGCATGCCACGTTTAATTTTCAAATTGTGGATCTTTCTTTGATACTCTTCAACAATCCCAATTATATCTAGCACCATCGAATCAGAGTCAGAGAGTTCTAATTCTCCATTATGCGTATGCGTATATACTTTTATTCCCTCTTTATGTAAACAGTGCATTAATGCAATTTTCGCATTCCCTCTACCAAGGCGCGTTTCATCTTGTATGAGAAGTACATCAATTTGTTCATCGCGAATTGTATCTAGCACTTCTAATATGCCATCACGTTCAATTGTATAACCGCTAGCCTGCTCCTCAATCACCTTTGCAACATTCATTTGATAGCGCTCAGCTAAATGCAATAATTCATCTTTTTGACGCAATAATGATGTTTCCTGTTCTTCTTTTTTTGTGCTCACACGTGCATAAATAATTGCATTCATTTTGAACCCTTCTTTCTCACTATATTTTCCTTATAGTGTATCATAAATTCGCCTTTCGTTCGAACTTATGTTTGTAGAATGTTTTTTCGCATGTTATACTTATTAATAAGAAAAATGAAAGAAAACGAGGTGTTAGAAAACATGGAAAAGTTAACGAAACGCCAGCAAGACATTCTCGACTTTATTAAGCTAAAAGTACAAGAAAAAGGATATCCACCTTCCGTACGCGAAATCGGTCAAGCAGTCGGCCTCGCTTCTAGTTCTACAGTGCACGGACATTTATCACGACTAGAAGAAAAAGGATATATTCGACGCGATCCAACAAAACCACGAGCAATTGAAATTTTAGGTGACAACCGAATGGATACAGAAACACAATCTGTTATTCAAGTTCCAATTGTCGGAAAAGTTACTGCTGGATTACCGATTACAGCAGTTGAAAGTGTAGAAGATCACTTCCCACTTCCAGCTAGCATTGTTGCTGGAGCAGACCAAGTGTTTATGTTACGTATTTCTGGAGATAGTATGATTGAAGCTGGTATTTTCGATGGAGATTTAGTTGTTGTTCGCCAACAACAGTCTGCATATAATGGTGAAATTGTAGTCGCTTTAACAGAAGATAACGAAGCAACTGTTAAACGTTTCTATAAGGAAAAAGACCATTTCCGTCTACAACCGGAAAACTCTTCATTAGAGCCTATCATTTTAAAACAAGTGTCAGTTATCGGCAAAGTAATTGGCGTATATCGTGATTTACATTAAAAATAATAAAAGAAGATAATTACCTTATTTATATACGGTAATTATCTTCTTTTTTGTATTTTGATAGATTTTCATACATTCTATTACCTACGAAGGAGTTTCAATCGTCACATCGCCAGCAGCTGTTTTACCGCTAATCTTTTTACTACCATTTCCAATAGTTATATTTTTATTTTCTTCATTAAAAATCATTACGTCGCCAGCAGCGCTTTGCCCAGTTATTACTGCATCTTGTGGTTTTTCTAATAAAGTAATATCTACATCCCCAGCAGTTGAACTTGCCTCTACATCATACTTAGGATCATGATCCACAACATATACATCCCCGCTAGCCGTTTTCGCTGTTACTTTCCCTATTACCTTTTTTAAATTCACCTCACCAGCTTTTGTAGACCCCTCCACACTCTTAGCTGTGACATGCTTCAAATCTACTTCTCCAGCAAGTGTCCCAACACTTACACGATCACTTTTCACATCACTTATTTCTATTTGTCCAGCTGATGAATTTATTTTTATCTCCTGGTAAGAACGTTCTGGTACAAATATAGTCACTGCAGACGTTTGAAACTTGAAATTGTAAAAAGAAAAATCAAATGAAGCACCTTTTTCTCTTTCCCCAATAATTTTTAATGTGTCACCATCTTCAGCAATACGGATTTCTTGTTTACGTACATCTCCTGATTGCTTTACATAAAAAGAAGAATCGGGAGATTTTTGGACAACAATATCCCCAGCATCTAACTTAACTTCTATATTTTTTAGTATTTCATTTTTAATTACATCTTCTTTATTTCCTTCTTCTGCAGTTTGCACTGCTTTTTCATATGTTTGTGAAATCCCAATTACTCCAATAATGATACAAGCGATTGCTACTAACAATATTTTTTTCATCATCTACTCCCCTTTTATCATTTTGAAGTTCCATATTACATAACGTACGCATAACTTTTTAAACCACTTCGTACTATAATGAGCGATAATACATAACAACAAACCTACTCCAACAAACGTTATACTAACGAATATATCCAACCAAATAAAAGTACCCATAAATATTTTTCCAATAACGAAAAATGGTGTCACTACACTAGCAATCCCACCGACCCAAAAGGAAAATATAAAAGCAATAATTGCAACTAACGGGCCTAATACAATAATGAAATTAAACAAACTAAGTCCAATCGCTGCCATAACAGCCCTTGTTATATTCGAAGTAGATGGGTCCTTTTTCATTTCATCAAAGCGATACAAAGCAAGTAAATCTTTCGCAATTACTTTCGGCGAGCCAAGACCCTTTATTATTTCCGATTCAGTTTTTCCTTCTTCTTTCCCAAACTGAAAATGCTCTTCATAATCAAATAAAATATCTTTCCTCTCTTCTTCCGGTAACTTTCTAAGATGACTTGATAATTCTTTAAGAAACTGTTCTTTACTCATCCCATTCCACCCCTTCAATAATTTCTTGTACGCCTTTTGCAAAATCACGCCACTCTGTTACTAACAAATTCAGTTGCGTTTCCCCTTGCTCCGTTAGTTGATAATATTTACGAGGCGGCCCCTCCGTAGATTCTTTCAAATACGTTTGAAAATATCCTTCTTTCGTTAAACGACGTAATAAAGGATACACTGACCCTTCCGATATTAAAAATTTATTTGAGATTTGCTGAACAAGTTCATAACCGTAACAATCCTTACGTTTTACAAGTGCTAAAACACACAGTTCTAACACGCCTTTTTTAAACTGAACGTTCAAGCTCAATCCCCCTTTCTCATTCCAGTACTATTCAATACACGGTACCTGTTATACCCATAATATACCACTTAGTATTATTCATTGCAAGGTACTCATTTATATTTACTCCCTAAATGTAGAAAACGTACAAATAAAAGCCTAAATAATGTCCTGTTATAACTGGCCATCACTCAGGCTTTTATTCGATTCGAACTGTATGAATACAAAAATTCATTCACTCTTTCCCCTCTAAGAACCAACTTCTATTTGTGACCCTAATAAATTTCGAAATACACCTTTTCTCTCTTTAGCCAATTGATTAAATTCACCTTTTTGAACAATTTCACCTTTTCCTAAAACAATAACTTGATCTGCATTGCGGATCGTAGATAACCGATGCGCAATAACAACAATAATCATCGTTCCTTTCAATCTTTCTATTGCTGATTGGATCTTCACCTCATTTTCAGCATCTAATGCACTCGTAGCTTCATCTAATACTAAAATGGACGGTTGTCTTAAAATAGCTCGAGCTAGTACAAGTCGTTGACGTTCACCACCTGAAAGTCTCACTCCACGATCTCCAATGAGAGTATCAAGCCCTTTTGGCAGTATTCGTACAAATTCAGCTGCCGCCGCAAAATCTAATGCAGTCCAAATTTGTTCTTCACTCGAATTCGGCTCAATCATCAATAAATTTTCTCTTATGCTTGCATTAAATAAAAAAGGATCTTGTGGCACATAACTAATAGCCCGTCTCAATGACAGTAAATTTTCACTTGTAAGAGGAGTTCCATCTATTAATACTTGACCTTTCTCTGGTTGAATCAATCCCATTAAAACATCGATTAATGTACTCTTCCCAGCTCCCGAATGCCCCACAATAGCCGTCATACTATTGATTGGTATTTGCACATTAATATTTTGAAGTGCATACAAATGCTCCTTCTTATTATACCGAAAATAAATATCCTTACATTCAATACCCTGTTCTATACAAATCGGCTTTATATTTTTTTGCTGGTGTATATCCTGTATTTCAATCGCTTCAATACATTCCCCTTGTAATTCCCATAATGACTTAAAAGCAGGAATGCTTGCAGCAAGCTGTTCTAAATTTGACTGAATTGTCATAAAGCGTGGCCATAGTCTCGAAAAGATGAGTACGATTAATAATAATTGGGCCGGTTGAGCTTTAAATATACTTACTGATAATAATAAAAAAAATGCAATTAATATAGCCATTGAAACTTTATAAAACAATTGAGAGTTCGATCTTATTCTCATATACTCCATTTGCTCATTACTCATCTTTTTTGTTAAAGATTGTAACCAGTCTAAACGTGATGCTTCCAAAGTATTACTCTTTATATCTTTAATTCCATTAAAATGATCTGTTATACCAGAAAGATAGTCTTTTGCCAATTCTGAGGTCTTACCGCCTAGTATTCGTGCTTTTTTTATAAAAACACGAGAAGCTACCAAGAATAATAAGCCAAAGACCAAAACAAATATAGTTATTTGAGGAGATAGTAAAAACGCAATCCCCACCTGTATAAATGTAAACAGAATAGCAGCTAACAATTGTAAAATTAAATTAACCCCATAACTTACACGAGCTAATTCTGTAGTTAATATAGTTATTAGATTTGTTTTCCTTTTCTCTAAAAAAAAACTCCACTTTGCTTTTAAAATCATACTATATGTTTCCATTCTTAATTTTCGCACAAAAGCTTGTTGTGTTCTCGCATCCCTTAGCGTTATATTTCTTTGTAGTAAATTTTGACCTAACACTATTAGTATATATATACCTAAAATAGAAACTAGACTTGTTGTTTTAGGAAAATCCTGCAAAAATCTAGAGACAGGTGCAATAAAAGTAATCTCCTCGCCTATATTAATTATTCCAGTCATACTTATCATAGGAATTAATAAAATAATACCTATCCCTTCAAGTAAACTTATTAAAACCATACCAAATAAATTCACATACAGTATTTTTCCCGCTGAAGAGTATAATTTCTTCATAAAATATATAATATGATTCATCGATTTTCCCCCTATAACAAAGCAAGCTTCTTTGTTTTCCTCCAAAGACATAAAAACGGACGTAAAGGAAAATATAAAAAATGAAGAAATTTAGGTAACGGTAATGTTTTTGCATCAATTGGATAAGGATAAAGCTGGCTCAAAATAAATAAAATTTTTTGTTGATTAGACATCAGTGAAAATAAATGTCTACTATGATAGGAAAGTACTTCTTCAGGAACAGGTTCTGAATGTAAATTTATCATTTTCTTGAAATAAAACAGTGCTTCTTGTGCTAACTGCTTCGAATGTTTCTTAGCTACTAATTCCGTCATCCTTTCATTTAGCCGTACACCTAGCAATTGTGATGCCAAAATTAATGCTTGTCCCCCTAAATGAAGCACTTGATATTTTCTCATTAATTTATGAATCTCATTCCAGTTAAGATCTTGACCGACAATTTTTTTTATGTCTACTAACCAACGTAACCTGGACCAACCATGTCTAGCACCATGAGATACAAGAAATAAAAACAAGTCTTCCTTTCCTAACATATATACCGAATTACTCGTAAGTGTACTTTTTCTCTTTCGCTTCCAAAGCTCTTCAAACCCAGGTTCCTTACCCGGTCCGGGATTTAACCTCCAATGAATTTCAAGTTTGATCCGCCTTGTTGGATCGAAAAATGTTATATGGTGATGCCTCCATTTCCAATCACTTAATATCGTTTGAATATAATCATCTTTTACATACCCCTGCTCCAAAAGTAGCATTTCTACTTTTTCTAAATTTTGCATCGGAATAAGAACATCCAAATCACAGGATGTTCGTAAAGAAATATCTCCATATAAATCCTGAGACAGTACAGGCCCTTTTAGAAAAATCATACGAATCTCATTTTCACTACATAGTTTATTTATTCGTTCCATTTCAGCACTTAAATAAAGCATTTGAAATGTATTTTTTTTATATTTTCTATTCAAGGTTTGTACAATATGCGAAGGAATTAGTTCCTCATCCACCTGTTTAAGTTTTTGATATATCACCGGATAAACTCGATGATGCACAGTTTGCTCAAGAAATACCTCCCAATTAATATCCAAAAACAATTCATTACTGTAAGTTTGCACGGTTTCATCATCTTGCAACTTCAAAATTGCAAAAAGAAGTTTCAATTCCTTAGACATGAACTCTACATTAAGACCAACATCTTTCTCCATTTTATTCTCCTTTAATAGTGTCCTCACTTAGCCTTTTTGCAAATGATCCAACGACAGTAAATTTCTCCATTCCTTCTGATCCACTAACATAAAAAGAACCGCTCCGTAACCATGCATGCGCAATTAATTCCCCATGACTATCCTTAGCAGTTCCTAAATAAAGAGTACTCTCAATGTGACGTTTTTCGAGCATTTTCATCCCAGCTATAGCTTTAACAAGGCACTGACTTTCCCAAAAAGTATAACGACTCATAATAGAAATAGCTTCAGACACCTTCTTTAGTGTATCTCCGTGTGGCTCAATTTGAGCTACTGATGTTTCGTTCATATAATCCCCTAAAGAAGGTGCAACTTTGGAAAAGGTAATACTTTTTAGTACACGCGCCCATCCTAAAAAAATAAAAGCCTCTAAAAATAAAAGCTTTGTTTCCATGTTCAGTGATAAAAATACTCTTAACCTTTTCACAATATTCATTAATCCCTTCCTAACAGTTCTCTTGACATTACGAATCTATCTATTAGATTGATCTTTTATTTGAATTAAACCTTCTTGAAATAAACAATCTAAAAAGGAAAGAACTTGCTCTTCGCAATCACACCGTTCAATGTTGTACTTTGACAACAATGTACTGACAAGTTCAGTAACCATAATTGGAGTTTTTATTAGTTCCCAAATTTCCCCCCCTGTTTGTCCCAAATTATAATATTTCCCTTTTTGAACATTTAGCATTACTTTTTCCCCATCCATATCACTCACAATATTCTCTTCACTTTGCACAATCTGAGACTCTAGAGAAATTCTCTCTGTATACATCATCTATTACTCCTCCTTGTATAGTTTTTAATATAATTGATACAAGTTCATCTGCTGTAAACCTATTATTGGGACGTTTCAAATGAAACATATCTACCTTGTTTATCACACTTGTAGAAGTAGTGAAATGCCAACCTGTTAATTTTAATTGCGCAATTAAAAACTTACGAAACGTGTGCAAAAATAATGTACGCAGTCGTTCAAGTCCTTCAATTCGAATCAATTCAACATTCTCATCCTCTGTTTTCGTTAACTCAATAACACCAGCAAGAGGTAATGGTTCAGAGAAAAAATGAGATTGTACAGGAACAGCATACTTTGTTTCTCGTTCAAACAATGGATTATAACTTGCCGTTCCCATTCCAAAAGCATTCAAACTTTCCGCCCATAATTTTTGTTGCGGATAAGATGGAATCACAATTGGAGTCTTATCTGACGAAACTGTCACAGCAATTACATCGTCACTCAAAATTTTGTATCCTTTACTTAAAAAAGCCGATGCAAGAGTTGATTTACCTGCTCCTGAATCACCTACAAAGGCATAAACTTTCCCATCAATATTTATTGCACTACCATGTAGTGGCAAAATCCCTCTTTGAATTAGCAAGGCGCCCATACAAGTTCCAAGTATATAAAGACGAATCTTATCTTCACAAGCTTCCTTCATTGGTGAAACAACTATTTGCTTTCCTTCTTGTATAGAAAATATAGCTGTATCAGGAATACGAATCATAACTACGTTTTTATCAACTACAAAATTTTGTTCTGTGTTAGTAAATTCATTCCATTTCTGAAATAAATCAGCAGTTCGTATTATTACTTCTATCGTTTCTTCTTGTTCATTAATTCTAGGTAATTCTGGCAATTGAATTTCACTCAACACCCTTAGCCCAAAAACTTTATACATATTTTTTTTTGTAGTTTCAATCAACTCTCTCACTCCAAATAATTATCAGCGTTGTTTTACAAATACCCCTTATACTTCTAATGTATAAGGGGATAGGAAACATAAGATCTAATTACTACGCGATGAATTAACTATAGTGCACTACTTCATCAATATCTGGTTGAACAGCATCCGGCGTTTTAAGTCCCGGTCCAGCCATTGTCATATTAATATCAAGTACTTCCAGTGTAGGAATTGTCCAATCTTTTTTCATGATGTCACCTCCCTTCAAATAATTTTCTTCATAAATCGATATACTATTAAACTACGCATTAAAATTCGAAAATCTAAATCAAATGCATATTCTGGATGGGGTTCTTCTTTAATCTTAGAAATCGCAGTTCTAATAACCTCTATATCCAAGAATTCTGAAATTACAGGATCCTTACTAAGCTGCTCAAGCTCTTCAATAAATCCACTCCATTGATGCGTCATACGATAAACACCATCAGAACCTTGAACACCTCGAGTAAGTTGATTTAATCTTACTTTATCAGGCAAATAATTTTTGGTTGCTCTTCGAATTAGTGCCCGATCTACACCATTTTGAACGTATTGTTCTTCTGGAACAGCTAAACAAAATTTAACAACCCGTAAATCATTCGTTGGATCTCGATCCCATAAAGAATAGCGCAAAGATAATTTAGATCCGTATGTACCAGTTATATTCCAATAATATAAATGTTCAAATTGCCTTTTTTTTATTTCATATATATCTGTTATAGAGGTTCCTGTTATATCAACATCATGCTCTAGAAGCTTATCGAACACATTCATTCTATTTGCAAATTCTGGATTAATAAATCTTGGGAAAACGATTTGGTTTTTTGATGAAGATATTCGATTCAAAAATGGAAATGCCTTTTTTTTCACTACTGAAAATACTCGCGATTTCTTTACACCAATACTTTTACTATACGAATATAATTCTTGCAAAAAGCGACGCAAATTCATCTTTTTCAAAAGCATAGCTTGATAGTCCACAGCCGAGCCCCATGACACTGTCCAGTTTCCTCTCTGTCCGTTTAAGAGTACTCCAACCCCCTGTAACCAGGCCTCCTCATAGATTCCCCTAAGCCAAAAAGTATTCTCGAAGAATTTGTATGGCATCTCTAGAATTTCAAGCCAATCATCTATTTCTGATAGAGGACTTCTTCCTTCAAAATCTAAATAATGTTCCTTAATATTTCCTACATGCTGTACAGTTGATTGAATAAAAGGTCGTTCATCAGCTATTCTACTTCTATGCGTCCAATCTACAAACCCCTTTACTGGGACATAACTATATGTATGTAGACGTTTATTTGCTGCACTTAAATCTCGTGCAGCAAAGCTAACTACAGAACCCGAATCAAGTCCTCCACTCAAATGAGCCCCTACTTGATGATGGGTACGTAAACGTGATCTTATCGCATTTTGATACACTTCCAAAAACGCTTCTTCATACTCTTCGTTTGATTTGAGTTGAAGCCTTTCTCCAGCGATTAGCGTATTGTATCTCGATAATTTCACCTTTCCATTTTTCACAGTAACAGAATAGGAAGGTGGAATTTGTTCAACAGTTTTATATACCGTTGAAGAAGTGTCTACTGATTCAAAATTCACAGGTATAGCTAAAAATTCAGCAAGCCACTGCTCATTCAATTTTTTCTCAACATATGGTAGAGTAAATAACGGCTTTATACTAGTACAAAAAGAAAATTTGTTCTCACTACGATAAAAATAAAGTGTTCGGCTCCCAGAAAAATCTCTAGCTCCAAACAGTATTTGTTTTTTCTCATCCCAAATCATAAAAGAAAAATCGCCCACCAAATATTTCGGTGCTGATTCTCCCCATTTCTGATAAGAGAGTAAAATCAACTCACTATCTTTCATGTTTTTTCTATCCGCATAATCTACTTGTAATTTTTCAAACAACTCATAACGATTATCAATAATAGCATCTGCTGTAATTGCCAGTTGTTCTTCATAATTATAGAAGGGTAATCGTTCACCAACTGACTCTGGTGTAATCCATTGTGCGTGACATCCCAGGAAAACGTTTTCTTTATGCCATATTTGAATATCATTAGCAGGGTAATTTTGTAAGTCACTCATTAATCGTGTGCCATGTTCAATTGATACAGGTTCATTATTAAAGTGAATAATGCCAGTTATAGCGCTCATTTTTACCCTCCTAATATATGAAAAGTTACTACAAATACTATTTATATATTAAATTCGTTAAACATACCTCTTTACCATTCTTTTTAAAGAACAAAATTACTTATTTTATTACCTTCTCAATTACTTTAATTCACTTGTGGATTAGGGTTTAGATATTTAAAACCTAGCACTATGTTCTTTTACTGTCAATTTAAACTAGATATTCTCAAAGAATTTTCACAAAAAATTCATTATAAAGAACTGATAGTCATACGTACACAAATCTAATTCCACTTTTACTTACTTTTTATTTCTTCCATTCTATAGCTTTTAAAACACCTTGAATGACCCTTTTTTGATCTTCAACTAGCATATTAGATCCTGAAGGCAAACAAATTCCACTTTGAAATAAATGCTGCGACACATCTTCATTTTGGCTATGCGGATAATACTTCTTCCTTTTAAAGAGCGACTGTATATGAAGCGGCTTCCACATAGGACGTGCTTCAATATTCTCTTCTGCTAAAGTGCTCAACACTTTTCCAACAGAGATCCCGGATTCCTTTTCATCAATTGTCAGTGTAGTAAGCCAACGATTCGAGCGAGTATTTTCTAATTCAGGCATAAAATAAAATCCTGGTATGAGAGATAACTCTTCGTAATACCGTTTATATACAGATCTTCTAGCTCTCACCCTGTCTTCTAGCACTTCTAATTGTCCTCTTCCAATACCAGCCAATATATTACTCATTCGATAATTATACCCTACCTTACTATGCTCATAATGTGGTGCTGGATCCTTTGCTTGTGTTGCTAAAAACCTCGCTCTTTCTAACGCTTCCACATCATCAGAAACTAGCATGCCACCGCCCGAAGTTGTAATAATTTTATTTCCATTAAATGAATAAACCCCAAACCTCCCGAATGTACCACTTGCTTTTCCTTTATATGTAGAACCTAGGGATTCTGCTGCATCCTCAATTATGGGAACATCATAGTGATTACAAAGCGAAAGAATTTCATCTAATTTCGCACTCTGACCATATAAATGAACAAGAATGACAGCCTTAGGTAATTTTCCTGCTTTATTAGCATCATGCAACGCAAGTGCTAGAGCTTGTGGTGACATATTCCATGTTTCCGGTTCTGAGTCAATAAATACCGGTTCAGCTCCCAAATAAACAATCGGATTCGCACTCGCTACAAAAGTGAAACTTGAACAAAATACTGTATCGCCCTCTTGAACGTTTAATAATCGTAAAGCTAAATGAATAGCCGCGGTACCTGAACTAACCGCAGCCCCGCCTTTAACTCCTACAAAAGATGCAAGTTCTCTTTCAAATTCATCTACATTTGGACCAAGAGGTGCAATCCAGTTTGAGTCAAAGGCATCTTTAATATATTTTTGTTCATTTCCGCTCATATGCGGAGAGGAAAGATAGATTTTCTCCTTATTTTTTATCATCATTCTTCATCTCCTCTCAATTTACTACATTAATAACTTTGGCTGGAATACCAGCAGCAGTACAATTAGATGGAAAATCATTTATGACAACAGAACCAGCTCCAACAATTGACCACTTACCAATTTGAACACCTGGAATTATAGTAGCTGATGCTCCTATATGTGCCCCCTCTGCTATAGTGACAGAACCTGTAAGTGTAGCATGTGGTGAAATATGAACAAAATCATCAATTATATTATCATGTTCTATTATTGAGCCCGTATTTATTATAGTATGGTTACCGATGAAAGTATCAGCATTAACAACGACATTTGGCATAATTACCGTTCCGTTTCCTATATAAGCATTTGAACTTATAATAGCTGTTTTATGAATTAAAGTAGCATATATGCTACTTTGTTGATTTAATATTTTTGCAATTTCTCTTCTTACTTTATTATTTCCTATAGCAATAACGAGCTTTACATCATTAAAATTATTGATAATTTCCCTTGCATCTGCAATTGCTCCAAAATAAAGATTATTAACAATAATTATACCTGTATACAAATCATCTAAATAACCGACTATTTCATATCCTTCATTTGATAAGATTATATCCCTCACAACCTTACTATGCCCACCACATCCTATTATTAAAATTTTCATTTTCCCTCCCCCTTTATTTCTATTTCCCCTCCAGTAAATCGCTCCATTGTCACATGCCCTACATGATTAATTCCCTCTGTTTTAAATACTTTTAATATTGTAAGTACAATTATTTTCAAATCTAATAAAAATGAGTGATTCTCCACATACCATACATCCAATTCAAATTTTTCTTCCCAGGTAATCAAATTCCTACCATTTATTTGTGCCCATCCCGTAATTCCTGGTTTTACATTATGCCTTTTAGCCTGTTTACTAGAATATAAGGGCAAGTATTCCATCAATAATGGTCGTGGACCTACTAAACTTAAATCACCCCTTACAACATTTATAAGTTGGGGTAATTCATCTAAACTATATTTTCTAAGAATTGCTCCAAAAGTAGTCAGTCTATTTTTATCTGGAAGTAATTCCCCATCACTATCTTTCTTATCTAGCATAGTTCTAAACTTATAAACATTAAACGGTTTTCCATGCAGTCCTGGACGCTGTTGTTTAAACAGTACAGGTGCTCCTAATTTCATCCTAACTAAAATTGCAACAATAAGAATAGGAAGCAAGCATACAAATAATAACAATAAAGAAATACATACATCAAAAATTCTTTTCATGTACTATCCTCCTTACTTAATTACGTTTCATATTCCTAACACGAAAGACCATTTAGAACTTTATATGTAATTAAACAAAACAAGGGGCAACTACAGTTAGTTGCCCCTTGTTTTGTTTAATTACGTCACCTTTCATTAGTTTTATTTCATCAAACAGTTTAAAAATAGCTAGCCTAAGTGAATATTTCCATACGATATCACTACTTATTTGCAAAGAATCTGTTACTCCATTCATTATAACTTTACACGTACACGCCATTAATATAATTATCCTTTTTTATATGTTCATCCCTTAATTTGATAATTACTGTGTCCACAATATTATCTTTAAAAATTAAAGCGATTGAGGATGAAATTTGATTTGCATTCACGCCTATCATACTTTTGTTTGACCTAAATATATTATTTTCTATTAACATAAACTCACTCGTAAATGTTTCATTCCAAAAATTAATTATACTGTCTGTCGATTCCGAATTAAGATATTCAAATGCATTATTATTAAATTCTATTCTCCCACCAATGTCCCATAAAAAAAATGCCGATCCCCATTTTCCCCCTCTAAAATTACTATTTTTCACTTTTAGCATCGCTATCCTTTGAGAAGACTCAACAGTAAAAAGATTATAAGCATCCCAACTAAATGAACATCCATTAAATTCATATTCTGCTTGAGGAGTTTTTGTAACAAATGATATTGTACCGCTGTTCTCAAATTTACATCCCGTATATACTCCTGGCGGTAAATTCGTAATGATTCCTTGCGGGTGTTTCGTATCTATAAAAGAAATATTATTTAATCTCCATCCATTTTTCATACCAGGTGATACGCCTGTCAAACTTGTACCCTCTACAGCCCCTCCTTTAATAACACAATCTGATATAGTTTGTGGTTCTGCTGAGAAACCAATTATTGAACCTAACTGTGAAAATGAATGAAATAAATCTCGATCACTAAAAAATTCACATTGGTTGACTTGAATACAATATGCTTTATCTCTTCCCATTAACAATGCGCTATTATGAAAAATACAGTTACCAATAAGTGCTTCTTTATCCCCTTGATCTATCGTGACTCGAGTAGCATACATTTGATTATTCGTAAAAGTTACTTCTCCGCTTAAAACACAACTTACTTCCCTTAAGTGATTATTGCTTACAATTACTTTCTCTACATTTTCGCCTACTACTAATGAATTATTAACTAATTTATTTTGAATGATATTAATATATCTACCACCGACTACAACAACGTTATATCCCTGATTATCATATATGTTATTACGTTCAATGTTTATATATTGATTTAATCGATATCCATCTTCAATATCTATTCCTCCCTGAGGCGCTGTACCTTTCATTTTGTAAATTTCACAATCTCTAATATAAATTTGTTTCGCTCCAGATACGCTTATCCCAAGCCTTCTACAATCATGTATTTTACATTTCTCAATAAATACATTTCGAGAAAATTCCGGAATTCTAACAGTGATTTTACAACCGTTTTCCGTAGGTATTTCACCTTGGTGAAGAACTATCTTCGCATAATCTGCTTCTTTTGGAACACTCACTTCTTCAAAAAACTTTACTCTCTTCGCAGCCGTTACAAAAGTATTATCAGCCTTATAAAATAACACATCATATAATTCTGTATATATTTCTGAACCAGTTCCACCATAGCCATCTCCATACAAACCGAAATATCCCCATTTTATAATGCTACTATGATGTAAATCTATTTTTAAATTCGATCTAATTTTATTACCATCTACTATTAGGGAACCATTTATATCACTAATCCCCCCTACTTCAAATGTACCAGCAAAATCATATTCTCCAATTTGTCCCCATGTACTTTCCATTGCTATACCATCGCCAGTACAATTTAAGATTTCCATATTATCTATTGAAATGTAGTTCATATTACTCCCCTCAGCAGGAGTCGTATTTCCTACTTCAATCCCATATCCCCATTCATGAGTATGAGGAATCGTTGTATAATCGTGTGTATCTTTATCCCCTTGAACCCTTCCATTCGTAACCCGAGAAAATTTTTGATTTCTTTGATATCGTACGATTGCATATTTAACTAATCCATTACTTCTTATTTTTAAAGTTGATCCACCTAAATTTAAAGTCATAAAGCTTTGTGGCTCAATTGGTGTATTTTCATCAATTAAATATGTCCCCATAGGTAAAACAACTTCTATAAATCCTTGTTGAGATGCCCATAATAATGCATTATTAATCCCTTTAGAAGTATTATCCGCGTCCGTTCCATCATTTTTAACATTCCATCTCTCTAACTCAAGAAAATATGTGCCCGAAATCACATTAGCAGATTCTGTTTCTCCAATCAGTGATTGTCTAGACTTAGAACTTCCAAATGTCTTGCTTTTAAGTTTACTTACTAACCTCTCAAATGTATTCTCCGTTGATACTTTTACGTTCCCTTTTTTTGTCCCAATAAATAACTCATTAGTATCTATACAAAAACAAAATTCTCCCTCGCTTAACACAGGAAGATTACTTTTCAAAACACATGTCACCTGAAATTTTGCCATAATTTATATATAACCTCCAACTAAGATAGAAGTTGAATTCCGATAGAAAATTCAAACTCACATCAGTAGATTGGGATAAATATTTTATATTCCGCTTACATACGTATCCCTTTAATAGAATACTATGCATTATATAAATACGATGTTAGGGCTATTACTTCATGTTTTCTAATTAAAATCAAGTTTCGTTTCATACTAACATGCTTCAACAACACTATACTTCCTTAATAATTCAAATTGGTATAATATCTATACTTTTTATAGCTAAATAACGTTTTGTTTCTTTTTAATTTGTAAAAACATCATACTAAAGATATTCCTTATATATTGAAATTCTGTGCTTTTATAAAAAATTAAAATGTATATTACATTTGGTACTAATAAGCAAATCACACCTTTTCCGACTAACGAAATAAAGGTACTACCTTCTATGAAATAATTACATATACTTGTAGTAATGAAACCTGTTACAACAGTTAAAAATATATAAAATACATATGTTATAAAATACTTCCAAACCGATTTCTTAAAAAGATTTTTATATACAATATAAGGCTGAATCCAAAGTACAGTAGCAATTGTACTAATCGCCGTTCCTATGAATATACCTACCAATCCAAACATTTTGGCTAATAGAATAGATAAACTTAAATTGATTATCGCTTCAACTAACGGAATATACTTATCTTGTACAAATAATCCCGCTTTATTTTTAAAAATAGCTATCGCGGTTCGCATCCCTGTTAAATAAAAGTTTATGAGTATCACTACAAAAACCATGTTATTTAATAAATACTTCTTATCAAGCCACCACCCTATAAATGGCTCTAACAGATTAAATAAAAATATGGTACAAAAAGAAAAGATCCAAAAATTCACTAAATAAGTCACTTTAAATATTTCATAATTTTTGTCATTATTCTCAGTTGCGATTAGATTTCCTACACTTGCCTCAATACCATTTAATATAGGATTTACTACGGCTGCTAATTGATTTATTATCATTGTATAGTTCGAATATATCCCGACCATAGCAAGACCTACAAAAGATGAAATCAGTATATTATCCGTTCCAAATACAATGTATCCTCCAATATTATGCAAAAACATTGCCTTTACATTTATAATTAATTTTTCTTTCGTATCATTATCTATATAATACTTCTTTTTTGTCTTTATATAAGGATAGTTCTTATTCACAATCCTACCGTTTACGACATTTTGAATTACATATATACTCAACTCTATAATTAAATACAAAATATAATTTTTCGTGTACATTAATATAAATATTTTGAATATTGTAGTTAGCACTTGGAATAAGAGATCTACCCTAGCCAATATGTATCCTCTTTGATCTGCTTGTATTAAAGACCTCTTATGAGCATTTAAATAGGTAACTACATTTTTCACCACGAATATCGAATAGATTATCGCAACATTCGATATAGACTCCCCATCTTTCATTAAATAACTTAAAACAGGATATATCATAGCACTTATTACTAGAATAATGATTGCTAAAATCTGATAAATTTTTTTATATAATTGAACTAGAGCTATAATTTTATACTGATTATTTTCTGCCAATGGTTTATACAAATTGTATACTATACTTGCTCCTATACCAGCCTCAATTAACACTAACATGGATAAAACATTAATTAACAAACCATCTATCCCTAAATACTCTATTCCTAAACTATCTAAAAAAACTTTCCTAGATATAAACCCTAGAATAACAATAACCATTTGAGAAAATATACTTATTGATATATTCTTGATTGAATGCATCGTTCGCATGATTAATCCCCTTCATTAACTAGATCATTTCTAAGTAGAAAGAATCCTCATAACAATAAAGTTATATTATCCTGGCAATAATTTCACCCTCATAATTTAAGTCACTAATTGCATTCACATTAGTTCCAGCATTTACTTCACCAACATACTTATTTTTTATAGGTTGTTTTTCTGTCGCTTTCTTCAAAAACCATTCATACTCTATATCAATATGACCAATATCTAGCGTTTGATATCCAACAGAAGATAAATCATACGCTAATACCGTAGCTGTTGGGCCTAGTGCAATTAATATTAATTTCGATTTTTTTTGCTTTTTTGCTAGCTCTAAAATTTCCCTATACTTCGCAAAAGCATTTTTCGATGGGCATATTATTCTATCAATTGTTTTAACATTTTTAAAAAGATCGTTTCCTACCCCTAGTCTACTTTGTGCCCCTTCAATAATGATTATTTCTCTCCCATTCCAAATATCTTTCATTTTATCAAAGCGAATTCTAACCATACTCTTATCTTGATGATCTATATATAACCTTGTAACTAAGGCATCGTAATATTCTTTATTCATACGTATACTCTTATAAATTCTGCTACGATTTAACTCTAAATATTTTTCCCAATACCCTCTTGATTTGTCCGTGCACCAATTTAAATCTTCAAAAACATTCGGAATACAAACTAAATGGCCCATCTTATTACTCTTAATAACTTCATCCAGTCTATCCTTTAATTCTTTTGAATACGGCTGAAAAATTAAATTTTCTCCATTTATAAGAGCAAATTCCCCATCACCAAATCTACTTACTGAACAATTATTATCTATAATATAGTCAAGTGTTTCATCAACACTTTTCACTATTGGCGGCTTCCTTTTCATAGTAATCACCCTATTATATTGAATAGTCACTTCATTCCTCGTCCCAATATATAAATAATATAATTTCAACAAAGACTTCTTCATATATGTCCCCTTTCCGCAAAATTATTAATTAAAAATTTATACAATAATGGATGTAGCTTAGTCGCCAATAATAAAAACTTTACACTTTTCCCATACTCTTTTAAACGCATTGTTTTATAAAAATAACGATTCAATATACCAATAACCTTATAATATTTACTCTTATGCTCATTAAGTCTTCCACTCACTGATATTAAATTTAAAACTACCATCGAACAATTTCCTAGTTTTAATATAACTAGGTTATATAACTCCTTATAATATCGCTCCATAAATTTACACATTTCATCATAAATTAAGACTGAATCAATTTTAATCTCTTTTATAGCCTGATCCATCATACTATTATCACGCTTTATATAATGATATTTAGGTTCTCCTATGAAACATACTTTTTTACACTTATGAATAACTTTATACGTAAATGCTGTATCTTCATATGACATACCTATCGGAAATTTAATATCCTCTAATAACTGTCTTTTGAAAAGTTTAGTCCAAACAACTTCATCATACAAATCCCCTTCTAGCATCGCTTTCATCGCGCTATATCTATCATGAATTACAAACGGATGGCTGCTTGAAATTACCGTTTTATCATTGTAATGAATTTCACTACTACAAATAGCTATATCACAATCCTGTTCTACGCACATGCCATACAACAATTCATACATATCCGCTTCTATCCAATCGTCACTATCAACAAATCCTATATAATCTCCCTGCGCTATGTCTAATCCAGCATTTCTTGCAGAAGATAATCCACCATTTTCCTTATGGATTACTTTAATTCGGCTATCTTGATTCGCATATCTATCACAAATCTCACCACAACTATCAGGAGATCCATCATTAACAAGTATCAGCTCAAACTCTTTGAACGTTTGTTTTAATATAGAATCAATACATTTATGTATATACTGCTCAACTTTATAAACGGGAACAATAATACTAATTTTAGGATTCATAATTGCACCCTTTCCTTTGCAATTAACTTAGAAAACTATTTACCTTTTCTAATTTGTTAAATTCCTCTTTTAACAAATTAGTCGTTACCTCTTCGCGCACTCTTTGTTGATCCAAAAGATATTTAATCTTGTTATATAGACTCTCCTCATTACATTCAGCAACAAAACCATTATATCCATCTTTTATTTGCTCATTTGCGCCTGTAAAATTAGTCGTAACAATAGGCTTTTTTAGGCATTTTGCCTCAGCTAACGTAAGACAATACCCTTCATGCCTAGAGGTTTGAACATATATATCTGATTGATTTACATATGGATACGGATTAATTGCCGATCCTAATAATAGAAAATCCTGTTTCAAATTATACTTACATATTAATGTCTCATAATACTCTCTATTCTCTCCTTCCCCAATACAGTACCATCGTACTTCGTATCCCTCTTTACGTAGCATTGATAAAACTTTAATTGCAAGGTCTTGACCTTTTTCTTTTGAAAGTCTACCTACTGTTACTATCTTTATACCTTTATATCCATTGTCAAATTCTACTTTTTCTTTTGCCATTTCATTTATTAAATCTGGAAGTACAATATTTAAAAAGACACTCGCCTTACTTTCTACTTGAGGAAACTTCTCTATTAAATGTTTTTGTGCTTCTTGAGAAACTACATATATATTATCCATTTGATCATATAATTTCTCATATAATTTTGTATTAATTTTATGTTGAAAAACATCAAAATGTATCCAAGAAATTTTCTTTTCTGAAGTTACTCTATTAACTATATAATAATCAATTATGTCAGTAGGCCCTTGATATGCTATTGCAATATCATATTTATTCTTGTTATACGGAATGTCTTTAAAAATCTCTTTATAGAAAACATATCTATCCTTTAATTTTTTTGATACTACATAAGTAAGTAAAAAGTTTACCCCCTTAATATATCTTGTATTTTCAAAGTACTCTTTAATCGTTTTCTTGGGTGGTTGCATAATTTTAGGTTTTATATTTTCAAACCAAGCAACTTCTTCTATCTTTACCCAACTTGGTAATTGTTTTAAAAATCCCCCTCGCTTCTCCAGCATCAATACCGTAACATCATACTTTTCTTTTGGTATTACAGATAACAAAGAAAGAAGTGATTTTTCTACACCACCTATATTCATACTACTTACCATAAATAGCACTCTCTTCATAACTGTCTCCTTCGACCACCTAAAAATTTTATAACAAAATAAAAAAACATCCTCCCAAAGATGTTTTCACAAAAAACATAATTTATAATAGCGAACCGCCCATATTTCTGTAATACGATAATAATACCTTCTCAAACAAGTTACATATTAGAATTGGCAATTTTATATAACTTTTTTAACTCTTCTCTCGTATCTACCACTTCCTTTTCTATATTTTTTCTCAACCGTCCTTCCAGCGATTTATTACTTAATATTTGTACAATAGAATCATACATTTGCTGCTCGTCAAATTGAACGATTAATCCATTGTGGTTATGAATTATCTGTTCACTTGCTCCTGTAAAATTTGTACTAATAATTGGATTATTAAAACATCTGGCTTCTGCAAGTGTTATACAGTACCCCTCATGTCGAGACGGTTGTACATATATATCACATTGTTTCATAAATGGATAGGGATTCGAAACTGCTCCTAAAAATATATAATCACGTTGAACATCGTAATTTTTCACAAGTTTTTCATACATCCCTCTTTCCTTTCCATCTCCTATACAATACCATTTAACATTGTAGCCAGCTTCTTTAAGCTTAGCTAACACAGATATTGTTAAATCTTGTCCCTTCTCTATACTCAATCTACCAACAGTAAGGATTCTTACTCCCTCAAAATCATCCGCAAACCCAATTCCTTCATTTGCCATCTTACATATCATTTCAGGTGAAATAATATTTAAAAAAGTTTCTGTCTTATTTATCAATTCTGGGACAGTTTGAGTAAGTTTCATCTTTCCTAAATCTGAAACTACAAAAACATGTTGAAACTTTTTATATACTTTGTTAACAAAATGTTTATTAAAATATATCTTTTCAATATCGAAATGGATCCATTGAATCTTTTGTCTAGCCTCTATTTTATTTGCCACAAAGTAACTAATAAAATCCATTGGCCCAGCATAAGCTATAGCAATATCATAATTTCTATAAACGTCTTCATAATTTTGTAAACAATATTTTAAAATAACACTCCGTTCTTTCATAATCTTAGAGATTACATACAACACTGCCAGTTGCAGGGCTTTTACAATTTTTCGTTGTTTTATAAGATCCGCTATAACTAATTGTGATGGTTTATTTAATATATATTGCATTTCCTCGTAATCCTTTACATACTCAATACGAACCCCCTTTGGAATAAAATTTAAAAAATCTCCTTTTTTCTCTAACATTAAAATTGTCACTTCATATTTGTCTTTTGGGATTTCTGTTACCATATTTAATAAAGCCTTCTCCGTACCACCTATATTCATATTTATAACCATAAAAAGTATTTTCTTTTTCATAGTTCCCCCAATTCTTTCTCTTTATAAAATACTTCAATTGAAAGAAGCATATATCTTCTCAATTTCCTCTTCTGTTCCAACCCTTTCTTTCTTTAAATTTTCACATAGCCGTTTTTTTAGCAAACCGTTTTCTATAATTTCTTTCACTCCTTCATATATTGCTTCCGAATCCATCTTCACTATTAAACCATTCTCTCTATGTTTGATTTGATTATGAACTGTAACGAAATCGGTTACCACTATAGGCTTTTGAAATATTCTAGCCTCTGCTATCGCCAAGCCATATCCTTCATATCTAGAAGGTTGTACATATATATCACTTTGTTTTATAAAGGGATAGGGATTCTTGTAAGTACCTAATAATATAAAAGTATCGTGCAAATTATATTTACTTATCCTATCCTCGATTTCACTTTGAAGATTTCCTTCTCCAATTACATACCACTTAAATCTATACCCTTTTTGCTTTAATTTATAACAAGCTTCTATGGCCAATTCATACCCTTTTTCATACACTAACCTACCAACCGTTAATATTCGTAATCCCTCAAACTGATCAATAAATCCTTTACTCTCATTTGCCATCGATTTAATTAACGTCGGCGATATAATATCATAGACAACTTGAATTTTGGACTCTATTTTAGGAATTTCTTGAATCAATACTTCCTTGCAAACGTCGGACACAGCTACTATTTCATTAAATTTCTCATAATAGTTCAAATCAAAATCTTTATTATATGCAGCTAACCTATAATCCGTATTCACCCAAGCAATTTTTTTGCATGCATAAACCTTATTTGCCACAAAATATGTTGGCATTCCTTGACTATAAGCTATGGCAACATCATATTCCATCTTTAAATTATCCATCCCTTTAGATACCCATCTCCAAACTACTTGAGCTGCATGTAATTTTTTATTTATGTATGGATTTCTAAGAGATATAGAAGCCCCAACTCTAAGAAATAACTCTTTAAAGTATTTATGTTTAATTAAATAATTAAATTTCTCAGCCTGTCTTTTAATAATTGTCGGTACTTCTAAAACGTTTACCTGTTTTGGAAGTAATGGTAAATACAATCCACTAGCAGAAAACATTAACAAATCGACTTCATATTTCGTATAATCAAATAAAGAAAGTAAAGAAACCAAACTTTTTTCAGCTCCTCCACTTTGTAGCGAATCTATAACGAATAAAATTTTTTTCTTCATAACTATCACTACCCTAAAGTGTTTTTATTGAGCTCAAAACATTAACAAATCATTTACTAATTTTCCCTTTACGAAAGTAATGCATATAATTTATTAATTTCATTACGATTTCCATACTCACCTTTAAGAGTATTTTCTACCAGCGCTTCCCTTAACTCTTTATCTTCAATAAGTCTCTTAATCCCATTAACTAATCCGTTTATTCCCATCTCAGTTATTAATCCATCAATTCCATCCTGCACCTGACTTTTAGCAGTTGAAAAATTAGTAATAAGTACTGGCTTCCCGATGATTTGCGCTTCACGAACTGTTACAGCTTTCCCCTCATACCTTGATGGCTGCACATATATATCACATGCTTTTATATATGGATAGGGATTTGTCTTTTTACCTAATAAAAAGAAATGTTTTTCCAGATTAAGTTCAACTAATAACTTTCTAAGTTCCACTTCTTGTGCTCCATACCCAACTACATACCATTCAATATCATATCCCTCGTCTAACAACTTTCTTAAGGCATGCATAGCAACGTCTATTCCTTTTGCATATGATAACCGCCCTACAGTAACAAGCTTTATTTTTCCTGATTTCATCTGTAGTTCTTTCATAACATCTTCCCTGTGTGCTTGCTCACGTACAAATTCAGGAGATAATATATTTTCTATAATTTCAACATTTTTATTTACATTTGGTAAAACACTAAGAAATGAATCTCGACATCCTTCTGAAACTGCTACGATGTTATCCATTTTGCTCCACATTTTATACTCCATGTTTGCATTAAGATTTATATTTGAATAATCTGTATGAATCCAACCAATCTTTCGTTTCGCTCGAACTTTATCTCCAACAAAATAATGGGGCCATAAAAAACTAATTGCTACATCATACTCCTCTTCCAGTTTCGGTATAAATGGTAAAGTTATTCTCCATCCATACTGAATAACGAAATATCCCACCTCTGCACTTTTCACATATCTCCCATGCACATCTCCTAAAATTTTCCCTAAAGTCCTTGTCATTCCAATTGTAATTTGCCCTTCTTGCAATATTTGTTTAATCGATTTTCTAAAAGTAGTATATTGTTTTACTTCCTTTAACAAATTAGGCAGTTTAGGTAATAAAAAAAGAAACTCTCCCTCATGTTTAAATAACATTAAATCTACATCATATTTGCTATAGTCGATTGTATTCAATAAACCAATTAAACTTCTTTCTACTCCTCCAATTGCCATATCAAATGATGTAATGAGAATTTTTTTCTTTTTCATTTCTTACTCCCTCATCTGATTTATTTTACTAGTTTTATTCTTATGAAAGTAATTACATTTAACTATGATTCCCTATACTCTAATCCATATAATAATAACCACTCTGGAATATTACTCTTTATATCAAAACCGAGCTTCGAGATCGTATCAGCTATTATTTCTGTATTTAATTTTTCTTTTTCCAAAACCCTTTGAATTTCTTCAGACCATATTTTAAGATTTTCATCTAAGCTAACAAATGATATTATCCCTAATCCCATATCAACATTTTTAGTTATTGTATTTGCCACTACACACGGAACACCTGCACACTGTGCTTCTAATGCAACAATTCCAAATCCTTCAAAAAGTGACGGAAAAAGAAAAACATCAAACATCCTTATAATTCTTGGGATATCTTTTCTTACTCCTAAAAATCTAACTTTTTCATAGATACCTAGTCTTTTGGATTCTAGCTCAATAGATTTCTTTAACGGGCCATCTCCTACTAAAACAAGCATAAAATTAGGATCATATTTTAATACCTCATTGAAAACTTTCAATATAAATATATGATTTTTAGATTCAGAAAAACGCCCAATATGACCAATAACTTTCTGTTCAACTGGTATATTGAATTCATTCCTTACTGTATTATCATCCTGTATATTTACATTAACAAATTGATTAATATCTATTGCATTTTTCATTATCTTTACCTTTGAATTATCAATGTTTTTTTGAAATAAAAAACGTGCAGATTCTACACTGCACGCACAATAATTTGTTCCCGCATAAGTAATAACTGTTCGTAAAAAACTCAATAAAACTTTCCCTTTTATCCCCGATCCCATCGGCCAATTATTACTATGTGAATGACAAATCCTTATTTTTATACCAGCTATTTTAGCAGCAATAGCCACAATCCCCCCCTGATAATCAGTATGTGCATGGGCCGCCACATATTGATTATCATACATTACCTTAACAAGCTCTTTAATGTATGAGAGAGGGCCTAGCTGTCCTAAGCTAGATATTCGGTGTATTTTCCCACCTAACGCAATGATTTCCTTATCATAATCACTTTCTTCACTTTTATGAGAAACAAAATCAAATTGCACCATTTCTCTATCTATATTCCTATATACATTCATTAATAAGGCCTCAGCGCCACCTCGGTCCATCGCACTAACGATATGTAGCACTCTTTTTGGTCGTTCTTGTTTAAACATTGAAAATTACTCCCATCTAAGAACGATTTTCAAATATATATTTTATCCCCAGAAACTACTCTTATAAACTATTCCTAAAGTAATAATATGTTCATATACAAAGTAAACAAAATAACATAATATTACTGCATAGTAAATTAACTTTTGATCCTTTTCTATAAATAACTTTATAACCCACGATATCAATATCAAGTGATATAACCCAAAATATATGGAGAATCTTGCAAAAATCCAATTTTGAGTTGAAATAATCATAAATACTAGACCTAACAATGCCATATTTACGATATAATCACTTTCCGGAAAGATCTCTCTTAATTTATGTCTTCCAACATAAGCGAGAATGAGCGGTATTGCATCCACAGCAACCCGAAGAATATTAGCTCCTCCTTCTTGAAAATCCTTATAGTGACCATATTGTGTATCCCCTATAGTTGCAAAGAAAATTTCTGCAAACTGATTAAACCCTATTACTATAAGTACCGCAATAAAGAGTAGTATAAATGTTATTGTCGACCATGCTTTTCTTCGGACTACAAAATAAATAGGAATTAATACAAGGGCGCTTTGATGAAAAGTAGAAGCAAATAGTACGATCAAAAAATATCTCTTCCAATTCCCATCTAAAATATATTTTGTAGCAGTAAAAATAATCGCTGCAGTTAAATACTGTCTTACTCCATTCATTGACACTAAATACATGCCGGATGCGATATACACATATAAACTTAGTTCAATCATTCTTGAATATTTATATAGAACTGCTACTATTAATATATTTGTTATTAGAGCTGTTATCAAAATCAAAACTTGCGGATCATTCGTATATGCCTTTAAAATCATTTGCAAAATACTAAATCCAACATCCTTACTACTTTGAATATAATCCCAATTAAAATCAGTAACTGTAAAAGCATGCATATAAAAATACGTATCACCAATATTATTTCTAAAACCAGATACTAGTACAAGAGATGTCGTGGCCATTAAAATCAATAGTCGATTCGGTTTTAACATCACCATTTCTGAAGTTACTGGCATAGCAAAATACCGTGCAAAAAACGCTAGTATGAACACTATAAAGAAATTCATCCAAAGTATAGTCATTATTCTTCCCTCTTATCAATCCTAAGTAAATCCCTATATATTTACTTTTATTCTTGTTTTCAATGTAATGTAACTATATAGAATAACCCCAAATGGCACTGCGCAAAGGGTAAGCACTTTGCATGGTGACTCTTTTATAAATTTTTTATTTTTCGCTATAAAGCTACTTGAGACATAATGTACAGCTTGTCTATATTTAAATAGCCTATTTGCAAATGGTAGCTTCATCAGTTCCTTACGATAAAAAGCAAAACCTTTTGGATTTTTACGATACTGACTTAACATATTCATCGAAGAACCATCAGGCATATATTCAACATAACAAAGTGCTTCGTTCATGAGTAACATCTCATATTTCTGATCCAGCATATAGTATTTATATGCCAAACCTACATACTTTTCATTTTTAAAAACTGGATAAGGATACTTCCTAGTTAGTTCTGTACGATATACCAATTTCTTATCTCCAGTTACACCATGTTTATTGTAAAGATTAAACAGTGTGGAACGGTTAAGATTTAATGGTAGCTTTGAACCAATTACTGTCCCATCTTTATATAAATCAAGAGCAATGATTCCACTTACTTGGTCACTTCCATTTTCATCCCAAAACGAAATGATTTTCTCTACGGCATCGCTAGGCATTGAGTCATCTGAATCAATGCACACATTAAGTTCAGTATCAATCATCTCGTAAGCTGTGTTATGAGCACCATGCATCCCTTGATTTACTTGCCAATAATACCTTATACTTATGCAATCTTCAGAAATCCACGAATGCACTAACTCCTTTGTATAATCATCAGACCCATCATCTATAATTAACCATATAAAATCTTTACACGTTTGCCGCTTCAAACTTTCATAACACCCCTGAAGACAATATGCTCGATTATATGTAGGGGTAAAAATCGTTAGCTTTTTCAATATGCTCACCTCGATACTTCTACATAAAATTTTTGGGTAACCCCAGTAATATTTTTTATATCGTATCCTTTTTCAGCTAATACATATTGCGCCACACTTCGCGATACTTGCTTGTCCGCAATAATTTGTAATGGACCTAACCAATTTCTTTTATCTAACAAAGAACACTGTTCAACTAAATTCAACCCCAAATCCACATCTTGTGTAATAGTGTCCGATATAATACATGGCAAACCCGCCCCTTGTGCTTCAATAAGAGTAACTGGCAAACCTTCATAAATAGATGGAAATACAAATGCATCAAATGCTTGTAATAAACGATTAATATCACTACGTATTCCTAAAAATTTTACTTTATCTGTTAGATTCAGTTTCTCTACTTTTTTCTCCATTTCTAATCGAAGCGGTCCATCTCCAACTAATAGAAGAATAGAGTTCGGCCTATATTCTATTAATTGAGCAAAAATATCAATTAAAAAAGTATGATTTTTTGGATATGCAAATCTTCCCACATGTCCAATCACAAAAACATCCCCGTTAAGTTTGAGTTCTTTTCTTACCTGCTCTCTAATGTCTGGATTAAATGTAAATTCATCACATTCAATTCCATTTTTTAATATTTTTGTTGTACTTTCTCTATTGGCAAACAACCATTGCGCTGCAGCTACTGAACATGCTAAAAAATGTGTAGCACACGACATAATAAATGCTCCTGCATACCTTTTATATATATTTGCTATAGCGCCACCCTCACTGCTTGTACTATGACTATGCGCAATCCTAACTGGCACTCTTGCTTTTTTAGCTGAACGAAGTACAAAACCGCTCATTTTATCCATATGTGAATGAACGATTTTATACTGCGGATGATTGCTAAAGAAAGTATCTAGTGCCTTTATATAACCTCTATGACCAACATCTGTAACGTATGGAATTCTATGAACTTTCCCACCTAACTTTACTATCTCTTCATCAAATATCCCCTCTTTACAAGTTAAAAAATCAAATTGTACTTTTGAGCGGTCTATATTACGATACAAATTCATAATTAAAGTTTCGGCTCCGCCTCTATTCATATTTACGACTACATGTAATACTCTTAATGGAGTGCCCAATTTAAATCCTCCATTTCATCCATATATGTTGTATAAATTTCTTGTTTCTCTTTCAACACTTCATTAACTGAATATTCACTCAAAATAATAGTACGTCCATACTGCCCAAGCTGTGCTTGTAATTTAGTATTTTTAGCAATAGACTGTATTCTTTTAGCCATCGCCTTTATGTCATCTTGATCTATAGTCCAACCATTTTTATTATTAATAATTAACTCCCTATGCCCTCTGTTACTTGTAGCGATAACCGGAAGCCCACAGGCCATAGCTTCCATAATATTAACTGGTAAACCTTCCCGGTAACTCGATGCAACAGCTAGATCACACATCTGTAGCAAATGGGCTATATCATTTCTATAACCAAGAAAGTGCACCATACTACTCACACCTAGTTGAGTCGCTATTTTTTTGCACTCCTGCATTAAAGGTCCCTCGCCAGCCAATAATAGCTTCGCATGTGGGATTTCATTTTTCAACTTTTCCAATAATCGAATTAAGTAGCTTTGATTTTTATTCTTGTTAAATTCAGCTGCATAAAACATTAAAAAATCTTTAGACTTATAACCATTTTTATGTCTTAGGTTCTCCTTTTCTCTTTCAGTAACAGGAATATATCGTTCTATATCTACCCCTACACCATGAACGAGTTTAATATCTTTAGCTTGAAAACGATGTTTAACTGCTAAATTGTAATCTTCTTCATTAATTGTTATAAGACAATCTGTAGTAGTAGCTAAACTCCTTTCAATTGGATAGTATAAAAGCCAATTTATAAACGGCGATCCTTTACAAAAGTGAAATCCATGCGCCGTATATATTACCTTTGTCCCTTCCCTTCGTACTTTCCGGGCAGCTATTCGAGCAATTACGCCTCCCATAGGTGTATGACAATGAACGATTTTATATTTATTTTGATGAATAATTGATTTTAGTTTTTTATATGCATGAAGGTTTTGTATGCTAAGAGGTGATCTTTGAATAGGAATATTATATTTTTGAGTTACGTACGGAAGATCTATATTCCCATTCGCTGCAACATGTACTTCCCAACCTTGGTCTGCAAACCATTTCAAATACGGTAAATGAAAAGCTTTAAAATGATAATCCACAGTTGCACAAAACAGAACTTTTTTAGACACCATCCCACGCACACCCGTCTTATTATAAATTTTTCCCTTTAACCTGATACTGGTATTAATAGTTTTAAAGTTTTACGCTGATTCACTAAATGTAACAATTTCTTTCTTAATTCTAATTCATTTAGTACTGAATATTCCGAAATAAGTTTTTCTATCTCTTCTATACGAACATTCATTTCTTGCCCTACATAAATTCTCGGGTGGACTTGTTTCTCATTCATTTCATCTTCTTTTAGTAATTCTTCAAATAGTTTTTCTCCTGGGCGTATACCCGTAAATTCTATTCCTATTTCATCCACGGAGTTTCCTGATAATCGAATGAGGTTTTTAGCAAGATCCACTATTTTAACTGGTTCTCCCATATCGAGCACAAAAATTTCTCCACCTTTTGCTAACGCACCAGCTTGCACTACAAGTCTTGATGCCTCTGGAATAGTCATAAAATAACGAACCATATCTGGGTGAGTAACTGTAACTGGTCCCCCTTTTTGAATCTGCTTCTTAAATAACGGGATAACACTACCTCTACTTCCTAAGACATTCCCAAATCGTACAGTAACAAACTTTGTATGACTTATTTTATCTTTATGTTGTATTACCATCTCAGCTAATTTCTTTGTCGCTCCCATAACACTCGTTGGATTCACTGCTTTATCCGACGAAATCATAACAAACGTTCCTACTCCATGTGTTCTTGCCGCCTCTGCTATATTCATAGTCCCAATCAAATTATTTTTAACTGCCTCTTCAGGATTATTTTCCATCAATGGTACATGTTTATGTGCAGCAGCATGATACACAACATGAGGAAGATGTTTATTCATGATTACATGCATCTTCTTTTCATCTTGAATATCTGCGATTTCTGGAATGAAAACACCTTTCCTATCATTATGTTTTTCATTTAATTCCATTTCTATTGAATATATACTGTTTTCTCCATGCCCTAATAAAATTAATTTTTCCGGCTTAAATTTCGCAACTTGTCTACAAATTTCTGAGCCTATCGATCCACCTGCACCAGTAACTAAAATAACTTTATCAGTTATATAATCTGAAATGATATCCACATCTAGCTCTACAGGATCACGCCCTAATAAATCTTCTACTTGAACATCCCTGAATTCATTCACTGAAACTTTACCTGTTACTAAGTCTTCTAACATTGGAAGAATTTGCGTTTTCACATTTGTTTTTAAACAATCTTTTAAAATAATATTTCTATCTTTTTTGTTTAACGAAGGAATTGCTAAAATAATAATTTCAATATTCAGTTTTTTAATAGCGTAATCAATTTGGTTCATACCACCAATTACCGGAATCCCCCAGATATCAAGATTATGTTTTTTGACATTATCATCAATAAACGCGACTGGCATTAATTCCGTAGCACTATTCTTCAACAACTGTCTCGCAACCATTGTCCCAGCGGATCCAGCACCAACAATTAACGTTCTTTTCTTATCGCCTTTTTTTACATAATAAATATCTCTGTACATTCTCCAAATAAAGCGAGAACCACCTATTAATAAAATATGAATCATCCAAGTAACAACTAACAATCGAAAATACATTTTCCCCATGATTAGTTGCTGCACAGCCGCTGTAGTAAATATAGAAAATGTAACAACCTTGCATATAATTAGCATTTCTCCTATACTTGCATATTCCAAAGCCTTTTTATACAACTTATAAATAAAAGCAAACAAATGATGGCTAACTAATAAAGTGATCGAGCTAATAACTGATGATAAAGTGATAACACTGAAGCTAGCATTTACAAAAAAATAACTAAAAAAAATAGCAGTTAATACTATCAGTGAATCCATTAAAAGCAATAACGATATCCTCCGGCGATACGTCATATAACTTCCTCCTTTAATCAATTCCTTACTTAACTCTTTCAAACTTAAAGTTTCTAACTATATTCTCTTTATTAAAAACACATAGTTAGAACCTTTAATAAAACATGGGCATCTAACCCTCCCTCACATTACACTTTTGACGACTGGCATCTAAGGTTGTTTTCACAACCCACAGCATAATCGAGTGCCTCCATTGATAACGGTCAGGAGACATCACCACATCACAATTCCATTGTTTTTTCTTTATAACGAACAATTCCACATACAAAAGTTTAATTTAAAAATAGCCTTTATACTTTCCCATTCAAAATCGCACCCAATATTCTACTTTTCGTAAAACTTAGTGCTCTTTTTGTTTCAAGTGCATCTTCGTTCACAGTGCGATTATACCGGATCACCAAAAGTACGCCTTCACACTTATCAGCTAATACGCTCGTATCTGTTACTTCTAATACAGGGGAAGAGTCAAATAATATGATGTCATACCGTTCCATCGCCTTTTGAATCAACGTATCCATTGCCTCTGAACTAAGTACTTCTGACGGATTGAATGGCACTGGACCGCTAGTTAATACGTCCAGACTTTCCATCTCTGTTTTTTTTACAGCACCCAACAAATTTGTTTTTCCGTTCAATATATCAGTTAAACCAATTGTATTTTCTACTCCTAACATTTCATGAATCGTTGGTGTTCGTAAATTCGCATCTATTACCAATACTTTTTCACCTTTTTGCGCTATTGAGACTGCTAAATTTACTGTAATCGTTGATTTCCCTTCACCGTACCTCGGAGAAGTAATCACTATCGTTCTGATTTTATGAATAGACGAAGATAATTGAATGTTTGTTCGAACCGAACGATACTGCTCCGAAATTTTCGATCTTGGAGCGGTATACGCAATTATACTTTTTCCTTTAACTTCATTTGTTTTTCGTCTATTTTTGTATGCCACTCCGTTCCCTCCCCCAATGACACTGTATTTTTCCCACTAAATTTATCTCTCATATTCTTTTTATTCATTTTAGAAATTCCTCCCAAAACAGGGATATCTAACAATTGTTCAATTCGTCGTTCTGATTTGATTCTCTCATCCAGTGAATCCAATAAAAAAATAAAACCGATACTGAGCACCATACCTAACGTGAATGCAATTAGTATCGTCTTAAAGTGATTTATATTTATAGGCATAGAATATTTTTGAACTGGATCCTCTGGTAATATGCTCACATTATTAAAATTCAGTATATTCGCTACTTCCTGCTTATAAACAGCAGCTGTAGTATTTGCAATTTTATGTGCAAGTACAGGATCCATATCCACTACATTTATCCTCATAATCTGAGAGCCTTGTACACTTTCCGTACTTATTTGTCCACTTAATGCACCTGCTGATCTGTTTATATTCAATTCAGCAGCTACTTTTTCTAATATTACAGGCTCATTTACCATTGCTTTCAATGTATTCATCGTTTCAGCATTAGCTTGAACAATTACCCTTGCGGAAGAAGCATACAAAGGTGTTTTCATATACATACTATACATGGCTCCTCCTACCGTTGTGAGAGTCGTAAACAATAGTAGTATCCACACCCGTTTCCATATTACAGTGAATAGATTTTTCAAATTTATTTCCTTATTCATTACTTCTCCCCCTCATTCTAATACCAATGAGATTTCAGTTGAACATTCCATAAAAAACAAAAACAAGATTATTATTTTTATTTTTCGAATATACAAAATTCCCTAATTACTGTCATTTTAGTTCTTTATATAGAACGAGTCAATACAATTTATTTTTGTTTAATCACTTCTTAATTTCAGCTCAAAAATTACGACAATATTCTTCATAATTCACTGTAGATAAATGACGAACCCCCCCTATTACTGCAGTATCAAGGGGTTTTTCTTTGTATTTAAACGTATTTCAACAAGGCTTTTTATCCTAAAAAATACCCGATAAATAAAAAAACCCTCAACACGTTATGTGTCAAGGGTTTGAGCCTCTTAGTATAGAGACATATATTGATCGCGTTCCCATTGGTGAACTTGCGTACGGAAGATGTCCCACTCAATCTCTTTCGCTTCGATGAAGTGCTCAAGTAAATGGTCACCTAGTGCACCACATACTACTTCATTCGTTTGCAATGTAATTAATGCTTGCGCTAATGTTGCTGGTAAGTCAACGATGCCTGCTTCTTCGCGCTCTTCTTTTGTCATTACATAGATGTTACGGTCTACTGCAGCTGGTGGAGTTAATTTGTTTTTAATTCCATCAAGACCTGCTGCTAATAATGTAGCCATTACTAAATATGGGTTTGCAGCTGGGTCAACACTACGTACTTCTACGCGTGTACTAATACCACGAGATGCAGGGATACGTACTAATGGGCTACGGTTTTGTGCAGACCATGCTACGTAACAAGGTGCTTCGTATCCAGGTACTAAACGCTTGTAAGAGTTTACAGTTGGGTTTGCTACCGCTGTAAATGCTGGTGCGTGTTTTAAAATACCTGCGATGAAGTGACGAGCATCATCACTTAATTGTAAATCACCGTTTTGATCGAAGAATACATTCTCACCATTTTTGAATAGCGATAAATTACAGTGCATACCTGAACCGTTCACACCGTATAATGGTTTTGGCATAAATGTTGCGTGTAAACCGTGTTTACGAGCAATTGTTTTTACAACAAGTTTGAATGTTTGAATGTCATCACATGAGCGAATTGCATTTGCATATTTAAAGTCAATTTCGTGTTGTCCTGGAGCAACCTCATGGTGAGACGCTTCAATTTCAAAGCCCATTTCTTCAAGTTCAAGAACGATATCACGACGACAGTTTTCCCCTAGATCCATCGGCGCAAGGTCGAAGTATCCACCGTTATCGTTTAATTCTAATGTTGGATTTCCTTTTTCATCTACTTTAAATAGGAAGAATTCTGGCTCTGGTCCAAGATTGAAATCTGAGAATCCTAATGCTTCCATTTCTTTTAATACACGCTTCAAGTTGTTACGTGGATCGCCATCAAATGGAGTGCCATCTGCATTGTAAATATCACAGATTAATCGAGCTACTTTTCCTTTTTCAGCTGTCCAAGGGAAAATTACCCAAGTATCTAAATCCGGAAATAAGTACATATCAGATTCTTCAATACGTACGAAACCTTCAATAGAAGATCCATCAAACATCATTTTGTTATCAAGAGCTTTTGTTAATTGGCTCACTGGAATTTCTACGTTTTTAATTACTCCTAAAAGGTCCGTAAATTGTAAGCGGATATACTTTACATTCTCTTCTTTCGCCAAACGGAAAATATCTTCTCTTGTGTACCTAGCCATTATAAATTCCTCCTTAGTCCCTCTAAACACCTTCAGAATCAGTTATCTTTAGTGAAAAAACCTTGAAATGTCACCTTGTCGCAATGAAGTTCGATTAAATCTACCTGTATGTTGTAGTTCATCTCGAAGTATTTTGCGAAGCTCAGTTTTTGAAATTTCTTTCGTTTCTTCTTTTACTTTCACTGTTTCTGTTTGATTTACTTTCATTAGTAACACTTGTTTAATACCAGCCATATTCAAGCCTTGATCTAATAAATCTTTAATCTCTAACAACTTATCTACATCGTTAAATGAAAATAATCTACGATTCCCCTTTGTACGGGTTGGAGAAACAAGATTATGCTCTTCATAGTAGCGAATTTGACGTGCAGATAATTGTGTTAAATCCATAACAATACCAATAGGAAACAGCGGGGCAGAACGTCTATCTTCTTTCATTGTTTCAGTTCCTCCTTCGCCTTAACTGCTTCTCATTTTATACTATGTTATGTTTAGTGTCAATAGATGTTAGCTTTTCTTACATGATTTTTTTATAATTTTTTTCATTCTTTTTTCTAATGAAATAAATCATTACTTTCACACGAAAAAAGCTGTCGAAATCGACAGCTCCCCCTTAAGAAATTGTTAATAATTCTTTTTCAATTAACGCATCAATTGCAGAACAAATCGCAATCTTCACATGTGAATAAGTTAACCCACCTTGCACGTAAGCAACATAAGGCGGACGAATTGGACCATCAGCTGACAATTCAATACTTGCACCTTGAATAAACGTTCCCGCAGCCATAATTACATCATCTTCATATCCCGGCATATAGTTGGCATATGGAGTGAAGTGAGAATTAATCGGAGATGCATATTGAATCGCTTGGCAGAATGCAATCATACGATCTTTATCATCAAATTGAACAGACTGAATTAAATCTGTTCTTGGTGCATTCCATGCTGGTGATGTATTCATTCCTAACTTCTCTAAAAATGCAGCTGTAAAAATCGCACCTTTTAGCGCTTGTCCCGCTACATGCGGCGCTAAGAAGAAACCTTGATACATTTCTTGCAGACTGTATAAAGATGCCCCTGCTTCCGCACCGATTCCCGGAGATGTTAAACGATATGCACACGCTTCAACATACTGTTCTTTACCAACAATGTAACCACCAGTTTTAACAATTCCACCGCCAGGGTTCTTAATAAGCGAACCTGCCATTAGATCTGCACCAACATGACATGGCTCTTGCTCTTCAATAAACTCACCATAACAGTTATCTACAAACACAACAACATCCGGTTTAATTTCTTTAACGAATGCTATCATCTCTTTAATTTGAGAAATAGTAAACGACGGACGAGTAGCATAACCTTTTGAGCGCTGAATACCAATCATCTTCGTATTATTATGAATTGCAGCCGCAACAGCTCCAAAATCAACAAGCCCCTCTTCAGTAAGCGGAACTGCATTATAACCAATATTATATTCTTTAAATGAGCCTACACCTTTTCCGCGTACACCAACGATTTCTTCTAACGTATCATACGGCTTGCCAGTGATGTACAATAACTCATCTCCTGGACGTAAAATACCGAATAAAGCTGTAGAAATAGCATGAGTACCTGAAATAATTTGCGGACGAACAAGACCAGCTTCCGCTCCAAATACATCCGCGTACACTTTTTCTAACGTATCACGGCCAATATCATCATAACCGTAACCTGTCGTCGGAATAAAATGTGAATCGCTAATTTTATGTTTCCGAAAACTTTCTAATACACGAAACTGATTACTTTCAATTACTTCATCCGCACGTTTATGTACTTCTGTAATCTGACTCTCTACTTCTTTTACGATTGGAGCAATTTTTTCTCCATTTCTCAAACGATCAAACATTTTTATTTTCTCCTTCTTCCACTAAAAATCTCTTTAATTGCACATTAAGCGATGAATGAGCAAAAATATACCCTACGCAATCATATACAAATTTACCTTCCAAAAACTCCATCTTTGTTAATAGCGTTTCCGTCTTTAATAGCGTTAACAACTTACCTTCACTCGGTGGAATTTCCACTTGATAACGATTCATTTCTTCCTTCATTTTCGTTTCTATCGCTTCTTTTATATGTAATAAATCACTTTGTTCAAAAGCACTAGTCATTAAGAAGTCACTTTTCGGAAACGGAATAAAGTTTTGATGTAATTCATCTTTTTTATTATATAACGTAATAATAGGAATATGATTAATTTCAAGTTCTGACAATAATTGTTTGACTGTTTTCTCATGCCCTACATAATTAGGATCTGCCGAATCAACTACATGTAAAATAACATCCGCTTCACCAGCTTCTTCTAATGTCGAACGAAAAGCAGCAATTAATGACGTCGGTAAATCTTGTATAAAACCAACCGTATCAGTTAGTAATACTGTATAACCAGTAGGTAACGGCATCTTCCTTGTCGTCGGGTCTAGCGTTGCAAACAACAAGTTTTCTTCAAACGTATCAGCTTCCGTTAATCTATTAAACAGTGTTGATTTCCCCGCATTCGTATATCCTATTAATGAAACTTGAAATACTTTATTATCTTTTCTTCTCTCACGATATCTTTTTCGGTGTTCCACAACAACTGCAAGTTGTTTCTTTATTTCATCAATCCGCGATCGAATATGACGGCGATCCGTCTCAAGTTTCGTCTCACCCGGCCCTCTCGTTCCAATACCACCACCAAGACGTGATAAAGACAATCCTTGCCCCATAAGACGCGGCATTGTATATTGCAACTGAGCTAATTCTACTTGAAGCTTACCTTCCCTCGACTTCGCACGTTGCGCAAAAATATCTAATATTAGTTGCGTTCGATCAATTACCCTCGCATCTAAGACTGAGGATAAATTCCGAATTTGACTCGGCGTTAATTCGTTATTAAATACGATAACATCCGGTTCTAATTCTTCTGTTAACATTGCAAGCTCTTCTAATTTACCTTTACCTATATAAGTCGCCGGATGGAACTTCGGTCGTTTTTGCGTTGTAGACACTAACAATTCTGCACGTGCAGTCTTCGCTAGCGATGCCAGCTCTTTCATGGAATGCATAAACTTTTCATCATCTTCTTGCGGCAATTGACAGCCCACTAATATGACTTTTTCTTTTTCTTCCATCAAATATGTTCACTCATCCTTTTCGAAATTTAAACCTTCTAATATAATAGCAGAGGAAGCACATTTCATCTAGTTAGCGGGGGAGAAAATTCATGGCATGGGAGATTTTTAGCATCATAGGCACAATTGCTTTCGCACTAAGCGGAGCCATTGTTGCAATGGAAGAGGATTATGATATTTTCGGAGTGTATATTTTAGGAATGGCAACCGCATTTGGGGGAGGTGCCCTTCGTAATTTATTAATCGGTTATCCGATCGTCGCGTTTTGGCAACAAGACATGTTATTCCAAATCGCACTTTTATCAATGACGATCATTTTTCTTTTTCCAAATAAATTAATTAAACACTGGAAAAGGTGGGAAAACATCACTGATGCTATCGGTTTATCAGCATTTGCCGTACAAGGGGCATTGTACGCTCAGAAATTAAATTTACCAATTAGCGCTACAATCGTAGCAGCCGTTTTAACTGGCATTGGCGGCGGTATTATCCGCGATCTTTTAGCCCGTAGAAAACCTCTTGTTCTTCGAGCTGATGTATATGCTTTTTGGACGATTCTAGCAGGTTTCTTAATCGGTGCTCAAATTATTGTTAGCGATTGGGCTTTATACACCTTATTCATTTTAATTGTTTGCTTCCGCATGATTTCTATTCATTACAAATGGCATTTACCGCATAGACGCATCGACACAAACGAACGTTCAATGCATAAATAGCAATCCAACCTCTTTACAAATCGTAAAGAGGTTTTTCTTTTCTAACGAGTTTTTCTTTACATAATGTTTATACTAATCCTCAAAGCGAGGTGAATACAAATGACAAACCATGTTAATAAAGGTGCTCAAAAAAGCTCAGTAGGTCAAATTGGACACGATCCTAATTCTGCACACGAAAAAAGCGCTAAAATGGAACGATTCCATAAATCTTATCAAGAAAAAGCAAAAAAAGAGTAACAGCACTTATACAAAAAACAGACGCACAGTTTACGTACTGTGCGTCTCCTCTTCAAGCATCAAATCAATACTTGATATCCCAATTAAATCATATTTATCATACGTATCCTCTTGCAACAGCCGCATAGCCTGTGTACGAATTGATTTTTCAACAATATTCCGTACATATCTACCATTACTAAACGATGTAATTTGCGACGAGTACTTTACAGCATGTAAATGATCTCTAAATTTCCATTCAGCCTCTTTCGATAACTGGTATTCACGTTCTTCATACATCCTCTTCCCTATTTCTAACAGCTGATTTACTGAGTAATCCGCAAACTCAATTATAAATGGAAAACGGGATTGCAGACCTGGATTTAATGAAAGAAAGTGATTCATCTCTCTTGAATAGCCAGCTAAAATCAATACAAAACCGTGTTGTTTATCTTCCATATGTTTTACAAGCGTATCAATTGCTTCTTTTCCAAAATCTTTTTCTCCCCCTCGGGCTAATGAATAAGCCTCATCAATAAACAAAATTCCCCCCATTGCTTTTTTTATTAAATCTCTTGTCTTTTGAGCTGTATGACCGATGTACTCTCCTACAAGATCCGCACGTTCAGCTTCAACTAAGTGCCCTTTTGATAGAATATTCATCTCAAATAACAATTTCCCTATCATTCTAGCAACAGTTGTCTTCCCTGTACCTGGATTCCCTTTAAACAACATATGGAGTACTTGCTTCTCAGACTTCAACCCTATTTCTTGTCTTTTTTTATTTACATAAATCCAAGCATATATTTCTTTTATTATCTTTTTTATATCATCCATCCCAACGAGCTTTCCCATCTCTTCTTCAATTCTTTGCAACATCTCATGTTTCGTAGTAGTTTCACTTGAAATTACTGTTTTATTTTCTGCGGCCGGTAAAGAAATTTTCTTTCGATGATTTAAAACAATGTTAATTTGATTATTATTTTTCTTTCGCATCGATTGTTCCATACAATCACCTCATTTTATCCACTCACCAAATATTATTATTCTTGCCTCCCTTGCAAATGACTATTTTCAGAAAAGTTTGCTATAATATAAGAAATAATGAAGGTGGTGGGACTATGGAGACAACGGAATTCCATGATACAATACAAGCCTTTTCTATTTTTTTATTGAATAAAGGCCGAAAACCTTCAACCATTAAACGTTATGTTTATGATATTGAAGATTTCGGACATTGGTTAGAAAAAAACAAAAAGCTCCCTTCCAGTAATATATGGGCTACACTTTGTACAAAAGACTACGAAGATTACTTTTCCGACTTAAAAAAGAATCGACATTACTCAGAGAAAACGATGCACCGTGTATTTATTGTATTAAATAGAATGCATCACTTTCTAAACATCCCTAATCCATTAAAGAACATGGAAATTTCTATTCAACCAGACCGTACACTTCGCAATGAAGATTTCATTTCATCTGATGAAGAAAAAAGATTAAAGCATATAGTCACTTCATTAGAAGGACTTTCAGAAAAGCAACGTCCTGTACGCCCTTTATTGATGGATCGTAATATCGCTATTATAAATTTACTAATCGACTATGGATTATCCTTACAGGAACTTACAGCATTAACTATGCATCACGTCCACTTTGAAACGAACACATTATCTATACCAGCAGGCGTAGAAAGAACAATTATATTAACTAACGATGACAAAAAACAACTTTATACTTATTACAAAAGCATTCCTGAACCCGTTCGCCCAAAATACCATAGTAACGATCCATTATTTATTGCGTTTGATTTTAATCGCGGAACATACAGATGGGTTTACGAAAATGATGCACCAAAAGGGTTAACAGAAATCGCTATCCAAAAAATGATTCGCCTTGAAGTATCTAGAGCTAATTTACGCAAAGGAATCTCAGGACAACACTTTCGTAACACCTATATTTTAAACTTAATAAAAAAAGAAACTCCAGAGTCAGAAATTATAAAACTAGCTGGGTTTAAATCAAAAATTTCACTAAAACGATATTATCAATACGCAGAAAATAGAAAAAACGCCTTATCATAAGGCGTTTTTTCTATTTTTTCTTTAAACAAACGATTTTACTATGACCATTTAACTAATTTTTGCATCTACTATGATGAGTTTCGTTCATATCCTCATTAGAAAGGAGAGATTTAATGTCTCATTATAACGACAGTCAGAACAAATTCTCCAAACCATGCTTTCCAAGTAGCGCTGGACGAATCCCAAATACTCCATCAATCCCAGTTACTAAGGTACAACTTAGAACATTCCGCGCAATCATTATTGATTTAACAAAAATAATCCCAAAACTTTTCGCAAATCCATCTCCCCAAAATATTGAAGATCTAATCGATACATTGAACCTACTAAGTAAATTTATTTGCTCACTAGACGCTACTTCCTCCCTGAAAGCACAAGGGTTAGCCATTATTAAAAACTTAATAACTATATTAAAAAATCCAACTTTTGTAGCAAGCGCTGTATTTATCGAGCTTCAAAATCTAATTAATTATTTACTATACATTACAAAATTATTCCGAATCGACCCTTGCACACTTCAAGAGCTTCTTAAATTAATAGCAGCATTACAAACCGCTCTAGTTAATTCTGCTTCATTTATCCAAGGACCTACTGGACCTACTGGGCCAGCAGGTGCGACTGGGGCTACTGGACCTCAAGGTAACACAGGCGCTACTGGTGCTACCGGTGCTCAAGGACCTCAAGGTAACACAGGTGCTACTGGCGCTACTGGGCCTCAAGGCGTTCAAGGTAACACAGGTGCTACTGGCGCTACTGGGCCTCAGGGCGTTCAAGGTAACACGGGTGCTACTGGTGCTACTGGTGCTCAAGGTAACACAGGCGCGACTGGTGCTACTGGTGCTCAAGGTGCTACCGGTGCTCAAGGACCTCAAGGTAACACGGGCGCGACTGGTGCTACTGGTGCTACCGGTGCTCAAGGTAACACGGGCGCGACTGGTGCTCAAGGACCTCAAGGTAACACAGGCGCTACTGGTGCTCAAGGACCTCAAGGTAACACTGGCGCTACTGGTGCTCAAGGACCTCA
>NZ_WBPF01000022.1:0-86389 GCF_008923725.1 Bacillus sp. CH140a_4T
AGCCAGGATCAAACTCTCCAATAAAGTTAGTTTGTCTAGCATCTAAAAATAAAAATTGACGTTTCACGTTGTTTGTTTCGTTCAGTTTTCAAAGAACTGCTTGGTCGCTCATTTGCGACTTCCTTATGTTAACATCTTCGTTTTTCGATGTCAACTAAGTTTTTCAATTTCTTTTTTGTCGTTTTCTGCGTTTCTGCATCAGCGACGGTTATTAATATATCATGGTGAAAAATGAAATGCAACACCTTTTATAAACTTTTTTTAAAATCACCCACATCTCTTTTTTAATATCATATACTTAAACGAATTATCTCTTTCATGTATAAATAATTTCTACATATATTCTATATAAAGTCACCCTACCCAAAAACATTTCTTTCTATAATAAATGTTTTATTCATATACCATATCATACAAGGAGGAATACATATGGACTATACCGATTTATTAATCAAACTAGGTCTCTCGGCTATTTTAGGGTTCGCTATCGGTTTAGAGCGCGAATTAAAACGGAAACCTCTTGGTTTAAAAACTTGTTTAGTTATTTCTATCATTAGTTGCCTCCTAACAATCGTTTCTATTAAAGCAGCTTACACCTTACCACATACCGATCATATAAATATGGATCCGCTTCGCCTTGCTGCTCAAATTGTTTCTGGCATTGGTTTTTTAGGTGCTGGTGTTATTTTACGTAGAGGAAATGATAGTATTGCGGGATTAACTACCGCAGCTATGATTTGGGGTGCTTCTGGTATTGGTATTGCCGTTGGAGCCGGATTTTATATCGAAGCAATTTTCGGGATGTTTTTCCTTATGATTAGTGTAGAACTTATACCATTAACAATGAAATATATAGGCCCTAGGTCATTTCGCCAACGTGATATCGCTGTGAAACTTGTTGTACGAAATATGGACAATATCCCAATTGTAATTGAAGAAATAAAAGAAATGGATATAAAGGTTAAGAATATGAAGCTCAAAACATTGGAGAATGGCTCGCACTATTTGCATTTGAAATTATGTATCGATCAAAAACAACATACTGCTGATGTTTACTACGCTCTCCAGCATCTGGAAAGTGTTCAACAAACTGAAGTGGAAAGTATGTAACGCAAAACAAACTCTCTTTTAAATTAGAGAGTTTTTCTTTTTTCTATAATGGTAACAATGAATGTAGTCCTGCAAAATAAGGAGGAATAAGAGTTTGAAATCCCGTCCAAATTTAGTAGAAACATTTCGTGATTCCATTATTTTTCGTTTAATCTGTTTTATCATTGTACTTACTGCTTTCTCCGGCTTTCTTATACATAGACTAGAGCCATCACACTTTACTACATGGTTTGATGGAATTTGGTGGTCAATCGTTACCATTTTCACTGTTGGCTATGGTGACTTTTCCCCTCATACAACAATAGGAAAACTTATCGGTATGGGTATTATTTTATTTGGAACCGGTTTTTGTTCTTATTATATGGTTTTATTCGCCACTGATATGATTAATAAACAATATATGAAAATTAAAGGAGAAGAAGCTGCAACTTCTAACAGTCATATGATTATCGTCGGTTGGAACGAACGGGCAAAGCGCGTTGTAAAACAAATGCATATCTTACAACCGAACCTTGATATCGTTTTAATTGATGAAACACTTTCTTTACTTCCGAAACCATTTCATCATTTAGAATTTATAAAGGGATGCCCCCATCACGATCAAATTTTATTAAAAGCTAATATTACAACAGCCCATACTATATTAATAACAGCTGACAAAGAAAAAAATGAAAGCTTAGCAGATACACAGTCCATTTTAAACATTTTAACTGCAAAAGGGCTCAATCCAAACATTCACTGCATCGCTGAACTTCTTACTTCTGAACAAATACAAAATGCAACGAGAGCTGGCGCATCAGAAATTATAGAAGGAAATAAATTAACGAGCTATGTCTTTACCGCTTCTCTCTTATTCCCTTCCATTTCAGGCGTACTATTCTCACTTTACAATGAAATCTCTGATAATAAATTACAGCTGATGGAGCTTTCTCCGGCCTGCACTGGACAAACTTTTGCAAATTGCAGCTATACTCTTTTAAAACAAAACATTCTCTTACTAGGTATAAAGCGTGACGAACAATATATGATTAATCCAGTCCATTCCTTTATTCTCATTGAAAGCGACATACTCATCGTTATTCACCATTAAGAAAATGTTTTTCTAGTTCCTGCATGAGCACTTTCCCAATATTGATATATTTTCTTTTCACATCTCCATCTGGATCTTTCGGCTCAGCAAATTGATCCATTCCACTTGTTCCGGCTGTTAAAGTATTTACATGATCATCTAGTTCGTCTTGATATACGTGCGAAAGAATATACGGCGTTTCAAGACGAACGATTACGCCCGGCACATCTAGTTCACCATTCACCGCTGTAAATGGTACTCGCAGAAATTGATAGCCATCTTCTTCATCGATTTTGTAATCAAAACATCCTTTATCATAATCCCAATTGCCACCAATGCTATATCCGAGTGGCTTCATTATTTCTTCTAACTTATATAACGCATATGTACGTCCTTCTAAATTGGATTGAATTGGAATCAAACCCATCCCTCCTAGACTTTTTCTTTAGCATACCCACTCTAGTTTGAATATACTGATGGACTTTTCCATAAAATAATAAAAAGCGACCGGAATCCGGTCGCTTTTTATTATTTTAAACGCTCTTCTAATTCTGCTTTTAACTCTTCAAATCCTGGTTTACCAAGTAAAGCAAACATGTTTTTCTTGTATGCTTCTACTCCTGGTTGGTCAAATGGATTTACGCCTAGTAAGTAGCCGCTCATCGCACATGCTTTTTCGAAGAAGTATACAAGGTAACCGAATGTGTACTCATTTAATTCAGGGATATTTACGATTAAGTTTGGTACTCCACCATCGCTATGTGCAAGTAATGTACCTTCGTATGCTTTTGTGTTTACGAAGTCTACAGTTTCACCAGCAAGGTAGTTTAATCCATCTAAATCATTTTCTTCTGATTCGATTGTTAGTTCATGTGTAGATTTACCTACTTTCAGAACTGTTTCAAATAAGTCACGACGACCTTCTTGAACGTATTGACCTAATGAGTGTAAGTCAGTTGAGAAGTTTGCTGAAGATGGGAAAATACCTTTTTGATCTTTTCCTTCACTTTCACCAAATAACTGTTTCCACCATTCAGAGAAGTATTGAAGCGCTGGCTCATAGTTAACAAGCATTTCAATTGTTTTTCCTTTATTGTATAAAGCATTACGAACTACTGCATATTGGTAAGCTGGGTTTTCTTCTAGTTCTGATGTACCGAAGTCACCATGACCAGCAGCTGCACCTTGCATCATCTCTTCAATATTTAAGCCACTAACTGCGATTGGTAATAAACCAACTGGCGTTAATACAGAGAAACGGCCTCCAACATCATCTGGAATAACGAATGTTTCGTAACCTTCGTTATCTGCTAATGTTTTTAATGCACCACGTGCTTTATCTGTCGTTGCATAAATACGTTTGCGAGCTTCTTCTTTTCCATATTTCTCTTCTAATAGCTTACGGAAAATACGGAATGCTAGTGCAGGCTCTGTTGTTGTACCTGATTTTGAAATAACGTTAATAGAGAAGTCTTTATCTTCTAATACGTCCATTAAATCTTTCATGTAAGTGGAGCTAATGTTTTGTCCAACAAATAGCACTTGTGGAGTTTTACGTTGTTCTTTAGAAAGTGTGTTGTAGAAAGAATGGTTTAACATTTCGATTGCTGCACGTGCTCCTAAGTAAGAACCACCGATACCTACAACAAGTAAAATGTCAGAGTCATTTTTAATTTTTTCTGCGCATTTTTGAATGCGAGCAAATTCTTCTTTGTCATATTGAAGCGGAAGGTCTACCCACCCAAGGAAATCGTTCCCAGCTCCAGTTTTTTCGTGGATTGCATGATGTGTTACTTTCACTGCATCACGTAAATAAGTGATTTCATGTTCACCGATGAAGGATAACGCTTTAGAATAGTCGAACGTTACATGTGTACTCATCTTTTTCCCTCCAATAATGTATATGTATTTCTGTATTCACTTTAGCGAAACTGAAGTTGTAAATCAAGCGATTCAACAATTGTAAACGTAACCAAAATATATTTTTTAGAAAAAGTTCATTTTTTGCATAAAAATTCGCATTTTTCGGTATAGATGTATATACATCCTTTTTCTTATATTTTTTATGTATAAAAACGACATAACTACACCATTCTATAAAAGAGTTAATTAACTCATCGCTTGCTCATGCTTCACAATTAAGGGGGGGCTTTTTCATGAGTACTCTGCAACGTATCGCATTAGTCTTTACCGTAATTGGTGCTGTGAACTGGGGGCTAATCGGGTTCTTCCAGTTTGACTTAGTGGCAGCCATTTTCGGTGGACAAAACTCAGCTCTGGCACGTATTATTTACGGCATCGTCGGTATTTCTGGGCTTATCAATCTTGGTTTACTCTTTAAACCATCAGAAAATCTTGGCACTCACCCAGAAACGAACGAAATCCACTAGTCAGTATGTCTGTATTTCACCTCCGACATACGAATATGATTGCATGCAATCATATTTGCAAATATATATCATAAGACAAAGTAAAAGAGGAACGCTCATATGCGTTCCTCTTTTACTTTGTTAACTCGGACTCTTCAATCCATTCTGTTAGCTTTTCTCGCAGCGTATTGAATCCGTTCTCAGATGGATTCGGTATAAGAATCCGTCCTTGTTTTCTTTTCGCCGCTTTTAACGATAAACTCATTTTTCTGTGTTCTTCATCAATTGAAAGTACTTTTACTTCTACTGTATCGCCGACTTTTAAAAAGTCATGAATATCCTTTACATATCCATTTGTAATTTCAGATATATGCACAAGCCCTTGTGTTTCCGCATCTAACGCTACAAATGCACCGTAATCTTGAATCCCAGTCACTTTCCCTGTTACAACTACTCCTGTTGTATATTGTTCTGACATATGAAACACTCCCATACGTTTACCATTTTCTCTACAATTGTAGATAGCAAAGCAGATGATTTATTGTTAAATATCCGATTAGTTAGTACGTACCCTAAGTAAAGCGACTCAAGATACGCATACCTTATATTAGTAAATTATACCACTATGACAGAACTCATTCAAAATTCATGAAAAATTTTCCTTAAGTAAGTATAATTCTCCAATATTAGGATAGAATACTAACACATGGCTTTCTAGTATTCCCCCCCTTTTATGGACAAAACGTATTGTGTTTTGTCCTTTTTTTATTCTCTATAAACCGTTCCATTCTCTTCATCGCTTCCATAAGCTGTTCAAGCGATGTTGCATACGAGCAACGAATAAACCCTTCACCACTTTCGCCAAATACACTTCCAGGTACAACAGCCACCTTTTCTTCTAATAATAACTGTTCTGCGAATTCTGCCGAAGATAGTCCAGTTGAAGAAATAGAAGGAAAGACATAAAATGCTCCGCCAGGCACATGACATGTTAATCCCATTTCATTGAAAGATGTCGTCATAAAATTACGGCGTTTCTTATAACTATCTCTCATCCGAATTACTTCATCATTCCCCGCGCGTAACGCTTCAAGAGCTGCGAACTGAGACATCGTCGGTGCACACATCATGGAATATTGGTGAATTTTGAGCATTAATTCTGAGAAATGAACAGGAGCTGCAATCATACCGAGGCGCCATCCTGTCATCGCAAATCCTTTTGAAAATCCTGAAATTAAAATCGTATGCTCGCGCATATTTTTAATACTCGCGAAACTTGTATATATTTCGTCGTATACAAGTTCTGCATAAATTTCATCAGATAATACGATTAAATTGTACTTCTCAACAATCACTGCTATTTCTTCAAGCTCAGATTTATTTAACATTGCACCTGTTGGGTTATTTGGTGAACAAAGTAAAATTGCCTTTGTTTTCGCTGTAATAGCTGCTTCAATTTGCTTTGGTTGTACTTTAAACTCATTTTCTAAAGTAGTCGCGACCGGAACCGGAACTCCTCCAGCTAATGTTACAAGCGGTGCATAAGAAACGAAACTCGGTTCAATAATGAGTACTTCATCATCAGGATTTATAATGGCACGCATCGCTACATCTAACGCCTGACTCGCTCCAACTGTAACAATGATTTCATCCTTTGGATCATAAGATACTGCAAATTGTTTTTTTAGATACTTTGCTATTTCTTGACGGAGCTCCAATAATCCTGCATTTGCTGTATATGACGTATATCCTTGTTCTAACGAACGGATACACGCTTGCCTTACATTCCAAGGTGTAACAAAGTCAGGCTCTCCTACTCCAAGAGAAATAACACCCTTCATATTTGCTGCTAAATCGAAAAACTTTCGAATACCAGATGGTTGTAAAGATTCTGCCGTTCTAGATAGTTCAAATTGCTTCATGGTGTCACCACAATGCGCTTATCATCATCGTTTTTTTCGTAGATAATTCCCTCATGTTTATACTTCTTCAAAATGAAATGCGTTGTTGTAGAAACGACAGATTCAATTGTTGCTAATTTCTCAGAAACAAACATCGCTACTTCTCCCATTGTCTTTCCTTCTAATGTAATAGAAAGATCGTATGTCCCTGACATTAAATACACAGATTTCACTTCTGAATAACGATAAATTTGTTCAGCAACCGCATCGAACCCAACGCCGCGCTTTGGCGTAACTTTCACATCGATCATCGCCGTTAAACCTGTATGTTCTTTCACCTTCGTCCAATCGATATGTGTTACATAATCCACAATAATCTTTTCCGCTTCTAATTTTTCAACCATTTTCTTTACTTCTTCTACTTCTATATTTAACAGCTTCGCTAATGTATCTACAGATAATCGACTACTTTTCTCAAGACAAGCTAATAATTCTAATTCTTTTTCTGTCACCATATAAATCATCCTTCCTTTTCGTTTGTGTCTAAATTATACAAATACCCTTTCCAGTTTGAAAAGAAGATTTTTTTAGTGAATTATGTAAAAATAGAGTGAAACTTTAATCCGCGGAAAAATGCGTGATAAAGCGAAAGGGGATGGAACCGTGAAACCAAAAGTTTATATTGCTGAACCAGTTCCAACATTTGTAGAAAACTATTTATTAGAACACTGTGATTATGAAAAATGGGAGCAAAATGAGAAGGTACCTCGCGATGTCCTATTGGAGAAAATACAAGATAAAGATGGTTTATTAAATTTTGGATCTACTATTAATGAAGAATTATTGGATGTAGCTCCTAACTTAAAAGTAGTGAGCAACATTTCTGTCGGTTACGATAATTTTGATTTACAAGCGATGAAAAAGCGAAATGTAATCGGAACGAACACACCATACGTACTAGATGATACAGTAGCTGACCTTGTTTTCGCTCTTATGTTATCTGCTGGTCGCCGCGTCTGCGAACTCGACTGCTACGTGAAAAATGGTGAATGGAACGACGAAATTAGAAAAGAGCACTTCGGACTGGATGTACACCATAGTACAATCGGTATTATCGGAATGGGCCGAATTGGAGAAGCCGTTGCAAAACGGGCAAAATTCGGATTTGATATGAATGTTCTTTATTATAACCGTCGCCGTAAAGAAGAAGCAGAGCAAAAATTTGGTGCTACATATTGTGATTTACAGGCGCTAATAAAGCAATCTGACTTTATTGTTCTTCTTACTCCATTAACAGATGAAACATATCACCTTATCGGAGAAAAGGAATTTTCATTAATGAAAGAGACAGCGATCTTCATTAATGCTTCTCGCGGGAAAACAGTAGATGAAGAAGCGTTAATCCATGCCTTAACAGAAAAGAAAATCTTTGCAGCAGGCATCGATACGTTTACACAAGAGCCAATTCAAAAAGATAATCCGCTCTTATTCTTACAAAATGTTGTGACTTTACCGCACATCGGATCTGCAACATTAAAGACTAGACAGCAAATGGCTATGACAGCCGCTGAAAATTTAGTTGCAGGGTTACAAGGAAAAACACCGCCTCATATTGTTCGTGGGTAATACTGAATAAGCGAAAAGCAAGATGACATCGTCATCTTGCCTTTTTTTGTTAACATATTTTTTTCTACCTTGGAGATGATATGAACAAAAATCAATGGAGTGACAAAAAATGAATCACGAATATACTTGTCCTTATTTCACTTTTTCCACTCGCGGCACTACTATTCATTACGAATTATATGAACATGACAACAAAACGGAACGTCCTACTTTCGTACTCGTTCACGGCTTTTTATCTTCCTCATTCAGTTACCGCCGCCTCATTCCTTTATTATCGAAAGCAGGAACAGTACTAGCTCTTGATTTGCCACCGTTCGGAAAAAGTGATAAGTCTCATCTCTTTAAGTATTCTTATCATAATTTAGCAACGGTTATTATTGATTTAATTGAACATTTATCTCTCTCAAATATTGTGTTAGTTGGGCATTCTATGGGTGGACAAATTTCTCTCTATGTAAACCGTATACGCCCTGAATTAATCTCAAAGACGATTTTACTATGTAGCTCTAGCTATTTAGCACGCGCAACCTTACCTTTACTGTACTCTTCTTATTTACCGTTCTTTCATTTATACGTAAAGAACTGGATTATACGGCGCGGGATTGTTCATAACTTAATGAATGTCGTTCATGATCACTCATTAATTGACGACGAAATGAAGGAAGGTTACTCCGCTCCTTTTTATGACAACCGTATATTCCCGGCTTTAACTCGTATGATACGAGACCGTGAAGGTGATTTATCTTCAACTGAATTACAAAAAATCGAAACACCTACGCTACTCATTTGGGGCGAAAAAGATCGCGTCGTCCCTGTACATGTAGGTCATCGGCTACACAAAGATTTACCAAATTCGAAATTTATTTCTTACGAAAATACAGGGCATTTACTACCTGAAGAAAAACCTGAACATGTTTATGAAGAAATTATCGCTTTTTCTGCGCAATAATATAAAGTGAAACTTTAATTAGTGGGGGGCTTCATCCTCCACTGATTATTAGTTGAACCAATCGGGTATTTACGGGCAGTGGATCTCCCCCTAACTTCTTTGCTCTACCCGAATTTTGAGGTGGGAGTTTTACTGCCCGTTAATGCGGGGCAAAAGGCTGTCGGAATATCCGACAGCCTATAATGAACAACTTCCGCCTTCTTTTATTACAAGTAATTCCACAGCTAACTTCTCACACTTTTCAAGCGCAGGTACTTCCTCAAAAGACATAAAGTATATATGTTGAATCTTCTTTGCGATGTATTTCGAATCATCAAACACACTTACGACGTTCACAACATCGCTCGCTTCTGTTTCATAAAACTCCGGTCCCATTTGAAACGGATCCCAATTCTTCACAACCTCTATCATCTTTTCATATGTACCCATTCGCTTCCCGCCTTTTCACTTTTTAATACTTTTCTTTATCCTATCACATCAGCTATTCTATAAGAAGAGAGAGAACTTTCATAACTTATCGGTTTTACAGAAGAAGGGGGCAAACTTATGCAACTATTTCATAAAACAGTCAATCGACGTGGAACTCATAGTACAAAATGGGATACGTATAAAAACGAAGAACTTCTCCACGCTTGGATTGCTGATATGGATTTTGAAGTACCACAACCAATTCAAGCCGCTTTAAAGAAACGTATCGCGCATCCTATTTTCGGTTATACACTTCCTCCCGAAAATATTGGAGATATTATTTGTAACTGGACAAAAAAACAGTACAACTGGGATATTCAAAAAGAATGGATTGTCTTTAGCGCTGGGATCGTTCCAGCTCTTAGTACGAGCATACAGGCCTTCACAAAGGAAAATGAATCTGTTCTCGTACAACCACCTATTTATCCCCCATTTTTCGAAATGGTCACAACAAACAATAGACAATTATGCGTCAGTCCATTACAGAAACAAAATGATACATATGTGATAGACTTCGAGCATTTAGAAAAGCAATTTCAACAAGGCATCAAACTCATGCTTCTTTGTAGTCCTCATAATCCAATCGGGCGTGTTTGGTCAAAAGAGGAACTCACACAACTTGGCACGTTATGTACAACATATAATGTAATCGTTGTCGCGGATGAAATTCATGCCGATATTATTTACGGAGATCGTACTCATACACCATTTGCTTCTTTATCTGAAGAATTAGCAGCGCGCACAATTACTTGTATGGCTCCGAGTAAAACATTTAATATCGCTGGATTACAAGCATCGATTATTATCATTCCAAACGAAAAACTCCGTCAAACCTTTACATCTATCCAATATAGACAAGGTTTCCACGGATTAAATACATTTGCCTATACAGCGATGCAAAGTGCCTATACAGAATGTAACGATTGGCTAAATGAAATTCGATTATATATAGAAGATAACGCTCAATTCGCTTGTGAATATATTAAAGACCACATACCCGCTCTTTCTGTAACGAAACCAGAAGGTAGCTTTTTATTATGGATTGATTGCTCTCGCCTACAGCTTTCTCAAAACGAACGCACCACATTGCTTGAGGGAAAAGGGAAAATCGTCGTTGAACCTGGTGAGAAGTACGGATTAGGCGGAGAAGAACATATTCGAATTAACATTGGCTGTCCAAGATCTGTTTTAGAAGAAATCTTAAAGAGACTGCGCCATACGTTTTCATAATAAGAGAGGAGGCCGTTTTGGGACAGCCTCCTTTGTCAGCTTTTGTCGGTAAATCGATATATTTTAAAAATCGCTGATATATTTTGAGTTATGGTCGATATATTCGAATAATCGCCGATATAATTTGAGTTGCAGTCGATATATTTCAATCTACGTTACACAAAAAAAGCTACCATGCACGGTAGCTTTTACTTTTTCTTCATATCCGATGCTTTTTTTACAATCACACCACAAGCAATTCGATCACCTGATTTACCTGCCGGTTGTGTCATACCATCATCAGCGTTTTCTGTAATAATAATAGACGCTCCATCTTTTCTATGAATCGTTGTTTTTCCTTCTTCAAGCGTTATGTGCGGCGCATCGATTTCTGCCTTGATCTTTCCAGAACCGTCTGCAATTACGTTCGGTAAATCACCGTTTTCTGCACCCTCCGGATTAAGAAGTCCATGTTTTTTATTATCAGGATTAAAATGATTCCCAGATGATTCAAAACGTGGTGCTTTACACTCACCAATTTCGTGTACATGTATGCCGTGCGAGCCTGGTGCAAAGCCTTCCCCTTTAATCGTAATTTTCACTCCGCTTGTTTGTTGCTCTACTTTCGCAGTCCCCACTTCATCGCCTGAAGCATTATGTAATTTCACGTCAATTTCTTTCGGCTTTCCTTGGTCACAACCTGCCATCAGAAATAATAAACAACAACTAAAAAAAAGCCGTTTTCTCATTCTATTCCCTCCAAAATATATTCTGCCCTTAGATTGTCCGAGCATAGAGGGAAACATACAAAAATGAGTTACTGTTTCTTTTCCGCTAAAAGTTTTTCTTCAACTTTCTGTAATCGCTCCGCTTCTCGTTTTGATACACGAATGAACATACGCCACGTAGCAACGGCACCAATGATAAATAGAACGCAAACAATCCCTGGAATAATATATTCTGTTTTATCTTCCGGAAAATATAAAGGCATCATACGGAACACTCCTTACTATAGGATTCAAAAAACCATCAGAATTTTCTGTTATATTATTTTAAATTATAGTTGAACCGATTCATATTCTCAAGGGGTCGTTCCGAAAGCGAATGATTTCTTTGACTCCGCCTCCTACTTTCCTTACTATAAACTTGAGGTGAAAAATATGAGAGAAACATTTGACATTGGAGAAATCGTTACTGGTATTTATAAAACTGGAAAATACATCGGCGAAGTTACAAATAGCCGCCCTGGCAGTTACGTCGTAAAAGTATTAGCTGTTTTAAAACATCCGGTGCAAGGTGACTTGCATAACGTAAAACAAGCTGACGTACCATTTTTCCATGAAAGACGTGCTCTAGCTTTCCGTGAACAGACGAACATTCCAGAGCAAATGGTGAAGAAATATGAAGGAGAAATTCCAGAGTATACAGAGTCACTCAAATTGGCATTAGAAACTCAAATGAATTCATTTTCTGAAGATGATTCACCTTTTGCGGTTCGTAGTCTAGAAACATTAGAGCAGTTAAAAAAAGACTACAAACTTTAAAAAACAAAACGACCAAATTACATACTGTGCAATTTGGTCGTTACTGTGTACTCACTTTCTTTAACACTTTTGAAAAATCAACGAGTTCTCCTAATGTTGGAGGTGCTGGTTTCACTAAATACTCTTTATCTTTTTCTACTAATTTAAAAATATTATACGTCGTCATCGCATCATCTAGCGCACAATGATGCTTACCCGTCCCTGCTTTTCCATACGCCTCAATTGCTTTCCACAATCCTGTTTGATTTCTCTCCCCAAAAAACTTCTTATACTCAAGTGATAAATCACGACACTGTCCTAAGAACGGAAAGTCTACTCTCGCCATTTCACAATTATGCTTCAACACTTTCATATCCATATTTCCCCACGTAACAATGGTTGGTTTACATCTCCTTTCATATTCTGCAAGTTTTTCAACGAGTTCCGGAAACGAAATTCCTTTATCTACGACTTCTTGTTTAATTCCTAAAAATTTCTTACATCGATCCGTTAAAGAAGGAAAAGTTTTCGGCCTAACATAAGCTGAATACGTGTCTTCTACCTTACAGCCAACAACCGAAACGAGTCCTACCTCAATGATTTCTGGGAAAAATCCTTTTGGTTTTTTTCTGTGCTGAGGCATCGTAAACTCAAAATCCAAAAATAAAAATCGTTGTTCATCCATACAATCCCTTCCTTATCATCTTTGTCATTCCTTTCTATTTGACACTCTTACACGAACAAGCTCGAATGCTAATTCCATTTTAAATATTCAGATTGGATGTATCTTATATATATGTCAAATGCCCACAAATATTTTTAAAAATACGAAAAAATGACCTTTGCAGAAAATATAACAAAATAAGCCCTTTCATTTACATCCGACATTTTTCTACTTTATAATGACGTTATGTGTGTTTCATCTAGTTAATTTTTTGACACACTAAGAAAAGTGAATGAAAGGAGATGAGAGTTTTGCACGAAACAACGCAAGAGCTCGCAAACTGGCAGTATTATTTTGCTATCGCAGTCTTTTTAGTTACATATGCCATTATTATTTCTGAAAAAATTAATCGCGCTGTCATCGCACTTCTTGGTGCAGCACTCATGGTAATTATGGGGGTCGTTGATTTACACAACGCCTTTACGAAACATATTGAATGGGGGACGATTACACTACTCATCGGTATGATGATTCTGGTAAACATTACGAGTAAATCGGGCGTCTTCCAATACGTTGCCATTAAAGCAGCAAAAGGAGCACAAGGAAATCCAATTAAAATTTTAATTTCCCTTTCCTTACTTACTGCGCTTGGTTCCGCATTTTTAGATAACGTTACAACTGTACTTCTTGTTGTTCCAGTTACTTTATCTATTACGCGCATACTGCAAGTAAATCCTGTTCCTTATTTACTTGCTGAAATTATTTTTTCAAACATTGGAGGAACAGCAACATTAATTGGTGATCCACCTAACATTATGATTGGTTCTGCAAATAAGCATTTAGATTTCAATGCGTTCCTAATCAATCTAGCTCCAATCGTAATTATTATTATTGCAGTGACAGCGACAATACTTTACTTCATGTACCGTAAACAATTAATTGCTGATCCTGTACAAATTAAAAAATTAATGAGTTTAGATGAAAAGCAATACATTAAAGATCCAGTATTAATGAAAAAATCTTTAACAGTACTTGGTCTTACAATCGTAGGTTTCATGACTCATTCGATCTTCCATGTTGATGCAGCTATCATCGCTTTAACTGGTGCTACTGTACTTATGCTAATTGGTGTGAAAGAACACGAAATTGAAGAAGTATTCGCAAGTGTAGAGTGGGTAACAATCTTCTTCTTCGCAGGACTATTCGTACTCGTTGGAGGACTGATCGATATCGGGCTTATCAAAACATTAGCTCAAAAAGTAATTGGGATAACGGGCGGAGATATTTCTCAAGCATCTATCCTTATTCTATGGGTATCTGGTATCGCCTCGGCAACAATTGATAACATCCCATTCGTTGCAACAATGATCCCACTTATTAACGATATGGCAGTTGGACTAGGTTTATCACCTTCTGACGCACAAATCGACGTATTATGGTGGGCATTAGCATTAGGTGCTTGTCTAGGTGGAAACGGAACATTAATCGGAGCTTCTGCTAACGTAATTGTTGCAGGTATCGCAAGTCGTGAGGGCCATAAATTTAGCTACATGGAATTCCTTAAAGTCGGCTTCCCAATTATGATCGTTTCATTAATCATTTCTCATATTTATATTTATTTACGCTACCTTATGTAGTAGAAAAAGGGCTGTCACATGTGACGGCCCTTTTTTTGTTCAATACAATTATATGAACGATTTTTCAAATATATCTACTCGTTATACCTCACCGGCTCATTCCGAATAATAAACAAATGAATCGGCAAGAAAACCGAAAATGTGATTGTATGAATAATCGTAAACAATATAGAATTCGTTCCGTATCTATCTAAAATTGCGTAGATAAGATAAATAGACAGCACAATCGATACAGCTGTTGCTAATAAATATAGAATTGGTACGAAGTTAAAGATGAAGCATGCGACATATATGCCAAATACTTTCCATCCTGCTTCTTCTTTTAAGAAATCTGGTAATTTGTCTTTTGCTAAATCCCCCCACGTCTTACTATTTATAAAAGGAATAAACGCAAGAGCACCATCCGTTGCACCATCATTTTTCGCCATCGTATACAGTGCAAAAGCCGTTAACAAATACGAAATAATTGCCCAAATCAATATAACAAGAATAAACGCAAAACTAAGAGCAAAGAAACCTGCTAGTACGCCTTGATCTTCCATCTTATCCTCTCCTCTCTACTCTCAACATATTTCATTACATGGCAAGTTATGTTTTAAAATTCAACCAAACTCTCTGTATAATAATAGGAGCAAGATAATAAGAGAGGAGAACGCAATTATGCATCCATTTGTACAAACATTGCAAGAGCATTTCATAGCTCATAAAAACCTTGAAAAAGCGGAACCGATGGCACGTTATATGAAAAATCACTTCCCATTTCTCGGTATTCAAACACCTGAAAGAAGACAACTATTGAAAGACGTCATCCAAATACATACTCTCCCAGATCAAAAAGATTTCCAAGTTATCGTACGTGAGCTTTGGAATTTACCAGAACGTGAATTTCAAGCGGCTGCACTTGATATTATGCAAAAATATAAAAAGCATATAAACGAAACACATATCCCCTTCTTAGAAGAACTTATTGTCACAAAATCTTGGTGGGATTCTGTTGATAGCATCGTCCCTACATTTTTAGGGAATATCTTTTTAAAACATCCGGAATTAATTTCTGCCTATATTCCAAAATGGATTGCATCAGATAACATATGGTTACAACGCGCCGCTATTTTGTTCCAGCTAAAATATAAACAAAAGATGGATGAAGAACTTCTTTTCTGGATTATTGGACAACTACATTCTTCAAAAGAATTTTTCATTCAAAAAGCGATTGGCTGGGTCCTTCGCGAATATGCAAAAACAAAGCCCGATGTCGTTTGGGAATACGTGCAAAATAACGAGCTTGCCTCGCTTAGTAAACGTGAAGCAATTAAGCACATTAAACAAAATTACGGAATAAATAACGAAAAAATAGGCGAGACTCTATCATAGATAGACGCGTTCCTCTATTGAGATTTAAAAAAGAACGTGTTAGAATATGTTCATTATTATTAATATAAGTAGCGATGACGGACTTATAAGTACTTGCACAAAAAGCGATTCAGGGATAGTGAAAGCCTGAAGCCGCAAGGAAACGGCAGTCCCGAGCAATACGTGATAAAGTGGATGCACCTACTGTGTATCAACTAGGGTGGAACCGCGGGCAAACGCTCGTCCCTAGGCAATTAAGCCTTGGGATGAGCGTTTTTTTATGTTTTCTAAAGCATATACTGCTCGTTTCATAAGTTACCTGAGCACGTCATCGCCAATACGTTAACTTTCAAAAGGAGGATTTTCTTATGTATTCAATGGAACAAGTTGTAAACTTAGCGAAACATCGCGGTTTTGTTTTCCCTGGTTCTGAAATTTACGGTGGTCTTGCAAACACTTGGGATTACGGTCCACTTGGAATCGAATTAAAAAATAACGTTAAAAAAGCTTGGTGGAAAAAATTCATTCAAGAATCTCCACATAACGTTGGTTTAGACGCAGCTATTTTAATGAACCCAAAAACTTGGATCGCTTCTGGTCACGTTGGTAACTTCAACGATCCAATGATCGACTGTAAAAAATGTAAAGCGCGTCACCGTGCTGACAAATTAATTGAAGATGCATTAGATGCAAAAGGCATCGAAATGGTTGTTGACGGTCTTACTTTCGACCAAATGGCTGACTTAATGAAAGAACACGAAGTAAAATGTCCTGATTGCGGTAGCCAAGAGTTCACTGAAATTCGTCAGTTCAACTTAATGTTCAAAACATTCCAAGGTGTTACAGAGTCTAGCACAAACGAAATCTTCCTTCGTCCTGAAACAGCACAAGGTATTTTCGTAAACTTCAAAAACGTACAACGCTCTATGCGTAAAAAGCTTCCATTTGGTATTGGCCAAATCGGTAAGAGCTTCCGTAACGAAATCACGCCTGGTAACTTCACATTCCGTACACGTGAATTCGAACAAATGGAACTTGAATTCTTCTGTAAGCCTGGTGAAGATTTAGAGTGGTTTGCATTCTGGCGTGAAACTTGTAAGAACTGGTTACTTTCACTTGGTATGACTGAAGAAAGCATGCGTCTTCGTGACCACGGTGAAGAGGAACTATCTCACTACAGTAACGCAACAACTGATATTGAATTCAGATTCCCATTCGGTTGGGGCGAACTATGGGGCGTAGCATCTCGTACAGACTTCGATTTAAAACGTCACATGGAACACTCTAATGAAGACTTTAACTATATCGATCCACAAACGAATGAGCGTTACGTACCGTACTGCATCGAGCCATCTTTAGGTGCTGACCGCGTAACATTAGCATTCTTATGTGATGCATACGAAGAAGAGCAATTAGAAAACGATTCTCGTACAGTTCTTCGTTTCCACCCTGCTTTAGCACCATACAAAGCAGCTATTTTACCATTATCTAAAAAGCTATCTGAAGGTGCTACTGAGGTATTCGCAGAATTAGCTAAAGACTTCATGGTAGACTTTGACGAAACTGGTTCTATCGGTAAACGTTACCGTCGTCAAGACGAAATTGGTACACCATTCTGTATCACTTATGACTTCGACTCAGTTGAAGACAAAGCTGTTACAGTACGTGACCGTGACACAATGGAACAAGTTCGTATGCCAATTAGCGAACTAAAAGGTTTCTTAGAGAAGAAAATCCAGTTCTAATTATAAGAAAAAGAGGCGCTCTATTGAGCGCCTCTTTTTACTTTTCACGTTTTTCTTTAATTGCTACTGTACATCTTGATATGCATAGTAAATCATCATTCTCATCAATGATACGCACATCCCAAACCATCGTTGAATGTCCTCTATGTATCGGTGTCCCGATCGCTGTTACAATTCCATCTTTCTTTGAGCGAATGTGATTTGCATTAATTTCTAAACCGAAACAAATACATTTCTCTTGATCAATTAAATTGTATGAACCAACGCTTGCTACTGTTTCCGCTAGCGCAAGAGATGCACCACCGTGTAAAAAACCAAATGGCTGATGCGTACGCTCATCTACAGGCATCGTAGCAACCACCTTATCTTCTGTCATCTCTAACAACTCAATTCCAAGTGAATCCATTAAAGTTTTTGCCATATCGCTTCCCCCTTCTCTTACTTTAATTAAATGTATAATTTTACCTGTTTATTTTCAAACTACTTATAACACTTATATAAGGAGGTTTCACCTAAATGAAACAGAAATTTTGTATACTATTGCTTATGCTCTCCTTGCTGACTATTGTACCAAATTGTGCACTAGCAGCCAAAGCATCCAACCTGACAATCGATGTTCAGACTGTAACACAAAAAGGTAAGAAACCTTATATAGAATATCAAATTAACAGACCTTCGTTTCACAATTTTTCCGATTCTAAATTTCAAAATAAGCTCAATTTCTATTACAAAAAGTCTACTGACAAATTTAAAACGAAATTAGAAAAAGACGCAAAAAAATATTATAAAGAAACAGAAGGATCTAGTACACCATTTCATCCGTACGTGGCGAATGTTGATTATAAAGTCTCCTTAAATAAATTACCGTTTCTCAGCCTATATGTGAATTACTATCAATATACAGGCGGAGCACACGGTCTTTATACGTGGAAGGCAAACACATTTGATTTAAAAGAAAAAAAGTTACTACACTTAGACGATTTATTTCAACAAGAAGATACATATAAAGAAGTAATCCGTGCTGAGATTGTAAGACAAATTAAACGAAATGAAAGCATTTATTTTCCCGATGCAACTGAAAAGGTCATGAGTACGAAAAAGTTCCACTTCTTTTTAGAACCAGATAATCTCGTCATTTATTTCCCTTTATATGAGATTGCTCCTTATTCAAGTGGAATTCCTCAATTTCGTATTCCGTATACGTTGCTAAGAGAGTATTTGAAGCCTTCTTATCAAAATATTTTAATTGACAACAAGTAAATATTTTCGCTACGATAATGTTAACCTAAAAACAACATGAGGTTAACATTATGAGGGGATTTCATGTTTTAGATTTAGCATTAGCTGCCATGTTCGTTGCACTTATGGCCATTGGTGCAAATATTGTATCTTGGGCACCATTCCTGCAGGTAGCGGGAGTCCCATTATCTATGCAACCATTTTTCGCAATTTTAGCAGGGCTTCTTCTTGGAAGTAGACTTGGCGCATTATCAATGACAGTTTACATGCTTGTCGGAGTAGCAGGTGCGCCAATCTTCGCTAACTTCAAAGCTGGATTGGGGGCACTTTTAGATCCTACTGGTGGTTTTATTATCGCATTTATTATTGTTGCTTACGTATCCGGAAAACTAGTAGAACAAAATGAAAAACCAACATTTCGTACATTTGCACTTGCCTCTTTCACAGGAATCATTTTAACGTATATTATCGGTACTACTTATATGTACGGGGCAGTCAATATTTTCATGGGTGGTAATATGAGTTATAAAACAGCTTGGATGATTATGATGTGGTTCGCAGTAAAAGATATTGTGTTTACAATTATCGGTGCTATTATCGCACCTCGCATATACTATGCTGTACGTCGTTCCGCTTATCAGCATTCTCACTCGACGATTTCATAATAAAAAAGAGTTATTTCAGTGTACTGAAATAACTCCTTTTTTATATTAAGACTCTTGATTCGTATGTTTGTCTAAAATTTTCTGCATCATCGTAACCATGTCATCACGTAATTCTGGGTGTTGCAGAGCCATTTCAATTGTCGTTTGAACGAATCCTAACTTTTCACCTACATCGTAGCGCGTTCCTTCGAAATCGTAAGCGAATACACGTTGAATTTCGTTTAAGTTTTGGATTGCATCTGTTAACTGAATTTCGCCACCAGCACCAACATGTTGCTGTTCTAAGAACATGAAGATTTCAGGTGTTAAAACGTAACGTCCCATAATTGCTAAGTTTGAAGGCGCTGTACCTGCTGCTGGTTTCTCAACGAAATTGCGAACTTGATAACGACGTCCTTCTTGCTCTAATGGATCAATAATTCCATAACGGTGTGTTTCATCTTCTGGAACCGTTTGTACACCAATAACAGAAGAAAGCGTTTTATCATATTCTTCAATTAATTGACGTAAACATGGTTTTTCAGCTTGAACGATATCATCACCTAATAAAACAGCGAATGGCTCATCACCGATGAATTTACGCGCACACCAAACTGCATGCCCTAATCCTTTTGGTTCTTTTTGACGAATATAGTGAATATCTACCATTTTTGAAGAAGCCTGTACTTTTTCAAGTAACTCATACTTTTTCTTTTCTAATAAGTTTTGCTCTAACTCAAATGCATTATCAAAATGATCTTCAATAGAGCGCTTCGTTTTACCAGTAACGATAATAATATCTTCGATTCCTGATTTTATTGCTTCTTCTACAATGTATTGAATAGTTGGTTTATCTACTATCGGTAACATTTCTTTTGGCATTGCTTTTGTAGCTGGTAAAAAACGTGTTCCTAATCCAGCTGCTGGGATTATCGCTTTTCTTACTCTTTTCATCACAAAATACCCTCTCTTCTGTCAGAATCAATAACGATTATTTCCTTACATAGAATAAAAGGGAGGTTTCACTCCCTTTTGTTCTCTACTACTTAAAATTACTTTATATTATAAACGATTCATAATATCTTCTTTAATAGTAAGTAACTTTTGTTCACTATTTTGTAAAGAACTATCTTGTACACCAAAGTAGAATTTGATCTTCGGTTCAGTTCCAGATGGACGTAGGCAGAACCAAGAACCATCTTCTAACTGATATTTTAACACATTTGATTTCGGTAAGTGAATCTCTTCTTTATGTCCATCTTGTAAAGATGTAACGATGCTCGCTTTATAGTCTTCAACTGCTACAACTATTAAGCCCGCTACTTCTTTCGGAGGGTTTTCACGGAATGTTGCCATCATCTCTTGGATTTGTTCCGCTCCATCTTTTCCTTTTAGCGTTAACGATACAAGATCTTCACGGAAGAAACCGTACTTCGTAAATACTTCTAATAGACCATCGTATAACGTTTTACCTTGTGATTTGTAGTATGCAGCTACTTCACATGCAAATAGAACAGATTGTACTGCATCTTTATCACGGCAGAATGGACGGATTAAATAACCATAGCTTTCCTCATAACCGAATTGGAATTCGTATTGTCCGCTTTCTTCATACTGTTTAATTTTCTCACCGATAAATTTAAACCCAGTTAACGTATCAACTGTATCTAAACCGTATGCTTTCGCGATTGTACGACCAATTTCAGACGTTACGATTGTTTTTAATACAACACCGTTCTCTGGAAGCGTTCCGTTTTCTTTCTTTTGAGATAATAAGTAATCAAGCATTAATGCACCTGTTTGGTTACCAGTTAATACTTGGAACTCACCATCGTGATTACGAACTGCTACGCCTAGGCGGTCTGCGTCAGGATCCGTTGCGATTAATACATCTGCGCCTACCTTCTCACCGTCACGAATTGCATACTCAAACGCTGCATGCTCTTCTGGGTTCGGTGATTTTACTGTAGAGAAGTTTGGATCTGGTAACTCTTGCTCTTTTACAACTGTTACATCTGTAAATCCAACTTCTTCTAAACCACGGCGTACAGAAATATTTGATGTTCCATGTAGTGGTGTAAAGACGATTTTTAAGTCTTTCCCAACATTTTGTACCATTTCTTTATTAATAATGACATTGTTCAATTCTGCAGCATATGCATCATCTACTTCTTGTCCAATAATATGTAATAAACCGTCAGCTTTTAATTGCTCCACATCGGCAACCTCAACTGTTAACTCATCTTCTACTGCATTTACGTAGCTAATTAACTCATCAGCTTCTTTTGGAGGCAACTGCCCACCATCTTCACCGTATACTTTATAACCGTTATATTCCGGCGGATTATGGCTTGCCGTAAGAACGATTCCACTTACTGTATGTAAATAACGAACTGCGAAAGAAAGCACTGGCGTTGGACGTAAGCTTTCAAACACATATGTTGTAATACCGTGTGCACCAAGTGTAGCAGCTACTTCCATTGCAAATTCAGGTGATTTATGACGAGAATCGTACGCAACAACAACACCGCGTTTTTTCGCTTCTTCACCTAATTTTTCAATAAATTTCGCTAATCCTTGCGTTGCTTTACGAACTGTATATACGTTTAAACGGTTCGTACCAGCACCAAGTTCACCACGCATACCACCTGTGCCGAATTCTAGATTTTTATAAAAGCTGTCCTCGATTTTTTTCTCATCTTGCTTCATGTTTTCTAGCTGTTCTTTTAATTCTGCATCTAATTCTGCATAGGAAAGCCAGCGACTAAATTCTTGTTTCCAGTTCATGTTTCTATCTCCTCTCGCTTGTCTTACCTTTATTATATGAAAAAAACAACCTGTATCTCAATATTTTTTACAATCTAACAGGATTTTACTAGTAATATTTGTATACACTATGGTTAAATACTCCACTAAAGGGAATGAGGATTATGCAAGAATGGGGCTTGTCAGAAGAGCTCAAAATACAAACAAAGCAAATGATTGAAATCGCTGAGAAAGAATTATCAATTATGAGGCAAGCAATTGATAAAGAAGATGAATGTATTTTGTGCAAAATGGAAGATATTCATCATATGTTAGCAAACGTACAAACATTGGCAGCTACGTACTATATTCAAGCGTATTTATCACCTTATACGGAAAGCTCACATTCTATTACAGCAACTGTCCAACATTTAAGCGCCCGAAAACACGGGGCTCTTATTGTTGTGGAAAGAAACGAGCCGCTTGACTCTCTCATTCAAACTGGAACAACACTACATGCTCATTTAACCTCACCGTTACTTGAATCCATTTTCTATCCAGGTAACCCTCTTCATGACGGAGCCGTTCTCGTTAAAAATAATCATATCGTTTCAGCTGCCAATATTCTTCCGCTGACGAAAAGCACAGAAGTTGATCCTGAGCTAGGGACACGGCATAGAGCTGCAATTGGCTTATCAGAAAAAAGCGATGCCCTTATTTTAGTTGTCTCTGAAGAAACAGGTCGCACTTCATTCGCTTTAAATGGGACGTTATATACGATTTCTTTATAGGGTTAATCTTTTACTATAGAACAGTACAATAGGAAGTGAAATTATATCGACTTACCGACAAAAGCTTCCCATAGTCATACTAATAAAAAAGGCTGTTCCATAATGTTGGAACAGCCTTCTCTTATGATTTTATTCTTCTCCGAAACGTTCAACAAGTGTTGCAAGTGTACGCACCATTGCACCTGTTGCTCCAGCTGGTCCTAAATCATGCGCTCCTGATGTTTCAGATGTTCCAGCGATGTCTAAGTGTACCCACGGTGTATCTTCAGCGAATTCACCTAGGAATGTACCTGCCATAACTGCATGCCCTTCACGGCCTGGTGAGTTATTTAAATCAGCAAATTTACTGTTTCGAACGCGTTCTTTATCACGGTCAAAAATCGGTAATTGCCAAATTGATTCATCTGTTTCCATAGATGCCTCTAGCACTTGCTCAAACAACTCTTCATTGTTTGTCATTGCGCCTGTCGTATGATTTCCAAGTGCAACAATTACACCACCTGTTAATGTCGCAACATCAATTAGATAGTTTGCACCTAATTTTTTAGCATACGTAATACCGTCAGCTAACGCTAGGCGACCTTCTGCATCTGTATTTAATACTTCAATTGTTTTTCCGCTCATAGATGTAATTACATCGTCTGGCTTAAATGCTGTACCACTTACAACGTTATCAGTTGATGGAATAACAGCGATCACATTTTGCTCTGGGCGAAGTTCACCGATAATTTCCATCGCACCTAATACAGACGCAGCACCGCCCATATCACCTTTCATACCGACCATGCCTTCACGCGGTTTTAAAGAATAACCACCTGTATCGTATGTGATTCCTTTTCCAACGAATCCAATAACATCTGTCCACTCTTCTTTTCCTTTATAAATAAGAGCGATCATTTTTGGTGGCTCTGTACTACCTTGGTTTACTGCAAGTAACGCACCCATACCAAGCTCTTCCATCTCTTCTTTCTCAAGAACTTTATAATCCATATCATACTTCTCCGCTAACTCAACAGCATACTCAGCAAGCTTTGTCGCTGTTAATACGTTTGGCGGCATATTTACAAGTGTACGAGCTGAATTTGTTGCATGTCCATGTACGTAGCCAACTGTTAATGCAGCTTCAATTTCTTGTACATCTTCCGCTGTAATAGCCGTGAACTTCTCTAATTCCACACGATCCTTTTTATCTGATTTATACGTTTCTAATTCATATGTACCAAGACCTTGTACTTCTGCTGCAATATGCGCTACATCAATCGCATCTAGTTTCTCTGTTACGAAAGAATCAAGTAAGATTGCTGCATCTTGTACTTTTGCTACTTGTAACGTTTTAAACGCCTTACCAAGAGCCGCACGCAATGTTTCTGTCGTGTAAGACTCTTTCTTACCTAAACCAACGAAATAATAACGTTTCACATTTGTTTTTCCTAAACTATGTACTTTTGAAATAGCTTTCTTCTTAGTAGAAAGTTCTTTCTCTTCTAATAAAACTTGTAGTTGTCCTTCAAACGCTTTGTCCAGTTCTTGTACAAAACTACTCGTTTTCTCTTCTTCAAATAAGGCAACAATTACCGCTTCATGGCTTGCTAATTCTTTTTGTACTTGAAACATGTTCAGACCCCCTAAATTTCTCTACTCTGCCTTTATTATAACTTTATTTTCGATAAAATGCGACAATTCTAACTTCTGTTACATCCTATATAATCCATATTTCTTCTATTTATGAAATAAAAAAGTCTAGCGTAATTACCACTAGACTATCTTTGTTTTAAATATTGACCGCGAAACACTTGCATCGTTTCGTCTTCATTTAACATCGTTAACTCTTCTTCTGTAAACTTACCATTTCCTATTTTCACTACGTATACATTTACCTTTTTCTTCCCCCACTGGCTATAAACATCTTTCACCGTATCATAATATAAATCAAGACGGTTTCCTTTTATAGCACCGCCCTTATCAGCTACTACACCATACCCGTAATCTGGCACGAATAGAATCGTTCCGATCGGGAATACGCGTAAGTCCGCAGCGATTGTGGAATATAAATCCCTTTTCGCCTTAACACCTGAATATGTAATACCATACTCCGGATGTCCCGGCCTCTTGCCAGTTGACTCAATTCCCGACGTATAACCTGTTGCCGTCATTTCAATTGAACGATATTTAGACCAGTCATTTGCCTGCTCTAAAGCATTTATCACTTCTTTACTCGGAGCAACATTTCTCTTAACTTCTGCTGCATGTACTTCTTTTGCACTCGTTCCCTCATATTTCTTTACAATCTCTAATAAAGAAACTCCTGTGAAAGCATTCCATGTTACGCATAATGCGGATACAAGTAAACAAGTCATCATAATGCGAATACAATATCGTTTTAACATTTTTATATTCCACACTCCTTCATCGTTAATCATTCCCTATACAATGAAGGACTATGCAAAAAAATAATCTCCAAATGAATTGGAGATTAAAACATTTGATATCCGCTTTTCCGAAGTTTCTTAATTACAATTCCAGCTAAGGCAGCACCTACTAATCCAGTAGATAGAATAAACACATCTGCTTGTCCTAAATGCGATACACTTGTCCCAAATGAAGAGAATGTTTCTTTCGGCTTTGAAAAATAATCCCACACACTCGCCTTATTAATAATAAGTATACAAACAATTGGATACACAATAACCATTACCCACGTAGCTCGCAATATCATGTTGAGTAAAAATCCAATTCCAAAAAACAAAATAAAAAATAACATCATTGAAATAAGTAGTACCGGTATACTCACTCTTTCTCCCTCTCCTTCGCATGCGCCGTAAATACATGATAGGCTGTATAACCAAATTGCTCTCCTGGATCTAATGTTTTGTTCATATCAAGATGTAGTTCTGACCTTCCTTCAAACAAATATTTGATAAGTAAAGACGTATTTGGATCGTCTGCAATCGTATCTGGATGTAAAAATGCTACTTCAGACAATTCCTTCTCCTGTACAATAATATTTTCTCCTTCAGGCTCCAAAAGGAAAATAATCATATTATCACTAATCTCATTGCGAATCACGCCCGATCGAACACCAATGATTCCCTTCACATGAGAGACAATGCCTGTTTCTTCTAACACTTCACGTTTCACAGCTTCATCAACCGTCTCACCTTCATTTACAAAACCAGCCGGTAAAGACCATTTTCCTTTTAATCCACTGTATTTTTTCTTAACGAACAGCCACCTGCCATCTTTTGTAGCAACTAAGCCACTGACAGCTAACCACACTTTCCCTCGCTTTTCCATGATGTAATACCCTCCTCTACTAGAACGGACAGAATATTCTTTCTTTTTTATATATTATACTATATTTTTTAAATGAAAAAAGCAGAAACAGCTCTTAGCCGTTTCTGCTTTTTCTCCTATATATTAAAAGAACTTTAATTTACCTTTTTTAAGAACTAATAAAGGTCCACCTAATAAGAATAGGTAACGGTTATCGATAACTTTCTTCATGAAGGAAGCTTTCCAACCTGTTAACTTTTTGCCCATAACAACGCCCATTGCATCGTCATGACCTAAAGAACATACAGATCCTTTATTATCGAATGCGAATTTCTTCATTTCACCTTTACCACGAACTAACACAGTTACGTTGTGTGCAATGTTGTAACCTTGTTGAATTGCGATTTGTGCTGTTGGTGGGTATGGACGGTTAATTTCTTCGTTAATGATTAACGCTGCGTCACCAACCATGAATACATCTTCGTATCCTGGAGCGTGCATGTACTCATCAACTTTTACACGGCCGCGCATTGCTTCAAAGCCAGACTCTTCCACAATACCGTTACCACGAACACCTGCAGCCCAAACTACTGTTTCAGACTTCAGTAATTCAGTATCATCACCGTTTGCAACGATAATACCTTCTTCAGTTGCTTCTTTAATTGCTGTACCGATGCGGAATTCTACGCCTTTTTTCTCAAGTTGTTTTACAGCGTATTCTACTAATGCTGGATCGAAACCTGGAAGTGCTGTTGGAGCAGCTTCTACACAGATGATACGTGCTTTTTCACGTGGTACATTGTACTCTTTGCAAAGTTCAGGAACACGGTTTGCAAGCTCACCTACGTACTCGATACCAGTAAATCCAGCACCACCAACAACGATTGTTACTAACTCATCACGTTGTTCAGTTGCATATTTAGCGAAACTAGCTTCCATATGCTCACGAATTTCACGAGTTGCATTAATGTTAGCGATTGAGAATGCATGTTCTTTTAATCCTGTAATTCCGAATGTTTCTGATTCGAAACCAAGACCGATTACTAAGTAGTCATACTCTAACTCGCCGTCTTTTAAGATAATACGTTTTTCAGCAGCTTTAATTTCTACTACTGTATCTTGTACAAAGTTTACTTTATTTGTATCAATAACGTCTTGAATATCTAGACAGATTTTTTCATCTTGTAATGTACCAGCTGCGCTCTCGTGTAACCAAGTCGCTTGGTAGTGATAGCTGTTGTTGTTTACTAACGTAATTTCAGCTTCATTTACAGATAATGCTTTTTGCAGACGAACAGTCGTAATCATCCCGCCATAACCTGCACCTAAAACTACGATTTTTGGAGTCTTCACCAAATCACAACCCTTTTCTTTATATAATAGTAATGAAAAATAATACCAAGTACTAACAAATCTATTTGTCAAGAATGTGGAATTTCTCACATTCTATATCATAACAAAACGCAGTCAAAAAATCGTACGAATTTTGTCATAGAAATTTAACATAATACTTCCCTATATTAGTCGGTTTTATTCCAGAATTCAAGCGTCTGGAGAATTATCAATATTTTAAAATAACATAGCGTTTTCAAGGGTTTTTCAGCCTTTTTTTCATGTATTTTCCTTTCACCATATTTTATACAATTAAAAAAGCACCTATGCGAAAACTTACACACAATTCAGTCGTTTCCAGAAGTATTATGAACGCAAATATGCTATCATTTATTTGAAAGTGTCATCATTTGCAGGATTTTCGTGTACATATGAACAATATATGAAATCAATATCAAAATTCCATCTATAGGGGGCATGAAAGTGGCAGAAAATCAAAAAGTTTACGACATAACAATTATTGGTGGTGGTCCAACAGGACTGTTCACAGCATTTTATGGCGGCATGAGACAAGCAAGTGTAAAAATCATTGAAAGCTTACCTCAACTTGGAGGACAATTATCCGCACTCTACCCTGAAAAATACATTTATGATGTAGCTGGATTCCCGAAAGTGCGTGCACAAGAATTAGTTGATAACTTAAAAGAGCAAATGAAGAAATTTGACCCAACCGTTTGTTTAGAAGAAGCTGTTGATACGCTTGAGAAACAAGCTGACGGTATATTTAAACTTGTTACGAATAAGCAAACTCACTATTCTAAATCAGTTATTATTACTGCTGGCAATGGTGCTTTCCAACCACGCCGCTTAGAATTAGAAGGTACAACAAAGTACGAAAAGAAAAACTTACATTATTTCGTTGATGATATGAATAAATTTGCTGGTAAGCGCGTCGTAGTATTTGGCGGCGGCGACTCAGCTGTTGATTGGACAATGATGTTAGAGCCGATCGCTGACAAAGTTACAATCGTTCATCGCCGTGATAAATTCCGTGCGCATGAACATAGCGTAGAAAGCTTAATGAATTCTCGTGCAGAAGTAAGCACACCGTACGTTCCAGTAGAACTCATTGGCGATGACCACATTGAACAAGTCGTTCTTCAGCACGTAAAAACGGAAGAAAAAATTATCATCGATGTCGATGACGTAATTGTAAACTACGGATTCGTTTCCTCTCTTGGTCCAATTAAAAACTGGGGCTTAGATATACAAAAAAACAGCATTCTCGTAAACTCGAAAATGGAAACAAATATTCCTGGCATTTACGCTGCTGGTGACATTTGTACATATGAAGGAAAAGTAAAACTCATTGCTTGCGGCTTCGGTGAAGCACCAACAGCAGTAAACAATGCAAAAGCTTACTTCGATCCAAGTGCAAAACTTCAACCAATGCATAGCTCTAGTATGTTTTAATATAGAAATGATAAGAACTCCTTTTACGCAAAAGGAGTTCTTTTATTATTGTGGTACCTTCTCCTTCCAAAATATGTTACACTAAAACAGAACGTACGTTCCGATTAATAAGGGGGAGATTTTAAAATGAAAGAACCGATTATCGTAAAAAAAGAAGCTTTCCAAGCAATCGGCGTTTCAATTACGACGACAAACAAAACAGAGGCATCTACTGAGGGGAAAATTCCACAGCTTTGGAACCGATACTTCCAAGAACAAATGATGCACCACATCCCAAATCAACAAACGAAAGAAACATTCGCTTTTTACTCAAATTACGAATCAGATGAAACTGGTACATATCAATTTACAATCGGCATGCCCGTTTCCTCATTAGAAGACGTTCCTGAAAATATGACAACTGTAGCAATACCTGCTGCTACGTATGCGGTATTTACAACGAGAAAGGGACCAGTTGCTGAAGTCATTTGCGAAGCTTGGGAATATATTTGGAAATGGTCAAAAGAAAACAAGCGTGCTTTTACAACAGACTTTGAGCTTTATGATGAAAAAGCAACAGATCCAACCAACGTACAATTAGATATTTACATTGCATTAGCCTAAACGACAAAAAAGAAGATACCAAATGGTATCTTCTTTTTTGTCGTTAAATAGCCACTGTGCAAATTCATTATTATTGTCTACAATGAGAAAGTGCAGTATAGAAATATTAGAAACTGTATAAAACGATTGTTAATAGGTTTTTTAGTTTAAATTTGTCACATAGAAAGGAAGCAATATGGAGGAACTACAACAAAATAAATCTGCTTTAGAGGGAAGCGGAAAACCGTTATTAAAAAATACGAATTTCCTTTTTCTTTGGGCAGCTACTCTTTTTTCAAGTTTTGCTTTAGCCTTTTTTACTTTTTCACAAACGTGGTACATAGCAAAAACATTAAACCTTGAAGCTTCACTCGGTGTTGTTTTCGTAGCTCTTAGTGTTCCAAGGCTTATTTTTATGATTATCGGCGGCGCTGTAGCTGATAAATTCCCGAAAAAAAACATTATGTTTTACTCTAATATTATTCGTGCCATTCTTGTCGCAACCATCCTCACATGGTTCATCGTAGGTGATGTAACACTATATACATTTGCTTTATTCGCTTTATTCTTTGGGCTTGCTGATGCTTTTTTCTGGTCAGCTGATGGATCTATCTTGCCTGAACTTGTAGAAAAAAGCCGTTTAACACAAGCAAATTCACTTACACAAATGTCAAACCAAGCATCGGTTATCTTAGGCCCTGTACTTGGCGGCATTCTTATCAAATTTACGAACTATGAAACGATCTTTTCAATCACAATTTTATTACTGATCGTCGCAGCCATACTCGTTCAAAAAATACAATTTACGATGCCAGAGCAGCAAAATACAGACAAAGGCATGTTCACTTCTATTAAAGAAGGAATTTTATACGTAAAGGAATCACCATTTCTTTCAACTTTCCTTCTTTGTAGCGCCTTTCTAAACTTATTTTTAATCGGTCCAATGCAAGTCGGTTTCCCGCTTTTCGTTAAAAATGTTCTGCACGGTGATTCTCTTCAGTTTAGTTACTTAGAAGCATCTGTAGGTGGCGGAATGGCAATAGGCGCTGTCATTGTCGGTTTAAAAAATATTAATCGTAGACGTGGTCTATTTTGCATTATCATGATGCTACTGTCTGGTGTGTTCTTCTTATCCATTAACTTTAGCACCGTACTTTGGCAAGCATTATTAGCTGGCATGTTTTACGGTATTACAATCGCAATGGCTATCGTTCCGCTTATGGCGATGATTCAATCGACAGTAAAAGAAGAAATGATGGGACGCGTAATGAGTCTACTTATGCTATCATCCATGGGCTTTATCCCGCTTTCTTATGCATTCACATCAATTGCGCTTGCAATAGGAATTCCGATCGTAACCGTTATGAAAAGCGGTGCAATCGCCGTTATCGTCTTCGTACTATTTGTAGCGATTCGTGTTCCAGTTGTAAGAAAGTTTGATTAACGACTTGGAGTCATGTATTATACGCATGACTCCTTTTTAAACGGATCAAATAACGGTATCCCCTTACTTCTTCTCACAGCTGCTCCCCATTCTAGTCCAACCTCTAAAAATAAATCCCGCACTGTACTATATAAAAGTGCCCTAACATTTTTACGGATTTCCCCGTATTTATACGCTCTCACAACACTCTTTACTCGCCAAATGAAATTTCCATACACTTCTTCATCAGCTAATATTTGCTCCAGTAACACACCTTGCTCTAGTAACCCGCTCTTTTTATATGCAAGTTCCACCTTACTCCAAAATATATTAATCTTCTTCGGATTACGCGTCATCGGCACAAGTGCGTATATAAAAGGCTTCGGTATATCGTGACGGCAATACGTTTCATCAAGCTCGTACGTTACTTTTCTATTCTCTTTTATTTGTGGAATGTTTTTAGAAAGAATTGTTTCCCCCTCATATTTTTGCTCATTTTTACTACAGTCAGCTGCATCATCCTCACTTTCACATGCGGACAGTTTCATACGGTCATCCATGCGGTCAATTGCAGATATAAGAAATACATATAAGTTCGCACTATATCCACCGCGTTTATGTCTTTCTTTTGTCGCAACACGCTTTATAATTCCTAGTTCCTCTAACTTTGCAATTGAGCGGCGTACTGTACGAATACTCTTTCCAACATTCGTCGCAATCGTCTCCATTAACGGACAAGCAACTCCCACTGTTTTCTGTTTCTCATTCACTGCATACTTTCCTAAAAAATGAATAATAGTAGCATCCGTCTTATTTAATTGAAATCGATAGCACTTCAAAACTTGTTTTTGATATGTATTAAACTCTTCTTTACTTCGAAATTCACTATATGGTTTCATTAAGTTATATAAGCTTCCCATTTTTATCACCTCATTTATAGGTAAGAGTCAGGAAGCAAAATTGGCGTGATATTTTAATTTTTTTTGGAGGTGACAATATGATCGTAGTAAGTGCTTGTTTAGGTGGCATCGCTTGTCGGTATGATGGAAATGACAATCTCGTTTCAAAAATAGAAGAGTTACTGCAACAAAAAGATACAGTCCTCATTTGTCCTGAAGTATTAGGAGGATTGCCAACGCCTCGTCCCTCAGCTGAAATTATTGGTGGGAATGGCGATGATGTTTTAGATGGAAAAGCGAAAGTGATGACAAAAGACGGTGAAGATGTTACAGAAGCTTTCGTGAGCGGTGCTTATAAAGCTCTAGAACAAATTAAGAATTTACATCCAGAATATATTATTTCAAAAGAACGTAGTCCATCTTGTGGTAGTTCTACGATTTACACTGGAGAATTTAACGGGACTAAACAAACTGGTTACGGGGTAACAACTGCTTTATTCAAAAGACACGGATTGAAAGTCATTTCAGAAGAGGATTTTGAGAAAGAAAAAAGGAATTGACCCTGTTCGTCAATTCCTTTTTCTTTCTTATTTCGCACCTAATTTTTCTTTCACTTTCGCAGGAAGCTCATCTTTCTTTACTTCTTCCCAAGCTGTTACACCTTTTTTATCTGAGTGATATACACGTAAGAATGCATCTTTACGTAAGTTTTTTTGTGCAGTAAATTCTAATTCTTTCTCTTTACCTTCTTTATCAAAACCTTTTAATTTATATTGGTAATCTTTATACGGCTCACCATTATCAGATTTACCATTATACTCTTTTCCATCTACTGTAATTTGAACATAATACTCGTCTTTACCCATACGATTTAAATCACAACCAACTAATAGGCTTGCAAATACAACTAAAATGCTAAAAAGTGCAATATATCTTTTCATTTCCTTCACCTCATGTGTTTTTCTTATATTGTTATCTTAAAGCCTTAGCTTTAAAGAAAAAATTCAAAAACATGACATGAACATTACACTTTTGTAAGATAATAATTATTTCTTCACTTTAGAAACCGTCATTCCGTCACCAATTGGAATGAGTACGGATTCTAACCTTGGATGCGTTGCTACTACTTCGTTAAACTTCTTCATAACTTCTGTATAACGTTTTTGTTTCGTACTTTCATCAACTACACTACCACCAGCTAAAACATTATCTGTAACAATTACCGCACCTGGCTTCGCAAGCTTAATGCAGTACGTTAAGTAATTTTCATAATTCTCTTTATCAGCGTCGATAAAGAAGAAATCAAATCGCTTATTACCTGCGGTTAATTTTTCAAGACTTTGTAAGGCAGCACCAGTCATATACGACACTTGTTTTCCAAATCCCGCTTTATGTAGATTATGATGTGCTATCTCTGCATATTTCTCTTCTAATTCAAGAGAAGTTAACGTACCTTCTTCTCCAAAACCTCTTGCAAGACAAATGCCGCTATACCCACCTAATGCACCTATTTCTAAAATATCTTTCGTTCCAGAAATGGAAACTAACATCGTTAAAAGTTTACCCGAAGAAGGCGATACCGATATTGGTGGCATTTCGTTTTCTTTTATGGAAGCAATCACTTCATCCAAAAGAGCATCTTGACCACAAAATACTGAATCGATATAACGATTAATTTGTTTCATCAGATGCAGTCCCTTGCTCTAAATTTGCCTTCTCATCTAATGCAGGCGCTTCTTCTGTTTCACTCTCATGTATTTCAAATAGTTGTGTAAACTCATTAATAACCATATCAATTGCCTTTAATTCCCCGATTAAAATTTGCTGAATAGACTGGAATTCTGGCTCACTTAACTGTTGTTTAATTGTCGCTCGTTTCAAATTCATCATTTCTAAAAAGGCGATTGCTCTCCCGCGGCGAAATGTTTTCGGTCCGCGATGATGCGATCCGTCTCTTCCTTTATGACGCTCACCACGGTGGTGTCCTTCTTTCATGAACTTATCTTTTCTCATTTCAAATCCCCTTTGTATACAAAATGTCAAAATAAAAAAGCCATAAGGGGAATGAATTTTATAATCCATCTCTCTTAAGGCTTTTATCCTCTATCTTTTTACTGCTAATTTTTTTTATGTACCTATTACCGCCAATAACGTCTTTCACGCCAGTTTCGCCACTTATCACGGATTTTATCACGTAATTTCCTTATACCGTTTATTACACCTTCTATTATGCATTCTATTATAATATCTATCACAAGGTATCTTATAAATCTAAAAATAGAACCTATAACGTACTTCAATATAAATTCAAAAATATCTTCCAGCATATATCCCCTCTTTCTACCCTTCAATTATAACTGGAAAACAGAGAACTTGAAGCTCAAATAAATGATAAAGAAATTAGAAGTCAATAGATGAAAAGGGATTTCTAAATGATGAATTGAATATATATTTATTGTTTTGTAGCTTTTGAGAGGAGAAATACTATGAATCCTATTTTATTAGATGTTCCGTTACAAATAGAAACAGACAGACTCATTCTTCGAGCACCACTTCAAGCTGGTGAAGGGAATGTAGTACATGAAGCTATTAAAGATTCAATTCATGAATTAAAGCAATGGTTGTCTCTATTCCAGTCCATTCCTACTGTTGAAGAAACGGAAATTCTCCTGAGAAATGCGCATATAGATTTTTTGAAAAGAGAAAGCTTTCGCTATCTTATCTACCATAAGGAGACGAATGATTTTATTGGAACGGCTAGCCTTCACGGAATTGATTGGAAGGTTTCTAAATGTGAAATTGGATACTGGATTAACACCCAATTTAGTGGAAATGGATATATGACAGAAGTAGTAAGTACGTTAATAAACCTTGGATTTCAGTTATTCAAATTTAGAAGGATTGAAATACGATGTGAACGTAATAACACGAAAAGTCGTGCAATCCCTGAAAAACTAGGTTTTGAGCTTGAAGGGATATTACGTAATGAAGATCTTTCAGCTGACGGCAAACAACTAGCTGATACTTGCATCTATGCAAAAATAAATTAGATTTAAACATTCGTTGTGCAACATATCTTGAGGTCGGGTTCTAAATTTGAAAGGCGACGTTTTTGATTTTTTACGACAAAAAAAACCTCCTTAACGATTTTATTTCATCGCTAAAAAGGTCTTTCTCTATTTCTGCTAAAAACTTAGCACTCTTCCGGCTTACCAGCATTCGATGCTGTACGGAAAGATGATCCACATCCGCATGATGCGATTGCGTTTGGATTGTCAATTGTAAATCCGCCGCCAAGCATAGATTGTTTATAATCAATCTTTACTCCTTTAACAATTGGAGCACTTTCTGTATCGATAACAAATTCAACACCGAAAAATTCAAGAACTGTGTCGTCTTCTTTTGGTTCTACTTCAAATCCTAATCCGTAAGAAAGGCCAGTACATCCGCCGCCATGTACAGCAAGGCGCACGTACTTCTCTCCATCTTCAGCATCTTTTAACATATCTTTAATTTGAAAAGCTGCTTGTTCTGTTACTTCAATCATGAAATACACCATCCTTTCTGTTCCCATTCTATTATACATCTTTACGCTTCTATCTTGTACTCATACACTCCGCGGCAAATTACTTCCGCCGGTCCTTTCATTAGCACATTGCCTTCTTCTGTCCATGCAATCATTAAATCGCCGCCAGCTAAATGAACTATAATTTCCTTACCACGTTCCATTTTTCCATTTAAAATAGAGGCTACAACTGCAGCACACGCCCCTGTTCCGCAAGCTTGTGTTACACCAGATCCACGTTCCCAAACGCGGAAGTTCATCTCAGCATCATTCAAAATCTCGATGAATTCAACATTTACTCGCTCTGGGAACATTTCATGTGTCTCCAGGACTGGACCAAGTGTTGTAAGAGGCGCTTGTTCTACATCATCCACAAAAATAACCGCATGCGGATTCCCCATTGAAACAGCTGTAAATGCATAACGATGATTATTGTATAAGAAGTTTTCACGAATATATGGTGTTTCACCTTCACCAAGCATCGGTATTTCTGCACGTGTTAAACGCGGTGCTCCCATATCGATTTTCGCTAACGTAACTTTCCCTTCTTCTACCGTTACTTCCGCCGTCACAATGCCAGCTAACGTTTCAATTGTGAAAACTGTTCCTTCTACTAGTTTATGCTCATACGCATATTTCGCTACGCAGCGTAAACCGTTACCGCAGCTCTTTCCTTCTGAACCATCATTATTAAACATGCGCATTTTCACCGGAGCTACGTCAGATGGACAAATTAAAATCATTCCATCTGCTCCAATACCAGTATTAATATTTGAAACCTTTTCCGCCACAAGAACTAAATCTTCTTCAGGAATTTGTTCTTCAAACATATTTACATATATATAACTATTGCCAAGACCATGCATTTTTGTAAAAGAAAATTGGCTCATTTGTATTCACTCCAAAAATAGTTTGTTATTTTAAGTATAAAATGCACGCTTTTAGAACACAATATGAATGTCCCCCGTTTCTCATATTTGACAACATTTGGCGATGAGCCATTCTTGCACAAATTGTGTAAGAAAAAAGCCCTTCTACAAGGGCCTTTTTTTATTTATATACAATATTATCCTCCCCCGCGAAAGAAGATTTTATCTAATAGAAAAAGAAAAAGGAGTTGCTGATTGCAACACCTTAAAACATTGGATTTTCATCCAAATAATCATATACATTATTAACAAGTTCTTCTACTGTAGCACCTTGTACTACTTCACCATTTACAAGTGCAAACGGTCCTTCAAAACAAATGCCACAATATCCTAAACAACCATACTCCATTACATCTAAATTCGGATCTTTTTCTAATTTCTCTAAAGCTGCTTGTGAGCCACTCGCAAGGTTACCTACACAAAATTCAATTAATGGTTTAATCAAAATTCTCCCCCCTGTACTACAAAACAAATTACCTTCTGACTTTATCCCGATTGGTGCGGACTGATAATCAGTGGATATGGACAAAACCTCCACTGATTAAAGTTTCACTTTATCTATAAGAAGAAAACTAAGCTGTTTCTTGTTGTTTTCGTTATACCTTCTAAACTATTTAGTTACTTCACTATTTCACTTCAAGGTAGATGGTTTTATTTTATATAACATGCTACTCGCAATGAAATAGTAACTAAAAAGGAAAAACAGTTTACTTTACTTTTCTTCTTATTGTACAACAGAGTATTCATTCATGCATTGTTATTTGTTCACAAATTCGATATAATTTGATTGAGTAAAGTCGAAATATTTTATTAATATAAAATTGTGTGATTAGGGGATATTTCAACAGAAAAGGGGTAATCCATCATGAAACACCTCGTAATACTAGGTGGCGGCTACGGTGGAATGAGAATTCTGCAGCGGCTACTTCCAAGCAACCAACTTCCAGATGATGTACAAGTGACATTAATCGACAAAGTACCGTATCATTGCTTCAAAACTGAATATTATGCATTAGTTGCGGGTACTATTTCAGAAACGCATATTCGTATACCGTTTCCCGAGCACCCACGCCTCAATATTCAATACGGCACAATAACAAATATTGATCTCGAAGAAAAAGCTGTTCATCTCGATGGCGGCGAAGCAATCCAATATGATGATTTAATTATCGGTCTTGGCTGTGAAGATAAATACCATAACGTTCCTGGAGCGAAGGAATATACACATAGCCTACAATCGATTGAACAAACACGTAAGACATATGAACAATTAAATAGCCTAGAACCAAACGCAACAGTAGCTGTCGTTGGTGCTGGATTAAGTGGCGTTGAAGTTGCAAGTGAACTTCGCGAAAGCCGTTCTGATTTAAAAATTTACTTATTTGATCGAAAAGATAGAATTCTATTCCCATATCCAGAGAAATTAAGTAGATATGTAGAAGAATGGTTCGTAAAACATAAAGTTACTATTATACGAAACGCTAACATTACAAAAGTAGAACCAAATATTGTGTACAACCACGATGAACCACTTGAATGTGATGCAATCGTCTGGACAGCTGGTATTCAAGCAAATGAAGTTGTTCGAAACCTTCCAGTTGAACAAGATGGTAGCGGACGGGTTGTTTTAACAAAATATCACAATATTCCAAATAACGAGAACGTTTATGTTGTAGGAGATTGCGCAGCACTTCCACACGCACCATCTGCCCAACTCGCTGAAGGTCAAGGAGAACAAATTGTCCAAATATTATTAAAACGTTGGAATAATGAACCACTACCTGATGAACTACCTGTAATTAAATTAAAAGGTGTTCTCGGCTCTCTTGGCAAAAAGCATGGATTTGGTTTACTAGCAAATCAACCATTAATGGGACGTGTACCGAGATTATTAAAATCCGGTCTTCTTTGGATGTACAAATATCATAAGGGTTAATACTTTACAAGCTGTCTACTAAGTAGGCAGCCTCTTTTATGAGTTAAAATATAATTATCTGACACATCTTTCTCAATATGGAGGATGATTTATTTTTCATTTTTATATTAAAAACTATTGATAAACAGTGTATGCTATTTATAAGTTGTTTTATTATTTCCTTTAAGACCGAAGTCATTCGGTCTTATTTTTTTATGTTGTAAATACTTTTACAGGAGGCATTCCATTTCATTTATGAACGTAACGAATCTAAACGATCGAATAGAAGCGAAGAAGCAAGAATTGATCTATCTCGTTGAACAATACGGATTCACTCATCATAAAGTAATTTCTTTCAGCCAAGAATTAGATCATTTACTTAACTTATTAATAGAACTCAAGACGAAGAAAAAACGTTGCTCTTTATAACCGTTATCTTCTCTTTTTTGATACGATATAAAGTGAAACTTTAATCAGCCCTCACCAATCGGGCTTTTACGGGCAGTTGATCCCCCACCTAACTTCTTTGCTTTCGCTGAATTTTGAGGTGGGGGGCTTACTGCCCGGTGAATAGCGGGATAACTAGAATCAGAAAGGAGCTATTTATGTTTATATTAAAAGACGTTACATATAAAGATATACTACACATTCCTTATTTACAGATTCAAAAAGAAAAAATCACATGTATTATCGGTGAGAGTGGGAGCGGAAAAAGTACATTGCTCCGCATGCTAAATGATTTGCAATCTCCAACATCCGGTACAATTGAATATAACGGAAAACTAATTTCTGACTATCCTCCTATGCAATTACGACGTGACGTAGTCATGCTTGGGCAAACACCACCTATTTTTGATGGAACGATTAAAGACAATCTATTACTGGGACTTCGTCTTTCTGAAAAACCATTTCCAAATGATGATGCCTTGCTTAGCGCATTAACGACTGTTAGCTTAGAAAAAAATTTAGAAGACAACGCCGATTCCTTATCAGGCGGGGAAAAACAACGACTTGCTTTTGCACGTATCGTACTTATGGATCCACCTGTTTATTTATTAGATGAACCAACCTCGGCGCTAGATAGCGATACAGAACGCCGCGTTATGAAACAATTTACTACGCTAGCAAGAGAAAAGAAAAAAACAGTTATCTTCATTACACACTCACAACAACTTCCAGAAGAAATTGCAGACGATATTATTGAAATTAGTAAAACAAACGGTGCAACTAGAAAGGAAGTGCTCTCAGTTGAAGGGCGTTATTGAACTCCAAATTTGGCAACTTGCCGCTGCATACATTTTTATTCTTATATTAATTGGACTTGTAAAATTAAAAGGAATACCGCGTGAAAAACAAATTGCACTCGCAACATTCCGTATGACGATTCAGCTCGTACTTGTTGCATATGTCCTTACATACGTATTTGAAAATAGTAATCCATTTTATACAATTGCTCTTATTACTTCTATTACTACCTTTGCAATTTTTAATATTTATAAACGAGTCAATATCCCGATGTCAAAAGACTTAAAACGGGTAGCCGCTCTTTCCATGGTTGCCGGATCAATTGGGCCACTTCTACTATTTATCTTTGTTATTATCGGGCACGACCCTTGGTATGCGCCGCAATATATCGTTCCTATTACGGGAATGTTAGTTGGGAATGCGATGACAGGTGTTTCTCTCGGGGCAAATACGTTCTTAAACAATATGAAATCGCAAAGAGGTCAAATCGAAGGAGCACTTATGCTCGGCGCAACACCGAAAGAAGCCGCTGCTCCACTCATACGCGACGCTTTTGACTCTGCTATTTTACCAACGATCAATTCCATGGTCGGAATGGGAATTATAAGCCTACCAGGCATGATGACAGGACAAATCTTATCTGGTGTATCACCATTTACAGCCATTCAATATCAAATTGCCATTATACTCGGTATTTCTGGAAGTACTGCCTTTGCTGTTATTATCTTCTTGCAGCTTGGATATAAAACATTCTTTAATAAGCGGTGTCAGTTGAAAGAGGTTGACTATAATGCACGGTAAATGAGGCACTGTTCATGGTAAATGAAATTATATCGACTTACCGACAAAAAATGACAATAAAAAAGAGTAGGCTACCCGCCTCCTCTTTTTCCTTACGCCTTCTTAACGAATTGTGATTTTAACTTCATAGCTCCGAAACCGTCGATTTTGCAATCAATATCGTGATCGCCATCAACTAGACGGATACTCTTTACTTTCGTACCAATCTTCACAACTGAAGACGTTCCTTTTACTTTTAAATCTTTAATGACAGTAACAGCATCGCCGTCTTGAAGAACGTTTCCGTTCGCATCTTTTACAACTTTTGCACCATCATTATTTTCTGCTTCTGCTTCTTGGCCCCACTCATGAGCACATTCTGGACATACGAAAAGAACGCCATCCTCATACGTATATTCTGAATTACATTTTGGACAATTTGGTAAAGTAGCCATAAATTCATTTCCTCCGTTCATTATTTATACGTAAAAATCAAAATTGATGTTTACATCTCGATAAATAAAATTTGTACAGCATTTCTTTATACTGCCATAGTCTCACGTTATTGACAACCCTACCTGGAATTCTCATTTTTTATTGTATTTTACAAAATTTCAATTCATATGCCGTTTCCAATGAAAAAAGAAGAACTTTCACAAGATTCTTCTTTTCAAAATAAACGAGCTCTCACTAGAAACTCCAACTATTTTCTTCAATATAAAATTGATACTCTTCTAACTCTTCTTCACTTAACTTCTTATTATTTTCATATACCTCTTGCCACTCGAAATAATCTTCATCGAAATAAACAGCAAATTTAATTTTCACGTTTTTCTTCTCTGTATAATCATAACCAGTAAATTCTACTACGTCATAATCTTGTTCTTTCTTCACAAACTTCCACGTTGGATTATCTGTCATAACCTCTAAAGTAAATCCTTCATCACTTGAACGAACAACATTTTTAATATTCGGCTCAGTTGGTAAAAGAGAAAGTCCAAACATAGCGCCACCAAATACTATCGTCACTATAACTTGTAAACCAATCATGCCAGCAAAGCTAGCACCACCCTTTGATTGTAAGTAATACGCCTTCTCATGATCAGGCATATTTTCTCCCTTATGTAAAACACGAACAGCGTGCTTATAATATAAACGATTTCCTTGCCATCCAGTAAATATCATCATTCCTAATTGAAAAACTAAACTAATTGATAAAAAAATCCCATCTGAAATGTCTATAAAAGGGGGTATAAGTATACTAGGCACTGATAATAACGTAAGTATAATAAATAACTTATACATTTTACGATAAGCTAACCAAAAAGTCGGGAAGAAAAAGGCTACCCAATTCCACGTATTCCCTTGCGCTGGATTTTCTACTTTGCCCCACTTAAATTCATAATACGCCGTATTCTTTTGAACGACTGTATGTAACTGTTGCGGAGAAATTGTTTCTTGTAAAACAGTGTCCTTCACGTACATCATCCTTTTCTTATTTCTACATACATGTATTTTATAGAAATAAAAAGAAGGAATCTAACAAAAAGTGCATATATTTCATAAAAATAAACGGAAATCGAATATATTCCGACAATTCCCCTTTTATTATTCCATTTTACTTTTAAATATATTAGAATACTTATGAATGATACGTTTAATACACTAAGTTAAACTTTATATATATTTAATACTAAAAATGTTTCACATGAAACTATCTATATTTCGTATTATCTTCCCCTACAAAATAAGAAAGACGCCCTATTCAAAAAGGCGTCTTTTTATAGTTGAAAATTTATTAATATAAAAAATGCATTATTTAATAAATGAATTCCCCATGGGACGAGTAAGTTATTTGTTTTCTTATACGTATAAGCTAAACATATACCGCCACCAAAAATATATAAAACACTCCCTACTGTAAGGGGATGACCTAAAGTAAATATAGAAGCACTTATAACGGCACTACTAAGTGTAGAGAAGCGCTGAGATAATTTCATAAAAAACATACCTCGGAATACAAGCTCTTCCCAAATCGGTGCGAAAATTGTGAGTACAACTACATATACAATGATTTCACTTTTAGTAGGCTCTATTACTAGATTAGATTCATCCACACCAAGCCCATGTGGTAAAACTAAATTTAATACCGCAAGATATATAAGCAGTACGATCATCGTCATTACTATCGTTACATAATGCTTAAAATTATTGAACTGTATTGATTTTAATAAATGCACACAGTAATTTCTTGCTGGTGAATATATTAAGATGATAGTAAGAAATGTTAAAGGCGGAATAAGGTGGTCTACATACCATGGATATAATGAGGCGTCATATAAAAAGTTCAAAAAATCAATTCCATATATGACTCCAAAAATAATTACTATTATACTGATTACTTCGAGCATACTCATTTTTACATTCTTTTCTTTATATGTAACTAATTCCGTGTCCATCATATCCCTCCAGTATAATTAAACCTTTTTAACCATTATATACCAATTGCAACATAAAAAGAGACGATACAATCTACTGTATCGTCTCTTTTTTCCCTACCATTTCTCTTTACATGTTTCAATTAAATGCAGTAAGTACTTTCCCGTCATATCTGCTCTTCTCCACCTTGAGAGCATTCGCTTTTCTTTTGGATTCTGCCGTATTCTCGCTACTTCTTTTAATAAAAGCTCCCATTCTTCCCCTGAACGTTCTAACAAGTATTGCAATCCTCTATCTTTTGAAACGATTGTTTTATGATCCAGTGTATATAAAATGCGACCCATTGTAACGACAGCTGATTCTACCCACTCTTCTATAAAAAATAAATATGGTTGCTTCGCTTTTTCACTCCAGTACTGTTCTACGTTGTATTTCATCGTATTGACTACATCATCCCATCTTATTTGAAACGGAAGATCCTCCGCTTCTTTCCCGATAACTGTAATGCCTTGATTTTTCAATGTCCACCATGTAACCGCGTTAATATCCCAATGACCTACATTCGCTTTACCATCTGCACAATACACGTACTCATTCATTTCATCATTGTATTTCCCTAAATCAGCAAACGGAATATACATACCATCCATTCTTTTACCTAACGTACTACTCTTAAGTTTCTTATGAAGTTCTACAAGTTGCTGTTTTTCAGCTTCATTCACGGAATCACTTATTACCGTAACAAAATCAACATCGCTCGTTTCTGCATGAAATGCACCGAGTGCGATGGAGCCGTAAATATATATCCCGATTATTTTTTCATCTAAAAAAATTTCTTTTAATTCTACTGTGTACCGCTCCATTAACTGTTGTACTTCCGTTGGTAACGCATGCTTTACAACATTCTCCACATCTATCCCTCCAATTAAAAAGAGCCTTTGCGAATTCGCAAAGGCTTCCTGCTTTATAAATATTTCTCGATTTCTTCGTAAACATCCTTCAAACGAGGATTTCCTTCTCCAACAACTTCTCCATTTACAAGAACGACTGGATAAAATAGATCTTCCTCCACTACGCGCTCTGCAAATGCTTTTTTATCTTCATCTTCTTGTTCTTCTTGAAAATCAATATACTCGAAATTAAATTTATTTTCTTGACCTTCATATTTACGACCAATCGCTGCTTGTAACCACTCAAACGTTTCTGTTGAAGATGGCATTCCAACGCAGCTCGCACAAATTACTTTCGTCCCATACACTTGAACATTAACCATTTCTTCTTCCCCCACCTCTTGTTTCAACAGCATATTCAGATGTCCTATTGCATAAGCACATCATTTTACAAACTTATTCCCTACCCCTATACTGAAAAAACACGATAAAATATTTCGACAATAAAACAAGAAGAGAAAAAATAGATTTTCCCCTCTATCTTGATTATAATAAAACTGATGAAAGGAGTCGATAAAAATGGAAAACCCACATATGCAAGAACAAGTATTAGAAGTATTAGATAAATTACGTCCATTCTTACTTCGCGACGGCGGAGACGTTGAATTAGTAGACATTGAAGAAGGTATCGTAAAATTACGCCTTATGGGTGCATGCGGAAGCTGCCCAAGTTCTACAATCACACTAAAAGCTGGTATCGAACGCGCATTACTAGAAGAAGTACCTGGCGTTATTGAAGTAGAACAAGTATTTTAATTAAAAGCGGAAGCGGCTCGTTCAGAACAGAAGGTCATTGGAGCTCCTGACGAAGAGGCGCTTTTTGCCTCACAGGAAGGTGCGAAATGGCCGACTGTTCTAGCCGCTGGAGCTGGATATTAATCTAAAAGCCGAAGCGGCATCGCTTCCTAGAAAGAGACCCAAATGGGTCTCTTTTTTTATTCAAACAACACTTCCCCTTTAACATCATAAAACAAAATTGGAAATCCTTCTCAAAAAATGAGATAATTAATAATATAGAATCGTTCACACATATACAGAAAAAAACATAGGGGGACGACACATGCCAAGAATGGGAAACACTTTTTTAACAATTCAAGAACTAGAAAAGAAAAAAGAGTATTTATTAGATCTTTCATCCGTTATACCAACGTGGAATGCGAGCTATCAGTTTTTATTTAAAGAAATCCAGCAAGAATTATTGAGTAAGGTAAATGAAAAAATCGAAAGACATCAATTCATTTTAAATATATGTGCAGATCAACAGGTAGGGGCATAATGTATTACATACAATTGTAGTATGAAAAAAGAGACCTCAATCGGTCTCTTTTTTCATTTTAGGACAACCAATCTAATTTCCTAATGCCTAACTTATCAACCGGTAAACGAAGTGATCCATAAAAATGCTTCATAAATTGCTCTGAACGGTTCACATCATGTAAAATGGCTTCTAAGCGGTCTCTATATATGCTTTTTTGTTCTTCGTTTCCCGTTTGGTAATATCGTTCGACTGTTTCAAAGTAGTGAAGTGGGAACAGGAGCCTTGCAAATAATAAGCGCCAACCAAATGAAGATAGTGAATAATTTCGTTCGTAATCTGTAACAAATTGAACGATTGTTTGCTCCCAGTCTTTCTTTTTTTCTATCATCATATAGCGGATTAATTCTGCTATATCTCGAGTGGGGTGATCATACACCCAATCAAAAGGAAGTTTGAGACGCTTCGTTTTATGCCATAATAAAGGTGTGAATCGTTCTTGGCAAATTGTTGCTGCATCAGTCATTTGCGGCGTATCATCCATCTCTGTATCAACAACATACTGAATTGCATTTTCTGCGACTCCTAAGTAATACGGGAAGGATTCAATAAACAATTGATCGAATACGTCTGTAGGGTGGTTCATCACTTGTGATTGCCAAAACTTTTCTAATTGATCGAGCCGTTTTTCCCATAACGCTTTCCATTCACCAATGCGGCTTAATTGCTCGATTTCTTCTGGAAAGAATGCACCTCGTTTATGGAATATAGAAAGCTCACTTCCTAATGATGTAGCATGTCGTTCTAACACACGCATACCTTTTAATAAGCAGTAATTTTGTTCTTCTACCTCACTTACATAGTAGCCGTGTATAGTCGGAACGAAAGTCGCTACAGTTATATCCCCTTGCTGGTTCATATAGTCACTGAGCTTTTTCATCTCTACAAGTACTTCTTCCTCCATTTCTCCAATTGGAACAAGTACATAAATTTTGTTGCGAATCCAAAAGCTTTTATAGGGGCCAAGGGGGATTAATTCTTTAACATGCATGTGATAATGCTCATAAATATGATGAATCATCGCAGTCGCCACCTATGGTTTTTCTTTATATATATGAGCTTGTGCTCGCCTTTCATTCCTATGCACATGATAAAGCAACGAAACGTATACAAATACTAAAAAGAAAAAAAGGTGATAAACATGAAAGAATCAAATCAACTACAAGAAAGAGCATTACAACTATTACAAGAGCGCGGTGTAACAATTGACGATATTGCTGAGCTTGTTCATTTTCTTCAAAAGAAATATCATACAAATTTAGAAATGTCAGAATGCCGCTATAACGTTGAGCGTGTACTATCAAAACGTGAAGTACAAAACGCACTTATTACAGGCATTGAGCTTGATGTCCTTGCCGAAAAAGGAATGTTAAGTCAACCGTTACAAGATATCGTAAAACGTGATGAAGGCTTATACGGAATTGATGAAGTTATCGCACTTTCTATCGTTAACGTGTACGGCTCTATCGGTTTCACGAACTTTGGATATATCGATAAATTAAAACCTGGTATTTTAGAATACTTAAATGATAAATCATCTGGAAAGGTGCATACATTCCTTGATGATATCGTTGGCGGAATTGCTGCCGCTGCTTCAAGCCGTTTAGCGCACAGGGCTGAGCATTCGGAATAAAATATGAAAGACCGTCAGTTTCATACTGACGGTCTTTCATATTCCATAAGCATAAATTCTCTTCCGCGGCTCACAAAAATAGGGCCCTGCTGAAAACCTATGTCTTTATATAGCGTAATTGCTCTTGTATTAAACGTCGCTACACTCAGTCGAAACATCTTCGGCTTATATTCTTTCGCTGCAAAGGCTATCCCAGCTTGAAAAAATATGTTCCCCAGCCCTTTCCCTGTTAACGCTGGCTTCATGCCAAGTCCGATATCAATTACATCTTCTCCACCATATAAATGAGCATCTCTTCCCCCTGGCACTTGTGCATTTTCCCCAAAACAAAAGTAGCCGATAAACTCCCCATTATCGTCACAACAGCCATAATACGTCCCATCTAATAATTCTTCTATTACTTCTTTCTCACCTGAAAAATCATACAAATTATAAGGTTCTTCGTACGTCCACGTATTTATCTCATTTGCTTCTTCTACCGTTAACTTATGTATATCCATCCTTCTCTCCCCTTATCAAGTATTCTATATATACTCATTCATTTTTCGTGCCTCATTTCCCTCTAATTGCAATATGCAGAATTACATACGCACAGCCATTAAACAAGTGGTACAATTTATTTGAATCGCTGTTGCTACACTTCTTGATTAGAGAAAAGGCGTTAACACGGAAATTAGCGTCTTATCAACCTCAAGCAATTGGCACATTTTGTCATCTTAAAAGACACTCGAAAGAGTGTCTTTTTTTCTATATCCAACAAGGACTTACTCATTTCAAAGTATAAATACATAAAATAATGTAAATCATTACACGCATGAATCACTTTCTAAAAGTTATAAAGTAGATTCAAAATAAAAAAGCACTCTTAACTAGAGTGCTTTTTACTTTCAAACAAGGAGGCTACATATATGGATAGTACTCTCGTATTTAACTTCGGCATTGGTATTGTTATCATTCTATTTGTTTTCTTTGTTCTTTGTATGAGCGGGGTATAGCAATCTTTTATGCTGACAATTCCTTTAAAGTATCACTTAATTTAAACTTTCTTAATTGTAAGGAAGCAATCAACGCTGCCCCTGCTCCAAGTATCACACTAGCTAGAGCTAATATGAAAACTTGATTATACGGAATGATAATAACTGTTAGTTCTAGACTTGATAACACAATATAACTAAACAAAATCCCGCCAAAAATCCCTATGCAACCAGCTATCGCTCCAAGTAAAGTTCCCTCTAATAAAACGATCCGTCTCATTTGCTTCGGAATAGCTCCTACCGCACGAATCATACTAATTTCAGCACGTCTTTCATGTAAGCTGGCAACAATCGCATTCATTAATCCTATACCAGAAATAATGAAAACAATTACAACTAACAAGCGAATTAACATCATCATTTGCGATAATAACTGCTCTTGTTCTTTCAATAAATCATAACTGTTTATAACTTCTACATTCTCTTTATTATTTGTAATTTCTTTCACTTGCTTCTTAATCGCTTCAAATGATTGATTAGAATTTGTCATAATTTGAATCGCTTCATATCCTTGTACGTGAAACTTATCGCGAGCCCATTGTTCATTTACAAAAATATCTAACCCTCTTAACCTTAATCCTTGCTCAATAATCGAAACGACTTTAATCGTTTGTTTTTCTTTCCCTTTTCCTTGTACTTCAATCGTATCATGCAACTGAAGTCCTAAATTTTTAGCCACTTCCTTCGTAATGACTCCTTCACCATCTTGTAATGGCTTACTTAAAGTTTGCCCTGCAATCACTTTCGCTTTTGTTACTTTCTGGTACGCTACAATATCGTTACCGACAACTTCCATTGAATCGTAGTTCAAATTATTTTTTTTCGCAAATTCATACCATTCTTGATTCGCTTTTTTAAAGTCATAATTCACAAGCCTTGCTGTAACGTCAGTAGCATTCCCAACACTCGCCTCTACACCATCAATTTTTCTAACCTTCTCCATCCAACTAAACGGTAATGTTTCTATTCCTTGCGACTCTACTGGAATTCTTATTACTAAGTCCGCTGGTAAATGTTTTTGTAACCCTTTTTTCATACCTTCATACATAGAATTTACATACATCGTTCCAACAAGCGCTAACATAAAGCCAAATGCTAATATAGCAACTGACACAGCTGCCTTATTCCGATAACGAATTACATTCCGGCTACTAATCGTCGTTTCAATTCGTAATATCATTTGAAACGGTTTTGCAATCACCGGTGCTATCACGCGAATAAATAACTTAATTGCCAATAACAAACCAACTGCAAATAACAGCGCTCCTATCGCACTTGGATTAAAACCGATATACTGCTCTAATATGCTTCCCGTGAGTCCAATAACGGTACCAATGATTAAAATGCTAAGGCTAAAAGCACTCCATCTTTTTTCTTTTTTCTCATTACTAGGAAGACCTGGGCGAAGCGCTTGAACTGGTGGAATCTTTCTAACCATGAAAGCTGGTATAATGGCCCCTATGATAGACATAACAATCCCTAATAAAAAAGTAATGAGTAGAACCTCACCTGATATCGAGAATGATGCTTTCCCTGCCCCCTCAATATTCACCCATTTGTTAATGAATGATGCCGCGATTGTTTGCGTACCTACCCCAAGAATAACCCCCGCTAGCGATCCGATTGCTCCGATGCATAAAGCCTCTAATAAAACGACTAAGATAATTTGATTTGGGTTGCTACCGAGTGCACGTAATAATGCCCACTGCTTAAATCGACTTCTAACAGATAAGAAGAAACTTCCCATTATTAAAAGAGCTACAACAAATAAAGCAATACCACCTAAACTAAAAATTAACGGCTTCATTACATTTAGTCGTTCAAATGCCTTATCAACATAAGTACGTTGATCGACCTTTATATTTTCTATTTTCTTATTTACATCTAAAGCAATTGCTCTTTTCACATTTACATCGGCCGTTTTCACTTGAACGAGATTGAATTGATTTGATAAATTTAATTCTTTTTGAAGCCAATGGATTGGAAAATAAGCACTATGTCCCATTGCTGCCATTAACGGCGGATTTAAAATACCGACGACTTTCACATTCTTTTCTCCATGTTGCGGGAATGGCAACTGAATCGTATCTCCTACCCGTATATTTTCACGATCTGTATATCCTTTTGTCAGCGCTACTTCAGCCCCTTCTTTCGGATATCGACCTTCTAATATTTTATAAGAATGCATTTCTGGAGAATCTTGCTCCACACCCCAATAGGACGGTTTTCCCGATAACTCTTTATAATTTGGAAAAGGATATGGTATAAGTACTTTTGATATTTTCTCAGCATTTTCTAAGCCATCTATTCCTTTTAAACTTTCATTATTTAAGTACATATCATTTTTTATATAACCAAATTGCAAATTATAATCTCCATACCGACTTACTACTTGTTCCTTCACACTTTTCTCTACTGATTGATTTCCTAGTAATAACATCGTCGCTAACATAACACCTAAAGCTGCACCGAGGGCAATCAACATATTTCGCAACCAATTTTGTTTCATCGATTTTATCGCATACTTAATTACCCATCGCATCACCTTTACCTCCTACTTTAAAGTGGCGATTCATAATCTCTTGAATGTGGGTAACTTGTTGCGGGATATTTCGAAATTTCCACCCTTTACTTTCAGCATGTTCATGAATCACTTCACCATCTAATAAGAAAACAACTTTATCCGCATGGGCCGCTACGAACGGGTCGTGCGTTACAATGACAGCTGTTTGTCCTAACTCATCACACGCATTGCGAAGTGCCGCGATTATATTTTTGCTATTTTCTGAATCTAATGCCCCTGTTGGTTCATCAGCTAATATAATAGCCGGCTCATTTGCAAAAGCTCTTGCGATCGCAACCCTTTGCTGTTGCCCGCCTGATAACTGCGCTGGTAAATGTTTTTCTTTTCCCTTTAGCCCGACGAGATTTAATAAACGATTCGCTGTCGCCGTCGCCTTCTTTTGCGAGATATTATCTAACAGTAACGGCAATCCTACATTTTCCTCCGCACTAAACACTGGAATCAAATTAAACTGCTGAAAAATAAAACCGATTTTATGCCTTCTAAATAAAGCGAGCTCTTTTTCTTTTAATGTTGAAATCTCTGTACCATCAACGCGAATACTACCTACCGATGGAATATCTAATCCACCTAATAGCTGCAATAACGTCGTTTTCCCTGAACCACTTGCCCCCATAATACAGACAAAGTCTCCTTTTTGAATTTGAAGATTAATGCCTTTTAATATTTTTACTTTACTATCCCCAATATTAAACGATTTTTCTAACCTTTCAATTTCAATAATATTCATCCCCATATCCCCTTCTCTCTCTATTTACCAATCTATATATTCTATCCATAATGCAAAATCCCTACTTTTTTGTATTTTTTTGTCACATACTAACATGTATTCCATATTAGCTAATTACATTTCTGCTTTATTTCTCACGTCAAAAAAGTTGACTCTTACAACAGAAGTAACCATAATAGTTACATAATAAAAAAAACTATTCACATATCCACAAATAGGAGGAAGAACAATGAAACATGTAATCGTTTATGCACACCCAAATACAGAAAGCTTCAACCATGCAATTTTAGAAACAGTAAAAAGTGAATTAGAAGAAAAAGGTCATGAAGTACGTGTTCGCGATCTATACGAATTAAACTTCAATCCAGTATTAGGCGCTTCCGATTTCATCTCATTTTCTCAAGGAAACACACCAGAAGATATTAAAGAAGAGCAAGAGCATATCTCTTGGGCTGATAGCATTACATTCATTTACCCAGTTTGGTGGGCGGGACTTCCTGCTATTTTAAAAGGATACGTTGACCGTGTATTTAGCCACGGCTTCGCTTATGCTTACGGTGAAAATGGTATCGAGAAGTTATTAAGCGGTAAAAAAGGCTTATTACTATCTACAATGGGAAATACGAAAGAGGCGTACACAGCAGGCGGTATGTTTGAAGCAATGAAGAAAACAGCAGATGTTGGTATGTTTGAATTTACAGGCATCGAAACAATTGAGCATACATTCTATACGAGTGTTCCTTCCGTGGATGATAATGTGCGTAAACAATATCTTGAAGAAGTGAAAGAAGTAGTGAATCGTGCATTCTAATAAAAAACTCCGGTTGTTAAAACCGGAGTTTTTTATTTCATCATTAATCTCGGAATATATCTTTGAAGAATGCTTTCTAATTCATTCATATCTTCCTGTCTAATAAATAAATTCACATTGTCATTCATTTTTTCTCGCCCGCGATATAAAAATATATTTTCTTTTGGATTTTCCCATGTCGACGTTTTATAGCCTTTTAATTCTTCGTATGAATAAAAGTTTAATCCGTCTACTACACCTTTTTCATGTATTTGTACACTTTTAATAAGATGGATAGCTATTAAAGTCATAAAACAACTTGCTACAACATAACTACCCGACTGAACAAGAAACTGTTCAACTGTATCAATATCTCCACTTACGTACTGAGCATATATATACATACATTGTCCAATGAAATATGCTGGTCCAAGTAATGCAATCCAACGTCTCTTCACTCGTGGATATGTTGCAATAAGTTTTCCCGCACTTTTTTTCATTTCATTTATTATATATATCTTCCATAGAACAAAAAATAAAATACATAATGTAAAAACAAACATAATACATGACATCCAGTACACTCTGATTCCCCCCTTCAATATCATTACATATAAATTTTACATTTTATATAACAACAGCACATATGCAATTATGCATAAAAAAACAGGTAACCTCTTCCGGTTACCTGCATTTCATTACATCTTCTCAATCCACTCCGTCAAGTTATGCACAACTTGCGTTGGTTGTACTTCATATTCTGTTAACTTCTCCACAGTTGTTACTCCAGTGTGGACAAGAAGGGTATGCATACCAGCATTTATTCCAGCTAAAATGTCTGTATCGTAGTTATCCCCAACCATTAATGCTTCATTTTTTTCTATACCCAGTACTTTTAAAGCTTGTTCCATAATGATTGATTCTGGTTTTCCGATGAAGATTGGATCCACACCTGTTGATACTGTTACAACTGATGTTAATGAACCGTTACCTGGTAATAATCCGCGCTCTGTCGGAATGGCAATGTCTCCATTTGTAGAAATAAACGTTGCGCCGTTACGCACAGCAAGACAAGCTTTTGCTAATTTTTCATATGTGATGTCACGATCTAAACCAACAACAACGAAATCAGGATTTTCATCCACAAGTTCAAATCCTTTTTCCACAAGCGCATCATGTAAGCCTTCTTCACCAATCATATATACAGTTGCGTCTTGTTTACGTTCATAAATAAAGTTTGCAGTCGCCATACTCGTTGTGAATACTTGCTCTGCTTCTGCTGGAATATCGAAACGAACAAGCTTTTCTGCCACTTGTTCTGGTTTACGCGTTGAGTTATTCGTAACGAATAAATAAGGAATGCCGCGCTCTCCTAATGCTTTTACGAAGTCGCTCGCTTCTTCAATTTGTTCTTCTCCGCGATACATCGTGCCGTCTAAATCAATTAAGTAACCTTTATACATCATTATGTCTCTCCTTCTATGCTAACGTTCTCACCTATCATACCACTCTTATATTACCCGCTTTTTCCAAAGAAAAAAACGCTTTACCTTAAAGCGCCCCATAACGTTCATTTTTTCTCTTTTACTTGGTAAGAACAACTACAATCGCCCTCACACATGTTTGCTAACGTCTTTACATCTGCTCCTGCAAATAAACGATTATACATCTCTTTTTCATCTTCGCATACTTGCGGGAATCTCTCTGCAATTTCCTTTAACGGACAGTTTTGTTTTTCAATTACGAAAGAGTTTTCTCCATCTCTCTTTATTTGAACCATATAACCATTTTTCTCTTGCATAGCTGCTATCTCTTGCACTTTATATGCTAAACTCTTCTGATTACTCACTCGCTTTTGCAACTGGTCTTCCATTCGCTTCGTTCTCTCTTTTAAAACGTGACTAAGTATTTTTTCATCACCCATTCGAGCTAAATCTTCTAGCATATCAATCGCAAATTGCTTATACTCCTTCGGGAATGTATCTTCTCCCTTTTCGCTTAATCCATACAAATAAGTTGGTCTTCCGACATGTTGTCTTACCATCTTAGAATAAATGAAACCATCTTTCTCAAGATTACTTAAATGTCTTCGGATCGCCATTTCGGTAATCTCTAAAACGTCAGCTAGTTCTGCTACTGTGTGCTCTCCCTTTACTTTCAACAATTGGACAATTTCATCTTTCGTCGTACGTGCTTCCCCCATGCTTAACCCTTCTCCCTTTTCCCTTACTTTCTCACATACAATATAAGATCCCCAAAAAGGCACCTTGGGGATCTTATAAGCATAATTATTCTGGTACAAATGCAGATACAGGTCCTAATTCCTTCTCTAAATAACTGCGGATATTTGCTGGGTATTTCTCTACCACTGCAATATGTTTTTGAATCGTCTTATATAATTCATCATGATTCATTTGAATATAATCTTGCGTAAGCATTTTTCGAAGAAGAATCACTTCCTTCATTCCTTGTCCTTCTTCTGCACTTATCACTCGCTCGTCCATCAAAATATCGATAATATCTTCATAACTTCCTGGATCGCGCATAATAAATCCATCAATCATTGCATTCCCTACATCTAATACAGTATCAATCATTAGATGAGCTATGCGTTCTAATGCGTAAAATTCAAACTCGGTTTCATATATCTTTTTCTCTTGAAATGTACTTGTTGCTCGTTCTAAACATACTAGCATTTGTTCTATTTTCTTTCTGTTTACAAAATACATGAATGTCACCTACCTGGAAATTAAAGCATTTACATTTTAATTGTAACGCTTTCTTCTGAAAAAATCGACAATTTTTCGAATTCACCTTTTCTCCGTTATTTGTTATAGTTATATTTGTATGATTTTTGAAATTGGAGGAATGGAATCTTGGAACGTGAACTCGCACTAGAAATTGTCCGTGTAACAGAAGCAGCAGCATTAGCATCCGCACAGTGGATGGGCCGCGGAAAGAAAAACGAAGCAGATGATGCAGCAACTACAGCAATGCGTGATATGTTTGATTCAGTAAACATGGCAGGTACAGTTGTAATTGGTGAAGGAGAACTTGATGAAGCACCGATGTTATATATTGGTGAAGAACTAGGAACAGGTGACGGTCCAGAAGTAGATATCGCCGTTGATCCATTAGAAGGTACTAACATCGTTGCAAAAGGTCTTGCAAATGCAATGGCAGTTATCGCAATCGCAGATAAAGGAAACCTTCTTCATGCTCCTGATATGTACATGGAAAAAATCGCGGTTGGTCCAAAAGCAGCTGGTAAAATTAGCTTAGATGATCCAATTGAAAAAACAATCGAAATTGTAGCAGAAGCTAACAATAAAAAGATTCGCGATCTAACAGTTATCGTGCAAGAACGTGAACGTCATCAAGATATTATTGACCGTGTTCGTGCAAAAGGTGCACGCGTAAAATTATTTGGTGATGGTGATGTTGGTGCGTCAATCGCAACAGCACTACCTGGAACGGGTATTGATTTATTCGTAGGTACTGGCGGAGCTCCAGAAGGTGTTATTTCTGCAGCAGCATTAAAATGCCTTGAAGGTGAAATGCAAGCTCGCTTAGTTCCAATGAACGAAGAAGAAGAAGCTCGTTGTCGTGAAATGGGATTAGAAGATCCTCGTCAACTTCTTATGTTAGATGACTTAGTATCTGGGGATGATGCAATCTTCTCAGCAACTGGTGTATCTGCTGGTGAGTTATTAGACGGCGTGAAATTCCTTGGCGGAGATTTAGCTGAAACATATTCTATCGTTATGCGTTACAAAACAAGAACGGTACGATTCATTAAAACGCACCACCATTTAGATCATAAACCACACTTAAACTTAGATATTTAATAAAGGAGCCATGTGTATGGAAGAACGTTTCTTTCTGTACGACGATACAGTCGCTACAAGAACTCGTTTCGTTAGCTTTATGGGAGAAAATGAGCGTCATGATTTAGCGCTTTTATACTCCGATCGTCATTACGGTAAAACAATTGTCCTTGATATGCAGCGTAATAAATTTGCAATCATCGGTCCTGACGATTTAAACGAACCAGGCTACTTAGAGCATGCATTTTCTATGACTGAAGAAATTGCAGAAGAATTACGCTCATTTTTATTTGAACTTATATAATTTATCGTGAGCACCAGCTATGTTAGCTGGTGTTTTTTTGTTTTAAGTATTTTGAATTTTCAAACCAACATGTTATAATTGAGAATAAATCTATTTGGATAGAAAGGACGTTATCTACGTATGCCGACATTTACTTTGTAATGGACCAGCAATTGGATAGCATTACTCCCAAAAAAGCACCGTGCTTTTTCAAGGGAGTAGTCTGCCCATTCCCATTACAAGGAACGTAACGCATCTGTAGTATGATGTTTACGGAGGTTCCTCTTTGGGGAACCTCCTTTTATTTTTGTCTATTTCTCATGTCTTCATACTACAAGACATCCAAATAGCTGTATTACGTTCCTTTACCACTACTATAAGAGGTGAAGGAAAATGCAGAAAGTACAACTTTCTTGGAGTTTATATGAAAATGAACAAGGTACAATTGAAAAGTATTGTAAAAATTGCAGACGCACTACCCTATTTACTGACACGAATATTCGTAGGCATAACGCCAACGGAAAAAATATATATCGTTTTGCCATTTATAAATGTCCGAAAGATCATACGTGGAACCAAAAACTTCGTATTTATAAATCATTTACTGATCATGTGGAAACAGTCGACATGAATAAGCAAGATCAAACAGAAACAACTACTACCATTTCCATTACACATCATAAAGAAAGTGGCGTAGCTGAAATTACAATCGTATTAGATATCGTTTTCGGTTCCCACCGAATCGATAAAGCTTTATCCAAATATATTTCCGACTGGAGCCGTAAACTCATTGTGGATAAAATTAAAAATGGGGATATTCAATTGAACGGACAACAAATGAAACCCAATACAATACTTTCTGAAGGCGATTCAATTTCAATATGTTTGTGAGCAAGTAAAAAAATCCTCTTACAATCGTAAGAGGATTTTTTTATTTCTTCACTTTTCGTAATACGAAGTGTGCACAACCGAAGTTACAGTACTCGTATAAATACTCTGATAAAGTACTAATTTTCGTATCATATGTCGAACGTTGATTACTATCATCAAAGAAACCGCGCAATCTAAGTTGCTCATAGCCCCAGTCCCCAACGATATAATCATATTTATTTAAAATTTCTGCATAACGCTCTTTAAATGCTTCTTCACTAAAACCTTCACGAAAGTTTTTAATTACTTCGTACTGAACATTATTAATGCTCACCGTAGCATGCATCTCTTGCTCTTGCTTTTGCTCCATCATTAACTTCCTCTCTAAGCATTCTTCTTTTTATCGTATCACAAAGCATACCAACCAACAATTTCAAATACAAAAAATTGAAAATTAGTGCATGCTATGGAGAAGGAGGTGATACATCGTGAAAAAACAAATTATACTCTCTCTCCTCACTCTTTCCTTATTTGCAGGCTGTCAAACAAATAATAAAGCCGAAATGGAACGTGAAGAAGGAAGTCGTGTTCTTGTTTCCAACAAAAACGACATGTATCATACGGAAAATACAAATACACGATTAACGAGAGTCGGTTATTCATCTAAACAAAAACATGAAGTATCTAACAAACAAGTAGGAGCCATCAACCGTGAGAAAGTCGCTGAAATGATTACAAGCATGGCAGTCAAACTTCCTGACGTTACAAACGCTGCTACGCTCGTTACCGATGATGAAGTATTTGTTGTATACCGTGCAAACACAACGAATCCAAAACTCGTAGCGGATCAAGTATATAAAACTGCTTTGTCCATCGTCCCTCGCTATTATAAAGCATATGTATCAACAGACCAAAAGTTGATTTCTCAAATTCAAGGCCTTCAATCTGGCGCATTAAATGATACAGAATATACGCAAAGCCTCGATATGTTAAAGCGTGAAATGAGTAAAAACCCTCATTTGAACAATACAGGAGATCAGAGTTTGAATGATATGATTAAAAAATAAAGAAGATGGAGAAAACCTCCACCTTCTTTATTTTTGACTATTTCTTACGATCCGCATAAACCTCCATCGCATCACACATAAACTGCGCTAATCCCACGCCAAACTTATCGATATTTTTCGTGAAGCGCTCATCAGCGACGTACATTTGACCGAGTCCTTTAAAAGCATCTAATGAATATTCACCGAAGTTTTGCAAGTAATCGTACCATACTCCAATTGCTTCTTGTGCCTCTTTAGAATCTGGTGCACCTTGTCTAAGCGACGCTAAATTTCTGTAAATCGTATTGAACTCTTCTTGATTGTCTTTTGACATACCTTTCGCATATTCATTCGCTTTATCTACAGCTGCGTCTCCCCATCGTTCACGCGCTTCTTCTTCGTACGGATTATGGCTGAAATCGAAGCCTTCAAATTTCTCTTTATTCGTCATTTCAATCTCTCCTTTTGTATGCTGAATTGTTTTATCAATCGTCGCAATCACTTTATCTAACCTGGCACGCTTTTCAAGAAGCATTTTCTTATGAAGTTGTAATGCTTCTTCTCGATCAAATGACGGACTCATGATAATTTCTTTAATTTTCTTCAAAGGGAAGCCTAGTTCTTTAAAAAATAAAATTTGCTGCAATGTCTCTAAATTTTCATTGGAATACAGACGATATCCAGACTCTGTCGTCTCGTCTGGGGTTAACAACCCAATTTCATCGTAATGATGCAGTGTGCGCACACTAATTCCAACTAAATTAGCTACTTCTTTTACCTTCATTGTCATGTGTATCTCCCCCTTAATACATACGATAAAGTATGACGCAACGTTAGAGTCAATAAGTACATTCATTTTTTGTTAAAAGTTTCATCTCCACTATATTTCATGCATAATAGATATGTACATATATTAGAAAGCGGTGAAAGTATGGTTTCAAATACTGTAATTGCCAGCATCATATTTCAACTCGTTGTTTCGGTTCTGGTCCCAATTATTGTACTCGTTTATTTCCGTAAGAAATATAATATTAATTGGAAAATAGTTGGCGTTGGTGTCCTTATCTTTATCGGGTTTACCCAAATTCTCGAAACACCATTCCACCTATTTATGCGTGGTAATCCAGCAATCGCTCCATTTTTAGAAAATCCGTTTGTCTTTGCAATTTATGGCGGACTAACTGCTGGTATTTTTGAAGAATTAGGACGCTTCGTTGCCTTCTTCTTCCTACTAAAAAAATATCTAGAATATAAAGATGGCTTCGCTTATGGAATTGGTCATGGCGGGATTGAATCCATTTTAATTGGCGGATTCTCTGCATTGCAGACACTTATATTCGCTAATGCTATTAACAATGGTAGCTTCGCTCAAATGGCAGAAAAACTACCACAATTAAATCTTGTAAAGGATATGTTAATAGAGCAACCTGCCTATTTATACTTATTTGGTAGCCTAGAAAGAATCATGGCATTAGTACTGCAAATTGCCTTTACGATGCTTGTCTTATACGCAGTAAAACAGAAGAAATATATCTTCCTTGTTTACGCTATATTATTCCACGCATTTGTAGACTTTTTCGCGGCACTTTACCAAACACAAACAATCAACATCTTCGTTGCAGAAGGAATTACCCTTCTCTTCACAATTGGTGCTGTCATTCTTATTCGTAAAATGAAAGAAAAATTAATGAGTGTGCCGGCGTAAAAATAACCCACCAGTTGGTGGGTTATTTTTTATATGGATTGTCATAATGATGATAGCTTTTTCCTCCTTGCAGCTCCCTCTTTGTTTCTGCATCTATGACGATGTACTTATGAAGTTCGTCTACTTCATTTTGAGAAAAGGAAGCGAAAAAATAAACTTGACGATCAGGGTGAATAAAAAAATCTTGAAGCACCACTATACTCCGACAACCCACGGCTGTTTTTTGTCTGAAAGAAAATTCTTCATCGGACACTTCTTTAAATAAGATCTTTTTCCGAACACTATATGCTGCATTGTTGTATTCTTTATAAATTTTCTTATCTAACTGTTCGTAAAACACATCCTCACTAACAAATGGCTTATTCCGATTACTTGGATACTCTAACTTTCGATTGGACTCTGCATACGTTGTGGACAAGTGTATCAAAAAACAAAGGCTGAATATAATACATACCATTTTTTTCATCATTACACCTCAAATATTCATTATCCACATTACTTTTCCACATATCTAAATCAATATGCCGTTTCCAATAAAAAGGAATTTTTTCCGCATTTGTCGAAGTATATAGCGTCAACTTGAAAGATGGGGATGAATTATGAAGAAATTGATTGTAATACGACATTGTTCAGCAACTGGACAAGAACGTAATGCCGAATTAACGATTGCAGGAAAAAATCAAGCAAACACTCTTGCTACATTCCTCTTAGAAAACCAACCACAAATCGATTATATTATTTCAAGCCCATTTGTGCGGGCTATCGATTCTATTCGACCCTATGCGCTCCAAGCTAACTTGTCTATCCAAGAAGATGAACGATTAGCTGAACGTATATTAAGCGACGTTCCAATGGCCGATTGGATGCAAAAACTAGAATCTACTTTTACAAATATAGATATTGCCTTTTCAGGCGGAGAGTCAACAAAACAAGCGACGGACCGTGCTATATCGCTTATCCAAGACGTTTTACAATTAAACCATACTACAACACTACTTGTTACACACGGCAACTTACTTACGCTCATTTTAAAGCGCTTTGATCATACGATCGGCTTTAATGAATGGAGAGCTTTAACAAATCCTGATGTTTATGAAATTGTAATTGATGAACAATGTACCATAAAACGATTATGGGAAGCAGCGTCCAAGTAATATCTCTTTCCAACACATTCAGTTGACGCCACGAGAAGAAACTGTACTAACAATAGAAAGGGGTATCACTCCATATGTACGAAGATGTACTTGCTTTACTACATAAAACAAATGCTTCTTACGAAAAGTTTGAACACGAACCAGTACTCGATTATGAAACAGATCGTATCGTACGTGAAAGGCTTGGCTTACACGGCACTCCAAGTAAAAGCTTATTTTTAAAATCAAAGTCTGGAGATTATTACGTATTTTTCACGTTAGAAGGCACAAGACTCAACCGGGGAGAAATGAAAGAAATAACTGGAGAACGCTTATCTCTCTGTTCTCCTGATGAAATGCGAGACAAAACTGGTTGTACGCCAGGATGTGTCGCTCCTTTCGGTTATTCACAACATATAACGATTATTGTGGATAGTGCTATATACGCTTACGATAAAATTTTAATTACACCTGGTGTACCTGAATTTACAATTGAATTATCCACAGAGGAATTAAAGAAAATCTTATTAACATGCCCAAATACTGTTTTAGAATATAAACAAAAAGAGAGCCAATGATCGGCTCTCTTTTTGTTATTATTTTGCTTCTGCTACTTTTTCTTTTGCAGAACGAACTTGCTCGTCCGCATGGTAAGAAGAACGCACAAGTGGGCCAGCTTCACAGTGGCTAAAGCCTTTGCTAAGTGCAATTTCTTTAAGCTCTGCAAATTCTGCTGGTGGGTAATATTTAAGAACTGGTAAATGCTTCTTAGATGGTTGTAGGTATTGCCCAAGAGTTAAAATATCCACATTGTTTGCACGTAAGTCATCCATTGCTTCAATTAAATCTTCTCTCGTTTCACCTAAGCCCACCATAATGCTCGATTTAGTTGGAATATCAGGCTGCATTTCTTTCGCTCGACGTAAAAACTCTAATGAACGTTCATATTTTGCTCTAGCGCGAACTCGGTTAGATAATCGACGTACTGTTTCAATGTTATGGTTTAAAATATCTGGCTTTGCATCCATTAACATTTTTAAGTTTTCTTCTACTCCACCCATATCAGATGGTAATACTTCAATTGACGTAAATGGATTTTTACGACGAACAGCGCGTACTGTTTCAGCAAAAACAGCTGCTCCCCCGTCTTTTAAATCATCACGTGCAACCGCTGTTATAACAACGTGCTTTAAGCCCATTTGTACTACAGAATCTGCTACGCGTTCTGGCTCTTGTAAATCAAGCTCAGTTGGTAAGCCTGTTTTAACCGCACAGAAACGACAAGCACGTGTACAAACCGCACCTAAGATCATAAATGTTGCTGTTTTCCTTACAGCCCAGCATTCATGAATATTCGGACATTTCGCTTCTTCACAAACCGTATGAAGATTCTTAGAACGCATCATTTTCTTTAAGCCTGTATAGTTTTCATTCGTGTTTAACTTAATTTTCAACCATTCGGGCTTGCGCTTATATTCTGTTTGTTTTGTCATGGTTATCAACTCCGCACAATATGAAATAGTTTACCGTGTTCGCTTCTTTCAATGTAACATATCTATTCTAACGTATGAAAGCGATTTGCTCAAATGAAGATTCTAAGATTTTTTCCAATCGTTCCCTATAATGAAATACTCCGTATATCCCACACTAAAAAGAGTGATGTTGTGAAAGGAGTCTATTTCATGCTTCGAAAAATTTCTCTTTTGCTTTCGATTTGCTTTCTTCTCCACCAAAACATCGCTTACGGTGAAGATAATCAGCAAAGCATATACGAAAAGCGCATGGTACTATATAAAGAAACCGAGCAGTCTTCCGGCATTCCGTGGTATTACTTAGCTGCAATGGATCAATATGAAAGAAATATACGGAGCGTAAGAAAAGATATTCCGAAAAAACCAGATGCCATCATTTCCCTTTATTTCAAACCAGAAATATGGGCTGGACCTGTTAATGGTAATGATACCCTTCCCCATACAATTTCTCTGTTTGGCGGAATGGGTTTAGATGGTGACAAAGATGGATTTGCAAATGCAAATAACGACCGTGATCTTTTGCATACAGCAGCAACGATTTTAAAGAAACAAGGAAAGTCAGAAGACCGTATTCACATTATGCTTTGGGAATATTATAGACGTGCCAAAACGGTTGATTTAATTACCGAATACGCCCGAATTTATAAACATTATGGACGTATTAATTTAGAAGGAAATGCTTTTCCACTCCCTATTCGCAGTGATCATAGCTATCGTAGTACTTTCGGTGCTGGAAGAAGCTTTGGGGGAAGAAGAATTCATGAAGGAACCGATATTTTTGCAGGCTATGGCGTACCAGTAAGGTCCACTTGCTATGGCATTATTGAAACAAAAGGCTGGAACCGTCTTGGCGGATGGCGCATCGGCATTCGTGACCTTCATAATAACTACCATTATTACGCTCATTTAGGCGGATTCTCAAAAGAAATACAGCTTGGACAAATTGTCGAGCCCGGAAAAGTAATCGGATTTGTTGGTAGCACCGGTTACGGCCCTCCCGGCACAGCTGGAAAATTCCCACCCCACCTACATTTCGGCATGTATAAAGACAATGGTTATACAGAATGGGCTTTCGATCCATACATGCATTTAAGTCTTTGGGAGCGGAAAGAGCGCGCGAATACAAAACGATAACCGTAGCATATTGCTACGGTTATTTTTTATATTCGACTAACTATCCGTTTTCTTTTTATCAGGTACAACAGCACTCCCGCTTCCATAATACGTAGGCACTTCCCCTTGAACAATCCGTGTTGCAATCGGAACATCTTGTTTTACTTTTATTTCTTTCGTATGAAATGGAATAATCACTTGCAACGTGACTTCCATCTCCATAATAATTTGAATCGCTGTCGTATTGATCCCGTGCGGTTCAATTTTTTGTTTAATACCCGTATTTACATGACCAATCGTCGTGAAATCAATCGGAATATCGGGCCCTATATTTCCAAGAAGCGCATTATCCGTTACACGACCAAAAGGAACTGCCATCGTTGCCCCATTTTTTTCTGAAATACCTAGCCCCTTCAAATCACCTTGCTCTACTTGCTGTAAATATTTTTCTATGTATGTGGTCGTTGACGTTACGATTTCATTTACTTGCTTCGTATTTAAATTAATTGTGGATACTTTCCCGTTTTTATCATTTTGTACTTTCATTAATGAATCAACATCGAACCCTTCGTTAATTCTATCTTTTACCGCCTTCGTCATAACCGCTGTCGCCATTTTATGCGTCTCTACTTCCCCGTATTTAAGTAATGTCGGCTGAATGCTTTTATTCACAATCCATAACCCTTGCACGAGTAATATGACAAAAAGAATAAACGACATAAGCAGTATGTACCGAAAGGAAATAGGCCCCCTTCGAAACCGCGAATTTTTCGAACGAAATATACTCATAAAAAAACCTCCTTCTTATATCATTTCTATGCAAGAAGGAGGGACGATATATGCTTATCTCATTTTTAATAACGCTTCTTTTCCGATTGTACCGGCCGTAATACCTAATGCTTCGGCTTCAATCGTTACTGATTCTAGCGGCGCTTCAAGAAGTTGTTCAATCGTTCTTACACCAACCGCACGGCCAGCAATAATTCCTCGATCACCTAACTTCTCATTTAAAAGACCTACATCTAATGCACCGCACATAATATATCCTTTATCGCTCATTACAGCTAGCAAATTCGTCTTTGGAAGTTTGACGCTAACCGCAATAAACGTATAATTATCAATTATAATGGGCTCCACATTAACCATAGTTCACACTCCTCTCTTTCTTATCTGTATGACAAGAGAAAAATGAGTGTTACAAGTTAACTAGCCTATAGTTTGACGGAAGATGTATGAGTTATCAACACGTCTGTTAACACATCTCTGAGTAACTCTGGCATATAATATTGTTTGTCAGAAAGTGTGGATAGTTCTGGGTATAAGTACCCGAATGTAAACATATCAATCGTTCCTACTGTATATATACGATCTAATTCCAGCGATTCCCCGTTAATTAGTACATCTTCCAGTAAAATTTTATTCCCAGGAATCGTATCTGGAATGACTTCGATACCAGCGTAAATCATTTTCCCCATCACTTTCCCGCGAAATCCGAATCCTTTTACCTCAAGATTCTCCATATTCGGGCGATGCGCTTTCAAAATAACTTCTCGTAACGTTTTTCCTGGTACTTTTAATAAACATGGATTAATTGGATGTGGACAAATTCTGTGAATATCTCCGCGCGTCACAACACCTTCCTCTAACCCTTCAAGAAGTACACCCGCATTCACCATTCCAATCTCTGCACCGCACCACGTTTTCAGCGCATTTGCTAACATGTCCGAAAATGGTGTCTCATGAAACCAATCGACCGGTAATGAGTCCTTTAAATGAACGACAGGCTCTGCCATAATCTGTTTACTTTCTTCCTGCAGCATTTCAATTGTGGATAACGGTTTGCTATAAGCACCTAAACGTTCTGTCTTAATCGCCCTACCGTCCTTTTTCAATAACTTCTTCGTCTCTTTATCCACAGTAAGCTGAACGTGCCCAACGTAACGCCCCCACTTTTCACAACAACAAAGTAAAGTATTATTCATAAGAATGCCACGCTCAAATAAATGGTGCGTATGTGCACCTAAAATAACATCTATATCATAATGCTCTGCCATATACTCATCCATGCTTTTTCCAAGATGAGAAAGGACAACTGTAATATGAGCCTCATCTCGCACTTCTTCTAAAATAGACTCTAAATGGATAAGCGGATCTTCAATATGCCAATCGAGCATATGATAAAACTCTGGATAAGCTACCGTTAACCCGATAAAGGCAATCGTAATCCCATCTGTCGTTGTATGTAATTTATAAGGCTTTGCCCACTCAGGACGTACACCTTCTTTTTCAAATAAATTTGCAACGAGCACCTCAAATCCAGCATCATCATATAGACGATTCAAATGCTCCTTCGCTAACGTAATTCCTTCATTATTTCCGATCGTTACATAATCATATAACGCCTCATTCAAAAGCTTCGTATTGCCAAGTCCATTCGTCGCTTCCGAAATACTATGAAAACGATCCACATGATCGCCGATATCAACCGTCAAAACGGTCTCTCCCGCTTCCTGTCTTCGCTTTTTCTCCCCTTGTACAAACCGAGAAATTTGCGGCCAATTTTCAAAATGACTATGTATATCGTTTGTATGATAAAGGTGGATGATTGTTTCTTTATTTATATTCAGAGAAAAAACCTCCTCTCAGTTCCTTACTGCCATTTACGCTACACGTACGCAATAATCCTGTAAATACTTTTCGTCTTTTCTTGCTATTTTACATTGTACTCGCATTGTGAGAAAAAGCAAAAGATTGTCCTTTCCATATAAATTTTTCTGCATTATCATCTATATAGGAGGTGTTCTTATTAAACTTTATAGCTTACTCTCACTCGTATTTGCACTAGCAGGAAGCATCTTATTTATCGCTTCCGTACTTTACTTACCTAATCTATATCTATTTATTAGCTTCCCTCTCGTTATTCTCGGCTTCATGTTTAGCATGATTGCAATATCTAAAAACGAAGCTAGCAAATTGAGATTTGCCGGTATCTTTATCTTACTTCTATTAATTCTCTTTGTATTAATAGGTATTCCTTTTATATTTGTTGGATTCGGATTTTAGAGCTAGTTATTGCTAGCTCTATTTTTATGCTGAAGGGGTATATGGTTCTCTCAGCTGTGTCATAATTTGTTGATAAGTCGATATCCCTTGTCGAATCATCGATATATTGAAATAATCGCTGATATATTTCAACGTATACTAGATGGGGTATCCCCTGCATATATACCTTGTAATGCGACATATGTCGTGTTACAATCTCTCCATAAGGTGGTGAACCATAAAATGGATAAAGAGATATTAAAAGGAAGTATTGATATTTTACTTCTCTCCATCATTAAACAGCACGATACGTACGGATATGAAATTATTCAAAAGCTAAAAGAAAACAGCAATGATTTATACACAATGAGCCAAGGTACACTCTACCCAGCACTCAAGCGCTTGGAACAAAAGGATTTAATCAATTCATACTGGGGGGAATCTGAAACTGGTATGAAACGAAAATTTTATTGCATTACTACGAGCGGAAAGAAAATTTTAGAAGAAAAACTAACAGCGTGGGATTCAGTTACAGCTCTTATTAAAACTTGTCAGAAAGGAGCTTTCAATTAATGACGATTGAAAAATACATAAAGAGTATTGTTCAAAAAACAAGCCTACCGCAATCTGATAAAGACGAACTATACTTCGAAATTTACGATCATCTTATAAGCTTAAAACAAGAATTTCTCGATCAAGGAAAATCTGAAGAAGAAGCTACTACATTAGCCATTCAAAATTTTGGAGAAGCCTCTACTTTAGGAACTGAAATTGAAAAAGCGATGCAATCTTCCACGCAAAAATATGTACAGTGGATTGGCTGGGGATTATTTTTATCGTATTCGTTTGTTTTATTATTTAAACTGCTGCTCGGGAGGCCAGCTGTTTACTTTGGTAATCTGAAGTACTTCTTTGAAACAGGTGACTGGCATTCTATACACGGTGGATTAATAAACTTAGTTCCTTTCAGAAGTACAATCCGCTATTTAACTGAATTTGATTCTTATAATATAGACATCGTACTTATGAATACATTAGGAAACGTCATCATATTCATCCCATTCGGATTCCTACTACCTTTATTATTTAAACAAATTAACAATGTAAAAATGGTGTCCAAAATTTTCATTAAGTTTATTTTATTAATTGAATCGTTACAACTTCTTACTTTTACTGGTGTTTTCGATATTGATGACATCATATTGAATATGTTAGGTGCTTTAATTGGATATGCTTCTTTCATTGGGATGAAACATATTTGGGAGCGTATTAAATCTGTGGATAAGGTGGATACGATTTAGGTTCGGGGTATACGCGCTGTTCTTCCTTTCGTAATTTGTTGATAAGTCGATATCCCTTGTCGAATCGTCGATATATTGAAATAATCGCCGATATATTCTGAGTTGTGGTCGATATATTTGAAAAATCGCTGATATATTTAGTTGAACACCCACCATGGTATCCCATCCATCCTAGCCTAGCCTGCCCCCACCCCAGCACAACATAAAAAAAGCGCCCTGCATAGCAGGGCGCTTCCACTTTATATATTATCCAGTTCCAGCGGCTAGAATGTTCGGTGGCTTCACTTCTTCCTATGAGGCAAAAAGCGCCTCTACGTCAGAAGCTCCATCCCCCCTCACATTCTGAACGAGCCACTTCCACTTTATATATTAACCAATAGAACCTTCCATCTCAAACTTGATTAGGCGGTTCATTTCAACTGCGTATTCCATTGGAAGTTCGCGAGTGAATGGCTCGATGAAGCCCATTACGATCATTTCTGTAGCTTCTTGCTCAGAAATACCGCGGCTCATTAGGTAGAATAATTGTTCTTCTGATACTTTCGATACTTTCGCTTCGTGCTCAAGTGAAACGTAATCGTTTTTGATTTCGTTGTAAGGAATTGTATCAGATGTAGATTGGTTATCCATGATTAACGTGTCACACTCGATGTTAGAGCGAGAGTTTTTCGCTTTTGGTCCGAAGTGTACGATACCACGGTAAGTTACTTTACCACCATGCTTCGCAATCGATTTAGAAACGATTGTTGAAGACGTGTTTGGTGCTAAGTGAATCATTTTCGCACCAGCATCTTGGTGTTGGCCTTTACCAGCAATCGCGATAGATAATGTTAAACCACGAGCGCCTTCGCCTTTTAAGATAACTGCTGGGTATTTCATCGTTAATTTAGATCCGATGTTACCGTCAATCCATTCCATCGTTGCGTTTTCTTCACAAACCGCACGTTTTGTAACTAGGTTGTATACGTTGTTCGCCCAGTTTTGGATTGTTGTATAACGGCAATATGCATCTTTCTTAATGATGATTTCTACTACCGCACTGTGAAGTGAGTTAGTCGTGTAAACAGGTGCTGTACAACCTTCTACGTAGTGTACGTGTGCGCCTTCGTCTACGATGATAAGCGTACGCTCGAATTGTCCCATATTTTCAGAGTTAATACGGAAATACGCTTGAAGTGGTGTATCCACTTTAATACCTTTTGGAACGTAGATGAATGATCCACCAGACCAAACTGCAGAGTTTAATGCAGAGAATTTGTTATCTGTTGGTGGGATTACTTTTCCGAAATGCTCACGGAAAATATCTTCGTTCTCTTTTAATGCGCTATCTGTATCTTTGAAGACGATTCCTAGAGCTTCTAGGTCTTCTTTCATGTTGTGGTATACAACTTCAGATTCGTACTGTGCAGATACACCAGCTAAATATTTTTGCTCAGCTTCAGGAATACCTAATTTATCAAATGTCGCTTTAATTTCCTCAGGTACTTCATCCCAAGACTTCTCAGATTTCTCAGATGGTTTTACGTAGTACGTAATTTCATCGAAATCTAAGTCATTTAAGTCGCCGCCCCATTGTGGCATTGGCATTTCATAGAACTTATCCAGTGATTTTAAACGGAAGTCTAACATCCACTGTGGTTCTTCTTTCATACGTGAAATCTCTTCAACGATCTCTTTTGTTAAACCGCGTCCAGCACGGAAAATCGAAACGTCTTTGTCTTTGAAACCATATTTATAATCGCCGATATCTGGCAGTTGCTTCGCCATGTTGGTGTGTCCCTCCTTAGATAACCTCGTTTTTAGGAACCTTTAACATTACTTATCTTCGTTTAAGCCCTTTTCTAACGCTTTCCACGCTAATGTTGCACATTTAATACGTGCCGGGAACTTGCATACGCCTTGTAATGCTTCAATATCTCCTAAATCAATGCTGTCATCGTACTCTTTTCCTAGCATCATGTCAGAGAAAATTTTAGAAAGCTGAAGTGCCTCTTCAATTTTCTTACCTTTTACTGCTTGTGTCATCATTGAAGCTGAAGACATTGAGATAGAACATCCTTCTCCTTCAAACTTCGCTTCTTGCACAATACCTTCTGCTACTTTCATCGTAAGTTGAATACGATCGCCGCAAGTTGGATTGTTCAAGTTAACAGTAACACTATCTTCTAACACGCCATTGTTACGAGGATTCTTATAATGATCCATAATAACTTGACGATATAACGTATCTAAATTATTAAATGACATTTGTGAAATACTCCTTTGTCTTGATTAGCGATTCAACAAATGTATCAATTTCTTCTTTTGTATTATATAAATAGAAGCTCGCACGTGCTGTAGAAGAAGCCTTCAGCCACTTCATAAGTGGTTGTGCACAGTGGTGTCCTGCGCGAACCGCAATGCCTTCTACATCTAATACAGTTGCTACATCGTGAGGATGTACGTCTTCAATATTAAATGTAACAAGACCAGCACGATGCTTTGGACCATAAATTGTAACGCCATCTACTTCAGATAGTCTTTCTAAAGCATATTGCGCTAATTCATGTTCATGCTTTTCAATATTATCAAGACCGATTTCTTCTAGGAAATCAATTGCCGCTCCAAGTCCGATTGCATTACCGATAATCGGTGTACCTGCTTCAAACTTCCACGGAAGCTCTTTCCAAGTAGATTCTTGTAAATCTACGAAATCAATCATTTCACCGCCAAACTCAATTGGCTCCATATTGTTTAGCAATTCTTTTTTACCATATAATACGCCGATACCTGTAGGTCCGCACATCTTATGAGCAGATAATGCGTAGAAATCACAGTTTAAATCTTGTACATCTACTTTCATGTGAGGTGTACTTTGTGCACCGTCAACGACCATAATTGCGCCATTTTCGTGTGCGATTGCTCCGATTTCTTTTACAGGGTTAATCGTTCCAAGCACGTTTGAAACTTGCATAATAGAAACGATTTTTGTATTCGGTGTAACTGTTTGACGAACATCTTCTAAAGAAATTGTACCGTCTGGTTGAAGCGGAAGGTATTTTAAAGTTGCACCAGTTTTCTTGGCAACTTGTTGCCACGGAATGATGTTACTATGGTGCTCCATGTAAGAAATAACGATTTCATCGCCTTCTTTTACATTTTCAAGACCATAGCTAGCCGCTACTGTATTTAATGCAGTTGTCGTTCCGCGCGTGAAAATAATCTCTTCCATTGACTTCGCGTTAATAAACTTGCGAACTTTCTCGCGTGCACCTTCATACGCGTCGGTAGCTTTCGTACCGAGCGTATGAACACCGCGATGCACGTTAGAATTATATTCTTTATAGTAACGTTCTAACGTTTCAATGACTTGAATTGGTTTTTGAGAAGTTGCTGCACTATCGAAATATACAAGTTGTTTGCCGTTCACTTTTTGATCAAGAATTGGAAACTGTTTGCGTATTTCATGAATATTCATTAGCGAACTTTCCTTTCAATTACCTCAACAAGCTGTGCCTTTACTCCTTCAATTGGAAGCTCATTTACTACAGGTGCTAAGAATCCATGGATGACTAAACGTTCTGCTTCGCGTTTTGGAATACCACGGCTCATCAAGTAGTATAATTGGTACGGATCTACGCGGCCTACTGAAGCTGCGTGACCTGCCATTACATCATCTTCGTCGATTAAAAGAATTGGGTTTGCATCACCGCGAGCTTTTTCATCTAACATAAGAACGCGAGAAGATTGTTGTGCATTTGATTTAGATGCACCGTGTTCAATCTTACCAATTCCGTTAAAGATAGATGTTGCACTATCTTTTTGTACACCGTGTTTTAAAATCCAACCTTCAGAGTGTTTACCGAAGTGAACAACTTTAGTTGTAAAGTTTTGTGTTTGGTTACCACGGCCAATTGTTACTGTTTTTGTATCAGCATATGATCCGTCGCCCATTAAATTCGTAACGTTCTCTGAAATAGTGTTTCCGTCATTCATAAGGCCTAGAGCCCAATCAATGCGGCCGTCGCGTCCAACAATACCGCGGCGGTTAACGTAAGTTGTTACGTCTTTTGCTAATAGATCAACCGCACCGAATTTCACTTGTGCGCCTTGTTCCACGATTACTTCTGCTACGATATTTGCAATACCTTTAGCATTTTCATTTGCAACATAGTTTTCTACATAAGTTGCAGTACTGTTCGCATCAGCTACGAATAATACGTGGTTATATACGTTAGCTTCTTCGCCGTCTACTAAGAATACAGCTTGAAGTGGAGTTTCAAGAACAACGTTTTTCGGAACATATACAAATGCACCGCCGTTGATTAATGCAGCATGAAGTGCAGTTAAACGATGCTCGTCTACCTTCACGCCGTCTTTCATTAAATACTTTTGTAATAGTTCAGCATGCTCTGTTGCAGCTGTTACGATGTCTGTAAAAATAACACCTTTTTCTTTTGCTTCGTCTGCTAAAGAAACGAACGCAGTTGTACCAGTACGTTGTACTAATACGCTGTTATTTTCATCGATTAAGTTTTTCACTGCTTCTGGAAGCTCTGTTAAAGAACTTACAGGCTCTTGCTTAGCAGCGTCGCCTTTTCCGATAAAGTCCCATTTTTCAATTTTCGTTTTATCAGGCGTTGGCATTGGAAGTTCAGTTGCTTGTGCAAGAGCTTGTAAGCGGAACTCAGTCAACCAAGCAGCTTCGTTTACTTCGCTTGCGCGCTGACGGATTGTTTCTTGATCGAAAGGTAATGTACCGATTGTCATGTTTATGCTCCTCTCTTACGCTTCTTGCTCTGCTGTTTCGTCTTCAATACCTAATTCTTTTTTAATCCAGTCGTAACCTTCAGCTTCTAGACGTTGTGCAAGCTCAGGGCCACCAGATTTAACGATACGACCGTTCATCATAACGTGAACGAAGTCTGGAGTGATGTAGTTTAATAAACGTTGGTAATGCGTAATCATTAGGCAACCGAACTCTTCGCCGCGCATTTGGTTAATACCTTTAGATACAACTTTTAATGCATCGATATCAAGACCAGAGTCGATTTCGTCTAAGATTGCGATTTTTGGCTCAATCATCATTAATTGAAGGATTTCGTTACGTTTTTTCTCTCCACCAGAGAAACCTTCGTTTAAGTAACGTTGTGCCATTTCTGGATCCATTTCTAGGAATTCCATGTTTTTATCTAATGTACGGATAAATTTCATAAGAGAAATTTCATCGCCTTCTTCACGACGTGCGTTAATTGCAGAACGTAAGAAGTCAGCATTTGTTACTCCGCTAATTTCACTTGGATATTGCATTGCTAGGAATAGACCGGCTTGTGCGCGCTCATCTACTTCCATTTCTAATACATCTTCACCGTCGATGATGATGCTACCTTCTGTTACTTCATACTTTGGGTGACCCATAATCGCAGAAGATAAAGTTGATTTACCTGTTCCGTTAGGTCCCATAATTGCGTGGATTTCTCCACCTTTTACTTCAAGGTTTACACCTTTTAAAATTTCTTTGCCATCAATTGATACGTGTAAGTCTTTAACCGTTAATGTAGAACCAGCCATCTCAATACCTCCATTAATCCTATATATACATTTTAAAAATTACTAAAACGTTCATATTCTCATTTTATTCTCATTCTAATCTTATATCAAATAAAATGATATCGCAAACGACGAAAAAAAGTAACAATTTTTTCACAAATGTATATAAGTATTTCCCTTGCATCCTTATATAATACACCTTTCTTCTTATTTATATAAAGAAAAAAGGACTGGGAATTTCCCAGTCCTTTCCTGCACCTATTCACTTACCGGAAGTACAGCACCTTTATATTCTTTATTAATAAAATCTTGAATTTCTTTTGAACGCAGTACTTCTACTAATTCTTGAATTTCTTTTTTCTTCTCGTCACCTTTACGAACTGCAATAATATTTGCGTACGGAGAATCTGATCCTTCAATCGCAATTGCATCCTTTGTTGGATTTAAATTCGCATCAATTGCGTAGTTTGAATTAATGAATAAAGCATCGCCTTCATTATTTTCATACAGCTTTGGTGACAATCCAGGCTCTACATCTGTTTTAAACTTTAAGTTTTTCGGATTTTCTACAACATCTTTTACTGTTGCTTTCACAACATCTACACCGTCTTTTAATTTAATAACGCCGCCTTTTTGTAACAATGCGAGCATACGGCCACGCTCCGCTACGTTGTTACTCATAATAACTGTTCCGCCATCTGGAAGTTCTTTTAAACTTTTATATTTCTTAGAATAAATGCCCATTGGCTCTAAATGGATTTTTCCTGCGTTTACAATTTTATATCCCTTTTCTTGAATTTCTTTATCTAAGTAAGGAATGTGCTGGAAGTAGTTCGCATCAATTTCCTTATCCGCTAATGCTTTATTCGGCAACACATAATCTTGGAATTTTTTAATTTCTAATTTAATGCCCTTTTTCTCTAATATCGGCTGTGCCTTTTCTAAAATAACAGCGTGCGGCACATTAGAAGCCCCAACAACAAGCTTATTCTCCTCTTTCCCCCCGCAAGCAGCTAATGTAAATACAGACAGCGCTGTAACAACTGACAATAGAATCTTTTTCATATGATGTCCCCTTCTCCCTTATAGTTATGTAGTTAGAAAAAAGGACCGGCGTACACCAGCCCTTTTTAGCAATTATTCTTTTACAGGAACAACCGCGCCTTTATATTCTTTAGTAATAAAGTCTTCAATTTCTTTAGAATGTAGTACTTCTACAAGAGCTTTAATCGCTTTTTTATCTTTATCACCTTTACGAACAGCTACTACGTTTGCGTATGGAGAATCATCACCTTCAATTGCAATTGCATCTTTTTCTGGATTTAATTTCGCATCAATTGCATAGTTCGAGTTAATTAAAACAGCGTCGCCCTCTTTGTTGTTATACACTTGCGGTAATAAACCAGGCTCAATATCTGTTTTGAACTTTAAGTTTTTCGGATTATCTGCAATATCTTTTGGAGTTGCACTAACTGGATCTACTCCGTCTTTAATTTTTAAAATGCCTCCTTTTTGTAAAATTGCTAAACCACGTCCATGGTCAGTAACGGAATTACTCATAATAATTGTCGCCCCGTCTGGAAGTTCTTTTAAGCTCTTATATTTTTGAGAATATACACCGATTGGCTCTAAATGAATTTTCCCTGCTATTTCAAAATCATATTTTTTATCTTTCATTTCTTTTTCTAAATACGGAATGTGCTGGAAGTAGTTTGCATCTAAATCCTTATCCGCTAACGATTTATTTGGTAACACGTAATCTTGGAACTTTTTCACTTCTAATTCAATTCCTTTTTTCTCAAGTAACGGTTTCGCCTTTTCTAAAATTTCAGCGTGCGGTACGTTAGAAGCACCAACAACAAGTTTCTTTTCATCTTTATCTTTCCCGCCACAAGCAGCTAACCCAAAAATTGAAGTTGAAATAAGTGCTGTAAGTAATAATTTTTTCATTTGAAATATCCTCCCATTTTTTATTATCGTTTATCTATTCGAGTCGTTAAACTATCACCAATCCACTGAATGAAAAATACAACTAATAATACACAAATTGTCGCAACGATTGTTACATCGTTATTTCCTCGTTGGAATCCTTCTAAATAAGCAAGTGTTCCAAGGCCACCAGCACCAACAACTCCCGCCATTGCTGTATAGCCTACTAAAGCAATTGTCGTAACCGTGATACCAGATACTAATGCTGGTAACGATTCTGGAATTAACACTTTCAAAATAATTGTACTTGTTTTTGCTCCCATTGCTTTCGAAGCTTCAATTACACCTTTATCAATTTCACGAAGCGCAATTTCAACCATTCTCGCGTAAAATGGTGCCGCTCCAATAATTAAAGCTGGAAGTGCTGCACTCGCTCCAAGAATTGTTCCAAGCAGAATCTTTGTGAATGGGATTAATAAAATGATTAAAATGATGAACGGTATCGAGCGGAAAATATTTACGAACGCTCCAATCCCCGTGTTAACCGCTTTGTTTTCCCATAAATTATCTTTCGCTGTCATAAAGAGTAACAATCCTAAAATTAGTCCTAATACAAATGTGGCAAGAGCTGCGATTGCCGTCATATATAACGTTTCACCAGTTGCTTCTAACATTTGATTCCAATCAACATTTGCGATTAACTTATCCATGTGCAATCACCTCCAGCTCTACTTGATCTTGATGTATTCCCTCTATTGCCTGCTGAATCGCTGTTTCCTCACCATTTAAATGAACGACTAAACTACCGTAAGAGCCGTTATTCGTTTGTGCGATATTTCCTTGCAAAATGCTAACTTCTATATCACTGCGCTGCATTAATCTTTGGAGCACCGGCCTTTCGACAGCCTCACCGATAAACTGCAAGCGAACTACTTTACCATCTGGATACTTTTCAATTAAACTTTCAATCGTTTCATTTGTATCTTCAGAATCCGTTAACTGCTGTACAAATCGCTTTGTAATGTCTTTCTGCGGATTGCGGAATACATCAAGTACTGGACCCGTTTCTACAATTTTTCCTTTCTCCATTACCGCCACGCGATTACAAATCTTTCGAATCACGTGCATCTCATGTGTAATAAGTACAATTGTTAAACCGAGACGCTTATTAATATCTAATAATAAATCTAAAATTTGATCTGTCGTTTCTGGATCAAGAGCTGATGTTGCTTCATCACATAAAAGCACTTGTGGGTTGTTAGCTAATGCTCTTGCAATCCCAACACGTTGCTTTTGTCCTCCGCTTAGCTGAGATGGATACGCGTCTCCTCTTCCTTCTAATCCAACAAGATGAATTAACTCATCCACACGTTTTCTTCTCTTCGCTTTATCAACACCTGCAATTTCAAGTGGGAACTCGATATTTTCACGTACAGTTCGTGACCAAAGTAAATTGAAGTGCTGAAAAATCATTCCAATTTCTTGCCTTGCCTTACGAAGTTCACTTCCTGTAATTGCTGAAATCAAACGATTTGCAATTGTAATTTGGCCAGAAGTTGGTTTCTCTAACTGATTGAATAATCTAATTAAAGAACTTTTCCCAGCGCCACTATATCCGATAACACCAAATATTTCACCTTTGTCTATTTTTAAATTGGCATTATCTACAGCAGTGACATCACCGCTTTTTGCTTTATATATTTTCTTTACATTCTCTAATAGAATCATGATGTATCACCCCTTTTTTTGTTTGGATCGACTCCGCAATTTTTTATGTTTAATGCGTGTAGTCCACCGTTATCACTACCTTTATTATTTGAATGTCCTCCACATTCAAACAATAAAAAAACCTTTCCGCTTTAGAGAAGCAGAAAGGTTTATATGCGTATATAACAACATTATCCCTCTCTCTCATCTCTCAAAGCATTTGCTTTGCAGGAATTGGCACCATTTCAACATAAGTTGACGGTTGCCGGGCTTCACAGGGCACAGTCCCTCCACCTCTCTTGATAAGAGAAATCAGATTACATTTTCGTCTGATTTGTAATTTATGAAATTGTCTATATTTTATGAATTGAATTGTATCAATATCCACACACCATGTCAACAGAAATTTTCGCAAAAAATGAAACTTCAGAATTTTAAGCACCTACTGACATCGGTTTACATATATGAAACATCGATTCAACTAATAGCATCGTTCGATACGTTCCCGAATACTGTACACGTCCATCGTTCATTAACATTTGCAATCGTACATTTCCGTTCACCAATTGTTTTACATCTTCCTCATCTACACAAACGATTTGCTCTGTTCCTCGTTCCTCATGTAGCAGCTCTATATAATCTCTTGAAATTTGTAACGAACAACTTTCATCTCCAAAGCGGAAATTAACAGTTTTTTCTCCTTGTCTTAAAAGCGGTTCTAAATGATATTGACCATTAGCGTAATTTACAAATGATTGCAGCAAAGAATATAATTTCACCCTAAATCACATCCTTCATATCACTTTCTATTACTCATACCATTCCCTCTCACTAAAGAGCAATCCTGTTACTTTCGCTCGACAAATACTGTAATCACTCTGCATCTCGACATATTTCCCGAGAAATATGTCGAGGCGGCAAAAACTTTGCCGCCTACTTTAATTCCGTATATAAATATTCAACCGAATGAAATGCGTATATCTTCTTCATGAGTGTCCCATTTTCAAAAACAAGTAAACACGGTACACTTTCGATTCCATACTCTTTCGCTAAATGCGGAGCATAATTTAAATCTAACATTCCAATTTGGAGGTCTTCAATTGTCATCTCAACGACTGTTAACATCTTTTTTGCTAATTGGCATGTTCCACACATTGGAGTATATACATATAACACTGTTTTTTCTTCGTTCTCTATTAGGGCTGTTGCTTCGGCTCCTGTCCAGTCAATCACTTCTATCATTCCTTACCGTAAATATTCTGTATAAACGTCAATGTCAGCTCCCCATAATACATTTGCTAAGTGTGAAGATGGCGCAGTTGCCACTTCCCGGTACGAGCGATCAATATAAATATGCTCTGCTTGCGGAAATTCTTTTCGAAATTGTTTCCTTAACTTTTCTCCAGCATCATCAGCATCCACTAGTACATACACTTCCTTATCAAAAAACTGATCAATGAGCTCATCCATTTTCGACAAACCAATTGTACCATTTGTACAAACAATTTCCACCGGTTCACGAATAATAGATTCAATCTTTCTTCTGTCTGATTTACCTTCTACAATAATGACTTTTTCCACATAAATCATATGTCATCACCCGATCACCATATACTATACAACCTTTAACTCAGTATATAGTATATTCGTTATTTTCATGTTGTTTCCTGTTTATTTTTGCAAAAGAAAAGCGCAAGCGGCTCGTTCAGAACAAGAGGGCATTGGAGCTCTTGAACTAGAGGCGCTTTTTGCCTCAAGTGAAAGAGTGAAATGACCGACTGTTCTAGCCGCTGGAGATGGACAATAAAAACTTAGACGAAAAAGTTTTTTCAAAAAACGTTCTCCTACACGATAATTAGTATATGATTCTACGTTCATTATTTTTCACAAAATAAAAAAGGACAGCACAAAGGCTGTCCTTTAATCGACTATAATTAGTCTTGGTTTGTCATTTCTGCATATTTTTCAGCAGTTAATAACTTCTCAACTTGGCTTGCATCAGAAAGTTCAACTTTAACCATCCATGCACCCTCGTATGGAGATTCGTTAACAAGTTCTGGTTGGTCACTTAATTCTTCGTTTACTGCTACAACTTTACCACTTACAGGTGCATATAACTCAGAAACTGTTTTAACAGATTCTACGCTTCCGAATGGCTCGTCAGCTTGGATTGTTGCACCTACTTCAGGAAGTTCAACGAATACGATATCGCCTAACTCACCTTGTGCAAAATGAGTAATACCGATAACAACCGCATTACCTTCTGTTTTTACCCATTCGTGTTCTTCAGAGTAACGTAAATTATTTGGAATGCTCATGACTGTACCTCCAGTGAATGTATTAATTATGTAAAAATACCTTATTGGTACTTTTTCCACACACTTCCAAACTGCTCTTCGTTAAAACCAAGTGTTACATTCGTTCCATCTGTTACAATTGGACGTTTAATCAACATGCCATCAGATGCTAAAAGCTCGTACATTTCGTCTTCACTCGCATCTTTTAACTTATCTTTCAGACCAAGTTCACGGTAACGCATTCCACTTGTATTAAAGAATTTTTTCAATGGTAATTCACTTTTTTCATGTAAATTACGTAAATCTTCTTTTGATGGTGGATTTTCAACAATATGAATCATCTCATATGCTACATCGTTTGCCTCAAACCATTTCTTTGCTTTTTGACATGTGCCACACTTTGGATATGAATAAAATGTTACTGTCATAAATTCACCTACTTTTTTACTAACCTTTACCTTTATCATATAGAAAACGTTTTATTATTTCAAACGATTATTCGCTAAACTTTTACTTATTTCGTGATTATTATTAATAATCCTGCTAATTTTTCTTATTTTTCCGCCATTTGTTAAGAAAAAATAAATATATAAATTTTTTTAGATTCTTCTCGCATCCCTCCCCGAACATACATCTTAAACAAACGTTTGATTAACTCCCTATTTTTCTTTGTTAACCCTTGAGCCGTATCGATTTCTTCCTACCGAACATACATCTTAAACAAACGTTTGATTAATTCCCCTTTTTTCTTTGTTAACCCTTGAGTTGCATCGGTTTCTTCCTACCGAACATACATCTTAAACAAACGTTTGATTAAAAATAAAAAAGAAGCCTTTAACAGGCTCCTTCATCATCGACTCAAATAATCTGCAATTGTTTGAAATACTATGATATACATATTATGAATATTTTGATCCGAAACAGTATCATTATATAATCCCATACCCCAATATTGTCCCTCGTGATTCCCCATATTTACAAATCCTTGTGTATACATCATAGCTCTATCCCTTGGAGCGTTATCATAATCTAAATCTTTTTCAGTAAAAATCAAATATGGCCGATCCTTTAGACCGATAAAAAATACTGGCTTCTTTAATGATAAAAATAAGTCCGTATACTGCTCCTTTGATGCTTCTTGAAAGTATTCTTTCATGACAAGAAAACCATCAACTTTTGCTGCTTTCTCCTGTATCTCTTCTAACTTCACATTTTCAAACTTTATATTCCTAAACGTATCTTTCGGCTTTTCTCCAACAACTCCAATTACGAGTGCTCTCCCGTTGTATTCTAAATTCTCTCCTTTGTTATCCTTTGCACACCCAGTACTCACTAGGCATAACAATATAAAAACTAAGAAATACAGTGAACGCTTCATATAGCACCCTCCCCCTCTTTTCAGTCAAGTGACAAAAATGTAAGGTGAATTCAAGAAAATGTAAGTAAAATCGATAGCCCAATTGGATTTTCTATATTATAATCAATTGAATTTATTTACATTACTAAAACATAGGAGATTATCATGAAGAAATTTAAACTTTCGTCTCTTTTTCCGTTAAGTTATATACTTCTACTCGTACTCGTAAGTCCCCTTTACGATGTACTAAATAAATCTACTGTACACGCAGTAGATGTCACAACTGTAGTAGATGATTGGATTCCATTTGTGAAAGCATTTATTATTCCTTATTTACTTTGGTTTCCTTACTTATACGGCGCACTTATTTATTATTGCTTTGCAGATCGAAAACAATATTATGTCACTTTAAGTAGTATCATCCTTGGAAAACTTGCTTGTTTTTCTATTTATTATTTTTGGCAGACAACTGTACCACGTCCAACAGTCGTTGGATCAGACGTATTTTCCGAACTAGTTCGCTATATTTATAGTATCGATCAACCGGTAAACTGTTTCCCTAGCATTCACGTTCTTACTACATTTGTTATTATGTTAGCTGCCTTTAAACGTAGAGAACAACACGCTTTTGAATATTACATTCTTACGTTCTTCGGTACGCTTATTATTTTATCAACGCTATTTACGAAGCAACATGCATTTGTAGACGCCATTTCTGGAATGACGCTTGCAAGCATACTTTACTTCGGCGTTCAGCTGTTATTAGCAAAAGAAACAGTACGTGTTCCAGTAAAACAAAATCATAAAATGTAAAAAGCAGACTGTGGCTTCCAGTCTGCTTTTCTCTATATAAAGTGAAACTTTAATCAGTGGGGGTTTTGTTCATCCCCCACTGATTATTAGTTGAACCAATCGGGCTTTTACGGGCAGTTGATCACCCACCTAACTTCTTTGCTTTCGCTGAATTTTGAGGTGGGGGTCTTACTGCCCGTTAAATGCGGGATAAAAGAAGATTTTCAATTTAAGATTGCGGTACAGTCATATCACCAGAATGAATACGACCTGCTTTTTTAAGAGCAATGTAAAGTATATAAGAAACAGCTACTGGAATGATGATATAAGTGATTACCATCGCCGGGACAACTTCCCATCCTTCGCTAGAAATTAAATTAATTGGTGCGATAAGAGAACTTAATCCAAGACCTGCAATTTCTTTTCCTGCTTCCAGTTGGAAAATTAATGCGGATACTGGACCAACTATAGCACTGGCGACGACAGTTGGGACGAGAATCATTGGATTTTTAGTGATATTTGGCAACTGTACTTTCGGAGTACAAAGTGCTTGAGCTAATATGCCACCTAAATTATTTTCTTTCGCTGAAATAACAGAGAATCCGATAAACTGAGCAACGCATCCGGCAAGAGCAGCACCACCTGCAACACCGTCTAAGCTAAGTGCGATCGCTAACGCAGCTGATGAAGCTGGAGAGATAAGTAATAGTCCCCAAACTACTGCAATGACGATAGAAGCGATGAACGGGCTACCAGCTGAGCTATCTTTAATAAATGCTCCAACTGTATTTAAAACGGGAGTAATATTATGAGATAACCAAATACCGACTAAACCCGAACCTAATATGGCCGCAAATGGAACGAGCATCATATCTAATGCAGTTTTTCCACTTAAACGTTTACCAATATATACAGCTAAAGTTGCTGTTAATAATGCACCGATTGGCTCACCTGTTTTAATAATTAGACCTGCTTCAGTAATTGAAATGGATCCAGCACCAATCGCTCCAGCTACCATAGCCGAGAAGATTACAAGACCATTTGCACCGAGCATAAAAGCAATTCCGGCACCAATGGCTGGTGCCATAAGTGATTTTGCAACAACTCCGATTGTAATAAGCAACGGAATATCAACAATTCTTCCTATATTTTCGATTAGTAAACCAATTCCAAGGGATACGAAAATACCTTGCGCGATTCCAGCTGACGCTTTAAATACACGAGACATTATATATTCCTTCATTTGTTTCACCTTCTCCTATAAGTTAGTAACCAATTGTTTTCATATAATCACGTAAAATATCGTTTGATTTTGCGAATCGAGATTCTTCATCCTCTGTTAAGTTTAGTTCTACAACTTCTTTCATACCATCTCTAGTAATAATAGCTGGCACTCCTGTACAAATATCATATTCACCGTACTCCCCATCTAAAATGGCTGAGACAGCAATTACACGGTGATCATCGTTAAAGATTGAACTCGCAATATACGCTAGAGAATTTCCAATTCCGTAATAAGTAGTACCTTTTCGTTTATAAATTTCCCATCCAGCTTTTGCAGTCTTCTCAACAATTTCATCTAAATCTATTTCACCAAATCGTTCTTTTTGTTCTTCTAAAATTTGTAGAATTGGCTTTCCACCAACAGCTACGTGAGACCAAGCAACCATTTGAGAATCACCATGTTCTCCTAATGAATACCCATGGATACTACGAGGATCTACATGTAACATTTCAGATAAAATTGTTTTTAAGCGAGAAGAATCTAGTGATGTACCAGTACCGATTACACGATTTCTAGGTAATCCAGATAATTTCCACACTTGATATGTAATAATATCAACTGGGTTCGATGCAAGTAAGAAAATACCATCAAATCCACTTTCCATTACGCCGCCAACAATACTTTCCATAATCTTCGCACTCGCTCCTAAAGTATCTAAGCGACTTTGTCCAGGTTTTGGTGCTGGTCCTGCTGTAATAATAACGATGTCCATATCTTTACAGTCTTCATAGCTTCCTGCATATACTTTTGTTCTTGTATTTGTAAAGTTAATGCAATGTGATAAATCCATCGCTTCCCCAACTGCACGTTCATGATTTATATCAATTAATAATAGTTCTTCGCAAATGCCTTGATTTACAATGGAATATGCACAACTTGATCCAACTAATCCAGTACCGATAATTGCAATTTTTCTTGTATTTCGTTTCATAGCAATCTCTCCTAATTGATCATATAATCTATTTCTTTTGTTCTTTACACTCCTAATTATAGAGATTCCCACGATAGAAACCATGGATACTTTGTGAAATATTGAACAAAGTTTTTGTCCTTTTTGTGAATTGTTATATTCCATTTTCGTCATATTTGTTACAACTGGAAAAATATTTATTATATATTTATTGACATACACAAAAGAAAAAAACGAGCGACTTCATTCGCCCGTTTTTTCATCCCATTATTCTGCACTTAATTGGCCTTTTAATTGCTGTACAATCATTGGGTTAGCAGGTGCTGCCGGTTTGTAATAACTCTTTTGCTTTGCGTACTCATACATATTACGTTGACGCATCTCATCTTGATTACGAATTTGAATTAACGTTTGATGTAACTGTTCATTATCAGACTGAGCAATATAATTTGCATAACTTGTTAAACTTGCATTTAACCCTGCTAAATAATCATTTACCATATCTTTTTCATTCATCTGTCGTTTCCTCCTATCCTAGGAAAGTCATTAATTGCTGTTTCGTATTTCGTGCATCTTGCGCATCCTTTTGTAACATTTGTTTCAGTTGTGGATCTGTACAAGCCTGTGCATACTGGTCCAGCTTGTTAATAATTGTTGCATGTCCACCGATTAAATGACGTAAATTTTCTACTTCAAGCTCTGTTAAGTTTTGCATAGAATAATCCTACCTTTCTTCTTTCATTCTTCTTTAGTATTCTGTTCTTTTTGAATCGTATTCATGAAAAAGCTTTCTTACATTTCAAATCAATCACATCTATTTATAAATCCAATAAAATGTTATAATTACAGAAAAATACAAATTTTCAATAGGTAACCTATGACAACAATATAATCCCCAAACAAACCATAGTAGGTAGGTGTGCTTATGCCAAAATATTTTAAAGTTATCTTCTTAATGGTTTATGCGATACTGTATGTAAAATTGTTGATTGATATATTAACTTCAAAACCACTATTCACTTCTATACCTTTACATATGTTATTTCTCATTTGTTTTCTATTTATAGCACTTAACAATTATATAAATCAGAACACTGCATTTTTCTTAGTATTTGTTAGTGCCACCTATTAGTAAGTGTTAGTTTCATTAAAAGTACTCTTATATAAAGGAGCAATGAACATGAAGACCCATGAATTCCTTACAGAAATCCAGAAGGGCTCTGAACCTAGTCCCTATCAAGATCCCATCGCATTCAGTTTCGTTTGCTTTTTCTTAGCGATATATACATTTTTCAAACCTGCAAAATGATATCATTTCATGAAAAAAAACCTACCATTCTTTTCAAATCATATGCACAAAAAACCTTAGAATTGCTTCTAAGGTTTTTTGTTGTCTCGCTTCCTATTCACTTTCGCATCACATTTAATCCTTTAATAAACGTTTCTAATAATACATGTAAACTTGTATCTAAATCTAATGGCAAACCAAATCCACCTTGCTGCTCAATCGACGCAAATCCGTGACAAATACTTCTGAATCCACGTGTCGCATGAAGTGCATTCTCTCCTTCTAAGCCGTACTGTTGTAAAACCTGAAGACAAAGCTTTACAATTCCGTCACCTGCTTTTCTTACTTCTTCATCTCGTAAAAAGGTTGCTTCATACAGTCCAGGATGTTTGCGGACGAATGCTACATACGCTTCTCCTAAAGCATGAATTGCTTCATCCATATGTTTACCCTCAGCCGCTTCTTCCAGTCTGTTATGCAGCTGTTTTATTCCGTAAATACCAAGATTTTTCCGCACATCTTGTAAACCTTTCACATGATTGTATAGCGAAGGTGAACGTACCCCTAACCTTTGCGCTAATGAAGCTAATGTTACTTCTTGTATTCCATTTGCATCTGCAATTTCGACCGCTGTTTCTACAATTTTCTGCAATGTAAGTCCGATTCTCGGTGACATAAATTAACCCTCTTTCACACTTTCTATATTCCGCTTAGCTTCCTTAATAGCAAGTTTTATGACAGTGCCTGGATTCTTTATCATTTTCCCATGTCCTGCCGCAAGTAAGGAAGGCTCATATTCGCTTAGCTTCTCTGCACTTTGTAATGATATTTCTTTGCTCCACGTTGCCATCGCAGGAAACGGAAACCAAAATTTCATTTGTCCCGAAACAGCCATACCTCCTCTTGTTTGGAAGGCATCCCCGACAATAAGAGCTTTATTTCGTACATCAAGGAACGACATGGATCCTGGCGTATGTCCCGGTGTCATAATCGCAAGAAGCGATCCAACTCGGTCGCCATCTTCCAATAAAACATCAGGTACCGTTTTTATCTTTTTAGGTACACCGCCTTTTATCGGTATATTCGGTTCATCCTTTTGTAACGTCGTATCTCCTTCTAACAGCTTTGCGTCCCGTTTAGAAATATAGACTGGAACATTAGGAAGCACTTCCTTCAATGCGTCTAATGCACCAATATGATCATCATGCGCATGTGTTAATACAATCTTAGTAATTGGTTTCCCTATTTTCTCAGCCGCCTGTAAAATTCCTTTCGCGCTATATGGCAAAGCCGCATCAATTAAAGTTAAACCATCTTCTTCCTCGACAAAGTAACAATTCACAGGAAACACTCTTGGCAAAAATGACAATTGATATACCGTTTTTTCATGTATCACTCTCATATTTCCAGCTCCCTTTCCGAATAAAACTAACGCTATTAGTTTCATTATACTAATGGCATTAGTTTTATGACACTAAAATTTTCATTTTTGCAAAAAAAAAAAAAAAAA
>NZ_WBPF01000022.1:86666-98793 GCF_008923725.1 Bacillus sp. CH140a_4T
ATTTCACGTTTCTTCGGAATTACGTTAAGTGGTGTGTGGCGAGTTAATTTACGTAATGATGATAACATCATGCGCAGCATGTCGCCGTTTTCAACTGCGATAAGTGTTTCTTTCGCATCTGCTTCGATTTCGTTGAATGCTTCTTGGCAGAATACTTCAGTGTATAACACTTTTTGTTTATTCTTTTCAAGACCAGTTGTTTTAATTGCTTTTTCTGTACGAAGAACAGCTGACTCCATTGCGTAAAGGTTGCTTACGATATCAGCGATATTCACAAGAATTTCTTGCTCTTTATCTAATGCTTTACCGTATTTTTGAGCAGCTAATCCAGCTACCATTAAGCCGATTTTCTTCGCGTTAGTTACTAAATATTTTTGAAGTGCTAATGGCTCATCGCCTACTTCTTCTGGCATCATCATCATTAACTCTTCTTGTAATTTTTGTGCTTTTTGAAGAAGTGGTAATTCACCTTTCATCGCTTTACGTAAGAACGTACCTGGTACGATTAGACGGTTAATTTCGTTCGTTCCTTCGAAAATACGGTTAATACGAGAATCGCGGTACATTCTTTCAATCTCGTACTCTGCCATAAATCCGTAACCACCGTGAATTTGAACACCTTCATCTACTGTATAATCTAATACTTCAGAACCGAATACTTTATTTAAAGAGCACTCGATTGCATATTCAGCGATAGAAGCTGCTACTGCTTTACCGTCCTTTACTTCTTCTTCAGATAATGTGCTCATGCGGCTTTCGAATAAACCTACTGTACGATATACAGAGCTTTCAGCTGCATATGTTTTCGCTGCCATATTCGCAAGTTTCTCTTGAATTAATGGGAAGCGAGCGATTGGTTGTTTGAACTGTTGACGTTGGTTTGCATATTGTGCTGAAATTTCTACTGCACGTTTCGCAGATCCAACTGTACCAACACCTAATTTATAACGGCCGATATTTAAAATGTTGAACGCGATAATATGACCTTTACCGATTTCACCAAGTAAGTTTTCTTTCGGTACTAATGCATCTTCTAAAATTAACGTACGAGTTGAAGAACATTTAATACCCATTTTCTTTTCTTCTGGGCTTGTAGATACGCCAGCATATTCTTTCTCTACGATAAATGCTGAGAAGTGCTCTCCATCAATTTTTGCGTATACGATAAATACGTCAGCGAATGCAGAGTTTGTAATCCATTGTTTTTCACCATTTAATACGTAATGTGTACCTTCTGCATTTAAACGTGCAGTTGTTTTCGCACCTAATGCATCAGACCCTGAACCTGGCTCTGTTAATGCGTATGCCGCTAATTTTTCACCAGTTGCAAGTAATGGTAAATACTTTTTCTTTTGCTCTTCGTTACCGAATAACACGATTGGTAATGATCCGATACCTACGTGAGCACCGTGAGTAATTGCAAAACCACCAGCGCGAGAGAATTTCTCTGCGATTAACGCTGAGCTTACTTTATCAAGACCAATTCCGCCGTACTCTTCTGGTACGTCAGCGCCTAATAAACCAAGCTCCCCAGCTTCTTTTAAAAGACGAACAGAACGATCAAACTCGTGTTGCTCTAAATATTCAAGCTCTGGAAGAACTTCATTTACGATAAAGTCCTCTGTCGTTTTTGCAATCATTTTATGCTCAGATGAAAAATCCTCTGGCGTAAACACTTGATCAATCGTAATCTCATCAACTAAAAAGCTACCGCCTTTAACCGCATTTCCTACTGTTTTTTCCATGAAAATTTCCTCCTTCATATTTTCATAAGCCGCTTCTCTCATTTTGAAAGAAGCTGGCTCTCAATTTTATTTTTTATAAACCTTTGTTGCTTCCATTCTTTGCATTAGTGTCTCTTCGTCAGGGCTTCCAACGCCCTCCTGTTCTGAGCAAGCCACTTCCACTTTTTTTATAGTAATTCAAACACTCCTGCTGCTCCCATTCCGCCACCGATACACATTGTTACGATACCGAATTGTTGGTTGCGGCGTTTCATTTCGTGAATAAGAGATAGTGTTAGTTTTGCTCCTGTACAGCCAAGTGGATGTCCAAGTGCAATTGCACCGCCGTTTACGTTTACTTTTTCTTCATCTAAACCAAGCTCACGAATAACTTGGATCGATTGAGAAGCGAATGCTTCATTTAGTTCGAATAAGCCAATATCAGATAGCTCTAAACCAGCTAATTTTAACGCCTTTGGAATTGCAGCGATTGGACCGATTCCCATTACTTCTGGTGGTACGCCTGCTACTGCAAATGAACGGAATTTCGCAAGTGGTTTCATGCCATCACTCACTGCTTTTTCACGATCCATTAATAATACAGACGCTGCACCGTCACTCATTTGTGAAGAGTTACCAGCTGTTACAGAACCGCGAACGTTAAATGCTGGACGTAATTTACCTAAAATGTCTAGCGACGTTTCTGCTCTTACACCTTCGTCTTGTGCGAAAATGATTGTTTCTTCTTGCAGTTTGTTATTTGATCCAACAGTTCGTAACGTTACATCTACAGATACTGTTTCATCAGCAAAGTTCCCTGCAGCTAATGCTTTCGCAGCACGTTGATGACTTCTTACTGCAAATGCATCTTGTTCTTCACGAGAAATTCCATATTTCACAGCAACTTGCTCTGCTGTATGTCCCATACCCATATAATATTCTGGAGCTGCTTCAACAAGGCGACTATTTGGACGAACAACGTGTCCCATCATCGGAACTAAACTCATTGATTCCGCTCCGCCTGATAATACTGCTTCCGAGTGACCAAGCATAATACGCTCCGCTCCGTAAGCAATACTTTGTAACCCTGAAGAACAGTAACGGTTAATTGTAATAGCTGGAACATCGTAAGAAAGTCCTGCTAGTCCGCCGATATTACGAGCCATATTTAACCCTTGCTCTGCTTCTGGCATTGCACAACCGAAAATTAAATCGTCGATTGGTCCTTCATAATTCGCACGCTTTAACGTTTCCTTTACTACTAACGCCCCTAGATCGTCAGGACGAACTGTTTTTAATGAACCCCTCTTTGCTTTTCCAATTGGTGTTCTTGCTCCCGCAACAATGACAGCTTCTCTCATGAACGATATCTCCCCTCGTTATTAGTTACGTAATGGCTTTCCTTTTACAAGCATGTGCTGCATTCTTGCTTGTGATTTCATCTCACTTACTAAGCTAATAAATGCTTCACGTTCTACATCTAATAAATACTGCTCATCAACTTCTGTTCCGTACGGCACTTTTCCGCCCGCAATGACATATGCAAGTTTCTTCGCAATGTGAAGATCATGTTCAGAAATGTAACCTGATAAATGCATTGCTTCTGCACCAAGTACAAGTGTTGCATATCCTGTTTCACCAACAACTGGTATCTTTTTGCGAATCGGCGCTTTATAACCTGCTTCATATAAAGAAAGTGCTTTTTGTTTCGCATCATATAGTAAGTGATCACCATTCACACTAATACCGTCTTTATCGCCTAAGAAGTTGTTCGATACAGCTTCTTGTGCTGATGTAGAAACTTTCGCCATCGCTACAGATTCGAATACTTTATTCGCAACTTTTTGCAGATCAAACTCTACACCGTTTGGCATTTTATTTAAGTGTTTAATGTATAGCTCTTTATTACCGCCTCCGCCAGGGATTAAGCCAACACCAACTTCTACTAAGCCCATATACGTTTCGCTAGAAGCTTGAATGCTCGCTGCTGGTAAGCAAACTTCTGTACCTCCGCCAAGCGTCATACCGTATGGAGCTGCTACAACTGGCTTAGAAGAGTATTTAATTTTCGTCATTGCATCTTGGAAGTTTTTCACAACCCACTCAATTTCAAAGTAGTTGTCATCTTGTGCTTCCATTAAGATCATTGCTAAGTTCGCACCAACGCAGAAGTTCTTCGATTGGTTACCGATAACAAGACCTTTATAATTCTTCTCTACTTCATCAACAGCGTAGTTAATCATTTGCGTAATATCCATACCGATTGCATTGCTCTTCGAATGGAATTCTAAGCAAAGGATGCCATCACCTAAATCAACTAAGCTCGCTCCGCTATTTTTCTTTAATACGCCATTTTTCGCTTTTAATTGCTTAAGAGAAATTGCCTTTTTATTACGTTCGATTAGCTTATATTCGCCATTATCGTAATAGTAGCTATCTCCGTTATCATGTTTGTAGAAAGTAGTGAAACCTTTCTCTAACATTTCTTTCACCCAAGTCGGAACAACTGCGCCGTTTTCTTCCATCTTTTGAACGGACTTTTCAACGCCGATTGCATCCCAAACTTCAAATGGTCCTTGCTCCCAGCCGAAGCCCCACTTCATCGCTTGGTCAATTGCAACGATATCATCAGCAATTTCTTTATGAAGTTTTGCAGAGTATAAAAGAGTCGGTGTAATGATGTTCCATAACAACTCGCCTGCGCGGTCTTTTGCGTATACAAGCGCTTTCAATTTATTCGATAAACCTTTTTCTTGTTTACTTAACTCGATAGATGCAGCTTTTAATTTTTTGCGAGCTTCGTACTCCATCGTTTCAGGGTTCAATTCTAAAATTTCTTTTCCTTGTTTTAAGAAGAAGCCTTGACCTGTTTTACTTCCAAGCCATTTTTTATCAAGCATGTCATGCATGAAAGCTGGTACTTTAAATACATCACGCTCTTCTTCTTGTACGTTTTCATATACGTTATTTGCAACATGTACGAATGTATCTAAACCAACAACATCTAATGTACGGAACGTTGCGCTCTTCGGACGACCTATAAGTGGGCCTGTTACAGAATCAACTTCCCCAATGCTATAGCCGCGTTTTATCATCTCTTGAAGAGTTACTAATAAACCGTACGTACCGATGCGGTTTCCAATAAAGTTTGGTGTGTCTTTTGCGATAACAACGCCTTTTCCAAGAACGTCTTCGCCAAATAGTTTCATGAAGCTTAATACTTGTGGATCTGTTTCTTTCGTCGGTATTACCTCTAGAAGTTTTAAATATCGTGGTGGGTTAAAAAAGTGTGTGCCTAAGAAGTGTTTCTGGAAGTCGTCTGAACGACCTTCTGCCATTTTTTCAACTGAAATGCCTGACGTATTCGAGCTTACGATAGAACCCGTTTTACGAACAGCATCTACTTTTTCAAATAGTTTCTTTTTAATATCTAAGTTTTCAACTACTACTTCAATAATCCAATCAACATCAGCTAGACGCTCAAGATCATCTTCTAAGTTACCTGCTTCAATCAGTGCTAGATTTCCTTTCACTGTCAGAGGAGCTGGTTTTTGCTTTAATAGTTTTTGCACAGCCGTATTACTAAAACGATTTCTCACACTTTTATGTTCTAATGTAAGTCCCTTCGCTTCCTCTTCTTTTGTTAGCGCAGGTGGTACAATATCAAGCAATAATGTCGGAATACCAATATTAGCTAAGTGTGCCGCAATCCCTGAACCCATTACGCCTGAACCTAGAACAGCAGCCTTTTTAATTTGGAACATCCAATTCTCCCCCTATTCTTGAATGAATGCTCATTCAATTTTTCGACATAAGTCGCAATCAATGAGTGAGCCTCTACTAATAAATATATGATACAGTTTGAATTTTCGCAATATATTTATTGATAAAATTTTCTGAAATAAATATTTTTCTTTTATTTGCCCATGCTATATATGTATTTTCTTCACTCAAATACACTTTTCCTTTTTATAATCTGACCAAACTGGAGGAATATATATGGCAAAACTTAAGAAGAACCCTTCAAAAGCTGGAATTAGCGCAGCAAGCGTAACTGGAAATGCAGGTCCGCATAATCACGGTGTAGAAAAGGGCCGTCAAGGTAATAACCAACAATACAAGAAGCATAATATGGGCGAAAAATAACGGTATATTTTTGGGCAGAAAACGTGGCATAATGGGTAATGGCTGCTTTTTCTGCCCAATTTATTTGTACATATGGAAAACAAAAGAGGGAACGATGATGAAACGAACAATAGTTATGATTGTAATGATTGCTACACTATTTACAGGGATGATTTTCTTCTCTTATGCACAAAGGCAACAAGCTGTAAGAGCCGATCAACCTAACATTACTGGGCAATACGGCATTACAATTGATGCAGACACAGGTGAAATTTTGTATGGAAAACGAGAGGACGAACGCTCTTATCCGGCTAGTATAGCCAAAATGATGACAACCCTTCTTTTACTAGAGAATGTAAAAGAAGATGAAGAAATTACAATTACAGAGAACGCAATTAAAACAGAAAGTCAAAGTAAGAAAATTAAACTTCGTGCTGGGGAAAAGTTAAAGCGTGATGAGGCATTAAAGCTGATGCTTATCATTAGTGCGGACCCAATAGCTGAATCCATCGCAGAACATATCGCAGGATCAAAAAATGAATTTGTAAAAATGATGAATGCTAGAGCGAAGGAACTCGGTACAAAGCATGCGACTTTCAAAAATGCAAGTGGTGCTGATGCACTCGGAAATAAAGTATCACCATATGATATTGCTATGATTACGAAAGAAGCACTAAAGTACCCAGTTGTTTTAGAATATATGAATTCAACACGTACAACTCTACATACTTCAGAACGCTCTCCAAACATCGCAAACTATGGACGAGAAGAACTATATGACGATCCATATGCAATTGGAAGTAAAAGCGGTCTATCAGCACTCGGAAAATATACGGTCGTAACAGTGGATGAAAAGGACGGTAAACGCGTCATTAATGTTGTATTATCTTCTACTCGCACACAACTATATCCTGATACGAAAAAAATGGCACATTACGCATTTCAGCAATTAAAATAACCAAGGAGTATTTTCTCCTTGGTTATTTTTTAACCATACCTTTTAACACGAACGCAACGTTTGCTGGACGCTCTGCTAGACGACGCATGAAGTAGCCATACCAGTCGTTTCCATAAGGTACGTAAACACGCATTTTGTAACCTTCTTTTACTAGCTCAAGTTGACGCTCATTACGAATACCATATAACATCTGGAATTCAAATTGGTCTCTTGGAATATTGTGTTCTTCGGCAAGTTTTTTCGTATATTCAATAATCGCTTCGTCATGTGAAGCAATTGCAGTATAATTTCCATTTAATAAGTGCATTTTTATAATTTTTTTATAGTTATCATCTACATCTTTCTTATCCGGGAACGCTACCTCTTCAGGTTCTTTATAAGCTCCTTTTACAAGACGTAAATTAGGACTATAAGCATTTAATTCTTCCATATCTTTTTCTGTACGATATAGGTAAGCTTGAATAACTGTACCAATATTATCGTATTCAGATTTTAATTGTTTAAAGATCTCAATTGTTTTCCCGCAGCGCGTATAGTCTTCCATATCAATTGTAATAAACACACCATTTTCTTTTCCAGCTTCTAAAATACGGCGCATATTGTTCATTACGATTTCATCAGAGATATCTAATCCCATAGAAGTCATCTTTAAAGAAAGCTGCGAATTAAGACCTTCTCTTCCAATTGCACGAATCGCTTCAATAGATTCGCTAGCCATTTCATTTGCTTCCGCTTCGTTATCAACGAATTCACCTAAATAATCGATCGTTACACAAAGACCTTGCTTATTTAATGCTTTAATTGCAGCTGTCGCTAATTCAATCGTCTCCCCTGCGACGAAGCGACCTGCACCAAAGCGCAAACCATACTTTTTAGCCAGTTTTGTTAGCGCTTTATTTTTTGACAAGAAAAGAAACGAATTTCGCATTAATTGTTCCATGTAATTCACCCCTATGACTGTGATTTATCTGTTTTTTACCCCTCTTCAAAATTATATCACTGTTTAAAATTATTGGATACAAATAATTATTTAGATAATTTATAAAATACTATAAAAACATTTAAAACCCTATATTTCCGCTTATAAATATGTAGGAAATATTTTTCGACATTTAGAAAAAACGAATTTACTAGGCACAAAATAAGCATGTCGAAAATATTCGACATGCTTATAAAACCCTTTATATTCCATGTAAATTATATAAGGATATTAATACAGAAAACTTGAGATTATATTTATCTCAAGTTTTTTTATTGCTCATTTCTCTTCTCTTCATTCAGCTTTTTAATATCTGTAATTAACTGTACCATCTCTTCTTTTGCATCGGGATATGTCTCATTCCAGTGCTTCACTAAAGCTGGCATCGTCTTTGCAATGTAAGAATAAAGTGCCCACTTCTGCACCTGTTCTTTTCGCTCTTCATTGCTCTCTCCAAGTAATAGTTCCGTGTATTTCTCTAATAGCCCATCAAATTGTTCGTTAAACTTTTCACTCATCTTATCTACCTCCTATATGAAAAAAGCAGCGAAGATCGCTGCTTTTTCTTATAATTTTGATCGAACAGAGTTTAATTTCTTCTCCATTGTGCTTACTTTATCACGACGATCATCGATACGAATTGTTGTCGCAACGCGCTGCGCACCTTTCGTATATGGAACTTCATGCATTTGTTGAATAACTTCTAGAATGACAGGAAGATCTCCTTCAATAATTGTATTCATTGGTGTTAATTGATACTTCACGCGATCTGCATTTTTCTCTAGCACCTTTTGTACTTCTGCTACATATTCACTAACACTTGGATTACCCGTTCCTACTGGAATAATCGATACGTCAACAATTGCCATAGTAGTCTTCCTCCTATAATTGCTTCTTATATATCCATTGTCTATTTTACCGAAATACTCATCATTTTACTAATTTGTTATTCCTTTATTTTAAACTGCTCAACCAATCTTTCTAAGTCTCTCATATGCTCCGTCAAACTTTCCATCGTATGAGCTACCTTTTCTAGATGACTCACTTGAGATTCAGTTGCAGCATTTACTTCTTCCGAAACAGCTGCGCTTTCTTGACTCGTACTAGCAATTGTATGCATTACCGTTGTAATTTCTCCTTGCTCGTAACCGATGTTATGTACCTCTTCTACAATTTGTTCCACTGAAGTACTAATCGTATTTACAACTGACATAATTGTGCGGAATTCCGTTTCTGCCTCTGTCGTAACTTTATTTTGTATATCTGCAATATCTTTTAATTTACTTACAACTTCTACAACCCGTCTTACCTCTACTTGTACATCGCCAATCATCGTTGCGATTTCTCCTGTCGCCTCTTTAGATTGTTCCGCTAACTTTCGAACTTCTTCGGCAACAACAGCAAAGCCTTTACCTTGTTCCCCTGCACGTGCCGCCTCAATTGAAGCATTTAAAGCAAGTAAATTCGTTTGATCCGAAATACCTTTTATAAGCTCTACAACATTTTGAATCGATCCAACTCTTTGCTCTAACTTTCCGGATGCTTCCTCTGTATGAACAACAATCGATGATGATTGGCCCCTCGTACGAACTAAATTACGCATCGTATTTAATCCTTGCTTAGATGCCTCTTCAGCTTTGCCAGCCACACCTTTTATTTCACCAACGGAGTGATTCATTTGTTCCACTGACTGCGCCATATTCTCGAGCTGTTCTGAAACTTCATCTACACTATTAGCAAGAGTGGACGCTCCTCCGCTCACATCATCCATTGCACCTGATACCTCTCTACTAGCTGCTACAGTTTCATTCGTTAAATAATGTAGATTATTCGTTGATTGCTGCACTGTTGATACACTATTTTTAATTTTGCTTACCATTTCATTCATTTGCTCAACCATATGATTAAAATGGTTTGTCAGTTCTCCAACTTCATCCTTACTTGTCACTTTCATTTGCAACGTTAAATCACCTTCTGCCACTTTCTGAACGTGATTCGTTAATAGTTGCAGCGGTCTTGCTAATCTTCTTGAGAACAAGTAGGAAGCTACGATTCCAACTAATAAGCTAATACATGCCATTATAATGACTGTATTTCTCGTACTATTTAATAGCTCATCAATCGTTTCTTTCGGATAAAAAATTCCTATTTTCCATTTCATCAAGTCAAATGACTGACTATAAACAACTACATCTTCACCTTTTAATGTAGTGACAGCATATTTTGTTACCTCTTTATTTAAACTCTTCACAAGTGGCTCTTTCGAAACATCTTTCCCGATTTTCTCTGGGTAAACAAGAGCCATATTTTTATCATTTATAATAAACATTTCTCCGCCGTTATTGTATTGAATATTATGAAGTAACTTCTGAATTGTTCCAAGTGATACATCCATAGCTACAACACCTAATACAGATCCATCTTGCGCTGTAATTGCTTTAGAAACTCCCACACTTAGCTTACCTGTTGCAATTTCATACATAGGTTGTCCCCAGTGAACCTTTTTCACATCAGCTTCTGAATCTTTATACCATGGTCTTGTCGTTGGATCATAGCCTTCTGGCACTTGTCCACCTTCAGCAAGATTGGCACTTAATGTTTTTTTATCTTTCGTACCAATATATAAATCTAAAATGCCAGGATGATTCTTTTTGTACTCTGAAAACTCTTTCGTCAAAAATGCTTCTTCTTCTGGAGTAACTCCGTCTTGAAGTATATTACGAATCATCTCACTGTTCGCATAATACCCCATATCTTCATCCGTTCTTTGAACAAATGTCGTAAGTTGCTCTGTCACAAGATCCATCGTATTTTGAGAATACTGGTCTAAGGAGCGCACTTCCTTCTCTTTCTGTAATTGATACATAGCTGTACCTAATATTACGAACATCATTGAAATAAGTACCGAAAATACTACCGCAATTTTTAAACGTAAACTTCTCAACATCTTCCCCCAAGCATCCCCTTCTCGTTGTATTGTAATTACATTAATCACTATATTAAGTATAATGGATAAAATTAAAAAATTGAAATTAATTCTCATTTCAATTTGAGTAGAAAACCTACTACCACTTGTGCAAAAACAAATAGTTCATTATCCTTAAGCTATATCATCTCATTCGTTCGGAGGGAACTATGTTACAAAAATTCGGTTTCTCACAATATGAAAGCCAAGCTTATGAAGTTGTCGTATCAAGCAACGAGCCACTAGATGCTACAACGATTGTGAAGCACTCTGGTGTTCCAAAAGCAAAAATATATGAAGTGCTAGCACGCCTGATCGATAAAGGGATGGTAATGGATTCTGTTTCAGAAAAGAAAAAGCTGTATACAGCATTACCACTCAAGCTAGCAATTGAAAAATTAACGACAGAATTTCAATCCAATATTAAAGAATTAGAGACAACTATATCGCAAAAATCATTTACAGATGACCGTGTATGGAGCTTAAAAATGCAATCTTCTATTCGCGTTCAAAGTAAAGAACTTATCGAAAGTGCAAAAGAATCGATTCGCATTTCAGCTTGGAATGATACTCTTTTAGAATATCTTCCTTTACTAGAACAAAAAGAAAAACAAGGCGTCAAACTCGAGTCCCTTATAGTTGGAAAAGTAGAAACAGACCTAGAAAACATGCACTTTCTAATCCCAACTGAAGAACCTAACGCATTAGAACGCTATTTGCTACTCATCGTTGACGACCGCGAAATTTTATTTGCTGGTGTAGAGCAAGAATCATGGCAAGCAATGAAAACAATGTCACAACCTTTCGTAAAGTTCTTTACAGAATTTTTCTATCACGACGTTGCACTAGCAAAAATTACAGAAAAGCATCTGGATCTCTTCATGCAAGATGAGGAAATTAAGAGTTTGTTGAGGAAATTGAGATACTAAAAAAACGCCTCTATTACAAGGCGTTTTTTTCTACACTTCTTTTCTATTTTTCATCCTTAACACATAAGCACCAGCAATAATAAAACCAATTCCTAAAACGAATAAAGCCGTAAATTCATTGCCAACGCCGCCAGTAGCTGGTAAACGCACTTCATTATAAGTATTAGGTTGTTGCATTGGCTTCACATCAGCGGAGGGTTTCACTTCTCCACTCGGTGTTGGCTTATTTGGCTTAGCAGGAAGTGATGCCCTTGCTTCTTTCTTATTTTTCACAATATGTTTAATAATTTCGCCATTCTCTTTTATTTCAAATGCGAATGTCTCTTCATTTATTACATAGCCGTTCGGCGCTATTGTTTCTTTATACGTGTACTTTCCGTATGGTAGTTTAAATTTCGCTACACCTTTTTCATCCGTTTTCCCTTTTACTACTTCTTTCCCTTGTTC
>NZ_WBPF01000022.1:98803-98902 GCF_008923725.1 Bacillus sp. CH140a_4T
AAACGATATGTTTAATAATTTCTCCATCCTCTTTGATTTCAAATGTGAATGTCTCTTCATTTATTACATAGCCGTTCGGTGCTATTGTTTCTTTATACG
>NZ_WBPF01000022.1:98912-315557 GCF_008923725.1 Bacillus sp. CH140a_4T
GTATTTCCATCCGCTATATCTACTTTCGTTATTTCTAATTCACCTTCTACTTTCTTATCTTGAACGATATGTTTAATAATTTCTCCATCCTCTTTGATTTCAAATGTGAATGTCTCTTCATTTATTACATAGCCGTTCGGTGCTATTGTTTCTTTATACGTGTACTTTCCGTATGGTAGTTTAAATTTCGCTACACCTTTTTCATCCGTTTTCCCTTTTACTACTTCTTTCCCTTGTTCGTTGTAAATTGTAAATTCTGCATTTGGCAGTTTCATATTCCCATCCGCTATATCTACTTTCGTTATTTCTAATTCACCTTTTATATTTTCATTTTTCCACTCTAATAGAGCAGTTTCACCGGTTTTCACTTCAATTTTTTTAACACTTCCGTCTAACACATATCCAGCTGGCGCTTGAATTTCTTTGACGCTATATATACCGATTGAAAGATTCCCTAACTCCGCAATCCCTTTATCATTAGTAGTAACATTTTGTTTAAAGTTTTCATTAGAAACTTCAAACACAGCCCCTTTTAATAATTCCTTTTTTTCTCCTAATTTCATAATCTTTAACGAGCCTACTGATTCCCAATTTACAACTAAGTCTGTACTGATTTTCTCACTATTTCTTTGCAACAATACTGTTGTATTTTGAACTTTTTCCGAGCCTTTAAAAGCTATTGCTTGTAAATTTGTTAAAGTAGACTTCACTTTCATTTTAAAATTACCACTACTCGTATCTTTCGGGATTAAAATTTTGAATTTTTCATTAATTGATAATATACTTTTCTCTTCTCCATTTTCATTTACAATTCGAAGCCCTTTAGGAGCGTTTTCAGGAAGAATTGTATAAGAGCCAGAAACCGCATTTGTTTGCACTGTATAAAATCCTGTTTCTAAATAATCACCTTTTTGTGTAGCAGTTTGTGGATCTACAGGATTAACTTTAAAAAATACATCTTGTGATCCAGTTTCTTTTTTTGAAGCCTCTACTAAACGCTTCATAAGATTATGTACTCGTTCATTTTTTGCAACTAAATCTTCTACCGTTAATTCATTTGCTGCAATCCATACCGCTAATTGTGTAGCATAATGCGCTTCTTCTACTGTCGCTACCCCTAATTCAGATGGGCTTTTTTGAGGATATCCATTTAATAAAACACGATATACGGCATCAGATGTTTTCCCCATTTCAGGCAAATCATCTCCATTTGGAGAACGTAAATCAGGTGTTAAACAATACGCAATACTACCCGAAACCGTTTTAATTATTTCTGTCTTTATTTCACGATGTTTCGAATTGCTATAACTCCAATCCATTTTATATGTTTCTCTGTTCATTACTTCTGCCTTTACTTGTGGCATTGCAATTCCTAATAAAATAATAAGAGCACTTAAAAAACTAAACCATTTCCCTACCATCTTTCGTTTCATTCTCTCCACCACCATATATAAATTTCTACATGAAGCAATCTTACTGTTTCATTGTACTTATAGTGAAAAAAGAGAATAGGTGGTTTTTTTGTAGTATCTTGTCGAATTGTTGAGAAAGTTTCAAAGTAATAAGCAACATTACAATTGTTTGTTCTCCTGCTGCTATTGACAAGTGAATGTTACATATTTAAAATTTTTAAAAATAATAAAAAGGCACTTTATAAGTGCCTTTTTTACTTACCAGAAACAAATTTCAAACGAATACATGTTACTTATCTTTTTCTTTTATCTCCATCAACAACTCAATAATTTTCTCATTTTGCTCCACTTGTTTCTCTGAATTTTGATAGATGACACGAATCCACCCTAATACAAAAACAACTACAACTATCGGCAATAGTGCAAGTATTATACCGAATATCGAGAAATTGAACATCATTTTCCCATCACCTCGCTACATACAAATTCTCCACCTTTCTACTAAAACCTGCAAAATTTTACAAACAAAAAAAGAACCTATCAAACGATAGATTCTTCTTTTGCAAACTGAGTAGAACGTCCTCTCGTAATCGAGAAAATCGCACAAAGCAGTGCTAATATAATAAAGCCGCCTCCTACCCAAGCATTGTATATAACAGATGATTTCTCAATAACAACTCCGCCTACTGTTGAACCGAGCGCAATTCCTAAGTGAAGCGCAGAGTTATTTAAACTTTGCTGAATACCAGCCGATTCTGGCGCAATTTCAATTAAATAATTTTGTTGCGCTGGTGAAATCGCCCAGCTCAGCATACTCCAAAGTCCCATCATAATAATGAACAGCGGGAATGAGAATGTCATCATTGGCAATATGAAGATTGCACACGCAAATACGATAATAATTGAGATAATACTTTTCTTCGATCCCCATTTATCAGCAAGCAAGCCCCCAAGGCCACCCCCAAGTACCGCTGCAATTCCGAAAATAAAGTAAAATACACTAATCCAATTCGCTTCCACATGCATCACATCTTTTAAAAATGGTGTTAAATATGCATATAGTGTTAAATGACCCGTTAAAAATAAAAATGATGTTAACTGTGCACTTACGATTTTCTTATCTTTTAACGTAGCAATTTGTTCTCTTATTGATAACACTGATGTCGGTGGTACTTTCGTTAAGAATAATGAAATACAAGCGATTGCTACGACTGTTAATACCGAAATTAATACAAATGGTGCACGCCATCCATATGCATTTCCAAGTACAAGTCCAAGTGGTACTCCAAGTACAAGTGATCCACTAATCCCCATGAAAATGATTCCAATTGCACGCGCACGAAAATGCGGTTCTACAACGCTAGAAGCAAGTGTTACTGACAGTGCAATAATAAGCGAACCACTCGCTGCACAAACAACCCTTGAGAACATTAACATCCCGTAATTCACACTAAATGCTGAAATAATATTTCCGATTAAGAAAATTGATAATGCCCCAATGTATAATCTTTTTCTTTCAAACTTCCCTGTTAACGCTAATAAAACCGGACCTGATAAAGCAAATACTACTGAAAATATTGTTATAAGCTGACCAGCTGCACTAATAGATACTCCTAAATCATTGGCAACTAAATCGAGCGTTCCTCCTATAATTAGCTCAACCGTTCCGACTACGAAAGCCGCAATAGCTAAAATATACACACGAAAATTCAAGTCTTTCCCCACGCTTTCTTTTTTGGTTACTACGATTATAGTAACCAAAAAAAGAATTGAACACAAGTACAATTTTTTTACAGTAAAAAAGGTAGACGTATTATACGCCTACCCTTCGATCATGACACTTCAGTTTTGTTCTTCTTATTTAAATACCAATACACCGGCAGTCCAGTAAAGACAATTCCAATTGATAAGAAACAACTTACCGGATCATTAATAATCGCACTTCCAAGTACAAACAATGATCCTAAAATCGCGACGATTGGTACAATTGGGAATAACGGTACACTGTATGCACGCTCTTTATTCTTATTACGTTTTCTTAAAATGAAGACACCAATAAACGTCATTACATAGAAAATATAAATAATGAATACGGAAATCTCAGATAGCTTATTCGGATCACTAATAATCATTAAAATAATTCCTAAAATGATTTCAACAGTAATCGCATTTGCTGGTGTTTTAAATCTTGGACTTTCCTTTGCAATAAACTTAGAAAATGGCAGTTGTCCACGTTCTGCCATCGACATCGGGATACGTGGGAACGTTAAAATCTTTCCATTTAAACAACCGAAAATAGAAACGATAATACCGATACTAATAATTTTCCCGCCATATTCTCCAAGTAGCATGCCCGCAGCTGTCGCTGTGGCATTTTCTCCAAGCTCTACAATTTGCGTTGCTGGTAATACATTTAGTAACGCTAAGTTAATTGATACGTAAGCAGCCGTTACAATTAAAATCCCAACCGTCATCGCTTTCGGTAATAACTTTGTTGGATTTTTCATCTCTCCGCCAATCGAAGCAAGTAGAATCCAGCCGTCATAAGCAAATAACGTTGCTAAAATTGCCATCCCGATACTTTGATTTTCTGATATCGGTACAACTACATTAAAGATATCACTATTCCCTTTCCAAAAACCTAACACAACAATTAAAACGATTGGAATCATCTTCCCGATTGTCGTAACCGTTTGAACGATACCTCCGTATTTTGTTCCCATACTATTTATAACGCCAAGGAACACGACTGTACCAATTGCAATTGGTAAATTCCATACTTTATCTAAATAGAAAAAATTAATCATTAAAGAACTAAAGTACAACCCTAATGTTCCAATAATAGCTGGTCCATAAACAATTGTTTGCATCCAGCCTGATAAATATCCCCAAAAACTTCCGTAAATCTCCTCTAAATACGTATACAACCCACCATTTTTCGGGATTTGCGCTCCAATTTCAGCTACTGTTAAACCACTTGCTAGCGTCAACAGACCACCAATTACCCAAGCAAGAATCGCCATATTAGAACTTCCCGAGTAATCTAATACGCTCCCGGGTTTCATAAACACACCAGATCCAATAATCGTCCCTACTACGATAGAAAGTGCTACCGTTAAACCAATTTTGTTCTTCTCATCATGATGCATGCTGCGTATCCTCCTTCCAATTCTAGTGTGATGCAAAAATGAAATAAAAAAACACTCCTCCCTAAAAAAGGGACGAGTGTTGTATTCGTGGTTCCACCCTTGTTTCAATTCGCAAAGTGACACACTTCACCAATTTCTCAAGTCTAAATAACGGTTTTTGCCGGCAAGCAATTACTAGGTATCCGTTCACTGCTGCAGTTCAGAGGTGGTAATCCATTTTTCCGTATTAGGAAGCTCACAGCCAAAGGCCTCCCTCTCTGAGAATCGTAAAAAATTGATCATGTCCTCATCATCACTTCTTGATGTCGAATTTTGTAGTTATTGTTCATTATATTGAATTGTTAGAAAAAATCAATATATTTTTTTATATAACATAAGAAATATTGCTCTTCTTATATTATAACAGAAGTTACGACACTTCTCTAATTCCCTAGTATCTTTGGAACAGTGTAGCGGTAAAAAAATTATATCAGCGATTTTTCAAATATATCGACCACAACTCAAATTATATCGGCGATTTTCGAAATATATCGATTTACCAACAAAAAACGACAATAAGTAAGAGGAGACTTTCTAAAAGAAAGCCTCCCCCACATACATACCTTTCCGTTGCCCACACGAAAGATACAACTTCACTCAATTATTTCTCATCTTTTTTCATAAAAAACTTGCCCCGCATTAACGGGCAGTAAAACTTCCACCTTAAACTCCAGCGAATACAGGGATGAAGTTGGAAGATTAACTGTCCGTAAAAGCCCGATTGGTTCAACTAATAATCAGTGGAAATGCACCACTGATTAAAGTTTCACTTTATGATGTGGAAGATCCACATTCAACGCCTCTAATTGTTTCTTTTCATTCTCTAAAATCGCTTTTGCTTTTGTTTTTGTTGCCTCATCTAATCCCGCAAAGATGTCTTCACGTTGCTCTTTCTCTGGAAGTTTCACACCTAGCTTTGTTAATTCTTCTTTTGCTTGTTCATTTGTTAATTTCCCAGACTTTTCTTGTTCAAAAATTGACTTCACTTTTTCTTTTGTTGCTTCATCTAAGTCAGCAAGCATATCTTTACGCTTACCCTCCGGCAGTTTCACGCCTAACTTTGTTAATTCCTCTTTTGCTTGTTCACGTGTTAGTTTGCCGGATTTCTCTTGTTCTAAGATTGATTTCGCTTTTTCTTTTGTTGCTTCGTCTAAGTTAGCAAACATATCTCCATGTTTACCCTTTTCCGGGAACTTCACGCCTAGTTTCGTTAATTCTTCTTGCGCTTGCTCACGTGTTAATTTTCCGGATTTCTCTTGTTCTAAAATTGACTTCGCTTTTTCTTTTGTTGCTTCGTCTAAGTTAGCAAACATATCTTTACGTTTTTCTTTCTCTGGAAGCTTTACACCTAGTTCCTCTAACTGTTTCTTTGTATCGGCCATAATCGTTTTTACTTTTTGTTTTGTAGCGTCATCTAAATCTTTTTTCGCCGTTTTTGTAGACTGCTCAGCTGCTGGAGTATTCGTTGCCGCGAATGCCGGAATACCGACTCCTCCAATGATTCCGAATGATAAAGCACCTGCAATCGCTAAATACCCAACTGTTTTCTTCTTCATAGGAAATTTCCTCCTTCATAGTTCTAAAGCATGTACACTTTCGTATACAATGCCTATAGTAATGTTGGTTTCTTAAAATTTCCTTAACGCTTCAAATAAAAAACACCGCTCATGATGAGCGGTGTTTCGCTATGCTTTTTGTAATTGTAATTCTTCACATTCCATTATTCTTCTTAATACAATTGTTTGTGTCATTGTAAATAAATTACCCGTCATCCAGTACAACACAAGTCCTGATGGCGCTGCAAATCCCATAAATAGAATCATTGCCGGCATCATAATTTGCTGCATTTTCAGCATCTGTACTTGTTCTCCAGGTGTAATATTAGATTGGAAAACTTTCATCTGAATAAATGTCGTTAACGCTGCGATAATCGGTAATATATGATAAGGATCTGCATGTCCTAAGTTCACCCATAAAAATGAAGATGTGCGAATCTCTTCTGTTCGGCTAATCGCATAATACAAAGCAGAGAAAATCGGCATTTGTATTAATAGTGGCCAGCAACCAGCAAGTGGATTCCAACCGCCTGATTTCATTAGTTCTGACATTTCCTTTTGATACTGCTTTTGTTTTTCAAGATCTTTACCCACATCACCGTATTTTTGTTTCAGCTTCTGCAGTTCAGGTTGCATTTTTTTCATTTTTGCTTGGCTACGATATTGCGAAACAGCTAATGGAATCATGGCTGAACGAATAACGAGCGTCATAATAATGATAGCAATCCCGAAGCTAGCTCCCGGTATATGATGAGCAACAAATTGAATCATATACGAGATTGGATATACGAAATAATGATCCCAAATTCCCGTACTATGTGCATCAATTGGGGCTGCATTACTGCAACCAGATAAAACAAAAACAAGTAATAATGATAAACTAACGAGCACAGCTCGGTATGATTTTAACATGTTCATTCCTCCAATGTTTCGTAATTATTTAGCGAAACATTGGTGTATACGGACCGACCTCGTCATTCTCTTCACTGGATTCTTGTCTGCGTACAGAGCGAATCATTCCATATTTATAAAAAATTGAAAATAGCGATACATTCCCCGCACTATCTTCGCATGTATTAACTAGTTTAAAAGCTCTTTGTCTACCACTTGATGCTTGCTGACGCACAAAGCGAGAAACATTAGCAAGGAAGAAAACTTCTAATAAACAAAGCGCTGTCGTTACAAACGATATATATAGAATTGCATCCTGCAATAAAAATTCCATCGCTTCACATCCTTAATAAGGTCATTTTAGCACATTAGACAGACATTCTCTATTTCCTTTTATCGTCAAAAAAGTATTTTGCATATTTTCTCAAGAAAACTATGCTAGAAAACCAATGTATTCGCTTTCTTTAGTATATTCACACGTATCCTTGTATAGGTTTAATTTGTTAGAAATTTATAAAATTTTCGCATTATAATAAAACTATTGCCAGTTTTTGAAAAAACCTTTATTCTCTTCTTGTAATCAAAAATGAATATGGAGATGAAACATACTATGGGTCAACTAGGAGACGCCGATTACGTTCCCGACACCGCCTTTTTATCCTTCCCAGCAGCTAAAACATTTCACTTAGAATTCATCATACAGTTGGTTGTTATTTTTATAGCTTCTATTTTGTATGCAATTTCTATGAATATGTTCTTTATCCCGCATAACATGATTAGCGGTGGTTTTGCTGGTGTAGGGATGATTATCGGTTATTTAATGCACTACAATATCGGTGCACTTATCTTTTTACTAAACATTCCTCTTCTTATTTTAAGTCACTTTTACTTAGGCAAGAAGACAACCTTTTTAACAGCGTACTTTGTAGCTGTATCATCGTTAGCGATGAACATTATCCCGGTACACCAAGTTTCAGACGATATTTTACTTTCTTCTGTATTTGGTGGTGTAATCTGCGGAGCAGCTTCCGGAATCATATTCCGATTTGCTTCTTCAACAGGTGGCTTTGATGTTGTTGGATTGATTGTAGCAAAACATCGAGATATTTCGATTGGAGCAATTATCTTTGGATTCAACTTGATCTTACTTGTTGCAGCAGGATTTATTTTCGGATGGGATATTACGCTTTATACGTTAATTAGCCGGTTTGTGGTCAGCAAAGTTATCGATGCTGTGCATACGAAACATATTAAATTAACGATAATGACAGTTACAGAAAAAGGCGAGGAAATAAAAAGCGCACTATTACACCACGGTATACGCGGGGTGACAATGGTAGATGCTGTCGGCGGCTATACAAACCATAAGAAAAAAATGATTTACACTGTCGTGACTCGCTATGAGTTAGGCGAAATGAAACGTATTATCCGTCAAGTGGATAACAAAGCATTTATGAACATTACTGAAACAGTTGAAATTGTCGGCCGTTTCAAACGCATATAAAAAAGGTTTATACATGAAAGGGCATAACATATTAGTCATATATAATATGTTATGCCCTTTGGTATTCAACAAACGCACCCTTTAGCATAATAAAATTACGAAGTTTATTACTACAAATCGGAGGATAGCATTCCATATACAAAACTATCTGTCCATTCATTTTTATTCCAAAAATCTTGTATGAAATGGGCTTCCTTTCTCATGCCTATTCGTTCACACAATTTTTTTGAAGCTGTATTACGTGCATCAAGATTAGCTTGTATACGATGTACATGAAATTCATTAAATAATTTAAATACCAAACTACTTACCGCTTCTGTTGCCAAACCTCTGCCAGCTACTTCATTTGAAAAACTATAACCAACCTCAACAGTATCTTTCATATTTGTGTACCATACGGATAAATCACCAACTACTTTAGTCTTGTATATAACTGCCAAACTTAATATTGATTCTTTAGTAAGTACATTGTTTGCTAGCTTCTTATTAAATCTTTTCTGCATGTCTTCATGAGTCCACTTATTATGTAATAGGAACTTACAGGTATCATCATTATTATAAATAGCAAATACATCCTGTAAATCAGTACTCTTAAAAGGTCTAATTATTAATCTTTCTGTTGTAATCTCCAAGTTAGCTCTCCTCCCTTTCATTCATACTACAAAACATTTTTATAGTATTTAATTCCCCTTCTTATATCCCACCTTAATTACATATTTCATCATAATAAATTAAAATCCTTCTTCCACTAAACTGCACCGTTAACGGGAATTCCTTGCGCTTTTTATTTTTTACACTTATTACAAAATCAGATAATTCTATTATTGTGGCCCTAAATGTGTTATAATGGAAGCAGACTCACAAAAAAGAGTATATAGACTTGGAAGTTTCTCTTATTTTACAAGCAAAAAGAAACGAGCAGTCGGGTATATTTCAGACACCATACACGTAACGGTTTAAACAACCGATCACTCTTCAATGATCTTTTTATAAAAAGATACGTACAACTAAAATTCACTTCAATATACTATACCTACCTTTTTGACTTCCAAATCATCTTATTACATAAGGAGATGAACATATGAATCAATATATAAGATATACAATAGCTGTCCTGTTTGCTATTATTGGCGGAACAATCTGCTTCTGGACAAACACTCAGCTTGGAGAGCATATCATTTTTAATGGAATCGAAACACTTGTAAGCGCTTCAATTTTAGGCGGATACATTTTCTTCCTCTTCAATCCAGAAGAAAATGCACAAAAAACAATGTTATTAACAATGATCGGAATCGTTGGCGGATGTATTTCCTACTCAATGACTAACTATACATTACCACTTCAATTAAGCTCAGCTTTCTTCCACGGTCTATGGACTTGGTTCATTGCATTCTGCCTAGCAGACGTATTCAACCTTTTACAGGACACTGAAGAAGAAAACGGTCGCCAAATTGAAAGTAACTCGTAAGCTGGAAGATACTCTTCCAGCTTTTTTATGTTGTTTTGCATACTCCGTCAATACAATAAAAAGAAGCTACCCTCACGGTAACTTCTTTTCCATATACCCCTATTAGTATTCACTAAAATATATCAACGATTCTCCAAATATATCGGCAATTTCTACACTTATATCAACGATTTTTTCATTATATCGACGATTCGACACTGGATATCGACTTACCGACAACCAAAGTGTACAATATACCTATCCCCCAAGCAATTTACTGCCGAACTCTACGATTAAAAAGATAACTAATAGGATCGCAAGTATCTTTAATGCTACATATGCTACTTTAAAGACAGCATAAATGAGCAAGACTATTAAAATAATCGTTAAAATTTCCATTTAGAATTCCTCCAAGCTTTGCTCTTCATATCTTATTTTACTCGCCCCACAATTTTTATGGAACGGCATAAGGAGACATAGAAAAAAGAGGATACCTCACCCATCGTAAGATACCCTCTCTTTCAACTGCTCAAACCATTCTCTCTCTAATTGTAAATATCCCACTTCACTCTTTTCAGCACTTTTCAGTTCTTTATCAGCTTTCTTCATATAAATACGTGAGGCTTCTAGGTCATTCTCTACATATGTAACAATGGCTTGTGCGCGATAATACCCATATAAGTCTATTTTTGTAATGGCCTTCCCATGCGCCTTCGCTTCTTGCAGAGAAAGACGATCCATCTCATAAAGAGCTTTATATAAAAGATACCAACTATGAAAACTACTAACGAAAAATTTATTTTCCTTCGTTACAGGGAGTTGAGCAACTTGTTCTATATACGGTATCGCCTTTTCCATTCCTTTTTGATCCGATCGAGCGAGGAAGACGAGCATAAGTCCGCTCATGATCTCTCTTATACTTTTATTTTCTTTTAGTTTATCTTCGCTAAGTTTTACTAATCCCGCATCCCAATCTTTCGGCCTCTTATAACTAAATAACTCACTCGATACTTGAATGTTATATAAATGCTGTTTCGCCTTTTCATCATCTTTAATTAAAATAAGAAATTGCATACCATCGCTCATAAGCGTTCCTTTTATCGGCACGATTGTAACCGCAAAAATGATAAAATGAAAAACAGAAAAATATAAAAGATATTGATAATAACTCACCATGTATATGTAACCAAAAGTTATACCAAATAAGAAACTTGTAATTGGTCCCCCTAAAGTCATCCATGCCCATTTTTTTGAAAGGTTCGGTGTTACTATAGAAGGCGGTATTAACATTGCCACGCCTCCAAAGTACGCCCATAATTTATTTTCTCGAACGCGTACTTTCCCCTTCTCTTTTTGAACCGTAATAGGTCCTACTGTCATAAATTTAAATGTCAAACCGCTTATTACGCCGAATATGACATGTCCTAACTCATGAACGATGACCACTACCAGAAAAATCCCCAATAGTGCCCATATATTCAACATTATTTCTAATTTCCCAGCTCGGATTACTCCGTATAAAATGGACAGAGTTAGCACCACTGTCAGTGAACCAGCTGGCCTTCTTAAAATATCCACCTTTTTCGCCCCTTAATAAATCATTTTTCTATGCATTTCGTACATATATGTTCCAACATGTAATACCCAAACGAACGAAATCATAATGACCATAAAATAATCTTTCCCATCTAAAAATGCATACACAATCGCCGCTAACCACGCACAGGCAAGTGTCATATTTGTGTATTGGTATGCCTTATATCCCGCTTCATGAACAATTTGTTTTTGCCCTTCATCTGCATTCTTTGCCCACATTTCCATTGACTGAGAATACGTAACACTCTGTTCTGGATATAGAGCGTTATACCTTTTCCTCATTACAGATCCTAACCAAGTTATAGCAATAAAGCACACTGTAGATACCACAATACTTACACTAACAAAGAACAAGTTACCCTCACTTGTATACATTCTATAAAAAGCGATAACTGAGCAAACAAACCATGATGGAATAACAATTTCCATTACTCGAAAATAAATAAGCGCTATCCCTAATCTTCGTCCCTTAACATTTTCTTCTTCATCTTTCGTTTGTGCGAGCGCTCTTGTACGCTTCCAAATATAATAGATAGCTATTACGCCAAATAAACTCATCATGCCAATGCTAATAACAGGAGATATTTTACTAGTCCCCTCTGTTGCAATATCTCCTACTACATACCCTATAAACCCGCCGCATACCGCTCCTACTAACAGCTTCAGTATAGCCGACATTTTCCCATTTACTCTATTCTTCATCATCCTCTTCCCCCTCCACTAACATAAATATTTCCTCCACCGGTACATTGAAAATATGTGCGATTTTTAACGACAATACAATAGATGGTGCATAATCTCCGCGCTCAATTAAACTAATCGTTTGCCGTGATGATCCAATCGCTTTCCCTAAATCCCCTTGTGATAAACGATGCTTTGCTCGCAATTCCCTCACTCGATTTTGAAGCTTCATGTCTTCCCTCTTTTTCGTTTATTTAATTAGAATTGTAAATAATATCCTTATTTTTGTCAATTATAATTGTCATTACGACTATAATAATTGACAAAAATAAAGATGTATTATGATGAAAATAACTTATATAATGAATGTGAAATATTAAACAAAGGAGGTTCCATATGAAGAAAACATCTACCTTTTCTTACATTCTTACTAAGCTTACAGCGACTTTCTTTTTATTATTACTTATTAGCACGCTTCTCTTAGCAACTAGTCAACCAACATTATATAGTTTCTTAGCTGGATTACGAGAACTACTATATGTTCCCTTCGTTCCTATCCTTGCGGTATATGCAATTTTTTGCTCTATTTGCATCGATAAATTGAAATTAAAAACACATACGAGACTAAAGACATTATTACTTTATATTTTTTGCGGCTATTTATTTTTTCTTCCCTTCTTAATATTTAAAGAAGCTAATCTAATACAGTTCTTGTTCCTCGGATCAATTGGAGCAGTCTGTTCTCTTTTTTCTATTTATGTACAGTCATAGCAACAAAATTTAAGTGGGTACAATATTTCGTACCAAGCATTATGCTTATTATATTTATCACAATCAACTTAATAGATATAGAAAAAGCTGGAACATTAAAAGAACAATGGGTCGAAACAAAAACAGATAAATCTTTCGAAGCATCTTTTCAACATTTTAGTGGTGAACATAAAGTCCCCATTCAACTAAAACGAGGAGATATATTAGAATTCACCATTGAATCACGAGCTGAAAATCCAGATGGCTATATAGGGGAAATCAAAATGGCTAGTGAATTTCAAGAGGAAGAAAATTATTTAGCTTCAGTGGGCCCGAATACGTACCATTTTGCGGCAATTAAGACAGGGACTTATTACATTATAGTTAGCGGAAATCAGTTAAAAGGACAGTTGAAAATAGATTGGAACATAAAATAAAAAAGGCAGTGCGTATGCACTGACCTCCTAAATTTTGACATAGAATGGATTTCATATTAACTTGCGTTTTGTAAGAATACTCGTTTTAACTGTTTGCGGAAACGAACTCCTAACGTAATTGCTACAATCACAATTACTCCAAAAATGATTTTACCGATGTGACCTTCTAGCACTCCAAAAATATCCTGTAAGTTGCCACCTAACCAGTAACCACCGATTAAGAAGAATGATACCCAAAATAGAGCACCTGAGTAAATTGTAATTGCAAAACGACGGAATGGTAAGTTAATAATTCCTGCAAAGTATCCTGTAAAATGGCGTACACCAGGAATAAAGAAACCGATAAAAATCAGGAAGTATCCATACTTATCAAACCACATTCTTGTTAAGTCGATTTTTCTTTGTGTTAAAAATACGTATTTCCCATACTTTTGAATAAAGGGCATACCTAATTTATTTCCTAAAAAGTATTGAATTGTCATTCCTACGCTTGTCCCAATAAAGGATAGGATAATTAAAATCGGTAAACTTAAATCGCCCTTCTGTGCTAAAAATCCCGCATATGCTAACGTTGGCTCTCCCGGAAACGGAAGTGCAATATATTCTAACAGCAAACCAACAAGTACAACATAGTACCCGTACTGCTGAAATAATTCATGAACCCATTCCATGTCATCTCTCCTTTCAATCACGTACAACTTCTTACTAGTATTGTATAAAAAAATTGTCGAAATAACTATCACAATAGCTTACATTTTTATTACATTTTTGTAAGGCTCACACTAAAATTTTCTGTTCATTATTTGTTGCTATCCATTATCGTTTTAAAATGAGCTAACAACTATATATCAGACGAAACAAGGGCATTAATATGCATTTTTTATCCAGTTTTTAACACTTAAAGTCATCTTATTTTGTTCTCAATAAAAAACCACCACAAACTCATACTAACTTCACATTAGCTTCATATACGTATTGTAAGATTATATCGGAATTTGTTGAAAAATTTAACTAATATATTACTAATCATTAAATTGAATAAATATAAGTCGCTTTTCGAAATTAAAAAAAGGGTGAATAAGAAATGGAAGCTTATAAAATGCACGATTTTATTAATACAAATGTTGAATCTCACCAAAATGAAACCGTTTTTAATTTACACATATGTGAAACAAGTGAATTTGACGTAAGTTTAACAAAATCTACAACACTATCTTTTATCGTTTCAAAAAAGAACATTAAGATTGTTACGAAAAAATGGATTAATTCAAATCAAGAAAGCATGATTGGTAAAAGTTACATCATTCCAACGAAAGCTTTCCACTACTTCTTACCAATTATTTCTGAAACTGAAGATGAGCTAAATATTCAAGTTCAAAGTTTTGGACTACATGGTGAACTTTTACTAAACGAAAGATTACTTATTGATAAAAACAACAAACAAAATCCAAAGATTACTACCTTCTTTGAAACATTAGATGAAAATGTAAATAAAGTATTACGAGGATTGCAAATTCATTGTATGTAAGACTATTACAATAGTAAAAAGGAGAATATAATGAAAAAACTATTATTAAGCGCACTATTATCATTAGGATTTTTAACTATTCCATTCACAAATGCTGAGGCAGCTACAACGAACGATCAACTGATTGTAAACACGAAGTTAAATAAAATGGATTATTATCAAAATGGAAAATTTATAAAGCGTTTTACTGTCGCTACTGGAAAAACAGCTACTCCTACACCTAAAGGTACTTTTCAAATCGTAAATAAAATTAAAAATCGTCCTTATTATACAGGCAAAATTAAAGGCGGCGATCCACGTAATCCACTTGGTGACCGTTGGCTCGGACTAAACATGGCAGGGACTTACGGAACAACTTATGCAATTCATGGTACGAACAATAATCAGGCAATCGGCAAATGGACAACACTAGGTTGTATTCGTATGTATAACAATGATATACACTGGTTATTTGAGCGTATTCCTCAGCAGGCTACTGTCACTGTAAAATAAACTAACAACACGATTTACGTGTAGCCAAGAATTTTATGTCTTGGCTTATTTTATTTCTTCATTTACAGTAGCAAAACAACTGTATTTACATATATAATGGGAATAGATTGTGTCAAATGAAATTAAAACATTGATAAACATGGATATTAAAATTATACAGTTATAATATTTTATAAATTTTACAATACATACTATAATAGAACTACTGTAATTCTGAAATATTCAGTTTCGCTAAACAACTCCCCTTGCTACTTTTATGATTATTTTATAGCGGGGGCTTATTATATGTATAAACAATCTGAGACATTCAAAAATGATGAATTCGAATATTGCAGTAAAAAGCGTTATTTAGGAGGTGTTACTATGACGCATATACTGGTGATTGAAGACAACCCAGATATACAAGAGCTAATTCGTGAATTTCTAATGGCACAAAACTTTACCGTTGATGTCGTTGGCGCTGGAACAGAAGGTATACTTCTTTTCCAAAAAAATTCATACGATCTTGTCCTCCTTGATGTGATGTTACCAGATATAGATGGCTATAGTATTTGTAAAATTATGCGAGGACAATCTGATGTACCGATTATTATGTTAACAGGCTTACATAATGAAGAAAGTGAAATTAAAGGATTTGAATTAGGTATTGATGACTATATTACGAAACCGTTCCATTACACCGTATTTATTAAACGTGTAGAAGCTGTATTAAGAAGGGCAGCAACGAAGGAAGCAGAAACTGCAACTATACTACAATTCCATGAATTGATGTTAAATTCTACAGCATATGCCGCTTATGTTCATGGTAATCAAATTGAATTAACAACAAAGGAATTTGAAATTATTTATACTTTACTGCAAAATCGGGGGAAAGTATTATCAAGAAGTGATTTGCTGAATAAGGTATGGGGCTATGAACATTATGGTGATGTAAGAGTTATAGATACACATATTAAAAATCTAAGAAAAAAATTAGGAATTCCTTATATTAAAACGGTGAAAGGCATTGGCTACAAAATCGAATCGTAGCACAGACAACATCACCAAAAATATTTTCATCAAAACCTTATTATTTTGTATTCTTTTATCACTTTGTCTTTATCAAATTATTTATTTTCTAGCTTCAAACTACGATAAAGAACGTTTTGCAAAAGAAAATGGAGCGCAATCTACAGAACAAGCGAATTCAAATAAACAAAACGACCAAAGTAAAACGAATCAAAATAAAGCTGTATCACAGGGAGACATTTTTAATTTCCAATCTTCGGTTATAGATTATAAATCACTCTCTACAGCTATCAATCACCTTTTGCAGCCTAGCCAAACTGCAAAAGCAAAAGAACATACACAAAATATCACGGGGAAAGATAGCACTTCTGCTCCACTTACAGAAACGGAAAAGCAAGTCGCTACTAATAATGATGCCTTACATAAACAAAATGCAGCAAGTAAAACAAATGATGCACAAGATAATCCAAAATTAACAGCTGCACTGCAGCAATTAGCTCCACATATTGGCGTGACAATGCTTGCATTATCTCTGCTCGGATCTTTAATTTATGCAAAACTAATTGTTAAACCTTTTCAATATATGAGTGATGCTTTAAAAGATATTATGAATCTTGATTTCTCAGATAAAAAACTACTTAACAAAAATACAGATCAAACAGATTTTAATTTACAAGTAGCTGCTTCACAGGTCCCAAGTATAGTGAAGAATTTACATGCGAGCAATCAAGATTTAAGAAATGAACTCAAAAAGGAACAACAATTAGAACAATCTCGTAAAGAATTTATGTCTATGGTTTCCCATGAATTAAAAACACCAATCGCAGCCGTTATGGGGCAACTAGATGGCATGATTCACGGAATTGGAGCTTATAAAGATAGAGATAAATATTTAAAACGTTCCTATGAAATGATGCAAGACATTAACATATTAACGGAAAAAATGTCGGAATTATCCAAAATACAAAATCCTCAATTTAAACCTGATTTAAAAGTTATCTCATTAACTAATATCATTGAGGATGTTATGAAAAAAGTAGATTATTTCGTATCTGTAAAACAATTAAATGTTCAATCTAACATTAAACAAGATGTACAGGTTTTAGCTGATCCTAAATTTATTCAAACTGCCATTTTTAACATTATTTCAAATGCAATTCATTATACAATTGACCATCAACATGTATATATAAAGCTTTACGAAAAGCCAAACGGTTATGCATTAGAAGTATTAAATACAGGTTCCCAAATAGATGAAGATAAACTTGCCCATTTATTTGAACCATTCTATCGCGCAAACCCTGACAAACATGGCTTAGTACAAGGTAGTGGTCTTGGGTTATACATTGTAAAACAAATACTAGATAAGCATCAATTTCCTTATGGTATACAAAACACACCTCAAGGTGTAAAATGTTCTATTGTATTCCCAAAAGCAATGTAAAAACATACTACAATTTCATACCCCAAATTCATACTTCGTATGAATGGCGGAATTTTGTAGAGTATATGACTCTGTTTCGTTCGCCCGTTATCCTTATTTGGATAGCGGGCGTTTTTTATTATGTAAAAGGAGGATTTTCATGGAGAAATTTAAGTATTCATTACTCGTTTTATTCGGAGCTTGTAGCTACGGTGTACTTTCAACTATTTTCAAACTCGGATTCATTGATGGATTTTCAGCACATGAACTATTAGGAGGACAATATGTCTTCGGATGGATCGGGCTTCTTCTGCTCGTTCTTTTCGCTTCACGTCATAAAGTAACAAAAAAGCAATTCTTTTCCTTACTAACAGTCGGCACAACAATGAGTATGACTGGTATTTTCTACGCTATCTCTGTAGAAGAACTACCAGCATCTATCGCTGTCGTCCTACTCTTTCAGTTCACATGGATTGGTGTAGTCATTGAAGCAATTGCAAATCGAACATTACCAAGCCGTGAGAAAATTATATCTATCATTATTTTATTTACTGGTACATTGTTTGCAGGCGGTGTCTTTGAAGGTCTCGGACAAAGCTTTTCCACGAAGGGTATTATCTTTGGTTTATTAGCCGCTGTCTCTTTTTCATTCTATGTGTTTGCAAGTGGGCGTGTTGCTACAGAAGTTCCGCCTTATACGAAAAGCTTTCTTATGACAACAAGTGCTACCCTTATCGTATGCCTATTCTTCCCGCCAACCTTTTTAACGGATGGTGCCCTGCAAGCTGGTCTTTGGAAATACGCTTTCTTCCTCGGATTGTTCGGTGTTGTCGTACCTGTCATTTGTTTTTCAATTGGCGTACCGAAAGTAGGAACAGGACTTAGTACAATACTAGGAGCAGCTGAATTACCAACGGCCATTATCGCTTCTATTACACTTGTACATGAAGTCGTAACATTCATGCAGTGGATTGGGATACTCTTTATACTACTTGGAATTTTTACTCCTCAGCTGCTTACGGCTAGGAAAGCAAAGAAACATAGAAGCGTGCATAGTGCATAACAAAAGACCTTTCATGTATTTGAAAGGTCTTTTTCTCTATCTCACTTTACCGCTCCATATAGCTTTTCTATCTCATGCTCAATTTGTTTTACATCGATTCGTTCAAATAGTGGCTGCACACCATCAATTCTATTCGGCAACGTGTTTTGAGGTTCCCAATTTCGTTTCACAATCGATAATGTGTTTCTAACTCTTTCACTTGAAAATGGTAAAAATGGTTCAAGAAGATTTGCAAAATTAGCGATAAGATACACACAGTTATAAATCGTTTCTTCGCATGAAACTGGATCATCTTCTCGTTGTTTCCAAGGCTGCCTCTCATCAAAGTATTTATTTGCAAAACGTACTGCATTAAATATTGTTTCTAGAGCCACTTTAAATTTAGTTTGCTCAATTGATTCTCCTACATTTTTATATAATTTTTCTACTTTATCTTTCAGCTCTACATCAATACTTCCCTTCGGTACAATACCACCATAATATTTTTCAATAAACTTTAATGTCCGGTTCACAAAGTTCCCGTATGCACCTAACAATTCACTATTATGACTGTAAATAAATTCCCGCCATGAAAAATCAGTATCACGATTTTCTGGTGCGTTTACTGTTAAAAAGTAACGAATAGAATCTGGATTGTAGCGTTCTAATATGTCAGGCACCCATACTGCCCAGTTTTTACTTGTAGATAATTTTCTTTTTTCAACTGTTAAATATTCATTTGAAACGATATGACGAGGAATTGCTCCTTCTCCTATTCCAAGCAATACCGCTGGCCAAATGATGGAATGAAACGGAATATTATCCTTTCCATGCACATAATATGTTTTCGCTTCTTTATCCCAAAACTCTTGATCATCTTTCCCTGTTTCTTCAGCCCAATGTTTACTCGCCGAATAATATCCTGTCACTGCTTCAATCCATACGTAAATTTTCTTATCTTCATACCCTTCTACTGGAATTGGTACCCCAATTGGTAAATCACGTGATACGGCCCTGTCTTGTAATCCTTCCTTTACATATCTCTCTGTTAGTTGAATCGCATTGTCGCGCCATGCCCCTGTTTGTTTTGCGGTTTCTACAGCCTCTTTAATTTGCTCCTGAAATGTATGCAATGCGAAATAAAAATGCTCTGTTTCCTGTACAGACGGTTCACTACCACATAACTTACATTTCTTTTCTAACAAATCGAGTGGATCTAAAATAGCTGAACACGCATCGCATTGATCTCCTCTTGCTGCTTCATGGCAATGTGGACAAATGCCTTCTACATAACGATCAGGTAAAAACTGCGTACACGTTTCACAATACGCTTGTTCCACTGTTTTTTTATAAATATAGCCTTCTTCTAATAAACGTAAAAAGACATTTTGTACAGTTTCATGATGGTGCTCACTATCTGTACGTGTATAGCAATCATAAGTAAAACCAAGGCTACGAAAACATCGCTGGAACTCTTCATGATACTTATCAGCAATTTCCTTCGCCGTCACACCTTCTTGTTTTGCCCTAATTGCAATTGGTGTTCCATTACAATCACTTCCCGAAACATACAACACATTCTCCCCTTTTGCCCGGTAATAACGTGCTAAAATATCTCCAGGTAATAAACTCGCAATATGTCCAAGATGTAACGAACCATTTGCATACGGCCAAGCGCCTCCAATAAAAATACTCATCTTACATTCCTCCTTTTAAATATAAAAAAGCCCCGCCCTTATCTTAAAAAAGATAAGGGCGGGGCTGTATAAACAGTCGCGGTACCACCTTATTTCGCCAATTACTCACATAATTAGCCTTAACAAGTACGGAGCTATATGCTCTTATACTGTGATTTTGATAACGAGTACCAACTCTCGTCGCCGCCTACTATTATCATGTGATAAGTTCAGGACGAAGCTCAAAGGCCATTGTTCAAATGAATATTCTTGCTTCTTCTCAGCTACCGAAGCTCTCTGGACAGAATGATTTCATTCTACTTTTCCTTTTCAACGCTTTTATATATAACACGTATTTTACGACTTAATTGCTGAAAAATCAAACTTAAATTCAAAAAAAGGAAATCCCCCTCTCACGCAGAATAACTATACGTTCACAAAAGGAGTGATTCGATTGAATCAAAAACAACTAAGCGTACGTAATGAAAAAAGCTGGAATGCAGCTGCGTATGAAGCTTGGACGAATCGCCACGGGGTGCCAGCCGATTATGCGAAAAAGCTTATGGCAGATCCCATGCGCGAAGTAGATCACTATTTATCTTACATACAGTCTCCAAAAGGAAAACGTATTATTAATTTACTTGGTTCAAAAGGCAATAAAGCCGTCGCTCTCGCTCTTTTAGGAGCTGACGTAACAGTTGTTGATATTTCAGCAAGTAATGCAAAATATGCAAATGAACTTGCGGAAGCAGCAGGTGTCTCTATCCAGTATGTTATTTCTGATGTATTAGATGTAAAGCTCTCCGAATCATTTGATATCGTACTGCTGGAACTTGGTGTACTCCATTACTTTTTAGATTTAAAACCACTCTTTCAAAAAATTGCTACCTTACTTAAGCAAGATGGAACGCTTATCCTTCGTGACTATCATCCTGTTTACACGAAATTATTAGGAGTGGACCACCCATCATTTCGGGCCAATGGAAATTATTTCGATGAAGAATTAATTGAAGATGATGTTGCTTATAGCATCCTTCTTACAGAAGCGCAGAAAGAAGCGTTACCGAAAACAACCATCCGTCGCTGGACACTAGGAGAAATCATTACAACACTTGCGGAAGAACATTTTAAAATTGAAAAACTAGTTGAAGAACACGGGTCTCATCAAAGGTGGGTCTTCCCTCCTACTGCACCAGAAGGAATGGAAGAACGTGTGCCTGGTTTATATACATTAATTGCGACAGCATGCAAAAAAGGATCCCTTCACGGATAGGATCCTTTTTGCATGCTTACGCATATAAGTTGAGGTTGGAGATTACCATAATTCTGTAGAATAGGACACAAGATATTTCAACATTTCGTCTCTGACTTACGTCGTCAAAAAGGGGTATGACCAACATAACGAAGAGTAATGTTACAGTTGATATTGATAATCGTTATCAACTAATTAGAAGTATACATGATGTTATTTCAAATTACAATAGCATTTCTCATTTTTATTTATGAATTTTTTGATATACAAATGTATACATTTTAAGAACATTTACTCATATCAATCTGCCATCTTCCATTATCTGCTATAATTTTCATTGAACAGATTAATAACTTCATAATGATGTTTTTATTAATTCTGCTCTTAATATTTATAAATTATAATAAATAGTTTTTAAAGGTAGGGGTAACGATGAAATATGTTGGTATTCGAAAAAAACTACTGTTCACACTCTTAAGCATTTCTTCTTTATTTAGCATCGCTCTTATTGTTATTCTTTCATTCACTATGAGCCAAGCAAGCGAAATTGAAACATTAAAAAATGATGTATCAAAACGAGCAACCATTTTAAAAGAACGTGGTGATTGGTTCCAAGCACAAGTTGCTGGTTTACAAGAATACTTACTATCACATGATCAAAAAGGATTGGATAAATTCAACCGAGAAGGAAAAAAACTAGCTGATACTAGAGAAAAAGTAACAAATGATAAAAAACTCCCAGAAGGAATGAAAGAAGCAATTTTAATGGGGGCAAAGTGGCGAAGCGTCATAGATAATGAAGTACTCCCTCTCGCTCGTGAAGGAAAATGGGACGAAGCATCCAAAATCGCTTTAGCTCAAACTGATTATGTAAACGACCTTTTAAGTCGCTTTACTAAATATGCAAATGAAGAAAATGATAAACGTGACGCATTAATTGCTGAAATCGAGTCTTCTTCATCTCTTATTCAATATATTATTTTCTTCTCCCTCATTACATGTACAGTAACATCCATTTTATTAGCATGGTGGTTCTCTGGCAAACTCGTTAAACCGATACGACAAATTGATGAGAAATTAAAAGAATTAGCTTCTCAAGATGGCGATTTAACCGCTAGATTGCACGTAACGAGTAAAGATGAAATTGGGGATATCGCCCATTCCTTTAATCAAATGCTCACTAACTTACAACGTATCATACAACAAGTACAACAAACATCAACAAGTGTAAAAGAAGCGTCTGAAAATGTGTTTATGGAAACAACTGCTTCTATGGAAAACACAGCAAAAACCGAGGAAACTATGAATGCTCTTGAGCATAATATTCGTTCACAAGTTTCCAGCATCGAAGAAAGTTCAACTGCGATGGATGATATGGCAACGAGTGTTCAGCGTATTGCAGAATCCGCCTCTTCTGTTGCTAGCTTAGCTGTGACAACTTCAGAAAAAGCAGATAGTGGGAATAAAGTCATTGAGAAATCTATTACACAAATGCATACCATTAACGAAGCTGTTAATGCTACATCACAAGTAGTAGAGAGACTCATTACACATACAAATCATATTGATACTGCACTTCAATCTATTTCTAATATTGCGGAACAAACGAATTTACTCGCTTTAAATGCTTCTATTGAAGCAGCCCGTGCTGGCGAACATGGAAAAGGCTTCGCCGTTGTTGCCGATGAAGTTCGAAAACTTGCGGAACAATCTAAAATAGCAGCAACTGATATTAACCATTTACTTCATCACATTCAAGCCGATACAAAAATAGCAAATGAAATGATGGCGCAAGGTCAGTCAGAGGCTTCTGAAGGAATTACAGTCATTCGTACCGCTGGATCTTCATTCTCAGAAATTGTTAACCACATTAATAAAGTCTCTACACAAATACAAGAAATGTCTGCAACTGCTGAAGAAATGTCCGCAAGTTCTGAAGAAATGAATGCAGCTTTAAATAACATCGCTTCTATTTCAAATGAGGTTGCCGCCGAAACATCACAAACAGCAAATTCAGCTGGTGATCAAGTAAACAAAATGAGTGTCGTCGCTAAAAAAGCGTCTGAAATGAAAACGACTGTGCAAGAACTTGAGGTTCTCGTTTCTCATTTCAAAACACATGCTTAAAGTGAAAAAAGAGAGATTTACAAACTCTCCTTTTTTACCTTAAAATATCTCTTTCTATCTCTCATTCCGTCTGCTATAATTCCTAAAGGAAAGAAGAAAGCTTTATTCCAGATGGAGTAAAGCTTTCTTTCAATTTTTTACATTTATTAATTCTAATACTAGGATTTCACAAGGAGGCTTTTTATCATATGAATTTTATTAGCATTCGAAAAAAACTAATGTTCATGATGGGAACGATTTGCGCTTTATTTGGCATTGCCTTAGCTTTTATTTTATTTTTTACTATCGATCAATCTCGTCAAGCTCAAGCATTACAAAAAGAAATTTCCCCTTTGGCAACAGAATTGAAAGAACGTGGAGATGCTTATCAAGTACAACTTTCTGCTTTAAGAGGTTATTTATTACAACATGATCAAGTCGAATTAGACAAGTTTAATGAGATGAGTAAACGTCTGGAGGATTCAAAAGATAAACTTCTTTCTAATCCAAATGTTTCTCAGTCCATGAAAAATACAATGGAATCAGGATCCACTTGGAGAAAATTTATTGAAGAAAAAGTTTTCCCTCTTGCAAAAGAACAAAAGTGGGAAGAGGCCCTGCAAGTAGCTTATGCAGAAAATGGTACTGTTTATAAAGTAATTGGTGACTTCACAAATTACAGTAACGAACAAGCTAAGTTACGTGATCAATCTATCAAAAAAATTGATCAATCTTCGCTACAAATTGAATATGTTGTCTTCTTATCACTTGTTATTTGTATTATCGTAGCTATCACTGTTGCATGGTGGTTCTCTGGTAAACTTGTAAAACCAATTCAACAAATTGATAGTAAACTAAAAGAATTATCATCTCAAGAAGGTGACTTAACTGCCCGTCTACAAGTAAATAGTAATGATGAAATTGGTACGATCGCAACATCATTTAATAAAATGTTAGAAAACCTACAACATATCATTAATCGTGTTCAAAAAACATCTATAGAAGTACAAAACGCTTCTGAAAACATGCTAGAAAAGACGAATATATCACGCGAGGCAACAATAAAAGTTCAAAGCACGATGTCCAACTTAAATGAAAGTATTCAATCGCAAGCCTCTAGCATGGAAGAAAGCTCAACTGCAATGGACGATATGGCAGTAAGTGTTCAGCGCATTGCTGAATCTGCCACATCTGTAACTGAACTAGCTGTAGCTACATCTGAACAGGCTAACGATGGAAGTACTGTTATTCAAAAATCAGTTTCACAAATGACAACGATACATGAAGCTGTAAATGCTACGTCAGAAGTGGTCGAACGTCTAATCACACACACGAAATATATTGATACAGCTGTACAATCTATTTCTAATATCGCAGAACAAACAAACTTACTTGCTTTAAATGCATCTATTGAAGCAGCTCGTGCTGGTGAACAAGGAAAAGGTTTCGCTGTCGTAGCTGATGAAGTTCGAAAACTTGCTGAACAATCTAAAACTGCTGCAACAGATATTAACCAATTACTACATCAAATTCAACAAGACACTGAAACTGCGAGCTCTATGATGTCACAAGGTCGTTCTGAGGCATTTGAAGGCATTCATGTCATTCGTGAAGCTGGCAATTCTTTCACAACAATTGTGGAACAAGTAAATAAAGTATCTACTCAAATGCAAGACATCTCAGCAACTGCTGAAGAAATGGCTGCAAGTGCTGAAGAAATGAACGCTTCACTGAATAACATCGCTTCTATTTCGACTGAAGTATCTAGTGAAACAGCAGCAACAGCACAATCTGCTAAGAAAAAAGTCATTACGATGAATGAGATGACACAAACGGCTAAACAAATGAAACAAACAGTTGAAGAATTAGATCAACTCGTATCACACTTCAAAACTGAATAGCCTTTAAAAAGTATCCCTCTTCCAAAAGGGATATTTTTTTGAGCTCATTTCCTGCATATTATACATATTTCCGTTATAATGAGAATCGATATCATTAAAATGCAGGGGGTGCTACTTATGTCACAAGAAGCATTTGAAAATAAATTATATGCCAATTTAGAAGCTGTTATTGACCCTGAACTAGGTGTTGATATTATCAATCTTGGATTAGTTTATGACGTTACAGCAGATGAAAATAATAATGCTGTCATTACGATGACGATGACTTCTATCGGCTGTCCAATGGCTGGGCAAATTGTATCAGACGTAAAAAAAGTATTATCAACGAACGTACCTGAAGTCAATGAAATAGAAGTAAATGTCGTTTGGAATCCACCATGGTCTAAAGAACGTATGTCACGTATGGCGAAAATCGCATTAGGTATTCGCGACTAAATACAGAAAGACCTGACATCCTAGTCAGGTCTTTTTCTCTTATTATTTTACGCCTACTGCATCATAAGCTTTCGTTACAGCTTGTACAGCTTTAGAATCTTTACCATATAAATCTTCAGCTGACTGAAGTGCCGCTTGACGCATCATCTTAAAGTCAGAGTTTGCAGTTAAATACTTCGTAAGAGCACGGTAATAAATTTTTTCTGTCGCTTCACGGCCTACTCCAGTTACTTTCACGCCGTAATGCTCTCCGCCATCAGATACTAAATATGCAGCTTTATTGTTAATACTACTGTTAATATGAACGCCGCCATTATCAGCTGTTCCAGTGTAGCGTTTATTGTAGTGATCTGGGTAACCTTCACCTGGTTTTAATGGATTTGGAATAGATGCTGGATCTTTCAGAGAACGAAGTGCATCACCAGGTTTTCCAGGTGTATAAATGTCAGCACCTAAATCCCAGCTCTTCTTCTCAACCATGACACCCATAATATCAGATAACGACTCATTTAACGCACCTGACTCATTTTTATAAACAAGGTTTGCTGTATGTTCAGTTACAGCATGCGTTAATTCGTGACCGATAACATCAAGTCCCGCAGATAACGGCACAAATGTTGTACCATCACCATCACCATACATCATCTGAATACCGTTCCAAGCTGCGTTATTCCAGCTTTCACCTACGTGAACAGAGGAAATAAGCTTCGCACCTTTATCATCGAAAGAGTTACGATTAAATGTCTTTTTGTAGTAATCATATACTTTCCCTGCATTTACATGCGCATCAACCGCTGCTTTGTCATCAAAGAATTTATTTTTACTTTCTACTTCAATACCTGTATGTCCGAACCATTGTGAGAATATATTAAACAAGTTTTCATCCATATTCTCTGCATCGAATGTATGAACACCTTGTCCTCGTTTACCATCAAATAAATGGAATGCTCCTGTTTTCTCATCTTGCGCAATTTCAAATGATTGTTTAGCGCCTAATACTCCGTAACCAAATCCTGTAATGTGATCTACAGCATTATATTTCTCAATCACATTTCCATTCGTTGCATCAACAAAATAATGCCAATATCCTGGAGCTGGCTTTGAAATTGATGCTTTCACTAAGTATGCAAGATAGTAATTCCCATCTTTTTCATACACATATAAATCTTTTTTCACACCGTCATAATTCTTTACTGCACCAATTTCTTTCTCAATATCTGCCTTTGCAATTGTTTCTGCTTGCTCTGCGCTAATCTTTGCAAACGCAGGAATATTTTTATCCTCTAAATTCGGAATAACTTGTCCGAAGAATGCTTTTACATTATTTTCTTTATCGAGTGTAACAGTTTGATCTGAACCATACACAGGAATGTTGTTATGTTTTTCAACTAACTTCACGTGTGTTGTGCCAGATTCAGCATCTTTTTCTTCCCCAACGACATTGAAATGTTTATCAATATTTCCTGCTAATTTGAACATATCTTTCTTACTTTCTAAATATTGAAAGACCGTTTCTTTTTTATCTAGTCCTTCTGGTGCTTTCCATTCTTCACCTATGTATGCAGGTGTTTTAAATTCTTGATGATATTGAATTTTTTGTTCTTCTGCTTTCGTTGTCGTTGCTCCAAATGTTCCAAATCCCCCGGCGATAACAGTTAAGGCTAATGCTGATGAAATGACTTGCTTTTTCACTATAACATTCCCCATTCCCATAAAGATTTTTGACACTTTTATACAATTCTTGTTTTTCAAGTTGATACCTTTATCGAAAATTTGAGAAAGTTTTTTCTGACAATTCTACTCAAAAAAAGAGGACATCTACTCGATGTCCTCTTTTTCATAAACGCTCTATTGTCTTTTCAATTCAATTGCTAAATAATGAGATTGCTCTTTCGCTTCAATATGAATATCTTCTTCCACCGCTTCTGCTGCATCACGCATAACAAGACTTTCACCATTTATTACACTACTTCCTTCAATTTGTACAAGGTACAATTGACGACCCTTTTGCACAGGAAAATGAATTTCTTTTCCTGCATCTAACGATAAAGAATATAAATTCGCATCTTGGTGAATTTGAATTGGTGCCCCGCCTTCTAATGGAGATACCATATGAAACCATTCGTTTTCACGTTTGCTCCAATCAAATGTAAACTCACCATAGTTTGGTTTATGGTCCTCACGGTCTGGTAAAATCCAAATTTGTAGTAAACGAAGTGTTTCATTTCCTAAATTATGCTCACTATGAAATACACCTGTGCCAGCACTCATATATTGAACATGCCCTCGCTCAATTGTTCCGCGGTTCCCCATGCTATCCTCATGTGTTAAAGCACCATCTACAACATACGAAATGATTTCCATATCACGGTGCGGATGCATATCAAAACCTGTTTGCGGTGCTACTAGGTCATCGTTAATGACACGTAATGCACCGAAGTTCATGTTATTAGGATTATAATAATTCGCAAATGAAAAATGAAAATGTGTATTTAGCCAACCGTGATTTGCTCTTCCCATATTTTTATGATCAACTTTTCTAAACATACTCTTCACCTCATATTATCTCGAATTCAAGATTTATTTTTAAATTTTTTCTCACTGTAATTTTTTTAGTAATTGTAATAATTGATGTTGTTCTTCTACATTTAAATTTTGAAACTGCTTCGCTTGGAACGTTTCTTGAGGCGGGACGATTTCCTCATATAAAGCTTTTCCCTTTTCTGTTAACGAAATATATTTTGTAGTACCTTCTTGTTCACGACGAATCCACTCCAGCTGCTCCATTTTATTTAACAGCTGCGTGATATTTCCCTTCGTAACAAATAATTTATTTCCGAGCTCTTGCTGCGTTAGACGATTATGTCCTCCAACTTGAGCTAGCACATCAAACTGAGCGGCAGATACATTCCATTCTTTCAAATGCTGATTCGTCTCACGAATACTTTTATTATAAAAACGTGATAAACGAAACCATAATAGTAATCCAAGTCTATCTTCTGTTTTCACTCTATCACCTCGCTCGTTTCATACCAATAGTTTAGAGCTAAACTTTATAAAAGTCAATCACTTACTTTTAGTAATTAACAAAGAAAGCACAGTGCCATTTCTCCACTATGCTTTACATTAACTTTCTATTTTTATATTCATCTAACTTCCTCTCCGCGAACTTCCTCGCATCTTTCTCAATCCATCTATCTTCATACAATTCATTTCCAACATACAATACCTCTCTCTTATGCTGCATCGCATGGCGAAATTCATGTAGTAGTGTTTTGAGCACTTGCTCATACTCTTCCCATATACAAACAAAAATTAATTGTTTTTCTTTATGATAAAAACCACCTACTGGGAATAAAAATTCCTCTTCTTCTTCTCCTAATGATAGAAGCACATGATTCGCATCACACGTATCACAAAAAATAACTGGCGTTTTACATACTTCAATAAGTGAAAACACATCATCTCTAAGCCTTTTGACATCCCAAGGAAGCTCCGAATCCAACACATACCAATTCTCCACCTGTTGATATACATTTTGAAACTGGAGTTCCATTTCTCTTTATTCCCCTTTCCAAGCACCTTTTTCTATATGTATGCCACAATACGGTAAATATTAAACGTATTCTTTCATCCTTGAAAAAATGCCAATAAAAAAAGGATCTATGTCGACATAGATCCCTTTTTCATACATATCTTGTACTTTGATTTTAAAAAATTTAGCTTTTCTCCATATCCCACTTAAAGATTTTATTTAAAAATTTATATACATTCTTTGACTCTTTCGTCAAAAGTGGACCTAAGATCGATAGTATAAGCACGTATAGTGCTGAGAATGGTTTCAATACTGACATTAGACCACCGGCGATGCCGATATTGGCCATAATGATGGAGAATTCTCCTCTTGAAACGATTGTTAATCCAATATTTGTTGACGCTTTATGAGATAATCCAGCTTGTCGTCCTGCAATCATCCCTGCTACAAAGTTACCGATGATTGTAAGAAGGACAGCACCTAACGTTAACCATATCGCTCCGCCCAATGAGAACGGATCAATACTTAATCCGAAACTGAAGAAGAAAATAGCTCCGAAAAAGTCTCTAAATGGAACAACGAGATGTTCAATTCTGTCACTATGCTCTGTCTCAGAGAAAACCAATCCTAAAAGAAGTGCTCCAATTGCTTCGGCAACGTGAATTGTTTCTGAGAAACCTGCAATAAAGAATAACGAAGCAAATACTACAATAATAAAAATTTCATCTGAACTAATATTGAGCAATCTATTTAATAAAGGCGTAGCCTTCCTAGCCACAATAAAGAATAGAAGCATGTACCCTAAAGCAATTCCAATCGAAGTGAGAGCACCTAAGAAGGAAGCATGATCCCCTAGAACTAAACCAGAAACAACTGATAAATACACAGCAAGGAATATATCTTCAAACATAATGATTCCTAAAATTAATTCGGTCTCATTATTACCAGTTCTTCTTAAATCCACTAACACTTTTGCAACGATAGCACTAGAAGAAATCGTAATAATCCCCGCAATAATTAAGATTTCTAGTAAAGGGAACCCCATTATAAACCCGTATAATAATCCAAGTGAAAAGTTAATTAAAATATAGATTGTTCCGCCAATCGCAATAGAACGTCCAGATTTAATTAGTTTTTTCATCGAAAATTCTAGCCCTAGATAAAACAGAAGGAACAGAACGCCAATCCGTCCAAGGAAGGAAATGACACTTGCACTTTCAATAAATTTGAAATCGATAACACCTATTGTCGGCGCGTGTGGCCCTACTAACATTCCAAGAACAATTAGAAAAGGAATTACTGAGAATTTAAACTTTCCAGCAATGACTGCCGCAATTGCAACTAATACTAACGCTGTACCAACTTCAAAAATTAAAGTATCCATCTAGTCAGTCCCCCTATTCGAAAGTAACTCATTAATAATTTTTTTAATTTCTTCTCTCTCACCAGAAACTACAAGCATATCGCCTTCTTCAATTACCGTCTCTGGCCCTGGATTGAATAGCTTTTTCATGTTCTTCTTCATAACTGCAATGATCGTTACACTATACATTTTTCGTATTTCAAGATCACCAATTGTTTTTCCGATTGCTGGCGCTGCATGCTCCACCTTAAACCACTCAATTGCTAAACCTTCAAAGACCATTTCAACATTTTCTAATGCTCTAGGCTTATATACCATTCCACCTAATATCGCTGCAATTTGTCTCGCCTCTGAGTCACGTAATGAAATACTTGAGATGCTTTCTTCGTGGTCTGAATCAAAATGGTACATTTCTCTACGTCCATCATCATGAATGACAATCACCATTTTTTCGTTCCCTTTCGTAACAACTTGAAACTTATAACCAATACCCGGAAGTTCACTTTCTCTAATATTCATGTTTAGTTCCTCCTCAATAATTTTTATTTGAGTTTTCTGTTTTTCTGTCTTTTGTTCATCCAATCAATTTTAGAAATTCTAACCATTCAGGATACCTATGCGTTGGAAATCTTTTATTGTAATAATAAGTGGCTCCTAAAAAGATACTTAAAGATGTAATGATAAAAAATATATTACTTCTCGTTTTCAAACTCTTAAGGCTTACATTCAATAAAGATTCTTCTTTCAAATTATCCCCTCTTCCTTGCTTTACATTTAGTTTTTTAAAATGTAAATAATTCTAAAAATATTACGATGTAACATAATCATAACATAAAATAGATTTAAGTAACATCATTTTTTAGAAAAATTGATTCTCGTATATTTTTTGCATATAATTTTCTTATTACGAAAAAAAGGAAGTGTATTATATGGTTGATATCTTTAGCAGATTCCTTGAGGTAACGAATAATATTTTATGGTCATATATTCTTATTGCAATGCTAATCGGCTTCGGTCTTTATTTCTCTTTCAAATTAAAATTCGTCCAAATTACTCATTTCGGTGAGATGGTCAGTTTAATTAGTAAAGGGTTTAATCGAAAAGAAAAAAAGAAAGATAGCATCTCCCCATTCCAAGCATTTTGCTTAAGTGCAGCGGCACGTATCGGTATCGGAAACTTAGCTGGTGTAGCATTAGCCATTTCAATGGGTGGACCCGGCGCAATATTTTGGATGTGGTTTATCGCTATCCTTGGGGCAGCTACTAGTTTCGTAGAATGTACGCTCGCGCAAATTTATAAAGTAAAAGATGGCAGCAGGTTCCGTGGTGGACCAGCATATTACATGGAAAAAGGATTAAACAAACGCTGGATGGGTGTTTGGTTTTCACTTCTTATTACAGTTGCGTACGGATTAATTTTCAATTCTGTACAAGCAAACACAGTAACAATAGCGTTTGAAAATGCTTTTGGACTAGAGCGAACGATTGTAGGAGCTCTATTAGCTTTATTAGTTGCAGTTATTATTTTTGGTGGTATCAAGAGCATTTCACGTATTACAGAAATGATCGTTCCTCCAATGGCGATCATTTATATTGGTGTGGCTATTTTTGTCGTAATTAACAACTTCAATATGTTACCAAGCATTTTTACAGAAATATTTAACAGCGCATTCGGTTTAGACCAAGCTATCGCTGGTGGTATTGGAGCAGCAATCAAATTCGGAATTCAGCGCGGTTTATTCGCGACAGAAGCAGGTATGGGTAGCTCTCCTAACGCTGCAGCAACATCAGATGTATCTCACCCTGTAAAACAAGGACTTGTTCAAGCATTAGGAGTTTTCGTAGATACATTCTTAGTATGTACATCAACAGCGTTTATCGTATTATGTTCTGGCCTGTACAAAGGATCAAATTTAGAAGGTATTGAATTAACACAACAAGCATTAAGTTCACAAATTGGACCGTGGGCAAGTACTTTCTTAGCGATTATTATTTTCCTATTTGCTTTCAGTTCTTTACTAGGAAACTACTATTATGGTGAAACAAACATCGCATTCATTAAAGAAAGCAAAACATGGTTACTGATTTATCGTGTTGCAGTTGTCGGAATGGTATTCTTCGGATCAATCGCGGCCCTTCAAACAGTTTGGAGTTTAGCTGATTTCTTTATGGGACTAATGGTATTCACAAACTTAATTGCCATCTCATTCCTGAGCAAGTTCGCCTACGCAGCTTTAGTAGACTATATTAAGCAAAAGAAACAAGGAAAAGATCCTGTCTTCGTTGCAAGTTCTATCCCTGGCTTACAGAATACAGAGTGCTGGGATGGACAGGATGTAGAAGAGAAACAGCAGGCTGTATAATAATTAAAAGCAAAAGCGGCTCGTTCAGAGCATTAGCTATATATCAAACAAAATCCCTATTACTCCACAGTAATAGGGATTTTTATTTACAACAGTTCATAATTTGTTCAAATTAATTCCAGCAAAAGGGTTGATTTATATCAATTACTAGATTATAATAATTATAAATTAGTAATTGATATAACATAACAACTCAAAAGGAGATTGATCATAATGAACAAACAAGTAATCGAAGTATTAAACAAACAAGTAGCAGACTGGAGCGTTTTATTCACAAAACTACACAACTTCCATTGGTACGTAAAAGGACCTCAATTCTTCACATTACATGAGAAATTCGAAGAACTATACACAGAATCAGCTACTCACATCGACGAAATTGCAGAACGCATTTTAGCAATTGGTGGTAAACCAGTAGCAACAATGAAAGAATACTTAGAACTATCTTCTATTCAAGAAGCAGCATACGGAGAAACTGCAGAAGGGATGGTCGAAGCAATCATGAAAGACTACGAAATGATGCTAGTCGAACTGAAAAAAGGCATGGAAATCGCTCAAAACTCTGATGACGAAATGACATCTGACCTATTACTAGGCATCTACACAGAACTAGAAAAACACGCTTGGATGCTACGTGCTTTCTTGAATCAATAATATATTTAAAAGCGGAGGTGACTTGCTCAGAACAGGAGGGCATTGGAGCTCCTGACGAAGAGGCGTTCTTTGCCTCACAGGAAGGCGCGAAATGACCGACTGTTCTAGTCACCGGAGCTGGATACCACTGAAAGCGGAAGCGGCTTGCTCAGAATCGCAGGACATTGGAGCTCTCGACCTTGAAGTGCTTTTTGCTTCGAGCGAGAGAGGGAAATGACCGGAGATTCTAGCCGCTGGAGTTGGATATCACCTTTAAAAGCAGAAGCGGCTCGTTCAGAGTCGCTTTTTTCTATGGGGTTGTCGCGCATATCAGTACATGAAATTTATATCAGCGATTTTCTATTTATATCGGCGATTCCATTAAATATATCAGCGATTTTCGCATTATATCGGCGATTCCGTCAAATTTATCAGCGATTTTTCCAATATATCGACTTACCGACAAATCACGACAATATTAGCAGCCCTCTCCTCTACTTTTATCAATATATTACAATCCCTTTTATGTTAAAATATAGGTAACACCCTTTAGTAAAATAGATCCAAAAAAGCTTTTCCATATTCATCATTTACTACTTAAATGGCGGGAGTGGTTCAGTTGAAAGACTACTTAATTAGAGCATTCTTTGCGTTAATAACAGTTGGGATTGTCTTACTTATAGCTAACGTTTTCAATATACGTATCGAGGTGAAAGACTATGCTTTCCTCGTTGTTGTAGCAATTGGTGGCGGCTGGGGTGGCTGGTACCTGTATAAAAAACAAAGTAATCAAAGTGATAAAGGCATTCCAAAGTAATACGGAATGCCTTCTTTTATTGCCGTCTATAGTAAATAATAAAATTCAAACCGCTAATACAGCCAATTGCAATAAACATATTAGAACTATGCACATCTCCGGCTAGATTATACTCATCAACGATAAAGCCAATCATAAAGAGTGTTATCGCCGAAACACCGATACACAATATCGAAATAAACCAAAGCGAAAATTCATTAATTAGCTCTTTCTTCTGTGTTGAAACAATTAGCATAACAAGAATAGCTGCTGCTAATATACTTTTGAAAACCGGTCTTAAATACACAAACTCCTCCATCTATTTCTCCCTTCCCAAAACATTACATCTAAACATTAACATATTTAACCAAATTAAAAACACATGCCTTTTCAAGATACAATGACATGTGTTTCCAAAAATCTCTATAAAATTGTATTATGATAGCTGCTTCCACTTCGTTCCTAAAACGGGGCGCTCGTAATTTTGTATTGCATGAATTAGTTTATCTGCCGTCTCAGCTGAAACGATCAACTCTTTATTCGATGGATTCATAAACCCTTCTTCTGCTGCACGTTCAACCATTTGCAAAATTGGTCCGTAAAAGTCTTTTATGTTCAATAAACCAACCGGCTTATTATGTATACCAATTTGCGACCAACATACTACTTCAAATAGCTCTTCAAACGTTCCGTATCCGCCTGGCAGTGCAATAAAAGCATCCGCAAGCTCTGCCATTTTCGCTTTACGCTCATGCATCGTTTCTACTTCAATTAGTTCTGCTAACCCTGTATGAACAATTTCTCCTCGGAATAGACCACGCGGCATAACACCTGTTACACGCCCGCCTAAACGAAGGACTTCATTTGCTACTTCTCCCATCAATCCAACGCATGAACCACCGTATACGAGCTCATAGTCATTCTCAACAAACATTTTTCCTAACGCTATTGCCTGCTCTTTAAATTCTGGTCTCTCCCCTAAGTTGGAACCTGCAAACACACAAATCTTTCTCATCCCTACACCCCAAAACTATATATTGTTATGATACAATGAATATTGTACAACATATTGAAGGGATGAGGAAGAAATGGATATCGTCGCATTTCAAAGATGGGTGAAGGAATTTTATGAAAAACGAAGCTGGTCACAGTATAATTCCTTTATTCGCTTAAATTTCTTAACAGAGGAAGTTGGGGAAGTTTCACGCGTTGTTCGCGCAATCGAAATTGGCCGTGATCGTCCTGACGAAAAAGTAAAAACAGAAGAAGAGCTAAAACAAGAACTAAAAGAAGAACTTGGTGATGTACTATCTAATCTTATTATTCTTTCACAAAAATATGATTTAGATTTACAAGACATTATGGAAGCACACGTCACAAAGCTTTCGAAAAGGTTCGAGACATCAAAATGAGAATATTATCAATTATGGTATAATATTCTTGTCACAATACTAAGGGGGATTTTATGTTATCTAAAAAATTGCACGACGCATTAAACAATCAAATGAACTTTGAATTTTACTCTGCCCACGCTTATATGGCAATGGCTGCTTACTGTACATCTGAGAGCTATGATGGATTCGCTAACTTTTTCCTTGTACAAGCTGAGGAAGAACGTTTCCACGCAATGAAGCTTTATAACTACATTAACGACCGCGGTGAGCGCGCTATTGTTACTGGATTTGATAATCCGAATAACGAATATGAATCTGTACTGAACGCTTTTGAAGTGGCACTTGAGCACGAGCGTGAAGTAACGAAGCGTATTTACAACTTATCTGATATCGCTTGGGATGAGCGTGAGCACGCAACAATTACCTTCTTAAAATGGTTCGTTGATGAGCAAGTAGAAGAAGAAGCTTCATTCGATAGCATCATCCAAAAATTAAAACGTATTACAAGCGATTCAAACGCACTATTTATGCTAGATGCTGAATTAGAGAAACGTACGTTTACACCTCCAGCTGAGTAGTATTTTAATCACCTTAATGAATGTATTAAGGTGATTTTTTTATTTCTTCTCTCAGCTTAATAAGCTTAGCTAAATCCTTTTTATAAAGCCCTGAAACCTTTTCAACAAAGTCACTATGAGTAAAAGTCCCCTCTCCTTCTTCTACTATGCTTAAATATCCATGTATAAACTTCAAAAACGCTCTAGCATCTTCTCCAGTTAATTGATCAATGTTCTCTATAATTTCATCAAACTCCCTTAAACTATCCGCTTCTTTCACCCTAATTTCCCCTCTCTGCATTATTTATCATACCAAAATAAAAAAGTCGTTCATCCCTCTAGGCGAGAGATAAACGACTTCGTTTGTTTTATTAAAGCATAACCCCAACGATAATCGCTGATAATATACTTACTAACGTTGCACCGTATACAAGTTTTAATCCGAATGATGATACAACGTTTGCTTGTTTGCCATCGATACTCTTCGTTGCACCTGCGATAATTCCGATTGATGAGAAGTTCGCAAATGATACAAGGAAGATTGATAAAATACCTACTGTACGAGCTGATAAATCACCAGCTACTTTTCCAAGGTCAAGCATTGCAACGAATTCGTTCGTTACTAATTTCGTTGCCATAATTTGTCCCGCTGTTAGCATCTCTGAAGTTGGGATACCCATTACGAATGCTAATGGTGAGAAGATATATCCTAAAATGCTTTGGAATGTGATTCCGAAAATTGAATCAAACACACCGTTAATTGCTGTAATTAATGCTACGAAACCGATTAACATCGCCGCTACTGTTACAGCGATAGAGAAACCAAGCATAATATATTCGCCTAACATTTCAAAGAATGTTTGTTTTTTATCTTCTTGTAATTCTAAAATATCGTCTTCTTCTTTTACTTCATATGGATTAATAATATGAACGATAATAAATCCACTGAATAAGTTTAGTACAAGTGCTGTTACTACATATTTTGGATCAATCATTTTCATATAAGAACCGACGATTGACATCGATACTGTTGACATGGAAGATGCACAAAGTGTGTATAAACGATTTTTCGGTAATTTGCTTAGTTGATCTTTTACTGTAATGAATACTTCCCCTTGACCAACAATTGCAGCTGCTACCGCATTATATGATTCTAGTTTTCCTAAGCCGTTAATTTTACTTAATACGAAACCGACTGCACGAATGATAATCGGTAAAACTTTAATATGTTGTAAGATCCCGATTAATACTGCTAAGAAAATAATTGGTAATAATACTGTTAAGAAGAATGGTGCTTGTCCATCGTTTGCTAAACCACCAAATACGAAATTAACCCCTGCTTCCGCAAATTTTAAAATAGCGCCAAACCCATCTGCAATCCCTTTTACTAATACAAATCCGACCTTTGTATTTAGTAAGAAATACGCAAGTACCAATTGAATGACAAGCATAAGTGCAATTGGTTTATATTTAATTTTCTTACGATCTGAACTGATAAGGAACCCTAGTACAAATACTACAAGTAAACCGACTAGAAACATTACGATCTTCATATGTGAATCCTCCACTTCTCCCACGAGTTATTGGTCGTATAACGTATAACGAATGACGTCTGACCATTGATGTTAAAAAATTTAAAACCCCTAAATACTATTCAACTGTTATCTAAAATCAGTAAGCGTTTACATAAATTGCAATTTATAAAAGGTAGCCTCTTCTCTCCTACCATTATTGAAAGTCTGAAATTGATACCACCTACAAATCAAATTGTAAGCGTTATCTAATAGAAATGCAATATAAATTTTAAAAGATTTTCATATGTAAATATATTCCTCACTAATTGGTTTTTTCATGCAAATTTACCATAAAAAATAGCCCTAGCTATAAGCTAGGGCCATCTTTTTATAACATAACACCAACGATAATCGCTGATAGAATGCTTACTAATGTCGCACCGTACACAAGGCGTAGACCGAATGATGATACAACATTTGATTGGTTTTCATCGATACCTTTCGTTGCACCTGCGATAATTCCGATTGATGAGAAGTTCGCAAATGATACAAGGAATACAGAAAGAATACCAACTGTACGAGCTGATAAGTCACCAGCTACTTTTCCAAGATCAAGCATCGCAACAAACTCGTTTGATACTAATTTTGTTGCCATAATTTGTCCCGCTGTTACCATCTCTGCTTGCGGAATACCCATTATGAATGCTAATGGTGAGAAAATATATCCTAAAATAGCTTGGAATGTAATACCGAACATGGAATCAAACAAGCTATTGATTGCTGTAATTAATGCTACGAAACCAAGTAACATTGCCGCTACTGTGATCGCGATTGTGAAACCAAGCATAATATACTCACTTAGCATTTCAAAGAATGATTGTTTTTTCTTATTTTCTAATTTCAGTGTATCTTCTTCTTCTGTAATATCGTACGGGTTAATAATATGAATAATAATGAAACCACTAAATAAATTTAATACAAGTGCTGTTACTACATATTTCGGTTCGATCATTTTCATATAAGAACCTACGATTGACATTGATACTGTCGACATGGAAGATGCACATAATGTATATAAACGATGTTTTGGGATTTTACTTAATTGATCTTTTACTGTAATAAATACTTCTGCTTGTCCAACAATAGCAGCCGCTACTGCGTTATATGATTCTAGTTTACCTAAACCATTTACCTTACTTAACAACGTACCAATAGCACGAATAAATATCGGTAAAATTTTAAAGTGTTGCAGAATTCCGATTAAAACGGCAAAGAATACGATTGGTAATAACGCTGTTAAGAAGAATGAAACCTCTCCTTTATTAACAAGACCGCCAAATACGAAAACGATTCCAGCTTCCGCATATCCAAGAAGTGCGCCAAATCCATCTGAAATTCCTTTTACTAAAATATAACCAACTTGCGTATTTAATAAGAAATAACTTAACACTAGCTGAATAACAAGCATGATTGCGATTGGTTTATACTTAATCTTCTTTCGATCGGCACTTATAAGAAAACCGAGTACGAATACAACGAGCAATCCTACAAGAAACATAACAAACTTCATTAATAAAATCCTCCATTTAACTCTTCATTAACGTTGAACGTCTGACCACTTGAAATAAGAAATAATCCGAACTTTCCATTTCTCCTCTAAAACCTTCAATCGGATAGGAAAGATCATAAAACCTCTTGTTTCAAAGGCATTTTCCATTCTAACACAAATCACAACTCATATCCGCACTTTTCTTAAAAAAAATACATTTTATTATAAAGCATTAATGAATGTTCGTCTTTTACATTATATAGCGAAACTTTAATCAGTGTCATCCCCACTAATTATTAGCCCGTATCAATCGAGAGTTTACTGTTCACAAATAGCAGAATAAAACAAAAAAATGAGCATCAAGTTTCACTTGATGCTCACCTCATTATACTGCTTTTTCTTTATCAGCTACTGCTGGCTTATCCCAGCACTCTGTATTGCTCAAACCTGGAATAGACTCCGCATAGAACACTGGATCTTTCCCTTGTTTCTTTTGCTTAATATAATCTGATAACGCTGCAAAAGCGTACTTAGAAAGGAATACGATCGCCACTAAGTTAATAACAGCCATAATCCCCATAAATAAATCTGCTAAATCCCAAACGATTTGAATTGTTGCTACAGATCCTAAAACAACCATACCAAGTACAGCAATGCGGTATGCATTTAATAACACTTTACTTCCATTTAAGAATTCAATATTCGTTTCACCATAGTAGTAGTTACCTACTAATGAACTAAATGCAAACAAGAAGATTGCAACTGCTACAAATATAGAAGCCCACGGTCCGATATGTTGACTTAATGCTTGTTGCGTTAATTGAATTCCGTTTAAATCAGCCGCTCCAGGCACATCTGATAATAAAATGATAAATGCTGTACAACTACAAATTAATAATGTATCTGTAAATACCCCTAAAGTTTGAATGAAACCTTGTTTAACTGGGTGCGTTACGTTTGCAGTCGCAGCTGCGTTCGGCGCACTACCCATACCTGCTTCATTTGAGAATAATCCACGTTTTACCCCTAGTAAAATCGCAGCTCCTAATCCCCCACCTACTACTTCTTTAATTCCGAAAGCATGTAAGAAAATTTCTTTAAATACATACGGAATTGCCGTAATGTTTGTTACAACAACGAATAATGCCACTGCTACATAAATAATTGCCATTACTGGAACAATCATTTCAACCGCACGTGCAATACGTTTTACTCCGCCGAAGATAATGATTGCAAGTAAACCAGCCATAAACAGACCTACAAACTTACCATCTGTGTTAAATGCTCCATCAAAAGCCGCTGCTACTGTGTTTGACTGCACGGCGTTGAAAATTAATCCGAAACTAACTGTTATTAGAACAGAAAAGACAACTCCTAGCCAGCGTTTCTTTAAACCCTTTTCCATATAATAAGCTGGACCACCACGGAATGCATTCCCATCTTTTACTTTATAAATTTGCGCTAATGTGCTCTCTACAAATGCAGAAGCACCCCCAATTACCGCAATTAACCACATCCAAAATACTGCTCCTGGTCCACCTGCTGAGATTGCGATAGCTACACCAGCTAAGTTACCAGTACCTACACGAGAAGCTGTACTCATACAAAAAGCCTGGAACGACGATACACCACTCTTCTCTTTTTGTGCTTTCCTCGTTTTCGAACTTGCCCCATCCCCAAGCAAACGAATCATTTCACCGAAGTAACGAACTTGGACAAATTTCACACGAAATGAAAAGTAAAGTCCTAACCCAATTAACATCACAATAATGACATATGACCAAAGGACATTATTTACATCCCCAATTACCTTAGCTAAAAAATCCATATTTGCATTGCCCCCTCTTCCTAACAATAAGAAAATTATATTCTAAAAACTTTTAGTAATCAAGAACTTTATGTTAGGTTTTGTAACATGGACACGTTATTTTTGTTAACACATGTGTTTTTTTACGTGAAAATATAACCAGTACGTGCATTTACTCAATACTCAATCACTCATCCTATTCGACCAATCATACTTTTAAGACAGTACGTTCCTACAAATAACGAGAGGAATGAATGAACAAAAAATTATATTAATAATTACCTCTCATCCTCTTTATCATTTACTACAACAAAAAAGGCGAGCATCGAATTTATCTCGATGCTCGCCTTTTCATTACACTGCTTTTTCTTTATCCGTTACCACTGGCTTATCCCAACACTCTGTATTCGTTAAACCCGGAATAGAATCTGCACTGAAGACTGGATCTTTTCCTTGTTTCTTCTGCCTTACATAGTCTGCCAAAGCAGCATATGCAAATCGACCAAGAAGCGTAATCGCAATTAAGTTTGTGATTACCATTAATCCCATAAATAAATCCGCCATATTCCATACAACTTGAAGCGTTGCAACAGAACCGAATAATACCATTCCCACTACCGCAATACGGTAAATCGTTAACCAAGTTTTACTTTGTTTAATGAATTCAATATTCGTTTCACCATAATAGTAGTTTCCTAGAAGTGAACTAAATGCAAATAAGAAAATAATAATCGCTAAGAAGCTACTTGCCCACGAACCGATTTGTGAACTTAACGCCACTTGCGTTAATTCAATACCTTCTAAATTCGTTGCCTTATACGCACCAGAACATAGTACGATAAATGCTGTTGATGTACATACTAAAAATGTATCTACTAATACTCCAATTGTTTGAATAAATCCTTGTTTCGCTGGATGTGTTACATCCGCTGTCGCTGCCGCATTCGGCGCACTACCCATACCTGCTTCATTCGCAAATAATCCGCGCTGAATACCATATTTCATCGCAGCACCGATACCGCCACCTACAGCTGAATCTAAACCAAATGCTCCTTTAAAAATTTCCGTAAACATATCCGGTATTAAATAATAATTTTTAATAACAACGAAAATTGCTACTGCAATATAAATAAGTGCCATTGGCGGAACGATCATTTCAGACATACGTGCGATGCTTTTCACGCCACCAAAAATAATAACCGCAACTAATACTGCTAATACAATCCCAACAATGTAACGCTCAATACCAAAAGCGTTTTTAAATGCTAATGTAACTGTATTTGCTTGTACGGAGTTAAAAATTAATCCGTAACTAATTGTAATAAGGATAGAGAACCAAATTCCCATCCAACGTTTATTTAAACCTTTTTCCATATAATAAGCAGGACCACCACGGAAGCCACTGCCATCTTTTATTTTATAAATTTGTGCAAGCGTACTTTCCACGAAACTTGAAGACGCTCCGACAATCGCAATAACCCACATCCAAAATACCGCCCCAGGTCCTCCCATAGAAATAGCTAACGCTACACCGGCTAAGTTCCCGATTCCAATACGAGCTGCTGAACTCATACAGAACGCTTGGAAAGAAGATACACTACCTTTTTTACGCGTCTTTCCAGTTAATCCATCACTCATTAGTCGAACCATTTCCCCTAAATGAGTAATTTGTACGAATTTCAATTTAATAGAAAAATAAAGACCTAAACCAATTAACATCGCAATAAGAATATATGACCAAAGAATTGTATTCGTTGATGAAACAAATTGCTCTAACATATTCATACAATTAACCCCTCCTTTTCTCCATAAAACGAATTATATTTAAAAAACATTTAAAAATCAACATTTTTCGACAATTTGAAATTTCCAAATATTAGCCAGACACGAAGTAACAATATCTTTATGACTCTCCTCCCTCTAACTGTGCATACTAAAACAAAAAGTAAATCTACAAACTACCCCATTGACAAAAATACCAACCTGTAACTATAATGATTACATTAGGTTGTAACAAACCTTATTACAACAAATTTATTTACTTTCAGATATACACTTTAACAAAACACTTTGGAGGGATTTATTATGAAAATCGGAATCATCGGAGCAACTGGTAAAGCAGGAAGTCGTATTTTAAAAGAAGCATTAGATCGCGGACATGAAGTAACTGCAATCGTAAGAAACGCTGCAAAAATTACAGAAGAAAATATAAAAATTTTAGAGAAAGATGTATTCGCTCTTACATCTAATGACCTACAAGCATTTGATGTAGTTGTAAATGCTTTCGGCGCTCCAGCAGGAGAAGAACACCTTCACGTAGATGCAGGAAACGTTCTAATTGAAGCTATGAAAGGTGCACCTAACACAAAATTACTTGTAGTTGGCGGCGCTGGAAGCTTATTTGTAGACGAAGAGAAAACAACGCGTGTATTTGATACACCAGGTTTCCCAACTGAATACCTTGCAACAGCTCAAAACCAAGGTAAAAACTTAGAAATTCTGCAACAAACAAACGATATTACTTGGACATTCATCAGCCCTTCTGCACTATTCGCATTAGGAAAACGTACTGGTTCTTATACAGCTGGACAAGACAATCTTCTTGTTAACGCAAAAGGTGATAGCTACGTAAGTTACGAAGACTTCGCAGTTGCAGCACTTGATGAAATTGAAAATCCAAAGCACGTAAACGAACGCTTCACAGTAGTTTCTGAAGCTGAATAATAAAAAAAGCTCGTAAAACATTATGTTTTACGAGCTTTTTTATTATTGTACTTGCTCTAAACCATTTGGAGTAATCTTAAAGGAAATTTCTTTGAATTTTTTCTTATCCCCTTTTCCAACGAACTCACTATTTTTATACCAGCTTAAACGATCTGATTCTGCATGGTATGCTTTCACTACATCTCCATATTGGAATGAAGTTCCATTTACTTGCTCTGCAAAATTCTTCGAAGTTTCTTGTCCTTCTGCTGTTACATGCTTTTCCTCTTTCTCGTTTTGATCATATAACGTGATTCCCATGTATAATTCTTTATTAAAGTAACTATGAATTTGATCTTTCGTATACGTTACATGTAATTTCTTTTCTTCATGATTAATCGTTACGATTGAAGTAATATCATTGTAAAGACCTTGATAAACAAGACTGTCTCCGTACGTTACTTCTAAAGCTACTTCTGTTACTTTCTTGTTTCCAAAACGATCTTTCGTTTCTACTTTCACCGTTTGTTTACCAATGTTTGTCGTATCCGGTTTTTCTACAAACCCTACTACTTCCCCATCATTCACTTCAACAAACTTCTTCGCGTCTAACATTTCACTATTTGTTCCAATTACTACTTTTTGCGGCACGGCTGTTACTTCTTGTAACAGATCCATTCTCTCAAAGCCTTTTTCCGTCACTTTGAAGAATAGTTCTTTTACCCCTTTTTTCTCACCTTGACCAGCAGAGTTATTATTTTGATACCATTTCAAGCGATCTGGTTCTGCATGTAATACTTTTACTACATCTCCATACTCAAACGACAGTCCATTCACTTGCTCTGCAAAATTCTGTGAAGTTTCTTGTCCTTCTGCTGTTACATGTTTTTTCTCAGTTCCGTTTCCATCATATAACGTGATTCCCATGTATAGCTCTTTATTAAAATACTTATGGATTTGACTATCCATATCAGTCACATGTAATTTCTTCTCTTCATGCTTTAACGTTACAACTGAAGCAATTTTATTGTCGAATCCTACATACGCAATACTATCTCCATATGTTACTTCTAACGGTACTTCTGTCACTTGTTTATTTCCAAAACGATCCTTCGTTTCTACTTTTACTTTTTGTTCACCGACTTTTGATGTATTCGGTGTTTCTACAAATCCAATTATTTCTCCATCTTTCACTTCAACAAAAGCTTTTGGATCTAACCTTTCAACGTCTGTTCCTACTACTACTTGTTGAGGTTTCGCCGTTATTTCTTGTAAACTATCTTTTAATTCGAAACCTTGCGGAGTAATCTTAAAGAATTTTTCTTTTTTATTTTTAATATTTCCTGGATCTACAAGCGTGTTATTTTGATACCATTTCAAGCGGTCCGGTTCTGCATGAAACACTTTCACTACATCTCCATATTCAAAATCTACTCCATTTAGTTCAGCAAATCGTTTTCCATTTTCTTGCCCTTCTGCTGATACACTTTTCTTTTCAATCCCATTTTGATCATATACCGTTAAGCCCATATATTTTTCTTTTTCAAAACGGTAATGTATTTTATTACTAGTAAAGTTTACATTTAATTTTTTTTCATTGTGACGAAGCGTCACTGCTGACATTACATCATTTGAAATTCCTTGGAAAATGATACTGTCATCATAAATTCCATTAACTTGAACAGGAATTGAATTTTTATTTCCCTTCTCATCCTCAATTTCTACTAACACTTCCTGTTTTCCACCGTCTAATTTAGACCATATAATCTTACCTGTTACTTTTACACTCTCTCCTAAGTTTCGGACAAGTTTACTTGATTGATTCTCATCAGAATCCGTACCAACTAAAAGATTTTGCACCTCATTAGCAGGTTCACCATACGGAACCTTATACGGTTCAACTTGCTTTTCACGAATATCATTACTATCTGTAGCTTTCCAGATTTCCTTTTCTAATTTAGGTAAATTTAATTTTTCTATTTTCTCTCTAATATCATCATTTGGCGTTAATCCCCATTCCTCAAAGAAAGGAATTAAATTTTGCCCTGCCACTTGTGATGTCATATAAATAAATAGTTGCTTTTTCTCTTCATCAGACGCGGGCATTTCACTCTGTGGTAACAAACGATAAGCTTGATGTAACCTAGGATAGAAATGTTCTCCATACACTACATTTAATTGCCAAAACATTGTAAGAGGATTAATGTCATCAATGACTCTTTCTGGTTTAGGTTTCTCTAAATACTCAAATGAGTTTTTATAGTGCTCATCCATTTCTAATTGATTCCCTAACGCCTTTTGAACAGCTAATGAGTAAATATTTACTGTAACTTCCCTTACTTTAGACCACTTCCAAGGTTCTTGCTGATGTAAATGTCCAACTTCATGCCATGGTCCCCAGCCATCCTTTTCAAGCACTTTTATATCTAAAACTCTATTCATTGCGCTTGGGATATATCCTGTATGATAATTTTTCGCAAACATAAAGTCCCCTTCAGCAGGCTTCCGTTTCTCAATAAACTGAACATAATGAATTGGAGATTTCGCAACCCCCACACTATTTTCAGATAATCCGGCCACTGCATTTTCCAATCGAATAATCTTATCGTGTAACTTCATTAAATCTGTTGGATCCGTATTCTTCATATATTTCTGTACAGAATCGTAAGTAGTAGTAATTAGGCTTCTCTCACCTTTTAATTCAACTGCATAAGAATCCTTATATTTTTTTAACATTTCATCCCAATCTTTTTTCGTATGCTTACCTAAAATAAACATAGGGAAGTGGCTACCGCCATTCGTAACTGAAGCTGTTACTTCTCCCTCTTTATTCATATTATAAAAATATAAAATACCGCCTCTTGGAGATGAAATAACATTTTTCCCTGGTTTTAAATCAAACTCTTCTGGGTCCTTTTCATCATAAGATCTCGTTCCTATGAAAGCTTGAATAGACTGCGTTCCTTTTATGTCAATTGTAATCTCTTCATTTGGCTCTGCATAAATTCCAGTTGGTTCATTCGCAGAAAGTTTCCAACTAACTCTTAAACGTTTATTTTCTTCATCCACGCTACCTTTACCAGGTAACTGAAATACTCTCTGCTCAAACTTATTCTCTGTAACCTCTTCTAAATTCCCACCTTTATTTTCTTCCAAAGGTGCTGCATATCCTTTCGATGCTTCGAAAGCTACTGGCGATAATAATGTAGATATACATATTCCAGCTACTAATACCCTACTCGTCTTTTTCTTCGACATAATCTGTGTCCCCTGTTCCTTTATTTAGAGAAACCATCCTATATATATTCATTTAATAAGAAATCCTATTATTTTTATAAAAACATTTAATGAATAGACTAACACCTCGCACACCTGCATCAATTACTACTGCATTTCCCTCAATGTATTCGCTTTCTTACATTATAAAAATTTTTATGTACTGTATCCTCATCACTTCTCTCTACTTGTGATGAGTCCTCTCTCTACATAAAAAGAGAATAGTAAAAGATGTATTTTTGTCTTGTCATCTATACATCTAAAGTTATCAACAATAATAGGCTCTTACATTTTCTTCATATATGACCATCTATAGGTAGTTTTTCCAACTGAATTTTACACGCTTTCTACTTCGTTTGATAGCCTTTTCAATCCGAATAATGTTACAATTTTGTGAATACAATCTATTAATTGTAACGTTTGAATTTTACTATATTTATATTATTTCTAAATAAAATTCACACTGTATAAACAGTGTTTTCACCTCAAGTTTAATTTTCCTAATATAATTTATCGTTCATATAAAAAAGCACTGGCAAACGCCAATGCTTTTTCATTATCTCTTTTGATTCGGTTTATGTGGTTCATTTGGAGTATGTGGTTTATTATTATCGTGACCATTTGTTGTTTTCCAACTTACCGATAACTCCGGACTTGTTTTTTCTTCACTACGCTCAAGTAATACAACTGCATTTTGAATAGTCGGGGTCCCTTTATGTGCAATCCCTTGTAACTTTGTTAAATTCCCTAATACTTTAAAGCTAAACCCACCAGCTGGTGTTTGTTTCGGAATTAAGATGCGGAACTTTTCTCCCACATTAAATTCCGTTTTTGCTTCGCCCTTTTCATTTACGAATTTCACGCCCGCCGGTGCACCTGTTGCTTGCACTTTATACGTTCCGCTTTTCGCATTTGTTTCTACTGTATATAAACCTGTTTCAAAGAAATCATTTTTCAATACTGCTTGTTGTTCTTCTGACGGTACGACACTCATCGTAATTTCTTGTAATTCTTCACTAGCATTTGCTTTTGCAACGATGTCTTTCGTTACTTTTTCTACATTTTTATTACGGAACTCTAAATCGTTAATATCGATTTGCTTTAACGCATTCCATACTGCAAGCTGTGTTGCGTAATGGGCATCTCTCCAATCAGAAACACCTAATTCTTGTGGGCTCTTTTGTGGATATCCATTTAATAGTACACGATACACATTAATATCCACTTTTCCCATTTCCGGTAAATCTTGACCACTCGGAGATTTCAAATCTACATTTAAGCAAAAGGCAATTTTACCATCTGCTGTTTTAATAAGCTCTGTTCGAATTGGTTTCTTCTTTGACTTACTATAACTCCAATCCATCTGATACTTTGTATGATCCATAACTTCCGCGAATGCTTTTTGCAGCGGAAATAACACAAATAACACACTTAAAAAAACAGCTATTAGCTTGAACGATCGTTTTATATTCATGTTTACACCCCCTTATGAAATAACAAATTTACTACTGTTTATTATTTAGTTAGAAGTTTTTTTTATGCATAAGCAAAATAAAAAAGAGCGCAAACTGTTTGCACTCTTCCTCTCCACTATAAGTTTAGAAATCAAAGTTATCAGGGTCTGGACCAACGCGGTGATTTTCATTTAACGTATCGATTTTCTCCATATCTTCTTTCGTTAATTCGAAATTAAATATATCGGCATTTGCTACGATTCGATGTTCTTTCGTTGACTTCGGAATTGTTACAACTTCATTTTGAAGATCCCAACGTAAAATGATTTGAGCTGTCGTTTTACTATACTTATCAGCAATTTCTTGCAATGTTTCGTTATCTAACAATTGACCTTGCATAAGTGGTGACCATGCTTCCATTTGAATACCTTGCTCTTTACAGAACGCTTGTAATTCTTTTTGCGTTAAACGTGGATGATATTCTACTTGGTTAATCATCGGTTTCATTTCTGCACCTGCTAGTACGTCTTGCAGATGATGAATTTGGAAGTTACTTACGCCAATCGCACGTACGCGTTCTTCTTTATAAAGTGTTTCTAACGCTCTCCACGTATCTTTGTATTTCCCTTCCACAGGCCAATGAACAAGATATAAATCTAAATAATCTAGCTCTAATTTTTTTAAGCTCTCTTCATATGCAGCAAGTGTCGTTTCATACCCTTGATCTGCATTCCACACTTTTGAAGTAATAAATAAATCTTCTCGAGCAATCCCTGCTTCTTTTATACCAGAACGAATTCCTTCTCCTACAGCTTTCTCATTTCCATAAATCGCAGCTGTATCGATACTGCGGTATCCTGCTTTAATCGCCGATTTCACAGCTTCTACAAGTTCTGGTCCATCTTCTACTTTAAATACACCTAAACCGAACCAAGGCATTTCTACACCGTTATACAATGTTGTTGTACTTTGTAAATGTTTCATTATATTTTCTCTCCCTTATTTCACTTGATCTCTTTTTTCTAATGTCATGCTCCACGCTGTTAAAATAACAGCCCCTGCTACCATAATGCCGCCTACCCAAGCTGTATGAATTAATCCTAAAGAGTTCGTTACAATGCCTCCTAAGTAAGCACCCAGAGCGATTCCCGCATTAAACGCTGCAATGTTAATCGCTGATGCCACATCAACAGCGCTAGGTACGAATCGTTCAGCCAATATAACGACATACACTTGTAGCCCTGGAACATTCATAAATGCGAATAGTCCCATGAAAATAATTGTGATGAGTCCAGCGACTTTAAATGGCGCTGTAAATGTTAAAACAAATAATACAATTGCTTGAATAAAGAACATGTAAAATAACGCTCGAATTGGATTATGATTTGATAATTTCCCACCAAGCATATTCCCAATTGCAATCGCGATTCCGTACACTAACAAAATAATTGTAACCGTACTTGCTTTAAACCCTGTTACTGCTTGTAGTAACGGAGATAAATACGTAAACGTTACAAATGTCCCACCGTATCCTAATGCAGTAATGATGAAAACAAGTAATAGCCTTCCGTTCGTAATCAGTTTGAATTGATCACGAAATGATACGGATGTACCTTTTTTCAAGTTAGACGGAATTAGCATACTATTGGCGATGAAAGCGACAATTCCAATCACAACAATTACTATAAAGGAAGCTCTCCAACCAAACTGTTGACCAATGAACGTTCCAATTGGTACACCTGTAATTGTCGCAACGGTTAAACCAGTAAACATAAACGCAATTGCACTTGCACGTTTATTCTCTGGTACAAGTGCAGCCGCAATTGTAGATCCTATCGACATAAAAACGCCGTGTGCAAACGCAGATACAACCCTCGCGATAAGCAACACAGTAAAACTTGTTGCCACTGCCGCAATTCCATTACCTATAATGAAAATAATCATAATCCACATTAATAACGTCTTTCGCGACATACTAGCTGTTAATGACGTTAATACCGGAGCACCAAACGCTACTCCTAATGCATATAAAGAAACGGTTAAACCCGCTGTTGTAACAGAAACATGTAAATCCTCTGAAATAGATGGTAATAAACCGACACTAATAAATTCGGTTGTACCAATTCCAAACGCACTAATGGCTAGTGCTAATAAAGCAAACATACTTCTCCGATTCGTCTGTACCGCTGAAGAAGATACTGTATATGAATTCAATTGAACTCCTCCTTAATGCGAGAAATCCAATCATAATAGTGTGATAAAAAGGCCTTTTTATCTTCTACAAACATAACTTTACTGCTCATATATGCTATTATGAATGGCTTAACTCTTTTTTTGAAGAACGCACTTTAAAGTACGATAGGTACCAAAAAGTAACATAGGCACTTTTTAGTACCGTACTACTCATTTCCCTCTTACGTATGCTATTATGGAACATATTCAACATGATAAAAAGTACGTACTTTAAAGTGCTATAGGTACTTTTTAGTAACATTTAAATTATTTGGCTTCTTTTGTTGGAGAACTGAAATCTACATTCATCAAAGGAGATTTTTATATGAAGAAATATAATATTCCCGTTGAAGCGACTTTAGAGGTTATCGGCGGAAAATGGAAAGTCGTTATTCTTTGCCACTTAACGAAAGGGACAAAGAGAACGAGTGAATTAAAACGTCTCATGCCTGGTATTACACAAAAGATGTTAACACAGCAATTACGCGAGTTAGAAGAAGATGGAGTTATTCAAAGAAAGGTATACAACCAAGTCCCACCGAAAGTAGAATATTCCCTTACAGACTACGGATGGTCTTTAGAATCTATTCTTGATTCTCTTTGCACTTGGGGCGAATGCCATCTTGAAAAAAGCGGTAACACATCGATGCTAATTACAGAAGGTGAACAATAAGAAAAAGGAAAAAATGAACATGAATTTGTCCATTTTTTCCTTTTTTTCTTTATATATAGGTATTTTTCTAACTTAAACAAAATAATTTATGCGCTTTCATACCTTGTCAGTACTAGGTTATACGCTCAATATCAAATAATTAGGAATCATTTTTATGTTAACATAGGTGTATATAGTATATAATATAGGATATATATTATATACACTTTCCGATAAAGGAACTTTCCATTATGCGGACAAGCCATGTATCGGACAGTTCATAAATAATAGGTAGGACATTATGGTTTTGGATTTATGATTTCAGCTTACTTGCTGGCATAAATTTAAAGGCATTTTATTGTGCTTTGTGAAACTTTGTATAAAGTTTCGCAAGCGTTTACTATCTTACCTATCAAAAATAAGAGTATTGCTATCGTAAAGGAGAATTGGAGATGCCAGAAACTATGACTCAAACAAAGCCAGAACAAGAAACTGTACAAATTTCTGCTAGCCAAGGACAACTTGATGTACTTGATCAGTTGTTAAAACCTGAGGTACAAGAATCATTAACAACACTAGTAGAACAGCTTCCAAAATTAACTGAGCTTGTTAATATTTTAACTAAGTCTTATGACTTCGCTCAAACTGTTGCTACTGATGAAGTATTAAAAAGCGACACTGTTAGTGCAATCACAGAGCTTGTAGAACCTGTAAAAGATACAGTGAAAGGCATGGCTGCAACTGCTATCGAAGCGAAAGATCGTGCTGACGAAAGCAACGAAGTTATCGGCCTGTTCGGTCTATTAAAATTACTAAAAGACCCACAAGCACAAAAAATGTTCCGCTTTGTGAACGCATACCTTCAAATTAGTGCAGAACGTAACAATAAATAATTTAACTTATAACAACAATTAGTAAAGACGGGGGATATCATACTATGTCAAAACAAATTGTCATCTTAGGCGCTGGTTATGGCGGTCTTCTTGCCGCTTTAAACGTACGTAAATATTACAGCAAATCAGAAGCACAAGTTACAGTGATTAACCAATACCCAACACACCAAATTATCACTGAACTACACCGCCTTGCAGCTGGTAACGTTGCTGAGCAAGCAATTGCAATGCCACTTACAAAGCTTTTCAAAGGTAAAGACATCGATCTTAAAATTGCAACAGTTGAGTCATTCTCAGTTGATAGCAAAGAAATTAAACTAGCTGGTGGCACTACTTTATCTTACGATGCACTTGTAGTTGCTTTAGGAAGTAAAACTGCTTACTTCGGTATTCCAGGACTAGAAGAAAACAGCATGGTATTAAAATCTGCTGCTGATGCAAACAAAATCTACAAACACGTTGAAGACCGTATTCGTGAATACGCGAAAACGAAAAACGAAGCTGATGCTACAATCGTAATCGGTGGTGGCGGATTAACTGGCGTTGAGCTAGTTGGTGAGCTTGCTGACATTATGCCTAAACTTGCAAAAAGCCACGGCGTAAATCCAAAAGAAGTTAAACTTCTTCTTGTTGAAGCAGGTCCAAAAATTCTTCCAGTATTACCAGACCACTTAATCGAACGTGCAACTACTAGCCTAGAAGCACGCGGTGTTACATTCTTAACAGGTCTTCCTGTAACAAACGTTGCTGGCAATGAAATCGACCTAAAAGACGGTCAAAAACTTGTTGCTAACACATTCGTTTGGACAGGCGGCGTACAAGGTAACCCATTAATTGGTGAATCAGGTCTTGAAGTAAACCGTGGACGTGCAACTGTTGATGCACACCTACAATCTACTTCTCACAAAGACGTATTCGTTGCTGGAGACAGCGCTGTTGTCTTCGCTCCAGACGGACGTCCATACCCACCAACTGCACAAATCGCTTGGCAAATGGGTGAGTTAATTGGATACAACTTATACGCAGCACTAGAAGGCAAAGCATTCGAAGAGTTCGCACCTGTAAACTCTGGAACACTTGCTAGTCTAGGACGTAAAGATGCTGTTGCTACAATTGGAGCAAGCAATACTCCACTTAAAGGCTTACCAGCATCATTAATGAAAGAAGCAAGTAACGTTCGTTACTTATCACACATTAAAGGTCTATTCAGCTTAGCTTACTAATCTGAATATAAGCCCGAATCATGCCCTGCATGGTTCGGGCTATTTTTATCCGTAATTTTCTCTAACTTATTTATTCGGCAGAAGAACCGTATAACCCTTTAAATTATCTAAATTTACTGATTATTTTATGTCTAAATTGTGTATATGAAAGAATGGAAGTATTCTTCCTACTCCCATCCTTTCACACAAATTATTATCCTAATTTAACTAGGCTATAGTTCTTCTTCCCTTTACGAATAATAATAAATCGTCCATCAAATGAATTTTCTACATTAACATCCGTACCCACATCCGTTACTTTTTCGCCATTCATAGAAATAGCTCCGTTATTAATATCTTCACGTGCTTGTCGTCTAGATGGTTCAATTCCTAAATCAACTAGCCATTCTACGATGTTTTTCGTCTCTTTTGAAGACTGGAATGTTGGCATCTCTTTAAAACCTTGCTCAATTTCATCAGCTGTTAACGATTTAATATCTCCGCTAAATAACGCTGCTGTAATCTTCTCAGCTTGCAGGAGTGCCTCTGCTCCATGAACGAATTTCGTCATTTCTTCCGCTAATACTTTTTGCGCTTCACGTCTATGAGGCTCTGTTTCTACCTTCACTGCCAATTCATCAATGCGCTCTTTCGTTAAGAACGTAAAGTATTTCAAGTATTTCACTACATCACGGTCATCTGTATTCACCCAGAACTGGTAAAATTCAAATGGTGTTGTTTTTTCAGGATCAAGCCAAACCGCACCACCTGCTGATTTACCAAACTTCGTTCCATCTGATTTCAATAATAACGGAATCGTTAATCCAAATACTTTCGCTTCGTGCCCTTCTAACTTACGAATTAAATCTAAACCACTCGTAATATTTCCCCATTGGTCACTACCACCAATTTGCAGTTGAACATCTTCTTTCGTGTATAAATGATGGAAGTCCATCGCTTGCAAAATTTGGTACGTAAATTCTGTGAAAGAAATTCCTGTATCTAAACGACTTGCTACAATATCCTTCGCTAACATGCTATTAATGCTAAAGTTCTTCCCGTAATCACGTAAAAACTCAATAATGTTTATTTCATGTGTCCAGTCGTAGTTATTTACCATCTTCACTTCGCTATTTCCGCCAAAATCAAATAGCTTTTTCATTTGCGCTGTTAACGCATCCACATTATGCTGAACGACTTCTAACGTTTGAAGTTGACGTTCTGATTGACGTCCGCTCGGATCACCAATTGTTCCTGTTGCCCCGCCAATTAAAATAACTGGATGATGGCCAGCTAACTGGAATCTCTTCATCATCATAAACGGAATCAAATGTCCAATATGCATACTATCACCAGTCGGATCAACTCCGCAGTATAGTGAAATCTTTTTCTCTTCTACTAGCTTACGTAAACCTTCTTCATCCGTCTGTTGATTCACAGCACCGCGCCATTCTAATTCATCAATAATATTCATCTTTTGTCATCCCCTCTATTTTTTTGAAAACAAAAAGTCCCTATGTCTATGACATAGGGACGATTATTCACCGTGTTACCACCCAGTTTGTATAAATAGCATAGCTACTCATACCACTCTTAGCAATAATATCGATTGCCAATCCGCTTAGCATTACCTAAGATACTCCAGAGTGTAATTCGCAAGTTTGTTTGTGCTAGGTTTCAGCAACCCCTAGCTCTCTCGTTAACAGTGACAAACTGCTACTGGGCTCTTTCAACGTATATTATTTGTTAAATTATTAGCCATTATATTGAATTGAAAACAAATTGTCAACAATACCCAAATGTTATTTTAAAATAATTCGTAGTTTCATACGCATGTTTATTCTTTATCTTCTCCAATAATCCTTACTTCTCGCTCTAACTTCACGCCAAATTTCTCTTCAACAGTCTTTTGTACAAAGTGAATTAAATCAATGTAATCTTGTGCTGTTCCGTTATCAACATTCACCATAAATCCAGCGTGTTTTAGAGAAACTTCCACTCCGCCAATTCGCTTACCTTGTAACCCTGATTCTTGAATCAATTTACCAGCAAAGTTATTAGGCGGGCGCTTAAATACGCTACCACATGAAGGATATTCTAGAGGCTGTTTTGATTCACGTTTAAACGTTAAATCATCCATTTTTGCTTTAATTTCTTCACGCACACCTTCTTCAAGCTCAAATCTCGCTTCAAGAATAATGTAATGGTTGTTTGCAAATACACTCTTACGATATCCAAATTCAAATGCTTCTTTCGTTAAAGTACGTAGCTCTCCATCACCTGTCATTACAACAGCTTCTGTTAATACAAACGATACTTCACCGCCGTAAGCACCAGCATTCATATATAATGCTCCGCCAACTGAACCTGGAATACCACAAGCAAACTCAAGACCCGTTAAATTATGATCTAATGCAATACGTGATACATCAATAATTGCTGCACCACACTGTGCCACAATCGTCGTTCCTGTTACAGTCACACCTGTAATGTGAATTAAACTTACTATAATCCCGCGAATTCCACCATCTTTAATAATGACATTCGATCCATTTCCTAAAAACGTAACTGGAATATTATTTTCGTTAGCATATTTAATAACTTCTTGAATTTCATCATAATTCGTCGGCGCAACGAACACATCTGCTTTGCCGCCAACTTTAATATGCGTATGATTCTTTAACATTTCATCTTGTTTCACATGACCTTCAGGCAATACCGTACTTAAATATTTATAAACCTCTTGCATATTCATTTTACGATTCCTCTATTTCTATATTCTTTTTATCCCGTTATACGGGCCCATAATATCCCCACATACATGAACGAACCTAAAGTGGTGGATACAGTGTACCCAAAATCAATTCGAGACACCTATAAACCTCTTAATTTATAAGAGGTGCCACTCATATTAAAATATATATTGCATAATAAAGCAACCCAAATGGGCTACTAAACTTGACATGTCATCAGAAAGACAACAATTTGTAAAATATATTACTTTTTCAAAACACTATCCTTCAGTATCTTACTATACCATACGAAAATAAAGTGGTATTTTTTTGTAATCTTTACTTTATTTTCATCAATAAAAAAGATGCTTTTACCTAGGTAAAAGCATCTTTTTTATTACTTATTATAATTTACTTTTCGTTCTCTTCTTTTTCCTTATCAAACCATAATAGCTCATCGTCATCAACTTCACCATTATAATTGATTAGAATCTCTTCTCCCGCTTTTATATCTTTGTAAGCAAAGAAGTTAAACGTATGATTCTCGAAGACAATATCATACGTTGCATTCGGATTATATGCATGATTAAATAACATGCCGTATCCTAACAGGAATGCCGTATGATTTACCCCATACTCAAATGCGTAGTCAGCAAGTAACGTTTTCTCAATGTGTTCATGCTGTTCATTCGGATAAGAGATAACTGGTGCTGAGTGAATCAACTCACCCTTTTTAATATCACGAGTTGCAAATACCCCTCTATTAAATTCTCCATCACTAAGTTCAGAAGTCTTAACTTCGATCATATGCGTCACCTATATAATTCTTTCTTTGAAGTATTTTATTCCGCTATTTGCGGGGTTCAACTAATAATCAGTAGCGTATAGCCACACAAATTAAAGTCTCAGTTTATCTCCTTAAGCTTGGCAGAAAACGCGCAGAAAAGCAATTAAATTACTATCAAGTATTCATTTAAATGAAAAAGAGCACACATGGTGTGCCCTTTTCAAGAGATATTACTTTTCTAAAATATCTTCTAGTAACTTCACTTGCTCACTAACAGTATGTAACGTCTTCACCGATATATCATTTCGATGTTTTTCTTCTTCCACACTTGCTAACACTTCTTCCGTAGCTGCAGAAGTTTGCTGAATTACGTTAGAAGCATGTGTAACATCCTTTACGATATTCGTCGTTTTAACCTGCAAGTTTTCTTGATGACCAACAATCTCTCTCATTACATCATTAATTGCATCAATAAACTTCCCTAAATCCGTTACATTTGTTAAAACACTTGCTAGCATTTCATTACATTCTTCTTGTACTTTTTCTGATTTTTCTACCTGTACTTCCACTTTACTTGCTTGATTACTAAACTCCTTTAAAATACCTTGAATTCTCCCCGCAGAGCGATTCGATTCTTCGGCAAGCTTTAATACTTCATTCGCTACAATAGCAAATCCTTTTCCATGCTCGCCTGCTCTTGCTGCTTCAATATTTGCATTTAAAGCTAGCAAACTCGTCTGACTTGAAATATTCGTTATTACATCTACAATTTCATTAATTTGCTTCGACTGCATCATTAAATCTCTAAATATAATTCCTGATTGTGAAACAACATCATTTAAACTTCTCATATTCGCTTCAAAATTTCGTAAAGTATGTACACTACCCTTTGAAATCTCTAAACTTTCATCAACACGAATCGATGCACCTCTTACTTGAGAAATGATTTGTTCAATATTTCCTTCCATATCATTCAATACTTCTACTGAACGATGCATCATCTCTGATTGTGATTGAGTACCAACTGCCACCTCTTCAAAAGCAAAATTAATTTCACTCATCGATTCCATCGATGTATTCATATTTTGTCTTAAATGATTGAAATTACTATCTAGTTTCACAACAGTTTCCTCAATAAGTCTTTGAGTCTCTTCTAGCTCCTGAGCTTTCCTCATCACCTCTTGCTTCTCATCACTTAAACGAGCTAGCAGATTAGAGCCAATCTTCGTTACGCCCCACATAGCGATCGTTACGATTGCTAACAAGCTTGCGAAGTTTGCAGCTTCAGATGCCGCTGTATAAGCAAAAAATTGCTCCGGCCAATAACTACAAAGAATAAATGTGATAACAACCGCCACTCCGCCGAGAATGATAACGAGACGTTCACTTAAATAAATAAGTGAAACTGCTAGCGTAAAGTAGACCATTTGAAATACAGCTGGGCTTTCATTAAAAGCTTGTACCATAATGAAAGACATAATAAGCAACATAAATGTCATGATATATTTATACATCGCTTCCATGCTTTCTATAAAAGTAAGAAGCGTTCCAAATACAACAACTGAAATACCACAAACCCAAAATGCTATTGCTCTCTCTGTAAAAATATATCCGTAATACCCAATCGCGATTATTCCAAGGAAGAAACTACAAATCGTAATAAACAGCAATAAATGATTTTTCTGTGATTCTTTCTCAAGGTTAGAAAAACAAGTTCTCTTTAACCACTCCATATATAAAGTCCCACCTTCTGCACTTAATTACTTTAGCTTAAATACCGCACTCACTGGGTTATGATCGCTATTTTCAAACTTTAAATCTTTCCCCTGCACATTTACAATCTCCACATTCGGTGAAACGATAAAGCCATCAATAATCGTGACGAAGTTTTCGCCTTCTACATATTTCTTCACATCATCTCTCACCGTCATAACAGATGGGTCTACAGCCCACTTAAAGCCACCATCAGTAAAGTCCTTTGGCAACTCTACTAACCATTCTGGACGTTCTTTCACAAACTTTGGATCACTTAATTGAACATCAGAAACTAATTGATTCCAATCTCCGCCCATTATTACGTAATCACCATTTTCATAATGCTTATTCATATATTCTTTTAAATACTCTACTTGCTGTTTTCTAATTTTCCCGCCTTCATCATACGCAGACAAATGTAAATTTACGAGTCTAACAAACTTCCCATTATTAACAGGTATTTTATGCTCAACAATCGCTCGATCCAAATCAAACAAACGCTTTGGCCAAGGCTCCATTCCAGGAAGTTGGAACCTCTGCGCTGTTTGGACTGTATATTTAGAAAACGTACTTAGTCCAGCCTCCGCATATCCCATTGGACTTGTAATTGGTACAGGGACCCATTTTGTATCATAGTTCTTTCCGAACGACGAAGCATAATCAGATAATCCTTTTTTCAAAAATTCATGTCCATTTACATCAAAAGATCGCAGTGATTTTATATCAACCTCTTGTAATAACGTAAAATCACTATTCTCATTTTGTAAAAACGAAAGCATATTCTTTAGGTTAACTTCCGTTTGCTCTTTACTACTTGAACCAGATCCCTTTCCGCCATCCATAAAGAAATCTTGATCCTTATCTAATCCACCATATCCAATATTAAATGTTGTAACCTTAAACTCATTGTTAGGCGCTAATACGCGCTCCTTATTATTTTCCACCTTCAAACTTATAACATCAGCAGGCTGTTCTTTTGTAAGTGTCATATACGCTAAAAAACCACCTACAACTCCCAATCCTACTAAAATACATATAAGTACTATTTTTAATAATTTCTTCAAATAAACGCCCCTTTTCTAAAACACACAGTTTAATTTTCTTTATTTTCAGTTAACTAAAACCGAATGACAGACATAAGAAATATTTTATCACATCGAAAACCTTATATCACTATATTTAGTTTATAAGTAATTATTCTTGCTCTTAAATTATCAAAAATACAAAATGCCCCGACTCCTTCACTGGAAATCCAACAAAATGTTTAGTACACTATATGTAATAATCATAGGCGATGGAGTTCGCCATAACTGCTGCTTAGCTAATGACTCCTACCAGTATAACTACTGGTAGGAGTCTATTTTTTTGAGCAAGCTATTTAAAGAGGTGAAGAAATTGATTTATATTATCGTTGGTATAGCCGGTATATTAGGAGCCCTCTCTCGCTATTATTTAGGTCTTATTATTCATACTTCATGGCATCATTCATTTCCATTAGCTACATTACTTATTAACTTAGCCGGCTGCTTCTTATTAGCGTGGCTAACTACGTATATCGCTCGGAGAAATATCTTGCCTTCAGAAATTATCACAGGCATTGGAACTGGATTCATCGGTTCCTTTACGACGTTTTCGACATTCAGTGTAGAAACTGTGCAATTAATCCATCATTCTGAATGGAGTACGGCTTTCTTATATGTATCATGCAGCATACTTGGCGGCCTCATTATGTCTGCTCTTGGCTATACACTAGGTGATATCTTACTTAAGAAACATCTTACGGAAGGTGATCACTTATGATAGAAGCTTTATTAGTAGCAACTGGAGGTTTCTTCGGTGCTATTACACGATTTGCAATTAGCAATTGGTTTAAAAAAAGAAATAAAACTTCCTTTCCAATTGCTACATTTCTCATTAATATAACAGGCGCGTTTTTACTCGGATATATAATTGGCAATGGCGTCACTACAGGTTGGCAATTATTATTAGGTACTGGATTTATGGGTGCCTTCACGACATTTTCAACATTTAAACTAGAGTCCATTCAGCTCTTCAATCGTAAAAACCTTGGTGTACTATTTTTATATGTAAGCGCAACTTATATAATCGGTATCCTCTTTGCATTCCTTGGAATGAATCTAGGCGGAATATAAAAAAAGAAAGCGACTCTTATCAGTCGCTTTCTTTCATAAGAAGTATGTCCCGCCATATGGAATGGAGAATAAACCCGCTGGATGCACATCGTAATGTACAATTTGCATCGGAGGCTGTGAGTACGACATATACTGCCCTTGCATCATTTGTGCAAAATATGCTTGCTGCTGCATTTGAATCGCTTGATTCACAGCATGAATTGTCCCCTGTGCTCCTGCCAAAGTAATAGCTGCTCCCACTTGTCTACCACTATAAGAATAATGATTCATCATGATTCAGCTCACTTATTATTTTTCTTCCATATAGTATGTTCCTATTTTATAGTGAGTATTTTGTCCTGATTAATGGATCCCTCACTACTTAAACTTCATTTTATCTATTACTTTTTTTCAGCTTTGAAGTAATAAATCCAAATAGTAATACACCAATACCACTAAAGAACAATACATAACTTATCGGTACTAAGAAAAAGAAAGGTTCTTCAAGGAATCCATTCGCTCCCACTTTACTGTTTGAAGCATGTATAGCTAAAGAAATGATCGCTAAAATCATGAAAGAAATAGCTACTACGTATTTATTTATCATTTCACATTCTCCTCTATTCATATAATTACCCTTAGATTATTAACATCATATTACCTAAAATAAAATCATTCGTCAATAATTATTTATTGTTTTACAATAAATAATTATTGACTATTATAAATAGAAAAAGGTTTATGAAGCACCTTAAATTGCCTCACAAACCTTTTCAAACATAAATATTTACACTTCAAACCTCTTGCTTACTACAACATAAATCGCATACAATAGCACGAATATCCCAGCATAAATTAACAAAATTTCTACACTAAACATATCAGCCAATGGACCAAATATTATCATTCCTAAAGGAAGCGCGCATGAATTAGCGATTTGTACAAGACTAAACATTCGTCCGTGCATAGAAGGTTCTACTTTTTCCTGCAATAACACGGTAACCGCTGTATTGAAGCACGGCATTGTTATACCAATTAAAAAGTTAAATACTAAATACACAATAAATACCGGAGCAATCCCTAGTCCAATCATAAGCAGTCCATACAACGCACAAGCTAGTGCTGTTGTATGCATACGATTACGGAAACCACCCCATGCCGCAATCAATACGCCACCAGCTGCCGCCCCCGCACTAAAAGTCATCTCACTAGCAGTAAGTCTCCACATTTCTGCACCGAAAGAACGAGTTACCATTAAAGGTGTTAAAAAGGCGGCTGGACTTATTAAAATCATGACAATGATTAATAAAACGAGTAGCCTTTTAATCAATTCATTTTCTTTTAAATAAGCAAATCCTTCTTTTATGCCTTGTAGATTAGATTTTTGCTTGCCCTCTGCATTCACATGTCCTTCCACTTGAATGATAAACATAATACTAATTCCAATCGTAGCCGTAATAACATCAATAAAAAATGTCGTTTCAATGCTAGCAATAGAAAGAATTGCAGCACTTGCTGCTGGAGAAAGAAACATAATTAAAGATGTAATACTGCTATTTATCCCATTTACTTTCATAAGATAATCTTTCGGAACGATTTGTGGGATTAACGCATTCACAGCTGGCGTTTGTATACCTGTCCCAGCTGATCGAATGAGTAGTACTATAAAAAGTAACCAAATACTTTTATATCCTGTTAAAAATAAAACTGCTAAAACTAACGTAGCAATTGCTATAACCCCGTCCGATAACATAATCATCTTTTTACGGTCATAACGATCAATCCAAACACCCGCAAATAAAGAAATCGCAATTTGTGGTAAGAAACCGCAAACGGTTGAAATGGTCAACATTAACCCTGACGATGTCGTTAAGGTGATATACCATATAATCGCGTATTGTACGAGAGATGAACCGAATAACGAAATCGTTTGAGCGGTCAAAAATAATATAATTTTCGTTTTCCAATTGTTTTCAATCATATGCTTCACACCCCCTTAACTAATCCTGTCTCTATATTAAAAATACTATCTGCCCAATCAAGATAAAAACTTGCTTCGTGAGATACGAGTATAATGCTACCTTTAAACTGAATGAGTGCCTTTTGCAAAGCCCCCTTCGCTTCTGCATCTAAATGATTTGTCGGTTCATCTAAGATTAAGAAATTACAAGGTGATAATAATAATCCGCATAATTTAACCTTTGATTGTTCACCACCACTCAACGTACGAATTTCTTGTGAAACATGAGTATCCTTCACACCACATGCAGCTAAATGATGACGTATCTCCTTCACATTTAGTTTAGGAAACTGTTCTGAAATAATTTGCAGCGGCGTTAAAGAATCGTTGTTCCAATTCAGATTTTGCTCATAATATCCAATCTTTATTTGCTCTGAGAAGTGAAATGCTCCGGCAATACTAGAAATAGTTCCAACGATTGTTTTTAATAAAGTAGATTTCCCTACTCCGTTGAACCCTGTAATAACAAGTTTTTGCCCACCCATCACTGAAAAATTCAATTTTGGTAAGAGAGCAAAATCGTAACCAACTTCAAGATTATTTACTTCAAGAACTGTCTGAACTGAAATGGGAAGCTCCTGAAAATAAATATACGGTTTATGAGTAAAACTTGGTGGCGCAATTCTTTCCATACGTTGCAACTGCTTCCTACGCCCTTGCGCTATTTTTGAATTCACTCCAGCAATATTTCTACGAATATACTCTTCCGTTTTTTCAATTTTCTTTTGCTGTGCATAGTATTGGCGAATATAATCTTTTCGCAAATGCTCCTTTTGTCTTACAAAATCTGAGTATTTGCCGTAATACTTCTTCACCGTTCCAAACTCTATATCACATATGCAAGAAGTCACTTTTTCTAGAAAGTCAAAATCATGTGACACGACAATAAACGCCCCTTCAAAATTCACTAAATAATTAGCAAGCCATTCAACATGCTCTTTATCAAGAAAGTTTGTCGGTTCATCTAGTAATAAAATAGTAGGCTCTTCTAATAAAAGCTTTGCTAAAATTACCTTCGCCCGTTGTCCTCCGCTTAATTCATCAATAACACGATCCATCCCAATCGCATCAATACCTAAACCGGCTGCCACCTTATTTATTACGCTGTCTACTGAATAAAAATCACGAGCCTCAAGCTGTTCTTGTATTTCAGCTGCTTTCAATAGTTGATTCTCATCTCCAGTCATCGCACTTTCTTCATATAACTGATTCATTCTCTTTTCCATTTCAAACAAATCATAAAAGGCTCGCTTTACATACTGTGAAATGGTATAGCTCCCATCAATTTCTGCATATTGATCAAGATGTCCAATTTGAATATTAGGTTGCCACTTAATGCTCCCCTTATCAGAAATAATTTCCCCCACCAATATTTTCATTAATGTGCTTTTCCCTGCACCATTCTGTCCAACAATCCCCATATGTTCCCCTTTATACAAATCAAAAGAAGCATTTTCGTATAATACTTTATCTATAAAACTATGTGATAAACGTTCAACTTTAAGTAAACTCATTTTTATTCCTCTTTTCCTGAAATTAAAAAAAGCAGAGAGATAGCGTCATTCGACACTAGCCCTCTGCTTCGTGGTTTTTCCCATACTACTCCAATTTACAGTAAAAGCTCATTGGAATAATATACACAAAGGGCCATAGACAAAGCATTGTCTATGGCCCCTTAATCTATTTTATACATCAACTGAAAAACCATAACCAAATAAGCATAGATAAACTATACTTTTTTAGAAAAGTTATTCAGTCGATGAATATAGGGATTTATACCCCTTGATTAAGCTCCGTACAACGCTTCATCGTATACATTTGTGCGGAGCAAAGTTTTCTAATGAGTTTTACAAATTTTATATAAAGCATGTTCTGCACCTTCCTTAATACTTAAAAGGGATTTTAGCATACAGTTTTACGAAGCGTCAACATTACCTCCAAATCATTCAACTACTTATTTTTAAAATATTCCTTCTGGAACATACACATTCTTATCGCATTATGATAGTTACCATCAACGAAAAACTCGTCTAAAAGCTCGCCTTCCACTATAAATCCAACCTTTTTATACACATGGACTGCTTTCTCATTTTCTTTATCCACAACTAAATAAATCTTATGCATATTTAATACAGAAAAAGCGTAATCCATCGCTAAACGCGTCGCTTCTGCTGCGTAGCCATGCCCTTGATAATTAGGATCAATAATAATTTGGAATTCAGTTCTTCGGTGAATATAATCGATTTCCACTAATTCGACCAATCCAACCATCTCATTATCTTTCTCAACGATAAATCGGCGTTCACTTTGATCATGTATATGTTTATCGTATAAATCCTGCAGCTCCACAAATGCCTCATACGGCTCTTCAAACCAATACGACATAATATGTGCATTATTATTAAGTTCGTGTACAAACTTTAAATCTTCCCGTTCTAAAGGACGTAACCTTAATTCCTGACTCATTGCTATAACCTCCAAGTAAAAGAAACCTCTTCACTTAATGTCTCAATTTTTTTCAATTTCAAACGCCCTATTTGTATTGTAAACTTTCAAGCAACTTGAAGGTCAAGACATAAAAAATAGTGCAAGCTACGCCTGCACTACTACTCTTTTCTCAAATCTCTCATATTCGATATGTATAAAGCAACGACTAAAACGAGAATGGATCCCGCATATAACAACGTCTCCATCGGTTCCTCATGAGATACAATAATTAATCGAATTAAAGCCGTAATTCCGATATAAATAAAATAACGTAACGGAAAATGATAATTCGACTTAAAATACTTAATAATCAATGCGATGAACTCGAAGTATAAGAAGTAGACGATAATACTTTCAACCAATTTATACGATGTATACTCCTTTTCCGAAAAGATATACTGCACAAATGTAATTGTCTCATTCACTAAGAAAATCGATAACACAATGGATAATATAATTAAAGCTATATTTAATATCCATTGCAAAACACTAGCTATAAGATGATCGATATTAAACGACTTCATTTTATCTTTAAACTCCCCTTCGTGTAAGTACGTATTTATTATAGCAAAATTATACTTACAAAAGTGTTAAATCAAATATGTTCGTCCTCTTTCACTATCACTTCACCATCCTGATATTGACGTTTAATATAGCCGTTTCCCCAATCTTTACTTTGTATCTTTTAGCTTTTTCGCAATGAAACTATATGCGTTAAAATCGTTTCATGACATTATTACCTGCACATACCTATACTTTATATAATAACGGTACAGTACAAACAACGTACTGTACAAATATATGTGGGGGGATTAACTATGAACGAAGCGTTACTATTAGTCGACATACAAAATGATTACTTTAAAGGCGGCAATATGGAATTGCATCACCCTGAAAAAGCTGCACAAAAAGCGCAAGAAGTCTTGAAAGTATTTCGTAAAAAACATAAAACAGTTATTCACGTACAACATATTGCGAACAATGAAGGAGCTACTTTCTTCTTACCTAAAACAGTAGGTGTTCAAATTCATGATGATGTACAGCCAATCGCTAACGAAAGAGTCGTACAAAAACATCACCCTAACAGTTTTTTAAGAACCAATTTATTTGAAACATTAAAGAAGGAAAAAATAGATCAACTAGTCATTTGCGGTATGATGACTCATGTATGTATTGATGCAACAGTACGTGCTGCCAGTGATTTAGGATTTCAATGTGTTGTAATTGAAGATGCTTGTACAACAAAAGATTTAGAATTTCAAGGAAATCTGATCCCCGCAGTACACGCTCATCAATCGTTCATGAGTTCGTTAGAGTTTGGTGATATTTATGCAAAAATCATGTCAGCAAACTGTTTTATAAACAAGAGCAAATAAAGAATTACAGTTCCATATAAAAAAAGAAAGAATAAATCTCTTATTCTTTCTTTTTTTCAATTGTCTTAATGACAGTATTTATACGATAATCACCATAATGTAAAACATCTGCAAGAGTCTCTTCTAATTGTTGATGTGAAGATGTGTGAAGAATCATGATATAACAGCCATCGCCACTTATACGATACATTTCAGTAATTACGTCCATTTTTTCAAAAAAGGTTTGAATTTGCTTATGATAATGTGGTGCATGCAGAAATAGTGTAACAAACGTCATAATAGACCCTTCTAACTTAGCCCTGTCGATATCTATCGTATATTTTCGAATGACACCTGCCTCTTCTAATTTATTAATTCGTTTCCCAACAGCCTGGCCAGTCAAATGTACTCTCTCTCCAATTTCCTTCCAGTTCATTCTAGCGTTTTCTTGTAGTAACTTTATAATTTTAAAGTCTGTTGAATCAAACATAGACATCCCCTTCCTATAAGAATCCCTTCTATAAGATCTTCATTTCCCCTACAATTCATCTTAAAAACCTTTACAATGCACTTGATTAACTCTATTAAGAATTACATTATTGTTAACGGCTTTCCTTCTTCCTTACAATGTATTTTTTAACAGCTTTAAAAAAGCCTTACTACACATAAATTGTAGTAAGGCTCTGACTATTTAAGATAAAAATTAAAAGACTTTATTATCTCTATACAAATAAGGTTTAGCAAATAATGTTACTATCTCCTCCAAAGAAAAGAAACCTTATTTCAACTTTCCTATTGATAAGTTAACACGATAATTCCCGTATTTTAATAGTCGTCCTAGAAAGTTATCTAAGTCTTCGTTGGAAGCAAAATGTGTTTTTAATAAATAACACCCCTCACCACTTATACGGTGTACTTCAGAAACCCCTTCTTCTCCTTGAAAGAAATTCATAAACTCTTGGTGATTAGCTGTTGTTACGAACAAAGTAACAAATGCAGTCACTACTTGTCCTAATTTGATTCGGTTTATTGCAATTGTATACTGTTCAATAATCCCTAAATCCTCTAATCTTCGAATTCGATTTCCTACGGCCTGCCCCGTCATATGTATTTTTTGGCCAAGCTCTTTCCATTGTATTCTTGAGTTTTCTCCTAATAATTTCAGTATCTCAAAATCTGTTTGATCAATGATATAAACCAATCCTTTCACCGTGAAAGTAGAAAGCCCGAAAGTGTTTCGCCAACTTATTCTGCTTATCGATACAATTCACTATACTTAGTTTATCCTCTTACATCACATTATTTATCAGTTATATTTACTTATAACACAGAGGACGCAACAAAAAAATACATCTAGATTTAAAGGAGGTTACAAATATGTTATTACAAGAAATTCTATCGTTCAATGAACAATTTGTAGAAAATAAGGAATACGCTCCTCGTGAAGCGACAAAAATGCCTAAAAAACGTATGGTTGTTGTTTCTTGCATGGATGCTCGTTTAATTGAGCTACTTCCAAAAGCTTTAGATATACACGATGGTGATGCAAAAGTCATCAGAAATGCAGGTGGTAAAATTGCTTCTGCTTTCGATAGTGTTATGCAAAGTGTTGTCGCGTCAGTATACGATTTAAATGCAGATGAAATCTTCCTTATTGGACACCATAGATGTGGTGCGAGCCAAACGAATCCAAAAGGAACACTCCAAAAAATATTAGATCGTGGAGTAGCTTCCCCAGAAATTTTATCAGCGATTGAATATGCTGGTGTTGACCTTAAAAAATGGTTATTCGGATTCGATGATGTTTGCGATTCAACACAAGCTAATGTTGATTTAGTAAGAAATCACCCACTTATTCCAAAAGATGTTCCTGTACACGGTTTAGTTATTGACCCTCACACAGGTAAATTAGATGTAGTGGTTGATGGATATAAAGCGTTAAATAGTGAAGCAAAATAATAATTATTACGTACATGAAGGGAAGTTATGAGATATGAAAAAACAAGTATTAGATATGAATAGACAAGAAGCTACGCAAAAAATTCTAGCGGCAAAAATTAAAAAAGGGTTAACTTGGGAAGAAATTGCAAAAGTAAGTGAAAACTCTGAGACTTGGGTTGTAACAGCGTTATTAGGACAAGCTACAATGACACGTCCAGAAGCAGAAAAAATCGGTAAACTATTAGAATTAGATGAAGAAGTAGTTCAAGCATTAACAGTAGTTCCACTTCGTGGCCAAGTAATGGAAATGCCTCCTACTGACCCGATTGCATATCGTTTATATGAAATGATGTTACAATATGCACCAACTATTAGAGAGTTAATCTTAGAAAAAGCGGGCGAAGGTGTAATGAGTGCGATTAACTTCAACCTAGGTGTGGATACACAAGAAGATCCAAAAGGTGGCGATCCTCGTATCGTGATTACACTTAACGGGAAATTCTTACCATTCCGTACATGGTAAATAATCAAAAAATTCATCTATATAATTAAAGTAATTTTATAGATTTACAAAATCCATCCTTTCTAACTATGTAAAAAGGATGGATTTTAACTATGAAATTCTTTTTCGGCAAAGGAGAATAATATGAATAAAAAACACTTTGATACGAGTTTTAGTATTCTACAATGGTTTGTGTTTCTATTAGCAAATGCAATTGCATTACCTATCATTATTGGTGGCATATTCCATTTACCAATAGAAGATATCTCAACATTAATGCAGCGGACTTTTTTAGTCGTGGGAGTAAGTTCGTTTCTACAAGCGTGGTTTGGGCACCGTTACCCCATTGCGGACGGGCCAGCCGGTTCATGGGTAAGTATATTTGTCATATTGGGACAAGTCGCTATGCATCAGGGACAAAGTGCAAAAGACGTGTTGCAACTTTTAGAAGGCGGATTAATTATTGCAGGTATATTACTCTTCGTTCTTGGTATAACAGGGCTTGTTCATCGAATCTTACGTTTATTTACCCCTTTAGTTACAGGAACTTTTCTTTTAATATTATCACTTCAGCTTAGTGGTGTGTTACTAAAAGGAATGATGGGATTACAAGGATCTGCAACTCATCCTGACTATACAACAGCTACTATTGCGCTCTTTGTTTTTGCCCTTATTACTTTCTTATCAATTAAAGGGAAAGGATGGATGAAAAGTTACGCTGTGTTACTTGGAATTTCATGTGGTTGGCTTTTGTATGCAGTATTAGGAAAATCATCTCATATGCCCTCACATACAACGCTAGTTAAGTTACCAGAGATATTTGCTTGGGGCACACCTAGATTCGATATTGGAATGATTCTAACTTCGACTTTATTTACCTTTCTTTTAATTGCAAATACAATTGCTGCTATTTCGGCTGTAAAACAAGTGGCTCCGCTATCTAAAGAAAATGAAAAGCAAACACTGAACCGTGGTGTATGGGTCGGAGGTATATCACATATTATCTCGTCATTGTTCTCTACAATTGGAATTGTACCATTACCTGCATCAGCAGGATTTATTCAACTAACAGGTCAAAAAAAAGTGAAGTCGTTCCTTATAGCAAGTCTTATATTAGCAGGTATTTCTTTTATCCCCTCAATTGTAAACTTTATATCCTTGCTACCAGGTCCTATTGCTAATGCTGCACTTTTAGCTACATTTGTCCAAGTAATAGGCATTTCATTTCAATCCATTTTACGTGAAGAATTAAAGCAACGCCGATTCACTATATTAGGAATTTCATTATTAATCAGTTTTGGTATAATGTTTCTTCCAGAAAGTGCATTTAGCGGAGCCCCTTCTTCCTTACAATATGTTTTAAGTAACGGATTACTCGTAGGTACTATGATTGTTATTTTGTTAGAACAGTTTTGGAAAGAGTAAAATTTGTGATTAAGTAAAAAAGCGCCCTGCTTACAGGGCGCTTTTTTATACCTAATGACTAATACTAGCAGTTGGGTATAATGTTGTTCCTCCAATTGAAACTTTTATTTCATTTGTTAATGGAACATTTTATTCATTAATAAACAGCGATTGGCCCATAAGGACCTTTGATAATTTCTATTTTCGTTTCAAAAATATCTGTTAAAATTGTTGGGTCCATAACCTCTTCTACTGTTCCAAAAGCAGCAATTTGTCCATCTTTCATAGCACAAATTTTATCAGAGTATTTAGCTGCAAAATTTATGTCATGCATAACAGTCAAAATTGTTCTTCCGAATTCATTAGCTGCACGTCTCAAATGCTCCATCATTTGAACAGAGCGCGCAACATCAAGGTTGTTCAGAGGCTCGTCCAATAGCACATATTCAGTCTCTTGGCACAATACCATCGCTACATATGCCCTTTGTCTTTGACCACCAGAAAGCTCATCTAAATATCTATTCTCTAAACTAGTTAAATCTAAGAAATCGATATATTTAGAAATGATAACCTCATCTTCTTTAGTTAATCTTCCCTTTGAATAAGGAAAGCGCCCAAATCCAACTAATTGTCTAACAGTAAGCCTCGTTACAAAATGATTTTCTTGTCGCAATATAGTCAAAATTTTTGCTAAGTCTTTTGATTTGGATTCAGAAACATCCATATTCGCTACCTGAATTTGACCTTCATCCATATCTAAAAGTCTTCCAATCATCAAAAGTGTCGTAGACTTTCCAGCGCCATTTGGTCCAATTAAAGAAGTAAAGCCCGCTTTTGGTATTTCAATATCCAAAGGTCCTATTCTCACCTTATCAGTATAGAACTTTTTAACATTATCTATTTTTATCATAAAGCCCTCTTCCTTAAAACTATAGTTAAGAATATGATTCCACCAAATAATTCAATAATAACTGAAACTACACCTTGAGCATGGAATACATGATACATTAAAAAGTATGCACTCGTCATTATTAAAAATCCTATAGCAAAAGCCATTGGGAAAATATATCTATGATCATAAGTTGACGCCGCCTGATAACTCAAAGTTGCTACTAAAAAGCCGTAGAAAGTAAGTGGCCCAATTAGAGCTGTTGAGATAGACATCAAAATAGCAACTAACACAAGCGTATAAATTACACTAGGTTGATATTTAACCCCAAAAGAAGTAGCAACATCCTTTCCTAATGACAAAACATTCAACTTCTTAGAATGAGCAAAAATTAATACTGCTACAATTATGATCATAGGAATTACAATAGGAAAATATGCAGGGTCTGCATGATTAACAGAACCAAATAATCTCGCTTGTAAAATATCAAATTCTGAAGGCGCAAGTAGTTTTCTCATGAAAGTTGACACAGAATTTAGCCCGGTACCAATAATAATTCCAACTAAAAGCATAAGTTGTAAATTCCCGTATTTACCGGAAAGTAACCATCCATAAAGTATCAAACTCATGAAGACCATCACAACAACTTGAAATAAAAATGATCCAATTCCATTAAAATTTATTAATGCACTAGCACCAAAGAAGAATATTGTACTCGTTTGAATTGCTGAATAAAGTGATTCGAAACCTAAAAGTGAAGGAGTAATAATCTTATTATTCGTAATAGATTGGAAAGCAACTGTCGATAAGCTATGGCAAACTGCAGCAATAATCATCGCAACAATAGCTACTATCCTTCTCTTAACAACTGGGATAAAAGAAGGTGAATCTATCGGAACTGGGTTGTTATAAACTAAAAGTCCATATGAAGAAAGGAGACCTAAAGCAATCAATGTTATGAGTAAAATCCAATAACGTCTTGCTTCCTTTTTAGAACGAAAAGCACTAGCTGATCTACTTTCATTATGAAGGCTAGAATCGATTTCGACATTTTCTTTATTTTTATAGTCTAATGTGATCATCGCAGCCTCCTTGGTTTTCTTTGTCTCAATAGAATAGTAATAAACACGACCGCTCCCACTGTTGCAAGTATTAAAGAAACAGGTACTTCAAAAGGCTTTATAATTGTTCGAGAAATGATGTCACAGGCAGTTATTGTCCCCATTCCAATCACACAAACCCAAGGTAAATTACTTCTAAGATCATCACCTCTAAACATGGAAACAATATTTGGCACAATTAATCCCAAGAAAGGTAAGTGTCCAATAACAGCTGCAACAATTCCAACCGCAACAGAGATAAGGCCCGTCCCAAAAAGAACAATTCTATTGTAATTAACGCCAAGGCTTGTTGCGACATCTTCTCCTAGTCCAGCTAAAGTCAATCTATTCGCATACATAAAAATAAGCAAAGTAATGATAACAATCAGCCATAAATATTCATACCTTCCCACCTGAATGTTAGCAAATGAACCTACGAACCAAGTTTCAATACTTTGCGTCATTTGAAAAAGAAGTCCCAAAAAAGTAGACACTGCAGAAATAACTGCTCCGAGCATCAATCCAATAATCGGGACAATTAAAGACGAACGAAGCTTAACTCTTCTTAAAAATAGAAAGAAAATCATAGTTCCTATAAAAGAAAAAATGATTGCACCAGTCATTCTTTGAACTAAAGTCGGGGCAGGAAATAATAAATACACAAAAAGCAGGCCTAAGCCTGACCATTCGATAGTACCCGTTGTAGTAGGTTCAACAAAGCGATTCTGTGTAATGAGTTGCATTACGAGTCCTGCCATCGCCATTGCAGCTCCAGTAAGCATTAATGCAACTGTTCTCGGAACACGAGTGATGAAAAACATCTCCATTCCGTCCTCTTGTCCACGAAGATCATAAACTCCAGTAAACAGTGATATAACCCCTAAAATGATAACAACTATAACCGCTATTATAAAAGGTTTTGTCCATATTTTATTGTGATTATAAAACTGGGGTTGAGAAATATTCTCAACCCTAGAAATCATATTTTTTGACACTGTTTCGTACCCCTTTACACTACTTAGCTAAAGTTTTTGCAAGATTTCCAAATAACTCTACATAAGTCTGAATTGATTCATTTGTGTAAGTATCTTCTGGTGCATAAACAACTTGTTTTTTAGAAACAGCAGTTGTGTTTTGAAGAGCTGGTGATTTAGAAATAACATCCTTGGCAGGTGTTGACTTAGCTGCATCAGATGTTGCAGCATCACGATCTAATACGAAAAGCCAATCAGGATTTGTTTGTGCAATAGCTTCAACAGAAACGTCATCACCTTTATGACCTGCAGTAGAATTAGACACTTCTAATGCTGGAGTCCAACCGAAAATTTCATACATTGGTCCCCAAACACGACCAGAGTGCGGCGCAGCAAAACCAATATTCCCACCAGTAACGATAACACTCATAACTTTATCTTTTCCGTTATAAGCAGATTTTGCTTTTTCAATAGATTTATCAAAATCAGCTACTAATTGTTTAGCTTCTTTATCTTTATCAAAGATTTTTCCTAGAGTAGTTGTAGAATTTTTAAGTCCATCTACTAAATTTTTTCCAGGCGTAGTAGATTTCTCAGAAACATCAAAATTAAGATCAATAACAGCTGCATTTGGCACTAATTTTTTGATTTCTTCGTAATGATCAGCAAATCTTTGACCAACGATTACAAGGTCAGGGTTTGCCGCTGCAATAATTTCAAGATTTGGTTCGCGGTGATTCCCGATATTTTTAACTGAATCATCTTTTTTATATGCTGAATCCGCAGGCATGATATCCTTTGGAGCAGCCGCTAATTTAATTCCCCAATCAGCTAAAGTTTCAAAAGTTCTATTATCCAAAGCAACTACATTCTTTGGATTTACTGGTACTTTAACAGTTCCGTGTGCATCAGTGATTTCAACCATTTTTGGCTTATCACTACCATTCTCTTTATTAGCCTTCGACTCTTTCGTGTCATTACTTGGATTTGAGCAAGCTACTAACATTAAAGTGAAGATTGCTAAAATACTTACTAATTTTAAAAGCATAGTTTTTTTCATACGTATACTCCTTATTATGTAATTTAGTTCGAAAATGATAAAGTCCATAGATTAAATTAGATAGTAACGTTTATACATCTAAATTGCTATTGATAATCATTTTCATTTGAACATCCTGATAATAAGTATAGTCGTTAATTATGTGAAAATCTTGTGAATGGTGTGAGTTAATTAAATTAAAAATAAATTAGATAGGGCCTCAACTAAGGCGTGCTAGAGTCATCCCCTCCGCACTAACCAATAGATGCGCACCTCTTATAAAGTGAAACTTTAATCAGCCCTCACCAATCGGGCATTTAATATTTCTCAGACACTATTTGATTATCAGATTTAATAGAAAAAAACGAGTAAAACTGATAATCAAATAGTTTTACTCATTTTTTTCTACTATCAATCAACCATTGAATAGCCTCTGCCATGTATCGTTTGAATATATCTGTCTTTCTTCTCGCACTTTAACTTTTTTCTGACATACCCAATATATAAGTCTACTACATTTGGATTTACTACTACGTTATCTCCCCAAACCTGGTTCAAAAGCATTTCACGGCTCAATATTGTATTTTTATTCTTGATTAAAAATACAAGTAAATCGTACTCGCGCTTAGTAAGCACGAGGTTTTCGCCACTTTTTTTCACAATATTGCTAGATGCATCAACAAAGAGGTCTTTAAACTGAAAAAAGCTTGTCCCATTTTGCTGGATATAGTCACTTCTCCTTAAAATAGCTTGAACCCTTGCTACTAATTCTTCTTTCACAAATGGTTTTCTTATATAATCATCTGCCCCTGCTTGTAACCCTGCTATGCAATCCTTGCTAGAAATATTGTCGGTCACAATAATAATCGGCGTCGTTTTAACAAGTCGTATTTGTCTGCAAATTTCTGGTCCGGACATACTTAATGAATCCCAGTCCAATATGATAATATCCCAATCTTGTTCGTATACTATATTTAAACCTTGGTTTTCATTGTGAAGTTTTAAAATGAAATGGCCTTCTTGCGTTAGACCGCTTACGATTTTCTTCGCTAAAGACCTTTCATTCTTAATTACTAACACCTGCCTCACCGATGGTTCACCTCTACTTCAATATAACTTGGTTAGATAAAAAATTATCTCAAAAAAATAATTTAAGATTTATACATATTAAATTCCTAAAAAAACCATTATAACAGCTTATTAGGAGAACTCTATATAATCTTACAATAGATACGGGTGAAAACACAAAAGATATGAAGATTTAAATATAGACCATGTAATCATTAAAGGTATCTATAGTATCTACCTGCTTATCATCAATAACGATGTTTTCATTTTCTGTTTCAAGGGTACAGTCCTCAACTTGAGTATTTTATAAATAACAAAACAAAAAGAACCATAACCTTGCCAAAATGGCAAAGTTATGGTTCATATCATACAAAATAAAAAACCACCAAATATGTATTGGTGGAGACGGTGGGAGTCGAACCCACGTCCAAAAATATCGGCACTTAAGCTTCTACGAGTGTAGTCGATATATTAGCATTTCGCGAACTCTTCGGCCTATCGACAGGCTTCCAAGTTGCTAGTCTGATTGTTCTCTTCCTTCGCCCTCAGACGGCGAACTCCGGCGTAGTCCACTTAGTTTGAGTCCCTTACCCTACCACATGGACGATGGAGGGAGGAACCTTTAGTGCAATTAAGCAGCTAAAGAAAGATTGTTTTGTTTGCCAATTATAGGCTTTGACGTTTTAACGAGGCCGATCCCCTCGACTCGCAACCTAAGCTCGAACTATCCCTGTCGAATCCGTAACGTCCCCATGATAAAAATGGAGCATACGAAGAAAATATCGTGATAGCTACTAAGAGCTGTTTTTCAATGTGCAACAATCTTACATAAGTTATTATAACATACGCGCGTCGTTTTACAAATGTAAATATCTGTATTACATCTTTTGACGATCACGGAACGCGCGTGCAATTTCACGTTTTGCTTCTTTCTCTTTTAAATCGTTACGCTTATCATATTGCTTTTTACCTTTTGCTAAACCAAGTGCCATTTTCGCGAATCCATTTTTTAAATAAATTCTAACTGGAACTAATGCGTAGCCTGTTTCTTTTGAAGCACCCGTTAACTTCTCAATTTCTTTTTTATGAAGAAGTAACTTTCTCGTGCGAAGTGGATCATGATTGAAACGATTCCCTTGCTCATATGTACTAATATGCATATTATGAACCCATACTTCACCATTATGTACACGTGCAAACGCATCTTTCAAGTTCACGCGTCCAGCGCGAATCGACTTAATTTCCGTTCCTTGAAGGACAAGCCCTGCCTCGTATGTTTCTTCGATGAAATAATCATGAAATGCTTTTTTATTTTGTGCAATAACCTTACCTGTACCCTTTGGCATATAACGTCCCTCCTCTATTTTTACTATTGTAACAAATGTGAACAAAAAGCGAAAGTGGCTCGCTCTCAAGCCACCAATAAAAAAAGAAAAAGCCCCGCTTTTCATCAAAGCGAAGCCCTCCTTTTCTTACTTACGCTTTTTCTTTTTCTTCTTGAATCCTGGTACATTTTCGAAGAATGCTTTTTTCTTCTTACCGTTACCATCTTTTTTCCCTGGCTGACTAGCGGACGTGGAAGTGGAAGCAGAAGCTGATCCTCTTCCTTTTCCTTTGCCACCACGGTCGAATTTTCTACCTGTACCACGTTCTCCGCCGCGCTCATCACTGCGCTCGCTACGTCCACCGCGTTTCTTTCTACCTGTTCTTGGCTGTTCGATAACGACTGGACGATCTTTGAACTTACGACGAGGCGTACCTTTCATGCCAACGATTTCAAAGTCGATTGCACGCTCGTCTTTGTTTACGTTAATAACGCGAATTGTAATTTCGTCTCCGATGCGGAATACGTTACCTGTACGTTCTCCGATCATTGCGAAATGTTTCTCGTCATAACGGTAGTAATCATCCGTTAAGTAGCTAACGTGTACAAGACCTTCGATTGTATTTGGAAGCTCTACGAATAAACCGAAGTTTGTTACAGAGCTAATCATACCATCATACTCTTCGCCGATCTTATCAACCATATACTCTGCTTTTTTCATTTCGTCTGTTTCACGTTCTGCTTCAACAGCACGACGTTCCATATTAGAAGAGTGCTCTGCAATTTCAGGTAAGTTTTCACGCCATTTTGCTTGTGTTTCGTTGTCGACTTTACCGTTAATAATGTATTCACGAATTAATCTATGAACGATTGTATCTGGATAACGACGAATTGGTGATGTGAAATGTGTGTAGAACTCAGTTGATAAACCGAAATGTCCTAAGCTATCCGCATCGTAACGCGCTTGCTTCATTGAACGAAGCATTACTGTTGAAATAACTACTTCTTCCGGCTGTCCTTGAACCATTTCAAGAATTTGTTGCAGCGCACGAGGATGTATTTCATTCGCACGTCCTTTTACTGCATATCCGAAGTTTGTTACAAACTCGAAGAAACGTTCCAGCTTATCTTCTTTCGGATCTTCATGGACACGGTACATGAATGGTACGTTCATCCAGTGGAAATGCTCTGCTACTGTTTCGTTCGCAACAAGCATAAATTCTTCAATTAACTTCTCTGATACAGAACGATCACGCATGACAACATCTGTCGGTTTTCCTTCTTCATCTACTAATACTTTAGCTTCTTTAAAGTCAAAGTCGATTGCACCGCGGCGCATACGTTTTTCACGTAAAATTTGTGCCAATTGCCCCATCTCTTTAAACATCGGTACGATCGGCTCATAGCGTTTGATTAACTCTTCGTCCTCATCTTCTAAAATGCTTCTTACGTCAGCATACGTCATACGCTCTGTCGTTTTAATCACACTTTGGAAAATCTCGTGCTTTACAACGTCACCTAGGTTGTTGATTTCCATTTCACAAGATAACGTCAGACGGTCTACTTTCGGGTTTAACGAACAAATACCGTTAGATAGACGATGCGGAATCATCGGAATTACACGGTCTACAAGATATACACTCGTCGCTCTCTCCGCTGCTTCTACATCAATTGGAGAACCTTCTTGAACGTAATGACTTACATCCGCGATATGAACACCAAGCTTGTAGTTACCGTTCTCAAGCTTCGTTACTGTAACAGCATCATCTAAATCTTTCGCGTCTGCACCGTCAATCGTTACGATCATTTGGTCACGCAAGTCACGGCGATCTTTTAAATCTTCTTCAGAAATCGTTTCTGGTACACTGTTTGCATGCTCCATCACTTCTTCAGGGAACGCTAAAGGTAGATGATGTTTATGGATAACTGATAAAATATCTACTCCTGGATCATTTTTATGACCTAGAATTTGAATAACTTCACCTTCTGCACTTAAACGATTCTCTGGATAACTCGTAATTTTCACAACTACTTTATGGCCTTCTACAGCACCCATTGATGCACTTTTCAAGATAAAGATATCACTCGTCCAGCGCTTATTGTCAGGTATAACAAATCCAAAGTTTTTCGATTCTGTATATGTACCAACTAGTTCTTTCGTGCCGCGCTCTAAAATACGTACAATTGAACCTTCTTGGCGTGATCCACTTGTTTGTGCGCTAACACGCGCTAATACTGTATCACCATGAAGTGCACCGTTTAACTCTGTAGGCGGGATGAAAAGATCATCATCTCCCGTTTTCTTCTCTTCTGGTACAACGAATGCAAAGCCACGTGCATGTCCAATTAATTTACCACGCACTAAATTCATCTTTTCAGGAAGACCGTAACGGTTACTACGGGTACGGATAACAAGCCCCTTCTCTTCCATCGTTACAAGTGCCTTTACAAAATCTTTAAAGCCCTCAGAACCTTCAATTCCAAATGCCTCTTCTAACTCTTGTATCGTTAGCGGTTTATACGCTTCTTCTCTCATAAATAATAACAACTTATCAATATTTTCTTGTATGATTTCTTCCAAGCAGAAATACCTCCTTTAAACCCTTATATTATTTAGTGTATCCGAAAGACTGGGGATGTATAAAGCGAAACTTTAATACTCCCCTAATGATTTTTACAGTTTTCACAAAAAATTCCTTATGAAAAAAAGAGGCAACTAGATCTTACCAATCTAGTTGCTCCAAGAAGTTATATACATCCTCATGTAGCTCGTCACGTTGCTTATCAAGTGTAATGACATGCGTAGAGTCTTCATACCATTTAATGTCTTTTAACGTAGATTCTACACCGTTATAAATAATGTTAGCACTATCTGTATTAATCATTTCATCATGACGTGCTTGTACAACAAATGTCGGTGCATAAATCATATCCACATTGTTACGTACGTCAGCAATTAATTGTTGTAATGCTTTTAATGTATTCATCGGTGTCTTTTGGAATTCCAACATTTCTTGTTCGATTTGCTCTGGTGATTTTTGCTCACGGTTTTTATATTCGCGGGCATATGCCAATATACCTTGGTACATCGTTTCTTCACTCTTAATATACATTGGTGCACACATTGGTACTACACCTAAAACCGGCACTGTATAACCTAATTTCAAAGAAAATACTCCGCCAAGTGATAATCCAACAACAGCAATTTTCTCAAAGCCTTTATCTTTTAAAAGCTGATATGCCTCCGTTACGTCTTGCCACCAATCTTCAGGACCTGTATGCACAAGCTCTTCTGGTGGTACACCGTGCCCTTTATAAATTGGTGCATGACAAGTGTAGCCTTTCTTTTCTAAGAAACGCCCTAACATACGTACATCAGCTGAGTTTCCTGTGAAACCATGTAGTAATAAAACAGCGCGGTCTCCACCCTCAAATGTAAATGGTTTCGGAGATGCTAATTTCATCATGTACTTCTCCTCTTTCTCTTCTGTAATCTAGTCGTATTCTTTCTATATCTTAGTGTACCATATTTATATTTCTATAATCTAATTAGAAACATCTTTCAAATAGCAAAATAAAAAAAGAAGAACCATTAGTACATCTTACTAACGCTTCTTCTTTCAATTCTATAAATTTAAGTACGTAACAGCAATTGTTAATACGAAGAATAGAACAGCTAAAACAATTGTAATACGGTTTAATACTGCTTCAATTCCACGTGCTTTTTGCTTACCAAATAATTGCTCTGCACCGCCTGAAATTGCACCTGAAAGGCCTGAGCTATTACTAGACTGCATAAGTACCATAACAATCATTAAAATCGATACAATAATAAGTAAAACGGATAATAACGTATGCACTTGGCGTACCTCCTACAAAGATTCAGTTATTTTAACTGTAGCATAAATTCTATAGAAAAGCGAGAGCTATAGAGTCGCTCTCGCTTTTCTTCTATTACATAAACATCATTGCAAATAACGGCCCGAGCAAACATGTCAAAATTGCTGTTAATGTCATTGTTACCGATCCAATAACACCTTCATGTTCATTATTTTTCATCGCTCTCATTACACCCATAATATGAGAAGCACATCCAAATCCGATACCTTTACCAACTGAGTTTGTAACACGGCTCCATTTTAATAAAAGCGGGCCGGTAATCGTTCCAGTAATACCTGCGATAACAACGAAAGCTGCTGTTAATGACGGTACACCACCAACTTGCTCTGAAACACTCATCGCAACTGGCATTGTCACCGATTTTGGTAAAGAAGATAAAATTAAGCTTTTATCTGTTCCCATAAGTGATGCGATGGCAAAATCACTCGCTATTGCAACTGTTGTCCCTACTAATACACCACCAGCAATCGGTACAACATATTTTTGCAGAACGTGACGTTGTTTATAAAGAGGAATGGCAAATGCTACAACACCGGGTCCCAGCAGTTTTGCAATCCAGCCACCACCGCTTTCCATATAATGTTGATATGGTATATCAAGCATGATAAATAAGAAAGCCATTAATCCTGTTGCTACAAGCATTGGAATGGTGAATGGTGTTGGAAATAATTTATAGATTTTTTTAGATAATTGGTATAATAGCACCGTAAAAAGAACCCAACCGATTCCGATTAATATTTGGCTCATCTCGATTCTCTTTCCTTTCTATTCGCAAGATATTGTCCTGTATGTCCTGCGACAATAATAATTAAAAATGTACTCGCTACAATTGTAATGAAAAGAGAAATTCCTTTACTCATAAAAAAAGCACCGTAATTCATTAGGCCAAGCGTTGGCGGAATTAATAAAAACGGCATAATAGCTACGAGTGTTTCTGCTCCTAAATCGAACCATTTCACTGGAAGAACTTTTAGGCTAAGTAAAACAATTAAGAGGAACATTCCAATCAAACTTCCTGGAATCGGAATATTTAACACTTCTTGTACCCAAGTTCCAACCATATAAAAAACGTAAAGAGCAGCAATTTGGACAAGAATCTTTGTAAATTTCATGTTCATCATCCCTCATGTTTATACGATCTTCTGTTAATATCTTTATCATAGTATAAATTGTAAAAAGCTGCAATTTATCAACTTGACAGCAAAAACGGCCTATGTTATACGCTTACACCCTTGATATGACTGCATTTTTAAGTGGAAATTAAGTCAAAAACCTTGACCTAATATAAAAAGTTTTTATTTTCTGAATTTGTTGCGTTGTTATTTCAATAAAATAATCTTTTTATCCTTAAGCTTACATATATATAAAGTGAAACTTTAATCAGTGGGGGTTTTCTTCATCCCCCACTGATTATTAGCCTTCACCAATCGGACTTTTATGGGCAGTTGATCCCCCACCTAAATTCTTTGCTTTCGCTGAATTTTGAGGTGGGGGTCTTACTGCCCATTAAAGTGGGATAAATAAGATAGGTGGTGAACATATGCCAAAAAAAGTTCTTATTTTTTGTGATCCTGGGATTGATGATACGATGGCTCTCCTCTTAGCATTCTTTATCGATGAAATAGAAATCATCGGCATTGTTGCTGATTACGGCAATGTTCCAAAAGAGATGGCCGTACAAAATGCTCATTTTCTTACGAACGAAGCAAAGGATAGAAATATCAAGATATTTGGTGGAGCAGAACGTCCACTTACTGGTGCTCCTCCCGCTTTTTTTACAGATGTACACGGGAAACAAGGGCTTGGTCCCATTATTCCAAAGGGAAATGTGACTAACGGAGAAATGGAGAATTTCTTTGAAGTTATTCCTCTGATTGAACAGTATAAAGATGAATTAATCATTGTAAGTTTAGGAAGACTTACCTCCCTAGCAATTTTATTCATCGTATGCAAACAGCTAATGAAGCAAATTAAATCTTACTACGTAATGGGCGGTGCCTTTTTACATCCTGGTAATGTGACTCCTATTTCTGAAGCGAACTTTTATGGGGATCCTACTGCCGCTAATATAGTCCTTCAATCCACAGCTAACATATATATATATCCGTTAAACGTCACCCAGTATTCTGTCATTACACCAGAAATGGCTGAATACATTGAAGCGAAAGGAAAAGCCCCACTCGTCAAACCGTTATTCGATCATTATTACTACGGATATTATAAAGATGCCCTGCCGAATTTAAAAGGAAGCCCCTTCCATGACACGATGCCAATTCTCGCTTTACTTGATAACTCTATGTTTACGTATCACAAATCACCTATCGTTGTCATGACGGAATCCTATGCACAAGGAGCAAGCATAGGGGAATTTCGCTCTTTAGGAGAATCTAAGCCATTTATTGATTGGCCGAGTCACCAAATCGCAATTGATTTCGATTATAACCGTTTCTTTCAACATTTCATGTCACTTATGACGGGTGAAGAGTTTTAACATAAAAAAACAGACCGTGATTTCTCACGGTCTGTCGTTATTTTCTACAATTATCGTTTGATGTTGTAGAAAGATTTGATACCATCGTAAACAGCGATTTCGCCTAGTTCGTCTTCGATGCGTAATAATTGGTTGTACTTAGCAATACGGTCAGTACGGCTCATAGAACCAGTTTTGATTTGGCCAGCGTTAGTTGCAACTGCGATGTCAGCGATTGTAGCATCTTCAGTTTCACCAGAACGGTGAGATACAACTGCTGTGTAACCAGCACGTTTAGCCATTTCGATAGCTTCGAAAGTCTCAGTTAAAGTACCGATTTGGTTAACTTTAATTAAGATTGAGTTAGAGATACCTTTTTCGATACCTTCAGCAAGTTTTTGCGTGTTAGTTACGAATAAGTCGTCACCAACTAATTGTACTTTATCACCGATACGCTCAGTTAATAATTTGTGACCATCCCAGTCGTTTTCGTCTAAACCATCTTCAATAGAGATGATTGGGAAGTCTTTGCAAAGCTCTTCGTAGAAATCAACCATTTCTGCAGAAGTTAAGCCAGTACGGCCTTCGCCTGCAAGGTCATATTTACCAGTTTCTTTGTTGTAGAACTCAGAAGAAGCAACGTCCATTCCTAAGAATACGTTCTCGCCAGCTTTGTAACCAGCTTTTTCGATAGCTTCGATGATTACTTCTAATGCTTCACGGTTAGAACCAAGGTTTGGAGCGAATCCACCTTCGTCACCTACTGCAGTGTTAAGACCTTTGTCATGTAATACAGCTTTAAGTGCATGGAATACTTCAGCACCCATACGGATTGATTCTTTGAATGTTGGAGCACCAACTGGTAAGATCATGAACTCTTGGAAGTCTACGTTGTTATCAGCGTGAGAACCACCGTTGATGATGTTCATCATTGGAGTTGGTAATTGTTTTGCATTGAATCCACCAAGGTAACGGTATAATGGAAGACCTACGAAGTCAGCTGCTGCGTGAGCTACTGCCATAGATACACCAAGGATAGCGTTAGCGCCTAGTTTACCTTTGTTTGGAGTGCCATCTAATTCGATCATAGCACGGTCGATACCAGCTTGGTCAGTTACGTCGAAACCAACGATTTCTGGAGCGATTGCTTCGTTAACGTTGTTTACTGCATTTAGAACACCTTTACCAAGGTAACGAGATTTGTCACCGTCACGTAATTCTACTGCTTCGTGCTCACCAGTAGATGCACCACTTGGTACGATAGCGCGTCCGAAAGCGCCGCTTTCTGTGTAAACTTCTACTTCTACAGTTGGGTTACCACGAGAGTCAAGGACTTCGCGAGCATAAACATCAATAATTGTTGACATAATAAATTCTCTCCTTTTTATATAAGCAAATTATTTAATAATTGTTTTACCTGTCATTTCTTTCGGTTGTTCCACATTTAAAAGCGTAAGCATTGTTGGAGCGATATCTCCTAAAATACCACCTTCACGAAGCTCTACATCATTTTTTGTAACGATGAAAGGAACCGGGTTAGTTGTATGAGCTGTCATTGGTCCACCATCAGCAGTTAACTCCTGATCAGCATTACCATGGTCAGCAGTAATAAGTGCTACACCATCTTTTGCAAGAATCGCTTCTACAACTTTTCCTAAACATTCGTCAGTTGCTTCTACTGCTTTAATTGTTGGTTCCATCATCCCAGAATGGCCAACCATATCACAGTTTGCAAAGTTAAGAATGATAACATCATGTTTATCATTTTCGATTTCATTTACTAAAGCGTCCGTTACTTCGTAAATGCTCATTTCAGGTTTCAAGTCATACGTTGCAACCTTCGGTGAGTTAATTAAAATACGCTCTTCTCCTGGGAATTCAGCCTCACGACCACCGCTAAAGAAGAATGTAACGTGCGGATACTTTTCAGTTTCCGCGATGCGAAGTTGCTTTAATCCCGCTTGCGCAACAACTTCACCTAATGTGTTATCAAGGTTCATTGGCTTGAATGCCACGTAACCATCTACAGTTTCACTGAAATGTGTCATACAAACGAATTCAGGAATGTGAGGTACTTTTTCACCACGATCGAACTCACGGAAGTCTTCGTTTGTAAATACACGAGCAATTTGAATTGCACGGTCTGGACGGAAGTTATAGAAGATAACTGCATCATCATCATTGATTGTTGCAACTGGCGTGTTATCTTCGTTAACAATTACAGACGGCAATACGAATTCATCATAGATACCGTTCGCATAAGAGTCTTCTACACACTCTTCTGCTGATTTATAAGTAGGGCCTTCACCATTCACCATAGCACTGTAACATTTTTCTACGCGATCCCAACGCTTGTCACGGTCCATGGAGTAATAACGACCAGAGATAGTCGCGAATTGTCCTACTCCTGTTTCTTTAATTACTTCATTCGTTGCATCGATATAACCTTTTGCTGTTTGTGGTCCAACATCGCGGCCATCTAAGAATGCATGGATATAAACTTTCTCCACGCCTTCTTTTGCTGCTAAGCGAAGAAGAGCAAACATATGGTTCATGTGACTGTGCACACCACCATCAGAAAGTAAACCGAATAAATGAAGAGCAGTACCTTTTTCTTTTACGCTTTTAATTGCATTTTGGAAAGTTTCGTTCTGATCGAACTCACCTTCACGAATTGCAACGTTTACGCGTGTTAAGCTTTGATATACGATGCGGCCTGCACCGATATTTAAGTGACCAACCTCAGAGTTACCCATTTGACCTTCTGGAAGACCTACTTCTTCACCACAAGCTGTAAGCGTTGTGTGAGGGAATTTGTTCCAGTAACCATCAAAATTAGGTTTCTTAGCTTGTGCTACAGCATTCCCATGAGTTTCTTCACGTAGTCCGAAACCATCAAGAATGATTAAAGCTGTTGGCTTTCTCATTTTACCGCCCCCAGAAGACCTAAGAACGAAGCAGGCTCTAAGCTAGCACCGCCAACTAAAGCGCCGTCGATGTCAGATTGTGCCATATACTCTTTAATGTTTTCTGGTTTTACGCTACCGCCGTATTGAATACGAACAGCTTCTGCAGCTTCTGGAGAAACAGCTTCTGCAACAACTTTACGGATGTGCGCACATACTTCGTTTGCATCTGCAGAAGAAGAAGATTTACCTGTACCGATAGCCCAGATTGGCTCATAAGCGATAACAGTTGCTTTAACTTGCTCTTCTGTTAAACCTGCAAGTGCTTTTGTCACTTGACCTGCTACTAGATCAAATGTTTTTCCGCTTTCGCGCTCTTCTAAAGTCTCACCACAACATACGATTGGTGTTAAACCATGTTCAAATGCTGCAAGAGTCTTTTTGTTTACTGACTCGTCTGTTTCAGCAAACATTTCACGACGCTCAGAGTGGCCAAGTACTACGTAGCCTACTTTTAAGTCGCTAAGTGCTACTGGGCTAATTTCGCCAGTGAATGCACCATTTTTTTCGAAGTGCATGTTTTGTGCACCTACTTGTAAATCAGTTCCTTCAGTTGCTGCTACTAAACGCTCTAAGAATAGAGCTGGAGAGCAAACTACTGCATCAACAGCTGAAGCTGCTGGGATTTGACCTTTAACTTCCTCTACGAAGCTAACTGCTTCAGATAGAGTTTTATTCATTTTCCAGTTACCTGCGATAATTGGTTTACGCATGCTTTGCACCGTCCTTTTTCTTTGGCTGCTACTTATTTGTCGTTAAGACAAACTACACCTGGAAGCTCTTTGCCTTCCATGAATTCTAATGACGCACCGCCGCCAGTAGAAATGTGGCTCATTTTATCAGCCATACCGAATTTTTCAACAGCTGCTGCAGAGTCACCACCGCCGATAACAGAGTATGTATCTTCTGCATCTGCTAATGCTTGTCCTACTGCTTTTGTACCTTCTGCGAATGGAGTCATTTCGAATACACCCATTGGTCCATTCCATACAACAAGCTTAGAATTTTTAATTACATCTGCATAAATTTCACGTGTTTTAGGACCGATGTCCACGCCTTCCCAAGTAGAAGGGATAGAGTCGATACCTACGATTTGAGTTGTTGCAGTTTCAGAGAATTCCTCTGTGATTACAACATCAACTGGCATGTAGAAGTTTACGCCTTTTTCTTTTGCAAGTTGCATAAATTCTTTAGCTAGTTCGATCTTGTCGTCTTCACATAGAGATAGACCAATTTCATGACCTAAAGCTTTAACGAATGTGTAAGCAAGTCCGCCACCGATGATTAAGTTATCTACTTTGTCTAATAGATGACGAATTACACCGATTTTATCTTTTACTTTCGCACCACCGATGATAGCTGTGAATGGACGTTCTGGGTTAGAAAGTGCTTTTCCAAGTACATCTAACTCTTTTTCCATTAATAATCCAGATACTGCTGGTAGGTAGTCTGCGATACCTGCTGTAGAAGCGTGAGCACGGTGAGCTGCACCGAATGCATCGTTTACGAAGATATCAGCAAGTGCTGCAAATTCTTTCGCAAGTTCTGCATCGTTCTTTTCTTCGCCCGCATAGAAACGTACGTTTTCAAGAACTAATACGTCGCCTTCGTTCATTGCTGCAACCATTTCTTGTGCAACTGGTCCGAATGCTTCGTCCGCTTTTTTAACATCTTTACCAAGAAGCTCGCCTAAACGTGCTGCTACTGGAGTAAGACGTAATTCTTCTACCGCTTGACCTTTTGGACGGCCTAAGTGACTTGCTAAAATAACTTTCGCACCTTGCTCTACTAAATATTGAATTGTAGGAAGAGCTGCACGGATACGAGTTTCATCTGTAATTTTGCCTTCTTTCATAGGTACGTTGAAATCAACGCGGCAAAATACACGCTTACCTTTTAAATCTACGTCACGAATTGATTTTTTGTTCATTGGATTTCCCTCCGACTACTAGTTAGGATTGACAAAACCCACTCAAAAGCTTAACACATTTGCTTTTAAAACGAAAGAAAAGAGAGAGGGAACAAACCCTCTCCCTCGTTTTGTCATTGATTACTTATATAATTAAGAATTAAAGACCTTTAGAAGTCATGTATGCTGCTAGGTCTACTACGCGGTTAGAGTAACCAGTTTCGTTATCGTACCAAGAAAGTACTTTAACCATGTTACCTTCCATTACCATTGTAGATAATGCATCGATTGTAGAAGAAGCAGTACATCCGTTATAGTCGATAGATACTAATGGCTCTTCGCTGTATCCAAGGATACCTTTTAATTCGCCTTCAGCTGCTGCTTTGAATGCTGCGTTTACATCTTCAACTGTTACTTCTTTGTCAAGTTCAACAACTAAGTCAACAAGAGAAACGTTAGCAGTTGGAACACGTACAGCGCCACCGTTTAATTTACCTTTAAGTTCTGGTAATACTAATGCTACAGCTTTAGCTGCACCAGTAGATGTTGGGATCATGTTTTCAGCTGCTGCACGAGCACGACGTAAATCTTTGTGTGGTAAGTCTAAGATTTGTTGGTCGTTAGTGTAAGAGTGAATTGTTGTCATCATTCCGCGTTTTACGCCGAATTTTTCGTTTAATACTTTAGCGAATGGAGCTAGACAGTTTGTAGTACAAGAAGCGTTAGATACTACGTTGTGGTTAGCTGCATCGTATTGTTCGTGGTTAACACCCATAACTACAGTGATATCTTCGTCAGAAGCTGGAGCTGAGATGATAACTTTCTTAACTGATCCACCTAAGTGTTTTTCAGCGTCTGATTTTTTAGTGAAACGGCCAGTAGATTCTACTACTACTTCTACTCCGTAGTCGCTCCATGGTAATTGAGCTGGGTCACGCTCAGCGATAACTTTAATTTCTTTACCGTTAACAACGATGCTGTTTTCGTTAGCAGATACTTCTGCATTTAAAGTTCCGTGAACTGTGTCATATTTTAAAAGGTGAGCTAATGTTTTAGCATCTGTTAAGTCGTTGATTGCTACTACTTCTACCTCAGAGTTGTTAAGAGCTGCGCGGAATACGTTACGTCCGATACGTCCAAATCCATTAATACCAATTTTAGTCATTTGAATTTCCTCCTTGGGGGATTATATTAAAGGGTAATACCCTTTGTTAACTGTTTTGCTGCACCTTCATCTGTAATTAGAATTGAAGTGTGCCCTTGTTTAATTACAGCCTGTATTGCCTTTGCCTTTGAAGAACCTCCAGCGACTGCAACAACGTGAGATACATGTTGTAAATCCTCAAGTTGCATACCAACTGTTCTTACTTTATGAACAACATTTCCTTGTTCATTAAAGTAGTAACCGAAAGCTTCGCCTACTGCTTCGCTTGCTTGAATCTTTAACCAATCTGCTTCTGAAGTATTTCTGCGACGTGCCATTGTTAACGCATCACCTATTCCATGAATGACGATATTGGAAGATCGAATCAACTCAAGAACTTCTTTCACGGAAGGCTCTGTCACAATAGACGCATATGCTTCGCTACTAACATGGTCTGGAACATACAATAAGCGATAATTACTCATCGTATTTTGCGCCATCTTGGCACAAATGGTATTGGCTTCTAATTCGACGCCCTCTCCAATTCCACCACGTGCTGGGACAAATAGCATATGTAAATCTTTGCAATCAAGCTGCATCATGTCCGCAGCAGCAGCTAGCGTAGTTCCTCCAGCCACAGCAACGATATTATTCGCTGTCAGACGGTCTTTTATACAAGTCACACAAGCACGGCCCATCTCCAGTTTGACCCAAGGCGATTCATCACTATCACCAGGGACAACGAAAACTTCATCCAAGTCTAATGTTTCCTTAAGTTGCTTTTCTAAAACCTTTAACCCGGAAATTTCTTTCATAAAGTCTTCCAAAGCAAGAACTAAAGCTGTTCCTTCTTCTGTCAAAGTCATTCCAGAAGAAGCGACGTGAACTAAGTTTTGTTCTTTCAAAACTTGAACTTCACTTCGCAATACTCGTTCTGTCATACCGAGACTTGCTGACAAGTTTCTTCTTCCAATCGGCTGCATGAGCCTAATGTATTGAAGAATTTGCATTCTCGTTTGCATAACAGGTAGCAGATCAGGTAATAATTTTTTTGTGTTCTGAATCCATGAGCGCATATCTTTTCTCCTCACTACATTGGTTCATTTTTCCTTTGTGGTCATTTTGTGTCCCGTAGTGACATTTTATGTCCCACATAGGTTAAAAAAATAATCCCTGCTACGTGTATTATTGTAACAGGAGATAGAAACTTATTCAACTCTTAACTGCATTGTTTATATAGTTTATTATGACACCTTTGTGAATGTTACCATATTCTACTTGTTTTCCGTCTATTTCTACAACCGGAATCATTAAGTGATATTTTTCTAAAAGGTCATTATCTTCATATATATTTATTTCCTCGATTTGAAAAGAATATTCACATTGTACTTCCTGTAAAACTTGTTTCGCCTGCACGCAAAGGCCACAATCTTCTTTTGTATACAGTACAACTTTCATATTCTTCACCTATCCGATCGTTTTTCGTAATGATGACGCTGGAATGTGCATTTGTTCTCTATACTTCGCCACTGTTCTTCGAGAAATAACGATTTCATGCTCTTCTTCTAATAATTTTGAAATCTTTTGATCTGAAAGTGGCTTTTTCTTATTCTCCGCCTCAACAAGCGTTTGAATAAATCGTTTCACACGCTTTGTAGAAACTGCTTCATCTTCAGTAGTCGAAACAGCATTACTAAAGAACGATTTCATCTCAAATAAACCGTGTGGTGTTTGCACATATTTATTTCGCGTCGCACGACTAATTGTAGATTCATGCACACTTAACTCTTCCGCTACCTCTTTTAAAGCAAGTGGCTTTAAATGTTCTGGACCTTCCCAGAAGAAATCCCGTTGTTTTTCCATAATAATAGTCATCACTTGCAGAAGCGTTTGTTTTCTCTGTTTTAAACTACGCATAATCCACTGCACATGCTGATACTTTTCTGATACGTAAGATGCTACTTCACTCTCACTATCATTCAGAAGCGCACTATACTCAGAATGAATTTCAATTCTCGGCATATTTCTCTCGTTCATTTGTAAAATGAGACAATCACCATCTTTTTTTACCGCCATATCAGGCACAATATAAAGTGGTTTATCAGAAGAAAACGCAAGACCTGGTTTTGGTTGTAATGACGTTATACAGTTCACCGCCGATTGCAATTCCTCATTACTACACTTCAATACTTGAACGAGCTTTCGCCAATCTTTCTTCACGAAATAAGCGAAGTGATCCTCTATAACCTCTTCCGCTAACCCATTCCGCCTTTGTAAGCGCTTCAATTGCAAAATTAGACATTCCTGAATATTACGTGCTCCTACCCCTGCTGGCTCGAGTGATTGGACAAACTCTACAGAGCGGTCGACTACATGAAGCGGTGCAGAAAGGAGATCCGCTAACTCTTCGTTCGTTTCTTGTAAATACCCATTTCCATCCATGTTCATAATAATGAAAGAAGCTACTTTTCGCTCTTCTTCTTCTATTTTATAATACTGTACTTGATTTAATAAATGTTGCTGAATCGTTGTAGAATCCACACTGTAGATTTCCATCTGATTCTCGACTTGTTTGCTGGTACTTTTACTGTTGTTAGAGCTCTTTTTCTTCTCCCTCTCAAAACCACCTAACTCAATAAGGGGATTCTCTAACGATTGCTCATACAAAAACTCCGATAATTCTTGTACATTATACTGGAGCATTGTAATCGCTTGCCTTAACTCTTGTGTCATTGCCAAACGTAAGCTTTGTTCTTGTAAAAGACTTGCCTTCAAACTAATCTCCCCCTTGTTTCTATTGTACAATAAGTTTGGTAAAAGGAGAATGCTATCACAGACACCCATTCCAAAATATTATTAATTTATATGTATTAATGAGATTTACAACTTACAACCGAAATTTGAATAATATTGAAAGAAAATAATAGTGCAACAAAAATTATTACCACATACTAATAGTAAATCTTATCACCAGATATAACAAGTAGTAATAAAAAAAGGTCTGAACTTACATTTGTAAGTTCAGACCTTTTTACAATAGCGAGTACATATCGAATATTACACGTTTCTTCACCATTGTCGCATTTTCATTTGATAGATTAATTCCATTCGTATCCTCTACGAGTGCCACACATACCAAATTCACAACGTTACGATTTGCTATAAAAATACTTCCTTGTTTATCCCGCATTAACGGGCAGTAAGACCCCCACCTCAAAATTCAGCGGAAGCAAAGAAGTTAGGTGGCGGGTCAACTGCCCGTAAAATCTCGATTGGTTCAACTAATAATCAGTGGGGATGAACAAAACCCCACTGATTAAAGTTTCACTTTATCTACTTTGTGTAATTTTTAAATCGTGACTTGAATTACCTATGAGTTATTTTGCCCAGGGTCTATTCGTACAATTGAATAAAATTTGTGGCATGCGCTTTTTTCTTAACTGCAATAAATACCTAATGATGCCGTTATCTTATAAACTTCATTGAAATTTTCATCTTCCATGAATAGATCCATGATTTCTGGTATTCCTTTTGCATAAGCAACTAACATTTCGAATGCATCATCTCTCGTTATTTTGTGACGAGTCACACTATTATTGTGATGTGTCATCATTACATAATACACTTTTTCTCCGCGCTCCTCTTCTTCAATACATGTAAGAAACGGTTTTATCTCAAATAGCTTACGAGAATCTTTTTTCATTCTTCTTCTCCTTCATAACGGGTCAAGAAAGCCCCTTAGTGCCAACGAAAAATGATCGCTTTTATTAAACTTCATCTTACTGGCAAATGCGGCGACCCTATCCCTATCACTTTATAAATCACTACTATCTTACGTACCATATCTTCGTTCAGCAACTTAGTAATACGCTTACGCAATATGTCTCGTTCAATTTTTAGTATCAAAATCTATTCTGATTAAAATTACATTTCACACTTTCATTCTTTGCATAACGAAACAACCCCCTATACACGATTATTTTTAATCACATACAAGAGGTTGTTTTAAATTTACTATCCATTTTCAACACGTAACACCAACAATACATAACGCGCCCAGAGGGATTCGAACCCCCGGCAGACGTGGTACCGGAAACCACCGCTCTATCCGACTGAGCTATGGGCGCATGATTATAGAAAACACTTCATTTTCTTTTCATAATAATAGCAATAAAATCCAGCTAAATCAATAAAAAAAGAGAACCTTATATCCCCTAGATAAAATCAATCTAGTTTCTAAAGAGTTCTCTCTTTTTTTATTTTAACTTCGGAATAACAATTTGAAAAATCAATACGAGAATAGTTATGTAAAAAATTGTTAATAACAGCAAGGAAATACCATTCATAACAATAGAATCAAATTGTAATCCAGAAAAGAAACTTCTTGTTAAAAGCCCCAATAACAAAGCTAGAAATAGATACAATGGTTTAAACGTAATAGCCATCAGCTTCCTCCTTTGTACTATTTAATATACCCTCTAGTTTTACAAAAGTCAGTAAAGAAACCATATTTACCTTTTAATTTTTGACAAGCTTTCCCAATTCCATATTGAATTACTTCATTAATAATCACAGCTCCAACTGCACCAATTAGATATTTACCTATTGGGATTAAAACTACTGGTATTGCAGGAAATACATATTGGATTTCTCCTCTTTTTGCTGATTCAACCATTAGAACTTGCCCTGCATCCATATTCTCAAAGTATTCTTTTATATATGTTGCTTCTTGCTCTGATGCCCCTATGTCGATTAATTCTTGTTCATTATATTCATATAATCCCAATTCGTTTTTTGTGGCAAACTGAGCAGCAAACAGTCCAGCTTGATAATCAGAAACTTGCACTTCCAAGTTTCCATTTTCCACTTGTGCAAATGCTCCTGTACCAAAAGAAAACATAAGTACTAATACCATTAATGAAGATATTATTTTTTTCAAATTAAACACATCCTTTTTTTTACTTTACAAGAAAATTTTATTTTAAATAGAAAATAACTACAAGACTAGAAATATATATATTTTATTGATATATTTTTTTTGTAAACAACTAGAAATTTAACCACATGTAATTTTTAGTTACTTCTTAATCTTTAACAAGTAACATACCTACATCATGAATCATATTTCATCCTCTTCCATTTTATAAAGCTCCACTACAACAAAGAATTCATTGACACTTAAATCAAAGCTCCAGCTCCAAAAACCTAAAATTTCCAATCATAAATTCCCATCAATTCACAAATTATAATCTTTGAATTGATATTCCAAAGGGGGCTTCATTCAATGACTGTAATTACAAAACTAAAGCAAACTGTTTCTGGATTAAAAAGTGCACAAGCTAGCTTAGAGGGATTCGCTCTTGATACGGATAACCAACAAGCAAAGCAACTTTTCCAAACAGCTGCGCAGCAAACACAAACAATTATCGATTCTTTAAACCCACGCGTTGAAGAAGTCCAACAAGAAGAACCACAATACTCACAGCAATAACGTATTCGTCATGCTGTGAAATAGAAAAAGGATGATATGCAGTCATCCTTTTTCTATCACATTACATATTGCAATAGAAACGGAATGATAATTATGCGAAAACTCGGCCTCATAACCGCATTATTTGCCCTTCTATTTAGCTCTTTTACCGGATGTGATAATAGTCCTTTAGATAAAAAAGTGAAAGAAGAAGCAAAACGAACGGAGAAAGAAAAAGGTCCTAAGTTAACAAAGATGAGTACGGAATCCTTTAATCAATCTATATCACAAGGAGCCAAGAAAAGGGCTCTCGCTATGAATGAAATTACAAAAAGCACAGCAGTGAATTCAAATTTAGATCTCTACATAGCAGTTACACCTGATCATCATGAAAGATTTGGATTAAAACCTCTGCGTAAGAAGCTCCAAAAGCAGCTAAGTGACGAGCATCCTACTTTCGATGTTCGTGTAAGTACAGATAAAAAAATCTTTATGTTACTCGAAAAACTTGAAAGAAAAATTAAGGAAAAAGAAGTATCTAAAGATGAGATTAATGAGCAATTAAAATTCATTGGGAAAAAAATGGAGTCTAACACTTAACGCTTTTTAATAGAAAAGGAAGGATTGCAATGTCTAGTAAAGATAAAAACTTAACCCCTGTACAACAAGAGTATAAAAAATTCGAGCAAGAACGAGAACCGAAGCGCCCTGTCTTGAAAAATTGTATTAAAGCATTTTTCGTCGGTGGTTTTATTTGCTTCATCGGACAACTCATTTCTACGTTTTATATCACATATTTTGATTTCACTGAGCGTTCAGCAGGAAATCCAACAGTCGCAACTCTCATTTTCATTTCCATGTTACTAACTGGTTTCGGTATATATGACCGCTTTGGGCAGTTTGCTGGAGCAGGCACAGCTGTACCTGTCACTGGATTTGGTAACTCTGTTATTGCCGCATGTATCGAACACCGAACAGAAGGGTTCGTACTCGGCGTTGGAGGAAATATGTTTAAATTAGCCGGCTCCGTTATTTTGTTTGGTGTGTTTTCAGCTTTCGTCATCGCACTTATTAAAACGATTCTCGTTCAATTTGGAGGGCTATAAATGTTACAAGGACACCGCACGTGGGTATTTGAAAATAAACCCGTTATTATTTCGACAGGAGTCGTTGGCGGGCCGTTTGAAGCAAAAGGAAACATTCCAGAAGACTTCGATATCCTTCATGAAGATTTATGGCTCGGCCAAGATTCCTATGAAAAAGCACATAAAATTTTGTTCGAAGAAGCTTGTAGCCGCGCCACTGAAAAAGCAGAACTCCGTAAAGACGATATTCAATTCGTACTCGCAGGAGATTTAATTAACCAAATTACTCCTACAAGCTTTGCCTGCCGCACACTCGGCACACCATATCTCGGATTATTTGGAGCTTGTTCTACTTCTATGGAAGGTTTAGCACTTGGGGCAAGTATTGTAAATGCAAAAGGCGCAAAATATTTATTAACCGGGGCATCAAGCCATAACACTGCGGTAGAAAAACAGTTCCGCTATCCAACTGAATACGGCGGTCAAAAACCTCCTACCGCACAATGGACAGTAACCGGAGCAGGAGCCGCTATTTTAAGCGATACTGGACACGGCCCTAGAGTAACATCTGCCACAATCGGACGCGTGGTTGATATGGGATTAACGGATCCATTTAATATGGGAGGCGCAATGGCTCCCGCTGCCGTCGATACAATTGAAGCCCACTTACGCGAACGCCAAATTGACGCCTCTTATTACGACTTAATTGTAACAGGTGATCTTGGACATGTCGGTCGCGAAATTGCTTATGACTTACTACATAAACACGGAACAAAAGTAACGAGCGAACAGTTTCAAGATTGCGGCATACTCATTTATAGAGAAGGACAACCTGTCATAGCTGGTGCTAGCGGACCGGGATGTTCCGCAACAGTCGTGTACGGTCATTTATTAAACCGAATGAAAAGAGGAGAGTTCAAAAAAATACTTGTTGTTGCGACAGGCGCTTTACTATCTCCACTTACATTCCAACAAGAAGAAACGATTCCGTGTATCGCTCACGCCGTTTCGATTGAATTTGGAGGTGCAACGCAATGATTTTTTTCTGGGCTTTCGTCATCGGCGGACTCATATGTGTAATTGGTCAACTTATGTTTGATGTCGGTAAACTAACACCCGCCCATACAATGGCAACACTCGTTGTTGCCGGAGCTATATTAGATGGATTCAATTTGTATGAGCCATTAATTGATTTTGCTGGAGCCGGGGCAACTGTACCTATTACAAGCTTCGGTAATGCACTCGTTCACGGCGCAATGGAAGAAGCTGCAAAGCATGGCATCGTTGGCGTCATTACCGGCATGTTTAAAGTAACGAGCGCTGGTGTATCTGCTGCGATTATTTTCGGCTTCATTGGAGCATTACTATTTAAACCGAAAGGATAAGAGGTGTTTGTATGACTGTTATCGCTAGCGTTAAAAATTGCCTTGCTAGTGTAAGGGGAGCTCAAGCAAGCTTAAGCTCCCTTTCGCTAAATTCTACAGACGATGAAGCAAAACGCGTATTTCATGAATGTATGTTAGAAATGGACAACGTCATCGCTGATTTACAGGATAGAGTTTCAGTATTAGAACGTGAAGAACCTCAATATAAAGGGTTTTAAGTAGACTGGAGGAAATGACTATGTCTCACCTACCGGAATGGACACTTGTCATTTTTCGCTCTGTATTCATATTAATTATTTTATTCACTATTACAAAGTGTTTAGGGAAAAGACAAATCTCTCAACTTTCCTTTTTTGAATACATAGCGGGAATGACAATCGGTGATATCGCCGCTCAAATAGCTACAGGTCTTGATCAAAAGTTTTTCCATGGTGTCTTTGCCATACTTATTTTCGCTTCGGTACCTTTTTTCGTCGGCATTCTTTCCTTAAAAAATAAAACTGCTCGAGATTTTTTCGAAGGCAAGTCTACAGTTTTAATAAAGGATGGCAAGGTACTTGAAGATAATTTAAAGAAAGAAAAATATACAAGTGATGAGTTACTTGAACTTCTTAGAGGAAATGGTGCATTCAGTATAGCCGAAGTCGAATTTGCTGTCTTAGAACCGAGCGGTGAATTAAATGTATTATTAAAGAAAGATGCTCAGCCACTTACAGCAAAAGATATCGGTTTAAAAGTACCAAATGAAAAAGAACCGCAAACTGTTATTATGGATGGAAATGTACTAGATGGACCACTTTCAGCAAGCGGGCATAACCGCGCTTGGTTACATTCCGAACTAGAAAAGCTCGGTGTTGTTATCGAAAATGTCTTTCTTGGTCAATTGGATTCATACGGACAACTTACTATCGACATTTATAATGACAAACTGCAAATGCCTTCTCCTCAAAATAAGCCTTTATTATTAGCATCTTTAAAAAAATGTCATGCTGACCTTGAACTATTTTCCCTAGAAACAAAGTCGAAGTCAGCAAGCGAAATGTATAGTAAAAACGCGAAACAAATCGAAAAGATTTTAAATAAAGTAACCTATCTTCTAAAAGAATAGATAGTGAAAGAACGCTTCAGTAAAAAGGCGTTCTTTTCTTTTTTCTACAGTTTTTATAACGTTTAAATTTATGTAATTCGGTTATGATGTTTAAGATACATAAGCAGGGAATTTCAAAAACATAGCGAATATTTCATGGTACAACTACATATTTTTTTGATTTAAAGTGGTTTCGTTTGACCTTTATTGACCATAATTGTATTATAAGACTAAGAAAGCTTTAGAAGGAGGAAATAACAGATGAATTTAATTCCTACAGTAATTGAACAAACAAATCGTGGAGAACGCGCTTACGATATTTACTCTCGACTATTAAAAGACCGCATCATTATGCTTGGTAGTGCAATTGATGACAACGTAGCTAACTCAATCGTTTCCCAGCTTTTATTCTTGGAATCTCAAGATCCAGAAAAAGATATTCACATCTACATCAATAGCCCTGGTGGTTCTATCACAGCAGGTATGGCAATTTACGATACAATGCAGTTTATTAAACCACAAGTATCAACAATCTGTATCGGTATGGCTGCATCTATGGGTGCATTCTTACTTGCAGCAGGTGAAAAAGGAAAACGTTATGCACTTCCAAACAGTGAAGTAATGATTCACCAACCACTTGGCGGAGCACAAGGTCAAGCGACTGAAATCGAAATCGCTGCAAAACGTATCCTATTCTTACGTGAAAAACTAAACCAAATTCTTGCTGACCGCACAGGTCAACCACTTGAAGTACTACAACGCGACACAGACCGCGACAACTTCATGACAGCTGAAAAAGCTTTAGAATACGGTTTAATCGATAAGATCTTTACAAATCGTTAATAATTAAAAGTGGAAGCGGCTCGTTCAGAATGGGAGGAGGATGGAGCTTCTGACAAAGAGGTGCTTTTTACCTCGTCGGAAGAAGCGAAGCCACCGACCATTCCAGCCGCTAGAGCTGGATATAACTAAAAGCGGAAGCGCCCTCTTACAGGGCGCTTTTGTTATGTTTAGACCTCTGCACGCGCATACCCCACCCAGTATCCACCTAAATATATCGGCGATTTTTCAAATATATCGACCGTAACTCCAATTATATCGGCGATCATTTCAATATATCGACGATTCGACACAACTTATCGACTTACCGACAATTTTCAACAAGTATACACAGCCTACATACCCCGGCCCCGCCAACAAATAACAAAACAAAAAAGCTATCGCACACGCGCGATAGCTTCTTATTGTACATATGCAGCTAATGCTTCTAAAGCCTCTTCTGCATCTGAACCTTCTGTTGTAATTGTTATCATGCTACCAGTTCCAATTGCTAAGCTCATAATCCCCATTATGCTCTTTGCATTCACTGTCTTTCCATCTTTCTCGATGAAGATATCCGCATGAAAGCGATTGGCCTCTTGTACAAACAACGCAGCCGGACGTGCTTGTAAACCGTTTTTTAATGAAACCTGAACTCGTTTTTGAACCACAGCTCCATTTCCCCTTTAACCTCTTATTTTTTTGCTACCGTTTCCCCCGCGCGTAATTTCTCTGCAATCTCATCGATTTTACGCAAACGATGATTAATACCCGATTTACTAATTTTCCCCCCGGATACCATCTCACCTAACTCTTTCAATGTTACATCTTGATAATCTCTTCGTAATTGTGCAATTTCTCGCAGTTTATCTGGTAATATATCAAGACCAACCGTCTCATCAATATAACGGATATTTTCAATCTGCCTTAGCGCTGCACCAATTGTTTTATTTAAATTGGCGGTTTCGCAGTTCACTAAACGATTTACTGAATTACGCATATCGCGAACGATTCGAATGTCTTCAAATCTTAAAAGTGCATTATGAGCGCCTATAATATTTAAAAACTCCGTAATCTTTTCTGCTTCTTTTAAATACGTAATGTACCCTTTTCTTCTTTCCAACGTCTTACTATTTAAATCAAATCCGTTCATCAGTTCACATATAGCATCATTATGTTCCTTATATAACGAAAAGACCTCTAAATGATAAGATGATGTTTCTGGGTTATTTACTGAACCACCTGCTAAAAATGCACCGCGTAAATACGATCGTTTACAACATTTCTTCTCAATCAATTCTTGTGATATATTTCGAATAAATGAAAAGTCGTCTCGAACAATATGAAGATCAGCTAATATTTCGCGAGACTTCTCAACAAGCCGTACAATATATACATTATTTTTCTTCAATCGCATTTTTTTACGAACAAGTAATTCTACCGTCACGTCATATCCTTTTTTCAAAAGCGTATAAATCCTTCTTGCAATTGCCGCATTCTCCGTTTGAATATCAATAGATAGACGACGATTTGAAAAAGAAAGCGATCCGTTCATTCGAAGTAACGCTGATAATTCTGCTTTCTCACAGCATTCCTTCATCTCAAGATTCGTCAACTCTTTCTTTGTTTCTGATGCAAATGACACAGTCAACACCTCCTCATACGATTACTTTGGAACAAAAATCTTGTCCTATATGAAATGATGAGCGTTACCTCAAACGAGGCAACGCACATCTACAACAGTGAATATAAAATAGAAGCTAGTTTTAATGTATCGTGTCTTACAACACGATCTTCATACTTCGCTAATTGATCTTGAATGACATCAATATTGCTCTCTGTAAAACGCTCTTCATCTACTACAACTGGTGCCGACATTTCTTCCTCATATAACTGACGTAATTCACAAGGAATATCACGGTTATTTACAATTGCAGTATCAATAAATGGTTTACCTAAATGATCATGTAACGCCTGCACATGGTCAAACGCAGTATATCCCATCGTTTCACCAGCTTGCGTCATAACATTACACACATATACCTTCTTCGCTTTTGCAGCAAGAACAGCGTCCCCGATTTTGTTAACAACTAAATTCGGTAATATACTCGTATACAAACTTCCTGGACCAAAAACAAGTAAATCAGCTCGTTTAATCTCAGCCAACGTTTCATGTAACGGCTCTACATCTTCTGGAGTTAAAAAGACGCGGTTAATCTTCTTCCCGGAATAAGGAATCTTTGATTCACCTGTTACAATTTTTCCATCTTCTAGTTCCGCATGAAGTACCGCACTTTGGTTCGCTGCCGGTAACACACGTCCTCTGACATTTAACACTTTACTCGTTTCCGTAATTGCATGGAAGAAGTCTCCTGTAATCGAGGTCATACCCGCCAATAATAAATTTCCTAACGCATGACCTTTCAGCCCGTCTCCCGTTGTGAAACGATGCTGAAATAAAGCTTCCACCAGCGGCTCTACATCTGATAACGCAACAAGTACGTTGCGAATGTCACCTGGGGGTGGAATTTCGAGCTCATCACGTAATCTACCTGAACTGCCACCATCATCAGCGATTGTAACAACTGCTGTAATATCAACCGGATATTGTTTTAATCCTCTTAATAAAACAGAGAGTCCAGTACCGCCTCCCATAATAACAATTTTAGGTTTTCTCTCTTTTTTCATCCCTTAATGGCCCTTTCTCTTCTCCACATCACGATGAGATACATGAACGCTATACTCTGGTTTCAAATGTTTCCCAAGGTATTCTGTAAGCGTAACAGAACGATGCTGTCCACCTGTACATCCAATTGCAATTACAAGTTGACTCTTGCCTTCTCTTTTATAATGAGGCAGCATGAATGTGATAAGATCCGTCAATTTCTCTAAAAACTTATGCGTCTCATTAAATTTCAGCACATACGATGAAACTTCTTCATCTAGTCCTGTTAATGGCTTCATATGTGGAATGTAATATGGATTTGGTAAAAAACGAACATCAAATACTAAATCTGCATCAATTGGAATACCGTACTTAAATCCAAATGACATAACATTTACACGAAATGCTTGCTCAGTTTCAGTTGAAAACAGATGAACAATTTTTTCACGTAATTCTTTCGGTTTTAAATCCGAGGTATCCAGCACAATATTCGCTCGTGCCTTCATATCAGTTAATAGGCCACGCTCCACCTCGATACCCTTTAACGGTAAACCAGTTGGTGCAAGTGGATGCGAACGTCTCGTTTCTTTATAACGAGTTACAAGCGTGCTATCTTTCGCATCTAAGAATAAAATATGAGGAATAATCCATGTACGTTCTGATAAATCATCAAGTGCTCCCCATAAATGTTCGAAAAACTCTCGGCCACGTAAATCAACGCCCAGTGCCACTTTATTCATTTTCCCTTTTGAATCCGCCATAAGCTCAATAAACTTTGGCAATAACATCGGTGGTAAATTATCAACACAGAAATATCCTAAATCTTCAAAACTTTGTAAAGCTACTGTCTTTCCAGCTCCAGACATTCCTGTAATAATTACCATTTTTATATCATTATTCTCTGTCATCGTATCCTCTCCTTGACGGTTTAACTCGGATCTAATCGATATGAAAGCAACTCAAAATCTGGGGTATATACAAATGTACCGTAGATTATACCATTTCCTTTAATTAAATAATCAATAATGTGATAATCTCCTGGCGCCATTGCTAAATCATCAATTTTGTCAAATGTATGCCAACCAATGATGCCTTCTTCGCTCTCTAGTTTGTTTTCTCCTGCAAAATCTGTCGCTAAAAAGGAGAACATCATCCATTCAGAAACAACTTTATCACCTTCTTGGATGACAAAGGTGAAGACCCCCTTTAACGCTGGGTTCTTTAAATAAATACCTGTTTCTTCACGATACTCGCGAACAACGGAATCTCTTACAGTCTCACCACGCTCCATTTTCCCACCTGGTGCAACCCACCAATTTCGGCGAGGTTTTTGGAGTAAGAGTACTTCATTATCTCTAATTAACACACAGTTTGTCACTCTTTGCATGTTTCTTCACCTCAGCTACTTGCAGTAAATTTCTCACTGCATACTCATTTCATTATACTATCAAAAACAGTTTGCTACAACGAAGGAGCCAGTCCCCTTTCGCTAAGCACATGCTACTCAACAATTTAAAAAAAGCTTTCTATAACAAGCAATGTAAATGCCTACATTTTCAATGAATAGCATGAAAAATCCCCTTAACGATTTTTATCGCCAAGGGGATTAAAGCTCTTATTTCTTACCGAAATAAGTAACAATCGCAAATCCTAAAATAAAGGTAATAATTGAACTTATAATTGAAAATCCTCCAGTTGGAATACCAGGGAACACAATTACAATCGAGCCAATAACAAGTCCAATAATTGCCGCAAATGTCATACTTTTATAACGATCTAATAAGAAACTAATTCCTTTACTACTTACAACGAATCCTACCATAACACCAGCACCGATAACTACGATTAAAGGTAAGTTCAGTGTAGTTAAAGCATTAATTGCTGTCGGATACACACCAATAATTAATAAAATAAATGATCCGCTAATTCCAGGAAGTAACATAGCCATACTAGCCATCCATCCTGCGAAAAATAAACCAATTGCATTTAAAATTGTTAACGTCGTAATTGGATCTGCTGCTTTATCTGGTTTAAAGAAAGCTGTAATCGCAACAAGAATTGCTGCAACTATTAATAAAACAATGTGCTTACCTTCAAACGAAGACTTTGCATCAGCTTCTCTCATCAACATCGGTAATATGCTAATAATTAAACCGAGGAAGAAAAATTGAGTCGGTTCATAATGATTTGCAAGTAAATATTTAATAACGTGGCTTAACGTTAAAAACGCTGCTGCCACACCAGCTGCAAGGGGAATTAAAAACCCTAAATGTTTTTTCCATTCACGACTAAAGAACCCACTAATTGCCGCAAGCAATTGTTCATAAATCCCTAACACAACAGCGATTGTACCGCCGCTCACACCAGGAATTAAATCACTAACGCCCATACAAAATCCACGATATATATTACGCCATTCCATACTGAATAAATTCCTCATTTCTTATAGTGATTTTTCCGTAAATTCCAGTATATCAATAAGAAAGCTTATAATCCTAATATTTTTTGACAAAACTTTGACATTTTCACAAGAAAAGAAGAAAGCTCCTATCGGTAGCTTTCTTCTCAAAAGGCATGTTATCCCTTATTTTTCTGATACTGTTTTTAGTTCTTCTAATAATTCTTCTACGTAATGTTGTGCACTTTGTGCTGCGATACTACCATCACCTGTTGCAGTTACAATTTGACGTAGCATTTTTTCACGAACATCTCCAGCTGCGAAGATACCAGGAACTTTCGTTTCCATACGCTCATTTGTTTCAAGGTAACCATTTTCATTTGTAATACCTAGTTCAACAAATGGTTTTGATAGTGGTAACATACCGATGTATATGAACACGCCATCAGTTTTGACTTCTTTCTCTTCTCCACTGTTTACGTCTACAAGTGTTACGCTTCCCACTTTACCATTTGCATCGTTAATTTCTTTAATAGTATGATTCCAAATGAAATCAACTTTTTCGTTTTGGAAAGCACGGTCTTGTAAAATTTTCTGTGCGCGAAGCGTGTCACGACGGTGAACGATTGTTACCTTTGATGCGAAGCGTGTTAAGAACACACCCTCTTCAACAGCAGAATCTCCCCCACCAATAACTACAAGTTCTTTTCCTTTAAAGAATGCCCCATCACATACTGCACAATATGATACACCGCGGCCGCCAAGTTCCGCTTCGCCTGGCACACCAATTTTTTTATATTCTGCACCGCTTGCAACGATAATTGCACGTGCTTTATATTCTTTTTTACCAGCAATGATTGTTTTATATTCTTTACCATCGATGACTGCTTTCACATCACCGTATGCATATTCAGCACCAAATTTCTTCGCATGCTCGAACATTTTATTTGATAAGTCTGGTCCTAAAATAGACTCATAACCTGGATAGTTTTCTACATCTTCCGTGTTTGCCATTTGGCCACCTGGGATACCGCGCTCAAGCATTAATGTGCTTAAATTTGCACGAGATGTATATACTGCAGCTGTCATACCAGCCGGTCCTGCACCAATAATAATGACATCATAAATTTTTTCTTCTGACACACCATTCACTCCTATTCATTCCTACACAATTAAGTTACCCTCATTATACTGTTAGCATCATTTTTTTCCCAATGATTTGCTTACCCTATGTGTGCGTACGCTTAACAGCCTGCACATACTTTCGAACAGTCGCTACAGATACATTATATACATCTCCAAGCTCCGACTGTGTCATCTTATTTCCTTGTTCGCTGCGTACGATATATTCAACCGCAGCTGACCAGCCATATACATTTGTGAAAACTGCCCCAGATGTATATAAACGTATGAACGTACAAAACCAAAATTGTAAACACTCTTCGATTAATTCATCATCTTTTTTCGTATAATTATATAAAGCATCCGCAATTTGCGCGCACTGTTCGAATTGCTGTAAATCAGCTGGAATGCTCTTATGGCTATTAAGTAAAAAGAAATACTTTGCAAGTTGCGATACGATTGGAACACCGTTCTTCGCCTGCGTTACATCAAAGAAGAATCCCACCTTCTCTGGCGTTGACAATTCATTCATTAAATATAAAGCTAGCATTTGTTCCTCTAGCGTCGTACTTTGCTGAAATGATTTTCGTAATTCTTCAAATAATACGTTTTGTCCTTCATCTGCTAAATTCAGCGCATTCCACGGTTCTTTTCCCTTTTTATCAGGGTGCAATTCTACAACATGCTGCCACATTTTTTCAGCTACTTGCTGATCTTTCACCATATAAGCAGAATATGCAAACCAATAATAAAAACTAACGTCTCCCTCGTATCCTTGACGCTTTAATACTTTGAACCATTTATATGCAGGCTCAAAATGACCAATTGTTGCAAGTGTCGTTCCAAGTTTCAAACGATGCTCGAACGAAATCGGATATACTGAAACTAACTGCTCCGCTAACGCTTCTACTTGTTTATGCTCTCCAATTGAATATAGGAAAATAAGCGTATTACAAAGCGCATGTATATTACCAGGATTTTTCTCTAAAATCATTTCCGTTAACTTCAGAGCTTTATCTACATTACCAGATTGAAAATGTGCAATGGCTAAATTATTATGACCCGACCAAAATTCTGGATAATCTTTTGTAACAATTTCTAATGTAGCAATTGCTTCTTCCAATTGTCCGTTACGAATATAACGATTCGCTTCTTCCTGCATAACAATTAGATCATCTTCATCCTCAATCTCTTCCTCACCCATCGCTTCTTCTTCCATAATTTCAAGTAATTCTAATGTATCTTCTACAAATTCCTTCTCTTCTGCAACTTCTAAATAGCGATCCGCATACTTTTTCGCCTGCTGAAATAGCCCCATATATGCATAATTATTTGCAATAAAATAATAGCATTGTTCAAGTTCTGGATTAGATCTAACAAGCTTAAAGAAGATTTGATTCGACTCTTGATATTCACCAGCCTCAGATAATACTGTTGCTAATTGGCATAAAATAAACGGCTCCTTCTCACTTTGTGCCGCTCTTCGAAAATATTTAATTGCATCTTGCAATTTCTGCCCTTTGTAAGCCCTCATCCCTTTTTTATAAAAGAAGTCCGCTAATTGATTAAAAGAGATAACTTGTCCGTTCTCCTTATATATTCCTTGATTTTTCCCCATATATCCTCCAGTTTTTTGTTTTCTTCGTTCACACATTCTTCTATCTATAAGTATAAACGATTCCGTAAAAAACAAAACAGTATATTATACTCAATTATTTCCTTTTTATTCATTAAAAAAGAAGAGAAATGTTACATTTTTAGCATCAACCTTCTCTAGCATCCATTTCTTCTTTCGTATAAATAACACGCATTGGATTTCCACCCACGAAAGCACCACTTGGGACATCTCTATGAACAAGTGTGCCAGCTGAAACAATCGCGCAATCCCCAATTTTCACACCTGGTAATATAGTCGTATTTGCTCCAATCATCACTTCATTTCCTATGACGATCTCTCCAAGTCGATATTCGCGAATTAAATATTCATGTGCTAAAAGCGTTGTATTATAGCCGATAATCGAATTCTCTCCCACGGTTATCTTTTCTGGGAACATAATGTCCGGCATTACCATGAGCGCGAACGATGTTTTCTTTCCGACTTTCATCCGTAAAAATGTGCGGTACAACCAATTCTTGACGGATAAAAATGGTGTATAACGCGCAATTTGGATAATAATAAAGTTTTTCATTACCTTCCAAAAAGACACTGTTTTATACACATTCCATAATGAATTTTCTCCCGAAACGGGATAGCGCGTTGTCCGTCGCACTTAACTCGCTCCTCTACTAAAAAGTGAAACTGTAAGTTAGTAGGGAAATACACCCCTACTAACTTACTTGGACCTTTATAAACGGTTCATATCAGACAAAATCGGTAGCAAATCACTCATTTTATCTAGCATAAAGTCCGGCTTGTAAGCCTCTAAATACGCTCTACCTTTCAACGTCCATGAGACAGCAGCTGTTTTCGTACCCGCATTTTGTCCACCAACAATATCATGATGGTTATCCCCAACCATCAATGCTTCTTCCGGTTTCGCATCTAATAACTCAAGCGCTTTTTGAAGTGGTTCTGGATGTGGTTTCACATGCTCTACATCATCAATTGTCACGACCACATCAAAAAATTCATCAAGCTTTGACAACTTTAATCCCATCTCAACTGTTTGTCTCGCTTTCGTTGTAACAATACCAACTTTATAACCTTGCTTCTTCAACTCTTGAACTGTTTCATATACAGTTTCATATTCTTCCACTAATTCATCGTGATGATCATGGTTAAATTGACGATAACATGTAATCATCTCTTCAACCTTGTTTTCATTAATCTTGCTGAAAGTATCATGTAAAGAAGGGCCGATAAATGGCAATACATCTTCACGCTTATATTGATTTGGATAATATGTATGTAACACATGTAAAAAAGAAGAAATAATAAGTTCGTTTGTATTAATTAAAGTCCCATCTAAATCAAATAACACTGTATTTATTCTCATTGCCTTAGTCCCTTCTCTTTCCTGAATATGAAAGAAGCAGCACCTTATAATAAGATGCTACTTTTCTCTAATTTTCCGAATATCTTTTATCAGCTTGCCCCATTTTTCGTCTCACAATAATGAAAATAATAGAAATAACAACAAGTCCAATTGACATTACTTGTGCGATACGAAGTGGTCCTAGCATTAAACTATCTGTACGTAAGCCTTCTACGAAGAAGCGCCCTACTGAATACCAAATTAAATATGTGAAGAATAACTCCCCGCGTCGCAAGTTCACTTTTCGTAATGCAAGTAATAAAATGACACCTGCAAAATTCCATAATGATTCATATAAAAACGTCGGATGATAGTACACACCCTCAATATACATTTGATTAATAATGAAATCCGGTAAATGAAGGCCTTCTAAAAACTGTCTCGTTACTTCATCACCATGTGCCTCTTGGTTCATAAAGTTTCCCCATCGGCCAATTGCTTGTCCTAGTAAAATACTTGGCGCTGCAATATCAGCCAACTTCCAGAATGAAACCCCGCGGCGTTTCGCAAAAAGAACCCCTGTAATAACAGCCCCAATTAAACCACCATGAATCGCCAAGCCACCTTGACGAATATTAATAATTTGACTCGGGTTTTGCGCGTAATATTCCCATTCAAAAATAACATAGTACATTCTCGCAAATAGAATAGCGATTGGTACTGCAATTAATACAAGGTCAACAAATGTATCTTTTGGAATACCTAGCCTTTCTCCCTCGCGAGTTGCTAGCCAAAGACCTAATAGCACACCTGTACCGATAATAATCCCGTACCAATAAACAGGAAACGGCCCAAGTTGGATCGCTACGCGGTCAAGCTGTGGTACAGAACCTAACAGCATATGTATGACCTCCCTCTCCAAAGTTTACTCCTACTCCTGATTTCCTAACTCAATCGCACTCATTAATCGTTCAGAGAACTGCTGTGCTGCATTGACTCCCATACGTTTTAAACGGAAGTTCATCGCTGCTACTTCAATAATAACAGCCAAGTTTCGACCAGGACGAACTGGAAGTGTAATCTTCGTAAGTTCTGTATCAATAATCTTCATCTTCTCTTCATCAAGACCTAAGCGATCATAATTTTTCTTTTGATCCCAAATTTCAAGATTAATAACAAGTGTAATACGCTTATAATTTCGCACTGCCCCTGCACCGAATAACGTCATAACGTTAATGATACCTAGACCACGAATTTCTAATAAATGCTCAATTAAATCTGGTGAGCTTCCTACTAATGTGTCTTCATCTTCTTGGCGAATTTCTACACTATCATCCGCAACAAGGCGATGGCCACGCTTCACAAGTTCAAGAGCTGTCTCACTTTTACCAACACCACTTTGACCTGTAATTAAAACACCAACACCGTAAATATCTACTAATACACCATGAACAGCAGTTGTTGGTGCTAGCTTACCTTCTAAATAATTGGTTAAACGACTTGATAATCTCGTTGTCGTTTGAGAAGAACGTAATAAAGGCATGCCTGATTCACGTGATGCTTGTAATAACTCATCTGGTACATCTTGATTACGAGTTATAATAATACATGGCGTCTCCTCGGTACAAAGCGCTTTCATTCTCTCTTGTTTTTGCTCTGTTGTTAACGTATCAAAGAACGTAAGCTCCGTTTTTCCAAGAAGCTGCACGCGATCAGCTGGATAATATGTAAAAAATCCGGCCATTTCAATTCCAGGTCGTGATAAATCACTTGTATCAATCGGACGATGAATTCCTTCTTCACCACTTATTAACTCCAATTGAAACTGTTCAATTAAATCTTTTGTCCTTACTTTCGGCATATGTATAAACCTCCACTCCGCTGCGGGTTCAGTCTCATTTGATGTAAAATTCCATTCTACCGGATATTGTACCATTTTTTTCTGGAAACAAGAAATACGGTTTCTAATAAATAGAAAAAAACATTTCATACACATCATGAAATGTTTTTCTTTTTGTCATTTTCTCTTTTTTTCATAAAGTGGCTCCACAATTGCCTTTTCAATAATCATATTAAAAATTGAAATACAAATTGCCGCAACGATTGCTACCCCGAACCCTGATATATTAAATGCATCTCCTAATAATGAATCTGCCATTTTTAACGTAATCGCATTAATAACAATTAAGAAGAACCCGAAAGTTACAACAGTAATTGGTAGCGTAATTAAAATTAATAACGGTTTTACGAACACATTTAAAACAGCCAAAATAATACTCGCAATAATTGCAGTTTGTATATTTGCTACGTAAAACGCGTCTGGTGCAATCCCTTTTAAAAGTCCCGATACAGCGATTAACACAACGCTATTTACAAGAAGTGATACAATCCATCTCATTTTCTTACACATCCTTTTGACATATATATTTCATCATACGCTAATAGATTATAAACGCAAGTATCATACAAACACTTATATCAACTTATTCTACTCTTCCTGCTTGTATACCTACTAACATTTCCTCGCAAAATAAGGGCCATACCATCTATGTTCATGAGTTTTCACAAAGGTCCAAGTAAAATCTTTGTCTACAATATAGATATCGCCTTTATACATATCATCTGTTTCACGTAATATATCATCCATACTTAATAAGCTCGCATCTTTTATTAGCAATACGTCATTACAATGTTGGTAGAAAACACAGCACTCCTTTTTCGCTTCATTATGAAACGCTCTCTCTGCTTCTATTCCTTCTAAACACTTCTTTTTCTCATAACTAAATATGTGCCACAAGTAACCACAGCCATACTTATCTCCATAAAGGAAAATATCTTCTTTTTCCTCATCACTTAAATGATTTGCAAAATGATCCTCCCAGCGTTTCCGAAAATATACACCCCACTTTTGAAACTCTCTTACCTTCATATTTTTCTTTCGCAACACATCTAAAAACTCCATCTTCTCCCCCTATGCAATAAAAACCGAGTGTCATTCCCACTCGGCTTTTAGTAATACACTTATTGAGATAATTCTACTTCTTTTATTTTCTCTTTCATTCTCGCTTTATCACGAACTAAAATCTCTTTTAAATACTTACCTGTATACGAGCGCTCTTCTTTCACTACTTGCTCTGGCGTTCCAGAAGCGACGATTTGTCCACCTTTGTCTCCGCCCTCTGGTCCAAGGTCAACGATATAATCAGCTGTTTTAATTACATCTAAATTATGTTCAATTACAAGTACCGTCTCACCGCTTTCAACAAGACGTTGCAGCACTTCTAGAAGACGCGCGATATCATGTGCATGCAAACCAGTCGTTGGCTCATCTAAAATATATAATGTACGCCCAGTAGAACGACGGTGTAATTCAGACGCTAATTTCACGCGCTGCGCTTCACCACCAGATAACGTCGTAGCTGGTTGCCCTAATTTCATATAACCAAGCCCTACATCTACAAGCGTTTGAAGTTTACGCTTAATTTTGGGGATATTGGCGAAGAACTCTACCCCGTCTTCAATTGTCATCCCTAACACTTCAGAAATGTTCTTATCTTTATACTTCACTTCTAACGTTTCGCGGTTATAACGTTTACCATGACAAACTTCACACGGAACGTATACGTCTGGTAAGAAGTGCATTTCGATTTTAATAATTCCATCACCACGGCACGCTTCACAACGTCCACCTTTTACATTAAAACTGAAACGTCCTTTTTGATATCCACGCACTTTCGCTTCATTCGTTTGTGCAAACACATCACGAATATCATCGAATACACCTGTATACGTCGCTGGATTAGAACGTGGTGTACGCCCGATTGGCGATTGATCGATATCGATTACTTTATCTAAATGCTCAAGACCTTTAATTTCTTTATGCGTACCTGGCTTCGCTTTCGCTTTATATAGCTTTTGAGCTAACGATTTGTATAGCACTTCATTAATCATCGTACTTTTACCTGAACCAGATACACCAGTTATCGCTACAAACGTACCAAGCGGGAATGACATCTTTGCATTCTTTAAGTTATTCTCTTTTGCACCGACAATTTCCACCTTACGTCCGTCACCTTTACGTCTTTCAAGTGGAACCGGAATAAACTCTTTACCGCTTAAATACTTCCCTGTTAGCGAATTCTCATCTTGCATCACTTCAGCTGGCGTACCTGCTGATACAACTTGACCACCGTGAATACCTGCACCAGGTCCGATATCAAGTAAATAATCAGCAGCCATCATCGTGTCTTCATCATGCTCAACGACAATTAACGTATTTCCTAAATCGCGCATTTCTTGCAATGTACGAATAAGACGATCATTATCACGCTGATGTAAACCGATAGAAGGCTCATCAAGAATGTAAAGTACGCCAGTAAGGCGCGAACCAATTTGTGTCGCTAAACGAATGCGCTGCGCCTCACCACCTGATAAAGTTCCTGCGGCACGACTTAACGTTAAATAATCTAAACCGACGTTCACTAAGAACCCAACGCGCTCTTGGATTTCTCTTAAAATTAAATGAGCAATTTTTTGTTGCTTCTCCGTTAGCTCCACATTCGAGAAGAATTCCTGTACTTCTTGAACAGAATACTTCGTTACATCAGCAATCGTTTTATCACCAACGAAAACAGCTAAACTCTCAGGCTTTAAGCGTCCACCTTTACACTTCGGACAAGCTTGCTCTGCCATATACTTTTCCATTTGCTCACGAACATAATCAGAACTCGTTTCACGATAGCGACGTTCAATATTTGGAATAACACCTTCAAATAAAATCTCATTTTCCTTTACTTGACCAAATTCATTTACATAGCGGAAATAAACTTTCTCTTCACCGCTTCCGTACAACACTTTATCAAATAAATCTTTCGGTATATCTTTCACAGGCACATCCATATCAACGCCATAATGATTACATACAGATTGTAAAAGCTGCGGGTAATATTGTGAGCTTGTCGGTTCCCAAGGCGCAATCGCATGTTCATTTAATGATAAATCCCAGTTCGGAATAACAAGTTCTAAATCTACCTCTAACTTTGAACCAAGTCCATCACAAGAAGGACATGCCCCGAATGGACTGTTGAATGAGAACATGCGCGGCTCTAATTCTCCGATTGAAAAACCACAATGCGGACAAGCATGATGTTCACTAAATAGAAGTTCCTCTTCTCCCATTACATCAATTAACACGCGGCCCCCGCCAAGCTTTAATGCACTTTCAAGTGAATCCGCAAGACGGCTTGCGATTCCTTCTTTTACAACAATACGATCAATTACAACTTCAATAGAATGCTTCTTGTTTTTATCTAACGCAATATCTTCAGATACATCAAGCATTTCACCATCAACACGAACACGAACATACCCTTGCTTCTTAATATCTTCAAGCACTTTCACATGTGCACCTTTACGTCCAGAAACGATAGGAGCTAACACTTGTAATTTCGTACGTTCAGGATATTCAAGTACACGGTCTACCATCTGCTCTACTGTTTGTGACGTAATCTCAATACCATGATTCGGACAAATCGGCGTACCAATTCGCGCAAATAATAAACGTAAATAATCATAAATCTCCGTTACCGTTCCGACAGTTGAACGTGGATTACGACTTGTCGTTTTTTGATCGATTGAAATCGCTGGAGATAAGCCTTCAATCGTATCCACGTCAGGTTTATCCATTTGTCCTAAAAACTGGCGCGCATACGCAGATAACGATTCTACGTATCTGCGTTGCCCTTCTGCATAAATCGTATCAAACGCTAGTGATGATTTCCCTGAACCAGACAATCCCGTCACAACAACAAGCTGATTTCTCGGAATGGTTACATCAATATTTTTTAAGTTATGTGCTCTAGCACCTTTTACAACAATAAAATCCTTGCTTATGCTCACTCTATTCACCCTTCCGCTTTTAATTCTAATAGTAAATCTCTTAATTCAGCTGCACGCTCGAAATCTAACGCTTTTGCTGCTTCTTTCATCTCTGCTTCCATCTTCGCAATTGTCTTTTCACGCTCTTTTTTCGTCATCTTCTTAGCTGGTGCCGCTTCATACATTTCCGGCTCTTCAGCAGCTGTCGTTGCACGAATAACATCACGCACGCCTTTTTGAATCGTTTTCGGCGTAATACCATGCTCTTTATTGTAAGCTTCTTGTATAGTACGACGACGCTGCGTTTCTTCAATCGCAATTCCCATTGATCTCGTTATACGATCTGCGTACATAATTACGCGGCCGTTTTCATTACGTGCTGCACGACCGATTGTTTGAATTAATGAACGCTCTGAACGCAAGAACCCTTCCTTATCAGCGTCTAAAATAGCGACAAGTGATACTTCTGGAATATCTAATCCTTCTCGTAATAAGTTAATACCAACAAGTACATCGAACTTACCAAGGCGAAGGTCACGGATAATTTCAATACGTTCTAACGTTTTAATTTCAGAGTGAAGATAGTTCACTTTAATTCCTACATCTTTTAAGTAGTCTGTTAAATCCTCTGACATCTTCTTCGTTAAAGTTGTAATTAATACACGTTCATTTTTTGCAATACGATCTTGAATTTCTCCTAATAAATCATCAATTTGCCCTTCAATTGGTCGTATATCAATTGGTGGATCTAAAAGCCCTGTTGGACGAATAATTTGCTCTATTACTTCCGGTGACTGCTCTAACTCATACGGTCCTGGCGTTGCCGAAACGTAAATAACTTGATTCGTTTTCTCTTCAAACTCATCAAACATAAGCGGTCTATTATCTAAAGCTGATGGCAGACGGAATCCATGATCCACAAGCACTTGCTTACGTGCTTGGTCCCCGTTATACATCGCTCTTACTTGCGGTACTGATACGTGTGACTCATCCATAACAATTAAGAAATCTTCTGGGAAATAGTCTAATAACGTATATGGCGTTGCCCCCGCTGGACGAAGTGTTAAATGACGGGAATAGTTTTCAATCCCTGAACAAAAGCCCATCTCGCGCATCATTTCTAAATCATAACGTGTACGCTGCTCTATACGCTGCGCTTCTAACAATTTACCGTTATCATTTAATTCTTTTAAACGGACTTCTAATTCTTTTTCAATATTTTCAATAGCGACCTTCATCTTTTCTTCACGTGTAACGAAGTGAGATGCTGGGAAGATTGCTACATGATCACGTTCTGCTAATACTTCACCTGTTAACGCATTTACTTCGCGAATACGATCTATTTCATCGCCGAAAAATTCAATTCGAATACAATGCTCATCAAGTGATGCCGGGAAGATTTCAACTACATCTCCGCGCACACGGAATGTACCACGCTTGAAATCAATGTCATTACGTCCATACTGCACATCAACAAGTTCACGAAGCAATTGATTGCGGTCCTTTTCCATACCAACTCGAAGCGAAACAACTAACTCGCGGTATTCTTCTGGAGAACCTAAACCATATATACACGAAACACTCGCAACGATAATAACATCGTCTCTTTCAAATAAGGAAGACGTTGCTGAGTGACGCAACTTATCGATTTCATCATTAATCTGCGCATCTTTTTCAATAAAAGTATCTGTTTGCGGCACATACGCTTCTGGCTGATAATAATCGTAATAACTAACAAAATACTCCACTGAATTGTTAGGAAAAAAATCTTTCAGCTCACTATATAACTGTCCTGCTAACGTTTTATTATGAGCCATGACAAGTGTTGGCTTCTGCACTTCTTTAATGACATTTGAAATCGTAAATGTCTTACCCGTTCCTGTCGCCCCAAGTAACACTTGCTTTTTCTTTCCACTATTAATTCCCTCTACAAGCTTCTCTATAGCTACTGGCTGATCACCTTGCGGGGAATACGCTGAGATAATTTCAAATTGATGTTCCAAACAAAACCGACCTCCTCGTAAAAAATCTGTATTCCCATTTTACCACGAATGCCCATAAAAAAACCAAGAAAACGAACAGATATTCGGTAAAATTTTCGACAATATATACATAGAAAAAGGAAGGAATCAAAACTTCCTTCCTCTACTAACTCTATTTTGTAGGTACATATAATAAATCATATCCATTGCGCCCATTTTCATTCACACAGTCTATTAACCTATAAGCCTTTTGTGATTCACGCTGCTCTTTAACAATCCTTTTACAACTATCTTTATGTAACCCTTTATCCTCACCAGCAAATTGGTCTTTTCTATTATCTGACACATAAAGTATATCGTTCTCACTATGCTCTAGCGTTTGAAAGATCGGGTCACCTTCATGGGTATACTGTACAATTCTTATTTTATCAACCTTCCCTTGGCCAACATTCAAAACGAATTTTTCAAATTTATCTAGATTAGAAATCCCTGCTCTCTTTACAATGACATCATTCTTTTTATCAATTGCAATGTTAGATTGTGAGCATGCTACTAAACTAAAGAGAAGTAGGCATATAAAACCACTTCTTTTTCCTATTGTCATCCTCTCCTATAAAAATTATTTGTATACTACAAAAGCTACTTTCCTCTACGAAAGTAGCTTCTCTTTTCCTTTCTCCTTCTTCGGAAAAAGAACATATGAAAATGAAATAACTGTATCCACTAAAAGTATGATCGCCCAAACTTGACTAACACGACTAGCCGCCTTATTTAAAATGATTCCTGACTCTAACCAATTGCTCCACTGTTCAAATGGAATAAACCCATACGCGAAGAAAAAGAAAATATGCACAACAACGAATAAAACAAGATGTAATACCCAATTTTTTATTTCCTGCTTCGCGTAGGCCATACCTGTTAGTTCTATCTGTTCTTCGATAATAGGTGCTGGTTCATTCCGCCATTTCGCAACTAGCTTTTGCGCAAACATATCAAGCTTCTTCAAATCCTTTTTCCCGTAGAAAACTGCATACAATAAAATAATTACCGTAATGATTTGAAAGTTAGAGAACTTTCCTGTTTGATAATAGTCCACTACCCCTAAGGTTAAAATGAACACTTCATTTACGAGGAGTACAATCCCCATAATAAAGCTCGCCTTCTTCAAACGGAATCCGTAACGGAGTAAAAAGAAACCGATAGCCGATAACCAAAATACAATCTCTGCGCCAATTAAAAAATACCAACGATATTCTGCGAGTATACTCATTTATCCCTCTCCTTTTCATCATATATACGAAAAGCCTCATCCATATATAATAAAAGTTCTTCTTCAATTGGATACATGCTCATTTTCTGTGAATCTTCCTTCGATTTTCTAACTTCCCATAACTTATCTAAAAATGCTTCATCACCATTGGCCATTTCTAAACACTTCTGCATTAATCTCTTCGTTGCCCTTTGTACCTCATCACTCGCGGCTTCTTTGCCGTCTTTCATAAAAGTACGTAATTGCTTTAATAAATTTACCCACTCTAAAACATTCGGATCTTCTTCACTCATATTTGGCAAATTATGAAGCAATTTTTGTTCTTCCTTTGAAAACACTTCATTTTGAAATATTTCACGTATACGAGAAGACTGTTTTGAAAGCTGAATCAGTTCAAACATAACTTTCCAATCAAGTTCTCCCTCCACATCTACCGAATAAACAACAGCTTGTAAAACACGCTCCATTCGATTAAATTTCTTTTGTTCTCCCTGTACAAATCGAAGTTGTTTTTCAAGAGAATCCTTTAAGTTAAACTCACCTTTTACTAACATATTCGCAGACTCTTTTAATGAAAATCCCATTTCCTTTAAAAATAAAATTTGTTGTAGACGAATGACATCAGCTTCACTATATAAACGATGCCCGCCTTCCGTTTTCCCGCTCGGCTTTAATAAATCTATTTGATCATAATAACGTAATGTACGTACTGTTACCCCTGTTTCTTTCGTCAATTGTTGTATTGAAATCACTACCATCACCTCTTCCTCTTCATTATAAAAGATGACGTAACGTCACTTTCAATACTTTTGTAAAAAAAATACAAAAAGCTGTTTATACACTTTGTATAAACAGCTTTTACGGAAATAGCCCTTTTTGTACAGCACGCCCACAAAATAAAATAAGTGCTCCAACAACAACACTCGTTGCCGTTTTATGATAATGAGCTGATAGTAATAAATAATAAGATAAACCGACAGTACCAATCATAATACAAACGCTTGGCACTGGATTACGAGAGAAATTTTGCATTCCCCAAAGAAGCGCGAATATAGCCGTAGCGACACATAACACCGGTAATCCCATCCCAGTTCCCCTTTTTCTATTTAGTCCTTGTTGCTAACACACTCGTTGATGCCATACTTATTAATAAAGTGAAACTTTAATCAGTGGGGGTTTTCTTCATCCCCCACTGATTATTAGTTGAACCAATCGGACTTTTATGGGCAGTTGATCCCCCCACCTAAATTCTTTGCTTTCGCCGAATTTTGAGGTGGGGGTCTTACTGCCCATTAAAGTCGGATAAACCGAAAATAGCAATATATAATAACTCATTTACATGTACAGCTTGCCTATCTAAATACTTATTTACACAAAGATACATAATGAACAAAAGAACGAAGCTTGTAATACTAATCGTAAAATATGACTTCATCTTGTTCACAACTCGCTCATCAATCGACGGTACTCCCTCTTCTTTCAAACGCTTCTGTTCTCTATATTCCGCAATACTATATAAAATGACTAGTGCTACATTCGATATAAAAATAGTCCCCCACGAAATACTTAAAATCATTAAACTCACATTTAAAACAAGACCCGCTAAAAATAAACTTCCTATAAAACGTATAATATCTTGCTTACTCATACATGATCCGCCTCTTTTTGATTTCTATATTTCCACTTCGGCCAATAGTTCACAAGAAAATACACCCACTGCCCTAGTACAAATAAAACAAACGGCATACCAGCATTTCCATCAACAATTAAATTGTACAAACTCCATATCGCTAAACTAATCGTAAAAAATAACCCTACATATTTAAACGCTTTATCCGACTGAAATCTCTCAAACTCATCTTGCATTTTCATTCCTCCTATCACTAGGCTCGTGTGCCTATCATGACTCGTACGATGAGACTACCCGCAAATAAGGAACTACATATTATAAGTATTTCTTGCACTGGTATAACAGCCCTACCTATCGCTTTACTCGCAACAATATAAACAACGAGCAAAAGAAATGCGAATATAAATGAGATGTTTACATGCTTTTTTATATTTTCATTTACTCGCTCATCTATATCTGGAAGTTCTTCCTTTTTGTACTTACGCTTTTTGTAATACGCATACACTATCAAAAATACAATTGCTAAAACGTTACTCACTACGAGCGGTAAAATTGGTATAGCCGGATTCATAATATGAACTACAATGTCTCCCAAAAACAATCCAATAATCGCACCAATCAATAACCCTTTAGTATCTTCCATTTTTTCTCTCCTTACTCTAGCGTAAATATTTCCTCCACCTTCACCCCAAAATATTTGGCAATTTTTAGGGATAACTCTAGACTCGGATTATAATAATGGTTTTCAATCGCCACAATCGTCTGCCGCGTCACCTGCACCGCCTTTGCCATTTCAACTTGCGTTATATGATGTTGCTTTCTTAACTCTTTTATTTTATTTTTCACACCCATAGGCTCCACCTTCTAAAGTAAAGATATCTTTACTTTAATTATAAATATTTTCCAGTTACAAGTAAAGATATCTTTACAAATTTTAGAAAAACGTTTCCACTGAATATCTTCTCTCACACAGTACGATAGAAACTAAATTTATATCGGCGATTTTCCAAATATATCGACTTACCGATAAATACCGACATCATTAGCCCTATAATCATAAGAAAAAGCTGCTCCCAAATACCTCTGGGAACAGCTTCTCCGTCCTACTACATAAATCCTAACGCATATACAAGAAAGTATCCAAGAATAGAAAGGCAAACCGAGCCGATCAGCCCCGCCATGAATGCTTTGCTTCCTAACTTACGGAACGTTTTAAACTCTACATTTAAACCAAGACCCGCCATCGCCATTGCGATAAGCATGTAAGCAATGACAACAATGTATCCAGCAACAACTTCTGGTATAATCCCGAGCGAATGCACTGCACTCATCGCTAAAAATCCGAAGATAAACCACGGAATCGGAAGGTCGCGCCACGATTTTTCCCCCTCGCTACCTTCGCTCTTACCAAACCATAATCCAATTAAAATCGCTACTGGTACAAGCATTGCAACGCGCGTTAGCTTCACGATAACTGCAATGTCTACAGCCGTGCTTCCTCCTGGCGCCGCAGCTGCGATGACATGAGCGATTTCATGCAGCGTCGCACCTGAGAATACACCGTAACCGTACGGAGAAAAGCCAAGCACTGGGTATAATAACGTATAAATAAGTGTAAATATTGTACCTAAAATTGCAATAATTGCTGCCCCAACTGCCGTTTCTTCATCCTTCGCTTTCACTTGCGGTGCAATTGCCACGACCGCTGCCGCGCCGCAAATTGCTGTTCCGCACGCTGTTAAAATTCCAAGCTTCTTTTCCACTCTAAATACTTTCGTTAGTCCATATACAACGAAAATCGTAAATGTAATAACAACCGCTGCGATGACCAATACTTTCGGCCCTGCCTTTGCAATATCAACAAGATTTAATCGCATTCCAAGTAAGATGATCCCGAAGCGAAGCAACTTCTTACTCGCAAAGTTTGTCCCTGCAATCGCATCATGAGGAACTCCAATTGTCGCACGCCAAATCATCCCAATTAGAATAGCAATTACTAATTGTCCCATAATATTTAAAAATGGAAGCTCTGCTAAATATTTCGCGGCAATTGCGATTAATAACGTAATCCCAATACCTTGCGAAAATCCAAAGCCCTTCTTCTTTTGTATAACAAGTGTTTGTTCCACTTTGTACCACTCCAATAATCGTATTGGAACATGCATGTTCTTTCTACTTACATTATAAGAGAGTTTCTATAATAAGTTTAATATCAATATTGAATCTCTACCATCAGAAATACTTATGATAAAATGATAGAAAAAGAAAGGGTCCTATTATATGAACGTAGACATTTTAAAAATTTTTGTTACTGTCGTGGAACAGAAACACTTCTCCCGTGCAGCAGAATTATTAAACCTTTCACAACCTGGCGTAAGTATGCACATTCGCAACTTAGAAAACGAATTTGACACTACACTTATTCAGCGCTCCCCAAAGCACGTTCAAGTGACAGAGGCTGGAAACATTTTATATATACATGCAAAGCAAATGCTCTCTCTTTACGAAGATGCTAAGCAAGAAATTAACGAGCTACATAACGTTGTAACAGGAACGCTTCGCATCGGCGCTAGTTTTACAATTGGCGAATACTTACTTCCAAAAATACTGGCTAACTACGCGAATGAAAATTCACACGTCGAAGTTCATACCTTTATTTCAAATACAGAAGACGTTTTGCAAAGCCTTCGCTCTAATCAAATTGATATCGGCTTAGTGGAAGGGCAAGTCGTATACGCCGACGTTGACGTTGAAACATTTATGCAAGATGAAATGAAGCTCGTCGTCCCGCCAAACCATCCACTACTCCGCACAAATGAAATAAATGAAAGCACACTCCAAGATCAAGTATGGGTATTAAGAGAAAGTGGTTCTGGAACACGCGCTTATAGTGACCGCTTTATTCATCAACACCATTTAAAAATGAAACGATTCTTTACATTTAGTAGTATCCAAAGCGTAAAGGAAGCCGTCGCTGCTGGGCTTGGCATCGCTATCCTTTCAGATTGGACTGTACGGAAAGAGCTACTGGCAAAAGAACTATTCCACGTCGAAGTTCCAAATGAACAACTCATCCGCCCATTCTCTATCGTGCGCGGCAAATATTTTATTCCGTCTAAAGCTATTCAAGTATTTTTAAATCATGTAGATTCTTTTGCGAAAAAACAGAGTTGACCTTCATATTAGTGTGAAGGTTTACAATTACGAAACATTATTAGTTCAAATCCGAAAATGTAAAGAAGCACTCTAATGTCTTCCCTATATATCGACGGGACCTTCCGCATTTCCCAAGAAATATCGAAACTTCGACAAGTAAAAGGCCGTGCATCAGCACGGCCTTTTACTTTATATACGGACAGCAGTCCCACTCACTGCAACCATTAGCATCCCTTCGCGAACTACTTCGTAATCCACGTCGATACCTACAATTGCATTCGCATTTTTTTGTCTTGCGAGAGTTTTCATCTCTTCCATTGCAATGTCGCGCGCTTCTTTTAATTTACTTTCATAAGCGCCAGAACGACCACCGACAACGTCACGGACAGAGGCAAAAAGGTCACGAACGATATTCGCACCCATAATCGCTTCTCCATTCACGATATCGATATACTCAATAATTTCTTTCCCTTGAATTGTAGAAGTTGTTGTTACAATCATGCTTCATAGCCTCCCATATAAGATTCTCACTTACTTATGGTGCACTAATTCAGCAGAAATTATATTTACGAACTGAACTGAGCTTCGTATAAACGGCTGTATCCTCCGCCTTGCTCAATTAGTTCCTCATGCGAACCTTGTTCTGCAATACCATCTTTATTTACAACGACGATGCGATCTGCATTTTTAATCGTCGCAAGTCTATGAGCGATAACTAATGTTGTACGGCCGACAGATAGTTCAGCAAGTGATTTTTGAATCGCTAGTTCCGTCTCTGTATCTAATGCGGAAGTCGCTTCATCTAATATTAAAATTGGCGGGTTTTTCAAGAACATACGAGCAATCGCTAGACGCTGCTTCTGTCCACCTGAAAGTTTCACACCACGCTCACCGATAACGGTATCTAAACCGTCTGGTTGTGAGTAAATTAAGTCTTCTAACTGCGCACGTTTTACTGCCTGCCAAATGTCAGCTTCTGACGCCTTTAAATTTCCGTAAGCGATATTTTCACGAATCGTTCCTGAGAATAAGAACACATCTTGCTGCACAATTCCGATTTGCTTACGAAGTGAAGATAACGTCATATCTTTCGTATCAATACCATCAATTTGGATTGAACCCGATGATTGCTCATAAAAGCGTGGGAGTAAACTACATAACGTTGTTTTCCCTGCTCCTGATGGTCCTACGAACGCAACTGTTTCACCTGCATGTATTTTCAAACTAATATCATTTAAAATCGGTTCTTTGTTTTCATATCCGAACGTAATGTTGCTATATTGAATATCACCATGTACATGTTTAACTTCCATCGCATCTTTAGAGTCTACAATATCTGGCTCTGTTTCAAGAAGCTCTACATATCTCTTAAAACCAGCAATCCCTTTCGGATAGCTTTCAATTACCGCATTAATTTTTTCAATTGGGCGGAAGAAAATATTCGTTAATAGAACGAATCCAATAAATCCACCGTACGTTAATTCTCCTTGCAGAACAAACCATGTACCGCATATTAAGACGAAGAGCGTTACGAGACGCATGAGCATATAACTAATCGACGAATTTAACGCCATAATTTTATAGGCCATTAATTTCGTTGTACGGAAACGAGCGTTGTTAACAGCAAATTGCTCTTTCTCAAACTTTTCATTTCCGAATGCTTGTACAACGCGAATACCACCAACGTTATTTTCAATGCATGCATTAAAATCAGCAACGTCTGAGAATAAACGTCTAAACGTACCTGTCATTTTTTTGTTGAAGTAAAGTGCTAACCATAATAAGAATGGAATGACGAAGAACGTTAATAGCGCTAATTTCCAGTTGATCATCATCATAAATGAGAATGCCCCAACTAAAGTCATAACAGCGATAAATAAATCTTCTGGTCCGTGGTGAGCAATTTCCCCAATTTCCATTAAGTCGTTTGTAAGACGTGAAATTAAATGACCTGTTTTATTATTGTCAAAAAATCTGAATGATAGCTTTTGAATGTGATCAAATAATTTCTGCCTCATATCTGTTTCAATGTTAACACCAAGCATATGTCCCCAATATGTAACGACATATTGTAAGCCTGCATTTAATATATACACTGCAAGTAAACCGAAACAAGCCCATAAAATAAGCGTCCAGTTTTGTCCTGGCAATAACTTATCAATAAATTGATTTACGATAAGTGGGAAGCCAAGTTCTAGTAACCCTGCGACAACCGCGCAAGAAAAGTCGAGTATAAATAAACCTTTATACGGTTTATAGTAAGAAAAAAATTTACGTAGCATATTTCCCCTCCATTTTCCAAAATTAAAAAGACTCCCTAAATGATAACCATTATCAAATAATTATTCAAGTTATCCGTCTATGAAACTTCAAAATAAGGTTTGCGATATTTGTCGTTTTTTGCCGGAAAGTCGATATATTGGAATAATCGCTGATATATTTTCAGTTGCGCTGATATATTCCGATAATCGCCGATATAAATTTCATTTACTACTAATCCCGCCACCCCATAACCAAAAAGGGCATCACCACAAGGTGATACCCTTTCTTCTATTACATCGCTTCCGAATCCCACTCATGCTCCTGCTGAACAAATACAATACCTAATTCGTGATGTCCTCCGGCGTATAATGCCGTTTGAGCGAGGCGAAGCTCTTCATTTGTATCTAATACTTCTAACTTACAAAATGCTCCTGTCGTCTTCGTTTGAAGCGCATCGTAAAATTCTTCAGCGCTTTTTGGAATGACTCCATTTACTTTCGTAATAATTTCTCCAGGTAGTAAATTCAGCTCTGCCCCAATTGTATTCGGGATTGTATCTAGTACAACAAGTCCCTCATTACGTGCAGCGAAGTACGCCGGTCTTGTCTCATCGGCAATTTTCTCTTGCATGGAAATCGTGAAGCGTCCAAGCATTGCAACTCCCATCGCGATAATTGCAAGTACGTGCCACCAATAACTTGCGATTCCTAAAACAAGCACAAGTCCTGCTAATCCGTATACACGTCTTCCTGTAAATAATAAAGCTTCCGTCGGCTCATAACTTCTAATCCTTCTCATAAACCCAATTAAAAATGGAACGAGGAATAAAGAATATGTATCTGAACCGATTGAAACGACAGGCCACCATGAAATAAATTGTGTTACCGCGTCACCTGGTACAAGAATAAAAATAGGAACGATCCATAAACGCTTTGATTCGTGTAAACCAATCTTTAACCCGCGCTTACCCTTCCTAATCTTCGGCGTCGAATATCCTACTGCATTTTTAGAAATCAATAAGCCCTCTACAACGAGCATGACGCCTAGTAAAATAGCAAGAGATACAATCGTACTCGCTTCACCTTCTCCAAGCTGTAAGAAGGAAACTGGTAGCTTAGAAGATAATAGAACACATACAATTGCGATACTAAATGTATAAGCTGCTGATAAATATCGATACATAGCCGTTAATCCAAATAGAAACGTCCATAATAAGATGACCCATAAGCTTGCTTTAGAAACGACAAGGCCAAGTCCAATCGTAATAATAGATACGATTAATCCGTATTTAACTCCCGCAAATAAAGATGTTCGCAGTTCAAACCAAATATCATAAACTTTAAAGGAAAAATCCTTTCGTTCTCGTAACATACGTAAGTATCCAACGAAGATACTACTTATTAAAAATACATAGACAGCAGGGTGTAAGAAAAAACGTCCAACTGCCCGCATTATTTCAAAAATCCATGCCTCCACGAACCCATTCACCACCATTTATATCATTCTTTCTTTTTATATTATCATAACTGGACAAACGTTTGTTTAACACAAAAAAATACAGGCAGCAAACTGCCTGTATTTCTTTTTATTTCGCTATTAATTTTAATGCGGACTGTAATTGTAAATCATTTTCTCCAGAACGGATTTTTTCAATAATTTTCGTTTGAATCGCCTCAGCTGTCTTTTTATCCAGCTGTCCTGTCGCTTCCATCTCATTCGCATTTTGGAATGCTTTCAGCGCTGATTCTGTCTCTTTACTAAAGTATCCATCTTCACGTCCTGGTACATATCCTAAGCTCTTAAGCATTTCTTGCGCGTGTTTTACTTGCACATCATTTGCATTGTATGAAAGTGTCTTTTCAATTTGAATTGGTGTCGCATGATAATAATCTGGTTGCTTCACTTCTACTGTTGGCTCGATTCCTTTTTTATGAATCCAGTTTCCATCCGGTGTTAACCATTTAAACATCGTTAATTTAATGTTACTGCCATCCTTAAATGGAACAGCTTGCTGAACAGTACCTTTACCAAACGTTTTTTCCCCAACTAACTCGTATCCTTCTCCCTCTTTTAGCGCACCCGCTAAAATCTCTGAAGCAGAAGCACTTCCTTTATCAATTAATACTGAAATTGGATATGGCTTTCTCTCTTTCAGTTCCGTAGAGAATTTCTTCTTCTCACCATTTCTTTGCTCTACTTGTAGCATCGGTTTTTTATCCGTCATAATTTCCCCTAGTATCTCTTCTACACTATTTAAGTAGCCACCAGGATTACCACGTACGTCAATAACTAAGCCTTTTATGTTTTTCTTCTCTAATTCTTTTAACTGATCCTTAAATTCTTTCGCCGTATTTTCAGCGAAGGAAGTGATTTGCATATAACCGATATCTTTTCCGCTCTCTTGTTTCACAGAACTAAATACTGTGAAGATCGGAATTTTTTCACGCTTAATTTTAAATACAATCGGATCAGCTACTCCTGCACGCTTAATTTCAATCGCAACAGTCGTTCCTTTTTTACCACGAATCTTTAATACCGCTTCTTCACGTGATAAATCTTTCACACTATTTCCATCTACAGATAAAATTTGGTCATTCGGTTTAATTCCAATCTTTTCTGCCGGTGAGCCTTTAATTGGAGATACGATAATAAGCTTACCGTCCGTTTTGTTCACCTCAGCCCCGATCCCCTCTAGCTCAGGATCAAGCGATTCACTAAACTGTTTTGCCGTTTCTTTATCCATATACGTGGAATAAGGGTCCTTCAGCGTAGACAACATGCCTTGTATTGCACCTTCGACTAACTTTTCATCTTTCACGTCTTCCACATAACGTGAATCAATTAGTCCATACGCTTCATTAATTTTTGCCAAATTCCCTTGCGCGGTGCTAGCGTTTCCACTCGAAATTGTTTGCGTTACCTCTGCTGGGTTAACCCCAAATAAAGACATACCTGCAAACATTCCGCCAGCACCAATTAAAAATGCAACAACCATTCCAATAATTGCAACTCTACGTTTCAATGCGGAATTCCCCTTTCCAAAACACACAGGTGGTGTAGCAAAAGGCATCACACAGTGTGTGATGCCTTTACCTATTTCTACTATATGATAAGCTTGTACGAATTATGTTTGCAACTTTTTATACTTTTAAGAAGCGACGAATTGACATTACACTTCCCCACATACCGATTAAAGCCCCGATTAACACTAGTAAACCAGCTAATTGGAATACGAAAGGACTGTATGGTAGAAGTTCGAAAATTGTTCCGCCAAGTTTTTCGTTAAACACACTTTGTAGTGAATTATACGTAACTAGAATTAGGCCAATTGGAATAATTGATCCTAATACTCCTAGGAATAATCCCTCTAATAAGAACGGCCAACGAATAAACCAGTTTGTTGCACCTACAAGTTTCATAATTTCGATTTCTGTACTACGAGCATAAATTGTAATTTTAATTGTATTAGAGATTAAGAACATCGCTGTGAATAAAAGACCTGCAATTAACGCAATCCCAATATTACGTCCTGTTTTTACAGTATCAAATAATTTTTCAACTTGCCCTTTACCATATTGAACATTGCTTACAAACTGCATTTTCTCAATCTTTTTCGCGATTGTCGCTGTATCTGTTGGTTCTTTTGCTTTTACAATAAATACGTTTTTAAGTGGGTTATCTTGTTCAAATAACTCAAACGTTTTTCCGCTATCACCTAAGCTTTTAATTAAGCGTTTTAGCTCTTCTTCTTTAGATGAATATTTAATAGAGTCTACTTTTGCAACCTTACTCATATCATCTTCTAATTTCTTTTGATCAGCTTCTTTTGCTGCTGGATCAATGTGTACACGAATCTCTACATCTTGCTCTACTTTCGTCGCAAAATGGTTCATATTCATAATCGCTGTTAAAAAGACACCTACAAGTAATAATGTAACTGTTACTGCACTAACAGAAGCAAACGTCATCCATCCGTTACGGGATAGATTCTTTACACCTTCTCGCAAATGTCGACTAAGGGTCTTAGCCTTCATATCCGTATCCTCCCTCAATCTCATCTCGAACAATTTTTCCGCCTTCAATCGCGATTACACGATGACGGATTGTATTTACGATATCTGCGTTATGTGTCGCCATAACGATCGTTGTACCACGTTCATTAATGCGTGTGAAAATCTTCATAATATCAAGAGCAGTTTCAATATCTAAGTTACCTGTTGGCTCATCGGCAATTACAACCTTTGGTCTATTAACAATTGCTCTCGCAATCGCAACACGTTGCTGCTCCCCGCCCGAAAGTTCACTTGGTAGTGCGTCTGCACGATCCTCAAGACCTACAAGACCTAAAACTTCTGTTACACGCTCACGAATGGCTTCTTTTTCTTCTTCAATTACTTCTAAAGCAAACGCAACATTCTCATATACCGTTAACTTAGGTAGCAATTTGAAATCTTGGAAAATTACGCCTAATTGACGACGGAAATATGGAACATCTCTTTCTGCTAATGTTTCAATAACAAGTCCATTTACATTAATCGATCCTGTAGATGGCTTTTCTTCACGATACATCATTTTAATAAATGTAGATTTCCCGGCTCCACTCGGTCCAACTACGTATACAAACTCACCTTGTTTAATGTTAACTGTGAGACCAGCAATGGCTTTCATACCATTCGGGTACTCCTTATAAACATTCGTCATTTTTATCATTATTTATCACCCAATACTTAATGATTTTTTTCGAAATACTTTTCTGTACATCTGAAAATAAAAGATAACCTTTTATTCTCGCTTAACCACTCTTGTTGAAGGTAGTCTACTTACATTTTTTATAAGTAATACTACTATGTAATATATTTCAGCAAAATTCTACAAACCTCATTGTAACATCAAACGGTTTCCAGTTCAGATACAATTTTGTTACAGTTATGTTACACACAAAAAAGGAAAAGAGTTGTCATAGTTCTTACCAAAAATCCTTTTTGGATAAGACTCTATAATCAACTCGTCCATTTCACCCTTTTTATTTATGGTCAGCTAACCACTCAGCTACTTTTTTCGCATCCTCACCTTGAATAATTCCTGGTGACATAGAACCGCGACCTTTTTCAATAATCTTTTCAATCTCTGCTGCATCATACTTCTGTCCCACTTTTCGTAAATCCGGTCCAGTTGCTCCTGATAAATCTTTCGCATGACAGCCTATACAACTTTTTTGATAAATTTGCTCTGCGCTATCTGTGCTTGCAGATTGTTTTGAAGGCTTACTCTCTTCTTTATTTCCACATGCTCCTAAAGCAAAAACGACTGATGTTCCTAGCGCAATAGCCAACAATTTCTTTTTCACTTCTATCGCTCCCCATTGTTGATATTCTTTTCATTCCTAACACACTCATTTTCATTATAAGCATTATCTTTATATAGAAAAACTAAGGTATATTTCATATTCTTCAAAAATACAGTAAGAACCCTGATAATATAAAGCTTTCATAAGTTGTTTCAATTCTGTGAACAACGTAAAAACTTCTATAAAGAATTCTTTTTGAACAGGAAATCAGAAAAATTCTGTATAAAGTCTTACTCTATTACCGCTCTGTTTTACTATTCTCTACTTTTTACAATACAATATACAACATTGTATGCTACATATAATCCCATCAAAAAGAGAAGTTGTCGTTTCCAACTTCTCTTCCTCTTTACTTCATTTATAGAAATAAAATCAAATTCTTTATATCCCCGATTGCCCTCAGCATACGCCGACAACTTTGTTGGCTTTTTTTCGCTTATTAGATACGAGAACGTAAGTAAGCATCAATAAATGGATCAATTTCTCCATCCATAACTGCTTGTACGTTACCAACCTCTGTATTTGTACGGTGGTCTTTCACAAGAGAATACGGGTGGAATACGTAAGAACGAATTTGGCTACCCCATCCGATTTCTTTTTGTTCACCACGAATTTCATCTAACTCCGCCTGTTGCTCTTCTAATTTCTTTTGGTATAATTTCGCTTTTAACATCTTCATCGCGTGCTCACGGTTTTTAATTTGCGAACGCTCTGACTGACATGTTACAACTGTGTTTGTTGGTGTATGTGTAATACGAACTGCTGAGTCTGTCGTATTAATATGCTGCCCACCTGCACCACTTGCACGGTACGTATCAACTTTTAAGTCTTCTGAACGTATTTCGATTTCAACTTCATCATTGAACTCAGGTACAACTTCACAAGATACGAACGATGTATGACGACGGCCTGAAGAATCGAATGGCGAAATACGTACAAGACGATGTACACCTTTCTCTGCCTTTAAATAACCGTAAGCGTTATGACCTTTAATTAATAAAGTAACACTCTTAATACCAGCTTCATCACCTGGTAAGTAGTCAACCGTTTCTACTTTAAACCCACGTTTTTCAGCCCAACGTGTGTACATACGTAATAACATAGAGCCCCAGTCTTGTGACTCTGTTCCACCTGCACCTGGGTGCAATTCTAAAATAGCGTTATTTTTATCATAAGGATCGCTTAGTAGTAACTGTAGCTCATACTCATTCATTTCTTGAATTAAGCCTTTTACTTCTGATTCAAGCTCCTCATGTAAATCTTCGTCATACTCTTCTTTTAAAAGCTCATGCGTTATTTCTAAATTTTCGAATGTCTCATCTAACTGACGGAACTTTCCAACCATATCTTTCAGTGCATTTGCTTCGTTAATTACAACTTGTGCGCCTTGTTGGTCATCCCAAAATCCTGCACCCATCATTGTCTCTTCTAATTCTGCAATTTGTTTCTCCTTAGTAGGAAGGTCAAAGAGACCCCCTAAAAGCCGCTAATCTCTTAGCCATTTTCTCTAATTCTTGTCTAATTTCTACTAATTCCATTTCCTTCACCTCTATGTAATTGCTATTACTTTCGTATGAAAACAAGGGAAACTCTCTCCACTTACTAGGGAGAGAGTTTAATCCTTTTTATTATAATTTGCAAAACAAGCTGAATTCAGCAGCCGCATTTTTTATTAACTTACAATGCCACAGCAGTTTTTATATTTTTTACCGCTTCCACATTTACATAAATCGTTGCGGCCTACTTGGTCACCTTTTACAACTGGCTTTTTCTTCGCCTCTTCGCCATCACTAGATGGATGAACAGCTTCACCTTGAACAACTTCTTGACGCTCTAAGTTTTGTTCAATTTCAGCTTTCATAATGTAACGAGAAATTTCCTCTTCAATAGAAGCAATCATCGATTCGAACATTGCGAATCCTTCCATTTGATACTCACGAAGTGGATCAATTTGACCGTAGGCACGTAAATGAATACCTTCACGAAGGTGATCCATCGCATCAATATGCTCTGTCCATTTCGTATCTACTACACGGAATACAACAACTTTTTCGAACTCACGCATTTGCTCTTCTGGCAGAAGCTTTTCTTTGTCGTTGTAACGCTCTATTAATTTCGCGATAATTGGCTCGCTCATTTCCTCTGGAGCAAGACGACGTAACTCTTCTTCTTTTATATCGCCTTCTTGCAGAAGGTTTGTATTTAAGTAGTCAACAAGACCTTTAATGTTCCAATCTTCTTCAATTTCCTCTTGTGTATGAAGCGCAACAGCACGTTCTACTGTAGATTTCATCATACCTTCAATAATACTGCGTAAGTTTTCAGAATCCATTACTTCTTGACGCTGTTTGTAAATAACTTCACGTTGCTGACGAAGTACATCATCGTATTGTAGTAACTGCTTACGTGCATCATAGTTATTTCCTTCTACACGTTTTTGCGCAGATTCTACTGCACGAGAAACCATTTTACTTTCGATTGGCTGTGAATCATCCATACCAAGGCGATCCATCATTGCTTTCATATTGTCAGAACCGAAGCGGCGCATTAGTTCATCTTCCATAGACAAGTAGAACTGCGTTACACCAGGGTCCCCTTGACGACCAGCACGACCACGTAACTGATTGTCAATACGACGGCTTTCGTGACGCTCTGTACCGATAACCGCTAGACCAACGTTTTTAATATCGTCTCCAAGCTTAATATCCGTACCACGACCAGCCATATTCGTCGCAATCGTTACAGCGCCCTTAATACCAGCTTCTGCAATGATATCAGCTTCTCGCGCATGGTTTTTCGCATTTAAAATGTTATGGCGTACACCTTTACGTGTTAACATTTTTGAGATAAGCTCTGACGTTTCAATTGCAACTGTACCGACAAGAATAGGTTGCCCTTGTTTATGACGATTTACAATATCCTCAACAACTGCATTGAATTTACCTTCCATTGATTTGAAGATTAAATCAGCACGGTCATCACGAATAATATCTTTGTTCGTTGGAATTACGATAACATTCATATTGTAAATACTACGGAATTCTTCTTCTTCCGTTTTCGCTGTACCAGTCATACCAGATAACTTTTCATACATACGGAAATAGTTCTGGAACGTAATTGTTGCGAGTGTCATACTTTCATTTTGAATTTCTACGCCTTCTTTTGCTTCAATAGCTTGGTGCAAACCTTCGCTATAGCGACGACCTTTCATAAGACGACCAGTGAATTGGTCTACAATTACGATTTCGCCTTCTTGTACAACATAATCTGTATCAAGGTGCATAACAACGTGCGCACGAAGTGCCTGATTAATATGGTGAAGAAGTGCTACATGTTTTAAATCGAATAAGTTTTCAATATGGAAAGCTTTCTCTGCTTTCGTAATACCATCTTCTGTTAACATTACATTTTTCGTTTTCACATCAAATGAATACTCTTTTTCATTTTCTAATGTACGAACGAATGCATTTGCAAACATGTATAGCTCTGTTGATTTTTGAGCTTGTCCCGAAATAATAAGCGGCGTACGTGCTTCATCGACTAAAATAGAATCGACTTCATCGATAATAGCAAAATGAAGTGGACGCTGAACGCACTGTTCTCTATATAAAACCATGTTGTCACGTAAGTAATCGAATCCAAGCTCATTATTTGTGCTATACGTAATATCAGCAGCATAAGCCTCTTGTTTCTCTTCGCGTGACATACTGTTTAAGTTAATTCCTACTGTTAAGCCTAGGAACTCATGAAGCTGTCCCATTTCACTCGCATCACGTTGTGCTAAGTATTCATTGACTGTAACAACGTGAACACCTTTTCCGGTTAAAGCATTTAAATATACAGGTAATGTAGATGTTAACGTTTTACCTTCACCCGTTTTCATCTCAGAGATATTTCCTTCATGTAAGGCAATACCACCCATTAGCTGTACGCCATACGGACGCATTCCAAGAACACGAGTCGCAGCTTCACGAACAACCGCAAAAGCTTCAGGAAGTAGATCATCTACTGTCTCACCTTTTGTTAGACGTTCTTTAAATTCAAGCGTCTTTCCTTTTAATTGTTCATCTGTTAGTGGCTTAATAGATGATTCTAATGCATCAATTTGCTCAACTGTCTTCTGCATACGTTTAATTTGGCGTTGATTTACATCAAATACCTTTTTTAAAATACCGATCATAGGAAATACGCTCCTCTTTTTTATTAAAATAAAACTTCCGATTGTTTTTTCTTTTTCTATTACAATCAGTCGTTATAAAAATCAAATGTATGTTATGCCAATTTTTCTCCTAATTAAAAAAACTAAAATGTATATACCTAATGATAATTGTAACACTTGTCTTATAACTATGACAACAATCGGCCGAATGTCTCGTTCTAAATTAAGAAAACTTTTTAAAAAAATCTATTTTCAGCAAAAAAAAGCGCAGCCATTTCGGCTGCGCTTTTGAATTATTATTTAGTTTCGATTAAACCGTATTTCCCATCTTTACGGCCATATACAACATTAGTTTCATTTGTATCAGCATTTGTGAAGACGAAGAAATTATGTCCTAGCATATCCATTTGTAGGATTGCTTCTTCAACGTCCATCGGTTTTAAATCGAATCGTTTTGTACGTACAAGTTCTAGTTCATCCTCTTCTACCTCATCCAGAACAGCTACTGCTTCTGGAAGGATAAAGTTCGTTTTCACAGAACCTTTCTCACGTAACTTACGATTTACCTTTGTTTTATGTTTACGAATTTGTCGCTCAAGTTTATCAACTACTAAATCGATAGCAGCGTACATATCGCTATTAGTTTCTTCTGCACGAAGTAATAAATCAGTAAATGGAATTGTTACCTCGACACGTTGCTTGTCAGAGTATACTTTTAAATTAACTTTAACCTCTGGGAATGTATCAAAATAACGCTCTAACTTACTTAGTTTTTTCTCTACATATTCCTTTAATGCTGGAGTTACTTCAATATTTTCACCACGAATGTTGAATTTCATAGATGAATTCCTCCTTTCAAGCCTATGTACTATAATTTCGACACTGGCTTAAAAACTCCTTCTAACTTTTTAAAAAAATTAGTGGAATTGCGATTTTTTTATCGTTTTTTGTTGAAATGAAAAGATGCATCGTTTCTATCTTTATTTTATCCTATTAACATCGTGAATAACGAATATAACTGTGGACAATTCGTTACAGAAAAGAAACAACTTTTTGACAACTTGATTCATAACAAAAACCCCTTGCAAAAACAAGGGGTTCTACCATATATATAACGTTGCCACAAACGCAGCTTTCTCTTCCCAAAAACAATATCCCTACAGTTTTACAACATTAGCTGCTTGTGGTCCACGTGCTCCATCTACAATATCAAACTCAACTTGTTGTCCTTCTTCTAATGACTTATATCCATCTTGTTGAATAGCAGAAAAATGAACAAACACATCATCACCGTCTTCACGCTCAATAAATCCAAATCCCTTTTCTGCATTGAACCATTTCACTCTTCCTTGCATGTTCATTCCATTCCCTTCACTCTAAAAATCAGGGCATTCGCCCCATAATTTGACTATAACGAATGACAACTTACGAAGTCAAAGAAGACTTATCGTCTTTTTATTATCCCTTTCGACAGTTACAGATTAACTTCTACAAAGCGTCAAACTAGAAACTTCCCTTGCCCCTCTATCGTATAAAAGACTTCCAATTTGTCTAACTGTAATTCCTGTCGTATATACATCATCAACGAGTAAAATGTGTTGACCATGAAACATCTCTTCTCCTTGAAAATAAAAAGGATTACTTCCCGAAAGCCTTTCTTTACGTGTCTTCTTACTTTGCTTTTCTGTTTCCCTTCTTCTTAATGATGGATACGAACTGTTGACAGGTAAACAAGTTGCTAATAACTCTGCCTGATTAAAACCACGTTCATATTCCCGTTCCCTACTAAGCGGAACAGCAATCACACTTGAAACACTTATAAAATGCTTTTGAAATAGCTCCCGAAAGGATCGATGAAAAATATGAACTAACTCCGCATCCCCCCGAAACTTAAACTGTGCTAATATTTCTTTCATCTCATCATCGTACACGTGCAAAGAACGATTTTTAAAAGGACGATACTTCTCCTCATTTATCCACCTTACGCAATCCACACAAATATCATTGTCTTTATATTCGGAAGGTAAGTCCTCTAAAGGTCTCCCACACTCCATGCAAATCTCTCCTATAATATAGGAAAGTTTCTGCTCACATCTGTCACATATATATTTTTTGTGAGACTTTACAAAGAATGTGTACCAACTAACTGTTTCCAACATATACTCATCACAAAGCAAACAATGCATTAATCGATCAACCCTTGTTCCTTCGCATTTTTGTTCATACTTTGAATGTGCTTTTTCGCGCGTACCATCGACTCTGTCTTACCGTAATGAAAATACATAACCTCGCCATATGGCTCTTCAAAACTACGACCTGCTCGGCCTGCAATTTGTACGAGCGCACTCTCTGAAAAAATTTCTTCTTCTGCCCCTAGCACCGCCACTTGTAAGTTCTTCACAGTTACTCCCCTTTCTAAAATCGTCGTTGTAACTAATAACGGAATTTCTCCCTTTCTGAACGCTGCTACTTTTTCTTTTCTCATCGAATCTTCTGCATGTACACCATCGATTCTATTATCCAAACCTTTCAATAACAGACTTATTTCTTCTATATATCGCACATGAGGAACAAATAAAAAAATAGGATGTTTTTTGTTTACGTACATTTTTAACCATTGTAGTAACACTCGAGGAATTTTTTTATGATGAAGGCTTTTCTTCCAATTTCCACACCAGCTAAATAGAGGAACTGGTAACGGATGACGATGGTATCGTCCTGAGACAATGATACCCTTTTGTTTGCCCCTTCTGAAATTACGCTTCCACTTTTCATCAGGAGTTGCCGTTAAATAAATACGCGCCGCTTTCTCTTTCATCGCTTGTTGTACCGCATACTGTAACATTCGATCTGCATGATACGGGAAGGCATCAATCTCATCTACAATCATGACATGAAACGCTCTATAATAACGTAACAATTGATGCGTCGTTGCAACGACTAACGCTGCATCTTTTTCACGATCTACACTCCCTCCGTATAAAGCAGCTACATTTATATTAGGAAACACTTCTTGTAATCTCGGTGCTAATTCCAGTACAACGTCTGTTCTTGGCGTTGCGATACAAACTCTTTCTCCTTTTTGAAGTGCCTCTGCAATACCGTAAAACAACATCTCCGTTTTTCCAGCCCCGCATACAGCCCAAATAAAAAAAGATTCTTTCTGCTTAATAGCTTCTATAACACCTTGCGTCGCCAACTCCTGACCAGTAGACAAATTCCCGTTCCACTGTAACGAATTTAAACCTTTTCCTTCTTTTCTTTCAGAGATCCCACGAACAAGTACAGCACATTCACTTACCCTCCCCATCGTTATACACTTCCGGCAATACGTACACACTTTACTGCACCTTTTACATGAAAATGATGCAAATAGTCGCTGCTCTATATTTCCGCAGCGCTGACATATATATTTAGAAGACTTCTTTGTTACACCTTGTACACATACGACCTCTCCCTTCTTTTTCAAATCACTTAATTTTCTCCGTAAATCTAAAGAGAGTTCCTCTAATAGTAACTGTTTCCCCGCTAACATCAGCAACCACCTCCAGCCCTACTATAAACCTTTCTCATAATCTCGTAAAAACTCAAAAAAGCCGATAACCTACTTATAAAATAGTAAGCTATCGACTTTATACACGTTTTTTATTCAATTATAATCCTATAATCTACCGTAACCTAAGAAATGTTTTTGATTATAAGAACTATTTACACTACCGTAAGTAACACCCGTTGATTCATCAGCAGCATGGATCATTTGACCGCCACCAATATAAATACCAACGTGAGATACGCCTGCTCTGTAAGTACCTTGTAAGAAGATAAGATCTCCTGGTTTTGCTTCAGATGGGCTAATCTTTTGTACAGAGTTCCATAAACCTCTAGTATCTTGACGACCTAAACCATAAACATAAGAGATTAAACCACTGCAGTCAAATCCACCATTTGAAATTGATGCACTACCCCATACGTATTTTAGACCTACTAAACCTTTAGCTTTTTCAACAACATCATTTGTTGGTGCTGGTGCTGGTGTTGGTGTTGGAGCTGGTTTTTTCGCTTCTTCTTTTTTAGGCTCTTCTTTTGGAGCTTGTACAGCATTGTTTGCTGGCGCTGCTGGTTGAGCCTGTGTTTGTGCTGGTTGAGCTGGAGCCTGCGCTGGTTGAGCTGCTGCTTGAGCTGCTTGCTCTGCCTGCTTTTGAGCAGCAGCCTCTTGTGCAGCTTTTTCTTGCGCTTCTTTTTCAGCAATTTGTTGTAATTTTAATGCCTGTTGTTCAAGCTCCTTCAATTGATCTTCCGTACTTGTCATTGAAGTTACAACTGTATCCATTTTACTACTTAAATCGTTTACTGCTGTTGCTTTTTTCGCTTTTTCAGCGTCAAGTTCTTTTTTAGCAGTTTCAATTTGAGCTTGTGCTTCTTTTAATTCTTTTTGTTTTGTTTTTACCGTTTCAACATCTTTTTTCACGTTCGCTTGATCTTCTTGTTGTGTTTTCATGATGTCTTCGTCAGACGCAAGAATTTTAGAAACTGAATTTAAACGATCCACTAAATCTGCAATGTTTTTAGAGTTTACAAGAACTTCTGTTACAACGTTTGTGTTTGGTTGTTCTTGAAGTGCAACTAAACGTTTTCTTAATAACTCTTCACGTTTTGCAATTTTCGTTTGTAGTTCTGCAATATCTTTATTTTTATTTTCGATTAATTGCTCAGTATCTGCTACTTTTTTCGTTGTTTCATCAAGTTTTGAAGCATTCTCTTGAACAGACTTATCCAAACCTTGAATTGTTTTGTTTAAGTCATTCATTTGCTTTTGTAATTCATCACGTTCTTGTTGTTGTTTATGTAAAGTGTCATTTTGTGTATTAATTTGTGATTTCACGTCAGAAATTTTATCTTCTGCAAATACATTTGGTGTTAGTCCTGAAAACATTAACCCTGCAACTAATGCGCAAGATGCTATTTTTAGCTTTTTCATTTTATTTTTTACACCGCTTTCTTTTTTCTTTTTCCGTATATAACCTATAAAATTTATACCATAATTCGGGATTTTTTTTGCTAATGTTACGCTTTTGTAAAACAAATGTAATATTATATGTAACTCTATCGCAAAATATGCATATTTTTGTATGTATGTGTAGAATTTAAAACGTTTTTTATAAGCAAAGAAAAAAACGTAAGGTTTCCCTTACGTTTTATTAAATATACTAATACGAATGCAATCCAAGTGTTATTTCATCCATTTTTCAGCCCAATTTTGGACTTCATCCATAACACTTTCTAATGCTTTTCCTTTGTCAGTTAAGCCGTACTCGATTCGAACTGGTACTTCTGGATAAACATTACGAACTACAATGCCTTCGCTTTCCAATTCCTTCAAACGCTCTGACAACATACGATCGCTCATATTCGGTATAATATCTGCGATTTCCCTAAAACGTTTTGACTCTTCAAGCAAAGATTTAATAATCAAGCCAGTCCATTTTTTACTAAGTAAAGTAAAAGCTGACTCAAACTTTGGACATAAACAAGAATTATGCTCCATATGTTTCACCTCTCTTCCATTATAATATAGTCTCTTGTAAAAAGTAAGTTATAAAACTTTCCTCGTTATTTTATTTTACGTACATTTTACCATTTCCAAATATTAACTTGTCAACTAAGCGTAAAATATCCGTAAAAAAACCCTCTTCAAAAAGAGAGCTTTTTATATTTTTATTACTTCGTATACCATCCCAGACCTAATGCACCTTCACCTAAATGCGTACCAATTACAGCACCAAAATAACCTGTGCGGATTGTGACATGAGGATATTTTGCTTCTAATTCAGCCTTCCATTCATTCGCTTCCTCTTCACGCTGTGCATGAATGATAACTGCTTCCATAGGTACACCTTTACTTGCTTGCTCATCAAAAATTTCAACAATTCGTTTTAACGCTTTTTTACGCGTACGAATCTTTTCAAACGGAATAATGATTTTATCTCTAAAATATAAAACCGGCTTCACTTGTAACAAACTACCAATGAAGGCTTGTGCACTATTTAATCGTCCGCCTCGTTGTAAATGATGTAAATCATCCACTACAAAATAGGCGTCCATCGTTTGTTTCATTTCATCAAATCGGGCGATAATCTCTTTCGGATCCTTTCCTTCGCTTGCTAGCCTTGCACCTTCACGCACATAGAATCCTTGTACTTCACAACTAATTTCAGAGTCGTACGTATATACATCAATACCCTCTACCATTTGTCCAGCTGTCGTTGCCGTTTGATATGTACCACTAATCCCACTTGAAAGATGAATGCTAATAACCGCATCATAATCCTTAGATAGTTCTTCAAATAACTCCACAAACTTTCCGATTGCTGGCTGAGAAGTTTTCGGAAGTTCTTCTTGCTCACGTACTTTTACATAGAAATCATCTACTGAAATTTCTGCTTCTTCTTGATAAGATTCCGTTCCAAACACAACGTTTAATGGAATCATATATATATTGAGTTCATCACGAATATGCTTCGGTATATATGCTGTACTATCAGTAACAATAGCTGTTTTCATTTGCGTACCTGCCTTATAAAAAAGTTTTTATTCCCTAAGTTTACACGAAAACTAAAAATGGTGCATCCAAACATGAAAATGCCGGTTTGGAATTATACTCACCATCTCGACAAATTACAACAAAAAGGTGAAATACTCACCAAAAAATTCATCTTATTTATAAAAAATGTTTGAATATAAAAACGCTCGCTTTTAAAATGTAAAGTACTAGTCATTTTGATAGATAGGGGCGTATACGAGTGTTATTACAATATTTAACAATCAAAGACTACGGCGAGCACGAAATTGTCATTCAAAAATCAAGGTTTATCTGTTACATTAGCCGAGCTACAACCGAAGAAGAAGCTCAAGAATTTATACAAAAAATAAAAAAACAAAATTGGAATGCCACGCATAATTGTTCTGCATATTTAATTGGCGAACAAGATCAAATCCAAAAAGCAAATGATGATGGAGAACCTAGCGGTACAGCTGGCGTACCTATGTTAGAGGTACTAAAAAAACGCGGTTTAAAAGATACTGTCGTTGTCGTTACACGCTATTTTGGTGGCATCAAACTTGGCGCAGGTGGATTAATTCGCGCATATGGAAAATGTACAAGTGAAGGCATTAATCATGTCGGTGTTGTCGAGCGAAAACTCATGCGTGTTATGCAGACCGAAATTGATTACACATTGCTTGGCAAAATTGAAAATGAATTACGTAATTCAAAATATGCCATTAAAGATATACATTATCTCGAAAATGTCACATTTAATACGTATGTAGAAGAAGATGGAAAACAAGCATTCACTGATTGGATGATTGAATTAACAAATGGGAAATGTACAATTACAGAAGGAGATATGTTGTACTTAGAACAGGATGTTATCTAAGAATAACTATATTATCACCTTTAAAGATTAATGTAGTGAATTACTTCCCTACAAATGAACTAAGGAGATTATATATGGAAGAACGTTATTATCATCTCCAAAACAGCAGAATAAAAAAGAAACGAAGAAGAAAGTTTTTCTACTTCCTTATTTTCTTATTTTTATTTGGTAGTGTAGGACTTTATATATTAAATTCCTACTCTTCTCTTATGGGGATGTATAGTGGTTTTACTCGTGAAAAATCGGATTTGAGAACTGAAGACGTAGAAATTACAAAAGAACCTTTTACAATCCTCATTATGGGTATAGAAGATTATGCGACAGACGGGCAAAATGGTCGTACAGATTCATTAATGTTTGCAACAGTCAATCCAAAAACGAAGAAGATTTCGCTTATGAGTATCCCTCGTGATAGTCGCGTCCCAATTGTCGGAAAGAATAAAGAGGACAAAATTAACGCTGCGCACGCATATGGCGGAGAAGAAATGGCAATCAAAACGGTCGAAGGTTTTCTAAAAGTGCCTGTAGACCATTATCTTAAAATTGACTTCCAAGGCTTTAAAGGTATTGTTGATGCTGTTGGCGGTGTTACCGTAGATGTTCCCTTCGATTTCTGGGAACGTTCTGACGTAGATTACTACAAAAAAATCGAATTTAAGCAAGGGCAACAAGAATTAAATGGTGAAGAAGCACTCGCTTACGTTCGTATGCGAAAGCAAGATCCAAATGGTGATTATGGTCGGGCTGCTAGACAAAGACAATTACTCGCTGCCGTTGCTCAAAAACTAAATTCCACCTCTACCGTATTTAAAATTAAAGATTTAACAACAGTCGTTGGAAAATATATAAAAACTGATATTCCTATTTCAGACGGACTTGCTCTTTACAATAAACTATCTGGATTTGATCCTTCTACAATACAAACGTTCAAACTTGAAGGAGAAGACAAAAAAGTAGGTGGTATTTATTACTTCCTTCCGGATCCAAACGGTGTTGAGGCAGTACGTAACGAAATAAAAAAAGAATTAGGCGAAACAGCAAACACTCAAGACAATTCAACGACAAAAACCGAATCAAATCCTTCTTCAAATACTAACTCTAACGAAAAAGCGAAGAGAGAAACGAATCAGAATCAGAATCAGAATCAGAACCAAAATCAGAACCAAACACCAACTGAACCTCCACCTTCCACAAATGCTCATGCAGAGTGGATTATGAGAAATCAGCAATAACAAAAGAGCCAAATCGCAAATGATTTGGCTCTTTTTCTTTACTTATTAAAGTGTTGTAAAATCGCTTCTACAATTCGCTCTGATGCACGGCCATCACCGTATGGGTTAGATGCTTTCGACATCTTATCATGAGCTTCTTTATTCGATAACAATTCATCAGCAAGGCTAAAGATTGTCTCTTCATCTGTTCCTGCTAATTTTAATGTACCCGCTTCAATACCTTCTGGACGCTCTGTTGTATCACGAAGAACAAGAACCGGTACACCGAGTGATGGTGCTTCCTCTTGTACTCCACCAGAATCAGTTAGCATTAAGTATGAACGAGCTGCAACATTGTGGAAATCAATTACATCTAGCGGCTCAATTAAATGAATGCGGCCATGATCGCCTAAAATATCATTTGCAGTTTCACGAACAACAGGGTTCATATGAACAGGATACACAACTTGTACGTCTTCGTGCTTATCAACAAGACGTTTAATTGCACGGAACATGTTACGCATTGGCTCTCCTAAGTTTTCACGACGGTGAGCTGTCATAAGTACAAGACGATCATTTCCAAGTTTCTCTAGTACAGGGTGACTATATGTTTCTTTTACAGTCGTTTTTAGGGCGTCAATCGCTGTATTTCCTGTTATGAAAATGCGTGACTCGTCTTTATTTTCTTTCTGTAAGTTCGTTGCTGATTTTGCTGTAGGTGAGAAGTGAAGATCTGCCATTACGCCTGTTAATTGGCGATTCATCTCTTCTGGGTACGGAGAATATTTATCCCATGTACGAAGTCCTGCTTCAACATGACCTACTGGAATTTGATTATAGAAAGCAGCTAAACTTGCAATAAATGTTGTAGTTGTATCACCATGTACAAGTACAATATCCGGCTTTGCTTCTTTCATTACTTTATCCAAACCTTCTAAACCACGCGTTGTAATATCAATTAAAGTTTGGCGATCCTTCATAATATTCAAATCGAAATCTGGCGTAATTCCAAAGATACTTAATACTTGATCTAACATTTGACGATGTTGCGCCGTTACAGTCACAATCGATTCAATTTTCTCTGAATGCTTTTGCAACTCTAATACAAGAGGTGCCATTTTAATTGCTTCTGGACGTGTCCCGAAAATTGTCATTACTTTTAAACGTTCAGTCATTTCATTGCCTCTTTTCTTTCACTAGTTACAAATTCTATTATGACATATAAGAATATACATGAATACATGCCTTTTTAACGAATAACGGAAAAGTCTCTCTTACAAATACTTTCTCTTCCAACCGAATAATAATCTATCTCTTGCTTCTTGACACCCTCAATAGTATAACAATTTCTTCCATCGAATAAAATAGGCTCTCTCATAAGTTGTACGTACTTTTCTAACGAATAAGCTCGGATAGCCTCCCATTCTGTCATGATAAAAGCCGCACTCGCTCCTCTAATCGATTCATCTATACATTCGCTATATTGTATAGTCTCTCCAAAGATATTTTTCATATTTGGAATCGCCTTCGGGTCATATAGAACTACATCCGCACCTATATGAATTAATTCTTGTATCATAATAAGAGACGGTGCATCTCTTATATCATCCGTATTCGGTTTAAATGCCGCTCCCAGCACCGCAATCCGCTTCTTGTTCATATTTAATACTTTCTTCGCTTTCTCAATCAATAACAACTGTTGTTTATTATTCACTTCAATGACTGCTTTTAACAAGCGAAAATCATGCGCCACATTCCCTGCAATTTGCACAAGGGCTTTCGTATCTTTCGGAAAACACGATCCCCCATAACCAATGCCCGCATTTAAAAATGACGCACCAATTCTCTTATCCATTCCCATCCCTTTTGCAACATCCAATACATTTGCTCCTACCTTCTCACAAATATTTGAAATTTCATTGATAAAACTAATTTTTGTCGCTAAAAAAGCATTTGATGCATATTTAATCATCTCTGCACTCTTTATATCTGTAACATACGTTTTTAAGTGTAATTCACTATATAAATTCTCAACTTTTCGTGCCGCTTCCTCATTATCTGCTCCAATTACAATGCGATCTCCCTGAAAAAAATCGTAAATACCTGAACCTTCCCGTAAAAATTCTGGATTCGATACGATATGTAATTCATATCTATTTTGTAATTTCTCCTCAATCCATCTCCTCATAACATCATTCGTCCCTACAGGAACCGTACTTTTTGTAACAACAATGACGTCGTTATTCGCATATGTTCCAATATCGTTACAAGCACTTCGAATATATGTTAAATCCGCTGTCCCATCTAATAAAGATGGCGTTCCAACTGCAATAAATATAAATTCTGCATCGTTAAATGCTTTTACTCTACTTGTTGTAAAAGTTAAATGATTATTCTCACATGCATCATTTATTAATTCATATAAACCAGCTTCATAAATAGGCAAATCCCCTTGCTTTATCCGCTCAATTTTCTCATCATTTATATCAAAACATGTGACCGAGTGGCCTAACATCGCCAACCCTACTCCTGTAATCAATCCAACATATCCGGTACCTATTATCGTAATTTTCATTTCCTTTTCGCACAGGAATATACAATAGAAAATATACGAATACATAGAATTCTCCCTGTGCTTCCCCCTCTCACATTAAAAATGAGAAAACTCTTTTACTTCTTTATTATATGAATTACTTTTCCCATTCTTTTTTAAGTTTTTGTAAAATTAAATGCACCAATATAAAGTGAAACTTTAATCAGTGGGGGTTTTCTTCATCCCCCACTGATTATCAGCCCTCACCAATCGGACTTTTATGGGCAGTTGATCCCCCACCTAACTTCTTTGCTTTCACTGCATTTTGAGGTGGGGGTCTTACTGCCCATTAAAGCGGGATAAAGTGAAATTTTATTCAGTGAAAGAGTATCTATTCTCCGCTAATTATTAGCGAAACCAATCGAGATTTTACAGGAATTAAGGTTCCCACCTAACCTCTTTTCTCCAACTGAATTTTGAGGTGGAAGCCTTACTGCCCGTTCATGCGGATAAATTCCCACATTTTAACACGGAACTTACTCATTTCTACGTGTACACTTATAATACCGAAATAAAAGTATTCACTATCAAAGAAAAAGAGAAAATGTCATATTCCAAAGTTCAATACGATTAACCTTCTCAAATGATTCAACATTCTGTATACAATTGTCATATATTCTATCTGCTTCCATTTACCGTGAATAGAAAAAAAGATTGAATTCTAATCTTTTTGTGATACCATATGTTATGAGCCTGTAAATAAACATCATAATTTTCAGATAAATATATTTTCAAAAAATTACGTTAGACTATAAAAGGGTGGGGTATTAATGGACTCACAAGTGATTTATGCCATTTTGGCATCTTTCATCACTGTACTCGTCGTTACTCCTTTAGTTATTAAGTTAGCTTTTAAAATAGGAGCAACAGATAAGCCAAACGCTCGTAAAGTACACCAAAAGATTATGCCTCGTCTTGGCGGGTTAGCAATATTTATTGGTGTAGCTGTAGGATTTGTTGTCGGCGGCTTATACGAACAAAGAATGTTATCGATAACGCTAGGTGCGATTATCATTGTAATCATTGGTATTTTAGATGATATGTACGAGTTATCTGCAAAGGTAAAATTCGGTGGACAACTACTAGTTGCCATTATGATTGTAAAAAGTGGATTATTAGTGCAAGTATTATACATCCCAATCCTCGGGGATACTGAACTTGGATGGCTTGCTTATCCAATTACAGTATTTTGGATTGTAGGTATTACAAATGCAATCAATTTAATTGATGGCTTAGATGGATTATCTGCTGGTATTTCATCTATCGTACTTGCAACACTGGCATATATGGCCTTCACTAGCCCATGGGGCACTGGAGCTGCTATTATCTTACCACTAGCATTAATTACATTAGCAAGTACAATCGGATTTTTATTCTACAACTTCCATCCAGCAAAAATCTTTATGGGAGATACAGGCGCACTATTTTTAGGATACTGTATTTCTGTTATATCGTTACTTGGGTTATACAAAAGTGTAACGTTATTCAGCTTTATCGTTCCAGTTATCATTTTAGGTGTACCTGTATTTGATACGACATTTGCAATTATCCGCCGTATCGTAAATAAAAAACCTATTTCAGCACCAGATAAATCGCATTTACATCACCGTTTACTTGCAATGGGCTTCTCTCATCGTAAAACGGTACTAATTATATACGCATTCGGTATTTTCTTTAGTGTAAATGCAATCATTTTCTCTAGTGCGACATTATGGTTATCCATTATTCTTCTTTTCGTTTTAATCTTCTTTACAGAGATTATTGCTGAAGTAATTGGGCTTGTACACGAACGTTACAAACCACTTATTTCCTTTTATAAAAAAGTGAAAAAACGCGAAGACTAATTATAGTATAGCCTTTACAATTATGAAATATTCAAATAGCATCCTCTTTCTTATAAGAGGATGCTATTTTTTATTCATTATTTTACATTTCCAAAATATAGATTGTTTGAGAGTCCCACTATTGGAGAAAGATATACATAATAAGAAAAGGATTATATTTTCTTTTTTACATCTTGATTGTCAAACTGAGGGTGAATGTTATGATCAAGCGAGTATTTCAATACATTATTTTATTTTTAACGATTACGATGTACGCGTCATCTCATGCAGGAGCAACTACAATTCCCCCTGCTGAACATCATCCAAATACTAAAACTACCTCTTCTACCCAAAAAATCGCGTACTTAACATTTGATGACGGACCAAACAAATATACTACGCAAATTTTAAACATCTTAAAGGAAAAGAACGGAAAAGCAACTTTCTTTGTTATTGGTGGAAAAGTACCACATTACAAAAAAACAATGCAACGATTAATTAAAGACGGACATTATATCGGACTTCACAGTATGTCACACGATGTAAAACGCCTTTATACTGGTGATCCATCTGCTTTAATTACAGAAATGAAACAAACACAAAACATCGTTCAGCAAGTTACAAAATTAAATACACATCTCGTTCGTGTCCCGTATGGTAGCATGCCTTACTTAAAAAAGAATTACCGTGATGCACTTGTATCAGCTCAGTATAAAATGTGGGATTGGACAATCGATACATACGACTGGAAAAGCTATGATAATCCTTCTGCCATACTAGAAAGAGTACGTAATCAAAGTGATGAACAAGTCGAAGTAATTTTAATGCATGATTCGAGTGTAACTGTACAAATACTGCCACAAGTAATTGATTACTTACAGTCACAAGGATACAAACTTCTTCCCTATAATCCATCTTCCCACCTTGAAGTGAACTTTTGGAAAGACACAAGATTGTAACAGCTTTAGTGCCTATGTGCTAAAGCTGTTTTATTTTTCTCTTCCCACCCTTCCCATTTTTGTGTAAAATTTTAAATAGTGATGAAGGTTCGAGGTGAATAGAAATGAAACGAATAGATCTCATTTTTAACGCAATACAAAAAGGCAAGTATACAGAAGGTGTAACCGCATTAGAACTCGCTACCCTGTTACAACTAGATCGCGCCAATGTAAGTAGCGACTTAAACAAACTTGTAAAAGATAAACGTTTATTAAAAACAAATACGCGTCCTGTTCGTTTTTATATAGAAACGAACACTTCGTTGGAAACGCATTCAAAAGAAGCGAATTCATTAGATACATTTGCACTTGAAAATACGAGCCTTAAAATCGCAATTGAAAAAGCGAAAGCTTCTATTCTCTATCCTCCAAACGGTATGCATACTTTACTGCTCGGAGAAACAGGAGTCGGAAAATCTATGTTCGCTTCTTTAATGCACGAATATGCAATTGAAGTCGAACAGCTTCCTAAAAACGCACCATTTATCGTCTTTAACTGTGCTGATTACGCAAATAATCCACAGCTGCTACTCGGGCAGCTATTTGGGATTAAAAAAGGAGCTTATACAGGGGCAAGTGATCAAAAAGGGTTAATTGAAAAAGCACATGAAGGGATCCTTTTCTTAGACGAAGTACATCGCCTTCCTCCAGAGGGACAAGAAATGCTTTTCACCTTTATTGACCGCGGAGTATACCGCCGCCTTGGAGAAACAGAAAACGAACGTAAAGCACAAGTATTAATCATTACTGCAACAACAGAAGAACCAAATTCATTTTTATTAAAAACATTTACAAGACGTATCCCGATGACTGTTACGCTACCACCACTTCGTGAGCGTACACATAAAGAACGCTTTGCTTTACTACAACTATTTTTCACAAATGAAGCAATTCGTCTACGAAAAGAAATTCACGTTAGTCCGAATGCAATGCGTTCTTTCGTCTTTTACAATTGTCCCAATAACATCGGTCAATTAAAAACGGATGTACAAATTGCCTGTGCAAAAGCCTATTCTGACTTCGTGACAAAGAAACGTGATTCTGTCCACGTTTCAAGTACAGATTTACCTTGGTATATGAAAGAAGGGCTATTCATTGAAAGAAAGAGCCGTCATCTATACCAAATACCAAATGAAACATTTATATTTACAGGTAATGAAGGTTGGAGTAATCATAAAATAGAAAATGAAAAACAGTCTTCTATTTACGATTATATTGATTATAAATACGAAGAACTTCAAGCTCGTGGTATTGAAGAGGACGAATTAGAATTACTTATAGAAAATGATCTTCAAAGCTTTTTCGTACAATATTTTAACCAAATGTCCAAAAAAACAAGTCATGAAAATGTTTTTAAAATTGTGGATCGTAATATCGTTTCCGTTTGTGAAAGAATTGCAGAACTTGCTGAAAAGCATTTATCTAAGACGTTTGATGAAAAAGTATTTCTCGCTTTAAGCTTACATGTACAGACAACTCTACAACGATTGCAAGCTGGAAAACAAATTCATCACCCACAATTAAATCAAATTCGTACGAAATATAAAGACGCTTTTTCTGTAGCTATGCAATGCATTCAACTACTGGAGGACGAATTACAAATAACAATGCCTATTGATGAAGCAGGCTTTTTAACAATGTTCTTCGTTGTTGATCCAATTCCTGCCTCACAAACAGAAGTAAAAGTATTAATATTAGCGCACGGCAACGGCATCGCAACAGAAATGGCAAACGTCGCAAACGAACTGCTCGGCATTGAGGAAGTAACCGGTATCGATATGCCGTTACATGAATCGCCGAAAGATTTCTTAGAGCGTGTGAAAGTGTATATGAAGACACTCCAAAATGTAAATGGACTTCTCTTACTCGTTGATATGGGATCGCTCGCTTATATTGGTGATATATTAGAAACTGAGTTCAAAATTCCAGTGCGTGTTCTTTCCATGACAAGCACTCCACATGCACTAGAAGCAGCTCGAAAAGCTCAGCTTGGCTACTCGTTAGATGCATTATATGAAACAGTGAAGAACTTAACACCGTTTTACTTAAACGTACAAGAAGATAAGAAAAAGCCACTATCACCAATGAAGTCTGTTATTTTAACAGCTTGTTTAACTGGGGAAGGCAGTGCTTTAGCTATTCAAAAAATGTTAGAGAACTATTTGCGATTTGACAAAGACTTAATTGAAATTATTCCGATTAGTATCGTCCATGAAAAAGATTTAACGAAAATGATTGAGAATATCAAAAAAGAGCGGAATATCATTTGTATCGTCACGAATTTCGATGTGCAGGTGCCCTGCTTAACATATCATTTCCAAGACATCGTAAACTACACAGCAATTCAGCCAATTCAAGAATTAATTACGTATGAAGAAACATATGCAAAAATGGCTGATATTCTGGAACAACAAATGCAGCGGAACGACGGAGCATTACTTATTAAAACAATTCGTTACGCATTAAATACAATTCAAGAATTAATTTCCTTACAGCTAACTCCTGACAGCTTAATGGGTGTGATTCTGCATATGAGCTGTATGGTTGACCGTCTTCAAAAAGGAGAAAGCCTCCTCCCTCATCCAGATAAGGAGAAACGAAGACAAGATGAATACTGGATATATATGAAGGTAAAAAAAGCATTACAACCGATTGAAAATACATTTGAAATACAAATACCTGATGACGAAGTGTTTTATGTCATGGACTTCTTCATTAAAAATCAGCCTGTAAAAAATTAATCGAGTCAATTTTTTAACTATATCGACCGTAACTCAGATTTTATCAGCGATTTTTCAAATATATCGGCGTAACTCGGATTATATCAGCGATTTTCAAAATATATCGATTTACCGAAAATAATCGCTAAAATTTGCACCTTATAGGAGAAAAGGCTGTTCCAAAATATGGACAGCCTTTTTTCTACTTCTTTACTTTCCTGATCCTGCCCCTGATTTCGCCCTTCTTATTGGACTTCGTATAAACATTTACATATACATTCTCCTGCATGATTTCTTGCAGTAAACTATCAAACGCTCTCCCCTGTAAAGGCCCTTCAAAATCCTCCACATTGACTACACCTGTCACGACTCCTTCATTTACGCTAATACCTTGCTTTAACGGACCAAATAAACTTAAAACAATTGGACCAATTTGATCCGCTTTCCCTAAATGAATTTGGCATGATGTAACTTTTTTGATGTTTTTCAATATGACCCGATATTGCAATTTCTTTAAATCATCGCTAAATATAAACTCTGCTACACCATAAGCTTCTGTATTTACAGGAGGTAGTTCCCTCTTTCCTGTTAACCTCGCAAAGAAATGTGTTGTCATACAGGCATTCTCCTTATATAAATTTCCCAGCACTACTTCTACTACTTTATGGTTTATACATAATCATTTATGACTTTTTCAAGTTTTAATTACGAAGAAAAGGTTCACATAATCTTTACATTAGAATCGTTCCTTTTGCTTTACTACCTCTTGTATAATGCACATAGGAAAGCATAATAGGAGGTTATTTTGGAAAATAACAAATACACTTTTCACACATTATTAGAGATTTTTCTCGTCTCATTTAAATTAGGACTTACTTCATTTGGTGGTCCTGTCGCACATCTCGGCTATTTTCATCATGAATATGTGCAAAAAAGAAAATGGATGGATGAACGAAGCTATGGAGATTTAGTAGCACTATGTCAATTCCTTCCTGGTCCTGCGAGCAGTCAAGTCGGTATGGGAGTTGGATTATTAAGAGGTGGATTATTAGGAGCTATTATTTCATGGATTGGATTCACTCTACCGTCTGTGCTTGTTTTAGTGTTCTTCGCCTCGTTCTTTAATCAGTTCGACCTTGGAAGTGCTGGCTGGATTCACGGACTAAAACTTGTAGCAGTCGCTATTGTCGCTCATGCCATATGGGGAATGGCGCAAAAATTAACGCCAGACCGAAATCGTGCGACGATTGCTATTGTAACTGCCGCAATCGCCTTATTATGGCCAAGTAGCTGGACACAAGTCAGTCTCATTATAATATCTGGCTTTATCGGCTGGTTTTTATATCGTGACCAACCAATTAGCCAATCTCAACATATAAAAGTACCTATTTCAAAAAAAATAGCAGTTTCTTGTCTCGTCTTATTCTTCGGACTATTACTACTGCTACCAATATTAAGACCGTTCTCTTATTACATCGCTTTATTTGATAGTTTCTATCGCTCTGGTGCGCTTGTATTTGGAGGCGGACACGTCGTGCTTCCTCTTCTTGAAGGTGAGTTCGTACAAAACGGAATGATGACGAAAGAACAGTTTCTAGCTGGATACGGATTAACACAAGCCGTACCAGGACCACTATTTACATTCGCGTCTTATATAGGCGCAGTGTTAAACGGGACGCTTGGGGCCATACTCGCAACAATTGCGATCTTTCTTCCTGCTTTCTTACTCATGATTGGTGTTTTACCATTTTGGGATAGTGTAAGAAAAATATCTTTTATACAAGGCGCACTACTTGGAGTCAATGCAGCTGTGGTCGGTATTTTATTAGCAGCTTTTTATGATCCTATTTGGACAAGCACAATTATGAACGCTGTAGATTTTGTTTTTGCTTCTCTTCTATTTTGCTTGCTCGCTTTTTGGAAAACACCACCTTGGGTTATCGTTATACTCGGAGCCTTTGGCGGATATATTCTATCCATTTTGTAAATAAAAAAACGACGGCATGATATAGCCGTCGTTTTTCTATTAAAACTTCACAAGCTCTATTCCTTCAGGCAACTCGCTCTCTGTTAAAATACGCAATTCTTTCACACGATCCATTACGTAAGAAGAACGCTTCACAAGCTCTGGATCAATATAAGCTGGATGAACCATAATTTCTACCGTTTGTTCACCTTGTACTCTTTCTTTTAACTTCACAAAATAATCTTCCGTCACACCATCCGCGTAAAAATCACTGTAAAATACGTCAGAAAACGGGCGTACTGCTCGCTCTTTCTCACAACGACGAATCGGAACATTATATGTAGCCGCTAATCTCTCAAGAACATCGTGCAAAATCGGTAATCCATGCACATGATGGTGACTATCTAAATGAGTTGGTGTTAATCCGTAAGATAGGAATTTCTCAATTTGAGCAGTCCACTCTCTCTCAACTTCTTCTGGATTTACCTTCCCTTCCCATACGACGCTTTGTTTATGAAACAACCCATCGCTACTTACAAGTGATGGTACGTCTCCAAGAAGCGGTTCTCCTGCTGTTAATACGAGATGTACGCCTACTCCGAGTAGATTATGCTCTTTCGCTAAGCGTACCGCATGCTCTGTTCCTGGCATATTCATCATCATCGTCGTTGAATTTACAAATCCATTTATATGCCCATCAATAATGCCGTAATTTGTACCTTCTGTAAGACCGTAATCATCTGCATTTACAATTAACTTAATCATCGTAATACCTCCTAATAGAATAAAAAAAAGCGGGCTAACTAGCGCCGCTTTATTTCTCTACCTTTTTAAAGAACTGCGGAAGATATTCTTTATGTGCTTCCAACATTTCATCTAAAATTTGTTTTGCCACTTTATCTGATGGTACAAGTGGATTAATTGTCATAGCAAGCAGCGCTTTATGATAATCCCCTGTAACAGCAGCTTCAATTGTTGTGCGCTCAAATGATTTAATTTGCTGTACTAAACCGCGAACTGGTACTGGAAGATCTCCAACTGCAATTGGTTTTGGACCTTCTTTCGTAATAATACAGTTTACTTCAACAGCAGAATCATGTGGTAAGCTTGCAATTGTTCCGTTGTTTCGTGTATTAACAGGCTGGATATCACCTTTATTATTGTAAATAGACGTAATTAAGCTACATGCTGCGTCACTATAATAAGCACCGCCACGTTTTTCTAATTGTGGTGGTTTAATATCTAAGTTCGGGTCTTTATATAGCTCGAATAAATCATTTTCTAACTGTTTCACTACCTCTGCACGTGTACCTTTTTCAATCGAAGCTTCTTTCTCTTCTTCTAGCATTTCACGTGTTTTGTAGTAATAGCGATGGTATGGACATGGAATTGCACGAAGGCCGCGAATAAAGTCTGGCTCCCAGTTAAGCGCTGCAATATTTTCCATCGTAATTTGCTTTTCTGGATCTGTTACAAGCTCTAACACACGATCCATTACACTTACGCCGTCTAAATATACGTCTAATCCGTATACCATATGATTTAAACCTGCAAAATCAACGTGGACACGACTTGCATCTACTTCAAGTAATCTTGCAAGACCCATACGGATTCCGATTGGAACGTTACATAGACCAACTACTCTTTGAATATTTGTATAACGAAGGACAGCTTCTGTTACCATACCAGCTGGATTTGCGAAGTTAATTAACCATGCATTCGGACAAAGCTCCTCCATATCCTTACAAATATCTAAAATAACAGGAATCGTTCTCAATGCTTTGAATAAACCACCAGGACCATTCGTTTCCTGACCGATTACATCATATTTTAATGGGATTGCTTCATCTTTTGCACGAGCTTCTAATAAACCTACGCGAAGCTGCGTTGTTACGAAATCAGCATCTTTTAATGCTTCGCGGCGATCAAGCGTTAAGTGTACCTCAATTGGTAAACCAGATTTTTTCACCATACGTTTCGCTAAGTTACCAACAATTTCTAACTTTTCTTTTCCTGCCTCAATATCTACTAACCAAATTTCACGAACAGGAAGCTCATCATAACGTTTAATAAATCCTTCAATTAACTCTGGTGTATAACTAGATCCACCGCCGATTGTAGCAATTTTAATTCCAGTCATGCTTTATTCCCCTTTCGCTTCTAACTTTTTATAAAGGTCAATAAATTCTGTTGCTAATTCTTTTACTGTAATCGCATTCATTAAATGATCTTGTGCGTGTATTAAAAGAACACTAATCTCTGTTTTTTCTCCTCTTGCTTCTGATTGTATGAGCTCTGTTTGGAAATGATGCGCTTCATTAATCGCTTCTTTCGCCTTTACCATCGCTTCATCAGCCTCTGCCATTTTCCCCTGTTTGGCAAATTGAAGTGCCTCCATCGCAAAGCTTCGTGCATTACCACTATTTAAAATTAATTGGAATGGAATTTGTTCTGCTGTAGTCATCATAATTACCGCCCTCTCTATTATGGTTCAACCGATTGAAATACCCCTTCAGTTTGAACATTTCTATTAAATTATTATTTTATGAATGATAGTTTGGTGTTCTTGTAGATGGGTCTCATCTTTTGGAACATGATATAAAAGTTAGTTGTTCTGACGAGCTATAAAAACTCGTCAGAACAATACTTTTTAAAGTGATACTGAATTGTCATTTCCTTTTGTTTCAGCTTTTGCAGCTTGTACATAAGTACGGTCACACATTAATACGAATGGATAGTAAATTACTACCGCAATTGCAAAGTTTACTACTTGTAATGCTGCACCAGCGATGCTTCCGCCTGCTACAAGATAACCACTAAAGATTGGTGGCATTGTCCATGGAACTAAAGCAACTGTTTTTGGTACCCATCCTAAAGAGATCGCTGTATAAGAAGTAATAACTAATACAACTGGTGTCAGTACGAATGGGATAATTAATGCTGGATTTAATACAATTGGTGTACCGAAAATAACTGGTTCGTTAATATTGAAGAAACCAGGACCGATAGATACACGGCCTACACCGCGAAGCTGTGCACTTTTTGCAACAAGCATTACTGCAACTAAGAATGCTAATGTTGCACCAGATCCACCGATGTATACATATACATCAAAGAATGGTTTTGTGAAAATGTGCGGTACATCATATGCAGACATACCATCGTTAAATAATTTAATATTCTTTTCTAATGCTGGTAAATAAATTGGGTCGATAATACCACCAACGATATTTGGACCATGTAATCCGAAGAACCATAATACATGAATAAGTAACGCTACAATAATTGCACTTGGTAATGTACCTGCTAAACCTTGTAGTGGTACTTGAATTGTTTCAAATACGATTTTATGAATACTTGTTCCTGCTAATTTCACTGCTAATTGAATACTTGCTGTTACGATTAAAATAACGAATGCTGGAACTAATGCTGCGAATGATTTCATTACTGCTGGTGGAACACCATCTGGCATTTTAATTGTAATATCTCTTTGTACAAAGAATCTAAATGCCTCTGTTACTAGAAGCGCTACAATGATAGAAACGAATAAGCCTTGTGATCCCGTCCAAGCTAAATCTATACCGCCTTCTTTTGGCGTTGTCGGAGAAATAATAATTAATGCACCGAATGTAATGATTGCTGCTGACAACGCGTCAACGCCGTAAGATTTCGCTAAATTATAACTTATCCCTACTGCAACTATGAGGGCGAGTATAGCGAAGGAACCTGCCCACATACCACCGCCGATATCTTTCCAAACGTCTCCGAATGCACCTTTCATAAATTTTTGGAATGCATCCACTGGTAAGTTATTAATAAGTATTGCAAATGATCCAACTAAGATAAGAGGCATAACTGCGATAAATCCATCACGGATCGCAACTAAGTGGCGCTGCGATCCAATTCTACCTGCGATAGGAACTAAATATTTCTCCATAAATGCAATAAACTTTTGCATTTCGCTTCCCCCCTAATTATTTTTTAAGTGTTAATGCGTGATCTAAAACTGCTTCTCCATTCATCATGCCGTAGTGCATTGGATTAATAACATCGATTCCAACATTTCTCTCATCAGCAAGCGTTTTCATTGAAGAAAGCATGTAACGAACCTGTGGTCCTAGTAATAATACATCTGCTTGATCGATATTCGTTTTTACTGCATCCCCAGATACAGCCCAAATTTTTCCTTCTAGACCGCGAGCTTTTGCAGCCGCTTCCATTTTTGTAACTAGTAAACTTGTAGACATCCCTGCTGAGCAACATAATAAAATATTCATTTGAAAATCCCCCTTGTGTAGTATAAAAAATTTATGTTTTATTTATTTTTCTTTACGCTATTTATTAATGCAATTAGCGTGCCAACTTTTTAAAACCACTAAAATCAGCACTTTTTCGACTGTTTTCTTTGTGTGTTAACGCTTCCAATTAGTGTGTCAGCAAAAAACACACAGTGTGTTATAAAACAACACGCTTTTAACACATAACTGTATGAAAATAGATTAGTGTTTAGTTGTCTAGTTGTATTCAAAACAAAATAACACTAAAAAATTTTTAAAATGTGAAAATCTAGTAAAAAAATAAACCTCTCTTGAACACACTCTTACTCATTTGTAAAAAAGGAGGATTGTAAATACCCTCAGTTGAATAAACATTCCACTGAGGGTACAGACACATACATATTTTTTCACCTTAATTGATGGTTTAATTTTTCTATTTTTCGCTTCCAATATAAAGTCATCATAAACCATATAATGAAGTAAATAACAATAAAGCTTCCTATACAAATAAGAATCGGGCCAAAACGATTTGGAACCCATCCAATCCAAATGGCTGTAGGCAAAAATGTTCCTAGCAAAACAATAAAGTGAATCATCGTCTGCTTTAATATGCTCCATTCTTCTTTTTCAAAAATAAATGAAGCGAAAGAGAAGATAAGTCCTACTAAATTTGCCGTAACTAAATACGTAAGTAATGTTTTTGTTTCCACCGTTTCCATTCCTTTTGCATAACCAATCCATAAAAACAACAAACTATATAACATCGCCATCCCGAGTCCAAAGGCTATTTTATTAACAATTCTATCAAACATCTTTTAACCTCCTCCTATATTTAAGGCCTCTTTAATGAGCGGTACATATTTTCTCGAAACATATTCTTTCATTCCGTTAGAGAAATGGGCACACATACTTCCACTAAAAGACATTTCAAAGCTTTTGACATGCCCTAAGTTTGCAAGTATCGACTTAGAAAATCTAGCAAACCGCTTTCCAGCTAACTGTTCCTCTAATTCATACAAACGAGCCTTCACTTCAAGACTCCCTTTCCTTGTCTTTGCCATAACTTTTCTTCCTTCTGTATAAAACCAAAAAATATCATTTAAAGATAATAAATAATACTGCTGATCTAATACACCGACAATTTGATTTACAGTTCCCCCTTCCATTATTTTTAAAAGTTGTTGAATCTCATCTGTTACTTCTTTTGTTTTTATAATTATTTCTACTTCTTCTTGTGATGGGTCTAGTTCAATGCGAACTTTCATCTATTTCCCACCCCCTTTACACTTTCATTTTTACATAAACCTGGAAATAATAAATATGATTGTGCGTAAGTGGTTTTTGTTTCGTCATAACTGTCTCTTTATACAACATAAAAAAACCTTGCATACGCAAGGTTCATTCAGCTACTGACATCTTCCTATATAATTCTACAAATTCACTCGCTAATTCCTTCACCGTAATCGCATTCATTAAATGATCTTGCGCGTGCACCATCAGAAGGGTAACTTCGGTCTTTTCACCACCAGCTTCTTTCTGTATGAGCTCCGTTTGTACACGGTGCGCCTCTTTTAATTCCTCTAACGCTTCTTGTAATTTCGCTTCTGCTTCTGTAAATTCTCCACGCTTTGCGCAATCAATTGCTTCCATTGAACAACTTCGCGCATTTCCCCCATGCAAAATTAAATGAAAAGCCTTCGTTTCTATCGTATCCATTTTAGTTCTTTACTCCCCCTTTTCTTCCGCTACTTTTTGTTTATCCCATATTTTTAAGAACGGTAAATAAATGAAGAATGCTAGTGCAAAGTTAACGAGTTGCAAAATAACACCTGAAATTTTTCCGCCTGATCCTAAATATCCACTAAACAGAATCGGTGTCGTCCAAGGTACAGCAGCTCCGCTCGGACGGGCAACTAACCCCCATTCCATCGCAAAGTAAGAAACAATCGTTAACACAACCGGAACTAATATAAATGGAATAAGTAAAAGTGGATTCATAACAATTGGCATACCGAAAGTCACCATTTCATTAATGTTAAAAATACCAGGTGCAATCGACAATCGACCTATACTTTTTAATTGCTGACTTCGCGCAAACAATAACATTCCGACAACTAAAGCAAGTGTTGCACCGGAACCGCCCATATAAATCCATAAATCAAAAAACTGTGCAGTAATCGTATTTGGTATATCTTGCCCTGATTGGTAAGCAACTCGGTTTTGATCCATTAACGACAACCAAACGGGACTCATTACACCACCAACAATAGTAGCTCCATGAATTCCACATGACCAAAGAACATGAACGAGAATAACAGCTATTATTGCGCCCCAAAGACTAGCACCAAGTACACTAAGTGGTTCCTGTAAAATTTTCCCCACAATATTATGGATACTGCCAAAAGAAGTATTTTCTATAATTAAACGTAAAATCCAAATAACCGTTACAACAATAAATCCTGGAACAAGTGCGGCAAATGAACGTGTCACAGCTGGCGGAACTGTCTCTGGCATCTTTATAATTATCTTTTTTTGTACAATAAACCGATAAAGCTCAGTAGATATAAGTGCAATAATCATTGCTACAAATAACCCTTGGCTCCCCATTAATGCAGCTGGGATAGCACCTTCTACAAGTACACTCTCTTTTGTACTTGGTATAATATATGCAACTTGAAATGGCGTCGCAAGTAAAAACGTCACAAGCGACAATGCCCCGGATGCTAAAGCGTCCACTTTATAATATTCTCCGAGTCTGTAAGCGATTCCAAAAACAGCTATTAAAGCCATTATATTAAAAGTTGCACTAACTGGATACCCCAAAGCCCTCTGCCAATTCTCCCCAAACAAACCTGCCATAAAATCATTATAACCTGGTATTGGTAAAGCACTAATGATAAGGAAAAATGATCCAATAATTAAGAAAGGCATCGTCAATACAAGTCCATCACGAATCGCTAGCAAATGCCTCTGTTCTGCAACCTTTCCTGCTACCGGCATTACATATTTCTCTAAAAACTGTATCATCTATCCCACTCTCCTCATGGTTTCATGGACAAAGCTGCTTGTAAGATAGCCTCTCCATTACAAAGTCCGTAATGGACGGATTGAATGACATCAACAGGTATTCCCTTCTCCTTACATAATTCTTTCATTTTCGGTAATAAATAACGTACTTGCGGTCCAAGTAAAAGCACATCTGCGGTATCAATATGATTTCGCACTTCTGAACCTGATACTGCCCAAATCTTTACCTCTATCCCTCTTGCCTCTGCTGCTTTCTCCATTTTCGTAACAATTAAACTGGAAGACATTCCTGCTGCACAGCAAAGTAAAATATTCATCCCATTTCCCTCCCCTTTTTCCAAACCTAAGTTACGGTGCACCCCTTGCCACCACTAGGTTACAAATATATATGTCTAGATTTCCTGCTGTATGCCGAGCTTAAAAACAAAAATTTCTCGGTTTTCACGCTATTCCATCTATCGGTATTTTCCTAGTAAAGAGGGCTCTAACTCGCTATAATAATTCAGTATGATTTTTTTAATTGATAGGAGGATATATTTATGAAGGCATATCGCTTTCCGCTTATTTTATTATCTTCTATCCTAATTGGTGGTTTCATTGGTTATTTCATGGGTGCCGATGCAGTTGCTTTAAAGCCGCTTGGTGACATTTTCTTAAACTTAATGTTTACGATTGTTGTACCTTTAGTGTTCTTTAGCATCGCGTCATCTATTGCTAATATGGATGGATTAAAACGTTTCGGTAAAATTATGTCTAGTATGGCTGGAACTTTCTTATTTACAAGTATTTTAGCTGCTATTTTTATGATTATTGTCGTGAAAGTATTCCCGCCAGCACAAGGTGTTGTATTAGAACTAACGCAGCCCGATAAAGCTGAAAAAGCTGTTAGTGTTGCAGATCAAATCGTCGGTATTGTAACAGTATCTGACTTCTCGAAGTTACTATCTCGTGAAAATATGTTAGCACTTATTTTCTTCTCTATTTTAATGGGGGTTGCAACTTCAGCAGTTGGTGAAAAAGGAAAACCATTCGCTACATTCTTACAAGCTGGTGCAGAAATTTCAATGAAAGTTGTATCTTTCATTATGTACTACGCTCCAATCGGACTTGCTGCTTACTTCGCGGCATTAGTTGGTGAATTCGGACCACAACTTCTTGGAACTTACTTCCGAGCAGCAATGGTATACTATCCAGCGTCTCTCATTTACTTCTTTGTATTCTTCACGTTCTATGCATACCTTGCGGGTCGCAAACAAGGTGTACAAATCTTTTGGAAGAACATGGTATCTCCTACAGTTACATCACTAGCAACTTGTAGTAGTGCTGCTAGTATTCCAGCGAACTTGGAAGCAACGAAGAAAATGGGTATCTCTTCTGACGTTCGTGAAACAGTTGTCCTTCTTGGATCTACACTTCATAAAGACGGATCTGTTTTAGGTGGCGTATTAAAAATTGCTTTCTTATTCGGTATTTTCAACATGGAATTCGAAGGACCGAAAACATTAGCAATCGCACTTGTTGTTTCTCTATTAGTAGGAACAGTAATGGGCGCTATTCCAGGCGGCGGTATGATTGGTGAAATGTTAATCGTTTCTCTATACGGCTTCCCGCCAGAAGCATTGCCAATTATCGCAGCAATTAGTACAATCATTGATCCTCCTGCAACAGTGTTAAACGTAACAGCAGATAACGCTTGTGCCGTAATGACAGCTCGCCTTGTAGAAGGTAAGAACTGGATCAAAAGCAAATTTGCTTAATAAATGGAAAGAGGATGCTCCAAACGAGCATCCTCTTTTTTTGTTGTTACTCCATTCCGCCACAAATTTGTTATAATCTTCACAAATATTCCACACCTCTTATCCATTCTCCGTACTATAATCATGTATGGAAAAGGAGATGGATTTAATGACACAAAGCGCACCAGAATTTAAAGTTTTGCAAAGCATTGCATTTCTTGCTGTCGTTTTGCAAAGTTCCTTATTATATACAATGAATCAAGGAAATGTTTTACTCGAGCAATCTCTCATTATGGGTATGCTTTTTAACCTTGCAAAATTTTCAGCACCTGCATTCATATTTATCGTCGGCTTTCACTTAATTCGGCAATATACGAAACAACTAGCCTACACAGCATATATTTATGAAAAAGCCGCACATTTACTCATTCCTTATTTCTTCTGGTCTATTCTTTACTTATTAACAACAAACAATATGATTACACTGCAAAGTGGAATAAAAAGTTTATTACTCGGAACAGCTGCCCCCCATCTTTGGTACGTAATTATGATGTTCCAAATTCACTTATTGTTCCCTTTGCTATGCACACTATTTTATTGGTTTCAAAAACGAACTGAAAATAAAAAAGACATATATACATATATGACAATCTTTGCTTCTCTATATTTTCTCTTAATGTGGTATTCTTCTCACTACATTTTTAATGGAGAGAAATTGACTAGCTCAACCATTTTACATTATACAGATCGTTCCTTCTTCTTCTACTCATTCTATTTCGTCATGGGGGGAATCGCTGCTGTCTCACTCAAAACGTGGCGTACATTTGTCATGAAACATATCCCGCTTATCACAATTTTATTTTTCATCTTATTTTTATTCATCAATTATGAGTTATTTAGTTTTTACGGAGTAAATTCGATTCATTTAACCGTTTCGACTTATTTAAAACCGTCTATGTTTTTATATATCGTATGCGAAATTATTATACTTTACGTGCTATCTATTACAATTGTACAGCGACGCGGTTTCTTATATAAAGCTTTACGATTTATTGGGAATTACACGTATGGTGCTTATTTAGCTCATTTTTTCTTCTTGCAACTATGTACAAAATTTCTTTCTTTATTCACACTGCAAGAAAACACCATATTATATAGCCTATTATTATTTACAATAGCGGCCACAATCTCGATTTCAGCAATGGTCATTTGCAGTACACTACCACTTCATACGTGGATTACAGGACCTTCTCCTAGGGCAAATATGAAATGGGCGAAGATTATACTTCGGAAAAATCACGAAAAAGTATTCAAACCATATCTTTGATATAATAGAATTCCATACAAGAAAAGAAAGTAGGACACACCTATGATTAATCAAATTGGACAAATTATGTTATATGTAAATAACCAAGACGAAACAGTACAATTTTGGACAGAAAAAGTAGGGTTCCAAATCATCGCTGAAGAAAATAACGGAAAAGGATTTCGCTGGATTGAAATTGCACCAACGAAAGAAGCAGGCACAAGTATCGTCCTTCACGATAAAGCGTTAATTGCGAAGATGCAGCCTGAATTAAACTTACATACGCCTTCACTTATGTTCTTCTCTAATAACTTAGATCAACTATATAAAGATCTTTCTGAGAAAAACGTTACAGTTGGACAAGTTGTAGATTTACCTACTGGTAGAGCGTTCAACTTTGCGGATAATGAAAATAATTACTTTGCGGTAATGGAACGAAAATAAAAAGAAGCTATCCGAAAAAACGGATAGCTTCTTTCATTTTAAGAAACTTGTTCTGCATTTGTTTCTCTATGTTGTATATGACTCGTGATCCAAGCAATTCCACCGGCAACAACGAGATAGCATAACAATATTAAAATTTGCATTTGTAATTGCGACCAATCTCCTAAAGAAATTACATCTTGTAACCCTCTAAGAGAATGGGACATTGGGAGAAATTCTCCAATTTTGCTAAGAACAGCTATATTTAATTCTCCTGGGAAAGTACCCCCGCTCGTCGCTAATTGCAAGACGAGAAGCGTTACCGCCGCAAACTTCCCAACAAGACCAAATACCGTTACTAACATAAGAATAAATGTCATGAACGTAAAGGAAATAATAATACTTGATAAAACAAAAAGTGGCACACTGGCAACTTCTAATTTCATAACTCCTAGCACAACCACATCTACAAGTAGCGCTTGAATGAGTCCAATCAAATATACTAATCCTAATTTATTAACAAAATGTACTGTTCCGCTTACCTTCATATTCTGTCTACGACCAAGTGGTAAAATATTCGATGCCATAATTCCACCAACATAAAACGCAAGTGATAAGAAGTATGGTGCAATACCTGAACCGTAGTTAGGCACGTCAGAAACCGTCGACTTCACTAATTGAACCGGCTCTGAGAACATCGTATTACGTGCATCATCATTGCGAACATCAGCTATCTTCTCTGCGCCCTCTCCCAATTTCGTAGAAAGTTCTTTCGCACCATCGTCAAGTTTAACAAGTCCGTTCGTTAACTTCCCAGCACCGTTATTCAGCTCCGTTCCGCCACTCGCAAGGTGATTTACACCTTCTTGTAATGATGTAAATCCATTTCCCCACTTCGTAAATCCATTAGCTAAATTCACCGCACCATCTGCTATCTTTTTCGTTCCAGCAGTAGCTTCGTTCAACTTAACTCCGAATGTATTCATACCTTCTTCAATCTTATGCTGACCATTAGCAAGCTTCTTGGCACCTTGTGTCAATTGTTGTTGGCTATTATTTAAAGTGTTTGTTGCTTTAGCTAATCCATTAGAAGTAGCAATGATCTTTTGAAAAGCAGGATCTTGCTGCACTTCTGGATGACTTTTCACGTACTCTTCTAATTGCTGTTTTACACTATTTGCTACATTGTCCGCTTTCACTTGCCCTTCAGCAAGTTTCTCACTTCCGTTCACCCATTCATTTGTACCAGTACTTAATTTACTAACCCCTGCTTGTAAAGTTTTTTCACCTTGAGCTAATAATTCCATGCCACTATGAAGTGAGGTCGCTCCTTGACTCAGCTCGTTTGCTCCGCCAGTTAAAGTAGATTTGCTAGAAGCAAGTTTTTCACTTCCCTCTTTCACTTTTGATGTCCCGTCGCTTAAACGATGAATACCATCTGCAAGCTGATTTGCCCCATTTCTTGCATCTGTCGTTCCTTCATGTAACTTCTCAGCACCATTACTTGCATCACTCAACCCTTGTGCCAAATCTTGAAACTTTGAAAAGACACCTTCTGTATATGATTTCGTAATACTATTTGAAATTTTGGTTTTCATATTTTCAACAGCTGTCGTTCCAATTTGAGCTGCTACAAAGTTTTTACCCGGATTTACTTTGTACTGAAGCTGCGCTGGCTCTGGTTTCTCATCCATAAGTGTACTTACCTTTTTAGAGAAATCCTCTGGAATCGTAACAACCATATAATACTTATCTTCTTTTAGCCCTTCATCAGCATTTTTTTCTGATACGAAATGAAAAGCTAGTTCCTTATTCTCTTTTAAATTTTCTACAAAATCGTCTCCTGCATGAATTGTTTTTTCATCCATCGCAGCACCCTTATCTAAATTTACAATCGCAACAGGTAATTTATCTAATTTCCCATATGGATCCCAATATCCAGCTAAAAAGAATCCTGAATAAATTAAAGGAACGATTAATAAAAAAATTAAAGCGATACGTCCATGTTTATGGTGCCACATCGCTTTCCAATCTTTAAATATAAGTTGAATTCCCTTCATGAAATATGCTCCTTCTCCTAATTTAACACCATTAGAATGGTTTAACAGATTTACTATACACGTCCATATTCATACTGTATAATACATCTTTAATTATCAATTCATTCCTTTTGGTCTATAGAAAGGAGAGTCAAAATGGAACTTCTTCAACTAAAATACTTTCAGACAGTCGCACGATTAGAACATATGACAAAAGCGGCTGAAGAATTGCATATTGCACAACCTTCGCTCAGCAAAACAATTGCTAGATTAGAAAAGGACTTAGGTGTCCCGTTATTTGATCGCCAAGGTCGCCAGATTACATTAAACTCATTTGGGAAAGTATTTTTAAAACGAGTAGAGCGCATTTTTCATGAATTAAGTGAAGGTGAACGAGAAATTAAAGATTTAGCTAAATTACAACAAGCTTCTATTACACTAGCAGTTTCTATTCCGAGAATATTACCAGAACTACTCGGTTCTTTTTTACTAGAACATCCTAACGTTCGATTCCAACAGTTTCTCGCATCTACTCCTTCTATGAAACGACAACTAGATAATATAGAAATTGATTTTTGCATTTCTTCTGTGCCAATTGAAGGCGAGGAAATTATATGGGAACCACTTATTACAGAAGAAATTTTCTTAGTCGTCCCTTCCGGTCATCGTTTATCAGGACGCGACAGTATCCATCTGCATGAAGTAAAAGACGAACCATTTATTAGTATGAACACTGGTTACGGATTTCGGCACTTAACGGATGAATTTTGCAAGGAAGCTGGCTTTACTCCACATATCGCTTTTGAAGTAGATGAACCAACCGTAATTAGCGACCTTATTAAGCAAGGTCTCGGCATCGCTTTCGTCCCAAGTTTAACTTTATTAAAAAACTCTACTTTATCATTAAATAAGTTACGTATTATTGAACCAAATTGCGAGCGAACTATCGGCTTAAGTTGGTCGAAGAAACGCTATTTATCGAAAACTGCTCAGCAATTTCGTAAGTTTGTGATTGAGTACTTCTCTAATATTAAGGCGTAAAATTATATCAACAAATAGAAGGTGCCATCCCCATAGGATGGCACCTTCTATTGTTCACTCTTCTCTAATTCTATTTCAGCTAAAAGTGGTAGTACATTATCAAAAATATGCGTATTGTTATTTTCGCCTGTTACGTATCCACCGTAATATCTACTAAATACGTTATCATTTCGGAATGTGACCATATGATCATATAGTTCCTTTGCAAACTTTGTATCACCTGTTTGTAGTACGTACAAAATCGTTAGTCCGTAAGCGGCTGGCGATTCATAATTCACAGTTTGTTTTCCCGTTTCTAAATTGTAACGACCGTATAGCTTTCCATCCTCCTGAAATTTCTTCTTTATAAATTCCAAGTAAGCATCTGATGTAAGTCCACCTAAACTCCGATGATATGAAACGTATGATTGATCAATTACATTCACTTCTTTATCATACGTAAATGTACCATCTGCTTTATACTCTTTCGGAAATGCCCAACCATCCCTTGGATAATCCGCTAAAAATTGAACGACCTCCCGGTATTGCTGAGCAGAAACTTTGCCGTACTTTTTCATATAAGAGAATGCACGCGGATTTAAGTATGATGTAGTTGCAAAATCATTTTGTTTTCCTGCATCTGCATCATAATAATCAACGTAATAATTATCTTTCTTATTATAACGAATGACAGCGTCACTCAATTGATCTGCCAAGTTTTTATAACGCTCTTCCTTGTACATTTCATACGCTCGATATAATTGTTCTATAATACGAAGATCATCTATAAGTGCATTGGTAGCCGACTGTATTTCTCCCTTTTCAGAGATTTTCCATACAACGATTTGATCCTTATGTACAAAGTTATTTTGAATAACCTTAACTTGTTCATCGAATAACGCTTGATCGTCTTTATCGAGTGTATATTGTAGCCATAGTCCTGCTGATTCCGATAAAGCTTCACGGCCTTTCGCTTCACCCGTACCTGCCTTTGTATCCCCTAAACGATATGTAGCAAGCGTCCCATTTTCATTCACCATATGTCTCAAAATAAAATGTTCTGTACGGTTTCCTTGTATAGCTGCCCAAAATACAATTCCACCTAAAGCGATTAAGAGAATAACTCCAATCCCTATATATAAACGTTTCCGCAATCTATTCACCTCCCTAATAAGGCTAGCCTTAATTTTACCAGAACATACGTAAAATGAAAAAAGACAATCTATTAGATTGTCTCCCGTTCCTCTATCTCTCACAAGCCTCTTTAGAAGGTCTATATAGCGATGCCACAAGTCGATCATATTCACGACGCGTAATCTCTTTATTATACAGCTTCAATAATAAATCTCTATGCTCTTTTGAAAATGCCATCTTTTTAATGACTTCAGGATACATAAAACATCCTCTCCATTTCACATAAACTTCTTCACCCTAAAATAGAACTTATGTTCGCATAAAAGATTATAAAATATTCCTTACTAAAAAACAAACAAAATATTATTAAACATTAACTTCTTTCTATTTAGAATATTCAAACAATATATTACCATATCCACTTTTTAAATACATATATATTTTTGGTAGTTTTTTTGAATAAATCTTCCAATTCAATCAGAAAATAATGGCAAAAAAGAAGAGGAGTTTACATATGGATACGGTAACATTAGCAAGAGCATTTTTCGGTTCTTCATTAGCATTCCACATTATCTTTGCAACACTTGGTGTCGGCCTTTCATTGATGATTTTTATAAGTGAAATACTCTATCACTGGAAGAAAGATTCCGATTACGCCATTATGGCGAAAAGATGGACGAAGGCGTTTGCCATCCTTCTCGGTGTAGCAATTCCAACTGGAACAATCGTTGGTGTACAAATCTCACTTCTTTGGCCTGGTTTTGCCAAAATCGTGGGGCAGGTTATCTCTGTTCCCTTTCAAATTGAGATTTTCGCCTTTTTTTTAGAGGCTTTGTTCATGTCCATTTATGTATATGCAGCTGACAAACTACCTCCATTCATGAGATTAATCTCGCTATTCTTCGTCATGATTGGTGCCACGGCATCTGCCGTGCTTATTACATCAGCAAATACATGGATGAATACACCCGCAGGCTTTTCAATGGGGCCAGATGGATCCGTTTTTAACGTTGATCCGTGGAAAGCTTTCTTTAATCCGAGTTTTGGCACAAGCGCATTCCACGTTGTGATTACAGCCTATGCAACTGGAGCTGCCGTCATTGCCTCTATCGCCGGATTTAAATTATTAAAGAAGAATTTAAGTGAACGGGAAGTGGCTTATCATAAAAAAGGGCTACTGTTAGGACTCGTCGTGACATTTATTACAGGGGCTACGATGTGGCTTTCGGGACACGAATCAGCAATTGCCTTACATAAGCATTCTCCTGAGAAACTTGCATCTGCTGAAGCTTTATTTGAAACGACATCACATGCACCGTTATCAATTGGCGGAGTTGTGGATCCTAACACACTGGAACTAAACTATGCACTAGAAATTCCGAACATGCTTAGCCTACTAGTGGGGCTAGACCCTAGCACTGTCGTAAAAGGACTAAATGAATTCCCACAAGAAACATGGCCACCATTTTACACACATACATTATTCAACTTAATGGTTGGCACCGCTGCCTTCACCTTTGCAGTCGCAGCAATTGCCCTCCTATATTGGTACTTTGTTTATCGAAAAAAAGGAACAGAATTACCGAAGTGGCTTCTTTGGGGAGCTGCCGCATGTGGACCAATTATGATGCTCGGCATTGAATTCGGGTGGATTTTCAGCTGTAGTGGTCGTCAACCGTGGACCATTTATGGTATGCAACGGACCGTTGACGCTTCTACACGCGCTGATTTTGTTGGTCCTTTATTTATTTTATTCATCATTTTATATATCGGACTCGGTATTTTAACTGTGTTTGTACTACGGACATTCTTTAAGAAACATCCGCTTACAAATGATTTACATCACGAAGGAGGCGATTCTCGTGCATGAAGAAAGTATTGCAATTATCATATTATGGGCTCTTATTTTCGTATACAGTATATTAGGGTCCATCGATTTTGGAGCAGGTTTTTGGGGCATGGTATACGCAAAACATCCAACGCTCGCTGCCAAGCTTGCCAATCGGTACTTATCACCAACTTGGGAAGTAACAAATACATTTCTCGTCTTTGTCGTTGTCGCTTTTCTCGGTTTCTTTCCGAAAGCCGCTTTCACCCTTGCGACAGTGATGTTTGTACCAGTTATGTTAATTTTAATACTCATTGCCATTCGCAGTACATTCATGGTATTTGCTTACTCTGTGCCAAAATATCAGTATCTCCTTCGGGTGATTTCAGGTATTACTGGGCTCTTAATTCCAGCCTTATTAATTACCGTTTTACCCGTTACAGAGGGGGCTTATATTACAATGGTTGAAGGAAAAGAGGTACTCCTGTACGGGAAACTTCTTTCTAGCCCAGTTATCTACTGCTATATGCTCTTTGGACTAACTTCGGAACTCTTTCTTTCCTCTCTCTTTCTTGCTGATTTTTCGAGAGAGCAAGGTTCAGAAGATTCGTATCGAATTTATCGAAGAAACGCCATCATCCTTGGTCCTGCAACACTCGTTACAGCAATTATTGCCCTCGTTGTAATGGATCCGAAAACACACTGGCTTATGCAAGGACTCATAAAGCAATTTCCATGGTTTACAGTTTCTATCGTTTTATTCGTTATCGGGTACTCTTCTCTCTGGTGGACAAACAAAAAGTATGGCACACTAGGATACCCTCGCATTGCCGTGTTAGCAGTCGTCGCTCAATATGCATTTGCAAGTTACGCTTACGGTGTCGCGCATTTACCTTACATTATTTATCCTGATGTAACTGTATTTACAAGCTTTACAACACCAGAGACATTCTATGCATTGCTTATTCTATACGCAATCGGAATTGCAATTTTACTACCAGGATTTATCTTCTTCTGGAATTTATTCTTGAAGGATCGAACTTTTTTGAAGGAAAAGTAATATAGCTTTGGAGTCTGTTCCAAAACGACAGAAGCCCGCTTTGCTACCGTCTTAGCAAAGCGGGCTTCTTCTATATTTAAGTTAGGTACTACAGTGTGATCAATCAAGTAAAGAGGTGTAACGTGTTATTGGTATAAATGACTACCAGTGTCTTTAAATTCTTTCGCTTTCTCTTTCATCCCTTTTTCAATTGCTTCTGTCGTTTCTAAATCATTTTCTTTTGCGTATTCACGAATATCATGTGAAATTCTCATACTACAAAACTTCGGCCCACACATGGAACAGAAATGAGCCGTTTTCGCGCCTTCTGCTGGCAATGTTTCATCGTGATATTCCATCGCACGTTCAGGATCTAAAGATAAATTAAATTGATCGCGCCAACGGAATTCGAAGCGTGCTTTTGAAAGTGCATCATCACGCTGATGAGCCGTTTTGTGCCCTTTCGCAAGATCAGCTGCATGCGCAGCGATTTTGTACGTAATAACCCCCGTGCGAACATCATCTTTATTCGGTAATCCTAAATGCTCTTTCGGTGTTACATAACAAAGCATCGCTGTTCCAAACCAGCCAATCATCGCAGCCCCAATTGCGGATGTAATATGGTCATAACCTGGTGCAATATCTGTCGTTAACGGCCCAAGTGTATAGAATGGTGCGCCCTGACAAATATCAAGTTCTTTCTCCATATTCTCTTTAATTAAATGCATCGGTACATGCCCAGGTCCTTCAATCATCACTTGTACATCATGTTTCCAAGCAATCTTTGTTAATTCACCAAGTGTTTCAAGCTCAGAGAATTGTGCTTCGTCATTTGCATCTGCAATCGAACCTGGACGTAATCCATCTCCAAGAGAGAACGAAACATCGTACTGCTTCATAATTTCACATATCTCTTCAAAATGAGTATACAGGAAGTTTTCTTTATGATGGAATAAACACCACTGCGCCATAATCGAACCACCGCGTGAAACGATACCTGTCGTACGCTTTGCAGTAATCGGAATGTAACGAAGTAATACGCCTGCGTGAATCGTAAAGTAATCAACACCTTGCTCCGCTTGCTCAATTAACGTATCACGATACACTTCCCACGTTAAATCTTCTGCAATTCCATTTACTTTTTCCAGCGCTTGATAAATCGGTACAGTTCCAACTGGTACAGGCGCGTTACGAATAATCCACTCACGCGTCGTATGAATGTTTTTACCTGTAGATAAATCCATAATCGTATCTGCACCCCAGCGCGTTGCCCACGTCATCTTCTCTACTTCTTCTGCGATAGAAGAAGATACAGCAGAGTTTCCGATATTTGCATTAACCTTCACGTGGAAATTACGTCCGATGATCATTGGCTCTGCTTCCGGATGGTTAATATTCGCTGGTAAAATAGCACGGCCTTCCGCGATTTCCTTGCGAACAAACTCAGGCTCTACACCTTCACGAATCGCAACATATTCCATCTCAGACGTAATGATGCCATTACGCGCATAATGCATTTGCGTAACATTTGCACCTTGCTTCGCTCTAAGCGGTTTGCGGTCCATTTGCGGAAAAACAGGTGTATGTTTCGAAGCTGCCTTCACACCGTCATCCTCTGGTTTCACTTCGCGCCCTTCGTATGCTTCTACATCTCCGCGCTCCAAGATCCAAGAGTGGCGCGGCGCCTGCATCCCCTTTTCCAGATCCACTTTATACGCAGGATCTGTATAAGGACCGCTCGTATCATATACACGAATTGGCGGATTCGGAATGCCATTTGTATCGCTTTGTTCAATTTCGCGCATCGGCACTTTCATACCCGCGCGTGGTCCATCCACATACACTTTCTTACTTCCTGGTAAACTCGATTTCAATTCAATTTGCTCAGCTGAAACAGACTGTTTCATAACCTTTGTTGCCCCCCTGTACGTGACAAGGACGAGATATGGCCAGCGTATGCCAAAATAAAAAGAGCCAGGTCCATAAAAAAATAAGGACCTGGCTCATAAAGACATCATTATGTAAAGCCATTAACTTCCCTACGCTGGTACGAGCCAGATCAGGTCCAAAGGGTTAAGAAGTTCACACGCTTCTCTCTCAGCCTACGCATACGTTAGGCACCCCTAGTTTATCACTGATTTAATTTTCAATACTTTCCCATCATACACGATAATCTGAAAAATGCAAAGTTTATTTCTTTTGTTGTTTATGGAATCATCCACGTTAAATAATATGCCTGCACATACGTCATAATACCAACAATCGTAACGAAGAATAAACTATGCTTCACTGTAAAGCGGAATAAATCAGATTCTTTTCCAGCAAGTCCAACTGCCGCACAAGCAATTGCAATCGATTGCGGAGAAATCATTTTTCCTGTTACACCGCCCGTTGTATTTGCTGCAACGAGAAGTACTTCAGATACACCGACTTGCTGCGCTGTAATCGCTTGTAAATTCGAGAACAGTGCATTCGCTGACGTATCGGATCCTGTTAAGAATACACCGATCCAGCCTAGGAATGGTGAGAAGAACGGGAATAGTCCACCAGTTCCTGCAAGTGCTAACGCTAACGTAGAAGATAAACCAGAATAGTTTGCGATAAATGCGAATCCTAATACGAATCCGATAGATAGAATTGGCATTTTAAGTTCATTTAACGTTTCTTTAAATGTCGCTACTGCATCTTTTGCACTCATTTTCAAAATAAACATGGAAATGATGCAAGCAATTAAAATCGCTGTTCCAGTCGCTGATAAAATATCTAATTTCAAAATTGCCTCGTAAGGCGTCGGTTTATTTACAATCGGCTCTGCTTTCATTACTAAATTGTGCAAGCCTGGAACTTCAAACTTAAATACAAGACTTTCTAATGCACCACCCGGAGCAAATAATGCTTTAAAGAAACTTTGACTCCAAATAACTACCATAACCGTTAATACGATAAATGGAGACCATGCTTTTACTACTTTTCCTACCGTTAGCTTCGGCATAGATGACACCGTCGTTGTCGCAGCTACTTCACTATTTGCTTGCCCCGATTGATAGATTTCTTTCGGCTGCCAAACTTTTAAGAATAGCGATAAACTCACTAAGCTTACAAGTGCTGACGTAATATCCGGAAGTTCCGGCCCTAAGAACGTTGCTGTAATGAACTGCGTAATTGCAAATGAACTACCCGCTACAAATAGAGCAGGCCACGTTTGTCTTACTCCTTTCAATCCATCCATTAAAAATACGATAAAGAACGGAACAAATAATGATAAGAACGGTAATTGATGTCCAGCCATTTGTCCAATTTTATGTGGATCAATACCTGTTACTTGTCCAGCAACTGTAATCGGAATTCCCATCGCTCCGAACGCTACTGGTGCTGTATTTGCGATTAAACAAAGACCCGCTGCATATAAAGGGTTTAACCCAAGACCTGCAAGAAGCGCTGCCGTAATCGCTACTGGTGCACCAAATCCTGCTGCCCCTTCCAAAAATGCTCCAAATGAAAAACCGATTAAAATAACAAGTAAACGATGGTCATTCGTAATGGACAATACAGATGCACGAATCACATCGAATTGGCCTGTTTTCACTGATATTTTATATAAAAATACCGACATAATGATAATCCAAGCAATTGGCCATAGTCCGTATAAGAAACCATATCCGGTCGCTGCCATCGCCATTGTGAACGGCATCTTATAAGCGAATAAAGCCACTAAAATTGTAAGTACAACTGTAATAAATCCTGCCACATACCCCTTCATGCGGAAAACTGCTAAAGCTAAGAAAAAAAAGATAATCGGAATAAGTGCGACCGCTGCCGAAATCCAAATATTTCCGAACGGATCATAAACTTGTGTCCATGTGTTCATTGTTCTCTCCCCCTAAAGAATCCCCTTTTAAATTGAATAACCTCATCAATAGACTATCAGGTCATCATACCTTTAAGTCTAAAATAAAAAAACGTTCAAGAAAACGTTTTCATTAATTCTATCACAAAAACTCCCATCCCAGAAGATTTTTTTGAAAATTTCATCATTTAATATGGAAATCTTACAAAAACGTCACGTTCTTGTAATGTTCATCGATAGGAAGCACGCTAAATTTCCTGCATAATAAAGGTATAACAACGGACATTATTTATGAGGTGATATATATGAACGGAAACAAAATATTAGCAGCTTTATCATACTTTAGTGTATTATTTGCCCCTATCTTATTCCCTATTATTGTGTGGATTGTGGGCGATTCTGAAACAAAACCACACGCAAAACGCGCTCTATGGACACACATCATTCCAAGCATCGCGTCATTTATTGGATTTGCTATTCTAGGAATTATGGGTATCGGATCGGATCAACCAGACGTAACACTTGGAATTGGAGCAATGATTGTCTTATGTATTTGCGGCATTATTAGCTTATACTACTTCATTTGGAACATCGTAAAAGGTATTAAAGTGCTGAAAGCTTAAGTTTAAACAAACGTTTGATTAAAACAACACGCATAATAATAAATGAAATTTTAATGGCGATACGACAACCTTTTAATAAGAAAAAAACGTCCCAAAATACCTTTTGGGACGTTTTTTTATCTTCTGCGTTTCTTCTTTTTTCTCATCATTTTCTTGCGGCGCGTGTTCACTTTATCCGCTATAATGTGAAGCGTGCTTGCCACAACAATTCCCATTACGAACGTTACAATTTCAACCTCATGTTCCTTCGCCATTTCTATCAAATTCCCGTCAAGCGCAATTACATTTAATAGGAATAAAAACGGAGAAAACACAATTAACATGTATGCAATACGAATCACATCACCAAGTATAATTGTATGTGTAAAAAAGGAACGATGCGGCATAACCTTCTTATACGGATACCAAAATATACGCAAGAACCCCCATTTATTATACGCATTACTATACGTATCTAAATCAGGCGTTAAAAATGTAGTACCTACTAAAAAGCCAATTGCAAAAGTTAATAAAAAATCAAAATTTGTTAATCCATACGAAAAAAGCAAAAACAAAACAACCGGAAGGGATATTAAGTTTATTTTCGTATGCGTTCTTCCTGATGGCATAAAGCACTTCCTCGCTTACGTTCGCCCTGTCACCATATGACAGTTCTCACCTATTGATCTAATTTCTGATCGATAAAGGATGTGTCTATATCCGAACCAAACCACTCTGCCAACTTCACCCGTGCCTTATCTTTCACCTCTTCATTGACGTATAACGACGCTTGTAATAGCGCGGCCATTAACGCCCCTAAATCATCCGTATAACCAACTCCAGCGATGAAATCTGGAATGGCATCAATTGGTGCAATAAAATAAGCAAGTGCTCCAATCACAATAATTTTCACTCGCTTTGGAACATCAGGTCTTTGCAAAACGTAAAACAATAGTAAACTTGCATAAATGACCGACTGCCCTGCTTGCTTTGCAACATGTTTTGCTTTCTTCCAAAACGCTTCAACTGAAAATTTTTGTTCCATATGAAAGCCTCCCTATTTTTTAAAAGAAATAAGCTACAATATGTTATCAGTAAAAGTTCATCAACATTACACATAATCTATCAATGAACTTTAATTGTAACAAACAAATAAAAAAAGAACAAGTGTTCGTTAATTTTTACACAATTCCCATCATATAATAGTTTTCTATATAACCACTTACCCATCGTCATTTCTTATTTCTCAACAAAGGAAATTTTCACTTTCACTTAACATTCTGCTCTATGTTTGTTATATTTTCTAGTTGACGGACATATAAACGAATGTTAAAGTTTTCTCTGGTAGTGACAAACCACATACAAAAAATGTAAAATGTTATAGTGTTTCTCAGAAATGAATTTTGTTGTATAATACAGAAATGACGTTATGCTTATGAGCAACACAAGAAACCAAAAGGGTATGCATAGTTATAGTCGTATATGGGTGAATATAGAACCTCTAATTATGGCCAAGAAAACTATGTATTTTTTATTTTAACATTTTTCGCTCCAAAATCGACCAAGCCTGATAGAGAAAGGGTGGAAATGAATGAAAGAAACCTTGAAATCACAATTTCAAAATGTGCGTTTCACTGTATTCGTAGCCTTAGCCGTATGGTTGAAGACGTATCTTATTACACGCACAAGCTTTGATTTAAAACTTGAATCTTTCATGCAAGAATTCATTTTATTCCTTAGCCCATTAGCAGCATCATTACTGCTTGTTGGTCTTGCATTATTTGCAAAAGGAAAAAAACGTAACTATATAGCACTTGGAATTAATTTTGTCTTAACAATCATTCTTGTTGGTAACGTAATGTTCTACGGATTCTACAATGACTTCGTTACTTTACCGGTACTAGGACAAACATCTAACTTTGGAAGTTTAGGTTCTAGTGTGAAAGAACTGTTTAACTACAAAATCATCCTTGCATTTGCTGATATTATCGTATTCTTCATTTTATTGAAGAAGAAGAAAAGCTTTGCGCCGACAGAGCGTGTAGCACGCCCAATGCGTTCCCTATACTTCGTGTCAACAGTTGCTATTTTCTTCGTAAACTTAGGACTGGCAGAAGCTGAGCGTCCTGAACTATTAACACGTTCATTCGACCGCGTTATGCTTGTTAAAAACTTAGGTTTATATGTACACCAAGTGTATGACCTTGGCTTACAAGCAAAATCAAGTTCACAAAAGGCCTTTGCTGACGGTAGTAAGTTACAGGAAACAGAAAACTACGTAAAAACAACGCAAAGCAAACCAGATCCAAATATGTTTGGTACTGCAAAAGGGAAAAACGTAATTGTTGTCTCTCTTGAGTCACTACAAACATTCTTAATTGGGGCAACAGTTAACGGACAAGAAGTTACACCGTTCTTAAACCAATTTACGAAAGAAAGTTATTACTTTGATAACTTCTTCCATCAAACTGGGCAAGGAAAAACATCTGATGCTGAATTCTTAGTAGATACTTCCATGTATCCACTAGACCGTGGTGCTGTATTCTTCACACACGGTAATAACGAATATACAGCAACTCCAGAAATTTTACGTGAGCAAGGATACCACACATCAGTATTCCACGCGAACAACGCAACATTCTGGAACCGTAACATTATGTATCCGGCACTTGGTTATGATCGTTACTACAACGAGCTTGACTACAAGATTACGCCAGAAACGAAATTAAATTGGGGATTAAAAGATATCGAATACTTCGATCAATCTATCGATATGTTAAAAGAAGTGAAGCAACCGTTCTATACTCGCTTCCTTACTTTAACAAACCATTACCCATTCACTTATGATGAAAATACAAAATTAATCGATGAATACAATTCTGGTGATGGCGTATTTGACCGTTACATGGTAACTGCTCGCTATTTAGACGAAGCAATGAAACACTTTATTGAGCGTCTAAAAGCAGAAGGTATTTACGACAACTCAGTTATCGTATTCTACGGTGATCACTACGGTATTTCTGAAAACCATAACCGTGCAATGGCACAGTTCTTAGGAAAAGAAGAAATCACTGCATTTGACCATATGAACTTACAAAAAACACCGATGTTTATTCACGTTCCAGGTCAAAAAGAAGGTAAAACAATTTCAAAACCAACTGGTGAAATTGACATTAAACCAACAATTCTAAACTTACTTGGTATAGATTCTACGAATCAAGTTCAATTTGGTCATGATGTATTCTCACCTGATAATAAAGGATTCGTTGTTCTTCGTGACGGTAGCTTCATTACAGATAAGTACATGTACACGAACAGTACATTCTACGACCGTGCTACTGGCGAAGTTGTACAACTACCAAAAGAAGAATCTCAACCACTTATCGATCGTGCCCAAAATGAATTGAACATGTCTGACAAAATCATTGAAGGCGACTTACTTCGCTTCTCTGAAAGTAATAAGACCAAAACTGGTGAAGTAAAGACCGCTATTAAAGAAGAAAAGAAGAGCGCTGAGTAATCTCAGCCTCTTTTTTTTATATTTCTCCATACAATCACTTATATTCATTAACTTTAACATTACATAACCTTTACCAAATATTCACATAACATTAATGAAACATCTCTATAATAAAATATGTAAGCGAGGTTCTATATATTTCTTATCTCTCATCTGTAATAAGATCCCTTAAAGAAATATGTGAATCGTTTATTTCTACTTTCTTATAATTGTCTTTCAATATGTTTTGTTTCCATACACAAAACATTCAATAAGACGATATCCCTATGAAAGATAGCTACCCTCCTTGTGCAGCATTCCATAAGAATGTTGCTTTTTTTTATCTAAAAGCAGGATTCTTATTTCTTATTTTCGAATTTGTATATACAAAATGCTGTAAATCACCACTACTTCTCTACCATTTACAAATACACATACGTCATATGTAAAGAAGTACTCACATAAAAATTACTATAGTGATTTTTATTCCAAATGAAAGTTTCACTTTATTTATGCACTTACGAAAGGATGGGACGAAAATTGGCATATGAAAGATTTGTACTTTGGAATGATGCAGTTATTGATACAACGAAACAAAAAACGTACATAGAACTTGAAGAAAGAGGATTGCAGTTTGGAGATGGTGTCTACGAGGTTATTCGCCTATATAAAGGCAACTTTCACTTATTAGATCCGCATATCACAAGATTATATCGCTCCATGGAAGAAATAGAATTAACACTTCCTTTCTCAAAAGCAGAACTGATTATCCTACTTTATAAACTAATCGAAAATAATAATTTCCACGAAGATGGAACGATTTATTTACAAGTATCTCGTGGTGTACAAGCTCGTACCCATACATTCTCATATGACGTCCCTCCGACAATCTACGCCTATATTACAAAAAAAGAAAGACCCGCGTTATGGATTGAATATGGTGTACGGGCTATATCGGAACCGGATACGCGCTGGCTACGCTGTGATATTAAATCGTTAAATTTATTACCCAATGTATTAGCTGCTACGAAAGCGGAACGCAAAGGTTGTAAAGAAGCTCTTTTCGTACGAAATGGTACTGTAACCGAGGGAAGCTGTTCGAACTTCTTTCTAATCAAAAACGGAACTCTTTACACACATCCAGCTAATCACCTTATTTTAAATGGTATTATTCGTCAATATGTCCTTTCTTTAGCGAAAACCCTTCGTATTCCAGTACAAGAAGAACTTTTCAGTATTCGTGATGTTTATCAAGCGGATGAATGTTTCTTTACAGGAACAACGATTGAAATTTTGCCGATGACTCATCTTGATGGAACCGCAATTCAAGATGGCCAAGTTGGACCTATTACAAAAATGCTGCAAAGGTCATTTTCTCAAAGCTTGTTACAATCCAATATGTCATCTTCTTAAACACGTATAATTTCTATCCTTTCTACATTCAATATATGTATTTAAATGGAAATCAAGGTATAGATTTATGCCTTGATTTTTTTTTGTAATCTTTTTGTCATATTCAGATTACCGCATAAGTCTTGACAGTAATCGACATGCTCTTTAGAATTTTTAACAGTTGGTAAATATTTCTTCACTACATTACAGACAGAAAGGAATCGACAAATTATGAAAAAATACCTTGCCGGTCTTGCGGCAGTGTCTGTAGCAGGAGGAGCAGCACCTACACTTGATAGTGTTCAAGCTGCCCCGGAACAAAATACACAAAAAGCTGCTACAACTGTCCAAGCTTCTGCATCAAACAGCTCATCTTATACGGTAAACGCTAGCGTATTACATGTTCGTGCAGGATCAAGTACTTCTCACGACATCATCTCTCGCGTTTATAACGGTCAATCATTAAACGTGATTGGCGAAGAAAATGGTTGGTTCAAAATTAACATTAATGGACAAACTGGCTTTGTTAGCGGCGAATTTGTATCAAAAAATGGAGCAAGCAATTCTAATGTAAGTACAACAGGTGGAAAAAATAAAGTTACTGCTGATGTATTACGTGTACGTACAGCTCCAAACACTTCTAGTTCTGTTTCAGGACGTGTATATGAAGGACAAACATTAAACGTAATTGGCCAAGAAAATGGTTGGGTGAAAATCAACCATAATGGACAAGTAGGTTATGTAAGTAGCGAATTCGTATCTGGCGTTTCTTCAAATGCAGGTTCTTCAAACAACAATACGAATAATAACAACCAAGAAACTGTAAAACCAGCAAGCGGAAACTATACAGTAAATGTATCTTCCCTTCGTGTTCGTACAGGTCCTAGCACTTCTCACACAACTGTAGGTTCTGTTACAAAAGGACAAGTTGTACAAGTTGTTGGCGAAGTTCAAGATTGGTTCAAAATTAATTATGCAGGCCAAACAGCTTACGTAAGCAAAGACTACGTAACAAAAGGCGGTTCTAGCGATAACGTTACACAAGGAAACAACCAAAATAATAATCAAAACAATAATGTAACTGTTCAAACTGGTGGTACTTACGTTGTTAACGCAACATCTCTACGCGTTCGTACTGGCCCTGCTACTTACCATAGCGTAATTGGTGGCGTATTAAATGGTACGACATTAAACGTAATTGGATCTGAAGGTAGCTGGTTTAAAGTTAACTATCAAGGAAAAACAGGCTACGTTAGTAGCGAATTCATGAAATTCGTTAAAGGTGGTACTACTACTCCTGAGCAACCAAAACAACCTGAACAACCTAATCAAGGTGCAATTGGTGACTACTACATTAATGCTTCTGCACTAAACGTACGTAGCGGCGAAGGTACAAATTATAGAATCATAGGCGCACTTCCACAAGGACAGAAGGTTCAAGTAATCTCTGAAAACTCTGGATGGAGTAAAATTAACTACAACGGCCAAAATGGTTATATCGGAACACGTTACCTTTCTAAAACACCAGTTGGTGGCGCAGTAGATAATAAGCCTAACAACAACCAAAATAACAATCAAAACAATAACAACAATAATACAGGTCATAATAGCGGCGACAGTTCTTCCATACTTGCATATGCAAAATCAATGCAAGGCGTACCATACGTTTGGGGCGGAACTTCAGCTACTGGTGTAGACTGCAGTGGTTACATCTACCACGTATTTAAGAAATTTGGTCATAACATTAGTCGTCAAAGTGTTGCAGGATATTGGAGCAGCCTACCAAAAACTTCAAGCCCACAACCAGGTGACTTAATTTACTTCCAAAATACTTATAAAGCAGGTCCTTCTCATATGGGTATTTACCTTGGTGGCGGATCATTTATCCAATCTGGAGATAAAGGTGTAGCAATTGCTTCACTAAGTAACTCTTATTGGAGTAAGCACTTCTTAGGTTATACAAAAGCACCTTAAGTTATATTTTTAGAGCCTTCTAGATTACTAGAAGGCTCTTTTTAATGTGTATAACCTATTTCCACGAAAAAATAATGTATCTATTTTTCTATTTCATACACTATATTTTACAATAATGACCCATAACGTTATCATAATGTATATTTTCACATAAAAAACATAACCTATTTCATGTCTATTCATTTCATATGTGTTTTTTTAAAGAATTTTCTTTTTATTTAAACTTTTCGTTAGACGTTTGACCTCTGATGTCCATTATGATAAGTTACTTAAGATGTTATATTTGCAGAAGTATAGACGACTGTTTTATACATTTTTTTACTATGAGGAAGGAGCATACACTGCATGAATCTTTTATGGGGAATTGGCGGCGTGATTGGAGTATTAGCAATCGCTTTCTTACTATCTTCCAACCGCAAAGCTATTAATTGGCGCACAATTTTAATCGCGCTAGCATTACAAATGTCATTTTCATTTATCGTATTACGCTGGGATGCCGGTAAAGCAGGTTTAAAATACGCTGCGGACGGCGTTCAAGGATTAATTAATTTTTCTTACGAGGGAATTAAGTTCGTTGCTGGGGATTTAGTCAACGCAAAAGGCCCTTGGGGATTTGTTTTCTTCATTCAAGCACTACTTCCAATTGTATTTATTAGTTCATTAGTAGCAATCTTATATCATTTCGGTATTATGCAAAGATTTGTTAGTGTCGTTGGTGGCGCATTAAGTAAACTTCTTGGAACTTCTAAAGCAGAAAGTTTAAACTCAGTAACAACTGTATTTTTAGGACAAACTGAAGCTCCAATCTTAATTAAACCTTACTTAGCACGTTTAACAAATAGTGAATTCTTCGCTATTATGGTAAGCGGTATGACAGCTGTTGCCGGATCAGTCCTTGTCGGCTATGCAGCAATGGGTATTCCGTTAGAACACTTATTAGCAGCAGCAATTATGGCAGCTCCATCAAGTCTATTAATTGCGAAACTAATTATGCCAGAAACAGAAAAAGTAGATAATAACGTTGAACTTTCTACAGAACGTGAAGATGCAAACGTTATTGACGCAGCGGCACGTGGTGCATCTGAAGGTATGCAACTCGTTATTAACGTAGCAGCAATGTTAATGGCTTTCATCGCATTAATCGCTTTATTAAATGGTCTATTAGGATTAATTGGCTCTTTATTCGATATTAAACTTAGCCTTGATTTAATCTTCGGTTACTTACTATCACCATTTGCAATCTTAATCGGGGTTTCTCCTGGTGAAGCTATACAAGCAGCAAGCTTTATCGGTCAAAAACTTGCAATCAACGAATTCGTTGCATACGCAAACTTAGGACCACACATGGCAGAGTTCTCTGACAAAACAAATTTAATTTTAACATTCGCAATCTGTGGATTCGCAAACTTCTCTTCTATCGCAATTCAGTTAGGTGTAACAGGAACATTAGCTCCTACTCGCCGTAAACAAATTGCACAATTAGGGATTAAAGCAGTTATCGCTGGTACATTAGCGAACTTCTTAAATGCAGCAGTTGCAGGTATGATGTTCCTATAAAGTGAAACTTTAATCAGTGGGGGGTTTTTTCATCCCCCACTGATTATTAGTTGAACCAATCGGACTTTAATGGGCAGTTGATCCGCCACCTAAATTCTGTGCTTTCGCTGAATTTTGAGGTGGGGGTCTTACTGCCCATTAAAGTGGGATAAAATGATGTAAAGTCTCCTCTTTCTAAAGAGGGGGCTTTTTATTATGTTCTTTATGTTTTCGGCAAATAGTTAATACTTAATACTGAAATATAACAACATTATGGTACAATAATTACTAAGTCTGTTTATTTTTTCTTGCAAACGAGGGATACTACTTGTTGTTGCTCTCCAAAATAAACGAATCACCCGTTCTATTTCTTAATAATTGCGCATACTACAAGTATCCTTGCATGAATTACCTTTAAGGAGGAAAGTTTTGTGAAAGATAACTTCTATAAAGTCCTCTCTATGTGGATTTTACAAATTTTATTTTATTTTACAACCGTACATGTAACGCAATATGAGCATGCTCTCATTTTCACAATTATATATGTAATTGTTAATGTACTATTTCTATTATTGAATGATAAAACCGCATTTGTTCTCTTTATATTAGGAACCATTACTTCGGTATTCTACCTGTTCTACCAAGCATGGCTTTACTTATGGAGTACATCAGAACAATGGGAATACATCATTACTCACTTCCTAATGGCAGCAAACTTCTTCATTGTATATATATCAACTCATTTATTAAAGAAGATTATTCATGAAAATAAAGAGTTAACCGCACGTGTGAGAATGTTAGAACAATACATTGGAGAATCAAAATTATTAACAAGACAAGAATTTGAAAGACGACAAGCATTATTAATCACTGCTATGAATCGTCGTAATGAAACAGGCGTTATCGTTTACTTTGACTTCACTTCCTTTAGTAAATATACGAAGGAAAGTGTTATGGACCGCGTGGCTTCCCTATTAGTTGAAACGGTAAGGAATGACTTTGACCTTGCTGCTGAATACGATAATAATACGCTAGTTATTTTATTACAAAACACAAATGAAGCTGGTGCTGACATTGTAATGAACCGCCTAAACCCAAAACTGGAGCAATGGCTTGCTGCTGAAGCAATCCAAGATATAAAAGTTTCACGCGAGCAAATTGGGAACAAAGGACAGACGTTATTATGATGACACTCGTTATACTGCTTTTATTCCTTCTGTTTTGCTTACTCGTGTTTTGGATTAGCATCACATTTTCGATTAAGTATATACTTATTTTTACCGCCTTTCTATTCTCTGGCTTACTTGTTTACTATTCATTCTTAACACTCGCAGGCTTAATTCACCGAAATAGTAAACGAAAAGATCGTACACTAGAACATTACCCAAGCGTCGATATTTTAATACCTGCCCACAATGAAGGGGTCGTTATGAAAGATACTTTAGAGGCGATGGCGAAGATTGAATATCCAGGTAAACTCACTGTTTATTTATTAAACGATAACTCGCAAGATGAAACACCTGAAATTGGTGACGATTTTGACAAAGCTTATGCTCATATTCGTCATATTCGTGTTCCACCTGGTGAACCAAAAGGGAAATCTCGTGTCTTAAACTATGGTCTTAGTATTTCAGATGGTGAATACTTCTGTGTGTATGATGCAGATAACCAGCCTGAACCACATGCACTTCGAATGCTTGTAGAACACGCTGAAACAACCGAAGATGCTGTTGGAGCTGTTGGTCACGTTCGTACTGTCAATGAAAAAAGAAACTGGCTAACACGAATGATTTCGTTAGAATTTCAAATCTTCCAGCTCCTTATGCAATCCGGACGCTGGTTACTATTCCAAACAGGTTCACTAACAGGAACAAACATGCTTCTTCGTCGCTCTGCATTAGAAGAGCTTGGCGGCTATGACCCTTATGCAATTGCAGAAGACGCTGAATTAACATTACGAATTACACAAAAAGGCTATCTCTTACCAATCGTGCCAGAATCGATTACATGGGAACAAGAACCTGAGCATTTAAAAATCCTTATTAAGCAGCGTACACGTTGGCTCCAAGGGAACTTGTACATTTTAGAAAAAATGTTTTCTTCATTAAGTTTCTTTAAAGGAAAACTTCTCGTCCATTCCTTACAACAAGTTTTAGTGTATGTTGTCTTTTGGTTATTCTTAATCATTTCGAACGTTTGGTTTGTAATTGGGTTACTCGGGATATTCCAAATTCAATATAGCATTCCGTTACTATTTATGTGGTATGTCGCATATATTACATATGTTTCTCAATTATTTAGTGCCCAGAGTGTGGAACGAACCTTTACACCAACTAATATTTTTATTAGTGTAATCATGTACTTTACGTACGCACAGCTCTTTACTTACTTATTCATTCGTAGCTTAATTTTATACTTACGTGCAAAGAGCAAGAAACAAGTCATCGGCTGGGATAAAACAGTTCGATTCAAAAAAGATAAATAAAGTGAAACTTTAATCAGTGGGGGTTTTCTTCATCCCCCACTGATTATTAGTTGAACCAATCGGACTTTTATGGGCAGTTGATCCCCCACCTAAAATCTTTACTTTCGCTGAATTTTGAGGTGGGGATCTTACTGCCCATTAAAGCGGGATAAAAATAAGCACAGAGCGCCGTATGCTCTGTGCTTATTTATTGCCGTATAAATTATATATCAGACAATACCCCTTAGCTGAAAGTAATTTCACGTCCATCCCCCAACGAACGATCGACCTTCATTTATATACGAAAAAGTGATTGCTATTTTTGTAGAACCAATTGCTTCTCTTGCTGTTCTTTGCGCGTTTCAGTCTTAGGTTCCGTGTTTTCTTGGACACTACGATGTGCCACACGTTTCAAACAAATATGCTTCCACTTTCTTTCGTAACGTTTCATTATTCTAGATGTCCCCCTTGAATGCGCTTTAAAACTATTTGAAATCGCTTACAGGAAATAATATAGCACATATACATAAACGTGACAACACATTTCCGACAATTTTTTGTCAAAAATATGAATAGAATCCGCAAGATAGCGAATGTTGTCGAAATGTATCGATTTTTCTTTATATAAAAGGCATACTACTTACATAGTAAATTATTTTATTTCCCTTACTTGTATGTAAAATCCCTTCTATATAAAAAAGAGCTGATACATAATCAGCTCTTTTTCCTTCTATTATTTATGACGCTTCATACGCCCTTCTTTTTGTAACTCTTTAAACAATGCTGCCATCATAAAGAAAATAACGAAGACGAATGGGAATGCTGCAATAATAGCTGCCGTTTGTAAGGCTTCTAATCCACCTACATATAATAAGATAGAAGCTAACGCTGCTAGAACGATACCCCAAATCATTTTAATGCGGTTTGGCGGATTTAAACTACCATGCGTCGTTAACATCCCTAAAACGAATGTAGCAGAATCTGCAGATGTAATAAAGAATGTAGAAATAAGAAGAATGGCTAGGACAGATAAGGCTGATCCAAAGCTTCCCATCTGATCAAACATAGCGAATAATCCTACTTCTGTTCCCATCTCTTTCACTTTTTCAAAGATATGCGCATCACCGAATAGCTCCATATGAATACCCGTTCCGCCAAAAACAGAGAACCAAAGCGCACCAATTACAGTCGGGACAAGTAACACACCGATAACAAACTCACGAATGGTACGTCCTCGTGAAACACGGGCAATAAACGTACCTACGAATGGTGACCATGCAATCCACCATGCCCAGTAGAAAATTGTCCACGATTGAATCCATTGATTTCCGCCTTCATCTAATGGACTTAATCGGAAACTCATACTTGGTAATTCCTGAAGATAAGCACCAATTGTTGAAGTGAAATAATTCATAATAAAGTTCGTTGGACCTGCAAATAATACGATAATCATAAGAGCAAATGCTAAAATAATGTTTGTATTACTTAAATATTTAATTCCTTTATCAAGACCTGTTTGCGCAGATAACATAAATAGCACGGTTACGATTGCAATAATAACTAACTGAGTCGTCAATGAATTTGGGATAGATGTTAAATAACTAACACCACCTGCAATTTGTTTTGCACCAAGTCCTAATGATGTTGCAACACCGAACACAGTGGCGAAAACAGCTAACACATCAAATGAATGAGCAATACGCCCATGTTCCCCGCCTTTAAATAACGGACCTACTGTCGCACTGATTGTACTTGCTTTCCCTTTTCTAAAAGTAAAGTAAGCAATACACAGCGCTACAAATGCATATAGTCCCCAAGGATGTAATCCCCAATGGAAAAACGAAAAACGCAGTGCAAGTCGCGCACTTTCCTCAGTTGCACCTTCTCCAAACGGAGGTGCGTACAAATGGTTTAATGGTTCCGCAACGCCCCAGAAAACTAAGCCGATACCCATACCAGCGCTAAATAGCATAGCAAACCATGTCATATAACTATAATCAGGCTCGTCATCATCTTTACCTAAACGAATAGAACCGTATTTCGAAACAATTAAAAAGATAGACACACCTAAAATAATAGAAACAGAAATAATATAGAACCATCCAAACTTACTAACTAACGCAGTTTGAATTGCGGTTGTTACATTTCCTAAGCTACCTTTTCCGATAATAGATTCGGGAATAATCCCCCAAATTGTAAATGCAATACATAATGTTAATGAAACGATGAATGTTTTTGTCAGTTTCCTCATCAAATCCCCCTTCGTAGGTTTCACTTTTGTAAATAACATCAATTCCGATATGTAAAATCGGATAGAAAACTATAATTTTACGGTGATTTTCTTACTTTCACCTTCACCAACTAGAATTCTTATGGACAGCCTTACCTTCCGTATAACCTTTTCACTCTGCAAGAGCTATAAGATCGAAATACTGCTGTCAAATTGTGCGAGAAAAATGCGGATGGGAATGTGTTTTCCCAAAAAAAGATGTGTTACAGGTGTAAAAAAGGGCATTTTTCTTCCTTGCAACCCTTTCTTTTTGTAACAATTATGCGGTTTTTTTGCTAGTATATAGCACGTGTTTATAGTTTCACAAACAAAATGTTTATGTTTATATAACTATATTACCCATAAAACGGTAAAATACTCAAGGAATGTAATCGTTTAGTAAACATCATGTAATACTCCTGTAATATTTTTATTTACGCCGAAAACAATATGTTGTATTAAATATTTTGAATATAAGTAGAAACCTACTAATCATATAGAATGAAAAACGCTTTCCTATATCTTTTGTTATATTACAGGATGTTAACGACTTATTACGAATGGTTTGTAATTGTGTGTTTTCCCGAAATCCGAAAAAATCTGTTGCTATAATGAGGACACGAAAACAAACGCAATGGAGGCTATCATGAAAAAATTAATTGGAATAGCAACAGCAGCAGTTTTTGGTCTTGGGATTTTCACATCATCTGCTAATGCAGAAACTGTTGTAACAACAGACGTACTAAATGTACGCGAAAACCCTACTACTGAATCAAAAGTTGTCGGTAAATTACTAAACGGTAATAAAATAGATGTACAAAATACAGAGAACGGATGGTCAAAAATCACTTTAGATGGTAAAGACGCATTCGTAAGTGCAGAGTTCACAAAAAGCATCTACTACGTAACAGCTAACGTATTAAACGTACGTGCTGAAGCGAACACAAACTCAGAAATTCTTGGGACGCTTAAGAAAGACGATATGATCGAAACGACGAACCAAGTACAAAATGAGTGGTTACAATTTGAATATAACGGGAAAACAGCTTATGTTCACGTTCCTTTCTTAACAGGTACAGCACCTGTTATTGAGAAACAAGAACAACCTGCTCCTGCTAAAACTGTAGCACCAGCTAAAGCACCTGCAGCACAAGCAAAACCAGCTGCTAAGCCTGCTGTGAAAGCTGCTGAAACTAGCACACCTTCTGGTGGTCGTGAGTTAACAGTTGTAGCTACAGCATATACAGCTCATCCGAGCGAAAACGGTGGCACATACGGTGGCCGTGTATTAACTGCAATGGGTCATGACTTAACAGCGAACCCAAACATGAAAATGATTGCTGTTGACCCGAAAGTAATCCCATTAGGATCTAAAGTATGGGTTGAAGGTTACGGAGAAGCTATCGCTGGAGATACTGGCGGTGCAATTAAAGGTAACCGTATCGACATCCTACTTGGATCAGATAGTGCTGCTCAAAAATGGGGCCGTAAAACTGTTAAAGTGAAAATTTTAAAATAACCAATGACTGCTAAAGCCGGTTCTCTTTGTTGAGAGCTGGCTTTTATTTTTTTATAATAGCTATAAGGAGGTTATGTCCATGAATGTACAAGCAAAAGTAGACTGGATCAGTACACCAAAACCGTATATATATAAAGATGAAGTAACATACGAAGCTACTTCCATTGACTTTTCACTCGCTGGTGATGACAATCGATATAAATTAATTGTGCTCAACTTTGAAGAAGATACACATTACAAATTTGTCCAATATGGAATCAAACCCGGCTCACAAAAGCCATTCCCTATCGACATTCCATTTGAACAAAACATGTTACCCATTATAGAACAAATATTACATGATCCGTATGTACAAGCGATATTAAAGGAAACGCGCTCATAATTGAAAAAAGACTATCTCAATTAGATGAGATAGTCTTTTTATTAACGGTTCGGACCAGATACTTCCTCTGACTTAAGCGTATTATTCGCTCCAAGAGAATGGTACAGTACCTTTCCATTTCCATTAACAGTAACGATATGGTCATTATTAAAACTTTTGAACTTCACAGATCCATCACCGTAACGAATATGGTACTCTTCATATGTCGTTACTTTATATTTCATATCACTTTGACGCTCTACATTACGAATTTCGATTGTTAATAAATCTTCAGTAATTCCTTTTTTATGTAGATATTGTATATAATCACGGTCTTCCTTATACGATTTCCCGCTCTTATCATAATTATTTTCAATCAGACTAAAATCATTTAATGAAATCGCACGCACATTATCATAAATATGATTTCGTACAAAATCACCCACTGCTGAGCTTGATGTTTCTTTCGGGAATTTTAAGTAATACGTGCTTTGGTCCCCAATTTTAACACTTTCAGATTTTATTACACCAAAATCAGTAGTTTTCTCTAAATGTACTTCTACTGTTTCATCTGTGGATACAGGCCCCAGTTTATAATTACCATAACTTAATTTCCCACGTTTTTTACCATTTACAAATACGGTTGCATCATTTTCATCAGAAGAAATGCTTACATAATTTCCTTCAAGCGATAAATCTACATTCACTTTCTCGCTCTGTTCATCTGCTAAATCTACTTCTTTCTCTGTTTCTAATTCAGTAAGTTCTGTCTTCGCTGTTGCCTTGACAACATACGTACCTGGGAAGTATGGCCCCAACTCTTTCGAAGTTTTATCACTAGAAAGTTCTGTTTCTTTTTTATCATTCACATATATTTCCGCATTCTTTGCAGTTGTACTAACACTCATATAATAAGATTTCATGCTAAACTTATACTTTGGATATAAGAACCACTCTTTTCCCTCTTCTACAATTTCCCCATCTTTAAACGAATTTTTATCCTTTGTTAACTTTTGATCTACTGTCTCTTTCTGTAAATAAGACAATAATTGTTTATTGTAAGAAGGGTTCTCTTTTAAGTAACGCATGTACGCTTTAATATCCTCTGTCTTAATCTTTAAGCTTGAATCATTCGCTTTCACAAACTCATCAATTGCAGTAATATCTTTCTTTTGGAATGCTTCAATCATTACATTTATTTGCTTTTCTTTTGAAAACTTGTATGCTCCAAATTTATATGCCCCAAATAATAAAATAATAATAATGGCGAAACCAATAATTAAAAATAAATTTTTCTTACTTTTCACTGGTCGTGTCTCGCTTTGTACTTCTGTATATGAAGCGGCAGTGTTATCGACGATTACTTCCACTTTACTCCCACACTCAGGACAAAAGTTCAAATGGTCTGCAACGTTCTTTTTACATGTTCCACAAAACTTCAACGTGCTCTCCTCCTACTTTTTGGCTAACTTCATTCCAACAAATGCTGCTACATATGTCACAATAAAACTACACATAGTTAAATATACAAATGAATTTTGCATAGATAATACCGTTCCACTTGTTCCAAACAAACTTGTTACAGTCCCTGAAACATCTATTTGGAACTTAGAAATCATATTCATTACAATCATCATAATCGTGTAAGAACCACTGCATACTGCTAATGTAATATATATATTGGCAGTCGATAATTCAGCTAATTTTCTTCCCGCTCTAAACATAAGGAACAACGGAATAATAAGCAGTAATAAACCGTAATAGAATACGTTATTCACTTCATCAAATTCAGCAAGGCTTTCCTGACTTGCTCCTTTTGAAATCATTATATCTCTAACCACTACGCCATTTACAGAGATGCCTGATATAAATGAAAATGATAATGTGCTCTCAGATGATTTTGATTTCTTACCAATTCCAGTAAACTCCTTACTAAGTGCTGGACTTGATACTTCTAACGGAGCAAAATGAGCCATACTCCATAATTGAGGTGTTAACTCTAATGCTAATAATGCACTTTCAGATTTTAAAGTTGTTATTTCTTTTAATGGTTCAATACTGTCTTCCTTATTTACTAACGCCATAATACAAACCACTACTGCTGTTATTAAAAGTCCTTTTATCATGGCTGAAATACCGTAATAAACAGACGCTCCATATGGCATTAACTCTTGAAATGCTGCTGCCATATTATTTTTGCTTGTATGAGCAATAAACCCTACTAAAGTAAATAACGTTCCACATACAAAACCACTCATTAAACTCTTAATCGCTGAATAGCCAACCGTAATCTTACCTGCTTCTGAGAATGGAATTGCGAAAGATTGTGATGCTATAAAACTTATAATGAATAAAAAGACACCGTAAATAATACCAACTGTTGCTGCTATAAAGATTTGATCCTTAATCGTTTTTGCAACACGCTGCTTTCCTAACCAAATTCCTGTTCCAGCGAAAATCATAAATGGAATGATTAATAGTAATGTAAAAGGAGTATGCCAAGATAAAGAAAATATCAATCCACTATCGTCGCTAGCTGTAAAACCAAGTAAATGATAACTTAACATCGTAGAAGTTGCACTCGAATAAAAGCTTGGCAACATTTCTAATTCTTTCGCAAATTTACTAAACATCTCACTTAATATAGAAGCAAATAATACACTACCAATCCAACCAGCAATTAACATGAGAATACTTGCAACACCCCCACCAATAAAACCTGTTTTTAAAACGGCTTTATCTGCTGTAAATTTAACTTCAGGAGTACCTTCCATTGTAGGCAATTTAATAGATTGTTCTTTTTTCTTCACAATAAATAAAGAATGCCCACACTTTTGGCAATATAAATTTTGCTGAGCATTTTCACCGCCACAACCTTTGCAGTATTTTGCAGTATCTTGTTCTAACGTTACTGCATCTATAGCTCCTGCAATCTCCATACTTCCTTCGTTAGGGCAATAGTTTACCTCTTCACCATGTTGATTTCCACATGTGCGACAATACATCTAATTCACTCCCCACTTTGCTTAATTCCACAAACCGGACAGTAAGTAGAGTTTTGATCGATATGTTCATTACATGAAATACAATTTGTCGTTTCACCTTCATTTTCTATCGCTATCATTAGATTCGGCTTCCCACACGAACCACAAAACTTATCATTTATTGATAAAGGTCCACCACATTCACATGTAGCTTTCTCGCCTTGTTGCTTTTGCAGTTCAACAATGCGTTTTCTTGCTTGATAAATAACTACATCAAATTCTTGAATTGGAGCAATCATCTCTTTTAGGCTCGCTTCATCTACTCCGTTTCCTCTTAATTGAACATAGACTCTTTGTCCAATCTCTAATAGAACCTCTGCCTTTTTCTGCATTTGCACTTGCATTTCTTTTTTCAGTTGAGCGATCTCTTGTGCAACTTGTAACTTCATCTTCCCTTGCTCAATTCCTTCTTGTAACTTATTCATTCCACTGCCTAACTTCGTCTGTAAATCTGACAAACCATTTCTCCTCCTATACTTATATAGTAATATACAAAATTAACATTATATATATTACCATGATTTTCAATTTATGTAATCCAAATTTCATTTTTTCTGTTTTGAGCATTTTTTGTTTATAATGGTAGAGGAAAGAAATATGTGTACGGAGGAATATTATGCTGCAACACTCAATTACGAAAGATGAAATTATGATGATTGCGAATGAGTTCGTTCAAGGACTAGATCCACAGCAAACAGCTGATCAGGAACATGTCGCTACAGCTCGGCACCTATATCGTAGTGGTGTTGTCTACAACGTTGACTTTGATGGTTATACGCTATCAGGAACTGTAGACGCTGAAGGCAGCGTATATAGCGTCCATATCCCGATTCGTAACGTCGCTGAAAGCTATTGCGATTGCTTCGCACCAACGCAATGTGAGCATATGCTCGCTGTGTTACTATCTGCAGCATCTAGTTTCGGGCAAGTAGGAGATGTATTAACTTTATTCAAAAATAATACGAAACCTTCCCTTCCTCCTATTCGAACTGCAAGACAAGTATTGCAATCATCAGCGTTTGAAGAAACGGATTATAAAAGTTGGCAATCGTATTTTGACAACGAATATGAATCATTTAAAAAAGAACAAGCTCGGCTTACTTATAAACAAATGTATTTTCTTATGAGTATTTTTACAGACTTCTATACGAAACTCGAACGGAAAGCTCCGCGTATCGTTGCGATACATGAGTTGTTCAGGCTACATGCAGCGCTTTATTGCTTTCAAAAATTATTAGAAGAAATCCAGGACTTCGAAGCAAATAAAACGTATTCTTATCACCAGCCTGTTAACGTCGTTCGCTTATTAGTAGATAAAGTGGAATCCATCGTTCGGGACTTACAATCAGAAGCGATTCCTTCAGAGTCAGAAGCAATTTTGCAAGAAACAGCTCGTCTCGTTCACGAAGTATTCTTCTCCACCGACGCTTATACGCAAGAGAGATTCTTTATTTATCGTCACATATGGAGTGAACTGTTACACAATAAAGAGAAATTGCAAGAAGAAGAAAAGCGAATCAATACGAAAATCAATCCACTTTCTAAAGCATTAGCATCTTCTCATCTACTCTTTTTAAATGATGAAGATCTATTAGCGATGGACTTACTGAAGAAACAGCCTGCTTCTGTTGTAAGTCTGTACTTCTATTGGTTAGAAGAGCTATTAAGTGCAATGAAGTGGGATCGCGCGAAGAATTGGCTTTCTTTTACGTATAAACAAGTGAAGAAAACGATACATGAGCACGAAAATACGATTTTCATAAAAGATATCGTTCACTTATTCGTCATCATGTATGAAACGTATGCAACTCATACAAATGAACAAGCTGGATTCGAAATGATTTTGCAAGAGCTATTACCATATAGTTTCGCAAACTATGAGCAATACGTACTCGCGAAAAAGCAATATCGAACATGGGCAGAACTTCAGCTCTTACATGGATTTGAAGCAATTGAACTTTTGAAAGAGCCACTGAAAGATATTGAAAAGGAAGCACCAGAAGCGGCACTTCCTCTTTATCACCTTGCTGCCGTAGAGGCCATTGAAGAGCGAAATCGCAAATCATATAGACGTGCAGTTCGTTACTTAAAGAAATTACGTACATTGTATAAACGATTAAAGCGTACCGATGAATGGGATGCTTTCATTATTCACATCGCAAACTTACATTCACGTTTGCGTGCACTACAAGAGGAATTACGGAAAGGAAAATTAATCGATGATCAATCAAACTGAAGTAACAATTAGGCTCCAGCACGTTAGTCACGGTTGGTTCCTTTGGGGGGAAGATGACAGCGGTACTCCATTATCCGTAACAAGTTGGAAACGAAATGCATTTACATGGCACTCCACTTCCTTCTATGGCACGTTTCTAAAAGAAGCAACCTTTGAAGGAAAACAAGGTGTTATGCTAACGAACGCACAAGCATTTGAATACATCGCTAATAAACCGATGAACTCCTTTGCCCATATTCAAATGAGCGGCCCTATTACAGCACTTACAGAAGATGCGAACGAATTATGGGATGTCTTCACAAGTGGTAGCTTCGTACCTGATATGGAGCGTTGGCCCAAACAACCATCTTGGAAAGTTCAAAATACCCCAATCGAAGATGACACATTGGCATCCCTTTTCTCGGCTGCGGTAAATGAAAGCATATTACAAGATAACCGCTCGAACGACGGATGGGAAGATGCAAAGAGACTTTATGAACATTACGACTTTACGAAAAGACAATTGGATGCAGCACTACACGAAGAAGATTGGCTTCGAAAAATTGGATACATTGAAGATGACCTTCCCTTTACAATCGGACTACGGCTACAAGAGCCGCAAGAAGAATTTGAAATGTGGAAGCTTGAGACAGTTGTTACACCAAAGCGCGGGGCACATCGCATATATGTATATGAAAGTATCGATTCTTTACCAAAACGATGGCACGATTATGAAGAGCGTATTCTTGAAACACAAGAAGGCTTCAGTAAGCTCGTACCATGGTTAAAAGAAGAGGATACATTCCGAAGTGAGCTCTTTGAAACAGAAGCGTGGAACTTCTTAACAGAAGCAAGTAACGAATTACTCGCTGCAGGTATTACAATTTTACTACCATCATGGTGGCAAAATTTAAAAGCGACAAAACCAAAATTACGTGTGCAACTGAAGCAAAATGCAACGCAAACACAATCTTTCTTTGGTATGAATACACTCGTTAATTTCGACTGGCGCATTTCAACGAACGGCATTGATTTATCAGAAAGCGAATTTTTCGAACTCGTTGAACAAAACAAACGATTATTCAATATAAATGGTCAATGGATGAGACTGGATCCAGCCTTTATTGAAGAAGTACGAAAGCTCATGAACCGTGCCGATAAATATGGCCTCGAAATGAAAGATGTCCTTCAGCAACATTTATCAAACACTGCCGAAACAGAAATGGTAGAAGACGATAGTCCATTTACCGATATTGAAATCGAGCTAGATGGATATTATGAAGAGCTATTCCAAAAACTCTTACACATTGGAGATATTCCAAAAGTAGATGTTCCTTCTTCACTAAACGCCACACTCCGCCCGTATCAACAACATGGCATTGAGTGGTTATTATATTTAAGAAAACTTGGATTCGGCGCATTATTAGCTGACGACATGGGACTTGGAAAAAGTATTCAAACAATCACGTACTTACTATATATAAAAGAGAATAATCTCCAAACAGGACCTGCCCTAATCGTGGCACCGACATCTGTTCTTGGAAATTGGCAAAAAGAATTTGAGCGTTTCGCACCAAATTTACGTGTTCAGTTACACTATGGAAGTAACCGTGCGAAAGGCGAATCATTTAAAGACTTCCTTCAATCAGCAGATGTTGTATTAACATCTTATGCATTAGCTCAGCTTGATGAAGAAGAACTTAGTACGTTATGCTGGGACGCTGTTATTTTGGATGAAGCACAAAATATTAAAAACCCACATACGAAACAGTCAAAAGCAGTACGAAACTTGCCAGCAAATCACAAAATCGCTTTAACCGGTACACCGATGGAAAACCGACTTGCCGAGCTTTGGTCTATTTTCGACTTTATTAATCATGGATATCTTGGCAGTTTAGGACAATTCCAGCGCCGTTTCGTCTCACCAATTGAAAAGGATCGTGACGAAGGAAAAATCCAACAAGTTCAACGTTTTATCTCGCCGTTTTTACTGCGTCGTACGAAGAAAGATCAAACAGTCGCATTAAACTTACCAGATAAACAAGAACAGAAAGCGTACTGTCCACTTACTGGTGAACAAGCTTCCTTATATGAACAACTTGTGCAAGATACATTGCAAAATGTAGAAGGATTAAGCGGGATTGAAAGACGCGGATTTATATTACTCATGTTGAACAAACTGAAACAAATTTGTAATCACCCTGCTCTTTATTTAAAAGAAACAGAGCCAAAAGATATCATCGAACGTTCCATGAAAACGAGCACGTTAATGGAACTCATTGAAAATATAAAAGATCAAAATGAAAGTTGTTTAATCTTCACGCAATACATCGGTATGGGGAACATGTTAAAAAATGTGTTAGAAGAACATTTCGGTCAGCGCGTCCTCTTCTTAAACGGTAGTGTACCGAAGAAAGAACGTGACAAAATGATCGAGCAGTTCCAAAACGGAACGTATGACATTTTTATCTTATCGTTAAAAGCAGGTGGAACTGGCTTAAACTTAACCGCTGCCAACCATGTCATTCACTACGACCGGTGGTGGAATCCAGCTGTAGAAAACCAAGCGACAGACCGCGCATATCGCATTGGTCAAAAACGCTTCGTTCACGTTCATAAACTGATTACAACGGGGACACTAGAAGAGAAAATTGATGAAATGTTAGAAAGAAAACAATCATTAAACAACGCCGTCATTACAACCGATAGTTGGATGACCGAACTATCTACAGACGAGCTAAAAGAATTACTTGGTGTATAAACAAAAGGAGCTAATCTCAAAAGATTAGCTCCTTTTTCTATTCCAAAACCAATTGCTTATTATAATTCCTGTTAATCCGCCACACGTATCCAGTAATGAATCTTGCCACATCGGTGTACGGTCTCCCGTAGTCCATTGATGAATTTCATCAAATGTTGCATATCCCGCAACGAAAAGAAGAGCGTATATGAAACACCTTTTTCTCGAATAACCCGATCGATGAAAAGCATAATACGTCAATGAACCGAGCATAAAGAACACCATGAAATGAGCACCTTTACGAAGGAAAAACTCAATAAATCCGCCTACACCTTTATTTGCAATGCTAACAGGTGTACCACCGCCGTAATCGATAGATACCCATGAAAAATGCTCTTTCACAAACTCAACATTTACATATTGTTCAATATCCGAGCGCATATCCTGCTTTTTATACGGTTGTGCCGAGGAATAGAAAATCAGCCCCACCCATAGTAAAACAGGAATCCAAAATAACCATTTACGATTCATTCTTCCGAAACCCCTCTCTTAGTCTTTTAAGCGTACCAAAAAAAAGAAAAAATTTCACGCCAAAACATGACATTCACGCCCTATTTATAAAGTGAAAGGGGGTGATAAACATGGCAGTCGAAACAATCGTAATGGACTTAACTTTACGTCTTGTCTTAAACAATGGATTAGATAAGAACGGAAAAACAGTTTTCAAGAACAAACAATTTAAGCGCGTTAAAACAAATGCAAACTTAGAGCAAGTACAAAACGTAGCACGTGCTCTTGCTTCCTTACAAGCATCACCACTTCACGCTGTACAACTTGTTAGCACATCAGATCTTTCTAGTCTATAAGGTGAAACTTTAATCAGTGGGGTTCCCCCGCTGATTATGAGCCAACACTGGTCGCGCTGCCCACATATAGCGGAATAAATAAAAAGGAGGAAATAACGTATGCAAGTACTAGAATTAATTTTCGCGAAAGAAGATGGAAAAACAGTTGTTTTTTCTATCGAGAAACCGATCACACCTGTCGATGCACAAGTCGTAAATCAAGTAATGGATACCATCCTTGCCTCATCTGTATTTTCATCAATTAATGAAAATACCCGAAAAAAAGGAGCCCGTCTCGTAGAAAAGAATGTATCTGAAGTTCCAATTAATTTATAAACAAAAAGACGAACCTGCATCATTTTGCAGATTCGTCTTTTTTCTTCGGCATTTCAATTGGAATAAAGATGTTTGAAAATCCGACGCATACATATTTATAGTGTTCTCCGCCTATATCAAACTCGGTCGTATATGTTGAGAAGAAAATATAATCACTTCGCTTTGTATAATTCTCGATTAATAATCCAACTTGTGGCTCAACATATTTTTTCGCCAACTTCTTACCAGCTGATGCTAAATCGCCAAGGAGACCCTCTTCATTTTCCTTTTGGACTTCATCTAGCTTCTTACTTACATCATTACGTTTCATAAACTGCTTTGCTGCCCAATCTGTATATTCTCCTTTACTCGGATTACTATTTGCTAAATATACTAGAAGAACAACAACTAGAGCCATAATAATATACCTTTTCTTCATACTATCTCACCGCCTACTCTTTTCTATTTTCATATATATGTACAAGCGATGCAAATTAGAAAGACTAACATCTATTGATTGTAAACGAATAGTCAAAATTTACAATACGAAACAGAATATTAACAATTAATTTACTTAATTCTTATATAATAATATTTAGAACTATTATCATTTATAAAGGGGGAATCAAATTTATGAATGGAGAAAATGATATTATTATTTCTAATTCTACAATGATGCTAGAACCATGCAAGCACCCTTCTTATCAAACAAAAATGATCGACAGTAGCGGGAACCATCTTTACTCCTGTCAAACTGCTCTCCAACTCATCAAGCAATCTTGTCTAACGAATGTTCACTCTACTTATCAAGGTAGACGCAAAGCGGTTCAAACAAACTTTAAATTTAAGCAAAATGTCCCAATTCCAATTAATCATCGAGAATATATTTGTGCTTTCCCAACAGAATCTCCTTCTTCTCCAAACTGTATATGGCTATTTTATAACCATATAGATGACATAGATTTTTTTAAAAAGAGTAAAAAAGCTAACATTCATTTTTCCAATGGTACAACTACAACCATACATATCAGTCCCCATAAGTTAAAACAACAATTATTAAAAGCCGGATACGTATTATCACGTATGAACATGCAAGATTCGCTACAATCTAAAAACCTCTTATTACACTTACTACTGTAACAGAATAAGTAGAATGGAAAGCAATATCCCTTGCCTTCCATTCTTATGATAACATTTATTCTCTTAAGCTATTTCGCATTTTCTCAAGTGCTTGCCGATACACCCATCTCACTTGATAATAAGTCATTTCCATCTCGCTAGCGATCTCCCCCATCGTCTTCCCTACAAAAAAACGTTCGAAAATAATGTACTTCTCCTTCTCATCTAATACACTCATAAAGTCCTTCGCTCTTATTTCAACATCTTCAGACGTAAAAATCTCCTCATATTCACCTACGTAAACGTTCCTTTCTTGCAAAGCGAACTCTTTCTTTAACCTCTCTAATATATAACCTCGCACCGTTACAATTGCATATGCAGGGAAACTTCCCTTCTCTGCATCAAATCTTTCATACGCATGCCAAAGACCAATTAAACCACATTGATAATACTCTTCATAATCTTGACGAATACCTAGCTTCTTTATTTGATTTACAATCATACCTTCATATAACACAACTGCCTCTTTAAAAGTTGCTGGTTTCACACAGTACCCACTTCTAAAAGGTATACCTCTTTGTTATTCCGCCGGTACCTCCACAATATAAAAATAAAGAAGCGATTTCACTGTGAGTAATTTCAAATACTACCGCTGAAATTTGAAATTACATGAAGTAGAATTTGAAATTCTGCTGATGGTATTTGAAATAAGGGTAAAAATAAAAAAGGTGACTCTCGAGAGAGCCACCTTTTAATCAAATCATATTATGCGCCAAAACTGTTTCCTAAACCTTTTAGAAAACCTAACCCTATCGTTAGAATAAAGAAGATTACAATTAAAATTGTCGCTTGTTTCTTGCTTAAACCAGCCACAATATGTAACCCTAATCCTGTTAAAATTAAACTCCAAATATTAAAAATCTCAATTGAAGATGCAATGCCGTTTAAAACTGTCCCTTTTTCAAATAAAGGGGCTAAACTCGTATAAGCATCCGTTCCATTTCCATCAAAAATCAAACCTAATCCTACATTTAACAAGCTCCCAATGTAGAAAACAAGATTAGCGTATAAGTAAATAGATAATATCTTCATGTAAGGGGTATCATTGCCCATTAACATCATAATCACTTTATAAAAACCTGCTGCAATAAAGAGGCCGATAGGTGTTCCAACTAATCCGAAAAGTGCCCCGCCACCAAGTGCAAACCATTTTATCATCTGCCCATCTTGGCCATTAAGTTCTTTTGCGACTTCTGGGGTATTAATCGTTGATAAATAAAATACTGCTGCTGTCGTAACCGTCCCAATTAGAACAAATAAAAGGAAAGCTACCCAAACCGGACTTTTCGTCTTCATTCTCTCAAACTGAACGCCAGGAGATGTAATCATCCCTAATAATGACGGCTTCTTCCCACCTGCAACTTGCGTATTAATATTCGTTTCCATTATAACGCCTCCTTATTTATATAGGCATATTTGGTAAAAACGCTGCCACTATCATAACAATCGCCGCTAAGAATGCCGCTTTAATAATAAATAAAACGATAATTGGAATTGCTGCTTTCACTTTACTTACTCCCGCTGTAATTTGCAGTCCTAACCAAATTAAAGCAATATTCCATAAATAGAATACTTCAATCGTACTACCGATTCCATAAGCGACTGAACCTTCCTCAAATAACGTCCCTAAACTCGTATAAGACGTGAATCCATCGCCTAAACTGAAAGCTATAATAGCATTAATAAGTCTACCAATAATAACAACAACATTTGTATATACAATGATCATTACTAACTTTTTATAAGAAGTATCATTCCCGTAAAACATCATAAATACTTTATATATAGCTGCAATAACAAACGTTACAAGCATAACACCCACAGTACCCGATACAGTACCGTAAATAACTTCGGATGTAAGTGAACTCTGTCCTGCAAATTCACCACCTAATTCTTTTTGAAATTTAATCATCTCAGGTGATGTATTCATAATATATGCTTCCAAACCACTTAAAAGTCCTTGTAACAACGCAACTAGGAAGAACATACCCCAAACTTTCTCGCTCGTCTTCATTCTCTCAAACTGTAAGCCTGGAGAAGTAATCATTCCAAACAATGATGGCTTCTCTCCGCCAACTTTTTGTGTATTCAAATTCGCTTCCACTATAACGCCTCCTTCTATGTATATAACCCGTTCTAATGGGTGGTGCACTTCCTCATATGAGGCTACGAACCACCCACTAGAACGGTAATGTGTAGTTCTACTACACTATTAATTACTCATAACGTAATGCTTCAATTGGGTCTAATTTCGCAGCTTTGTTTGCTGGAATTAATCCAAAAATAATACCAAGTGTCATAGAGAATAGTACGCCTCCAACGACAACTTCCCATGAAACGAGTGGTGGCCATTTCGCAAATGTGGAAACGATATATGCCCCGCCATATCCAAGACCAATTCCGATTAAACCACCTAGAAGCGTTAACATAACTGCTTCAATTAAAAACTGTAATAAAATTTTACTACGCGTTGCTCCAAGTGCTTTACGGATTCCAATTTCGCGCGTACGTTCCGTTACGGATACAAGCATAATATTCATAACACCAATACCACCAACGACTAACGAAATACCAGCGATACCGCCGATGATCATCGTCATGATGCTAGTGACTTTAGAAACATTTTCTTGTAATTCTTTTAAATTCACCAGTTCATATTTACCTGAAATTTCACTTGGCTTACGACTATTTAATACATCAACAGCTTGTTTCCCAGCTGCTTCTAAATCGTCTACATTTTTAGCTTGAATTGCGATATTTTGAATATCATCTGTTCCGAATAAAACAGGCCATAATGTAAGGGGGATTAACGCTTCTTCCATTTCAAATCCCATAAACTCATTATCAGATGTATACACACCAATAATTTGCATTGGCTGCCCCTTCATCTCAATAATTTGTCCAACTGGGTTTACGTCCTTAAATAACGTCTCCTCTGTTTTTGTACTAATCATCACAACATTATTTGCATGAGAAATATCTGATTCACTTAAAGTACGTCCCTTTACGACCTTTACTTTATGAACCGCAAAATATTCATTATCAAGACCAATAACATTCAGATTTGCTTTTTTATCATTTACATCCAATATCTCTGTTGTCGAATTTGTCGTAATAACATGTGAAACATTTTTCACTTGTTTTACTTCCATAATATCCTCTTCTGTTAACTTCGGTATTTCAAATCCGCCTATAGCAAACTCATCATTCATATCTGGTTGAAACTGAATTGGCATAAGGTTATTACCACCAGAACCTGCGAATTTCGACTTCAACATCGCTTCCCCGCCTTGCCCAATCGCAACGACAGTAATAATAGAACCAACGCCGATAATAATACCGAGCATTGTAAGAGCTGAACGCAGTTTATGAGCTAAAATAGAAGATAGGGCAATTTTTATACTATCTAGTAAACTCATACCGCACACCTTCTATCTTCTGTAATTTTCCCGTCTCGCAGTACAATGCGGCGGGAAGAATACGCTGCTACTTCCTCTTCATGCGTAACCATAACAATCGTTGTACCTTCTGCATTAAGCTTCGTGAAAATATTCATAACTTGCTCACCAGACTTCGTATCAAGCGCACCAGTAGGCTCATCAGCCATAATGAACGTTGGATTATTCGCAATCGACCTTGCAATCGCTACACGCTGCTTCTGTCCACCTGATAATTCATTCGGCAAATGATGAACCCTATCTGACAAACCGACTTTACTAAGTGCATCCAGAGCTCTTTGACGACGTTCGGCTTTCTTCACACCACCGTATACGAGCGGAAGTTCAACATTTTCTACTGCTGAAAGACGTGGCAGCAAATTAAAATGCTGAAACACAAAGCCAATATATTCATTACGAATTAAAGCAAGCTTTGACTCGTCTGCTGTTAAGATATTCACGTCATTCAGCATATATTCGCCTTCTGTTGGACGATCTAAACAACCGATAATATTCATAAGCGTTGATTTACCAGAACCAGACGGCCCCATAATCGAAACGAACTCACCACTTTGAATCGTTAAACTAATACCGTGCAAAATCGGTACTGCCAATTTTCCTTGATAATACGTTTTAGCAATATTATTTAACGTAATCATTTCTCTTTCACTTCCATTCCGTCATACACATCGTCGGAAGGATTTTTAACCACCTTTTGCCCCACTGTTACGCCTTCTACAACCTCTGTCCAGTCTCCATCAGTAGAACCTTTTTTCACATTTTGTTTACGAAGCTTTCCTTTATCCTCAACATAAACAAATGCATCATCAGCTTTTTCTACAATACTCTTAGTCGGAACAGCAATCATCGTCTTATTCTCTAAACTTACTTGCAGAGAAACGTGATAACCTGGAGATAAACCATCTTGACTATCAAGACTTGCTTTATATGTATATTGGGACATATTTTGAGTCGCTTCACCCATACCACCAGCTTGAGCCATCTCTGCACTCGTTGGGAATTCACTTACCTCTGTAATCTTACCTGTCCACTTCTTCTTATTATTTGCTTTCGCAGTTACAGTAAATGTTTGATCCTTTTGAATTTGTGACTTTTGAAGCTCAGTTAACGTCCCTTGAACTTGGAATGGATCTTTAGACGCCACTTGTAAAAATGCTTTCCCTTGACCACCTAACGCTTGAGATGAACTTTGCGCCGCATCTTTATCTAACTTTTGAACGACACCAGAAAAATTACTATAAACCGTAAGTTCTTTCTGTTTTTTATTTAGCTCCTCTTTTTGCAACTTCCCTTTTTCTTTCTCAAGGTCAGTTGTCTTTTGCGCCATCTCTAACTCACTTACTTGCTCTTCCATCGGATCTGTTACTTCTTTCCCAGCTCCGCTATCTTTCGCTTTCTTAATTTCTTTCTTCAGCGAATCAATCTTCTTCTTCCCTTGATCATAACGCATATCTGCCATCTTCTGATCAAGCTCAGCTTGCTTCATTTGCAAGTTAATCTCTTCATTATCATAAGAGAATAACTTCGCACCTTTCTCAACCTCTTGTCCTTCTTTTACCTCAATATCTTTCACTTTTCCTTTAGTTGGATCTGCATAGAAACTTTCAATATTCCCGGGCTTCACCTGACCAGAAATTAACTTCGTATTATTAAGCTTTCGCTCCGTTACTTTCTCAAAGCTTACAGCGTCAGCAGATGTTGATGCACCTTTCTTCTTCCCTTGCATTACAAAAATATTAACTGCTGCTACAATAACAATTAGTGCAATAACCCCGATAATAATCCATTTCTTTTTCTTGTTTGGAGTACGAACCGTATTTGGTACCATTTTCTCGCTCCCTTTATAACTTAATAGTTTAATATAAAAATTGTATAAAACTTTCTGAAAACAAATTACATATTATTACATTCTTTTTACAAAGTTTTACACATCCATTTATATTGTAACAAAAATTCCAATGATTAGAAATATGACATATCGTCTTTTAAGATAGATTTAAGGAAAGATTATATTAATATAAGAAAAGCTATCCTATATTAATAAACTCCTCACAAAGATAAATTATTAAAATTGTTTTCCTAATCGCATCACTGTCATTTTTGTCATATATATTTGACATTTCATTTATTCAATTATAATATGTCATATATACATGACATTCCGTTACACAAGGTCTACAACTATTAATAGGAGGTTTATATTTGAATAACGTTAAACAATATCGAAAATCTGAAGGTCTCTCGCAGCTAGAATTAGCTAAAAGAGTTAAAGTGGCGAGACAGACAATAAACTTAATTGAAAACAATAAATATAATCCCTCTTTAGCCTTATGTATCGAATTAGCAAAAGCACTAAAAACAGATTTAAACAGTCTATTTTGGGAGGGAGATTAAATGATGAAAATTGAATGGAAAGAAAGAGTTTATAATAGTTTTGTTGGAACAATGAGTGAGCGAGATGAATATCAAAAACAAGAAATCAATAAAGAATTATCTGTGGCCGGAATTGGTTTATGGTGGTTAAATATGTTGATAATGCTTATTATGTTACTTGTTGATACTATGAACCACACAATATCTATAGGAACTATATTAATTTTTCTGTCTAATATGATTTATGCTAATTATTTAGCCTTTAAATTCAAGAAAAAAGGTTTAAGTGATACTGAATGTGCAACAAAAGAAGAATATTTACAACACAAGAAAAAATTAAGAAAAGCTGGCTTAAAAACAGGTTTGCTTTGGGGCTTTCAAATGTTTGTTTTTATGAATTATATCCTTCCCTATGTAGGTTCAGAGGAAATCTCTATTTCTTTATTTGATGTTGTGCTTTGGAGTTGCGGCGGTGGATTTTTTGGTCTAACTATGTATATATTCGGTTTATGGAACCTAAAAAGATTATATTAAATAACAAAAATCATTTACATATTAAACTGCAATTTTACATACTGTTTGTTTTTCCTAATATAAAAGCTATCCAATCACAATTGGATAGCTTTTCGAACAAAATATTATGCCGCTTTAGGTTTTTTTCCCTCATGTCCACGTTGAACGATGAACAAGAAGATTGTTGATAAAATTGCACCTGTTAATAGTAAGATGAAGCAACCGTCCCAGCCAGAGCGATCAACAATAACACCGATTGCTGCGTTTGCTACAAGACTTCCGCCTACATAACCGAACAGACCACACATACCAACTGTCGTACCTACTGCAAATTTCGGTACTAATTCCATCGCACTTAAACCGATTAAAAACTGTGGTACATAAATTAAACAACCGATAATAGAAACTGCAATACTTACAACAAGTATGCTAGTTGCTTGCCAATATACAAACGTACCAATAACAACTCCAACCATACTAATGATACATAATGGCATACGTTTTCCTTTAAATAATTTATCACTTAAAAGACCAACGATTAATGAACTTGGAATTGCCATACCTTCAAAGATTGCGTATGCCGCATGTGCTTCATTTTTTGAAAAACCTTTAACTGTCGTTAAATAAAGCGGAACCCAGTTAATAACGCCGAAACGAATTAAATACACAAATGCATTTGCAATACATAAGAACCATACAAATTTATTTTTCACTACATACTTCATTAAAATTTCTTTTGGTGACATCTTGTTAGCATGATCTGCTTTTTCAAGATTTTCATAGTCATTACGATACTCATCAATTGGAGGAAGACCTTCTGATTCTGGTGTATCCTTCGCATTAATCCAAACAAGAACTGAAATTACCATTGCGATAATCGCTGGGAAAATAAACACGCCGCCTTGCCAATGGCTTTCACCAAAAATAGCTACCCCAATTCCAACAAGTGGTGGCACAAGCATTCCGCCAACGTTATGTGAAATATTCCAAATACCTGTTTTCGTACCACGTTCTTTCTTTGAGAACCATTTCGTCATAACGATACTACAAGGTGGTGCTCCCATACCTTGTACAATACCATTTAGAACAAGTAGTGTAACAATCATTCCAAATGACGATGCAAAACCAAAACAAATATTTACAAGCCCTGATAAGAATAAACCGACTGCGATAAAGCGCTGGGCGAAAGCTTTATCTGACAAATTCCCCATAAAGAACTTACTAAATCCATAAACAATTGCCATGATTGAACCTAGTAGTCCAATTTCAGCTGTACTAAATCCATATTCTTGTACTAAATACGTACTTGATAACGTAAAGTTACTACGAACTAAATAATAAGCAGCATACCCAACTGAAATTCCCATCAATACACGAATACGTAATAATTTGTATACTCGATCAATCATATCTGCTGGCAATCTCTCAATTGCAGGTGCTGGCTTAAGCCATTTAAACATATATTTTCGTCTCCTTTTCTCACTTCTGAGAGAGACGCTGTCTATTCCATATCTCGATTATTCCGCTATTTGATATATTTTTGTTTGTTCTTCTAACCGGCTGTCCTTCTATTTCTTGCTCATTCTTCGCAAACATCGTTGGTACGCCAAACGAAACCTTTTCTAAAATGTGACCCGCTTCTTCTGATAAACAATAATCAATAAATAAATCCGAAATAATACCATTCGGTGCACGTTTTAGTTTCGAAATCGCATTAACAGATAACCCTGTTTGCTCAGGTACAATACTTACAATTGGAAAGCCTTGTTTTTGAAGCATTCTCTGATCTCCCATGAAATTGATGCCTATCATATACTCACCACTCGCAACAAGCTCCACTGGTATGTAACCATTCACCGTTACTTCACCAACTTGTCCTGCGAGATTCTTCACATATTCCTTCGCTTCCTCTTCACCTACAGTATCAATAAGTGATTGAAAAAACGTATATGCTGTTCCTGATACATTTGGATCGGGCATCACAATCTTTCCCTTATATACTGGATGTAACAAATCTTTCCACCTTGATGGATAAGGAAGTCCGAGCGGTGCTATTTCTTCATTCCACCGCTCTTTATTGATCGCGATTGCCAGCTTCTCCACTTCATAACCGTACCAATAACCGTCTTTATCTTTAACAGTTTTCGAAATACGGTTCGCGTGCTGACTTGTAACAGGAATAGATAGATTTTTTTGTTTCATCATTTGATGCGCGTCTACCGTACCGCCAATAATAATATCCGCTTTCGGGTTTCCAGCTTCCTCTTCTACCCTCCGAAGAAGCTCCTCTGTCGAAAGACGAATAAATTCATACGTACAGCCGCGTGGTTTACAAAATGATGACAGCAAAGCTTCACCAACTTCCTCACGAGCTGCTACATACGCAACAAGATGACGATCATCCAAAATAGGGAGACCACTTTTATTATATTTAATAGAGGTTGTATCTCGAGAGCAACTAGACATCGCTCCTCCAATTACTAGCAAAAAGAAGAAAAAGGCTATCTTTCTCATGACACATTCTCCTTTACAAATACATTTGCGAGGGAGCTTTTCATATACATAACATTCCCGTTATTATCACCGAGATATTGCACAACAAAGTACGATGGATATACAGAAATAGTAAGAATGTCTTCTCGCTCATTCTTTATACGCTTCCCTGTTTTATACGCGGTAATATAAGCAATCGGTTCATTCTGTGATTGTAATAATTTCTGTATTTCTCCGTAATCTGTAATTTGCTTTGCGTACCGAATCGAATCAAGTATGTGCGTAACATTCATCGTACGTTCTACATCACCTTGGCGTACTATGACATCCTGCGCTGACGCAAAAAAATCACTAATACGTTCTGGTGTGTAATACAGGCTTAACAAATACGTTTGAAATGCTGAAATCATTGGGTCCGTACCATTCTTTCCGTACATATCAGCCCCGTACTGGAACAAGTCACCTACTGCAAAAGTACGTTTATGTCCATTCAAGTACGTTACTTCTCCAGTAAATACTTGTTCTTGAATCTTAGCTTCTCTCGGTTCTATTTGAATTCGGTCAAAGAATGAAACAATCGTATGCAAACGAACTTCATCCGTTATAACAATTTCTCCCCACTTTTCATGTCTAACCTTCATTTCAGTAGGCAGGGATTCATTCACTCTTTGTAAAACAGTTTGTTTGTCATTCACTATTGTGATTCGGTTGTATATTTGCTTCTCCATCACATAAAACAAAATAAGAGAAACAATTATACAAAGAACAAACATAAGAATTTGAAATGATAGCCTTTTCATTTCTGCCTACCTCCAAGATAAAAAAACGTTGTTTCGAAAATACCGCATAATTGTTTCATAAATGTATCATTTAACCGCTTTCAAGTTTTTTATGTCTTCCATCCGTCTCGGAAGTAAGAATGTAATAAATATGGTAGTACCTATTTCTTCACTACTCTCAATCCGCATACTTCCGCCCTGCTTACTCATAATCTCCTGACAAATATACAAACCGTAACCATTCCCGTAACTAGAAGGCAGTACCTTCCCGCCTGGTGATTCATTCCACTCTGCAAGCACGCCTTCATCTATACCAATGCCATCATCATGAACAAAAACCTTCGCCTCACGTTCATTTACGATTACATTCATACGAATTTGCGTAGCATCGCTATATTTTATCGCATTATCAAGCACGTTTAAGAAAATCTGTTTCGTCTTATCAAAATCTGCAACAACATGTACATCTGTTAACTCATTTATCACTTCAATCTCAAATTTCTGCAGACGAGGTTTCACAATTGAAACTGCTTCTTCTGCTAATTCCTTTACATTCACAACTGTAGGTGACACTTCAAACGTACTCGTCCCGTACTTTGAAGACTTAAGTAATTCCTCTACAAGTGATAATAAACGCTCACTTTCTACAGCTACATATCGCAGGCTCTCCTGTACATCTTCCTGCGCCTTTAACTTCGGAATTAAATCCACATAGCCAATAATTGCAGTTAGCGGTGTTTTTAGCTCATGCGTAATACGGTCTAAGAAATCTTTCTGCTTCTCTTTCTCCTCTTTCAATTGCTTAATATGCAGCTCAATTCCATCGGCCATCGCATTAAAAGATGCTGAAAGCTGAGCAATTTCTACATATTCATTTAGCTCAATCTTACTTTTATAATCACCATTCGCAAGCCGATGCGCCATTTGTCTTAACTGATCGATCGGCTTATGAAGAGACTTTGCCAAACGAATTGCAAAGAAAATACCCGCAGCTACTAAACAAAGAGACGTCATTAAAAACGTCCAACCAACATTTGTTAAAACTTCCTTCTCACCCGTTAATTCATTTATGAAGCGGACACTTCCAATGACATCGTTTCCATAATACACTGGGCTTGAAAACAAAAGAATTGGAGCTGGGTCTCCCTCTTCAAAAACATAAGATTTCTTCCCCTTCAAAGAGCTTTCAATATCAATATTCCGGTGAAGAAGTGCTCCCTTTTGCGTATCCGCAACAACATCTCCATTCTTCCCAATCATCTGTACACGGACATCCATACGCTTCGCTAAATACGAAGCAATTAAAAGTGAATTCGGACCGAGCGTCTCCACCTCTGCTTCCTTCTCTAAATAATTCATCGTATAAATTTGTGCTTCTATACTTAACTTCTCCAAAGAATTTGCCGCGTTATGATACATATTCTTTTCTAACGTAATATAAACAACCGCGTACAACAGAACAAAAATCGGGATTAACAGTCCAACTATTCCAAACACCATATTTCTTTTTAAAGACATACCATCACCACTTAACAATCCAGTTTATAGCCAACGCCATAAATTGTCTTAATATATTCCCCGCTATTCCCTAACTTCTTCCGCAGTCTTTGCACCATAATATCAACCGCTCTCGTATTTCCGATATACTCAAATCCCCATACTTTCTCAAGTAACTCATCTCTCATAAATACACGCTGCGGATTTGAAACAAACAACTGACATAAATTAAACTCTCGGTACGTTAACTGAATTTCTTGTCCACTCACATGCACTTTTCTTTCCTTAGGGCAAATCGTTATCTCTCCCGCTCCAATTACTTCATGGCTTACCGTTACCTCTGTCTTCTTCACACGCCGCGTCATATTCTTGACCCGAAGAATAAGCTCTGCATAATTAAACGGCTTCGTCACATAATCATCTGCGCCAAGCTGCAACCCGAGCAATTTATCATTCATCTGACTCTTCGCAGTTAACATGAGTACTGGAATATCTCTATTCTTCTCGCGGAACAAACGAAGCAACTCGTACCCATCTGTATCTGGAAGCATAACATCCAAAATCAATACGTCCGGCCCTTCATTCCATCTCTCTAAAGCTTCTCTCCCATCAGCCGCAGTGAGCACTTCATACCCTTCCATCTCCAACTGCATCCGAATCAAATTACGAATGCTCGATTCATCATCAACTACAAGTATTTTCATTATTCTCCTCCTTCCATCACGTATTATAGTACAGTTTAGTATAGCAAAAATCTTATAAAAAAAGAGAGGGTATTGTCGAACATATGTTGAACGACAATACCCTCTCTTTCACTTATTATATTTTATTTATCATACCCATTAGGTTTCTTCTGATGCCAATTCCAAGCATGCTCAATGATTGTCTTCACATTTACATACTGCGGATCCCAGCCTAACTTCTCTTTCGCTTTCTGAGAAGAAGCAACTAAACGTGCTGGATCTCCCGCACGACGCGGTGCTACCTCAGCAGGAATGTCATGATTTGTAACTTCGCGAACTGCATCAACGATTTCTTTCACGCTGAAACCATTACCATTTCCTAAGTTATAGAAATCACTCTCTCCGTCGTTCTGCAAGTCTATAAGACCCAAGAAGTGAGCTGCCACTAAATCTTCAACATGAATATAATCACGGATACAAGTACCATCTGGTGTATTATAGTCATCACCAAACATCATAATCTTCTCACGTTGCCCTAACGCCACTTGCAGTACAAGAGGAATTAAATGCGTCTCTGGACGGTGATCTTCCCCAATAATACCATTTGGAGTTGCACCAGCCACGTTAAAGTACCTGAAAATCTTATAACGTAAATTAGAAGCTTGGCTATACCAATGAAGCATCTTCTCGATTGCTAACTTCGTTTCTCCATATGTATTCGTTGGATTTGTCATCGTTTCCTCAGTAATAAGATCTACATCTACCTCACCATACGTTGCCGCAGTAGAAGAGAAAATAAACTTATCTACCTTAAACTCATCCATTACCTCTAATAAACAAAGTGCACCATACACATTGTTATTATAATATTGAAGAGGCTTCTCCATACTAACGCCAACTAAAGAATCAGCTGCGAAATGCATAACTGCCTCAATATTTTCTTGTGTAAAAACATCTCTTAAAAATGCTTTATCACGAAGGTCTCCATTATAAAACTTCGCACCTTCTGTAATTGCATCCTCATGACCAGTTTGTAAGTTATCTACTACTACAACAGATAAACCTTCGTCTACTAATTTTTTTACAGCGTGAGAACCGATATAACCGGCTCCGCCGCAGATTAGAATTGAATTCATTGTCTTCCTCCTACATATATTAGGATTGCTTACTTACTCACTTACTTATTATAAAAGGTATACGATTGCTCGTATACCTTTTGTGTACCTTTATTACTTAGCAACGAAATAATCCGTTACATATTGTGCCCAAACTTCATGCCCTTTAGCACTTGGGAAACCGAATTCAATCTAAAGAATTTGGGTCATTACTTATTACTTAGTCACTTCAAGATGTGCTCTTAATTTATTTGTTAAATCTTGTTTTGCTGCATCTGGAACATAGTAATACCAAATGCCATCGGCAGCCTTGTGACCGTCACCTGGGATTTGGATATCCTCACTATTTTTCAAGCAATCTTTATAGTTCTTTTGCATATCAAACATTTGATCTTGCGTTAAGTTTGTCTTCACATTCTTTTGAATTGCCGTTAATACATCCCCATAACCTGTTAAAGAAGAGAAGCTTGCCCCCTTCTTAATAACAGCCTGCATTACTTGACGTTGACGCATTTGACGTCCAAAGTCACCACGTGGGTCTTCTTTACGCATACGTGTGTATGCTAGAGCTTGGTCACCTGTTAAATGAATATTCCCTTTTTGGAAATGCTTCCCTTCTAGAGAGAACTCTAAATCATTATTTACATCTACCCCACCGACTGCATCAACGATATCTTTAAAGCCTTCCATGTTCACTTCAATATAATAATTAATAGGAACATTCAAGAAGTTCTCTACGGTCGCTACAGACATATCTACTCCGCCGAATGCATAAGCATGATTGATTTTATCGCTTTTGCCTTTTCCAACAATTTCTGTATACGTATCACGAGGAATACTTACTGTTTTCATAGAGTTATTTTTAGGATTTAATGTAATCACCATTAAAGAATCTGAACGCCCTTTATCATTACCGCGCTCGTCTGCTCCTAGTAATAAAATTGACACGGGTTCACTCTTACTAACTTTTTCTCCAACATTACTGTTGTTTTGATCTCGTTTTAAAGGTTTATGCACTTCTTTTAATGTATTAGATACAGAAGAATATACATTATAGGCATAAACTCCTCCACCTATGATTAGTACCCCAAGAATACCGAGTACCCAAAATAAAATTTTCTTTTTCATTATTGTAACCTTCTTTCTTAAGCCTAACTTACAATACATATAAATCCTATTATACAAAAAAAAAACTTAATAAAACCAAATAATATAGCGATCCACAAAAAATAGACAAACAACAATTATATATTGTTATTTGTCTATCACATATCTTAATATATTTATTCTTTCTTGTCACCAAGCGCAAACGTGATTTCTGTCTCACAAGCAATTTCACCATCTACAGTAGCAACTGCTTTTCCTTTTCCAATTGACCCACGTACACGCGTCATTTCAACTTCTAAACGAAGCTGATCACCTGGGCGGACTTGTCGTTTAAAGCGGCAATTATCGATGCCTGCGAAGAATGCTAAGCGACCACGATTCTCTTCTTTCTTCAACATAGCAACAGCACCAACTTGTGCTAAAGCCTCTACAATTAAAACACCTGGCATTACAGGATAATCTGGAAAATGCCCATTAAAAAATTCTTCATTAGCTGTAACATTCTTTATTCCAATAGCACGCTTTCCTTCTTCTACTTCTAAAACTTTATCCACTAGTAGAAATGGATAGCGATGAGGAATTATTTCTTTAATTTGTTGAATATCTAGCATACACTTCTCTCCTTACACAAGATTGGTCATACCACCAGAAGTTATACTATCATTATCCCATTTTAACTCTCATTTGTCATTATAAAAAAGATTTTAGAATTTCTCTTCTAAAATAAAAAAATGTATACACTCTTTTCAATATATGTTATCTCTGACACGGAGGTTGAAAAGAGTGTATACCCAAGTTAGGGAAAGGCAAATTATATCAAATATATTAAGCCTTAATGTCGTATTCATAAATCATTATATAGGAGAAAATCTTGAAAGAAAAACCTAATATTACACCTTTTTTGTTTTTTTTCAGGATAATTATTAGCATTTTCTCTTTTTTCCTCCTATTTTCTTTAAATTATTATATTTTAACATTAAAATAAAATATCAAAAAATATACTCTCTTATCGTTATCACTTTTACATATGTTTTCCGTTTATTTATTAAAATGTTTTTAACAAAATCAATCTAATATCAATATCTCTCGTACTCTTTGATTTCATGATACAAAAATGCTATTCAATTAAATTTCAATATCTTCTATATAAGGGTGATTCCCCCCTTTTCCTTATAACTTTCATGTATAATAATACAGTAACAATACTACCAGATTTTTTAAATGGTAAAGGAAAGAGGCAACAAAATGACTGAACGTTTAAAAGTAATGACAATTTTTGGGACACGCCCAGAAGCAATTAAAATGGCACCTCTTGTGTTAGAGTTGCAAAAGCATTCAGAGAAAATTGAATCGATTGTGACTGTAACGGCGCAACATCGTCAAATGTTAGATCAAGTATTAAGTATCTTTGGAAT
>NZ_WBPF01000023.1:0-1974 GCF_008923725.1 Bacillus sp. CH140a_4T
GGTGAGCCGTTACCTCACCAACTAGCTAATGCGACGCGGGTCCATCCATAAGTGACAGCCGAAGCCGCCTTTCAATTTCGAACCATGCAGTTCAAAATGTTATCCGGTATTAGCCCCGGTTTCCCGGAGTTATCCCAGTCTTATGGGTAGGTTACCCACGTGTTACTCACCCGTCCGCCGCTAACTTCTTGAGAGCAAGCTCTCAATCCATTCGCTCGACTTGCATGTATTAGGCACGCCGCCAGCGTTCATCCTGAGCCAGGATCAAACTCTCCAATAAAGTTAGTTTGTCTAGCATCTAAAAATAAAAATTGACGTTTCACGTTGTTTGTTTCGTTCAGTTTTCAAAGAACTACTTGGTCGCTCATTTGCGACTTCCTTATGTTAACATCTTCGTTAGTTAATGTCAACTAAGTTTTTTATTTCGTTTGCCGCGTTCTGCGTTATTGCATCGGCGACTTGTTTTATATTACACCCCTATAGTCTAATCGTCAACACCTTTTATTCAATTAATAATAAAAAAATTCCAAAGGTATTTTCTATATGAGTTTCAGTTATTTAATTCCTCTCATTCAATGAAAATAATGAAAAGGACATCCTATTATATACAAAGCGTCCTTTCCATTAAACATTATATACATACTCTTATAAACTTTAACATTCTTTATTCTCTTTAACATTTCGATCACCTGAGATAAATAAATCAATTAATTTACGTTTATCCGCCCATATCACCCCAAATAAAACTAAGCTACCACCTATTACTACTCTCCAGGTTAAAGATTCATTTAATAGAACAATTGAAGCAGCAATACTTACTAACGGTAACGCATTTAAATATAATCCACTTACTGATGCCGAGACTGTCTCTAATGCTCTATTCCAAAACCAATACGCTAAAATTGTTGCCCCAATAACAAGATATATTACACTAAACCCAGTCTTCCATGTTTCAACTTTCGGGAAACCATAGTAAAAAGTTTCTGCCATTGCAAATGGTAATAGAATAACAGCTCCAATAATTAAAGTTAATGTTGTAAAAACCTTGTTTGATAGATACTGTTCTTGTTCTGGTCGTTTCAGCAATACTGTATAGAAAGCAAATAAGAAAGTGCTTAATAAAATAAGAATATCTCCTATTAAAGATACTTCTTGATCGACGTTACTAGATGGAATTGTAATAAGAAGTACTCCGATAGCCCCCAATACAATACCGATCCAATAATTAAGTTGAATTCTTTCTTTCAAAAAGAACGCTGAAAAAAGAATTGTAACTAAAGGTAAAGCAGCATCAATAATACTAACATGCAATCCACTTGTTAAAGAAATACCGTAGGATGTGAACATAAAGTACCCAGCTACACCAGTAAAAGATAGGAAACTCATTCTTTTCCACGGGACTTGTTTATGTACAACTGATCTTTTTAATTGTTTAAATGAGAATAGTAAACAGATTCCACCAGCTAAGAAAAGGCGAATAAATAACAAAGTAAACGGCTGAATAGATTCTAATGCCCACTTTGTTGGCGCAATGGCTGTCCCCCATAAAATAACAGCCACTAATAACATACATATTTCTTTCATAATCCCCCACACCCATCAAAAAATATATGTTAACTTTCTTAATTATAGTTTTTTTCTTATGTGAAGTCCTTTAAAAATGAAAAAACGTTATGTGAAAAACAGCTGAATAGCTATTTTTCACATAACGCTTTCATATATAGAGTAAATTTTTTTAGTCATTCTACAACTTAGTTAACATAAAAAGGTAATTCTTACCTTGCACTAACATTTAAACGTATTACTTTTATTATCTTTTACGACATTATCGCTCAAATTTCAATTTAGACAGTCCCTATTTCATCTTTAAGATTACTAAATTTATGGATTATGACAGTTGGTAAATAAAAATAAACACAAAAAAACCTAAGTCGAATCGACTTAGGTTTTTGCTTGGCGACGTCCTACTCTCAC
>NZ_WBPF01000023.1:1984-5774 GCF_008923725.1 Bacillus sp. CH140a_4T
ACCTACAATCGTCAATACCTTTTTATAAATATATTCAAGTTAATGTTTTTACACTCTCTAATCTAGAAAAGAGCCTATAAAGATTGTATTATCAGCAAAGCCTCTTCTACTTTACTTTCATTTCTTCTTCCAAAATACATTCAAGTTTACTTATACACTAGACTTAATTTGCACGTAAGTTTTTCACCAGCGAAACTAACAACCTTATTTTAATAAATACTAATATGTAGTTTGAAAATTATCACACTCCCTAATACCTCTTTACTCATTAAGCACTCTATTAGAAACGATTGAAGGTATACGTATTTTTATAACAGACAACGATACAGTAATTCTTATATACTACTCTAGTTATAGAGTTCCCCTTATATGAAGTAATCGTTACTGACCTGTTCACTCGTAAATAAATAGAAACACACTAATACATTTACTAACTATCCCTATGTCACTGAAATAACAGACTTATATCTCTTTCATCTTTAGCAGCATCCATTTCCATATGGCCTAGCCGTAATAATTTTATATACTCTTAACAAACATTTAAGATACAAAACTAAACTATACTCGATTAAAAATACGTACCTCAATTGATCGAGTGTACCCAACACACCGGATAGGAACGTTTGTTCTTTTGATGTTTTATCACATTTAATAATGTTTATCCTATACCTATTATTTGCGTTTTAACGCTAGAAGAGCGAATCGAGTTACTAACAAAGCATGTAATTTTATTGTTTCTATTATGTAGCCCTCGTTTTGAAATACATATAGAATCACAAATTCATTTATTTCTAGCTACAAACCTAAGAATACACAACAATAAGAAACCAATACATATAAAACACTCACAAAAACAAGTTCTGCAACAATGTATACTTTGGCTGCACAATTATAAATCATACTCTTTTCAACACCTCTAGAAGTCCTGTACGTATTTAACGCAAATATAAACTAAAAAGTTTCAATATAAAAAGAGCCGGAATTTCTACTCTAAGGAAAATCCGCCTCTTTATATATTCGGCCATAACCAAAATAATTTTTACATTTAAGATTAAATGTCTATTTAATATTCCCTACTCTGCTGTGCTGAAGATGGATATATCATATCTGTCACTGCATGATATAGATTTTCTGGATGTTCAGCTATCCGATGACATAAATACAAGTACCACTCTTTCCCATAAGTCAAATATACTCTAGCGTTATGTCCCTTGTTTTTCAAATCACTTAACATATCCGGACGAATTCCATATAGCATTTCTATTTCTACATTAGATTGACTAAAATATTGACGTTGCTCCATCTCTTTAATAAGAATTTCATCGTGTGTAGCTATAGATACAGGATGATTATTTTCAATTAGTTGTTCTACAATCTGAAGATACTGTTGATTTAAATCAGTTGACCTAGACATAGCAATATCTGAAGCTTCTTGGTAGGCACCTTTTACAACTCTTATTTTCCCTGGGTAATGTAGGAGTTCTTGAATATCATTGTTCGAACGATATAAATGTGCCTGAATCGTTATCCCTACATTAGGATATTGCTCAGTTGTTTTTTTATAGACGGAAAGAATATCCGCTGTTTTAGATGATTCTTCCATACTTATCATAAGGCTAGTTCCGTGTACTTCGGCCTTCTCTGCCAACTCCATTAAATGAAGATAAGATATTTCTGGATCTATAGATAATCCAATATGCGATAAATCGAGTGATACTGTTTGTTTCATAGATAGAGCACCCATGTCACCAATAAGATTCCAAAACTCATTTTTTTCTTTATAGCATTCCTCTATATCTAGAGTATTTTCCCCTATATATTCTAGTGAAGTATGATAACCTTTTGTAATTAGTTCTTTCGCTGTTACAATCCCCTCCTGTCTCGTTTCTCCGGTGACAAAGCGTTTCGCAGCTTGCAATACTAGCGCATAGAGTTCAGGGGATTGTTGTACATAGGATTTTATATGTTCATTTCGTGCAATCGATTTAAATGCCTGAGCTACTTGTAATTCTAGTTTAGTCATCACATTTTCATCTCCTTTAGAACTATTTGATCCAACTATAGCATGCTAAAATGGTTCGTATTAGTACCATTTTAGCTAAACTTTTATGGTACCAATTTTGATGAAGGGAGCATTTATATGCTTTGGATACCTATTGATCGATCATTAGATATAAGTTTAATTCGACAGGTTTATCACCAAATACGTGAACGAATATTAAACGGAGAGCTAAAATCCGGAGAAAAACTACCCTCAACACGAGAATTATCTTCTGAGTTAAGCGTGTCTAGGAATGTAATTTTAGAAGCGTATGATCAATTATTTTCCGAAGGTTTTTTGGTCGCTCGACAGGGAGCCGGGACATTCATTGCAGAAGGGACTTATTTAGAACAACGTAAAAAATCAACTCTAATTGATTCTTTATCTTGGTGCGAAGAAGCAAACAAGGACAGTAACATCATTAATTTTCGTTCAGGGATACCAGCATTAGACTTATTTCCACGTAAGAGCTGGGCAAAATTATCTCACAACATATGGAACGAGACACTTCCTTCTACGTTTGGATACGATATCCCCGAAGGGCGTCCAGAATTAAGAAAGGTTTTATCACGCTATTTACTAAAAACAAGAGGAGTTTTTTGTCATCCAGAACAATTGGTAATTACCTCCGGTGCAACTCAAGCTTTAACACTTGTTTCTAAGTTACTTTTGTCAACAGGCGACGAAGTACTAATAGAAGATCCAATCACCAATGACATTCAAATAATTTTTAAAAATTCAGGAGCCTTCCTTTATCCTATACCAGTTGATGATAATGGGATGGATACATCTTTGCTGCCTGCAAATAAAAATCCAAAATTCATCTTCACTACTCCTTCTCATCAGTTTCCTTTAGGAGGAGCGTTACCGATACAACGACGGGTTCAATTGATTAACTACTCAAGGAAAACAAATTGTTATCTCATTGAAGATGATTATGACAGTGAGTTTCGATATGAAGGCTCACCTGTGAGTTCATTACAGGGATTGGATCCCGAGCGTGTTATATATATAGGTTCATTTAGTAAAATTTTATCCCCGGCCCTTAGGATGGGATACTTAGTTCTTCCCTCACACCTTATTGAAAAATGTCGCAGGGTAAAATGGTTTTCAGATCTACATACACCTTCTTTAAATCAGCTTGTCCTTGCTAAATTTATTGCCGAAGATTATTTGGAACGACATATTATAAAGATGAAAAAAATCTATAAAACTCGAAGAGACTTCCTTATCCAGCAATTAAAATTAGCATTTTCAAATAAGATCAATATTTCCGGTTATTCTACAGGATTACACCTGATTGTTGAATTCAATCAAGTTCAATTCACAAAAGAATTACTTGAGGAAATCCAACAATTCGGAGTGAAAGTATATCCTGTGGAAGAGCACGCCATTCAAAAAGGAAAACATCATAATCGAATTATTATAGGATATGGACATTTAACGACTGAAGAAATAAAAGAAGGTGTGAGCAGGCTACAGAGGGCAATTCCTTGTATATATTCTTGTTAACGAATAGACGTTCTAACAAACTTGGCCATATTTTTCTGAAGGTATGCTATTTAGATGTGAAATTATAATAAAATAAAGCTATTTCTTGCTAGATAAACGTACTCATAGAGCCAAACATTAATTACAAGATTATTTCATTAAACACAAAAAAGACGAGTCATTCTGACTCGTCTTAAGCTTGCTTGGCGACGTCCTACTCTCACAGGGACAAGGTCCCAACTACCATCGGCGCTAGAG
>NZ_WBPF01000023.1:5784-8470 GCF_008923725.1 Bacillus sp. CH140a_4T
TAGTCTAATCGTCAACACCTTTTTATAAAGTTATTTAATTTAATATTTTTATGCTCTTTTAGCTAGATACGGCTCTACAAAGATTCATTACCGGAAACCACCTTCTACTTCTCTTTAATCTATTCTTCCAAAACATATTCAATTGAATTTAAAGCATTATTCATTAAAAGGCTTAATCTGTAAGAACGTTTTCTCTCAACAGAACCAACAACATTATTTATAAAAAGTATTAGTATATAAGTAGGTAGTTATTACATTCCCTAACATCCTCCTTTATTTATCCTACTGTACTATCAATAAAACTCTATTAAAAGCATGCGCAGATATAAAAGATATACGCATCCTTATAACGGATGATGGTAAGAGCATCTAGAAAACCACCTTTGGCCATTATCTCACACGATATCCGAACATCATTCACTTCTATTATTCAATATATTAGCGCTTTAAAAGATAGGGTGCTGTTTTCAAAATAGAAAAGCAAGTTTATTTATGTTTTTCATATTACTGTAGGTTTATATAAGCCACATATTATTAACCGGTAGCCCAAGTAGAATATTGGTCTTTTATCCATTTCACCTCTAGTATCACTCACTTCAATACGGCCTAGTGTATTCTGAATATCCCTTAAATAAGCCACTAAAATATGTAAAGTTATAAGCTATCTTTAGAATTCGAACCTAGTAATAGCATTTCTTCTTTAAACGCATCTACTAAATTCAAAATGAGCACCTCAATTAATTGAGTACACCTATTATACCTATATAGAACAAACGTTCCAATCCTTATTATACATCATCACTCTCTTATATTTATGGAAACATACTATCATTTTTCCACCTGCACTCATCTTCTCTACGAAAGATCCTCAATTATAAGACTTAAGGAGGTTTTATCCTATATCCATATATAAACAACTACAAGATTTAACGTTAGAAGAGCAAATTGAGTTACTAACAAAGTATTTAGTTTCATTTAATAGCATTAACGGCACTAGCGGAAAAGTTCGGATTATAGATGAACTATATAGCATTTTAAAAGGCCTTCCTTATTTTATGAACACGTATGGGTTCAGGATGTAGCTCATGATCCAATAGGCAGGAGCAATGTATTTGCATTTATAAAAGCGAAAAACAACTCCCCTTCTACTATTATTTATCATTCACATCTAGATACAGTCGGCATTGAAGATTTCGGATCATTAAAAGACGATACTTTCTCTCCTGACACACTCGAACAATATTTTCAAACCTACAAAAGTGATACGAATGTTCAAACCGATGCAAAATCTGGAGATTGGTTGTTTGGCGGTGGCTCTCTTGATATGAAAAGCGGTGCTGCTATTCATTTAGCTAACATTCTATACTTTTAAGAACATATTCATTTACTAGAAGGCAATCTACTTCTCTTATTCAATGGGGATGAGGAAGGTGGACATCATGGTATTCTCTCTGCCTTAACTGAACTCGAAAGACTAAAGCAAGAAAAACAATTACAGTATCGTTTGGCAATTAATAATGATTTTATAACACACTTATATGATGGTGATACATTGTCGGGGATTGATCCTAATTTTATTGCAGCCCAAATCACAAATAGACTACATAACAACTATAAACTAACTGAACTTATTCCCGATGAACTCGTTCTCCCTCCAACTTGTTTATATCAGCGTGATAATAAAGAGAAGTATACTATGCAAAACAGCAACAAGTAGTCAATTATACTTTAATTATTTTATTTATGAAGCTACACCAAAAAGGTTCTTTCTCTATTATTAGAAGAAGCGAGTAACGTCTGTAAAAAGGCAGAACACTATTTGCAGGAGCAGTTCAAACATTACTTACTCATAACAGGGCTTCCTATTCGAAAACTTTCTTGGGAAATTGATGTAATAAGCTATGCAGACTATATAAAAACATTAAGGAACCTAGACATTAACCCAGACATCGCTATTCAAGATGTTATACGAGAAAGTAACACACAAAATTTGCAAGAACTATATTTTGAAATTATCGCAGCTCTTCAACAACTAGATCCAGAAAAGAAAGCATGTGTTATTATTTTTTTCGCTCCACCATTTTTACGACATAACTACCTAAAACAAATAAATGAGGTAAATAACCTATTACAAAATAAGATTCAGTCAATATTGAAGAATATATAGACCGAGACAGGTAAACAATTTGTATTAAAAAAATTCTTTCCTTGTTTAGCGGATGGTAGCTTCTTGTCTATTCACGAAACCGACGAAGAGTTAAAACCATTGTTAGAGAACTCCCCTAATTATTTCGCACAGTTAGTAATTGATGAGTTAACAACAGCAACATGCTCCAGCCATATTTTTATGAATTAGAAAATGAAACACTACCAACAACTAACGATTATAATATTGTACCCAATAGCCAGGATGAACCTGTAGCTATTATTAAGACAATAGAAGTAACTATAATGCCAATGAACGAAGTGACAGAAGAATTCACTATCGCTGAAGGCGAAGCGATAGTAGCTGTAATTACAAGTTTATCGATATAAAAACAAAGTGAAGCTATAATTAATAACGATTTCACCAAAAGTTCGTGTTTAATGAAACACAAAAAAGACGAGTCATTCTGACTCGTCTTAAGCTTGCTTGGCGACGTCCTACTCTCACAGGGACAAGGTCCCAACTACCATCGGCGCTAGA
>NZ_WBPF01000023.1:8480-132200 GCF_008923725.1 Bacillus sp. CH140a_4T
TAGTTCAAAATGTTATCCGGTATTAGCCCCGGTTTCCCGGAGTTATCCCAGTCTTATGGGCAGGTTACCCACGTGTTACTCACCCGTCCGCCGCTAACTTCTTGAGAGCAAGCTCTCAATCCATTCGCTCGACTTGCATGTATTAGGCACGCCGCCAGCGTTCATCCTGAGCCAGGATCAAACTCTCCAATAAAGTTAGTTTGTCTAGCATCTAAAAATAAAAATTGACGTTTCACGTTGTTTGTTTCGTTCAGTTTTCAAAGAACTACTTGGCCGCTCATTTGCGACTCCCTTATGTTAACATCTTCGTTTTTCGATGTCAACTAAGTTTTTCAATTTCTTTTTTGTCGTTTTCTGCATTTCTGCATCAGCGACGGTTATTAATATATCATGCAGTACATAAAGGGTCAATACTTTTCACAAAAAAAATTTCACATCCCGTTAAATCCTTATAAACATGTTCCAAAAAATCATTATAGTCTCCCTTCATTCTTCATCACACTCCGCATTTCATATCTTATCACTTTATCATGTTTCCGAACGAGTGAAAATTCTAAATTTTATGTTATATTATTGTTATAGGAGCGTGGTGAGAATGAGCATTAAGTATTCAAACAAAATCAATAAAATCCGGACCTTTGCATTAAGTTTAGTATTTATCGGCCTCTTCATTGCATACTTAGGTGTCTTTTTCCGTGAAAACATTATTATTATGACAACATTTATGATGATTGGCTTTTTAGCTGTTATCGCTAGTACTGTTGTTTACTTTTGGATTGGTATGTTATCCACTAAAACTGTACAAATTATTTGTCCAAGCTGCGATAAGCCAACCAAAATGCTCGGTCGTGTCGACGCATGTATGCATTGCAACCAACCTTTAACAACGGATCGAAGTTTAGAAGGAAAAGAATTTGATGAGAAATATAATAAGAAAAGCTATAAATCATAGGTATATATATGTCTACAATGTAACCTTACAAAACTAAACATGAAAAGGTGATTTCTTAACCAAGAAATCACCTTTTCATGTTTACCCTTAATTAAATTAGGTTCCTCACCGAACATTTTAAATCCCCCTGAACCTAACGTAATTCCCATATATAATAAAGAAAGAGGTTGACGTAAAGCCGTCAGCCTCTTTCTTTATTATATATTACGCCTTATGACACTCTGGACAAACGCCATAAATTTCTAAGCGATGACTATTAATAACGAAGCCTGTCGTTTTCGCAGCTTCTTCTTCAAGCTGTTCCAAACCCCCATAAGGAAAATCAACAATTTTACCACATTTTTCGCAAATCACATGATAATGTTGACTTGTAACATAATCAAATCTACTTGAAGCGTCTCCATAAGTTAATTCCTTTACAAGTCCAACCTCTTTAAATACACGTAAGTTATTATAGACAGTTGCAACACTCATATTTGGAAACTTACCTTCTAATGCTTTATAAATGTCATCCGCTGTTGGGTGCGTCATTGATTCCACAAGGTACTCTAAAATAGCATGACGCTGTGGAGTAATGCGTACACCCGTATTTTTCAGCATTTCTAGCGCTTCTTTTAATTCTTCTTTGACCACCGTCATGCACCCCGATTCTATACGGATTATTATTTTATAATTCTTATAAAGAGTGTACTCCTTTTCTTATAAATCGTCAATATTTCTACTATAAGTATGTGGTTTATTTTTGTATATAGCCTTATTCTTATATATCCTTCCCCATTTTCTATACATTTACATAGAAAAAAAGTGCGACATAATCGCACTTGGAATACTATCATCTGAGGAGGTATGCCCTACACTTCACTTTATGTAAGACGATAAAATATGTATAGACACTCGCCTTACTTATATATATTTATCTCCACAATGCATTTACTTTATATAAGAAAGAACATCTTCAATATGTCCCTTCACTTTCACTTTACGCCATTCTTTTACAAGCTCACCGTCTTTATTAATAAGGAATGTAGAACGTTCGATTCCCATATACTCTTTCCCAAAGTTCTTTTTCAATTTCCAAACATCGTACAATTCTGCCACCTTATGATCTTCATCTACTAAAAGTACAAATGGAAGCTCATGCTTCTCAATAAATTTCAGATGTCTGTTCGCTGAATCAGGGCTTACACCAAGAATAACTGTATCTTTCTCTTGAAATAATCCATATGCATCTCGAAAATCACACGCTTCAGTTGTACACCCTGGAGTCATATCTTTCGGATAAAAATATAGAACTACATTTTTACCACGAAAATCAGCTAAGCGAATTTGTTCCCCGCTACTTCCCTCTAATGTAAATTCTGGAGCCATTTCTCCTACTGTGATCATTGTTATCACTCCTACTCTTTTCTTTTACTATATCAAATGCTATCTTATTTTTCATTGTCTATTACAGACCTCATTACAAAAGCAAACGGCAATGTATATCCAATTAACGCTTCTGCAATCGCAATCCATCTCCCTATTCCAATCGGAGCTATATCACCGTACCCAACGGACAATAAAGTAACTGCGCTAAAATATAAGCAAATTTCTACAAGTTGAAAAGATTGAGCATGCAAGCTTTCTCCATCTTCTTTCAAAACTACAAAGCCCATTTCTTCTAATACAACATAACTTAACCCAAACGCAATCAGTACCGTTGTATAAATTAAAAATAAGGAGGCTAAATTATACAACGAAAAGAAACGCCTAGAATCTGAATATGAACTCCATAACAATTGGACACTTCTCAAAATAGCAACTGCTGCAATTAATAGAATAAATCCCCATAACATGTCCTCCACCTCATTTTATATGTATGAGATGGCCATTGGATTTATCCCTTAGAAACAAACAAGCTTCTATAATTAATTCCCAGCACCACGGTACCTTTTTACCCCTTGATTCCAAAGAGTGATTGCAATCGTAAAACAGATAACACCAACGAATGGTGTTGCAAACGCATAGCTATTCCACTCTGTTTTCCTTAAAAAGTATGCTGCCGGATACACTCCGACAAACGCAAATGGTAAAACAAACGTTAAAATGAAGCGAATCACACGGTTATAAATATTAACAGGATAGCGACCATAGTTACCTATGTTATACATTAGCGGCATAATTGAACTTTTTGCATCCGACCAAAAACCAAGGCTCGCAAGCGTAACAAATATCCCTCCATATACAAGTGCTCCTCCTCCTACCATCAGTAAGAATAAGAAGAAATCGTACCAGTAAAAAGATAATTGTAGCTCCACTGCTGCATATCCCATTACAATCATTCCTGTAATCGCTCCAATTAAAGATTCGAGTTCCATTCTTTCTAATATAATTTGAAATAAACTATGAATCGGTCTCGTTAATATACGATCCATTTCCCCTTTAATAATGTAACGATCATTAAAATCCCATATGTTAAAGAAAGCTGAGAAAATGGCAAACGGCACTAAAAAGAAACCATAAATAAAGATGACTTCTTCTCGACTCCAGCCTTTTAATGCTTGCGTATGCCCAAACACAACGAGAATAAAGATTAAATTAACAGCCTGCAGTGCTAAATCAGAAAGTAATCCAACGATAAAATCGCCCCGATACTCCAATTTTGTTTTTATATATTGGCTTGCATATTGCAAAAATAGGTTTATATATATCATCTCATCATCCCCCTTGTACAATTAGACGTTTTCTCGCCGTTCTCCACATGAGTACAATTGGAATAATAAGTACAATTGCCCAAATTACTTGGAATAATAATGCCTCATACAATTTACTTCCTTGTATACCTTCTGAAAAAATCATACTCGGAATATAACTAATGGCCTGAAACGGTAAAAATACCATTGCCTTCTGAGCCCATAACGGATAAAAACTAATTGGTAATAATAGACCTGAAAATAAATCAATAACAACACGTTTTGCATACATAATTCCACTATTATTAAATAGGAAGAACGTGAGCATTCCCGTCATTAAATTAATTTGTGTATTAATAATAAAACTAAATATTAAAGATAAGAAGAAATATAACCACGTTTGAAAATTCGTTGTAATTTGCAATGAAAATAATAAGGTAACGATAACCATACCTGGAATTGAAAAGAAAGCAAAACGAAATATTCCTTCACCGAGACCTTGCATCACTTTCATCCCTAAATAGTTATATGGACGAATCAGTTCTACCGCTACACGTCCTTCTTGAATTTCCATCGCAATTTCCCTGTCAATATTATTAAAATAAAAGGCACGTGCCATCCACGCAATTGCGATATACGTAGTCATTTGCGAAATAGATAAACTTTCAATATTCTCTTTTCCGCTATAAATTGCTTGCCATAAAAAATAATACGCACCGATATTAATCGTATAAATTAAAATCCCGCTATAATAGTTTGTACGATACGCAAGCATCATTAAAAAGCGAATCCGAATCATTTCAATGTACTTACCCATGTTTAATACCTTCTTCATAAATGTTACGAATAATTTCCTCTGTAGACACTTCGTTAATTTTTAAATCTTTAATTTGAAAGGCTTGTACTACTTTAGAAATAAGCATTGAAATGATAACTTCTTCATTCGGTATTTTTGCAACCCACGCGTTTTCCTCTTTCGCTTTCGACCAAACAACATGACTATCTGGCATAACCATTGATAAAGCCTGATAGGAAACTGGTGCAATAAATTGAAAATGTATTTCCTTCTCTGCTCCCCACTGCGTACGAAGATTATTTAAAGAACCGTCATACATAATATTTCCTTCATCCAGCATGATAACACGCTCGCATAAAGCTTCAATATCCGTAATATCATGGGTTGTTAATAAAATTGTTGTTTTATAACGTTCATTCATTTCTTTTAAAAATTCACGTATTTTCAATTTCACAAGAACATCTAGCCCAATTGTTGGCTCATCTAAAAATAATAACGGCGGATTATGAATTAATGCTGCCGCTAATTCACAACGCATTCTTTGACCAAGAGATAGCTTTCGAACTGGCTTATCTAATAAAGGACCAATATCTAACGTTTCAATCACGTGCTCCATATGCTCTTTATACTGAGCGTCTGATACACCGTACACTTTTTTTAATAAACGAAACGATTCTTGCACAGCAATGTCCCACCAAAGCTGTGAGCGTTGACCGAAAACAACACCAATTGTTCTTACAAATTCTTCTCTCTGCTTATGTGGGTTCATCCCATTTACTAAAATGTCTCCTGATGTCGGAGTCAAAATCCCCGTAAGCATTTTAATTGTTGTTGATTTACCGGCACCGTTCTCACCAATATACCCAACCATTTCACCTTGTTTCACAGTAAAAGATACGTCATTTACTGCTGGTACTATTTTATAATTACGATTTAATAAATCGCGAAATGCACCCTTTAAACCCGGACGACTTGAATAGGCTGTAAATTCTTTACGTAACCCTTGTACCTCAATTACCGATTTCATAACCGGACCCCCTTCCTAAATGTCACAACGAATAGTTTACCCAACTGCCTTCTCTATCACAAACAATACGTCTTTTCGAAAAACATGTTAGAATAATACATAGATTTTTGTAAGGAGATGAATGGTAGTGAAATTCACAAAGTCAGAAGCATTACATAAAGAAGCTTTAGAACATATCGTTGGCGGCGTTAATAGTCCTTCTCGTTCTTTCAAAGCAGTTGGCGGCGGCGCTCCTGTTGCTATGGAACGTGGAAAAGGTGCTTATTTCTGGGATGTAGACGGAAATAAATATATCGATTATTTAGCAGCATACGGTCCTATTATTACTGGACATGCTCACCCGCACATTACAAAAGCAATTACAACAGCTGCTGAAAATGGTGTACTTTACGGAACACCAACAGCACTAGAAGTAAAATTTGCAAAAATGTTAAAAGAAGCAATGCCTGCATTAGATAAAGTCCGTTTCGTAAACTCTGGTACTGAAGCAGTAATGACAACAATTCGTGTCGCTCGCGCTTACACAGGCCGCACAAAAATTATGAAATTTGCTGGTTGTTACCACGGTCATTCTGATTTAGTACTTGTAGCTGCTGGATCTGGTCCTTCTACTCTAGGAATTCCTGACTCAGCTGGTGTACCACAAAGTATCGCACAAGAAGTTATTACCGTTCCATTTAATAATGTAGAAACTTTAAAAGAAGCATTAGATAAATGGGGACATGAAGTAGCAGCTATCCTTGTAGAACCGATTGTTGGAAACTTCGGTATTGTAGAGCCAAAACCTGGCTTCCTTGAGAAAGTAAATGAACTTGTTCATGAAGCTGGCGCACTAGTAATTTATGATGAAGTTATTACTGCTTTCCGCTTCATGTACGGCGGTGCTCAAGACTTACTTGGCGTAACACCAGACTTAACAGCGCTTGGTAAAGTTATTGGCGGCGGACTTCCAATCGGTGCTTATGGTGGTAAAAAAGAAATTATGGAACAAGTTGCCCCACTCGGACCTGCATATCAAGCTGGTACAATGGCAGGAAATCCTGCTTCTATGGCATCTGGTATTGCTTGTCTAGAAGTTCTTCAACAAGAAGGGCTTTATGAGAAATTAGATGACCTTGGTGCAATGCTTGAAAAAGGAATTTTAGAGCAAGCAGCAAAACATAATATCGATATTACATTAAACCGTCTAAAAGGTGCTTTAACTGTATACTTCACAACAAATACAATTGAAGATTACGATGCAGCACAAGATACAGATGGTGAAATGTTCGGTAAATTCTTCAAGCTTATGCTTCAAGAAGGAGTTAACTTAGCACCTTCTAAATACGAAGCATGGTTCTTAACGACAGAACATACAAAAGAAGATATTGAATATACAATCGAAGCTGTAGGCAGAGCATTTGCTGCTTTAGCAGACAATAAATAATCTCGTCATTAAAAGGAAAAAAGAAAGCACATCTTTCTTTTTTCCTTTTTTCTATTTCATAAATTCCTTATTAATAGTATAATTATTCATAATTATCTGTTTAATTTTCTTTTATATCCTTACTATCTTTGTATACAAGGCTGCTCACACCTTAAATAGTAAGATTATTCAAACTTCAATAAGAGGGGGGATTGACGGATGCTCAATAAAACAAATACATGGACACCGTCTTTATTTCGAGATTACAGAAATGCAGAACATGATGCGTGTGGAATCGTTTCCGTTATGGAGAAACGAAAAATTCCTACAAAAGAAAACATTGACCTTTGCATACAATCACTCGTCAAAATGAACCATAGAGCTGGTTTCATTAATGGTGAAGGGGATGGAATCGGCATTCACATTGATGTACCAAAAGCACTTTGGAGTGAAAAACTAAAAAGTAGCGGATATAATCCAACGATCGTGGATCATCCCCACTTTATCGTTGGACATTTTTTTCTAAACAAAAACGCAAATGTAGTTAATTTAAAAAATCATATTCGTACACAACTAAACAACGAAAACTTTGCAATTCTTTTCGAAAGTGACAATGTAATAAACTCCGATGCACTCGGTCCACTTGGTAAACAAGAAGAGCCTTTATTTTGGCAAGTTGCCCTTATCGCTGAAAATGCACTTAAAAATATTGAGCAAACATTATTTTCAGTAACGATAAAAATAGAGGAAAACGAAGCGATTCATGTTGCCTCCTTAAGTCGTGATCATGTTGTATATAAAGTTCTAGGTGCTGGTGATACGCTTGTTGCCTATTACAATGATTTACAACATCCGCTGATCGCTTCAACTATGACACTAGGACATAATCGCTATTCTACTAATACATTATCTAATTTTTTTCGTGTACAACCATTTAGCATTCTCGGACATAATGGTGAAATTAACACAATTGCAAAATTACGCGATCAAGCTAACATGATCCATGTTCCACTTACTGCTGGGGGCAGCGACTCCCAAGATTTAAACCGCACCTTAGAAACTCTACTTGTTCAATACGACTACAGTTTATTTGAAGCAATGGATATACTATTCCCACCAATTATTAATGAAATTAAACTTTATGAACCACATTTACAAGATTTATATATGTATATACGTGAGGCATGGGGCCATTTTGCACAAGGTCCAGCTGGTATTATTTCACGTTATAAAGATGAAGCTGTTTTCAGCGTTGATTCTCTTGGACTACGACCAGTATGGAAAGTAGAGACAGCGAGTTCTTATGTTTTCTCTTCTGAACCTGGAGTTGTATCACCAACTGAATATGTAGCAGAACCGAAACCACTCGCTCCTGGAGAAAAGGTCGGATTAAAATGGAATGAACAAGATGAACTTGTTCTTTATGAATATGACAAATACCAAACCCAAGTATACGAACGTTTTAAAAAGCGAGTTGATACTAAAGATTATCATTTAAACTTATCTATCCCTGAAACGAAAGAAGTCCCAGGATTATGTAATTCTATGCAAGTTGAAACGAAGCAATACGTTGCTTTTGGATGGGACCGAGAACATATTCAGCTTCTTGAACAGATGGCAACAAAAGGCGTTGAGCCCATTCGCTCACTTGGGCATGACTCACCACTTGCCGCACTGGATACCGATAGACGAAATATCGCTGACTTCATTAAGGAAAGTGTAGCTGTTGTTACAAATCCAGCAATCGATCGCGATCGAGAGGTCGAACACTTCTCCACACGAACGATACTTGGAGAACGCCCAAGTTTATTAAGTGGTGCTAAACAACCATTTGTAGTTGAGATGCTGTCCCCAATTATTTTAGAAGGAAGTGTAGCACAATCTATTGCAGAGGAATTACACACAATTACGTACGAACAACTTATAGAGCTATTCAATACTCATAGCGCTATCGCTACAATCTCTGCTACATTCAGTCCGGCTGAAACTCTACAACACGCCTTAAATCGAATTAGTTCTGAAGCGATAACAGCCGTGAACGATGGAGCTTCCCTATTATTAATAGACGATGCCAATGCTCATCTAAATGGACAGTTATGGATTGATCCGCATTTAGTTACCGCTAAAGTACATCAAGTATTAAGTGAAAATAAATTACGCCGAAACTGCTCTCTCGTTATACGTTCCGGTGCCCTTCGCTCCTTACATGATATCGTCACACTGTATGGATTAGGAGCAGATAGTATGAATCCATATTTATTATTTGCAACCGTAAATGATGGGACAAAAACACCCATTACGAATTTATATCATGCACTTAATAAAGGACTAGAGAAAGTCATTTCAACAATTGGAATTCATGAATTACGCGGTTACGGTCGCCTCTATTCTTCTATCGGATTACATGAGGAAATCGCAAATATATTACAAATTACGAATTTCTTCGGTTCAAATAATTTAGCTTTCTCTCTCGAGTCACTTGCTGAAGACGCAAAAATACGAGCAGATGATTATAACAACCCTAAAGTTAGAATGCGAAAATCTTTTCATATATTCCCGCGAATTTGGAAAGCAATCGGTGATGTCGCAAAAGGAAACGCTTATGATGATTACCGTGACAAGTTAAGTGAACTAGAAGAAAATAACCCGATCGCAATTAGACACCTTGTTCAAACGAAACAAACAAAACATGTAGTTCCCGCTGAAGAAGTGTCCATCAGCATTCAAAATCATGATTTACCATTTATTATTAGCTCTATGTCATTCGGTTCTCAAAATGAAATTGCCTTTCGTTCATATGCAGAAGCGGCCGATCAGCTAAATATGATTAGCTTGAACGGTGAAGGCGGCGAAATTAAAGATATGATCGGAAAATATCCACATACACGTGGACAACAAGTTGCATCTGGGCGATTTGGCGTAAACGCCGAACTACTAAATTCATCAAACTTAATTGAAATAAAAATCGGGCAAGGAGCAAAGCCTGGTGAAGGCGGACATTTGCCAGGCTCAAAAGTAACAGCAAAAATAGCTGAAGCACGTAATGCTACAATTGGCTCAGATCTAATTTCACCTTCTAACAATCATGATATTTATTCCATTGAAGATTTGGCTCAAATGATTACAGAAATTAAAACGGCTAATCGACTTGCGAAAGTAGCTGTAAAAGTCCCTGTCGTCCCTAACATTGGAACAATTGCTGTCGGTATCGCAAAAGCTGGTGCTGATTTTATTAACATTAGCGGCTTTGATGGTGGTACAGGAGCTGCACGTATTCACGCCTTGCAACATGTAGGGCTTCCTGTAGAGATTGGCGTGAAAGCCGCTCACAATGCTTTATTAGAAGCAAATATGAGACATAAAGTAGAGATTTGGGCTGACGGTGGTATTCGAAGTGTGAATGATGCCTTAAAAATCATGCTTCTTGGGGCAAATCGTATTGGATTTGGTACATTATCCATGATTGCAATCGGCTGTACAACTTGCCGCGGATGTCATCTAGATACTTGTCACGTTGGAATTGCAACACAAATTGAGTCTGAAGCTCAGGCGAAAGAACACGGATTACGCCGCTTCGTCCCGCGCGAATTAGAAAGCGCCGTTGCTGGATTATTACATTTATTCACCACTTTTGGCGTAGAACTAAAACGATTAACAGGAAATCTTGGTTATACAAATTTACAAGAAATTGTCGGACATTCCGATTTATTAGAACAAGTTCGAGGCGAAAATTTATTAGACTTATGTAATTTACTACAAACGATAGAACATCCATCTGTTCCAAAAACGGAACAGATGCCGGAAAAACAATTTGAAACAGCTCATTCCCCTCATTCAAAAGAATTAGTAGGCGTTGGCGTAGAGCAACGCGTTATGGGTGGTCTAGAATCTTGCTATCGCGTTCGTAGTAAATTATATGAAGATACAAAGCTTGAACCACTTACATTAAAGTATATGAATGGCTCTATTCCTGGAAATGGATTAGGCGCTTACAATAGTGAGAACTTATTTATACACGTAAATGGCGGCGCACAAGATGGTATTGGTAAAACCTCCTTTGGTGGTGGTATTTATATAACGAAAACAAAAGGAAAAGACGGCATATATTATAACGGTTCTGTCGGAAAAGGTTTTGGATATGGTGCACAAAAAGGAGCGCTATACGTTCAAGGTAACGCCGATGCTCGCGCTGGCATTCGCCTCTCTGGAGCAGACATGATAATTGGAGGACGCATGACAAAGCCACTCCGTGAAAAAGAACAAGGAAATATAGGTGCATACTCTAATATTAAAGGTTTCGCTTTTGAATATATGACAAATGGGCGAGCGCTTGTTTTAGGGGATCCTGGTCCATGGATTTGTGCTGGTATGACTGGCGGTGTTGTTTATTTACGTCATGATGCAAACTCGGGTTTAACAGAACAGGCCTTAAAAAGAAGAATCGCAAAAGGGGCAAATGTTACATTACAACCAATTAGGAAAAACGGCGTGCAAGATGTGACTGAGTTATTGCTAGATTATATTCGTGTATTAAATGAACATGAGCAATACGAGGAAGTTGCTTTAATAACACCGTTACTCGATGATATGCAGCACCAGTTTTTTGAAATTATCCCGAAAAAAGAGCAAGCTGACCCATCTATCTCAACAGAGTGATATACCTAACTTTCATTTTCAAGAATAAATTGACGAAGTACACTTCTCATAGTAATCTATAGTAACAATTTGAAACCTGCTGAAATTCAGCAGGTTTTTTTACTAAAAATTGATGTTTAAAAAGAATTAGGAAAAAGTATAAATGAATCTTAATTTCTTATTAACGTCACTAAAATATCACTTGCTAACATATTGTAATGAATGTATAGTATCATGTTGTACATTCACTATGACAAGAGAAAGGATCTTATTAAGGGTATGAAACTTGGTGCTCGCATTTTAAAAACGGGTATTGCCATCACATTAGCTTTATTTGCTTGTATTTTACTTCAATTACCGAGTCCGGTATTTGCGGGAATCTCAGCTATCTTCGCTGTTCAACCGTCTGTATACCGCTCGTATTTAACTGCACTTGAACAAATTCAAGCAAACGTCATTGGCGCGGTATTCGCTATCGTATTTGCTACTGCTTTTGGACATAATCCTTTTATTATTGGATTAACATGTATATTAGTAATCGCACTTACACTGCAATTACGATTAGAAAACACAATATCAATTGCTTTAGTAACAGTTATCGCCATTATGGAGTATCAGGGCGAAGATTTCTTTAGTTTTGCCTTACTTCGCTTTGCGACGATTATGATTGGAATTATTGCGGCTTCACTTGTAAATTTAGTGTTTATGCCGCCAAAATACGAAACAAAACTATATCATCGTATCGTTGATAACACAGAAGAAATTGTAAAATGGATTCGAATGAATAGTAGGCAAGCTTCTGATTTTACAACGCTAAAAACTGATATTGATCGTATGAAAGAAAAAATGATCAAATTAAACCATTACTATTTGCTGTATAAAGAAGAAAGAAGCTACACGAAAAAAGTAAAATTCGCAAAAATTCGTAAGCTCGTTTTATTCAGACAAATGTTAGCGACGACAAGCCGTGCTTTAAGTACGTTAAAATCATTACATCGTACTGAAAATGAACTGCGCTATATGCCAGAAGAATTTCAGGAATCTATCCAAAACGAACTTGATTCATTAACCCATTATCATGAACAAGTTTTATTAAAATTTATTGGTAAAGCAAAAAAACAACAATCCGTTGAAATGCTTGATGAAGTTGAAACAGGTAAACAAGAATTAATTGATATCTTTATGGATTATCAAAACAAGGACGATGAGGAAGCGTATAAAACATGGCTACACCTCTTCCCTCTTATTTCTGCCATTATTAACTATAGTGAAGAAGTAGAGCATTTAGATTTACTTGTGGATAGCTTCTACACATACCATAAACCAGAAGCAGAACTCCAAATCGAAGATAAAAAAGAAGACGAATAAAGAAAACAGCTCCTTTTACGCTAAAGGAGCTGTTTCTGTTATATGTTGAAGTTGATATAAATTGTAATAAAACCCTCTTTTTTTCATTAATTCTTCATGAGAACCTGTTTCTTTAATTTCACCATCTTCAATGTAAATAATTGTATCCACATGCGTAATCGTCGCCAATCGATGTGCGATTATGATCGTCGTTCGATCAGCAGCTAACGTCTGAAGTGCCTGCTGAATATACCGTTCATTTTCTAAATCTAAAGCGGAAGTCGCCTCATCTAATATAAGTAACGATGGATTCTTTAGAAACACTCGCGCAATCGCTACACGTTGCCTTTGCCCACCAGATAACTTCACACCGCGTTCCCCAACGACAGTATCATAACCATCAGGTAACTCTATAATAAAATCATGAATTTGCGCAGCTTTAGCAGCTGAAATCACTTCTTCCTCTGTAGCTTTCGGATTTCCATATAAAATATTTGCCCCGATTGTATCACTAAATAACAAATTATCTTGCAGTACAATTCCAATATGACTACGTAAATTTCTCATATTGTACTTTCTGACATCTATCCCATCTACATAAACTGTGCCTGAAGAAACATCATAAAAACGCGGAATTAAACTAGCAAGAGATGACTTCCCTCCCCCACTCGCTCCTACAAGTGCTACCTTCTCTCCCGGCAACATAGTTAACGAAAGGTTATGTAATATTTCTTTTTCATTCGAATTGTAACGAAAAGATACATTATCAAATATCACTTCACCATTTAATTTTGTCGTTTGTACCGCACTTGGTACATTCACAATATCGTATTTCTCATCTAACAATTCAAACACTCGATCCATCGATGCGAAAGACTGTGTTAATGTTGTAGAGGAATTAACAAGGCGACGAAGTGGACTATACAAACTATCCATATATCCAACAAAGGCAACCATAGTCCCTAACGTTAACTGCCCCTGAATCACTTCATATGCTGCAAAACCGATCACAAGTAACGGACCTAAGTCTGTTAACGTATTTACTGCCGAAAACGTCCTTGCAGTCCAACTCGTATGCGTTAACGCTTTCGTTAAAAATTCATTATTTCTTTTTTCAAACTGCTTACCCTCATACTCTTCTAATGCAAAACTACGTGTCACCTGCATTCCTTGAATACGTTCATGTAAATACCCTTGCATCGTTGCTAACGCTTGTGAACGCTCTTTCGTCAATTTTCGAAGACGCCCGAAAAAATATTTCACTGCCACTACATAAATAGGTAAAATTAATAGCGCAACAAATGTCAATTTTACATTCATAGAAAACATAACAATAATAGCGATAGCAATTGTTGCCGTATCTAACCAAACATTCATCAAACCAGTAATTACAAAATCCTTCGTTTGTTCTACATCATGGATTACACGTGAAATAATTTCCCCTGTTTTTGTGTTCGAATAATAGCGTAAACTCAACTTTTGCAAATGACCAAAAATATGTTTTCTCAAATCATATAGTATTGTATTTGCGATACGCTGCGCGAAATATTGACGATAATATTCAATTGGCGGTCTTATTACTGCAAAAATAAAAAAGGCAATCCCAACGGCTGTTACTAATTGGGATGTTTTATCTTGAAGTGATCCTCCACCTTGAATTACATCATCGATAATATATTTTAATAACCACGGCATAATAAGCGGAATGCCGAATTTAACTAGACCAATCATAATCGTAATAGCAATAAGCCATCGATATGGTTTAACAAATTGCAAATATCTTTTTATACCTTGCACATAATCCCCCCTCTAATAGGACAAACCTGCCGGGAAATCCCCTGCAGGTTTGTTTTAATTTCTGTACATTAAATATCTTTCATACCACATATCTACAAAATCTGGCGCGAATGGCCCTTTTCTTTGATGAATCCATTGTGTTAATTGTGCTACATTTCGTTTTAAAATAGTATCAATAACAGGTGGATACTGCATAATTTGACTATGCTTTTCATACTCATCTTCATCTAAAAGCGTATATGTCATATCTGGATATACTTTAATATCTAAATCATAATCAATGTACTTCAATGCTTCAGAATCATATGCAAAAGGTGAGCCTAAATTACAATAATAATATACTCCCTCTTCCCTTAGCATCCCAATCACATTGAACCAATAGTTTGCATGAAAATAACAAATTGCTGGTTCACGAGTAATCCATGTTCGGCCATCTGATTCTGTCACTACTGTACGATCATTTGCTCCGATTACAAGACTCTGTGTCCCTTTTAAAATTGTTGTCTCTTCCCACATTCTATGAATGGAGCCATTATGTTTATAACTATGTATTTGTACTTTTTCTCCTTCTTTGGGAAATCCCATATATGCTCCCTTCTTTCAACTGCAAATGCCCTTTGAGCTGCATTCACTTTTTTTCTATTATAACTTTTTTGTCGAAATTTTAAAACTAAAGCGACAAGACTCTATTTTTCACACTGAATACTATATCCCTAATCTTCTTAGGAGACGGGGCCTTCGCTGAATGATTTACAAACGAGGAAATGGGAATAGAAAAAGCCCTTCCTTATTTCTATCTAAAGAAGGGCCTTTCACCGGAAGGTAACAATATGCGTTACCCTAAATTCGAAATCATTTTTTCAGTTTCAAAAGATTGAATCACACTATTTGTTTGCTCTTCAAATTTCTCATGCAACAGTTTTAACGCTAATTCTGTTCTATATATTTCTTGGCGGATAAAATGTAATTCCTTTTTATCGCACGTATCCTTTTCGCTCATTTCAATTTGCTGATATTTCTCTAGATGAGCTTGTAACTTTAACAACTCATCCATCGTTTCCAATTGCTCTCCTACCAACTTATCAAAATCGTTCATTACTTACCCCCTTTTAGATTTATTCATCAGTTATTATTTCTAATTACATATTTCTAATCTTTAACTTCCTTCTCCTTTGACTACATTTGTTGACTTATTAGAAGTTATGTCGTTCGCTTTCTTTTCATTACAATGACCCGCACACAAAGAAAACACTTCTCTCGAATTGGAGAAGTGTTTTTCTTTCATTACTCGTTTGAACTAGAAGATTGTGATTGTTTTGCAGCTGATTGTGCATTTTGTTTTTTCACAGCATGCACGTCTGTTTCAGTTGCAAATTCTGTACCATAACTAGCGTTTGCACTTTGTGCACCAGAAGCTTGTGCTTTCTTTGCTTCTGATTGTGCGTTCGCTTGTTTTACTGCTTGTACATTTGTTTCAGTCGCAAACTCTGTACCATAACTAGCATTTGTACTTTGAATGCTAGCACCAGAAGTTGCCTTGTTATAACCTTGTTGTTTTTTACTCATCTTTCTCACCTCCACAACCAATAATGTAACCAATTCACTTAGAAACTATCCGTAATTTTCTTTTTAAAAATTTTCGCATATATCTCTCATCACTCATTAAAACTATAGAACATGGAGGTGGAAATATGTATATAGGACGCGACATGACTGAACTAACGATGGTTTCAAAAAATGAGTGGAAAGAAGATGAATTAGCTTATTTTCATCATTCATTACAACAGATTCTGCCTTATTTAAACGCAGAAGGTCAAAGTATTTACAAAGAAATTGTAATAGAAATTGAAACAAGAGGCGGCTTACAAGAAGGTGAGGCTAGTTGGACTCATGGGACAAAAATTTCTTACGATTAAAAAAGTGTTCCCAATCTAGGGAACACTTTTTTATTTATTGCATTGTAATTTTCTCAACGCATTTCTCATAAATCGTACGATGCGATTTCGAGAAAGGTAACTGCTCAAATACTTCTTTCGATACAAATTTCAATGTATCTGTTTCAACAATATCACCAGTTACTTTTCCGTAAAAGACGAATATATCCCAAGTGCGATGTGTAAACGTATGTTGCACATTCATTGCGTATTCTTCAATAGAAATCGAGAGCTCAAATTTTTCTTTCATATAATCTGTAAGCTGCTCTTTTTGATTCCGAATCCCTTCCCCAAGTTCAGTATTTGGAAACTCCCACATGTTAGCTAACAATCCGGTACTTGGACGTTTATTAATGACGTAACGACCATCCTCTGTTTGAAGTACCCCCGCAACAATTGGTACCATTGTAGGAGCCTTCGCTTTACTTTTTACTGGTAACTCCTTTTGAACACCTTCAGCATATCCCCTGCAATGCTCACGTACAGGACAAAGTAAGCATGCTGGATTTTTTGGAATACAAATTAGTGCACCTAATTCCATCAAACCTTGATTAAAATAAGATGGATTTTCAGCCGAAATAATTTCACGCACAATCTCTTCAAACACTTTCCTAGTTTTCGGTTTTGCAATATCATCCCATACTGATAAAATGCGAGATAATACACGCATAACATTTCCATCAACTGCTGGCTCTGGTATACCATATGCGATACTTAAAATAGCACCTTTTGTATAGGGTCCGACTCCTTTTAATTTTTCAATTTTTTTTACATCACTCGGTACTATCCCGCCGTATACTTCTTTCACTTCTTTTACGGCCGCATGTAAATTTCGTGCTCTAGAATAATACCCTAAACCTTCCCATGCTTTTAACACTTCTTCATCATCAGCATTTGCCAAAGCTTCTAAAGTAGGAAACTTCTCCATAAAATTCGCGTAATATGGTTTTACAGCTTCTACCCTCGTTTGCTGCAACATAATTTCTGAAACCCAGACACGGTATGGATCTTTATTTTTACGCCACGGTAAGTCGCGTTGTTCTTTTTCAAACCAACCAATTAAATCATTTTGAAACTGCTCTATGTTAAAATTATTTAATATTTCAAGTGTCAAACTTGATCCCCCTCATTTTTTTGCATATAAGTACTATTATAAAGATTTTAGGAAAAAATTTAAGTAAGATGACATAGGAAATAGAAGGCAAAGGACTTGAGGTATCGAATAAAAAGAGTTACATTAATAAAAAACGGAGGTGTATTTCTATGGACACAGCCACTCACCTTGTTATGGGCGTTACTCTAGGCAGTTTGGCCACGTTAGATCCAGCCATAGCACAAAGTGATATTGGGCCACAAGCAGTTATGCTCGCTACAATTGCCGGTTCCAATATTCCTGACATCGATACAGTTTTAAAATTGCGTAATAACGCTAAATATATAAGAAATCATCGCGGGATTACTCATTCCATTCCTGCAGTGATTCTTTGGTCATTCCTTATAAGTGGTATCTCTTTCGCCTTCTTTTCAGACGCTCCATATTTGCATCTACTACTTTGGTCATTTATTGCCGTCTTTCTTCATGTCTTTGTAGATATTTTCAATGCCTACGGTACACAGGCATTACGGCCCTTCACAAAAAAATGGGTAGCACTCGGCATCATTAATACATTTGATACCGTCATTTTCTTTATCCACCTACTCGCGATTGCTTGTATGCTCGTAGGTTCCCATAAAGGGTATACTGCCTTAGCAGCGTATATATTGATGATTGTTTACTATATCGGACGGATTATGATGCATAGAAACATACGTAGTGTCGTATATAAACGTTTCAATCATGTGGAGAAGATAATCATTTCCCCTTCTTACAGATTTTATCATTATCATTTAGCAATCGTTACAACTGATTATTACTACGTCGCTAGATGGCATCGTGGTAATATCATGATATATGATAAGTTCGACCGTATACCGTTCCCAAATAATGCTATTATGCGCGCAGCTAAACAAGATGAAAACATCTCAGCATTTCTATCTTTCTCCCCTGTATATCGCTGGGACATTTTCGATTATGATCATTATTACGAAGTTCGCTTCATTGATTTGCGCTATCGCAGTAAAGATTATTATCCATTCGTTGCAATCGTTCAACTCGACCACAATTTAAATATTATTAATTCCTATACAGGATGGATTTTTAGTGAAGAAAAACTTCGAAAAAAGCTGGAATTACTTCCACATTAAAAAAAGCGACTTAAGTCGCTTTTTTTAATGTTTCAAATGGTCTTCTTGATTGATCAAATGGCTATATTTTGGATTATTTGTACGCATTTCATGAAGGCGACCTCCATGATTATTAATCCATGTTCGTACCACTTGTTCAGTCATTTCATCACCTTGATAACGACCTGATTTAGCATAAGTTGTTTGAAAGTCTTCCCACAATAATTCAACCCACGCACGAGCTTGTGCGTAAGAAAGTTTTTCATTTTTGCCTAATAATTCTTTTGTTAATGTTTCGTGAATATCATTCATGTTCTATTCTCCTTTTACCTATTTATTCCCTTAATTTCTAAAGGATAGTTTCTTCTATTTTGCACATTCTATAAGTGATACTTCTTAAAGAGGTATCAACTGATGATGAGGAGGGCGTTCGCAATGGGTAAACAAGCCGAATTTTGGTCTGAGTCAAAAAACAACAGCAAAATCGATGGTCAGCCGAAAGCGAAATCACGCTTCGCTTCGAAACGACCTAACGGCACAATTAACACGCACCCACAAGAACGTATGCGTGCTGCAAACCAGCAGGAAGAATAGTACAGGTACAACCTAAAAAATTAACTTCCTACACGAGGTGATAAAGATGAGCTACCGTGATCGCTTAGATAGTCGTTCTGAATTATTTAACCATACGTGGACTCGTCCGAAACATGCAAAAGCGCAAGTTAACGGACAGACGCAACAAACCCAGTCTCTCATTATATTGGCGAATGAATGTAAAAAACGCCAATTTTAAAATTTCCTATCTCCTGTAACGCCTACCAAAGATGAAAACCAGAGAGATATTCGCTCTCTGGTTTTTATTTTTCTTGCAATAAGGAAATCGGTATTCCAATCTCTTCATTATCATTTTGCTTATGTCCCCAAGCAAATACCCCATTGAAATACGTAATTTCAAATAATATACCAGGTTCTTCTACCAATTCATATGTCTCACCAATATGGAATTTGTTTATGTCAGTCATATAAGCGCGAGCCATTGCCATCTTTCGCATTAATACATCGAACTCATTTACAATTCCAAGTTGCTCAGCTTTTATTGCTTGCTCTTTCAAAGTCCCAATTTCTTCCCTCAGCTCATATGGTGTCATTTCACTGTAGCGCTTTGGCATATTCATCTTATTCCCCTCATCCCTCTTCGCGTTTCATCTGCAAAAATATCTCTATCTCATCCATAGAGAATCCTTTGCGATATAACGCTTGTTTCATCTTATTTTCGAATGTCCATCCATCATACTTCTTATATTTCTCATAATATTTATTCCCATGATAGTGTAACGCTTCTTGTTGCTTTTCGTCATCTTTTTCGTCTTTCAATTCTTCCAAACAAATTTGAATCACATCTCTAGAATATCCTTTACGAATAAGCATTTCGTCTAACTTTAGCTTCATTTGTAAAAAGGAATGCTTTTGATAAGACCTTTTCTTCTTTTCTATAAGAAGTAAAGCATTCTCAATTTGCTTTTCCTTCGGATATTCTTCTAAACTATGCGTAATAATTAGATCCTGTACACCTTTATTTAACAACTCTCTTTTAATAACAGTGGGACCCTTTCGATTCACATTACTTTGCGTTCTCGTATATAAAACAGCGTACTCTTTATCATTAATATACCGGTCATGTAATAATTTCGAAACGACTTCAGAGATGATGGCCTGTCCCACTTCTTTTTTTCGTAAAAAATCTTCTATTTCTTGTTTCGTTCTCATTTGATAGGATAAATAGGAGATTGCTTGTAAATATGCTTTTTGTACCTCTTCATTGTACAAAATATTTCCTAACGCTATTTCATCAATTTCTAAGCCCTTTTGTAATCCATGTTTTATTAAGATTACTTCATTCACACTAAATCCGTACTCTTCACCTTGACCTTTATCAATATAAATATTAAATCGTTCTTTCGATCGTTTTTGCACTTCTATTTTTGTAATGACAGCCATACTCTCACCTCTCTATTATTTTAACATAGTCAAAGAACGTTTTTGCTTTTCAAGAATATATATAATGAGGAGGAAATAATTTTGAGAATCGCAATTTCTGGTGGTACCGGCTTTATCGGTAAATACCTTTCTACTTTTTTTATTCAAAAAGGATATAATGTTTACATTCTTACTCGAAACAAAACTATTGAAACTTCCCACCCTAACCTTCAATACGTACAATGGACACCAGATTTACAAACATTCCCCCTCTCCTCTATTGATGTAGTTATTAATCTAGCTGGAGAGTCTATTAATAGTAGATGGACAAAGAAACAAAAAGCCTCCATTTTAAACAGTAGAATTCAAACAACAAAAGGACTCATTAAACAATTGCAAACACTCCATGCAAAACCAAACACATTTATTAACGCAAGTGCTATTGGATACTATGGAACGTCTGAAACCGAGTCTTTTACAGAACAGCATGAGATTCCTGGAAATGACTTTTTAGCAAATACAGTATATTCATGGGAACAAGAAGCATCTAAAGCACGTTCTCTCGGAATACGAACAATCTACGCAAGATTTGGAGTCGTATTAGGTGCAGATGGAGGAGCTCTTCCAAAAATGCTACTCCCCTATCAATTCTATATCGGAGGTACAATTGGCTCTGGAAACCAATGGTTATCATGGATTCATATAGACGATGTCGTTCGCCTGATTGATTTCATCATACACAAAAAAGAAATTGATGGACCGCTTAACATTACAGCTCCCCTCCCTATAAGAATGAAAGAATTTGGAGAAACCATTGCAACTATAATGAAAAAACCTCATTGGTTACCTGTCCCTTCATTTATGCTTCACACTTTACTTGGTGAGATGAGCATACTTGTACTAGAAGGGCAACATGTATTACCTAGTAAAGCAATTGAGCATGGGTATGAATACACATTTTCGGCAATAGACCATGCATTACAAAATATACTTTTGCATACAATGTAGTACTTCTAAAACACAGTTTTACAGGGGCCCTTTCAAAACTTTTATTTTCTAGAATCCGGAGCATTATTACACAAATAATCTTTCAGTTACTTTCCCTTAAATTCCATTAACATTATAAAGTAACAGAAATGAGGTACCTATGAAAATATTGCTCAAGCAAGCCATTGTCTATCCTATTACATCCCCAAAATTTCAAGGGGATGTACTCGTTATAGGGGAACGAATTGCCGAGGTCAAGCCTACCATTCAACCTACTCAAGATATGACAGTTATAGACGCGCGTGCTCTTCATCTCTTACCCGGATTTATTGATGTCCATACTCATCTTGGTCTCTATGATGAAGGTACTGGTTGGGCTGGCAATGATGCAAATGAAACATCTGAAGTTTCAACACCACATATCCGTTCTTTGGACGGAATCCACCCTTTTGATATTGCATTTCAAGATGCTGTACAAAATGGCATCACAACTGTTCACGTTATGCCAGGAAGTCAAAACATTATCGGTGGTACGACTTGTGTAATAAAAACAGCTGGAACTTGCATTGATCATATGATTATTCAAGAGCCTGCTGGCTTAAAAATTGCCTTTGGAGAAAATCCTAAAAAAGTCCATAGTAATGGAACAAAAGAATCCATAACACGTATGGGAATTATGGGATTACTTCGGGAATCATTCTATGAGGCACAGCATTACGGACATGAAGCTGATTTTCGAATGCTTCCTATCTTAAAAGCATTACGCCGCGAAATACCCGTACGTATCCACGCTCACCGAGCAGATGATATTAGTTCTGCTCTACGCTTTGCAACAGAATTCAATCTCGATTTACGTATTGAACATTGTACAGAAGGACACTTTATTGTTGAAGAACTTTCGAAACACAATTTGAAGGTTTCAATTGGCCCCACTCTTACACGCCGTTCTAAAATCGAACTAAAAAACAAAACATGGGATACTTACCATATATTATCGAAAAATGGAGTAGAAGTTTCTATAACAACCGATCACCCTTATACACCAATTCAATATTTAAATGTTTGTGCTTCTGTCGCAGTAAGAGAAGGATTAGACGAAAAAACGGCACTAGAAGGAATCACTATATTTCCAGCACGAAATTTACGTTTAGAGGATAGAATTGGAAGCATTGAGGTTGGAAAAGACGCTGATCTCGTGTTATGGACTCATCATCCTTTCCATTATTTAGCCAAGCCTGTACTAACCATGATTGACGGAAAAATAATTTACAAAAAAAATAAAAAAAACTAGTTTATTTTTTTGACTAGATAAAGTATTATACGATTATAAACTGAATGAAACCATAATCAATTTGTGTCGTGATTATCATTTTCAAATTGATGAATGGGGAAGGCAAATGGTGCGCCACCAGCGTTAGAAACTGGTTCTAGTGGGTTCGATTCCCACCCCGAAATTTTTTAAAGATTGATATAAAAATTTCGAGGGTGGGGTGTTTTTTCGTCATGCTACCCTCGTGTGAGGAGGAGTTAGTATGTTAAAAAAACGCGACTTACACGACAGCCACGTTCTATACGAGTTAATGGTGGATCCAGCTGTCTTCCCTTTTGTTCGTCAAAAGGCTTATTCATATGAGGAATATTTATTTTTAACAAAGCAAACGATTGAAGCTGAGGAGCGTGGGGAATTAATTTCACGCACAATTTTAGATGAGTGGGGTAACCCTATCGGAACAATTACTTTATTTGATGTGCAAGAAAAAGCCGGATTCCTTGGAACATGGCTTGGCAAACCTTATCATGGAAAAGGCTATAATAAATTGGCAAAAGATTCATTTTTTAGTGAACTTTTCTATGAATTATATATTGAAACGATCTTTATGCGTATTCGCAAAATAAATATTCGCTCTATTAAAGCTGCAGAAAAATTACAATACGTAAATCTAGCAAACGAAACAAGAAAAGCCGTTTATGATGAAATTAACGCAAATGAAGAAGTCTATAACTTATATGAAATCCCAAAAGATCAATATACACTTGCTACAATGCGAGATACAACGTTCCAAGATGCTCATCAATTAAAAGAAGCGTAATCTAAATTTTTAGAAAAAATAATTAATCATTGACATTTTGCATATACGTATATCACCCCATGTCTTTGGAAACGATAGATAGTGACTTTAGAACACGAGGTGATTTGTAATGGATAAAAAGAAACGTGACAAAGCAAAAAACACATTATCTAGTACACAAGAGGTTCTCTACCAACGAGAATTTCGCAAAGCAGATCGCGCAGCGGGTTATCGCTCGAAAAGTATTTAAAGTGAGAATGAATAATTAGAAGTTTTCCCCCCTAATTATTCATTCTCATTACATATTTTTTCTACGTGATAGAATAGACAAAAAAGTTCCTTATAAAAAAGGAACCTTTTTTGTGTGGATAATGTTATCCACACAATTTATAGAATTGTGAATAAATTCAACGAATCCTTCACAAGTTTATATGTTGTAACGCATAGTAAATGTTAGAATTGTGGATAGTTTTCTAAAAATTGTGGACAATGTGGATATAGTTGTTAATATTTCGACTTTACTGTTTAATGCAAGCGCAATCTTCATGTGGATAAGTTATTACTTTATCTTATAAAACAATAAAGAACCCTCTTTAAACATATAAAAGAGGGTTTCATATTAAGTAAATAATTGTGCAAGAGCAGGTGATTTAATAGGTATATGATTCGGTTCTACATGATTTTCTGCCAAAATTGTATCCACAATATGACCAGCTGGCTCCGGACGATAAATGCTTTTCATCGCTTCTTTCATTTGAAGAAGCTTCATATCATCTTGTAATAACGCCTCTGTTTTTGCAAAAACCTCACTATCATCACGAATGACAACTGCAGCTCCTTTTCTTTCAAAGTACATCGCATTTTCATTTTCTTGTCCTGGAACAGGCTTATATAAAATGACAGGTACTTGCAATGCTGCCGCTTCACTTAACGTAATACCGCCTGGCTTCGTAATCATACAAGAAGTAACACGGAATAATTCATCAATATGTTCAACATAACCAAATACTTTTAATGCATCAGGATTTTTTTCCTGTACCCCTAATAATTCCTGTTTTAACGCTTCATTTTTCCCACAAACGACAACTACTTGTAAATCCGGTACTGACATAAATGATTGGCATAGTTCTTTTACACTTCCTAATACCCCATGAGCACCTGCTACAATTAGTAAAATCTTTTTATTCTTACATAACTGATATTTATTATATATAATGTCTGGATTTATCTTCAGCTCAAAACTACTACGAATCGGAATTCCAGTTTCAACAATTTGCTCCGCATGCACACCAATATCAATCATAATTTTTTTCACGTGATCAGTTGCTACAAAATAACGATCTACTTCCCGATGAATCCATATTTTGTGCACACAAAAATCCGTTAATACATTATACACAGGAATTGAAATACCTGTTTGCTTTTTTAACTCTGGTACAGCTATGATCGGAAAAGTATTAATAACAATATCCGGTTTCTCCGCTTGTAAAAGTAATTTCAAACGTTTTCTTCCAAAGTTCGCATACCAAGATGCTATTTTTTTATCATAAATTTTTTCTACGCCATAATAAAACAAGCGGTATAATTCTTTTCCTATTGTATAACTTTTTAAATATAAATATTTTGTAATATCGGTTATAACTGGATGTGATTCTCCGAACAAATCGCATACAATTACATCTTTAATTCCTTTTTGGCGAAATGTTTGTTCTAATGTTTTCGCTACTTGCACATGACCATTACCGTAATGTGCAGTTAATATTAAAACCTTGGGGTTTTTTATCAAACAAATCCACTCCTAGCTTATTGTTTCTCCATATTGCATATACGACAATAGGAAAAACATTTTCCTTAAAAATTACATAAACAGATTCTAATACTTCTCTTTCAGCTATGTACCTGTCGTGGATATGCAAAGCATATAAGATTGACCCCTTAATCCTATCTGTGCTCATATCTTTACATTATACTTTCCTATAAGAGCTTTCGCAATAACTTACAAATGTTCTCTATTCCATGATACTCACTCTTTTACTTCTTAATTCTTTTTACTATTTTGATTTCCCTTTACAATTATGTAAATTTCTCCACTTATTCCTTACAAAAATATGGATATTCTATTTTCAGTATACTCTTTTCAATATATATACTCTAGGTTTTATTGTAAAGAAAGCAAAAAGCCTAACCCAATATTTGGATTAGACTGCTTGTAAAATATGTCTTGCTTGTTCTACATTTTTTTCAGTAGGTGGTTCTACATTCGCAAGTGGATACTTATGTCCAAGTGCCTCCCATTTATATACACCAAGCTTATGGTATGGTAGCACTTCAACTTTCTGAACATTAGACAGCCTTTGAATAAAGCTAGATAATTTTTGTAGATCCTCTTCATCATCCGTAACACCAGGAACTAATACGTGTCGTACCCAAATCGGTTTATTTTTATCCGATAAATAACGAGCAAATTGTAAAATATGTTCATTTGGTTTCCCTGTTAATTTACGGTGTTTCTTTGAATCAATATGTTTCAAATCCAATAAAACTAAATCTGTGTAATCCATTAAAATATCTAGCTTATTTTGGAATTCTGGTTCTTCAGAATAACAACCACCCGAAGAATCAATTGTTGTATGGATTCCAACTTCCTTACATTTCTTAAATAATTCAATTAAGAAATCTAGCTGTAATAATGGCTCACCACCACTAACTGTTATACCGCCTCCAGAAGCTTCAATAAAAGGAAGGTAACATGTCACATCCTGCATTACTTCTTCAACTGTTATTTCTTTTCCTTTACCGATCTCCCACGTATCAGCATTATGACAATATTGACAACGTAATAAACACCCTTGTGTAAATATGACATAACGAATTCCTGGGCCATCAACAGTACCACAAGACTCTACAGAATGAATTCTTCCTTTTACCATGTTACTTCCTCCTTTATTGAAACAGCCTCCCTCTGCTATTTATAAAATACAGAGGGACACTTTTTTCACTTACATGCTTTCATGCATTGTACGGTTAATTACATCAATTTGCTGTTCACGAGTTAGTTTAATAAAGTTTACAGCGTAACCAGATACGCGAATTGTTAATTGTGGATATTTCTCAGGATGTTCCATCGCATCCATTAATGTTTCACGATTAAATACGTTAATATTTAAGTGATGTCCTTCTTTTACTGCATAACCATCAAGCATTGATACTAAGTTACGTACTTGTACATCATCTTCTTTACCAAGTGCTTTTGGAATAATAGAGAACGTATTAGAAATACCATCTTGTGCATCTTCATATGGTAATTTAGCTACAGATAATAATGAAGCTAATGCACCTTTTGTATCACGGCCATGCATTGGGTTCGCACCTGGTGCAAATGGTTCTCCAGTACGGCGACCATCTGGAGTGTTACCAGTTTTCTTACCGTATACAACGTTAGATGTGATTGTTAAGATAGACATTGTATGAACAGAATTTCTGTATGTTTTATGTTTACGAAGTTTATTCATAAATGTTTTTACAAGATTTACAGCGATTTCATCTACACGGTCATCATTGTTACCGTATTTAGGGAAATCTCCTTCGATTTCAAAGTCAACTGCAATACCGTTTTCATCACGAATTGGTTTTACTTTTGCGTGTTTAATTGCACTTAAAGAGTCTGCTACTACAGATAGACCCGCGATACCTGTTGCCATTGTACGAAGAACATTTGTATCATGAAGTGCCATTTCAATACGTTCGTAGCTATATTTATCATGCATGTAATGAATAACATTTAATGTGTTTAAATATAGACCTGCTAACCATTCCATTGTCATATCAAACTTACGCATAACTTCCTCATAATCTAATACTTCAGAAGTAATCGGTGCATACTCAGGACCAACTTGTGCTTTAGATTTTTCATCTTTACCACCGTTAATCGCATATAGTAATGCTTTTGCTAAGTTTGCACGTGCACCGAAGAACTGCATTTGTTTACCAATTCTCATTGCAGATACACAACAAGCAATTCCGTAGTCATCGCCGTAGTCAGCACGCATAATGTCATCATTTTCATATTGAATTGCTGATGTTTTAATAGACATTTTCGCACAGTAGTTTTTAAAGTTCTGTGGTAATTGTTTAGACCAAAGAACTGTTAAGTTTGGTTCTGGAGCTGGTCCTAAATTATCTAATGTATGCAAGAAACGGAATGAGTTCTTCGTTACTAATGGACGACCATCTAATGCCATACCACCGATAGACTCAGTTACCCAAGTTGGGTCACCAGAGAATAATTCATTATAATCAGGTGTTCTTGCAAATTTCACAAGACGTAATTTCATAATGAAGTGATCCACAATTTCTTGTACTTCTTCTTCTGTTAAAGTACCGTTTGCTAAATCTCTTTCAATATAAATATCTAAGAATGTAGAAGTACGTCCAAGACTCATCGCAGCTCCGTTTTGCTCTTTAATTGCTGCAAGGTATGCGAAGTATAACCATTGGAATGCTTCTTGTGTGTTTGTTGCTGGCTTAGAAATATCAAAGCCATGAGAAGCAGCCATTTGTTTTAGCTCTTGAAGTGCACGCATTTGCTCAGATAACTCTTCGCGTAAACGCATTGTATCTTCGCTCATTACACCGCCAGTTAAATTCAAATCAGCTTTTTTCACTTCAATTAAATGATCAATACCATATAATGCTACGCGTCGATAGTCACCGATAATACGTCCACGTCCGTATGCATCTGGAAGACCAGTAATTACACCTGATTTACGAGCCGCTTTCATTTCTGGCGTGTATGCATCAAATACACCTTGATTATGCGTTTTTCTCCAATCTCTAAAAATACGACTAAGTTCTTTATCCATTTCGTATCCATAAGATTCACAAGCTTGTTCCGCCATACGAATACCACCATATGGTTGTAAAGAACGTTTAAATGGTTTTTCAGTTTGGAAACCGACTACTTTTTCAATATCTTTATTTAAATATCCTGGTTCATGTGATGTAATAGAAGAAACAATTTTTGTATCCATATCAAGAACGCCACCGTTTTCACGTTCTTTCGTTGTTAAATCCATTACTTGATCCCAAAGTTGTTTCGTTGCTTCAGTTGCTCCCGCTAAGAAAGATTCATCCCCTTCGAAAACGTTTACATTATTTAAAATGAAATCGCGAACATCAATCTCTGCTTTCCATTTTTCACCTTTAAAGTTTTCCCATGCGTTTTTAACATTTTCTAATACTTGAGTCATCCTAATCTCCTCCATTTTTGATTAGTACAGGACTAAGATTTTTTATATAACAGCTTACACACTTAGAATACTACTTTTTTGCGAAAGTGAACGAAATAGTTGTGACATGTTTGTGAAACGTTGAGCAAACTACTATATGCATAGTGTTAACTTCAATTAAAAGTCTTTATAATTAACCCTTTCCTTAATTGTATTTTTTTGGTATCCTTATATACGAGTCCTATTTTGTAATACAAGAACAATACCCATTGTAGAGCTGTAATACTCTTATCCCCTAATCTGTTATAGTTTTTATAACAGAACAAAAAAGTGTACATATGTTGTACACTTTTTTTGTTACTACTCTAAAACATCTCTTTTTCTATTCCCATCATAGAATCCACCACGACTACCTTCTAATACAATTAATTGCTCTAATCCTTCTATATGATCACCTATAATTCGCAAGACAGCTGGAGGATGACCTATTTTTGCAAAATGTTCACTGGGACGAATACGGTTCATCTTATCGACCTCTACACGACTTACACACGCAATCTCGAATCCTGACAGAATAGCTTTCACTTGGGCTACACAAGGTGAAAGTAAAGATCTATATCCGATTTCTTTCAAACACTTATGACTAAACGCATTCGGTACAGCAATAAGTGAGCCTACTCCTAGATCTTTTCTATCACAAGCTAAATTTAATGCATATTTAAATGCAGTTACAAGGTGAAGCGGTACTCTTAAATCTAAATAATGATTTAGATTATTTAATGCGACATCCACTCCATCTGCAATAGCTTTTGCGAAAGGATATAATTCCCTAGCTGGAATAACAAAGTCACCGTCTATAAACAGCACAATATCCCCTTTTGCAAAGTAAGTTCCAAGTGAACGCCCTACATCGTTTCCAAGCGCTTCTTTATATACAATTGTTGTTGCTCCCTTTTCTTTTGCAATCGTTGCTGTTTGATCAGACGAACCATTTACAACAACGATAATTTCAAAAGGTTCAATTTTTCGAAGTTCCTCTATAACATTTCCAATTGTTTTTTCTTCATCTTGTACAGGAATAATGACCGATAATTGCTTTCCTTTATACAATTTAGATGTAACGCCCCATCCTTGATAAAGATCTTCGAAATCTAAAGTATGATAAACACTATCTCTTTTCCTATTGCCATCATAATACCCTCCGCGCTCATCGCTACCTACTATTCGCTCCGCTACAGCTTCTATATGATCACCTATCATCCGTTTTTCAGATTGCGAAAGACCAGTGCCATACGCAGCATGCTCAGTCGGACGAAATTTATTCGGGGTAATAACGTCAATTGCACAATGACGACTAATTCTCCATTTGCTTTGTACTAGGCGTAAATGAGCCACAATAGGATTAACAAAACATTCATATCCAATACTTTGAACAACCTCTCTCGTCAACGCATGAGGTACAGATAATAAAGAATCAATTTTTAACTCTTCACGCTCTAACATTGCATTTAATATTTGACGCCATACTGTCACGGAGTGCGGTTTTTGTTTCTTTAAAAATAATGCGTCCAAATTATTTAAAACGATGTCGGCCTGATCATGTAAAATTGGATTCAGGAATAATTGTAATTTTGAAGTTGGAATAGCAAAATCTCCATCTATAAACAGTAGTACATCACCTATCGCGTGTTTTGCGCCGACTGCACGTCCAACATCGTTCCCTAGTAGCTCTGTATACTTGATTACTTTACACCCTAAACGATCAGCAACCTCTTCAGTACCATCATTACAGCCATTTGCCACTACAATAACCTCTACTGGATTTAATCCTTTTACCGATTGAATAACGTCTGAAATCGTATCTGCTTCATTACATACAGGTATAATAATCGATAGCGACTTAGCCATTGTTTTCTTCACGAAACCACTTAATAGTTTCTTTCAATCCTTGTTCCCACGTTACTGTCGCTTGAAATTGAACAAGTTCTCTTAATTTCGTTACATCTGGTCTTCTATTTGGAATTTCTTCAAAGCCATGTGGATATACCTCTTCGAAAGGAACTTGAGCAATCTTTGAAGAAGATTTCGTTAGTTTTTTAATTACTTCTGCTACTTCTTTTATACTCTTTTCGTTCTCAGAACCTATATTAATAATCTCACCATTTACCTTCTCATCCATCGCTCGAATCGTTGCCTCTACCGCGTCACTTACATACGTAAAGCAACGTGTCTGCTTTCCATCTCCATATACGAGAATGTCTTCTCCTTGCAGGGCCGCACTGATAAATCGTGGGATTACCCCTGCATACGGACCATCTTTCGCTCTTGGACCATAAATATTAAAATAACGAACAATCGTTACAGGTAAACCTTCTAAAGCGTATCCTAAACATAATGTTTCTTCTAACGTTTTACAGATTGCATAACTCCAACGTATTTTAGAAGTTGCCCCGTATAATCGATCCCCCTCTTCAGAGAAGGGTGGCTTTGCCTTACCATATACTTCTGAAGTAGACGCAAAGACTACTTTCTTCTGTCCTTTTAGCGCTGCTTGTAAAATGTTTCTCGTTCCATCAAAATTCGTTTCAATAAGCTCTATACTCTTTTCCATTGTCGTTTTCACACCTAAAATTGCTGCTAAATGAAACACTACATCATGTTGGTTTACTAATTCATAAATAGAATTTTTATCTAAAACGCTTATTGGAATAACCCGAATTTCTTTCATTAACTCATCATGATATTTATTTTTCCCTTTATAAAAGTTATCCACAATCGTGACTTCATTTCCTCTTTTCACCAGTTCTTCAGCTAGATGTGATCCGATGAATCCTGCTCCACCTGTAATTAAACATTTAGCACTCATACACTCACCTTCTTTATAATTCCACGTGTATCTATCACTCGCTTCATTCCTTTAAAAAGCTTCCAATCGATATTAGAGTGATCAGTTAAAATTAAAATACAACCCGCTTGTTTCATAGCTTGTTCATCCAAAGAAACAGATTGATACACTTTATCTCCAAATTTTGCAGAAGAAATATATGGATCGTGATATTCTATCTCATATCCTTCTTTTATTAACAATTCAATAATTGGTAACGCCGGTGATTCTCTCAAATCATTTACATCTTTCTTATACGCAATTCCTACAATTAAAACTGATGCAGGTGATTGCACCATGCCTTTTACTTTCCGGACTACTTTCTCTGGCATTTCTTCATTAATCACATGTGCTGCTTCAATTAATTGACTAATTGCTCCATTCTTTTTTATTCTCCATTGAAAATATAAAGGGTCTACTGGAATACAATGTCCTCCTATTCCTGGTCCTGGCCAATATGGGGTAAATCCAAACGGTTTTGTAGATGCAGCTTCAAGCGCCTCATAAAAATCAATTCCTAAACTTTCACATAGTGTGTTTAACTCATTTACTAATGAAATATTGACTAGGCGCTGAATATTTTCAAATAACTTACACATTTCCGCTACTTTCGGAGAACTAACTGGAACAACTACATCGAAGATCGTGCTATATAAATCCTGTACTTTTTGTTTGCATTGCTCAGTTTGTCCACTAATAACCTTTGGAATATCCTGAACGGAATATTGACTATTAGCTGGATCAATTCTCTCAGGGGAATATCCAATATAGAAATCTTCTCCTATCTTTTGGCCTGCTTGAGAAATAATCGGAATAATGACTTCCTCAAGTGTGCCTGGATATGTGGAGCTTTCGAAAATGAAGGTTTGTCCTTTTTGAAGGTTTTGTTGTATATAATGCGAAGCTGAAATGAGGGCACTTAAGTCTGGTTCTCTTTGTTCATTAATTGGAGTCGGGACTGTGACAATAACATAATCACTATTTTGAAAATCAGCAATACCTTGATCTGGTGTATTTACTATTAATTTTTTTTTAGTCAATAAACTTTGTAACAATTTAGAAGAAACATCCGGAATATAACTTTCTCCTTTTATAATGGATTCTATTTTTCTAGTATCTTTATCTAATCCAAGTACTGTATGTCCTCTCTCTGCAAAATGGACTGCCAAAGGAAGACCAACATATCCTAATCCGATAATAGCAACTGTACTACTAACATTCATCTGTATTCTCTTCTTCCTTTCTCAATTGTTGAATTATATTTCTATCCCGCTCTCCATCTGTAAAGCTCCCGCGTTCATCTGTGGATTGTAATAAATGTGCAATTGCCTCAAGTTGATCACCAAAAATACGGTCAAATGCTGGAATGCGCCCATTTACAAATCCATGTTGCTCTGGGCGTACTCGATTTGTTTTTATAACATCTACAAATTCTACCGCTGTAATAGAGAATCCCTCCAAAATAGCTTTCATTTGAGCTAACGGTGGAATGATAAGAGAATCATACCCTATTTTCTCTATTACCTTTTTATGCATAGCATGTGGTACTGCCGTTAATGAGTTATTCCATAAATCTGGTCGTTTCGCTACCAAATTCACAAAATATTTTCCCATACTAATTGGATCTGCCGGATGAAACGTATCTAATAAACACTGTAAATCATTTAATGCCACATCATATCCATCTTCAATAGCATGTAAAAAGGGAATTAGTTTTTTTCCTGGAATAACAAAATCACCATCGACAAATAAACAAATATCGGTCGTGGCATGCATAGCTCCTATCGCTCGGGCCACGTTATGCCCGAGAGCTTCCTCGAATTCAATAACGATCACATTCTCTAACTTTGCTTGTTTAATTGTCTCAATATCAGCTCCATTCGCAACCACTATAATTTCATCTACACCGGCTTTTTTTACTTCTTGTATAACAGATCTTATAGTCATTTTCTCTTCTGATACGGGGATAATGGCACTATATTTCGCTTTTTTCTTTTGTAATACAACTGGTCTATACTTTCCTATAAACCCTCTATCCCTATTTCCTTCCGAAAAACCACCACGCTTACCATATATTTCGATTACATATTGCAAAGCACGTAAATGATCTCCCATAATACGACTAGTCGCTTTCGGATAAGGAGAACCGGGTGATGTACCAGTATGAACAGGACGCACTTTATTTGTATGAATAACATCGACCGAAGCCATATCGACAATATCTACTCCTCTAGACATCGCCATCGCTTGAAACAGTGCTGGATCTGCTAAATTCCACCAACCAAATTTCTGAATAACTTCCCTACTCATTGCATGTGGAATTGCGATTAAAGATCCAACAACAAGCTCTTTTTTATTCAAATAACGATTCAACATACATTTGCTAACTGTCGTATAATGCGGTCTCATCTTTAAATAAACGGACCATGTTAAATTATTCACAACAATTTGGTGACCTTGCTGAATTCCTTTTACGAAACGTTGCAGCTCTTTACTATCAATGACAATGTCACCATCTAAAAACAAAACAATGTCACCTTTCGCTTCTCTTGCTCCAATTGCCCGTCCAACATCATTGCCAAGAGAATATTGATAATAAATGACATGGCAATGTTGTTGTAGCGCTATTTCTTTCGTCCCATCTGTCGATCCATTATCTACTACGATAATTTCATAAGGTTTCAATTTCTCTACTTCTACTAAAACTTGTGATAAAGTACTCGCTTCGTTATGAACTGGAATAATAACTGATACTCTCATACTTGTATCACTCTTACCCTTCCAAGCGAACATAAGAAATAATAGGAATACGCACAACTACATCTTCCGGTGGTCCATAAGATGGAGAAGTCCGAACACTTACTGCCCCGTCCGTCACAGATAACAGAATACCTGCAACAATTTCGGCCGCTGTCACAACTTGCACTAGCTCACCAACATGGTTACGCAATTCATCAGTAAATAACATATATAAGTCTCCTTTCTTACGCTTCTTTAATTGATATAATACTTGTAAATGGTAATAAAACTTCTGTCCCTATTCCTTCTTGCAGTGTTAAGAAATCATCCCCAACCGCTACAATCACACCCGTTAACTGTCCAACCGTTACAGTAATTTCAACGTTTTTACCTAAATATTGCTTTGCAATTTCTTTAAACGGTGATGCATTACATTCTTTTAATATGTTACAAATAATAGATTGAAATTGACTTGATTCAATAAATTCTTCCGTAGCTTTCTTTGAATTTCTTTGAATAAACCTTGCGAAGTTTTGCGAAAATAAAAGCCGTTCCACAGCAGGTAATAATTTGTCATCTAAAAAATAGCTTAATTGTCTATTAAATAATCGGGATAATTTATGCCAATATTTTTTGAACAGACACATACACTTCTCCTCCTATTATTTTTTAAAATATAAAAATTACATTCATACATCTTAATGTATACAAAGCAGGCTTTTTTTGTGATAGGTAAGGCATACATTTTTCAAAGAAACAATCTTTTCTAGTCACATAAAAAAGATAGATGGTATCCCATCTATCTTTTTATATATTTTAATTTTCAATTGTAACAATGGCAGCTACGCTATAATAAACCGCTTGTGGTAATTCTGCTTGTTCACTTATAGAAGCTGTAACAAGAGAACCACCGCTTGCTGAGAAATACTTAACAGTTTCTAACGGAATACCATCTTCTTTCACATCTATATTTGTTCCATCTCGCCAATCTATTTTCTGCATTGTTGCTGAAAGGTCCCCAGTCACTTTACCAAATTCTTTACCATCCACTCCTAAAAAGATCCATTCCCACTTTGTTAAACTTAGTACTTGTTTCAATTCTCCAATTTTCTTTCCCTCTACATCGGAAAAAATATAGAAGTTGCATACTCCCATCTTCTTTTGAACACGCAACAATCTTTCTCCCGAGTGATTATATAAATAAAATTGTTGCTTATGTAGTCCCTTAACAAAAAAAGAAAGTACAGCTTGCCATACACGTTGCATAACAAAATCATACTCTTCTTTTAAAAAACCTACTGCACTACCATCTAATCCAAAGTACGTTATTACTTGAAATACTCCTACCTCTTTGCGAACAACAAATTTTTGTTGCTCCAATAATTCAGAAGTCTCTATATTATAATTTTCCTGTTTGAGCATTTTTGATCTTCGTTTTTCTATAAAGCTATATATTAATAATCCAAATGCCGGTAGTACAACACCTATTAATTTCAGATTTTCTTTCTGCGAAGTGAATAGCGTCCCTTTTTTATATTCCATCAATAATGCAATTGCAACGATAATCCATACAATGACAGATACAAAAAAAATGCGTTTTGCATTACGTGCGTGATGCCTGTGTATACTCATATCCCTCCCCCTTTTCCATTTTTTTATTATCTCATTGCACATGCACTTCCTCAATAAAAAAGACTATCCAAAAGGATAGCCTCTTACACTTCAATATTTCGCAACATCGTGTAAATGTCGTTATTCACTTTACCAAATGATTTAATGTTATTTTGAATGTTAGATAATAAAACAACATACACACTTCCGTTTTTACTAAATCCATTTAAACAATTCCATCCTGGCATTACACCGTGATTCGAATAACTTCCTGGGTCTATGTACCATCCAAACCCGTAATCTTTTTTTCCGCCCGTAAACATTTGATCATAGCTCTCTTTTGAAATTAACTTTCCAGAGAAGAGCGCTTCATTAAATAAATATAAATCATGTGCACTTGTATATATATCACCGCAACCATATAGTTGTGACATACTTGGAATATTCGGTGTTGTCATATTGTTATTTACTATTTTATAACCTGTCGATGGAAACCTTGTTTGCTCTAACGCTTTACCGAAACCAGAATGTTTCATACCCACAGTAGCAAAAATATGTTGTTTAATATACTCTTCTAACGGTTGTCCACTTACCTTCTCAGCGATGTAAGCAAGTATCGAATAGTTCGAATCGGAATATTTCCATTTCTCTCCTGGACTCCCAACACGCTTTTGCTTTCCTATTCGTTTTATCAATTCTTCATGAGAAATATCCTCTGTTCCCTGCTCATACTCTGGAATTCCTGATGTATGTGTTAATAAATGTTTTAACTGAATCCCATTCCCTTGAGGGAAATCTGAAATATACTTTGCAACCGTATCCTCTACGCTTAATTTATTTTGATCTTTTAATTGCATAATAGCAGTTGCTACAAACGCCTTTGAAATAGATCCAATATAAAAAGTTGTCTCTGAATTATTCGGTACTTGTTTCTCTTTGTTCGCCATACCGTATCCCTTATTTAAAAGAACTTTTCCGTTCTTTACAATAACAGCCGTCCCGCTAAATCCTACGTTTTGTAAATATTGATCTAATTGAGCGTTTTCATTAATTTCTTGAGGTGGTCCCTCAGCAGGCTTCTCCACAGCTTGCGCTTGCTTCACTTGTTCTTCCTGCTCTTTTTGTTTTTGTGCTTCTTGCTTCTTTTTTTCTTCTTTCTTTTTTAGCTCTTCTTGTTTCTTCATTTCTGCTGCTGCTTTTAAAGTTTCTTCTTTCTTATTATCCGCAACAATTTTTGTATACATGAAATATACAACTGAAAATAGTAAGACGAGAATGATTGTTCTTTTTATGTATACAATCGGCCGACGTGCTTTCCCATTCGCATTATTTTTTTCCTGATCCATGATTGCTTTTTTCCCCTTACTCAACAATAATTTACTCCCTCTACTAAAGATTTTTTTTAGTAGATTATGGATACTCCATTCTATGTCATCCCTACTTTATCACGCACTGCACATATTACCAACCTATATGTATAAAAAAGAAAAAGAAAATTTATAAAAGTAAGATTGCTATTAAATTGTTAACAAAAAAAGAGGATATCCTCTAAAAAATTGATGTTATCAATCTTTTTGGATATCCTCTTATCTCATTATTTATACGTGTTTTTTCATATCATCGGCAACAGATTCAACATTTGTACCTACGATAACTTGGACACTCGTGTTACTTAATTTCATAACACCTTTTGCACCCGCACGTTTTAATGCTGCTTCGTTTACTTGACCAGCATCTTTCACTTGTAAGCGTAGACGTGTTGCACAGTTATCAATAACTGTTAAGTTTTCTTTTCCACCTAAAGCTGCTACGTAAGTTTCACCAATTGAACCTGCAACTGGAGCTTCTTCACCTTCAGCTAGTTCCTCTTCGTCTTCACGACCAGGAGTTTTTAGGTCGAATTTCTTAATTAAGAAGTAGAATACAACGAAATAAATTACTGCGTAAATTAAACCGACTCCCGCGAGTAATACTGGTTTTGTTGCAATACCGAAGTTTAAGAAGTAATCGATTGCACCGGCACTAAATGTGAAACCATCGTGAATGCCGAGTGTTGTTGTAATGAATAGAGACAGACCTGTTAATACAGCATGAATACCATATAATACTGGTGATAAGAACATGAATGAGAATTCAATTGGTTCTGTAATACCAGTTAAGAATGAAGTTAATGCTAGACCACCTAACATACCTGTAACCATTTTACGGTTTTCTGGTTTAGCAGCCGCAATCATTGCGAAACATGCTGCTGGTAAACCGAACATCATAACTGGGAAGAAACCAGTCATAAACATACCCGCTGTTTTATCTCCTGCAAGGAAGCGAGCAATATCACCATTTACAACATTACCTGCTGCATTTGTAAAGTCACCAAGTACGAACCAGAAGTATGTGTTCATTACGTGGTGTAAACCGATTGGAATCAATAGACGATTTAATAAACCAAATAGACCTGAACCAACTGCACCTAAATTAACAATTCCATGAGCTAATGCATCGATAGCATTTTGAATTGCTGGCCAAATTTGTGCGAATAGAATTCCTAATAGTAACATCACAACCGATGTAACAATCGGAACGAAACGTTTTCCAGCAAAGAACCCTAACCATTCTGGAAGTTTAATCTTATGGAATTTATTATAAAGAAGTCCTGCTATAACACCGACAATAATACCACCTAAAACTTTCATATCCACTTTAGTCGATAATTCGGCTGCCTTAGATACCTGTGTCATTGTATCTGCAAGCTTAGATGGATCTACATTAGCGCTATTACCTATTAAATCTTGAACTTTGCCTAATTTATCTTGTAATTCTACAGTAGAATATCCCTTACTAAGTGCATCAATACTGTTTTTCATAACTAGATAACCAATTGCACCTGCAAGACCTGCTGCACCACTACCATCAACTGAAAGACCGATTGCAATACCAATTGCAAAAATAAGTGCTAAATTATCAAAAACTGCTGCACCGGCCTGTGCCATAACAGGAATATCAAATACATCTGGTTGCCCTAAACGAAGCAATAATCCTGCTGCTGGTAGTACGGCGATTGGAAGCATTAATGCTTTACCAATACGTTGTAGAAACTGCAACATTTTAATTCCCCCTATCAAATTTATGAAATCGTTATCATTATAAGTACGCCTTAGAAAACGCTTTCTATTTACATAACCATAATAACATATAGTTGTATAGATGTGTAGTTTTTATTTTTGAATTTTTTATGGATAAATCTCCTATTTCCAAACTGTTATATAAAAGGAAAATTATCCTTTTTAATATAGAATACTCGAAACGAAATACCTACTATAGAACATGTAACTTTCGTTTTATCATTCCACTTTTTCATGTTATTATTTATTTCCGAGCATATCGGGAAAAGTAAACGTAGTTAATTCGAAATAGGAGCGTTGGTACTATGCAGTGCATTGAAACAAACAACTTACAACAGTTGTTAGAACAAGTAAAACCATATACGAAAAAAGGAAAGCTTGCTACTTATATCCCCGAACTAGGAAATGCAAATCCAGATGATTTAGGGATTGCCATTTTCCATAAAGAAACAGAATACATCCATGCTGGCAACTCACAGACACTATTTACTCTTCAAAGTATTTCAAAAGTAATTACACTTGCACTTGCCCTTTTAGATCGTGGTGAAGAATATGTATTTTCTAAAGTTGGAATGGAGCCGACTGGCGATCCATTTAATTCTATTATTAAGTTAGAAACGACAAGTCCTTCTAAGCCACTTAATCCAATGATTAATGCAGGAGCACTAGCTATTACAAGCATGTTAGCAGGAAACGATAATGAAGCAAAAATGGAGCGCATCCTTCATTTTGTACGTGAAATAACAGATAATCCTACTATTAATTATTCTTCTAAAGTTGCCAATTCAGAATTAGAGACAGCTTACTTAAACCGTTCACTTTGTTACTATATGAAACAAAACGGAATTATCGATTGTGATATTGAAGAACTTATGGATTTATACACTCGTCAATGTGCAGTTGAAGTAAACTGTATCGATTTAGCACGTATCGGCTTAATTTTTGCGATGGATGGCTATGATCCATATAAGAAAAAACAAATTATCCCTAAACATATTACAAAAATCTGTAAAACATTTATGGTTACATGCGGTATGTATAACGAGTCTGGTGAATTTGCGATTCGCGTTGGTATCCCCGCAAAAAGTGGTGTAGCTGGTGGCATTTTCGGCTGCGTAAAAGGAGAAATGGGAATTGGTCTTTTCGGACCGGCTTTAGATGCAAACGGAAATAGTATCGCTGGTTTTAAAATTCTTGAACTTCTTTCTGCTCAAGAAGGATGGAGCATTTTTTAATTCAGAGTTATCCTGCTATACTAGCAGGATTTTTTCATTTCATAAATACCTTAATTTTATCTGCTATCAATCCCCTTACAAAAACCGTACTGAAAGTTTCTCTATATCATGCATATTTGCTCCCCTCTCCTGAATAGTATAGTACAACCTAGCGCTATATGTGGAGGTGCGAAAGATGAAACTAATATTTCAAATGGGAAAACAGCCTGTTCTTGAAAAAACAATTCTTCTTTTTATATTGAGTATTGTAGAAAGCCTAAAGTTAAAAGTGGTTTCACTCGATGAAGCTCACCGATACATATTCAATTTAGAAGTACTTGAACTACTAATGGATCGAAACATCGATGATCAAGTACTTGAACTTATTCATTTCGGAATGGGACTTGAAGACATTCATCATGTACTTCCTGAAGAACTTGAACATACGATCGAAGAATTAAAGTGGCTTTGCATTCAAGTTTTAAGTGAATACAGCATGCACGAAGAATCTGAACAACTAATTGAAGATATACGCTAAAAAGCACCTATGTAGGTGCTTTTAATGTTTTTTCAAACTATTTTTATACGTCTCAATATTTACTGGTAGCTCTTCCTCTTCTAAAGTATGTTCATTTACATCTTTATGAACGAACGCACCTTTAGGCTGTTGATGGTCATGCCCTTTTTTCTTATGATCAAATGCTTTTCCTCGTCCCATACGGATCCCCCTTTCTTTAAAAGAAATCCGTATTAGTATGGAGAAAAGTACGTCGATATATGCAATCCTTTGCCGTATTCCCAAGGAAATACTCGAACATTGTTTTCTGTTCTCCTTACAACAGCTGATCAATTCCAATAAGAATTAATAGTACACCCGCAATAACAGTAGCCCATTTCCCTAAGTATTCTGCTAAAAATCGTTTTCCTACATACGTAAAACCACTAATACAAATAAAACTAAACACCCCAGAAATAGTTGCTGTAAGCCATAGATTCAAGTTTGTTACCCCAGCATCAAATCCACCTGCGATATTATTAATAGACAACGCAATCCCTAAAACAATTGCTTCTGAAAAACTAATTGTTTTAGAACCATCAAAATCTGCTTTTTCTGGATCACGTAAAATGCCCATAAGTATATTACCATCTTTAGAACCTACAGTATTTCTTTGCCCCAAGAAAGGCTGGCACAAAACGAATACACCGATTATACCTAAAACAATTGCTCCAATTAGGTTTGCAGTAAACTCTGAAATAAATAGCGCTATCCAGTTCCCCAAAAAGCCAGCTAATAAAGTAAATAAAAACCCAAAAAATGCGATGATAAAATTGTTAAGCCACGAAATTCGAATTTTACGAATGCCATATGCAATCCCAACACCTGCATTATCTAAATTAGAAGCAATCCCGATTAAAAAAATTGAAAATAGACCTGCCGTACTCATAAACAGCCACCCCTTTTTCTCACTTTTCCATGCATATTATGAAAATGTTGAGCAACTGTGCCTGTCTGTTTCATATACATGTAATAAATGCTCAACATTTTTTCAACAATAAAAAAGGAGTGCCTTCACTATGCCTAAAGAAAATCCAAATGAGCGGCTTAGTACATTAATAAAAAAACTTTTAAAAGAACGTGCCTTATCCATGCGCCAATTAGGAATGCTTACAAATATTGATCCCGCAACAATCTCAAGAATTATGAATGGTAAACAACCACCAAAACAAAAACATCTACAAAAATTTGCAGAATGTCTGCAAGTTCCACCCCAATTGTTATTTGATGAAATGTATCCTGATTCTCCTCACATTAATAAAGAAAAGACGGATATGTACACATCTCTTGATACAATTCAGCAAACGCTGCAATCCTCTAACTTATTCGATTTCGACTATACAACAACTCGCGTAAAACAAGAACTTGAAAACTATGAACGCTATGCTCAGACAACAGAAGGTGAAAAACGTATTCATGAAAGTTTCGCGAGCAAGCTAGAACAAATTGATAGCGCTGGTCCTTTCATTGAGCAATTAACGGATATGTATCAACAATTTTGCAATGAAACGATTCGAAAAGACGAGCGGGCAGTTCTCGGAGGCGCATTATTGTATTTCATTTTATCAACAGACATTATCCCCGATTATCTCTTTCCGATTGGCTATTTAGATGATGCAATTGCTGTTGAATTAGCGAAAGAGAAATTAATTAAACTAAAACGAAAGACATAGAAATATAAAGAACTATTTCAGTTGTTTCTGTTCAACCCTGAAATAGTTCACTAAAAAATCGTACAAGTATACATACCTGTACGATTTCAACATACTAATCTATTTTTTCGTATGACACCATTCATATATAAACGCTGTTATTACTTTTGTAAATTCAATTAACTGTTCTACTTCAACTTTCTCATTTATTGAATGAGCTTCTTCTAATGTACCAGGTCCGTAAATAACAGCTGGAATATGAAATTCACTAAACCAACCACCGTCCGTTACCGTTGCAGACATATCTAAAATTGCATTTTTAGATAGAATTGATTCGTGTACTGAGCTAAGCGTTTTTACTGCTGCATGTTCACTATCCACTTCTAAAGAAGGAAAAATTTCGCCACGATCCACAATCATTGATTCTCCGCCCCACTTAAATTGTGGTGGATTTTCACTTAACCATGGATCGGCAGCCGCTACTTTCCCAATAAATTCTTCAATTTCTTTTATTATTTGTTCATGTGTTTCATTCGGATAGAAGTGCACCGTTATCCATAATCGGCACTCATCCGCAATAAACGCTGCATGCCGTCCGCCTTCAATAACAGCTGGATTAATCGTTGTTGTTCCAGATGGATAGCCTTCATATGTTTTCATGACTGCCCAATGACGCTCTAACTCTTGTAAACTTTGCACAACCTTCATCATTTTTTCAATCGCACTCGCTCCGAATAAACGTCCTCCAGCATGAATCATTTGCCTGCGGGTTGCATCATGAAACGTCTGAGGGCTTTTCACAGTAATCCATCCAGTAATTACGCCACCCTGCCCTTGCATACGCAAATCACTCGTATCCACTACGATTGCAAAATCAGCATCATAACCTCTTTTGCAGCATTGAAGTGTACCTGCCTCTCCAACTTCTTCTCCAATTACGGATTGAACGATTAAATCTCCAGGTAATTCAATGTCGGCTTCTTGTAAAAGCTGAATAGCAAATAGTGCCCCAGCCAGTCCACCTTTCATATCTGCCGCACCCCGCCCAACTAACCAACCATCTTTTATAAAAGGCTCAAACGGATTAGTCTCCCACGCCTCATCTGCTGACACTTCAGCTACATCCATATGTCCATTAATAATAAGACTTTTATGTGTGTCACTTTCTATTCCTTTTTTCATCCCAACAACGTTCGGGTCATTCGGATATACATCCCATTTATCTACACTAAAATTTCGTTTTCTTAGAAAATGGGCAACAAATTCTTGCGCCTCATTTGTATTTCTCGCCGGCGGTGCTGGTGTTTCAAAACGAATTAATGTTTTTGTAAGTTCTAGTAATTCCTCTTTCCTTAAATCTATTTGTTTTAACAGCTGTGAAACTTCTTGCTTCATCGCTCATTCCCCTTTGCATACGTAGTATGTTCCCAGCTTTATTTTCACAAAAAAAGAGACTGTTTACAATTTTACAGTCTCTTTTTTTAGCATAAGTTTCTAATATATTTATAAACTTTCTGCCTCTGTTGTATTTGCTTTTTTAATATGTTCTACCTTACGTGCCCTATTTCTTGTCGCACGGTAAAACAGTAAACAAACAATCATAAATGGAATACCACAATATAATGCCATTCTTTGTTCTGGAATAAAAGCCATACCAACAATTACTGTTACATTTAATACTAACGCAAGCAATGGTACGAATGGATACAGCGGTGTTTTAAATTTCAAGTCCTTCACATCCCTGCCCTGCTTAATGTATGACCTTCTAGCCAATAAGTTAGATAGAGCAATAGATGCCCAAACTAATATCGCCCCGAACCCGGCAATAGAAAGTAGCCATAAATAAACTGTATCTTCCGCATAAATACCTGATAGTAATGAAAGGCAACCTACAATTGTACTTACAATCAATGCATAAATAGGAACACCATTTTTAGATAACTTACCGAAAATTGGACTAATCATTCCTTGATTAGACATAGACCATAGCATACGAGAAGTTGCATATAATCCTGAATTCGCAACGGATAGAACCGCTGTAATAATAACGAAATTGATAATATCAGCTGCATAAGGAATACCAATTTTATCAAAGACAACTACGAATGGACTTTCTATCACTCCTGCTTGCTGCCATGGGAATAATCCCGCAAGAATGAAAATAGATAATACAAAGAACACAAGTATACGCCAAACTGTATTATTAATTGCCTTCGGGATCGTTTTCTCTGGATTTTCACTCTCTCCAGCTGCAATACCAACTAGTTCCGTTCCTTGGAAGGAAAAATTAACTGCAATCATCGTAATTAAAATGGCTGATAATCCATTTGGAAACACCCCACCATAATCAGTAAAGCTAGAGAACATCGGTGCTGGTTCATTTCCTTTCATATCTAGAAAACCAAACATTGCTGCCCCGCCTAAAATAATAAATGCAATGATTGTAATGACTTTAATACTTGCAAACCAAAATTCAACTTCTGCAAAACTTCTTGAAGATAACGCATTAATAGCAAAGAGAAGCACCGCAAACACTACACACCAAATCCATGACGGTACATCAGGAAACCATCGTTTCATTAAAATACTAACTGCAATCAGTTCAATACCTATCGTAGCAGACCAGTTTAACCACGACATCCATCCAACTACATAACCCGCTGCAGGGGAAATGTGCTTCGTAGCATACGTTTGATAAGATCCTGCGTCGGGCATCGCAACAGCTAACTCTCCTAGACAGAGCATCGTTAAATACATAACAAACCCTCCAACAAGATACGCTACAATCGCTCCTCCAGGCCCAGCTTCATGAATTGTATACCCAGACCCTAAAAAAAGACCGGTACCAATAACTCCTCCAAGTGCAATCATAAATATGTGCCTGCTTTTCAATTCCCGTTTTAATCCTTGGTTTTGATCCATCATATAAATCCCCCCTTTTTCCTTTGGAAACCCATTTCATGTAAGCGTTTTTAAAATCATTCATAATAAAGTGAAACTTTAATCAGTGGGGATTTTCTTCATCCCCCACTGATTATTAGTTGAACCAATCGGGCTTTTATGGGCAGTTGATCCCCCATCTAACTTCTTTGCTTTCGCTGAATTTTGAGGTGGGGGGTCTTACTGCCCATTAATGCGGGATAAAAATAATTATTGAAAAGAGCAAAATACATAGATTAATCACTACCTGTTATTAAAAGATCATCCCTCACTGTTATTAATAACTTTTTATCAGCGATAGCTTGTCCTTCTACTACTTCTAATGATTCGATATACCCACTGATTCCTACCTTAATTTCTACTTTCTGTTTATCTATTGTTTCAATTAACGCTAATTTCTCCCACTCGTATACGTATGAACTTTCCGCAACAAATAGCTTCTCTACTTTCCCGTAACAAGGACTATACACGCCTTCTATAACCGTCTTCACTTTATAAACTCCTCCTTCTTATTAATTGCTACTGAAACGTTGCATATCCCTCCTTTAGAGATTTCAACTATTATTTATGCAAAATGCGTACCAATCTCCAATTCCTATTTAAAATGAAGGTTTCTCAAAAAAAATCTTCATAACCGCAAAATTTTTCTATCATTTTAGAAGTTTTAAAAGGAAAATAGCAAAAAAATTTTGCGATTTTATAAGAATTTTAATAAAATTATAAAAAGTCAGTCTTCATAGGGTGAAATGAGGAGAAGATAATCTATGCGTACAGAAGAAATTAATTTTAAACAGATCATTGAAATGAATATGCTATATGAAACTTTACTCAATGAGCTCGATATCGGGATTCATATTATTAATGAGGAAAGTAAAACGATTATCTATAACCGCAAAATGATGGAAATTGAATCAATGGAACGCTCAGATGTGCTATATAAAAGTCCTTTAGAAGTATTCGCATTTGAAGAAAATAAAAATAGTACTCTTATAGAGGCATTAAAATTAGGAAAAACAAACAAAAATATAAAACAAACGTATTTTAACAATAAAGGACAAGAAATTACGACGATTAACAACACTTTCCCTATAATAGAAAACGGAAAAATTAAAGGCGCTATTGAAATTTCAACAGAGATTAGCCATTCCAAACAAACAATGAAAACGAACCTTTCTCGAAAACAAAATAATAAGTTTACCTTTGATCACATAATCGGTGATTCTAGTGCTATTCAATCCGTCATTACAGAAGCAAAGAGAGTCATTCGCACATCCTCATCCATACTTCTCGTAGGAGAAACAGGAACCGGTAAAGAACTATTTGCACAAAGCATCCATAATGAAAGTCAGCGTTCAACAAAACCATTTATTTCACAAAATTGTGCCGCCATACCTGATACACTCATGGAAAGCTTATTATTTGGTACGAACCGAGGTGCATTTACAGGAGCCATCGATAAAGCTGGTTTATTTGAAGAGGCAAACGGAGGCACTTTATTATTAGATGAGATCAACTCATTAGGTCCAGCTCTTCAAGCGAAGTTACTACGAGCTATACAAGAAAAAACAATACGAAGAATCGGAGGCACACAAGAAAAAGAAATTGATGTTCGTATTATAGCAACTATTAATGAAGATCCTCTTGAAGCTATTACACACAATCGATTACGGGAAGACTTATATTACCGATTAAGCGTCGTTACTTTATGTCTTCCGCCTTTACGTGAACGAAAAGAAGATATTCCTGATCTTGTGCAGCACTTTATCGAAAAGTACAACATTCAATTTGGACTTGGCGTAACGGATCTAGATGTACATGTAAGAGAATTTTTGTATGCATATGATTGGCCTGGAAACGTACGAGAATTGGAACATATCATTGAAGGTTCGATGAATTTAGTTGAAGATGAAAATATCATTACAGCGTTTCATCTTCCCACTCGCTTTCGTGAACAAATAAAAAAAGAATTCAATATGCAACCTTCCCTAACTAATAACGATGCTGATACACCTAAAACGTTAAAGCACACAATAGAGGCAATGGAGAAGAACTACATCAATCAAATTCTGAAAGAGTACCACGGTAATATCTCACAGGCTGCAAAGTTTTTGGGATTAAGTAGGCAAAACTTACAATATCGAATTAAAAAATTGCATTTACACATATGAAATGAAGTGAAGCTTTAATCTGTGGAGGTTTTGTCCCCCCCTCACCAATTGGACTTTTATTGCCTGTTAATGCAGAATAAATCTGCTTCCAATTGTAAATATAAATTGGTAAAATATGCTACAATAAACATATAACATACTAGAAAGGAACGATATATATGAGTAATGATAAAAGATTAAAGTTATTACAATACTTAGCCTTCTTCCCTACCCTTCTATGTATGATGCTACTCATTAACATGAATACCTATCCTTATGCAAAGCTATTAGCAACAATTAGCGGTTCCTTTGCAGCTATTATGCTTGCTGCTTTTTGGAATTTGAAGATACGTATGAAGAAAGAGAAATCTTCTTAAACCGACAAAGTTAATTATCGTATTTAAACACGAGATGTTTACTACTCTCGTGTTTTTTCTTTATATTCCCTCTACCTCAAAACTTAATTTAAAATTGATTATATACAGAATAAATACTCTTTCACTCCATCGACAAATTTCGACATTCAGTATTCATTATGTTTGTTATCATATAAGTTCTAAATCTGACATTTCAACATAATTGAAGATTATTTATATAAACTTCAATTATGTTTGAACTAACAAATTATGAGTTGGATGAAAAAGCTAATAGATATTTTTTAAAAGGTGGTTACTATGAAAAGAACAACAGAATTTGTATTAGGACTAATCGGTGGTATATTCGGGATTTTATGTGCATTTATCGCTTTATTTATCGGCGGCGTCGGAGCAGCAGTTGAAGCTGACGGAGCCAATCAAATTATTGGCTTAGGCTGGGCTGCTGTAGCTCTTTCAATTTTAGGAATTGTTGGATGCATTATGGTTAAAAGTAAAGCTAAAGCAGGTGGTATTATGATGACAATCGCTGCTATTGGCGGATTTATTTGTATTTCTGTTATTTACTTATTACCCGGTGTTTTATTATTAATCGGAGGATTAATGGGGATTTTCCGAAAAGATAAAACGGCTGCATCAGCATAAAAAAAGCACTCACATGAGTGCTTTTTTTCATATCCATATCTTTTAAAACTCAACATTCTCCAAATACAAACCACTCGCCTCAGCAAGACAATTAATTTGATTACGTTGTTTTTCCTCTAAAATATTTGGGATTGCGTCCGCATCTAATTGTCCTAATCCAACTTCAATTAATGCTCCAACAATTTTGCGCACCATATTATGAAGGAATCCGTTACCACTTACTCTAATTTGTACGAATCCTGCCTCTTCCATCACTTCAAGTGTATATACTTCTCGAACCATAGACTTTTTCTTTGATTTCGCATTTGAAAAAGCAGTAAAGTCATGTGAACCAACTAAATGTTTCGCAGCTTCTTTCATGTTTTTCACATTTAATTTTTTATTCACGTGCATGCTGTATTTACGCATAAACGGATTCGTATGCTCTTCATTCCAAATTTTATAAAGATATGTTTTTGCTTTAGAATTGTAACGAGCATGGAAGCGATCTTGAACTTCTTCTACGTTCGTAATGCTAATATCATTTGGTAAATATTGATTCAAATATTTTTTCACTTTATGTTCCACTAACTTCTCATCACTTTGAAAGTTAGCAACTTGATTCAAAGCATGCACACCAGCGTCTGTTCTACTACAACCGATAATTTCAATTTCTTTTCCGACCATTTCAGATATGACACTTTCGATTTTTCCTTGAATCGTATTATCGTTATTACCTAGACGTTGCCATCCTTTAAAACGTGCACCATCGTACTGAATCGTTAATTTATAATTAATCATTTTACTCTCCTTCATAGAAAATATTCCCTCATATCGTGAGGGAATATGAATAAACTTTACTTTCTAACAAGCTTCACTACATTTTCTACATGAGCTGTATGTGGGAACATATCAACTGGTTGTACATATTCCACTTCATAACTCTTCATTAATGCTTGTACATCACGTGCTAATGAAGAAGGATTACAAGATACGTAAACAACTTGTTTTGGTTTCACTTTTAAAATTGTTTCCAGTAATTTATCATCGCAACCTGTACGAGGTGGATCGACAACAATTACATCTGGACGCCATCCTTCTTTTACCCATTTCGGTAACCATTGTTCAGCTTTACCTGCTTCATATTTCGTATTTGTAAATCCGTGACGCTTCGCATTTTTTCTTGCATCTTCAATCGCTTCTGGAATTACATCCATACCACGTACTTCCGCTGCATCATTTGCAAGCCAAAGACCGATTGTACCAACACCACAATACGCATCTACAATCTTCTCATCGCCTGTTAAAGCAGCTGCTTTTTTCGCTTCATCGTATAAAACAACCGTTTGTTCTGGATTTAACTGGAAGAATGCACGTGCTGATAATTCAAATGATAAATCACCTAGTGTTTCTTGAATTACTTCTTTTCCAGCTAATTTAAATGTTTTATCACCGAAAATAACAGATGTTTTACGCCAGTTTACATTTTGCATAATTGATTTTACAGCTGGCATCTGCTTTTGTACTTCTGCGATAAACTGCTCCTTATTTGGCAGTTCTTCTTTTGTTGTAATAAGTGTAACTTGTACTTCCCCTGTTTGCACTGCAGTACGTGTCACAATTGTACGTACTAAACCTTTTTGCTTTTTCTCATTATAAATAGAAACATTTAATTTTTCTAATATACGTTTTACAACTTTTGTCGCTTCATTCGTTGCTTTATGTTGAATCATACAGTGAGCAATATCAATTAACTGATGTGAGTTTTGTTTATACAGCCCTGTAATAACCTTTTCGTCTTTACGTCCTACTTGTAATTGACTCTTATTACGATAATGCCATGGATTTTCCATACCAAGCGTTGGACGAATTTTTTCTTCCAAACTGTTGTTCATATACTTCTCAAATGCTTGTACAACGATATCACGCTTTTGATTTAATTGTTCTTTATAATCTAAATGTTGCAGCTGACAACCGCCACACTCTTCATATACCGGACATGGTGCTTTCACACGATGCGGTGAAGCTTTACGAACTTTTTTCACTTTCGCTTCAGCGAAGCCACGCTGAATTTTCGTTGTTTCTGCAACAACTTCTTCCCCTGGTAATGCCCCTGGAATGAAAACAACTTGTCTCTTAAAATAACCAACGCCTTCTCCGTTAATCCCAAGACGTTTAATTGTCACAGGAAACGTTTGACCAACTTCCAACTTACTCTCATGTTGCTTTTGTATCATTATTACACCTCTACTCTATACTTTTCCATAAATATAACGCTGCATAACTGCAGTATGGTTCACACTCTTGTTTCACTTTTTCTAAAAATGCATCATCAGGTTTATCATCTAATTGAAATACACCTTGCACTGCACGCTGAATCCCAATGTCCGCTTTCGGAAACATATTTTTCCGTCCAAGCCCAAACATTAAAAAATTTTGCACTGTCCATGTACCAATCCCCCTAATTGGTAACAATTGTGCTGAAACCTCTTCTTCCGCCCTGGTTTCTATACTCGCTAAATTTAATGTACCGCTGACAATACTTCGACCTAATCCTACTATATATTCAGCCTTTCGCTGACTAAACTTCTGCTCTCTCAATTCCTCTATTGAAATATTTGCTACTATTTCTGGAGTGGGGAAAAAGAATACACCGTTCTTCTCTGTTCCATATCGTTTCACAAACTTTTCTGTTAACACAGTAGCAAATTTCAAATTTATTTGTTGATGAATGATACAGCGAAGAAGACAAGCAAAATAATCAAACTCTAAAATAATTGGAGTATAAGCATATGTTTCAAATAGTGGACGTAATGATGTGTTTAAAAAATGAGTTTGTATATCTTGAAACGGTTCATTCCAATGAAAAATGGCTCTCATTCGTTTCATGACTTTCTCTGGATCTCCTGTCTGACTAGAAATCCAAAACTGTGGATTTTGAACAGTACCAATCCCTTGCAAGCGAACAACAATCTGTTCCTCGTCTATACAAATCGGGACATAAATAACTTTCTCATCTAATTGAATGACGTTAAGAGGATCAAAAGATAAACGTTTTAACACTTCTTCAAAATGATACGGATACTCCAACGTAACATGTTCGCTCCACATACGTTTCCCCATCCTTTTTACACATCATTATAGCATGAGAAAACCGCAAGCATACATGCTTACGGTTGATTGCTTTTTACTAAGTCATCTAGACTTTTAAAATCATACCCTTTCTCGCGCAAATCATCAATGATTTTTGCAAGTGCTTCTGCATTATCTTTTGATATTGCATGAAGTAATAAAATAGATCCTGGATGAATCATCGTCATAACATTATTATGCGCATATTGCCATCCTCTTTGTTCATCTACTTTCCAATCTAAAAATGCAAGTGACCAAAATACATTATAGTAACCCATTTCTTTCGTAAGAGCTAACGTTCTTTCACTAAATACGCCGCGCGGAGGACGTACATATTTCACTTCTTTTTGCCCAGTTACTTTTTTAATTTCTTCCGTTACACTCGTTAATTCTTCACGAAGTTTCTCATCATTTACCGCTGTGAAATCAGGGTGACTCCACGAATGGTTTCCAATAATGTGTCCTTCATCCTTCATTCTTAACAATAAATCTTTTTGTGTTTTAATGTAATGCCCCGTTACAAAGAAAGTGGCTGGTACTTTTTTCTCTTTTAATACGTCTAAGATTTTCCCTGTGTATCCATTCTCATATCCATTATCAAATGTTAAATAAATATCTTTTTTCTTCGTATCGCCTAAATAAAAACCGCCATTTTTTTGTAGTAAATCTGTATATAACTTTCCTGCATCTGGTACTGTTTCATTTTTAGGACGCGGAATCCCCCAGTTATGTGGAGTATTTGTATAAGCTAATGCCGAAACTGGAACAAGTGCCATCATAATTGAAAAAATGAGACCGATATATAACCATTTATATTTCATAAATAGTCTCCTTTCCATATATAATCGTACTTGTAGTTTCTGTTGCTGTGCATTCTTTCATGCTGAACATGTTTTTCTATATATACCAAAAAAATGCATCTCGAATGATTCGAGATGCATTTTTGTTTACTTAAATACTGGCTCTTTAAAACTAGCTAATTTTTCAAGTGATGTTTTATCAACATCTGCATGTAAGCTATTACCATGAGAATCCATCGTTACAACTGCTTTAAATCCTTCGATACGTAAATGCCACATTGCCTCTGGAATACCAAATTGTAAGAAATCAACATCTTTTACTTCTTTAATACATTCAGCATAGTATTGTGCTGCACCGCCAATTGCATTTAAATATACACCACCGTGTTCTTCTAAAGCTGCTAATGTTTTCGTACCCATACCACCTTTTCCAATGACAGCGCGAATACCGAATTTCTTCATAATATCGCCTTGGTACGGTTCTTCACGAATACTTGTCGTTGGACCTGCCGCTTTAATTTGCCAGTTTTCATTTTCATCTTTCACGACAACTGGACCACAGTGATAAATAACTTGTCCCTTTAAATCTACTGGACAATCGTTATCCATTAAATGCTTATGGATTGCGTCACGACCTGTATACATCATGCCATTAATTGTTACAACATCACCAACGCGAAGTTCACGAATTTGCTCTTCTGTAATTGGTGCTTGTAATACAATCTCACGTTGCTCTGTTTTTTCTTGTGCTTCTTGCTGAAGTGTATCGTCACCTTCTTGATATAGCCAATCCATAATTTCACCTGTTTCAGGGTGGATTGTTACGCCAAGGCGGCGATATGCCCAGCAATTATATGCAACAGATACGTAGAAGCTAGCTGGCAGACGGTTATACACACCAATTTTACAACCAAGTAAAGTTGTTTCTCCGCCAAATCCCATCGTACCAATGCCAAGCTTATTCGCATTTTCTAATACGTACTCTTCAAGTTTTTGTAGCTCTGATACTGGATTGACATCATCTAATGTACGGAATAATTGATTTTTTGCTAATTCGTAACCTGATGTGCGGTCTCCCCCGATACCAACACCAATTACACCTGCACTACACCCTTGACCTTGTGCTTGATATACTGCATGAAGAAGGCATTTACGAATCCCTTCTAAATCACGGCCAGCGCGTCCAAGTCCTTCTAATTCACACGGTAAGCTATACTGAATATTTTTATTCTCACAGCCACCGCCCTTTAGGATTAAACGTGCATCAATATAATCTTTTTCCCATTGTTCAAACTTAATAACCGGTGTACCTGGTCCTAAATTATTTCCACTATTGTCTCCAAAAAGAGAATCAACAGAATTGGGACGAAGTTTACCATCTTTTGTCGCCCGCTCAAGCGCATGATAGATAGCTTCCTTCAACTTTAGTTGATTCACACCAACTGGTGTATAAATTTTAAACGTTGGCATCCCTGTATCTTGGCAAATTGGCGAGATGTTATCATCAGCCATTTTAATATTATTCGTAATTGTGCCAAGTGCCATCGCAGAACGAGTCCCTGCATTTTCTCGTTCTTTCGCTTGTTGAATCGCACGACGAACATCTTTCGGTAAGTTCGTTGACGTTTCAACAATTAGTTGATACATGCTTTCTTGAAGCTTTTCCATTGTTACTTCCCCCTCAATTGTGAACGCTACCAAAACGTTATGAAATGAAAATTCCATTATTATATTCTTCAGCTCTTTATTTATCCCGCTATTTGCGGTTAAATGAAATTTTTCACAACTTGATTATACCTTTTTTTCTACCGTCCTTCTATTATCCATACAGAAAAAGGCTGCCAATTTTACATTGGCAGCCTTTTTAATATATTATTCGTCTTTTTTAAATTGCTCACATTTTAATTCTAATTCATCTAACATCGCAAGAAGACGATCTACATCTTCTAACTCTACTTCTTCAGGTTCAATTGTATCAATTACTTCAATGAACATATTTAAACGTTCTTTTAAATATACTAATTGTGAATCTTTATCTTCAATTGCTTTTCCCATGAAGGCACTCTCCTTTTAATTCGAGTTGCTTTTATTATACCGCAAAAATGATTGTTATGGATATGTAATTTCATCAATTTTGTCACAGTCATTCATTCAAATGTAAGCCCTCTCTCTTTTTCCCAAAAAAAAGTTTCACTTTATAAAAAGTACATATTCTTCTATTATAGAGAATGGACAAATTGTTATTTCAATAGTCAAAGGAGTATTTCATATGACGATATCACAAAAAATGAAGCCGATTACTCCTTCTTACGATCCATGGGAAGCGTATATGGACCTTGAAGAGTACGGCAAACTACTATTAACAAACGTTGAGTTTACAACGACAACGTTATGCAATATGCGTTGCGAGCATTGTGCTGTTGGTTACACATTACAGCCGAAAGATCCAAATCCGCTTCCAATGGAGCTTTTATTAAAACGATTAGATGAGATTCCTCATTTACGTTCTTTAAGTATTACTGGCGGAGAACCAATGCTTTCAAAGAAATCCGTCGACAACTATGTAACACCACTCTTAAAATACGCCCATGAAAGAGGCGTTCGCACTCAAATCAACTCAAACTTAACTATAGATTTAGCACGTTACGAACAAATTATTCCTTATTTAGACGTATTGCATATATCTCATAACTGGGGAACAATCGATGACTTCGTTGAAGGTGGATTTGCAATGATGGAACGTAAACCTACTTATGAACAACGTGCAAAATTATTCGAAAGAATGATTACAAATAGTAAAGCTCTATCAGATGCCGGTGTACTCGTATCAGCCGAAACGATGCTGAATAAACGAACTCTACCGCACATGGAACATATTCATCGTCAAATTGTCGAAGAGATGGGCTGTAAACGTCACGAGGTTCATCCAATGTATCCGAGTGATTTTGCGAGCAATCTAGAAATTTTAACAAAAGCTGAAATTCGTGATGCAATTGAGCATTTACTAGAAATTCGCGATGAAAATGTATGGATGTTATTTGGGACTTTACCTTTCTACGCTTGTAGCGATGACGAGCGAGACATCGTCACATTTAAGAAATTACAAGAAAGCAAAAATGTAACAGTTCGTAACGATCCAGATGGCCGTTCTCGTTTAAACGTTAACATTTTCGATGGAAATATTATTGTAACTGATTTCGGTGATGTTCCTCTTCTAGGTAACGTACAAACAAACACACTACAAGAAGCGTATGACAAATGGAGTGCTTCAAAAACAGCAAAATCATTAAGCTGTCACTGTCCTGCAGTAAAATGCCTCGGACCGAATGTTCTTGTAAAAAACAGCTACTATCCAACAGAAGATTTCTTATCAAAAACAGCAAATATTACATTATAAATAAAAACGTCAGCTTATAAGCTGACGTTTTTTCATATTATTGCGAATGAGAAGAAGAAATGAATTTAAAATACAAATGATCATGAATTGGAATAGCAGCTCCGATTCCTTGTGAGGTAATATTTTTTACAACAAGCCTTTTTTGATTTCCTTTTAACACAAGGTACACTTCTCCAAACGTTACTTTTCCTTTTTCATTTACCGCTGGTGTATAAGCATATAAATATCCAAGTTGACTCGGGCTAATATTATACACGCGCTCATGTCCGGTACCATAACCAATAGTCGTTTTAAATGAAAGTGGCAATTGTACTTTTTCAAGTGCTTTGAGAAGCATCATTTTTTTCACATCTGCAGCATCTTTCATATCTGCTGTTAAATCGCCTTCAACCGTCTTTTGCGTTTCTTGCTTATAGCGTAGCGGATATAAGCGATCTCCTCCGCGATTATCGTACACATTGCGATTTACTTGTTTATATTCCCAATTAACCGATGTATCCACCGATTCATAATTTAAAGCCCATTGACCTAAATAAATCTTCGCTCGGTACCCTACCGCAAGCGGCGCATTCGAAATTGTCGTTTCATTAAACATTCGAATTAAGTCCGGATTTTCAATTTTAATATTTGCTGTTTTCAATAGTTCTTGAGCAAACTTACTCGGCTGTAAACGCGGTAAATCTTGCGCATCATTTGGAAACGTATTGTCTTTAGAAATATTTAAAACAGATGAAGGCATTTTTGTTTCTACCGTTGTCTTTGCAAAACTCATGTTAGGAAATAATAGAATAAACGAGACCATAGTTGAGAGACATATGCTGTATACTCGTTTCACCTGTCTGGCTCCTTCCTACGTAAAGGTATATATACTACTTTGTTTATTGTGTTCTCTCAATACAATTGTTATGCCTATTTTTCATAATAAATAAAAACCAATTCCCATAATGACATACGCTGCTAGTAAAGTACCGCCTTCAAACCAGTTTGTATCTCCATCATTTGAAATTGCAATCGTTAAGAAAACAGCTGTAATCATAGAAACAAGTTCTGGTATTGTAAATACTAAAGGCATCCTTTGCGTAAAGAACATAGAAAGCAGTACTAATACAGGAGCAACAAACATGGCAATTTGTAACGTAGAACCTATCGCAATTTCAACTGCAATATTCACTTTATTTTTATACGCCATAATAATTGCAGATGCATGTTCCGCTGCATTCCCAACAATTGCAACGATAATAACCCCTATAAATAACTCTGACCAACCAAATGATTTTGCAACTGTCTCAAATGTATGCACGAGCGCCTCTGACACATAAGCGACCGCAATTGTCGCTATTGCTAAAATGAGTAGTGCTTTCCCTTTCGACCACTCCGGTTCTTCCTCATGAGCTACTTCATCACTTTTATGTTGATATACACCGCGGTGCGTAACGAGCTTAAATAGCAGCGCAGCGAGGTACATAATAATCATAATAATAGATACACCGATACTTAATTGATACGTCTTTCCAGCGTCCATCTTCATTGAAAAAATCTCTGGAATAACAAAAGCTACTACGACAGCAAAGATTAATAAAGCTGAATTATGCCTTGCATCATACACATTAAAACTTTGTCTTTTATATTTAAGCCCCCCTACAAAGAAGGAAAGTCCTCCTACTAATAATAAATTTCCAAGTACAGAACCCGTTAAAGAAGCTAACACAACTTCAATTAATCCTGCCTGAAGTGCAAAAATCGAAATGATGAGTTCAACAGCATTACCGAAAGTAGCATTTAACAATCCACCTATTCTAGGACCCGATACAATTGCCAAACTTTCTGTCGCTCTCCCCATAAAACCCGCTAATGCGATAATCGTAATGCAATACACAGCGAACATAATTGTTTGAGGCCAATGAAGCGTTTTTCCAAGTACAGAAAGTGGTACCCCGATCAGCGCTACTATAAGAAATATTTTATTAAACATGCTTTTCATCCTTCCATCGTATGTATTTCTCCTCGATATTATTATTATTCTTCTCCTAACTTGTCCGATTTCATCACAATTACGTTTAAAAAATCGGATTAAAGAAAACAGTATGAAAGATATTCAAATTATCTTGTTTAAACGGAGAAAACAATAAATTATAAAGAGGGGTTAAAAGCATGCATTTAAAAGAAAAAATCGCAACTATTATTGGTGGTCAAAGAACTGGTGTATTATCCACTGTACGTGAAAACAAACCACATAGTGCCTTTATGATGTTTTTCCATGAAGATTTTGTGTTATATATTGCAACGGATCGGAAATCAAAAAAGATAACAGATATTGAAAACAATCCAAATGTCCATGTACTACTTGGACGTGAAGGAAAAAAATTAGATGAAGACTATATTGAAGTGGAAGGCTTAGCCTCCATTGAAGAAGACTCCACATTAAAAAATAAGTTTTGGAATAATAGCTTAAAACGTTGGTTACTCGGTCCTGAAGACCCTAATTACGTATTAATAAAAATCAATCCCGACACAATTTATTACATCGATGGTGCTGGTACGACGGAGCCCGAGTTTTTACGACTATAAAACAAAACGAGCCCACCTTAGGTGGGCTTGTTTTGTCGAAAAGTTCTTCTGAAAAAAACAATAAAATAGGTGGAACTTTCTAAAGATTCTGTTGTATAATAGCAGTAACTTAAATAAACTGTATTAAAACAGATTGAGAGGAGAAATAAAATTGATGAAAAGAGAAGAACGCAAAAACATGATTGAGTTTATTGAAAAGAAAAAAGGGATTGAGCGTGACGAATTATTATTTATGACAGACGATGAAGTAGAACATATTTATAATGTAACGTACTTTTTGTATGAGGAAATTGCAGAGTAGTATAATAATCCCCACCTTATTAGTAATATAAGGTGGGGATTATTTCGTTATTTATTCCGCTATTTGCGGGACGGTAAAATCCCACTGATTAAAGTTTCACTTTATACGTGAGAATGGTTTTCATGTATAATAATGTAAGATTGGAGGAATTTTACTATGAGTTCATGGCTCTTATTCGCACTACTATCAGCAATTGCTGCTGCCCTTGTATCTATTTTCGGAAAGATTGGTTTAGATGGAATCGATGCCAATGTCGCGACAACGGTTCGTTCTATTATTATGGCATTATTTATGGTAGGCGTTATTATTATCCAAGGTAAATTTCAAAATATTGGCGACGTACTGTTAAATAAAAAAGCACTGCTCTTTATCACATTAAGTGGGGTTGCAGGTGCTTCGTCATGGCTATTTTATTTTCTTGCCCTCAAAACAGGCAAAGTTTCACAAGTGGCTCCTGTCGATAAATTAAGCGTCGTATTTTCTATCATTCTCGCGATGATTATACTCGGTGAAAAGTTAAACTTTATGACTGGCGTTGGCGTAGTCTTTATTACAGCTGGTGTACTATTTATCGCTTTCAGCTAAAAAAACCGCTATTAGCGGTTTTTCTTTTTCTTTATGTAAAACCATACAACGCATATAACAACTACTGAAATAAATAAAATCCATATTCCATAATGATGTAGACTATACTCAACGAAACGCCACTTCTCTCCTAACTTCCAGCCGAGCCCAATAAAAACACTTATCCAAATAAGTGCACCACCGTAAGCGTACAAACAAAAACGCCAGATCGTTAAATTCGACATCCCAGCAAAATATGCTGTTAAATGACGTACTCCTGGGATAAAGTAACCAATCATTAAAAGAAATGGACCATATTTTTCAAATAAAATATGTGTTTTTTCAATGTGATGTTCTTTAATTCTAATCTTCGGCCCATACTTTCTTAAAACAGGAAGTCCAAGTTTTAAACCTAATATGTAGCTTAATGTAATACCTAACATCGCACCAGCCATCCCACTTAAAAACGCAGCAGTTCCTGACATAACACCTTTTGAAACGTTATAACCAACGAAGGTCAATAAAAACTCGTCTGGTATCGGTAATCCAACAATCCCGCCAGCTAAAGCTATAATAATTCCAAAATACCCATAATGTGCGATTAACTCGCCAATATGTTGTTCCATTCGGAAGACACATCCTATGCACGATCGTTATTCCACATTGTGCCCTTTCTATCTTTCAGACAAACATGGTATACATATTCACTATACATTGTTTTTATAATGAACTCTACTTCTATCCATTCCTTTATCAGGAAGAAAGTGAACCATTATCAGTGGTGATTTGTTCATCCTCATTACACACCAATTAGGCGCCCGACTTCCGACTACTTCCCCTGTATTCACCGATTTTTGAAGCGCTAGTCCTACTCCCCACAAATAGAGGGATTAAAAAATAAAAATTCATATGCTTGTTTTTTTGTTACAATAAAGGAAAGTTACTTTTCGCAACGGTTTAACTCTCAGGAAAAATGATATACCTAGCAAAAATATAGTTTGGTCGATATAATGCAACTTCTACCTATTAAAAGAACATGCACCCTTTACATACAACATCATTTTTCTAAATTATACAGGGGGAACGAACATGACCATTGAAAATCAATTTATCCAAAAAGTTTACTATAAAACATTTTTAACAGAAGAAACTTCTACTCCAATATCAGAAGTACTCGGTGAAGCATATATAAATGAATCTACCAATGAATTCTCCAACATTTCTAATATCCGCTTTGCTCAAGGTGAATTTTATTACCAAAATAAAGACTTTGAAGCAGCAATATTTAAATGGGAGAAAGTAAATAACGAACTTGCACTTTGGGCAACCAAAAATATTGCAGATTCTTATTTTGAACTAGGATTCTTGCCAAAAGCAGAAGAAATGTATCAATCTATCCAAACGGAAGATACAACTCTTACAATGGAAGTTTCCTTACAACTTCTTTCTCTTTATATCGAACAAGATCGTTTAGGTCTAGCATTTAAGACGATTAGTGAGGCTGTTGCATTCCAACCTGACTATCCAAATATTACTTCAATTGCTCGCTCATTCTATGAAAAACAAGAGGATTGGAATAACGCCATCGAACTTGCCGTGCAAGAAGGAATTCGAACAAAATCATTACATTGGTTCGATACTTTAATCAATTATGTGAATCAAGGATTTACAAAACAAATCAAACCAGAATATTTTTATGAATCTTTAAAAGCTCTATATGCAATTGATCAAGTCCAATTTAAAGAACTTGTTATTGCTCTTTGGAACAGCTATCAAAATGAAAACTTGCATCTACCCTGGATTCAAACAATAAATCATTTATTCTTACATATTGAAACAGACAACAATGACGATTGGCATGAAATTATTGAACGCTATCAAGATACGTACTTTGAATTAATTACTGGTGAACATTTCATGCATGAAATGCAAGGTCTTGTACCTAATCTATTAACAAATTGGTTTAGTTTAACGAAAGCAAAAGATGCCCTATTTGTCTCTGCTGCAGTGTTAGCATGGAATGAAGTTTCACCTACAACTTTAGAGTCATTACTCGTAAAAAGTGCAGGAGCCCTACTCTCTAATTCAACAGCTGAAACAAATGTAAATATGGAAACCGTTTCTCATTTATTCGAAACAATTGCTGTATGGGCTGAAAAAAATGATGTAGATTTAAGTCATCAATTTACGTTACTCGTTCATGAACTATGTGATTTAAATGTGACACAATTACTAATAGCGGGAACTAGTGACCTTGATAAATCTTCATTCGTCAATTCTATATTAGGAGAGAACATCTTAACTGAGACTGTGACAACTCCTATTCTATTTAAAGATGCTAGCCAAACTGAAATAACAGAATTCACTGCGTTAGATGTGCACAATATACCAAACTTTGATGAATTCCATCAAATACTGGCTACACCTCCCGAATCAGAACTTGAGAAAAAATGTATAGAAATTAAATTACCAAGTAGATTTTTAAGAAAAAATAAGTTTGCATTTCTTGTTACGCCATCTGTTCAAGGACAGGTGGATAAAAACAGCTCATACTTTGAATACTTACAAGCAGCAGATAGCCTTATTTACGTATTAAATTCAGCTTCACCATTACACGGTGAAGAGCTTGATACATTACTTTATTTACGTGAACAAGTACCAAACTTACAAATCCATTTCGTATTACACACAAATAATACGTCCAATAATGAAAAACTAATGAGTAAGATTAAAGTCCATTTCTCAAATGCGCAGTTCTTCCCATACTCTCCTTCACAAGAGAGTAGTCAGCAACTTGGAGATGTCACAGAGTCTATTCTTTCTAATCTAGCAGGACGCGACATAGAACAAGAACGTATAGAAAAACTAATATGGTTTACGCAAAAGACAATCGCATACCTTGTAAATGAACGTGTGGAATTAGAAAACACATTAGTGAAATCAGTACGCTGGAATAAACATATCTCAGTAAAACTAAACGGATTTATTAACAATCTTACTGCTCTTGAAAAAGATAAAATTCGTTCTATTACAGAATCTTATCTTTTAACGAAAGAAGAAATCACACGAGATATCCATTCTCAAATTCCTGAATTATTACAGAGCTGTTCTGACCTTGTTCAAGAAGATAGTGATTTCAAATTAGTTCATGAAGAATTAAATGCTGCAATGAACGAACGAATTCAAAAACATGTACAGCAAGTGCTTCTTCCTAAATTTACTGGATTTATTCAAGAGTGGATTGAAACAGCGCATAATGAATTTATTCAAGCTCAATCTTATTTAGATGAAATGAGTGAAACGTTTAATAAATTATATAAAGAAGAACGCATGAAACTTCCTTGCGATTTCAAATTACTAGATGATTGGCATCGAGATGTTGTACGTATGACAAATCGAATTACAGTATCGAACATCAATATTTTATTACGCTTTACACCAACACAATTTTTCTTAAAGAGTGCGGGAAAACTATTTGGTAACATGCAAAAAAATCAATCTATGCTCGCAAACAAATATAAACAATACATTGAAACGGAAGATTATACGGAAATTGCTCAAACAATCTCAAAACAATTCTTCCTTCAATTTGAAGTATTTGAAGGCGCATTAGAACGAGATATCATGATGTTCTTTAAAGATCCACTTAGCATACTGAAACAAAATGTAGAATCAGCTCAACTTGAAATACAGGAAGACGAGCAAACATTAGCAACGTTAAGAAGCAACCCAGAAACGTATCACGATCCGTTAGCATTCTTTAAACTGCAACTATTGCAGCACAAATTTGTTTTAAGTACGAACAAAAATAATGAAGATGCCTATGCATTTAATGAGTCTCCTACGATTTAGCATAAAAAACCAAGCAAACTAAAATTTGCTTGGTTTTTTATATTAATTCATTATTTTCATATGTTCAAATGGATAATAAATTGCCGCTAATTCACCTAATACATCTGCTTTATCAATAAGTCCTAAACCATTTCTACTATCTCTGCTTATTAGGCGATTATCTCCCATAACAAAAATCTTATTTTTAGGAACTGTAATCGGTCCAAAGTCCTCTGTTAAATTCATAAGTTTTTTTTCAGCTTGTTTTCTATTACTATACAAATATTCTTCCTCTATCACTTCATGATTCACATATAATTGATCATTTCTCACCTCAATGACATCGCCAGGCAAACCAATAACCCTTTTCACATAAAAATTATCCGTCTTCACAACAATAATATCTTCTCTCCCATAACTTTCAAATTGCTTTGCCAACTTATTAACAATCACCTTATCCCCATCTTGTAACGTTGGCTTCATGGACGCTCCTTTTACAGTCGTAGGAAAAAACACAAAAATTTTCGCTACAAACACTAACAAACATGCAATTGCAATTGTTCCAAAGAATTCACGCAAACGTTTTTTCTTTTGCATCATTCCACCATCTCATCATCTTTTTACTTTTATTATAAGGACTTCAACTGTATAATTTCCACAAAATTCTGAATTACAAAATTGTAATATCACAAACTTGAAAATAACTCTCCTCATAAAGTGAAACTTTAATCAGTGGGGGTTTTCTTCATCCCCCACTGATTATTAGTTGAACCAATCGGGCTTTTATGGGCAGTTAATCCTCCACCTAAATCCTTTGACTTCGCTGAATTTTGAGGTGGGGATCTTACTGCCCATTAAAGCGGGATAAATTTCTTATTTTAAATAATATAATCTATATTTATTTTACTATTTGTGGGCAGTAAACCTACCTTCTCAAAATTCGGCTGGAGGAAAATAGTAAAAAAGATACTCTCCAAATAGTCTATCCACTATTCGAAGAGTATCTTTTTATATTCCCACATATACAATACACATTTGAGCCGCTACATATGTAAACCAAATCCAAAGTGGCTCATACTTTAATTTGCGCCCTCCAATATCTGTCACGCCAATAATAAAATCAGAAATCACAAATAGTAAACCACCAAAAGCTGGTATCCACCATATTCCTGTATTCTCATAGTATACGGCGAATGCGAAGCAAGCCATTCCTCCAACCCACAATCCGTAAATTAGAGCTCCTATCGTAAACAATTTATCTTGTTTCTCATTTCGGATAAAGAAGAACCATCCTATAATGAGAAAGAGTCCGTATACGAGTAAACCAATCCAAAAACCATTCCACGAAATCCCTTTTTGCAAAAATGCTGTTACATAAAAACAATGTGCAAGCGCGAAAGTAATCATCCCTCCAATTAACCTATGACCAATTGGAATCAAACCAGCCATAAATAAATCTCCTACAGTAGATAACGTCATACCTAGTGCAACCCACGTACTATACTCTACTGATGGATCTTGTAACCATATCCAAATTGCACTTGCTGTTAAAGAAAAACTAAGAATAAGGCGCACCGCTAAAGGTAACGGCATATTATTTCTTATCTTTTCTGTCTGCCCTATTGCATACATTGCACCAATTAAAAATAGCAGTATTTGTCCGATTAACACCATGTAAAGTAGATTCATAACATGTTCTCCTCAATAAATGCTTTTTGTATCTTTTTTCGTTACACCTAGTCTATTATCCTTTTTCTACATAAAAAAAGAAGAACAGTACTGTTCTTCTATTGTAATCGTTTTCTCATTGTCTATGCTACTTGTTTTTCTTGCTCTATTTTTTGCTTAGCTGGCGTCCGATTCACCACGATAATTCCCGCAGCTACACACGCTAAACCGAATAGTACGAATGAATGAATTGCTTCTCCTAAAATCATGCTCGATAATAACACACCAAATACGGGTATAAAGAACATGTACATTGATACTTTTCCAACTTTGTTGTACTTCATAATTGTATTCCAAATACAAAATCCTGCTGCGGATAAGAAAGATAAGTAGATAAGCATAAATATTGCATGTACACTAAATGTAAATGGCATGACTCCAACTTGCAAAGCCCCTATACATAATAACCCGATAGAACCAAAGATCATTTGGTATGCTGTCATATAGCCAACATCTAATGTTTTACTACCTTCTTTCGCCAATATATTCCCATATGAATACAACATTGCTGCGCTAAGAAGTAATAAGCTACCGATTCCGAAATGGAATGACAAACTACCATCACTCGGTACATTTACTAAAATGACACCACAAAAGCCGATAGAGACCCCAATTATTTTTCTCATATTGAGAGCATCATCTTTATATAAAAAGTGAGCAAGTAAAATTTGAAAGAATGATGATGTTCCTGAAATGATAGCTCCTTCAATACCAGAACTATAACTCATTCCAATATAAAAACATATATATTGAAGAAATGTTTGAAATAAACCAATTTGTACTAACTGCTTACCCGTTCCTTTTTTGAAGCTCATATCTTTTCCTAACACTTTAAAGAATAATAAGAGCATGACTCCAGATAAAAAGAAACGATAACCAGCAAATAATATTTGCTCTCCAACTTCTTGTGGCTGAATTCCAAGTTCAGCATAACTTAATTTAATAAAAGGGAATGCGCTCCCCCATAAAAAAGTCGCTACTATCGCAGCAATTAGTACGCCAATCGGATGGGTAAAAAATTTCTCTGTCTTCACTTGTTGTCTTCCTTTCCGATCTTTTTATGAACAATATCCATATATACCAAAGGAATTGTGAAAACACAAGTTTTCAGTTTATACGCAAACAAAAACATATCATCTAACGAAAACATATGCTATACTATAGAATAATTACAACATAATAATTATTAAAATCAGTTCCAACAGAAATGCTGCTATCCATTATGGATGGCAGCTTTCGTCGTTTTATAGGGGTTTCGATTTTGATTATTTTTCTCAATAAGAATTTGGAAGGAGCGAGTAGTAATGAACTCAGAAGTAAAAACATTACAAGTACAAAAGTCTATTTCTCATCCCTCTTTATGGGATACATTAAAGAAACATCATGAACTTATATTTGCAATCGCATCTGGTATTTTCATTTTAGCTGGTTGGTTATTCACAAAGAACGATGCAATGAATGTAGGCATTACTTGCTATATCCTTGCTTATATAGTTGGTGGATATGCAAAAGCGAAAGAAGGTATTGAAGATACAATTGAAGAGAAAGAGCTGAATGTCGAAATGCTTATGCTCTTTGCTGCTATCGGTGCTGCACTCATTGGCTACTGGGCAGAAGGCGCGATTTTAATCTTTATCTTCGCACTAAGCGGTGCGATGGAATCTTATACATTAAGTAAAAGTCAAAAAGAAATTTCAGCGCTTCTTGATCTACAACCTGAAGAAGCATTACGTATTTCAAATGGAACCGAAGAACGTGTTCCTGTTGGACGATTACAAATTAACGACATTATTTTAATTAAACCAGGTGAGCGCGTTCCTGCTGACGGTACGATTCATAGTGGTGAAACAAATATCGATGAGGCAGCGATTACTGGTGAACCTATTCCAAATGAAAAAAAACATGGTGATGAAGTATTTGCTGGTACTGTAAATTTACGCGGTGCTATCGAAGTTAAAATTACGAAGCCGAGCGATCAAACATTATTCCAAAAGATTATCCGTCTCGTCCAAAGTGCACAAAGTGAAAAATCACCATCACAACTATTCATTGAAAAATTTGAAGGAACATATGTAAAAGGTGTACTACTCGTTGTTGCGCTTATGATGTTCGTCCCTCACTTCTTACTGGATTGGAGTTGGAATGAAACGTTTTATCGCGCTATGATCTTACTTGTAGTCGCATCCCCTTGTGCACTCGTTGCTGCCATTACACCAGCAACGTTATCTGCGATTTCTAACGGTGCAAGAAACGGAATTCTCTTTAAAGGTGGCATACATTTAGAACGCCTCGCTTCTGTAAAAGCAATCGCCTTTGATAAAACAGGAACATTAACAGAAGGAAAACCTACCGTAACAGATGTATATGTTCGAGAAAATATAACAGAAAAAGAAGTACTTTCTATTACAGCGTCAATTGAAAGCCACTCTACACATCCTTTAGCAGAATCTATCGTTAAATATGCACAACATGCGTATGACATTACATTAAAAAAACCAGAAAATGTTGAAGATGTAACTGGTTTTGGGGTAAAAGGAATATTTGAAAGCAAAGCTTATAAAATAGGTAAAGCTGATTTTATCGGTGAAGAAACAAAGACATTTCATAATGGTATTTCTGCCTCACTTGAAAAAGAAGGTAAAACTGTCGTTTATATTAGTGATGAAGAAGGCATTCTTGGACTTATCGCTTTAAAAGATACGCTTCGCCAAGAAACAATAGCTGCTATTCGTGAATTACAAAGCATTGGTGTCGAGGCAATTATGATTACTGGAGATAATGAGGAAACGGCAAAAGCAATTGCCTCTGAAAGTAATATAAAGGAATATTACGCATCATGTTTACCAGAAACGAAAGTTGAAACGATTAAAAAGCTAAAAGAAAAGTACGGGACAGTAGCAATGGTCGGAGATGGTATAAATGATGCCCCTGCGCTCGCTACCGCTAGCATTGGTGTAGCAATGGGAGAAGGAACAGACGTAGCTTTAGAAACTGCAGACGTTGTACTTATGAAGAATGAATTATCTCGACTTTCTCAAGCAATTCGTTTATCAAAACGAATGAACCGTATCGTAAAGCAAAACGTAGTCTTTTCGCTCGCTGTAATTGCAATGTTGATTTGCTCAAACTTCTTACAATTTTTAGCTCTTCCATTCGGTGTTATTGGGCATGAAGGAAGTACGATTCTTGTCATTTTGAATGGCTTACGGTTATTAAAAGGAAACAAATAAAACGGGTCCCTCATAGAGGACCCGTTTTATTTTAGTGGTAGCTATTATGTCCGTTCGCACTACTACTCGTTTTATGCTTTGGATGCGAACTGCTCTTTTGTTTATTGTTATTTTTGTTGTTGTGGTTCTTTTTATTATTACTCATGAAATATCCCCCCTGTTCCCTATTATTATGGAACAAGAGGTCATTTTTCATTACGGGAATTATTGTCACCCGTTCTATAATGATGGAGTAAACCATTAATTTCACCGCCAAGTAAAATTACCCATCCAGTTAAGTAGAACCATAACATTAAAATAATGATACCACCGAGACCACCATATGTATTGGCGTAATTTGCAAACTTATCTACATAATAAGCAAATGAGTACGATACCACAATCCATCCTACAGTAGCAAATGTCGCTCCTGAAATGACTTCTCTTCTTTTTAATTTTCGATCTGGTGCAAATGTATATAAAAAACTAAACAATGCAAATAACACGAAGAAACTCGCTACTAACCGCGTAATACTCCACACGTAAGAAAAACTATCTGATAAACCAATTGCTTTAAATACCGCTGCCCCAATGACTTGTCCAAATACTGGAACAATTAGCGCAAACACAATCATAAAAATAATCGCTAATGTAAACACAATGGATAACGCTCTCGTTTTAATAAAAGAACGTGTTTCTGTTACATCATACGCGCGGTTAAAAGCATTCATAACCGCATTTACCCCATTTGAAGCAAACCATAGCATCGATAATAAACCAAATGATAATAAACCACCATTTTGCTCATTCACAACTTTATCAACGTTTACTTCAATTAAGGACATTGCATCTTCGGGTACGTATGGTTCTAATAAGTTGAGCACACTTTCTGTTTGAAGGTCAATGAATCCAAGAAGCGTAATTAAGAAAACAAGCCCAGGAAAAATCGCAAGCAAGAAGAAATAAGCGAGCTGTGCTGCCAAGCCCGCTACATCATCGCGCATCGTCCGGTCATATAAATCTTTACCAAACGAATAAGTACGATGTCTCCTCACCTTTTCTAAAATTTTTCTCATATATGTTTAAACGCTTTTCTTCTCTTCTTTATCTTGCTTCAACTCAATGTACGCTTCAGTTTTTTTTTCCTCTGCATTTGAGTCTTTCATAAATAGTTCACGCGCTTCTTTCATACCGCCATCTTCAGCAACTACTGGCTCTTCTTCCGCTTTCAGCTCATCTACTTTTGAAGATACAGCTTGAATTTCAATCGTTTCTGGCTTCTCTGCTGGCTCAACCTTTTTCTTACTAAAAATTTCTTTCGTTTCTTTTAACGTCTCTACAACAGACGGCGTCAATTTTTTAATTTCCGCTACTTTCGCTTTCACTACATTGAAGTCAGCAAGTTCACGTCCTTTATCTGTAACAGTTTGCACTTTTTCTTTGATCTTTGCATTTTCACCAATTTCAATCATCTTTGTTTTTGCTTTTTCCGCTGTATTTTTTACTTTTTCACGGTTTTCTTTCTTCAACATAGATACAGCTACACCTGCAGCTACACCAATCGCAATGTTTCGAGCAATATTATTTTTCTTTGCCATATTCCTTCACCCTTTCATTTCTTATGTTAGAAAGTATTTCTTTCTAAGCTTCCTCATATTCCTTGCTCATTTCGAATGAAAGCTAATAGCTTTGCACACCCTTCTGTTACAAGGTCATATACTTCTTGGAAATTCCCTGTATAGTAAGGGTCGGGAACATCTGTCCAGCCACCGTCTGGAACAAAATCGGACATTCTACCAATATAGCCTCCAGTTTTACCTAAACTTTTTAAATCTGCTATATTCTTGTTGTCCATGGCAATAATATAATCAAACTTTGTTAAATCTTCTTTTTCTACTTGCCTCGCTCTAATTCCTTCAAAAGTGACTGCATTTTCTTTTAAAATTTTTTGTGTTCCTTTATGTGGCGGATGACCAATATGCCAATCTCCAGTTCCTGCAGAATCAATGACAATTTTCTCTTCGAGTCCCTCTTTTACGACAAGATCTCGAAAAATCGCTTCCGCCATCGGAGAACGGCAAATGTTCCCAAGACAAACAAACAATACTTGAACCATACTTTTGTTTCTTCCCTTCTTGGTGCATTTCTTAATATATACTTATTAGTATAAACAACCAATTATTAATTATAAAGGAAATCCCTACTAATTTAATAGGATTGAAAAGATTCGTTAACGAAAATGATAAAAAATGTTAAGATAGCCTTATGTTATTTTAAAGGGGGACACTTCGGTGGATTTATCCGTAAAGTCAGAAGAAAACGTTGAATATATGGTCGAAGCTATTAAAGAAAAATTACGTATGGTTAATGCTGGAGCGATGAGAGCCGCTAGCTTTAATGAAGAAATGTACGAAGACTTACGTGACATTTATGAACATGTTATGAAACGTGAAACATTCAGCATCAGTGAAATGCAAGCTATTACAGAAGAATTAGGTACATTAATTAAAAAGTAAAAAGCCTCGCTTATGAGGCTCTTTTTTATTTTCAACAAATTCATGACAACTCTTCCCTTTTCCTCAACCAACTGTAAAATATTGTACAATGGAAGTAGAACCTCACCTTAGATTTTTTCTCCATACATACTACTCGCAAATAATAGCAACACTACCATTGCTAACTGTTTTTACTGGAGGTGCTTACTTATGAGCAATTGGTACAGTAAGACGAAAGATCAAACATTAATCAACTTAGAAACAAACGAAAAACACGGTTTAACAGATGAAATTGTAAGTGAACGTTTAAAGCAATACGGTTTTAATGAATTAGCTACAAAACAAAAACGCTCGTTATGGCAGCGTATTTTCGCCCAAATTAATGACGTCCTCGTATATGTCCTTATTATTGCTGCCCTTATTTCTGCCTTTGTAGGTGAATGGGCTGATGCCAGTATTATCGCGCTCGTTGTAATTTTGAATGCGGTTATCGGTGTCATCCAAGAATCGAAAGCAGAACAAGCTTTAGCGGCATTGAAAAAAATGGCGACACCTAAAGCTATCGTCAAGCGAGATGGTGAACTAAAAGAAATTCCATCTGAACAAGTCGTTCCAGGTGATATTGTCATGTTGGATGCAGGACGTTATATCCCATGTGATTTACGGCTTATCGAAACAGCAAATTTAAAAGTTGAAGAATCTGCTCTAACTGGTGAATCCGTCCCTGTTGATAAAGATGCAATTTACCACCCTTCTATGCAAAGTGATGAACAAGTACCACTTGGGGATCAAAAAAACATGGCCTTTATGTCTACTCTTGTAACATACGGGCGAGGCGTCGGTGTTGCTGTTGAAACTGGAATGAACTCACAAATTGGTAAGATTGCTACCCTTTTACATGAAGCAGACGATGATATGACACCACTTCAAAAAAGCTTAGCACAAGTCGGAAAGTATTTAGGATTTGTCGCTGTAGCTATTTGCGTCATTATGTTTATCATCGGTTTTTTACAAGGACGAGATACGTTAGAAATGTTTATGACTGCTATTAGTTTAGCCGTTGCAGCTATTCCAGAAGGCTTGCCCGCTATCGTTTCCATCGTTCTTGCAATTGGTGTGCAGCGAATGATTAAACAAAATGTTATCATTCGTAAACTACCAGCTGTCGAAGCTCTCGGTTCTGTCACAATTATTTGTTCAGATAAAACAGGTACGTTAACGCAAAATAAAATGACCGTTACTCACTTTTATAGTGATAACACATACGACCACTTAAAAAACTTAAATGTAAATAATGATGTACAACGTCTATTGTTAGAAAATATGGTGCTATGCAACGATGCTTCTTACGGTCCCGACTCACAAACAGGAGACCCTACCGAAATCGCCCTTCTTGTTGCTGGGAACACTTTTAACATGCAAAAAAATCATTTAGAAAAGATACGTGAACGCGTTAATGAGCTGCCTTTCGATTCAGATCGTAAAATGATGTCAACCGTGCATACATACGATGAAAGCTACTATAGTATGACGAAAGGTGCTATTGATAAACTCTTACCTCGATGTACCCACATATTTAAAAACGGTAAAATCGAGGTTCTAACAGATGCTGATAAAAATCAAATATTAGAAGCTGCCTTGGCAATGTCTCAAGAGGCTTTAAGAGTACTTTCATTCGCATTTAAACAATATAATTCAAACGATGTGGATATAGATCATCTTGAAGAAAACCTCATCTTTATCGGTCTTGTTGGTATGATTGATCCACCGCGAACTGAAGTAAAAGATTCCATTACAGAATGTAAAAAAGCCGGTATTCGCACAGTTATGATTACTGGTGACCATAAAGATACCGCCTTTGCCATTGCCAAAGAACTTGGTATTGCTAAAGAAATATCTGAAATTATGATTGGAACTGAATTAGATAACATTCCCGATACAGAACTAGCAAATAAAATTAATCACTTAAATGTATTTGCCAGAGTCTCTCCAGAGCATAAAGTAAAGATCGTAAAAGCATTACGTGCAAAAGGAAATATCGTTTCTATGACTGGTGATGGTGTCAATGACGCTCCATCTTTAAAGCAAGCGGATGTTGGCGTAGCGATGGGTATTACAGGAACAGACGTTGCAAAAGGAGCAGCGGATGTCGTGTTAACAGATGATAATTTCTCATCTATCGTGAAAGCTGTTGAGGAAGGTAGAAATATTTATCGTAACATAAAAAAATCAATTCTCTTCCTACTCTCTTGTAACTTCGGAGAAATTATCGCTTTATTTTTAGCTATTTTGCTCGGCTGGGCAACACCACTACGACCTATTCACATTTTGTGGGTAAATTTAATTACAGATACACTGCCTGCATTATCGCTTGGGGTTGATCCTGAAGATCCAGATGTGATGAAAGAAAAACCACGACATGCGAAAGAAAGCCTATTTAGTGGGAGCGTTCCGTTTCTTATTTTCAATGGAGTTGTCATTGGACTTTTAACGCTAACAGCCTTTATCATAGGGGCAAAATTCTATACCGGAGATACAAATTTATTCCCTCTCTTCCCAGAGAAAATTGATGAAGATGCTCTATTACACGCTCAAACGATGGCATTTGTCGTTCTTAGTTTTTCTCAGCTCATTCATTCATTTAACTTGCGTTCAAGAACGAAATCCATTTTTTCAATTGGGATTTTTACAAATAAATATTTAGTCTTCTCCCTTCTTATCGGTGTTCTTATGCAAGTTTGTATCATCTCCATCCCACCTCTTGCAAATATATTCGGCGTGCATGCATTAACGATGCGAGATTGGGGATTTGTTCTCTTATTAAGTATCATTCCGCTTGTTGTGAATGAGATCATTAAATTAGTAAAGAGAAACTAAAAGGCAATGAGGATTAATCCTCATTGCCTTTTCATTTATTTCACTATTTGTGAGATATGTCCCCGTTGTTTAAAGTTTCACTTTATCCTTGTAATTCTTTTTTTATGTTCTCTGTTAACGTAGCCATACGCTTGCGGCTCTCTTCACGCTCACGTTTATTTTGCTCTTCAATTTGTTGTGTTTCTTGCATACCTCTTGAAATAATGTTCCAAGTTTCCTCAAGTGTTTCCATCTTAATACTAGAAGAACCTGATAATCTCGCTACTTCCACACTTTGCGTTGCGATATTTTGTGCATTTTTCTTAAGTAATTCATTTGTACGGCGATCAAGTTCAGCCATAGAATCTGCAACAAGCTTTTGACGTTTCGCATTTACCGCTTGAATGATACCATTTTTAAAGATAGGAATCGTTGTAATAAATGCTGTATTGATTTTACCAATTAATTTATTATTACCACGTTGAACCATACGAATTTGTGGTGCTGTCAGTAGCGCAACCATACGTGCTTTTTCTAAATCATCAATACGTTGCTCTAAAATTTCAACAGAGTTTTTCAGTGATTCTAATTCAATACCTGCTAATTGGTCATTGTTACGCACACGCTCTTCGTACATCGGAACGAGCTCTGTATTTAAACGCTCTAATAACATTTCCCCTGCTACTACATACTTTTCTAAGTCTAAATAATATTTTAAATTTTGCTCATATAAACCATCTAACGTGCCGATTGATTTTTTCATTTCATCTTGATACTTTGTAATTTCTACGTATACTTTATCCATTTCGCGACCCATTGTTTGGTACTTACTAAAGATCTGTTCAATCATTTTATCAGCTTTTTTGAACATACGTGAGAAGAAACCGCTTTTCTCTTCCGCAAAGTCTTTACTATCAAATCTATCCATAATTTTACCAAGCTGTTTTAATAATTCTCCAGAGTCTTCTATTTTTGATAAAGACATTGTATGTAAAATTTGATCAGCGAAACGTGAAATTTCCATAGATGGTTCTTTTCCAAGCTCGATTAATTCTAACTGATCTTTAATATCTACTGCATTATAAATACGTTGTACTTCTGCATCTTGTCTAAGTTGTAAACGAACATCTTGTGCCGTTTGCTCATTTAATTCTGTTTTCGAATCTAGTATAACTGGGTTATTCATATGGCATTCTCCCTTTCCTTATAAAAATGGACGAAATAGTCCTTTTATTGTTTGTGATAAATTTTTATAGGCTGATGAACCATGAAACTCAAGATCGAAATTAACTTCTTCAAGCCAATGGGAATCAAATGCTCCTGCCTCAATATACGGTTCAATATCATTTCTTCCCGTTGGATTAAAGTGGAATACATCTACTCCAATTTGATTTAAAAATAGTAATAAAACAGCATCCGAACGGCTTAATTCTCCGCTCTTCTCATTATTAAATATAACAATTTTCGGTACTTCTTGCGAGTAATCAAATTTCTCAAGTTGCTCTAAAATGTTCGGCGGTATTTGAGAAAGTTGTGCGAAAACATACAGCGCTACATCTTGTTTCGTCTCTTTCCCAATGGGTTTACACATTTCACTTTCGCACGCATGAATGATCGCCTCTGCAATACCATGTTGCAATCCTTCTGGCAGACGCTTATGTGGCCACCAATGACTGTTCATAATTAAATCAGGGTGTAATTTGCCCCCGCGGTCTAACGCATCTCGGTAATGGTATTGGAAATTCGCTTTTTGTTCTTTCGTAAACGGAAATGTGTTAATTAATAAACTATTATCAAATGATGTAATAGCCTTTAATCGCTGAAAATATTCTTTATCATTCTTTGAAACACCTGATATTTTCGCAAATAAAGAAGGGATATAAATGTGTTTATTTTCAACAAAGAATGTCGGGCGTACAAACGCCTTTTCTTTCGTAATTAAAAAGAGTTCATCATACGTTGTTTTGAGCGTACGAGCTACAGGCGTATAGGAACGGAATTGCCATGGCTTGTACAATAGTGAATTATCGTGGTGCAGTACTTGTTCAATTTCTTTTGAAGCTTGATATGCTACTGTTGCTACACGCTCGCGGCGGCGGTCTGGAAATGGCTCAAGAGAAATCCGACTTGGATGAGACACAACAAAACTTCTTCCTTCCTCATCAACATTCTCAAATCCATCTTTTCCTTCTGGATGATAATAAAGTACATCGCAGCCGAGCATAATAAGAAAGTATAAGAAATATATACGGCTTTCCTGTGCATCACCGTACCAAACGATACGCGGCATTTGTTTCTTATAATTAATCGTAGAGAACCACTTCGCTACGTAATTTTCACTTAACTTAATCATATCGATTAAGAAACGACGGAATCCTTCTGTTTTTAATGATTGGTTATGTTGTTTTTCATACAATTTCAATACAGAGATAAACGTCGTATGTATATAATGCTGTAAGTCAGGATTGTCTACTTGTGGTAATAGTTGTTTCCCAGACAAATGGGCTACAAGCCTATTTACTGTCAGTCCATTCGGTGCTTCTTGATGTAATGTAAAAACCTCTTGAATATAGCGCAGTTTTTCGGGATCAATCACCTTATTTAAATTTTGTTCATGCAAAACCTCAATCCCTTTTACTTGACTATAATCAAATAGCTCATTGAAATATTCATCTACATCATTAGGAACACCAAGAATACGAGTTGCTATATAACTAAACTTCATCTCATTCTCTGTCAGTTCATATTGTGGGCGTTTTTCTAAAAGCGCTTCAAATTGCTTTAAATCCGATTCGTCTTTTAATGCACATGGTTGAAGTGTAAAACGTGAAAACACAACAGTTCACCTCCAAAAACATTTACTTTTTTTATAAAGTCTCTCTTCTATTATAAACTATTTTTGGTTATAAAAAATGGGCGCTCGTAAAACGAGCAAACCCATTTCAATTATTTATGATTATTTTTAGTAGCTGCAACTTCTTCTTTAGCTTGTCCAGAATTCTTCATGTAGTGAAGTATAAATGTTGCTCCAAATGCTACAACTAAAATAATAAAGAATAGCGTATGGCTTACTTCAATATGAATAACCGACAATAACATTTTTGCTGCAATAATTAAGATTAAAATATATGCTGTCGTTTCAAGTTCTGGAATACGCTCTAACAATTTTAAAAATACACCAGCGATACCGCGCATCATTAAAATACCAAGCATTCCACCTAATAATAAAATCCAAACTTCATTTGATACACCAAATGCGGCAAGTACGCTATCTACAGAGAACGCGATATCCATTAATTCAACCATCGCAACTGTTCCCCAGAAGACACCAAACATTCTGAAGAGAATACTATTTTGGTTCATACCATGAGCTTCCTCTTCTTCTGCATTACCTTTTCTTTTATCAATGAAGTATTTAACTGACAACCATGCTAAGTAAAGTGCACCTAACACTTTTACCCATGCTAATTTAATTAAGAACATTCCAATTCCAATTGCAATAAAACGGAATACATAAGCTCCAATAAGTCCATAGAATAATGCTTTTTTACGTTTTTCTTCCGGAAGGTGTTTTACCATTACCGCTAATACAAGTGCATTATCAGCAGATAACAATCCTTCAAGTACAACAAGTGTACCTATTAATCCCCACGATACTGGATCTTGCAACACTTTAATCCACATGTCCAAGTCGAAAAACTGAGCATACGTATCAAGGATTCCTTGCAAAATACTCATCTTACCTTTATCTCCTATTCTTTGCTAGATTTATAGAAAGGTCAAAAAAAGGAAACGAATATCGTTTCCCTTCTTATGCATCCAAGCCATACGCTCTTACAAGCGCACCTAAACCACCTTGGAATCCGCTTCCTACTGCATTAAACTTCCACTGTCCATTATGACGGTATAATTCACAAAAGACAACTGCTGTTTCGATGGAGAAATCTTCCCCTAAATCAAAACGAAGAACTTCTTCATTCGTTTCTTCATTCGCTAAACGAACGAATGCGTTTCCAACTTGTCCAAAGTTTTGATTACGGCCTTCTCCATCATAAATCGTAACTGTAATAGCAATTCTGTGCACATCTGCTGGAACATTCTTTAAGTCCACAACAAGTTGTTCATCATCACCATTACCTTCACCTGTGCGGTTATCTCCTGTATGTAGAACAGATCCACAAGGAGACTGTAAATTGTTATAGAAGATAAAATCAGTTTCCTTCGTACACTTTCCGTTCGCATCTAATAAAAAGGCAGATGCATCTAAATCGAAATCTGATCCACCATCATAAGATTTAATATCCCATCCAAGGCCAATTACTGCTTTTGTTAAACCAGGGCTTGTCTTTGCCAAGTCAATTTTCTGTCCTTTTTGTAATTGAATAACCATGTATATTCACCTCTATAATTTAATGTTTAAAAATAAATCCACCAGTAAGAATAAGCTTCACTGATGGATTTATTAACCTATTACTCTACATCTAAACCAAAGTTATTACATAGAGAACCTAATCCACCTTGGAATCCACTTCCAATTGCATTGAACTTCCAGTCACCTGCATGACGGTATAGTTCACCTACTACAACAGCTGTTTCAATAGAGAAATCTTCTCCTAAATCGTAACGAATTAACTCTGCATTCTTTTCTTCATCTAAAATACGTACGAAAGAGTTAGAAACTTGTCCGAAGTTTTGGCTACGACCTTCTCCATCATAAATTGTAATTGTGAAGCAAATACGTTCAATATGTGCAGGTACATTTTTCAAATCTACTTTGATTGATTCGTCATCGCCTTGACCTTCGCCAGTTCGATTATCTCCTAGATGCTCTACAGCACCATTCGCGCCTTTAGGGTTATTATAGAAGACGAAATCCTCTGCACCTGAAACTTTACCGTTAGCACCTACTAAGAAAATACTAACATCTAAGTCGAAATCGTTTTGTCCGTCATAACGATTCGTATCCCAACCAAGTCCTACAAGAACTTTCGAAAGACCTGGATTCGTTTTTGTTAAGTCTACCTTTTGTCCTTTTTTCAATGAAATTGATGCCATATGCAATTCCTCCTCGGTTTATTTTATTGATAACGTGATACAATCTCACTTAAGTTTTTATCTTGTGTGCCTTCTCCAACAGCTGAAAACTTCCATTCACTTCCGTGACGATACATTTCACCTGCAATTAAAGTCATTTTGCCAGCATAATTATCCGATAAATTATAGCGTGCTAATTCTTCACCAGTTTGCGGGTTTTGAATACGAATATATGCATTACGAATCATCCCGAAATCTTGACGACGATTTACACCGTCATAAATATTTACAACGAATACTAAACGATTAATACGGCTTGGAACTTTATGTAATTCTACGAAAATTGTTTCGTCGTCACCAGCACCTTCACCTGTTAAATTATCTCCTGAATGAATAATACTACCACAATTAGAAAGCTTGTTTCCGAAGTAAACTAAATCGTTTTTGTTTAAAAAACGATCTCCTTCTAACATAACAACAGATGCATCACAATCTACATTTGGTTTACTTCCAAATAATGAAGACAGAAACCCACCTGATTGTCCAATTGGATCCCAGCCTAAGCCAACCTGTAGTTTTGCTACTTTTGGTTGTCCTTTCGTTAAATCGATCTTTTGACCTTTTTCTAAAATAATAGGCATGAAGTTTCTTCCTTTCTACAAAGCATTTTCCAAAGCGGAAAATATTGTATTCTTCCCTTACATTGTAGCATTATTTACCTAGTGATAAAAAGGATAAATTCTCAGTTATATGAAAACATTCATATAACTTATTTATGCTAATGTAAGAAGTGGTAAATAGCACCAATCCGCCCTGCACAATTACCGTTTTGTGCAAGTTCAATCTCGCAATTACTATAAATCTCTTTATTTAAATATTTTTCTACCCCTTCTTTTATTTCTTTTACTTCTTTTAAAAACTTATTTCCCCTATCAGTAATTCCTCCACCTATAACAATCATTTCTGGAGTGAACTACCCCCACTTAGTATCTCTTACGAGCTTACCCCGAGTGGGGACTTCTCGGTTCATCGCTACTTTTGATAGCTAACGAATTTGTCCTATGACAGCCGAGCTAACTCCCTTGTTCCAAAGGTTATTTCTTACGATTTATATCAATGCTAATAACCGCATGGCTTCCTTTCTGATATTGATCGCTGCGTTATAGTCACGACTGATTGTGAGTCCACACGAACACACATACGTGCGTTCACATAATGATATTTCTTTTTTGTTTCCACAACGGCTACACATCTTTGTAGAAGGAAACCATTTATCTATTTTCACAAGCTGTTTTCCTTGTTCTTGTAGCTTATATGCTAAAAATGTCGTGAACATCCGCCAACCGTTATCCGCTACACTCTTACCAAATCTAAGTGCTCGTGACATTCCTTTCATATGTAGATCTTCGATTGCTACAACATCAAAATTCGCAGCTAATTCTTTAGACTTATGATGAAGGAAATTCTTACGTTGATTGGTGACCTTTTCATGCAACTTCGCTACACGAATGCGTTGTTTATTCCAGCGCTCTGAATCTTTTACACGTCTTGCCAATACTCGTTGCGCTTTTGCTAATCTATCTAACATCTGACGATAAAAGCGAGGATAATTGGCTTTCTCATCTTCGCTACTCACGTACAATTCAGCCATTGCGAAGTCTAATCCAACTACACGTTCTACTTCTTTTGGAGTGATTTCTTTTTCATATTCGGTCAAAATAGACACTTAATACTTACCAGTTGGTGTCATCGAAATTGTGCACGACTTGATGATATGGTTTTGCGGTATCTCTCTATGTTGCTTCAGTTTCACCATTTTCAATTTTGGTAATTTGATATAACCATGAAATAACATAATATTTCCGTTTACTCGATTCGTTGTATAGGATTTTCTACTCTTTTTACTTTTGAATGTAGGAAAATCACTTTGACCACTAAAAAAATTCTTATAAGCAGTTTGCAAGTTTAATTGAGCGTTGGCCAATGCCAATGAATCAACTTCTTTCAACCATTCATACTCCACTTTGTATTTTGCAGGAGTAGGAAATTTTTGCTTCTTCAGTTCTTCCTTATTCGCTTTGTGTTTTATATATATTTCCTTTCGTTCAGCCAGCATTTTATTATATACAAAACGTACACACCCGAACGTTTTACGTATGAGATGTGCTTGTTCTTCTGTTGGATACAGACGAAACTTGTACGCCTTATTCTGCTTTGTCATATCCATTCACCTCACTTTTCGCTTCATTTCCCATAAGCTATGACGGTGATCCCAAGACCTGAACACTACATGGTTATTATCTACTTTCATTGTTATATCAAACTTTACCTCTTATAAGACTGATTATATCAAGGGCGAAATAAATAGGAAAACCAAATGTTTGGCTATGCCAAACCGAAATTCATCTCCCACCTACCGCTAGACTATCGTCTTTCACACGCCCCAGGAAGGTGATTTTTTTCGGATAATGCGTTAAAAATATAAGCAAGGTTACTAATTCCAATCGCTAAGTGCTTAAAGAAAACCTCAACTGCCTGCTTAACTTCCCTATCGCCTTTATCATACAGTTCGAAAATCTTTTTTCCATTCCAATCGCTTTCACCTTTATATTTTCGCACAAGACGAATTAACCCTGAAATGGAAGCGACCTCTTCAAACGGCTTTCCTTCTATTAACATATTTCCCCACTCACCAGCACTAAAAGAATGTCCTCTGTATAACTCTTCACCTATAAAAATTGCTCCTCCAATACCTGTTCCAAGAGTGAGCATAATAAAATTTCTTTTTCCGTTTCCAATCCCTTTCCATGTCTCTCCCAAAACTGCGCAATTCACATCATTTTCAACGGACACAGGAACTTGTAATACTCCTTGCAATCTATCAATAATAGGAATAGTCGCGTAGTTCGGAATATGCTCCACCCCTCCCGTTACAACCCCTGTATAAATATTAACAATTCCCGCAGTACTAATGCCAATTCCAGAAATCGTATGTTTATTCATTAATTATTTGGATAGAAGAATAAGTTTTTGAATGATTTGTTCCCCACCCAAATGAATTTCTGTTGGAACTGTTTTATGCTTTAGTACTGTGCCTGTTTCTGAAACAATTCCATATTTAATTTGTGTACCACCAATATCAAATGCAATATATTCTTTCATCTGCTGTCACTTCCTCTACTGTAATGAGTGTAAAACTTCCACCACTCCACTATTATAAAGAATTTACACTAACTCTTTTCTCTCTTCAGAAATACACCACCTTTTTCTATATATAGTTTTTTTGCATAAAACTCTTTTTCCTAAGAAATATTACAAAGGGATGTATTTTAGATGGAATATTAATTTCTTAGGAGGAAAACAATGACGAAAATCTTCATTTTAGCATCAACTCTTTCTTTATCTTTTTTTAGTGGTTTAAATATCGGTAATGCAGCAACGGAAAACTTCTCTCCAGCAACAAACGCAATTGTACAAAATAACGATCATTTAGCAGAAGGTAACTCAAAAGATAATAATAAACCACCAGGAAACAATGGTTCTCAGGACGATAGTGGTTCTGATGGCAGTGGTTCTGGCGGTAACGGTTCTGGCGGCAATGGTTCTGGTGGCAACGGTTCTGGTGGCAATGGCTCTGGTGGCAACGGTTCTGGTGGCAATGGCTCTGGCGGCAACGGTTCTGGTGGCAATGGTTCTGGTGGCAACGGTTCTGGTGGCAACGGTTCTGATGGCAGTGGTTCTGGTGGCAATGGCTCTGATGGCAACGGTTCTGATGGCAGCGGTTCTGGTGGCAATGGCTCTGGCGGCAACGGTTCTGGTGGCAATGGCTCTGGTGGCAATGGCTCTGGTGGCAATGGCTCTGGCGGCAACGGTTCTGGTGGCAGCGGTTCTGGTGGCAATGGTTCTGGCAGCAATGGCTCTGGCGGCAACGGTTCTGATGGCAGCGGTTCTGGTGGCAATGGTTCTGGCGGCAACGGTTCTGGTGGCAGCGGTTCTGGTGGCAGCGGTTCTGGTGGCAGCGGTTCTGGTGGCAGCGGTTCTGGTGGCAGCGGCTCTGGTGGCAGCGGCTCTGGTGGCAGCGGCTCTCAAGGCGGTAACCGCGTTAAAGGTGATAGCAGTTCTCAAGGGGGTAACCGCGTTAAAGGCGATAGCAGTTCTCAAGGGGGCAATGGCTCTCAAGGCGGTAACCGCGTTAAAGGCGATAGCAGTTCTCAGGGGGGCAACGGTTCCCAAGGTGGTAATGTAAAAGATAATGCGAAAAAACAAGGCGATAAGTTACCTAATACTGCAACACATTATCCTGCATCTATTTTAATGGGACTTTCAACATTCCTAATTGGTATGTTACTATTTATTCGCCGTAAAAACGCAAAATAAAAACACATCCTTCCATCTAAAAAATACATGAAACAAATTGAAAAACTAAAAGGGACTTTGGATTGCATTTTATTATGCAACCCAAAGTCCTTTTTATCACCTATCAGAAAGAGTATTAATACGCTTTTCCCCAATACACCATTTGCTTCGCTTCTTTACCACAACAAATACATTCTTCAGCTAAATGCTCTTGCTCAAAAGGCATACAGCGTGAAGATACACCAACTTCTTCTTTTAGTTTCTCTTCACAAGCTAATTCTCCGCACCACATCGCCTTAATAAACCCTTGCTTTTCATCAGCTACTTTTTTCATCTCTTCGAAATTCGTCGCACTATACGTATTCTCATCGCGAAATACTTTTGCCTTATTAAATAAAGAATTATGAATTTCCTCAAGTAATGCTGGAATACGTTCTTCTATTTGATCCATTGATATAAACTCTTTTTCCTTCGTATCTCTTCTTACAAGTACAACTTGATTCTTTTCAATATCTTTAGGCCCAACTTCTAATCGAATTGGAATGCCCTTCATTTCATACTCATTAAATTTCCAGCCTGGTGTTTTATTACTAGCATCTATTTTCACGCGTGCAACCTTTTGAATATGCCCTTGTAACTCTGTTGCTTTCTCTAAAACTCCTTCTTTATGCTGAGCAATTGGTACGATAACAACTTGTACTGGTGCGACTTTAGGAGGCATTACAAGCCCATTATTATCACTATGAACCATAATAAGTCCACCTATCATTCTTGTTGATACTCCCCAAGATGTTTGGTGTACATATTGCCACTTACCGTTACGATCTAAAAACTTAATATCAAATGCTTCTGAGAAGTTCGTTCCAAAGTTATGGGATGTTCCTGTTTGAAGTGCTTTCCCATCATGCATTAAGCTTTCAATTGTATAAGTTGCCTTTGCGCCCGCAAATTTTTCTTTTTCTGTTTTTTGTCCTTTAATTACTGGTATCGCTAAGTATTCTTCACAGAAAGAAGCATATAGATTTAAAATATGTAACGTTTCAGCTTGAGATTCTTCTGCCGTTTCATGAATTGTATGACCCTCTTGCCATAAGAATTCCGTTGTACGAAGGAATGGCCTTGTTGTCTTTTCCCAACGAACTACTGAACACCACTGATTATATAGCTTTGGCAAATCATTATAGGATTGCACAATTTTTGAAAAATGCTCACAGAATAAAGTTTCAGATGTAGGGCGTACACAAAGTCTCTCTGCTAACTTTTCATCCCCGCCATGTGTCACCCATGCTACTTCAGGAGCAAATCCTTCTACATGATCCTTCTCTTTTTGCAATAAACTCTCTGGGATAAACATTGGCATATACACATTTTCATGACCTGTTGCTTTTAACTTCTCATCCATAACTTTCTGCATATTTTCCCATAAGGCATAACCGTACGGACGTAGAATCATACACCCTTTTACACTTGAATAATCAACAAGTTCTGCTTTTTTTACAATATCTGTGTACCACTGTGCAAAGTCCTCTTCCATCTTCGTAATTGCTTGTACTTGTTCTTTTGCCATAGTCAGTCTTCCTCCTTCTAGAAAATACAAAAAAGCCCGTGTCCCTAAATAGGGACCGAGCTTTGCCGGCGTTACCACCCTGATTCATGCACAAAAATTGCGCATGCTCTCTTTTTGATAACGGGAAACTCCCGCTGCATATGCAGAACGCAAAGGTAGGTTCCATATCGCCTTTTTAAGAATCTTTCAGCCTACTGGATTCTCTCTCTGCTAAAAAGGTTGAATATGTACTAATCCTTTTTCATCGTTATAACGAAATAAATTTGTTGATTATCATAATACAAATTCTTTTTTAAAACAATAGCTAATTTTCTAACTTTTATATATTCTTTTCATTTTTTACAGTTTTATACGTAGCTTTTTCGCGAGATTTTTACAAGTTGATGTGCAATCATACCGATAAGTGTACCAAGTAGAACGAAGAAACCAATAAATCCATATCCCATTCCTTCCCATCCACCAATCACCATCATTGTAACGGGAAAGGATGCTAAACAAAGAAGTATTAAACTAAGTGCAAATATAATATCAAACTGCTTGTTTGGAAACCGTTTCTTTAATAAATACGAAATAGCAAATACAAGGATAATCGTAATTCCGCCAATGATGTAAAAGATACTAAATCCATCTAGCCAATCCATAGTGTTTCCTCCTTCCATTCATTCCCTTATACTTAATTATATGTTTAACTTTTCTGAAAATAAACAATAAATTTTCACCTCAAAATATATTTTTATTACTAGGTATTAATAGTAATATATAAGAATAGGTTTTATATAATCAGGAGGGAACTTTATGGATAAAGCATTAACAAACCGCGTCATTATTTTATCTTTCGATTGCTTATCAGCTTTAGATTTTCCTATATTACAAAAACTTCCTAATTTCCAAACATTGATAAACAAAGGCGCAATTGCGAAAAAAGTGGAACCGATTTATCCTTCTGTAACATATCCAAGTCACTCAACAATCGTTACTGGAAACTACCCTAATAAACATGGCGTAGTTAGCAATACGTTACTTCAACCTGGACGCGAGTCACCAGATTGGCATTGGTACCGAAAATCTATTAAAGGAACAACGTTATATGATGAAGCACATAAAGCAAATTTAACGACGGCTGCCCTTCTATGGCCTGTTACCGGCAGAGCAAATATTGATTACAATTTGCCAGAAATCTTTCCAAATAGACCGTGGCAAAATCAAATTTTAGTTTCATTATTTAGTGGTAGCCCGCTATATCAATTAGATTTAAATCAGCGCTTTGGTCATATACGAAATGGACTGTCACAACCTGAACTCGATGATTTCGTACTTGCTTCTGCTGTACATACAATTCAGACGAAAAAGCCGAATGTCATGTTTGTACATTTCACCGATTTAGACACTCAAAGACACTATCACGGCTTTGAATCAAAAGAAACAGTAGCTGCAATTCATAGACACGATGAACGGCTAGGAAAAATTATTCAAGCTTTAAAAGACAGTGACCTATACAAAGAAAGTACAATTATCGCTCTCGGTGATCATAGCGCTTTAAGTGAAAACAAAGCCATTCAATTAAATGTACTATTTCATCAAAAAGGGCTTATATCTATAAATTCAAAAGGAAAATTAGTAGACTGGAAGGCCTATTGCCAAAGTTGTGACGGATCTGCCTATGTATATGTGAAAGACAAGAACGATACCGATACAATTCGAGACGTACAACTACTACTTGAAGAACTACTTCAAAATAAACAAAACGGTATTGAATTTATATTTCATGATGAAGCTGCAAAAGACTGTGGTGCAGATGGTAATTGTTTATTTATGTTAGAAGCGCGAGAAGGATATTATTTCACTGAAAACTATACAGGAGATTTTATAAAAGAAATTACTGAAAAAGATGTTACGCCTAGTAAAAAATATACATTTGGTACGCATGGATACTCTCCAACAAAACCTAACTATGAAACAATTTTTATCGCTGCTGGGAAAGGGATAAAAAGCGGCGTTACCATCCCGTATATGAGACTTATTGATGAAGGTCCAACTATCGCTAGACTACTCGGTTTACACTTAGGTGAAACAGACGGATCAATTGTAGAGGATTTACTCCAATTGTAAAGAACTGTGTATATATGTAAAAGTTATGTAAAAATCATCACTGTTTCTCTTTTTATAATTTTTATTTTTGTACACTGTTAGTAGAACTAATTTAAGGGGGAACACTATATGAAAAAAATGTCCAGACAAGAAAAAAGCTGGATATTATACGATTGGGCGAACTCCGTATATTCGCTCGTCATTACAACTGCATTATTCCCAATTTACTTTAAGGCAGCTGCAAAAGAAGCTGGACTATCTGGTGCAACTTCAACAGCATATTGGGGATATGCAAACTCGTTCGCTACACTTTTAATTTCTATACTTGCTCCTATTCTCGGCACAGTTGCTGATTATAAAGGATTTAAAAAACGATTTTTCACATTCTTCTTTGGACTCGGTATCGTATTTACAAGTATGCTAGCAGTCGTCCCAACATCTCAGTGGTACTTATTACTAGGATGCTATATGCTCGCATTAATCGGTTTTGCGGGGGCAAACATCTTTTATGATGCATTTTTAGTAGATGTCACTTCTGAAGATAGAATGGATCAAATTTCTACGCGAGGTTTCGCATTAGGCTATATTGGGAGTACTATTCCTTTTATCGGTTGTATCGCTCTTATTATTCTTTCTCAAAAAGGAACTATCCCTTTATCTGTTGGTATTGCTAGTCAAATTTCATTTGCGATAACAGCTCTTTGGTGGGGGTTATTTACGATTCCAATGCTAAAAAACGTAGAGCAAACGCACTATATTGAACGTCACCCTAGACCAATTACAATGAGCTTCAAACGCCTTGCTGCTACTTTTAAAAATATTAAAGAATATAAAACTGTATTCATGTTCCTAATCGCTTACTTTTTCTATATTGATGGGGTCGATACAATTATTACTATGTCCACCGCTTACGGAACAGATCTCGGGATTAGTGCAACGAATCTATTAATCATCTTATTCGTCACACAAATTGTAGCTTGTCCATTCGCTTTATTATACGGAAAATTATCAGAAACATTTACAGGTAAAAAGATGCTATATGTCGGTATTATTATTTATATCATTATCTGCACATATGCTTATTTCTTAAAAACGACACTCGATTTCTGGATTTTAGCAATGTTAGTTGCCACTTCTCAGGGCGGGATTCAAGCGCTGAGTCGATCCTATTTTGCAAAACTAGTACCTAAAGAATCTGCAAATGAATTCTTCGGATTTTATAATATATTTGGTAAATTCGCGGCAATTATGGGTCCCGTATTAGTCGGTGTTACAACGCAATTAACAGGAAAAACCAACGCTGGTGTCCTTAGTATCATTGTACTGTTCGTTATCGGTGGATTCTTACTAACTAGAGTTCCAGAAAATGATACATCCGTTACACCACCTAGTCCAAAAACGAAAACGCTATAAGAAAAGATCCTCTTCACATAAGAAGAGGATCTTTTCTTTATTTTATCGATAACGCCTTACAATTAAAAACTCAACAGCTGGCTTTACAACTATAGCAGCACATAACGCAAACAATAGCGGTATATTATGAAAATCAATCCATTTATTAAAGCCTACCGATGCGAAAAATAAACCAAAAATCAATACAACTAATACATAATATGTAACATTTGCACTCGCTTTTAATACATGTTTTTCTAAATCTTCGTTCTCCTCCATTAGTGCATCACCATTATGCAATACCAAACTTTTAAACATATAATGTAATGCGATACTACAAATAAATAGTGCATACCAGTTTACTTGAAGTTCAGTTAACCAGTAGTAAAGTGCAAACAATAGTGTACTGACAGCTACTACGGCCGTAACGAACAAGCTTATTTTCTCTTTCCCCAACAACTACTCCCCCTACTGCTTGTACAAAAATAGTTTATCAACAGTTGTTCCTAATACTTCCGCTAAACGAAAAGCTAATGCTAAGCTTGGATCATATTTATTATTCTCAATTGCATTTATCGTCTGTCTAGAAACCTTACATTTATCAGCTAATACGCCTTGTGAAATATTATTTTCAGTGCGTAATTCATAAATTTGATTTTTCACACCATTTCTCCTAACCTGTAAAATCGTTTTTACATCACCAGTATATAGTTGGGACATTTCATTGTCAAAAGAATGCCACAAGAAAAGGGAGCAATTCTGCTCCCTTACAGTGGTTATTTCGAGGCTAACGAATTTGTTAGTTCCTCTTTATTAGCGACATCTTCTTTATTTATTTGCATGCGTAGAACTGGTCCAATCGCGAATAAAATAAGTAACATTGCTATACAAAATACAGTAACTAGTGAGGTCATTTCCTTCAACCCTCCAGCTAGTGAAGTTCCGATTAACATTGCCCCCATAAACAGTGGTAAAATTGTTCCATTTACTCTCCCAATCATATTTTCTGGTACAAGCTGGATCATAAGCGTACCGACAACGATATTAACGCAAGCTAAACAAATACCTGTTCCAAACCTCATGAAACTAGTAATCCAAAATGATGTAGATAGCCCTTCTACTAAAAATGACATCGCTAATATGCTCATACCGAATACAAACATCTTTTTCGGATTTACCTTTGAAGCGAAAACTGCAGCAACAATACCACCGATCAACATACCGATTCCATCAGCTGCGGCTAAATATTGAACTGCTTCTTTTTCCATTCCAAGACGCTCTATTACAAGAAACACTTCTAATGGATTCGTTAGTCCAACAGCTAAGCCCATAATGGTGAAAGTGATTGTAATCATACGTAAATTTTTCGTATGAAGAACGTATTTCCACCCTTCTTTTATATCATTTTTTAATGAATCTCTCGCCACTTGCTCTTGTTCCACCCATTTTGGTAAAAATGAAAGGGCGATAGCAGATAACAAAAATAAAATGATTAAGCTATATAGTGACGTAAATAAACCAAGTTGTGTGTACACAAGCGATCCTACCACTGGTCCAAAAATCATAAATAATGACTGTAATGTTTGGTTAAATGCAATCGCATTTGCTACCTGTTCTTCCTTTACATAGCGTTTAAATATACGCGAAGATGACGGCTGAGAAAACTGGCCTACAATAGCGGAAATGAGTGTTGCAAAAAATATAGCCTGCCAATAATCCAGCTTTAACAACAAGACAATTCCTATAATAGACAGTACGCTTAATATATCTCCAGCGATCATTGTTCTTTTGGGATTCCAGCGATCAGCTAGCGCACCACCGATAAACGAGAAGATAAAGATAGGTGCATATTCCATAACTGATAACAATGAAACAGAAACTGGATCATTATTCGTTCGCTCCATTATGAAATACAAAAGAGCCATATTTCTGATCCAAATTGCAAACTGTTGTAAAATATCAGATGCCATAACGAGCATAAATGCTCGGTTTTTAAATAAAGCGTTCATTTTCATTCCCCTTCCACAAACCGACCGTTCGGTCTAATTTATTTGGTAAGAAAAGCAACTGACTTATTACTCAGTTGCCATTCCTTTTAACAGTACATCTATTGCCTTTTTATAAATACGTTTCAGCTCTTTATAATCTAACTCGTAATAAAGTACTCCAAGCCCTGATAATAATCCATTCACAATATACATAAGGTCGCGCGTATTATCTTCACGAAACTCTCCAGACTGTATGCCTGCTTCAATTAATTTCTCAAACATAACATATGATTCTCTAGTTAAAGCTAACAGTTCATCCAAAATCTCTTTACTTACAACTTGGCTCATAGAGAATTCCTCTATTGCATTTGAAATTGGTTGCTGTATGTCCTCTACATGATATTCTGCGAGACCATATAGTTTTTCAGTATTCGTACTATACAACTTCTCTTTTTCATTCCATTTTTCAAGCCAATCATACGTATGCTGTTTTACTACAAATAAAAATAATTCTTCTTTACTTTTAAAGTGATAATAAATACTTCCTTTACTTCTCTCTGTAATTTCACAAATCTCTTCCATAGATGTAGCTGCATAGCCCTTCTGTGAAAACAGACTTTCTGCTTTATAGGCAATTTCTTTCTTTATCTCTTCTGCATTTCTTCTCATATTCACACCTCTTTAAACCGACCGTCCAGTCTAATAATAACAAATAAAAAACCTCTATCGCAAGAGGCTATATCCCTTATTTAAGAAAATGTACTTTCAAACCACGTTCGAATCATATGTATTATTCCAATTTTAAATCCTAATTTAACAAGAAATATGCCTCCCGCAGCTAATAAAAATAACGCTACTTTCCCCTTATTTTTCACTTTCGGTTCCCTCTTCATTTCCATTCCCCTTAGTATGTTAAAAATATTTAATCAAACGTTTGTTGAACTATTTTTATGCGTATGTAAGCAAACTAATCAAACGTTTGTTTAAAAAGAAATACGCCTTTATAAGGCGCATTTTCATCAATCACCGCCACCACCGCAGCTGCCTCCACTATCTCCACCAAAAGAACCTCCGCAATCATGTGAACCTCCATCGTGTGAGCTATCATTATCAGATCCAGCAAAGAAAAATAATGGTGATGAGTTGTTAGATGAATTATGAATGTTGTTTTGTTTCGTAAGATTTACCTTCTTTTTGTTTGATCGAACTGCTGTTACAATTATTCCAACTACAACAAATAATAGTATGAAAATAATAAATTCCATATAAAAACCTCCCTTAATCTTCGAATAATTGAATGGTTCTTTCTAGATTTTCAAGTGAAATAAAGCGAGATTCACGAAGGATCTCTTTTCCATTATAAAATAATAAAACTGTTGGCCCTGTAAATACTGCATATCGCCCCGCAATTTCTTGCATGTCTTGTAGTAATATTTCTACTTTCTCTACGTAATCATAATTCTCTAATATACCATTTACTTTTCTTAACATAACATCACAAACACCACAATTTTCTGTTTTAATAAACAGAAGTACTAATTGTTGTTCTTCAATATATGTCGCTAATTCTTCTATCGTTTCAAATGTATTCATCTTATCCCTCTTAGCGTAATTTACGAAATACTTTACCTTGGTACATACGAAAAGCTGAACTATCTTTAATTTTCCTCTTTTCCATTACCTGCTGAAAACGCAGCGTTTTTGCTGTTAACTCTTCTTGTAATTTTTTTCTCTCTGCTTCATCATAACAGCACGCAATTAAGTCTTCTATTTTTAATATATCTTTTTGTAGTTCCATTTCTGGTGGAATCATACCCGCATTTTTTAAGATTTTATAACTCATTCTAAGTTCTGGAGGTACCATTGAAAGGTCTTCTAATTGTAGTGGTTTTCCTTTTCCCGGAATATGATCAAGGTCTCCATTCCGTATTGCTTGTCGAATTTTTTCTTCAGCAATGTTCAAAAAGACATCCACACCATTCTCTCCTTTACATATTTTTACTATTATTTTACATGATATTTTCTCATCTTGCTACGCTATTACAAATTGACCTCATACAATTTTTTCTCAAATTTAATTCCAAGAAGCCCTTTCCCCCCTAATCAATATTTTATCTTCATGTGTAATCTGTATTAGAGCCATTTCATATTGAGAAAGTCTTTTCGAATCAAATAAAGCGTTTACACCAAATCTGACATTTGCTACGATTTAATCACCCCAGCTCCCTTGTATAGACTTCGTGATGTCTGATCATTTTTATCTAGACGTTTCATTTTGGTTTATTGGCGCATGCCTTTAAATATATCTTTTATTTTGAAAGGAGAAATGACTATGAAATCAAAAAAATTCACGCTGCTATTACTATCCCTACTACTCTTCTTACCTCTTTTTCTCACAAACTTTATTACTCCAAATTTCGCATTAGCAGATTCACCAAAGCAAGGTCAAAAAATTGTTGGGTATTTTCCTTCTTGGGGCATTTACGGACGTAATTATCAAGTTGCAGACATTGATGCATCAAAGCTAACTCATTTAAACTATGCTTTCGCTGATATTTGCTGGAATGGAAAACACGGAAACCCTTCTACTCACCCCGATAATCCAAATAAGCAAACGTGGAACTGTAAAGAATCTGGTGTACCACTGCAAAATAAAGAGGTTCCTAATGGTACTCTCGTACTCGGCGAACCATGGGCTGATGTCACAAAATCTTATCCGGGATCAGGTACAACTTGGGAAGATTGTGATAAATACGCCCGTTGCGGAAATTTCGGAGAACTGAAACGATTAAAAGCTAAGTATCCTCACTTAAAAACAATTATTTCCGTTGGTGGCTGGACTTGGTCTAATCGCTTTTCTGACATGGCCGCCGATGAAAAAACAAGAAAAGTATTCGCTGAATCTACAGTAGCTTTTCTTCGCGAATATGGATTTGACGGTGTTGATTTAGATTGGGAATACCCAGGCGTTGAAACAATTCCTGGTGGTAGTTATCGTCCTGAAGATAAGCAAAACTTCACCCTACTCCTTCAAGATGTTCGAAATGCATTAACGAAAGCTGGTGCAGAAGATGGGAAACAATATTTACTAACAATCGCGTCAGGTGCAAGCCAACGTTATGCGGATCATACAGAGCTAAAGAAAATCTCTCAAATACTGGATTGGATTAATATTATGACATATGATTTCCATGGTGGATGGGAAGCTACTTCTAACCATAATGCAGCTCTATACAAAGACCCCAATGATCCAGCAGCGGATACGAAATTTTATGTAGATGGTGCGATAGATATTTATACAAATGAAGGGGTTCCAGCTGATAAACTCGTATTAGGTGTACCTTTTTACGGACGTGGATGGAAAAGTTGCGGAAAAGAAAATAACGGCCAATACCAACCTTGTAAGCCAGGTAGTGATGGAAAACTCGCTTCTAAAGGAACTTGGGATGATTATTCTACCGGTGACACAGGTGTGTACGATTATGGTGATTTAGCAGCTAATTATGTTAATACAAATGGTTTTGTTCGCTATTGGAACGATGTAGCGAAAGTACCTTATTTATATAATGCGACTACGGGCACGTTTATTAGCTATGATGACAGCGAATCTATGAAATATAAAACAGACTATATAAAAACAAAAGGTTTAAGTGGCGCAATGTTTTGGGAACTAAGCGGGGATTGCCGTACAAGTCCAAAATATAGTTGTAGTGGACCTAAATTACTTGATACGCTAGTAAAAGAGTTACTTGGTGGACCTATTACTCAAAAAGATACTGAATCACCAACAAACGTAAAAAACATCGCTGTTACAAATAAAAACTCAAACTCTGTTCAATTAAACTGGACTGCATCTACTGATAACGTAGGAGTTACGGAATATGAAATTACTGCCGGAGAAGAGAAATGGAGTACAACTACAAATAGCATTACAATTAAAAACTTAAAATCTAATACAGAATACACATTTTCAATAATAGCAAAAGATGCTGCTGGAAATAAATCACAGCCTACTTCTATTATTGTAAAAACAGACGATGCTAACACAACACCTCCTGATGGAAATGGGAATGCTACTTTTTCAGTCACTTCAAACTGGGGAAGTGGTTACAACTTCTCGATTGTAATTAAAAATAGTGGAACGACCCCTATTAAAAACTGGAAATTAGAATTTGATTACAACGGCAATTTAACACAGGTTTGGGATTCTAAAATTAGTAGTAAAATAAATAATCATTACGTAATTACGAATGCAGGATGGAATGGTGAAATTCCTCCTGGAGGATCGGTTACAATCGGAGGAGCAGGAACAGGCAATCCTGCTGAACTTGTAAATGCATCCATTAGCGAAAATTAAACGTAATCTCCATTAATTATTTCACTAAAGTTTGAATTTAGGTTTGAGTGCTCTATCCTAAATTCAAACTTTTAATTTTATGAAAAATCACAAACAAACATTATAATAACCTATTATAATCATATTTAGTTTCTAATATGAAGTTCGTGTGAAGTTCAGCTGAATTTTACATGAATTTCCTTTAATTTCTATTGTCTTCCTATACCAATCACATTATCCTTTACATATAGGAATTAGTTTTCATTCCATTTCAAACTATCTATATATATAAAGAAAGATAGTCGCCTATTAGGGAAAGGCATCTAGTATGATTATAAATATAAACATAACAAAAGAAAAAGCACACTTATAAGCGCACCATAAGAGTGCTTCTTCATACAATTCTCATGTAAGAGTTCTCGAAAATCATGTTAATCACAAAGAAAAGGCATTAGCTTATACAAGCTAATGCCTTTTCTTTATTCCTATTGTTCAACGTTCCATTCTTCTATATTCCATACTTTTGTTATCCATGCTTCATAGAAAGAAGGCTCATGTGAGACAAGTAAAACTGTTCCTGTATATTGTTGTAACGCTTCCTGCAATGCCTTCTTTGTTTCTATATCTAAATGATTAGTTGGTTCATCTAAAATTAAAACATTGCTTCTCATTACGATAAGTTCGCATAAACGTACTTTCGTTTGTTCCCCACCGCTTAATAAACGGATAGGTTTTAATACGTGTTCTTCTTTCAATCCACACTTTGCTAATGCTTGGCGTACTTCTTTCCTTGTCATATCTGGTCGTTCTGTCCAAACTTTCTCTAATGGTGTTGTTTCGGAAGCAAACTCTTCCTGTGCAAAATAGGCAGGATTTACTCGATTGCCAACAGAAATTGAACCACTTAGCGGCTTTATTTGACCTAATAACGTTTTTAACATCGTCGTTTTTCCAATTCCATTATGACCAATAACCGCTATCTTTTCGCCTTTTTTCACTTGTAAATTCAACTCTGGACATAACGGATCACTATAACCTATCCTTAGTTGCTCAGCTTGCAATATACGACTTACTGGCTCCTCATAAACATTGAAATCAAAACGGGGTCGAGTTACATGAGTAACCTTTTCAACCCTTTGCATTTTCTCCAATACTTTCTCTCGACTTTTAGCCTGTTTCGCTTTTCGAATTTTATTTTTTTGAATAAATGTTTCTAACTGAGAAATTTCTTTTTGTTGTTTCGCATACGCCGATTGTAATTGTTTCTTTTGCACTTGATAACTTTGTACAAACTTTTCATAATTTCCTACGTATCGCTTTACTTTCCCTCCTTCTAGATGATAAATAATATTTGTAATACTGTTCAAAAATAGTTCATCATGCGAAATGATCACATAAGCTTTTTCATACAGTCTCAAATACGATTGCAACCATTCTATATGAGCTGTATCTAAATAATTTGTTGGCTCATCTAGCAATAAAACATCAGCTTTTTCTAAAAGGAGCTTCCCAAGTAATAACTTTGTTCGCTGTCCTCCACTTAACTTTGAAACGTCCTTTTTAAGCCCTATTTCAAATAACCCTAAACCGACTGCTATTTCTTCAATTTCTGTATGAATGTGATAGAAATTAGAGCTTTCCAATATAGTTTGTAATTCTCCATATCTTACTAACAGTTTTTCTATTTCTTCTGCTCCATCCATTTCTTCTGCAATTTTTAACATTTTGCGTTCAATCTCATACAAATCCGAAAATGCACTTTGTAGATATCCTTCAATTGTGATTCCCTCTTGTAAATCCATATGCTGCTGTAAAAAACCTACCTTCACATGTGGAAACCATTCAATGTTCCCATCATCATGTATAAGCTCTCCTGTTAAAATCTTTAACAATGTTGATTTTCCAATTCCATTTTCCCCTACTAATCCAACATGCTCGCCCTTTAATAGTCGAAAACATGCATTATATAAAATGGTTTTCTCACCATACGAATGACTTAAATTTTCTACTGTTAATATACTCATTTTTTTCTCTCCTTTACTTATAGTTCATAAGCTAAATAGAGAGCGCAACAGTATAAAGCCTTATTTAATTGTATATATATAAAATGGGTAAGGTGAATACACCTTACCCATTACATATTATCGTAAAAAAGGATTAAGGTTCTTTACCTGCTGTCTTCAATTTAGCTTAATCATTAAAAATGGGCAGACTTCTCCCGTATCAAGCTAAAACCATTTGAAGAACAGTTGATAAAGTCATTTTATCCTTTCACTCCTTTAACATTTGTTATATTAAGAGTATAAACTACTCTGTTATATTCTATTCTCTATTTTTCTTTTTGTTCCTTCTCCGTTTTTTCATTTTCTGCGTAAATTTCTTTATACATCTTTTCTAATGCATATGGACTTGTAAAGATGAGCGTTAACGATTTCCACATATAAATTCTTCTTTGTAGTTCTATCCCATACTCTTTACTAACCATATTTTTCACTTCTGGAATATGCTCTTCGTTTTGAAATTGTTGTACAGATTTCAATTCCTTCGTCTTAAAATCCGTTAAAAGGCCTATTACAGTTCGTCCATGTTCCTGCGACCTTTCTTCTAAATCAAACTGAATTGAATGAACAAAACCTAAAACGTGAAAGATTTGAGCATGCAACCCGACAGCAGCACGCTGTTCCATTAAGCTGTAGCACTCTCGTTTTAACTCTTCTACCATTTCTAAAGAATTTCTATTAACTGTCCTTTTGCCGACAAACATAATTTTTACAATATGAGCGACTGCCCCCATACTTTTTAATACACTCTCTAAAATTTCTACTGCATCTTCCACATAACCATTTGAAATTATAGAATGAATAAATTCATCTAATAGCGCTTGAAACTTTTTAACTAAATGTAAATCACGTAATTCTGGAACACCTTTTGTCAATTGATCCCGGCCTTGAACCCACTTTAAAACTTCTGTCATTTCTTCTTCTTTTAATTCATGGTGTTCCATACCATACTTCATTAATAAAATATGATTTTTTAATAAGGACTTTCCTTCTTCAAAATTATCAGCTGTTAACGAATCAACTATTTGCTCTATAGATTTCATCTTTCTCCCCCTATATTAAAAAGCCTCTTAACAGTAATTATACTAAAAACTGTTAAAAGGCTTTTTCTATTTTTTCATATAAGGAGCTAATACTCTCAAAATTTCTTCCTTATCCTGCTTTAACTCAAGTGATGTTAACATATCCATCGTTCGTGGCCTAGGTAATTTCACTTGTACCTCGCCAACTATTGATGCTGGTCTTTGAGATAAAATAAATACGCGATCTGAAAGCAAGATTGCCTCATCTAAGTCGTGTGTAACCATAACGATTGTTTGCTTCTCTTGGTGCCAAGAGTTTAAAAGCCAGCTATGTACTTCCATTTTTGTAAAAGCATCTAATTTTCCAAAAGGCTCATCAAGTAACATAATTGGCTTTTCACATAAATATGTGCGTAAAAAACTAATTCTTTGACGCATCCCACCAGACAATTCATCTGGATAATGGTCTGCATATTCATCTAGTTCAAATTGCTTTAATGCTTCCATTCCTTCTGTGAGCCTTTGTTTTTTCGGTTTCCCTTCGATTTCCAATGGAAGAACTATATTTTGCAAAGCTGATCGCCAAGGTAGTAATAAATCCTGCTGCGGCATATAACTTACAACATCTTGCTCTTGCATTTGCTTATCGTTATACGTTACATTCCCACTTGTTGGATTTTCAACATTTGCAATCATATTTAATAATGTGCTTTTCCCGCAACCACTCGGTCCTACAAAGGAAACGAACTCTCCCTCTCGTATAGAAGCACTAATATTTGCTAATACATTCTTTCCATCAAAAGCTTTTACAACCTCTTTTATTTGTAATCCACTCATTTTTCACTTGGAAGGAATTCATTTGTAAAGGCATCTTTCACATCAATTTTCTTCTTAATAACTTTGTTATCATATAAGAAATTCATGTAATTCGTCCAAACTTCTTCCTTCTGTACTCCCCACGCTTTCGCATCATCTTGATACTTCGTACTTAACCATTTTTGACTTTCTTGTACTAAATCTTTATTCACATCTGGAACTGCTTTAATTAAAATATCAGCAGCTTCTTTCGGTTCTTTAATTGCAAAATCATAACCTTCTGTCGTTGCACTCATAAACTTTTTCACAAAGTCTTTATCTTGTTTCGTATGTTTTTCACTCGTAATCATAACAGGACTATAGAAATCAAGCGCTGGGTCTAAGTCTTTCACCATAATCGTATTTAACTCTTTTCCTTGGCGCTTCGCTTCAATTCCATCCCATCCGTAATAAATCCATTCAAAGTCTGCATCACGACCGATTGATTTAAAGAAATCTGTTTGTCCTAAGATGATTTTTTCAACTTTATTAAAATCAGCTTGATGCTTCTCCATGATTGTCTTCAACGTTGCTTCTTCTGCTGGTCCTCCCCAGCCTCCGTAACGTTTACCTTCAAAATCTTTCGGTGAAGTCATGTTATCTTTCTTAAGCGATGCAAAAGCTGAAGTGTTATGCTGTATAATCGCTCCTACAGATACAACAGGAATTCCTTCCACACGAGCCAATGTTACATTTTCTTGTGCGCTTATTGCGAAATCAGCTTTTCCTGAAGCTATCATTTGCTCCGCTGTCACATTATCACCAGGCTGAATAATTTCTACATCTAAGCCTTGCTTTTTATAATAATCTTTCGCTTGCGCTACATATAAGCCAGTATGATTCGTATTCGGAAACCAATCTAATACTACTTTTACTTTTTGATCTTTACTCGCACTTTCTTCTTTCTTCGCTGTATTACATCCAGCCACACCTACTGCTAATAAGGCAGCCAACATAACTTTTAAACCTTTTTTCATTTTCTGCCGTCCTTTCTATATATCCATGGTGCTGTTATTCTTGCCATAAACTCTACGATAAAATACAGGCATAATGTCACCATAACAATAATTGCTGCAACACCAAATACTCGGGCTGTTAAAAAGGATTTCGTAGCCCTCGTAAGCATAACTCCTAATCCTTCACTGGCACCGAGCCATTCCCCAATAATCGCTCCCATTACGCTATATGTAACTGCAATTTTTAAACCTGAGAAAAAGTATGGAAGCACTGCTGGGAACTTTACTTTCTGGTAAACTTGCCATTTCGTTGCCTTCATCGTTTGCAACAACTTCAACATATTTTTATCTACCGTTTGAAAACCTTCTAAAATGCTAAGCGCAATCGGGAAGAAACAAACGAGTATGACTACCATTACTTTCGGTAGCATTCCATATCCAAACCAAATAATAAATAACGGTGCAAGTACAACGATCGGAATCGTTTGCGAAATAACAAGCAACGGATTTATTAAAATACGAAATAAAGGGATAACGTCCATAATAATTGCAATACTTGTCCCAATTAAAATCGCAAAGAATAGTCCAATTAAAACCTCTTGCAGCGTTTGCATCGTATTCGGTAATAGTAAATCTTTCATTCCAATTAATTCTTGAACAATGGCAGAAGGCTTCGGTAAAATCCACGGTTCAATTTTAAATACTGAAACAGATCCTTCCCATATCGCAATGAGAAGGATAAGCCAAATTGTTGTAATTATTTTAGATTGCTTCTGGTTTTGCATATTCATCACGGTACTTCCAAACCTTTTCATCTATCGTTACACCAGTGCTTGGACGATAATGGATTTTAATAGAAGTAATCACTTCTTCTGCTCCAGCATCCACACAAGCTTGTTGCGCACGTTTAATGACGTCAAGAAGTACATCTAATTCTCCTTCCAGCGTTGTTTCCATTGCTCCTACTTCATAACGAACTCCCGATTGTTGTACAACTTCAATTGCTTTATCGACAACAGAATATACATCTTTGTTCTTCGCTTGTGGTACTACTGAAAATGAAATTGTAACTTGTTGTGACATAGTAAAATCCCCCTTATAAAATAAAATGTTAAAACAAGAAAAGGCTTTCCTACTGCGTAGGAAAGCCTTGTATGCAAGTTATTATAGAATAACATATGCTACATCACTTTAAGTAACTCCCTACGCTGGTATTATCCAGATCAGGTTGAGGGTCGATGTTTGTTTACATCCTCTCAGCCAATTGGCTCCCCGGTCCTTAATTCGTTTTCATTGTAGCATGATTTATTTTATTGAACAAACAAAAGCACGTATAATCATTTCATTTAACTTTTGAATTCACCAATTAACTCTTGTAACTCCTGTGAAAGCCAGCTTAAAGAACTAGCTAATTCAGCAATATCTTGTACAGACATTTCCTGTTCTTTCATACTTTCTTCAATATTACTACTACTATTCGCATACGTATTTGCGATAAGTGATAGTTCATTTACAACACGAACAAAATTTTGGCTATTTTGCAATATATCACTTGAATTGTCAGAAACAACTCTAATTTGATTTGTAACAGATTGTGCTGATTTTGAAATCCTTTCAAAGAAAGCACCACTACTTTCAACAAGTTTCATTCCAGATTCTACTTCTTTTGAAGCTTTTTGCATTGAAACAACAGCTTCTTCCGTTTCAGCTTGTGTTTCCACTATTAATTTCGCTATATCTTTTGCTGATGCTTCCGTCTGCTCTGCTAATTTACGCACTTCATCAGCAACAACGTCAAATCCCTTTCCGGTTGCCTCATCACGTGAAGCTTCAATAGAAGCATGTAAAGCTAGCGAATTCGTTTGATTTGAAGTATCTGTAATTACATTTACAATATCACTAATTTCTTTTGATCTTGTTTCCAAAGAATAAACGATAGAAGATAAATCTTGTACTGCATTTTGTATTATACTCATTTGATTAATCGCCTGTTTAATAACACCATTTCCTTTTACCGAATGATGCTCCGTACCTTCAGATTCTTTTGCCACTTGTTCTGCAGCATTCTTTATCTCTTCCATCTTATCTTCCATTTCATATACAATACCTAAATACTGTGGTACTGAAGTTTCTTGTGATTGAGCGCCAGCTCTTAACCCAACCATAGAACTTACGATTTCTTGAACTGCCATACTATTCTCTTTCGTACTTACTGACAATTCTTGTGAAGATGAGGAAACCTGTTCTGCTGTCTGCTTCACTTTATCTATAATTCCTTTAAACTTCTCGATGGTATTATTAAAATACGCATTAATAATACCAATATCATCTGGTCTTTCCTCTAATTTAATACTTAAATCACCTTCACCGACTTTACGTAATCCTTCACGTAAATCTCGCAATGGAGCAAGTGCGTTACGTACAATTAAGAATTGAATAAAAGTTGCAATTAAAACAGAAATACAAATAAACAGTAAACCTTGTATAATGAATTTTTCTTTTGTCATAGGAACAATAGAGGCATCTACATCGGCTGCAACAAGTGCCACAATATTATTTTCCTCATCTTTAATTGGCTCTAATATCGTTACCCATGTTCCTAATGCGTCTTCATATACTTCTGTCATGTTTGCTTTTTTTGTGCTCATTACTTTATCATATGCTTCCATCCAAAGATCTGGTTGTTTATAATACTCTCCCGGCCTTACTTCAACAACATTTGCTAAACCTGTAGACAAATCAATGATTTGTAGCTCACCTTTTTCATTTTTTTTCGCTCCAACAATATACGTTTGTCCAACACTGTTCAATTCTTCCGTTGATTCATCTAATTTTTCTGTTAACTTCTCTCTCTTTTCTCTTTCTGCCGTTGGGTCTTTTGCAACATCTCTCAATATTTCTGCGTCTAATTTATGTAATACCGTATCTCCTGTTTCAAAAGAATGTCTTTCAAATATAGACATCATACTATTTTGAAACATGTTAAAACTTAACGCTCCCATAGTACCAACAAGCGTCAAAATAACTAGCACAGTTAACAATACATTTTTTTGAAGAAATGATAGCTTGTGCCAATATTTTTTCATTAACATCACCCTTCTTAATTAACTTAATATAAATTAAAACTATTAAAATATAAACCTCATTAACAATCGATAAAGGTTCTCATTTGTTTGTAAATAAAAAAAAGACCAATGAAAGAGCATTGGTCAAGACCAACCCTATCCGTCCGGTAACTGGCTAGCATAGCCTTTCGGCCTTAGCTCCTGTAGTTTTGCGTCCTAATGTTTCCATCAGTTTGCCTTTCTCGCTGAACGATATGGGAGTTCTATGAGAATTAAATTATTCTCTATCAAAGATTACAACATAAAAATTAAAATGTCTACCTATTTATAGATGCAAATGTAAAGTTTCAACGTATTATTTTTTCGAAATAATTTAACAAAGTACGTGAATGTTACATTTCTTGTGTTATATAATAAAAAATGTATATAACACAAGGATTATTTTGAGTATTTATTTTAATTTTCGTTAAAATTAAATTATTCAAATATATCTTAACTAATGAATTTCGGAGGTAGTTTATCATGTTTTGGCTACAATTTCTTACGTTACTACTCTGCATCTTTATTGGCGCACGCTTAGGCGGAGTTGGTTTAGGAGTGATGGGTGGCGTTGGTATGGCAATACTTGTTTTCGTCTTCCATTTACAGCCTACAGCTCCTCCTATTGATGTAATGCTTATGATTTTAGCAGTAATTACAGCTGCCGGTGCACTGCAAGCCGCTGGAGGAATGGACTACCTTGTTCATCTAGCTGAGAAAGCATTACGAAAAAATCCAAAACGCATTACATTCTTTGCTCCAATTGTTACTTATTTATTTACACTCTGCGCAGGAACTGGTCACGTTGCTTATTCTGTACTTCCTGTTATCGCAGAAGTCTCTCGCGAATCTGGGATTAGACCGGAACGACCAATGTCAATTGCCGTAATCGCTTCCCAACAAGCAATTACAGCTAGTCCTATATCAGCTGCAACAGTTGCACTTTTAGCAATGCTAGCTGACTATAAAATCACTTTATTAGATATTTTAAAAGTAAGTATTCCTTCTACTTTCATCGCTTGTATGGTAGCTGCATTTGTTGCTAGTAAAATGGGGAAAGAATTAAATGAAGACCCTGAATACTTAAAACGATTAAAAGAAGGAATGATTCCTAAGATTGAAGAGAAAAAAGAATTTGTTGGTGTAAAAGGCGCTAAATTATCCGTTATCCTTTTCTTAGTAGGAACTTTCCTTGTCGTACTTCTCGGTTCATTTGAAGCACTTCGTCCAGGATGGATGATCGACGGGAAGCTAGTTCGCCTTTCCATGCCAAACACAATTGAAATGGTTATGTTAACCATCGCAGCTCTTATTATTATTTTCTGTAAACCAAATGTAGAAAGTATCGTGTCTGGTAACGTCTTTAAAGCGGGGGCAACAGCAGTTGTTGCTATTTTCGGTATCGCTTGGATGGGAGATACTTTCTTTAACGGAAACTTAAATATGATTCAAGGTTCAATTCAGCACCTAGTAACAAGTGCACCATGGCTATTTGCCATCGCATTATTCATTCTATCTATTTTACTATATAGCCAAGCAGCAACAGTACGTGCTTTAATGCCTCTTGGATTATCACTCGGTATTCCACCAGCACTACTAATCGCGATGTTCCCTGCAGTAAATGGATACTTCTTCATTCCAAACTATGGAACAATCGTTGCTGCCATTAACTTTGATCGCACTGGTACAACTGGCATTGGTAAATATGTTTTAAATCATAGCTTTATGATTCCAGGCCTAATCGCAACATTCACTTCTATCGGAATTGGAATGCTCTTAATATCAATTATGTTTTAAAGAAAAAGCACAAACCTACATTTTTAAAGGGTTTGTGCTTTTTTAATCAAACGTTTGTTTAAATAAAGTGAAACTTTAATCAGTGGGGGTTTTCTTCATCCCCCCACTGATTATTAGTTGAACCAATCGGACTTTTATGGGCAGTTGATCCCCCACCTAAATTCTTTGCTTTCGCTGAATTTTGAGGTGGGGGTCTTACTGCCCATTAAAGTCGGATAAACGAAACAACTCATTCTGCAACTCTACAAACCTATTTCGTTTCAAATAATCCCCCTATTTCTAATGATTAACACCAAAAAGCTATGTAGCATTTTAATACTACATAGCCTTCTTCTACAAACTCTTACTTACTTCCTCTACTAACTTCTTCGTACTTTCATACGCAGATTCCGCTAAACTAATCGCAGAAATAACAGAAACACCTTCCGCACCCGCTTCTATAACTGAAGCTGTATTTTCAATTGTAATGCCACCAATCCCGACGATCGGTATTGTAATTCCTTGCTCTCTAAAATGAGCTAAACCTTTCGTGCCTTGCACAGCTTTCGTATCTTTTTTCGTACTCGTTGGGAAAATAGGACCAACACCTAAATAATCAGCTCCGTTTTCAATTGCCCAGTGTGCTTCTTCAATTGTATGTGTAGATACACCAACAATTTTATTCCCCATTTTTTCACGAACAGAAGTAATTCCTTCATCATCTTGTCCAACATGCACGCCATCTGCATCTAACTCGAGAGCTAGTTCCACATCATCATTTACGATGAATGGTACACCGTACTCCTTACAAATTGCTTGTAGCTCTTTCGCGAAACAAATACGTTTCTCTCCCATTAAAGCGCCTTCTCCCTTTTCACGAAATTGAAAAATTGTTATACCGCCTTCAAGTGCATCTCTCAATACTTGTAGTGGCTCCTTCGTACAATTGTTACTTCCCATAATAAAATATACTGATAATAATCTAGACATTTCTGCCTTTGTAATACGCGGCATCTAGTTCCCCTCCTTGCTAGATAAGCTCAATCTTCCCATACTTCTCAATATCATCTGAAGTTGTATTTGCTAACTGATTTAAAAATTCAATTTGGAAACTACCAGGTCCCTTTTCTACTGTCTTAGCAGCTGCCAGTTCCGCAGCTACACCATAAAATGTTAATGCCGCTACCGCTGCCTTTACATAATCCTTTTCTACCGCTACAAATGCTCCTATTACAGAAGTTAGTAAACAACCTGTTCCGGTAACTTTCGTTAAAATAGGGTGACCATTTCGAATAAGAATCGTTCGCTCTCCATCTGTAACGACATCTTCTTTCCCAGTAATCACCGCAACTGTATTTAATTCGTCTGCTGCCTGCCTTGCAATACTTACGACATTGCCATTTCCAGCACCGGCGTCTACCCCTTTAATTTCCCATCTCTCATTAATAACATTCGCTATTTCAGCTGCATTTCCGCGAATAATTGCTAAATCAATTTCAGCCGGAATATGTCTCGCAACTTCTGTTCGATACGATGTTGCTCCTGCACCAACTGGATCAAACAGTACTGGTACATTATTCACATTTGCTGATTTACCCGCAAGTAACATCGCTTCTACTTCTTCAGAACGAAGTGTCCCCATATTTAATACTAACGCTCCAGCAATGCTAGCCATTTCTGCTACTTCTTCTTTCGCATACGCCATTACAGGTGATGCTCCTAACGCTAACAAGCCGTTAGCTGTAAAATTTGTTACAACAACATTTGTAATATTATGAACGAGCGGATTAGACTCTCTCACCAAATCCACTACTCTACTAATTTCTTTCATATTCATCCTTCTCATCCCCTAACTATAGTAATGGGAGATACACAAAAAGGCACTTTGCGCGTACGCAAAGTGCCTGAACATGTGCTTTTACACTCTCCCTACGCTGGCATTATCCAACAGGTTCAAATGGTCAATGACGGATTAGTCATACTCTCAGTTTGCATCCACAAACTCCCATGTGCTTATTATTCTTCTACTTCAAAGTCTACTCTTATTCTAGTAAAATAACAAGTTCTTTACTTTTCTATTTAAATAGAAGCAACTAATAAGACAATAAGCATAATAACTATCTATTTCTCACAGTCTCATCATGGTGCACATTATGTTCTGTCGCCATCATTCTCTTTCAAACGGATGTTATCCCACTAAAAAACGTTCAAATCTGGAGCGAAACTGAATCTCAAGAAGATGTATGCTATAGTTAACGTATGGAAATTTGAAAGGATGTTTTTAATATGGCAAAAAGCGTTGTAATCGCTGAAAAACCTTCCGTTGCACGAGATATTGCGCGTGTACTTAAGTGCGATAAAAAAGGAAACGGCTACCTTGAAGGTAGTAAATATATTGTAACTTGGGCTTTAGGTCACCTCGTTACATTAGCAGATCCAGAAAGCTATGATGTGAAATATAAAAAGTGGAATTTAGAAGATTTACCGATGCTACCTGAGCGTTTGAAATTAACGGTTATTAAACAAACTGGGAAACAATTTAATGCTGTAAAAAGTCAGCTACTTAGAAAAGATGTAACTGAAATTATTGTAGCGACAGACGCTGGACGTGAAGGAGAATTAGTTGCTCGCTGGATTATTGATAAAGTTCGAATTAACAAACCAATTAAACGCCTATGGATTTCATCTGTTACTGATAAAGCAATTAAAGATGGTTTCGCAAATTTAAAACCAGGTAAAGCATATGACAATTTATACGCTTCAGCAGTTGCACGTTCAGAAGCTGACTGGTATATCGGTCTTAACGCGACTCGCGCTTTAACGACTCGCTTTAATGCCCAGCTGAATTGCGGCCGTGTGCAAACACCTACTGTCGCTATGATCGCTAATCGTGAAGATGAAATAAAGAACTTCAAAGCTCAAACTTATTACGGCATCGAGGCTCAAACGACGAGTCAGCTAAAACTAACTTGGCAAGATGCAAACGGTAATAGCCGCAGTTTTAATAAAGAAAAAATTGATGGTATTGTAAAAGGTTTAGATAAGCATAATGCTACCGTTGTGGAAATTGATAAAAAACAGAAGAAGTCATTCTCTCCTGGTCTTTACGATTTAACTGAATTACAACGTGATGCAAATAAAAAGTTCGGTTACTCTGCGAAAGAAACATTAAACATTATGCAGAAATTGTATGAGCAACATAAAGTGCTAACGTACCCTCGTACAGATTCACGCTATATTTCATCTGATATCGTTGGAACACTTCCAGAACGTCTAAAAGCATGTGGCGTTGGAGAGTACCGTCCTTTAGCACATAAAGTATTACAAAAGCCTATCAAGTCTAATAAGTCATTTGTTGATGATAGTAAAGTAAGTGATCATCACGCAATTATTCCGACAGAAGGATACGTTAACTTCTCGGCCTTCACAGATAAAGAACGTAAAATTTATGATTTAGTTGTAAAACGTTTCTTAGCCGTTTTATTCCCGGCATTCGAGTACGAGCAACTAACGTTACGCACAAAAGTTGGTAATGAAACATTCATTGCACGCGGAAAAACTATTCTGCATGCCGGTTGGAAAGAAATATATGAAAATCGCTTTGAAGATGATGATGTAACGGATGACGTAAAAGAACAACTTCTACCTCACATTGAAAAAGGCGATACATTAACTGTAAAGTTAATTATGCAAACATCAGGTCAAACAAAAGCACCTGCACGATTTAACGAAGCTACTTTACTTTCAGCAATGGAAAATCCTACGAAATATATGGATACGCAAAATAAACAACTTGCTGATACGTTAAAATCAACTGGTGGATTAGGTACTGTAGCAACGCGTGCTGATATTATCGACAAGCTATTCAATTCATTCTTACTTGAAAAACGTGGTAAAGATATTCACATTACCTCAAAAGGCCGTCAGTTACTTGATTTAGTGCCAGAAGAGTTAAAATCACCTACACTAACTGGTGAGTGGGAACAAAAGCTTGAAGCAATTGCGAAGGGTAAACTGAAAAAAGAAGTATTCATTTCAGAAATGAAGAACTATACGAAAGAAATTGTTTCTGAAATTAAATCAAGTGATAAAAAATATAAACATGACAACATTTCAACGAAGTCTTGTCCAGACTGTGGTAAACCAATGCTGGAGGTAAACGGTAAAAAAGGAAAAATGCTCGTTTGCCAAGACCGTGAATGTGGTCATCGTAAAAATGTATCTCGTACAACAAACGCTCGTTGCCCACAATGTAAGAAGAAGTTAGAATTACGTGGTGAAGGTGCAGGACAAATTTTCGCATGTAAATGTGGCTATCGCGAGAAATTATCGACATTCCAGGAGAGACGTAAAAAAGAATCTGGAAGCAAGGCTGATAAGCGCGACGTTCAAAAATATATGAAACAACAAAATAAAGAAGAAGAACCATTAAACAACCCATTCGCAGAAGCGTTAAAAAAATTAAAATTTGATTAAACAAAAAGGTTCCTACCTCTATCGGTAGGAACCTTTTATTTTAGTGAATGATTTTACTTCCTTTTGCATTCTCAACGAATTTTTCACTTGATTTGTTAATTGGTGTTTTCAGTAATAACGCAGCAACAATCATAACTACTACGAAAGCACTTAACACAAGTAAATCTCGCGTTACAATATCCCACAGCATTCCACCTACTGTTTCACGAATTGCACTAATTGCATATGTGAACGGTAAGAACGGATAAATCGCTTGGAAGAACGCTGGTGTCATTTGAATTGGGAATGTCCCGCCCGATCCTGCTACTTGCAGTACAAGTAAAATAATCGCCATCGATTTCCCAACGTTTCCGAAAATAGAAACGAGTGAGTATACGATACAAACGAAGACTCCACCAATAAATAAACTAAATAATACAAACCAGAACTTATCGACTACGTACGTACCGAGTAAGAATATATCTCCCATCGATACGATAAACGCTTGTGAAAGACCTATCGTTAAGAATGTTAATAAACGTCCGAAGTAAATTTCATGGCTCTTATAATTCGCGCCCTCTTCATGTACTTCTACTGTTAATAATGAAACCATTAATAATGCGCCTACCCATAATGCAAGCACTGTATAGAATGGTGACATTGCTGAACCGTAGTTCGGCATCGCAAATAATTTATTCTCTTTTAAATTTACTGGATTCGCAAAGTAATCACTTTGCTTTTCAACATCATTTTTCAATAAGCGTATGATGTCTTTTAAATCCTCTTCAGATTCAAAATCACGAATTTTATTTGCTAATTCTTTAATCTTTTTCTCAGTTTCCGGCATGTCAGCTTTAATGTCCGTTAATTTCTTTTTACCGTCTACTAAGCCTTTTGATGAATCTTCTAGTAATTTTTTAACATCTGGAAGCTTTTTGTCTGCTTCTTTTAAAATTTGAGATGTATTTTTAGACATATCTTTTGTACGAGCAATTGCTTCATTAAAGTTTGGAACGATTTCTGAATCGTATTTAGCTAAGATGTCACCTATTTGACCCGAAACATTTTTAGATACTTTATTAATACTCTCAATAACATCTGCCGCTGGTTTTTGACCTTTATTAATAGCGTCAATTCCTTTATCAGTTAAATCGATTCCTTTTTGAAGACCATCTTTTACTTTATTCAATTTAGAAATCATGTTATTCGTGTTCTTATCACTATTTACATCTGCTAAAACTTTATTCGCATTCTCCATAACAGGAATCATATCGTTAACTAAATTTAGCCCAGCTTTGAACTGGCCATTTAAATCATTTAAAGCTACTTTTGTAGAATCTAGTCCGTTGACACCTTTATTACTTAAGTCTTCTCTGGCTTTTTCAAGCTCTGTTTTTAATCTGCTGTAATTATTTACAGCCTGATCATAGCCTTCTCTACCATTGTCTAATATTTCGTTAACTTTTTTTATTTCTTGATTTAAATTCTGTTGCGCATTTCCAGCTTTATCTTTTAATTGTTCAGCCGTACTTACCGCTTTTTCAAAATCTGCTACAAACGTCGCATTATAATCTGCCTCCGCTTGGTTTACCAAATTATTTATTGCATCTAACTTTTTATTAGTAGCATCTCTTACATCTTTTTTCACTTCTTGTCCTGTACCTATAATATTAGCGATATCTTTAACGCCGCCATTTGCATTTTCTATAGCTGATTTAAGATTCGTTAATTTATCTATACGTCTTTGGAAGAAGTCTTTTCCAGAATCAGTTGGTGCAGATTCTTTAAATTTAGTAAAGACATCAATTAAATATGAAACACTATCAACACGACCTTGAAGGTTCTCAGAAACCTTATTAAGATCTTGTTTCGCTTTTTCTGGATCAAAATTACCATTTCCCAATCCGTTTATAACACCTTGTGCATAAGTTGTTCCAACACGTATTGAGCCGAATACATTATTTACAGTTTGATCAATATTTTTAGCTATATCTTTATACAATTGACCATTCACCTGCGGTAATTCTGGTATCTGCGGAATAGTTATATTAGGTAACACTGGGAATTTAGATGGATCTGGAAGTGCCATATTGAAATCAAAAGATGGATTTTTTAAGAAATCCGTAATCGCTGCCGCACTATTCAAACCTGTTTGCATTGCAATTAAATTATTCTTAATAGTTCCTGGAGCACGATTCAATGTTTCATCATTTCTCGCAAAGAATGCATCTAAACTCTTAAGTGTGTCCTGCCCATCATTAATAACACTTTCTACAACCGGCAACTCTTTCTGCGCCACTTTCACAACATCTTCTGCTCGAGTTGCATCATCTAACGCCTTATCCATCAGTGTATTCATTTCTGGGAACTGCGCTTCTAACTTAAAGACAAGATCTTTTACTTTCTCGATACTTGGTAAGTTTGTTTCTAAATCGATTCCAAGGTCATTAAAAACTTTAAAAATCTCACCGTTTGCTGTTTTAACAAAGTTTTTACTAATTTCTTCTGTAATACCTGATGCACCTTTTGCTGTAATTTTCGGTGCAATCGCATTTACCTTTTCATTTACATAGTAATCAAGTTCTGGTTTCTGCGGATTTTCATCCAGAACAGTTGCAATCTTTTCAGAGAAATCTTTTGGAATTGTAATACTTGCATAGTAATCTCCGCGCTCAACTCCGTGAATTGCTTGTTTTTCATCTACAAATTTCCAACCAAGATTTTTGTTTTTCTTAAGAGAATCTACAATCTCTTCACCGATATTAATATCTTTCCCTCTTAAATTAGATCCTGCATCTTGGTTAGAAACTGCAATGGGAACCTCTTTTGTATTTCCGTACGGATCCCAAGAAGCTTTAATGTTAAACCATGCATATAACGATGGTAAAATCATTAATCCTAAAACAATAACAATTGCAGCCCAATGTTTAGCTACATTCCGTAAATCTGTCTTATAAATACGCCAAATTTGTTTCATAGAAGTTATCACCTAATTATATATTTTTCCTTCTTTAGAAAATGATACATACATTTTGCAATTATATCACTTTCTACATCGTGGATTAAACGAAAACACACTATTTTTCCCATTAAATATTTCACTTACTTCATTATATAACGAAGTAAAAAAAGTATGCATACAAAATGACCAAATTAGTTTTACATTCAATAATAACAAATATATAGGAAATGTCATAAAAAATACAAGTATTTTCTCTTGGAAATACTTGTATTCCTCAAAAAAATCCTCACAGTTTTTCATCATCTGTGAGGATTTCTTCTATTATATATCTACTTTTACTTCTACACCGAAATGATCTGAAATTACCTTTCGGTTTGTACCATTAAAAATGACTTTTGAAGAACGAACTTTTTCGCTTTGGTTACACAATATTAGATCGATTCGTAATTTATGTTTGTTTTCATCCCACCCAGCAATCTCACCTTGGACAGTTGTTCCTTCATCCTTCTCTATTGCTAGTTCATATGTGTCATACAAACCTTTTCGCATCATATATTCATAACCTTCGCCTTGCAAACGAGCATTGTTATTAAAGTCACCCATTAAGAAGGAAAGTTCATTACGATTTACACGCTCCATTAAACGATCAACTTGACCTTTGAATGACTCTTCTTCATCATTCCACCAACCGAGGTGACAAGAGTAAAACGTGATGTTCTTACCATTATAAGCAATTGTTGTACTTATAATTTTGCGCGTTTTCCAATACGTTGTATCCTTATTTTCTGAAATAAAGAACGTATCTTCTTTTACAACATTATGTTTCGTTACAATCGCTAATCCTTCTTCATACACATCATAACCAATATGAGAGAAATCCCAAGTAATATTGTAATCTTTTACATGTAACGCTTTTAACTCTTCTAATAGTAAAAGTCCAAAATTATCTTCTTTCTTGTTACCGCATACATTTTCAGCTTGTATCGACTGACTTACTTCTTGCAATGCGATCACATCATACTGTTCTTCTTGAATGACTTTAGCAAGATATTTTATCTTTTCTATTTGATTTTCTTCTTGCCAAGAGTGACAGTTTAAAGTTAGCAATTTCATATTATTACGCACCTAACATATCTTGAATGTCTGACTTTAATACGTCAGCTTTCGGACCATATACTGCTTGTACACCTTTATCTTTTACGATCAGTCCTAAAGCACCATTTTGTTTCCATTGTGCTTCTGGTGCAACAACATCTAAATCTTTTACTGTTACACGTAAACGTGTCATACAAGCATCTACGTCAGCAATATTTTCTTTTCCACCTAACAAATCAATAACTTTTGTTGCTAATGAACCATCCTGTACATTTCCTGTTCCTTCTGATGACTCATCTTCATTATCAATATAGTTACCAGCACGTCCTGGTGTTGGTAAGTTGAACTTTTTAATTAAGAAATTGAATAATGTAAAGTTCAGACCGAAGAATACTAATGAAACGATAACGAAATTGATTAAATCTCTAGTTAGTCCTGCATTAACCATCATCGGTGTACGAGTAATTAATTCAATAAATCCAAATGCGTGAACACGTAAGTTAATTAAATCTGCTAATGCAAATGCAAGTCCTGTTGTAATTGCATATACAACATATAATACTGGAGCAATAAACATGAACATGAATTCAATTGGTTCTGTTACACCTGTTAAGAATACTGCTAATGCTGCTGATAAGAACATTGGTTTATATTTTGAACGTTTTTCTTTATCAACATTACGGAACATCGCGAATGCAATACCCATTAACGCTGCTGTTGAACCGATAACTTGTCCTGCTTTGAATCGAGCTGGTACAACATTATTTAATAGATCGTTATATGCTTTTGTATCTCCATTTGCTAATAAATTATTTAAATCTGTAATCCATGCAAGCCATAATGGATCTTGCCCTGCTACAACTTGTCCAATTTTTGAGCCAGTTAACATCGTATATGTTCCGCCTAGCTCTGTGTAGTTCATCGGAATCGTTAACATATGGTGTAAACCGAATGGTAATAGTAAACGCTCTAACGTTCCATATACAAATGGTGCAACAACTGGTGCACTATCCTTTGAAGCTGCAATCCAGCGACCAAATTCATTTAATCCACTTTGGATGAATGGCCATAAAAGTGATAATACAATTGCAGTGACTGTAGACCAAACGATTACAACGAATGGTACGAATCGTTTTCCGTTAAAGAATGCTAATGCCTGTGGCAGTTTGTTATAGTTATAATATTTGTTATATAGAGTAGCTCCTAAGAAACCTGTGATAATCCCTACGAAAACTCCCATGTTTAATGCTGGTGCACCAAGTACAGAAGTAAAGTAATCTTTTACAACTAAATCTCCTGCTAATACTGAAGAAACTTTCGCTTTTGAATCCGCTAACATTTCAGCGTTTACGCCAAATATAGCTCCTGTAATTCTGTTTGTTAAGACGAATGCTAATAGTGCTGCAAATGCACCACCTGCGCGATCTTTCGCCCAAGATCCCCCAATTGCTACTGCGAATAAGATGTGTAGATTTGTGATAATTGCCCAACCGATGTCTTCCATTACGCGAGCGATTGTATGAACTGCGTTAATATCCCCAGCAGACATCCCAATTAACTTACCAATAGAAATCATTAAACCAGCTGCTGGCATTACAGCTACAACAACTAATAATGCTTTCCCGAACTTTTGCCAAAAATCAAAAGACGTAATTTTCATCTGTTCTTCCTCCCCTTTATTTATAATAACGTAATGATTTAAATTATAATTTCTGTTTCTATTATGAAAACGATTCCTTATGTTACTTTATTTTTATAATTTACGCAACCGTTTTCATAAATCTATTTTAATAAAAGCGTTTTCACTTTGCAATAGAAATTTATTTTTTTTCATAAAAAAAGATGCTCTAAGAGCATCCTTTTTTATTATGAAATGCGATAAACCCTTGTTTCATAAGGCTTTAACGTGATTGTAGTTACTTGTTCATGTTCCGCAACTTCATAGTTATTTAAAAGCAAACGTTTGCGTTCTAGTGCGAATGAACCCTCATTATATACAGATTCCTCTTTGGAGATATTACTAATTACAACGATTTTTTCATCATTTAATGTACGAGTATACGCATAAATTTGTGGATCATCTTCTAAAAGTAAATCGTACGTACCGTAATTCAGTACATCGTTCTCTTTTTTCAAGGCAATCATTTTTTTATAGAAATTGAAAATAGAATTCTCTTCATTTTTTTGCTTTTCAACATTAATTTCTTTATAGTTTGGATTCATACTAAACCAAGGTGCACCTGTTGTGAAGCCAGCATTCATCTCATCGTTCCACTGCATAGGTGTACGTGAATTATCGCGGCAAGAAGCCCATATAATCTCCATCATATCTTGATGTGATACGCCCTCTGCCATTTTCTCTCGATATAAATTTTTAGTTGCTACATCATCGTAATCTTCAATATTTAATAATTGAACATTTGTCATCCCAATTTCTTGTCCTTGATAAATAAACGGTGTACCGTGCATAAAGAAATACATTGCTCCTAGAGCTGTTGCACTTTCACGCCAATATTGTTTATCATCTCCCCAAGTTGAAACGATACGTGGCTTATCGTGGTTCTCAATATATAAAGCATTCCAGCCTTTATTTTCTAACCCTTTTTGCCATTTCGTTAATACTTTTTTCAGTCCTACAACATCAAGATCTTTCTTCTTTTCTGCATCCCATAAGCTTAAATGTTCGAATTGGAATACCATATTGAACTTACCTTGCTCTTCTCCAACCCAAAGCTCAGCATCTTCAATCTTAACGCCATTCGCTTCACCAACAGTCATAATATCGTACTTAGAAAATGTATTTTCTTTTAACTCTTCTAATAAAGGTTGAATACCATCCACATTCATATGTTTATCAAAAGATGGTACATACTTTAGTTCTTTTGGATTTGGCATATCTTTGAAGCCATCTTCTTTTTTAATATGGCTGATTGCATCCACTCGGAAACCATCAATTCCTTTATCAAGCCACCAATTAACTGTATCGTATAACACTTCGCGAACTTCTTTATTCTCCCAGTTTAAATCTGGTTGTTTACGCGAGAATAAGTGTAAATAATATTGTCCTGTTACTTCATCATATTCCCATGCCGAACCATTAAAAATACTTTCCCAGTTGTTTGGTTCCGCACCATCTTTACCATCATGCCAAATATACCAATCACGCTTCGGATTTTCTTTAGATGAACGGGACTCAATAAACCATGGATGTTCATCACTTGTATGATTAATAACTAAATCAATAATAAGCTTCATATCACGCTTATGAACTTCATCTAGTAAAGCATCAAAGTCTTCCATCGTACCAAACTCATCCATGATATCTTGATAATCACTAATGTCATAACCATTATCATCATTAGGTGACTTATACATTGGACAAATCCAAATTACATCTATGCCTAAATCTTTTAAATAATCCAATTTCGCAATAATACCCTGTAAATCTCCAATACCATCACCATTTGAATCCATAAAGCTACGTGGGTAAATTTGATACGCAACCGCTTCTTTCCACCATGTCTTATTCATAGTCATTCTCTCCTTTTGCATCCCATCGGAATTTTTATGCAAACGTTTTCGTAACACTATCATAACAAAATATAAATAGTTTGCAACTGTTTTCATTGAACTCTATGTAGATTCCTTATTCTTATGCTTTATTTATTTCTCACAAAAACAAATCTCATTTCTCACCTGCTCTTGTCCACGCACGTTACATACGCTTTTCATATATTAATAAAAAGCACTACTTGTTTTAGAAAGGAGTGATAAATTGAAACAAACAAAATTAACAGGTCGTATCGTCGTTCCCTCAGATCCTGACTATGACATAGCCCGAATGAATTTAAATTTAAATATTCCAAAACTCCCTTGTATTATTGTTTTTTGCCAAAATAAAAATGATGTCTGTAACGCCTTAAAATGGGCACGCGAACGTCATATACCATTTCGGTTAAGAAGTGGGCGTCATAGCTACGAAAATTTCTCCCTTTTAAATCGTGGACTTATTGTTGATGTGAGTGAAATGAATCAAATTACTGTTAATACCCAAAGTTTAACCGCAACAATTGAGGCCGGTGCAAATCTCGGCACTGTCTATAAAGAACTTTGGAAATATGGTTTTACAATACCAGCCGGCACAAGCGCAAGTGTTGGTATTGTTGGATTGACACTTGGCGGTGGCATCGGTATGCTTTCACGCTTATTCGGATTAACATGTGATCAATTAGTAGAAGTTGAAATGGTACAAGCGTGCGGTAAGTTTGGGGCAAAAATCATTCGAGCAAACGAACATGAAAACCATAACTTGTTTTGGGCGTGCCGCGGCGGCGGTGGTGGAAACTTTGGCATTGTTACTTCCTTAACTTTTCGAGTCCATCCTATAAAGAACGTATCGATTTTCTCACTGACATGGGAATGGGAAGATTTTATTGCTGCATTCCAAGCTTGGCAAAGCTGGGCGCCTTATATAGACGAACGTCTCACTTCATCAATTGAATTATTTTCGAAACAACAAAATAAAATTGAAGTAAAGGGTGAGTTTGTTGGCTCTCCGTCTGAACTCCATTCCTTATTATCTCCTCTACTTGAAACTGGTACTCCCTCTCTTTTTATAGATGAAGTTCCGTATATAAAGGCTGTTCAATTCTTTAATAGCGGTAATATCCCTGAAAATTTTAAGCGCTCTGGTTCCTATGTATATAAACCTATTCCCCTTAAAGGAATTCAAATCATGCAATATTTTCTTTCTCATGCACCAAATAAAGATGCAAGTATTTGGCACCAATCACTCGTAGGTGCTGTTGAAAATATTACGCCTACTGAAACAGCTTATTTCCATCGTAAAGCAATTATTGCGCAAGAATACATTACCTCTTGGAAATGCGACGATGAAGAAAATCGTAATATACGCTGGGTTAAAAATTTACGAGAAAGCTTAGACCCTTATACACTAGGTGACTATGTCAATTGGCCCGATATCGACATTAAAAATTGGCAAACTAGTTATTATGGTCCTAACTTTCAAAGATTGCGTAAAGTGAAAACCATATATGACCCTTGCAATGTTTTTCGTTTTCAACAAAGTATCCCACCCTTTCATACGTAAAAAAGGAAGAACAGAATACTGTTCTTCCTTTTCACATTGAAAATCGTTCAATTGTTTGTTTCAAATCCGCTGCTTGCTGCTCTAAATCCTTTAACAATTGATCGATTAGTACCATATTTTTAGATTGTTGTAACGTTACACGTGCTACTTCTTGTGAACCAGCTGATGTTTCCTCAGCAATTGCTGCTACAGCCTTCGTCTGTGCTCCTGTTTGATGAATGTGACTCACTTGTTCGTTCATATAGCTACTAATTTGCTTCGTTGCATCGGCAACCTCCATAATACTCGATGACATTTCTTTTAAAATTAATTCTGTCGCTGCCCCGCGTTTTGCCTCTTCTTTAGCTGTTTTCACTTGCTCCGTCATTTTCAATGCGACTTGTTGCACTTCCTCTTGCATATTACGTAATAACTGCGATATATTTCTTGCAGAATAATCGCTTTCATCGGCAAGCTTACGTACTTCTTCAGCTACAACTGCAAAGCCCCTTCCATGCTCTCCAGCACGAGCTGCCTCAATCGAAGCATTCAGTGCTAATAAATTCGTTTGACTAGCAATCTCACTCACAACAGAAACAATATGTTCCACTTGTTTCATTCGTTCTTCTAACTTCTGTACATTTTGCATCGAATTTTCATTTTCTTTTGCCAATGTTTGAATACCTTGAATTAAAGAAGTAAAGACTCGTGTACTTTGCCCTAAAGCTTGAACCATTTCTAAAGACAACTCGTCAGACTGTTTTGCTTTTTCTTCTACTTCACTCGCAATGGAAGTTGTTGTATCAACAGCCGAAACAATCGCCTGAATGGAAGCTGCTGATTGCTCAGCGCCAGAAGAAATCTCTGCAAGGGTTTCAGACACACCTCGTGCTTGCTTTGTTGCTTCTTCTGTTTGTCTTCTAATTTGCTGAACTTGATTATTTGTATACGAAAATGTAGTATCAATATTTTTTACCATACCTCTTAAGTTCCCTAGCATCATATTGAATGCAACACTTAAAGATTTAATCTCATCATCTGTTTTTGGTAACGGGACATCTTCACGAATATCGCCATTGGCCGCTTTCCTTGCAGCCTCCTCCAATTTCCGAAGTGGTGTAATTAAAAAGATTGCTGCTCCATACGCTAAAATTCCAGACCATACTACACCTAATAACATAACGATAATATTATAAACAGTTTGACTTACATAACTTTGAAAATAATCGTATATCACGTAAATAAAAACTATGCTTGTTGAATATGTAATAAAAGCTAAAACTGTAGTAAATAGCATAAGTTGTGTACGTAAACCAAAGGAAAAAGTTTTCTTCTCCTTTTCCATTTCTCATTCCTCCTCATAAATAATATACATACTATCTATATATCATTATCCATATTTTCCTTATAGAAAGATATATTGATTTTAATTTTTTATTTACATATTCATTACATTACTTTTTCTGTATATAAATAAAAATAATGTATAATTTTATTTGGATGCCAATTATATATTCAACTAAATAATGTAAGGTTAGGTGATTCTATGTTAAAGATTTTAAATCGTTTAAACGTTATAAATAGATTAATATTGTTAGTGGCAGTACCCATTCTTTCCATACTAATTATTAGCGTTGTAAATTATATAAATTTACAACAAATGCACAAACAACTTCAAACAGTATATGTGGATCGTCTACTACCTATTAAATGGCTAGGCTCTATTGAGAGCAGCATGTACCAAGAGTCTAGTTATGTAAAGGAACTCATTATTACGGAAGATGAAAATCGACGAACTACAATTTTAAATAAATTAAATGATACAAATAAAGAAACCGAAAAATTACGAGCTCAATATGAAAATACATATGTAACAGGCGAAGAAAAAAAGCTCCTCAACCAATATAAAGAAAAGCTAGAAAACTATGAAAAGCATCGAGCTCAAATGCTTGATCTCATTAAAGAGAATAGGCTTAATCAAGCATATTCATTCTACCTAACTACAGTGGAACCTAATTTGTCAGCAACAGTAGGTGCTTTAAAAAGCCTTAGTAATTATAACGAAAAGTTAGCTGAAAGTCTGTATAACGAAAGTGAGCACTCTTATAAGCAAGTGATAAGCGTAACAATTATTTTATTCATTGCATGTTTAGTTCTTTGCATTCTTATCTCCTTATTTACTGCTAATTCTATTATCAATCCAATCAATTCATTACGGAACATAATGAATTCAGCTGGACAAGGCGATTTGACCGTTGCTGTACCAAAACAATATCATCATGAATTCGGTCATATGTTTAATAGTTTCGATCAAATGATATTAAATTTACAGCAAATTATTAACAATGTAATTCAAACAAGTGCAAAAGTAAAAGGCTCTACAAACCAATTACAAATATGTCTCTTCAAATGCAAAAACTTGTTGAAGAATTAGAAGCGTTCGCCACTCAATTTAAAATTTAAAATTAAAAACTTGTAAACATCGGAAAGACCACCTAATTCAGGTGGTCTTTCTATTTAAATTATACATTCAGATTTACTTATATAAGAACGGTCCTCCGAAAAAAATGAAGGATTCTGACAATTCGTGGCTAATAACAGAAATAAGGGGTAACATTGGTAAAATATATTTTTGACTGGGGGTTTTGTATGATTAAGGTTCGAAATCTAGTAAAATCATTTGGCTCACTTGATGTTTTAAAAGGAATTGATTTAGAAGTAAAAGAAAAAGAAGTTGTTGTTTTAATTGGTGCCAGTGGCTCCGGTAAAAGTACATTACTTCGCTGTCTTAACTTTTTAGAAACGTACGATGAAGGTGAAATTCACTTACAAGGTAAACAAATTGATCCAAAGCATTCAAATTTAAACAAAGTCCGTGAAAATGTTGGTATGGTTTTTCAGCACTTTAACCTCTTTCCCCATATGACCTCACTAGAAAACATCATAGAAGCACCTATTCATGTAAAAAAATTAGAAGCAGCAAATGCAAAGGAAATCGGAAATCAGCTTCTGCAAAAAGTCGGCTTGCAAGATAAAGCAGATGTAACGCCCCACCTCCTGTCAGGTGGTCAAAAACAGCGCATTGCCATTGCACGAGCTCTTGCCATGAATCCTAAAATTATGCTATTTGATGAACCTACCTCAGCCTTAGACCCTGAGCTTGTTGGAGAAGTATTGCAAGTTATGAAAGAACTTGCTGAAGAAGGAATGACCATGGTTATCGTTACTCATGAAATGAATTTCGCAAGAGATGTAGCTGATCGAGTCATTTTTATGGATGACGGAAAGATTGTAGAAGACGCTCCGCCAGCGCAATTCTTTTCAGCTCCATCACATGAACGAGCAAAACAATTTTTACGCAACGTTTTATAGTGTAACTTCTGTTTCAAACGAAAGAAATACATTCATACGGTGCACAACTAATCATCTAAATACAATATCTCAATACCATACTTAAAACCATCCGTATGATCAATATATAGGAGGGGTTTTATGAAAAGAAAACTATTAACCATTGTTGCGAGTATTACATTATGTACATCCTTCATACTAGGAGCCTGTAGCAAGGAAAGCTCTACTACTTCTTCAAGTGGTGAAAAAGAATTTCGTTATGCGATGAGTGGCTTATATAAACCTTTTAACTATAAAGAAAATGACGGAAAGCTTGCCGGTTTTGATGTGGAAATTGGTGAGGCACTTGCGAAAAAAATGAATATGAAACCAGCTCCTATTACAAATCCGTGGGAAACGCTAATCCAAGGTCTCAAGGCAAAAAAGTATGATGCAATACTCGGCAGTATGGCAATTACAGAAGAACGATTAAAAGCTGTTAATTTCTCCAATCCTTATTATCGTTCTGGTGCCCAAATTTTTGTAGCTAAAAAGAATACATCTATCTCTTCTCCAGAAGATTTGAAAGGTAAGAAAATTGGTGTTGTTAAAGCTAGTACCTTTAAAGACCTTGTTGCAAAACATACAGATCAAATTACAGAATACGATAGCGATATTACTGCACTTATGGACTTAGAGCCTGGACGTATTGATGCAGTAATCACTGATCAAATGGTTGGTTTACGCATGATCAAAGAAGGTAAATCAAATATAAAAGAAGCTGGAAAACCATTAAATCTTGATGAAATGGGAATTGCTATTCGTAAAGATGATAAAGAAATGGTTGAGAAAGTAAATAAAGCTTTAGATGAAATTATTAAAGATGGTACGTATGAAAAGATTAGTAAAAAATGGTTCGGACGTAACATTCTTGGTGAAGAGGAAAAAACGAAGTAAATTAGCTATTCAAATGTTTCATAAATTATGCCCCACTTTTTATCCCGCTATTTTCTGGGCAGTAAAACTCCCAATTGGTGCGAGATAATAATCAGTGGGGCATTTCATTCCCTACCAAAATCCATACAATATGAGGTGACACATATGTTTGAAATTTTTATGTCTACTTATCCCACACTCTTAAAGGCTACTATTATCACATTACAACTAACACTAACATCCCTATTACTCGGTTCACTAATTGGATTACTATTCGCTTTTTTTCGAATCTCTAACAATAAAGTTTTAAATAGTATAGCTCATGTATACATCGCCATTATTCGTGGTACACCTTTAATTGTTCAAATTGCCATTCTCTATTTTGGGATTACATCCGTTGTTGTTTTTACTCCCTTTTGGGCAGGAGCAATTGCTTTAGCAATCCATAACGGTGCATATATTACTGAAATTTTCCGCGGATCCATCCAATCTATCGACCGTGGACAATTGGAAGCTGCTCGCTCTCTAGGTATGCCGTATCCTTTAGCGATGCGCCGTATCGTATTACCACAAGCATTTCGTCAATCTCTTCCTCCTTTAGGAAATCAATTTATTATTGGATTAAAGGACTCTTCCCTCGTTGCATATGTAGGGTTATCTGAATTATGGGGATCAGGTTTATCAATTGCTGCAAGTAACTTCCAACAATTAGAAACATACATAATCGTTGGTTTATATTACCTCGTACTTGTTCTTCTATTTACTTATTTTGTTAATCTTTTAGAGAAACGACTACAAAGAAAAGAAACAAATTCAGTTCAAGTTAGTACAAAAAATAAAAAAGAAGTCTCTTTATAAGAAAAAGCAAGCCTGAGATGGCTTGCTTTTTCACTGCAAAAATATATCAATTTTTACTGATTTACTTTTTTTATACTCTCGTCTTCCTCTATATGTTCCTCACGATATGAAATATTATGAGGATCTAGTCCATTTCCTAAAGAACCATAGAAATGCTCTCTATGCGGATCCACTAATTCACTTCCTTGATAATACACACGTGGTGTATTCCATAGCGCTGCCAAAGCTTTTGTCATCGGCATCTCGTGATAGCGTTCCGGCCACATTTCTTTAATTTTCTCTTTTACTAACGGATAGTATTTAGAGCTCATAGCAGGGAACAGATGATGTTCTGTATGGTATGAGAAATTGAAATGTAAAACGTCTACCCAGCGCGGCACTGTAACTGATAAACAGTTTGCTAACGGATCATTTACTGGAACAATTGGATTTAAGCGGTGATTTGTTGCGATATATGCCATTACAATAAAGTTAGCAATTAACAACGGAATCACATATGCAAATAACCATTTTGCTGGTCCCATAATAAACAATAAACTAATCCAAACTGTCCAAGGCAAAAGAAGTTGAAGCCATACAGATTTTTGATTGGATGACTTAAATTCTTTTATAAAATGAAAGAACATTCGAGTCGAATGCAATGTAAATTGAATGGTTAATGACAGAAAACT
>NZ_WBPF01000006.1:0-141144 GCF_008923725.1 Bacillus sp. CH140a_4T
AAGGTATTGAAGCGGGTACATTAAAATTAGCAGGAACAGATGAAGAGACAATCTTTAGCCTTGCTGATGAATTGTTATCGAATAAAGAAGCTCATGATGAGATGTCAAAAGCATCTAATCCTTACGGTGATGGCCTTGCATCAGAGCGTATTGTAGAAGCAATTTTAAAACACTTCCAAAGATAAATTATAGCTATATTGAGTCCAAATATGTTATAGATGATTTTGAAACTATTTATACAATGGCTAATAATCCCCTCAAAGTATAGGCATAGCCATCAACGTAAGAAAATGAATAAAATTAGGGTATCCTTTCATTCAGTATCATATGAAAGGGTACCCTAATTTATATCTACAAACAATAACCCATTAGTTGATGAATTTCGCATACTCGGTGACGAATTTTTAAATAAATTTTTTATCCATCACTTACAAAAACTTGCGTATCAAACGGGTATGATTCAGCAAAAACTAAAATTTCAGGCACAAGACCTTGTATCACTCTATGTGTTTTTGGTGTCAAACAATCGGCTCTGAGTCTTTACCCAAAACATATAATTTCACTCAAAAATTGTAAAAATTTTTATTTTAACAAAAAATGATTTCAACAAAAAGTTGAAATCATTTTTCTCCAATTTACAATTATATAATATTATCTTCTTTTAAGAATCTTACAATTCTATTTGTATTTTTACCATCTTTGAATTTGTTAATTCGAGAATATCTTTTCTTATACCGTCTATCAATTTTATAATCGTTTTTTATCGCATCATTTACTACACGTATTAATTCATCAATATTATACACAACAGGACCTGGACTATTACTCTCATTAACAGGCGGAATAGCCTTATATTGTTGGATTAAATAATCTTTTTCCTCCCAATAGAAAATAGGATATGCTCCACGGTACTGTGCATCATAAATAGCTGATGAATAATCTGTAATAAATACTTTTGAAACCTTTAATGCTTCCGATGGATTATCAGAAATAATGTGGTTATATTCCGGCATATTTCTATAAATAAACTCTGAAAACTTATTATGTGGCACAATTAACAATCTATCGATTAAGCCTGCGGCTTCAAACCCCTTTATAACCTTCATAATTGCCTTGTAATAAGAGGTTTCCTCTATACTATCACAATAAATGAGCCCCTCTTCCCAATATCTATACGTTGGCATATATGCAATTTTATCAGCATCAGGTGCTAACTTTGCAAAATCAAAAGTAGCTAATCCTGTTAAAATTAAATCATTTCTATTATATTGCATTTTATAAAATTCCTTTGCTTCTAGCTCAGAACTAATTACTGACTTATACATATTATATAGATTCTTATCCTTATGGAAGCCAAACGCCATAGGATTATCAACTGGTTTTGCGAACATAATACCATGTTGTAAAAATACTAAAGGAACTTCCATAATTTTATTCCTCAAACTATCTATATATAATCTATCATTTAGGAGATGATTAGATAACTCACTTGAAATAAAGTAATCTGCATTATATATTGAAAGATAATGTTTAAAGCTATATTTCTTTATAATATTAGATCCATGCTGTTGCTTCATGTATTTATAATGATTAGATTCCTTATTTAGAATGAAATAATTTATAGATTTCGGTGTATCCAAATTCATAATATATTCAAACACCCTATATGCTGATTCATCTGCTTTATTGCTTTTCTTTTCAAAATATAAGTTCAAATTTTTCTTTTTATTTTTAAAGAATTTCGAAACAAATTTAGCTACTTTTATTTTTAGACGGCTGGTTAACGAATATTCAGGTGCATAAGGAATCCTAGTAGAGGTAATATTCCCTTGTAAATTCGTTCGAATAACTTGAAGTTGATCCTTGTGTTTTTTAAAAATATAAGTTTTTACCTTTTCATCATTTTTTTTAAAGCATAAATTATGAATCAACCTATCTTCATTACCAACAAATAGATTATTATGTATCCTCTCATCAATATCAAGGTTCGAAAGTGGCACTCTAAAGAAACCAAATCGCTTTAGAAATTTGATATGACTAAAAGGTCTGATAAATTTAGCAACTTGAAAATCTGAATTTCTTAAATATAAATAATCATATTTTTTAAACGAATTATAAGCATGATGCGTAAATCTTCCATAAATATAGCAAAATTTATTTGTTGAAAATACTTTTAGATTTGCCTTATGTTGCGTTACTGCTAGTGGATTACTCCTTAATGCAAAAATCCCATTTTGTTTCATATAAATATAATACCTTGCTCCATTAATTACACAAATCGATAAAATATTTTCTTCTTTAAAATTTTTAACACTTTCTTTACCAAAAAGCTTTTTAGGTTTCTTTAAAGATAATCTTTTAAAATTTAACACCTTTCGAGTACCAGTTAACTTATTTCCAACGAATATTTCATTCCGATTTCGGATTTCAATTTTCATACTAGGATGTTCTACTAATACATTAAAAAGAATTTTAAATACGTTAAACTCTTTTTTCAAACTATCGTAAGTTACAACAATATTATAAATATCATAACTAACTTTTGAAATTAAAATAAAGCGTTTGTTTTCATTACCAATTCCTATCTCATATCCTACATTAAAATTTATTACTTCAGCTGTTAAAAAATTATCTATAGTCATGATTTCATTTTGGCTTCTATCTATAATTTCCAGTCTTGTTAATCCTTTTTGTCTTACTAAAAGATTTTTTTTGAAGTTTTTCACATCAAAGCTATATATATCTTCACGCGGGGAATTATCATTTTTCCCCTTGTCTTCTCTTAATATGTATATATTATTATTCAAAGCGTATATATATACAATATATTCCTCAGATAGTTTATATTCAAAAAGGATTTGATCTCTAATCTCATATTCAAAAAGAAATTTTGGTAAATCTAATTTGAGATCCTCCATTTTTAATTTTATTCCTTTACTTAAGCTCTTAACATAAAGATGTATGTGTAAAAAATTCACATCAATTACTTCTATTATATTTTTATAAAGCTTATACATATTGCCAGTGCACCCCTATTTTTATTTTTTATCTATATTTAATCCTACAGTTGAATTTATCTCTAACTTATTAACTGAATTACCATTTAAATAGCATAAAAGGTCAAACTTATCTGATCTATACACGAATATAGCTGAATACTCATCTTTTAAATTAGGTTCTCCTAATTGTGCTGTTAGTGCATCCTTTGTAAAGGATACCTTGTTCAAGATTACCTTTGTTACTCTAGATTGACTATTATATACAACATCTATATCACTATATTTTACAAGTTTCCCTTCTAAAAGATCACTCTCATCTTTTATATTTCCTAAAGTACTACCTACTTCTTCTCTTCTTTTATCTAAGATAGATAATATTTGATCCATATTTTTAGAAGAACCTATTAGACTAACAATTTTTGGAGAAATATCCTCGTATTTAATAATTGTGTTAAATGGAATAGTTGTTACTATTGCTTCACTAATCCAACCTTCTGTTCCATCTAAATAATTGAGCTTTAGCCAATTCATACCTGATTGCTCATTTTGTTGTTTTCCTTTAACAACAAAAGATTGCCCAAACGGCATAATTCCAAGTGATTTACTATTCAAATCTGGGTTACTACGAATCGTAGCCTTTGCAACATTTGTATACCGGATATCTAAGGCTTCTAAAGGATTCACGTTCTTTATTTGTTCCTGATTTTTTACTTCTTCAATAAATTTCTCTTTTGCCTCTGACTTTTGGAATAAATAATCCTTACCCAAATATAAACCACAACCAATTATAGTACTTAACAATAAAATACTAGTACCTACGATATATTTTTTGTGTTTACGCTTATTTCTTGGGCCAATTCCCGCCCCCAAAGCAATCCAATATTCTTCCTTTTTATATACTTCTTCTTTTTGTTCTACTACTTTATTGGGATATAATCTTTTTTTCATACCTTCCTCTTTGAATTTACATTGTTCTTCCTTACTCATGGCCTTATACTCTTTTAAAAACTGCTCATAATTAGGTAGAACATCTTGAATAACCCCGTATTCTCTAACTTGCCCATGTTCAAGCCATAAAGCTTTTGTGCAAAATTTTTTTATTTGTCCTAAAGAATGACTAACAAAAAACATTGTTTTTCCTTGCTCTTTAAATTCATTCATACGTTTCAAACATTTATCAGCAAATGTTTGATCACCCACTGATAGTGCTTCATCAATAATAAGCACATCCGGATTAATACTAACTGAGATTGCAAAACCTAAACGAGATTTCATTCCACTCGAATATTTTTTTACAGGCATATCAATGAACTGTCCAATATCAGCAAAATCTATGATTTCTGGCGTTAAATTTTGAATCTCCTCTTTATTCAATCCCATCATTAAACATTTAAGCTCTATATTTTCTCTACCAGTTAACTGTTTATTTAATCCAGCTGCAATTGCGATAAGCGAAACTTTTCCCTTGACTTCTAAATCTCCAGATGTAGCTGGTGTCACACCAGCTATTAAACTTGATATCGTAGATTTACCTGATCCATTTATACCAAGGATCCCTATAATATCTCCCCTATCAGCCTCAAAACTTGCATTTTTTAATGCATAAAACTCTTCACCGAATCCATTCGGATATAAAATATCCTTTAGTTTATCCGTGCTTTTACTATGCATTTTATATTTTTTGGATACATTATTAAATCTCACTGAATAACTCATTAATCACAAATCCCATCATAGATAATCTATAAAATGTTTCCTAAATTTAATGTGTAAAATTGATCCTAAAAATAGCATAAACAAAACAATCCCCCAAAAATAAAGCGTTTGTTTTATATCTTGGTAAAACCATCCTGTTCCTAATAAAGATTGACGATACCCTTCAACAATATAACCTAATGGATTTAGTTGCATTATTTTTTGAATTACAGATGGTAATTTTTCAGGTGTCCATAAAATAGGTGTTAAATATAACATCATTCTCATTACTGCTTGTACAATCATTTGTATATCACGAACCACCGTTGCTAAAGTAGAAGTAATTAGAGTAAAAGAAAATAAAAATATGATTGTAGCAAACATATAATAAACAATTTGTATATAGTTAATTGAAATACCTGGCCCTATAACTAAAAATATTAATGTTACAATCCCAAAAAGTATTAAATGTTGATAGAAATTAGCCATAATTACATAACTCGGAATAACACTCATTGGAAAATTCATTTTGGAAATAATATTTATTCGAGTATATATAGACTTAGACCCCTGAATAATTGCTGGATTAATAAAGAACCATACTAATAAACCCGCTGTTAACCAATATATAAAAGGTATACCATTAACTCCTTGACCACCACGAATACCTAATCCAAAAACAAACCAGTAAACACTCATTTGGATTAACGGATTTAGAAATTCCCAAATAATTCCTAAATAATTATTGCTATTTGTGCTTTTTATTTGATAAATAGACAATCTTTTAATTAAATGAAGACTCTTTATCTGTTCCTTTAATACAATTGCTACTGAATTCATTTTTATATCTCTCCAAAGAATATTTTCTTAACTACCTTTTCAGAGGAATCACCATTTTCTAGGTGACAATATTGATTGTAAAACTCATTGTACTTTTTCTTAAATTCCCCTAATCCCTTCATCTCATAATTTAAAATAGCACTTACTAACTCTTCGTTTGTTTTCACAACTGGACCCGGTGCCTCATTTTCTAAATTAAAATAGAAGCCTCTTAATCGATCGCGGTAAGATTCAATATCATATGTGTAAAAAATAATTGGTCGTTTTAAATTAGCATAATCAAAGAATACAGAGGAATAATCCGTAATAAGCAAATCCGCCATAAGATATATTTCATTAATATCTAAATAACCGGAAAAATCATATACAAAACCGTCATAACCACTTAAATCAAACTGTTCTGCAACTAGATAGTGCATTCTAAGTAATATAATATAGTCTTTTCCCAGTTGCTGTTGTAAATTCCTTAAGTCTAGCCTTAAATCAAACTTATACTTTCCTTTACCATAAAAGTGATTATCTCGCCATGTTGGTGCGTATAAAATAATCTTTTTATCCAAAGGTAGTTTATTTTTCCTTTTTAATGCACGTATTTTTTTGAAGTTATTACCAGTATATAAAAAATCATTCCGAGGATACCCTGCTTCTATCACTGTTTTATTAAATTGAAATGCCCTTTTAAAAATTTGGGTTGAATATTTATTTGGAGACAAAAGATAGTCCCAATTCTGTACTTCTTTCCGAAAATTTTCTTTATATTTTTCTGTTGTGGTACCTGGCATATAAACTTCCTTCATATCCATTGCCAGTTTTTTTAGTGGGGTCCCATGCCATGTTTGTATATAAATCGTATGCTTGGGTTTTACAATCCATGCTGGCATCCTACTATTCACGATCCAATATTTCGCACGCACCATTACTATAAACCATTGTAGTGAAAACTTAGTTACATATGGGATTTTTTTTGTATCAAATTCCTTTTTAAAATTTTTATTCACGCTCCAAATTAATTCTAAATCTGGGTGATGTTTACTTAGGTATTCATACAAAGCCCTTGGGTTGCAACTATATTGCTTTCCTGAATAGCTTTCAAACACAATTAATTGTTTCTTGGCTGGTAAGCAACTCAATAATAAAAATACTAACTTACACATTCTTGAAACTATAAATCCCTGTTTTATCTTTCTCAATACATCCATGCAAAGGCTACACCTTTCATCTCTTATTCTATAAAGTTTTATCAGGTAAACTAAACCATTATTTAAATACTTTTTCAGAAATTCTTTTAGCAGCCATTCCATTATCAAGATGACAAAACTTATTGTAAAAACGATTAAATGCCTCTTTATATTCTATTTCGATACTTTCAATATTCGAAATAGCATTAATTACTTGATCCGATGTCTCTAGCAATGGACCTGGCGCTTCTTTTTCAAAATCCATATAAAAACCACGGAGTATACTACGATATTTTGAAATATCATAAGTAAAAAACAATATTGGTCTACGTAAATTAGCATAATCGAAAAATACAGAAGAATAGTCTGTAATTAAAATGTCTGAAATCAAATATAGTTCTGCAATGTCATCATATTTAGATAGCTCATATACAAATTTCTCCATACCTTCTATATTGACATGATCAGCAACTAGATAATGCATTCTAAGCGCAATTACATATTGATCTCCAAATTTTTCTTGCATTTCTTTCAAGTTTAATTTCAGCTCAAATCTATACTTGCCTTTTTCATAGAATTCATCATCACGCCATGTAGGTGCATATAAAATTACCTTCTTATCTTTCGGAATACCAATTCTGTCTTTAATCCTGTTCGCGTTCTCTTTCCTTCCCCTATCATTTTCACATAGGATATCGTTTCTTGGATATCCAAATTCTAGAATCTCCTGATCATATTTAAAGGCTCTTTTAAAAATTTCAGTAGAATACTGATTAGGGGAAACGAGATAATCCCAATTACGTGATTCATTATAAAAATTCTTTTTATATTTCTCAGTCGTTGTACCAGGCATATAAACTTCTTTCATATCTGCCGCTAACCTTTTTAATGGTGTTCCATGCCATGTTTGTAAATAAATCGTTTCTTTCCTTTTAGATAGATTATTCGGCATTCTAGTGTTAGTAACCCAATATTTAGATGTCGCTAAATAGTAGTAGTATTTCCAACTGAATCTCTTTACTTTTTTTGCATCCCCAAATATGTCCTTATCTAATTCATTAAATATCCAAACAAAATTAAAATCCTTATTAGTATTTACTAAGTACTCGTATATATATCGTGGATTACATGAATAACTTTTCCCCGCAAAACTTTCAAAAACAATTGTTTTTTCATTCATCGGTAATTTTACTAAAATCGTCCTATATATCTCTTGATAAAGACTTTTTTTACCTTTAAAAGCCCTTTTCCATCTTTTATATAAAGTTCTAATTTTCATGCATATAAAGGTAGACTTTTTATTTCCCTTTTTAATCCACTGCAATTCTAAACGTTCTAAAAAATTTCTCTTTTTTATAATATCTAAACTAATTAAATCTACATTTGTTTTTAAATCATTAAAATGCTTTTCTAGGAGACTAGGGGTCTTCCGAATGCTAGTTGTTATATTCTTAAAATAGAAACTCAGTAATAATTCATCTAAATAATTGTATATGTGGATATTTTTATAGCAATTGACTTTTAAACTCTTGTATACAGAAAAAAAATCGTGTATTTTATATTTAGTAGCTATAATTGATAGTGTAGGATTATCAATTGGTTCATAGCATTCACCCTTAATATAAAGTGGGAGATTTATCATCGGAAATGTATCTTCTTTCGCTAACAATGGTATTAAAAATGTTAAATCTGAAAAGAATGATACCTCTTCATCAAAGTTTAATTTATAGCGCCTAATATGCTTATTACTAAACAAAACGTTTAGAACTGTCTTCCCACGTAACATTTTAATTTTGTTTTCTTGTGTATATAATTGAACATTTACATCTTCTATACTAGAGTATTTTACTGTTTTTTTTAAAAAGGGCCCTGCTATAGCACTATAATCCCTAATATTATCCACAAGAACTTCAACTGCTTGTACCATTAAATAATCATCTGCATCTAAAAAATATACATATTCTCCTGTTGCTTTACTAAGACCATAGTTTCTAGCTTTAGCTACCCCATGGTTTCTCTGAAATTCATAATATCTGATTTGTTCATATCCCCTAGCAAATTCTTTCAAAATCCCCTTACTATTATCAGTAGAACCATCATTTATTAAAATAATTTCCAAATTCGTATATGTTTGATTCAGTATAGAGTTTATACATCTCTTAAGATAGTCTTCCTTATTGTATACGGGTACAATAACACTAACCGTTTTCATCCTTTACACTCCCAAAATTATCGTCCTTAAATATGACATTTATAAAGTTTTCACTAGCATTTCCAAAAGAATACTGATTCCATTTATTTGTAAATCCCTCAATTTTATCTGATTCTAAAATACCTTTTTTAATTTCATTGACTACCTCATCTGTATTGTATATAACCGGACCTGGGACGCTAGAAATATATTCATCAATTACCCCACTTTTTTGTACATATTCATTTAAATCAGGTGCAAAGAAAATCATTGGTTTATGTAATAGACAGAATTCAAAAGGAATGGAAGAATAATCAGTTATTAAAATATCAGTTATCAAAAATAATTCATTTACATTTGGATAAAATGAGTAATCATACAGAAAACCTTTGTATTTTCCATCATACTCCATCTTTTTCCTAATTGCCGGATGCAGCCGGATGAGAAGAACATATTCATCCTTAAGGCCACTATACATACTCTCTATATCTAAGTAAAAATTATACTCATCCAACTCTTCATTACGAAAAGTTGGGGCATATAAAATTACCTTTTTCTCTTTTAAATTTAAATTATCAGATATAATTTCTTTCTTAATCCTTGCCTTTTTTTTCTCATCAAAAAATAAATCTGTACGTGGGACTCCTGTCGTAAGTATGCAGTCCCTAGATATACCAAATGCTTTCATATAGATTGCCGCTAAGCTTTCTGACCCTACAACAACTTTATGAAATGTATTATAAACCTTTAAAAAACGTTGTTGTACCCTCAAGCTTCTCTGTTTAAAAGAACTACTTAATAATCCAAATTTTTTAATTGCCCCCGCCGCATGCCAAATTTGAATACAATTCCCCTTTTTTTGGAAACTGATTGCTGCTAATGTCCCAAAATAATTATCGATAATTACATATTTCGATGTTGAAATATGATAGATAGCCTTTATCGTATGAATTATATTTAAGCTTTCAAATTTATAACTTTTTACTTTTAGATTTTTCTCTAATTTATATTTACAGGTTGGTTTATACAAAAAAACAACTTTACAATCAATATTTTGTTTTTTCATTTCTTCATAAATAAAAAAATGATTTTCCCCATAGGACATAACGAATGTTACTTTATTTTGAAGTGGAAATAATACGCAGATACTAGATAGAAGTTTAACTATGGTCAAATATACTGTAATAATAATTTCTCTCATCATCAAAACTATCTAGCTACTAAAACCAATTCCTTTTTAATCTTAGTAGTTGAAATCCCTACCGTACGTGGTAAATAGACGACTTTGCAATGATCCTTTAAATAATCAAATTCCCCATTCCAATCGTCTCCCATAACAAAAATATCTATATCTTTGTTTACAACGTCCTTTTTCTTTTGATCCCAACTACATTCTGGAATTACTTCATCTACGTAACGGATAGCCTCAATAATCATTTTACGATGTTCAAAACTGTGGTATGCTTTTTTATTTTTCATAGCATTAAATTCATCTGAAGATACTGCTACAGTTAAATGGTCACCTAGACTTTTTGCTCTTTTCAATAAATTAATATGTCCCCAATGCAATAAGTCAAATGTTCCATATGTAATAACTTTTTTCATCAATGTCGTCCTCCCTAAACTCTCACAATGATTTATTAAGCTAACACAACTCTATATTACCCATTGTAATTAACAAACGTCCCATTTCTAATCAAAAATAAAACTCATGTGAATTCATTTGCTTTTCACATAGAGTTCACAATAAGTTCACACCTAATTTACAATTAATTTACATTACTTTTCACAAAAACGATTATATCATATTTCGACAAACAATAATTGTTTTATTTATCTTTTATTAAATCCTTTTTAATTTGAGATATTTTTACTATTGCTGGATAAGTTTAAAATCTGTAAAGTCAATCTCTGTTAAAATAAAAGTGATTTTATCATTAAACTGATAGCCTTCAAAATTTTTTTCGAAATAATAATTAAACATTTTTCTGATAACGGCCATAAACCTTAATCGATATTACTTATACGCATTGACATAACTGTGAATTATTAAACTTCAATTCAACTATGCTTCTTCTATTTATAAATTCTTATTTTCCCAATATTTACGGGTAAATTATTACCTCACATAACCAAAAATATATATTTCATCTTGAAGGCAATCTGATAAATAGTTATTATTCCAATACTTTGTTGATGATTTTATTTTCATTTAACTGTTTTTGAATTACATTAATTTTATTTTTTCTCTAGCCGTGCCTAGAAATTAAGTACAGAAACATAAAAAAAACGAATAACGGACTTTTTACAAAGTATCCATTATTCGTTCTACAATTTAATAAAAATCTTCCTAACTTCTCATATAAATACAGCCTTATCTCAAAGCACGACGTGGTAATTTATCAATATTCTCTAACATAATACCTGTACCAACCGCAACGCAGTGCATTGGGTTTTCAGCAATTAATACTGGTACTTTTAGTTCTTCTGCTAGAAGCATGTCGATACCGTGTAGTAAAGCTCCACCGCCTGTTAGAATAACACCACGGTCGATGATGTCCGCAGATAATTCTGGTGGTGTGCGCTCTAGTACACCTTTTGCAGCTTGTACAATGACAGCTGCGTCTTCTTTTAGTGCTTCTGTAATTTCTTCAGAGCATACTGTAATTGTACGTGGTAAACCAGTTACCATGTCACGTCCGCGAATTTCAAGCTCTTCGCTACGTGCACCTGGGAATACTGTACCAACTTTAATTTTAATATTTTCTGAAGTACGTTCTCCAATTAATAGCTTATACTTACGTTTAACATAGTTTAAGATCTCCATATCAAACTTATCGCCAGCCATTTTGATAGAGGAAGAGGTAACAATATCACCCATAGATAGTACAGCGATATCTGTTGTACCTCCACCAATATCAACAACCATGTTACCGCTTGGTTGGAAGATTTCCATACCAGCACCAACTGCGGCTACTTTTGGTTCTTCTTCTAAAAATACTGTTTTACCACCTGAACGTTCAGCAGCCTCACGAATTGCTTTTTGTTCTACTGATGTGATATTTGTTGGACAACAAATTAAAATGCGAGGTTTTGAAAAGAAGCTCTTTACGTCCAATTTGTTAATGAAATACTTTAACATCGCTTCTGTAATTTCGAAATCTGCGATTACACCATCTTTTAGTGGACGAATGGCTACAATATTACCAGGCGTACGTCCCACCATACTTCTTGCTTCTTCACCTACTGCTAATACTTTACCTGTGTTACGATCAATTGCAACAACAGACGGTTCATTTAATACAATACCCTTACCTTTAACATGGATTAATACGTTAGCCGTACCTAGGTCAATTCCGATATCTCGCGCAAACATTCCCGTTTTTTCCTCCTCGATATTCAAAATCAGGTTACACCTGAATTCTTTTACACCTAATTTCTGATTTTATCATAAATTTAACAGAAACGTAATATTCGCAAAAAGAATTCTTCTGAAAAATATTACCGAATTGAAACGGAATGTTTGCGATCGCATATTTATTGACGTACCGGCTTTTCTACATCTTCTTTTCTATACTTTTGTTTTGTTGCTTCTCCGCCTCTTAAATGACGAATAGACTTATGATAATCAAGAATTTCTTTCACTTCATTTGCGAGCTCTGGATTAATTTCTGGTAGACGTTCTGTTAAATCTTTATGGACTGTACTCTTTGATACCCCAAATTCCTTTGCAATGACACGCACTGTCTTTCTTGTCTCCACGATATACTTACCAATCTTGATAGTTCTCTCTTTGATGTAATCGTGCACACCACTCGCCTCCCTAAATTGGATGTGAGAAGTGTGAAATGAGCCTCGCTGCATACGACTAAGAAGTAAGTGTGAGTGCTGTTTGTAAGCGTTAAACATTCTTGGATTTATAATGAAATGATTCACGATTTCTCACCTCAAACACTCTCTTTGCTTTGGTTTATACCATTGTATTGCCCGCACTACTGATATATGCTACATGTTCACTATTTTTGCGGACTAAGTGAAGAAAAAATATTTTTTCAACGGAAACAGGAAAAGCATTTGATATACTTAATAAAAAAAGCCATTAGAATTTCAACAAATTCTAATGGCTTTTTATTATTTTTTAACAATTTCATATTTACCAGCAACAATTTTTGAGAACTGATCAATTGTAGTCCCTGACGAGATAAACCAACGTTTGATCTCGAGTGGTTCACTGTTCTCTGTAGCATACCCTGGTGAACTATTAAAAGCTAATTCTACTTTCAACTCGTTTATCGCTTCTACTGAAGCTTTATTATATTTCCCAAATGGATAAGAGAAATATTTTGTTTGCAATAATTTATTACTTTGCAAAATATCTTTTTTCACATCGTCTTTAGCTGTTTTAATTAAAGCTGGCTCATTATCAATTTCTTTATGAAGATCGTGTGTATGACTTCCTATTTCAAATACACCCTTCATCTTTTCTAGCTCAACTTTACTTAATCTTTGAATATTCTTAGGATCAAATTTTTGAACTTGCTCAGTTAGTTTAGATGATACTGCAAATGAAACGGCATGCATTTTATATTTTTTTAGAATTGGGTATGCATAGACATAATTTGATTTTGAAGAATTATCAAATGTAATTAGTACACTTTTTTCAGGAAGTGACTTCTTATCTTTTATAAAACCCTCAAATTCCTTTAGCGTTAACGCATGATACTTATTGTCTGCTAAATATTTAATTTGTTTTTCAAATTCACTTACAGATAAAATATTTTTCTTATCCTTAAATTCTGGATTATCCTTCTTATCTTTATCTTTAGCTAAATAGTAATACTGTAAAACAGGTACCTTCTTCTGGTTACTTTCAGCATTCATTTTATTAAAAATAAAAAATCCAATCCCAGCAATTAGCGCTACTACAACCGCTATTAAAATAAATAATTTTTTCGAACTTTCGCTTCCTCTAGCTTTCAATTTAAAACTTCCCCCTCAATCACAACAAAAAAACACAGTATTTTAGAGACCTACTGCATTCAAATATCGTTTTCTTATGTAAAAAATCACAATTAGTATTATACGGTCTAGCTTTAAAAATTCCAATAGGTGTACAAAAAGAAAAAGACACTCTTTCTTAGAGTGTCATTCTTCTCGTTCCAACTCTTCTTCTAATAACTGATGGTGGGGAACCTCTTTCTTACCGGCAATATAATAATATAAAGTGAATAAAACAAACAATAAAATAATAGCAGTCGACAGAACAAACAAAAATGACACAGTATCCCCTCCCTTTTGTAATATATATTCGAGAATCTCGTCATTTTTCCTTGTTATTGCAACTTTTTTCTCGAAATTGAGTATTTTTATATAAAGTGAAACTTTAATCAGTGGGCGCCATTTCCCACTGATTATTAGTTGAACCAATCGGGCTTTTACGGGCAGTTGACCCCAACCTAACTTCTTAGCTTTTACTGAATTTTGAAGTAGGGGGTCTTACTGCCCGTTAATGCGGGGTGAAAGTAAAAAAATCAGCTCTCTTAGAGAACTGATTTTTTACTGTTTTATTCTTGTGAAGAAGAACTGTTAGATGATTCGGTAGAACCATTTGTTGATTTTTCTTCTTTCTTCGGTTCTTCTTTTTTGTCACTAGTCGAACCGCTAGTTGATTTCTCTTCTTTTTGAGACTTATCTTCTGTTTTACTTTCTGGTTTCGTGCTCGTTGACTTTTCTTCTTTTTGAGATTTGTCATCAGCTTTTTTACCAGAAGCGTTCGTTGCCTTTGCAGCACCTGCATCAGCTTTAATTTCTGCTACTGATTTATTTAAGTAACGTTCAGGGTTCACAGCCACATTGTCTTTACGTACTTCAAAGTGAACGTGAGAACCTGCTTCTTTATTCATTGCACTTAGACCGGATTTTCCTAATACTTCACCTTGTACAACTCGTGCACCTTTTTCTACTTTTACACTGCCTAAGCTTTGATAAGAAGCTGCTACACCATTTCCACTATCAACTGTTACAACATAACCAAGAAGTGAATCTTTTTCAGCTTTCGTTACTGTACCACTTAAAGCAGCTGTAACATTGAATTCTTTTCCATTCTTCGCAGCAATGTCAATTCCTTTGTTTGGGGAATATGTGTTGTTATAAAAAACAAGTGCTTTTTCTTGTTCCGCCTCAGTTGCTGCATCTTCATAGAACTTCTTTTGTACGACTACTTCCGCATTAGCGGCAGCTGGCATTTTCACTACTTCTGAAGATTTCGTTACTGGTACTGCTGGATCTTCCGATTGTGTATACGGTGTTGCTTGATCTTGGTTCGGAGTCTTCTTCGGATTAGCTCCTTGGAACCATAGCGCAACCATTAAGATTACCGCTGCACAAGCAATGTACAGTGCCGGAAACACCCATCTTTTTTGAAATAAATGTACTACCTTTTGCGACTTTTTATTATTTCTTCCTCGCATTCCATCATCACCTCAGCAATCATTTTGAACAATATTCACGTATCCTATACAACGTATAACTAATTACTTTTCGACAAAACCTGTAAAAATATGTATAGGAATTACAAAATTTCCGAGGAAATGATAGAAAAAAGAAAAAACTGAGCGTTTTAGCTCAGTTTTTAGTCCATTTGTTTCTTTCTATAAATGAAGAGTGTAATAACAAGTACTGCGACTAACCAAATAGTTATATTCAATAAATTACTAGCAATTGCACTAAAACCTTCACCTTTTATAACACTACTAACTGCAAGACCGATATGACGAGTTGGTAAATAATCAATTATCTTTGTAACTACTTCATTCTTCACAAACATTCCAATTAAGTCACCCAAAAGAAATGTCATTAATATTGGCAATCCAATTGTTGAGGTTTGTGGCACATTTTGAGCTAATAATCCGATACAAGTGCCAATGAGATTAAATATTAGCATTCCAAGAACAAAGATGAGTAATAATAATGCAAAATTACCTTCTAATTTACCTAAAATAAGTAGATTAATAAAACAAATTGCAACTGTAATCAGACCTGTTAATGAACTTTTGCCAATTAACACTTCAATAGATGATGCTGGTGATAGCATAAGAACACGAAGCGTATTTTTTTCCTTTTCTTCAGCGATGAGCATTGCCTGTACAAAACCTCCGACCATAACTAACGCCATCGCAGTTAATGTACCTGCCCCAACTTCCCTAAAGTTATCTGCGCGACTAAATAGTATTGCAAAGAAAACTGGCATTGCCATCATAATTAAAGTTTGTGAATTCGTTTTAAAATCCTGTACCTCTTTCCGAAAAATAGCTGAAAATCGTCTCATTGAAAATGTCATTATAATCCCCTCCCAGTAACTTCAATAAAGATATCGCCTAGCGTTGGTTCGTGTGAATGAATCGATAGTAATTCGCCTTTTTTCATCCATTCTGAAATACGTTTTGCACCTAATTCGTCTTTTTGTACGATTTCTTTTTGCTTATCTTTTAATACGACTTGTATTTGATCTTTCGCGTATTGTAGGCGAAGGTTTTCTGGTGTATCAAGCGCTACAATTTCTCCGCCACATAGAAAGGCGATGCGGTTACAAAGCGTTTCTGCTTCGTCCATGTTGTGCGTCGTTAAGAAAATCGTCGTTCCTTCTTTATTTAAGTCTGTTAAGATTTTATGAATGTTTTGTACGTTTACTGGATCGAGTGCAGATGTTGGTTCGTCTAAGAAGAGGATATCTGGTTTATGAAGAATTGCTCTTGCTAGTGTGACGCGCTGCTTCATTCCTTTTGATAGTTTCTTTACTGGTGTCTTTTTATCATCTAATAGATTCACTTGCGCTAGTACTTCATCGATTCTTTCTTTTTTACAACCGTATAAGTCACAAAATAATAGCAAGTTATCGTAAATGCTAAGTCTCTCATATAAACCGCTATTGTCTGTTAAAATACCAATTCGTTTGTAATCGATGCTGCTTGGTCCTGTAATATCTCTGCCTAGTACCCTCACTGTTCCAACACTATGAAGTAATTGAGAAGTTAAAATCTTTACTGTTGTCGTTTTCCCAGATCCACTCGGTCCAAGGAATCCAAAAATTTCTCCTTGCTTCACTTCAATATTTACATTTCGAAGTGCCGTTTTTTCGTTAAAACTTTTCATTACATCTTTCATTTCAATTGCTAATGTCATCTCGTCATCCCCTTTGTTTTTTTCTTTTATAGATGAAAGTCGCTTTAGCGCTTTTCGTTTGTTTGTTTCGCTTTTCTTGACTCAATCATATGAAAAACAAAGAGGTTACGCAGTAAAATACCGGTAAAAGGAGTATTTTTACCGGTGAATGAATCGTATTTTGAGCTTATTGGAGCACTTTTTATAGCCCAATCACACCTTTTAGTTCATCCATTCGTCCTTTTGAAAGCGGAATCGAACTTTTTCTTTCGTCATCCAAAATTAAACTAAAACTATTACGCGTCCACGTAATCACTTCTCGTACTCTTTGTAAATTCACAAGGTACGAGCGATGACATCTAAAGAAACCGAATCCTGTTAATCTCGCTTCTAGTTCACTTAATGTTAATGCACATACGAAATCACCTTCGCGTACATGAATATGTGTCACTCCGTTTTGCGTTTCAATGAAATGAATTTCCATCGGATCAAGTAAAATGATTTTATCGTTCACTTTTGCTGGAATTCTTTCAAGTTTCATTTGTGGAATCATTTGAACAACTTTTTCTCCATCAACCTCTTCCACTTCTTCTTGTTCAATTTCTATCTTCCTCACACCATCGTTATTTAAAATGTATACATCCTCTGTTAACGACAGGGCGTCCGATAGAAAGGATGACGTAATAAAAATCGCTTTTCCTTGCTCTTTCATTTTCATAATTGATTTTCGAATAATAATCGTGCTCTCTGTATCTACATTTTGCTCCGGCTCTTCCAAAATAACTAAGTCTGGATTATGAATCATAACACGCCCAATATGAAGGCGACGTTTCTCTGAAAATGATAGTTTTTCTATTTTAACGTTTAGCTTATCTAAGAGGCCGACATATTGCACGACTTCTTCCGTACTCATATTCGATTCATAAAGACCTATTAAGAACTTGAAGTATTCCTTCACCTTCAAACGGTCGTATGCCTCATCTTTCAAAAAACAAAAACCGATGCGAGAATAATTTTTCTTTCCAATTGCTTTTCCCTCAAATAGCACATTTCCAGTTGAAGCTTCTTGCTCACCAATAATAATACGGTGCAACACTTTAGCTGTATGGTTATTACATTGCAAAACAACACATTGTCCTTGCTCAACCTCTAGCTCAACTGCCGGTAACTGGTTCGTCTTCCCTAATTGTCTCAGCTCGAGTAACGCCATTCTGTCTCCTCCAAATGTTTTTATCTTATTATACCAAACAATTAATGGAAGATTTTGATATTTTATGAAGTATTATAAAAAGACGCAAGCAATGGGACGTTTTTTCCATTTTTCATGCAGCACCGCCACAACAGATCCTTTTAACACTTTATCATGCGACATTAAGGCATTTTCTCAATCTACGGAGGAAATCCATTCGCCTCCACTTCTCGATCAGCAATCTTAATAAACCCTTCCTAGTCAACCGTGACAATATCTCCTGTATGAAGCCATCCGTCTTTCATTGATGTCTTTCTGTACGTTCATCCTTATAATAGCTTCCAGCGATCCACGGACCCCTTAAACAGAGTTCTATCATCGCTGAGCATTGACGATTTTTTTAATATATCAACGATTTAACAAGGATAACCTATCCACTAACAAAAGAAAAACCGTCCCAACATACCTCTTGGGACGGTTTATTCTGCATCCTACTTCTTCACCATTAACTTTCCTTCATAATCGTTCATCGACTTTATTTCGACACCCTTATAATAATGAGCAACGATATCTGTATATTTCTTACCTTCCGCTGCCATGCCGTTCGCTCCGTATTGGCTCATGCCGACGCCGTGGCCGAAGCCTTTCGTTGTAACGACGATTTTATCCCCTTGTTGTTTCCACGTGAAATCAGAAGAACGTAAATCTAACTTTTCGCGAACTTGCTTTCCTGTTAATGTTTTCCCTTGAAATGCTACATCCTTTACGCGCTTTCCTTCCGTAAGGTCCTTAATGTTTCCAACTTTTCCGTCTGCTAGCACCTTCACCCCAAGACGTTTTTGAAAGTCCGCTACGGTGAATGTTTGCTCACTCGTAAATTTTGGAGATGCTTCATCCCACGGGCTATCTACGCTCTTTAAGTACGGATAATCATTTCCCCAATAATCAGCCGCATTTTCTGTCCGGCCATTACTCGTTGAGAAGAAGGATGCTGAGATTGGTTTTCCCTCATACGTTAAAACTTGTCCTGCGGTTTTGGAAACTGCTTCCTCGATTTTCTTCAAATTATTTTCGTAGTTATTGCCCCATTGTTTCTTCAATTCTTCTTTACTTTTGTACACTTGATCTTTCACCGTATCTGTCACGTCCGCATTGTTTTTCTTACCTCCGCTTAGCATACGCTGTACCACAAATGTTCTCGCTGCTAATGCCTGCGCCTTTAGCGCCTCTATTTCAAAACTGGCATTCATCTCAGAAGCTACTACACCGGTCACATACTCCTCCATAGGTAATGACTCTATCTTTTTCTGTTTCTCACGATATACAGCAACTTGAACCGCTGTATCCACTTTCCCTGGAGCTGGTATACTTTCTATCGCTGGAGGAGTTTTGGAAGCTGCTTCTTCCCCTACTTTTGCTTTCGCAAACGGAATAACAAGAGCAGCAGGTACAATGATAACGAGCGCTATGAGAAGCGCTACTGTGATGAAAAGTGGCTTTGAAAATTTCATCTTATTTCCCCCAATATCCAAAAGCTTTACTCCATTCATTCTTATGGAACAACTCTTTCTTTTAGAACATACTTAAGGGAACCAGCTAAAACGAAAATTTTCTAAATATTTTTACTGGTACGTGCATAAGTATAGAATTTCTTGACTATAACAGTAATAACCCCAAAAAAAATAGCCCCTACGTCAAAAGACGTAAAGACTATTTCAATTAAGCGTGAAGATCAGAAACTTCTTGTTCTTTCACTTCTTCTACTTTTTCGTTTACACGTTCAATAGTTGCACCTAATGCAGCTAATTTCTTATGGAAATCTACATAACCACGGTCAAGATGCTTTAACTCAGTTACACGAGTGTAACCTTCAGATACTAAACCAGCTAAGATTAATGCAGCTGCAGCACGTAAGTCAGTTGCGCCTACTTCAGCACCTTGTAAGCTGTTTGGACCGTTCATAATAACAGAACGACCTTCGATTTTAATATCAGCATTCATACGACGGAATTCTTCAACGTGCATAAAGCGGTTTTCGAATACCGTTTCTGTAATCATACTTGTTCCATCAGCTTGTAGTAATAATGCCATCATTTGTGATTGCATGTCTGTTGGGAAACCTGGGTGAGGCATAGTTTTAATATCAACCGCTTTTAACTTATCTGGGCCGATAACACGTACACCTTCATTTTCTTCAATAACTTTAACACCCATTTCTTCCATTTTCGCTGTAATTGAGCGTAAATGTTCAGGCACAGCATTTTCAATTAAGATGTCTCCACCAGTAATTGCCGCTGCAACCATGAATGTTCCCGCTTCAATACGGTCAGGAATAATAGAGTGGTTTCCACCATATAATTTATCAACGCCTTCGATACGAATCGTTCCAGTTCCAGCTCCGCGTACTTTTGCTCCCATCGCATTTAAGAAGTTAGCTAAGTCAACGATTTCTGGTTCTTTCGCTGCGTTTTCAAGGATTGTTGTCCCTTTTGCTAATGTAGCTGCAGACATAATGTTTTCTGTCGCGCCCACGCTTGGGAAGTCTAAATAAATTTTAGCTCCTTTTAGTTCTCCCTCAACGTATGCCTCAACAAAACCATTACCAACCTGTACTTTTGCTCCCATTGCTTCGAAGCCTTTTAAATGTTGGTCAATTGGACGTGAACCAATTGCACATCCACCAGGAAGTGCAATACGAGCACGACCGTTACGTGCAAGTAATGGTCCCATTACTTGAACAGATGCACGCATTTTACGTACATATTCAAATGGTGCTTCAATGTTTAGTTCTTTAGAAGCATCGATTGTTACTTGGTTATTTTCAAATACGACTTCAGCATTTAAATGACGTAATACCTCATTAATTGTGTATACATCAGACAAAACTGGTACTTCAGATAGTACATTCTTTCCATCACTCGCTAATAGGGCTGCAGCGATTATAGGTAATACAGCATTTTTTGCGCCCTCAACACGCACTGTGCCGTTTAACCGCTTTCCGCCACGGACGATGATCTTTTCCAAATTATTCCCCTCCGTGTCCTTTTTTCAGTATCTATTCACTCAATACTCAGAAGTTATGATCGGTGTGCCAACCACAATTGTATCTTTGTTGTCTGTAGAACGTATTGCTATTTGCACATTTATTTTCTCTCTATTTGTTGAAAGAGCGTCATCCCACTTTTTATTGTATGCGGAGACTGACACAAATGCTCTTTCTTCTATCTGTTCGATTGCTCTTGCTGAAAGATCTTTCAAAACCTGATTGGTTTTATTTTGCAAAACACCTTCAATCTTATCATTCAGTACACCTTGAACACAAGTGTAAATTATAGGTTTTTCACTAAAAATTTTATTTGTTTTCTGAATGTACTTCGGGTCCCATTTCGCCCCACTTACTTCAAAAATAATGAAAGTGTTTTCTTTAGTATTTTCCTTACTCCAAGTTACTACTACTCGTTCTTCATGAGAAGAAAATTTTTTATAGGATGTAGCTTTATATCCATCTGGAGATTGCTCTAATTCCCACTTTTGAATATTCGCCTTGTCCTTCACATCGTTTAACAACTTTTGAAACGTATGTATATTAGAAATTGTTTTTGTTTCTCGCGCTAACCATGACCACTTCTCTACTTTAGCATCATTTTTCTCTAAAGTTGCAATCATGCTCTCCATTTTCTGTTCATCGCTGATCGGTTTCATCTCTCTATATCCAACCAAAAATAAAACAACACTTATCACAACAATAAGAATGGCTTTAAGCTTCAATTTCATCCCCTCCTATCCCCATTGTTAACGGAGATATGAGGTTCTATACACTTACTTTACTAAATACGTTAAACTCTTTGAATAGCCTAAATAATCAAGGAAAAAGTTACTTACAGATGTCCCAATTGCAATTGTAATTAGGATGAGTAACACTCGCGTCTGCATCACCTTTCCAGACTTCATTAAACGCTCAATGTGAACACCTTGTAAGGCCCACCACGTAATGGTAATAAACAATAAATGCGAAACAATGGCAATCAGTGCTTGTTGCCCTAAAAGATGTGCCAAAAAATCGACCCCTTTTTACCCAGCTACTACTTACGAAATACTATAAAAACGATACCATAATAAGTAGGAGCCACACTTTTTCAAATACAAATAAGCATCTTACATTTCACATCGTAATTTGCTCTCAAAAAACATATACCTACATGCATTTTCAATTGTAATTCACACAAAATAAAAAGCGCAGAGTAACAACTCCACACCTTTTATTTTCACTATTGTACCACGTTCCCTAAGAAGAAGAAATCCTTCATTAATGGAAAATATTCATAAAAGAAATTGTATCCAATCATCGGCATAATCCCTAGTATTACAATCGAGATTGCACAAAGGCTCATAACAACCTTTATATTGAGTGGCAAACGAATTTTCTCTTCCACTTCTCCCGCCCGGAAAAACATTTGCTGTAAAATACGGAAATAATATACGAATGAGATGACTGTCGTCCCCATCATAATAGAAGCTAGTACGTAATGAGCTGGCTCTACATGCAGTGCACCTAAAAAGATGTTAATTTTCCCAATGAAACCAGCTGTTCCTGGTATCCCGGCCAACGATAAAATAAAAATCGTCATCACTATCGCTGTAAATGGCGACCTTTTATATAATCCGGTGAAAATGGTAATGTTTTCTTTGTCGCTTTGTAAGATTAAGCCGTGGATAATTGCAAATGCTCCTATATTCATCAGCATATATGCAAGCATGTAAAACCACATGCTATCCATCGTAAATGGTGATAATGCTACAAGGGGAACGAGTAAATACCCCGCATGTGCGATTCCCGAATAGGCAAATAGGCGTTTTACGTTATATTGCTTTAATGCGACTACGTTTCCAATAATCATCGTAATACTCGCCAGTACAGCAATGTATATGCTCATACGTCCGTATAAAGATTGCATGTCTCCTTGCACTGATACACTTGCAAAAACCATGAGGAATAGACGAATAATGAGTAGGAACCCTGCAATTTTAGAAATCGTCCCGAGAAAAGCAGTAACAGGCGTAGCCGCTCCCTCATACACATCTGGTGCCCACATATGAAACGGCACTGTCGCAATTTTAAACGAGAGTCCAACGAGCAATAGTAGAAATGCGAGAGCTAACAATAACTGAATACCACCAGCAAGCTCCCCTGCGAATACTTTTTGCATATCCACGATATTGGTTGACCCTGTAATACCATACAAATAACTCATTCCAAAGAGCGTAATTGCCGTTCCAATTCCTCCATTAATGACATATTTCATGGCTGCCTCGTTTGATGCACGGTTCTTTTTTCGTATTCCTACTAGAATATATGAAGAAAGTGAAAGCAATTCTAAACCGACGAAAAGTGTAATGAAGTCGACGCTAGAAGCCATAAACATCGCCCCAAGAAGTGCCATTAAAAATAAGTAATAATATTCTCCCTTATCTTCAATTGGATTCTTCTTATCATCGCTCATTGCGGTGCATAAGATGAGGGCTGCTCCGCCTAATAACAACGTTTTAAACCCTTTTGAAAACCCATCTAACACAAACGATCCGTTTAAAATATCTCCTGCCGGTTCGCCATATAGCGTGATTAACGACACGATTGCTAATATGACGGCTGCGATTGCACTAAGCGCTACATATCTATGGTTCAGCTTAAAAAACAAATCACATATGGAAAGAAGGATGGCAGCTCCGAGAATAATGAATTCTGGCACCATAAGATGCCATGATAAGCTAAGTAACGTATTCATATCCATCCTACTTCACCCCCAATGTTTTCAATGTATTTTGAAGCGGATCCCCTAGTATTTCTGGCATTACTCCAATTGCAATAATGCAGAAGATAAGTAGCAATATAGGGACATACTCCCATCCGTGTATATCAGCTTTCGCTTCCCACTCTTTCTTGCCAAATGTTACTTGAAGCGTTGCTCTTAATACGTATACAGCGGTTAAAATGATGCCGAGCACACCGACTGCAGCAATGATTGGCTCCCCTTGGAATAAACCGAGAAAGGCAAGAAACTCGCTAACAAATCCAGACATTCCTGGCAATCCAAGCGATGCCATTCCTCCTGCTAAGAAAAATCCGCTAAGTACCGGGACACTTTTTGCGAGTCCGCCAAGCGCTGTAATATCCGACGTTCCAAAGCGCTGTTCTATAACGCCAAGTAAGAAGAAGAGTAAAGCTGCAATTAAACCGTGAGAGACAACTTGGAATAGTGCCCCTTGTGTACCTGGTGCATTTAACGCCGCAAGGCCCATTAATACAATGCCCATATGCGAAATACTAGAGTAAGCAAGCACCTTCCGAAAGTCCGTTTGGATGAGCGCTAAGAAGGCACCGTACAATAAATTGATGACTCCTAAAATCGCAATGAGCGTTGCAAACTCGCGAAAGTGTTCCGGGAATAGCCCCTTTCCGAAACGAATCATACCGTATGCCCCAATCTTCAGTAAAACGCCCGCATGAAGCATAACTACAGCCGGATGCGCTTCAACATGCACATTGACCATCCAGCGATGTAACGGGAAAACGGGTAGTTTAATCGCAAAGGCAATCATTATGCTAAGAAACAAACCGAACTGTAAGCTACTTGAGACAGCCATTCCTCCCCCAGCACCTATACTCGTTAATATTTCTTTAAGCTCTGTAATATTCGTTGTACCTGTTTTCGCAAATAAAACCGAGAAAACGATGAGCAAAATAGCGGAGCCAATACCGTTATATATTAAATAGCTATAAGCAGCCTTTTCACTCGACAATTTCCCCCACTTCCCAATTAATAAAAACATTGGCGGCAATGTAATTTCAAAGAAGATAAAGAACAACATTAAATTTTGAGCAGCGAAGACGCCAAGCATCCCTATTTCTAACATGAGTAACAGCATATAAAAGGCTTTCAAGTTTCTTTTAATAGTAAATGCCGCAATTGCTGCAAGCATCGCTAGAAGGGCCGTCAGCACCATCATAACGAGCGATAAACCATCAATGCCAAGCTCGTAATAAATGGAAAACCATCTTTTATCTACCGCTGCAAAATCCCCAAATTTAATCCATTTCACTTTTTCATCAAATAGCGACAAACTCTTTCCAGAAGCATATGTACAAGCGAGGACGATAGCGATTCCAAATGGAAGCGCCGTCCCAAATAAACCAAGCGCTCGCACTGTACGCGATTCTTTTCTCGGTGTTAATGCAAGTAAGAGAATTCCTAAAAGCGGGGAAAAAATGAAGAACGTTAATAACAAATCATTCATCGTAAATCCCCTCCCGTATAGAGCAAAATAATGACAAGTACTGCAAGCGAGACAGCTGTTACAGTGCCGTACACTTGTACATTTCCATTTTGAAGTCTAGAACCGAGTCCACTTATCCCTTTAACTAGACTCCCTATTAAAACGGCAATTCCTTCGACTACATACACCTCAAATAAGCGAAGCACATAAGCGATTCCCTTCGTAATAGGGAGCACCGTCATATTGTATAGTTCATCCACATAATATTTTTCTTTCAAAAGGTTATAAAGAGGTGTTCTATCGCCACCAGCCCAATCTCTAGAAATAGATTTCTTACCATATATGAAATATGCGAGAGCGATTCCTGCAAATGAAACGAGCGTTGCAACAATCATAATCCAAACTGGTCCGTGTGCCTCTTCTACCTGAAATGCTACATCTTTCGTAAGCCAATCCCCAAGGAATGTCCCAAACCATGGTGTATTCATATAACCCGCCACTACCGCGAGGACGCCAAGGACAATCATCGGATACGTCATAACGCGGGGCGATTCATGCACGTCTTCCTTCGTCTTCGCTTCCCCAGTAAAGACAAGGAAGTATAGCCGGAACATATAGAACGCTGTTAAGAATGCTGCAATTACTGCTAATATGAATAAAACGTAATTGCCCTTCATCCAAGTCGCCGCTAAAATTTCATCTTTACTAAAGAAACCAGAAAGGAGCGGAACCCCGCTAATTGCAAGTGTACCGATTAAAAATAGTGCACCCGTTACTTTCATCTTCTTCTGTAAACCGCCCATTTTATTAATGTTTTGCGTATGCACTGCATGAATGACACTTCCTGCCGCCAAAAATAGTAGCGCTTTAAAAAAGGCATGTGTCGTTAAATGGAAAACACCAGCTACATAACCAGCAGATCCTAATGCAAGCATCATATACCCAAGCTGGCTAACTGTAGAATAAGCGAGCACTCTCTTTATATCCGTTTGTACAAGACCGATGGAAGCCGCAAATATTGCAGTAAAGGCTCCAACGATTGCCACCGTCTGCATCGCCACCGCACTTGCTGAAAATAGAGGAAACATCGTCGCCACTAAATACACGCCAGCCGCGACCATTGTCGCCGCATGAATAAGTGCCGAAACGGGCGTCGGCCCTTCCATCGCATCTGGTAACCACGTATGAAGCGGGAACTGACCTGATTTCCCCATTGCACCGATAAAAATTAATATCGCTGTTATTGTAATCATCGTAGGGGTAAGATCCCCCGTATGAATCGCCCTAAATATTGCGTCATATTCAAAACTACCTGCATGCCAGAAAATTAAGATCATCCCAATAAATAAACCGACATCTCCAATACGAGTCATAATAAAAGCCTTTTTCGCAGCAGCCTTCGCTTCTTCTTTAAAGAAATAAAAACCAATGAGTAAAAATGAACCAAGGCCCACTAACTCCCAAAATATATAAAGCTGTAATAAATTCGGTGATATAACGAGCCCGAGCATCGCAAATGTGAAGAGCCCTAAATAAGCATAAAAGGTTGGTAATCTTTCCTCACCTTTCATATAACCTTTCGAATACACATGTACAAGTAAACTCACAAGTGTAACGATAAACAGCATTAAAGCCCCTAATGCAGTCACTTCAAAGCCAAATGATATATCAATATCTCCCGTTCTAAGCCATACCCACTTATGCTTCACGCTTGCTTCTAAAAATCGTTCTATTAATACAAGTACCGCAAATATAAAGGAGAGAAAGACGAGGAAAATACTAAGTACGCTGCTTCCTTCTCTAACTTTCTTCCCGAATATAAGTAATAAAAAAAACGAAACAAGCGGGAAAAGCGGTATGAGCCATGCATAATCGATCATTGTTTCCTTCCCCCTTTTCGGTCACAATGTTATCCTTTGAGCGTATCCATTTCATCTACATGAACCGTCGTACGATTACGATACAAAGCAATTAAAATGGCGAGTCCTACCGCCGCCTCTGCAGCCGCTACAGCCATCGTAAACAGAGAGAAAATTTGACCTGTTAAATTTGGGAACAAACCTAATTTACTAAACGCTACTAGATTTAAATTGGCCGCGTTAAGCATTAACTCAATACAAACTAATACAATCACTGTATTTCGCTTCGTTAAAGCGCCAAACAAACCGATGCAAAACAAAATAATCGCAAGCGTTAAATATGCAGAAGCTGGAACGCTACTCATTGGAATCCTCCTCTTTCTCATCCTTCTTCGCAAGAATAATCGCGCCAACAAGTGCTACAAGTAAAATAACTGATGTTAACTCAAATGGAATAATATATTCTGAATAGAGAAGTGTACCGATTTGAAGTGTGTTGTTTTCATGGAGAGGTAAACTTCCTTGTGTGCTTTCATTTGCAAAATCAATATTGTTAACAGCGAAATACATAACTGCCCCAAATGCTACAACCGCAAAGAAGATAATCCATTTTCGAAGAGTAAGACGCGACTCATTTTCCGCGTTATGTTGCGTTAACATAATGCCAAAAATCATAATAATTGTGATCGCACCCGAGTAAAGCAAAATTTGTGCAACTCCGATAAATTCGGCCGATAAAAGAAAGTACAAACCTGCAATGCTGAGGAATGTCAGAACGAGAGCTAGCATCATATGCATAACTTTCGTTAAGTTCAACATAAGAACACCGCCGATAATTGCAGACAAGGATAGTATGAAGAATGCTACAAACTCGCCATTCATGCTTTATTCTCCTTCCTGACGTTTTCGTCGTTTTCGTCAAGCCACTGCAAATTTTTAAATAAATCATCACGTGAATATTCCGCGAGCTCAAAGTTATTTGTCATAACAATTGCCTCTGTCGGACAAACTTCTGTACATAAATCACAAAGAATACAAATTTCAAAATTAATATCGTACGTGTCGATAATTTTTCCTTTTTTCGTAGGATCCGGATGTTTTTTTCCTGTTAACTGAATACAATCTGTCGGACAAATGTTGGAACACTGGTTACAAACAATACATTTTTCCGGATAAAATTTTTGAATGCCTCTAAAACGGTCCGGCAGCGGCAACGGTTGATTCGGATAATCATAAGTCACCTTCTTCTTACTCAAATTGCTTAATGTATATTTTAATCCTTTAAATAGTCCTTTCATCTCTTACTGGCACCCCCCTCATAGATTAGAAGAATAACTCCTTAATCAATGCCGTTAAGAAAATATTTGCAAGTGCAATTGGCAATAATACTTTCCAGCCAAACTCCATTAACTGGTCACCTCTAATACGTGGAAACGTAACGCGGAACCAAATTAATAGAAAGACTACACTGCTAAATTTCAAAGCAAACCATACAGCTCCTGGGATAAATCCAAGGAACATGACTGGATTCCATCCGCCTAAAAAGAGCACTGTAATTAAAGATGCCATTCCGAAGAAATATACGTACTCTGAAAGCATGAAAAACGCCCAGCGAAATCCTGAGTATTCCGTATGATATCCAGAAACAAGTTCCGACTCGGCTTCTGGTAAATCAAACGGCGTCCTATTTAACTCTGCTACCGCTGCGATTAAGAACACGACGAAACCGATTGGCTGTACGAAAATGTACCAAACATTCTCCTGCGCTGCTACGATTTCATTTAAATTTAGGCTACCAGCTAACAAAACGACGCCAATTACACTCATTACGAGCGGAATTTCATAAGAAATCATTTGCGCCGCCGCACGCATCCCTCCTAAAAGGGAATATTTATTATTTGATGCCCATCCTCCGGTTACAACACCAATCGTCGTAATGCCAGAAACAGCAATGTAATACAGTAAGCCTATGCCAATATCCGCGAACTGAAATTTATCAGTAAATGGGATGACTGCAAGCACCATAAATGCCGGTGCGAATGCAATAACAGGTGCTAATATAAACAACGGTTTATCTGCCGCTTTTGGAATACTATCTTCCTTCAATAGTAGTTTCAAAACATCGGCTACCGTTTGCAGTAAACCGAACCGGCCTCCAACTTGGTTTGGTCCAATCCGCCCTTGCATAAAGCCCATCACTTTCCGTTCTGCCAAAATACCATATGTAACGAAGCCAAGGACTGCAAATAATAGGAGCACCGCTAATCCGAAAAAAATGAAGAAATTCGTCCAGCTTGAAGGTGATTGTAAGAGCGTTTCAATCATCAGCCATCAACCTCCCCAAGTACAATATCAACTCCACCTAAAATCGTAATTAAATTGGCGATGTTTTCACCTTTCAATAACTTCGGTAAAATTTGCAAATTGTAAAAAGACGGCCTGCGAAACTTCAATCGGTACGGCTCTTTCTTTCCATCACTAGCAATATAGCAACCAATCTCTCCTCGCGGTGATTCTATACGGACGAACGCTTCCCCTTTAGGCGCCTTAATAATTTTCGGTACTTTCGCCAGTACGGCTCCGTCTTTCGGGAACTGCTCGACTGCTTGCTCAACAATTTTTAATGACTCCTCAATCTCTTGCATGCGGCAAACGTAGCGATCCCAAGCATCTCCCACACTTCCAACAGGAATATCGAAATCAAAACGATCATAAATGGAGTACGGTTCATCCTTACGAAGATCCCAGTTTACCCCAGTACATCGTAAATTTGCTCCGCTTAAAGAATACGAAATCGCTTCTTCCGCGCTATATATACCAACGCCTTTTACGCGATTTAAGAAAATCTCATTACCACTAACAAGATCATGATAACCTGCCAATTGCTCTCTCATATACGGAACAAACTCTTCCACTTTTTCAATCCAACCGTCCGGCGCATCCCACTTTACACCTCCGACTCTCATATAGTTAAAAGTAAGCCGTGCACCGCATAATTCATTTAATAAATTTATAATCATCTCTCGCTCACGAAACGCGTACAAAAACGGGCTGACCGCTCCTATATCAAGAAGATTTGTCCCCCACCAAACGAGGTGGCTCGCAATCCTTCCAAGCTCCATTGCAAGCACTCGCAAGTATTCGGCACGCTCCGGGATTTCAAGCCCCATCATCGTCTCTACAGCGTGGCAAATGACGTAATTATTCGTCATGGCCGATAAATAGTCCATTCGATCTGTATACGGGATAATTTGCGTATACTGTAAGCTCTCTGCAATCTTTTCGGTCCCGCGATGCAAATATCCAATAACCGGTGTAGCTTCTTTAATAATTTCCCCGTCAATCTTAATAACAAGCCTGAACACACCGTGCGTACTCGGATGTTGAGGACCTACATTCAAAAGCATTTCTTCCGTACGGATCATTTAGCTACACCTCCACATCATACGGTTCATAATCTTTTCTAAGCGGGTGACCTATCCAATCATCAGGCATTAAAATACGTGATAAATTCGGATGCCCCTTAAATACAATGCCAAGCAAATCATACGCTTCCCGCTCTGGCCAGTCCGCTCCTTTCCAAAGCGCTGTCACCGATTCTACTTGCGGCGTTTCCCTATCCAGCTTCACCTTCACCGCTACTGACTGTTTCTTTCCATATGAAAATAAATGAACATACACTTCCATATGTGTCACAAAATCCGTCGCATGTAGCTCTGACATATAATCAAAGGCAAGTCCCTCATGAAATCGCAGTAACTCCATTACTTCATAATATTTGGAGGGCTCTACCACAAGAGTTGGTACATCTTTTGAAAGTTTATTAATGTAGGAATCTACTAATGTATCCTCTCCTACTTTTCCCTTAATAACTTCAACATACTGATTTAAATACGGTTCATTCACCGATGGCTCTTCCTGCTTCGGCTCCTCTTCCTTCTTACCTTCAGCGCCCTTTGTCTTCGCCCTTGCAGCCGCAGCCGCTTTTGCCTTCGCTGCTGCAATCGCCTTTGCCTTTTCATCTCCCGAATTCCCATCACCTTGCGAGGCCTTCTGCTTCGCTAGCGCCGCTGCTTTTGCCTTGTCTTCTTCCGTTACTTCCTCTGTTCCTTCTCTTTTTTGCTTCGCTAACGCTGCCGCTTTTGCTTTCGCGGCTGCCACGGCCTTCGCCTTCACTTTCGCCTTGTCTTCTTCCGTTACTTCCTCTGTTCCTTCTCTTTTTTGCTTCGCTAACGCTGCCGCTTTTGCTTTCGCGGCTGCCACGGCCTTCGCCTTCACTTTTGCCTTGTCTTCTTCCGTTACTTCCTCTGTTCCTTCTCTTTTTTGCTTCGCTAATGCCGCTGCTTTTGCCTTTGCCGCCGCGGCTGCCTTCACTTTCGACTTGGCCTTTTCCTCTTCCGTTACTTCCTCTGTTCCTTCTCTTTTTTGTTTCGCTAACGCTGCCGCTTTTGCTTTTGCCGCCGCGGCTGCCTTCGCTTTCGCTTTGGCCTTGTCTTCTTCCGTTACTTCTCCTGTTCCTTCTCTTTTTTGCTTCGCTAACGCTGCCGCTTTTGCTTTCGCCGCGGCCGCTGCACGTCGTTTTTCTTCTTCTACAGTCCTACTATTATTTTTTGGTAGCGCTTTCTCTTTTTCCTGATTTTCTTCCTCAAGTTTACTTATTTCTGCACCATGTTTTGCAACGAGCCGCTTTCTCGCCTCTTCTTTCGCATGCCTAGCCGCTTCTCTTTTCAAATCCTCTAAGTCTTTATTTGGATCACTCATTTATTCGTCACCTGCTTTCCTGTCTTTGCCTCGTAACGAATTTTTTCTTTCAATTTATTAATTCCATAAATTAAAGCAGCAGGATTTGGTGGGCAGCCAGGAATATACACATCAACTGGTACAATTTGATCTACACCTTTCACAACAGCGTATGAATTTACATATGGACCACCTGCTGTCGCACAAGATCCCATTGCAATAACCCATTTTGGTTCAGGCATTTGATCGTATAAGCGCCGAACAATAGGAGCCATCTTCTTCGTTACCGTTCCTGACACAATCATAACGTCCGATTGCCTTGGTGAAGTCCGAAAAAATGACCCAAATCGATCTAAATCGTAATGTGATGAGCCTACTCCCATCATTTCAATTGCACAGCATGCTAGTCCGAATGTCATCGGCCATAAAGAATTGCTCCTTGCCCATCCTTTCAACTGTTCCAATGTAGAAAAAAAGATATTTCTTTCTAATTCCGCTCGCTCATTTGGATGTAATTCCTCAAAATTTATAACCATTGTAACACCTTCTTTTTCCAAGCATACGCTAATCCAACTAGCAACATTACAACAAAGATGAGCATTTCAATGAGTGCAAATAAACCGAGCTTGTCATATGCGACAGCCCATGGATATAAAAATAAAGTTTCTACATCAAAGATGACAAACAATAAAGCAAAAATATAATAACGAGCATGAAACCGAATATTTGCATCATGAAAAGGCTCAATCCCACTCTCATACGTCGTCGCTTTCGCTGCACTTGGTTTGTTTGGGCGCAGCATCCTTCCTAATGTAAGAGCCACTACCGGCAGCAATATGCCTAATAGCAAGAAAATCAAAACGATCATATAACTATTTTCATATACACTTGCCATTGTGAAACCCTCCCCCCTGAATTAAGAACAAGTTCACTTAGTAAACAATATGTCCTAGTTGCAGTAATTATTATTTTTAAATTTTTCTAAATAATGCAACTATTTTAATCATTATAACAAACTTCAAATTCCTATGTCGATATGTTGGGGACAGAAACGAGAATTATTAAAATCTATTTTTATAATTCTCTATACCTGTGCAAAATAAGTATAAAAACTATAAAAAATAAGAAGAGGAATTTATATGTATATACCGTGGGTGAGATAAATGAAAAAACAAACACATGTAAGTATTCTTATAAGCATTATATCGTTGTCTATAGCCATTCATTACGTGGCAATGCCTTTTCTATATGAATACTCATTTCCCTTTCAAATATTAATTGGAATGAGTACCCTATTAATCGATATTATCGCTTGTAGTTATATACTTTATTTTTCAAACATGAAAGAAGGGTTACCTCGTTTATTTTGGACCATATTATCTGTTGGAACCCTCTCTTATTTCATTGGTGATACCGTCGTTGCCTATCAACGTTTAATTTTAAAGGACTACTATACATTCGTTGATCCGTCCGACTTTTTTTACCTACTTTTTGTAATGAGCTTTGCGTTCGCCTTTCTATATGAAATCATTTATAACAGAGATTTATTAGAAAAGCTTTTTATGATATGCGATATTTGTATCATCGTTACAGCACAATTCACTTTAAGTTACTACTTACTTATTGAACGAACCATTCACGTTTCTACAACAGCCTATATCGACATATTTGTTCAACTTACCTATCCAATGGCTGACTTGCTCTTTTTTCTCATTGGAATTAATCTTTTATTCAAGCCATTGTCCTTGTTATCAAAAAAAGTTGGTGCGCTTCTTGGCAGTGCTTTAATTTTATATGCTACTACAGATGCGATTTATGCTTATATTAAATACTTCACACCAGAATATTCTATGTTTACAGTTACTCCTCTCTATCAAGTAACTTTAGTACTAGTAGCTATCGCCTGTATTCTTCATACAAAAGAACCTGAAAAACAAGAGCAAGTACTATTAACACCTAAACTTGGGGAATCAATCAGGTTATCATTACCTTACATTTCCGTAGTCATGCTCATTGTTTTTATATTAGTTGAATACGTTTTTTCACCTATTGTAGTAATCGGACTTATGATAACTTTCTCTTTCGTTCTCATACGCCACACTTTAGTTCGAAGACAAAATAAGATATTATTACTAGCCCAAATGCAATTCAACTTAGAACTGGAAAAACAAATTGAACTACGTACAGAAGATTTAGTAGAACAAAAAAATGAACTATACCATAACCAACAAATGTTTAAATCTTTATACGAGCATCATCCAGATCCAATATTCACCTTAGATTTGTACGGTAATTTTCTCAAAGTGAATAACGCCGGTACTACTTTACTCGGTTATCAAACGAATGAATTATTAAATCAGCCTTACTATTCACTTATGTATGAAGAAGATTTGGAAGAAATCGTTAATGCCTTTCATCGCGTAAAAAAAGGGAAATCTATTTCTTTAGAAATACGGGCATATCATAAAAATAAAGATATTTACTACTTACACGTTACAGCTGTTCCTATCTTTTTAAAAAATCATATTTCTGGTGTTTATTTAATGATTAAAGATATTACGGAAAGCAAACAACAACAAGAACAAATTAATTTCCTAGCCTATCGGGATACGTTAACAGAGCTTGCAAATCGCCGTGCATTTCATCAATATGTAGAGCAAGCAATTGCTCGATCCGAAATATCAAAAAGGCCTTTTGCTGTTATGTTTCTTGACCTAGACCGCTTTAAGGTTATTAATGATACCCTCGGTCATAGGGTAGGAGACCTTCTATTAATTGCAGTAGCAAAAAGACTTGAAGAAATAGCGACACAAAATATGAAGCTTGCCCGGTTAGCTGGGGATGAGTTCACAATCCTTATCGAAAATTATAAAAAAAGGCCAGATGTACAAAAAATAGCTGATACGATTGTCGCGTTCATGAACGAACCATTTGAAATCGAAAATCAGCATTTACAAATCTCACCGAGCATCGGGATTGCAATATACCCTGAAGCAGGTGAAGACCCATTATCAATTTTACAGCATGCTGATATGGCCATGTACGAGGCAAAAAATAGGGGGAAAAATGGTAGTTCTCTGTACACGAAAGAATTGTATAAAAAAATGGAACGAAAAGCTCGAATTGAAAAAGATCTACCACTCGCTTTAGTAAACGAAGAATTTTATCTCGTCTATCAACCACAAATTGATATTACAACGAAAAAAATTATTGGTGCTGAAGCATTAATACGCTGGAAACATCCGCTCCTAGGTGACATTTCGCCATGTGAGTTCATTCCAATTGTAGAGGAGACGCCACAAGTCGTTCCACTCGGTCATTGGGTATTAAAAGAATCTTGTCGCCAGTTAAGAATATGGCATACTTTTGGCTACAAAGATTTAAAAATAAGTGTGAACTTATCAGCAAAAGAATTCCAGCAAGAGAATTTAATCGAGAACATTTCACAAATACTAACAGACGTTAAAGTCGATCCAAAGTATGTAACACTGGAGTTAACAGAACGAATTGCGATGATCGATGAAAAAGAAACATTATCCAGACTAAAGCAGTTAAAGGAATATGGTATTCAAACGTCCATTGATGACTTCGGTACCGGCTATTCTTCTCTCGCTTATTTATCCATTTTTCCTATTGATACATTAAAAGTACCGAGAGAATTTACACAATTAGCCGATCATCGACCTGAGGAAAGAGCCATCGTTTCCACTATCCTTTCCCTTGCAAATACTTTAAACCTCTCTGTCGTTGCGGAAGGAATTGAAACAGAAAAACAACTTAAGTTTCTACAAAAGAACAACTGTAAATATATGCAAGGCTACTATTTCAGTAAACCACTTACGAGTCATCAATTAATAAAATTTCTACAAAAAACACCCAGTATGAACCAATAGCTCATACTGAGTGTTTTTATCATGCTATTTGCGGACAGTAAAACTAGTAACCAACGTGAGGTGCCCCACTGATTACAGCTTCTTTAAAGTGTCGGAATTTTCCCCTCGTAATATTCCTCTGCAATTTCTTCATAAAACGCTGCTGACGTCGTATAAAAATATGGAATTAGCCATAAGAATCCAATCCCGAGTGTAATACAACTTAATATAAACCAACCAATAAAGCTTAAACATAAAATGAAATACTCCATCTTATGTCCATCCATCATACGACGACTTTCTGTAATAGCTTGATTTATAGAATACTCCGGATGGTCATTTATTATAAAATACGTCATCGCATAAGAAAATGATTTAATGATGCCTGGAATAATAAATAATAAAAACCATAAGAAAATATAAATGTTCACTACTATATATAATAAAAATGACTTTATAAACTTACTTCCTTCTGTAAACCATCTGAATATATGCCCGATACCCGCTTCTTTTTCACGAATGATATGCAGCGCTAAATAATAACCACCTAGTGTTAATGGACCCACCATCAATATTGAAATAATGTCTAATGAAAGTGAACTGTTTACTTCTTTCCAATCCCAAACCTGAGAGAAAATGAAATCAATACTAAAACTAAAAGCTGTAATAAGAACCGAAATAAGTAACGTTGCCCCGACAGCTAATCCCCATTTCCCTTCTAATGAATCTAGCGCTTCTCCTTTTAAATCACCAATCATAATGTTCCTCCTATACGTAATAACTCTATTAGTATAGCATGTTCCTACTACAATTCATCTTTTGAAAGAAAGCGATAAAAATGCGCTGTCGTTGTACTCATATACGGGCTAAGCCATAGAAAACCTATTCCAAGTGTAAGAATCGCTAAAATTGCCCAACCTATAAAACTTAGCCACAACAGAAACAAATCTAATTTGTGCCCCTGCATAAGACGCTTACTTTCTTTCATTGCCTGTGACACACTATACTCTGGATTTTCAACCATAACATAGTACGTCATCGCATAAGAAAAGTACATCACAAGCATACCAACGATTGAAATAGCTAATAGTACAAAGAAAGCAATAGCAAACGACGTATTTCCTTCTTCACCAAAAAATGCAAATAAGGCTACTAGCAACATCGGAATCCATGTACCTGTATATAACAAAATCGCAAGCATTGCCCACATCGTTTTCATCATTCTTTTAAAGCCACGAAATCCTTCGAATAAGTAATCTACTTTAGCACCTTCTCGTTTACTCATCTGTAAAAATACATTTGTATAACCGTATGAGGTAATTCCATACGATGCGTTACTTAAAATTATCATAATGCAATAAAAAATCCCAAATGTAATACCTGCTCCAATTGATATTGTGTCCTCTTCAAGTGAACCTGTGAAACCAGCAAATAGTAAAAATATAATAACTCCTGGAATTAAAAGTATAAGCATTGCAGCCATTGCAACAACATAACTTAAAATAAAATATAAAATCGTTGATCCAACACCTAGTCCCCAATTTCCTTTTAAAGAGTGCAACGCTTCTCGTTTCATTTCACCGATCATTTATTCATCTCCTTTATAAATTGTTATACATTCTCTACTTATACAAGCATCAATATAATTATACCATTTTTGTAAAATTATCCATGATCTACATAAAAAAATCCGTAAAGGCAAAGCCTTTACGGATTTTTTATTTCATATCGGAAACGTTTAAACGGTTCACAGCACGTTGTAATGCCATTTCTGCACGTCTAAAGTCAACATGTGCTTGTTTATCTTGCATACGTTGCTCAGCGCGACGCTTCGATTCATTTGCACGATGGATATCGATATGGCTTGCTTCTTCAGCAGATGATGATAATACAGTTACTTTATCTGGACGAACTTCGATAAAGCCACCGCTTACTGCTACATAATCAGTGTGTCCACCATGTTTCAGACGAACTGCACTAATTTTTAATGGTGCAACAGTTGGAATGTGACCCGGTAAGATCCCCATTTCCCCACTCTCTGCTTTTACGCTTACCATTTCTACTTCTTTTTCGTAAACCGGTCCATCAGGAGTTACAATACTGACTGGAAATGTCTTCATAATTCGTCCCTCCTAAGGCCTTACGCCATCATTTTCTTCGCGTTTTCAATAACTTCTTCAATGCCACCTACAAGACGGAATGCATCTTCTGGAAGGTCATCATATTTTCCTTCTAGAATTTCTTTAAATCCGCTAACTGTATTTTTTACAGGTACGTAAGAACCTTTTTGACCTGTAAACTGCTCAGCTACGTGGAAGTTTTGAGATAAGAAGAATTGAATACGACGAGCACGATGTACAACTAACTTATCTTCTTCAGATAACTCATCCATACCTAAGATAGCGATGATATCTTGAAGCTCTTTATAACGCTGTAAAGTTTGCTGTACTTGACGAGCTACTTCATAATGCTCTTCTCCTACGATTTCTGGAGAAAGTGCACGAGATGTAGATGCTAATGGATCTACGGCTGGGTAAATACCCATTTGTGTTAAACGACGCTCTAAGTTTGTTGTTGCATCTAAGTGAGCGAACGTTGTAGCTGGTGCTGGATCCGTATAGTCATCGGCTGGTACATACACCGCTTGGATAGACGTGATAGATCCTTTATTTGTAGATGTAATACGCTCTTGTAATTGACCCATTTCTGTTGCAAGTGTCGGTTGGTAACCTACCGCAGATGGCATACGACCAAGAAGGGCAGATACTTCAGAACCTGCTTGCGTGAAACGGAAGATATTATCGATGAACAGAAGTACGTCTTGTCCTTGCTCATCACGGAAATGTTCAGCCATTGTTAAACCTGTTAATGCAACACGTTGACGTGCTCCAGGTGGCTCGTTCATTTGTCCGAATACCATCGCAGTTTTCTTAATTACGCCAGAATCGCTCATTTCGTGGTATAAATCGTTACCCTCACGAGTACGCTCACCTACACCAGCGAATACAGAGATACCACCGTGTTCTTGTGCGATGTTATTAATTAATTCCTGAATTAATACCGTTTTACCTACACCGGCACCACCGAATAGACCGATCTTACCACCCTTAATGTAAGGAGCAAGTAAGTCTACTACTTTAATACCAGTTTCAAGAATTTCTACTTTAGTAGATAATTCTTCGAATGCGGGTGCTTGACGGTGAATTGGATCACGACGTACATCGGCAGGAACCTCACCATCTAAGTCAATTGCATCACCTAATACGTTAAATACGCGACCAAGTGTTGCATCACCAACTGGTACAGAGATTGCTTTACCAGTATCTTCTACTTCTGTACCACGAACAAGTCCGTCTGTGGAAGACATTGCAACTGTACGAACTGTATCATCACCTAAATGAAGTGCAACTTCAAATGTTAAGTTAATGCTTGTTCCGTTTTCGTTGCTTTGTTTTACCGTAAGGGCGTTGTAGATTTCTGGTAGCTTTCCGCCATCAAACTTAACGTCTACAACCGGACCCATGATTTGCGTAACGCGCCCTTTATTCATCGGGTTCCCTCCTAGCTTTCTTTTAATTAGCTAACTTGCTACGAGCAGTTAGCTTTCCATTTTTTATTGGTTTATAGCTTACGCGACTCTTTTGAAAGAGCCGCCTACGCTTTTTATTGAATCTAGCTCCGGCAGTTAGAATGTTCGGTGGCTTCGCTTTTTCCTGCGAGGCACAAATCACCTCTACGTCAAAAGCTCCATCCCCCTCTCATTCTGAACGAACCGCCTACGCTTTATATTACTACTCTAACGCTGCTGCTCCACCAACGATTTCCGTAATTTCTTGCGTAATCGCTGCCTGACGCGCACGGTTGAATGAAAGTGTAAGTGAATCGATAACTTCCATTGCGTTGTCTGTAGCACTCTTCATTGCTGTCATACGCGCTGCGTGTTCACTTGCTTTACCGTCTAGTAATGCACCGTACACTAAGCTTTCTGCGTATTGTGGCAATAGTACTTTTAAAATTTCTTCTTCAGAAGGTTCGAATTCATAAGCTGTCGTCGGTTTATCAGACGCCACATCAGTAAGCGGTAAAATTTTATTTTCCGTTACTTCTTGTGAAATTTTACTTACGTAATGGTTGTAGTAAATATACAGCTCATCATAAGCACCATCTGCGAACATCGCAATTGCTCGAGAAGCAAGGTCTTTAATATCAGTAAATGATGGGTGGTCAGATAATCCAACTACTTCATCAATGATGTTAAAGCCGCGACGTTTTAAATAATCACGTCCTAGTCGGCCAAGCACAATAATTGAATATTGGTTTGAGTCCATATTATGACGTTCACGAATTACGTTACTCACTGTACGTAATACGTTACTGTTATAACCACCTGCTAGTCCGCGATCAGATGTAATAACGATGTACCCTGTACGCTTTACAGGACGCGCATTTAGCATCGGATGATTAATTCCTTTACTTCCTTGCGCAATGCTCGCTACTACTTCTTGAATCTTTTCCATATACGGAACGAAAGATTTAGCATTTTGCTCTGCACGGTTTAACTTAGATGCAGATACCATCTCCATCGCTTTCGTAATTTGACTCGTTTTCTTTGTCGAGTTAATCTTCGCTTTTATATCGCGTAAAGATGCCACAGGTTTTCACCACCTTTTTTCCGGAAGTTGGCACGATTAGTAAGAATTCTCTTCCTAATCTACGTTGCAAGATATTCTTGCTCATGATTGAAGGAAAAGAATAGGTGCACCTACTCTTTTCCTTTACATAACCGTCAGCAATCTCAAAACTTGAGATGCCTTTTATATATTATTATCTAGCTCCAGCGGCTTGAATGTTCGGTGGCTTCACTTCTTCCTACGAGGCAAAGACCGCCTCTTCGTCAGAAGCTCCATCCCCCTCACATTCAGGACGAGCCGCTTCCGCTTTTATTATTCAGAAGCTACGAATACTTTTTTAAATCCATTAATAGCTGCTGCAAATTTGTCGTCATCCGCAAGTTTCTTAGTTGTGCGGATTTCTTCTAATAAGTCAGTCGCATTAGAATCTAACCAAGCATGTAATTCTTCTTCGAAACGAGTGATATCTACTACTGGGATATCATCTAGGAATCCACGTGTTAAAGCGTAAAGAATGATAACTTGTTTCTCTACACGTAATGGTTTGTGTAATCCTTGTTTTAATACCTCAACAGTACGAGCACCACGGTTTAGTTTCGCTTGAGTTGCTTTATCAAGGTCAGAACCGAACTGAGCGAACGCTTCTAACTCACGGTAAGATGCAAGGTCAAGACGAAGTGTACCTGATACTTTACTCATTGCTTTAATCTGAGCAGATCCACCAACACGAGATACAGAAGTACCCGCATCAATCGCTGGACGTACGCCAGAGAAGAATAGGTCAGATTGTAAGAAGATTTGTCCATCCGTAATAGAAATTACGTTTGTTGGGATGTAAGCTGATACGTCCCCTGCTTGTGTTTCGATGAAAGGTAGTGCAGTTAAAGAACCGCCGCCTCTTGCATCACTTAATTTTGCTGCACGCTCTAATAAGCGAGAATGTAAGTAGAATACATCCCCTGGATATGCTTCACGACCTGGAGGACGACGTAATAGTAATGAAAGCTCACGGTAAGCCGCTGCTTGTTTTGATAAGTCATCATATACTACTAATACGTGTTTACCATTGTACATGAACTCTTCACCCATTGTTACACCAGCATAAGCAGCTAAGTATAATAATGGAGCTGGTTGAGAAGCTGATGCAGTTACAACGATTGTGTAATCTAATGCACCGTGCTTACGTAGTGTTTCTACTACGTTACGTACAGTTGATTCTTTTTGTCCGATAGCTACATAGATACAAATCATATCTTCATCTTTTTGGTTAATGATTGTATCAAGTGCAACTGCTGTTTTACCTGTTTGACGGTCACCAATGATTAACTCACGTTGACCACGGCCAATTGGTACAAGAGCATCGATCGCTTTAATACCTGTTTGAAGTGGTTCATGAACAGATTTACGATCCATTACACCTGGTGCTGGACTTTCGATTGGACGAGTGTTTGTTGTATTGATTGGGCCTAAACCATCAACTGGTTGACCTAATGGGTTTACAACACGACCGATTAGTTCTTTTCCTACTGGTACTTGCATGATGCGACCAGTACGACGAACTTCGTCACCTTCACGGATTTCTGTGTAAGGTCCTAAAATGATAATACCTACGTTGTTTTCCTCTAAGTTTTGTGCTAGTCCCATAACGCCGTTAGAGAACTCTACAAGTTCACCAGCCATAACGTTATCAAGACCATGAGCACGCGCAATACCGTCACCAACTTGGATAACTGTACCAACATCACTAACTTCGATTTCAGACTGATAGTTCTCGATTTGTTGCTTTATCAGTGCGCTAATTTCTTCAGCTCTGATGCTCATGTGCTTCACCCCTATCTATTCTTCATTAATTCACGCTGAATACGTGCTAATTTTCCTTGTAAGCTTCCGTCGTAAATGCGATTTCCAATACGTACTTTAATGCCGCCTAGTAAATCTTCATCTACAACATTTTTCACGCGAATTGCATCTTTTCCCGTTCTCTTTGCAAATGCTTCTGCAATGTTAAGTTTCTCTTCTTCTGATAGAAGACGAGTAGAATATACAGTTGCGTCGGCTACGTTACGTTCTTCATTAGCAAGAACAACATATTCATCTGCAATTTCAGGTAAGATATCAATGCGTTTGTTATCAATTAAAATATATAACGTATTTAAAATAGATTCAGAAACAGATCCGAATACGTTTGCAAGAAACGTTTTCTTCTGCTCTTTTGAAATGTTCGGTTGCGTTAAAAAGCTATGTAGTTCTCCGTTCTTTACATAAACGTTTTGTACAAGGCGTAATTCCTCTTCAAACATTTCTAATACGTGTTTTTCTTTTGCAATTTTAAAAAGAGCGACAGCATAACGTTTTGCTACAATCCCATTGCTCATCGCGCTTCTCCTACTTCTTTAATATAATCGCGAATTAACTTAACTTGATCTTCTTCTTTTAACTCTTTTTCAATTACTTTAGAAGCAATTTGAACAGATAAAGAAGCCACTTGTTCTTGTAAAGCAGCAATCGCTTGCTCTTTTTCGCGTTGAATTTCTTGTACAGCAGATGCTTTAATTGATTCTGCTTCTTCTTTCGCAGCAGCAACAATAACATCTTTTTGATCTACAGCTTGTTTTTTCGCTCTTTCGATTAACTCTTGTGCTTCAACACGCGATTGTTTTAACATTTCACGTTGTTCTTCTACTAATTTCTTCGCTTCAGCGTTACTTCTTTCTGCAGCGTCGATTTCATTAGTAACATGCTCTTCACGTTCTTTCATAATTCCCATTAAAGGACCCCACGCAAATTTGCGTAGCATTACTAATAGAAGTAAGAAAATGAACAATGTATAAGCAATCGTTCCAAATGGAATGGCAGCCCCTAATAATAAAGTTGGCACAAGGATTCACTCCCTTCAAAATATCTAAATTGATCATATGAAAAAAAAAGACATACGTTTCATCCATAAAGCAATGGCGAAGAAAGTTCGGAAAAACACTCTTCGCCATCTATGTAAGGGGAGTCTCCCTTATTTGTTCATTACGATGAATGCAATAACTACACCGATGATTGGAAGTGCCTCAACTAAAGCAACCCCGATGAACATAATTGTTTGAAGTGCGCCTTTTAATTCTGGTTGACGAGCAACACCTTCGATTGTACGTGATACGATAAGACCGTTACCAATACCTGCACCTAATGCTGATAAACCAATTGCAATTGCAGCTGCGATTACACCTAAACTCATTTAATTTGTCCTCCTTTGTATTATAAAAAAATAAATTTTTTCTTACTTAAATTATATTAATGGTCATGGCTTACTTTATGAGCCATATAAACCATCGTTAACATAACGAAAATAAATGACTGGATTGATCCAACGAATACACTGAATCCCATCCATGCTAACATTGGTACAAGCGCACCTAATGCTCCAAGGAATGATGCCCCGCCTAACTTAGCAAGTAATCCTAATAAGATCTCACCTGCATAAATGTTACCGAATAAACGAAGACCTAACGTTAATGTGTTAGCAAACTCCTCAATAACCTTTAATGGGAATAAGAATTTCATCGGTTGGAAATAACCTTTAACGTATTCTTTCGTACCCTTCATCTTAATTCCATAATAATGGGTGAGGGTAACTACCATCACGGCTAATGTTAATGTAACTGCTGGATCAGACGTTGGTGATCTCCACCATGCAATATGTTCGCCAGCCTCAACTGTTGAATACATGAATGGTAAACCAAGGAAGTTCGATACGATGATAAACATGATAAGCGTAACGCCAAGCGTTAAGAAACGTCCACCTGTTTTCCAGTCCATCGTACTATTGATAATCCCTTTCACGAAGTCAAACACCCATTCCATGAAATTTTGCATTCCTGTTGGGCGAAGAGCTAAGCTGCGAGTTCCGATAACAGCGATTAAGAAAACAATAACTGCTGCTACAGTAACCATCATAACTGATGACAAATCGAACGTTAAACCTAGAAATTCAACTAATCTACCGTGTTCCACTAGTAATTCACCTCTCTTCCCTGCTCTTATACTCTAAATAAAGAAAATCTATGATCATGACAAGGTATCCTGTCAGCAATCCTACACCTAAGCCCCACATCGCAATTAACTCTTGATATTTGGCTGCAAATAAAATTAATAACCCAATCGTGGCGAATCTTGAATATGTACTTACCGCTGTCGCCTTAAACTTCACGTTTTCTCCATTTGTTACGCGATCCAACAGCTTGTCTGTTCTACGTGCAATGATGCGCAAACTAAGAAAACTGAAAATCGTTCCGATAATCAGTCCAAGAAATACATCCTTGTAAGAGGTGAATCCCCATCCTAGCACTAGAAGCGCAAGCAAGTAGTACATATATTTCTTTTGTCTTTGGACAAGTCCATGTACGTCTATCATCATTGCTCTCCCGAATAGTAATGTCGAATGAGTCGAATCATTGCGTATATCCCAGTTCCTAATCCGAGTAATAACCCTATAATAAGAAACAATGGAAACGTTCCAACCTTATTATCAATCCACTGCCCACCAAAGATCCCAATAAGAATAGAACCGACTAACTGAGCAAGAATACCTGACATTAAAGCATAAGCTTTTATATGGCTGCGATCGTTTTTTTGCAAGGATTCATCCCTCCAATATGTAACCCTCATTCACGATGTGTTAATAATAACTCATTTTTTTGCATAAATCCTATACAAAATAAAAAGTTTACATTTTCGTCACGGAATAGATGTATTTTTGTCACTGAAAGCCCTACCATCTATCCCCGTTGTTAGCATACAATAGGGTATTAACAGTGTCAACGAGAAATCGTAAAAAATCAAAAAATTTGAGTATTAGTCATTTCCTCCCAAAAATGAAAACGTTCCCCTTCTAAATACTGGTTAGAGATATGCAATTTCTAACAGTTTTCTCTTTATAATAGAAGGAAATGTTCACAAGTTTGTCACTATTATATTTTTAAGATATAACGCTTTCCTTCCATAATATAGTGCTCTTTAGACGTAAGACTTCTATATTATATGTGATGTGTATGCAACTTATGTTGTATATACTATGTATATTTATCCCCCTCCCCTACCTCATCAAGATACAAAAAAACGAGAGGGGAACCCCCTCTCGTCAGTTGTCTTACTTCGTTCCGAATAAACGGTCACCAGCATCACCAAGACCTGGCACTACATATCCGTGTTCATTTAATTTCTCATCTAATGCTGCTACATAAATATCAACATCAGGATGTTCTTCTTGTACTACTTTTACTCCTTCTGGAGCTGCAACGATACACATTAATTTAATTTGTTTTGCACCGCGCTTTTTCAGAGAGTTAATTGCTTCAGCTGCAGAACCACCTGTTGCTAGCATCGGATCTAGTACGATAAAGTCACGCTCTTCTACATCCGTTGGAAGTTTCACATAGTATTCTACCGGTTGCAATGTTTTAGGATCGCGGTATAAACCAACGTGTCCTACTTTTGCTGCTGGAATTAATTTCAGAATTCCATCAACCATTCCTAAACCTGCACGTAAAATCGGAATTAAACCAAGTTTTTTACCAGCGATCACTTTTGTTGTTGCTTTGCTTACAGGCGTTTCAATTTCAATGTCTTTAAGTGGAAGATCGCGAGTAATTTCAAAAGCCATTAGGCTTGCTACTTCGTCCACTAATTCACGAAAATCTTTCGTACCTGTATTCTTATCGCGAATATATGTAATCTTATGTTGAATTAACGGGTGATCAAATACATACAGTTTTCCCATGTGAATCTCTCCTTTAGATGATATTCATGCGTTTGCACGCTTTTTTACACTATTTACGATTGTAAAGAAAACGCTACTAATATTCAAGGGCAAATTTGGCAAAATCATGATTTTACGATGAATCTATCTAGTATCTTTACCAATTATGGGAGCTGTATCCTTCATTATATCGCCAAAATTTATTCATCATTTGTATACATACTTAAAGAACAATATATGTCCAAAAAAAACTGCCAAAACAATTACGTCTCAGCAGTCTTCTTTCATCTATTATAGGTCTGTGTACATTGGGAATTTGCTCGTTAACGCTTCTACACGCTTACTTGCTTCTTCTAATGCAGCTTCATTTTCATGATTTTTTAATGTATAAGCAATAAGTGACGCAATTTCATCCATGTCTTCTAAACCGAAACCGCGAGATGTTACAGCTGCCGTACCGATACGTACACCACTTGTTACAAATGGGCTTGCTGTTTCAAATGGAATTGTATTTTTGTTCACTGTAATACCAACTTCATCTAATACGTGCTCTGCTACTTTACCTGTGATTTCTAAGTTACGAACATCGATCAAGATTAAATGATTGTCTGTTCCACCAGAAACAAGTGTAAGCCCTTCTTTTTGAAGACCTTCAGCTAAGCGGTTCGCATTATTAATGATATTTTGTGCATATGTTTTAAACTCATCTTGTAGCGTCTCACCAAATGCAACAGCTTTTGCAGCGATTACGTGCATAAGTGGACCACCTTGAATACCAGGGAAGATTGATTTATCAATTTGTTTTGCAAATTGCTCTTCACATAAAATCATACCACCACGTGGACCACGTAATGTTTTATGTGTTGTCGTTGTAACGAAATGTGCATGTGGTACTGGGTTTGGATGTAAACCAGCAGCTACTAAACCAGCGATATGTGCCATATCAACCATAAAGTATGCACCCACTTCATCCGCAATCTCACGGAATCGTTTGAAATCGATAACACGAGGATATGCACTTGCACCTGCAACGATTAATTTTGGTTTATGTTCTTTCGCTTTTGCTAATACATCATCGTAATTAATACGGTGAGATTCAGCATCCACGCCATATTCTACGAAATTATATTGTACTCCACTGAAGTTAACAGGGCTTCCGTGTGTTAAGTGACCACCATGAGATAAATTCATACCAAGTACTGTATCGCCTTGCTCTAAAATTGTGAAGTATACTGCCATGTTCGCCTGTGCACCAGAATGCGGTTGAACATTTACATGCTCTGCGCCAAAAATTTCTTTCGCGCGATCACGTGCGATATCTTCCACTACGTCTACGTGCTCACAGCCACCATAGTAACGTTTTCCAGGATATCCCTCAGCATACTTATTCGTTAAAACAGAACCTTGCGCCTCCATTACTGCTTCACTTACGAAGTTTTCCGAAGCAATTAACTCAATCTTCGAACGCTGTCTTCCTAGTTCTGCCTCAATTGCAGCAAATACCTTTTCATCTTGACGTTTTAAATGATCCACCAAAATCCCCCTTTTCTGAACGAATTACATCGATTCCCAATAGTTTTTTCTCATTTATTCAGAAAAAACGAAAATTCAGGTTGTAATTCTTTCGAACCTTCATGTTTTCAACTACATTCTAACATGACTTTCTATATCATAAAAGAAAAAAAAGACCGAAAATCGGTCTTTTCTTTCTTCTATTATAAAGTCAGACTACATACCTTTTATCTTTCGATATAAAGCTATTATGCGACTTTATAATTTTTCATGTCTAACGGCAAGTGATAGTCTCTTCCTTCGCCGCATAAACAGCACGTACTCCACCAATTAGTTTTCCACGTGTTGTTGCCATCGTTACATGCGCACTTCCAATTTCCTTCACACCTGTACGAACCGGAACAGCTACATGCTTTAAATGCATACCGATAAATGTATCACCAATATCCATTCCTGCATCTGCTTTAATAAACTCAATTACTACCGGGTCTTTCAAATTGTGATACGCATATGTTGCTAATGCACCACCTGCTGATCTAACAGGCGTAACTGTTACAATTTCAAATTGATATTTCATCGCCAACTCTCTCTCAACTACTAAAGCACGGTTTAAATGCTCACAACATTGAAACGCCAACTCAATACCTGTTTGCTCTTGAAATTGTTTTAACTCAGAAAAAATCGCCTCTGCTACTTCCATCGTTCCTGATGTTCCAATTCTTTCTCCTAGCACTTCGCTCGTGCTACACCCCACTACAAAAATTTGACTACTTTGTAATGAAGCTTGTTCTTGGAAATCAGAAAGCGAACTTTGTAACTGTTCTCTTACCTTTACGATTTCTGTCATTACGCCTCTTCCTTTCACAGGTTGGTTCACCAAATTATATTTCATACTACTTCTAGTTAGAATCTATTACTTTGTTTCGTATGTTTTAATTTTTCCTACGCGGTTTTCGTGACGACCACCTTCATAGTCGGTTGTTAACCAAATTTTTGCGATGTCACGTGCTAGACCTGCACCAATTACACGCTCGCCCATTGCTAGCATGTTCGTATCATTATGCTCTCTCGTTGCTTTCGCACTGAAAGTATCATGAACTAACGCACAACGAATACCATTTACTTTATTTGCTGCAATTGACATACCGATGCCTGTCCCACAAACTAAAATACCACGATCTACTTCGCCATTCGCTACCATTTCCGCTGCAGGAAACGCAAAATCAGGGTAATCAACAGAACCAGCTTCACATTCACAACCTAAATCAATATATTCAATATTTAACTCTTCTAATAAACTTATAAGTTCTTTACGGATATTCATACCGCCGTGATCAGATGCTACTACTACTTTCATTTTTACCCCTCCAAAGTTTCAATCAATTATCTTCATTTCTCACTCGCTACCTTAACGGAACGAAGTGATCTCCAATATCGTATTATACACGAAACATCAACCTTCTGAATGTTTTTTCAGTAAAGTTTGTACAAGTTTTTCCATCTCTTCTAACGTTTCTTTATAAATAGAAAGTGACCCGCCAAATGGATCTGAAATATCCTTACTTATCCCCTCAGTTACTCCATATAATGTATCTACTTTCTTTTCAACACTCGGATAATGCCCAAGTACAATTTGCTTATGGTTTTCCGTCATTGTTACTACAATATCAGCCCATTCAATCAAAGCTTCATTTACCTGCTGCGAAGCATGATCGATTGCAATTCCCTTTTCAGCTAAAGCTTCCTTTGCATATATCGACGCATCACTTCCAGGATAGGCGAAAACACCAGCAGATTGCACTTCAAACTTACCTGCTCCATGATGACGAAGCAACGCCTCGGCCATCGGGCTACGGCATGTATTTCCAGTGCAAATAAATAACACTCGTTTCATCCAAACCCACCCCTTTTCTTCTTTTTCCTACTTTTTATCATAACGTACATAAGAATAGAACAAAAGAAATGTGAATATACGAAAGGCGCATTTCTCTTATATTTTTTCTAAGAAAAATGCGCCTTATCCACATATATGTGAAACCCTATTTCCAAGTGCCCAAAGTATTTTACCATACATAAGGAACAGACTACAAAACAAAATAAGGAATCCATTTCATACGAAACGGATTCCTTTCATGCAATAATTATTTCATTGTAACTTTCATTACTTCTGTTGAACCTTTTGTAGCAGTTACACCTACAGTTGTCTTAATAGACTCAGCTGCATCTGTATTTGTGATAACGATTGGAGTAATTGTACTTTTCGCTTTTTCACGGATTAATTCTAGGTCGAATGAGATTAATTTATCTCCAGCTTTTACAGCTTGTCCTTCAGAAACGTGAGCTTCGAAACCTTCGCCTTCCATTTTTACAGTTTCTAATCCAACGTGGATTAAAATTTCTGTACCGTTTTTCGCTTTAATTCCAATCGCATGTTTCGTGTGGAATAATTGTACGATTTCACCATCAACTGGAGATACAACTACACCTTCAGTAGGATCGATTGCAACACCGTCGCCCATCATACGACCAGCGAATACTGGATCTGGTACTTCTTCAATATTTTTCACTGCTCCAGTTAATGGAGCTACGATTGTTTCTTCATTTGTTTTTGAACCTAAACCGAATAATTTTTTAAACATAGGATAGTCCTCCTTATAATTTACCTAAAAGTTTATAGGGCAATCTCTATTAAAGATCGAAATAAACGTAAGACCTCATACTTCGAATATTATACTGTAAAAACGCTTTCGAAATAAATTACGTCGTTGCTGCTAGACTCTTATTGTAGCGCCTCATAAAATTCCAGTCAATTCTGATTGTCTGAATAACAATAAGAAGTTAACTTCTACTTATATTTTCTCTTTTTTTGCCTAACTTGTCTAGAGGTCTTTACTACATTTTATTTTTTGTCGCTAATTTGTAAAATTATTTTCAAACTTTTTTCGAAACTCACTTGACTTAAGTAAGTAACTATTTTATTATTACTTACATAAGATAAGTTAATAACTTTTAGGAGGTTTTTTAAAATGATGGATATCGGTCTTCTTATTATTCGTCTTATTATAGGTATTACATTCATGGGTCATGGTGCTCAAAAATTATTTGGTTGGTTTGGTGGCTACGGCCTGAAAGGAACTGGCGGCTGGATGGAGTCAATCGGCTTACGCCCTGGTGTATTCATGGCATTTATGGCTGGCGCAACTGAATTATTAGGTGGTTTCTTATTCGCATCAGGTATTTTCACTGCAATTGGTTCATTATTTATCGTTGGAACAATGTTAATGGCTATTTTCACTGTTCACGGAAAAAATGGTTACTGGGTAACACAAAACGGATATGAATACAATTTAATGTTAATCGCCGTTGCTATTGGAGTAGCTTTAATCGGACCTGGTGCATACGTTTTATTATAATTTTTATCTTGAATTCGAGATTATTTAGACGGAACTTACTTCATTGCGATTGAAGTAAGTTCTTTTTATGTAATAAAAATATTATTTTCAGCAGGAGTTTCCCACTAACATCTTGTAAACAAACAATAAGTCGTCATATTTAGAAAGGGGATTTTAAGCATGTTATCCATTAATCCAAATGAACAAACGGAAAAAGAGAATTACAAATTATTAACGGGAAGTATCATTCCACGCCCCGTCGCATTCGTTACTTCTGTAACAAAAGACGGCGTATTAAACGGAGCACCATATAGTTATTTCAATATTGTCGCTGCTAATCCACCACTTATCTCAGTTTCTGTACAACGAAAAGCAGGAACACCGAAAGATACTTCTCGAAACGCAATTGAAAAAGGTGAGTTTGTCGTACATATTTCTGATGAATCTTACGTAGAAGCAATTAACGAAACAGCAGCTAACCTCCCACCAAATGAGAGTGAAATTGAACTAGCAAAACTAACACCAATTGAAAGTGACGTAATCTCTGTTCCAGGTGTAAAAGAAGCAAATATTCGAATGGAATGCGTACTAGAACGCGCAATCCCCCTTGGCGGAACAGAAGACTCACCAGCTTGCGACCTACTAATCGGACGCGTCGTTCGTTTCCACGTCGCAGAACACCTATACGAAAAAGGTCGCATTCACGCAGAAGGACTAAAACCAGTAAGCCGCCTAGCAGGACACAACTACGCAAAACTAGGAGAACAATTTGAATTGGTGAGGCCAATTTAAAGGCAGAGGCGGCTCGTTCAGAATCGCAAGGCACTTCAAGCTCTCGACCGTGAAGCGCTTTTTGCTTCATGCGAGAGAGCGAAATGACCGGAGATTCTAGCCGCTGGAACTGGATATATCTAAAAGTGGAAGCAATTCACTCAAAATAGAATACCTGTAAAATAAAAAGGCTGTACCAAAATAATTTGGTACAGTCTTTGCTAAAATCGTATCCCCTTATATCTCTTCTTTCTGCTCCTCTAAAGTAGGTACTTTCTCTTTTTTCGGTTTCCCAAGCTTAATTACGAAGAAGTATAGGGAAAGCAATGTAATAAGAAAAACGATTATAAACGGGTATGGAGAATAAAAGGCACGCGCCCCCTCCGTTTTTCCCGCAACAAACTTCAATGACTCAATATCTAAAAACTCAGCAAACATTTGTACACCGAGCATACTAAACCAAAAAACAAAAAAACTAATAATAATACCAAAAACTTGCTTCAATCTCGTCATTCATCTCATCCTTTCTATATTTATAATTGTTTGGCGTAAATTAGTATAAATAAAACTATGCACAGAAAGGAACTATATTACCATTCGCGAATTAATTTGATCCAACCTAAAATCGAAATTTGTAAAATAATACCCCAAATAACAAGCTACCGTAACCACCTAGGGAAAAAAGTTAAAAATCGAATATACCATTCCAATAATTTATTCATAACTCCCTCCTCCTTAAAATTATATAGGAAAAAGGAGATGTAATCCAAATCCAACTAGAATGATACCACCTACTATCTCACCATATGTACCGAGCATATCTTTCGCATGTCTACCAATTAATAAACCAGTCCACGCTAATAACATACTAACAAATCCAAAAAGTAATATTGTAATAATCGTCTGCGCTCCGTAAATACCAAGACTAAGCCCTACTGAAAAACTATCTATACTAACGCCAAATGCAAATACAAATAAACTAATTCCAATAGGGGCCGTTCTAGTCTTTTCATTCTCCAAAATAGAGGAATATACAATATAAAATCCTAGTCCAATTAATAAAATAGCACCTGCAAAATGTGCAATATCTCCATACTGCTCTGATAAAAAACGCCCTAATACCATCCCTATAAAAGGCATGATAATATGAAATATCCCTATCGTCATACCGATATACATGATTTGTCTTACCTTTAAGGTCATCATCCCCATACCAAGACTCACCGAGAACGCATCCATCCCTAAGGCGAATGCCATAATTATTAAAGGTATTAGCTGTTCAAACGTCATTCATGTCCCTCCTCGGACGTGCTACTTCAAAATATGCTTATCCGAGGAGAAATATTCTGTTTGCTAATCGTACCTTATCATTCAGTAATAATTTGATGTCCTGCCGCCTTCGTTAAGCGATTCATAATGGCATTCCCTATTCCTTCATTCGGGAATGATTCACTAAAAATAACATCTACTTCACTTGCATCAAATGTTCTAAGTACATCATATAATTTAGTCGCAACGCTAGCTAAATTGCTTCTTACACCACAAGACAATACAACATCCGCGCCATATACATGCTGATACTCTTCTGTCGTTAATACACCTACTTTGAATCCTTCTTCCTTCTTCTCATCCACAAGGCGTTGAATAAATTCACGTGAACCTTCAACAATACTCAGTGGCGCTTTCGGTGCATAATGCGTATATTTCATTCCAGGTGATTTCGGTTTTTCCTTCTCATCCTTTAAAGCCGGATCTAAAGAAACCGTGCCAATCACCGCTTCCAATTGTTCTTTCGTAATCCCACCTGGGCGTAATATCGTTGGCACAGCGCTCGTACAATCAATTACAGTCGATTCAACACCTACGCCTGTTGCACCACCATCTACAATACCTGCAATTTTCTCATTTAAGTCTTCATATACGTGAGATGCTAACGTCGGACTTGGACGACCAGAACGATTCGCACTCGGTGCTGCAACAGGTACATTTGCCTCCTCAATAAGAGCAAGCGCTATTGGATGATCAGGCATTCTTACTCCAACTGTATTAAGTCCTGCCGTCACCTTCTCTGAAATCCCTTCTTTTCTAGGTAAAATAATTGTTAACGGGCCTGGCCAAAAATGCTCCATTAACTTCTCTGCAACTGACGGGATTTCTTTCACAATCCCATCTAACTGTGATTTTGTACCGATGTGGACAATAAGTGGATTATCACTCGGTCTTCCTTTCGCTTCAAAAATTTTCGCGATCGCTTCATCATTCATCGCATTTGCGCCTAGTCCATATACCGTTTCTGTAGGGAAGGCAATCGCCTCGTTTTCCCTTAATAATTTTGCTGCTTCTTGTAACTGTGGATAATATTTTTTTCTTTCCACAACATTATCCACAACCCACATATTTGTATGCATTTTTTCCCACGTCCTTTTCTACCCTGAAATACTTGTCTATTTTTAGTTTACTATGAGATTTATCCAAAAGACAAACAAGGTTTATCCACAAAATGTGGATAAACCTAATTAATCCGTGGATAACTTTGTGAATAGCTGACAATTTAGTATTATTGCATTTGGCTCTTTTATATTTTTACAAAAGTGTTCTAACTGTCGAATTCCCTCTGGTACGTTTTCTTTCTCTATAGTAACAAAGTCAAAAAACTGAAAGATTGTTATAGATTGTGGATGATTTGTTAGTAAGTACAATTGTCGAATATTTTTTTCGTTCATATACTGCAAAAACATTTCAAAAAAATATAAGAAAGTCTGTTTATCCACATTAGGTGTGAATAAACAAGAACGGATAAGCACATCTTCTCCACTTTGTTCATAACCAATTACAGCCCTTATTTCTTCCGCCTCTTCCAAAATCATAAATTGCGCGTACAACTCATTTATTTTATCATCTTTTTTATTAGCTTGTCCGAAAAAAGAATGCAATCTTTCCACATCTGCTTTTTTCGCAAAATATACTTTCTTCATAGTAAATCCCTCCTCTTTTTTATATATGAGAAGGGACCTACTAATAGTACTATTTAGAGAATAAAGATGTAAAAGCTTCTACAATAAATAACTTAACTTCTGGCTTTTCTTCCTCTTCCTCTACTTTTACATACTCATTTTGTTTTTCTTGCTTTTGTTCCACAGGCTTCTCCACTTTGTCCACAGTTTTTGTTTCTTCTTTACTTACAGGTTGTTCTTCTACTTTCTTTTCAGAAGCTGTTACTTTTTTTGCGACTTCCTGCTTTATAACTTTCGTTTCTTTCACTTTATCCTCTTTCTTCTCTTGTACCTCCACTACTTCCTCATCTTGCTCCTTAACTTCCCCCTCTTCAGGAGATTCAGCCTTCACAACATGCTCTTCTTTCCTTACAGCTGTACCACTTGAAAAATCTAAGAAACACATCGGTGGAAATAATACACACCACCAGTTTGCCCCTTCACCTTCCCCAATTGTAATCAATACTGCCTCATATTCCCCTGCTGGATAAATAAAATTCCCATATACCTTTGTAGGAAACTTTACATTCTTACTAAATTTCACTTGAAATGAATCTTTACTTCCTTCTTGTTTCAACGTATTTGCCACTGTTTTTTCGATTTCTGGAATATGACTTTGAATGACTTTACGTGCCTCTTCAAATGAAGTTAAATCCGCTACCCATCCATCAATTTGTGCTTTTACTTCATCACGCACTTTTCGCTTTAAAGCCTGGTCTTTATCTGAATCACTATTTGCTAAAATCCGTAATCGAACGGCCTCTTTCGGAATAACTGAAGGCCCTTTCGCATCAGCTTTCATATATCCAAACTGCACAAGCAACTGTGCACCAATTAATAATAGAAGAAGATAAGCAATAACTTGTTTTTTCATTTCCTCCACCTTCCCTTCTACAAACAGTGTGGACAGACTTTCATCTTTCTAAACTATTAAATTCAAAATCTATATAAATTTTCCCACAAAAAAATAGAGTAAGGTGTGAACCTTACTCCATCTCTGCAAATACCATACGATCTTTTCCATTAATATCAAAAACAATCTCAACATGAGCATGTGGAAAAGCTTGTTGTAACAGCCCTTTTACATCCTCACCTTGCCCTACTCCAATTTCAAATGCCACAATTGCTTTCTCCTGCAATACATTCGGCAACTCTTCCATAAAACGGCGATAGAAATCTAATCCGTCTTCACCGCCAACAAGTGCTCTCTTTGGCTCATGCTCTTTCACCACAGGAGAAAGGCCACGCCAATCCACTTCCGGTATATATGGGGGGTTTGAAACAACAACATCTAACTTTTGACCTGTTTGATAAAATGGTGACAATAAATCACCATGATAGAACGTTACTTCTGCGCCCAAATTTTTTGCATTTTCTTTTGCAACTTCAATCGACTCTTGTGCAATATCTACCGTATACACATGAAGATTTTTATTTTCTAAAGCAAGCGTAATCGAAATCGCTCCGCTACCTGTACCGATATCTGCTACATGTAGTTTCTCATCACCAAAATGGCGCTCGATTCTTTCTAACACTCCCACTATAAGCTCTTCTGTTTCCGGTCTTGGTATTAATACTTCTTCATTCACAAAGAAAGATCGTCCATAAAACATTTCATAACCGATCATATATTGAATAGGAATACCTTCTACATGCTTATGAATAAAATCCGTAAAACTTGTTTCTTGTTCCACAGTTATTTCTTCACGCATATTCATGAGCATTCCGGTTCTGTTCGTCTTTAATACATGACAAAGGACAATTTCTCCCGCATTTTCATCTCGTCCATTTTCCTGTAAAAAAGAAGAAGCCCATTTCAGGGCTTCATAGACACGCATTACTCAGCTGCCTCCATCTTTTGAGCCTGATCTTCCATCACTAAGGCATTGATGAAATCATCTAACTTACCTTGTAAGATTTGATCTAGCTTTTGAATCGTTAAACCGATTCGATGGTCTGTAACACGGTTTTGCGGGAAATTATACGTACGAATACGCTCTGAACGATCACCCGTACCAACAGCTTGTTTACGGTTTTGATCATACTCAGCTTGCGCCTCTTGTCTAAACTTATCATAAACACGTGCGCGTAATACTTTCATCGCTTTTTCTTTATTCTTAATTTGTGATTTCTCATCCTGACACGATACAACTACACCAGTCGGTAAATGCGTTAAACGTACCGCTGACATCGTTGTATTAACACTTTGTCCACCAGGACCACTAGAAGCAAACGTATCAACACGAACATCTTTTTCATGAATACTAATTTCTACTTCTTCTGCCTCTGGTAATACAGCTACAGTTGCTGTAGATGTATGAATACGTCCACCAGATTCCGTTTCAGGAACACGTTGCACACGGTGAGCACCATTCTCGAATTTCAGCTTCGCGAACGCACCTTTACCGTTAATCATAAAGATAATCTCTTTATATCCACCTAACTCTGTATAGCTCGCTTCGATAATTTCAGTTTTCCAACCTTGTACCTCAGCATAACGGCTATACATACGATATAAATCACCAGCAAATAAAGCCGCCTCATCACCACCAGCAGCGCCACGAACCTCAACGATAACGTTTTTATCATCATTAGGGTCTTTTGGAACAAGTAAAATTTTCAGACGCTCTGACAATTCTTTATCTTGTCCTTCTAATTCAGAAACCTCTTCTTTTACCATGTCACGCATATCAGCGTCTAACTTATCTTCTAACATTGCTTTTGCATCTCTTAATTGCTCACGAACATCTTTATACTCACGGTACACCTCTACCGTTTCCTGCATATCAGATTGTTCCTTTGAATACTCACGAAGCTTATTCGTATCGCTAATAACCTCTGGGTCACTTAACAATTCATTTAACTTCTCATAACGATCTTCTACAGCTTGCAAACGATCTAACACACCATTCACCTCTACATCCTAGTATCTAATACAAATAGTATATGGTACTTAATCAAAAAAACGCAAATTATATTTAAAAGCGTAAGCGGCTTGCTCAGAATCGCAGGACATTGGAACTCTCGACCTTGAAGCGCTCTTTGCTTCGAGCGAGAGAGTGAAATGACCGGAGATTCTAGCCGCTGGAGCTAGATAATATTTAAAAGCGCAAGCGGCTTGCTCAGCTCTGACTGCTAAAGTTCTTAGCTTTACGAAGAGCTGGCCACCAATCTTCATCTATTTTCGAAAAAAACCCGCTCTACATAGCGAGTTTCATTTATCTTTGTTTTGTAGGTACTGCATGACAATGACGACAACGTGGTTCATACGATTCTGAAGCCCCAACTAAAATAATTGGATCATCAAATGCTGCTGGTTCTCCATCGATTAAACGTTGCGTACGACTTGCAGGAGATCCGCATGCAGAACACACTGCCTGCAATTTAGTTACATGTTCAGCAATCGCCATCAGCTGAGGAACTTGTCCAAATGGTAGACCACGGAAATCTTGGTCTAATCCAGCTACAATGACACGATAGCCACGATTTGCCAATACTTGCACCACTTCCACAATGTCCCCATCAAAAAATTGTACCTCATCGATTGCAATAACATCCATTTCTTCTGTTACATGGTTAAATATATCTTTTGAAGCTGAAACAGGAACTGCTTTAACCTTTAATCCATTATGTGATACAACATCTTCTTCACTATAACGATTATCAATACATGGTTTAAATACAATCGCATGTTGTTTCGCAAATTGCGTACGGCGTATACGGCGGATGAGCTCCTCTGATTTTCCAGAAAACATACTCCCGCAAATCACTTCAATCCAACCATTTTGATTCATTAAGTACATTGAGCTCTCCTTTCATCTACTTTCCTAATCCAAAGTAGGGTAAAGGTTTAATATTTTTGCAAAAAAAACAGACAAGCGAATACATACACTTGCCTGTTTTATGTTCTTTATTACTTGATACCGTACTTCTTATTGAAGCGGTCAACACGTCCGTCTGCAGTAGCAAACTTCTGACGTCCAGTGTAGAATGGGTGAGAATCAGAACTGATCTCAATTTTTAGTAATGGATAAGTGTTACCATCTTCCCACTCAACAGTTTCGCTAGAGCCTTTAGTAGACCCGCTTAAGAATTTGAAGCCTGTGTTCGTGTCCATAAATACAACTTTATTGTAATTTGGGTGGATTCCTGCTTTCATTCTTTTCATCTCCTTCCGCCCTGAATCATTTTCGAAACAGAGTTTTTCATCTTCAGCTGCTTACACAACTATATTGATGAAACACATATGATGAAATTATAACAAGGCTAACTCCATTTTGCAACTACCTGTTTTTGTCTTTTTAAAATTAAAAGTGGAGGTGGCTCGCTCAGCTCTGACTGGCTAAGGTTCTCTCGCACAAAAGGTGCTTTTTACCTTTAGTGCGGGAGGTTCTTAGACACGAAGAGCTAGCCGCCGGAAATGGATATTAATTAAAAGCGCAAGCGGCTCGTTCAGAATCGCAGGACACTTCAAGCTCTCGACCCAAATATGATTTCCATCTCAAAAAACAAATTTTCCCATATATTACTCTCTCTAATATTTCCTTAAAAAAACATAAAAAACTCGCTTACCACAAAATAAGCGAGTCTCAATTTTTTCCCTTTACTTAGTTGTTACATATCTTTTTGAGTCTGCAACAATGTTTTGTAAAAATTCTTCATTTGTCTTTGTTTGACGAAGTTTACGTAAGAAACCTTCGACAAAGTCTGGTGTATCACGCATTGTTTTACGAATACCCCATAGCTTGTCTAAATGTTCTTTCGGAATTAATAGATCTTCTTTACGTGTACCAGAACGGCGAATATCAATTGCCGGGAAGATACGACGCTCAGCTAATGAACGATCTAAGTGAAGTTCCATATTTCCAGTTCCTTTAAATTCTTCGTAAATTACATCGTCCATACGAGATCCTGTATCAACAAGCGCTGTCGCTAAAATCGTTAAGCTACCGCCTTCTTCAATGTTACGTGCCGCTCCAAAGAAGCGCTTCGGTCTATGGAAGGCAGCTGGGTCGATACCACCCGATAATGTTCTACCACTTGGTGGAATAACAAGGTTGTAAGCTCGCGCTAAACGGGTAATACTATCCATTAAAATGATAACATCTTTTTTGTGCTCTACAAGACGCATTGCACGTTCTAACACAAGTTCCGCTACTTTAATATGATTTTCTGGCACTTCATCAAAAGTAGAGCTGACAACATCTCCTTTAACAGAACGTTCAATGTCTGTTACTTCCTCTGGACGCTCATCAATTAGCAGTACAATTAATTCAGCTTCCGGGTGATTTGTTGTAACACTGTGTGCGATTTCTTTTAATAGACTTGTTTTACCAGCCTTTGGAGGCGCGACAATTAAACCACGTTGTCCAAATCCAACTGGTGCGATTAAATCCATGATGCGTGTCGGTAACTTTTTCGGTTCCGTTTCCAATTTCATTTGGCGATCTGGGTATAATGGTGTTAATGCAGGGAAATGCACACGCTCTTTTGCTGACTCTGGATCATCTCCGTTTACAGCTTCAACTTGTAATAATCCAAAATAGCGTTCATTTTCTTTCGGAGGTCGTACTTTACCAGAAACCTTGTCTCCATTACGTAAATCGAAACGACGAATTTGCGAAGCTGAGATATAAATATCTTCTGAGCTTGGAGAATAGTTGATAGGACGTAGGAATCCAAATCCTTCTGATTGAATAATTTCTAATACGCCTTCCATGAAGAAGAAACCTTCTTTTTCTGCTCGAGCTTTTAGGATAGCGAAGATTAACTCTTTTTTCGTTAATTTGCTATAATACGAAATCTTAAATTCTTTCGCAAGCTCGTATAACTCTTTTAATTTCATGTTTTCTAATGCTGCAATTGACAAATTCATTCAGACACCACACTTTAACGTTATTCTCTTTTCACATGGGTAAAGGGAAAAAATACGGAAGGCAAATAATTAATAATGAAAGGCAATAAGTTCAAGTAGGGTAATATTCACTATTGTAACCCTTTTATCTAGTTTTAATCAATACGTTGAAACACAAATACAAGAAGCGAAGACAAGAAAATTTGTCTTCGCTTTTATTTGACCTGGTTCCAGTAGCTAGAATGGTCAAAAGCTCCAATGCACTGCGATTCTGAACGAGCCGCTTACGCTTTTTATTTAATCCAGTTCCAGCGGCTAGAATCTCCGGTCATTTCACTCTCTCACTCGAAGCAAAGAGCGCTTCAAGGTCGAGAGTTCCAATGCACTGCGATTCTGAACGAGCCGCTTGCACTTTTTATTTAATAACCAAGTTCGGTTTTTTATTCAAGCTGTGACGTCCGTCTACGAAGCGTACTGTGCCTGATTTTGCACGCATAACAAGGGATTGTGTTGTTCCTACGCTACCTTTAAATTGAACGCCGCGTAATAGTTCTCCGTCTGTTACGCCTGTTGCTGCAAAGATTGCATCGTCACCTTTTACTAAGTCTTCCATACGCAGGATACGATTTATATCTTCAATGCCCATTTTTTTACAACGAGCTAATTCAGCTTCATTTTGAGGCAGAAGCTTTCCGTGGATTTCTCCACCTAAACATTTTAATGCAACTGCTGCTAATACACCCTCAGGCGCTCCACCAGAGCCGAATAAAATATCTACACCTGTGCGATCAAATGCTGTATTAATTGCTCCAGCCACATCTCCATCGTTAATCAATTTAATGCGAGCACCAGCTTTACGAATTTCTTCGATAATTGCTTGATGACGTGGACGGTTTAAAACTGTCGCTACAACATCTTCAATATCTTTATTTTTCGCTTTCGCAACCGCACGTAAGTTATCGATAATAGGCGCATCAATATCGACCGCCCCAACTGCTTCTGGGCCAACCGCGATTTTATCCATGTACATGTCAGGAGCATGTAACAAATTACCATGATCTGCAATTGCAATAACAGCAAGAGCATTCCATCCACCAGCTGCTACGATGTTTGTCCCTTCTAAAGGATCAACTGCAACGTCTACACGTGGTCCATACCCTGTACCTAATTTCTCTCCGATATACAGCATTGGTGCTTCGTCCATCTCACCTTCACCAATTACAACTGTACCTTTCATCGGGATTGTATCAAATACATCACGCATAGCTGATGTTGCTGCACCGTCTGCCTCATCCTTTTTCCCGCGCCCCATCCAACGCGCTGATGATAATGCTGCAGCCTCTGTTACACGTACTAACTCCATAGATAAACTTCTTTCCACGATAATCCCTCTCCTTTAAGTCTTTATATTTCTGCCGTATTTTGTGAACCGTGTTTCTCTACAAAGTATACTTCCGCAAGTAGTGATGCTTCGCTTCCCCCTTGCGGAAGTATCACTTATGCGTTTTTCATCTCTTCAATTTCTTGACTTGTCATTTGTTCTCGCCAAATGTTTGCGCCAAGACCTTTAAGCTTGTCTACTATATTTTCATAACCTCGATCAATATGCTCAAGTCCGGTTACTTCTGTAATTCCATCCGCCATTAACCCGGCAATAACAAGGGCCGCTCCAGCTCGCAAATCACTCGCTTTCACTTTTGCACCTTGCAATAAAACAGGACCAGTTACAATTGCCGAACGACCTTCTACTTTAATTTGTGCATTCATACGACGTAATTCATCAATGTGTTTAAAGCGTGCGCCGTAAATCGTATCCGTTACAACACCCGTTCCGTGCGCCTTTGTTAAAAGCGTCGTAAATGGTTGTTGTAAATCTGTTGGGAAGCCTGGATATACAAGTGTTTTTATATCAACTACTTTTAAACTTCTATTACCGTTCACTGTAATTTGGTCATCGTTCGTTTCAACTTGGACACCAGCTTCTCTTAACTTCGCCGTAACTGACTCTAAATGCTGAGGAATAACATTATCAACCGTTACTTCTCCTCCTGATGCAGCTCCTAAAATCATATACGTACCCGCTTCAATACGATCCGGAATGATCGTATGGTGACAACCGTGCAGTGAATCCACACCATCAATTCGGATTACATCTGTACCAGCACCTTTAATGCGTGCACCCATACTTGTTAACAACGTGGCTACATCAATAATCTCTGGTTCTTTCGCTGCGTTTTCAATAACAGTTCGACCTTTCGCTCGCACAGCTGCTAGCATAATATTAATCGTAGCTCCTACACTAACAACATCTAAATAAATACGTGCCCCGCGCAATTCATCTGCTCTTAAATAAATCGCACCTTGTTCATTCGTAACATGTGCACCTAACGCTTCAAACCCTTTAATATGCTGATCAATCGGCCTCGGTCCTAAATGACATCCACCTGGAAGCCCAATAACAGCTTTTTTAAAACGGCCAAGCATCGCACCCATTAAATAATAAGAAGCACGCAATTTTTTCACTTTTCCATTCGGTAAAGGCATTGCAACCATGTTAGAAGGATCGACTACCATCTCTTCCTCCTGTCCATAAGTTACTCTTCCCCCAATTTCCTCTAGCAAGTCTCCTAACATTTTCACGTCCGAAATATTAGGGACACCACCAATAGTTACTGGAGTATCTGCTAAAATTGTCGCTGGAATTAGTGCAACGGCGCTGTTCTTTGCACCACTCACTCGAATTGTTCCATTTAAAGCTCTTCCGCCTTCAATTAGCAATTTTTCCATATTGAGCTCCCTTCTTGTGAATGTATTTACTTTCTATATCTCTATAGAAAGCTCCCCTTAAGAATCTCAATCACTCTTTCCACCCTAAAACTCAATAAATAGGAAACCATTATCTTCATTTCTCCTGTAGTACGACTAGATAAAGATTAACTATTCATCGAATTTACTTTATCAATTTAGATACATTATCACATTTATTAATAGGACTATGCACATTATTTTCTATTTCAAAAACAAAATGATAAAAATCTTTAGACTTGTTCACGCTTTCATTATACAACGAAAGGAAACCGTCTAAAAGACTAGACGGTTTCCAAAACGGAATTTTATTCTTACGCTTTACCGTTAGAACCGAATTCACGCATTTTACCAGCAACAGTTGCTTTAATAGCGTCGCGGCCAGGTCCAATATATTTACGAGGATCGTAAACTTCTTGGTCTTTGCTTAATGCTTCACGAACAGCTTTTGTAAACTCAATTTGGTTCTCAGTGTTTACGTTAATTTTTGAAGTACCTAAAGAAATAGCTTTTACGATATCAGCAGTTGGGATACCAGTACCACCGTGTAATACTAAAGGTACGCCAGTGAAGTCACGAACTTGTTCCATTTCAGCGAATCCTAAGTTAGGCTCACCTTTGTAAGGACCGTGTACAGAACCTAAAGCTGGAGCTAGGCAATCGATACCTGTTGCTTCAACAAGGTGCTTACACTCTGCTGGATCAGCGTAAATTACGCCTTCAGCGATGATGTCGTCTTCTTGTCCGCCAACTGTTCCAAGCTCAGCTTCAACAGATACGTTACGAGCGTGTGCGTATTCTACTACTTTTTTAGTAGTTTCAACGTTTTCTTCGAATGGGTGGTGAGAAGCGTCGATCATTACAGATGTGAAACCTGCATCGATTGCTTCTTTACATTTTTCGAAGCTTGAACCATGGTCAAGGTGAATCGCTACAGGAACAGTGATGTTCATTTCTTCGATTAAAGCTTTAACCATAGCTACAACTGTTTTGAAACCAGTCATATGACGAGCTGCACCCTCAGATACACCTAGGATTACAGGAGATTTTTCTTCTTCCGCAGCAGCTAAGATAGCTTGAGTCCACTCTAAGTTGTTCATGTTGAATTGACCAACTGCGTATTTTCCTTCTAGTGCTGTGTTTAGCATTTCTTTCATAGAAACTAAAGGCATGGTGAATCCTCCTAAAAAACGTTTTTTGTATCCGATAAGTTCTTATCGCTGGTAGTATGACCAGAATAAGGTAAAATATGTATATTTACATACCGGACTTTTTTCTACACTCAATAGGATAACAACTTGTACTCAAAAACTCAACCGTATTCACCTGCTCAATAGTCCATGTAAACGCTTTTTTCCATATTTTTTATAAAAAATTCATTTTTTACGCCTCTACAGCAAGCTGATCTCTCACCGCTTGACGAATCTCATCAATATCAAACGGTTTAGCAAAGTGCATTAAAGCCCCTAAATCTTTTGCTTCTTGGATCATATCAAGTTCTCCATAAGCAGTCATTAAAATTACTTTAATACTCTCATCAATTTCCTTTACATGTTTTAAAATCTCTATACCATCCATACCTGGAATTTTCATATCTAATACTACTAAATCTGGATTATCTTTTTTCACGATATCTAAAGCTTGAAATCCATTCGCTGCTTGGAATGTCTGATAACCTTCTTTTTGGAACACTTCATGTAATAACACACGAATGCCATATTGATCATCAACGATTAAAATTTTCCCTTCCATAACTCCCAACCTTTCTGTGTAAATACAAGATTTAAAGCTTCTTATATCTTAACGATTAATTTTCGCTATTCTTTGGCAAATTCCTTCCTATTCTTTCTTATTTTACCGTTTCCTATTTTGTTATGCCACCTTCGATTTCACCTTTCTAAAAAAATAAACTATAATGAAAGCCGATAAACACGTACGAAAGGGAGTAACATTATGTTAAAAATTTTTTCAACTCAATTAAGTGGTTATTTCTCCAGAGTTTCTCAAAAAGAAGAAATGAATATAGAAGATAGCGCCCGTCTACTTGCTCAAGCATTAATTGGCGAAGGTTTCATTTATTTACATGGTACAAATGAAATGGAGGGTGTTGTTGCTGAAGCACTATTTGGCGCTGAACCAATGAAGCAAGCAAAACGATTATTTGAAAATGGTAAAGAAGTAGAAGTAACTTCTGCAGATCGTGTACTTCTTATTAGCCGTTTTTCAACAGATGAAGAAGTTGTAGCACTAGCAAAAAAACTTCAAGCTGATGGACACTCTATTGTCGGCATCTCTGCTATTCAAGAAGGTACTGAATCACTAGAACAATATACAGATGTACATATTGATACTAAGCTGTTAAAAGGCCTTATTCCAGACGATGAAGGCAATCGCTACGGATTCCCAAGTTTAATGATAGCTTTATTTGCATATCATGGAATCAAATTTACAATCGATGAAATGTTAAATGAATATTAAAAAAAGCGCCCTATTTCAGGCGCTTTTTTTATTACTTGCTCTCTTTATTCGTAATAGAAGCTCTTACAAAGTCATGGAACAATGGTTGTGGACGGTTTGGACGAGAAACTAGTTCTGGGTGGAACTGTGCTGCCACGAACCAAGGATGATCTTTTAATTCAATGATTTCAACTAGACGGCCGTCTGGGCTTGTACCAGAGAATACAAATCCTTCTTTTTCCATATCCGGACGGAATTGATTGTTGAACTCATAACGATGACGATGACGCTCATATACAACCGGCTCATTGTAAGCATTGTATGCATTTGTTTCTTCAGCAAGCTTACATGGGTATAGACCAAGACGAAGTGTACCACCTAAGTCTTCTACATCTTTTTGTTCTGGTAATAGGTCGATGATTGCATAAGGTGTGTCAGGATTAATTTCAGAAGAGTTAGCTCCTTCTAATCCTAATACGTTACGTGCGAATTCGATTGATGCAAGTTGCATACCTAAGCAAATTCCTAAGAATGGAACTTTGTTTTCACGAGCATATTGAATTGCAACGATTTTACCTTCTACACCACGATCACCGAAGCCACCTGGTACAAGGATACCATCTGTGTCTCCTACTAATTCTTGTACGTTCTCTGCTGTTACGTGCTCAGCGTTTACCCATTTCACTTCTACATCTGTGTCGAATGAATAACCCGCATGACGAAGTGCTTCTACAACAGAAATGTATGCATCTTGAAGCTCTACGTATTTACCAACAAGAGCGATTTTTGTTTTCTTAGAAAGGTTACGCACTTTATTAACTAGCGCAGTCCACTCTGTCATATCTGCAGCTGGATTGTCTAATTTTAAGTGATCGCAAACGATTTGGTCCATATTTTGCTCTTGAAGAGATAATGGAACCGCATATAAAGTATCTGCATCGCGTGCTTCGATAACTGCTTTTGTATCAATGTCACAGAATAAGGCAAGCTTGTCTTTCATATCTTGAGAAACAGGCAATTCTGTACGAACAACGATAATATTTGGTTGAATACCTAAGCTGCGAAGCTCTTTAACGCTATGTTGTGTTGGTTTTGTTTTCATTTCGCCCGCTGCTTTTAAGTACGGGATTAACGTACAGTGAATGTACATTACATTGTCACGACCGATGTCGCTCTTAATTTGACGGATTGCTTCTAAGAATGGTAGAGACTCGATGTCACCAACAGTTCCACCAATTTCTGTAATAACAACGTCCGCGTTTGTTTCGCGACCAGAACGGTATACACGCTCTTTAATTTCGTTAGTAATATGAGGAATAACTTGAACTGTTCCTCCTAGGTATTCACCACGACGCTCTTTTTGAAGAACTGAAGAGTAAATTTTACCTGTTGTTACGTTGCTGTATTTGTTTAAGTTGATGTCGATGAAACGCTCATAGTGACCAAGGTCTAAATCAGTTTCTGCACCATCATCTGTTACGAATACCTCACCGTGTTGGTATGGGCTCATAGTCCCTGGGTCTACGTTAATGTATGGATCAAACTTTTGAATCGTTACGTTTAAACCACGATTTTTTAAAAGTCTTCCAAGAGATGCTGCTGTAATACCTTTTCCTAAAGACGATACTACACCGCCTGTTACAAAAATATACTTAGTCATGAAAAAGCTCCCTCCTATTTTGCTGTTATATAATCACCGTTGCAAAGCGCAACGTATGTAGATAACACTGTATCCATCTTATTGTTAGACTCTTTTTATTTTCTAAACAAAAAACAAAAAAGAAAATTGCTCCCCTCATCACATAAAGTAATAAGTAGGGAGCAATTTTCTTTTATATTTACACTTTAAAAGTATTATCGTCCTTTTTTAAAGAGCCCAAAAATGATTCTACATGGACGATAATGAAAAGTCAAGAACTACAGTTCTTCCTCTTCTTCTTCTTCAGTTTCATCGTACTCAAGTTCTTCTTCAGCGAAGTCATCGTCATCATCTTCATCTAAATCATCAAGATCATCGTCATCTCCGTCTTCTTCTTCAAGAACCTTGTCCAAATCTTCTACCTCTTCTTCTTCATTTGCGTCTGCATCGTCGAAGTCTTCATCTTCTTCGATGTAGTCGTCAAAACCGTCCTCTTCAACTTTACGTTTCTTTTTCGGTTTTGGCTGAGGTAAGATTTCTTCATCAATTTGCTCATATGGGTACCAGCTACGTAGCCCCCAACGATTTTCTCCTAAATTAATGAAACGTCCATCGATGTTTAAATCTGTATAAAATTGTGCGAGTTTCGCATTAACTTGCTCTTGAGATAGTCCCAGCACTTGAGCGATTTCTCGAACCAACTCGTTGAATGTCGTTGCTTGTCTTTTATCCCCTAAAACGCTATGTACAACTTCAATCATTGAACATTCTTTTAGCTCTTCTGGTGAATATTGCTTAAAATTCACTTATGCGGCACTTCCTTTCTTCAAATATAACCTTATATATAACGGTCTGCTTAAAAAAATCCATACTATTCATTATAAACAAAAGTCGCACAAATATGCTACAAAAAAAACGGGAAACTTTAATATGGTAATAAAATTATAATTTGTCTATTCCTTATTTCGGAAACATATGCGCTCCTTGCAGTACATACCTAATTTGCATTTCTGTATATTCTTCAAGCGTATACAGTTTTTGCAGGGCCCAACGTCTAAATCCCCACATTTGTCCTTGTATGAAAATGTTATGTGCAAGAAGCTGTATCTCTTTTTTATTTAATGTAAATGTCCCATTTTCTGTACACTGTTCTAAAATATTCTCGAACATTCCTACCATTTGAAACTCCTTTTCTAATACGTACGGGAGTGATTCTTTCGGTAAAAAGCGTACCTCTTGATACATTATTAATACTTCTTCCTGCAATTCGTCCATCACTTTAAAGTAATTCGTTATTGCTATCTTTAAACTTTCTATACTTCCCTTTTCTGTACAAACTACTTCCTCTAATCTTTCTTTTACATGTTCATAAATACTATCACAAACTAAATACAAAACATCATCTTTTGTGCGAATGTATTCATAAAGCGTTCCGATACTAAATCCAGCTGCCTTCGCAATCTCTCTCGTTGTTGTACGCGGAAATCCTTTTTGTTTAAACAATTGCACTGCACCTTTAATCATTTGTTCACGCCTTAACGCGACTAATTTTTCATCTTTCACGGACGCATGTACATTATGTTTAACCATCCCCTTCACCTCTCTCTATTATTTTTTGGAAGGAAAAAGCGTAGGAAAATCCCTACGCCTTTGCTCCTACTTCGTTAACATACGAGAAATTACGAGCCTTTGAATCTCTTGTGTTCCTTCATATATCTGTGTAATCTTTGCATCTCGCATATAACGTTCTACTGGATAATCTTTCGTATAACCGTAACCACCAAATACTTGTACCGCTTCAGTCGTCACCTTCATCGCTGCATCACCTGCAAATACTTTTGACATCGCCGACTCTTTCCCATACGGAAGTCCTTCCGATTCAAGCCAAGCTGCTTGATATGTTAGAAGACGCGCCACCTCCACATCCGTTGCCATATCTGCAAGTTTAAAGCCAATCCCTTGCTGCGCCGCAATTGGTTTCCCAAACTGATGACGCTCTCTTGCATATTCTACAGAAGCATCTAAAGCCCCTTGCGCAATACCGACTGCTTGCGCAGCAATACCATTACGGCCGCCATCTAATGTTTGCATCGCAACTTTAAATCCTTGGCCCTCTTCCCCAAGTAGGTTCTCTACAGGAATACGGCAATCTTCGAACATAATTTCAGTTGTTGGTGAAGAGCGAATCCCTAACTTGCTTTCCTTCTTCCCAACTGAAAATCCTGGTGTATCACTTTCCACAATAAACGCGCTCGTACCACGCTGCTTCGATTCAGGATCAGTTAACGCAAAAACAACATAAATATCAGCAATACCACCATTTGTAATAAAGATTTTCGATCCATTTAAAATGTAATGGTCTCCATCTCGTTTCGCAGTTGTCCTCATTCCGCCAGCATCTGAACCAGAACTTGGCTCCGTTAAACCGTATGCGCCAATTTTCGTTCCTTCTGCCATCGGTCGTAAAAACTTTTGCTTTTGTTCTTCCGTTCCGAATTTAAAAATCGGCCACCCAGCAAGTGAAGTGTGTGCAGACAGCGTCACACCTGTTGAAGCACAAACACGAGATAGTTCTTCGATAGCAATTACATAAGCCAAGTAATCGCTTCCAATTCCACCGTACTCTTCAGGCCACGGAATGCCTGTTAAACCAAGCTCTGCCATTTGATCAAATAGTGCACGATCAAATCTCTCTTCTTCATCACGCTCAGCTGCCGTCGGTGCTACTTCGTTCTTAGCAAAATCCCGAACCATTTTTCTTATCATTTCATGTTCTTCTGATAGTTTAAAATGCATTCCCGTCTCCCCCTTGTGCTTTTATAAAGCTCGACTAATAACAAGTTTCTGTATCTCACTCGTTCCTTCGTATATTTGCGTGATTTTCGCATCACGGAAAAATCGTTCTACTGGATAGTCTTTCGTATAACCGTAACCACCAAATACTTGCACCGCTTCAATCGCAACTTCAACAGCCGTCTTAGAAGCGAATAATTTCGCAATAGATGCTTCTTTACCGCATGGTAATCCTTGTGCTCTTAACGATGCCGCTCTATATACGAGTAATCGGGCTGCTTCTACGCTAGTCGCCATATCTGCAAGTTTGAATCCAATTCCTTGCTGCGCCGCAATTGGCTTGCCGAATTGCTCACGCTCCTTCGCATAATCAATCGCACATGCAAGCGCCGCTTCCGCGATTCCTAATGCCTGCGCTCCGATTCCAATTCTTCCAACATCTAAATTCGCCATTGCCACCTTAAATCCTTGTCCTTCTTCACCAAGTAAATTCTCGGCCGGCACTTTCATATCTTCAAACGTAAGTTGTACCGTGCGAGAACCGAGAAGTCCCATTTTATGCTCATCTTTTCCGATAATTAAGCCTGGTGTATCTTTCTCTACTATAAATGCAGAAATCCCGCTTTTTCCTGCCTCTGGATTTGTAGAAGCGAATACAATGTATGTACTTGCTTCGCCCCCATTCGTAATAAATACTTTCGATCCATTAATAATGTAGTGATCGTCTTTCTTTACAGCTCTTGATTTCAAACTACCTGCATCTGATCCTGCATTTGGTTCTGTTAATGCAAATGCACCTAAGTATTCACCAGTCGCAAGTTTAGAAACATATTTCTGCTTCTGTTCTTCTGTTCCGAAGTATAAAATCGGATTCATTCCAACTGACGTATGTACAGCTAAAATTACACCAACCGTTGCACTTACCTTTGAAATTTCCTCAATTGCTAAAATGTAAGAAATAAAATCCATTTCTGCCCCACCATATTTTGCAGGCGCTGGAATTCCCATTAATCCAAGTTCACCCATCTTCTGCAAAATCTCTTTTGGGAACACCCCTTGTTCCATACTAGGAACAAAGGGAGCTATTTCCTTCTGTGCAAAATCTCGAACCATTTTCCTCATCATTTGCTGCTCTTCAGTAAAAAGAAAGTTCATATACTCCGCCTCCATTTGCTATATATCCTTTTAATAATTTGGTAAGACCACTATTTTGTAACAAAGGGGAATTTATTCGTAAACGTAGAAACCACGACCTGTTTTACGTCCTAACCATCCTGCATTTACATACTTACGTAGTAATGGACATGGGCGATATTTACTATCACCTAAGCCTTCATGCAACACTTCCATAATGTATAAACATGTATCTAAACCGATAAAATCAGCGAGCGTTAAAGGCCCCATCGGATGATTCATACCGAGTTTCATTACTTCATCAATCGATTCTTTCGTCGCTACACCTTCATATAACGTATAGATCGCCTCATTAATCATCGGTAATAAAATACGGTTCGATACAAACCCTGGGAAATCATTTACTTCAACTGGTACTTTCCCAATTTTCTTCGTAATATCCTCAATCGTTTCATATACCACATCATCTGTAGCCAAACCACGAATAATTTCAACAAGCTTCATAACCGGAACCGGATTCATAAAGTGCATACCGATTACTTTCTCCGGACGTTTCGTTACCGCTGCAATTTCTGTAATTGGCAGAGATGACGTATTCGTCGCTAAAATTGCGTGGTCTGGAGCAATTTCATCTAGATTCGCAAAGATTTTCTTTTTAATATCCATTTTTTCAACAGCTGCTTCAATAATAAGATCCGCTTCCTTCACACAGTCTAAATCAAGCGTTACTGTAAGACGATTTAACGTTGCTTCCTTCTCTTCTTCCTTCATGCGTCCCTTTTCTACTTGGCGTGCTAAATTTTTCGTAATAATAGCCAATCCTCTATCTAATTGTTCTTGTTTTAAATCTTGTACCTTCACATCATATCCTGCCATTGCACATACTTGCGCGATTCCTGATCCCATTTGTCCTGCACCAATTACAACTATTTTTTGTACACTCATTCTTTCTTCCCCCTTAATATAAATTGTTAATAAATCAAAAATCACCTACACGTAAATTAGCGAACTTCAATCATAATTGCGTCACCTTGACCGCCACCGCTACAAATAGAAGCAATTCCAATTCCGCCGCCGCGCTGCTTCAGTGCGTGGATAAGTGTAACGATAATACGTGCTCCACTTGCTCCAATTGGATGCCCCATTGCTACAGCTCCGCCATTTACATTCAATTTTTCTGGGTCAATTCCTGCGATTTCTGTACTTGCAATTGCTACCGCTGCAAACGCTTCATTAATCTCGAATAAATCGATATCTTCAATTGTCTTTCCTGTTTTTTCTAGCAATGCATTAATTGCATAACCTGGCGTTCTTGGGAAATCTTTAGACTCCACTGCAATTGCCGCATGTGCCAAAATTGTCGCTAATGGTTTTCTTCCTTCTTGCTTTGCTCTGTCTTCGCTCATTAATACAAGCGCAGCACCGCCATCATTTAGTCCAGGAGCATTACCAGCTGTCACTGCCGATGTCTTATCAAATACAGGTTTTAATTTCGCTAATTTTTCAATCGTTGTATCCGCGCGTGGCGCCTCATCCTTTGCAACGACAATAGGATCACCTTTTCTTTGCGGAATCGTTACTGCCACGATTTCCTCTTCAAAACGTCCTTCTTTATGCGCTGAAACTGCACGTTGATGGCTACGATATGCCCATTCATCTTGCGCTTCGCGAGAGATTCCATCTTCCTTCGCAACTTCTCCGCCATAAACACCCATGTGTATACCTGAAAATGCACATGTTAAACCGTCAGCAACGTTTAAATCAATCACTTCGTTGTTGCCCATTCTGTATCCCCATCTTGCTCCACGTAAAATGTAAGGACTGTTACTCATCGACTCCATACCGCCAGCTACAATAAGTGATTGATCGCCAGTACGAATAATTTGATCCGCTAACGTAACCGCACGAAGCCCTGATGCACAAACTTTATTCACTGTTTCCGTCTGTACTTCCCAAGGGATTCCAGCAGCCCTCGCAGCTTGGCGTGATGGAATTTGTCCCTGTCCACCTTGAATAACTGTTCCGAATATAACTTCTTCAACATCATTAGCAGAAACGTTTGCTCTTTCAAGCGCTGCTTTAATTGCAATTCCCCCAAGTTCTGTTGCTTTCACGTCTTTTAAAGATCCTCCAAATTTCCCAACCGGTGTTCTTGCAGCACTTAAAATAACTGTTTTACTCATATTTATTTCCCCCATCTCTTTTTTTAGCACCGAGCGCTCGCTCGGTATTGTTACGTTGAGAAGAGGTGCAATGATTGCACCTCTCTCTAAAGTTGTATTCATGCTTGCAGATTACATTGCTTCTTTCTTCTGTCCGATAACAGAGCGTTCTAAAATCTCTGTTACATCAAGAGTTTGAACCTTCTCTTCTACTTCTTTTGCTTTCGTCCCATCACTAATCATCGTTAAGCAATATGGACAACCTGTACCAATAATGGATGGTTGCACAGCTAGCGCTTGTTCTGTACGAGCAACATTAATACGTGAACCTGCTGTCTCTTCCATCCACATTAGGCCACCACCTGCGCCACAGCACATTCCCGTTTCACGGTTACGTGCCATTTCTACAAGATTCACACCAGGAATTGCTTTCAAAATGTCGCGCGGCGCTTCGTATACTTCGTTGTATCTTCCTAAGTAACAGGAATCATGGTACGTAACTGTTTCCTCAATAGCGTGAACAGGTTTTAAGCGTCCTTCTTTCACCCACTGAGCTAACAATTCTGTATGATGATAGACTTCTGCTTGCAAGCCAAAGTCTGGATACTCATTTTTAAATGTGTTATAAGCGTGAGGATCAATCGTAACGATTTTCTTCACTCCTGCTTTTTCAAATTCCTCGATATTCTTTGTCGCCATCTCTTGGAAGACAAATTCATTTCCAAGACGGCGCGGTGTATCTCCAGAATTCTTTTCTTTATTACCAAGTATCGCGAATGAGATGCCTGCTTCGTTCATTAACTTCGCAAACGATATCGCAATCTTCTGACTACGATTATCATATGATCCCATTGAACCAACCCAGAATAAATATTCGAACTCCTCGCCAGCTTTCGATTTTTCTTTTACAGTTGGAACCGTTACTTCATCATCACCTTGGCGCCAAGTTTCACGCTCTTTACGGTTCAGTCCCCACGGATTCCCTTGACGTTCGATGTTTGTCATCGCACGCTGCGCTTCCGCGTCCATCTTTCCTTCTGTTAAAACGAGATAGCGGCGTAAATCAATAATTTTGTCAACATGCTCATTCATAACCGGACACTGGTCTTCACAGTTACGGCACGTTGTACAAGCCCAAATCTCTTCCTCTGTAATAACATCTCCGATTAAACTCGGATCGTAAGCTAGCGTTGTAGCCGCTGATTCTTGTTGCCCTTTCCCAACTGCCATCATCGCTAACTGATTTCCTTGTGTATTATTAAAAGCAACTACGGGAACCCACGGTGCTTTTGATGTCACTGCTGCTCCTTTATCAGTTAAATGATCGCGAAGTTTTAAAATTAAATCCATCGGCGATAACATTTTCCCTGTTCCTGTTGCCGGGCACATATTTGTACAGCGACCACACTCTACGCAAGCGTATAAATCAATAAGCTGATTTTGTCTAAAGTCTTCAATTTTACCAACACCAAATGTTTCTTGCGTTTCATCTTCAAAGTCAATCTTTTCAAGTTTCCCTGGATTTGAAAGACGACCGAAGAAAACGTTAACTGGTCCCGCAATTAAATGCGCATGTTTTGATTGTGGAACATACACTAAAAACGTTAACAAAATTAGTAGATGTACCCACCAAGAGAAATAGAACACAGAAATGGCTACGGTTTCATTTATTCCCGAGAAAACGTAAGCGATTGCAGAAGCGATTGGTTCACTCCATGAAAGCTCTTCGCCGTGCCATATAATTCCCATCCCATTACCGAGTAGCACAGAAATCATTAAGCCACCAATAAAGATAAGAACAAGGCCTGATTTGAAATTACGTTTTAAACGAACTAGCTTCTCAACATAACGTCTATGAAAAGCCCAAAAGACTGCAATTAAAATAACAAGTGTGACAATTTCCTGGAAGAATGTAAATGCAGGGTATAGTGGTCCAAGTGGAAGATGTGATCCTGGTGCGAGTCCTTTCCAAACGAAGTCAATTGCTCCAAATTGGACAAGAATAAATCCGTAAAAGAACATAACGTGAATAATGCCGCTCTTTTTATCTTTCAGCAGCTTTTTCTGACCGAAAACATTGACCTTAAGGAGGTCCCAACGCTCTTTAAAACGACGGTCAAATTCAATCTTTTTTCCTAACTGTATGTAGGCCATTCTCGTTCGTATAAGATACACAAACAAATATCCCGCATAAGCAATAACAGCAATGGCAGCCAGCCAATTAATGATCAGTAAGCTATTCATTTTTATGCTACCCCTCTCTTTGTAAGCCCTCTTTCTTTTTTAGAATCTTCAAAAACATATAATTTTCTGAATTTTATCCCCTATCTTCATTATATAATGAGTGAGCATTCAGTCAACAGTTTTTTGTTATACAACAACATATTTTTTAATAAAGGTGTTTATTTCGGTAAAACTATAAAGTGAAAGTTTAATTTATAAAAAACTGTTGGTGAAAAGACCGTGAAGGAGGGAATTTACTCATGTTCTTCTTATCTCTCTTGTTAATAGGCAGCGCTCTCTGGATTGTAATCGATCTTTCTTATGGGAGAATTGTTCATTTAAAACGTGTGCGCTCTCGTTCTTTCCCTTTACGTCAAAGTAATTTTCACCTTTATACATACGGAAAAGATTTGTATGACGCCCTATTTACTGATATAAAACAGGCGAAACATCATGTGCACGTTTTGTTCTTCATTGTAAAAAACGATAAAATCAGTCGTGAATTTTTAAAGTTACTTATAGATAGGGCAAAGGAAGGAATTGAAGTAAGACTTTTACTCGATCAATTAGGAAGCCACCATTTGTCAAACGAGGCAATTCGCTCCCTACAAAAACATGGTGTCTCTTTTTCATTTTGTCATAAAGTAAAGTTTCCTTTCCCTTTCTTTTCTGCAAATCAAAGAAATCATAGAAAAATTACAGTTATTGACGGGAAAATTGGTTATATTGGTGGATTTAATATTGGAGAAGAATATTTAGGGCATAATCAAAAATTAGGACTATGGCGCGATTATCATTTACGTCTTACAGGGGAAGGGGTGCAAGATTTACAAAAGCAATTTTTACATGATTGGCTCGACGATACGTACCAAAATTTATTAGATTCATCTCTTTATTTTCCTACGCAACAACCAGGAATCATTCTACATCGTTTTATTCCTACTGATGGTGCCTATTTGCAAAATACATTTTTATATTTAATCGAAAGCGCGGAAAAAGAACTCTTTATCGGTACACCGTATTTCATTCCTGGGAAAAAAATTATGAACGCATTATTAGAAGCACGAAAACGTGGTGTTCAAATCACGATTCTCGTTCCAGAAAAAGCGGATCACGCCCTGGTTCGCGAAGCGAAATTCCCATATTGCCGAAAGTTAATACAAGCCGGGTGTAATATTTACGCATTTCAACAAGGGTTTTTTCACGCTAAAGTTATTATAGCGGACGATGACATTTGTGATATCGGAACTGCAAACTTTGATATGAGAAGTTTATATATTAACCATGAAATCAACTGCCTTTTATATGATAAACATTTTATACAAACAGTTAAAAACAAATTCCATGAAGATCTAGAAAACGCGTCATTACTTTCCTTTAAAGATGTTAGCCCGATTTCTCTTATTGATAGAGGAAAAGAATGGATAGGAACGATACTCGCTTTTTTCCTATAGGAAAGATAATGACTAAAGGAGATGTATTCATTATGATTATGCGGTTCGGATATGTCTCACATGCAATGGCACTCTGGGACTGTTCTCCTGCCAAAACGATGACATTTACAAGCTTTCAAAAGCTTAATAAACAAGAACGAGAAGAGAAATTGTACGATGTTACAAGGCAAAATCTTGAGCATACAATACGTATTCTTCATTACAATATAGCACATGAAATTCCGTTATATCGCTTGTCTTCTTCCATCGTCCCACTTGCAACGCACCCGGAAGTCGAATTTGATTATATCGGGGTATTTACACCGCTTTGGCGTAAAATTGGGGCATTAATTAAAGAACACAATTTAAGAGTAAGTTTTCATCCAAATCAATTTACGCTATTTACAAGCGACAAACCGCACATTACAACTAACGCTATTACAGATATGACCTATCATTATAAAGTATTAGATGCAATAGGAATTGCAGATTCTTCTTATATTAACATCCATGTAGGTGGTGCCTATGGAAATAAAGAAAAAGCGGTTGGACGTTTCCATGAAAATATAAAAAGAATTCCTATACATATAAAAAAGCAAATGACACTTGAAAATGATGATAAAACATATACAACAGCTGAAACTTTATCTATTTGTCAAAAAGAAAAAATCCCATTCGTATTTGATTATCATCATCACATAGCAAACCTTTGCGAAGAACCGCTAGAAGCGTTACTTCCTGCAATTTTTGAAACTTGGTCACATACAAATATCCCTCCTAAAGTTCACATTTCTTCTCCTAAATCAGAAAAAGAATTTAGGGCTCACGCTGAATATATTGATTTGGAGTTTATTAAGCCTTTCTTACACATTGCCAAAAGAATCAATCAGAATTTTGATATTATGATTGAAAGTAAACAGAAAGATTTAGCAATGCTGCAATTCATACACGAATTATCCTCTATAAGAGGAATCAAAAGAATAAATAGCGCAACATTACAATGGTAAATTGTAATGTTGCGCTATTTTTTTCAAAAAAAGTAATTTTCATAGTAAAAAACACCCTATTTTATATGCTATGATTGGAATTAGCATTTTCCACCTGCGATTCAACTTTATTGAAACGGAGTCATAATATGATTAATCAAAAAAAGCATGTACAATTTATCATAATGTATATAAGTATATTTTCTCTTTGGATATTCCTTATCCCTAGAGAATTGAATATAAAAGAAATTGGAATTATTTTCTTATTTTGTTTTGCTACAATCTTTTCTTGCTATTGCCTATATAAAGCTATTAAGAAGATGAAGCGCGGCGACAAACTATTTTGGGTTTTAGTACTATGCACTTGCATTTGCGGACTAACTATGGAGATAACTTTATTTCTTCATTCACTTTCTATATATGACCAAGTTATATTCTCATATAAGGCATTGCCCTTTTTCATCGTACAATATATTTTGCTCTTCTCTGGCTTTGCTATAAAGTTCATAAAACATTACTCTATTAGAGGCCTTGCTCAATTTTCATTTGATAGCATCTTTATTGTTATTATGAATATTTATTTTACCTTAACTTTTATTTTGAATCTTTCAAGCTTTCGTATGTTAACAACAGATATCTGGATTTTAATTGGATATTTTATTGCACAATCATTAGTAATTTACGCTGTTATTAGCCTGTATAGAAGAGAAGAGTATTCTTCTAGCAGAATTTCATTAATTATCGGCTTTACTATCATACTTGTGTACGGATATATACATCTGTTCCAATTAAACATGGGGATGGAAACTTCTTCTGAAGTCTCTTACTTAATACATACTGCTTCAATTTTATTAATTGGTTTGTCGTCCATACTATACATTTTAGATAAACCAATACAGCATGAAACAAAAACAAAGTATTATCGATTTGATTATGTACGCTTTATATTACCTTATTTTAGTATAATCATTACTTTTTCTTTTATTATCTTTCAACCTTGGGATGACAAGTTCATGTTAATCGGTCTCGTATTATCACTCATCTTATTATTCTTACGACAACTTTATATGTGGAAAGATAATCAAGCACTAATCGATACTTATGAACAGTTGACTACACAACTAGAGGGCGAAGTAGAAGAAGGTGCATCTGCTTTATCAAAAAGTGAACAACGCTATAAATCTTTATTCGAAGATCATCCTGATGCCGTTTTCTCTTTAAATATGGCGGGTATTTTCCAACAATCCAATACAGCTTGTGAAAGCTTATTTACTGCCTACTATTGTGAAGTAGAAAGCTATTCTCTTTTACACTTTATTGACCCAAAAGACCATGATCTATTAAAGAAAGCTTTACAAATAACAAAAGAAGGTAGACCACAAACTTTAGAAGTTCGCACAAAAGAAAAAGAAAGCTATTACTATTACCTTCATATTACACTCATCCCTACTTTCATAAACAAGGAAGTTGTTGGGATGTTCGGCATAGCACGTGATATTACAACTTTATATGAAAAACAAAAACAAGTAGAACATTTAGCCTTTCATGATGCACTTACTGGTTTGCCAAATCGCCGAAAGTTTGAAAAAGATTTAAAAACTATTTTAAATACAGCTCAAACTAACGCAAATGATGTTGCCGTCATGTTCCTTGATTTAGATCGATTCAAAAAAATTAACGATAGACTTGGGCATGACGTCGGAGACTTATTATTAGTTGAAGTAGCAAAGAGATTACGGAGTTGTTTGCGTTCAAAGGATGTCGTTGCTCGCCAAGGCGGAGATGAGTTTACAATTCTATTACCAGATATGTACTCAGAAAAAAGTGCAACCTTTATAGCTGAACAGATTTTAACCATTCTGAACAAACCATTCTTCATTAAAGATGAAGAACTCTCTATTACACCAAGTATCGGAATTGCAATGTATCCTGATTATGGAACTGATGTAACCGAATTAATGAAAAATGCCGATATGGCTATGTATCGCGCGAAAGCAAATGGAAAAAACAGATTTGTTTTCTTCTCAAAAGAAATGAGTATTGCTCAAAATGAGAGTAACTTCCTAGAAGGCGAACTTGCAAAAGCATTACAACAAAATGAATTTTTCCTTGAATATCAGCCACAAGTAAATACAACAACAAAACAAATTATCGGTTTTGAAGCATTAATTCGCTGGAAGCATCCAAAACTCGGCATCGTATCTCCTGCCCAATTCATTCCTCTAGCGGAGGAGACTGGATTTATTATTGAACTTGGAAATTGGATTTTACATACTGCTTGCTTAGAAGCAAAAAGGTGGCATAATCAAGGTTTTTCTCACTTAAAAGTTGGTGTGAATTTATCTGTTGTTCAATTTAACCATACACATTTAATCCATACTATTTCAAAAGTGTTAGAAGAAACAGAACTAAAGCCAGAAGCACTAGATATCGAAATTACAGAAAGTATCGCCATTAATCAAAATCAATCCGTCGTTGCAAAACTAGAACAACTTCAAAATCTCGGTATTCAAATTTCAATTGATGACTTCGGAACTGGTTATAGTTCTTTAGCTTATTTAACACAATATCCAATTAACACATTAAAAATTGCTCGAGAGTTCATTTGCGGTATTACAAATAGTCCTTTAGAAGAAGCAATTATTTCTTCCATTATCACACTATCAAAAGAACTAAATTTAGAAGTTATTGCAGAAGGTGTAGAAACGGAAGAACAATGGAAGTTTTTATATGAACAAAACTGTGACCACATTCAAGGATTCTTTATTAGCAAGCCTGTTTCTAGTAAAGACGTTTGGAGGTTACTCCACAAAAAAACAACCGTCTAAGTAAGACGGTTGTTTTTTTAATGTTCAAATGGTAAATCTGAAGCTAATTGTACCTCTTGATCATTATGAGAAATTACTTGACTTTTCTCTAAAGCTGTATCTGTTAATGAAATACCCCATGCCATTGCTAACGTTAATAGACTACCAATAAGTAATTTTTTCATATTCCATCACCCACATCGTTTTCTTTTAATATATCATGAAAATTTATCCACAACTTATGCAATTATGCATACCCATTTTTTGGATATCTCATTACTTTTTGTTGATGTAACCTACGAAATATACCACTATACATATTCCAAATCATTTTAATTTAAATACTTCTTTTTTTTTAATAACGTCTCTTTGTAAGAATGTAAATCTAATAAATCAAAGAAGAAAGACGCTTTTTTATACACTTCTTTAATATCATCTGATGAATACTCTAATTTCTCAAGGCACTCGCCCTTTTGATAATACAATTGACCGATTAATTCCATACTTCCCATATACCGAGAAGCTTCAATCGCTTCATTTACTTGATACAATGCCTCTTCAAACTGATCACTCAAATATAAAGCTTTTGCATAATTGTATCGAACTTTAACTGTGAATGCCTCATTATTATGTAGCGATTCTAACTGTTCTAAAATAGCTCGAAATGAATGTATTGCCCTATCTAATTGATTATTTTCTGCACAAATACTTGCAATAGAATTTTCAATATATAAATTTTGAAATACATCTATTCCTCCGTATGATTGATGTACAATTTTTTTCAACTCTAAAATGCAATATTCAAAATTAATTTTCTGTAAAACATATGCAGATAAGTAATAGTACCAAAGAAGAAACTGATTAAATTCTGGATGAAACTTTTCTTTTTTTAACTCATTTGAAACAATGCTATAAATTTCAGCATATTGTTTCTTCTTACTCAACATTTGAATTTTATCTTTAAATAACTTTTTTCTTTCAATATCAGAATAAATAAGTACCTCATAAAAGTGAATAATAGGAACTTGTAATTTCGCTGCGATACCTTGCAATATGTCCATACTTGGGTATACCGCGCCCGATTCAATTCGGCTTACTTCCGATTGATGACATATGTTCTCGGATAACTGTTTTTGTGTTAATCCCCTCATTACCCTAATTTTCTTAATTTCACTTCCTAATTTTTCTGCGTGCATACTTACCCACCATCCCATTATAACAATCTAATTTGTTAAGTTGTCATACCACTACAATAATGTGAATTCGACAATTTTTGATATGAAATAATGCATAATATATATAAAATTCGGCAAATTTTTCATACAATCCATCTCACATACAATAATAGATTAGTAGTTTTATAGATAAAGTGAAACTTTAATCAGTAGGGGTTTTCTTCATCCCCACTGATTATCAGCCCTCACCAATCGGACTTTTATGGGCAGCCCGACCCCCACCTAACTTCTTTGCTTTCGCTGAATTTTGAGGTGGGGGTCTTACTGCCCATTAAAGCGGGATAAATTATAGAAAATTCGCCCGTGCTTTCATTGCATTCGGTCTCCTTTATCCTTTATCAACAGAAGTTATTCACAACCAATAACTAGATAGAAATGAAATAAAAGTTGAAATTTCTCAGCCTAGTTTAACGATTTGAAAATTAACACAACCTCAAAATGATACAAATAAATATGGTAAAAAAGTATTTAAAGGATGATATAAAAGAGGCGAAAGCTCAACAAGAGTGAGTGACAACGGAAATGAATATAGATTCCCAACCTACAAATAAAGAAACAAAAGAAAATCAAACCGAAGTTCACCTTGCACAAACTTACAAAAACTATAAAGTATATAATCAAGATTTCATTGTAAAAGTAGATAAAAATGGAGTAATTACAACTGTTAGTGGAAAATTCGTCCAAAATACAGACCGACAACCTAATCTAACTATAACAAATTTTTTGTCGAAAAATGAAGTAAAATCTAAATTACACGATATACTTCAAATTCCGAGCGATTCAACTGAGATGGAATTCTCTATTGAAATGATTGTTCATAAGAAAAAAGAAGTTCACCAATTATAAGTAAACTTCTTTTCATATCCATCCCTTTTCTTCCGCAATTGTAATTGCCTCAATTCTATTTTTCGCATCAAGTTTCGTTAATACTTCAGAAATATAATTACGTACTGTACCAGGTGAAAGATAAAGTGCCTTCGCAATTTCATTTGCCGTCTTTCCTTCTTTCGCAAGTAACAATACTTCTTTTTCACGATCTGATAGTGGATTTTGCTCCTGCCATAAACCGAACATTAAATCTTGAGAGATTTCTCGCTTTCCTTTCACCACATTACGAATCGATGCAGCTAAATCTTCGCTTGGGCTATCTTTTAATAAATATCCGTGCACGCCAGCTTTCATTGCTCTCTCAAAATATCCAGGGCGCGCAAATGTTGTTAAAATCATTACCTTACATGCTGATTTTTCTTTCTTTAACGTTTCCGCAACATCTAATCCGCTTTGAATTGGCATTTCAATATCCATAATACTTACATCAGGTTGTAGCGATTCAATTAGTTTTAGCGCCTCTTCCCCGTTCGCAGCTTGCCCAATTACTTCAATATCATCTTCTAGATCAAGTAGGGCCCCTAATGCACCACGAAGCATCCGCTGATCTTCTGCAATAATAATTCGAATCATGCCCTCACCTCATCTTTTCCTGTTCGAATAACAACTGGTACTTTTACTATTAATAGTGTCCCTGGATTGATCGTACCCAGTTCAACAAACCCATCAATAAGAGCGATGCGCTCCTTCATACCACGAATGCCATTTCCATCTTGGTTTTGATTTGCTAAACCGATTCCGTTATCTTCTACTTTCAAAATCAGCTCGCCTTGCGATTCTAATACAGAAACTGTACACTTTGTCGCCTTACTATGTTTTACAACATTCGTAACAGCCTCGCGTAAACACATCCCAACAATGTTTTGCTCAATTGGTGATAACGAACTCGAACTTGCTTCCTGCTTCACTTCTAATTCGATATTGGCAGCTTGTAGGATCGCTTTTATTTGCTCGATCTCTTCTTCTACTGTAATCATACGCATATCAGAAATTAATTCCCTTAGCTGCTTTAATGCCGTGCGAGATGTTTGCGTAATTTCCTTTGCTTCCGCACTTGCGCGCTCCGGATTTTTAACAATTAACTTCTCCACGAGCTGACTTTTTAACGTAATAAGAGATAGTGTATGCCCCAACGTATCATGAAGATCTCTTGCAATTCGCTGCCGCTCTTCACGTTTTACTAAGTCTTTAATTTGCTCGTTTGCTTCGTTTAATTGATTCTTTAACACCTTTTTTTGATTAAAATTACGCATTCCGAATGGTGTAAGGATCATTAAAATAAACATTGGAACGATATTTACTAAACTTGTAGTTGTTAGTTGATTCACATTTACAAATACAAACGCTCCAAGCATTACAACTAACAAACATAGTAGTACCCGAAATACTTTCGTACTTGGTGCAAATCCCATCGCACTTGCCGTGAAAAATCCAAAGAATATCATGAAAGGATTGTAAAATAAAGCAAATAAAAAAATGAGTACCATTTGAATACATGCCCAAAAAACAAACGTCCTCTGCACAAAATAAAGCTGACGGTATGTGATGATGAAAACTATCAACATACCGCTTCCGATTACAAGCTTCCACCCTGACGCCTGCGATAAATGGTAAATTGGAAATAATAAATATACGAGAAACATATACGGGAAGAAACCCATATGTTTCGGAAAAATCTCAATCCTCTTCTTCTCTATCATTTATACCGCTTCCTGTCTTTTTCTTATATATATTGATATTACAACAAATATAAGGAAATAACCTCCTAATACCGCGATATTTTCCCAACCAACTGATTTTCCAGCTACAATATCCCATGCACCGCTTCCGAAGTGGTACGTTGGTGTCCATTCACCGATAGATCTTAATATTTTCGGGAATACTTCAATTGGCATCCATAGACCACCAATTACAGCTAGACTCATATTTAAAATATTTGCTAAACCTGCTGCTGCATCCGCCTTCTTAATAGAACCTATTACTGTTCCTAATGCTAAAAATGGTGTTACACCTAACAACAACCATAATCCAGCACCAATCCATTGTCCTACTGTTAACTCAACATGATTAATTAATATCCCTGCGATAAAGATAACTAAGATTGAAAAAGCATTCACTACTGTTTGAGCGATGATTTTGGCTGTTATATATGCCCCCTCTGGCAGCGGTGTAATTTTCAACAAATGTGTCCACCCGTGCCCCTTTTCCTGAGAAATCCTTACACCAAAACTAAAAAGTGCCGTCCCTACAATACTGAACGTCGCCATTGAGATTAAATAATGTGCTTTCCACGCATCTCCGTTTTGTGGCACTTGAATAACATTTGTGAAAATATAGTAAAACATAACCGGCATTAGTAATGAGAAAAAGATAAACAATTTATTACGAAACGTACGTAAAATTTCTATTTTGCATTGCATCCATAAAGCTCTCATGCGATTCCCTCCTCCTGATTTGCGACAAACTGTTCAAATGCTTCATCAAGACTTCCACGTTCCACTGAAATATCTGTTACAGGTAAATTCTTTTGATAAATTGATTTTAAAGTTGCATCTGTATCTTCAGTTGTTAAAGTGAAGTGCCCTTCGTTTGATTGTACTTCTGTTACTTTTGGTAACTCTTTTAGTAATTTTGCAGGAATATTTTCCTTCGAATAAAACTTGATTGTTTTTCGAGAAATCGTCGCCTTCATCTCATCTGGTGTACCATCTGCGATAATCTTTCCATTTGCAAATAATAAAATACGATTCGCCAAGGCATCTGCTTCTTCTAAATAGTGCGTCGTTAAAATAATTGTTTTCCCTTCACTTGCTAACTTTCGAATTGTTTCCCAAAACATTCTTCGAGACGTAATATCCATTCCAACTGTCGGCTCATCTAAAAATAGCAAATCTGGATTTCCTGCAAGTGCGAGTGCAAAATTTAACCTTCTTTTTTGACCACCTGATAATTTCTCACATCTTTGCTTTCGCTCTGATTCTAAATTTGATAACTGTAGTAACGTTTCTTTCGCTACCGGATTCGTATAATAACTACGGAATAACTCAATCGCCTCTTCTACTGTAATGCTATCAATGACACTTACTTCTTGTAACATCGCACCGAAACTATTACGAACGTCCCTATGCTTTGGACTCTTTCCAAATATAGAAACATTTCCTTCCGTCGGATCCTTTAATCCAAGCATCATCGACATCGTCGTCGTTTTCCCTGCACCATTTGGTCCAAGTAGTGCTACGATTTCTCCCTTATTTACATGAAATGAAACGTTATTTACTGCACTTTTATGTTTAAATGTTTTAGAAACACCATTTACTTCAATAATCTTTTCCATCTCTCCACCCCCGCTGTTTCTTATATTTACATTGTACGTTTTGGAAAACTTAGGAAACAGTATGATGCGTCATAACATCAATATGACAATTGTCATGTATTCCTTATGAGAGGAATCAACCCACATACCGCAAGCGAGTAGCAGGACGAAAATAAACATGATACAATCGGATAAGATATATATTCGAGGAAGGACAGTGGTTTTCATGATTATTCGTAATGAACAGGATTTAGAAGGCTTACGAAAAATCGGCCGCATCGTTGCGCTTGCACGTGAAGAAATGAAAAAAGAAGCGAAGCCAGGTATGACAACGAAAGAGCTTGATTTGATCGGTAAAAAAGTATTAGATGAGCACGGTGCTATCTCTGCACCTGAAAAAGAATATGATTTCCCTGGTGTAACTTGCATTAGTGTGAACGAAGAAGTTGCTCATGGTATTCCAGGAGATCGCGTATTAAAAGACGGCGACTTAGTAAACGTCGACGTATCTGCTGCACTTGATGGCTATTATGCAGATACAGGTATTTCATTTGTACTTGGAGAAGATGAAGCAAAAGAAAAGCTTTGCCAAGCAGCTGTTGATGCATTTTGGGCAGCAATGAAAAAGGTGAAAGCTGGTTCAAAGCAAAATCAAATTGGTCGTGCTGTTTCAAACTTTGCACATAAAAATGGATACAATGTGATTCAAAATTTAACTGGTCACGGCATTGGTCTTAGCTTACATGAAGCACCAAATCACATTTTAAGCTACTTTGATCCAATGGATAGTGCACTTCTAAAAGATGGTCTTGTTATCGCTGTAGAGCCATTCATTTCTATGAAAGCTGATCATATTATCGAGCGCGGTGACGATGGTTGGACATTCGTTACACCTGACAAAAGCCTTGTTGCACAATGTGAACATACAGTTGTTGTAACACGCGGCGAACCGATAATCTTAACAGAAATATAAAATTAAAAATGACCGTTTTTTAGAATTTTTCTACTAAAACGGTCATTTTTAATTTTTGGAAAATATTTGTTAAACCGCTGTTGAACTCTTTATCATTTAAGTATATAATCTTTAGCGAAGGTTATTCATAATCATCTTCAAGAGAAGATAACACTATTATCAAAAGGGATACCTTCTTTTTTCATATGTAAAACAGCTTCAAAAATGACCGCAGTAATGATTTAGTCGAATATTATAAATAACTTATATTCCACTAAATCCGAAAAGGAACTGTACCATCTTAACTTCGGTCCACAAATTGTACAACTCTCTCTAGGCAAAAAGTTAATTTTCATAAATGTAATAAGTGACATTCTTAAGATACAATTATCTCAATTTCATATTACATAAATGAATATTTTCAAAGTGCATATTGTCTTCAACCTAACCAAAATCAACCCTATTCAGATTTTTTCCACACAATTTTAAAGCAAAAAACAAACTTTTAACTTGGGATACATTACTTTGGTTAGCATGTATCGTAAAACTTACCTTTATGACTATCCAGTTCATAACACATTCACAAGAAAATGCTCTTGTATATAAAGGTCTGATATCGTTCCTTTTATCAGCATACTTTCGACATATTTTGTCGAATTATGTATATTCCAGATTTTTACGTTACTTTATATATGCCTTTGATTAAACATCTATTCTGTCAGAGAACGTACATAGAAACGGAGGGATAGTAGCAACAAATACTTTATAACAATTAACTTTTTTTATATTCCATTTGTTCATGTGGAATATATTCCTCAGTGAACAAATGAATGTTCAAAGGAGGCAAAATGAAAAAACTTTTCAATATATGTTTAATTGTATTTGTACTATTTTCACAGTTTATTAGTTTCCCGTACAATCAGGCAAAAGCTGAGACTTTAAAGGAAACTTCATTATTTGACACTGTTGAGATGAAAGATGCAACGGATCACATTATTGATGAAGCAAAAAATCCTAACAACTTAATAAAGATAGGATCAACCATTCAAGTAGAATATGCTTGGTCAATAAAGGATCAACAAGTTGTACATGCAAACGATACAGCAGTAATTCAAATACCACTTGCATTAAAAGTATCTAAAGATTTGCAAGGAGATTTAGTAACAGATCAAAAAAATATTGGTCAATATTTTATAACAGCTAACGATAATAAATTAAAACTAATATTTAATGATCAAGTAGAAAATTCGAAAGATGCTAAAGGAAAAATTAAAGTTGATGCTGTGTTTAACCCAACTTTAAAAACTGAGGAAAAATCAGTTCAAATTGCTTTTCCTTTAGGGACACTGGTTCAGCCTATAACAGTTCCTATTCAAGTAGAAAATTCTAAAGAAGATGGCACCAAACAAGATACTAATAAACAAGTACAAGATCGAGTAGGTAAACCTGTTACTGATAACCCGGAGCAAGATTCAGCAACTAAACCTGCTACTGACAACCCAGAACAAAACCCAGCAACTAAACCTGTTACTGATAATCCAGAACAAAACCCAGCAACTAAACCTGTTACTGATAATCCAGAGCAAGATTCAGCAACTAAACCTGCTACTGATAATCCAGAGCAAGATTCAGCAACTAAACCTGCTACTGACAACCCAGAACAAAAGCTAGCAAACGATCCTGCTGAGAATACAAATTCAGGTCCAAAGCAAATAACAACAAACATTTTAACGGGTGTAAAGTTAACGGACAAAGACGGAAAACCATTTACAGAGGATAACCGTCCAAGTACAGATTCCCCTGCCAATATTGAGTTTACATGGGAACTTTTAAAATCAATGAATGTGAAAAGCGGAGATTACTATATTTTTGATCTTCCTAAACACTTTAAAATTTACAATACAATTAACAGTCCTTTATACGATAGTGAAAACAATCCAATTGGTAATTTTACTGTTACAAAAGATGGAAAAGTCACGATGACATTCAACGATTATGTTGAAGAACATCCAGATGTTGTTGGTAACCTACAATTAAAGACAGAATTTAATAAGGCTGAAATTAAAGGTACAACAACACAAGAAATTCCTTTCCCAATTAAAGATAAAGATGTTTCTATTACAGTTGACTTTAAGCCTACTGTACAAACAACTACGAATAAAAAAGGGTTACCTGATAGACCAATTAATACAAATGAAATTAATTGGACAGTAGAGATGAACAAAACGAAAGAAACTCTTAAAAACGCTGTTTTTAAAGATAACATCCCACAGGGTACAAGTTTAAATAAGGATTCTATTAAAGTTTACTATTTAGAAGTTGATGTTAACGGGAACACAACACGTGGTAAAGAAGCTGATCCAGCAGATTACAAGATTATTTCATCAGATGGCTCAAAATTGGAGATTGCTTTTAAAGATTCTATCAATAAAGCGTATCAAATTGAATATGCTACAAAAATTACTGATGAAAACGTAAAAAGCTTCCAAAATAACGTTACGATAACGAGTGATAATCAAAAGCAACAAAACGCAAGCTCTACTGTAACGGTCTCTCGTGGTACACATTTAAACAAAACAAGTAAATATGATCCAAAGACGCAAACAATTGAATGGACAATTACTTACAACGGTGATCAAAAAAATATCAAAAAAACAGATGCACTTTTAAAAGATATTTTTGACGATACACATGAACTAGATGCAAATTCTATCGTTGTGAAGAACGCTTCATACGATGATAAAGGAAGACTTGTAACGGGCGACACTGTTAATAATTACACTGTAAGTAACAAGAAAAATGGATTCGATTTACAGTTTAATGAGGATATTAATAGTGCTTATGTAATTACCTATAAAACAAAGCCAACTGATAATGTCATAAAAGATGGAAAAGTAAAAAATACAGTTACGGCTGATAATGACTCAAGTAAAGAAAATGAGGCTAGCTTCCAGCAGCAAAATATTATTAAATCTAATAATAAAGCTGAAACAAACTATAAAGACAAAACAACAACCTGGACAATTACGGTAAATAATAACAACTATCCATTAAACAACGCGATTATTACGGATACCTTTGACCATGGTGGATTACAATTAAAAGATAAAAAACTAGAAATTAAAGACGGAGATTATACCCTTCAAGCTGGGACTGATTATGTTTTAGATGTAACAGATAAAGGTTTCACAATTACCCTTATAGGTACATATCAGTCTAATATGACAAAGACATTAGTCGTAAAATATACGACAGACTTTGACTATACAAAATTAGAAAGTGGTAAAACTTCATTTAAAAATACAGGTAACCTATCTTGGATAGATGCAGGGTCCAATCCACAATCAAATAAAGTTGAAGCGGAATTTGATCCTGATACTTTCACAAAGGCGAATGGATATAAATACGGTTCTTATAACGCCCAAACGAAAGAAATCACTTGGGTAATAGGTTTTAATTATAATAATGTTGAGATTAAAGATCCATATGTTATAGACGTAATACAAGATAAACAAAAGTTAGTACCAGGATCAATTGAAGTGCGCCATATGATTTTAAATGGAAGCCCAGATAATGCAAGACCTGGTGATGCTGTACCAATTGAGCAGTATGAACTTGAAGAACCTACAGATAAAAATAAAAACACCCTACAGGTTCATTTCAAACAATCAATTAATTCACCTTACTATATTATCTTTAAAACAAGCCTCGATGGTGAACTTATCCAAGGCACCTACAAAAACGAGGCAGAGTTAAAAGATGGCTCTAAAATTGTAAATACTCTTAAAGGTGACGCTCAAGTAAATAAAGGTGGCAGCTTCGTTACTAAAAAAGCTGTGCAAGACGACAACTATATTAATTGGAGTATTGCAATTAACGAAAGCCAGTCAACCATTGCAGACGCAGTTGTAACAGACGATCCAACAGACAATCAGGTGCTTGTGGCAGATTCATTCCACTTATATCCTACAACTGTTGATCCATATGGAAATTTAACAAAAGATACAGCAAATGAATTAAAACAAGGAACAGACTATAAGTTAACGATCACAACAGACAATAATACTGGAAAACAACATTTCGAAATTGCTTTCTTGAAGAAAATTGATCGAGCTTATATTTTAGAATATCGCTCACTTATTAATGCAGACGATAAAGAAAAAGTGAGTAATAAAGCAAAAATCGCTGGCAATCAGTTAACAGTTAAGAATACAGAAACTGTTGAAACGATTGAAGTGAGAATGTCTTCCGGTTCAGGCGGAGGATCTGCTACTAAAGGGCGCGGAAACCTGGAAATTATAAAAGTAGATAACGACAATAAGAAAGTACCATTGTCCGGGGCAGAATTTACTTTATATGATCGTACAGGAAAAACCGTTATCCGCGAAATAACAACAGACAAAGATGGTATTGCTAAGTTTAATAACTTAAAGCGTGATAAATATTTATTAAAAGAAACAAAAGCTCCTGAAGGCTATGTAATTAGCTGGGATTTAAAACAGGGAAAAATTGTTGAACTTGGTTCACAAGAGACTACAACATATACACTTGCAAATAAGAAATTTGTCGGTAAAGTAGTTTTAACAAAGTCTGATGACCTGAATAAAAACGTAACACTGCAAGGTGCCGTTTTCACACTGCTTGATAAAGACAAAAAAATAATTTCAGAACACGAAAAATTAACAACAAATGATAAAGGTCAAATTACTGTAGATAATTTAAAACCAGGAACGTACTACTTACAAGAAACAAAAGCTCCTGAACATTATAAATTAGATGATCGACTGATTGAGGTTAAAATCGCGGAAGATCAAACAAGAGTAATAAACCGAACTGCAACAAATAGTTTACTTCCAGGATCGGCCATTTTAACAAAAGTCGATAAAGATGGAAAAACTTTAGCAGGTGCGGAGTTCAGTGTACGCGATCGACATAACAATGTAATTCGCGGATACGAAAAATTAACGACAAATGATCAAGGACAAATCGAGGCAAAAGATTTACGCCCTGGCGATTATCAATTTGTCGAAGAAAAAGCACCTAAAGATTACGACATAGATAAAAAACCAATTGAGTTTACAATTGTAAAAAGCCAAAAGAAAGCAGTTACTGTTACTGCGACGAATCATCTCATCAAAGGTGGCGTCACCTTAACAAAAGCTGATGATATCGATGGTACAACTCTTGCGGGAGCTGTATTTAAAATTGTTGACGCAGATGATGAAAAGAAAGTCATTCGCGAAAATGTAAAAACTGGCGCAGATGGTATTTTAACTGTTAAAGACCTAGAGCCTGGCAAGTATAAATTTATTGAAACGGAAGCTCCTAAGGATTATGTGTTAAATGCAAATCCTATCGAGTTTACAATCGATAAAAGCCAACAGTCTTTTGCTACCGTGAAAGCAACAAACAGTTTAAAAACAGGAGAAGTGGAACTATTAAAAGTTGACGAGTTTGGCGAGAAAAAGCCGCTAGAAGGTGCAGTATTCAAACTTGTCGATGCCAATAATAATGAAGTTCCCCCTCACACTAACTTAACTACCGATAAAAAAGGGAAATTTAAAGTTAGTAATTTACGTCCTGGTACGTATAAATTTATTGAAACAGCTGCTCCTGAACATTACGTTTTACGAGCAGAACCTATTGAATTTACAATCGATAGAAGTCAGAAAGAAACTCTACTTGTGAAAGCTGAAAATGCTTTAAAACCAGGAGATGTTGAATTAACGAAAGTTGATGATATCGACGGTACAGTTCTTGCAGGTGCTGTATTTAAAATTGTTGATGCTAATGATGAAAAGAAAGTCATTCGCGAAAATGTAAAAACTGGTGCAGATGGTAAAGCTATCGCTACTGGCTTACGCCCTGGCGATTATAAATTTATCGAAGTAACAGCACCGAAGTATTACGATAAAAATACAAAGCCTATCGAATTCACGATTAAAGAAAGTCAAGGAACTTCACCAATTACTGTTACTGCTAAAAACAGCTTAACAAAAGGCGGTATTGAATTAACAAAGGTGAATGCTGCAGATGAAAAGGAAACACTTGAAGGTGCAGTATTTAAAATCGTTAATAGAGATACGAATGAAGATGCTCGTACGGAACTTGTTACGAATAGTAAAGGAATGCTAGTTGTTGACGACTTACGTCCTGGTAACTATAAACTTATCGAAACAAAGGCTCCAACTTATTACGATGCAAATGTAGAACCTATTGAATTTACAATCGAAAAAGGACAACAAAAACTTCTTCCACTTACATTTAAAAATAGTTTAACGAAAGGAAAAGTTAAACTTATTAAAGAAGATGATGTGGAAAGTAGTATCGCTCTTGCCGGCGCGGTGTTCACATTACAAGACGCAACTGGCAAAGAAATTGCGAAAAATTTAAAAACAGATGATTACGGAGTGCTAGTTATTCCTGATTTAGCACCAGGAGATTACCAATTTATTGAAACATCAGCTCCTGAACATTATAAATTAGATCAAACACCTATTAAGTTCACGATTAAAAAAGGTAGCAAGGATGATCTACCAGTCCCTGTCACTGTAAAAAATAGTTTACTTACAGGTGGCGTTACTTTAACAAAAGTTGATGACGTTGATGGCGCTACTCTTAAAGGCGCAGAATTTATCATTGTTGATGCTCATGATACTAAAAAGGTAGTTCGTAAAGGGTTAACTACTGATGAACATGGTAAAGTTTCTGCTTCTGATTTACGCCCGGGTGACTATCAATTTATTGAAGTAAAAGCTCCAAAAGACTATGACTTAAGGAAAGATCCTATTCCGTTCACTATCGAAAAAAGTCAAAAAGAAAATATTACAGTTACTGCTACCAACAGCTTAACGAAGGGTGGCGTCATTTTAACAAAAATAGATGACATCGATCGTACAATGCTGAAAGATGCAGTATTTAAAATTGTTGATATGGATGGTAAAGACGTTCGCACAAACCTTGTTACAGACGACAAAGGCGAAATTTCGGTTTCTGACTTACGTCCTGGAGACTATCAATTTGTTGAAACAGCTGCTCCTGAACATTATGTGTTAGACGAAACACCGATTCCATTTAAAATTGAACGAAACCAAACGACAAAGATTCCCGTTACAGGGAAAAACACTTTGAAAAAAGGTAGCGTGGAATTAACAAAAATTGACGATATTGATACTGATACGAAGCTCGCTCATGCTGTATTTAATTTATTAGATGCAGACGGAGAAGTAGTTAAAGAAGGATTAAAAACAAATGATGAAGGAAAAATTGTTGTTGAAAACCTACGTCCTGGTACGTATCAATTCGTTGAAACAATAGCTCCTGAACATTACGATTTAAATAAAAAACCGATCGAATTTACAATTAAGAAAAGCCAAACTGAAACGCTTCATGTTACGGCCAAAAACGCCCTAACAAAAGGTGCAGTGGAACTTTCTAAAGTAGATGACATCGATGGTACTAAACTTGAAGGCGCAGTATTTAACATTGTTGATATGAAGGGTACTGTAATTCATAAAGACCTTGTTACAAATAGTAAAGGGAAAATTGAAGTTAACGACCTACGTCCTGGTGATTACCAATTCATCGAAACAGAAGCTCCTAAGCATTACGTTTTAGATGAAACACCAATCAATTTCACTATTGAAAAAGGACAGAAGGAGACTATCTCTTTAACCGCTAAAAATAGTTTAAAACAAGGTAGTATCGAATTAATTAAAGTAGATGATTTAAATGATCAAACAAAACTTGCTGATGCCGTGTTTAATTTACTAGATCAAAACGGTAAAGTACTTAAAACGGATTTAAAAACGAACGGTGAAGGAAAAATCATTGTTGAAAACTTACGTCCTGGTACGTATCAATTTGTCGAAACAACGGCTCCGAAACATTATGATTTAGACAAAAAGCCAATGGTAGTTACAGTTGAAAAAAGCCAGAAAAACATTGCTACTGTTACTATGAAAAATAGTTTAACAAAAGGCGGCGTTGAACTTATTAAAGTAGACGACGTCGATGGTACTACACTTGAAGGCGCAGTATTTAACATTGTTGATATGAAGGGTACTGTAATTCGCGAGAATCTTAATACAAATTCACAAGGTAAAATTAGCGTTTCTGACTTACGTCCTGGTGATTATCAATTCATCGAGACAAAGGCTCCGAAACACTACGATTTAAATAAAGAACCAATTCCTTTCACGATTGAAAAAGGACAAGCCGAACCGATTTCTGTTACTGCTAAAAATGGTTTAACAAAAGGTGCGGTCGAACTTTCTAAATTGGATGACGTCGATGGAACTGCCCTTAAAGGCGCAGTATTTAACATCATTGATTTAAGTAATGGAAAAGATGTCCACATTAATCTTACGACAGATGCCGATGGAAAAATCTCTGTTCCAGATTTACGTCCAGGAGACTATCAGTTTGTTGAAACGAAAGCTCCTGAACACTACAAATTAGACAGTACACCGCTTAAATTTACAATTAAGAAAAGCCAAGCAGAGAAACTACAAGTCACTGCTACTAACAGCTTAATTGAAGGCGCTGTTGAATTAATTAAAGTGGATGATATAAATCCAGATACAAAACTTTCTGATGCAGTATTTAACATCATTGATGCGAAAGGGAAAATTGTTCGCACGAATTTAACTACTGATAAAGACGGGAAGGTTTCTGCTTCTAATTTACGTCCAGGAGATTATCAATTCGTTGAAACGAAAGCTCCGAAAGATTATGATTTAAATAAAAAACCGATTCCTTTCACTATCGAGAAAAGCCAGCTAACTCACATTTCTGTTACTGCTAAAAATGGCTTAACTAAAGGTGGCGTGGAATTAACGAAAGTTGACTCTTTAGATGCGAAAGAAACGCTGGAAGGCGCGGTATTTAAAATTACTGATATGAACGGTAACGACATTCGTACGAATTTAGTTACTAATAAAGATGGAAAAATCATCGCTAAAGACTTACAACCTGGAGACTATCAATTTATTGAAACGAAAGCTCCTACTCATTATGACTTAAATGAAGATCCGATTAAGTTCACAATTGAAAGAAGTCAAACAAAACATGTCTTCGTTACAGCTACGAACAGCTTAACGAAAGGTAGTGTGGAGTTAATTAAAGTCGATGATGTTGAAGAAAACACAACACTTGAGGGTGCGGTATTTAAAATTGTTAATAAGGATGGACACGACGTCCGTACTGATTTAATTACTGATAAAAACGGCCGTTTAGTTGTGGATGAATTACCACCAGGAGACTATGAGTTTATCGAAACGAAAGCTCCTAACCATTATGACTTAAACGAAACACCTATTAAGTTCACAGTTAAAAAAGGGCAAGAAAAAATCGCTTCCGTTACCGCTACAAATAGCTTAACGAAGGGCGCTGTTGAATTGATTAAGATTGATGATGTTAACAACTCTACTCTCGAAGGGGCTATCTTTAAAATTGTTGATATGAACGGCAATGATGTTCGTTCCGATTTAACTACTGATAAAGATGGAAAGATTACTGTTTCTGATTTACGTCCTGGAGACTATCAATTCGTTGAAACGAAAGCTCCTACTCATTACGACTTAAATCAAAACCCTATCAACTTTACTGTTGAAAAGAGTCAAACAGCTACAGCTTCTGTTACTGCTACGAATAGCTTAACTAAAGGTTCAGTCGAATTAACTAAAGTCGATGACGTCGACGGTTCTACTCTTGAAGGGGCTATCTTTAAAATTGTTGATATGAACGGCAATGATGTTCGTTCCGATTTAACTACTGATAAAGATGGAAAAATTTCTGTTTCTGATTTACGTCCGGGAGACTATCAGTTCGTTGAAACGAAAGCTCCTACTGGATACGATTTAAGCGCTAAGCCAATTCCTTTCACAATTACGAAAGGACAATCTCAAGTTACTTCTGTTACAGCTTTAAATAGTTTAACAACAGGTTCAATGGAGTTAACTAAAGTTGATATGGATCACCATGGAACACTTGAAGGTGCCATTTTCAATATTTTAGATCAAGACGGAAAAGTAGTACGAGAAGGTTTACAAACAGACGGGCATGGTAAATTAATCGTAAATGATTTGAAACCTGGTAATTATCAATTAGTGGAAACAAAAGCTCCTACAGGCTATCAATTAGATGCATCACCAATAAACTTTACAATTGAAAAAGCTCAAGCTACACCACTACAAATTACAGTTTCAAATAAAAAAATCGATTCTTCATCAGGTGGAGATGATAAACCAATTACTCCTCCTAATAAAGAAGAGGAAACAGGGAAAGAAACTTCTGAAGAACTAGAAAAAGGGAATCCTGAAACACATGGTAACGGAACTTCCGAAGAACTAGAAAAAGGAAACCCTGAAACACAGATAAACAAACAGCAAGATGGCCGAAATACGGGTAAAGAACTTCCAAATACAGGTCACAAAAATGATCCTACACAAACAGTAGGTATCGTACTTATACTAGCTGGATTGTTAAGTATTTTAGCTACAAAACGAAAAAAATATTATTAATAGTTTTTCACACCCAATCAAGTGATCATTTGATTGGGTGTTTTTTTATACAAAAAAGAACGATACCTAGCGTATCGTCCTTTTAACGGGGTGAGGCTGTCCAAAAGTACGGAAAACCTTTGAACAGCCTCGTATTTTCATATGGATGCCTTACATATATCACTGATAATAAGTATGAAATGCGGAAACATATTTATCATCACATGATTCAAACATGAGAAAAGAAACCCTACAGCGGTTCCTTCTCTCCACATAATCTAAAGTTTGGGTACACTAGATTCATGCAATGTAGGAGCTTTCCAAGCGGAAAGCGAACCTTCATTTAAAATGATAGCATACATATCTCCATCAAAAATATGCAAATATGCATATATCGTTTTTTTATTTCTCAATGTCAGAATATTGAAAACTAATAAAAATAAAGGTAAAATGAAGTCGTTATCCGTCTTCTTTTGTCAGTCAGAGAGAATAGAAGAATAGGAGAGGACAAAATGAAAAAATCTTTGAAACAAAAAATAGTAAGCTCTTTGCTTGCTGTATCACTCGCTGTTAGCTTAGCTCCAATCGGACAAGCCAAAGCTGATTCCACGTCAGAAATCACACAGAATTCACCTATCACAAAACAAGTTGATGCAAGCCGCGCCATCGAACATATCCGTTTCTTATCCGAAACAATTGGGCCTCGCCCTGGTGGGACAAAATCAGAAGAATGGGCTTCTCGCTACGTTGGTATGCAACTGAAATCAATGGGCTATGAAGTAGAATATCAACCATTTCAAGTGCCGGATCAATACGTTGGATTTATTGAATCACCATTATCCACAAAGCGTAATTGGCAAGCTGGTGCTGCCCCTAACGCACTAATTTCTACAGAATCTGTTACAGCTCCTCTTATCTTTGTTCAAGGTGGGACAAAATTAGAGGATATCCCAAATGAAGTAAATGGAAAAATTGTTCTATTTGAAAGAGGAACAACAGTTGCAGACTATAATAAACAAGTTGAAAATGCTGTTAGTAAAGGCGCAAAAGGTGTTCTTTTATACAGTTTAATTGGCGGACGTGGAAATTATGGACAAACGTTCAATCCCCGCCTAACGAAAAAGCAATCTATCCCTGTCTTTGGTCTTGCTTATGCGCAAGGAAATGCATTTAAAGAAGAAATCGCTAAAAAAGGGACAACTCTTCTTTCCCTAAAAGCGCGACATGAATCTAATTTAACATCACTAAATGTCATCGCTAAAAAGAAACCAAAAAATAGTACAGGTAATGAAAAAGCTGTCGTTGTAAGTTCGCACTATGATAGTGTTGTTGGTGCACCTGGAGCAAACGATAATGCTTCTGGTACAGGATTAGTATTAGAGTTAGCTCGTGCTTTTCAAAATGTAGAAACTGATAAAGAAATTCGTTTTATTGCTTTTGGTTCTGAGGAAACTGGCTTACTTGGCTCTGATTATTACGTTAATAGTCTGCCCCAAAAAGAACGCGATCGAATTCTAGGTGTCTTTAACGCAGACATGGTTGCAACAAATTACGATAAAGCAAAAAATTTATATGCTATGACGCCTAACGGTTCTCCAAACCTTGTAACAGATGCGGCTTTACAAGCAGGTAAACAATTAAATAATGACCTCGTACTGCAAGGTAAATTTGGCTCTAGTGATCATGTGCCATTTGCTGAAGTTGGTATTCCTGCAGCTCTATTTATTTGGATGGGAGTAGATAGCTGGAATCCATTAATCTATCATATCGAGAAGGTATATCACACACCTCAAGATAACGTATTTGAGAACATTTCACCTGAACGTATGAAAATGGCATTAGAGGTTATCGGAATTGGTGTTTATAACACAATTCAAAAACCTGTTACTCAAACTGAACAGAAAGCTGCTTAATTATTTAAAAGATCACTGATTTTTATCAGTGGTCTTTTATTGAGAAAATACATATATGCATAAAAGCATATTTCCTCCTACTCATTATCATATACAATATTAACTGTAACAAAAATGATTACAACTAATAAGGAGGCTTTTTCTACTATGAAAAAAATGATTTTAGCCGGTGCGTTAACTTTAGCAGGAATTACTGGTGCTACCGCGTTTATTCCTGAAACAAAGGTCGCTGCTGCCACTCAAGAACAAAGCTTTACAAAATTTTATTCTTTGCAAACTGGAAGTAGTTCTGAACAGGAACCTGTTTTCCTTCAAAAGGGACAAGAGTTAACAATTCAACCTAATAGCAAAACTCCTAGTTACAGTGTCTATGACTCAGATCATAAACTTATTGGACGTTATTCTGATGGATACGGCAGGATTTTCACTGCAAAAACAGATGGAAATATGTACGTTCAATTTCATGCACCTTTCGTTTACTATAGTCCTGTTAGCTTTTCCGTTACGTATACAATCCAATAAAATAAAGGGCCTTTCTCAAGGCCCTTTATTTTGCTTCCCAATTCACTTTCACAAATCCATCTTTCACCATTAAGCCACTTATATTTAATACATATTTTTTATTTGCGTTCAATGTAGCTTTGAAAGTACCTTTTTTCGATTCACAAATTTCCTTTAACTCTTTTATCCAAGTCTCTTGAAAAATATCTTCTGCATCTTCTTTCGTCTTCGCTAATTTATAGCATAAGGAATATATTTACTTATATATATCAATTAATTCTTCTACTTTTTCTTCCATCATAAACCTCCTGTCATTTATATAAGACGACGCAAATTCTCCTTTTGTTTGATAAAATTTTATTTTTTTATTATCTCCATATAAAAAGGCAATCACAACATCGTGTGATTGCCTTTTACTGAAAGCGAAAAATCGGCTCCACTTTTCTTAATTACATTTTTTCTGGTGCAGATACTCCTACGATTGCTAATGCATTTTGAAGTGTAGTGCGTACTGCTTTCATTAACTCGTAGCGAGCTTTACTTAATTCTAAGTTGTCTTGATTTAATACTTTTTCTGCATTGTAGAAGCTGTGTAATGCTGCTGCTAATTCAAATGCATAACTTGTAATGCGGTGTGGCAGACGTTTTTGCGCTGCATCCGCAACTACTGCCGGGAATTCACCAAGTTTTTTCAGTAATTCTACTTCTTTCTCAGAAGTAACAAGTTTGTAGTTCACTTCTCCGCCTGTAGCTAATCCTAACTCTTCACCTTGACGAAGAATACTGCATACGCGAGCATGAGCATATTGTGCATAGTATACTGGGTTTTCGTTAGATTTTGATACAGCTAAGTCCATATCAAAGTCTAAATGAGAATCACCGCTACGCATTGCGAAGAAGTAACGCATTGCGTCCACGCCTACTTCTTCCATAAGCTCACGAAGTGTAACTGCCTTACCTGTACGCTTACTCATCTTCATTTTTTCACCATTTTGGTACAGTTGTACCATTTGGATGATTTCTACTTCAAGTGTTTCTTTATCGTAACCAAGTGCTTGAATAGCAGCTTTCATACGAGGAATGTAGCCGTGGTGGTCAGCACCCCAAATGTTGATTAACTTATCGAAACCACGCTCTAATTTATCACGGTGGTAAGCGATATCTGGCGTTAAGTATGTGTAAGAACCGTCGTTTTTAATTAATACACGGTTTTTGTCGTCACCGTAAGTCATAGAACGGAACCAAGTTGCGCCGCCTTCTTCAAAGATCTCATCACGCTCTTTTAATACTGCAAGTGCAGCATCAATTTTTCCGTTTTTGTATAATGATGTTTCTGAGAACCATACATCGAATTTAACACGGAAACTTTCTAAGTCTTTTTGAAGTTTTGCTAGCTCATATTTTAAACCGTATGAACGATAGAACTCATAGCTTTCTTCTGCATCAGCTTTTGCATAACGATCACCAAATTCTTCAGCTAAAAGCTTACCGATTCCAATGATGTCCGCACCATGGTATCCGTCTTCTGGCATTTCTTTCTCTAGACCTAAAGCTTGCATGTAACGAGCTTCAACAGAAAGAGCTAAGTTATGAATTTGGTTACCAGCGTCATTGATGTAGTACTCACGAGATACATCGTATCCTGCTTTTGCTAATACGTTACATAACGTGTCACCCACTGCCGCACCACGTGCATGTCCTAAGTGAAGGTCACCTGTTGGATTCGCAGATACGAACTCAATTTGTACTTTTTCACCTTTACCAGTATTCGTTTCACCGTAAGCTTCGCCAGCGTTAACGATTGTTGGGATTAAGTCTGTTAAGTAGCTATTATCCATATAGAAGTTAATGAAACCAGGACCTGCGATTTCAATTTTTTCAATAGAAGCTTTTGCTTTATCAAAGTTTGCAACTAATTCTTCTGCAATCATACGAGGTGCTTTTTTCGCAACGCGTGCAAGTTGCATTGCCATATTTGTAGAGAAGTCACCGTTTGTTTTATCTTTTGGAGATTCTAATACAACGTTTGGAATCTGTTCTTCTGTCGCTAATTCTGCCTTTAATACAGCAGCTTGAATTTCTTCTTTAATTAATCCTTTTACTTGTTCTAAAGAATTCATTATTTTGCCTCCTTCAAATTAAGTGTAATTGTATATCTGCCAGCTTCTTGTTCACTTAGAAGCAATGCGTACGTTAAGAAGAGTTGTCCTTTTTTCTTTTCATCCGACCATTTAAAAAGAACGTTATCAGTTTTCGTTTGCAATGCAAACGTACCAAGTTCACTCGTATACGTACCAGTTGTCCATTCACCTTTCACATGCGTTTGACGCATTGAAACAGCACCTGAACGCATAATGAGAACTTGTTCACCTTGAATTTTAATAATTGTTTTCACTTCGCCCTGTTCATTCGGCTCTTGGAATGTTACGTATGTACCTTGACCTTTTACATAGTATTGACCATTTGCTTCAAAAGCAACGGTTTCCTTCCTCGCCCCTTCACGGATTTCTGTTACGAAATGAACGTGTACCGGCAAGCCTGCAAGTTGTTTCTCCACGTCTTGCACACCTTTCAAATGTTATAGATATTAAATACTACTTATAATAAATCACTTTTCCTATCATATCAAAAAAAACCTCTGTCTGTCTGCTGAAAAATCAGGAAAACTCCATTTCAAAAAATAATTCACTTTCACTTTATTTCATATGATAAAATATTTTTTAAATCTAAATATTCTTTCATTTAAAGAGGTGAGTTATGTGCTACCAACAAAATTGAAAAAAGGTGATGAAATTAGAGTTATTTCACCATCTTGTAGTTTAAGTATCATCTCAAATATGAACCAAGAGCTTGCTATAAAAAGATTAACCGACATGGGCTTTCAAGTTACATTCTCAACATATGCTGATGAGATAGATCGATTTGCTTCCTCTTCTATTTCTTCACGTGTTCAAGACCTCCACGAGGCATTTAGAGACCCGAATATAAAAGCCGTTTTGACAACACTTGGCGGATACAACTCTAATGGTTTATTGAAACATCTGGATTACGATTTAATTCGAGAAAACCCGAAATTTTTCTGTGGCTATTCTGATATTACCGCGTTAAATAATGCAATTTACACAAAAACAGGACTTGTTACATATTCAGGACCCCATTTCTCTTCATTTGGAATGGAGAAAGGTCTCGAATATACGACTGATTACTTTTTAAAATGCTTAACTTCTAATGAGCCTATTGAAGTCCTTCCATCTGAAACGTGGAGCGATGATTCTTGGTATATCGATCAGGAAAATCGAGAATTTATTAAAAATGGAGGTTATGTTTCGATTCATGAGGGCGAAGCAACTGGAGAGATTATCGGCGGTAATATGAGCACATTGAATTTACTACAAGGTACACCATATATGCCAAACTTACAGGGTAAAATATTATTTCTCGAGGAGGATAGTTTAACTGGAAAAGCTACCCTTAAAACTTTTGATCGTTATTTGCATTCTCTTATGCAGCAACCTGACTTTGAACATGTAAAAGGCATTGTTATCGGAAGAATGCAAAAAGGTGCAGAATGTACAATAGAAGACATTCAAGAAATGATCGCTTCAAAACCTGAACTTGCACATATCCCTATCATTGCAAACGCAAGTTTCGGGCATACAACCCCTATTTTCACTTTCCCGATTGGTGGACGTGTAAAAATCATTTCTAACAAAGAAAAGACATCCATCACCATTTTAACACACTAAAAAAGGAGCGAATGAGTCGCTCCTTTTATGGTTTTTCTATTTTTTCCAAAGCTTTTTGCGGAATTGATTCTTTTGAGATTTCAGCCCATCCTTTTCCTTGCATACCTTTTGCATATATTTTTATAAATGCCCCCGTATGTAATTCACGGTTCATCATTCTTTTCACAACTTGTAAATTTCCGTCTTCTGTATACCCTTTAAATGTATACAAGTATTCACCGTCTTTTTTCTCACCTTTATCTATAACCGCATAATAATCTTGTATTTCTTTATTTGAAAAGAAGTTGTCTACAAAAGCATGTACACCTTCTGTTTTCGTATTTAAATAATATGCTGTTCCTCCTAAAATAATGGCGAACACAGCTAAAACTTTAATTACCAATTTCATAAATGCGCCTCCTGTTTGCACTTCTTTTTCACTAACCTTATGTCTATACATGTATTATACGAAAAACAACATACTATACTCTATCGAAACGCCTTACACTTTCCTTACATTATTGTAAGAGTTTTTCCCTTTATAGCACATTCCCATCAAAAAAATTTTCCGTTTAACAAACTTTTATATTATTATTGAATGATACGAATTTTTATTACAAAAATCAAAGGAGACAGTTTTCAAATGGCTATCTTGCAAGGTTTAGCACTATTACTTGTTGTACTTTGTCTATTTACACTTTTTAGTTACCGTGCTCCTTACGGCATGAAAGCAATGGGTGCTTTAGCTAATGCAGCAATCGCAAGTTTTCTTATTGAAGCATTTCACCGTTATATCGGTGGAGAAATGTTTCATAATGACTTTTTACAATCAGTAGGAGAAGCTTCTGGTAGTATGAGCGGTGTCGCGGCGGCAATTTTAGTCGCACTAGCAATCGGCGTTTCACCCGTATATGCTGTTTTAATCGGTATCGCTACTAGTGGATTCGGTATTTTACCAGGATTTTTCGCTGGATACGTTTGCGCTTTCGTCGTGAAATTTCTCGAAAAGAAATTACCGGCTGGTGTAGAGTTTTTAGCAATTTTATTTATTGCTGCACCAATCTCACGTGGAATGGCAATGCTTATGGATCCGCTCGTGAACGCAACACTCGGTAAAATCGGCTCTATGATTTCAGTTGCAACTACAGAAAGTCCTATCATTATGGGTATTATGCTTGGTGGATTAATAACAGTTATTTCTACCTCTCCATTAAGTTCTATGGCACTAACTGCAATGCTTGGATTAACAGGTTTACCAATGGCAATTGGTAGTCTTGCCGTAGCAGCCTCAGCCCCGATGAACTTTATTTTCTTTAAGCGACTAAAAATTTGCTCAAAGAAAGACACAATCGCTGTAGCAATCGAGCCTTTAACACAAGCCGATGTTGTTTCAGCAAATCCAATTCCAATTTATGCGACAAACTTCGTTGGCGGTGCACTTGCTGGTATTATTACATCTCTGTTCCAACTCGTGAATAATGCACCAGGAACAGCATCACCAATCCCAGGACTTCTTGTCTTATTCGGATTTAATGACGTTGTAAAAGTAACAATTGCTGCTGTATTATGTGGAATCGTTACCACGATTGTTGGATATATCGGATCAATTATATTCCGCAAATATCCAATCCGTTCTGCTGATGAAATTCGCGGCATTACTTCAGAAGAGAAAGTTGCATAAGAAAAAGAGCTATTCTCATCGTTTGAGAATAGCTCTTTTTTATGTTGCGTGACGTTAAATGAAATAATATCGGCGATTTTTCGAATATATCAGCGCAACTCGAATTATATCGGTGATTTTTCAAATATATCGACCGTAACTCGAATTATATCAGCGATTTTTTTAAATATATCGACTTACCGACACATATCGACAAAACAAGAGCCCCTATTCATATAGGAGGCTCTTATTTTATCTAGCTACAACGGCTAGAATGATCGGTGGCTTCGCTTCTTCCTTCGAGGCAAAAAACGCCTCTACGTCTAAAGCTCCATCCCCCTCACATTCTAAACGAGCCGCTTCCGCTTTTACTTCACCCAACCGAGCAGCATTTCCCGCACGAATTTGCTTGCTGCGACTGGTGTTTGATCACTATGGTCGTAGACAGGAGCTACTTCTACTAGGTCTGCTCCAACTACATTTATATTTGAATTTGCAATTGCTACGATGGAATCTAATAATTCTTTAGATGTGATACCTCCAGCTTCTAACGTTCCTGTTCCTGGAGCGTGAGCTGGGTCTAATACGTCAATGTCAATTGTGACATAGACTGGGCGTCCTGCAAGTTTCGGTAATACTTCTTTCAACGGTTCTAGTACGTCAAATTTATATAAGTTCATACCTACTTCTTTCGCCCATTCGAATTCTTCCTTCATTCCAGAACGAATACCGAAAGAATATACGTTTTCCGGACCAATTAAATCACACACTTTACGAATAGGTGTAGAGTGGGATAAAGGCTCCCCTTCATACGATTCACGTAAATCAGTATGAGCATCCATGTGGATGATTGCTAAATCCGGATATTTTTTTGCCATTGCCTTAAAAATTGGCCAAGACACTAAGTGCTCACCGCCGAGCCCTAGTGGAAACTTATCGGCATCTAAAAGTTTTGATACATACTCTTCAATCATGTCTAAGCTGCGTTGTGCGTTTCCAAATGGTAATGGGATATCGCCCGCATCAAAATATTTTACCTCTTCTAGTTCACGATCTAAATATGGGCTATATTCTTCAAGACCGATTGATACTTCACGAATACGTGCAGGGCCAAAGCGAGATCCTGGACGGTAACTTACTGTCCAATCCATAGGCATCCCATAAATAACTACCTTTGACTCTTCAAAACTTGGATGACTTTTAATAAATACTTTACCTGAATAAGCTTCATCAAAACGCATATTCTTTTCCTCCTTATGTGGAACTTAAGGTATCCCAACCTTTCATATTTCTCAAATTTGGAGCAAATGGCTCCTCTTTCTCGATTTACCGGGGTCTTCTGTTTCATAACAAGAAGACGATTTTCTTTACAGAAGTGTAAATAGCTAGCATGTTCAAGTCTTCTGGACAAACACCTTAAATGAGCTATTTACACTTTATTTGTTACAATTCGATTCTCTTACTTAATTAAATCGCCAACAAATTTCGGTAATGCGAATGCTGCATTGTGTAATTCTTTTGTGTAGTATTTCGTTTCGATTTCGTGGAAACGCTCTTCACTTACTTCTAATGGATCATGTTTTTTAGATCCAATTGTGAACGTCCAAAGACCACTTGGATAAGTTGGAATGTTCGCTGTGTATAAACGAGTAATTGGGAAGATTTCTTTTACGTCTTTAAACACAGTTGTAATTAGTTCTGGTGTGAACCAAGGGTTGTCCGTTTGTGCAACGAAAATACCGTCTTCTTTTAACGCTTTAGAGATTCCAGCGTAGAAGCCTTTTGTAAATAAGTTTACTGCTGGTCCTACTGGCTCAGTAGAATCTACCATAATTACGTCATATTCATTTTCGCTTTCTGCGATGTGTAGGAAACCGTCTCCTACTTTTACTTCTACACGCTCATTATCTAATGCGCCTGCAATTGATGGTAAGTATTGTTTAGAGTACTCAATTACTTTTCCATCGATTTCAACAAGAGTTGCTTTCTTTACGCTTGGGTGTTTTAACACTTCACGAATAACACCGCCATCGCCACCACCTACAACTAATACGTTTTCAGGGTTTGGATGTGTAAATAAAGGTACGTGCGCTACCATTTCATGATAAACGAACTCATCTTTTTCTGTTGTCATAACCATGCCATCTAAAATAAGCATGTTTCCGAACTCTTCCGTTTCAACCATATCAAGTTTTTGGAATTCTGTTTGCTCCGTATGTAATGTGCGGTTAATACGCGCCGTAATCCCAAAATGTTTTGTTTGTTTTTCAGTGAACCATAGTTCCATCGTACAATCACGCCTTTCAATGCAAATTTATAATAGGGACATCATTAATGTCCCCTAACAAAAATAAAACAAAACATCCAAAAAGTATAGTTAAAAGTACAAAAATACCGAAAATATATTTTAGTCAGAGGGTTCTAACATATATCAGAAAAGGGATTGCCCTGTAATAGGAAAGAAAACCCTTTCTTAAGAAAGGGCTTTTCTCTCTACTTCTACCGGTTTTCGAATCGGAATTAAAATCATTACGCAACCGACTAACACAACAATTCCACCGACTAAAAACGGACTTTGCTGTGAAACAGTGTGGCCGATGATTCCTGATAAGATGGGGGCAATCGCGCCGCCTAACCAACGAACGAAGTTATAAACACCTGATGTAACAGATCTTTCATAAGGTGAAATATCCATTACATAACTTGTAAATAATGCATTATTTAACCCTGATGCTAATCCTGATAGAACAATTAATACAATTTGTAACCACATAACTTTCACAAAGAATAGTGCGATTAAGAACAGCGCAAATACGAGTAAACTACCTTTCAACAATGTTTTCGGTTCATATTTCCCTTCTAGCTTATGAGCTAAAATTGCAGAACCGTAAGCTAACGCTAATCCCCATCCACAAAATACAAATCCTAATTGAATAGCAGATAAATGCATAATAAGTGGTGAATATGCTAACACAACAAAAAATCCGTAGTAGTATAACATTCCTGAAATTGCACCTTGCATAAACGGTTTATACTTCACTAGGTTAAGTAATTCTCCTACACCTGCCGCTTTACGCTTCACTTTTCGCTCCGGTTCTTTTACAAAAAAGAAAACTAAAATAAATGCTAAGAAAATTAAAATACTCGTCGCAAAAAATGGGTATCGCCAAGAATGTCCACCTAATATCCCGCCTAATAACGGTCCGCCTGCCATCCCTAAACCGATAGCCGCTTCATACAATCCTACTGCTTCATGAACTTCTTTACTTAATGCTATTAAAAGTGTCATCGCCGTTGCGAAGAACATTGCATTTCCTAATCCCCACCCTGCGCGGAAAAGAGATAATTGGGCAATCGTTTGCGATATACCACATATAAACGCAAATACAGTCACAATCGCAAGACCGATTGTCATCATTCGTTTATCACCAAATCTTGATGCGAATATTCCAGCTGGTAACATCATAATGGCCATCGTTAAAATATATGCTGTAAATAACATCTCTACTTGCCAATGCGATGCACCGATTTGTTCAGCAATGCTTGGCAAGATTGGGTCGACTACCCCTATACCTGAAAAGGCAAGGAAGGTAGCCACCACCGTAATCAATCTCCCTAATTTTTGTTTGCTCTCCATTTTGATCATTCTCCTTTTGTACTCTCCAAAAATGTCACTGCACGATGTAAGCTATCTTCAAGTTCTGCCTTTACACGCTGCATTTGTTCCATTTTCTCGTCTAGCGTTTGCACTTGTTTTTCAAGCATCTCTTTAATTTCTTGAATCACTTCGCGGTCACGAGGATTCTCGCTATTTCTTCTTTGCTCCATTCTTTCTTTTAACGATAAGAAATGTTGCATTTCTTGAAGCGTAATCCCTAACACTTCTTTCGCCTCTACAATCCTTTTAATTCTAGCGATATCCTCGTCTGTATACAGACGAATGTTCCCCTCACTACGTTCAGGGGGATGAATTAAACCAATTTCCTCATAATAACGAAGTGTACGTTTTGTTAAACCAACTTGCTTTGTAACTTCATCAATTTTATACATGTTTATTCCTCCCTTCATCGGATTATTACATCTTACGTTAACGTTAACTTTTGTGCAACTGTTAGACTTTTGTAAATGTTTTTCCTATTCAATTGTATTTTTCCAAAAGCAGTTTCATAATGAAAGAAAAGAGATGATAAGGAGATTTTCGCATGAATAAACCACTCATTTTCGCCCACCGCGGGGTAAAAGGAACACATCCAGAAAATACGATGATTGCCTTCCAAGAAGCTGAACGCATTGGCGCTCATGGGATTGAACTTGATGTTCATCTATCAAAAGACGGTGAACTTGTCGTAATCCATGACGAAACAGTGGATCGTACAACAAATGGCATAGGTCTCGTTTCTGAAAAAACGGTAGAAGAATTACAAGCTTTAGATGCTGGTAGCTATAAAGACCCTTCTTTCCATGAAGCAAAAATTCCAACGTTACGCGAAGTATTCATTTGGTTATCTACAACAAATTTGCAGCTCAACATCGAGTTAAAAACAGATGTTATCCACTATCCAACTATTGAAGAAAAGGCTGTTGCTCTCGTTCGTGAATATCATCTATCGAATCAAATTGTATTCTCATCATTTAACCACGACTCTGTTTCATTATTAGCAGAAATAGCTCCTGAAATCCCAAGAGCAATTTTATATGACACACCACTTGCTGATCCTATCGCCGAAGCAAAAACTAGAGAAGCAACTGGTTTACATCCAAACTTTCAACTACTTACAAAGGAATTTGTTCAACTAGCGCAAAAACAAGGGTACGTTTTCCGCCCTTATACAATTAACGAATACAAAGATTTACAAACTATGATTGATTATGGCGTAGATGTCATTATTACCGATTGGCCAGCACGTGCCTTTGAGCTCCTTTCTTAACGGAAGGAGCTTTTTGTTTTCAAAATTTCATTGTTTAAAATAACCGAAAACCCTCAATACTAATACAATAATGTTTGTATGAATGAGGGGCTGAAAAAGATGGATCAAACTATGAATCCGAAACTTAAAAAATATAAACGTCTTTTCTTCACCGTAATGTTTTCTTCTGTTCTTTTTTTCGTTTTTTCCTTTTTTGTTATTATTATAGTTGCAAAAATTATGGGACCTCCTCCTGTTGCTGTACCGCAAACAAGTGTCTTTTACGCTAATGATGACACTGTTATCGGACAAAGTAATGAAATGCAAAAACGTTACAATGTATCTCTCAATGAAATTTCTCCTTATGTAAAAGAGGCAACACTATCTATCGAAGATCAACGATTCTACAAACATCACGGCTTTGATATGAAACGTATTGCTGGTGCTATCGTTGCCGATTTAAAAGCGATGGCAAAAGTTCAAGGTGCTAGTACGATTACACAACAGTATGCTCGTAACCTATACTTAGATCATGATAAAACGTGGAAACGTAAACTATTAGAAGCAATGTACACAATCCGCCTTGAAGTGAATTATAATAAAAATCATATTTTAGAAGGATATTTAAATACAATTTATTACGGACACGGTGCTTACGGAATCGAATCTGCGTCCCGTCTATATTTTGATAAAACAGCAAAAGAATTAACATTAGCGGAAGCTAGTATGCTTGCGGGTATCCCGAAAGGACCTAGTGTCTACTCTCCCTTTTTAAAAGAGGATCGTGCAAAAGGACGACAATCTCTCATATTAGATGAAATGGTAGAACAAGGTTATATTACGAAGAAACAAGCAACTTCAGCAAAAAAAGAGCTACTAACTTTCGCCTCATTAGATACGAAAAAAGTGGCAGAGGTCGCGCCTTATTTCCAAGATGCTGTACAAGCTTCTCTTCTTCGTGATATTGGACTAGATGAACAAGCCTTACAAAAAGGTGGTTTGCGTATTTATACAACGCTAGACCCTAAATTACAATCGGTCGCAGAACAAGCTGTAAAAGATCACATACCTGACACAACAAACATACAAACTGCGCTCGTCTCTATGAATCCAAAAACAGGTGAAGTAGCTGCCCTTGTTGGTGGAACTGATTATAATACAAGTCAATTTAACAGGGCTACACAAGCCGCTCGCCAGCCTGGATCTACGTTTAAGCCATTCCTGTATTATGCGGCATTAGAACGCGGGTTCACCCCTGCTACGCGCTTAAAAAGCGAATATACTGTGTTCACTTTAGGTGACGGTGTTTCAAAGTATAAACCGAAAAATTATAAAGACTATTATGCAGACGATTTTGTAACAATGGCGCAAGCTCTTGCGGTCTCAGATAACGTATATGCCGTGAAGACCAACTTATTTTTAGGCGAAGATATTCTTACAAAAACAGCGAAGCAATTCGGTATTACTACCGCATTAAAAGATGTTCCGTCTCTTGCTCTCGGCACATCACCTGTAAAACCAATTGAAATGGTTAACGCTTATAGCATGTTCGCAAACGGCGGAAAAGAAGTAAAACCAATGTTTATTCGCCGCATTATGGACCATGAAGGAAATATGTTATACGATGCTCATTTGGAGAGTAAGCAAATTCTTGATAAGAGCAAAGCGTTTGTGATGGAAGAAATGATGACCGGTATGTTTAATAAAAAACTAAGCAGTTATGCTGCTGTAACTGGTCAATCGATGTTATCAAAGCTATCAAGAACATATGCCGGAAAGTCTGGTTCTACTGAAACGGATAGTTGGATGATTGGATTTACCCCGCAAATCGTAACTGGTGTATGGGTTGGATATGATCAACCTAAATCGATTTCAAATGTAGCAGAACAAGGATATGCAAAAAGAATATGGACCGATACGATGGAAAAAGGCTTAGATGGACAACCTAAAAAAGGGTTTAAACAACCAAGTGACGTCGTTGCCGTCGATATTAACCCTGAAAACGGAAAAATCGCTACAAAGAACTGTCCAATTTCAGTTAAAATGTATTTCGCAAAAGGTACAGAACCAACTGAATATTGTATGGATCATGTTGATGATAAAGAAGAATTTGAAAAGACAACTGAAGAAAAGAAAAAAACAAGTTGGTGGAAAAAATACCTTCCTTGGTAAAAAAAATAGCTGACGGGCATCCGTCAGCTATTTTTTATTCACTTAATAATGCACGGCGCAACTCTTCACTAGATTCGTTCCATATCGCTTCATTATGTTCTTTCAAGAACGTACCAAGTACCTTTTTAGATGATTCATCCATATGGTCAACCATAATGTGACGCTTCATTGATTTATCCATTTTGTTTACGTGCTCTGGAAGTGATTTATATCCGCGGCGAATTTCACGGTCAACTGTCATTTCACAAGCTGTTACACCTGCATAATAAGCACCTGTCGCAGTTCTTTCAATGGTTACCCACACAAGCCAAAATGGTTTTCCGTTTGGAACTTCATCTTTATTTGTTAAAAACTTAATACCTTTTTCTACTGTACTACGCGCATGCATCGCACCGATATCAACGAATGCTGTTTTCTCTAGTACATCGACAAATACAGGTGAAATATTTTCTAGACTTAATGCCCCAACGCCAAACCCACCATGTCCATCTGTTGAATCATTTTTTACGATATTAAAGCCGATTTTTTTCTTCTTCTCTGTCATATGTAACTTCCTCCTCACTTACTAACTAATTATATAAGCCTAAAAATAGGTGCAATGATACTGTCTAAAAATAAAAACACACGCGGAATAACTACCTGAAAAATAGGTTGAATCGTGTAATTGCTAAGCGGTGTAATAACAAGAATTAATAAAGCGATTGCTCCATATTTTTCATACTGCGTCATTTTCGCACGAATATTTGCTGGTGCTAAATCTTCCACAACTCGATATCCATCAAGGGGCGGGATTGGTAATAAGTTAAATACAAGTAAAACAATATTTAACATAATAAAGAGCTCGAAAAACTTCCCTAATGTTTGAGCTACTGCAACTGGAATCGCATCGAATACCCCAAATACTGCTAAGCTATACAAAATAATTAAACCAATTGCACTTAAAATTAAGTTACTAATCGGGCCTGCAATTGAAACTAATATCCCTGCAAGACGAGGTCTTTTAAAGTTATACGGGTTAACTGGTACTGGTCTTGCCCAACCGAAACCAAGAATTAATACAGCAATCATCCCGATAGGATCTAAGTGTGCCATCGGCGATAAAGTTAAGCGACCTTGTCTCTTTGCTGTATCGTCTCCAAATTTATATGCAACATATGCATGCGCAAATTCATGCACTGATAATGCAATAATAATCGCCATTGCTACCAATGGGATTTCTTGCAATGGATATCTAAATAACTGATCCATACTCCAACTCCTCTTCAATATGTCCAAAAAAGAAAATATTTGTTTTTTCGATTGTTCTTCCCCATAATCCGCTATAATAAGAGTGTAACTTACATAAAAGGAGCGATTATATATGCCATACGTAACAGTGAAAATGCTAGAGGGACGCACAGAGGAACAAAAGAAAGCTCTTGCTGAGAAAGTAACAGCAGCAGTAAGCGAAACAACTGGTGCTCCTGAAGAAAACATCGTTGTTTTCATCGAAGAAATGTCTAAAAACCATTATGCAGTTGGCGGCAAACGCTTAAGCGACAAATAATTTCAAGTTCTTTCATAAGAAGCAGCCCTTAGCTGCTTCTTATTTTTTTCCTTCTAGTAACTCGATGATTCTCTCTTTATATTTTCCTTTTCTTCCATCTTCATAGATTAAATCATGCGGATAGAATAATTTTTGATCCCTTCTCTTCTTACCAGTAATCGCCTCAACAATATCCGATTCACGTGAAAGCTCTCTAAGCTCTCCATTTGGCATAAGAAGTAAGATTGGCAGACGCTCTTCTTCTTCGCCAGCACGGTAAAAGTCGTACGGTAAATCTGATGTTGAATCAACTACTAAATAGTATTCTGGATCAAGTCCAATCTTTTTGAATAAGCTACTTAATTCCACCCAATTATCTAAACCGTGCTTATCTGTAAACTCTACGTATTTAAATAGGTTTCGATTCATAAAACGGCGGCATAAGTCACTTAAAATTGGATCTTCTTCGTCTTGCCATACTTGGAAGTAATAATACATAACGTTCTCGTCTAACTTTAAATAATCCTCTACTGTTACTTCTTCTTCAAATAAAGAATAGAAATGAACCGGATGATTTTTAAATGTATAATACTTCTCGTGCAATGATTTTGCACGGTGTAAAATCTTCGTTAAAATAACTTCGGCACTGCGCGTTACCGGGTGGAAATATACTTGCCAATACATTTGATAACGACTCATAATATAATGCTCAACAGCATGCATACCACTATTTTTAATAACTACTTGATTGCCGTACGGACGCATGACACGCAGTATACGTTCCATATCAAAGTTTCCATACTTTACGCCAGTGAAATACGCATCCCTTAATAAATAGTCCATACGATCAGCATCAATTTGACTGGAAATCATACTAATCGCTAATTTATTAGTAGATGTTTTTCCGATTACATCGGCTACCTTTTGCGGAAAATCTTTATCCACGCGGCTTAATACACGATTAATTTCCGTATCTCCAACGATAATCTTTTGCGTAAATTTCTCATGATCTAATGAAAATACTTTTTCAAACGAGTGAGAAAACGGGCCGTGACCGACATCATGAAGTAATGCCGCACATAAACATAACAATCTATCTTCAGCATTCCAATTCGGTCTGCCATCAAACACATCATCAATCATACGACGAATAATTTCATATACACCTAACGAATGAGTAAAGCGACTATGCTCCGCACCGTGAAATGTAAAAAATGTCGTTCCAAGCTGCTTAATACGGCGCAAGCGTTGAAATTCTTTCGTTCCGATTAAATCCCAAATAACGCGATCGCGCACGTGCACATATTTATGTACCGGGTCTTTAAACACTTTTGTTTCGCTGAGTTTGTCGTTTAAATATACCACCTTCCGACATCCCCCTTTCTTTACTGCATTCTTACTATATATTATAAACGAAATAGGAAACAGAAAGAAACGAAAGACTATATTAATTGCCCTTATATAAAGAAAAAATCACTTTTACCAGAGTAAAAGTGATTTCTTTTTATACATTATTTACCTAAAACGAATTCAGCAACTTCATCTAAGATCATTTCTTTACCTAGAGGGAAGTAACCTTTGTTTACGTCTTCGTTTTTAATTGTAAATACGTGGTTGTTTTTAACAGCATTCATATTTTTCCAAATTGATTCTTCTTGGAATTCTTTTAGACGCTGAGAACCGTCACCAGTCGTAAATACAAATAAGTAATCTGGATTGTAATCGATTAAAGCTTCTTTTTGTACTTGTACTAATGGTTTATCCGTCGGTGTACCTTTAACTGCTGGCAATTTTAAGTCGTTAAAGATTACGCTACCGTAACCGTAGTCACCGTATACACGGAAAGCATTTGGATATGCAGCCATTTTCATGAATTTAGCATCGCCAGTTTTCGCAACGATTTTGTCATGTAATTTGCTTGCTTTTTCATCATACTGTTTGAACCATTCTTTCGTTTCTTTCTCTTTACCGAAGATTTGACCTACTTCTTCGAATTTTGGACGCCATTGGTCTAATGGAGTTTTTAACATAACTGTTGGTGCAATTTTAGATAATTGATCATAGATCTTTTCTTGACGATTGTTTACAAGAATTAAGTCTGGTTTTGCAGCAGCTACTGCTTCGATGTTAATTTTATCGCCCCAAGCAGAGCCAACTGGTTTTACGTCTTTTAATTTCTTTTCAATATGTGCATCAATTTTTTCTTGAGATGTATTAGCAGTAATAATTGGTTTCATACCAAAGATTAATAATTCTTCTGTTGAACCACTAAGGTCAGCAATTTTCTTTGGATTTGCAGGGATTTTAATTTCCCCTTTTGCGTGTTGTACAGTGCGCTCTTCAGTCTTTGCATCCTTCGCATCTGCTTTCTTCTCTTCTTCTTTGTTAGAACAAGCTGCAAATAGTACTGAAGTTACGACTAGTACCATTGCTAATAGTGCCATTTTAAAATTCTTCATGTTCCCACTCCTTCTAGCTGTATTTCTCTTATAAGTTGCAATGAATTATAAGAAACGCGGATAACAATCAATCAATATATATTTATTAATTGTTGTTAATAACCCATTCTAAAGGGCGTTCAACTTCCCATTCATATATAAGAAGCTCAACGTCCATTAGAAGTCCCCCCTCTTTAAGAGGGGGTTCTACTTATGCTTTTTTACGTAATTGATTATTAATCATCATTAAATCGTATGTTAAACAAATCGGTTTACAGTTTACTGGACATGGAACGATTTGAGCTTCAATCTCAAATACGTTACGAAGTGTTTCACTTGTCATCACTTCATCTGGCGTTCCTTGTTTCATTAACTTACCTGCTTTTAATGCAATCATATGATCTGAGAAACGAGAAGCATGGTTTAAGTCATGGATAACCATAACAATCGTTCTACCTTCTTCTTCATTTAACTTTTTCAATAAATTTAATACTTCTAATTGATGCGCCATATCTAAGTACGTCGTCGGTTCATCTAATACGAGTAATTCTGTTCCTTGTGCAAGAGCCATCGCAATCCATACACGTTGACGTTGTCCACCTGATAACGCCTCTGCTGAACGATTTGCGAATTCTGTCATTCCCGTCACTTCAAGTGCCCAATGAATGTAGCGATAATCCTCTTCTTTCAATGTTCCAAATCCTTTTTGATGAGGAAAGCGACCATATGAAACAAGTTCAAACACAGTAAGGCCAGTTGGCACTTCTGCAGTCTGTGGTAAAATCGCCATTTTCTTTGCGATTTCTTTCGTTGGTTGCTTCTCAATTGCTTTTCCGTCAAGATAAACAGTACCTTTTTTCGCCTTCAAAATACGAGAAGCCGTTTTTAATAATGTGGACTTCCCACAACCATTTGGTCCAATAATCGTTGTAATTTTCCCTTCCGGAATTTCAACTGTTAATCCATCAATAATTAACCCTTCATTATAGCCAACAGATACCGCATCAACTGCTAAAGTTGCCATGCAAAAAGCCTCCCTTTATTTTGTCCTCATAAGTAAGTATATAAAATACGGTGCACCAATTACAGAAATAACTAGACCGACCGGTATTTCTGAAGTGGTTAACACGCTTCTTGAAATTACGTCTGCGAATAAAAGTAAAAACGTCCCTATTAGTGCAGCAGTAGGCAGCATAATTTGATGTTTACCACCAACAAGGCGCCTCGCTAAATGCGGAGCCATTAACCCGATAAAACCAATTCCTCCAGCAACAGCGACAGATGCACCAGCTAAACACACTGCAATAAATAATAATTTACGTCTTTCTTTTTCTACATTTACACCAAGGCCAACAGCTGTGGAGTCGCCTAGGTTCATTACATTTAATATGTGGGCCTTACTAATAGCAAGCGGCAAGAAAATAACCATCCATGGAAGTACACTTAGTACGAACTTCCAATCTGTGCCCCATAGACTTCCTGCTAACCAAATTGTCGCAAAACGGAAATCGTTAGATGTCATCTTCATAGAAAAAATTAAACTAACAGCACCAAATCCGGCTGCAACAGCGATACCGACAAGTATTAATCGTGTTGATGAAACGCCGTCTTTCCATGCTAGTAAATAAATGATAACCGCTGCTAGTATCGCTCCAACTAACGCGAAGAATGGAAGGATAAATACAGATAAAAATGTACCAGTCCCAACTTTTCCGAAGAAAAAGTAGACGAAAATAACGACTGTTAATCCCGCTCCAGCGTTAATACCGATAATACCTGGATCAGCAAGTGGATTTCGCGATAATCCTTGCAAAATCGCCCCTGACATAGCTAAAGCAGACCCAACTAATATAGCAATAACCATACGTGGCATACGGAATTCAAATAAAATAACAGACTGATCTTCAGCCCCAAGTCCAACCAATGACTTTAATACGTCCATTGGCGGGATTTTAAATGTCCCTGTATTTAAACTCACTAAAAATACAGTAACGATTAATCCTACTAAAATTGTTAAAATAGAAACGTTCTTTTTTGTTAAGACACTTGTCCTCACATCTTTCCTCTCCCTTCGTTACGTGCTAAGTAGAGGAAGAATGGAACCCCAATTAGCGCTGTAATTGCTCCAATTGGCGTTTCAAACGGCGGATTAATAACGCGAGATAACATATCTGCACATTCAATTAACAGCCCGCCTAAGACCGCAGAACATGGAATAACCCATCTATAGTCTGAGCCTACAAGGAAACGAGTCATATGCGGGATTACAAGTCCAACAAATCCAACTGATCCTGCCATAGAAACTGCAGAACCTGTTAACACAAGAACAAGTACTGTTCCGATAAATTTAATTAATGTCGTATTTTGACCAAGTCCAATCGCAATTTCTTCACCGAAGCTTAAAATTGTAATATACCTTGACATCATAATTGCAATAAAGAGACAAACAAGCCCAATCGGTACTAACATATTAATACTTTCCCATTTCACGCCAGCAACTCCGCCTGCATTCCACATACTCACCTCTTGGGCAAGATTGAAATACAGCGCAATTCCAGATGAAATAGCCCCTAATAAAGCACTAATTGCTGCACCTGCTAAAGCTAATTTCACAGGTGTTAATCCACCTGGTGAAGAAGATCCAATCCCATATACAATGCTCGCCCCAAACGCAGCCCCAATAAAAGATGCGATAACGAACATTAAATAAGGTGAATTAGGGAAGAATGCATACATAATTGCAATTCCAAATACAGCTCCATCTGTAATCCCCATTAATGATGGCGAAGCAAGTGGATTTCGCGTCATGCCTTGCATAATTGCCCCTGATACTGCTAAAAAGGCACCTGCAACTACGCCCCCTATTGCTCTAGGCATGCGAAGTTCTTGAATTACGTTATGATGCGTAATAGAACCGTCAAACTGAAACAAAGCTTGCCATACAGTCTTTAGACTAATATCTGCAGCACCAAACGAAATAGACAATGCCATGCTTAAAGCTAACAAAATGGTACCTGCCACTAAAATAATAGAAGCAATGAGCGGTCTACTCTTAATCTCTTTCACATTCTCTTCTTGTTGTCCTATATTCCTTACGCTCGCTTCCATCCCTCAACCATCCTAACCAACAACATATATTTAATTTAATGAAATGAAATTTATTCTCAAATAGTAATAAAAAAATTAGCTAAATCGACCTTTTCCTGATAATGATTCTCAGAATCAGACACTTCTATTCTACCTATCGCTTCCAAAGACTGTCAACTATTATTTTGAAATACAAATTCATATAGACTTAAACCTTAATGAGTAGGTGATATCTATCTGTCACTAACTATTAAGCCATCACTCGTTAAGCTTCCAAAGAATAAATCTTCCCTCTTATGGGCATAAAAAAAGAAGAGTAATCTGTTCACTCTTCTTGTTCTTACTTATTTAACTTTGCTTCAATTTTTACAATTAATTCATCTTCTGTTGGCGCCGCAACTGGACGGTTATTTACAAATGCGAATGATTTTTTACGACCAGGACCACAGTAAGACTGACATGCAACTTCAATCTTTGCACATGAATCTACTTTTTTTAACTTTGGAATTAACGTTTTAACGTTCGTTGCCTGACAATCATCGCACACACGAAATTCGTTTCCCATTATATAACACTTCCTCTATTTCAAACTTTTCTCAAGTACATTTAAAAGTAAACACTAAATGGTATTTTACCGCTCTTTGAAGCTCGTTGCAAGTTTCCCTAAAAGGCTCTTCCTTCATATAATGCTACATATTTTATATGCTCTCCTACAGAAGTTCTCATCATTCATAGCAAAATTTTCACCTTTCATCGAAATCTACCATATTTTTAAAAGCTTTGTATAAAAGCTCATTTTTTTGCCCATTATAAAAATAGGAAGTTCATAAAAAGAAAGGGAGTTGAATCTATGAAAGTAAGACAAGATGCTTGGACGGATGAGGATGATTTATTACTTGCTGAAACTGTACTTCGTCACGTTCGAGAAGGAAGTACGCAATTAAATGCATTTGAGGAAGTAGGAGACAGGTTAAATCGTACATCGGCTGCCTGTGGTTTCCGCTGGAATGCTGTTGTTCGCTATAGTTATGAACAAGCTCTTCAACTAGCAAAAAAACATCGTAAAGATAAAATGCGTGCTGCAAGCGGTGAACAAGCGAAAAAACGTTTACTTTATACACCACCAGCTTCAGATGCGATAACTGATTATGAAGAATTCGTACAAGAAGAAACAACTGTACCATATAAAGAAGCTATTCCATATCAAGAATCTACTGTTCCTGCTGCAAAGGGCTCTATGACCATGCAAGATGTTATTTATTTTTTACAAACAGTCGGATCTTCAAATATAAAAGTGACAGCTCTTGAAAACGAGAATACGAGATTGAAACAAGAAATTAAATCACAAATCCTTCGAAATGAAGAACTAGAAAAGAAACTAGAAAAATTAGAACAACAATCTCATACTGTACAAGAAGATTACGAAACACTTATGAACATTATGAACCGCGCTCGTAAGTTGGCAGTCATGGATGACGAAGAACGTTCTCAAACATCTTTCCGAATGGATCGAAACGGTAATTTAGAAAAAATTGCAGAATAAAAAGGATGCATGACATGCATCCTTTTTATTATTTCACTTCCACCATATGTGCTTCTTCTACGTTAGAACCTTTCTTTATATCTGGGAAAATCTTTTCCTTTGGATTCTCTTTAAAAGCTGCTAAACCAATTGTTTTTACCGGTTCACTTATTTTTGCATATTCCGTATCACTAACGACCGCATACATATCTGTATATTTACGCGCATCACCAATCACTACATTACCTTCATACTTCATTTTCTTTCCATCAATTACTACATCTTTTTGTTCCTCTTTAGCAAATACGATTCCAGCTTCATCAGAAATAGCCGGCAATGCTTTAATAGGTTCTACATCTTCTTTCACTACTTTTTTCAGCATGTTTTCTTTTACCATCTTTTCAGCTGTTGTTTTATCCATAATTAAAACCTTTTTCTCATTAACAGTACCTAGTTTTACTTCAAATTTATTTTGAGATTCAATTTTATCTTTATATTGATCCATTGTTTTTTGAACGCCTGTTTCATCTCCATACATAACAACGCCTGTTGCTTGTGGTGCAATCATATCCATAATAGAACAACCACTAAATACAGCAGCTGACATAATCGCTACGAGTCCTAATTTCACTTTTTTCATTTGTATTCCTCCTAAAATCATAATTACATCTCTTAGTTTAACTATCGTAGCTCGTTTAACCAATTCACTTTCCTTACAACAACCTTACAATTCAGTAAGGTTCCCTCTTAAAAACTAATTTCATTATTTTTTGCTATAATAGAGATTGTCATTTTAAAGATAAGGGGTTAGTTATATGAGCAATTCCCGTTCCATTTTATCTCAGCCAGAGTGGCGTATTGTAGATCAGTCTAGTTTGGGACCAACATTCCATGCATTGCAGTCATTCGCAATGGATGACACACTGTGCACAAGCATTGGAAATGGTCAATCAGCTGCAACAATGCGTTCTTGGGTTCATCACAATACAATTGTTCTTGGCATTCAAGATTCACGCCTACCACACTTGGAAGAAGGTATTTCCTTTTTACAAGAAAACAACTTCAATGTTATCGTTCGTAATTCCGGTGGACTTGCAGTCGTACTTGATGAAGGTGTTTTAAACGTATCACTTTTATTCCAAGAGACAGAAAAAGGTATCGATATTGATCTTGGATACGATACAATGTGGCATTTAATTAAGGAAATGTTAAACGATTACGATGTTACGATCGAGGCAAAAGAAATTGTTGGTTCTTACTGTCCTGGTAGCTATGACTTAAGTATTCGCAACCAAAAATTTGCTGGCATTTCACAGCGCCGTATTCGCGGTGGTGTCGCTGTCCAAATTTATCTCTGCGCTACAGGAAGTGGCTCTGAGCGTGCCGCACTCGTTCGTGATTTCTACAACCTAGCCATTCAAGGAGAAGAAACACGCTTTACGTATCCTGAAATTGTACCGAGTACGATGGCTTCACTTTCAGAATTACTTGGCGAAACCATTACAGTACAAGATTTAATGATGCGCCTTTTAAAAACACTGCAGCAATTCGCTCCAAAGTTAACACCATCTCAATTAACAATAGATGAAATACCTTTATATGAGACGAATTTACAACGTATTATTGATCGTAATAATAAAGCACTTGGCTTAGAAAAATAAAGACCGTCGCTATAATAGCGACGGTCTTTATTTCAATTCATTATAGAATTAAAGTGCTTGAGCTGCTGTAATTAAAGCTAACTTATACACTTCTTCTTCGTTACATCCACGAGATAGGTCATTTACAGGCATGTTTAAACCTTGTAAGATTGGTCCTACTGCTTCGAAGTTACCTAAACGTTGAGCGATTTTGTAACCGATATTACCAGCTTCTAAGCTTGGGAATACGAATACATTAGCATCACCTTTAATTGTAGAACCTGGAGCTTTTTTCTCAGCTACAGATGGTACGAATGCAGCGTCGAATTGGAATTCTCCATCTAAAGTTAATTCAGGTGCCATTTCTTTTGCAATACGAGTTGCTTCTACAACTTTTTCTGTTTCTGGAGATTTCGCAGAACCTTTTGTAGAGAAGCTTAACATAGCAACACGTGGATCCATACCGAATAGTTCAGCAGTTTTCGCACTCTCGATACCAATTTCAGCTAAATCTTGGCTGTTTGGTGCAATGTTAATTGCACAATCAGCGAATACATATTTCTCTTCTTCACGTACCATGATGAATACGCCAGAAGTTTTTGTAACGCCTGGTTTTGTTTTGATGATTTGAAGTGCTGGACGAACTGTATCAGCTGTAGAGTGAGCTGCGCCACTTACTAAACCGTGTGCTTTGCCCATGTATACAAGCATTGTACCGAAGTAGTTTTCGTCTTTAAGGATTTTGCGAGCGTCTTCTTCAGTTGCTTTACCTTTACGGCGTTCAACGAAAGATGCTACCATTGCATCCATTTCTTCGTATGTAGCTGGGTCATAAATATCAACGCCTGCTAATGTTAAATTCATGCTAGCAGCTTTTGCGCTAATTTCTTCTTTATTACCAACTAAGATTGGTTTTACTAACTCTTCTTTTGCTAAACGCTCTGCAGCGCCTAAAATTCTTTCATCAGTTCCTTCAGGAAGTACGATAGAAATGCCTTTTCCTTGAACTTTTTCTTTTACTGTTGTAAATAAGTTGCTCACGAATAAACCCTCCTACATATGTTAAAAAAACTCTATCTTTAAGAATACTGCTTTTCCTCTATATTTTAAACTTATAGCTCCCAAAAAATAGATAAAATGAAAATGATTATATTTTCATAAAATTCAGCATAGAAATAATTCTCCTTTAAGCCTTATCTCCTCCTATCTTCAAGTAAATTTAAATGTGACAATTTTATGCGCCAAGGCTTTATATAGATAATTTTAAAACTATATATGCTATAGTTAACGTGTAAAACTATCATTAACTGAGGTGAATAGAATGAGTGAAGCAACAACAACGTTAGATGGCTGGTATTGTTTACATGATTTACGTTCTATTGATTGGGCTGCATGGAAAACATTATCTAGCGACGAACGCGGACAAGCTGTGTCTGAATTTTTAAATGTCGTTGAAAAATGGAACGAAGTAGCTACTGCAAAAAAAGGCAGTCATGCAATGTATACAGTTGTTGGCCAAAAAGCTGATATTATGCTTATGATTTTACGTCCAACAATGGAAGAGTTAAATGAAATTGAGACAGAATTGAATAAAACAACATTAGCTGAATATATGGTTCCTGCATACTCTTACGTATCTGTTGTTGAACTAAGCAACTACCTTCCAGCTGATGAAGATCCATACCAAAATCCACAAATCTTAGCTCGCTTATATCCAGAACTACCAAAAGCAAATCACATTTGCTTCTACCCAATGGATAAGCGTCGCCAAGGTGATGACAACTGGTACATGCTTCCTATGGAAGAACGTAAAAAAATGATGTACAGTCATAGTAAAATCGGTCGCCAGTACGCAGGTAAAGTACGCCAAGTTATTTCAGGATCTGTTGGATTCGACGATTTTGAGTGGGGCGTAACATTATTTGCTGACGATGTTCTTCAATTTAAAAAACTTATATATGAAATGCGTTTCGATGAAGTAAGTGCTCGTTATGGTGAATTCGGAACATTTTTCGTTGGAAACATTTTACCAGACGAAAAGGTAGAGAAATTTTTACACATATAGATCATAAAAAGGAACGAAATTCGTTCCTTTTTTTATTACCCTCTATATTTCTCCTCAAAAAACTTCTTTTCTACGCAAATTTGAACAAAAATCGACAAATCCCTTTCAAATACCTTACAAAATTGTAACCTTTCTATATCCAAATTTATGCTAAAATGGTACGAGCTACATGCTAATAACGATGCGAAGGTGATAATGTATATGAAGAAAATCTTGTCTATTTTACTAGCGTTTCTATTGTCAATTTCTTCCTTAGGAGTAACAACATCCCATGCAGAAGAAAAAATAAACATTGAGGCAGCTGCTGCACTTCTATTTGATGCAGATACAGGAAAAATACTGCATGAACAAAATCCAGATGAATTACTAGCTATCGCTAGTATGTCAAAATTAATTGTTGTTTATGCCGTGTTAGAAGCAATTAAAGAAGGAAAAATGACTTGGGATACAAAGGTAAACATTTCTGATTACGCCTATGAAGTTTCACGTAATAATGAATTCTCTAACGTTCCATTCGAAAAGGGACGTCAATATACTGTAAGAGAACTATATCATTCTATCGTTATCTTCTCTGCAAACGGATCTAGTATTGCCTTAGCAGAACTTCTTGCAGGAAGTGAGAAAAACTTCTTAAATATGGCAAATGAACATGCAAAAAAACTAGGATTAAAGAAATATAAATTTGTAAACGCTACTGGGTTAAATAACGCTGACTTAAAAGGAAAACATCCTGAAGGAACTGATCCGAATGGAGAAAATTCTATGTCAGCTCGCGATATGGGTATGCTTTCAAAAGCAATGATTACAAAGTATCCAAAAATGCTAGAGGATACAAAACAAAGATTTAGAAACTTCCCAGATAATCATCCGAAACCAATTCGTATGGAAAACTGGAACTGGATGTTGCCAGGTGCGGCTTTCTCTTATGAAGGAACAGATGGTTTAAAAACTGGTAGTTCTGATACTGCTGGATACGGATTCACTATTACTGCTAAACGTGGCGACTTACGTCTTATTTCAGTAATTATAAAAACAAAATCAATGGACGAGCGTTTCACTGAATCTCGCGAATTAATTGAATACGGATTTAATAACTTCGAAAAACAAAAGCTAACGGTTGATAAAAACAATACAATCTCTGTAGTAAAAGGAAAAGAAGATCAAGTCACTGTTACACCGGAAAAAGAAATAACAGTAATTGCGAAAAAAGGTAGCAAAGATCCTTATAAAATCGGGACTGAAGTAGATAAATCCCTTGCTGAAGATGGACATTTAGTTGCTCCTATTAAGAAAGATGCCAAAGTAGGCTCAATTACTTTAGAATCAACTGATAAATATGGTTTCTTAGACGGTAGTAAAAGTATGAAAGTTACTGCAAAAACGACAAAAGAAGTTGAAAAGGCAAATTGGTTCGTATTAACAATGCGCTCTATCGGAGATTTCTTCTCAAACTTATGGTCTAAAGTATTTTAATGATGAAAAGCTAGCTCACGCTAGCTTTTTTTATTTTCCTCTCTCCATGTAAAACTTCGTTTGGTTGTCATATCTGAGTCCTTTTTCTCATACGTATGAACTAGTAATCGTTACACACTTCATCTAGAAATAAACCTCTTTCCACAAGGTATTCCAAAAAGAGAGGTGACACATAATGGGTGTTATTGCTTATAACGAAGAAGATGTAAAGTTATTAGCTAGACTGATGCGTGCTGAAGCCGAAGGAGAAGGACAACAAGGAATGTTAATGGTCGGAAACGTAGGGGTAAATCGTGTCCGCGGAAATTGTTTAGATTTTAAAAAAATACGTAATTTACGTCAAATGGTTTATCAAAATCCTGGCGGTTTTGAGGCAACGCAAAAAGGGTATTTTTATCAGCGTGCAAGAGAACAAGATATCGCATTAGCAAGGCGAACGATTCAAGGACAACGTTTTTGGCCCGCCAACTTTTCCTTATGGTTTTTTAGACCGGAAGGCCCTTGTCCGCCAACTTGGTATAATCAACAAAACTCTGGTCGCTTCAAAAAGCACTGCTTCTTCCAGCCATCTGCCGGAGACTGTCCAAGCGTATATTAAGGAATGAAAATGAGGAGGGATTTTTGAATGGCACAGCAACAAAATCCGTACTATGGAACAGGTTTTTATCAACCATCTGGAACTTATGTACAACCGCAACAAATGACGCAACAGCAGCAACAACAACAGCAAGCAATGCAACAACAAGCAGCTCAAGCTCAATATGCAATATCTCAAGGCATGTTACCTCTAGAACAATCCTATATTGAAAATATCCTTCGTTTAAACAAGGGTAAGCAAGCTACGGTTGTAATGACTTATGAGCGTGGCAGTTCGCTCGGTACACAATCTTATACAGGTATTATCGAAGCAGCTGGCCGTGACCATATCGTAATTAGTGAGCCGCAATCAGGGAAACGTTATTTACTATTAATGATTTACTTAGATTATGTGGAATTCCCAGAAGAAATTACGTATTTACCTAGTCAACAAGCAACTTATGCTCCAAGACCATAAAAAAAGCTGGCATATGCCAGCTTTTGTTTTTTATAACCCTTTTACAACTGCAGTTCCGACTAAGATCCATGCCACAATAAACGCTACACCACCAAGAGGTGTAATTGGGCCAAAGAATTTAATACCTGTCGTACTTAATGCATACAAACTGCCTGAAAACATAATAATTCCAGCTACCATAAGCCAGCCAGCAGTAGTTAAAAGTGATGATTGAATTTTATCCATCAATAAAGCAACTACGAATAGTCCACCTGCATGAAACATTTGATATGTAACGCCTGTTTTCCAAACTTCTAACATTTTTGCAGAAACTTTATTTTCTAAACCGTGTGCTCCAAAAGCCCCTAAAGCAACAGCTAGTCCTGCCGCAATACAACCTAGTAAAAAGAAAATTTTCATCTTAATTCCCCTTTTTTACCTTTATCATAAGCAATTTTTTCATATAAGCCAAACGATTTAATCCTTAAAAATCAAATAATGAATTACCGTTTGCACCTTCTTCTTTTATATACACAGGTTCACCAGAAACTGGCATAACTGGTTGAACTGTTGTTATAGGCTGTGATCCAATTATTTGTGATTGAATTTGCGGCTCTTTATACGCAGAAGATTCAACCTGCTCATCTAATAGTAAATCACATAAAGCACGCACAACTAATACATGCTCTTTTGATTTTTGCCCTTCGCTGCTTTTTGCCTTTGCAATTTCATTTGCCATTTTATTTAAAATTTTATCACTCGATATTTGCATTCCTTTTCACCCCTTACTTTGTAGTTCTTTCTCAAATTGTCCCAGCTTCTCTACTGAACCAAATACTATTATCATATCATGTTCTTTTAGTTTTTCCTGCCCCGTTGGATTATGTATAACATTCCCATTTCTCAAAATCGCTAAAATTGTTACATCAAATTGATTTCTCACATCAATCTCTAGTAACGATTTACTAGCTAAAATAAAGCCCTCGCCGACTGCAATTTCTTCGATTACAAATGACTGCTCCACACCATACAATACTGTATCAATATAATGAACTGTTAGCGGATTCTCAATACCTTCGTCATAAATCCTAACGTTCCTAGAATTACAACAAAGGTCATACATATAACTGCTATCCATAATTGCTTACGTGCATTCATATCGTGTTTCAACTCTTTTCTCTATCTACAATCTTTGCCAGTAGAAATGAAATACATATATACTAGATACGGAATCTATGAAAGAGGTTGATATAATGAAAACATTTCTTTCCGCCTTACAATGGGCGCTATTTATTTTAGCTGGGAGCCTTATTGTACCAATTAGCGTCGCAACTAGTTATGGCCTCGATGGTGCTGAAGCTATTGCATTCGTACAAAGAACATTATTTGTTCTTGGCTTTGCTGGCCTACTGCAAGCTATATTTGGACATAAACTTCCTATTCAAGAAGGTCCTGCAGGCCTTTGGTGGGGCATTTTCTCCCTTTATGCAAGTTTAGGTGTCGTATTATTTGGATCCAGCAATGAAACACTTAAAGTCCTTCAATACGCTTTCCTATTAAGCGGAATCATTTGTATTATTCTTAGTGTTTTTGGACTCATCGATAAACTAGTTCGCTATTTCACACCGACAGTCATTGGAACATATTTATTTCTTCTTGTCGCGCAACTTAGCGGGTCCTTCTTAAAGGGGATGTTCGGCCTTGACGGACAACATACAGAAGTACAAGCTGACGTATTTATTCTTTCACTCATTGTTATTTTACTATCCTTTTTCATCATGAAGCTACCTATTATTGGGCAATATTCCGTTCTTTTCAGTATCGTCTGCGGCTGGATATTATTCGCATGCTTCGGATTATCTAATCCAGTAACGCCTGTGACAGATATAATCCGTTTTCCGTCTCTATTTGTTTTCGGAATGCCTCGTATTGAATGGAACATGGCAATTACGGTAGTTTTCGTTACACTATTACTTCTAACAAATATGTTAGCAAGTATTCGCGTTGTGCAAAGGATTGTCTCTAAGTATGAAAAGAATGCAGCACCAGATCGTTTCAAACAAGCCGGCATTATAACAGGAATAAATCAATTGCTAGGCGGCCTTTTTTCAGCTATTGGACCTGTCGCGATTTCTGGATCAGCAGGATTTATTGCAACGACTAATATTTATAAACGACTCCCATTTATGCTAGGGTCAAGCTTTATTATTTTCGTTAGTATATTCCCAAAGATTACTTCATTCTTCGCGGCGATACCTGTCGCAGTCGGATATGCTGCCATTTACCCTGTATTTGCAAGCATGATTGGTCTTGCCTTTCGCGAATACGAAACAGTACAGAATAAAGAACGATTATTTAAAGTAGCGGGTCTTTCAATCTTTACAGGAGTCGGGGTTATGTTTGTTCCAGCAGGGGCATTTTCTACGCTCCCACCATTTTTAGCATCGTTTTTAAGTAACGGTCTCGTTCTTGGATCTGTAATGGCAATTTTGCTCGAAATACTATTTTCTCGTTCTATAGAAAAACAACCATCGTAAATTGGAAAACTTCCATTATTGCACTCTATCTTTAGAGTTGTTACGATAATGATAAAGTGAAGGCTAATCAGGCGTTAGCGGTATAAATTATCATGGGCAACATGCTCATGGTAATTTATACTAACAATATAGAACTTTTCCTAACTTCACATGAAGAAGTTCGATGTCTTACTATATATTCCCCAATATCTTCATAAAACTTTATTTCTATTTCAACAAAGAGAGGAATTTTCAATATGACTTATAAAATGATTGTTTTAGATTTAGATGATACTTTATTACGTGACGACCATACTATCTCACCTCGTACGAAAGAGGCTCTAATGACTGCACAAGAGCAAGGTGTAAAAGTTGTACTTGCTTCTGGACGTCCAACGTTTGGTATGCGCAATGTAGCGAAAGAACTCCGTTTAGAAGAATACGGCAGTTTCATTCTATCTTTTAATGGCGCAAAAATTATTAACTGTAAAACAAACGAAGAAATCTTTAGTAGTACGCTATCTCCTGAAATCGTTCACAACCTATTTGAAATTAGTAAAACTGAAGATGTATGGATTCATACTTATATTGGCGATGATATCGTAACAGAAGAAAATAATCCTTATACTGAAATTGAGGGCGATATTACTGGTATGCCAATTGTTGTAGTAGATGACTTTAAAACTGCTGTTAAAGAGCCTGTAGTAAAAGTATTAATGAATAAAGAAGCTGAACGACTTATTGTAGTAGAAAAGAAACTACAAAAACAGCTAGAAGGCCAATTAAGCGTTATGCGTTCTAAGCCATTCTTCTTAGAATTTACTGAAGCCGGTGTTACAAAAGGAACGAGCTTAAACCAACTGATTCAAAAACTTGGCATTAAGCGTGAAGAAGTTATCGCAATGGGCGATAGCTATAATGACCAAGCGATGATTGAATTTGCTGGTCTTGGTGTTGCAATGGGCAATGCACCAGATGATATTAAGGAAATTGCCAACTACGTAACAGATACAAATATGAACGATGGCGTTGCAAAAGTTGTAGAGAAATTTGTACTAAAAAACGAAGTACTTGTTTAATATTTTCATTCACAAAACCTATTTGAAGTCAAACACTTCAAATAGGTTTTTATTTAAATTGTCCTGCTTTTGTGACTATATTTTGAACTTTGCACTATTCTCGTAGTGCAAACTTTCTTTTTGTATATAATGAAACAAAATAGACTATTTTATTTTGAAAAAGAATACAAATTTACTATATACAAGCATACGTTAAAGGAGGCTACTTTACATGTTATCTACACCAATCGGACGATTAAGAGCAATTGGCTTAATTGAGGGGATTTCTTTCCTATTACTATTATTTGTAGCAATGCCATTAAAATATTTTGCAGGATTTGCAACAGCCGTTAAAATTACAGGCATGGCTCATGGTGTTTTATTTATTCTATTCATCTTTGCAGTAATTCAAGTAACAATCGTACACCGTAAATCAATTTTATGGGCACTTGGGGCATTCGTTTCATCAGTTATCCCATTCGGTACGTTTGTACTAGATGCAAAATTAAAGAACGAACAACAATAGTAAAAAGGTAGTTAACGACTGTTAACTACCTTTTTTATTTACCCCGCATTAACGGGCAGTAAAACTCCCACCTCAAAATTCGGCTAGGGCAAAGGAGCTAGGTGCGAGTTTAACTACCCATAAAAGCCCGATTGGTGAAGGCTAATCACCAGTGGGGGATGAACAAAACCCCCACTGATTAAAGTTTCACTTTACAAATTTGGAATTTCCCAATCAATTTCTCTTTCGCCCATATTAGCTAATATCGTATTTACCTTAGAGTATGGCTTACTCCCAAAGAAGCCACGTCTTGCCGATAATGGACTCGGGTGTACGGACTCGATAATATGATGATTTGTATTCGTAATTAACTTTTTCTTCGCCTGTGCATGACGTCCCCACAATATGAAAATAACCGGTTTTTCACGTTCATTTAATAGCTCAATTACACGATCTGTGAAATGCTCCCATCCTTTTCCTTTGTGAGAATTTGCTTCACCTTGTCGAACTGTTAATACAGTATTTAATAATAAAACTCCTTGCTCTGCCCAATTTACTAAATAACCGTTATTCGGGATTTCATAACCATATTCATCTCGAAGTTCTTTATACATATTTAGCAATGACGGTGGCGTTTTAATACCAGGTTGTACCGAAAAGCTCAAACCATGTGCTTGATGCGGTCCATGATATGGATCTTGGCCTAAAATAACGACCTTTGTATTTTCATAACTTGTATACGCTAGAGCGCTAAAAATATCTTCTACCTTTGGATAAACAACATGTGTACTGTACTCTTCTTTCAAAAAATCAGCCAGCTTGCGATAATATTCTTTCTCAAATTCTGGTGCCAATAATGGCCCCCAATCATTTTTCAAAACATTTTTCACGCTCTCACTTCCCGTCCAATTAATTCACCATATCCTGCTTTGTAAATACTACAAACGAAATAATCAGGGACACAACTGCCCAAACAGTTAAATTCATTAAAGAAAATCCCATCGATAACCCTTGTAATGCAGGTAATTTTCCTGATAGATAATCTGTTAATGATAAATTCACACTAAAAATATATTTCGCACCTTCCCAAGACGTTGCGAATGAGCTTAAAATGCCACCTGCGATTAACGCGGCTAACATAACGCCCATACCAGCTGGTGTATTTCGAATTAAAACAGAAACCATAAATGATATAGTTCCGACAACGATAGCAACAAACCAAGCTAGTCCATACGCCATTAATACATATTGCCACTGCGGAATAAGATGTACAAAATTCGTATTTAACGTTTCCTTATCGATAACAAAACCTGTTAAAACAGGTAAATTCCATCCCGAGTATCCAAATACAAGCCCTGATAATACGTAAGCAAACAGACCGACAAGAAGCAGTATGAGTGAAATGAAAAATAACATCGTCACGTATTTACTAAGGAGTATTTTCCAGCGCCGAATCGGCCGCGTAAGTAACATCTTCATCGTTCCATCACTTCGTTCTCCTGAAACAATATCAATAGCGACAATCATTACGAGAAGTGGAATAAATAATGTAATTCCTTGCTCAATAAACGCCCTTACAAAAGTTGGTGCGCCCGGTGCCATTGGGTTAATATCATGATCTAAATAATATTGTTGTTGCTCCACTCTTACCTTTAACCAATCGCGCCATTCTTCTGGTAATCTAGAGTTGTTCAAGCGGTTTTGAGAATCAACAATTTGTTGTTGCAGCGAAACTTTCCAATCCGTTGTACCTAGTCTTTTTTGTGTCGTTTCTATTTCACGATACTGCGCGTACACAAAAAGCGGGATCAAGATTGCTAAAATAAGCATAACAACAAAAATACGTTTCTTGCGGTAAATCTTTTCTGATTCATTTAAAACTAGATTCGCAAATTCACGCATGCTGCTCACCCCTTGTGAGTTCAATAAATAAATCTTCTAGCGTAAATACAAGCTCCTTAACGCTATGTACATCTATTTCATTTTCTACAAAGTTTTTATTCCAACTACTTATAGATGCAATATCCATGCGGCATAGTAATCGCTCACCTTCTATACTCACTTCTCTTACTTCCTCAGCATCTTCTAGCATAGCTTTTGCCTTACCAATCGGCGTAACAATCCATTCCACGCGATCACTTGCTGTTTTAATTAACTCTTCAACCTTAGCAACTGTTATCATTTTGCCTTTATGAATAATCGCCACACGATCGCATATCATTTGTACTTCGCTTAGCAAGTGACTTGAAATAAACACACTCATATTTTCTTCTTTCACAAGCTTATGTATAAATTCCCTAAGTTCTCTAATTCCAGCTGGGTCTAAACCATTTGTCGGCTCATCTAATATGAGCAATTTTGGATTTCCAAGAAGCGCCTGTGCGATTCCAAGACGCTGTTTCATACCGAGTGAGTATGTTTTTACTTTATCGTGAATTCTTTCATCCAAATGAACCATTTGAGCAATTTCAATAATACGTTCATCTGATATACTACCTAACATACGGGCAAATTGTTTTAAATTTTCCCATCCCGTTAAATATGTATATAGTTCTGGGTTTTCAACGATACTCCCAATTTGACGCATCGCTTCTCTGAAATTTTCCTTAATAGAATAACCACCAATAGAAATCGTACCTTCTGTTTCTTTAATCAATCCAACTAACATTCGAATAGTAGTTGTTTTTCCAGCGCCATTCGGTCCTAGGAAGCCAAATACTTCTCCTTGTTTTACATCGAAAGAAATATTCTCTACAATTGTCTTCTTTCCAATTACCTTCTTCACGTCTCGTACGGAAAGTATCGTCGTCATTTTACCCCTCCTTGTTCTAGTTTTAATTTACTCGCAACATTTTGAACTAATCGATCCGCCATATATGTATACCCTACTTCATTCGGATGGAAATGATCGGAGTATAATAAATCTTTCCCTCGGTTTTGGAATAAATCAAATGTCGGTGTAATATACACATTTTTATTATTTAACGCTAATTTTTCTAAAGATGCATTCCAATCTACAACAATGTTTGAAGACCCTTTTAAATCTTCTACATCTTCAAAAGGATTATATAAACCTAACCAAAAAATAGGGCTATCTGCATTTATCTTACGAATTTCTTCTATAATTTTCTTCGCTTCATTCTGGAATGTTTCTGTATCAGGACGGTATGTTTCTAAATCTATCTTTCCAAGCGATTCCCAACCTGGAAATAAATCATTCCCTCCAATCGTTAAAACGATTATATCCGCTTGCTTAATTGAATATTGAGCGCCACTACTCTCCATTTGTTTTAATAAATCCGGCATTTTTGCACCACTAACAGCTAAGTTCGTTAAAGCAACCTTTTGCTTATAATCTTTTTGCAAATCTTCTTTCATTCGTCCAATGTAGCCAATTCCTTCTTTATCACCAACACCGCGTGTTAATGAATCACCTAAACTAACGATTTGTAACGTTCCCGTTTTCTTTTTCTCTTTTGCCACTACATCGGTCTTTTTAATTAAATTTGAAGCTTTCGGATTTAAAACATCATTTACACCTGAAACAAAGCCATATGCAAATAAACAGAAAGATGCAATTGTAATGAGTAGAATTATTTTTACTACTTTTGATCTCATATTAAAACCCCTTTTAGCCCTCATAGATTGTCCATAATTATACCAAACGCCATTTTGAAAAGCGATTTTCACACCTTATCTATTATGTTGTTTCTCTATGTACTAATTCTGGCAATAACTCTACGTGCTTTACATCTATTTTCTCATCACTAATCTTTTCATATAATAATTCAAATGCCTTCACGCCAACATTTTTACTACAATACGAAATCGTCGTAATGCCTAAAATATCTGCGACATCTTGATCATCACAACCGATAATCGTAATATCTTCTGGAATACGAATTCCTTGTTTTTTTGCTTCCGTTACCATTCCCGCTGCAATATGGTTGCAAGATACAAGAAACGCAGTTGGTTTCACTGACATACAGGCCCATTCCCTGATTACATTACGCCCATCTTCCACCGTAAAACAGCCCTTAAACTTCCAGGCCTCTATCGGTGTTACAGCAATCTGTTGAAGCGAATCCTCATATGCTTGTTTTCTTCTCTGACTATTAATACTATCACTTCTTCCAATGCAATACCCAATACTTGTATGACCGGCATCTATTAAGCACTTCATCCCGCGTGAAAACACTTTATAGTAATCAATATGCACACTCGAAATGAAATTCGAGTCTATTTCTTCACACATAACAATTGGACCAAATTTCGTATATTCTTCAAGCTTTTCCTTACTATTTGCCCGGGAACATATAATAACCCCATCAAGCTTTTTCATTTTTAACATATTCAAAATTTCTAATTCTCTTTCTTCACTATAATTCGTCTGACAAAGCATCATATTATAATTATTTTTTGCTGTTTCCTTTGATATTCCCTCGATAATAGCACTATAATATTGATCATTTACGTGCGGTAATAACACGCCAATGACATTCGTTTTTCCTTTCACTAAATGAATTGCATTTACATTTTGCGTATAATTTAATTCTTCGATAATTGCTAAAATTTCTTTTCGTTTCTGTTCATTCACATATGGATGATTATTCAGTACACGTGAAACAGTTGAAACAGATACCCCAGCAAGTTCAGCAATCTTTCTTATATTTGTCATCTCATTTTCCCCTTCTCTGCAAAAATTCTCCCTTGACCTGGTAAGCTTTCCACAATATATCCTTTCCTAGCAAATACATTTTGAAAGGATATACAACTATGCTTCGATTCAAATTAGAATATATATTTTTCATTGGCGGTCTACTCACTCTCGCCATCGGTATTAATATGATGACGACAATTACTTCCTTTGGACTTAGCCCTTATGATTCCTTCTTTATTGCACTATATCAAAATTTCGGGATAAGTATCGGTTTTTGGATTTTCATGATTAACTTTGCTTTTACTCTTATCGTACTCTTTTGGAATAAAAAACAAATTACGATCGGTACAATTGTAACGATGGTTCTTATTTCTCTTTTTGTTGATTGGATCGGTTCCATTCCAACTATTATGGACGCTATCCGCTCTCTTCCAAAATATATAACACTTATTTGCGGAAATCTATTCGTTGGAGCTGGGATTGGTCTTTACGTCTCTACAAACCTTTGCGCAGCACCTCAAGAAGCTTTCGTTTTAACCGTTGCCGAGAAAAAGAAATGGACATTTAGAAGAACAGAAATTTCGTTAGCGTTTTTATTTTTAACATTAAGCTTCCTATTAGATGGACCTATCTATTTTGGAACAATCATTTTATCCTTTACAACAGGCTGGATTATCCAAGCATTCATTCAAGTTGGCACGAAGATTTTAAATAGAAAAGAGCCAATTAAGCAAGCTGCTTAATTGGCTCTTTCTGCTTTATGATAAGAGATACTACTTAGCATCCCCTTCAATTCGATAGTTTGCTTTCAAACAATCTATTTCTTCATACGATTGCAATGTATGTAGAATGTACTCGTAATCAGCAAGAGACGCACGATGCGTTACAATTACAATTTCAGCCTTCCCTTTCTCTTCAAGCGGCATTTGAATAATCTTTTCAAAGCTAACACCACGCTCAGAGAATAACGAAGTAATTTTTGCAAATACACCAATTTCATCTTTTACATGAAGTCTTAAAAATTTCTTCACAACAATTTCGTCTGGCTCTTTTAATACCTTTTTATACTGCGGGGATACCGCACTATTTCCGTTTACACCTAATCGAATATTTTGCATGACAGCTACTAAATCTGAAACAACAGCTGTTGCTGTCGGTAAACTTCCTGCACCTGGCCCATAAAACATCGTTTCTCCAACTGCTTCCCCATACACATATACAGCGTTATATTCGTTTTGTACGGCCGCAAGAGGATGTGTATTCGGAAGTAGTGTCGGTTCAACCGTAACCTCTAATTTTTCACCATCTCGCTTCGCAAGACCGATTAATTTAATCGTGTATCCTAAACTCTTACTGTATTCAATATCTTCTTCTGTAATAGAAGTAATTCCTTTTACCTTCACATCTCCAAGCTCTACATTTGTAGAGAAACCAAGAGTAGCCAAAATCGTCATTTTTCTTGCTGCATCTAAACCTTCTACATCTGATGTTGGATCTGCTTCTGCAAATCCAAGTTGTTGGGCTTCTTTTAACACGTCGTTATATGCTCTCCCTTCATCTGACATTTTCGTCAAAATAAAATTTGTCGTTCCATTTACAATTCCCATTACTTTCGTAATAAGGTCTGAAGAAAGTCCTTCTACGATACTTCGTAAAATCGGAATCCCTCCGGCTACACTTGCTTCATAAAACAGATCGGCTTTATTATCTTTTGCTACCGCTAACAGTTCCGCCCCATGTAACGCCATTAAATCTTTATTGGCAGTCACAACATGCTTCCCGCTTTGTAAAGCTTGCAAAATATATGCTTTTGCATCATCAATGCCACCCATTACTTCGATGACAACATCAATATTTGGATTATCTAAAATTTCATTTGCATTTTGTGTTAATAGAGTAGAAGGTACCTCTACCTCTCTCTCTTTTTCAATATTTTGTACGAGTACTTTCGTTACTTTTACAGGACAACCTACTTGGTGTATAAGTCGCTCTTGATGATCTGTAATGATACGAACTACACCGCTACCAACTGTCCCAAGACCTAATAAACCAACTTGAATTTCTTTCATAATACTGTCCACCCCTCAAAAATTGTGTTTAGATGAAATTATATGAGTAAAAAATCTGAAAAACAATGTTTTTTGAACATTCGGAAAAATATAAGGTAATCACTACAAAGAAAACGTTGCCACGTGTTACACAATCTTCTTTTATAATACATAAGGGGTTTCTTGATACACGTAATAATTCAGCCAATTAGAGAATAATAGATTCCCATGGCTCCTCCACCTTACAAGCGGTTTCTCATTTGGATTATTATGCTTAAAGTAATTTTTCGGCACATCAATATTTAACCCTTTGTCACGATCTCGTTCGTATTCTTGCTTTAACGTATCACAACTATATTCACTATGCCCGAGCGCAAACACTTGTCTTCCTTCTTGCCCAATAACAAGGTGCACACCGGCTTCCTCAGAGTTTGCTAATAATGTTAACTCTGTCACCTCTCTAATATCAATCTCTCGTACTTCTGTATGACGAGAATGCGGGGCGAAAAACAATTCATCAAATCCTTGTAACAATTTCACATGTTGCTCACGGACTTCATGTTCAAATACACCGAACATTTTTTCCTTAAGAGGATACTTTGGAACGCCATAATGATGATACAAACCAGCCTGTGCCCCCCAGCAAATATGAAGCGTAGATGTTACATTCGTTTTTGAATAATCCATAATACGTTTAAGCTCTTCCCAATAATCTACCTCTTCAAAAGAAAGAGTTTCAACTGGTGCTCCTGTAATAATAAGTCCATCAAATTTCTCATTCTCAATATCACGGAATGTTTTATAGAAGCTCGTTAAATGTTCCTGTGCTACATTACGAGACAAATGTGATTCCATATGAAGTAAATGAACATCTAATTGCAACGGGGTGTTGCCAATTAAACGAAGTAACTGCGCTTCTGTTTCTTGCTTCGTAGGCATTAAATTTAATATAGCAATTTTCAATGCACGGATATCTTGTGTTTCTGCTCGCTCCTTCGTCATTACAAAAATATTTTCCTCCTGCAACACTTTGCGAGCTGGTAAATCTTTATCAATTATGATCGGCATGTTCTTTGCCTCCGACTAGCGCTGCTTCTAAATCTGCAATAATATCAGAAACATCTTCTATACCAACCGATAAACGAATTAAATCCGATGTAACGCCAGCTAAACGTTGATCTTCAGCACTCAATTGTCTATGCGTTGTACTAGCAGGATGTATAACGCAAGTTCGTGCATCAGCTACATGCGTTACGAGGGTTGCTAGTTTTACATTTGCGATAAATTCTTTCGCTGCTTCTAATCCTCCCTTAATGCCGAATGTTAAAACTCCACTAGCACCTTTTTTCAAATACTTTTGTGCTAACGAATAATTTTCATTACTATCTAATCCCGGATAATTCACCCATTCAATACGTTCATGGTTAGCAAGCCACTTAGCAACTGCGAGAGCATTTTCACTATGACGCTCCATTCGTAAATGCAGTGTTTCTAATCCGATATTGCTAATATATGCATTGAATGGGCTCATACAGTTTCCGTAGTCTCTTAATAATTGAACACGTGCCTTCACAATATAAGCTGCTGCACCAAAATTTTGAACGTAACTTACGCCGTGATAACTTGGATCCGGTTCAACAAGTTCAGGATATTTCCCATTTGTCCAATCGAAGTTCCCTCCGTCAATGACAATACCGCCCAAAGAGCTTGCATGACCATCAATATATTTCGTCGTAGAATGAACGATAATATTTGCTCCGTGTTCAAATGCTTGGCATAAATAAGGAGTTGCTAATGTATTATCCACGACAAAAGGTACTTCTAGCTCTTTCGCTGCATCTGAAAACTCTTTGAAATTTAAAACGTTCATCGCCGGATTTCCTAGCGATTCTGCATAAACGAGTTTCGTCTTATCATTAGCAAGGGCCACAATTTCATCAGCAGTTAAATTCGGATTAAAGAACGTAACATCGATACCAAGCTTACGCAAACTCACTCCAAATAAATTAAACGTCCCACCGTAAACTGTGGAAGAACAAAGCAAGTGGTCTCCGCTACTACAAATATTTAAAACGGCAAGCATAATAGCAGCCTGCCCAGAAGCCGTTGCAACAGCTCCTACACCACCTTCTAAATCCGCTAACTTTTGCTCAAATGCAGCTAAAGTAGGATTTCCAATACGCGTATATATATATCCTTCTGCCTCTAAATTAAATAGCGCTGCTAAATCATCCGAAGTATCGTATTTATACGTTGTACTTTGATAAAGTGGCAAAACACGCGGTTCACCATTCTTTGGTGTATAACCACCTTGCACACAAATTGTTCCTTTTCCCCATGATTCTCCCATCTCTCATTCTCCTTTCTTTTATACAAAATAAAGTGAAACTTTAATCAGTGGGGGTTTTCTTCATCCCCCACTGATTATTAGTTGAACCAATCGGACTTTTATGGGCAGTTGATCCCCCACCTA
>NZ_WBPF01000006.1:141154-248183 GCF_008923725.1 Bacillus sp. CH140a_4T
TTTCTTTGCTTTCGCTGAATTTTGAGGTGGGGGTCTTACTGCCCATTAAAGCGGGATAAAAAAACTGCTCCTTTCCTGAAAACAAGAAAGGAGCAGTTTGAAAACACGCTCTAAAGGCTCTTTCTTATCTCTCAGGGTTTTATTACCTGCAGGATTTGGCACAATTCCGTTATACGGCTGTTGCCAAGGTTTCGTCGGGCCTGTCCCTCCACCTTTTCTTGATAAGACTATGCAATTACCGTTGATTTTATAGCAATAATTTCCTAATGTCAATCCGTTTTTCTGAATGTTCTAAATTAAATACAAAGAATTTGACATGCATAACAAAAGAAATATATTCCATATTCATTTGAAAAAGACCTTTTAAAACTCCTGATTACTATATAGAATTAAATAAGTAGTGTAACTGTATACATTTCAAATTCTCACGAGACCTCAATATATTGAATAAGCCAACCTCTCAAAAAGATACTATACATATTCATTTCATTTCACAGTAGCATATTTAATCCTTTCGACATTAGAACTTACATAACGGAGGTATAACATGACAAACGCAAAGGACATGCACTATATACTCGTCCTATACGGCATTCTTTTAGGCTCTATAGTAGGAGCAACAGTCTGGCTATTTTTAGTTACAATAAATATCGGCATTCACTTTATTTGGGGATACTTACCTACAATCTTCTCTTCTCCCCCGTATTACACTATTTGTGTAACAACTATCGGTGGTATTCTCGTCGGTTTAACTCAAAAATACTTCGGCACATATCCACGTCTTATGCCGGAAGTAATGGGTGAATATAAAAAAACAGGTAGAATTGAATACCGTTTTGTACATAAAGCTACTTTAACTGCAATTATCGTTTTAATCTTTGGAGCTAGCTTAGGTCCCGAAGCAGCACTTGTTGGCATTATCGGTGGACTTTGTACATGGATAGGGGATCGCTTTACATTCGCCTTAAAAGGAATGAATGAACTAACAGAGGTTGGAATTGGTGCTACTTTAAGTGTAATTTTTAACGCGCCATTATTCGGTTATTTAGCTCCAAATGAAAATGAGGGTGAACAAATTAACGAATTTCCTAAAGGAAAAAAAGCAATTGTATATTTAGCTACCACTTTCGCTGGTTTTTCCGTTTATTTATTACTTAGTAAATTCGATAATCGTGGGTCCTTTATCGTTGATTTTGGGGAAGGTTCCCTTTCTCTTAATGAATGGATTGCCTTTCTACCACTTGCTAGTATTGGTGCTATAGTTGGCTTCTTTTATTTCAAATTAGAATTCACATTAGAGAAATTAATCCATCCCTTCAGGGAATACAAACTATCACTTGGAATTATCGGTGGTATTTTATTAGGAATTACAGGAACTTTTCTCCCGTACACGTTATTCTCAGGAGAACATCAATTAAAAGATTTAGTCGTTGAATGGAGCCATTTATCCTTCTGGGTACTACTTCTTTCAGGGGTTTTAAAATTATGTATTACTGCCGTTTGTTTAAATACAGGTTGGCGCGGTGGACACATTTTCCCAATTATATTTGCTGGATCTAGTATCGGATATGCTATAGCGTCCATTATCCCGATAGATCCAATCGCTTCGGTAGCCATCGTCACGACAGCAATTTCAAGCTATGCATTAAGAAAACCAATTGCTATAACATTACTATTACTCATGTTTTTCCCGCTCAATTTACTATTACCGATGCTTGGAGCGGCAGCGATTGGTAATGCATTTCCACTTCCTAAAAACAACGAAGCTACAAACGAATAAAAATAGGCAGTAGGGACTAAAGTTCCACTGCCTATTTTTTATTACACACGTTGCTTCAATAACGCGTATAACTCTTCAAAATTTTGTACTTCATATGTTGGCACAATCTCTCTATTATTTGATTTCTTTTCTGGATTAAACCAACAAGTATCAATTCCCGCTACATATCCACCTTTCATATCAGCACTTAACGAATCCCCAATAATGAGCCCTTCTTCAGGGGAAAAATTAGGAATTCGTTCAAAAACGTAATCAAAATACTCTTTCATCGGCTTTTGGAATCCCGTATCTTCAGAAACGAAAATATCTTTAAACAAGGCATGTAATCCTGCATTACGTAAACGTTTATCTTGCGTCTTAGAAATACCGTTTGTCACTATATATAAATCGTACTCACTTTGAATTTGATTTATAAATTCAAACGCACCTTGGATAAGTTGGTCTCCTTCTTCTAAGTAGCTACGATAATTATTTTCGAATAATATCCCATCTACTTCTTCCCCATACTCTTTAAACAAAATCGAAAACCGTGTATTTACAACCTCATCACGGTTTATTTCACCTTCCTCAAAAGCATCCCAAAGGCTTTTATTAATTTTTTTATACCGCCCTTCAACCTCGCTAGTTAGAGGAATCCCTTTCTCTTCAAACAGCATACGTAACGCCACTTTCTCCGCCTTCTGAAAATCTAACAATGTATCATCTACATCAAATAACAGTGTTTTATATTTTTTCATAGACCCCTCACACTCTCTTTTCTACAAAAACAAATTTACGTAAATCGTATCATTCCTTCTTGTAAACATAATAGGAGATATCTCATACTAAACATGAGGTGAAAACATGAAAGTTAGCAAAAATAGCGAAGAAATCTCTCATTACATGCAAACCTCCAACTTCCATACTCTTTTTTCTTTTAATGTCTTACCGTATGCTGAACTACATTCCTTTCAAAAGAAAGAAAGGATATGTAGTGAAGGAGTTGACGTTCCTTATCTTTATTACTTAATTTCCGGGAAGGCGAAAATATATATGAGTCACAAGAACGGGAAGGTCTCCTTAATTAACTTTATTCAAGCACCTTCGTTCATTGGAGAATTAGGGTTAATTGGGGTGGAATCTGTTACAAAAACGGTAGAAGTAATTGAAGATTGTATATGCTTAGCGCTTCCTCTTAAGGATTGTCAGCATCTTTTATTGCAAGATGCTACCTTTCTACAGAAACTATGCAAATTTATCGGCGAAAAAACAATTACCCGAACAGAAAGTTACGCCAAAAACAATAGTTATCCGTTCGAAAATCGATTAGCGGCGTTTATTCTATTAACAGAACAAAATAACAGTTATATAGAAAAACATACCGAGGCTTCAGAATACTTAAATGTCAGCTACCGTCATCTTTTATATGTATTAAACCAATTTTGCCAACAAAATTACTTAAAAAAAGACGGAAGAACCTATTACATACAAGATCGGATTCAGCTAGAAAAACTGGCTGACGAACTTAAAATATAAAAAAATCAGCATTAACGTTTATCTGTTAATGCTGATTTTTTCGAGTGACGATTCTATTTTTAATTAAAATTTACTTGCTACTTTAGCTGCTTCTTCAAGACCCGATGTAATGATTTCTTCTGCTTTATCTGGGAATTGGTTATGCCCTTCAATAACTACTGTTTCCATGTTTGTTGCACCGAAGAAGCCCATCATGCTTGCTACATATTTAACAGCCATTTCTACTTCAGCTGCTGGACCTTCAGAATATACGCCGCCGCGCGCGTTTAATAATGCAATCTTCTTATCTCCAATTAAACCAACTGGACCTTCTGGCGTATATTTAAACGTTTTACCAGCTCGGTTTAAATAATCAATATATGTGTGCAATACTGCTGGAATTGTTAAGTTCCATAATGGGAAACCGAAAACGACTTTATCAGCTTCTAAAAATTGATTTAAATACTTATCTGCAACTGCTACTGCTTTTGCTTCCTCTTCAGTTAAATCAAATCCTTTACCCGCTTTGAATGTACCATTAATCATATCTACGCCTACATATGGTAATTCTTCTTTATATAAATCAAGTTCTACTACTGTATCATTTGGATGTGCTTCTTTATAGTTTGCTAAAAATGCCTCGTATAATTTCACACTAACTGCTTGTTCCGCTGGGCGGTTGTTTGCTTTTACAAATAAAACTGTTGCCACTGTTTTTCCTCCTAGTACTCACTCTTCTGTTGTTATATGCTTTCAAAAAAGGTATCCCTTGTAATTGTTGTTTTGTTGCTTACAAACATATTTTATCTTTATATCAAGACAATTTCGTCCTCACATAGACGTATTTTTCCATAAAAAAAGTCCACCTTCTAAAGGCGAACTAGGTCTTACGACTTTTGTCTTATACAATTCCATTTTTCACTGCATATAATGCTGCTTGCGTGCGATCAGATAAATTCAACTTACTCAAAATATTACTTACATGAGCTTTTACCGTTTTTTCTGTAATAACTAAAACAGAAGCGATCTCTTTATTACTCATCCCTTTCGCTAATAGCTGTAACACTTCATTTTCTCTCGCCGTTAGCACATCCACTTGAATAGAAGGTTCTTCTTCCTTATCTTCCACAGGTAATGTTTGAGAGAGAAGAGTATTTGCTATATCCGGATGTAATTGAATATTACCTTTATATGCGCTTCGAATAGCTTCAACAAGCTGATCCGGTTCTACATCTTTTAAAATATACCCACTTGCCCCCGCCCTTAACGCTGGTAAAACATGCGCCTGATCAGAAAAGCTAGTTAATACAATTACTTTCACATCCGGATATTCTTTTTTGATACATGCTGTCGCCTCAACACCATCCATTTCGGGCATATATAAATCCATTAGTACAACATCAGGATTTGTCTCCCCTACTTTCACTAATGCCTCTTTCCCATTACTTGCTTCTCCAACTAACGCTAAATCTTCTTGTGTACTTAAGAAAAATGCTAATCCTTTTAAAACAACTGTATGATCATCAACTAACAATACTTTTATTTTCACGAACTTCCCTCATTTTCACATCATAATGGTACGTTTATTTTTACACTTGTTCTTTTCTTATCACTTACAATTTTAATTGTTCCACCAACTAATTCTACTCTTTCGCGCATCGTAGTCATGCCAAGTGATTTCTTCTCTTTTATATCCTTTTCTACAAAGCCGTTTCCTTGATCGACTATTTCTAATGATACATTCTTCTCCGTCACTTTGAAATAAATCGTCGCTTCTCTCACATTTGCATGTTTACTTACGTTATTTAAAGCTTCTTGTCCAATTCTCCATAGCGCTTCCTCTACTACGCGCGGCAAATCACGAACACCTGTAACTTGTTCCCGAATTTTCAATCCCAAACTTTCACCATATTGTTTTAAAGCTGGTAATAGTCCTTTCTCTAATCCTGCTGGACGTAGTTGCCAAATTAACGTCCTCATTTCTTTTAAAGCACCTTGCGATAACTCACGTATCTCATGCAAAGATTGGTCTACCTTTTCATTTTGACCTTTTAAAACTGCTTCAGCACCTTTTGTCATAAAGGTTAATGAAAATAATTTTTGTGAAACAGAATCATGTAAATCCCTCGCTAACCGATTTCTTTCTTCCATTCGTACGAGTTCACGGCGCTGTTCGTTTAATCTTAAATTTTCTATTATTAATGAAACGTGGTTCGATAATGCTTGAATGACATCTATTGTATTAACATCAAATTCCCCATTATTTAAACTGACACATAAAACACCAAATATATGATTTTGAATATGTATCGGCGTAGCGATAACAGCTCCATTTACATGTTTTAATAGAGCCGGTTCATCTTGTTCTAACGCCTTCTTTGCCGCTTCTTTTACACCCTCTTGTAACCCTTTCTGACCATAAGAAGCTCGCAAGGATAACTCTATTTCTTCCCTAATAAAAAATGCCACTTGATTCCACTGAAATACTTCACCTACGTGATTTACCACTTTTTCAGGTAATACATTAAACTTATGAATCGTTTTTAAAGCTTGAATAAACCGCTCCAATTTCACGTAATAATATGCTCGTCGCTTTTCATTTTCATATAATTTTGTTCGCTTTAAGGCCGTCCCAATTTGGAAAGCAACTGATTGGAGCAATACTAATTCTTCTTCCGAAAAATGTGTTTTACCTGGGCTTGCTATATTTAACACACCAAACTTTTCTCCTCCAGCCTTTAAAGGAACCGTAGCATGATGAAGAATCCCCTCTGTATCTCCCCAATTATATTCAATTGCATTATTAATTCTTTTACATTCAATAATATTAACCGCTCGCTCTAATTTTCCATCCACAAAACCACGTAAACACCAACACTCACCTTCACACATCGGGCGTTTGTTTTCATATGTAAGTGCCTCTGGTAACTGGTAATCAATCAACTTCGTATATTTTCCATTTTCATCCGCAAGAAAAATCCAGCCCGTCGTTAGACCTGTTACACTGAGCAATTTTTCTAGTACCGCTTGCAGTACATGGTACGTATCATTTGATGTATTTAATGTTTCTGCAATTTCTTTTAATATAACTAATTCATTTGTACGATTATCTCGAAACATACTCAATCTCCTACACACAAGATTTTAAAGTGCCTCTAAAGTAAATCATCTACTTTTCACTTTGTACTTATTCGTAACATTGATATAATGGTGAAAACATAGTTTTCATTATATCACCTGAGGGGGCTTTCATAATGACATTAAATAAGGCACTTACTATCGCTGGTTCAGACACAAGTGGCGGTGCTGGAATACAAGCAGATTTAAAAACATTCCAAGAACTTGGTGTATACGGAATGACATCTCTTACGACAATCGTAACGATGGATCCACATAACGGTTGGGCACATAACGTATTCCCAATCCCGGCTTCTACATTAAAACCACAATTAGAAACAACAATTGAAGGTGTTGGCGTAGATGCTTTAAAAACAGGTATGCTTGGATCAGTAGAAATTATTGAAATGGTTGCAGAAACAATCGAAAAACATAATTTCAAAAATGTAGTAGTTGATCCTGTTATGGTATGTAAAGGTGCTGATGAAGCATTACATCCTGAAACGAATGATTGCTTACGTGACGTTCTTGTTCCAAAAGCATTAGTTGTAACACCAAACTTATTTGAGGCTTACCAATTAAGTGGCGTAAAAATTAATTCTCTTGAAGACATGAAAGAAGCAGCGAAAAAAATACACGCTTTAGGTGCGAAATACGTCCTAATTAAAGGCGGTAGCAAGCTTGGTACAGAAACTGCAATCGACGTCCTATATGATGGAGAAACATTCGATCTTCTAGAATCAGAAAAAATCGATACAACAAATACGCACGGCGCAGGTTGTACATATTCTGCTGCAATTACAGCAGAACTTGCAAAAGGAAAACCTGTGAAAGAAGCAGTAAAAACTGCGAAAGAATTTATCACAGCTGCTATCCGTTATTCATTCAAAATCAACGAATACGTAGGACCAACACATCACGGTGCATATCGTAAATTCGTTGCATCGAAAGAACTTGTCTAACATATAAATGAAAACACCCACAGAATTTATAATTCCTGTGGGTGTTTTTTATAAGCTCTTCTGGTCATCTTATCTTTAAGATGCAGAACTGACCTGATTTCTACCATTTCTTTTGGAGTAATATAACGCGTCATCAGCTGCTTGAATAAATTGTTCTGGTGATTCTTCATATACTGAAATGCCTACTGAAACTGTAATTTTTATTTTTGTTCCATTTAACAATCGGAATGAATGATTTTCAACAACTGTGCGAACTTGTTCCCCCATACGTATTCCATAAGCTAATCCCTTCTTCGGTATTAAAAGCGCAAACTCCTCTCCACCTTTTCGAAAGGCCAAATCTGGAAACGTTGAAACTTCTCTTAAAATACATCCTATTTCTTTTAATACTTCATCTCCTGCAGGATGCCCATATGTATCGTTTACACATTTAAAATGATCAATATCTATAAGTAGTAAACAAAGTGAATCATTTTTTATGCGCTTATTACCAATATGACGATTCATCTCTAAATCAAACTGTCTTACGTTTCCTAAACCTGTCAGTGCATCTATCGTTGCGTATTGCTTCATCGTTTGAAATAACTCATTGGATTGTAATACATAATTTGCGCTTACAAATGTGATATATGCTGCAACACCACTACAAACCAAATATAATGCTACTATAGACATATCCTTAAATAAAATAGAAAGTGGCACCGTTAAAATAGATAAACTATATACATTAAACCAGATCCACCTTTTAAATATAGAAGATTTCATCCGCCAAATGAAAATAATTCCAAAACCTATCAATACAATTGTATAACAAGCCAATTCAGAGGCTAAAGAGTACTCAGTAAGAAATAATCGGGTAATTAATATAATAGTAACTGTTATACTACTAGCTATCGGACCTCCAATTATAATTGCCAAAATAACAGCTAAATAACGTAGATCCAACATAATATCTTCAATATGTACACCAAAATGCATCAACAGTACACTTAATATTCCAGTAAGAATACCTACTACACATTTCTGCCAAAGAGAAAACCCTTCTTTTAACGGCCTATCTCTTAAAAGCTGACCTCCAACAAAAATAAAGGAAAGAATAATTGTTGTATTTACAAATAAGTCCCTTAACATAAAATAATCTCCCTACTTTTCTATCTATCCCTTTCCTTATTTCATTGTATACGAGATACCTATAATTCCCAAAGATTTTTATTTATCTTTTGCTGTTCCACGTGAAACAGCAAAAATAAAAAAGGACGAAAATTCGCCCTTTTCATTAACAACAACGTGATATCTTTCCACCCTTTGCATTAAATCTAGCTTCTTGCGCTTCTGCAAAAAATTGTTTTTGACATACAACCTCTTCTTCTGGATGATGCTTTTTCATATGCTCTACATATGTTTCATAGCTTGGTACTCCAACGAGTAAACTAATAAAGTGTTTTCTTTGCCCCCATAATTGTCGTAGTCTTTTAAGCATAGTTCCTCGACTCACTTTCATCTCTAGGTATATATGGTGCCTCTTTTAGCGGCATCGGCTTATTTCTTAATACTTGAATCCAAATTCGAATTGCAGAAATTAATACAGCAATTACAACGATCATAAAAACTCCGCAAAGCGCTGCATCAATATAATCATTAAAAATAATTTGTTTCATTTGAGCGACATTTTTAGCTGGTGCTAACACTTTCCCCTCATCTAATGCCCCCTGAAATACCTTTGCATGCGATAAAAATCCGATTTTAGGATTTTCATGAAATAGCTTTTGATAACCAGCCGTCATCGTTACAATAAGCAATCCGACAGTTGGAACAAGTGTCACCCAAACATATGCCTTTTTCCCCATTTTGAACAAAATTGTCGTTCCAAGTAATAATGCAATACCTGCTAACATTTGGTTTGCGATGCCGAAAAGTGGCCATAATGTATTAATTCCACCAAGCGGATCAACTACCCCTTGGTATAAGAAATAGCCCCATCCTAATACACATAACGTTGTAGCTATCACATTCGCTACTGTAGAATCCGTTTTCCCAAATGGCTTATATACATGCCCTAAAATATCTTGAATCATAAATCGGCCTACACGCGTTCCAGCATCAATTGTTGTTAAAATGAATAGGGCTTCAAAGAGGATTGCAAAATGATACCAAAAGGCCATCATGGCCGTTCCACCTATTACTTGTGAGAAAATATATGCCATACCTATCGCTAACGTTGGGGCACCCCCTGTACGTGATAAAATCGTTTGCTCTCCAACGTTTACAGCGAGATCTTTTAGTTCATTTGGTGTAATAGCAAATCCCCATGAAGAAATAACTTGAGCTGCTTGCGAGACATCCGTACCGATAAGTGCTGCGGGACTATTAATGGCAAAATAAGTTCCTGGTGTTAATACACAAGCTGCAATCATCGCCATCGCCGCTACAAATGACTCCATTAACATTGCTCCATAACCGATTGGCTGTGCGTGTCCCTCTTGTTCAATCATTTTCGGCGTCGTACCTGATGAAACGAGAGCATGGAATCCAGACACCGCACCACAAGCAATTGTAATAAATAAGAACGGGAATAAGTTTCCGGAGAATACTGGACCAGTTCCATCGATAAATTTCGAAACTGCTGGCATTTGTAAATCTGGTGCTACAATTAAAATACCGATTGCTAATCCAACAATTGTTCCGACTTTTAAAAATGTGCTTAAGTAATCACGCGGTGCTAAAAGCATCCAAACTGGTAATGCCGATGCGATAAATCCATATACAATAAGCATAATAGCAATCGTCTCACCGCTAAACGTGAACATGCTTGCAAGCGTTGGATGTTCCGCCACATACTGTCCTCCAATAAGAGACAGTATAAGTAGAATAATTCCGATTGCCGACCCTTCCCCAATCCGTCCAGGCCTAATGTAGCGCATGTACACTCCCATTAAAATAGCAATAGGAATCGTCGCTGCTATTGTAAACATTCCCCAAGGACTTCCAACAAGCGCCTTTACTACTACTAATGCTAACACCGCTAATAAAATAATCATAATGCCTAAAATACCTATCATTGCAATAAATCCTGTAACAGGACCGATCTCATCTTTAATCATTTCCCCTAAAGATTTACCATTCCGTCTCATCGAAGCAAATAAAATTACAAAATCTTGCACAGCTCCAGCGACAACTACCCCAACAATAATCCATATTGTCCCTGGTAAATATCCCATTTGTGCCGCCAAAATCGGCCCTACTAAAGGTCCTGCCCCAGCAATTGCTGCAAAATGGTGGCCAAATAATACCCACTTATTTGTCGGAACATAATCTTTTCCATCGTTTAATGTATGGGCTGGTGTTTGCCGATTATTATCTAAACCAAATACCTTTCTCGCTATAAATCTACTATAAAAGCGATAAGCAACTGCATACACACATACGGCAGCTACTAAGAGCCACACGGCATTAATAGTTTCACCTTGAGATAAAGCTATTACACCAAAAGCACCTGCTCCTACTGCTGCAATAACTCCCCAAAGTAAAATCGACTTCAATGTTTTCACATACAATCCCCCAATACTATTTCTTAGTGGGATTGTACTAAATTTTCTGAATATTTAATTTGAATCCTCCCTATCATGAAGGATTTTTAGTTTATCATGTTAAAAATTTCGCATTATCTACTATAATTCAATTTTATTTCGAAGTCGTTTCACATAATTACGACTAACTGGAATCGGTTGCTCATCATATTTATCTAAATACAGATTATATGTGCCATTATAATAAGGTTTTAGTTCTTGTACATATGACATATTAATTAAATAGCTTTTATGCACGCGTAAAAAATCATATGCATTCAGCTTATTTTCCAGCTCCTGAAGTGTATATGTTGAAATATACTGATTATTTGTTGTATAAATGGAAACCGTTTTGTTTTCCTTATTTTTGCTTACATATACAATATCTTCAGGGAAAATATACCGAATCCCCTCTTGACCTTCTATCGGTAGTTTTCGTAAATAACTCTTTGCTTTCTCGCCTTGCTCTTTACTCATTCTATATAAAAGGAATTGCAAATCTTCTTCGCGAAACGGGCGTAGTAAATAATAAAATGCTTGAAAACGAAATGCCGTAAGGGACTCTTCAATATCTTCTCCCATAAAAATAAATTTCGTATAACAATTTACTTCACGTAATAAACTTGCATATTCAAAACCTGTTCCATCTAGTAATTTCGAATTTAAAAAAACAAAATCCGGTGTATGCTTTTTCATGATAAATAATGATTCTGTTCCTGTGTTTGCTTCAAAACATTCTACATTCCTTATATTTTCAGTAAATTTTCCAGCTAAACTTCTTCGCTCTTCTGCTTCTTCCATGATCAGTAAAATTTTCATTTCTTCAACCACCTAATTCTTTTGTCCGTATGTCCTGTTGTATACATTCGCTTTTATAAGGAACATTCCCTTTTTCTTACTATACCATCATTTATCTAAAAAAACAGAAAAAAGGAAACCTTCACGGTTCCCCCTGCCCTTTTATTCCGCTATTGGTAAGAGCCCATAATCAGTGCGAGAATAAATCCCTCACTGATTAAAGTCTCACCTTATACTAATTCTCGTTGCTTCGTTTCTTGCCCAAGTACAATTACAGCAACTACACCAATTAAAATTGATCCACAGAAAATCGTAAATATTAGTGATAGTGAAGCCTGCGAAGCAACTAAATATCCTACTAATAATGGCCCAAGAATACCGCCAATACGACCAAATGCTGCAGCCATCCCTGCACCTGTACCACGAATAACTGTTGGATACTGTTCAGGTGTATAGGCATATAATGCACCCCAAGCACCTAAATTAAAGAAGGATAGTAACATACCTGCTACGATTAATACTGTTAATGACTCCGCCACTCCAAATAAGTAAGCACTGCACGCTGTACCGATTAAATACGTAACTAAAACAAACTTACGACCAAGACGTTCAATAAACCAAGCAGCTGTGAAATACCCTGGCAATTGAGCTAACGTCATAATAAGTACGTATTGGAAACTTTTTATTAAACTAAATCCTTTTAATACCATTACACTAGGTAACCAAAGGAACATCCCATAATAGGAAAAGACAACACAAAACCATAGAATCCATAACATAATGGTTGCCTTGCGATATTCCCCAGACCAAACTGATTTTATATTTTCGATAACGGACGGTCTTTTTTCAACCTTTTGGAATCTCGGAGAATCCGGTAAATTCCATCTTAAATATAAAGCATATAGTGCCGGAACCGCACTCAATATCATTGCAACTTCCCAACCATATTTCGGAATAACAAAATACGAGATAAGAGCTGCAATTAGCCATCCACCTGCCCAGAAACTTTCTAATAGCACAACTATTTTGCCGCGTTCATGCGCTTCAACGCTCTCTGATACTAATGTAGAAGCAACCGGAAGCTCACCGCCAAGCCCCATACCAATTAAAAATCGTAACACAAGGAACATCGCAAGTGTTGTCGTTAAAGCAGTTAAACCACTACCGATAGAAAATAGTAATAATGTAATAATAAAGACTGATTTCCGTCCTATTTTATCTGATAGTATTCCAAAAACGAGCGCTCCGACTGCCATACCAATTGAATTAATGCTGCCTATCCAGCCCATTTCTTGCGTACTTAATCCCCAATCTTTTTGCAGTGCTACCATGACGAATGAAAGCATTCCAACATCCATTGCGTCAAATAGCCATCCAAGCCCGGCTATACCAAGTAGCTTTCGCTTCGAAATTTCTTTCACCTTGCCCACATGAAGTCCTCCTTACACAGATGTCTTTACACATCATTTTACATGTGTGAATTGTATAAGTAAAATACTTTCGTGTAAAAAATTCTCCTTCATCATGCCCGAAAAGTAAAATACTTATCCCACTACCTTAGGGCAGTAAAACTCTTACCTCAAAATTCAGCTGGAGCAAAGAGATTAGATTGAAGATCAATCCCAATTAATGAGAGGTAACAATCAGTGGTGGATGAACAAAGCCTCACTTTATTAAAAATGGCTAAATAAAAAAGTAGCGATAGGACGCTACTTTTTCGAACGCATGACTTCTTTTAAAAACTCCGCTAATACTAACTGACGACGCCAGCGCGTTGGATTACTACACAATCTATAAAACCACTCTAAATGGATCGCTTGAATCCATTTTGGTGCGCGTTTTACTTCTCCAGCCCATACGTCTAAACTTCCGCCCACTCCAACAGCCATTTTTGTTTCTAAACGATGCCTATTAGTTTGGATAAAGTTCTCTTGTCTTGGGAAACCAAGTGCGACAAGTAATAAGTCTGGCTTTGCCTCTTGAATACGAGAAACAATATTCTCTTCTTCTTCTTGTTTAAAATATCCATCTTGTATACCAACAATAGATACGGCTGAATACGTCTTCGTTAAATGATCTGCTGCAGCTTGTACAACATGCGGTTTTGCACCAAGTAAGAAAACAGATACTGGTTTATTCTCTTCTGATAGCTTCGCAAATAAATTACACATTAAATCAAAACCTGCTACACGTTCCTTTACAGGTGTACCTAACATACCACTTGCTTTTACAACTCCAATACCATCAGGTGTAATTAAATCTGCATTTAATAATGTTTGATGGAATGCTTCATCCTTTTTTGCACACATAACAATTTCAGGATTTGCTGTTACTACCTGAAAAGTATGCGTTCGCTCCAATTCTAGTTGACCCTTTAAATATTGGATTGTTTCACCCATTGTCATTGTAGAAAAAGGAACACCTAGAATATCAACTGTTTTTACTTCCATGATTAACTATCCTCTCTATTTCAGTAAAAGTTTTTTATATGCATTATAAGTATCTTCATACAAATTCTTTAGCGAGAAATGAGTAGATGCGTGAGTATATAAACGATTTCCCATCGCTTCTAATTCACCATTCAACCATTTTTCGTAAGCATTTTCTAACGCTTTTGCTAACGAATCTGCATCACCAATCGGTACAATCCATCCATACGTATCATCAACTATTAACTTTTTCATATCACCTACATTTGTTGCAATAGATGTTAAACGTTGATTAGCTGCTTCTAATAAAACGAGAGGGAAACTTTCGCTATAAGAGGTTAGCAAATTAATGTGTGCAGATGCATATAATTCTTTTGAATCTGTACGAAAGCCTAGAAACATCACCTTATCCTCTACGCCCTTTTGTTTCGCCATCTCTTTTAATTCTGCTTCTATAGGCCCATCACCAAGCAAGAGCACTTTTATATTTGGAATTTTAATTTTTTGCAACGCTTCAAATAAAATATCATGACCTTTAACAGGATGAAGACGCGCTACTTGAATGGCTGTAAATACTCCTTCATCGATGCCAAATTCACTCTTATCATAAGGTTTTACTGGCGTACTATCATACTCAATCCCATTATAAACCGTACAAATCTTCTCTTCTGGTACACCTAGTTTTATTATATTTCTCTTAAAGTTCTCCGTAATTGCAAAGAACAAATCTACCTTCCTGAAAGAACGTAAATTTAACTTCGTAAATACCCATCCTTTTAATCCCCTCTTCATAAAATCCAAAGTTGGATCACTGTGGACAGTCATTATCCATTTCGCTTTTATACCTTTTTTCAAGAGGGAGAGATAGAAATTTGCTCGTGCGCCATGTGTATGCACAATGTCAAATTGATTTTCATTAATAAATGCTTTTATTTTTGAAAGAATTGATAGGTCGTACCGAGATGATTGGGTAAAAACATGCACTTGAATACCAAGGTTTCTCGCCTCTCTAGCAATCGCACCTTCTTCAAATACCATTAATTCCACTTCTTCCTTTGAAAACTGAGATAAAAGTGAAATAATATGTGTTTTCCCCCCACCTTCTTCTGCACCAGCATTCATATGCAACACTTTCATTTCTTACATCCCCCATTTTTTTCTTTTTATTTACTATAACAAAATAAAAGCTAACATATGCTAGCTTTTATTTTTCTATCATTCAATTTCCAAGTCAACTATTAAATATGCCATGATTAATACTAAGAAGAAACTCACTCCAGGTGACATTAAAATATGACCAGCTATAAATGAGATACCTAATCCTAGAAGTATCGATGCAATTACCATTGCATATTTTACGGTGAATATTTCTTTAAATTTAGTAAATATACATGCAATAAATTTAATACCAAAGTATAAGAATGGAATTACAAGTAAAATGAACCCTATGATTCCGAAAGAATAGAACCAATCGTGGAAGTCACGTTCAATTAATTTCGGCTCTGCTTTATAGTTACCAGCATAACCCATCCCTAATAATTTTTGAGACATTGGGGCTTCTTTATAGAAATCTTTATACATTTGCTCAAATAGTTGGCGCCCACTGAAAATAATAGATTGCGTTTCTTCTTTTTTCTCTGCAACTTTTTCTTTTTCTTTTTCTTTCACTTTCTCTTTTTCTGTAACAGGAGGTTTATGCTCTTTAGCTTCCTCTTTCTTTTTCTCTTCCTTTTTCGCTGTCTGTTGTTCTTCAATTAATTGAACATGAATTCCCATATTTTTTAGAAATGGTGAAAAAGGTGTATATGCCATGATTCCTACAAAAACAGTCATGGCAATAAAGCCGTTTAATAAATATATATTTTTCTTTCCTTTTTTACCTTGTATAAACGCTTGGATAAAGCACATAACAACCGCAATCGCCATTGTTGCATAGATTGCTCCTATACCAACCTTCGTACCAACTGCAAATAATGAAAAAACAACTAAAATAGAAGGAATCCAATAGTATATTTTGCTCATAGTTTTTGTTTTTTCAATTGAATATAAAATAACAATCGGACACATGATGGCTAAAATAGATCCTAACTCGTTACCTGCATAAAACCAACCGCGTGATCCTAATTTTAACCATTCATAGTTATTGTAATCTGTTCCAGTAGTAATAGAAGCTACCATGACTACCCCTATAATTAGCGATGCATACGTAATATAGTCACGCATTTTTGAATGGCCTTTTTCTTTTAAAGACTTAAATACAAACACATAACAAGTAAGCATAACAAACGGATATAAAGCTTTTGCTATAAACTTAATTTCTTCTGTAAGTACCATAGGGTTTTTTGTAAGCTTGTTATTTACCAATCCGATAGTGAAGACTATCCCTACTAAGATTATATACAATATATATTTTATATTTCCTTGTTTCTTCGTTTGAATTAAAATATATATCCCGCCTAGGAACATAACGAATAAGCGTGTAATAACTCCAATGGTCGTATCAATTTTTAAAACCATGATACAGAACGCTGTAAGTAAATCTAAAATCGGTTGCAACAAAATAAAGATTAGTAGAAAATTTTCAAATTTATTACTTTTACTATTTTCGCTTAACATCTAGAACCTCCATAACTATTACCTAATTTCAATCTATACAGTTAATATTTTTTTCTTATCTCAAATATTTATTATAACATATATTTTTTAATTAAACGTCTCACATTTCTCCCAAACCTTACCTTATAGAAAAAAGCATATTTGCATTTTCAAGCGCTTTCTTTCCTCGTTTTTTCTTTTTTTCTACATGTAACGAAAATGCATTGTTATTTACATAACTTTAGTGTATATTTTTTCTCTGGAACATCTTTAGGAGGAAGGGATTACAGCAATGTTATTAATCGACATATTTACGTTTCTTGGCATTATCGCCGCTGCTATTTCCGGTACATTAGTTGGTTTAAAAAAAGATTTAGATTTATTCGGTGTCCTTTGTTTAGCTGTAGCTACTGCGCTCGGCGGCGGTATTATTCGTGATATTATGATCGGTAACCTGCCTCCTGTCGCATTTGTTAAACCCATTTACTTTTTCGTAAGTGTATTATCAGCATTATTTACTTGTATGTTTTTTGAGCGTATCAATAAACTGCAAGTCGTTATTATGCTTTCTGATGCTGTTGGCTTAGGTGTTTTTACAGCTATTGGTGCAAATGCGGCAATGTCACATCATGTTGACGCCTCATTTTTAGTTGTTTCAATGGGAGTCATTACAGGTATTGGAGGCGGTATTTTGCGTGACATTTGCGCTCAAGATATCCCCTACGTATTCCGAAAAGAGATTTACGCAATCGCTTCTATCTTAGGGGCAATCAGTTTCCTAATCACATATGCAATGGGGGCACACGTATTAGCTTTCTATGTTTGTTTATTAGTAACATTCATTATTCGTGTTGTCACTGTAATATATAATGTACATTTCCCAGTTTTCTTTAAAACACATGCTAAAATTAATAAAGGTCATTAAGAGAATTCTACTTAGAATTCTCTTAATTTATATACTATTCTACACACTAATATAGAGTAATTGTATATAAAAATATATAATTATATTAGAACCAAAAATGAAAACGCTTCACAAACAGGGGGAAGAACAATGCTTGGGGTTTTTAAAAAACATAATAATAAAACAAACACCAGTATAATTGAATTAAGTAAGGATCAACAAATCACTTTTAACGTGCCTACTAATTCTGAACTGAACATTCAAATGGATATGTTACATATTTCAAAAGAAGATTTACAAATCGTAAAGGTACTACAGCCCTTTATTTATGAAGAAATTGATTGGATTACGGAAAAATTCTATGCCAATATTACAAAACAGCCTAATTTAATTACGATTATTGAACGTTATAGCTCTATTCCGAAACTAAAGCAAACTTTAAAAACACATATAAAAGAATTATTCAGCGGAGATATGCACGAAGATTTTATTGAACAACGTGTTAAAATTGCCAAAAGACATGTACAAATTGGCTTACATAGAAAATGGTATACAGCTGCTTATCAAGAATTATTCCGCTCTATCCTGAAGATTTTACAAACGAAAATTAAAACAATTGATGATTTTTCTCATTCTATAAACGTAATAAATAAATTATTCACCCTTGAACAAGAACTCGTTATTGCGTCCTATGAATCTGAATATGAAAGAATGCAAAAAGAACATGAAAAAGAAAAAGAAATAACAGCTATGACAATTACACATATTGCAACAGAATTAGCATCTGTATCTGAGAAAACGAGTGCTTCTATTCAACAGTTAACCGCTAAATCTGAAACTATTGTAAAAATTGCTAAAACAGGTACATCATTAGCTACAACATCAGAAGAAAAAGCGAATAAAGGTAAAGAACAATTAAATCAGCAAAATAAGCGAATGGAATACATTCAAACGAACATGGAAACGATTATTACAGACACTCATGAGCTTCTCGATATTTCTAACAAAATTAACGAAATTATAGATATTGTAAAATCAATTGCAGAGCAAACAAATTTACTCGCACTAAATGCTGCCATTGAATCTGCACGTGCTGGGGAATTTGGCAAAGGCTTTTCTGTTGTAGCTGGAGAAATTCGAAAGTTATCAGAGCAAACGAAAGAATCTATATTCAACGTTACAAAGCTCGTTGAAAAAACAAATGAACAAATTATTCGTGTCTCTTCTTCAGTGAAACAAATTAGCTCCCTCGTCTCTGAAGGAACGGATAGCATGTCTGCAACAGATCAATACTTCCAAGAAATTGTAAAGGATATGTCTAACTCGAAAGAACAGAATAAAAAAATTGAACATGAGTTAGAAACCATTTCACAAGTAATGAAAGGAATTCAAGAAGATTCCTCACAAATGGCTCTAACAGCTGATAGTTTACAACTAGAACTAAACCGATAGAGTGATGCTTATGCCAGCAGAGATTCTTCATCTCTGCTGACTCTCAGTCCTCATCTTCCATGAAAAAAAGAATCCAAACTGGATTCTTTTTATTTTCTGAAGAATATTTTTTGACAGTACACATAACTCATATAAACACCAAAGCTTTGCAAAATAAACAAGGCTGGCACGATAAGGTTGTAGTATGCCATATTTACTTGGAAGAGTCTTAACAATACATATCCGCTAATTAACAACAAGAACAACATATATCCTTCGTTTTGTTGTTTCTTAATAAGAAAGTGTAATAAAGCTATAGACATGAATAACGTTACCGCTATATATATAAGTTTTTCACATTTAAATAGAATAGAATGTATTCCCTCACCTGAGAATTGATTAATTACTGGCTTTAATAGTTTAAATCTTTCTTCTTCAATTCCTTTTAGCTTTTGATCAATATGCTCTGTTACGCTTTGATTCTTATCTATTTTTTCCTCATTTTTACCTTTTCCAATTAAAACAGATTGAACATACGTCTCATTTGAAATTGTATATTGTGCCATTCCCATTGTCTGAATTCCATAACTCACACCAAAATGAGCACTATAAAATAGAATAAGTATTCCTATCATCTTTAATAGTACTTTTTGCTTCATTGCTGATTGAAAGAGTTCAATTAACAACACATATACAGCAATAAAAATAGGAAGAAATAACCCCATAGGGAAAATCATATTACTACATGCAAATAAAATTGCTGAAAGCACCCACATATAGGGATGATCTAAACCTTTATATAAAAGTATGTAACAAGCCAAATAAAATAAAAATATTGCAAGCGATTCTGCTGTTAATAAGGAGCTCATAAATATATTTGGTATATATAAAGCGTAAAACACAGACGCAATACGGCCGCATTCTTCTCCAAAAATCATTGCTGCAATACGATAAATGAAAAATGCAGTCCCTGTGCAAAATAAAATATTAAATAACTGCAATGCAAATACTGTATCGCCAAATACACGAATAATAATTGATTCATAAATAATAAAAGGTAATTGCGCTACATTCTCTACGCTATTACCAATTGCAATCTGCTTTGCAGACTCAAACATCTTTTTCATATCACCGATTATCGGGACATCTACAAATAAAACCATACTAAGTCTCACAACTATAGATGCACTAATAAGAAAAACAAGGAATTGTTTATCTGTAAAACGATACTGTAAAATCGATGCCACTAACAGCATGAGAATAACAAAAATGATCAATACGATTGTTACACTTGTTGTACTGTCTCCAAAAAATTGTTTGCTTGTTTCAAACGCTGACCAACAACTATAAACAAAAAATGCGAGCATCGCACCAATCATTATTTTACTAAAAAAAGACGAAAAATTTGTTTGTATATGATTCATATGTCCATTGCACCTCTATTTCCATTCATAACAAAACGATTCTATCATGAATAGGCACAACGCTGATAGGGAATTTCTATGACAAATATAGAGTCCTAATTTTTTCACTTGCAATGTAAGCGAATCCTCTTTTACACTACACTTTATATAATGATAAATTTTCTTTCAGTTACATGAATACAAATACAGAAGTTTTGCTAACTCTCTTCTGGAATTCTTTACTTCATTAAATATCTATTGATTTTTAATATTTTTGTACTCCACTTACAATACATGTCATTCTGATTGAAAACAGAAAATAGGGGCTGACCATATGGAAAAGAAATTCATGCGAGAATCCAAAGCAATTAAAACAACACGTGTTTTTCCAAATGATTTAAATAATCATCAAACACTTTTCGGAGGAAAACTATTAGCAGAAATTGATAGTATCGCTTCAATTGCAGCTGCAAGACATAGCCGTAAGCATTGCGTAACGGCATCTATCGATTCTGTTGATTTTTTAACTCCAATTCACCAAGCAGATTCTGTTTGTTACGAAGCATTCGTATGTTATACAGGAAAATCTTCAATGGAAGTGTTTGTAAAAGTAATTGCTGAGAATTTATTAGCAGGCGAGCGTAGAATAGCTGCAACATGTTTCATTACATTCGTTGCATTAAAAGATGGAAAACCTTCATCTGTTCCACAAGTACTACCTGAAACGGAAGAAGAACATTGGCTACACACAACTGGTTCCGAACGTGCAGAAAATAGAAAAAAAGGACGTTTAAAAAGCAAAGAAATGGCTGAAGTATTAACATTGAGTAAACCTTGGAGTATGTAATAACTGATTTACCTTCCTTTTTACAAATCCAAAAGGAAGGTTTTTTTATATAAAGTGAAACTTTAATCAGTGGGGGTTTTCTTCATCCCCCACTGATTATTAGTTGAACCAATCGGACTTTTATGGGCAGTTGATCCCCCACCTAACTTCTTTGCTTTCGCTGAATTTTGAGGTGGGGGTCTTACTGCTCATTAAAGCGGGATAAAATACATAGTGTTGATTTACAAAGTTTATATGCGGTAAACTTATACAGATGTTCTTGTAATCTTCTTCCTTGCAAAAGGCCTATATAATGTACAACATAAAAAATATGAGGAGATAATAATTATATGATGGAACAAACTCAACTCGTTTCCGTTATTGTCCCGCTGTATAATGCGGAAAAATACATTGAAGAAACGATGGAATCAATACTGAATCAAACATATAAAAATATTGAAATTGTAATTGTTGATGACGGAAGTAAAGATCAATCATCTTCTATCGTTAGAAGTCTCAAGAAAAAATACCCTGAACAAATAAAATATATCTTACAAGAAAACCAAGGCGTTTCCGTTGCTCGTAATACAGGAATTGAAAATGCAAGTGGAGAATATATTTCGTTTCTTGATAGTGACGATTTATGGCATCCAACAAAGCTCGAAAAACAAATCGAAAGCATGCATAAGAACAATATGAACGCCTGCTATTGTGGATATATGAACTTTTACGAAAAGACTGGTGAAAAAGTTGAGAACACGACAAACTTTGTAAAAGGGGATATGACAAAGGCTTTCTTAACACATCAAGTTTTTGCCCAAACAAGTACATGGATTTTCAAAAAATCTATCGTAATGGATCATAACATTCGTTTCACACCCGGTTGTAGCTGGGGAGAAGACTTAGAATTCCTTTTTAAATTAATGAGTGTAACAAATGTATGTTATGTGGATGAATATTTAACATATTATCGAATCCTATCAGGAGGAAATCTTTCTTCAAATTATAAAGATTATGAGTTAAAAACGACAAAAGAATTAGAAGTATTTAATCGAATGAAAGATTGGATTCATAATAAATCAAAAGACTTAATCACTGATGATTCTACGGAATTAATTGAAATCCTTGAAACTTATCTATTCCCATATACAGTCATTAACAATGCTTGTATATATATTAAAGGACACCCTAAATTAGATAAATCAAAGGTTCAGTTAATTAAAAGTGATATAAAGAAATATTGTCGCAAAATCTATTCAAAAAATGGGAAACGAAGCAAAAAGTTATATGCGATGCTTTGGTTTGTACGTATCAAATTTTTATTTTCTTAAATAATTGAATATGCTTTTAAACAGTCTTTCCGTAAACAAATTAAATTTACAAATAGGACGAGCATGTCCCAACGAATAGAAAGGTCTTTTTCCATGAAAACAAACAAAATCATTAAAAACGCCTCCTACCTCTTTGTAGGAAATATTACTGTTCGATTTGTACTTGCTATTGCAACCATTCTCTTTGCAAGATATGTTTCACCAGATGAGTATGGGAAGTTTACAGTTGCATTAGCAGTTTCCGCTGTCATTTGTTATTTTACAGATGCAGGTTTGACACATACGTTTATGCGTGAAGGAACGAGAAGCGACGCTAACATTAGCGTATTAATAAGTAGTTATTTACGGATTCGTTTAGTGTTAGCTATCGTAATTTCTGTACTCTTCGCTATTTTCGCTCAGTTCTTCTACACTGATGCTTACTTACGTACCATGGTATATTGGGTCGTACTACCAACCATGTTTGGAGCCACTTTACAAGGTGTTGGGATGGCTTATTTCCAAGTAACAGAGCGTATGCAATTTACAGCGATTATTTCTGTACTACAAGGTGTAACAGCCGCAGCCGCTCTTATGCTAGGGATGTCATTTCAATGGTCACTTATGATGATCGCTGCCATGTACGGAATATCTAGCCTTGTAACAGGGCTTATCGCTTTCTTAATGGTACTCCGCCATACAAAAGTTCATAAAGGCTGGGACAAAGGAATTTTAGATCAACTGCTTATTTTCACAATTAATGGCATTATTATTATGCTTTTACCGCAGTTAGGTCCTATTATATTAGAAAAAGTTTCAATACATGAACAAGTTGGATTCTTTGGGGCTGCCTATAAAATACCTGCTGTACTTTACCAAATACCTGGTGTAATTGCAGCAGCCTTTTATCCAAAATTATTCGCTTTCGGAAATGAAAAAAATATTGAAGAACATAGAAGGCTATCTCAGTTTGAATTAAAACTTATGTCCTTCTTAGGTATGGGAATTTCTATCCCATTTATTGCCAATCCTAGTTTTTGGATTGTAACTTTATTAGGTGAAGAATATGCACCAGCTGGTGATGCACTTGCAATTTTAGCCTTTATGGTCATTTTACAATCTATCAACTATCCACTTGCCGATAACTTAACAACAATCGGACAACAGTGGAAGCGTGCGACAATAATGGGAATTGGATTGTTTGTTGCCATCATAAGTTACATCATCTTAGGTAGCAAATTTGGAGTGATGGGAGCTTCTGTAGCAGCTGTCCTTACTGAAGTTACTTTATTAATTGGATTTACTTTATTTGTCCGTAAAGGTTTCGGGCTATTATTTAAAGGAATTATATTTAATAGTCTCGCATTTATAATTAGTTACGTTCTATACCGTACAATATTAATTAGTTTGCCACCACTAGTAGCTTTAACGCTTACCGGTATATTGTACGGCATTATCGGCCTTGCCATTGATCCACAAATACGTGGGTTGCTTTTAGGGTTCGTAAATAAAAAGCTCGGCAAGAACATAGCATAAAGCGAAACTTTAATCAGTGGCAGTTTTACTGTCCGTTAATGCGGGGTAAAAGTCGCTTTCTTTCTCATAAATTCGAGAGAGAAGGCGACTTTTTATTTACTGTTATTACTCATATATATAATTGTTTCTTTTAATCCTTCATAATATGGAGTTTTAGACAGAACGCCTATATATTTTTCCGAAATAATAAAAAAATCTATTTTCAAAAATATACATTTTTGAAATGATAGCATTCTATCCAAGAATTTAGTATCATGATTCAAGACACTATTTAGAAATGAACGGAGGACATTATGAGCTTATTAACTGTTGAAAAATTAGGTCATACATTTGGTGATCGCACATTATTTAAAGATGTATCCATGCGCTTACTCGCAGGAGAGCACGTTGGATTAGTTGGGGCAAACGGTGTTGGGAAATCAACATTTATGAATATAATTACTGGTCAGCTTATCCATGATGAAGGTCGTGTTGAATGGACACCTGGCACAAATTACGGTTACTTAGACCAACATACAATTTTAACACCCGGTCGCACAATTCGTGATGTATTAGCAGATGCATTTTTACCTTTATTTGAAAAAGAAAAAGCATTAAATGAAGTTGCAGAAAAAATGGGAACTGCTACACCAGAAGAATTAGAAGAACTTCTTGAGGAAATGGCAGAAATTCAAGATGCTCTTGAAGCAGGCGGTTTCTATTTATTAGATATTAAAATTGAAGAAGCAGCGCGTGGACTTGGAATTGACGCAATCGGTCTAGATCGTGATGTTGCTGCATTAAGTGGTGGACAACGTACAAAAGTATTACTTGCAAAGTTATTACTTGAGCAACCAGAAGTATTACTATTAGATGAGCCGACCAACTATTTAGACGTTGAACATATTCATTGGTTAACAACTTATTTAAAAGAATATCCACACGCATTCCTATTAATTTCCCATGATACGGAGTTTATGAATAAATGTGTTGATATTATTTTCCATCTCGAATTTACAAAAATGACGCGTTATACAGCGACATATGAAAAATTCTTAGAACTAGCGGAGATGAATAAGAACCAACATATAAACGCTTATGAAAAGCAACGAGAGTTTATTAAAAAGCAGGAAGATTTTATTGCGAAAAATAAAGCTCGTTACTCAACGACTGGCCGTGCAAAGAGTCGTCAAAAACAACTTGATCGTATGGAACGTATCGATCGTCCTGAAACAGCTATTAAACCTGAATTCTCCTTTAAAGAAAGTCGTGCAAGTAGCCGGTTTGTCTTCGAAGGGGAAAATGTAGAAATTGGATATACACATCCGTTATTACCGAAATTAACGATGACAATTGAACGTGGTGAAAAAATTGCAATTGTTGGATGTAATGGTGTCGGTAAGTCAACACTATTAAAAACGATTTTAGGTAAGATTAAACCATTAAGCGGGAAAACTAGTCTTGGCGACTTCTTAAACTCATCATACTTCGAGCAAGAAGTGAAAGCTGATAATATAACACCAATTGATGATGTTTGGAATACATTCCCTAGCTTAGACCAACATCAAGTACGTGCAATGTTAGCAAAATGTGGTTTGAAAAACGAACATATCTCTCGTCCGTTGAATCAATTAAGCGGTGGCGAACAGGCAAAAGTTCGTTTATGTAAACTAATGGGTGAAGAAAGTAACTGGCTACTCTTTGATGAGCCAACAAACCACCTTGATGTTACAGCAAAAGAAGAGCTGAAAAAAGCGATGAAAGCATACAAAGGAACAATTCTTCTTGTATGCCACGAACCAGACTTTTATGAAGATTGGGTAACAAAAACTTGGGATGTAGAAAAATGGGCCCAAGAAAATTCTTAACCACCTGAAATCATCCTTTTACACACCTAGTGTGTAAAGGGATTTCCCCTTAAAATAGCAATTAAATTCAATAAGGAGTTTTTACTTATAATGCAAAGTCCATTTTTTCTAAAACTTAATACATTTTGTGTGAAATCCTTGTTAGTGCTATGTCTCATTATTTCTGCAGCTATTACATGGCAATCAGTATACGTAGTTAGAGAACAAGCCCACACTCGTTTACTTATTATAGTCCCAATTATTATTATGATAGGGCTTCTATTTTTATTAATTGGCTATATTTCTAACAAATATATGTCAAAACTAATATTCACTATTTCACTTATCATCTTAGCTTTCTCTATTCGATTCATCTGGGTTCTTAATATCCAAACTCCTGTCGAATCGGATTTTGCTATGATGTACAATGGTGCCGTGCAAGCAACTAAAGGAGATTTTAGTTTCGCCCAAAGTACATATTATACTTCATGGGTTTATCAACTTGGATTCACAATGTACCAAGCTTTTATTATTAATTTATTTGGCGAAGGAACCTTCCTTCTAAAGTTCTTAAACGTATTATATTGCACAGGAACAACATTACTCATTTACAAAATAACTTCTCACATCTTTAATGAGTGGTCTGGACGTCTGGCTGGTTTACTATATGCAATATATATCCCAAGCATCGTATTAAGCTCAGTCCTAACAAATCAACATTTGGCTACATTCTTATTTTATCTTGGGTTTTATTTATTAATTACAAAAGGCTTAAGCCATAAATATATGTGGATTTTTATAGGGATTTCGCTTTCTTTAGGTGATATCATGCGCCCACTTGGTGCTATCATCCTAATTGCAGTAACTATTTATGTCTTTTTACAAGGTATGTTAGGGAAATCAAAACAAGATATCTTCACTTCCATTAAAAAACTTTGTGGAATTTTCGTCGTATTTTACCTTGTACATTACATTATAAGTTATTCATTTATATCTGCTGGAATTACACAATATCCACTATCTAACCGTGACCCTCTCTGGAAATTCACAGTAGGATTTAACCATGAAACAAAGGGTGGCTATTCTGCAGCAGATGCAGAATATATTATGTCCCTTGAAATCGGTGAAGAACGCAAAGCTGCTGAAAAGAAGCTGATTCAAGAACGACTGGCTGATCCACAAAAAGTTTTATCTTTATTTGGTGATAAGTTCACACTCATGTGGGCAGATTACGACTCCGCTCCATTATGGAGTTTACTGACACTTGGGGACACAGATAATGATATGATTACTTTAAAAGATGACCTTACGAAATATGAAAAGTATATGTACATTACAGCTATGCTCTTTAGCACATTGGCGCTTGTTTATCTCGTGTTGACTAAGCAAAATAACACGCATTATACACTATTTTTATTGTTGATAATCGGTTACATAACTGTTCATTTCTTAATTGAATACCAAACAAGATACCGATACTTCATCATTCCTAGCTTTACGATTATTCAAAGTTACGGGCTATATTTATGCTATCGATTTATATCGAACAGAAAGTCTTCAAAAGTGTAACTTTAATTAATAAGTATTTTATTATTAAAATAAATGAAAATGAAATAGAAAAGGCATGAGCCCGGTGCAATACCGAACTCATGCCTTTTTATTTATATCTATATTTTCTTTTTTACTGTAAGCGTAATTTATACCAAAGGCAGACAAAATTATCATCGGTATTGTAGCTGAATAATGATATCGTGATGCCACTTCTACTAATAACTGCGCCATTGTTAACCCTATTGTATATAAGCAAATCATAAATAGGATAGATTTAGTTTTATTTTTTATCATTATTAATACACCTAATATTGAAGTCACAATTAAGAAGTAATAAAAAATATTAGATGCCACGGTATATCTTACTACATTATCTAATGCAGGCTCGGCGTAAGAAACTGCCGCACTATCTTCACTTAAAAAGACAAAGAATTTATCCGAAAATAATTTCATAAAATCGATATTGTCGTTTAGTATTCTGTTCTTCGCCTCTTCTAGCATTTTTTGTTGAGAATCCTCAGCAGTCCACCCTGGTTTATTATTATATTCAAACAACAATTCTGCATCTGGCATATTCCATTTTCCGGATTCAGCCTGATTGAACCCTACATAAACATTATATCCTGGTGCTGATGCTATTTCTTCACCTAAACGTAATGTTATATACTGATTGATCACCGAAGAAAAAATAACATACCCAATAACGATAACTCCTACATATACTACCTTGTTTAATAATATTTTTTTATTTCCTATGTGCTTCGTGTTAATAATAAATAACCATATGACTAGGGCTATAATTGGAACAGCTGCAATTGGTCGTACCATATTCATTAATGCAAGTAGTGCCGCTAATAAAATCGAGTACACAAGTAATTTTTTTATACTTATATTGTGAATCTTCTCATGAACGCTTATCATAACTGCCCAAATTAATAATAGTATTGTACAATACAACGGCTCTGACAATACAAACATGTTATAAATCGTTTGTGAAGGCAATACTATCCATAAAATACTAGCTGTTATGGCTGTTCTAACTCCACCAATTTTTCTAGATATAACATATATTAATCCCATTGATATTGTAGTTAAAACAACATTTACGATAGGCGCTACCATATGACTAGCTCCAAATATTTTTAAGAAAATACTTAAAAATGAGGCGTAACCAAAAATATGTGGAAATAATGCAATATAATTATTATCAATAACAAATTCTTTACTCAATGCTTCTGCAGTATAATAAAATGTAGCATAATCAACTAATGGCTGAATTTTATATGTAAGAACCCACGTTAATTTAACTGCTAAGCAAATAATTACTAACACAAAAAAGCATTTTTTCTCATTTAATTTTTCTAGATATAAAGAACTTTTTCTAAGTACATAAAACCCAATTGTACATAAAAATACGACCCCAGTTACTATCATTGTGTAATTATATTTTTGCGTATCCGAAAAATAATCCACCACTAATATTGAGGCAAAAAAGACATATATTATGTATACTGCACGTGTAGAAAGAGTCGATAACCCTTTTAAAAATAATTTCAATACAATCTACTCCTTTAAACATTGGTACAAAAATACCGTTATATACTGTATAAAACTGAAGAACTTTATCATCTTAATAAATGTTCAAGTATCCCCGATAATAGCGTACAAACCACATCACACATCACTATACATGAATCAGGTTGATATTTCCATATTCAATTCTTTATATTTAATCAATTGAATAAACATTTATACAAATAAGTATATATATTTGATTATACGTTTAAATTACAAAAACATTAGATTTACTCAATTGCATTAACGTTTCAATATAAACTATGCTATAATTGATAGTTGTTATGTAGATAACCTTTCTACATTTCCTGTTTTATTTATATATTTTATAAAGATGAGGATACTATTATGGAGAAACTCTTAAAGTTTGGTTTAGTAGGAATCTTTAATACGCTCATTACAATTATTAGCTTTTGGATATTATTAAAATTTGGAATGAACTACCTTATTGCGAATACCATTGCCTATTTAATTGGTGTTGCCAATAGCTACTATTGGAACAAGAATTGGGTGTTTAAACCTAATAATAAAAGCACGTCAATGTTCTTTAAATTTCTAACTGTAAATTTAATTGTATTGGCTTTTAATACATTATGTTTATTTATATTAGTAGATAAACTTACCTTTAATGCATTAATTGCACAAATCTTTGCAATTGGTGTCGGAATGGTTATAAATTTTGTTCTTAATAAAATTTGGACATTCAACCAAACTGAAAAGGCTACTAATTAAACTTGAACAACTTATTAAAACTACGGAGGATACAACATGCAAAAATTAATTTCGGTTGTAGTTCCTATGTACTTCGAGGAAGAAGTAGCGCAGGAATGTTATAACCGTTTAAAGTCCGTTATGCTTCAAAATGATATTAATTACGAGTTTGTCTTTGTAAACGACGGTAGCACAGACCGTACAATGGAAATCTTATCTGAGATTGCAGCAAATGATTACCGTACAAAAATCGTTAATTTTGCACGTAACTTTGGACATCAAGTAGCCGTTACAGCTGGTATTGCTGCTGCAAAAGGTGATGCTATTGTAATTATCGATGCAGACTTACAAGATCCACCTGAAGTTATTCCTGAACTTATTGCAAAATGGGAAGAAGGATATGAAGTTGTTTATGCAAAACGTAAACAACGTAAAGGTGAAACTTGGTTTAAACTTTTAACAGCTAAATATTTCTATAAATTCTTAAACTACATGTCTGATATCGATATCCCAAAAGATACTGGTGATTTCCGAATCATCGACCGTAAAGTAGCTGATGTTTTTAATCAAATGACTGAGCGCAATCGCTTCATCCGCGGTATGATGTCTTGGGTTGGCTTCCGCCAAACTTATGTTGAATATGAACGCGATGAGCGCTTTGCTGGTGAAACAAAATATCCATTAAAGAAAATGATTAAATTTGCATCTGATGGCATTATTGCATTTTCAACAAAGCCATTACGTATCGTTATGTCTATAGGTTTATTATCAGTTCTCATTTCAATAATTGTCTTACTATATACAATTACTGTAAAAATTATTGGCACTGGTACGCAAACAGGTTGGGCGTCTATTATGGTCGCTATTACATTCTTTAGCGGCATTCAGTTACTTGGTCTTGGAATCGTCGGCCAATATATTGCTCGTATTTATGACGAAAGTAAGAACCGTCCGATTTATATCGTAAAAGAGACAATCAATATTGAGCAAGAAGAGACTACACAAACAAAAGAAACAGTGAATGCATAATAAAAAAGGTAACAATGAGAACTATCATTGTTACCTTTTTATATTGTAATAGCCCATGAGCCTCAAACGAAATTCTTTTAAAGTTGGATATGCTTCTAAATTAAACAACATCCCTTGGATAACTGGAATTCTTGGATTTTGCATTCTCATTTCTGCCTCCAAGACATCTAATGTAACAAGCAATTCCTCATCTTCAAGTTGATCAGCTAATGTGCGTTTAAAAACAATAATTTCCTTTAAAAAGTGTTCCTTCACCTGCTCTTTAATAAGCTCTGATTTACAAAGGAATTCCCCAAGCTTTTCTTCATGTAACACGGGTTCTTCTGAGGATTCTACCAATCCATCTACTAAATCATCCACCCTTTTCAAAATAAAAGCAGAGACATAAGATAAATCAATTTCTGGAGCCTGTAGAATAATTAATTCTAAATATCCGCGGTAGATCCCTTCTACCATAATTACTAAATCTAATAAATATGGTATAACCTTTTCACCATAAATGGACAATAAACTATTCCGATAAAATGCGTGGGACTCCAATTTCATCCGCATCATAAATTCTTCCACATCTTTATTAAAAGGAATAGCATTTTCCCGTGCATGCATAATAATAAATTCTTTATGCTTTTGTATATCGTTAAACTGACAATGCAATTGCTTTGTGAATTTTTCACGCGGCAATAACGATTCTTTTTCAATATCCATCATTTTATTTTGAATCTTGTCATAATAATATCGAAGTGTCGCTAATAAAAGCTCGTCTTTCGATTTAAAATATAAATAGAAAGCTCCCTTAGATATACCGCAAGCTGTCACAATTTCCTGCACTGATGTCGCATTTACACCCTTATTCGCAAATAACTTCATAGCCAACTCTATAATTAAGCGCTCTTTTTCTTTCATATTGTCTCTCCTAAATTTAATCTCGCATCTTACCATAAATATATCTCGCTATTTACAGATAATAAATTATTCACTGATTAAAGTTTCACTTTTATTATACCATCTCTTTTCATTGACTACTGACCAATCAGTCAGTTATATTATGTATTAGACTGACCAGTTGGTCAATACAATACAAAGGGAGCGCAAACATGAACAAAATCATTAATTTCTCGTTAAAAAATAAGTTCGCGGTTTGGCTACTAACCATTATCGTTACCATTGCAGGTATTTATTCTGGGCTGAACATGAAGCTGGAAACAATTCCTGATATTACAACACCAATTGTAACAGTAACTACGGTTTATCCTGGTGCTACACCGGAAGAAGTAGCTGATAAAGTTTCAAAACCGATGGAAGAGCAACTACAAAATTTAAGTGGTGTAAATGTTGTTAGTTCATCATCTTTTCAAAACGCATCTTCTATTCAGGTAGAATATGATTTTGATAAAAATATGGAAAAGGCCGAAACCGAAATTAAAGAAGCTCTCGCAAATGTGAAAATGCCAGAAGGCGTAAAGGATCCGAAAGTTTCACGTGTAAACTTCAATGCCTTTCCTGTTATTTCGTTAAGCGTAGCAAGTAAAAATGAATCTTTAGCTACCTTAACTGAAAATGTAGAAAAAAATGTTGTTCCAGGATTAAAAGGACTTGATGGAGTCGCATCTGTTCAAATTTCAGGCCAACAAGTAGATGAAGTACAACTTGTCTTCAAGAAAGATAAGATGAAAGAATTAGGTTTAAGTGAAGATACTGTAAAAAATGTAATTAAAGGATCGGACGTATCTTTACCACTTGGCTTATATACATTTAAAGACACGGAAAAATCAGTTGTTGTAGATGGAAATATTACGACAATAAAAGCATTAAAAGAATTAAAGATACCGGCTATACCTTCATCACCGAGCGGTCAAGGTAATCAAAATGCTGGAGCTGGGGCACAAATGCCGCAAATGAATCCAGCCGCTATGAACGGGATTCCGACAGTTACATTAGACGAAATTGCTGACATTAAAGAAGTCGGAAAAGCGGAATCTATTTCCCGTACAAATGGAAAAGAAGCAATTGGAATTCAAATTGTAAAAGCTGCTGACGCGAATACAGTTGACGTTGTAAATGCAGTTAAGGATAAAGTAAAAGAACTTGAGAAAAAATATAAAGACTTAGAGATTATTTCAACATTCGACCAAGGTGCACCTATTGAGAAATCAGTAGAAACAATGCTGAGCAAAGCTATTTTCGGTGCTATCTTTGCGATTGTTATTATTATGCTGTTCCTACGAAATATCCGAACAACATTAATCTCTGTCGTTTCCATACCACTTTCTTTATTAATTGCTGTATTAGTCATAAAACAAATGGATATTACACTTAACATTATGACACTCGGAGCAATGACAGTCGCTATCGGGCGCGTTGTGGATGACTCCATTGTTGTTATTGAAAATATTTACCGACGAATGTCGTTATCAGAAGAGAAACTGCGCGGGAAAGATTTAATTCGTGAAGCTACGAAGGAAATGTTCATCCCAATTATGTCTTCTACCATTGTAACAATTGCTGTATTTTTACCGCTTGGACTAGTAAAAGGTATGATTGGTGAAATGTTCTTGCCATTCGCCTTAACTATTGTCTTCGCTTTATTAGCATCGTTACTAGTAGCAGTTACAATCGTACCAATGCTAGCTCACTCTTTATTTAAGAAAGAGAGCATGAGGGAAAAAGAAGTACATCATGAAGAAAAACCAAGTAAATTAGCAAATGGGTATAAACGTATACTTGCATGGGCTTTAAATCATAAAATCATTACATCAAGTATCGCTGTCCTTCTATTAGTTGGTAGTCTTGCACTTGTGCCAGTTATCGGTGTAAGCTTCTTACCATCTGAAGAAGAAAAAATGATCATTACAACGTACAATCCTGAACCAGGTCAAACGTTAGAAGACGTTGAAAAAATTGCAACGAAAGCCGAGAAGCACTTCCAAGATAATAAAGACGTGAAAACAATTCAGTTCTCATTAGGCGGAGAAAATCCAATGAGTCCTGGTCAATCAAATCAGGCAATGTTCTTCGTGCAATATGATAACGATACGAAAAACTTCGAAAAAGAGAAAGAACAAGTCGTAAAAGATTTACAGAAGATGTCTGGAAAAGGCGAATGGAAAAACCAAGATTTCGGAGCGAGTGGCGGTAGTAATGAAATTAAACTATACGTTTACGGAGATAGCTCAGAAGACATTAAACCTGTCGTAAAAGATATTCAAAATATCATGAAGAAAAATAAAGACTTAAAAGATATAGACTCTAGTATCGCAAAAACATATGCAGAGTACACTTTAGTCGCAGATCAGGAAAAACTAAGTAAGATGGGTCTAACGGCTGCACAAATTGGGATGGGACTTTCTAATCCACACGATCGCCCTGTTCTCACAACAATTAAAAAAGATGGTAAAGATGTCAATGTATATGTAGAAGCTGAAAAACAAAATTATGAAACTATAGATGACTTAACCAATCGAAAACTTACAACACCACTTGGTAACGAAGTGGCTGTGAAAGATGTGATGACTGTAAAAGAAGGAGAAACTTCAAATACAGTGAAACACCGCGATGGCCGTGTTTATGCAGAAGTAAGTGCAAAACTAACATCTGATGATGTTTCAAAAGCATCTGCCGCGGTTCAAAAAGAAGTAGATAAAATGGATCTTCCTTCTGGCGTAGATGTTTCTATGGGCGGCGTTACAAAAGATATTGAAGAATCATTCAAGCAACTTGGCTTAGCGATGTTAGCTGCGATTGCCATTGTATACTTCGTTCTTGTCGTTACATTTGGCGGTGCCCTTGCACCATTCGCAATTTTATTCTCGCTACCATTCACAATTATTGGGGCTCTTGTTGCCTTATTAATCTCTGGTGAGACATTAAGTGTATCTGCAATGATTGGTGCGCTTATGTTAATCGGTATCGTTGTAACAAACGCAATCGTGCTTATCGACCGCGTTATTCATAAAGAAAATGAAGGTCTATCAACACGTGAAGCTTTATTAGAAGCTGGTGTAACACGCCTTCGCCCGATTTTAATGACTGCAATTGCAACAATCGGGGCTCTTATCCCGCTTGCATTAGGATTTGAAGGTAGCGGCTTAATTTCTAAAGGGCTTGGTGTAACAGTAATTGGTGGATTAACAAGTTCAACGTTATTAACACTTCTTATTGTTCCAATCGTTTATGAAGTATTAAGCAAATTTAAAAAGAAACAAGCAAAATAACAAAAAAATAACCTCGCTAACTGCGAGGTTATTTTTTATTTCCGAATAAGATTAGGAAATCACCATAGCCTTCTTTCTCTAATTCCTCTTTTGGAATAAATCGAAGGGCTGCAGAGTTAATACAGTAACGAAGACCCTCTGGTCCTGGACCGTCTGGGAATACGTGCCCCAGGTGTGAATCTCCTTCCTTACTTCTCACCTCTGTACGCGTCATATTATGACTCACATCCATTTTTTCTTTCACACTAACTGACATAACTGGCTTCGTAAAACTAGGCCATCCACACCCGCTATCAAACTTATCTAAAGAAGTAAATAACGGTTCTCCTGAAACGATGTCTACATAAAGTCCTTCTTCTTTATGATTCCAATACTCATTTCGAAATGGTGGTTCTGTACCATTTTCCTGCGTTACATAAAACTGCATCTCATTTAGTTTTTCTTTTAAATGAGTATTATCTTTTGGCCAATGTTGCTTAATAAAAGCATCTCGTCCCGAGCCTTTACGGTATAGCTCGTAGCGGAATGTATTTTTCTTATGATATCCTTGGTGATAGTCTTCAGCCGGATAAAACGTAGCTGCTGGCAATATTTTTGTCGCAATTGGCTTTGAAAAGCGTCCACTCTTTGCAAGTTCTTCTTTTGAAGCATCTGCTTTTTTATGTTGTTCTTCATTATGATAAAAAATTACTGTTTCGTAAGACTGTCCGCGGTCGTGGAATTGCCCACCTACATCAGTCGGATCAATTTGTCTCCAATATATATTTAATAATTCCTCATACGGCATTTTATTTGCATCAAATGTAATTTGTACTGCCTCATAATGTCCCGTCGTTTCTGAACATACTTCTTTATATGTTGGACTCTCTTTATGACCACCTGTATAGCCAGAAACAACCTCTATAATTCCTTCCATCTCTTCAAATGGTGAAACCATACACCAGAAGCACCCTCCAGCAAATGTAGCTAACTCTACCTTTTCATTTACAGCCATTCTTTCACCCCTATTCTATGTTCTTCTTACAGTATGGCATAAGGAACGTCATGTTATAAAAGAAAAAGCATCGAACATCGATGCTTTTTCTTTACTTCACTTTATTTTTTTTGGCGTCATTCTCCATTTCATCACTTGTCACATCTAAGACATCTAATAAGAAAATGAAGATTGGAATACCGATAATTAATCCCCATACACCTAAGAAGTGTTCTGAGAAGATTAATACCATAAATGTATAGAAGATCGGTAAGTTTGTTTTTTGCGACATAAACTTCGGATTTAACACGTAACTTTCAAGTGCGTGAATCACTGTTACGATAACTAAAATATAAACAACGTACATAATACCGCCGATATTGTAAGCAATCATACAAAGCGGGAATAACGAAATGATAACCCCAGCTACTGGAATTAAACCGAGTAAGAAAATCATTAACGCTAAACCTAATAATTGCGGGAATCCTAATATCCATAGTGCAATAACGGATAAAACACAGTTAACAACTGCAATTAAAAATTGTGCTTCGATTACTTTTCCGAATGAACGTGCGAATTTCTTACCAAAGTACTCAATTTCAGTATAAAAAATGGCAAGTCGGCTTTCTTTAAATTTTGCAGTAAAAGCAACGATACGTGCTTTCTCGAGTAAAAAGAATAAACTTAAAATTAAAGAAAGTAACACTTGAAGGCCAAATTTCCCAACATTCGTAATCGATTTATACAAAATGTCAACGCCTTGTCCTACATATTTCGAAAGTTCCATATGATTGACAGCATTCACTGCATACTTAATTAATTCACTATCTGGTGGGTTTCTTAAAAATACGTTAAATTGATAAATCAATTGTGAAATTTGTATCGTTAATACTGGTAAATATTTAAATAGCGTAATAGCAATTCCACCAATTAACATTACATATAGAAACGCTATAATGAGCTTTCGATTAATGGGCATGAAATGATCTAATTTGCGGGAAATAAACTTTTGGAATCGATCCATTAAATACGTGAGAATAAACGTAATTAAAATTAAATTCAACATACTTTGCAGCCCGTATAACACGAGAGCAAGTATTACTAATACGAGAAACCTCTGAAATCCTTTGCTTTGAAACAGGTTTTTTATTTGCATAATCGACGAGTACTCTCTCCTGTCCTATAAAGTAAAACGTTAATAAGTAGATTTTTTCTCTCTTCTCTACCTTTAATTATTCATTCATATAAAGATTTTTATAAGCTTATTATAGATCTCCCTTAGCAGATCCTATAGTAGCTTACTTCTTATTTTACAATACAATGACCTAATTCAAAACGTATTCTACACAGTATTAATGAAGATTTAAGGAAACTTACATTTTGTTAAGATAGGTCTTACCACTACTGTAACATAAAAAGCAAGCTATCAGTAGAAATCCGTCCTACAAATAGCTTGCTTTTCTCATTTTTTTAAGCAAGTTTTACTAGCCAATGAATGGCATAAACATCGGTATGACAACTACAGTTACAACTCCCACTACTGTTACAGCAATACTTGCCATAGCAGCCTCTACTTCACCCATTTCAATTCCTACTGCCACTCCTAATGCGTGACCTGCTGTTCCAAGTGCTAAACCTTTTGCAATTGGATGTTTTACTCTAAATGTTTTTAAGAATAATGCTCCTAATGCGTATACAATAACTGCATTAAAAATAACTGCAAATGATGTAATTGCTGGTATACCGCCAATACTTTCAGAGATTGGTAACGCAATTGCTGTTGTTGCTGCTTGTGGTAACATTGAATTCATTACTGCTGTATCTAGACCAATTGCTTTTGCAACAATGAACACGACAATGACTGAGCAAATAGATCCAACTACGATAGCCGATAAAATTTGCCACCAATATTTTTTTAACTTATCAACTTGTTTATATAATGGAATTGCAAACGCGATTGTTGCTGGTTCTAGGAAGAAACTAATCATTTTCCCACCAGTATTATACTCTTCGAAAGTAAAATTACCTACCTTTAGAAAGACAATTCCTAATACCATCGCTACGAATAATGGTGTGAATAAGAAGAATCCTTTTGAATGCTTAAATAATAATGTTCCAATTCCGTATGCGATTAATGAAACGACAATTCCGAAATATGGAGTCATTGTGCTTGCCATGTTCATTCCCTCCTAACAATATATACGCTAAATTGGTTACGCAACTTTTCCGTGCTTGCGTCCTTTATTTACTACTTTCAATTCTTTTGTATCTTCTGTTTGTTTGTCTTCTTTTCCTAAAATGAATTGTGCAAATAGCCCTGTTACAGCGAGTAAAATAATTGTTGCGACAACAATTACAGTTAGAATTTGTACAAAATATTGTCCCATTACACCGAGAGAATTAATAACTGAAATACCTGATGGAACGAAAAGGAATCCGATAATACCTGTTAAAGCCGTTCCGAGTGATTCAACTTGTTCCAATTTAATAATTTTCAAACATAATAAGCTAAATAAAATGACTAATCCGATCACCGATGAAGGCATCGGAATTGGTAAATGCGTTGCAATAATATTAGAAACTAACATAATAGCTGAAAATATGAATGCTTGTGATAAGAAACTATATACTTTTTTCGTACTCATTTTGGCCACCTCTTTCGATTTGGTACCTTTATTGTATAAGATACAAACAAAACTGTAAGCGTTTACAAAACAGAACGTCAAATATACAAAATTAGTTACAAAAATAGGCAGATGAAATACAAAAAGCTACTTCTTAAATACGAAGTAGCTTTTTGAGTTCTTTTGCATATGTACGGCTAACAGGTACTTTTGATCCTTCTTTCATAATTAAATTATATGTAGAATTGAACCATGGTTGTATTTCCGTAATATGATTAATATTTGCAATAAAACTACGATGGACACGCATAAAGCTGGCTTGCGGCAACTTCTTTTCCAAAATGACAAGTGTATCATGTGTTATATATGTTTCTCTCATCGTTTTTACTGTCACTTTTCCGTCCACAAGTCCTACATATATAATATCTTCAATATTCACAAGTACAATCGATTCTTCAATTGGTAATGCTAATTTATGCATCTCAGTCGTTACGTCTACACTCTTTACTTCCTGTTTTGTTTCTAATTTAATTTGTTTTTGCTTTTTATATTTCTTTAATGTCTGTACGATACGTTCTTCATCAAATGGCTTTAAAATATAGTCTAACGCATCTACTTCAAATGCTTGGAGTGCATATTGATCGTAGGCAGTCGCAAACACAATTGCAGGCGGATTTTTCATCTTCTTTAATATATTTGCGATTTCAAATCCGTTATCATCAGATAACTGAATGTCTAGGAAAACAATATCTGGTTTGTTTTTCATTAGCTCTTCTAATGCATCCTCTACACAATCAGCCTCACCAATTATCTCTACTTCTTTCGTTTGCTCTAATAAATATTTTAATTCATCACGCGCTAACATTTCATCATCAACTACTAATATTTTTAACACTCCGTTTTTCCTCCCCTACTTTTTTCGGGATTACAAAGAGGATCTTCGTCCCTTGCTCTAATTCACTTTCAATTTGAAGCATTGTCTCTTTCCCAAATAACCCGATAAGTCGTTCATTAATATTATATAAAGCTGTTCCAGTCCCTTTCTTTGATGAAACTACCATTTTTCCTAATTGTCCTAGACGTTCACTCTCAATTCCTTGTCCATTATCTTGCACTTCAAAATGCACCATCCCCTCCTTTTCAAACACATGTACCTCAACTTCGCACACTGGTTGCTTTTTCGGAAAAGCATGGCGCAATGCATTTTCAACTAATAGCTGAAGTACAAATGGTGGAACTAAGGTCGTCTTTAACTCTTCCTCAATGTACATCTTCACTTCATACTTATTCGGAAACCTCGCTTGTTCTAACGATAAATATGCATGTACATGATTTAACTCTTGTTCTAATGGAATAAGCAATTGGCGCGCCCCTTGTAAATTACAACGAAAATAAACGCTAAGCTGCAATAATAATTTTCTCGCTTTTTCTACATCTGTTCGGCATAAAGCTGATACAGTATTAATTGCATTAAATAAAAAGTGCGGGTTAATTTGTGCTTGTAATGCCTTTATCTCTGCATCTTGTAATAATTTGCTTTGCAACTCAGCTTCACCTAATTCAAGCTGCGTGGAAAATATTTTTGCTAACCCTTCTGCTAGTTCCTCTTCAACACGACTTAACTGGTTAGGGTTCTTGAAATACAGTTTTAATGTCCCTATCGTATTTTCATGTGAAGTTAATGGAATAACAATAGCTGCTTGCAGAGGACAGCCTTCATGTTGGCAATTAATAACCTCACGTGATTTCGCTTTCATTATTTTCCCTGTATGTAAAACCTCTTTCGATAAACCTGTTATTAAACTGTGTGAAGGAATATGATGATCTGATGCTAATCCAACGTGAGCTAATATTTTCTCTGTATCTGTTAAGGATACCGCATCCGTTCCCGTAAAACGGTGAATAATTTGTGCCACATGTTTACAAGACTCTTCTGTTAATCCTTTGCGGAAATATGGCAATGTTTTGTCAGCAATTCGTAATACTTTATGCGTTTGCAAAGCTTTCGCATTTTCTTCCTGGCGTAAAATAGCTTGTATCATAGAAAGTAAAATAAAACTTCCAAAACTATTTACAAGGATCATTGGTATCGCAATTGTTTTCACGATGTTAATTCCATCCTCTACAATTAATAGGATCATAATCATTTCTAAAGAAACGATAAACACACTTAAAACCGCTGAAAATTTAGGCGTAATTGCACGATTATATTTTTTGAAAATGTATCCAATATACCCCGTTATAACACCTGCTAAAATTGACGAGATTGCACAACTTAGCGCTGTCGTCCCGCCAAGCATATAACGGTGAATACCAGCAATCGATCCTACTCCAATTCCGACGATAGGACCACCAAGCAATCCACTAATTCCAACACCCATAATACGTGTATTCGCAATTGTACTAGATGACGAAACACCTTGCAGCCAATTTTCATTCATAATTGTATTCCCTGCAATTTCAATTCCCGTGTAATTGCTAACAATTGTAAACACTGAAAAAATACAAATAAGCTTAAGTTTATCTACATACCCATCTTGTCTATGAAGAAGGCGCCTGAACGTTTTAATATGAGAAAGTAAAAATCCTAAAATAACAATAAGTCCGACACGTTCAATCATCATAAGTACTAAATTTAGCATCTGTGATTCATTCCTTTTTATATGATTTAGTTTTATTATGGAAAAATAATGAAGTGGACGTCAAGAAGAATGAAATAACTTTTGAAATCTATTATGTGTCCCAGAGACGCAAGATAAAGTATTAGAATAGATTGAAACTGTATCCTTCAAGAAAAGTAGTTGGATAAATAGGAAAGAGGAAGTATCTCAAATGAGATGCTTCCTCTTCTTATATAAATATAATTATTTATTTTGATTTGCTAGCTTTTTGGAACAAGAAGGAGGTTTTCTCTTCTTCTTTTACAATACCTTGCTTTAAAGCTAATTCCCCTGCAACTTTTGGCGCTAGCCATAGCATTGGGAATAACAGAATAGATACCGGGACAGCTGTTACTACGATGAATGATTGCAGCGCATTAATACTTCCCTCACCCATGTATAAAAGAATTGCTGCAACTGTTCCCATAATAAGCGACCAAAACACCCGCAAGCTAATTCTAGGATCTCCATCTCCAGTCACTGCCATTGAAATTGAATACGCCATTGAATCTCCTGTTGTTACTACAAATAAAATTGTTAATAAAAGAAACGCGGGTCCAATAATATTTGAGAGTGGCAGTTGCTCTGTAATTGCAATCATAGCTGCTGGCATACCAGATTCACTTAATGCTGTCGATATAGAACCAGGCTTCATTAACTCATAAAACACACCTGATCCCCCTAGTATTGTAAACCAAAACGTTGTAATAATAGGTGCAATAATTCCAATTGCAACGATGATTTCTCGGATTGTTCTTCCTCTTGAAATACGGCTCACTAAAATTGCCATCATCGGTCCGTATCCAATAAACCATCCCCAGAAAAAGATTGTCCATGATCCTAACCAAGTTGTATCACCACGATATGTGCTCATTGGAATAAATTCATTTATATAAAATCCAAATGAAGAAACAAATGAATCAATAATAAATCCACCTGGTCCAAACAGTAATACGAATGCCATTAATAAAACTGCTAACCTAACATTTAAATTACTTATAATTTGAATCCCTTTATCAATTCCCGTTACCGCAGATATAGTAGAAACAGCTACTACACAAACAATAATGGCTAATTGAGTTGTAAACACATCAGGAATGTCAAACAATGCTTGTAATCCATAACTTGCTTGTAGTCCTAAAAATCCGATCGGACCAATCGTCCCTGCAGCTACCGCAATAATGGCAAATACGTCGATCATTGTTCCAAGCCAACTCTTTCGCAATTTCTCCCCAAAAATAGGATATAAAAGCGTTCGAGGTTTTAACGGCATACCTTTATGATAATGTCCGTACATCATAACTACCGCACTAATTGTACCTAAAATCGTCCAAGCCAGGAAACCCCAGTGCATATAACTTTGTGCTAAAGCAGGCATGACTGCTTCTTTCGTTCCAGCAGCTATACCTTCATGTATTGGTGGCACCGTCATCAAGTGGTACATCGGCTCTGCGGCTGCCCAAAAAACGCCACCTCCGGCAAGTAATGTAGACATAATAATAGCGAGCCATTTTGTCGTACTAATTTCAGGTTTGTCTAATCCCCCAAGTTTAACTCTCCCATACTTCGAAAACGCCATACACATTGCAACAACAAATGTACCAATTAATAAAACCTGCCAAAAGGCACCAAAATATTTAATTGAAGCTGCAAAACTGCTATTAATGACTCCCTCTACGCAACTTTTATTTAAAATAACTGCAATTACAAATAATAAAAGTGAGCCACCACTAATAAGAAATACAGGCCAATCCGTTTTTCGACTCTTCATTCTCATTTACACTTCCTCCTTCCTCAGCAATCTAAAAAAACAACTTTACTATGTTTTATTGTTTACACCCAAAACATAATGATTATATAAGCATAATAATTCATCGATTTTCCACACACTTATGTTGTCCCTAAAAATATGCTAAATCCCTTATTTAAAAGAAAATTTCTATTCCTATTACATAAAAAAGCAAAACAAAAGACCTTATATTTCTATAAGGTCTTCGAAACAGAAATTTGATTATAACATAAGGAACTCCTTGGTTCAAAAAGCCCCTTCCAAAAATAACCGAGCGTAAAGGCTTCCATTTGCTACATAACAGTAATTAAAAAAATTTATATTTTTATAGAAAATGCCCTGTACTACAAACTATTTATGAAAGAAATTTGGCTTCAAAATTTCTTTCGGATACGGTTTATGATAAATATGAGTGGTAGCTGGTGATAGCGGCGGAATAAGCCACACCCAATTCCCTGTTACAACACGACCACAAGCAGCTTCTTGCCTCTCAAATTGCTGAAATTGTTGTGCAGCAGTATGATGGTCCACAATACTAACTCCTTGTTTTTTAAAAGAGTGTAGTACGGCAATATTCAACTCAATTAACGCCTTATCTTTCCATAACGTACCGTTTCTAGATGTATCGAGATTCATCATCTCTGCAACGGCTGGCAGTAAATTATAACGATCATGATCCGCTAAATTACGGGCACCAATTTCCGTACCCATATACCATCCATTGAACGGAGCAGCAGTATAAGAAATACCGCCAATCTCTAGGCGCATATCTGAAATCATCGGTACTCCATACCATTTTACTCCTAAAGATGAGATTGGATACTCTGGATGTTCAATGGGTACCTCTTTCACTTCCTTTTTAGGAATTTTTTTATATACAGGTTCTTTTCCATCGACAGAAAATACAAGTGGCAATACATCATAATTCGTACCTTCTCCTTGCCAGCCAAGCTCCTGACAAAAATCCGTAAACGCAATGGAATGAGCGTCACCAATCACTCCCATTTCTGTTCTATATCCTGCATATCGAATCAATTGGTGATTATAAATTCGTATATTATTTTCTTCACCTTGATTTTGCTTAAAAATTGTAATTGTCGGTTTCACTTTCCCATCGTTCGTTGCATATTTAATATGATGAATTAATGCATTATATACGCCTTCCTCATCATTTACTTCACGTGCATCTAATATGTGCATCTTACTCCAAAATAGTCTTCCGATACATCGATTACTATTACGCCATGCCATTCGCGATCCATGAACAAGTTCTTCAAATGTATGCTCATACGTCCCCGTCTTCTCTATCTCAACTTGAATTTCTTTCACACGCTCTTCTATGAATTGCTCTTTATTAAGCTCTTTATAGCAAATCGTAATAAACTGACTCGCTTCCTCTATTAATTGTTTCGTTTTACTCATAAACGATCTCCTTCTATTTCAACAAAACGTTCTACTTTACAGTATAAGCAAAAAGAATACGAGTCACAAATGAAAGTCGAAGTGTTACTTTTATTGTAATATTTTTCAGAAAATTAAAGACATTACTATTGACTTACATAAAAAATAGGTGTATTTTTGACTCAGGTAAATTATTTTTACCTAGACCAACTTTTAAAAAGAAAGGAGGTAATGTTATGTCTTCATTTCAATTGCCAAAGCTTTCATATGACTACGATGAACTAGAGCCATATATCGATAGCAACACGCTTTCCATTCATCATGGAAAACATCATGCGACATACGTAAATAACTTGAATGCCGCTTTAGAAAACTATACGGAATTACATAATAAGTCTTTAGAAGAGTTACTATGTAATTTAGACGTTTTACCAAAGGAAATTATTACAGCTGTAAGAAATAACGGTGGTGGTCATTATTGTCATAGTCTTTTTTGGGAAGTAATGAGCCCGCGAGGTGGCGGTGAGCCTAATGGAGACGTTGCAAAAGTAATTGATTATTATTTCAATACCTTTGACAACTTAAAAGATCAACTTTCCAAAGCAGCTATTAGTCGTTTTGGAAGTGGCTATGGATGGCTTGTTTTGGACGGTGAGGAACTTTCCGTTATGAGTACACCCAATCAAGATACACCTTTGCAAGAAGGTAAAATTCCATTACTCGTCATCGATGTATGGGAACATGCCTATTATTTAAAGTATCAAAATCGGCGTCCAGAATTTGTTACCAACTGGTGGCATACGGTGAACTGGGACCGGGTAAATGAAAAGTATTTACGAGCAATTCAATCACAAACACATTAGTCGTGCGTATAAGGTAAATTTGGTAATGTAAAATTAGTATTGTCGAAATCCTCCAGAATCCCCCGGATTGCCACCGGGGGATTTATGATTATTCCATTGCATGTAAGTAATAACGTAATACCTTTTCTATTTCTATTTTCAACTCTCGGAACGTGAATCCTAATTCATTAGCTTTTCCATTATGTAATGTACAATTAATCACTTCATTATAAGGTGCTACATGATCTCCTACCTGTTGAACGAGTGCTTTTATTCCCGTATTTTCTTCTATGAAATGAATGATTTCTCTAGTAGAAACTACTCCGTTGCTACAAGCATTCATTGGCCCTTCTATACTTTCTATCCCGCACCAAGCTAAAAATTCTCCAGCTTCTTCTTCATGTATAAACGACAACTCTCCATCTAGATGATTCACAGCGATAGGTTCTTGCCTTACAATATGCTCAGCATAAAATTGTAACCTTTTCGTATAATCATTTTCTCCAATAACAACTGGAAAACGTACTGCAACAACTGGGAATGTTGCTTGTTGAAATACAACAGCTTCAGCTAATCGTTTGCCTTCACCATAATTAAAATCCTTCCTATCCCCATACGTAATAACATACTCATACGGATTAAAGTCCTCTTCTAACAAGCCTATCGCTGGCTCATAAACAGCCATTGAAGACGTCATAACGTATTTCTTCGTTTTCTCTCTTAACACTTCACATATTACCTTCGCTGCATTCGAGCTATAGCATAAATTATCGTATACGATATCATAACTTTTATCTTCTAGACGCTCTGCTAGTTGTTTTTCATCTTCTCTATCTACAATCAGTCTTTTTACTCTACTTCCAAAAGAATCTTCCGTAATTCCTCTCGTCGCAATCGTTACATCGTGTCCATTTTGCACAAGTGCTTCTACTAAATGTTTACCAAAAAATCTTGTTCCCCCTAGCACCAATACTTTTTTCAACTTCATCATCCCCATTTTGATAAAATGTAAAATACTACCTCTCTATTATAAATGCTCATATATAAAAAGCACGGAATTCGTTTAACGATTCCATGCTTTTCTACAGAACATATATTAACGTACGCGATATTTATAAATACAATAACAGAAGTATAAAATAGAAATTACGGATACATAAACCCATAGATCATATACGAATCCCTCGCCCCATACTCCCATAAAATAAAAGAGTGAAGGCAACGTTAATGTTACCCATGATTGTACGAAAGCAATTCTTCCAAGATATTGATTGATATTCTTTTTTTGTGTATTTAATACAAAGAATAAATACCAAAGCAATGCCCACATAAACCACGTTAACGCATTAACAACATCATGGAATTGAACAAATGAAACAACCATATAGAATAAAGCAATAATTGCTACCCAAATACAGAACCACCCTAGACCGCTGCTATCCATTCCTTTTATAAAAGTAACACCTACATATAAATAGGTTAATCCAAATAAGAAAGTAGCTGCATATGAATATACCGTCCAATTGCTTTGGTCAGAAATCATGATTAGATAGAACGGAATAATAATTTGTAGTGCACCCACAAATAAATTAAAAACACCCGCACTTTTCATTTCTGCTTTTCCTAATATAACAAGACTATTTAAAAATAAAGCTGCACCCGAAAGTAATAATCCTACGTACCCCATATATCCTCATGTGAAAACCTTACATTTTCACACTGTACCCTCCCCGTCTTGTAAAAATTATATTATTCCTTATTCTCCTTCTTACTTGCAACTACATACAAAGTTTTTTTTGAAATAAGTCAGACTTCCTACCTTAAAAAACAATAAAAAAATCCCTTTCATGCATGTCATACAGTAATAATTTCAATCAGAATGTATCACACGATAAAAACGCTTTCAATAATACGTAATTCAATCAAAAAGCTAATAAGATTATTTGATTATAAACGCACTTTAACAATGATACAAGTATTGGAATACTTTTCAATAGAACCGATTGCTATTCAAATGCTATGGTCAGTAATATTTTATTACATTCTCTTTCCTAAATTGAACATATTACTGACCTCAAGCAACATAATAAAGAATACAATTTATTATATACATAACATATCCTACAAAATAATAAGAGAATGCTTTACTAGCTACCTTAAATCATTTGATAGCCATTTTTATTATTTACCTGCCATCTCCAAGAATCTACACACATCTCTTCTAATCCATATTCCGCTTCCCATTCTAATTCCCGTTTCGCTTTAGATACATCAGCAAAACATATTGCTACATCACCAGGACGACGCCCAATCACTTTATAAGGAATCTTTTTACCCGAAACCTTTTCAAAAGCCTTTACCATCTCCAACACACTATACCCTTTACCTGTGCCAAGATTATATGCCTCGATTCCTTTCGTCTCAAGTATTTTCTCAAGTGCTTTTACATGTCCTTTTGCAAGGTCAACAACGTGAATATAGTCACGGACACCGGTCCCATCTTTTGTTGGATAATCGTTTCCGAATATATTTAGCTCCTTTAACTTACCTACTGCTACCTGCGTTACATATGGCATTAAATTATTCGGAATCCCATTTGGATCTTCTCCAATACGGCCACTTTTATGCGCTCCAAATGGATTGAAATAACGAAGTAATGCAATACTCCATTCATCATCAGCTTTTGCTACATCACGCATCATTTGCTCAATCATTAATTTTGTTTGCCCATATGGATTTGTCACACTTAGCGGAAATTCTTCTGTAATTGGTGATGTTTTTGGAATTCCATATACAGTTGCAGATGAACTAAAAATAAATTTTTTAACATGATGTTTCTGCATCACATCACATAGTATGATTGTACTTATTATATTATTATAATAATATGTAAGAGGAATTGTAGTCGATTCCCCTACTGCTTTAAATCCAGCAAAATGTATAACCGCTTCAATGTTATTTTCCAAAAAAATCTCATTCATTTTTTCACGATTTAAAACACTTTCTTTATAAAATTCAAATTGTTTTCCTGTTATTTCTTTTACTCGGTTTAAAGACTCGATTGAACTATTTGAAAGATTATCTACGACTATAATTTTATAATTATTATTTAATAATTCTATACACGTATGACTACCAATATATCCTGCTCCACCCGTTATAAGTATCGCCATATATAGAGTCCCCCACTTATTATTAATTATAAAATTTTATAACCTTAATACACATCTATCCTACCATAAAAAGACTGATAATTTTTAATATTTTTTTAATTATTATTTATACAAAAAAGAGCCACATAACCTTTACGTTATGCAACTCTTCAACATACATATGTGTCTATATCTTTTTTTATTAATCAAGAAAAATAAAAATCACTCGGAAATTTCATATCGTTAAATTACGTAGCAATATACACTTAAAAAGTGGGCAAGGCTTCCCAATAACACGAACACGTGAAAAATTTCATGATGCCCCATATGTTTAAACTCTAACCATTTTGGCTTTGTTCCATAAATAAATCCACCAATTGTATAAAGAATGCCTCCAAGCACTAGAAGTACGATACCTCCTGTACTTAAGTTAGCAGCTAACGGTGCAAAGAACAGAACAATTAACCAGCCCATTGTAATATAAATTGCTGTTGATAACCATCTCGGGCAACTAAACCAAAACATTTTAAAAACAATACCACAAATGGCAGTTGCATAAACTAAACAAAATAATAATAAACCGTTTGTGGAATGTAATGTAATTAAACAAAATGGTGCATATGTACCTGCAATCAATATAAAAATCATAGAATGATCAAGCTTCCGAAAGAAATAAATAACACGTTCACTGGCTACAACACTATGATATACAGCTGATGCTGTATACAAAACCATCATTCCGATACCAAACAAAATAACAGCTGTAATTGCCGCAAAAGACGGCATCTTAATAGAAACTTTTACAAGCATAGCTAATAATGCAATAAATGATAATACAGCTCCTCCCAAATGGGTAAAAGCATTAACCGGTTCCCTTATATAAGCATTCATATAAACACCCCTCATATAATTACATGTAGTTTCAATAACTACATGTAATTATATACGTATTATCATTAGAGGTCAACATTTACAATTCATTTGTTTCGTAATACCATATTTAGAGATAAACTAAACATTATGCTCCACTAAGTTATAAAAGTGAGGGGTTCTACGTGGAAAATATAAATAAATTGCTTGAAACATTACATTTAGAAAAAAATATTACGCTTGAGGATATTCCAAATGTCGACTTGTATGTAGACCAGGTTGTCCAACTATTTGAAAATACTTATGCGGATACAACAAGAACCGATGATGAAAAAGTATTAACAAAAACAATGATTAACAATTATGCAAAAGGTAAACTGTTTATTCCAATCAAAAATAAAAAATACTCAAAAGAGCATATGATTTTAATTAGCTTAATTTACCAATTAAAAGGGGCCCTTTCTATTAATGACATAAAAAGCTCCTTAGAAAATATAAATGAATCCTTATTAAGCGATGATTCATTTGAATTAAATACGCTATATAAAGATTATCTTTCTCTTACCGAAAGCAACGTCGAAAGCTTTACACAAGACGTAAATAACCGTGTTTCAGAAGTAAGTGGGATGTCTTCCTTAGAAGATCCGAACCTAGAGAAATTTTTATTACTAACATCATTTGTGTCGATGAGTAATATGTATAGACGCTTAGCTGAGAAGTTGATCGATGATTTAGAAGAGTCATAAACAAAAAAACTATCCACCTGTTATAGTGGATAGTTTTTTTGTTTACTTAATTGCCTCATGAACTTTTAATTGTTTACCTTTTATCGTTGTATTTCTCATAACCTTTAAAACAAGTGGTCCTTTTCCGTTTAATATTTCAACATAAGAAACATTATCTTGTATTGTAATAATACCTATATCATCAGCAGAAACACCTTGGATTTTAGCAATTGTACCAACAAAATCTACCGCCCTAATTTTCTTTTTCTTTCCGCCATTAAAGTACAATTTCATAATTCCTTTGTTTAGGTCTGCATTTTTATCTTTCTTTATAATTGGTTTAGCATATATCTTTTCTTCAAATACTGCTTTCCCTTTTATAACTTCTTCTTTTGAAGGTGCCAGTTCCTTTGGAATTTCAAATCCGATATATTCCTCAATCTCTTCTAAAAATCTATTTTCATAAGGCGTTATAAATGTAATAGCTTTTCCATTATTACCAGCTCTTCCTGTTCTTCCAGTACGGTGTACATAGCTTTCTTTTTCTAATGGAATATCGTAATTAATAACATGTGTGATATTATCAATATCAATTCCTCTTGCAGCTACATCTGTTGCTACTAAATAACGGAACTTTCCTTTTCTAAAATCATCCATAACTTCAAAACGATCTTCCTGTACCATACCACCGTGTATTTTGTCACAAGGATAATTCACTCGTTTTAGCTGTCTATATACATGGTCTACATTTTCTTGTGTACGACAAAAAACAATGCAACTGTCGGGATTTTCAATCATCGTTACGTCTTTAAGGAGTGAAAGCTTCTCTTCTTCCCTTACTTCAAACAGAGTATGTTCAATTTTATCCGTTGTAATCCCAGCCGCTTTAATTTCAATATGAGTTGGTGCATTCATATATGTACGTGATAACTTTTCAACATCTTCCGGTAATGTTGCTGAAAATAGCATTGTCATTCTTTTTGTAGGTAATTCATCAATAATTGCCTCTACTTGATCGATAAAGCCCATATTTAACATTTCATCTGCTTCATCAATCACTAAATATTTTAATCGCTCTAAAGAAAGAGTTCCCTTTTCAATATGATCCAACACACGTCCTGGAGTCCCTACTACAATATGCGTCTTTTGTTTTAGCTCTAATTTTTGACGTGCAAATGGAGATTTACCATAAATTGCAGCAGCTTTAATTCTTTTGAATCGCCCTATATTCGTAATATCTTCTTTCACTTGAACAGCAAGTTCTCTCGTTGGTGTTAAAACTAACGCTTGTGGTTTATTTTCTTCCCACTCTACCATTTCACAAAGTGGTATACCGAACGAAGCCGTTTTCCCACTACCCGTTTGTGATTTTACAACAAGATCCTTCTTTTGCAATGCAACTGGAATAACCTCTCCTTGCACTTCTGTTGGATGCTCATATCCTAAACCAGTAAGTGCTCGTCTTACTTCTTTACTTAATGCATAATTATTAAAGCTTTTTTTACTCATATATTAACCTCATTTGATTTTATATTTAACCTATTCTGTTCTTCATACCTCACTTTAGACTATAGTAAGATACTATATTAATCCACTGTTTTTAATTCGTTTCAGCCTAAATTTATCTACGTATAATTTTAAAATAGTAAAGGGCAGCCTTAATTATAAGTCTGCCCTATCTATACCATATTCATTTTTACGGAACTAGTTTTTTCACAACTGGTATTCTTTGCAATACTAACGTAATTACCATACTAAGAACAATTGTAATCGTTACATTAATAGGTATTGCCAATATTGCGTGTACACGCTCATTTACTTTAGGGAAAACCATGTACAACAAGTTATTTAATAAGAAGAAGTGAAGAATATAGATTCCAAGGCTTGCTTGATTTATAAAACGGAATAACAATGGTAATTCTCTTTCTGATTTTTGGAAGGCATATTTGAAAAATACAAATAATCCAATCGCCATCAGTACAACGCCTGGCGCAAAATATCCATACCAAAAATGCTCTAATTGTCCATTTGCTTTTACTGTATAGTAATAAGTAATAAAGAATGTACTAATAAATCCTACGAATCCTCCAATGTAAGAAATATTTCTCCATTTTTTCGAAATATCGTAATTGGATAAGTAATAACCAAGTAGGAAGTACCCTACATAATTCGTAACATAAAATAATTCAATATTAAAGTTGATAGGATAATAATATTTCACTAAATTGACTATAACAGACGCATATAACCATAAAATTAAAAAGTATTCTATTTCTCTTTTTTTAGCGTTCTTCACAAAGATTTTCAGTAGAGGTGTAATTAAATATATCCCTACAATCATGTATAAGAACCATAAATGTCCCCCAATAGTATCCGTTAAAAAGTGCTTAATCCCTTGCTTTAAAGAGGCCGGGAAATAGCCTGCATATGCCCCATATGCATAAAATATAGCGCTCCAAGCTATAAAAGGAATAATTACTTTACTCGCGCGCTTCTGTAAAAACTCCCCGACTGAAATATCTTTCGTTCCTTTTAACAATAAAGCTCCACTAATCATTACAAAAATCGGCACACTCGCACGTGAAATCGATTCAAATAGATTACCAGCCATCCAGCGTGAAGCGTTATTTGCATCTAACACTGAAACATAACCAGCAGCAACGTGAATTGTAACTACTGCGATTGTTGCTAATACTCGCAACCAATCCATATATACTAGACGCTTCATTAGCACCCCTCCTAAATTTACCTATTAAACTTTTATTTTCCAAACATAATTTTACATCAAATAATACTATGTTTAAACACATTTTCATTACATGAACTTACAAAATACATAGCTAAAATTTAATTTTCAAATATAAACATGAAAACCTTTGACTTATGAGTGAAAATAATGTAAATTATCCTTTGGACGAACATTTTTAAGTAAACTGAATAAAATATTCGTATTTTAGGGGTGTAAATGATGGAAAACGTATTCGACTATGAAGATATTCAATTAATTCCTGCAAAATGTATTGTAAATAGCCGCTCTGAATGTGATACAACTGTCACTTTAGGAAAACATAAATTTAAATTACCTGTCGTACCTGCAAATATGCAAACGATTATTGATGAAAGAATTGCAACTTATTTAGCTGAAAATAATTACTTCTATATCATGCATCGTTTCCAACCAGAGAAACGAATCTCATTCATTAGAGATATGCAATCACGTGGATTAATCGCTTCTATTAGCGTTGGTGTAAAAGAGGACGAATATGAATTCGTACAGCAATTAGCTGCTGAGCACCTTACGCCTGAATATATCACGATTGATATCGCGCATGGACATTCTAATGCTGTAATCAACATGATTCAACATATTAAAAAGCATTTACCAGAAAGCTTCGTTATCGCTGGAAACGTTGGAACTCCAGAAGCGGTAAGAGAATTAGAAAATGCTGGTGCTGACGCAACAAAAGTTGGTATTGGACCTGGTAAGGTTTGTATTACTAAAATTAAAACAGGCTTTGGAACTGGCGGTTGGCAGCTAGCTGCACTTCGCTGGTGTGCAAAAGCTGCAAGTAAGCCAATTATCGCTGACGGTGGTATTCGTACACACGGCGACGTAGCTAAATCTATTCGATTTGGGGCGACTATGGTTATGATCGGTTCTCTATTCGCTGGTCATGAAGAGTCTCCAGGGGAAACAATCGAAAAAGACGGCAAACTTTATAAAGAGTACTTCGGTTCAGCTTCTGAATTCCAAAAAGGTGAGAAGAAAAACGTTGAAGGTAAGAAAATGTTCGTTGAGCATAAAGGTTCTTTAGAAGACACTTTAATTGAAATGGAACAAGATCTTCAATCTTCTATCTCTTACGCTGGTGGAACAAAATTAGATTCAATTCGTACTGTAGATTATGTAGTCGTGAAAAACTCTATTTTCAACGGTGATAAAGTATATTAATTTTTAAATTTAATTCGAAGGACAAGCATTTTCATGCTTGTCCTTTTTTCATGTATAGAAATGTAAAATATTTTTATTTTACTGAATTTTCTAGTATCATATTTTTAGATACTTATAATAAGGGGGATATAACAAATGAAACATGTAATTGAGAAACGCCATATTCGCGCAGAAGTCCCTACTGAACTAACGTGGGACCTTTCTGATTTATACGAATGTGATAAAGAGTGGGAAACTGCATTACTTGTATTAACAGACAATATAAAAAAACTTGATGCGTTTAAAGGACAATTACACACTAGCGCCACTACCTTATTACATTGCCTACTTTTAGAAGAAGAGCTTTTAATCGAGTTAACAAAACTATACTCCTATGCAAATTTAAAAGAATCCACTGATCGTACAAACCCAGTTATTCAAGTCAACTCTGCCAAAATTGCTGCCTTATGGACAAAAGTACATACTGCACTATCCTTTATCCATAATGAAATCCTCTCATTCGACGAAGGAACAATTGAAAAATATTTAGCTGAAGAAACAAAACTCGAACCTTTCCGTAAATCATTACTAGACATACTGCAAAAAAGGCAGCACACGCTCTCTCCTGAAACAGAAGAAGCTCTTGCTGCACTTGGCGAAGTACATAATTCTCCATACAAAATTTACAGTATGACTAAATTAGCCGATATGGATTTTACCTCCATACAAGACGAGCAAGGAAACGAACTACCTATATCATTTGCATTATTTGAAAGCAAATATGAGTTCTCTCCAAGCGTAGACATACGTAGGAAAGCATACTCATCATTTGTTTCCACCTTGAAACGATATACGAATACAGTGGCAACAACATATGCGACTGAAGTGAAAAAACAAGTAACACTCTCTCGTTTACGCAAATTCGAATCTGTTACTCATATGCTTTTAGAACCTCAAAAAGTTCCACTTGAAATGTATAACAATCAACTTGATATTATTTATAAAGAATTAGCGCCTCATATGCGCCGTTTTGCAGATTTAAAAAAGAAAGTATTAGGACTCGATCAAATGCTGTTCTGCGACTTACATGCACCTTTAGATCCCGAATTTAATCCAACCATCACATACAAGGAGGCTGGTAAATTAATTCAAGATTCTTTAAAGGTATTAGGCGATGAGTATAGTTCCATTATTGAAAAAGGATTCAAAGAAAGATGGGTTGATCTTGCAGATAACGTAGGCAAATCAACCGGAGCATTTTGTTCAAGCCCATATGGTTCTCATCCATACATTTTAATTACATGGCAAAATACGATGCGTGGATGCTTCACATTAGCACATGAATTCGGACATGCTGGTCATTTTTATTTAGCAAATAAAAACCAGCGTATTATGAATGTACGTCCATCTATGTATTTTGTTGAGGCACCATCTACAATGAATGAACTACTATTAGCCCAGCATTTATTAGCAACGAATGACGATAAGAGAATGCGCAGATGGGTGATTCTGCAACTACTCGGCACATATTATCACAACTTTGTTACTCACTTACTTGAGGGAGAATATCAAAGAAGAGTATACACGCTAGCAGAAGAAGGCGGAGCACTTACAGCTACAACTTTAACTGAAATAAAAACAAATGTACTTTCTACATTCTGGGGAAATTCTGTAGAAATTGACGAAGGCGCTGCCTTAACTTGGATGCGTCAACCTCATTATTATATGGGCTTATATTCTTACACCTATTCTGCAGGACTCACTGCATCTACTGCGGTAGCTCAAATGATTAAAGAGGAAGGACAACCTGCTGTTGACCGCTGGTTAGATGTACTTCGCGCTGGTGGTACGATGAAACCACTTGAATTAATGAAACATGCCGGAGTAGATATGTCAAAACCAGATGCAATACGTAAAGCTGTTTCTTACGTCGGTTCCTTAATTGATGAATTAGAACGCTCTTATCAAGAATAAAAAATAAGCCCTCGCTTTATGAGGGCTTGTTTCATATTTATTTTCCAAATCTTTTACGGTATCCACATTTTCTGCATAGCTCTTCGACTGCAACCCTTTTCGAAAATCCATCGACAATGTTTGTCGCTCTTTCACCTTCTATAATGTTAGAAAATGAGTCATTATTAATATTCCCAAGGTTAATAATCCCTTCACCATCTAAACAGCAAGGAATAACTGTTCCATTCGCTAAAATTCCAGCCTGATTTCGAAGACCATGACAGAATCCTTTTCCATCATCCTCTTCTTCATGTAATGCCGGCCACTGGAATTCATAGTCTTGATTAATAAAGACACGTTCCGCAATTTTTATACCTTTTCCTGGTGTAAGCTTCTCTTCGATTTGATAAGATAGACCAAACTCATTTTCAATGATGGATAATAAATCTCTATTTTTCTGGATTTCAGCATTTGTTTTATTATCCTGAGTTAAATTCCATAAACGTAGTGAAACAATTAAATCCGATTGACTTGTCGCCTCTCTAATGAAGGAAAGTATACTCCTTACATAACCTTCTTTATCTTGCGAACCTGGATGCCCATCAAAACTGTGCAGTGAAAAATTCATTTGTCTTAGAGCAGGCTTATTTAACAGTCTATGCCTTCTCTTATTAATTAACGTTCCGTTCGTTGTAATATTAACTTTAAACCCTTTTTCATGGCTTAAATCTAGCAGTTGATCTATTTTTGGATGAAGCAACGGCTCACCCTTCACGTGCAAATAAATGTAGTCTGTGTGAGGTTTAATTTGGTCTAATCTTTTCGCAAAATCCTCCACAGAAATGAACTGCTTCTGCCTTTCCGTCGGCGGACAAAAGCTGCACGCAAGATTACATACACTCGTAATCTCCAAGTAAAACTTTTTAAACTTCTTCACCTTTAATTCCTCACTTCTATGACTACTTGTACTTTTTTCCTCTTCATATTACATCATATTTTTTTAGAAATAGAAACATACTTATTTTAGGAAATATAGAAAACGGCCACATCTGTAGCCGTTTGAATGTACTATTACTATTTATGATACGGTTCACCGTAGTATATCTAACGGTAAACCAAGAGGAACATTAAGTAATTTCTCAATTTTATTTTTTGTTGAATTTCCCCTCATTATATTTTTACCAAGCAACTTTCACCTTTTTTTCGGTAATTTTAATTTTATCATTTTCTACATAGACATTAGTAGCGAAATGTACGTATTTTTTATCCTCACCTGCTTTAAACATTAATAATATTTCAATTTTATTTTTCCCATCTAACATATACTTTCTCAAATCCAATTGATACTCATTTTTATATTTAGTTTTATCCAAGCTTATCCCATAATTATGGTTATTTGTCTCCTCAGAAAATTTACTTATATCTACAGATTTTTTTGATGAATTCCCTTTATCCTCAAAAACTTCTGTTAAACCTTTTGACATCTCAAAATCCCCAGAATCTATGTTTGTTGCACCATTGATCCTCATCTGTATATCGAGCTCCTCGATGTTTTGTGTAGTCAATGTAATAGGAATTTTTTTAGTCTCATCTATGTTTATCTCCACACCTTTTTTCCCACCTATTGCTAATGAAGTAAGGGTGAAACTAAAAATCATCCACAAAAAGATGAAATAAACAAAAATGAAAATGAATGAAGATTTCTTTTTTACTCTATTAAATATTTTATGCTCAAATAACTTTGCCTTTTTATATAAAAGATACCCTATAAGCAAAGCAACACAAGCAATTATTATCGTAGTTGTAATAATTGTTATGGGCAACTCTTTCTTTGAACCTTCTATCAATACCATTATAAACAAGGATATAAGTATTAATCCGCTACCCATCTTAATTGTTAGAAAAATATTTCTATAACTCTCATCTGCTTTATTAATAGCAGATTTTTGTTCATCATGATTTTTATAACACCCTAATGTCTTCATCTCCATATACACATAATACAGTGCATGCAATGCAATAAATGATACTACACATGCCGGTAATACAATCATTATATGTTCCACACTATATATTGTTTTTGTATATGCACTATTTGAAAAGGTTTTCCACCAAGCTAGTAAGATGCCCTTAACAATATATATGCTACCTCCAAAAACTGTAAGCATTAGTACTAGCCTAGGGATTCTATCTTGAATTATTTTATTATCATTATCCACTACTCATTCCTCTCTCTCTTTAACAAACTTTAAAACCCTTATACAAAAAGCATTTTTCATCTATAAAATCCCCCTCTATCCTCTACTTTCAAATAGGGGGGATTTTTTATTACCATATATCTATTACAAATACACTCATTCTTTTCCCTCATGTATCAATTTAACAATTTGCGGTTCTTGATACTCAAGATACCCCTTATCAACATTAGTGATTTCTTCAATAAACTCCGTCGGCAATAATACATTGTATTTTTTAAAAATTTCCTTAGGTATCTCATATCCTTTAAATACATTATTCTCTACCAATAACTCAACAGCTTGTTTTAATGCTATAGGTTTTGATATCGTCTTCACTGTATCTAAAGGCTCAGTTATTCTCCATTTCCGATAACTTATCTGTCTTTGTAGCTTCTGATAATCTTCACTTGAAATTATCCCTAAATTAAATGCTCTCATTACCATAGCACCAATTGAAACTTGCCACTTCTTCTTTAAATGAACATAATAATCTAAGTTTAATGGTTCTAAACTTACATCCCTCGAAAAGGCTTCCTTAGGCAACATAAAACATGCAGCAAATTCATTAGCTTCATCTTCCATTTCCTTATATTCTTCTTTTTCTAAACTCTGCGGATCGAGCACTTCAGAATGTAAGACCCAATGTCCTAATTCATGTGCTATGCTAAATTGTTGTCTATAGTAAGAATATTCTTCTCCTTCAAGGACTACGGTATAGTAAATATTCCCATTAATTTTTGTTTGACTACTAAAAGCATCTACCTTATCCATTTTGTTTGAGATTAAAGAAACAACAAAACCCTGTTCTTCTAAAAGCCTTAAAATGTTATTGACAGGTTTATCTGATAATCCTAGCTCTTTACGTACTAGATAAGCTAACTCTTCAATGGAATGGTCATTATTAATTATTGGTTTTTTCGGCACTTTCGGAAAATCTATATAATCCTCTAAAAAGTCTCGTATTAACACCGTCATATTTTTAGTAAACTCACTTGGCTTCTTTTCCTTTTGAGTTGATGTTAAACGTGACCTAAAAAAGGTACCTTCTGTTTCCATATCAAATGTATCTTCTCCAAAGAAAAACTCCCTTGGAAAGTTAAGATTACTTATTATACGAAATAATATCTCTAGGCTTGGAACAGCCTTATTATTTTCATATTTCGATACCATTTGTTTAGTTACACCTATATCATTGGATAAATCAGTAATAGATTTTGCCCTAAAACGTCTTGCCTCCCTTAATCGATTACCATTAAATTTAACATCCAACATTACTAATTCCTCCACATTTGCCTAAAGAAGAATCAGCTTCATTCAGATTCCTCTTTTGCTTTTTTAGATAGCTTAATTTCACCAATTTTTTCATTACTATTTTTCACTTTAGCTTTTAATTTTACAATAGTTTTTTCTGGCGTGTCATCATTAATTGCAGCACTAGTAGAATAATTATTCGGTATATATTGAGATAAATTCACTTCATCAATTAATTCTCCATTGCTTGTTAGCAAAATCGCTTTAACAGCTGTTGCAATTCCCTTTTCTTCTTCTAATGTAAACACAACAATTTTATTAACTTGGTCATATTTATCGCCTAATATTTCTTTAGACTGTGCTTCTCTTTCATCATCATAAGACGTATCATCAAAAAGACTAGGTTGAAAAAACGGTGCTTCATTATCTATACATTTGTTTTTGACAAGCACACAATCTAAATAATGATATGGTTTTTTTCCTAAATCCCTTACGATTTTTTTATAGTTATTATCCCTAAAAAATATAAATAACTCCCCTGTGTTATTTTCTAAAATAGTAACGCACTCCCATAAAGCGTTTCTTTTAATATGTACAGGCGTATTTCCAGTTTCTATAGCTAATTGGTGCAATCGAGAATACTTTACATCCCAAATGTTTTGATTCCTTCCATTATTAGTTGACCCACCAGTAACAGCTTTGATATCTGTTAATTCCTCTACGCAACTTTTTGAAAAAGCTTGCGTCATCTTTTTTTGTAATTCTGCATTACTGCTAATAGAAACCATTTTTCTCCTCCACCCTTTGAAATATACCGTATTTTTATATACAATATCGCATATTGTGTAAAAAAAGTCAACCTAAATTGTTTTTTACAAAAAAAATAAATACCGAACGTTTGTATTTACAAATATCTATTTTGTATTAAATTCTTACTTTATGTTACTATCCATAAAATAATTAAAAAGCATGATTAAAACCATGCTTTTTAATTAAATCCAAATTTCATTCAAAACTTAAATAGCTTATCTATTATGCCCCCCATTTTAATTAATGGATCAAAAACCCTATCTATTGCCTTCTCAACTATATCCTTTTTCTCTCCACGAACCTTATCCTCTAACCCCATTTTTTTATCAATTACTTTTCCAAAAAGTATTATAGGTTCAAATACTATATCTATCGCTTTTTCTACAATATCCCTTTTATCATCCTCTGTATTTACATTTAATGCCTGTTTAGACCTTCTAACACCTGTCACACACCAATATGCAAAATGCTCGCAATTATTTTTCAATAAATTATATCCACCAAATGTACTACCAACTTGACTTGATGCTCTTCTGATAATCTCTTCTGCATTATATTTTTCTTCATATACATTTTCTATATACGCTATCCTACCTTTTTCAAACTCCCTTAAGGTAGTAAAATGAATTTTAGCATTACTAATATTATCTCCTGTAAAATGATATACCCATCCATTACCATCATATATACCATAATGCTCTGGAAGTAAGTTAGTCCCTCTTAAAATTGAAACCCTAATAATCGCACCTTTATTTATCAATATTTTTTCCTCCTTTACTAATAAAAATAGCCTACAGTCAAATAATGACCATAGGCTATTTAAGGTTCCTTAAACATATGTTTAATCAAATTACAAAATAATTCACACATCTATTTATTAATATTAATTATCCATCCAAACTAAATATTGCTTAATTGAATTAAATTAACACTCCCCACTGGATATTCCCAAACCTCTCCTTCTTGTTCCCAAGAATGTTTACATTCTTCTACCGGACAGGTAACATCAACTCTAAAGTCATACTGATATTCTGTACCCATTCCACGATCGTCTGATCCCGATTCCTCCAAATTAATAATTTCTATAGATTCCTCAAAACTATGGCCACATGCAGGACAGGTAAATTTTAAAGTTTTAGTAATTGGTGTTTCTACTGACATAGTATTTCCTCCTATTTTTAAAATTACTTTTTCATCATATTAGATATAAAGGAAATATAGTATGGAATATTTCCTATTAATAGAAAATCCATCCTAATTATAACTGATAAGTAATTTAAATTACTATTGTAAAACCAAAAGAAGATGGAGCCTCACAACAGGCTCCATCTTCTACACTCAAAATATATTTTTCGATTTGTTCATTAATATGTATAACTATAGAATCTAATTCCCTGTTACTATTAATATTTATTTTAGTTATTATAAGCTGTAATATTAATTTTTTTTCGTTGGTTCTACTTTCTCTATTAAATCATGAAATCTTATCAATAACTTTTTTATTGTATCTGCAGAGACAGGATTAGATGTATTTTGCTGTAATTCCTTTTCAATACGAACTTTCTGAGCAAAATTCGTTTCTATTTCATTTGAAATATGTTCAAGTCTACTTGTTAATACCTCTTTTGCAATCATTCCTTCCTCATATAAATCAAAAACCCTATTTTTCTTTTTCTCAAAATTCTGTATATTTTTGTTAGTTATATTTAATTCTTCCTCTAATGGTTTAATCTTATTATGTGTATTATCGTTTAGCTTGCTTACGGTATCTTTTAAGATTTTATCGTTTAACACTATTTGATTTATTCTTTTAAAAACCTGTTTCTCAATTTTATCTGCTCTCACTCCATTCGAACGACATACTGCCGTTCCTTTATTTCTCCAAGCTCCACATTGATAATATCTAGTAATGTTTATGTTCCCATCTTTTAACTTTCTTTTTACTCTACCAGCTACCATAGAGGCCCCACACATCGGACATTTGATTAAACCGGTTAAAGGAAAAGTACCATCAAATAGCCTTTTAGGTTTTTGAGATTTTTTCTTATATAGCTCTTGTACCCTATTCCATAAATTTAATGAAATTATAGGATCATGATTTCCAGTGGTATAAATAGGATTTTTATTTATTCCTTTACGCCTTTTCTCACTCCAATTTTCCCTAACATTATATCTTATCTTTCCTATATAAATAGGATTTAATAAAATAGTACGGATAGCAATAGGTGTGAAAAAATTACCTTTCTTAGTCCTATACCCCAGCTTATTTACTAAGTTTGTAATAGCTTTTAATCCACGTCCTTCTGCATATAATTTAAATATTTCTTTTACAATAAATGCTTCCTTTTTTTCTATTTCTAATTTCGTTTTGTTTTCAGTCCCATCTATTTTTACAGTACTATATCCTAATACAATGCCTCCATTCCACTTTCCTTCTCTAGCTCTCTGCTTCATTCCCATTTTTACATTCTCTACAATGCTTTCTCGTTCAAATTCCCCTATAGACGCTAATACATTCATAAGTAATTTTCCAGTAGGCGTCGCAGTATCAAATGCCTCACTACAACTCTTAAATCCCACATTTTTTTTATTTAACTCATCTACAATTTTTAAGAGATCTAAGTGATTTCTAGCTAGTCTATTCGTCTTCCACACCCATATTTCCTGAAACTTATCTTCTTTTGCATCTCTTAACAATCTTTGTAATTCAGCACGATTCTCCATGGCTTTACCACTAATTCCCCTATCAACATAATTATCTACTACTATCCGTCCTTCCTGCTCACATCGCTTTTTTACTACATCTAATTGTGCGTCAATTGAATATCCTTCTTCAGCCTGTTCAGCTGTGGATACCCTTGCATAAATTACCACCTTTATCATTTTACTTCCCTCCTAATTCTTTTAAAGAATCTATTAACAAGTTACTTAATAAATCAATTAACAGATCATATGAAGAATCCTGCATAAGTTATCACCTTTCACATATATAATATTTATTTGAAAATATCATTGTTACTTATAAGCCCACTTGTCCACTTTGATTTATATATAACTCTAGTTTTCTTCTATTTATTTTTAACACCCTAATTCTTTCCCCTTTTACTACAGTAACTTTTGGACACTTCCTGTTGGAGCTTTCATCAATTTCAATAAGTCCCATTTGATATAACCGATCATGTAGCTTTTTTATTGTTAAAGGGAAAACCTTATTTCTCTTTTCCCAAAACGTAAGTACATTATTGTATGTCATTCCAGGTATTAGGTAGTAATAGTCGTCATCATACCAACCATATTGTTGTGATCCACTTTCCTTACCTAATTTCCTTAAAGGCATTTTATTCGATATTATTAATTCTTGAATTGTATTTAGATACATATTCAAAGGATTTTCTGTTTTCATTTCTAAATACTGGCTCTTAATAATACTAATAAATATATTTTCAGCTATTTCTAATCTTTCCTCTGCCTCCTCTATCTCAATTTTCCCAATAGCTACTCCATATTTTAAATATAAATAATATGCATATTTTAAAGACCATACACTATCAATTAATCTAAAATGGATATCTGCGTTTCTATATTTCTCTCGAAATGCATCTAAATCTAAATTAGGTAAACATTTTTCCTTATTTATATAATCCGTTAACCAACTTATAAAATTGTGAATTGCTGTCGGGAGCATAAGAGGCATCTTTTGAAATTTAGTTAATTTACCTAAATCTACACAATCCTTATCTATGGGTAAGCTAATACATCGTGCCATATTAGATTGAATACTAATTGCGTCCTCAGCCGTTATTGCACATAGTCCTCTTGTCATAAATTCTCTCTGTTTGGTTAAATTAATATTACTACGTGACTTTTTTATCCTATCCCCGTACATCCTTAAAATAAACTCAGCCTTATCTTCCATATCTTTTTTCTCAGATAATTTATCTGTAGGATGATAATCATCTACTAACAGCACACAATCTTTGTATTCAAACATCTTTATTTCTAAAGCTGTCTTAGTATCCTTAAAATTGGCTGGGATTTCTGGAGGTAATTGTTGATTAAATACATTAAAAAACAGATTAGCTAAAGTTGTTTTTCTACTTCCTGTTTCTCCATATATCCATAAAGTAAATTTAGGTTCCACATTACTAAATTTCAATAATGTATTAATAGTTGAAAGAATTGAAAAACAAAGGTAATGTTACATCTATAGGTGCTATCTCTAATAGCTCCAATGACTTTTTATATGCTTTATTTTTTCCAAGTCCCTCATCTATAACAATGTTAAATTTCTCTAAACTATTATGTACTAATACAGATTTTTCTTTCCCTACAGCACCTTTACCGTTCAAGTAGTGGTAGTTTCCCCCAATCTTATACCATCCAATACTTTGATATATCTTTTTAGTTTCTATATCTTTACATGCAAGCTTTATTGCACATAGGATTTTTTCATAACATCTACTTGTAGGGAATAGTATGCATTGTATTCCCCATCGATTTTCTATCCAATTTGAATTCTTCAAATCATTCAATTTAACCCTAATACTAGGCAATTTCTTATCACCATTTAAAATCCCCGTTAATTCTATATATTTCTCTTCATTAATCCCATCAGTAATACTAAGTTGCATAACAGGGATTATTATCATATTACATAATTTGATTATTTTCTTATCTTTCTTATAACAAAGCATCCCTTCCTCAGTGACAAAATATTCATTAGATTCATACCACTGCCTAATCTGTTCTATCCCCATTTGTTTATTATTATTTTTTCCAAATAACTCCTTACTAATTTTTTTTAGATTAACATCTTGTAAAAAATTTGTACTTTCCTTTTTCTCTTGACCTATACGTTTAACTCTAACTGTTCTAATACCGTCACCCTTCATATTCTTTAACCTCCTAATTGTTTTACAAGTTGATCTTACCCTATAATTCCGCCTAAAAAATTTTCTATTTTAATGTTTTTATATGCGAAAAATAGGTAAATTTTTTATAATATTATATAAAAAAGAACAATAAGGGACTTATTTTTATCCCTCATTGCTCTTTACATAAAGAATTTTTTATAATATTTTAAAATGCTATCTATTTTCAAAAGTACCTCTAGATTCTCTTCTTTTAAAGCATGTACCATTAATTTCTCTATTGCATTGTACAGCTGTTTATCATTACGTTCTAAATACCTATACTCTGTCCTTTCATTCAAAATTCTATGCATCTCAGTTTTACTTTTTAGTCGTCCAGCACGTAAAAATAGTTTTTTAGTCATCTTATACTCTTCTTGTATTTTTTTCTTCTCTCTCTCTACTTTCTTATCACCTTCCTGATTTATCCTCTCTAAAAATGAGAGCACTTCCCTTTTCTCTTTTGAATTTACTATTTCCTGTAATTCTTGAATAATCTTCATTCTTTCTTCAGCTCTATATCTTAAAACATTCTTTTGGAAAAACTCAAAGTGTGACATTGTTTTTAGATTCAATTTATACCTAGACTGTAAAACCTCTTTTAATGCATTAAGGATTTCTATCTCTTTTTTATTATCTCCTATATAATCGGGTTCAAAATTTAAATCCGCTATAATACAATCCATAGCATCAAAATCTCGCTTAATAATTGCAGTTCGCAATTCTTTCTTTAAAATAGATTTTTCACTTTTTAAAAGCAACTCCAATTTTCTATTTAATCTCTTCGCGAATAAGTAATGTCTATATGGAGGAAGTTGATCAGCGTGTTCTACTAGGCTTGCGGTGTATCTAATTTCAACGCTCTTCTTTTTATTAAGAATATTTGTATTGCTGAATATATTAGTTACCATTCCTTTGAGAATAAACATAAAATAGGGGAAATCTTCTTCGTATATTCTCCAAATCTTCTTTTCACTTTCTGTTAAGTAAACCCTTTTTTCCTCGTTCCCATTATTGGCAAAAACTTTACCTTTATATTCTTCTACATATGTTTCAAAGCATCCAATAAACCCTTCCAAATAATCATCATTTACTATTTTCCCCCTTATAACTTTACGAACTACTAAATTATTTTCATAAAGTATTAGCAGCGATAAAAATATAGCACCTGTATATTCATGAAAATTTTTTTCTTCTATGCTTTTAATACATGTATTAAAAAGAACTTTTTCGTTGGTACTAAACTCTATTTCATTAGAAATAATCTGACTTTTAATGAAATTATATAACTTATCAATTCTCTCCTTGACTACTTTTTGACTGATTTTCGATCCATATTCTCTATTAATTATTTTTACTAAATCTGCCTGTCTCATTATTTTTCCTCATTATCAAATTCATTATGTAAGATAATAAATATGTGGACAGGTGGGCAATTTTATTTAATTTTGTTTCAAATTAACTAATAGACCCACGGTCCCCTGCATTTTATCTTAATCTTTTTCATTCATTTTTCACTTTTTATCCATATCTTAAATTTTTTTCATCTTCCCTATCTACATAAATCGCTTCTTGTAAATCATTAGATTCCATAAAGTAGAAAAAATATTTCTGCATTCTATTTTACTCGTAAGTGATTTACTATTTCAATGCTTAAATAATTGGCTTAATATATAAGTAATAGGGTTGAAGCAAACGTTAAGTTTTCCCACTTGTTTATATAGAAAGGAGATTTATCATGGCAAAAAACAATTTTTATGCTGTAAGAATAGGTCTTAAACCAGGTATTTATAAAACTTGGGCGGAATGTCAAAAGCAAATTAATGGCTTTTCAGGTGCTGTATATAAAAAATTTGTAACAGAGGCAGACGCTTTAGATTACATACAGGAAAAAGAGACTCAGGTACAAAACACTGAGACAAATGAAACAATAGATAAGGCAATAGAAGCACTTGATGAGGAAACATTAATTGCATTTGTTGATGGTACATATTCTAAAGAAAGTTCATTATATGGATATGGCATTGTTTTTATTAACAGTATCGGTGAAAAAGAAACTCTATATGGAAGTGATGATAATGAGTCCTATATAGAATCAGGTAACGTTGCTGGAGAAATTGAAGGTGTGAAAGTAGCTATAACTCACGCATTGGTTCAAGGCTATAAAAAGATAATTATATATTATGATTACGAAGGAATTGAGAAATGGGCCACTAATCACTGGCAAGCAAACAAGGCAATTTCCAAAGATTATGTAAAATTCATTGAAGAAATGAAATATAGCTTGAACATTGAGTTTAAAAAGGTATCAGCTCATACAGGTATAGAATATAATGAAGCAGCTGATCAATTAGCAAAGAAATCACTAGTCCAGAGGGGTATTAAAACTAAAGCTGAAGGAACATTATCAGTTTCAGGTATAGATAAAGACGAATTCAGTGGTATTTTTGAGATTTTAAAAGATTTAAATCCAAAAGTTGAAGTTACCGAGAAAACAGAAATAGAGAATCGTAACGTATATGTTATTTGCTTAAACAAAGATAGGATTGTAGTTACTTTATACGAAAATGGTAGTAGCTTAATTCAAGGTAAACAAAGCTCATTACTGGAGATGTTTACAACTTTAATAGTTGAATTGCTCCCAAATGATAAAGAAGTAATAGAACTTTTAAATACTTATAATTATCATTTAGTTTCGATTCATAAAGGGGATTTGGATACAGCCTTTGTCGAATTATTACCAGATTTTGATTTAGCAAAAACAAATAATCAAACATTGGTTAATACCTTAAAGCAGGCAATTTACAATTCTTTAGTAGATGGTGAAAGACCTGATTATACGGACCTTATAACACCCGTATTTAGAGCTTTAGAATTTTACCTTTATGAAATTTTAATTAATAAAGGTATAATAGACAAATATGATGGAAAACATGGTTTTAACTGCTTTGACACAGCGGATAAGAGTGTATATTTTTTACAAACAGGCCATGAACCTAAATTTAATTCTAATCCAGAACAGTTGACATATTTAAATAAACTCTATAATTTATATCATAACTACAGAAATATCTATAGCCATTGGGATAAAACTGGGTTTACTGAGACTATAGATACTATTGAAGACGCTAGAAAAACTATTAAAGAACATTTAAATAAATTCAATGAATATTATTTAATTTTTTAGGAGGGAAAAGGGTGAACAATATACGTATTTACACATTATCAGATTCAAATGTATATACAGATTTGGTAATCCCTTTATTTTCAGAAAATCCTTTGGGTTCAATTAGAGATTTAGTAAATGAAGGAACATTATCTAATTCAGATGGTATGTTGTTAGTAGATAATATCTTTCGAACAGGTATCAATAACAGACGTTTTTTTGCATTAAATTACTCCCAAGGAGAAGTTGATTTTGATTCACTAAAATTTTTGGAGCTAGATAGAAAAGATACAATTCGAGTAACTGCAAATCAGTATTTAAAGGAATTCCCTGAAATAGTAAATAATTCAATTTTGAGTTCAGCTCAGAAATTACTTTTATTAAAAGGAGTTTCCATCTAAAAGTTATTAGGTTGTAAAGTTGAAGAAATTTAATTAACAATAAATTTTTTATCATCAAAAATTTATTAATGAAATAAATGGCCTATGCAAGAAATTAGCAATCTTGCATAGGTTTTTATTTTTAGCAGTTAACCTCATTTACTTCTGATATGGTTCTCCACGTTTTTCACTTATATTACTTATTTTATTACACTATCTATAACACTAAAATGATTATTACTGATTGCATATAATACTATTAATATCTTATATTTTTAAAGTATTAATTTATTTTTTTCATCAATAAGTTTTTTAAAATTCCTTACAGCTTTAAAAGACACAATGAAGGATTAATATATCTCTCCCTCTACTACAAAACATCTCTATCATAAAAAAATAAGGACTAAGATCTCTTCTTTAGTCCTTATCCCCATACTTTTTATTTAACCTTCAAACCAAGCTTCAAACATTTATGGACAGTTTACCGTTATTTATGATACGGTTCTCCACGATTAATACGAAACGCTCTATACACTTGCTCAAGCAATACTAATCGCATTAATTGGTGTGGTAATGTCATCTTTGAAAAAGAAAGAGATTCGTTTGAACGCTTCATTACTTCTGAACTCAGTCCAAGTGATCCACCAATTACAAATGCAACTTTACTCTTTCCATATGTAGCAAGACGATCTAAGCTTACTGCAAATTCTTCTGATGATTTTTGCTTTCCTTCTATCGCTAACGCAATGACATGCGTATCGTCAGAAATTTTATCCAGTATACGTATACCTTCTTTTTCTTTTACAATTAACATTTCTGCTTCACTTAAATTTTCTGGTGCCTTTTCATCTGGCAATTCAATTACTTCTACTTTTGCGTATGCAGATAATCGTTTTAAGTATTCTGCTATACCTTGTTTTAAATATTTTTCTTTTAATTTCCCAATTGAAATAATCGAGATATTCACACGTATTCCCCACCTTACAAACATGTTATCCACATAACTTATCCACATATCCACAAATGTTACCCACATATTGTGTGAGAATCTGTGTTCGATACAACATATGTCGCCTCGTTTTGACAAAATTCACATGTTTTTTTCTCTTTTTCTGAGTTATCCACATTGTTAATAACTGGCGCAACTTCACACTCATCCACAATAATATCTAAAGCTAATTCAACATGCTCTAAACAACAAGGTAAATTCATATTCTTCACCTCACTTTTCTACAATAGAAAACAGGAGGTAGGCCCTCCTGTTTTTAATACTTTTGAATGCCTAGTTTAACCGTTGTTGTTGCTCGTTTTGTACCACGATAAAACGTAAGGGTCATTTTATCATTAATTTTTTTATCATATAAGGACGTACGGAATCCGATAATATCGCGAACCGGTTTTCCATCTACTGCTACAATCACATCGTGTTCTCGTAAACCAGCATCTACACCTGGCGAAGGACTTTTCACATCTAAAATGCAAACTCCTTCTGTTACATTAGCTGGTAAATGTAATGTTTTTGACCAATGGTAATTTGGAATCTCATTTAACGATCTAAGTTCAATTCCAACATACGGTCTTCTTACTTTTCCGTACTTCTCTAATTCATTCATAATAGGAACAGCTCTAGTAACAGGAATAGCTAGTCCAATTCCTTCTACTTCTTTTGCTGCAATTTTCATTGAGTTAATGCCAATTAATTGACCTGCCGCATTTACAAGCGCACCACCACTATTACCTGGATTAATTGCTGCGTCTGTTTGCAATACTTCTACTTGCCAATCATAATGTCCATCTTGATCTAAATCTACAGGGACAATACGTTCATTAGCCGAAATAATGCCTTGTGTGACAGTTCCAGAAAATTGCAGCCCAAGTGGGTTTCCAATCGCAATGACCGGTTCCCCTCTACGAACCGTATTAGAATCGCCAATTTCAATTATTTTTTTCACATGCTTTGCATCTATTTCTAGTACAGCTAAATCTGTGACTACATCGGTTCCTAATACTTTCCCAGGAACCTTCTTACCGTCACTTAAACTTACTTCAATACGATTTGCTCCAGCAACAACATGATTATTCGTTACAATATAAGCTTGGCCATCTGTCTTTTTATAAATTACACCCGATCCTGTACCAGCTTCTGAATCTGCCTCTGAAAAATTATCTCGTTGAATATTAATAACGCCCACAACAGCTTCAGACGCACGATCAACAGCATCAACGAAGCTAATCTGTTTAATTCCTTGAGCTTCAGCCATATTACTTCCACTTGCTTCAGCTTGCGGAAGTGCCCCCCCATCATTCGCAAATAAAGGAGCTCCAAATGCAAATAACGAAGCTCCTACAATTGTTCCTGCTATGCTAGAAATAACAATACCTTTATGCTTCTTTTTTCTTGCACGTTTCATACGATAATTTTCTTCATCAATAAAGGACATATTTGTTCACCCATCTTCCTGAAAACAACTATATTCACCTTTATTGTTTACTAAAATGAAGAATTATACGTATTGAATTTTTGTAGGCATTTTCGGATCTGTATCATGAATTTCAAAGGCTTCTCCCACGCCAAATCCTTTTTCCTCTAATACTTGCGATACTGACATACGTGCTAGTTCTTTCATGTTATTATCTAAACTTAGATGGGCCAAATAAATATGTTTTGTCTCATCTGTAATTACATCCGCCATCGCTAATGCAGCGTCTTCATTACAAACGTGCCCTACATCACTTAAAATACGTCGCTTAATGCTCCATGGATAACGTCCCATACGAAGCATTTCCACGTCATGATTACTTTCAAACACGAAAGCATTAGCTCCCTTAATAACACCTTTCATACGGTCACTCACGTATCCCGTATCTGTAATAAGGGCTAACTTTCTATTATCGTTATGAAAAGCATAGAACATCGGCTCTGCCGCATCATGAGAAACCCCAAATGACTCGACCTCAATATCACCGAATGTTTTCACATCCCCAACTGAGAAAATAAACTTTTGCTCAGTTGGGATATTTCCTATTAAATGTTCCATTGCATTCCATGTTTTCTCATTTGCATAAACAGGCAAATCATATTTACGTGCCAATACACCTAACCCTTTAATATGGTCACTATGTTCATGTGTTACAAGAATACCCGATACATCATTTATATTTAGTTCTGCCTGTTTAAATAAAGCCTCTGTTGCTTTACCACTTAAACCTGCATCGACGAGTAATTTTTTTTCATCTGTTCCTACATATAGCATATTCCCTGTACTTCCACTTGCAAGTACGCTAAAATGCAAACCCATTCTTTCTCACTCCAGTATGTTCATCAACCACTTGATTTTCCCTTTCCCCTAATTCCATAACTTGTCCTTCAATTGCATTTACAAAGAAGTCCTGCTTCTGCTCCGTTTTTAAATTCCATGTTGGAGCGAGTACTTGGTTATTAGAAGTAGATGCGGTAAGGGTGGCATAACCAATTTGCGCTTCTTTTACATGTGTATTCCCATGAACTTTATTTTTTAAATATAGATTTTCTAAAGCCGTTTGAGCAGTAATAATTTCTTGCTGTTTCGTTTTTTCACTTTCGCCCATTTCTTTTAAATCAGTTAGCATCGTCTGCGTGTACGACACAAGTTCATTTTTTTCATTTAATTCCACAACAATCATTGCCTGATCGTTATAGAAAATAGGCTTATCTTTATATTTTTGGAAGAAGTAAATTTTAGAGTCTTTCATCGCCCCAAATTCATACTTTTGTCCATCCAATACATAGTTCTTCAAAAAATCACTATACTTATCTTTGGATAATGATTTTGTATTTAAAAAGGGCTCTTTTAGCTTACTTTCTATCTTGTACATATTTTGTATATGCGCCGTTTGACCCTTTAAAGACTGTACATCTTCTTCTTTAAATGCCTTGTTTTCCGCCCTAATAAATGACTCTTTTTTCGGTTCTTTAGGGAAATTACCCATAGTAATTTTGTTTGCTTTTAATTCTTGATCTATCTTTGTTTCTGCAATAAGCTCCAATTGATTACTATCTTGCTTTTGAATGAATTGAAAAATGAGAAAGAGGTCCAAAACAAAAAAGGTCACAATAAATATGGTTTTAATCCGATCCCAATCCATTTAGTCCTCCCTCACTCCACTCATATATTTTTTGTTTGCCAGCTTCATCTTCAACAAACTTTACATACCAAATTGGCTGTAGTCGAGCTACTTGCCCATCTAGTGATAATTTGTATCCAATACCAATGTCTTTAATGAATCGTTTATCTACCGCGGTATTATTTTCTAAGGATGCTATTACAACATGACCTGATGGAAGAGTAACCTTTTGTTCTATACCTTTCGTATTTAAAGACAACAGCGGTCTTTCATATTCCATTACTTCTTCTGATCCCCATACTTGTCTCAATTCAGCTAATCCATCTGTATTGAATACGGAATATCCATCTTCGTGTAAACGGAATACTGTCTGTCCTTTATTCATATAGTCCAAACGATATGAATCCAAACTCCCACTGTGACCATTTACAAAATCAAAGCTTTTTTGTAAAAGCATTAAATTATCTGTCGTTTTCTCACTTGAAACAGAAGAATTTTTATACTTTAGCATATGCTGATCGTTTTCAATCTCCATGGATCTAATACCATCTGTAAATGTTTCTTTCGATTTCTCAGTAATAGGGCTTAAATAACGTGGGTCACTAAAAAGAGCATTCTTAAATGTATCAACCGCTAAATTAGATGAAATATATGTTATATTACTTAATTCTGTCGTTCCATCTGGTAAAAATAGCTTTTTCATATCATTAATTTGATAGTCAAAATAAGGCTTTGCCGATACTATAAATTGATTTTGTGCATTTACAATATCTTTTAAATACACACCACTTAATTTCGCTTCATATATTCTAGAGTTATCGCCATCAGAAACAAAATTAATTTTAATTTCTTGATCCCTACTTCTAGAAGGGTCAAGAATAATTCGATTAAAATATTTAGGCTTATTTATACTTTTTTCTTTCATATTAAACATAGATTTAACTGCATCAAATGGGATGTTAGTAGGAAAAACAAGTTCAATTTTCCCTTCACCATGCACATAAGAAAGGAAATCAGCTTTAGCAATCGATATCTCTTTGAAATCATATAATTCCCCTGCTTCCAAAGGTTTATAGATTGATTCTACATCTCCCTCTCTTTTGCTCCCGTAATGATTTTTATCTTTATGCACGATGATAGAAGTAGGGCGGACAACATCAGCGATTTTAGTTTGAGTAGTTCCTTCATTCCCCTGCACAAATTTTGCGTTTTGCATAGACGTAGAATCTGGCACATACGTCCATAAGTTAAAAGTAAGAAATAGGCTAATTACAACTAAATTAATTAAAACTATCGTTTTAACATTTTCCATACTCATTCCCAATCGTCCTCTTCATCCGCTGCCATTGGCAATGTGAAGTAAATAGTTGTCCCTTTTCCTTCCTCACTCTTCGCCCAAATCGAGCCACCATGTGCCTCAATCATTTCTTTCGCAATTGCTAATCCAAGTCCTGTACCACCCATTTGTCTTGAACGTGCTTTATCTACGCGATAAAAACGTTCAAAGATTTTATCGACGTTTTCTTTTGGAATACCCATTCCTTGGTCACTTACACTAATCTCTAATAATTCCCCGCGATCACGTAAGCGATATGTTACTGTTCCACCTTCTGGTGAATACTTTAATGCATTCGAAATAATGTTATACAAAACTTGCGTAATTTTATCCGTATCCATATCAATAAATCGGGATTTTTTAGAGAAAGATCGTTTGAAACTTACGTTTTGCTCTTTAGACATTTCAAAACGATCAATAATGTTATTAAAGAAGTCAGTAAAGTCGATCCATTCTTTCATTAAACGATGTTCTGTACTATCGAGCTTAGAAAGTTGCAATAACGCATTTACAAGTCTAATCATTCTTTCTGTTTCTTCTTGTGTAACTGTTAAAAATTGCGGTGCAATATTCGGATCTTGCCACGCGCCGTCCGTAAGTGCCTCTAAGTAACTGCGCATCGTTGTTAATGGCGTTCTTAATTCATGGGAAACGTTTGCCACGAACTCGCGGCGTTCCCTCTCTATACGCTCCTGCTCAGTTACGTCATATAATACGGCTATTAAACCATTTGCTTTCCCTGTCTCTTTTTGAATAACAGAGAAACTAGCTCGTAAAATATATGGCTCATTTCTCGTACTAAAATCTAATAAAACAGAATCAGGCTCTTCGTATAAATGATCGAGCGTAAATTCTTCCTGTATCCCTAATACTTCTAAAACAGATTGATCGAGTGCCGTTTCACGCGAAACATTTAGCATCTTTTCCGCAGGATCATTTAATAAAATAATGTCCCCTTTTCGGTCGGTAGCAATTACTCCATCTGTCATATGTGATAAAACGGATGATAATTTACGTCTTTCACTTTCCGTTGAAGAACGAGCTTGTTGTAATTTTTTTGATAAATTATTGAAAGATAATGCTAATTGTCCAATTTCATCATGGCTATGCACTTTTACTTTTCTTGAATAGTTTCCTTTTGCCATTTCAATCGCTTGTCTTCGCATATCTGATATTGGTCTCGTAATCGTTTGAGCTAACAAAATTCCAAGTACAGCTGTTACGAGTAATGCAATAACGGTTCCAGTCGCAAAAATTTGATTAATATCCTTCATCTGTTTATAGACATCTTCCATAGATGCAACAATGTAAATAACACCAAGTGGATCCTTGCCGTTATCATCTATAATAGGAGTAAGCATAACTTGTACACGATGGCCTGTGCGACCATCCTTCTCAATTTTTACTTCTGGTTTTTTTTGTACCAATACCCGCTGAACAGCTATATCAGTTGATGTTCTATTTACCTTGTTTTGCTTTGACTCATCTGAAATAGCAAGTAACTTTCTATTCGAATCAAATACACTTACCTCTTGGATATCTTTCTTACGATCAGAGGCAAATTTTCGAATTGAAGTTTTAATCGTTTCATCTGTTGATTCTGTTTCTGCTTTTGTATGACTTTTTTTAAACTCTTGTTTCAAGTTATATGCTAATAAGTTCGTTTGCTGCGTTAAAGAATCTCTAAAGCCTTGTACAAGACTCTTTTCTAACTCCCTTACGAAATATACTCCAATAACTTGCATTGCTATTAATATTAATAGCATATATATGAGTACAAATTTTAAATGAATAGATTGAAAAAAACCAACTTTCTTCATATACTATTCCTGCTCTGGGTCACGCAAGTAATACCCTACTCCACGTCTAGTGACAATTAATGTAGGATGACTTGGATTATCTTCAATTTTTTCACGTAAACGACGCACTGTTACATCCACTGTACGTACATCTCCAAAATAGTCATAACCCCAAACTGTTTGCAATAAATGTTCGCGTGTCATAACTTGTCCTAAATGCTTCGCTAAATAATGTAGTAGCTCAAATTCACGATGTGTAAGTTCAATATTTTCCTCACGTTTCGTTACACTATACGCATTTGGATTAATAACAATTGGTCCAATAACCATTTCCGTATTTTCTTCTTTTTCTGAAGCACCACCTTGTTGATGACGACGTAAATTCGCCTTCACACGAGCAAGTAATTCCCTCGTACTAAATGGCTTCGTTACATAATCATCTGCTCCAAGCTCAAGCCCTAATACTTTATCAATTTCAGAGTCCTTTGCTGTAAGCATAATAATCGGCATTTCTGAGCTTTTACGTATTTCACGACAAACCTCTAAGCCATCCTTACCTGGTAGCATAATATCTAATAAAACCATATCCGGCTGCTCTTCATTCGCTTTTTCAATCGCTTCATCACCATCATGCGCCATTACAATTTCAAAACCTTCTTTTTCTAGGTTAAACTTCAAAATATCCGCAATCGGCTTTTCATCATCAACTACTAAAATTTTCTTTCCCATCATCGTCTATTTCCTCCTTATAAAGTGAAACTTTAATCAGTGGGGGTTTTCTTCATCACCCACCGATTATTAGCCCTCACCAATTGGGCATTTACGGGCAGCTCGCTCCCGCACCTAACTTCTTTACCTTTGCTGAATTTTTGTGCGTGGTCTTACTGCCCGGTAAATAGCGGGGTAAAAATATGGTCAATATCCCTAAACACATTGATGTCTACATAGTATGTCCCTATATGACCGCATCTTTTGCTTAAGTACTTTCTCCTCTATTCTCACAGACTCATGTATGATCCACTTTTACACGGAATCCTATACGATCTATAGAAAAACCTCTAGCTTCAACTGCTAGAGGCTCCTCATTCTATTTTAAAATAACTACTCAATTTTGTAAAATTACACAAATAAAAAGGATATTAAGTGGGCCCACTTAATATCCTGAGAGTGGCTCGGGACGGAATCGAACCGCCGACACGAGGATTTTCAGTCCTCTGCTCTACCGACTGAGCTACCGAGCCAAAACTATATATAAAACCACTAATGGTGGTATAAACAAAAGTGGCGGTCCCGACCGGGGTCGAACCGGCGATCTCCTGCGTGACAGGCAGGCATGTTAACCACTACACCACGGGACCAAAAATGAACATAAAAAAAACATGACCCGTACGGGATTCGAACCCGTGTTACCGCCGTGAAAGGGCGGTGTCTTAACCACTTGACCAACGGGCCACGAAAAATAAAATGGTGAGCCATGAAGGATTCGAACCTTCGACCCTCTGATTAAAAGTCAGATGCTCTACCAACTGAGCTAATGGCTCATTCTCACCAACGTCATATTTTCGTGACGACAAGATGTATCATAACATGTTTTCTTTATTTTTTGCAATACCTTTTTTTATTTTTTTATAAAAGATAAAAAAAACTCATGCGGACATGAGTTTTTCTCAAAAATATCAATTAAGCTTCGTATACGTTACGAACAATATTTGTTTGGTTACGATCTGGTCCAACTGAGAACATAGATAATTGAATTCCTGTTAACTCAGAAACACGTTCTACGTATTTTCGTGCATTTTCAGGAAGCTCGTCTAATGATTTTACACCAGTAATATCTTCTGTCCAACCTGAAAGTTCTTCGTATACAGGCTCACATTTCGCTAAAATGTTTAAGTTTGCTGGAACTTCATCGATAACTTCGCCATTGTATTTGTAAGCAACACAAATTTTAAGAGTCGGAATACCTGTTAGAACGTCAATAGAATTTAATGATAAATCTGTTAAACCACTAACACGACGTGCATGTCTTACAACAACGCTATCGAACCAACCTACGCGGCGTGGACGACCAGTTGTCGTTCCATACTCACGACCAACTTCACGAATTTGATGACCAATTTCGTCATTAAGCTCAGTAGGGAATGGACCATCACCTACGCGGCTTGTATATGCTTTACACACACCTACAACGCGAGTAACTTTTGCAGGACCAACTCCAGTTCCAACTGTTACACCACCAGCAATCGGGTTAGAAGATGTAACGAACGGGTACGTACCGTGGTCGATATCAAGCATAACACCTTGTGCACCTTCAAATAATACACGGTGATTGTTATCTAGTGCATCATTTAATACAACAGACGTATCACATACATATTGTGCGATTTGTTGTCCGTACTCGAAGTACTCTTCGAAGATTTCTTCTACACTGAAACCTTCTGTATCGTACATTTTTTCAAATAAACGATTTTTTTCTACTAAATTGCGCTCAAGCTTTTCTTTAAATGCTTCACGATCTAAAAGATCAGCCATACGAATACCAATACGAGCAGCTTTATCCATATATGCAGGACCGATACCCTTTTTCGTTGTACCGATTTTGTTATCACCTTTACTTGCTTCTTCTAACTCATCTTGTTTTAAGTGATAAGGTAAAATAACGTGCGCACGGTTACTTACACGTAAATTATCAGTACTTACACCACGATCGTGTAAGTATTTTAACTCTTCAAGTAATGCTTTCGGATCTACTACTAAGCCATTTCCGATTACACAAATTTTCTCTTTATAGAAAATACCAGATGGAATTAAGTGTAATTTATATTTAACTCCGCCGAAAACAATTGTATGTCCCGCGTTATTTCCACCTTGATATCTTGCAACTACTTCCGCATGCTCAGAAAGAAAATCAGTGATTTTACCTTTTCCTTCGTCGCCCCATTGTGTTCCTACAACTACTACTGAAGACATTATTAAAGCACCTCCGCGATTTTCAAACGATCTATTCAAACAATATAATTGTACCAAAACCGAAAAAGAAGTCAACCAAAAAGCGAACATTTTTTTATTAAAAAACATTTTCGTTCGTAAGAATTATATTTTCACATTATGAAAGCCTTATCTTCCCTATAAAAAAAAAGAAACACATCTTATTATAAGAAATGCATTTCTTTTTTATACTATCTTTATGCAGGCGGCGCATGTCCATCCTCGAAGCGACGTTCTAAGTTAACGAACTTATTGAACTCTTTAACGAATGCCAGCTCTACTGAGCCTACTGGACCGTTACGCTGCTTTGCAATAATAATTTCAATCGTATTTTTATTTTCCGTTTCTCGGTCATAGTAATCTTCACGATATAAGAAGGCTACAATATCAGCATCCTGCTCGATACTTCCCGATTCACGAATATCAGACATCATCGGACGTTTATCTTGACGAGATTCTACACCACGAGATAACTGTGACAAGGCAATAACAGGCACTTGCAATTCACGCGCAATCCCTTTTAATGTACGAGAAATCTCAGATACTTCTTGTTGACGGTTTTCTCCTGATTTCCCGCTTCCTTGAATAAGCTGTAAATAGTCAATCAAAACCATCCCAAGACCTTGTTCTTGCTTTAATCTACGACATTTCGCTCGAATCTCATTCACTTTAATCCCTGGTGTATCATCAATATAAATACCAGCATTAGAAAGGCTACCCATCGCCATTGTTAATTTCGCCCAATCATCAGAAGTTAATGAACCAGTACGAAGTCTTTGTGCATCAATATTTCCTTCTGCACAAAGCATACGCATAACAAGCTGATCAGAGCCCATCTCCAGACTAAAAATCGCTACATTTTCATCCGTTTTCGTCGCTACATTTTGTGCGATATTTAATGAAAATGCGGTTTTCCCTACTGATGGACGTGCCGCTACGATGATTAAATCATTTCGCTGGAAACCTGCGGTCATCTTATCTAATTCAGTAAATCCAGTTGGTATCCCCGTAACTTCACCTTTTTGATTATGCAAAAGTTCAATTTTATCGTAAGCATCTACCAGAACATCTTTAATGTTTTGGAATGCTTTTGCATTCGTTTGGTGAGATACTTCTAATATTTTTTTCTCAGCCTCATTTAAAAGGCCATCCACATCATCTTCTCTCTCATATCCATCAGACACGATATGAGTCGCCGTTCGAATCAAACGACGTAATAGTGCCTTTTCAGCGATGATTCGTGCATAATATTCTACGTTAGCAGCAGTTGGAACAACTTCTGCTAATTCTGCTAAGTAAGAAACCCCACCAACTTCTTCTAATAATCCTTGATCAGCCATTGCTGATGTCATTATTACTAAGTCAATCGGTTCTCCTTTATCAGATAACCCAAGCATGACCTCAAAAATCTTTTGATGTTTCGTTCGATAAAATGAGTCAGGTACCAATAGTTCCGATGCTGATGTTAATGCATCTTGATCAATTAATATGGCCCCTAAAACCGCCTGCTCAGCTTCTATATTATGCGGAGGGGTACGATCAGCCATTACATCACTCATACGCAATCCTCCTTGCTCAACTTATTTTTATTGTTCACTAACATGAACTTTTACTGTTGCTGTTACTTGCGGATGCAACTTCACAGTAACGTTTGTATAGCCTAATGCACGAATTGCATCATCCATTTCAAATTTACGTTTATCAAGTTTAATTTTATGTGATTTTTGCATTGCATCTACGATTTGTTTACTTGTGATTGAACCGAATAGACGGCCACCTTCTCCAGATTTCGCCTTTACTTCTACAGTTAGTTTCTCTAACGTTTCTTTCAACTCTTTTGCATTTTCAACCTCTGCTGCTGCATCTTTTTCTTCTTTACGCTTTTGAGCTTCTAAAGTTTTCATACTGCTATTTGTCGCTTCAGCAGCTAATCCTTGTTTTAATAAGAAGTTATTTGCATAGCCATCTGGTACGTTTTTTACTTCTCCTTTTTTCCCTTTACCTTTTACGTCTTTTAGAAAAATTACTTTCATGATTGTGTGCCTCCCTGTAAATAGTCATCAATAACAAATCGAAGCTTCTCCTCAGCTTCATCTACTGTAACATTTTTCATTTGTGTGGCTGCATTCGTTAAATGCCCGCCACCGCCTAAATTTTCCATAATTAGCTGCACATTCACTTCACCTAAAGACCTGCCGCTAATTCCAATGAAATTCTCGCCACGTTTTGCGATAACAAATGACGCAATAATTCCTGTCATTGTTAATAATGTGTCCGCTGATTGTGCAATAAGCACTTGATCGTAGTAATCATCACTATCAACTTTCGCAATCGCAATTCCATTTGTATAAATGTACGCATTTTTAATAGCTTTTGCAACCCGTAAATACTGAGCCATATCTTCTTTTAACAGCTCTTGTACAAGTACAGTATCTGCACCATGTGAGCGTAAATAAGAAGCGGCATCAAACGTACGAGCACCTGTCCGGAATGTAAAGCTTTTCGTATCAACAATAATACCTGCTAACAACGCTGTCGCTTCTAACATTGTCATTTTTAAATTTTTCGGTTGGTATTCAAGTAATTCTGTAACAAGTTCTGCCGTGGAAGAAGCATATGGCTCCATGTAAACAAGCAATGGATCTTCAATAAAATCTTCTCCTCGGCGATGATGGTCAATAACAACTACATTTTCAATTTTACGTAACAGCTTTTCTTCCATAACCATTGAAGGTTTATGCGTATCAACAACAACAAGTAATGAATCATCATTGGCAAATTCCATCGCTTGTTCTGGTGTAATAAAGTGAGACCATAACTCCTCATTTTGTTTCACTTTATCCATTAAACGCTTAATTCCCTTATCAGAGTCATTTTCATCTAGCACAATATATCCTTTACGCTCATTTAATTGCGCTACCTTTAAAATACCAATCGCAGCACCAATTGCATCCATATCAGGAGCCCTATGCCCCATTATAATGACATTACTACTTTCTAATACTAAATCCTTTAATGCGTGCGAAATAACTCTGGCACGTACACGAGTACGTTTTTCCACCGGATTTGTCTTACCACCATAAAACTTAACTTTACCTGTTGCTTGCTTAATAGCTACTTGATCTCCACCACGTCCAAGTGCAAGGTCTAAGCCGGACTGAGCCATCGCCCCAAGCTCTGATAAAGGTAAATCACCTGATCCAACACCTACACTTAAGGTGAGTGGTATATTCCTTTTAGATGTTTCTTCACGCACTTGATCTAAAATGCTAAATTTCCCTTTCTCCATCTGTGCTAAAATACTTTCATTTAGCACAACGAAGAATCTTTCTGAAGATGCACGTTTTAAATATGCCCCGTACTTAACGGCCCATTCATTTAGTCTTGATGTTACAAGACTTGTTATATTCGTACGTAATTGATCATCTAATCCTTGTGTAACTTCATCATAATTATCTAAATAAATGACAGCCAAAACAGTACGTTGATCCTCGTACATCTTTTCAATCTCTGTTTGTTCCGTTACATCAAAGAAATAAATTAACTTTTCTTCTTTCCTTACAAAGACACGAAACTTTCGATTATTTAAAGAGACTATATCATCGGAAGTTTCTCCCTTAATAAAAAGAAGTAACGTTTCTGATACATCATAAAGGTGCCATCCAGCTAATGCATGCTGTCCTAGGCATGAAGATAAATAAGGATTCGCCCAATCAATCCCATAATCCTTATTGTATAACAAAATACCAATCGGCATTTGGTTAAATGCCTCATTACTCACTTTCTTTACCCTTGTAATCATCTCTGTCGTATGTTTTTCAAAGTTCTTTTGAAAGGTAAGTTCAAATCTTACAACAACAAAAAGTACAATACAAAAGATAAAAAAGGCGGCTATCCCCATCATCAAATGAAAATAACAGAGGATCGAAATGAGCACAAACACGAAAAATGCCAATACGTAAACAGGATATAAAAACCACTGTTTCTTATAAAATTCAGGCATGTATACAACTCCTATAAAGTAAAACTAACTCACCTTCCAGTTAGTTAAACAGATTAAAATAGTATAAGGAATATTACTTTATCCTCCTATTTTAGAACGCAATGAAATCCCTAAATCAATTATACCTAAGATTGTCACAAGAGGAAACAGCATCGGAATAAACATGCAGACAATAAAACTAATAATAGGAACCCCTTTCGTAAAACCTTTGCTATGCGCTATAAAAGCGATAAATGTCAGACCTTGCAGCACTAGTAGTAAAGCAAATATGACATATAGGTTAGAAAATACCATATGTAAATATGATGTCGGTTCTACTTTTATAAAAGTTGATAGCAAAATAAATATAACGTAATACCAAACAATACTCTTTGGTAATTGTATATCTTTAAATTTAGGCCAAGGTATAACGTCATGCTTTAGTTTTCTCAAAACACTACCTGATATCATAACTGTAATCCAAGAAAAACATACCGAGACCATTACAAGTAAACTTGGGAATAACGTTTGTAACACATCATTAAATTGTGCAAATAATTCTTTTTGCTCTTTACTAATCGGCATACCAGCAGCAGTGACTATCTTTTCACTTTGCGCCATACTTTCATTAAACATATTTTGCATTTGCTTCATTAAATCTATGTTAAAAAACTTTATACTTGCAACATAAATGAGCATAATACCAATTAAGTACGCAAGCGTCCCCGCCATCAAAATTTCTACCGGCTTTTTTCGTTTTTTATACATATATCCTAAAATGATACCTATCAATCCAAACATAGTTGTCTTTACTAGGTTCATCGGTTGACTGACAATAACAGTAATAAAAAGCGCCGCCGTAAAAATTACAAAGGCGTTAGATAATCTATATCTTATCGTTAGCAATATAAACGGCAATGGCAATGCAAACGTTACAACTGCACCTAAAATTGGAACGTACATAGATATAAGCAATAACATTGCATATATCGCTAACAGTGCTGCACCTTCAGTAATAAATTTCGTATTTTTCATCATCTAACCTCTCTTTCAAAAAAAGAAAAGCATAGCAAAATGCACAGTAGAGTCCGACTCTACTGTGCATTTCATACGCTATTATTCACCAACATATGGTAAAAGTGCCATTTGACGAGCACGTTTAATTGCAACTGTAAGTTTGCGTTGGTATTTTGCGCTTGTTCCTGTTACACGACGAGGTAAAATTTTACCACGCTCAGAAACGAAACGTTTTAATAAATCAACATCTTTATAGTCAATGCGAGTGATGCCGTTAGATGTAAAGAAACACACCTTACGACGTTTCGCACGTCCACCTTTGCGTCCTGCCATGTCTATTCCCTCCATTCTTTGTTAAAAATAGCCGATTTATACCATTAAAATGGTAAATCGTCATCCGAAATGTCGATTGGTTGACCAACATTCGAAAATGGATCGTCATTCTTCGTAAATCCAGAGTTCCCTTGGTTACCTGGATTACTAGATTGACCAAATGGGTTAGAGCTTTGGTTACCGAAACCAGCTCCTGATGGTTGCTGATTAAATGAACCACGTTGCTCCCCACCGCCATTACGCGGCTCTAAAAATTGTACGCTTTCCGCAAGAACTTCTGTTACATATACACGTTTACCATCTTGTCCATCGTAATTACGAGTTTGAAGACGTCCATCTACGCCTGCTAAGCTACCTTTTTTCAAATAATTTGCTACGTTTTCTGCTTGTTTACGCCATATTACACAATTAATAAAGTCAGCTTCACGCTCACCTTGTTGATTCGCAAATGCGCGATTCACAGCTAACGTAAAAGTAGCTACTGCAACACCATTGGGCGTGTAACGTAAGTCAGGGTCCTTAGTTAAACGACCAACGAGGATAACACGATTCATCAATCGAACCACTCTCCCTTATATATCAATTATTTTTCTTCTTCTTTAACAACGATATGACGAAGGATGTCTTCGTTGATCTTAGCTAAACGGTCGAATTCATTAATCGCTTCTGCGTTAGAGTTCACGTTTAAGATCATGTAGAAACCTTCACGTAAGTCGTTGATTTCGTAAGCTAAACGACGCTTACCCCACTCTTTCGTGTTAATGATTTCTGCACCATTGTTTGTTAAAACACCTGCAAAACGTTCAACTAAAGCTTTTTGAGCTTCTTCTTCAACGCCAGGACGAATGATGTACATAATTTCGTACTTTCTCATTACACTTTCACCTCCTTTTGGTCTAAACGGCCCATAATGGGCAAGGAGCAATTAATTTATAGTAATTACTCACGAGTTTAGATTATATCATAGTAAGTTAGATGAATCAACTCACCCATGCATAAAAAACTTGGCAAACACATAATATATTCGCCAAGCTCATATCTTTATTTTTCCTAGGAAATATTAAATTAAACGTTGAAGCGGAAGTGCATAACGTCTCCGTCTTTTACGATATACTCTTTTCCTTCTAAACGAACTTTACCAGCTTCTTTTGCAGCCGTCATAGAACCGTTTGTCATTAAGTCTTCGTAAGAAACTGTTTCCGCACGAATAAATCCACGCTCAAAGTCTGTATGAATTACGCCAGCACATTGTGGTGCTTTCATACCTTGTTTAAACGTCCATGCACGTACTTCTTGCACACCTGCTGTGAAGTAAGTAGCAAGTCCTAATAAATCATATGCAGCACGAATTAATTGATCTAAACCAGATTCTTCAATACCTAGCTCTTCAAGGAATACTTTTTTCTCTTCCTCGTCTAGCTCAGCGATTTCTTCTTCAATTTTTGCACATACAACGATTACTTGAGAATTTTCATTTGCAGCAAATTCTTTTACCATTTGTACGTATTTGTTTTCAGAAGGATCGATAATATCGTCCTCACTTACGTTTGCTACGTATAACATTTCTTTCGTTGTAAGTAAATGAAGGCCTTTAACAATCTTCATTTGCTCTTCTGTAAATTCAACAGTACGAGCTGGTTTTCCCTCTTCAAAAGCTTCTTTTAAGCGAACTAAAATTTCATGCTCATATACCGCTTCTTTATCTTTTTGTCTTGCTAATTTCGCAACACGTTCGATACGTTTATCAACAGACTCTAAATCCGCTAAGATTAGCTCTAAGTTGATTGTTTCAATATCATCGATTGGATCTACTTTCCCTGAAACGTGTGTAATGTTTTCGTCTTCAAAACAACGAACAACTTGGCAAATCGCATCTACTTGGCGAATGTGAGATAAGAATTTATTTCCTAACCCTTCACCTTTACTAGCACCTTTTACGATACCTGCAATATCAGTAAACTCAAATACAGTCGGAACAGTTTTTTTCGGTTCTACTAATTCCGTTAATTTATTTAAACGCTCATCTGGTACTTCTACAATCCCTACGTTTGGATCAATTGTACAGAATGGATAGTTTGCAGATTCTGCTCCTGCTTGTGTAATTGCATTAAATAAAGTTGACTTCCCTACGTTAGGTAATCCAACAATCCCAGCCGTTAATCCCATATTTTTCACTCCTATGTCTCAATCTTTCATCATTATAGATAGTAACGAAAAAAATGACAAGTTTCCTCCAAACGAAAAAAGTAACAGCTACCCATTGCAACTGTTACTTTCTCTCTATTCTTCGTGCTTCACAAGTATTTTTTTCACCTTACGATCAAATTCTCTTCGAGGAATCATTACTGAATGGTCACATCCCTCGCACTTAATGCGGATATCCATTCCCATACGAATAATCTTCCATCGATTCTCACCACATGGGTGGGCTTTCTTCATTTCCACAACATCGTACAAGTTATATTGCTTTTGCTCCATTCTCCAAACCCCTCTCCATACTAAATTGCTTTTCCACTAACCAATTCTTCACGATTATATAAAACCATACGTGGATATGGAATTTCAATTCCATGTAAATCTAGACGATTTTTAATCTCTTTACGAAGTGCTCTTGCAACAACCGCATGTTGCATCGGCTCTACTTCCGCAATCACACGTAATATAACTTCTGATGCAGCCAATGTTTGCACACCTAATAACTGAGGCGTTGTTACCATTTGCGCATACTGTGCAGGTAATTCTACTAATAAATCTTCAATGACTTGCTCTGCTTTTGCTATGTCAGCCTCATACGAAATGGATACATCAACAAATGCTACACTATTACTAACGGAATAGTTCGTAACTTGAATGATACTTCCATTTGGTAAAGTATGAATTTCGCCTGTCCAACTCTTTACTTTTGTTGTACGAAGTCCAATTTCTAGAACGACACCTTCAAACTGACCAATTTTTACATAGTCACCTACTGAAAATTGATCTTCTAGCAAAATAAATAATCCCGTAATAACATCTTTCACTAAACTTTGAGCACCAAATCCGACTGCTAAACCAATTACCCCGGCACCCGCTAATAAACCAGATGCATTAATATTAAACACACCCAAAATCGCAATTAACATAATGAACATAACAACGTATGCCACAATATTTTCAAGTAACTTCGCTACCGTAACTGTACGACGTTCTGAAATTTGAATTGGCGAACGGCTTCCCATACGAAACGCATTTCGTACAATTGCACGCGCAACTCGCACAATAATTGCACCAAGTATTAAAATAACGACTATTTTTAGTGATTTCACACCTATATTCGTCCAATCAATGGACTCAAACCATTTCAACGCTAAATCCATGTACCTCTACCTCTCCAACTAAAATTTCTTTTTAATTATCCTTCTCATTGTATCAGAAGTCACCCTGATTTCTGAAAAAATTTTTATGACTTTAATTGCATTTGTTAACTTCCTTGCAGGTATAAAATGGAACGAATATATATATACTAGTACTATTATTTCCGTTTTCACTCAAGTTTTACAGGAAGTACGCACTTATAGTTTTCCATTTTACTCAACATATAACATATTTTGAAAATTTATTAAAAGGATGGATGCTTCATGAATATTGGAAGTTTTCGCTTACCCTTTTTCGAAAAAGAAACTCAAAATGTTATGCATCAAGACGTAGAAGCCTCCGAGACAATTAGTAACTTCTTACTTTCCCATATCCCTATTAAAACAAATATACCGATTATTCTCGTTTGTATCGGAACAGATCGTTCTACAGGCGATGCACTCGGCCCGTTAGTCGGCACGAAACTAGAACAAGTAGGAATTAAAAACTTCCAAGTGTTCGGCACACTAGATGAGCCAGTGCATGCGCTAAATTTAGAGGAAAGAATTCGGAATATACAGAGAGATAATCCTACTTCATTTATAATTGCGGTTGATGCCTGTTTAGGAAAGTCTCAAAGTATCGGTTCCATCACTACCGGAATGGGTCCTAGTAAACCTGGAGCTGCGATGAACAAGAAATTACCCGCAGTTGGTGATTTACATATTCATGGCATCGTAAATTTAAATGGTTTTATGGAGTTTTTCGTCCTGCAAAATACAAGGTTAAGTTTAGTCATGAAAATGGCTGATGTAATTGCACAAAGCATAAAAGAAACAGACCAAAAATTATCCGTATTAAAAAAAGCAAACCATCTATAAATAATAAGATGGTTTGCTTTTTAGTTTTTCTGCGCTAATAATTCTAAAATACGATTTAAATCTTCTTTATTAAAAAATTCAATTTCGATTTTACCTTTTTCTTTTTTCGTTTCTTTAATTTTCACATCTGTGCCAAACTTTTCTCTTAAGAACGTTTCGCGTTCTACGAAAAATATGTTTCTCTCTTTTTTTACTTGTTTTGTTTCACGTGAAACGCGTTGATTAATCTCCTGAACAATTTTCTCTAATTGACGAACATTTAATCCTTCTTTTTCGATTCGTTTTAATAAAGATTTCAATTGTTCTTCATCTTTTATCGTAAGCAAGGTTCTCCCATGGGCCATTGAAAGTTGACCGTTTGCAATCATATCTTGCACAAAAGAAGGGAGGCTTAATAACCGCGTATAGTTTGCAATGTAAGGTCTGCTCTTACCAAGACGTTTTGCTAATTGTTCTTGCGTTACATTTAGCTCATTCATTAACATTTGATATGCCATTGCTTCTTCCATTGGATTTAAATCTTCTCGTTGTAAGTTTTCAAGCAATGCAAACTCCATCATTTGCTGCTCATTTAATTGTCTTACAACAGCGGGTACCTTTTCGAGCCCCGCCTCTTTGGCAGCACGATATCTTCTTTCACCTGCAACAATTTCATATCCTTTAATACTCTTCCTAGCAATTAACGGTTGCAATATGCCGTGCTCTTTAATAGAAGCCGACAATTCTTGAATTGCCTCTTTATTAAAGTGTTTACGTGGTTGATATGGATTCGGCCTTAATTCAGTTATCACAATCTCCTGAATTGCCTCTTCTTCTTTCACATCTAAATCAGGAAAAAATACGTTAATTCCTCTTCCTAATCCTTTAGCCACCTGCAATCACTTCCTCTGCTAAATCTATATATACTTCTGCCCCTCTTGATTTAGCGTCATACTGCATAATTGGTTTCCCATGACTTGGTGCTTCACTTAAACGAACATTACGAGGAATAATCGAACGGTATACTTTATCTCTAAAGTATTTTTTCACTTCATCTATAACCTGAATCCCTAAATTCGTACGGGCATCCAACATCGTTAGCAATACACCTTGAATTGCTAGATTTTTATTTAAGTGCTTTTGCACAAGTCGAACTGTATTTAATAGCTGACTTAATCCTTCTAGTGCGTAATATTCGCATTGAACAGGAATAATAACAGAATCTGCTGCGGTTAATGCATTAATCGTTAATAACCCTAAGGACGGGGGACAGTCGATAATAATATAGTCATATTCATCACGAACTGGCTGTAATGCCCTTTGTAAACGTACTTCCCGGGAAATAGTCGGTACCAATTCAATTTCAGCACCTGCCAATTGAATTGTAGCGGGTAGAACATCTAAGTTTTCAGTTGCGGTTTTACGTATAACCCCTTGAACATCTGCATCTTCCACAAGAACGTTGTAAATACATTGATCTAATTCGGATTTTTCAATTCCCACACCAGTCGTTGCATTTCCTTGGGCGTCAATATCTACAAGAAGGACCTTTTTACCTACTTGTGCCAATCCAGCCCCTAAATTAACAGATGTTGTTGTTTTTCCAACGCCACCTTTTTGATTGGCAATAGCAATGATTTTTCCCATGATGTCACCTACTTTCAACCTTTCTATCTTATTCTAGTAACAATTACGTTTATTGTAACATGAAATAAAAGTTTTTCTTTTACGTCCTTATTAAACTTCAAAATTTATTTCTAAACTCCTTCTTCTAACAAGAAAATATAGTAAAAGAGACCTATCCAATAGGATAAGGTCTCTAACACGCCATTATTATTTTTTCTTCGGAATTTTAATTGTAATTTGATAGTACTCATCAAATTCTTCTTCCTCAGAATTAACATTTAAACCACTATCAGCAACCATTTGTAATGACTGCCTAATTGTATTCATGGCAATTCTTGTATCTCTACTTACTGCTTTTTGCTTTGCCTTACGCTTCGGTTTTGCTTCCTCTAGTAATTTCGCAATTCGTTCCTCTGTTTGCTTTACATTCAGCTGTTTCTCCACAATTTCCTGTAAAACCTTCAGTTGTAATTCCTCATTCTTTAAAGGAATGAGCGCGCGGGCATGACGTTCTGTAATGCTTTTTTCTAATAACGCACGTTTTATTTCTTCAGGCAACTTTAACAATCGCAACTTATTTGCGATTGTGGATTGTCCTTTTCCAAGTCGTTGTGCCAATGCTTCTTGCGTTAAATTATGTAACTCAATTAACTTTTGATATGCCACAGCTTCCTCGATTGCTGTTAGTTCCTCACGTTGCAAGTTTTCAATTAAAGCTACAGAAGCTGTCTCTGTATCATTTAAGTTCTTTATAATTGCAGGAACCTTTTCCCACCCTAACTTTGTCGCCGCACGGAAACGCCTTTCTCCAGCGATAATCTCGTACTTATCATCCTCATATTGCCTCACAACAATTGGCTGAATCAGTCCGTGTGTACGAATCGTTAATGCTAGCTCCTCTATACGCGCATCATCAAAAACTGTTCGTGGTTGATAACGGTTAGGGGTAATATTTACTATCGGAATTTCTTGTATTTCTTCATATACCTTTTTATCTATTTCTTCATGGCTTTCGTCTTGTAATTCGAATTCGCTCTCTTTATCTCCAAAGCCAAATAAACGAGAAAACGTATTTTTCATACATATTCCACCACCTTTTAGGCCTATTGACTATTCTCCATAAAATGTTTCCTATGAAACATTTACGTTTTCATTTATATAATTTAATCTTACGTCTAATAAGATTTATTTTTCAATAGGTAATTTATTGGGTGTTCCCGGTTTGCGTGGATATTTCTTTGGTGTCTTGCGCTTTTTCTCGATTAATAAAATATTACGTTCGCTTTCTTCAAACGGTAATTGGAACGTAGACATTTCTTTTAAATTCCCGCCTAGCACCTCTAAAGCATACTTGCCATTTTCAATTTCTTCGTTTGCTGCGGCACCTTTCATTGCAATGAATGTTCCCCCAACTTTTACAAGTGGTAAACATAGCTCACTCAATACCGAAAGACGCGCAACTGCACGTGCCATTACAATATCGTACGATTCACGTACACCTTCTTTTTTTCCAAATGTTTCAGCACGATCATGACAAAACGCAACGTCACCTAATTCCAATTTTTGTGCCAAATGATTTAAGAAGTTAATACGTTTTTGCAATGAGTCTACAATTGTTACTTTTAAGTGCGGGAAACAGATCTTCAAAGGAATACTTGGGAATCCAGCTCCTGCGCCAACATCACAAATTGAGAATGGTTTTGAAAAATCGTAATAAAAAGCAGCCGTAATGGAATCAAAAAAGTGTTTTAAATATACTTCCTCTTTCTCCGTAATAGCCGTTAAGTTCATTTTTTCATTCCACTCTACTAATGTTTCGAAGTAGATTTCGAACTGCTCTAACTGTCTAGAAGAGAGGGTGATACCCTTCTCTTCTAGCATAGATTGAAATTGTTCTATGTTCATCTAACAATATCTCCTTACTATTTATTGGTTCGATACTCGCGCAATTTTTCCTTGTTCAATATACACAAGTAAAATGGAAACATCCGCTGGATTCACACCAGAAATACGTGAAGCCTGCCCCATTGAAAGTGGACGAACGTCTTTCAATTTCTGTCTCGCTTCTGAGGCAAGGCTAGAAATCGCATCATAATCAATATCCACAGGGATTTTTTTATTTTCCATTTTCTTCATACGCTCTACTTGCTGTAAAGATTTTTCGATATATCCTTCGTACTTAATCTGAATTTCAACTTGTTCTGTAATTTCATCACTTAATTCTACTTCACTTGGTACTAAAAGATGAATATGCTCATATGACATCTCTGGACGACGTAATAGATCACTTGCACGTATTCCATCTTTCAATTCACTTCCGCCAATACTACGAATTAGTTCTTGAACTTCAGGACGTGGTTTAATAATAATGCTAGCTAAACGTTCCTTTTCCTGTTCAATTTTTAATTTTTTATTTGTAAATCGCTCATAGCGCTCTTCTTTAATTAATCCAATTTCACGACCAACTTCTGTTAAACGAAGATCGGCATTATCGTGGCGTAATAATAGGCGATATTCTGCACGAGACGTCAATAAACGATATGGTTCATTTGTACCTTTCGTTACAAGATCATCAATTAAGACACCAATATAAGCATCCGCACGACCTAAAATAACTTCTTTTTTACCTAAAGAACGACATGCTGCATTAATCCCAGCCATAAGCCCTTGTCCTGCCGCCTCTTCGTAACCAGAAGTTCCGTTAATTTGTCCTGCTGTATATAAATTTTTAATTTTTTTCGTTTCAAGTGTTGGCCATAGTTGTGTTGGCACAATAGCATCATATTCAATTGCATAACCTGTACGCATCATTTCAACGTTTTCTAGGCCAGGTATTGTTCTAAGCATATCACGTTGCACATCTTCTGGTAAGCTTGTGGATAAACCTTGTACATACACTTCTTGTGTATTACGTCCTTCTGGCTCTAAGAAAATTTGATGACGTGGTTTATCATTAAACCTTACTACTTTGTCTTCAATTGAAGGACAATATCTAGGTCCTGTTCCCTTAATCATACCAGAATACATAGCTGAGCGATGTAGGTTTTCATCTATTAAACGATGTGTTTCCGTACTTGTATACGTCAACCAACATGGAATTTGATCCATAATAAATTTTGTCGTTTCAAAAGAGAAAGCTCGTGGTTTATCATCACCTGGCTGGATTTCTGTTTTACTGTAATCAATCGTATTACTATTTACACGCGGAGGTGTACCTGTTTTAAATCTAACAAGATCAAATCCAAGTTCCTCTAAATGTTCGGATAAAGTAATAGATGGTTGTTGATTATTCGGACCGCTCGAATATTTTAAATCTCCCATAATAATCTCACCGCGTAAAAATGTTCCAGTCGTAATTACAACTGTTTTTGCTGTATATTCAGCACCAGCTTGCGTAACTACCCCTTTACATTCGCCATCTTCAACGATTAAACGCTCAACCATTCCTTGGAACAACGTTAAGTTTGGTGTTTCTTCAATTGTTTTCTTTAATTCATGCTGGTAAGAGAACTTATCTGCTTGTGCTCGAAGTGCGCGTACAGCTGGTCCTTTTCCTGTATTTAACATACGCATTTGAATATGCGTTTTATCAATGTTGCGTCCCATTTCTCCGCCTAATGCATCAATTTCACGAACAACAATCCCTTTTGCTGGTCCACCAACAGAAGGGTTACATGGCATAAACGCTACCATATCTAAATTAATTGTTAACATTAATGTTTTGGAGCCCATTCGTGCTGCCGCAAGACCAGCTTCACATCCTGCATGACCTGCACCGATTACTATGACATCGTATGAACCGGCATTGTATCCCATTGTTTATTCCTCCTAATAATCTCTATCTTTCTAAAACATCGCTATATTATTTTCCTAAACAAAATTGAGAGAACAACTGGTCAATTAGGCTTTCATGGACGGTATCACCAGTAATTTCACCAAGTATTTCCCACGTTCTTGTTAAATCAATTTGCACCATATCAATTGGAACACCATTTTCTATCGCCTCAATTGCATCTCCCATTGTTTGTCCTGCTTGTGTTAATAATCCAATATGTCTCGCGTTAGAAACATATGTCACATCTGCAGAATCGATTGTTCCTTCAAAGAATAAATCAGCTATTGCCTTTTCAAGCTCATCTATTCCTTGTTCCTCAATTAACGATGTTGTAATAACACGATTTCCCGCTGCCAATTCTGTAACACGTTCCATATCGATTGCTTGTGATAAATCTGTCTTATTTACAATAACAATGAAATCTTTTCCTTGTACGGCATGGAATAGATCTTCATCCTCATGCGTTAAAGCCTCGCTATAATTAACGACAACTAACACTAAATCAGCTTGGCTCATCATTTCTCTTGAACGTTCTACACCAATTCGTTCAACAACATCTTCTGTTTCACGAATCCCGGCTGTATCTATAAGTTTAAGTGGTACACCACGCACATTAACGTACTCTTCAATAACATCACGAGTTGTTCCTGCAATATCAGTTACAATCGCCTTTTTCTCCTGAACGAGACTATTTAATAGCGATGACTTCCCAACGTTAGGTCTACCGATAATTGCAGTAGCAATACCTTCACGTAAAATCTTTCCTTGCTTCGATGTTTCTAATATTTTTGCAATTTCCGCACGAACATGTGTAGCTTTCTCAATTAAAATATTATGTGTCATTTCTTCCACGTCATCATATTCCGGGTAATCTATGTTTACCTCAACATGAGCTAACGTTTCTAATATGTCCTGACGCAGACGGCCAATTAATTTAGATAATCGTCCTTCCATTTGATTAATCGCTACGTTCATTGCACGATCTGTTTTTGCACGGATTAAATCCATAACGGCTTCTGCTTGTGATAAATCAATACGGCCATTTAAAAAAGCACGTTTTGTAAATTCACCAGGCTCCGCTAATCGTACTCCTTGCGCTAAAATAAGCTGCAATACTTTATTTACCGAAACAAGTCCGCCGTGGCAGTTAATTTCTACTATATTTTCACGTGTAAACGTCCTTGGTGCACGCATAATAGATACCATCACTTCTTCAATAACCTGATTTGTATCTAAATCAACAATATGACCATAATGAATTGTGTGAGAAGAAACCTCTGTTAAATCCTTCCCTTTAAAAATACGATTAACTTTTTCAACCGCATCATCTCCACTTACTCGAACAATGGCAATTGCACCCTCTCCAAGCGCTGTGGAAATCGCGGCAATTGTATCAAATTCCATGTCCTTTCACCTCACTTGCTTATTTATCTCTATTTCAACATGATTATTTTCTTCACTAAATTATTAGAATACCATAACGAACCTATCTACAAAAGAACAATAACTCATTTTATTATGTCCTCATGTAAAAAACACTAAACTTATTCACAGTGGATAAGTTTAGTGTTTTTTAGTTATCCACACCTATTTTCCCCTCAAAAAAACCGGCACTCAATTGAGTAACCGGTCACTTGGAAGATATTACAACATGTCGATGTGGTTCTTTTCCTTCAGAAGTTGTAATGATATTTTGATGATTAGATAATGCTTGGTGGATAATCTTTCGTTCAAAAGATGGCATAGGCTCCAACACAACTCTTTTTTTCGTACTTACTACTTGTTTTGCTAATCGATAAGAAAGTGCTTCTAATGTACCTTTTCTTTTACTACGATAATTTTCAGCATCTAGTGTGATGCCAATATATTGCTTCGTACTACGATTCGCCACAAGTTTTGTTAAATACTGTAAAGAATTCAAGGTATTCCCTCTTTTTCCAATCAAAACACCTATATTTTCGCCAGAAATTGTAAATTCAACTTCGCGTCCTTTTACAATTTTACTAATCTCAGCTTCCACACCCATATCGTGAATAACACTTTTTAAATATTCTTCACATTCTTGAATTGGATCCTTCTTCAATACAACTTCTACTACTGCAGGTCGATTCCCAAATAAACCTAGGAACCCTCTTTTACCCTCATCGATAATATTTATATCTACTCGGTCTTTTGGAACATTTAGTTGCGTTAAAGCATGTTGTACTGCCAGCTCGACTGTTTGTCCTTTAGCAGTAATTACACTCACTTACTTGATCCTTCTGCCTTACTAGCCTTAATTTCTGGCCCCTTGATCAAGTACATTTGAGCGATACCAAAGATATTACCAACAACCCAGTAAAGTGATAATGCAGCTGGGAAGTTAATTGCAAAGACTAAGATCATGATTGGCATTAACCAAAGCATCATTGCCATTTGCGGATTTTGACTAGCTGTTCCTGCCATTGCAAGCTTTTGCTGAATAAATGTCGTAATTGCCGCAACAACCGGTAAGATATAGAATGGATCTGCCTGCCCTAAGTCGAACCATAAGAATGTATGCTTACTAATTTCTGATGTTCTCATAATCGCATGGTAAAACGCGAATAAAATAGGCATCTGAATAAATATCGGTAAACATCCTGCTAATGGATTTACACCATTTTTTTGATATAACTGCATCATTTCTTGTTGTAGTTTTTGCTGTGTTGCTTGATCTTTAGAACTATATTTCTCTTTTAACTTCACCATTTCTGGTTGTAACGCCTGCATTGCTTTCGTACTCTTCGTTTGTTTAATCATTAATGGTAATAATGCAAAACGAATGATAAGAGTGGTAACAACGATTGCTAAACCATAATTACTACCAAATAAGTTGGCAAAATACGTAATTAACTGAGAAAGCGGATATACGAAATATTCATTCCAAATTCCAGTACTTTTCGGTGTAATCGGCTGATTCACTTCACTACAGCCAGTAGCAATTGCCATTAATGCAATAACCATGGCTAGTAAACCTATTTTCTTTTTCAAAGCCTGCTCCTCCTTGTTTCGGTATGTATATAGTGTAATTCATTTCCTTACGCTACTTTTTTATTCTTTTCATACCAGAGCGTTTAAAGACATGAATTAAGCTTTTCTTTAATTCTTCATATGTCATCTCTGCACAAGGCTTCCTTGCTATTATAACAAAATCTTTTCCAGAATCTATCTCATCTTTTAATTCTGTGATCGACTGGCGAATCATACGTTTAATTCGGTTACGCACTACTGCATTTCCTATTTTCTTGCTGACAGAAAGGCCAATACGAAAGTTTTGCTGCTCTTCCTTATCTAGTTGATAGACAACAAGCTGACGGTTAGCATTCGATTTTCCTTTTTGAAAAACCGTCTGGAATTCATCATTCTTTTTTATACGATATTTTTTCTTCATATCAATTGACACTCCTGTAGTTCATCAGTGGAAATTCACTATTATTAGAAAAAAAGACCACTGAACGATCAGTGGTCTACGCAGATAATACTTTTCTTCCTTTACGACGACGAGCTGCTAGCACTTTACGTCCGTTCGCTGTGCTCATACGGCTGCGGAAACCATGTACTTTGCTGCGCTTACGTTTATTTGGTTGGTAAGTTCTTTTCATTATATGACACCTCCCTGAGGAATATCTGTTAAAGACAGTCCTATAAATTATAGTTAATCAACTAGGAAAATGTCAATGGTTCTCGAAATTTTCATCAAATATTCATTTTGAACCTATTCACATACTTTTTCACAGAGCCTATATTTCCTTGTGGATAAATGTTTTTTCTGGTTTTTTATATCCACAAATCCTTTTCGTACTTTTACACAGTATATCGTGTTGTGGACAAGTTTATTCCACAAGGTATTGATTTTGTGGATAACTTTCTTAAATTCATTGCTATAGCTACTTTTTTTTGATATTATAGTTGTGTTTTCACTTTGAATAAGTTTTCCACATCTTTATCTTATCCACAATTTGTGTATAACATGTGGACAGTTTTAATCACATGTGGGTAAATGATTATCCACATTCGCCTTTTTTGTCGAAAACCCTATCTCATATACAAACGACGTTTTTAGGTTTTAAAATACGTTTCGTATAAATATACATTTTATACTTATTTAGGTTGTACATTTGTTGCGCAACCTTATTCTTTTACCATCTTAGTAAAGGAGGGACACCTTTGGAAAACATCTCTGATTTATGGAACAGCGCCTTAAAAGAACTAGAAAAAAAGGTCAGTAAACCAAGTTATGAAACATGGTTAAAATCAACAACCGCACATAATTTAAAGAAGGACGTATTAACAATTACGGCTCCCAATGAATTCGCTCGTGATTGGTTAGAATCTCATTATTCAGAGCTAATTTCGGAAACACTTTATGATTTAACGGGGGCAAAATTAGCTATTCGCTTTATTATTCCCCAAAGTCAAGCTGAAGAGGAGATTGATCTTCCTCCTTCTAAACCAAATTCAGCACAAGATGATTCTAATCATTTACCACAGAGTATGCTAAATCCAAAATATACGTTTGATACATTTGTTATTGGCTCTGGTAACCGTTTTGCTCACGCTGCTTCATTGGCCGTAGCCGAAGCGCCAGCTAAAGCATATAATCCCCTCTTTATTTACGGGGGCGTTGGACTTGGAAAAACCCATTTAATGCATGCAATTGGTCATTATGTAATTGAACATAACCCAAACGCGAAGGTTGTATATTTATCATCAGAAAAATTTACAAATGAATTCATTAATTCTATTCGTGATAATAAAGCGGTCGATTTTCGTAATAAATACCGTAATGTAGATGTTTTATTGATAGATGATATTCAATTTCTAGCAGGAAAAGAACAAACTCAAGAAGAGTTTTTCCATACATTCAATGCATTACACGAAGAAAGTAAACAAATTGTAATTTCAAGTGATCGGCCACCAAAAGAAATTCCAACTTTAGAAGATCGTCTTCGTTCTCGCTTTGAATGGGGACTCATTACGGATATTACGCCACCAGATTTAGAAACACGAATTGCAATTTTACGTAAAAAAGCAAAGGCTGAAGGACTTGATATACCAAATGAGGTTATGCTTTATATTGCAAATCAAATTGATTCAAACATTCGTGAACTAGAAGGTGCACTCATCCGAGTTGTAGCTTATTCATCTTTAATTAACAAAGATATTAATGCTGATTTAGCAGCTGAAGCACTTAAAAATATTATTCCAAATTCTAAACCAAAAATTATCTCCATTTATGATATTCAAAAGGCTGTCGGGGATGTTTATCAAATAAAACTGGAAGATTTCAAGGCGAAAAAGCGAACAAAATCAGTTGCCTTCCCTCGCCAAATTGCAATGTATTTATCACGCGAACTTACAGATTACTCCTTACCTAAAATAGGTGAAGAATTTGGTGGACGTGATCATACAACAGTTATCCATGCTCATGAAAAAATTTCTAAGCTGCTTAAAACGGATACGCAATTACAAAAGCAAGTTGAAGAAATTAACGATATTTTAAAGTAGTAGCTGAATAGTGTGAATAACTTCCCTTGTTTTACGCACAGTCTATCCACATGTAGATAGACTGTTTTTACATCCTTCAATGGGGTTATCCACATATCCACAGGCCCTATTACTATTACTACTATTTTTTATCTTTATTAATTAAATAAAATATTATACTTACCGGAGGTTTTTCTTTATGCGTTTTACAATACAAAAAGACTATCTTGTAAGAAGTGTACAAGATGTAATGAAGGCTGTTTCTTCTCGTACAACAATTCCCATCCTTACAGGAATTAAAGTTGTCGCTACGGAAGAAGGAGTTACGTTAACAGGAAGCGATGCCGATATTTCTATTGAATCTTTTATCCCAGTTGAAGACAATGGAAAAGAAATCGTAGAAGTAACACAATCAGGAAGTATTATTTTACAAGCAAAATATTTTAGTGAGATTGTAAAAAAATTACCTAAAGAGACTGTCGAAATTTCTGTAGAAAATCATTTTATGACAAAAATAATTTCTGGAAAATCAGAGTTTAATTTAAATGGTTTAGATTCTGCTGAATATCCATTGTTACCACAAATTGAAGAACATCATGTTTTTAAGATCCCAACAGATTTACTAAAACATATGATCCGACAAACTGTATTTGCAGTTTCCACTTCTGAAACAAGACCAATATTGACAGGTGTAAACTGGAAAGTATATAACAGCGAATTAACTTGCATTGCTACAGATAGCCACAGGTTAGCTCTTCGAAAAGCAAAAATCGAAGGAATCGCAGATGAATTTCAAGCGAATGTTGTTATTCCGGGTAAAAGCTTAAATGAATTAAGCAAAATTCTAGATGAGTCTGAAGAAATGGTAGATATCGTTATTACGGAGTATCAAGTATTATTCCGTACAAAGCATTTATTATTCTTCTCAAGATTGTTAGAAGGGAATTATCCTGATACAACTCGTTTAATTCCAGCCGAAAGCAAAACAGATATATTTGTAAATACAAAAGAATTTTTACAAGCAATTGATCGTGCCTCTCTATTAGCAAGAGATGGTCGTAATAATGTTGTGAAATTATCAACTTTAGAACAGGAAATGCTAGAAATTTCTTCGAATTCACCAGAAATCGGGAAAGTAGTGGAAGAAGTTCAATGTGAAAAAGTAGATGGGGAAGAGTTAAAAATATCTTTTAGTGCAAAATATATGATGGATGCACTAAAAGCTTTAGATAGTACTGAAATTAAAATTAGCTTTACTGGCGCAATGAGACCATTCTTAATTCGTACAGTAAATGATGAGTCCATTATTCAATTAATTTTACCGGTTCGTACTTACTAAGTAAGTAGTAAGGGTTGCTAGTTTTCAGATACTAGTAGCCCTTATTTGATTTTTGGGTATTACTTTCCTAATGTTAGTTTATTTAGTACAATGAAAGAATGAACACTTTCAGAAAGTGAGCGATTTTATGAAACGTATTAAAATTTCAACAGAGTATATTACACTAGGACAATTTTTAAAGTTAGCCGATGTAATTGATACAGGTGGCGCTGTAAAATGGTTTTTACAAGAATATGAAGTGTACGTGAATCAAGAACTTGAAAATAGAAGAGGTCGCAAATTATATGCGAACGATATTATTGAAATTCCAGGAAGCGGAAGTTTCCAAGTTCAGGCATAAAGGGGGAGCCCTTTGTTTATTTCGGAAATACAATTAAAAAACTATCGCAATTATGAAAAGTTAGAGCTTTCCTTTGAAGATAAAGTGAATGTGATTATCGGTGAAAACGCGCAAGGGAAAACGAATTTGATGGAAGCTATTTATGTTTTAGCGATGGCGAAATCTCATAGAACCTCTAATGATCGCGAGCTTATCCGTTGGGATGAAGATTTCGGTCAAATTAAAGGGAAATTACAAAAGAGAAATAGTTCTTTGTCTTTGGAATTAAATATTTCGAAAAAAGGTAAAAAGGCAAAATTAAATCAACTTGAACAACAAAAATTGAGTCAATATATTGGCATGATGAATGTTGTCATGTTTGCCCCAGAAGATTTAAATCTTGTAAAAGGAAGCCCTCAAGTAAGAAGACGCTTTTTAGATATGGAATTAGGTCAAATAGCTCCAGTCTATTTGTATGAATTGAGTCAATATCAAAAGGTGCTCACGCAACGAAATCACTTGCTGAAAAAGATGCAAGGGAATAGTAAAAATGAGGAAACGATGTTGGATGTATTTACACTTCAACTTATTGAGCATGGTGCAAAAATATTGCAAAAACGGTTTGAATTTTTGCATTTACTACAAGAATGGGCAGCTCCAATTCATCGCGGTATAAGCCGTGGATTAGAAGAATTAGAAATTGTCTATAAACCAAGTGTAGATGTATCAGAATCAATGGATTTGTCGAAAATAAAAGAAGTATACTATGAAAATTTTCAATCTGTGAAACAACGTGAGATTTTCCGTGGTACGACTTTAATTGGTCCTCATCGTGATGATTTACAATTCTTCGTTAATAGTAAAAATGTTCAAGTCTTTGGTTCGCAAGGACAACAACGAACAACCGCACTGTCCCTAAAATTAGCTGAAATTGAATTGATTTACTCAGAAGTTAAGGAATATCCGATTCTTTTATTGGATGATGTATTATCAGAATTAGATGATTATCGTCAATCGCATCTGTTAAATACAATTCAAGGAAAAGTGCAAACATTTGTGACAACGACGAGTGTCGACGGAATTGAACACGAAACATTAAAAGAAGCGAAAACAATTCATGTAACGAACGGCACGGTAGATTGTGAAATAGATAGGGCGTAATCCCTATTTAAATGGAAAAGTAGGTGATCTTTGTGTCAATGGAACAAAAGCAAATGGAAGAAAATTCATATGACGAAAGTCAGATACAGGTACTTGAAGGATTAGAAGCGGTTCGAAAACGCCCTGGGATGTATATTGGATCTACAAGTGGAAAAGGACTTCACCATCTTGTGTGGGAAATCGTCGATAATAGTATTGATGAAGCACTTGCAGGGTATTGTGATGAAATTAACGTTAGTATCGAAGAAGATAATAGTATTCTTGTAACGGATAATGGACGTGGTATTCCAGTTGGTATACAAGAAAAAATGGGGCGTCCTGCTGTAGAAGTTATAATGACCGTTCTTCATGCTGGTGGTAAGTTTGGCGGTGGCGGTTATAAAGTTTCTGGTGGTTTGCATGGTGTTGGGGCATCTGTAGTAAATGCTCTATCAACAGAACTAGAGGTATTTGTACATCGTGAAGGCAAAATCCATTATCAAAAATACGAAAGAGGTATTCCGGTTGCGGATTTAAAAGTCATTGGTGACACAGATCAAACAGGAACGATAACTCGATTTAAACCAGATCCAGAAATTTTTCAGGAAACAATAGTATACGAATTTGATACGTTAGCAACTCGTATGCGAGAATTAGCATTTTTAAATCGTAATATTAAATTAACAATTGAAGATAAACGTGAACATAAACAGAAGAAAGAATTCCATTATGAAGGTGGAATTAAATCATATGTTGAACATTTAAATCGTTCAAAACAGCCAATTCATGAAGAACCTGTATATGTAGAAGGTTCAAAAGATGGTATTCAGGTTGAAGTTGCGCTTCAATATAACGAAGGATACACAAATCATATTTACTCATTTACAAATAATATTCATACGTATGAAGGTGGTACACATGAGGTAGGATTTAAAACAGCCTTAACTCGTGTGATCAACGATTATGGTCGTAAAAATAATATTTTAAAAGATGCGGATAGTAATTTAACTGGTGAAGATGTTCGTGAAGGTTTAACAGCAATTGTGTCAATTAAACATCCAAATCCACAATTCGAAGGACAAACGAAGACGAAACTTGGAAATAGTGAAGCAAGAACAATTACAGAGTCAGTATTCTCAGAGGCATTTGAAAAGTTCTTACTGGAAAATCCCAATGTTGCACGTAAAATTATAGATAAAGGGACGATGGCAGCGCGTGCGCGTGTAGCAGCTAAAAAGGCTCGTGAGTTAACTCGCCGAAAGAGTGCTTTAGAAGTTTCAAGTTTACCAGGAAAATTGGCAGACTGTTCTTCTAAAGATCCAGCAATTAGTGAAATTTATATTGTAGAGGGTGACTCTGCGGGTGGTTCTGCAAAACAAGGGCGCGATCGTCATTTCCAAGCAATTTTACCGCTGAAGGGTAAAATTATTAATGTTGAAAAGGCACGCTTAGATAAGATTTTATCAAATGATGAAGTTCGTACAATTATTACGGCGATTGGTACAAATATCGGCGGAGACTTCGATATTGAAAAAGCACGCTATCATAAAGTCATTATTATGACGGATGCCGATGTTGATGGTGCGCATATTCGTACCCTATTATTAACGTTCTTCTATCGTTATATGCGTCAAATAATTGAGTGTGGTTATATATATATCGCACAGCCACCTTTGTTTAAAGTACAACAAGGTAAGAAAATTCAATATGCTTATAACGATAAGGAACTTGAAAAAATCTTAGCGGAATTACCAGCCCAACCTAAGCCAGGGATTCAGCGTTATAAAGGTCTAGGGGAAATGAATCCAACTCAATTATGGGAGACGACAATGGATCCAGAAGTACGTTCATTACTTCAAGTTTCTCTTCAAGATGCAATTGAAGCGGATGAAACATTTGAAATTTTAATGGGAGATAAAGTAGAGCCACGTCGTAACTTTATCCAAGAAAATGCAAAATACGTGAAAAACCTTGATATTTAAATGGGTAATGACAGGAATCTAAGTATTCCTGTCTTCTACATATAAATCAATGTATGTGTAACGGAAACGTAAGAGGAGGTGCTCGTTGATGTCAGACAATCAACAACAAGCACGAATTCGAGAAATTAATATTAGTCATGAAATGCGTACCTCGTTTTTAGATTACGCAATGAGTGTTATCGTATCTCGTGCATTACCAGATGTTCGTGATGGATTAAAACCTGTGCATCGTAGGGTTTTATATGCGATGAATGATTTAGGAATTACAGCTGATAAAGCGTATAAGAAATCAGCGCGTATTGTTGGTGAAGTAATCGGTAAGTATCACCCTCACGGTGATTCAGCTGTTTACGAGACGATGGTACGTATGGCGCAAGATTTTAGTCAACGTTATATGCTTGTTGATGGGCATGGTAACTTTGGTTCTGTTGATGGTGATTCAGCGGCAGCAATGCGTTATACAGAAGCAAGAATGTCTAAGATTTCTATGGAATTAATACGTGATATTTCAAAAAATACGATTGATTATCAAGATAACTATGATGGTTCTGAAAGAGAGCCAATTGTATTGCCAGCGCGTTTCCCTAATTTATTAGTGAATGGTACGACGGGTATTGCAGTTGGTATGGCAACGAATATTCCACCACATCAACTCGGTGAAGTAATTGATGGTGTATTGGCACTAAGCCATAATCCCGACATTACGATTGCGGAATTAATGGAGTTTATTCCAGGACCAGATTTTCCAACAGCGGGTTTAATTTTGGGACGAAGTGGGATTCGAAGAGCGTATGAAACAGGTAGAGGCTCTATTATGCTTCGAGCTAAAGTTGAAATTGAAGAGAAGTCAAATGGTAAACAATCTATTCTCGTAACCGAACTACCTTATCAAGTTAATAAGGCACGATTAATTGAAAAAATTGCAGAATTAGTTCGTGATAAGAAAATTGAAGGTATTACGGATTTACGTGATGAGTCAGATCGAAACGGTATGCGTATTGTTATGGAAGTACGCCGTGATGCCAATGCCAATGTACTATTAAATAATCTATATAAACATACAGCACTTCAAACAAGTTTCGGTATTAATATGTTGTCTCTTGTAAATGGAGAACCACAAGTACTAAATTTAAAACAGAATTTATATCATTACTTGGAGCATCAGAAGGTAGTAATTCGTCGACGTACTGCTTATGAATTAGAAAAAGCAGAGGCGCGTGCTCATATTTTAGAAGGATTACGAATTGCTCTAGATCATCTAGATGAAGTTATTACATTAATTCGTAGTTCGAAAACAGCAGATATTGCAAAACAAGGCTTAATGGAACGTTTCGGTTTAAGTGAGAAACAAGCACAAGCAATTTTAGATATGCGTCTGCAACGTTTAACAGGATTAGAACGTGAAAAAATTGAGCAAGAATATCAAGACTTAATGAAGTTAATCGCTGAATTAAAAGCAATCTTAGCAGATGAAGAGAAAGTTCTTGAGATTATTCGTGAAGAGTTAACGGAAGTAAAAGAACGCTTCAATGATAAGAGACGAACGGAAATCACAATTGGTGGCATGGAATTTATTGAAGATGAAGATTTGATTCCAGAGCAAAACATCGCTATTACGTTAACTCATAATGGTTATATTAAGAGGTTACCAGCTTCTACGTACAAAACACAGAACCGTGGTGGACGTGGTGTGCAAGGAATGGGAACAAATGATGATGATTTCGTAGAGCATTTATTAACTACTTCTACGCATGATCACATTTTATTCTTTACTAATAAAGGGAAAGTATACCGTACGAAAGGATATGAAATCCCAGAGTATAGTCGTACAGCAAAAGGTATACCTATTATTAACTTATTAGGTGTAGATAAGGGTGAATGGATTAACGCCATTATTCCAATTCGTGAATTTGGTGACGATGAATTCTTATTCTTCACAACAAAACAAGGTATTTCTAAGAGAACGCCACTTTCATCATTTGCAAATATACGTACGAATGGTTTAATTGCCATCTCTCTTCGTGAAGAGGATGAAGTAATATCTGTACGTTTAACATCTGGTGATAAGGATATTATTGTAGGAACAAGCAATGGTATGTTAATTCGCTTTAACGAGCAAGATGTGCGTTCTATGGGACGTAATGCGGCTGGTGTAAAAGCAATTACATTAGGTGAAGAAGATCAAGTTGTAGGCATGGAAATTGTCGAAGAGGATGTAAATGTTCTAATCGTAACGAAAAATGGTTATGGAAAACGTACACCTATTGATGAATACCGTCTACAAAGTCGTGGTGGTAAAGGTCTGAAGACATGTAATATTACAGATAAAAACGGTAAATTAGTAGCTGTTAAGTCTGTAACAGGTGAAGAAGATATCATGTTAATTACGGCAGCAGGTGTTATTATTCGTATGCCAGTTGATCAAATCTCTCAAATGGGACGTAATACACAAGGTGTTCGTCTAATTCGATTAGAGGATGAGCAAGAGGTAGCAACGGTAGCAAAAGCACAGAAAGATGAAGAAGAGGAATCTAATGAAGAGGCTTCTTCTGAAGAATAAGAGGGGGGATTTTTCCTCCTCTTATTTTTTTATAATAATACTTGCATAGCAATGGGAAACTCTATATAATAGGCAGAGTCAGCAAATGAGAGATACAAATTATCCTAAAAAACTTGTTGACGAAAATAATATACTATGATATATTATAAAAGTCGCTGAAACGCGATGTTGAACTTTGAAAACTAAACGAAACAAACAACGTGAAACGTCAATTTTTATTTTTAGATGCTAGACAAACTA
>NZ_WBPF01000007.1 GCF_008923725.1 Bacillus sp. CH140a_4T
GGTCACACCCGTTCCCATACCGAACACGGAAGTTAAGCTCTCTAGCGCCGATGGTAGTTGGGACCTTGTCCCTGTGAGAGTAGGACGTCGCCAAGCAATTAAAAACACAAGTCTTTTGACTTGTGTTTTTTTATTTCCCATGAAATAGGTTCGGTTCTGTTAGTAAAAAGGACGAAATATAGTAAGGGATTTTTTGAGCAGAAATAGTAAGAAATTGATAAATAAATGGGTAATCTTCAGAACCATAGCTCCCAAGTAAATCATACCACCAATCTGTTTCGTATCTAGAAATCATACTTAAATTGTAGAGCAATAAATAATGAACAAGAAGTTCAGGTAATACTGGTTTAGGATTTCTCGGGTCAGTTGTAATTGGTAAGTAATAAGCATCAGCAAGATATTCATAGTATAAGGGCGTACTATATATAGGATTCCACGATTGGATAGGAGCTGTAAAAAGCAAATTCGATCCGCTCGTTTTCCCGGGAACATGTTGTACGGATAAATGCTTACAAGTTGATTCAATGTAACGTGAAAATCTTTCTGTAGTCATATGGAGTCGATCTAGTATGTTGACCGAAAAGGAAAGTTCATTTGTATTTGTTGAATCGATTTTATATAAAGTGGCCCCTCTTTGACTATAACGAAATAAATTTTGTAATTCAGGAATATTTCCCATTAAATCTAGCATGTTAAACTTCTCTGCTTCTAAGTGTTTCATGTGAAACAGCTGTTCTGCAATATGAGTAAATAATCCATTTTTTTGCACCTTCACCTCATCTTCTAAAAATTGATACCCCTGTTTTTTTCGTTTACGAGTCGTAACACCATGAGCTAAAACAGTAGTGGATTCTGGATAGTTAGGATCAATAGTTAGTAAGCAGGCTTTAAAAAGTTGGCTCATTCCATAAAACAATAACATTGGCTGAATCGAAAAGGGGGCTACCTTATATAATTCATAATAGTTTTTCCCATGTTCTAAGTAATAAATAAAGGGATAACAATTTTCGAAACTTTTTTTTTCAGCATCTTGTATGGAGGATTTTTCATAGCAACGGGCAAGATAACGTTGTACATTTTGAGATGAAAAGAAGAAACTTAATTGCTGCCAAGTACAATGTGTTTGATGCATATATTACGCTCCTTTTATTGTCTAAAAATTCTAACATATATATACGTCCTTGACAGTATTTTAACCAATTGATAAGCTACTAATAATAATTTCTGGTATCATGGGGGGAACAATTATGTGGGAATCTAAATTTGTTAAAGAAGGTTTGACTTTTGATGACGTATTACTTGTACCAGCAAAGTCAGATGTATTACCAAGAGAAGTAAGTGTTAAAACAGTTTTATCTGAAAGCTTACAGTTAAATATCCCGTTAATTAGTGCTGGAATGGATACAGTAACAGAAGCTGATATGGCTATTGCAATGGCTCGTCAAGGCGGTTTGGGAATTATTCATAAAAACATGTCTATTGAACAACAAGCCGAGCAAGTTGATAAAGTAAAACGTTCTGAAAGTGGCGTTATCTCAGATCCGTTCTTTTTAACTCCAGAACATCAAGTGTATGATGCAGAGCATCTTATGGGAAAATACCGTATCTCAGGTGTACCGGTTGTAAATAATTTAGACGAGCGAAAATTAGTTGGTATTATTACAAACCGTGATATGCGTTTTATCCAAGACTACTCAATCAAAATTTCCGACGTAATGACAAAAGAAAAGCTAATTACAGCTCCAGTTGGTACAACGCTCGAAGAAGCTGAAAAGATCCTACAAAAGTATAAAATTGAAAAACTCCCTCTTGTTGATAACAACGGTGTATTACAAGGGCTTATTACAATAAAAGATATTGAAAAAGTAATTGAATTCCCAAATTCTGCAAAAGATAAGCAAGGACGCTTATTAGTTGGGGCAGCGGTTGGTGTAACGGCTGATGCTATGATTCGTATCGACGCATTAGTAAAAGCTAGCGTAGATGCAATCGTACTTGATACAGCTCATGGACATTCTCAAGGTGTTATTGATAAAGTAAAAGAAGTTCGTGCAAAATATCCATCACTAAATATTATCGCTGGAAATGTTGCTACTGCTGAAGCGACGAAGGCATTAATTGAAGCGGGTGCAAATGTAGTTAAAGTTGGTATTGGACCAGGCTCTATCTGTACAACACGCGTTGTAGCTGGTGTTGGTGTACCACAATTAACAGCAGTTTATGATTGTGCAACAGAAGCTCGTAAACACGGCATCCCAGTTATTGCTGATGGTGGTGTTAAGTACTCTGGTGACATGGTAAAAGCTTTAGCAGCAGGAGCACACGTTGTTATGCTAGGTAGTATGTTTGCTGGTGTTGCTGAAAGCCCTGGAGAAACTGAGATTTACCAAGGTCGTCAATTTAAAGTATATCGTGGTATGGGTTCTGTCGGAGCGATGGAAAAAGGAAGTAAAGACCGTTACTTCCAAGAAGGAAATAAAAAACTTGTTCCAGAAGGTATTGAAGGTCGAGTACCATATAAAGGACCTTTAGCAGATACAGTTCATCAATTAGTTGGTGGGTTACGTGCCGGTATGGGATATTGCGGAGCACAGAATTTAGAATTCTTACGTGAGAATGCACAATTCATTCGTATGTCAGGTGCTGGTTTACGTGAAAGCCATCCTCATCACGTACAAATTACAAAAGAGGCTCCAAACTACTCATTATAATGTCTTATATACAAATAGACGGAGATTTGATATCTCTGTCTATTTTTTTTTGATTATGTTAGAATAACGGTTATGTGAGTACATAGATATTGGGGGTAGCAAAAGTGAAAGGTATGTTTTGCAAAAGATTCATTGCGTTAGTAACAATGCTTACACTAGCTTGTAGTATGTTGTTACCATATAGCAATGCATCAGCAGAAACAGGAGCTGCTTTAAACATTGAAGCAGGTGCGGCAATTTTAGTTGAAGCGAATTCTGGGAAAATTTTATATCAAAAGAATGCAGATGAGTTATTATCAATTGCTAGTATGACAAAGATGATGAGTGAATATTTAGTTCATGAAGCAGTGGATAAAGGAAAACTTAAGTGGGATCAAAAAGTTAAGGTTTCTGAATATGCTTATAAAGTTTCACAAGATGCTTCTTTATCAAATGTTGCATTAGAAAATGGTGGCACTTATACAGTAAAAGAGTTATATGAAGCAATGGCAATCTTTTCTGCAAATGGTGCAACAATTGCATTAGCAGAAGCAATTGCAGGTAAAGAAGTAGACTTCGTAAAAATGATGAATGATAAATCAAAAGAACTAGGGTTGAAAAATTATAAATTTGTCAATTCTACAGGTTTAACGAATAAAGATTTAAAGGGAATGCATCCTGAAGGAACAACAGCGGATGAAGAAAATAAAATGTCTGCAAAGGATGTTGCAATTTTAGCACAACATTTAATTAAAGATTATCCAAAAGTGTTAGATACAGCAAAAATCCCGAAAAAAGAATTCCGTCCAGAAAAAGAGAAATTTGCAATGTCGAACTGGAACTGGATGTTAAAGGGCTTAGTGAAACAATATGATGGCGTAGATGGCCTGAAAACAGGCTCGACTCCAGAAGCAGGGGATTGCTTCACTGGTACGGTTGAAAGAAACGGTATGCGTTTTATTTCTGTAGTTATTAAAACGAGTTCTCATACAGCACGTTTTGATGAAACAAAGAAGCTATATGATTATGGATTTGCTAACTTTGAAATGAAGCAAATGTATAAAAAAGATTCTTCAGTAAAAGGACAAGAAACAGTACGAGTAGAAAATGCTAAAGATAAAGATGTAGCAGTTCAAACAAAACGAGCTGTTTCACTTCCAGTGCCAAAAGGAAGTAAAGATGTTTATAAAACAGAATTAAAAGAAGCAAACAAGGGACAAGAAGCACCTATTAAAAAGGGAGCTGCACTTGGCCAAATGGTAATCACACCAAAAGATGCGAATGACCCTGGATTTTTATCTGGTAAGTCATTACAAATAGATCTTGTAACAACGTCTGCAGTAGAGGAAGCGAATTGGTTTACTCGCTCTATGCGCGGAATAGGTTCTTTCTTTGGTAGTATATGGAATAGTGCTGTTGATACAGTAAAAGGTTGGTTTTAAAAGCTCCTCATTGTAGGGGCTTTTTCTTATTCCTATTTTTCATACCGACTTTATGAAAAAGTAGTAGACAAGCATCTGATAGTTAGTGGTAGAATGTAAGAGTATTCTTAATTTTCGCCTTTAACGGGGAAAAGCAATTCACCTAGGGGGGTTTTTGTAACATGACAAATGTAACAGGGACAGAACGTGTAAAACGTGGAATGGCAGAAATGCAAAAAGGCGGCGTTATTATGGACGTAATTAACGCTGAACAAGCAAAAATTGCAGAAGAGGCAGGCGCAGTTGCTGTTATGGCACTAGAGCGTGTACCAGCAGATATTCGTGCGGCAGGTGGCGTTTCTCGTATGGCAGACCCAACAATCGTTGAAGAAGTTATGGGTGCTGTTTCAATTCCGGTTATGGCAAAATGCCGTATCGGTCATCTTGTAGAAGCACGTGTATTAGAATCATTAGGGGTAGACTATATCGATGAGAGTGAAGTATTAACTCCTGCTGATGAAGTATACCATTTAAATAAACGTGATTACACAGTTCCGTTTGTATGTGGTTGCCGTGATATCGGAGAAGCTGCGCGTCGTATTGCAGAAGGTGCATCTATGCTTCGTACAAAAGGTGAACCAGGAACAGGAAACATTGTAGAGGCAGTGCGTCATATGCGCCAAGTCAATGCAGAAATCCGTCAAGTTGCAAGTCTACGTGAAGATGAGTTAATGACATATGCAAAAAATACTGGTGCTCCTTATGAAGTACTACTTGAAATTAAACGCCTTGGTCGTTTGCCAGTTGTAAACTTCGCAGCAGGTGGTGTAGCAACACCAGCAGATGCAGCGTTAATGATGCAACTTGGTGCGGATGGTGTATTCGTAGGATCTGGTATCTTCAAATCAGAAAATCCAGAGAAATTTGCACGCGCAATCGTTGAAGCGACGACTCATTATGAGGATTACGAACTAATTGCAAGCCTTTCTAAAGGATTAGGTAATGCAATGAAAGGTATCGAAATTTCAACGTTATTACCAGAACAACGCATGCAAGAGCGTGGATGGTAATTGAAGGAGAACTTTAAAATGGTGAAAATCGGTGTGCTAGGTCTTCAAGGTGCAGTTCGTGAGCATATAAAATCAGTTGAAGCAAGTGGTGCAGAAGCTGTTGTTGTAAAGCGTATAGAGCAACTTGAAGAGATTGATGGTCTTATTTTACCAGGCGGTGAAAGTACAACAATGCGCCGTCTTATTGATAAGTATGCTTTCATGGAACCACTTCGTACATTCGCGAAGTCTGGTAAACCAATGTTTGGTACATGTGCAGGTATGATTCTTCTTGCAAAAACACTTATTGGCTATGAAGAAGCACATATTGGTGCTATGGATATTACAGTAGAACGCAATGCGTTCGGACGCCAAAAAGATAGCTTTGAAGTCGCACTTTCAATTAAAGGTGTAGGAGAAGAATTTATTGGTGTATTTATCCGTGCTCCGTATGTTGTAAATGTAGCTGATGATGTTGAAGTACTTTCTACACATGGTGACCGAATGGTAGCAGTAAAACAAAATCAGTTTTTAGCTGCTTCATTCCATCCGGAATTAACGGATGATCATCGTGTCACAGCATACTTTGTAGAAATGGTAAAAGAAGCGAAAATGAAAAAAGTTGTCTAAGTAACTTGCAACTTGTATAAGATTATAGTAAATTGATGGTAACAATTTTATAAAATAAGCGTGTTGATAGGAAGTAGTAACAAATGCCGTTTCTTATAGAGAGTCGATGGTTGGTGGAAATCGATAGAAACAGTTTGTGAATCCATCCTGGAATGGAATGTGGAATATCTTTATGATTAGTAAACATTCCCGGTGAAGAGCCGTTATTTCTACTTGAGAGGAAAGCGGTAATGCTTTCAACTAGGGTGGCAACGCGGGTTAACTCCCGTCCCTTTATATAGGGACGGGAGTTTTTTGTGTTTTATAAAATAAAAGGAGGAGTATATAATGCTTGATATTAAATTTTTACGTACAAATTTTGAAGAAGTAAAAGCAAAGTTACAGCATAGAGGCGAAGATTTAACTGATTTTGGTCGCTTTGAAGAGCTGGATACGAGAAGAAGAGAATTACTTGTTCAAACAGAGGAACTAAAAAGTAAACGTAACGAAGTATCTCAACAAATCTCTGTATTGAAGCGCGAAAAGAAGGATGCAGAAGCTTTAATTCTAGAAATGCGTGAAGTTGGAGAAAAAGTAAAAGATCTTGATAATGAACTTCGTACAGTTGAAGAAGATTTAGAAAGATTAATGTTATCTATTCCAAATATACCTCATGAATCTGCTCCAATTGGTGAAACAGAAGATGATAATGTAGTAGCACGTACTTGGGGAGAAGTGAAAGAATTTGCTTATGAACCAAAACCACATTGGGATCTTGCTACAGATTTAGGGATTTTAGATTTTGAGCGTGCCGGGAAAGTAACGGGAAGCCGCTTCGTATTCTATAAAGGTGCTGGCGCGAGATTAGAGCGTGCTTTAATTAGCTTTATGCTTGATCTTCATACTGATGATCATGGATATGAAGAAGTATTGCCTCCATATATGGTAAACCGTGCAAGCATGACAGGAACAGGACAGCTTCCGAAGTTTGAAGAAGATGCATTCCGTATTGAAAGTGAAGATTACTTCTTAATTCCAACAGCTGAAGTACCTGTAACGAATATGCACCGTGATGAAATCTTAAATAAAGAGCAATTGCCTATACGATATGCTGCATTTAGCTCTTGTTTCCGTTCTGAAGCAGGTTCAGCTGGCCGTGATACACGTGGCTTAATTCGTCAGCATCAGTTCAATAAAGTAGAGCTTGTAAAGTTCGTAAAACCAGAAGATTCTTATGAAGAGTTAGAAAAACTAACAAATGATGCAGAACGCGTGTTACAATTATTAGAGTTGCCATATCGCGTTATGAGCATGTGCACAGGCGATTTAGGATTTACAGCAGCGAAGAAATACGATATCGAAGTATGGATTCCAAGCTATGGCACATATCGTGAAATTTCTTCTTGTAGTAATTTTGAGGCTTTCCAAGCGAGACGTGCAAATATCCGTTTCCGTCGTGAGCCAAATGGTAAACCAGAACATGTTCATACATTAAATGGATCTGGTCTTGCAATTGGACGTACGGTGGCAGCTATTTTAGAGAACTACCAACAAGAAGATGGTACAATTATAATTCCAGAAGTTCTTCGCCCTTATATGGGAGGAAAAACAGTTATTAAGTAAATTTATAAACATTCATCGGTATGAGTGATTGGTAATTATGAGCGTTGTCAGTACTATAATGTAGGAGAGGGAAAGTAAAATTTCCCTTTCCTCATAATTTATTTTAGTAGGGTTGACTAACTGTTTTTCTTTTGATATTATATTTGATGTCAATATGGAGGTATACCCAAGTCTGGCTGAAGGGATCGGTCTTGAAAACCGACAGGCGGCGAGAGTCGCGCGGGGGTTCGAATCCCTCTACCTCCTCCAGATATAATTGACAACAGCGCATATAAGTGGAGATTGGAGAACTCGTTACCAACACGTAACGAGTTTTTATTTTAAAACCAATCATAAAGTATGGTGTAAGGCGATTTTGTCCTTATTACACACTCATATTCCGATGATTATCTTCATAGATATGAAAGGAGTCAACATGGATCTTATTATACAAACGTTTCCTTTAGATGGAAAAACTTTATATTATGTACAATGTCCTGTCTGTAAGAACAATAGAATTTTAAACAGTGGTGCAAATGTGTCACGCATTATAAGCGATGATACATTCCGTAAACTTTGTGGTTGCACTTGTGATGTAAAGCAAACTGCGACAAAAGTAGAGGCGCCAAAAAAAGTTGAAAAAGCAGCTGTAAAGAAAGAAGCAGCTCCAAAACGTACAGGTAAAGTATTAACAGCAGTGATTAACGGGAAAGAAATGACTGTTAAAGAGATTGCTGAAACATACGATATTAGTACAAGTACTGTTCGTCAGCGTATTAACGCTGGAAAACCTGAGAGTGAAATTATTGCTCCAACAAAAAAGAAGTAATTTAATAGAAAAACCCGTGCATATGCACGGGTTTTTCTATTTTACAAGTTTACGTGTTTGTTTTAAAAAATGACCAATTTTTTTAATGATTGGTTCAATGGAATCGCCATCTTTTAAAATATCGTATTCATTAATGTTTAATCGTAAAACAGGACATGCATTAAAGTTATTAATCCAGTTTTCGTAACGGCCATGCATCTCTTTCCAATACTCAATTGGTGTTTGTTGTTCCATCGGACGTCCGCGTTCTTGGATGCGATCAACAATATCATCGAAAGAACCTTCTAAGTAAATTAATAAATCTGGATGAGGGAAGTAAGGAGTCATGACCATAGCGTCAAATAAACCTTTGTATGTTTCATAATCAGTTTCCGTCATTGTACCTTTTTCATGATGCATCTTTGCAAAAATTCCAGTGTCTTCATAGATAGAGCGATCTTGAACAAAGCCGCCACCGTATTCAAAAATTCTTTTTTGTTCTTTAAATCGTTCTGCTAAAAAGTACACTTGCAAGTGGAAGCTCCAGCGTGTGAAATCAGCATAGAACTTGTCCAAATAAGGGTTCGAATCTACCTTTTCAAATGATGTGCGATAACCTAAAGCGTTAGCTAATGCAGTTGTCATAGTTGATTTTCCGACACCTACAGTTCCAGCAATAGTGATTACTGCGTCATTTGGTATATCATATTTTTGCCTTAAATTCATTGTTATTTCGACTCCTTTAAGAGAGTATTTTGAAGGGCGGATAGGATGACGTTTAAATCATCAGAATTTTTTACAAAATCCATATCGTCTCCGTTAAATTTTAATACTGGTATATCTGGATGATCCTTTTTAAAAGTATCCATTGCCGTTTCGTAATCTTTTGTGAGCTGTAGTAAGTAATTTGGATCCATATTTTTTTCGAATTCTCTTCCGCGCATCGCAATTCGTGTTTGTAATGTTTCCAAGCTAGCTGTTAAATAAACGATAACGTTTGGTACAGGCATATCTTGTGTAAGGATACGATAGATTTGCATGTACTTGTCGTATTGAGAATTCTTTAATGTACGGGATGCGAAAATTAAATTTTTAAATATATGATAATCCGCTACTACTGGCTTCCTTTGATTCAAATACTTTATGTTAATATCTTCTAATTGTTTGTATCTATTACAAAGAAAGAACATCTCTGTTTGAAAACTCCATTCGTCGATGTCTTCATAGAATTTTCCTAAAAAAGGATTTTCATCAACAATCTCTTTTAGTAAGTGGAGTTGCATGTGAGTTGAAATTTCCTTCGCAAGTGAGGTTTTTCCAACACCAATTGGTCCTTCAACCGTGATAAATGGTACTCCGGTCACGCTGTTTCCTCCTTTCAATCAGTGATTTACCGTGACTACTAAAAACACAAAACAGAATTATTGTAGCACAAGAGGGAAGCGAGCGGGTTAATTTGATATAAAAAGTTAGAAAATAGATATATGTATTAATTAATTTTTATTTGAGATGACGGTACTATATTTGCTTTTAATGTGGCTTCCATTATTTTTAAAGCATGCAGATTATCCTGATCATGATTCGAGGCAATACAGTCCTGTGGTACATACAGTGTATAATTTCTCATATGAGCATCGTTAGCTGTAAAGAGGATACATATATTCCCGGCGACTCCTGTTAATATTAGATTTTTTATTTTTAAATAGCCTAATAAAGAATTTAAAGGTGTTTCATAAAAAGCAGAGTAATGTGGTTTAATAAAAATGTAATCATCAGAATTTGGAGCAATCTTATGAATGATATTTTCACTATACTCATTTGTACAATGGGTAATTAGTTGGTCAATATCAGATCTCCAAAGTTGATAATGGTCATTAACATAAATTATGGGGTAGCCAAAGGATTTCATTGTTTTCTTTAATTGTAAAATAGGATTTGTTATCATTTCGCATTTTTTAGCTAAGGTGGGCCCGTGTGAAAATTGAAAATCATTAATCATATCGATAATGAGTAAGGCAGTATTCTTCATATGTAATCCCCTCTCTTTTTTATTAGGGTGGATTGAATTTGTAAAAGTTATCCCATGTGTAGTAAATGGAAATAAGTGTACTTTATTTGTAATGAAAGGACTATGGTATGGAACACGATCAAGATATTTATTTTATGCAGTTAGCAATAGAAGAGGCTAAAAAAGCAGAGGCAATACAAGAAGTACCGATTGGCGCAGTTATAGTGTTAGATGGTGAAGTAATTAGTGTTGCTCATAATTTAAGAGAAACTGAACAAAGATCAATAGCTCACGCTGAGTTGTTAGCTATTGATGAGGCGTGCAAAAAATTAGGGACATGGCGTTTAGAAGATGCGACGTTATATGTAACATTAGAGCCTTGTCCGATGTGTGCGGGTGGAATTGTTTTATCACGAGTGAAGCGAGTTGTATATGGTGCAAGTGATCCGAAAGGTGGATGTGCAGGGACGTTGATGAATCTTTTAACGGATGAACGCTTTAATCATCAATGCGAGGTAGTGGCTGGTGTATTAGAAGAAGAATGCGGTACTTTGTTAACAAACTTTTTTAGAGAGCTTCGTAAAAAAAGAAAAGCGATAAAAAAATTAGAGAAAAGTAACGAGAATTAACGTATTTGCATTTTATAAAAAAACAAGTTATACTGATAATGCCTTTTAATGAAGGCAACCGAATATTGGTTTTAACTTTGCCGTGCTAAGCGGGGAGGTAGCGGTGCCCTATACTCGCAATCCGCTCTAGCGAGGCCGAATCCCTTCTCGAGGTTATGTTGCTGTAAGGTCTGCCTTAAGTAAGTGGTGTTGACGTTTGGGTCCTGCGCAACGGGACCCCGTGAACCTTGTCAGGTCCGGAAGGAAGCAGCAATAAGCGGGTCTTCTCGTGTGCCGCAGGAGTGCCTGAACCGAGCTAACTGCTTGAGTAACGCTTATGGTACGTAATCGACAGAAGGTGCACGGCAGTTATATATGTATACAAAACTCACCTTAATACTAAGGTGGGTTTTTTGTATGGAAAATAACTTTTGGAATCTATAAACAGAATGGGTTATAATAAATGAGATAATAACCTTTGAGGGAGGCCGTATTTTCGTGTCATACCAAGCGTTATACCGAACATGGAGACCGCAAAAATTTGAAGATGTAGTCGGTCAAAAGCACGTGACAAAAACGTTGCAAAATGCCCTTCTTCAAGAGAAAGTTTCACATGCTTATTTATTTTCTGGGCCGAGGGGAACAGGAAAAACAACCATTGCAAAAGTATTTGCAAAAGCAATCAACTGTGAACATGCTCCGGTAGCTGAACCTTGTAATGAATGTCCTTCTTGTTTGGGGATTGCACAAGGATCTATTTCTGATGTATTAGAAATTGATGCGGCTTCAAATAACGGTGTAGATGAAATTCGAGATATTAGAGATAAAGTAAAATATGCTCCAAGTGCTGTAGAATATAAAGTATACATTATTGATGAGGTTCACATGCTTTCTATGGGTGCCTTCAATGCGCTTTTAAAAACGTTAGAAGAGCCGCCAGGACATGTCATCTTTATTTTAGCGACAACAGAACCACATAAGATACCACCTACGATTATTTCGCGTTGCCAACGTTTCGAATTTCGAAAGATATCAGTAAATGATATTGTTGAGAGATTATCGACTGTTGTGACTAATGAAGGTACGCAAGTAGAAGATGAGGCGTTACAAATTGTTGCACGTGCCGCTGAAGGTGGTATGCGTGATGCGCTTAGTCTTATTGATCAGGCAATATCTTATAGTGATGAAACAGTTACGACAGAAGATGTATTAGCTGTAACAGGTTCTGTTTCTCAGCAATACTTAGGTAACTTAGTAGAATGTATACGTGAAAATGATGTATCAAGAGCATTACGTATCATAGATGAGATGATGGCTAAAGGGAAAGATCCAGTTCGATTTATGGAGGATTTCATTTACTATTATCGCGATATGCTTTTATATCAAACTTCACCACAACTGGAACATATGTTAGAACGGGTAATGGTAGATGAGCAATTCCGGATGTTAAGTGAAGAAATGCAACCGGAAGTAATCTATGAAATCATTCATACTCTTAGTAAGGGACAACAGGAAATGAAGTGGACAAATCATCCACGAATTTTCTTAGAAGTTGTTATGGTACAGCTGTGTCAACAGTTTATGATGCAAGCAAACGGTGCAGATCGTTTACAAGCAATTATGAATAGGATGCAGCAATTGGAGAAAGAGTTAGAACAAGTTAAAAAGAATGGTGTGCCGGCTGGTGTCCAGCAGGAAGTCAGAGAGACGCGTACAGCACCAAAGCCGGTGCGGACAGGGAGTATGAAGATTCCTGTCGGACGCGTAAACGAAGTATTGAAGCAAGCGAAGCGTCAAGATTTAGAACAATTGAAAGCTGTGTGGGGTGAGTTGTTAGGAAGGCTCAAAGCATACAACAAAGTGGCGTTTGCTGTTTTATTAGAAAATAGCGAACCGGTAGCGGCTTCGGATGATACTTACGTTTTAGCGTTTCAATATGAGATTCACTGTAAAATGGCGAGCGAAAACCGAGAAGCTATGGATACAGTGGAACAGGCCTTGTTTGAATTGCTAAGTAAAAGATTAAATATGATTGCTATTCCCAAAAGTGAATGGGGTAAAATCCGTGAAGATTTTTTACAGCGTGAAGGCGAAGCTTCTGAAGAAAGCCCAGAGAAAAAAGAGGATCCTCTTATAGAAGAGGCAGTAAAATTAGTAGGGCAAGAACTTATTGAAATAAAAGAGTGATAATAATGAGGAGGAATTAATTATGATGCGTGGCGGAATGGGAAATATGAATAACATGATGAAACAAATGCAAAAGATGCAAAAAGATATGGCAAAAGCGCAAGAAGAACTTGGTGAAAAAACAGTTGAAGGTACAGCTGGTGGCGGTATGATCACAGTTATTGCAAATGGTCATAAGCAAATTCTTGAAGTGAAAGTGAAAGAAGAAGTTGTAGATCCAGAAGATATCGAAATGTTACAAGACTTAGTGTTAGCTGCAACAAATGATGCACTTAAAAAAGCTGATGAACTTTCAAATTCTACAATGGGTAAATTTACAAAAGGCTTGAACTTACCGGGTGGAATGTTCTAGGAGGATACTGATATATGCATTATCCAGAACCGATATCGAAATTAATTGATAGTTTTATGAAGTTGCCAGGAATCGGACCGAAAACAGCGGTTCGTTTGGCATTTTTCGTATTAGATATGAAAGAAGATGATGTGTTAGGTTTTGCAAAAGCACTTGTGAATGCGAAGCGAGATTTAGCGTATTGTTCTGTATGCGGGCATATTACTGACCGTGACCCTTGTTATATTTGTAATGATTCACATCGAGATCAATCGGTTGTTTGTGTTGTACAGGAACCGAAAGATGTAATCGCAATGGAAAAAATGAAAGAGTATCAAGGAGTATATCATGTATTACGTGGTGCGATTTCTCCAATGGAGGGAATTGGACCAGAAGACATTAATATCCCGCAACTCTTAAAGCGACTGCATGATGAAACGGTACAAGAAGTAATATTAGCAACAAACCCTAATATTGAAGGGGAAGCTACAGCGATGTATATATCCCGCCTCTTAAAGCCGACAGGTATTAAAGTAACTCGTATTGCACATGGTCTGCCAGTTGGTGGAGATTTAGAATATGCAGATGAAGTTACGCTGTCGAAAGCGTTAGAAGGTCGTAGAGAAGTATAAGAGGAGAAACAAAAATGTTCTTTCAAAAAAAGGGTAAATTGCGTAAAGAGTATGATGATAAGCTAATTGTACTATTAGAAAAGGTAAAGAATGAGTGGTTACGTCAGAAGAGAATGGTGGAACAAAGCGTTGAACCATCTCAAGATGTACTTTGTTCTTTAAAAATAGCAGAGGCGAAATATTTCTTCTTGTTAAAAGAAGCAAAACGTCGTCCTGTAAAAATGGAACAATGGTAAAAGGTTCTGCTGAAAAAGCAGAACCTTTTTATTTTATTCATTAAACATTTAGTAGTTACTTTGTTTGGAGAGAACAATTAATGGTTTTTATGAAGAAGTGTTACTGAATCAAGGTGAATAAGATAAAAAGACTGGAGTTATATGATACATGTTCTTTTTTATCTTCTTGTCCCATACAAATAAGTGTGTATAGGTCATTCATAAGGAGGAAAAAATGAATTCTACAATTATTATTGTTGGTATTCTTACATTAGTTTTTATTTTCCTTATTTTTGGTGTTTCTTCTAAGCCATTACGTTTTATAGGAAAAGCGCTTTTTCATGTTACTTTGGGAGTAGCATTACTTTTTATCGTAAATGTTATAGGAACATATTTTGATTTTCATATTCCAATTAACTTGGGAACCGCAACAATCACAAGTTTATTAGGTCTGCCTGGTGTTGCTGCATTAGTGGTTATTAAGCTTTATATCATGCCAAGATAAATTTATTTTGGCATTTTTTTAAAAAGTATTGACGAACGAATGATTAATATGGTAAATTAATAAGCGTCGTCAGGAACGAAAGAAAAAGTTGTTGACAGATTTAACGCGAAATGTTAAATTATAAAAGTCGCTGAAACGCGATGTTGAACTTTGAAAACTAAACGAAACAAACAACGTGAAACGTCAATTTTTATTTTTAGATGCTAGACAAACTA
>NZ_WBPF01000008.1 GCF_008923725.1 Bacillus sp. CH140a_4T
TTTTCGCCTCTTTTCCATAGGTTCTACGTCCTTATCAGTCCCTAGAACCATATAAAGTATATATACTTCTCTCCTGTTTTTCGGTGGACTTCCATGTAAAGTATAGCACACTATACTTTACTATCGTAAAGGTGTGCCCTACGGGGCTATTCGGCAAGCCGAATAAAAAGATCTTGGGCTTTGCCCAAACCCACTGGGGAACTCTTCCCCAGACCCCCTCAATCGAACTCCCCAACCCCTCAATCCTTGAGGGGCTCCCTCGCCGGTTGGCAGGCCAAAACGATTGACGTTTTGACAAACCAAGAGGGTAGAAAATCAGCTGCACGTGTCAATTCCTTAATGCTCCTTTCATGGATCAGCACAAACCGCTGAACCATTCCAGTCCGCTTACCATTGACACTTACCAGTTATTTTTCCTCTCAGAATAACTGGTGCTATGTTCCTATTTCATGTTGAGGGTTTTTATTTTATCCAATTCTTTTTGTATTTTCTTATGAAAATACTTTCTACCTAAATTCCATTCTATACATAAGAAAAGCATCCCTAATAATAGATAAAGGATAAAACCAATAGTACTTTCAATGCGATTCGTTATAAACAACCATGTCAGAAATGCAATATGTGCTACTGGTAAAATTGCCCCCCAATAAATATTGTTTCTACTTGATAAGAAAAATTGAACAGCCAAAATACCGGCATAAATAAGAACCATTATTCTCCATCTCTTTCTTGTTTATATTTTTCAATAATCAATTTTGCATCTTCTACACTTATCCGATCATCAATCGACAGGCTTTTAATAAATTTAATAAATTCCTCATTTTCTACAGCATCATTCATTTTTATTTTATCAATTAATCGATCAAGTTTAAGTCTTACTGTTGGATATGATACCTCATAAATTTTTGCAATCTCTTTTAAAGAACCTGAATGAAGTACTAAGTTTTTAACAAACTCTAAATCCTCATTTTCCAAGGCTAAAATCCAGTTTGGAATATTTTTAATATCCACAGTTCTGTCCCCCTATTTACTTTTGCTAAAATAAGTTTAACATATCCCTTTAATAATATTAAACTTATTTTAAATTTTATTAAAGATAATTTATATATTTTATTTAATTATCTTAATCCCTTATATAGAGAGTGAGAAGAGAGAGGATTTTAAAAGTGGCATAAAGCATTGATAACACTGTTTTTTTTACTTCTGTAATACTATCTAACTTTTCATCTCTTTTTCTCTATAAAATCAACATTATCCAAACTTGCTATACCCCCCTCAAACAATCCAGATTCACCTCTAACATATCTACACTTTCTTATCCATATAAAAACACCAAAAAGAAAAAAGGTCTCTCAGACAAGCTGAGAGACCTTTTAAATGCATACCTTGATATTTTTATTCTCACTCCATCAGAAACGATACTAAGAGTATGCAAGATTGTATACAAAAAAAGAAGAACGGGGATCTCTAGAATCCTCGCTATATCAACGATGTATAAAATCCTGTATACGAGAAAGAGAGACAAAAAAGAAGAATCCCTTCCAATACAAGGATTCTATGAAAATCTTGCTACCGATAATAGGACGTTATGTCAACCTCACATGTATAGAGTATACAGTCAAAAAGGTACAATACATCACTTCTTCTAAATGTTACAATTAGGAAAAGGGGGGAAGAATATGTACGATTACAAATTCGTGAAAGTCGAAATTGGTGGATGGAAAGGGCAACCTAAAGAAGATTATAAACGTATTATTACCGAACATGCTGAAGATGGTTGGGAATTTGTTCAAGTCCTTACTCTAACAATGGCAGGATACACGAGTTCTATGGAGATTATCTTCAAACGAACCAAATAACTCCTTTCAAAAACAAGAGAGGTTTGCTTTAAATAACATACAAAAAGAACTGAAATATTTGGGGATCTAATTGTTCTCGATTTAACTTATAAGATAAATAAGCTAGTATTAATCAACTTCCAATAACGAAAATTATGTAAATAAGCTGTCCGTATGGACAGCTTATTGTATGTTTTGCTTAAAATCTTTTTATTTACATGTATAATTATACCAAGAGTCACAAATTTTAGAATTGAGGTGAACAATATGAAAAGTTTTGGTATGTTAGTATGCTCTACTATCTTTTCAGTGCTCCTAGTATATTATAATATCGATTCCTTTTATAATAAATTTACATCAGGGAATACATATTATTGGGTAAACGGTATTCTAGCTGTTGGATTCCTTATATCCTTAATTATCAATATAAAAGATATCATCAAGAAAAATTACACAACTTCTGAAGCTAATTAAGAAGCCTATTATGGCTTCTTTTTCTATTCAAAAATATAGAAAATCGAGCCAAGCGACAACTGTTTTGGGTTTGACATGCCAAACCCGTAGCTTGCCCATTCCTTTTGTTTGGATCTTGCCCTTTGGTCTTCCATTGCTTTTTGGCTAGAGTGCTGGCTCGTCGTGTGGGGGCGAAACCCCACATATTACGTATCTAATTTTTGAATAAAAACTACTTTGGAACGAATAACTTAAGCGGTTCGGCTCGTATAATTGCTTGTCCAAGTCGAGAACCATTGCATTGCTTTTTGTCTGTCGGCTTGGCGAGAAAAGCATACGAGCCGAAAAAATTTCTACAAGGATGGAGCAAAGCGAAAAAGGTGGAGATTTTTTGAGTGTTTTTCTCAAAAAATACTACCTGTTCCTTGTAGAAATTTTAGCTCTTAAGAAAAAGAAAAAAAGACCAACTAAAAGTTGGTCTTTTTTTAAATATCAAAGGGGCTAAATAGCCCCTTTGATATTAGAAGAGAGGAAACGTGCATAAAAAGCAGGATAAATCCAGTTATATCAAGGGTTTTCGTGATTTTAGGCACTTAACTTTCTTTTAGTCTTTACTTAACTCTTGTTTCGTGTTTGCTTAATTTGTATTTAAGTGTTTACTTGTTTTAAATTTTAGTATAAAATTTAAAACGTTAAGTGGTTACTAAAGTACAAATTAAGTAAGGGGGAACTTAAAATCTATGACAGAATATGATAAAAATCTGGAATATCATGCTGAAAGTCAAACTTTAGTCGGTCAAAAAAAACGAGAATTAGTAGATACTCAAACTGGAGAAGTTATTCATGTAGACCAAATAACAAAAAGAGTATATGGAACTAAAAACTTTTGGAAAATGTATCTAATGGATTTCTTAACAGTTCTAGGGATTATAGACAATAAACAATTAGATATTTTTATTTACATAGCTGAAAACACAAATCAATCTAATAATTTGTTCATAGGAACATACAAACAAATCTCAAAAGATGTAGGAGTTTCTGAACCTACTATTGCAAAATTAATGAAAAAGTTGCAGGCAAATAACTTTATCAAGAAAAAACAAAATGGCGTTTATATCGTAAACCCTAATATCATGATGAAAGGGAACGATACAAAAAGACAAATATTATTAAGCTATTACGAAGAAGATAAACCATTAAATTCTATTGAGGTTTTAAGAGGGAAACAAAAAGCCCTTCCAGAACAAGAAACAACAAAAAACGATACAAAAAAATTAGGATTGGAGACGAAAAACAATGATTGAAGGCGTTGAATTAAATATTTATTTAGATGACGATACAGTATCATTTAGTCTATCCCCTGTACAAACAGAAGTTATATTTAAAGCATTGGGACTACAATTTGATGCAAAAACACAAACATTAAGTTCATTTAGTGACAACAGTTTACAAAAACATGTTCTTCCTAAAATTAATTTTGTACCTAAATAAAAAGCATTACATCAATGGATGTAATGCTTTTTATTTAGCCTCAAATTCATGAAGTTCAATCACATTTTCTGAATCACCAATAATACGAGCATACTCTAAACCACCATCAATCGCTACTGATCCACATGAACAATACTTAAAATCACGAGTGAATTTAGATTTAATTACATCACCACATTTTCGGCATTGAATTGCATTTCTCCTTAGCTTTTTCATTAAATAATCCTCCTATCAAAGTTCTCGTTCATTTCCACGTTCTTTTCTTTGTTGCTTTTGTTGAGTTGCAAGAAACTTTGACGCTGCTTCATATCCTTTTTTCTCATTTTCAGTCAATGCTTTTTCGGAATACCTAAGAGAACTAAATCTATTTATGGATGCATTTACTTTTCTCTTACAAAAACCAATTATTTCATGAAATTTCGGCACTTCTTTCGGAATAAACTTTTCATAAAATTTATTCATTTCATCAAATAATTTTGCTAGACGTTCATATTTTCCCTTATATGTCTTTAACCCTTCATTTTCTTTTTCCAAACGCTTCACTGTTGTATGTAAATCTGTATTACTCGCTTGTAACGCTTCATTCTTACGATATAACGTCATATTTTCACGTTTAAAGGCTTCTGATGCCTTTGCCTTAGTTTTGAGTTCCTCAAAGTCTTCTACGCTCATTTCAACAGTTTTAGAGCGTAAAATACCACCTTTATGTTTCACTTCGATTTTATCGACTTTATTTGTTGACTTCACCGCATTTTGTAATTGATTCAAGCGAGACTCTAATTGTTCCATTTGCTTATTTACCGATTCTTTTTTCTGTAAGCATTGTCCCAATTCTGTTTCTAAAGCTTTTATTTCTTCTTTTACTGTCATTGCCTTGAATTTTCTCATTTCTACATGTTTTTTATCACTTGATACACCACGTTCTAAATAAAAGCCCTTTTCTACCATATGAGCATGAAAATCGTCTTGAAGTGAAACTAACTCTTTACGGTTAAAAATCTGTTTTGCTGATAGTTTATTCTCTTCTGTTACTGGAACCATTCCAACATGCATATGTGGTGTTTTCTCGTCCAAATGGACAGCTGCATGTACAATGTTTTGTTCCCCATATCTATCTTTTAAAAAGCTATACGCTTCTTTGAAAAACACTTTTTGTTGAGCTGGATCAATCATATCTAGCACATCGAAAAATTCTCTATCACTTGTCACAACAAATTCGCACATCACAACCGCATCTTTTCGAATCGCTCGATTGGTCTCTACATTCTGTTCAATTTTGTCTTTCACTGTTTTCAAATAATCAATGTGGCCATCATTATGTAAATCGTAATTAAGATGTGTTCGTCCCGATTCAATATCATGATTTGTGTGACTCTCTTTTTCTCGCTGATTATGAATTTGAATTCCCTTCACATCTCGCATTTTAAATTTCTGCATGCGACAAATTGCGTAACTCATTTTTTCGCCTCTTTTCCATAGGTTCTACGTCCTTATCAGTCCCTAGAACCATATAAAGTATATATACTTCTCTCCTGTTTTTCGGTGGACTTCCATGTA
>NZ_WBPF01000009.1 GCF_008923725.1 Bacillus sp. CH140a_4T
ACGGAAGTTAAGCTCTCTAGCGCCGATGGTAGTTGGGACCTTGTCCCTGTGAGAGTAGGACGTCGCCAAGCAACTAAGCACGAGTCATTTGACTCGTGCTTTTTCGTGTTTTCAAACAGTACGTAAAAAGAAGTCATGGTAATACAAACACGTTGCCCAAGGATTAATCATATTATATAAGAGATGGATGTATATTTTTCTGTAAATTGTTAAGGAATAGAAGTATAAAATATGTCCATTTAAATAGGGAGGGAAGGTTATGAAATCACAAAATGAAGTTTGTATTGTTTGTGAGACAGAAAGAAAAGAAGGGATATATGTTTATAATAATTTGATATGTTATGAATGTGAAAAGGATATGGTGAATACGGATACAAATGATCCGAAGTATATATATTATTTAAAACAACTTCGGAAATTAGAAGTATCATATTTTTAAATAGGCATATGCCTATTATTTTTTTTGTTCTGTATAATAGATAAAGAATGAAATGATAAGGAAGAGATATAGATGAATCAAAATCGCATACCTTTATATGAGGCATTAATAGAGTTTAAAGAAAGAGGGCCGTTGTCCTTTCATGTCCCAGGACATAAAAATGGTTTAAACTTCCCTCAGGAAGCTCTAGGGGAGTTTAAAGATATACTATCTATCGATGTAACTGAGTTGTCAGGGTTAGATGATTTACATAGTCCGTTTGAATGTATAGATGAGGCACAACAATTATTAGCTGATGTATATGGAGTGAAAAAAAGTTATTTTTTAATTAATGGTTCAACGGTAGGGAACCTAGCAATGATTTTGTCTTGTTGCGGGGAACATGATATTGTTCTTGTACAAAGAAATTGTCATAAATCAATTATTAATGGTTTGAAATTAGCGGGAGCAAATCCAATTTTTTTAGATCCGTGGATTGATGAAGCTTATAATGTACCAGTGGGAATTCATGATGAAATTATTAAGGAAGCAATTAAAAAATATCCAAATGCTAAAGCACTCATTTTAACGCATCCTAATTATTATGGTATGGGGATGGATCTAGAGGCAAGCATCGCTTATGCACATGCACATAAAATCCCTGTTTTAGTAGACGAAGCACATGGAGCCCATTTTTGTTTAGGAGGGGCATTTCCCAAGTCAGCATTAGCATATGGTGCAGATATTGTAGTTCATTCTGCACATAAAACATTACCCGCAATGACAATGGGATCCTATTTACATATAAATAGTCGCTTAGTGAAAGAAGAAAAAGTTTCTACTTATTTAAGTATGCTACAATCTAGTAGTCCATCATATCCAATTATGACTTCTCTTGATATTGCACGCTTTACAATGGCACGTATAAAAGAAAAGGGACATGATGAAATTATCGAGTTTTTACGGGGATTTAAAGACGAATTGTGTTCTATTCCACAAATAGCTATTTTACAATATCCATTACAAGACGAGTTAAAGGTTACTGTACAGACACGTTGTCAGTTATCAGGATACGAATTACAGTCTGTATTTGAAAAGGTCGGTATATATACGGAAATGGCGGATCCATATAATGTCCTATTTATTTTGCCCTTGCAAGTAAATAAGGAGTATATGAAGGCTATAGAGATGATCCGAGGGGCATTGCAATATTATGAGGTGAAAGACAAGAAGGAATCTATTCGTTATACTTATAAGGGAGAATTTTCTCCTTTGCCGTATACATATAAACAACTGGAAGGATATGAAACAAAAGTAGTATCCGTAGACGAAGCAGTTGGGATGATAGCGGCGGAAATGGTAATTCCGTACCCACCCGGGATTCCATTGATTATGTATGGGGAAAGAATTACTTCAGAACATACAGAGCAAATTATGTATTTAGAGAAAGCAGGCGCTCGTTTTCAAGGTAGCACGAAATATATGAAAGTGTATGATATAGAAAGTAGGTTTTAGAATGAAGGGATTATTTGTAACAATTGAAGGTCCAGAAGGTTCGGGTAAAACGACGTTAATTAAAAGTTTATTGCCGTACTTTGAACAAAAAGAACAAAAGGTAATGGCGACGAGAGAGCCAGGTGGTATTGCAATTTCTGAGGATATTAGAACAATTTTACATAAACAAGAATATACGATGATGGAAGCACGTACAGAGGCGCTTCTGTATGCTGCTGCACGTAGACAACATTTGGTGGAAAAGGTTATGCCGGCACTTAACGAGGACTATCTTGTATTATGTGATCGTTTTATAGATAGCTCTTTAGCGTATCAAGGATATGCAAGAGGATTAGGTATGGATAAAGTATTTGAAATCAATCGTTTCGCAACAGAGGACTGTATGCCCAGTTTAACGATTTACTTAGACATTGAACCAGAGATTGGTTTAGCTCGCATTGAAAAAGATGCAGGACGTGAAGTGAATCGATTAGATATGGAAGATATCTCTTTCCATAAACTTGTGCGTGAAGGATATTTACAAGTTGTAGAACGCTTCTCAGATCGCATTGTATTGGTAAATGCTGATCAACCAATGGAAAAACTTATAGAAGAAGTTGTTCAGATTATAGAAGATAAATTGTTATAATAGAAGGAAAGAATGAAATAAGTGAGGTATGCATTATGACGAAGACGTGGGAGCAGCTTTCTGCTATACAACCCATCGGTGTAAAAATGTTGATGAATAGCATTGCAAAAGAGCGTATATCCCACGCTTACTTGTTAGAGGGAGGGAAAGGGACTGGAAAGTTTGCAACGGCAATTCAAATGGCAAAGAGTTTCCTCTGTTCTGGGCGGAATGGGGTAGAGCCTTGTCATATATGTACAAATTGTAAGCGAATTGATTCAGGTAACCACCCTAACTTACATATTGTAAAACCAGACGGATTATCTATTAAGAAGCAGCAAATTCACGATTTACAAGAAGAGTTTTCAAAAACAGGATTAGAAGCAAATAAAAAAGTATATATTATTGAGCACGCAGATCGTATGACAGCAAATGCAGCGAATACACTTTTGAAATTTTTAGAAGAACCAAGTAGTGATACAACAGCTATTTTACTTACTGAACAAAGTCATCAAATTTTAAATACGATTTTATCCCGCTGTCAAGTTGTTACATTTAGACCGTTACCTACGGAATCTTTAATTAGAAGATTACAGGATGAAGGGATTACGGCGTCTTTATCGACACTTGCTGCGCAACTCACGAATAGTTTTGATGAAGCTTTAGCTTTATGTAGTGATGAATGGTTTGCACAAGCACGAGCTTTAGTGATAAAATTATGTGAAGCGCTCGAAAAGGATAAAGCCTCTATTTTTTTTGTACAAGAAAAATGGGGAAAACACTTTGGAGAGAAAGAACAATTACAGCAAGGTTTAGATATGTTGCTCCTTATTTATAAGGATTTATTATATGTTCAACTTGGAGAAGAAGATCGTCTTGTTTTTCATGAGCAGAAAGAGATGTTTGAATCTTTCTCCTATGCTCAGAAGCGCATTGTATCAGCTCTCTTTAATATATTAGAGGCAAAAAATAGAATCAACGCTAATGTAAATGCGCAGCTTGTGTTCGAACAGTTAGTGTTGCGGTTGCAGGAGGGATGACCGTTTTGTATGATGTAGTAGGTGTTCGCTTTAAGAAGGCCGGAAAGGTGTATTACTTCGATCCGAATCAGTTCGATATCTCTGAAAATGAGTTTGTAATTGTAGAAACAGTAAGAGGTATTGAGTACGGAAAAGTAGTTATTACCAAAAAGCAAGTTGATGAAAACGACGTTGTATTACCGCTAAAAAAGGTTATTCGTATTGCAAATGAAAATGATCGTACCCTTGTTGAAGAGAACAAACATGCTGCGAAAGAAGCATATCAAGTTTGTCAGCAAAAGGTAGTAGAGCATAATCTTGATATGAAACTTGTAGATGTAGAGTATACGTTCGATCGCAATAAGATTATTTTCTACTTTACTGCGGATGGTCGGATTGATTTCCGCGAACTAGTGAAGGACTTAGCGGCAATTTTTAGGACAAGAATTGAACTAAGACAAATTGGTGTTCGTGATGAAGCGAAGATGCTTGGTGGTATTGGTCCGTGTGGTCGTATGCTTTGTTGTTCTACTTTTTTAGGAGATTTTGAACCTGTGTCCATTAAGATGGCAAAGGATCAAAATTTATCATTAAATCCTGCAAAAATCTCTGGTTTATGTGGTCGCTTAATGTGTTGCTTAAAATATGAGAATGATGAATATGAGGCAGCAAAGGAACAACTTCCTGATTTAGATCAACGTATACAAACCCCGCATGGTACTGGCCGTGTTATCGGATTAAATATTTTAGAAAGATTAATTCAAGTGGAACTAGTAGACAAGGAACGGATTGTAGAATATACGTTAGATGAGTTAGTGAATAAAGGGGTCGTTTCGAGTCAAACCACAGATTAATGAGGTGGGTGCTTGTGGAGAAAAAAGATATTTTTGCATCGGTTTCTAGTATGGAAGAGCAAATTGGACATTTATACAAACAGTTGGGAGAATTAAAACAACATCTTGCAGAGTTGTTAGAAGAGAACCAACATATAAAAATGGAAAATGAAAATTTGCGACACCGCTTTGAAGAAGTGCAGAGTAAGGAAAAACAAAAAACTCAAAAACGTAAAGAAGTGAAGCCGAAGACAACTGATATTGGCGAAGGTTACGATAATTTAGCTAGACTATATCAAGAAGGTTTTCATATTTGTAATCTGCATTATGGAAGTGTGCGTAAAGAGGGAGATTGTTTATTCTGCCTGTCATTTTTAAATAAAAAGTGAAATTACCTTTCCAATGATAATTGGAAAGGTAATTTTTTATACATGAGAGTAGAATGAAATATGTTTTTTATTAGTAGAAGATGAAATAGGGTAGGTTAAGTGTAAGAAAAGGAGTAACATATGAATTTATATGAAGATGAACGTTTAGATTACTTATTAGCGCAAGATATGAAGATTGTACAAAGCCCATCGGTATTTAATTTCTCGTTAGATGCTGTTTTACTTGCAGACTTTGCTTGGGTGCCAATTCAAAAAGGTAATGTACTTGATCTGTGTACAGGTAACGCAGTTGTCCCCCTTTTATTAAGTACAAGAACAAAGGGAAACATCACAGGTGTGGAAATTCAAGAACGTTTATATGATATGGGAATCAGAAGCGTTCAATACAATAAGTTAGAAGAAAGAATTCACTTAATACATGGGGATCTGAAAGATATGCCAGGGAAACTTGGACGTCATCAATATGATGTTGTCACATGTAATCCGCCTTATTTTCAAACACCTGCAACTTCTGAGAAAAATATGAATGAACATTTAGCGATAGCCCGTCATGAAATTATGTGTACATTAGAGGATGTTGTATCTGCAAGTAGTCAGTTAGTAAAGCAAGGCGGGAAAGTAGCATTTGTACATCGTCCAGGTCGTTTACTAGATATTGTTACATTAATGCGTAAATACAAAATTGAACCAAAGCGTGTACGATTTGTTTATCCTAAGGCAGGGAAAGAAGCGAATACATTGTTAATTGAAGGAATTAAGGACGGAAACGCAGATTTGAAAATATTGCCCCCCCTTTTTGTATATGAAGAAAATAATGAATATACAAAGGAGATTCGTTCAATTTTATATGGAGAAGAATAAGCATTGTTTTTATGTAGTAGAGTGCTCTGACGGAAGTTATTATGCTGGATATACAAATCATATAGAGAAGCGGATTCAGACCCATAATAGTGGAAAAGGGGCTAGGTATACGCGTGCTAGACTTCCTGTTGTTTTAAAATACATAGAATTTCATGAAGATAAGCGTACAGCTATGCAAGCAGAGTATTATTTTAAGCAGTTAAATAGAAAACAAAAAGAAGAATATATGCAAAAAGGAGAACGTTATGTGGCAACAAAAAAGCTTTCAACAAAATGAAAAGGGAGTTTTATATTTAGTACCAACTCCTATTGGAAATTTAGAAGATATGACATTTCGTGCAATCCGAATTTTAAAAGAAGCTGATTTAATTGCTGCTGAAGATACGAGACAAACGAAAAAACTTTGTAATTATTTCGAAATTGAAACCCCTGTTATGAGTTACCATGAGCATAATAAGGAAGTAAGTGGGAAGAAAATATTAGGGAAGTTAGACGAAGGAAAGACTGTAGCACTTGTTAGTGATGCTGGTATGCCTTGTATTTCCGATCCAGGTTACGATATTGTTGTAGAGGCTGTAGCAGAACAGTATCATGTTATTCCGCTTCCTGGGGCAAATGCGGCGCTTACAGCATTAATTGCATCAGGCCTTGAAACAAAACAGTTTTATTTCTATGGATTTTTACAAAGAAATAAAAAAGAAAGAAAACTGGAGTTAGAGAAGCTTCGCTATGTACAAACTACAATGATGTTTTATGAAGCGCCTCATCGTTTAGATGATACTTTAATCTCGATGCAAGAAGTGTTGGGAAATAGAGAAATTGTATTATGTCGAGAGTTAACGAAAAAATTCGAGGAATTTATTCGAGGAACAGTCGAAGAAGCAATTGAGTGGACGAAACAAAATGAAGTTCGTGGCGAGTTTTGTATTTTAGTAGCTGGTTCAACTGAAGAACCTGCTCCAGAAGAACAATGGTGGGAATCTATTTCGGTATATGATCATATTGAACATTATATAAACGAAAAAGGTATGAATTCAAAAGAGGCGATAAAAACAGTCGCTAAAGATCGAGATTTGTCGAAACGCGATGTATATCAAATCTATCATGTCGATAAAAAATAAGCTTCTCATAATTGAGAAGCTTATTTTGCTGTTTCGATATAATCTTGAAGTTCGTTTAAGATTTGCTCAGCGCCCTCTTTGCTTAAGATAATTTTACCTTCAGCTAAAGATAGATTACCATCAGATACTTCACCAGTTACTTGGCAAGTCATGTTTGGCTTATATTTTTTTAAGATGATTTTCTCGTCATCAACGTAGATTTCAAGAGCATCCTTTTCTGCAATACCTAAAGTACGGCGTAATTCGATTGGAATTACTACACGACCTAATTCATCAACTTTACGAACGATACCAGTAGATTTCATAATTCTTTTCCTCCTAAAGAAATAGTTTATAAGTTTCGAGTCTATTTTCTAGATTCGTCATTTTTCGACAAAATACCCTATGGACATATGATACCAATCATTTACATTTCCGTCAATTCTTTAATTCTATATTTTTTAAAAAGATTTATAGATTTCTTACTTCTTATATATAATAGAATGGGAGTAATTTCTACCATTATTTCACTTTATTTTCTGAAAAATTTATAAATTATAAAAGAGGATTGTATATTTTCTTGAAATATGAGTAATAGATGATAAAGATACCAGGCATTAATTCGTTTTTTATCCTGCATTAACAAGCAGGAAGATTTCCGCTTCAAAATTTGGCTGGAGCAAAGAAGTTAAGTTTGCGCTTGGCTACTCGTAAAAGCCCGATTGGTGCTGGTTAATAATCCGCGGGAGTGAACAAACCCCCCCACAGATTAAAGTTTCACTTTATATATAAGTTTTTGATATACTGTTTATAAATACATATGAGGTTATCCGGGAGGTCCAAAACAATGACAGAGGAAAATAAGTCCTTTTATATTACTACCCCAATTTATTATCCAAGTGGAAAATTACACATTGGACATGCTTATACAACCGTAGCAGGAGATGCGATGGCACGATATAAGCGTATGCAAGGATATAATGTTCATTATTTAACAGGAACTGATGAGCATGGACAGAAGATCCAAAAGAAAGCAGAAGAATTAAATGTTACACCACAAGCATATGTGGATAACATCGTTGCAGGAATTAAAGAACTTTGGGAGAAGATGGATATCTCTTATGATGATTTTATTCGTACAACTGAAGATCGTCATAAAGATGTTGTTGAAAAAATCTTCAAGCAACTAGTAGATCAAGGTGATATTTATCTTGATGAATATGAAGGTTGGTATTCTGTACAAGATGAGACATTCTATACAGAGCATCAATTAGTAGATCCAATTATGGAAGGTGACAAAGTAGTTGGAGGAAAAAGCCCAGATAGTGGTCATGAGGTAGAACTTGTTCGTGAAGAATCTTATTTCTTTAGAATGGGTAAATATGTCGATAGACTATTAAAATTCTATGAAGATAACCCACATTTCATTCAGCCAGAGTCTCGTAAGAATGAGATGATTAATAACTTTATTAAACCAGGCTTAGAAGATTTAGCTGTGTCTCGTACTTCATTTGACTGGGGAGTTCGTGTTCCAGGTAATCCGAAACACGTTATTTACGTATGGGTTGACGCATTATCTAATTACATTACAGCATTAGGTTATGGAACAGAAAATGAAGAGATGTATAAGAAGTTCTGGCCGGCAGATGTACATTTAGTTGGAAAAGAAATCGTTCGTTTCCATACAATTTATTGGCCAATCATTTTAATGGCATTAGATTTACCTCTTCCGAAAAAAATCTTTGCTCATGGTTGGATTTTAATGAAGGATGGAAAGATGAGTAAGTCAAAAGGGAACGTAGTAGATCCAGTTACATTAATCGATCGTTACGGATTAGATGCATTACGTTATTACTTACTTCGTGAGGTTCCATTCGGATCTGACGGCGTATTCACACCAGAAGGATTTGTAGAGCGTATTAATTTCGATTTAGCAAATGACTTAGGTAACTTATTAAACCGTACAGTAGCTATGATTGATAAGTACTTTAACGGAGAAATCCCTGCATTTAAAGCAAATGTAACGGAATTCGATGAAACGTTAGTAACGTTTGCAAAAGATACGTTGAAAAAAGTAGAAGAGGCAATGGAGAATATGGAATTCTCTGTAGCGCTAAGCTCAATTTGGCAATTGGTTAGCCGTGCAAATAAATATATTGATGAAACACAACCATGGGTATTAGCGAAAGATGAGAATGATCGTGAAAAGTTAGCTTCTGTAATGGCTCACTTAGCAGAGGTGCTTCGTCAAACAGGTATTATGCTTATGCCGTTCTTAACAGTGGCACCAAGTAAGATGTTTGCTCAACTTGGACTTACTGAAGAGGCGCATAAATCTTGGGAAAGCCTATCTACAATTGGCTGTATTCCAGCTGGAACAAAAGTAGAAAAAGGAAACCCGATTTTCCCTCGTTTAGAAATGGAAGTAGAAGTAGGGTACATTAAAGAACAAATGAAAAGCTCTGCTCCTAAAGTAGAAGAGAAAAAAGAAGAAGAACCGAAAGCAGAAGAAATTACAATTGATGATTTCTTTAAAGTAGAATTACGCGTAGCTGAAGTACTATCAGCTGAACCTGTGAAAAAAGCAGATAAGTTGTTAAAAATTCAGCTAGATTTAGGTACAGAAAAGCGTCAAGTTGTTTCGGGAATTGCAAAATTCTATTCGCCGGAAGACCTAAAAGGTAAAAAAGTTATTTGTGTAACAAACTTAAAACCTGTAAAATTACGCGGTGAATTATCACAAGGTATGATTTTAGCGGGTGAAGAGAATGGCGTATTGTCATTAGCATCAATCGATCAAAATCTACCAAACGGTACAAAAATCAAGTAATTAAGACAAGAAAAGAGATGTTTCACGTGTAACATGTGTGAAGCGTCTTTTTTCTTTTTACACTCTCTATTTTTGCATTTAAATTATAGTATTGTTATCGTTAAGTTAGTAAAGAGCTTATTATTTAGAATAAACTTGATTTCAATATAAAAGGAGTTATGTATGATGTTGTTTGATACACATTCACATTTGAATGCAGAGCAATTTGAAGAAGATTTGCAAGAAGTTATTGCCCGAATGAAAGAAGCGGGAGTTACTTATACAGTTGTTGTTGGTTTTGATGAAGTAACGATCAAAAAGGCAATTGAATTAGCTGAAACTTATGATTTTATTTACGCTGCGGTTGGATGGCATCCAGTTGATGCAATCGACATGACAGAAGAACATTTAGCATGGTTAGAAGAACTTGCTTCTCATCCTAAAGTCGTTGCACTTGGAGAAATGGGCCTAGATTATCACTGGGATAAGTCCCCAAAAGAAATACAGAAAGAAGTATTCCGTAAACAAATTGCATTAGCGAAAAAGGTGAAATTGCCGATTATTATACATAATCGTGATGCAACTCAAGATATTGTTGATATTCTAGAAGAAGAGAATGCAGCTGAAGTAGGAGGTATTATGCATTGCTTTAGCGGCAGCGTAGAAGTGGCAGAGCGATGTGTTGATATGAACTTTTTAATTTCGTTAGGCGGACCAGTTACATTTAAAAACGCTAAGAAACCGAAAGAAGTTGCTACGGAGATTCCATTAGAGAAATTGTTAATAGAGACGGATTGTCCGTATTTAACACCGCATCCATTTCGAGGGAAACGAAATGAACCGAGTTATGTAAAACTCGTAGCAGAAGAAATTGCGAACTTAAAAGGGATTTCTTATGAGGAAGTAGCAGCAGTAACAACAAAAAATGCAAAAGCTTTATTTGGTGTTGAATAAAAAGGAGTGGGAGAACCCATTCTTTTTTTATTTTTATAAAAAGTAGCAGGAGTGATAGAGAAAATACGGGCAAATAAGGAAGTGTTACAATAAGGAGAGAGAACAAATTTTTGGACATTCTATTTTTTAAAATGTAAGAATGGGGAAAATAATAATGGAAAAGTCGTCATTTTTTTGTTTTACTAAGTAGAGACGAAACGAGTGTGGAGGCAAGCATGAAAATTAAAGAGATTATCGTTGTAGAAGGTAAAGATGATACAGTTGCGATAAAGCGTGCTGTTGATGCGGATACAATTGAAACGAACGGCTCAGCAATCGGTGATCATGTTATTGAGCAAGTTAAATTAGCGCTGCAAAAAAGAGGCGTTATTATTTTTACAGATCCGGATTATCCTGGAGAGCGTATTAGAAAAATTATTTCTGATAAGGTGCCGGGATGTAAACATGCTTTTTTACCGAAGGAAGAAGCACTTGCTAAAAGGAAAAAGGGTGTCGGAATTGAACATGCTTCTAATGAATCAATTCGCCGTGCTTTAGAGAATATACATGAAGAAATGGAAGCTTACACAAGTGAAATTAGTTGGAGCGATCTAGTCGATGCAGGCTTAGTGGGCGGAGAAATGGCAAAGAGTCGCAGAGAAAGAATGGGTAAGCTATTAAAGATTGGTTATACAAACGCAAAACAGTTACATAAACGATTACAAATGTTTCAAGTTTCAAAAGAAGCATTTGCAGAAGCTTATAAGCAAGTCATACAGGAGGAAAGAAAATGAAGGATATCGCAACGCCAAATCGTACGAAAGACATTGTTGAAAAGTACGGATTTTCATTCAAAAAAAGTTTAGGACAAAATTTTTTAATTGATACGAATGTATTAAATCGTATCGTTGATCACGCTGAAATTGGTTCAGAAAGTGGTGCAATTGAAATTGGGCCAGGTATCGGTGCGTTAACAGAACAATTAGCGAAGCGTGCTAAAAAAGTAGTGGCTTTTGAAATTGATCAGAGGTTATTACCAATTTTAGATGAGACGCTAGCTCCATATAGCAACGTTACAGTTATAAATAAAGATGTACTAAAGGCAGATGTACATGAGGTGTTTAGTGAGCAATTTGAGGAAGAGCAAGATGTAATGGTAGTAGCGAACTTACCGTACTATATTACAACGCCAATTTTATTTAAATTGCTGGAAGAGAAATTACCGGTTCGTGGATTTGTTGTTATGATGCAAAAAGAAGTTGGAGATCGTTTAGCTGCTAAACCTGGAACGAAAGAGTATGGTTCTTTATCCATTGCCATTCAGTATTATACAGAGGTAGAAACAGTTATGACTGTACCGCGTACAGTGTTTGTGCCACAACCAAATGTTGATTCTGCGATTATTCGTCTCCTAAAGCGCCCGAAACCAGTTGTAGAAGTAACAGATGAGACATTCTTCTTTGAAGTAGTACGAGCAAGTTTTGCACAACGTCGTAAAACTTTAATGAATAATTTATCAAATAATTTAAATGGTTTCCCGAAAGATAAAGAGCTGTTGGATCGAATTTTAACAGAAGTAGGAATTGATCCAAAACGAAGAGGCGAAACGCTATCTATCGAGGAGTTTGCAACATTAAGTAATGCATTAGTTCTTCATAAATTGTCATAAGAATAGAAAAGGGACAGTTCAATTTGAATTGTCCCTTTTGTCACCTTTCCTTTCCTACATTCATACTTTAAAAACAGGTAAGATGGCCTAACGAGTTTGGAGGTAGGAGAATGGCTTTACATGTTGGAGAATTAGTGGAACGATATTCTCATAATAGGGATATCCTTTTTCGTATTATAGAAATAAAAGGCGAGATAGCTATATTATTTGGAGAGGAAATTAGACTGGTGGCGGATGCGCCACTTGAAGATTTAATTAGTATAGATCAACGAGAACATAAAAAAAGAGCGAAGCGTGAGAAAGAAACGATGGAGCGTACGTATCGTTTGTTTCAACAAGATTATGTATTAATGAAACAAAGGCATGAACACACTTCAACTGGTGGATATACAAGTGAGGTGAATTATTTTCAAATGCCAGGACGTGTATTGCATATAGATGGAGACCCGTTATATTTGCGCAAGTGCTTAGACTTATATAATAAAATTGGTGTTCCTGTACAAGGTATTCATTGTAAAGAAACAGAGATGCATGAAAAGGTAGTAGATTTAATAGATCATTTTCGTCCGGACATTTTAGTTATTACAGGGCACGATGCATATACAAAATCAAAAGGGGTAAAGGGAGATTTAGCAGCATATAGGCATTCAAGGCATTTTGTACAGGCTGTTCGAGAAGTGAGAAAAAAATATCCATCATTGGATCAACTCGTTATTTTTGCTGGGGCATGCCAATCACACTTTGAAGCATTAATTCGAGCAGGTGCTAATTTTGCTAGTTCACCATCTAGAATTAATATTCACGCACTAGATCCTGTATATGTGGTTGGTAAAATTAGTTTTACGTCATTTATGGAGAGAGTAAATGTATGGGATGTTGTACGTAATACGATTACCGGCGAAAAGGGACTTGGCGGGATTGAGACGAGGGGAATTTTACGAACTGGATTACCCTTTCAACATTATGAAGAATAAGCAAGGTACATATGTATCTTGCTTTTTTGTCTGGAAAGGATTTAAATCAGCTTGGATAAAAAGAGACAAGAACGAACAGACTATGTAATGATACTTTTACAATATAGTATTTCTTCTATCTATTCGAACGCAGGATGCTTTTATAATGATATTGTCTGTGAGTTGCGGTTAATAATTGGGATAGATATATCGTGTTTTAAGTGTTCAATCTAAATTACAGCGAGGTGTAACGAAGTATATGTCAAAACGTTTAGATGAAATTAAAAGCGAATTAGATCACCATCTTGGACAGAGACTGATGTTAAAGGCAAATAGTGGGAGAAGAAAAACAGTAGAACAATCAGGTGTACTTGCAGAAACGTACCGTTCTGTTTTTGTTGTACAATTGGACCAGCAAGAAGATGCGTTGCAACGTGTATCGTATAGCTATGCGGATGTTTTAACAGAGACAGTAGAGTTAACATTTTATGGTGAACCTCATAATGAAGTAATTTTATAATTGATGTATAGTTACATATATTCCCACAAATGAAAAGCTATATTATTTTGCATACTAATTATACCGTAGCAAAATAAGGAGGGACTCTGCATTGAGTAGACGAAGAGGTGTCATGTCAAATCAATTTAAAGAAGAGCTTGCGAAAGAGCTAGGCTTTTATGATGTTGTTCAGAAAGAAGGATGGGGCGGAATTCGTGCGAAAGATGCTGGTAACATGGTGAAACGTGCTATAGAAATTGCAGAACAGCAATTAATGAAACAAAACCAGTAGTTGTAAGATACTTTCTATGCTACGGTAGCCGAGGAGTGATTCCTCGGCTTTTTGTACTCTAAAAGGTGCCATCATTTTACATAAGTAGTTTCATTCTGAATGCTTTTCGTTATAATTAGGGAAGTGTCATCGTCTTACTATAAATTTATGGTAAAATAAACGATAAAAGATTGAGTACATAGAGTGGGTGAATAGATTGAAGCTACTAGTGAAAGCACCAGCAAAGATTAATCTGTCGTTAGATGTACTGGGAAAAAGACAAGACGGATATCATGAAGTGAAAATGATTATGACAACAATTGATTTAGCGGATCGTTTAGAACTAATGGAATTAGCAGAAGACCGTATTGAAATTTTATCCCATAATCGGTATGTCCCAGACGACCAAAGAAATTTAGCTTATCAAGCAGCGAGATTATTAAAAGAGAAGTTTAATGTGAAAAAAGGCGTATCTATTACTATTGAAAAAACGATTCCAGTAGCAGCTGGATTAGCAGGTGGAAGTAGTGATGCAGCAGCGACATTACGTGGCCTTAATAAATTATGGAATTTAGGGCTTACAATTGACCAGTTAGCAGAGCTTGGCGCAGAAATTGGGTCAGATGTATCGTTTTGCGTATATGGTGGGACAGCAATTGCCACTGGAAGAGGAGAGCAAATTGAGCATATAAAAACTCCGCCTTCTTGTTGGGTTATTTTAGCAAAACCGCATATTGGTGTATCTACTGCTGATGTGTATGGAAATTTAAAGTTAAATCGAGTTACACATCCAAATGTAGATAAAATGGTTGATGTCATAAATGCTGGGGACTACAAAGGGATTTGTGATACTGTTGGTAACGTTTTAGAAGATGTAACGTTTGCGATGCATCCTGAAGTTGCACGTATTAAGGCACAGATGAAGCGGTTTGGGGCGGATGCCGTATTAATGAGCGGAAGTGGCCCAACTGTATTTGGTCTTGTACATCATGATTCACGAATGCATCGTATATATAACGGATTGAAAGGATTTTGTGAACAAGTATACGCAGTACGTTTATTGGGAGAGCGAGAAACGCTTGAATAAAGACGTATAATACGGTATGATTTGTTTAGAATATTCGTGATTTGAGGTGAGAGTATGAAAATTAGACGAAGTACAAGATTAGTCGATATGACGTATTACTTGTTACAAAATCCTCGTCAGCTAGTTTCTCTCACTTTTTTTGCTGAAAGGTATCAATCAGCTAAGTCTTCCATTAGTGAAGATTTAGTTATTATTAAGCAAACGTTTGAACAACAAGGGGTCGGCACATTGCAAACGATACCAGGAGCAGCAGGAGGAGTGAAATATATACCATATATAAGTGCGGAAGAGGCAGAGCTAATTATTGGAGAGCTTTGTAGCCTATTTGAAAATCCAGGTCGTATTTTACCTGGTGGTTACTTATATATGACAGATCTTTTAAGTAATCCTCGTCATATTAATGGCGCAGGTCGTTTGTTTGCTTCTGTTTTTGCTAGGCAACCAATTGATGCGGTTATGACGGTGGCAACGAAGGGTATTCCACTTGCTTATGCAGTGGCAAATTACTTAGATGTACCGGTAGTAATTGCAAGGAAAGATAATAAGGTAACAGAAGGCCCAACTGTTAGTATTAACTATGTATCAGGTTCTTCTAAGCGAATTCAAACAATGACGTTAGCAAAGCGTAGCCTTCCAGAAGGATCAAATGTTTTAATTATTGATGACTTCATGAAAGCTGGCGGGACAATTCAAGGTATGATGAGTATGTTAGAAGAGTTTAAGGCTAATGTTGTTGGTATTGGTGTACTAGTAGAATCCACGGATATTGAAGAACGACTAATTAATAATTTTGTATCATTAATTCGTTTATCAGAAGTTGATGTGAAAGAAAAAGCGATTCAAGTGGAAAAGGGAAATTATTCACTGGCACCATTTGATGAAGGGCTTGTAGAGGCTGAGTAAAAAGGTAAAGCAGATCGCTTTATCTTTTTTTTATTCTATTTATAAATTATAAAATAGATGGACAAACTGCTTTCCGTGCACTATTTTTAAAGAGTAAAAATAAATAATAAAAGGGTGAAAAATATGAAAGTTGTTCAAACAAGCAATGCGCCACAAGCAATTGGACCCTATTCACAAGGGATTATTGTAAATAATATGTTTTACAGTTCAGGACAAATTCCGTTAACTGCAAGTGGAGAGCTTGTAGCGGGAGACGTGACAGTACAAACAGAGCAAGTATTTCAAAATTTACAAGCAGTATTAGAAGAAGCGGGTGCTTCATTTGATACAGTAGTAAAAACAACAGTATTCTTAAAAGATATGGATGATTTTAATGCTGTTAATGAAGTATACGGCTCTTATTTCTCTACTCATAAGCCAGCTCGTTCTTGTGTACAAGTAGCAAAATTACCGAAAGATGTTTCAGTTGAAATCGAAGTAATTGCCCTAGTTAAGTAATTCTTTGTAAGCGATAACCTCCACTAATCTCTATATTCAATTACATTAAAAATTTTTATCTTAAAAATTTTTAAAAAATTAAAGGGAAAATAGAAATTTTGTGGAATTTATACAAATATATCGCTTATTTAGAAAAGGGTGGTGAACACAAGATGGAAGTGACTGACGTAAGATTACGCCGCGTAAACACAGAAGGCCGCATGAGAGCAATTGCCTCTATTACTCTAGACCATGAATTTGTTGTTCATGATATTCGTGTAATTGATGGTAATAATGGATTATTTGTAGCAATGCCAAGTAAACGTACTCCAGATGGAGAATTCCGTGACATTGCACATCCAATTAATTCTAATACACGCTCTAAAATTCAAGATGCGGTTTTAACAGAGTATCATCGTTTAGGCGAGTTAGAAGAGGTTGAGTTTGAAGAAGCGGGTGCTTCGTAAAATTCGAATGAAAAGGGCTTTTTAAAGAAAGCCCTATAATTTTGCAACAAACTCCTGTAAGCATTTACAGGGGTTTGTTTTTTTTTGTGGTTTTATATATTTTACGAACGGAAAATTCAGAATTTATTAAAGTGAAGAGAAAAACTTCTAATTTTTTCAAAATCATTTTAAATAGTATAGCTTATTTCTTAAAAAAGATACTAAAGAGTAAAACATCGTATAAGAATTATGGTAAAATTTAATAGTTAAAATGTGTTTCTTGAAATATATGATGATTTAGGATAATATCGTTAATGGATAAATAGGTTGCGATGGAGGGTCTATATGTCAAACAGATTTGCAGTGATTCTAGCTGCAGGCAAAGGCACACGTATGAAGTCTAAGCTATACAAAGTGCTTCATCCTGTATGTGGAAAACCTATGGTACAACATGTTGTCGATCAAGTAACTCAATTAGGATTGCAGAAACTTGTAACAGTCGTAGGACATGGTGCTGAAATGGTACAAGAACAGCTAGGAAACGTAAGTGAGTTTGCATTACAAGCAGAACAACTTGGTACAGCACATGCTGTAGATCAAGCTGCAAGTGTACTTGCAAACGAAGAAGGAACAACTTTAGTTATTTGTGGAGATACGCCGCTAATAACTGCTGAAACGATGGAAGCATTGCTTCAGCAACATAAAGAGGCAGGGGCAATGGCAACGGTGCTAACAGCTTACATAGAAGAGCCTGCTGGATATGGTCGTATCGTTCGTAATGAGAATGGTCATGTTGAAAAGATTGTTGAGCATAAGGATGCAAATGAGAAAGAATTAGCTATTAAGGAAATCAATACAGGTACGTATTGTTTTGATAATAAAGCTTTATTCGCCTCACTTTCTAAAGTTTCAAATGATAACGTACAAGGTGAATATTACCTGCCAGATGTTATTGAGATTTTAAAAAATGAAGGTCATATCGTATCAGCTTATCAAACAGAGCACTTCGATGAAACGTTAGGTGTTAACGACAGAGTCGCTCTATCGCAAGCGGAAATTATTATGAAAAACCGTATCAACCGAAAGAACATGGTAAATGGTGTTACAATTATCGATCCAAGTAACACGTATATTTCTGCTGATGCAATTATCGGTAGTGATACAGTTCTTCATCCGGGAACAATTATTGAGGGGAATACTGTAATTGGTTCTGATTGTGAAATTGGACCGCATACAGTAATTCGCGATAGTGAAATTGGAGATCGTACGACAATTCGTCAATCTACTGTACATGATAGTAAACTTGGTACAGAAGTATCGGTTGGTCCATTTGCACATATTCGCCCAGATTCAGTTATTGGAGATGAAGTACGCGTTGGAAACTTCGTGGAAATCAAAAAAACTGTTTTTGGTAATAGAAGTAAAGCTTCACACTTAAGTTATATCGGGGATGCGCAAGTTGGAGAAGACGTGAATCTTGGTTGTGGTTCAATTACGGTGAACTATGACGGTAAGAATAAATTCAAAACTGTGATTGGTAACGGGGTATTTATTGGATGTAATTCAAACCTTGTTGCTCCTGTAACAGTTGAAGATGGTGCTTATGTGGCAGCAGGCTCTACAATTACAGAGAATGTTCCATCAAAAGCATTATCTGTAGCACGTGCACGTCAAGTTAACAAAGAAGACTATGTTGATCAATTGCTGAATAAGAAAAAATCATAATGTGGAGGGTTAATCTAGATGTCGACTCAATATCTAAATTCTAATTTGAAAGTATTCTCTTTAAACTCTAATAAGGAACTTGCTGAGCAAATTGCAAAGCACATTGGAGTAGGACTAGGAAAATGTTCTGTTGATCGTTTTAGTGATGGAGAAGTTCAAATTAACATTGAAGAAAGTATCCGTGGTTGCGATGTATTCATTATTCAATCTACAAGCTTCCCAGTAAACGAACATATCATGGAATTACTTATTATGATCGATGCATTAAAGCGTGCATCTGCAAAAACAATTAATATTGTTATTCCTTATTATGGTTATGCGCGTCAAGACCGTAAAGCGCGTTCTCGTGAACCAATTACATCGAAACTTGTAGCAAACTTGCTTGAAACAGCAGGTGCAACTCGTGTAATCACTCTAGATTTACATGCTCCACAAATTCAAGGGTTCTTTGATATCCCAATCGACCACCTAATGGGTGTACCGATTCTTTCAGATTACTTTGAAACAAAGGGTCTTAAAGATATCGTAATCGTGTCACCTGACCACGGTGGGGTAACTCGTGCTAGAAAAATGGCAGACCGTCTAAAAGCACCAATCGCTATTATTGATAAGCGTCGTCCTCGTCCGAACGTATCAGAGGTAATGAACATTATCGGTAATATTGAAGGTAAAACAGCAATTTTAATTGATGACATCATTGATACAGCTGGTACAATTACATTAGCAGCAAACGCTCTTGTTGAGAACGGTGCTTCTGAAGTATATGCTTGCTGTACACACCCAGTATTATCTGGTCCAGCAATTGAGCGTATCCAAAACTCAAATATTAAAGAGTTAGTTGTAACGAACTCTATCGTATTACCAGAAGAGAAGAAAATCGACAAAGTACATGAACTTTCAGTTGCTCCACTAATCGGAGAAGCAATCATTCGTGTATACGAAGAAGAATCTGTAAGTGTATTATTCAATTAATTGGATAGAATGAGACGTAACCAAGATTGGTTACGTCTTTTCGTATCGAAAAAAGAAAGTAGTGGTACAAGAATGAAATTGATAGTAGGACTTGGGAACCCAGGTAGAGAATATGAATTAACAAGGCATAATATTGGATTTATGGCGATTGATGAACTTGCAAAGCGTTGGAACATTTCTTTGAATGAACAAAAATTTAAAGGAGTATTTGGTGCAGGATTTGTTAATGGAGAAAAAGTAATCTTATTAAAGCCACTTACATATATGAATTTATCTGGGGAAAGTATTCGACCACTCATGGATTACTATAAAATTGATGTCGATGACTTTGTTGTTCTGTATGATGATTTAGACATCCCTGTAGGTAAATTACGCCTTCGTATGAAAGGTAGTGCTGGTGGACATAATGGTGTGAAATCAACAATTTCACATTTAGGAACACAAGAGTTTCAACGTATCCGCATGGGAATTGATCGTCCGAAAAATGGCATGAAGGTAGTAGATTATGTATTAGGACGTTTTACATCGGAAGAAATTCCTGATGTGAGTCATTCTATTGAAAAAGCAGCGGATGCATGTGAAGAATGGTTAAATAAACCTTTTCTTCAAATCATGAATACCTTCAATAGTTAAAGGTATGATTGGGAATATTTTGTCTTGTTTTTACCCATACTAGTAGTAATTGGATTTTTAGGAGGCTAGTATGGAAGGGTATTATTATTGCAGACATTGCGGGAGTAATGTAGGCTCCGTTACTGCAGAAAAAGTGTATAGCGACGTTTTACTTCAACTAACAGAGCAAGAAGTAGTAGAGATGATTCATTTTCATGAGAATGGAAATATATATATAAAAACGATTTGTGAATCGTGTCAAGAAACGCTCGCATCTTATCCTGAGTATTATGAATATGAAAAATTTCTGCAATAAAATGTTGTCGCTTTGGCATGTCCAAAGCATTTTTCTGTTTTCTTTTTCCAAAATATTTGCATAAAATATAGTGGCTTGCTCTTTATGTTGAGAGGGGTTTTGAAAATGATAGGTTTATTAGAGCAATTTTATAAAAATGAAGAGATCCAATCGGTTATTAATGGACTAGAAGATGGGTTAAAAGAACAACTTGTATCAGGTATGGCAACCTCTTCTCGTTCGTTATTAATGGCGGCCTTATATAAAAAAACAAAAAAATCACAACTTATTGTGACGCATAATTTATATCAAGCACAAAAAGTGCATGAAGATTTAGTGGCGTTACTTGGTGAAAAAGATGTGTGGTTATACCCAGTAAATGAATTGATAGCATCAGAAATTGGTGTTGCAAGCCCAGAATTGAAGGCACAACGTATTGAAGTATTGAATCGTTTAGCTGCAGGAGAGAATGGGATTATTGTAGCGCCAGTTGCAGGACTACGCAGATTTTTACCAATGAAAGAATTGTGGAAGCAAAGGCAAATCGAAATCAATCTAGGGCAAGAGATTGATTTAGATACATTCTTGCATACTTTACATCATATTGGTTATGAGCGTAAGTCGATGGTAGAAGCTCCTGGGGAATTCAGTTTGCGCGGGGGAATATTAGATATTTATCCATTAACTGAAGAGTTACCATTTCGTATTGAATTTTTCGACACAGAAGTTGATTCTATTCGATTATTTGATGTGGATGAACAGCGCTCTCAAGATAAAAAAGAAAGTGTTAGATTTGGTCCAGCAACAGAGTTTTTATTTTCACAGGAAGAATTGAAGTCGGGAATTAAGCATCTTGAGGAAGGCTTGACTAAGACGATGCAAAAACTTTCTGATGATAAATTGAAGACTACAGTGCTTGAGACGGTAAGCCATGAAATTGAGATGTTAAAAAACGGGCAAAGTATAGAACAGATGTTTAAATATTTATCTATTTTCTATAACGAACCTGCTAGTCTGATAGATTATTTACCAGAAGATGGTATTGTGGTTTTAGATGAGATTTCACGTATTCAAGAAACAGCATCAAATCTTGAAACGGAAGAGGCAGAGTGGTATATATCACTTCTTGGTGAGGGAACAATTATTCAAGATTTATCTTTCTCACACTCGTTTGAGGAATTTCTTCATCATAAAAAAAGAAGTTTTGTATATTTAACGTTATTCTTACGTCATATAGCACATACACATCCGCAAAACATTGTGAATGTGACATGTAAAACAATGCAAGATTTCCATGGGCAGATGCAGTTGTTGAAAACTGAAATTGATAGATGGAACGAAGGGCATTTTACGACTGTTGTGCTCGGCACAGATGATGAACGTGTAAAAAAACTACAACATATTTTAAGTGATTATGATATTGAGGCAGATATCGTAGAGGGCACGGATATACTATTGCCTGGAAGGTTACAAATTGCTGTAGGTGATTTACATGCAGGGTTTGAAATGCCGATGCAAAAGCTTGTTGTAATTACTGAAAAAGAGCTTTTTCATAAGAAAGTTAAAAAATCACAACGTAAGCAAAAGTTATCTAATGCTGAACGCATTAAAAGTTATTCGGAATTAAAAGTTGGAGATTATGTAGTTCATGTAAATCATGGTATAGGTAAATTCTTAGGTATCGAGACACTAGAGATTAATGGTGTTCATAAAGATTACTTGAATATTAAATATCAAGGCAATGATAAGTTATACGTTCCAATTGAACAAATTGACCAAGTGCAGAAATATGTAGGATCTGAAGGTAAGGATCCAAAAGTTTATAAATTGGGCGGAAATGATTGGAAAAAGGTTAAGACGAAAGTTGAAAAATCTGTACAAGACATTGCGGATGACCTAATTAAACTATATGCTGAGCGCGAAGCCTCAAAGGGTTATGCATATACACCAGATACGGCAGAACAACAAGAATTTGAATCTTCTTTCCCATATCAAGAGACAGAGGATCAATTACGTTCTATTGAAGAGATTAAGAAAGATATGGAACGTGGACGTCCGATGGATAGACTTCTTTGTGGTGACGTAGGGTACGGAAAGACTGAAGTAGCTATTCGTGCGGCATTTAAAGCAATTATGGATGAAAAACAGGTTGCGATTTTAGTGCCGACAACAATTCTTGCACAACAACACTATGAAACAATTCGAGAGCGTTTTCAAGATTATCCAATCAACATAGGATTATTAAGTAGATTCCGTACGAGAAAACAGCAAAATGAAACAATTAAAGGCTTAAAGGATGGCACGGTAGATATCGTCATCGGAACGCATCGTATTTTATCTAAAGATGTTACTTATAAAGATTTAGGTCTTCTTATTATTGATGAAGAACAAAGATTTGGTGTAACGCATAAAGAAAAAATTAAACAATTAAAAGCAAATGTTGATGTATTAACATTAACGGCAACTCCGATTCCGCGTACACTTCATATGTCTATGCTGGGTGTGCGTGACTTATCTGTTATTGAGACACCACCAGAAAATCGTTTCCCGGTCCAAACGTATGTAGTAGAGTATAATCCAGCGTTAATGCGAGAAGCGATAGAACGAGAGCTTGCGAGAGGTGGGCAAATTTACTTCTTATATAATCGGGTGGAGGATATCGAAAGAAAAGCAGATGAAATTTCGATGTTAGTTCCAGACGCACGTGTAACGTATGCACATGGGAAAATGAACGAAGGTGAATTAGAATCTGTTATGCTATCGTTTTTAGAAGGGCAGCATGATGTTCTTGTAAGTACAACAATTATTGAGACGGGTGTAGATATTCCGAATGTAAATACGTTAATTGTATTTGATGCAGATCGTATGGGATTATCGCAGCTGTACCAGCTTCGTGGTCGTGTTGGACGTTCTAATCGTGTGGCATATGCATACTTTGCATACAAACGAGATAAAGTGTTATCAGAAGTTGCAGAGAAGCGTCTGCAAGCCATTAAAGAGTTCACAGAGCTTGGATCAGGTTTCAAAATTGCGATGAGAGACTTATCCATTCGTGGTGCAGGTAACCTGTTAGGAGCCGAACAGCATGGGTTTATTGATTCTGTCGGATTTGATCTATATTCTCAAATGTTAAAAGATGCAATTGAACAGCGTAGAGGAACAGATGGGGTTGAAAATACAGTTAATGTTGAAATTGATTTAGAAGTAGATGCATATTTACCAGATGCTTATATTTCAGATAGTAAACAAAAAATTATGATGTATAAACAGTTTAGAGGTGTTTCTGCAATTGAGGATATTGAAGAGTTGCAGGAAGAGATGATAGATAGATTTGGTGATTACCCGCAAGAAGTTGGTTACTTATTGCAAATTGCAAATATTAAAGTATTGGCAATGAAAGAACAAATTGAGTTAATTAAGCAAAATAAATTTGAAGTAACAATTCTGTTTTCAGAACAAGCAAGTCAAAATATTGATGGCGGAAAATTATTCATGCTTGGAAATAGTTTTGGACGTATGATCGGTCTAGGAATGGAAGGGTCACAATTGAAAATCGTTATGAAAACAAATGGTTTAGAGACATCGAAGTGGTTAACAATTGCTGAAAATTTATTAAAAGGCCTACCAGATGTAAAAAAAGAAGTCATAAATGCCTAATATAAGATAAAAAATACAATTCGGCGTGCATAGAAGAACTAATGTGTAAAATACTATGTCTAACAGTTGGTGATTTTTACATGAACAGGTAAATTCACCACTTTGATCATCAGTAGAAAGTGAGGCAGCATTAGAATGAAAGCAACTGGAATCGTACGTCGAATTGATGATTTAGGTAGGGTAGTAATCCCGAAGGAAATTCGTAGAACTTTACGTATTCGGGAAGGAGACCCACTAGAAATATTTGTTGATCGCGATGGAGAAGTAATTTTGAAGAAATATTCTCCAATTAGTGAACTAGGTGATTTTGCAAAAGAATATACGGAAGCTTTATACGATAGCTTAGGACATAATGTGCTTGTATGCGATCGTGATTCTATTATCGCAGTAGCGGGCGTATCTAAAAAAGAATACTTAAATAAAAGCGTTGGCGATTTAATTGAGAAGACAATGGAAGAGCGTAAGTCTGTAATTATGACAGATGAAAGCGAAATTTCAATTATTGATGGCGTAACAGAAAAAGTTAGTTCTTATACAATTGGCCCGATTGTTGCGAATGGGGATCCAATTGGAGCTGTTATTATCTTCTCTAAAGAGGCTATTATAAGTGAAGTAGAGCATAAGTCAGTAAATACAGCTGCAAGCTTTTTAGCGAAACAAATGGAGCAGTAAGGCCATATTGAATTTTAGAAGTAGCAATCTTTCCTAATTATGATATTTCTTCTTGAGAAATCAAATATTTGGAGATATATGTATATTGAATGAAGGTAGCGCTTTGCTACCTTTTTTCGTTGAACATTTCTAGCGTTGCACGAACGTATTAGTACTCGTGTAGGCAAGGAAGCTTGTCCTTTTCTTTATGATATAATACGAGGGGTGAGAATAGAAAAAGGAGTTTTCTTGTATGGAATCGAAGAAGTATCAAGCCTTTTGGCGTGGGGCTATTATATTAACAATCGCAAGTTTTGTTACAAAGGTATTAAGCGCTTTTTACCGTATTCCATATCAAAATATAGCGGGTGATATTGGTTTTTATATTTACCAACAAATTTATCCGTTTTATGGATTTTGTTTAATTTTAGCTACTTATGGGTTCCCCATTATAATTTCAAAAATGGTTGCGGAACGATTAGAGCGAGGGAAACAACAAGAAGCAGAAGAAATTATTTGTGTATCTTTTTGGTTTTTATTGGGGATTGGTTTCATAGGCTTTTTTACATTGTTTTTTGGTGCCGAAGCAATTGCAATAGCCATGGGCGATATACACTTAGATAAGTTATTACGTGTTATTTCATTTTCATTCATATTGATGCCGTTTTTATCTGTAGCAAGAGGATATTTTCAGGGGTTCAATAATATGATGCCAACAGCTGTTTCGCAAGTGATAGAACAAACGATTCGTGTTTCTATTATTGTATTTTTATCTCTATTTCTAATTGCTCGCGGATTTGATTTATATACCGTCGGTGCAGGTGCTATGTTAGGTTCGATCGCAGGCGGACTGATTGGGATTATCGTACTTGTACTTTATATGCGTCATGACTTTCGTTCTATATTTTTCAAGAGTGTAAAGAGAATTAAGGGGAAGAAGAGGGTCGTTAAAATTCTGTTTTGGCAAGGATTGGCGATTTGTATTAGTAACTTAGTACTTATTTTTATACAAATGGCTGATTCTATTTCCTTCTATTCCTTACTTATTGGGGCAGGAGAGCAAGCTGAAAGTGCAAAGGTATTAAAAGGTGTTTACGATAGAAGTATCCCGCTTATGCAATTAGGTACTGTCGTGACAACTTCTTTCTCGTTGTCGCTTATTCCAATTATTACAGCGGCGAAGGAAAGAGGAGATCTTACCTTTATTCAAGAAAAGGTAAAGTTAGCAATGAAAATAACATTTGTTATTGGATTTGCAGCGGCGATTGGGTTATCTTGTATTATTCAGCCTACGAATATTATGTTGTTTGAAAATAGCGATGGGTCAGATGTTTTATCCATTTTATCTTTATCTATTTTATTTAGTTCATTGTCAATTACAACTGCTTCTATTTTGCAAGGGTTAGGACAAACATTAAAACCAGCAATATTCGTTATATTTGGGGGTTGTTTAAAGTTAGCTTTAAATTATACATTAATGCCGTATTTTGGTGTGAAAGGAGCTGCAATTGCAACACTAGTTGCATTAATTGTAATTTCTGTGCTAAATAGTGCATTACTTATGCAAGCTGTATCCGAATCGCTTATTGATAAGCGTAATATGTTAGGTGTAGTTATTAGTGGTATCGGTATGGGGTTTGTATTAATAATGTTTATACGTGTGATGCAAATGTCTGGATTAGTAATTGATACAAGGCATAGAGGAATTGCAACACTGGAGGCATTGTTAGGTGTAGTTATCGGTGGATTAACATATGTGTTTTTAATTTTAAAATTACGTGTATTTACAAAAGAGGAAATAGGAACCGTTATGAAAAAAGAGAAAAAAGAAGGTTCATTGAAGAAGAGTGGATAGAGGTGGCAGGTTGTGAGTGGAATCATTACTATTTTAGGATTAGGTGCTGGTGAGTTAGATCAGTTAACGATGGGTGTATATCGAAAAATAAAAGAAGCAGATCACATGTTTGTTAGAACGAAGGAACATCCCGTTATAGAAGAGTTGGAGAAAGAAGGTATACACTATACAGCCTTTGACAGTGTATATGAAGCACATGATACATTTGAAATTGTATATGAAACAATTGCGAATACATTGTTAGAACAAGCTGAAGGCACAGAAATCATCTATGCCGTACCAGGGCATCCGCTTGTAGCGGAAAGAACGGTTCAGCTACTGTTGGAAAAAGGTGAAATAGCGAATGTTGAGGTGCGAATTGAAGGTGGACAAAGTTTCCTTGATCCTATGTTTGCAAGTTTAAAGATTGATCCGATTGAAGGATTCCAATTAATTGACGCCACATCATTTGAAAGAGGACAATTAGAATTACGTCAACATTTAATCTTTTGCCAAGTATATGACGCATTCGTTGCATCTGATGTGAAATTAACATTAATGGAGATGCTACCAGACGATTATGAAGTGTATATCGTAACAGCTGCAGGGACTTCATTTGAACAAGTTAAAAAGGTGCCGTTGTACATGTTAGATCATGAAACAGAGTTGAATAATTTAACGAGTGTATATGTACCACCAGTGAAAGAACGTGCGTCCTTGTATCAACAGTTTGATGTGCTTAGAGAAGTTATTGCAGAACTTCGTGGACCGAATGGTTGTCCGTGGGATAAAAAGCAAACACATCAATCTTTAAAGAAGTATTTAATCGAGGAAGCTTATGAAGTGTTGGAAGCAATTGATGAAGAGGATGATGATCACTTAGTAGAAGAACTAGGTGATATATTATTACAAGTTATGTTGCATGCCCAAATCGGAGAGGACGAAGGTTGGTTCTCTATAGATGATATTATTCGAACTTTATCTGAGAAAATGGTTCGCCGCCATCCGCATGTATTTGGGAATACAGATGTAAATAATGCCGATGAAGTAATTGCCAATTGGGAAGAAATTAAAAAACAAGAAAAAGGATTCGTGAAAGAATCTGTTTTAAATGGTGTTCCAAAAAGTTTGCCACAGTTACTACGCGCCTATGAAATCCAGAAAAAAGCTGGCAAAGTTGGTTTCGATTGGGTTGATGTACAACCGATGATAGAGAAAGCCTTAGAAGAATGGCAAGAGTTCCAACAAGAAGTTACAAATATGGATGAGGCGAAGATGTTAGGTGAATTTGGCGATTTACTATTTGCATTTGTGAATATAGCTCGTCATTATAAAATAGATCCCGAAGAGGCGTTACGTTCAACGAATGAAAAATTCGTCGGTCGTTTCTTATACATGGAAGCAAAGGTAGCTGAAATGAATAAAGAGATGCAAGATTTATCATTAGAGCAGTTAGATGTTTTATGGGAAGAGGCAAAACAAACAGAGCGTTAATAGGGGGATTTGATATGCGTCTAGATAAGTTTTTAAAAGTATCACGTTTAATTAAAAGAAGAACATTAGCGAAAGAAGTAGCTGATCAAGGAAGAATATCAATTAATGGTCAAGTGGCAAAAGCGAGTTCAGATGTAAAAGTAGCTGATGAATTAACAATTCGTTTTGGTCAAAAAATAGTAACTGTAAAAATAAACGAATTGAAAGAAACGACTAAAAAAGAAGATGCAGCAAATATGTATAGTTTAGTTCGCGAAGAAAAAGTAAAGGCTGAAGAAGGCTTGTTCTAAAATCAATTATCCCTTCATACATTACTATTAGCTAGTATAAATCTATGGGGGGATTTACGTGAATAATGGTTACTCACCTATGTCTTCTAATCAACAAAATGTTTCGGTAGAGCATGATATTATTATGCGTGGCAGGCGTGTGATTGATATTACTGGTGTAAAGCAGGTAGAGAGTTTTGATAGCGAGGAGTTTTTACTTGAGACCGTAATGGGCTTTTTAACAATTCGTGGTCAAAATTTGCAAATGAAAAATTTAGATGTAGAAAAAGGTGTTGTATCGATTAAAGGGAAAGTTCATGAGATGCTGTATATTGATGAGAATCAAGGGGAGAAAACTAAAGGTTTCTTTAGTAAGTTGTTTAAATGAGTCTAACAATTCAGTTGTATACGATGCTCTCAATGATTGGAATGGGTGCTTGGATTGGGGCATCTTTAGATACATACCAACGATTTTTAAATCGTCAGGAACGTAAACGTTGGCTTGTATTTATACATGATATACTATTTTGGATTGTCCAAGCATTATTCGTTTTTTACGTATTGCTTCTTGTAAATGAAGCCGAACTACGTATATATGTATTTTTGGCATTATTATGTGGTTTTGCGGCGTATCAAAGCTTATTGAAAGCACTATACATGAAACTGTTAAATTTTCTCATCTATATTTTTATGCAAACAACACATTTTTTTGTTCAAATTATAAAGCTACTCATGATAAAACCTGTTATTATTATAGCGCAGCTATTTATTGCATTTATATTATTCTTATTTCGTATACTGCTTTCAATTGGACATGTGTTATGGAAAATGGTGATTTGGATATTACTTTTCATATGGAAAGTTTTTTTCTGGCCTGTTCGATTTATTGCTTCGCTCATATGGAAACTTCTCCCTAATCGTGTTAAACTTTTTATAATGAAACATGTAGGGTTCCTGCAATATATAGCAAAATTGAAGGGACACATCTTCCAATTATGGGAGCGTATAAAAAAGAAGTTAGGGGGACCTCGGAAATGAGGGAACTGAGACAAAGAACAATCGAAAAACAGAGTCCAAATCCTGTTAAAGAGCATATAATACAAACGGATGAGAACAGGAAGCGACTTTATCGCCGTTTAGCGGTTTTTCTTGTCTTTGCTTTTACAATTATTGCGAGTATTAGTGTAACGTTTTATCAACAAAACAGTTCCATTAGAGCAAAAGAAGCAAAAGTTAAGGACATGAAAAAAGAACTGGATTCATTAACGAATAAAGAAAAGAGTCTAAAAGACGAAGTTCAAAAGTTAAATGATGAAGAGTACGTATTAAAGATTGCTAGAAGGGATTATTTCTTCTCTGGAAAAGGGGAGATAATTTTTCCTGTTTCTAAGTAGAGTATGTCTTATTGACACTATATTTTAGGATTATATATAATAAAGTAAAATTTGACTTTTTAACCACTAAGGAGGAGCATTTTTTTTATGTCAATCGAGGTAGGCAGCAAGTTACAGGGTAAAGTAACAGGTATTACAAATTTTGGGGCTTTTGTGGAGCTGCCAGAAGGCTTAACGGGTCTTGTTCATATTAGTGAAGTTGCTGATAATTATGTGAAAGATATTAACGATCACTTAAAAGTGGGCGACCAAGTAGAAGTAAAAGTTATTAACGTTGAAAAAGATGGTAAGATCGGTTTATCTATTAAAAAAGCGAAAGAGCGTGAAAAAACAGAAGGAGATCGTCCACGTGGTGAATACCAACGCGGTGGCGGTGGCGATCAACAACGTTCTGGACGTCCACAACGTAATCGTTCTTTCAACAGAGATAACCGTGGCGGCGGTAACGAACGAGCTCCAAAAGAAACATTCGAGCAAAAGATGGCACGTTTCTTAAAGGATAGCGAAGATCGTTTAACTTCTTTAAAGCGTAACACAGAATCTAAACGTGGTGGCCGTGGCGCACGTCGCGGATAATAAGAACTTTTAATTCTTAGCATATAGAGAGGTACCCAGGGCGATTGCTCGGGGTGCTTTTTTATATGTGAAAATATATTTTTAAAAAAGTTTTCAAGATGTGTTGACTTTAAATTATATCTGAGGTAAGATACTAATTGTCCGTTAAATAAGACGACATGGCGGTGTAGCTCAGCTGGCTAGAGCGTACGGTTCATACCCGTGAGGTCGGGGGTTCGATCCCCTCCGCCGCTATATTTAATTTAACGGCCCGTTGGTCAAGTGGTTAAGACACCGCCCTTTCACGGCGGTAACACGGGTTCGAATCCCGTACGGGTCATCCTAAAAAGATCATGCAAATTTGCATGATCTTTTTTTGTTAAATAAATTAAGACATACAACACTTCTACAAAATCACCCTATATTTTCTGAATGTTCAATTAAAATATTGAGAATAAATTACATACCGTGTATATATGTAGAGTTATTTCGAATAAAAAGTCGAACGATTATAAAAGTGAAAACTGTTGTTTTGACAAAAATCCCAATAATCATCTTTTATAATGACAGTAATTAAACTATGCAGGTGGTGTTAAAAATATGCCTAAAGCAGGAAGGAATACTATGAATACAAGTGCATTGGCAATGAATGAGAGTCAGCTTGGAGCAGTAAAGTGGACGAGTAAGTTGCGAATGAAGTTTGAACAAGTTTTCTTTAGATGGGGATTTATTATTGTTGTTATTGGTTTTCTTTTGGGACGAGCATATATATTAACAAACATTTTACCGTTTGCACTACCGTTTTTTGCTGCTGTTTATGTTATGAAGCGGGATAAAATGCCGCTCGCGTTCTTGGCTCTAATGGGGGGCGCGCTTTCAGTTTCGATAGATAATTTATTCTTTACCTTTGCATCTATTTTTACGTTCTTCATTTATAATATCTTCTTTAGTCGGTTTACACGTAAAACTGTTGGACTTGTTCCATTCCAAGTATTTATCTCCGCATTAACCGCACATTTAGTTGTCGTATATTTCGCACAACAAACAGTCACCATGTACGATTTACTTGTTAGTACAATTGAGGCAGGGCTTAGCTTTGTATTAACTATGATATTTTTACAAAGTGTTCCGCTTTTAGTAGAACGAAAAGGTAAACAACAAGCACTAGAGACAGAAGAAATTGTTTGTTTAATTATATTACTAGCATCTGTTTTAACAGGTACAACAGATTGGTTTGTATATGACGCTTCTATTCAACATATTTTTACTAGGTATTTAGTGCTCGTGTTTGCATTTATCGCGGGGGCTGCTACAGGATCTACAGTGGGGGTCGTCACTGGATTAATATTAAGTTTAGCGAATGTCTCCAGTTTGTCTCAACTTAGTTTACTTGCTTTTTCTGGGTTGCTTGGTGGTTTGTTAAAAGAAGGAAAGCGTTTAGGTGTTAGTTTAGGTTTATTAATTGGGACGAGCTTGATTACGTTATATGTAGACAAGCAAACAAACATTGTGACAACTTTAATTGAATCCGGTGTGGCGATTGCGTTCTTTTTATTAACACCGAAACTTGTTATGGATCGTATTGCTAAATTCATGCCAGGCACACAGGAACATTCGCAAGATCAACAGCAGTATTTAAGAAGGATGCGTGATGTTACAGCGAATAAAATTAATCAATTTGCCAATGTATTTGCTGCTTTATCAAATAGCTTTTCTGTATATGGATATGTGGAGGAGGAAGATAAAGAGACAGAAGCAGATTTGTTTTTAAGTACAATTACTGCAAAAACATGTCAAACATGCTTTAAAAAGGACCAATGCTGGGTAGTTAATTTCGACAAAACGTACGATTATATGAAACAAATAATGAGTGAAACGGAAGAGGGGACGTTGCAGCATAATCGGAAATTAGTTCGTGAATGGGACAAGCATTGTGTGAGAGGGAAGAAAGTGACGGATTTAGTAGCGGGTGAATTAGATCACTTCTATGAAGGACAAAAATTAAGAAAACAAATGAAAGAAAACCGTAGAATAGTAGCGGAGCAACTATTAGGTGTATCAAAAGTTATGGAGGATTTTGCTAAGGAGATCCAAAGGGAACGAGAAAATCATCAAGTGCAGGAAGAACAGATTATGCAAGCGTTTCGTGATTTTGGCGTAGAAGTAGAGCATGTTGATATATATTGTTTAGATAGAGGAAGTATTGATATTGAAATGTTAATTCCAGTTGCATCTAATGAACATGGAGAATGTGAAAAGTTAGTTGCGCCGATGCTTTCTGATATTCTAAAGGAAAATATTGTTGTTAAACACGAAGAAAAATCTTCTTATCCGAATGGCCACAGTTTAATATCGTTTGGTTCAGCAAAAACGTATTCTCTTGATACTGGGCTGGCTACAGCTGCAAAAGGCGGTGGATTTGTTTCTGGTGACTCTTATGCGATGATGGATTTAAGCGTTGGTAAATATGCGCTTGCAATTAGTGATGGTATGGGAAATGGGCAAAGAGCTCATATGGAGAGTAAAGAAACGGTAAAATTATTACAAAAAATACTTCAATCAGGCATTGATGAGGAAATAGCGATTAAATCTATCAATTCTATTCTTTCTTTAAGAACAACAGAAGAGATGTTTACGACGTTAGATTTAGCTATGGTAGATTTGCGGGATGCGAGTGCGAAATTTTTAAAGATTGGATCGACGCCGAGTTTTGTTAAACGCGCAAATAATATTTTGAAAATTGAGGCAAGTAATTTGCCGATGGGGATTATCGAGGATGTTGAAGTTGATGTAGTAGGTGAACAATTAAAAACGGGTGATATCCTTATTATGATGAGCGATGGGATTTTCGAGGGAGCGCAACATGTGGAGAATCATGAACTATGGATGAAACGAAAAATTAAAGAATTACAAACCGAAGATCCACAAGAAATTGCTGATATCATTATGGAAGAGGTGATTCGTTCCTGTGACGGTTATATAAATGACGATATGACTATTGTTGTGGCGAAAGTGAAGAAAAATATGCCGAAATGGGCTACGATTCCAATTGTAGGAATGCAGGCGCAATAAATTTTAAGTTGGATGTTTCTCTATCGCTGTTTCTTTCTAAAAACCTAGGTGGATGCCTAGGTTTTTTTACTTTAAAAGATAATGTTATTATTTTTGTGAATATGTACGGATGATGTAAGATAAAAATGTAATTTTTGTATATCTTTTTTTTGCACAATGTTTGTAAAAGTTGTACCATTATAAACAAGGTAACTAACGTTGCTGTTCTTGTTTAATGAAAGGTGATTACGAAGTTGAAAGATACATTTGTTGAAAAGGTAGATGACTTTGTAAAGCAGCATGATGTATTAAAGGAACGTTCAACAATTGTTGTAGGGGTTTCTGGTGGTCCTGACTCTTTGGCTCTTCTATATTATTTGTTAGAAAAAAGAGCAGCAAAACAGTTTGAAATTGTAGTGGCACATGTAGATCATATGTTTAGAGGTGATGAATCTCATGAGGACCTACAGTTTGTGCAGGACCTTTGTAAAGGGCTGGGAGTTATTTGCGAAACGATAAGGATTAATGTGTCGCAATATCAACAGCAATACGGAATGAATGCACAGGTTGCTGCTAGAGAATGCAGATATGCATTTTTGGAAACAATAATGAAGAAATATGATGCGAGATATGTAGCGCTTGGACATCATGGTGATGATCAAGTAGAGACGATTTTAATGCGCCTTGTACGAGGGAGTACTCCGAAAGGGTATGCAGGAATTGCGGTGAAGCGTCCTTTTCATAATGGGTATTTAATTAGGCCGTTACTTGGAGTAACGAAGGAAGAAATTGTTGATTACTGTAATAAGCTAAAAATAATTCCACGTATAGATCCAAGTAATAAAAAGGAAGTATATACAAGGAATCGATTACGTAAATATGTTCTTCCTCATTTGAAAGAAGAAAATTCACAAGTGCATGAGAAATTCCAAAAATTTAGCATGCAAATGCAAGAGGATGAGGCGTATTTGCAGGAATTAGCTTTTGAGAAAATGAATAAAGTAATTACAAAAAAAATTGATAAACAAATTAGCTTATCAATTCCTGCCTTTGAATCCATGTCTATGTCTTTACAAAGAAGAGGGATTCAACTAATATTAAACTATCTTTATGAATATAAGATTCCATCTTCTCTTTCCTCTATACATATTGACAAAGTGATTGAGTTTTTTAAGCGGACACAACCTTCAGGTTCACTTGATTTTCCAGGTGATTTAAAAATTGTTCGCGCATACGAGGAGTGCAGCTTTGGATTTAAACAAGGAATTGTTTCTCCTTTTTTACAAGATTTATCAGTTCCCGGGACAATTACGCTATCGAACGGGGATAGGCTTGTAACAGAGGTGAGCGAAGATATACCAAGTAACATGAATGAAACAGTATTTGTTGCTAAGTATAATGATATATCCTATCCACTTCGTATTCGTTCTAGAGAAAATGGAGATCGCATGTCAATACAAGGTATGAATGGCACAAAAAAGATAAAAGCTATCTTTATCGAAGCGAAAGTACCAAGAGAAAAAAGAGAAGAATGGCCGGTCGTTTGTGATGCAAGTGGGAATATTATTTGGGTACCCTTGTTGAAGCGATCTGCATTTGCTATCTCGAAAGAGACGGCAAAGAAGGATAAATATATGATTATTCACTACAAAAGCAAGGAGTCTTCCGGGAGGATAATGAAATGATGAATCAAGATATCGAAAAAGTATTAATTTCTGAAGAACAAATACAAGAAAAGGTGCTCGAATTAGGCGCAATTATTGCAGAGGATTATAAAAATACAGTACCTCTTGCGATTGGCGTATTAAAGGGCGCAATGCCATTTATGGCAGATTTATTAAAGAGAACAGATACATATCTTGAAATGGATTTTATGGCTGTATCTAGTTATGGTCACTCTACCGTTTCAACAGGCGAAGTGAAAATTTTAAAAGACCTTGATACTTCTGTAGAAGGTCGCGATATTTTAATCGTTGAAGATATTATTGATAGCGGTCTTACGCTAAGTTACTTAGTAGACCTATTTAAATATCGTAAAGCGAAGTCTGTAAAAATTGTTACGTTATTAGATAAGCCGACAGGCCGCAAGGTAGATTTGAAAGCGGATTATGTTGGATTTACTGTTCCGCATGAATTTGTTGTAGGATATGGATTAGATTATAAAGAGCAGTACCGTAATCTTCCTTATGTAGGAGTATTAAAACCAAGCGTTTACTCAAATTAATTAAATACAGGCGTTACAATTGTATAGGAAAGTTTTTCTATGTTACGATTTACAATAGTGTTTATGCCGTGAGAGGAGGTTAGGAATGAATCGTATCTTCCGTAATACCATCTTTTATTTACTGATATTCCTAGTAGTAATTGGAATCGTGAGCTATTTTAATGGTTCGACACAAAAAACGACATCAGTTAGCTACGATAAATTCATTACTAAACTAGAAAAAGGTGAAGTGCGTAATGTGCAACTTCAACCGAAAAATGGTGTATTTGAGGTAAAAGGACAATTTAACAACTCTAGCCAAGGAGAACAATTTGTTACTTATGCACCAAATACTGAGGAATTACAAAAGAAAATTAATGATAAAGCGCAAGGTGCTGAAGTTAAGTATCAACCAGCAGAAGAAACAAGTGCTTGGGTAACCTTCTTTACTTCTATCATTCCGTTTGTCATTATCTTCATTTTATTCTTCTTCTTATTAAACCAAGCTCAGGGCGGCGGTAGCCGTGTTATGAACTTCGGGAAAAGTAAGGCGAAGTTATATAATGACGAAAAGAAAAAAGTTCGTTTCAGAGATGTTGCTGGAGCGGATGAAGAGAAACAAGAGCTTGTTGAGGTAGTTGAATTCTTGAAAGATCCTCGTAAGTTTGCTGAAGTTGGTGCCCGTATTCCTAAGGGTGTTCTGTTAGTGGGACCTCCAGGTACAGGTAAAACTTTATTAGCACGTGCTGTTGCAGGTGAAGCTGGCGTTCCGTTCTTCTCTATCAGTGGTTCTGATTTCGTAGAGATGTTTGTCGGTGTCGGTGCATCACGTGTACGTGATTTATTCGAAAATGCAAAGAAAAATGCTCCTTGTATCATTTTCATTGATGAAATTGATGCAGTAGGACGTCAACGTGGCGCAGGTCTTGGTGGTGGCCATGATGAGCGTGAGCAAACGCTGAACCAATTACTTGTTGAAATGGATGGATTCGGTGCAAACGAAGGTATTATTATCATCGCTGCAACAAACCGTCCTGATATTCTTGATCCAGCGTTATTACGTCCAGGTCGTTTTGACCGTCAAATTACAGTAGATCGTCCAGATGTAAATGGCCGTGAAGCTGTACTGAAAGTACATGCTCGTAATAAACCGCTTGATGATCATATCAACTTAAGAGCAATTGCAACTCGTACACCAGGATTCTCTGGTGCTGATCTTGAAAACTTATTAAACGAAGCTGCTTTAGTAGCTGCGCGTCAAGATAAGAAGAAAATTGATATGAGTGACATTGATGAAGCAACGGATCGTGTTATTGCAGGTCCAGCTAAGAAAAGTCGTGTTATCTCTGAAAAAGAACGTAATATCGTTGCATTCCATGAAGCTGGCCATACTGTAATTGGTGTTGTCCTTGATGAAGCAGATATCGTTCATAAAGTAACAATTGTCCCTCGTGGTCAAGCTGGTGGATATGCAGTAATGCTTCCGAAAGAAGATCGTTACTTCATGACAAAACCAGAGTTACTTGATAAAATCACTGGTTTACTTGGTGGTCGAGTAGCTGAAGAGATTGTGTTCGGTGAAGCAAGTACAGGTGCTCACAACGACTTCCAACGTGCGACTGGTATTGCAAGACGTATGGTTACGGAATTCGGTATGAGTGATAAGCTTGGACCGATGCAATTCGGTAGCTCGCAAGGTGGTCAAGTGTTCTTAGGAAGAGACTTCCATTCAGAACAAAACTACAGTGATGCAATTGCACATGAAATCGATGTGGAAATGCAAACTATTATAAAAGAATGTTATGCTCGCGCGCACCAAATTCTTACTGAAAAACGTGATAAGCTAGATATTATTGCGAAAACGTTACTTGAAGTAGAAACGTTAGATGCAGAGCAAATCAATCATTTATATGATTACGGCAGATTGCCAGAGCGTCCAACATCTTCAGATGATGTAAAAGTAAACATCAATATGAAGAAGGACGATGAAGAATCAGAAGATAAGTAAGAGATGAAGGAGTGACGATGGTCACTCCTTTTTTATTTGTGGAACGAAATGAAGTAGAAAAAGAATTTAAATAAATCTGGTATTAAAAATTGAAATAGAGCGTAATCTTTTTGTAAAATGATGAGGGTAGAAAAGCTGATTATATAAGTATGTGTGATATGATGTTTTTATAAGTTTTATACATACTGCACAAATATAGATTAAATAAGATAAGTGGTGAGAATATGATTTTTGTATTGGATGTAGGGAACACAAATGCTGTACTAGGCGTGTTTGAAGAGGGGGAACTTCGTCAACACTGGCGCATGGAAACAGATCGTCATAAGACAGAAGATGAATATGGAATGCTTGTAAAGCAGCTGCTTGAGCATGAGGGTCTTTCGTTTGAAGATGTGAAAGGTATTATCGTGTCTTCAGTCGTACCACCAATTATGTTTGCATTAGAGCGCATGTGTGAAAAGTATTTTAAAATTAAACCGCTTGTAGTAGGTCCTGGAATAAAAACGGGGCTAAATATTAAATATGAAAATCCACGTGAAGTAGGCGCGGACCGAATTGTAAATGCAGTAGCAGGAATTCACTTATATGGAAGTCCGCTTATTATTGTCGATTTCGGTACGGCTACTACATATTGTTATATTAACGAAGAAAAGCATTATATGGGTGGAGTTATTACGCCGGGAATCATGATTTCAGCAGAGGCTTTATATAGTAGAGCGGCAAAACTTCCACGTATTGAAATTACAAAACCAAGCAGTGTTGTTGGAAAGAATACAGTAAGTGCGATGCAATCTGGTATTCTTTATGGTTATGTTGGACAAGTGGAAGGTATTGTTAAGCGTATGAAAGAGGAAGCTAAACAAGAACCGAAAGTTATTGCAACAGGTGGATTGGCGAAATTAATTTCAGAAGAATCGAATGTAATTGATGTTGTAGATCCATTTTTAACATTAAAAGGTTTATATATGTTATACGAGCGTAATGCAAATTTACAGCATGAGAAAGGTGAATAAATGAGTATGAAAGATTATTTAGTAAAAGCGTTAGCGTTTGATGGAGAAGTGCGTGCATATAGTGTACGTACTACAAACACAGTAAGTGAGGCGCAAAGACGTCATGATACATGGAGAACAGCTTCAGCGGCACTTGGTCGTTCTTTAACTGCAGGTACAATGATGGGCGCGATGTTAAAAGGTGACCAAAAGTTAACGATTAAGGTAGAAGGTAATGGTCCGATTGGTCCCATCTTAGTAGATGCTCATGCGAATGGGGATGTACGTGGTTATGTAACGAATCCACATGTTGATTTTGAAGGAACGGAACAAGGGAAATTACGTGTATATCAAGCGGTGGGTACTGAAGGATTTGTAACAGTAATTAAAGATATTGGTATGCGTGAGCCGTTTATTGGTCAATCTCCAATTGTTTCAGGAGAATTAGGGGAAGACTTCACGTATTATTTTGCAGTTTCTGAGCAAACACCTTCTTCTGTAGGAGTCGGCGTTCTTGTAAATGGAGATGACAGCGTATTAGCGGCAGGTGGATTTATCCTTCAAATTATGCCAGGTGCACAGGAAGAAACAATTTCATTCATCGAAGATCGTTTGCAGAAGATTCCTCCTGTATCAACATTAATCGAACAAGGGCTTTCTCCAGAAGAGTTACTGTATGCAGTTCTTGGAGAAGATAAAGTAAAAGTATTAGAAGTGATGGATGTTCAATTTAATTGCACATGCTCACGCGAACGTATTGAGAGTGTGTTAATTAGTTTGGGTGAAACAGAGTTAGAGCAAATTCGCGAAGAAGAAGAAGAGACAGAAGTTCATTGTCATTTCTGTAATGAGCGATACAAGTTCTCTAAAGAAGATATTACAAATTTAATTGAGACTTTGTAATAAGGGAAGTGAGGAAATCCATCCTCTAAATAGATTGACAAACAGGGAATTTTCTGACAAAATCTAAATATAGATAAAACCAATAAAAATACTCGGTGTTAGGAGTGACAGGAATGCGAGTGGCACAATCAGTTTCAGAATTAATCGGGAAAACGCCGATCGTTAAGTTGAACCGCATCGTAGAATCAAACAGCGCAGATATATACTTAAAATTAGAATTTATGAATCCAGGGAGCAGTGTTAAAGATCGTATTGCATTAGCTATGATTGAAGATGCTGAAAAAAAAGGATTATTAAAAGAAGGCGATACAATTATTGAGCCGACAAGTGGTAACACAGGAATTGGTTTAGCGATGGTAGCGGCCGCTAAAGGATATAAGGCAATTTTAGTAATGCCAGAAACAATGAGTATTGAGCGTCGTAATTTATTACGTGCTTACGGTGCAGAATTAGTATTGACTCCAGGGCCTGAAGGAATGGGTGGAGCGATTCGTCAAGCGACTGAATTAGCAAAAGAGCATGGCTACTTTATACCACAACAGTTCAAAAACCAATCGAATCCAGAAATTCATCGTTTAACAACAGGGCCAGAAATTGTTGAACAAATGGGCGACCAATTAGATGCGTTTATTGCAGGTATTGGTACAGGTGGAACGATTACTGGTGCCGGTGAAGTACTGAAGGAAGCGTATAAAGATATTAAAATTTATGCAGTAGAACCTGCGGATTCACCAGTACTATCTGGTGGGAAACCGGGTCCACATAAAATCCAAGGAATTGGGGCGGGATTTATCCCAGAGACATTGGATGTAGAGGTATATGATGAAATTGTTCAAGTAAAAGCAGAGCAAGCATTTGAATATGCAAGAAGAGTGGCTAAAGAGGAAGGTATTTTAGTGGGTATCTCTTCTGGAGCAGTTATTTATGCAGCAACAGAAATTGCGAAAAAGTTAGGTAAAGGGAAAAAGGTGCTTGTTATTATCCCAAGTAACGGTGAACGTTATTTAAGTACACCGCTTTATCAATTTGAGTCTTAATTATTTGTGATGGAAAAAGCATCCTTGAAAAAGGATGCTTTTTCTTTTTGGATTGGAAATAGGAAAAGAGTGAATGACTAGAAAACTTCATGTAAAATAAGAGGTAGTATAATTAATTTATTTTCACTAGCCTTCGAGTATAACCACTCTATATACATAACGAATGTAGTTTGAGGTGGTTAATCTAAGAGGGTGGAATAAAAGAAGACGGGGTGTTGATATGCAACGAAGAAAATCTTTAGCGCTTTCTATTCCATATCAGTTAGATTTCTTTAAGCAGTACAAATTTCTTTCTAAGGATAAACCGCAACATATTTTGTTAGAGAGTGGACGTGGCGGTCGTTATAACATTGTGGGGTTGAACCCAGTAGCGGTAATCCGAGGGAAGGGTGAAACGTTACATATAAGCGAAAGTGGTAAGGAAACAATAAAACAAGGAAACCCATTAGATTTAATGCAGGAATATATGGAGCGATGGAAGATGGACTATAATCCGGAATACCCGCCATTTCAAGGTGGTGCAATTGGTTACTTTAGTTATGATTGCATCCGTTATATTGAAAAACTCCCTTCCCATGCGGAGGATGACATTAATATACCTGATATATTCTTTTTGTTATTTGATGATGTGTTTGTGTACGATCAAAAAGAAAAAGTATTATGGCTTATTACACATTATGTAGATAAGCATGAAGAGGCAAAAGAGCGATTAAATGAATGGAAGATTCTTTGGGCGACAGAAGCGCCAGAAGTGAACATACCGTTTGCATGCCGTGAAGAGAAAAGTGAAGCAGTTGCTTTTACAGAAGAAAGCTTTATGAAGGCGGTTGAATGTATTCAAGAATATATTGGTGCTGGTGATGTGTTCCAAGTAAACTTGTCGACAAGGCAAGAAAGAACGTTACAAACACACCCGCTAGAAATTTATACAAGTCTTCGTGAAATTAATCCATCTCCATATATGGGTTACTTGGAGCTCGGGGATTTTCAAATTGTTAGTGGATCGCCAGAGTTGCTAATTAAGAAAAAAGGAACCGAGGTAAGTACAAGACCAATTGCTGGAACGAGATCTAGAGGGGCGAATGAGCAAGAGGATGAAGAATTAGCAAAAGAATTAATTGAGAACGAAAAAGAAAGAGCAGAGCACGTCATGCTTGTGGATTTAGAACGAAATGATTTAGGGCGTGTTTGTAAGTATGGCACTGTAGAAGTAGATGAATTTATGGTAATAGAGAAATACTCACATGTTATGCATATTGTTTCTAATGTGCGTGGTGAGGTGGATGAAGATAAAGATGCTTTTGATTTAGTGAAGGCTGTATTCCCTGGGGGAACAATTACTGGTGCCCCGAAAATACGTACGATGGAAATTATTGAAGAATTAGAACCTGTTCGCAGAGGGATTTATACAGGTTCAATCGGTTGGATCGGTTATTCTGGAGATACAGAATTGAATATTGTAATTAGAACACTTCTTGCTAAAGATGGAAAAGCGCATGTACAAGCAGGAGCGGGAATTGTAATTGATTCGAATCCGGAAAATGAATATAAAGAGTCGTTAAAAAAGGCGATTGCTTTATGGCGTGCAAAAGAACGTAGCGAAGAAACGGTTAGGTGAGAGAAATGATATTAATGATTGATAATTATGATTCTTTTACATTTAATTTAGTGCAGTTTCTTGGAGAACTTGGACAAGAGCTTGTTGTTAAACGTAACGATGAAGTGACTATTTCAGATATTGAGAATATGAAACCAGACTTTTTAATGATTTCGCCAGGTCCTTGTAGTCCTAATGAAGCGGGTATTAGTATGGAGGTTATTCAATACTTTGCTGGAAAGATTCCGATTTTTGGGGTTTGTCTTGGGCATCAATCCATTGCACAAGTGTTTGGTGGAGAGGTTGTTCGTGCGGAGCGCTTAATGCATGGGAAAACGTCGCTTATGCATCATGACGGAAAGACGATTTTTTCGGATATTCCTAATCCGTTTACTGCGACACGTTATCATTCCCTTATCGTTAAGAAAGAGACGTTACCTGAATGCTTAGAGGTAACATCTTGGACAGAAGAAGGGGAAATTATGGCGCTCCGTCATACAACATTACCGATTGAAGGTGTACAGTTCCATCCGGAATCAATTATGACTTCCCACGGGAAAGAGTTGTTGCAGAATTTCATTCGTAAATACAGTCGAAGTGTGACATCGTGTTAATTTACGTAAATGGTGAGTATGTAGAAGCAAGTGAAGCGAGAATTTCTCCTTATGATCATGGTTATTTATATGGTCTTGGAGTTTTTGAGACATTTCGTATTTATAATGGTCATCCTTTCTTGTTGGATGATCATTATGACCGTTTAATGGATGCGCTGGATATATTGCAAATTAAATGGACAATGACGAAAGATGAAGTGCTGCTTATTTTGAAGAATTTACTCGTTAAGAATGAATTAGAGCATGCATATGTACGTTTTAATGTATCAGCGGGTATAGATGAAATTGGATTGCAAACGGAAATGTATGAAGAGCCGTCTGTTATTGTTTTTATAAAACCTTTAGCAGCCCCGGGAGATGTAGTGGAAAAAGAAGGGGTTGTTTTAAAACAAGTGCGAAATACACCAGAGGGTGCGTCTCGCTTAAAGTCTCATCATTATTTAAATAACATTTTAGGAAAACGTGAAATTGGAAATGTTGTGAATAAGGAAGGTATCTTCCTTACTGAAGCAGGTTATGTTGCAGAGGGGATTGTTTCGAATCTCTTTTTCGTGAAAGGTGATATTTTGTATACACCTTCGTTAAAAACAGGGATTTTAAATGGTATCACTCGTGCGTTTATTATAAAGGTTGCTGAAGAGCTGGGTATAGAAGTAAAGGAAGGTTTCTTTACAAAAGATACATTACTTTCAGCTGATGAAGTTTTCGTAACAAACTCGATTCAAGAAATTGTTCCACTTTATCATATAGAGGGACGAGATTTCCCGGGTAAAGTAGGTATGGTTACAAAAAGATTTATAAATCTTTTTGTAATGCAGAGAGAGAGATTGTGGAGCAGAAATGAATTGTGAAGAGGAGATGTGTAGTTTGAAGTGGGATTATGATTTGCGCTGCGGCGAATATACATTGAACTTAAATGAAAAAACTTTAATTATGGGAATTTTAAATGTAACACCAGATTCGTTTTCCGATGGTGGGAGTTACAACGAGGTAGAGGCTGCGGTGCGCCATGCAAAAGAAATGCGAGATGAAGGTGCTCATATTATTGATATCGGCGGCGAATCTACTCGCCCGGGTTTTGCTAAAGTATCAGTGGAAGAAGAAATAAAGCGAGTTGTTCCGATGATTCAGGCTGTTTCAAAAGAAGTGAAATTGCCTATTTCTATCGACACGTATAAAGCTGAAGTTGCAAAACAAGCAATCGAAGCGGGCGCTCATATTATTAATGATGTTTGGGGAGCGAAGGCGGAACCGAAAATCGCTGAAGTTGCAGCTCATTACGATGTACCTATTATCTTGATGCATAATCGCGATAACATGAATTACCGCAATTTAATGGCTGATATGATTGCTGATTTATATGACAGTATTAAAATTGCTAAAGATGCTGGTGTGCGAGATGAGAATATCATTTTAGACCCAGGCATTGGTTTTGCTAAAACACCCGAACAAAATTTAGAAGCGATGCGTAATTTAGAGCAGTTAAACGTACTAGGTTATCCAGTTCTCTTAGGTACTTCAAGAAAGTCCTTTATTGGACATGTGTTAGATTTACCGGTAGAGGAACGTCTTGAGGGAACGGGAGCTACCGTTTGTCTTGGCATTGAAAAGGGCTGTGAGTTTGTTCGTGTTCATGATGTGAAGGAAATGGCGCGTATGGCTAAGATGATGGATGCGATGATTGGTAAGGGGGTAAAGTAATTGGATAAAATTTATATTCATGATATGGAGTTTTACGGTTATCATGGTGTATTCCCAGAGGAAAATAAATTGGGACAGAGATTTAAAGTAGACTTAACAGTGGAATTGGATTTGAAACAGGCAGGGGAAAGTGATGACTTAGAGCATTCCGTCAATTATGGAGAGCTTTTCGAATTATGTAGGAAAGTTGTTGAAGATAGAACGTATAAGCTTGTAGAGAGCATTGCTGAAAATATCGCTACAGATATATTGAAACAATATGAGAGTATTTCAAGATGTACAATAAAGGTAATTAAACCGGATCCGCCGATACCGGGACACTATCGTGCTGTAGCAGTGGAAATTACGAGAGAACGTCCATGAATAATATAGCGTACATTGCATTAGGTTCAAATATTGGAGAGCGTTATACGTATTTAACTGAAGCGATTCAGTTTCTAAATAAAAATCCCTATATCCAAGTTGAGGATGTTTCGTCTGTATATGAAACGGAACCAGTTGGCTATACTGACCAAAGTTGCTTTTTAAATTTAGTTATAAAAATTTCTACCAATTTCTCACCGCAAGAGTTATTGAAAGTAACGCAAAGAGTAGAAAATGATCTAGGAAGAAAAAGGGAAATTAGGTGGGGTCCGAGGACCATCGACCTTGACATTTTACTATATAATCAAGAAAATATTGAAGCAGAGAATCTTATTGTTCCGCATCCGCGGATGTTCGAAAGAGCTTTTGTTATCGTTCCGTTGTTAGAGATTAATCAAGATATAAAACAAAACATTTCACGTTCACAAGTAGAAGAAATGAAAAGGCGAGAGGGAGTAACGGTATGGAAGCAGAAAAATGGGGAAGACGCATTCGTGCTTTTCGAAAGCTAAAAGGTTATACACAAGAAGGTTTTGCAAAAGAATTAGGGGTATCTGTATCTGTTTTAGGTGAAGTTGAGAGAGGGAATCGATCGCCTTCCCAAGATTTTGTAGTAGAAGTTGCTAAAGCATTAAAGGTCTCCATAGATGAGTTAATGCCAAAGTAACTATGAAGGAAGGAGTAAGTCGAGTGTTAAAAATCGCAAATATTGAGATGAAAAACCCGGTTGTGTTAGCACCGATGGCAGGAGTGTGTAACTCTGCATTCCGTTTGACAGTAAAAGAATTTGGTGCAGGCTTAGTTTGTGCTGAGATGGTAAGTGATAAAGCAATATTACTTAATAACAAAAGAACGTTAGATATGTTATATATTGATGAAAGAGAAAAGCCATTAAGTTTACAAATTTTTGGTGGAGAGAAAGAAACTCTTGTAGATGCTGCGAAATACGTAGATAAATATACGACAGCAGACATTATTGATATTAATATGGGTTGCCCAGTACCGAAAATCATTAAGTGTGATGCGGGAGCAAAGTGGCTTTTAGACCCAAATAAAATATATGAAATGGTAGCGGCAGTTGTAGATGCTGTTGAAAAGCCAGTTACAGTTAAGATGCGTATTGGTTGGGATGCAGACCATATTTTTGCAATTGAGAATGCAAAAGCTGTTGAGCGTGCTGGTGGACAAGCGGTAGCAGTTCATGGGCGTACACGAGTACAAATGTATGAAGGGAAAGCGGATTGGGATGTTATTAAACAAGTAAAGCAAGCTGTAAATATCCCGGTTATCGGAAATGGTGATGTCGAAACGCCACAAGATGCAAAGCGTATGCTTGATGAAATTGGTGTAGACGGTGTTATGATTGGTCGCGCTGCCCTTGGGGACCCGTGGATGATTTATCGTACGGTAAAGTATTTGGAAACAGGTGAATTAATGCCGGAACCGACAGTGCGTGAGAAAATTGACGTATGTATGTTGCACCTAGATCGTCTTATCGATTTAAAGAACGAAAATGTCGCTGTAAGAGAGATGAGGAAGCATGCAGCTTGGTATTTAAAGGGTGTTCGTGGTAATGCAACTGTACGTAATGGTATCAATGCTTGTAATACGCGTGAGGACCTTGCGAATGTATTAGGTGCGTTTGTAGAAGAAGTAGAAGCGAAACAACAAACAATTCACGTTGGTTAATAATAGATATAGAAGATTGACATTCTTCTATACACTTCCTATAATTACGTGAAAGAAAGAAGAACTGCCAGCTAGTTGCTGGCAGTTTTTCTAGTTGAGTAGAAAATGCTATACTGTATATATTGTAAAAATTAATAGAGCTGGAGTGATATCAATACCATGGATAACATGAACCACGAAGAATTAAACGACCAATTGCTTGTTCGTCGTGAAAAGTTACATAACTTACGTGAGCAAGGGATCGATCCGTTCGGTAAACGATTTGAACGTACAAATGCAACAAATGACTTATTAAGCTTATATGGAGAGTTCTCTAAAGAAGAATTAGAAGAGAAAGAAATCTCTGTTTCTATCGCTGGTCGTATTATGACGAAACGCGGTAAAGGAAAAGCTGGATTTGCACATATTCAAGATTTACATGGACAAGTTCAAATTTATGTTCGTAAAGATGCTGTTGGAGATGAAGAGTATGAATTATTTAAAACAGCAGACTTAGGTGACTTAGTAGGTATTGAAGGTAAAGTGTTCAAAACGAACGTTGGGGAACTTTCAGTGAAAGCAACGGGCTTTACACTATTAACGAAATCTCTTCGTCCATTACCGGATAAATATCATGGATTAAAAGATGTTGAACAACGCTACCGTCAACGTTACCTAGACTTAATCACAAGTATGGAAAGCCGTGAAACATTCGTTACTCGCAGTAAAATCATTCGTGAAATGAGAAGATACTTAGATGACAATGGTTATCTTGAAGTGGAAACACCTATGATGCATGCAATTGCAGGTGGAGCCTCTGCGCGTCCTTTCATTACGCACCATAATGCGTTAGATATGGAATTATACATGCGTATCGCAATTGAACTTCATTTAAAACGCCTTATTGTGGGTGGATTAGAAAAAGTTTATGAAATCGGTCGTGTATTCCGTAATGAGGGTGTATCAACTCGTCATAATCCAGAGTTTACAATGATTGAATTATATGAAGCGTATGCTGATTATAAAGATATTATGAAACTAACAGAAAATATGGTTGCTCATATTGCGAAGCAAGTACTAGGCACAACAACAATCCAATATGGTGATTATGAAATTAATCTAGAACCAGAATGGACACGTCTTCATATGGTAGATGCAATCAAGGAACATTCTGGAGCAGATTTCTGGAATCCAATGAGTGTAGAAGAAGCGCGTGAACTTGCAAAAGAACATAATGTAGGTATTAAGGATACGATGGAAGTTGGTCATATTATAAATGAATTCTTCGAACAAAAAGTAGAAGATAAATTAATCCAACCAACATTTATTTACGGTCATCCGGTAGAAATTTCGCCACTTGCGAAAAAGAATGACGAAGATCCACGATTCACAGATCGTTTCGAATTATTTATCGTTGCACGTGAACATGCAAATGCATTCACTGAGCTAAATGATCCGATTGATCAAAAAGAACGTTTTGAAGCGCAATTAAAAGAGCGCGAACAAGGTAATGATGAAGCTCACATGATGGATGATGATTATATTGAAGCTCTTGAGTACGGTATGCCTCCTACAGGTGGACTAGGAATTGGTATTGATCGTCTTGTTATGTTATTAACGAATGCACCATCTATTCGTGATGTATTATTATTCCCTGCTATGCGTCATAAACAAGACTAAGCTTTGGAGATTTCTCCAAAGCTTTTTTTATTTGAGTAAGAGCTACGTGGGGATAGTAGCTCTTGATGGTGCGAGAAATTATATTTATATAGAAGAAATGTGCTGTTTTTATACTTTTTTACTAAGTTAAAAATTTTATTAGAAAAACTATTGCATTTTAATAATCAAACTGGTATATTTATATTCGTTGCCACGAAAGGTAACAAGCAAAACAAACGAAAAACAACTTATTGAAAAAAGTTGTTGACGAAAATATAACGAAATGTTATATTGATAAAGTCGCTTCTGAGCGGCAGACAAGTTCTTTGAAAACTGAACGAAACAAACAACGTGAAACGTCAATTTTTATTTTTAGATGCTAGACAAACTAACTTTATTGGAGAGTTTGATCCTGGCTCAGGATGAACGCTGGCGGCGTGCCTAATACATGCAAGTCGAGCGAATGGATTGAGAGCTTGCTCTCAAGAAGTTAGCGGCGGACGGGTGAGTAACACGTGGGTAACCTACCTATAAGACTGGGATAACTCCGGGAAACCGGGGCTAATACCGGATAATATTTTGAACTGCATGGTTCGAAATTGAAAGGCGGCTTCGGCTGTCACTTATG